>OZ245761.1:752500-5209633 GCA_965227535.1 Micropepsaceae bacterium | reverse complement strand
CGGAGTCGCCGACAGAGCCGAAAATGGATTGCCCAGGAGTCGGCGCGAACGCACCACGGCCGAGAGTAAGAGCTGGCTCGAGCGAAAACCGCGTGGGGTCGGAAAGCCAGGTCGGGTGATATTCGAAGCTCACGGCTTCGGCGCCGCGGCGAGCATGGCGATGCAGCGTGCCGACGCGCTTCAGTCCTGCTTCGAAGTCAATATGGACCTCGATGTCATTTGTCATGACCGCTTCCTTGCGACTTTGGCACACGCACACGCTTTGGGAGTCGATCGGTAGCCATGGCAAGACCTAGCTCGTCGTGTGCCGCGGCCGCGAGTTGGCCCACGTTGCTCAGGAGTCCGAGCGATTGCAGCACTGCTGCATAGATACCTATGCTGACAGCGTGATCGCCGCGCTCGATACGGAGCAATGTGGGTCGGCTCGTGAACGCGCGCTCTGCAAGCACTTCCGCCGGCAAACCGCGGCGGCGGCGCGCGTCGCGGATGTCGGCGCCAAGCTTGCGCAATGCCTGGCGAACGGCGATAGAGGGGCGATGAGGGGTCGGCATCGATGGAACCTTCGTGTTACACTATCTTGGGATAATGTAATAGGAAGTTTCCGCTATTTCCATAACCCTAAACTGGCGATCAATACCCAGCTCGCGAATCAAACTTCGTTAACTATATGAAAACCAAAGGGTTCTCCCTGGCAACGGGATCGGGCCAGTTAAGAACAGCACATTAACAGAAGAGCCTCACATCATTCGGTGCACACGATTGCCCGTGAGACTGGGCAGGAAGCTTCTGGGCTCACTCTGCAATCGCGCTCGTACACAGTTGGAGCGACCAGCTGCGGCGCTCGAATAGGCTATTGGACGGCGTGCTGCGTCGAGAGACAGGCCCGACTAAGCGCCCGCGTTGGAGGAACTCGTCATTTGGACTGTTCGCTAAACCAATCTCAATGCAAAACGACGCTTTGACAATTGCGCCGTTCGCGTTCCTACGCTAGCTATGCGCCGAAGAGCGACATCGATGCGAGAGCGGTTGCTGTGAACGGCACTATTGATCGCCCAGGGCGTCCCTTACTTATCGATCACAGAGAACCCCGTATACGACCCGATTATCGTCGACCGAGCTAGAGTCGTCGGTGCGGTGCCGACGATAACGCCATGCTTCCCCCCGCCCAACGGCGACCACTGGAAGCGCAGTGGCGCCATCGCCAAACCTCACGGGAGTTGTCGTGCGCCTTTCAAGCCAAGCAGTGACTTGCGCTTTGACCCAGCGCGCGCGCGCCTCGCTCAGATAGAAGTTTCGCGATGGCGACCCTGTCTCGCTGGCAAATCCGTATAGGACGAGCTTGGTACCGGTCGCATGAGACCGTGTCAGTTTCGGCCCCGCTTGTTCTATTAGCCCGTCGATCTGCGTCATGGTCGTCTTGTTCTGTTCAAACGGCACGAACAGCACCGGATCGTCGAGCTCGTTCGCGCAGCGAAGGGTCTCAGGCGTGATGCCGAGCGCGCTACCTACGTCATGCACGAACCCGGCCGAGTTTCGCCGATCCATCTCGCGCAAGTCGTTCCATATGGCGTTGAGGATCTCGGCGACGTCACCTTCCGGTGCACCGTCTTGCTGCTCGCCCAGCCGCTCGAACGGCGGCGCGCCCTTCTGAGTCTGATACAAGATCTCGCTGCGGCCGATGACAAGCCGCTCGTTGCAGTCACGCCCCTGCTCACCCTCGCCATTCGTGCTGCACTTGCGGGTCCTGCTACCGTCGGAGGCGTTGCCGTTCAAGACGATATAGTAGGATTTGTCCGCAAACCTTCCAACTTCATAAAGTCGCTCTTTGCGTGACACACCGCCCGGCACCTTGATGTACAAGTCGATGCATTGCGGGTAGAGCAGCGACGTCCACCCGGTCCAATCTGCTTCGCAATAGTCAGGTTGGAGGAGCGGCGCTCTGCGAAGTTCGGTCGCGACGACGGTGAACGGCGCGGCAATGACGAAGGCGAACAAAAGGGCCCAACCAACGACGATCCAGAACCGCCGGCGCGTCGTGCGCGCTCGCGCGCGCTTTGGAAGCGCGGTGCGCGCCGCAAGCCGTGTCTGACGCCACAGTCGAATCCGAGCACCGACAACGCGCACCTTCGCTTGCGCATGCCCAAGTCCAGCACCAATGAGATCGGTGAGCCAGCGAATGCGCTGCCCTCCTCTCGCCAGAACGGAGCCGGGCACGAGCGCGCGCGTTCTGACTTTCGTAACGTTGGCGCCGGCAATGCTCGCGCCGGCTCTCGCCTTCGCGAGTGCTGCCGCAAGCATCGCTATCCGCACCGCCGTCGCCTTTTTGACACCTTGATTCCACTCATACGCCGTGAACCAACCGAGCCCGATCGACAGAACGGCAAGCAGTAGTCCATGCGGAATCAGCGACAGGACAACGCCGGGATCCAGGTTGGCGTAGGGCGTGAATTCAAAGCCAAGCACCTTGTAGTGCACAAACGTCGCGACGCTCGAAACGACCGATGACGTCAAGAAAAAGACCCCGACCGTGACCGGTCCGTGATTTACGATCTCGCGCTCCAATGTCTCCAACGACATGGTGTCCCTCACTCTCTCGAAAGCATCAGCTCATACGTTCGCGACGCCGCCTCGCCGCCCTATTCATCCTCGGTCTTCCGCCCCTTCTTGGGCGGCCGCGCGCGCAGTGGCTTTCCGCCGCTTCGCGACAAGCCGTGAATGACCTTGCTGAACTTGGCCGCGGCGGCGCTTACGGTCTTTTCGGGAGTGCCGTCGTTGTAAGCCGTCTTGTGCGCGGCAATCCGAGCTTCTGCAGCGGTTATCTTTTGTGGAATCACGGCCTGGGCCGCCGCAACCTCGAACCGCGCTGCGGCGCGCACTTCGGATGCTGCAAACGTTTGTGAAAGCCGGGCTTGCACGGACTCCACCTGCGCCATCCATTGCTGCATCTCGACCAGCCACGACTCGTGCATCAGACGAAACCGATTGGGGTCCTCATGCAGCAACTTGGGATCGACTGGCGCCGGGTGATGTTGCTGCAATGCGCTGAGTTCTGCCTCTAGAGCGCTCAGCTTCTCGACGTCGCCTTTCGCCCACGCCTGGCCCGCCGGCGCTATCGACACGGTGACTGCGAATGGCGACGAAGGTATCCCATTCGCGACAACGATCAGGCGGTACGATCCGAGCGGCACACTCGATGGCACAACGAAATCGCAGTGGTGCACAACGGCGCCGGTCTGGACGCCCATCGTCGAGAAACCAAACGTGCGACAATAGTAGACGGCCGATCCCGAAAGCGCCTCCAGCCGGATGATGGGATAGTTGGTCGCCTGCGTCGCATCATTGCCGTAGTAGACGCATTGGGTCAGCCCATTCAATTGCCGCCCGAAAAGCCGATGCGTTCCACCGCGCTGAAGCTTGGGCGGGCAACTGGTGATCGCTGGACGCCACGCATCATCCGGCGCGCCGGCAGGTGTATAGACTTCCGCGTCAACGACGCCGTTCGTGAACAGAGCCTGCCCGGTGGGCAACATCAGAAAGCGTCCCCAATAGGGAAAGCTGCCTGAAGCAACGGGTCGCGGAACGGCACTGATGACGTTTGTTTCTGGATCGAATTCAAAGCAGTAAGTCGGCTTTTTAAAGGAAGCCGGCGTGGTAATCGGGCCCGCGGTGAAGAGAACGCGTCCGTTCGGCAGCACGACGGCGGGCGCATCAACAGCGCCGAGGGCGCCGCTAGATCCGACGGGCGGTATGACGGGACCCTGCACCCAGGTGCCGGGCTGACTTGCTACGGACGGCATCGTATAGATGGCGGTGAAGCCGGTGGCGCCGATCACGAAGAGCCGCCCGTCCGGCAACAACACCGACGCACCGATCTCGGAGATGCTGTCCACCAGCACCTGCGGCGTTCGGCCCGCCCGCAGCCAGCGATCCTCGGAGATCAGATACTTTTCAGCTTCGGGCGGGTTGGAGCAATCGACGGCGTGCACGGTCCCGTCGGGCAGAAGCGACCAACTCTCCTCGCCCACCGCCCACAGTTTGTTGGCGGCAGCGGTCCATCTGTTCGTGTCGGGATCGAAGATTGCGGTCTTGTTGCTGCCGACTTCGCCGAGGAAAAAGCGTCCGTCAGGCAATACACAACCGGGCGCATCGCCGATCTTGACCCATCCAGCCGGCGTCGGCCCGATCTGCCATTTGTCGCCGACGGGATCGTAGATCTCGACCGCGTTGAGCCAGACCAGCTTGCCGAAATTATACTCACCGCCGGCGACAATGACACGACCATCGCGCAGAATGGCCGATGCGTAGTAGAGCGGTCCGTTGGTGCTGTCCGCGAGCGCCGACCACGTGCCCTTGACGTAGCTCCCGCTCGCATCGGGCTTGAGACGATACCAGTGCTTCTCGCTGACGCTTTGCGCGATCACTGTGCCGTCCGTGAGGAGCAGCGTCGTGGCGATCGCGCCAGGCGCCGCGTTTGTCAACGACTTCCAACTACCCGCCATGTCTTCCGCCTATCTGTTCGGTTTCCGCGCCTACTCCGCCAACGCCTTCGCCTTCTCCACGAGAATGGGCCCGAGAGCAGCCTTCAGGGCCTCAAGCTCCGCGCGCGCTTTGACGGCATCAGGCACGCCCGACCCGCTCTCCGTGACGGCCACGGCAAGTTCAACCGCCGACGCGTGTGTAGGCGCCTGCGGAAACAGCCCCGACGCCTTCCCGTGCGCGGACTGATCGTCGGGTCCAAGCTCAATGCCGGGGATCGTGAACGTCGTTGTGCCGAAGGGGTCGACTTTGCGTACCTTCTCCTTCTCGAAGGCTGCCTTCGCTGTCACTGCAACCGAAAGGTCGACCGGCTCGCCCTGTCCGGTGATCGCGACGGCGTTGTACATTTTGAGATAGATCGGAACCAAAACCGACGCCTCGTCACTATACGGCGTCGAACCGTCGTTCTCGCGGGGCAGCTTCTTGCGCAATATCAGCGCGAGCCCGAACGGATCGCTCGCGCCCAACGCCTGTGCCGGTGCGGGCTTAGCTACAGCCTCGCGAACCAGCACGATGCACGTCGCGTCATCGAATGCTTTGGCCGACACAATGGCATTGGCCGAATACACCTTCGTACCTCGCGCCACGAGCGCGTCGACGCGTGACGCAAGCTCGTCGACCACCAAATCGATCCCGTACTGCACAAAAAAGCCGATGATCGCCGCTCCCAAAGCAGCTGGGGCCGGCTCCGTTGAAGGCGCCGCACATTGTTGCTGCACCGGAGCGACAAGCTCTTGCGGAAGGCCCGCCAAGCCGCGTCCGCCGCCACTCCCAATCAAGTAAACAGTTGTCTTCTGCTCCTCGGTAATGCCGCTGCGAGGGTGCTCCTCAAAACTCAGCGCTCGAATGTAGGCGCATCCCGACAACAGGATGGATGAGGCCATCAACAAAGCTGATTTCGTCAGCAAATGCGGCGTCGATGGCGCCTGGCGGCTCGCGCCCAATTTCCTAATCAGCGTGATCGGATTGCGTTTCATCTCAAGTCCCTCCCGGCGATGTTCGCTTGAATACGATGCGCAAGCATCGGGGCAACACGACGAGCGGGCAATCCCATTTTCGCAGCGTCGTCGGTCGCGTCACGCTGGTGTCACGCCCGAGATCCATTCAACGTGTCGCCGCATCTCTGGCGTTCGTGAGCGGCATGGCGCGGCGGCAGCGTCAAGACAAGCCATCGAGTACGCTCGCGCCAAGGGCTTGCTGATCTCGGCGCGATGCCTGGCGCTAAGCCCTCCTCAGCGGCAGTGTCGCGCACCGGATCGAGCCCTCGTCGCCTACGAGTGCGGACCACGCTTCAATGCGGCGGATGTCGTTGAAGCCGAGGTCACGCCAGATTCTGACGTTCTCGTCATCCAAGGCTGAGATGCTCTGAGCGAGCGGTCCAAACGTCGGAAGCCACACGACTTTAGGGTCCGTCTGCACGATCGTGTTGTTGTAGGGCAAGACGTCTGGGTGCACGTATGGCGCCGGGTTGCGACGCACGGCGTAGCCATACATTTCAAGACGTCGAGCCAATGCGGTGAATTTCTTACCCTTGCGGGTCGCCCCCTTGCTCGGCGGGCAGCCTTGGTAGGTTGGATCCGCGACGAGAACGATGGGCTTTCCCTCGCCGTCAAAGCACCCAGTCACCGACACGACCATGTCGATGTGCAGCCATTCGGTGTGGAGGGGATCCCTGAGCAGAGATCTCACTTCCGATCTGAACGCGGCAGCCAACACGAAAGCCCGAACGGCCAGGCGTTGCACCAAGCCAAGAGACGCATTGTTTGGCGGTGTCCGGCGTTTCACTTCGTAACGAACTTTCTCGATGAGGAAGCTCAGCCATCCCTCACCCTCGGGTCGTTCGAAGCCAACTATATCCGGTTTGCGACCCAACTGTTTGCATATATGTTGAACCGCCTCATCCCATGAGTATCCCTGACTGTTCGCGGCGATTGTCATTCGGACAGCTTCGGCGCCAACCAGCCAGCGGCTCTCGCCAATCACCAGAGAACTGCCGCCGTCCAATCCCACGGTCGGCAACTTGCGAACGTCGCCGCCGAGCGCTGAGGCCAACTCACTCTCACGCATGGTTCGAGGCTCGAGGTAGAGGTTCGACCCATCCGCATTTTTCCTTGCAACGAGCAACGCGTCACGGGCCCATGCCGACCAACGGTTGAACTCGTTGTCGGGGACCGGCAGGACGACGAAATCGACACGGCCGAGGCCTTGAAGCCAATCCTCGACGTACTTCTCGGTCGACCGCGACGTGACGACGATTAGTCTTGCACTGCGTCCGAGATCCAACAGCAAACTCTCGTACGCCGCGCGCCTCGTCATATCGTTCGCAAGATCGAATTGGATCTGAACGAGGATTTCCGTGATCTTACCGCCGGTATCCGAAAGCAATTTGGAGTCGGTCATCGGGCGTGCCCTTCCAGCACCGCCAGAAAATGAGTGCTGTTCAAGCTCCAGCGACTGCGAGCGGCCTTTTTCTTGACGGGACCTGTACCCTTTCGCAGCCGAGCGACCAACGCCACGGCGTCTCGCTTCTTTTGTTCCACCTTGTAGGTCTCGATCAGCGCAAGAACGCGGCTGAGCTGCGACTTCGCGAGAACGTCTTTCCAGGTTCGTTCGGTAAAGTGCATTGTTGCAGCCGCTTGTTTCATCCGCTTAGCTTCGGCTGTCGAGAGCAGCCGTCGCTCGATGAGCACTTCGATGGTTGCTTCGACATCCACGAGCGCGACGGTCAGCGGCCGGTACTCCAATTCCGCGGGACCGTGAAGCAAGGCGACGTCGGAGTCGGCGGTACGCTCGCCATCGCGGTACTCGGAATAAATGCGGCCGACGCCGACCATTCCGAAACGATCGCACTCGGCGGCGCGCAACGCACCCATGCTGGCCGCGCCGAAGACCTGCACCCCGCGCGACAGCGCCACAAGAATCTCCTTGTGCCAAACGGAAGCCTCATTCCCGAATACGCCGTCGACCAGCCCAATCCGTTCCGCGCCTTCATTCGCGACCCTGAGCAGATCGCCACAGCGTGCCGGCGGCAGTATCGTAATGCCGGTTGAGCTTTGCAGGCCGAGCCCGTAGATGCTTGGCCCCGCGAACACAAACGTTTTCATCCATAACCTCCGCCTGCACGGAAGAGTTCTTCCAGCGTTCGCCGGCCCAAAGAGGCCGTCGCGTTGAATCCGCTAGCCTCGAGGCCGGTAACGACGACGCGAACCACGTAGACAAGACCGTCGATTTGCCCGAGCTGCGCCGCATAGATGTCGGTTGCTCCCAACCTGAGCGCTGCGTCGACCGCGCAACGCAACCGCTCCGCATCGCGCGCATCCGAGATCTCCGCGAAGTCGTCCGAAAGCTCGTCGAGAAAGGGACCGCTGTTCTTGGCCCATGCGCGCCCGGTGTGATTGCCTGCGTAGGATGATTTGGTGATGTCGTCGCGCGCGCCGGCGATCAGCGTAAGCCTGGATTGAACAGCCTCAAGCAACGCTGCTTCCGCTGCCCGCGTCTGCGAAAAGCGGCAGGCAAAGCCGGCGAATTGGATGGGCCGGTCGCCGAGGTCGCTGCCATAGAGCGTCGCCGCGATGGTCGGCAACCCGGCAGGGCTTGCAATGTCGAACAGCTCGAATGTCAGTCTCGCGTTCACGATGCGCGAAGCGATCGCGTCCAGCGCTTCATCGTGGCCGGCCCGGTATCTGACGGGACGCGCGAAGCCGGGCATCATTCCGACGAGGTCGAGCGCTGCCGTCGCGTTGTGCTCGATTACTTCGAGGAGCGCATGCGTCGCGGCCGCTTCGGGGGATCGATGCGCCGCCAAACCGAGAGAGCTGACGGGAATAGCAGAGACATCCCACCCTTTGTCGGACCGAAGATCGAGGCCGACGAGTTCGAAGGGCGCGACCACGCGGGCACCCGTTCGCAGCGATCTCATTGATGACCAGGCGACGATCTGGTCGTCATTTGGAATTCGTGCGACACGGGCCACCCGAGTGAGATCAAGTTGCACTAGCCCCCGAGCACGCAAGTCGGATGTGGCGCATCGTGCGACGATCAGCTCTTCCTCACGTTCGGCGAAGGCCTGCTCCATCGCCTCCATTGCCGCGCCGACCATGGCCTCATCCAAGCTCATGGCCTTGCCTTGCGTGACCGATAGCGAGCGCGAATTCGGACGAGCCGCGAAGGCGACCGGAATCCCAAGGACGTCCAGACCGGTTAGGTCGCCAAGCCTTGTGATGCCAGCTGTCGCCAAGTGCGGCTTGAGAGCCGCCAACAGGCGGCGGCTCTCGCTTTCCCGGCTCTTGGCACAGCCGCTCTTGTTGGGTCTGCCCGCCGGCTTTGCAAGCGCAGCCGACGCTCGCCTCACTTCCCCTTCCTTTGGGTCGCCTTCGTTCCTTTGGACTTCGCAGCCTTCGTCGACTGTTTCGTGCTCGCGCTTGGCGGAGCGGGGTTATCAAGCTCGACAAGCTGGGCGAGGAATGCTTCGCCGCCAAGGCCTGTCCCGAGAGCCAAATGCTCCAATCCCTGTTTCAACGGCGGATATGGGTTGCGCTTGGTCTCCCATTCGGCGCCGATCGGAAGGTCCGCAATCATGCAGAAGTCGGCGTCCGTCACCGTTGCGCCGCTTTCGACCAGCGTACGGATGCCTTCCACAAAAGCCTCGTCATTGGGCAAACGTTCGGGCTTTACATTCCGTACGATCAGTCTTTGAGCGCCCTCAGCGACGAAACCAAAGACTTGATCCACGGTGCGTCCGCTGGCCTGTGCGAAGCGCTTGATCTCATCCAGCGACACGAGCGCGGCGCGCAATGGATCGAGCGTCACGAGTACGACGCCCGTCTGCTTGTCGCCGATTACATAGAGTCTCTTCATTGGTGGTTCTCCCTCACTCCGTTACCCCTGCCAATCGCAGTCCTTCGATACTGTGCTCGCGATGCGTTTCGTCGCGGTCCGGCACGATCCGCCCAAGCGCGAGCGGCGAACCGTTCGGAAAATTCTCCTTGATCCGCCTGCCGTAAGCACGCGCGGTCGCCAAGTCGCCGAGATAAGCGAAGCTGGCGCAGAGCATGCCGAGCACGGACTCGTCATTGTTCAGCCGCCCACAAAGCTCGATGGTCTTTCGATAGTCGTGGCGATGAAACGCGATGCTGGCGCCCGCCCACCAGTAACGATCGGGTGGCGTCGGATTGAGATCGAGAGCGCGCTCAAACCTCGCCCAGCCCTCGTCGATCTGTCCGAGATGCGACAGCGCGTCGGCATATTGAACGAGGAAGTCGGGCGAGTTCGGGCAAAGCGTCTCGGCCTCCGCGAATTTTGCCTCGCAGTCGTCGAAGTCGCGCTGATAAAGGGCGACCGTTCCCTCCATCCAATACCCGATCGGGTCGTTGGGATTGGTGTCGATGGCCAGTTGTGCCTGTGATCGCGCCGCCGTTAACAAATGCGGGTCGGCGCCGCCCAACTGAAGCCACTCAAGATACAGAGTCTGCGCAATCCGCGCCGCCGCAGAGGCAGCGCCGGCATCATCGGCGAATGACTGCTTGAACGCGCGCCGCGCCTTTCGCAGATGAGGAAGATCGCAGTTCTCCAACCACTGCATGCCCTCGAGATAGTGATAGTACGCGCCGCCATTTGCACCGACGCGCCGGCGCGTCAGCATGTCCTTCTCGACACCCGCGACCAGACTGGAGGCGACGCGGAGCACGAGCGCGTCGAAAGAGGTCAGCAATTCTTGGACGCCAATTCGAAACTGTCCCGACCAGATGATCTCCGACGTCTCGCAGTTCAGCATGCGCAGCACCAGTTGGCCCGCGGACCGATCCGGCTTGACGAATCCGCTAACCGAGTACTTGGCGCGAAGAACGGAATTGTCGCTTGGATGCCCGCCCTCGTGGTCGACCTTGAACGAGCTGTGCGGCGCTACGACGACGAAGCTTCGGCAGCGCGCCAACTCGTTGGCGACGTCCTCGATGAACACCTTCATCAGGCGGTTGCCTTGAGCGCCGTGCGGCCAGACCGGTGAAAAGAAGGCGACGCGCGGCTGCCAGGATTTCGCCGGCGCTCGACCGGGCGACAGATCGCCGCTCTGGCGCACGGAGAAGACCCGCCGCACGACCGCCGCGGTTTCTGCCGCCGGCGCTGCGCCGGCACCTCTTTCGCGTGTAAGCAGTTTCTGCAGCGCCTGAAGAAAGCGCTCCGATTCCGCGAGCATATTGTTGCGGCCGAAAGCTTCGATCAGGACGCGGTAAGTCGCTTCGCGCTCGGGATCAAGGGCCAACATGCGCGAAGCCACATTATTCAGCGCTTCCACGGGAGCTCGTCCGAACTTCGTATACTGGATCAGCAAGGCCTCGGCGCGGCAGAAGTAGTCCTGCCTCAGCGCCGAACGCTCCAGCGCAAGCCATTCGACGAAGCTGTTCGTCGCCTCACCGATCGATTCAAGCAAGTCGCCGCCGAAAAGACTGAGCGTCGCGGCCATGTCGGCCGGCTCTGAGGCGGCCGAATGCTCCTGATAGGCGCACAGGTCGATGCTTCCGCGGAGCGGCCCCAGCGCGATACTTTGACCTTGGCTCGCAAGCAACCCTTCGGAGTGAGGCAACGCCCGCCGTATGCGGGCAAGAAGCTGACGAAGATTGGCCAGTGCCGCCGCATCACCTTCCGCATCCCAAAGGAGTGAGGCGATCTTGCGGCGAGAGCACTGATAGCGGGGTGAGCGGCAAAGGATAGCGAATAATTGGAATCCCTTGTCTGGAAACACGAAGTCAGACGTCTCGTGGACTGAGGGGTGTCCTAGAAGAGACAATCTTATCGCGGCAGGTGTGCTCATGGCGTTTTTCTCACCATGACAGTCCAGCGGGCCTGCACGACACAAGTCAAGTCGAGAGATAAGACGATCGGGACGTCGCCTATACCCGACTCCGACTTCTACCCGATCGTCGATTCTCGTCCGGGTTGAACTGGCCAGTTGAACGGTCTCCTCCACGCTTCACCTCTTCCGCCGACTGGCGGCCTTGGGCTTTGGCCGCGGCGGCGCGCAGATCCGGCGCATACCAACGGGGTCGAATGCGCGGTTCTCCGGCCGGTAGACACAGACGCCGGGCGAGGGATCAAACGTGTATGCCACCTCAAGCCCATCGCCCTCGGCGACGAGGGCGCGATATCCGTGCACAATGCGCCCGGAGATCTTGAGGCCGCTCGACATGACCCACCCGCCATAGGCGGGCTCGCTGTCATGACCCCGCAAGACAATGTCGATCCCGTAGTCATGGCGAAAGAGAAGATCGGTCGTCTGCATCGAGCAGATTCCGTCGTCCTTCAAGTTCGCCGAACTCACACGCGTTCGCGTGAGTATCTCGGCGCCGAACTCCCACCAGCCGGCGCCGCCTTCGCAGGTGTTCGTCCAGTCGCGCCATAGCAGGCGCAAGATGTCATCCGTCCGTTCAAGTCCGCGCACATGCGCGCCGAATTCAATGAAGGCTCGATTGAATGCCTGCATCTGGCTTGCCGTTCGGTGTTCCAACCGTTCGACCATGTCTATCAACAGCACCGTGACGCGAGCGTGACTCAATCCGGCCGCTATCGCTTTTCCTTGTTGCCCCACGGCCATCACGGAGCAGATGCTTACCGAGCAAAGACCGGAGAAGTGCGCTCAAATGCAGCGCGGCAAGAGTGCTCGGTCCTTAAGGTGGAGACACAGCATGACACGCAAGTCGATTACGCTGAAGTACGGTGGAAAGCCGCTTAAGCTCGAACAAAGCGAGAAGTTCATCGGTGTTCGGCCGAAGCCTGGCGTCAAAGAGGGCGCTGCTCGCGCCGTCAACAAGGCGTTTGGCTCTGCATCGTGGAGCGATGCCGGCGCGCTCGGCGGCTTCCGGATCGTTTCAGTTGACGATCGCGGCGTCGACGCCGACAGCACTTTGGACAGAATCCGGGCCGACCACGATGTGTCGGTCGGCACGCACGTCTTTCACCGAGAGAAGGGCGATGCGCTTTACGTGCCGACCGGTGATGTATTCGTCAAATTCAAGCCCGGCGTGGCGCCGGCCGTCAAACAGAAGCTACTGCAGAAGCACTCCCTTATGATCAAGGAAGCCCGCGGGGATGACGCGTTCATTGTAAGCGTCACGACCGCGTCGTCGAATCCGGTCAAGGTTGCCGCAGCCTTGCAAAAGGAAGAACCCGTCGAGGTATCAGAACCCGATTTGGCTACAAAAGCGGCCCTCAAGCAATTCAACACGCTGGACTCACTTCTCGACGAGCAATGGCACCTGCGTAATACGGGCTTCCATCGCGGGACCAAGACGGGTTTTGTCAAAGGCGCCGACGCGCGCGTGGTCGAAGCCTGGTCGAGCGGCAAAAGCACCGGACTCGAAACTGTCATTTTGGCCGTAATCGACGACGGTTTCGACTTAGACCATCCTGATTTCAAGCGGCCAGGCAAGTGGGTCCATCCGTACGATTTCACACGAAACTCTCCGGACCCCAAACCAGCACACGGAGACTGGCACGGGACGGCCTGCGCCGGCGTCGCGACGGCGTCGATCGGCGGCGGTCGTGTCATCGGGTCGGCGCCCGGATGCACATTGATGCCGGTTCGGTGGGGTCCTGACCTTTCGGACGATCAGATAGAACGTTGGTTCGGCCACGTCAGGACAAAAGGCGCATGGGTTGTCAGCTGCAGCTGGGGCGCATTGGACCCTAATTTCCCGCTGTCGACACGGGCATACGATGCGATTTCGAAGTGTGCGCGAGAAGGGCGCGGCGGTCGCGGTTGCGTCATTGTCTTTGCCGCGGGCAATTCGAATCACGACATCAACGATCCCCAAAACGGTACCGTCGACGGGTTTGCCATCCATCCTGACGTCATAGCGGTCGCGGCCAGCACGAGCATGGACGAGCGGTCGCACTACTCCAATTTCGGCGCGGCAATCTCGGTCTGCGCACCGTCAAGCGGTGCCGGCGGTTGGGGGATCGTCACGTCCGACGTGACTGACCAGACTGGAACTCTGATGGGGTACGCGGCGGGCGACTATTGCGACGACTTTGGCGGAACGTCGAGCGCCTGCCCGCTTGTCGCAGGTATTGCGGCGCTGGTGCTCTCCGTCGCGCCACACCTCTCGGCCGCCGACGTGAAGCGTTTGCTGCAGCGCACGGCCCGTCGCATCGGCAAGCCTAGCGACTATGGGCCCAACGGGCACTCGCCCATATTCGGGTTCGGTTGCGTTAACGCTGCCACCGCGCTCAAAGCCGCGTTAAACCACGCACAGCCGCAATTAGACAGGCAGCCAGAATCGCCGCGCCGCCCGAAACTAAGACCAGCTCGCACCGAGAGCCGGCGTCGTACGCGCGAGCGAGCTTGAAGCGGAGTGCAAACCTTGAAGCCCTTCCTGCGGATCGCACCGTATCGCCCAGAAACTCCGACTACAGATACCATCGGTTCGTATCAGGAGAGGTTGGTGAAATTGATCCCAAGCGAGGTTGTGGGCCTCTATCTTGGTGGCAAGAACGGGATAGAAGCCTACTTCGCTGCCTCGGCCGCAGAAGCCGACGGTTCGCAGTCATTCTTCTGGATCGGCTGGACGTTGTTCTGCCTTCTCGGGTTGGTGCTTCATCGCAGATGGGCGACGTCGGAACCGAGCGCTGGCATTCCCCCGGAATGGCCGGCCATCGGTCTCGCGGCGGTCTCGTTTCTGGTGTGGGTCTATTCCTTCGGCGACGTATTCAAAATCAGTTTTGACGTTTGGCACCCACTGGTTGCCACGCTTCTCGTTTTGGCTTGGACCTTCTCTTCACCGATTGTCTACGGCCGGATAGTGGCGCTGCAGAGTGCTGGGCGTTAGTCGATCGCCAGCAACTGTCCGTGTCCCCGCACCAGCGCCCGCACGGCTAGCAAAATGTGGGCTTCGCGCAATTTCACCGCTGTCGCCAGTGGACACACTCAATGCACACGGGACGTGCAACTGTTTGGGCACCCTAGGCTGTCGTGCTCATACGATATCGGAACGACTGGCGCATCACTCGGCGCCCGTTTGATGCGGCGTTGGAATGCGTTTTTTCTGGTTCGAACGCGACTCCGTGCATGTGTGTGCAGTCTCGACAGCACCCTGCTCGCCCGGGAAACAGCGAGCTATTGCCTGATACGCCCCGTTTTTTACAGGGAATTTTCGATTGCAAATGACGTTATTCACGCCAGAAGGCTGTGATCACCTCGAAAGATCAACGCCTTAAGGCCTTCAAGCCAACGTCCGGAACAGGGAATAATTATTCGACGAGCAGGGAATTTCGCCGCGCGAACAGGCAACTTTCATTTGCGCAACGTTTCAGGGAACACACCGTCAGCGCGCCTCATGGCGCCCGAAAGGGATTCACCGCCACGCAAGCCATCGAGCAAATGCGTTATTGTGACCTTCGTGCGCTGCTTTGCCGTTAGGCCCTGCATGACGACGAGAGCACGTTCAACGCTCAGGCCCGCGTGTAGGAGCAGGCTCAATTCCCGCAGTAGCGTCAGGCGTTGCTGGGCCACGCCCCACAGCGGGCGCCCCTCGACGGCCTCCCCCGTGTGGAGCGCTTCCACTCCCTGCTCCACGACGCGTACCGGCGTTCTTCCAAGCGCAATAATCCGCTCGACCGCCGCCGCGCGGCTTGCCGCCTCAATTGTGCCCCGCATCACCGCACCGTCACGGCCTGCGGCCTCAAACAAGAAGTTGGGCACCAAGACGTAAGCGTCCATTCGTTACACGATTGTTCGCAAAACGGCTGATGTGATTTTTCTCTTTGAGCGGAACCGCTCGGAGGAGAACAGATCATGTGCCCGTGCCAGGCAAAGCTGAGACGCGAGATTTTGCGCGCTTTTTGGCAGGCGCATTTCACCCAGTGGCTCGCCGGGGATCTGAACCAACGCGAATACTGCGAGGCGAACGGGCTGAGTTTGAGACAGTTCGGCAATTGGCGAGCGGAGTTCAAATACGAACATTTGGTGTCCGAGCGCCGCGTGCTGTGGAAACGCGGTGAGGGCGTTAGTCATGGGCTTAGTCATGCGGCAAGTCATGCGACACGCGAGAAGACGATCCTAAAGCCCAAACCACCGCGCCCGCCGGCGGTGGCAGCAACCGTGGCCGCAGCGTCGAACTTTGCCATGCACCGGCGCAACTTCAGTCAGAAGGCAAAGGAGGCGATCGTTCTTGAGACGCTGAAGCCTGGGACCACCGTCACCGATGTGGCGCGACGGTATCAGATTGCTCCCAGGGTGCTGTTCCGGTGGCGGGCAGATATGGCCCTCGGAACACCCGACGTCGAACCAGGCTTTGCGACCGTATCTGTCAGCAGCGAGGAAAACCTGCCGGGCGTCGAGGTCAAGTCATGATGCTGATCCCCTCGGGTGTGAAGGTTCATCTGGCTCTTGGGCTGACGGACATGCGCAAGGGCATGGATGGCCTTGCCATGCTGGCGCAGAAGGTGTTGGAGCAGGATCCGTTCTCCGGTCATCTGTTTGTGTTCCGTGGACGTGCTGCGAATCTGATCAAGATCATGTTCTGGGACGGCAACGGATTGTGCCTGTTCACCAAGCGGCTCGAATGCGGTCAGTTCCCCTGGCCAGTGGCGTACGAGATCGGCGGCACAGTGTCTCTGACATCGGCGCAGCTTGCGATGCTGATCGAAGGCATTGACTGGCGTGCACCGGAACGCACGTGGCGCCCGGCCGTCGCCGGTTGATGAGCGACCGATTGACTCATGATGATAAATATTGCGCGCGCGAACGTCGTCTCACTTTAGAATCCGATGCGTGAGTCTCGATCTCTCCGCTCTTCCTCGCGATATCGATGCGCTGCAGACGCTGGTGCAGGAACTTGCGAGTGCGCTGACCGCAGAAAAACTTCATGTCGAGCAACTCAAGGCGCGCATCGCGCAACTTCGGCGGGTGCAATTCGGCCGCTCCTCGGAAAAGATCGATCTTGAGATTGCACAGCTCGAACTGTCACTCGACGAACACTACGAGGACGTAGGCGCGAATGAAGAATCCAGACCGGCGGCACCACGCCGTGCAACCGATAAACGCGAGCGTCACCCTTCATTTGATCATTTGCCCCATGATGAGATCACGCTCGACCTCAAGACGAAGCTCTGTCCGTGTTGCGGCGGCGCGCTTCATTCCATTGGCGAGAGCGTCAGCGAAATGCTCGACATCGTGCCGGCACGGCTGCGCGTGCTGCGCATCCGGCGCGCCAAGTATGGCTGCCGTACCTGTGGCACGATTCATCAAGCCCCTGCTCCCGAGCGCCCAATTGCCAAGGGTCTGGCAACGCCTGGATTGCTGGCCCATGTGCTCATCAGCAAATACTGCGATCACCTGCCTCTCTATCGCCAATCGCAGATCTTTGCCCGCCAGGGCGTTGAGATCGAGCGCTCGACCCTGGCGAATTGGGTTGGCGGCGCCTGCTGGTGGCTGAAGCCGCTCCATGAACGCCTTGCCGGCCACGTGTTTGCTTCAGAAAAGCTCTTCGCCGACGACACCATAATGCCGGTGCTCGATCCAGGGCGCGGCCGAACCAAGACAGGCAGGCTCTGGGTTTACGCGCGCGATGATCGACCTTGGGCCGGAACAGATCCGCCTGCTGCTGTCTACATCTATAGTCCCGATCGCAAATCGGAGAGGCCTGCGTCCCATCTGAAAGACTTCCGCGGAATCCTGCAGGTCGACGGCTACGCTGGCTTCGAGCGGCTCACCGCCGACGGAAGAATAACTCTGGCAGCCTGCTGGGCCCACGCGCGGCGGAAATTCTTCGAGGCCAGCGAGGCGACAGGCTCGCCAATCGCCGCAGAAGCGTTGCGGCGCATTGCCGAGATCTATGCCGTTGAAAAGACAATCAACGGCCATGCCTTTGAACATCGGCTCTCAGTCCGCACTGTTCAATCAAAACCGCTGGTCGATGCGATGCTGCCGTGGCTGCAGCAACAGCTCGGTCGCATTCCGGGAGGTAGCGCCTTGGCAGAGGCCATCCGCTACACACTCGGGCGCTGGGACGAGCTCTGCCTCTTTCTGACCGACGGCCGCATCGAACTCGACAACAATACCGTCGAGCGTGCCATTCGCCCGGTTGCCCTCGGCCGCAAGAACCATATGTTCGCCGGCTCGGATCGAGGTGCTGAGCGTTGGGCCTGCGTCTCATCACTGATCGCGACTGCCAAGCTCAATAACGTCGAACCGCTCGCCTACCTTAAAGATGTGCTTGAGCGCATGGTCGAAGGCCACCCCATGAACCGCCTCGACGACCTCCTTCCTTGGAATTGGGCCAAAAACGCGTCAACACCCAATCCGGTGCAATGAAACGACGCTTACACCAAGACCTCTTCGGCTTCTGCACACTTAGGGTTGCTTTAACAGCAACTTGTCTGGTCCGCTAAGGCCTTGTCGCAATTCGTCGGTCAACTCCCTAGCCGCCGCGGCGCTTCTCACAATTCGCGGCCGCAAGAAAATCAGTAGCTCGGTGCGTTCACTCACGTTGCTCGTCGACGAAAACGCCTTGCCCAACAGCGGAATATCTTTGAGAAGCGGCACGCCGCTCTCGCCGTAAGTAATGTTGTCACGGATCAACCCTCCGAGCGCAATCGAATCCCCGTCCTGCACGGCGACCGTGCTGGACAGTTTGCGTTGCTGAATCGTGGGGGAGTCGATTCCTGAGGTCGTGGTCGGAACAGCTGCACTGACCTCTTGATTCACCTCGACGAACACGGCGCCGCTCTTGCCAATACGCGGGGTGACCTTGAGAACAATCCCGGTATCACGAAATTGCACCGAGTTCACAATAGTCGGATCCGCGGCGTCACGAATGCCGGTGGCGGATTGCGTAATGATTGGAACTTGATCACCGACCTGGAGCGTCGCCGTCTTGTTGTCCAGCGTGAGGAGCTTTGGCGCTGAGATCAGCTTGACGTCCGTCACGGAATCTAACGCATTGATGGCCACCTCGACGTCAGGAAGCGTGTACGTGAAATTAAACCCCGGAAACACCGGCGACACGTTCGCGGCCTTGCTCAACTGGAATGTCTGATCGCCGTTCTTGAAGAACCACTCGACACCGTATTTCAGCGTGTCGTTCAGTGTTACCTCTGCAATGGTGACCTCTATGAGTACCTGGTCGGGGGCTACGTCGATTTCCTTCAGGAAGCGTTCGAGTACCGCGTATTCGGCAGCGTTCGCGCGTACGATGAGCGCATTGTTCGCCGCGTCGACTGCGATCTGAACGTTGCCACGCGCCCCTTCCACGCCGCCAGTTAAGGGAAACGGAGCGGGCGGGAGCGGAGCCGGGGCAGGAGCCACCGAGCCCGATCCTTGATCATCGCCTGTCGGCTCACTCTCGCCCACACTTACGGCACCACCGTAGATAGCGGCGAGCGATCGCGCCACATCGTGGGCTTTCGCGTTCTGCATACGGTATAGGTAAATGCGCCAGCCCGGTCCGGATCTGACCGTGTCAAGCCTTGCGACCCATTTGGTCACTTCGTTCAGTTGTGCCGCTCTCGGCGCCACAACAAGAAGCGTGTTCAAGCGTGTCAGCGGCACAAAGCGAATGAGCGCGGCGCTTGGACCCATCGTGTTGTCGAACACGCGCTTCAGTTCGGCGGCGAGACCGTTCGCGTCCAGGTGCTCCGGGCGTACCAGCGCGTAGGACATCCCCTTCATTTGGTCGACGTCAAACAAGCGAACAGTATCAAGCATCGTCGCTCGCTCTTGCCCCGTGCCAGCGAGAAACAGGAGGTTGCGTGCCGGGTCGGTCGTTGTCACGCCGCCTTGAGGAGCGATTTGCTGAAGAAGCTTTTGCATCTCCTCTGCAGAAACAAACTTGAGCGGCACTATTTCGATACCGTAGCCCGGCCGGCGCGAACGCGCCGAGCCGGACACCTCGATTCCGTCGACCCGTTTTTGAGCCTCAGCGAGGGGCACAACGTTGTAGACGTTGTCGGCCAAAACAATTGCTGCGCCATTCGCTTTCAGCGCCGCTTCGAGCGCTGCAACTACATCCTCTCGGTGCAGCGGTCTGCTGGTCTTCAGGGTCACTTTGCCCTGGACTTGAGGGTCAATCTGAAACGGAACCTTGAGAGTGTCGCCGAGCACGGTACGCACAACGTCCTTGATCTCGGCGTCGGCAAAATCGAGTTCAACATCACCGGCACCGCCGCCTCGACGACGCTTCGGCGTCGCATTCACAAAGGTGTCTGTACCGGAAAATACTTCCGTCTTGGGTTGGGGCGCCGCATCCACCTGGCTCTCGTCGATCACGGTAGTCGGTTGCGTGGATGTTGGTGGCGCGGCGGGTACGGTCTGGCTAGGCGCTGACCGAATGGACTCCTCACCGTCAGTGGCACAACCGGTCAGCACGGCTGCGATCGCGAACAACGCCACGCGCAGAACGACGTATCGTCGGTAAGGGATCGGCGCGCCAATCAGAACCATACGACCAATCCTGCAGCAGCCCATTGTGCTGCAAGAAAGAAGAAGAAATCACGAAGTGGCGCAAGTGAATTGCGTGACAATTCAGTGGTAGCTTGGAGGATCGACAATCATACGAGAAGTGGAACGCGCTCGTAACTTCGCCCTCAGGGCGACTGGGCGCGATTGTTCGCTTTTGTAATTGCAAGAACCTCGGAGCGATCGCCACCGGTGATTGCGACACCTTTGTCACCGACATCCTCGACGGTCCATCCTTCGAAGGTGTCACCCTTCTTGAGCGTCATCGCTTGGCCGCCGGTTTTCTGCACGAGTGCGAGTTCGATGTCCGAAGCACGGATTGTTCCCAGCAAGCGATATTGTGACAGATCCCCGAGTGTCGTCGCTGCCCCCGCCTCCTTCGGAGGTGGAGGAACGGGATCCGGCTTGCGGTCGTTGTTAAAGAGCGGGCGCTGCGTGATCACATCGAACTCACTGAGCGGGGAAACCGCTGCCAGTTTCAATGGTGGCGGCGCCTTAATCTCTGGTCTCTCTGGCTCATCGAACATCGTCCGGATGGCAAGCGGCGACGGAACAAATGCAGCAAGCATAGCGGCCAGGGCGCCGGCTGCGGCAACCAATGACGCCTTGCGAAGAACGCCGAAGTCATTGAACACGCTCATGACGCGCGCATGTAGGCTGAGACGACCATTTCAACTTGCAGCTTGTTTGGAACGGTCGACGCACGTCCTTGCGGAGGGCTAGCCCATTCTCCATCCGGATCGCGAACGACACACTTGTCAACGTGAAGCAGAGGGCGCGCCGCGTCGATGGCGTGCAATGCGGCTGTCAGGCCTTTGATATCGACCTCAACCGTGGCCTGTACGGCGATTTTGGTCAGCACGCCGTCCTTGCTCTCAGGCAAGGCCTGACTCACCGTAACGACCGCAGACGAGGCTGCGAAAATCTCACCGAGCTTGCTCTGCAGCTGAGCGACCGCAAGCGTCGCTTGCGGTGCGGCAAAGGTCAGCTGCTGGACGTCGGCATTCCCCGCGAGTGTTTTCAGCGCGGCCGCATACCGCGGCTCCGCCTCGGCTAGGCCCTTCATCTTCGACGCCTGTCGCTGAAGCATTTCAACTTGTTCTGCGTGCGCGGATGATGCAGCCCACAAGGGGCCGACGACAAACTCGAAGAGTGCGAAAGCGATCAGAGCCGCGAGTGCGAGCGCCACGACCCGCTGGAGGAACGGGGTTAGAGTGAGTTTCATGGCGCGCCCCGCCCTTCCCGCTTCATCGCGATTTCGATCCGGTCGCGGACGAGTTCGGGCCTGCGCGTCACGGGTGCACGGAATTTCACATCCCGGAACCACTTCGACGCTTCGAGCTTTGCGATTAGGCTGGGCGAGTCCGCGGCCAAGCCTGTGAACTCTATGGCGTCATCTGAGAGCCGCAACTCCGTCAGGCGGACATTGTCGGGCAGCTGCCGCGTGAGCTCGGCTAGGATACCCAAAACCTCCCCCGTCCTGTGCCCGTTCGCCATAGCGAGCGGCGCGGTAAGGGCGTCGAGTTGGCGACGCAGGGCGACACTGCGTTCAGCTTTCGGGCGCACTTCGGCGATCGCAGCCTGCCAAGTTGCGATCTCGCGATCGCGTGCGAAACCCCAAGCATAGAGCGCCACCATCCAAAGAACGGCCGCGCTACACAAAAAGCCAGCAGTGACCAGGCCACCGCCCCGCGACCGTGCTTCTTGCTTGCGCGCGCCCAAGTCGAAGCCGGCGCGATTGTCGCCGTCTGCGGTGACATTCACCGCCACCAACTTCAGCCCAAGGGCCGTCAGCCGCTGCTCCAACTGCTCGATTGGCTCGCGGCGCATGATCGCCACCTCGATGGTGAGCTTGCCTTCGAGGGGATCGCGCGAGACGGTGCGCGTATCAAAGCGCACAGCGTCGGCACGAAACGGCGATAGGCGATCGATCTGCAGCTCAACCGCCGAGCGCACGAGGCTGTCGGCCATAACCGGTAAGTCGATCCTGCGCCGCAGAACGGCTTCACCTGGCAGCAACACGGTCAGGCGCGAAAGACTGAACCCGGGCGCGAGTTCCAGGATGCGTTCCGCAAGTTCGCTGTCAGCGACGGCTGGATCGAGTTCGATCGCCCGCGACGCGTCGCCAGCCGCCGAAATCCGCCACAACCCGTCGCGTACGACGAGGGTCGCCGGCTCGACCGACTTCGGTAACGCCTCGGTTACCCAACCGGGCGTCATGGCGTGCAACTCGCCGAGCCACCACTGAAGAACGCGGCTTGCGATCACGGGCAATTCCGCAATGCGCGCCGGAGCGCCAAGGTCGATCACGATCGATGAGTGGGACACGGGGCCAGCCGCAAACCGTTACAAGCGCTTAACAGACCCAACTCTACAGTGACCGAAGCGTCGGCTCAAACATCGAACAGCGAACGCCGACGCCTACTCTCAGGTGCATTTGGTCGCCATGCGCTAGTCTGTGGGCTTCTTCGGGTCGAGCTCGCCCCGCTCGATTAAATCGAGCACCCATCTCCGCACAGGAGCGTCGATCCACGGACCGTCGTAGCTGAGGTCGGGTTCGTAGACCTCCATATTGCCGCGCGGCCGGCCACGGTAGACCTTCATGGGCAAGTGCAGGGTCGCGTGGCCAGATGGCAGTGGTATGGCGCGGCTCTCCGTGTATTGGCCGTCACCTGACGTTGCGAAGCCCACAATATATGTGCCAGGCATCTGGAGAATACGATCCGCGAAATCCAGGCACGCGCTTGCGCAACTTCCGTTCGAGAGGATGATGACCTTGGCCGGGAACAGCGCCGGTTCGCCCTTGGGCCGGCGCTTGGTGAGGCCACCTTCGGGCGGCGGATTGGCACTCCCTTCGCGCCAGTATGACTTCTTTTGATCGACAGCCTCTGTGAGACCGCGCGCGATGCGGGTCAATGCCAAGCCAGCACCGGACTGCGACCCTACTTTCGGGATCACTTGGGAGATCAAGTCCAGCATGTAGTCGCGATTGCCGACCGAGGCGCGCCAGTCGACGCCAGATGGGTCCGGCGGCGCGTGCTTCGCGATCTGCTCGGGGTACCAAAGGATGTTTCGTATCTCATCGCCCCATAGCGACGAACCACCGGTGTTGCCACGCACGTCGAACACGATGGCACGACCCAATTTGATACGGCTCGCATCGGCGCTGAGGCGGTCAATCACTTTTCGGAGGCGTGTAGCATTGGCCTCGTCATAGTCAAAGCTCGGGATTCCGATCCAAGCCACGCCCGGCGCAGGGTCGCTCCACTCGAGTTTCGTGGGGGAACCAAACAGTGCAGCGTCAAAACGTTGCGCGAAATCCTTGGGCACAACGCTGTAGGACAGTTTGAGTGTCTTGCTTTCTCCTTCCACTGTGACAACGCACGTCTGCGGCGTGAGCGACAGGGAATTGCCGCGATCGACAAACAACTCGGCGACGGCACGCGCACGGTTTGCAGGAGCTCGCTGATCGAAACCGAATGGCAGAACGTGCGTCGCGACGAGCGCGGCGATGCTCTTGCCGTCGCAGGCCTCGATTGCCGCGCCAAGAGGGGGCACTGTTGCGGCGTTCGCGTCTCGATCCAGCACAACTGCTTTGCCATTACGAACGCCAACGATGAGCCCCGGCCATTGCGCCGGGCCAAGCGCGAAATTCGGCTCGACCGAAAGGTGTGTATCACCGAACCCCGTGGTGTAAGCAGTGAGACTGTAGAGATAACCGACACGGTCTTTGATAACGCACTTCCGCGCGGCTGCTTCAGTGCCACCCGCTTGCAACCAACGAGCGAACGACGCATCGGTGTCATTGATCGCGCCTGGATGATTGGCGCGCACAGCATCTCGAATTGCAGCGACGTCAGCCGCATATGCGACCGACCAGTTGGTCGTGCGCCACTGCCAAATTGCAACGATGGCGACGACGAGCAGCAATGACAGGATGATCGAGACGGTCACCACTAATTTTGGCTTCGCCAAGGTCTCTCTGCCAGCGCTCTCATTCACGTGACTACGCCGCTCGGAGCGGCATTGTGAAAATAGGAGTTGACAGTCCGGCGGAGTTTAGCGGTGCGGGACGCATCTTAGTTCCACTCACCGGTTCCAACTGAGCTGCGGACCCTACCCTCTGCACTTGCCGAAGCTCGCCACGACAGCTTACCTGTCTTAGTTCCATACGCCCCAGAAGTGCCGGTAATTTCGCCCGTGCACGCAAGTTCAGCGCTGTAAGCCTCCACCGCTTTGCAGCTAAAGGCAATTGAGAACGTACCCGTAGCATCGCCCAATTCGCACACCCCGGCGCTGGCGACTCCCTTCTCGCGGCTTTGCGCCGGACGGCTTGTGCATTGACCTGACACAGTCGCGCGCCTCCCACCAGCGAGCGACAGCTGTTGCGACATAGAGCTGATGGTTGTTGTTATGGACTGTCCTGTGCCATCGCGCGCAGTCACGCGCGTTGACACCTCGTCGGTGCCTGTTAGGGAGAATGTCTCCGCTCGGGCAAGAGTCGCACTCGCTAAAATCACCAGCACCGAGACAGCAATTGTCTTCATTTTCCAGTTCCTCCACACGTTACGATCAGCCTTTTTCAACGCACCATTGAACCACCCGCACGTACAGCCTTGTCGCATCGCTCCCCGCGAACAGGCGGTCTGAGCTCATCTCGCGCTACCCAGCGCCCTGGTAGCCAAAGCTTGCACTTCACCTTCCTTGCGGCGAAACGTCGATCGTGTGGCTCTGCATGTTGCGCACGTCTATGCGCATGAAGCGATACTTACGTGTGTTTGCAACGAACGTAAGGTCAAATGGCACAATAATTGTGAGGCCCGAGGGTTCCGATGAGTCGTAGTACAGCCAACTCTCCGCAAGCAAATCAGTCGTGACATCGTTCAACAAAGTATTCTCAACGACGTGCGTTCTGTCGCCGCACGAAACAACAATACGGGCAAGTTTCGGAATGACCTTTCCGTTGAGCACCGCCCGATCAAATCGAACATCGTATGCCAAACCTTCGATCTCGAAGCGCAAGGTAGTCGCAGCCCACGACCGCGGCGCAGGATCATAGCCGACTGGAGGAATGAGAGTTTGACTTTGCCCGGCCGCCAAAGTCGTGTTGCTCGCGGTCAGCATCAAAACTGCGCATATTGCGCTCAGTAGCCAGGTAACTTTTATCGACGAGTTCACACAGCGACCATCACCGACCGTCTGAGCGCCTGGTTCGGCTACGCGGCCAAGAAACGTCGCTGCCTGAAAGGACAGTCGTGTATCTCCATACATCGGACGGAGCCCCTGTAAGCGATGAGAAAGCATAGTAGTTTACTTCTGTCGGGCCAAAGATGAAAGCTCCCTGAATGCCAAGCTGGGTGTAGCGATCTCGCCAATCAGGCCGCATCCAACCCTGTATGTCACCGGGTCGACTGTTAGAGTTTATGTAGGATGCTCTATTCTGACCGATGTTTTGCGCGTTATCGATCGGCTGGTCCGAGTATGGTGGATGCGAGTGCCATTGGAACTTTGCCCCAGGAGGCGGAGCGCCAGTCTGCACTTCACTCCCGCCAGGGACAATCGTGTAATCCCAGCTGCCGTCAGGCCTTTGATAAATCCATCCGCCCCATTCATTTCCGGAAGAATATGGCGCGCCCGGGGTGGTTCGAGACGCAACATCTTGTTGCAATCTTATCAGTAGAGAACGCGGAGGAAGACCTCGCAAGTCTCTTGCGAACTCATTGAACAGGTATCCGAATGCGCCAGTGATTGCGCCGTTTTCGAACTTCCCGCCGCCAAGAACTGCACCAACTCCTCCGGCAAGCGAACTGACAATGACGCCCTTCACAGAGAAATCGACCCCAGTGAGCGGTGTGGCCAGTTCACCGAACCCTGCAGCGAGAAAGCCTGACGCAAAGTTGCCACCTTGTGCGACGCTGAGGAGGCCGCCGACCAACCCGTGCATGATCACGCCTTCGGCGGTTAGCTTATCGAGAATTCCTGCGGCCTCTTTGATCTCGTGAATTCCGGAAAATGCAAGAACTTTTAGCCCACCGAGAAGTGCACTTTGTAGCGTACCTCCGGAAATGTATCCGCTAAGGAGCCCGCCAACGACAGCATTGCCGAGTGATCCCAGAAACCCAAAGACCTCCCATTGTTGGAAGACGACTGCCACCGCGATTGCGACGATCGCACGCAGGATCGGGATCCTACGAAATAAGCTAGACAGCCACGACCTGCCAGTCGGGTCGACGATTGAGAGCGGGTTGTTGCCGACGTAAGTGAAGCGGTTGAGAATCTGACTGAGATAGATATCGTCGATCAACGAGTCCGGGGTCATGAAACGACCGAGCTGCGGATCGTAGATGCGAGCGTTCATGTTAATGAGGCCAACGCTCGCGATGTGTTCGTGGCCGGTAAAGCCGCGGGTCGTTTGGCTCGTGATCGAGCCCGTAGGATCGTCGGCCCCGTTCGGGTGACGGCGCTTACCCCAGGCGTCGTAGGAGAGTCGTTCGACCACTGCGCCCGCTTCGTCGGTGAGCACCGAGATCGAGCCCAAATGATCGGTGACGAAGTAGCGGGTGTTCTGCGTGGCGTCTGAGCGCGTTATGTGCACGCCGACACGCAGCTTGCCTGCCATCAGATACTCGTTCCATTGCACGAGACCTGATGTAGCCGCGAATCGCTCAACCCCACCCCCGATGTAGAGCGTGGTACCCTCCGGCGCCACCTGCTTGATGCGTTCGCGATTCGCGTCATAGGCGAAACTGACGGTCGACGAGCCTTGTGTAATCGACTCGGCCATGTTGAAGGATGTGTACGTGACCGTCCGCCCGTTGCCGGCAATCATGTTGCCGTTGGCGTCGTAGGTGAAGATCGTGTTCACGGCACCCGTGATCGAACCGATCGCGTGCGGCCGCGGTGTGGCCGCTGTGGGGTAAGCATAGATCCCGACATCCGATTTCGACGTGATGTTGCCGAGCGCGTCGTAACCCACGGTCCTCGTCGAACCACCTTGGATCGCGTATTGCGTTAGGCGGTTCATGCTGTCGTACGTGAAGTCCTCAGTGACGCTGTTGATCGCATCAGTGCGGCTGGTCAGCGAGCCGATCGTGTTGAACCCGAACGAGAAATTCGCGACCGTGTTCGAGACACCAGCGTGAATCGTCGAGACGAGTCCCGTGTTCGAGTCGTAAACTCGGTCCGTGACGACACCGTTGCCGGCCATCTGCTGTGTAACTTGAAGCTCGGCGTTCACCGCGTTCGCCGTCCACAACGCCGTCGAGGTCGCGTTATTGATTAGCCGGTACAGATAACCGAGGCTTGTATACTCGTAACGGATAGCAAAACCCGACGGATAGGTGACGACATTCGGGCGCCCGTTCGCATCGTACGTGGTGGTCGCTGTGTAGCTGTTGCCGTCAACGGTAGTAGCTACCGCGCTCGGCCGGCCTAGGCTGTCATAGTTGTAGGTATGGCTTGCGCCATTCGACGCACTGTCGGCGGCAATCTTGCCTAGACCCTTAAATGCCGTGTCGTAAGTGAATGTTGATGTAAGTCCGATTTCAACGCGCTGAGTCAGACGGCCGAGCTTGTCGTAACTCAGCGCTACGCTTTGGTTCTTCGCGTCTGACTGCGAAACGATCTCGCCCAGCACGTTGTACGAATATTGCCAAATCCCCATATCGGGGTCGCTGGCCGCGATTTTTCGCCCACGTGTGTCATAGCTGAATGTTGTGACGTTGCCTGCGGAATCGGTTACGGTCTTGACGTTGTCGAACTGGTCATAGGTGTAGGTCGTTGTGCCGGCATTGTCCGTTACACTTGCTATTTGGCCGCGGCTGTCTCGGACCGTCGTGGTCGTTTGGTTTAGCGCGTTGGTGACGGTCGCGGTTAGGCCGCTGTACACGGTCGTCGTTTGGCCACCATTTGGCTGGGTGATTGCAACAATACGACCAATTTCATCGAAGGTATTGCCGATCCACTTCGGGACGCCCCCGGTCACAAAATAGGGTCGGCTAACCTGCGCGATGCGACCGAAGACATCGTATTGCGTGTCCATACGGACGGTAGCGCCATCAAATCCTTGCGTGTCATCGGCAATGGGACGTGCGAGCGCGTCAAAATATGTTTTCGTCTGCGGCCCGATTTGGGTCGTGCCGTCAGTGGCAAGCACGGTCGATGCGATAACGAACTTTCCACCTGCGACGCAGGTCGCAATGCCGCCATTGACACCGGAGCAATAGGCATAGGCGGCGCTGACCTTCGTGCCATCAGGACTGGTGCTCAGGGTAGGCCGACCAAAAGCATCAAATGTAGTGGTGGATGCGAGGCCATTCAGATCGGTCGAGCTATTTTTGCCGCCATGCCGGGCGTCCGATGCTTGGCTTACAATCTGGTTCAGGGCGTTGGTCGCCGATGTCGCAAAACGTCCTTGAGTGTCATACCCGATTGCTGAGCTTCTGGTGACGATGTCTATGCCAGAGAGCGTCGCCGTTAGCTTGTTGCCGAACGCGTCGTAAGTGTAGTCGCTCTGCAGACGTAGTGTCGGCGCATTCGGTTCCACCACCTCCTGCGTCAGGAGACCCGACGTGGCGTTGTAGGCGTACGAAGTTTGCCGCGTGACGCTGTTACCACCGATTGTATTTGTCTGATTCGCCGTCAGTAGGCGCCCAAGGAGCCAATTCGTGGTGTCGTTCGAGTAGGTACTGTTGGTAACTTTCGACGACCCGTCAGGCATGGTGACGCCAACCTGCGTAGGGTTCGCGAAGGCGTCGTATTGATAGGCGGTCGTGATCGTTGGGAGCGCCGCTCCGTTGAGATCGTTTGACACCTCGACGGTCTGCGACAGCGTGACGAGGTAGCGGCCGACGCCGGGATTGGACGAGGCGAACGAATTGGTCTTCGAATTGAGCGTGACGGCGCTGCGCGTTTTCGTTTGAGACGCGACTAGTCCGAGGTACGGAAAGTCCTGGCGGAACGTCGTCGTTTCCACGACATTCGTTTGCAGGTCGGTGATTATGCGTTGGCGAAAGCCAAGGAAGCCGCGGCTCTGGTCGGCTTTCAGACCCACATATTTGTACGTCGATGAATACGTACCGCCGACACCGTTGCCGGAGTCGACACGCGAAACGACGTAAAGAGGGCTCGCGATATCAATGGTCGGATATGTTGCGTTTGTGTCTTTTGTATATACGGCCGGCTTGTTGATGCGGTCGTAAGTGACTGTTGTCGTGATGCCGAGGCCGTTTGAAACGGAGTTCATGAGCTCCGGTGTATAGGCGGCGTTGTGAATCACGTCGCCCGAATGCTGACTGAACCAGATGTCTGCAGCGCCGTTGTGGTTCCAGTCGGCGATCGTCGTCTTGACGAGTGTATTGATGGCGTTGGTGTGGGTGATAGACGCGGCGAGCACAAACCCCGTGCCCGTCGATAGCCAAATCTGATGCGGCGTACCGACGCCGTAACCGCCAGAGATGGATGTCGCGGCGATCAGCGCTAGGTCTTGTTTGCCGTCGCCGTTGAAATCGGCAACATCAATCTCGTACTTGCTCCAACCCGCCGGCGAAGCGAATGATGAGGTCGATGTTGCGCCCCGCCCCGTACCTAGGTGCAGCGTGCCAGCGGCCGTTGGGTGTGTCTTCAAGTAGTCCGGAATGCCGTCGCCGTTGAAGTCGCCAATTGTCAGAGCGTACCCCGCCCAGTTCGGCAGCGTGAAAGACGCAACGGCGGCAGGGCAGTATGTCGAAAGGTAGATCGTGTTGGTGTTATAACGGTCTGAACAACCGTCACCATCAGCATCGAACCAACTGCCTACAGGTACGGTGCCGGTGGAAGCCGTGAACGTGCCATCGCCGTTGTTGATGTAGAATTTGTTGATCTTGATGTAGTCGAGTAACCCGTCGCCGTTGAACTCTTGGAAGTTGAACTGGATAGCGCTTTCCCAGGCCTCGGAAGTACCTCCGCCTGCGCCGCCATTTGTCGTGCCGCCTGCACGATTGTTGATGCACCACTTCTTCGTATATTTCTCAGGGTCGAACGTGCCCGCAACGAGTTTCGCCGTCAGAAAGTCGGCATAACCATCGGCTGTGATGTCGGCGAGCGGTCCGCCGTCATTCAGCTGACACATGCTGTACGAGCCGCCTGTGAAGCCCGTCTCGGTACCGTTGTAAAAAAGCTGGTTGTCAATCCAGCGGTAGTCCGTGAGGCCGTCTCCATTCATGTCGCCGACGGAAATGCTGGCTAACGTGCTGCCTTGCGTCGCGGCCGTGAGGGTGACCGTGTCTCTCGTCCCCTGCCATCCGAAGGTTGTGGGCGCGAGGCAGTTGGCGGCGTTGTCACAGACCTTGATCTGCGTAACTCGGCTGCGGCGCGTGCTAGTGCCGAGTTCATACGTGATCTGGTAGTCGCGAACGACGTTGTTGCCCTCGTGGGTTTTGACGTTCGTGAGGAGAACGGTCGTCTTCTGCAACGAACCCGCGTGATAGAGCGGCACCTGGTCGGGCCGGCTGGTGTTGTAGGTGAAGCGAACGGAGTTGTATGGCGCCAGGCTTGCACCGGCATTGCCGGTATAATCGACCCGTGTCGGATAGGCCTGTCCGTTGGTAGTGTCGTTCGTGTACGTGACGGTGAGATAATTGCCTTTGGTATCAGAGATCTTGTTCACCGCCCACGAACGTGCCGTGGTGATCCCCTGAGCCAGGAGGCGCGAGTCCGTAGTGTTGCCGAACTCCATGATCTGGCCTGACTTCGTCCACACCTTGAAGTAGGAGGGGCCGGTGCCTGCCGTGCCGTAGGATACGACCTTCGAGAAACCCTCGATCTCCGTGCGGTACTCGGTGTTATTCGCACCGTAAGTGCCTGAGATCGCGATAAGCCTCTGCCCTTCCATACAGAAGCGGTCGTTCGCGTCGTAGTTCACGCTGCCCTTGATCGTGTCCTGCGCAACGGTGCGTGGACAACGGCCGATCGAAGGCAGCCCCGCCAGACTCCACCCCAATCCAACGATCCCATCACCGGACTGGCTCGAATATTCGAGTGACAACGACGGCACCATGCCGGCAGTGCCCGGTGCGACTGTGATCGGTACGGTGTAGGTGAAGGCGCCGGACGGAGCAGCATCCATCTGACCGGGCAACAGCATCGGCGGTGTGTCTGCCGCCTCGGCATGCCTCGGCAAGCCAAGACCGAGAGCAACGATCGTAAGGGTGGCCACTAGCGCCCAGCGCGCGCGCCGATATGCCTTACGCGGAGCTTCGTCTGGACTTGGTTGATACTCTTGCTGTCGAGCGAGGGTGCCGAAAAAACAACCTACTAACGCTTGTGACACACAGGCCCACATTGCCAACCCATCCGCTCTCGTCTGGACAGTATGGTTAACAAACGTTCATATCGATGTCGATGGAAAATCTGTCCTTTGTCTAGATTGTTTTAAAAAAGCAACTCGCAACTGCACAAGCAACGGCCTACCCGCGTTGGGCGTCAGGGATGGAAACCAAGGCCTTCTTGCCACACTGCTTGTACAACCTTGCGTGGCTGAAAGTGGTGGCCTGAAATCGTCGGGCCTCGCCGTAATACGAATTTGCTGAGCCAGTGGTCGAGCGCTCCAAATGCGAGAGCATGATCGCTTAACTCATTTGAACACCTGTCCTTAATGTGGCGGAGCAAATTTGCGAAATGTTGGACAGATTGCCGAGATAGATGCTGACGCATGCTGACTAGACATTTCTACGATTGTCCGGTGGTCTGCCGCACACAACTCATCTGAACCGACCACCACACGAACCGATAGTTCGCCGCGAACCCGTCAGGCCGCGAGAACCTTAATTCGCTCGCCGCACGCTAACGTGGCAAAAACTTTGAGCGTCCCAGTCAGTCAATCATCCATGCCTTCGAAAGCGACGGACGCCGCGTATCGCCGGTTAGCATTACAGTAGCTTTGCCTGTATACGAGCCACCTCTATGATTGAACGTCGTTGTAATTGAAAACGAGCGACCGCCAAGTGGAATACTCGGGTCGATCACACCTGGTCGCGCATAGACACTAGGGCCAATCGCGGGACGCACGCCAAGCAGCCGCGCTTGGAGTGTCTCGTCAACGCGGGCCGGGCTCATTCCGGGCATCGTAAGCAGAGCCTCCCGTGGCGCCACCTGTGGATCAAAGGTCGGCCGCTGCGAATGAACGGTAATCGCAGGTGCGATACGCTTGAACACGTCTGGCGTCATGCCCATGACGAGCGTCAGTTCTTCCACGGATTGAAATGGGCCTTGCCGAGGCGCGTATTTGTATCCCGCGATCAAATAGTCCGTCTTCGTGGCCCCGTGAAGGTGGCCGAGGTCATCGGCCTCGCGCCAGTCCATGATCTTGTCGGCAAGGTCGCGCGCGGCATCCGGTCCGATGCCGCCAACCATAATCAGCAGGCGAACGAACGCGTCACCGTCCGCCGCGTTCAGGTCGATAAGGCCTAATTCGTCTTGTATGTGCACTGTCACGTCGACGGCGCCAAACCGGAAGACGCGAGGGACATTGTCGACGCGCCACCGCTCTTCGACCCGCGGGTCCAGCAAGCCCGCGATCGCCCGGCTGACAGCCGCCTCCATGATCGCGGCAGCTTCAAGTTGCGAACGTTCTGTGCGGCTTACTCGCTTCGACGTAACCGACAGGGACACCAGGCCAGCGGCAATGACCGCTAGTACCAGCAAGATGCCGACCGTTGAAATTAATGCCCACCCGCCCTCGTCCTTTGCCAGGCCGCGCACGTATCATCTCCCTCTACAGGATTTGCTCAGGGGATCGAACGTGCACGACACTTCCGCAGCGAGACGCGGCGCGACCACAAGCGAAGGCCAGAGGCGCGGGTCCCCCTCGCGAAACGTTACGGTGACGCGCACGAGCCGCGGCAGCACTTTCTCATCGAGCCACACGTCGGCCCATGTCGTGCCGTCCACGCGAAGATAGGCGAAGGAGATTGCAGCGATGTTGCGGATCAAGACCTCGCTGGGAGGGTCGGCCACAGTGTCCAGCAACAGTTCGGGTGTCGACCGCAACACCAGGCTGACGCCCGCCTCATCCTCCCGGCGCTCGATCTTGATACGGCTTCTGCCTGGCGTGCGCGACGCCCGGTCGACGGCGAGAAATGACAGGCTTTGCTCCTCGCCATCGAACTCTATGCGGGGACGCGTCGGATCGACCGTCGATAGGAACGGATACGCCTCACTCAGGCTGAGGCGGAGCCGCGCCTGCGCTGTCGCGATCTCGCGGACGGCTACGCTGGCCCTCTGGCCAACCTCCCACGCGCGCGTGCCAAAGTTTATACCCGATACGAGCAGGATCGACAGTATGCCCAACAATGCGAGAACGATCAGCAACTCGACGAGCGAGTAGCCAGCTTCATGCCTGTTGCTACCGGCGTCCTGCCGCACGCTTATCCCTTCGGAAGAAGCTTGAGGGTGTGAACGGAGAAAGATCGCTTGGCGCGGCCTTCGCCCCAGCGCACTGAAACGGTGACGTCAGCCAAGACCGCGGGCCACGCCACGCGCTCTGCCGGCGTGCCATGCAAGCTGATGCTGACTTGCCAACCAAAGCGCCCCTCGGCGCCGCTCACATCGCCGACAATGGCCGGGATGGTGTGACCGACTTCGTCCAGTTTCGATCGTGCCAATCCGACGGCGATCGACTCCGCCTGTGCCTGCGACAGCCGTTGCGCAGCGTCACCGATTGCCGCGTAGAGCGCGACCATCGTCACGCTCAAGATCGCCAGCGCCACCAACACCTCAACTAGCGTAAAGCCAGATTCTCGCTCGTGCGGTCCACGGCCCGTGACCATTGTCTAAGACCTCGCTTGATGATCGATCATTCTTGCCCTTTTCAAGAACTCAATCTACCTTGGAAACGAACGGATCCAAACTCGTAGCCTTTGAACAACGCAGGGTTGCCATGACGGCACATTTGTCGAAGGCGATTAGCGCAATCTTTGTAAGCCTGGCCGTTTCAGCCTGTGGTCCGGCAGCGACCTGTTCGAGCGAGAAGGAAGCCGCCGAGTACTTGGCTAAACTCTCCGCCGACGTTCAGTCGGCAACGACCAATAGCAAACTCAGTATCGAGCAGTTGAAGCTCCTGACGCGCGACGTGGATACGGCTGGCACGCGGTACTCCGTGAAAAAATCCCCAGCCGAATTTTGCAGAGATCTCGATCAAGTGAGGCAAGACTATGGGCTGTCACGCTAGTCATCTTCAGCATGCGCACGGTGCTGACCTCCAGATCGCCATTGAAGTGGGAGTGGAACGATGAGAAATGCTGCCTTTGCAGCGATTGCGGGTATAGCCCTCACCGCGTTGACCTGTAACTTCGCGGCGGCGCAGAACACTGGAGGGCGTTGGAACTGGTCCTATGCGCACCTCACCTCAGACAAGGCATTCGCCGCACATCCGCAAAAGATTATTTATAAGGCTGGCACCGCTGCCGTCACGGTGAACGGCAGTTCGATCAAGATCGTCTTTAACCAGCTGCAGTTGCCCAATTGGATCATGACCTTTGAAGGGGTGGTCTCCAAAGAGGGGCTGATCAAGGGCGGATTCAAAGGCGGGCAAGATTTGGAAGATAACCCTCACCCGTCGTTTGTTGGGCGATATCGAGAAAGGGACGTTCCGGTGGCAAGAGGCATTTGTCTACAACAAGAAATCCTGCTGAGACACGCTGCAAAGTCAGGCAACGACGAAATTCCTAGTGGCGCTGTCCTTATTCTGATTCCGCAGCAGTCCGGCATTTGTGAGGGCTTAGTCTAGTCGACACCCTGCCGACCGGAACAACACACATGTATGTTGTGTATTATGCCACTGGCACCCCCTCATCTGTTGCACTCGCAACATAGATGATCCCGTCGGTCGCTATCGTTCTTCACCCTCACCAACTGCAATTGCCGCGCCAACCGTAGAGGCGTCTATTCTAACGGTACTAGATACATATGTGCGCCGGCCACCGGCATTTCCAAAGCCGATAATTGTCACACAAATGTCAAATGATTCTTCTGCCAAATCATACTCAAATTTCAAACGAGGATCCCGTTGTGACACTCGAAAAAAAACATAGTAACCCGACCTGCTAGTGCCCGTAGACCTTATCGGTTCGGCGTGTTGGCTGAGTATGAGCATTCCATGCGCGTCATAGATACCTGGAACGTGGAACAATTCTTCCGCAGTAGCTCCACAACGCGTTACCTTAGGCTGAAGGTCGAGCCCCTCGTCATTCATTTGTCCCCGGAGATCTACGCTCGTAGATAAGACAACTCGCAGAAGGCGCTCCTCCGGTAGCGTGAATACTGCAAGCTGTGATGCGTCCCTCGCAAGGACACGCTGTACACCACGAACCTCCAAGTCCATGGGAGCTGAGGTACCGCCGTTACAGGCGGTGGCAATTGTTGTTACAAGTGCCACCATCAGCAAAATCTGCACGCCCTTTGTCATCTTCTCCAACGCATTTCAGCAGGGAACAGGTACGGGATTGCTGTTGTCTCTACAGAGATCGTACATCATGGCACGAAACCCTCCATGCGACGTTATACTCATCTCATAGTGATATGTCGCCATACTCGCTGGACTGTTGTTCCATGCACCACCGACCCCAGCTATCATGTTGTCACGTCGAAAACTGGAACCTCCGGTTGCGTTCACGTTTATCCAAACGCCTCGAGGCCGCAAAGCTTCGCGTATGCCGAAATAGTTTCTGTCCGGCCCGCCCACGGGATCGATCGTGATTAGCGTACTGATGCGTGCGGGCACTGCGAGAACCACATCGTAGGCAGTATCTGCGCCGTAACTATGGCCAACCAAAACTACTGGCTGAAACGCCGATAGTCCGTTGATGTACTCTACAATCAGATCTTTCTGGTCATGAGTAAAATATTGAACGTCGGCCCCGCGGCCACGAAACGAGTTTTTGAAATCCTCTGAGTAACTTTTTACTGGCCCACCCTGCCCCTGATCGTAGAGGCCTCCTACAAAGATCACTGTTTTTCCTGTCCAATAGGAGGCCTCGCCCAACTTGTTGAACAGGTAGCCAAATGCACCCGTGACCGCACCGTTCTCGAACTTGCCCCCTCCCAGGATGGCCGCAGCCCCCCCCACCATGGCGTGAAAACCGGACCTCAAGAGAACTTCGCCCAAGGACCCTGGTTCGCCGGCCCAAATAGACCCGGCAAGATCGGAAAAGCCAGCAGCGAGAAACCCTGCGCCAAATTTTCCTCCTTGGGCAATGCTCATCATCCCACCGATCAATCCGTGCATGCCGACGCTTAGCGCCCCGCGTGCGATATCCGTTAAGCCACTTGCACTTGCGAGAAATTTCCCCGCGCCGAAAAACAACGTCGCTTGTAGTGCTCCCAACGCAGCACCCTTTACTCCTCCTCCAATGGCTCCCGCGACTGCGCCGCTAATAAGGATTGATTCGATCGACTGGGGTAAAATACCAAATACCGACGGCAGTATTTCCCATCGCAGCAGCACTACTGCCGCGATGGCCAGCACGGACCTGAACCAACTTTGCTTCCAGAAGCACCCCAGAAAACACATTCCAGAGCGATCAATCAGAGACAGCGGATTATTGCCGACATATGTGTAACTGTTGAGCACTTGTGACAAATAAATGTCTTCAACCATCGGGTCAGCGGTCATAAACCTCCCGATCTGCGGGTCGTAAATACGAGCATTCATGTTAATCAGGCCGACGCTAGCGATGTGTTCGTGACCCGTGAACCCGCGCGTCGTTTGGCTTGTGATCGATCCTGTGGCGTCGTCGGCACCATTCGCATGTCGCCGTTTGCCCCAAGCATCGTAGGCGAGCCGCTCGACAACAGCGCCGCTCTCATCCATCAAGGCAGCTACAGAGCCCAAATGATCCGTAACAAAATATCGCGTGTTTTGAGTTGAGTCGGAGCGCGTGAAGTGAACGCCGATACGTTGCTTGCCCGCCATCAGATATTCGTTCCATTGGACGAGGCCTGACATCGCCGCGAACCGCTCGACGCCCCCTGCGACATAGATAGTGGTACCCTCCGGGGCCACCTGCTTGATCCTCTGGTGATTTGCATCGTAACCAAAGTTAATCGTCGCCGAGCCTTGAGCGATCGATGCCGCCATATTGAAGGCGGTGTAGGTGACGGTACGACCGTTGCCGGCGATCATGTTGCCGTTGGCGTCGTAGGTGAAGATTGTATTGACCGCCCCCGTGATCGAGCCGATCGCGTGTGGCCGGGCCGACCCCGCTGTTGGATAAGCGTAGATGCCAACATCCGACTTCGAGGTGATGTTGCCCAACGCGTCGTAGCTCACCGTCTTCACCGAACCGCCCGCGATACTGTAGTTCGTCAGACGGCTCATGTTGTCGTAGGTGAAGGTCTCGGTTACGCCCTGAGTCAGATCGCTACGGCTTGTTAGGCTGCCGACAGCGTTGAACCCGAACGAGAGGTTCGCGACAGCGTTGGCCGTTCCGGCCTGGATCGTCTGAATGACGCCGGTGTTGGCGTCGAAAGTACGGTTGATGGCAACCCCATTGCCTGAAGTCTCCTGAGTGATTTGCAACTCAGCGTCAGCGTTATTTGCCGTCCACAGCGAGGCTGAGGTTGCGTTGTTCTTGATCTGCGAGAGGTAACCCAAGCTTGTGTAGACGTATTTGACGGCAAAGCCGGAGGGGTAGGTGACAAGATCCGGCCGGCTGATCCCGTCGTAACTAGTTGTCACTGCGTACGAATTGCCGTCCACTATCGTGGTCGTTGTGATCGGTCTACCTAGGCCGTCATATTGAAACGTGTGACCAGCGCCGTCACTCGTGCTGTCGGCGGCCATCTTACCGACGCCGTTGGTCGCGGTGTCGAAGCTCCAAGTCGAAGTCAGTCCGCCCTCGATGCGCTGAGTCGTTCGACCGAGCTTGTCATAAGTAAGCGTCGCAATCTGGTTCTTGGCGTCGGTCTGCGAAACGAGTTGGCCCAGGACATTATAGGCGTACTGCCAGACGCCAGTGTCAGGATCGTTGATCGCCGTCCTTCGCCCGCGCACATCGTAGGTGAATGCTGTGACATTGCCGGCAGAATCGGTAATTGTCTTGACGGCATCAAACTGATCATAGGTGTAAGTCGTAGTACCGGCATTATCATTGACGCTCGCCGCCAAACCCTGCTGATTTTTGACCGTCGTCGTCGCATGGCCGAGTGGGTTGGTGACTGTGATACTGAGACCATCGTACGCAGTGCTGACATGACCGCCATTTGATTGTTCGACATCAATGACACGGCCGATGTTGTCGTAATTCGAAACTGTCCAGACCGGAGTGCCGCCAGCGACGAAGTAAGGTCGGCTGACTCGTGCGACGCGACCAAAGGCATCGTATTGCGTTGCGATCCGGATAACCGCGCCGTCGAAGCCTTGAGTATCCCGCGCAATCAAACGCACAAGCGCATCGAAATACAGCTTCGCCGAAGGCCCAATCTGGGTTGTGCCGTCCGCAGCGTATGGCGTGAAAGTCGCAACGAACGCGCCGCCAGAGACGCAGGCCGACATTCCGCCGTTTACGCCTGAGCAATAGTTGTACGTTGCGATTGCCTTCGTGCCATCGGGGTTTGTTTGGAGTGTGGCCCGGCCGAACGCATCGTACCCTGCCGCACTCACTAGGCCGTTCGAATCGGTCGTACTTGTCGCACCGCCGTGCCGCGCATCGAACGCGCTACTTGCCGCGTGGTTCAGCGCGTTTGTGATTGATGTCCCAAAGCGGCCCTGTGCGTCATAGCCGATTGTGGAAGATCGCGTGACAATATCGACCCCCGACCTTGTCGTGCTCGTTTGGTTGCCGAATGCGTCACGGGCATAGTCGGTTTGAAGCCTTAGCGTAGACGTATTCGGTTCTACAACCTCTTGGTTCAACAATCCCGTTGCGTCATAGGTATACGAAGTCTGGCGCGTGAGCCCGGCACCACCAACTGTGTTGGTTTGGCCCGCTGTAATTAGACGCCCCAAGATCCAGTTCGTCGTATCGTTAGAGTAGGTGCTGTTCGTGACCTTGCTATCGCCGTTTGGCAATACTACGCTGACTTGCGTCGCGTTGCCGTGCGCGTCGTATTGATAGCTCGTGGTGACGGTTGGGAACGTCGCGTTGTTGAGGTCCTTGCTTTCCTCCACCGCTTGCGCGACCCACACGAAGCGTCGCGTTCCGCCGAGATTCGTCACAGCAAACGTGTTAGTCTTATAGTTGAGTGTAACGGCACCCAACACCTTTGCCTGCGAAGCCACGAGCCCTGTGTACGGGAAGTCTTGACGGAACGTTGTGGTTTCGACCACGTTTGTCTGAAGATCGGTGACGATGCGTTGTCGGAAGCCGAGGTAGCCGCGACCGGCATAATCTGCCTTCAAACCAACGTACTGGTAGCCGGACGAATAGATACCGCCGATGCCATTGCCCGAGTCGACGCGGGAGACGACGTAGAGCGCGCCAGTGATATCGGCTGTTGGATATGTTGCGTTTGTGTCTTTTGTATATACGGCCGGCTTGTTGATGCGGTCGTAAGTGACTGTTGTCGTGATGCCGAGGCCGTTTGAAACGGAGTTCATGAGCTCCGGTGTATAGGCGGCGTTGTGAATCACGTCGCCCGAATGCTGACTGAACCAGATGTCTGCAGCGCCGTTGTGGTTCCAGTCGGCGATCGTCGTCTTGACGAGTGTATTGATGGCGTTGGTGTGGGTGATAGACGCGGCGAGCACAAACCCCGTGCCCGTCGATAGCCAAATCTGATGCGGCGTACCGACGCCGTAACCGCCAGAGATGGATGTCGCGGCGATCAGCGCTAGGTCTTGTTTGCCGTCGCCGTTGAAATCGGCAACATCAATCTCGTACTTGCTCCAACCCGCCGGCGAAGCGAATGATGAGGTCGATGTTGCGCCCCGCCCCGTACCTAGGTGCAGCGTGCCAGCGGCCGTTGGGTGTGTCTTCAAGTAGTCCGGAATGCCGTCGCCGTTGAAGTCGCCAATTGTCAGAGCGTACCCCGCCCAGTTCGGCAGCGTGAAAGACGCAACGGCGGCAGGGCAGTATGTCGAAAGGTAGATCGTGTTGGTGTTATAACGGTCTGAACAACCGTCACCATCAGCATCGAACCAACTGCCTACAGGTACGGTGCCGGTGGAAGCCGTGAACGTGCCATCGCCGTTGTTGATGTAGAATTTGTTGATCTTGATGTAGTCGAGTAACCCGTCGCCGTTGAACTCTTGGAAGTTGAACTGGATAGCGCTTTCCCAGGCCTCGGAAGTACCTCCGCCTGCGCCGCCATTTGTCGTGCCGCCTGCACGATTGTTGATGCACCACTTCTTCGTATATTTCTCAGGGTCGAACGTGCCCGCAACGAGTTTCGCCGTCAGAAAGTCGGCATAACCATCGGCTGTGATGTCGGCGAGCGGTCCGCCGTCATTCAGCTGACACATGCTGTACGAGCCGCCTGTGAAGCCCGTCTCGGTACCGTTGTAAAAAAGCTGGTTGTCAATCCAGCGGTAGTCCGTGAGGCCGTCTCCATTCATGTCGCCGACGGAAATGCTGGCTAACGTGCTGCCTTGCGTCGCGGCCGTGAGGGTGACCGTGTCTCTCGTCCCCTGCCATCCGAAGGTTGTGGGCGCGAGGCAGTTGGCGGCGTTGTCACAGACCTTGATCTGCGTAACTCGGCTGCGGCGCGTGCTAGTGCCGAGTTCATACGTGATCTGGTAGTCGCGAACGACGTTGTTGCCCTCGTGGGTTTTGACGTTCGTGAGGAGAACGGTCGTCTTCTGCAACGAACCCGCGTGATAGAGCGGCACCTGGTCGGGCCGGCTGGTGTTGTAGGTGAAGCGAACGGAGTTGTATGGCGCCAGGCTTGCACCGGCATTGCCGGTATAATCGACCCGTGTCGGATAGGCCTGTCCGTTGGTAGTGTCGTTCGTGTACGTGACGGTGAGATAATTGCCTTTGGTATCAGAGATCTTGTTCACCGCCCACGAACGTGCCGTGGTGATCCCCTGAGCCAGGAGGCGCGAGTCCGTAGTGTTGCCGAACTCCATGATCTGGCCTGACTTCGTCCACACCTTGAAGTAGGAGGGGCCGGTGCCTGCCGTGCCGTAGGATACGACCTTCGAGAAACCCTCGATCTCCGTGCGGTACTCGGTGTTATTCGCACCGTAAGTGCCTGAGATCGCGATAAGCCTCTGCCCTTCCATACAGAAGCGGTCGTTCGCGTCGTAGTTCACGCTGCCCTTGATCGTGTCCTGCGCAACGGTGCGTGGACAACGGCCGATCGAAGGCAGCCCCGCCAGACTCCACCCCAATCCAACGATCCCATCACCGGACTGGCTCGAATATTCGAGTGACAACGACGGCACCATGCCAGCCGTTCCGGGCGCCACGGCGATAGGCACCGTGTAAGTGAAGGCGCCCGATGCGCTAACGTCCATCTGACCGGGCAACAGCATCGGCGGCGCGTCGCCCGCTTCGGCGTGCCTCGGCAAGCCAAGAGCAAGAGCAATGATCGTAACAGCGGCCGCTAGTGTACTGCGGGCTCGCCGACATGCCTCACGCGGCGCTTCGCCTGGACTTCGTTGAGACTCGGGTAGGGCGACGCTGCTGAAAAAACGACCTGCTAGCGCCTGTGACACACAAGTCCACATAGCCAATCCATCCGCTCTTATCTGAGCAGTATGGTAAACAAAAATTCATATCGATGTCGACTGCAACTCTGCTTTCCACGAACATTTATTCTCAAAGATCAACTCAACAATGTAGGCGGAAGATTGTGCTCGCTGGACGTGAGGGCGATTGGCCCCCGTCTCGTATCGCTACCTCGGTGGAAAGAACTGACATGCGGTTCCGCAAACCGCGAGGCATAATTTCCTACATTTGGGAGTGTAATCATGACTGCTTTCACGCCGGCCGATACGTTGCATCGCCTGGTCAAACAGGCGCTCGATAGTGGCGCCGCCTCCAGTATCGCTGAGGCTCAAGCGCTGTTCGCCGGGTACCGTCTGGCTCTGCGTCTTCACAAAGACCAAGTCAATGATTCACATCATCAGGCGGCGTTGCTCACGGCGGTCGCTCTAGCGCGCCGTGTTTTTCTCGGTGGCGTTACCGTCACCGTCGCTTCGGAGACGCCTCTCGCGCTCGCATTACCTTTGGGGCAGACTCCGGGCGAAGCGATCGTGGCTTTGGGCGGTCGGATCGGATCGATCCCAGACATGGTTCCGTTGATCGACATCGGTGGGCCACCGTGTGCGCGGAGCGGAGCTTTCCATGTCCGCGCGCAGTTCGCCGGATGGCGCGGCGGGATCGTGCCAGCCCATCTCGCAGTCGCGCCGATCGCGAGCCCGGTTATGTCGTTAGCTCCCATGCTCGCCGCAGGTCTTGCAGTGAATGAAGCCTTTTCGTTCGTCTCGGGCGCCGACGCCGTGGCGGGCCGCAGGAGCGTTGGCCTGTCACTTTGGAACCCCGCGGCTGATGTCGATTGGCTTGGCGAGGGGCAGCGACGAACCAAAACTTGACCTGTTGCCGTCGCGGCTCTGGTTGATTGGCCTGGGCCATTTGGGCCAAGCCTACCTTTGGGCCTTGGGCCTCTTGCCATTCGCAAATCCCCGCAAGCTGCATCTGGTGTTACAGGACATTGACGTGATTACGCCGTCGACCGAAAGCACCTCGGTTCTCTCCGACGCAGCGTCGATCGGCCAGAAGAAGACGCGCGCGATGGCCGCGTGGGCAGACGCGCGCGGGTTCGACACCGCTATTCACGAGCGGTTGTTCGACCGAAATTTTCGCCGTCATCCGGACGAACCGGCAGTGGCACTGTGCGGACTCGACAACGGCCTCGGACGGCAAGCCCTCGATCAGGTCGGTTTCGATTTTGTCGTCGAAGCCGGACTCGGCCGAGGCCATCGCGACTTTCGCGCGATCCGCCTGCATACCTTGCCCGCATCCCGTCTCGCCTCGACGATCTGGTCGGCGGCCGCAGCAGAAGAGACGGTCCTCACGCAACCGGCTTATGAAGACATGCTGGCGCGCGGCGAACTCGACCGCTGTGGTGTTACGCTGTTGGCGGGCAAGGCCGTGGGTGCGCCGTTTGTGGGGACGGTGGCCGCATGCCTCACGATTTCTGAGGCGCTGCGATTACTCCACGGCGGCCATATTCATGAACTGACCGATATCGATCTCAGGTGCCCCGACTATCGATCGGCGGTACGGACTGGACAGGACTTCAGCCGTCTCAATCCGGGTTTCGTCGTGGCAGGCGACGGGCTGGATGGTCATCCCCCGGCTATTGAATGCCAAGGGGCGGGCCGAAAGCCTTTCGTCGATGGATGCAGGGAGAGCGAAGTCTCCCGCGCGTGCTTCATCGGCAAGACGGTGACCATGACCTAGCAATGTGCGCTCATCTTCGACCGCGTGCGCTCTCTTTCTGCACACATTCAGCACACGGAGCATCGTAAGTACTTGAAAGCGTAGGATGATCGAAGAAGTCCATCATCGGCGCGATGGTGAATCGATGCGTCAACGGCTTAATTCCGTTCGGTTTCCCTGCCTCAGCCGGCCCGATATTGCCTTGGACCGATTGAGAAACCCGTCTCAGCTAAATAGCAGCCCCGAGGGAAACGCAAGGTAAGCGCGCAAGAGGTCCAGCCCTCGCGGCATTCTGACTGCACATACAGCGCGCACGCATCTTGGCCTCTCTTTTGAACGCAAGTCGCACGGGGCGATCGAAATCACCTTTATTTTTGCGATGCCGCGCACCGCAGCGCCGGTAAGGCCAAGCAAAGCGAACGGTTCGGTAGGCTACCGAAACGACGGCGCGTCGTGTGAACCGTTTGTCGGTCACAACGTTGGGAAGGGACGCAATCCGACTGGGACGACGTCACTGACCTAGGGATGCGTACGAGTTCGACCCGGCGATTTCGGGCGCGCTCTTCCAGCGTCGCGCTGCCGGCGACAGGCTTCGTCAGACCGAATACACCCTCGAAGCTCAAGGGGCGGGAAGCAGAAGTCGCGATGACGCAAATCGCGCAATCGCGTATGTTCTGGCGCCCGCGTCAATACTCACTAATGATATAGTGAGTATTGACGACACCCGTGAACGCCTCCATGATGGGCTCAAAGTCGGCGCTGAGATCGACTTACATGGGGAGGGGTCCGGTGCAGTATATGGCCGCGGCTGCGCGCGTAACGCAGCGCTTGCTCAGCGTTCTCGTCAAACTGGCCACCGTAGGTCTCGCGCCAAGCGCGGCCATTGAATGACGGCCGTACATAAACTCTCGACGCCGGCTGGGCGCCTTGGCCAGGGCGACATCGAATTGGATGCGCAGTCGACGGCGCCTCGCGAAGGCGCCTGGCTCGCGCTCGGCATGCTGTGCTTCATCTACGTTCTGAATTTCTTGGACCGGCAATTGCTGTCGATCCTGGCCAAGCCGATTCAAGATACGTTGAACGTCACCGACAGCCAGTTGGGTTTGATCGGCGGACTCTACTTCGCGCTCTTCTACTGCTTCATTTCCATTCCCGTCGGTTGGTTGGCCGACCGAACCAATCGCATCTACGTGCTGTCGATCGCGTGCGGACTGTGGAGCGCCGCGACGATAGCGTGCGGCCTTTCGAGAACCTATCCGGAGCTTGTCATCGCGCGGATGACCGTCGGCGTCGGCGAGGCAGGCGGTGTGCCGCCGTCCTACGCAATCATCTCCGACTACTTCCCGCCCAGCCGCCGCGGCACGGCGCTCGGCCTTTTCAACCTCGGCCCGCCTATCGGCGCGGCGCTGGGCGTCGCGTTCGGCGCGTCGATCGCCGCGGCGTTTAGCTGGCGGACCGCCTTCGTCGTGCTTGGTGCAGTGGGCCTCTTTGCGGCGCTGGCGCTCGTTCTCATGGTGCGAGAGCCGCCGCGCGGCGGGCTTGATCGCGCGGCGGCGCCGGCTGAGAAAAAGTCGGGCTTCCTCCAAACCCTGGCGATGTTTTTCTCGCGCCGCGAACTGATGCTCATGGCGCTCGGCAGCGGCGCGACGCAGTTCATCACCTACGGCATGGGCAATTTCACCGTGCTGTTTCTGATGCGCGAAAAGGGCATGACCTTGGATCAGGTCGCGATCTACTACGCGCTGATCGTCGGCATCGCCATGAGCGCCGGCATCTTCGCCTCAGGCTGGTTGATCGACCGCTTCACGCGGCGATCAAAGCAGGCTTACGCCGTGATACCGGCCGTATCGCTCGTCCTCGCCGTACCGCTGTACGTCGGATTTGTTTGGGCGCCGGCGTGGCAGACCGCCCTGCTCTTTCTGATCGGCCCGACGTTCCTCAACTACTTCTATCTGTCGTCGGCGGTGACCTTCGTTCAGCAAGAGGTAAAGCCAGATCAGCGCGTGATGTCGGGCGCGTTGCTGCTCCTCATCATGAACATGATCGGCTTAGGGTTTGGACCCACGTACGTCGGGGCGGCCAGCGATTTCTTCCGCGCCAGCTATCCCGATCACTCCCTGCAAATCGCCCTATACACGCTCACGCCGTTTTACGGTTTAGCGATCGTGCTCTTCATATGGTTGGCCCGCGTGCTACGACGCCAAGGCCCAAAAGCTGGAGCTGTCTGATGATGTCGTTGCGTCGTCTGATCGTGTGGGCCGCCGCGGCCGCCTCTCTCGCCACATCCTCCTACGCCGAGACCGCCCCCGTGGTGACGTCGCCTGCCGGCGCCGTACAAGGCACGGCCCAAGGCGCGCTGCGCGTTTTCAAAGGCATTCCTTATGCCGTGCCGCCGGTCGGCCAAGGCCGCTGGCGCGCGCCGATGGCGATGCCGCCATGGCAGGGCGTCAAGGCCGCTGTCGACTTCGGCCCCGCCTGCGTGCAGCCCAGCTTCAAGTTCAAGAGCGTCTACACGCAAGACATTGGCGCGACGAGCGAGGATTGCCTGACGCTGAACATCTGGACGCCGGCCGACGCGCGCAAAGCGCCGGTGTTCGTCTGGATTCACGGCGGCTCGTTTACCGGCGGATCCAGCAAAGATTCGCTCTACGACGGCGCGCGCCTGGCGCAGCGCGGCGTCATTGTCGTCACGATCAACTATCGCCTCGGCGTGCTGGGCTATCTCGCGCATCCGCAGCTCAGTAACGAGTCGCCGCTAAAGATCTCCGGCAACTACGGCATCTTGGATCAGGTCGAGGCGCTGAAATGGGTTCAGCGCAACATCGAAGCCTTCGGCGGCGATCCGGCGAACGTGACGATCGCCGGCGAATCCGCCGGCGGCTTGAGCGTCGTCTACCTCGTGGCCTCACCCGCGGCGCGCGGTCTGTTCGCCAAAGCGATCGCGCAGAGCTCGTACATGGTGTCGATGCCCGAACTGCGCGAGCGCAAGTTCGGCGAGACGCCGGCGGAGATGCTGGGCGCCAGACTCCTCACCACGCTGGGCGCGACGAACATCGGCGCGTTGCGCAAGATGGACGCGCAGACGCTGGTCGATAGCGCGGCCATGGCCCGCTATCTGCCGCTCGGCAACGTCGACGGAAAGATCTTGCCGCGCCAACTGGTCGATACCTTCGACAAAGGCGAGCAGGCGCATGTGCCGTTGCTCGCCGGGTTCAACGCCGGAGAGATCCGCTCGCTGACCATTCTGGCCCCGCCGGTCCCCTCGAGCGCGGCGGCCTACGAAGCCACCATCCGCGAAAAATACGGCGATCTCGCCGCCGAGTTCCTGCGGCTGTATCCAAGCTCCAATATGCAGGAGAGCATCTTCGCGACGACGCGCGACGCTCTCTATGGCTGGACGGCTGAGCGGCTTGCGCTCAAACAGGCGGCGACGGCGCCGTCCTATCTCTATCTGTTCGATCACGGCTACCCGGCGGCAGATGAGGCAGGCCTGCACGCCTTCCACGCCAGCGAGTTGCCCTTCATGTTCGGCAACAGGGATCGCACGCCGCAGTTCTGGCCCAAGATTCCAGAGACGCCGCAAGAAGCGCGTCTCTCCGACGCGATGGTCGGCTATTGGACGAGCTTCGCCAAGACCGGCACGCCGACGGCCGCAAACGAGGCCACCTGGGCGCCCTACGGCACAACAGGCGCCTACATGCATTTCGCCGATGCACCGAAGGGCGCGAGCGATCTCTTCCCCGGCATGTTCGAATTGCACGAGGAAGCCGTCTGCCGCCGCCGCAAGAACGGCGACCAGCAATGGAATTGGAACACGGGCTTGGTGTCGCCTACCCTTGGGGCGGCTTGTCCTTGAGCGACAAGAATCCGGCGGCCATGAACTTGGCCATCCGTTTCTTGATCGCCGGAAAATCGCCGGAGTCGCACAACCCGCCGGAGAGGCGGTTGATGCGGCCGGTGTTGGCGAGCGTGTTCATCAGCGCGCCCGTCACGAAATGATAGCCCCAGAAGAGGTCCTCGTCGCTGTAGTCGGGCAGCGCGCGCTTTAAGATGCTGATCAGTTTCAAAACGACGGGGTCGAAGTGAATGTCCATCAGCTTTGCGCCTTCGGGCGTGTTGCTGGCCTGCGCGCCGAAGGCGGCGTAGTTCATCAAGCCTTCGCCGCCCTCGTAATAGAGGTCGAGGTCGGTGTCCAGGAACGCGCGTAGCGCGCCCTCGACCGTCGGCTTGCCGCCGCACGACGCCTCGTACTGCTCCAGCGCCACCATGCGGCGGCCACTTGTGATCGGCGCCCGCCGCGCGAAGACTTCTTCGAACAGGTTCGTCTTGTCCTTGAAGTAGTAGTGCAGCAGCGTCGTGTGGATGCCGACGCGCTCGGCGACGTCGCGCAGGGTGACCCCGTAGAGGCCGTGTTTGGAGAACAGGTACTCCGCCGCGTCGAGGATTTGCTCCAAGCTTGCGGCGCGCTGCTCCGCCTTGGTGCGGCGGGGACGCTTGACGGTTGCGGTTTCTGACATCCCCTCTTTTTGTTCCGGGAAGGTCGCCTCTGTCAAATCCACCGCCTACTTGCCTCCGTGAGCTGAAATTGACCCGTTGTCATAATCGGCACGCAGGCGATTCTTATCGATCTTGCCGGTTGCGGCCAGCGGCATGGACTCGACCCACAGCGCCTGATCGGGAATCCACCAATCTGCTACTTTACCGCGCAGTGCCGCGAGTAACACCCGTGCATCGAGCGATTGGCCGCGCCGCGGTTCCATGATCAGCACCGGCCGCTCGCCCCACTTTTCGTCCAGGCGGCCAATCACCGCGACCTGACCGACGGCCGGATGCCGCCCGACGATGTCCTCGATCTCGGCCGGGTTGATCCATTCGCCGCCGGACTTGATCAGATCCTTCGACCGGCCGCAGATCGTGAGATTACCGTCCTCGTCGATCGTCGCGAGGTCGCCGGTGTCGAAATAGCCTTCGCTGTCGAGCGCATCCTGTTCGGCCTTGAAGTAGCGGGCGACGACGCTGGCGCCTTTCGCTTTGAGGTGGCCGACCGTACCGCGCTGCTGTTTCAGCGTGACGCCGTTGGCGTCGGTGAGTTTCAGATCGAGCCCCATGGGCGGGCGGCCCGACGCGCCCGCGGAAATCTCGTCGGCCGGCGCGATCGTGCCCATGGGCGACAGCTCGGTCATGCCCCAACTCGTCTGGACGCGCGCGCCGAGCCGTTCTTCCATCCGGCGGATCAACGCTTCGGGGCATTTCGAACCGCCGATGAGCACGCGCTTCAACGCCGGAAGCTCGCCGCCGGTCGCGTCGAGATGATCGAGCACGCCCAGCCAAACCGTTTGCACGCCGACGGCGAAGGTGACCGCCTCATCGCGCATTAATTTTGCCAAGCTGGCGCCGTCGAGGTGGCGACCGGGCAGAACCATCTTCGCGCCGACGGTCGGCGCGGCGAGCGGCATGCCCCACCCGTTGGCATGGAACATCGGCACGGCGACAAGCACGACGTCGCTGCCCGTCAACGCCGTCGCATCGCCCTGCAGCGAGCGCAAGGTGTGCAGGTAGTTGGAGCGGTGCGTATAGAGCACGCCCTTCGGCTTTCCCGTCGTGCCGGACGTGAAGCAAAGGCCCGCGACCGAGTTCTCGTCGAAATCGCCCCAGCGCGCCGGTGCACCGCGCGACTCCAGCAACGCATCGTGCATCCAGACGCGTGCGCTGCGCAGGTTGAACTCGCCGTGCACGTCGTCCATGACGATGACATGCTCCAGCGTCGGACAATGCGGCGCCAGTTCGATGAGCAGCGGCACGAGGTTCGACGAAACAGCGAGCGCGCGATCCTCGGCCTCGTTGATCATCATTGCGAGGTGGGCGACGGTGAGGCGCGGATTGAGCGTGTGACAGACAAGCCCCGCCCCCATCAACGCAAAGTGCATCTCCAGATGATGCTGCGTGTTCCAGGCCAGCGTCCCGACGTGGTCGCCGGCTTCAAGACCCAGCGAGAGCAGCGCCCCCGACAGACGGTTGCTGCGTTCCCGCAACGTGGCGTAACCGATACGGCTGATGGCCTCGCCCGCGTCGGCCGTGACGATCTCCCGTTCGCCCGACCACTTCGCTGCGTGGTCGAGGAATTTGTCGATCGTCAGGGCGTAGGGTTGCATTTTCTCCGTTCCGAAAAATTCGGCCGCCGCCTGAGGTGGGACAGGACGGCGGCCGAGCAGTTTACGGGGTCAGAACACTTTCATAAGGCGCAGGCCGAACTGACGCGGCGGCCCGGCGAAGTACATATTGGAGTTAAGCGCCGCCGCGTAATGCTGATCGGTCAAGTTCGTCGAATAGAGAGTTGCCGTCCATTCGCCGTTCGACCAGGCGAGCTGGGCATTGATGATATTGCGATCTTCGATCCGGTCGCCGCGCGACGCGTCTTCGAACAGCGTAGCCCATTGCTGCGACACGTGTCCGAAGTTGACCCGCGGCGTGAGCGTTTGGCCGTCGCCAAGTTCGAAGATGTATTGGGCGCCGATGTTAAACGTGAACTCGGGCGCATAGGTTTGGTCCTTGCCGCCCAGATAGCGGCAGTACGGGGCCATGAAGGCGCCCCATGTAGGATCGATGGCGGGGAACGAACTGATCGGCCCGCGCGTGACGTCGCACTGCGAGATGTTCGCGACAGCGGTTGGAGGCGCATTGCGCGGATCCACGGCCCAGAAGGCGCCCAATTCGCTATGCATCCAGCCCAGGCCCAGATCGGCCGAGAAGTTTCCGAACACGGCTTCAGCTTGCGCCTCGAAGCCGTAGATCTTCGTCGTATCGGGCACGTTGAGTTCGAAGCCGAAGGTCGGGTACTGCGGATAGCCGATGATGACTTGGAAGTTTTCGTAGTCGTTATAGTAAGCGTCGAGCTGCGTGCGCAGATGGCCGTCGAACCACCCGGCCTTCCAGCCGACCTCGTAGTTAGTCACCTTCTCGGACTTGAACGGCGGCGGCGCGCCGAGGCCCACGTCCACGTTCAAGCCGCCGGGCTTGAAGCCGGTTGCCGCGAACGCGTAGAGGAAATTGTGCTCGTCGACGGTCCAGTTGAGCGAAACCTTGCCCGACATGGCCGAGTATTTCTCGCTCTGCCGCATCAAGAGCGGAAGGCCGTACTGGGAAATCGAGCCTTCGTTCTTCGTCCACGAGTCGGAATAGCGTGCGCCGACTTGCAGCTCCAAATCGTCAAACAGGTTGAAACCGGCCTGACCGAAGACGGCGCGGTTTTGAACCTTGTTCGTGCCTTCGAGCCGGTACTCAGTGAAAATGCTGCCCGCCGGCACGCCGGTCACGAATTCGCCCGGCAGGAAGTCATGCAGATCGTCCTGGACGTACGCGCCTAGAATCCAGCGCAACGCCGCGTCGTCGGCCGAAATCAAATTCACCTCTTGCGACCAGATGAACTCGTCGACGGAATCCCGGAACGTCCAGTTGGTCGGCTCGCCATAGATCGAGGTCGTCCTGCCGTCGAGATCGGTGCGATAGGCGGTGTTGCCCCACTGATAGCCGGTAATGGCGCGAACGGTCATGCCGTCTTCGAACGCATACTCGAGCTTCAGCGACGAGCGGCCGAACTTGTCGCGGGCGTACATGTCCGCGTTCACCGGGAACTCGAATAGATCTCTGTTCGCGAGTATGGGCGCTACGCCCGTCGCTGTTGACCCGCGACGCGCGAGCACCTCGACGGACGGATAGGCGCTGAAGTCGAGATGGTTGTAATCGGTCTTAAACAGCGCGGAGAATTGGCTCGTCGGCTGCCACAGAAGCCCGATGCGGCCGCTGAGCATCTTCACGCCGTCGTCGCCGGTGTATGGACCGCTGAGGTCGTAGAAACTGTCGCGCATTTCGCCGTTGAAGGCGACGCGCGCGGCCAGTTCATCGTTGATGGGAACGTTCGTCGCGCCTTGCACGGCGAAGTCGCTGTAGTTGCCGATCTGGCCTGCGAGATAACCGTGATATTCGCCATCGATGACGGGGCTGTTCGAGGTGACGAAGACGGCGCCGCCGGTCGCGTTCTGACCGACGAACGTGCCTTGCGGCCCGCGGAGAATTTCGACGCGCGCGATATCGTAGTAGGGCTCGGCGGTAAAGTAGCCAGGAAAGCCCGCAACACCGTCGCGATAGGTGATCACGCCGGTCGTCGTCTGCGTGTTGTGCTCGGACTTGCCGATGCCGCGGATGTTGAAGTCGATGCCTTGGCCGAAATTGTTCACCGTCACGCCGGGCGAGACGAATTGCAGCGAGTCGACGTTCGTGACGCCCTTGTTCTCGAGCTCTTCGCCGGTGATGACGGTCACCGCGATGGGCGTCCGCTGCAGGCTTGTGCGCCGGCGTTCGGAGGTGACGACGACTTTCTCGACTCGGTCGTCGCTCTCAGCTGCCGGCTTATCGGTGCTGGTATCGGGCGGCGGTGATGCCGGCTGTGCTGCGGCGATGCCGCTCCAGGCCAACGCCAAAACGGACGCACTCATCCACAACGCATAACGCTTCATCATCCCCATCCCCCTGCCAACATTGGCCCGCGCACTTCGGCGCTTGGTTCGAAAGCTGGCTCCTTCGTTGAGGGCTGTCAACATTCATTCTCTCGATAGCGAATATTTTGCGAGCGTGTGTTGCGCTAGGGAAAGCAGTTGTTTGAGGCGAACGGCATAATCCGCGAACGGGATCGTTAACGCCCCGGCGGTCTAAACAACCCCGGGTTTTTCGCGTTCGTCGACGTGCAGTCGGAAGATGTCGGGGCGGGTCAAATTTCCCGCCGGTCATGGGCGTTCCAAAGACTACGAACGGATGTTCCGGTCTAGGTCGCTTGCCGGGCCGAGGGCCGCGAAGCTGCACGCGGCCAGCATGAGGACCGCCACGTTGATCAACAGCGTGTACCCCACACCGTCGAGCAGGTAGGCGCCGGCGAACGGGCCTGTCGCCAATCCCATTTTGGAGAAGAAGCCGCCGAGCGCCGCGGTTCGGCCGGCCTTGTCGAAGGTCGCGCACATGCCGAACAAATAGGGCATCACGAACGCCCACGTGATCGCGGTGCCGACGTTGGCGACGACGTAGACGGTTTCCGAGGTGCTAAAGTGGAATGCCCAGTTGCCGATGACAGTGAGCACGAGCGCTATCGTGAGCGGCCAGAAGCGGCCGTAGCGCGTGCCGAGCCAGATGACCAGGATCGCGCCGACCGCACCGATCCATGCGGCGATGCCTAAGGTGGTGCTGATGAAATCGGGGGCGAGGCCTGCGCTTTTGCCGAGGCCGATGATGTAGGCGCCGAGCGCCATGTTGCCCGCCTGGAAGAGGAAGACGGCCAGCAGGGTCGATGCGAGCGGCAAGACTTGGATAGGCGGCGCTTTCACTTCCGGCACTGCGGGGTCTCTTTGGGCGATTGCATAGTCCGGGAGGAAGAGCGTCATGATCAAGGTCACGGCGCTGAACGCGGCGAGCGCGAGGAACAGCACCTGCGGTCCGTAGACCGGCACGAGGCCGGGCAGATACATCACGCCGACGCCGCCCAAACCGAACTGCACGACGAGGAGCATGCCGAAGGTGCGGTCGGGGCTTTTGGTGCGCGCGATGACGGCGAAGGCGATGCCGACAAGCCAGCCGCCGATGAAGCCGTGCAGAAAGCGCACTGCGATGAGCGGTTCGGCTGTGCGCAGTTGCGTCGAGATGAGGTCGATCGCGATCAACAGCACCAGCGAGGCGAGCGCGACGGGGCGCCAGGGCCAACGCTTGACGACGAAGACGGCCATGAAGGCGCCCAGCGCCGCGCCGTAGACGTTGGCTGACCCGATGATGCCGGCGTCGGCTTCGGCGATGCCGAGGCCGTCTTTGAGGCCGGCGACGATGGCAGCCATGATATTGACGTAGTAGATGCCGGCGGTCGCTAAGAAAGCTAGCAGAACGCTAGCGACGATGCCGTCGGGCGCGACGTGCAGGACGCTGCGCGACGTGGGCGGCAGTGGTTCGGCCGAAGTCGTCATTGCGTTCCCCGTCAGCAGAATTTGCGAATGCGGTTGGATTCAGCGGCGGCCCTGCCCCACGCGTACACGTCGCCGTCGCTGAAGTAGTAGTAGACCGTGTTGTTCGGCATCAGCGCGACAGAGATGCCGCCGAAGCCCGACATGAACGGGATCCAGGTCTCCTTCGCGCACTTTAGATACTCGGTCGCGTTCCAGGCCCAGAAGCCGTTGCGGTAGCGGAATTTTTTGCCGTTCGCGATCAGGCCGCGGTTCGCGGGATCGCGTTGCAGTGCGGCTTTCAGCATTGGCTCGTCGAACAACGATGCACCCATCTTCTCGTTTAGGAGGATAGCGATCTTGGCGATGTCGTCGCGATGGTAGGTCAGGCCGAAACCCGTGAAGGGTTGGCGCGCGTCGTCGTAGGTGCGTTTGGTGGTGTAGATGTCGGGGCTTAGGCCCAGCGGCCGCCAAACCGGATCGACCAGCACGTCACGATAGACGTCGGCCGACGCGCCGCGCTTCTGGCGCCAGAGCGCGTTTAGCGCCGTTCCAAGGATGTAAGTGTCGACGGTGTGATAAGCGAAGGTCGATCCGGGCGTTGCCTTGCGCGGGAACATATCGCACGCGACCTTGATCTTTCCGGCGTGATTATCGGCGCGGAAGAACGGCAGCATGGCGGATGAGCGTTCGTCGACCTCCATGCCTGTCGATGCCAGGTTGCCCGTCGCCATATTGAGCGCATCGATCAGCTTCACATCGCCCCAGCGCGCTGCCGCGCATTGCGGGACGAGGGAGGCCACGCTTGATTGCAGTGCACCGGGGTACAGCATCTCCATGCGCATGGCGGCGAGGCCGGCGAAGATGGACTTCGCGGTGGAATAGGATGGTAGGGGCAACACATCGCAATCGGGATACGTGCCGGCGCGTGTCTCGCAACCACCGACATAGTGTTTGCCGTCGATGATGAAGCCGTAGGCCGTCATGTCGCCGGCGTCGATTTCGAGGCGGGACCCGAATTGCGCCGGATCGGCGCCCGGATGGTCACGCGCGAGGTCGGCGATCGGTACCGTCTTCATGCGCCTCGCGACTTCTGTGCGGTACGCCGCGACGAGGTCCGTCGCGTTGGCCACGGCTTGGGGCTGATACGTGGCGCGGGCCCAGCCGGCGAGATCGAATTTGAAATAGGCACAGGTTTCGGCGGCGATCTGATAGACGGCGTTGGTGGTTGTGCCGTCGGCCTTGAAGGCGAAGGTCAGCGCGCCGTGATGTGTGCAGTTGGCGTTGCGTTCTTGAAGTGCGAAGGGAAGGCTTGCGCGGGTGAAGCCGCCGGCGTCTTCATCCCAGAGGCGGCCGGGCTCCAGCACCCATTCCCAATTCGCGTGCGTGCCGACGACCGGTCCGCGAACCGCCGGCACGATGCGGTCGCCGTCCGTGGTGAACTCGAACGCGAAGGGCGGCAGTGTTTGCGCCGCCTTTCCGTTGGCGTCGGCGTCGCCGTAGACGTCACGGAAAGCGTTAAAACTCTTGGCTGTGGTCGGCGTCAGCACGAGCTTACCTTCGAGCTTGTTCGAGGGTGGACGCGCCATCGTTGGCGGTGCAAAGGCGGCGAAGGGGCGGAGCGTCGCGGTTTGCTCGGCCTTCTGAAGATCGGCCAGCTTCATGCGCGCCGCGGGAGAGAGTTGCGCTTGTTTGGCGTCGCCGGAGACTTTGACGTCGTCGAACCAGCAGGTGTCGCTGTCGTCGTCGCCGCGCACGCTGAAACGCAGCAACACGCCGGTGTTGTTGTCGAGGCCCGGCGCGGTGCCCGTGCCGCGATGGAGCGAGATGCCATCGGCTTGCGCCACCCCGATCGCGAAGAGTTTTGCCCACGTCGTGCCGTTGTCGGCGGATGCCTCGGCGATGCAGTCTTCGCTGCCCTCAAGCGACATCGCGGCGAACGAAACGGCGACCGTGATGTTCGTGTAGCCTTCGGTCGACAGTTTGGTGATCGCCGCCGCGCGCTTCTGTAGGCGCATCGACACGTTCTTTTCGTACGTCGTTAGGCGGAGGTCGCCTTCGCCCGTGCCGCCCCAGCCGTCGGCCTTGCCGTCCTGAAAGTCTTCATCGACCAGCGTCTCGGCATGCAGCGGCGCGGCCAGCATGCATAGACCGGCGACGATGATCGGCAATCTCAGCTTCATGTTCCCTCCACGTCGATGCCGGCGCGGCGTAGCGCATCCGCGAGCGGCGCGAGTTGCTTCTCGTAGCGGCGCCATTGACCGACGGATGTTTTGTAGATGGGCTGGCGTACTTGCGCGGCGCTAGCGGTGGCGACAGGGCGATCGCTGTCGTGAAACGACAACGCTCGTTCGTCCCAGGTTAGGCCGCAACCCGCGAGTAGGCGGCGCGTTTCGCCTTCTTGATCGGCGACCAGCGTCTCATAGTCGACCTCGATCAAATTTGTCGGCGCGAGCGCGCGCCAATGTTTCATGAGCCGATCGAAGGCTATGTAATAGCGCGCAAGATCGTCGAGGTCGTAGGAGAACGGGTAGCCCATGCGAAACAGCTGCTTGTACATTGCAAAGCACACTTCCATCGGTCGCCGGCGGACGAGCACGATCGAGGCGTCGGGCAAGGCGTGGGCGATGAGGCCGACATAGAGGTAGTTGTGCGGGGTCTTGTCGATCAGTCGCGCGGCGGACACGCCGCGGCTGCGCAAGCTATCGCAATAGCCCTGCCCCAGCGCGGTCATGTCCATGCCGACAGAACGGCGTATGAGGTCGAACTTGTCGCGCGCGCCGCGGCCGAGACGCGTTAGCGTCGCGCCGAAGTCGGCGATTTCGCCGAGGCTTTCCACGTCGGCGTGCGCGTCGAGGATGCGATCGACCAAGGTGGTCCCGCTGCGCGGCAGGCCCAGTACGAAGATCGGCAACTTGGACGAATATCCATGCGATGCGGCGGCCAGCGTTTCGCGCGTGAAGGCTGAGGCGATCTCGTCGATTGCGCGTTCGTCTTCTTCGACGCGATAGCTCAAGCGACGGCGGCGGCTGTCGGCGCCACGCTTTAGATAGGCGAATGATTGGTCGTATTCGCCGAGATCCTCAAGCTCCTTCGCCAGCGCGTAGCAGACGTAACTCTCGCCCATCACGTCGGGCACGCCCGCCTTCAACAGTGCGAGCATCTCATCGACGTGATTTCGTTCGGCCGTCTGGCGGCGCAGGCCGGCGCGTGTGTAGTAGCTGGCGTAGTCGCGCGGGTGCTGAGCGAGTAAGCGATCGACAAGCACTTCGGCGTCGGCAAATTTGCCCTGGCCGATCAGAGACGTGGCGACGTTGAATTGACAGGCAGCATCGTTCGGCGCCAAGCCGAGCGCACGGGTGAAGCAGCGTTGGGCGTCCTCATGACGGCTGCAGATGGTGTAGAGTTCGCCGAGCCTCTGAAGCGCCGGTGCCGGTAGCATCGGGTCCGCCTCAAGCCGGCCGAGGGCCGCAAGCGCCAAATCGAATTGGCCCTGGCCAATTTGCGACCATGCCGCTTTCAGCATTGTATCCGCTGCGCTCACCTTCGCCCTCGTTTGCTCCGCGGCGAGCATACCCGCGAAACGAGGCGCGGCCGAAGATGTCATCTTCGGCCGCCTTCGGTCAGTAACGGTAGGAGAGCGACAGGCCGATCGTCCGCGGCAGGGCGATCAGTTCCTTCGAGCCGTTGCCGTAGTATTGCGACGGGACGGGCCGCGTTCCCATATAGCCTTCCGTGTAGACGCCGGTGATGCCTTCTTCGTCAAACACGTTCTTCACCCAGAGCGTGGCGTCGAAGTGAGCGAACTGGAGGCTCGCCGAGGCGTTCCAGATCGCGAAGGCGTCGAGCGTTTCGGCGAAGCGGGGCGAGACGCTAAGCGCGTTTTCGGTTTCCGACTGCCAGAAGCCGTCGCCGCGCAAGACCAGCATCATATCGTCGCTGACCGGTGTCGAGTAGTCGGCGAAGACGTTGAAGCTGTGTTCCGGCGTGCCGGGCAGCTGCGTGCCTTTGGGGACCGTCAACGCCGGTGCGAGGCCGACCAGCGACAGCGCTTCCGACAGTTCCGAGTTCACGTAGGTGTAGCCTGCGCCATAACGGATGTTGTCGCCGAGGCGGCCTTGCGCTTCGAGTTCGAGGCCGTAGCTGCGCGCCGACTTGCCGTTGACGGTGGCGTAGAAGCCCCAAGTGGGCGTTGCGGTGCTGAGCTGCGGGTCTTCCCAGTCGAGATAGAACGCCGTCGCGCCGTAGCGGAACGAACCCAACGCGCCTTTGATGCCGACTTCATAGTTGGCCGAGCGGTCGGATGTGTAGACCTGATAGGCCGCCGGCTCTGCGAACGTGCCGGCTGTCGGCACCGCGTTCGTACCACCGCGGCGGTAGCCTTCGGAGTAAACGGCGTAGAGCAATTGGTCTTCCGCGAAGGTCCACGACAAGTTCGCCTTGAACAGCACGTCGTCTTCGCCGGATTGGAATTTCGGCGAGGTCGGCGCGAACAAACCCGTATAGAGCGGGAGCGCGAGAAACGTGTCGTTCTCGGACTCGTTGTCGAAGTAGCGCATGCCGCCGGTGGCCTGGAACGTCGGCGTGATATTCCACGTGAGTTCGCCGAAGATCGCCTTGTCCGTGAATGTTTCGGATCGGCTATAGTCGAAGTCGACGTCGCCTGATACGGCCGCGACGCAGGCCGGGACGCCGCCGCAGAACGCCGTGTCCCACCACTGTTTGAAGCCGCGCAGAATGCTCTTCTGCGTCGAGTCGCGGTCTTGGTCCTGGTAGTAGAAGCCGACGATGTAATCGACGACGTTGTCGCCGTTCGAGACCAGGCGCACTTCTTCGACCAGTGATTCATCCTGGAAGGTGCGCACCGCCGACGACATCGGGCGCGGATAGTTGAAGTAGGAGGCGAGGAAGCCCAACTGCGCATAGAAGCCGGTATTTTCGCTCGTGCTGTCGCCGGAGTGATCGTACCACGAACTGCTGGACGTCAGTGTCGCGAAGCCCAGGTCGATGTTTGCTTCCATCGAGGCGACGTCTACGTCGCGCGTCGCCGGTTCAAGCTGAACCGAACCCGATTGGCGCTCTGCATATGGAACGCCGAAGCCGTCGGAGCCGCGCGCCTGCGCGAGGCGGCCGTCGACGTCATCCGACTGATGGATGTAGCTCAGCGTCACGTCGAAGCTCTCGGTCGGATTCCAGAGCAGGCTGGCGCGGCCGTACCACAGCCCGTATTTGTCGGCGTCTTCGACGGTGTGATAGCTCGCCGCCGGATTGGCGAGCCCCAGCGGCGCGACGGGTGCGCCGTTCGCATCGAGGTCATAGACGTTGCGATAGTCGGTGACGCCCGCGAAGTAGCGGCGTGTGCCGACGACGCGCAGGGCGGCGGTTTCGCCGAGCGGCACGTTGACGACAGCGTCGACCTGATAGTTGGTGCCATCCGAATCCGCGGTCTGCGAAATGTGGCCGGTGCCGTAGGCTTCCCATTCGCCGAGGATAGGCGCTCGCGTGATGTAGCGGACGGTGCCGCCCAGCGAACCTGAGCCGTAGAGCGTGCCCTGCGGACCACGCAGGACTTCGACGCGCTCAAGATCGGTGAGCAGCAGGTTGGCGAAGAGCGGCGTGTCGTTGATGTAGGTCGAAACCGGCGAAACGCCCGAGACCGCGTAGTCGCCGAGAATCGAGCTGTCGACGTTCAAGCCGCGGATACGGATATTCGTGACGACGCCGTTGTTACGCTGGCCTTTGTCGACGACGGAGACGCCGGGGATCGAGCGCAGAAGTTCGGTGTTGTCTTGGATCTTGCGATCGTCGATCTCGCTGCCTGAGATCGTCGAAATGTTGTAGGGCACCTTCAGAATGTTCTTCGAACGGCGCGTCGCGGTGACGGTGACCTTCTCGACCTTGTCTTTCTCAGCCGTTGCGGCAGGGGCCGGCGTTTCCGCTTGAGCGGTCTGCACAGGCTTTGCCCCATCCGCGAGCGCCGCCGCGACGAAGGCGGTGCTCAGCGCCGTCGTTCCCAATAGCGCCACCAGCCGCACGGCTGTCGTCGTCTTTGTCTTTGTCATGTGTGCCCCCGCACTACGCAAACTTGTTGTTACCCACTCGCGCGACCCTTTTAGGTCTTCGCAATTCTCAAATGCCCGCCTGTTTTCGTTGCCGTTTCCGGCTGTTCGTCACGCTGCGACAGCGGCTTGCGCAGCGGTCCCAGCGCGCGCATCGCGTCCGACTCGGCGCCCGCCTGATGGGCCGGGAACGCGACGTCGCTGTCCCTGAAACTCTTCATCACTTGGCCGAGGCCATGCCAGCCGCGTTCGCGCGCGGCTTTCACTTGGTCGAGGTCGAGTTCGACGGCTATGATTTCGCGCGCCGTGCCGGCTTGGTGGATGACCTCGCCGCCCGGGCCGCAGATCACCGAACGGCCATAGCCTAGACGGCCCGCGACGTTGACGTCGATGAAGTAGCACTGGTTCGTCGCCGCGTTGGCGCGGGCGATCGCGATCTCCACGTCGCGGTCGATGGTGTTCGTCATCGTCGGGTGGATGATCACTTCCGCGCCTTGGAAGGCGAGCGTTCGTGTCGTTTCCGGGAACCACATGTCGTAACAAATCGAGACGCCGAAGCGCCCGACGTTGGGCACGTCGAAGGTCACGAACTCATCGCCTGCCGCGACGCCCTGCTCATACGGCAGGAAGGGAAACATCTTGCGATAGCGGGCGACGACGTTGCCGTCGGGGTCGATCACGGGTGTGGTGTTGTAGACACGCGCGTCGACGCTTTCGTACAGCGAGCCGGGCACGAGCCAGACGCCGCTGTCGCGCGCCATCTTGCGCAGGCGCTGTTCGGCGGGACCGGGCATCGGCTGCGCGTCGTCGACGCCGGCGCCGAAGGCTGCGAGTTCGCCCCACACGACCATATCCACCCACGGAAACCGCGCCTTCACCAGGCGCACTTCGTGCTCCAGGATGTCGAGGTTGTCCTGCTTGGTCAGCTCGAGCTGAAGACCTGCTATCGCGAAGCGGCGCATCGTCGTCCAATGGTTGCATTTGGATGGTGACACCCGAACTGGACTACAATGAGAGCCAGTTGGCCGTCATGCATGGTGCCAGTTCGCTGTGGCGGGTTCTTTAACCTTCTTCCGCTCGCCTTAGGGGCGAGAGATAACGGCGGAGTCGATCAAACGCCGATCGGTGTTGAACCAGCGGACGCGGTCGCCATCAATGGCGGTGTGGAAGCCAATCGGCTCGCCATAGGCCCAGTTATTCCATTGGCGAAACCAGCGGTCGTCGTCGATCCACCAGCGGCCGGTATCGCGGTCTTCGTCGGCGTATCCGGCGCGGCCGGTCATCGAGCCGTCGGGGTGGAGTTCGATCGAGCAGGGTTCGCCGTAGACCGTCTTATAGAGGAGCGTTGCGCCGGACATCGCTTCTTTCAACGCGGTGCCGGTGAGCCAGACGCCCTGCTCCGCGGGCTGAGCGCCACCGAGCATGTCGCGAATGACTTCGGCGAGTGCGGCGACGCCAGCGCGGATGCGGTCGATGGGCAGGCTGGTGATGCCCATGCGGAAGACGTTTTCGTGCGCATCGGCGCGGGCGAAATAGTGCGCGACCGGTTCGATCAGTACGCCGCGCGCCTCGGCTTCGCGGATGAGGGCCGGCACGTTCAGCGTCGACGGGCCACGCACCCAGTAGGTCGTGCCGCTGCGGATCGGGTCGATGGCGATGAGTTGCGGGAGGTAGTGGTTGAGCGCGTCGCGCAATGCGATGAGGCGGTCGTGGAAGACGCGGTTCGTGCGCACCACCGTCGAATTGTAGTGGCCGAGTGAGAGGAAGAGCGCCGCTGTGCGTTGATTGTTAAGTGGCGGGTTACGCGTCGTGAGCTGACGCAGTCGGCGGGCTTCGGCGATGATTTCGGGAGGCGCGACCATGAAGCCTAGGCGCAGGCTCGGGGCGAGGACCTTCGACAGGCTGGCGACGTAGGCGACGCGATTGCCGGCGTCGATGCTGCGCAAGGCGGGTATCGGCGCGTCGTCGGCGTTCACGTCGAATTCGTAGTCGTCCTCGATGATGACGAAGTCGTGCGCGTCGGCTTTGGCGAGAAGCGCTTTGCGCCGCGCGACGGACATGACCGCGCCGGTCGGACGCTGGTGGCTTGGCGTGACGTGGACGATGGCGCAGCGGTCGAGCGCCGCGTCGACGACCATGCCCTCGTTATCGACATGCTGCGAGACGATCGGGACGCCGCGGCGCAGCAGCAGTTCACGCATGTCGGGCGAGCCGGGTTCTTCCACGGCGCATGGCGTTGTCGTGTCGGTGAGAAGTTCGATCAGGAGATGGAGTGCGTGTTGCGCGCCGACGGTCACCAGGATTTCGTCGGGGCTCGCTTGGATGCCACGGCGTGGAAGGATTTTGGTGCGGATCTCTTCGATCAGCATGCGGTCGTCGGACTCGCCACTGTCGGTCGACCATTGGTGGATTTCGCGGAGCCCCAGCGCCAGGCGATTGGCTTCGCGCCATTCGGCTGCCGGGAAGAGCGAGCGGTCGAAGCGGCCGTCGACGAACGGGAACGGGTAGCTCTGCCAGTTCGGCGGGAAGCGGAAGCGGCGTATGGCGGGCGGCGCAGCTTTGACCCGGTTGCGCCAGACAGTGGACTTCGCCGTCTCGGCGCGGCCGGCGACGCGGGCAAAGTCGGCGCGACCTTTGACGAGGGCTTCGTTGACGTAGAGTCCGCTGCGTTCGCGGGCGATGAGGTAGCCTTCATCGACGAGCTGCTGATAGGCCAGTGTCACCGTGTTTCGGGCGACGCCGAGTTGCTCCGACAGTTTTCGCGACGACGGCAGGCGTTCGCCGGGCGGAAAGGTACCGCTTAAGATGGCGCTGACCAGCTTCTGGCGCAGCTGATCGCGCAGGCCCAGTTCGCTGTCGGCGTCGATGTGGAAGAGTGGCGCGGACATAGGCCATTCAATGCCGGGCTGGGGCGGCGTGCAATGGGGGCGAACGCACAGGGTAAAGGCGGGCTAGCGGCGATGCTGCGGTTTCGCCTTGCGCTGCATATCGATCTGTTTCTGCCGTGCGCGTTCGGATTCACGATAGGCTTGGGACATTCCCGTCAGATATTGCGGCGGGGTGTCGATCTTGGCGCCGTACCAGGCAGCGGCGTGGCGGGTGAAATATGGGTCGACCAAGTGCGGGCGCGCTAGCGCGACAAGGTCGGCGCGGCGGCAGGCGATGATCGTGTTGACCTGCGCGGGTTCGGTGATGGCGCCGACGGCCATTGTCTTCATCCGCGCGACGTTGCGGATCGTCTCCGCAAACGGGACTTGGTACATGCGGCCGTAGGTCGGCTTTTGGTCGGCGACGGTTTGGCCGGATGAGGTGCTGATGAGGTCGCAGCCCGCTTCGGCGAAGGCGTCGGCAATGGCGATGGTGTCGGCTTCGGTGATGCCGCCTTCGGCCCAGTCGCTGGCCGAGATGCGGATCGACATCGGCTTGGCGGCCGGCCAGGCGTCGCGCATCGCCTTGAAGACCTCGAGCGGATAGCGGATGCGGTTTTCGATAGAGCCGCCGTATGCGTCGGTGCGCTTGTTGGTGAGCGGCGAGAGGAAGCTGGCGAAGAGGTAGCCATGCGCGCAGTGGAGTTCCAGCATGTCGAAGCCTGCGCGGTCGGTGCGGCGGGTGGCAGCGACGAATTCTGATTTGATGCGATCCATTGTGGCGCGGTCGAGTTCCGCTGGCCGCTGGCTGACGCCTTCAACGTAAGGCAACGGCGAGGCGGAGTGGAGCGGCCAGTTCTCTCTCGCGTTCGCGATCGGCGTGTTTTCTTTTTCCCAGCCGAGTTGGGTTGAGCCTTTGCGGCCGGCGTGGCCGAGTTGCATGCAGAGCTTCGCGGCCGTGTTGGCGTGGACGAAGTCGGCGATGCGTTCGAACTCGCGTTCTTGTTCGTCGTTCCACAGGCCGGTGCAGCCCATCGTGATACGCGCGTCAGGCGATGGACATGTCATCTCGACGTAGACGAGGCCTGCGCCGCCCAGTGCGCGCGAGGTGTAGTGGACGAAGTGCCAGTCGTTCGGCAGGCCGTCCTTCGCGCTGTACTGCGCCATCGGCGAGACGACGACGCGGTTCGGGATCGTGAGGTCGCGCAGTTTTATCGGCGTGAACATCGGCGTGGGACGCGTCGTTCGGCAGTCGATGCCCGTCTCTTCGACATGGGTTTGGTACCATTCGTCTTCGAAGGCTTTGACGAAGGCTTCGTCGCGGACGAGGAGGTTGTCCCAGGTGATGCTCTTGGCGCGGCACATGACGACCATGGCGAACTGCATGGGCTTCATGTCGTTCGAGCGTTCCATGTGCTCGAACCAGGCGAGGCTGACTTCGGCGTTGTGCTGCGTGATTTGAATTTCTGTGCGGCGGGCCTTGTCGTAGGCGCGGAAGGCGTTCTCGACGGATGTCTCTGCGTGCTCGACGAGGGCGTCGGACAGGGCGATGGCGGATTCCATCGCGAGTTTGGTGCCGGAGCCGATCGAGAAGTGTGCTGTCGCCTGCGCGTCGCCCAAGAGGACGATGTTTTTGTGCCACCAGTTCTCGCACATGATGCGCGGGAAGTTGCGCCAGAGGGAGCGGTTGGTGATGAGCTTGTGGCCGTCGAGTTCGGCAGCGAAGATTTTTTCGAGCAGGCGCGCGCTCTCGTCTTCGTTCAGTTTGTCGAAACCGAAGGCGGTCCAGACCTGCGGGTTCATCTCCATCACCCACGTGGATGCGCCCGGCTCGTATTGATACGTGTGCGCGCAGATGAGGCCGTGTTCTGTTTCTTTGAAGAAGAAGGTGAAGCCGTCGAGGGGGCGCGTCGAGCCTAGCCAGGCGAACTTGTTCGCTTTCAGTTCGACGGCTGGTTTGAAGCGATCCTTGTAGGTTTCACGGATGCGGCTATTGATGCCGTCGGCGGCGGCGATGACATCGCAGTCGGCGAAGCGTGCGAGATCTTCGATCGGCGTTTGGTAGTGAATAGTCACGCCGACGTCTTTGCAGCGTTGCTGCAGAATATTCAGCAGGCTTAAGCGCGAGCAACCTGCGAAGCCGTTGCCGCTGCAGCGGATCTCGCGGCCCTTGTGGCGGATGACGATGTCGTCCCAGTAGGCGAAGGCTTCGCTGATCTGTGTGTAGGATTCGGGATCGCGGCTGAGGAATTCTTCCAGCGTTTCGTCGGAGAAGACCACGCCGAAGCCGAAGGTGTCGTCGGCGCGGTTTTGCTCGTAGACGTCGATTTGCCAGGCGGGGCGCGCCTTCTTGGTCAGAAGCGCGAGATAGAGTCCGCCTGGGCCGCCGCCGACGATTGCGATCTTCACGGGTGGCGCCGGGCGTCGTGGTGGAGGATCGCGTGCGGGATGACGGCCGTGGTCTCGATTTCGATCATTGCTTCGCGCTCGACGAGACCTGAGACGATGATGACCGACATCGCGGGGTAGTTCGGGCCGATCAGTTCCTTCCACGCGGCGCCGAGTTGTACGAGCGAGGCTTCGTATTCGTCGCGGCTGGTGATGAACCAGGTCATGCGCGTGATGTGTTCGGGGCCCGCGCCGCCTTCGCGCAGTACGGCGAGCGTGTTGATCAGGGTCTGACGGAATTGATCGCCGAACGATTTCGCTTCGAACTTGCCTTCGGTGTTCCAGCCGATTTGGCCGGCGACGAAGACCAGCATTCCTTCCGCTTCGATGCCGTTCGAGTAGCCGCGCGGACGCGGCCAACCATGGGGCTGTAAGATGCGCATGGGTTAGTTGCCTTCGAAGACGGGTTGTTGTTTGGCGGCGAACGCTTTGTAGGCGCGTTCGAAATCTTTTGTCTGCATGCAGATCGCCTGAGCCTGCGCTTCGGCTTCGATCGCCATGTCGATGCTCATACTCCATTCCTGATGGAGCATGTTCTTGGTCATCGCGTTGGCGAAGGCGGGGCCGGCAACCAAACGTGCGGCCCAGCTTTGCGCTTCTTTTTCCAACTCCGTCGCGGCGACGATCTTGTTGAAGAATCCCCAGCGTTCGCCCTCCTCCGCCGTCATGTTGCGGCCGTAGTAGAGAAGTTCGGAGGCGCGGCCTTGGCCGATGATGCGCGGCAGCATCGCGCAGGCGCCCATGTCGCAACCGGCGAGGCCGACGCGGTTGAAGAGGAACGCGACCTTGGCTTCGGGTGATGCGAGGCGGATGTCGGAGGACATGGCAATGATCGCGCCCGCGCCGGCGCAGACGCCGTTGATGGCGGCGACGATCGGCTGCGGCGCAGCGCGCATCGCCTTCACGAGGTCGCCGGTCATGCGCGTGAATTTCAGCAGGTCGGGCATGTCCATTCGGACCAGCGGGCCGATGATTTCGTGGACGTCGCCGCCAGAGCAGAAATTGCCCCCTGCCCCGCGCATCACGATCGCCTTGACCGCCGGCGCGTAGACCAGGTTGCGGAACGTGTCGCGCAGCTCGGCGTAGGATTCGAACGTCAGCGGGTTCTTTCGCTCCGGGCGGTTCAGCGTGATCGTGGCGACGCCGTCGGCGAATTCCCACAGGAAGTGCGTCGGCGCGAAGGTCGCTGGGTTCATAAGTCGGCTCTCCTGCGCGGTGTGCATGCGCGAGATGCGGTGTACGGTTGTTGCTCTGACGGCGCAGCTTAAACTACTTTCCGGCGCAAAGGAGAAGGGCTCGTGGCGCAAGGCGGCAGACATGCGTTCGTCACCGGCGGCGGCAGCGGCATCGGCCTTGCCATCGCAACGGCCCTGACCGGCGCCGGGTGGCGCGTTACCATCGCGGGGCGCAGCCGGGATAGGCTCGACGCGGCGACGCGCGGACTGCCCGGCCTGCATGTTCAGCCAGTCGACGTCACAGATGCGGCGGCGGTGAAGGCCGCCGCGCACCGTGCGGCAAGCGCGTTGGGGCCGATCCAATTGCTGGTCAACAACGCGGGCGGGGTTTCGTCCGCACCGTTCGAGAAGACGGGACTCGATGCGTGGCGGCATACGATTGATCTCAACCTGATGGGCGCGGTGCATTGCTCGCAGGCGGTGCTGCCGGACATGAAGGCTGCGCGCCGGGGACGGATCGTCAATGTGGCGAGCACGGCGGGGCTCGTCGGCTATCGCTATGTGAGCGCGTATGTCGCCGCGAAGCATGCGGTTGTCGGATTGACCAAGGCGTTGGCGCTTGAGGTTGCGAAGAGCGGCGTGACGGTCAATGCGGTTTGCCCGGGGTTCACCGACACCGACATCGTCGCTTCGGCCGTTAAGACGATCAGCAAAGCTTCGAACCGGTCGGAGGCGGACGCGCTGTCGACGTTCACGGCGACCAATCCGCAAGGGCGTTTGGTGCGTCCGGATGAAGTGGCTGCCGCTGTGTTGTGGCTCGCATCCGACGAGGCCGGCGCCGTGAATGGAATCGCGCTGCCGGTCGCCGGCGGCGAGGTGGCTTGAGGTGAGCGAGATGACCTATCAGCCGCCGACATTTCCAGATGCGTTCAACATGGCGGACTACTTCGTCTTCTCGAATATCAAGGCGGGACGCGGGGACAAGGTTGCGATTCATTTCGAAGGAGGCGCAATCACCTATGCGGAGGTAGCCGACAATGTCATGCGCGTCGCGCGTCAACTCGTGTCCGACGGCTTATTGCCAGAGCAGCGCGTTCTCGTGTGCATGGCCGACCGGCCGGAGTTCGTTTACGCGTGGTTCGGCGCGATCAAGGCGGGGGCGGTCGTTACGCAGATCAACCCGCTACTGCCGGCGGCGGACTACTCGTATTATCTGGACTATGTGAAACCGCAGTTTGCCTTCGTCGACGAGCAGAGTTTGCCGGCGTTCGAGACGGCGCTCGCCAATACACGCCATTGCGGACGCGACAACGTCATCGTGGCGGCTCGCGATACCGGCGGTCATCCATCGTTCGATGCTTGGATTGCGCGAAAGCCGAAGTCAGGCGCTGAGCCGTGGCCGACGCGCAAGGACGATCCTGCCGTGTGGCTGTTCACGAGCGGGACGACGGGGCAAAGTAAGGGCGCGGTGCATTGCCATTTTCATTTCCCGTTTAACACCGAGGTCTATGCGAAGCGATTCATCGGGATGCGCGAGAGCGATGTCACGATTTCGGGGCCGCGGCTGTTTTTCGGCTACGCGACCGGCACGAACGTGATGTTTCCGTTCGCCGTCGGCGGGACGACGGTTTTATTTCGTGAGCAGCCGACGCCTGAATTGCTGTTCGATCTGATCGAGAAGCATAAGCCGACGGTGTTCACGAGCGTGCCGACCTTGATCAACAAGATGCTGCAAGCGCCGGACGGCGCGCGGCGTGATCTGTCGAGCGTGCGTTTTATGTGGAGCGCCGGGGAAGCTTTGCCGCGCGAGCTGCATGAGCGATGGGATCGCGCGTTCGGCGTGCCGATCATCGACGGTATCGGCAGTGCGGAGAGTTTTCATATCTATATCAGCAACCGGCCGGGCGACATCCGGCCGGGGAGCTTGGGCAAGCTGGTGCCCGGCTATGAAGCGAAGCTTGTCGACGATGACGGCAACGCGGTTGCGCAGGGCGATGTGGGGACACTGTGGCTCAAAGGGGATTCCGCGGCGACGCACTATCACGCGGCTTACGAGAAATCGAAGGAACATCTGCGTGGCGGCTGGATCGTCAGCGGCGACAAGTTCCGGCAGGACTCCGACGGCTATTGGCACTATGAGGGACGCGGCGACGATTTGATCAAGAGCGGCGGCATTTATGTGAGCCCGCTGGAGGTCGAGAATTGCCTGATGCAGCATGAGGCGGTGCGCGAGTGCTGCGTCGTCGGGCGGCGCGACGATGCGGGGCTTGAGAAGCCGCTTGCCGTTGTCGTGCTGAAGACGGCGCGCGCGGCGAGCGAGGCCGATCTGATCGCGTTCGCCAAGGCTAAGCTTGCGCGGTACAAGGCGCCGCATTGGGTGAGGTTCGTCGACAAGCCTCTGCCCCGCAATGATCGCGACAAGGTTGATCGCAAGAAGCTAAAGGCTGAACACGGATGAAGCCTGCTTTCGGCGACAACGCTTGGACCGCGGTGCGCGATGCGCTGAAGGCCGGAAAACCCGTCGTCGCCATTCTGCCGTGCGGGGCGACCGAGGCGCATGGGCCGCATCTGCCGCTCAACACGGATGTGCTGATCAGCGAAGGGATGGCGGTGCATGCCCTGCCCCTCCTCGCGGCGCGCGGGTATGCGGCGACCGTCTTGCCGCCGCTTGCTTATGCGCCGGCCAAGTACGCGGAGGCGTTTGCCGGCACGATCACGATCGGTGCGGCCACGGCGAAGGCCCTGTTGCTGGATATTGCGGGTAACTTGAGGCGCCAGGGCTTTGCATGCTTGGCGCTTGCCAACAGTCACTTCGATCCCGCGAACGTCGCGATGCTGCGCGACGCGGCGCGTGATGTCGCGGCGCTGGGGTTGCCGGTCGCGTTTCCGGATTTCACGCGGCGTAAGTTGGCGCAGACGTTGACCGAAGAGTTTCAGTCCGGGGCTTGTCACGCCGGACAATACGAGACGAGTCTCGTGATGGCGTCGCGTCCCGATCTTGTCGACGACGATGCGCGGCGTGGGCTGGCCGACAATCCCGCGAGCCTGACGACCGCGTTCGCGAAGGGCGCCACCACCTTCGCGGAGGCGGGCGGACCTGACGCCTATTTTGGTTACCCGCGGAACGCCTCGGTCGCGGAGGGCTGCTCCAGTTTTGCGACCATGGCCGCGGCCTTGGCGGATGCCGTCGACGACGCGCTTAGCGCCTTCGGCCTAAACACGAGTTCATAAAGGCTCCAGGCGGCTGTCAGGTTGGCGCGTTACCTCTCAGGACAGCGGACGATCGTTCCGCGTTTCGAGAAGGAAAACAGCCCATGATCCGCATTCTTGCCGGCGCCGCTTTGGCGGTCGCTCTTGTCGGTTCGGCCAGCGCCTACGCGGCCACAGCCACGCCCGTTAAGGTCGCAGCCACGTCAACTACCACGAAGGTCGACTACGGCGCGCGTTGCACCACGCTTGCCGATCAATGGAAGACGGCTGAAGCAGCGAACGCCACCAACGCGAGTCTCGGCAAGGCCAAGGCCGATGCCGCAAAGGGCGAAACGTTGTGCAAGTCGAAGAAGACGTCCGATCTGAAAAAGGGCGTCAGCGACTATGAATCGGCGCTCAAGCTCTTGGGTGTAACGCCGACGTAGCACGACCGGTTCGCGTGCGGCTGCGAGAGCGGCGGCCGCGCGCACTGCGGTGCGCCGGTCCGAAGCCCTCGTCCCGGCGCCCGCGGCCATTCGTGGCGGACGTTTTCCGATCGCAACGTTCGCCACGTCATCTCAGGCGGGTTTCCTCCCCGGTACACGCCTGAAGCCCGCGGCAGATCCCCGATCACAGCTTCTCTCCAATCTGAATCGGGCTGCCGCGGGTTTTTTTGTTTCAGTCGTATTCTTGCAGGGATCGAGTGGCGCATGACGATCCTGCTGACGATGGCGCTTTCTCTTATCGCCGTGTTCGGTTCCGTGTTTGCCCACTACGATGTGTTGCGCATGCTGGCGCGGTTCGCACGGCAGGCGAAGCGCACGGACCGGCGGGCGCTCGCTTGGGCGATCAGCGCATTGATCGGCGCGCATCTGGCGGAAATCGCTTTGTTTGCCGTCGCGTTCTACTTTGCGGTCAATGACCTCGGGTTGGGTTCGTTCGCGAACAACCGGTCGATGGCGCCGATGGACTATTTTTACTATGCGGCCGAAACGTATTCGTCGCTGGGCTACGGCGACATATATCCTCTCGGCGCCGTGAGACTGTTGGCCAGCGTGACGCCGCTGGTCGGCATTTTGCTGCTGGGTTGGTCGGCCGCGTTTTTGTCCTCGCTCCTGGACGGCGACGGAGATAGGCGGCCGTAGCGTGGCGTGTGTGATAGATTCGCGGCTTCGCGAACGCGAGACGAGAGACGGCGTGACCCGGCGAATGCTCATCATCGAAGACGACCGCAGCACTCGCGACTATGTCGGCGACGGTTTCGAGCAACTGGGTTGGACGGTGGAGCGCGAGGCCGACGGGCGCGACGGGCTTGAGCTGGCGCGGCAGGCGTCGTTCGACCTGGTCATTCTGGATCGCAATTTGCCCGGCATCGACGGGCTGGAGATTCTGAAGACGTTGCGCGGGGCGGGGCTTGAGACGCCGGTGATTATTCTATCGGCGATCGCGCAGGTGGATGAGCGCGTGAAGGGACTGCGCGCCGGCGGCGACGATTATGTGACGAAGCCGTTTCATTTTTCCGAGTTGCACGCGCGGGCGGACGCGGTGCTGAAACGCAAGGCGCCGATGGCCGCGCTCGAAGTTCTGTCGTGCGCCGATCTTGAGCTTAGCCTCTCGAGCCGGCGCGTGACGCGAGCGGGGCGCGAGATCGTGTTGTTGCCGCGCGAGTTCAAGCTGCTGGAATATTTTTTGCGGCATAAGGAACAAGTCGTGACGCGGACCATGCTGCTTGAGGGCGTGTGGGATTATCGCAACGAGCCGCATACCAACATCATCGACACGCATGTCAGCCGGTTGCGCAAGAAGGTCGATGAGGATTTCGACAAGCCGCTGCTGCACACGATCCGCGGTGTCGGTTATCGCTTGTCCAAGGCGCCATGACCGCAGGCTCTCGCCGCTTTCTGTCGAACCGCGCCGTGCTTTTGGCGGTGGCCGCGGTTGCGGTTGTTGCGGCGATGTCGGTGGCAGCGTTCCTGTTCGTCGAAGCGCGCGTCGATACGATCTTGACCATGCGGCAGGCGACGGTCGTCGACTCCGAGCTCCAGTTGCTGCAGACCATTGATCGTGAGGAGGGCCGCGCGGCGCTGGTGCGCACGATCGAGCGGCGACTTTCGGTGCCGAACGACGACTTACCCATACATGCGTTGATCGACCCCAGCGGCCGTTATCTCGCCGGCGATGTGGATTGGCCGGATGCCGCTGTCGCCGACGGATCGTGGCGGCCGATCGCCACGTTCAAGCGCCAGCATGGCCAGCCCGTGACGGGGTTCGGGCGGGCCGTTGTGCTGCGCGATGGCGCGAAGGTGTTGGTCGGGCGCGATCAGACCGGATTGCACACGGTGCAATCGGCGTTGGTCGAGGCGATGGTGGCCGCGCTGGTCGTGTTGCTTGCGGTGGCGATCGTGCTCGGCGTGTTGCTCAACCGCGTGGTGCTGAAGCGCATTGATGCGATTGCCGCGACGGCTCGGCGTATCATTGCCGGCAATTTGCATGAGCGCGTGCCTTTGCGCGGCGAGGACAACGAGCTGGACCGGTTGAGCGGGGTTCTGAACTCCATGCTCGACCGCAACGAGACGCATATCGATCAGATGCGCATGGTGACGGAGGCGATTGCGCATGATCTGCGCCTGCCGTTTCAACGTGTGAAGGCCGATCTGGAGCGCGCGCAGTCGTCGGGCGACGCGGGTGAGCGGCAGTTGGCGCTGGCGCGCGCCGACAACGAGATCGACGGCGCGCTCGCGACGTTCAACGCGTTGCTGGAGATTACACGTGCGGAGTCGGGCGTCGGCGCAGACGCGTTCGAGGCCGTCGATCTCGGCGATATCGTGCGTGACGTGGTCGAGCTGTTCGGGCCGGTTGCCGAAGATAAGACGCAGGCGCTGCTCGCGCAGGCGGCGTCGGCGACGGTTGAGGGACACAGTACGCTGCTGCGACAGGCGGTCGGCAATCTGATCGAGAACGCGATCAAGTTTTCGCCGGAGGGTGCGGCGATCGCGGTGCGCTTGGAGGGCGACGGCGCCGTCGTTCGGCTGATCGTCGAAGATAACGGGCCGGGTATTCCCGAAGGCGATCGGGCAACGGCGTTGAAGCCGTTCGAGCGGTTGGCGCGGGATCGCGAGACCGACGGCAAGGGGTTGGGGCTGGCGCTGGTTGCCGCGTGTGCGAAGCTGCACCGGGGGCGGCTGGTTCTGGAGTCCGCTGGGCCGGGTCTGCGCGCCGTCATCGAGTTGCCGCGGCATAGCGCTGGTTGAGAACGCCGCCGCCGGTTGCTACATTGCTTTCAGACAGCAACTTTCGCGCGGCCCGCGGCCTCTACGCCACGTCGGCGCTGTGCGATACACCAGGTGGCAGCAATGCCCTCGATCGAACTGCACCGGGCGCGGCATCCGGAGATTCGCGCCGACTTCACCATTGATCAGCATTGGGACCGCTATTCGCGCGAGGAGCACGCGACGTGGCGGACGCTTTATCGGCGGATGGAGAAGATCCTGCCCGGGCGCGCGTGCGATGAGTTTCTGCACGGGCTCAAGGCGCTAAAGATCGGCGACGAGCAGATCCCGGATATGGAGCGGTTGTCGGACGCACTCTACAAGCTGACGCGCTGGCGGGTGGTGGCGGTGCCGTCCTTGGTGCCGGATGCGATTTTCTTCGAGCATCTGGCGAACCGGCGGTTTCCGGCTGGGCAGTTTATTCGCCGGCCGGATCAGTTGGATTACATCGAAGAGCCGGATGTTTTTCACGACGTGTTCGGGCATGTGCCGATGCTCGCGCTGCCCGTGTTTGCCGATTACATGGAGGCTTACGGCAAGGGCGGACTTCGGGCGCAGGGGCTTGGCGCTTTGACGAACTTGGCGCGGCTCTATTGGTACACCGTCGAGTTCGGGTTGATCGCGAAGCCTGAGGGCTTGCGGATCTTCGGTTCGGGGATCGCCTCGTCGAGCGCGGAGTCCGTTTACTCGGTCGAGGATGGATCGCCCAACCGGATTGGGTTTGAGCTTGAGCGGGTGATGCGGACGAAATATCGGATCGACGATTTTCAGGAGAGCTATTTCGTTATCGACTCCTTCGATCAGCTGTTTCAGGAGACGTATAAGGATTTTGGGTCGCTTTACGCGAAGCTGAAGTCGGGGCCTACGTTTGAGCCTGGGACCATTTTGCCGACCGATCGTTTGCATCATCGGGGGACGCACCGGTATCAGCCGGGGTCGCATCGGGCTTCGGCTTAGGCTTCTTCCTTGAAGTAGGGTTCGACCTTGCCCTTGAGCTTGATGGTCATGGGGTTGCCCTTGCGGTCGCGACCGGTGCCGACGGCTAGGCGCACCCAGCCTTCCGAGACGCAGTATTCTTCGACGTTGGTTTTTTCGACGCCGTTGAAGCGGATGCCGACGCCGCGCGTCAGCAGGGCTTCGTCGTAGTACGGGCTGCCCGGCGAGGCGGCCAGGCGGTCGGGCGGTGTTTCGCTCATCTATTCCTTATACCACACGATCTGCGTCGAGGTCGCAAGGAGGCGGCCGTCCCTGCCCCACAATTCCGCGGCTTGGTCGAAGAAGCCGCCGGCAAAAATATGGGCGGTGGCGTGGCCGAGCAACGGGTCGGAGCCTTGGGCCTTCATCTGGTCTTCGCCGGCGTGGAAGAAGGTTGTCAGGGACACAGTGCCGACGGGGACGAAGACGTTGCGGACGACGAAGGCGCGGATGATGAAGGCGTCGCTGAGCGCTGCCAGCGACACGTAGTCGAGGGGGCGGTTGGGTTTGTCGCGCATCCAGACTTGCGTGACGGGCTCGCGGAGGTTGGCGTTTGGTTCGCGGGAGGTGAAGTCGACCTCGCCTTTCGCGAAGCGCATCTCGTAGCACGAGAGCCAGCCGAAGCGGTTGCCGAAGTCGAAGACCGGGACTTGGTCGGCGGGTGCGATTTTCGGCGGGTGCGCGGTGACGTGCGACCAGACTTCGCGGCGCATGCCGCAGACGACGCTGGCCGTGGCCGCGACCTTGCCCCCTTGCGTGAGTTCGAGCGACCAGTGTTGCGTCGATTTTCCGGTGCGGCGTTCGCGGCAGGTGATTTCGAATTCGCCCTCGACGAGCGCGGCGCAGTAGTTGACCGTGAGCGCGATCGGCGCGCCTTGGCGGCGTTCGTCTTCCATCACCGCGCGCATCAGGACCGCTGCGGTGAAGCCGCCGAACATGCCGCCCATGTTCGTGTAGTGCGACGTCGTGCGGCCGGCGAGGCGTTCGGGGCCTAATTTTTCGAGCGCGGTAGCTTGGTCGAGCGGGTGCATGGTGGTCAACGCTTGGCTCATCTTTTTCGTTCTGTCCATGACCTGTCAGGTAATGGCGGATGCCGCAGCGTCAGCGCGTTCTTCGTGGGCGCGGATGGCGTCTAGGAATGTGTGCGCGAACTCTTTCAGCTTCGCCGCGCCGACGCCGTGGATTTCGGCGAACGCGTCCGTCGTGCGCGGTTTGCGGTCGGCCATGTCGATCAGGCTTTTGTCGGAGAAAATGAGGTAGGCGGCGACGCCGCGCTCCTTGGCGATGCGCAGACGCAGTTGTTTGAGTGTGGTGAGGAGCGAGGCGTCGATGTCGCTGCTGACGGTTGCGGCTTCGCGGGCGACACGTTCGGCGCGTTTGGGTTTGCCAGGTGGGCGGAAGTCGAAGGTGCCTTTGCCGGCGAGGAGGGCGCGGCCTTTTGGCGTCATGCTCAGGCCGCCGTAGCCTTGCATGTCCACCGTCAGGTAGTCGCCGGCGACGAGTTGGCGGATGAGCGATTGCCACTCCTCTCGTTTGCGGTGGTGGCCTTTGTTGAAGACTTCGAGCGCGTCGTGTCTTGCGCGCGTGACCTTCTCCGTCAGGCCGCCGACCAACACGTCGACGATGTGGCCGGCGCCATAGCGGCCGCCGGTCGCTTGCACGGCGGCGAGGGCGAGGCGCGCGTCGTCGGTCGCGTCGATCATCGCGACGGGCGCGGTGCAGGCGTCGCAGTTGCCGCACGGCTCGCCGCGTTCGCCGAAGTAGCGCAGCAGGATTTGGCGGCGGCAGCTGGAGGCTTCGCAGAAGCCGAGCAGCGCGCCCAGGCGTTGGTGTTCGCGGCGTTTGCGGTCGGCGTCAGAATCTTCTTCGTCGATGAACATGCGGCGCATGCGGATGTCGGCGAGGCCGAAGAGCATGTGCGCCTCGGCCGGTTTGCCGTCGCGGCCGGCGCGGCCGAATTCCTGATAGTAGGCCTCGAGGCTGCCCGGCAGGTCGGCGTGGAAGACGAAGCGCACGTCGGGCTTGTCGATGCCCATGCCGAAGGCGATGGTCGCGGCCATGACGATGCCGGGTTCGGTCATGAAGGCGTTTTGGCTCGCCTCGCGCGCGTCTTTGTCCATGCCGGCGTGGTACATGCGCGCCTTGAAGCCGGCTTCGGCCAGCGTGATCGCCGCCTCTTCCGTGCGTTTGCGCGAGAGGCAATAGACGATGCCGCTCTTGCCTTTGTGGCGCGCGGCGAAGGCCAGCATCTGGCGTTTCCATTCGCGCTTCGCCTCGACCGTCAGCGCGATGTTCGGGCGGTCGAAGCCCAGGACGAAGGTTTCGACCTTGCCGTGGAAGAGTTGGAGCGCGATGTCGGCGCGCGTGGCCTCGTCCGCCGTCGCGGTGAGCGCCACCATCGGCGTGCGCGGGAACATGTCGCCCAGGCGCGCGAGCATCTGATACTCCGGACGGAAGGCCGGTCCCCATTGCGAGACGCAATGCGCCTCGTCGATGGCGATGAGGCGCACGTCGAGACGGCCGAGCGCCGCCAGCATGCGATCCGTCATCAGCCGTTCGGGCGAGAGATAGAGCAAGCGCGTTTCGCCCGCGGCCGCGCGCTGCCACGCGGCGACGTTGGCCTCGCGGTCTTGGGCGGAGTTGATCGCGTCGGCCGCGACGCCCGCGAGGCGCAGCGCCGCGACCTGATCCTGCATCAAGGCGATGAGCGGCGAGACGACGACGGTCAGGCCGCCGAGCACCAGCGCCGGCACCTGGAAGCAGAGCGACTTGCCCGCGCCGGTCGGCATCACGGTGAGCACGTTGCGGCCCGCGAGCAGCGCGTCGACCACCCGCTCCTGCCCCGGCCTAAAGCCGTCGAAACCGAAGACGTCTTTCAAGACCTGATATTTCGGATCAGGCACGACTTCGGCGAGCGACATCGCGGGGACCGGGCGTTTGAGCGCGTGTAAGGCTGAGCCCTGGCTATAGCCTGCCCCACCCTCCTCAGCCATCCGGAACGCCGCCATCGCCTCAACCTAAAGTTGCGATTGTAATGTGCGATGTAATCCTATCCGTCACGGCGTCACGTGGTTGATATTGCTGATGTCTTGCCGTTTTTGATCCGTCACGCATGCGTCACACCCGTCACAAGGCGCGGGGAGGTTTCCCCCGAAAATGATTGCTTGGAACAAATATAGAACAACACTATGCAACAGACAACGGCGCTCTCAGATCGCCAGCGTTAAGTGGGCGCTAGGGACATCTGTGAGGGGGCTCTAAACGAACCGGCCGTATCGTTTGGGGGATGACGGAGGACTGTCCGATGATGCGCAGCCGGATGATGTTCGCTTTGATGGCGCTTGCGGCGTCGAGTGGCGCCGACGCGAATGACAAAACCTACTTTGTTCAGATTGGACAGAAGACGGTCGACGGGCGGCTCGCGCCCATATGGGCGCCGGAGAGCGCCGAAGCGCGAACGCGTTACAAGAAAGAGTTCGAACGTGTCTGCAGCCAGGACGCGCGGACAGGCGATGAGAAAGACCTCCAGCGCGGCGCATGCTTTCTCTACTCAAAGCTTGAGATGGAAGATAAGGGCTACCCCAAAGAAGAGCAGCTCAGCATTATGTGCCGGTCGGGCTGGGAGGTCGCTTGCGCACAGAACGTTCCCGGTCCCTTCCTGGCCGACCGAGAGACTCTGCAACTCGCGTACGACAAGGTTGCACTGAAGGTCGCACCGCCGGCACCCTTTCGCTCTTCTCCCGTGAGTGCTCAAGTCGCGGTTAGCGCGCCGGCGGACGATGGGGTGTTTCGCGCCGCAAAGAGCGCCGTGAGTAAAGCTCTTCGGGATCCAGACTCCGCTCGGTTCGACGACGCAATGGTGCGAGCGCAACGGCCCAACGTACGTGGAGAACTCGTCGACGTCGTATGCGGTCGAGTCAACGCCCGGAACGGGTTCGGCGGATATTCGGGAATGTCAGGCTTCGTCTACTTCGTATCAGACGGGCGCGTTACCCTCGCGAGTAGCCGAACACTCGGCGATCTTGAGGCCACCATATATCACCGCTTCTGCGGATAACGCGCCTCGCTGACTACAAGCTGGGGGCTCTTCGCTCAAACTGCAGTTCTAAATGTGCAAACTTTCCTGCAGAAGCCCACTCGAAGCGATTACCAATAACGTAGAGGTTCTCTTTTGCACGCGTGACGGCCACGTTAAGTTGATTGACGCCTTGTCCTGCCCAATTTCGTGCGCCCTTGCGTTGAGGCTCTGCCGCGCCCAGTACCATCAGCACGGTATCCGCTTCGCGACCCTGCACGGTATAGACAGTGCCAATACGGTCTTTCACCCATTCCCTTGGATTTGACGTCCAGCGCTGTAGCACTCTCTCCGCGACCAGCAACGCGCGTAGGTTTTGCGCGACAATTCGAAAGGGCGAAATTAAATACATGTCTAGGTCGGCGATTCCGGCGCGATCAAGTTTGCGCAGCAAATCCAGTACTGTGCGCCCTTCGGCTTCTGACCACTTGTCCTCACATCGATCTGGCCTAACGTCAATCCAAGTCGATGGCCCGAGTACATCGCGGATCGTCGATCGTTTCGCGCCCCGCCCTTGCACCATCATCCCACCGTAGGCCATGTTATTGGATAGCGAGAACATTGGCTCGGCACAGCGGCGGTGGACGACCAACGGCACGCCGACCCACACCTTATTGCCGTCGGAATCGACCGTAGTTCCGACTTGGCTCGCAGCGTCGCTGAGCTTTTGCACGGACGCAGCAGGCGCGATCAATCGTTCACTATCGACGCCGAACTTCTTTGCAATTTGATCCGCCAATTCCGTCGGCAAGCTTGTGACCGGTGGCAATTGTATCGGATCGCCAACAACGACTGCGCGTTTGGCGCGCATTAAAGCTCCCACAGCAGCTTGCGGAACCGCCTGCCCGGCCTCGTCAATCAACAACAATCCTAATGACTGGGCATCTACCGCGCCGAACATTCGCTCTACCGACGCAAACGTGGTCGACACAACGGGTACGACGCTAAAGAATGTCGCCCACAGGCTTGGCATCAGTGGACGCATCTTCGGCGACCAAGCCGCGCGTCCAAAGAATGTACGAAAGAGCAGGTCTAAGTTGTTTCTGATCTGTTTTGCAGCGCCGTCCACAAAAGCTCGATGAAGTTGCATTGCTGCGATGAATACATCTTCGCGCATCCGAAGTGTTTCTTCATCCAACCACGCGGTGTCACGATGAAGGTCTTCTGGTTCGCGCTCGAAGAAAGCCGCATCGGCAAACCTCGACCCACTCAACCCGATTGCCGCATTCAGATCGCGCGCGACGTTCTCGATGGCCGAAGCTGCCGACGACTCTGCGCGTCGTGCAGAATCGAGCTGGACCTGCCCAGCGGCTTTGGCATCGCGAATGGTCGCAACGGCCCGTTCTACGCTCGTCAACCGAGTGACAGCGTCTTGTAAAGACTGCGCGAGGTCGATCCGTTGCGCATACCACGCCGCATGCGGAGAGGAACTAAGCATTCGACTCAACAAACCTGGCCTTGTTCGTTCGTGAACCACCAGCGCTGACTGCGCCGCCGCGCGAGCAGCCTTTAGCCGATCGAGGGCCGCAACGACCTCACCCTCCTTGCTTAACAATTCTGCGATTTGACCTTCTAAACCGCGCACTCGTTCGCGTGCCTCACGCAATCGCTCCGACAGCTCGGGGGATGTCAGTGCTTGGCGACCCTTCTCCATCGTGGCAAGCCGAGCATCAACGCGCCCAACGGCTTCTTTGAATTCTCGAACGGCGGCCTTCCACCGGCGGCGTGCGTCTTCAACGCTTGTCGGAGGCTTTTCAATGGTAACGACTCTCGGTTTGCGGCTTTCTATGACACGCCCGGTCTTGGGATCGGTTGTAGAAATGGTCTGTGGATTTCCCGACGCCTCCATTAAGTAGGCTTTCAAACCGCTATCTGGGTCGGCCCAAGCCGTCTGGCGAAACGCGAACCTGTTGCTAGCGTTTCCGAGTACACCAGCGATCAGCCCCCAGCTCTCGGCGAACGCTTCGGTTTTTTCAAACAGACTGCCTTGCCGATCGCCGGTCTGGCCGCCGCGACGCGGTCCGCGCGCCACGTTGTCGGCGACACTTTTGAAATAACGCAGATCTGCTCGCTTCTCATCGATTGCACTCATCGACGGCAGCTCGGCGCTGACGTTCTCGACCGCCTTGTTGTTCGATGAAGCAACAACGAGTTCGAAGCCGCGAAGGCTCACATCAAGCGGATAGTGATAAATAAAGGCGTTGCCTGTTTGGACTTTTGCATCTGACGCGGCGAATGCATCGGCAGGCTCGGAAAGCCTTGCGAGGACGCGCGCCCGCGCAACAACCGATGCGACCACGACGTCGCGCAACAACGTTGTCTTTCCGGTTCCGGGTGGGCCATTGACCGGCAATAAATTGCTGGGAGCGGCGGCGTCCGTTGCAAGGTTTACGGCCGCCTGTTGAAGCACGACTAACGGATGTCCGCCCGATGCCGGCCATCGACCCGCCGGCATGCGACTTGGCGAAACAGCTTCTGCCAAGTGCGTGTCGTCGAGGCGCAGATCGATGCGTCGCGTGGGCAACCGAGCGTTCAAATATCGCTCTAGCAATGGCGGGACGGAACCAGCCTCTACAAGGCTTTTGGCTCGCGCCAAATCTTCTAGAAAAAAGCTACCCATAGGCGGCGGCTCTGGCGGCTCGGTCGCCCTCCACCATTGATAGACCCGCAAAGCAAACTCCGGCTCGCTCGCGAAATCGCGCGGTAGATCGAGCGTCTGAAGCAGGTGCGCGTAGAGTTTCTCGATGGTGGCACGGTCGACTGGAAGCGGTTGATCGTCATCATCGGTACGCCGGACTAGTTTGTCCGCACTGGCGATAAGCTCATCTTCAACCTGCGGCCACCGACCCAGGGCCGATAGTTCTTTGCGTAGGGCGAGCGGAAGTCCCCAAGCAAAGCTTGAGATGGCGATCGCGTCGGGCGTTAGCGGCACACCCTTGCTATCGACGGTAAGCATGGCGATCGGTGCAAAACCTCTCGCGCTCATGCGCTCAATGTCGTCATCTGAATAAATTTCAAGAAGCTTTGAAGTGGCACCTTCCATTGCGATTGCGCCAAGCACGACATGGTAGAACAAACGAGTGTTTGGCTTCGCCTTTGCGCCGCGCTCCCAGGGCAAATCGACCGTGTCGCGAAAGTCAACGGCGACTGAATTAACTCCGTCACCGAGGTTTTTGGGATTCACGTATGTCTGTGGCGGCGATAGAACCTCGAGGGCAGTCCAAGCAGACAGCAGACGCCCGATTTCCGTTTGCGTCAGTTGCGGCGGCACCGACGGTGCGAAGGTTGCCGAACTCCGCCATGGCGCGCGGCGAGGGACAGTCGTTCGTGGTGGACGCGGGGGCGGCAGATCGGTGTGTTCTTGCTCAGAAGAGGTTTGCGCTGATTCCGCCGCTTGCTCCGCTGGGCGCACCGGCCCCGGTTGGTCAGAAGTGTGGTGCCGAGCCTCCGAAGAACTATCGCTTTGGCTCCTCGTAACGCCAACGGCCTGGACAACTCGCTCTTTGAGGCTTTGTGCGCGGCGCGTCTCACGAAAGCCCAGTTCATGCAGCAAGCGCGTAAGAGCCGTCGCGTCACCGTCGAGGCGGGCGCGATCAAATTCAGCTTCCAGTTGAACGATTGACCAGCTGAGGAAAGGTCGTGGCATCGAGTACGAATCTGCAGATCGCTAACAATGTTCAAGCGATATACTACGCGGTAGCTACTTGTGAATCATAATGACAACTCTGGCGTGAGATGCCCGCAGAGCTGCAGGTGCGGCCCCACCGTCAAACGAGCAACTCTCGACCAACCGTCTGGATAGGCTAAGCTTCCACTAACGAGGCATTATCCTGCGGAGACATCCATGAGCACCGCTGCCCATACGAGCGCTTCGGCGCTTGATTTCGATCCTGGCGCCTTACGCGAAAAATATCGGGCGAAGATTGAGTGACAGCATGCCTATTTCCGCTTCCAGGAACGGTTCCAAAGGTAGCCTGCTGTCAACCAAAAACGCTAAAGTGTAGTAGTCGAGACCGTGCTCGATCGTTACTTGGCTGCTGCCGCTATCGTGCCGTCCATGGCGGGCGTGGCTTATGACTTTCCGACACGGGAGTCGGTGAAATGATTCGATATACTGAGCGTGTGCTGGTCGTTCTTGCGCTGTGTGCTGCCGCTTTCGCGGCGCGGGCGGATAGTTGGCAGAGGCCTGTCGTCGATGAGGTGTTCAGTGCGTCGCGCGATTATTTTGTGCGCGTCGTTCCGGGCGAGAGTTTGGGCGATACCTTCGGCTTTGCGGGCGCGAAGAAGGGGAAGTATGCGACGGCGGAGTTTTATCGGCGCGAGGCGGATCGGTCTTATCGATTGACGGGGACGGCCACGCTGCGCAATCCGATTGCGCCGGTTTCGTTTTTCGTCGCGAACGACGGGCGGTTGGCGACGATCGACAACTGGCACAATCGCGGCTACGGCGCGGTCGTCTGCATCTATGCCGCGGACGGCAAAGTCACGAAGGTCTACGCGCTCGCCGATCTGTTCTCGGCCGAGGAGATCGAGTCGTTCAGCCACAGCGCCTCATCCATCCACTGGCACGATGGGCCGGTCTACATCAACGCGGATCAGCAGACGCTCTATCTGATGGTGCGCAGCGGCGCCGATCTCGTGTTCGGTCTGGAGAGCGGCCGGTATGCCTTTTGCGAAACACGCGACAAGCAATATGTCTGCCGCGACAGCAATGCCAAGCGGACGTGGCGGCCCTACGCAGATGTCGTGCCGAACCGGTGACTTTTGTTTAGGTGCCCCCGCGCTTCAGTCCGGGTGCAATCCTCTCCCGCAAGAGGAGACGGGTTTGGCGATTTACGGCAGCGCGCGCCGCCTTCCGTTGCTGGTATGACGGCGGGGGCCGCGCGACTCGCTGCGGTTCATGGGAGGCTTGCTTGGCGACGGCTTATGTTCTGATCGATTTTGAGAACGTGCAGCCGAAGGAGCTGGGGGCGTTCGGTGGGGGTGGGTTCAAAGTGAAGGTCTTCGCCGGAGCCAAACAGCCGCGCATGAAACTCGACCTTGTCGAGACGCTGCTACCTTTGGGAGACGCCGTTGAGTTGGTGCGGATTGAGGGCACCGGTCGCAACGCACTCGATATGCACATCGCCTATTACATTGGGCGTCTATCAATCGAGGATCCCGGCGCAGCGTTCTACATCGTGTCGAAGGACACGGACTATCATCCTCTGATCGCGCATCTGAAGAAGAAATTTAAGATCACTTGCAGCCTTCATGCTGCTGTCACGGAGATTCCAAACGCGCGTCTAGCGCCACCAAAGGTTGCGCTGCACCCAAAAGCCCAACCCGCTGCTAAGCCTCAACCTAAGCCCGTGCCGAGGCCGATCGGAAAAGCCGCCCCCAAAGTTGCGAAGGCCGCCGCTAAAGCGCTGTCGGATCGAGTCGAGCGGGTGTTGCTGGACCTGCAGAAGCGTGGCAACTCGCGACCGACTACGCGAAAGACGCTTGAAAGCACGATCCGCAACTTGTTTCGCGACGCTCCGGACAAGGACATCATTGCTATCGTCAACGAACTCACTCTGCGGGGCGAGGTTCGCTTCGATAGGGACAAGGTGAGCTATCCGCCACCCGTTTAGTTCTCTAGCTTCTCGCATTTGCTAAACATTGAAGGGGACTCGCTTATGGATCGCCGTCAGTTTCTTTTAGCGTCTTCCGCGATGGCTGTGCTTGCGGGGTGCGAGAGCGTTCCGGATAGCGTCGGGATCGACGTGCTCATTCGCGGGGGCACGGTGTTCGACGGGAGCGGCGCGCCGGGGCGACGGGAGGATGTCGCCATCGTCGGCGATCGCGTGGCGCTGGTCGGGAATCTTGCGGCGGCGCGGGCGCGGCATGTGATCGACGCGCGCGGGATGGCCGTCGCGCCGGGGTTCATCAACATGCTGTCGTGGGCGAACGAGAGTTTGCTGCAGGACGGCAAGTCGCAGAGCGACATACGTCAGGGCGTGACGCTGGAGGTGATGGGCGAAGGGGATTCGATGGGTCCCTTGAACGACGCCATGAAGGCGGAGGCCGTGAAGCTTCAGTCCGACATCAAATACGACGTCTCGTGGACGACGCTGGGGCAGTATCTCGAACTGCTGGAGCGGCGGGGCGTTTCGACCAACGTCGCCTCGTTCGTCGGCGCGGCGACGGTGCGCGCGCATGTTCTGGGATTTGACAACGTGCAGCCGACGAAGGCGCAGCTTGTGGCGATGCAGGAGTTGGTGCGCGGGGCGATGCGCGAGGGGGCGCTGGGCGTCGGCTCGTCGCTGATCTATGCGCCGGGGAATTTTGCGAAGACGGACGAGTTGGTCGCACTGACGGCGGCGGCGCATGAGTTTGGCGGCGGGTATATCTCGCACATTCGCAGCGAGGCGGACCGGTTCTTGGAGGCGATCGACGAGCTGATCGAGATCGGGCAGCGCACCGGCGCGCCGGTGACGATGTATCATATGAAACCTGCGGGCGCGAAGAATTGGCACAAGTCGAAGGCGGGGATCGCGCGGTTGAACGCGGCGCGCGCGAAGGGCATCGACGTCAGCGCGAATATTTATCCGTACACGGCGGGGGCGACGGGGCTCGACGCCGCGATGCCGCTGTGGGTGCAGGAAGGCGGCTTGAGCGCGTGGATCGCGCGTTTGAAACAACCGGAATTGCGCGCGCGGGTGCTGCGCGAGATGCGCGCGCCGGCGGTGGGATGGGAAAGCCTCTATCAGGCGGCGGGCAGCCCCGACAAAGTTCTGCTGATCGCGTTCAAGAACGACAAGCTGAAGCCGCTGACCGGAAAGTCGCTGGCCGAAGTTTCGAAGATGCGCGGCACGTCGCCCGAGGACACGATGATCGATCTCGTCATCGAGGACGGCAGCCGCGTGGGCACCGCCTACTTCGTGATGAACGAGGAGAATATCCGGCGCAACATCGCTTGGCCGTTCACGGCGGTCGGGTCGGATGCGGAGAGTCTCGCGCCGGAAGGTGTGTTTCTGAAGGCCAATCCGCATCCGCGCGCGTATGGGGCGTTCGCACGGTTCTTCGCCAAGTATGTCCGCGAGGAGAAGGTGATTTCACTTGCCGAGGGGATTCGCCGCGTGACGGGCTTGCCGGCTCAGCAGCTGCGGCTGAAGGATCGCGGGCGGTTGGCGCAGGGCTATGCGGCCGACGTCGTCGTCTTCGATCCGGCGAAGATTCAGGATCACGCGACGTTCGACAAGCCGCATCAGTATTCGACGGGCGTGAGCCACGTGCTGGTCAACGGCGTGCAGGTGCTGCGCGACGGGGAGCACACGGGCGCGACGCCGGGGCGGTTCGTGCGCGGGCCGGGGTGGAAGCCTGCCTAGGTCTGCTTGCGCAGGATGGCGCGCGCGGCGGTGACGGCGGTGGCGAAGGTCGCTTGCAGGAGGTAGCCGCCTGTCGGCGCTTCCCAGTCGAGCATTTCGCCGACGGCGTAGACGTTCGGTAGCGCGCGCAGCATGAGGTCTTCGTCGAGGGCTTCGAGTTTGATGCCGCCGGCGGTCGAGATTGCGCGGTCGATCGGCTGCGTTCCGGTTAGCTTGAGCGGCGCGGCTTTGATTTGGCGGGCAAGCGCCGCGGCGTCGGCGGCCGGCGTGCCGTGCGTTTCGCGCAGGAGGTTGATCGCGACGGGGGCCAGATTGATCGTCTTGCGCAGGAAGTTCGAGAGGCTGTCGCTGCCCCGCGGACGAGAGAGTTTCGCCGTGAGGTCGGCTTGCGTGATGTCGGGGCGGAGGTCGATGGTTGGGGTTGCCGCCCCCTGCCCGGCTATCGCTTCGCGCAGGTCGGCGGAGAGCGCGTAGAGCGCGCCGCCTTCGATGCCGGTCTTCGTGATCATCGCTTCGCCGCGCACCGTGCGGCCGTTGAAGGTGAGCGCGATGCCTTTTAGCGGATCGCCTTCGAAGCGGCGGAAAGGCTCGCTCCAGGCGACGGTGAAGCCCATGTTCGCTGGGCGCAGCGGCGTTATGGGGACACCTTGGTTAGCCAGAATGTCGACCCATGCGCCGTTCGAGCCTAGCCGCGGCCAGCTCGCGCCGCCGAGGGCCAGGATGGTGGCGTCGGCTTTAGCTGTCGCGTTGTTCGCGAAGATCAGGTCGCCGGTTTTGGTCCAACCTTGCCAGTCGTGGCGTGTTTTGATTTCGACGCCTTGCGTTTTGAGGCGGGCAAGCCAGGCGCGGAGTAGCGGGGACGCTTTGAGTGCTTTCGGAAACACGCGGCCGCTGCTGCCAACGAAGGTGGGTTGGCCCAGCGCTTCGGCCCACGCGATCAACGCTTGCGGTGGGAAGGCGTCAATGATCGGGGCGAGACGTGCGGCGGCTTCGCCGTAGCGGGTCTTGAAGCGATCGAGGGGTTCTGAGTGTGTAAGGTTGAGGCCTCCCCTGCCCGCGATCAGCAGCTTTCGCGCGACGCTGGGCATGCGGTCGTAGACCGTCACCGAGAGGCCCGCGGCGCTCACGATATCGGCGGCCATGAGGCCGGCGGGGCCGGCGCCGATGACGGCGATGGTTTGGGGTTCGGGCATTGCGGGCTTCTCATCGCCCAAGTCCCTGCTTGTGTCCAAGCGAATAGTTCGCAAGATCGCCGGCCATGAGCGAACCCGCCACCAAACCGATCGAGATTTTCGTCGATGCCGATGCCTGTCCGGTGAAGGAGGAGGTTTATCGGGTGGCGCGGCGGTATGGGCTTAAGGTTTACGTCGTGTCGAACGGCGGTATTCGTGTGCCGCCTGATCCGATGATCGAAGCGGTCATCGTCGAGTCCGGGCCCGACGTTGCCGACGATTGGATTGCCGAGCGCGCGGTGCGTGGGGACGTCGTGGTGACGGCTGACATTCCGTTGGCGTATCGGTGTCTGCAGGCGGGTGCCGAGGTTATCGGGCCGACGGGGCGAGCGTTCACGACGTCGTCCATCGGCGCGGCGATGGCGCAGCGTGGGTTGATGGAGCATCTGCGTTCGACGGGCGAGATCACCGGCGGGCCGAAGCCGTTTGCCGCCGGGGATCGGTCGCGGTTCTTGTCGGCGCTGGACGAGGCGATCAATCGGTCGAAGCGGCAACGCGCGACGTAGGCGGTGCGACTTCGGCGAAGACAACGTACCGCAGCGGACCGCGTTGCAAACCGTCGAAGGGGTAACAGGTGACGAGCGCCAGGCGTTGCGTCTTGCCTTTGGTGATGATGCCGGAGGCTTGGGCGTGGACGATCGCGGAGCCGGTCATGCGGTAGCGGATCTTTTTGCCGGCTGATGTCGTGATGTCGATGTCGTCGCCGGGTTTTAGGGTTTTGAGGAACGTGAAGTGGGTGTCGCGGTGGGCGGCGATGACTGTTGTTCCGTTTTCGCCGGGCATTGGTGACGCCGCGACGTGGGCGGGGCCGAAGGCTAGGGCTTCGCCGCCTGCTTCTTTGAGGACGATCGCGTGTTCGTTTAGGCGTGGGATGGAGATGCGGGCGATGGGCCAAGTGTCGGCCCAGCTCCAGGCTTTCGTTGGTTGGTGGGTGGCTAGGGTTTTGGTCCAGGCGTCTTCGAGAAGAATTTGGGCGAACTCGGCTTTGGCGCCGATGTAGAGGCCGTGGCCGGCGAAAAGTGTGCCGAGCGCGATCAGGTGGATCGCTATCAGGAGCATCCAGGTGCGCGCCTCGCTGATGTCGAGGTGAAGCGCGAAGCGGCTGGTCATTGTTGATGTTGTGGCTGGCATGGCGCGGATCCCTCACCCCCTGCCCCTCTCCCTTCTTTCGAAGGGAGAGGGGGGAGTGACTTTAGGCCTTTGCTGTTTTGATGCGGGCGGCGAACATCAGGATTGTGCCGCTGGCGAGGAGGACGAGGCCGAACAGGATGAGGAAGTCTGTGCCGGCGTCGGTTTGGGGGAGTGCGATGCCTTGGCCGTCTTTGCCGGCGGTCGCCGGTTTGTCGAGCATGGCGAGTTTGGTCATCAGGCTTGTGTCGATCGAGGCTTTGATCATCGGGTTGTCGGTGTCTTCGCCGAAGACTTTTTCGAAGTCCCAGCCGTGCGGGAGGTTGGTCGGCATCTTTTGGGTCGACATCGCTTCGCCGTTGGGGCGGCTCGGCGTCACGTCCACGGCGACGAGGCTCGTCAGGCGCGAGACCAGGTGGTGGTTGAGGGCCACCTTTAGGACTTGCGCGTCGACGTCGCCTTCGTTGGCGCCTTTGTAACGCGTGGCTTCGATCGAGGAGATCTTCGAGCGGGCCCAGAGTTTGGAGACGCCGTTGCCGTTCACGGCCGTGGCGAGATCCAGCGTCGTCGACCATGGGGTCGAGCCCATGCGGCCTTCGAGGCGGACTTTGCCGGACTGCGCGGTCGTCAACGCGGTCAGCACCACGGGTTCGCCGGCGTAGAGGTCCGGGATGGGGTTCGGCGCGGTTTCAAGTTTGACACCGTCTGACACGCGCAGGTCGGTCATGACCGGGCTTTCGAGTTTGTTGAAGAGCTCGGTCATGCGTTGGTCGACTTCGGCTTCCGAGCCGATGTGCAGAAAGGTGCCGCGGCCTTCGCTGGCGATGTGCTCCATCAAGAACGAGTTCGGGGCTGAGCCGATGCCGACGGTGAAGAGGCGCGAGCGGCCGAGTGATTTGCCGATTTCGGCCAGCACTTGGTCTTCGTTCGAGACGGCGCCGTCGGTCAGGAAGATCACCTGGCGCAGGCGCGTGGTGTCGTTCGGCGTCGAGTCTTTCAGGGCGGCTTGCAGCGCGGGGTAGATTTCCGTGCCGCCGTTGGCGTCGAGACCCAAGACGAAGCGGACGGCCACGCCCAGATGTTCGTCGTCGGCCGGGACCGCGTCGGTGAACAGGACTTCCAGCGTGTCGTCGAAGCGGACGACGTTGAAGCGGTCGCCGGGTTTCAGCTGCTTCAGCGCCATGCCCAGCGCGGCTTTCGCCTGACGCATCGACTCGCCGGCCATGGAGCCGGAGTTGTCGATGACGAAGATCGCTTCGCGCGGCTGGCGCACCTTCTTTGTGCCTGTCGGCGGCACGATCATGGCCAGGTAGTAGCTGTCGTTGCCAACGGTCTCGCGGAAGAGCGTTGCTTGCGGGATCGCGTTGGCGGCGACTTTCCAGTTCAGGACGAAGTCGCGGTCGGCGGGGACGGGGCCGTCGAGCGTGATGGTTGCCGACTTGGCGTCGGGCCGGTCGACCTTGGCGGTGTGGTACGGGCTTTCGATCGCGGCGAGCGAGACGCCGGACTTCAGGTTCACGCTGAGGCTGACCGGGTTGATCTTGCCGTATTTCGGGTGGATGACCGGCGGCGTGACGCGGCTTGCGTCCGGCACCGGGTTCGAGATGGCGACGATGGGGTTGTCGGTTTGGTAGCTGACCATCGCGACCGTCGCGGGCGGGGTGTAGCGCGGGCCGACGACCAGCGGCACGCGGAGCGAGAACTGGTCGCCGTCGAGGCGGACGGCCTCTTGGTATTCGATCTGGACGACGATCGTTTCGTGCGGGCCGATGTTGGCGACCGAGTTGGTGAACATGTTCGGGCGTTCCTGTTCGATCAGGCTCGCCTTGAAGCCTTGGGCGGCCGCCTTCTCGTAGATCTGGCGGGCTTCGACGCGTTCCTTGACCTGGCCTTCGAGGAAGCGGTCGCCGACCTGCATCTTCATGGTGTCGACGCCGGCGTTCTGGGGCAGCGGGTAGACGTAGACGCCTTCGACCCATTTGTCGGACGGGTTCTCGAAGCGTTGGGTGATGCGGGCGCGGGCGATCGGGCCCGAGACGTCGATCGAGACGTCGGTCTTGAGGCGCGGGGCCTCAAGGTACTTGCCGCCTTCCGTGGTCTTCAGAAGGAGGGCGCCGGTGTGCATCTCGTCCGGCGTCACCAGGACGGCGGGTTGGAGGGTGGCGTTTGCCGGCGCCGGCTCGGCCCAGGTGATGGTCGGGCCGATGGCGATGGCGGTTAAGGTTGCGGCGGCGGCGATCAAGCTTGCACGCAGCAAAACGCGCGGCGACCCGTGGAGGGCGCCGCCGTGGAGCGGATACGGTTTCATGTGAGGGTTCCCCGAAGCGGCGCCGGGTCTCTTTATGGCGACGCTTACGAGACGAGAATTAGCGCCTCGATCGCGACGCGATTGCGATGCGAATTGGGCTTTGTTGCAGCGATTTTGGCGGATGTTTGTTCGCGTGTGGGCGGCATCACCTTGGCGACGGAATTGTCGCAAAGCGTGAGGTCGTCCGTGTGCGGATTATCCTTCCCAGCTCTGGCCGGGAAGACCTTCTCGCCGCCCTTACGGCACGAGTTTAGCGCGGGCGGTGGTGAGGGCCTCGGCTAGGGTTGGGACTGTTGGGCCGGTTTCGATGGAAGCGCCGTCGCAGATCTTGTCGAAGACCAAGTTGATGTCCTGCATCGACTTGAACTTTTCCGCGCGGCCGCCGGCATGGAACCTGATGAGGCGGTTGTCGGCGTCGAACCCTGCGATGGTTTCGGGGATCGCTTCGCGTGCGGTGCAGTCGAGTTTGTGTGTCGCCCGGATGTGGGTGGCCTTGTTCCACTTGGTCGGGTTACGCACGAGCGTCCATGACACGTGTATGTTTCCGGATGCGTCGGGCTTCAAGGTGGCGGTGTCGAGTATGACCACGCCCCATGCGGGGTCAGCGTCGCTGTCGCCGACCGCGTACGCGCTGGTCTGAGGCAATTGACGGGCGGCGGCGACTTGGGCGGCGTGTTCGCGCGCCACACCGATCGCTTCGGGTACTGTCTCGACGACGGGCGAGCCGAGTAAAAAGAGGTTGGGTCTGTCCTTCTTGGGCTCGTTGTTGCCCGGCATCGGCGGGACTTCGCGACCCGGCACAGCGTAGCGGCATTGATTGCCGTGGTCCCTGTTGAGTTCGCTTTCGTCGAACCAGGTTGCGGCCTGCGGCGGGAGCTTCGGCGCCTTCTTCAAAACCTTGCCCGCGTCCGTATAGGTCGTGAAGGCCGTGACTTTGCGCGCGTGCGGGTAGCACTCCAGCTTGTAGTCCACGAAAGCATAGGCCGCACCGTTCGACGCCGCCTTAGGCTCCAGAAAGACGACGAGTACACGCTGCGTTAGGTCCGGATGCCAGGGGCCGATCAGGTTCCGCTGCTCGAACCTCTCAAACGCCGCGACTTCGGTCGACGGCGGACCCTCGTACATCAGCATGTAGGCGAATTTCGGCGGCGCTTCTGGGGCTGTCGGCGCTGCAGCCGTTGACGGTGCGGGTGCCGGCGGATCTTCGGCGGCGGCCAAAGGTGCGAGCGCGAGTGCACAAATGGCCGAAGCCAAAATCAGACGAAACATCAGCGTCCCCCCGGTCGCTTGTTCGACCGGGAGTATGCTGACGAACGCTTAGTCCGGCAAGATTACTCCGCCGCGGCGGCGATCGGCGGGTGTTGTGGGCCGCGGATGAGGTGGCCGGGTTTGGCGCCTGTCGACTGGCCGTCGCGGAAGGTTTCGGTGCCCGACACGAACGTGTGGCGGTAGCCGCTTGCGCGTTGGATGAGGCGGCGGCCTCCGGCGGGGAGGTCGTAGACGATTTCGGGGGCGTCGATGCTCAGAGCTTCGAAGTCGATGATGTTGATGTCGGCGCGCATTCCCGGCGTCAGCGTGCCGCGGTCGTTCAGGCCGTAGAGTTTGGCTGTGTCGTGGCATTGGCGCTTCACGGCTTGTTCGAGCGTGATGCGGGGGCCGCGGCTGCGGTCGCGGACCCAGTGGGTTAGCAGATACGTCGGGAAGCTGGCGTCGCAGATGACGCCGCAGTGGGCGCCGCCGTCGGAGAGCGAGAGGACGGTGCGGTCGCTCTGCAGCATTTCGTGGATGTGGTCGAAGTTGAATTCGGCGTAGTTGAGGAGCGGCAGGTAGACGTAGCCGCGGCCGTTCTGCTCCATCAGCATGTCGTAGACGATGGCGCGCGGTTCTTGGCCGGTGCGTTTGGCGAGCGCGGCGACCGACGCGTCGGGGGCGGGTTCGTAGTCAAGGCCTTTGTCGCCCATTAGGCGGAACATGCGGTCGAAGCCGCCGGTGAAGATCGCGAGCAGACTTGCGAGTTGGCCGCCGAGTTGGACCGGTTGTTCGCCGATGATTTGCGCGCGGACGTTTGGATCGCGCAGGCGTTCGAGGCGTTCTTTGATCGGGAGTGCTGCGAGCCGCATGTAGGACGGTTGGAACGAGAACGGGTTGATCGTCGACTCCCACCCGAGGACAAGGCCTGTCGGGCGGATGGCGATTTGCGCGTAGACGTCGCCGCCTTCGTCGTTGGCGGCGTTCGCCATGCGCAGGAGTTCGCGCCAGTTGTTCGGGTTCATCGGGCTTTGCAGCATCGCGAAGGTGACGGGCACGCCGCTTTCGCGCGACATCTCGCGCATCCACGAGAATTCGCTGGCGGCGGGGGCCATGTCGGAGGCGAGTTCGAAGACGCCGTGGCCGGCTTTGCCCATCGCGTTCGCGATGGCGAGCAGTTCGTCGGCGCCGGCGAAGGTGCCGGGCACGGGTACGCCGTCCTTCGCGCGGTGCAGGATTGTGCGCGACGTCGAGAAGCCGAGTGCGCCGGCGCGGATGCCGCTTTCGACGATGGTCGCCATCTCGGCGATGTCGGCGGCGTTCGCTTTGTCGTCGTTGGCGCGTTCGCCCATCACGTAGGCGCGGACGGCGCCGTGCGGGATTTGCGCGGCGACATCGACGGAGCGCGGCATCTTCTCCAGCGCGTCCATGTACTGCGGGAAGCTTTCCCAGCCCCAGGTGATGCCTTCGGTGAGCGCGGCGCCGGGGATGTCTTCGACGCCTTCCATCAGCGCGATCAGCCAGTCGTGCTTGTCGGGCTTCACCGGCGCGAAGCCGACGCCGCAGTTGCCCATGATCAATGTGGTGACACCATGCCAGGCCGACGGGCCGAGTTCGTCGTCCCAGGTTGCTTGGCCGTCGTAGTGCGTGTGGATGTCGACCCAGCCGGGCGCGACGATGCGGCCCTTCGCGTCGACTTCGCGCGTGGCGGGTTCGGCGATGTGCGGGGCGACTTTGGCGATACGGCCGTTCTTGACGGCGACGTCGGCGGTGCGGCGGTCGGCGCCGGTGCCGTCGACGAGCGTGCCGTTGCGGATGATGAGGTCGAACATGGGCGGCGTTTCCTTGGAGTAGCGTTGTGCTGACAGGGTGTCAGTCCCGCCGAAACCGCGCAAGCCTCGCTCATCCTCCCCCGCTTTAGCGGGGCGAGGGGGACCATCGCGTAGCGATGGTGGAGGGGGATTTCGGCGTTGACGCAGCGTCGCCCGCCCACCGCTGACGCGGTCCCCCTCGCCCCGCTAAAGCGGGGGAGGATGATCGAGCCCTTTTTCACGATCGCGGGGCCGGCCGGTAGATGTGGTGAAAGAAGCGGTTCCAGCCCTTCTTCGTTTTGCTTTCTACGGCGCCTTTGCTGTCGGGCCAGTAGATCATGCGCGCGATGCCGGCGAGCATTTGCGCTTCGAACGCGATGGCTTGCGCGTGAACTTGTTTTGTTCGTAGGTCCCGTCCGGGAAGGTCAGCGGCTTCCCGGTTACCGATTGATGCACTCGGCAGGCCAAGAAAGCGCTCTATACGTAGCCTCCTCATTCTTGTCGAGCATACCCGCGATCCGCTCGGCATCACGCATAACAAGCAGGTCACGCAAATGGGAAATTTCAGCTCTCAGCTTCAGGAGGCAGTCCGTTGGATCCGGATTACCTTGGTACAGACCCTCTAGCTCTTCCTCAACGGCCTCGAGAAGCTCGTGAGCAAACCGATGAGCATCGTCGTATCTCTGTTGAAGCAACAAGCAGTAGATCATATTCTCTTGTTGCCTGAGCGATGGCGGCCTTCGTTGACCCCACCCCATCGAAAGATAGTTCTCTACGCCACTTAACGTCGCGACACTGTCAAAGAAGGGCACGCCACTCGCGTGGAACTCCTTTGTCAGCTCGACACTGTCACCAACCTCCTGCCAAGTTGTCTCGTGACCGTTTCGTCTCAGCCGAAATCCGTTCGACAAAACAACATCCTCTTCGCGTGTGGCTGGAAGGATGAAGAAGCAAACAACGTAGCATCCATGTCGATCGGTAGGTGACCGCTCGAAGCACACCGCTCGCATAATGTGCGCAGCGGTTGGAAGGCAACATAGGTTTTTACGGACCGCAAGGGGCGGAGTCCGCGTAGCGAAATCTCGGGCCATCCGCTCAGCTACATTCATGGCCATTCTCTCATCAAAGTTATTGTGTCGCGCGTTACCACGACTAGTTCGGCTTGACGCAATAAATACTACAATTGCCAACGTGCTTTTTTTGACGTCTTGTGGAAATACGGGGACATGATCTCTATTCCCCGCGCTTCGCCACGGCTGGACTATAGCAGGTTCGTTGCTGCGGCTCGGGCGCCGTGGGTTTGCGGCCCGGCGGGCGATGGGGCGGCCGAGTAGGCGTTCAAGGCCTTCGATGAAGTCGGCGTTGCCGAGCGGGCGGCCGGTTGTCTCCGACCCGCGCAGCGCCGCAAAAGCGGCCTCGTCGTCCGCCTCCGCGCGCAACAGATCGGCGTCGTCGCCTTGGCTTGCGCGTTCCTTCGCCTAGGGAAATGGGGTCAGAGTAGATTTTTTGAAGACCTTCGGCGGCCCTGTGAGCGCACCGACATCGGCGGTTTAATCTACTCTGACCCCATTTCTCCCTGCTTTCTTCAGTGACTCTTCGTTTATCAACATTTTCTAGTATCGATACACGGACGAAGCAGGACTGAAAAATACTATGACCGATCCATCCCGACCCGTGTTTCGGCTTGTCTATCGAAGTCGACAATCCGATGCCGTCACGACGAACCTAAATCTTGAGGTTCGCGCGATTGTCGAATCCTCGATCAGAAACAACGTGCGCGACGGGATAACCGGCATGCTCGTTACCGTGCAGGGCTGGTTCATTCAGGCGCTAGAAGGCCGTGAAGATCGAGTCCGCTACACGTTCGGCCGCATTATCAACGACAAGCGTCATTGGGATCATGTCGCCATCTCGGCAGGCAAAGCCGATGGACGCTTATTCCGTGAATGGAACATGTGCGCAGGGGCGTTGACTGCTGCCGACCGCGCAATCATCGATGTCCTTGGCAAGAACGGCCGTTTCGACGCTGCGCAGTTAACGGCGACAAGTTCTCTACGCCTACTCACGACGGTAGCCGACATTCAGCGTCGCGCAAATGCAACCAAACTCGCGCAAACGAATTCGCCGCAGCGAACTGCGGACGCGAGCGCGTGTGCGACCGCAGCAAAGTCGAGCAACAAGCAATCAGTCGCATAGCTCATCGGAAAGCCGCGCATACCGTCACGCTCAGCATTACGCCGCGAGGCGTCGGGTCGCGCTTAGCCCTCCGTGGTGGACCATTCCCGCCGTTGGCAAAATGAATTGTCCATCAGAGCATTGTTGGCCCAAGGGCGACGGTGTCGGGCCGCATTTTCGCTCGTTAGCCCCCGGGGCTGTCCGTCCTGATGAAGCCCACTAGATCGCTTACGTTATGCTCCAGATTTCGTATGACGTCCTTTACGACGTCTCCGATCGAAATCACACCCACGACCTTGTTCCCGTCAAGCACTGGTAGATGGCGAAAGCCGCGCGCTGACATTAGCGCCATGCAGGATTCCACTTGGTCGCCTGGCTTAACTGTCACCGGTTTGCCGGTCATCACCTGGCCGACCGGAGTCTGCTTCGCATCGAGCCCGGGGAGCAGCACTCTTATGGCACAGTCACCCTGAGTCACGATTCCGACCAATACGTCGTCGTCAATGACCAGCACGGATCGGACCCGGTTGTCGCGCATCTGGCGCAAGGCTTCGACGACCATCTCGCCGGAACGAACATGGATCAGGGCGCCACGCTTCCGGGCAAGAGCGTCCTTGACGGTATTCATCGAGATCCTCTCCTGGGCTCTGCGCTGGCCCACCTCATTCGCGCGCATGGAGCCTTGACGCTATCTCTCCCTTGGAGCTCTTTCAATGTCGCCTTTCGGCGAATAGTTGCCGGCGTTGATGAACGATGATGCGGGCCAGGCGCGCCATGACGGGGATCGTTGACAATGGGTCGAACGAAGATAGAACATTCGGCGCGCGAGTCAAGCGATGGGGAATATGTATCGTGTCCCCGTATTTCTGAACGAAGGTAGAACATTCGGTGCGCAAGTCAAGCGATGGGGAATATGTATCGTGTCCCCGTATTTACCGTGTTTACTGTGCAGCTACATACCCCGGAATTAGCCGAGAGTTTCAGACAAAGTTCAGGTACAAGATGAGTTCATCAAGTTCCTTTTTGTAGGCAACGCTGTCCATGTGTGCCTGAACAGTGCTACCGGCATTCCTGGCGCTTCGATGCACAATCCACATTAAGACGAATGCGGGCACAACAAAAACGACAAGCGCTCCAACCAGAAACGACAAGGCAACGTTCACAATAACCTGCAGGACTGAAAAGTCAGTCCTTAGAACAAGCATAGCAAAGGCAGACACGACAATGATCCAAAAGAACGTCATGTGCGCGCGTTGCGCGGCCCGCACGTAGTCAGCCCAAATTCTACCGTACTCTGTCATGGATGTATCATACCGCCGCGCCTCTCACCCAGCTACTTCTTCTTGCACGCTTCGCAATCCGGTGACGCAGACTTCTCTCCTCGGTTTGCACCTATCTGAGCTGCTGCACCGGTAAGAACGTCGGCGCCTGCTTCGCCAAGTGGTTTTGCAGCGCTAACAGTCAGTGCCTTTGCTGCTTTGTCGGCCGCCGAGGTGGACACTACTCCCTTCACCATCCTTTGAAACGCTGCGCCGATAGGTTTGGAAAACGCAGAAGTTAATACGGGGACATGATACTTATTCCCCACCCCTCGCTCTGGCCGCACTATAGCAGGTTCGGCTAATCCGGGGTGGGCGTCGCTTTGCGTCCTGGCGCGCGGCGGGCGAGCTTCGAGTTGCCTTGTGCCGGTGCGCCGGTGGTGCCAGTGGTGCGGGCTGTTGCGCTTCTATTGGCGGAACTTGCCGCCCTGATCCCGGGCGGCAGTCCGCACGACAGCGGTGATATTGTGAGGTGGCGCACTAAAGCGCGGTTGACTGTGACCCTGGGCGTCCTTACCTTCCCGCATATCGCAACCGCCAGCTGATGGAGGAGAACATGAAAGCCATCGTCGCCATTTCCCTTCGGGCTGGCCGTGCGCAAGGTTCGCGCGTTTAAGCGTAACCTGTTCCTGTCCAGCCATCCGTTCGCCCGTCCGACACGCGTCATCGCGTGCCGATGCGGTTTGATTTTGACGCGGCCTTTAGGCCGCCAGACTGGACGATATGTGCTGTGACAACGACGAATGAACTGACGTTGAAAGATTACGGATGGGGCGCTCATTTTCAGGCGCAGCTGTCGGATGAGGATATGGCCGCCCTGCCCGTGCGGGTGATGGCGGTGCATCGCGACATACTTGAGGTGGCGGGGCCCGACTTTGAGGGCCGCGTGCAGCCGCTGTTCGGCGGCGATGAGACCACCGTTGCGACCGTGGGCGATTGGGTGCTGATCGATGCAGCGGCGCATCGCGTGCAGCGCGTGCTGACACGGCGCAGCCTCTTTAAGCGCAAGGCGGCGGGCAAAGACCGGCGGGCACAGTTGCTGGCCGCCAATGTCGATACGTTGCTGTTCGTCACGTCGGCGAACGACGATTTCAACTTGCCGCGGCTGGAACGCTACCTGGCGTTGGCGGCGGAGGCTGAAGTCACGCCGGTGGTGGTGATCACCAAGGCTGACCTCGCGGCCGATATCATCAACGACTACGTCGTGCCGACGCGCGCGTTGATGGCGGGTTTGATCGTCGAAGCCTTCGACGCGCGCGATGCGAAAGGGGTCATGAGTTTGGCGCCTTGGTTCGGAAGCGGGCAGACGTTGGCGTTGCTGGGGTCGTCCGGTGTCGGCAAATCCACCATCGTGAATACGCTCGCGGGGCATGCTTTGCAGCAGACGCAGGGTATTCGCGAAGACGACGGCAAAGGGCGGCATACGACGTCGAGCCGTTCGCTGCATCGTCTGCCCACCGGCGCGTGGATTATGGACACGCCCGGCATGCGCGAGCTGCAGATCGTCGATATCGCGGACGGGCTGAAAGAGGTGTTCGCGGATGTGGCGGCGCTGGCTGCGGCTTGCCGCTTCAGCGACTGCACGCATGACAAGGAGCCCGGGTGTGCGGTGCAGGCGGCGCTGGCGGACGGCACGCTTGAGCCTGAGCGTTTGGTGCGCTTCCAGAAACTTCAGCGTGAGGACCGGCGCAATTCGGAGAGCCTGGCCGTCGCGCATGCGCGCAACAAGAAGTTCGGGCGCATGGCGAAGCGCACGTTCGAACAGAAGCTCAAGAACCGGGAGTGGTGAGGGTCAGCCGACGGCGGCGCGGGGCGGCGTGAGCTTGCCCACTTTGTGCAGAAGCTCCGCCATGCGGAACGGCTTTGCCAAAACGTCGTCGGCGCCTAACGCGTAAGCGAGTTCGAGGAAATCGGTCGAACTCGATTTGCTGCCGCCGCCGGAGATCGCGAGGATGCGAACATCGGGGAAGCTGCGTCTGATTTCGCGGATGGTTTCGATGCCTTCGCGATTCGGCATGACGATGTCGGTGACGACGATGGCGGCGCCCGATTGCTCGACGACTTCGAGGCCCATGTCGCCGTCGCTGGCCAGCACGACGTGATAGCCCGAGCGGCGCAGAATCTCGGCGAGCGTCGCTCGCACGTGCTCGTCGTCGTCGATGACGCACACAATCGGACCGGGAGCGGTCACGACTGCTTTCTGGGTACCTGCCATTATTGGCCTCCTGCACTCGCATTGGAGGCCACATGCGTTACGAAACAGTTGTTCCAACCGGTTCCGTAAGGAAGTTGCAGCGGTTGTTGGTGAATTTTCTGCGCAATTGGCTCAAATCCGTCTTGAGGGGGACGAGTCTTACGCGGCTGCGCGAAGCCGTTAGCCGAGGCGGTGTGGACCCTGCGGGATCTCTTTCCAGAATTCGGGATCGTGACCGAACATCAGGCGGTGGTTCCTCGCCTGCATCTCCTGAAACCAGTGGAGCGATTTCAGCGCCTTCTCGGCGTCGTGAATGATGCCGGGCAGATGCAAGTTCTCCAGCGATTGGCGCAGATAGCACGCGTCGCCGCAGAGGATGAACTCGCCGCGCTCAGCTTTCACGCGCAGCGACTGATGCCCGGGTGTGTGACCCGGCGTCGGGATGCAGGTGACCGTGCCGTCGCCGAAGATGTCGTGTTCGCCGGTGAGGCGGCGCACGCGTTGGCCGGTGTCGAAATCTGTCTTGTGATAAGCGACGTCGTTGTCGGGTTGCGCCATCGCGTGCGACCACTCGTCGGTTTGGATCAGGACGTCGGCGTTCGGGATCTGCGCGTTGCCGCCGGCGTGGTCGTAATGCAGGTGTGAGTTGACGAGGTGCGTGACCGAGGCCGGGTCGATCGCCATCGCCTCTAAACGCGCGGCGATTTCCTCGCCGGGGTTGAAGGCGATCTTGTTGGCCTTCGCGCCGTCTTCGCCCATGTAGGCGACGGGATCGGTTTGGGTGATGGTGTGCATGCCGCTGTCGAAGAGGACTTTGCCCTTCGGGTGCACGATCAAGTAAGCGGGCACCGGCACCGTGAGCCAACCGCGGGTCTTGGTCAGCAGGAAGGCCGACGGCAGTGTGATGTACCCGCAGGTGTAGGCATAGAGCGAGACAGCCATGGGGCGATCTTGACCCATAGGAATGATTCCGCCTAGGCCATTCAGCAACAAGTGGAGGCTTGCCCACGTGCGGAACAGATTGTTGATGGGATTGCTTGCGCTCGCTCTTGCCGGGTGTTCGCAGCCGACATTTCTGGGGACATGGAAGATCGAGCGCGTCGAGGCTGCGCCTTGGGCGGCGGGCACTGCGCCGGACGCGTCCATTGCCGGCCTTTACCTAGACAAGACAGTCGCGTTCGAGGCGGCACGGATCGACGGCCCTGCCCTGCTGGCCTGCGCCAATCCGAAATATACGTTCGAGGAGGTGCCGGCCGAGGGGCTGTTTCAGGGCAATGTGGGTGGACCGAACGCGGATGCGGCGGCTTCTGACGCTGCGGCGCGCAAGCTGGGGTTCACGCCGCCTGTGCATTCTATGATGACGGGCTGCGAGCACGACATCGCCTTTCACCAGCGCGATACGACGCATGCTGCGTTTGCGTTGGACAACATGATCTTCTGGATGGTGCGCCAGCCTTAACGCCCTTGGGTTGCCGCCGCCGTACCGCCTCGGGTAGCTTGCCTCGCAAAAGCTAGACTTGAGGGGACGGCAGATGGGTTCATTTTTGCGCGGGCTTGGGCTCGGCGTCATCGTCACGGCGTTTTTGCTGATCGGCGTCGCGTACATGTTTCGCGGCGTGTTGCCCCTGATCCTGGGTGCGCCGACACCGAGCATTCCCAAAGACGTGGCGGCCGAAGCGACGACGTCGACGAAAGAGGCGCGCGAGAAGATTCTCAAAGAATTGCCGTTCTCGAACAAGCAGGATTTTGAGTTTGCGGCGCGCGGGTTCATCGCGACGCTGGACGATCCGAAGATTGTCGACGACAGCGGGAAGCTGGTCTTCGATCTCGCGTCCTACGATTTCCTGAAGGGCGATGCGCCGGAGAGTGCGAACCCCAGCCTGTGGCGGCAGGCGCAACTCATCACCAAGCACGGGCTCTACAAGGTTGCGGACCACATTTATCAGGTGCGGTCGTTCGACGTGTCGACGGTGTCGTTCATCGAGACGGCCAAGGGCTACATCGTTGTCGATCCGCTGACGACGGTAGAGGTAGCGCGTTCGGCGTTGGCGTTGCTGAAGAAGCATGTGGGCGACAAGCCGGTCCTTGCCGTCATCTACTCACACAGCCACGCGGATCACTTCGGCGGCGTTGCCGGCATCACCACCGAAGAGGACGTGAAGGCGGGGCGCGTGAAGGTGATCGCGCCGGAAGGCTTTATGGAGCATTCTGTTTCCGAGAACGTGATCGCGGGGCCGGCGATGACGCGGCGGGCGCGGTTTCAGTTCGGCGGCACGTTACCACGCGGGCCGGAGGGCGAGATGACGTCGGGCCTTGGGCCAGGCATTTCGAACGGCACCGTTTCGTTGATCGCGCCGACGGACATCATCTCTAAGACCGGTCAGGAGATGACGATCGACGGCGTGACGTTGACGTTCCAGGTGACGCCGGGGACCGAAGCGCCGGCGGAGATGAACTTCTATCTGCCGCAGATGCGTGCGTTGTTCATGGCGGAGAACGCCAATGCGACCATGCACAATCTGCTGCCGGCGCGCGGAGCTTTGGTGCGCGACGCGAAGGGGTGGTCGGATTATTTGACGCAAGCCATTCGCCTTTATGCGGACAAGAGCGACGTGATGTTTGCGGCGCACGGCATTCCGCGCTGGGGCAGCGACGTGATCGGCGATTTTTTGGCCAAGCATCGCGACGCGTATAAATATCTCCACGACCAGACCATTCGGTTGATGAACAACGGCCTTACCGGCGTCGAGATCGCCGAGCAGCTGCAGTTGCCCGACGTGTTGGCGCATGAATGGTACAATCGCGGCTACTACGGCACGATGAGCCATAATTCGAAGGCCGTGTATCAGAGGTATATGGGTTGGTACGATGCCAACCCGTCGTCGTTGCATGCGCTGCCGCCGGTGGCGGCGGGGACGCATTATGTGACGGCTTTAGGCGGCGCGGATGCCGTGATCGCGAAGGCGCAGACCGCGATCGACGGCGGCGAGTATCGCTGGGCGGCGATGCTGCTCAATCATGTGGTGTTCGCCGAACCTGACAATGCGAAGGCGAAGAATTTGCTTGCCGATGTCTACACGCAGCTTGGCTATCGGGCCGAGGCGGGAACGTGGCGCAATATCTATCTCACGGGTGCGCAGGAGTTGCGCCATGGCGTGATCGCGTTGCCGACGCAGCGGTTGAGCCTTGCGCTGATCCGCGCGACGCCGACGACGATGATGCTGGACTTCGCCGCCGTGCGGTTGAACCCCGACCGGGCGAAGGACGTGAAGCTGAAGCTCAATGTCGTGCTCAGCGATATGAACGAGACGCATCTGATCACGATCGAGAACGGCGTTCTGATCCACGAAGAGGGCGTGCGCGACGACAAGGCGGATGCGACCGTGACGATGAAGCGGTCGGATATGCTTGAGACGTTGCTGGCGGGCGTGCCGGTGGGCGTCAAGTCGGCGACGGGGGCGATCAAGGTCGACGGTAAGTCGAGCGGTTATGCCGATCTCGTGGGATTGATCGATCCGGTCAATCCGAACTTCCCCGTCGTGACGCCTTAGGTGGTTTCGGTTGCTGCGTTTCGGAAGCTGGCGCTCGGGCTGCCCGAGGCGGTCGAGGCGCCGCATTTCGAGCTGGCTTCGTTTCGCGCCAAGGGCAAGATTTTTGCAACGCTGTCCGAGAAAGATGCGCGGGCGATGGTGAAACTGACGCCGGAGCAGCAGGAGATGATGACGGGCGCGGAACCAAACATCTTCGAACGCATTCCGAACGCTTGGGGCGACAAGGGCGCGACCTGGATGCATTTGCGCGCGGCAGATCAGAAGACCGCCCTCAGCGCTCTGCAAACCGCTCACGCCAATGTGGCCGTGAAGCCGTCGCGGGCGGTAAAGGGAGCGTCGAAACGCCGTGTCTAAGCCACTCATCCTTGCGACCGGCTTCGGTGTGTTTCCCGGTGCGCCGGAGAACCCGACCGCATGGGCGATGCATGAGATCGAGCGGTCGGGCTGGCAGCCGGAGGGCGCGCATCTGGCGACGCGCATCCTGCCCGTTCGCTTCGATTTGTGGGACGGCGAGTTGCGGCCATTGCTGTCGTCGACGAAGCCGGATGCGGTGATCGCGTTCGGGCTCAGCGCGAAGACCAAAGGCATCACGCTTGAGTCGACCGCGCGCAATCGCGTGGCGAAGGATCGGCCTGACTTCACCGGCGCCTGTTCGGGCAACGACTGCGCGGTCGATGGCGGTGAGGACATTTTGCCGACGCGGTTACCGTTGCGCGACATGTCGGAACGTTTGCGCGAGGCGGGCATTCCGATCGTGCGGTCGGACGATGCCGGCGACTATCTGTGCAATTTGCTGTTCTATCGGTTGATGGATTACGCGGGGGCCGGCGGGCCGAAGGTTGCGGGATTTGTGCATGTGCCCTACCTCGATACGCAGGTGGCGCGGCTTGCGGCCGCAGGGTATGGGCTGGAATACGGCGGAACGCTGAGTGAAGCCCAGCTTGTGCAGGCGGTGAAGATCGTCGTTGAATGCTGTGCGCGGGCGCTTCAGCCGGTGGACGCGGTTACGTCTTAAGGGGAGTGTTTTCATGATCGGCAGATTGGCTTTGGGCACGGTTTTCGCTCTGGCGTTCACGCTCAGCGCACAGGCGCAGGAGTTCACGGTGCCGGGCAGCGTGAAGCTGCCCGATCTTGAGCCGCTCATTCCCGCGTGTGCCGATCCGGCGGTCGATCATTTTATCGAGGTCGACATCTCGCAGCGTCCGCCCGCCGGCGTGACGCGCATCCAAAAGCTGAGCGGCTGGATTACGGCCGACGGCGTGTTTCACTGGCCGCTGGTCATGCGTCTGCGCAACGTCGGCGACCGAACGTTTGCCGGCAAGCCCGGGCTTCAGCGCGCGGTGTTGACCGAGCAGGATTTGCTGTCGGGCAAGACGACCGAGCTGATGACCGTTCCGTTCGATCGCATCGATCCGCGTGGCGGTGTCGGCGTGCGCTTCCAATTCACCGCGCCCGCGGTCGATATGGCGAAGCAACGATTCAAGAAGGTGTTCAAGCTTTCGATCAAGTACGATCGGCTGGACGCGTCGATCGTCAGCAATCAGTTCGGCGACTGCAATCTGCAGAACAACGAGTTCTCCATCACGTTTGACGGCAGCCGCAAGGGCTGGATCTTCGCGAAGTAGTCAAAGCAAACATTGTCATCCCGGACGTTAGCGAAGCCCGATCGCGCAAGCGATCGCTGGCGAAGCTTGCGATCCGGGACCCAGGGTCGCTTCTTAGGCGTCTGTTCGGTGAACCTGGGTCCCGAACAGTAAGGCTCGCAAGAGCGTTGCTTCGCAACGCGCTCGCCTAACTTCCGGGATGACAGTTCAGCTTAGATACCCAAGCGCCGACACCAACTCATCGGGTTGTTCCAGCGGCACGAGGTGGCCCGCTTTCGGGATCGTTGTAAGTTGGGCGCCTTTGATCGCTTTCTTGAAGGCCTCGCCGTAGATGGGCGGGATGAGTTTGTCGCTGGCGCCCCAGACGATCAGCGTCTTCGCTTTGATGCGGTAGAGGCGTTCGCTCAGGCCGCGTTCCGGTATCGGGAAGAGGATTTTTCCTGCCATGCCCATTTGGCGCGCGTTTTGGACCAGGAACGCCTTTAGCCATTCCGGGTTGTCGAGTGCGACGCCGGCGGTCATCAGTTTGGTGCCCGCTTCCACGTCGTGGAAGAGGTAGGGTGGCATCTCGTAAGGGAGCATGGCGAAGAGGTCGGGGATCGGATGTTGATCCATCCAGAGACCCGCTGATGCGATCAGGCCTAAACGCGTGAAGTCGTTGTGCGCGACGGCGGCCATTTCGGCGGCGATCATGCCTCCCATCGAGTGGCCGACGAGGATGGGGTCTTTCAGGCCCAGCGCTTCGACGACGTCCAGAGTGTGCAGCGTGAAGTCGAGCATGTCGCGCAGCGTCGGGCATTCTTCACTGTCCCCGTAACCTGGGAGCAGCGGGGCGTAGACGTGGTACTTCGCCGACAGCTTGTCGAGGAAGGTGTCGGTGGGGATGAAGCCTCCCGCGCCGTGCAGGAAGACGAGCGGTTTGCCGGTGCCGCCTTCATAGTAGCGGACGGGGACGCGGTTGGTTTTGAGTGTCTTGAGTTCCATGTGGCCGCCCTCCCCTTACGCGTTCACGAGACGGCGGAGATCGGCCGTGCTGGGTAGGTTGCCCGGTGACACCTGCTCCTTCATCGGTTTGCACCAGAAGCGGTCGTCGTCGGCGTAGTCGGGATAGAGGTGGCGTAGTTTGGGCATCACCTTCTCGGCGAAGAGGTTGGTCGAGTACATCGCCTTTTCCTTCGGCATGTCGCCGACGTGCATGAGGCAGAAGATGTTGCCGACGCGCAGGCCTTTGATCAGTTCTTCCATGCGTTGGCGCACGGTTTCCGGCGAGCCCGCGATGACGTGGCCGCCGTCGACCAAGTCCTTCCACGACAGATGCGCGTAGCCGTCGAGCGGTGGCGCGTATTGCGAGAGCGCTCCGGTTTGGATCGTCTTGATCGTGCGGTAGCCGGGTGCGTCGGCGAAGCCTGCGTAGACGTGGAGGCAGCGGTTGTAGAAGTAGCTGACGTGTTTCGAGTAGAGGCGTTCGGCCTCTTCGTCGGTGTCGGCGACACAGATGGTTTGCGCGAAGCCTGCGCGGTAGGGCGACGTGTCGGGCGCGTTGCGTTGGGCGACGCGGTCCCAATAGCCTTGCATCAGCGCTTTGCCGCGGATGTAGCCGGAGAAGCTGAGATACGAATAGGAATACGTGTTGTCGATGCAGAAGTCGTAGGTCTCGACCGAGCCGCCGCCCGGGATGTGGATCGGTGGGTTCGGCTTTTGGATCGGGCGCGGCCAAATGTTCACGTGGCGCAGTTTGTTGTAGCGGCCGTTCCAGGCGAAGGGATCGGGCTCGCGCCAGGCCTTGATGATGAGGTCGTGGGCTTCTTGATATTTTTCGCGGGTGAGCGCGGGGATTTGGCCGTAGCAGTAGTTCGTGTCCATCGACGTGCCGACGGGAAAGCCTGCGATCAGGCGGCCGCCGGAGATGCAGTCGAGCATCGCGAACTCTTCTGCGACACGGACGGGAGGGTTGTAGAGCGCGATCGAGTTGCCGAGGACGACGAGGCCGACGTCTTTCGTTCTTCGCGCGAGGCCGGCGGCGATGATGTTCGGCGACGGCATGATGCCGTACGCGTTTTGGTGATGCTCGTTGACGCCGATGGCGTCGAAGCCTTGCGTGCCCGCGTATTCGAGCAGGTCCATGTAGGTGTTGTAGACCGCGTGGCTTTTTTCCGCGTCGAACAGGCGCGAGTCGATGTCGACCCAGACGGAGCGGTGCTTCTCTCGGAAATCATCCGGGAGATAGGGCCACGGCATCAGGTTGAACCAGGTGAATTTCACGACGCTTCCTCCTGTGACTAGTTTTGTTATCTCAGGAGCGTGTCACGAGATTCCGGCGTCGGCTATTCACGTTTTGAGTGCAGGTACGCACCCGCTCGGCCCGCTGTGTCATGGTCCGCGTAGGCGGACCACCCACGACTTCGGGCGCCTAAAACGATTCACGCGTAGCCGCGAAGGACGCGAAAAGAGAAACCCCATCTTTGCGTTCTTCGCGGCTTCGCGTGAGTAAGTCGTGGGTGGTCCGCCTACGCGGACCATGACACCACTTATTTCAATTCGCGCTCTAGCGACCCGTGGGTAGTTTGTTGAACGGGATGTCTTTGTCGACACGGATGTCTGCCGGCAGGCCCAGGACTCGTTCGGCGATGATGTTTTTCAGGATTTCGTCCGTACCGCCGGCGATGCGGAGGCCTGGGGCCCACATGAAGGATTGTTGGAAGGCGCCCATTTGGGGGCTGTCTTCGCCGACCATCACGCCGCCCATGTCTTCGAGGTCCATCGCGAAGGATGAGAGGTCTTGCATTTTTGGTGCGACGACCACTTTGGCGATTGAGGCTTCGGGGCCTGGGACTTTGCCTTGGCTCAACGCCGTCAGCGTGCGGTAGGTCGTGTATTTCAGGCCTTGGCCACGGACGTACCATTCGGCGATTTTTTCGCGGACGCTGGCGTTGCGGATGGCTGGGCCGTCCTCGAGTTCGGTTTCGCGTGCGAGCGAGATCAGTTCTTTGATGTCGGGGCCTGAACCGCCTGCGCCGCCGCCGACCGCCAGGCGCTCATGCATCAGCGTCGTGAGGGCGACGCCCCAGCCTTCGCCGACTTTGCCCAGGCGTTGTGAATCCGGAATGCGGACGTTGGTGAAGTAGACTTCGTTGAAGTTCGCGCCGCCCGACATTTGTTTGATGGGCTTCACTTCCACACCCGGCGACTTCATCGACAGGTAGAACATGGTGAGGCCTTTGTGCTTCTGCGCATTCGGGTCGGTGCGGGTGAGCACGATGCCGTAGTCGGAATAGTGCGCGCCGGAGGTCCAGACTTTTTGGCCGTTGACCACCCAATCGTCGCCGTCCTTTTCCGCGCGTGTGCGTAGGCCCGCGACGTCGGAGCCGGCCGACGGTTCGGAGAAGAGTTGGCACCAGATTTCTTCGCCGTAGAGCGCGGGCTTCACATAGCGCGCGGCCACTTCCTTCGACGCGTAGTGCGTGACGGTCGGGATGCACATCCCGAGGCCGATTTCGAAGAAGCCCGACGGCACGTCGAACTTCGCTTCTTCCTGGCTGTAGACGACTTGCTGCATCGGTGTGCCGCCGAGGCCGCCGTTTTCTTTCGGCCAGGTGATGCGGGCGTAGCCTTTTGCGGCTTTCTTCGCCTGCCAGGCTTTCGCGATCTTCAGCGATTCTTGTTCGTTGCGTTGGAAGCGCGGGTTTTCGGCTGAGAAGCCGGTGGCGCTTTTCGGTTTGGCGTTTTGTTCAAGCCAAGCGCGGACTTCGCTGCGGAATTTGGCTTCTTCGGGCGTGTCGTTGAAATCCATGGGATCGGTCTTTCGAATGAGGAATGGCGGGTTACGCGACGTTCTTTTTTTCGAGGTGCGTGATCAGGCGATCCTTCCACACGCGCGAGGCGCCGAGGGCGAGGCTCAGGGTCTTTGAACGTCTGTAATAAAGGTGGCAGTCGAGTTCCCAGGTGAAGCCCATGCCGCCGTGCGTCTGGATGTTTTCCTTCGACGCGTTGTGGAAGGCGTCGGTCGCGCTGATGCGGGCGCCGGCGGCGGCTTCGGGCAGGTCGGGGGCGTTGGTCGAGAGCGCCCAGGCGCCGAAGTAGGCGTTCGAGCGGGCGAGTTCGTTGAATACGTACATGTCGGCGAGTTTGTGCTTGATCGCTTGGAACGAGGCGATCTGGCGGCCGAAGGCGTAGCGGTTCAGCGCGTAGTCCTTCGCCATGAGGAGGCATGCGTCGGCGCCGCCGACTTGTTCGAACGCCATCAAGATGGCGGCGCGGTCGAGCACACGCTTTGTCAGGTCCCAGCCTTCTCCGCTGGCGCCGAGTTGTTCGGCGGCGGCGCCTTTGAAGGTGATTTCGGCTTGGCTGCGCGAGGGGTCGACCGTCTTCACGGGGCGGGCCGTGACGCCTGCGCCTTTGAGATCGACGATGGCGAGCGAGAGGGCTCGTTCGCCTTGGCCGTCGCCGGTGCGCGTGAGGACGACGGTGAAGTCGGCAACGTCGCCGTCGGGCACGGGGACTTTCACGCCGTCGATCTTGCCGCCTTTGAAGGTGGTCTTGATCGTCTTCGGGCTTGGCGGGTGCGCTCCTTCGGCGAGCGCGAAGGTGCCGATGATCTCACCGGCTGCGAGCTTGGGCAGATACTTCTTCTTCTGCGCGTCACTGCCGGCGAGAAGCAGGGCTTCGGTCGCGAGGTAGACGGACGAGGCGAAGGGCACGGGCGCCAGCGCGCGGCCGAGTTCTTCGGCGACGACGCAGAGTTCGAGATGGCCGAGGCCCAGGCCGCCGTATTCTTCCGGGATCGCGGTGCCGAGCCAGCCCATCTCGCCGATCTGTTTCCAGAGCGCCTTGTCGTACGGCTCATCGCTTTCGAGGATTTTGCGGACTGCCTTGGTCGGGCATTTCTCGGTCAGGAACTTGCGCGCCTGATCCTTCAGCATCTTTTGGTCGTCGGAGAAATCGAAATTCATCGCGGCCCTCAGGGTTGGAAACTCCGGGGCGGCGCTAGCACCTATTCGTGTCGTCGGCGCCGCCGAGATTGCGCTTTAGCCCTTCGAGCCGCGCAATCAACTCTTTCACCTCATGCTGTCGCATACCCTGGAGGGTGAGAGCAAATGTTGCCTTCGCAGCTGCGGCAAGTTCCTCGGCATATTTTTCGATTTTTGACGTAGCGGCAACCACGCGGGCGCGCCGGTCGGTCGGATGATTTTTGCGCACGATCCAACCCCCCGCCTCCAAACGATCGAGAATTTTGCCGAGCGGGGCCTTCTCCATCTCCAGCATGTCGGCGATTTGGGTCTGGGTCATCGGCGCGTCATGGAGACCGCGCTTGAGCGCAAACACGACGCGCCACTGCGCGCGGGTCAGGCCCAGCGATTTGATCCGGGCTTCGAAGTTTTTGGTCAACAGGCGGTGAATGTCGATGAAGAGCCAGCTGAGGGTGGCTTCGACCTCGATTTCGGCGCGCAGTTCTTCGACCGACCGCACGGGTTTCGCGCGGGGTTTACGAGATTTTGGCCGCACCCTCTCGGCGTGCGTCACCGCTTCACTCAACGTTTCCTCCCGTCGTGTTTTAGTTGGTATAGACGGATATAGTAATCCAGTATACTAAATCCGCCTTGTCAATCCGTTTCGAAGATGCGTCACGCGAAAATGAGCACTATGCGCCCCCTCGCCTTCCTCGTTTCGGCCGCCGTCGCGGTCGGGCTTTCCGCATGCGGCGGGCCTGCGGACAGTAAAGAGAACGCGAAGGCGCCCGTCGTGGAAGCGATCGCGATGTCGGTGACGAAGGTTGCGAAGGCCGATGTCGCGGTGCCGATCACGGCATCGGGTTCGCTGACGCCGACGCGACAGACGGACATCGGGCCGTCGGTCGACGGGATCATCGATGAGGTGATCGTACATGTCGGATCACGCGTGAAGAAGGGCGACGTCTTGTTCAAGACGCGCGATATCGACATCCGGTTGATGGTGCAGCAGCTTGAGAAGCAAGTGGCTCTGGGGCGCGCGCAGGCGGCAAACGCGCAATCGGAACTCGCGCGACAGAACAAGCTGAAGGGCGGCGGCTGGGTTAGCGCGTCGCGTATGGATACGACGAAGACAAATGCCGAGATCACGCGCGCGCAGACGGGCGTCTGGGAAGCGCAGCTCGCGCAGGCGCAGCAGCAACTCAAAGACACGATCGTGCGCGCACCCTATGACGGCGTGATCTCGCGCAAGGACGTGTACGAGGGCCGCTTCATGGCGACGCGCATGGGCGGCATGGGCATGCCGGGCGGCAGTTCGGGCGTCGTGCAGATCATGGCGATCGATCCGCTGGCGGCGATCGCGGTCGCACCGGCCTCTTACTTCACCCAGATCAAGGTTGGGATGGACGCGAAGATTTTCATCGACGGACTTGATACGCCGATCGCGGCGAAGGTCGCCGTCGTGAACTTCGGCGTCGACTATAAGTCGCGCAGCGTCGAGGTGCGCCTTGAGGTGCCGAACAAGGACTACAAGATTTTGCCCGGCCTCTACTGCCGCGTCGAGTTGATGCCCGAGGCGCGGCCTGCGCTGGTCGTCGATCGCAAGGCGGTTCTGGGTCCGGAGAGCGCGCGTTACGCGTTCACGCTCGATAACGGACGGGCGAAGAAGATTGCGCTGTCGACGCGCGACTTGGACGGCGAGCGGGTCGAGATCTTGAGCAATGTGCCGGAAGGGACCGAGTTCTTGGTCGGCGCGAATTTGAGTCAGTTGGCGCACGGCGTTCCGGTGAAGGTTGAGGCGCCCGCCGCGAAACCTGCGACGCAGGCGAAACTCTAACCGCGATGTGGATTTCAGATCTTTCGATCCGCAGGCCGGTTCTGGCGGTGATGGTGATCGGCGCGCTCGTCGCGCTGGGGTGGGTGTCGCTGCAGCGGATCGGGGTCGACCTCTTTCCGCGCGTTGAGTTTCCGTTCGTCACCGTGAATACGGTGCTGGAAGGCGCCAGTTCCGACGCGGTCGAGATCGACGTGACGGATCCGATCGAGGCTCAGGTCAACACGATCGCGGGCATCAAGTCGCTGCAGTCGCAGAGTTTCGAAGGCGCGTCGCAGATCATCATCGAGTTCGGCCTCAGCGAGAACGGCGACGTGAAGGCGCAGGACGTGCGCGACAAGGTGAACCTTGCGCTGCGCGATCTGCCGACCGATGCCGAGCAGCCGATCATTCAGAAGATCGATCCGGACGCGGAGCCGATTTTGTCGGTCATGCTTTCGGGCGACATGCCCATGCGCGATCTGACTGAGTTCGCGGACAAGACGATCAAGGAACGGCTGCAGCGCGTGTCGGGCGTCGGCCAGGTCAGCATCCTGGGCGGGCGCAAGCGGCAAATCCGCGTATGGCTCGACGCCGACAAGATGCGCGCGTATGGCGTCACCGCCGACGACGTGGTCAACGCGCTTCGCCGCGAGAACGCGGATATGCCGGGCGGCAACATGCAGCTTTCCGGCGAGCATTCGGAGTTCGGCGTCAAGACCAAGGGCGAGGTCAAGACGGTCGAGGAGTTCAATAAGGTCGTCGTTTCGTTCCGGCAGCTGGCGTTGCCGACGTTGCTTGGCGACGTTGCGCGGGTCGAGGACGGTGCGGAAGACGAGCGCACGTTTGCGACGCTGAACGGGAAGCCCGGCATTTCGCTCGAAGTTCGGCGGCAGTCTGGGCAGAACACGCTTGAGGTCGCGAAGGCGGTGAAGGCCGAGGTCGAGGCGGTAAGGCCGAGTCTGCCCGCGGGCGTCGACATGGTGGTGGCGCGCGACATCTCGCTCTTCATCGAAGACACCGTCAACGACGTCGGGTTCGACATCTTCCTCGGCATCGTGCTCGTCATCATCATCACGATGGTATTCCTGCTCGATTATCGTGCCACGATCATCGTGGCGATTGCGATGCCGACGTCGTTGATCGCGACGTTCTTCGCTTTCTATTGGGCCGGGTTCACGCTGAACAACCTCACGCTCATGGCCTTTTCGGTCGCCGTCGGTTTGCTTGTCGACGACGCGATCGTCGTGCTCGAGAGCATTCACAGGAAGCTGGAAGAAGGCGTGCCGGCCAATCAGGCGGCCTCCGAAGGCACGTCGCAAGTCGCCGTGGCGGTGATGGCCGGCACCTGGGCGGTCGTCGCCGTGTTCGTACCGATCGCGTTTATGGACGGCGTCGTCGGACGCTTCTTCTATCAGTACGGCTTGGCGATCGTCTTCTCGGTGCTGGTGTCGTTGCTTGTGTCGCTGACGTTGACGCCGGCTTTGTGCGCAAAGTTTTTGTCGAAATTGCATCTAGGGCCGTTCGCGCGGCGCATCGAGGCGTTTCACGTCAGTCTTGAGGGCGGCTACCGGCGCGCGCTGACCTGGGCGCTCGATCATCGTTGGATGGTTTTGGGATTCGGGTTTGCGACGATTGTCGTCGGCATGATGCTGGCGCGCGGGCTTCCGTTCGAGTTTCAGGCGAAGGCGGACCGGTCGGAATTTTTGGCGACGGTCGATTTGCCGTTCGGCACCGGTATCACCGACGCGAAGGCGGTCGGGGCGCGGGTCGAGAAGGCCCTGCTGGCGGCGCCTAACATCAAGACGGTGTTCGTCACCATCGGTGCGGGCAATCAGTCACGCATCAATCGCATCTCTTTCTACGTCGCCTTAACGGGCAAGGGCGAGCGTGACGACGACCAGTTCGTCGTCATGCAGAAAGCGCGTCAGCTGATGGCGAAAGCGGCGCCTGAGGCGACGCATATCGAGGCGACCGAGGTGCCGTGGATCGGCGGCAATGGCAACTTCAACACGACTATTACCTATTCGCTGCAAGGACCATCTCTCGATCTCTTGCGCGAGAAGGCTGACAAGATCGTAGCGCAGATGAAGGCGGACACGGCGCACTTCACCGACGTGCGCTCGTCATACGAATCCGGCAAGCCGGAGGTTCAGATCCACGTGGATCGCGGACGCGCGGCAGACCTTGGCGTCGCGATCCGGCCGCTCGCGACCACCGTGCGCGCGCTGGTCGGCGGCGTCGATGCGGGCACGTATGAAGAGTTGGGCGATCGCTATGACGTGCGCGTTCGGCTTGCCGAAGACCAGCGCGACAACCCGGCGAAACTGAACCAAGTTCAGGTACGCTCGACCAACGGCGCGCTCGTCGACCTCGCCAGCATCGCGAACTTCAAGATCGAGGAAGGGCCCGCGCAGATCGATCGCCGCAATCGCGCGCGGACCGTCACCATTCTCGCCAACAATCCGCCGGGTGTCGCGCTGGGCACGGCGACGGACATCATGCAGAAGTACGTCGCTGCTGCCGAACTGCCGTCCGGCTATTCCGGCATGTTCGTCGGACAGGCGGAGCGCATGAAGGAGTCGGCGGAGGCGATCGGCTTCGCGTTCGTGCTGGCGCTGGTCGCGCTCTATATGATCTTGGCGAGCCAGTTCAACAGCTTCTCGCAACCCGCCATCATCATGCTGACGGCGCCATTGTCGTTCGTCGGCGCGTTCGCGGCTCTGTCGTTTTCGGGCATGGCGCTGAACATGTTCGTGCAGATCGGGCTCATCGCGCTGATGGGCCTCGTGATGAAGAACGGCATTCTGCTCGTCGACTACGCCAACGTCGCGCGCGAGACGCGCGGACTCGCGGCACGCGCGGCCATGGAGGAAGCGGGACCGCGGCGTATGCGGCCTGTCTTGATGACTCAGCTGGCGACCGTGTTCGGCATGATTCCCGTCGCGCTGTCGGACAGCCAGGGCGCCGAGTTCCGCAACCCCATGGGCGTGCTCATCATCGGCGGTATTCTTTCGTCAACCTTCTTGACACTTTTCATCGTGCCGGTTGCCTACACGTTGATGGCGGACGCCTATGGCGGGTTCGGGCGGCTGTGGGCGCGGATCCGCGGATTCCGCCCTGGCACGGCGCCGGCAGAGTAAGAGTTTAACTGCACTTTAAGAGCCGTTGCCTCACCATCGCGCCCAACGAAATGGGGCCCCTTCCGGCACCCAAGGGGCGGCGTCATGAAGGCACAATTCCACAAGAACCAGCGCGTCTACATCAAGACGGTCGGCACGTGGGCGGTCATCGAGAAAGTCATGCCGCAGTGGGCCAAAGGCCTCGATGAACCGCTGCGCATTTTCTACGACGTGGGTCTTGGCCGCGACTTTGCCGCGGAAGAACTTGTCGCCGATGCGGTTCAGCACGGCGCGGTCGGCACGACCGTCGAACAATGGCGTCTCGTGCGCGCGCGCAACAAGTGGAAGCCGGCGGAAGAATGCGCGCACCATCCCTATCCGGGCACCCATCCGCAGGTCGTAACCAGCGACGCGGACTGGGGCGGCTGGCGCGTGCCGGGCGCGGAGTACGATCTCTATCCGGAGAAGATCGAGCATCAAGCGCGCATGATCGCGAGCGCGCCGAAGATGGGCGCGCTGCTACGCGCGCTGATCGACCAGGCGAAGCTTGAGCCGGAGAACGTTCCGGACGAACTGGCGACCCTGATGCAAGAGGCCAATGCGATCCTGCGCTATATCGATCAGGACGCGCCGCAGTAGAATTTTGAGGTAGTTGACAGCACCTTTCGGGAAGTTGCCTGCTGCGCGCCGCATTATACAAGCGCCAAGCATCAGCCCCGGAGGTTTCCTATGTCTTCTTCGAAGATCGCAGCCTTTCGCCGTCTGCACGAGAGCGGCTGTTTCGTCATTCCCAATCCGTGGGATCGCGGCAGCGCGATCTTTCTTCAGAAGGCGGGCTTCAAGGCGCTGGCCAGCACGAGCGCGGGTTTTGCTTGGGCTGCCGGACGGCCGGACAATAAGGTGACCGCGGACATGGTGCTGGCGCATCTGGAAGAGATCGCGCACACGGTCGACATCCCGCTCAATGCCGACTTCGAAGATGGGTTCGCGGCCGAGCCCGAGAAGGTCGCGGCGAATGTGACGCGCGCTGTGGCGACGGGCATTGCAGGCCTTTCGATTGAGGATTCCAAACGCGACGGCGGCGAGCCGCTTTACGCGTTCGATCTCGCCGTGGAGCGGATCAAGGCCGCGCGGGCGGCGATCGACACGACGAAGACCGGTGTATTGCTGACCGGGCGATCAGAAGGCTTCTTGGTCGGACGTGCGGATCTCAAAGAGACCATCCGCCGGCTTGAGGCTTATTCGGCTGCGGGCGCCGACGTACTTTATGCGCCGGGCATCAAGTCGAAGGACGATATCGCTGCGGTCGTGAAGGCTGTGGCGCCCAAGCCGGTCAATCTTCTGATCCACGGGAACTGGATGACGTTTGCGGAGGCCGCCGATTTGGGTGTGCGGCGCATCAGCGTCGGCGCCGCGTTGGCGCGCGCGGCGTGGGTTGCGTTCGCGAAGGCCGCCAACGAGATCGCGGAACAGGGAACGTTCAACGGCTTGTCGCCTGCAGGACCTGCGCCGAACCTCAACGCAACGTTCGGCGGCTAGGCGCCCGCGGCGGCGCGTGGCGACGCGACGAAGCCGGCGATGATCGGCGCCAGACGCTTGACGGCGTCGCGCAGGGAGTCGGGGCGAAAGCCTGCGAAGCCCAGCAGCAGTCCAGTGTCGGTGGTGGGGTTGGCGTAGAAGCGGCTTAGCGGCTCTACAATTAAGCCGGCGGCGCGCGCCGCGGTCGCGACCTCGTTGTCGTCGACGCGCTGCTTAAAGCGTACGCATGCATGCATGCCGCAGAGCAACGGTGCCCCGGCGAAAAGGCCGTCGCAATCGGATTCGAGCGCCTCCACCAAGATGCGTTGGCGCTCGGCGTAGGCTTCGCGGCAACGGCGGATGTGTTTGGCGAATTGGCCCGATGCCAGGAAATCGGCGAGTACGATCTGGTTGGGGACGGTCGCGTAACGTTCGGTCCGGCGCAGCGCTTCGGCAAAGCGGTCGGTGATGGCGCGCGGGACGATGAGGTAGGACAAACGCAACGACGGGAAGATCGTTGTGCTGAAGGTGTTCATATAGACGACGCGTTGCGCATTCGGCATCGCGGCCAGCGGCATCGTTGCTGCGCGCGGATGGCGGAACTCGGAGGCGAAGTCGTCTTCGAGGATGAATGAGCCGACCTGTGCCGACCAGTCGAGCAGTTCGTGCTTGCGCCCGTCGCCTAGCGCGACGCCGGTGGGAAATTGGAATGCACCGGTGACGACGGCCATCGACGCCTTCGGCGCTAAGCGGCGGCCGTCGTCGACGTTGAGTCCCTGCCCGTCTATCGCGACCGCGACGGGTGCGAGGCCGGCCGCTTGCAGCGCGGCACGGGTGCGGAAGTAGCCGGGTTCTTCCATCCACACGACGCTGCCCTGACGGCAAAGGACTTCGCCGGCGAGCAGTATCGCGGCGTGCGCGCTGGTCGTGACGAAGACTTGCGACGGCGTACATTTCAAACCGCGTGTTGAACCGACATGCGCGGCGATTGAGGCGCGCAGTTCAGGCCAACCACCGTCATGCCCTGTTTGGAGGGCGTCGACGGGCATCTCCTTCCAGCGCTTCGCTTGGAGGCGGCGCCAGATGTGCATGGGGAAGAGATCGAGGCCGGGCACGCCGACGGCGAAGGGTACATGCGCCTTCGGTCCATCGGATGCGGGGCTGCTGTCGGGACGCAAGCTCGGCCCCGCGCCGGACCAGTTGACGTAGGTGCCGGAGCGCTTGCGCGCTTCGACCAAACCTTCTGCGAGCAGCATGTCGACGGCCATCACCGCCGTCCAGCGCGAGACCCCGGCGTCCTTCGCAATGACGCGCGTGCCCGGCAGTTTTTCGCCGTGACGCCACAGGCCGTCGAGAATGCGGTTGCGCAAATTCTCGAACACGACTTGCGCAAGGGCCAGATCTTTGCCCTTACGCGCCGGACCAATCAAGCCGAGCACCGGACGCGCCAAGGCACTGCTCTCCCCTCATCCACAACTGGCGTGAAGGTATCATCGACGCTGATACAGAAATTCAAATGCGCGTGACTTTTCCAGCGCTTTTGCGTGATGCGCTCAAGTTGATGATCGCGCGACACAAACTGTCACCGGAATTTCCACCTAACTGGCGCAGTGACGCATGCTAAAACTGGCAGGGCGATCAGCCGACGGCGGCGAGGCTGCGTGCGGGAACCATTGCTTTGAGAATCGGCGCCAGAGTCTTTACGCCTTCGCGCAGGCGATCCGGCGCGTAGCCGCTGAAGCCGAATAAAAGGCCACGGTCCTCCGTCGGGCGGTCGTAGCGCGGGCTAAGCGCCGCCAGAACGACGCCCCGTTCGCGCGCCTTGGCCACGATCGCAACGTCGTCGACGCCGCGCGGCAAGCGCGCACAGATGAAGAGGCCTTCTTGTCCCGGTTCGATGGCGAGAAGGCCGGCGCATTCTTCACGCAACGCCGTGACCAATGCTTCCCGGCGTTCGGCATAGGCTTCGCGGCAACGGCGCAGGTGCTTTGCCAATTGGCCTGAGGTGAGGAAGTCCGTGAGGATGATTTGGCTGGGCGCCGGCGGCGGACGGTCGTAACTTAAGTCTGCTTGTTGGAAGCGTTGAACGGTGTCGCGTGGCACGATGATGTAGGCGACGCGCAGGGACGGGAACAGCATCTTGCCGAAAGTGTCGAAGTAGACGACGCGGTTTGCGTTCGGCAGTGACGCGATCGGCGCGCGGCCCGACGGAAATTCCATCGTGTGGTCGGCTTCGAAGATCCATGCGTTCGCCGACGTCGCCCAATCGAGCAGGCGGCGTCGGCGCGCATCGGACATGCGAAAGCCGGTCGGGAATTGCGAGGCCGGCGTGACGACGGCGAGCGACGCGGCCGGCGCGATGCGGCGGCCTTCGTCGACGTCGATGCCTTCGCGGTCGATCGAAATGGAGACCGGCACGAGTTGCGCGCTGGAGACGACGGCGTTGGTGTTGCTCGTTCCTGGGTTTTCGACCCAGGCGAGGCTTCCCGGGCGACAAAGGACTTGGCCCGTCAGGCGGCCTGCGGCTTCAACGCTTGAGACCACGAAAACTTGATCGGCTGTGCAGGTGATGCCGCGTACGGTGGCAGCGAACTCGGCGATCGCTTGGCGCAGGTCCGGCCAGCCCGCGGCGTGACCGTCGTCGAGAGCCGCGGCCGGCATTTGGCGCCAGCGGCGGGCCTGCATTTTCCGCCAGACGTGCATGGGAAAGAGATCGAGTGCGGGCACGCCGAGCGCGAATGGCGCCGACGGTGGCGAGGCCGCATCGCTTTGCTGAGCGGGTTCCGCGGTGCGGGTCGCGCCTTGCCAGGCCACGTACGTGCCCGAGCGTTTGCGCGCTTCGACCAAGCCCTCGGCGATCAGCATGTCGATGGCGACCACCGCCGTCCAGCGCGAGACGCCGGCGTCGCGCGCGATGATGCGCGTGCCGGGCAGCTTGTCGCCATGTCGCCAGACGCCATCGAGAATGAGGTTGCGCAGGTTCTCGAACAAACGCTCCGCGAGCGCGCGATCAACATCCTTGCGCGCGAGGCTCACGATTCCGAGAGCAGTACGAGGCACGAGCGGCCCTTCCCCAGTCACCCAGTGCGAAGGCTATCATTGCCGTACAACTAAAGGTTCAAAAGCGCGTGATCGAAACGACATAAGATCGTCGCGCGCCTCACGTAACAGCGGCGTGATTAATCGCGCTCTAGCGCGGCATCCACCATTCTTTCCATGTCTACAGCCGTAAATCTGGATCGTTGAGCGACGCGCAAATCTGGATCGAACAACGATGACTAAAACTTAACGAGCGTGTGGATCGGTGCGCATCACGAAACTGGATATTGGATTCCGGCGTGCGCTGATGATCATTGCGCACAGATAGACCAGAGTTCACTTGCGGGTGATGCAACAATGACGATCGACAGATTGGACGCGATGCGGACGTTCGTTGCCATCGTCGACGCCGAATCGTTCTCGGCGGCGGCGAAGCAGCTGGGCGTATCGGTGCCGGCCATCAGCCGGCGTCTGTCGGGTTTCGAAGAGCGCTTAGGTACGCCGCTGCTCCATCGCACGACGCGCAGGTTGGAGTGCACGGAGTACGGTCAGATTTACTATGACCGCGCAACGCGCATCCTGGCCGAGATCGAAGAGGTGGAGCTGGAACTGGCCGGCATGCGCAACGCGCCGGCAGGTCTGTTGCGGGTCGCTGCGCCCAGCGTGTTCGGACGCACGTTCGTGGCGCCGGTCATTCCAGAGTTCTTGAGCCGGTATCCGCGCGTACGTGTCGACCTTTCTCTTGTGCGGCAGGCAGAAGGAGCGGAATCGACGGTTGACGCGGCGATCCAGTTGGGTGGGTCCGACCAGGCGCGGGATAAGGGCACGCGCGCGCTGGGCTCGTTCCGGCAGGTGCTTTGTGCGGCGCCGGAGTATCTGCGCCGGGCGGGTACGCCGCGCAGTCCGGAAGAACTCAGCCAGCACGACTGCATTCTTGAATCGTCCGTCGCCGACGCGTCGGCCTGGCGCTTCCAGCATGACGGGCATGACATCGAGCAGCATATCCAAGGGCGGCTGGTGTGCGACGACTCCGAGGCGGTGCTGAACGCGGCGCTGGCGGGATCGGGCGTGGCGCGCATTCCCTCGTTCCAGCTGCGCGAGCATGTGCGCGCCCACAAACTTGAAGTTCTGCTCGAGACGTTCGAGCCGCCGCCGACGGCGATGCAGGTTTCGTATTCGAAGCAGGGACCGTCGCTGCCGAAAGTCAGCGCGTTCGTCCAGTTTCTGACGAACCACATCCCTCAGGAGAAGTTGGGGCTCTAAGGCTCCAACCAGATTCCGCACCAGTCGATCCAGTTTCATCTCACGCCGCCGTGCCAGTTCACGACGGCGTTCGATTTCATCACGGCGCCGTGACGGAAACGTCCGTGTGCGGAATGATGTGGCTGCACAAACTGGATCATTACGCGCAAAGCATCTGGCCTGTGATGCGATCGAGACGCGCCGCGATCAAAGCAACTTCTGATGACGAATCTGGATAGCAACGCGTAGCGATTGAGTGAGAAATAATTCCACTACGCGACGTCGCGTTGTCGATGTGCGTTCCGCGGGGGCGATTGTTGCAGACACGTGGTCGACGGCAGTCAGCGGAAACGCTCACAGAGTCAGACAGGGATGTTTGGGGGACATAATGTCAATTGAGAAGAAGCGAGCGCTGTTGCTGTGCTCGGCTGTCGGTTTTGCATTTGTTGGACTTGCAACAGAGGCGGCGGCGGACGATGCGCCGCTCACCGGCGTTCAGGTATCGCAGGCGCAGACGGCGCCGACGGCGCCTACGACGCCCACACCTCCTGCGCCCGCGGCGGACACAGAGGAGGATAAGGTCGAGCGCGTGGTCGTCACCGGCTCGCGCTTGAAGAAGAACGAGTTCACCTCGTCGTCACCGGTCCAGATCATTACGCGTGAAGACGCGACGCTGGAAGGTCTAAGCGATACGGCGGAACTTCTGCAAGGCGCGACGGTCGCCTCGGGCTCCGGCCAGATCGACAACACCCTGTCGGGCTTCGGCGGTTTTGCCGGTGGGCCGGGCGGCAATACGATCTCGCTGCGCGGTCTGGGCGCGACGCGCACCTTGGTGCTGGTCAACGGACGGCGTATCGGCCCGGCGGGCGTGCGCGGCATTATCGGCCCGGTCGAGCTGAATACCATTCCGTCATCGATGATCGCCCGGACCGAAATTCTGAAGGACGGCGGCTCGACGATCTATGGTTCGGACGCGGTGGCCGGCGTGGTCAACGTCATTACGCGCCAGAACATCGACGGTATGTTCCTTGAAGGCACGGTCGTCGCACCGTTCGACGGCGGCGGCGAGACGTTCAACGCCAACGGCTATTGGGGGACGACCTTCGAGCGCGGCGGCGTCTCGATCTCGGCGGACTATTACAAGCGCAACGCCTTGACCACCGGCGAGCGCGACTACCTGAATTGCGGCATCGACTATGTCTATAACGCGACCACCGGTGCGCGCTTGGACCTCATCGACCCGACGACGGGGTCGTTCAAATGCGTCGACTTGCTGTCGGGCTTTGCGAACCCGTCCACGGGCGGCGTGCATATCGCAACGCCGGGGCTGCCCGCGGGCGGCGGCTACCTCGCGACGCTTTCGCCGGCGATCGCCGGATCGCTGCCGGACCTCGCGGGCTGGCACCGTGTCGGCCACAGCTATGCGCAGGTCAACAATTACATCAACAATCTGTGCGCCAATGCGACGCACGCGGCGGCGAACGCTTTTTGCGCAAGCCCCGCGAGCATTGCTGCGGAGAAGGAGCGCCGCTGGCGCCTGAGCAACGGCGAAACGCCAAACGACAGCCCGTTGCTGGACGACACGACGGCGATATCGCCGGCTGAGCGTTACTCGGCGTTCGTGCAAGCGAACTACAATTTGTTCGGCACCTCGGAAGCCTATACCGAGCTGTTCTTCAACCGGCGCGAGTCTTCTCAACGCAACTGGGGGCAGATCGTGCCAACGATCCCGGTCGGGCATCCGTTCAATCCGTTCGGATCGGCGACGACGCGGCCCTTTATTCCCCGCGCGTTCCAAGCCGACCAAACCGTCGACTTCTATCGCGGCCTGGTCGGTATGCGCGGCGACCTGGGCGAGAAGGTGCCGGTCGTCGGCGGCTGGAGTTATGATTTGTTCGTCCAGCACACGCGGTCGGAAGGCGATTACACGCAGAACTTCGCGTATGCGGACCGCGTGGCGGCGGCGAGCGCTGCGGCTGGATGTAATCCGGCGCTCATCACGATCTCGAACGCGCCGGGCATCGGCTGTCCGACGATCAATTGGTTCAGACCGGAAACCCTGACGACGGGTGTCTTCTCACCCACGGAACGGGCGTTCCTGTTCGGCGAAGAAACGGGCCACACGACCTACGCTCAGTCGATCGTGAACGGGGTGATCACAGGCGACGCGTTCCAGTTGCCCTATGGTCCTGTTTCCGCAGCTCTGGGCTTCGAACTGCGGCGTGACGAACTTGACGACACGCCGGGGCCGCAAGCGCGGGCGACGAACTTCTTCGGCTTCACGACGGCCGGCCGCACTGCGGGCGAAGACTCCGTCGCGGAAGCGTTCGGCGAAGTCGACATTCCGATCCTCAACGGATTGCGGTTTGCCGAAGATCTGTCGATCAACGCGTCGGCGCGTTACACGAACTACGAAAGCTATGGCGACGGTTCGACCTACAAGTGGGGCGTGAACTGGCAGATCACACCGGAGTACCGTCTGCGCGGCACGTCGGGCACTACGTTCCGCGCGCCGGCTTTGTACGAGATGTTTCTTGCGAACCAGATTCAGTTCCGTTCGCAGGCCGACATCGATCCCTGCATCAATTGGGGTTTGAGCAGCAACGTCTCGATCCAAACGACTTGCGGCGCGGCTCCGCCGGCGGGTCTGGGCCTTGCGCCCGACTATGTCGCGGCGGGTCAAGGCTCCGCGACGATCGCGATCGGCGGCGGCGGGCCCGGTGTTCTCAACGCCGAGAAGGGCGAGTCGCGCACCGTCGGCTTCATCTGGACGCCGGACTGGATCGACTTCAGTCTGGGCATCGACTACTGGGAGATCGAGATCAACGACGAAGTTGCACGGTTCGGCGCTTTGAACATCGTGCAGGCTTGCCAAAGGACACTGCCGTTCGGGTCCAGCCCGTTCTGTACGCTGTTCAATCGCAATGCGGCCGGCGGCATCGTCAACATCAACGACTCTTACGTGAACCTGGACTCGCAGGTGTCTGACGGTCTCGACGTGACGGCGCGGTACGTCCATGAGTTTCCGTTCGGCACGTTCCGTGCGGACGCTCAGGTCACGTGGACGTTCACGGATGAAATCCTGATCTTCGCGACGACCGCGCTCAACGACTTCAACGGCGAACTTGGCGATCCGGATTGGACGGGCCGGCTCAACCTTCGCTTCGAACGCGATGCGTGGACGTTCTTCTGGAACACCGACTTCACGGCCCGGGCGTCGAACGACGAAGAGTTCGAGGGCAGCGTGTTCAACTGGCGCAGCTTCGCACCGGTGAACGGCAACGCGTACTACAAGCAGTACACCGAGTTCCACGCGAGCCACGACGCCTCCGTCCGGTACGTCATGGACGACTGGTCGTTCGTGGCCGGCGTGAAGAACATCTTCGACGAGCCGCCGCCGACAGTGTCGACGGGGTCGGGCGCGGACAGAATCGGCCAGACGCCGACGGTCGCCGCACAGTACGACGTGCGCGGCAGGAGCGGGTTCGTGACGATCTCGAAGGAGTTCTGATCGCCTCGACATCGGCGGTCAGAAGCAGAGAGTAACCCAAGACCACTTGAGGCGGGCTAAGGCCCGCCTCTTTCTTTTGCTCGAGCCCACATCCAACAGGCGAACGACGCGCGATAACGTCTGTGTACGGACTAACTGGATCGCGGCGCGCCGAAATTTCTGGCCTGTGATTTGACCGCGACGTCCCTCGTCGAAAACAACTTCATGTACCGAATCGGGCCTGACAACTCGCAAAGATTGAGTGCGTAATCAAACTGTAACTGGCTGTCGCAAATCTGATGCGCGTTTTGCACAAGGCGGCCAGTGCAGCGGATCGATCGCGTTTGCCTCATTGGAGGTGGCGAATGTGGTCTCGAATGGGGAACAGCTGCGTAGGAGCGGCATTTGGTGGGGGACTACATGCAAAGACGTACACATACGCGCTTGCGCACGCTGCTGCTGACCGGCGCGGCTTGCGCGGTATTCGCAACGAGCGTCCATAGCGCGCAAGCGCAGGACACGCCGAGTTCAGAGCCTGAGAAGGTCGAAAAGGTCGTCGTCACGGGGTCGCGCATCGCGCGTAAGAATCTGGAGAGCGCAAACACGACCTCCGTGGTAACTGCAGATCAGCTCTATCGCACGGGAAACGCGAACCTCGCCGATCTGTTCGTCACACTGCCGCAATTTGCGCCGTCGTTCGGCACATCGCGCACGCAATCGACGTTCTCCGGCTCGGCAACTTCGGGTCTCAATACGGCGAACCAGCGCAATCTGGGCGGCAGCCGCAGCGTCGTCCTGATCAACGGACGCCGCGCGCCGGCCGGCAACGTTACCTCGACTGCGGTCGACTTCAACACGATCCCATCGTCGAATATCGAGCGCGTCGAAGTGCTGACGGGCGGCGCATCGGCCGTTTACGGCGCCGACGCGGTAGCGGGCGTCATCAACATCATCACGAAGAAGAACTACGACGGCTTTTCGGCCGGAGCCCATTACGGCGTGTCGGAACAAGGTGACAACATCAATCCGCGCGCGTACGCGACGTTCGGATCGAAACTGGACGACGGCCGCGGTTACGTCGGCGTGACGGCCGAGTACGAGTATCAGGGCTTCGTCTCTTGTGCCGACCGCTTTTTGTGCGCCGAGGATTTTGCGTGGAGTCCACCCAACGCGCCGGTGCGCGGTCCCGCCGCCTACTCGGCGGTTGCGCCGCAAGGAACGTTTATCATCGGCGCGGGCAACGCCCTGCCACAGCAGGGATGGACGCTGCGCAACAATGCTTGGGTCACACCGTTTACGACGGCGGTCGACGGCTACAATCGCAACCCGCGCCGCACGCTTGCGCAGCCGACGTCGCGCATCCTCTTCCAGGCGGAAGGGGAGTACGAGTTCCTGCCGCGCACGCAAGCATTCGTCGAGGTGAACTACGGCTCTTCAAAGACGGACAGTTCCTTCGAAGGAAACCCCTTCCAGTCGACGACGAACGGCATCGGCGGCCCGCCGCCATTCCCCGGTCTGGAAGTGACGATCCCCATCGACAACCCGTTCATCCCGTCGGCGACACCGGGAAGCATCAACTTGGTGCCGGCGGCGCAAGACATCCGGGCGGCCATGGTCGCGCGCGGCGATACGGCATTGTCGTGGCAACAACGCCTTGACTTCTTTGGTCTGCGCGGCGCCGACAATATGCGCCAGACACAACGTGTCGCCGCAGGCGTGAAGGGCGATTTCGACTCACTGTTCGGCATCGGATCGGAGTGGAACTGGGAAGCTTCGTATGTTTTCGGCCGCACGACGCTGGACAGCATCACGAACGGCCTCGTCGACTTGACCCATCTCTACGAGGGTCTTCGCGTCGTCTCATCGGGCATCGCGGACAATCCGGCGACGCCCGACCGCGAGGACTTCATGTGCGCCAATCCGGTTGCACGCGCGCAGGGCTGCGTCCCGATCAATCCGTTCGGCGGCGCGGTGTCCGGCAGCTATACGCAGCGCATGACTAACTACTTGGCCACGTCGGCCGGACAGCGCGGCTCGCACGAGATGGAGGACGCGGTCGTCTATCTCAGCGGCTCGCTGTTCGAGCTGCCCGCGGGTTCTGTGCAGGTCGCGGCCGGCGGCGAGTGGCGGCGCACGCTGGGCGATCTCGACTACGATGCGGTCATCAACAATGCGACCGTGATCGGCAACCAGATCAGCGACGCACGCTCGCAGAACAAGTGGGAAGAAGCGTTCGGCGAGGTCCTGATCCCGATCCTGTCGGACGTGACATTGGCGAAGGAGCTACGCTTCGAAGGTAGCTATCGTACAACGCATGCCGAGGGTCAGGGCAGCTACGACACGTGGAAATACGGTGGCGTGTGGGAGCCGATCGAGGGCCTCAGGCTGCGCGGTGTCAAAGCGCGGGCTGTACGCGCGCCGAACACCGGCGAACAGTCCGGTCGCGGTCAGACCTTCGGCACGATCTCGGATCCGTGCGCGACTGCCAACATCGGCGGCGGCAATGCACCGGCGACGCGCGCGGCGAACTGTTTGGCGGACGGGTTCAACCTCGGCGCCTATAACCCGCCGCTCTCCGTGCAGCAGAATGTCGGCGGCTTCATCACCGGCAATCCGAGTTTGACGCCGGAAGTTGCTGACACCTTAACCTACGGCCTGGTGCTGACGCCGGATCTGCTTCCCGGCTTCACCCTGACGGTGGACCGCTTTGACATCGTACTCGACAAGGCGATCAACACGACCGGCCGCCAGTTGATCGCGAATCTCTGTTACGACACGCCGGGGCCGGATCGCGCGACGTTCTGCTCACTCATCCAGCGTGGATTCAACCCGAACGTTTCGCTTAACCCGAATCCGGCGGCATACAACAATCTTGCGCTGGTCGGGGTGGACGACATCATCTCGAACATCCAACGCTATGACATTAAGGGCGTGGATATCGAGGCGGGCTATGTGTTCGAAGTCGCCGATTTGCTCGGCGAAGAAGGCGACATGGGCGCGTTGCGCGTGAATGCGCTGGTCACGCTCTACGACGAGGCCACGCAGATCACCTCCGCGCCGGGATCGACGCCGGTGCTTGTCGATCTGCTGGGCTTCGCCGGCGGCTCGACCAGCGATCAGGGTTGGCTTGAGAAGCAGGGCAAAGTCAATGTGCTCTACGCGCTTGGGCCGTGGTCGTTCGCGTGGAACATGCGCTACATAGGTGAAGCGCAATCGAGCCCGTTTTTCTCGACGGTGACCATCGATGAGGCCTGGTATCACGATGTCCAGGGCACGTTCGACATCGGCGAGAACTACCGGCTTTATGTCGGCGTGAACAACGTCGCGGACAAAGACCCGCCCTTCTTCCCGTCGCAGACGTCGGGTACGCAGGCTTTGGACACTGTGCCTGGCTACTACGACATCTTCGGCCGCTCGTACTACGCCGGCGTCCGCGTGAATTTCTAGGGACGCGCCATGGGTCGTCCGGCCGGCAATGGCCGGGCGATCAGCTTGAACTAGCCTCGCAGACACCCAAACCAACTACAGGCGGGCCCTAGCCCGCCTTTTTTCTTTGGGCTTGGCGGGCACAGGTTTGAGCCCTAAAACGCCGGACCTTGCCCCGTCCGTTTGCGAGAGCGCCCGATGAAAACCGAAACTCCCGTCGCCATTCGCCGCCTCGACTACAAGCCTGCGCCCTATCGGGTGGCGCGGACGACGCTGGAATTCCTGCTGGAGCCGACGGCGACGCGGGTGCATGCGTCCTTGGATATTGAGCCGAACCAGGACCGGCCGGGCGCGCTTGAGCTGCACGGGGAGCATCTGAAGCTTCTCGACATCAAGATCGAGGGGCGGCCGCTGGCGAAGGACGCCTATACGGTCAGCGAGGACAAGCTCGTCATCAAGACGCCGCCGGCGACGCGGTTCCGGCTGGACACAACCGTCGAGATCAATCCGCAGGCGAACACGTCGTTGTCGGGGCTCTATATCTCCGACGGCATGTTCTGCACACAGTGCGAGGCCGAGGGGTTCCGGCGCATTACCTACTCGCTCGACCGGCCGGACAATATGTCGGTCTATTCGGTCCGGATGGTGGCGGACAAGGCGCTCTATCCGGTGTTGCTGTCGAACGGCAACGACGTGGCGCGCGGGACGCTGCCGGGCGGGCGGCATTTCGCGGAGTGGTATGATCCCTTTCCGAAACCGTCCTATCTTTTCGCGCTGGTCGCGGGGGATCTCGCGCATGTCGAGGATCACTTCGTCACGTCGTCGGGCCGGCGGGTGAAGCTCGGCATCTATGTGACGCATGGGAACGAGGACAAAGTCGACTTCGCGATGGGCGCTTTGCAGCGCTGCATGAAGTGGGACGAGGATACGTTCGGGCGCGAGTACGATCTCGACATCTTCAACATCGTGGCGGTGAGCGCGTTCAACTTCGGCGCGATGGAGAACAAAGGCCTCAACATCTTCAACGACAAGCTGATCCTGGCGCGACCGGACACGGCGACCGATACCGACTACGATCTGATCGAAGCTGTCGTTGGGCATGAGTATTTTCACAATTGGTCGGGCAACCGCATCACCTGCCGCGATTGGTTCCAGTTGTCGCTGAAGGAAGGCTTTACCGTGTTCCGCGATCAGGCGTTCTCCGCCGACATGCGGTCTGCTGCGGTCGAGCGCATCGGCGATGTGCGCGCGTTGCGCATGCGGCAGTTTCAGGAAGATGCGGGTCCCCTCGCCCACCCCGTGCGACCGGACGCGTATCTGACGATCGACAATTTCTATACGGCGACCGTTTACGAGAAGGGCGCCGAGCTGTGCCGGATGGTGCGGACGATCTTGGGGCCGGAGAATTTCCGCAAAGGGTCGGACCTTTACTTCGCGCGCCACGATGGCACGGCGGCGACGTGCGACGACTTCATCAAGGCGATGGAGGACGTGAGCGGCGTCGATCTCACGCAGTTCAAGCTTTGGTATAGCCAAGCGGGCACGCCGCAGGTGACGGCGCATGGGAAGTATGATGCGGCGTCGAAGACCTATGAGCTGACGCTGGAGCAGAAGCTGGCGGCGACGCCGGGACAGAGCGAGAAGAAGCCGATGCATATTCCGGTCGCGGTCGGGCTCGTCGGGCGCGACAGCGGCAAAGACGTTTCGGTTTCGCTGGACGGCGGCAAGGCGGCGGCGACGCAGATCCTGAATCTGCGAGAGGCGAAACAGACATTCAAACTGAAGGGCGTTAATGAGGCGGTCGTACCTTCGGTTGGCCGCGGATTCTCGGCGCCGGTGAAGTTTGCGTCTGATCTAACGTCGGAGGACCGCGCGTTCTTGATGGCGAAAGATTCCGACTCCTTCAATCGCTGGGAGTCGGGTCAGAAATTCGCCACCGATCTTTTGGTGCGCATGACGAACGAGGCACGTGGGGGCAAAGCACCGAAGCCCGATCAGTTGTTCATCGAGTCGTTCGGCGAATTGTTGCGCGATGCGCGCAAGGATCCGTCGTTCACGGCGATGGCGACGCAGCTGCCGACTGAGATGGAGTTGGCGCAGGTTATCGATGAAGCTGATCCCGATGCGATCCACGCGGCGCGCGAAACGCTGCGCAAGGCGTTGGCCTCGACGCATAAGGGTGTGCTGCGCGAGGTCTATCAGTCGCTGAAGAGCAACGAGCCGTATTCGCCGGACGCGACGTCGGCCGGGCGGCGGTCGCTTCGCAATATGTGCCTGCGCTATTTGACCGCGGAGGACACGGCGGAGACGCGCGCGCTGGCGTTCGAGCATTTCCGTGCGGCCGACAATATGACCGACAAGGTCGGAGGCATGTCGCCGCTGGTCGATATGGACGGCCAGGAGCGCGAAGCGGCGATCAACCAGTTCTATGAACAGTGGAAAGCCAACCCGCTGGTCATCGACAAATGGATGAGCATGCAGGCGATGTCGTGCCGTCCGGACACCCTTTCGAAGGTTCAGAGCTTGACGAAGCATGCGGCGTTCAACATCGAAAACCCGAATCGTGTTCGTGCCTTGATCGGCGCTTTTGTGATGAACAATCAGCTGCGCTTCCACGCGGCGGACGGCTCGGGCTATCGATTCTTGGCGGACAGCGTCATCAAGCTGGACACACTAAATCCGCAGGTGGCGGCGCGTTTGTGCGGCGCGTTCGAGACGTGGCGGCGCTTCGACGGACGGCGTCAGCAGCTCATTCGCGATCAGCTGACGCGCATAAACAAGACCAACGGTTTGTCGCGCAACGTTTTGGAGATCACGGAGAAGACTCTCGGTTGAGAGTCTTCTTCGCCACATTCAGTTACCGAGTGTGGCAGATTGCACCCAGAGGGGATGACAAGCCCCTCCCCCCCGACATAATCGCCTTCGGGGTCGTGATTCGAGTTTGTGCACTCAACGATGGCTTTAGCCACAACAACAACAATGGTCGGGGCAACGCAGGCACGCGCAAGCGATGTGGGGCTGCGTCTGACATCCAAACGCGGCACGTCACTTTGGATCGTGCTGGGGACGCTGGCTACGATCTTGTCCGTCGCGGCGGCCGCGGGGTTGCAGCTGCGCAAGGATCATGCGCTTGCGCTTCAGCAGATCGAGCGGGAGTCGCAGTCGTTCATCTCCGTATCCGGCGCGTTGGTGCAAAGCGCACTGGACCGCACACAGGCGACGGTTCTCGCCGCGGCCAAGATTGCTCCGGGCGGCGGCGCCTCGGCAGACCCCGCGGTCATCAACGTGATCGCGACAGACCTGCTGGGCAACGTCCTATGGGACCGCAACGGCACGCCGATGGAGCCGCGGCGCGTGACCGACACCGCGCTCATCCAGCGCCTGCTGGCGACTGACACCGCGAAATTCATAGCCGGCACCTTTGCCGACGACGAAATGGGAAAGACGCCGATCGCTCTTGCGATCCGCAACCCGGACGCGGCCGATCAGATTTTCGTCGCGCTGATCGATCCGGCTTTTCTGACCGGGATGCTGGAGGCCGTTCAGGGGAGCCGCAGCGTCAGTTTGGCGATCGCCGATGGGCAATCGCGTAAGATCGCGGGCACGACGCTGGACGAGGCGCTTTTCACGAGCACGACGCATGCGTTGCCGTTGAGCGTGACCACGTCGCCGACGCTGCGTTATGTGACGAGCGGCAGCGCAAACTATCTCGCCAGCGCGCGGCTTATTCCCGGCTACGATTTGCGATTGATCTCGGTCACGCGTGCGGCGGATGCACTGTCGGCCTGGTATCAATCCCTGCCGTTCTATTCGATCATGATTTTTGGGCCGAGCCTTTTGGGCGCGGCGTTGGCGTGGGCGTTGCTCAATCAGATCGAGCGCACATCGCGCGTCGACGGCGTGCTGCGGCGGACGGAAGAGCGGTTCGAGCTTGCGGTCAGCGGCGCGAAGTGCGGCATCTGGGATTGGGATCTGGCGAATAAGCGGATCTATTGGTCGGGCGCGATGAATGCGCTGCTCGGGCGAGGTAAGCAGCCGCGCATTCTTTCGCTCGACGAGGCGCAGGCGCTTATCCATCCGGACGATCAGTATGTGCTGGCGGGGATCGAGGCATCGGTGCGCGCAGGCGCGGAGAGCTATGATCAGGCGTTCCGAGCGCAGCATGCTGACGGGCATTGGGTTTGGGTGCGCGCCAAGGGGCAGCATTATCGCACCTTGCGCACCGAGGGCGGGCGGCTGTCAGGCATCGTTCTCGATATTTCCGATCAAAAGACGGCGGATGAGCGGGTCGATGCGGCAGAGCGCGTGCTGCAAGCCGCGTTCGAGAATGCGGCTGAGGCGTTTGCGCTTTGGGACCGAGATGACCGGTTGATGATGTGCAATAGGCGGTTCTCGGAGTTCTACGGACTCGGGAAATCGGTTATCGGGCAGAAGCGTAGCGAGGTGTTCGCGGGCGCTGCATCGCCGGGCATGAGCGCCGACACGGTCGAGCAGCCGCTTGAGATGTTCGACACCAGCGGGGCTAGCGCCACGATCGAATTGCAGCGCGCGGGAGACCGTTGGCTTTTGGTCAGCGAGCGGCGGGCGCTTGACGACGCTAAGATTTCGGTGGCGACCGACATCACGGCGCTGAAGGCGCACGAGGATGAACTCAATGCATCGCGTAGCCTGCTTGAGGAGCAGACGCGCGAGTTGAGCGGGCTTGCGGTGAAACTGGAGTCCGAGAAGGGGCGCGCGGAAGACGCGAACCGATCGAAGTCCGAATTCCTGGCAAACATGAGCCACGAGTTGCGCACGCCGCTGAACGCGATCATCGGCTTCTCGGACGTCATGCGGAACGAGATGCTGGGTGCGTTGCCGCCGCGTTACGTCGAATACGCTGTCGATATTCACCGCAGCGGACAGGTGTTGCTGGACCTCATCAACGACGTGCTCAACATGGCGCGGATCGAAGCGGGCAAGGTTGAGCTCGATTTGGGGCCGGTCGACTCGGCTGCGATCGTCAACGACGCGGTCAAGGCGATCGAACCGAAGGCGCAAGAAGCGGGGCTTGAGCTGCGCGTGACCACGCGATCGCTGCCGGCGGTCATGGCCGACAAGCGCGCGATCAAGCAAGTGTTGCTCAGTCTTTTGTCGAATGCGGTGAAGTTCAACTCCGAGAGCGGCTTCATCACCGTGGAGACCCGTGCGGAAGAGGACGGTGTCTCGGTGTGGATTCACGATACGGGGATCGGCATCGCCGATACGGACATCCCGCGCGTCGTGAAGGCGTTCGAGCGGGTGGAGTCGGCATCTGTCGGGCGCCGCCGCAGCGGCACGGGGCTTGGCCTTGCCGTGTCGAACGCGCTGATCGAAATGCACGGCGGGAAGCTGGTCATCGAGAGCGAAGTGTCGATCGGCACCAGCGTGTACTTCACGCTTCCGTTCGCCGAAGCGACCGTGCAATCGCGGGTCGCTTAGCGCTTTACAAATACCAATCGTATTCGTGCGCCGGAATGTGGTTGCGGAAGCGCGCCAATTCGGCGCGCTTGGTTGCGCAGTAGAGGTCTACGTACGCGGGCCCCAGGTACTCGCGCAGGATTGATCCGTTCTCGAGGGCGACGAGGGCGGGGTCGATGGTGAAGGGAATTGTTTGGTCGATGAAGGTTGCGGCGTTGCCTTCGAAGGGGGCGCCGGGGTCAAGGCCTTCGCTCATGCCATGATGGATGCCGGCAAGGACGGCGGCTAGCGCGAGGTACGGATTTGCGTCGGCGCCGGCGATGCGGTGTTCGATGCGGCGCATCTCGACCGTCGCGCCGCCGACGCTGATCGCGGTCGTCTTGTTGTTGAGGCCCCAGCGTTTGTTGCGCGCGACGCCGCCGGCGTTGAAGCGGCGATAGGCGTTTGCGTTCGGGGCGAAGAGCGCGATCGCGTCCGAGGTCAGCGCCTGAACGCCGCCGACCGCTGCGCGCAGTGCTTCGCTTGTGCCATTCGTCGCGTCGAAAAACACGTCGCGCCCGGAGCTGTGTTCCAGCGCTACCGATATCTCGAGCGTGCTGCCCGGCAGCGCGAGATACGGTTTGGCCATGAAGGTCGCATCGAGGCCGCGCTTGCGGGCGACGGCGCGTACGATCTGGCGCAGGAAGACGGCGTGGTCGCCGGCGCGCACCGCATCCGTCGCGCCAAGTGCGATCTTGAAGCGGCCTAAACCGGAGTCGGAGGTTGTGGTGAGTGCCGGCAGACCTTGGATGTCGGCGGCTTCGGCGATGCCGGTCAGCACGCCGTCGAAGCGGTCGATGTCGGTGATGCCGTAGACCGCAGCGCCCTGTCCCGGCGCGGTCGCGTCGGGCGGTTGTGGGATGCCGTTCTTGGACCGCTCGCGATCGAAGAGATAGAACTCGAAGGCGCAGCCGACGGACGGAACGAGTTCGAGCGAATCGAATCGGCCAACGACGCGCTCAAGGACGTTGCGCGGTTCGCCGAAGTACGGATGACTTTTTGCGTCGCACAAGGTCATGAGGACTTGGCCGTGCGGACGCTGCGACCAATTGACCCTCGTCAGGGTTCCGGCAACCGGCCACGCGACGCCTTCGCTGTCGCCGATGGCGCCGCCGCGCGCAGATGTATCAACCATGTCCCCGCGCGCGTCGAGAAAGTAGATCGTGTAGGGGATCGCGAGGCCGTTCTCGAAAACCTCGGCCAATGCGCCGCGTGCAATGCGCTTGCCCCGCACGACACCACAGAGATCCGCGAAGACGCAATCGACGTACTGAAGCTCAGGATTTTCCTCAAGAAACGCATCGACGCCGGCGACATCGCGCGGCGATGCGCCTTGCCCGTTCGAACGCGCGCTGTCCTGCATGTTCATGAAATTGTCGTTGGAGGCCCCACCCACAAGCCCTCGTGTCCCACACTCTCTCAGCATAAGGCGCGGGACTCAACGGCGGCAACCGGCGATTGTCTTTTGGCCGACTGCGGTCCCCTCGATTCCGCGCGACTCAACGTATAGCCGGTGCGGCAGAAAGCCCAAGGCAGATAGCTTGGCCGGTGCTTGTTGGCTCTTTGGGAAACGAATAATGTTCCGGCCAAGTCGCGCTAGGACGTGCGGTGGGACCCTTGCGTTTGACGGCGGCAACAGCTGCCGTTTTTCATGCAAACGGCCATGAACGTCGACAATGCAGTGCGATGAACCGATTGTGGCCACCATGACGGCCATACATGGAGAGAAGAATGAATAGGACTGGTCTGTTTCTCTTTATCGCGGTCGTCATCCTGGCGGTCGCGGCGTACTGGTACTGGTCGACGCGCGTGAAGGCGCCGGAAGCCACGACCGACACGACGACGGAAGCTCCGGCTGATCCGGCGGCGGCGACGACCGAAACCCCGGCCGATCCGGCCGCGGCTCCGGTTGACCCGGCTGCGGCTCCGGCCGACCCGGCTGCGGCTCCGGCCGAGACGCCCGCCGAAGCTCCGGCGGAAGCTCCTGCTGAAGCCCCCGCCGAACCGGCGCCGGCTCCGGCTGAAGCGCCCGCGACGCCCCAATAAGGCGGTAGCGACAACAATCCGCTTGACGGAATTGGGCATGCGGTCCGCTAATTGCGGGCCGCATGTTTTTTTTTGCTTCAGCGGTCAGATGAGATTCAAGAGGACATAGATCCCATGAACAGATCCTTGCTTGCCGTGCTGGCGATCATCGCGATCGCAGCAGGCGGCTATTACTTCTACATGCAATCCAAGAAGACTGGGGAAGCGACCACCGACGCGGCGACCGGAACACCGGCGGCCACGGCAGAAGGCGACGACAGCGAACCGCTGCTCTTTACCTTCGAAGATTGGACGCATCCTGCGTTTCTCGCGGAATACAAAGCGAAGTACGGCAAGGATCCGCGCACCGCATTGTGGGCGGACGAAGACGAGGCGTTCGCCAAGATGCGTGCGGGCTATAAGCCGGACGTGATGGGCCCTTGCTCTTACGAGTTCGGTCGCTGGCAGGAAGCGGGCATCATTCAGCCGATCGACGTGACGAAGCTGAAATACTGGAAGGACATCCCGGACTATCTGAAGAACATCCCCGGCATGATGAAGTCGGAGACCGAGGCTTGGTTCATCCCGCAATATTGGGCGAACACGTCCGTCACCTATCGCACCGACCTCGCGCCGGAGTATGTCGGCAAGGAAAGCTGGAAGATCCTGTTCGACCCGAAATACAAGGGCAAGGTCGCGGGCCTCGACGGCGTGGACGACACTGTCACGCTGATCGCCAAGACCTGGGACATCGATCCCTACAACATGACGCCGGAGCAGTGGACGTTCCTGCAGGGCAAGCTGCGTGAGTTTGTGGCGGCGGCGCGCTTCATCTCAAGCGATGAAACGTCGTTGAGCCAAGGGTTGGCGTCGGGCGAAATCGTCGCTGCGATCACTTGGAACCAAACACCCGCATCGTTGAAGAAGGAAGGCAAGGCGGTTGCGTATATGAACCCGCCGGGCGGCAGGTTCACCTACGTCTGCGGGTTGGTCGTGCACGCCGAATCCAAGAACCTGGAGAAGGCCTATGCGTTGATCGACAGCTCCATCTCGCCGGGCGCGATGAAGCATCAGTTCGACGAACTCTCCAACGGGCCGGCGAACATGACGATCTTCGCCGACTACACCGACGAGCAGTTGGCCGAGCACGGCTTTATGCGCGACGTGGAGGGGTTCCTGAAGTCGGGGACGTTCCAGGCGCGCTTGAAGAACAAGGATGAGATCGTGAAGTTCTGGACGGAAATTCGCGGCGGCGGCTAACGCCGCTTCGCGATCGTTCGATCGACTTGGCCCCGGACGCGACAACGTCCGGGGTTTTTTATTGCGGTAACTGGTTCGCCGATGGCGCCCCGATATCCTTGCAGACGGCGGCGATGGCGGCGGCATCCCGCGTACCGCGCGCGCCTTGCGTCGGGCGGGTCAGCGAGAGCATCCGCTGAGCGACCTGGCGCGTGAAGTGCTTGCGTTCGTCGGGCGTCAGGCGCGCGACGACGTCGGCGATCGTCGCTTCGCGTGCGCGGGCGACGGCGATATCGGCTTCCGTCACGTGGGCGAGCGCGGCGCGGAAGGACGCCTCATCGAACGGCTCGGCGCGGAAGACGCGGAACATCGCGCGGCGCGCTTCGACGACGTCTTGGCCGAGCTTACGGAACTCCGGCACGCGGGCGGCCAACGCGTCGCACATTTTCAGCGCACCCGACTGCGGCAGCATTTGCAGCACCACGTCGGGGCGCAGACCGCCCTGCCCGCCGCCCATCGCGCCGGCGGCGATGCGGTTGCGGGCGACGATGAGGCCCATCACGATGACGCCGATCAGGAAGACGTTCAGGCACAGCGAGCCGATCAGCCAGAAGCTCCAGCGGCGTGGTTCGCGGGTCGGGGCATCGCTCATATGCCGTCTCCCATGTCGGCCCAGTCGGCATCGCCGCCGCTGAGGGCGATCAGCGCCGGATCAACTGCCGTGTCATTCACGCCGGCGAGCCCCGGGAGCGCCGCACCGACTGCCAGACCCAATGCAAGTGAGCACGCGACGGCGGCGGCCGGGATCCAGCGCATCGTGAACCACGGCGCGCGCTGCTTGGCGGTCCGCTCCGGGAACGTGGCCAGGATGCGGTCTTCGAGCGCGCGGGTCGCGGGATGCGTTTCGGCGGTGTCGAGCAGACGGTCGAACGCCGTCGCTTCGTGCAGCACGTCGCGGGCCTCAGCCGACTGCTCGGCGAAGAGCAGCGCGGCGGCGCGCTCGGCTTCCGGCCAGCGCGCCGGATTGGCGCCGTAGGCTTCGACAAGGGTCTTAAATCGTTGGATGTTCATCGGCACGTTTCACTCTTTTTCATTCTTGTTGAATACGTCGGTGCTCAAAGGCTTCAGTGATTTCTTCAGCGTACGGCGGCCGCGCGAGAGGAGGCTTTCCATCGCCTCGACGCTCACGCCCATGGTGGCCGCGGCGTCGATGTTCGTCAGGCCCTGGTAGTGGCAGAGCACGACCGCCTCTCTCTGGCGGTCGGGCAGTTGCTGCAACGCGTCGTTCACCGTCTTGGCGAGTTGCGCGTCGACCAACCTTGCAACGGGCGTCGGCGCGTCGTCGGCCATCTCCGGCACGTCGTCGAGGTTCGAGGTCGGGCGGCGGCGCAGCCGGTCATAGCAGAGGTTGATCGCGACGCGATGCAGCCAGGTTTCGAACTTCGCTTGGCCCGGTTGCCAGCGTGCGGCGTGCGTCCAGACCCGGACGAAGACGTCTTGCGCCACGTCTTCGGCCTCTGTGTGATCGTTCAGCATGCGCCGGCCCAGGTTCAGGATCTTCGGCAGATGGCGCGCCATGATCGCGCGCGCGGCGGTGCGATCGCCGTTTGCCACGCGCGCCACAAGCTCGCCATCCGGATCGTCGATCACCCGTCTTTGCCCAGACTCAGCCTCGTCCCGATAGTGTCGAGGGCGGATGGTGATCGCCAGGTTCATCAAACTCGTCCGACATACGCCCAGACCCATTGTTCGCTTTCTTGAACGGCGGATGAACAAAACTCCGTCGCGGTCGCGGAAATCTGCGGTTGGGCTTGGCGAGAGGGGTGACATTGGGGCCTGGTCTCCCATATTTACGCGCCTGGAAGCGCGCCGCGCCTCCCTTGGAAGGTAAACGCATGAGCCAAGCCGTGCCGAAGCTCCACGACAGTGTGCCCGATGATGCGGTGCGCGGGGTGATCGCGCTTGCGCATCATGCGGGCGCGAAGGGCTGGATCCCGTCGACGAGCGGCAATTTCTCGGTTCGCATCGACGCGAATGATTGCGCGATCACGGCTTCGGGGAGCGACAAGACGGCGTTGAAGGCCGACGGCGTCATCCGCGCGCCGATCCGCGGGCCTGCACATCCGCGGCAATCGGCGGAGGCGCCGCTGCACTATCTCATGTACCGGATGTCGGCTGCGATCGGAGCGGTCACGCACGTGCATTCGCAGCCCGCCGTCCTCGCGTCGATTGCTCTGGCGAAAGAGGGGCGTGTGCGGATCGAGGGGCTTGAACTGCTAAAAGCGTTCAACGGCGTGAAGACGCATGAGACGCATCTCGACGTGCCGGTGTTCGACAACGAGCAGGATATGGATGCGCTCGCGTTGAGGGTTGAGGCGCGCTTGAAGGCCGAGGGCCTGGGCTGGGGCTTTTTACTCGCGGGGCATGGGATTTATGCGTGGGGTTCCAATGTGCAGGAGACCCTTCGACATATCGACGCGTTCGACTATCTTTTCACCTTGATGTTGAAGCTGAAAGGAATACCGGCATGACGGTGCTGACGGTTTACGATCTGACCAAAGGGCGCGCGCCTCAGGCCGCAACGCGCGACGAGCGCGAGATCTTGAAGGCGTTGCTGCCGTTCGACGTGCGCTACGAGCGTTGGGAGGCGACGAAAGAGTTGCCGCCGGGCGCGGGGCAAGACGCCGTGCTTGAAGCTTACGCGAAGGACATCGACCGGTTGCGCAAGATCGGCGGGTATCAGTCCGTCGATGTCGTGCGCATTCATCCGGAGCATCCGGATCGCGAAGCGATGCGCGGCAAGTTCTTGTCGGAGCATGAACACGCGGACGACGAGGTGCGCTTCTTCGTCGAAGGCGCCGGCGCGTTCTATCTGCGCAACGACAATCAGGTGCTGAAGGTCGTGTGCGAGCAGGGCGACCTGCTCTTGGTGCCGAAACAAACGCGGCATTGGTTCGACATGGGGCCGCGGCCGTTCTTCGCCGCGATCCGCTTGTTCACGACGCCGGACGGTTGGGTGGCCACTTTCACCGGCGACAAGATCGCCGACACGATCCCCGGCTATGACTCGGCGGAGATCAAGGCGGCGTGAGCCAGGCCGTCCTCCTCGACATCGAAGGAACGATCGGGGACATCGCGTTCGTGCGCGATGTCCTCTTTCCGTATGCGCGCGCGCGGATCGCCGACACGCTGAAGGCACGGTGGGACGATGCTGAGATTGCGGCGGTCGTGCAGGCGGCGTGTCAGAGTTCGCTTGAGCCGTTGACGACGCCCGCTCTCGCGACGAAGCAGTTTCTGTCGTGGATGGATCAGGACAAAAAGATCGGGCCGCTGAAGACGCTGCAGGGCATCCTCTGGCGCGAAGGCTATGCGTCGGGCGAGTTGAAGGCGCATCTCTATCCGGACGCGGTCGAGGCCATTCATGCGTGGACGAAGCGCGGGGTGAAGGTCGCGATCTATTCGTCGGGCTCGATCGAAGCGCAGAAGCTCTACTTCGCGAACAGCGTGGCGGGCGATTTGTCGTCGTTCCTGAGCGGCTATTTCGACACGACGAGCGGCGCGAAGGGCGAAGCGTCGTCCTACACGAAGATCGCGGCCGCGTTGGGGTTCGCTCCCGGCGCCATCACCTTCTTCTCAGATCTGGCCCCTGAAACGGACGCAGCACTGCAGGCGGGCGTGAAAGCGTACCGCATCGATCGGACGAAGACCGCGGCGTATGAGGGACGCGACGGTGAGACACCGGTGATCGGTTCGCTCGCGACCGTCGTCGACCGCATTCGGTAACACCCACAGCGCGGCGGAAAGGTGGCCGTTTCGAAGACACGCCCCTTGATGTATGCTGTCGGCGCTACAACGGTAGGTGTATGACCGAACGTCTTGTTTCCTATGTTGAGCCGCGACTTCGCCGGCGCGTCCTATGGATCGGGCTCGCCGTTGCGATTGGACTCGGTTTTCTCGTCCGTTTGCTGGTTGGCTATGAACCGATTCTCATTTTTGCGGCGCTCCTTGTGTCCTGTCTTGGCGTGTTTCTCGTTCTGCATTTTTTGACACAAGACGAGCGCGTGCCGGTTCTGGAGCGGACGCGTCTCTTCTACGCGGTGTTTCCATACTGGGAGCGCGTGGTGTGGCGCGCTGTAGGATACGGCGTCCCGTTCGGTCTGCTGCGAGCCGACCGCGTCGACACGATGCGAGACGTGGTGTTTGCGGTGCTCTTCTTCGCCGTCGCTGGCCTTGTGTTCAGCCTTGCCGCGGAATGGATCAGTCAATGGTACCAGCGCAGAGCGGTCAGCGACGCCCACCGGCATTTGCCGCTGCAATAGACGCACGTTAGGCCTTCGCGAACACTTCACGCGTGATCTCGGCGGCCGTCGTACCTCGTGCCGTTGGCGCGGTCACTTTTGCTCCCATCCTCGCGATATCGGCGTCGAGCCAGGCGAGCGCGACAGCGGCGGCGCGGGATTCGGACCATGCGGTCGACGTTAGTTTGCCAGCCGCTGCGTTGCGCGCGGTGATGGGGCCGAGGGCGAGTTCTGTTTCGGCGGTGAGTTGGACCAGGGCTTGAGGTTTTGCGCGTGCGCGGCGGGCTTGGTCGGCGCCGTTGTATTTGCGCGTTGGGTCGGGTGCGAAGCCAAGTTCAGACGGTGTGCGCATGTCGCTCGCTTCGATTGCCAGGTGCGCCGGTTGCCAGTCGACGGCGGGTTTGGCCACAGCGTTTTCGATGCGGGTGGCTTCGAGCGTTGTCGCGCCGGCGGCGGCGACGCCGAGGGTTGCGCCGGAGCGCCAGAGGCGGTCCCAGACCACGGCGCCGTCGTCGGCTTGGGTCCACAGCTCGATGCCTTCGCCTGTGGTGTCGCGCATCAGGGCGACTTGGGCGGGTCGCCAAGTGGGGCGCGTGACGCTGCCGGTGCTGGCGGCTTCGCCGCTTAAGCCGGCGGCGGCGAGGAGGGCTTGCGCGCGGGGCCCGCGGACGCCGATGACGGCGCGCGAGCCGGTGGCGTTGACCAGCTTCACGTCGAAGCCGCGCAGGGCGTCGTTGATCCAGGCGAAGTCGCGAACCGTCGTCGATAGTTCGAACGTCGCGGCGGCGAAGCGGGCGAGCAGGCCCTCACCGCGTACGAAGCCGGTGTCGTCACACCAGAGCGTGCGGGCGGTTTGGCCTGGTTCGATACGGGCGGCGTCGCTGACCGTCAGTACACTGAGGAACGCGGCGGCGTCGGGGCCTTCGATCAGCCAGCATTGGCGGGCGGAGAGATCGCTGAGCGTCACGCGTGTGGTGAGCGCTTCGTGTTCTTCGCGGGCGGAGGTGTAGAGCGCGGGGATCGTGAAGCCGCACTCTTCCGTCCAGCTATTCGTCGTGCAGAGTTCGGCCGTGCGCGCGTGGAGCGGCGTCGGTTGCTGAGCGCGTGAGGTGAGGTCGCTCATGCGGTCACCTGCGTGCTTGCCAAGACGGCTTCAGCCGCGATGCGGCCGTTGATGCCGGTGACGCCGCCGCACGGATGCGTGCCGGCGCCGCAGAGGAAGAGGCCCGCGATCGGCGTGTCGTAGCGGCTCATGCCGGCCATCGGGCGCAATGGCCCGAGTTGATCGAGCGTTAGGTCACCGCCGTGCCAGTGGCCGCCCGGTGTGCCGCCCATGCTTTCGACGTCGGCGGGTGTGTAAAGGTCGGCGCCGAGGATCAACTCGGGCAGGTCAGGCGAATATTGGCGCAGGGTCGTACCGACGGCGGCGATGAGGTCCTTCTTCATCGCGTCGGTCCAGGGACCGGCCGCTGGCGTTTTGGGGACATAGAGGACGTGCGCCGAGAGCACGTGCTGGCCCGGCGTCGCGAGCGAGGCGTCGTGCGTCGAGGGGATCGTGATCTCGAGCGCCGGGTCGGGCGAGAACTCGCCTTGCTCATACGCGGCGAAGGCGCGGTCGAGATGGTCGATGCTGGGGCAGATGAGCAGGCGTTCTTTGAGGTGGCGCTTGTCGAGGCCTTTGAACGACGGAAGGCTTGAGAGGGCGAGGTTCACTTTCGCCACGCAGCCTTCGGCGCGGAAGCCGGTCAAGCGGCGCTTGATACCGAGGGGCAGATAACGTTCGGCGCCGAGGCCGAGGAGCGTCGCCTTCGCGTTCATGCTCGACACGACGATCGGTGCGTAGATGGCTTGGCCGCCGACGAGTGCGACGCCGGTCGCGCGGCCATTTTCGAAGAGCAGGTTCGTTACGCGCGCGTTGAGACGGATCGAGACGCCGGCTGCTTCGGCCGCCTTCTGCAGCGCCGACGCGAAAGCCCCTGCCCCACCTTGCGGGTGCACCATGCCGTCGGGAGATTCCGCTTCCAGGGCAGCGCGCAGCGCAGCGACGAAGGCGGTGCCTTGCGTGCGCGGGCTGACGGCGCTGCCGACGATGCTGTCGAAGGCGATGGCGCCCTTGAGGAGCGCGGTTTCGAATTCCGCGTCCAGGAGCTCGCCGATCGAGCCGTCGAGCACAGCGCCGAACTCTGCATCGACTGCGGTACCGGCGCGTGCTGTTGTGCGCGCGGTGAAGAGGCTACCGCCACGCGCGGCTTGTTCGAAGGCGCCGCCGGGCGGCGTTTGCACCCAGCGTTGAAGTTGACCCGCGATCTTGGCCATGCGCGCGTCGAACGGCGCCCAGGCTTTTGCATCGTTCTGCGAATGTGCGCTCAAACTCTGCGTGGTGTGGCGCAAGTCGCCGGCGAGGACGATGTGGCGGCCTTCGGGCGACAGGGCGACGGTTGAGATTTGCTTTGCCGTGAAGCTTAGGCCGTGGCGCGCGAGCTTCAGCGCCTTCACGACTTGTGCGTCGAGCGGGCCGATGAGGTGCGCGAAGGTCGAAACGCGGTGACCGGCGACGACGTCGTTCGTCTGACAGGCGCCGCCGGTGCGGCCCATCGCTTCGACGACGACGACGCGGCGTTTGGCTTGCGCGAGAAGTGCCGCGCAGACGAGGCCGTTCACGCCGCCGCCGATGACGATGACGTCGAACTCCGTGCCGGCGCCGAGGTTACGCATCGGCGCCTGCTTTCGCGCGGGGCTTCGTTCCGTTGCCGGCGGCGAGGAGGCCGGCGTCGCCTATCCCGGCGTAGAGGCTTGGTTCGAGAACGGTGAGGCCCTTGACGAGTGTCGTGAAACTCGCGGCGCGAGGCTCGGGCACGCCGGTCAGATCAAGCGCCGCTTTCGCCGTGAGTGCGGCGGCGCCTTTCGGATCCATGACCGTTTCGGATTCCTTCGGATGCCGGATCTCCGCTTCTTCGATTGATGCGCCGAAGCCGGCGGCGACAGTGTCGATCGTGCGAACGCAGAGCGCGCGAAGGCCGTCGCGGCGCGTGCCGGTCCACGGACCCTCCGTTGTCGTCACGGGCACGTACGGCATGTACACGTGGGCGTCCCAGCGTTGCTTGCCGTCGGACGTCGTGCGTGGGGCGAAGCGAAGCTCCAGGCACGGGCTTTCGGTTAGCGTTCGGCCGCGGAAGGCGCCGTGCGCGCGGCCGAGACGGGAAATCGACGGGTCGAGCCGCACAATGGCCCCAGAGGCCAGCGTAGCCGCGTCGACTCCCGGCAGCTTTGGGAGAGCGCCGATCGTCAATTTGACGTGTGCGGGCTCTACGGGGGCTCCAGTGACCAGGTCGCGCGGCGGTGGGCGGCGCAGGCCGGTCAGCAGGTCGCGGTGGCGGTCGTGCGGCAGCGTCGAGATCACCAGCGGCGCGCGCAACGTCGTGCCGTCGTCGAGGATCACCGCCTGCACGGCGTCGCGCTCGGCGGCGAGCTGCTTCACGTTCGCCGAAAAGCGGACGTCGGCGTTGTTGTAGAACTTCAGCAGAGCGAGGAGCGCGCGACGCAGCTCCACCCTGCCGCCGGCGACGTAGCGGTGTCCGGCGTCGGGCGCGACGGCGGCCAACAGCGACTGTCGCGTGAGCAATGCGCCGGATGCGGGCGCGAGCGGCGAGGCGCCGGTGCCCATGATCGCGCCATGGGCGAAGATGCCTTTCAGCAGATCGTTGTCGAAGGCTTCGTCGAGCAGGCGCGCGAGCGATGTGGCACGGAAGAACATATGGTCGCCGGGCGGCGCGTCGGTGGCGCCTGCCGCCGTGAGCCAGGTCGAGACCGCTTGCTCGCCGGCGGGCGCTTGGGCGGCGCGGATGATGCGGGCGTAGAAGGCTGCCAGCGCTTCGGCGTCGCGCGGCGCGATCGTGGCAATCGCCGCCTCGGCCGCGCGGCGGTCGGGCCAGAGGATGAGCGCACGTTCGCCGGCGATGCCGACGACGGCAGGTGCGGCAGCGAAGCGCAAGCCCTGGCCGCCGAGGTCGAGCGCTCGCGCCACGGCCACGCCGATGACGGCGTCGGCGCCCTCGCCCATCGGCGCGGCTTCGCTTTCGCGCTCCACCACTGTGACGGCGCGGCCTTGCTTGGCCAAGGCGGCTGCGGCGACAAGACCTTCGACGCCCGCGCCAATCACGACGGCATCGAGGCGGTCAAGCGCCATACGGAACTCGTGTCATCGAACTCTTCAGACCCAGGGGGCGTGGGTTTTCGCCCGCCCTCTACTCTAGGGCGCGCGCTGTTCAGTAAAGCCTAACCGGCCAGGTGATTGGAAGGTAAAGGGATGATTAATCGTTCGGGTTCGCCCAGTCGGTGACGCCAATTACTCCCCTCGCCCGCCCTTGGGCGGGAGAGGGGCTGGGGGTGAGGGTGGGCGGCGTGCACGCTCAGCGGTCGATGCGTTGTCTCGCTTCGTAGGCGATAGCTTCAGCAAGCGCGTTCACATCGGCGAGCTCGTTCTCGATGTCGTAGCGAACGATGTCGAACCCTGTTGCCTTGAGCGCGCGTCCGCGGGCTGCGTCTTCGGCCTTCTTGAACTGGTGCCAATAGCCATCGATTTCAATTAGCAAGCGTGCTTCGAGGCAGGCGAAGTCCACGACGTAAGGGCCGACCGGATGCTGCCGCCGGAACTTCAGACCGAAAGCACGGCGGTTGCGGAGTTCGCGCCAGAGTCGGCGTTCGAGATCGGTCTCGCGTTGTCGCAGCCGACGTGCTGCCGGAACATTTTTTTGTTCGCGCATAAACCGATTTTGCTGCGCACCATCAAGATTGCCAAGGCCGAGCTTGTTCGTCGCCCACCCTCACCCCCGGCCCCTCTCCCGCCCGAGGACGGGCGAGGGGTGAAGAAAACGTAGCCCCGTTTAGTGGGTGTCCGCGCGTGGCTACCGGCTCGGAACTGGTGAGGGTTCTAGGGTCAGTAGGTAGTCTTCGGAGGATGCGCAGGCGTTGGCCGTCGAGGCGGTGGCGCAGCTGATGCGGAATGTTGTTTGGTGTGTGACGGTGGCGGAGGCTGTTAGGTCGCAGACTTCGCGGCATGTCGCGCCCGCGGACTGCAGCATCGCTTTCAAGGTGTCGCGGTAATTTGCCGGCAGCGTGCCGGTGAGATGCGCGCGCGTTTTGTCGACTTCGGCTGCGGTGTAAATGATCGTGTAGCCCACGGTCAGGAGCGCGGTCGCCAACAATACGGCCAGCGCCCAACGAGAGAGCAAGTCGAGATCGTTGCTTGAGCGAGATTGCGTGCGCATGGCTGCCTCCTTTTCCTGAGGGCAACCTAAGCGGCCACGCATATCCATTCGATGCGGGACACGGCCGTCGTTCGTAAGAAACCTGCAAAGGGATTTGGTCGCCGCTTAACCGCGTTTCACTGGACACGAGCGTTCCGGGTTCCATTGTGTCGGGCCCGCCAACGCATTGGCTGTCGACAACGATCTTTATGCAATCTTTATACGGCGGCTCTTCCTTCCATATCGAAACCATGCATTCGGCGGGCTAAGTGTCCGCTGCCACTCATCGAACCGCAAACTGTGGAGCGTTCGCTTCGGTCGTTTCATTCGTCAGCATTCGGCTCCAGGCTTGATGCAAGTCAATTGTCCGAGCGCCCAAGAGACTAAAAACGAACCCGGCACTAATTCCCGCTCAACAATCAACGAAACATAAGCCTCCCCCAAAGTGCGGCGAGGTACGAGGAGAAATCGCTATGCCCAGTTCGGACATCTTCATGTTGATCGTCGGTGTCGGTTTCTTTGCAGCGATGTGGATCTACGTCGCGCTGTGTTCGCGGGCCTAGAGGGAGACGACGACGATGCTTGACTTGGTTCTTGGCGGCGCGGTCGCCGTGATCATCTTGGTCTATCTGCTCTACGCGCTCATGCGGCCCGAACAGCTCTAACCGCATCGCGTATCACGGGACATTCAACCATGACTTTTATCGGCTGGCTCCAAATCGGCCTCATCTTCGCGCTCACGGCGGTCACGGCCCCGCCGCTCGGCGCTTTCATGGCGCGCGTTTTTCAAGGCGAGCGAACGTTCCTGCATCCGATCCTGGGTCCGGTCGAGCGTGGTTTCTATTGGCTTTCGGGGGTCGATCCCAACAAAGGTCAGGATTGGCGCGCTTACGCGATTGCTATGCTGATGTTCAGCTTGGCGGGCTTTCTGTCCCTCTATGCGATCTTGAGGTTTCAGGCGGGCCTGCCGCTCAATCCGCCGGGTTTTAGCGGGCTGACGCCCGATCTCTCGTTCAACACGGCGGTCAGTTTCGTCACCAATACTAACTGGCAGTCCTACGGCGGCGAGGCGACGATGAGTCACCTCTCGCAGATGATGGGACTGACCGTTCATAACTTCGTTTCGGCGGCGACCGGCATCGCGCTGGCGCTGGCGTTGACGCGGGCTTTCGCGCGTTCGCAAACCAAAGACCTCGGCAACTTCTGGGTCGATCTGACGCGCAGCACGCTCTACGTGTTGTTGCCGCTTTCGATCGTGGTTGCGCTGGCGCTCGTTCTGCTCGGCATGCCGCAGACGCTGCTGCCGTGGGTGAAGGCGACGACGCTTGAGGGCGTCGAACAGACGCTCTCGATGGGTCCGGTCGCGTCGCAAGTCGCGATCAAGCATCTGGGCACTAACGGCGGCGGCTTCTTCAACGCCAACAGTGCCCATCCGTTCGAGAACCCGAACGCGTGGACGAACATCATCGAGACCTGGGCGATCATCGTGATCGGCTTCGGCCTTACCTTCACGTTCGGACGGATGGTCGGCGACAAGCGTCAGGGCTATGTGCTCTACGCCATTATCGGCATCTTGCTGTTGGCTGGCGTCGGGGCCGCTTACATGGCCGAAGCCGCGAACAACCCGATCGTGACGGCGGCCGGCATCGATCCCACGCCCGGCAACATGGAAGGCAAAGAGACTCGGTTCGGCACCGCGTCCAGTGCTGCCTTCGCCGCCATTACAACTGCCACGTCGTGCGGCGCCGTGAACTCGATGCACGACAGCTACACACCGCTCGGCGGTCTCGTGCCTCTGTTCCTGATCCAGCTCGGGGAAATCCTGCCTGGCGGCGTCGGTTCCGGCCTTTATGGACTGATCATCTTCGCGATCCTGTCCGTCTTCGTCGCGGGTCTTATGGTCGGACGAACGCCGGAATATCTCGGCAAGAAGATCGGCGCGAAGGAGATGAAGCTCGCGGTGCTCGCAATCCTCATCTTGCCGGTCGCCATTTTGGGCTTCACCGCAATCGCCGCGTCACTCGACGTCGGCAGAGCAGGCCCGCTGAACACCGGGCCGCACGGGTACGCCGAGATTCTCTACGCGTTCACGTCGGCCGCCGGCAACAACGGCTCGGCGTTCGCGGGGCTGACGGCGAATACGCCCTTCTACAACGTGTTGTTGGGCCTCGCGATGCTGCTCGGGCGCTTTGCCTACATCGTACCGATGATGGCGATCGCCGGATCCATCGGTGCAAAGGTCAAGACGCCCATCGCAGCCGGCACGTTCCCGACCGACAACTCGCTGTTCGTCGGCCTCGTCATCGGCGTGATCCTCATCATGGGCGGCTTGCAGTTCTTCCCGTCGCTCGCACTCGGCCCCATCGTGGAGCATTTCATGATGCAGGCCGGTCACCTTTCTCCGTAACGAATTCTCGCGAGACAAAAACATGATCGCCAAGGCCGCACGCACGACCTCCGCCTTCGACATGAGCCTCTTGGGCCGCGCCGTTGGCGATGCATTCGTGAAACTCGATCCGCGCAAGCTGGCGCGAAATCCCGTCATCTTCGTCACCGAGATCGTAACGGTGTTGGTGACAATTCTCGCGATCCGGGACGCCGTCACGGGCGCGCCGGTTTGGTTCAGCGGGCAAATCGCGCTGTGGCTGTGGTTCACGGTGCTCTTCGCGAACTTTGCCGAAGCGGTCGCCGAGGGCCGCGGCAAGGCGCAGGCCGACGCCTTGCGCCGCACGCGCACGCAGGCGACCGCCAAGCGTCTGAGCGATGCGAAGAACCGCAGCCGTTTCGACAAGGTTGGCGCGAGCGAGCTCAAGGTCGGCGACATCGTCCTCGTCGAGGCGGGCGACCTGATCCCCTCGGACGGCGAGATCATCGACGGCGTCGCGTCGGTCAACGAAAGCGCCATCACCGGCGAGTCCGCGCCCGTCATCCGCGAGGCCGGCGGCGACCGCTCGGCCGTGACCGGCGGCACGCAGGTTCTTTCCGACTGGATCGTGGTGCGCGTGACCGCGGCGCCGGGGCAAACGTTCATCGACCGCATGATCGCGCTGGTCGAGGGCGCGCGCCGCCAGAAGACACCGAATGAGATCGCCCTCGACGTTCTGCTCGCCGGGTTGAGCCTGATCTTTGTGGTTGTCGTGGTGACGATCGTGGGCCTGGGCTCGTATTCCGGCGCGCAGGTGTCGGTGACGACGCTGATCGCACTCTTCGTCACGCTGATCCCGACCACGATCGGCGGCTTGCTTTCAGCGATCGGCATCGCCGGCATGGACCGCCTCGTGCGCTTCAACGTCATCGCAACCTCCGGCCGCGCCGTGGAAGCCGCCGGCGACGTCGATACCCTGTTGCTCGACAAGACGGGCACGATCACGTTCGGCAACCGTATGTGCGACGAACTGCTGCCGATATCGACCGCGTCTCAGCGCGACCTTGCCGAAGCTGCGATCCTGTCGTCGCTCGCCGACCAGACGCCGGAAGGCCGGTCGATTGTCGAGTTCGTGACGACCAAGGTCAAATTTACCGCGCCGGACCTCTCGGCCAAGAAGGTAGAGTACGTCACATTCTCCGCACAGACGCGCGTGTCGGGCGCGGATATCGACGGTGTGCGCTATCGCAAGGGCGCCGTCGATAGCATTCTGAAGAGCATCGGTGCGAGCGCGCCTGCGGACTTCACGGCTGTGGTCGAACGCATCGCGCGCGCCGGGGGCACGCCGCTTGCGGTCACCAGGGACGACCAGCTGCTTGGCGTGATCCATCTCAAGGACATCGTGAAGCCCGGCATCAAGGATCGCTTCAACGCGTTGCGCGCGATGGGTATCAAGACTGTGATGGTGACCGGCGACAACCGAATCACGGCAGCGGCGATCGCCAGCGAGGCGGGGGTCGACGAGTTCATCGCCGAGGCGACGCCCGAGGACAAGCTCAGCTTCATCCGCAAAGCTCAAGCCGGCGGACGCCTCGTGGGGATGTGCGGCGACGGCACGAACGACGCGCCCGCCCTCGCGCAGGCCGATGTCGGCATCGCGCTGCAGTCGGGCACGCAGGCCGCGCGCGAGGCCGCCAACATGGTCGATCTGGACTCGAGCCCGACGAAGCTGCTCGAGGTGGTCGAGATCGGCAAGCAGATGTTGATGACGCGCGGCGCGCTGACGACGTTCTCGATCGCGAACGACGTCGCCAAGTACTTCGCCATCATTCCAGTGCTGTTCTTAGGCACCTATCCGGAACTGCAGGCGCTGAACATTATGCAGCTGAACCCGGTCACGGCGATCATCTCGGCGATTATCTTTAACGCCTTGATCATCGTCGCTTTGATCCCGCTCGCGCTGCGCGGCGTGAAGTACCGTCCACTGGGCGCGGCGGCCGTGCTGCGCAACAACCTGTTGATCTATGGTCTCGGCGGGCTCATCGCGCCGTTCGTCGGCATCAAACTCATCGATCTCGTCGTGAACATGTTCGTTTGAAGAGCACCGCCATGAACCCCTTAGAACATCTGCGTCCCGCCATCGTCATGATCGTCTTGTTCACGATCCTTACGGGACTCGCCTATCCTCTGGCCATCACCGGCATTGCGCAGGTCATCGCGCCGGGTACGGCGAACGGCAGCATCATCATGAAGGACGGCAAGCCGATCGGCTCCGAGTTGATCGCCCAGGCGTTCGCGGGCGATAAATATTTTTGGCCGCGGCCCTCGGCAGCCGGCGCCAACGGTTACGACGGCGCTTCGTCCAGCGGCTCGAACCTGGGCCCGACCTCGCCCAAACTCATCGAGCGCATCAAGACAGAAGCTGCCCGCTATCCGGGCGACAGCCCCGTGCCGGCCGATGCGGTAACCGCCTCAGGTTCCGGCCTCGACCCGCATATCAGCCCTGAGAATGCGCACCGCCAGGCCGAACGCGTCGCCAAGGCCCGGAGCCTGCCGGTCGATCAGGTCAACGCCCTTGTCGACAAGAACACCGAAGGCCGCGTCCTGGGCTTTATCGGCGAGCCGCGCGTGAATGTGTTGAACCTTAACCTTGCTCTCGACGCCGAAAGCGCAGCTTCCGAAGCTGCTGCGCCTCCTGCGCCGTAGCACTATCATGGGTGCGCATGACCGAACCGCGCGAGCCGCTGCGACCCGAACCTGAAGCCCTTCTCGCGGAAGCCGCGCGCGAAGGGCGCGGGCGCCTGAAGATCTATCTCGGCATGGCGCCCGGCGTCGGCAAGACGTTCGCCATGCTGGAAGGCGCGCGCCGCCTGAAGGCGCAGGGTATCGACGTGGTCGTCGGCCTTGTGGAAACGCACGGCCGCAAGGACACCGCGACGCTTCTTGAGGGTTTCGAGATTCTGCCCCGCCGGCCGCACGCCTACCGCGGGCAGACGCTTCATGAATTCGACCTTGATGCCGCGTTGGCGCGCCGCCCCAAGGTGCTGATCGTCGACGAGTATGCGCACACCAACGTGCCGGACAGCCGCCATCCAAAGCGCTGGCAGGACATCGAGGAGCTGCTGCGCGCCGGCATCGACGTCCATACGGCGCTCAACATTCAGCACCTTGAAGGCTTGAACGACGTGATCGCGCGCATCACGGGCGTGCGCGTGCGGGAAACCTTGCCGGACCTGGTCGTCGAGAAAGCCGATGAAGTCGAACTCATCGACTTGACGCCGGAGGAACTGACGGCGCGGTTGCACGAAGGAAAGGTCTACACCGGCGAACTCGCCGGCCGAGCTCTCGAAAATTACTTCAAGCCCGGCAACCTCAGCGCCTTGCGCGAACTGGCGCTGCGGCGCACGGCGGACCGGGTCGACCAGCAACTCGTGGGCTATATGCGCGCCCATGCCATCGAAGGCCCGTGGCCCGCGGGCGAGCGCATCATGGTCTGCGTCGGCCGCGACGCGACGGCGAGAGCGGTCCTACGCGCTGGCGCCAGGCTTGCGGACCAAATCGGCGCGCCGTGGATCGCCGTTCACATCGAGCGTTCCGACGCGCCGCCGCTGGCGCCGGAAGATCGGGATCTGATCGACGACGTGCTCAAGCTTGCCGAACAGATGCAGGCGCGCGTCGAGCGCATGGTCGGCGAGGATTTGCCGGACGAGTTGTTGGCCTATGCCCGCCGCAACAACGTGACCCAGATCGTGGTCGGCCGTTCGCGCGAGAGCTGGTTGCGCCAGGTGTTTCGCCGCTCGCTTGCGAACGAATTGATCCGGCGCTCGGAAGGCATTCCGGTTCACGTGGTCGTGCCTGACGCGACGCCGTTGTCACGCCCCTTCCGGCTGCCCGGTGTGCCGCTCGATTGGCGCGGGTGGCTTTACCCGCCGCTCAGCGTCGCGGTCGTCGTGGGGCTTGGCCTTGCGATATCTTCGATCTCGACTTTGCCCAACATGGCGATGATGTTCTTGACCGCCGTATTCCTCGGCGCCGTGCGGTTCGGGCTTCGGGCGGCAGTCGCAACGGCCCTGCTTGCGTTTCCATCGTGGAACTTCTTCTTCACAGAGCCCTACTACACGTTCGAGATATCGTCGTGGGACGATGTGCTGACGCTCAGCGTGTTCTTGATCGTCGGGATCGTCACCGGCTTACTCGCGGGCCGCGTCCGCGATCAGGCGAATGCCGCGCAGGCGCGGGCGAACGCCATACAGGTGTTGTTCGATTTTTCGCGGCGGCTGAGCGCGTCGGCGACGCCCGATGCACTGTTGCACGCGATTGTCCTGCAGGCACATCGGTTGTCGAAATTGCCGGCGCTGGCGTTGCTGCCGAGCGAAGGCGATCTTGAGATACGCTATTCCTGGCCGCCGGAAGACACGCTCGACGCCGCGGCGATGGCGGCCGCGCGGTGGGCGATGCAGCACGGCGAGCCTGCGGGCCGCGGCACCTCGACGCTGCCGTCGGCAACGTGGCACTTCCGGCCGGTGCGTACGGCGAAGAAGATCGTGGGCGTGTTGGGCCTGCGTCAGGGCGACGGCGATCCGCCGCTTCGTCAGGATATGCTGCAGACCATGGATTCCATCCTGGATCAGTCGGCCGTTGCGATCGATCGCCTGACGTTCGCGGAGGAAGCCGCGCGCGTCGAGGCGATGACGGCGACCGACAGGCTGCGCACGGCGCTGATGTCGTCGGTGTCTCACGATCTGCGCACGCCGCTGACCACGATCATGGGGTCGGCCAGTACACTGCGGCAGGACGACAGCAAGCTGGATCCGGCTGCGAAAGACGAGCTTCTGCTCGCCATCGTCGACGAGACCAAGCGCCTCGATCAGTATGTGACCAACCTTCTGAACATGTCGCGTCTGGAGGCTGGCGAGTTGAAGCCGCGGCGCGAGTGGCTTGATCCCGCGGAGGTTTTGGAGTCGGCCGCGGCGCGCGTTGCGCCGCGCGCCAAGGCCGTGGGCATCGACACGCGCATCGGTCCCGACGTACCGTTGCTGCGGGCCGACTTCATGTTGCTCGAGACCGTTCTCGTGAATCTGCTCGACAACGCCATCAAACACGGCGAGGGAGCGGAGCATGTTTGGGCTTCCGTCAAAGCGCAGAACGGCGTGCTGACCTTCGAGGTGGTCGACGACGGCGTCGGCATTCCGCCCGATTTCCTGGACAGGTTGTTCGACCGCTTCTTCCGCGTGCAGCGCAGCGACTCCAAGCCGGCCGGCAGCGGGCTGGGGCTGTCGATCTGCAAGGGCTTCGTCGAGGCGATGGGCGGCAAGATCGAGGTCAAGAGCCCGGTCGCCCAAGGCCACGGCGCAGCGTTCGTGCTCACCTTCCCGATCGAGGCACAGCCCGTCAACGAACTCGCCGAAGCGGCCGCGCCATGAGCGAGCGCAAGCCTCTGATCCTGGTGGTCGACGACGAACCGCAGATCCTGCGCTTCCTGCGTACCAGCCTGACCGCGAACGGGTTCGACGTCGTCGAGGCGCATACCGTGGCGGACGGCCGCCGGTTGGCTGACAGCGAGAAGCCGGACGTCATCATTCTCGACCTCGGCCTGCCCGACGGCGACGGCAAGGACGTGTTGCGCCACGTGCGCGCGCAGGGCGAGACCCCGGTGCTGATCCTGTCGGCGCGCGATCGCGAGGCGGAGAAGGTGGAGGCGTTGGACCTCGGCGCCGACGATTACGTCAACAAGCCGTTCGGCATCGAAGAATTGACCGCCCGGTTGCGCGCGGCGTTGCGCCATCGACTGCGGCAGCAGGGTGAATCGCCGATCTTCAAGATCGACAACCTCACCGTCGACATCCCGCGCCGGGTGGTGAAGCGCGGCGAAGAGACGGTCCATCTGACGCCGAAGGAGTTCGATCTGCTGCGCCTCTTCGTCAAGCACGCCGGCAAGGTTTTGACTCAGCGCCAAATCCTGCAGGAAGTGTGGGGACCGGCGCACACGTCGGATGCGGAATATCTGCGCGTCTACATCGGCCAATTGCGGCGCAAGCTGGGTGTGACGCGCGAGAACCCGCTGATTGAGACCGAGCAAGGCGTCGGCTACCGACTAAAGATCTAGGGCCGAATAGAAAAAGGCCGCCTGGGATTGTCCCGGGCGGCCCTGATAACCTCAAAAGGCTGAGCGCGCGTTTGTCCTTAGACGATGCCGCGCTTGTGCTCGCCGACGACGACGCGGTCGGGCCGGAACGCGGCTTCGAGCACGGCAATCGTCTTGGTGGGTTGGGCGGCGCCGCACATGAACACGTCGAACGCTGCGAAACCCTTCTCCGGCCAGGTGTGGACCGAGATGTGGCTTTCCGAAAGGACGGCCACGCCCGAGACACCGCCGTTGGGCGAGAACTTATGGAGGTGAATGTGCAAGAGCGTCGCTCCGGCAGCCGTCACCGCTTCCTTCAGGGCCTTTTCGATCTTGGCTTCGTCGTCCAAGTCGGAAGCGCCCCACAAGTCGAGGATCAAGTGGCTGCCCGCAAACGTCACGCCGTTGCGGGTGATGAAGTAGTCTTTTCTTTCTTCGTCCGCTTCCCCAGAGGGATTAGGAACCGGAACGGACTTCGTTCTGGCGCGGTTCGCGGGGAACTGCGTTACTTCGACAGCCGTTCTTTTGCGTGCAGGTAGACCCATTTCCGGCTAGCCCATCTCAACAAAAAAACGTTGCACCCTATTGACCAAATGACGCGGAACTCACGTCGCTCAGCCGCCTCTTAGCGATTCAGTCGCTGGAATTGCGGAGGGGGCGAAATATAGGTACGCGCGCCCCCCATGCAAGGATTTTTGGACCCGTGACGGGATTTTTAGCTTCCGATGGTGGATGAGATGTGACGGTCGCCGAATTATGACGTTGCGCGCGCGTAATGCGCGACTTATACGACGCGCGCTTTTGGCTTTGCGCGAGCCACCGTTTCACCACGCGCGCTTCTCTTCCACCACGCTTCCCGCAGACACGGAGACGACGCCGATGGCGAACGCATTCTTGGAGAAATTGCACCCGGGATTTTCGCAAACCATCGAGCTCGAAGGCGCGCCGATTGTTCAGGAAAAGAGCCGGTTTCAAGACATCAAGATCTTCGATAGCAAGCGCAACGGACGCGTCTTGGTGCTCGACGACATTGTCCAGCTGACGACGCGCGACGAGTGCGGCTATTCCGAGATGCTGACGCACGTGCCGATGTTCGAGCACGGGCGCGTAAAGGAGGTCATGATCGTCGGCGGCGGCGACATGGCGATCGCCGAGGAAGCGCTCAAGCACCGGGCCGTCACAAACGTCTTTAACGTCGAAATCGACGAGAAGGTGGTCGATTTGTCGCGGCGCCATTTAGGCGAAGTGAATGCCGCCGCGTTCGCCGATCCGCGTTTGAAGGTGCAGATCGAAGATGCGTTCGTCTTCCTGGCCGACAAGTCGAGCCACGGCCGCTTCGACCTCATCATCGCCGACCGGCCCGATCCTGTCGGGCCCGCCGAGGTGCTGTTCGGCGACACGTTCTATGAGCGCATCGCGCGCGCTCTGGCGCCGGGCGGCTTTGCCGTGTTCCAGAACGGCGTGCCGTTCTTCCAGCCGGAAGAACTGACCGACACGCTGAAGCAGATGCAGCGGACGTTCCGTTACTGCGGCGTCTACCTGACGGTTGTGCCCAGCTATATCGGCGGCCTGATGGCGCTGACGTGGGTGTCGAACGACGCCATCCTGGGCGACCCCGCGAAGTGGGCCTCGCTCGACGCGCAGTTCGCGGCGTCGCGCCTCAAGACCGACTACTACACCCCGGCCGTCCACCGCGCGTCGTTCGCCTTACCGGCGTGGATTGAGCGGTTGGTGAAGGGGTGACTTCGGTGCACCTTCCGGATGACCGGCCGATGCCTCTCGGCCAGCACAGATGCCCTTGTGTATTAGTTCGATCACTACCGAGCGCGTGAGCGCTTCTTTGACACCGTCTGGCTGCCCGTTGGTGCGATCGTTGTACTCGCTGTCACGCGCGTCCTCCATCTCTTGTGGGTTGTCGAACCTGGGTGAGTTGTTGGGGGGGGCAACGACAAGCTCGTCTGTCCGGGCCTTGTTTCGCGAGCGAGCTTGGCCGCTCGCCAAGAGTTCTATGACACTCCGGCGACGACTCTCAGCCAGTCGCCAATTTAGATTCCTGCTTGTGACCTCGTCGCCACAACGGAACGCCCGGGAGCTCGCGTAGCCACGCACATCGATACGCGCTCCACACCGGGCAAAGGCGGCACCAAGGCGCACCAAGCTCTCGCGCATCGCTTGGTCTACTGCCCCGGCTCGTTCGACCTCCTCTGGCGCGCACTTTCTCACCGGCCTTGAAAATACTGGCAGCAGCAATTTGTCACCAAATCGTCGAACTACCTCAGTTTCCTTTTGAGGAATTGCGACTGTGAGCGCGAACAGCGAATCGATTGCTGCCTCTAACTCTGTCTCACTGCCAGCTAACCGGATCTGACCGCTCTCAGGTTCCACGCAGCGCGGCAGCTCCCGCCCGTGCCCGCCGGGAAGGAACATGGCGACCCGACTCGCGCTTATGATTGCTAAGCCGCTCCTGCCGCTCACAACCACCTCGATGGGCCCGGGCCACAGGATTCGTCCCTCAGCCAAAACGCAGCGTGTCAGGCCAATTTCACCGATAACGAGATTATTGGGCCAGTTTCTGCTATACGAGAGCAACATCACGATCAGCGCTAGCAGCACCATATTGGCGGCGGTTGCGAAGTACTCTAGCCAACTGTCGGCCAATCTACTCGACCACCGAGATATTTGCGCTAAGCGTGCATCCCACTGTGCAACAGCCTCTTGCCGCACGTTCGTCATTCTGCCGTCACTGATTGCATCCAGGGTCGCGTTGATTGCGGCCTCGACTTGTTTGGAAGTACGCGCCTTCCATAGAGCGCCGCTGTCCCCTAGTTCCGCATTTGGCGGCGCGAGGCGACTCAACTTCTGGCGAATACGACCGACCCTATCGTTCAGTCGCTTCCATTGCGCGGTGTCTGCTTCGACAGCGGCAATGACGGGGAGCACGAAGAGGATAGTGAGCACAAAACTGGCCGGCACGACGGAACCGACGAGCATGTAACCGGCAAGTGTCACCATGCCGGTCCACACAAAGTTCAGCATCGGGCGCCACATTCTTCGCGCAAACGTTCCCACTTTGGAGTGAATCGTGCGCCATGCCTCGTAATTCTTGCGGTTGAGTTCGTTTCGAAATGTCGCGCTGTCACTCAGTTCATACAGCGCCTTCGCCAAGGCTTCGGCTTGCACCACCGCTGCTCTTACGATGTCGATTTTTTCGACATCGAAGTCATCGCCTAACCGCTCGAGCTTTCGCCTTAGCACATCAACGGGAACACGACCGCCCTCTTGCTCCCCTTCGCCTCGCAGGAACCAGGCGCAAGCTTGAACCGCGAGACCCGCCTCGTTACGAATCCGACGAAACCTTGCGTCGGTCGCAGCTTCGAAATCAGCGTAACTGGGTTCGTCAAGGAACGCGGATACGTCGAGGCTATCAATTAACAATCGTTCCAACCCTTCGCGCAGGGAGTACAGCGATGGTGCAATCGGAGAGACGGGAACAGGTGCCATGTCGGCATTGTCGTCCCTACGTTGCAGCTTCTCGAGATAGACCTGCAGGGCTGCGACGTGCTTTTCTCCCTCACCTGAGTGTGGCGACAGTGCGATGAGATACTCTAACTCGCGGTCCCAGAGGATGTTGATGAGCGCCCGGACTTGGTCAGACCCCGTCGCGTGCTCTAAGTTGTCAATCCATTTACTACGCTCGCTCATGGGGTCGCCTCTAGAGTTTCTCCAGGAACTGGGCTGCGGCCGACACTCCTCGTCCGAACAGCTCGTCCATCGCTTGTTTCTCGATGAAGAAGTCCAGCCAGTTGTGTCCGCGGCAATCAACGAGCGCGACTTTGGCTTTGCTACTGCTCGCTCGCGCCATCCGACGCGCCTCCTGGTCTCTACAGTTTCTTGCCGCGTTGACCATGGCAGCGGAAAACGTCAACAGTTCTCGGATGCTGCCCGTCGGAGGGTGCAGGTCGACCTCATCCGACGAAAGTAATGCAACTCCGATAGTCGGGAGTCGGTCGCTCTGACCGACAAACGAATCCAACGGAAAGTTCGATATCAAGCCGCCGTCAATGAAGGATGCATGCCGCTGCGACTGCACCGGCGACAACGCCTTACTGCTCCACACCCCTTCAAAATCAGCGTGCAATCGCCTTCGCCATTCTGTCGAGTCGAGTTCCAGCTTGTACGGCTCGAATACGAACGGTATCGACATCGACGCTCGCGCCAGTATGGCAGGCGAACTCATCTCGTACTTCCTCGACAAGATCTTTCGATCCTCGGGAAATTCAAACCTCATTCCGAGCGGCATCGCCACCGCATTGATCTTTAGTACATCCGAATGAAGCACGGTAGTCGACAGAAGCTCGCTTAAATTGTCGGCTGTCTGCTGGAGAACTGTTTCAAGATCGCGGATGGTTCGGAGTTTGAAGTGCCTGGCCAACAGATCATCAAGCCAGTACAGAAATCGATCGCCGGAATTTAGTCCGTGATGTGAAAGTAGCCGACGCATTGCGGCGCCGCTCTGGGGCAGTAGGCTGAAGTAGTTGCTTTGCTTCGTAGTCAATGCGTGCTTGATCAGTCGCCTCACCCGCCACGGGCCATCGATGAACTCTGAGGCGGGCATGCTGGAGAGGTGCGGAAGAATCGATTCCGCAACTGGCGTTTGAACGCCTGCGCCGCGCGCGGCGATCATCAGGAGCGCGACGATCGCGCCGGCGGAAGTACCAGCAACGCACGCGAACCGGATTCCTGCCATTTCTAGCCCGTAAACAAATCCCAAGTGGGCGGGACCCAGCACACCGCCGCCCTGAAGCACGAGATTTGTCAGGTACACTGTTCGACCGAAAATTGTTTTGCGGCAAAAGAACTGCTCGAAGCCCGGCGCGCGCTTTGCGTCGTTGTTGGCGACGATCCTGTTTATCGAAATCAACGCATCCGCTACGACGCTAGTTTTCAGGCCACTCGCATACATGCTCTTTTACTATCGTCTCAGAACGATCCATCCAACGAATACACTGCACGATCTGCGGTATTATTCAACACCTGCAGCACTCTCCACCTCTTCATTGTAGTTATATTCCCCCTGACTTCTCCGGCCAAGCGAGTCAAGGTACTCCTCCACTTCCACAAAGGTGCACCGATCCGAGTTTTCGGTGCGGGGCTCTCGTTGAATTAGGCTATGTGCGCCGAATCGTCCCGGTAGGTCGATCGATGGTCGGGGGGGCCTGGCGGAGAGGGCATTAACCACCAGGGTTCGGCGCGAGTTGCAGGGACCCGGTGTTTCTCCCAATATAGCGATCCTGGCGCCCCACGCGCGCGGAGAGACGCATTGTCGACGAGCACGCCTACTGCGTCCAAGCCAGCCCTCCTGGACAGAGTGAAAGCCTTCTACTTGCGCTCCGACGCGGCGAAGGGGTATTTGCTGCTCTCGCCGGTTCTGATCGCGATGACTGTGATGCTGGCGGCGCCGCTCGTTCTGCTCGCGCTTTATTCGTTCTGGACCCAGGTGGGCTTGTCCGTCGACACGACGCCGACGATTGCGCGCTATCAGGAGGTGTTCGGGAAGCAGAGTTACATCGACATCTTCCTGCGCTCGATCGGCATGTCGGGCATCGTGACTTTGGTGACGGTCGGGCTTGCTTATCCGATGGCGTATTACGTCGCGTTTGGGGTGAAGAAGTACAAGTTCATCTGGCTCATTCTGCTGACCATTCCGTTTTGGACGAGCTATCTGCTGCGCGCGTTCTCGTGGAAGGTGATCCTTGGGTATAACGGCGTCATCAATTCGAGTTTGATGTCGGCGGGTGTGATTCAAGAGCCCCTGGGGTTCTTGCTCTACAATCAGTTCGCCGTGGTGGTGACGCTCGCGCATGCTTACGCGGCGTTTGCGATCCTTCCGATTTATGTTTCGCTGGAGAAGATCGATCGGACGTTGCTTGAAGCGGCGGCCGATTTGGGCGACGGCGCTTGGACGCGGTTTTGGCGGGTGACGTTTCCGCTGTCGCTGCCCGGCGTGATTGGGGCTGCGGTTTTGATCTTCGTGCCGACGACGGGTGACTACGTGACGCCAGCGCTGGTCGGTGGGCCCGCCGGGCAGATGGTCGCCAATCTGATTCAGGTGCAGTTCCTCAAGATCGGCGATTGGCCGCTGGGGTCGGCGATGGCGATCTCGGCGATGGCGGGCGTTGCGATCCTGGTCGTGTTCTTCGTCAGCGCGATGCAGCTTGCGGTGAGGCAGATCCGATGAGCAAACCCACGTCCGCGGCAAAGCGCATGGGCGATCCGGGCGGCGGGCTTGCCGTGTTCGCGGTCGCTTATCTGCTGTTCCTCTATGTGCCGGTTCTGTTGCTTCCGATCTTTTCGTTCAACGATTCCATCTTCACGGCGTTCCCGCTGAAGGGTTTTACGACGAAGTGGTATTCGCAGGCGTTCGCGGATGAAGACATGCTGCGGTCGCTGGTTGCGAGCCTTCAGGTCGGCGCCGTGGTCGCGATTGCGTCAACGATCTTGGGGTTGTTCGGCGCGAAGGCGGTGACGCGCTATCGCATGCCGGGGCAAGGCGCGGTGACGGGGCTGATCATGTTGCCGCTGTTCGTGCCGGAGATCGTTCTGGGCATCGCGCTTCTCATTCTGGTCAACAATCTCGATCTCGAATTGTCGCTGATCACCATCGGCGTCGGCCACGTGATGTTGTGCACGCCGTTTGCGATGGCGGTTTTGACCTCTCGTCTCGATGGGTTCGACAAGAGTCTCGAAGAAGCTTCGATGGATTTGGGCGAGAGCCCGTGGATGACGTTCTGGCGGGTGACGTTTCCGCTGGTCGCGCCAGGCATCGTGTCGAGCCTGCTTTTGACGTTTATCGTTTCGTTCGACGAATTTTTGCTGTCGTTCTTCCTGGCGGGGCAGCAGCCCACCCTGCCCGTCTTTATCTGGAGCCAGCTTAAGTTTCCGAACAAGTTGCCGGGCGTGCTCGCGCTCGGCTCTTTGATTTTGATTTCGTCGTGCGTGCTGGTGGTGCTCGCCGAATGGGTGCGTCAGCTCGGGACCAGCGAGCGCAAAGTGGGGGTCGCATAAGGTTCGCTATGGCCGACAACATCATCCGTATCGAGAATGTGACCAAGCAGTTCGCCGGCGGCGCCAAGGCGGTGGACGCGGCGAACTTCAATATCGAGCGCGGGGAGTTCTTCTCGCTGCTGGGGCCTTCGGGTTGTGGCAAGACCACCTTGCTGAGGATGATCGCCGGGTTCGAGTTTCCGACTGAGGGCGAGATTTACATCGACGGTCAGGCGTCGTCGCTGATCCCGAGCTACAAGCGGCCGACGAACATGGTGTTCCAGTCGTACGCGATCTTTCCGCATCTGAACGTCTACGACAACATCGCTTACGGCCTGCGCAAGGAGAGGCTGTCGCGGAAGGAATTGAACCGCCGCGTCGAAGAAGCGCTGGCGATGATCAAGCTCAGCGGTTTCGGCACGCGGCGCGGCGATCAGCTGTCGGGCGGGCAGCGGCAGCGCGTGGCGCTCGCGCGCGCTCTGGTGAAGCGGCCGAAGGTGTTGTTGCTCGACGAGCCGCTCGGTGCGCTCGACAAGAAATTGCGCGAGGAGATGCAGATCGAATTGCGCCAGCTGCAGAAGAGCGTGGGCATCACCTTCGTGTTCGTGACGCACGATCAGGAAGAGGCGCTGTCGATGTCGGACCGCATCGCGGTCATGGGCAAAGGCAAGGTGCTGCAGATCGCGGCGCCGAAAGATCTCTACGAAGCGCCGGGCAACGTCGAAGTGGCGACGTTCATCGGCACGATCAACCTGATCGACGCGATGGTGAAGGCCGTCAACGGCGGCGAGGCGACGCTTGAAGGCCCCGGTTTCGGCACGTTCACTGCGCCGACGCTCCCGGGCTTGAAGCCGAGCGACAAGATCGTCGCCGCGATCCGGCCGGAGAAGCTAAACCTCACCGGCACGAAGCCTTCGTCGGGACCGTTCGTCGAAGGCAACATCCAAGCGGCCGCCTATCTCGGCGACCGCAGCCACTATCAAGTTCACATCAAAGGCCGCGAGGCGCCGATCGCCGTCGCCGCCCAAAACGTCGACGGCGCGACTGCGACGGGCTTCGATCCGGCGAAGCCGGTCTACGTGACGTGGGATCCGAAGGCGCTGATCCTTCTGAAAAATTAAGCGACGCGTGGAGCGCCAAAAGGCACGACCCTATTGTCCGCGTCGTGGCCTATGTCGGCGCGGCCTAGGTAGGGGATGGCGGTGCGGTTGCACCAGTATTCGGCGACTTCGACTTCCGTTTTACCGAAATCCGGATCGTTCTTTGGGATGTCGCTGCAGCGACCGAGGCGCAGGCCTGAGAGGCGGCGCATCTTTGGGCTTGAGAGGATGTGAAAGAGTGAGCGGTCGATGCGGTACATGTATTCCGCGATTTCTTCCAGCATGAGGACGTGGCCGGTGAGATCCGGCTCATATGGCGTGCCGATCAGGCCGGCGAGGGTTTCGATGTTGAAGGCGACACGGCGTGCGCCTTCCATCGATGGTTCGAGTGAGGCGGGGTCACGGTCGACGAGGAACGCGAGTGCGCGTTTGACGGCGGCTTCGCCGCCTGGCCGCGCGATGTCGGACGGCATGGGGCCGTGGGCGAGATTCGGAAAACCTCTCGCGTAGAGTGCGCCGAGCAGCGAGCCCATGTCGCTGTAGCCTAGATATGTTTTGTTCCACGCAGTCTCGGATAGTTTCGGCAGCGCGTATTCCAGGATCCGGCACGAGCCGTAACCGCCGCGGCCGAACCAGAGCGCGTCGATCGATGGGTCGTTGGCCACTTCAACGAAGGCGCGGGCGCGGGCTTGGTCATCGCCGGCAAAGTGGCCCGACGACAGGAAACATTGCGGATGGATCTGCAGCGTGACGTCGTCCGGGTAAAGATCGGCGGCGAATTGCTTCACGCGTTCGGCGACGGCGGGGTCCATGCGGTTGGCAGGCGCGACGATGCCGATTTTCATGCGGGCTTCCTGGCGGTCGGGGCCATTTACGGGTCACGGTCCATGTGCAACACAAGCGCATGAGCCTGAATCGAAACGCACGTTATTTCTTCTGCGGAATCGGCGGTAGCGGAATGTTGCCGCTGGCGCTGATTCTGCGCGGACAAGGGTTTGCCGTCGACGGGTCTGACCGTTCGCTGGATCAGGGGCGGCTCGGCCAAAAGTTCGAGTTCCTGAAGTCGCGCGGGATCGGGCTTTTCGCGCAGGACGGCAGCGGCGTGACGTCGCGCGATCAGGTGCTGATCACGTCGGCGGCCATCGAGGAGACCGTGCCCGACGTACAGGCGGCGCGGCGGCTCGATCTGCCGATGATGCGGCGCGCGGCGTTGCTCGCGACGCTGTTCAACGCGGCGAAGACGAGCGTCGCGGTCGGCGGCACCAGCGGCAAGTCGACTACAACGGGGATGGCCGGCTGGATCTTCGAGCAGGCGGGCTTAAAACCCACGATCATGAACGGCGCGGTGATGAAGAACTTCGTCGCGCCCGACGTGCCGTTCGCGAGCGCCGTGGTCGGCGACGGCGACGCCTTCGTCAGCGAGGTGGACGAGAGCGACGGGTCGATCGCGCTCTACCGGCCGAAGGTCGCCGTCGTGACCAACGTGTCGCTCGATCACAAGACGATGGACGAATTGCGCGCGCTGTTTCGGGACTTCACGGCGAAGGCGGAGACGCCGGTTCTCAATCTCGACAACGAGGAGACGCGGGCGCTGGCGCGCATGCATGACAACGCAATCACGTTCAGCCTCACCGACCTACGCGCGACGCTGTTCGCGGGGCGGTTGAAACCGGCACCGGACGGTATGGCGTTCGAATTGACCGAGCGCGATACGGGCGCGCGCTTCGACGTTCGGCTCAACGTGCCGGGCGTGCACAACGTGTCGAACGCGCTGGCGGCGCTTGGCGCGGCGCGGGCTTGCGGCGTTTCGCTTGCCGATGCGGTGACGGCGCTGTCGACGTTCAGCGGCATCAAGCGGCGGTTCGAGATCGTGGGCACGGCCAACGGCGTCACGGTGATCGACGATTTCGGGCACAACCCGGACAAGATTGCCGCGACGTTGAAGACGCTGCATGCGTTTCCAGGACGCCTGCTCGTGATGTTTCAGCCGCACGGCTATCGCCCGCTGATGCTGATGAAGGACGAGCTGATCGCCTGCTTCGGCGAGGAGATGCACGAGAGCGACGTGCTGGTCATGCCGGACCCCGCTTACTATGGCGGCACAACGACGAAGACGGTCACGAGCGCCGACATCGTCAAGGGCGTCGCGACCGCCGGCCGCGTCGCGCATTACATCGCCGACCGCAAAGCCTGCGGCGACAAGCTCGTCACCCTCGCCCGCCCCGGCGACCGCATCGTCATCATGGGCGCTCGAGATGACACGCTGTCCGAATTCGCGCTTGGGTTGCTAATGCGAGTATCTTAAGCCCCACGGTGTGATTGCGCACATGCCGCGGGTATTCGCAACGAGTGATCGTCGCGTTATCCTGTTCCTTGGGGGCATGATGGCGCGCGCCGGGTTTATCACTGTTCTGCTGTTGTTGCTGTGCAGCGGTTGCGTGACGCGCGCGCCGTTGCCGGGTAATGCAGACTTGCCCGCCGTGCTCGAAGAAGCGCAGCAAGGACGTATCGACATTTGCCGCGACCCACGCTGGGCGACCTGGCGGTTCGATCTCGGCACAGAAGGACGCGCGCGTCTCGATCAGCTCAAGACGCTTGCGGACAAGGCTGCAACAAATCCGAACACAGACCCAAACGACTTATGGTCGTCAGTGCAGAGGCGCGGTCGAGCTTCCGCGCTAAGCGCGATCCTGTCAGGCGCAGCGCTTGCCCGGGACCGCGCGGGTTGGCGCAGCGCGATGATATCGGCGGAGGCGCGCTATCAAGGCTGGCGTGAACGCGCATCGAGGATTTCCGGCGACGGCTTGACGCAGCTCGATGCGCATAGAGCAATTTGGGCGCGGGCCGTCTTCCGCCTCGATGGCGACCGTCGCGTGAATGGCAAGACCGCCGGCGAGATCGAAAGTTGCCTGTTCAACGAGCCGGCCCGCGACACGACGTACCGTTTCGTGCGAGCGATCATCGCCATTCTCGACAGTGGGCGCTGGCCAAGTCACGCGGTCGACGGCCGCGATGCAGGCCTGATGCCGTTGCGCCTTCCGTCGACGACAATTGGGTCGACCTATTTGCGCGAGCAATGGCAAGTGCTTCAGCGGGCCGGAGACGAAGCCCGCATGCCGTGGGGAGGGTTGGCGCTTGTGCGCACGGACCTCGTTCAAGATCCGGCCCCGCCAACCTCTCTAGACGGATTCATGAAGCGGTTCGAGCGCGAGTGGCCGGCCGTAGAGGCGCTTCTGAATGAAAGCCCGCCGGCCGACATTGGTGCAGAATTGACCCGCCGCGGACGGTTGGAACAGTATGGACGCAAAATGGTCACGCGCGTGGGTGACTTCGGCAAGGACAACGACAAGGGGCGTGCGGACGCGTTCCAGCAGATCTGGGGCAAAGTTGAACGAGCCGACAAGGAGAACAGCGCGCGCGTCAAAACTCTGTTGCAGACGCGCGATTGGTTCGACGACGACAAGGATGGCGAGGGCGCGGAGTTCTATGGTTGGCTGATCGTGCAGCACGCCGATCTGGATCCCGAGTTTCAACGCGATGTTCTGAAGCGGCTTGAGCCGCTGTTAGCGCTGGGGCGCGTGCGCCCCTCAAACTACGCATTGCTCTGGGACCGTGTGGCCGTCACGGACGGGCGACTGCAACGCTATGGCACGCAAGTGACCTGCAAGGACGGCAGGTGGCAGCCGCAAGTCGGCGTCGAAGATCCGGACCGGCTGGACGCGCGGCGGAAGGAAATGGGTCTAGGCCCGTGGCGCGATTATGCCGCCTTGTTCGGACCCTGTTCTTGAGCCCGAACTGGAAGCCCTGATGCGTCTGCGAATTGCCGAGGTTTACGGCTAGGTAACTAAACGCACGGGACCGTGAGCGTTGTAACGGCCATGTGATTTTTAAAAGCCAGAGGAGGCCTCTCAAATCCGGCTGGGTCGGGTTGGAGAGTCTACGTGCGCGCGCTGACGGCTATGAGCCTGAGGAGCCCTGCGGCTGTTGCGGTGGGCGTCGCCGTCACCATTCTGTTCGGCGTGTTCGCGCTGAGCACTTTGCCCATTCAGCTTTTCCCCGACATCGAGCGGCCGCAGATCGGTATTCAGACCGGGTGGCGTTCGTCGACTCCGCGCGAGGTCGAGGCGCAGATCGTCGAGCCGCAGGAAGAGGTGCTGCAGGGTATTTCGGGCCTGCAGGAGATGAATTCGTTCGTCGGGTCGGGTGGCGCTTATGTCAACCTCACCTTTGCGATCGGCACCGACATGCAGCAGACGCTGGTCGATGTGATCGGGCGCATTGCGCGTATTCCGTCGCTGCCTGCCGACTCCGAGCGGCCGTTCGTGCTGCTGGCCAACACGCAGGATTCGAACGCGTCGCTGCTCTATGTGTTCATGCAGCTGGCGCCGGGCAATCCGCGCGCGATCGAGGATTACGAGACGTTCCTGCGCTACACGGTGGCGCCGCGGCTTGAGGCCATACCGGGCGTCGGCAGCGTCGAGATGAACCTGACGGGCAGCCAGGAAGAGCTGCAGATCGTGTTCGATCCGATGAAAGCCGCGTCGCTTGGGATTCAGATTCCGCGGATCTCGCGGCAGATCGCGTCCTCCGACGACGTCTCGGGTGGGTCGATCGACGTGGGCCGGCGGCAATATGACCTTTCGTTCCGGGGACGGTATTCGGTTGCCGATTTGAAGGGGATGATCCTGGAGTGGCGCGACGGCAAGCCGGTGCTGCTGGGTGACGTCGCGGAGGTCAAGGTCGCGCGGGCGAAGCGCAATTCGTTCGGCTATCAGAACGGCAACCCGGCGCTCGGCTTCCGTATCGTGCGTGAGACGGGGGCGAACGTGCTCGCCACCGTGACGGCGGTGAAGGAAGAGCTCGTCAGGATCAACGAGGGGCCGGCGAAGGAGCAAGGCGTCAAGCTGGAGTACTCGTTCGATCCGTCGCACTTCATCAATCAAGCGATCGAGATGTTGTCGCGGGATTTGATCTTAGGGATTCTGCTGGCGGTCGGCGTGTTGTGGTTCTTCATGCGCGAGTGGCGCGCGACGCTGATCATTTCCGCGGCCATTCCGATTTGTCTGTTCGCGGTGATCGTGCTGCTGCAGATGAGCGGGCGGACGATCAACGTCGTGTCGCTGGCGGGTTTGGCGTTTGCGACGGGCATGGTGCTGGACGCAGCGATCGTGGCCTTCGAGAATATCTTGCGATTGCGCGAGCACGGGATGCCGGCGGCGGAGGCGGCGCAGAAGGGTACCGACCAGGTTTGGGGCGCGCTGCTCGCGACGACGGCCACGAATGTGGCGATCTTCCTGCCCGTCATCTTCATCAAGGACGTTGAAGGGCAGCTTTTCGCCGACTTGTCGCTCACGATTGCGGCGGCAGTTTTGATTTCGCTGATCGTGGCGGTGACGGTCGTGCCGATGTTGTCGGTGCTGTTTCTCCAGACGAGGCCCAAGGTGCCGGAGTTCGCCAGCGTTTGGCGCGGCATTGCCGACTACGTGATGGGCACAACGGACACGCCGCGCAAGCGCAGGCTTTGGATCGGCGGTTTGATCGGCGGGTCGCTCGCCGGCACGATTTTGTTGGCGCCGAGCCTTCAATATTTGCCGCAAGTGAAGCGTGCGGCAATCGACGTGTTTTTCCAATTGCCGCCTGCCGCGACGACCGAGTTCACCGAGAACGAAATTGCGAAGCCCATCATCGAACGGCTCACGCCGTACATGAAGGGCGAGAAGCAGCCGGCGTTGCTGAACTACTATTTGATCAATTACGGGCCGGGCAATTTGAACATGGCGGTGCGCGTGAAGGACGACGCGGATCTGTCGCCAAAGATGCTCGACATCGTGCGCAAGGACATCTTGAAGGATCTGCCGGACACGCAGGGGTTTGCGGCCGTGGGCAGTTTGTTCGGGGGCTTCGACGCGGGCGGCGGCATTGCTATCAACGTACAGTCGACCGATGCCGAGGCCATGCGGACCGCGGCGCGACGGGGCGTCGATCTTTTGCGCGCGCGGTTTCCGGATGCGACGGTCAATCCGCAACCGTCGCTCGACTATGACCGGCCCGAGTTCAAGATCACGCCGAATGACCGCGCGATCAGCGAGGCCGGGTGGACGCGCGCGGATGTCGCGAGCGTCGTACAGTCGCTTGGCGAAGGCGAATATGCGGGGCGGCGTTATGACGGCGACAAGCGGCTCAACATCATTCTGAAGTCGACTCCCCTGCCCTCCGCGGAGAGTTTGATCAGCACGCCGGTGTCGACGCCGAACGCCGGGGTGATGCCGCTGGGGCAGTTGATCGACGTCAAGCAGTCGCTGGCGGCGAGCGGCACGTATCGTCTCGATCGGCGGCGGACCATTGCGCTCAACTTCCAGCCGCCTGAAGGCGTGGCGCTGTCGGATGCGCTGGCGGTCGTTCGCAACGAGATCGAGCCGGAGATCAAGAAACTGCTGCCGAAGGACGGACGTGTGTTCTACGGCGCGGCGGCGGACCATCTCGACAATGCGTTGTGGACGATGGGGAAGAATTTCGCGCTCGCGGTGCTGCTGCTGTTTTTGATTATGGCGGCGCTGTTCAAGTCCGTCGGCGATTCCGCGATTGCGACGATTGGGTTGCCGCTGGGCACTGTCGGCGGCGTCGCGGCGTTGCAGTTCGTTGGGTTATTCGTGTTCCAGCCGCTCGATTTGCTGACCATGATCGGGTTCATCATCGTGCTTGGTCTTGTCGTCAACAACACCATCCTGCTCGTCGCCCGCACGCGGCAGGCGGAGGCGGAAGGCATGACGCGGGCAGAGGCCGTGCGGTCGAGCCTTGAGACGCGGCTCAGGCCGATCTTCTCGAGCACGTTGACCGCCGTGTTCGGCATGTTGCCGTTGGTCGTGATTCCCGGCGCGGGGGCGGACATCTATCGCGGGCTCGCGGCGGTGATCGTCGGCGGCATATTGATCAGCCATATATTCACCGTCATTTTGATCCCCGCGATGCTGCGCCTGGGCGAGCGGCCCGTTGCGATCACGAGAGAACCTATGACTCCACCGACACCCACTTGGAAGGTGGCTGCATGATCAAGAATGTTTTGGCGAAACTGATGGCGATGGATCGCCGCAAGTTGGGCGGCGGCGTCGTTGTTCTTGTCGTCCTAGCGTTCGGCGCGTGGCGCTTGGTGCCGTCGGGCGAGGTTGCCGCGGTGAAGCAGGCCGAGGCGGCGATCAATCCGGATGAGGCTGAGTTTCCACCCGTCAGCGTCGCGCATGTGAAAGCGACGCGCATCGCGCCGCAAGCGAGCTATCCGGGCACCGTCGTGTCGCGCAACGATTCTAAGCTGGCGGCGGATGTGGAAGGCCGCGTCGAGTGGGTCGCCGACGTCGGCACGGTCGTGAAGCAAGGCGATGTGATTGCGCGGCTCGACGCCAATCTCGCGCGGATGCAGCGCGATTCAGATACGGCGAATGTCGCGAAGCTGAACGCGCAGGTTCGCTATGACCGTGCGCAGGCGCGGCGCATGCAGGAGTTGATGGATCGCAAGGTCGTCTCGAAGGCGGGGCTCGATCAGGCGACGTCGACGCGCGATGCGAATGAGGCGGCGCTGAAGCAGGCGGAAGCAGCGGCGAAGCGGTCGCAGTATCAGCTCGATCATTCCGAGATTCGCGCGCCGTTCTCGGGCCGCGTCGTGTCGCGATTGATCAACGCGGGCGAGTATGCGAACCCCGGCAAGGACGTCGTGCGGCTGGTCGATCTGGACGCGATCGAGATCGCGACGCAGGTGCCGATCTCGTCGATGCAGCATCTGCGCGAGACAATGCGCGTGACGGCGGAGCTTCAGGGCAAAAATGTGCAGACAACCGTGCGCGTGATCGTGCCGGTCGGGCATGAGCAAAGCCGGACCGTCGAGGTGCGCTTGGCACTGGAGCCGGGGTCGGCGTTTGTCGGCGATGCGGCGAAGGTTCTCATCCCGTCGGCCGAGCCGCGGTCGGTGCTGGCGGTGCCGCGCGACGCGTTGGTGCTGCGTGAAGACAACACGTATCTCTTCAAGCTTAACAAAGAGAACAAGGCCGAGCGCATCGCCGTCGAAGTGGGCGCAGCCGACGGCGACATAGTCGAAGTCATCGGCATGCTGAAGGAAGGCGAACGCGTGATCATCCGCGGCGCCGAGCGGCTTGAGACCGGGCAGAAGGTCCGGTTGGTAACCTAATCGGCGATTCTCGACAGCGTGCCTGGTCGAGGATATTCTGGTCACATGAACCCGAAGACACGCACGGTTGAAGTTGACGTTGCGACTGCTCAGGCCTTGGAAGCTAGAGCTGCCGAGTTGGGAACGACCATCTCCGAATTGATCGCCGATCTTGTAGGCGCCAACGAGGTTTGGCCGAACGACCTTGAAGCGATGCGGCGGGACGGACGTGGGCCGTGGGCGCCTTCGGCCTTAGCTGAAGATGCGCGCAGCTACGAGGCGTTCGAGCGCAACGGGGAAGGCGTGCCTTGGGACGAAGTTCAGGCGTGGGTGCGCAGTTGGGGCACGGCCGCCGAGCTGCCTAAGCCGAGATCGCGCAAGTTGTGAAGCTCGTCGTATCGACGGAAGCCGTCGCCGATCTCGAACGACTCAAGACCTTTCTTGCGGACAAGGACGCCAAAGCTTCGGAACGAGCAGCAACGACGCTCGTTGAGGCGATCGGGTCGTTGAGCACGCTACCGGAACGCGGCCGGCCCTCTGCCGTGCAGGGCCTTCGCGAACTCGTCGTTCCGTTCGGGCAGTCCGCCTACGTCGTGCGCTACGCTTATCGCGCATCGACCGAAACGGTTTTCATCGTGCGCATTTGGCATGGGCGCGAAGACCGCCCGTAGGACTACGCTGGTGCGATCAGCTTCGCGAACAGTGTGCGGACTTCGGTTTCGACGGCGCCTAATTTTGCCTCGATTGCTTCGAATGAGGACAAGCCCGCTATGCGCGTGATGAGGGCGCGCAGAGAGGGTGATGCTTCGGCCGCGTTGAAGCTGCCTTCGACCGTGAGGCGCAGGACTTGCGTGATGCCTTGGTAGAGGTAGGCGGCCTCTTCTAGGGGCGCGGCGTCTTCCGGCGTGAGGCAGTTGGCGGCCTTAAGTGCGTGCAGGGCTTCCATCGTGTTGACGTGGAGGACTTGCGGGTGCGTTGCGGCGCAGGTGAGTTGCAGGCCTTGGACGATGAATTCGATGTCGAAGAGGCCGCCCTTGGCCTCCTTCAGATCCCACGGCGATTTGGCAGGGCGTTCGCGGTCGAGCATCGCGCGCATGTCTGCGACGTCGGTCAGCGTTTTCGCGTTGTCGCGTGGTTTGGTGAGGGCCGCGCGGATCACCGCTTCGACGCGGGCGCGGAGTTCGGGCGGGCCGGCGATGACGCGGGCGCGGGTGAGAGCAAGGCGCTCCCAAGTCCAGGCTTCGTCGGCTTGGTATTTGGCGAAGGCCTCGAAGCTGACGGCGACGGGGCCTTTGTTGCCTGACGGGCGCAGGCGCATGTCGACATCGTATAGCCCGCCCTCGCCCGTCATGACGGTCAGCGCCGAGATCAGGCGTTGCGATGTGCGGGCGTAGTAGAGGCTTGGCGCGAGCGGTCTGGCGCCGTCGGACCCCGTCGCGTCGGGCGCGTGTTCGTAAATGAAGATCAGGTCCAGGTCGGAGGCTGCGGTCATCTCACGGCTGCCGAGGCGGCCCATGCCGATGACAACCATGGCGCCGTCTTTGACGTGGCCGTGCGCGGCGATAGTCGCTTGCATCGTTGCGTCGTTGAGGGCGGCGGTGACGGTTTCGGCGATGTCGGCGAAGGCTTCGCCGGCTTTCACGCCGTCGACTTCGGCGCGCAGGAGTTGGAGGCCGACGCGGAATTGCTGATCCTTCGTCCAGCGGCGCGCGACGTCGAGTTTGTCTTCGTAGGACTTCGCGTCCTTCATCAGCGGGTCGAGGCTTTCGCGCAGTTCGATCAGGTCGGGCTGGTGACGCAGGAAGTCGATGTCGATCAGAACGTCGAGCAAGGCCGGACGGCGCGCTAGGTGGTCGGCGAGGCGCGGCGCGGTGCCTACGATCTCGGCGATGAGGTCGAGTAGGCGCGGGTTTGAGAAGAGCAGCGCGAAGACTTGGACGCCGGAGGGCAGACCGCTTAGGAATTTGTCGAAGCGGGTGAAGGCGATGTCCGGGTTTGCGGTTTTGCTCAGTGCTTGCAGGAGCAGCGGCATCAGCGCGGTCAGTTTTTCACGCGCCTTTTCGCTGCGTGTGGCGCGGATGCGGCCGTGGTGCCAGCCGCGCACGGTGGCGGAGATCGCTTCCGGTTGGCTGAAGCCGAGATTGCGCAGGGTCTGCACCGTCTCCGGGTCTTCGTCGACGCCGGTGAAGACGAGGCTGCCCTTCGTTTGCGAGAGTGATGGGGCGCTTTCGAAGAGTTTGCCGTAGTGCTCCTGCACGCGGGCGAGGTGTTCGCGCAGCGTGCTTTCGAACGCCTGCGTTTGGGCGAAGCCCATGAAGCGGGCGGCGTTGTCCACGCCTTCGGCCGACTTCGGCATCGTGTGGGTTTGCTGATCCTCGATCATCTGGAGGCGGTGTTCGAGGGTGCGCAGGAATTCGTAGGCCGTGACCAGATCGGCGCGCGTTTCTTCGGTGATGACGTTGCGTTCGGTCAAAGCCGCCAGTGCGTCCACAGTACGCGCGCGGCGCAGTTGGGGCACGCGGCCGCCGAGGATGAGTTGCTGGGTCTGGGCGAAGAATTCGATTTCGCGGATGCCGCCGCGGCCGAGCTTCACGTTGTGGCCGGCGATGGCGTTGTCGGCGCTGCCCGAGTGGGCGTTGATCTGGCGCTTGATCGAGTGGATGTCTTCGATGGCGGCGTAGTCCAGATACTTGCGCCAGATGAAGGGGTGGAGCCAGCCGACGAACTCGTCACCTTCGACCAGGTCGCCGACGCAGGGGCGCGCCTTGATCATGGCGGCGCGTTCCCAGTTTTGGCCCATGGATTCGTAGTAGCTCTCGGCGGCGCGCGTCGAGACGGCGATTTGCGTCGAGCCGGCGTCGGGGCGCAGGCGCAGGTCGCAGCGGAAGACGTAGCCGTCGCCCGTCGTCTGCTGCATCAGGCCCACGGTGTCTTGCGTCAGGCGTACGGCGAACTCGCGCGGTTCGACGCCGGCGGCGACGGGCAGGCGTTCGGCGTTGAAGTAGCAGCTGAAGTCGATGTCGCTGGAGTAGTTGAGTTCGAAGGCGCCGTATTTGCCCATGGCGAGGAAGAAGAGGCCGCAGTCCTTCGTGGGGTTCTCTTTGTCCGGCGGGGCGAAACGGCCGCGTTCGATCGCCTCTTGCATCGCAAAGCGCAGCGCGGCGGCGAGCGTGGTGTCGGCGAGCGTCGTCAGGGCGCGCGTCGTTTGATCCAAGCGCCAGACGCCGCCTAGGTCCGCGAGTGCGATGATGAGCGACGCGCGGCGCTTAAGTTCGCGCAGGAGGCGCATCATGTCGGCGCGCGTCGGACGGTCATCGACGGGCAGTGAGGTCAGCAGGCTGGTCAGCGTTTCTTCCGGATCGCGCGACAGGAATTCCGGCAGGAGGTCGGCTTCGCGTTCCATCAGTTGCGCGAGGTAGGGACTGTTTGAGGCGGCGCCTGCGATCAGGTCGCGCGTTGTGCCCTCCCCTGCCCGTTCGCCCAGCGTTTCCAGCGTACGGGCGGCGAGGCCGGCGTCGAAGATTTCGGGGACGCGAATGATGCGGGGCGCGAAGTCGTCGGTCATGGCCGCTTTATAGCCAACAAAACGCAAAACGGCCCGGGCGCTTTCGCTGCCCGGGCCGTTCAATGCACTGGTATCAGATTATTTCGGAGCCGCCGGGACGATGCCCGCCGCGGTCTTCAGGGTCTTGGCGGGACGGAAGCGCAGCTTCTTCGACGCCTTGATCTTGATGGCTTCGCCGGTCCGCGGATTGCGGCCCATGCGCGCCGGACGCTTCGCCACCGTGAAGACGCCGAAATTACCGATCGGGAGCTTTCCGCCGCCCTTCAGCCCCTTGAGGCTGGCTTCGATCGTGCCGAACACAAGTTCGATCACGCGCTTGGCTTCCGCCTTCTGGAGGTCGCCCTTCTTGGCGACGGCGAGGATGAAGTCCGATTTGCTCATGTGGGTTTTGCCCCTCAACTTGGGTGTTGTGACGTGCGACCTCTGTTGGGTCTGCACAGCGGATGTACACGAGAGACGTTAAGCAATCTACAAAAGAACGTCATTTTCCCTTGGTTTTTTGATGCTAGACGGCCGGGAAGTGTGTGTTTTCGTGCAATTCCGGGCTAGCTCAGCGAAAAAAGCCTGTGCCTGTCTTGCTTTTTGACCGTTTACTCGCGTGGCGATTTGTGCATCTGCGATTCGATGGTGCTTTTCGCGGCCGCTCTTGCTCTAAGTTTGGCCGACTCACCGCTCCAGCACCGGTCCCATGAAGCTCATCACCTTCACGCATAGCCATCGCCGCCGTATCGGCCTCGTCGAGGGCGATCAGGTCGTCGATTTGGCGGCCGCGGCGCCGCATCTGCCGCAGACGATGACAGCGTTTCTGCGCGGCGGGGCGGATGCCCTGGCCGAGGCGCGGCGGGCCGCGGGGAGCCAAAAGCATAGGATTCCTCTCGGTTCCGTGCGGCTTGAGGCGCCTGTGCCGCGGCCGGGTAAGGTGCTGGCCATCGGCATGAACTACGGCGACCATATCCGCGAGACGGGGCGCGCGGCGCCGGAGCACCAGGTTTGGTTCGCCAAGCAGGCGACTTGCATCGTGGGGCCGAGCGACGCCATCCGCATCCCGAAGGTGTCGGACAAGATCGACTATGAGGCCGAGCTTTGCGTCGTGATCGGGCGGCGCTGCCGGCATGTCCCGCGGGCGCGCGCGTTCGAGGTGGTCGCCGGCTATATGTGCGGGAACGACGTCAGCGTGCGCGATTGGCAGCAGCGCTCGCCCACCATGATGATGGGCAAAGGCTTCGATACGCATGGGCCGACGGGGCCGTGGATCGTGACGCCGGATGAGATTCCCGATGTTTCGAAGCTTCGCGTGCGGTGCTTACTCAACGGCCAGGTGATGCAGGACGCGTCGACGGCGGAGATGATTTTCGACATTCCCGCGCAGATCGAGCATCTGACGGCGGCGTTCACGCTGGAGCCCGGCGACGTGATCTTTACAGGGACGCCTGCCGGTGTCGGGAACTGGCGCGATCCGCCGGTGCGGCTGAAAGACGGGGACAGGGTGCGGGTCGAGATCGACGGCGTGGGCGCGCTTGAGAATATGTGCGAAGCGGAAACCGGGGAAACCGTGATCGTATGAGCTCTGAGTTGGGGTTGGATCTGTCGCGGCGGCGCAGGTTTCTGGGTCAGTTCGGGTGGGCGCTCTATCAGCTGGCGAGCAGTCCGTACTTCGTCATCATCAACATCTTCGTCTTCGCGGCTTATTTTCAGAAGAACGTCGTCGGCGATCCGGTCGAAGGCCAAGTCGTCTGGGGTTACAGCCAAGCGATGGCGGGCGTTCTCATTCCGCTGTGCGCGCCCATTCTCGGTGCGCTCGCCGATGCGTACGGGCCGCGCAAACCTGGGCTGATCCTGTTTTCGATTTTGGCAATCCCCGCGATGACGGCCTTGTGGTTCGTTTCGCCGGGCGAGGTTGCGTTGGGGTTCACCGCGATCGTCGTTGCGGCGGTCACGATGGAATGCGCTGCGATCTATCACAACGCGATGCTGCCGACCGTGGCCGGCGTGCGCAACATCGGGTTCATGAGCGGCATCGCCTACAGCCTCGATTATATCGGCAGCTTCTTGATCTTCATGGTGTGGTTGGCGATCCCGGCGCTGGGCATCATGGCCTGGTTCGGCGACGAGCCGTTTGCGCATGAGCGGTTGTCGGGGCCGCTGTCGGTCATCTGGCTGATCGTGTTTTCGATTCCCGTCGTGCTGTTCACGCCCGACCTGCCCTACTCCGGGCTCACGCTTTGGCAGGCGATCGGCAAGGGGCTCAATCAGTTGGGCCATACGATTTCGCGCGTTGTGCACTACCGGAACCTCGCGACCTATCTGATCGTGCGCGCGATCTATGCCGACGGGATGAGCGCGGTGTTCGCGTTCTTGGCCGGGTATCTCAGCGGCGTGTTCGGGTGGGAGACGTCGAAGATCGGGATCTATGCGTTGATCGTTTTGACCGTGCCGATTTTCACGTCGTTCATCGGCGGGTGGATCGACGACAAAATCGGGTCGAAGCGGACGATCGTGATCAGTTTGTTCGTGTTCACGCTGGCCGTGCTGGGTTCGATCAGCACGACGCCGAACGAGTATCTGTTCTTCTTCCCGGTGACCGACGACCTGCGCATGCAGCAATTGCCGGTCCTCGGGCCGTTGTTCTCGGTGTTCGGGTTCACGCAGTTTCCCGAGCAGGTGAGTTTGGCGTTCTCGGTCATGGGCGGGATGTTCGTCGGGCCGGTTTTGGCCTCAAGCCGCACGATGGTGGCGCGGATTGCGCCTACGACGATGGTATCGGAGATCTACGGGCTCTACACGCTGACCGGAAAGGCGACTGCTTTCATGGCGCCGTTCTTGGTCGCTGTGGTGACGGGCGCGACGCAGAACCAGCGCGCGGGCTTTGCCGTCATCCTTGTGTTTCTGGTTCTGGGGCTCGTTGGGCTTTGGTGGGTGAAAGAAGAGCGCGCCGAGGTTGCGCCGCGATAACCGCTTGGTTTTCTTCCACTGCCGGGAACATCAGTGTCGCCAGCAAGCCGGGCTTTGCGTCGTCGAGTGTGATCTCCGCGTCGTGCATGCGCGCGACGGCGGCGACCAAGCTTAGGCCTAAGCCGGAGCCCGGTGTATTGCGTGAGCGTTCCAAGCGCACGAAGCGGTCGAGCACGCGTTCGCGGTCAGCCTCCGGAATGCCGGGGCCGCTGTCGCGCACGGAGAACGTCGGGCGGTCGTCGCGCTGATTGATGCCGGTCGAGACCGTGACCGCGCCGCCTTGCGGCGTATATTTCAGCGCGTTTTCGACGAGGTTCGCGGCTGCGCGCGCCAGGAGGCTGCGATTGCCGCGCACCATGATGCGCGACGGCGCGACGAAGCGCAGCGTCACGCCGCGGTCCTCGGCGGCCGGTTCGTAGAGATCGGCAATGTCGTGGATGACCTCGCTCAAATCCATGAGTTCGAGCGTGTCGCGATGCGCGCCGGTTTCGGCTTCGGCGATCAGCAGCAGCGAGTTGAAGGTCGAGATCAAGCCGTCGGCCTCGGAGATCGCGCTTTCGAGCGCCGTCATCTGCTCGTCGCGCGACGTGTTGCCCATCAGCGCGCCTTCGAGCTTGTTGCGCAGGCGGTTCAGCGGCGTGCGAAGGTCATGGGCGATGTTGTCGGCCACCTCGCGCATGCCCATCATGAGACGCTCGATCTGTTCGAGCATCTGGTTCAGGTTGCCGGCGAGGTCGTCGAGTTCGTCGCGGCTGCCCTGCATCGGGATGCGGCGGGTCAGGTCGCCGGACATGATTTCGCGGCTGGTGCGGTTGATGACTTCCAGACGGCGCACAACGTTGCGGCTGATCCACACACCGCCGACGACGCCAAAGAAGCCGGTGATGCCGAGCGCCCAGAGCAAGGTCGAGCGGATCGTGCTTTCGATCGCGTTGACCTCTTTCATGTCGCGGCCGACGAGCAGTTTGAAGCCGCCGGTCAGTTGGGATTGGACGGCGCGGCCGGGACGCACTTCCTGGTCTTCTTCGATGCCGCGCGCGTAGCTGAAATTGATCCAGCCCTTTGCGGTTTCGACCGCGTCGGTCGGCCAGCGCGAGAGATTGCCGGCTAGCGGCGCGTCACCGAAGGATAGGAGGTAAAGCGTGCGCTGGCCCGGGCGCGAGGCGCGCTCCACGATGATGGTGCGCAGGCCCATGATGCCGCGGCGTTTGTATTGTTCGCCGAGGCCCTGGACTTCGGCGAGGATGGTTTCGTCGGCTTGGGTGGCCATGAACCCCGCCGTCCGCCAGTAGATGAAGCCCAGCAAGAGCATCACCGACACGGCGAACAGGCACAGATACGCGAACGCTAGTCGAAACGTCGCCGTGCGAAATACATCAAGAGGCCGCACGGAGCGAATACCCGGCGCCTCTGACCGTGTGGAGCAGAGGTTCCGTGAATCCTTTGTCGATCTTCGCGCGCAGGCGCGAGATGTGGACGTCGATCACGTTGGTTTGCGGGTCGAAGTGATATTCCCACACGTTCTCGAGCAGCATGGTGCGCGTGACCACTTGGCCCGCATGACGCATCAGGTATTCCAGCAGCAGGAATTCGCGCGGCTGCAAGTCGATGCGTTGCGCGTTGCGCGTCGCCGTGCGCGACAGCAGGTCGAGTTCGAGATCGCCGACGCCGAGCTTCGTCACCACGACGTCCGTTCCGTTGCGGCGGGCGAGCGCGTCGATGCGGGCGAGCAGTTCGGCGAAGGCGAACGGCTTTGCGAGATAGTCGTCGCCGCCGGCGCGCAAGCCTTTCACGCGGTCGTCGACTTCGCCAAGCGCGCTGAGGAACAAGACGGGCGTCTTGTTGCCTTCGTCGCGCATGCGACGGACCATCGCCAAGCCATCGAGGCGGGGCATCATCCGATCGACGACGGCAACGTCATAGTTGCCGCCCATGGCTAAGTGCAGGCCATCTTCACCGTCGGGGGCGTGATCGACGATGTGGCCGCTTTCCCGCAGGCCCCGCGTCAAGTACGCAGCGGCTTCGCGGTCATCCTCAACTACAAGAATTCTCATGCGATACGCGTCCTCTTCGGGGGGTGGAGGGGACGTGTGGGGGCGGTTCTCCGGCCGTCCCCAAGCACTTGTCATTACGACTTACCGGTCGAGAGTTTTACGGGGACATAGACCTTCCCGCGGTTCGTCTCGACGAACAGAAGCACCGAGGGACGCTTTGCCGACTTGGCGCCGTCGACCGCCGACTTCACGTCAGAGATGGCGCGCACTTCGTTGCCCGCCACCGCGATGATGCGGTCGCCGGGGCGCAAGCCGCGTTCGGCGGCATCGCTGTCGGGATCGACTTCGGTGATGAGCACGCCCTTGGCCGTCGCATCCAGGTCGTACTGGGCGCGCACCGCTTGCGTGATCGTCTGCAGGTTCAGGCCCAGCGCGGCGACTTTTGCATCGGCGGACGGGCCGCTGTCCTTCGCGTCGCCCTTGCTGTCGTTCGACTTGTTGCCGGCGACGCGGTCTTCACCGGGGCGCTTGGCGATCGTCACCGTCAAGTTGACCTCACGGCTGTCGCGCCAGACGGTGAAGGCCGCCGATTGGCCGACCTGGAGGGCGGCGACTTTACGCGAGAGGTCGCGGTTGTCCTTGATCGGCGTGCCGTTCATTTTCAGGACGACGTCACCTTGCTTCACGCCCGCCTTTGCGGCTGGGCTGCCCTCGATGATTTCGGCGACGATGGCGCCGCTTTCATCCGGAAGGCCGAGCGCGAGCGCCGCGTCTTCGTTCAGGCTTTGGATCTGCACGCCGAGCCAGCCGCGCGTCACGCCGCCCGACTTCTTCAGGTCTGCCACGACGCGGCCGATGGTGTTCGACGGAATGGCGAAGCCGATGCCGACGCTGCCGCCCGACGGCGAGAAGATCGCCGTGTTCATGCCGACGACACGGCCGGCGAGGTCGAACGTGGGGCCGCCCGAGTTGCCCTGGTTGATGGCGGCGTCGATTTGCAGATAGTCCGTGAACTGAGCACCGGAGACTTCATCGCGACCGCGGGCCGAGATGATGCCGGCGGTGACCGTGCCGCCGAGACCGAACGGATTGCCGACGGCCAGGACCCAGTCGCCGACGCGCACTTTAGCGTCGTCCGCGAACGTAACCGCCGGCAGCGGGCTCTTCGGTTCGACTTTGATGAGCGCGATGTCGGTGAGTTCGTCGCGGCCGATGAGTTTCGCCTTCAGCTTGCGGCCGTCGGAGAAGTCGACTTCGATGTCGGTCGCGTTGGCGACGACGTGGTTGTTGGTGACGATGTAGCCGGTCGGGTCGATGATGAAGCCCGAGCCCTGCACTTCACCGCGCGGACGGCGCTGCTGGTTCGGCGGGCCGTTCTTGCGGAAGCGTTCGAAGAAGTCGCGCAGGCTGGGCGGCAGCTGCTCGAGTTCTTCGTCGGTGACTTCGGCGGTTTTTTCGGCCGTGACCTTGGCCTTGAGGCTGACCACCGCGGGCGAGACGCGCTCGACGATGTCGGCGAGGCTGGGGAGCGCGCCGGTGTTGGTTGAGGGCGGGATGACGCCGATCGCAGCCGTCGCAGGCGCGGTCACCGCGGAGGCCAGCGTCTCGGCCTTGCCGGCAGGCGCGACCGTCGATTCAGCAACGGCGGGGTGGCCACCACCGCCCCACACAAAGCCAGCCACGGCGCCGCCGGTGACGGCGAGCGCAAGCACGGTCGCGCTGGCCATCAGCACGCGTGAACGGGGTTTTGCGGGGACTTGCGGCGACAATTCGGAGGACATCGACTTCTCCTTGGGGAACGAACTAGGGGGCCGCCCATCGTGGACCCCTGACCGATTGAAGATAGTATATAGGCGCGAGATCATGTCTTAAATCTGTCCGGAACATTAACTCCGGGTCACAACACGGTGATCGTCAACGCGTGTCGGAAACGGCCATTTTCGGCGCGTTTCTAGGGCTTCTCAGCCCCTTCCTTCCATACGCCTTTATCCTTCAGCGCGCGAGCGACTTCTGGCGGCATGTAATTTTCGTCGTGCTTGGCCAGAACGTTCGAGGCGTCGAAGCCGCCGTCATCCCGGAACGCGCCGGTGACCACAACGCCTTGGCCCTCACGGAATAGGTCAGGCAGGTCGCGCGTGTAGGTCACCGCGACCGTGGCGTCGCCGTCGGTGACCTTGAAGCGCGTCTCTAGTCCGCCGGGATGCTCGACGCTGCCCTTCTCTACCAAGCCTCCGAGATTGATCGAGCGCCCGACGGGGACGCCGCGCGCTTTCGCTTCGCTGGGCGAGTAGAAATAGAGGACGTTATCGCCGAGCGCGGTCACGAGCAGGACGATCGCCACGGTGGCGACGCCCAAGGCTCCGGTGAGAAACGCGATGCGGCGCTGACGACGGGTCATGGGAGCGGACTATAGGGCGACGCGTCCGCGCGGCAAGGGGGCTTTGCCACCTTAGCGCACCGTCGTCCCTCATCAGTCACGCCTGCGGCGTGCCAGCTTCTCCCAGAGGGAGAAGCGCAACTACAATGTTGTGGCGCGGCGCCTCTTGTTCGGTTTTGCCCTTCTCCCTCTGGGAGAAGGTGGCGGGGCGCGCAGCGACCCGACGGATGAGGGCCTTCGGCGGCCCGTCAAGATTCCAGCACTGCCGCGTAGAAGCCGTCCGTGCCGTCGCGCGCGGGGGTCAAGGTCATCACTTGCGCGACGCGCCAGGCTGGATGGCGGGCCACGAAGGCTTTGACTTGCGCTTGGCCTTCGGCGGGGAGCACCGAGCAGACGGCGTAGAGGATGCGACCGGCCGGCTTCGTCAGTTCGGCGGCGCGGTCGAGCAGTTTTGTTTGTGCGGCGCGGAAGGTTGCCATCCGTGCGCGGTCGAGTGTCCACTTCGATTCCGGATTGCGGCGCCACGTACCCGTGCCTGAGCACGGCGCGTCGACGAAGACGAGATCGGCGCCCTCGCCTTTCGCCGTCGTGACAACCGGTCCGTAGGGGTCGCCGAGGACGTCGACGATCGTGGCGCCCGCGCGGATGATGCGTGGGGCCATGTGGTGCAGGCGGCCGGGATCTATGTCGCAGGCGATGACGTGGCCTTGGTTCTGCATTGCCGCCGCGAGCGCGATCGACTTTCCGCCGGCGCCGGCCGCGAGGTCGATCACTGTGTCACCGGGTTTGGCGTTGGCGAACAGGACGGCGCGCTGCGAGGCTTCGTCTTGGATTTCGATGCGGCCTTCGGTGTAGGCCGGCTGCGCCGTGATCTTGGCGTTCTCGTCGGCGAGGCGGATGGCCGTCGGCACAGCGCGCGCGGTTGCCTGGAATCCCGCGGCTGTTAGTTCTTCGATGATGGCGGCGCGGTCGGCTTTCAGCGTGTTGACGCGCAGATCCAGCGGCGCGCGCGTGTTCAGTGCTGCCATCTCGCGTTCGAGGTCCGCGCCGAACGTCGCCTCTAAGTCTTCGTGCAGCCACCGTGGATAATTCAGCGCAACCCACGGATCGGTTGCGCGGCGCACGGTTTGGAGGCGTTCGCGCTCGTTCGATGTCAGCGCGCCGAGTGAATGCGTGCCATCGATCGCGAGAGCTTCGATGCGTTCGACGTCGAGCGCGTCGACGACGGCCAGCGATCCGATAACGAGGGCGCGCGGGCTTTCGTCGTCCATCGCGAAGGCGCATTCGTTGCGGCGGCGCAGGCAGGCGTAGACGCGCTCTGCTATGGCCGCGCGGTCTTTCGAGCCGGCGAAGCGGTGGGCTTTGCCCCAGCCCGACAGCGTGCGATCGGCGGCCGCCTTGCGCGCGAAGATTTCGGCGAGAACTTCCGCCGCCGCGGCAAGACGAGCGCCTGGGGTCACTAGCCGGACATCGGGTAGTTGGGCGACTCGCGTGTGACGCTGATCGAGTGCGGATGGCTTTCGCGAAGGCCCGCCGCCGAGATGCGCACGAAGCTCGCGTTCTTCTGGAAGTCGGCGATGGTGTGGCTGCCGGTGTAGCCCATCGATGCGCGCAGGCCGCCTGCGAGTTGATGGACGACGCTGGAGAGCGGGCCTTTGTAGGGGACTTGGCCTTCGACACCTTCGGGTACGAGCTTCAGCGTGTCGTTCACTTCGGCTTGGAAATAGCGATCCGCCGAGCCGCGCGCCATCGCGCCGAGCGAGCCCATGCCGCGATAGGATTTGTAGCTGCGGCCTTGGTAGAGGAAGACCTCGCCGGGGCTTTCGTCGGTGCCGGCGAAGAGCGAGCCGAGCATCGCGACGTTGGCGCCGGCGGCTACTGCTTTCGCGAAGTCGCCGGAGTATTTGATGCCGCCGTCGGCAATCACGGGGACACCGCGCGGGCGCGTCGCGGAGACGACGTCCATGATCGCCGTCAGCTGCGGCACGCCGACGCCGGCCACCATGCGGGTGGTGCAGATGGAGCCTGGGCCGATGCCGACCTTGATCGCGTCGGCGCCGGCGTCCATCAGTGCGGTGGCGGCGGCGGCGGTTGCGACGTTGCCGGCGATCACTTGCGTTTCGTTCGACATGCGCTTGATGCGCGCGACGGCTTCGATGACGCGGGCGTTGTGGCCGTGCGCCGTGTCGACCACGACAACGTCCACGCCGGCTGCGATCAGGGCTTCGGTGCGGGCCATGCCGTCCGTCCCGACCGTCGTTGCCGCGCCGACGCGCAGGCGGCCCTTGGCGTCCTTGGCGGCGTGCGGGTGGGATTCGGCTTTCTCGATGTCCTTCACGGTGATGAGGCCGACGCAGCGGTATTGGTCGTCGACGACCAGCAGCTTTTCGATGCGGTGTTGGTGGAGCAGGCGCTTGGCTTCGTCCATGCCGATCGATTGGCGGACTGTGATGAGCTTTTCCTTCGTCATCAGCTGCGACACGTGCTGGCGCAGGTCGGTGGCGAAGCGGACGTCGCGGTTGGTCAAGATGCCGACGAGTTTGCCGGACTTGGGCTCGACCACCGGGATGCCGGAGATGCGATGGGCTTCGCGCAGCGTTCGGGCTTCGGCGAGCGTGGCGTCGGGCGCGATCGTGATCGGGTCGAAGACGATGCCGCTTTCGAACTTCTTCACCTGGCGCACGTGGTTCGCCTGGTCTTCCGGCGTCATGTTGCGGTGGATGACGCCCATGCCGCCGCTTTGCGCCATGGCGATGGCGAGGCGGGCTTCGGTGACCGTGTCCATGGCCGCCGAGATCAGCGGCACGGCGAGTTCGATCGTTTTGGTGAGTTTGGTGCGTGTGTCGGCCTGACCCGGCAACACGTCGGACGCGCCCGGCACAAGCAGGACGTCGTCAAAAGTCAGAGCTTCGCGGAGCTGCAAGCCGATCCCTTTCTTTTCAACAAATCACTCGGGAATCGAGTTGCGAGGAGCGTGTAACCCCTCGCGGGCATCATGTAAAGCGCGGCACAATGACCAACAAGGCTTTACCTTGTTTGCGCTGCGCGGGTAGAGGTTTGCGAGCATCTGCCTGATCTGGAACGAGCGAGCGAGAAGTCCATGGGCTCCATTCATCTGTCACCGTTGGCCGACCTTGTGCGCGAGTTGGCGCGCGCCGGGGGGATTCGCGATTTCGTCGAAACGGGCACCTATGTCGGTGGTGCGCTCGGGTGGGCGTCCCGGTCGTTCGAGCGGGTTTGGACGGTTGAACTCAATCCGGAGTTTCAGCGGCAGGCGAAGGCGAACAATCCAGGGGCTGCGAACGTCACATACATGCTTGGCGATTCCGCCAGTGAGTTGCCGAAGATCGTGGGTGGGCTGAAGGGGCCGGCGCTGTTCTGGCTCGATGCGCATGCCGGTGCGGGTTACTTCGCGGATCACGATATCTGTCCGCTGGTCGACGAGTTGGAGACGGTGCTCGCCTCCCCTTACGACCACTGCATTCTGGTCGACGATGCGCGGGCGTTCCTGGCCCCGCCGCCGCCGCCGTTCGATTATCGCAAATGGCCGTCGCTGGATCAGATCTTTGCCGCAATGGCCAAACGGCCGGGTTACAATGTTGTGACAATTGCCGACGTTTTGATCATGGTGCCGGAGAAGCACCGGCATCTGGTCGCGCAATTCTGCTTTGCTATCCGGCCGCAAATTTGATCCAATTTCCCCGATAATATTGCGATCCGCGCGGGAACACGTGCGGACGACGGAGGAAATGCATGCGCCTACTTGTTATCGCTGCGGTCGCGGTGTGCGGCGCGTTGGCGTTCGTGATCGGCAGCAGCGGCGACGCGCCGGCGCAGGGCAATCCGGATAATCCGCAATCGCGCGCCGACTGGCCGCGTGAGCGCGTGGTCGTCGTCGGGCAACGCGGCAACGTTCGCGATTGGCTGGCCGGGCACACGCTGATCGGCACTGAAGGGTTCGCTGACGGATCGGCGCCCTCGGATATCGAGTCGCGCAGCGAATTTCCGTGGCAGGTCTATTACGGCTTCGACGGCAAGGTCGAAGCGCACTTCCGCAAGATCGGCGCACGGGTGCCGCATGCGGCAATGGAAGAACTGGACTACGTCGAAACCGGCAACTGGCGCGTCGACGACGACGGCGACGTTTGCCAAACGATCGGGAAAGTCGGCTGGGGCGTCGAGGTTTGCTACTACCTCGAACGGCGCGGCAGCCGTGTGGCGATGTACTACACGAAGTGCGGCGCGTTCAGCCGGTGCTATCCGGGGCGCCTTGGGCCTGAGGGACAGCTTGTGAAAGGGCGCGCGTTTACGCGTTGACCATTTAACTCTGGCGTCAGCGGATAACCCAGGTTTTTGGTATCCGCTTGCGGTCGGGGTTCTTGCGCCCCTAGACTGTCATCCAACTGAAACATGAACCGTGTGCGGCCGGGCCCTTGGGCTTGGCGACGCACCGGTCGAGACTTGGATTGCCCCTGTGACGCAACGTTCGCGTGGGGCGCAGCAGGACGACCGCGAGGGTACGCCACCCGAAGGTCGCGACGGCAATAGTGGTGCGCCGCAAGGCGGCCGGCCCGGGCATATCTACGCTGCGCTCGATCTTGGCACGAACAACTGCCGGCTTCTGATCGCGAAGCCCGATCAGGGCAGCTTCCGCGTTTTGGACTCCTTCTCGCGCACGGTGCGGCTGGGCGAAGGTTTGTCGCTGACCGGCGAACTGTCGGAGGCGGCGATGGGCCGCGCGATAGAGGCCATCCGGATTTGCGCGACGAAGATGCGGAAGCGCGGCGTGACAAGCGCGCGCGCGATCGCCACGCAGGCGTGCCGCACGGCTTCGAACGGACCGGCGTTCATCAAGCGCGTCGCGGCTGAAACGGGTTTGCACTTCGACATCATTCCGCCCGCGGAAGAGGCGCGGCTGGCGGCGCGGGGTGTGACTCCCCTGCTCGACCGCAACGACAAGGGTGCGCTGGTGTTCGACATCGGCGGCGGGTCGACAGAGTTGATCTGGCTCGATCTGCGCGAACAAGGGCGCGTGCCGCGGATCTTGCGCTGGGGGTCGATGCCGCTTGGCGTCGTGTCGCTGGCAGAGATGTTTCTGGGCAAGCTCGACGATCCCGGCACTTATGATGCTATGACGGCGGAGGTGCGACGGCGGCTCGCTGATATCCAGGGGCTGCCACCGCCGGGCGTTCATCCGGCCGGCACGTTTCATATGCTGGGTACATCTGGAACCGTTACCACGATCGCCGGTATTCATCTGTGCCTTGATCGCTATGAGCGTTCGAAGGTCGATGGCACTTGGTTGAAGCGGGATGAGATTTTGCGAGTCATTGCAGACCTGAAAGGCATGAACCGCGAAGCGCGCGCGGGTCACCCATGCGTTGGGCCTGAGCGGGCCGAGCTTGTGATCCCGGGGCTTGCGATCTTTGAGTCGATTTTTTCGGTTTGGATGCCGCCGCGATTGCGCGTCGCCGATCGCGGTTTGCGCGAGGGTATGTTGCTGGCTCTGATGGAAGGCGCCGAGGATCGCGGGCCGAAGCGGCGGCGCAAGCGGCGCGGCGGGCGGCGGCGCAAGCGCGGCCGCTTCAAGCCGGGTGGAGCTTCGACATGACGGGTGGGGTCAAGAAACCGGGCGGCGGGGCGCGCGCGCTGAAGATACGGCTGAAGACGGCGAAACTGCGCACGAAGTCGTCGCAGTTGTGGCTGGAGCGGCAGATCAACGACCCTTACGTGCGCGCGGCCAAGAGCGAGGGCTATCGCTCGCGCGCGGCGTACAAGCTGAAAGAGATGGACGATAAGCACCGGTTTCTGAAACGGGGACAGAGTGCGGTCGATCTCGGCGCCGCGCCGGGCGGGTGGACGCAGGTGCTGGTCGAGCGGCTGGGCGAAGGCCGCGCCATCGGCGTCGACATTCAGGAGATGGATCCAATCCCCGGTTCGGTGTTGATGCATCTCGACTTCATGGCGGCGCATGCGCCGGCCGAGATCAAGCGCGCGCTCAAGGGGCCGGTCGACACGGTGCTGTCGGATATGGCCTCACCCGCGACCGGGCATCGCGAGACGGATCACTTGCGCGTCATGGCGCTGTGCGAGACGGCGCTCGAGTTTGCGATCGAGGTGTTGAAGCCGGGCGGCACGTTCGTGTGCAAGGTGCTGCGCGGCGGGACGGAGCGTTTGCTGCTGGAGACGTTGAAGAAACGCTTCACGAAAGTCGTTCATGTAAAGCCGCCGGCGAGCCGTTCGGACTCCGCCGAGATGTACGTGCTGGCGATGGGTTTTCGCTGAGCGCGTTCTCCAACAGTTCTCTTCTGTCCGGCGCGCGCCATCTCGGCCTGTTGATCGCGGAGAATTTGGCGTACAAGCAACTTAATTGTACTGATTGCGTTACAATCAGGCTGAGCAGCGCTTCGGCGCGGCCCGTCACCACCATGAGGACACTCCTGTGATTCCAGCCCTCGCCCGCCTTTTGCGCGTGCCGACGCTCGCTGCGCTTGTTGCGCTTGTCACTTTTGTCGGCGCCGCGCCGTCTCAGGCTGCGCCTGCGCCGTCGGGTTCGTATCTGAGCACGTGCAGCAGCGTTCGGGCCACGCCGCGCGTGTTGACGGCGCGTTGCCGCACTCGCGAAGGACGTCTCATTCCCGCGCGTTTGGAAGGGTATCGCAACTGCCTCGGTGATATCGCCAACGTCTCGGGCCGGTTGGCGTGCCGCGAGAAGCCGGGCGATCTGCTGCTGTTCGAACACTCGAATTATCGCGGGCGGCAATTTCCGGTGAACAACAACACCGCCGCGCTGCCGCGCTTCTTCAACGATATTGCTTCGTCCGTCCGCGTGCGCCGCGGCACGTGGGAAGTTTGCGATCGGTCCGATTATCGCGGCCGCTGTCAGATTTTGCGCCGCGATACGCCGGACTTGAACGTCTATCGCCTTGGCGACCGCATTTCGTCGGTGCGCCGCGTGCGCGATCGTTATGAGCTGCCACAGGGAAGCTATCTGCAGTATTGCCGCGGCATCGAATTCGACGGCCGTTACATCTCGGCGGAGTGCCGCGACCGGCGCAATCGTTGGACCGAGACGGATCTCGATCTGCGCAGCTGCGATCGAGGTGACGATATCGGGGTCAGCGACGGTGAGTTGACCTGCCGCGGGCGTCGCGGCGGCGGCAACTATTACGACGAAGACGACGACCGTTGGGATCGCGACCGCGAAGACCGCGGCCCGCGCGGGCCGCGTGGCGATCGCGACAACCGTGATGATCGGGGCGACCGCGGAGATCGTGACGATCGCGGCAACGGCAATCCCGGCCCGTTTCCGCCGCCACCTCCGCCGCCCGGCAACACCGGTCCGCTCCCGCCTCCGTCTCCGCCGCCCGGTAACACGGGGCCGTTCCCGCCGCAAAACGATCGGCTGCCGGAAGGGTCGTATCAGGAAACCTGCCGCAACATGAGCATCAGCCGGGGTCAGTTGTCCGGTCAGTGCCGTTCGCGGCGCGGCGACTGGCGCGTGACCACGATCGACGCGCGCTCGTGTAATCGCGCCGGCATCGTCAACGACGACGGCGAATTGAAATGTGCACCGACGAATACGGGGCCGCTGCCACCGTCGGGCAATCCCGGACCGCGCGGTGAGACTGGGCCACGTGGCGACACCGGCACGGTTGGCGATACCCCTGCACCGCGTGGCGATACCGTACCGCGCGGACCGCGGACGCCGTCTGCGCCGGTATCCACGCCGACGCCTCCGCCACCGCCGCCGGCTGCCCCAACGCCGCCGCCGCCGCCGCCCGTAACGGCGCCACCACCACCGCCGCCTGTGTCAGCGCCCCCTCCTCCGCCTGCATCAGCGCCTCCTCCTCCGCCGCCGGTGGTTCCGCCGGTGACAGAGCCGACGACGCCGCCGGCTGGTGATCAAGGTGAGCGTGGGCCGCGTGGTGGACGCGGCGGTGACGGCGAACGTGAGCCTCGTGAAGCGCCGCAGGGGTCGTACACAAAGACCTGCCGCAACGCTTCGGTGGAACGCCGCACGCTGAAGGCGGAATGCCAGGATGCGACCGGCGCCTATAAAGAGACGACGCTTGATCTAAGGGCGTGCCGCAATGCGGACATCACGAACGACAACGGCGCGCTGACCTGCGCGAAGTAAGCCTTCGTTAGGCGAATGCCGGTCCCTCTTCCGTTATCCGGGAGAGGGACTTTTTTTGCGCCGCCTCACTGACAAGCCGGTAAATCTTCGCTCTTCTGTCCCGCCAACACACCCTGCACTTCGCGCTTGGCGCACATCAGGTCGCGGCGGAATTCGGGGACGGTGAAGAGTTTGTCGACGACAGCTGCGCCCAAGATGCGGCCGGCTTCGACGTCGCTTGGGAAGTGCACGCCGCAGACGACGCGGCTTTCGCCGTAGCTCACCGCGCGCGAGACGATCGGCGTCGCGTTTGCGGGAGCGGTTTCCATCATCACGAGGGCTGCCGCCCACGAAACGACGGCGTGGCCGGAAGGGTATGACGTGCCCTTTGTTGGCGCGGCTTCGGGCTTTGGTGGTTTTGCTTGGCCGCAGACGCGCGCGAGCGCGAAGCGCTGGAAGGGGCGCGGACGCGAGAAACGTTTTTTCGCCTCGGTCGTCGTTGCGAGCGCATCTTCCGAAACGCGGTTCAGCAAGCGCACGAGGCGCGGCAGCGTTTTGCGGTCGATGGTGGCGCCCAGTGCCTCATTGAAGTTGTCGTAGATCGATGCATCGTCGGCGACCGCCTTCTGCCAACGCTCCGCATCGGCGCGCGCCATCGACCCCTTCAGCCACGCGACGTCGGCCTTGTCTTGCGCGGAGTCGATCGCGGGCGGCGCGGGAACCAAGGTGGTGTCGACGGCGCCGTGTGCGAGGTAGCCCTTCACTTCTTCATTCTGCTGTTCTGGCGTCAGGGTCGCCGCGGATGCGCCTTCCCAGAAGCGAACGCGGTCCGGCGATGCGTGGGCCGACGCGGCAAGCGCCGCGGCGGTGATCGCGATGGTCAGCGTTGTGCGCAACATTTCATTCGTCCCCGTCCTCCATTTGGACGGCAGTGTACAAGGCGCGGCGTTGCAGCGATGCCGTCCGCTTGCGCTTTGTCGCGTCGACTTGCCGTCGCGTTCGCCGTATGTTCTGAGGTGATGTTCGCGCCTGAGTATGCTCCACAACTGCTTGGCGATTGCGACGCCAGGCGCGGCGGATTTCTTGGCCTCGATCCATTACATGTGATGGCAAGGTGATGGCAGCGTGACGGCATTTTTGGCTCAAAACTGCCTTTGTGATGGCGTGATGGATGGAATTGATGTTGTGTTTTTTTTACGCTCCCAGGTTGAGTTAGATCGTGATCGCTGAGGTCGGCCATTTCGCGTTGGTGCTGGCGTTCACACTGGCGATCGCACAGGCGACTTTGCCGCTCTATGGCGCGGCCGTGGGCGACGGTCGGTTGATGGCGTTCGCGCGGTCGTCGGCGTTGGGGCAGTTGCTGTTCATCGCCGTCGCGTTCGTTGCGCTGACGGCGGCCTTCGTGGTGTCCGATTTTTCCGTTTCGCTCGTCGCGCAAAATTCGCACTCGGCGAAGCCGCTCATGTACAAAATCTCCGGCGTGTGGGGAAACCACGAAGGGTCGATGCTGCTGTGGGTGTTGATCCTCGCCGTGTTCGGCGGCGCGGTCGCGGCCTTCGCGCGCAATCTGCCCGACACGTTGGTCGCGCGCGTGCTCTCCATCCAAGGGATGATCGGCGTCGGGTTTTTGGCGTTCATTCTGTTTACGTCGAATCCGTTCTTGCGACTTGATCCTTCGCCGGTGAACGGGAACGGGCTTAATCCGCTGCTGCAAGATCCGGGGCTCGCGACGCACCCGCCGTTTCTTTATCTGGGCTATGTCGGGTTCTCCATGGCGTTTTCGTTCGCCGTCGCGGCGTTGATCGAAGGTCGCGTCGATCCAGCGTGGGCGCGGTGGGTGCGGCCGTGGACTCTCGCCGCGTGGGCCTTTCTCACCATGGGCATCATGCTGGGGTCGTTGTGGGCGTATTACGAGCTCGGCTGGGGCGGCTGGTGGTTTTGGGATCCGGTCGAGAATGCTTCGTTGATGCCGTGGCTGGCGGGGACCGCCCTTCTCCACTCCGCGATCGTCGTGGAGAAGCGGGATGCGTTGAAACGGTGGACGATCCTGCTCGCCATCCTGACGTTTACGCTGAGCTTGATCGGGACGTTCCTGGTGCGCTCGGGCGTCATCTCAAGCGTGCACTCGTTCGCGACCGACCCGACGCGCGGCGTGTTCATTCTGGCGCTGCTGGTCGCGACGACGGGCGGGGCGTTGACGCTCTATGCGATCCGTGCGCCGCAGATGAAGCTGGGCAATCTGTTCGCCTTCGCGAGCCGCGAGACCAGTTTGATCTTGAACAACGTGTTCTTGGTCGTGACGTGCGGGGCGATCTTCATCGGCACGTTCTTGCCGCTGTTCGTGCAGGTGACCAACGGCGATCAGATGTCGGTCGGCGCGCCGGTCTACAATTTCTTCTTCGTGCCGCTCGCGATCGTTCTCATGGTTTTGATGGCGATCGGGCCGATGTTGAGCTGGAAGCGCGGCAATATCGCGGCGGCGTTGTTCAGGCTGAAGCTTGCCGCGGCGGTGGGCCTGGGCGTTGCGGCGGGCACGTTGCTGCTTCAGGCGGGTTGGGCCGCTATCGCATTCGGCGTGGCGGCGTGGCTGCTCGCCGGTTCGCTGTGGGTGGTCGTCGAGCGTATGAACCTGTCCGGCGGACTGGCGGCGGCCTGGTCGCGTGCGGCGGGATTGCCGCGATCGGCGTGGGGCATGGTGGTTGCGCATGCGGGCGTGGCGATCGTCGCCATCGGTATTGCTTCCATGTCGGTGTGGACGGCGGAAACGGTGACGCTGTTGAAGCCGGGCGAGACGGCGTCGGTTGCCGGCTATGACGTGCGGTTGCTTTCGGTGCGCGACGAGCAAGGGCCGAATTACTCGTCGAAGGTCGGACGATTTGCGGTGAGCGTCGGCGGCGCGCAGATCGACGAGATGATCGCGGAGAAGCGTGCGTATCCCAATCCCGGCTCCGAGACGACAGAAGCGGCGTTGCGCGTGCGGCCCCTTGACGTTCTTTACGTGACGCTGGGACAGGGGCACGCCAACGGCACGTGGACTGTGCGGATGTATCATCATCCGCTGGTCGTTTGGATTTGGGGCGGCGCGGTGATCATGGTGCTGGGTGGGTTGTTGTCGCTCAGCGACCGGCGCTTGCGCATCGGCGCGCCGCGACGCACGGCGCCTGTTGCTGCGCCGGCTGAGTGAGCGTGATGTCCCGTTGGCTCTCTCTCGTTCCGCTGTTTCTGCTGCTGGCGCTCGCGGTTTATTTTGCGATCGGGCTGTCGACGGACTCGCGGACGGTGCAGTCGGTGCTGATCGACAAGCCCCTGCCCGCTTTCGATTTGCCGAAATTCGGCGCCGCCGGCGAGACCGTGTCGTCCGAGTCGTTCAAGGGGCGCGTCAGTTTGCTCAACATCTTCGCGTCGTGGTGCATCACGTGCCGGGTCGAGCATCCGGTGTTGGTGAAACTCACGCAGGAAAAGCGCGTCGCGATCTATGGCCTCGCGTGGAAGGATAAGCCGGACGAGTTGAAGGCGTGGCTTGAGGAGTTGGGGAATCCGTATCTCGCCATCGCCGACGATGCGAAGGGTCGCACCGCCATCGATCTCGGCGTCACGGGCGCTCCCGAAACCTATGTGATCGACAAAAAGGGCCGCATCCGCTTCAAGCAGGTCGGCGCGATCGACGATTACGTTTGGCGCACGACGATCGAGCCGCTGGTGAAGCATCTGGAGGCGGAGCAATGAGGTTCGCCCCAACCACGTCGTCATGGCCGGGCTTGACCAGGCCACCCAGTGCGCGCACGTCCGTGCGCGCGGGAGACGCGACGGCCCCGTCAATAGCATCAGAGAGTTTCTCGGCCGCGCGGACGCGCGGCCACTGGGTGGCCTGGTCAAGCCCGGCCATGACGATTCTATTTTTGACGATCCTGTTTCTGTCGTCGATCTCCATCGCGCAGGCGGTTGAGCCGGATGAGAAGTTGGCCGATCCGGCGCTTGAGGCGCGGGCGCGGGGTTTGACGGCGGAGTTGCGGTGCGTCGTTTGCCAGAACCAGTCGGTGGACGATTCCGATGCGCCTCTCGCCAAGGACATACGCGTGCTGGTGCGCGAGCGGATAACGGCCGGCGATACGGATCAGCAGGTCATCGACTACATCGTCGCGCGGTATGGGCGGTTCGTGTTGTTGAGGCCGCCGCTTTCTGGGGACACCGTTCTGTTGTGGTTTGGGCCGGGGCTGTTGCTCGTGATCGGCCTTGGGCTTGCTTATTTTTATGTGCGGCGGTTGAACCGCGGACCGGATGCGCCGCAGCCTTTGTCGGCGGCCGAGGAAGATGCCGTGAAGCGGATCATCGAGGAGCCGCGGGCATGATCTGGTTTGCGATTCTTCTGCTCGTGCTTGCAGCGATGATCGTCGCGCTACCGCCGTTGCTCAAAGGCGCGACGCCGGTTGCGGGCGTCGACAGCGATTTGGCCGTCTATCGCGATCAGCTGAAGGAGCTTGATGTCGATCAGGCGCGGGGCTTGATTTCGACGGCGGAGGCGGACGCGGCGCGCATCGAAATCAAGCGGCGCATTTTGGCTTTGGCGCCTTCAACTGCGTCTGCGAATGCGACGACGGCGAAGGGCGCGAAGCCTTTGGCGATCGTTGTGGCCGTTGTCGTCGTGGGTGTTTCGGTTGGTACGTATCTCGCGCTTGGGCGGCCGTATTTGCCGGCGCGGCCTTACGATCCTGCGATCGAGCAAGAGGCTGCCGGCGAGGACATGCTGAAGCAGATTGACAGCATGGTCGGGCGGCTTGCGGAGCGGTTGAAGCAGCAGCCGAACGACGCCGAGGGCTGGCGGATGTTGGGCTGGTCGTATGTTCAGCTTGGGCGCCTCGACGAAGGCATCGAGGCGCTGAAGCGGGCTGTGGCGTTGAACGGCGAGAACGGTCCGTTGCGGTCGCTGCTGGGCGAGGCGTTGGTGCGGCAATCGGGCGGTAAGGTAACGCCCGAAGCGCTCGCTTCGTTCGAGGAGGCGGTGAAGCGCGATGCGAAAGATCCGCGGGCGCGGTTCTATATCGGGCTTGGGCTTATGCAGGCGGGGAAGGATCGCGCGGCCTTGGATGCTTGGGTCGCGATCATTCGGGATGGGCCGGCAGACGCCGAATGGCTTCCCGCCATTCGCGCCGAGGCGCGCGAATTGGCGGTGAAGCTGAAGCTCGATCCGGTGTCGGCTGTGCCTTAGGTCGCTGTCGCCGCTCGCTTCGCGGCGAGGCCGACAAGGCAGCCTTCGGGATCTTGGATGATGGCGATGCGCATGTTCTCGTCGGAGTCGACGGGCTCGCGGATGACGCGGCCGCCGAGTTGGGTGCAGCGGCGGGCGGCTTCGTCGACGTTGTCGACTTGGATGTAGGTGAACCAGCCGGGGCGCGCGCCCTCGAAGTCGGCGTCGACGAGGCGCATGACGCCCGCGGTTTCTTCGCCGCGCGAGAGCATGACCATGTAGCCCTTCTCGTCAGGCGCCGCGAGACGCGAGGGCTCTTCGAGGGAGACGAGCTTCATGCGCCAGCCGATGACGTTGGCATAGAAGTGGTTGATGCGGTTGGCGTCGTTCGCCAGGTATTCGTTCCACCAGATGGCGCCGGGTTCGCCGCCCTCGTGCATCGTCTCCAAGCGGAGGTCGTCGGCAGCGCGGGCTTGGGTGGCGGCGAGGCCGGTCGCTGCGGCGCCGGCGGCGAGCGTCGTCAGCAAGGCGCGGCGGTCGAGTTTCTTTTGGTCGCTCATGTCAGTCTCTCCTATTGTGCGGCGGCCATGGCCGCTTCGGGGGTTTCGGTTTTGGGCTTTGGTACGGACGGCACGGAGCGCGGGCCGGTTGGTTCTGATGGGATGCCGCGCCAACGGCTCATCGCCGGGAGCGTCTCGCCCTTCATGAGGACGGAGAGCGAGCCCAGCGTCGAGCCGCGCTGCATCTCGGTCGCGTAGAGGACGATCGCCATGTTGCCGACGTTGCAGCCGTCGCCGATGACGAGGGTGTCGGACTTCATGACGCGGTCTTCGAAGAGGTGGGTCTGCAGCGTCGCGCCGAGGTTGAGCGACGCGTGGTCGCCGATGCGGACGAGATCGAACTCGGAGACCAGCGTCGTGTCGAGGAAGCACCACTTGCCGATGCGGCAGCCCATCGTGCGCAGCAGCGGTGCGAGGAAGGGCGTGCCCATAAAGGGGGTCATGGCGACGGCGGCGACGGCTTCGAAGACGCCGTTGATGACGTCGTTCAGCCAAACGAAGGGCGAGTAGAGCGGATGGACGCCGGGGACGAACTTGCCCATCACCACGCGCTTGATGATCGCGACGGCCAAGACTGTTGCGGCGGCCACCAGGTTGGCGACGATGGGCAGTGCGAGGGCGACAGCCCACCACGGGATGAGGCGATAGCCGGTCGCGGCGACGGCCATGATGACGCCCAACGCGGCGACGGTCAGGTAGCCGGGAAGGAAGATGCGGACGGCGTCGATGACGGCGCGCATGCGCAGCTTCGAGCGATCAGGATTAAAGGTTTGCGCGTCGTCGAAGGTCTTCTCGGCTTCCGGGCGCGGGAGCGCGAAGCCGGGCGACCCCAGCCATTGGGTTTTGTCCTCGACCTTGTCGGTGTCGGCCGGCGGGGTCGACATGACGCCGATCAGGACTTCGTCGCCGACCGTGGTGCCGCCAGGAATCAGGCCGCTGTTGCCGATGAAGGTGCGGCGGCCGATCACGGTGCGCTTCACCTCGGCGACGCCGTTGTGGATGCGCACGCCGCCGATCATGCATTCGTCGGCGAGGAAGCTGCCTTCGCCGATGTCGATGAGTTCCGGCAACGCCTGGTTGATCGTCGACAGTTCGGCGTTGGCGCCGATCTTCGCGCCGAGCCAGCGATAGAGCGTCGAGAGATAGACCGTCGAGTAGACAGGCATCATGATCTGACGCGTGTTGGTCAGCATGTAGCGCCAGAACCAGAGGCGCAGATAGCGTGTGCTGTGCAGCGGGTAGACGCCGGGTTCGATGCGGCCGATGAGGAGTTTCTTCACCGCCAGCAAACAGACGATGTACCAGACCACCGTCAGCGGCATGGCCGCGATCAGCGCGGCGACGCCGAAGTAGACGTTGGGACCGAACGTGGCGTAGGCGGTCAGCGCGATCGCGGGCGTGCCGGTCAGGATGAGGAAGTAGCCCATCGCGTAGATCAGCAACAAATGCGCGAAGCCCATCAGGATCGGACGGCGCTTGATGCGCGGGTCGGCGCGCGGCGGGACGATAACGACGGCGGGTGCTGCCGGCGATCCGCGAAGGCCTTGACCGGCGGCGATGGTTTCGCCGTCGTCGAGGCGGGACATGTCGTCGAGGCGCGCGCCGGTGGCCATCGTCGTGTCGAGGCCGAGCGAGCAATGCATGCCGACAAAGCAGTCCTGCGCGATGTCGATGCGGCCGAGCTTGAGCAAGCCGTCCTCGACGCGATAGCCAATCAGGTGCGTTTCCGAACCGATCGTCGTGTCATCGCCGATCGAGACGAGGTCGAAGATCGAGCAGATCGAACTCGAGAGCGAGACGTTCTTGCCGATGCGTGCGCCCATCGCGCGGAAGTAGAGGCTCATCAGCGGCGAGCCCTCGAACATGTGCGCCCAGCTCAAGCGCTGGAACAGATTGGCGATCCACCAGCGGCAGTAGTAGAGGCCCCAGACTGGATACGTGCCGGCTTTGAAGCGGCCGATGACCAGCCACTTCACGGCGACGCTGATCGCAAACATCGTGGGCCAGATGGCGAATCCCGCGAGCGAGGCCATCCACACCGCAGTGTCGACGCTGACGCCGCCGTTCGAGACGCTGAGCGCGAGCCAGACGAAGAAGGCGACGGGCGAGATCAAGACGGCTTCGTAGATTAGCAGCGCGACGGTCTGCAGCGCGACGGTCGTCCAGCGTTCCCAGGCGGGGACGCTGTCGAAAACCTGCTTGGCTTTTGTCGGCGCGTCGGGTTCGCCGCTTGGTTCGGGCGGCGCAACCATCGTCATGCCGCTGTCGCCCAGATTCTGTGCGAAGGCGCGGATGGTGCGGTGGTTGTAGAGGTCTCGCACGGACGAGCGCGCCAGGCCGTGCTTGGTGCGCAGCTCGGTAATCATCTGCGCGGCGAGCATCGAGTGACCGCCGAGGTCGACGAAGAAGTCGTCGGTGACGGATACGTCGGCGCCGCCGAAGCGCGCGCGCCAGACGGCGTGCAGTTTGCGCTCGAGCTCAGTCGCGGGTGTTTCGATCGTGCGGTCGCTGCGGCGCAGCAGGTTCACGGGATCGGGCAGACGCTTGCGGTCGACTTTGCCGCTGGTCAGTTGCGGCATCTCGGGAAGTACGTCGAGGTACTTCGGCATCATGTAGTCCGGCAGGCGGACGCGAAGCGCTTCGGCGATCGCCGTGCGGTCGATGGCGTCGCCTTCGTCGGAGAGAATGTAGGCGGCCAGTTCCTGCAAGCCACCGTTCTGAAGCACGCGGACGGCGGCGGCGCGGATGGTGGGCTGTTCAAGGAGAACGGCTTCGATCTCCGAGAGTTCGACGCGGAAGCCGCGAATCTTGATCTGGTCGTCGATGCGGCCCATGAAATGGAGCGAGCCGTCTTCCGTCTCGCGCGCGAGGTCGTGCGTGCGGTAGAGGCGCGGCGCTTCGGCTGCGTCGGCGAACGGGTTGGCGATGAATTTTTCCGCGGTGAGGTCGCAGCGGTTCAGATAGCCGCGCGCAACGCCGTGGCCGCCGATGACGAGTTCACCAGCTTCGCCAGGCGCGACTTGGTTCATGTGTTCATCGAGCACGTAGGTCTTGTAGCCAGGCAATGCCTTCCCGATCGTTACGGGTTCGCCCGGGATGCACTCGGCGTAGGTGGCGACAACGGCCGTTTCCGTCGGGCCGTAGGTGTTAAGCATGCGCCGGCCGTCTCTAACCCAGCGCGCGACGAGTTCCGGCGGGCATACTTCACCACCGACGATCAAGAGCCGCACCGTCGGAAGGTCGGCTTCCATCATCGACAGGAATGTCGGCACGGTCGAGAAATAGGTGACGTTGTTGGCCGAGATGAACTCGGCGGCGTCGGCCGGCGAGCGCGAAACGTCGTCGGGCGCGACGCAGAGCGTGCCACCGAGCGAGAATGCAGCCCAAACCTCTTCGACGGAGGCATCGAAGGCGACCGAAAAACCCTGATAGATGCGGTCGTCGGGAGCGATCTTGTAGATCGATTTCAGGGTGCGAATGAACGCAATGGCATTGCGGTGTTCGATCATCACGCCTTTGGGGCGGCCGGTCGAACCAGACGTGTAGATGACGTAAGCCAACTCGCTTTCGTGGCTGTGGCCTGCGATCGAGGGCGGAGCCCACGACGGGCGCAGGTCGATTTCCGCCTGATGGCGGTCGAGCAACAGGAGTTTGGCGCGCGACTTCTTCAAGCCGGCTGCGAATTCGTTGCTGGTGACGATGGCGCGGACGCCGGCATCTTCGAAGATGTCGCGGATGCGCTCGACCGGGAATTTCGGATCGACGGGAACGTAGCCGGCGCCGGCTTTCAGGATGCCGAGGAGCGCGGCGAAGAAATCACAGCTCTTGCGGTCGTAGAGGCCGACGAGCGTTCCGGGTTTCACGCCGCGTACGCGCAACGCCCAGGCGATGCGGTTCGCCTGACGGTCAAGTTCGGCGTAGGTCAGCGTGCGGCCGCCGCACTCGATCGCGATCTGATCACCGCGTTCCGCAGCGACTTTCTCGAAAACATGGTGAAGGCAGGAGGGCGACGCGTCTTCGAGAGTGGTGGTGAGATTGAGCGCGCTTATTGCTTCGCCCATGACACACCGCCGTCGCTCTTGCGTACGGATGAATCAATCGAGCCGACGCGGTCGTTGGTTATTGACCAAATTGTGAGCATTTGTTCCGACTTGCACTGGTCCCCGTCCCGATCTGGCGCAAAAATTGATCGAGACCTCAGGGAATAAAACCTTAAGTGCAATTCGAATGCCGACCTTTACTTCGCGTTAGGGTTAAGCCGATCAACGGTATTCGAAGTAATTCGGGGACATGGTTTGACGGTCTGTGCGATAAGGGTTTTGCTTGCGAAGCGCCGCTTTCCGCCGCGCGTGCCGGACTTGGGATTTATCCACGTGCTCAGGCGTTGGCTTCTAATCATCGGCGCAGTGATCGCCGTCACGGGCGGAGGAACAGCAATGAAGGCGCGCGCGAACCATCACAGCCTGAAGGGCTACGGCATCACCAAGACGGGTTTGACGCCGGTCTATCCGCAAGGGTTCGCGTGCTCGCCGTTAACGTCGCTCTATGCGAGCTGGCAGGACATCGATGGTTCGCGGCGCGGCGAGGCGCATTCGGGGGTCGACGGCGGGCGATTGGGGGAACCGATCTATGCGCCAGCGCCCGGTACCGTGGTCGCAGCGTGGAAGGCAGATTGGGGCTGGGGCGATGAAGGCGCGTTACTGATTCAGCATTCGCGTGCGCAGCTGAACTTAACGGACGGATCGGCTTTCTATTACTCGGCGTTCTACCACTTGCGGTTCGAGGACGCGGTTGCGTTCAAACCGGGGCAAGCGATTGCGCGTGGGCAGCAGCTGGCGACGGTGTTCCGGCCGGGCGGCAAGCAGCGGTATCTGCCGGAGGTGCATTGGGAGGTTTGGGAGATCAGCGATACGGAAACGTTGCGCTGGATCGAGAACAAGCATCGCCGGCCGGATTGGGTGAACAAGACGGCGATGCTGATCGATCCGCTTTATCTGCTGTCGCGAGAAACGCCGCCGGGCCCGAATTTGGAAGTCGCGATTGTGCCGTTTGAAGCGGGCAAGGATTACAGCGCCTTTCGCGGATTCACTTACATTCTGCCCTGCGCGCCGATTTAGCGCGCTACCAAGAACCTAGGTCCCGGTCTTCGGCCTCGCCACCTTCTTTTCCATCGGCGCCGAGCGTCGAGACGTCGAATTTTCCGTGCGTGCCCGGTTGTTTGTAGAGATACGGGCGACCCCAGGGATCGATGATGCCGTCGGCGCGGTTGAGATATGGGCCATCCCAACTTTGAATGGCTTCGGGCTTTTCGACGAGCGCCTTCAGGCCTTGCTGTTCGGACGGGTAAGCGCCGTTGGCGAGGTAATAGAGGTCGAGCGCGGCGGCGATGTTGGAGATTTGAATTTGAGCGGTCTTGGCCTTTGAGGCGTCGAAGTAGCCGATCACGCGTGGCGCGGCGATGGCGATGATCAACCCCAAGATCGCGAGCACGACCAGAAGTTCGAGCAGCGAATAGCCGCGTTCACCGGCGCGGGCTGTGGCTTTGCGTTGGCGGGCCAGCATCGTCATTCCTCTTCGTAGGCGACGCGCGAGATTTCTTCGAGCGAGGTTAGCCCTTCGAGCGCGCGACGCAAGCCGTTGCGGCGCAGGCTTTCCATCCCGTGCGAAACCGCACCGGCGTGGATGTGGGCTGCGGCGGCGCGGTCGACGATCATGCGGCGCACGGCGTCGTCGGGGGTGAGCAATTCGGCGATCACCGTTCGGCCGCGATAGCCGGTGCCGTGGCAAGCGGGACAGCCTTTGGCGGCGAAAAGTTTGGGTTCGCGGATGCCGAGGGCGTCGGCCTCGCGCTGCCATTCGGGTGCGATGTCGATGGGGGTCTTGCAGCTGCGGCAGAGAATGCGCACGAGGCGTTGCGCGAGGATGCCGATGACGGTTGAGGACAGTAGGTAGTCTTCCACGTGCATGTCGATGAGGCGCGTGATCGCCGCGGCGGCGCTGTTGGTGTGCACGGTCGAGAGGACGAGGTGGCCCGTCAGCGAGGCTTGCACGGCGATGCGTGCGGTCTCCGGGTCGCGGATTTCGCCGACCAAGATGACGTCGGGATCGTGACGCAGGAATGAGCGCAGGACGTGCGCGAAGGTGAGGCCGATGTCGGGTTTCACCTGGACTTGGTTGACCCCGGCGATTTTGTATTCGACCGGGTCCTCGACGGAGAGGATTTTTCGCGTCGGGGTGTTGAGGCGTTGAAGCGCTGCGTAGAGCGTCGTGGTTTTGCCGCTGCCGGTCGGGCCGGTGACGAGGACGATGCCGTTCGGGCGGTCGAGCAAGGCGTTCAGTTTCGCTTGCATCGTCGCGTCGAAACCCAGGGCGTCGAAATCCAGCGTGACTGCGGATTTGTCGAGGATGCGGACGGCGGCGGCTTCCCCGTGCGTGACGGGGGCGGTTGCGATGCGGAGGTCGATTTCTTTGCCGCGTACGGCGAGCTTCACTGCGCCGTCTTGCGGGAGGCGGCGTTCGGCGATGTTGAGGCCGCTCATGATTTTGAGGCGTGAGAGAACGGCGGGGGCGAGGTCGATCGACGCCGGTTCTTCCTCTTTCAGCACGCCGTCGATGCGTGTGCGGATGCGCAGGCGGCGTTCGAGCGGTTCGATGTGGATGTCGGATGCGCCGGCCTCGACGGCACGCGAGATCAGCGTGTTGACGAAACGGATGACGGGCGCTTCGCTCGCGCTTTCGCGCAGGCGCGCGAGGTCGGACTCCGTGACTTCTTCGACGTTCTCCCCTGCCCCGCCGGCTTGCGCGGCGTCGGCGCCGGGATAGAGGCGGCGGAGGGCTTCTTCGATGTCGGCGGTGACCGCGGCTTTGACTTGGACGCGCAAGCCGGTTGCGAGGCGCAGGGCGTCGCGCACGTAGGCGTCCAACGGGTCGGCGAGCGCGACGGTCAGCGTGTCCTCGGTGGCGCTGAGCGGTACGGCGCGCGCGTCGCGCAGGAAGCGTTCGCTGATGGCGTCGGTCAGAATGGGCTCGAGCGGGAAATCGTCAGGCATCGCGGGCGGGATCGCGAGTGCTGCCGTGAAGGCCGCAACGAGTTCGCGTTCCGGCACGAGGCCGAGTTCGAGGAGGATTTTCGTCAGGCTCGATTGGCCGTGTTCCAGCACGCGTGTCGCACGCTCGGCGTTGTCCGCGTCGAGGCGGCCAGTGCCACGCAGGTGCGCGATCAGGCGCTCTTCTGCGCTCTGCTCTTCGACGACGGATAGTGACGGGCGGGACATGGACTGCATTCTCAGAGCTGGGTCATCGGGGTTCAAGCCTATATGCCCAGCAATAATGGGCCATAAAGCCAGACCAACCACAGACCCGCAGCAAGGCCCGCGCCAAGCGGGACGGCCGTTTCCGCGCCGATCCGGCCTCCGGCGGCGCTCTTCACCAGAACCAAAATTAATGTCGCCGCGACGCCGTAAAGCATAACGGTGCCGATGCCTTCCAAACCGACCCACGCCCCGGCCGCGGCCATGAGCTTTGCATCGCCCATGCCGATCCCGTCGCGGCCTCGTGCACGGCGGTAGGCCCAGGCGACGGCGACGATCAGCAGCGCGCCGATCGCCGTTGCGGCAAGGTGGTTCGGCACCGCGTTCACATCGAGCCAGGCGATGACGGCGAGGCCGGCGGCGATGAGCGGCAACGTGAGGTAATCGCTGAGCACCAGCGCGCGCAGATCCATCGCAGCGAGGGCGAGCAGCGTCCAACCCAGCCCGACGGTGATCCAGAGCAGCGGGCCCTGCGTTGTGGAAGCCGCCCAGATCGCCACGGCGACGGCTGCGAGTTCGATGGCCGGATAGTGCCAGCCGATGGGTGCGGCGCAGGTCCGGCATTTGCCGCCTTGGGCTAGCCAGCTGACGATGGGCACAAGTTCTGTGGGTTTGAGCGCCGTACCGCACGAGCGACAGTGGGAGCGGCCCGCGACGACGTCTTCGCCTTCCGGCATGCGTACGGCGAGGACGCTGAGGAAGCTGCCGATGAAGGGGCTCGCGGCGATCGGGATGATCCAATCGTAAGGCGGGGACAGCATGCTAGCGCGACGCCGTTTGCGGGCAGCTGCGTTTGGCGGCCTCTTCGATTGGGTAGGCGGCTTCCACGTTCATGATCCAGTACGGATCGCGCGGGTTTCCGGTGATGCGCACGACTACGCGTTCGGCGCGGCGGACGTTGCGCTTTGCGTCGTCTAGGCGCGCGGTGACTTCGAAGACGTCACCGGCGGCGATGGCTTGGTCGGAGATGACGCTGCGCGTGGTGCGGCCTTCGTTTGCGGCATCATCGACGCCGGCGGCGGCGCGGATCATCGGCGCGGCGTTGTCGATGTCGATGCCTTGGCGCTGCGAGAAGATGGTGAGTTCGGGTCTGAGGCAGTCGAAGAGCGGCTGCGTGACGCCGCGCACGAGGCGCAGTTCGTCGATGCTGGCGAAGAAGGCGTTGGCGGGGCTGTATTTGAGACCGGCGTCTTCGTATTCGCGGCGTTCGGCGCCCTTCAGATGCAAGAGGTCGTCGCCGTCGCGCCAGTCTTCGACGGCGGCCGCAAGGGCTTGCGCCGTGTCGGGGTCGGCGCCGCCGGCGCGGAACATGATGCCGAGCAGGTTGGCGTCCGCGTAATTGAGGTCGACCTTGGTGTGTTCGGGTCTGGCGCTGACCGTGACCGTGTAGCCGCCGGTTGTGATCTGGCGCGGTGCTGTGACGACGTCGGGGATGAGGTTCCGCGCGGCGACGAGTTCGGCGATCGTTTCGTTGACGGCGCTTTCGATGGCGGCTTGGGCTTGGACGCGGATCAGGCCGCGCGAGGCGTTGACGACGGTGGTTCTGGATGCGCCGACGATGCCGATGGCGATCAGCGACATGACGGCGAGGAAGCCCAGCACGGCGACGAGCGCGATGCCGCGTTCGCCCTTAAGGGCGGCTTGGATTTGCTCTGTATGGACCCACGGCGTGCGGACCATGGCCGGCCTCTTCCATCAACTGTTCGAGCCCCTGCAGGCCAGTGCGCAACTGATCCGTCATCTCGCGCGCTGCCGCCGGGCTTCGAATAATGCGCGGCCGCAGGAAGATGAGCAGTTCAGTCTTGTCGCCGGTAACCGTGGTGGAGCCGAACAACTTGCCGAGCAACGGTACATCTTTCAGGCCAGGAATGCCGCTGTCGCTGTAGTTATGGTTACGCTTAATGAGGCCGCCGAGCGCGATGGACTCGCCGTCGTGGATGGCGACGGTCGTCGCGAGTTTGCGCTGTTGGATGGTGGGTGAGTCGATGCCCGAGGTCTTGGTTTCGACGGCTTCGGACACCTCTTGGTGAATGTCGACGAAGACCATGCCGCTCTTTCCGATCCGCGGCGTGGCACGCAGGACGATGCCGGTGTCCCGGAATTGGACAGAGTTCACAATCGTCGGGTCGTCGGCGTTGCGGATGCCGGTCGCGCTTTGGACGATGATGGGAACCTGATCGCCGACCTGCAGGATCGCGGGTTTGTTGTTCAGCGTCATCAGTTTGGGCGAAGAGATGACGTTGATGTCGCTGACGGTGCCGAGTGCGTTGATGGCAACCTCGACGTCGGGGATCACGTACGTGAACGAGAAGCCCGGGAATTGCGAGGCGACCGTTCCGGTCCTTGAGAGGTTGAATTTCTGGTCGTCGTTCTTGAAGAACCATTCGACGCCGAACTTCAGCGTGTCGTTCAAGGTCACTTCGACAATGGTCACTTCCATCAGCACCTGATCCGGCGCGATGTCGACCTCTTTGAGGAAACGTTCGATGGACGAGTATTCGGTGCCGTCGGCGCGGATGATGAGGGCATTGTTCGGGTTATCGACGGCGACGTAGAGACCTGCCGCCTCTGAGGGACGAAGCTGAGGCGCAGGTGCCGGCGGGGGTGCGGCGGCGGGGTCGGCGTTGCTGGGTAGCGGCGGTTGTTCGGGATCGGTCCCGTCTTCTGCGGCGTTGAGGCTCGTCAGGTTGATGGCGTTGCCATAGACGGCGGCGAGCGAGCGCGCGACGTCTTCGGCCTTTGCGTTTTGCAGGCGGTAGAAATAGATGCGCCGGCCGGGGCCTTTCGGCGGCACGTCGAGCCGGGCGACCCATTTCTGCACGTCTTTGAGCATGTTCGCGCGCGGCGCGACGACGAGCAGCGTGTTCAGCCTAGCGAGGGGCACGAAGCGGATGAGACCGGCACTGGCGCCGCGTGTGTTCTGGAAGATGCGGTTCAGCTCTTGCGCCAGACCCGCGGCGTCGACGTTGTCGGGATGCACGAGGGCGTAGGACATGCCCTTCATGTGGTCGACGTCGAAAAGGTGGATCGTGTCCACCATCGTTGCGCGCTCGGGACCGGTGCCGGCCAGGAACAAGAGATTGCGCGTGGCGTCGATCGTTAGAATGCCGTTCGCGGGCGCGACGGGCTGCAAGATTTTCTGCATCTCGGCCGCCGCGATGTAGCGCAGCGGGACGACTTCGATGCCGTAGCCCGGCAAGCGCGTGCGCGGCGAGCCTGAGACTTCGAAGCCGTCGATGCGGCGGGAGGCCTCGGTCGCGGGAACGACGTTGTAGACGTTGTCGGCGAGGACGATGACGGCGTTGTTCACGCGCAGCGCTGTCTCAAGCGCGGAGATCACGTCTTGCTTGCGCAACGGGCGGCTCGTCTTCAGCGTAATCTTGCCTTGAACTTGCGGGTCGATTGCGAACGGCACCTTCAGGATGTCGCCGAGGACGGTGCGCACGACCTCTTTCACGTCGGCATCTGCGAAGTCGAGCGTTGTGTCGCCTGCGGCGAAGACGCCGTTCTGCTGACGCGGTGCGGGCGCGACCATCGTGTCGCTGCCGGAGAAGATTTCGACTTTGGGGCCGGTGTATTCGTGCTCATCCGCGTCGAGCACCAGCGGCGATTGCGTGGGCGGAGGTTCGGGCACAGGCGGTTGCGCCACCGGCGGCGGCTCAATGGCCGACACAGGCTCACCGGCCGTGCAGCCAGCCGCAAACACACTCATCAATAGGGCGACAGCAATACTTCGCTGATCGCCAAAGCGACGCCACATGGACTGCCGCCCCCTCCCGCATACACGAATCATTTATTCCCCAACCAACGGGACCACGTGCAGCGCGAGATGCGCAATGGCTGCGCGCAGCGTTCGCGAATCACTTGCGCGCTGGCGAACGATGATTGTCGTTTGAAGATTAAGGGGTTGGCGCTGCGTTCTGCGCTCGTGCAATAACAAGACGGCTCGAACGAATGCCGTCCGTTGCTGTCACTCCGGCCACATCTATTTTCTCGATGCGCCAGCCTTCGAGCGTGTCTCCGGCACGAATCTTGGTGGTTGTGCCGGCGGGTGTTTGCACCAAAGCGAGTTGCGTGTCGCGATCGGTGACGATTCCAACGATACGGAACTGCGACAGATCGGAGGACGTTTGCGCGTCGGCCATCGTCAGGTCGATCGGGGCGGACGCCGGATCGGGTCTGCGGTCGTGGTTGAAGATGGGACGCGCGGTGATTTCGGCGAATGTTTCCTTGGGCGGAAGAGCTGTCATCCTCAGCGGCGGCGGCGCTTTGATTTGCGGCTCGGGCACATCTTCCAGATACGTCAGCAGACGGAACGGGGACGGGATGAAGGCTGCGCCCATCGCCGCGAAGCCCGCGAGCGCTGCGAATGTCAGAAGGCGGGTGCGGCCGCCGTTGTCGTGACCGTTGCTCATGGCTGGCGCATGAAGGCCGAGACGACGATCTCGGCCTGGAGTTTGTTCGGGATGTTCGGCTCGGGCGCGGCGCCGATGAGGGCTGCGTCGGGTTCGTGGACGGTCAGCTTCTCGACGCGCAGCAGCGGACGCGCGGCGGCGATGGCGTGCAGAGCGTCGACCAGCGGGCCGATCTCGACTTCGAGCGTCGCCTGGACTGCGATTTTGACAAGGCCGTCGGTTTCTTGTTCGGGCAGCGCTTGGCTTGCGGTGACGATGATACCGGCGTGGTTCAGAATGCTGGAGAGCTTGCCTTGCAGTTCGGCGACGGCGAGCGTCGGTTGGGCTGCGACGATGACGAGCGAGCGGCTGTCGCCGTTGGCGGCGAGCGAATTCGCCACGGTCTGGTAGCGCGGCGCGGCGGCGACGAGGCCTTCCAGCGTCAGCGCCTGACGGCGGAGCATTGCGACGCGTTCGGTTTGCAGTTCGTACGACGACCACAGGGGCCACACGACGGCCAGCGCGACGAGCGCGATCACGAGGGCAGCAAGGCCGAGCGCAATGCCGCGTTGCGCGTTCGGGGAGAACGTCAGCATCATGGCGCGATCCCGTCGAGTTGCATCGCGATCTCGAACCGGTCTTGCGTGGTCTCGGCGCGGCGGATGACCGGCGAGAGGAATTTCACGTCCTTGAACGCGGGCGCGGCCTCGAGCTTGCCGATGAGGTCGGGGGCGTTCGAGGTAAGGCCTGAGATTTCGATCCGTGTGCCGTCGAGCTTGAGGTCGAGAACGCGCGTGTCGTTCGGCAGTGTCTTGGTCAGATCGTCGAGAACTTTCAGCGTGCGCGCCGGGTCGTGCGCGTTGGCGATGGCGATGGGTTCGATCAGCGCTTCGACGCGGCGGCGGATCGCGGCGCTGCGTTCGGCGGCGGGGCGTAGTTCGGCGATGCGGGCGTTCCAGCTGGCGCGTTCGCTTTCGCCGGCATTGCTCCACGCATTGAGGGCGAGGACCCAGACGACGGCCGCAACGAGCGCCAAACTGAGATTTAGGATGCGGGCGCGGCTGCGTTGTTCGGCGCTCGGTGGTTTGCGCAGGTCGAAGCCGGCGGGGCCGCCGGCGGCGTCTTCGATGTCGATCGCGCCGGGTTTCAGTCCCAATGCTTGCAGGCGTTGTTCGAGTGGTTCGATGCGGACGTTTGGCACGATGGCGACTTCTACGGCGATCTTACCCGCTTCGCGGTCGTGGCCGATGCCGCGATAGGCGATGCGCGCGGTGTTTGCCGTGAAGGGCGACAGACGGTCGATCTGTAGTTCGAGCGCGTCATGGAGATTGCGCGCCGCCATCGACGGCAGTTCGACGCGGCGGATCAGTACGTCGCCGGGGGGGAGTAGAACGTGTAGCCCTGTGAGTTCGAACGCGCCGCCTTCGCGCATGATTTGTTCGGCGATCGCGTGGTCGTCGGTCGTCGGGTCGATGATGAGCGTGTGTGCGTCGGGTCCCGATGTTTCGAGACGCCATGCGGTGCTGCCGGCCATCAGGCGCGTACCGGCGCGCGTCGTCGCTTTGCCCGCCAGAGACGCCGGCAGCAGCGACGCGAGTTCGCTACCCCACCAGCCGAAGAATGCACGCGTCATGGCGGGCAGATCGGACAGGCGGCTCGGCGCACTCAAGTCGATCGTAATGGTCTTGTCAGCCACGGCGGCACTCGAACGATACCGGGTCGAAAATACAGGAGGAATCCCTATCGATCCGTGCACGAACGATTAAATCCGGCCAACGCATTGCGCCGGATTGTGCGAAATCGGCACGGATCCGGATGAGCGCCGGCGTGCCGGCGTCGGCGGCCCAACTATCGACCCATGCGGCAGCGCCGGCAGGGTTTGCTGGGGCGTAGGAAAACGCGACGGCCCCGGTTCCTTGGAGGAGTAGTTGTTTGCTTTGCGTCTGTGCGCCATGACGCGGCTGCCACGTGAGTTGAAGCTGGGTCGTGTTGCCTTGGCGTGTTGCCGTCAGCGTGAAACGGGCTAAGCCGCCGCCACCCAGCGACGGCGGCAACGGCGCTGTAAAACTCATTCGCCCGCTGTCGCCGACGAAGGTGTCTTCGTTGGCGTTGCCGGGGTCGAACAGGCGCGGCGCGACGGTCGAGAGCAGGTTGCGGAGAAGGATTTGCGCGCCCTGGGTCTGCTCCAGCATCTCGACTTGCACGCCGGTGCGTTCCCACACGCGCGCGCCGAAGCGGATGCCGCCGCTCATGGCGATTGCGATCAAGCCCATCAGTGCGAGCACGACCAGAAGTTCGATCAGCGAGTAGCCACGTTCGTCGCGCATGCCGCCCTACCCGCCCGGTGCGCGTTGGAGGAGCAACGCTTTTTCGACGGCGATTTCGCGTTTGCCCCACGATACGACGAGCCGCAGTTTCTGGAGGCGTAGCGGCGAGACGCGCAGGTGTTCGGGCTCTGGCTGTGCGTCCCGTACGACTGTCGCGCGCCAGCGGAACGGCGTGCCTTCGATCGTGCCTTGCAACGCTTCGGCGGGGAGCACCTTCATGGCGCTCAAGCGGTCGAGTTCGGACTGGGCGATCATCAGCGCCTCGTCGGTTTCGGCGGCGCGGTCGAAGCCTTTGAGGCTTGTACCCATCACTTCGTAGAGCGCGACGAGGACGACGGCGAGGATCGCGAAGGCGATCAGCGCTTCGATGAGGGTGAAGCCGCGTTCGCTTCTCATGGTGCGGCTCCAACGGCGAGGCGGCCCGTCAGTCGGTCCACGGTGATGCGCAATGACGACTCGCCGCGTGTGAGTGTGATTGCGCCTGACGCCGTTCCGTCCCAGCGCAAGATGAAGCGCCGGTCCGTTCCGAGTTGCGCGATATCGACCGCGGTGCCCGACGACAGTTCGATCGCCGGGCCTTGCGATGGAGCGAGCCCGCCGGCGGTGGGCGTGACCACGATGTCTGTTTGGCGGTCTAGCGCGATGGTGCGCAGTGCGCGGAGGCTTGTGGTCAGTGTGCGGGCGTCGGCGCTGAGCGTCATGCGTTCGACCGTCGAACTCGCGGCCGGAACGGCGACGAGGACGATGAGGGACATGATGGCGAGCACGACCAGAAGCTCGACCAGCGAGTAGCCCGGTGATGTGCTGCGCGGGCGGTTCATGATCACAGCGCCAAGTCGTTGGCGCTCAAGATGCCACTGACGACGCCGGTCATGATGGCGGCGACGATCGCGCCGAGGACAATCGTGACCACCGGCAGCAGCAGTGCCGATAGGCGGTCGAGCTTGGTGCGCACGTCGCCGTCGAGGATGTCGGCGGCCTCGTTCAGCATCGCGCCGAGGCGGCCGGTTTCTTCGCCGACGGCGGCGAATTCCACAGTGAGACGCGGGAAGACGGCGGCGCTTTCCAATGCGGCTTTGAGCGGACGGCCTTGGCGCACGGCGTCGGAGACTTTTGCGGCTTGGCGGCGCATGTGGCGGTTGGCGATGGCGCCTTCAGCGGACTCCAACGCGCGGTTCAATGGAAGACCGCCGTCAAGCAGCATGCCGAGATTGCGGCAGAACTGAGCGGCTGCGTAGTTCTGCGGAATGTCGAGGAGCAAGCGCGTGCGCGTCGCGTAGCGGTCGAGGCGCAGCTGCATCTCGGGCTGGCGTATGGCGTATAGGCCGCCGACGAGAAGCGCGACCAACACGACGGCGACGAACGTGCCGTAGGCGTTGAAGAAGCCTGAGATCGCGAGCAGCACGGCGGTGGGCCACGGCAAGGCTGCGCCGCTTTGCGCGAACAAGGGTTCGAGGCGCGGCAGGACGACTGTGAAGATCACCACCAGAACCGCGAACATCACGACGATGAGCAGCGCCGGATAAAGCAGCGCGGAGACGACACGCTCGCGCAGCTGCGCCGTGCGTTCAGCCGTCGTCGCGAGGCGGGTCATGACGTCGGGGAGCTTGCCGCTCGCCTCGCCCGCGGCGACGAGTTTGCGGGTGGTTTCAGGAAACAAGTGATCGGCGCGGCGCATCGCCGACGACAGCGCGTCGCCGCCCCGCAAGCCGTCGAGCAGGGACTGCAGCACGTGTTTCACGCGCGGCTTCGTCGTCATGCCCTGCATCGCGACCAACGCGCGTTCCACGCTGAGGCCTGCACGCAGGAGCAAGCTGAGTTCGCGCAGCATGGTCAGGCGATCGGCGGCAGCGCCCCACGCGGGCAACAACGAGCGGCGTTCACCCGATGCCGCCGGTGCATCGCCAGACTGTTCGACCACCCGCGTCGGCGTTCGCCCTTGCGCCAAGATGCGTTCGACCGCGGCGCTGCGCGACGGCGCGTCGACGACGCCGCGCACGATGGCGCCGCCGGGGCTTGCCGCTTCGTAAGCGAAATTGGGCACGGATTCTCCTCCGCGTTCATAGTACCGCGCAGGGCGGAGGGCCGATAAGCCGAAGTTGAATTAGGTTGAACGGCGCGGGTTAACGCGCGCCGCTATTTACCGCCGTGGGTCGCAGGCTTGTGTGTGGCGGCCGCGGCGCGCTTTGCGTCCTCGGCGTGCAGGAATTCGATGATGGCGGCCGCATCGACGTCGTTCAGTCCCAAATTGGGCATGGGCAGATTGCGGAAGCGCGCCTTCATGGCGACGGCGACGGGGTCGCCCTCGGCCAGCATCTTGTCGGGTTCTTTCAACCAACGATGCAGCCAGGCCCTTGGACGCGCGGATGCGGTGCCGGCCAAGTCCGGCCCCAACCGGTCGCCGCCGCCGATCGTGTGGCAGCTGTCGCAGCGCGTGCGGAAGAGATACTCGCCTCGCGACGGGCCTTTGACTTGATGGGCGGCGCTGTAGGATTGGCGGTGTGCGGCGATCGCGCCGCCGCCGGAATAATTGTGCAGCGTGTCGCCCAGAAGGTTAGCCAGAATCATCGGGTCGTCAAAGGGCGAGCGCTTGATCCACTGACCCAGCGGCTCGCTGCCCACCATCAGGCGCGTGTCGTGTTCTTTGATGTTCTTGGGATCCACGATGCGGATGCCGAGCTTGCGTTGAATCAGCTCGATGTCTTTCTTCTTGCCCGTCAGGAACGTCCAGCCCGGGCCGATATCGAACTGGCGCATATAACGCTTCAACCGAGCAGGCGTGTCGTAGTCCGGGTCAATCGAGATCGAATAGAAGAAGATGTCCTTGCCGACGCGGTCGCCCAGCAGCGCGTGGACCTGGCGCATCTGCGCCGTGTCGAGGGGGCAAACGTCGCCGCAATTCGTGTAGATGAAATTCAGCGAGACGACTTTGCCTTTGATGACGTCGTCGTAGAAGCGGACCTTCTTGCCGTCCTGAGTGGTCAGAACGACGTTCGGAAACCAGTTGCCGTGCCAGCCGCGGTCGTCGGCCGCAGCTGCCGTCCCTAGGGCCGATATGAAAGCTGCGGCCGTGATGAGGGCCGCAGCGATAACTTTGAACATGTTCATCTCAGTTCGATCCTGCGTCTATGCTCCCAAGCAAAGAGCGAACCAGAAAATGCTTACTTCGGTTTTTTCCGCGGTTTGGGTGTTGGCGGGGGTGGGTTAACGAGCGGTCGTGGCTCCGGCGATCGTGGAACTGCCGCTGCCGCTGTTCGAGCCCGGATCGTTGCCGTTCACGAGGTCGAAGGTCGGCTCATAGAACGTGCCTTCCCAGGTGACCACAGGCGTCGGGATCGCGATCGTCTGGCCGGGATTTCTGATGTCCCAGCGCAGAAGCATCGCGTGATCTTCGTGCTGCGTGTTGTGGCAGTGCTCCATGAAGCTGCCGGCGAATTCGCGGAAGCGATAGGCAATGTCCACCGTCTTGCTGCTCATGTCGCCGATGCGGAAGACGTCTTTGCGGGCCCACTTTTCCCACGCGGGCGGCGCGTTACCGTCGCGCGCGATAATGGTGCCTTCCTCGAAGTGGATGTGGACCGGATGCGACCAGCCGCCACCGGTTTCGAGGCGCCAGATTTCGACCGCGCCCAACTTCGGTGCGGCCGACGTGCGGTGCGGATCCATGCCATAGCCTTGACCGCCGTCGGTCTTGATCGTCCACGGCGCTTCGTCGGTGCCGTTGCTACGGCCGAATTCGAAGGTGCGCTTCTTCGCGCCCGCGAGTTCTGCCGCGGTGAAGGTCGGCAGCGGAATCATCTTCAGCTTACCTTCGACGTAGTCGGCCGGGTTCATGCTCTTGTCCGTGCCCGAGTATTTCACGACGCGGAATTCCATAAACTTGCCGACGCCAGGGTCGCCGACATACGTGCCCTTGGCGACGTTGGCGATCGGGATTTCCTGCTTCGGACCCTTACCGTCGTCGTGCTCGAGCAGATTGTACATATAGATGCGCGTGCCGGGCGCGAATTGCTTGAAGTCGACGACGATATCGAAGCGTTCGGCGATGCCCATCTGCGGGAGATCTTGCGCCGCCGCGTTCGGGAAGGCGACCGCGTGCTCCATGATGTTGCCGTCGTTGCCGACCAGGTAGTACGGCACGCGTTGGCCCGTGGACGTCGCGATCGCGAGCTTGAAGTAGCGCGAGACGCTGGCGTTCAAGATGCGGAAACGATAGCGGCGGGCGCGAACGTCGAGATACGGCTTGTACGTCCAGTTGACCAGAATTTGGTCGCCCAGAAAGCCGTCGGTGTTGAAGATGTTGAAGAACAGCTGACCGTTCTTGTCCCACGCCTTGTCGGCGATCATCAGATTGACGTCGTAGTCGCGGTTGCCCCAATCGAGCGCGGTGCCGCTGGGTAGGCAGAGGTTGACGTTGACGTTGGGATTATCCTTGTGACACTGAAATCCCTCTTTGCCGCGATCGATAGCGCTGTAGAGGTTCGACATCGCGGCGTTGCCTTTGTAGACGTTCTGCGCCGTGTAATCGAGCATGTGGTCGTGGAACCAGTGCGTGCTCATCGTCTCGCGGTAGTCGCCGCGGATGAGCGTCGTGCCGCCGTTGCCGTTGGGCGTGCCCGCGCGCTTGTCGGTCGCCGTCGTATTGACCGAGTCGTAACCCGCCAAGACCATCGGCCAGCGATAATCGTAATACTGTCCCGGAAAGAAGAACGACGCAGTGTAGCCATCGCTTTCGGCCGGGTGGTGGCCGTTGTGATAGTGCGTCGAGATCGTGTTCTTGCCGAAGCCCATGTTTGCAGTGCCGTCGATCGGCAGCGCGTTGTAGTGACGGAAGATAAGTCCTTCACCGTAGCGGGCCATCAGAAGCTTGGGCGGCATTGTGCCGTCGAACGTCCAGACCGCTTTCGGATCTTGGATAGGCATCTTGGAATGGAAGCGGACCTGTTTGTTTTTGTTCGTACCGCCGCCGTAGTAGAGGCCCGTGGGTCCGAACTCGCCGTACAAGAATTTGTGACGCTGAGCCGTATCGCGCAGACCGCCGTTGATGCGGGCAGGCGCCTGCGCGCTTTGGAAGTAAGCCGTCGGTTTGAAGTCACCCCACCGCTGATGCGCGAACCATTCGCCACTGGGGCGGCCTTCAGCGCTGGTTTTCGACATTGGACGAACGCAGGTGTTGATTTGCGCGGCCCATGCGTTCGGCTCGTCCTCATAGGACACGCGCGTCGGGTTCGGATAGATGGTTTGACCAATATACTGATCGAGCAGCGTTCCGTTCGCGCTGGCGTTACACGCGAGTGCCGGCGGCATGTGAATGCACGTCGTGCATTCGCTCGTCGGCAGCGGCTTGGTGCCGAACTCTTCGAACATGATCAGCGGTTCTGTGAACGGCTGCGCGCCGAATGTCGGACTGCGCGGCGCGCCGGTCGGGATGTCGAAATCCTTCGCGACGACGGTTGACGAAAGCGCACTCAGTGCGACTGCCGCCGCCATCAGACGACCGTAATTAAAGACCCGCGTTTTGCTCATTGTCCCCGCCACCCATCCGACCGCCACCCCCTGGCGAAACGGTTAGGTTCCCCTTAAAAATATATTTGATTCATACGGAATAAATTCAGAGACGGCCAAAATTTTCACGAAAACTGCCTAATTCCACAGTTGAGTGTGACAAGCGCGACATAGCGCCGGTAACCATCCGAACGTCCGGAATAAATTCCCGCGTCGCCGGTTAAGAGGTTCGTAACCTTAACCTTTCGCTACGCACGCGCAGCTCCTCCCCTGTTTAGAGGACGGGGCGAGCCGTCTACCGGTGGCCGCTTCTATCCTGTCACCGAAATCGCCTAGGCGCCCTGGCGCGGCGCGTGCACCCGTCAATGCCGACAGCGGGGGGCTCTCTCTCCGCGCGCGAGAAGGCGGCAGGATGACGGGCGCAAAACCGACGCTTTTGACGTCATACGAGACGATAAGCACACCTCGATTGGTGCTCCGCTTTGGGACGGCACGGCGTGCGCTTGTGCCGAATTGGTACGCTGGAGACCGCGTATGACCCAGGTTCGTATGAGCACGATCGGCCGATCGCTGCACCGTTCGCGCAAGGTCTTCCTAAGCGTCGGCGTTTTCAGCCTCTTCATTAACCTGACGATGCTGAACGGCCCGCTGTTTATGCTTCAGGTCTATGACCGCGTGCTGTCTTCGCAGAGCAAGGAGACGCTGGTCTTCCTGACGCTGCTCGCCGGGGGCGTCCTTATCTTCCAGTCGCTGATGGAGATCGTCCGCTCGAACCTGTTGATCCGGGCCGGGGCACAACTGGACAGCGAACTTCAGAGCCAGACGTTCGGTCTGTCGTTTGACGGTAAGACGGCCGAGCACCAGACGTCGTCGGCGCAAGGGTTGCGCGACCTGGATGCGCTGCGTGGCTTCTTGTCCGGATCCGGGCTGATCGCGCTGTTCGACGCGCCCTGGACGCCGATCTTCCTTCTCATCGTCTTCGTCATCCATCCCGCGCTTGGCGCGTTGGCGCTTGTCGGCGCCGTCGTGATCTTGATGCTCGCTTATTTAAGCGAGATTTCGACGCGGGGGGCGCTGAAGGAAGCGTCGACGGCGCACAGGGATTCCGAATACTTCGTCGGCACGTTGCAGAACAATGCCGAATCCGCGCGCTCGATGGGCATGGTGCGCAATCTTCAGGCGCGCTGGCAGGAACATCACGAGGCGAGCCTCGCGTGGCAGGCGCTCGCCAGCGATCGCGGCGCGCAGCTGAATGCGGCGGCGAAGTTCGCACGACAGATCTTGCAGATCCTGGCGCTCGCGCTCGGCGCCTATCTCGCGCTTGAGAATCAGATTTCAGCGGGCGCGATTGTTGCCTCGTCGATCATCATGGGGCGCGCGCTGGCGCCGATCGAAGCGACGATTGGGCAGTGGAAGGGCTTTGTGCAGGCCCGCCAGGCCTACGCACGGTTGAACGAAGCGCTGCGCTCGGACGTGGCGAGCGCGCCGCAGACTGAATTGCCGCCGCCGACGGGCGCGTATCGCCTCGAAGACGTCGTCGTGCGCTATCAGGGCGTGAAGGAGCCGGTGCTGAAAGGCATTTCGCTCGAACTCAACCCGGGCGAGGCTTTTGGCGTCATTGGGCCCACGGGCTCGGGCAAGTCGACTCTCGCGCGGTTGATGATCGGCGCGATGAAGCCGACCAGCGGCAGCGTGCGCCTGGACGGCGTCGAGCTGTCGGATTGGGTTACGCGCGAGGTCGGGTCGCATATCGGCTATCTGGCGCAGGATATCGAGCTGCTCGACGGCACTGTGGCCGAGAATATCTCGCGTTACGGCGCGCATGACTCGGCGGCGATCATCGAGGCGGCGAAGATTGCCGGGGCGCATGAGTTCATTCTGACCCTGCCCAACGGCTACGACACGATCATCGGCGATCGGGGCAAGCTGCTCTCGGGCGGGCAACGTCAGCGCGTCGGTCTGGCGCGTGCGGTTTACGGCGGCTGCAAAGTCGTCGTGCTGGACGAACCGAACGCCAACTTGGACGCGATCGGCGAGGCGGATCTGCGGCGTGCGATCGAGACGCTCAAGAAACAAGGACGCACCGTCGTCATCGTCACGCACCGTCCGGGGGTTCTGCCGGCGGTCGACCGGCTTGCCGTCATGCAAGCCGGGTCGATCGCATCGATCGGTCCGCGCGACGAGGTGCTTGCCGCCATCAACAAAGCGAACACGCAAGCGATGCGCACGGCCGGACAGCCTGCGCCAGCGCAGGAGGCCCGCCGTGCAGGCTAACCAAGGATCGAAGCGTCCGAACTGGCCGAACAAGATTGCGGGCGTCGCCACCAATTCGCGCAATGCGATCATCACCGGGTTCTGTCTGATTGCCGCCACCATAGGCGGCTTCGGCATTTGGAGCACGACAGTGCCGATCTCGAGCGCCATCGTCGCCAACGGCCAGGTCGTCGTCGCGTCGAAGCGCAAACAGATTCAGCATCCGACGGGCGGCGTCATTCGGGCGTTGTATGTCGAGGATGGGACGAGCGTGAAGGCGGGCGTACCTTTGCTTGCGCTTGAAGATGCCGATGCGGCCGACCGCTACACGCGTGCGCGCGACATGCTGTACGTCGCTATCGCCAGTGAAGCGCGATTGCAGGCCGAGTCGCTCGATCGGCCGACGCTTGAGTATCCGGCCGATATTTTGGAAGCGGCCAAGACGGATCCCGCGGTGCAGGCGATCGCCGCCGGGCAGCGGCAGCTGTTCGAAGTCCGCCGCCTTGAGATGCGCGGGCAGCTTTCGATCATCGAAGAACAGCATCAGCAATTGAAGGACGAACTTGAGGGCATTGCTGCCGAGCGCAGCGCAGCGCTGCAGCAGATTGGGCTTACGAACAAAGAGCTGCAGGCGGTCAAGGGGCTCTACGCTAAGGGTTTCACGACGCGCACGCGCCTCTTCGCGCTGGAGCGCGAGGCTGTGCAGTTGGCCGGCAGCTCTGGACGGTTGACGGCGGCGGGTGCGCGTACGCGCAGCGCTATGATCGAGAACGAACTGAAGCTGCTGCAAGCGCGCAATCAGGTGCAGACGACGATCCAAGGGGAAATGCGCGAGGTACAGGCGAAGATTCCGAACCTGCGCGAACAGTATCGCGCGGCGAAGCAAGCCTATGACCGCATGACGATCCGCGCGCCGGTGGACGGCACCGTGATGGGGGCGCGCATGAACACTGCCGGGTCGGTCGTGCGGCCGGGCGATACGATCATGGAGATCGTGCCGTCGGACGAACGCTTGATGATCGAGGTGCAGTTGCGTCCGACGGACGTGGACTCGGTCAAGATCGGGCTCGACACGGAAGTGAAGTTGACGGGTCTCAATCAACGCACGACGCCGCCGATTTGGGGCCGCGTCACACATGTTTCGGCGGACGCCTACCAAGACGCACGCACGAGCGCGACGTACTTCATCGCGCATATCGACGTGTCCGACAGCGAGATCCGCAAGCTCGGCGCTCAAAAACTGCAGCCGGGAACGCCGGCCGCCGTGATGATCAAGACCGGCGAACGCACCGCGCTCGCCTACCTGACGCAACCGCTGAACGACAGCATCAACCGCGCGTGGAGAGAACAGTAATCCACATGCACCGGTGATGGGCGGGGGCCCGTCACCGCATCTTTGGGGAAGGATTGAAGTACCATGGTCCAATTCATTCGTACCGATCTCGATTTCATTCTGGAGCAGATCAAGATTTCGGAGGCGCACGCGGCCGGCGGCGATCTGAAAACTCTTTTGCCGAACCCGTTGTTGCCGTGGGGCCTGCGCACGGTCGACGGCACGTACAACAATTTGATCACGGGCCAAGAGCATTTCGGCGCCGCGGATACGCCGTTCCCCTATATGGTCGATCCGAATTACGGGAACGACGCCGACGGCGACACAATGCCGTTGGGACCGCCGGGGTCGGGCGCGCCGACGATCACCAACACGAATTACGGCCAGCCCGGAAGCGTGGCCGACGCCGACCCGCGGATCATCTCGAACCTGATCGTGGATCAGACGCCGACCAATCCGGCGGCCGTCGATGCCGCCGGCAATGCCGTCACCGATATTTTCGGCAATGTTAGCATCCCCAACGTCACGCCCGACGAGGGGCTGTCCGCGCCGTTCAATTCATGGATGACGTTGTTCGGCCAGTTCTTCGATCACGGCCTCGACCTGGTCACGAAGGGGAACAACGGTACGGTTTACATTCCGTTGCAGCCGGACGACCCGCTCTACGTTGAGGGCGGTCAAAGCAATTTCATGGTGCTGACGCGGACGACCCCGACGATGGTCGATCCCGACGGCGATGGCCCCCTGCCCGCGCAGGCCGCTCAAACGAACACGACGACGTCGTGGGTGGACCAGAACCAGACTTACACCTCGCACGCCTCGCACCAGGTGTTCCTGCGTGCCTATGAACTCAACAGCCAAGGCGATGCGGTTGCTACCGGCGAGCTGCTGGAAGGCGCGAATGGCGGCTTGTCCACCTGGGCCGAGGTCAAGGCTCAAGCCTTGGAGATGCTGGGCATCATCCTCGACGACTATGACGTTACCAACGTCCCGCTTCTGAAGACCGACCAGTACGGCAAGTTCATTCCCGGCCCGAACGGTTACGCGCAGCTGGTCATGGAGCCGGACGCGCAGCACGCGACCGCGTGGTTCAAAGAAGGCACTGCCGCGGGCATCACGACAGCCGGCGCCATAAAGACAGGCCACGCGTTCCTCGACGACATCGCGCATCACGCGGCACCCGGTCTTGTCGACCATGATCACAACCCGGCGACGCCGAAGATTCTCGCGGTCGCCGACTCCGACACGAACAGTACGGCCGACGACAACAACGCGGCGACCTATGACGACGAGATGCTCGACGCCCACTTCATCACCGGCGACGGGCGCGGCAACGAGAATATCGGCCTGACCACGGTTCACTTCGTTTTCCACGCGGAACACAACCGCTTGGTCCAGCAGGTGAAAGACGTCGTCATGGCGACGGGCGATGCAGCATTCATCGCCGAATGGAAGCTGCCCGACGGCTCATGGAACGGCGAGCGCCTGTTCCAAGCGGCGCGGTTCGGAACCGAAATGCAGTACCAGCATCTCGTGTTCGAGGAATTCGCGCGCAAGGTGCAACCGGCGATCAACGTGTTCATCTCGTACGACTACACAATCGATCCGTCGATCGTGGCCGAGTTCGCGCACACGGTCTATCGCTTCGGCCACTCGATGCTGACAGAGTCGATCGACCGCTATGACGAAGATTTCAACGCTAACCATATCGGCCTCATCGAAGGGTTCTTGAACCCGGTCGAGTTCGCGGAAGGTGCGGCCAGCCAGACCGAGATGGCGGCGTCGATCATTCGCGGTATGACGCGCCAGGTCGGCAACGAGATCGACGAGTTTGTCACGGAGGCGTTGCGCAACAATTTGTTAGGCCTGCCGCTGGACTTGGCGACGGTCAACCTGGCTCGTGGACGCGAAACGGGTGTTGCAACGCTGAACGAAGCGCGGCGCGAATTCTACGCCGGCACCGGCGACTCGCAGCTGAAACCTTACGTCAGCTGGGTCGACTTCGCGATGAACGCGAAGAACGAACTGTCGGTCGTGAACTTCATTGCGGCCTACGGCACGCATGAGGCGTTGCAGAATCCGCATGTCGACACGGCCGCCGAGAAGCGGGACATCGCTTGGGCATTGGTGACAGGCCAAACCGTGACGATTCACGGCCCGAGCGGCGACTACACGTTTACGCCCGACGAACAGGACCGTCTGGACTTCCTGAACAGCCAAGGCGCGTACGCCAATTTGGCAAACGGACGGACGACAACGGGCGTTGACGACATCGACTTCTGGATCGGCGGTCTGGCCGAAAAGCAGATGCCGTTCGGCGGCCTTCTGGGCTCGACGTTCAACTTCGTGTTCGAAACGCAGCTTGAAGCGCTGCAAGACGGCGACCGCTTCTACTATCTGTTCCGTACCGCGGGCTTGAACTTCGTCACGCAACTTGAGCAGAACTCTTTTGCGGGGATGATCGCGCGCAACACCGGGCTCGATCACTTGCCAGGTGACGTGTTCTCGACACCGACCTATTTCCTTGAGGTCGACAAATCGCGGCAGTTCAACGAAGGCTTGGGGCTGGACGGCAACGCGGATCCGCTGGGCGAGAGCATTTTCAATCCGCTGGTCATCCGCAACAATCCGGCGACGCCTGGGAGCGATACGAACTACCTTCAGTTCACGGGCGGCGATCACGTCGTACTGGGCGGCACGGAAGGCAATGACATCCTGATCGCCGGCATCGGCGACGATACGCTGTGGGGCGACGGAGGCAACGACCGGCTTGAGGGCGGCGCCGGCAACGACATCCTGTTCGGCGGCAACGGCGACGACATCCTGCAAGACGTGTTCGGCGACGACAACCTGCAGGGCGGCGACGGCAACGACGTCATCAATGCCGGGTCAGGCGTCGACCTGATCCTCGGCGGCTTCGGCAACGACTTCGTTGTCGCCGGCGAGGATCCGAAGGAAACATTCGGCGGCGGCGGCGACGACTTCATCCTGGCCGGCGAGTCCGACGACGGTGTCTTCGGCAACGAAGGCGACGACTGGATCGAGGGCGGCAAGGGCAGCGACGGCATCGCCGGCGACAACGCGGATCCGTTTGGCATCGGCACGTTCTTGGGCCACGACGTTCTCATCGGCGACAACGGCGATGACGGTCTTGACGGCGAGGGCGGCGACGACATCCTGGTCTTGGGACCGGGTGAAGACCGCGCCGACGGCATGGTCGGCTTCGACTGGGCGAGCTATCAGAACGAAACCACCGGCATCGAAGCCGACTTGGACGTCGAGATCTTCGCGCCGCCGGCGATTCCCGCGTCACCGAATGCGATTCTCGATCGCTTCCGCGACGTTGAAGGCCTGTCCGGTACCGCGTTCAGCGACATCCTGCATGGCGACAACGCAACGGCGGCTGACATGGTTGGCCACGAGCTGACCAACTTCGACCTGATCTTTGGCCTGAAGGATGGCCCCAATCCGCTGTTCAACGACGGGCTTACGTTCTTCACCGGCGGCAACATCATTCTTGGTGGCGCCGGCAGCGATCTGATCGAGGGCCGCGGCGGCAACGATCTGATCGACGGCGACGCCTATCTGAAGGTCTCTCTCAGCATTCGCGACCCGAACAATCCGGACCTCGAACTGTTCCGTGCGAACAGCATGACCGAGTTCCAGGAGCAGATGTTCGCAGGCACCATCAATCCGAGCCAGATCCGCATCGTTCGCGAGATTCTGACGTCCGAGACGGCCGATTTCGACACGGCGCGTTTCTCGGACGTCATCGCCAACTACGGTATCGAAGGCGGCGGCGTCGACGTTGACGGCGACGGGTATATTACGATCTCACACGACGATCCGGCGCTGGGCGTGGGGCTCGGCATCGACGGCGTCGACCGCGTGCGCAACATCGAACGGCTGCAGTTTGCGGACCAAGCGCTCGTGCTCAGCGGCAACAATTCCAGCGCCTTGGGCTTGCTGACGATCAGCGACACGACGCCCACGGAAGACCAACTGCTGACGGTCAGCGCGTTGGGCGTGACCGATCCGGACAACATCTCGCCCGGCAATCCGACGGGCGCGATCACCGTGCCGATCCAGTATTTCTGGCAGATCGAAACCGCCCCGGGCCTCTTCGCGGACATCGAGTTCGACGTTCTGGGCGAAGTTATCAAAGCGACCGGCCCCACATTCCGGCCGGGCGACGCGGAAGTGGGCGCGCTGCTGCGCGTCCGCGCGGTTTATGCGGATGCGGACGGCGTGATCGAGGAAGTGTTCTCGGCGCCGACGGAGGCGGTGCTCAACGTCAACGATCCGCCGGTGGGCACGGTTCTGATCAACGACACGACGCCGACGGAAGATCAGCTGCTGACGGCGAGCATCGCCTTCACCGACGTCGACGGCACGAACGGCGCGGTGTTCAACTATCAATGGCAGCAATTCGACGGTCTTACTTGGACCGACATTCCGGGGGCCATCACGGAATTCCTGGCGCCGGATCAGCCGCAGGTCAACAAGCCGCTGCGCGTCACCGTCACGTATACGGATGACGGGGGCACGACCGAAACGGTGACTTCGGCCGCTACCGCGCCGGTTTTGAACGTCAACGATCCGCCGCAGGGCGCTATCGAGATCGACGACACGTCGCCGACAGAGACACTGACCTTGACGGCGCTGGTCGAGACGATCTTCGACGAAGATGGGACGACGACGTCCACCTTCGACGTCCAGTGGATGGTTCACAACGGGACCGAGTGGGTCAACATCGACGGGGCGACGGATCTGACGTTCACGCCCTCGCAAGACGAGGTCAACAAGCCCGTCAAAGTCGTCGTCAATTATGTCGACGACTTCGGCGCGGCGGAAACGATCGAGTCCGAACCGACCATCGTCACCGGCGACTACATCTTCGACGACAACGCCGGCAACACGCTTAACGGCACCGCCGGTCAGGACATCATCTTCGGCAACGGCGGCAACGACACGCTGAACGGCGGCGACGAGAACGACATTCTCGACGGCGGCCAGGGCAACGACACCGTCAACGGCGGCGCCGGCGACGACATGATCGATTTCCGCTTGGGCGACGAAAGCGACACTGTCAACGGCGGCGCCGACTTCGACACGGTCCGCATTCGTGGCACGAACGGCAACGACACGTTGAATGTTCGCTTCAGCGGCGGTGCGATCAACAGCATTCCCGGTCTCGCCGTGAGCGCCATCGAAGCCTACCAAGCGCATCTGGACGACGGCGACGACACCCTGTCGTACGATCCGCCGGGCGGGTTGATCACGACGGCCGGCATCTCAGTCGATCTGGCGGCCGGAACGGCGACGGGCTTTACGTCGATCAGCGGCGTGGAGAATGTCACCGGCGGCTCGGGCAACGACACGTTCGCGGGGGATGAGAACAACAACATCTTCAACGGCGGCAACGGGACCGACACCTACACGCTTGCCGGGACAACCGAAGGGGCGATCATCACCACCACCTCGGCGACCAGCGCCGAGGCCGGTACGGATACTCTGATCAGCATCGCCAACTATATCGGCAGCCAAGGCGGCGACACCATCGTCGTCAACGGCGGCAGCAACCTGGTCGACGGCCAAGGCGGCGATGACACGATCGACGCCGGCGGCGGCAACGACACGGTTCTCGGCGGCGCGGGGAATGACCACATTCTCTATGCCATCGGCAACGGGTCGGACACCGTGGACGGCGGTGACGATGAGGACACTCTGACCATCACCGGCACGACGGGCGCCAACACGCTGAACGTGTTGTTCCTGGGCAGCTCTCTCGTTAGCGTCGCGGGCGGGGTCGTCAGCAATGTCGAGCATGTCGACTTGGATCTCCTGGCCGGCAACGACACGCTGAACTACGGGCTGAGTCTCACGGGTGTCACCGTCGACCTGACGGCCGGCACGGCATCGGGCTTCGACTCGATCGCGGGTGTCGAGAACGTCAGCGGTGGTTTGGGCGACGACGTGATCACGGGCGGCGTGGGAAGCAACGCGCTGAACGGCGGCTTCGGGTCCGACCGGTTCGTGGCCGTCATTGGCGACGGCAACGACACGATCAACGGCGGCAACGGAACCGACACCTATGACCTGTCGGGCACAACAGCCGGCGCGACTGTCACCACAACCGCGGCGACGAGCGCACAAACCGGCACCGATACGCTGAACGCGATCGAGAACATCATTGGTAGCCAAGGCAACGACAATATCAACGTCAACGGCGGCGACAATCTCATCGACGGCCAAGGCGGCAACGATACCATCAACGCCGGCGGCGGCGCCGACATCATCATCGGCGGCGCGGGCAACGACAACATCACGGGCGGGGTGGGCAACGACATCATCCGGTTCGGTCTGGGCTTCGACGACGACACGATCGTCGGTTTCGACTCGAACCCGGCCGGCGGTCAGGACCGGTTGAGCCTCTTGGCGTCGCTTGGGATCAATGCCGGAAACTTTGGCGCCAACGTCAGCATTGCGGCGCAGGGCGGGAATACGCTGATCACCATCGGCGGCGATACGATCACTCTGTTGGGTGTCGCCGCGAATACCGTCACGATCGACGACTTCGCTTTCGGTTTGTGACGACTAACGGGGCGCGGTCCCTCGCCGCGCCCCACCCCTTACTCCAGGGCGAGCAGCTGCTTGAAGCGGTTGATCATCACGTCCTGCGGCGTGCCGTAGCCCAAGACGTCGACCACGCGGCCTTTCTCATCGATCAGGAAGACGGCGGCGGTGTGATCCAGCGTGTAGTCGCCTTTGCTGAGCGCCACCTTCTTGTGCACGACGTCGAAGGACTTTGCGACGCGCGCAATGTTTGCGCTGCTGCCCGTCAGAGCGCGCATTCGCGCTTTGAAGCTTGTGAAGTAGCTGTTCATCGTCTCGGGCGTGTCGCGCGCGGGATCGAGCGTCACGAAGTTCATCTGCACCTTTTCGGCGCCTGGACCGATCTTCTCAAGCGCGGCGTCGATCTCCCACACGGTCACCGGGCAGATGACGGGGCAGCGGGTGAAGCCGAAGAAGACGGCGCGCGGGCGGCCCTTTAGATCGGCCCAACGTACATGCTTGCCGGTGTCGTCGATGAGGTCGACGGCGTCGATGCCTTGACCCAACGTGGCGAGGTCGGCGGCAGGCGCTGGCTCAGCCTGCGCGGCCGCATGCGTCGTCGGCGCGTCGGCTGCGGCCAACACGGCGGCTGCGAGAACTAGATTGAGCAGCAACGACACGCAGCGTCTCCTTAACCGTTCGGCGATTCCCTTTGTGTCACTGAATCACGCGCGTGACCGCGCAACAATGCTTAAGAGGCAACAGACGGCGGCCATTGCGCGGCTTATCCGGGTGGTTCGCTTGACTTGGGGGTATCGCCGCCGCGACCTAGGCGTTGCGGTCCGCAACTTGATTCGTGCGGGCATTCGGTGATCGCTCCGGGGGGAGCTTAATGGTTCGATTTCGAAGCGTTTGCTTCATCGCAGCGTTGACGGCTTGTTGCTTCGTTTCCGCCGCCAACGCCGCCGGGCGGCTGAGCTTCATCGCCGGGGCGGAGTGGTCCGAAGGCGATTACGACCAGCCCGAAGACACGACTGTGTTCTACGAGTTCGTGGCGGCGCGCTACACCACTGCGCCTTGGTCGTTCAAAGTAACCGTACCCTTCCTGCAGGTCGACGGCCCTGCCTCCGTCGTCGACGACGAGGTCGAGTCCGCCGGCATCAATCGCAGCGCCAGCGGCATCGGCGACGTCTCATTCGCGACGACCTACACGGTGTCGTGGAAGCCGGAGCGGCTGTATCTCGACTTGATTGGACGCGTGCGTTTTCCGACCGGCGATGACGACGAGGGGCTGGGCAGCGGCGAGACCGACTTCGTCGCGCTGACGTCGCTGACCAAAGACTTCGACTCTTTGACGATTTATGCCGACGCCGGGCGGCGGTTTCTCGGCAGCTCGGCGACGCGACCGCGTGAGGACGGGTGGCTGTTGTCGGCAGGGGTATCGACGCCGCTCGGCAGCACGACCGAAATCGGCACCTCCGTCGATTGGCGCGAGGCCGCCTACGACAATGCCCCGGATCCGGCGGAGGTTAGCGCCTATGTGCGCTTCGACGTCGGCGAAGATTTGCGCATGAACGTTTACGCGTTCGCCGGATTGTCGGACGGAAGTCCGGACGGCGGCGCGGGCCTAACGCTCACGTGGCGTGCGCTGACGCACGAATAGGTTATTTCGCTGACCAACCGGCGGCGATCGCGGCGTCTTCCGCTGTAGCGTCCATCACCGATGTTATCTTCAGCCGTGCGTGCACGGCATCGATGGCGGGGTCACGACCACCGCCGGCCGGACGATAGCCGGTGGCGTCGCTTTGCGTCTTGCTACGAACCAATGCTTCGACACGCCATGCGCCTTGTTCGCGGCAAGCGACGGCGTGGCTTGCTACCTTTGCCTCTTCGATTTGCAGCTCACGGCATAGGCGACCGTCGCCGGCGACGAAGCTAACGATGGGTTGAGCTGCGATCGAACCTACGACGAAGCGCGAGCCCGACGGCGTGTGGTCGGCTGCGGATTGGACGGCGCCCGCGAGCGCGAACGAGCCGTCGGCCTGCTTCAACCAGCCGTCGTCGCTTTGCGCGGGCAGCATGCCGCCGATGGCGAGCCCTGCAACGCCGGCCGCGATTGCTGCGCCTGCCGGAATCCACTGACGCATGCGTCCATACACGGATGTCTGACGCACCTCAGGCGCGAGCATGCGCACGAGGCGGTGCGGTATGTTTTCTTCTTCTTCCAGCTCGAAGGCGGCGCGCAGTTGATTGTCGAGCGATGTGATGCGTGCGAGGCGCGCGCGCAACAGTTCGTCGTCGGCGAGCGCGCGCGATAGCTGCGCGGATTCGACGTCGTCGAGTTCGCCGTCTGCGTAGGCTGCCAGTTTTTCGTTCGTCACAAACGTCATTGTTCTTCTATTCGCCCGCAACCGATTTCAGCATCGGCGGCTTGTTGTCTTCATCGATCATCGTGCGCAATGCCTCGCGGGCGCGCGACAGTCTGCTCATGAGGGTGCCGACCGGAATATCCAGCTGCTCCGCGGCGTCGCGGTACGACAAGCCGTCGATCACGACCAGCGCCAGCGCCATTCTCTGATCATCCGGGAGGCGCGCAAAGCGCTCGCGCGTTTGGGACAGCATAAGCAGCGTCTCGGTGACACGCCTGCCGTCCACGCTTTTGTCGGCGCCGGCAATGGTGGCGGCCGCTTTGGTCCCGCTTGTCTTACGCCTACGCACTTCGTCTCTCCATAAGTCCTGCATCATGGTGAACAGCCAACCGTCAAGACGCGCACCGGGGGTCCATTGATCGGGCCGGCTGAGCGCGTTGGCGACGGCGCCTTGCACCATATCGTCGCCGTCTTCACGGCTTCCCGTCAGCGCCAGACCAAAACGGCGCAGACGCGGCAGCAATTGCGCCACACCTTTTCGCAGTTGATCCTGGGGTTCGGACATGTGGCTCGTAACCAAAGAACGCTTGCCGGAATTTATTCCAGCCTGAAGTGTGTGTATGTTGCAAGCCGCCTGAGGGGCCGGGCAAGGTTGTAGTGACAGAGATATGGCGAGCGTGGGTCGCACATTTACCATAGGACGCCTGCAGTTTCTGCGTGGCGGGCCGCGTTTGCTCGCCGCCGCCACGGTGTCGCTATTATTGCTGATCATGCTTTCCGCGCCCCTCTTCGCCAAACACGGCGGCGAGGATCGCGACGTGTCGGATCGCTCGGACCGAGCAGAGCGCGACGCTGATCGAAGCGGCAGCGACCGTGAGCGAGAAGATCGCAACAGCGATCGGAGCGATGACCGCGATCGTGAGGTCGCCGATCGCGACAGAGATTCCAGCGGTCCGGGCTCAGGCAAAGTCGAGGGCGATTCCGATCGTGCCGGCCGCGAGGACGACAGTTCCGGATCGGGCAAGTCGAGCTCGGGCAAGGAAAGCGAAGACCGCAGCGACAATTCGGGCAGCGGCACGTCCGGGTCTTCGAAGCAGGGCGAGCATGTATCGCGCGAGGGTGATCGCGCGCCGTTCGCCGTTTGGCGCAACGAGCGCGGCGACCGCGTTCGCAGCGGCGAGGTCATCTTCATGTCGGCGCGGCGTGACGGCGCATCTCGTGTCCGCGCGGCGGGGCTGCAGGTGATTGAGGAGCAGCGGCTTCACGCGGTACATGTGCAGATGATGCGTATCGCCGTGCCGAAGGGGCGATCTGAGGAGCAGGTGATCGAGCACCTTCGCTCGATTGATCCGAAGGGCACGGCAACGTTCAATCACATCTATGAGCCTGCTGGCCGCCCTGCCCTAGCCACACTGCTTTCCTCCGCGAAGCCTTCACGGGTCAAGCGTACGAACGCGAAGATCGGCCTCGTCGATGCCGGCATCGCGGCCAATCATCAAATGCTGGCGCAGGTGAAGGTCACGCAGCGGCAGTTCGGCGACGGCTCGAAGGCGGATGTGCAACATGGGACGGCGGTTGCTTCGCGGCTAGCGGCAGCGGCACCGGGTGCGAGCATCGTCGCCGCCAACGTCTTCACGGAGATGCGCGACGGTCAGGAGATCGCTTCGGCGTATTCGATTGCGCGTGCGCTCGACTGGCTCTCACGGCAGCAAGTCGCGGTGATCAATCTTAGCCTAGCGGGACCGGCGAACCCCGTGCTTGAAGAAATCACGAAGCGGATGATCGAGAAGGGTCACGTGCTTGTCGCTGCGGTCGGCAACGAAGGGCCGCGCGGAGCGAAGCAGTATCCTGCGGCTTACGACAAGGTCATCGGCGTGACGGCGGTGGATGCCGGTAACCGCATCTACATCTATGCGAACCAAGGCGATTCCGTGGACTTCGCGGCGATGGGGGTCGACGCGCCGGCGGCGACGTCGGCCGCGTCTGTCGAAGCGGTATCGGGGACATCTTACGCAGCGCCTATCGTGGCGGCGGCATTCGCGCGGCGGCTAACGAAGCCCAATACGAAACAAGCGACCGCGGTGTTCAATGCGCTGCGCAAGCAGGCGCGGGATCTCGGTGCGCCGGGGCGCGATCCGGTTTACGGGCACGGTTTGATCGACGTCGCGCGGTGATGGCTCAGCGCAGCGAGGCGTAAGCGTCCGTCAGGCGTGCGCGGAATTCGCTGTTGCCGGTCAAGGCCGCAGGAAACACTTCGGTTAGCTTCAAGTACTCTGCGACCTCCGTCGCCGCGTCGGCGCGAACGCCGGCGCAGCGTGCGATCGCTGACGACAGCGGGTCGACCAGTGCGCGGTTTGCGTCCACCTGGCGACGGGTGAAGTGCATCCACGCGGCGACGGCCAGGCATAAGCGATCGACGCGTCCGCCGCTGATCAGGTTGTCAGCGATCGTGCCCATGAGGCGGAACGGAAGTTTCTGTGAACCGTCCCAGGCGATTTGCGAGAGCAGGTGGCGCACGGCCGGATTGCGGAAGCGCGCCAGGATGCCGTCGATATAAGCGTGGAGGTCGAGTTCCTTCGGCGGGCGCACGGTGGGTGCGATGTCTTCCAGCATCAGGGATTTGATGAAGGCGGCGAGCGCTTTGTCGCGCATCGCGTCGGCCACCGTCTCGTAGCCTTTGAGCAAACCCAGATAAGCGAGGCTTGAGTGGGCGCCATTCAGAAGACGGAGTTTCGCGCGTTCGTGGGCGGCGACGTTCGCCGTCAGTGTGACGCCGACCCGCGCCCAATCGGGACCTAGGCCGGGCACGTCCTCGATCACCCATTGCGTGAAGGCTTCGCGCTGAACGGGCCAGGCGTCGGCGAGGCCCGTCGCGGCGTGTACGCGTTCGCGCAGCGCGTCGTCGGTGGCGGGGGTGATGCTGTCGACCATGGTGCGCGGGAAGGCGACTTCGCCTTCGATCCAGGCGGCGAGATCGCGGTCGATGTCTTGTGCGTAGGTCAGCACCGCGTTGCGCAGGCGTCTGCCGTTGTCTGTGATGTTGTCGCAGGAGATGACGGCGAACGGGCTTGTTCCGCTAGCGCGGCGGCGGCGCAAGGCCTCGGTCAGGTGGCCGATCAGAGTTTGAGGCTGCGTTGGGTTGGACCAGTCGTGACGAATCGCATGATGCGTTGCGTTCAACGCGCCGGCGGCGTCGAGGCAGTAGCCCTTCTCCGTGACCGTGATCGTGACGACTTGCGTCGTTGGCGCGGTAAGGCGCGCGAAGACTTTTTCCGTTGCTTCGGGCGCGACGAGGATTTCCTTGATCGCGCCGATGGCGCGGTAGGTGGGCTTTTCGTCGAGGATGGCGAGCGTGTAGAGGGCGTCTTGAGGCTTCAGGGCGTCGCGCACGCCCGGGCTTTGCAGCGATACGGCGCTGATCGCCCAACGCGGATCAGTCGCGAGCAGTTCGTCGACGTAGAAGGCTTGGTGCGCACGATGGAAGGCGCCCGGGCCGAAATGGACGATGCCGATTTGGGTCTTGCTGCGATCGTAGCGGAGGCGTTGCAGTGCGGGTTTGGCGTTGGCCAAGGTCTGTGTCGTCAGGGCGGGCGTCGCTTGTGCACGGATGTTCACAGTGTGACGCCTTGCTTCCAGATGGCGATTTCGCGTTCGCCGTTCTGTTCGTTGCGCGCTGGTTTGCCGGAGGCGGTTTCGATCACCAGGTCCAGGAGTTCGTCTCCTGCGGTTTCGAGCGACTTGCCGTCGAGGAGTGTGCCGGCGTCGTAGTCGATCCACTTCGGTTTGGCCGTGGCTAATGCGGAGTTCGAGGCAATCTTCAATGTCGGCGCGGGAAAGCCGAGCGGTGTGCCGCGGCCTGTGGTGAAGAGGACGATCGTCGCGCCGGCCGCCACCAGAGCGGTCGATGACACGGCGTCGTTGCCGGGTGCTTCCAGGAAGGCGAGACCCGACTTCGTCACGCGCTGGCCGTAGCGCAGGACTTGCGTGACCGTGGCGTGGCCCGCTTTCTGCACTGCGCCGAGCGACTTTTCTTCGAGTGTCGTGATGCCGCCGGCGATGTTGCCGGGTGATGGGTTTTCGTAGACCGGCTGGTTGTGATCGAGGAAGTAGCGTTTGAAATCGTTCACGACGGCGACAATGCCGTCGAAGACGGCGTGGTCTCGCGCGCGCGCCATGAGCAGGCGTTCGGCGCCGAAGACTTCGGGGATCTCGGTCAGGATGGGCGTGCCGCCTGCGTCGGCCACGCGGTCGGCGATCGCGCCGACGAGCGGGTTCGCGGTGAGTCCGCTGAAGCCGTCGGAGCCGCCGCATTTCAAACCGATGACGAGCGATGAGAGTGGGCAAGCTTCGCGTTTGTCACGTTCGGCGATTTGGACGAGTTGTTCGACAGCGGCGAGGCCTTCTTCGGTTTCGTCGTCGACTTTCTGCGCGCTGAAGCCACGTACGCGATCGCGGTCGGCGGCTGGTAGTTCGGCGAGGAGCGCGTCGAGTTGGTTGGACTCGCAGCCCAAGCCGATGACGAGGACGCCGCCTGCGTTTGGGTGCACCGCTAACGCTGCGAGGACGCGGCGTGTGTTCGACAGATCGTCGCCCAGCTGCGAGCAGCCGAAGGGGTGCGTGAAGGCGTGCACGCCGTCGACGCGGCCGGCGAAGCGTTCGTTGGCGATGCGTGCGATGCGCTCCGCGGTGCGGGCGACACAGCCGACGGTGCAGAGGATCCAGATTTCGTTGCGCGTCCCTACCCTGCCGTCGTTACGGCGGTAGCCTTGGAAGGTACGAGCCGACGCCATCGCGCCGCGCGGGATGGTGGGGCGGAAGTCGTAGTCCTCAACGCCTTCGAGGCGGGTCGCGACGTTGTGGGTGTGGACGTGCTCGCCGACGGCGATGTCGCGCAATGCTTTGCCGAAGGGCCAGCCGAATTTGCGGACGCCGACACCCTGCGCGATGGCGCGGGTTGCGATCTTATGGCCCTTTGGGATGTCGGTGCGCAAAGTGATGCGCGTGCCGGCGACTTCGACCTCCGTGCCGGCCGCGAGCGGACGTAGCGCGACCGCCACGTCGTCGTCGGCTGCGACGCGGATTACGTCTTGGCGGGCCAAAGTCTCAGTCGACATGCGCGCTGCACCTGAGCAATATCAACAATGGTAACCGGTGTCAGAGCAACGTTGAAGCGCATTCTTCGTCGCGGGCGCGCGCCTGTGCGCCCCGCGGCCCTGGCACTGACTGAGGGCTCAAGGCTATGAACGTTCGAACGAGTCGGACAAAGAAACGATCGATGTCAGCGCGTAGGGGTTCCGTGCCGCCGCCGGCCGCCACATCGGCGCCGCCTGCAGCCGACAACGATCGCAGCCGCAAGCGCACCACGATTAACGATATCGCGCGGATGGCGGCGGTGTCGAAGAAGACCGTCTCGCGCGTCATCAACAAGTCGCCTTACGTGCGCGAAGAGACGCGGATCAAAGTCAACGCGATCATCGCGAAGACGGGGTTCGCGCCCGATCCGCAGGCGCGCGGGTTGGCGTTCCGGCGGTCGTTTCTGCTGGGGCTGATCTACGACAATCCGAACGCACAATACATCGTCAACATCCAGCAGGGTGTTCTCGATTGCGTGCGGGCATCCGGTTACGAACTGGTCGTGCATCCGTGTGACCGCAACAGCCCGTCGTTCCTCGACGATGTGCGCTCGTTCGTCGAGCGGCAGAAGCTGTTCGGCGTGGTGCTGATCCCGCCGGTGTCGGAAAATGAAGACCTGGCTCAGCTTTTGAACGAGATCGATTGTCCGTATGTGCGCATTGCTTCGACGCCGCTGGACGAACCTGAGCGGATGATCGTGTCGCATGATCGCACCGCCGCGGCCGAAGCAGGCGAGCATTTGGCGGCGTTGGGGCACAAGGAAATCGGTTTCATTACCGGGCCCTCGCATTATCGTTCGGCGCACGAGCGGCGCGAGGGATTCGTCGGTGCTTTGGCGGCGCATGGGTTGAAGCTGTCGCCGAAGTTGACCGTCGAGGGGGCCTATTCGTTCGAGAGCGGTGTGAAGTGCGCGGAGGTTTTGCTGGCGAAGAAGCCGCGGCCGACGGCGATCTTCGCCAGCAACGACGAGATGGCGGCCGGTGTCTACAAGGCGGCTTATGCGCAGGGTCTGCGCATTCCCGAAGACCTCTCCGTCGTGGGCTATGACGACAGTCCGTTGGCGACGCGGGTGTGGCCGGCATTAACGACGGTGCGCGTGCCGATCCGCGACATGGGGCGGATGGCTGCCGAGAAACTCATCGGCACGGAACCTGATCCGCAGGCGAGCGACGAGATCGAGGCGCGGCTTGTGGTGCGGGATTCCTCGGCGCGCGTCGGCTGAGGTCGCCTCCAAAGTGTGGCCTTCCGGTGGCTTGCCTTCTCGTATGACACCGGTTACCTAATTGACTGATGGCGGTTGCGGGACGCACCGTCCGGGAAACGTTAGGACCGATGGCGCGCCAGCTTAGGCTTCACGACGATCGCCTGTTTCCGCCCGATCCGGCGACGCGGGACATGGCGCGGCGGCTCTATCAGTCGGTGCGCGGTCTGCCGATCATTAGTCCGCACGGGCATACCGACCCGATTTGGTTTGCCGAGAATGCGCCGTTCGCTAACGCGACCGAGCTGCTGCTTGCACCGGATCATTATCTCTATCGCATGCTCTACAGCCAAGGCATTGGGCTAGATCGGCTGGGCGTAGCGTCGCGCAGCGGCGCGCAGCGGACCAAGCCGCGCGATGCGTGGCGATTGTGCGCGAAGAATTTTCATCTGTTTCGCGGGACGCCATCGGCGCTGTGGTTGAACCACGTGTTCGTCGAGTTGTTCGGCATGACCGTCGCGCTCGATGAAGAGACGGCAGATGTTTATTTCGATGCGATCAACGCGAAGCTTGAGACGGAGGCGTTCCGTCCGCGGGCGTTGTTCGATCGGTTCAACATCGAAGTGCTGACGACGACGGAAGGGCCTTGCGACACGCTTGCCCATCATCGCGACATCGCGACGAGCGGCTGGGCGGGGCGCGTGCTGACGGCGTATCGGCCGGATTCGGTGACCGATCCGGAGCATCAGGATTTTGCCGCGTCGTTGAAACGGTTCGCTGAGTTGACCGGCAAGGATGTCGGGTCATGGCGCGGGTACCTTGAGGCGCATCGCGTGCGGCGGCGGGCGTTCATCGAGGCCGGCGCGACGTCGACGGATCACGGGCATCCGACGGCGGCGACGGCCGATTTGCAGGATGTCGATGCTGAGCGGTTGTTCCGTACGGTGACGAGCGGGTCGTTCACGCCTGGCGATGCGGAATTGTTCCGGGCGCAGATGTTGACCGAGATGGCGCGTATGAGCGTCGACGACGGTCTCGTGATGCAGATCCATCCGGGTTCGTTCCGCAATCACAATCGGTTGCTGTTCCGCGAGTATGGGCCTGATAAGGGTGCCGATATTCCGCAGGCGACGGACTACGTGCGGGCGTTGAAGCCGCTGCTCGACCGGTTCGGGAACGAGAAGCGTTTGTCGCTGATCGTGTTTACGCTGGATGAGACGTCGTATGCGCGCGAGTTGGCGCCGCTGGCCGGGCATTATCCGGTGTTGAAGCTTGGGCCGGCGTGGTGGTTTCACGATAGTCCGGAGGGCATGCGGCGCTTCCGCGAGCAGACGACGGAGACGGCGGGCTTTTACAACACTGTCGGCTTCAACGACGACACGCGGGCGTTCATGTCTATCCCGGCGCGCCACGATGTTTCGCGGCGCGTGGACTGCGCGTTCCTCGCGCGGCTTGTGTGCGAGCATCGTCTTGATCAAGACGAGGCGTTCGCCGTCGCCGCGGACCTTGCCTACAATTTGGTGAAGCGCGCGTACAAATTGGATCAGACGCAAGACAGCAAGCTTGCGCTTACGGCTTAGCCCTCTCGCCTATCGGAGATCACATGTCCATCAAGACCCTGCAAGCCACGCATCCGGACATGATCGTGGGCTTGAGCACGCAGCGTTTGCGCGATCATTACCTGGTCAGTGGATTTTTCCAGGACGACAAGATCAGTTTAACGCACAGCCACGTCGAGCGGTTCGTCATCGGCGGCGCGAAGCCTGTCGGCAAGACTTTGAAGCTTGAGCCGATGCGGGCGGGCGGCGAGCCGTTTCTGACGCGGCGCGAGATCGGCGTCATCAATATCGGCGGACCGGGCCGCGTGGTCGTGGACGGCGAGACCTATCCTCTGCAGCCTCGCGACGGGATCTATGTGCCGATGGGGACGAAGGAGTTGTTGTTCGAGTCGCGCGATGCGGCGACGCCGGCTAAGTTCTACCTCGCCAGCACGCCTTCTCATACGCGGACGGAGACGTTCAAGATTGCCACCGATCGGGCGAAGCCGATGGAGCGCGGGGCGCGCGAGACCTCGAACGAACGCACGATCAATCAGTATGTGAACCCCGATATCTGCAAGTCGGCGCAGTTGCTACTTGGCTTGACGACGCTGAAGACGGGCAGCGTGTGGAATACCATGCCGTGTCATCGGCATGAGCGGCGGTCGGAGATCTATTTCTATTTCGATATGAAGGATGAGGACCGCGTGTTCCACTTCATGGGCGAACCCGGCGAGACGCGGCACATCGTTGTGAAGAACGAAGAGGCGGTGATTTCGCCGCCGTGGTCGATCCATATGGGTGCGGGGACCGCCGCCTATAGTTTCATCTGGGCGATGGGCGGGGAGAACCTCGACTACACCGACATGGACGCCGTTCCGATCGACGATCTGAAGTGAGCGGCGCGCTCTTCGATCTTTCCGGCAAGGGCGCGGTCGTCACCGGCGCGAATACGGGGCTGGGCGCGGCGATCGCTGTGGCGCTTGCGGGCGCCGGGGCCGATATCGCGGCTGTCGGGCGGACCAATCCGAAAGAGACCGAGGCGTTGGTTCGCGCCGCGGGCCGAAAGCTGCACTGGATCGAAGCGGATTTGCGTTCGGCCAAGCAGGCGACGCGGATCGTCAAGGACTGCGTCGAGAAGCTGGGCGGCGTCGATGTGCTGGTCAATAATGCGGGGACGATCAAGCGCGCGGACGCGGTCGACTTCAGCGAGGCGGATTGGGACGAGGTGCTGGACGTCAATCTGAAGTCCGCGTTCTTTCTCGCGCAGGCTGCGGCGCGGCACATGCTGGACACGGGGCGACGCGGCAAGATCATCAACATCGCGTCGATGCTGTCGTTCCAGGGCGGCATTCGCGTTGCCTCCTACACGGCGGCGAAGAGCGGGCTTGCAGGGCTCACGCGGCTGATGGCGAACGAGTGGGCCGCGAAAGGCATCAACGTCAACGCCATCGCGCCCGGGTATTTCGCGACGAACAACACCGAAGTGTTGCGCAACGACCCGACACGCAGCCGCGATATTCTCGCGCGCATTCCGGCGGGGCGTTGGGGGACGCCGGAAGATCTTGGCGGCGCGGCCGTGTTCCTTGCATCGAGCGCGTCGGACTACGTGCATGGCACGATCCTCGCCGTCGATGGCGGGTGGTTAGCGCGCTAGCGCATTCAGGTAGTGTTCGAGGTTGGTGTAGCCCTCGCTCGCAGGCGATGGGCCGTCGGTCGGATCCAGCGGGTCCAGTTTATGTTTGCGTTCCCACGCATCGGGCATGCCGTCGCCGTCGGTGTCTTGTGGGGCGGGGCGAGAGCGTAGGGTTGGCCAGCCGCCGACGGATTTTTCGCTGTCGATGATGCGGCCCCTGCCCGTTCGCACTTCGGTGACGATGCGTTTGTCGACGGCATCGCGCGCCTTTGATGCGCCGGCGGTCGCCAGCACGCGTTTGTATGCGGCGGTTGCCGTTTCCGTGGTTGGCTCAGCGATGGGTGCCGGCGACTGCAACCGGTAAGCGGTCGGCGGGTCGCACGCGACCAGGGTCCATTGGTCGGCGGGGATTTTGCCGTTCATGGCATTGCCGGCGAGGTAGGCGCTGGCGGCTTGGTCGTGTTCGCAGAAGATGAGGTTGGCGCGGGAGTCGGGGCCGCGTTTGTAGGCGTTGTTGATAAAGTTCACCGTGACGGCGGCGTTGGTGTCGGCGTTGTAGCCTGCCGCTAGTTTGTCGATGCGGCCGGTGCCGGCGAGCGGACCGTCTTTTGTGTGGTTGGCTTCCGGGTCGCCGCCCCAGTTGTAGAAGACGTTGTTGCGGAAATCGATGATGGGGCCTTCCGCGTCGAGGCTTACGTCTTTGTAGTTTCCGGGGCGGGGCATGCGGGCTTGGTGGTGGGCCCAGAGATTGTGGTGGAACGACAGGCGTGCGCCGTTCGAGGCGCGGATCAGTGTGCCGTAGCCGTGGCGGCCTTTCTCGTGCGTCGAACGGTCGAGGGATTCGGAGATGATCGACCACTGCACTGTCACGTCGTAGAAGCCGTTTTCGGGTGGGTTGAAGCGGCTGGAGAGTGAGAGGGCTTCGTCGGTGGACCAACTGGCGGAGACGTGGTCGATGATGATGTTACGGCCCTTCGTCACCGTCAGTGCGTCGGCTTGCGCGCCGGAGTCGCCGAGGCGCGAGCGGATGTAGCGCACGATCACGTCGTCGGCTGCGATGATGAGCGGTTGGGCGCGCAGCGTGATGCCGTCGCCCGGGGCGGTTTGGCCGGCGATGGTGATCTGCGGGTTTTCGATCCTGAGCGGCGTCGCAAGTGTGATCGTGCCGGACACATCGAACACCACGGTGCGCGCGCCTTTCGCTTCGATCGCGGCGCGGAGTGTGCCGTCGCCGCTGTCTTCGAGCGATGTCACCTTGTAGACGGCGCCGCCGCGGCCGCCTTGTGCGAATTGGCCGGCGCCTTCCGCGCCGGGGAATGCGAGCGTGCGCGCGTGCGCGTTTGCTGCGAACGCGTTAAGGACGAGCGCGCATGCGACGGCGCGTGTCGGGCGCGTTTTGATTGAATATGACACCGGTTTCCTATAGACGAAACCTGCGCTTCTGCGCCAATAAAAAAGAAGCGACTGAACGGGGAGAGCGTGGCTCAGAGCAGTGTCGCGTTGCGCGACGTCGTCAAGACGTTCGGCGGGGCGCAAATCATCAAGGGTTTGAGCCTTTCGGTCGAACCGGGCGAGTTCGCGGTGTTCGTGGGTCCTTCGGGCTGCGGCAAGTCCACGCTCTTGCGGTTGATCGCGGGGCTTGAGACGCCGACGTCGGGAAGCGTGCACATCAACGCGCGCGACGTGACGCATGTGCATCCGTCGAAGCGCGGGATCGCGATGGTGTTTCAGTCCTATGCGCTCTATCCGCATATGACGGTCGCGGACAACATGGCGTTCGGGCTCAAGATCCGCGGCATGAGTGCGGCGGAGGTCAAGGCGAAGGTCGCGCGGGCGGCGGATATTTTGCAGATGGGCGATTTGCTCGACCGCAAACCGCGGGCGTTGTCGGGTGGTCAGCGGCAGCGGGCCGCTATCGGTCGGGCGATCGTGCGCGAGCCGGATGTGTTTCTGTTCGACGAGCCGCTGTCCAATCTCGATGCGGCGTTGCGCGGGCAGATGCGGGTGGAGTTGGCGCGGCTGCATGCGCAGCTGGGCACGACGATGATCTATGTGACGCACGATCAGGTCGAGGCGATGACATTGGCGAACCGCATCGTGGTGCTGAACGGCGGGCGGATCGAGCAGGTCGGCGCGCCGCTCGATCTCTATCGGCGGCCGGCCAATGTTTTCGTCGCGGGCTTTCTCGGTTCGCCGAAGATGAATTTTCTCGACGCGAAGGTCGCGGCGGCCGGCGGCGGCGCGACGAATGTCGTGCTCGGCGACGGGCCGATGGCCCTGCCCTTTCACCACGCGCGGCTTGGCGTCGGCGATGCCGTGAAGGTGGGTGTGCGGCCGGAGGATTTTGTGTTGGCGCAAGGCGGCGCGGGACGCGTGTTCAAGGGGCGCATCATCCTGGTCGAACCTCTGGGTGGGGAGACGATTGCGCACGTGGCGCTCGACGGCGGCGGCGTTGTGGTCGTGAAGCTGCCGGGTGAGACGCCGGTGGCGCAGGACGCGACGCTGCCCCTCTCGGTCGATCCGGCGCGCTGTCATCTGTTCGATCGCGACGGCGTTGCCGTGCGGACGGGAGAGATATGATGTTCTGCGATCAACGCCGTTCTTCACCCCTCGCCCGCCTGGGCGGGAGAGGGGCCGGGGGTGAGGGTGGGACTCTCCACTGCACACCGGCAATCACAACAAGCACCACCGCTATAGCGAATTCCGAAGTCACCGCGTTGCGCGACCTCCCACCCTCCCCCCCGGCCCCTCTCCCGCCCAGGCGGGCGACGGGGGAAGAAGGCTGAACATGTATGCGAACCGCGCCGAGGGGCTTGCCTATCTTTCGCCGTTCATCATCGGGCTCGTCGTTTTCACGATGTTTCCGTTTGTGGCGTCGCTGGCGCTCAGTTTCACCGACTATCAACTGCAGAACCCCATTGCTGCGGCGCAGTTCGTCGGTGCGGAGAATTATGCGGCGCTCGCCGACGATCATACGTTCAAGCAATCGCTCGGCGTCACGTTGCTCTACGTTTTCATCACGGTGCCGTTGAAGCTCGCGTTCGCGTTGTTCATCGCCTACGTGCTGAACTTCAAGCTTGTCGGCATCGGGTTCTTCCGCACGGCGTACTACCTGCCGTCGATCCTGGGCGGCAGCGTCGCCATCGCGGTGGTGTGGCGGTATGTGTTCGCGGGCGACGGGTTGATCAATCAGATGCTGGTCGGGCTCGGCGGCGAGGGGATCAATTGGCTGGGCGAGCCGGACAGTGCGATGTTTACGATCATGCTGCTGCGGCTGTGGCAGTTCGGGTCGGCGATGGTGATCTTCCTGGCCGGGTTGCAGGCCATTCCGCAGGATCTTTACGAGGCGGCGAAGATTGACGGCGCGGGGCCGTGGCGCACGTTCTGGCGCATCACGTTGCCGATCCTGACGCCGGTCGTGTTTTTCAACTTCGTTATGCAGGTGATCCAAGCGTTTCAGGAGTTTAATGCGCCTTACATCATCACGGGCGGCGGGCCGCTGAAGTCGACCTATCTGCTGCCGCTGATGATCTATGAAGAGGCGTTCAAGTATTTCGAGATGGGGTATGCCAGCGCCATCACGTGGGTGCTGTTCTTGTTGACGGCCGTGTGCGCGGCGGCGGCGTTTTCGTCGTCGCGTTACTGGGTGTTCTACGCGCAGGATTCCAAATGAGCGCGCGCCAGCTCCTTCAGCCCACGTTGCGCTACGGCATTCTGATCGGCGTCGGGTTCGTCATGATCTACCCGCTGTTGTGGATGATCGGCGGGGCGTTCAAGCCGAACTCGGAGATCTTTTCGTCGATTGGATTCATTCCGCAGAACCCTACCCTGGACGGGTTCGAGAAGGGGTGGCAGACGAGCACCGAGTACACGTTCGCGACCTATCTCGCCAACACGTTTGCGATCATCATTCCGAAGGTGATTGTCACCGTCATATCGTCGGTGATTGTGGCGTTCGGGTTTGCGCGGTTCAATCTGCCGGGCAAGCGGCTTTTGTTTGCGCTCTTGATCGCGACGGTGTTGTTGCCCAAGAGCGTGCTCTTGATCCCGCAGTATCTGATGTTCCGCGAATTCGGTTGGCTGGATACGTTCTTGCCGCTTTATGTGCCTTCGGCGTTCGCGACGGAGGGGTTCTTCGTCTTCATGATCGTGCAGTTCATGCGCTCGTTTCCACCCGACATGGAAGAAGCGGCGGTTATGGACGGGTGCAACAGCTTGCAGGTGCTGTTCTACGTCGTGGTGCCGGTGATCATGCCGGCGGTGATTTCGGTTGCGCTGTTTCAGTTCATGTGGAGCATCAACGATTTTCTGGGGCCACTGATCTATCTGTCGAGCGTCGAAAAATATCCGGTATCGCTCGCGCTCAAGATGTCGATCGACGTCACTGAGGCGACGCAGTGGAACCAGATTTTGGCAATGTCGACCTTGGCGCTGCTGCCGTCGCTCGTCGTGTTCTTTGTGGCGCAGCGGTACTTCGTCGAAGGCATTTCGCTGGGGTCCGTGAAGGGATGACGATGCGGCTCACACGGCGCGGCGTCCTTGCCGGTAGCGCGGCGGTCGCGGCTGTGTCTGCGCGTGCGGCGGCGCCGGTGACGTTGCGGCTATCGTGGTGGGGCGGGTCAGATGTGCATCGCGCGTATCTGTCCACGATCCGGCGGTTCGAGGCGAAGTACCCGCATATCTCCGTCAAAGCGGAGTACACGGGTTGGGCCGGGCATCTGGAGCGGCTGACGACCCAGATCGCGGGCGAGACCGCGCCCGACGTCATGCAGATAAACTGGAACTGGCTGGTGCTATTCTCGCGCACGGGCGAGGGCTTCTACGATCTCAACAAGCTCTCGCGCGACATCGAGCTCGATCAGTTCGACGCCGACTCGCTGGCGATGGGCAGTGTGCGTGGCCATCTGAACGCCATACCGGCGTCGATGGCAGCGAGGCTATTCTATTTTAACGCGACGACGTTCGAGAAGGCGGGTTTGAAGATTCCCTCGACGTGGGACGAGTTGTTTGCGGCGGGGCCGGTGTTTCGCGACCGTCTCGGGGCGGATTATTACCCGCTGGATGTGAACCTTCAGGACGTCGTTGCGATCGCGCGGACCTGGCACATCCAAAAGACGGGTGCGCCGCTGGTGGATGAGAGCCGCTCTATGCTCAACGCCAGTCTCGAACAGATGGTCGGCGCGGCGGACCTCTATCGGCGGTTGGTCGAAGAGCATGTGGTGCCGAGCGCGCGTGCGCGTGCCTCGTTCGGCAATGTCGCGCCGCAAGAGATGCGGCCGTGGATCACGGGACGCTATGCGGGCGTCCATCAATGGGTCAGCGCGATCGGCAAGTCCGCCGACACGCTTGAGCCTGGTCAGCGGATTGTGCTGGGTGATTTTCCGTTGATGGCGGATGCCAAGGATGCCGGCCTGCTTTATCGGCCGGCGATGTTGCTCGCGGTCAATCGCGGTACGCAACATCCGCAGGAAGCGGCGTTGTTGTTGAACTTCATGCTCAACGATCCGGAGGCCATTCGCATCTTCGCCGTCAGGCGCGGCGCGCCGGTCAGCAAGCGGGCTCTGCAAATCCTTCAAGGCGACGGTGCGCTGAAGGGGCTTTCCTGGGAAGGCTTGCAGCAGATCCAGCATCTGCCCAATCGCGTGCGGGAGAGCGGGTTCTTTGAGCATCCGCGCGTGCGCGACGGGTTTGTCGATACGTATGAGCGGTTAGGGTATGGGCGGCTCGATGTCGAGAGCGCAGGCTTGCGCATGTTCGAGGATGTCAACGCGATCCTCCGCCGGGTTATTCGATGAGCCGGGCCAGGGCCGTCGTGCGGGTACGTTTGGTGATGGCGACGTCGCGGAGCGCGACGTTTGAGATTTCGAACGGGCATCCGTATCACTCACCTGCGGCACACGCGGTGTCGCTGGGCGGCAAGGTTGTTTGGTCGGGACATGAGAACGTCTTCACGCTGCGCGGCTTAGTGCCGGCCAAGACCTATGCGTTGAAGCTCGAGAGTTCCGGGGCGCGCGCGTCGCTGTCGTTTCGGACGAAGGGCGAGACCGCGGCGTTGTCCGTTGCTGCGTTCGGCGCGGTTGGGAACGGCGCGACGGATGACACGGCCGCCATTCAAGCCGCGATCGCGAGTTGTTCTGCGGGCGGCGTCGTTGTCTTGCCTCGCGGTGATTGGCTGAGTGCGCCTTTGTTCTTGAAGAGCGGCGTTGATCTTTTGCTGGAGCGTGGCGCGCGGTTGATTGGGCATCCCGATATTGATCGTTGGCCTGTACTGCCTGGAACGGTGCGCGCGAATGGCCGCGGCGATCAGGTCCTAGGGACATGGGAGGGCGAGGCTGCAGATATGCATGCAAGCCTGCTCACCGGCATCGAGGTCGAAAACGTCGCGATCTACGGCGAGGGATTGATCGACGGCAATGCTTCGTTTGACACGTGGTGGAGCCGGCCGAAAACACCGTTTCGTGGATGGCGGCCGCGTACGGTGTTTTTCGTGCGCTCGAAGAATGTGGCGATGGAGGGCGTGACCGTGCGCAATTCGCCCTCGTGGACCATACATCCGTTTCGGTCGCGCCGCGTGACGCTTGCGACGTTGAAGGTCGAGGCGCCGTTCGACTCGCCGAATACCGACGGCATCAATCCCGATTCGTGTGAGGACGTGACGATCGCCGGCGTCCATTTCTCGACGGGCGATGACTGCATCTCGATCAAGTCGGGAAAGATTTCGCTGGCGAAGAGTGACCCTATGGCGACGCGGCGGGTGCGCATCTCCAACTGTCTGATGGAGAATGGGCACGGCGCGGTGGTGTTGGGGTCGGAGATGTCGGGCGGGATTTACGATGTCGAGGCGCGCGATTGCTTGTTTGTCGGCACGGATCGCGGCTTGCGTTTGAAGACGCGGCGCGGGCGCGGGAAGCTTGCTGTCGTCGACGGCGTGAAGTTGCGGAATATTCGCATGGAGCGCGTCGGGACGCCGTTCGTGATCAACAGCTTCTATTGGTGCGATCCGGACGGCAAAGAGTTCTGGATCGGGGATCGCAACAAGCGGCCGGTCGATGATGGAACACCGACTCTTCGCAACGTTTCCATCAAGAATGTCGTTTGCAACGGGACGACGGTGAGCGCTGGGTTTGTGCTCGGCCTGCCTGAGCGGCCCGTGCAGGGCATCAGCATCGACAATTATCGCGTACGGTTTGATCCGGATGCAAAACCGGGCGAGCCGGATATGGCGGCGGGGATCGAGATGGTCGCGCGCGAAGGGTTTCGCTTGCACAATGTGCGCAAGCTTTCGTTGAAGCGGATCGACATCGAGGGCGCTGACGGGCCGGTCATGATCAAAGAGAATGCGACATGACCGATCCCTCCCCTGCTTATACGCCGCTGGAGGTTCAGACATCTTGGGCTGGGGCGCAGGCCGCACCGTATGTCCGCTATGCGCTTGCGACGTGGAAGCCCTATCGGCCGTTTTGGAATTATGAGGACGGGTGCATCTACAAGGGTGCGCTCGATTTGCATGCCGCGACGGGGCTTCGGTCGTTTTTCGATTTCGTCTATCGCGAGGTTTCGGCGCGTGTTGCCTTCGACGGCGCGATCCGCGGGTTTGATCCGAGCGAGTTCAATATCGACAACATCAACGCCGGCAAGACGCTGTTCACGCTTTTCGAGGTCACGAAGGAAGAACGGTTTCGCAAGGCGATCGACGTTCAGGCCGAACAACTCGCGCGGCATCCGCGCACGGCGTCGGGCAACTACTGGCACAAGAATATTTATCCGAACCAGGTGTGGCTCGACGGGCTTTATATGGCGCAGCCGTTTCAGGTCGCGCTCGCGCGTCTTAAGGGCGACGCTGCGCTGGCGCGCGACACGGCGCATCAGTTTTCTCATGTGCGCGTCGTGTTGCGCGATGCGAAGACGGGGCTCTACCGGCACGGTTGGGATGAGAGCGGTGCGCAGCGTTGGGCCGACCCGGCGACTAAACAGTCAGCGCATGCTTGGGGGCGCGCTATGGGTTGGTTTGCGATGGCGCTCGTCGATTGTTTGGAGGTGGCCGATGCGTTCGAAGCTCGCGATCGCGAGACTATGACCGCGTTGCTGCATGATGTCGTTGCGGGCTTGTTCGCGGCGCGCTCTAACGGCGGACTGTGGCAGCAGGTGCTGGATGCGCGCGAGCGCGAGGGCAATTACGAGGAAGCGTCGGCGACGCTGATGATCGCCTATGCCCTGATGAAGGGGACGCGGATCGGTTTGCTTGGCGAGGATGCGCGCGCGATCGGATTTGACGCGTTCGTGCGCGCGACCGGGCGGTTCTTGACGGCGACGGCGTTGGGTGGAATTTGCGGTGTTGCCGGGCTTGGCGGCACGCCGTATCGCGACGGGTCTTACGCCTACTATCTCTCCGAACCCGTCGTCGCGAATGATCCCAAAGGCGTCGGCGCTTGGTTGATGGCGCTTGCCGAGGGTATTCGGGCGAGACAATTCGCGGCGTGAGGGAGTGCGGACGACGCGGCCTCGATTTGCGTCTTTTCCGCAGCGCAAAATTGCGTCATTGGGGCAACAGTTAAGATGCAGATTGCCTAAGCTGGCGGCGCCCGCCTTGCCACTCACTCGAAACCGCTGTTAGGCTCAAATGATACCGGTGTCAGAACACTTCTGACCGCTAAATGACACCGGTGTCATAGGGGGCGTAACGGGCGGCGCGGCCGTCGTAACTAAGCTGAGCCATGGGCGAACAAAGACCCGGAAAATAGGCTCGGCAATTGGGGGGACAATGTCGAAGTCGAGCGTACTGACGGGAAAGTTGCATCTTCTGTGCGGCGCGTCGCTGCTTGCGATCGCGTTTGGGTTCTCTGCGACGACGGCGAGCGCGGCCGAGGCAAAAGCCAAGGATGCGAAGCCCGAGAAGGAAACACAGGTCGCGCAAAATCAGCCGGCATCCCCTCCTCCGCCACCGGCAGCTGAAGAGCCGTCGAAGGACGTCGAGAAGGTGACAGTCACCGGCTTTCGCCGGTCACTACGCTCTGCCCTCGACCAGAAGAAGAATTCGAACGCCCAGATCGACGTCGTGAAAGCGGAAGACGTCGCTAAGTTTCCCGACTTGAACCTGTCCGAGTCTCTGCAGCGTATCCCCGGCGTGTCGATCACGCGCGATGCGGGTGAAGGACGGCAAATCACCGTACGCGGCCTTGGCCCCAACTTTACGCGCGTGCGCATTAACGGCATGGAAGCGCTGAGCACGGCAGGCGGCACGGACGCCGCCGGCGGTACGAACCGCGGCCGCGCCTTCGATTTTAACGTCTTTGCCGCCGATCTCTTCAGCACGATGACGATCCGTAAGACGCCGTCGGCCGAAACCGAAGAAGGTTCGCTTGGCGCGACCGTCGATCTGCGTGCCGCACGTCCGCTCGACTTCGACGGATTCACGACATCGGTGTCGGGCGCTTACGGCTGGAACGATCTTTCGGAATCGTATGATCCCCGTGCGACGGGTTTGATCTCGTGGTCGAACGGCGAGTTCGGCGCGTTGTTCTCGGTCGCCTATGCCGACCGCAATCTGCTTGAATCCGGCGCCAGCACGGTGCGGTGGCAGAACGACGGCTCGAACCCTCCGGGCACTGGACAGCCGTCGGGCGGCGCAGCGAACGCGCGCTTCGGATCGGAGTCAGTTGCGGCCTACACCCTGACGCAGTTGAACCAGGCGTTTCGTCCGCGTATTCCACGCTATGACATCTATGAACATGAGCAGCAGCGTCTGGGCATGACCGGGTCGCTGCAATGGCGGCCCGCCGACACGACGACCATCAGCCTCGACATGATGTACTCGAAGCTCGAGTCGTCGCGCAACGAGATCTTCCTTGAATCGCAGGTGTTCAGCACAAACGGGGCGGCCGGCATTCAAGACGTAGACGTGTTGGATGCGGTGATCGAAGGCAACACGATCGTCTACGGCGTGTTCAACGACGTCGACATCCGGTCGGAGTTCCGGCACGACGAGCTGTCGACGGAGTACAGCCAGGCGACGCTTGAACTCGATCACGAGTTTTCGGAGTTCTTCAAAGTAAACCTGCTCGGCGGGTACGCGAAGTCCGATCACCAGAACCCGGTGCAGACGACGTTGCTGTTCGACGCCAACAATGTCGATGGCTATAGCTATGACTTCCGCGGCAACGATCGCCTGCCGATCATCACCTACGGCACGACCGACGTCACGAACCCGGCGACATGGACGCTGACGCAAATCCGGCTGCGCCCGCAGACGAACGTGAACACCTACACATCGTTGCATGCCGGGGGCGACTACGAAGCCGCCGATTGGCTGACGATGAAGGGCGGGGTCGATTGGAAGAAGTACGAGTTCGAGACGACCGAGAAGCGGCGCAATCCGCTGCAATTCGCGGGCACGACCGCGCCGGCCTGTACGGCGGGCACTGCGCCCACCGCTGCGGGCAACGCGGAAGGTTGCTTGCCGGCTTCCGTTATCGCGACACCGATTTCAAGCATCAGCCGATTGATCACCTTGTCGGACGATGGGTTGGACATTCCGGCCGGCAATACGAATACGTGGCTGATCCCTAATCTGGATTCTGCGGCCGCGCTTTGGGGCCTTTATAACGAAGCCCTCTTCCCGCTCAGCACGGCACCGGCGCTTGGCAATAACGCCTCCGTGACCGAAGAAGGACGGAGCGGTTACTTCCAGGCGGACTTTGCGTTCCCCGAAACGCCCATTCGCGGCAACATCGGGGTGCGCTATGTCGAGACGGATCAGACGTCGTCGGGCTACACATTCTCGGCCGGCGCGCCGGTGGCGACGACCGTCGAGCGGTCGTACTCCGATTGGCTTCCGTCGGCGAACATTGTCTTGGAGGCGTCCGACAACTTCCTCATCCGTCTTGGCTTGTCGAAGGTCATGTCGCGTGCGGGCCTTCAGAACCTGACGCCGGGTGCGACGGTCAGCGTGGCCGGTTCGAACCGCACGGTCACGGCCGGCAACCCGGATCTCGATCCCTTCCGCGCAGAGAATTTCGACCTGGCGGTCGAATGGTATCCGGAACCGGGTGCGTTGTTCGGCGTGGCGCTGTTCCGCAAGAACATCACCAGCTTCTCGTTCACGTTGCGCAACGACTTGCCGTTCACAGCCAATCCGCTCGGCCTGCCGGACAGCGTTGCGATCGCGGCTTGCGGTTCGGTTGCGGGCTGTACGCCGGATGCGCTGTGGCAGTTCAACATTCCCACGAACACCAACGGCGGCGAGGTTACCGGCGTCGAGTTCAACTATCAGCAACCGTTCTCGTTCTTGCCCGCGCCGCTCGACAACATGGGCGCCTTGTTCAACTACACCTACGTGGAATCGGACATCCAGTATTTGGGCAACGACGCGGCGGGCAAGACGATCGTGTCGACAACGGCCGATCTGCTCAATCTGTCGCGCAATGCTTACAACGCGACGCTCTACTACGACGATCCGACGTGGAGCGCGCGCGTGTCGGCGGCCTATCGCGGCAAGTATCTGACGACCATTCCTGGGCGCAACGGCAACTTGTCGGAAAGCACCGCCGGGACGTTAAACATCGACTTCCAGGTCTCGTATTCGGTCACCGACGAATTCAAGGTCACGCTCGAAGGTCTGAACATGACCGACGAAGTGAACGACCAGTACCTGAGCCCGGATGATCGGCTGTCGTTCTATCACAACTTCGGAAGGCAGTTCTTTGTGGGCTTCCGCTACAGCTACTAATCACTTGCCTCCTGACCACCTCTACCTGGCGCCGGCACCCACCGGCGCCGCTTTTTTTCCGCTGACGCGTCGACGCGCGATCGCTGCCGCGCTGGCTTTGCCGTTTGCAGGATGCGCGACGAGGCACGTGGGCTTCGATGCGGTGGTCGGTGTTACGCATGCCTCGCTAGGCGCGGCGATCGCGGCAGCGGATGGGCAACGTCCGTTTCGTGTGCACGTTCCGCGCGGACGATGGCGCGAGAAGATTGTCGTCACACGCGCGCATGTTCACCTATTCGGCGAAGATCGGCACGCCAGCATTGTCGAATTTGATGCCGCTGCCGGTCACACGGGGCCGGATGGGGCCTATGGGACGCGCGGGTGTGCGACTCTGACGGTGAAGGCGCCGGGTTTCGTTGCTCGCAATCTCACGATCGCGAACACATTCGACTATGTCGGCAATCTTGCGAAGGCCGAGGATGATCCCACGCAGGTGAAGGACCCGCAGGGCGTCGCCTTGATGCTCGACGAAGGATCAGATCGCGCGCTGATCGAGGATGCTGAACTGTTCGGGCATCAGGATACGCTGTTCATCGACCGTGGTTTGAGCTTGTTCCGTCGCTGCCGCGTTCAGGGCAGCGTCGATTTCGTGTTTGGCTCGGGACGGTCCGTGCTTCGCGGCTGTGAGATTGTCTCGCGCTTTCGTCCCGGTAAGCCTCGGCAGGGCTATGTGGCCGCGCCGAGCACGCCGGTCGGGCAACCGTTCGGGCTTGTGTTTCACGATTGCCGGCTAACCAAGGAGGCGGATGTGCCGCCGTCGTCCGTCGTGCTCGGGCGGCCTTGGCGACCGGCGCGGCAGTTCGGGGACGGGCGGTATGGCGATCCGGCGGCGGTCGGGAATGCGGCTTTCATCCGTTGTTGGATGGACGATCATGTCTCCGCCGACGGGTGGGACGAGATGGGGTATACCGCGAAGTCCGGCGAGCGGGTGTTTCTGCGGCCGGAGGAGGCGCGGCTTGTCGAGTTCGATAGTCGCGGGCCGGGCGCGCGGCCCGGTGCGCGTCGGCGCTTGCTGACGCCGGATGAGGCGGCGCGTTATGCGCCTGAGAACGTTCTCGATGGCTGGCGGGCTTGAGGTAGTATTGGAATCGAAGATTCCGTGGAGATGGCGTTGACGGCTTCCAAGCACATCGTTTGCCTCGGCGAGGTTTTGCTGCGTCTGGCCGCGCCCGGTCGCGAGCTGATGTTGCAGACGCCACGTCTCGACGTCACGGTCGCAGGCGCCGAGGCGAATGTCGCGGTCGCGCTTGCACATTTCGGACACGATGCGCGCGTCGTGAGCGTGTTGCCGGACAATGCGTTGGGTCATGCGGCGCTGGGCGAGCTGCGGCGTCATGGTGTGGACACGCGCGGGGTCGTGTGGGGCGCCGGGCGCATGGGTCTGTACTTCCTTTCGCAAGGGGCGGTGCGGCGACCGTCCGAGGTTCTCTACGACCGCGCGGATTCTGCGTTTGCGCGGTCGCCGTCGCTTGCAAGGGTGGAGCTTAGCGGGGCCGATTGGTTTCACGTCTCAGGAGTGACGCCGGCTTTGAACCGCAATGCTGCGGATGCCGCGATTGCGGCGGCGCGCGCGGCGCGTGAGCGGCGGGTGCCGGTGTCGTTCGACGGGAATTATCGGTCTAAACTTTGGGAGTCTTGGCGCGATCAGGCGCCGGCGATCTTGCGGCAGCTGTTCGAGCAGGCCGATATCGTGTTCGGTGACGACCGGGATATCGGATTGGTGTTGGGACAACGGTTCGATCACGCTTCGGCAGAGGAACGGCGCGCGCGCGCGGCGGCGGCGGCGTTTCAGGCGTTTCCGAACCTGACGCGCATCGCCTCGACCACGCGGGTTTCGCATTCCGTCGATGCGCAGGATTACGGTGCGGTCATGTTTACGCGGACCGGCACGCATCAGCTGCCGGCAGTGCCGCTCAGCGGCATCGTCGATCGCGTCGGTACCGGCGACGCTTTCGCGGCGGGTGTTGTTCACGGACTTCTCACCGGCGAGAGCGATGAGGCGGCGCTGAAGTTTGGGCTTGCGGCGGCGTGCCTGAAGCATTCGATTCCCGGCGACTTCTTCACGCTCGGCATTGCCGACGTTCGCGCGGCGATGGCCGATCAAGGCTTGGATGTGAAGCGATGAGCGCCGCCCGCCCGATCGCCGGGATTGTTGCTGCATCACCTGTCATTCCGGTCGTGACGATTTCCGACGCCGCGCATGCGGTACCGCTTGCGAAGGCCTTAGTGCGGGGCGGCATTCGGGTGGTCGAGGTCACGTTGCGCACTGCGGCCGCCTTGAAGGCGATTGAAGCGATCGCCAAAGACGTTCCGGAGATGCTGCTTGGTATCGGGACGGTTTTGAAGGCGAGCGATCTAGACGACGCGGCGCGTGCAGGCGCGGCGTTTGCGATTTCTCCCGGATCGAACCCCGCCCTTCTGGCCGCGGCGCGCGGCGGGCCCCTTCCCTTCCTTCCCGGGGTCGCGACGCCATCGGAGATCATGCAGGCGGTTGAAGCCGGGTTCGACCACCTGAAATTTTTCCCGGCGGCCGTGTTCGGCGGGACGGACGCGTTGAAGGCTTTTGCAGGGCCCTTCCCGTCGCTGCGGTTTTGTCCGACGGGTGGGATTTCCGCGGACAATGCGGCGCGGTATTTGGCGCTGCCGAATGTCGTTTGTGTCGGTGGCTCTTGGCTAACGCCCGCGGCGGCGGTCGCCGCCGGCGACTGGGCACACGTGGAGCGCCTAGCGCGCGAGGCTGTCGCCAGCCTTGCGCGCCCGGCGCCGGCGCACTGAATCAACCCACGCGGCGCAAGGGTTCGCGTTTAGGCTCTTCACGCGCGGGCGTCATGTAATCGCGCACAATGGGAAGTGCGTCGACGCGTTTGGCGAGCTGGAGTTGAAAGACCACTAGGCCCTGATAGCGGAAGCCCATTTCTGCCCCCGCCAGATAGAATTCCCACATGCGGCAGAAACGTTCGTCGTAGAGAGCCTTTGCGGCTTCCCAGTTCGCCATGAAGCGGCGGCGCCAGTCGGCGAGCGTCAACGCGTAGTGCAGGCGCAGCGTTTCGACATCGGCGACGATGAGGCCGGCCCTTTCGACCGCGGGAAGTATTTCGCTGAGCGCCGGCGTGTAGCCGCCCGGGAAAATGTGTTTTGTGATCCAGGGGTTCGTAACGCCGGGGCCGTCGGCGCGGCCGATCGTGTGAATGAGGGCAACGCCATCGTCTTCGAGCAGCGCCGCAACCTTCTTGAAAAACGTCTCATAATTGTTGATGCCGACATGCTCGAACATGCCAACGGACACGACGCGGTCGAACTTCTCTTTGACGTGGCGATAGTCTTCGAGGCGGAAACGCACGCGCTCCGCGCGCCCCGCCTCCGCCGCGCGATCGTTGGCGACTTTAAGCTGTTCTCGCGAGAGCGTGACGCCGGTGACATCGGCATCGGCCGTTTCGGCTAAATGAAGTCCCATTCCACCCCATCCGGATCCTATGTCGAGGATGCGTTGGCCGGGCTGCAAATGCAGCTTTGCGGCGATGCGGCGCTTCTTGTTTTGCTGCGCTGTCTCCAGGCTGTCGGTCGGGTTCTCATAATAGGCGCATGAGTATTGTTTGTCGGCATCGAGGAAGAGGTCATAGAGCGCCCCCGACAGATCGTAGTGGGTGGCGACGTTCTTTCGCGAGCGTGTGATGCCATTGCGCTGCATCATGCGCCGCGCGAGGTAGCGGGCCTTGGCAAGCCACTCCATGTGCCCGCTGCCTGCCCCAGTCCCCATGTTGCGCGCGAAGACTTCGAGGACCTCCGCGATCGTGCCGTGCTCGACGGAAATGCGGCCGTCCATGTAGGCCTCACCGAATTTGAGATTCGGATTCCAGGCGATCTCGAGCGCGACGTGCTTGTCTTTGAAGCGTAGGGCGAGCGGCGCGCCGGTCCCGTCGCCGAGATCGCATTCGCGACCGTTCCAGTCGATCAGCTTGAGGTGGCCCGTTTTAACGATCAGCCCCAGGAGAGATGCCAGCAATCTCATGTGAACAGCTCCGCGCGCGGTAATGCTCAACCACAAAACGTGCGAGGGAACTTAAGGTTCCACGACTCATCGTGGGCGACAGCAAAACGGTGGCCGTTGCGGGCCACCGTTCTGCCGGCCCGGCTCGAAGCCGCGCCTGAAAGGGCGATGCCTTACGGCGTCGCCTGGCGCGATCTGACGGACCAGGCAAAACAACGCGTCGCGTTCACCGTGGTTGCTGCACGGACGTTCGTGTCGCTGTGCACGTGCGAAACGCCGGGAAGAGTTCCAGGCGTTCGCGAATGCATGAAAGGACTAGCTACTTTAGACGCCGGTGCCCGGACGAATTCCGTCGCGCGCCTGTTCTTCGGCGACTTTTGGATTCAGTGCGAGCGCTGCGTCCATGTCGGCAAGGCCAGCTATCGCGTCCCCGCGATGGGTCTTCGCCGCGCCGCGTGCGAACAGCGCGTATGACAGCTGCGGATTGAGCGCGATCGCGTGGCTGTAGTCGGCGATGGCGCTGTTCCAGTCGCCGGAGAGAAAGTATGCGTCGCCGCGATTGTTGTAGGCCCAAGGGCTCGCTTCATCGAGCTTGATGGCCATCGTGAGATCCTTGATCGCCAGATCGGTCTGCCGCTTCGACTTGTACGCCACGCCGCGGTTGTTGTAGGCGACGGCGAGGTCAGGCTGCAGCTTGATCGCTTGGCTGTAGTCGGCGATCGCGCGATCCGTGTCACCCAGCGCGTTGTAGGCGACACCGCGATTCTGGAAAGCAATCGCGAAGTCCGGCAGCAGGCTGATCGCTTGGGTGTAGTCACCGACAGCGCGGTTGTTGTCGCCGTTCGCGCGGTAGGCGCGCGCTCTGTTGTATAGCGCAACGGCTCGGCCTTTTTGCGACGTGTCGGTGCTGATTGCCACCGAGCACGCTTCGATCCACGCAACCGGCGTGACGTTTCCGCCGCCGTCGCACAGCTCGGCGCTCGATTTCGCACCGGCTGTTGCGGCCGACTCCGCGCTCGCTATGGCAGCGATGGTGACGGCGGTTATTCCAAAGCAGCGCAGCAATTTCACAGTGTCTCCTTCGGGCGCAAAAGCCCTGCTTCCGCCCACGCACCCGCGCAGGCAGTTGGTCGTGGGTTGAAGACGCCCCCTGCTGGTTCCCTGGCTTTAGTCCGGCGTGACGCGCATTTTGTCGCAGATCAATCGCCTCATCGTGAGTGCCGAAAGCACGCTCAACTGTCAAGCGGGATCGCAGCAATGCGCTGTGTTTCGGCCGCGCTTGTGGCCGGCGCAATCAATTTCGTCTGCACGCGGATAATCGAGTTCCGCGTAGGGAACCTTCACAACATTACTAACGGTGCATGTGCAGCAAAGTTAGGAACCAAAGCCTATGTGCGGTCGTTAAGGCGGCGATCCCCCCGATAAATTCATGAGGTTTCTCTCCATGCGCGTTAGATCATTCGTTCTCGGAAGCACGGTCGCACTCGCATGCGCCCTGCCCGCCAGTGCCGGTAATTTCGATGGCTGGTACATCGGACTTGAGGGCGGCGGAAATTGGAATTCCGACAACGACGCCGGATTTACGATCACACCGCCAGTCTTTGCACCGGTCGATGTCGAGTTCGACACCGGTTGGGCAGCACTCGGCACCATGGGTTACGCTTTCGAAAACAGCGGTTGGCGCGTCGAAGGCGAACTAGGCTATCGCCACAACGACATCAACTCGATCGGCGGCGCGGCGGTCGACGGCGAGCTTACGTCAACGACGTTGATGGCGAACGTTCTCTACGACTTCAAGCTGATGGATCGCTTGACGCTGAGCGTAGGCGCCGGCGCGGGCGTCGCGCACTCGACATTCGACGACGGCGTCATCGATCAGGACGAGGATTACAACTTCGCCTATCAAGGTATCGCAGGGCTGTCGTATGCGATGTCGCCGCGCATGGATTTGACGCTTAACTATCGCTACATGCGAACGGACGATTCTGAGTATCGCGGCGCACATTTGGCACATACCGACTACTATGCGCTGGACGACGGCGAGAAACAGACGCTTTCGATCGGTCTGCGCTATGACCTCTATCGCGATGAAGCGCCGATGGCTCAGGCGCCTGTCGCGCCGCCGGCCCCGCCAATGGAGGCGGCACCTGCCGCACCCCGTCAGTTCTTGGTGTTCTTCGGTTTCGACAAGTCGAACCTGACGACGGAAGCCGAAAAGGTGGTCAGCGAAGCGGCGGACGCAGCGAAGCGGGATGGTGCTGCGACAGTGGTTGTTGTCGGTCATGCGGATACGTCCGGTTCGCCGCAATACAATCAGCGGCTGTCCGAGCGCCGCGCCAGCGTCGTGCGCGGTGCGCTCGTGGCGCAAGGCATCGAAGGCGGCAAAATCACCGCCAGCGGCAAGGGTGAGACCGAGCTGCTCGTGCAGACCGGCGACGGGGTCAAAGAACCTCAGAACCGCCGCGCGACGATTGACCTGAACTAAGCCGACAACACCGCCGCGGCCAAATGCGCCGCGGCGGGAACCGGGCGGAACGGACTCCTTACCCGCGCGTTATGGTTGTTGCGGTAACCAAGACAAATCCACAGATCGGGCACCGCGCGAGGATCACCGGCACCAGCAGGTCGACGATCGCTTCAGACAAAACGCGCAAAAGGATGCCGACAATGGATGCCCTACAAAGTCTTTGGAATGACATAGCGAACTACGGCGAGGCCGGCTTTTATCGCATCAACGCACTTCAGGGCCTGCTGATTGCGATCGGCGCCGCATACTTCCTGCACAGATGGACCAGTGTTTTCGCCATGGCGCTCGGCGCAGTGCTCGTGCACGTCATACTTGACGTTATGATCCCCGTTCTCGCCAACTCGGCTGAGTTCAAGCTGCCCCCGATCGTCGAGGCGGATTATTGGCGCTATCTGCTGACGCCGTACGTTGGCTATTTGATCGTCATCACGGTTTTCTACGTGATCAAGCGGATGCTGCTGCAGGGCAGCGCTCATCACGCTTAGAATCGTTGCTCCGCTGCAACGGCGGCGGCTGCGCGGTTGATGCTAGGTTAGGAAGGCCCGGGTGCTTCGCACGCGGGCCTTCATAGCTTTAGGGACCGGCGATCATGGAAATTGTTCAGCAGATTATCGACACCGTAAACAACTACATGCAAACCGGATTCTACAAAGTGAATGCCGTGCAGGGCCTGCTGATTGCGATCGTTACGGCGTATTTGCTGCCGCATTGGAGGCAGTTGTTTCTGTATGCGCTCGGCGCCGTTGTCGCTCATGTCATTTTCGACGTCATGATCCCTGTGCTGGGCCGCAACGCGCCGTTCCGCTTGCCGCAACTCGTCGACATCGAGTACTGGCGCTACCTGCTTGCGCTCTACATCGGCTTTCTGATCATCATCCCCGTGTTCTACCTGGTGAAGATTATGGTGTTGCGCAACAGCCATGCCGGGGGCGGCGGCGGTCACTGATCGCCCTGGGCCAACGGCCGCACCTGCGGAACCTAAGTTATCTCCTCGCGTTCATGAAACCGGCGTTGCCAATCGGCACGCGATCGGAAGGAGACACTCATGTTGAAATCAACTTTCCTGGCGTCGTCGGCGTTGGCAGCCCTGCTGCTTTGCACGGCGTGCGAGCAACAGACCACGCCGCAGGCGCAGAGGCAGTCCGCTGACGAGCAGTCGCTTGCATCACAGCCCGCCCCGACGACCGCCGAGCAGGCAGCGTCGGAAGCGGCCAACGAGGTCGAACAAGCGGCCGCGCCTAATTCGGAAATCACACCGTCCGAATTGGCTTCGGGGATCAACGGCGAAGACGTCCCGAATCCGGAAGCTACTCTTTCGACGGCGGCGGTGAAAACGTCCAGCGGTCAGGCCTTGGGCGAGGTGCGCTCGGTTGTCGTCGGCTCGGACGGTAAGGCTGACGCGGTGATCGTCGAAGTCGGCGGCTTCCTTAACGTGGGCGAACGCGCCGTTTCTATCGAGGCGACCAAGTTCACCTATTTGAAGGACCGCAATATTTTGGTTGCCGCGGTCGCCAAGTCCGACGTTGAAGCGCTGCCGGCCGTGCAAACGCCGTAGGCAAGCAAGTGTGTCGACGATTGGCGCCGGGTGGTTCCCGGCGCCAATTTTGTTTCTGGAACCAGCCGAGCCTCAAGGCGTTTCACGTTCATGGCGTGGCTGTAAGCGGATTTCGCTGCGCCTCGCCCGACACCAAACTCAAGTTCGAGGAGCACCCCGATGAATTGGGATCAGATCGAAGGCAATTGGAAGCAGGTCGCCGGCAAGGTTCGCGAGACCTGGGGCAAGATAACGGATGACGATTTCGAGCGGATCGCCGGGCAGCGCGACCAACTGATCGGCGCCATCCAACAGCGCTACGGCGTTGCGAAGGAAGAAGCGGAGAAGCAGGTGCGCCGCTTTGAAGACACGTTCCACTAAGACTTTTTCCAGCCTACGGCGCCCGATCGCATCGCATGCGGCCGGGCGTCAACTTTTACCGATAATGGTGCTTTGGATGTTTCGCTCGGCAGAGTCTCTATCGCTTCTTATCACCGCCGTGAGTGGGATCATGCTGGCGATCGCGGTCGTTACTTCCGAACCGACGCCAGCGCACGAGAGCGCGCTGTCACACAGTTCCGGTGCCCTCGACGTCTCAACAGGCATTCCTTTGAAGGCGGTCCAAGATCCGGCGGCTGCTTTGCCCGGCATGCTTGTCGAGACGTCGAGCGGCGAAAAAATCGGTGACGTTCGCTCCGTCGAGATCGGTCCCAACGGCGCGGTTCAAGCCGTGATCATCACTATGCGCGGGCTGTTCGGCCTTTCGACCGTGAACGCGACGATGAGTGGGGATGATCTCGTCTATCTGCGGGAGCGCAATAGCCTGGTGTCGCGCCTAACGAAGACGGAGATCGCGACGAAGGCAGGCGTGCGCCTAAAGGCGCGTCTGTAAGCGCATCAGGAAGCCGCGGCCGCCATCCCTACGCCGCTTGCTCGGTTTCCGTTTTGCGGGAACACCATCTCCACGACCGTACCGCCGTCTTCGCGCTTGTGCGTGGCGATCTCGCCTCCCACTTGATGCGCCAAGGCGACCATGAGGCGAGCGCCTGCGCTTTGTGCCGACGATCTGTCGGCGGACGCCGGCGGCTGATGGCCGTCATCGACGACGCTGAGTTTCATGTGCCCCGGTGCGGCGGCCTCGAGTTTGACCGAGACCGTGCCGTTGCCGCCCTCTTCCGCAAAGCCGAATTTGTAGACGTTGGTCAGCGCTTCGATGGTGAACAGCGTCAGCGGGATCGCGAGATCGGCGTCGATGTCGTAGGGCGGCACGTCCACGCGCAGCTTCAATCCGCGCTGGTCGCCGTTCGATCCGCGGTGCAGTTGCTCCACGATCTCGGCCAGAAGAGGCTTCAAGTCGACGATGCCATCGCGGTCCACCTCGTAAATCATCCGATGCACCAGCGCGAGAGCGTTGACGCGGATTCTTGCCTGATTGATCGCCTCGCGTGCCGCCTCGTCCTTCAGGCGGCTCGATTGGAGGCTGAGCAGGCTCATCACGATTTGCAGGTTGTTCTTTACGCGGTGGTGGATTTCTTTGATGAGCAGCGCCTTTTGCTCCACCGCTTCGCGCAAGACGCGGTCGCGCTCCTGTACCGCCTGCGCCATACCTGCCAGCGTGTCGCCCAAGGTGCGAAACTCGCGCGGTGCATCCTTTAGAGCTGCGGGCCGTATGGCGTAGTGGCCGCCGCGGTAGGCGGCCGCCATGCGCTGGAGCAAAACGATCCAGCGTATCGCGAGGCGATCGGTGGCCGTCCAGATCGCGAGCGACGCCAGTATTACCATCAGAACGGGCAGCAGCAGGTCGACGGTGACGTGCACATAGGTGAAGCGAAACAAGTGTGCGCTCGGCATGGCGAAGCCGATGAAGTAGTCGCGGCGGATGACCGGCGCGATCGCGAGCGACCATTCTTCGCCATTGGATGCCGCGGCGCTGATCAAGCCGCTGGCGCTTTGCGGCGTGCCGGGTTGATTTGCGAAGACAGCCGTCGCGATCGCCTGATTGTTCGAGGCGATGACACCGCCCTTCTTGTCGATCAAGGCAACGACTGCGCCGCGCGGAAGGTCTTTTTCCTTTTGAACATGATCGAGCCAAGAAACGTCGATGGCGACGGTCATGGTGCCGTCGAACGCGCCGTCGGGCTTGCTGAGCGGCAGCACGCCGACCAAGACTTCACGGTTCAGCGCCTGGCTCGTGATCGGACCAGCAATGAGAAATTGACGCTCTGTCTTCGCTTGTGTCCACCAAAGCGACTGCCTGAGGTCTATCGGTTGGCGCGGTGGGTGGGCGACGCAGAGGAGGTTGCCGTCAGCCGACACGCGACCAACATTGCTGATGAGCTTTGAGCCCTCCAACGCCTTCAAGAGGCGTGTGCGGCAACCCGTATCGCCTGAGCGCACATTAGGCTCCGAGGACAACGTTCTAAGTAATTGCTGGGCGCCGTAAAAGACATTCAGATCGTCGCTGGCGGCAGCGAAAGCGCTTTGGCGCAGGTTGTCGCGAACGTTCTGCTGATCCAGTCGCAGGCGGTCCATGCCCTGCCAAACACTGAGCGCGGCCACGGGTAAGAGCGCGATCAGGACTACCAGCAGGAAGCGAAGGCCGAGCCCGCCGGGCCCGGTGATCGCTTGTTCAATCTTCCTTCGGTCGTTCGCCCGGGATTTCCCCAGGAGCCAGTTTGTCCAACTGCCCCAGGATTTCATTTACGGCCTCACCGCTTTTCAGACGTGGTCCGAGGGCACGATGCTCAGGACTTTCAAGTGCAGTAATAAGGGCTTTGCGAGCGCGCGCAACGCGGCTTTTGATCGTGCCGACTGCGCAGCCGCATATGCGTGAGGCCTCTTCGCACGAGAAGCCGCCGGCACCGACGAGGATCAGCGCCTCGCGCTGTTCGTCGGGTAGGCCGCGCATCGCGCGCGAAAGATCCTGCAGATTAAGGTTCGCGGTTTGAGAGCCCTGGGTCGTCGGCGTATGGGCGGCGACGCTTTCGTCCCAAGGACGCTGACGCCAGCCCCGACGCCTGACCGAGTAGAAGTGGTTGCGGAGGATCATAAAGAGCCAGGCTTTGAGATTTGTGCCTCGCTCGAACGACGCCGCGCTTTGCCAAGCCTTCACAAGGGCTTCTTGGCAAAGATCGTCGGCTTCGTCCCGATCGCCACAGAGGGTTCGTGCGAACGCGCGAAGAAACGGGATGAGGTTCAACAGCTCAGCTCGAAACTCGGCGTCGTTGTGAGGCGGTTGGGGCGCGTGCGCGCGACCGCCGACGGTTTGGGTCATATCCACGGTGTTACTCTTCGCGCTTTTTGTCGATTTGCTTCAGCAGATCGAGAAAATCATCGGGGACGGGTTCGCGTGCGACGTCGTCGAACATGCGCCGAAGCTCGTGTCCGATGGCTCGCTGGCGAGCTTGAAGCTCGCTTTGTTTTTCGGGACTCAAGTCCTTTCTCCTCCCCCGCTTGGCAGACTGAGCGGTGTCTGTTTCCGAGCGGGATTCCTCAGACTCCGGCTTTCTCTCGTGAGATTCCCTGGTCATCTTATGCTCGTTCTGGTTGTGGTCTCGATGCATAGCTAATGCCTATACACTTGGGTTCGATGTGAAAAACGTGCGTGTCTAAGAAAAGTTCCACGGCCCTGGGAACTTTTTTCCTGAAACCTCGTTTAGTTCCCCGTACGCACTAGGGAGACTGAAGAATGACTCAGGCCGCGTCGATTGCCCCCCATTTGCCGTTTTTGCGCCGTTATGCCCGGGCGTTAACCGGCTCCCAGTCCACCGGCGACGCTTACGTTCGCGCTGCGCTGGAGGCAGTTTTGGCCCAGAAGGACGCCCTTGGAGACACGGAATCGCCTCGGGTCGGGCTTTATCGTCTCTTCCACGTGATCTGGTCGGGCACAGCCGACAAGCGGCTCCCCCTTATCGACAAGAACGATCCGGCCACACCCGACGAACGACTTCAGGCACTGCCGGCGTCAAGCCGCGAGGCTTTGTTGCTCACCTCGCTCGAAGGTTTCGGGCGCGGCGATGTCGCCACCATTCTGGGCAAGAGCGTCGAGGACGTAGAGCGCGAAATCGCGGATGCGCAGCTTGCGATCGAGCAGCAGCTAGCGTCGCGTGTTCTTATCATTGAAGACGAATCCATCATCGCCCTTCACCTCGAAAACATGATGAGCGAGTTGGGCCACGAAGTTGTGGGTATCGCAGCGACACGTGACGACGCGGTGCGTCAAGCTCTGTCGCGCCGTCCCGGTTTGGTACTGGCCGACGTTCGTTTGGCGGACGGTAGTTCGGGCATCGACGCGGTTGCGGACATTCTTCGCAGCTTCGACGTGCCCGTCATCTTCATTACGGCGTACCCAGAGCGTTTGCTCACCGGCGAGCGCATGGAACCCACCTATCTGATCACTAAGCCTTTCTTGCCGGAGACCGTGAAGGCGGCCGTCGGTCAAGCGCTGTTCTTCCACGGCAGCAAACGTCAGGCAGCGTAGCGCCAACGTATCCGGATCCGGGAACTGCTTTCCCGGATCCGCGTTCTCTTACCCGATCTCCGATTCCTGCGAGGCCGCTCCCCCAACAACGGCCATGGACGATTCGCGCGCGGATCGGAATCCGACCAAAGGAGAAGACCCGGATGAACTCCCTACGCAATACGATGATGGCCTGTGCGATGGCTTTGGCGACCGTTGTGTCGTTGAGCTTCGTGTCGGCGGCGCAAGCTGCCTCGGCCGAAGATTTGAACCGCGATTCCGCGCAGGCGCTTCGGCAGCTGACGGAGACGAACCGCACGGCGAATGACGTAGCACGTAATGCGCGCGCCATTCTCGTGTTCCCGAATATCGTCAAGGCCGGCCTCGTGTTCGGCGGCTCTTACGGCGAAGGCACGATGATGAAAGGCAACCGCGTCGTCGACTACTACAACTCGGTGTCGGGTTCGTGGGGTCTGCAGGCGGGCGCTCAGTCGTACGGCTACGTTGTATTCCTGATGAACAACAAGGCTGTCGAGTACGTCGAGAAGACGGCAGGCTTTGAGATCGGCGTGGGCCCGACGGTTGTCATCGTTGACGAAGGCGTGGCGAAGAACCTGTCGACGTCGACGCTGAAGGACGACGCCTACGCGTTCATCTTCAATCAACAGGGCCTGATGGCCGGCATCAGCATCGAAGGTACAAAAATCTCGCGCATCAACCGCGGCCAAACGCCGTCGGCGTCGCGCTAACAGCGTTCCGGGTCACGGTCCCATCGTCTCCCCCCAGCCAGCGCGGCCGACATCCCGCGCGCCGTGACCCGGTTCTTTCTTCTTTGCCTTTCGCTAAAGGCTCGTAAACCATAAGTCCGTCAGACCGTTGAGCCGTTTTCCGCCCCGGCGCCGGCGTCGTGCAACTCCCGCCTCATCGACGCGTTCTCAGCATAGTTCGCGTCGCATTGTGCGCGCTGGGAGTAGCGTCTGTTGACCAAAATGCGCTTGCTGCGGGACGTTTCAGGGGGCGATCCAGCCGCGTTCAGCGTCGGCGCGCGCGACCTCCGCCTTATTCGTATTTGCGTCGTTTGGCTTTTTGCGCTGGTGACCGTCGCCGTCTGTTATGTCGCGGCAGCCATCGTGATGCCAACCGCAATTGCGATTCTACTCGCACTCTTGCTTTCGCCGATCGCGACGTTACTGGAGCGCTTGTATTTTCCGACATCTGTCGCCGCCATCGCGAGCGTCTTGGTTCTTGTATCGCTGATCTTCGTCGGCGCGGCGGTACTTGCGCCCGCACTCGCGGATTGGGTGGATCGGTTGCCCGAGATCGCGCGCGCGACGGAGCGCAAGCTTGAACCGCTTCGCGAGCAGCTTAGCGCGGTCGAACGCGTCTCGTCTGAAATCCGAGGCATCACCGAGACTGCGCCGCGCACGGCCGTCAAGCCCGCGGTCGTGACGCTCGACGCCGAAGGGCCGCTGACGGCCGCTCTTCGCACGGCGCCCGAAATCATCGCCACCGGCATCTTTATCATCGTTCTCACGATGTTTCTGATCGCCTATCGCGAGAGCTACTATGTGCGCCTCATTCTCTTGCCGCGCACGATGACAGGGCGCCTGCGCGCCGGGCGCGTCTTGCGCGACATCCGCCAGTGCGTCTCCGGTTACCTGTTCGTCCTCGTCTGCATCAACATCGGCATCGCGATCGTCACCGCGATCGCCTTCACGATCGCAGGGATTCCCGATCCGATCTTCTGGGGCTTTGCCTTCGGCGTGGCGAGCTTTCTGCCTGTCATCGGCCCCACCACAGTGATCCTCGCGGCGGCAGTGTTCGGATTTGCCACGGAAGACACCGTCGTCGGCGCGCTAACGCCACCGCTCATACTTCTCGTTATCGACATCATCGAGTCTCAGTTCATTACGCCGTGGCTCGTGTCCCGGCGCATTGTGACCAGTCCGATCGCCATTCTGTTGGCCGTCGCATTCTTTGCGTGGCTGTGGGGACCGTTGGCCTCGGTCGCGGCGGTGCCCGGCCTCATTCTCTTTCACACGATCGCCAATCACTTCTCGGACCTCGACTACGTCGCCGCGCTGCTCAATCCGGACAACGGCCATGCGCTGCTCAAGCGACGCATGCGGCCGCCCGACTTCCGCAGCATGCTGCGCTACGCATCCGCGCCAGTCCGGTGGCTAAGTACGAAGAAAGCCGCTTAGCGCCTCGCAATCGCCGCTTCGGGCGGCGCCGGTTGTGAGCTTGCGATTCTCAATCTGGCGACGTTCCCGGGGCTCGCAGCCCGGTTGTTCCTGCGCGCATTGCGCGCCGTTCGTTTTTCGGTCCGTCGCCGAAGTCCAGACGTGCTATCAACGTGCGTCGGCCACGACCATTTCGTGCGCGCCGACGCGGGTGCCTAGATCAATTGGCAGAGCGAGATTAGGCTTAGTCGCATCTCGCACGAAGGAGACTTTAGTGACCCTATTCCACGCAGTCGCTTGGATCGATCATCACAGCGCTTTGGTGCAGCAATTCGATGCCGACGAAGTCCATGCCGAGAGGCTCAAGGATCACAAACACTACACGCGTCAGCACGGCAGTGGCGTGCGCACCGAGCACGAATTCTTCGCCGAGGTTTGCGACGCACTGGCGAGCATCCCGGAGGTGCTGGTGACCGGCTCCCACACCGCCCAGGCCGACTTTAGGCACTTTGTGGAAAAGCACCGGCCAGCCCTCGGCCCGAAGCTTGTCGGTTGGGAGACAGTCGATCACCCCACTGACGGCCAATTGGTGGCGTTGGCGAAGCGCTTTTTCGCGAAGCACGATCGCATGCGCGGCGCCACCGATCACAGCTGACCCCCCGACTTAGCAGCCTCAAGGCCGAGAGCACGGCCCCGTTTCGCGTCGCGAAAGGCGGCTGAAATGCCTTGCGGCGGAGCAGGCTATTCGGAGCAACGTGCGGTCGGATGGGTGGTTGGGGGACTAGGATTCGAACCTAGACAGGCAGAGTCAGAGTCTGCAGTCCTACCGTTAGACGATCCCCCAGCGGCGGGGCGTCTTATTAGCCCTAAGCCTTTGTGGCGGCAAGGTCTTCGCGTCGGCGACGGCCGGGCTTAGACTTGGGCTGCTTCGCGGGGGGCTTCGAGTCGTGCCGGTACGCGCCGAAAGTTTCGATTTTATCTCCAATTTGGACACGCTGGGCGCCGTTGTCGCGGGGGCCATTTTGGCCACGGCGGGCGGGTTCGTCGCGACGCAAATCGAGCATCGGGTCGACTCGCGGCGGCGAGAGCGGCAGGCGGCGCTGTTTTTCGGCGAGATCATGGCGCTGCTTGGCGTGACCGTGCGGTCGGCCGGACGGGCGCGCGGCATCGGCGATCCTTACGGGCCGGTGACAATGCGACTGTTGCGGATGATCCGGCGCGAGCTGGACGTTTACGATCGCAACCGCGAACGGCTGTTCGAATTGCGCGATCCGGCTTTGCGGGCGCGGATACATGTCACGCTGCTGCGGACTATGATGGGGGTCGAGGGTGCGCTGGAGGCTGCGGCGCAGGCCAACGAGATCGAGGCGGAGCTGAAGATGAACCCTGATCTTGCCGGACCGCGGCTGGATCATCTGCAAACACGGCATGCCGACCAATGCCGGCTGCGCGACGGCGGGTTCGATTTTCTCATCGAGGCGTCGGAGCAGGCGGCGCGACTGACCAAGTTGTTGGAGCCGATCGCCAAGGTCGACTTCGCCAAGTTGGTCGACGCGACGCGCAACACCGACTCTTAGGCGGGGACCAGCGCTCCTTCGGACGCCGCCGCGCGGGGTGCGCGCGAGCGGCTGAAGTAGGTGTAGAATGCCGGCAGGACGAAGAGCGTCAACAGCGTTCCGAAGGTCATGCCGCCGACGATGACCCAGCCCAACTGATGCCGCGATTCTGCGCCAGCCCCTTCGGCCATGATGAGCGGGACGGCGCCGAGCGCCATGGCGCCGGTCGTCATCAAGATCGGACGCAGGCGGAGGGTTGCGGCGTGGAGAGCGGCTTCCACCGTGGACTTGCCTTCCTCCGCGGCCTTGTTGGCGAATTCAACGATCAGGATGCCGTGCTTTGAGATGAGGCCGACGAGTGTGATCAGGCCGATCTGGCTGTAGATGTTCAGCGTGTTGCCCGTCAGCCAGAGTGCGAGGAGCGCGCCCAGCATCGTCAGTGGGACGGTGATCAGGATGATCAGCGGGTCGATGAAGCTTTCGAACTGCGCGGCCAGCACCAGGAAGATGAAGAGCAGCGCGAGGCCGAACGTCAGCACGATGCCGCTGCTCGATTCCTTGTACTCGCGCGATTGGCCGTCAAAGTCGACGCGGGCGGTCGGCGGCAATGTCTCGCGCGCGGTTTGCTCGAGGAACGTTAGCGCTTCACCGAGGGCGTAGCCGTCGGCGAGGTTCGCTGTGACGGTGACGGAGCGCATGCGGTCGAAGTGGTTCATGTCGCGCGGCGCGGTCGTGTCGTGGATGGTGACGACGGACGACAGCGGGACCAATGCGCCGGAGGCCGTGCGGATGAAGATGCGTTCCAGGCTTTCGGGTTCGGTGCGTTGGGCGTCTTCGACGCGGAGGAGGACGTCGTATTGCTCCCCTGCCCGCTTGAAGCGCGTGACTTCGCGACCGGCCAGCATGGTTTCAAGCGCGCCGGCGGCGTCGGCGACGCTGATGCCGAGGTCGGCTAGTTTCTCGCGGTCGATGTCGACCTTCAGCTGCGGCGTGTTGATCTTCAGATCGGTGTCGATGTTCGTGATGCGCGGGTTTTCGCGCACCTTGGCCAGAAAGATGTCGACGCTCTTCGACATCTCTTCGTACGGCGCGCTGTCTTTGATGACGAATTCTACCGGCTTGGCGAAGAAGTTGGCGCCGAGCGAGGCGGGCAAGATCGGGAACGCGAGCACGCCCGGGATGTCCCAGAGTTTGGGGCCGAGTTCGGCGGCGATGTCCTTGCTGCTGCGTTCGCGTTCGTCCCACGGGGTCAGGCCCATGAAAGACAGGCCTTGGTTCGCGATCGCCAAGCGGCCGCCGCCGATGCCTGAGGCGACGCCGAAGCGGGAGATTTCGGGGATCTCAGCGATCTTTTCTTCGAGCTGGTTCGCGTAGGTCGCTATGTAGTCGACCGTTGCGCCTTCCGGACCGATGAAGGCCATGAAGACGGCACCGCGGTCTTCGAGCGGCGACAGTTCGGAACGCAGTTGGCTGAAGACGAAGGTGGTCGCGAGCGCCACGATGGCTAGCGCGGGGAAGACCAGCCAGCGTGCCCGGAGCACGCGCGAGAGGAGGCTGTGATAGCCGGCATCGAGCGCGTTCAGTCCGCGTTCGAGAGTGGCGGCGATGCGACCCTGCTGATGGCTGGACTTCAGCAAGAGGCTGCTCATCATCGGCGTGAGCGTGAGCGCGACGAAGCCTGAGATGACGACGGCCGAGGCCAGGGTCAGTGCGAATTCGGTGAAGAGTTTGCCGGTGCGGCCTTCCATGAAGGCGACGGGGACGTAGACGGCGGCGAGTGTGATGGTCATCGCGATGACGGCGAAGCCGATTTCGCCGGCGCCTTTGCGCGCGGCCTCCATCGGGGGCATGCCTTCCTCGACGTGGCGGTAGATGTTCTCGAGCACGACGATCGCGTCGTCGACGACGAGGCCGATGGCGAGCACCATCGCGAGCAAGGTCAGCGTGTTGATCGAGAAGCCGAACAGCGCCATCAGCATGAAGGCGCCGATGAGGGAGACCGGGATCGTGATCACTGGGATGAGCGCGGCGCGCGGGCTGCGCAGGAAGAGGAGGATGATAGCCACGACCAACAGTACCGCTTCGCCGAGTGCGCTGTAGACGTTGTCGATCGACGAGCGGATGAAGTCGGTCGAGTCGTAGGCTTTGCGGATCGTGATGCCTTGCGGCAGGTTCGCCTGAATGGTGGGCAGAATGGCGTCGACGTCGCGGGAGATGTCGAGGGGGTTCGCGACCGACTGCTTCACGATGCCGAGGGCGACGGCATTCTTGCGGTTGAAGCGGAAGGCCACGCGGTCGTCTTCGACGCCGAGGCTTACGCGGGCGACGTCTTTGAGTTGGATCTGGTGGTCTTCGCGCTTGGCGATGATGACGTTTTCGAACTGCTCACGCGTGTTGATGTCGGTGTTCGAGAGGACCGCGAATTCGCGCTGCTGGCCTTCGACGCGGCCGGAGGGGACTTCGAGGTTCTGAGTGCGCAGGCTGCGCTCTACGTCTGCGGTCGTCAGACGGTGGGCCGCCAGTTTCAACGGATCGAGCCAGATGCGCATGGCGTAGCGGCGGGCGCCGAAGATGTAGACTTCGGCGACGCCGTTGATGGTTTGCAGCTGATCTTGGATGTAGCGGTCGGCGATGTCGGTCAGCTGCGCCACGCTGTGGGTGGTGCTGACGGGGACGAGGTAGAGGATCGGTTCGGAGTCGGCTTCGACCTTGGCGACGATGGGTTCTTGGATTTCGTCGGGCAGGCTGCCGCGGACACGGGCGACGCGGTCGCGCACGTCGGCTGCGGCGTTGTCCTGCTCGCGGTTCAGGTTGAAGCGGACGCTGATGACGCTGGTGCCTTCGCGGCTGATCGAGGAGATCGTTTTGATCCCCTCGATGCCGGCGATTGAGTCTTCGATGATTTTGGTGACTTGAGATTCCATCAACTGCGCGCTGGCGCCCGGATAGGCGGTCGTCACGGTGATCGCGGGCTCGTCGATGTTCGGGTACTCGCGGATCGTGAGCGCGTTGTAGCTCACGAAGCCGAGCAGCACGATGACGAGGCTCATGACCGTCGCGAAGACGGGGCGTGAGATGCTGATCTCTGAGAGGCGCATGATGGAATCCCTGTTCGTGCCGGGCCGGTTAGTTCGGCGCGGTTTCTTCTTCGGGCGTCGCCAGAACCTGGACGACGCTCGGCGGGCCGACCTGAACCGGCGCGCCGTCTTGGATTTTCTGCTGGCCCGCGGTGACGACGAGGTCGCCCACGTTGAGGCCGGCTAGGATCTGCGCCTGGGAGTTCGCGCGCAGCCCCGTCTTCACGGCGATGCGTTTCACCGTGTTGTTGTCGATGCGGTAGACGAAGACGTCGCCGCCTTGCGGGACCAAAGCTTGGTCGGGCACCAGCAGCGCGGCTTCAACTTCGCGGATCGGCAGGTTCACGGTCACGAACTGGCCGGCGTAGAGTTTGCCGTCGGCGTTGCTCGCGACCGCTTGGACGCGGATGCTGCGGCTTTCGGCGGCGACGCGGGATTCGATGGCGAGCACTTTTGCCTTCACCGTTTCGCCGGGCAACGAGTCGAGACTGAGTTCGACCTCCGTGCCCTGCTTTAGATCGTGCAGGAAGCGTTCGGGCACGGTGAAGAGCACTTTCACCTCGCCGACCTTGTCGACGTTGACCAGGCTGTCACCGGGCGAGACGTAGTCGCCTGGGCTTACGCTGCGGATGCCGACTTTGCTGTCGAAGGGCGCCCGGATTTGCGTCTTCGCCAGATTGGCTTCGGCGAGCTTCACGTTGGCGCGGGCCAGATTGTGTTCGGACTGCGCCTCTTCGAGCTTCACCTTGGAGACGACGCCGGTTTGCACGAGCTTTGCGTAGCGGGCGACGTTGTTCTGCCACAGGCCTAGGTTCGCGCGGGCGCGGTCGAGTTCGGCCTCTTGGACGCTGCCGTCGAGTTTGATCAGCAGGTCGCCGGCCTTGACGGTTTGACCATCGGCGAAGGCGACGCGGTCGATGCGACCCGTGATTTCGGAGCGCAGGTTGACCGCTTCACCGGATTCGACGTCGCCCACGACTTGCATGGATTTCGTGAGCGACGACTGCACCACGCGCGTAGCTTCAACGCGCGTGGGCGGGGGCGCTTCGGCCTGGGGAGCGGCCTTGGCGTGGGAGTTGTAGTAGGTGCCGGCAAGGATGCCGGCGGACGCGGTCGCGAAGGCTATGCCTGCCGCGATCGCGTTGTTTCGAAGATAGTTTCGTAGAGCTCGCATTTTGCGGCTGTCCTCAAGGTTTGCGGATTGGCGGAATCTTTAAGCGTTTAGCGCATGCCGCCTGCGGTCCGGATCGTTTCACCGGTGATCCAGCCGGCGTCGGCTGAGGCGAGGAAGACGGCGACGGAGGCGATGTCGTCCGGCTCGCCGAAGCGGCCGAGCGGGGTCGAGGCGACCAGCTGATTTCCGAACTCGCTGTCGGCGATGCCGAGGGTGCGGGCGCCTTCGGTGTTGACGGGGCCGGGGCTGATGGCGTTGACGCGGATTTTGCGCGGGGCGAGTTCGCGGGCCAGCGCAAGGGTGATCGTGTCGAGTGCGCCCTTCGTGCCGCTATAGATTACGGACCCCGGCGTCGGGTTGGTGGCGATGACGGAGCTGACGTTGATAATGCTGCCGCCTGTGGGACCGAAGTGCTTCACGGCTTCTTGTGCCGACAGGATCGGACCGAGCACGTTGATGTCGAACTGACGGTGGAATTCCTTTTCGGTGACCTCCTCCAGGGCGTCGAATTTGAACACGCCGGCGTTGTTCACGACAACGTCGAGGCGGCCGTAGGATTCCTTGGCGACGTCGTAGAGCTGCTTGACGCCTGCGGCTTTCGACACGTCGCCGTGAACGGCGACTGCTTTGCCACCTTTGGCCGCGATTTCGGAGACGACGCGTTGCGCGCCCGCCTTATCCGAGGCGTAGTTCACCACGACGGAGGCGCCGGCTTCGGCGAATGCCTTGGCGATGGCGGCGCCTATTCCCTTCGATGCGCCGGTCACGACGGCGACTTTTCCCGATAAACGGCTCATTGCAGTTCTCCTCACAGTTAGATGATTAGATGCACATCTAAGTGTCAGGCGGCGACCGGTCAACCCGTTGTTCGATAATTTTATAAGTGTCTAATTGTTGGGCAGCGCGATGCGATTTCACGCAAAGCTTGCGTGCTTAAATCTTCGCGAGTTGGTCCAAATAGGCGCGCAAAACGTCGCGCTGGAGGATCAGATTGGCGAATTTGCCTTCGCGTACGATCTCGATCAGCCCCGCCGTCTCCAATTCCTTGAAGTGATGGGACAGCGTCGCCGCGCTGACGCGGTGAGCCTTGTTGACGCTGCTGCAGGACATCATGGAATCCTTGCAGGCGCCCAGTTCCTTGAGGATCTGGTAGCGGCGCGGCTCAGCCAGCGCGCGCGCCACGCGGGCGAACTGCTGTTCGGTCAACCGAGTCGTTTTTGCCGTACCCATGCTGCCAAAAATAGGCAGCCGGGGAACTGAAGTCCAGTGCGCGGCCATTTCGGTAACCGCTTCGCTGGCCGATTCGCGTGAAAGCGCAGGAACCTAGCCAGCAACGTCGCGTTACCTCTCCCGACGCGGCGGGCAACCCGCGGCGAGGTTTTGGAGGACTTCCACATGTTGACTTGGGCATTGGCATTCTTAGCCGTCGCCGTGATCGCCGGCCTGTTCGGCTTCGGCCTGATTGCGTCGGCGTCTGCCGGTATCGCGCAGATCATCTTCTTTGTGTTTATCGCGCTGTTCGTACTCAGTCTGATCTTCGGCTTCGTTCGCACGCCGCCTGCAACTTAGCGTGCCGCTGAAAGCAGTTACGGCTTCCACTCGTAGCGCCAGGTTTTCAGACCTGACGTCGGATTCATTCCGGCAGCGCGGCGGTGGAAGCCGTTCTTCTCGTAGAAGCGCACCGCGCGTGGATTGTCCTGATTCACTTCGAGCCTGAGCGCGCAGGGCGCGCGTGATTTGGCGTGAGCGATGAGCGCGTCCGCCACCTCTCTGCTCCAATACGCCGGCGCCACGGCCAGTTGGTCGATATGGCCACTGGCCGTCTCAAGCGTGATGAAGCCGGCCATGTTGCCGGTCGCGGGATCGAACGCGCACATCACTTCGACGCCGCGGTCATGCATGGCAATCAGATGATCGACGAACCAGCTGCGGCGGGTTTCGAAATCAATCGCCGGCATCGCCTTGTTCCAGGCGGCAACCCAAAGATCCGTTAGCTCGGGCAGATGCGCGACGTCGTAGGGGACCAGATTGTAGGCCGGCGTCACTGCGCGGCTTGTTGCTTGCGCTGACCGATGACGATGTGGTCGCCGCCGAAACCGCTCCGGCGTGTTTGCGGCGGTGGCTCGGGTTCGGTGCCGCCGTGAGGCTGTGACGCTTCGGCGTATTCCGCGTGGCGCACAGTGTCGGCTTCGTCGGCGGGACGGACGATGTCGTCCTCGACCGACACGCCGGAAGCTTCCGTCGCGGCTTCGTCGGCCGCGTGTTGTTCAGCGGTGGCGATCGCTTCGCGGTGTTGGCGCAGGAACGGCGAGACGTCCTTCAGTTCGTCATAGAGACCGAACGTCAGGCGTTTCGCGCGCGCAATCAAATGCGCGTAGTCGTATGAGGTGATGCGGACGTTGCGGTAGCGGCCTTCGACGCGCGGATTGGCTTCCAGTTCGTCCACGCTGCCGCCGACGACGAAGACTTCGACCGGGTCGCGCTCGCGCACGTGGCCGCCGCGGATGAGTTCGCGGACGTTGTTCCAGGCTTGCAGCTGCTGCTCTGCGCCGATGGTGACGCGGGCGTTCCTGAGTTCGACAACGAGCGTCGGTTCGCCGTCCTTGTTCTGGCCGGGCGCGAGCGAGGCGCCGACGGCGGGCTTTGACACGGCGCCGATTTGCGGGTCGACGGCAAAGCGCCCCTCACCCACTACGTATTCCGGTTCGAACACCCACATCGTGCGTTCGAGCATCGCGGACGCGTCGCGGTCGCCGTGCGAATGCGGGTCGGCCCAGACCATTTCCATTTCGGCGACGGCCGCGAGACGGCCCTTCAGACGATCCAGCGCGGCAGCGACACCGTGCGCGCCCCATTCGGACGTCGCCTGGTGGATCATGTCTGCTTCTTGCTCGCTGACGCCGAGCAGATGAGCGCTGACTTCGGACGGCGATTTCAGGCCGAGACGAAGCCACTCCATCAGAATGCCGGCTTCGGCAAGTTGGGTGACGAGGCGGTTCACTTCCTTGGGATCGACGTTGGCAGGGACACTGACGGCGGCCGCAGCCTCGCCAACGGCTTTGGTCTCTTTCGTCGATAGCGCGAGTTTCAGCCCACGGTTGTCACGTGACACGCGTTCGAAGTGCATTCGGACGTAAGCGCGGCGGCGCTCTTCGAGCCACATCACCGCCAGCGCGGCCGCCAACGGGGCGGCAACGCCCAAAACAAACAGAATCAGCGATCCCATTAGCTGGGCCCCCCGGCACCGGTACGAAAAGTCACTGTCCCCTAGGTTGTAACCGTATAGCAGATTAACCACGGAGGGTAGCAACCTGTAATTGATTCATGCTTACGCGGGGCGTGACGGCGCCCGGCTGTTGCCTTTGCGCGACGGCATTTTTCGTCCGTCCGTCGCAAGGCCGCGCCGGCCTCACCCGCTCGTGAACCATCTCAGCGAAATTTAACGGGCGTGTGTCCGGGTCCTTATGTTGTCTGTGTACGGAGGGTTCGCGGGGGAGAGATGCGCGCTCGACGGGGGGACGGACTCGCGCAATCCATTGCGCGGGTCGTGGTGATGCTTGCGGGGATAGTCGCGGGTGGTTCGGCGTTCGCTGCCGAGACCGCGCCCGTGCGCGATTTTTCGACCTACCAGCCTTCGGCTGTTGCGACGCGCATCGACAGTGCGCAGGCGCCGGTGATCGACGGCGATGTCTCGGACCCCGTGTGGCAGCGGGCGCCGGCGATCGACGAGTTCTATCAACTCGAGCCGAAGGAAGGCGCGCCCGGCAGCGAGCGCACCGTCGTGCGCGTGCTATACGATGAGAACAATCTCTATTTCTCGCTCCACGCCTATGACAGCGAGCCGGACAAGGTGACCGCGTCGATCAAGGCGCGCGACGGCGATATCTCGAAGGACGACGTGTTCCGGATCTATCTTGATCCCTACATGTCGCGGCGCGACGGGTATGCGTTCGAAGTCAATCCGCTTGGCGCGCGGTCGGATTCTTTGATCGAGAACAACACGTCGTTCTTGCCCGAATGGAATACGATTTGGAGCGCGAAGGCGCGGCGCGTGGCCGACGGTTGGATGGCGGAGGTCGCGATCCCGTTCCGCAGCATCTCTTACGATGTGGCGCGGGGCGATTGGGGCTTCGATCTCTTCCGGTTGATCCGGCGCAAGGGGGAGCGCATCCGCTGGTCGCAGATCCGTAATCAGCTGCCCTCGGTCGACATTTCGCGGTCAGGAACTTTGCAAGCCGTCGCCGGAACGGCGCAGGGCTTAGGGCTTGATCTCAAGCTCTACGGAAGCATGCGTTACAAGCACGAATGGGAACCGCCGCGTGAGGATGATGTCCGTTTCGAACCGTCGGGTAACGCCTATTACAAGATCACGCCGGCGCTGACCGGGACGCTGACCTTCAACACCGATTTCTCCGACACGCCGCTCGACGCGCGGAAGGTCAATACCGGCCGCTTCGGGTTGTTCTTTCCGGAGACGCGCGACTTCTTTCTGCAGGACGCTTCGGTCTTCGAATTCGGCGGCAATAATCTTGCCGATTCGGTCAATGGCCGGCCGTTCTTCTCTCGGAATATCGGCCTCGTTGACGGGTTTCCCGTCGACATCGTCGCCGGCGGCAAGCTTTCGGGCCAGATCGGATCGCTGGGGGTCGGCGGGCTTATCGTGGCGGCGGAAGGGACCGAGCAGTACGAGGGGCAGATCTTGTCTGCGGCGCGGATCACGCAGCCGGTGTTCGGGGAGTCGGAACTTGGGATCGTTTTCACGAACGGCGATCCTACGGGGCTGACCGAGAACACGGTTGCGGGGGCGGACTTTCAGTATCGCAATTCGACTTGGTTCGACGGCGATACGTTCAAAGCCGACTTCTTTTATGAGCGCAGTTTCTCGGACGTTTACGGCGACGACGATTCATTCGGCGCGCATCTTTCGTATCCGAACCAGCCGTTCTCGGCGCGCTTTCAGTTCAAGGAAGTGGGTGAAAATTTCTATCCGGCGTTGGGCTTCGTGAACCGGCCCGGCATCCGGCTTTATGACGGCAATTTCTTTTGGCAACCGCGGCCGAAGGATTCTTGGGTGCGGTTTTTCGAGACGGGGACTTGGTATCACTTCACGACCGACCTCGAGAACGTACTCGAGTCGCGCGAGAACGGCGGGTGGTTCGGGTTCATGACGCAGGATACCGATGCGGTGTTCCTGGATGTGTTCAATCTGTATGAGAACATCCGCGAGCCGTTTTTCCTGCCGCGCGACGTTCTGGTGCCGGCGAACGAGTATACGTGGACGAACGCGAAGCTCTATCTGGAATCGGCGATCGGTCGGCCGTTTGCGGCGGTCGCGGAGGTCGAGTGTTGCAGCTACTTCGACGGCGATCTTTTGCGGACGTATCTGTCCCTTAGCTGGCGGCCGGATACATCTTGGGAGATCGGGGCGGAGCATTCGTTCTACAACATCACGCTGCCGACCGGCGATCTTGAGATTCAGATTTGGGCATTGAACGTCACGCTGAACTTCACGCCGGACATGCAGCTGAAGACGCAAACGCAGTACGACAACATCTCCGAGGCGTTCGGCTTGTCGGCGCGATACCGCTGGGAATTCATGCCGGGGTCCGAGGTCTTCGTATCGCTTGGCGAGAGCGGCGATCTCATCAACGGCGCGCATTACCGGTCGGGCACGACGCAGGCTTCCGTGCGGATCGGGCATTTGATGCGGTTCTAACGCGCGTTACTTGAGGCGGGGGTGCGGGGGAGAGTCAGCTTCACCACGAAGCCTCGAAGAACACGAAGGTTCACGAAGCTAGAGCTTTCCTTCGGCGCGCAGCGCCGTTCATGTTTCCATCGCCTGCGGCGCAAACACCTTCGTGAGCCTTCGTGTTCTTTGAGGCTTTGTGGTGAAACTGAATCGCCACCGCTCTGTCGAAGCCGAAGGCGCCCTAGAAACTCGGCGCGCAGCGCCGCTCATACTTCATCGCCTGCGGCGCAAACACCTTCCTGAGCCTTCGTGTTCTTTGAGGCTTTGTGGTGAAACTGAATCGCCACCGCTCTGTCGAAGCCGAAGGCGCCCTAGAAACTAAGAAGGGGCCCGTTGGGCCCCTTCGCATTCGTTCGAAACCGACTTTACCAGCGCGTGCGGAAGCCCGCCGACAGGGTGTGGGTCGTGATGTCTTCGTTGAGGCCGGCATCGTAATCGATGAACAGCGTCGTCGAGTCCGACAGCGGCGCCGTCAGGCCCGTGCCCAGGATCAGCGTGTCGCGCGAGTATTGTTCGCCGACGATCAGGCTGGGTGTCGGCAGGCCGCCTTGGATCGTGGCCAGGAACGAGGATTGATCGTCCATGAACTCGTGCGCCCAGACGATTCTCGCTTCCGGCACCAGCTTGCGGCCCGACTGCATGGCGATCGGATACGCGAAGCGCGCGCCGATATTGCTCTTCAACGTATCGAATTCGGAATCGAAGACGTTGAGCAGCGTGCCCGTGCCCGTTTCGCTGTAAGCGTCCGTCTCAAGATGAGCGTAGCTCAACGCCACTAGAGGCTGAATGCGGAAGCCGCTTTGCGTCTCGAAGATCTTGCCGGCTTCGACATAGCCCGAGATGGTCGTGCCGTCGTAGTCGCCGAACGCCTGCGTGCCGATGCCGAAGCGGTTCACTTCGATGTCGTGCCAGATGACGCTGGCGTTGGCGTTCAGATAGAGACGCGTGTCGCCATAGGACATGTAGGCGCCGAGTTCGAGGCTGTCGACTTCGGCGTTGTCGGGCAGGCCGTTGAAGTCGATGTCCGACGTCGTCCACTGACCGGCCACACCGGCCAGCAACAGCGGCGAGAAGACGTGATCGACGCCGACGATACCGCCCACGACATCGAAGTCCGTTCCGGATGTACCGGCGTCGCCATCGGTTTCACCCCAGACGCCTACTGCGCGGCCCCAAACGGCCGTCTCGCCGACGCGGCGTACGCCCGTGCGCAGCCAACCGAACGGATCGTCGCCCGGCGAGGCGTCGGTCATGACCTGGCCTGCGCCCGGTCCGCTTTGTGCGAACTGATTGAAGCACCCACCGCCGGCGGCGCCCGCCAGGCCGCATGAGCCCGAACCGATGCCGTTGGACCGATCGTTGACCATCGACTTCCACGGACCGGCAATCTCCACCACGATGCCCGGCAAGCTGCCGATGTGGCCGACGTCGGCCGTGCGCTGTACGCGCAGGTCGACGGTGTTGCCGTCGATGATTTGGTCGAGCTGGAAGATCGAGTTGCTGTTGATGAGCGCCAGCGTCGAGAAGTCGCCGACGATGTCGTCGGCGACGATTACGTCGTTGTACTCGACGGCTTCAAGATCGGGGTTCGCCGAGCCGAAGGCCGGATCGAGGAAGGCTGCGATGTTGCCGTCCAACGTGGCCGTGCCTTCGACGAGGATTTGGCCGTAGTCGCCGGCGCCTGCAGTCTGCACGCCGGTGAGGCTGGAGAAGCCGGAGCCGCCCGGCGCGCCGAGATAGAACATCACGGTGCCGTTGGGGCCTTGCGTGTAGTTGTTGGCGACCGCGAGCGTTGCCCCCTGGTCGATGTAGAGCGTGCCGCCGTCGTTGACGTGGACGTTGTCGACGTTGGCGTGGAACTCCGAGCTGCCATTGCTGTCGCCGACGAACCGCGAACCCAACACCGCCGTGCCGCCATCTTCGACATTGAGGGCCGCGAAGTTATCGATGCCCGGGGCGGTCGATTTGCCTTCGAAGAAGAAGTAGTGCGTGCCGTTCTGGACGGTGATGGTGTCGTCGTTGAGGGTCGTGAAGCTGTCTGCTTCGCCGAGCAGCTGCCCTTCGAGGCCGCCACTCTCTGCCACGAATTCGTACGACGCTTTGCCGCCGAACACGACGTCGCCCAGGATCAGGCCGCCGCCGGTGTTCGTGAACTGCGCGCCGTTGCCGACTTCGAGCAGCACCGCCGTGTTGCCCAGGCCGGTCGCTTCGATCGTACCGGTGTTTGTGATGGTGCCGTTGAGCGTCCCGACGTCGACATAGAGCGCTTGAGTGACGGCATCGAGCGTGCCGTTATTCGTGATATTGCCGTTGTAAGTTCCGACCGAGACGACAAGGCCCGGATCGAACAGCGCCTGACTGATGCTGCCGGCGCCGCCGCTGATCTGACCGTCGTTGACGATGTCGCCGGTGAACGTGTTGGCGAAAACATAAGCGCCGGTGACCGAGCCTTGGATCAGACCCGAGTTCGTAATGTTGCCGTTCCAGCTGTTCACCGAGACGACGAGGCCCGCGACCGAGCTGGTGGCCTCAGTCGATGTCCCGATCAGCTGACCGCCGGCTGCGTTGACTAGGTTGCCGTCGAAGCCGTCGCCCGAGATGAAGAGGCCGACGGTTTCGCCCTGCATCAAGCCGCTATTGGTGATCGTGCCCGCGTAGTCGCCACCCGACGAGAAGATGAAGCCGTCGGAGAACCCGTTCACGACCATGCCATATTCACCAGAAAGGGTTCCGGTGTTCGTGATGTTACCTTCCCAGAGCGTCTCGGCAGCGAGAAGCACGGCGGCGCCATTGCCGCCGGTGATTACACCTGGCGGGAACAGCAACGGATCGCTGGAATTGTTCGTGAAGTCCATATCCACGTTATCGCCGAAGACGCTGACGCCGACGTAGCCACCACTGATCGTGCCCGTGTTCGTGAACGCGGCCGTGCCGTCGCCGGACGAAATATCGTTGGCGCTAATAGAAACGCCAACGCGGCCGCCGGACATGCTGCCACTGTTGGTGATGTTGCCCGCGAACGTGTCGGCATTAATGCGAACGGCCGTCGCGCTGCTGCCGCCGCCGATGATCTGGCCGCCATTGACGATGTTTCCCGAGAACGACGATAACTCGCCGCCGCCCGAGAAATCGAAGCCGTCCTGGGCGCCGGAAATGAGTCCGAAGTTGGTCAGGCCGCCGGACCAGCTGTTGGCCGAAGAGCGGATTGCATCGCCGCTCAGACCTTCGATCGCCGCGCCGCCATTGTTGAAGACGCCGCCCGAAAAGGATTGCGCGTCGATGATAATGCCGTCGGACCCACCGGAGATTTCGCCGTCGTTGCTGATACCGCCGGTGAAGGTTGCGACATCCTGGGTGATGTTGATCGCCGGACCGCCCGAACTGTCGATGGTCCCGTTGAAATGGTTGACGATGCCGCCATTGAAATTGATGTTGGCCGGATTTTCGCCGCCGTCTCCGCCCAATTGGATCGCAGCGTTCAGGCCCGAAATTTGACCGGAGTTGGTGATGTCACCCGACCAGGCGCCAAACTCATTCGACACAAAGATGGCAGCGAGGCCGCCGCTGATCGTCGAGTTGTTCTGGTTGGTGATGCCGCCTGAGAGTGATCCATCCAACGCCGCAATGCCATAACGGCCGCCCGACGAGATGTCGTCGGTGTTCGTAATGCCCCCCAGGACGTTACCGCCGCCATTCTCGCCGCCGAGGCCAAGCTGGATTCCGTTGCCCGTCGTTGAGGTGATGGCCAGGTTGTTGACGATGCCGCCTGTGATCGTCGCATCGTTGAAGATCGTCAGCGCGCCGGCTTCGATGCCCTTGCCGGTGAAGTAGCCGCCGAAGATGTTGCCATCGTTGATCACCTGACCACCGACGTTGGCGCTAATCTCGAACGGAATGAAGCCCGCACCCGGGTCGCCGACCAGGGTTTCGTTTGTCACGTCGCCGGTCACGGCGTCGTCTATGACCACGCAGGTCACCGGCACCGTCACAGTTACGCTGGCGGACGCGCCGGGGTTGTTATCCGTCGTGCACGCTGCTTGCGCTTGCTGGGCCGCGCCGAAGGCGCCTGCGGCGGCCAATACGGCCAACGTCGACACGCGCGAGAGGAGTCTCGCCTTATTGCGCATCTGACTCTTCATCTTGAACCTCATCAAACTTTATCGGTGGGGGTTTGGTGTCCGTCTGCAAGCAAGGGGGTTAGTTGCAGCCTTCAACCTGACCGTCGACGATGCCTTCGAAAACGCCGGCGTTGTCGAACGCGACTTTCTGGCCGGACTTCAAGACGATGGTCTTGCCCGTTTCCTTCGAGGTCACGACGACTTCGTATTCTTCGCCGTTGGGGCCGTACTCGACCGAGATCGCGCCCTTGCCATCGTCATCGAGCACGGAGCGGAAGATCGTGCCGCGAATACCGATGGTGACGGTCGGCGTTTCGATCTTCACGTTGTCCTTCGGGATCGAGCCCGAGACGAAACGGAAGATGCCCTTCGTGTAGCGGACGGTTTGCTTCCCCGTGCCGCCGGGGCCTGTGTAAACATACTCGTCGACCGTGAGGCGCGAGTTCTGACCCATGGTCAGCTTCGAGCCGTCGAGGAAGGTGACCTCAAGCGCGCCGCGTTCTGCCGTCGCCAGTTCGGCGTTGCGAATAATCGGATCTTTCAGCTTCAGGTCGCTGCGCGTGCCTTGCGGCGGCACTTGCGAAGCATTCGGGATAACCGCCGACGTGCTGCCGACGGGCTCCGCACTGGCGCTCCAGCCAGGGGCACAAACCAACAGCGCCGCGAGCGCAGCTTGAACGTAGAATTTCATTCGAGGTCTCCCCCAGGGGTAAGAAGCAAAGACCGATCGACGTGGCCCAACACCACATCGCCCAAATCAAAGAGTCGCGAGGCAAACTATCTGCGGGTTAAGAATATTGCTACCCGGTGTGGCCGGAATTCTTCGCGAACACTGGGACTTAGCTGCGTTTCGTTTTGTGGTTGCAAGTTGCACTTCGCCTCTTGCGTTAAGCATGTGATTCGACCTTTCGGAGTACTTCCTTTGGGTATGAAACCCGGTCGTCCAGTCACACTATTGTAAGTTGCCTAGTAGCCCCTCTTCCGGTAAGCAACCAGGCCAGATGGGGGATGGCGGAGCGTGATGTGGGGATCGGCTCGCGACGAATCATTACGTTTTTCGTGATCAAAACGAGAACGTTTGCCTACTTTTAGGCGTTCGCGGCGATACTGCAACTTCTCCGTAGCCAGCCAGTGCCCACGTAGACGAGGGCGCGAACGAATCGTGTCGCGCACGCAGACCGAGCAAGTCGATGAGTCACGACGACGACGATAGCGTTCCGAGTTCCCCGATCCGACGGTCCTACGTCGTGGCCGTGGTGATTTTTCTCGTGCTTGCGGCTTGGGTCGCGTCGGGCGAAATCAATCGCGTTCAGGAATTGGCGCAGCTGGTGATGCCCGACTCGGGCAAGAAGACGACGCAGCCGGCGGCGAAGACGGCAGCCAAGCCTGGCGCGCCAGCGAAGCCCGCCGCTTCGACGGAAACGAAAGACGCCAAACCGCTGCCCACCGTCCGTGTACGGACGATTACCGCCACCATGCGCCAGCAGGACGTGCTCGTGCGCGGCCAAACGCAAGCTCTGCGCAAGGTGCAAGTGCGTGCGGAGACCGCGGGCAAGGTCGCCTTCATTCGCGCCGACAAAGGCACGATGGTCAAAAAGGGCGATACGATCTGCGAGCTTAACGTGGATGCGCGGCGCGCGATGCTGGAGCAGGCGCGCGCGACGATGACGCAGCGCAAACTTGAGTACGAAGCGTCGAAGACCTTGCAGGACAAGGGATTCCGCTCACCGACGTCCGTTGCCGGCGACTTGGCTGCCTATCAGGCGTCCAAGGCCGAGGTCGAGCGGATGGAGAAAGAGCTCGAGAACACGAAGATCAGGGCGCCGTTCGACGGGGTCGTTGACGACCGCATGGTCGATGTCGGCGACTATCTGGCGCCGGGACAGGCTTGCGCGCTTGTGGTGGCGCTCGATCCGTTCCTGGTTGTCGGCCGCGTGTCCGAGCAGGACGTGCACTACATCCAGATCGGCAATTCCGGCTGGGCGAAGCTCGTGACCGGCGAGCGGGTCGACGGCAAGGTTCGGTTCGTCGCCAAGAGCTCGGACACGGCGACGCGGACGTTCCGCGTCGAACTTGAGGTGCCCAATCCGAACGGGCTGCTCCGCGACGGCATTACGGCGGAAATCCATATCTCCGCGGCGACCGTCGAGGCGCACAAGATTTCGCCGGCGATCCTGTCGTTGGACGAACGCGGCCAGCTTGGCGTGCGGATCATCGATCAGAACAAGCGCGTGCGTTTCGTGCTGGTCAAAATCATCGGCGACGGCCCGGACGGCGTGTGGGTCACGGGGCTGCCCAAGCAGGTCACGATCATCACCGTGGGCCAGGACTTCGTGAATGAAGGCCAGGAAGTGAATGCGGTCGCCGATAACGGGCAGCAGACATGACCGGCTTGGTCGATTGGGCCATTGCGCGGTCGCGGCTGACGCTCAGCCTTTTGGTTGCGATTATCATCTTGGGGACGGTGGCGTTCGTCGCGATCCCCAAGGAAGCCGACCCGGACATACCTATCCCGATCTTCAGCGTGGTGGTGACGCTGCCCGGCATTTCGCCGGAAGACGCCGAGCGGTTGATGGTGCGTCCGCTTGAGACGCAGCTGAAGTCCGTCGAAGGCTTGAAGCGGATGACATCGACGGCGAGCCAGGGCTATGCCGCCATCCAGCTCGAGTTCGACGTCAATTTCGATAAGAACCTGGCGCGCCAGCGCGTGCAGGAAAAGGTCGATCTCGCGCGTCCGGAAATGCCGCAGGACGCCGAGGAGCCGCAGGTCAGCGAATTCAATATCGCGCTGAACCCGGTCATCTCGGTTGTGCTGTCGGGCAATCTCCCCGAACGTTCGATGCTGCGCTCGGCGCAGCGCATCGAGCGCGATATCGAATCCGTGCAAGGGGTGTTGAGCGCCGATCTGTCCGGGCAGCGCGATGAAGTGCTTGAGATAATCATCGATCAAGCGCGCGTTCAGGCGTACGGCGTTTCCAGCACCGACTTGTTCCGTCTGGTCAGCGTCAACAATCAGCTGATCCCGGCGGGCAACGTCGATACCGGCAAGGGCCGCTTTGCGGTCAAGGTGCCGGGTCTGGTCGAAAAGCCCGAAGACGTCTTGAACCTGCCGGTGAAGGTCAGCGGCGACGGTGTCGTCACCTTGTCCGACATCGCGGACGTGAGGCGTACGTTCCTCGATCGAAACCAATATCTGCGCTACAACGGCCAGCCTGCGATCGCCATCGAAGTCACGAAGCGCATCGGCGAGAACGTCATCGACACGATCGATCGCGTCAAAAAGGCCGTCGACGCCGCCAAGCCGCAGATCGCGCAAGGCATCACCATCGATTATTCGTTCGACCAGTCGTACTGGATCGGCAAGCAGCTGCGTCATTTGACGAACGCCATTCTGCTGGCGGTCGCGCTGGTTATGGTCGTGGTCGTGGCGGCTTTGGGATTGCGGTCGGGGTTGATCGTCGGCTTCTCGATCCCCGCTTCGTTCCTGATCGGGTTTCTGTGTCTTTGGTTCGGCGGCTATACGCTGAACGTGATGATCATGTTCGGCATGGTCATTACCGTCGGTCTTTTGGTCGACAACGCCATCATCGTGGTCGAGTTCGCCGACCGGAAGATGACGGAAGGATTCTCGAAACGCGAAGCGTTCGCAGAAGCCGCGCGGCGCATGTTCTGGCCGGTTGTTTCGTCGACCGCCACCACGCTTGCCGCCTTTGCGCCGATGCTGTTCTGGCCCGACGTGACGGGCAAGTTCATGAGCTATCTGCCGCTGACCATGATTTTCATCATGACGGCGTCGATGTTCGTGTCGCTGCTGTTCCTGCCGACGATCGGCGCGCTGCTTGGAAAACCGGAAAAGGCGCACGCGGCGACGGAGAGGGCCATTCATCTCTCCGAAAAGGGCGACCTCTACGCGATCGGCGGCTGGGTCGGCATGTATGCGCGGATGGTCACCGTCGCGGTGCGTCATCCGTTTATCGTGCTGGCGCTTGTCGGCGCCGTGCTTGGCGCCATTACGGTCGGGTTGTTCACGTTCGGCAAAGGCGTCGAGCTTTTCGTCGAGCAGGATACGAACGAAGCGTCGCTGTTCATCCGCGCGCGCGGCAACTTGTCGGCGGACGAGAAGCGCGACCTGGTCATGGAAGTCGAGAAGCGCGTGCTCGGCGTGCCGGAATTGCACTCGGTCTATACGGTGTCGGGCATCACGGCGAGCGGCGGCGGGCAAGCGCCCGTCGACACGATCGGCCGCGTGTTCATGGAATTGAAGCCGTTCGAAGAGCGCGGTGATTCAAAACCGATCTGGAAGGCGATGCGCAAACGCGTCGAAGGCATGGCCGGAATCCAGGTCGAATTGTTCGAGGCTCAAGGCGGGCCGCCGACGGGCAAGGCCATTCAGGTCGAGATCGGGTCTGAGAACCATCCGCTGCTGGACAGCATCACGGACAAGGTGCGCAAGCATTTGGACGGGATGAAGGGCTTACGCGACATCGAAGATTCGCGTCCGTTGCCTGGTATCGAGTGGGCGCTGACGATCGATCGCGAACAGGCCGGCAAATTCGGCGCGGATGTCGGGACGATCGGCGCCGCGGTGCAGTTGATCACCAATGGCATCAAGGTGGGCGAGTACCGGCCCGACGACGCCGAGGATGAGATCGACATCCGCGTGCGCTATCCCATCGAAGGACGCGGCATCAGCGCGCTCGATCAGCTCTACATCAACACGCGCGAAGGCGCGGTGCCGATCACCAATTTCGTGAAGCGCACGCCGCAGCAGCAGGTGAACCGCGTTCAGCGCGTGGATGGGCTGCGCATCTGGCTCGTGCGTGCGAACGTGATCTCGGATGAGGGTTTCAATACCAGCGAACGCATCAGCGAAATCCGAAAGTGGGTTCAGGCCGAGGGCCTCGACAAGCAGGTTCGCATCAAGTTCCGTGGCGCGGACGAAGAGGCGAATGAGTCGGGGCAGTTCCTGATCATCGCCTTCGCCATCGCGTTGCTTGCGATCGGCGCGATCTTGATCATCCAGTTCAACAATTTCTGGCATGCGCTTGTCATTCTATCGGCGGTCATATTCTCAATCTTCGGCGCGCTGCTCGGTATGTTGATCGAGGGGCAGTTGTTCTCGGTGATCATGACGGGCACCGGAATCGTGGCGCTCATCGGCGTTATGGTGAACCACAACATCGTGCTTGTGGACACGTTCCACGTGCTGCTGGATCAGGGCTTCAAGCCGATGGACGCGATCATCCGCACGGGTGTTCAGCGTATGCGGCCGGTGTTGCTGACCACATGGACGGCGATCTTCGGGCTTCTGCCTCTCATGTACAAATTCGACGTCGACTTCTTCGAGCGGAAGGTGGAGTTCGGGGGGCCGACGGCCGACTGGTGGGTTCCGCTTTCGACGGCGATCGTCTACGGCCTCGCGTTCTCGACGGTACTGACCTTGTTCGTGACGCCCGCAATGTTGGCCATCGAACAGCGCTATTTCGCCAAGGGCCGCAAGCTTTGGGGCGAGATGGGCATGGTCGACGGCGCGCAGGGGAGCCCGGCGGAGTAGCTTGCCTGGTATACCCCCCAGGGGTATAAGCCGTACATGCTGCTTCGCGCTTTGCTGATCATCGCGGCCGTGTGCGCCGTCCCCCAGGTTTGGGCGGGCGAGTACAAACTCACGATCGAGCGGCGCGAGGTCACCATTACCGGACGCCCCGTCTCCTCCATCACCGTCAACGGACAGATCCCCGGGCCGACGCTGCGGTTTCGCGAAGGCGAAGACGTGGTGATCCATGTGACCAACAAGATGCGCGAGGACGCGTCGGTGCATTGGCACGGGTTACTGCTGCCGGGTGAGATGGACGGCGTGCCCGGCTTCAACGGTTTTCCCGGGATCAAGCCGGGGGCGACGTTCACCTATCGCTTCCACATCCGGCAGGCGGGGACGTATTGGTACCATTCGCATACGAACACGCAGGAGCAGGCCGGGCTTTACGGCGCACTGGTGATTGAGCCGCGCGTGGCCGATCCCGTGCAGACGGACCGCGACCACGTCGTCGTGCTGTCGGATTTCACGGAGGAGGACACCGGCGAGATCCTGCGCAATCTGAAGAACGACCACAGCTACTACAATCGCGGGCGGCGGACGGTCGGCGATTTCTTCCGGGATGCGGGACGCGACGGGCTTGGCGCCGCGCTACGCGACCGGCTTGATTGGGGCGAGATGCGGATGGATCCGACGGACATGTCGGACGTGTCGGGCTATACGTTCCTCGTCAACGGCAAGACGTCGAAAGACAATTGGACTGCGGCGTTCAAGCCCGGCGAGCGTGTGCGATTGCGCTTCGTCAATGCGTCGGCGATGACGTATTTCGATGTGCGCATTCCAGGTCTGAAGATGATCGTCGTGCAGGCGGACGGGCAGAATGTCGAACCTGTGCCCGTCGATGAATTCCGGATTGCGGTGGCCGAGACCTACGACGTCGTCGTCGTGCCGAAAGACGATAAGGCGTACACGATTTTCGCCGAACCGATCGACCGCTCAGGCTATGCGCGCGCTACCTTGGCGCCGCGCGAGGGGATGACGGGCGAGATTCCGGCAACGCGGCCGCGCACTCTGTTGACGATGGCGGATATGGGGATGGCGCACGGCGACCATGCGCAGCATGCGCCTACTGCGGCGACCGCGGACGAGCATCAGGGGCATGGCTCACATGAGGGGCACGGCGCGGCACCGGCGGACGCTGAGGGTCCGAGCGGCCCCCCGCGCGGGTGGGCGGATGCGGGGACACCGAAAGGCATGCGCGCGCTGAGCTATGCCGACTTGCGCGCTTTCACGCCGCAGAAGGATTTGCGGCAGCCGACGCGCGAGATCGTCGTGCGGCTTGGCGGGTCGATGGAGCGGTACATCTGGACGCTCAATGGCGCGAAGATGGAGGATGCGGCGCCGATCGAACTCAAATACGGCGAGCGGGTGAAGATCACGTTCGTCAACGAGTCCATGATGGCCCATCCGATGCACTTACACGGGATGTTCGTGCAGCTGGTGAACGGGCAACCGGGCGAGCGTCTGCCGAACAAGCATATCGTGAATGTGCCGCCGGGCGGATCGTACTCGGCGCTGCTGACGGCGGATGAGCCGGGCGAGTGGGCGTTTCACTGCCACCTGCTCTATCACATGATGGCGGGGATGATGACCAAGGTCGTCGTCGCGCGCATGAGCGCGGAGGCGCACTGATGCGGTCGGCCCCTGCCCTTCTTGTCGTGACGTTGATGTCGGGCTCGGCGTTTGCCGCGAGTGAGCATGGCGACCACGGGTCGATGACGTTTTGGGGCGCGGGCGCCGAGATCGATGGCGCGGATGCCGATTGGCTGACCAACGACGACGGGACCGTCGTGAATTGGGATGCCTACGGGTGGTATGGCGGCGACGACGTGAAGCTGCGGATCGAGGCTGAGGGTGAAACCGTCGACGGCGATGTCGAGCAGTCGGAACTCCGCGCCTATCTGAGTTGGAACGTGTCGGAGTTTTGGGACGTTCAGGCGGGGCTTCGGCACGACTTTGCGCCGGGCGATCTCACGTGGGCCGCCGTCGGCGTGCATGGGCTAGCGCCCTATTTCTTCGAGACGGATGCGCATGTGTTCGTCAGCCAGGATGGCGACGTGGCGTTACGGGCCGAGCAGGCGATCGATTTCGCTGTGACGCAGGATCTGTTCGTCGAACCGCATGTCGAGTTGAACGCCTTCGCGCAAGATGTGCCGGAACTTGGCGTGGGCGCGGGCGTTTCCAGCGTCGAGGTCGGGCTGCAAGTGCGGTACGAGTTTTCGCGCAAGTTCGCGCCGTATATCGATCTGGTCTACGAACGCGATCTCGGCGAGACCGCGATCATCACGCGTGCGGCCGGTGAAGACGTGGAAGCGGCGACGTTGCGTTTGGGGTTGCGGGTCAGGCTCTAGAGAAGATGGAGAGTAAGATGATGGTGTTCGTTCGTGTGATCGCGGCTGCAGTCGCGCTATCCTTCACGGCAGGTTTTTCATACGCGCATGGCGACAGCCATGGCAGCGCTTGGGGGCATCAGGGCAAGGCGAAGGACGTTACGCGCACCGTCAAGCTCGATGCGGCTGAGTATGCGTTCAGCGAGAAGGCGCTCGCGTTCAAGGCCGGCGAGACGGTGAAATTCGTCGTCAGCAACAAGGGCAAGCTGAAGCATGAACTCACCATCGGCGATGCAGCCGAGCAGGCGGCGCATTCGCGCGAGATGGTTGCGATGTCCGACATGAAGCACGACGAGGGCTCGCACGAGATGCCCGCTAACTCACTGCATATCGGGCCTGGTGAGACGAAGGAACTCGTTTGGACCTTCACGAAGGCCGGGAACCTGCTCTTTGCGTGCAATTATCCGGGGCATTCGGACCTCGGCATGGAAGGTAAGATCGTCGTCGAATAAAAGCGGCGGCCGTGCGCAGGCTTGATCCTGCGCAAGGTGGGACCGGTCCGGCGTCCATAAGATGCTTTCTGGTGTGTCACCAAAGGAGACCTGACATGAGAGTTCTGACCGCCGCGACGATCGCGCTTTTCGCTTCCGGCGCCGCGTTTGCGCAACCGGGACCAATGCCCGGAGGACATGGTGGGCGGATGGCCGACCGTATGCCGATGATGGGCATGATGATGGGCGGTCATTGCGCCATGATGCAACGGACGGAGGGCGCGCTCGCCTTTCTCAGGACCGAACTTAAGATCACGGCAGCTCAGGAAAAAACCTGGGGCGCGTTCGCCGCGGTCTTCCGAGCGGAAGCCGCCGACAGGGCGAAGGGTGCGATGGCTCACGGTCACGGACCGAAGATGGGACCCGATGCGAAAGCGGATGCCGCCGAGCCGTTTCCTCAAGCCATCGCGCGGCATTTGCAGATGATGGATCTGCATCATGCAAGCCTCAAGAAGCTGTCCGACGCCGCGAAACCGCTCTATGATGAATTGAACGCGGGCCAACGCAAGACGGCGGACGAGTTGCTGATGCATTTCGTCATGTCGCACTGCGCGATGTGAAGGAGACTTGTTCATGATCGATCGGCGCGCGTTGTTGGCCGCGGGCGCATTGCTCGCCCTATCGCCGGGGCGCGCCGCTGCGCCTGCGCTGAAAATCAAGGTCTACAAGGATCCATCGTGCGGCTGTTGCACGGCGTGGGCCGACAAGCTGACCGTGGCCGGGTTCGACGTTTCGGTCGAGGCGCGTGACGATATGGATGCGCTCAAGGCGAAGCTCGGCGTGCCTGATGACTTGACGTCGTGTCATACCGGCGTCGTTGCGGGTTATGCGATCGAAGGGCATGTGCCGCCTGCGGACATCAAGCGGCTTGTGGCGGCGAAGTCCAAAGGCAAGGGGCTTGCGGTGCCGGGCATGCCGATCAACTCGCCGGGCATGGAAGTGCCTGGTGAGGCCGATGAGGCCTACACCGTTTGGCTGTTCCAGAAAGACGGCACGCGCACGGCGTTCGCGCAGCACGGCGGTTAGAGGTTCGTGGTTCTCAGGCGCAGGGCGTTGGCGATGACGCTGACGGAGCTTAGCGCCATGGCGGCGGCGGCGATCATCGGGCTCAAGAGCAAGCCGAAGACCGGATAGAGCACACCAGCCGCGATGGGCACACCGGCTGCGTTGTAGACGAACGCGAAGAACAGGTTTTGGCGGATATTACCCATCACGGCGCGCGAGAGGCGGCGCGCGCGGACGATGCCGGTGAGGTCGCCTTTCACGAGCGTGACGCCGGCGCTTTCCATCGCAACGTCGGTGCCGGTGCCCATGGCGATGCCGACTTCGGCGGCGGCGAGCGCGGGGGCGTCGTTGACCCCATCGCCCGCCATGGCAACGATGCGGCCTTGCGCGCGCAGTTTCTGGATCGCCTCACTCTTCTGATCGGGCATGACGTCGGCCATTACCTCGTCGATGCCGAGTTTGGAGGCGACCGCCGCGGCCGTGGTCTTGTTGTCGCCGGTCAGCATCACGACGCGGATGCCGTCGGCCTTCAAGGCGCGGATAGCTTCTGGAGTCGTCGGCTTGATCGTGTCGGCGACGGCGACGAGGCCCGCGGATTTGCCATCGATCGCGACGTACATGGCGGTCGCGCCTTCGTTGCGCAGACGTTCGGCGATGGCGTCGAGTTCGGCGGTTGCTATCCCCTGCCCCGTCAGCAGCTTGGCGTTGCCGACCGCAATCGTGCGGCCTTCGACGGTGCCGGTGACACCCTTGCCCGTCACGGACGCGAACGCGCCGACGGCGGGGATGGTAGCACGCGCTTCTTCGGCGGCGCGCACGATGGCGGCGGCGAGCGGGTGTTCGCTTGAACGCTCCAGCGCGGCGGCAAGGCGCAGGATGTCGTCGCGGTTCACGCCGCCTATGGTCTCGATAGCGACTACCTTGGGTTTGCCTTCGGTTAGCGTGCCGGTCTTGTCGACGACGAGGGTGTCGATTTTTTCGAGGCGCTCGAGTGCTTCGGCGTTTTTGATCAGCACGCCCGCCTGCGCGCCGCGGCCTACCCCCACCATGATCGACATCGGCGTCGCGAGGCCCAGTGCGCAGGGGCATGCGATGATCAACACGGCTACGGCGGCGACGAGGCCATGGGCGAAGCGCGGCTCCGGCCCCCATACGCCCCAGACGATGAAGGCCAACACGGCGACGGCGATGACTGCCGGCACGAACCAGCCGGCGACTTGATCGGCGAGGCGCTGGATCGGTGCGCGGCTGCGCTGGGCCTTTGCGACCATGTCGACGATGCGCGCGAGCATGGTGTCGGCGCCGACCTTTTGCGCCTCCATGACGAAGCTGCCGGTTTGGTTGATCGTGCCGCCGACCACGGCGTCGCCGGTCGCCTTTGCGACCGGGAGAGGTTCGCCGGTCACCATCGATTCATCGACGTTGCTTTTTCCCTCGCGCACGACGCCGTCGACGGGGATCGCCTCGCCCGGGCGCACACGCAGGCGGTCGCCAGCTACGACGTGATCGAGCGCGACCTCTTCGGTTGAGCCGTCGGCGCGCTGGCGGTGCGCTACTTTCGGCGCGAGGTTCAACAGAGCGCGGATAGCGCCGCTTGTGCTTTCGCGCGCGCGCAGTTCGAGGACTTGGCCCAGCAACACCAGGACGGTGATGACGGCGGCGGCTTCGAAGTAGACCGCGACCGTTCCGTGTGCGTCGCGGAAGGCGAGCGGAAACACACTGGGTGCGACGGTCGCGACGACGCTGTAGATCCACGCTGTGCCAGTACCCATCGCGATCAGCGTGAACATGTTCAGGCTGCGGTTGATGAGCGACTGCCACCCACGGACGAAGAACGGCCAGCCGGCCCATAGCACCACCGGCGTCGCCAGCGCGAGCTGCACCCAGGCCGACGTTGCGTGGCCGAGCCAGTCGGTGAGGCCGGTCAGATGTCCGCCCATCTCGAGGACGAACACCGGGACGGTGAGCGCGAGCGCAATCCAAAAGCGGCGCGTCATGTCCACGAGTTCGTGGTTGGGGCCGTGCTCTACGTCGGCGATGTTTTCGGGCTCGAGCGCCATGCCGCAGAGTGGGCACGAGCCGGGGCCGACTTGCCTGATCTGCGGGTGCATCGGGCAGGTGTAGATCGCGCCGGGTTTGGCGGGCGGCGCGACCTGCGTCTCTCTCGGCTCCAGGTATTGTGCGGTATTGGCGATGAACTTCTCCCGGCAGCGTGCGCCGCAGAAATGATACGTCGCGCCCTGGTGATCGGCGTGATGGGGCGTCTTCGCCGGGTCGACCATCATGCCGCAGACGGGGTCGGTGACCTTCGCCGGGGCGTGATGGTGAACGTCGTGGTCGTGCAGGTGGGAGGCACCGCCGCTCATGGTTCGGACCGCGTTGTTGCTGCTTGATAGGTATACCCCCAGGGGGTATATTACAAGACAGGCGCCAGAGGGTCCTCGCATGCAAGACGATACGAAAAAAGTTTGTCTCTCGCGGTTGAACCGCATCGAGGGACAGGTGCGCGGGCTCGCCAAGATGGTCGAGGACGACCGCTATTGCATCGACGTCGTCAATCAGGTGCAGGCCGTGATCGCGGCTTTGAAGAAGGTCGAGGGCGAGATCTTGAAGGACCACATCGCGCATTGCGTCGAGCACGCGATCCGGTCGGGCGACAAGAAGGCGCAGCGCGAGAAGGTCAACGAGTTAGTGGAGACGCTGGCGCGGACGCGCGGCTAGCTAGTCGCCCGCAGCGGCCGCTGGTTGGACGCGTTCGACTTCCGGATTCACAGCGGGGTCGTTTTCCGCTTGCTTCAGCTTTTCGCGGGCGGCGGCGGCTTCGCGTTGGCGGTTCCACATGGCGGCGTAGGCGCCGTTCTTCGTCAGCAGGTCGCCGTGGCGGCCTCGTTCGACGATTTCGCCGTGGTCGAGGACCAGGATTTCGTCGGCGTCGACCACCGTCGACAGACGGTGCGCGATAACGAGGGTCGTGCGGTTGCGCGAGACTTCGCGCAACGACGATTGGATTTCGCGTTCGGTGTGGGTGTCGAGGGCCGACGTCGCTTCGTCGAGCAGCAGGATCGGCGGATTCTTCAGGATCGTGCGAGCGATGGCGACGCGTTGCTTTTCGCCACCGGAGAGTTTCAGGCCGCGCTCGCCGACCATGGCGTTGAAGCCGTCGGGGAGTTGGCGGATGAAGGGTTCGATTTGGGCGAGGCGCGCGGCTTCTTCGATTTCGGCGTCACTAGCGTCGATGCGGCCGTAGCGGATGTTGTAGCGGACGGTGTCGTTGAAGAGGACGGTGTCTTGCGGGACGATGCCGATAGCGGCGCGCACCGAGTCCTGCGTTACGTCGCGGATGTCTTGCCCGTCGATCGTGACCCTACCCGACTTGATGTCGTAGAAGCGGTAGAGGATGCGCGAGATCGTCGACTTGCCGGCGCCGGACGGGCCGACGACGGCGACGGTCTTGCCGGCGGGGACCGTGAAGCTCACGCCCTTCAGGATCGTGCGTTCGGGCTCGTAGGCGAAGATGACGTTTTCGAAGCGGACTTCGCCGCCTGTCACTTTCAATGGCGGTGCGCCGGGTTTGTCCTGCACTTCCTGCGGCACGTGCAGGACATCGAACATCTTCTCCATGTCGATGAGCGCCTGGTTGATTTCGCGGTACACGGTGCCGAGCAGGTTCAGCGGCACGTAGAGCTGCACCAGGAAACCGTTGACGACGACGAGGCCGCCCAGCGTCATTTGGCCGATCGAGACATGGTAGGCGGCGAGCGCCATCACACCGACGAGGCCGATCGTGATGATGACGGCTTGGCCAGCGTTGAGGACCGAGAGCGAGAGCTGTGCCTTCTCCGACGCCTCGGTGAAGCGGACCATCGCTTTTTCGTAGCGGCTCGCCTCGTGGTTTTCGTTGTTGAAGTATTTGACCGTTTCGTAGTTCAGCAGGCTGTCGACGGCCTTGGTGTTCGCTTCGGTGTCGCTGTCGTTCATGGCGCGGCGGATCGTGGTGCGCCATTCGGTGATTTGGATCGTGAACCAGCCGTAGGCCAGGACCGTCGCGATGGTGATCGCGGTGTAGCCCCAGTGATAGACCCAGAGCAGATAGCTGCACACCAGGATGAGTTCGAGGATCGTGGGCGCGATGGAGAACAGCGCGTAGAACAAGAGCACGTCGATGCCCTTGGTGCCGCGTTCGATCACGCGCGTCAGGCCGCCGGTTTTGCGTTCGAGATGGAAGCGCAGCGACAGCGCGTGGATGTGACGGAAGGTCTGAGCGGCGACCGACCGCACGGCGTTGTAGACGGCCTTGGCAGCGATGGCGTCGCGGGCTTGGGCGAACGCCTGCATCAGGATTCGGGCGACGCCGTAGGCGACGATGAAGGCGATGGCGACGCCGAGTGCCTGAACCGCCGGGTTCTTCGTGTCGAGGGCGTCGATGGCTGCGCCGTAGAACAGCGGAAACGCCAACGTCGCGACCTTCGCGAGGATCAGCGCGACCATTGCGATAATAATTCGCAGTTTCAGATCGAACCGGCCCGGCGGCCATAGATACGGAAAGAGTGTGCTGACGGTGCCCCATTGCGTGGCGCCGCGATGCGCTTCACCCGCTGTGGCCGTCGATCGTCCTGGTGATGGCGGCATGGCGTTGACTTAGGCCAAGCCCGCCCGGAGTTCCAGTGTGCCGTGCGCTTCAGCCGGGAATAATCAGCGTTTGTCCCGGGAAGATCATGTTGGGATTGTCGATCTTGCGCTTGTTGGCCTTGTAGAAGGCCGCCCACTTTTTGCCGTTGCCCAGGTGGCGTCTGGATATGCGCCAGAGGCTGTCACCGCGACGTACGCGGATGATCTTGCGCTTCGGGCGTTCGGGCTCAGCGGTCGTGAAAGGTTGAACGAGCGCGGCAACCTCTTTCTTCTCCTCGGGCTTTGCGTTCTCAGGTTTGGCAGGCGCCGATGTGAAGACGGCCGGTGCGTCCGGTTTTGTGTCCGGCTCCTTCGCGGCGACCTTTGCGCTTGCGGCGGGGACTTTGTGCGGCAGGTCGGTCTCGTCGATCTTCGCGCCTTCTTTGTCGATGAGTTCAAGGCGCACCGTGTCGGCGGCTTTGCCGGACGGGTTGGTCGCGGCGAGCGTCCAGGAACCGTCTTCGGCCACGCGCGTGTCGCCTGCGGGCTTGCCGTTGATTGCGGCCTTCACGGTTGCACCGGGGTCGGCTCTTCCGACGAGGACGGTGAGACCCGTCTCGGCGTTGGTGATCTTCTCGACGACCAAGCCCGTCTTCGGTTCGGGCGCGGCGACGTTTCCTTCTTGCAGCGTCGTTGCGACTTGGTCCGCCGACTTGATCGTGATGCGCGGCAGGCCGCCTTCGGTTGCGGGCGGGCGGATCGATGCGCGTTGCGGGCCGATGATGACGCTTCCGTCCTTGGCCTGCGCGGACGCGTAGAGTTCGTGGTCGGCCTTGCCGATCGGCGCTTTGAATTCGATCTCCCAGTTGCCGGATTTGTCCGCCGTCGTGGTGGCCAGTGGCTTGCCGTCCCAGACGATCGACACTGTGTCCCCGGGAGTCGCCGTGCCGGTGAAGGAGGCGCGGCGTTTGTCGTTGATGCCCGCCGTGCCGATCGACGGCGCCGCGCCAGCGACAGGGCCTTTCGTGACGTCCTGCGCGCTCTGCGCTTCGGGCGCCGGCGTCGGATCTTCGATTGGATTGATCACGGGGCGCGGATCGGCCGACGTGAGCGATTGCTCGTCATCGTCGATCTTTGGTTCTTCGGGCGGCTGCGGCGGTACCGGATCGGCGTGCGGCGGTTCGAGTTTTACCGTCGCGGTCGGACCGTTCGCTGCCTCGCCAGGCGCCACCGCGGATTTGCGCGTAATGGCAAACATCGTCGCGGTGATCGCGATCATCAAACCCACGATGACAATTACGCGCGCCATTTGCTCGCCCCGCTGTTTGTTATTGACGAATGACCGGCAATCTAGACGCCGAAGAGGCGGCCGCAATTGCGGCCCATGCGCCTATCAACAGGTTTCGTCAGCGGCGGCCCAACGACTTGAGGTAGAGCGCCATGGCGCGCCGATCCTCATCGGTCAGGTGTTTCGTGCTGTCTTCGATCACTTCCGCCATAGGTCCCTGCGCCGAATCGAAATCCGGACGCGCGCCACTTTTGAGGTACTCCGCCAGTTCTTCCACAGACCATAGAGCGAGTTCCGCGCGCTGCCCAACGAGAGCGGGCACACGCCATCCGTCCGGACCCGTCGGATTGCCATCTAAATGGCGCTCTGCGTCGGCTTGGCCGAAGGTTCCGCGCGGTGTGTGACATTCGCCGCAGTGACCCAATGCCTCAACCAAATAGCGGCCACGATTCCAGGTTGCATCCTGCGCCGGGTCGTCCGCGATCGGTTCGGGTGTGCTGAGGAACAGCAATTTCCAGCCCTTCATCAGCGCGCGCCACGAGAACGGAAACGTGAGTTCATTCTCACGACGTTCAGTGCGTACGGGCTCGAGCGTCGCCAGATACGCTTTGATCGCCAGCGCGTCTTCGACCTTCATGCGCGCATAGGACGTGTACGGAAAGACCGGGTACAGATCTTCGCCCTCATGCCCTTCGCCGTGCGTCAAGGCGCGCACGAAATCTTCGTCCGTCCAATCGCCGATCCCGTGATCTTTGTCCGGCGTGAGGTTTGGGCTGTAGAACGTGCCGAACGGCGTCGCCAAGGCGCGGCCCCCGGCGAACGGTTGTCCGCCGGCCTTCTTGTCCCAATGACAGCTTACGCAACTTGCAGCGCGAACGAGATACGCACCGCGTTCGCCCATGCCGGGATCTGTGCTCGAAACGCCTTGGGGAATGACGACTGTCGAATGCGACGGCATGAGAAGCCAGCCGACCGCAACGGCGCCCGCTGCAAGCGCCGCAAGGGCGATCCAGCGAAGCGTGGTCATGGCTATTCGGTTTCAGGGCCGCGGAATGGCGTGTGGCAGCCGCCGCAGCTTTTGCGAACGTCGCCCAGCGCCGCGTCGAATTTGGCTTTGTCGCCTGCGCCCGCTTCTGCCGCTTTCAGCGCGGTGACGAGAGCGTCGGTGGCGGCCTTGAATTCCGTCGGCTTGGTCCAAATATCCTGTAGCGCGCGCGTCTTCGTGACGCCTGCGTCGCCAATGCCCGTTCCTTTCGGAAATGCCGACGGAATGGACTCTGCGAATTTGATGGCGGAGGCGAGTTTCGCTTTGGCTTCGGCTGGTGTTGCGGCTTTCGTGGCCGCGGTGAGGTCGCCGACCATACCCTTCATGCCGGCGATGCGCGCGTCGACAATCTTTTGCGGTGTTTCGGCGGCCCATGCCGCACTTGCACACAAAACGACAGCTGCGCCGATCAACCACTGCTTCATTGAAACCCCCTCAGCCCAACAGGCGTTTTGTTCTTAAGCGATGGTAACCTTTGTCACGAATACAGCCAAGTCCCCCCGATTTCCGCCCTTCCCGGCGTCACTGTTTCGACGCACACTTCCTGCATGGTTTCAAACCATTTACGGGGAACCCGTATAGTTGAATCCTCTGCGTTCAGCCCGGATAGAACAATGCATAAGCTGATTGGGGTTTGCGTCTTCTGCGGCTCCTCCGAAGGGAGCGACCCGGCCTACATGCAAGCGGCTCGCACCCTGGGCCGCGACATCGCTCTGGCGAACGCGCGCTTGATCTATGGCGGCGCTTCGATCGGGCTGATGGGCGAAGTGGCGCGCGCGGCGCTTGAAGCCGGCGGCGAAGTCATCGGCATCATCCCGCAGTTCCTGCGTGCGCGCGAGATTGAACTCGCGAGCCTCACCGAACTGGTCATCACGCCGAACATGCATGAGCGCAAAGAGCGCATGCATGGCATGGCGGACGCGTTTGTGATTTTGCCCGGCGGTCTCGGCACGCTTGAAGAAGTGCTTGAAGCGATGACGTGGGCGCAACTCGGCCTGCACAAGAAGCCGATCGTGTTCGTCAACACGAAAGGGTTTTGGGATCCGTTGTTCGCGACGTTCGATCGCGTGGGGTCGCACAACTTTGCGCGCTATGGGCTGAAAGAGCTCTACACGGTCGTGAACCGGGTCGAGGACACGCTGCCCGCGATCATGAACTTCCACCGTCAGGCGGCGGAATAAGCCTCGCGCCGAAATGCTTCCCAAGACACCAGCACAAGCGCGCTCCAGATGAGCGCGAAGGTGATTGCGTGCGCGTGGGTGAACGGCTCGTTGTAGACGAAGACCGCGATCATCAGCGCGATCGAGGGCGCGATGTATTGCAGGAAGCCCATCGTCGATAGGCGGATCAAGCGTGCGCCGGCCGAGAACAGCAACAGCGGCACGGCCGTGAGTGGGCCCGCGAGGATCAAGTTTACGTCGGTCGAAAGGTCAACGTGCATGAACGCGCCCTGCTTGCTCCATACCATGTAGGCGATGAAGCCGAGGGAGGCCGGGGCGAGGATAAGCGCTTCGACAGTCAGTCCTTCGAGCGATTCCACGGCCACGGTTTTGCGAATGAGGCCGTAGATGCCGAAGCTGACGGCGAGAACCAACGAGACCCACGGCAGGTAACCCAGCGACACGGTTTGATTGATGACGCCCAGCGCCGCGAGGGCGATGGCGATCAATTGAATGCGCGTCAGGCGCTCGCCCAAGAAGGCGACGCCCAGCACGAAACTGACCAGCGGGTTGATGTAATAGCCCAGGCTTGTTTCGATGATGTTGTCCGTCGTCACCGCCCAAATGAAGAGGCCCCAGTTGATCGCGATCATGATCGAACTCGCCGTCAGCGCGGCGAGCGCTCGCCTGTTCGTCAGCGCCGCGTAGAGCTTTGGCAAGCGCTCCCACGCGGCGAGAGCGGCCAGGGCAAAGATCAGCGTCCAGACGATACGGTGCGCGACGATCTCAACCGGACCGACGTGGTTCAAGAATTTCCAAAAGATCGGGATGATGCCCCAGATGACGAAAGAGCTGGCGGCATAGATCACGCCGGTCGTGACGGACGATCGTGGAGATGTTGTTTCGATGGCCACGGAACGCGCCTGACTCTTTGGTGTCATGGTGCGCGAAGGCGCACCATCCACGACTTCTGAGGTTTGAGCGAGACCAAGTCGTGGGTGGTCCGCCTTCGCGGACCATGACACCGGGGAGGTGTTACCGCTTGGGGCGGTAGATGTAGCGGTCGTTCATGAATTCGGTAAGAGCGAACGCTGTGACAGATGGCGGCAGGACGTTCAATATTTGGTTGAGCTCAGCAGACTTGCGCGGCAGTTGGCCGTCTTCGATGCCGGCGGCGCGCATGAGTTCACCTAACATTTCAGGTTTGAAATCCGTAACGTTCATGCGGGATAGCTCGGCCTTCACGCGTGCGGCCGTTTGGCTGAAACCCTTGTCGCGACACGCTTCGACCGACTCCTTCAAGGCAGCAAGAAATTCGGACGATTGATCAAATGTCTTTTGGCCGATCGAGATGTGCACGTTCGCTTCCGAGCCGTGGTAGCCGAATTGCGGCTGCACGCCCCAGCCGCGAGCGGCCATCTCGTCGATGATGTGGAACGGCGAGAAGCCATCGGTGGTGAAGGCGACTTGGTTCGAGTCCGGCTCGCCGACGAGACGCACGCCGGGCATGGCGCGGATACCATCGCAGATCGCTTGCGTCGCTTTCCATATGCGTTCGGCAAAGCGCATGTAGCCTTCGTCGCCGAGTGTATTCAGCACCGCCCAGGCCGCCGCCATCGGGCCGCCGGACTTTGCCGATTGGATCGTCGGGTTGATGATCGTGTAGCCCGTCCAATCCGATGTGACGAAGAATTGGAAGCGGCGGTAGTCCTTCGAGCGGTGCAGGACGACGGACGCGCCTTTGGGGCAGTAGGCGTATTTGTGGAAGTCCATCGACATCGACGTGACGCCGGGGACGCGGAAGTCGAACTCGCCGAGCTTGGCGCCGAGGCGTTTGAAGTACGGCAACAGGAAGCCGCCGATGCAGCCATCGACGTGGAAGTTGACCTTGTGCTTCTGCGCGACGGCGCCGATGGCTTCGATCGGGTCGAGCACGCCGTGCGCGTATGAGACCGCGGAGGAGACGATCAAGACCGTGTTCGGCGTGATCGCCTTTTCGATGATGGAGGGATCGGACTTGAACGTCTTCGGATCGACGGGAACGAGCACCTTCTTCACGCCGAGATAGTGGCAGCCCTTTTGAAACGCGGCGTGCGCGGTGACGGGCAGAATCGCCTCGGGCTCGGTGATGCCGCGCGTCGCGCGGGCGAAGTCGCGCGCTGTCTTCACGGCGAGTATGCATGACTCCGTGCCGCCGCTGGTGAAGTTCCCGACAACGCCGGGGACGTCGCCCAAGTGCGCGGCGGCCATCGCGACGAGTTCGTTTTCGAGCTGCATCAAGCTCGGGAAGGTCGTGGGGGCGAGCGCGTTTTCCGTGAGGTAGCGCATGTAGGCCCACTTCGCGATTTCCTCGACGTCGGGGCCGGCGTCGTAGATGTAGCCCAGCGTTTTGCCGTCGCGCCACTTCGCATCGCGCGCGGCGAAGGCTTCGAGTTCGGCTTTGACGTCGGCGTGCGATTTGCCTTTGGCCGGTATGCGCATGGGTCGTCCCCTCAGGTGCGGGACGGGGGCGCTCCGTCTCGCAACAGCTTGTATGTTATGGAGTCGATCAGCGCCTCGAACGAGGCATCGACAATATTCGGCGAGACGCCGACTGTCGACCAGCGGTTGCCCACCTCATCGCCGCTTTCGATCATGACGCGGGTGACGGCCTCGGTGCCGGCGGTCAGGATACGGACCTTGTAGTCGACGAGTTTCAGGTCTTCGAGCCACTTCGAATAGCGGCCTAGATCCTTCCGCAGCGCGTTGTCGAGTGCGTTCACGGGACCGTTGCCCTCGCCGACGTTCATCAGGCGCTCGCCGTCGACGGTGACTTTGACGACGGCTTCGGAGACGCTGACCTCTTGGCCGACCGCGTTGTGGCGGCGTTCGACGGAGACGCGGAAGCCTTCGACCTTGAAGTAGGACGGCACGGTGCCGAGTGCGCGTCGTGCGAGGAGCGCGAGTGAGGCCTCTGCGCCGTCGTAGGCGTAGCCGAGGAACTCGCGCTCTTTGATTTGCTCGAGGAGCGAGGAGACGCGCGGGTCTTTCGAGTCGACGTCGAGGCCTAGATCGACCAGGCGGCCGATGAGATTTGAGCGGCCGGCCTGATCCGACACCGGGATTTTTCGGACGTTGCCGACCGTTTCGGGCGGTACGTGTTCGTAGGTGCGCGGATCCTTCATCACCGCCGACGCGTGCAAGCCACCTTTGTGCGCGAAGGCTGACGCGCCGACGTAGGCCGCGTGGCGGTTCGGCGCGCGATTCAGGATTTCGTCGAGCAGGCGCGAGACGTGGGTGACGTTCTTCAGGTTCTCAGGCGCGATGCCGGTTTCGAAGCTGGTCGCGAAATCGGGTTTCAGCATCAATGTCGGCAGCAGCGAGACGAGGTTCGCGTTGCCGCAGCGCTCGCCGAGGCCGTTAAGCGTGCCTTGGATTTGGCGCGCGCCGGCGAGGACCGCAAACAGCGTGTTGGCGACGGCGTTTTCGGTGTCGTTGTGGGTGTGGATGCCGAGCTTGTCGCGCGGTACCACCTTCGCTACTTCGCCGACGATGCGTGCGACTTCGTGTGGGAGCGTGCCGCCGTTGGTGTCGCAGAGCACGACCCAGCGCGCGCCGCCGTCGAGTGCTGCCTTGAGGCAGCTCAGTGCGTATTGCGGATTTGCTTTGTAGCCGTCGAAGAAGTGTTCGGCGTCGAACATGGGTTCGCGCGCCTTTGCGGCGACAGCGCCCATGCTTTCGGTGATGGCGGCGAGGTTATCTTCGAGGGGGACTTCGAGGGCGATGTTGACGTGGAAGTCCCAGGCCTTGCCGACGAGGCAACAGGCTTGCGCCTTCGCGTCGAGCACGGTGGCGAGGCCCGGGTCGTTTGAGGTGCTGCGGCCGGGGCGCTTCGTCATGCCGAAGGCGACCAGCTTTGCCGTCTTGAGCGTGGGCGGTTCGGCGAAGAACGACGTGTCGGTCGGGTTGGCGCCGGGCCAGCCGCCTTCGATGTAGTCGATGCCGAAATCGTCGAGCACCTTGGCGATCTGGCGCTTGTCTTCGACGGAGAAGTCCACGCCCTGCGTTTGCGCGCCGTCGCGCAGCGTCGTGTCGAAGAGATAGAGGCGCTCGCGCTTCATGACACGACCTTCCACGTTGTGCCTTGCGGGCTGTCTTCGATGGCGACGCCGAGTGAGGTTAGTTCGGCGCGGAGGCGGTCGGCTTCGGCGAAGTTCTTGGCTTTGCGCGCGGCGTTGCGTTTGGCGATGAGGTCTTCGACTTGTGCGGCGTCGACGGATTGGCCAACGAGGAAGTCGATGTCTTTCTCGTTGTCGTAAGCGCCGAGGAAGTTCAGAACTTTCTTGAACTGCGCTTTCGCCGCGTCATTTGTGCGTGCCGCGGAAGCTAGTTCGTAGATGACGGCGAAAGCGGCGGGCGTATTCAGGTCGTCGAAGAGGGCATCGAGGAATGCCTTCGGCAATTCGGCTGCGGGTTCCACGTTGTACAGCAGGCGCGCCCATTCCATCAGCGTGGTGCGCGTTTGCACGAGGCGGTCGACGGTCCAGTCGATCGGTTGGCGGTAATGCGTGCCGAGCATCGCCAAGCGCAACACGCGGCCGTGCCATTGTTCGCCGCCGAATTTCTTTTCGGCGAGGAGTTCGCGGATGGTGATGAAGTTGCCGAGACTTTTCGACATCTTCTCGCCTTCGACCTGTAGGAAGCCGTTGTGCATCCAGTAGTTTGCGATCGGCGCGCCGTGGTGCGCGCCTTCGCTTTGAGCGATTTCGTTTTCGTGGTGCGGGAATTGGAGGTCGATGCCGCCAGCGTGGATGTCGAAGGTTTCGCCCAAGTGCTTTTCGCCCATGGCGGAGCATTCGATGTGCCAGCCGGGGCGGCCCCTGCCCCATGGACTATCCCAACCGATCATGTTGGCGTCGGATGGCTTCCAGAGGACGAAGTCCATCGGGCTTTTCTTGTAGGGCGCGACTTCGACGCGGGCGCCGGCCATCATCTCGTCGACCGAGCGGCGCGAGAGTTTGCCGTAGCCGGGGTCGGACGGCACGTCGAAGAGGACGTGGCCTTCCGCGACGTAGGCGTGATTGTTCGCGACGAGCTTTGCGATCATCGCGACGATTTCGGGCATCGTGTCGGTGACGCGCGGTTCGATCGACGGCGGCAGGTTGCCAAGCGAGAGCGCGTCTTCTTGGTAGACCTTTGCCGTGCTTTCGGTCAGTTCGCGGATCGAGACGCCGCGTTCTGTCGCGCGCGCGATGATCTTGTCTTCAACGTCGGTGATGTTGCGGACGTAGGTGACGTGGTTCTCGCCGTAGATGTGGCGCAGCAGGCGGAACAGCACGTCGAAGACGATCACGGGGCGCGCGTTGCCGATATGCGCGAAGTCGTAAACGGTCGGGCCGCAGACGTACATGCGGACGTTCTTCGGGTCGATCGGCTTGAACAACTGCTTTTCGCGCGCCGCGGTGTTGTAGATCGTCAGAGTCATCACACAATCCTCAAAGGCATCGGTCCGTCCGGGCCGGTGCTTTGGATCTCTGACGTTCTAGAGAATCGGTCGCGCGGCCCGCTAAGTGTCGTTAGCCGCAAATACAAATGGCCGCGCGCGCGATCTGCGCGGCGGCGGGAAGCTCGGAAAGGGTCGTCCGAAAGCTCACGTTTTCTGCCTCAATCAACCTAGGCCGCCTGGCCGGCGAGCCGTTTGGCCGCCCGTTCAGGACCGATGAGGGGTAGCAGCTTCCTCATCTCCGGTCCATGGGGCTGGCCGGTCAAGGCTAGCCGCAGGGGTCTAAACAGGGCCTTACCTTTGGCCCCGGTTTTGGCGGAAACCGCGGCGGTCCACTCGGTCCAGGTGGCGTCGGTGAACGGGGTTTTGGGCAGGAGTGCACGTGCTTCGGCCGCGACGGCTGCATCTTCGATGACGGGTTCGATCGGGCCTTCGACCACGCGCCACCAGGCGGGGGCTTCGTTCAGCAGCTGGATGTTGTCGTGGATGGCGTTCCAGAACGGTGCGCCGCCGCCGACGCCCAGACGCTTCAGTTCGTCGGCCACCGCTTCGAACGGCATCGCGTGCAGGAGTTTGTGATTGAGCGTCTTGAGGTCGTTCGGGTCGAAGTGCGCCGGCGCGCGCGAGAACTTCGTCAGGTCGAAATCGGCGACGAGTTCGTCAAGCGTCAGGCGCGCGACGACGGGATCGGAGGTGCCGAGTTTGGCGAGCAGGCTGTTCACCGCCTGAGGTTCGATGCCGTCGGCGCGCAGGCCTTCGATCGAGAGCGAGCCGAGACGCTTCGACAAGGCTTCACCGCCTGCGCCGATGAGCATCGAGAAATGCGCGAACGTCGGGGCTTTGGCGCCGAGGGCTTCGAAGATTTCGATTTGCACGCCGGTGTTGGTGACGTGGTCTTCGCCGCGGATGATGTGGGTGATCGCGAAGTCGATGTCGTCGACGACGCTGGGCAGCGTGTAGAGGAAGCGGCCGTCCTCGCGGATCAGGACTGGGTCAGACAGCGAGGCGGTTTCGATGTGAACCGGGCCGCGGATGAGGTCGTTGAACTCGACGCTGTTGCCGGTGAGTTTGAAGCGCCAGTGCGGTTTGCGGCCCTTCGCTTCCAGATCCGCGCGCTGTTCGGCGGTGAGGTTCAGCGCGGCGCGGTCGTAGATCGGCGGCTTGTGCTGCGCGAGTTGGCGCTTGCGGCGGCGGTCGAGTTCGTCGGCGGTTTCGTAGCAAGCGTAGAGGCGGCCGGCGGCCCGCAGTTTGTCGGCGGCCGCTTCGTATGGAACGGTACGGTCGGACTGTTTGGCGAAGAGGTCATGCTTGAGGCCCAGCCAGGCGAGGTCGCGCTCGATGCCCTGCGCGTTTTCTTCCGTCGAGCGTTCGGTGTCGGTGTCGTCGAGGCGCAGCAGGAATTTGCCGCCCGTCTTGCGCGCGAACAAATAATTGGTGAGCGCGGCGCGGATGTTGCCGACGTGAAGTTTGCCCGTGGGACTGGGCGCGAAGCGGACGGTGGTGGTCATGGCCGGTGTCTTAGCCGTTCACGTCGCGTCCCGAAAGGCATTCGTGATCGGGTAGCGGCGGTCGCGGCCGAAGTTTTTGCGCGTGATTTTGACGCCTGGCGGGGCTTGGCGGCGTTTGTATTCGGCGATCGAGAGCAGGTGTTCGACGCGCTTGATGGTCGCTAGGTCGTGGCCGCGCTTCATAATGTCTTCGACGGGCATCTCGTTTTCGACCAGGCATTCGAGGATGTCGTCGAGTTTCGGGTAGGGCGGAAGCGAGTCTTCGTCCTTTTGGTTCGCGCGCAGTTCCGCGGTCGGCGGCTTGGTGATGACGCGTTCCGGCATGACGCGGCCTTGCGGGCCCTTCGCGCCTTTCGGCTTGTGCTGGTTGCGCCATTTGGAGAGCGCGAAGACCTGCATCTTGTAGATGTCCTTAAGGACGTTGTAGCCGCCGCACATGTCGCCATAGAGCGTCGCGTAGCCCACCGACATTTCGGATTTGTTGCCGGTGGTCACGACCATCGGGCCGAACTTGTTCGAGAGCGCCATCAGCGTGACGCCGCGGATGCGCGACTGAATGTTCTCTTCCGTCGTGTCGGGCGTGCGGCCGGTGAAGAGTGGGCCGGTCATCGCGCCGAACGCCTTGACTGCATCTTCGATGGGGACGTTGTCGAGGTTCGTGCCGAGAAGTTTCGCGCACTCGGCCGCGTCGTCGAGGCTGTCCTTCGACGTGTAGCGCGAGGGCATCATCACGCAGCGCACGTTCTCAGGCCCCAGCGCGTCGGCGGCGACGGCTGCGGTGAGGGCGGAGTCGATACCGCCAGAGAGGCCGAGCACCACGCCGGGGAAGCGGTTCTTGCGCACGTAGTCGCCGAGGCCCAGCATCATCGCGCGGTAGACGGCTTCGAGGCCGGTTGCGATGTCGACCTTGGGGCCTGGGTCGCAGATCCAGCGCGCGCCGTTGCGGCGCCAGTTGGTGATGGTGAGCGCCTCCTCCCATGCGGGCATTTGCATAGCGAGGCTGCGGTCCGGATTGATGACGAACGAGGCGCCGTCGAAGACGAGTTCGTCTTGGCCACCGATTTGATTCAAGTACGCGAGCGCGAGGCCGCTCTCGACGACGCGCGAGACCGCGATGTTGAGCCTCACTTCTTCTTTTGCAGCTTCGAAGGGTGAACCGTTCGGGACCAGAAGGAACTCGCCGCCGGTCTCGGTGATGCATTCGACGACGTCGCTTTTCCAGATGTCTTCGCAGATGGGCACGCCGATGCGCACGCCGCGGATGTCGATCGGGCCTGGCAACGGCCCTGGCGTGAAGACGCGCTTCTCGTCGAAGACGCCATAGTTGGGCAGGTCGACTTTGTAGCGCAGCGCTTTCACCGCGCCGCCGTCGAGCAAAGCGAACGCGTTGTAGAGCTTGTCGTTGTCGAGCCACGGCGTACCGATCAGCGTCGCTGGGCCGGACGTTGTTTCTTTGGCCAGCGCTTCCGTCGCCGCGCGAGCGTCGGCTTGCAGCGCGGGTTTCAGCACCAAGTCTTCCGGCGGATACCCGACGAGGAAGAGTTCGCTGAAGAGGATGATGTCGGCGCCCTGCGCGGCGGCGTCGGCGCGCGCCTTGCGCGCCTTCGCCAGATTGCCTGGGACGTCGCCGACGGTCGGGTTCAACTGCGCGAATGCGATTTTGAGTGAGGCGGTCATGACCACCTTATGCCTGAAAATTTATTCGATGGCGCACAAATGCTCATCGCCGGATTTCGCTTTGGCTTTTTTGCAGACCGCGTCCCAGAGGGGGATCGTTTGGTTTTGCAGTTCTTCGGCCATGGCCTTCAGCGGCACGGGCGAGGTGTCCGGGCGGGTTGCGTACCATGGCGGGAGATATGGGGTCGGCGTGCAGGTTGGTCCAGCGGCGACGCCTGACGTGCAGGCTGGGCCGTTCAGGCCGTTGTAGCGGTCGACGCTGTCGTGCAGGCGGCGATAGGTTTCGCGGTCGGTCGGCAGTTCGGCGGCTTGCGGCACGGGTACACCGAGCGTCTGCAGGCCCTGGCGCGTTTGGTCGAGCATGACCTCGATGCGGCCGGCCATGATGTCGGCTTCGAACTGCGCGTCGTGTTCGATCGCGGCGCGTTTTTGTTGCGCCTTGGGATCGGGTGCGTTGTTTGACGGCTTCTGGTCGCAGGCGACGAGCGCCAGCGACGCCAATGCCAGAACGGCCAGTGTGCGCTTGATCATACCGCAGCTTTAACCGCGGCCACGACGCGGTCAATCTGGGTGTCGGTCAAATACGGGTGCATCGGCAGGCTGAGCACGCGGGAGGTCAGCTTTTCGCACACCGGCAGGCCGCCTTTCGGCGCGTATTCGGCGAATGCCTTATGTTGGTGCAGGGCCTTGAAGTAGTAGACGGACGAGGGAACCCCGGCGTCCTGCAGCTTTTTCTGAACCGCGTCGCGGTTGTCGACCATGATCGTGAAGAGGCCCCAGGCGCTGTGGCTGTCGGCCGGGATGTTCTGCATTTCGACAGCGTTGCCGAGTGCGCGGCGATAGCGGTCGGCGATACGGGCGCGGGCTTTCATCTCTTCGGGGAAGATCGTCAGCTTCGAAAGCAGCACGGCGCATTGAACTGAATCGAGGCGGCCGTTCACGCCGACGCGGATGGATTCCTTCTTCTGCGCGTCGGTTCCGTGCCAGCGGATAGACGACCAGCGGTCGAAGCGCGCGGCATCGTCGGTGAACATCGCGCCGCCGTCGCCGTAGCAGCCCAGCGTCTTCGACGGATAGAAGCTTGTCGCGGTCATGTCGGTGAGCGCGCCGATGCGCGTCGAGCCTTGCGCGCCGCCGAGGCTTTGCGCGGCATCGGCGAGGACCAGCATGTTGTGCTTCTTCGCGATGCGGTTGATCGCAACGTAGTCGGCGGGCAGACCGAACAGATCGACCGCGATGATCATGCGCGGCTTCAGCTTGCCGTCGCGAAGCGTCGCTTCGATGCGCGCTTCAAGATCGGCGGGATCGATGTTGCAGGTGTGCGGGTCGACGTCGACGAAGACCGGCGTTGCGCCGGCGACGAGCACGGCATTGGCGGTCGCGTTGTAGGTGAAGCCCGGCATGTAGACGGCGTCGGTCGCTTTCAGCTCTTCGCCCATCAGCGCGATCACGAGGGCATCGGTGCCGCTGGCGACGGCGAGGCCGTGCTTCGCGCCAACGTAGGTCGCGAGCACTTGTTCCAGCTCGCTGACTTCGGGGCCGCCGATGAAGGCGCCGTGGTCGAGGATTTTCTGCCAGCGCTTTTCGATGTCGGCGCGCAGCATTTTCTTCGGCGTTTCGAGGTCGAAGAAACGGATCGGGCCCGCATCCGCCTGCGCGGTGCGGGTCTCAACTTTCGATGCTTCAGGCATATGCCGTTCTCTTTTGCGGAGCGGCCGCCTTGGCCGCATCGAGGATCATCAGAGCGGTTTCGAGCGCGCGGCGCGCTTCACGCGGCGCGATGACGGATTGGCGGCCTTCGCGGACAGCGCGCAGGAACTGCGCCACGCCATGACCCAGCGGATCGGTCGACGGGCACGGCAGGCCGTCCATCGCGCCTTCGCTGCCCAGTGCCTTGATTGCGCGCGGCGTCGTGTTCGTCATTTCGCGGGTCAGGAAATCGATGAAGATTTCGCCATCGGGATAGGTGATGCGCATGAAGCGCTTGCGAGCGTCGGCCATGCGGCTGGCGAAGAGGTCGATTTGCATGCCGTCTTCGAGCGTGACGAAAGCCGACACTTCGTCGGAGCGGGCGTGCATGATGCGCTCGACCGCCTGAACATCGGCGACGGGCGACGGGTCGAGTTGGTGCGCGAGGTCGATGTCGTGGATCATGAGATCCAACACAACGCTGACGTCGGTGTTGCGCGGGTTGAAGGGCGCTGCGCGGTGGCTTTCGATCTTCAGCGGCTTTACGTTGCTGTCGAAGAGGCCCAGATGGCGCATCACGAAGCGTTCTTGGTGGCCGGTGTGCAGGACCAGATTACGGCTCTCCGCCACGCGGATAAGCGCATCGGCTTCGCGCAGATTCGCGGCCAGCGGCTTTTCGATGAAGACGTGCTTGCCTTGGTTCAGGCAGCCGACGCCGATTTCGCCGTGGAACCGGGCGGGTGCCGCGATCGTCACGATGTCGACGTGGGGCAGCATTGCGCGCCAGTTCAAGAAGGCGGTGACGCCGAAATCGTTCGCGAGCGTTTGTGCGCGGGCGTGCTGCGCATCGGCAATGCCGACGAACTTCACGCCCGGCATGTTCGCGTATTTTTGCGCGTGGAGGCGGCCGAAAGATCCGGCGCCGATAACGCCCGCTCGAAGTTCGTTGGTCGGTTCCATCAAGTTCTAGTCCGTGTCCAATCCGTCGCGTCGCAACTCAAGCGTGCGTTGGACGGATGATCCACGCTTTAACCTCTTGAAGCTACAGTGGGATTTGCCGCAGCGGTTCAATAAATGTTGCAGGGTTGTCACTGCCGGGCTTGGACTGCGCGGAATGCGGTACCTGGCGGTTCCGGCACGTGGCGGGAAGCGCCGAGCGAACGCGTCTTGCCTTACCCTAGAAGCGATAGCCAGCGAATAGGCCAAGCGTAACCTGGGTTTCCGATCCTTCTGCCGCGACGATGGGACTGTCGGCCGCATCGCCGGTCAAGCGGCTCACGCTTGCGATCGCGGTCAGCGACCATGCGCCGCCCAGAGGTTGGACCACCGTTAGGCCGACGCCGTAATCCTTAATGCCGCCGCCTGCTGCGTAAGGCGCATAGCCCAGCAGTGAGGCAGCCGCTTGGCCGGGCGTAATGCCGAAATAGGTTTGCGCGTAGTCATCGTCGACCCACGATACTTTTGGGCCGACCGACACGACGGTCCCCTCGATGCGGGTTTCGTAGCGCGCGGAGAGCGAGGCAATAAACCCCGTGTCGTCGCCGGAGAGGCCCTGGCGACCTTCTAGAGAAAATTTGAACGCATCGATTTTGACGTCGGCAAAGGCGCCGAGTTCGAACGCGCCGTCAATGTCGCCCCAACCAGCAAGCGCGACGTTGTCGCCGGCATCGCGGTCGAAGCGCCATCCTGCGATGGCACCGGCCTTGAATACGCCTTCGTCGATGGCGGTGACCTTGAGGCCTTCAGGGACAGAGAGCGTCAGCCAGTCCTGATACTGGACTCGTAGATAGGGCAGTGCGCGGAACTCGTAGTCGTCGGACCCCTGATAGTCCGGCGCATAGAGGCCGCCGCCGCCAACGATGAACGTCCAATCCTGCTTCGCACCGGCCGGCGGACCGTCCGCGCGCGCCCCTGCGGCAAAGACAAGCGCAAGGCCCGCGACCATGACTACCCGCAACATACAGTACTCCCTACCCGATACGCGGCTACCGACACCAACCGCTTGAACAATGGTGTGATCGCTGACAAAGGCAATGTGGCCGGGGCGACACTGCGGCCAAAATCGCGTATCGGTTTTGCGACAGGCGCCATCTGCGGAACGCTGGGCACGCGAGCAGCGGCGCTCTGGTACTTCGACCGTCGGCGGCTATGGTTGGCGCATTCGCTTTTCCCCACCCGGAGTTCACTCATGCAGAATCTAAAAGGCCACGAAATCCGCTTAAAGAGCCGGCCTACCGGCATGCCAACCGAGGCCAATTTCGAGTACGTCGAGGGGGCCGTTCCCGAACCCAAAGACGGGGAGGTGCTGGTCCGCAATGTGTGGATGTCGGTCGACCCCTATATGCGGGGCCGGATGATTGACCGCGAAAGCTACGTGCCGCCGTTCCAGATCGGCCAGGCCTTGCAGGGCGGCGCGATCGGCCAGGTGATCGCTGCGGGCAAGGGCGCACATTTCGCGGTCGGGGACTATCTAAACCATATGCTGGGCTGGCGCGAATACGCGGTCGTCGGGCCTGCCGCCATGCCGCAGAAGGTCGATCCCAAGCTTGCGCCGGTGCAGAGCTTCTTGGGTGCACTGGGGATGCCTGGGCTCACTGCTTATGCCGGGCTTTTCAAGATCGGCGCGTTCAAGGACGGCGAGACAGTGTTCGTGTCGGCGGCATCGGGGGCCGTCGGCGCCGTGGTGTGCCAACTCGCCAAGGCGCATGGCGCCTACGTCGTGGGCTCGGCCGGATCGGACGAGAAGTGCCAATGGCTTTTGAAGGAGGCCAAGATCGACAAGGCGATCAACTACAAGACCGCCGGCGATCTCGACGCGGCGGTGGGTGCTGCGTTCCCGAAGGGCATCGACGTTTATTTCGAGAATGTCGGCGGCAAGCACCTTGAGGCAGCGCTCAACCACATGCGCCTGCGCGGTCGCATCGCGGTGTGCGGGATGATCGAACAGTACAACAGCACGGCGCCCGCGCCGGGACCCTCGAACATCATCCTGACGATTCCGAAAAGCCTGCGCATCGAAGGGTTCGTCGTGTCGAACCACTTCGACATGCTGCCGGCCTTCCATCAGGCGATGGGCAAGCTGATCGGCGAGGGCAAGATGAAGTGGAAGGAAAGCGTCGTCGAGGGATTACACAACGCACCGAAAGCGTTCTTGGGCCTCTTCAAAGGCGAGAATTTCGGCAAGGCGCTGGTGAAGATCGGTCCCGACAAAGCGGTCTGACTTGTCAAGCGAATGGCAGTGCATCACCAGTTGATGCACTGCTGATTCGAGCGAGTGACGCACATGACGACATATCGGCGTTGGGTGTTGGCGAAGCGGCCGGACGGTGTTCCGCAGGCGGATGTGTTTCGCCTTGAGGATGCGTCGCTGCCGGAATTGCAGGATGGTCAGGCGCTTATCCGCGTTGAGCATATCTCCGTGGATCCGGGTATGCGCTCGCGGTTGTCGGGCGACAGCTATGCCCCTGCCCTGCCCATCGGTGCGCCGATCGAGAGCGCCGGTGTGGGCAAGGTCGTCACGTCGCGCAATGCGAAGCTGAAAGAAGGCGCTGTCGTTTGGGGCGGCTTTGGCTGGCAGACACATTTCGTCAGCGACGGGCGCGGTGTTCAGGTGCTGGACCCTGAGATCTACAAAGGCAGCATCAAGCCGACCGCCGCGATCGGCGTGTTTGGCATTCCGGGACTAACGGCGTTTTTCGGGTTGTTCGAGATCGGCAGGCCTAAGGAAGGCAATGTCGTGCTGGTGTCTTCGGCGGCCGGGACGGTCGGCGCGACGGCCGGGCAGATTGCGAAAGCGCAGGGTTGCACCGTGATCGGGTTGGCCGGGTCGGATGCGAAGTGCGCGTACCTGAAAGAGATCGGGTTCGACGTTGCGATCAACTACAAGACCGCCGGCGATTTGACGGCGGCGTTTAAGGCTGCTGCGCCGAAAGGCATCGACATCTATTTCGACAATGTCGGCGGCGAGACGTTGGATGCGGCGATCGTCAATATGCGCCGGCATGGGCGGATCGTCGTGTCGGGGCAAATCTCGGAATACAACAGCGCCGAGAAGCCCCGCGGCATCCGGCACACCCTGCCCTTCATCACGCAGCGTCTGCGGATGGAGGGGCTCGTCGTCTATGATTATGGCGTTCAGTTCAACGAGGCGCGCGCGACGATGGCCGAGTGGGTGCGCGCGGGTAAGCTCAGTTATCGCGAAGAGATTATCGAGGGGATCGAGCAGGCGCCTTCGGCTTTCATCGGTTTGTTCACCGGCGAGAGTTTCGGGCGGCGCCTAGTTCATGTCGGCGGTTAGCGTCGGCTTCAGCCACGATGACGTCTTCGCCACCAGACCTTCGCGGATCGGCACGAAGCTCATCATCTCGTCCGGACCGAGGCTGTATTCAATCGCGGCTTTGTTTCCGATGCGCAGCACGAAGGTGCAGGTGATGCCCGCATCGCTCAGCGGTTCGGGGCGATAGCAGCGGCCGGCGTAGAGGCGTTCGAGTTCGGCCGCGTCGCCCTTTTGCGGTTCTTGCGTCAGCAGGTGGACCCACGGCGACGATCCGCTTTCGACGCGGAAGAGAACCCAGTCGGCGCGCATGATCACGCGTCGGCCCGCGTACGCGCCTTTGCCTGCCCACGCATCGATGAGCGCCGGCAAGTGTTCGCCGGGTGGTGCGTAGTTCGGCCAGAACGTGATCGGCAACGGCTTACCGCGCAGGCCGATGTCGGCATCGGGGCCCAGGTCCTTCGCCGCGACTTTCATCCGCATGGATTGGGCCGTGCCGCATTCGGCGATGACGGCGGCTGCCGGGAGCAGACCTGCTTCGCGCGCGTCCCAGCATCCGGCCAGGCGCTGGAAGTCGGCGCGGAAGGTTTTGTCGGCGCCAATCATGTCGCGCGGGATGTAGTAGACATCATCGCCTGCGCGCACGGCGACATCGGGATACTGCAGCACCGAGCGATCGAGATGGGCTTTCACGCCGATCACGCCCACGCCCAATGCGCACCAAATCAGAAGCGGCCAGCGCACCTGATTGCCCCCGTTAGACTTCCCCCGAAGGAAAGCTAGACGTGCGGGCGCGACACAGGCAAGCGCGTCAGTTCGCGCGTGTCACTGCGCCGCGAGGATTTTCTGGGCCTTGAAGCGTTCCGCACGGATGCCTTCGGCCACCTGGAACGACAATTCGATGGCCTGGTCGGCGTTCAGGCGCGGGTCGCAGTGGGTGTGGTAGCGGCTGGACAGATCGGCGTCCGTGATGGCCGTGGCGCCGCCGGTGCATTCGGTGACGTTCTGGCCGGTCAATTCCAAGTGCACACCGCCCGCGTGTGTTCCTTCGGCGCGATGTACGGCAAAGAAGGTTTGCACCTCTTTCAGAAGGCGTTCGAACGGACGCGTCTTGAAGCCGGTCGATGCCTTTACCGTGTTGCCGTGCATGGGGTCGCAGGACCAAACCACTTTGCGACCTTCACGCTTGATGGCGCGGATCAGGCGCGGCAGATGTTCTTCTACTTTGTCGGCGCCGAAGCGCGAGATGAGCGTGAGGCGGCCAGCTTCGTTGTCCGGGTTCAACGCTTCGCACAGACGAATGAGGTCGTCGTTCGAGAGGGTCGGTCCGCATTTCACGGCCAGCGGGTTCTTGATGCCGCGCGCGAATTCGATGTGTGCGCCGTCGAGCGCACGCGTGCGGTCGCCGATCCACAGCATGTGCGCCGAGGTGTCGTACCAATCGCCCGACGTTGAATCGATACGCGTCATCGCCTGCTCATAGCCGAGGAGCAGTGCTTCGTGGCTGGTGTAGAAATCCGTCGTGCGCAGCGTCGGCGCGGAGTCCGGCGTGATGCCGCACGCTTCCATGAATTCCAGTGTTTCGGAAATGCGGTCGGCGAGTGCGCGGTAGCGCTCGCCCGACGGCGAGCCGGCGATGAAGCCCAAATTCCAACGATGAACGTTGTGGAGGTCGGCGTAACCGCCTGAGGCGAACGCGCGCAACAGGTTCAACGTCGATGCCGCCTGCGCGTAGGCTTGGATCATGCGCTCAGGATCGGGCGTGCGTGAAGCTTCTTCGAAGGGTGCGGCGTTGATGATGTCGCCGCGGTAGGACGGCAGTTCAACGCCGTCTTGGATCTCGGTGTCGCCGGAGCGTGGCTTGGCGAACTGGCCGGCGATGCGGCCGACCTTTATCACGGGCATCGCGCCGGCGAAGGTCAGCACGACGGCCATCTGCAGGATGACACGGAAGGTGTCGCGGATGTTGTCGGGGTGGAATTCGGCGAAGGATTCCGCGCAGTCGCCGCCTTGCAGCAGGAAGGCGCGGCCTTCGGCGACGTCGGCGAGCGAGCGTTTCAGATTGCGCGCTTCGCCGGCGAACACCAACGGCGGGTATGACTTTAGGCGCGTCTCAACGCGGGCCTGAGCTTCCGGGTCCGGATAGGTCGGGACTTGGACGACGGGGCGCGTGCGCCAGCTGCCAGGATTCCAGTTCATTGTGCGATGCACCTTTCACGACCTAAATAGCGCGCGTGGCCGGGCATTGCCAGTTTCACAAGGGCTGGCGGTTAATCTGCGGTCGCCTAGATCCAGGTCTTCAGGCCGACCCAGCCGAACTGCCACAGGTAGGTTGCGGCAATCAGCGCCAGCGCGCCGTTCACGAAAGCGAAGCCGCGGACGAGGTACGGCGTCTCGAAGCGCGCGGCCAAGGACGCGAACACGGACAGCGCGCCGAGGATCGGAACCGCGAGCGAGAGGCCGTAGATCGCCATCGCCATCGCCGATGGCGTTCCGAGAATGATCAAGGACGTGTCGGCACCAAGCGCCATCAGGAGCGTGCCGAGGAGGGCCGGCAACGCCAGTATCGTCAGGAACGGAATCGCGCGCACCAAGAGGCCGCCGCGCTCCGACAAGCGGCCGAGGAAGAGGCTGATGAACCAGACGACGAAATACAAAAGCGAGACCGCAAGGCAAAGTGCGTAGAGGATAACGAAGGCGCTCTTTGCGATGACTTCAAGCTGCGAGACTTGGCGGCGTGCGCCGTTCGAGGAGAGCATCTGCGCGCCGTCGGCGGTGGGAATGAAAACGATTGTCGGCGCCGAGCGGTCCGTGCGCTGAAATACCAGCGGGCCTACCGGAATGCGTTCTATGCCCTCGATCTCGAGCTTGCCGTTTACGAAGCGCGCGTTTTGCGTACCCATAAACTCTTCGAGCGGCGCGACCATCTGCACGCGCGGCGCGGCTTGCTTGTAGATGCCCGCGAGTTTGGCGAGCGCTTCGGGGTCTTGTTCGACGCGCGTGACGGCGGGCTTGGGCCAGTCGCGTTCGAGATATGACACGGTCAACTCCATGGCCTGCAACGCATCGCCATTGGGCTGATTCACCATCATGACCAGACCTGCGCCTCGGGACGGCTCGTAGAGATACGTCGAGAGGAAGCCGTCGATGCCGCCGTCGTGGCCGTGGAAGATGCCCTTCTCGCGCGGGATGGCGAGGTTGCCAAGGCCGTAGCCCAGCTTCAGGCCACTGCGTACGGCGAGCGTAGACTGCGGCGTCTCGATGCGGTCGACGGATTCGGGCTTGAGGATCGTCACGCCGTTGTACGTTCCGCGACCGATCATCATCAGCGCGAACTTCGCAAGATCCGTCGGCGTGACGTTGAGCGAGCCGGCCGGTTTGCCCGGGATGTCGACGTAGGGTTCTTCGGTGACGCCGTCACTGCGGTAGCTCTTCGACAGGCGCGCCTCGATATCGGGGGTACGCACCCAGTGCGCGGAGGTCATGCCGAGCGGTTCGAAAATGCGCGTGCGGGTGAAGTCGGCCCAGCTTTGGCCGGAGACCTTTTCGACGATGTAAGCGGCGATGACCGGCGGTGCGTTGCTGTACGCCGGGTACGTGCCGGGCTTCCAGCGGCTGACGTAGGGGCCGTAGAGGTCGATCGCTTGCTTCAACGGCATGTCTTTGCCGTCGAGCAGATACTGGCTGAAGCGGATGTCGTCGAAGCCGGTTGTGTGTTCCATCAGGTGGACGAGACGGACGGGGTCGGTCGATTCCCATGGGTTGGTGAATTTGATCTCGGGGGCGAGGTCGGCGAGTTTGGCGTTGAGGTCGAGCTTGCCCTCCTCCACCAGCATCATCACGGCGACGCCGACGAAGTTCTTGCTGATCGAACCGGCGCGGAAGACGGTTTCGGGCATCGCTTGCTTGCGCGAGGCGACGTCGGCGAGGCCGTAGGCTTTGGTGAGGACGACTTGGTTGTTTTCGATGACCGCGACCGATGCGCCGGGGATTTTCAGATCGGCGAAGGTCTGAGCAAGTTTGCGGTCGAGTTCGTCGACCGTCTTTGGTGGAACGGGCTTTTCATCGGCCGCACGCGCGGGAAAGAGCGCCGCCAAAAAAACGAATGCCATCCAAATTCCACTACGCATTTGTCCCTGCCCCAAACCGTCACTTTTGGCAGGGTAAGCACGCGCGTCTGGCGGAACAAGCGCAGAACGGCCTCAGTGGTGGGGCAAATCGAGCGTCGTGACCCCGCCGGGGGTACCGACGAGGGCAACGCTCGCCAGGGAGATGAATAGGCCGTGGCCGACCACGCCGGGGATGGCTTCCAGGAGATGGGCCAGGCGTTCGGGGTCAGGAATAGTTTCCGCGGCGCAGTCCGCGATGTAGTTACCGCTGTCGGTCTTGAAGGGGTGGGCCTCACCGCCCCGCAGGCACATGAGGTTCTGAGAGCAGCCGCTGCGCGCCGCCGCCTCTGCGATCCGTTCGACGGTCACGTGCCAGGCGAAGGGCACGATCTCAACCGGCAAGGGGAAGCGGCCCAGCATGTCGACGACTTTGGCCTCGTCAGCGATCACGACCATGCGTTTGGATGCGGCCGCGACAATCTTCTCGCGCAGCAATGCGCCGCCGCCGCCCTTCGTCAGCACGAGACCCGGTCCGATTTCGTCGGCGCCGTCGACCGTGAGGTCGAGTTGGCGGATGTCGTTTAGGTCTGAGACGGTGATGCCCAGTTCGCGCGCGAGCGCCGCGGTTCGTTCGGATGTCGCCACCGTTGTCAGCTTCAGCGCCGGCGCGCGTGGCGCCAAGGCGCGGACGAAATGTTCGGCCGTCGAGCCTGTGCCCAGTCCTAGGCGCATGCCGGGTTTGACGTATTCGAGAGCTGCTTCTGCAGCGGCGCGCTTTTGGTCGTCGACCGTGTGGTTCTGCGTCATGGCCCCACTATAGGGGCGTTTTCGTCCGGACCGCAAAGGCCGTGCACGAGAAATTTGTGAGCAGCGCTACAGCCGCCGGCGCGGCGAGCCCCCATTTATTCTGGGGCCTGTCGCAGAACGTGCGCGATTTTGCGCACGCGGTTAAGGCGGTGTGAACGTGCAGCGGGCCTCTCCATTGACCGTTCCTGAACGAATTGCTGGCACTCTGTCACATGTACGTGGGATGTGCGCGATCGATTGCGCTTCGCCACGATTTCGCCCCGGTATGCGCCTGAAGTGGGCATCATGAGCGTTGAGAGCGACGATAGAAACGAACCCCGCTACCCCAGCTATTCGCGCGGGGAAGTTTTGGCGGATACAGCAGCACATGTGCTGGGCCTGCTGTTCGGTTTGATCGCCACCGCCGCTCTGCTCATCACCGCATCTCAGCACGACCAGTTTCTTCTCATTCTCGGCGCGAGCCTTTACGGGCTTGGCCTGCTTGCCATGCTGACGTGTTCGGCGGCGTATAATCTTTGGCCGCCGTCGCCGACGAAAGAGTTGTGGCGCCGGTTCGATCATGCCGCGATTTTCATCATGATCGCGGGCACCTATACGCCGTTTCTTTTGAACCGCGTCGGCGGCGAATGGGGCGTCGGTCTGTTATCTTTCGTGTGGTCGGTTGCCGTGATCGGCGCGATTTTGAAACTCACGTTCCCGCGCCGGTGGGAGTCGATCACAATCGGCCTCTATCTCGGTCTCGGCTGGTCGATCCTGATCGCCGTTAATCCGCTGATGCAGTCGATCTCGATGGACAGCCTGATCCTGATCGGCGCCGGCGGCGTGATCTATAGCGTCGGCGTCGTGTTCCATCTTTGGGACCGCCTGCCCTATCAGAACGCGATCTGGCACTGGTTGGTGCTTACGGCGGCCGTCTGCCACTACGTCGCGATCTTTAACGAAGTTGCGATTGCCGGCGGCTAAGGCTTCCCTTTGACAGGCTGAGCCCCAAACCGCCACACTGGGCGCGTTGCATCAGGGGCAAGACGGGGCACCAGCGCGAATGTCCGGGACGGAGAACGAACCGTCATCCAAGTATTGGGCGTTCGTCAGCTACAGCCATTTCGACATGCGTGTCGCAAAATGGCTGACCGCGGCGCTCGCTAAGCGGCGCGTGCCGCCGACCTACCGCCACATCGTCGAAGGTTCGCCCGCAAATTTCGCGCCACTGTTCCGCGATGAGGTCGAGGTTTCGGCGTCGTCGCGACTCGACTCGTCGATCGAGGCGGCGCTGCGGCAATCCAAGAATCTGATCGTCATCTGCTCGCCGTTCGCGGTCGCGTCGGAATACGTCTCGCAGGAAATTCGCTACTTCATTTCGCTGGGCCGGGCGGATCGGATTCTGTGCCTGGTGGCTTCGGGCGTTCCGAACGCGACCGACGACGGCGAACCGGCGCTCGAGTGTTTCCCGAAGCCGCTGCGCTTTCGCGTCGAGAAGGACGGCACGCAGACGGATGAGTTGATACCGCCCGCCGCCCGGCCGTTGGCCGCGGTACTCGGCGAAGAGACGAAGCCCGAGCAGGATCAGGCACTGCGTCAGATCATGGCGGGCCTGATCGGCGCGGGGCAAAGCGAACTCGACGCGCATCTCGATCGGCGGAAGTTGCGCCAACAAATTGCGATCGGCGGCGGTGTGGCCGCGGCGCTGCTGTCAGGTTATCTGATCTGGGACGGTGTTTTCCGGGAGCATGTCGCCTATTATCGCGACTACAACCGGCGCTGGGGCGTTTGGGAAGGCGTCGGGGAACTTTCGCGCTCCGAGCTTGCGCGGCGTAGTATGTCGTTCCGGTTCGTCAGCCAAGGGTGGTCGTCCAAGCCGACGCTCGTGCAAATCGTCAACGGCGCGGGGCGCTGCCCGTCCGAGGGCTTTTACAGCGTGATCGGCGAACCGATTTCGAATACCTGCGGTTCGTTCATGGCGCGGTTCGGACTCGACTCGAGTTCGCGACGTTCGTGCACGACGCGGTTCAGCTACAACGCGAACGGCTCAGCCGCGTCGGAGGAGCGCCTGGACGAACGCGGCAACGTCATGGAGACGCTGCAGTACACCGGCCGAGATGTCGCCACGTTCGTGGAAGCCCAGTTTCCCTGCGAGACCGGGCGCGGCAAGAACGGCATCACATATGTGCAATTCGATCGCTTCGACAGCGGGCCGCATGTCGGGCTCGATCGCGCGGTGCATTTCCTCAGCTCCGATCGTCAACCGCGCGCGAATGAATCGGGCTGGTTCGGCGTGCGCATGGAATACGATGAGCGCGGGTGGCTGACCGTGCGGACGATCCTGGGGCCGGACGGCGCGCCGGACGCCGACAAGGACGGGATCGCCATCTACCGCTTCACAAACAACGAACACGGCGACACCGAGCGTGCGGAGTATCTGTCCGCCAAGGGCTTGCCGCAACGCTCAACGTTTGGGGTCGCGGCGCGGGAGTCCAAGTACGACGACGCGGGCAACGAGATCGAGCGCTTATTCCTTGGCGAGGACGGGCGACCCACGCTAAACGCCGACGGCTATGCTGGCTGGCGCGCAACATATGAAGGCCGCGGCAACAAGACCGGCACCGACTATCTGGGGCTCAACGGCGCGAAGACGGCGACCGCCAGCGGCGAAGCCGGCTGGCGCGCCACGTTCGACGACGACGGCAACGAGATCGAGACGGTGACTGTCGACGTCGACGGACAGCCGATCGTGTTGGCCAAGGGGTATGCGGGCTGGCGCTCGAAATTCGACGACAGGCATCAGTTGATCGAGCGCGTGTTTCTGGACGCTGCTCTCAAGCCAACTTACCGCGCCGAAGGCTACGCGGGATGGCGCTTGGAATACGACGATGCCGGCAACGAGGTGCTGCGGACGTACATCGACGTTGAGGGCAAGCCGGTGCGGGGCTTAGGCGGCGTGGCCGCTATGCGCCAGGGCTTTGACGACAACAACAATCTCACGCGTCTCGTCCTGCTGGACGACAAGGGGTCGCCGACGCTCGGCAACATGAACATCGCCGGTCTCGAGGGCCGGTACGATCGCGAGCAGAAGGTGCTGAAGCTGGCCTTCTTTGGAACGGGGTCGACGCCGGTGCTGCGGTCGGATCAGATCGCCGCCTATACCTTGCGCGCCGATGTGGGAACTTCGGAACGGGTCAATCTCGATCTCTCCGAAGCGCCGACGCGAGCGCGCGACAGGTGCGCGAAGGTCCGGAGTTCGTTCGATTTGCGGCGCAATGAGACGCGGCGCGAATGTCTTGGGCCGGACGGCGCGCCGACCTTTCACGCCGACGGTTACGCGAGTTGGACCGCGAGCTATGGCGCGATGAACAACCTGACCGAGAAATCGTTTTGGGGCTTGAGCGGCGAGCGCATTCAGATGAAAGACGGCTACGCGGTGGCGCGGTATGTCTATGACGGCGTGCGCCGCAAGGTCGAAACTGCCTATTTCGGGACGGATGTTCAACCGATCCGCAATCGCAGCGGCGTCGCGGTCGAACGCCTGACCTACGACGAGCGCGGCAACATCATCGAGGCGAAATTCTTCGGGCCCGATGGGCGGCGGACGGCGACCAATGTGGGCGTGGCCGGTTGGCGCGCAAAATACGACGCCGTCGGTAACATGGTGGAGAAGACCTTCACCGACGAAAGCGACCGGCCGAGCACCGGCACGTTGGGCTATGCGACCGCCCGTTGGACGCATGACCAGTTCGGCAACGAACTCAGCGAAGAGTATCGCGATGTGCGCGGACGCCTGACCGCGACGGCAGACGAGGCCTACGCTATCGAACGGTCGACCTTCGACAAGCACCGCAACGTGACGTCGCGCGCCTATTTCAATATCGCGGAGCGGCCCGCTTTGCATTCGGCCGGCTATTCGTCTTGGCGTGCGCAGTTCGATGCGCGCGACAACGAAGTTCGACGGGACTATTTCGGCGTGGACGGACGGCCCGTCATCACGCCCGAAGACGGCGCCGGCGTGATCCGCGCGTATGACGAGCGGAGCAACGAGGTGAAGGTCACGTATCTGGGCCTTGACGGCAAACCGGCGCGTACGCCGAGCGGCTATATCGGCTGGAGCGCCAAGTTCGATGAGCGCGGTAACCGGATCGAACGCGTCTTCCTGGACGAGCACGGCAATATCGATACCTTACCGCTTGGCTACAGCATTGAGCGACTGGCGTTCGACGACCGCAACTTGATGACGGAGAGCGAGGTCTTGTCGAAAGAGGGCAAGCGTGTCGCTCGGCAGAACGGGATTGCGGTCTGGCAGTTCGAACACGATGCGCGCGGGCGCGTCATCGTGCAGCGGTCCCTCGACGCCGCCGGTCAACCGGTGCCGCGGGACGACGGCTGCATCGTGGTGAAGCAGACCTATGATGCGCGCGGCAACTTCGCCGAGTCATCGTGCTGGATGCCGGACGGCGCGCGCGGCATGAGCAAGCAGAAGGTGCACCGGTTCCTGCGCACCTATGACGACCGCGACCGGGCGATCCAGACGGACTTCTACGACGATCAGGAAAAACTGATCACGAGCCGGAAGTAGCGGCCTACTCCACCGTCACCGATTTCGCGAGGTTGCGGGGCTGATCCACGTCCGTGCCTTTGACGACGGCCGTGTGATACGCGAGCAGCTGAATCGGCACCGAGTAGAGCAGCGGCGCGACGAAGGGATCGACTTCCGGCACTTCGATGCGCGCGAAGGCTTTGTCGCCGGCGAGTTCGAGGCCACGCTTGTCGGAGATCAGGATCACTTTGCCTTTGCGCGCCATGACCTCTTGCATGTTCGAGACGGTTTTTTCGAACAGACTGTCGTAGGGCGCGATCACCACCACGGGCACGTTTTCGTCGATGAGGGCGATGGGGCCGTGCTTCATCTCGCCGGCGGCGTAGCCTTCGGCGTGGATGTAGGAGATTTCCTTCAGCTTCAATGCGCCTTCGAGCGCAATCGGATACGAGAGGCCACGGCCCAGGTAGAGCACGTCGCGCGCCTTGGCGATTTCATGGGCGAGCGCTTCGTAGATCGGATCCTGGTTCAGGAGCGTGATCATATGGCGCGGCACTTCCATGAGCGAGCGCGTCAGGCGGATTTCAGCGTCGCGCGAGATCGTGCCACGGGCGCGGCCGGCGGCGATCGCTAGGCCGGCGAGCACGGAGAGTTGGCAGGTGAAGGCTTTCGTCGAGGCGACGCCGATTTCAGGACCGGCGTGGGTCGGGAAGATGACCTCGGACTCGCGGGCGATGGACGAGCCCTGCACGTTGACGACCGACGCGATGTGCTGGCCCTTTTCCTTGCAGTAGCGGAGTGCTGCGAGTGTGTCGGCGGTTTCGCCGGACTGCGAGACGAAGAGCGCGAGGCCGCCATGCGGGAGCGGGGCTTCGCGATAGCGGAACTCGGACGCCACGTCGACCTCGACCGCCATCTTGGCGATCGACTCGAACCAGTATTTGGCGACGATCGTGGCGTAGGAGGCGGTGCCGCAGGCGATCATCGTCGCCTTCGGGATCGTTGCGAAGTCGAACGGCATCTTGGGCAGCGCAACGGTTTGCGTGACCGGGTTCAGCACCGTGTTCAGCGTGTGGCCGACGACTTCGGGCTGTTCGAAGATTTCCTTCGCCATGAAGTGGCGGTGCGTGCCCTTGTCGACGAGGCTTGCCGAGATGCTCGTCGTTTGGATCTCGCGATTGACCGGCCGATCCTTGGCGTCGAAAAATTTGACGCTGTCGGGACGCACCACGACCCAGTCGCCGTCTTCGAGGTACGCAACCTTGTTCGTCAGCGGCGCGAGTGCGAAGGCGTCGGAGCCTAGATACATTTCCTTTTGGCCGTAGCCGACCGCGAGCGGCGGACCGCTGCGCGCGCCGATCATCAGGCCTTCTTCGCCGGTGAAGATCATGACAAGCGCGTAAGCGCCGTGGAGGCGTTTGACGGCGGCGGACGCCGCCTTCTCCGGGCTCATGCCTTGGTTCAGGTATTCGGTAACGAGATGGACCGACACTTCGGTGTCGGTCTCGGTGTGGAATTTGTGACCCTTCTTCTGCAGCTCTTCGCGGAGTTCGCGGAAGTTTTCGATGATGCCGTTGTGGACCACCGCCACGCGGTCGGAGGCGTGCGGGTGGGCGTTGGTTTCGTTCGGCACGCCGTGCGTCGCCCAGCGCGTGTGGCCGATGCCGGTGGTGCCGGTCAACGGATTTTCGCGCAGGACTTTGTCGAGGCCCGAGAGCTTGCCCGGTGCGCGGCGACGTTCGATGTGGCCGTCGACCAGGGTCGCGATGCCGGCGGAGTCGTAGCCGCGGTATTCGAGACGCTTCAGCGAATCCAGGATGACGGGCGCTGCGTCGGGTTTGCCGACGATGCCTACGATGCCGCACATGCTAGGTCTTCTCCTTCGATTTTGTTTTGGCCGCTTTCTCGGCGCGTTTCTTCGCGCGGAATTTGGCGGCCCAGCCTGGGGCTTGGCGTTGATCGCTGCGTTCGACCGCAAGCGCGTCGCCCTCGACCTCTTTGGTGATGACGCTGCCGGCGCCGACGAAGGCGCCGTCGTTGATCTTCACCGGCGCGACGAGCGCGCTGTTCGAGCCGATGAACACGTCGGCGCCGATATCGGTGTGGTGCTTGTCGAAGCCGTCGTAGTTGCAGGTGATGGTGCCGGCGCCGATGTTCGCGCGTGGTCCCACACGGGCATCACCGATATAGGCGAGGTGGTTCGCCTTGGCGCCGTCCTCGATGATCGATTTCTTCACTTCGACGAAGTTGCCGATGTGAACATCGCGGCCAATCTGTGCGCCGGGACGCAGACGCGCGTAGGGCCCGATGATGGCGCCTTCGGCGATCGTGCAATCTTCGAAGTGGCAGAAGGGTTTGATCGTGACGTTGTCGGCGACCTTGACCTTCGGTCCGAAGACGACGTTGGGGCCCACGGTCACGTCGCGGCCGAGCTTGGTGTCGTGACTGAGCCAGACGGTGCCGGGGTCGGTCATGGTCACGCCGTCGAGCATGGCGCGTTCGCGAAGGCGGCGCTGCATGATCGCTTCGACTTGCGCGAGTTCGACGCGCGAGTTGATGCCCAATACGTCTTCGGCGGGGACCTCCACGGCGACGCAGCGAAGCTTCCGCTTGCGCGCGCCGGCGACGATGTCGGTCAGATAATATTCGCGTTGATCGTTGTCGTTGTTTAGTTCGCTGAGCAGTTCGCGCAGCAGCTTTGCATCAAGCAAGAAGCCGCCGGCGTTGACGAAGCCGATGCGCTTTTGCTCGGGCGAGGCATCTCGGTTTTCGACGATGCTATCGAGGTCGCCGTTGGGCAGTTGGACAAGTTTGCCGTAGGGGGTCGGATCGGCGGGCTTGAAACCCATCAAGGCGAGATCCGCGCCTGCTGCGCGTGCGGCCGTGAGTTTGCCGAGCGTCGCTTGCGTCAGCAGCGGGTTGTCGCCGTAGAGGACCATGACGTCGCCGACGTGGCCCTCAAGTGCGGGCAGCGCGCTGCGCGCGGCGTCGCCAGTACCCTGCGCCGTCGTCTGGATCGCGACCGCCGCGCCCCTGCCCTTGCTGAAGTTCGCGATGTCGTCTTGGGCTTCGCCGACGACCACGACCCGGCGCGCAGCGCCGAGGGTTGCCACGATCGACAGGATGTGGCCAAGGATGGGTTCGTTCGCGACCTGATGCAGCACCTTTGGCAGTGCCGATTTCATGCGCGTGCCTTTTCCTGCGGCAAGGACGACCGCGGCGAGGGGCACTTGGGTCTTGTCAGTCGTCGAAGAGGTCAAGCCTAAACCTAGGAAAAATGGGGGACTTCTGGCGTTTTGGCGGATTGACCCTCACATAGGGCCAAGCCCCTACGAAATAAAGAAATGTTTCGCATTCTTGCCACAGAAATGGCAGTTCAGCGCCCTCTCTAACCGTTGAGACTTAACGCTTGGCCCAGCCTTTCCCTGAAACCGTGGTTTTCGACCTGGACGGTACGCTCGTCGATACCGCGCCGGACCTGGCGGCTTCGCTTAACGCCGTCATGGCGCGCGAGGGGCGGGCCGTTATTCCTCTCGACGACGTTCGGCACATGGTCGGCCGTGGTGCGCGGGTGCTTATCGAGCGCGCGATGGATTCGTCCGGGCAGCCCTGGGACGCTGGGCGCATCGGCGATCTGGTCACTCATTTCATCGACTACTACGACGGCAATATCGCCACGACGAGCCGGCCGTTTGCGGGTTGCGAGACCGTGTTGCGGAGCCTCGCGGCGCGCGGCGTGAAGCTTGGCGTTTGTACGAATAAGCCTGAGCGGCTGTCGCTGAAGCTGCTTGATGCTTTGAAGTTGAGCGATCTGTTCCCGGTCGTTTTGGGGGCGGATAGCCGGACGTATCGGAAGCCGGATCCGCGACACCTTCTTGATACAATTTCCGCGCTCGGCGGGCGGCCAGAGAGTGCCGTCATGATCGGCGACAGCGAGACGGACATTCTGACGGCACGTGCGGCGAATGTTCCCGTCGTTGCCGTTAGTTTTGGGTACACGGAGATCCCGGTTCGCGAACTGGGCGCGGATATCGTTATCGACCATTTTGAGGCTCTGGAGGACGCGCTTTCGCGTGTCGGGCCGCGCTTGACTTGATGCGAGCGCCGCCCCTATAGCAGCGGTTCCTTCAGGCAAGGGCGCGTAGCACAGCGGGAGTGCGTCCCCTTCACACGGGGAAGGTCAGAGGTTCGATCCCTCTCGCGCCCACCATCTTCTGGCAAAGCACGCAGGCGACTACCACATAGCCCCTCACGTTCTTCTCGGACACGGTCGACGCGCGCACGATGGAATTTCTGACGAACCCCGAAGTCTGGGCCGCCTTTCTCACCTTGACGGCCCTCGAGATCGTCCTCGGCGTCGACAACATTGTTTTCATCGCGATCCTGGCCGGCCGGTTGCCGAAGGAAGATCGCGCGGCCGCCCGCCAGATCGGGCTTGCGGTGGCGCTTGGCACGCGGCTCGCGCTGCTGGCGACGCTGTTCTACCTCTCGCATCTTGAGACGAAGACCGGGATCAGTCTGTTTTCGCGCGAGCTTTCGTGGCGCGATCTAGTGCTGGGCGGCGGCGGCTTGTTCCTGATCTGGAAGGCCGTGGTCGAGATGAACGAGTCGGTTCGGCCGCATAAGGTGAAGCGCAAGGAAAGCAAGTCGCGCGGAGCACGGGCGGCCTTCGCCTGGATCATCGTTCAGATCGCCATCATCGACATCGTGTTCTCGATCGACTCCGTGATCACGGCTGTCGGCATCGCGAACCAGATCGAGATCATGGCGACGGCGATCATCATCGCGGTGTTCGTCATGATGGTGGCGATCAATCCGATCGCGGCGTTCATCGACGCGCATAAAGAGGTCAAGATCGTCGCCTTGAGCTTCCTGTTACTCGTCGGTTTCATTCTGGTCGCCGAGGCGATGGGGACGCCCATTCCGAAGGGCTATCTCTACTTTGCGCTGGGCTTTGCGGGGCTGGTGCAGGGTTTGATCCTGTGGGCGCAGAGCAGCGAGAAGCAGTTGGATACGCTGGCCGAGAATGCCGAGCACCGCGCCGATACGGACGAGGCGGCCTAGCAGGCGCCTGTGTGTTCCGGCGGCGGCTGGCCGCGGGTGAAGGCTTCGATGGCGTTCCAGGTGCGTTCGGCCTTCAGATCACGCAGCAGCATGTGGTAGCCGTCGCCGAAGCAGGCGACGCGCTTTGTGCCCGGCATCTTTGCGGTTGCTTCGACGATCGGCGCGGAGGGCACGATTTCATCGCCGGTCGCGTAGAGCACCATCGCCGGCGTCGTGACAGCGGGCGCGGATTGCCAGGCGGCTTCCATCAGATCGACGAGACCGTTCACGGCATCGATGCGGGTCGCCTTGATCACATACGGATCGCGTCCCAAGGCGATCAGCATGGTCTCGTTGTCGGACGGTTTGATGCTGAGGCCGCGGCCGGTGAGGCGGCTGCCCGGCGCGATCTTGTTCATCACCCACAGCGCCGAGCGTTTGACGATGTCGAGGTTCGACCAGCCCCACAGTGCGGGCGAGACCAGGATGATGCCGTCGGCGATCGGTTCGCTGCGGCCGGCGGCCGCCACCATCGTGACCGCGGCGCCCATGCTTTCGCCCAGCAGATAGACACGTGCGTTCGGATGTTTGGCGCGGACGAGGGCTATGAAGGTGCGCGCGTCTTGCGCCATCGCTTCGTGGCCGGGCCAGCGGCCGTTGCCTTCCGTGCGGCCGAAGCCGCGTTGGTCGTAGGCATAGGTGGTGATGCCGTGGGACTGCCAGTTCTTTGCGGCTTGATCGATGAACTGGCCGTAGTCGTTCATGCCGTGGAGCGCGACGATGACGATGCCGGCGTTCGGGGCTTGCCACTGACTCATGCCGAGGAGGAAGCCGTCTTGCGCGCGCCAGTGGCCGGCGTCGACAAACTCGGGCGTCGTTGGACCCGGGCCTGGTGCTAAGCGCTGCGCGACGCAGGCGGTCAGCGCTAGGCACATGGCGAGGAGGGTGAGGAGGCGGGTCATGGCTTTAGGATACGCGATACGCGGCGGCGGAGGTGTGGCAGCAACTCCGCTTCAAACCACGGATTTTTCTTGATCCAGCCGTTGTTGCGCCAGCTGGGGTGCGGCAGGGGGATGAAATCGGGGGCGTAGTCGCGCCAGGCCTTTACCGTCTCCGTCATGGTTGGTTTCAGTTTGCCCTTCAGGTGCCAGGCTTGCGCGTAGGAGCCGACGAGCAGGGTTAGTTTGAGGTTCGGCAGGTTCGCGAAGATTTTTTCGCGCCACTGTGGGGCGCATTCTTTTCTGGGCGGTAGGTCGCCGCCTTGGGCGTCGAGGCCCGGGAAGCAGAAGCCCATGGGCACGATCGCGATTTTTTCGTCGTTGTAGAACGTGTCGGTGTCGATGCCGAGCCACATGCGTAAGCGGTCGCCGGACGGGTCGGTGAACGGGATGCCGCTGGCGTGGACGCGGGTGCCGGGAGCTTGGCCTGCGATGCAGATTTGGGCCGTCGGGTTGGCGCGGATCACCGGGCGCGGTTCGTGTTTTAGTTTTCCTGCGCAGAGGCGGCAGGATCGGATCTCCTTTAGTAGGCGGTCGAAGTCTGCCGTCACGCGGCCTCTTCGGTTGAGCGGGCGATCGATGCGGGGACGGGGATTGGGAATTCCAGCAACTGTTGCGCGAGGGCTTTGCCTTGCGGGTCGTTGCGGAGACTGGCGACTCCGCCGCCGCCTAACGCGTCGTAGAGGAGGAAGTTCATCGCGCCGCTGCCTGGGAGATCCCAGCGGTCGACTTTGCCTTTGCCGCCTTCGAAGAGGTGCGCGAACCATTTGGCGACGGCGGCTTCGGTGAGGGCTGCGCGGATGTAGGGCAGGTATTCGGGCCGGCGCGCCATGACGCCGATGTTCGAGTGGTTGCCTTTGTCGCCGGATCTCGCGAAGGCGAGTTTGATGAGCGGGACGTTTTGCGCGGTGGCTTCGGCGTGGGCGTCGACCTTTGGGCGTACGATCATTTTTTGTTCGAAGCCGCCTGCCGTTTCGATCGGCGTTTGGAAGCTGTCGCCGGCGATGTGGACGGTGACCGTCACCTCCTTCTTCGGGATGAGGCAGGCGAAGTGGCGGACGACCGGCGTCACCTTCGGACGCAGGCCGGCGTAGCCTGATGTGCCTGGTGCGAACGATGTGCCGGATGACGTCAGTTCGCGCATCATGATTTCGAGCGGTTCTTTGCGCGCGTGTTTGGCGGCGAGTTTCAGGATCGCTTCGCGCGCGTGGACGTGGTGTTTGTGAGCGCCGTAGCTGTCTTCGTCGCCCAGGACTTCGATGCTCGTTTCGGTGAAGGGGCCCCAGTTGCGTTGGCGCAGGATGCCTTCCATGCGGGCGAGCACCGCCTCGCCCGTGCGGCGTGCCTTCGCGGCGGCGTCGATGCCGCCGATGGCGACGAGGTTGCCGACGCGGAAGCCGTCCTCATATGTCGTCGAGCATTTGTATGTCGCGGTCGGCGTGTACCCTTTGGCGTTCGACACGCGCACGCGGTCTTTGCCGATCTGTTCCAGCTTCACGCCGGAGAAATCGCAGATGACGTCGGGCAGCATGTAGGCTTGCGGGTCGCCGATTTCGTAGAGCATCTGCTCGCCGACCGTGCCGACGCTGACGAGGCCCCCGGTGCCGTCCGGTTTCGTCGCGACGAATGAGCCGTCGGGCGAGACTTCGGCGATGGCGTAGCCGATGTTTTCCCACTCGGGCACTTGGTCCCAGTCGGTGAAGATGCCGCCGCAGGCTTGCGCGCCGCACTCGACGATGTGGCCGGCGAGGCTTCCGCCCGCGAGCTTGTCGACGTCTTTCGGCGTCCAGCCGAATTCGTGGATGCAGGCGCCGAGCGTCACCGCGCTGTCGACGCAGCGGCCGGTGATGACGACGTCCGCGCCTTTGGCCAGCGCCGCCGCGACGGGGAAGCCGCCGAGGTAGACGTTCATGCTGATCGGTTTTTCCGGCAGCGCCGCGCCGGTGTACATTTCCTTCACGCCCTGCGCTTTCCATTTGTCGAGCGCGGGGAGAACGTCGTCGCCGTCGACGTAGGCAACCTTCAGCGCGACGCCTTGCTTGGCGAGGAGCGCTTCGAGCGCTTCGGCGCAGGCTTTCGGGTTCACGCCGCCGGCGTTGGTGACGACCTTGATCTTCTTCGCGGCGACGTCGCGCGCGATGCCGGCCATCGTGACGGTGACGAAGTCGTGCGCGTAGCCGAAGCGCGCTTCCTTCTCGCGCGCGCGGGCCATGATCGACATCGTGATCTCGGCCAGATAGTCGAAGACGAGGTAGTCGATGTTGCCCTTTTCGACGAGCTGGGGCGCCGAGGTAAAGCTGTCGCCCCAGAAGCCCGATGCGCAGCCGATGCGGATGGTTTTGGTCATCTCTCGTCTCTCAATTCGTCATGGCCGGTGCGCGCGCAAACTTCAGATCGTCATGGCCGGGCTTGACCCGGCCACCCAGTTGGCGCGTAGCGCCTGTAGAGATTGAAACACGAAGCACACCAAGAACACCAAGCCGCTTGAGCTGCGTCCCGACTCTTGGTGCTCTTGGTGTGCTTCGTGTTTCATCTCTCTTATAGCGCGCTTCGCGCGGACTGGGTGGCCGGGTCAAGCCCGGCCATGACGAACTTTTTTGAGTGTGCGCGGAGGCGAAGTTCATCCGAGCGACTTTAGCAAATTGCGGGCGATCACCAGTTGCTGCACTTGGCTCGTCCCCTCGTAGATGCGGAAGATGCGGACGTCGCGGTAGAAGCGTTCGACGCCGTAGTCGGTGACGTAGCCGGCGCCGCCGTGGATTTGCACCGCGCGGTCGGCGACGCGGCCGACCATTTCGCTGGCGTAGTATTTGGCGCAGGCCGCTTCCATCGTGACGTTTTCACCGGCGTCGCGTTTCTTGGCGGCGTCGAGGATCATGCAGCGGGCGGCGTACATTTCGGTTTGCGAGTCCGCGAGCATCGCTTGGATCAATTGGAACTCGGCGATCTTTTGGCCGAACTGTTCGCGCTCCATCGCGTATTTCGCGGCGTCGCGGATGAGGCGCTCGGCCACGCCCACGCAGACCGCGCCGATGTGGATGCGGCCGCGGTCGAGCACCTGCATCGCCACGCGAAAGCCTTGGCCCTCTTGGCCCAGCAGACAGTCGGCCGGGACGTGGCAATCCTCGAACACCACATCGCAGATGTGCGCGCCTTGCTGGCCCATCTTGCGTTCGGGTTTTCCGACCGTGATGCCCTTCAGGTTCGACGGCACGAAGAAGGCGGAGATGCCCCCTGCCCCTTTGTTCGTGGGATCGGTGCGCGCCATCAGCGTGAAGACCGACGCCTTGTTCGCATTGGTGATGTAGCGCTTCGTGCCGTTGACGACGTAGGTGTCGTTGCCTTTGCGCACGGCGGAGGTGCGGACGGAGGCGGCGTCGGAGCCCGCGCCCGGTTCGGTGAGGCAGAAGCTTGCGATCGCCTCGCCGCTCGCGAGTTTGGGCAGCCACTCTTTCTTCTGGTCGTCGCGGCCGAACATGACGACGCCTTGGCTGCCAATGCCGACATTGGTGCCGATGACCGAGCGGAACGCGGGCGAGGTCTTGCCCAGTTCGAAGCAGACCAGGACCTCCTCTTCCATGGTGAGGCCGAGGCCGCCGTATTCGGTCGGGATCGAAATGCCGAAGAGGCCGAGCTCGCGCATCTCGGCCACCACGTCGTCGGGGACGAGGTCGTCGCGCGCGACTTTGTCTTCGATCGGGACCAGCCGTTCGCTCACGAAGCGGCGGACGGAGGTGATCAGCTGGTCGCGGGTTTCGAGATCGAGAGGCATGCGGCGGTCCTTGATTTCATTGGCATTTCAAAAACGGATGTAATCCGATCCGTCACGGCGTCACATCGGCAGAATTCTGCGGTTTCTGGCGTCACACTGCCATCACATTGGCGTCACGTGGCGTCACATCCGGTGGCGTGCGAGTGCCATCCAAACGGTGCCGGGTTGTCAAGGTTCTGGGACGGAAATCGCCTGTCAGAACATAGCATGAACCTTCTCGTGCGTCAATTTTTGCGGCGACGTTTTATTCTGTCCCCATAATTCAAACGAGGCGAATGACCCAGGCGAGCGCACCAACGAGGAGGACACTGAAGATTAGACCCCAGTGCAGCATGATGTTGGTCGTGAACGCGAGCGCGCGCATGTAAACGTAAGCGAGAGCGAGTTCGTATCGCGGCTCGCCCGGCGTGGTGATCGGACCGAAAAAATAGAACAACGTTGTAGGATCATCGCGGCCGGATAGGAGAATGAGTGGGACACTCAGGAGGCAGAACGTCAGCACGATAAAGCTCGCCGCGTAAAGCACGGCGACAAGAATTGCCCTGAACGAAGCGGTTTCGCCAAAGTGCACAAACCACCTGAGAAAGAGCCAGGTGCTTGCTGCAATGTTAATGACGCCAAGAGCGCCGAGCGCCACGAAATAGACCAAGATCGTGAAGAACGAGGCGACGTGAGCTAGGGGCCAGCCAAGCGCTTCGTATTCCCACGCATAGTACCCAACGAAAGTCGCGCCCTCATATTCGAACAGGTTGATCAAAGCCTCTTCGAAAATGGTTTGAAAAGAAACGTAGATCGCGAACACGATGGCAAAAAGGGCGACCGCATTCCACAACATCGGGCCACCGCTCCGACCGATCGTGCCAAAGAAGTCCTTCGGCCGCACAAGGATCGCATACCATACGGGCAAAGCTGCCGACGTCAGCCGCAACCCGCTCAGCGGCTCGGTTAGTATCTGTTCAGGACCTCCATATGTGGTCGCTCGCGCGTCGGTCATTCGCTCCTTCTCGCCTTTTGGGCTAGAGTAGATAACGCCGTCGGGGAGCATTCCGCAAATCCACTCTGACCCCACATTCTTCTTAATTGGTCTAATCGACCACCTTCACATAAACGGCCCGCACTGACGTTTTCGTGCCGCGACTGCACGGACACCCCATCGCGCCGATAAGATATTGATCGCACGCACGGTAGCCCGCACGCTGCGTCAGACCGTTCCTTAAGACTTTTGCGAACCCATCCGACGGGTACCGCGTAGCAGCGCAGGTTGCGCTTGCCTCCGATCCGCCCTCGGAAGGTACGGCATGTCGCCAGATCCTGGGCGTTCGTCCGCGTGGTACGAAATTGAATTCAGGATGCGCTGCGTTTACATGAGTCAAACCGTGTGCAATCGTTTTGGCCGATGCGCTCAGTCTAGAGTTCGACAGCATTATGTTAGCCAACGCCACCTTTGGAGCAAAAATGACGAAGCCACTTGAGGTTCGCGTCCGCGTTCCATCCGATCAGGCACATGCTTTTGCCCTGCACTGGAAGGATCTGCGCATCGCGGAAGGATTGTCCGCACAGTATGACCTTGGAAAGCCGGTTCAAGCTGAGAATTTTGACGGCACTGCCCTCGTTGAGTGGGTTGTGCCGGTTGTCGCAGCGAGCGCGCCAGTTATTACCGCGGTCCTGGGCTATCTAATCGCCTCAAGGGGCGAGTTGGAAATCGAGAGAGACGGCAAGAAGATCAAGTTGAAGAATATCAAGCCGTCCAAGCTAAAGGAACTTTTGGAGATTATAGATACGTGGTCCAAGACCGGTGATTCCTAGAGCTTCTTGGATCGCAATCAAACAAAGCGTTCGCCGACGACAGGCGTTCAATATTACGAGCGCAGAGCGCAAAGTGATTCACGACCTGCGACGGTTGTTGGTATCCCAGCTTCACATCGACCCGTCACTTCTCAATCTCCTCCCGATCAGCACAATGCAATGGTCTAGTGTCGTGCTGACCTCTGACAAGAATAGCATTGCGCTGGTGGATGTGGAACAAGCGAACGCGATTGGCTTCCTCGTATCCCGAGCCGCAACGTTAGAACATCCTGTGCTTGCCTACGTGGAGTTCATGATCCGGGCAGCTGAACTGATGTTCGATGACGAAGACTATCCCCTCGCTTTCGCCATATCCGAACGCGCGAACGCGCGACTTAGCGCTTACGCTCGCAAGGTAACATCAGGTCGCCGTATTCCGCCCCCTCAGTTTTTCCAACCGCTCTTGATTGACTTCCTGAGCAGCGGAGTTGTTCTAGCATTCGTCGCTGGTCACGAGGCGGGTCACCTTCTCCAGTCAGCCGACGCGGGCGCCACTTCTCTGTTCAAATGGGTTGCGGACTATTGGAGGCAGAACCGCCAAGAGCCTTCACGGTTCCACGAGAACGCATTTGTCGATCGCTTTATCAAGCCAGAGACTATTCAGAAATTCAAAGCCGACGGAACTTATGACGGCGATATTGTCCTGCAGATGAAGTTTATGAAGCGGATGGATGAAATCGTTCAGCGCTACATAGCGGAAGCCCAAGCGGATGCCCTGGGAATCGTTGCCGCAAGCGCGGTCGCTCTGAGAGCCGGCATCCCGCCAAGCACGCTCTTTGGCAGTCTCCTCACTATCCTGGAGGACGCGGAGATGTTGATGTTGCTCCATCGCGTGCTCCCTCGACTACCGCGCGGTGGCAAACGCGCCCATATCGCGCTTGAGCCATCAAACCTGTTCATACGCCAGTGCACGTGCGTCAGATTGGTGCGCGCTATCAGAGACGGCACGGCTCCCGTACCGCCAGACATTCAATCGTACTGGTCTAATATTCCTTCCGCGCTGGTCACGGAGTATGAGGATAGGATCGATCAAGGCCATCTTGAGCAGCTAAGCTTGCGTCCCAGCGTGCTGACGCGAGGCGGCATACACATGGGTCTGCAAGGATCGCTTCCCGAGCACCCGTCTGAACAAGAGATGGCCACGTTTGGTCCGATTGCTGGCAATTTCTATTTCATGTACGCCCACTTGAAGCTGCCCACTGACATTTTTCGAATTGAGGAAACTCACAACTGGAATCACGTTGAGGGTTTTAATCCCATTTCAGCGGGGTACGCAGCCGCAATCCGGGACCTTGCCGACGTAAAGGCCAATGAACATCGATTGCCCACCGCAGTTCCTCGAGAAGCAATCCTTCGAAAAGGACGTGACGATCATTTCATCGAATGCTTGCGAAGCACCCGGTCTCAAATACGTCGGCGAAAAATTAACCCTAGGTGGTACAGCAACTTCGGGCACCTTCGCCGTCAGGCTGCAAGCTCGAACCGCGTGTGAACCGTTCGTGCTTTCCTAGGAAATCAGGGGACGCGATACGGATTCACGGCGCTTCGGCCCCCACCCGCCGGAACACGTATCATGCTCCCTTGTTCTTCAGTTTCACTGGCACGTGTCGCCCGTCTTTGAGGACAACATAGATCGCATCCGGATCTATCTTGGCCCAACGAGCCCCATCGGGGCCGACAATCAGAGCCTCGTGCGGATCGTCGCGCTTAGGCCGGGCCTTCGATTTACGCGCTTCATCTGCTCGCGCGTGACAGTCCGCGCAAAGCAACTCGACATCTTCCGGATGCTCGCTTCCGAGGGAACGATAATGCAAATGGTGTAGTTCCAGGGGGATACCTTCTCCCTTACACCGCTCGCACCGATTGCCCCGCAGCTCAATGACATCGCGCCTTAGGCTTTTCCATTGCGCGCTTGAAATATGCTGCTGATAGCGGTCAGGAAAATCATTGCGGCCATTGAAGGCATGATAGCTGTTGGCTCGCTCCCAGACGGGCGCGCCGCAAGGCTCACAATAACGCAGATGGCGGGTTTCAGGGTCGCGAAGGCACCTGTCAAGGTACCGCTCGCCAAGCGTGATGATCTTCGTACAGGCATCACCCTGGCATTGATGCTCCTTGCGCGCCTTGCGCCAGGTCGGCATCGGTTCGTTCCACATGGCCTCGGCTCCGAATCTTTCCATCGCCAGACTATGGCGGCGTCAGCCCCCTCCACCATCGCTGCGCGATGGTCCCCCTCCCCCGCTAAAGCGAGGGAGGATGTTTTAGGTCGTGGCGCGCTGGGTGATTGTGTCGGCGTGGCGGAGGGCGATTAGCCACTTGCCTTCTTCGCGGCGGAGGATCGTGGTTACGCGGAGCGCCATGGGGCCAAGCTTGTCGCTGCCTTTGCGCCGGACTTGGGCCCGCTCGAATCCGATGACGTAGCCGAGGTCCGGGGTTGCGAAGCGCGTGATGTCCTCGAAGGTCATGCCTTCGCTGCCGGCGAAGGTGGACGCGACGGTGGCGGCTTCTCTTTCGATGTTCGCCCATCCGACGATGGGCGGGCCGAGAGGGTTGGCGAGCGTGACGTCGGCGCGGCGCGAGTACAGATTCAGCACGGGTTCGTGGTCGCCCTGCAGCATCGATTGAAGCGCTTCACGATAGGCGTCGATCGCGGCGTCGAAATCTTGCATGGGCGTGGGCTCCGGATCGTTCCGACTAACGCTATGGTTTCCTCTTGCGCGCCGCAAGTTGATCCGTTATATACTGCACCATATGGTTCAGTATCAACAAACCCGCCTGGATGCTTCGTTTGCTGCGCTGTCGGATGCGACCCGGCGCGGCGTGTTGGAGCAGCTTGGGCGTGCCGATGCTTCGATCACGGACCTCGCCTCGAAGTTTCATATGACCCTCACGGGCATGAAGAAGCATGTCGGTGTGTTGGAGCGGGCGGGGCTTGTTACGACTGAAAAGGCCGGGCGCGTTAGGACGTGCAGGCTTGGCGCGCGCGCGCTGGAAGAAGAGGCCGCTTGGATCGAGCGGCACCGGCTGCTGTGGAGCGCACGCTTCGACGAGTTGGACAAGATTGTCGAGGAATTGAAGGCTAAGGAGAAGGCTGATGCCCGACGGAAGAGAAGGTAGTGCCGCCGCCGTGAACCGCACCGTCGTGGAGCGCAAGTCCGACCGCGAGCTCGTCGTGACGCGAACGTTCAATGCGCCGGCGCGCATCGTCTATGAAGCGTGGAGCAAAGCCGAGTTGTTCCGGCGTTGGTGGGTGCCGAAGGCGATGAGCCCGTCGCTGCTCTCGTGCGACATCGATATGCGCACCGGGGGCGGGTATCGGCTCGTGTTCCGCTTTCCGGGCACCGACCAGACGATGGCGTTCTTCGGGACGTACAAGGAAGTCGTGCCGAACAAGCGCATCGTGTGGACGAACGAGGAAAGCGATCAGGGCGCCGTGACTACGGTGACGCTTGAAGAACATGGCGGTAAGACGCTGCTCACCTTCCACGAACTCTATCCGACGACAGCGGCGCTCGACGAAGCGCTCGCCGGTTCGGCGGAAGGCCTGCCCGAACAGTTCGCGCAGTTGGACGAGTTGCTCGCTGGCGGATCGTGAGCATACTGCGCGACGGGGGGCGATATGCTCAGACGCGATTTCCTGAAGACGGCCGCGGCGACCGCCGTGTTGACTGCGGCCCTTCCCGTTCACGCCAAGGAGAGCCTGCCCATGTCGAATGGGAATTTTGCCGACGTTAATGGCCAGCACATTTTTTACAGCGTGCATGGCGCCGGCAAGCCGCTCATTCTTCTTCACGGGGGCATCGACCCGGACAGCTTCGGTGATAATCGGGCCGCGTTGGCCAAGGGGCGGCAGGTGTTCGCCGTCCATCTCCAGGGGCATGGGCGCACGCCGGACACCGACAGGCCGCTGCGCAATGAAACGATGGGCGACGACATTGCCGCTTTGATCCGTCATCTGAAGTTCGGCAAGGCCGACGTCATGGGTTATTCGCTGGGCGCCGGCGTCGCGCTGCTGACCGCCATCCGCCATCCGGATGTGGTCGATCGGCTCGTGCTCGTGTCCGGGGCGATGAAGAAGAGCGGGTTTTATCCGGAGGGCGTGAAGGCCTTCGATGAACTGGAGTCCCACGCCGACGCGTATGGCCCCAGCGTGAAGGCATCGCCGATGGGAGAGGCCTATCCCGATGTCGATTGGACGAAGCTGTTCCGCAAGCTCGGTGAGATGACCAAGCGCGACTATGATTACAGCGCCGACGTCGCCAAGGTTCGGGCGCGCACGCTGCTTGTCTTTGCCGACGCCGACGCGCAGCGGCCGGAACACATGGTCGAGTTCTGGAAGGCGTTGGGCGGCGGCCAGCGCGATGCGGGGCTCGACGGCTCACTGCGGCCGCCGCATCAGTTCGCGATCGTGCCGGGCGCGATCCACTACACACTCGCCGTCGATCCGATGTTGCCGGCGATCGTCGAGCGGTTTCTTGGGACGTGACAAGGCTAATCTACTTCACCTTCCAGACCAGCCGCGGTCGCCATATGCCGAGCACGACGTTTGCCGTGGCCACCGCGAGCAGCACCCACAACGGACCGGTCTCGCCACCGGGCGACGCGGCAACCGTCGCGGCGTCGCCCATGGAGGCAAGTGCTTTGGCGCTTCGTTCGGCCTCGCGTTGCATCGGACCCAGGATGGCGATCAGGCCGCTTTCGAAAATGAGAATGCCGCTCAAGGCTTTCGCCCACGCCCACCCCGCGTTCTGATAGACAGGGCTTGCCGCGAGCGCCATCAAGCCGGCTATCAAGGTCACGGCAAGCGACGGGAAGAAAATCCACGTTGCGATTGCAGCCATGGCGCTGCGGACGGCGGCATATTCGGCCAAAGCGGTGGGCGGCGGCGCCGCGTATGCGAGAGCGATAAGCGAAGCCATCGCCCCCATCAACCCGATCGCTCCCATCGTGTGCAGAAATTTGATCAGCTGTCGCATGGTTCCGATCTTGCGCAGTGCCCGTGCGGGGCGGCTTGCTATGACCGCAGGATTTTTTCCATCGGCTTGCCCTTGGCGAGCTCGTCGATCAGTTTGTCCAGGTAGCGGATTTCTTGCATCAGCGGGTCTTCGACGGTTTCGACGCGGACGCCGCAGACGACGCCGGTGATCAGGCGGCGGGCGGGGTTGAGTTTGGGGGCTTTGGCGAAGAAGTCTTCGAAGGTGGTTTTCTTTTTCAGCTGGGCTTTGAATTCGGATTGGCTGTAGCCGGTCAGCCAGCGGATGATTTCGTCGACCTCCGCCTGCTTGCGTCCCTTCTTCTCCGCCTTGGCGACGTAGAGCGGATAGACGCCAGCGAAGCTCATGGCATAGATTCGGTGCTTCGTCGTCGTGGTCATGGCTGACGTTCCGTTCCCGTGTTGGGCGACGATAGCTGCATCTCGCGTCGTGCGTCCACAGCCTGTATGCTCGGCGCCGTTCCGCAATAGGAGAACTGTCTTGATCAACGTCGTCCTGCGCGCGTGCGCCTTGGTCTTTTGCTTTGTGGCTCTGGCCGCTTGCGAGCAAGCCGCGACGGCTTCGGGTGTTCGACAGGTCGTGTCGACGACGTCGTTCGGGATGTGCGTCGGGTATTGTTCGACGCGGCTGGAGATTTCGGAGGGGCAAGCGGTGCTGGTGCGCTCGTCGCGCGGGGGACGCGGCGCTCAGGAGTTGCCTGAGCAGCGGTTCACGCAGAAACTGACGCCGGCCGAATGGGGCGAGATCGCGCAGCTGGCGGAGGCCGCGAAGCTGGACGGGTTGCCGGCTGTCATCGGCTGTCCCGATTGCGCGGACGGCGGTGCGGAGTCGCTGACCATCGTCAAGGCCTCCGGCGAGAAAGCGATTTCGTTCGAGCATGGCGCGACGATCGAACAAGCGCAGCCGCTGCTCGAGCGCGTGCGTGCGATCCGGACGGCGCTGATGCCGAAGGAGCCGGGCTAACGTCCGTTCGCGCGGGCGATGCGGCCTAAGTGGCGGGCGCTGGGTTTTGGGGTGCGTTTGAAGGTTTTGCGGTCGACGGCGACCAGGCCGAAATGTTTGCTGCAGCCCGACGTCCATTCGAAATTGTCGAGCAGCGACCAGTAGAGGTAGCTGTGAACCGGGATCCCCTCGGCTAGGCATTCCTTGAGGCTGGTCAGGGCTTGGTCGATGAAGGCGATGCGGCGGGTGTCGTCGTGCGTGGCGATGCCGTTTTCGGTGACGTAGATCGGCTTGCCGATCGTCTTGTGGGCCCAGCGGATCGTGTGCCCTAAGGCCTGCGGATAGAATTCGTAGCCGGCGTCGGTGAGTTCGGCGCCCTTGGGTGGGGACACCATGCCGTTCTCGTCCACCCAGAAGCGCGTGTAGGTTTGAACGCCGATGAAGTCGGCGTGGGTGCGCGCGACGTTGACCCAGTCGCCGTAGAGGCGGTCGCGCCACTTGTCGACGTTGGATGGCGCGCCCGTCGTCTGGATGTCCTGCGTCGTGAGCGTGAGGCCGACGGGAAGATTCGGCCGCGCGGCCTTCATGGCCGCGTAGGCTTTGCGGTGCGCCTCTTGCAGCAGCGGCGTCGTGACCTCGGGGTCGGAGAAGGCAAGGCTTTTGAATTTCGGCGAGCCGGTGGCGGCGGCGGCCGCTTTCATCATCGCTTGTGCGGCGGGATTTTCGCCGGCGTTCGGTGCGAGGAGGCGGACCAGGTATTGGATGTTGGCTTCGTTGAAGGTGGTGGCGAGGTGCATCAGGCCGCCGAGGCGCTCCGTCGTCTTGGCGCAGTAGCGGGCGAAGAGGTCGGGCGCGTCGGGTTCGTCGAAGCCGCCGCGGGCGGCGAACCAGATCGGGGTCGTGAAGTGGTTGTACGTCACCACGGGTTTCAGGCCGTGCGCGCGGCAGGTTTCGAGAACCTTCGCGTAGTGGTCGAGCTCGGCGTTCGAGAATTGACCTTCGCTGGGTTCGATGCGCGACCATTCGATGCCGAGGCGGTAGCAGTTGAAGCCGAGCTTTGATGCGATGCCGATGTCTTCGGCGTAGCGATGGTAGCTGTCGCAGGCGTCGCCGGAGCGTTCCTTGAACAGCGTCGGCTTCACGTTCTCGCGGATCCAGGCGTCGTTGTTGGTGTTGTTGCCTTCGCTTTGGTGCGCCGAGATCGCCGTGCCCCAGAGGAAGTCTTTCGGAAATTGGGTCGCCGGCATCGCGGCGCGGCTTGGTCCCGCTAGGCCAAACGCTGCACCCGCAGCCATGACGCCGCGACGAGACATTTCCATCGACCGCCCTCCCCTCTTTGGACCCGAGAGCGATAGCATATGACAGGGATGCACGGGACCGACATAACTGTCCGTCAACGCGAGAGGCTGGAAAGCATGGTGGGCATCATCGACGTCATCGGGTGGATCGGCGCCATCCTTCTATTGATCGCGTATTGGGCCGGGGTGCAGAAGCGCCTGCCGCCCGACGGCGTCACCTACAATCTGCTGAACGCCGTCGGCTCACTCGCCATCGGCGTCAACGTGCTGGCCAATCAGGCTTATCCGTCGGTCGTACTGAACGCGGTCTGGCTCGCCGTCGCCCTTCACGCGCTGTTGGCGAAGCGGAAGGCTTAGTGCCGCTTGGGGATCAGCGTCATCATCGACTCGTAGCCGCGCACGAAGGTCGAGTAGGTGCGCTTGGGCTCGCGGGTGACGATGATTTCGGGGAAGCGTTTCATGATCTCTTCCCAGATGATGGTGAGCTGCAGCTCGGCCAAGCGGTTGCCGACGCAGCGGTGGATGCCGAAGCCGAACGAGACGTGCGTGCGCGGCCGTTCGCGGTCGATGATGTAGTCGTTCGGCCGATCGATCACTTCGTCGTCGCGGTTGCCGGAGATGTACCACATGACGACCTTGTCGCCCTTGCGGATCTTCTTGCCTTGAAACTCGATGTCTTCCACCGCCGTGCGGCGCATGTGGGCCAGCGGCGTCTGCCAGCGGATCGTCTCCGACACCATCGAGGGGATCAACGACGGGTTCGCGCGCAGCTTCGCGTATTGATCGGGGTTCTGATTGAGCGCCAGAACCGAGCCTGAGATCGTGTTGCGCGTCGTGTCGTTGCCGCCGACGGTCAGCAGCACGACGTTGCCGAAGTATTCGCGCGCTTCCATGTTGCGCGTCTGCGGGTGGTGCGCCAGCATCGAAATCATGTCGTGGCCCGGCGGCGCGTTGACCTTTTGATTCCAGAGGTTCGCGAAGTAGGCGTTGTACTCACCGAAGATCTGCATCTTCTGTTCGAAGGTCTCGACCAGGCCGCCGGGCATCGGCACGGCGGTCACGACGTCGGACCAATAGGTGATCTTGCGGCGGTCTTTCTGGGGCGCGTCGAAGAGCGTGGCGAGCGTCATCGCCGTCAGCTCCTTCGACACCAGGTCGACCCAGTCGAACTCTTGGCCGATCGGCAGGTCGTCGAGGATTGCGGCGGCGCGTTCGCGGATCTCGCCCGACATCGCGGCCAAGGCGGGCGGGGCGACGGCGGGGCTCACCGCCTTGCGTTGCACGTCGTGGCGCGGCGGGTCCATGGCGATGAACATCGGCAGCGGCTCCATGTTCGAGCTGCCGCCCGCGATCGTGATGCCGCCACGCATATAGTCGGACGAGAACACCTGGTGGTTCGTGTCGACCGCCATGATGTCGTTGTATTTGGTGATCGACCAGTAGGGGCCGAACTCGTGCTCCGCCGTGTAGTGCACAGGGTCTTCACGGCGCAGACGCTCGAAGGTCGGCCACATCGTGTCGGCTTGAAAGAGCGCCGGTTGCGCCGGATCCAATGCCGCTAGGGGTTCCGCATACGCGGCGGCGCGTGCCGCATCCAAGTCGGCTTTGATCGCGATGTTCATGGGGTGGCTCCTTAAGCTTCGACGAGCGACTGCAACACCGCCGCCGTCCGTTCGATGAAAACCTTGCGCTCGCGTCCCTCAAGCGGCTCGTCGCGGATCAACCGTTCGACGAGCAAGCCGATGAACACGGCGGCGAAAACACGTGCGCGCGCCTCAACGTTCGGGCCGCCGATCCAGGCGCGGATCGGGCCCATGAAGCGTTCCTGGACCGCTGCGTTGACGAGGGGCGCCGTCACCGGCGACGTTGCCGCGCGCAGCAGAAACTGAAACGCATGCGTGCGGTCCATGTCCTGATGCGCGTGGCCGGCCATCATCTTGGCCATCTCGACCGCGAACGTCTCGCGCTGCCAGTCGTGAAAGGCGTGCGGGCGGATGGAGTGCTTCAGCGCGGCGGCGAACAAGCCGTCCTTGCCGCCGAAATAGCGGTTGATCAACGCCGCATCGACACCGGCATCGGCCGCGATATCGCGCAGGAATGCGCCTTCATAGCCGGACTTTGCGAAATGTGTTTTCGCCGCCTCGAGAATGGCGGCCTGCGTCGCCTCCGCGTCGCGCTTGCGCACGAGGGGACGATCCGACACGAGGGCAGCGAGCTTTGTCATCCTGAGATGACAAATGCCACCGGTGTGGCCGGTATGTCAACCGGAAATGACATACGGTGGTCACAGCTCCTTCTCGGCGAGACTGCGGAAGTCGTCGGGCACGGCGCGGGTTTTGTCGAGGGCCGCGGCGGCGTAGAAGATGATCTCCCTACCGAAGCGATCGCGGATAGTGTCGATGGCGCGGTCGGCGCGGGTGAGCGCCAAGCCCTTGCGTGTTCCGGGGCGGCGGCTGTCGTCGGCGAGGCGGAGGGGAAGCTCCAGTTGGAGGATCGACTCGCCTAAGTGCGACGCCGAGATCGCCAGCAGCGAGATCGTCTTCTCCTCCGGGTGATCGTTGAGTACGCCGCGCACGAGGTCGACGGCGATTTCGTGGAGGGCGGTGGTCGCCGAGATCGGCGCGGGCAGCGTGATGGCGCGCGTGACTGCTCTTAGGTCGGCGAAGCGCACGCGCACGGTGATGGTGCGGCATGGACGATCCTTGGCGCGCAGGCGGCCAGCGATGCGTTCGGCGAGATGGTGCAGCACCGGGCGGTAGACGTGCTCGGCCGCCGGCTTTCGTCCGAGCGCCGATTGCGCGCCGGCAGAATGTGCGCGGGTGCGTGTTTGGATTTCGCGCGGATCGCGGTTCCAGCTGAGCGCCGACAGCTTTCGGCCGACGGCGCGGCCTAGAACACGTTGCATCGACTCCGGCGCGCTTCGCGCAAGTTGGCCGATCGTTTCGATGCCGGACTGTGCGAGCTTTGCTTTCGTGGCGGGGCCGACACCCCACATCAGATCGACCGGCAAGGCGTGCAGGAATTCGAGTTCGACGGCCGGATCGACGATCACCAAGCCGTCGGGCTTTGCGACTTGCGAGGCGATCTTGGCGAGGTGTTTGGTGCGCGCGACGCCGATCGAAATCGGCAAGCCGAGTTCGGTGCGCACGCGGGTGCGGATCGTCTTCGCGATTTCTACCGGCGTGCCGAAAAGTGCACGCGAGCCGGCGACGTCGGCGAAGGCTTCGTCGATGGAGATGCGTTCGATATCGGGGGTGTAGTCGCTCATCACCGCGATCGCGGCGTCGCCCATCCGTTGGTATTCGCTGAAATGACCCTCGACGAAGACGATGGCGGGGCAAAGTTCTCGCGCGCGCCGGCCCGGCATGCCGCTGCGCACGCCGAAGGCTCGCGCCTCGTAGGACGCGGCCAGTACGACGCCACCGCCGACGGCGATCGGTTTGCCGCGCAGCGACGGGTTCAGCAGTTGCTCAACCGAAGCGTAGAAAGCGTCCAAGTCCGCGTGGAGGATTGCGGCGATTTCCATGGGACGGACAACGCTGATGAGTGTCGGAACATAACGCGAACATCTTCGCCGCGTCAAGCGATGCGAATGCACTCTGGTGCCGCCATAGCTCACATATCGAGGCGCGGGGAGCCGACGCGGATGAGGTTGCCGTTGAGGTCGATGAGGGCGAACTCCGGCGTGCCCCAGGGTTTGTTTTCGATCGGCATGAGTTTGCCGACGGCGGCGGCTTCGAACGCGCGGTGGGTGGCGTTTAGATCGTCGACGCAGAGGTAGCAGGAGTGGTCTTTGATCGAGCCGTCGATGCCGGGGACCTCGATGAACTGCAGTTGGATGCCGCCGCGGACCATGAAGAGGAATGAGTCCGGCGGGTCTTGTTCGTGAGCGCAGATGAAGCCGAGCTTTTCGTAGAAGGCGCGCGTCTCGGCGGATTTTCGCATCGGCAATGTGGGGACGGCGAAGTCAGGCATGAGTCACCTTGAAGGAGCGCGCGGTGGCGGGGGCGCCGATCTCGTAAGGCGTGACGTCGGACCAGAAGCGGCGGGTGAACTTCGTTCCGTCGACGATGTAGGGCCGGTTCCAGCTGAAGCCGACGTCGGCGACCTCTCGCATGAAGCGCACGAACAGGCCGAGCAGCGGCAGCAGCCAGAACGGGACGACCCGTAGTCTCAGTTTGACGGGGAGCGCGTCGGCGCCGAGCTTTAGTATTTCGCGCGGCGTGCGCGTCGGTGCGCAGGGCATGTTCCAGACTTGGCCGAACGCGTCGTCGGGTGCGTCGAGCAGCGTGATCACGGCGCGCGCGATGTCGGGGACGTAGGCGAAGTCGTGCGGAATGTCGGGCGGTACGATGAGAAGCGCGGGCTTGCCTTGTGCGAGCGCGCCGAAGGCTTGGGCGCCGAGGTGGGATACGGGGACACCGGGCCCGTAGAAGTCGGTGCACCTTAGCGCCGCGATGCGGACGCGGCCGGCTTTGGCGGCGGCCATCCAAATGCGCGTGACTTCCGAGAGGATTGCCGGTTTTTCGCCGCGCTTTGACGGCGGCATGTCTTCGCGGCGCGGTTTGTTCTGCGGGCCCAGCATGTAGAGGTTGTCGACGAAGACGATGCGGGCGCCGGTTTCGGCGCAGGCCTCGACGACGTTGGTGATCGTCTTCGGCCAGACCTTGCGCCACACGCGCGCGTCATACGGGAAGCCGACCGCGAGGACCACTTGGCTTGCGCCGGCGATGGCTTGGCGGACGGATTGCGCGTCGAGGACGTCGCAGGATCTGAATTCGGCTTGCGACGGCAGATCGGTGGGACGGCTGCGTTGGGCCACGCAGAATTTTTCACCGCGTGCGGCGAGCTGTTGCGCGGTGGCGCGGCCGACGGCGCCGTAGCCGATGATGACGGTGAGGCCGGTCATTCGGCTTCTCCGCGCGGCAGCCATGCGCGCCAGCCGCTGGTCAGCAGGTAGCAGAAGAACGTCACAGCGGCGAGGATCGTGTCGACGAGGATGATGGTGTTGGTGTTGTCGACGAAGGTCACATTCATGGCGGGATCGGGTTTGATGAAGTACGCCAGGAAGATCGAGACGGCTGTCTTGTGGAAGAGGACGAGTTCCCAGATGCCGGTCATGCGGCGCGGGAATAGTCCCAGCAATGTGAAGAGGCCGGCGAAGACGAGGTAAGCGAACATGCGCCATGCCTCGATGTTGATGCGATCCGGCGGGAAGGTGTCGAAGGTGAACGCCGGCGTCGCGAAGGCGCCGACGGAGGCGATGCCGAGTGCGATCATCAGTATTCGCGCGAGGCGGTCGCGGGCGGTGGTCATAACTCACTCCGTCTTGGTAAGCGGCCGCGTGGTTCGGCGCTGCATCCAAGATGGCGAAAGGAGGCCTCTATGATAATTTGCTAACTTCGTTGGTCTGCTATACGAAAACCGATGAGCTCAGAGCCCGATTGGACGCTTTACCGCACGTTTTTGGCCGTCGCGAAGCTAGGGTCGCTGTCGGCGGCGGCGCGGTCTTTAGGGCTTACGCAGCCGACGGTCGCCCGGCATGTCGAGAGTTTGGAGGCTGAACTCGAGGTCGATCTTTTTCTGCGATCGCCGCGCGGGTTGTTGCCGACGGATATTGCGCTCGCGTTGCTGCCGCAGGCGGAGGCGATTGCCGCGTCGGCGTCGACGTTGCTGCGGACCGCTGCGAGCGGCAAAGGCCTGATGACCGGCAGCGTTCGCGTGAGCGCGAGCGAGGCTATGGGCGTTGAGCGGATACCCACCATTCTTGCCGCGTTGCGCGTGACGCATCCGCGTCTCGATATTCAGTTGGTGCTCTCGGACAGTCTTCACGATTTGCTGACGCGCGAGGCGGACGTCGCCGTGCGGCAGACCGCGCCGACGCAGGGGGCGTTGTTTGCGAAGAAGCTTCCGCCGACGGAGCTCGGGCTTTACGCGCATGCTTCGTATTTGAAGCGGCGTGGTGCGCCGCGGTCGCTCAGTGAGCTTGTCGAGCACGACATCATTGGGTTCGATCGGGAGACGCCCGCTATGCGCGACATGCTGCAGCAGTTTCCGGCTTTGGCGAAGGCGCGGTTTGCGTTGCGGACAGATAGTGATTTGGCGAAGTTCGCTGCGGTGCGCGCGGGGCTTGGCATTGGTGTGATGCAGGTGGGGATTGCGGCGCGCGATGTGTCTCTGAAGCGCGTGTTGGGGGATGGGGTTTCGATCCCGCTGCCGCTTTGGATCGTGATGCATGAGGATTTGAAGTCGAGCGCGATTTGCCGTGCGGTGTTTGATGCGCTGGCTGTGGGGCTTTCGGAGGCCGCGGTGAAGCGTCGTCCCCCTCCCCCATCCGCCTTCGCCAAGGCTACGGCGGACGGTCCCCCTCCCCCGCTTGCGGGGGAGGATGAGAGGCGTGCGGTTAGTGACGGGCGACGAGGTCGCGCTGGTAGGTCAGGGATGAGAGCCAGAAAAACGCGGCAGCCGGGATGAAGATGAGGGCGGTGGCGGCCATCGATTGGCGTAGGCCTTCGCCGTAGGCTGCGGTGCAGATGGCTCTTTGGGCTTCGGGAAGTGTCGCCAGGACGTCTTTGGCGCGGCACATTTCGTTGGTGAGAATGCCGGTCATGCCGTTCGCTGCCAGTTGTTGGCCCATGAACATGTCGCTCATGAAGCCTACGATCTGGGGGCCGAGGCCGTTGCCGATGAGGGCGATGATGAGGAGCAGGATGGCGATGGCGGATGCGCGCGAGCGGGTCGACACCACGCCCTGCCCGATCGTGTATTGGCCGCCGAGATAGGTGTAGTGCAGCGTCGACGCTGCGGCCCAGAACCACCATGCCAGGTCGATGTTTTCGGTCGGCATGAAGAACGCCGCTTCGTAGAACGGGATCGAGAGGAACAGGCCGAGGGCTGGAATCCAGGCGACGGCGCTTGGGAAGCGTGGGGTCAGCTTCTCCGTGGCGAAGCCGCCGATGAAGGTGCCCGCCGCCGCGGCGAGCGAGAGCGGGACGCCGAACTGCAGCGCGAAGTCGCCTGGGCTGATGCCGTGGATGCGCTGGGCCATCGGGGCCTGAAATCCGGCGAGGCCGTAGCCGACAACCGCGGTAAGCGCGGCGCCGGTCGCCATGGTCCAGAACGTCGGCTTGCCCGCCAGTTCGCGCAGCGTTTGGACGATGCCGGCGCTCGACAGGCGCGGCATGTCGGGTGGATCCGAGAAGCCGCGCGGCGGCTCTTTGATCGTGAACAAGACGATGAGCGCGATGATTACGCCCGGCGCGCCGATCGCGACGAAGGCTATGCGCCAGCCTTCGACGTTGGACCAGTCGATGGGGAAGAGCGCGGCCAGGTTTTGCGCCTGGAGCCATTGCTCGACGTTGGCGCCGGTGAGGTTGGTGGCGATGGGACCGCCGAAGGCGTTGGCGAGGGCGGCGCCGATGGTCACGCCCATCGCGTAGATGCCGAGCGCGTTGGCGCGGCTGGACGGTTTGAAGTAGTCGCCGATGAGCGAGTTGGCGGGTGGGGTGCAGCCCGCCTCACCAATGGCAACACCGATGCGCGCGATGAGCAGGAACAGGAAGCTGGTGGCGAAGCCGCAGAGCGCGGCCATCACCGACCAGATCGCGATGCACAGCGCGATGATGACGACGCGATTGTAGCGATCGGCGGCGATGGCGATCGGGATGCCCATCAGCGCGTAGAAGATCGCGAAGGGCGGGCCGTTGAGGAAACCGTATTCGGTGTCGCTGAGATTGAAGGTGTTGATGACGGGCTGAGCGATGACCGACAGCAGGTTCCGGTCGATGAAGTTCAGCGTGTAGACGAGGGCCAGAAGGATCAGCACATAGCCGCGGTAGGACGGCGAGCCGTAGCTGCGCCCGGCGGCGACAGGCGCCACCGCAGTTGATGCTTCCGACACGTTCCCTCACTGCGATTTTTGATTTGTAATTGTGCTGCGACATTAGCGGCATCTCGCGACCTGGCAATGCGCCGTCTGCGTTGGCGAATACATCGGGCGGTTGATAACGCGGCGTAGCACTCTGCTTCCCGGTGAATCGCACTCGAATGTGAGTGGGCTGTCGCCTTCTCCGGTTTCGCTCCATGCCCTACGGTGCCTGCCGGGTTTGGGGGCACTATGAAATTTCAGTTGTTCGCGTGTGCGATGGCGGCGTGCGCCGCCGCGGTGTTGGTGCAGGCTGGGGAAGACGACAAGAAGCCGAAGTGGGATGTGTCGGCGCCGCCGCTGCCCACGCGGCCGGTCACGATCAACGTCGATGAAGGCACGTGGATGAACGTCGACGTCAGTCCCGACGGGAAGACGATCGCGTTCGATTTGCTCGGCGACATCTACACGATGCCCATCACGGGCGGCACTGCGACGCGCATTGCCGAGGGTTTGCCGTTCGAGATGCAGCCGCAGTTTTCACCCGACGGGCGGCGGATCGCTTTCACGAGCGATCGCGGCGGCGGCGACAACATTTGGCTGATGAATACGGATGGGTCGGACAAGCGGCAACTGACGACAGAGAAGTTTCGGTTGCTGAACCAGCCGATGTGGAGCCGCGATGGGAAGTATATCGCGGCGCGCAAGCACTTCACGACGTCGCGGTCGCTCGGGACGGGTGAGATCTGGCTCTACTACGTGGGCGGCGGCGACGGCGTTTTGTTGGTGAAGCGTTCGAACGAGAAGCTGCAGAAGGAACTGGGTGAGCCGTCGTTCACGCCGGATGGATCGGGCATCTATTACTCGCGGAACGTCTCGGGCGGGACGCGGTTTGAGTACGCGCAGGATTCGAACGCCAGCCTGTTCGAGATCGAGCGCTATGATTTGGCAGACGGTGAAGTGTCGACGGTTGTGAATGGCGCGGGCGGCGCGGTGCGACCGACGCCTTCGCCGGACGGCAAGCGGCTGGCTTTCGTGCGGCGCGAACGCGCGAAGTCGAAGCTGTTCGTGAAGGATCTGCAGACCGGGGAGATCAAGAAGCTCTACGAGGCGCTCGATCAGGATTTGCAGGAGACGTGGGCGGTGCATGGCATCTATCCCACGATGGCGTGGATGCCGGATTCGAAGAGTCTCGTGTTCTGGGCGGGCGGGAAGATTCGCCGTGTCGATCTTGCCGGTGCTGCGAGCGTCATTCCGTTCAAGGTCAACGACACGCGTGACGTTGTCGATCCGCCGCGGCCGCAGGTTGCTGTTGCGCCGGACAGTTTTAAAACGCGGATGCCACGTTTTGCATCGGTGTCACCCGACGGCAAGCGCGTCGTGTTCGAGAGCTTGGGTAAACTCTATGCGAAATCGTTGCCGGATGGCGCGTCGAAGCGGCTGACGGGCACGTCGGGGGCGGAGATGGAGTTCTTTCCGTCGTTCTCGCGTGACGGCAAATCGATCGTTTACGTGGAATGGACGGATGCGGGGCTTGGTCAGATCCGCACTGTTTCCGCGTCGGGCGGCAGCGGGCGCACGGTGACGACGCAGCCTGGGCACTATCGCCGGCCGCGGTTTTCGCCCGACGGAAAGACGATCGTTTATGAGCGCGGCACGGGTGGGCGGTTGTTGTCGCTCAAGCGCACCGATGATCCCGGCATCTATCGTGTCCCCACGAGCGGCGGGCCTGGCGAGCGGATTTCGCGCGACGGGGCGTCGCCGCATTTCGGAGCGGCGAACGATCGCGTGTTCTTCGTGACGGCGGAGGATCAGAAGTCGCAACTGGTCAGCGTCGATCTGAACGGTGAGGCGCGGCGGAAGCATGCGTCGGGCGATCTGGTCACGGCGTATGAGGTTTCGCCGCAGGGCAATGCGCTCGCCTTTATCGACAACTACGCGGCCTACGTCATGCCGATGACGCCAGGGCCGCAGGACGTTTCCGCCGGTAAGGGCGGTTCGGCCGTGCCGGTGGTGAAGTTGAGCGAAGGTGGCGCGACCTACGTCACGTGGTCGGATGGCGGGCGTCAGTTGAACTGGACGTTGGGGCCGACGCTTTACTCGGCGCAGTTGGCGGCGGCGTTGCCGTCGGCGCCGAAGCCGAAGCTTGCCGAGGGTGAGACGGCGCCGAAAGGGTTTGAGCCGCCTCAGTCAGGCGTGTCGCTTGCGATCGACGTTGCGTCGGAGAAGCCGCAGGGCGTGACGGCGCTGGTCGGCGCGCGCATTGTGACGATGGCGGGCAAAGATGGCGGCGTGATCGAGGACGGTGTGGTTGTCCTCAGCGGCAATCGCATCACTGCCGTCGGGCGGCGCGGTGAGGTTGCCGTGCCTGCGGGTGCGCGCACGGTGGATGTGGCCGGCAAGACCATCATTCCAGGCCTCATCGACGCGCATGCGCACGGGCCCTTGGGCGACGACGATATCATTCCCAATCAGAATTGGTCGGCGATTGCGCATTTGGCGTTGGGGGTGACGACGATCTTCGATCCGTCGAACCAGGCGAGCGAGGCGTTTCCGTCGGAAGAGATGCAGCGGGCTGGGCGGATTTTGGGGCCGCGCATCTTTACGACGGCGGAGGTGGTCTATGGCGCGAAGGGGTTTGGGTATGCGGACGTCGAGAGCTATGACGACGCGCTGGCCCATGTGCGGCGGCTGAAGGCGCAGGGTGCGCACGGCATCAAGAACTACAATCAGCCGCGCCGCGAGCAGCGTCAGCAGGTGGTGGCTGCCGCGGTCGCCGAGAATATTGCGGTGGTGGCCGAGGGTGCGTCGTTGTTTACGCAGGACGTCACGCTCATTGCCGACGGGAACACGAGTCTGGAGCATAACTTTCCGCAGGCGGTGCTTTACGAAGACGTGCTGAGCTTCTTCTCGCAGACGAAGGTTGCTTACAATCCGACGCTGGTGGTCACGTATGGCGGCATGGCGGGTGATCCGTACTGGCGCTATTCGACGGATGTTTGGACGCATCCGATCCTGGCGCGTCATGTGCCGCCGCATGTCCTGCAGCCGCGCAGCGTCCGCCGCATCAAGGCGCCGGACGAGGACTTCGTCGATCAGTACAGCGCGCGTGAGGCGAAGAAGCTTTCTGACCGCGGCGTCGTCGTCTCGGTCGGCGCACACGGTCAAGAGGAAGGCATGGGGACGCACTGGGAGCTGTGGTCGTTCGTGCGCGGCGGGATGAGCCCGCTTGAGGCGCTGAAGACCGGGACGGTGAACCCGGCGCGGCATCTGGGGTTCTCGGCGGACATCGGTTCGCTTGAGACAGGGAAGCTCGCCGACATGCTGATCCTCAGCGCCAATCCGCTGGAGAACATCCGCAACTCGGACAAGATCGAGAGCGTGATGCAGAACGGGCATCTCTATGATGCCGCCTCGATGAACGAGGTTGTCACCGGAGGCCGCAAGCGGGCGCCGTATTACTGGGAGTAAGTACGCAGCGTCGTCCCCCCCTCCACCACGCCTTCGGCGCGGTCCCCCTCCCCCGCTAAAGCGAGGGGGTAAAGATATAGGCCGTTTGCAGGTGCTGTTTTGACCACACTAGTGTGCGGTCACAATTCGACCCACTCCCGGACGGAAGAAAGACGGGCGTGCAGAACTGGAAAGCTAGCCTTCACCTCAAGGGAGGTTAGCGCAGCGAAATTCTCGTATTGCCACTCGGGTGTGCACTTGTGTTCGGGGTCATCAGGTTTGGCTGCGCTTCGCGCAACTCCGAAGCAATGCTCCAGGTCAGTGTCCATCTCCAGCACTCTGTCGGCAGCCGTGCGGGTCAGTTCCAAGGTCTTTTTGATCGTATCAGCCCGACCCTTGTAAGTTCCATCCGCCTTTCTGTCCTCGTCCAAAACCGCACACCATGGGATAGCAAGCGCTCCAAGCAATTTAGCATAGTCAGGCAGGTTCTCCTTTCCGCCCACTCCAAGCACGCTGACGCTTCTTCCATCCAAATCGACGCTCTCGATAAGCAACCCAGTTCGAATCGCAAACTCGTCGTCTTTGCCCTCTGCAAGAACAACTTTGTTTGCGAACAGCAACTCGCTGTTTCCGTGCTGGTCGAGTTTTGCCTGAAGCTTCATGGATTGTGGGGTATCGTCCACGTCAAGCGCGGCAGCTGATGCCACATTGCCCGCGCGGCGCAGTTTGACAATGCGTTGCCTGGTCTGGAGGTCAATCAAATCCGGAGAGTGCGTGGTAGTCACTACAACCCAGCCAGCTGCGGCGAGCCGCTCCAAAATGCTTCGCATCTTGCGATGGAGATGCGGGTGAAGATGCGTTTCCGGTTCTTCGAATAGAAGACAAACCCGGTCCTTCATTTGGTCTGGGTAATGGCTAAGCGCGTCCAGGGCAGCCAGTCGGACGAGGCTTTGCCATCCGTCCCCCATGCTCGCCAGCGGCGTCAGCGACCCGCTTTCATCCGCAGCGAATGAAACTAGGATTTGTTGCTGAAGCCATTCCTCAAGAGTTTGCACTTGAGGGTTCAGTTCCATGCGGGTGTGTCTGCCAACATATTCGGACAACGTTTTCGTAAGTCTCGGTTTCAGGTCATCCTTCCAAAGCGGCAGCGCTTGAACCGCGTGTTTTAGGAAGTCATGTGACTTTCGTATGCGCTCCGGCATTTTTACGGTTTTGCTCTCGTATTCAAAACTCCAATTTTCGCGGACGAGCGCAGCGGCTAACATATCGGATAGTCTTTTTAGCGGACCAGTTTTCCACTCGTAGAGTGATCGGTTGATGTTCTTTGGCGTAAGGAGCATCACCTCCGGCAGGTCGTCCCGAATCTCGTCATGTCGCGCATTTTCCTTGGCAAAACCTACGGACGAATGATCCTTCAATTCATCTCGCATATTCTCATCAAGTTTCGTTCGCGGGATCAGGACAATAGGTTTTCCCGATCCATCGAGGAGATGAAACGATTTGCTTAGGCGTCCTGATTTCGCGGCAGAGCCACCGGCCTGCACTCCGTGCACAAATATCGGTTTCCCAACTTTCTGCACTACTGGAAGACTGCTTTCGCTTTCAGCGTGCAAGCTCAGCCGTATATCGAACTTGTTTGCTGGCTCGCCCGTCGATGGATGGAAAAAGTCGTAAGGCTCAAGATCGTACTGATGAAAACCACCGCCGCGTAGCGCGAACGCGATGGCTTCAAGAACCGTGGACTTTCCGGAGTTATTGCTCCCAATTAAATGAAGTGGTCGCTTATCAGGAAGGTCCATCTCAAGCGATTTGATCCCTCGAAAATTCGTAATGGCCAGTGTCTTGAAGCGATAGTTCACGGGCATCTAATCACTTCTCCGGCTTTACCCCGAATTGCAGCTGAAAATTCCGTGGCCAATTTTCAAATTGAATTGTCGCGTGGTCCTTGCTCACATTCAAGATTTTGAAATGCGGCGTGTTTCCCACCGACGTAATGGCCACGAAATTGTTGGCGAGTGGCGATGCGAAGTTTACGGCGTAAGTAGCGTTAGGCATTTCTGTGATTGAAGACACGTTACTGCTGAGCGGTACGTCGAAAGGGTCGCCGCTGACTGACACGAAAGCAAAATCGTCTAGCTTTTGCGCCGCAACAAGCTCGTTCTTGTCTATTTCGGCCTTCCGCGAGCCGGGCGTGATGCCAGAAATGTTGAAGTGCACGTTACGGACCATGTGGTTGTTTATGATTGTCGTTTTGGTGCCGTCACGGGGCCGTGTTGCGGAAATAGTATTTTCGGTATCGTCGGATTGGGGCCAATAAATTCTGAATTGCGCGCCGTTGGCTCGAACCCGATAGGGACGGGTCATTTTCTCAAGGCGGTCGTTCATCCAATCGTCCGGTGGGAGAACTAGACCGTTGATTTCTTCCGCTGTGAGCCCGTCGCGATCCAGCCAAGTGCTCCAAAGCCCGCGAACTGTCGCCTGAGCTTCTGCGACGTCGTCCGCACTACTCTGTGGCACGTGTGAGGACGTTGGTGATCTATCCGGTGTGTGGGCTGCCACGGGTCGTGCAGCTGTCGACTTTGCCTCTCCGCGCCCGTCGCTCGCAAAGTGCCATGCGAGGCCACTAAAGAAGGTGACAGCGCTAACAATCATCAACGTCTCAGCAGGTGACATATCAAGGACTTTCCCGAATAGTTTCTCAGGGCGAAGTGCCCACACAACCATTGCGACCCCTGCTACGGCGAGCGCGAGCCGAAACCAAAGCGGTAGATCAACTCCGAAAGTTGGCAGAATTGCTAAGAGAAGCGTAAGCGCAACAGCCCCGACACCTGAGGAGAGCCTTTCAAACATTTACGCGCATCTCGCTTGCGAGTTTGGCCGAATTGGCAATTATGCACAGGTCTAGAACGATGACCTTTCTAATTTGATTCTGCAAATCAGCTGGCTTTGAGACAGTTGGAACCGCACGCGTGCCACTAGGACGGGCAGCTTGCCAGGCATATTTCCAAAGTGTCGGGGCGCTGGCGAAGCCTACCCATCACGCCACGTCTAATGTGCTTGGGTCAGGAAATCGCTCGCGCGACTGCGTCGTAGTCTTTGTCTTTCGCCATTACAAATACGCAGCGACCTGCGGACGCTTTGGCCCATTTCGCGCCGACTAATTCTTTCTCGGCGGTGTCGTCGCTTCCAACCAATTGACCGCCCTTGTACTCAACGACCAGCGACCGCCCATCGGCTAGCTCCGCCGCGAAATCGGGATAAAACCAGTCCGATGAAGTAGCTAACCGGAAGGCTGTCGGCATGCGCTCCAGATTTCGCACCCAGCGCTTCACCTTGGCATGACGTTCGATCACAATCGCGCATGCCTCTTCTTCGCTGTTCATGTCGCCAATGACCGAAGGGTTTAGATGCTTCTCGAATTTGATGCGTCCTTGATAGCGTGACTTCGGCCAATAGGCGTCAGGATCGAATGTTATTGCGAGTTCTGATGAGACTCGAAACTCAAGCTGATTTCCAAATAGGCACGATTCGAACGCATTTTTCGACCGTTCGTCACGATAGCGTTCAATCAGTACCGACAGGGCATCAACGAGACGAAATCGCAGCCGAGCTAACCGATCCAAAGTGTATTTCCCACGCTCTTGCATTGCGTCGAGCGCGGCTCGGATAAACCGTTGAGCAGACGCTTGCGTAACGTCGCGCTGCTTAGTCGTTGGCGACAGCCTTCGATCCAACCAGCGCACGAGCGATGGGTAATCCCAGCCGCGGTCCCCCAGAGAGAGCGCCAATTGCTCGTGCAGGTCTTGAACAAATGTTACGTCCAACTTGCCCTTCTCTGTCACGTCCACGTGCGCCTCGTCGGTTCGATCCGATGGGGGCGTGAAAACATTCAATATGGCGCTTGCGTCGCATTCCTCTAGCTTCCAAGGGATATCAAGGAAATGCTCGCGCCCGAACAACTCCATCTGTCCGCCACGCACAACGGCAAGCGCAGGCACTTTGAATCCTTGCGCTGCCGCGATGATCGGGCCCGCTGGAGGTGCTGCGCGCTTCACCAGACCGGCAACGAGACCGGCGAGCGTAGCCGGCGTCGATAGCGCCAGCGTCTTTGCATCAATCGATGTCAGGTGTCCCTTGGCGACGATCTTGCGCGTTGATGTGTCAACAAAGACGCGACCGCCCGTTGTTGCCATCAGCGTTTTTGCAAGCGATTCAAGATCGACCCCGGCTGGGATTGGGTCGGACTCAAACCTTTGACCGTCCTCCTCAAAGCCCGGTAGCTCGCGTGGAGGCTTTACCAACTCCTCCGCTTCTATCCGCTCAAAGCCGTTAGCAACAAGCCCATCAGCCAGCGCCTTTGCAGTGGCGTTGAAGGATTGCGTTGCCGCGAATGCATAGGCCTGATTCAAGTCGGCATCGTGCTTGCGACGTGCGCGCGGCAATCGCATAACGCGGCCAAGAATTTGCTCGACCGCCGTCTTGCCGTGCTGTTCGGCGACAGAACAAAGGACATAAGCGTTGGGGCAGTCCCAGCCCTCGCGCAATGCCTGCACGGTGATGACGTATCGGACCAGGCAATCGCGCGCAGCAAGGTCCACGCCCTCAAGTTCCCACTGCGATCCGGTCGCGACCGCGATTTCGCCATCGGGAATGAGAAAGTCATCTTTCAAGGCCTGCTTCAGCACTTCTACGGTGATCGCACTCGCACCCTTGTTCGGCTGCGCTTGAAGCAGCATGACAGGCCGGATGAATTCCCCGGTCGCCGCTTCCTCCCTCTTCGCGCACTCGCTCAAGTGATCGAGCCACGCCTTGGCTTCGGCGACAACCGCCTTCCAGTCGGCGCGCCCGCGCAAGATGATCGGTAGCTTGATCATGTCAGCAGCCTTTAGTTCTGCAGCTGACACATGGTGCAAGACATTGGAGTCGTCGGCCGGTGTCGCCGTCATCTCCAGAATTAAAGATGGGTCAAGGCGCGCCAACGTAGCGAAGGAAAGCGGTGTCCGCGCATTATGAGCTTCGTCAACGATGACCAGCGGGCGACGTAATTTCAGCACATTGCAAAGCGATGGAATCGGCGCACCGCCGTCGGCGCGTTCAAGCCGCTTCGCCTGAGTTTCGCTCAGCCCGCTGAAATGGTCCATCAATTCGCCGTTTGGATCATAGACCTTGCGACCTTCCGTCTGTTCGATGCGGAAGGATTGCAGCGTCGCAACGATGATGACCGCGCCGCCGTCATAGTCTGGCCGCTTGGCATACAGCGCTTCCGGGACACCCATCACGCGCACGTTCTCTCCGAACCGTTCAGCCAGCGCTGCGCGATATGGGTGCGCTCGATCCCGCAAAGCCTTTATCGTCTGCTCGCGAATGGCGTTAGAAGGCACAAGCCAGAGTGCGCAAGGTGCATCGACCTTCAGGAAAGCATCGGCCGCCACTCCGACTACATGCGCTGCAATCAGGGTTTTGCCTCCACCAGTGGGTAGGCGCAGGCACGCATACGGTATGCTCGGCAAGCCCTCGACTGGTTGATAGGCGCGCTTGGTGCGGCGGTAGAATGCGGTGTCGGCATCATCGCTCAAAGCAGTATCGGTCAGCCACGCACGGACTGCGTCCAGCGTGGCGCGCTGGTAGTCCTTGAGTGCGAAGGTGGGATCGGCCAACGTTCACGCTCCCGCTAGTTGATATGGCACCTGCTTGAACACCACGCCTTCGGCGGCAAGGCGCTCGCTCGGGACGGTGCAGCCCTCGCCGTAGACAACGCGTGACCCTGAAACGGGGGCCTTGGGCAGCGATTCCAGGATACCGACTGTCAACACATTTCCCGCGCGAGCGTCTGGCACACCGATCTGATCCACCGCAAACAGCAGGTAAATTGCTCGATCATCAAATGTCCCGATCAGCGCCGATGATCCGTCTGAGCGTTGTGGGATGGGACTTCCTGTGTCAGAGAAAAACACGAAGGCGGCCAAATCGGAAAACGTCACGCCTTCATTGATTGCCCCCCATTCATCAAATAGCGGACGTCCTAACTTGCAGAAGCGATAGCCCGAGCGCGCGCCCTTCGGCTCAGGCGCGCTCTCCTTCACAGCATATTGTAGACGGCCAGTCGTAACTTCTGACGCTATTCGCGGATCCATCTCGACTAATATGAAATGACGTTTCTTGGCATCAATGGCGGTGGCTCTCATTACCGCGTGGCCTGTAGTTCCACTTCCGGCGAACGAGTCGAGAACGATATCGCCGTCGTTTGATGCAATCTGAATAATTCGCTCAATGAGGCGCGTTGGTTTGGGGGTGTCAAACGCGGTCTGCGAGCCAAAGATTTCCCTAATCTCCTTCTTGGCTTCATCAGTGTGTCCAACCTCGTCGTGGGTCCAGAGAGTCCACGGCACGAATCCGTCGACCTCCGAGAGATATCGAATGACACTCGGTTGAGCGCTGCCATCCTTACCGAAGTAGATTCGGCCCTCAGCTTGAAGAGCCCGGAACTCGCTTTCTATCATCGACCAGCAGCGCCCTTCAGGCGGTCTATGGACTACACCGCTAGGAGACACAATCTCGTACATCTGATTGGGACGGAAGCCCTGAGCGGTCATAGGAATACCGCGCCAGCGACCACGTGGGTCTTTGTTAGTGTTTTTGTAAATTTTGGATTGATCTTCGGTTAGGCCGATCAAATTGCGCGTCGCTTTGAATCTCTCGGGATCGCGCGCGTACACCAATATGTACTCATGCACATCGCCGATAGCCTCTCGATTTTCGCGGCTGTAGCGCTTCTGCCAGATATTTGTGGCGATGAAATTTGTGCGCCCAAATATCTCGTCCATCAAACTCCGCAGCGCATGAACCTCTGCATCATCGATCGACAACCAAATCGAGCCATCGCGGTGCAAAAACTCCCTCAGCAACCGCAACCTCGGGTACATCATGCAGAGCCACTTGTCATGGCGCGACAGGTCCTCCGCCTCTTTGCCAACGACCTTGCCGAGCCACGCTCGAATCTCGGGGCTGTTGACGTTGTCGTTGTACACCCACCCTTCGTTGCCGGTGTTGTAGGGCGGGTCGATGTAAATGCATTTCACTTTGCCCGCATAATACGGGAGCAGCGCTTTTAACGCCTCCAGATTGTCACCCTCAACCAATAGATTGCCCGCGTCAGGGTCGCCGAAAGACAACTCGCTGCTGCAATGAAGCAGGCGCGTCGGCACCTCGCGATGGTGGTTCACAACCGCCTGTTTTCCGAGCCAATCCAATGTAGGCATGCATTTTCCCCGCGCCTTCGACTGATCGGCTACATCAGATTGGACTTAGCGTCTCCGCTTCGCGTCTTGCAACCGGGGGGCTGGGGATATCTCCCGGCGAATTCGCTTGCGCACGAAGGGTCCGGGATGCGCTGATCGCCGCCGGCGACGCGCCATGCGCTCCCTGTCGGCGTCGAGTGCAAGGAGCGGGCGCTCAATTGGCCAGTTGTTCGACTTGCGCTAGTATCGCTTGCTGTTTAGCATTCTCTTCGCGGTAAACCTGATCGGTCGTGCTGATTGCCGCACGAAGCTTGTCAACGGTGGCGGAGAATTTGGACGCCACACTGGGGAGTGAGTTGCAAGCTGCGACCAGCGCCGCGCCATTGTCGCTACCGGCATTGATCCCGCCGCACCCACTGGTCAAACGCTTGACAATTGCGGCACCGTCGCTTGCACCCTTTTCGAAATCGTTTGTCGTTGCTTCGGCAGCCTTCCGCGTACCCTCCATCGGACCACTGAAGTTGAGCATCGACCTTAGCGCGAAGGCGATCTGGCCTCTGGAGTAGTGCGGTACCGTGCGTTGCTGGTCGCGCATTTGCTGCGCTCTGACTGTTACCTCCCGATAGCGAGTCTCGGCCTTTTGGAATTTTGGAATGAATTCGCCGGTCGTCTTTTCGAATTTCGCCACGCGGTCGGTGAATGTCTTGATATCACTTAGAAGTTCATCGCGCTCTCGTTGAAGCCGTGTGCGTTCTTGCTCTTGCGCTCGCTCAACCTTTGCCAGTGCTTCCGCCGCTTCCCGCTCACGCTTTGCCTTGGCTTCGGCTTTTGCTTGTGCTTCGGCAGCACGCTGCACTGTTTCGCGAATGGACGACGCCCATGATTCGAATTCCGAAACGTCCGAGCGCAGGAATTCAATCGTCTGAACCTTTCCATTCGAAGCATCGGTATTAAGGCGAAGCATCCCCGAGCTTACGGAACCGGCCATCGTGGTTGTGACGATTGAGAGAGAAAGCGGTCCAATCGTGGGCTGAATTGTCAGGCTTATCGCCGCGTCATGGACCACCCCAGAGACTGACGCGTTGCCGTCCTGTACGCGGCCCTTCCCGATGCTCACGGTCGTTAGCTTTCCGGAAAGCTTGCCGTCGTCGGTTTGGACCAATTCTAGCATCGCGACCGAACCGTAGGATTTTGCGACGTAAGTGCCGGATACGTTACCTTGTCCGCAGGCGGTTAGAGCAGCTGCAAAGGCAAAGATCGCAAATCTCGCGAGGCCAGAAGGCATTGGCGAATCTCCCCGAATGGCCTGGCGCGCCAACGCTGTCGCAAATCAGGCTGAGAACTGGATTACATACTATAGTTGATAACTTCAAAGTGTGTAATCCGCTGACCTCAGCGCATGGACATGCGCAAGCTGGTCGGGCGAAACGTGAAGCGCTTCAGAGAGAAGAAAGGCCTCACTCAGGAGCGTTTTGCGGAGATTTCAGGCTTCAGTCAGCAATACATCAGCGGGCTTGAACAGGGGCGGCGAAATCCGACCGTGGTGACGCTGTACGAATTGGCCCGCGCTTTGGGCGTCAATCATATTGAACTGATTCGGCCGGATGGGCCGCGAGGCGGATAGTGTTCCGCCAGTCCGGTCAAACTTGATATCTCAAACGCAGCTTCCCAATAAGAGCCTTCGAAGCCGTCCGATCTTTTCGCGGATCAAGCACTTTCGCCAAGTTCGACGCATCGACGGCTAGCGCTCGCGCCAATTGCCGCAAACCAATTTGCCCAGCTTCCTGCCGAGCCCTGTCGAGTAGCGCGGCGATTTCGTTTGCTTCTTGTGAGAGCAATTCAATTGCTTGCGTGAGCCGCGTTCGAGCAAGCCGCGTGAGTGTATGGGCTCCGCCCATGATTGCGGCAAGATGGCTAGGCGCCATGCCGCAAGCCCGCTCAAACGTCTTGCGCCCGTGTTTCTTTATGGCCGCGAGGGTTTCCGCCATGAGCGCGGCACGATCTTCTTCGGTCGCGAGGTATTCGATGTCGGTATCGACGCCAAGGTAGAACGCTTCCTCCAGACGGTCCGCCTCTTTGCCGATGTAGATAACGGACAGCGCTTCAACATGGCGGCGCTCAGTCCGACCACTGTCGAACCGGCCCGCGTTGCTGAACTTGCTTTCCGTGTTCAGATGATAGTCAGCGAGCGCGTCTTCGTAGGTCTGGAGTTGTTCGATGGGAACAGGCTTACCGTTGACGCGATCAAACACGCGCTTCAGCGCCTTGGACCTATCTTTGTCATAGGGCGCAACAGCGTGCGGCTGGTGTCGTTGCTTGCGATCCGAAGGAGCGATGCTGCCAATCCGGGCCTCATCGAACTGTTCATCGAGTGGGCCTCTAGCTTGATACCCGTACATGAAGTTGAACGGCTTCACTTGATCGGGATAGGACTTCCCTGCGTTTAGCGCTTTGAACCACGCAAGCAATCTGGGGGTCGATGCGCCGTAGCGACTCACGGCGGGCAACGCAAACCCCGTTAGGTCCGAATGAAGTGGTCGCACAACACCCTGCGCTTGATTGGCTTCCATTTTCAGCTGCGCCTCTACGATGCGATACCAGAGGTCATGGTGCCAACGTGGAACGCCTGCTTCTTCGAGGTCCATCATTGGCTCAGGGATTTTGGGCGACGCGGCGTCGCCTTGATAAGGCGATAACAAATGGCCCAGGCCATGCCCGGAAATCTTGCGCAGCACCGGCCTACCGCCTCCGTCGATATTGAACAGAACATAACGCTTCGCGGAAATCGCCAAGCAATACAGCGGAGGGTGCTTCGAATCGCGGGAGGCTGGGTTCAGTGAGAAATTGTGAGCCTCCTTCTTGAACAGCGGCTTATTGCCTTTGTACGGGTTCAAGCGTTGAAACCACGAAACGATTTCTTCCCCTTTGGACAAGAACGCGGCGTCCTCCATACCCTCGGGGCGAGCTAATGCCATACTGTCGGTGTCGCAAAGCGCCCAATCGAGGCCCTTGGCATTTGCCATCGTTTCGGCGAGTGCCAGCATGAGGCGCGCGCCGCCTGTTATGAGTACCGCCAGCAACGGATGAAAATTCGTGCCCTGCTTTTCTTCCTGGCTGACGCGCACCCGAACCTGCTTTTCATCGATCCCGTAAAGCGTCGCGTTGTGCTTGCTCGAATGATTCTCGACGATAACTTCGATGTTGATGCCGTAGCTCGTAGAATTCGCAAACAGCTTCAACGCTTGGTCGGTTGCCTTGAGCTGATCCTTCTCCGTTTCCGTTGCCTTGTCGGCTTGCGCCTTCACCTCATTCCGAAGCTCGATAACACGCTTGAACAAATCGTCTTCGTTTGGATCCACGCGGTAGTCGGCATTGCCCGCAAAGAGGATCGGCAATAGGCCCGACTGCACTTCGCGCGGCTGGAACGCGATTGCACGTTTCACCCTCGGCGCCCTGCCCGATAGGAGTTTCGCGGCGATGCAATCCGCAAGCGTGAACCAAAGGGCCTTGTCCGAGCGCAAGTGATTTAGCGCAATGGTTGTGTTCGCGTCGCCGTCATACTTAGCGCGAACGGGAAACACTTCGCCGTCTGGCTCGACTTCGACAAGCGTGGCCAGCCGACGCCACGTCGTAGGGTTCTGCAAATCCTCCACGGAAACGGATGCAAGAAACCCTTTTGTTGTCTCCGTTGAATCGTCCCAATCATCGCCTTGCGAAATGAAGTGCTGCCACAATCCCATCAGTGTGCAAATGGTTGGGTACATCGACGCGAAGTCGCAATACAGGACGCGCGCAATCTTCCGGCGGATGCGAACCTCAGCGCGCCCGCCGTAATAGGCGCTCATTATGTGACCGAGCATCTGGCGTGGAAAGTCCGGCTGCAACGTCGCCCACGATTGAATGCCCATCTCCTTGAGGTAGGCTTTGCCGACTGACGCTTCACTGTAAATGCGGTGGAAGCCGGTCCTGGTTAGGCTGTGAATCCGATAGACGTCCTTGAGTTTCTCGTGACATTCCCAAGTCGCTTGGACGTCCGTCATGAGATAGTCGAGATACGCGTAGCTGATCGGGCCGCCGTGTTCGTCGGTGTCCGCCTTTTGGGTCTTCGTGCCGAGAAATTTGCACAGTGATGCAAGCGAGAATGATCGTGAACCGAATAGCGCTGACGCACCGGTCTTCACATCCATAAAGAAGCCGCGATTTTGTGTTGCATCAATCTGGCGTTTGCGTTGACCGCGTGGAGCATCTTGGCCGACTGACATAAATTGAATTAGCGCGGCGCGTGAATTCAGGTTCTTGATTTGGATTGGCGGATTCGCCTCGCGGTCGCTCAGCCTCAAACTAAACGCATCAGACAAACGCCGCGCCGTAGTTGAACTGATCGCCAGGCGCGAAAGGTCAAACGGCAGATTGAAGCCAACGATAGCGGCCCCGGTCTGGTACGCTTCGAGATAGATGATGTTTTCGATGAATTGTTCGACGGCGAGAAGCCGCAGGCCGTGCGCGCCGGCATAGGTCTTCACGGTATCGATTTCTCGCGCGGTCAGCCGCGCGGGATCGTAAAACATTCCAAGCTTGATGGCCTTGGCGTCGCGAAGCTGGTAGGCACCAACCCGCAGCGCTTGCGTGTGGTCGGTCGTCGTTTCAGTGTCAAAAATGAGCGTGCGCTTTGGCGTGAAGGCCTGATTGGAGGTGCCGAATTCGTTCGTTGCCTTGCCCACGTTACCTGGGCCGTCGCCCTCCGGTTCAGTTTCCGGCGAACTTTCGACATAGCCCCGCAAGTAGATCGGCAGCGGTTCGAAAGTTGGGTCTATTGCATTCGCCGCGCGCGGGCTCGGCTTCTCGTCAGTTTGACCCTTGCCCATTGTCTGCGTCAGCCTCATAGCCGAGTGCCAGACGCCCGTAGCGGCGAAGGCTTGGAACCTTTGCCTCAATAAAGTCTGCGAACGCAATCATGATATCCATGACGCCAGGGGGCAACGTCGATGCCAGGGCTGCGTACCGCCTTAGCGTCGGCGCAGCAACCTCGGCAATATCAGCCCATGAGAGCAATAGGCGGCCGATGATTTCATTTATCCCCGGCGTTCCGGCGATAGCTTCCAGCCATCCCTTTTGGCCGTCCGTGTACCGGCGATGGCAATTCCGGCAGGCGGGCACCTTGGTCGGGTCCAAGCCAAAGCCCACCCAGTGATGCAATTCTATGGCGTGAGCATATGTTTCGCCGCATCCCACGCAAATGGGCGTGTCTGTGCCAAGGCGGCGATGGGCGTTGAACAAACGCCTTTCGGATTGGCGCTTCGCTTCATCGTCATCGAATTGCTGTGTCATGATGATGCCGCCAATCATTGACTAACGAGCTTGTAGATATTTTCGAACGATCCACGCCCGGTTTTGAACGAGCGCAACAGCATGTTGGGCCTCGTTTCGAACTGATGGGTCTTGCCGTCGATATCGGTGATGGACTTGCCGACGAATGGCGCGAGTGCGGATTCATCGCCACTGTCTTTGAACGCGCGGACGGCGGCACGGTGCTTGCCGATTTCCGAGGCGAATTTGAAACCATGAACCGTGACGGCCACCCAACCGGCAACGGAAAGCATCTCGATTTGGCGCGGACGGTTATCAGCCGACAAGCGCCACTGGCCGTTGCGCTTCCGCGCGAGCGCGTTCTCGCGAAGGAAGAGGCGAAAACGCTCGGTCGATACCTTGGAGGTTCTTGCGCTTTTGGAAAGGTTCTTGCTTTCGCGAAAGAGTGCGAAGGCCTGTTCCAGGCGATCCTTCAACTTTGCTGATTCGCGCTTGGGCTCCTTCTGGCGCGTGGAGCTGTGCCCGCGCGCACGAGCACGGCTGTAACCGCGCTTCCGTCCGAGTTCGAGGCGGCGGGCATATTCAGCTTTGTAGTCACGCGGCTTACTGGCCATTGGGGCGGCTCCCTTGGATTGGAGCGCGAACCCATCGAACGAGTCGCAGCCAACGAACTTGGTGTATTGGTGTCAAATTGGTTTGGGCCAAGCTCCCCTTTGGAAGTCGAGTGCGTCAGGGCATGAAGTTCGTGGAGTTTCATAGGCGTGCGAACGCCCTGTCGCTTGCGCGCTACGGCGTTGAGGTCAACGCGCGAAAGCTTCGCGACTGGATATCCGAATACGGATTGCGTTCGGGCCACGCGGGTAGCCACACTTGGACACACACGGAATTGAATCGCGTGTTGCTAATCGCTGAATTGCGCTCGCGCGCAATAGTGTCCGAGGACGAAACGCTAATTCATGTGTGGCTACACGATATTCCGGTCCCATTAAACAAATTGCGGACGGCTTTGCAGACCGAATTGCGGCGAATTCGCTGGACGCTGCTTGATCCTATCAATTCGACCTACGACGCGCGGAATGATGCGCAGCCGTCTTCACGAAATTCTCGGGCCATTATCGGCAAAGCTGGAATTGCTTCATCCGAAATTTTGCCGGATGGATTCAAATGGTCCGACCCGGCCATCGTTGGAAGTTACGGCGTTACGCGATTTGGCTCGGATGCAAAGCAATCCGCAAACATATTTTCAGCGCTTATCGATGTCGAGCAATTGAACAAGTCGCTGCAACGCATGGGGCAAACAGCCGTTGATCCGATTTTCTTTTTCTCGGGAATTATCGGCGACCCCGAAGAAATAGGAGATTCCGCCGAAACCTCGATCTTAAATGCCGATCAAGCGATTTTTGATTTGGGCCGGAAAATGTTTCGGCTAATGCGATCCGCCACCGGATTTGCTTCGCGAATTGTCGCGATCCTGCCGCCAGGTCTTCGAACAATGTTCGATATTCTCGAAAAGCCAGCCCAACGGGTATCGGAAGTCTTTGACGAGCCGAATTGGGGATCGCTCATGCTTGCGGCGTGCGTGCACTATCAATTTCGACGCGCTAATGAACCCCCAGCGGGCGGGTCGCTGTAGCGGCAAAATCGTTTGCCGTTATGCTGGGATTTCAACGCCGCAATTGCCCGGAATTGCTGGGAAAGGCGGCCTTTTTGCGATAGATTTGTAAGCCCAAATTGGTCGATTTTCTTGGGCGGAAAGCGGGCCGCTTTGAGCGACAAGTCATCTACCGATATTCAATTTCGAAATGCGGAAATTCAAAGCAATTGCGAGACCGGCGACGATTACGAATGGGCCGAGCGCGGCGAATTTTGGATCGCCGAATTAAATAGGCGATCAAGCAAGTATCGTCGAAAAAGACAGGAACATTTACCGCTTATTCTCGCCGGGCATGGCGTGCGGATGAAAATCGACAACGGTACGCTGCTAATTCGAAATGGCTTCACACATCATCCACAAAACCCGGAGCAATACCGATATTTCCGGGGCGACAGGCTTTTGCCATCCCGAATTGTGATGCTGGATGGTGATGGGTATTTGACCTTTGACGTTCTGGCCTGGCTGTCCGAACAGAATATCCCATTGATACAACTCGACTGGATGGGTTCGGTAATTGCCGTTGGCGGTGCCGACGGCTACGCCGCTGATCGCAAATTGATCGAACAGCAATGGGCTGCAAAAAAAGGCGGCCGGGCTCAGAAACTAGCAGCCTGGTTGATCGAGAAAAAGCTTGAGGCTTGCACGAACACCTTACGTCATGCGCTCCCGGCGACAGATGCGGTCAAGCGAGCGCTAGAATTCTTCGATTTCGAAATTCGAAACGTGAGAAAACTCGCAGCAATCTCCACCAGCAAACTCCTCGGTCTAGAAGGTCGCTTCGCATGGCACTATTTCGCCGCGTGGAAAGAAATGCCTGTGCGGTGGAAGGGAACGAACCGAAAGCCCATTCCAGACGACTGGCACAAGTTTGGTTCACGGGTGTCGCACAATGAAATCAACCGCTACGCCGTTCACCCAGTCAACGCTATGCTCAATTACGGGTATGCGGTGCTAGAAAATATGGTCCGCGTTCATATCGTAGCAGCGGGTCTCGACCCGTCCATCGGATACCTCCACGGCGATTCCCGTTACAAACACCCTCTAGTCTTTGACCTTATGGAGCCATTGCGACCCCGTGTTGATCGGGCCGTTCTTGAATTTGTGTTGCGAAACACATTTGCGCCCGGGGATTTCACGCTTGCGGTCCGGGGCATTTGTCGCTTGAACCCACAAATTGCTCGAAATGTCGTGAAGGCGGTGGACTTAGGAAACGAGGTTGAGAAATTAGTGCGAGAACTGGTTCAGGAACTGCGAGCCTACGCTCGCGCGGGTCGGTGACGATTTGGGCAGACCGCTGCGAATCGCGGTCGGCGCGATTCTACTCGCGATAGGTCCAGGCGTTCACTTGCGCGACGCTGCCTAACACAAACTCCGCCCCACGCGTCAGCGGGTCGGTTTCCGCGAGTGCGCCTTCGATCCACCCGATCCAATCATCGATACCGTGTCCAGTGAGTTTCACGTCGGGTTCTATCGTGGCCTTCAGCGCGTTCAAGAACTCGCGAGCAACTTGCCGATCTCTCCACGCGTGTGCGAATTCCGTGAACTTTCGCACCCGGTTTCGCATTAGCTGTCGGCGGTCTTCCTCTTCGCGCCGTTTCTGCTCGGCGATCCGCTCCTGTTGGGCTCGCTCCTCGCGGTCGACTGTGTGCTTCGCCATGACCGGGATGGCTGCAATGAACACCGCGACGATTTCGGGTAGAAGCGCCTCCATAGATTTGGTGTCTGTCTCAAGCCACTCGCGTCGGAATCCCTCCGGCAAATACGTTTTGATGCTGAACATCAGTTTCCCTGTCGGGTTCAGCTCTTGGACTACCGTCCTCCACTCGCGTTCGTCCTCGCGAGGAGGCCGGCGAGTTTGCTTGTGTTTCTCTCGAAGCTGGAACGTGATGCGCTCACCGCTGGATTCGAACCACAGGTCTCGCCGCTCGTCTTCCTTGATCGTCCCCTTATGACGCTCAAGCTCCTTGAACAGGGCATCAAGAATCCGGTGCCGCCGACGATCCATGTCCGCCAATTTGCTGGGAGTCATCAGACGCTTGCGCCATGGATCGCGCTCGCTGCGAGCCTCTCTTAGCTCTTGCTCATGTTTTGCAAGCCAGTTTGCGACGACCTTGTGTGGGCGCAAAAGGCGCTCGGGCACGACGATTGATGCTGACGAACTTTGTAGTTGATCGATCGTTTTCTGAATTTCAGCCGGAAGTTCTGGAGGCTTTGGCGGTGGCGGTGTCGGGTTAATCGTTACGCTTCCGGGCACCGAGTTGTCTGCTTCAGGTAGACGGTAGTTGACGACCTTCTTACCGGCCGCCTGCTTCGCCCAATAGCCCCGAGGCGGATAGGGCACATTCAATCGGTCGCAGATTTTAGCGAGCCCGTTCCCTGTGATCCCATATTCCGCCGCAAGCCGGGTCATCGGTGTTTGCCACACCTGTCGATACAGCTCCTCGCGTGTGACTTCGACCGGCTTCTTTTTGTCGTCTTCAGACATAGGCAGTCTCCCCAATTTTGGGAAAATCTACGACGACCATTCAACCGTGATCGAATGCGAACTCGTTGACGATTGAGGTGAGGGTGCCGAGTGTGGTCAAAACAGCACCTGCAAACGGCCTATATCTTTACCCCCCCGCTAAAGCGAGGGAGGATTAGAAGCGCTCGTGCTACGCATTCCCCTGCCCTCTCATGCTATGCGTTCGCGCCTAATGGAGTCGGATGATGACGAACAACACGGGCGCTTTGGCCGGGATCAAGGTTGTCGATCTCGGGCGGGTTTTGGCCGGGCCTTATGCGACGCAGATCCTTGGCGATCATGGGGCGGAGGTCATCAAGGTCGAGCCGCCGCAGGGCGATGAGACGCGTGAGTGGGGGCCTCCGTTTCGCGGCGGCGGCGATCGCACGAGCGGGCCGGCTGCTTACTACGTCAACATCAATCGCAACAAGCGTGGGATGGCTTTGGATCTGACCAAGCCTGAGGCGCGCGAGGTTGTGTTCAAGGTACTCGAAGATGCCGACGTTTTGGTCGAGAATTTCAAGATCGGCACGATGGAAAAGTGGGGGATGGGCTTTGACGTTTTGTCGAAGCGGTTTCCGCGGTTGATCCATGCGCGTGTGTCGGGATTTGGCGCTGAAGGGCCGCTGGGTGGGATGCCGGGGTATGACGCGGTGCTGCAGGCGATGACGGGGCTTTCGTCGGCCAACGGATCGCCGGAGTCGGGGCCGATCAAGCTTGGCGTGCCGATGGTCGATATGACGACGGGGCTCAATCTCGTGATTGGGATTTTGCTCGCGTTGAATGAGCGGCATCGGTCGGGCCTTGGGCAATTTGTCGAGGTGGCGCTTTACGATGCGGGGATTTCGATTTTGCATCCGCATTCGGCGAATTGGTTGATGGCGGGGCGGTTGCCGAGTTTGCTGGGCAATGCGCATCCGAATTTGACGCCGTATGAGCTGTTTCCGACGGCGACGCGGCCGATTCATTTGGGCGTGGGGAATGATCCGCAGTTTAAGAAATTGCTGCGCGTCGTTGGGCTGCCCGAGTTGATCGACGATCCGCGGTTCAAGACGATGGCGGATCGCAATGCGAACCGGGCGGTGTTGATCCCTCTTCTGCGCGAGGCTTTGGCGAAGGTTGATGGCGTCGCGATTGCGATGGAGCTGCTGAAGGCAGGCGTGCCGGCGGGGACGTTGAACACCATTGAAGAGACGCTCAACGATCCGCAGACGAAGGCGCGCGAGATGCTTGTGGAGCGAAACGGGTATCGCGGGATCGCCTCGCCGGTGAAGATGTCGCGCAGTAAACCATCCGTGCGTCACACGCCGCCGGATTTCGGCGTCGATAATCGCGCGGTGCTGCGCGAGGCAGGCTACGATGAGGCCGCTATCGATGGGCTCGTCAAAGCGGGGGCGGTTCTCAATAAACCGCAGTGAGCGATGAAGGTGTTTGCGGCGTGGTTGGCGGTCGGGTTCGCGACGTTCCTCGCGATTGCCGAGGCGGTGCGCAATTCGGGCGTCGTGCAGTGGTGGCCGTTCTGGGTCGTCGACTACCTCGCCGTCGGGCTATTGCTGTGGGGCGCGGCCGCGGTGTTATGGCGGCCGAGTGAGCGCGGGTTGCCCATTTTGACGGCGGGCTGGGGCTTTGCTTGCGCGATGTTCTGGATGTCGTTCTTCGGGCATGTCGATGAGGTGATGTCGAGCGGCGTTGCCGTCGACATGACGAACGCGCAGTCGGCGGTGGATGAGCCGGTGCTGACGATCATTATCGGCGTGTTGTTCGGAATCACCGTGCTTGGGCTTGTGACGAGTTTGCTGGCCGAGTTACGCAAGCCTTCTGCCGCCTGAGCGGTTGAGACGCCGCTTCACCACGAAGCCGCGAAGCACACGAAGGTTCACGAAGTGGCCCTTACGGCTTGCGCCGGTGCGTGGGCTCCTTGCCTTTGGGCGCTGCGCGCCCATTCTTCCTTCTTCGTGTAACTTCGTGTGCTTCGCGGCTTCGTGGTGAAGCGGCGGCGGCGCTGCATATGGATATCAGATGAAAATCAGTGTGCTTGATCAGTCGCCTATACGTAAGGGCGGGACGGCGGCGGATGCTGTGCGCGAGACGATTGAGCTGGCCAAGATTACCGAGCGGCTTGGGTATTCGCGGTATTGGTTGGCGGAGCATCACAATACGACTTCGTTCGCCGGATCCACGCCGGAGGTTTTGATTGCTCGCGTAGCTGCCGAGACGTCGCGGATTCGCGTTGGGTCGGGCGGGATTATGTTGCCGCATTATTCGCCGCTGAAGGTGGCGGAGAATTTCCGCATGCTCGAGACGATGTATCCGGGGCGCGTTGATCTGGGGATCGGGCGGGCGCCAGGGTCTGATGGACGGACGGCTATTGCGTTGCAGGCGGGGCCGCAGGCTTGGGATGTCGGTGTGTTTCCGCAGCAGGCGGAGTTGTTGCGGCATTATCTTGAGGAGTCCGCGGGGCTTGCGGCTTGGCCGGAGGGGCATGCGTATCGGCAGATTCATGCCTCGCCGCGCGGGCCGGGGATGCCCGAGATGTGGATGCTGGCGTCGAGCGTGAACGGGGCGGTCTATGCGGCGGAGCTTGGGCTGCCGTTGTCGTTCGCGCATTTCATCTCGCCCGACGGCGGCGGGCCCGACGCGGCGGAGGTTTATCGTCAGCGGTTTAAGCCGCACCGTGACGGCGACAAGCCGCATGTCGGCGTCGCTGTGTTTGCCATTGCGGCGGACACGGACGAAGAGACGGAGCGATTGGCGCTGACGCGCAATCTTTGGGTGATGCAGTTGCTGCGCAATCAGGCGGGACCGTTTCCGTCGCCGGAGGAAGCGGCGGCCTATCCGTTCACGGAATCCGACCGTGTACAGATCCGTGCGATTTCTTCGCGCGGTGTGACCGGCACACCGGATAAGGTGAAGGCGGGGCTTGAGAAGCTTGTCGCCGCGTATGGGGCGGATGAGTTGACGGTTCTCTCGATCACCTACGAGTTCGAGGCGCGCGTGCGGTCGTATGAGTTGATCGCTGAGGCGTTCGGACTTCGCGCGTAAGAACGACTAAGCTTGGCGGCGTGCGCGGACTTTCTGTTCGATGCGGATGCGGCGGTCGATGAGGTCGCGGATGCGCTTTTGCACGGCGGGCGTGATCGGGAAGTTCCAGAGCAGTGCGATCGCCGGCAGCCACAGCAGGATCGGGAACAGGACGTAGACGTACGCCAGCGCGTCGATTGCCTCGGGCGTGTTGATCGCGCATTTTTGGGCGACGAAGCCTAGCCAGCCGACGAACATCAGCGAGACGCCGACGCCGACCGCGTCGCCGCCTTTGACGGCGAGCTGGAAGAACGAGATCAAGAGACCCGCGCGTGGTTGGCGGCTCTTCAGGCTGTCGAGGTCGATGACGTCGGCTGCCATCGATTGGCCTAGCGTGAAGGGCGCGGAGAAGACCGAACCCAGCACGACAAACGCGCCGAGGTTCACGAGGTAGCCGGCGTCGCGCAACAGCAGCAGGACGCAGAAGGTCAGCGTGCCGATCATGAGAGCGATAGCGAGGGCGCGGTGCTTGGTCCACGCCTTGCCCGCCCAGATCCAGAACGGCGCGAAGATGACGGCGGGGACGAGAAGCGCCAGGACTGCCGTGCTTGCCTGTTGTTCGGTGAACATCACGACGCTGACCAGATAGAACGTCAGCAGACCTTCGACGGCGCGTGAGCCCATGCGGACGCCGGCCGTGATGAAGAAGAGGCGCACGAAGGGCATGTTCGTGGCGGCGATCTTGGCACCCTTCCAGAACGAGAGGTGCTTCATCTCGCGCACGGGCGGTTCCGGCGTCGTCAGGTAGAGCAAGCCGAGTGCAATGGGGACGAGCGCGATGATGGTGATGCCCATCACCTGCATGATGTTCCAGTAGCCGCCCGTTCCCGCCGTCGCGATGGTGACCGCGCCGTCGACGCAGACTTCTTTCGGTACGCCGACGATGACGGGGATGGCGCCGGCGATGCCGAGGCCCAGCAGCGTGAACACTTCGCGCACGCCGGTGATGCGCGAGCGTTCGTTGTAATCCTCCGACAGCTCAGCGCCCCAGGCGCCGTAGGCGATCGTGATCATCGTCCAGCCGAGGTAGAAGACGGCGATCCACGTCAGCAGGTACATGCGTCGCGCGTCTTCGCTGGCCGAGGCGAGGCTTTCCGGCGGCAGGAAGAGCATGTAGACGCCGAGCGCGAAGACCGGCGCGCCGAGCAGCACCCATGAGCGTCTGCGTCCGAAGGGAAGCTTCAGGCGGTCGCTGACGAAGCCGATGATGGGGTCGACGATGATGTCGGCGAGGCGCGCGACCAGCAGGATGAAGCCGACGTCGGCGATGCCGATCTGCAGGTCCTGCGCGTAGAAGCGCGTGACGAAAATCGCGATCGGCAAACTTGCGAAGGCGAGCGGAATGGCGAGCTGGCCGAAGCCGAGAAGGACGGGCCACGAGACGCGCGCGGCTGGGGCTTTGTCGGCTGCTGGCTGCAAGGTAGGTACTCCGGGCGCGAGGCGTTGGCGCGGGACTTGGAGAGAATACTACGGCGGCTGCTAATGCTGATTTAAGCTTTGGCGCTGGGGCGGGCGGCGACGGCTTCGTGCCACCGCTTGGCGTTTTCCAGCTCGGCGGGAATCGCGAAGCGCCAGATGCGGCCGAAATCGATGGCGCACATGGCGGTGATGTCGGCGATCGTGAAGTTGCGGCCGGTGATGAATTGTTTACCGGCGAGGCTTTCGTCGAGCCACTTCAAGGATTTCTGCGCGCGGTCTTTGTTAAGTTCGCCCCAGGGCTGGATTTGCGTTTCGAGCGCGCCCATCGCGGGATGGGTGTGGCGGAAGGTCATAGCGACGGGCATGAAGAGATTGAACTCGATTTGGCGCTGCCACATTTCGACGATCGCTTTTTCCTTCGGGCTTGCGCCCATCAGCGGCGGGTCCGGGTTCAGTTCTTCGAAATAGCGGCAGATGGCGACCGATTCCGAGATGTGCGTGCCGTCGTCGAGCTCGAGTACCGGCAACTGACCGAAGGCGTTGCGTGCGCGGTGCTCAGCCGACTTGTGTTCGCCCTTCATGATGGCGATGTCTTCGGTCGGGACGTCGATGCCCTTCTCGGCCAGGAAGATGCGCACGCGGCGCGGATTGGGCGCGAGCTTGTCGTTGTAGAGCTTCATCTAATCCCCTTAGGCGCGGGTGCCGATGTAGGCGAAGAACAGGCAGGAAAAGCCGATGAGGAGCATTAGCATATCCAGCTGTACGAATGGCAAGACAACCGGCAGGGACACGAAGGGAATGATGGTCGCAAAGCTGGCGATGGCCACGGCAATCAGCGCGTAAATGCGGATGCGGCGCGCATTCGAGGGCGACGCAGCGTCGATAACCGCGCGCTCGTTCGAGGCGTAGGCCGACGCGAGCGCCAACAGGCCCACGATCGGCATGAGAATATTCACCTGCACGAACAGGACTTTGAGCGGCAGGGAGGCGATGTTGATGGAGCCCAGGATCGCGAGAATCCCCGCGACCCACAGCATCCAGGACTGAAGCTTGGCGATGGATTTGGTCATGGGCGCGACCTGGTTCAAGAGCTCATCCCGGCAACAATCCCACCACCGCTGCCGTCATGCACGTCGATAGGGTGCCGGGGATGAGGGACCAAACGGAGAGTTCCACGATTTCGTCGCGGCGGGCGGGCGCGAGTGCGCTGACGCCGGCGATGACCATGCCGACGGAGCTCAAGTTCGCGAAACCGCACAGCGCGTAGAGCATCAGCAACTCCGAGCGGGGGCTTAGAGTGTCGGGCGGCAATGCGGCGAGATTGAGGTAGGCGATGAACTCGTTGAGCACGACCTTCGTGCCCATCAGGCCGCCGGCGGTGTCGGCCTCACCCATCGGAATGCCGATGAGCCATGCCAGAGGCGCGAAGACCCAGCCGGCGATGCGCGCGAAGGTTAGGGGTTCGCCGTTGAGAATGAAGTTGGCCATGATCGCATCCGCGAGCGCGACGAGCGCCACCATCACGATCAGCATGGCGATGATGTTGAGGTAGATCTTCATGCCGTCTTCGGCGCCGGTGGCGACCGCGTCCATGCTGGAGCGGTAAAGGCGGCCGATGCCGACGCTGGCCGGCGTCGTTTCGTCGCCGGGAATCATCACTTTCGAGAGAACGATCGACGCGGGCAGCGAGAGGATCGAGGCCACGATGATATGGCCGAGCGCGCCGGGGATGACCGGATTTAGGATTGTCGCGAAAAGAACGAGCACGGTGCCTGCGACGTTCGCCAAACCGCAGGTGAACAACGTGAAGAGTTCGCTGCGCGTGAGTTTTTCGAGATAGGGGCGGATGAGCAGCGGCGCTTCGATTGTGCCTAAGAAGATGTTGGACGCAACGCCGACTCCGAGCGCGCCGCCGATGCGCATCGTCTTTTCGAGCGCGAAGGCGAAGCCCTGCACGATCCACTGCAAGATCTTCCAGTGCCACAGCAACGCCGAGAGCGCCGACATCACCAGCACGATGGGCAGGATGCCGAAGGCGAGTGAGATCATCGCGTTCGGGTTCTTCACTTCGAACGGCGGGGGGCCGCCGGAGATGTAGCCGAAGACGAAGGTCGATGCCTTGTTCGACGCTTTCGAGATCACGTCGACGACGACATTGAGGTCGAGCAGCGCGTCGCGCATCAGCGGTATGCCGAGGAAGGCCATCGCGAGGACGATTTGGACGGCGACGCCGACGATGACCGTCATCCACGGGAACGCGCTTGGTCTTTCGGATAGCATCCACGCGAACGCAATGAAGGCGACAATGCCCAGCGCGCTCTGCACTTGCGGCAAGAATTCCATGCGTCGTCTGTCCCCCCGAGTCGCCGTCCGGCCCCGGGGTACTCTAGCCGCTAACGGGCGCTTCTGCGCAGCGGCGCGGTGGCATCATGATGCCTGACGATTGGGCATCGGCTCGCCGCCGTTCTGCGCCTGCGGATGAGGACCAGGCGTCAACACTTCGAGCTTCGTGCGGCCGGGGAGCCAACGGCCGCCCGCGTGCAGATCGGTGATCGCCGCGAAGACTTTGTCGGGCGGCGCGTCGATGGCGAGCTGGAGATCGAGGTTGGCGGTCATGGCGTCCTTTTCGGGGGTGCTCGAGCGTAAACGCGCCAAACACCCTGCGGCTCAGTTCCGCCTTGCGGATTGCGGCGGTGCGGCGGGTTGATTTCCAGGCGTTCCCAGGGCAGAAACGGGCCGAATTTCGCCATTGCAGCAAACGGACACGAGGAACTTCATGAGCATTCGCTTCGACGGAAAAGTCGCCATTGTCACCGGCGCCGGCGGTGGGTTGGGTCGCGCGCATGCGCTGGATCTCGCCAAGCGCGGGGCGAAGGTTGTGGTCAACGACCTGGGCGGTTCGGTCGATGGGTCGGGCGGGTCTTCGGAGGCGGCGAAAAAGGTCGTCGAAGAGATCAAGGCGGCCGGCGGCGAAGCGATATCGAACGGCGCTTCGGTGACCGATGATGCGGGCGTTGCGGGGTTGGTGAAGCAAACGATCGATGCGTTCGGGCGCGTCGATATCTTGATCAACAATGCGGGCGTTCTTCGCGACAAGAGTTTTGCGAAGATGGAGGTGAAGGACTTCACCTTCGTGCTCGACGTGCATTTGATCGGCGCGGTGAAGGTGACGAAGGCTGTTTGGGAGACGATGAAGACCCAGCAGTACGGCCGCATCGTGATGACGTCGTCGTCGTCGGGCTTGTATGGCAATTTCGGGCAGACGAATTACGGCGCGGCGAAGTTGGGGCTCGTGGGCTTCATGAACACGCTGAAGCTTGAGGGGCAGAAGGACAATATTCGCGTCAACGCGCTGGCGCCGGTTGCCGCCACGCGCATGACGGAGAACCTGATGCCGCCGCAAGCGCTTGAGGCGCTGAAGCCGGAGTTCGTGACGCCGGGCGTGATCTATCTCGTCAGCGAAGATGCGCCGACCGGCGTGATCCTCGCGGCCGGCGGCGGGGCGTTCGCTGTGGCGCAGATCGTGGAATCGAACGGTGCGTTCCTGGGGCAGCAGGGCTTGACGGCCGAGAAGGTCGCGGAGAACTGGTCGAAAATATCCGACATGTCGGGCGCGAAGGCCTACTTCATGGGCGGTGAGCAGACGCAGAAATTCTTCGCCCGCATCAGCGGGAACTGAAGACCTTCCCCAGCGCCCGCACACAGCGTTCGCGCGGTGGGCGGGCGCTCGGATCGCGGTGATGATGACGCTTGTCGACGCGCGCGGTCATGCATTGATGGGTGCCTATCGGGCGAGCGGTTGCCGAACGGCCGAGCGCGAGCCACAACTCACGCAGAATCGGATCGCGACCCTTCCCGAACGTTCGGTGAACTCATCAAGAAAGACGACTGCGCTCAACATTTTTTCCAATGAAGACAAAATACCTCGCCACAAAATTGACCAAAATTGTTTTCAAAAACATATCGGGTCCTGATGGTGGAAAAAATGCTCTCAACAGATTCTGCATTTGATACGCTCATGTCGCTAATCGGCGAGGCGGTCTACGCAATTTTCGCCCTGGCTATCCTGATCGCCATTGTGGGAGCGGCCACGGGCAAGCGCGTGATTGATGCCGTGCCGGCGCTGGAAACATTCACCAGCCCCATTATTCTGATGACGCCGCCTCCTCCACCATTCCGAGCAGACGGGAAGATGCCCACTTTCAAGGCCGACCTGTCTGAAGGGTTGGAGAGCGTTTTCGACAACTGTCTTTCGTCGGTGGCGCAAGGACGCGCGGCGTGCCAAGTCGGCGGCGTCCATTACAATTCCGCTGTCGTTGTTTCGTACTACGCGCTCTGCGGTGCCTTGTTCCTCTTGTACTTCGTTTACTTGCTCGGGCAGGTCGCGCCGGCATTTTATTCTCTTATGAACGCAGCCGTTTCTCTGTGCACCATCGCCTTTTGGCATGATCTCGCGGCGGCCGCGAATGACCAGGTCAGGGGCTATCAGGTCAGTTTCGACAACGAGACTTTGCTGTTCGGCATGGCGATCGCTTCCGTATTGCTGGCCGTGTTCAAGCTGCTGTCGAACGGTGCCGGTACGCCACCCAAAATGGGAAGAACCGGATGAACGCCGAACGAGAATCGTGACGCAACCACCTGTGCCCGGCGAGGATTGAGCCGACCTTCTCCACCATGGCTGATCTCTTGTGCGTGCGCTTGAGATCAGCCGCGCGAGGGGTCGGACATGTAGGCCCTTCGCTTCTTGGCCTCCTCCGTGCAGAGGCGTTCGATTTCAGGCATATGGGCTTTGTAGCTCGACGGGTTGCCGGAGACGAACCAGCGCAGCGCGAGGGCAATGCGCAGCCAGCCGGGCGCGATGACGCGGCGTTTGCGGCGGAGGACGCCGTTCACGATCGCTTGCACGGCGATGTCGACCGGGGCGACGGCTTTCAGCGGGCCCGGCAAGTGGGTTCGCATGTAGGTGAAGGCTGGATGTTCTCCCGCAGTCTTCACGAGATCGGTCGCGAGCCAGCCGAAATAAGCGACGCCGACATCGATGCCAAGATGGGAGACCTCGCTGCGGAAGGTGTCGGTGAAGCCTTCGGTCGCGGCTTTGCTGGCGCCGTAGGCGGCGAGGCCGGGCGGTGCGGTTGCGGCGGCAATCGAGGCGACGGCGAGGAAGTAGCCTTTGGATTCGATCAGATGCGGCAGCGTCGCCTTCACGGCGTTGAACGTGCCTTCGACGTTGACGGCGATGACGCGACGGAAGTTCTCGGCCGCCATGTCGCGGATGAGTTCGTAGTTGGCGATGCCGGCGTTCGAGACCACTGCATCGATGCGGCCGAAGCGTTCGCGCGCGCCTTCGACGGCGCTGCCCATTGCGGTGCGGTCGGTCACGTCGACTTCGAAGGACATCGCGCGGTCGCCGATGGCCTTGGCGTTCTGGCGCAGGAGGTCGCCCTCAAGGCCGATCAGCGCGACGGCGTAGCCTTTCTTCGCGAGCGCGGCGGCGACGCCTGCGCCGATGCCGCGCGCGGCGCCGGTGACGATGGCGACTTTGTTTTGTTGCTTTGTCGGCATTTCAAACCCTGTCATCCCGGGCGAGCGGAGCTAGAGCCGGGACCCAGGAGACTGAGCACAGACTCACCGCCCGGTCTCCTAGGTCCCGGATAGTAAGGCTCGCAAGGCCGTTGCTGCGCAACGGGCGAGCCTAACTTCCGGGATAACAGGTGCTGGGACTCAGAGTCCCAGCACCAGCTTTGCCATGATGTTGCGCTGGATTTCGTTGGAGCCGGCGTAGATGGCGGCTTTGCGGAGGTTGAAGTAGTAGGGGGCCGTTGTGACGGCGTAGTCGGGTTGCGGCCAGGGTTCGTTGGTGCGGGCCATTGGGTTTTGGACGAAGGGCATGGCGCTGTATTGGACCGCTTCCAATGCGAGTTCGGTGATCGCTTGTTGGAGTTCGGTGCCGCGCGTTTTTAGCAGTGACGATTCTGCGCCGGGGCGGCCGCCTGTCGCGAGCTTTGAGAAGATGCGCAGTTCGGTGAATTCCAGCGCGTGGAGTTGGATTTCGACTTCGTCGATCTTGCGGCGGAATTCGGCGTCGTCGATCAACTTGTGGCCGTTGGTGCCTTCGGCGGCGGCGATCGTGCGCACTTTTTTGAGCGAGCGTTTCAGGCCTGGCGCGTAGGCGTTGCCGCGTTCGAATTCGAGTAGGTATTTCGCGTAGGTCCAGCCTTCGTCCTGTTTGCCAATCAGGTTCTCCTTCGGCACGCGGACGTCATCGAAGAAGACTTGGTTGACCTCTTGCTCGTTGTCAGGCGGGCCGTCGAGTGTGACGATCGGTTTCACCGTGATGCCGGGCGTTTTCATGTCGATGAGGATGAAGGAGATGCCTTCTTGCGGTTTTTTGCCGGGTGTCGTGCGGACGAGGCAGAAGATCCAGTCGGCCCACTGCGCGTGCGTGGTCCAGATCTTTGTGCCGTTGCAGAGATAGTGGTCGCCTTTGTCTTCCGCGCGCATGGCGAGGCTGGCGAGGTCCGAGCCTGAACCGGGTTCGGAGTAGCCCTGGCACCACCAGATGTCGGACGAGAGGATCGGCGGCAGGTATTTCTTTTTCTGCTCGTCGCTGCCGAACGCCATGATGACGGGGGCGACCATCTTCAGGCCCATGGGGCTGACGATCGGCGTGCCGGCGGCGGCCATCTCGATGTCGAAAATGTATTTCTGGTTGGGCGTAAAGCCTGCGCCACCGTGTTGCGTCGGCCAATTCACGGCCGCCCAGCCGCGATCGTTGAGCGCCTTTTGCCATTTCACCTGGCCGGCTTTGTCGAGGTAGCCGTTCTTGGTGAGCGACATTTTGCGGCGAAGGTCTTCGTCGTATTTCTCGGCGATGAAGGCGCGGACCTCATCGCGGAATTTCAGATCTTCCTTGCTGAAGCCGAGATCCATGTGACTTAGACCTTGCCGAGGATTTCGATTTGCGGGCGGCCATCGAGAACGGCGCCGAGCTTTGGCCCCGCCGCAGCCATGTGCGGCATCGTCCGGTGCGCGGCCAAATCAGCTTCGGTTTTGTATTGTTCCATGACGACGTACATCGTCGGGTCGGCCTTGGACTTGAAGACTTCGTACTGGATCACGCCGGGTTCGTTCTTCTTCACGGCGGCTTGGAGTTCGAGGAAGGCGGTTTCGAAATCCGCTTGGCTGCCTTCTTTCACTTTCAGATGCGCGACGATGCCGACGGTCATGTTGTTTCTCCCTGATTGCGAATGTCGTTGTGGGTCGAGAATAGACTAAAGGGCGCGCTGAAGCACAAGGATGCGGCGCACGCGGTCCACGGTTGGATCCGGCTCGCGGATCACCTGCAGGGCAAAGCCTTCCGTAGCGTAGAGGTGGCGGGCGTGGGCGTTCTCTTCGACGACACCGAGGCGGAGCGCAGTGCCGCGGTTGGCTCGCACCCACGGGTAGAGCGCTTGCAGCATGCGGCGGCCGAGGCCCTGCCCTCTCGCCGACTTCGCGAGATACAGGAAGCCTAGGTACCAGATGTGCGGTTCCGGGAAGCCGCGGATGACGTCAGTGAGGGCGGCGATGCGATTGCGCTGATCGATGACGAGGTGGAGGAATTTGTCGGCTTGAGTCTTTTCCGGCGGAAGCGCTTTGCGGATTTGATCGACTTCGTCCATCGCGGCGGGACGCGCGTGCGCCATTTCGAAATAGTCCGGGTCGGCGTCGAATAACGCTTGGAGTTCGCGCACGTCGCCCTCGGCTAGCGCGCGAACTGTGAAGCCCGGAATGTGCGGCGCTGCTGTCACTGTCCTTTGTAGTTGCCGGGGCGTTTTTCGAAGAAAGCGTTGACGGCTTCGGCGTGGTCTTCGGTGTGGTGGGCGAGCGACTGCATCGCGGCCGACAGTTCCATGATGTTGTCGAAGCTCGTCGATTGGCCTTCGCGCAGCAGGCGCTTGGTCATGCGCAGGACGTCGGGCGGTTGGGCGGCCATGCGGTTGGCGAGTTTCATCGCCTCGTCCATGAGCGTTGCGGCGGGCACGACTTTTGAGACGAGGCCCCAGCTCAACGCCGTCGGCGCGTCGATCGTGTCGCCGGTGTAAAGCAGTTCCGACGCGCGGGCCATGCCGATGACGCGCGGCAGAAGCCACGCGCCGCCGTCGCCGGGGATGAGGCCGATCTTCAGGAATGTGGCGCCGAAGATGGCGGTGTCGGCGGCGATGCGCGTGTCGGCCAGGCAGGCGACGTCGTTGCCGAGGCCGATCGCCGGGCCGTTGACGGCGGCGATCAACGGGACCTCGAGGTTCCAGACGCTGCGGACGATTTTGTGGATGCCGTTGCGATAGCGCTCGCGGATCGTGACGCCGGGGCCGGCGAAGGCGCCGCCTTTCTCGCGCATGGCTTTGAGGTCACCGCCGGCGGAGAACGCTTTTCCCGCGCCCGTCAGGATGGCGGCGCGGATGCCGCGGTCGGCGTTGATGCGCGCCGCCGCCGCCGCGAAGGCATCGCCGTCGCCGTCGTGGCCGAGCGGGTTCCTGGATTCGGCGCGGTTGATGGTCAGGATCGCGACGGGGCCGCGCGTTTCGATCAGTAAGACTTCGCTCATGTTTGGCCTTTGGGCTTGGGCGGATTTACGCCACCGTAACCATGCGCGCGCCTCGCGCAAGGCGGATGCGTGGGGCCGCCCAATCTTCCTTAATGGCTTTCATGCACCATCCGGTCTGTTTGGGGTGGGGCAGGTCGAAGACCGCGCATGACGTCGTTGGGTCCAGACGCGATCGGCAGCAGTACGGAAGCGGCGCGCACGCGCACGCTGTCGCCCGAACGCGCGGCCAAACTTGAACTCGATCAGCTGCGCATGGTCGATGAGAACTTCCGCCCCGGCATCTTGGGCTTTCCGATTATCGGCGCTACGCTTGCGTTGATGCTTTGGCATTGGGTGCCGGCGGAACCATTGGTCATCTGGTTCGGCGCGGTCACGGCGGCCAGTATTTTCTTTTGGTCCCTGCACCGCTGGTTCCGCCATGCAGCGCCGCCGCCGGGTGAAGCGCGGCGGTGGTCGTGGACCTTGTTCGCCGGCATGCTGCTGTTCTGCGTGATCTGGACTGCGCCGCCGTTGCTGTTCTGGCGCTATGGCGACGATCTTGGTCACCTGTTCCTGGTTCTCGTCTATGCCTGCAATATGGCGGGCGGCGCGGCGCTCGCGGCGCCCTACCCGCGCTTTGCGGCGGTGAGCATCGGCACGAGCGCGTTTGTGATGATCGTGCCGTCGCTGACGGAAGGGACTTCGTTCTATTACGGCATCGCGGCGCTGTCGTTTTTCTATTGCGGCTTCATGATTCACATGTCGCGCAATGTGTTCCTCACGGCGCGCGATATGCTGTTGCTGCGTGAGGATCGCAACGATCTGATCGAGCAATTGACCGCGGCGAAGATCGAATCCGACAAGGCGCGGCAAAAGGCCGAGAGCGCCAGCCATGCGAAGTCGGAATTCCTGGCCAATATGAGTCATGAGTTGCGCACGCCGCTGAACGCGATCTTGGGCTTTTCGGAGATCATGAAGGGCGAGGTCTTCGGTGCGCTGGGGTCGCCGCAGTACACCGACTATGCAAAGCACATCAACGACAGCGGTCATCATCTGCTAGGGCTGATCAACGACGTCCTGGATCTCGCGAAGATCGAGGCCGGGCGTTATGTCGTTCGCGCCGTCGAGGTCGACGTGCGCGAAGCGATCGACACGGCGATGAAGATGTTCACCGTGCAGGCGTCGCAAGGGAACGTGACGCTGGTGGTGGAGGTCGAGCACGGGTTGCCGCTGCTGTTGGCGGACGAACGGGCGACGCAGCAGATTCTGCTCAATCTCATTTCGAATGCGGTCAAGTTTACGCCGGCAGGCGGGAGGGTGACGGCGTTCGCGCGACGCTCGCCAACCGGCGGGATGGAGGTCGGCGTCAGCGATACCGGTTGCGGAATCGATCCTGCCGACGTCAACACGGTGTTCGAAGCGTTCGGTCAGGGTCAGCACGATGTGGCCACGCGCGAGAAGGGCACGGGCCTGGGTCTGCCGATCGTTCGCGGACTTATCGAGGCGCACGGCGGCAAGGTGAAGCTCGACAGCACGTTGGGCAAAGGCACCACCTTCACGTGCTCATTCCCGCGCGAACGCCTGACCGCACCGCAACCTGTGCCTATCCGTTTGGCGACGGTGATCTGAGGTTTGTGCGTTGAGAGCGTGGGTTTTACCACGAAGGCACAAAGGCACGAAGGCACGAAGGCACGAAGTTCGTCATACCGCATCGTCGATCGGGGCGCCGATCTCTTCGAGATCTCTCTCTGTAGGCGCGTAAGCGCCTAGCTTGGCATTTTCACTCATGCATCGCTCTCCCGGCTAGAGCCTAGCACTTCTCTGAAATGCGAAAGGCACGAAGCGCCTGGGCGTCTTCGTGCCTTTGTGTCTTTGTGGCAAAACGCACGCTTGAGTGCGTAAAAACTCAGTCGAGTGACGCGTAGCGTTTGAGGTGGTGGTCGGTGTTGCCGAACATCGTGTCGATCATCGTCAGGCGTTTGAAGTAGTGGCCAATGTTGAGTTCGTCGGTCATGCCCATGCCGCCGTGCAATTGCACCGCGTTTTGGCCGATGAAGCGGCCGGCTTTGCCGATTTGGACTTTGGCTGCTGATGCCGCTTTCTTGCGTTCGGTTTCGCTTTCGTTGAGCTTCAGCGTGACCATGTACGTGATCGAGACCGACTGTTCGTAGTTCATGAACATGTCGACCATGCGGTGTTGCAGCACTTGGAACTTGCCGATCGGCACGCCGAATTGTTTGCGCGTCTTGCAGTATTCGACCGTGGCGTCGTTCAGCACCTTCATGCCGCCGATGGCTTCGGCGCTGAGCGCTGCGATGCCTTCGTCGGTGACTTGTTCGATCAGCTTCAGGCCGTTGCCTTCTTCGCCGACGAGGGCGTCGGCGCCGAGGGCTACGTTCTCGAACGTCACTTCGGAAGCTCGCAGGCCGTCGACGGTCGGATAGTCGCGGGTCGAGACGCCTTTGGTTTTCTTGTCGACGAGGAAGACGGAGACGCCCTTCTCATCGCGTTGACCGCCGCCGGTGCGCGCGCTGACGATCAGCGTGTCAGCCCACGGCGCGCCGATGACGACGGCCTTATGGCCGTTCAGCGTGTAGCCGGCGCCGGACTTCTTCGCGGTGACCGTGAGGTCGGCGAGGTTGTAACGGCCTTGCGGTTCGGCGAAGGCGAACGCGAAGACTCGCTTGCCTTCGATGAGCTCGGGGATGAGCTTTTCCTTCTGGGCCTTTGTGCCGCCGTGGCGGAGGAAGCCGCCGCCGAGGACGACGGTGCCGAGGTACGGCTCGATCACGAGGCCGCGACCGAATTCTTCCATGATGATCATGGTTTCGATCGGACCGCCGCCGAGGCCGCCGAAATCTTCTGCGAACGGCGCGCCGAGCAGGCCTAGTTCAGCGAACGTGGACCAGTTCTTCTTGCTCCAGCCGGTGTCGCTCTTCGCGATCGCGCGGCGGTTATCAAACGTGTAGTCGTTCTGTACGAACTTCTGCACGCTGTTGCGCAGCAGCGTTTGTTCTTCAGTGAAGGAAAAATCCATTGCGTCGTTCCTAGCGTTTCCTGAATGCCAATTTCTTGTGGGTGCCGTCTTAGAGGCCCAGAACCATCTTCGCAATGATGTTGCGCTGGATCTCGCTTGAGCCGCCGTAGATCGTCGTGCGGCGCGTAAGGAAGTAGTTCTGCGCGGCGCCGTGCGCGTAGTCGGGACCCGGGACGTATTCGTTCGTCATCTTGTCGTGCGCGAACGGACGGTAGGGGCCGGCGTAGTACGCGATGGCCTCGAGCGTCAGCTCGGTCAGGCGTTGCTGAATGTCGGTGCCTTTGATCTTGAGGATCGAGGCTTCGGGGCCGTGGCCGCCTTTGGATTCGCGGGCGAGCGTGCGCAGCTCGGTGAATTCGAGTGCGAGCAGGTCGATCTCAAGCTCAGCGATGTTGCGCGAGAATTCAGGATTCTCGAGCAACGGCTTGCCGCCGTCTTGTTCGGCCTCAGCAATTTGTTTGAGACGTTCAACGCCGCGTTTGGAGCGGGCGACGCCGGCGATGCCGGCGCGTTCATGGCCCAGCAGGAACTTCGCGTAGGTCCAGCCTTCGTTTTCTTTGCCGATGAGATTCTTGGCCGGCACCTTCACGTTATCGAAGAAGACCTCGTTCACTTCGTGGCCGCCGTCCATCGTGATGATGGGGCGGACGGTGACGCCGGGCGTCTTCATGTCGATGAGGAGGAACGAGATGCCTTCTTGCTGCTTCGCTTTTGCGTCGGTGCGAACCAGGCAGAATATCCAGTCGGCGTATTGGGCGAGCGTCGTCCAGGTCTTTTGGCCGTTGACGATGTAGTGGTCGCCTTCGCGCACGGCGGTCGTCTTCAGCGAGGCAAGGTCGGAGCCTGAGCCCGGCTCAGAATATCCCTGGCACCACCAATCTTCGCCGGAGAGGATGCGCGGCAGGAATTGCTTTTTCTGTTCTTCGTTGCCGAAGGTGTAGATCACGGGGCCGACCATCGCGAGACCGAAGGGCAGCGTCATCGGCGTGTCGGCGTGCGCGCATTCTTCGCCGAAGATGTATTTCTGCGTCGAGGTCCATCCGGTGCCGCCATATTGCTTCGGCCAGCCGGGCGCCACCCAGCCCTTCTTGTAGAGCGCGCGGTGCCAGGCGAGGAAATCTTCCTTGCCACCGTATTCGTTGCGCTTTTTGCCGCGGACTTCGGGTGGGATGCTTTCGGCAATAAACGCGCGCACTTCTTTGCGGAACGCGTTGTCGGCGTCTGTGAAATCGAGGTTCATGGTGCGATCGTCCCTTCGGCTCTGATCTTTGTCGACAATTTGTCAGTTCGCGCGATGATAGTCGTCGAGCGCGGGGTTTCAATCCGTCTTGTACAGCGGCATACCAGGGCGCTAACAGTGGGCCGATGACGGAATTGATCGAAAGTCCCTGCGTGAAGGTCTGCGCGATTGACGCTACGACAGGTTGGTGCCTGGGGTGCGGACGGTCGATGCGCGAGATTGCGGGGTGGAGCACCCTGCCCGTCGATCAACGCCGGACGATCATCGGCGAGCTGGACAAACGTAAGGCTTCGATCCTCGACCGGGAGAAACGTTCGCGTGGATACAGACTCCCTGGAGCATGACCAGTTCGTCGTCGCCGTCAGCTGCAGCGGATCGCATTCGATGTCCAAACCGCGCGTCGAGCGCGTGCGGCTGATCGAGGGGTTGGGTATTGAGGGCGATGCGCATGCGGGCGTGACGGTGAAGCATCGCTCGCGCGTGGCGCGCGATCCGACCCAAGCGAATTTGCGGCAGGTGCATCTCATTCATGCCGAGCTGTTCGATGAGCTGCGGACCAAAGGATTCAAGATCACGCCGGGCTTGATGGGCGAGAACGTAACGACGCGGGGCATCGACTTGTTGGATCTGCCGCAAGGCGCGCGGCTCAGGCTTGGCGAAAGCGCGGTCGTCGAAATCACCGGGTTGCGCAATCCTTGCTATCAGCTCGACGACTTGCAGCCGGGATTGATGGAGGCCGTGATTGAACGCAATCCCGAGCGGGGGATTGTGCGCAAGGCGGGCGTGATGGCGATCGTAATCGCGGGCGGCGACGTCGCTGCCGGTGACGGTATTCGCGTCGAACTGCCGGAGCTTCCGCACATGGCGTTGAAGCCGGTTTAGCCATGAGCGAGCCGCATCACTACAGCGCCGATAGCGTCGGGCGGTTTGTCGGGCTCCTGCTCATGGTGCTGGCGGCGGCGTGGATCGCGTTCAGCGTCCTGTTTGGATTAGGGCTCGCGATTGCTTGGGTATCGGAGACAGGATTGACCGCCGAGTTGCGGCCTTGGGTGATCGGCGTTCTCGTTTTCAGCGCGGTGTCGGCGGCGTTCGGATATCTGGTGTTTGCTCTCGGCCGCCGGTTGCGGATGGGCCTTTGACCTTCGCTGTCGCGAACCAAGCGGCGCCGCCTGAAATCAGCGCAATTCAAACGTGGCTAACGGCGACAGCTTCGTACAATTCGGGTCACACCATCGTCGTAAACGACAGGATCGCGCGCCTAGTGGTTGCCGCGCTCTTGACTCGCAACTGATAGACTGAAGCCTTCGGGTGACATGCCAGGGAGAATCACAGTAACCCTTTGACCATTCACGCCGCTTTGCGTTGACGCCCCAGGGGCGTTTTCGTCAAATCTGACGCAGACTTAAAGCAAATTTCTGTTACGGGCGTTAATGCGCCATTGGGGAGTTTCTGGGATGACGACCGCGCCCGCGCGTGCCGTTCTGCGTTCGACTCTTATGGCAGCCGCTTCGGGCCTCCTGTTGGTGGGGCTGGCACAGCAGGCAAGTGCATCGCCGGATTGCGCCGCCGGTACGTCGGGCGACGACACCTGCGTCATCACGCTGAACAACACGGCGTCCGAAGATGTCGATGCCGGCACCAACACGGCAACCGGTGACAAGCTGCAGTTTGGCGGTGTTTCGAATTTTTCGTTCGACGTGGGGCGGCTTGGTACGCCTGCGGCGCCTGCCGATTTTGCGCTCGAGAACTTTGAGTTCTTCGAGAAGATCGACGCCAACACAGTGACACTGACCGGCACCGCGGACGTTTCAGCCAATTGGACCGTGACCGCAGGTACGCTGCTCGCTACGGGCAGTACGTCGACTACTAACGCGGGCAACATTGCGGACAGCGCGTCGGTTACCATCGCCAGCGGTGCCACATTCGGACTTATCGGCGCTGGCGGGAACAACGAAACAATCGGGACGTTGAGCGGCGTCGCGGGAAGCTTCGTGACGCTCGGCGGCACCGGAACGCTGACCTCGAACGCCGCTTCCAACTCTACGTTCGCTGGCGTGATGTCGGGTACAGGCTCTTTCACGAAGAGCGGCGGCGGCACGATGATCCTCAGCGGCGCCAACACGTTTACCGGAGCGCTCTCGGTGACCGGCGGCGTCCTGGAAATCGGCAATGCGAACGCGATCGCAACGGCCAGCAGCGTAACAATTTCGGCTGGCGCGCTAAGTTCGAAGGGCGTAGCAAACTACGTCATCAACGGACCCGTCACCATCACCACGGCGAACGAACTCAGCCGCCTCACGGGCAACGCCATCATCAACGGCAACCTCTCGACTAATGGCGGCCTTCAGCCCGGCAACACGTCCGTCCCGACCTGGCCTGCCGGCACGACGGCCCAGAACGTCGGCCAGGACATGGGCCAAATCACTATCAATGGGAACTACCAGGCCACGGGCTCGTATGCGTATGTCGGCATGTTTGTCGACATCGATGCTTCGTTGGCCGCCGGCGGCGTGGCGGGAACGGACAAGGATTTTCTCGCAATCAACGGAAATATGCTCGGGGCGGTGCCGACGAAGTTCAGCGTCGCGTCGTTCGACGAAGTTCCTATCGGTGGGGTGACTGTCGGCAACGGCATCCAGGTGATTAACATCACCGGCACGAGCGCGAACGCCGGCAAGGACTTCTATCAGGGCAACGCCCTTACTGCGGGCGTCTATCAATACTTGCTGCGCTATGTGGAAAACCACTCTGGCACCGATGACGGCTACTTCCTGCAGTCGGCGGCGCGTGACGAAATCGTCGCTCAGCCGGCGATGTTGTCGGCGAGCCAGCAGTTGATCCGTGGCTGCTTCCGCGACGATCAGCGCGTTCCGGACAGCCCCAAGGGCGCCACCTATGGCCGCGCCTGGTTTGGCTATCACCAGGGCGCGACAGAGTTTGGTGCGGACACGGGCGTCGAGCTCGATTTGGATTACAGCTGCTCGACCGGCGGTATGGACTGGCGGATGGGCTATGGCTGGTTCGGCGGCGTCTCCGGCGGCTTCGGCAGTTCGAACGGCGACCTTGCCACGCCGGCGGGCACGGCCGACCTCGACGGTTCGGCGCGCGTGATCGAAGCGTATACGTCGTTCACCAGTTCGTCCTTCTTCGTCAACCTGTCGGCCGGCTATGCGGACACCGACTGGGACCTCACGAACGCGTTTGGGGGCGTGCAGCAAACGTCGGTGTCGGGCTTCATCGCCCAGGCACAAGCGGGTCTGGCGCTCGATCTCGACATCGTCGCGGTCAAGCTCATCGGCGCGGTCAACTACGACGATCAGAACTGCGGCGAGAGCTGTTTCGGCTTCGCCGTTACCGAGGACACGGGCCTCATCGAGGGCAAAGGCACGGTGCGGTTCGACGGCGTAACGTGGGGCGGATCGATCCGTCCATGGGCCGCAGTGTCGTATTCGGACGTGCTATCGGACGGCGTGAACACGGTTTCGGCCGGGCCGTTCACCACCTCGGCCGCGACGAACGACGAGTTGCTGTCGCTCGATGCCGGCCTGCAGACCTACTTGGACGAGAACTTCTCGCTGTTCGTCGATGGCGGCTATCACGAGAGCCTCTCGAAGGACATCACCGGTTACAAGGCCGGCGTGGGCGTCAAGCTCTACTGGTAATCGGCTTGTGACTGTCTGCACAAAGGGCCGCGGCTTCCGCGGCCCTTTTCGTTTGCGCTGTCTCATGGCCGCGCCAACATGCTTAAATCGGTCGATTCATCTTGGAGCGAGCGCTTAGGCCATGGCGACAATCCTCATTACCGGCGCGACGGCCGGCATCGGGCGGGCGACGGCCGTGCGGCTTGCGGCCGGCGGGCACTATGTCATCGCGACAGGACGCAACGCAGCCGCGCTCGAGCAGATCAAGCGGACGGCGAAGGGCAAAGTCGACACGCTGATCCTCGACGTGACGTCGCCGGGATCGGTCGACGCGGCCTTGCGTGAGGTAAACGCCCTTACGGGGCAGAACGGTCTCGACGTGCTAATCAACAATGCGGGCTACGCGCTTGCGGGACCGCTGGAGACGATCAGCGACGCGGATCTCAAGGCGCAGTTCGAGACCAACGTCTTCGGGCCGATGCGCATGATCCGAGCCTTCCTGCCGGGTATGCGCGAGCGGCGGCGCGGGCGCATCATCAATATCTCCAGCGTCGTGGGGCGGCTCGCCCTGCCCTTTTTTGGTCCCTACAACGCGACGAAGCATGCGATCGAGGCGTTTTCGGATGCGCTGCGCAACGAGCTTCGGCTGTTCGGCATCAGCGTCGTGTTGATCGAACCGGGTGCGATCAGCACCGGCTTCGGCGAGTTGGAACGCAAGAGTCTTGAGCTTCACGCCGCGGACGGCGCGCCCTATGCCGAGCAAATCAAGAAGGTGATGGCGTTCCAGAAGGATCTGCACCCGAACGCCGCCAAGCCCGAGGTGGCGGCCAGAGCGATCGTGCACGCCGTCGAGGCCAAACGTCCGCGCGCGCGCTACGTCGTGCCGTTCCTACCCAACCGCGCGTTCATTGCGCTGGCCGAGTTCCTGCCGACCGAAGCGTCCGACGCCGTGATCCAGAGCATCACGGGCCTGCGCAGCGTCAGGCCTTAGTCCCTTTCGGGGCGCCGGGCTTGTCGCCCGGCGTCTTGCGCGGCTTTAGCGTCGCACGACCGTCGTCGATGTCGAACGACAGGATCGTCATGCCGATCAGGTACGCAACAAACGGGCGCTTTTGAGCGACCGCCCACTCCCACACCTCGTGGAGCCGGGCGATCGCCCATTTGTCGTCGTACGGAGCCTCCGTCCGTCTCATGCCGCGACCTTCTTCTGGGGCGCCGGCATCAAATGAATGCGCTCAATCGCCGGGCCATTGACGCCGTAGCTCGAACGCAGGCGTTCCAGCGTCTGAGCATTGAAGGGGAATTCCGCCGCGACATTCGCCTCGCCTTCGATGAGGCGCGGCGAGCCGAGCGGTTTCACGTCAAGCCCGACGCGCATCTGCTTCATGATGTGATCGACGGTGAAGAAGCCCGTCGCCTTCGTCGCGCCCCACAAAAGCGCCGATTCCAGCATGGCGCACTGCATACGCCCCCAGGTGCCCGACTTGCGTAGGTTTTTGGACAACGCGCCGCGCGTGAGCTCCCACACCTCCCGGCCGCGCGGGATCGGCACTTCACATACTTCACTGAAGATATCGGCCAGCATATACGGGCCATCGGTCGGGTTCATGCGCATGGACGCAATGATGTTGTCGCGCCCGTCGAACTGCATGAGATAGATCGTCTCGGCGGTGTCGTATTGGTCGAACTCAAGGCCGTTGTAGCTTTTGAGCTTCCAGCCTTTTTCCTTAATGAAAACGTCGTGCCGCTGCCTGAACATTTTGGCGAGCATCTCGCGGCAATTGGGGTTCGTCGCCCCGACAACAACGTGAACCATGGTCTCTCCCTCCATGTGAAATGGAGAGAGAGCCTGAGCGTATGGGCCATATGGCCGGTATCGTCACTTGTGACGACGCCGATCCTAGACGGGCGCCGGCACCGTGCCGTCCAGGGTTGCACGAACCGCGGCCTGAACAATCGTGGAGACGCGGTACTTCGCCTTTATCGACGTCTGATGCGTGCGGACGGTGCGGACGCCCATGGTCAAGATCTCGCCGATTTCCCAGGCAGTCTTGCCTTCGGCGGACCAACGCAGCACCTCAAGTTCTCGCCGCGTCAGGTGCGGTGAGACACGTTTGAATCCTTCGGCCAAGCGCCGGAAGCCCTCATAGGCGTAGGTGCCGACGAGCTGCAGATCGAGCTGGCCCGGCATGCTTAAGTCCGGATTCCGGCCGCCGAAGCTGACGCCGTCAATCAGGGGAGCCGAGCCCAGCGTCGGCATGATGAAACCGTCGAAGAGATCGTAGTCTTCAGCCTCCTCAAAGACCCGGAGAGCGCGGCGGGAGGCGCCTTCGTGGACGGCGCGTTCGCGGCACTCCGACCATGTGCTTGGTCCTTCGCGCCGCTTTGCGTGCAGGAAAACGGGATCCACTTCGCAGTGGCGCGCCTCGGCATACTGCTGCTGCCAGGCCGTCGGCATGCCGAATTGTCCGGCGCCGGGCGGAAGATCGCTCTCGTGGACGAGCGCGCCTACGTACCATGAGCTTACGCCGGCTTCACCTAGCGTCTGCGTGAGCGCCGCGCTGATCTCCTCCGCTCGCGTCGCCGTCAAACACGTCGCGGCAAACGCGGACACTTTGCTGAATCGAATACGTCCCATCTTCTTGCTCGCCAGTATAGAAATTCGCCGGGCCCCCTCGGCCCATCCGTGGACAAATGCTACCTCACGTTTTTGCAACATCACGTGAGAAAGTTCACGCTATCCCAAATTAATCCGGGCACGGAGTAACCCGAGCCCGGCGCATCATGCGGCCACCCTGTCGGCCTGCGGCATCAAGTGGATGTGCCCGATCGACGGGCCGGCGATGCGATAGAGAGCTCTCGTCCTCTGCAGCACATCGCCGTTCATCGCAAACTCGGCCGCGACGTGCGACTCCCCGTCGATCATGCGCGGTTGGCCGATGGGCTTGGCGTCCAGGCCGGTGCGCATTTTCTTCATCAGCAGATCGACGCCGAAAATTCCGCAGGCCTTCGTAACGCCCCAGAGCAGCGCGGCCTCGATGGTTGCACATTCGATCTTGCCGAAATGCACCGTCTTGCGGACGTTCTTGGCGATCGCGCCGCGCGTCAGCTCCCAGGTTGTCGGACAGTTCGGCGGACCACCGTGGCACATGTCGGCGAACACTTCGGAAAACAGCGTTGGCTTGTCCGTCGGGTTCATGCGGACGGTCGCGATGACGGCGCCGTTGTCGTCGAGTTCGGCCAGATAGATCGTGTGTTCGGTGTCGAATTGGTCGAATTCGAGGCCGTTGTAGCTCTTGATGTCCCAGTGCTTCTCTTTGACGAACACGTCGTAGCGCAGGCGGAACACGCCGGCGAGAAGTTCACGGCAATTCGGGTTTGTCGCCCCCACGATCAGATGAACCACGGCTCTCTCTCCCTAAAGGAGGAGAGTCATGAGATTCGTTTACCGTGTCGGATATCCCCCAAGGTTGGGGATCGCGCGCAGAATGACAATCGCGCATCCTGGGTCCATCGTGGCGCTGTTTGCCCCTTCACATCTTGCGTGCGATCGCCAGCGTGCCGTCGAGAGTCGCGAGCACAAGCACCTGCACCATCTTCGCGCACTCATACTTCTCGCGAATGCTCTTCTGATAGTCCCTCACCGTGAAGACGCTGAGACCCATGATCGTTCCGGTATCGAGCGCGGATTTTCCCTCGGCGATCCAGCGCAACACCTTTAGTTCTTGTTCGGTGAGCACCGGGGGTATCGGCTTGAAGCCGACGACGAGGCGGCGCAAGCTTTCGTACGCAATGGCGCCGATGAGATAGAGCGACGCCTGCGCATCGGATGTCAGATCCAGGTCCTTGCCGCCGAAGCTGACCGCCGCCGGCAAATCGCCGAGGCCGTGGATCGGCATGATCAGGCCAGTGTTCAGGCCGTGCCGCTCCGCCTCGGCGAAGACCTGCAGGCCCCGCTGGTCGCCAAGGCGTTCGGCGACGCGCTTTCGCTCCGCCCACGTCGTTTTGCCGCCGTTATTGACGGCGTGCTGGAAGACCGGATCGTAACGCGCGTGTTCTGCCTCGACATAGCGCTTGCGCCAGGCAGGGGGAATTTCGTCAAAGCCGAAGCCGCGCCATTCGTTCACGAAGCCCAGATTGCCCACGTACCACTGCCGGATGCCACGCGGCCTTAAGATCGCGTCGAACGCGCGCGTGATCTCGGCCGTCGTCGTTGCGGCGAGGCATTGCTCGCTGAACGACTGCAACGTGGGGAACTCGATCTGTTCCATAATTCGCCCCCGTCTTCTTCGTGTGGGCGATCTTAGCAGGGGGCTGCGTGTGTTGGTGACCGCTAGGGCGAATTCGCCGGAGGTGTCGCCGGGCTGCCGCCGCTGGCTAGCGTCCTTAACGCGGACGCAGCCACCTCCACCGGCTGGGCGAGCAGTGTATCGATGAAGGCTTTCATCAATTTGCAGGTCTTCTCCGGGTCGCCTTCGCCTGCCAGGAGTGTGTCCACCTCTTCTGGCCCGATGCCGATGATCTGGGTCGCTTGCGCGAAGGCGTTGGACGCGAGTTGGGCGAACTGCTCCGCCGGCATGCGGGGCGCGTCCCGCAGGGCGTCGGCGGCGATCACGCGCAGGGTCGTGTTGTCGTTACGTTGGACGAGTTCCGGGCTCAGGCTTGGGTCCAGGTCGCCTTTGAAGCGGCCCAGGGCGACGCCGGCGCAGGTCGAAAAGTCCCGGCGTTCTTCCAGATAGCCCAGGATGTCGCGCGTCGTTGCGTAGAGTTCGTAGGTCAGTTCGTTGGGCAAGAACGCGATCTTGTCGGCAACGTAGGACGACACAAGCGCTTTGGCGTTGGTGCGAACCTCCGCGGCCGACTTGCCGTCGGCGCGGTCGCGGATGATCGACGTTTCGATGCGTTCGTAGAGCGCGGGTTCGCGATCTTTGATTGCCGTCATATACGGCAAGACTTCGTTGACGGCGACCTGCGACTCGCCGAAGACGGTGCCCCAATCGGTAATGACGGCTGCGCCGCCGAGCGCGCCTAAGACGGCGCCCGCGGCAGCGAACCAGTAAGCCGAATAGGGAATGTGACGCCATTGGCGCAAGGCGAACCACACGGCCAATCCTGCCGCGCCAATCAGGACGGCGGCGGAAACGATGATGATGACGGCTGCGAACTCCATGGGCCCACTATATTCGGACGATATGACAGCCAATAGCGGCCTTTTCCCGCAGGACGGGTTGCTAATCGGCGGTCAATGTATGCGTCTTAAACTTCGGTAACTCTGTAAATGCGGCCCCGCCCCATGCGTTCCAAGAAAATCGCCAAGCCAAAGGTTAAGCCCACGAACTTCGCGACGCTGCCCAGCTATCGCCTGCCCGCGCTCGACACCGAGTTTCTGCTCAGCGATTCGATGCGCGGCGTGCGGTTCATGCTGGAATACGCCAAGGCCGAAGAACGGCTGCGTGAGGCGGGGGTGCGCTCGACGATCGTCGTGTTCGGCTCGGCGCGCACGCGGCCCAAGAACCGGTGGTATGCGGAAGCACGCGAGCTGGGGCGCATCGTGTCCCTACGCGGCGGGGCGCTGCAGCCTGATGGGGTCGTGCGGGACAACGTGATCGCAACCGGCGGTGGGCCCGGCACGATGGAGGCCGCGAACCGCGGCGCTTCGGATGTCGGCGCGCCTTCGATCGGATTCAACATCAGCCTGCCGCATGAGCAGCGGCCCAATCCATATTCGACGCCGGCGCTGACGTTTCAGTTTCACTACTTCGCCATGCGCAAGATGCATCTGGCGATGCGGGCGAATGGGCTTGTCGTTTTTCCGGGCGGGTTCGGGACGCTGGACGAGTTGTTCGAGCTTTTGACGTTGCGCCAGACGGGTAAGGTGAACGGGCTGCCGGTGGTGTTGTTCGATCGGGCCTATTGGACGAGCGTCATCAATTTCGACGCACTGATGAAGGCGGACATGATCGAACCAGCCGACCTGAAGCTCTTCAGCTTTGCGGAAAACGCGGAAGAGGTCTGGCAGGCGCTGGTCGCCGGCGGCGTCAAGGCGGCGGCGGTGAAGGCCGCGAAGCCGCTCGAGACCTAGTTGCGCGGCGTGCAGACCGGGTCGACCGCGCCTTCCGGGAGCGTGCAGTCGATATCGCCGGGGGCGAGTTTGCCTTCGCTGAGGTCGCGGTCGAGCACCAGGCGGCGACCGCCCTGCGCGCTTTCACGCAGCATCTTCTCGATCTGTTGCGCGTTCGGCATGGGCGTTTCGGCCTTGGCGCCGAAGGAGAACCACGAGCGGCGCGGCTTGTCCGGCGCTGTGCCCCAGAGATTTTGCATTAGCGTCGAGCGCTTCGGAGGTACGGCGGCGCGGTCGAGTTTGGCGAGCAGCGTGCCGGCTTGCGTCAACGCGCCGGACATTTGCGCTTTTTGGTTATAGAGGCCCGACGACGGACCCTCAGCGCGGGCCATCTTCGCGGTGTCCATGATCTGGTGCACGACGTCGGCGACCGGTTGGCGCGGGTTCTTGGATTTCGATTTCATTGCGGGACCTCGTTCAACTTTTGACCGGGCCGATACGCACGATCTGACCCTTCTTCATATAGACGGTCAGGATCGGTTCGGCGACGGTTTGGCTGCCTGTCAGTTCGTGCTCGATCACCGACAGGCGAACCAGTTTGCTGGCGTAGTCGGCCAAAAGTTCGGGCGCGGCGGAGCTCACCACTTCGGCGACGCGCATCTCCATCGCGTTGCGGGCGATGTCGTCGCCGGCCATGATAATGGCGCGTGCGACGGCGAGCGGCGCTTGGTCGAATGTTTGCAGCACGCTCTTCGCGAGGTTCGCGTCCTTCTTGGCGATCTCGCCGCCGACGGCGTTGAGCAATGCACCGATGCCTTGACGCATCAGTTGAAACATCACGTAGCGGTAGCCGGGTTGCGCGCCGCGCAGCAGCGCGTCGATCAGGTCGGCTTGTGCGAAGGAGCGGATGATGGCGGGCTCGCGCTGCGTCGGTGCGCCGCCTTCGACGAGTTGATGTTTGACGATGCCGCCGAAGGCGCTGCCGACGCGGATCTCGAGATACATCGGGCGGACGTCGCCGCTGGAGAAGCCTGCGAAGACGATGCCGGTTTTCGGCACGCCGGGGGCCATCCAATCGGTTACGCAGGATTCGATCGCGATTTGCGCGAGCGACGCTTTGGTCTCGGCGTTGATGACGCCTTCGCCGAACATCGACTTCAGCATGCCGCTGAGGAGGCGGTCGAGATATTGGTCGAGGAGCGCCACGAGACGCGAGGAGCTTTCGCCCACGATCGGGCGGCGCGTCGGCGTTTCGCCGTGCGGCAGGAACAGGTTCTGGAAATAGTCGCCCGAGAACTGCGTTTCGAAGCGCAGCATGTCGAGCGCGCGCTTGATGCCTTCGGGCTTGCGACCGTCTTCGGCGCCGGAGAGTTCAGCGCATTGGTAGAAGCGTTGAACCAGCGCCGCGATGTAGATCGCAAAGGAGAGGCGTTCCTGGCCCTCTTCCAACGGCAGCATCTGTTGCGCCTTCTGGTCCATGCCGGACGTCCAGCGCGACAGGAATTGCACGAGCGATTGGGTGACCTTGGGCACGGTGTTGCCGGCCTGGGGTACGCACGCTTTGAAGGTCTCGAAAATCGAGGACCACGGGTAGCGGTAGAATTCGGCGAGGTCGAAGATCATCGAGGCGACGGGCAGCGTCTGGTCGATGATGTAGATCTTGTCGGTGCCGGTCTGGTAGCGGACGCTGGCCGTGCCGTCTTGGTGATATTCGATCGCGGTCAAGGCGCTGTCTGCCGCGAGCGCAGCACCTTGCACGTTCAACAACATCACTTCCGACGTCATTTAGGACCCCCACATCGCGCACGCGCGCGACCCCACGCTCACGCCCAGCCCCACCCGGACGATCACACGTCTCATTCAGACAACAATGACGGCAAAGAGCAATGGCGGCGCGGGCGCGCCGGCCTCGCAGTTTGCGGACGTGACCCGTGGGTCACGCCCGAATTCCGGGCGGTTTGTGGTGAACAAAACAGGACGCTGGCGGATTCTCACGGGTTCAGATCGAGAACCGGCTGCGTGTCGCGCTCCGACACCAGGGCCACCAGCAGATTGCTGACAAGGCGCGCTTTCGCGGGGTCGTCGAGTTTCAAGCGACCTTCGGTTTCCAGCTGCGCCAAGGCGGAGTCGGCCATGCGCACCGCGTTCTCGGTGATGATGCGCCGGGCGCTTACAACGGCTTCGGCTTGCTGACGGCGGAGCATGGCGGACGCGATCTCTGGCGCGTAGGCCAGATGCGAAAGGCGCGTTTCGGTGACTTCGATGCCGGCAATGTCCAAGCGGTGCTGCAGTTCGGCCTGAAGGTCAGCGGAGAGTTTGTCGGGTGAGCCACGCAGGGACTCGACGCCTTCGTCGGCGTCATAGGGATAGCGATTGGCCATGACGCGGATCGCCGTCTCGCTCTGCACGGCGACGAAGTCGCGGTAGTTGTCAACGTTGAGCGCGGCGCGTGCGGAATCCTTGACGTGCCAGACGATGACGGCGGCGATTTCAATCGGGTTGCCGCGGGCGTCGTTCACCTTCAGCGTTTTGGTGTTGAGGCTGATGACTTTGCGCGACACGACTTCGCGGGTGGTGAACGGCAGAACCCAATAGAAGCCTGCGCGTTTCAGCGTGCCGACATATTGGCCGAAGAAGAGGATGACGCGTGCTTCGTTCGGGTTGTTGATGACAAAGCTGGGCACGATGAAGAGAAAGAGCGCGACGGCGGTGATGATCCAGCCCGGCGACAAGTCGTCGAGATCGAACGGTCCGAGAGCCGCCGTGATCTGGTCGAACGTCGCCGTGACGAATAGCGCGCCTATGATCAACAGCGCGATCAGGACGAAACCGTTGATCGCGATGGTTCCGGTTTCTTTGATGCTCTTCACGCGCACGCCTCCACATTACGCGTGAAGCGCTACAGCAAAGACGATGTGTCCGGAATGAACTTCGCGCGGGAGGCGAGTTACGGTAGGAGTTTTTCTTCCACGAAGTCCAGGCGGTCTTGGCCGAAGAACATGTCGCCGTCGACGAAGAAGGTCGGCGCGCCGAAGACGCCGCGGGCGACGGCGTTTTCCGTATTGGCTTTCAGCTTTTCCTTCACGTCGGGACGTTCGATGAGAGCGACGAAGTCGCCGGGCTCGATGCCGATGTCGTTGAGCACGTGCGCGACTTCGGCTTGATCGTTCAGGTTACGCGGATGGGCCCACATCGCGTCGAACATCGCGTTCACGTAAATGTCGAATTGATCCGTCGTCTGATATGCGACCGCGCCGCGCATGAGCGGCAGCGTGTTCACCGGGAAGTGCGTGTTAAAGTTTAGCGTCACGCCGTAGCGCTTTGCGAAGCGCGCGAGGTCATTGTTCATGTACCGCGCCTTTAGGGGAACCGACACGGGCGACGCGTTGCCCGTCGCCTTGAACACGGCGCCGAGCAGGATGGGCGTCCAGATGATACGCGCGCCGTGACGCGAGGCGATCTTAGGTAGTTGCTTATAAGCGAGGTATGAGGTCGGGCTTCCGAAATCGAAGAGGAACTCAACAGCTTTCGTCATCTGGGGCGTGTCCTTCGCGTCTGTTGCGCTACCACTTCTCCATCCAGGGCCGCAGGTCAAGCTCGTGGGTCCAGGTATCGCGCGGCTGGCGGTGCAGCATCCAGTACATGTCGGCGATGTGTTCCGGCGACAGGATGCCGTCTTCGGCCTTCTTGGCGTACATCGCCGGGAACGAGTCGCGAATGAACGCGGTGTCGATCGCGCCGTCGATGATGGTGTGGGCGACGTGGATGCCTTTCGGTCCGAGCTCGCGCGCCATGCTTTGCGCGAGCGCGCGCAGGGCGTGCTTGGCGCCGGCGAAGGCGGAGAAGCCGGCGGAACCGCGCACACTTGCGGTCGCACCGGTGAAGATGATCGTGCCCCTGCCCCGCTTCGTCATGCAGCGTGCGGCTTCGCGGCCCATGAGGAAGCCTGCGAAGGCGGCCATCTCCCACACCTTGGTGTAGACGCGCGCGGTCGTTTCGACGATCGGGAAGTTGACGTTGGCGCCGATGTTGAAGACGGCGACCTCGACCTCGCCGAGGTCGCGTTCGATTTCTTCGAAGAGGGCGATCATCGCCTCTTCCTTGCGGGCGTCGGAGCCGAAAGCGTGCGCTTTGCCGCCGGCGGCTTCGATTTCGGCGACGAGGTCTTTGAGCTTTTCCTTTTCGCGGCGCGTGACGCAGGCGGCGTAGCCTTCGCGGGCGAAGCGGCGAGCGATGGCGCCGCCGGTGGCGTCGCCGGCGCCGATCACGAGAGCGACGGGCGGTCTGGCTGCGTTCGGCATGGCGGCTCCTTCGCGTGGGCGAGGCGCCAGTTTAGCCTTCCGCTTCGACGAAGCTCAACGCCTGATGCGCGCTGCGCAGCGCGTGGTGATACTTGATCGGCGAATGCAGGTAGCGGTTCGTTGCGGCGAGCATCGCGCGCGAGAGCGAGCCGTCGCCGGCCCATGCGACCTCTTCGACGACGGCGCTTAGCGTTTTCACGTGGTGGCACGGGTAGATCGGTTCGCGGATACCGTGGTCGTAGAGTGCGTCGTGCTCGCGCGCGAAGAAGGCTTTCGCGTCGGCGACGGCCCATGACGTGTCGGTCTCGTCGGACGTGAAGGGGGTGTTGCGGCCGAGGAAGCACGCCATCTGGAGCAGCGCTTGCGGCCAGAGTGATGGGTCCTCGCTGCAGAGTTCGCGGGCGGCGTGGCCGAAGGTGAGCGCATGCGTGAAGTCGAGCCAGCGCACGTTGTGTGAGACCGGCTTGTCGGTGTGCTCATCGATCGACATGTCGAAGCGCAGCATAGCCAGCGCGCTCGCCTCAAGGAGGAGCTGGTATTTCGCTTCCTCGTCGCCTGGCAGTGTCAGCGCGCGCTCGAGCGTTTGGTTCACCGACAGGCCCAGGAGATCGTCAGGCTTTGCCTCCTGCGACGTCGCGGGCCAGCGGGCGAGCGCCTTTGGATAGTGACGGAATTCGGGGATGCGGTCTTCGCGCGTCGCGTAGACGATGGAGCGCGTCAGCGATCTCAGGACGGGGGCGGCAACGGACCAGCCGAGCCTTGCGATCAATTCGAAGGCTTTGCGCGTGTAGATCGCGGAATGACCGAAGTCTTGATAGTGCGCGAGTGCGGCGCGGGCGAGCGCCGCCTTGATCGCTTGCGCGTGTTGGGGGCCGTGGGCGATGGCGTCATTCAGCATCGCCACCGCTGCGTGTTCGTCTTCTGCTTCGATCGCGGCAGTGAACGCCTCGCCGTCCCACGGTGCGGTTTCGTCCGTGTACGGGAAGGCGGGCTGGCGCAGCGTGTCCCAGGCGATGTGGGCGATGGGTTCGATGAGGGCGGTCAGGCGTTGCTGTTCGTTCTTTGCGGTGTCGTGGAGGGCGAGCCAGTCGGGGGCGGCGGCGAAGGCGTGCGTCATGCCGAACTCGAAATGCGCCGCGCGGGCGCGGATCATGTGGCGCAGCGGTTCCAACGAGTCGCCGCCGGCTTTGATGAAGCGGGCGACTTCGCGGGCCATGCGGTCGTAGTCGTTGTCGTCTGCTGCTTCCAAGAGGTTGGCGAGAGCGCGGGCTTGGCGTTCGGCGGCGGGGGCGTCCGCGATGTCGATGAAGATGCGGCCGTCGCGTTCTTCGACCGGATAGCGGCGCAGACGGTCGCCGCCGACCAGGGTCTCGCCGCTTTCGAGATTGAATTTCCAGTTGTGCCAGTTGCAGGTCAGCGTGCAGGCGGCGCCCAATGTGCCTTCGCTGAGCGGATAGCCTTCGTGTGGGCAACGGTTGTTGCAGGCGAAGAGTTTATCGCCGTCGGCGATGAGCAGTATCTGCTTTGCGCCCGCCTTGAGGACGCGCCGGCCTTTGGCTGCCAAGTCGGAGCGTGTGCCTGCGTCGATCCAATTGGTCATGGGCTGCGCCTTTTCGAAAGTCTTTGCTTTACTAATTTCTAACGCCGCGCCTTGTATTTCGCAAGCTCTGGCTTTAGGAAATACACATGACCGACGTCACACAGCCGAGCGAATCGAAACGAGCGGTGCTCGACCTGCTCAAGCGGCGAGGTCCGAGCGAGGCGCAGGAGATCGCGACTGTGTTGGGCGTCACTGCCATGGCGGTTCGTCAGCATCTCTACGCGCTGGAAGACGAAGGGTTCGTTGCCTTCGCAAGTGCACCCAAAGATGGCGGTCGTGGCAGGCCGTCGAAGCTCTGGCGGGCGGAGGCCGCGGCCGACGCCTTGTTCGCCGATGCTCACGCCGATCTTTCCGTTGAGCTGATCGGCAACATCCGGCAGGTGTTCGGCGAACGCGGCCTCGACAAGCTTATTGCGACGCGTACGGAGCAACAAATTGCTGCCTATCGTGCCGCTCTCGCGTCGGCCAGTACGTTGAAAGAAAAGGTAAAACGGCTTGCACGGCTGCGCAGCGATGCGGGCTATATGGCCGAGGCCGTTCCTGACGGGGACGGGTTCTTGCTAACGGAAAATCATTGTCCGATCTGTCGTGCAGCGGCGGCTTGCACGGGCTTGTGCCGGCAGGAGCTAGAGGTGTTTCGCGCTGCGCTTGGGCGTGGCGTTGTGATCAAACGCACAGATCACATTCTGGCTGGCGCGCGGCGTTGCGCCTATTCAATCCACTCAGAGAAGTTGTGATTGCGCTGTGTAGCAGCGCTTACGGGTACTGGCGGTACCGGCAGATATCCGCTTTTCACACAAGCGTTCCCGAGCTATTTGTTGTGCACTTGAGATCATCCCTCCGCGCGTGCGGAAGCGCTGATTAGAGGGTGTTCAGACTGATTGAGGACTGGCGCGCACTATGCGGAAAACCGGAACTGTTAAGTGGTTTAATCAGGCGAAGGGCTTCGGATTTATTCTACCGGATGGTGGCGGCGCCGATGTTTTCGTTCACATCTCAGCTCTAGCTAAGGTCGGCGTTCAATCGCTCGGCGAAGGCCAGCGCGTCAGCTTCGATCTTGCACAGGATCGCGGAAAGACGATGGCGGCGGAGATCCAGCTTGATGGACCTGCACCACCACCGCCTCCGCGTGGTGGCGGTGGCGGCGGTGGGTTCGGCGATCGCGGCGGTGATCGTGGCGACAGAGGCGGCGACCGCGGCGGGTTCCGTCCGCGTCCAGGTGGTGACCGGGGCGATCGAGGCGGCTTTGGTGGACCGCGCGAAGGCCGGGGGCCAAGACCGGATGCGGGCCCAAGGCCTCACGCCGGCATCTTCGATGCCCTGAACATGGTGGTGCTGCGCGTGCGCGATCTGAAGTCCGCGCGGGCTTGGTACGAGCGCGTGCTTGAACTGACCGTTTCGGAGGAGAATTCCTCGGGGCAGACTGTTGTGCTCGATTTGGGGCGTGGCGCGAATTTGTGCTTGTGGCAGCTGGGGCCGGACGAGACGCCGGCGACGACCGACATCGCCGCTTCGTTCCCCAATTTCCGCTCTGGCGATGTGGATGGGATTCACGGCAAACTGGATGGACTCGGAGTCACGGTCACGCCGCTCAAAGACTCGGGCGGGGTGAAGTGGTTCTCGTTCTTCGATCCGGATGGGAACCGGATCGACGTGGTGCAGAATCGCCCGCGTGCGTACTAAGCGGGAGGGACTCGGAATGGGAGAGTACCGCAATGGCACAGCGAGCTATCGAGTGTGAAGTCGCGCCCGAAAGCGACTCCACGGATAAAGACAATCTACCGCCTATCGTTGTTCCGATTCCGCGCCGCCGCCTCACGCGGCATGTCGGGGTCGTGAAGCTTTATGCACCGGCCAAATCGTATGGCTTGGTCGCCGGCGATACGGGCGATGCGATCTTCAACATCGACGACGTTGCGGCCTGCGATCGGGCGAAGCTCGACAACGGACAGCCGGTGACGTTCGAGGTGTACGACGGGCCCGACGGGCAGACGGCGCGGCACATCCGGATCGACGGCACGACCCTGCCCCCGCGGCCTGACGCGGGACTTGTGTCCAAAGGCTGGCGCTGAGGAGCGCGCGCTTTGCGGACAATTTTCGCCAAGCGCGTTTTTCAGATCGCCGGTATCTGGGGTATCGCGATTATCGCCTTTGCCTACGGCGCCTATTTCTTCGGCGGCGAGGCGTGGTCCGTTTACACGTCTCATCCGCAGTATGTGCACGGCTTCTTCCTGGTGACGCTCGCCTGGCAGGTTGCGTTTCTGCTGATCGCCACGGATCCCGTGCGTTATCGCCTGCTGATGCTGGCGGCGATGCTTGAGAAGTTCCCGTTCACGATCGCAACCCTGCTGCTCTATGCGGCGGGCGATGTGCCGGTCGAGGTTCTGGCGGCCGGCCTCATCGACGCCGTGTTCGGCGTCTTGTTCAGCATCGCCTACATCATGACGGACGAGCCCGCCGAGGCGGAGTGAGTTGCGCGTGTCACACATGTGCCCTCCCGCGCGATTTGTTTGCGCGAAGTGAAGGCGTTTTCAGCATTTCTTAGAGCGCGGTTCGTACTGTCGTAACCGTACAGCGGGGACACGGTGACGCTTACCGTTCGTTCACGCCGCACTAACAAAAAGTAACAAAGCAAGCGATGCGTGGGGCTTCTTCTTTCGTCGTGTTGAGCGGGCTGTTCGCCTGCGCGCTCGTCGTGTCGCCGGTGCAGGCCGGCGACAGCGACGCCGCGCGAGCGCTGGCGCGTGAGAAGGCGGCGGCGGTTTCGATCCTGAAGACCAACGGCGCGAAGCAGATCGCGACGATGGCGCAGGACCGCGTGTTCATCGCCTATCTCAACGCGTCGACGCAGGGGCAAGGCGCGCGGTTGCGCGGGCGGATGGCGGCGATGTTCACGACCTTGTGGAATCGCTTCGGGCTGCGCGACGTTGCGCTCGTCGATCGCGCGGGTGAACTCGTCGTGCGCGTCGGTCACGCGCAGAATGCCCCGACAAGTTTCAACGTAAAGCGCGACCCGATTCTCTTGGCGGGCTTGGCGCAAAAGCAGATGCAGGTTGCCACGGTTGTCGGCGCCGATGCGCTGACCTTCGCGGCGCCGGTCGTTTGGCGCGAGCAGGCGGAGTTCGTGTTGAGCGCGCGGCAGAGTTTTTCGACTTATCGCAAGGTGCTGGCGCGGGGTACGGCGAACGGAACGTTCGTCATGCTGATCGATGCCAAGGGACAAATCCTGGCCGACACGCGGAGCGGGCCGGCGGCGGGAACGCGCGGCAAGCTTGTGGCGGGGCTTTCGCTCGAAGGGGTGCGCAAGGCCGTCAAAGGTTCGCGCGACGAAGGCACCGGCGAGGTCGTGCGCGGCAATGATCGTTTCAGTGTGAGCTATCTGTCGGTGGGGGATTGGACGGTTGTGGCGGGGGCGTCGTTATCGGTGCCGCGACGCTGTCCGGGTGCGGGGACGCGGTTATGTGGTTGAGGATTAAGCTGACGGCGGTGTTTGCCGTGTGCATCGCGCTGCCGCTCGGGCTGGTGCTGTGCGCGGTGTGGGTCGGCGGGAACGAGTCGCTGCGCGTATTCGCGGAGCGCGACCTGAAGGCCGCGACGCAGTCGGTTGCCGCGACCATCGAGGCGCGATTGGCGCTCGATCTTACGCATCTCAAGACATTCGGCGGCTTGCCGGTCATGCAGGACACGCTGATCGCGGACGGCGGCGGCGAAATCGCGCGCGTCCTCGGCGAACTGAAAACGCAATATCCGGAGTTTGTTGAACTTACGGTCACCGATGCGCGTGGCGCCGTCATTGCGGCGACGTCGAAGGCCGATATCGGCCGTCCGGCCGCCGCGGAAGAGGGCTTTCGCTCCGCTGCTTCCGGTACGGTTTATCAAGGGCCGCTTGTCGTCCGCGATGCGCCGGCGAAGACCACGATCTCGTTCACCGTTCCGCTGACCGCTGCTTACGACCGGCAGACCGTGATTGGTACGCTGTTTGGCGTCGTCGACTTTGCCGTGCTGGTGAAGGCGGCGAAGGCGCAATCGATCTTAGCCTCGGATCAGAATGTTATTCTCGTGGCGCGCCGGCAGGACGGGCGCACAGGATTCGCCACGCGTTCGGACGGGGCGTTGATCGACGCCATCCAGCGCGTTTCAAGCCGCGGCGACGGCGCGGGCGAGATTTCGTGGCGTGAATCGTCTTACTTCGTCAGCAGCGCGCCATCGAAGGGTAAGGGCTTGGTGCGCGATCCGGGCTTTACAGTGCGTACAGTCGCGCCGGCTGAGACCGCACTTGGCGCGGTCGATCAGATGCTGACGATTGCGGCGACGGTCGCGGTGATGGGGGGCATCTTGGCGTTGGCTTTTGCGTGGCGTTGGGCGACGCCGTTGGTGCAGCTCGGTACAGCGATGGGAAGGGTTGCGCATGGCGAAGCGGCGCGCGCGCCCCAGGTTGCGCCGACGAACACGTTTGCGCCGCTCGTACGCTCGTTCGAGTCGCTTCGGCAGACGAAGTCGATGCATACGTGGCTCGTCGGGCGCGAGCGTGAGTTGCTGCGCGAGAAGGAAGCCGCCGAGCGGGCGCTGCATGAGAAGTCGGAACATCTGGCCAGCCTCTCGCGGGCGTTGAAGGGTCAGCTCGCGACCATCGTCGAGCTGTCGGAGGCCATCAATACGCAGGCGCTGACGTCGGCGACCGGTCTGTCGCGCGCCAATCAGGCGAAGGATATCAGCCGCAGCGGGATGCAGCTGCTTGCGGTGATCAACGATCTGTTCGAATTGTCGGAAGCCGAGGCGGGGCGTTCGCCCTTGCGCGACGGCGACGTCGATCTCGCCGCCTTGGTGCGTGAGAGCGTCGATGTCATGCGCGACGCGGCGCACAAGGCGCGCATCTTCCTGGCTTGCGACGGCGCCGCCGAAGAGCTTTTCGTGCGCGCCGATGCGCAGAAGATGAAGCAGGTGATGTTCAATCTTCTGTCGAACGCGGTGAAGTTCACACCGGAGCATGGGCGGGTGCATGTGACGTTGAAGACCGACGTCAACGGGCGGCCGGCGATCGTCATTGCGGATACGGGCATCGGCATGCCGGCCACCTTGACACCGCTCGCCTCGCCGTTCAGCGCGGTCGATGACGCCAACACGCATGGGCGGCATGGCGCGGGTCTGGGGCTTCCCTTGGCGCGTCAGCTTGTCGAGATGCACGACGGCACGCTGGAGATCGAAAGCGAAGCCGGTAAGGGCACGACCGTCACCGTCGCCCTGCCCGTTCAGCGTCTGATCGCGAAGAGCGAGGATGCGACGCTTTTGATCGCCTAAGCCTGCGGCATGCTGCGGAAGAGTTTGTCCGTGGCTTCGTCGGCGGCGAAGAAGCTCTCGATGCGCAGTTCGTCGGCGGTCACGTCTTGCGCCGTGCCGAAGGTCGCGATGACCGTGAAGAGCGAAATGCGCAGGCCGTCCTTCTCCATTTCGAGCGGCAGCACGGGGACGAGCGCCGTTTCCTCCGCCGCCCACAACGTATCCGCGTCTTGATACTGGCTGAGATCGGCAAGGACGGCTTTCATCTCCTGCCCGCCCAGTGCGTCGGCTTCGCGGCGCGCGCGATGCCAGAGCAGCGGGGCAATAGCGCTCCAGTTGGGGACGAGCGGTTTCACACCGTTCGGATGAAAGAAGAGGCGCATTAGATTGCGCTCCGGGCCGCCGACGCGAGTCCAAACATCGCCACCGATCATCGATGTCAGCATCTCGAACGGACGGTTGGCGAGGCGGATGTTCCACGCGCGGTCGATCGCGATCGCGGGAAACGGTTCGTGGTTGGCGAGCATCATGCGCACCGCGTTCATGACCTGGTTCATCTGCGGGTCGTCCAGCGGCCGCGCCCGGAACACGGGGGCGAAGCCTGCCGCGATGAGCCAGTCATTGCGCTCGCGGAGAGGCACTTCCAGAGTTTCGCTGAGTTGCAAGATCATGCTCCGGCTGGGTTTGGCGCGGCCCGATTCCAGGAAGCTTACGTGGCGCTGCGAGACGCCCGACTCGAGCGCGAGGTCGAGTTGCGAGAGGCGGCGCTTTTGGCGCCAGCTCTTGAGGAGCTGCGGGAAGGCTTCGGCGGGGCGGGCTTGCACGGTGGAGAGCGACACGAGTTTCTCCTTGGTTCGCAGGCAGTGTCGCGCGGGGCGTAAGGGCGTTCAATGACCTTCGAGGTAATTGAGCAGACGCGCGGTGGGGCGCAGTTTCATGGGCGGATACATCCGATGGAGGAACTCATGTCTGCCCGTTTGCTGCTCTTGATCGTGGTTATCGGCCTGTTTGCCGTTCTTTCGGCGCTGGCGGTGATGGATGTCGGCTATTTCGGGATCATCGAACCGCACTTCCAATCCCTGGGCGCCGGTCAGGTGTTTGCCGACCTCGTCATCCTGGCGCTGCTCAGCTGTGTGTGGATGGTCGCGGACGGACGTGCGCGGGGGATCAATCCGTGGCCGTTCGTGATTGTGACGCTGGTCGCCGGCTCGTTCGGGATTCTGTTCTATCTGGTGCTGCGGGAAGTTCGTTCGGGCGCTTCCAAGCCGATCTCGGCGTGAGGCGTCCCGCGGTTGCGGCGCGTGGGGCGCGCGAACCCTGCGCGTCGCGGCCTCTGCGGTTTAGGCGAAAGCGCGGGAGACGAACCAGAATGTGCCTAGCGCGAAAAGGGCGGCGGCCGTTGCGTCGAACGCGGGCTTTGGGATTTGCGTGAGTGTGCTGCGCAGGATCCACAGCACAGCGCCCATGATCGCGAGGGCTGCGAGTTGGCCGCCTTCGACGCCGAGATTGAAGGCGAGCAGCGTCCAGATGAGCTGGCCCGGCGGGATGTCCATTTCGAGCAGCGGACCTGCGAAGCCTGCGCCGTGCGCGAGGCCGAAAACGGTGGCGATCGCGGGGGCGACGTAGGGGCCGTCGAAGCGGCGCGCGAAGGACATCGTGCCGGCGAAGAGCGCTAAGCCTGCAAGCAGGATCCACGACAAGACTGGGAGCCCGGCGATCCACGCGATCAACGGCAAGGTGAGGATGCCGGCGGCGCCTGCCACGCCGTAGTACGGGGACACGTTGCGGGCGCGGGCGAGCGCGTCGCCTGCGGCCCAGGCGACGGTGAAGCCGATGAGGGCTTCGACGGCTGCGGTGTCGGGGCGCAAGATGCCGAGCGCGACCAAGGCCAGCGTCAGCGAGTGGCCGAGGGTGAAGCCGGTAACCGCCAGCAGGATGCGCCAGAGACCGCCGGCCAGCATCGCGAGCGCGAGCAGGAAGGCGATGTGGTCGATGCCGGATAGCACGTGCTCGAAGCCGAGCAGGAGGAAGCTTCCGACATTCGTGCCGGTGTGGGCGGTTGCGCCGCCGACGGCGACGTCACTTCGGCCTTGGGTGAGGACGGCTTCGTGGAAACCGTCGGCGTCGGTGATGCGGATGTAGTGGACGTGGCTGATCGAGACGTCGAAGAAGGCGTTGATGTGAAGCTGCGCCGGGGTTTCGGCGAAGGGCTTTGGGCAAGAGAAGCGTAGTTCTACTCGGAGGTCGCCGCGTGGGGCTGCGATGACGCGCGGCGTTGCGGCCGCACATGCGACGCCGTCTTGGGTGAGCTTGATCGTCGACGCCAGGTGGTCGCGAAGCAGCGTCGTCAGATCTTGCGGTGTTTCGCTGAGTTGGGTGACGCGGTAGGCGTCGATCTGGAACACGCCGTCGATGACGTTCTCACCGACGGTCCAGGTGGAGAAGCTTTGGCTGCGGGTGTGAGCGGACGCGGGGGCTGCAAAGGCGAAGATTGCGAGGGCGATCAATACTAGAACGCCCCTCGCCCGCCTGGGCGGGAGAGGGGTTGGGGTTGAGGGTGGGAGGTTGTGCCGTGTACTGATTATTGAGGCTTGCGTTGGCGTTGGCGCGAGATGTCGACGCACGGACTCGCGGGTGAGCCCACCCTCACCCCCGGCCCCTCTCCCGCCCAGGCGGGCGAGGGGAGATTGAGGTTGGCCTCTCACTCCTGTGCCGCCTTCGGCGCATCGTCAGCGAAGGTTACGCGGGCTTTCGCGCGCAGGCCTTTCACGTAAGCCTCGAATGCTTCTTCACTTGTACGCTTGCGCCATTCTTCGGCGACGACGTCGCGGACGTGTTCGAGCGGCGGCGGCGGGTTGTCGGCGCGGTCGATGAGGTGGACGTAGACGGCGCGGCGGCCGACTTCGATGGGGCCTGCGGTTTGGCCCTTCTCGAGCGTGAGCGCGATGTCGCGGATAGAGGCGCCGGCGTATTCGGCGATCTTCGCCGGGACCACTGGGCCTTTCGGCAGCAGGATCAATTCGCCGCCCGCGGCCGTGACGGCGGCTTCGAAGGTCTTGCCTTCGTTCATCGCGGTTTGGACGCGTGCGATCCGGTCGAGGTCGGTGTTTGGAAATGACGTCGCGCGAACGGTGAGCAGCGGTTGTGGTGCAATGAGTCTGGGACGGTCCGCGTAGAACGTGCGCAATTGGTCTTCGGTGGGTTCGCGTTTGGCGGCGTCGGCCACGGAGAATTGCAGCATCGCGTTGACGAGGGCTTTGCGCGACGCGGGGTCGGATTCGGCGAGGCCAAGTTCGAGCGCGCGGCGCAGCAGGAGTTCTTCGTCGATGATGCGGTCTAGCGCTTCGCGCTTCTCCGTTTCGGTCAGAGGGTTGCGCTTGGCGGAGGCGAGGCCTTCGATGGCGCTGTCGTAGACGGCGCGCGGGATGGGTATGCCGTCCACCACGGCGACGGCGTCGGCGTATTTGGTGAGCGCGTCGCTGACGCCGAGCGCCGACCACATCGCGGCGCCGAGGCCTAGGACGGCGCCGCCGATCAGCAGATACGTCGCGACCCTTGTATCAGCCACCGTCGGCCGGCGCGGGGGTTGCGGCCGCCTTCGTGCGGTAGTCGAGATAGATCGGCGACGACCAGGCGCGGTGCTCCGACGGCGAGGTGCAGGCGTCTTCGCCCGAGCGGTAGTCGCCGTAGCAGAGCGTCGCCTTGATGCACTTGCCGTTGCCGTCGCGTTCGCACTTCACCGGTTCGGCATTGATGGTCGGTTCGGCTTCCTGGATCGCTTTCACGTAGTAGAGCGTGTCGCGGTGATCCTTGGTATAGGCGGGATCGGAGAACGTGAACTTGCAGCCATTCGGATCCGGTTTGCAGGTGTGGACGAGGTAGCGGTCTTCGATCAGCGCCGAGAGATCTTCGCCCTTCGTCGCTTGCGGGCGGATTTTTACGACCTCGATTCGCGTGATGAGGCGGCGGTCGTCCGACGGGTTGTAGCATTCGCCCGAGCAGATGGTTTTGATGCGCTTCTCGTCCAGGCCTGCTTTCGCGAAGTCGGGGCAACCCGGCTTTTGCTTGAAGGCGCCGACGGCGTGGACTTCGAAGGTGGGTGCGGTGTCGGTTTCGACGCGGCTGCCCATCGCGACCTTGTTGCCGGCGGCGTCGATTGCATTGAACCACAGCAGGATGCGCGGGCCGGACGTTGCGTAGACTTCGCGGCGTTGGAGCGAATCCCAGATCGCGTCGCGCGAGCGTTCTTGCGCATGCACCGCGGCGAGGCCGCCTGCGAGCCAGAACGAGGATTGGCGTTCGAACTCGGTGAGCTGGAAGCCCGTCATCGTCGTCAGTTCTTCCCGCGAGATGCGGGTCGATTTCGCTTCAGCGACGCTCTTGTCGGGGAGCATGCGTTCGCGCCACGTGGCGCTGATCGGGCCGCCGGCTTCGGTGTTGCGGCGGCGATCGACGGCCTTGTAGCCGGTCCCCGGGCGGGCGCGGTGGTTGTCGGACGAGCCGATGAAGCCCCACTGGAAGCGCGTCGCTTTGCCCGACGGATCGTCGAAGTTCGACGTCGCGAGCCCCGCTTGTACAGCGTTGCCCGCACGGTGGTTGAAGGGCGGCATAAAGCAGTCGGTGCACTGACCGGCGTCGAGCCAATCTTCCGGCGTTTCGCCGCCGATCGCGATGTGGCCGGCGACGCCCATGTTGGCGTAGTCGTCGCGCGCTTGAGCCGCGCGTTTCTCGCAATCGAATGTCGAGGTGCCGGCCTTCAAGCAGCGCTCGCGGATGATTTCGCCTGCGCGCCAGCACGACGGCGTGTAGTTAGGCGTCGGTTCGGGACATGTGGCGCCCTGCCCGTTCGCCGCCAGGTTCACGTCCTTCCACGAGCGGTACTCTTCGGAGTTGCCGTGACCGGAGTAGATTTCGATCAATGGGAAGCGATCGGGATGCTCTTTCGCGAGCAACGCCTTGTCCCAGGTCGTGCCGGGCGGCGTGTAGAAGCCCCAGGTCGAACCGTGGGGCACGATCAGGGGATTCAGTTTCTGCTCGTCGAAGAGCTTGCGCGTCAGATCGCCGGGGTTGGTGGCCGTTTCGTAGCATTCCTTCGACAGCTTGTCGGACGGCGTGTTGGCGTCGCATTCGGGAACGGCTTGGGTCAGCCGCATGAATTTGTTGAAATCGAAGTAGCTCTGGCGGTTTTGGAAATCGAGCAGCGGCACAATGGGGCGGATGCCGAAGCTCGAGCGCAGCGTCGACGAGGCGAGACCGCCGGCGCCGATGGCGCGCGCCGCCACCTTGTCGTCTTCGAGATCTTTGAAGATCACGTTCTTGTGGCCGTAGTGTTCCGACGGCAGACGGCCGACTTGCGTCCATTCGAACCCGATAAATGAAACGAGGTCGGGGTTCGGGCCGTCGCCCGCGATCTTCTGACAGGCGCGAATCGAGTCCTTCGTGCGCTGCCAGCGGAGCGGCGTTACCGTTTCGGCGTGATCCGTGATCGACCAGAAGTCGAGCGCCGAGCAGTAGCGGGCGAAGTCGCAGGCGTCGGCGACCGGATGGACGCCCGCGCCGCCCATGATGGGGAGCGAGAACTGGAACGCGTCGGCTGAGAATGTTGTGTGAACGTGCAAGTCGCCGAAGAGAATCTGGTCGTTCTCGCCGTCTTGTTCGACGGCTTTTGTCGCTTGCGTCCTTGCGGCGATAACGTCGTCGGGGATGCGCTTGCCTTGGATGACGCCGGCGTCGCGTTCGGCGCCGAACCAGCCTTCCGTCGCGCCTATCCAGTAGACGCCGGCGGCGGCGCCGAGCAGGACGACAAGGCCCAGAATCCAACCAATCAGTCTCAGCACGCCGTCCCCCTAATGCCTCCCAGTCGCGAATGCCGCGCAGGGACTTATTCCTTGTGGCGATTCGTACCTAGAAACCTGCCGGTTTCCAAGGCGGGTGGGCCGCTGGTGCGGCAAAACGGCAAGCCCGCCCGAGCTGCTGGGGACGCGGCGGTGCTGCAACTGCGTTGTCCCCGACTCTCGCGGCATCGTGAAGGGGTTGTCCGGGCTGGACCGTTGCGTCCCGCGCGGCCCCAAGACCATCTTGCCGTCCTCTCTTCAGGGACAGGATTCCATGAACATTAGATTGAGTTTGGCGGCGGCTGCCGTCGTGGGTTTTGCGACTGCGGGCGCGTTCTTGGCGCTGGACGCGGGCGCGCAGCCGAAAGGCAAGCCGACCATCGGGGCGTGGGGCATCGACCTTACCGCCATGGATAAGAGCGTGAAGCCGGGCGACGACTTCTTCCGCTATGCGGGTGGCACGTGGATGAAGAACACGAAGATCCCGGCCGACCGCACGCGCTGGGGCTCGTTCAACATTCTCGCGGCGAAAGCGGAAGAGGATGTGAAGAACATCGTCAACGAGGTCGCGAGCAAGAAGAACGCGCCGGGGTCGATCGAGCAGAAGGTCGCCGATTATTACTCGTCGTATCTCGATACGAAGACGATCGACGGTTTGGGCTTGAAGCCGTTTCAGGCGGACCTCGATCGGATCGCCGGTTTCAAGACGCATGAAGACGTGGGCCGCTTCATCGGCGATCCAGGCGTCGCGGCGAACTCGCCGATTGCGGTCGGGTTCTTCTACGGGCTCGACGACAAGAATCCGGATCGCTATGCGGTCGACATTTTGCAGGCGGGTCTCGGCATGCCGGACCGCGATTATTATCTGAAGTCGGATGCGAAGTTCGCGGAAACGCGGACGGCGTATCGCGCCTATATCCAGAAGATGCTGGACCTGGCGAAGTATCCGAACGCCGGTGCTGCGGCCGATGCCGTCATGGCGGTCGAGATGAAGATCGCGGAAAGGCAGTGGCCGATCGAGAAGCAGCGCGATCGCGACGCCAGCTATGTCCCGAAGAGCCCGGCCGAACTGAAGACGATGGCGCCGCAGTTCCCGTGGGATGACGTGTTGGCGGCCGGTGGTTTGCAGAAACAGGATCGCTTCATCGTTCGCACGGCCGAGCCGGTGCAGCTTCTGGCGAAGTTGTTCCGCGATACGCCGGTTGAGACGTGGCGCGCCTACATGACGTTCCACTATCTGAACGCGCAGGCCGACATTCTGCCGACGGCGTTCGATGACGCGTCGTTCGAGTTCAACGGCAAGGTGTTGACCGGTCAGCAGGTGAAGCGCGACCGGTGGAAGCGCGCGGTGTTGGCGCTGGGCGGCCAGTATGGCGGCGCGCCGATGGCGGAAGCCGTCGGCATGATCTACGTGAAGAAGCACTTCACGCCGGAAGCTAAGGCGCAGGTGAAGGAGTTGGTGGACAACCTGCTCGCCGCCTATCGCAAGCGCATCGAGAACTTGGAGTGGATGTCGCCGGAGACGCGCAAGGTTGCGATGCGCAAGGCGCAGACCGTGGGCGTGAAGATCGGCTATCCGGACAAGTGGCGCGATTACTCCAAGCTCGAGATCAAGGCGGCCGACGCCTACGGCAATCGCAAGCGTTCGTCCTTGTACGACTGGAACCGTCAGGCTTCGCGCCTGGGGCAGAAGGCGGACAAGAGCGAATGGGCCATGTCGCCGCAAACGGTGAACGCACAGTACAATCCGGTGTGGAATGAGATCTTGTTCCCGGCCGCGATTTTACAGGCGCCGTTCTTTGATCCGAATGCGGATGCGGCCGTGAACTACGGCGCGATCGGCGGGGTGATCGGCCACGAGATGGGCCACGGTTACGACGACCAAGGCGCCAAATCGGACGAAAACGGCGTGCTGCGTTCGTGGTGGAAGAAGGAAGACGAAGACCGCTTCAAGGTGAAGACCGCTGCGCTCGCGAAGCAGTACTCGTCTTACGAGCCGCTGCCGGGTCTGCGCGTGAACGGCGACTTTACGTCGGGCGAGAACATCGGCGACCTCGGCGGTTTGAGCGTTGCGCATGAGGCGTATCTCATCTCGCAAGGCGGCAAGGTTGCGCCGGTGTTGGACGGGTTCACGCCGGATCAGCGGTTCTATCTGGGTTGGGCGCAGGTATGGCGTTCTATCATTCGCGACGAAGCGTTGCGCGTGCAGGTGACCAGCGACGTTCACTCACCGGCGCAGTATCGCTGCAACGGCATCGTGCGGAACGTCGATCCCTGGTACGACGCGTTCGGCGTGAAGCCGGGCGACAAGCTGTATCTGAAGCCGGAAGATCGCGTTCACATCTGGTAACGCGCCTGAGTTAGCTTTTGCGCAGCCGCGTTGGCGACAACGCGGCTGCGCTTACGTTTTGGGCCTTGATGTCGGCAGGTAGGTCTTCGCCTTTCACCAGTGCAGCGGCCGAACGCGCCATTGCCGACGACGTTTGCATGCCGTAACCGCCCTGCCCCGCCAGCCAGAAGAAACCGGACGCGCCTGGGTCGAAGCCGACGACAGGTGAGCGATCCGGGGCGAAGCTTCTGAGGCCTGCCCATTTGTGCACGACGCGGCGCACGCTCATCGTCGTCATGTTCTCGAAGCGGTCAATGGCGACGGCGATGTCCATTTCTTCGGGTTGTGCGTCGCACGGCGGGGTCGGTGTTTCGTCGGCCGGGGTCAGGAGAATGCGGCCGGCGTCAGGTTTGAAGTAGAAGGTCTCAACGGCATCGATCGTCAGCGGCCAATCGCGGATGTCTACACCGGCGGGTGGGTCTAGCAACACGACCGTGCGGCGACGCGGTTCGATGCCGAGCGGCTTCACGCCTGCGAGTTCGCCGACGGTGTCGGCCCAGGCGCCTGCTGCGTTCACGATCACCGGTGCTTCGTAGATGGTATTGCCTGCCACAGCGCGCCAGGTGTCGCTCTTCTTCTCCAAGCTTACGATTTGGACGTTGCAGATCAACTCGCCGCCGCGCGCCTTTAACCCGCGCAGGAAGCCTTGGTGCAGACCGTTGACGTCGATGTCGCTGGCGCCGGGCTCGAAGAGCGCTTCGGCGATGCGGTCGCGGCGCAGGATGGGGACGCGGCGTATGGCTTCGTCGACGCTCATCGGCTCGGTGCCGGCGGCGACGTCGACATCGTTGCGCATGGCGTGCAGCGCTTCGACTTGATCGGGCGGCGCGAGGAACAACGTGGCGCGCGCATTGACGAGCGGCGCATCCGCAAAGCCCTTGGGCGGGCTGAAGATGAAATCGCGTGAGGCGCGGCTGAGGCCCCGGATGGTAGCGTTGCCGTAGATTTCCGAGAAGATGGCGGCGGAGCGGCCGGTCGAGTGCAGGCCGGGTTGCGGTTCGCGCTCCAGCAGAAATACGCGGTGCGTGGTGCTGAGTTCGTAGGCGACGGACGCGCCGGCGATTCCGGCCCCTATGACGATGACGTCGGCTTTGCGTGTGTCGGGCATTCGCACCTGCGGTTACTGGGCGAAGACGTCATCGGTCGGCTCTCCGCCGCTCCGACCGGTTTAGGTTCGCGGCGCGGTCGCGTCAATTGTCGCGGAGCGCCGCGACCACCTCGTGGATCAGTTCGGCCATGTCTTCGATGCCGCCGCCGGGCCTGGTGTCGACGCCCATGCGCACCACGACAAGGTTTTCGGAGGGTATGACGACGACGAATTGGCCAAGATAGCCGCGGGCGAAGAAGGCATCCTTCGGAACGCCCTTCATGCCCCAGTGGTTGCCCCACGGTTGGAACACGGTGTCGACCGTGTTGAGCCAGAAACCTGCGCCGTAGCCGGCGTCCAAGGTTTGGCGTCTGGAGTACGCCACCCACCCTTCCGGCAGGATGCGGCGCTCGCCGGCCATACCGTCGTTTAGATAGAGCAGGCCGAAGCGGGCCCAGTCGCGTGCGCTGGCGAAGAAGGAATTGCCGCCCATGGGGGAGCCCGCGCCGTCGAACTCGAGCGTCGCGGTGCGGATGCCGAGGGGCGCGAAGAGTTCGCGGTCGGCGAATTTGGCGACCTTTACGGGCGAACCGCCGGCAGCGTCGCGGACGATGCGCGACAGCACTGCGTAGCCAAGGTTGCCGTAGGCCCACTGTGTCCCCGGCGGCGTGGCGAGCGGCGTGTGTTCGGCGAAGGCGGCGTTGTCCTGGGCGGTGAACCACATGCGCTGCGCGAGGCCGGGGCCCATGCCTTCGTCGAGCGGCAAGCCTGAGTCCATGCGCAGCAGCTGATCGACGGTGACGTTGCCCTGCCAGCCGGGTGCGGGGACGGCGTCTTCCACCTTGAGCTTTTGCTGGCCGGCCAAGATGCCGACGAGCGCGTTGATCACGGATTTCGCCATCGAGTGGCTGAGCAGCGGTGTATCGACGCCGATGCCGGGGGCGTAACGTTCGGCGATTACTTGGCCGCCGTGCACCACGACAATGGCGTGCGGCCAACGCGGCGGGCCGTTGGGCCGCGGCGCGAAGGCTTTGTCTAGCGCGCGGGTGAGCGCGGGATCGGCTGGGGTGACGATGTCGGGACCGGCGATTTCGGGCAGCGACGCGGGCACGTCGTTTGCGGGCTGCGGCGGGGTGTCGAGCGGGACGTCGCCTGCGAACTCCAGCCGGCAGCCGTAGCCGTCGTGGAATTTGGCGCTGCTTTTGAAGGCGCCGAACACGGTCGTCGTGACGCGTTTGGCAGTGCGGTCGACGTCGTTGTGCAGCGCCCAAGCGATCAGGCCCATGCCCGGTTCGGTTCGCATGTTTTGTGCGTAGGCTTCTTCTGGCGCGAGGCCGGTGATGAACGCCTTCGAGCAAACTATGTGGCTGGTCGAGCCGGATGCGGTTTGGATCAGGATGTCGGGGCGCGTGACAATGGCGGCGGTGATGGCCAGCGCGACGGCGACGAGGGCGGCGATCCTCAGTACACGGTTTATCATGACGGCAACCTTTCGCGCGGGCGGTGCTGGATTCGAGCACCCGGCTGTTATATGAGGATTGCTCGTATTTCTGTACTCGGGTTTTGGGAAGCGACGATCTTATGGCCAAGGCACGGCAAGTGGTTGATTTGGCACGGCGAAAGCCGCGGCAGGCGCGTGCGCTGGATACGGTCGAGACGATCTTCGAGGCGGCGGCTCGGATTCTGCAGAGCGAGGGGCGCGCCGGGTTCAACACCAACCGCGTGGCGGAATTGGCCGGGATCAGCATCGGTACGCTCTATTCGTATTTTCCGGACAAGCAGGCGATCCTGCTCGCGATGGCGCGGCGCGAGAACCAGGCGGTGGGCGATGCGGTCGCCAAGGCTTTGACGGAGGAGTTGGAGACGTCCAACGAGTTGCCCGTTCGTCTCGCGGTACGGGCACTGATCAAGGGGTACGGCCGGCGTAACAAGGCGCGGCGGATTTTGATGGAGACCTTAATCGCAAGCGGCGGCAGCGATGAGATCGCGCAGCCGGTGCAGGCGATCGCTACGCTGATCGCGGCGCGGCTCGGCAGTCTGCTGCCGGCGAATGCGCGGGCGCCCTCGCCTATCACGCTTTTCGTTCTTACGCGCGCGGTCGACGGCGTGGTGCGCGCGGCGACCTATGAGGACGCGAAGTTCATCGGCTCGCGCGAGTTCGAGGACGAACTGACGCGGATGGTGATGGGGTATTTGACGGCGGTGTAGCTACTTGCGAACGGTGGCCACTACTTCGGCCAAAAGGTAGTCCAGCTGACGAGTCCCGCGATGACGAAGGCCATGATGCCCGCCGCGACGAACAACTCGTCACGCGTACTAAAGAACGCCGTCATACCTGCGATGAAACAAAGTGCGCCCGATCCCTGGATGACGTAGAGCCGCCGCCACTTCCTCGGATCTCGATCCATACTTATGCCTTGGCTGTTTGATTGACCTGGGCTTGCGCGACCGAGGCGCGGACGACCGGGATTTCGTGGTCGGCCAGTGGTTTCATTTTTGGCTTGCGGGCGAGAGCGGCTTCGATGAACGGCGCGAGGCGCTTCGCCTTCGCGTGTTCGCGTTGTTCCACTTGCGATTTGAACTCGGGCATCACTTCGGCGGCGAAGAGATCGAGCGAGGCGCAGATGTGGTCGTGTTTGTTGCGGCCGGCTTGCTGCATGAAGATGACTTGGTCGACACCGGAGTCTTGGAACGCGCGCAGGTGCAGGCGCATGTCGTCGGGCGTGCCGATTCCAGAGCCGCTGGGCGCGTTGTTGGCGGCGGCTGCAAGTTCTTCGGTGCGGTTGCCGCGTAGGGCCAGATATTCGCCCCACAAGTTCGTGCGGCCTGGGGTCGTGTCGCGCGCGACGAGGGCGTTGAGGGCGTAGCCGAAGAATTCGAAGCCTTCGTGGCCGCGCCTTATCGCCTCCGCGCGGTCGTGGTGGATCGAGAAGGATGAGACCATCGCGATGTTGGCGTTCACCGAATGGCCGAGCGGTACGCACTTATCGGAGGCGATGATGCCGTAGTAGATCTCGCTCCAGGCGCGGGCTTCCTCCGGATTGACGAAGGCGAAGGCGAGCGCGCCGACGCCCAGCGATGCGGCGACGCGTATCGTGTCCCTGTTCGTGCAGGCCATCCACATCGGCGGGTGCGGGGTTTGCACCGGCTTCGGCAGCACGTTGCGGCAGGGCATTTTGAAGTATTTGCCCTCGAAGCCCGGATACGGATCCATCACCATCATGTTGGCGATCTGCTCACCGGCCTCGATCGCCATGGCGCGCTTTTCTTTCGCCGGAATGAAGAAGCCGCCCAGTTCGAGGCGCGTCGCGCCTTCGCCGATGCCGAAGTCGACGCGGCCGTCCGACATGATGTCGAGCGTGGCCAGCGCCTCGGCCGTGCGCGCGGGGTGATTGTAGTTCGGGATCACCTGGCGGATGCCGTGGCCTAAGCGAATGCGCTTCGTGCGTGCGGCTGCGGCGGCGAGGAACACTTCCGGCGCCGAGGAATGCGAGTATTCGTCGAGGAAGTGATGCTCGACCTCCCACGCATGATCGTAGCCAAGGCGATCAGCGAGTTCGACTTGGGCCAGCGCCTCGTGGAAGAGGCGTCGTTCGTCGCCGGGCGCCCAGGGCTTGGGCAACTGCATTTCGTAGAAGACGCCGAATTTCATTGTGTGCCTCAATGACGCGATGGCGGCAGTATGGGCGGGCCGGCGCGGTCGATGCAATCGGCGTTGGCGGCGGTGCGCGGCTTGCCTATGGTCGGCGCCTCGCTTTTGTGGAGGCGCATGCATGCTGGCGCACAGGCTGACGCCGATTTTGAACGTTTCGAACATCGTCGAGAGTTTTGCCTGGTTCGAGAAGCTGGGCTGGAAGAAGGGCTGGGATTGGGGGACGCCGCCGACATTCGGCGGCGTATGCTCCGGGCATTGCGAGATTTTCCTTTGCCAGAACGCGCAGGGCGGGCGCGGCAAGAGCCATCTGTCGTCGACCTCCGAGGACGACAGCGCCGAGAAAGGTGTTTGGATGTCGATCTGGGTCGACGACGTCGATGCGATCCACGCCACCTGCGTGGCGCAGGGGCTGGACGTCACTATGCCGCCGCGGGACGAGCCGTGGGGCGTGCGCGAGATGCACGTGCGCCACCCCGACGGCCACGTGTTCCGCATCAGCCGCGCGGCGGGCCAGGATTAAGCTCGCTAATTCGCGACGCTGGAAGTCCCTTCGGCGTCGTTATGTGCTCGTGCGACAAATCAAGACCCCGCTAGCTTGAGGATAATTTGTGTGAGCTTATCCGGTTGAGAGAAGTAGGCCGAATGGCTGGCGTCGATGCTCTCAACGCGGTCTACACTTGTTTCGCCCAGTAGGCGGTCCTGCAACGCGAGGGACACAGCGTTGTCTTGGGTCAAGCGGATGTAGGCGCGCGGAACGCGGCCGTAGCGGTCTTGCGAGAGGCTCAGGCGCGTCAGGGCCGGACGAACCGGTTCGCGCACGAGAAGCGCATTGGCGAGCGCGATGTCGCCTTCGCTGCAGTCGGCATAGAGCGCCTCGCGATAGGCCTGCGGCTTCAGCCAACCCCACAGCGCCAGTCGATTGACCGTGACGTTGCCGGGCATCAGCGATTGCTTGTCGGGGACGTAGTCGAGCACGCGCCGACCGGACGGGAGCATGAACGAGGCGAGGTAGATCGTTTGCGCGACCCGGTTGGGCAATCGTTCGGCGAGGCTAGAGGCGACGATGCCGTTGCGGCTGTGAACCACGACGATGGTCTTGTCTTGGCGCGCCAGCGCCGCCTCGGCGGCGTCGACCATATGCTTGAGGCCGACGAGAGCGGGCGTTGCCGGCGTGCGGCCGCGGCCGGGCAAATCGATGGCAACCGCTTGGTGCCCGGCGGCTGCCATCCGCGGCAGGATCTTGTGCCAGCACCAGGCGCCGTGCCAACTGCCATGCAGAAAGAGAAAGTGAGACATGCGCGCCACCCCGTTGAGACGGGTGGACCATCGCCTCGCTTAGGCCGGGCGCGCACTCCGAATGCTGTCGGCGAACTTTTATCCCGGCAATCGCTCGAACGTCGGCAGGCCGGGGCGGATGTCGTGGAAGGGTTGTTTGTCGATCGTGTAGATCGCGAGGTTCGGGCCTTCGAATTGTTTTGGGTCGTCGAGGGTGCCGACTTTCACGATCACGGCGGGGAAGCCTGGCGGGCGGGTGACGATTTGGGTGCCGCATTCGGCGCAGAAATCGCGGGTGACGGGGCGTTCGAGATCTTTGCGGCTGAACTTTTTCGGTTCGCCCTTCGTGTATTTGAAGCCTGAGATCGGCATCGCGATGAAGTAGTTGGCGCCGCCGCCGGTCAGGTATTGGCATTCGCGGCAGTGGCACTGCGCTTTCATCATCGGTTCGCCTTCGGCGACGTAGCGCAGCGCTTTGCAGTAGCATCCGCCTTCGAGTTTCATGTGGCTCTCCCAGGTGTCGCGGATCGGGTCCGCGTTTCGCGGGTGGTATGGTAAGTGGATCGCGGCGGGGCTGTCGAGCGGCGGTAACACCTAAGTCCAGCTTTCCTTTGGCGAGACGTCGGCCTATGTCAGCCGTAGCGGCAGTCCGCAGGAGCACCTTATGACCCACGTACACTACAAGGTCGTCGAGCATGACGGCGGTTGGACCTACAAAGTGGGCGACGTGTTCGCCGAGACCTTTCGCACGCGCGCCGAAGCGGAAGCCGCCGCGAAGCGCGCCGCGGGCGAGCAGCGCGTGGCGACGGCGCCGCGCGATATTCAGTTCGAGGATGAGAAGGGTCGCTGGAAGACCGAGCATTCCGACGGCAAGCCGCCCGAGACGGACGTGCAATAGGTTTCGCCGTTCAGCCGGGCTGTTCGCTTCTCTCGTTCCATCTCAATAACTCGTCGAGTGCGGGGCAGAGCGACTGTCCCCACTCAGTCATCGCGTATTCGACTTTCGGCGGCACTTCCGGATAGACGGTGCGCTTGACGATGCCGTCGTCTTCGAGTTGGCGCAGTTGTTGCGCCAGCATCTTTTGCGAAACGTCGGGGATCGCGCGTTCGAGTTCCGAGAAGCGCATGACCTTGCCGCCGAACAGGTGAAACAAAATCACCAGCTTCCAGCGGCCGTTCAACATGGCGAGAATTTCTTCGACGCCGCGCGCGGCGGACATCGGCGTGTAGTCCGGGCGCTCACGCTTACCTTCCGGTGCGTTGCCCACTTTCTCGTGCGTTCTTGTCACGCGGGAAGACTATTCCCATCCTTTAAAGGACACAACGCGCGGCCCCGTTTCGCGCGTTTCCCGCCTCCAACGGAGACCCAAAATGTCCAGCACCCTTCCCAAGCCGATCGGCGATTACATAGCTGGATCGAACGCGCATGACGCGAGCGATGCCGCCCAGCCCTTTGCCGACGACGCCGTCGTTCGCGACGAAGGGCGCGATCATCGTGGTCTTGCCGCCATTCGCGCCTGGAAGGCCGAGTCGGTCGAAAAGTATCACCCGATCGTCGAGGTGCTTGGTGCGGCGCAAGCAAACGGCCGAACGATCGTGACAGGCCGCGTGTCCGGTAACTTCCCCGGTAGTCCGGTCGAGTTGCAGTACGCGTTCACGCTCAGCGGCGGCAAGATCTCGCGCCTTGAGATCGTCACGTGAGCGGGCCGCGACCTTTTGCGCTTGATGCGAGCGAGTTCGCTGGTAAGCGCGTACTCGTGACCGGCGGCACGCAAGGTATGGGCGAAGCCATTGTCCGCCGACTTAGGGCCGGCGGCGCCAGGGTGGCGACAGCCGCGCGCTCGCCCTTGCCGGCCGGTCAGACTGTGGATCTGTTCGTTCAGGCCGATGTTTCGACGCGCGAGGGCGCGGACAAAGTCGCCGCGGCCGTGATGTCCGCGTTCGACGGCGTCGACATTCTCATCAACGGCGTCGGCGGATCGTCGGCGCCGGGGGGCGGCGCGCTCGCGCTGTCGGACGACGACTGGCAGAGTGAGATCAATACGAACCTTTTCGCCGCCGTGCGTCTCGATCGCGCGGTCTTGCCGGGCATGTTGCAGCGTCGTGCGGGCGTGATCATACACATTTCCTCGATTCAGCGGCGGTTGCCACTCTTCGAGTCCACGCTGGCGTATGCGGCGGCGAAGGCGGCGCTCACGACCTACAGCAAAGGGCTGTCGAAGGAGGTGGGGCCGAAGGGCGTGCGCGTGAACACCGTGGCGCCGGGGTTCATCGAGACATCGGCTGCGCATCGCTTGATCGTGCGATTGGCGGAGGCGGACGGCGTCGACGAGCAAGCGGCACGGAACACGTTGATGCAGTCGCTCGGCGGCATTCCGATCGGGCGACCGGGGCGACCGGAGGAGGTGGCGGAACTCGTTGCGTTCCTGGCGTCGGATCGCGCCGCGTCGATCAACGGCAGCGAGTATGTGATCGACGGCGGGACGGTCCCGACGGTTTGACGCCGCGCACAACCCTATCGGCCGTGCGATGCGATCCACGCGATTCTGTCGGCGATATCTTCAGGCGAGAGGATGTAGTCGATGCAGCCGGTCGCGATGGCGCTCTTGGGCATGTCCGGCTGTTGGGCGGTGTCGAGCTTTTGAGCGATGGTGATGCCGCCGACGTCCCTGATGCCGCACATCGCGTCGGCGCCGTCTCCGTCGTAGCCGGAGACGATGACGGCGATCAGCTTGCCGTCCCAATTGCGGGTGAGCGACTGCAAGAAGACGGTGATGACATCGGGCCAGCCGCGCGGCTTCGATATCGGCTTGAGCCGAAACTCGCCGTCATAGACGTGCAGGTCGCGCTGCGCGGGGATGATGTAAACGTGGTTCGGCTCGATCAGCAATCGGTCGGTGATCAGCTCGACCGGCATCTTGGTGTAGTTTGGCAGAATTTCGTGGAGGCGCGTCGCGACTTGGCGCAAGTGATTCACGATAACGATCGCGACGCCCATGTCTGCGGGTAAATGCTTTAGAAGCCTGATGTAGGCGTCAAGCCCACCCGCCGAACCGCCCACGCAGACGACGGGGAAGTCTTTTGCGGCGGTCTTCGTGTTCACGGCGCGACGGTCCTTCGGGGCTCACAAGAGTGAGAACGGCTCAGGACGCTCTAAGGTTGCCGACATGGCGACGGATGGAATCCCGTGATGGGACGTTTCACGCCGCAGTGAGCGTATCGACGCTATTTTGCGCCACGGCTTCGGCGACTTTGATGCCGTCGATGGCGGCGGAGAGGATGCCGCCCGCGTAGCCTGCGCCTTCGCCTGCCGGGTAGAGACCTTTGGTGTTGAGGCTTTGGAACGTTTCGTCTCGGCGGATAGAGATGGGGGAAGACGTGCGGGTTTCGACGCCCGTTAGCACGGCGTCGGGAAGTGCGAAGTTTTTGATTTGGCGGTCGAAGGCGGGCAAGGCTTCGCGTATTGCGGCTATCGCGTAGTCGGGAAGGCAGGTTGAGAGATCGGTCGGCGTTACTGATGGTTTGTAAGACGGCGTGACCGTGCCGAGCTCGGTTGAAGGGCGGGCGGCGATGAAGTCCTCGACGCGTTGACCGGGGGCTGAATAGGTTTCGCCGCCGGCTTTGTAGGCTTCAGCTTCCCAGTGGCGTTGGAATTCTATGCCGGCGAGTGCGTGGCCCGGATAATCCGCCGGCGTGATGCCGACGACGATGCCGGCGTTGGCGTTGCGTTCGTTGCGTGAGTATTGGCTCATGCCGTTCGTCACCACGCGGCCGGGTTCTGACGCTGTCGCGACGACTGTGCCTCCCGGGCACATGCAGAAACTGTAGACGGAACGGCCGTTCGAGGCGTGGTGGACAATCTTGTAGTCAGCGGCGCCCAGCAGTTTGTTGCCTGCGTTCGGGCCTAGGCGTGCGCGATCGATCAGGGATTGCGGGTGTTCGATGCGGAAGCCGATCGAGAACGGCTTCGGTTCGATGTAGACACCTTCGTCGTACAGCATTTGGAATGTGTCGCGGGCGCTGTGGCCTACGGCGAGGACCACGTGGTCGGCTTCGAGCGTTGTGCCGTCCGACAGGATCAGGCCTTCGACGCGGCGTTCGCCTGTTTTCGTTTTGTCGATGACGATGCGTTCGACACGGGTTTGGAAGCGGAATTCGCCGCCTAAGGCTTCGATCGTCGCGCGCATGTGTTCGACCATCGTGACCAGGCGGAACGTGCCGATGTGCGGCTTCGACACGTAGAGGATTTCGGGCGGGGCGCCGGCCTTCACGAATTCGGTGAGGACTTTGCGGCCAAGATAGCGCGGGTCTTTCACCTGGCTGTAGAGCTTGCCGTCTGAGAAGGTCCCTGCCCCGCCCTCGCCGAACTGCGCGTTGGATTCCGGGTTCAGGATGCGTTTGCGCCAGAAGCCGAAGGTGTCTTTTGTCCGTTCACGGACGACTTTGCCGCGTTCGAGTACGATGGGGTTCATGCCCATCTGCGCAAGGATGAGCGCTGCGAACAAACCGCAGGGGCCGGCGCCGATCACCACGGGACGTTTTGCGGGCGATTTCTCGGCGTGTGTGACGAAGCGGTAGTCCATGTCGGGCGCGGGGGTGACGTTGCGGTCGCGCGCCAGGCGCTTCGCGATTGCCGCTTCGTTCTTCAGCGCGACGTCGAGGGTGTAAATGAGGACGATCGCCTTGGGCTTTCGCGCGTCGACGCCGCGGCGGAAGACGGTGAACTCGATGAGATCGCCCGTGGCGATGTTCAGACGCTTGATCAGTGCGGCGCGCAGGTCTGCGTCCGTGTGTTCCAGCGGCAGTTTGAGTTCGGTCAGGCGCAGCATGCGGCGCTGTTTACGGGCGGAACGGGGCTTTCCGCAAGCGCCCTATTTCTTCGCGGGCAGCATTCGTTTGACGGACTCGGCCGTGTCGTTCATCGCCTTGGTTACCGTGTGCCAGGCGTCCAGCGTGCGGGCGCGCAGATCATCGGCCAATGCCGGATCCCTCACGAGGAGGATGGCGAAGGCCGCGAGGCCGACCGTTCCCAGGATGATGAGCCCATAGCGCACGTTGCGCGGGAGGCCGCGAAGCCATAGCAGCAGCGCCTGGAAGATCAGCACCACGACGAGAGCGGCGTAGAGCTCGATCTTGGGCAGTTCGAAATGGAAGGCCTCGGCGATCAAGAACGCGCCGATCAGGACCAAGAGGTCGAGCGCCGCCACCTTCACGATGCGGTGGCTTTCGATGAAGGTCGAGATGGGGTTTACCAGGAAGAACATCACGGCGGTCGCGACCAGAATGGCGGCGACCATAATCTCCACGTGCTCGGCGATGCCGATGGCGGCTATGACGCTGTCGAGGGAGAAGATGATGTCGAAGAAGGCGATCTGCAGGATCACCCACATGAACGCCTGATGCACTGTCTTGACGTTCGGTCCAGGTTCGATGCCGAACAGGACCGCGAACAATTCCGTGATCGACTTCCAGAGCAGGAAGATGCCGCCGACGGTAAAGACGATTTCGCGCGGCGTGATCGAGAGCGTGTCGGAGAGCTTGATCGGCGCCTCAAGATGAGAGAGCCAGAAGAGCGACAAGAGCAGCAGGATTCGCGTGACGACGGCGGCCAGGAGGCCGAGACGGCGGGCGAGCGGGCGTTGATGCTCCGGCAATTTGCTGGCGAGGATCGCGATAAGGACGAGGTTGTCGCCGGCCAGTACGATTTCGAGGAACGTCAGCGTCAGAAATGTCGCCACGTTTTCGGGCGTCAACAGCAACTCTAGTCCCGACATGCGTACTTGCCCTCATACCCGGACGCGATAGTTCGGGCCGATCAAGGCATAGGTATGGCGGCGCACCAAAGGGTTTCGTCTGGACGCGCTCGTATTCGCGTGGTGCGTGTTTCGGGATTGAGCAGATTCGCGAGGAGGCGGGCATTGGTTGCCCTCGCCCGCCTTCTCGCCTCGCTTAAGCTTGCGCGGGCAGCGCGCGCGGGTTGCGCAGGATGGCGGCCGAGATCAGGGCCACGATGAGGCCGACCGGGAAGATTTCGAGGAACGTCATGGGGAGGCGGAAGAGCGGGTCCTTGTACTGAACCTTGAACGTTTCAAGTTCCTTGGCCATGGCATTGAGCGCCTCGGCGGACATGCCTTTGGCGCGCTCGGACTCGAGCATCCCGGCCACGTAGGCGTCCATGAAAGTGTAGTTCGTCGCCGCCAGATAGACCTCCCAGACGAGGACGTAGATGATCCCGGCGACCATCGCGACTCCGACGCCCATCAGGAAGGCGGGCATGAACTTGATAACGCCGCCCAGGTCCTGATCGCGATAGCGTTTCACGGCGAAAAAGATCATCGACAGCGCGACGAACATGATGAGGTAGCCGAGATACATCGAGTGCGCCCACCAGGAGTCCGGGCTGTCGGCCCCGGCCACCATGAGAGCGATCATCGCGCCGATGATGATCAGGCCGGCGAAGGTGCCGAAGAGGAAGATGTAGTTGGTCATGGGCTGTGCCCTTTGCGGGTTGTTGAGCGAGGCTGTCCGGTCGGCGGTTAGCTTTTGTCGACGCCGCCGGGTTCCCAAAGCTCGATCGGGTTTCCTTCCGGGTCGTTCAGTTTGGCGAAGCGCCCGTTGGGGTAGGTTTCGGGATTGACCTCGACCGTCGAGCCGTTCGCGCGCAGTTGCGCCACCATCTTGTCCAGATCACGGACGCGGAAATTGATCATCCACTGCAGGCGCATATCGCCGAAGTAGCTGGTGTCTTGCTTGAAGGGCGCGAAGACCGTCGTGCCCGCCTCCTGACGCCAGGGCTGCCCGTCGTAGTCCTCAGGCACCGTCGTGATGCCGAAGTTCTTCTGGTACCAGGCGGCGAGCCCCTTGGGGTCCTTCGAGCGGAAGAAGAAGCCGCCGATTCCAGTTATGCGTTCCATCTGTATCTCTCCCTTTGGTGTCAGACCCATCGCTTGCGCTTGGGCGGCCATCGCTGCGGCTGCTGTCAGCGCCAGCGCCGCGCGGCGCGTGACGTCTTGCGAGTGCATGGCTGATGCCCCCCTCGTGCCGCTGTCGTCCCCTCATCGCATACGTGGGAATGGGCGGTTTCGGTATCGCCCCAAAGGGTGATTTCGCGAAAATCCGCCATTGAGGCGACAGTTTTTAGGGGATGAGGCGGAGCTCGCGCGCCTTTTGGATCGCCTGGGTGCGACGCTCAACTTCCAGCTTTTGGAAGAGGTTGGCGATGTGGGTCTTGATGGTGTTGGGGGAGATATCGAGCGCTCGCGCGATCTCCTTATTGGCGTCGCCGGCGGCCAGGCGTTCCAGCACTTCGAATTCCCGGTCGGTCAAGCCCAGCGCTTTTCGGGCCGCCTCGTTCCGTTCGAACGGGCGGGCGGTGGTCTTCGGGGTGAGGCGGTAGCCGGCCCAGATGCCGAGGCCCGTGAATGCGAGCGCGATTAGGACCACGTAGATCTCGGTCGCGAAGGCGCGGGTGACGTATTTGTACTCGAGCCATTCGAGCGCGAACGCCCCCGTGGCGAGGGCGAGGGCGTAAAGCGCCACGGGCTTTGCCATGGGTGCGAGGCCGGCCAGCGATTTCGGCAGGCGCCAGGGCGGCATGGCGGGGATCCTCATTTGACCTCGCGGAAGGGTTCGCGCTGCGTGTCGTGGATCGTGGCGCGGCGGACGATCTTCATGCGGCGGTCCGCTGTTTCGGGTGGCGGAGGTCGGCGGGGAGGCCCTCGCCCATCAGGTCGATGAAGTTTTCAGCGTAGAAGTTTTCGCGTGCCTGGGGCGAGACGGCGGCGAGGCTTTCGTCGAAGCGTTTGAGTGGGTTGCGGCCGCCTTCGACGTGCGGGTAGTCGGAGGAGAAGAGGCAGATGTCGTCGCTGCTGTTTTGGATGATCCAGCCGGCGTCTTCGTGCGGGTATGGCGTGACCCGGACTTGGCGTTTGACGTAGTCGCTGGGTTTCAGCGTCAGTTTCTTCAGACGCTCTTCGCCCTTGCGGAAGGCGTCGGCGCCGGCGTCGAGGTAGCGCATCCAGCTGGGTAGCCACGACGCGCCGAGTTCGATCGCGCCGATCTTTAGGTTCGGATGGCGGTCGAGGACGCCGTCGAAGATCAGTGCGGCGAGCGTGAGCATCACCGAGTGCGGGATCATCATGAAGCTGACGGAGGTGAAATTTTCTTCGCCGCCGTGGAAGTCCTTCACCTTTGGCAGGCCGTTGTTGAAGTAGTCGGGGTTGATCTTCTCCTCGCCGCCGACATGGAAGAGGATGGGCAGGCGCGCTTCTTCCGCCATGCGCCAGACTGGATCGAAGGCGATGTGGCTTGGCGAATGGCCGTTCGGGCAGCGCGAGGGGATCATCAAGCCTTTGAGGCCCATGGCGATGGCGTTGCGCGCGGTTTCTTTGGCGCGGTCGAAGTCGGCGAGCGGGACGTAGGCCGTGCCGAGGAAGCGTCGATCGACGGCGCAGAAGGCGGCCATCATGCGGTTGTGGGCCTCTGCCGACTTGTAGGCGAGGTCGATGTCGTTCGACTGGTCGAGCGCAAAGTTACCGAGGCACCAAGTGGTGAACACGAGTTGGCTCGCGAAACCCAGTTCGTCGAGTGCGCGCGGGCGGTCTTCCTTCGTGAAGGCGCCGAGGGCTTCGTAGTTCTTGCGCAGGAGAATGTTTTCGGCGGCGTCTTTGCGGAATGCGGGGTCAGCTTGTTTGGCGCGTGCGTCGGTCACCCATTTGCCGTCGCGCGGCCACGCCTTCACTTTCGGCAGCGCGTCGTAGCGGGCGCGCGTGTCGGAATCCATGAACCCATCGAGGCAATCAGCCAGTTCCATCAGATGCGAGTCGGCGTCGTGGATGACACGGTTGGCGACATAGGGCATCGGCGGCCTCCTCATATCTTCGTTGGGCGGATGATTGCGGAGTGGACGCGGGCGTGCAACGGGCAAACGCACGCTGCGCATGCTTGCCGGGCAGCGGAATTGGGGTACGCTCCGGCAAAAGATATTGGAGGAATTGGGTATGTCGGGCTGGAATTTCGGCGATATTTTTGATGCGGTTGCGAAAGTGGTGCCGGGCGATGCGCCGGCTTTAATCCATGCCGACAAGGTTACGACGTGGCGCGATTTTCATGCGCGGACGAATGCGCTGGCGCGCGGGCTGATTTCCGCCGGGCATCAGGCGGACGATAAGCTTGCGATCTTGATCCGCAACCGGCCGGAGTACATGGAGGCCACCGTCGCCGGGTTTAAGGGGCGGTTCGTTCATGTGAACGTGAACTATCGCTATAAGGCGGACGAGCTTTTCTACATCTTCGACAATTCGGATGCGCGCATCGTCGTTTACGGCAGCGAGTTTGCGCCGCTGATCGCCGACGTCCGCGGGCGGCTGCCGGGGGTGAGGACGTGGCTGCAGGTGAAGATCGACGATACGCCCCTGCCCGGCTTCGCGCAGGACTACGAGAGGTTCATCGCGGCGCAGGCGACGGGCGATTTGGGCATCGCGCGGTCGCCGGACGACTTGTTCTTTCTCTACACCGGCGGCACGACCGGCATGCCAAAGGGCGTGATGTGGCGGCATGACGACTTGCGGCAGACGCAGTTGAACCCGGCGCTGATGGCGAAGGTGCCGACGAACTATGCCGAGCACGCGGAGATCGTGCGCGAGCAAGGGCCGGGCAACCGGTTCATTCCGGCTTGTCCGCAGATGCATGGGACGGGATTGCTGACCTCGTTCGGTGCTCTGGCCATGGGCGGGTGCGTGATCACGCTTGAAGCGCCAAGTCTGGATGCGGTGGAGCTTTGGGATGCTTCGGCGAAACATAAGGCTCAGCAGATTGCGATTGTGGGTGACGCGTTCGCTAAGCCGATGCTGCGGGCGTTGGACGAGAATCCTGGGCGGTGGGATTTGTCGGCGTTGGTGATGATCATTTCCTCCGGCGTGATGTGGAGCCAGGAAGTCAAGCACGGGATCATCAAGCATATTCCGCAGGTGACGCTCATCGATTCATTTGGGTCGTCGGAGGCGGTCGGGTTTGGCATGGCGGTTACGACGAAGGACGGCGAGGTCGCTACGGCGAAGTTCACGCTCGGCAACGACGTTCAGGTGTTCACGGTCGATCACAAGCCGCTGTCGCCCGGCGCGGCTGAGCCCGGGTTCATTGCGCGCGGCGGGAATATTCCGGTCGGCTATTGGAAGGATCCGGCGAAGTCGGCGAAGACGTTTCCCACGATCGGCGGGCGGCGGTGGTCGATCCCGGGCGATTACTGCCAGCTGCATCAGGATGGGTCGATCACGTTGCTGGGCCGCGGCAGCGTTTGCATCAATACGGCCGGCGAGAAGGTCTATCCGGAAGAGGTCGAAGAGATTTTGAAGCTGCACGCGGCGGTTGAGGATGCGCTGGTCGTTGGTGTGCCGGACGATAAGTGGGGCAATGCGGTGACAGGTGTCGTCGAGCTGTCGCCTGGTGCGCGGTTCGACGAAGAAGAACTGCGCAAGCATGTGCGCGGCGCGCTCGCCGGATACAAAACACCGAAGCGGATTGTCGCGATCGAGCGGCTGTTCCGCGCGCCGAACGGCAAGGCGGATTACGCGGCGACGACGGCGTTTGCGCGAAAGGCGCTCGGCCTTTGAGCGAGCTGTTGGAGAAGGCGCATGCGTTTTCGGCGGCGCATGTCGCGCCTAACGCGGCGCGGTGGGCGCGCGATGGCGTGATGGCCGTCGATGCCTTGAAGGCGGCGGCTAAAGTTGGATTGCTTTCCTTTCAGACGTCGAAGGATTGGGGCGGAAGCGCGCTTGGTTTTCACGACAAGCTTCGGTTGCTCGAATTGCTGTCGCGGCATTCGTATGACTTTGCGTTCAGCCTCACCAACACGGCCGGGTGTGCCGCGCGGATTGCCTCTGAGATGCCGCGGGCGGTGGCGGAGCGTTATGTCCCCGCGATGCTGGCGGGCGAGCGGTTCGGCGGGAGTGCGCTGAGTGAGCCCAACGCGGGTAGCGACTTTGGCGGGATCAAGACGCGTGCGGTGAAAGAGGGCGACAGTTGGGTGCTGAACGGCGAGAAGGGATGGATCACCAACGCGGCGTTCGGCGACGTGTTCATCGCTTATGCGCAGACGGATCCCGGCGCCGGTGCGCGCGGGATCGGATCGTTCTTGGTCGATGGGCGGCGTGAGGGGTTTGAGCGGACGCCGTATGAGCGGCTGGCGGGCGGCGGCGTGATTGGGGCCGGCGGGTTCAAGCTTGTGAATTATCGCGTGGCGGCGGATGAGGTCGTGTCCTTGCCGGGGCCTGCGTTCAAGAAGGCAATGTCGGGCGTCAATCAAGCGCGGACGTATGTCGCGGCGATGTGCTGTGCGATGGTCGATGCTTGTTTGGAGACGGCGATTTCTTACGGGAAGGCGCGGCAGGCGTTCGGTAGTGCGCTGTCGGCAAAGCAAGGTTGGCGGTGGATGGCTGCCGACATTGCGACGGATGTCGAGGCTGGGCGGTTGTTGGTCGCGAAGGCTGCCGATTTGATTGCGCGCAATGAGGACGCCGCGTTGGCTTCGGCGCATGCGAAGAAGTTTGCGACGCGCATGGCGGTCGGGCGGATTTCGGATGCTTGTCAGCTGATGGGGGCTGCGGGGTTGCGCGAAGAGTATCCGTTCCTGCGGCACCTCGCGTCAGCGCGGGTTGCGAGCTACACGGACGGATCGACCGAGATGCAGAACGAGCGCATCGCGGCCATCTTGATCAAGTAAGCTCACACCCGTCATGGCCGGGCCTGACCCGGCCACCCAGTGGCCGCACGTCTGTGCGCGCCGTAAACGCTTTCAACTTTCGATGAACACACAAAGTCTTAAGGCCGCGCAGACGCGCGGCCACTGGGTGGCCGGGTCAGGCCCGGCCATGACGACGTAAAGGATGGCGTTAGAGTTTGAAGCCGACGCGCAGACCCAGGGTCTCCAGGCCTTCGTTGCGTTCTTCGACGCCGGCGTTCGACATGTGGTCGCCATAGATCGAGAGCGACATGTTGTCGGTCAGCATGACGCCAAGCGAGATCGCGGCGTGGATAAGGACGCGGCCGCCGAGTTCTTTGCGGTCCGGGTCGGCCGTTTCGAGTTCGCCGTCGTGGATGGCGCCGCCGACGGCGAATTCCAAGAACAAAGAGTCCGAGATCGGACCGCCGTAATTGAGATCGACGTAGGCGAAGCTGGTGTCACCTTCGAGGTTGGCGGTGACACCGATCGACGGGCGGAGTTGCCATTCGCCTTCGTTGCCGGTCCAGCCGTTGAAGAAGAGTTCGGCGTTGATATCGACGCCGCCTTCCTTCTGGATCAGCGGATCGTGCGCGAGAACGCCCAAGCGAATTTCCGTTGCGCCCGCGCTTGCAGTCGTGGCGGCAGCGACAAGCGCGCCCGCAATCCAATTTCGCATTGAGACAACCCCCACAACACTACCCAAGCCGGACATAACGACGATGCGCCGTTCCGGCTCCACGCATCAGGACAACTGTGCTTACGTGTGGCGGGCCATGTCAAACCTTTGCGTGCAGTTACTCGCGTGGTCCCCAGTGATCGGCAAGGAATGCCTCGGTTCCCTCGACCTCGGGAACCCAATGGTGACGGGCAACACCGAAGACCGATCGTGACGGTTTGGTAAAACCAGGATCGGCCATGGTTCCCACGGCAATGCCCACGATTCCGGGTTCCAGTGACAGATCCCAGTACACGGACGATCCACATTTCGGACAGAAGTGGAATGTCACCTTGCCACCGCGCTCGCTGGGGCGGGAGAATTCGTGCGCTTCGCCTTCAACCGCGAGGAGAGCGGCGCGAGGGAAATAGGCGTTGTCGCTGAACACGCTGCCGGAGCGGCGTTGGCATTGGAAGCAATGGCAGATGACGACGCGTGTCGGCTCGCCATTGATTTTTGCGCGAAGCTGGCCGCAGCAACACATGGCCGTGCGTTCCATCGGGACCGCCTTTCACTGGTCAGGTTTAAGGTCGCTCAAGCGATCGACGTTGCGCAGAGCGGGAAATAGATAGGCCCATATACCTACGACGGCGAGGGTGCCCAGACCACCGACAATAACCGCGGGTACCGTTCCCCACCAACCAGCTGTGATTCCGGATTCGAATTCGCCCAATTCGTTCGACGCGCCGATGAAAAGCATGTTCACCGCACTAACACGGCCGCGCATGTGGTCTGGTGTTGCAAGCTGCGTCAACGAATGGCGGACGTTCACGCTCACCATGTCGGTTGCTCCCAACACGATCAGCGCGGCAAGCGAGAGATAGAAATTCTCCGACAGGCCGAAGATGATTGTTGCAACGCCGAAGATGGCAACGCAGGCGAACATCTTCGCACCTGCGAAACGGCCGATGGGCCACGCGGTCAGCGCGATGGAGGTTACGGCCGCGCCGACGGCGGGGGCTGCCTTCAAGATGCCGAAACCCAGTGGTCCGACATGCAAGATGTCATTGGCGAATATGGGAAGCAGCGCCGTTGCGCCGCCAAGCAGTACCGCGAAGAGGTCGAGCGAGATCGCGCCGAAAATCTCTTGGCGGCGACGCACGTAGGAAATGCCTTCTGCAACGCGGGCGAACAGCGAACTGGGTAACGCTTCCAAGCGCGGCTTCGGCGTCATGCGAATGCCGTAGATCAGCGTCGCGCCCGCCAAGAAGAGAACGAGCGAAATTGCATAGGCGGCATCGGTGCCGAGCAGCAGGACTGCGCCGCCGATCGCGGGGCCGGCGATGACGGCGACTTGAAACACGGTGGACGCCACCGAGATCGCGCGGGGCAAATCTTCCGACGAAACGATTTGCGGCAAGAAGGATTGCGAGGCTGGTGCGGAGAAGGCCCGCGCGGCGCCGAAGAGGACAAGCGTCGAGAAATACGGCCACGTCTCGGTGACGCCTGCCAAGATGAGACCCAGGAAAAGGCCCGAGCATGCGGCTTCGACGAAGTAGCTGGCGGCGAGGATGCGGCGGCGTTCGAAGCGGTCTGCCACGTCGCCGGCGTAGAGCGTGAGCGCGAACATCGGGCCGAATTGTGCGAGGCCGACCAACGCGAGCGCGAACGGGTCACGTGTTAGTTGATAGATGTGCCACGCGACCGCTGCCGACTGCACCTGCATCGCGACCGTGCCCGCGAAGCGCGAGCCGAGGAACAGGAGGAGGTTGCGTGTGAAAATTGTGGTCCGACCGCTATTTTTTCCGCATGGCCATTGCGGCGCGGATTGCCGCCGTAACTACGACTGCGGCGGCGAGTACGGCGATGATGACCCACGAACCGAAGTCGAAACGCTTACCCTCTTCGAGATACCGCGCGAGGCCGAAGCCCAGAAGCGCAACAACCACGAAGACCACGCCGATTTTCAGCGTGCTGATGAACTTGGCTTGCGGCGAGTCGGGAGACTGGGTCGTCATTGCGCGCACGATATCTCAGGCATCGCGCGGCGTCGTCAACTGGGCGAAGACCAGGCCTGCGATCAAACCCGCAGCCATCTGCAAGCTGACGCCCAACACGCCGCGTGCGCCGAACACGCCGACGGTGCCGAGTTGCCACTTCAGTAGGAAGAACAGAACGAAGATCGCGACCGCGCCGGCAACCGCGAAGACGATGGGGCGCAAACCGGTGAAGCGCGCCAGCAGCCCTGCGGCCAGGAACGCAATCAACAGCGCGATTGTGGTCAATGCACCGTAGGGCGGCACATTCGTTTCCATGCCTACGATGTCGCTCACGATCCAGTTGACCCGGTCGCCGATGGTGAGCGCGCCGGGGGCGCCTTCGGTCATGGCTACCGCGTCGGCCCAGGCGCTTTGCACCATCAGCGAATGCGCGATCGAGCCGAGGACGATCATCACCAGCGCCGCGATCACAAAACCGACAAGTCTGCGCACCATGGCGCGCCCTCCCCTTCTGCCCTTGCCCTTTTCTTATGCATCGAAATAGGGTTCCGTGTCTTGCACTATCGAAATGCCGCTGTCAGCGCCAGACGCTCCTTAATATACAGCGCGCCGCAACACGTGAGGGGACGCATTCCATGACTGTCGCACGGTTGATTCCGGGGTTCGTGATTGCCGCGTCGCTGGCGGGCGGCATGGCGCTTGCCGATGTGCCGCCGCCTGAGCCGCCCGCGCCTCCGCCGCCGCCGGGACCGGTGCAGGTGGTTGAGACGGGCTACAAGGTGACCGAAGTCGCGAAGGGACTCGATCATCCGTATTCGATCGCGTTCCTGCCAGACGGCTCGATGCTGGTCACGGAGCGCAAGGGCCAATTGCGGTTGATCAAAGACGGGCAGTTGGTCGCCGCGCCGATCACGGGCGTGCCGCCGGTGCATCTGGGCAGTCAGGCCGGGCTCTTCGACATCGTGCTGCATCCCAAGTTTGCGGAGAACAGTCTTGTCTATCTGACCTACGCGCATGGCACGAACACTGCGAACATGACGCGTGTGGCGCGCGCTCGTTTTGACGGCGGCGCACTGCAGGATCTGCAGGTGATCTTCGAGGCGAAGCCGCCGAAGGATACGAACAACCACTATGGCGGCCGGCTGGTGTTTCTGCCGGATGGGACGTTCACGCTTCTGGTGGGCGACGGGTTTGAGTATCGCGAGCAAGCGCAGAATCTTGGGTCGCATCTCGGCAAGATCGTTCGCTTGAACGACGATGGGACGATTCCGCAAGACAACCCGTTCACCGGGCGCGAGGGCGTGCGGCCGGAGATCTATTCGCTTGGTCATCGCAATGAGCAGGGTCTCGTGTTCGACAGTGAGCGCGGCATTCTGTTTGAGACGGAGCATGGTCCTCAGGGCGGCGATGAGTTGAACATCATTGAAGCGGGCAAGAACTACGGTTGGCCCGTCATTACCTATGGACGCGATTACACGGGTGCGTTCGTTTCGCCGTTCAAGGAGCGGCCGGGGATGGAGCAGCCGGTCGTCTATTGGACGCCATCGATTGCGCCGTCGGGTTTGGCCGTCTATCGCGGCGATAAGTTTCCGGCTTGGAACGGCGACCTTCTGGTCGGTGCACTGGCGTTCAAGCACTTGCGCCGCGTGCATCTCGACGAGCGCGGCCACGTCGTCAGTCAGGAGCAATTGCTGACCAAGCTGGGCGAGCGCATTCGCGATGTGCGAGTCAGCCCGGACGGCTATGTCTATGTGACGACGGATTATCCGGATGGGCGGGTGCTGAAGCTGGAGCCGGCGCCGTAATGGCCGTCAAGGTTTCGCGGCTGGCAGGCGCGCTTGGCGCGGAGGTGCGTGGGCTTGATCTATCGCGGCCGCTTGGCGCGAGCGACGTTGCGGTGTTGCGCGCGGCGTTGACGGAGCATCTGGTCGTGACGGTGCCGGATCAGTCGATGTCGCTCGACGATCTGGAGCGGGTGACGGATGAGCTTGGCGGACGCGCGGTGACGCCGTTCGTGAAGCCGCTGCCCGACCGGCCCTACGTCATTCGCGTTTTGAAGGAGCGCGAGGACAAGTTGAACTTCGCCAACGCTTGGCATTCGGACCTTTCGTATCTCGAGGCGCCGCCGAGTTTTACGTGTCTCTACGCACATGACGTGCCGGACTATGGCGGGGACACGGTGTTTCAGAACCAGTATCTCGCCTATGAGACGCTGTCGGAGGGACTGAAGGCGACGTTGAAGCATTTGCGCGCGGTGCATTCGGCGGGCGCGGCTTACGGCACCGGCGGGTATCTCGACCGGGTGAAGGACAAGATGTCGACGGCGATCGTGCCGTCGGACGAGGCGTTTCAAGAGTTCGTGCATCCGGCTGTGATCCGGCATCCGGACAGCGGCCGGGCCGCGCTTTACGTCAATCCGGTCTACACGAAGCGGTTCGAGGGGTGGAGCGTGCCTGAGAGCCAGGCGTTGCTGCAGCACATCTATCGCCACCAGACGAACGAGAATTTCACCTGCCGGGTGCGGTGGGCGAAAGGTACGCTAACCATCTGGGACAACCGGGCGACGCAGCACAACGCGCTCAACGATTATCACGGGCAGCGGCGCGAAATGTTCCGCACCAGCGTTGCGGGCGGGCGGCCGCAAGCGGCATAACCTTGTCCCATGACCATTCTTCTCTTCCTGCTCGTTGGGTTTGCCGCGGGTCTCGCCGTTGGTTACGGAATCCTCGAGACGCGGGGTGCGAAGAGCGGCGCGCCGGACCCGACGCCCGCGCCCACACCTGACGCCCTGGAAGCAACAGCTCCGGTTGCCGGCGCCGAGGCGCTGAGCGCGAAACTGCATCGGTTCAGTGTCCCGCTTGAGGCTTTCGGGGACGCGACGGCGCATCCGCGCGAGCTTTCCGATCGCAGCGAGTTTGTCGAAGCGGTCGCGCTGCTTGCGGATACGAACGTGCCGCTTGAGACGGTGACCCAGTATGCGCTGGGTGCGAACTGGACGATGTCGTGCGCGGCGCTTGCTGCGCTGACGGAGCGCGCGGACGGACAACAGGCGTCGAAAGACGTGCTCGCGTTCTTCGGGCGACTGCGGCCGTGGGCGATGCATTACGCGCTGGAGTATCTAAGTTCGCTGAAGCAGCGGCCGTTGCCTGGCGGGCCGGCGGCGGCGGCGGATTCGTGGTGGCAGGACAATCTGATTATTCCGGGCCTCTTCCGCGCTTACTTCACGCGCGTCGAGAAGTTGGGCGACAAGCCGAAGTTCGGACCGGCGGCGACGGCGTCCTATGCGTCCGATCCGGCGGACATCGAAGGGTTTTTAAAGAGCCTCGATCATCCGTTTGCGACGGCGTTGATCGCGGACTTGAAGACCGCGCGCGCGGCGAAGCTTGATCGCGCTTTCCTGGAGGCGTTCGGGCGGTTTTGGTCGACGTCGGATGATTTGTTGATCGAGCCCGAGGAGTGGAAGGATCTGCTCGGTTCGGCGGAGAACGCGTTGGTGCGTTCTCCGGCGCGGTCGTTGATCGTGCGTGGCGACGCGAAGGTCGGCAAGAGCGCGTTCTTGCGTTTGCTCGGCGACCGGTTGATCGCGAAGGGCTGGACGATCTTTGAGGCTGGCGGGCCTGAGGTGCAGGCGGGGCAGTCCTATATCGGGCAGCTTGAAGAACGCGTGCGTCGGATGGTGGCCGAACTGACCGCCGATAAGCGCACCATTTGGTACGTGCCGGATATTCTGCAGATCGCGGTGAGCGGGACGCATCACGGGCAGACGGCGAGTATTTTGGATCAGGTGTTACCAGCGATCATGGCGGGGCGGCTGATCATCATCAGTGAGGCGACGCCGACGAAGCTGACGCAGCTTCTTCAGTTGCGGCCGAACCTGAAGGGCGTGTTCGAGGGCGCGCCAATTGTGCCGATGCCGGAAGAGCGCGCGGCGAAGTTCGTCGAGATTTATCTGCAGGCGCTTACGAAGGAGTCGAAGGTCACCTTCGATCCCGAAACGGGATCGCAAGCAATGCAGCTGGCACGGCAGTATTTGGGCACATCGCAATTGCCGGGTGGCGTGCTCGACCTCATCAAGCTGACGTTCAACCGCTGCGTCGGTGAAGGCGCGAAGGCGATCGCGCCGGGCGATATTCTGCTGACCCTCTCGCAGGTGACGGGGTTGCCGGTTGCGATTCTGGACGGGAACGAGCGGGTCGAGCTTAACGAGGTGCGGCAGTTCTTCGACGCGCGTGTGATGGGTCAGGCCGAAGCAGTGGGATCGGTCGTTGACCGGATTGCGATGCTGAAGGCCGGGCTAACCGATCATACGAAGCCGATCGGTGTGTTCCTATTTGCTGGGCCGACGGGCACGGGCAAGACGGAGCTTGCGAAGACGCTAGCCGAGTTTTTGTTCGGGTCGGATGAGCGGTTGATCCGGCTCGATATGAGCGAGTTCAAGACACCGGAGTCGTTGAACAAGATTATCGGCGATCCGGGCGGCGGGCAGACGGAGTCTTTGATCAATCGCGTGCGCAAGCAGCCGTTCTCCGTCGTGTTACTGGACGAGTTCGAGAAGGCGCACGGCAATGTGTGGGACTTGTTCCTTCAGGTGTTCGACGATGGGCGGCTGAGCGATGGCGGCGGGAACGTCGCCGACTTCCGGCATTGCATCATCATTCTGACGTCGAATTTGGGGGCCACGTCGCATCAGGCGCCGGCGCTTGGCTTCGGCGCGAAGGCGGCGGCGTTCTCGTCGGATCAGATCATGCAGGCGATCGGTCAGGCGTTCCGGCCGGAGTTCGTGAACCGGCTGGACAAGGTGATCGTGTTCCAGCCGCTGCGACGCGATTTGATGCGGCAGATCTTGCAAAAGGAACTGCGCAACGTTCTGGAACGGCGCGGCTTGCGCAATCGCGACTGGGCGGTCGAGTGGGAGAACTCGGCGCTGGAGTTTTTGCTTGATCGCGGATTCTCACCGGAATTGGGTGCGCGGCCATTGAAGCGTGCGATCGATCAGTATTTGTTGGCGCCACTCGCCGCCACGATTGTCGAGCACCGGTTTCCGGAAGGCGATCAGTTTCTGTTCGTGCGCAGCGATGGCAAGGCCATTCAGGTCGAGTTCGTCGATCCGGATGCGGAGACGTCGGACGCGGCGGCGGTCGTGCCTGCGGGCGGCGTGTCGCTGGCTGAGATCGTGCACAACAGCCAGGGATCGGCTGCGGAACGGTCGGTGTTGGAGAGCGAGTACAGCGCGCTCAAAGTGCGGCTCAATAGCGAAGCGTGGACGAGCTTGGCGGCGCAGCTCGGTGGGCAAATGGCGGACGCTGCTTTCTGGTCGCGCGCCGACCGGCATGGCGTGCTGGCGCGCTATGCATTGATGGATCGCGTGAAGGCCGCGATGCAGACGGTCGAGTCTTTGCGCGAAAGGCTGGACAAGTCACGCGATGCGCGCGGGCATTCGAGCGAAGTCATGGGGCGGTTGGCGCGGCAGATATTCGTGACCCAGATGGGCGTCGAGGATGCTTTGAGCGATGCGCCGATCGAGGCAGTGCTTTCCGTCGAGCCTGCGCTTGAAGGGGCGGCCGATGCGCACGCGGCGCGGGCTTGGTGTGCGCAGGTTCTGAAGATGTATCGTGGGTGGGCCGCCAAGCGCGGGATGCAGATCGACGACTACGCGATGGGCAATGACGTCGTGCTGACGGTGTCAGGATTCGGCGCGTTTCGCCTGCTTACCGACGAGGTTGGCCTGCACGTCCTCGAAGCCAACGACGACGATGAGAGTTCGCGGGTGATTGCGCGCGTGCGCGTGGCCGCCGCGCCGCTCGGCGACCTACCGGCGTCGAGCGCGGCGAAGACGTTGCGCGCGACGATTGAGCGCGCGGGGACTTCGAACACGGTCGTGCGGCGGTATCGCGGCGGCGCTTCGCCGCTGGTGCGCGACGGGAAGAAGGCGTGGCGGTCGGGAAAGTTCGACGCCGTGATGGCCGGCGACTTCGACGTCATCGGCTCTATCGCCGCGCGCTAGGCTTCGTCGTCGACGGGTGGGCGGCCGAGGTAGACGGAGCGGCGGTCGAAGCGTTCCAGGGACATGTGGAGTGCTGCCATCAGGCGCGCGTTGGAGCGCGTGACGGAGCGGCCCTTCTCGCCCTTGCGGCCGAGCTCGTTGATCGTCGTCATGCCGTTCGACAGGTCGTGACGCCAGAGTTCCTTGCGGAAGAAGGAGGCGCCTTGATCGAGCGCGCGCAGGAGTTCGTCGGCGTTCGATTTGGTTAGCGCGCCGACTTCGTAGAGCGCGGCGATGTCGGCGGCGAGTTTTTCGTCCGCCATCGATTTCGGTTCGTAGCCGCCGCTGTTCGTCTTCGTTTCCGTCGCAAGGCATTCATAGCCGCCGCCACCGCGTACTTCGCGCACGAACAATCCATCGATGCCGCGGCGGCCCTGGAGCTTCGAGGGCAGTTGCTTCCAGCCTTGCGAACCGAGGACGACGGCAGTCATGAGTTCGCCGAAGTCGCCCTGGACGTTGTTGTCGCCCTGGAAGTCGGCGAGCGACAGATCGGGCGGATCAGACAGGCTGAGTTGCAGCGGCGTCGGTTTTGCCGGTGGGCGCGGCGCTGGGGCCTTCGGCTTCTCCGGCGTTGCGTTTGCCGGTGGCGGGTGTAGCGGACTGCCGGGGGTGACTTGGCGTGCGGGCTTTGGCTCGGGCCGTGCTTCGGGTGGGCGGCGCCAGTTGTCGCGCATGCTGAGCGCGAAGCGGATGCCGAGCAACAGCAGCACGAGCGCCGCCAATCCCCCGATGATCAACGGGAAGCTTGCGATCGTGCAGCCGAGAATACTGCCGGAGTCACACGTCACGGCACTTACGCCCCACCCATCTGTCCGGCCAAAAAGCCCCAACCGGGCACCTCGCGCAAGGGCGACCTTGTCACCAATGCGTGTCGGCGGCCGTAGGTTCGCCGGGCTCGATGGCGGGAAATCGACGGAAATGCGGCGTCAAAACGAGCGCCGGTCCCTGTTAGACTTGGAATCGAGGCGACCTCGGCTGAGGGAGGATGCGTTCGATGTCTGGCGTGGGCACGCGGATCAAGAAGGCGCGCGAGGTTCTGGGCCTCACGCAAGTTGCCCTCGCCAAGGCCGTGGGCATCAGCCAGCAGGCGGTCATGGAACTCGAGTCCGGGCGCGCCAAGGGGACCAAGCACTCCGCCAAGTTCGCGCGGGCGTTGGGACAGGACTCGCTCTGGCTTGAGACCGGCGAGGGCCGCATGCGAGAGCCGGCACGGGCGCGCAAGCAGGTGCGATCCGATGCGATGGAGGCCGGGATCGAGGTCGCGAACTATGAGCGCGTCCCGGTGTTCGACATGAAGGCGGGCGCGGGGCGCGATCCGTTGGGCGACATCGATAATGCGGTGAGCTTCACCATGTTCCGCGGATTGTGGCTCAAGGCTTTGACGGCGACGCCCGTGTCTCAGCTTGCCGTCGTCCAGATGTCGGGCGATGCGATGGAGCCGACGTTGTCGAACGGCGATCAGGCGCTGGTCGACACCGCGCAGGCGAACCTGCGGCGCGAGGGGATCTATGTGCTGCGGCTCGACGATACGCTGATGGTGCGGCGGGTGACGATGCATCCGGCGACACGGCGGGTGACCATCAGTTCGGACAACGCACGCTATAAGCCTTACGAGGATTTGGATCCGGCGGCGTTGGAAGCGCTGGGGCGGATCATTTGGATCGGGCACTCTCTCGGCTAGTCGGCATCTCTGCCGCGGTAGAGCGCATAGAAAACGGGCAGCAAGAGCAATCCCACGCCAAGGGAAAGCGTGATCCCGACGAGCGCGATCATCACGAGGACGGCGTAGATCTGCTTGAACCAGGACGGCAGTTCGAATGGCGCGATCATCTCCAGCATCGAGATCAGAAAGCGGTTCATCGGCTCGATGACGGCGGCGTCAGCGACCGCGAATTGCGAGGCTGCCCGATCGGCCCCGTCGCCAGCCAACATCGTGCCCAGCGCGGTCATCCCGAGCATCAACAATAGGACCGCCAAGATCGCGTATGGCCAGAGCCAACGGCGCACGTTTCCCCACCCCCGACCGTCGCGGACGGTTCCCCCCACCCGCGCGGATGGGTCTGTTTAGCATGGGCGTGTTGGCGTTGGCTGGTGCCGTGCTGCCGCAGTTGGCAGGCCTAGACGGCGATAATGCGCTCGCGCAAGGCCTTGGCGATCGCCTGAACCCTGGTCGAGACGCCCAATTTGGTCTTGGCGCTGTCGACGTGGAAGCGGACGGTGCGGGGGCTGATGCCCAGCATTTTGCCGATCTCGACGTCGGAATGGCCGATGGCAACGTAGCGCAGGCACTGGGTCTCGCGCACGGTCAGGGTCAGGCCGGCCGAGGTGCCCTTGCCTTGGCGCAGCTCCAGCGCGCGCTCGATGGCGGCGTGGCCGACCACCTGAAGTAGGGCGCGGGTCAGGCCGGAGGTGTCGGGCTTTTCGCCGGCGAGGTTGAAGCCCGCAAGCGGCTCATCATTGCGCCAGACCGGAATGACCAGACCCTCACCGTTCTTGACCACGTCGGCAAGCAACTCCGTCCAGCGCTCGCCCTGGTGCATGGGGCTGTTGGTCAGATCGGAGATCAGAAAGGGCGACTGCGAGTTGAGCGCGTGGCGGACGAGAGGGTGGTCTTCGTAAACGAGTTCGCGGTCGATTGCGCTAAGCAGGTCGGGCGGCGCGTCGCTGTAGAGAACCGCATCGCGGATACCGGCGACAATGCGGGCGGCGTCCACCACGACCATATGTGTGTAGCCGAACCGGCCGGTGTAGTCCTTAACGGTCGCCCATAGCGACGCCAGGGACCACGCTGCCGTGATCCGGGCCAGTGTCTCGCCGAGCTGTGCGTATTTTTCCATTCGGTTCTTTGTTCAGGAGAGCTGCCTCCCCTGGCTGTTGCGGCGCAATATGGCCATCGCGCCGCAAAAGGCAGCTGCCACCGGCGGCAGGGGTATGGCTCACGCCACGCCGTCCCCCAAGTGCCAACACGCGGACGGCTGCCGGGTTCCTTAACGACGACCCCGTGCGATGCAGTTTGCTTTGCCGACGGGCTGATTGTTTTTGACTACGCGTATCGGGATCTTTCGGATCACCATGCGCGCGCCGCATGCGGTGCGCTGCGAAAACACGTTGCACGATCAAAACATACGCCTGGGAATTTGTATTCAGCGTTAACTCGCGCCGTGATGAGTCCGGCGACGATCGTCCGTGTGAGGAGCGATCGATCGCGGGCGTAACCATTGGGATCAAGCGCACGTGCTGAAACATCTCGTAACAGGCCGCGATGGCGTCGCTGCATGCATCGCGATGAAAATTGATCCGCATGCGGAATTATTTTGTGACCCCTATGGACTAACTCGAAAGTGAGATTACGCTCGTGTCAGAATCACAGTCGCATGATTCTCCACTTGACGTAGAAAGTGCAGAACCGGTCGCGACTGTCGCCTAGGGAGGGCGAGTATGCGTACGGGGCGTTGGCGTCAGTGTTACGCCGGGGGGCGGTGGCCCACGACATCCATTGCTGTTTGCAAAGACGGAAAGGCCTGAACGACGCGGCAAAAGCTGCGGCGTGGTTTCTTTCTCGCGCCGATAGACGGTTAACCGGCTGTGGCGCGGAACTTGCGGAGCAAGGATCGCCATGGAACACCGTTCGAAATCGAAGATTGCGCCGAGGGGTTTGCGGACCCTTCTTTTGGCCGGCAGTGCGGTCGTCTGCGCGGACGTCGCGAGTGCCGAACCGATACAACCTTTCTGGCTGATGCCCACGACACTCGCGACCTCTTTAGGGATCGAGAAGACGGCGGCCACGGAGCAAGTTAACAAACTGCGGGCGAGGGTGTTCACGCAGCAGACGGTCAATCTGCTGTCGCTGGATACGAGCGACGATACGGACAAGGCCGAGGACGTTCCCCTGCCCTTCGCGGAAAACACGCCGTATGACGCTCCCGTCACTTTGAAGCTGCGTAGCGGGTCGTATGATCTTGAGCCTGCGGTCGGCGTGAAGGTCGACCGGCTGGCGAACGGCGCGAACTTCTCGAACGGCGGCGTCGCCACAGAAAGCGTCGGCGTCGACGCCACGATGTTCAACGGCCGGGTCGCCGTCACATCCGACTTTGCCAAGACGATCGACGAAACCGACACGCGCGATTTCCGTGACCCGCAGCTGCGTGAGGCCGACAGGCCGATGCACCTCAGCGACACGTCGCGGCGCACGCGTTTTGCGGCGAAAGTGATCGATAGCGAGAATTTGCGCCTTCTCGTCAACGGCGAGATGGGCGAGACGACGGAAGGTTTTGCGACGGCGATCAGCGAATTGCCGACCGGCCGTTTGGTCCTGCCGGGGTCGTGGTCGACGATGTCGTCGTCGCTTGAGTTCGGCGAGGCGAGCGTCAAGGTCGACTATCAGGATTTCGTGACGCGCGCCGAGAATTTGAAACGGCAGGGCGTGACGGTCGGCTATGCGCAGTCGGAGATTTCGGTCTATCGCAAGGAAGGCATGGAGTTCAATCTGACCCAGGGCGGTCAGTGGTTGAAGCGCAGCCAATACGCCGGCGTGACCGCCGACGTCATGGTCGCCGACGTCATTCCGCCGGCGGTCGCCGATGCGATCGATCCGATCCGGCCGTTCCTGCCGACGTCGGTGTTCGCGGCGTTCGAGCGCGGCGACATTGTGCGCGCGGAGCTTTTGCCTGGACCGCGCGATCGCGTCAGCACCGCCAACATCGCGCTGACGTGGGAGACGAATTTCGGCGAGACGACGGCCAGCGTTTGGGAACGCCGCATCAAAACCGATATCTATACGCCGGACGGCGAGGACAGCATTCCGCTGGCGCGGTCGCGTGACCGGTTCGTGGATATCTCTCACAAGATCCGCCGCGGCAACTGGAAGTTCGGCGCCGGGCTCTCGATGATCGAGACAGACGATACGAGTCTGGGCATTCGCAACAACGACAGCGAGATTGCGCCGCATGTTTCGGTCGCCTACGCGCCGGAAGGCGGGCCGACGGTCGAGCTTCGGCTCGGTGCAGCCGATGCGCAATCGCAAATCATCGACGACAATCTGGCGGCGCGCTCGAAAACGCGTCAGCTGCAGTTGAGCGTCGACCTGTCGACCTTCGCGCAACAGGAACTGAGCCGCGACGAAGCGAAGCTGAAACTCGAGTATCGCTACGATCTCAACGGCAGCGAGCGCGATGCGGCGGGCCGCGAAAAAGGCGGCGGGCACGCGCTGCTGTTGACTTTCTCGACGCCGCTGAACTGATCTGCTGCGCGCGTTTCCCGGCCCTTGACGCCGGGAACCGTCGATCTATGTCTCCAGGGCTTGACGGCTGAAGCCGCTTGAAGCCCTCTATGGACCATGGATCAGGTAAGTACTTTTCGTTCGGATGTTGACGCTCGCGGTCCTTCGGGCCTCGCGCTGCGTACCGGCATCGGCACGCGGCATGTGCCATACGGACCGTTGCCGCGGCAGAAGCTCGACATCTATGCGCCGAAGGACAGCGCGGTGAAGGCGACCATTCTCTATCTCTACGGCGGCGGATGGGTGTCGGGTGCGCGGTGGTACTATCGCCTGTTCGGGCGGATGATGGCTTCGCGCGGGTATGCGGTCGTCGTGCCCGACTATCATCTTTATCCGCATGCGTCGTTTCCGGCTTTCGTCGAGGATGGGGCGCTGGCGTTCAAGTGGGTGCACGATCACGCGGCACAGCTGGGCGGAAGTTCGTCGCGGCTGTTCGTGATGGGGCATTCGGCGGGTGCGCATATCTCGACGCTGCTGGCGCTTGATCCCAAGTGGTTACGGGTGCATGGGCTCGATACGTCGGCGATCAAGGGCGTCGTCGGTCTTGCAGGGCCTTACACGCTCAATCCGCTAAAGTGGTCGGGGCTCAAGGACATTTTCGCGTCATCGCATGTAGAGCCGAACGGCGCGCGGCCGATCAAGCTGGTGCGCGCGGGCGCACCGCCGATGCTGCTGCTCCACGGCGCGCGCGATCGCGTGGTCGGCGTGCACGCGAGTACGTATTTGGCTGAAGCGCTGAGCGCGGCCGGATCGACGGCCGAAGCCAAGATTTATCCCGGCATCGGGCACTTCGAGATCTTCGCGGCGTATCTGTGGGGCTGGCGTTGGCGCGCGAGCGTTCTCAAAGATACGGAAGACTTCATCGACGCCCAGTCGGGCGCGCGATTCTAAAGCACCAGCTGCGTTTGCGTGACGACGGCGACAAGTTTGCCGTCGGGGCGGGTGATGCGCGTTTGCCAGACTTGGGTTTTGCCGCCGCGGTGGATCGGTGTCGTCGTGCCGCGCACAGTTGTGCCGGACGGTGCGCCGCCGATAAAGTTGGTTTTGCTTTCGATCGTGGTTGTGCCCTTCGCGCCTTCAGGCAAGTTCATCACCGTGGCGACGGCGCCTGCGGTGTCTGCCAAAGCCATCGCCGCGCCGCCGTGCAGCGTGGGCATTGGGGCCGTGCAGAGGTCGGGGCGGACTTCGAGTTCGACGACCACCTCGTCCTTCGTGATGGACACGAAACGCACGCCCATCAGTTTCGCAAAAGGCAGCGGGTTGTCGTTCATTTGTTCGGCGGTGATGATCATGGCGTGTGTCGCATCCAAAGTCGTGGGTGGTCCGCCTTCGCGGACCATGACACTTAGGGACGGGGCGTCGACCGATCTATTACCTTGGAGGTAATTACTCGCGCATCGCCCGTGCTCGCTTTGCGGCCGGGCGGTCCCAGCAGCGTTTGAGCCACGCATCGAGGTTGGGCTTGCCGGTCAGGTCGACGAAGAGCAGGCGATAGAGGACCGCGGCGACGTTGAGGTCGGCGACGGTGAACGTGTCGGGGTCGGCGAGGTATTGGTGTTTGCCGAGTTCGCCGTCGAGGACTTGCAACGGCCATTCGAGTTCTTCGCGCGCGGCGAAGGCTGCCTGCACGTTGCGCTGTTCGACAGGCAGGCTTGTTGTGTTGATGACCCATTGCACGACTTGGCGATCGACTTCGTGCGCGGCCCAGAAGCTCCATTGGATCGCTTTCGCTTCGCTTTGCAGCGTCGCGGGTTGGAGCTTGCCGTGCTTCTTGGCGAGATAGAGGTTGATCGCCATCGACTCCGACATCTTGAAGCCGTCGTCGTCGATGGCCGGGATGTGGCCCGCGGGGTTGATCTTAAGAAAGTCGGGCGTGCGCGTGCCGCCGGCTTGGGACGACAGGTCGACGTGATCATAAGGGAGGCCGAGTTCTTCGAGCATCCATAGGGTGCGCAGCGTGCGCGAGCGGGCGTAACCGTAGACTCTGAGTTTGGACATGTGGGTTACCGGCTCGCCACGACACCGCAGGCGATGCGCGCGCCGCCGCCGCCGAGCGGCTTCGGTTGGTCTGCGTAGTTGTCGCCGCCTTCGTGGATCATGAGGGCGTGGCCGCGCAGATCGTCGACGCCGAGGCGCAGGACGTACATCATTTCCGTCGCGTTGCCTTCCTTGTCGACCTTCAGAACTGGAAGGTCGCCGCGGTGGCCGTCGCCGTCCGGGCCTGCGTGCTTGCCGGTGGCTTTCGGATCGTGGTGGCTGCCGGCCGCGAGGGCGGCTTCTTTCTTGCCGTCCTTTTCGCCGGGGCTGCAGTCTGGCTTTTCGTGGATGTGGAAGCCGTGGTCGCCGGGCGGCAGACCGCCGAGCGCCGGTTCAATGCGCAGACCCTTGCGGGTGTTCTCGAACATCAGCGTGCCAATCTCGGCGCCGATGCCCTTGGCATCGACCTTGTACATCGTGACGACGAGTTGATTGCCTGTCGTGCGTTGGCTGTCGCCTCCGACATTGACGCTGGTCGACGCGCCGACGCCGACATTGCCGGAACCGCCGCCGACTCCAACGCCAACGGACATGCCGGAACAACAGGCCAGAAGCGGCAGCGCCGCGATCGACGACATGAGAATGTTGCGCATGAAGGGTCTCCTGGGGCTCAACTCAATTCGCTACACGCAGATGCCGGATCGGGCGGCCGGGCGCAATGGCTTGCGCGGCGCGGATGATCGCATTCGCGTCAATGCCGTAGTGCTTGTAAAGTTCCGCGAGCGAGCCCGTTTGGCCGAAATGTTCGACGCCGAGGCCGCGGACGCGATGGCCGTGGACGGAGCCCAGCCACGAGAGCGCCGCCGGATGGCCGTCGAGAACTGTGACCAGTGCACAATCGGGTGGGATTTCGCCGAGCAGGCGTTCGATGTGCGAGCGCGCGCCAATGAGGCCGCGTTCGCGCGCGCGTTGGGCCGCGGTCCAACCTGCGTTGAGGCGGTCGGCCGATGTGACCGCGAGCAGGCCAACGTCGCGGCGGTCTTCGGCCATGAGGCCGACGGCTTCGATCGCTTCGGGTGCGATGGCGCCCATGTACGCCACGACGACTTGCGCGTTGGCGCCGGGTTTGCGCAGCCAGTAGGCGCCGTCGATGATGCCTTGAGCCGTGTCTCCGGTCATCTCGCGTTTGGGCTGTTCGATGGGGCGGGTCGAGAGGCGCAGATAGACCGAGCCTCCGGTTTGGTCGCGCAGCCAGGTGCGTTCGTCCGCGTCGCCGTCGCCGTTGCGCTGGATGTAGTCCATGGCGAAGCGCAGCATGATGGCGAGTTCGTCGACATAAGCGGGTTCAAACGCGCACAGGCCGTCTTGCGATATGCCGATCAAGGGCTGGGCGATGGATTGGTGCGCGCCGCCCTCGCCTGCCAGCGTGATGCCGGACGGTGTCGCGACGACGATGAAGCGAGCGTCCTGGTAGCAGGCGTAGTTCAGCGCATCGAGGCCGCGGGCGATGAAGGGGTCGTAGAGCGTTCCCACCGGGATCAGGCGCTCGCCGTTGATGGTGTGCGAGAGGCCTAAGGCCGAGAGCAGGATGAAGAGATTCATCTCGGCGATGCCGAGTTCGATGTGCTGACCCTTCGGACCGAATTCCCAATTGAAGGTTGAGGGGATGCGTTCTTTCTTGAACGTGTCCGCCAGCGTTTCGCGGGCGAAGAGACCGCGTCGGTTGACCCAGGCGCCCAGGTTCGTCGACACTGTCACGTCGGGCGAGCAGGTGACGATGCGTTCGGCGAGTTCGGTTTTCTCGCGGCCGATTTCGTTCATCAGGTTACCGAAGCCAGCTTGCGTCGACGTTTCGCCGGCGATCGGCACCTTCAGCGTGGCGGGCACGTCGATGTGCGGGGCGGTGAAGCGGCGGCGGCCTTCGCGCGCGAACGGAACTTGGGCTAGGAAGTCGGTCAGTTTCTTTTCGGGGAGCGAGAGGCCTTCGAACTTGTCCCACTCATGTCCTTCGCGGACCTCCATCTCGTCGCGCAGGACCTGCATCTGGGTCGGCGTCATCAGGCCGGCGTGGTTGTCTTTGTGTCCCTGTAACGGCAGGCCGTAGCCTTTGATCGTGTAGGCGATGAAGCAGGTCGGGCGGTCGTGATCGATGCGTTCGAAGGCTTCGATGAGGTGCGGGAGATCGTGGCCGCCGAGGTTCGTCATCAGCTTCGCGAGTTCGGCGTCAGTGCGTTTCTCGATCAACTTCGTGACCGGGCCTTGATCGCCGATGTCGTCCAGCAGGCGCTTGCGCCACGCGGATCCGCCTTGATAGGTGAGCGCCGAATAGAGCTGGTTCGGCGTCGCGTCGATCCAGTCGCGAAGCTTCTCGCCGCCCGGTTCTTTAAACGCGGCTTCGAGGAGCGAGCCGTATTTCAGGATCACGACGTCCCAGCCGAAATTGCGGAACATGCTTTCGAAGCGCGACCACAGGCCCTCGCGAATGACGGCGTCGAGGCTTTGGCGGTTGTAGTCGACGATCCACCAGGTGTTGCGGACGCCGTGCTTCCAGCCTTCGAGCAGGGCCTCGAAGATGTTGCCTTCGTCCATCTCCGCGTCGCCGATGAGGGCGACCATGCGGCCTTCGGGCTTGTCTTTCGCCCAGCCGTGCGCGTGGACGTAATCCTGCACGAGCGACGAGAAGAGCGTTTGCGCGACGCCGAGGCCCACCGAGCCCGTCGAGAAGTCGACGTCGTCGACGTCCTTGGTGCGCGACGGATAGCTCTGTGCGCCTTTGTAGCCGCGGAAGTTCTGCAGCTTGTCGAGCGTCTGATGGCCCAGCAGGTACTGGATGGCGTGGAAGTTGGGGCTCGCGTGCGGTTTCACCGCGACGCGATCTTGCGGGCGCAGCACCGCGAAATAGAGCGCCGTCATGATCGTCGCGAGCGAAGCGGACGACGCTTGGTGGCCGCCGACTTTCAAGCCGTCGCCGTTGTCGCGCAGGTGATTGGCGTTGTGGATCGTCCAACTCGCGAGCCACAGGATTTTGCGCTCCAGCTCGGCAAGCGTCTTCAGCAACTCGGCGCGCGGCATTGTACTCTCGGGTTCGTTTAGCGCGCGGACTATAGCCGACCCTAAGGGCGCGGCTATACGGTGTTTTGGCTGGATCGGTGCAGGCGCAGGCAGTAGATTTTGACCGTCATGCAGGGCCTGTCGATGTCACCCGAAACCGAAGCGGTCGCCGCGCAGGTTGTCGATGCTGCGTTCCGCGTGCACCAAACGCTTGGTCCAGGATTGCTCGAGTCAGTCTATGAGCACTGCCTTGCCCACGAGCTATCGTTGCGCGGCGTGAGCGTAGAGCGTCAGGCCGTGGTCCCGATCACCTACGCGGGGACACGGTTGGATGCGGGTTTTCGGTTGGACCTACTGGTGGCGTCGTGTGTGATCGTTGAGATCAAGGCGGTAGAGACTGTCCTGCCCATACATGAAGCGCAGCTGATGACTTATCTGCGGCTCTCCGGGCATCGCGTCGGGTTTCTGGTGAACTTCAACGTCAGGCTGTTCAGGTCCGGCATCCGGCGGATGGTTGTTTAGGTCTTAGGATTTGAAACACGAAGACCACGAAGAACACCAAGCAGTAAGAATGAGGGCGGCCGCGTCCTTCGAATGATCAGATCAAAATGGCGCTTCGCGCCAAACAACGCAAAACGCCCAGGAGCATCCATTCCTGGCTCGGCGTCTTGGTGTTCTTCGTGCGCTTCGTGTTTCAATATTCTTCTGGCGGCATGGCCGCCGTTCTAAAGCGGCGTTGCGTTTGCTGAGGCTACGACGGTGAGCGAGTCCCATTTGCCGGCCATGACGGCGAGTACGACGCCGGCGGTGTCGTTCACGGCGTCGGCAAGTTCGGCGCGGATGGTGCCTTCGCGAATGCGGTTGGTCCACAGGTCGGGGCGCGACTTCACTTGGCGGAACCAGTAGGTCAGCGCCTTCGCGGCGCGGGCGTGGTCGGCCTTCGAGAAGTCGACGATCAATGGGTCGCGTGCGGCTTGGCCCTCGGCGCCGGATGACGGCCAGGTGATGAGAAGCGGGCCGGTGAGTTCGGCGACGCCCGCTTTCGCGGCCAGCGTGCGGGCGAGGCGGTAATCGTACCAGGCAATAAGGTCGTCGCAGTTGCGTTCGGCGAAGGCTTGCTTGATCTCATAGGATTCGCGCGAGCCGACGACGGGCCAATACGTGGCGAGCACGTCGCGTGGTGCAGAAGCGGAGACGGCGCCCGGCGTCATGAAATCCATCGTCGCCAAGACGGTCGTGCAGAAGTCTTTCTGCGTGCGTTTGTCTTCGGCGGTCACTGCGGCCTTGGGCATCAGGACGAAGCCGAAGGCGCGCTGCGTGTCGATCTGCGTGCGCGATTGTTGGTAATAGCTCAGCACCTTCGCGCCACTGTGTCCCCGGAGCGGCGGATCGCCGGCGGCGGCGGGCGGCATGGCGCTGGGCGCGCTCGGCGCCGGGTCGTGCATCGGCGGGCCGTAGTGCGGCGGGGGTGCGCCGCTGCCGTGGGACATGTCGGGCGGCGGGCCGCTGCCGCCTGCGGGATCCGGCGCACCGGCGCCGGGCGAGAGGTCGCCGTAGTCTTCCGGTTCGGGCGGAGGCTCGGCGGACATTGCGGGCGGAGGTGCTTCGACCGCGGCGGGTGGTGGCGGCGCGGCACCGGGCGCCTCGGCGACTTCAGTGGGTTCGGGTGCGGAGGCGGTGTCGGACGCGGGCGCCGACGAACTGCTTTCGGGGGCGGGTGAGCAGCTTACGACGAGCAACGCCATGCCGCCGACGAGCAACATCAGGCCCGGTTTGAATCCGCGCATCGAAATCCTCTTCTTTTTGTTGTCGCGTTAGTCGGTCGACTTACGGCCGGTCGGGATGAAGGCCGCGGCCATGTTGAAGATCGCCAGGAACAGCACGAACATCAGCGCGATGCCCGCGGGGCTGAGCGTTTCGAGATACCAGTTCGCGGCGATCGTCGAAGGAATCGCGCCGGCCGTCGCGAGGCCGTGCTTCAGAGCAAAATCGGTCGGGCTAGCCATGTGCGCACCTGGGCTTGGAGAGAATCACTCACAAAGGATGCGGGAACGGCTGATTCGGCGCAATCTTGGTGGACGAGACGGCTGTTAACGTTTGGCGCAATTAGGGGAAAAATCGCGGCGGTCGCCGCGACTTCAAAGCCACAGATTGAGCTTGGTCCACAACCCCGATTGCACCTATATCCACGCTCGAAAAAGAGGTGGGCCATGAGCGAATCCCAGACGCCGCGCGTCGTTATTGTCGGCGCGGGATTTGGGGGCCTTGCTGCGGCCAAGGCCTTGAAGCGAGCGCCGGTCGAGCTGACCGTTGTTGACCGCTACAACTATCATCTGTTTCAGCCGCTGCTCTATCAGGTGGCGACGGCGTCGCTGTCGCCGGGCGAGATCGCGCAGCCGATCCGGCACATTTTGCGCGGGCAACGCAATGCGCGGGTGGTTCTCGACAAAGTCACGAGCGTGGACAGCGCGCGCAAGACCGTACGCCTCTTGAGCGGAGAACCGGTGGCTTACGATTATCTGCTGATCGCGACCGGCGCGCGGCATAGCTACTTCGGCAAGGACGCTTGGGAGGCTGTGGCGCCCGGCATCAAGACGATCGACGACGCGACACGCGTGCGCGCGAAGATCCTGTTGGCGTTCGAGCGGGCCGAGGGCGAGGCCGATCCAGCGAAGCGCGAGGCGCTGCTGACCTTCGTCATCGTCGGCGGCGGCCCGACGGGCGTCGAGATGGCGGGGGCGATTGCGGAGTTGGCGCGGCGGTCCATCGTCGCGGACTTCCGTTCGATCATGCCGGAGAGTTCGCGCATCGTGCTGGTCGAGGCGGGGCCCCGGTTGTTGCCCAGCTTTCCGGAATCCCTGTCGGCGGTGGCCAAGGCTTCGCTTGAGAAGATGGGCGTCGACGTGCGCGTCGGGCAAGCTGTCACCGATATTACGGACGATCACGTGATGGTCGGCGCTCACGCGTTGCCGTCGAAGACCGTGATTTGGGCGGCGGGCGTGCGCGCGTCGGCGGCCGGCGAATGGCTGAAGGCGTCGTGCGATCGCGCGGGCCGCGTGATGGTGAGCGACGACTTCTCGGTGCCGGGACACGAGAACATCTTCGTCGTCGGCGATACCGCCGCGTTCAAGAGCGCCAAAGGCGAGATGCTTCCGGGTGTAGCACCGGCAGCGAAGCAGGCGGGCGCCTACGTTGCGAGCGTGATCGACGCTAAAGTGCGCGGGAACGCCCCGCCCCCTCCATTCCGCTATGCCGACTACGGCAACCTCGCGACGATCGGACACTCAAAGGCTGTCGTCGATTTCGGGTGGGCGCGGTTCAGGGGCTTGTTCGCGTGGCTGCTGTGGTCGTTCGTGCACGTCTATTTCCTGATCGGATTTCGCAATCGCTTCATCGTCGCGCTCAGTTGGGCGTGGTCGTATTTGACGTATCAGCGCGGCGTGCGGCTGATCACGGGATCGGCCGATCGCATCGCGAGAGAAACGGTCAGCGAAGCGGCATGATCACTGTGTCCCCGCGTTCGTCGGCCCGCCCCGGTCACATGACCTGAGACCGGCAAGCTTGGCCGCTGCTCGATCGTCGCGATTCGCGAGTATTTGTGCGACTTCCCGGAGTCGTTGTGTCGCTGGGCCTCTCCGTATCCCTAATGGGGTACCCCCTAGGAGGCGATTCCTGCACGCAACGCGCGCATCCCGCCGCTGATGACTATATTCCTGCGTCATCATGCGTCAGGCGACGAAATAACTTGGCGGAATCTACGTTTTACGCATTGACCCCTGCGTTCACGCTGGTAACTAAACGCGCCAACTGGGGCGGCGCTGCCCCCTCCGCAGCGTCCTGGTTCAATAATGGGGTTCTCATGAAACTGAAAGCACTTCTGCTCGGAACGGTCGCGGCCGTCTCCGTCATCGCCATGTCGCAGCAATCCGAAGCCCGCAACAACGGCTGGTACATCGGTCTCGAAGGCGGCGCTAACTGGGTCGACGACAACAACGGTCTCGTCGGCTTCAGTTCGTCTGCACCGACCACGACGGACACGTTTCAGTTCGACACAGGCTGGTCCGTGCTGGCCACGGTCGGTTACGCGTTCGACAACAACTGGCGCGTCGAACTCGAAGGCGCCTATCGCAAGAATGACATCGATCTCTTCGTCACGTCGGGCGGCTTCAATGCCACCGGCGGCGATCTGAACCAGCTGTCGATCGTGGCGAATGTCCTCTATGACATTCCGCTGACCGAGCGCCTTGACCTGACCTTCGGCGTCGGCGCAGGCGTCAGCCGCTCCGAACTCGACGCACCGTTCCCGGGCGCCGGGGACGACGACGATTGGAATTTTGCCTATCAGGGCATCGCCGGTCTGTCATACGAGGTGACCGACCGCCTCGATCTTACGCTCACGTATCGCTATCAGGTCGTGAACGAGCCGGAGTTTGGCGTGCCTCATGTCGGCCACGTGGACAACTTCGCGTTCGACGATATCGAAAATCATACGGTGTCGGTCGGTCTGCGTTACGACCTCTATGAGGACGAAGCGCCGGTCGTCTCGCAGCCGCCGGTCGTTCCGCCGGAACCCACTGCCGAGCCGAAGCAGTTCATCATCTATTTCGGCTTCAACAAGTGCAACATCACGCCGGAAGCCGACAAGGTGCTGAGCGAAGCCGCCGACGCCGCGAAGGCGGACGGTTCGGCCAGCGTTCAGATCGTGGGCCACACGGATACGGTTGGTTCGGACGCCTACAACAACCGCCTGTCGAGCTGCCGCGCGAATGCGGCGAAGTCGGGTCTGGTGTCGAAGGGCGTCTCGGCCGGTTCGATCACTGCGTCGGGCCGTGGCGAGAGCGAGTTGCTCGTCAAGACGGGCGACAACGTGAAAGAGCCGCAGAACCGCCGCGCGACGATCGATCTCGATTAGTCCTCGCGTCGCAAGAAATGCGTTTGAGGGCGGTGCCGAAAGGCTCCGCCCTTTTTCTTTGGCTAGATCAAGCTCTCGAAGACGAGGTGTTTGCGGCCGGCGTCGTCATCGGACGGCGGCATGGGCGTGGCGGTGACCGTGAAGGCGGGGCCTAGGTATTTGCGGGACACCTTGGCAAGGCGATCGAGGTCGATCGCGCCGGGGCCTGAGAGCTTGTAGCGGAACTCGATGGTCGTGAGGCTGGTCTGCACGAAACGGAAGCGGTCGACGGGGCCGAGGCTTGCGACCTCGCCGAGCGCGACGTAGGGCAGAAATTTCTGGCCGTCGCTTTGCGTGAAGAGGTTCTTGCTACGGCCGATGATGCGGCTGAGGCGGATCGCGCCGTTTGGGCAATGGTCCCCCTCGCCCACTTCGACGACGTCACCCGTCTCGTAGCGGATCAACGGCATCGCGAAGTTCAGATACGGCGTCACGACCACGCGGCCCGTCTCGCCTGCTTGGGCCGGCGCGCCATCGTTGCGCAGCACTTCGAACTGCATCACGTCGATGGCGGGGTGGTAGGCGCCGCAGCTGGGACAGTCGGCGGCGATGATGCCGATTTCCTCCGTGCCGTAGATGTCGATCACCCGGCAGCCGAAGATCTGCTCGACCAAGCGGCGCTCGTCGGCCATGAGCGGCGCGGCGCCGGCGAAGACGGCGTCGAAGGCGATATCCAGGTTGCGTTCGCGCGCGCGCAGGGCCAGCGCTCCAAGGTGGACCGCGGCGACCTTGAGATACGCGGGCCTGAGCACACGCATGTGATCGAGCTGCGCGTCGAGACCGGTGGAGACGGTCAGGCGGTGGTACTTGCCGCGCGGGTCGCCGAGGCGCCAGCCTTGCTTCGTTTCAACGCCGGGCTTGACCTGATAGCCTTGGCGGTCGACGGCGAGGTGCATGATGTCCTTCGCACCGTCGATGTTCCACCAATCATAAAGCCGCTCCAGAACCAGGGCGTTCATGTAGTCGGCGATGGCGCTGATGTCGCCGTTGAACGGCGTACCGGTCGAGCCGGACGTCCAGGCCGAGCGCGTCTCGCCGGCGAACGGCGGGGGCTTGGCGATTTTGATCAGGCCGTCATGCGCGCGGAGATCGTCTTTCGTCAGTGTGCGGACGGTTCGCCATAACGCTTGCGTCGCCGTCGGCTGAAGCAGCGTGTCGGGAATGCGCTCGGCGTAGAATGGCGAGGACGCCTTGGCGTAGCGCAGGATGTTCGCGAACAACGTGCCGCGCAAAACGTTCGCGGCGTCGGGCGGCGCGCCCTGGGCGATGAGCGCCGGCAAGCGGTCATAGGGCGGCGGAAGATGGGGTGATCTGATCACGGCGCGCGATAAACAACCTGTCGGTGATTTTGACGTGAATAGCGTAAACGGCCACGGTGTGAAACGGCACTTTCTCGACAGTGTGCCCGAACGATCACGTCATCTTTGTTTGATCTGCAACTGAGGTTCCTTAGTCGGTTCACTGTGCTAGCTTTGGCTCTGGATTTCGTCCGGGTGGAGCCGGATTGGCGGGGGATATGATGCGTCATTTGTTGGTGTTGGGATCGGTCGTGAGCGCGCTGGCTTTCGCTGCGCCGGCCGGTGCGGATGAGCGGCCTTGGTATCTCGCGCTTGAGGGCGGCGTCGAATTCGACGGGGTTGCGAGTTCGGGCGACTCTGGATGGGCTGGACTTTTGACAGTCGGCCGCGGCGTCTCTTCGAATGTCAGTTTCGAAGCCGAACTTGGCTATCGGTCGACCACCGACTACGGGTTTGGGGAAGTCGACATCGAGCAAACGACCCTTATGCTGAATGCTGTTTTCGAGGCTGCCATTAGCGAGGACGTGTCTGTGGCGATCGGCCTGGGCGTCGGCGCCGACAATGTTGCCGTCGAGTACTCTTGGGGCTTTAGCGATAGCGACGTGGAGCTCGCATCGCAGCTTAAGCTGGGTCTGAGCCTTGAGGTGTCGGAGAGCACCGAGATTGTGGCGAACTACCGGTATGTCGAAATGCTAACCGACTCGGGCATCAGCGACAGCACTTTGACGGTCGGTATCCGCTTCGACCTCTAGCCAACGCATACCGCTTAACCACCGGGCTTGGCCTCGATTTCCGCGGGGTGAAGCCCGGTTGCGCCTTGCCGCGCGGGGGCGGGTCGCGGATGATCCGGAGACTCTTTCGGATGCACTATGACTAACGCGACGACCTTGTTCCGCAACGCCTCTTTGCTCGACCCGCGCTGGGATGAAGCGCGGCGGGGGTATGAGGTTTTGGTCGAGGGCGGGGTGATCCGGGAGGTTTCGGATAAGCCCGTGAAAGCCGCCGGCGCGCGCGTTGTCGATTGCGGTGGCGGCACGTTGATGCCGGGGCTCATCGACTGTCACGTGCACGTTTATCTCGTGGAGTTGGGGCTCGGCCGGCTGGAGTCGATGCCGCTGACGTTGATGGCGGCGAAGGCGTCGAAGTTGATGCGCGAGATGCTGGACCGCGGGTTCACGACGGTGCGCGATACGGGCGGCGCGGATTGGGGAATCAAGGAAGCGGTCAAGACCGGTGTGCTGGCCGGGCCGCGGTTGTTCATTTCCGGGCGGCCGATTTCGATGACCGGCGGGCATGGGGACTCTCGGCGGCGGACGGCGGGTGATGGGCCTTGCAAGTGCTGCAACGCGCTGTCGTTCGTGCTGGAGACGGCCGACGGCGTCGACGGCGTGCGCAAGGCGGTGCGCGAGCAGATGCGCCAGGGTGCGGATCAGATCAAGATTTTCGTGTCGGGCGGCGTCGCCTCGCCGTGGGATCCGCTCGACAGTTTGCAGTATTCCGAAGCCGAGATCGCGGGCGCGGTCGAGGAGGCGCATAATTTCGGACGCTATGTGTTGGCGCATGCGTATACGCCGGAAGCGATCACACGCGCGGTGAAGAACGGCGTACGCACGATCGAGCACGGCAATCTGATCGACGTCGCGTCGGCGAATCTGATGGCCGAGCGCAAGGCGCTGATGGTGGCGAACCTTGTGGCGTACTACGCGATGAAGGAGCGTGGGCGGCAGCTTGGGCTGTCGGCCGACATGTTGGCGAAGAACGAGATCGTCATCGACGGCGGCCTGAAGTCGCTTGAGATTTGCAAGCGCGCGGGCGTGCCTGTCGCCTATGGCAGCGATTTGCTGGGGCAGTTGCAGGTCGATCAGTCGCGCGAGTTCTTGTTCCGCTCCGAAGTCTTGTCGCCGATCGAGATTATTCGTCAGGCGACGCTGGTCGGGGCCGATGTCGTGCGGCAGACGGGGAAGTTGGGCGTCGTCGAAGTTGGCGCGCATGCGGATCTCATCGTCGTCGACGGCGATCCGCTGAAGGATCTCGGGCTGTTTCAGGATCAGGGCAAGCATCTTCGCGCCATCATGAAGGCGGGCGCTTTTCACAAGAACGAGCTGCACTGATGGTGCGCACTTTCGCTGTGGTTCTGGTCTTGAGTTTGGCAGGCTGCGTCACGCCGGAAGCCGGCGCGCCCGCGGCGTCGTGCGCGAGCGGCGACGCCATGGTCGAGACGCAGCTATTCTTCGGCATGAGCCGGCCTAAAGGCGGCGTGGTGAGCACGCGCGATTGGGATGCGTTCGTGGCGCGCGAGATCAGCCCGCGCTTTGCGGAGGGCTTTAGCGTGATCGACAGCGCGGGGTTTTGGCGCGACGGAGCGAGCCAGAAGACGATCTCGGAGAAGAGCAAGGTGGTCGTTCGGCTGCATGCGCCGTCGGCGGAAGCTGATCAGGCGATCGGCGCGATCGTCGATGCGTACAAAGTGAAGTTTGAGCAGGAAGCGGTGCTTCGGGTCGATCGGCCCGTGTGCGCGACGTTTTGAGGGGTTAGACGCTCGCGATGGCGATGGGCAGTTTCAGTACCGCGGACGAGCGGCGCAGTTCCGTGCTCGTGTTCTTCACGTTCGTGGCAAACGCTTATCTGCTGGCGTTTGCGGCGGATGGGGCCGTGTCGCTGGTGGACGAGATTTGGTTTGCTACGACGGGGGCCTCGCCGCTGACCGAGGTGCGCAATTGGCTGGCGCTTCTCGTGTTCTTGTATTCGCTGATGATGGTGTTCGTCGTCGCGTTCGTGCCGCAATTGCCCAAGAGGGTGTTCGTGCCGCTGATCGTCGCGGCGTTGTGGTTTGCGGTGGGCGCGCCGCCATTCGTGGCGGCGACCGGCGAACGGTCGGTGTCGTTGTTCCTGGCGCTGGTGCAATTGATCATTGCGACAACGGCGTTCTTGGTCGTGCAGTTGCGCGCCGGTCAGGCGTTCCTGGCGGCGCATCTGTTGCCACGTAAGGATCATGTGTTCCTGCGCATCGTCTTTGCGTCGCTGATCGTCGTGGCGTTGATTCCGGTCGGGCTTGCCGCGCTTGGTGCGTGGGCGCTGGCCAGCGCGGCGGAACAGCAGACGGGCGGCTATTTGCGCTTCACCTGGAGCGAGATCCAGGCGCGCGAGACGGTGATGTTCAACGACGCGAAGGCCGTGCACCTGGTGGCGACCGCGCACATCGCCGAGGCGTCGTTCTACAAGACGGTCTACAAGGATATTCCGGCGCACGCGGTGATCCTGGCGGAAGGCGTCACGGACAAGAAGGGTCTGATGGGTAACGGCGACACCTCACGCGGCGAGGCGGCGACGTCGTTGGGCCTCGATACGCAGGACGTGTTCGAAGACCTTCTGGGGCCGGCCTTGTCGAGCGACGACGCCACGAAGGCCGCCAACGCGGCGGCGAAGACCGCCAAGCCCTCGGCGCCGACGCCTGCGCTGCCGAAGACCCGGCCGGATGTAGTGCGCGCCGACATCGACGTATCCGAGCTATCGGAGACGACACTACGCTGTCTGCGTGAGGACGTGACCTTGGGCAACGCGGCGTTGGACGACGATCCGAAGACGACCGTGGCGACGCCGACATGCTCCGAGGCCGATCGAAAAGTGTTCTGGGACGAGATTCTCTACGCGCGCAACAAGAAGCTGATGGCAACGTTCGATGCGTTGGCCGACAAGTACGACGTGTTCGTCGTGCCGTGGGGCGCGCTGCACATGCCGGACCTGCAAACGTCCTTCGAGGCGCGCGGATACAAGGCCCAGCGTTCGCGGATGCTGACGCTGGCGCGGTATCAGACGGTCGCCGGGCATGTGTTCGGCGGGCTCACCGCGTTCAAGCTGCGGGGGCCTGCGAACCGGCCGTATGAGATCCGCGGACATTAGCGGCCCGCATGCAAGGCGCGGAGCCGAGCACCCTTGGGTGGCGCAGTGACGCACTGAAAACGGAGAGGGTATACGACCCCCTCCCCCTCGGGGCGGATGCGCTTAGCGCACGCCGATGTCGGTGAGCCAGTTCTCGACGAGTGATGGCCAGACGGTGTCGGGCGAGTGCTTGCGCCTGAGACCGAACGCGTGGCCGCCCTTGGCGAAGAGATGGACCTCAGCCGGGACGCCCGCTTTATCAAGCTCGCGCGCGTAGAGCGTGCTGTTGCAGCGGTCGTCGACGTTGTCGTCCCACGCTTGCAGCAGGAAGGTCGGCGGCGTTTTCTTGGTAACGCGCAAGCCGGGATCGAGCTTCGAGCCGGCGCGGCAGATGTGGCCGGGAAAAAACGCGATGGCGAAGTCGGGGCGGCTGCTGAGCTTGTCGATCGTATCGACGGGTTTGTAGGCGGGCTCGACTATGTTGCTGGTCTGCACGACCAGATAGCCGCCTGCTGAAAAGCCCATCACGCCGATCTTGTTGGGATCGAGGTTCAGTTCCTTGGCCTTAGAGCGGACGAGTTTGATCGTGCGTTGCGCGTCCTGAAGCGCGCGCGGAATCTTCGGCGTCACGGCGCAATGGCATGTCTCGTCGTAGTGGTGATTGCTCTTGGGAACGCGGTACTTGGACAGCACGCAGGTTATGCCCTTCGAGGCAATCCAGTTGCAGATTTCCGTTCCTTCCAGGGTGATCGCTAGGATCTTAAAGCCGCCGCCAGGGAACACGACGATGGCGGCGCGCGAGTTGGCGCCCTTCGGCGGGAAGACCGTCATGGTCGGCGCGCTTACGTCGAAGACCGCTTGAGAGGTGTTTCCTTCAAGCGCTTCCGGTGTTTGCACGGTCAGCACGCTCTCCGGCGATTGCGCGAGGCCTTCCATGTCCGGCGCGGCGCCTGGCCAGATGGGACGCTGCTTCAGGCCCGACGGCGGCTGCCATTCGCCGACGGTGCGGACTTTGTCAGGCTCCTGCTCTGCCCTGGCGATCGCTGTGAGGGCCAACGCACTTGCCAGGCTCACGAGAACCAGCAGAGACACGGCGATGGCGAGGCGGTGGGCCGTGTACGTCATATCCGTGAACCGATGTTCCAGCGTTCCCTCCGTCGCAGTGTGATTCGTCGCCGCGCAAAGCGGAAGGGTCTGGTATCCCCTCGAAACACGGTGTTGCGGTGTGGCGTTGGGGAGAGGTTTGGGCCCCTCCCCTGCCCGGTTACCAGATGCGGACGCGCTTGTCCGGGGCGAGGTAGAGTTTGTCGCTCTCCTTCACGTCGAAGGCTTCGTACCATTCGTCCATGTTGCGCACCGTGCCGTTGGCGCGGAATTCGCCGGGCGAGTGGCTGTCGGAGACGACCTGGTTCCTGAGCGCGTCTTCGCGGATGAGCTGGCGCCAGATTTGACCGAAGCCTAAGAAGAAGCGCTGGGTGCCGGTGTAGCCGTCGATGACCGGCGCGTCCTTGCCCTTGAGCGAGATCTTGTAGGCTTCCAGCGACACGTTGAGACCGCCCAGGTCGCCGATGTTTTCGCCCAAGGTCAGGCGGCCGTTGACGAAGAGGCCGGGCAGCGCTTCGAACTTCGAGTACTGATCGGCGAGGTTGTCGCCGAGCACCTTGAAGCGGCGTTCGTCTTCTTCGTTCCACCACTTGCGCAGGACGCCCATCTCGTCCGACTTCGAGCCTTGGTCGTCGAAGCCGTGGCCCATTTCGTGGCCGATGACGGCGCCGATGCCGCCGTAGTTCACGGCCGGCTCGGCGTTCAAGTCGAAGAACGGCGGCTGCAGGATCGCGGCGGGGAAGACGATCTCATTCCACACCGAGCTGTAGTAGGCGTTCACCGTTTGCGGCGCCATGCCCCAGTCGGCGCGGTCTGCCCCCTTAGCCAGCCGGACGAGATCGCGCGCGCGCTGGAAAGTGTTCTCACGCTTGCGGTTGCCGAACGCGTCGTCGGCCTTGATCTCAAGCGAGGAATAATCGCGCCACTTGTCCGGATAGCCGATCTTGACGTTGATCGTTTCCAGTTTGCGTAGCGCCGCCTTCTTCGTTTCGTCCGACATCCACGGCAGTTTGGCGATACGCACCTTGTAGGCGGCGCGCAGGTTTTCGACGAGTTCGCTCATCGCTGCCTTCGCGGCGGGCGAGAACGTGCGCTTGACGTAAAGTTGACCCACGGCCTCGCCCATCGCGGCGTTGAAGGGCGTGCCGCTCATTTGGCTGACGGCGCGCTTCCAACGGTCGCGCTGTTCGAGCTGACCTGTCACGACCTTGCCGTTGAACTCGAACGACGCATCGTCGAAGGCCTTGGGCAGGATGTCGGCGTTGGCGTTCAGGTAGTGGAACGTCAGGTACGCGCGCCAGGTTTCGATCGGCGTTTCGCGGAAGAGTTTCGCCAGGCCCTGCACGGCGTCGAGTTGAACGACGATGAACTCGTTCTGGTTCTTGATGCCGTAGGCGGTGAGGCCTGCGTCCCACGGGAAATCGGGCGCGAACGCCTTTAGTTCGTCGCGCGACTTTGGATTGTAGGTGAGGTCGCGGTTGCGCGATTTCTCGCGCGGCCAGTGGAGTTCGGCGACCTTTTGTTCGACGGCGACGATGGCATCGGCGTTCCTCGCAGGGTCTGCGTAGCCTGCGAGCTTGAGAAGCGTTTCGACGTAGACGCGATACTTCGCGCGCGTGTCGGCGAACTTCGCGTCTTGCTTCAGGTAGTAGTCGCGGTCGGGCATGCCGAGGCCCGCTTGGCCTACGGAGACGATGTAGACGTTCGGGCGTTTCGCATCGAGCGTTACGCCCATGCCGACGGGCAGGTTCGCACGAACGTCGGGGCGGGCCACGATCGAGACGATGTCGTCGTGGGTCGTCGCGGCGGCGATGCGCGCGAGGTCGTCCTTCACCGGCTCAAGGCCGCGGGCTTCGATCGCCTTGGTGTCGATGTAGCTTTGGTAATAATCGACGGCCTTGCGTTCGACGGTGCCTGCGCGTGGTTTTTTCTTCGCGGCGTCCTCGACGGCGGCGCGGACGTCTTCTTCCGACTTCGCGGCCAGCATGTTGAACGAACCCCAGCGCGAACGGTCGGGCGGGATCTGCGTGGTCTTCATCCAGGTACCGCCGGTGAAGCGGAAGAAGTCGTCACCGGGCTTGATCGACTTATCCATGGCGGCGAGGTCGACGCCCCACGTGCCGATCAACGGCTTCGCACCGGCGGCGGTGGCGTTGTGTTGCGTCAGCTGCGGCGCCACAGCGAAGGCGACAAGCGCCACGGCGCCCGCGCCGATCAGCAGCGCGCGGCGGTTCAGATTGATTGGCATGAGCGATTCCCCATTTGCGTGGGCGCAGAGTGCTGTCCCCGGTTTCCGATTTCAACGCCGCCCATCCGCGCGGCAGGTCACCAAATCGCGAGAAATGGCGTGCAACCGTTGGGAGAATCGGGCGCGCGCTTGCGGACACTTCCCTTCGCAGGCGCATCAATGTGAGAAAGCGGCCCATGGGCGCACCACTGATTCAACTGCAGGACATTCATCTGACCTTTGGCGGCCATCCGCTGCTGCAAGGGGCGGAGCTGGTTGTCGGTGAGGGTGACAGGTTGTGCCTGGTCGGGCGCAACGGGTCGGGGAAGTCGACCTTGCTCAAGATTGCGGCGGGGTTGGTGGAGTCGGATCGGGGAACACGGTCGGCGGCGCCTTCGGCTACCGTGCGTTATCTGCCGCAGGAGCCCGACCTGTCGGGGTTTGCGACGACGTTGGCGTTTGTCGAGGCCGGGTTGGCGCCGGGGGATGATCCGTATCGCGCGCAGTATCTGCTCTCGTGTCTCGGGCTGACCGGCGAGGAAGGCACCGACCGCTTGTCGGGCGGTGAGGCGCGGCGCGCGGCTTTGGCGCGGGTACTCGCGCCTTCGCCGGATATTCTTTTGCTCGATGAGCCGACGAACCATCTCGACCTGCCGGCGATCGAGTGGCTGGAGAGCGAGTTGAATTCGCTGCGGTCGGCGATGGTTTTGATCAGCCATGACCGGCGGTTTTTGGAGCGGCTATCGCGCGCGACGGTGTGGCTGGATCGCGGCGTGACGCGGCGGTTGGAGCAAGGGTTCTCAGCCTTCGAGGCTTGGCGCGACACGGTGCTTGAGCAGGAGGAGTTGGAGCAGCACAAGCTCGACCGGCGCATCGTGATGGAAGAGCACTGGGTGCGTTACGGCGTGACGGCGCGGCGCAAGCGCAATGTCGGGCGCATGGCGCGGCTTTCCGATCTGCGCACGCAACGGCGCGAGGCGCGGCGCGTGACCGGTTCGGTGAAACTTGCCGCGAGTGAGGGCGAGACGTCCGGCGCGGTGGTGATCGAGGCCAAGGGGATTTCGAAATCGTTCGGCGACCTTGCCGTCGTGCGGGATGTGTCGATGCGCATCATGCGCGGCGATCGCGTCGGGCTTGTGGGCCCGAACGGTGCGGGCAAGACGACGTTGATCAATCTGCTGACCGGACGGCTGGCGCCGGATGCCGGGACTGTGAAGCTGGGTGCGAATTTGCAGATGCACATGCTCGATCAGCGGCGCGACGCGTTGGAGCCTACGGTGAGTGTGAAGGATTTTCTCACCGGTGGGCATAGCGAGACGATCAGCGTCAACGGCACGGTGCGGCACTACGCGTCCTACATGAAGGATTTTCTGTTCACGCCGGATCAGGCGCGAACGCCGGTGCGCGTGTTGTCGGGTGGCGAGCGCGGGCGGTTGGTGCTGGCGAAGGCGTTGGCGCAGCCGTCGAACCTGCTTGTGCTCGACGAACCGACGAACGATCTCGATCTTGAGACGCTGGATCTGTTGCAGGAGATGCTGGCCGATTATGCGGGGACGGTGATCGTCGTCAGCCATGACCGCGATTTCCTGGACCGGGTCGCGACGTCGGTGCTGATGGCGGAAGGCGACGGGCGGTTTATCGAATACGCGGGCGGCTATTCCGACATGGTCGCCCAACGCGGCGCGGGCGTCAGCGCGAAGGCGCGCGAGGCGGTTGTGGCGAAGCCCGCAAAGGCCGCGGCTGCGCGCCCAGCCCCGTCTTCCGAACGGCGCAAGCTGACGTTCAAGGACAAGCACGCGCTGGAAACACTGCCCGCGCGCATCGACGCGCTGCACGGCGAGATTCGCACCTTGCGCGCGAAGCTGGCCGAAGACGGATTCTACGCACGCGACGCGAAGGGATTTGCGGCGACGGCCGCGAAGCTCAGCGCGGCCGAAGCGGAGTTGGCGGCAGGCGAAGAGCGGTGGCTGGAGCTTGAGATGCTGCGCGAAGAGATCGAGGGTTAGCGATTAGCACATCCGTCATGGCCGGGCTTGACCCGGCCACCCAGTGCGCGCACGTCTGTGCGCGCTAAAGACTCACCAACACCCGCCTAACGCATTTCACGGCCGCGCGGACGCGCGGCAACTGGGTGGCCGGGTCAAGCCCGGCCATGACGAATAGGTATGTGATCATTACCCAAGCGTGCGCTTGAAAAGTGCGAGCAGGCGTTCCCAGTGTCTCTCGGCCGCTTGCTTTTTGTAGATCGGGCGGCTGGGGAAGGCGAAGCCGTGGTCGGTGTCTTCGTAGATTTCGACTTCGGCTTTGGCGCCGGCTTGTTTCAGGGCTTGCTTGAGCGGTTCGATTTGCTCGAGGGGCACCCAGTGGTCGCGTTCGGCGCAGGCGAAGTAGAGTTCGGCTTTGGCTTTGTGGGCGACGGTGTGGGGGCTGTCGGGTTTATCGGTGATGAGGCGGACGCCGTAGATCGACGCGGCGGCTGCGACGCGGTCGGGAATGTGGGCTGCGGCGTTGATGGCGAATTGGCCGCTCATGCAGTAACCGACGGCGCCGAACTTGCCTTTGCTTGCGGCTGGGTCTTTGGCGGCGAACGCTAAGAGCGCGTCGGTGTCGTCCATGATTTTGGCGATGGTCAGAGATTCCATCAGGGCGAACATGCGTTTGCGTTCGGGCGCTTGCGGATCGGCGGGCAGCGGGCCTAGCTCCATCACGCCTTCGCGGTAGTAGAGGTTGGGCAGCATCACGTAGTAGCCGGAGGTTGCGAGGCGGCGGGCCATGTCGCGCAATTCTTCGCGAATGGCGGGGGCGTCCATGTAGAAGAGGATGATCGGGTGCGGGCCGCCGCGGTCCGGATGGACGATGAAGGTCGTCATGCGGCCGTCTTTGGTTTCGATGTCGAGTTGCCGTTCGTGCATGGGCGCTCTTTGCTTACGGGACGATCAGGTGGAGGAAGGCTGCGGTCATCATGAACTGTGCGGCGACGTAGGTTATCCAGACGGCGACGTGATGACCGGGAAACGGCTGCAGAAATTTGCGCTGGGCGATCAGCGAGTCCGAGAGGGCGAAGATCACGGCGCCGGTGCCCAGCATCCACGAGGCGTTCGGGATCGACCACGCGGCGGCCGCCATCGCCATGATGACGGTGAAGTAGGCGATGACCGGCACTTTCAGTTTGCCGAGGCGCGGGAGCAGCACGGCGAGGAAGGCGCTTGCGGCGGCGAGTGTCGCGAGTACGGCGATGAGGGCGTTGCCGTGTGGCGCCTGCGCGTGCGGTAGGAACGCGGCGAGGTAGGCCACGTGCGCGGCGAGGAACGTGCCCAGGCCATAGAGGAAGAAGCGCTGCTGATCTTTCAACGCGAGGAAGAGATCGCCGAGCGCGGAGAGCGCGAGGGCCAGGCTTAAGATGAAGAGCGGGTTCGCGCCCGTCGTGCCGAGATAGGTCCACGGCAGGATCGCGAGCGTGCCGATCGACAGCGTCTTCAGTGTCGTTCTGAGCGGCGACGACGGGCTGTCCGCGAAGGCGAAATAGATCAGCGAGACGGCCAACGACGTGCCGGCAATCGCCAGGCGGAAGGTGTCGAAGCCGTCGTTGCGGTCAAACAGATGTTCGAACATGAGATGGAAGATACACGTTTCGCGCTTTGGCTGTAGCCGTCATCACTTCGCGGCGGGCGTGCTTTGCGGGGCGATCCGGCGATGTCTATATGAGCGCCACGACGGCCGGGGCCACGGCCGCGCCACTCTGGGAGAGACATTCGTGAAGCTTTATACGTTTCCGGCGTCCACGACGTGCCGGCCCGTGATGTTCTTTGCCGCCGATGCCGGCATCAAGCTGGAATACGAAGTCATCGATTTGATGTCGGGCAAGCAGTTCGATCCGAACTTCGCCGCGGTCAATCCGAATTGCCATGTGCCCGTGCTTGAGGACGGATCGTTCCGGCTGACGGAGAGTTCGGCGATTTTGAAGTATCTCGCCGATAGCGTGAACTCGCCGGCGTATCCGAAGGACCTGAAGGCGCGTGCGCATGTGAACGAGATGATGGATTGGTTCAATACCGGCTTCTATCACGCATTCGGGTACGGGATGTGCTATCCGCAGATCCTCGCTCATTTGAAATTTGCCGACGAAGCGGCGCAGAAGGCGGTTGTCGCGACGTCGAAGACGCATTCCGAGCAGTTTCTGAAAGTGCTCGACGGGTGGTTGGCGACGAAGCCGTATGTTTGCGGGAAAGAGATTACGCTGGCCGACTATTTCGGGTCGGGCATCATTTCGCTGGGCGAGACCGTCGGTTGCACGCTTGAGGCCTATCCCAACATCCGCAAATGGTACGACCGGATGCAGTCGCGGCCGAATTGGCAGGCGACGAACGGCGCGGTCTATCAATGGGCCGGCGCGATCAAGGGGCCGTCTTACGTTCACATTTAGGAGCCTTAGAATGATCAAAGGGCTGCACCACAACGCTTATCGCTGCCGCGACTCGGAAGAGACGCGGCGGTTCTATGAGGATTTCCTCGGCCTGCCGCTGACGCACAGCCTTGCGATCGGCGAGACGAAGACGGGGCGAAAGGCGCATGTGCTGCACACCTTCTTCCGCATGGATGACGGTTCGTTCCTGGCGTTCTTCGAAGCGCCGGAAGAACCGTTTGCGTTCAAGAAGCAAGCGGATTTCGATTTGCACATTGCGCTCGAAGTGACGCCCGCGGATCTGAAGCGCATGTTCGAGAAGGGCAAAGCCGCCGGCATGGATGTGCGCGGGGTTTCGGATCACCACTTCGTCGACTCGATCTATTTCCGCGATCCGAACGGGTACGTGATCGAGTTGACGGCGAAGCGGCCGGATCACGAGGCGGCGATGGACCCGAAGACCAACGGCGCGCGGGCGGTACTCGACGTGTGGCAGCGGGAAAAGCCCGCTCACGCTTAACCGTGTTGATCCACATCAAGGCGGCCGTCGCAGACGCCAGGTTTCATCGGCGGAACGAAGGCTGCCAACGGCGCCGCACGCGAGAAGCGTGCGGTGGCCAAGGGCCAGCCCCGCAGCGGCGCCCGGACTGGACCCCTGGGCGTCGCTTGCGGCGGCTTCTTTGTGATCCCTGCCCCCTTGATTTTGCGCGCGCGTCCTGCGGCAATGGGGGTCTCGGGGGATACCGCCATGAAACGCCTGTTCGTGTTGGTCGCAATTGCGGCCCTTTTTGCTTTTGTGGCGGCCGATGCGGACGCCGCCAAGCGCAAACGCTATCGCGCGAAGAGCACGGCGACCTCCGCCGAAATGCCTTTGTCGACTGACCCGACGCCGAACGACAAGCGCGACAGCAACACATTGTGCAACGGCGGGATGATGGTCACCGCCGACGATCAGATCCGCGGCTGCACCGCGCTGCTCAAGCAGCGTCAGACGAAAGAGGCCAAGTCGACGGCGTTCTACAATCGCGGCAACGCTTTCATCGCCAAGAACGACTTCGGACGTGCGATCAGCGATTACAGCGATGCTCTCAAGTTGAGGCCGGACTATGCGCCGGCGTTGTTCAACCGCGCCGTTGCGCATCGCATCAGCGGCAACACGCCGTCGGCGATCACCGACTTCACGGCCGTGCTGGCGCTGACGCCGGGCGACGCGGATGCACTTACGGGGCGCGGGATCGCGCTGGCTTCGGTCGGCAAATACGAGGAGTCGCTTCGCGATCTTTCGCGCGCGATCGAGATCAAGCCCGATCACGTGACGGCGCTGACGCAGCGGGGGCACGCCTATGTGAGGGCGCACCAGTGGGCGAATGCGATCGCCGACTATTCGGCCGCGATTTCGATTTCGACGGCGAGCGTCGAGGCGATCTATGGGCGCGGCGTCGCCAAGGTCTATAGCGGCGATACGCTGAGCGGGCAGACCGACATGACGCAGGCGATGACGATCGATTCCGGCGTCACCGCGCGCATGACCTCGCAGGGCATTCCACCGCCGCAGATGCGCGCTGCGGGCGCGTTCGAACCAGCGCGCGTGATGCCGCCGCAGACGGCGCCCACCATCGCGCCGCCCGCGCCTGTGGCGCCTGTCGCTCAGATACCGCCGCCTGCCGCGCAGAGGCAGACGCCGGCCACCACCGACGTTCAAGGTGCGCCCGACATAGCGGCTACGCCGCCGCCGGAGAAGCCCGCCGAGCCAACGAAGGCTGCGCAAGACGCGAAGCCGGCCGACGCGCCCAAGCCGGCGCGCGAGTCCTACACGATGAAGCCAATCCCCTGACGCTTCAGTGTGCGAGGAGGCCTTGGGTGAGAGCCTTTTCGGTGAAAGGAAAGACGATCGCCGGATCGACTTTCAGCAGCTTCTCGTCCTTGCCTTTGTAGTCGAGGCTGCCCAACAAGTGGCGGATGACGTTGAGGCGGGCGACCTTCTTCACGTCGGCGTGCACAATGTGCCAGGGCGCGTCGTGGTGGGTCGTGTGCATCAGCATCGCGTCGCGGGCTTCGGAATAGGCGTCCCATTTCTTGATCGCGGCGGCGTCGATGGGGCTGATCTTCCACTGCTTCAAAGGATCGGCGCGGCGGTCGGCGAGACGTTCCTTCTGCTCGGCTTTCGAGATGTCGAGATAGTATTTCACGAGCTTTATGTCGGAGCGCACCAGCATCGACTCGAATTGCGGAGCCTCCTGCAGGAAGGCTTTGTATTCGGTGTCGTCGCAGAATCCCATCACGCGCTCGACGCCGGCGCGGTTGTACCAAGAGCGGTTGAAGAGCACGAACTCGCCGCCCGCGGGCAGATAGGGTGCGTAACGCTGGAAGTACCAGGACGTGCGGTCGCGGTCGCTGGGCTTGCCCAATGCGACGACGCGTGTTTCGCGCGGGCTCATGTGTTCGATGATGCGCTTGATCGTGCCGTCTTTGCCGGCGCCGTCGCGGCCTTCGACCACCACGGCAACCTTGCGGCCGTTGGCGATCAGGTCGCGCTGGAACTTCACGAGTTGGACCTGAAGGTCGTAGAGCAGCGCCTCGTATTCCTTGTCGGAGATTTTGCCGTTCTGCGTCTTGTCCTTGTTCTTCGCCATTTGGTCCTACTCGGGTTATCGGGAGGGACTTTGAGCGGATTTCGCGGCAAAGAAAAAGGGGCCGCAAACGCGGCCCCTTGGAACTTTGGGAAATTGTTCCCTTGGTTTAGGCGCGCACGAGGAGCGCTTCGGCGATCTTGCCGTGGATGAAGCCGATCACGCGGGCGAGGTGCAGGGTGAACAGGATACCGATGAGGCCGGCAATGACCACCAGAACTAAGCCGTGCGGTGTGTTCAGCAACGCGTCGAGTTCGGGATAGTTGTCGAGGCGCACGACGTTCTTGCCGGTCGCGAGTTCGTAGAAGCCGCCCGCGATGACCGAGCCTGAGGTCACACCCAGCACGACGGCGACGGTGAAGTAAGTGACGCCGAGCGGGAGTTGCAGGAGCATATAGATCAACGAGCTCCACGTGCGGCCGTCCGCCAACATACGCTTAATGCGCTGCCACACCGTGCCGCCGGTTTCCTGAGTCGGCAGGCGTCGCGGCATGCGCACGCCGAGCAAGGCTTCAACCACCCTGCCCTCGACCCAGCTGATGACGCGGATCGAGCCGATGAAGAGCAGTGCGAACGGAATGCCGATGATAAGGATCGCAAGGCCCAGCGTCAGGCTCACGCCCGTCACGGCCCAGGTGAAGTAGAAGATGCCGGTCGCCAGCGACAGCAGCATGTAGATCAACGCACCGTAAGCGCGCGGATCAACAAGGACGCCGAATAGACCCGGACCCTTGTCGACCGCTTCGTCTTCGTCCGCGCGGGCGGGGAATGGGCTTTTGATGGCGTCATCCATGGCGATGTACTCCTCGGCCACTTCCTGTGGCGTTCCGTAGGTTTCGACGATGCGCGCAAGAACTTGCGCTTCCGATTCTTCGGGGGTCTGGGCGTGCTCGGCGCGGAGGTATTCCTCTGCGTCCGCGAGCGCGTCTTGGATCAGCGCGGGTGGCTGGCCCTTCAGGCACAACTTCAGCGCGTCGAGATATGCTTTGATGCTTGCGGGGGCAGCCGCCGTGTTGACGTCAGCCATTCGCGCCTCCCGGGCCAATCAGTGCATCGACGAATTCACGCAAGTCGACCCACACACCGCGCCACGCCTGCAGCGCCTCGCGGCCGCTGGTCGAGATGGCGTAGTAACGCCGGGGCGGCCCCGACATCGAAACTTCAACGCGGCTTTCGAGAAGGCCCGCCGCATGCAGCGAGCGTAGAACGGGATAGATCGCGCCTTGCTTCAAGAAGGAATCGCCGCCGGCTTTCGCGCCGATTTCTTTGGCGATCTGGTAGCCGTACATTTCCCCCCCCGTCCTCTCCAGGAGTGCCAGCAGCACCATCGCGGCGATGCCGCTATGCAGCTCCTTGCGGAACTTCTTTAGGTGCGTGTCGGCGGAAGTCACTGCGCCCTCCCGGTCAGTCGCAAGCGCGACAAACTCGGAGACTGACTGGTTGCGGTATCATGGAGAGGCATATAGTGACAAGCTCATACTAGTCAAGCGCCGCAAAGGGTTAATACTACGGGCAAACCGTTGACGTCACGAAAACGTGGCCGGTTGGCCACCCTAAGCCGAGATCAGGCTTGGGGAATTCACCCGGCGGTTGACGCGACCTGCCCGCTCGCTCAGCGTCGAAAAGAAAAACGGTGCGCAACGGGGGACTATTAGCTTGCGCCGCTTTGGGGTGGGATTTCTGGCCGGTTGCTGGATTGCGCTTGGGCTGGCGCTGACCGGCGCAGCCGCGGCGCAGGATATCAGCGCGCCGACGGGCAGCATTCGTGTGCTGCGTGAGGCGTGGTCGGACGCGGACGAGCGCGGGTATTCCGAATTCATCAAGGGGCTGGGCCGCGCCAACTGCCGGACGATCGATCAGTGTCTGAAGAATCCCGCGAACCCGTTCGGGCGGTCCGATCCGCCGGGGTCGTTCTGGCGCGCGGATTGCGCCGACCTGCCCTATTTCTTGCGCGGCTATTACGCGTGGAAGCGCGGTTTGCCGTTCTCCTACATCAACGCGGTGAGCCCGAAGGGCAGCACGCGCGACATCCGCTATACGACGCGCGGAAACGATATCGCCAGCCGGCGCGATATTCTTACGGGTTCGACAAGCGGCGCCGCCCTGCTGAGAGATTTGCGCGATACGATTTCGTCGGCGATGTACCGGCTGCATCCGGACATGGAAGGCACCGACCTCTATCCGACGCGCATCGACCGCAAGTCGATCAAGCCGGGATCGGTTCTCTATGATCCGAACGGGCACGTCGCTGTTGTCTATGACGTTGAGAGCGACGGGCGCATCTTGTTTATGGACGCGCATCCGGACAATTCGCTGACGCGTGGGACGTATGGGCGCAAGTTCGTGCGTTCATCGCCGGGCATGGGCGCGGGGTTCAAGAACTGGCGGCCGTTGAAGCTTGAAGGCGCAGTACGGACGCCGGATGGTTTGCTGGTCGGTGGGCGCGTGACGTTCGCGAAGAACGCTGACCTGCCCGATTATTCGGTCGAGCAGTTCTTCGGCAATGTCGCGCGCACCGAAGAGGACAGGCAGTGGTCGAGCGGCCCCTTCGTGCTCGAAGGACAGAACGTCGATTACTACGACTATGTCCGCGCGATGATGGGCGGCGGATCGTTGGCCTTTGAGCCGTTGGCCGAGGTTCGCAATATGATCCGGGCGAACTGCGACGACATTCGCTATCGCGCCGAGGCCGTCGATCTTGCGATCCAGAACCGCATTCACATGAAGGCCCAGCCGTCGCGGTTGCCGCAGAATATCTATGGGACCGAGGGCGAGTGGGAGGAATTTTCGACGCCCTCGCGCGATGCGCGGTTGAAGGCATCGTTCAAGGAATTGCGCGATCAGGTGCAGCGCTTCGTCGAGTGGCACGCGATAGGGGACAAGCGCGTGCACTACCAGGGCACGAATTTGCTCACCGATTTGCTGTTGGCCTACGACCAAGAGGCCAATGCGTGCGTGATCACGTATCTGCGGTCGAATGGGACGCCGGTGCAGTTGAGCTATGAAGAAGTGCGGCGGCGCATGTTCCAGTTGTCGTTCGATCCCTATCACTGCATCGAGCGGCGTTGGGGGGCGACGCAGCCTGCGGAAGCGATGACCTGCGCCGACGACGCGGTGAAGACCGAGTGGTACGAGGCCGAGCAGTATCTGCGCAATCAGATCGATCGCACCTATGACGCGCGGATGGATTTCTCGCTTGCCGACTTGAAGCAAGGTCCGGGACCGGGTCGCGGTGTCGACGCGCCGCCCGATATCGACGCGCGCGGTTACTTCGTCACGATGATCAGCCAGGGCGGCGTGCCGCGCCCCCCTGCGCCGCCGGTGATCGCGCCGGGCGCACCGACAGCCGCGAAGAAATAGAAAAAACCTTGAGCTGTCATCCCGGCGTGGCCGGGATGACAGGTTTTGTCTTACTCGTCTTCGGGGTCCGGCGGTTCTGGGGCCTCGGGCGGTTCGGGCGGTTCGGGCATTTCAAAGGACATCGCTTCGTCGGGGTCGAGTTTGCCGTCGCCGTCGCGGTCGCGTTCTTTGAAGTGCTCCTCGGCGCGGCGCATGAATTCGCGGCGCGAGACTTGGCCGTCGTTGTTCTCATCGGCGCTGTCGCGGAAGCGTTTGTGCTTGCGCACGATCACCACGCGCTCATCGCCGTCGTCGCGGAAGACCATGACGTTGGGGCCGCCGGGATGACCCTTGTGCATCTGAAACGCCATGTGCGGCACGGGCGGAACCGGCGGGACTGCCGGGATCGCGGCCATGGGCGCCATCGGCGCCATGGCAGGACCGTGGCCCATGGTGCAAACGCACGTGCGCTCGACCTCTTTGTGTTTATGTTTGTGCTTCTCGCCCGCCGTTGCCGGCCCGGCCAGCACCAACGCTGCGCCGGTCAACAGCGCCACCACTCGCAAACTCATGACTTAGCTCCCTCGATCTCTCTCTGATCGCGGCCGCACAGTCGGTCCGGCGTGTCACGCGGATTTGTCTGTACGCGGAGCGATCGTGGCGCAATGCTTCAACCACCGGGGAGCGACAAACTTTGGCACACATTACATTCACTTCACCTTCGCCCTGCCCGCGACGGATCTAATATCGGCGTCGAGGGCTCATGGTTGAAGCGTCGCCGCACGTTCTGATCGTTGATGATCATCGCGATATTCGCGACGCGCTGTCGCGCTATCTGCAGGACAACGGGTTGAAGGTGACGATGGCGGAGTCGGCCGCGTCGGCGCGGCGCGTTCTGAGCCAGCGCGAGATCGATCTTGTGGTGCTCGACATCATGATGCCGGGCGAAGACGGTTTGAGTTTGTGCCGCAGCGTGCGCGAGCATCGTGGGACGCCGGTGATTTTCCTCAGCGCACGGACGGAGGAGCTCGACCGCATCGTAGGGCTTGAGGTTGGCGCGGATGACTATGTGACGAAGCCGTTCAGTCCGCGCGAGTTGCTGGCGCGTATTCATGCGGTGCTGCGGCGGACGAACGAGTTGCCGCCGGGGCAGCGGCCGAAGACGGGCAACCGCGTGCGCTTCGGCGCGTGGGTGCTGCACGGGCCCGAGCGGCAAGTGGTCGGGCGCGACGGCGTCGTCGTGTCGTTGAGTTCGACGGAGTATGCGTTGCTGGCCACGTTTCTGGAGCATCCGAATGTGGTGCTGACGCGCGACCAGTTGCTCGACCGCATTAAAGGGCGTGGCGCGGATGAGGTGTTCGACCGCAGCGTCGATACGCAGATCAGCCGGTTGCGCCGCAAGCTGGAAGACGATCCGCGCAATCCGAAGCTGATCAAGACGGCGTGGGGCGCCGGGTATTTGTTCGCGAGTTTGGTGGAGCACGCATGAGTTGGTTCTCGCCACGCACCGTTCGCGGGTGGTTCGTGCTGATCGTGCTCGGCGCGCTGATCGTTTCGCAGCTGGCGTCGGTCGCATTGCTTGCCAGCCAACAGACGTTCTTGCGTTCGGCGCTGCACGAGGCGGAGGCGTTCAGGCGCACGGCCGGCATCGTCACCCTCGCCAAGGATGCGGACGAGAAGACGCGTCAGACGATCGAAGACACGGCAAGCGGACCGTCGTTCCTGGTGCGCTTCGGCAGTGAGCCTCTGGTCGCCGAGGGCCAACGCAACGCGCGCTTGAGCCGGGCTCTGGCGCGCGGCACGGATACGGAACCCGAGGACGTGCGCGTGGCATGGGAAGATGCTTTCCAGACTTTCCGCTTCGAGCAGTTCGAAGAGAAGGTCGATGGGCGGCACACGATCATCATCACCGGCAACGGCCCGACGGTTGTCCCGATCGAAGCGGTCGAGCGCATCCGCCGCATGAAGAGGATGAAGCACCCTCATCTGTCGGAGCCGGACGTGGAGGAACCGCCAGAGCCGCCCGAACCGCCGGAGGCGATACCACCTGTGCCGCCCATTCCGCCTGTGGTCGCGGTCGCGCCTGTTGCCCCGGGCACCGGCGGACCGGATTGGGTGTTCACCGCGACGCCTCCGCCGGCCGCCGCCGTCACGCGCGAGAATGCGCCGGACCGGCTCGACATCTCCGTCGCGATGGGGCCGGCGCTGTGGCTCAACGTTTCCGCATTGCCTCCGGCGGTGCCGTCGATGATGTGGCCGATGATTTTGACCGGCGTGCTTGCGGTCGTGCTGGTCGCGTTCGCGGCCGTGTGGGCAGCCGGGCGTGTGGCGCGGCCGATCGCCGGTTTGACTGCTGCGGCCGAACGGTTGGGACGCGGCGATGCGTTGTTCTTAGCACCGGAAGAAGGGCCGCAGGACGTACGTGCCGCCGCAAGCGCGTTCAATACGATGGCGGCGCGGTTGCGGCGATTGATCGAGGATCAGCGCGCGCTGCTGTCGGCGGTCGGGCACGACTTGCGGACGCCTATTGCGTCGCTGCGTATTCGCACCGAGTTGATCAAGGATCCTGAACTGCAGGGACGCATGCTGTCCTCGTTGAGCGAGATGGAGCGGTTGACGGAAGCGGCGCTTGCAGCCGCGCGCGGCGGCGAGAGCGGCGAGCCGACGCGGCCGGTCGACCTGCCTTCGCTGATCGAAGCGGTGTGCGATGATCTTGCGGATACGGGAAGTCCGGTCACGTTTGCGACTCTGCCGCCGGCGCGGGTCGAGGGACGTGCGAGCGAGCTGCGCCGTGCGCTGCGCAATTTGATCGAGAACGGCGTGCGCTATGGGGAACGCGCACGGGTGTCGATGACGGTCGGCGGCGGGTTTGTCGAGATTAGTGTCGACGACGACGGGCCGGGGATTCCCGACGACAAGCTGAGCCACGTGACGAAACCGTTCGTGCGATTGGAGGAGTCACGCAGCGTCGAAACCGGCGGCCACGGCCTGGGCCTCACCATCGCGCGCGCGATCGTCGAACGGCACGGCGGCGAGTTGGTGTTGAGCAATCGCGCGGAGGGTGGTCTGCGCGCGACGTTGAAACTGCCGGCGGCGAAGTAATCTAGTATTCCCACTCCGCCACGACGCCGAGGCGGGTGTCGCCCGAGGGGCCGGCTTCGCCTCGGAGTTTGATGTCGTCGGTGAGGTCGATGTCGACCGTGGCGCGGCCCGCTGATGTGTCGGTGCCTTGGACGAAGCCGAGGTAGACGCCGCTGCCGACGTAGCTGCCGGCGCTGAGCGCGGTGCCGCCGCCGGTGTCCGTGACGGCGCTTAGGCTGTCGATGCCGAGCGACGTGCGCAGGCGGTCGAGGATGCCGGGGCCGCTGGCGAGGCCCGACAAGCGCGCGATCGCGCCGGCGAGTTGTACGGCTTCGAAGGCGGAGAGTTGCTGGGTCGATTTATCGAAGAGGACGCGGGACATGATTTCGTCCTGCGGCAAGGTGGGCGTCGAGGTCAGGCTGATTTCGGGCGTCGTTGCTTTACCTTTGACGCCGATCGAAGCGGTGACGTCGGTCTTGCGAACTTCGCCGACGATGTCGATGGTCGGTACGACGTCGCCGGCAAAGGCGATGCGGCCACGAGTGAGCGCCACGCGTTGGCTCAGCAATTCGACATAGCCGCGGCGTAGGTCAAAGCGGCCGTTGATCGACGGGCGGTCGACGCTGCCGCCGACTTTCACCTGGCCGCCGAATTCAGCCTCGAGGCCTTGCCCGCGGACGTGGACGCGTTGCGGCGCTCGCACCGCGACGTCGAGATTGAAGGTCAGCGACGACTGCGCCTCGTCTTCCTGCGTCGGCGGTGGGAGCGTTGCTTGGATGTCTGGCGGCGCGTTGCGATGGCTGACGCGGATCGGCGTGAGCGGGCGCGAGAGGCGTTCGGGAAGGCGGATCTCCCACAGCTCGACGTCGGCGGTGCCTTTGATCGACGCTTCGCGCAAGAGGCCGCCGGACATTTGGACATCGACGTCGGCGATAACCGTGGTGATTTCCGTCGAGACGAGTTGCGCGTCGTTGGCTTTGAGCGCGAGTTCAATCGGGTAACCTGCCGCCGGATCGAGGGCGATGCCGCCGCGGCCGCTGATCGCCCCGCCGTTCGCCGCTTTGGCCGAAAGCGAGGTAACCGCGATGCGGCGTTCGGAGCCGTCGAAGTCGGCGCTGATGTCGCGCAGTTCGAAGCCGGAGCCTGCGCTGCGGAAGAAGCCGTTGGTGACTTTGCCTGAGCCTTCGATGCGTGGCGCGGCGCGCGTGCCGGTGATGCGCGCTGAGGTCGTCATCAGGCCGCGCGCGCGGTCGCCGGTGACGGAGAGATAGACGTTGGCGAGCGCGAGGTCTGCCGTGCCGTTGACGTCGATCTTGAGCGCGCCGCCTTCGGCGAAGGGCACGCGGCCCGTCGCCTGGAACGACGTGCGCGCGGGATCGGCGAGCGTGAGTTTGAAGTCGACGCCGGTGCGGTCGGTCTTGCCGGTCGCGGTCAGAGTCACGTTGCGCACGAGGCGCGGGTCGGATTCCGGCGCGAGGTTTATGACTTTCATGTCGAAGGACGTCGCGCCGCCTTCGCGGATGCGTGCGGTGCCGGACGCCGTGCCTGTGATCGGCAAAGGGTCGGTGGCGAAGGCTGCGACCCACAGCGGTAGCGACGTCGCGGTGAGGCCGATGTCCATCGTCGTGCCTGCGTCGCCCGCGAGAGTGATGCTCCCACCGCCCGCGAGGATGCGTGTCGTCGGGATCAAGACGCGTCCGCCGTTGAGCGTGATGTCGACGGGGTTTGCAAGGCGGGCGGTCTTGTCGCCGCGCGAGAGTTGGAGCGAGGCGACGGAGATCACGTTCGGCTTTGCATCGAGCCTGAGCGTCGCGCGCGTGGCGATCGCAGTGCCGGCGCGATTGGCCTTGGCGTCGACATTGAGCGCGTTGAAGGGACCTTGCGCCGTTGCATCGAGCGCTTCGAGATCGAAGCCGTCGAAGTCGGCGTACGCTGCTTTCACGCGTAGGTTCGGCGCCGCGTTGCGGAAGAGGTCGGCGATCGTGCCGCTTAGAGCCACGCCGTCGAACGCGACGCCTTCGACGAACAGGCTGGGGCCGGTGAGCGCGAGGTTCAGCGTTTGGCGGTCGCCGTTGGGGGTAAACCGCAGGGTGCCGGCGAGTGCGCCTTCCATGTTGACGCCGACGAAGGGCGCGATCTGCGCGAGGTCGCGCGCGTCGATCGCGAACGCGCCATCGATGAGCCCTGCGCCTTCGACTGTGGCGTCGCCCTTCAGCGTCAGAGTGTCCAGAACGAGGTTCAGCGCCTCGATGCGTGCGCCGCCTTCGGGGCGCCAGGCGACGTTCGCCGTGCCGTCGACCGGTCGTTCGTTGTAGTCGCCTTTGATCGTCAGTCGGCTCAGGCCCTTGTCATCGGCCTCGGCAAGTTCGATGCCTAAGGTTTGGACGGCGCGACCAAAAAGTTTACCCGTGCCGAGCGTCGCCCGGCCGCTGAGGCGCGGGGCGTTGGTCGTGCCTGCGACGTGCACGTCGAGTTTGGCTCGGCCCTCGTGCTCGTCGGATAGCGTGTTGAGGTTCGTGATCGTGGCTTCGGCGTCGAGGTTCAATGCGTCGCGGATGATATCGCCGCTGGCAATGAGCGATAGGCGTTCGCCGCGCAGTGAGAGCGAGGACAGTTGCATCTGGCCGGGGCCGGTCGTTTGCAGCGCGAATGTCAGGTCTTGTTTGCCGGCGAGGAGCGCGTCGACCGCGCCGCCCGGCGCGACGTCGGTTGCCGTGCCCTTGCCGTCGACCGTCCAGCGCGAGCTTTCGAGATTGGCTTCGACTGTTGCGTTGATGGCTAAAGCGCCGCTGCGGAGACCGGCTTGGGTGAGGTTCGGCGCGTCGAACGACACGACGCCGTTCAACGCGCGCGCATCGGCATCGCCTGCGAAGCGCAAGCTGCTGGACGCCGTCTTGAGTTCGCCCGCCATGCCCGACAGGCGCCGCCAGTCGATCAGCATGGTTTGGAATGTCAGCGTCGCCGATGGTCCGAGGAGATCGCGGATCGTTTCGTCGTCGCTTGTCATCTCGGCCGCGTCCGCGCTGACGGCGAATGCGACGGCGAGGCTTTCGTCGTCCCAACGACGGTCCGGCGTGGCGACGATACGGCCGGTCACAGCCGACGCGCGGATGTCTTCGGCGGCGACGTCGGTGGCACGAAGGTCGACGACGATGGAGGGGATGGGCCAGACACCCTCGGTCTTCGCCGTCAGCGTCAGGTCGCGCCAGTCGGCGGCGCCATCGATGAGCGCCGCCACCGCCTGGCCTTGCGGGACCGTGAGCGTGGCGCTGCCTTCCGCGCGCTGGGCTGTCGCATCGAACGCGCCGTTGCCGGTCAGTGTAAGCGCGGGCGTCGTCGCATCGAGGCGCGTGACGCGCCAGGCGCCGGTGTCGCTGCGCGCGCCGACAATCTCGACGGTGCTGTGGCCGTTGTAAAGCGGGCGGAGGTTTTCGGGGCCGACGTCCGTGACGTCGGAGCTGAAGGTCAGCTTCAACTCGCGCCATTCGCCTTGACGCACGATGGTGGCATTGCCTGTCGCGCCGAGCGCGGTACCGCCTGCCGCCGTCAGTTTTGCGCGCCAATCGTCGAGCGTACCTTCGCTGTCGAGCGCGACCGTCAGCGGTGCGTCGGCCGGGAGCTGCAGCATCGTGGCCAGCGCGCCGCCGGCGTGGTCATCGATCTTGGCGTCGAGGTCGAGCAATGCTTGGGCCGGATCGTAGCGTGCTTCGATGCCGGCGCGCGCACCGCCGGTTCCGAGTTCGACGACATGCAGGGACAGGCTGGCGCGGTCGGCGATACTGCGGGCGTCGGCTGCGGCGTCTATCTTGAAGGTGCCGCCTTGGCCCGCGACTTCAGGCGCGATGACGGCGGTGGCGACGGCGAGCTTGCCGATCGCGAGCGATGGAATGCCACCGCTGCTGGCGCTGGTGTCGCCGCTGTCGATGGGGAGACGCAGCCATTCTAGGCGCGCGACCGAAACCTCATCTGCGACGATGTCGCCGCCGATCAGCGCGAAGGGACTCCAGCTCAGCGCCACGTCGTGCAGGACCAGCCAGGGGCCGGTGGCGTCGGCGATGGTGACTTTCTTCGCGCGTGGTGCGCCGGGCAGCGTGCCGTCGAGTCCTTCGACCGTGATTTTCAGATTGTCGGAGCCGGCGAGGCTTTCGATCAGGCCGGCGACGGTGTCACGGCCGGTGCCGGTTTGCAGGAACACATAGAAAGCGCCGGCGCCCGCAACAACGAGTGCCAGCACTATCAACGTGCCGCGGAACCATCTCGAAAGCTTCATCAATCAAAACGCCTGACCCAACGCAACGTAGATGCCGAACTCGCTATCGCCCTCCGGCGGGTCGAGCGGGACCGCGATGTCGACGCGGATCGGACCCACCGGCGTGCGATAGCGTGCACCGATACCGACACCGACGCCGACATCTTCGAAGTCGGGAAAGTTCGCGGACGAAGCGGACCCGGCATCGACGAAGGCGGCGACGCCGATATCATCCCACAACCACGAGCGCAGTTCGACCGATCCTTCCGCGACGCTCCGTCCACCGATGATTTGGTTAATCGCGTTGCGAGGGCTCAGGGCTTGGAACTCGTAGCCGCGGACGGAACCGCCGCCGCCGGCAAAGTAGCGCAGGTCCACGGGCAGATCGGTGATGTCGGCTGCGATGCTCGCGCCGATCAGGGCGCGCGTGGCGAGGACCGTTTCACCGTTCTCCTCCAGACGCCAATAGGTCGATGCGGCGGCGTCGAAGCGCGTGGCGATGCCGTTGCCTTGGGTCAGGTTGATGATCGGTTGCACGCCGGCGCTGGCGCGCAGACCCTGCGTGGCGTCGAGGATGTTGTCGCGTGAGTCATAGGCGAGCGCCACGGGCAACTGGATCGTCGAGCGGTCGCGCTCGCCTAGCGCATCGAGTTCGTGCGCTTGGACAATTGTGATGCCGACCTCGCCGCGCACGATCTTGTCGAAGCGGCGGCGGATGCGCGTGTCGAGCAGCACGGCGTCGCGTTCGAAGGCGTCGGGGCGTTCGCGTTTGGCGGCGAGCGTCACGACCAAGTCGTCGCGCGTGCCTGGGAACGCGGGTTTCGTCAGCGCGGCGCTTAGGCCGTATTCGTAATCCTTGACGCCGTTCGAGAACAGGCGCGACGAGGTGGCGTCGATGCGCAACTGCTCGGCCTGGCCCCACAGATTGCGGTGCATCCAGTAGCCGCCGAGCGCGGCCCCCTCCAGCGTCGAATAGCTGGCGGAGACGCCGACGACGTGGAGCTTGCGTTCGTTGAGGACGACAGTGACGGGCAGGCCGCCTTGCGGATCGAGGCTTTTGGCCTCTTCGATGGCGACGGCGTTGAAGATCAACAGGCGTTCGAGTTCGGTCCTGTAGTCGTTCAGCTTCTCGACGTCGAACTCTTCGCCTTGTTGGAAGGTGACGAGGCCGGCAAGGAAATCGGTTTCGACGGTTTCGTTGCCTTTGATCGAGACCGTGCCGAACTTCGCCTTCGGGCCGGGGTCGACGCGGAAGTTCACATCGAGCGTCGAGGTCTGATGGTCGGCGATGGCGTCGCGGCCGACGACGGCAGCGAGCGCGTAACCCTCTTCGCGCAGGCGCGTGACGAGGCGCGCGTTTGCGGCCGCGACTTCGGCAGAGCGCGCGGGTTGGCCTTCGATCAGGCCGCTGGCGTTTTCGGGGAGGAGGCTCAGCGCTTCGTTGGAAGCGCCGGGCGTGGTGACGACCGTGATCTTGCCAAAGGCGAACAAGGGGCCTGGCACGACCGTGATCTCGACCGGGATTTTGCCGGCGGGCGGGTTGGCGGCGAAGGCGTCTTCCGTGGCCACGTCGTCGATGCCGGCGCCGCCGACGGTGATCGTTACGCGCGGGCCGAAGTAACCCAAGGCGTTGAGCGCGCGGCCGATGCGCTGACGGTCGGCGCGTGCGCGGGTGAAGAGTACGCCGACGGAGTCCAACGGTTCTGCGACGTAGGTGAACATCAAGGATGACGAGCGAACCGCGGATTCGATCTGGTCGTTCTCGCCGTCGTCGGTCACCTCCAGCTTCAACGCCGGTTCGTAGCTGAAGACGATTTCCGGGCGTTCAGGCGCGGGTCCGGGTGGGGCTTCCGGCGGTTTGTCTTCGGTCGATGCTGGCGGCGGTTCTGCCGGGTCTGTCGCTTCGGGTTGCGCCAGCGCGAGGCGCGTCGCGAGGACGCCCAACACGAGGACGGCGACAGCAAACCCTACGCTGCGAGCGACGCGCACAAACTGAGACCCCGGGCGATACATGAACCGGGGTGCCATGATCGCGGTTTACGAGACATTAATGAGCGCAGCGCCTCGCTCATCGCTTGTCAGGTTGCGCGCGCGTTGGCACGATCAATCCATAAGAGCGATGGGCACGAGGACATGCCGGGAAAATTGATCAGCGGCGCGCGGGAATTGCCGCTGGCCGCGCTGCAAGAGCGGGCGGAGCGTGCTGCATCTGCGTTCGCGTCGATCGGCATCGGGCCGGGCGATGGCGTGGCGCTGTTCCTGCGCAACGACTTCGCTTTCTTTGAGGCGGGCATGGCGGCCGGGTTGCTGGGCGCCTACTCGGTGCCGGTGAACTGGCACTTCACGGTCGAGGAAGCGGCGTACATCATCACGGATTCAGGCGCGAAAGCGGTGGTCGTGCACACCGATTTGCTGCCGACCGCGTTGGCGGCGACGCCGGCCGGCGTGCCCGTGCTGGCCGTCGATACGCCGCCCGAAATCGCCGCCGCCTATCAGCTGTCGCCGGAAGACTGCGCGATGCGACCGGGGGTGAAGGTGTGGGACGCGTGGATCGAGAGTTTTCCGCGCCGCGCACCTGCGGCGATCCAGCCGCCCGGCGCCATCATCTATACGTCGGGTACGACCGGGCGGCCCAAGGGCGTGCGCCGGTTCCCGCCGACGGAGGCGCAGACCTTGGCGCTGACGAAGTTGATTTCGCGGGCGTTCGGGTTCGATCAGGTGCTGGTGGCGCAGAAGCCTGAGCACATCATCACTGTTGTGACGGGGCCGATGTATCACTCGGCGCCGAACGCCTATGGCAGCTATGCGGTGCGGACGGGCGGCGACGTTATTCTGCAGCCGCGCTTCGATCCGGAGGAATTGCTGCAGCTGATCGAGCGGAATCGCGTGACGCATCTGCATATGGTGCCGACGATGTTCGTGCGGTTGATGAAGCTGCCCGCGGACGTGAAGGCGAAGTACGATCTGTCGTCGCTGAAGTTCGTCGTTCATGCTGCGGCGCCCTGCCCGCCCGACATCAAGCGCGGCATGATCGAATGGTGGGGGCCCATCATCAACGAGTACTACGGCGCGACGGAGACCGGTGCGGTGGTGTTCTGCACGGCCGACGAATGGCTGAAGCATCCGGGCACGGTCGGCCACGCGCAGCCGGACGTGAAGCTTGTGATTGCGGATGAGGCGGGGAACGAGTTGCCGGCCGGCGAAGCGGGCGACGTTTATGTGCGGCTGACGACCGGCGTCGATTTCACCTATCACGGCGACGACGGCAAACGCGCGAAGGCCGAGCGCAACGGGCTGATCTCGGTGGGTGACATCGGTTATGTTGACGGCGACGGGTTCTTGTTCCTCTGCGACCGGCGCAATCACATGGTGATCTCCGGCGGCGTGAACATTTATCCGGCCGAGATCGAGGCGGAGATTTTAAAAATCCCCGGCGTCGCGGATTGCGCGGTGTTCGGTATTCCCGACACTGAGTTCGGCGAAGCGCTCGCCGCCGTCGTGCAACGGCAACCGGGGGCGAGCGTCAGCGAGCACGACGTGAAGGGCTATCTGCGCGGTCACCTCGCGAAGTACAAGGTACCGCGAATTGTGGAGTTTCGCAGCGAGTTGCCGCGCGAGGACTCCGGCAAAATCTTCAAACGCAAGCTGCGCGATCCTTATTGGGAAAAGGCGGGGCGGAGGATTTAATCCGCCGCAAATTTTTCCGTCATGGCCGGGCTTGAGCTTGGCCATGACGATGCAAAAGTGTTGTCTCTATTTGGCGTCGTCCGTCAGCTTCTCGTTTTCGATGCCCTTTGCGACGTTGTAGGCGGCGTGGACGATTGGTTGTTTGAAGAAGAGGTCGAAGAAGCGTTTTAGGATCGGATCGTCTTTGGTGAAGCGGGGTTCTACGTTGCTGAAGTCGACGGCTTTGCGGATGTCCTCGAGAGATTTGTTTTGCGCCACCATGGCGTTCACCTGCACCGTGACGCTTTCGAGCGCTGCGATCAGTAGATCGACGTAGGCCGTGTCGGTTTGCAGCCGGCCGTGGCCGGGGATCAGCGTGCGGTAGTTGGTGGCTTTGATTTGCTTTAGTGCGTTCGCCCAGCTTGCGGGGTAGCTGCCGAAGCCGTAGGGCACCGGTGCGACCACGATGTCGCCTGAGGCCACGATGCCCTCTTTGCGAAGCACCATCACCGCGTCGCCCTTGGTGTTCGCCGGGCCGTAGTGGCGCAATTCGACGGTGCGGTCGCCGAGTTTCAGGAACAGTTCTTTGTCGAAGACGATGGTGGGCGGCGTGATCTTCATGCGCATCACTTCGTCTTGATGCGGGCCGTTGTCGGCGATGAAGCGTTCGAGGAACGGGCGTTCGGCGGGATCGAGGGGCGAGCCGTCGAGGAATTTGTTTTCGGCCAGCGCCTTCTTCACGGCCTCGCCCGTGTCGCGCACGCCGCCTTCGCGCTCGGCTTTGTGGATGCGTTGCATCGGTGCGCCGAGCACGGCGGCGCGTGTGAATTCGTGGCCGACGATTTGTGCGTTCGGGTAGGCGTCGAGGATGGGCTGGATGCCGCGGTTGTGGTCGCCGTGCCAGTGGCTGATGACGATGAACTTTACCGGCTTTGGCGTCAGCGATTTGATTTTCGCGGCGACTTGTTCGCCTTGTGCGGGGAAGCCGCCGCCGTCGAAGACGAGGACGCCGTCGCTGCCGATCACGATGACCGTGTTGCAGACGACGGGGTAGCGCATCGGGTCGGCGCGTTGGCCGACGTGGACGCCGGGTGCGAGTTCTGTCCACTCGAGCTCAAAGAGTCCGCCGGCGGCGTGAGCCTGAAGTGCGCCAGCTAGCAGCATGAACATCGCGAAGATCGCGCGCGCGGCTGTCGAGAATGTCGGCATGTTCGTCTCCCCGTTTCGGCGGGGATGCGAACAGATGATGTGGGGTTGCGGCCAGTCACGTCGCCGTGACCGGCCGTCGACCAGTTCTTACGCCTTAGCGCTCGGGCGTGCGGCGGCGCGATCGTAGATGGCGGCGATTGTCTTCGCTTCGGGGTTCGGCATTTGGCCGACTTGCTTGCCGAAATCGAGGAAGGCGAAGAGGTGGATGTCAGCGTAGCTGAACCTGTCCCCGCAAACCCATTGGCGGCCGGCGATCATCTTGTCGAGCCACAGCATGCGGTCTTGGGCGATGCGCTTTAGGCCCTCTGCCGCTTCCGGCGCGGTCGGGATGCGGTCTTTGAAGATCGGCAAGCCTTGGCTGAAACGGAAGCCGTTCGCCAACGGCTCGACGATGTTCAGGTCGATGCGGCGCGTCCACATGCGCGTTTCCGCTTTCTCCTTCGGCGTCGAGCCGATGAGCGCGGGTTTCGGATTCGTGTCTTCGAGATATTCGCAGATCGCCGTGATCTCGCTGATGGTCGAGCCGTCTTCGAGTTCGAGACACGGCAATTGGCCGGCGTTGTTTTTTTGCGTGTAAGGACCTTGGCGGTTCTCGCCTTTCATCAGATCGACTTCGACCATCGGGACCTTCAGGCCCTTCTCGGCCATGAACATGCGCACGGCGCGCGGGTTCGGTCCGATCGAGTTGTAGAATTTCATCGCTTCCTCCGGTGCTATTTTGACGGCGCAGTGAGACGCAGAGGCGGGCGGCCTGTCAACTCATGCGGCCGGACGATAGGTGCTCGTCGCGGTTGCGGGACCTTCCGTTGCGGCACGGCCTGTCGCCACCATGTGGCGCAGGTGAGCGAGCACGGACAGTGCGGCCGCGGGGTGCAGACGATTGTCGATTTCCGAATAGATCACGGCGACCATCTCAGAAATCTTGGTGATGCCGTCTTTGAGGCAGACCTCGATCTGACGTTCGCGCGCGTGGCGGTGTTCGATCAGCTTTGAGACGAAACGCTGCGGCGTTTGGATCGGGTTGCCGTGGGTCGGGTAGTAGACCCGATCATCGCGCGTCGTCAGCTTTTGCAGGCTTGCGAGGTATTGCGCCATGTCGCCGTCGGGCGGCGCGATCACCGTCGTCGACCAGCCCATGACGTGGTCGCCTGAGAAGAGCGCCTTCTCTTCGCGCAGCGCGAAGCACATGTGGTTCGAGGTATGGCCGGGCGTGAAGATGCAATCGAACGTCCAACCTTCGCCCTTGATCATGTCGCCGTCGCGCATTGTGACGTCGGGGCGGAAGTCCATGTCGCCGCCCTCTTCCACGCTGATGCCTTCCAACTTTTTCCCGCTGCCGTGCGGGCCGAAGCCATAGGTTTTCGCTGCCGTTGCCGCTTTCAGCGGCGCGGCAGCCGGCGAGTGGTCGTTGTGGGTGTGCGTGATCAGGATGTGTGTGACCGTCTCGTTCTTCAGTGCCGCCATCAACGCCTCGACATGTTCGTCGATCAGCGGGCCGGGGTCGATGACGGCGACCTTGCCGCGGCCGACGATGTAGGTGCCGGTGCCGTGGAAGGTGAACGCGTTCGGATTGCGTGCGAGGACGCGGCGGATCAGCGGCGATATCTCGACCGACGTTTCGTAGGCCGGATCGTAGGTGCGATCCGTCGGCAGCTTCGGCAGTTCGACGTGCAGGTCGGCGGCTTTGTGCGGTGTGGTCAAGTTGCTATTTCGCTTCCTTCACGGCGGCCAAGAATTTGCGGATGCGTTCGGCGTTCTTGCCGAGATCGGACTTGCCGACGCGCGACATGGAGCGGATGTCGAGGCGCGAGCCTTCACCTTCGGCCACGATGCGGATGACGATGTCATCCTTGAAGCCCCACCACATCGTGGTGTCGGTCGCCTCGATGCGACCCTCTTCCGGAACGGCGGCGGCGATTTCCCAACCCATCGCGCGGCCCGTGTCCTCGGCGCGTTTGAACATGGCGCCCGGCGGTACAGCCGTGATCAGTGGTCCGAGGTCGGGATAGCCTTTTTGCGTCGCCTCCGCGTTTTCCGCCGTGTTGTAGTCGACGCCGTTCGGCGCCGCCGCGCGCGCGTCTTTCAGCGCAACGAACACGGGCGGGTTTGCGGTGTCGGTCGTGATGTCGTGGATAAACGGCAACTTGGCGGCCGTCATTTGCATGTTGATGGGAACGAACGCGGCGCCGCCCGCCAAGACGAGCCCGACCAGCATGGCGCCAAAGCCCGCCTTCGACCGGCCGACGAGCGCGAAGATCAGCCAGAGGACCGCTAAGACGCCTGCCGCCGCGGCGGCGTAGACGCCGTACTTCAGCAATCCGAGCGCGGTCATCCAATCCAAGACGCCGAAGCGATTTGCCGGTCCCGCTGCCAGGACGAGTGCGGCTGCGATGAAGCCTGCCACGAGCGCCAAGCGCCCGAATAATCCGTTCATTGTCGTTTCCCCCGGCTGTTTCTAGCCTGAGAGGAGTTTGATCCGGCTGCACCTCTCGCGCAAGGCGACGTTGTGGTCTTTGCGATCCGTTCGTTTGCCCGTTGGCGGTCCTCACGTGTATATCGAACGCCGGAATTTCGGATATTTTGGGGGCTAGAACATGGGACAAGTTCGTTTAGGCGGCGCGGTTGCGGCGGTTGCCGTCGTTTTCGCGGGCCTGCTGTCGACCGGGGCGCGAGCCGAGGACACCAAGCGGCCCGAGATACCGAAGTGCGACCGATCGCTCGGCGCCATCACCATCGTCGACGGCGACCGTACCGGGTGGAACGAATACGACCTGCAGTCGCCGCAGAAATTGCTGAAGCTCTATGTGCAGCGGTCGCGGTGCTTCACGCTGGTCGATCGCGGCGCGGGGTTCGACGCGGCGCAGCGCGAGCGCGACCTCGACAAGCAAGGCTCGCTGCAGAAGAAGTCGAATGTCGGCGGCGGCCAGGTTCGCGCGGCGGACTATATCCTCGTCGCGGAAGTCGTGGCAGCGGATCGCGATACCGGCGGCTCGACGGCCGGTGGCATTGTCGGCGGCATCATCGGCGGGTCCGTCGGCGCGGCCATCGGCGGCGGATTGACGACGCGCGACCTCGAAGCGCAAGCGATCCTTTCGGTAACCGACGTGCGCACGTCGGAAACGAAAGTCGTCGAAGAGGGCAAAGCCAAGAAGACCGACGTGTCGTTCGCGCTGGGCGCGGGCGCCGGTGGATGGGGCGGCTTCGGCGGCGTCGTCGGCGGCGGTTATGAAGACACCAGCATCGGCCAGGTCGTGTCGCTCGCGTTCCTCGATGCCTATACCCGGATGGTCGATAGCCTGAGCGAACTTCCCGACAACGCGTCGGCTGCGGCGCCGGAGCGCGCGTATCAGACCATTCGTCCGACGACGATGCGCCGCTTCCCGGATGCGGGGTCGGCGGTCGTTCGGAAGCTTCCGGCCGGCGCGCGCGTCGATCCGCTGGGCGAGAAGGACGGCTTGTGGTGGAAGGTCGAGGACGAGAACGGCAATCAGGGCTGGGTGAAGAACACCGACCTCGAACCGCTGCGCTAATAGGACAGCCTGACAACGATCGAGGCGCGCCGCGATGCGTGCCTCTTTTTGCGCCTACGCCGTCGGCAGTTTGTAGTCTTTGAACTGCTGGCGCAGCGCCGTCTTCTGGATCTTTCCGGTCGCGGTCAGCGGGATGTCGTTGACGAAGGCGACGTCGTCGGGCGTCCACCACTTCGCGATTTTGCCTTCGAGGTATTTGAGGACGTCGGCCTTCGTGATGTTGGCGTCAGGCTTGCGCACGATGATCAGCAGCGGGCGTTCGTCCCACTTAGGGTGAACGACGCCGATGACCGCCGCTTGCGCGACGCCGGGGCAGCCGACGGCGATGTTTTCGACGTCGATCGAAGAGATCCACTCGCCGCCGGACTTGATCACGTCTTTGGCGCGGTCGGTGATCTGCATGAAGCCGAGTTCGTCCAGGGTCGCGACGTCGCCGGTGTCGAACCAGTTATCCTTGTCGACGATCGAGTCAGTGCCGTGACGGCCGCCTTCGCCCTTGAAGTAGGCGCGGGCGACGCCGGGGCCGCGCACGACCAGGTGGCCGAAGGTTTTGCCATCGTGCGGCAGGTCTTTGCCGTCGTCGTCGGTGATTTTCATTTCGACCGAGTACATCGCGCGGCCCTGCTTCGATTTTACTTTCAGCTGCTCGGCCCAAGGCATGTCTTCCATGCCGGATTTGAACGAGCCGATGGTGCCGACGGGCGACATTTCCGTCATGCCCCAGGCGTGCATGACTTCGACTTCGTATTTCTTCTCGAAGGTCTCGATCATCGACGGCGGGCAGGCCGAGCCGCCGATCATCACTTTCCGCAGGTAGGGCAGTTTCAGGTTGTTCGCTTCCATGTGGGCGAGCAGCATTTGCCACACGGTGGGCACGGCGGCGCTGATCGTCACCTTTTCGCTGTCGAGTAGTTCGTAGACCGACGGGCCGTCGAGTTTGGCGCCGGGCATCACCATCTTGGTGCCGTTCATCGGGCAGGCGAACGTCGTCGCCCAGGCGTTGGCGTGGAACATCGGCACCACCGGCAGCAGCGTGTCGGTCGACTTGGCGCCGATGCAGTCGGATGTGTTCACCGCCATCGCGTGCAGGACGTTCGAACGGTGCGAATAGAGCACGCCCTTCGGGTTACCCGTCGTGCCGGAGGTGTAGCAAAGGCCGGCGGCCGTGTTCTCGTCGAACTTCGCCCATTTGAAGTCGTCATCGACGTCGCCGACAAGGTCCTCGAACGCGATGGCGTTGCGCAGCGTTGTCTGCGGCATGTGCGCCTTGTCGGTGAGGATGACGAAGGTTTCGACGACGTCGATTTGTTTGGCGATTTTTTCGAGCAGCGGCACGAAGGTTAGGTCGACGAACATCACGCGGTCTTCCGCGTGATTGACGATGTAGACGATCTGTTCCGGGAAGAGGCGCGGGTTGATCGTGTGGCAGATCGCGCCCAGACCCATGATGCCGTACCAAGCTTCGAGATGGCGGCCGGTGTTCCAGGCCAGCGTGCCGATGCGGTCACCCAGCCGGATGCCGCGACGGGTCAAGGCCTTTGCCACCTTGCGCGCGCGGGCGTGAATCTGACGGTAGTTGGTGCGCACGATCGGGCCCTCGACCGAGCGGCTGACCACCTCGCGTTCGCCGTGGAAATGGGCCGCGTGGTCCAGGATCGAGGACACCACCAAGGGCCAATCCTGCATTGAGCCGAGCATTTCGTTCCTCCAGATGGCTTTCGGGCGCGTTCGCCCCGGTTTGCGCCGATCTTATGTGCGGTACGGCAGAGGGACAATACGCCTGAACTGGTGGCTTGAGCCTGGGTTCGTGTCTACACAGAGGTCGCGGGGTCTCTGCGTCTTGTCGGCGCGGTGGCGTCGAAAGAGTGGCTGTTCCCGTTCGACCGTCCCCGTCATATTGCGTCCGTTCACTCGTCGATAGGTTAAGCAGATGCCCCTGACCAATACCCAGACGCGCGATGTCGAAGCGCTGATTCATCCATACACAAATCTTGCGCGGCATCGGGAGTTGGGGCCGCTCATTCTCGAGCGGGGTAAGGGTGTCCATATCTTCGACAGCCAGGGGCGCGAATATATCGACGCCATGGCGGGGCTTTGGTGCGTCAGCCTTGGGTACAACGAAGAGCGGCTGGTTGAGGCCGCCGCGAAGCAGATGCGGCATCTGCCCTACTCGCACATCTTTGCGGGGCGCAGCCATGAGCCGGGGATCGAGCTTGCGGAGAAGTTGAAAGAAGTGGCGCCGTTTGCCGCTTCGAAGGTGTTCTTCGCCAATTCCGGGTCGGAGGCGAACGATACACAGGTGAAGCTTGCCTGGTACTATTGGAATGCGAAGGGCAAGCCGCAGAAGAAGAAGATCATCAGCCGCACGAAAGCGTATCACGGCGTGACGCTGGTGAGCGCGAGCTTGACCGGCTTGCCGAACAATCATCGCGGGTTCGATCTGCCGTTCGCCGGGATCCTTCATGCGGATTGTCCGCATGCTTATCGCTTTGCGGAGGCGGGCGAGAGCGATGATGATTTCGCGGCGCGGTTGGCCGCCAATCTCGAGGCGCTGATCGAGCGTGAGGGGCCGGACACGATCGCGGCCTTCATCGCCGAGCCGGTGATGGGCGCGGGCGGCGTGATCGTGCCCCCGGCAACCTACTTCGATCGCATTCAGCCGATCCTCGCCAAGCACGACATTCTTTTCATCGACGATGAGGTGATTTGCGGGTTCGGGCGTACGGGAAACTATTGGGGCGCGCAGACGTACAATATGCGGCCGCATACGCTGTCGTGCGCGAAAGCGCTGTCGTCGGCCTATCTACCGATCTCGGCGATGCTGATGCACGACGATATGTACCAGGCGCTGCTGGATCAGAGCCGCGCGATCGGTACGTTCGGGCACGGGTTTACGTACAGCGCGCATCCGGTTGCGGCGGCGGTCGCGATCGAGACGCTGAAGATTTACGAGGAGCGCAACATCGTCGGGCACGTGCGGCGGGTGGCGCCGCATTTCTTGAAGGGGCTGCGCGCGCTGCGTGAGCACCCCCTGGTGGGCGAAGCGGACGGCGTGGGCCTGCTGGGCGGCGTCGAGTTGGTGGCGGACAAGGCCACGAAGCGCAGTTTCGCGGCCGACAAAGCGGTCGCGATGAATTGTGCCGTGTTTGCGCAAGAGGAGGGTGTCTTCACGCGTGGCATGCTGTCGGACCGGCTTGGGTTCTGTCCGCCGTTGATCATCACCGAAGCGGAGATCGACGAGATGTTCGAGCGGTTCGTGCGCGCGCTGGACAAGACCGAGGCGTGGGTGCGGCGCGAGAAATTGCGGGACTGATCGGCTCCGCGTCGAGAGGTGGTTTCCAGGGCCTATCAACGGCGACAACCCGGCGGCAGCGCCTCAGTAGCCAATCTGTTTGCGCGCGGCGTTGGCGAGCGCGTGAGCGCCTTGCCCGGCGTCGAGTTTCGTCCACGCGATGTTGCCCAGATCGTAGCCGAGCTGGCGGTGTAAGACCGTCTTGTCGGCGTCGGAGGCGTCGCCTGTGCGATGGGCCAGACGCGTTTCGAGCGTTGGCGCCGGCGCTTCCAGCCATAGGCCGATGAAGCGCGCGCAGGCCTTCGACGCGACGGCTTCGATAGCGCGGCGTTCGTCTTCGCGTGCGAAGACGGCGTCGGCGATGACGGCTTGGCCGGCATGAAGCGCGGCGCCGGCGAGGTCGTCCATCGTTGCGTAGACGTGTGCGGTGCGTTCGGCTGTGTAGGCGGCAGGGGCAAGGTGTGCGTCGAGGCTGACGCCGGCTTGGCGTTTGCGGATTTCATCCGTGCGCAGATGAATTGCGCCCGGCGCGCGACCGATGACCGGCGCGAGCGCGCGGGCGAGCGTCGACTTTCCCGTCCCCGAGAGGCCGCCGATCGCGATCAGGAGCGGTGCGCTTGGCGTGGCGAAATCGCTTGCGAGTTTCAGATACCGGCGGGCGGCGTCTGTCGCGCCGGGTTTGCGGCCTTCCGTCTTGGCGCGGATTTCGGCGCGCCACGTCAGATACGCGGGCAGTGCCGCGAGATCATCCAGCAGACCGTGCCAGCGCGGCGGCGGTTGATCCATGATCCAGGCGTTAAGCGCGCGGTTCGCGTGGTCGGTCAGACCGCGCGCGCACAGATCCATGATCAGGAAGGCGATGTCGTAGAGCGGCGGGATGTTGGCGTAGAAATCGTCGAACTCGATGCAGTCGAACAAGATCGGCCGGCCGTGGTCGACGAAGGCGTTGCGCAAGTGCAGGTCACCGTGGCAATGGCGCACTGCCGACGATTGACGTTTCAACGTTTCGTGCGCCGCGTTGTGGACGCTCTCGCGGTTGACCGTGTGCGGCGGCAGCGATGCGGCGTCGAAGACGGTTCGCTGATCTCTGAGGTCGCGCAGGTTTTCGTCGGCGATGCGCGCGGCGGCGGCCGGCCAATCGACCTTCGGCACGGACTCGGCGGCGGCGTGGAAGGCGGCCACGTGGTGGGCCAGCTTCTCGACCATCGCGACGTCGAGCTTGCCGTGGTCGGCCATATCGCTCAGCAACGCGCCGTCGGCGAAGCGTTTCATTTCCAACACGAAGTCGACCGCGCGTCCCTGCCCGTCCAGCTTGAGCTTGCCGTCGCGTTCGGTGATCGGCAGCACGCGGCGGTACATCTCGTGTGCGGTGCGGCGGTTGAGTTTCAGTTCGCGGTCGAGGACGTGATGCCGCTTCTCCGGCGTCGAGAAGTCGAGATAGCCGAGGTTGACGGCCTTCTTCAGTTTGAACGCGCGCTCGCCGACCAGGAACACAAAGGCCGCATGCGTTTCTTCGACCTTCGGGACCTCGCCCCACGGTGCGCCGGAGCGAAGCCAGGCTGCGACGTCGGATTGGTCCATGGCCGCGTCAGGCTCTTCGCGCCGGCTCTTCGACGCCGGCGGGGTCTTGGTGGATGAGAACTTCGGTGTCGGGAAACGCATCCTCGATGGCGCGTTCGACCTCGTCGCTGATGCGATGGGCTTCGGCCAGCGTCATCTCGGCGGGCAGTTCGAGGTGCAGTTGGATGAACGAGCGGTGGCCCGAGCGGCGCGTGCGCAGGTCGTGAAGGCTTATGACGTCGCGATGGCGGGCGACGATTTCTTTGATGAGGCGGCGATCGTCGTCTTCGAATTCGCGGTCCATCAGTTCGTTGTAGGCGCCCTGCACGATGCTGAAGGCGCCCCAAGCGATCACCGCGCCGATGGCGAGGCCGATGATCGGGTCGGCGATGGCGAAGCCCCAGACTCCGGCAAGCACCAACGCCACCACCACACCGACGTTCGTTGTGATGTCGTTGACATAGTGCAGATAGTCCGCGTCGATGGCGAGCGAGCGCGTGCGGCTGATCACATAGCGCTGATACATCACGAGCGCGATGGTGAGGACCATCGAGACGGCGATGACGAACAGGCCCGTCATGCTTTCTTCGACCGGTTGCGGATCGATCAGGCGTATCACCGACTCGTACAACAAATACGCCGCGGAGAGCGCGATGAGGGCGGCTTGTCCCAAGCCTGCGATCGCTTCGGCCTTGCCGTGACCGAAACGGTGTTCGTGGTCGGCGGGCGTCATGGCGTGGCGCACCGCAAGGAGATTGAGCCAGGAGGCCAACAGATCGAGACTCGAGTCGATCAGTGAGGCGAGCATCGCGACCGAATGTGTCGCGGCCCAAGCCCAGAGCTTGATCGCGATCAGGATCGCCGCGATTGCGACGGCAGCCGTCGTCGCGCGACGTTTCAGGCGCTCGGCTTCCGCGCCTGTCGCCTGCGCTGGCGTCACGGGAACAGCCGCTCGGTCCGCCATGCCGACGCCGGCGTGTCGCGGCGATAGACGAGGCGGTCGTGCAGGCGGAACGGACGGTCGCGCCAGAATTCCATTTCGGTCGGCGCGAGGCGGAAGCCGGACCAGTGCGGCGGGCGTGGGACTTTCGTCAGGCCGTATTTGGCGGCGTAGCGCGCGACTTCCGTTTCCAGTTCGAAGCGGCCCTTGAGGGCGCGCGATTGCCGCGAGGCCCACGCGCCGATCTGACTGTCCTTTGGACGCGAGGCGAAATACGCGTCGGCTTCGGCGTCGCTGACCACGGCAATGGGACCGCGAATGCGGATTTGGCGGCGCAGACTTTTCCAGTGGAAGCCGAGCGCGGCTTGCTTGGCGCCGAGCAGTTCGGCGCCCTTCGCGCTCTCGAAGTTCGTGTAGAAGACGAAGCCGTCTGCGTCATATCCCTTCAGCAGGACCATGCGCACGTTGGGCAGGCCGCTGACGTCAACCGTCGCGAGCGCCATCGCGTTGTGGTCGTTCGGTTCCTTCGTCGCCGCGAGGGCGAACCATTCTGCGAACTGCGCGAAGGGGTCACCGGCCGCCGGAATCTCGGACGGGGCGTCTTCTATCGGCTTCGTATCGGCCATGCCATTTCACGCTGCGCTGTTGCTCTCAAGTCCAGTATATAGGACGCGGGAGACGACCTGTCGCGCGCCCCTTCCGCGCGGCACCGCCACTGAGATTGAGAGCCGCTCGCACCCCATGATGGTAACCTTGCGTTTTGTGATTTCGGTTGCGTTCGCCTTGGCGCTGAACGCGTGCGCAACGAATGTGGTTGCAGAGAAGGCGTCGCGGTTCGACCAAGCTGTCGCCGCTTATGACGCGGGTGACTTTGCGGGGGCTTATCGCATTTGGTCGAGCTTGGCGGCCGAAGACGATCTCGCCGCGATGCGCAACGCGGCGCAGCTGCTGCGCCAGGGTAAGGGCGTCGAGAAGGATTCGAAGAAGGCCTTCAAGCTCTACGCCGAGGCGGCTGAGAAGGGCCTCGTCACGGCGATGGCGAATGTCGGGGACATGTATCTTACCGGCGAGGGCGTCGAGAAGAATCCTGAGGCGGCTGCTGCGTGGTATGCGCGCGCGGCGTCTGCGGGGCTTTCGCTCGCGCAAGTGAAGCTTGCCGAAATGTACGAGCAGGGGCTTGGCGTTGAGCGCGACCCGGCGCGTGCGCGCGCCTTGTTCGAACGTGCGGCGCGCAACGGTTATGCGCCGGCGCAGGCGAAGCTTGCGGCGATGGGGCCCGGACCTTCGACGTCATCGACGCCGGTTGGTGATGACGATGATCCGTATCGCGGCGGCGGGACGATCACGTCCGAGCGCAATCTGCCGACTGCCCCGTTGGCATCATCGGGTCCGGTGAGCACCGGCCCGCGGGCGATGCCTGGTGATGTCGTGCCGGCGGAGTATGCCGCGAAGATGCCGCCTGCTGATCTTGCGCAGATGAACGCCGGGCTCACCGCGTATGCGGCGCAGGACAAGAGGCTCGCCTTCGCGTCGTGGCGCAACGTGGCCGGGCGCGGCAACGCCGATGCGCAACTGCGCGTTGGACTGCTTTATGAGCGCGGCGAAGGCGTCGGGCAGGACATGATCGAAGCGTATCGCTGGTTGAAGCTCGCCGCGAATCAGGGGCATCCGAAGGCGTCCGCGGAGTTGTCTTTTGTGGCCGCGCAACTGGCTCCGGCGGAGCGCGCGATTGCGGAATCCCTGGTCAAAATGCCGGCATCGGACGCCGCGAAGGCACCCTAAGCTTTTGAAAATATTTGTAATTTGCGCATTTGCCCTGCGACGTAGTATGGCAGTGCGCAGCGGTGGGTTATTAAGATACAATTAATAATTCGTTTACAAACAGACGCCCGTTGGCGTGTGAGCGCGCTTGCTGATGTATGACCCCTATTCAGTACTCGGCGTTCAGCGATCGGCCAGCGAGGACGACATCAAGTCGGCCTTCCGTTCGCTCGCGAAGCGATTCCATCCTGATACTAGCGAAGGCGCGTCCGATAAGGGCAAGCGCTTCAAAGATTTGTCGATCGCCTACCAGGTGATCGGCGACCCGTCGAAGCGCAAAGCCTATGACCGTGGTGAGATTGACGCGCACGGTAACCCGCGCCACGGGTATGTTCCGCGTCCGGAACCTGAACAGACTGAGCCCGAGCGCGAGCCCGCAGAGACCGCGACAAAAACGGCGGCGAAGAACGGCGCGCACGTCAACGGTCACGCGAACGGGACGCACACCAACGGTACGGCGAATGGCGCGCAAGCGAACGGAGAAGGCGCGAGTTCGGCTTTCCGCAACGCGTTCGAACGCGCGTTTGGATCGGGCTCGGCGAGCGAGCCGAAGAAGAGCCGCGTCGAGGATCTGTTCTCCGAATTCTTCGGCGAGCGGTCGGCGGGCGGGCGCAAGAAGCCGACGCCGGGCAAGGGGCTCGACAGCCATTACGACCTTTCGATCACGTTCGAGGAAGCGGCTCTCGGCGGCACGCGGCGCGTGAAGCTGCCGGCCGGCAAACGCTTTGACGTGAAGATTCCGATCGGCGTGCGCGACGGTCAGTCGATCCGTCTCAAGGGTTTGGGCGAGCCGGGGATTCCGGGCGGCCAGGCCGGCGATGCGATGATCACGATCAAGATCGAACCGCATCCCTACTTCCGCCGCGAAGGTCACGACATTCATCTCGATCTGCCGATCACGCTGAACGAAGCGCTGCACGGCGCGAAGGTGAAGGTGCCGACGTTGAACGGGCCGCTGGTGATGGTCGTTCCGCCGGGCGCGAATGCGGGTCAGGTGTTTAAGCTGAAGGGCAAGGGCATTCCGGGATACTCGATCCATCCCGCGGGCGATCAGTTCGTCACGCTTCAGATCGTGCTGCCGGATCAGTCCGATTCGAACTTGAACGACATCGTGAAGCGTTGGGAAGCGGCGCACCCTTACGACCCGCGCAAAAAATTCGGCGACATTTGACGCTTGCGCCTGTGACGCTCGCGGCGCATCGAAGGTGTCCATGAACAAAACAGAGATCGAAGCGCTGGCCGCGCATCTATTGCATCATCGAGATGCCACGCTCGCGCCCGGAGATTCCGTCGTACCCGCGATCTGGCCGACCGCGGTGTTTCACCTCCCGGGCAATCCGTCCAATGCGCCTTACGTCTACGGGCGCTACAGCAATCCTACGTGGGAAGCTTTAGAGGCGGCGCTTAGCGTCATCGAGGGTGCGGAAACACTTATCTTTCCGTCAGGCATGGCGGCAATTGCGGCGGTTCTGTTTGCGACGGCGCGGGCGGGGGACCGTGTGCTGGTGCCTTCGGACGGTTATTTCGCGACGCGGGCGCTGTCCGATCAGTTTCTTGGGCTGTTGGGCGTCAAGATCGAAACGCGCCCGACAGCGCGCTTCCTCGAAGGCGGCTTCGACGGCTTTCGGTTGGTGCATGCCGAGACGCCCTCGAACCCTGGCCTCGACGTTTGCGATATTCGCGAAGCCGCGTTGCTGTGTAAGAAGGCCGGCGCCGTATTTTCAGTCGACAATACGACGATGACCGCGCTCGGCCAGCGGCCGCTGGACTTGGGCGCGGACGTTGTCGTTTGCGCGGGAACGAAGGCGATCAACGGGCATTCGGATGCGCTGATGGGCCATGTCGTGACGCGGCATGGCGATCTGATGGCGCGATTCAAGGATTGGCGGAAGTTTTCGGGCTCGATTCCCGGGCCGTTCGAAGCCTGGCTGGTCTATCGCGGGCTTGAGACGCTTGAAGTGCGCCTTTCGCGGATGGTCGCGACGGCCGGCGTGATCGCCGAACGGCTGCAGGCACATGAAAACGTGGTCGCGGTGCGTTATCCGGGGCTCAAAGGCGATCCTTCGCACGCGATTGCGGCCAAGCAGATGGCGACGTTCGGGTCGATGATCTCGCTGACCCTTCGCGATACCGGCGCGGCGGAGCAGTTCATGGCGGACTGTCCTTACATACAGCCGTCGACGAGTTTCGGCGGCGTGCGCTCCAGCGCCGAGCGGCGCGCGAGATGGGGGGACAGCGTCGCGGACGGCTTCGTGCGCCTTTCCATCGGGCTTGAACCGGTCGAGCCGCTATGGGCGTCCATCGACTCGGCACTTAGAAAATCCAGCTAATCCGCTATTTTTTCGCCGCTTAGACTCGTGAGTCTAGCGCTCTTGCGCGAGGATGGCGCTGTCCACCCTGTCCCCATCGCCGATCGGCCGTGAATCGTGTGAATCATTTCCACCGCTAATTTGCTTTCGGTGGCTGCAACGACTCCAGATTCAGCGCGTTAGTTTTTTATTAACCGGCTAAGCCTTTGGACTTCTCAGTCCAAAACTGATTCGGCAGCATACTGATGATCGGCGAATCAGGTGATTCGCCGAAGCGGGGACAACACTTTTCTATCGATGGGTATTGCGATGAGCCGTTCTTCTTCAGCAGCCGTTTCACTCTCGCCGTCGCAATTGTTGTCGGCGCGCGCCCGTATTCTCGAGGCCGCAGCCGAGACATTTCGCACGCACGGCTATGACGTTCCGATGGACACGATAGCGGCGGCCGCGAACGTCGCCAAGCAAACTCTCTATAATCAATTCGGCAGCAAGGAAGATCTCTTCAAGGCGATGATCGCCGACCGCGCCGCCTACATGCGCGCGCCGCTGGCTGCCCATGCGCTTGAGCGGCACCCGCGCGAGATGCTGACCGACGTGGCGCGGCAGTATTACACCCATGCGTGCAGCCCGAGCGAGATGGGCTACTACCGTATGATTATCGGCGCGAGCCAGCAGTTTCCGGAGATCGGTCAGGCGTACTACGAGGCCGGGCCGCGCCAGATGCTGGAGGCGCTCAGCCAATGGATCGCGCGCGAGGAACGCCTCGGCCGGCTCGACGCCGGCGGCGAGCCGACGATCGCGGCGGAGCATTTCCTCGGCATGATCACCGGTCAGATCGAGGCGCGCTGGCTTTTGGGTGTGGGCACTGAAATGTCGCCCAACGAGATCGAGCGCCGGGCGAAATTCTGCGCCGACGTCTTCATGCGCGCCTTTGGGCCGCAGCGTTTGTTGGGCTAAGCCGCCTACCGCCGCTTACGATCACTCTCTAGTCTGCCGGGCATGACCACGCTCGGCAGACAATTGCGTCCGCTCTGGCATCTGGAGCCGGACGGCACGTTCCTCAACCACGGTTCGTTTGGCGCTTGTCCGAAGGACGTGCTCGCGGCGCAGTCGGCGATCCGCGAGGAGATGGAGCGGCAACCCGACTCCTTCTTCCGCTACAAAGTTTCGCCGCGCGTCGCCGACAATGCGATCCGCGCGGCCGCCGCGCGGCTTGGTGCGTTCGTCGGCACGACGGGCGAGCGCATCGCGTTCGTGAGCAACGCGACGGAGGCGGTGAACACGGTGCTCGACACCGTCTCGTTCAAGCCGGGCGATGAGATTCTCGTTCTCGATTGCGTCTACAACGCCGTGCGGTTGGCGGCCGAGCGCACGTGTCAGCGCACGGGTGCGCGGCTCGTGAAGGTCGCCCTGCCCGTTCCGCTGACCGCGAACGACGTCGTCGAACGGATCGCCGACGCCGCCGGTTCGCGCACGCGGCTTGCCATCATCGACCACATCTCGTCACCGACGGCGATCGTGTTTCCGGTGGCCGAGATCACGCGCGCGCTGAAGGCGAAGGGCGTGCATGTGTTGATCGACGGCGCGCATGCTCTGGGGCAGCTCGATCTCGATCTGCCCGCAATCGGCGCCGATTGGTACACGGCGAATGCGCACAAGTGGCTCTATGCGCCTAAGGGCTGCGCGTTTCTCTATGCGTCGGCCGATGCGCCGCAGCCCCTGCCCCTGTCGGTCAGCCATTGGCACGATCTGGGCTTCCCACGCGCGTTCGATTATGTGGGGACGCGCGACGTAAGCGCCTTCCTATCGGTCCCGGCGGCGCTGGACTTCATCGACAAGTTCGGCGCGGCGGAGGTCCGCCATCATCTGCATCGGCTATCGCGCGAGGGTGCGGAGGTGACGCGCGCGCTGGACGTCACGCCTGTCGCGCCGGATGCGATGTTCGCCGCGATGCGCACCTACATCCTGCCACAGCGGCGACCGGCCGACCCGGAGGACGCGCTGACGCTGATGAAAGCGATGTGGGCCGACCACCGTATCCAGGTCGCGTCAACGACGTTTCAGGGCCACCTTCAGCTTCGGCTGTCGGCGCAGATCTATGTGGAGCGCGCCGACTTCGACCACGCTGTCGACGTGCTTCAACGCGTGGGTTGGCCGGGGCGTTAGTTCACCGCCGCCGCGATGAACAGCAGTGTCGCGATGGCGCCCATGGCGCTTCGGCCGGCGTGGAGCCAGCCCCAGCGGACCATCAGCGGGCGCACTTCGGGGCCTGGGGCTGCGGGGTCGGCCGCCATGAGTTTGTGGTTGGTCGGCATGAGCAGATAGAGCGTGTAGGGCCAATTCGCGGCGATGAAGATCGCGCCGAAGATCCACTTCCAATCCCAGTCGAAGAAGAAGGTGATCAATCCCAATACGCCGCCTGCGACGGCGAGCGATGCCTGCATCATGAAACCGGCCTTGTACGCGGGCTTCCACTGGATGAGCAGCGGGCCGTCTTCGAGTTTTAGACGCGCCGGGTGTTCGGCGACGTTGATGTAGATCGCCGCGCCCGTGAACAGGGCCGCTACGGTTAGCGCCAGGAGACCGAAAACCATCCGTAAGTGTTTCCTTCGTCACGCGTTCAAGCTTAGCGACGGCGCGCCGCGGTCCGCGATTTCGCGTCTGGTCGAAAGCGGGCTAAAACTACACCAACGGAACGGGAACCCAATGGCCTATCAAGCGGGAAGCGGTGGAGGAAAGCGGCCGTCACAGCGCAACGTGCTGGGCGGCGAATTGGTCTCATGCAGCGTCGAGCCCGTCACCGGATTTTTCCGGGACGGGTGCTGCAACACATCTCCGGAGGATCGCGGGTCGCATACGGTTTGCGCGATCATGACGGCGGAGTTTCTGGCGTTCTCCAAGGCGCGCGGCAACGATTTGTCTACGCCGATGCCGGAGTACGGCTTTCCAGGACTGAAGCCCGGCGACCGATGGTGTTTGTGCGCGCCCCGATGGGCCGAGGCGTTTGTTGCCGGCATGGCGCCAAGGCTTGTGCTCGCGGCGACTCAGGAAGGCGCTTTGGAGTATGCAGACCTTGCGGACTTCAAGAGATTCGCCGTCGATCTGAATTGAGCGTCTGGCCGGCCACAAGACTTCGTGTGTCGTTAACGCCATGGTTTGACCGGCCCGGCGAATTTGACTAGCGTCCGGCGCTTATTGACCGTCACCAATCGCACGGCGAGACGTCGGCAAAACAATGAGCCAAATCAACGGTTTAATGAAGGGCAAGCGCGGCCTCATCATGGGAGTCGCCAATGATCGGTCGATCGCTTGGGGTATTGCCAAGCAGGTCCACGATCAAGGGGCGGAGCTTGCCTTCACCTATCAGGGGGACGCGCTGAAGAAGCGCGTTCAGCCGCTGGCCGATGGAATCGGGTCTAAGATCGTGCTGCCGTGCGATGTGACCGAGCAGGGTTCCATGGATGCGGTGTTCGACGAACTCAAGAAGGCTTGGGGCTCGCTGGACTTCGTCGTGCATGCGATCGGCTTTTCGAACAAGGAAGAATTGCGCGGGCGGTATGTCGACACCACGCTCGACAACTTCGCGCTGACGATGAACATCTCCTGCTATTCGTTCACAGCGATCGCGCAGCGCGCGGAGAAGCTGATGACGAATGGCGGGTCGATGCTGACGCTCACCTATCTGGGCTCCGAGAAGGTGATGCCGCACTACAACGTCATGGGCGTCGCAAAGGCCGCGCTTGAGGCGAGCGTGCGGTATCTCGCGGAAGACCTGGGCAAGAAGGGTATTCGCGTCAACGCGATTTCGGCCGGCCCGATCAAGACGCTGGCCGCTTCGGGCATCGGCGATTTCCGCTTTATCTTGAAGTGGAACGAGCTGAACGCGCCGTTGCGCCGGAACGTGACGATCGAAGAGGTCGGCAACTCGGCGCTGTACCTGCTGTCGGACTTGGGCCGGGCGGTGACGGGCGAGACGCATCACGTCGACGCCGGCTATCACATGGTCGGACTGGCGGCTGTGGACCGTGTGACGGAAAGTGCTCAGCTTCTGACGACGTTGTCGCCGGACGAATGACGCCGCATACGATTTACTTCGTACGGCATGGCGAGACCCTCTGGAATACCGAACGTAGGCTGCAAGGGCGAAAGGACAGCGCGCTGACGGATGCCGGCCGTGCGCACGCGTTGGAAAATGCGGTGACGCTGGCTGAGGCCGTTCCGGATGTGCATGCCCTGCCCTTCGTGTGCAGCCCCCTCGGGCGGGCGCAGGCGTCGATGGCGATCATTCGGGAACATCTCGGTCTGGCGCCTGATGGCTACGCGATCGACGAACGGTTGGCCGAGATGGGGTTCGGCGATTGGGAAGGCATGACCTTGCGCGAGATACGGTCCAGTCATCCGGAAGCCTGGACTGCCTATGAGACTTCGCGTTGGACTCACGCGCCGCCGGGTGGCGAGAGCTACGCGGCATTGGCGGCGCGGCTTCAGGATTGGCTGGCGGAGCTTCGCGGCGACGTGGTGGTGGTTGCGCATGGGGTAGTCGGGCGGACGCTTCGGGGCTTGAACCTTCGCGTACCGCTGGCGGAAATCCCGACCTCCAACAGCCCCGAACACAACCGCGTTTACCGTTTGGCCAATGGGACGGAGGCCGCGCTGTGAACGCGCATTTCTCATATCGTCATGGCCGGGCTTGACCCGGCCACCCAGTGCGCGCACGTCTGTGCGCGCTGGAGACTCGTGACTCCGCTGGAAGATTTTCTCGCCGCGCTGCCGCGCGGCATACTGGGTGGCCGGGTCAAGCCCGGCCATGACGGATAGGGTATGTCGCACAACACCTACGGCCATTTGTTTCGCGTGACGACCTGGGGCGAGAGCCATGGGCCGGCGCTGGGCTGCGTCGTCGACGGCACGCCGCCGGGGATTGGACTGACCGAGGCCGACATTCAGCCGTGGATGGAGAAGCGGCGGCCGGGAACGTCCAAGTTCGTCACGCAGCGTCAGGAGAGCGACGTCGTGAAGATCCTGTCGGGGGTGTTCTCCGACGACAGCACCGGCGGACAGGTCACGACGGGGACGCCGATTGCGCTTCACATCGACAATGTGGACGCGAAGTCCAAGGACTATGAGGGCATCAAGGACAAGTTCCGCCCGGGCCACGCGGACTATGCCTATTTCATGAAGTACGGCGTGCGCGACTATCGCGGCGGCGGGCGGCAGTCGGCGCGCGAAACCGCGGCGCGGGTTGCGGCCGGGGCCATCGCGCGCAAGGTGCTTGACCATATCGTGCCGGGCGGAGTCCAGATTCGCGGGGCGCTGATCCAGATCGGAACGCACAAAGTAGACCGTGCGAACTGGGATTGGGCCGAGGTCGAGAACAACCCGTTTTGGTCGCCGGACGCCAAGGCTGCCGCCCTTTGGGAGACGTATCTCGACGAGAAGCGCAAAGACGGGTCGTCCGTCGGTGCGGTGATCGAGGTCGTGGCGTCGAACGTGCCGGCCGGATTGGGCGCACCAGTCTATGGGAAGCTCGATGCCGACCTCGCTGCGGCGATGATGTCGATCAATGCGGTCAAAGGCGTCGAGATCGGTGCCGGGTTCGCGGCTGCGGCGCTGTCGGGCGAAGAGAACGCCGACGAGATGCGCATGAAGGACGGGCGGCCGCATTTCCTCTCGAACCATGCCGGCGGCGTGCTGGGCGGCATCTCGACGGGCCAAGACGTCGTCGTGCGGTTCGCGGTGAAGCCCACGTCGTCCATCCTCACCGCGCGTAAAACGATCACGCGCGACGGCCAAGAGACCGAGATCCAGACCAAAGGCCGCCACGACCCGTGCGTCGGCATCCGCGCGGTGCCGGTGGGCGAGGCGATGCTCGCCTGCGTACTCGCCGACCACGTGCTGCGCCACCGGGCGCAGGTGGGTTAGGCCGTGCTGTCGATCTCTTTCGCTTTGGCATCGCTTCTCGCGGCGGACGCCGCGGGGGCGGATGGGGCCAAGTTCGAGTGGGAAGCTTCACCGCAAACCGATGTTGTTCTGTCTGACCACCGATACGCACTCGTTACGGTGACGAACGTCGAAGACAGAGATATCTGTCGGAGCGCAAACACATGGCCGGGCGCGGAAGGTCGGCTCACCGATGACGACTTTCTGGTCACAGGCGCGAAGGATCCACACTGGTCGTACACCGGCCTTGTGGTCTATCCATCGCGGGCGGCGCTGCGACTGAAGCCCGGCGCCACCATCAAGACGACCATCGACCTACCACGCTACTATAAAAGCAGTGCGGTCGACGATCATATCGTGGCGGTGGAGTGGCTCCACTCCGGCTTTGTATACTGCCGCTCCGGCGCTTCGCCTACCCGGGCCCGACATTTTGATGTCGGGTTTTTCTTGTGGTTAGTTAAATCATGACATTCGCTGTCAGGATTAGGGGCGCATAACGACCTCGCACTTTGCACGAGGTTCTTATGACGTCCCTAGATCGCCGCGATGTGATGCGTTTGTCGTTGCTTGCGGCTGCCGCGGCTTCCGTTTCCGACAACGCCAACGCACGAGAGAGTGCACCCATGCCCCCTGATCCCGTTCACGATTTTGATTGGCTTTTCGGTTCTTGGCATGTGCAGCACCGCCGTTTGAAAGAGCGGCTGATGAACAACACGGAGTGGGTGCCGTTCGACGGTACTTGCGTTTGTCAGCCGTTGATGGGTGGCGCGGGCAATGTCGACGATAACGTGTTGAACTTGCCGGAAGGCAGCTATCGCGCCGTCGCCTTGCGCGCGTTCAATGCGAAGACGAAGACGTGGGCGATCTGGTGGCTCGATGGCCGCAATCCGCACTCGATCGAAGTACCGGTCCAAGGCGGGTTCGAGGACGGCGTCGGCACGTTCATCGCCGACGACACGCTGCGCGGCAAGCCGATCAAGGTTCGCTTTCAGTGGTCGAAGATCACGCGCACATCGGCGCGGTGGGAGCAGGCGTTCTCGCCCGACGGCGGGCGGACGTGGGAAGTGAACTGGATGATGGAGTTTACGCGGACGGCCTAAGCCCGCGCGCGGCGTGTCGCGTCGTAGACGAGGCGCGCGGCAGCGAGGTCTTCGACGGCCAAGCCTAACGATTTGAAGACGGTCGTGCGGTCTTGCGGCGCGGGCTTTGTGCCGGCGAAGAGTTCGCCCGCTTCGGCGTAGATCGTGGCGCGTGAGAGGATGACGTCGCCGGACTCGCGCGTGGCGGCGTCGCGCGAGTCGACGATGAGCGTGTTCCGCATTGTCTCGTCGTCGAGTTCGCGCCAATTCGGGCGGCAGGCGCCGACAGCGTTCACGTGCGCGCCGGGCTTGAGCCAGTGGCCGTGTAGAACCGGCTCCATCGATGCGGTGGCGACGACGACGATGTCGGCGCCGCGCACCGCCTCTTCCGCCGTCGTCACGCGCGCGTTGTGCGCGTCGGCGAAACGTTTGGCGTTCGCGGCGGTGGGGCTCCAGACGCGCACGTCGTCGAAGGTTTGCTGGTGGCGCAGTGCTTCGAGATGCGAGACGGCTTGAACGCCGCTGCCCAACAGCGCTAGAACGCGCGCGCCTTTCGGCTTCACCTTCGCGGTCACCGCCGCCGACACCGCGGCGGTGCGCATCTCGGTGATCAGGCGGCCGTCCATTGCGGCCAGCGGTTCGCCCGTCTTTGGATCGAAGAGCACGATCATCGCGGTGTGCGTGGGGTGCGCCGTACCCGCGTTCACGGGATAGAACGCGACGAGCTTCGCGCCCATCGCGTCGGGCGTGACGGCGGGCATGACGCCGAGGAAGCGCTTGTCGTCCTCGACGGTGAGAATGCTGCGCACTGGCTGAGTTACCTGCCCGGCCGAGAACGCCGTCAGACATCGCTCCATGGCCGGGATCAGCGCATCCCACGTCAGCACGCGGCGGACGTCTTCCTCGGACAGCATCAACATGCGTGGTTCAAGCCTTGGCGAACGCGACGATCTTCGAGAGGAACGCGGGTGTTTCGGATTGCTTGGTGAGGCCTGCGCTTTCGAAGGCTTCGCCAACGTTCCACGTTAGGTAGCTTTCGTAATAGGGCTCGTGGAAGGCTTGGGGGAAGAATTCGGTTAGGGCTTCGAAGCCTGGCGTGTCGCCGGGTTGGATTGAGTCCATGAAGACGAAGAGGCCGCCGGGTTTTAGGACGCGGGCGATTTCGTTGGCGACGATCGTGCGGATTTTTGGTGGGAGTTCGTGGAAGAGGTAGATGCAGGTGATGATGTCTTGGCTGGCGTCGGCGAGCGGCATCGTTTCGGTGTTGGCTTCTAGGAACGTTACGTCGCGCCAGGGTTTTAAGGCTTTGCGGGCTTCGTCGAGATAGGTGGGCGAGAGGTCCATGACTGTCGTGCGCAGTTTGGGCCAGTTGTTCTTGACGAAGCTCGGGAAGCGGCCTGTGCCCGTGGCGACGTCGAGGAAGGTCACGTGGCGTTGGTCCCTGCCCTTCATGAAGTTAGCGATAGGGACGAGGACTTGGCGGCGCATGGCGTCGGCCGTGCCGGCGAAGAGGGTTTCGACTTGGAAGTCGTAGCGCTTCGCCGAGTCTTCGGTCAGCCAGCCGCCGGATTGGTAGTGGAAGTTTTGCAGGTAGTAGCGCGGGAAGTCTTTGCGCGCTTCTTCCGTCAGCACTTCGTCGTGGATGTGGTCACGGCGGCGGCGGGCGACTTGGGGGACGTCGCGCAGGAAGTCGATCGATGCGCGCAGGGTTTTGATCGCGCTGCGATCGAGCGCTGCGGGGGCGGCGTAGAGGCCTTGCTCGATGTTCTTCCAGTCGCGTTCGAAGAGCGCCTGCATCTCGCCGAGGAAGAGTTGGCGGTTGGGGTATTCGTTCTCGACTTCGACGCGGCTCTCGGCGAAGGCGGTGCGGCGGCCCAGGCGGTTCGCCAGCAGATGGTGGCCGCCGTACCAGGCGACGCGCGCGGTTTGGCTGAGGCGGTAGGCGGCGCGGGCGATCTCGTTTGCCATGTTCACTTCCGCTCGAAGAGGGCGACCAACTCGATGTGGGCGGACCAGAGGAATTGGTCAATCGGCGTCACGCGGGTGAGCGCGTAGCCGCCGTCGATCAGTATACGCGCGTCGCGGGCGAAGGTCGCGGGGTTGCAGGAGACCATCACCAGGCGACGGAGCTTGGATTTCGCGAGAATCTCGGTTTGAGTTTTGGCGCCCGAGCGCGGCGGGTCGATCACCACGGCGTCGAAGGCGTTCAGTTCGTGCTCGAGCAGCGGGCGGCGGAAGAGGTCGCGGCGTTCGGCGGTGATCGGCTTCAGGCCTTGCGCGTTGCGGGCGGCGAGCGTGAGGGCTGCGATGGCGTCGGTTTCGCTGTCGTAGGCGGCGACGGTGGTGTGCTTGGCCAGCGCGAAGGTGAAGGCGCCGGCGCCGCAGAAGAGGTCGGCGACGCGTTTGGTCTTGCCGACGTTCGCGACGACTAGTTCTTGCAGCGTCGCTTCGGCCTCGGGCACGGCTTGCAGGAAGCTGCCCGGCGGCGGGGTGACTTCGGCGCCGAACCAGCGGATGACCGGCGGGCGTGATTGGGCGACGAGTTCGTTGTTCACCGTCAGGCGCACGAGGTTGAGCTTTGCCGCGAAATCGGCGAGGCGCGTGCGGAGCGCGCCGTCGATCTCGACGCGCGGCAGGCCCAGCGTCATGTCGATACCGTTGTCGGTGCGCGTGATGTCGATCTCAGCGCGGCCGTGTTCGGGGAGGATGCCGACGAGATGTTTGCGCAGCGGTTCGACCAGCGCGAAGAGGTCGGGGTTCAGGACGTGGCACTCGAGCATGTTGCAGATGAAGTGCGTGCCGCGTTCCTGAAAGCCGATCATGATTTCGTCGTGGACGAAGCGGCCGGTCAGCACGGCGCGGCGGCGGGTGCGCGGCGCCACGGGGATCAGCGGCGCGACGTCGATATCAGTGATGCCTCGCTGTGCGAGCGCCAGCATGACTTGCTCGCGTTTCCATTCGCGGTAGGCGGTTTGTTCGACATGCTGCAGGACGCAGCCGCCGCAGATGCCGAAGTGTTGGCACGGCGGCGACGCGCGCGAGGGGCCGGGCGAGAGAAGTTCGACGGGCCGCGCATGATCTCCCTCGCCTTCCACACGCACGCGATCGCCGGGCACGGTGAAGGGCACGTAGAGACCGTCGGCGGTCTCGCCGTCGCCCTTGTGGCCGATGCGGACGATGTCGACGATTTGGGGGTCGCTCATTTTGCGATCCCTCCGGATTGTGCGTCCTGAATGACCGTGAATTGGCGTGCGCTATAGAAACCGTCCTGCTCTGGCCAGGGAAGCGCCGCGAACTTGGCTTCCATCTCGCCCCACGTATCGTTGTCGAGCAACACTTCGATGCCGACCATTTTTCCGTTGAGTTGCGCGCAGTAGATGCGAACCCAATGAGTGCCGACGGGCAGAGGCGCCGCCTTGATCTCATCGAGGAATGCGATGAGCAAGCGGTTGACCTCGGCGGGCACGGCCGCGCCGTCGCTTGAACGCGACACGATGTCGCCCACGACAACACGGCGCGCCGTGCCGCTCATGACCCACGTCTCGACATCCATATGAGGGTCGTTGGGTTCGTGGAACGCCTTCAGCAGCACGTGGAACACACCCATTGTAAACGTGGTCAGTGCCTGACCAATCGCCGCCTGGCGATTATCGCCCCATCCCGCCATACATTCGACGATCGTTCGCCCATCTGGCAGGTCGACCAGAACGTCGAGACGCAATGCGCCGCTCTCACCGACCGCGCGCTCGTTCAGAACCCGCGTCTGAAGCGGTGCGCCGCCATTCTTCGGATAGATCTTACCTCCTCGCACAGCGACCGGCGTGCCGTGCCCTTCGTAGAGATCGCGAATCGCAGCTGTCGGAAAATCGAGCGGCTCGCGCTTGCCGACGAACCTGCCGAGCCAATCCTTAAAGGACACGCGCTAGGCGCGCAGACCGCTCGTCGCGGTGGCTTCGCGGCCGAGGGCGGTTAGTGCTGTGAGTACGATCTGCGGGGCGTTGAGGCCGGCTACGTCGTACTGCTTTTGCGGGTTGTCGTGATCGATGAAGGTGTCGGGCAGCGTTAGTGGGCGGAATTTGCAGCCTCGGTCGAAGAGGCCGGCTTTGGCCATGAACTGCATCACGTGGGCGGCGAAGCCGCCGATGGAGCCTTCTTCCACGGTGATCAGGACTTCGTGGTTGGCGGCTAGGCGGCGGATGAGGTCTTCGTCCAATGGTTTGCAGAAGCGGGCGTCGGCGACCGTCGTCGGTAGGCCGCGTGCGCCGAGTTCGTCGGCTGCTTTCAGGGCTTCGGCCAAGCGGGTGCCGAAGCTTAGGATCGCTATCTTCGAGCCTTCGCGGACGATGCGGCCTTTGCCGAGTTCGATCGGTGTGCCCTTCGCGGGGAGTTCGATGCCGACGCCTTCGCCGCGCGGGTAGCGTACGCAGGAGGGGCGGTCGTCGATGGCGGCTTGCGTCGCCACCATGTTCATGAGTTCGAGTTCGTCGGACGGCGCCATCACGACCATGCCGGGCAGCGTCGCCATGAAGGTCGTGTCGAAAGAGCCTGCGTGCGTGGCGCCGTCGGCGCCGACGAGGCCGGCGCGGTCCATTGCGAAGCGGACCGGGAGACCTTGGATCGCGACGTCGTGGACGACTTGGTCATACGCGCGCTGCAGGAAGGTCGAGTAGATCACGGCGAACGGCTTTAGGCCTTCCGTCGCGAGGCCGGCGGCGAAGGTCACCGCGTGTTGTTCGGCGATACCGACGTCGAAGGTGCGGTTCGGGAAGCGCTTGGCGAAGAGGTCGAGGCCGGTGCCGGACGGCATGGCCGCGGTGATGGCGACGATTTTTTCGTCGGCTTCGGCTTCGGCGATCAGGCTTTCGGCGAAGACCTTCGTGTATTGCGGGGCGTTCGATTGCGTCTTCTTCTGCGCGCCGGTGATGACGTCGAACTTCACCACGCCGTGGTACTTGTCGGCAGAGTTTTCGGCGGGCGCGTAGCCCTTGCCCTTCTTGGTCACGACGTGGACCAGGATGGGTCGGTCGATGTCGGCGTCGCGCACGTTTTCGAGCACCGGCAGCAGGTGATCGAGATTGTGGCCGTCGATCGGACCTACGTAATAGAGGCCCATCTCTTCGAAGAGCGTGCCGCCCATGGTCAAGCCGTGGGTGTAGCGTTCGGCCTTGCGGGCGGTTTGTTCGACGAAGTGCGGCATCTTCTTGGCCAGCTGCTTCGTGAAGTTGCGCAGCTTCTGATAGCCCGAGGACGAGACGACGCGCGAGAGATAGGCGCTCATGCCGCCGACGGGCGGCGCGATCGACATGTCGTTGTCGTTCAAGATGACGATGAGGCGCGAGCGCGTGGCGCCGGCGTTGTTCATCGCCTCGTACGCCATGCCGGCGGACATCGCGCCGTCGCCGATGACGCAAACGATGTTGCGCTTTTCGTTCTTCAGGTCGCTGGCCACCGCCATGCCGAGACCGGCGGAGATGGACGTCGACGAGTGCGCGGCGCCGAACGGGTCGTATTCACTTTCGCTGCGGCGGGTGAAGCCGGAGAGGCCACCGCCCATGCGCAGCGTGCGGATGCGGTCGCGCCGGCCCGTCAGGATCTTGTGCGGATAGGCTTGGTGGCCGACGTCCCAGATCAGGCGGTCGTGCGGCGTCTGAAAAACGTGGTGCAGCGCGACGGTGAGTTCAATGACGCCGAGGCCAGCTCCGAGATGGCCACCGGTGACGGAGACGGCATCGATGGTCTCGGTGCGCAACTCGTTCGCGAGTTGCTTCAGCTCGTCGCGCGTGAAGTCGCGCATGTCGGCAGGCGACTTGACCTTGTCGAGGAGTGGGGTCATCGGAACCCTTGGACCTTATTACTTAGACTTGGGTGACGTCCGCCTTCTTCAGAAGGTAGTGCACCCCTGACACGCGATTGTTGCGGCATTTAGGCACGCCGGTTAACGACATAGGCCGCTAAACCGCGGAGAAGGTCCGCCTTTTCATCAAACACTTCAAGGTGGGCCGCGGCTTGATCGGCGAGCAGTTGGGCCTGCGCGCGGGCGCGTTCAGGACCTAAGATTGTGACGAAGGTCGCCTTCCCGGCCTTTTGATCCTTACCCGCCGCTTTACCCATCTGAACGGGATCGCCTTCGACGTCGAGCAGGTCGTCGGCGATCTGGTAGGCGAGGCCTAGTTCCTGCGCATAGTTCGCAAGCGCGTGGCGCGCGGTAGCCGACGCCTTGCCCATGATTGCGCCGGCGTCGACGGCGAACGAAATCAGCGCGCCGGTCTTCAGGCGCTGAAGGCGCGTGATCTGACCGATGTCGGTGAGTTCGCCTTTGGCGTCGATGTCCATCATCTGACCGCCGACCATGCCGTTAGAGCCCGACGCCTGCGCGAGGCGCGCGACGAGTTCGCAGCGCACATGGGGGTCGGGATGCGTTTCTTGTCCGGCGAGCAGGGTGAAAGCGTGGGTTAGCAGCGCGTCGCCGGCGAGGATTGCCGTCGCTTCGTCGAATTGTTTGTGCGTCGTCGGCTTGCCGCGGCGCAGGTCGTCGTCGTCCATCGCGGGCAGGTCGTCATGGACCAGCGAGTAGGCGTGAACGCATTCGACCGCCGCCGCAGCGCGCGATAGGGCGCGGCGGTCGACGCCGAACTGACGGCCCGACTGCATCACCAGAAAGGCGCGGATCCGCTTGCCGCCGTTCAGGGTCGCATAGCGCATGGCTTCGAAGAGGCGCGCTTGCGGGCCTTCGGCTTCGGGCAAGGCTTCGATGAGCGCGTCTTCGATGAAGGCGGCGGATTCTTTCAACGCCGGGTCGAGGGCAGGATGGGTCACGGGCGTCGTCCGATCAGTTCGGGTCGAGGGGGGTGGTCGACGCGGCGCCGCCGGGACCAATCACGATCTTTTCGATGCGGGCCTCTGCATCGCGGAGTTTGGCCTCGCAATGCGCCTTCAGCGCCGTGCCGCGTTCGTAGATGGCGATCGAGTCTTCGAGGTCGACCTGGCCCTTTTCGAGCCGCTGCACGATGTCTTCCAACTGCTTCAGCGCCTGCTCGAACGTCAGAGCGGCGACGTCGGCGGTGTTCTTGTCGTCTTTTGCCATGCGGGCTTGAGCCATCCCGGTTGGTTGGAACGGGCGGTATACAGGTTCCGCGGGCCTTCGGTCACCCACTTTTCGCGCTGCGGCAGAACTCACCGCCGTGTCATGGTCAGCGGAGGCGGACCACCCACGACTTGACAGCCGTGGGCACGCTCGGCGGGTGATGATAGTCAGGGTTGGAAACGAGAAAGTCGTGGGTGGTCCGCCTCCGCGGACCATGACACCAATCGAAAATTGGGACGGATGATCGGGCGGAACGCATGACCACGGACAAGCATCTCTTCCACTTCACCGGCGCGGACGGTACGCGCATTGCGGCCTATCGCTGGCCGGCCAAGGCCCCCGTGCGAGCGGTGATGCAGATTTCGCATGGCATGGGGGAGCATGCGTTGCGTTATTTGGAGCCTCTGCAACCTCTGCTCGCGAACGGGATTGCGGTTTACGCGAACGATCATCGCGGGCACGGGCTCACCGCGACGAAAGATACGTTGGGCGAGTTCGGGCCCGGTGGCTTTGCGGCCGTCGTCGACGACATGGCGGTGTTGAGCCGGCTCATCCGCGAGGAGCATCCGGGTGTGCCGCTGATTTTGCTCGGGCATTCGATGGGGTCGTTCGCGACGCAGATTTATTTGCTCACGCACAGCACGCTGATCGACGGCGTGGTGCTTTCGGGATCGGCGGCGCTGGACCTTCTCCCGCCGCCTGACCCAAACGCGAATGGGCTTGAGGCGTTCAACGCGGCGTTCGAACCGGCGCGTACGCCCTTCGATTGGTTGAGCCGCGATTCGGCCGAAGTCGACAAGTATGTGTTCGATCCGTTGTGCGGGTTTTCGATCTCGCCGGATTCGATGGTGTCGCTGTTCAACGCCGCGGCGCCGATGTTTGCGCCGAATGCGCTTCAGCGAATTCGCAGCAACCTGCCGATGTATTTCTTCGCAGGCGACAAGGACCCCTTGAATGGAGATCTCGCGCGGTTGAAGCCGCTTGTCGAGCGTTACCGCGACGCAGGTGTGCGCGACATCACCACCGACTATTACAAAGACGGGCGGCACGAAATGCTGAACGAGATCAATCGCGCCGAGGTCGTCAGCAATTTGGCGACGTGGATCGACCAAGTTGTCACCAAAGCAGGCAAGACTTGAAGCGTGCGGCCGTGCCATAGTCGGTCCTCGCAAGGAGGCTCTCATGGCCAACGACAGATCCTCACCCCTTCCCACCGGTCTTCAACTCACCGAACTCGATTCTTCCTTCCGCGCCGACCCGCATGCGGTGTTCAACCGCCTGCGCGACGAGGCGCCGGTGATGCGGGACAATTTGTTCGGGGCTTTCTTTCTCACGCGGTATGACGACATTCGCGGCGTGCTGACCGATCGCACGTTGCTGCGCGACGGATCGAAGGCGGAGGCGGCGGCGACGTTTACGCATCGTTTGCGTCAACCGTTGCCGGGCATGCCGGACGAGGGGCCGACGAGTGTTATCCTTTTCCTCGACGATCCGGATCATGCGCGCGTGCGCACGCCGTTGATGAAAGCGCTTTACACGCGGGTCAGCAATGCGCGGGCAACGGTCGAAACAATTATCGACGGCGTTCTCGATAAGCTCGACGGGCGCGACACGTTCGACGTCATTGAAGACATCGCCGAGCCGATCCCAATTTTGGTGATCGCCAAGCTGCTCGGGGTCGATGAGCATCGCGTCGATGAATTCCGGTATTGGAGCCAAGGGTTGATCCTGAACTTCCATCCGATGAGGACGGAAGAGCAGACGAAGTACATGATCGACTCGATCTTGTCGCTGCGCGGCTTGTTCGAAGAAGCGATCGCGGAGCGTCGGGTGACGCCGCGCGACGATTTGATCTCCGACATTATTGCGGCGCAGGAGCGTGGGACGGAATTGACGGATCGCGATATCCGCGACAACTGCATCGCGTTCCTCGTCGGCGGCAATTTGACGACGACGGATTTGATCGGCAACGGCGTGCTGACTTTGTTGCAGCATCCGGAGCAGTTGAAGCTGCTCAAGGCGAACCCGGCGTTGATCGGCAAGGCGGTGGAAGAGGTGCTGCGCTATGCACCGCCAGTGGGTCAGACGGCGCGTATTCTCGACCGTGACATGAGCGTCGGCGGGTGCCCGATGAAGAAGTCGCAGGTGGTGGTCACCTCTCTGCCCGCCGCGAACCGCGATCCGGCGACGTATGAGGAGCCGAACCGCTTCGACATCACGCGCGAGCCGGTGCCGCATATGTCGTTCGGCGGCGGCGCGCATATCTGCATCGGCGCGCCGCTGGCACGGCTGGAGGCGCAGGTGGCGTTGCTCAAGATTTTCGAGCGGTTTCCCAATCTTAAGCTTGCGGGTGAGAAACCGGCTTGGAAGACGACACCGTTCTTCCACGGCGTCGAGCGCTTGCGCGTCGAGGTCTAACGCCTCACGCGATAGGCTGTCATCGCGCCGGGCATCAGGTGCGGCACGTACAGCGTGTCGCCGACCAGTAGGAAGTCGTTGATCAGCTTCTGCTCCTTGCGGCTGTCGATGAGCACGGTTTTCGAGCCGTCGGCGGCGAGCGACCAGAGTTGGCCGGGCCACTCGCTGACCAGGTAACGGCCGTTGCCCAGCGGTGCGATACCGTCGCCGTCACCGAAGCCATCGGCGAGTTGGGTGAGCGCCTTCGTCTTCCAATCCATCGCGAGGAGCAGGCCTTGCATCGTGACGATCACCAGGCGATCGGGTTCGACCAGCAGGCCGTTCACGGCGCGGAGTTTCGGGTCTTCGATCAGCACCTTCATCGCGCCGCCGTCGAGGACGTAGAGCCGCTGTGTCGCCGAGTCCGACACCAAGATGCGGCCGTCCGGGCTTAACGCCGTGTCGTTCAGGAATTTTGCGCCGGGGGCGTCGTAGGTCGCGGCGATCTTGCCCGTCTTGGCGTCGATCTCGACGAGGCGCGTGATGTCGGCGGCGAAGAGGCGCGCGCCTTTCAGTACCAAGCCCTTCGGCGCGTTCAGGCCTGTCGCCCATTTCTCTTCGATGATTTTTCCCGTCGTCGACACGCGCGCGATGTAGCCGTTGCCGTCCACCGCATCGGGTTCGCCGTTGATGTTCGAGACGTAAAGAAAGGAGCCGTCCGCGGCGAGCGCGGCGCTCTCCGGCGCGGCAAGGCCGGACAGGGTCCAGACGGGTTCGAGCGTGACGTTGTCGGCGGCAAAGGCGCCTACTGCGCACCAAGCCGACAGCATGCTTGCCACGATCCAGCGCATTTTCCGCCCTCCCCTGTTGCTCTTTTGGCCGGGGGAGTGTGTCGCGCGCCGTCCCGTGTCACAACGAGCCAGACACGAGCCACGTGTTCAACACCGCGTGAGGGCGGCACTTATGACGTTCGTATGGCGACTTCTGCTGCTCGCATTGTTGTGCGCCGCGCAAGCACGCGCCGAGGGCCCGCTCGTTCTGCACGGCGGCAAGGTCTACACGCTTGATCCGGCGCGCCCTTGGGCGAGCGCCGTCGTCGTTCGCGAGGGGCTTATTGCTTATGTCGGCGACGATGCAGGGGCTTTGACGGCGGCGGGGCCTGATGCGCGCAGGATTGCGCTCAAGGGGCGGATGGTGCTGCCGGGGTTTCATGACTCGCACACGCATCCGATGTCGGGCGGACTGCGGCTCATCAGATGTCAGCTCGGCGAGGCTAAAACGGTTGCCGCTTTGTACGCGACGGTCCGTGCGTGTGCTTCGGCGCATCGTCAGCGGCCTTGGTTGCTGGGCGCGGGGTGGTCGCCGCAGATGTTCGGCGATGCCGGTCCCAGTCTTGCGAAACTCGATGAGCTTGTGCCCGACCAGCCGGCGTTCCTCACGACGGCCGACGGCTTCACGGGTTGGGTCAATTCGCGCGCGCTGAAGATGGCGGACCTCCCGGCGACAAGCGGCGTCGTTGACGGCGAGGCGGCCGAACGTGTTCGTGCGCTTATTCCAAAGCCCAGGGAAGCGGAGTATCGCCTGGCTCTGCAGCGGTCGACGGCGATGGCGAACCGCTTTGGCATTACGTCGTTGGTCGACGCCAGCGCAAGCCCCGCCATGGTCGACGCCTATCACGCGGCTGATACCGCGGGCGAGTTGACGGTGCGCGTGGTTGCGGCGCAGCGCGTCGATCTTGCGCGCGGACCTGAGCAGGTCGACGAAATGATCGAGCGGCGCGCGGACACGGTTGGCCGTCGATTTCGCGCTAATGCCGCGAAGATGTTCCTGGACGGCGAGATCGACCGGCGCACGGCGGCGATGCTTGAACCGTACGAGGGGACGCCGGACCAGCGCGGCGAGTTGCTGATACAACCGTCGGCATTGAACGCGATCGTGCAGCGCCTCGACAGAGCGGATTTCTTTATTCACATGCACGCGATGGGCGACCGGGCGGTGCGCGTGGGGCTCGATGCGATCGATATTGCGTTTCACCTTGGCGGCCCGGGCATTCACCGTTATCAGTTGGCGCATATCGGCGTCGCGGATCCTCAGGACATCAGTCGTTTCGCAGGGTTGGGCGTGGCCGCGAATTTTCAACCACTGTTCTTTGATTCCAACGATCCGCTGATGGCCGCCGCGACGGCAGCGATTGGTCCGAAGCGTGCGCGGTGGCTCTATCCGATGGCGCGTGTGGGGGCCGGCGGCGCACAGTTGCTGGCGAGCAGCGATTGGCCGTCGTCGTCGATGAACCCTCTCGACGCAATCCAAGCCGCTGTCACACGCCAGCCAGCGCAAGAGCGCGTTGCACTTCGCACTATGCTCGCTGCCTACACGATCAATGCCGCACGGGCCGTCGCGATTGAGGACGCCATGTCGGGCTCGATCGAAGTGGGCAAACTTGCGGATCTGATCGTTGTCGACCGGAATCTGTTTGAGATTCCGGTCGGGGAGATTCACAAGGCGCGCGTGTTGTTGACGCTGCTTGACGGGGAGAGCGTCTATCGCGATCCGGGGTTCTAGCCGCCGAAGGCGACGGCGGCGGTGAGGACGAGGCCCGAGTCGCAGACGTCGATGCAAGCGTCGACGTCGGTGTCGACGTAGCGCACGTCGAAAGTGAAGTTGTCGACGCCGGCGCTGACGCCCAAATCCCAGAACGCGTAGTCTTGCGCATCGTCGATCGACTGGTGGCCGAGATGGGCCGAGGCTTCGAGGCCTTTGTTGAAGACCCACCATGTCGGCACGATCGGGTATGCGGCGCCGCCGGTGATGGCGAAAGCGTTGCCCGTGCCGCCTGAGTAGTCGGGGCTGTAGGCGAGTTCGCCGGACACTTTGAGTTCGCCGAAGTCGTGCGTGAGGCCCGCGATGATCTCGACGTAGTCGGCGTCGTCGACGAACGGCGGCGGGTCGGAATCCGGGTACCAGTAGTAGACGACCTTGATCGTACCTTGCGTCTCAGCCGAGAAGTCGTGGCGGTAGCCGGCGGTGAAGTCCACCTCAACCGACGCGTCGGGATCGCCGAAGGGGGAGAAGTCGATGGTCGAGGCCCAGGCGCTCGCGAAGAAGCCGGACGGGTCGGCGTATTCGACGGAGCCCTGCAATGCCGGGTCGTTGTCGCTTTGGCTGATGCCGCGGAATCTGTAATCCGTCGTCGCCGCGAAGTTGAACGTCCAGGGGCCTGTGGCGTCGCCGCCGTCGGCCGAAGCCGTGGCCGCCAGGGCCGTCAACATCAACGCGCCCGTCAGGGCCTTTGCGAAAAATCTTACGCTCATCACCAGCACCCTTTACCCGCAACTTTTGTTCGCGATTCCCTTTGTGGGTCGCTGGTTTCATGAGGCTCCCTCCATCGCAGGTGCAGCAATGTCGTACAGGTTGTTTCTCATGAAGAATCCGCAATGCAACCGCGGATGGCGCTTGCCAGATTGGGCAACGCGCGATGATCCGTACAAGGAATAATTGTAACGGCATTTACGGGTACGCGGCGCGTGCGGAGGCGGATCACAGCTAACTTTCTGCGCACATCGAGGGTTGGAACCAAGGACGGCCCGCTCTGGTTACAGAGCAGCAACTCACAAGGAGCCGACGTGGCCAACGAAGCGGACATCGCAGCGAAATTTTGGAAGGCGCTTAAATCGGACCGGACGCTCATGTTGGGTCTGACCGGCGTCGAGGACGGGCATAGCCAGCCGATGACGGCGCAGCTTGAAGGCGACGGCGCAATTTGGATCTTCGCCGCCAAGGACACCGACATCGTTCGCGATATCGGGCAGCGTCACGCCGCGGTCGCGCATTTTGCGTCGAAGGGACACGATCTGTTTGCGTCGTTGGACGGCGAGATCATCGCCGACAACAACCGCGCGGTGATCGACCGGTTGTGGAGTCCGTTCGTGGCCGCTTGGTACAAGGGCGGCAAGGACGATCCGAATCTTCAGCTGCTTCGCTTTGAGCCCGAGCGCGCGCAGATTTGGCTTAACGAAAGCAGCGTCTGGGCCGGGATTAAACTCCTGCTCGGGCGCGATCCGAAGCGCGATTACAAAAACAAAGTCGCCGACGTTCGGCTTTAGTGCGCGTGCGCCGGCAGCGGCGCCTTGCGGAAGTATGGCAGCTTACCGGGATTGGGGACCGCCCCGATCACCGGCGCTGCCGCGAGTGAGGCGTCGGCTTTTGCGGCCATCGCGATGTCGCGCGCCTGTTCGTTCGAGATGACGAAGTAGGGTTCGTTGGCGTTGTCGAGTGCGAGGTACTGGCCCAGATATGTCGCCTTCCCGCTTTGGACGGTGAAGGGGATCGAATAGACGAAAAGCGGCGTGTAGTCCCTGCCCGCGCCCTTCACGTTGAAGCTGTAGAATTCGTATTGGCCGGGTGCGAGGCGCGCGGCGGCGACTGCTGACGACGACGCGCCGCCGGTGAACCTGAGCGCGGATGCGCCGTCGCCGTCTGCGCTGCGGAAGGCGAACGACACGCTGTCGTAGGCCGAGCCCGGCGGCTTAGCGAGCGAGGCGACGACGTAACCGGCGTCAGCGCCCGCATGCATCTGCGCGCCCGTCTCGCAGGCGGCGAGCGCCAAGGCGGCCAATGTGGCGATGACGATTTTGGACAAATGCATAACGCGTCTCCCCTGTGCGGTGGGTTGCATAGCACACGGGGCAGCGGAAGCGAGACTGCGCCCGCATATACTCCATGACGTCTTCCAGGTCAGTCAGGCGTGACAATGGACCGAAGTGCTCTGATGACACTGCTTCACAAGCGCTTTCGCGCGGTGACGAGCACGAGCGATCCGGTCACGAATGTCACGCGGCTTGCGATCACCAACAACGGACATGTCAGCATCGACGCCACGGTCGAGGCGTTCGAGAAACTCGACGCGGCACAACTCGAAGAGGTGTTGGCGGGGCTCAAAAAAAAAGTCTTGGCGTGCGAGCCCTAGCGCGGTTCAGGTGTGACGGTGTTCGCATGTTCGGGAGCGCACGTGGTTGAGAGACTGGCGGATGCATTTGGGCTGCTGTAGGTGAGTGCCTCGCAATCGCACTTTGGTATGGGAACGAGTATGAAATCGGTTCGTGGGTTGGCTGTGATGGCCGTGGTGTTGGCGAGTTCGACGGTCGCGTTTGCCGACAATGCCAGTAGCGTTCCCGCCGCCGGCGCCGGCCCGGCGTTGAAGCCGGTGGTGGTGCAGACGCCGCCCGCACAGACGGGCGCGGTTGGTCCGACGGGCGTCGGAACGCCGGCCGTTGGGCCGACGGGTGCGACCGGCGCTGTCGGCGCGACGGGTCCGGTGGGTCCGACGGGCGCAGTGGGTCCGACGGGCGTTGCGGCGCCTGCGAGCGTGCCCGCAGCCGAGGCTGTTGCGCCGACGCCGCCCGCGTCGCTGAAGTGCGGTCCGAAGAAGACGCCGACGCAGGTCACCAAGCCGAACGGCAAGGTCGTCTGGAAATGCATGAAGCCCGACGCGACAGGCGCGGCGACAGCCGCTCCGAACTAAAGGATAAACGAGCATGACTGCACGCGGGGTTCATTTCGCGCTGACTGAAAGCGAGGCGGCGGCGCTGCGTGCGGTCGAGGATGACGCGCGGATCGATCATATTCAAACGGCGATCGAGACGCCGTTTTTCGAAAAGGCAAAGCACTATCTCGCCGAGAGCGACAAGGCGTGGGATGCGATGCATCGCGCGCTGACCGACGGTGGGCTTTCGTGGGAAGGCGGGACGTACCCGCTGAACCACGCGGTCATGGGCGGGGAGCAACTCTACGGCAACGACGACTACATCATCAGTTTGAAGACGCCCGATCAGGTGCGCGAGATTTCGGCGGCGCTTGACCGTTTTACGAAGGGCGAATTCCGCAAGCGGTATGACGCCATCGATCCCACCGACTACGACGGCGAGATGGGCGATCAGGATTTCGACTATACCTGGGAAGCGCTCGATGACGTGCGGGCGCTCTACCGCCGCGCCGCGGCGGACGGGCGCTACGTCCTGTTCACCGTCGATCTTTAGGGCAGCGGCGGCGGCGCGCCGGTCCACGGCGTTTTGTTGAAGCGGCCTTCGATCGGGACCATGTCTTCTATCGTGCCGCGCCAGTAGACCTGGATGGCGCGGGCGACGTCGTCGGCCGACGCGCCGTCGAGTTGGCCGACATAGCACTGCACGCCGAGAGCGCCGAACATCGTGCGCAGACCGCGCAAGGCGTTGCGCAGCGCGCCCGTATAGCCGTCATAGCTGCGCAGGGAGAAACTTATCTCGTCCGTCGACGGGGCCGGCCTGTAGTAGACTTTGCCCCAGGCGACGCCACGCCGCACGCCGCGCACGACGGCGACCTCGGTGATCTCTGACCACGGCACCGTGCGCGACGAGAAGCGCGCGAAACGCAGGCCCTCAGGGCCGATCGTCAAGACGGGGCTTGTGCTGTGCGCGTAGAAAAGCGTCTGCACGCCGACGGCCGCGACGAGGATCGCCATCACGGCGCCGAACCAATGCGCCAGGCTGAAGAGGCCGAAGAGCAGCGCCATCGCGAAGGCAATCGCTGCCGTCTTTTCCAGCTGCGCTTTGCTGTAGCGCCAGGTCAGCACCGGAGTCGTCATGGCGTTTCCTAGCATGATTTTGCGCTAAGCTCTCGCCATCCAGCTAACGGAGTGCCGCCGATGAAAGCCTATCGCTTCGACGATTTTCACAGTCTTGACGATCTGCGTCTGCATGACGAGGCGGAGCCGCGGCCGCAGCGGGGCGAGCTGCTCATCCGCGTTCATGCGGTGTCGTTGAACTATCGCGACATCGCGATGGTGAAGGGGCGCTATCCGCGCGCCGTCAAGAAGGGGTTGATCCCGACCAGCGACGGCGCGGGCGAGGTGATCGCCGTCGGCGAGGGCGTCACGGCGTTCAAGGTCGGCGACCGCGTGATCTCGACGTTTCATCCGCGGTGGTTCGGCGGGCCGCTGCACGCGACGATGGGGCTTGAAGCGTACGGCGACCAGAACGACGGGTGGCTCGCCGAGCGCAAGGTGGTATCGCAAGAGGCGGTGGTGAAGTTTTCGGACGCGCTTTCGTATGAGGAGGCGGCGACGCTGCCGTGTGCGGGGCTGACGGCGTGGACGGCGTTGAGCGGGCCCTCGCCCGTTCGCGCGGGGCACAGTGTGCTGGTCCAGGGCACGGGCGGGGTTTCCATTTTTGCGCTTCAGTTGGCCCGTGTGGTCGGTGCGCGCGTCATCGCCACTACCTCGAGCGACGCGAAGGCTGAGCGCCTCAAGGCGTTGGGCGCGAGCGACGTCGTGAACTACGCGCAAACGCCCGAGTGGGGTAAGCAGGTGCGCGCGCTCAGCGGCGGACGCGGCGTCGACCGCGTCGTCGAGGTCGGCGGGCCGGGCACGATCAATCAGTCGCTGCGTGCGGTGGCGGCGGGCGGCGAGATCGCATCGATCGGCTTCTTGTCCGAAGACAATCCGGGGATCGATTTCTTCGCGCTGAAGCTCTCGAGCGCGTCCTTCCGCAACATCACCGTCGGCGACCGTGCCGGTTTACAGGAGCTGGTGCGCGTGGTGGACGGCGCGGGGCTGAAGCCGGTCGTCGACCGCGTGTTTGCTTTCGCTGAGGCGCGTGAGGCGTTCGCGTACCTGGAGAGCGGCGCGCATTTCGGCAAGGTCGTCATCCGGGTTGCGTGAGGGATTGCAACCTTTTTGGAACCGGCCGCGTTCGGGTGAGTATCGGCTGTCCGCATTTCCTGGCTAGCGGCCGACTGAGAGTTATTTGAGCTCCCGCCTAGGCGTTGGAGTGGAATTGACTCAAATCGATCGAAAGATGGTTCGCAATCGGCTTCTCGCGATGCTTCCCGCGGGCGAATTTGCGGCGATCGCCAAGCATCTCACTCGCGTCGACATGGATCTTGGCCAACCGCTGCATCGTGCCGGCGAGACGGTCGAGGTCGTGTATTTCGTCGAGAGCGGATTCATTTCCGCGTTGACCGTACTGTCGGACGGCGCTCCGTTGGAGATCGGATTGATCGGGGCTGAAGGTGTCGCGGGCGTGTCGGTCGTGCTGGGCGCGGCGACGTCGTTCAGCGAGACCATGTGTCAGACCGGCGGCGCCGCCTATCGTCTATCGCCGGCGGCGTTGATGGGCGTCGTTGGCGAGGCGCCCCGGCTGCGCGATTTGCTGCTGCGGTATGCGCACGCGTTTCATGTTCAAGTCGCCCAGACCGCTGCGTGCAATGCGCATCATGAATTGGGGCAGCGGCTGGCGCGCTGGCTGTTGGCGGCACATGATCGAAGCGGCGTCGCCGAGTTGTCGCTGACGCAGGATTTGATCGCCGTCATGTTGGGCGTGCGCCGCTCGACCGTCAGCATCGCGGCCAGCACGTTGCAGAAGGCGGGCGTCATCCGTTACGCACACGGGCGCATCACCATCGTGGACCGCACCGGGCTCGAAAATGCGGCGTGCGAGTGTTACGAGGCCGTTACTGACGAATATCGCAGGCTGTTCGGCGAGTACCGCCCGGCGCTCATTCCCGGCGCTTAGCCGCTTTCTGCCGCATGGCTTACGCGCCCTTCACCACACCAATGCGCGATGGCGTACGGTGTTCGGCTGACCGACGTGCTTCAGTTTGGGCGGGCTGGAAGACTGGAGACCTACATGAACCAATCGCTCAACGCGTCCAATGTGCTTGCCTTCGATCGCGCCAAACCGCCGGTCGCCCGCGTTCTCGTCGTCGAGGACGAGATGCTCATTGCGCTGGGGCTGATCGACATGGTCGAAGCGCTCGGCGCGTTCCCGGTGGCCGCTTCTCGCCCCGCGAAGGCGTTGGCGCTTCTGGTTGAGCAGACGTTCGACGCGGCCATCGTCGATATGAACCTGTCCAATGAGCCGGCGGACGCGATTCTGGATGCATTGAGCGCGCGCGCGATCCCGATCGTCATCACGACCGGGTACGGCCCGGAAGCCATCGCCGAACGATATCGCAGCCTACCCCGCCTGGCGAAGCCTTACATGCCCGAGCATCTTGAGGCGGCGTTGCTCAGCGTTCTGGCGCGTTCCAAGCTACGCTCAGTCGGCTAAACGGCGTCCCCCGCCGCCTTTCGGCAGCGGGGATCGTGACAACCTTGCTTACTCAGCGCCCGTAGCCGGTGGGCCGCCAATCGTTGCGCCTGCCGTCGCGCCAACCGCGGCGATTGCGATCGCGATCGCGGTAACGGCTCATGTGATAGTATGATTGACGGCGGTTTTGCTGATACCAGCGACGCTCGTCGTTATTGCGCCAGCGGTGCCAGCGGCGGCCGTTGTCGTAATAGCCGTCGGAATAGGCGAGCACGACGTTGCCGAGCGAAATGGCGAAGTCTACGCCGCCGCCGCCACGCCAGTCGGCGCGTCTGCCGTCACGCCAATCGCGGCGGAAGTTGTCGCGATCGTCGTAGCGGCCCATCTGGAAATAGGTCGGTCCGCGGTTCTGGCGGTACCAATCACGCTCTTCGTCGTTGCGCCAGTCGTGCCAGCGGCGGCCGTTGTCGTAATAGCCGTCTTCGTAGCCGAACACGACGTCGCCCAGCGAGACGGAGAAGTCGGACCGCCTGTCGTTGCGCCAGTCCGCGCGGCGGCCTTCACGCCAATCGCGGCGGAAGTCGTCGCGGTCGTCGTCACGGTTCATCCGGTAATAGGTCTGGCGATTGTTCTGTTCATACCAGGCGCGTTCGTCGTCGTCGCGCCATTGGTGCCAGCGGCGGTCGCTATCGTAATAGCCGTCGTCGTAGCCGAATGCCGCGCCACCGAACGTGACGGTGACGCCTATGTTGTCGCCTCTGTCGCGTGCGAGCGCGGGCGCCGACACGGCGACCGTGCCGACCGCGCACAGGGCGCTGGCGGCAAGGAGGCTCAATGTAAATCTATTCATTTGGGGGAGTTTCCTCTGGTTACGTTTAAGCGGAACACGACCTGGCCCCGGTTCGTTGCGTGACGAAAACGTCAGCCTACGGAATACTGCCTGGAATCGGCTCCGTTCATCTTCAATCTGTCGGTGGAAACATTTGCACGAGAGGTAATCGGGGATGGCGGCGGCGGAACTGCGTCTGTTTCGGTCGCGTTATGCCAAGCGCCGCGACTGGCGTGACGGAAAACGCTGGGGGGATATGCCTTGATGCGCGGTTGCCGAAAGGCGGCCGGGGTTTCGGTGTTTGTCCTCTACTGCTTCTTATAAACACGTCGTCCTGCATCGAAGAATTTGGTGGGATCGCGGGCCACATTGTTGACCCAAATCTCGTAGTGGAGATGTGGTCCGGTGCTGCGGCCGGTCGAACCCACGGTGGCGATTTTCTGATGGAAGCGCACCGCGTCGCCGGGCTTTACGAGAATTTTTTGGAGGTGCCCGTAGCGCGTCCGTATCCCGTGACCGTGATTGATCTCCACCATGTTTCCATAGGCGCCCTGTTGTCCCGCGACAACAACGACACCGGCCGCCGACGCCAAAACCGAAGTGCCTTGCGTGCTTCCCAGGTCGGCGCCCGAATGAAACGCATAGCGGCCACTGAATGGATCAATGCGGTTGCCGAAGCCGCTCGTCGAGCTGTAGAAGCCGCTCGCAATCGGCGTCACCAACGGCACGCGCGCGAGCGTCGTCGTGAGGCCGTCAAGTTGGTCGAAGGCATCTTCAAGCTCGGCGAATTCCTGCTCGAAGCGCAAGTCCAGCGGACCCGACCGCATCGGCCCGCCTTCGCCGACGGGGCTGATCGTCATTTCGCCTTGAGAGGCGTCAAACACCGGCAATCCGGCCACCTTCACGATGCGTGTGTATTTCTCGATGTCGGCGGTGACGGACTCCTGCACGTCGTTCAAAAGCGCCAGCTGCTGCTTCTGAAGGACGCCAAGCCGCTCTTCGAGAAGCCCGATGCGCATGACGACGGCATTTTTGGTTCGACCTTGCAGGGACGCCTGAATCACCATGAGCGTGCTGTCGTCGGTGCTTTGCGGCAGCCGGCCTCGCCGCGGCGCGGGCTCCGCCGGCGACAACTGCATCATAAGCGTGTTCGAGCCGTCCTCAGGCGCCACCGCCGTCCGGGCGGGTCCGCTATAATCAGACATCGTGGCCACCCGGCGGCGGACTTCGCGAAGCCGCTTAGCCATAGCCTGCTTTTTCATCAACAGCGCTGTCATCTGACGGTGTCTGAGCGACAGATCGCGGGTAGCGTTTTGAAAACGCTCTTCGGCCAACACCAGTAACCCACTTAATTCGTCGTGGGCGTCCTGCATCTGCGCGACCTTGCTGTTGTAGGCCGCCTGCATGGTCGCGTAGCGCGAATCCTTTGCGGTGATGAGTTGCTCTTTGAAGACAACCACGACCGAGGCGTAGGCCACCCAGAGCACCGCCAGCACCGTTCCGATCAAAACACTTATTTGGAAGGCCGGGCTGAACTCAAAGAACTGCACCGACCCGCGCGTGCGCAAATAGAACTGGCGGTGCGGGAATAGCCGTTGGGCAAACGAAACAACACCAGCCACGCGCGCGTTGGGCATGCGGACGACCTCAACCGGCTTCAATATCCTGATGCACACGTGGAATGGCGCCTTCCACGTCGGCCAAGCCCGTTACGAATCGCGGATGCTCGACACTGAAGGCGAGCGTCTCTTCTTCGACACTCAAAGACAAGTCGGAGACGAGATTAAATCTATTCTCGGCGCAACAGATCTGGCAGCCGCTGGTTGAGCAGCAGCGCCGTCGCGCGCTGCGCTTGGCATTATTCCGTATACGGACGTCGCGTTGCCAAACAAATTCGCCGCGTTTCGGATACCCAGTGCGAGAGCGGGTACGGCAGGCCGAGGGCCTTTCCCTCGCTTACGCCGCCATCAGCGCCTTCACGTGGGCGACGCTGGAGTCCGCCAACGCCTTGAGGTCGTAGCCGCCTTCGAGGGTCGAAACGACGCGGCCGGCGCATTTGGCTTTGGCGATCGCGCAGACCCTTTCTGTTACCCAAGCGTAGTCGGCTTCGGTCAGGTTTAGGTTGGCGAGGGGGTCTCGGCGGTGGGCGTCGAAGCCTGCGCTGATGAGGATGAAATCCGGGTTGAAGGCTTCGAGGTGCGGTAGGACGGTGTTGTCCCAGGCTTGGCGGAATTCGTGGCCGCCGTCGCCGGGGTCGAGTGTGGCGTTGACGATGTTGTTCGCCCTGCCCCGTTCTTGCGGGCGGCCGGTGCCGGGATAGAGCGGCGCTTGGTGGCTGGAGGCGAAGAAGAGTTCGCCGTCCTCTTCGAACATCGACTGCGTGCCGTTGCCGTGGTGGACGTCGAAGTCGACGACGGCGATGCGGCGCAGGCCGTGGCGCGCGCGGGCGTGCAGTGCGCCGACCGCCACGTTGTTGAAGATGCAAAAGCCCATCGCGCGCGTCGGCTCTGCGTGGTGGCCGGGCGGGCGCACGGCGCAGAAGGCGTTGGTGATCTTGCCCGACATGACGCGATCGACGGCGGCGACCACAGCGCCGGCTGCGCGCAGGGCTGCTTCGCCTGATCCCGGTGACACATGCGTGTCGGGGTCGAGTGAGGCGTAGCCGGTTTGCGGCACGGCGCCCAGCACCGCGTCGACATAGAACGTCGGGTGGACGCGGGCGAGTTCTTCGCGCGCTGCCGGCGGTGCCTCTTCGCGGGCGAGAAACTGAAACGCCTCACCCTCCAGCGCGTGGAGGACGGCGCGCAGACGGTCGGACGACTCCGGGTGGCCGGGCGGGGTTTCGTGGTACAAGCACGCGGAATGCGTGAACAAAGCGGTGGTCATGGGATCTAGTTTCAGCCATGGCGGGCCGCGCGGCAAGCGAAGAGACTAAGATTGCAGGACCAAATCGAGGCGCGGATCCAAGGGCTGCTGACGGCTGGCGCGGATGACGAGCATGACGGCCTGATCAGCGGGCTATTGCTCGACGGTAAGGGCGGCGCGCGGGAGGTGGAGTGGGCCGACGTGCGGGCGTGGACGCCGGAGCGCGGGGTGCTGTGGGTTCACTTGAACCGCACCAAGGACGATTCCGACCACTACATCCGGCATGAGGCAGGGCTGGACGAGGTGGTGGTGGACGCGCTGCTCGCCGCCGATACGCGGCCGCGCGTAACGCCGCAGGGACAGGGGCTGATCGTCAATCTGCGCGGCGTGAACTTCAACCCGGGCGCGGAGCCCGAGGACATGATTTCGCTGCGCATTTGGATTCAGAAGCGGCGGATCATCACGTCGCGGGCGCGGCGTTCGATGGCGACGCGCGATGTGCAGGCGCGTTTGTCGCGCGGCACGGGGCCTAAGGACGAGATCGACTGTCTGTTCGAATTGGCGCAGGCGTTGTTGTCGCGCGTGGGCCATGTCGTCGACGAGTTGTCGGATGCGGTGGACGGGCTCGAGGAGCAGGTCGTGGCCGGCGACATGGGGAAGGTGCGCGAAGAGCTTGCCCATGCGCGGCGGCGCGCGATCTCGCTCCGCCGGCATCTGGCGCCGCAGCGCGAAGCGATGGCGCGGCTGACCGGCGAGCGGCACGAGATGCTGGACGCGATCGACTCGGCGCATTTTCGAGAACTGGCGGATGAGACGACGCGGTATGTCGAAGAACTGGACTCGATCCGTGAGCGCGCGAGCGTGGTGCAGGACGAGGTGCTGAACCGGCTGACGGAACGGCAGAACCGGAATTCCTATGTGCTGACGGTGGTCGCGGCGGTAATGTTGCCGCTGAGTTTTGTGACGTCGCTGTTCGGCGTGAGCCTCGGCGGGATTCCGTTCGCGGGCGATCCGGATGCGTTCTGGGTGCTGTTGTGGATCCTGGCGCTGATCATCGTGGTGGAGATCGCGCTCTTCCGGTGGACGAAGTGGTTTTGAGGCGCGGATCAGCCAGCCTTCTTGTCGAGCGGCCGGCCCGGGGCTTCTTGCCAGCCCGGTTCACTTCGGGCGCGCCAGTCTTCGCGGCTGAGGCGGAAGGCGTGGATTGTGGCGGGTGGGCTGCCGGGTTTGACCGTCGTGCCGACGTGGGTCCAGCGGCGGCGGGTTAGGTGGTCGATCATCTTGGCGTTGCGGTCGGACACCGTGCAGCGGACGGCGGCCATGTCGAGGCGGTTGAAGAAGTGGTCGTAGATCAGATCGCAGGTGTCGTTCTGTGCCCCCTTCGCCCGCGCGCCGAGGTCGCCGACCACGACGTTGAGCAGGAATTCGCGGCGCGGCTGGTCGACGTAGATGGCCCAGAAGCCGATGAAGGCTTCGGTCTCCTTCTCCCAGATGCCGAGAAGGTGGCAGGTTCGGCCGTCGAAGCGGGCGATGTAGGCAGTGCGTTCGGCCTCATTCATCGCGCGCGGCGCGGCGTTCAGCAGGCGTGAGGTCGTGGGGTTGGCAAGCCAGCTGCCCCAATCGAGCCGCGCGTCAGCGGCGGTCATGGCGCGCAAACGATAGTGCGCGCATTCCAGGCTAATGCTTTCGGCCATGCGGGAGGCTCCGGCGACTCACTTGCGTGAGTCTACGCGCAAGCATCGCTTGAGAAAGCTGTCAGCTCTTGAAGCCGATGCGGGCGTGGGTGCCGTCGCAGAACGGCTTGGTCGATGAGCCGCCGCAGCGGCAGAGCCTGGCGTTCTGCGCGCGGATGACGGTGCGGCCGGTGCCGGCGCAGATTTCGACGTTGCCCATGATTTGCAGTGGGCCGTCGAGGAGTGGGTCGACGCTGAGTTGACCGCCGCGGAATTCTAGCGGGTCGCTTTCCGTCGATGGTGGTTCGCCGGTGGCGGTGAAGCCCGCTTTGATGTGGCTGTTGTCGCAGAAGGGTTTGTTCTTCGACTGGCCGCAGCGGCACAGCGTGGCGCGCGTGAAGGCGTCGCCGGTCATTGCGACGTCGGCCATCACGGCATAAGGGCCGTTTTCGCGGATGCGAATGACGTTGACGTCGGGCGCTTTTTCTTGCGGGCCGCCGTCGTGACGTTCGAACGTGATGGCGCCGGACGGGCAGTTGTGCGCGACGCGGACGATGTGGTCGACGCTTGTCGTCTCCGGGTGGAGCCATTGGCCCGGCGTGTTGGCGCGGAACACCGTCGGGGCTTCCAGCACGCAGTGGCGCGAGTGGATGCAGCGCTTGGTGTTGAAGCGGATGGTGACGTCTTTGGTGTGCGCGACGTTCGGGTCGTCAGTCGCTTCGACTTTCGGCTGTTTCGCCGGCGCTAAGACGCGGGCGGTTTGGTCGACGCTGAGCGAGATGTGTTTCTCGTAGCGCTCGTGGAGGTCGTCGAAGCGCCCGGCGAGTGCGGTGAGGCGTGCGCCGACACCGGCGAGTTTGGCGGGGCCTTCGAGCGCAGTGGCGGCGACGCCCAACTCGCGCGTGCGTTCGCTCAGGATTTGGCCGGCGCAGCTTTGCACGAGTTGACCGGCGGAGCGCGGGAGCGAGAACGTGACGCCGCCGGTCGTGCCGTCGGCGCGTGCGGGCAGACGCGTCGCGGCCTCGCCCACCATTTGCAGCGCGTACATCAGCTCCGTCGAGCCTACGGCGAGGCCGATGCGCAGTTCGTTGGGTAGGGGCGCGGGCGAGAAGACTTGCGCCAGCGTGCGCATCATCAGCGCGTACACGGCGTTGCCGAGGTCCACCGTTTTCGCGGCGAGGCTGTTCTCGATGCGCGTCAGGTCCGGGCGGTCTTGCACGTCGGCGAGTGTTGGGTTCGTCGCCGCCGGGCGTGCGGGTTCGAACGATGGGTTTGCTCTGCGCAGGGCGGCGAGTTCGTTCTTGATCGCCTCGAAGCGCGCGTAGTGCGAGTTTTCGTTGTGGGCGGGCGCGCCTTCGCCTTGGGTCACGATCTCTTCGATGGCGCGTTTGGCCGACGCGAGGTCGGTGACTTTGAAGAGGCCGGGTAAGCCGAACTCAGCGCCCGCGACTTGCGCCTCCGCATGGCCGACGAAGATCTTCTCTTCGCCGCAGCGGTTCGCGAGGAAGCCGAGACCGTTCAGGATGCCGTGATAGAGGTGGCCCTGGCTCACGTAGTCTTGCGGCGTCGGCGACAGCAGGTCGGGGCGCGCGGCGCGGTGGTAGTGGTCTTTGTGGTCGAAGCCCTTCCCGTCTCTCAGGTCCAGGCCTTCAGGGCGTTCGATGTAGAGGAAGTGGTCGATCGCCTCGGCCGAGAAGCGGCTCAGCTTCATCACAACATCGGCCGGGAAGTGACCGGGGCGAACGGGGAATTCCGGTTTCCATAGATGCGGCGCAGCGCCCAACGCGGAGAGCGTGTTGTTCACGAGCGCGAGGTGCAACATCTCTTCGCGCGCGACTTGGCGGAGCGAGCCGCGCCAGCGTTCGATCGCGGCCAGTTCGTCGCGCGTGACGCCTTCGGCTTCGCTGCGCTTGAGCGACCACATCGTGTAGAGATACATGCACATGACCGCGTGCTCGAACTCCGCGGCCTCGCAGAGCAGGAAGATCAGTTCTTCGCGGTCTTGGACGACGATGTTGTCGGTCATATGCTCTGCTTCGGTTTCGGGTGCATGAATGCCATAGCCGCCCGTCCTGCTCCACTGGCGAATTTTTTCTCGAGAGAACACGATGGATTTGACCGGCTTTCCGCGCACGTCTTTGGGTCATTTGCCGACTCCGTTGGAGCGGATGGACCGATTGCGCGCCGCGCTCGGGCCGGACTGCCCTACCCTTCTGGTGAAGCGCGACGATTGCACGGGGTTGGCGAGCGGCGGGAACAAGACGCGCAAGCTTGAGTTTCTGATGGGTGAGGCGCTTGAGAAAGGCGCGGGCGCCATCGTCACCTTCGGCGCAGTGCAGTCGAACCATGCACGGCAGACCGCGGCGGCGGCGGCGAAGTTCGGGCTGCCGTGCGATTTGATTTTGATCGAGATGGTGCCGTTGAACAGCGCCGCTTATCGCGGGTCGGGCAATGTGCTCTACGACCTCTTGCTCGGCGCGCGCGTTCATCTCGTGAAGGATGACCGGCGTGCGAGCGAGGCGTTTCAGGCGGTGGCAGACGCGCATGCGAAGGCCGGACGCGGCGTTTATGTCGTGCCGATCGGCGGGTCGAACGCGGTGGGCTCGCTCGGCTATATCGATGCGTTCGACGAGATCGAGGCGCAAGCGCTCGCGATGGAACTTGCGGTCGATGCGATCGTGTTCGGCTCATCGAGCGGCGGCACGCAGGCGGGTCTGATCGCGGGCGCGACGTTGGCCGATAGCGCGACGCGGATCATGGGCGTGAACGTCTACAAGAAGCATGGCGCGGATATCGCCAGTGCTGTTCACGCGCTGGCGTTGGAGACGCTGCATCACGTCGGCGTGCCGCTGCTGGACGTGTCGAAGCGTGTGCATGTGATCGACGGCTATCAGGGTGAGGGTTACGGCCTGCCTTCCGATGCGATGCGCGAGGCGGTGATGCTAACGGCGCGAACGGAAGGATTGCTGCTCGACCCGGTTTACAGCGGCAAGGCGATGGCCGCGCTGATCGGACATGTGCGCAACGGCAAGTTCACGCGCGATCAGACGGTCGTGTTCCTGCACACCGGCGGGACGGCGGCGCTGTCGGCCTATCCGGAAGCGTTCGGTTAAGCGGCGACGCGGTCGTTAATCACGGCTGCCTTTTATCTTCTTCATAGGCACGGCCCCTGCAACCGCCCTTCGCGAGGCGGCGCGCGCGTCCGAATTGCGTGCCGCGTTGGGACAGACGGGGAGATTTCGCATGAAGAAGATTGCAGTTCTCGCGGTGGCGGTGGCTCTATTTGGCGTAGCGCCTCAGGCTTCGGCGACGCCGTCGGGTTTGGACAGTCTGGTCGCGCAGTGTTCGCGCGAAGCTTCGCATAGCCATGAGCGCGCGTGGCGTTTGGCGCCGACGCTGCGTCCCACTATTGAAGCGCATCGCGATCTGATGTCGGCGGCGTGTTCGCGTTGGCTGACGTCGGAGAAGACGGAAGTGCTGCTGTCGCAATGCTTGGCGCAGGCCGAGAGCGGCCCTAAGCATATCCAAGACGGCCGCAACGTCGAGCAGCCGCGCGTGGAACGTCAGCAGGAGCTTTGCCGCAAGATCGCGGCGCGCCGTCAGGGCTGACACGCGTTCGCGCGTCTGCGCCGCGACCGCCTTAGCGCTCGCGGCGCAGTTCGAAGAGATCGCGGATCCAATAGATCGCACGCTGGAATCGTGCGGCGAGCTTCACGTCGATTTTTAGCTTGGCGTAGGTGTCCCAGTCGGCTGAGTCGAAACGCTTTTCCAGAATATCGGCGCCCGATGTCCAGGCGGGCGAGGCGTATGACCGTTCGGCAAACACCCAACTCATGACGAGCCCGGCCATAGCGAGTGCCCCGGCGAACCAGCCGCGGAGCCCCTCACCGTCAACCATGATTTCATTCGCGCTGAGGACCAGCGCGAAGGCTTGAATTCCAGCAAAGAAAAGTAGAACGGACAGCGTTAGAGCAAAGCCGCGAGCGTCGAGCATCATGTGCTCCCGTCGCGAACGGTGCACTTCATCCCACAAGAAAAGCTCGAGATGTTCGTTGTTCTTGGCAAGGAAAAGTATCGTCTGGATATAGAAAAACCCTGAACCGTCTTGAAGCTGCTCGTCGCGCATATTTTCGAGCTGCGCGGCACCGGCAGCACCGGGGACCTTCTCACCTTTCTGCTGAATCTCCTGCAGCTTTGTAATGTACTGCGTGATGATCTGGCTCAACGACTTCATGCGCTGCGTGATTTTGATCGAAACGTCACGCGCAGAATGCTCCAACGCCGTTGAGTAATGCTCGTGCAAATGCCCGTTGACGTATCCAAACCACCAGTCCGCCGCGGTAAACACAAGAAAGCCCACGCCGGCCGCAAACAGCGCCAATGGAACATTGTCGGACGGCAGCCACGCATCCGGCAGCCATAGCAGGACGAACGCCGGTACGGTGACACCGAAGGTGGCGCCTGCTTGAAGCAAGCGCTTGCGCCGGATGAATGTTCGCAAGTTGTCGAGGAAGACGTGGATCAGTCTGCTGATCAATTGGCGCATGTCGCGCCCCGCTTCGCCGAAGCGGCGCTCGGTGAATTGCAGCAGGCGCTGCTCGAAGAACCCGGGCCAGAGATTCGCCGGGATGAGTTCATTTTTCCAGTAGAGAGAGGCGGCCCATAATCCCGAAAGCACCAAGACAACTGCGCCGGCGATGCCCACGTCAGTCCCACCCAGCCACCAGGCTCCAAGCACCACAAACGCCGCAACGACTAACGGAGCCGCGAACGCGGCCAGCCGCACCGTCCAAAGAACCCAACTGCTATCGCTCTGCGCTTGATCGGCCTCGAAGACCTCGATCTTGGCGCGAAAATAGAGATCCATGTCTTCGCGACGCATTTCGCGCGGTATGCTCTCGAGATCCTCTATCGATATGTCGGGATCGACGTTGGGGTCGAGATAGATGAAGCCATTCTCCATTGTCTCGCGCGCGATCGCGTCCTCGCGAACAACATGATGATGGCCACGCGCCTTCGGCGCACGTGTCTTCTTGCCGGCCATGCGTTCCCCACCGCTCCACGTTTAGCTGCCGCGGCCCAATCCCTCGCCTGCGTGCGGCCTCGTCCGCGCATTTTTATTGGCGGTCGACACGTTTTGTCTTCTAGCCTCAGTCTAACAATAGAAGCGCGATGGCGTGATTCAATTCACGTGTCATCCAGTGGTTTTTTGGCCCGTGAGATGTCTTTCACTCGCTTCTATCTCGTCAGCGGAGCTCGACAAGGAGCGGCGCTCGCGCGGGAGGAGAACAGCGGTGCTGAATAACACTACGCATCAATTCAAACGACCGCTTTCAGGCTGACCGGCGACTTCGACTCTTCCGGCACGAAGAAGTCGGGCATGAGGTCGCGAGTGGGGTCGACGCGGTATTGGTCGAAGTCGCGGACGCCCGATTCCCACAGCACCGTGTCGTCGATGCAGAAGTTGCCGGTGAACTGGCGGGCGGGCTTCGTCAGGATCACATGCGCGGCGTCGGACATGATGTCGACCGTGCGGCACATCTTCATGCCTTCGTCGCCTGCCAATGCGTTGCGGATCGCGGCCGTCGCGATGCCGGTGCGGGGCCAGAGCGCGTTGACCGCGATGCCGTCGGCGCGGAATTCGCCGGCCATGCCCAGCACGCACATGCTCATGCCGTATTTCGCCATCGTGTAGGCGACGTGGTTTGCGAACCACTTCTCGCTCATGTCGAGCGGCGGCGAAAGGTTCAGGATGTGAGGGTTGGCTGCTTTCTTCAGGTGCGGAACGCAATACTTCGAGACCATGAACGTGCCGCGCGTGTTGATCTGATGCATCAGATCGTAGCGCTTCATATCGGTCATCGTGGTCGGCGTGAGCTGGATCGCGCTGGCGTTGTTCACGCAGATGTCGATGCCGCCGAATTTTGCGGCAGTTTGTTCGATCGCGTTCGCGACGTTTTCTTCGTCGCGCACGTCGACGACGAGGGGCAGCGCTTTGCCGCCCGCGGCTTCGATCTCTTTCGCCGCGGAGTAGATCGTGCCGGGCAACTTGGGATGCGGATCGGCAGTCTTGGCGGCGATCGCGATGTTGGCGCCGTCCTTCGCGGCACGTAGTGCGATGGCGAGGCCGATGCCGCGGCTGGCACCGGTGATGAAGAGCGTTTTGTTTCTGAGTGACATGAGCAGCGCGTTCCCGATTTTTCTTGTTTATGTCATGGACGCGCGTTGTCGGCTATCCGCGGCTTCTACGCTCTCTGTTCGTCAAGGCCGGTCTTGACCCAGGCGCCCAGTCGGCGCGTAGCGCAAAAGCAAGATTAAACCACCAAGATCACCAAGCCGCTTGAGCTGCGACGGAGGCTTGGTGTGCTTGGTGGTTCATTTTTTGTCGCGCGCTTCGCGCGCACTGGGTGGCCGGGTCAAGCCCGGCCATGACGGCATAGGGGCGGTGTGTGCGCGACTACGCTCTTTGGTACCAGTCGATGCCGTCGGCGTCGCGGGTTCGGGTGAGTTGGCCGCGGGCGATGAGGCAGTTGAGGTGGGAGAGGCTTTCGCCGGTCGCCATGCCGAAGTTGCCGCTGGTGATTTTCGCGCGGAAGAGCGCCGGGAATGTGTCGACGGCGCGCTTTGGCGTTTCGCAGAGGGTGAGCAGTTTCGCCAGGCCCTCTTCATGGTCGTCGATGAGTTGCGTCATGCGTGTTGAGACGCCGTAGAAGGGCTCGTTGTGCGCGGGCAGGATTAGCGTGTTGTCGGGGATCAGGGTGCGCAGGTGTTTGCAGCTGTCGATCCATTCCTGCAGCGGGTTCGCTTCGGGTTCGGTCGGGAAGACGCTGACGTTCGATGAGATGCGCGGCAGGATTTGATCGCCGGAGATCATGATCTTCTGATCGGGGCTCCACAGGCACGCGTGTTCGGGTGCATGGCCGCGGCCGACGACGATGCGCCAGCGGTAGCGGCCGATGATCAGCTCCTGGCCGTCCGTCAGGCGGCGGTAGGATTGCGGCAGGCTATAGACGCCGCTGCCGAAACCGCCGAAGCGTTTGCGGTAATATTCCAGCGCCTCGTCGGGGAAGCCTGCGGCCTTGTAGAAGAGGACGCCTTCTTCCGGCGCCGGTTGGCCGGTGTCCATCACCAGCGTGCGGCAGAGGAGATAATCCGTACGCGACATATAGAGCGGCACGTTGAACTTTTCGGTGAACCAGCCGGCGAGGCCGACGTGATCGGGATGGAGATGCGTGACGATCACGCGTTTCACCGGCTTGCCGCCGAGCGAGGCGAAGACCTGTTCCCACAGACCTTGCGTCGTTCTGGAATTGATGCCGGTGTCGACCACGGCCCAGCCGTCGCCGTCTTCGACCAGCCAGACATTGATGTGGTTCAATTGGAACGGCAGCGGCAGGCGGATCCAATGGATGCCCGGCGCGACTTCGATGGTCTTGCCGGGTTCGGGCTTGGCGGGAAACGGATAGGTCAGGCCGTCGCGTTCGCGCGGCGCTGCGGTCTCCGTTCCGTCGAGGGTGATGGTCATGATGTTTCGATTCTTACAGATAGCTTGGTTGGCGTGAGGCTATGCTGCACTGCGAAATTGAGCAAATCGCGCGGTTCGGCAGGGTGCGAAACGGCTGGTTCGTTGGGAATGACGGCGCCGTCGCGACGATCAGCGGCACGGACGGGCCGGACGCGGGTGTGCTTTGATCGGTCTCCTTGGGGAGACGTATTATGGGTTGGCTCGGCCGGATCGGCATTGGTCTGCTTGTCATCATTGTCATCGCTGGCGGCGCGTATTGGTACTTGCTCGCGGACGGCGAGGTGCCTGCGATGTCGTCGTACAAAGCCGACATTGCGGGGTGGCGCGCTCTGGTTGCGAACGACACCGCGGAACTGCCGACTGAGATCCGCGTCGAGATTGTCGGGCGCGACTCCATTCCGTTCGGCATCGCGCAGGCGGGCGGCGGGTACGAGCCTTACGTCATGGCGCGCACGGCGTTTCAGTTGAACGGGCCGTCGGGCAGCGTCGTCATCGACTCAGGGATGGACAAGGACGTTGCGGCGGCAACGCAGAGGGAGAACCCAGTCTATGACGAGGCCGCCTATGGACGCGTGATTGCGGCGATGGGCAATGCTTCGCGTGTCGTCGTTACGCATGAGCACCCTGATCACATCGCGGGCGTCGCGCGCTTTCCGGTGCCGGAGCGGTTGGCCGAACGGTTGACGCTGACAACGGCGCAGTTCGAAGGCTTGCGCTTGTTCGCGCCGGGCGGCGTTGTTTCGCCAGCGCTCGCCACCGCGCAGTTGATCGATCCGAAGGAGCCCGTTCGCGTCGCGCCGGGCGTGGTGATGATTCCTGCGCCGGGACATACGGCGGGCAACGTGATGTTCTATGCGAAGCTCGCCGACGGACGCGAAGTTTTGTTTCTGGGCGACGTGGCGTGGGCGTTGTCGAATGTTCAAACACCCGCGGGCCGGCCACGTCTCGTACAGGAATATTTGATGAAGCCGGCGGAGGATCGAGCGAAGGTCGGCGAACAAATTCGTGCGCTTCACGACCTGTACCTCGAGGAAGAACGCATCACCATGATTCCGTCACACGACAACGACAACCTCGCGACCCTTATCGCGAACGGCCTGGTGAAGGAGCAGTTCGCGATCGAAGCGCCTTAGTCCACTGTCCACGGCGACAAGCTTGGACCAACCTGCGCTGCGCGTCCATCCGCATCTCTGTTCGGTTCGTGTGCGAGTTCGCACGCTGGTGCCCTACGTGCATCAGGCGATTGGCAACGAACACAAGGCACGCTGAAGGCGAACGAAAAACAGAGAGACGTGTCACGCCGATGTCGTGCGCGGCCGTGCTAAACTGGAACGGTGTGCCGCGGCTATGGCAGGCGTGGTGAGACGCAGTTTCGGGGGATGTTGGAATGCGCAATCTTTGGTTCACGCGTGTCGTATTTGCGGTCGGTCTTGCCACCGCTTCTTGGTTTTTGACGGCGCCGCAAGGCCAAGCGGCGGAGACCAGCATCTCCTCGATGTCGATCGAAACGCTGAACAGCATTCTTCAGGAATGGGGCGCGACCGACATCACGCAGGGTGCGGACGAGTCCATGACGATCACCGATCAGCTCAAGCTGACGATCAAGGTCGCGACGTTCAAACACAACGGGTTGATCTATGCCGCGCGAACGTACTGTCATCCCGAGGGCGGGTGCGTCGGTGTTCGCGTGACGTGCGCGTTCGAGGATTCCGGCACCGCGCTGGCGACGCTTAATTCGTATAATGCGAACTTCCGCGCCGGGAAGGCTTTTCAGACGCCGAAAGCCGTCGTGTCCGAACGCTACATCATTCTCGATCATGGCGTTGCGCGTGAGAACGTTATTGTGCAGCTCGCGGTGTATGCGGCTTACACGTCTTACCTGATCGACTACATGAAAACCGCGACGATCGCCGCCTTGCCCACCGGCGGCGCTGCGCCGGTATCGTTCAAGCCGCCTGCCGGCCGCGAGGTGGCCATCCATGCCGCCGCCGCGGGCGAGGCGTTTAAGCCGCAGCCCGTCAACCGCGTTCGATAGCGCAGAAGCGGTCCTGGCCGCGGAGGCCGGGACCGCCGCCGGCCTTACCGTGTCCCCGATTTGTAGCCCGGCTTGAACCATTTCAGTTCCGTGCCGGGTGCCGCGGCTTTGTCCCAGACGAACCAGGCGTAGGCGGTGGTGCCGCTGCCGGCCTTTGCGGCGTCCTTCATGTAGAAGGTGATGCGTTCGCTGAAGACCCAGACGCGGGACGGCGGGTGGTCGAGGAAGATTGTGCGGGCGCGGTTTGCGCCTTCGAGGAACGCGAGGCGCAGAAGTAGTGCGAATTTGCGGCGGGCAAGTTTGAGACCCTGGGCGACGAACGCTTCGGCCACGTTGTAGGGCGGGTTGGTGACGATGTTGTCCGTCACGCGCGTGGAGGCTAGGAAGTCGACCCCGCTCTCGCCATGGCCGCGTGTGTAAAGATCGGTGGCGTGGACCTTGTGGCCGGCGTCCGTCAGCACGCGCGCCATCTCGCCGTCGCCGCAGGCGCATTCCCAGATTTCGCCCTCGAACGGTTCGTTGTCGATCAGCGCTCGCGTCGCCCAGGCGGGGGTCGGGAAGAAATCGGGGCCGTCGAGATCTGCGCGGCGCTTGGCCGTCGGCTTGAAAGCGCCGTTCAGGTGGTAGGTCGGATCAGACACGGGTCCTCGCGAATACGCCTTGTAGGCGAATCTCTTGCCCTGGATTCAACTCTTCGTCCAGGCGCGCAATTCGCCCGTTGGTTGCGGGACGGGCACAGCCCTGTGTGCGGGCAGGTGCTAGCATCTGCGCGGGAAAGTTGCATCCACTTGGGGAAGTGGGTGCGCGTGTTGGGTGGGGGGTCTCATGTTTGTTCGATCGCTGGCGTTGAGCGCCGTTGCCGTGTTGCCGCTTGCCTTGAGCGCCAGCGCCGAAAACACGGCGTCGTGGGGCGGGTATTATTTGGGGCTGCATGCGGGTCTGGGCTCGAGCGACGTCGACACCGACCGGACGATCACCAGCAACACGTATTTCGGTGCGACCAACTTGATCGCGGTCGAGGACGAAAGTGCGATGTCGCTCGACGAAGAAACGTTCGCGGGCGGCGGACAGATCGGGGTGAACTGGCCCGCGGGCTCGTTCGTGTTCGGCTTTGAGGTGGACGCCTCTGGCTTCGGCAACGATACATCGGCGTTGTCGACGCTGACCTATCCGACGAACGCGCCCGACACTTTCACGGTGACGAACAGTCTGGAGCAAACGTGGCTGGCGACGGCGCGGCTGCGTCTTGGCGTCGGCAACGAGTGGTTCTTGGCCTACGCCACCGGCGGCTATGCGGGCGCCGACATGAAGTTCACCCAGACCTTCGCCGACACGTTCACGCCAACGCCGATGCAGGTCATCGAGAACTCCGAATTCCGCAGCGGCTACAGCCTCGGCGCAGGCATCGAGCTGATGATCGAGTCCGGCGCGTCCATCAAGGTCGAGTATCTCTACTACGACCTCGGCGAGATCCAGGCGAACGGTCCGATCGCGAGCGGCACGACCACGAGCAACGGCACGGCGGAAGTGACCGATCAGATGATCCGCATCGGCATGAACTTCCAGATGGACTAAGCGAAGCCGGGTCTGTCGGCGGCGCCGTGGACGGTGATCTTTTCGCCTGAGACATACGTGTTCTTGTCGGACACCAGATATCGCACGACATTGGCGATATCGTCCGGCGCGCAGACGTGGCCGAAGGGCATCGTCTTGTCGAGGTCGCGGATGTCGGCGGCGCCGCGCGACTTCGCCAGGCGCTGACCCATGTCGGTATCGGTGAGCGGCGGCGCCACGACGTTGACGTAGATGTTGTTCGGTCGTTCTTCCTTCGCGAGCACGTAGGCCAGCGCCTCGCCCGCCGCCTTGCCCATGCTGTAAGGCGCGCCGCGGCCGGTGTAAGCGAGCGTCGCGACGCTTGAGATGACGATGATGTCGCCGCGTTTTTGCGTGCGCATCTGCGGCAGCACGAGCTTCGAGCAGTAGAACGGCGCGAGCGCGTGCACGCCGAGGACGCGCTGCATCTCTTGCGGATCTGTGTCGGCGATGGTTTGGCCGCGGCTGGCGATACCGGCGTTGTTGATCAGGATCGAGACGGGGCCGAGTTCGCTCTTCACGCGCTCCATCATCGCGGCGACCTCTTCGATCACGTCGACGGAGGCTTTGTAGGCGGCCGCCTTGCGGCCCATCGCCTTGATTTCCGCGACGACCTTGTCGGCCTCGCTGTCTTCGCGGCGGTAGTTGACCGCGACGTCGGCGCCGTCGGCTGCGAGCCCCAGGGCGATAGCGCGGCCGATGCCGCGGCTGCCACCCGTTACCAATGCAACGCGGCCTTTGAGGGACATGTTCACTCCACCTTCGTTAGCGTGTTTCGTATGTGTTTCCGACTATGCGCCGAGTTCGTCGCCGCTCAAGGCGAACGGACCCGCGGCGCCGCGGGTGATGGGGCCTAAGAGGCCTTCGCTTTGCGGCAGCAGCTGTTCGGCGAAGAATTGGGCGGTGGCGATGCGGGCGTTGAGGAAGTCCTTGTCGGCGTCGCCCTTCTCGAGGCGGTCGCTGGCGGCGAGCGCGCCGCGCGCGAGGAAGTGTGCGCCGGCGAGTGAGCCCAGCATGCGCAGATACGGCGCGGCGCCGGGGAGTGCTTCGCTGGGCGACGTGCGCATTTTTTCCTGCAGCCAGGCCGTTGCGCTTTCGGTGGCGCGGTGGGCGCGCGCGAGTTCGCGGCCGATGGATTTCAGCGCCGAGGACGGCGCGCCTTCGTTGATCGCGGCGGTTTTGGCGATCTCGCCCAGGAAGCGGCGGATGGTTTCGCCGCCTTCCAGGGACAGTTTGCGGCCGATGAGGTCGATCGCTTGGATGCCGTTGGTGCCTTCGTAGATCGGTGCGATGCGGGCGTCGCGGTAGTGCTGAGCGGCGCCGGTTTCTTCGATGAAGCCCATGCCGCCGTGCACCTGGACGCCGAGCGAGGCGGCTTCGACGCCCATGTCGGTGCACCAGGCCTTTGACAGCGGCGTCAGCAGTTCTTCGCGCGCCTTGGCGGCGGTGCGGATGGCGGGTGTTTCGCCGTGGCGGGCTTCGTCGATGGCGATCGCGTTGGCGAGGCAGATGGCGCGGCCGGCTTCGGCGATGGCTTTTTGCGTGAGCAGCATGCGGCGCACGTCGGCGTGGAAGATGATCGGCGACATCTCCAGCGTTTCGTGCTGCAGGCCGAAGGGTTTGCCTTGCTTGCGCTCGCGCGCGAAGGCGAGCGCTTGCTGGAAACTGCGCTCGGCGATGGCGACGCCTTGGACGCCGACGTTGAGGCGCGCGGCGTTCATCATCGTGAACATCGCCGACATGCCTTTGTTCTCGTGACCGATGAGGAAACCGGTCGCGCCGCCGTTGTCGCCGAACGACATCACGCAGGTGGGCGAGCCGTGGATGCCGAGCTTGTGCTCCAGACCCACGCAGCGCAGGTCGTTGTGCGGGCCGGGTGTGCCGTCGTCGTTCAGCAAGAACTTCGGCACGAGGAACAGCGAGATACCGCGCGTGCCGGGCGGCGCGTCGGGAAGTCTGGCGAGCACGAGATGGATGATGTTCTCGGCCGCGTCGTGCTCGCCCCAGGTGATGAAGATTTTCGTGCCGGTGATTTTGTAGCTGCCGCCGGCCTGCTTCACCGCTTTTGTCTTCAGCGCGCCGACGTCGGAGCCGGCTTGCGGCTCGGTCAGGTTCATCGTGCCGGTCCATTCGCCGGAAATGAGTTTCGGCAGATAGAGGCGCTTCTGCTCCGGCGTGCCGTGCGCGCCGAGCGCTTCGATCGCGCCTTGGCTCAAGATCGGGCAGAGGCCGAACGCCATGTTCGATGCTTGCCACATTTCCTGCACGGCGACGCCGACGGCGTGCGGCAGACCTTGGCCGCCGAAGTCCGCCGAGCCCGTGATGCCGTTCCAGCCGGCGGCGACGAAGCCCAGATAAGCTTCCTTGAATCCGGTCGGGAGCGTGACCTTGCCGTTGGCGAGCTTCGCGCCTTCTTCGTCGCCGACGCGGTTTAAGGGCGCCAGGACTTCATCGGCGAAGCGGCCGGCTTCTTCCAGCACGGCTTCCACCACATCGGCGCTCAGTTCCGCATAAGCGGGATTGTCATAAAGGCGCGATAAACCCGCGACCTCGAGGGCGAAGCGGATTTGCCTAACGGGCGTGTGATAGGTCATGACATTGCTTTCATGTCTCGTGCTATCGGTTTAGCCCAGAGTGTCATTGGTTGACAGGTGCCCCGGCAGTCTGTTTGCGGAGAAATATCATGGCCTTCCCGACGCGCATGTTTCTGGCCGCCGTTGCGGCCGTGTCCCTGACATTGCCGGCGGCGGCCGACGATGTATCCGTCAATCCGCTGACGGCGCCTAAGGGCAAATATGTCCTCGATCCGAGCCATACGCTGGTGACCTTTTGCATCAAGCATATGGGGGTTTCGACCTATTGCGGGCGCTTCAACAAAATAACGGGCGAGGCTTCGTTCAACGGCGCGCAGCCGGAGAAGAGCACGGCGAAAATCACGATCGACGTCGCCAGTGTCGACACGCCGAGCGATAAACTCGACGGCACACTGCGCGACGCGTTTTTCGAAACGGCGAAGTTTCCGACGGCGACCTTCGAGACGACGGGCATCAGCGTTACGGGCAAGGCGGCCGGGGAGATCACCGGCAATTTGACGCTGCACGGCGTGACGAAGCCCGTGACGCTGAAGACGACGTTCAACGGCGGGCGCGCGCATCCGATCCGCGGCAACTACGTGCTCGGATTTTCCGCAGAGACGACGTTGAAGCAAGCGGATTTTGCCTTTCCCGACGTGTCGTGGGGTATCTTCGTCGGCGACGAGGTCACGCTTATGATCAGCGTCGAGATGCAGGCGGACAAATAGAGGGGCTTCACGCGTGAACGACGGAACGGCGCAACGCTACGGCACGGTTGCGATGACGTTGCATTGGCTGATCGCGGCGGCGATCATCGGCATGCTTGCCGTGGGCAAGTATATGCACGGGCTGCCCGACAGCGACGCGGACAAGTTCGCGCTTTATCAACTGCACAAGTCGTTCGGCATCACCATTCTGGCGCTTACATTGGTGCGGATCGCGTGGCGGCTGATGCACCCCGCCCCGCCGCTGCCCGCGACCATGCCGTTATGGGAACGATGGGCGGCACACGGCAGCCATTTTCTGCTCTACGCGTTGATGTTGGGATTGCCGCTCAGCGGCTGGCTGCGCGTCTCGACCGATCGGCTTGGCATACCGACCTTATGGTTCGGATTGTTCGAGGTGCCGCATTTTCCGCTGGTGAGCGACACGCTGACCCACTGGATGCACGAGGCGCACGAGTTGATGGGCAATGGGCTGATCTTGTTGTTGATCATCCATGTGGGCGCTGCGCTGAAACACCATTTCTGGGACCGCGACAATGTGTTGAAGCGGATGTTGCCGTTTACGCGTGTCGATTGATGGAAGGATTTTTCATGCGCATCGTTTTTTCGATCATGCTGTTCGCCCTGTCCCTGCTTCCCGCGGCGGCGGCGCCCGCAAAGTGGAACGTGAACCAAGCGAAGAGTTCGCTGTCGTTCGTCGTCGACGTGAACGGGCAGCGCGTGACGGGTAAGTTCGCGGCGTTCGGGGCGTTGATCGCGTTCGATCCGGCGGATCTTGCGAATTCGTCCGCCAAGATCACCATCGACATGACGGCGGCGAAGTCGGGCGATGCGACGCGCGATGCGATGCTGCTGAAGCCAGATTGGTTCAACGTATTGGATTTTCCGCAGGCGATCTATCAAACGACCGGCTTCGTTTCGAAGGGCGGCAACGCGTACGAGGCGCGGGGCAAGCTGACGCTGAAGGGCGTGTCGAAGGACGTCGCCCTGCCCTTCACGCTCACCATCAAGGGCGACACCGCTGTCGTCAAAGGCGAGACGACATTGACGCGGCGCGCGTTCAACGTCGGCGCCGGCAAGGACTTTGAACGCGAGAAGCCCGTGGCACTTAACGTCAAAGTCATGGTGAACGTGACGGCGAAGCGAGCGAAGTAGCTTTCGCCTCGCCCGGCGCGCCGCTATGAGTGCGCCATGACGCGCGCCTCACCCATCAGCGATCCGACGCCTGCTGCCATCGCCAAGGCCGCGCGGCTCTTGCGTGAGGGCAAGCTCGTCGCGTTTCCGACCGAGACCGTCTACGGGCTTGGTGCGGATGCGACGCGCGATGAGGCCGTTGCCTCCATCTTTGCGGCGAAGGGACGGCCGCAGTTCAATCCGCTGATCGTGCATGTCCCGAATTTGGCCGCGGCGGAACGGTTCGGCGTGTTCGATGCGCGGGCGCGCGCGTTGGCTTCGCGCTTTTGGCCCGGGGCGCTGACGCTTGTCGTGCCGCGCGCGAAGGATTGCGGCATATCATGGTTGGCGACGGCCGGGCTTGAGACGGTTGCGTTGCGTTGTCCGGCGCACACGATCGCGCAGCAGTTGCTGGCGGCGTTCGGCGGGCCGATTGCTGCACCTAGCGCGAACCTCTCCGGCACCGTGAGTTCGACGACGGCGCAGCATGTGGCCGAGGGTTTCGGCGACGCGGTTGAGCTTGTCATCGATGGCGGACGCACGGTCCTGGGGCTTGAGTCCACTATCGTGGGCCTTACGGAAGGGCAGCCGACGCTGCTTCGGCCCGGTGCGGTTGCGCGCGAGGAGATCGAGGCGTTGGTCGGGCCGCTCGGCGTTGCGCGGGATCATGCGGACGCGCCGCATTCGCCGGGTCGGTTGAAGCGGCACTATGCGACGGCGACGCCGTTGCGGCTGAACGCTTCGTCGGTCCAGGCCGACGAGGCGTTGTTGGCGTTTGGACCTGCGATTGGCGGGGCGGCGCGGACATTGAACCTTAGCCCTTCAGCCGATCTGAAGGAGGCGGCGGCGAATTTGTTTGCGATGCTGCGCACTTTGGATGCTGCGCGCGCTCGGGCGATTGCAGTGATGCCGGTGCCGGAAACCGGGCTTGGGGAGGCGATCAACGATCGGCTTCAGCGGGCGGCGGTGCGCGAGTAAGGTTGGCTCTCACATGGGTCGGGTAGATTCGACGATGCAGGATTTGGCTTGGGACTTGGGCGCGCGGTTCAAGGCGGCGATCGCGAAGCATCGCGTGCCGGGCGCGTCTGTTGCTCTCTATGCCGGCGAGCGGCTGCATGAGGCGGCGGCCGGGATTTTGAACAACGACACCGGCGTCGAGGCAACGACGGACTCGCTGTTCCACATTGCGTCCGTCACCAAGCCGATGACGACGACGATTGCGATGCAACTGGTCGACGAGGGCAAGCTCGATCTCGATGCGACGGTGAGGCATTACCTGCCGGACTTCCGCGTGGCGTCGCGCGAGGCGTCCGAACGGATCACGGTGCGGCAGCTGTTGTGTCACTCGTCAGGGATCGACGGCGACCTGTTCCTCGAGACGACGCGCGGAGAAGATCGGGTCGCGAAGCTCGTCGAGGCGGGGCACGTGCTGCCGCAATTGCATGAGGCGGGGCGCGGGTTCTCGTATTGCAATCATGGGTTCGCGATCGCCGGGCGCATTCTTGAGGTTTTGGACGGCAGCGACTTCGACACGATTTGGCGCAAGCGGCTTTCGGCGAAGTTGAACGTGCCCACGTTGATGACACTGACGCGCGATGCGCTTCGCTATCGCGTTGCGGTCGGGCATGCGGGATCTAAGAATACCGTTCCCTCGCAGATATTCCTCGGCACGTCGGCGGGGCCCGCGGGGGCGACGCCGATGGCGCGGGCGCGGGATCTGGTGTCGGTTGCGTTGATGCATTTGAACGGCGGCGTGACGCGCGAGGGCGTGCGCGTGTTGAGCGAAGGCGCGGTGCGCGCCATGCAGGAGCCGCAGAATCCCCTGCCCGCCAGCGCTTCGGCGCATCACTTCGGGCTCGGCTGGATGCTGTTCGATTGGGGCGGGCACAAGATTATTGGGCACGATGGGCTCTCGATTTTTCAGCGGTCGTATCTGCGTATCTCGCCCGACAAGCGGATGGTGTTTTCGCTGCTGACCAATGGTGGCGACGGGGTTGCGTTGTTCCGTGATCTGGCGAGTGCGTTCTTCGGCGAGGCCGGGATCATGATGACGCCGGTTATGGAGGCGGCCAAAGGTGTTCGAGTCGATGTTTCGCGGTTTGCGGGTACGTATGGGCGCTTCGGGTCGACGACGACCGTCGGCGAGAAAGACGGCGCGCTGACCATGATGTCGGCGTGGACCGCGGATTGGGCGCGCGAGCTTTACGGCGTGCAGGGGCCGTTTGCGCTTGAGCCTGCCGGCAACGATCTTTTCTTGTGGCGCGTGCCGGCGGCGGAGCCGGTTGTCGTTGCCTTCGTCAATCCGGATCGCGACGGGCGGTTCCAGAGTCTGTACTCCGGCGTGAGGCTTAGTCACCGTCAATGAAGCGCGCGCCGTCGACGGATGTTCTTGAGCGTTTGAAGGCAGCCGTCGGCGCCGGCGGGTTTCTCGACGACGCACAGGCTATCGCGCCGCATCTTGTCGAATGGCGCGAGCGGTTTCGTGGGGCGACGTCTATCGTGCTTATGCCGTCTAGCGTTGCTGCGATCCAGGAGATCGTGCGCATTTGTGCGGAGACGGGAACGCCGATTGTGCCGCAGGGTGGGAACACGGGGCTCGTTGGCGGGCAGATCCCGAGTGCGGATGGCAGTCAGGTCGTTCTCTCGCTTCGGCGGTTGGCGCAGATTCGCGACGTCGATGCGGCGGCGAACACGATGACCGTCGACGCGGGCGCGGTTCTTGCCGATGTGCAGGCGGCGGCGCAGGCGGCGGAGCGGTTGTTTCCGTTGAGCCTCGCGTCGGAGGGGTCGGCCACCATCGGCGGTTTGATCTCGACGAATGCGGGTGGGACCGGCGTTCTCGCCTACGGGAACATGCGCGAGTTGGTGCTGGGGATCGAGGCCGTGTTGGCGGATGGCAGTTTGTGGAACGGGCTTGGCGGCTTGCGCAAAGACAATACGGGTTACGATTTGAAGCAGCTGTTTATCGGCGGCGAGGGGACGCTGGGCGTCGTCACCGCCGCGACGCTGAAACTGTTTGCGCACCCGGCGGCGATTGAGACGGCGATCGTTGCCGTGCGCGATGTCGATGCGGCGGTTCGCTTGCTCAACTTCGCGCAGGGGCATGCGGGCACGGTGACGGCGTTCGAGTTGATGCCGCGTGTGGGGCTTGAGTTTGTGCTGCGGCATGTGCCGGGCGCGCGCGATCCGTTGGAGCAGGCTTATCCTTGGTATGTGCTGATCGATGTGTCGATGAAGACGGCCGATGCGGCCGGCGCGATTGAGTCTTTGCTCAGCGACGCGGCGTCTTCCGGGTTGATCGTCGATGGGGTGGTCGCGCAGTCGGGGGCGCAGCGGGATGCATTCTGGAGACTGCGCGAGGCGTTGTCCGAGGCGCAGAAGCCCGAGGGTGGCAGTCTGAAGCACGACGTGTCGGTGCCGATCTCGTCGATCCCGCGCTTTATCGATGAGGCTTGTCGGGCGGTTGTCGCCGCGGTGCCCGGTGCGCGGCCGGTGCCGTTCGGGCATCTGGGCGACGGGAATATTCACTTCAACATCAGTCAGCCCGTGGGCGGCGATAAGGCTGCGTTCCTCTCGCGGATGGATGAGGTCGCTCGCGTCGTACACGACATGGTGCATGCGTTCGAAGGTTCCATCAGCGCTGAGCATGGGATCGGCCAGGCCAAGGTGGACGAGATCACGCGCTACAAGTCGCCCGTGGCGCTGGCGGCGATGCGTGCGGTGAAACGGGCGCTGGACCCGAAGGGGGTCATGAACCCGGGGAAGGTTGTGCGGGTGGACAGGTGAGTCCAATTCAACTGCAAAAGACGTCCATCGACCGCGTCCTGTAGCGCGAGATTCTGCCGTTTCTGGCACTGGACTTCTAAGTCCAACTCTCAGGTTGCCATCGCTGACGCGGCGCAGCACGAAGTGCTGCTCCGCAGACCCGGGACCCAGGAGACTGGGGTGAGAGTCACCGCCCGGTCTCCTGGGTCCCGGATCGCGTTCGCTTCGCTCACTTGTCCGGGATGACAGGTTTGTTTTGGCTGGTCGGGTGCTCGCCGTGGAGGAGACGGCGTTAGGTCATTCGGTAACGGTTCACGTCGCCACCGGACCTTGTGACAGACTGTTACACGGATGAACGGTTTTTGAACGGCGCTGATCGGTGGCCTTCATGTGCCGGGCGCGAAACTCCCTACATCAGATACCTGAGCAACGGGGCCGGTTTTCGGCTTTGATGAAGGAGTACCATCCGATGAAATACGTTCTTCCAGCTGTCGGCGTCGCGTTGGCGCTGGCTTTGAGCGGTACGGCTTATGCCGCCGATCACGAGCGAGGCCAGCGCGGCAACCGCGATCAGGCCACACAGCAAAACGATAACGGCCACCGCTTCAACCGCGGCGACCGGCAGCGTGCGCCTGTCGCGCAGCAACAGCAGCAGCGCGGTCAGTGGCAAGGTCAGCGCAACGACAACAACGACCGTTGGCGCAACAACGATCGTCCGCGTGGGCCGGTCGTGAACAACAACGGTCGCCCGCCGGTCGCGAATAACAACTGGCGTAACAACAATGCGCGTGCGAACTGGAATCACTATCGCCGCAACTACAATTCGCCGAAACGCTTCCGTGTCGGCGCGTATCATGGGCCGCGGAACTTCCACTATCAGCGTTGGTCTTACGGCCAGCGTCTGCCGACCGCCTATTACGCGCGTCAGTTCTGGTTGTTTGACGTGATCGGCTACGGCTTGTTCTCGCCGCCACCGGGATTGGTCTGGGTGCGCTATGGCGACGACGCGCTGTTGATCGATCAGTACACGGGCGAGATCGTCCAGGTTCGCTACGACGTGTTCTATTGATCCTCTGACATGACGAAGGCCCCGGTGACGAACCGGGGCCTTTTTTTGTGCCTGCGATTTGCGCGGGCTTATTTCACTTTCAGCAGGTCGATCTCGAAGACCAAGACCTGGTCGGATTTGATCTGGCCCTTGCCCTTGCAGCCGTAGGCGAGGTCGGAGGGGATGACGACTTCCCACTTCTCGCCTTCCTGCATCGAGGTCAGTGCTTCCTGCCAGCCTTTGATGACGCCGCCTGCTTCGAACTCGGCCGGCGGTTCGGCGGGCTTCGTTTCATCGAAGACCGACCCGTCGATCAGCGTGCCCTTGTAGCGGACCTGAACCGTCGAGGCCCATGTCGGCTTGCGCGCGCTGGCCTTTGCAGGAGCCTGCAGCTGACGGTATTGAAGACCCGACTCTGTCACCTTCACGCCGGGCTTTTGTTTATTGGCATCGAGATAGGCCTGCATCTTGGCCCAGTTCGCCTGGTCGCGGGCCGGGCATTCGTCCGACGCGCGGACTTTCGGCTTCGCCTCGTCGCCGGACAGGTTGAACACACAGGCGGACAACGACAGACCCGCGAGGATCACGACGGGCAAAGCGGCAAAGCGGCCGAACGACATCGGGTTCAAAACTCCGGGCTGGTGGAAAGCAACGCACTTCGAGACCGCGGGGAAACTGCCCCGGGGGCGGCGTGACTTGCAAGTGGGATGTGATAGGAACCCGGCAACCGTCATTCGCCTTCGAAGGAACCTGCTCATGAGCCAACCCGCCGCCGCGCGACAGGCCATCTTCATCACCGGCGCCGCCTCTGGCATGGGGCGAGAAGCGGCCAAGCTTTTCGCCTCAAAGGGGTGGCTGGTCGGGGCGACCGACGTAAATGTCGACGGGCTCAAGACGCTCCAGCAGGAACTCGGATCGGAGAATGTTTGGACCAGCAAGCTGGACGTCACGTCGAAGGGCGACTTCGACGCGGCGATCGCGGCGTTCGGGGAGAAGTCCGGCGGGCGGCTCGACGTCATGTTCAACAATGCCGGCATCGGCGAGTCCGGGTGGTTCGAGGATGTGCCCTATGAGGCGGCGATGCGGGTGGTGCAGATCAATTTCGTCGGTGCATTGAACGGGGCTTATGCGTCGTTGCCGCTTTTGAAGAAGACGCCGAACTCGCTGCTGTTCACGACGTCGTCTTCGTCGGCGACTTACGGCATGCCGCGGATCGCGGTCTATGCGGCGACCAAGCATGCGGTGAAGGGTTTGACGGAAGCGCTGTCGGTCGAGTGGGAGCGCCATAAGGTGAGGGTGGCGGATGTTCTGCCGGGGCTGATCGACACCGCGATCCTGCGGTCGACGCCGAACCGCTCAGGCGACGCGCCGAAGCCGACGGAGGATCAGTTTTACGCCAACGCGCCGAAGAAGGGGATGTTCCGGTTGATGCCCGCCTCCAGCGTCGCCGAGTGTCTGTGGCGCGCGTATACCTCGCCGAAGACCAAGCTTCACTACTATGTGCCGGACGAGTTGGCGTGGATCGACCGGATCAAAGGCTTTGCGCCGAGTTATATGCGCGGGCGGATCTTGAAGTTGTTCCCCGGACTCGTCGCGCGGACGTCGGGGAAGTAGTCAAACGAAAAGGCCGTAGGTTTCCCTACGGCCTTTAAGCTTGCGCTCTGTCGAGCGTTAAAGGTTTCGGCCGCGTTGCGGGCGATAGAAGATGTGGGTGCCGATCGAGGCGACCTTGACCATGCGCGAGGCCCAGCCTGGGTTCACGTAGTCGGCGTGGTAGAACGTGGCGCCGCCGGCGACCGAATTCACCTTGCCGCCTGTACGCATGACGTTGGTCGCGATGCGCATGGCCTGACGCCAGGCGTCACGGCTGTGAACGCGGTCGGCAACGCCGTCGCAGGTGAATGAGAACTGGCAGCCGGTGCGGCGCTTTGAGCCTTCATAGACCACGCCGCAGATCGTCTTCGGGCGGCCGGGGACGGCTGTGCGGGCGAGGATGACCTCGGCCACGGCGCGCTGGCCCATGGCGCTTTCGCCGCGGGCTTCGAAATAGATGGCGGTCGCGAGGCATTCTTTCTCGCGCAAGTACGCCTGATAGGACGGGCGGTTCACAACGTTGCGCACCACCGTTACGGGGAGCGCAGGCGTAACGTCGGCCTTGGCCTCATAGGTGGGGCTCAGGCGCAGCACGAGCTGACCCGCGCCGGTGGCGGCGTTCAGCATGGGCGCCGCAAGGGCCACCGTCAGGACGTAAAGAAAGGCCCCTGAAAGCGCGGCCTTGAGAATTCGGTCGTTGCGGCGCAGGTGCGCCAGAAGTCCGGTCGTCTTTCCCACGATACCTCCATGGTCAAAAGCCAGGCGTTTACCCTCTTCTCCCGGGTCCCTTTGGCGGGACCTCTTGGTCAGTCACCCGAAGCGTCGGCCCGGGCTCACTCGTCTCCAGCCCAAAGGTGCAGCCCTTGGGCCAGTAACCATTCGACTGCATGGATTGCGTCCGGAACGCGGTTAATCCGGTCGTTAGGCTTACCGGGTGCGTCGGGATCTCCGTCGCGCCTTGGGACGGACGGGTAGCTGTCTGTCCCGCTGCGGCGCAACAAACTGCGAGTTGTATACGGATTAAGAACTCACGTGTCAGTGCGGCACATTGGAAACAGGCTATGTCAAGCTGTCGCAGCCCGTTGCATGTTGATCACACTCCTTTCACTTGGTTTATTCAGTAATCGCCAAATGTAAAAACCCATCGTTGCTACTGTTACGAATTGTTTCTCTCAATCTATTCAGTCAAATGTCCAATGCCGGTGTGGCCGATCTGCTTCTTGTTGGTCAGGTCATGAAGAAGATTTAATATGTGGAGGGCCGCATTTTTCGCCCCGCATAACGCGCCTCGCGGCACGGCGGTTCCGACCGGGAAGCCCATGATCGGCATCCCCGTTTTCGTCAAATTCTCTATTATTTCAGATAGTTACGCTAGCGTCGCTTGGGCGGCGGCCAGCCGGGCTATCGGCACCCGGAAGGGCGAACACGATACGTAATCGAGACGCACCGTCTCGCAGAAATGGATGGAGGCGGGGTCGCCCCCATGCTCACCGCAGATGCCCAGCTTGACGTTCGGCCTGGTCTTGCGGCCCCGTTCGGCGGCGATGCGGATCAGTTCGCCGACGCCTTCCGTATCGAGGGTCACGAAGGGGTCGTTGGGCAGCAAGGCGCGGCTGAGATAATCGGGCAAGAACTTGGTGGCGTCGTCGCGGCTGAGGCCGAAGGTCGTTTGGGTCAGGTCGTTGGTGCCGAAGGAGAAGAACTCGGCGGTCTCGGCGATCTCGGCGGCCTTCAGGGCTGCGCGGGGCAGTTCGATCATCGTACCGACGAGGTAACCAAGTTTGGCGCCCTTCTCTTTCTCGACGGCCCTGGCCACGGCGTCGATGCGGGCCTTGAGGAAGTCGAGTTCGCCCTTCATGGCGACCAGAGGGATCATGACTTCGAGGATGACGGCGGCGCCCGCTTCCTTCTCGGCGATGACGGCGGCTTCGAACATGGCGCGAGCCTGCATCTCGTAGATCTCAGGGTACGAGATGCCGAGGCGGCAGCCGCGGTGGCCGAGCATCGGGTTGAACTCGGCCAGGTCTTCCAGGCGCTCGCGCAGTTTGGCGGGGTCGATGCCGAGGTCGCCCGCGACTTCGTCGACTTCATTGCCCTTGGGCAGGAATTCGTGGAGCGGCGGGTCGAGGAGGCGGATCGTGACGGGCAGGCCCGCCATGATGCGGAAGAGCTCGACGAAATCGTTGCGCTGGAACGGCAGGAGCTTTGCCAGCGCCTTCTCCCTGCCCCCCTTGGTGTCGGCCAGGATCATTTGGCGGACGACGTTGATGCGTTCCTCGTCGAAGAACATGTGTTCGGTGCGGCAGAGGCCGATGCCTTCGGCGCCGAACTCGCGCGCGGTTTTGGCGTCGGCGGGGGTCTCGGCGTTGGCGCGCACCTTCATGCGGCGGACGCCGTCGGCCCAGGACATCAGCGTCGCGAAGTCGCCGGAGAGTTCGGGCTGGATGGTGGGCACCGTGCCCTTCATCACCTGGCCGGTCGAGCCGTCGATGGTGATGGTTTCGCCCTTGCGGATGGTTTGGCCGCCGGCGGTGAAGAGTTGCTTGGCGTAGTCGATGCGCAGGCCTCCGGCGCCGGAGACGCAGGGGCGGCCCATGCCGCGGGCCACCACCGCCGCATGGCTGGTCATGCCGCCGCGGGCGGTGAGAATGCCGCGGGCGGCGTGCATGCCGTTGATGTCTTCGGGGCTGGTTTCGATGCGGACCAGGATGACTTTGCGGCCTTCGCCCACCATGCGTTCGGCCTCGGCGGAGTCGAACACGACCTCGCCGGAGCCGGCGCCGGGCGAGGCGGGCAAGCCGGTCGCGAGAATGAACTTCTCGGCCTTCGGATCGAGCGTCGGGTGCAGGAGTTGATCGAGCGAGGCGGGGTCGATGCGTTTGATCGCCTGCTCGCGCGTGAGCGTGCCTTCGGCGGCGAGGTCGACGGCGATCTTCAGCGCGGCCTTGGCGGTGCGTTTGCCGTTGCGCGTCTGGAGCATCCAGAGGCGGCCCTTTTCGACCGTGAACTCGATGTCCTGCATGTCGCTGTAGTGGGCTTCGAGTTTGCGGACATAGCCCGTGAACTCCGCGAAGACTTTCGGCATGCGTTCTTCGAGTGACGGTTCCTTGCCGCCTGACGCTTGGCGTTCGCGGGTGGTCAGCGGTTGGGGGGTGCGGATGCCGGCGACGACGTCTTCGCCTTGGGCATTGACCAGGAACTCGCCGTAGAGGGCGGCGTCGCCGGTCGACGGGTTGCGGGTGAAGGCGACGCCGGTGGCACTGTCGTCGCCCATGTTGCCGAAGACCATCGCCTGGATGTTGACGGCCGTGCCCCAACTGTCGGGGATCGAGTGCAGGCGGCGGTAGGTGTTGGCGCGGGCGTTCTGCCACGAGCCGAAGACCGCACCGATCGCGCCCCAGAGCTGTTCGTGCGGATCTTGCGGAAAGGGCTTTCCCAGTTCCTCCTCGACCTTTTCCTTGTAGCGCTCGACGATCGTTTTCCAGCCTTGGGCGTCGATGTCGGTGTCGAGGTTGAGGTCGTTCTCTTCCTTGTAAAACGAGAGGATCTCTTCGAAATGGTCGTGGCTGACTTCGAGCACCACGTCGCCGTACATCGAGATGAAGCGGCGGTAGCTGTCATACGCGAAACGTTCGTTGCCGGTTTCGCGGGCGATGGCGCGCACCGTGTCGTCGTTGAGGCCGAGGTTCAAGACCGTGTCCATCATGCCCGGCATCGAGGCGCGGCCGCCGGAGCGGACCGATACAAGGAGCGGCGTCTTGGCATCGCCGAAAATGCGACCGACTTGCGCGCCGACATGGGCGAGTGCGGCCTCGACTTGGAGCTTCAGGTCGCCGGGGTAGGATTTCGCGTTGGCGTAGTAATGGGTGCAGACTTCGGTTGTGATCGTGAAGCCGGGCGGAACGGGCAGTCCTAGGTTCGCCATCTCGGCCAGGTTTGCGCCTTTGCCGCCCAGCAAGTCCTTCATCTTGGCGGCGCCTTCGGCTTTGCCGCCGCCGAAGCCATAGACCCATTTCGTCATCGTGCCGGCGTCCCAGATTGCTCTTAGGCGCTACTTCTCATGTGCGGCGCAGCAATTCAAGCGCAGGCCGTGCGCCTGCCCTAGCCCGCCTCGGTCTCTTTGACCTCGAAGATGCTGGCCCAGTCGGCGGCGTCGTGGCGCATGACGGCTGCGGCGTCGAGGATTTCGCGGGCGAGCGCGTCGCTGGTCAGCATGTCGCCGGTGAGCGCCTTGATGCGCTGCTTGTGGCGCGAGAGTTTGGCGAGCATGCGCTCCGACCGGCGGCTGACCATCTCGAACTCAGCCTGGTTGCGGATGCCGAAGCAGGCGTAGGCGATGGCCGGCAGAATGCCGGCGAGGAGGCTCAAGTAGTCGGGGCCGTGCAGGCCGACTTTGATACCGCCCGCGATCACCGTGGCGACGAAGGTGACGAAGCCGACCCAGCGCAATGCCGTCGCGATCGATTCCGCCCTGCCCTCCGTCTTGTGGTGGTAGGCGATCTGATCCTGAAGACGCGTGTCGGCGACGTAGTCGCGCATCTTGGCCAGGAACGACGGATCGAAGCGTTCGGAGACGAGGCCAGCGCGGCGGACGATCGCGCTGTAGGCGACGGTGACCCATGCCCTGCCCGGCAGATCGTGCGCGAGTTCCTCGACGGTCGCCGTGGGCGTAGGATGTCCGATTTGCGCGAGCAGGTCGGCTTCGCGCAGCAGTTCCGCCAACAGGCGGTATTCGAGCCAGCGATCGAGCCAGCGCATACGGTTGTCGGCGATGACGAGACCGGCGATGACGGCGAGGACGAAGAGTTCGAGGCCGGTGAAGATGTAACGCTGTTCGTGAAAATAGAGCGCGGCGATCGCGCAACTGAGTGCGACCGCGCCGAGCGCGTAGACGAGCAGGAACGCGCTGCGATGGACGTTGGCGTAAAACGTGGCCAGCACGTCGGCGCGGTGGTGATGCAAGAAGAGATAGCGCGCGCTGCGTTCGTTCTTGCCGCAGGGCGGGTCGGCTTTCTTCGGCTCCTCCACGGCGACCGCACCGCTGCCTAAAGTGCGCACGAAGTTCGGGAAAATCCGCGAGAGGCCGTGAAGCAGCGGCATGCGTGCGGCGAAGGGGCCGGCGTAGAGGAAGTCAGGCTCGGTGTTGTTGCGGGCGATCGGCTCGTGGCGGAAATAGCGCTCTGCCGCGCGGAGCGAAGGTTCTTCCATCGCGTGCGCGTGCGCGCCACCGTGTTTCGCGTGGGATCGAACCTTCGGCACGATCTGTGAGGCGATCGACGCCTTCAGCCCTTCCGGCGAATAGGCTTCCCAGGCGCTCGCCCCGGCGTGCGCGATGAAGAGAAGATAAGGTTCGACCGTTTGGATGTGGACCACGGGGACGCCGCTGCGCCGCGCGTATGTCACGACATCGCCGGTGCCGCCGTAGCCCTGCGCGGGCGCGCCGTTCCACAGCGCTATCAGGAGATCGCAGTTGTGGACGACGAACTCGCCCGCGGCCATGTAGGCGCGGTTGCGCGGGTCACCGCTTTTCGGGTTGCCGTCGAGTTCGATGACGCCGCCCGTGCTGCGGGCGTATTTGAGCAAGCCGTCGAATGCGGGGACGGTCTTGGGGAAGTCGTTCTTGTACTCGGCCTCTGCGAAGGGCAGCGGTGCGCGCAACTCGAAGCCGCGGCGCATCGCGATCTCGGCGCAGAGACGGTCGGCGCCTTCGGCGAGCGCGGAGACGACGGCGACGACTGGCGGGCCTGGCGCGAAGACTTGTTCGGCGTCGGGGCGCTTCTGCACAGCTTGGAGGCCGGCGGCGACGTCGCCGAAGACTTGGTCGAGCCAGCGGCACAGTTCGATCTCGTCGACGGAGGAGAGATCGCGGTGACCGCTGATGCCGATACGCCAGCTGAGGCGTGGCCGTGCGTCAGTTGCCAGGTGTTCGAATTCTTCGGGGCTCATGCGGTCACGGCCTGCGCGCGAGGGCCAGCGTTGCTGCGGCGGTCAACAGAACGCCGCCGGTGACGCGGTTGGTCCAGCGGCCGAAGCGGGCGATGGCTGGACGCGCTTTCCCGGCGAGGAGCGCCCAGCTGCAATCGACCGCGACCGCGACGGCAAAGAAAATCAGCGACAACGTCGCAAGCTGCGTTGTCGCGTCGCCCTTGGGATCGACGAATTGCGGCAGGAAGGCGCTGAAGAAGAGCAGCGTCTTTGGGTTGGTCAGCGAAACGAGCACGCCGCGCCCGTAGATCGCAGCCGGCGATTTCGGTTGGGCCGTGGCGTTCAGGTCCGGCGGCGGTGCGCGCCAGGCTTCGATGCCGAGGTAGACGAGATAGACGACGCCGATCCAACGGATGACCTCGAACCATTCGGCCATGACGTTGAGCACCGCCGAGAGACCGAGGGTGACGATCGCGAGTTGCGGGATCATCGCGCTCGACGTGCCGGCGACGGTGAGCAAGCCGTAACGCGGTCCGTAGGTGACGGCGTTCGCAACGATGGCGGCGACGTTCGGGCCCGGCATCAGCGCAAGCAGAGCGGACGCGGCGGCGAAAGCGAGGAGGAGTTCGAGCGGCATGTGCTTACGCCGTCGTCCAGACGGCGAGTTCGTTGCCGCTTGGGTCGTTGAAGTGAAAGCGGCGACCGCCGGGGAAGGAGAAGATCGGCTTGGTGATTTTGCCGCCGGCGGCGGTGACGGACTTCAGCGCGGCTTCGAGATCGGTGACGTGAACGATCGGCAGCGGCGCCTTCGGCGCTTCGGGATGATCGCCCTGGAGGCCGATATCGACGTCGCCCGTTGTCGTCGCGGCGTAGGTTGGGCCGAATGACGTGAGCCGCCAACCGAAGGCGGCTTCATAGAATTGCTTCGACTTGGCCAAGTTGCTGCCGGGGAGTTCGACGTAGTTGAGGCGTGCTTTCATGGCGGCAGCAAATCCTTGAGCGGCTGGTTTGCGGCGGACTATAGGATCAGCGGCGGCGGCGGCCAAGGCGACTTGGCGCCGATGTGCCGGTATAAGTGCCAGCGATTTCGGGGGACGAGGCGGATGTTGCGCTTGTTTGTGTGCGCGGTTGCGACGTTGTGGTTCGCGGCGGCGGCTTTCGCCGACACGACGGTCTATCGCCACGCGACGTTGGTTGACGCGACCGCGCCTGCGGCTCGTCCGAATATGACGCTTGTCGTGCGCGATGGGATGATCGCTCAGGTTATGAGCGATGCGGATTCGGCTGCGGCGAAGTTCGAGGGTGCGAAGAGCGTCGATCTTCACGGGATGTTTGTCGCGCCGGGACTGGTCGATACGCATGTGCATTTGGCGACGGAGGCGAAGCCTGCGGTCGCCAAGGCGATGCTTAAGCTTTATCTGATGGGCGGCGTCACGACCGTGCGCGATATGGCGGGCGATACACGGTTGCTGGGTCCGCTGCGCGATGAGTTGAACGCGGGGACGATTGTTGGACCTGATCTTCATTACTCGGCGTTGATGGCGGGGCCTTCGTTCTTCGACGATCCGCGCACGCAGTCGTCGGCAAAAGGCGCGGTTGCGGGTGAAGTTGCGTGGATGCGCGCGGTCAAGCCGGACACCGACATCGCGCAAGCGGTAGCCGATGCGAAGGCGACCGGCGCGTCGGGGATCAAGCTGTACGCCAATCTCGACGGCAAGACGGCGGCGCGGATTGTGGACGAGGCGAAGCGTCAGGGGATGATGTCGTGGGCGCATGCTGCGTTGCTGCCCGCGCGGCCGAGCGAGGTGATTGCGACGGGTATGACGTCGGTCAGTCACGTCTACATGTTCGGCTATGAGACGGCGGCTGGAATGGAGACGGCGACGTATGCGAAGCGGCCGCCGGTCGATTTCACCAAGCTCGATGCGAACGATCCGGCATTCGTCGCGCTCTACGATGCGATGATTGCGAAGGGTGTTGTGCTGGACGCGACGGTCTTTGTGACGAAGGCGATTGCGGGCAATCCTAAACTTCCGCCTGAGAAGCGCGCGGAGCGTTTGGCGCAGTATGCGTTTTCGCTGAAACTCGCGCGCGCGGCGCGAAGCAAAGGCGTCGTCGTCACCGCCGGGTCGGATGCTTCGGTGGGCACGGTGTTCGCAACGCCGGGGCTTTGGGACGAGATGTTGGCGTTGCAGAACGATGCCGGGTTTACGCCTGCCGACGTACTCGCCGCGGCGACGATCAACGGGGCGAAGCTCTTGGGACTTGCCGACAGCCAAGGGACGCTGGAGGCCGGCAAGCGTGCGGATTTCATCGTGCTGAAGGACAATCCGCTGAAGGACATCGCCGCGATAAAGTCCATCGTCATGACCATGAAGAACGGGCGCGTGGTCGAGCGCGCGCGTTATCGCGTGACCAAGGCGGTTTGGACGTCGATGGAAGAATAACTGGTTTAGCGCGGCACGCGGCGCATGATGACGTGCGGGACGACGTGCGCCGTCGTGGCGTTTGAATCGACGCTGAAGCCGAACCGTTCGTAGAAGCGGATCGCGCGCGTGTTGTGGCGGATCACGTTCAGCCACATGGGCTTGCCCGTGCCCAGCCATTCGATCCCCGCGCGCATCAACTCTTCCGCAACGTTCGTGCCGTGGAAATCGGGATGGACCATGAGCCAGTCGAGTTCGTGGTTGTTGGGCCCATGGCGCGTTGCGATGACGTAGCCGGCGAACGCGCCGTCGACGAAGGCGGCGGCGACGTGTTGGTTCGCATTGCCGGCGGCAGCGCGTGCGGTCGGTTCGCTGATGTCGACGACGCGCTGGTTCGCCGCTCGCTGCTCCGCCGTCAGGTCGTCGCGATAGAACGTTGCACTGGTTGCGGCGTCAGTGAGGCGCGCGATGTCGCCGGTCGCGAGTTCGGCTAGCGCTTCGCGATCTGCGCGCAGCGTGACGTCTGGGCTTCGCCGGCTCATGAAGGCGCTAGCCTTCGATCTTCGAAAAGTCGGCGACGGTGTGCATCGCGGCGCGGATTTCGCTCAGGAGTTCGAGGCGGTTTTGGCGCAGGGCTGCGTCGTCGGCGTTGACCGTCACCTTTTCGAAGAAGGCGTCGACGGGGGCGCGCAGGCGCGACATCGCGAGCATCGCCTCCTCGAAGCGTTCTTCTTCGACCTGGGCGACGATGAGGTCGTTGGCGATGGCGAGGGCTTTGAAGAGTTCGACTTCCTGCGCGTCCTTCAGTAGCGCGGGGTCCGGCTTGCCGGTGAAGCCCGGGTGCTTCGGATTCTTCTTTTTCTCTTTTGCTTCTTCGATCTTGAGGATGTTCAGCGCGCGCTTGTAGCCGGCGAGCAGGTTTTTGCCGTCGTCGGTCGAGAGGAAACCTTGCAGCGCTTCGACGCGGCGCACGATGAGGACGAGGTCGTCTTGACCGCCGAGCGCGAAGACCGCGTCGATCAGATCGTGTCGAACGCCTTTGTCACGCAACGCAACTTTCAAGCGGTCGACGATGAATTCGAGAAGTTGTTGGATCGCTTGGTCCGGCGGCGTCTCGCCTTTGATCTGCTTGATCGCGAGGCGCGCGACCTCTTTCACATGCAGACGCGCTTGTTTGTCGAGGATCGTGCGGATAACGCCGAGCGCCGCGCGGCGGAGCGCGAACGGATCCTTTGAACCCGTCGGTCTTTCGTCGATGGCGAAGAAGCCGGTGAGCGTGTCCATCTTGTCGCCGAGCGCAACGGCGACGCTGACGGGGGCGGTCGCGACGTCGTCGCCCTGCCCTTGCGGTTTGTAGTGGTCGCGAACGGCGTCGGCGACTTCGGGGTCTTCTTTGTCGTGCAGCGCGAAGTAGCGGCCCATTGCGCCTTGCACTTCGGGGAATTCGCCGACGGTGCCGGAGACGAGGTCGGCTTTGCAGAGATAGGCGGCGCGGCCCGCCTTCTTCGCGTCGGCGCCGATTAGTTTTGCGATTTCGCCGGCGAGGGTTTGGATGCGCTCGACGCGTTCGCGTTGGGTGCCGAGCTTCGCGTGGAAGACGATGTCTTTCAGTTGCGGGACGCGGGATTCGAGCGTCGTCTTCTTGTCTTGGTCCCAGAAGAATTTGGCATCCGACAGGCGGGCGCGCAAGACGCGTTCGTTGCCCGCGACGACGTTTTTGCCGCCGTCGTTGGTGATCATGTTGGCGATGACCACGAACTTGTTTGCGAGTTTGCCGGTCTGCGGGTCTTTGAGCGCGAAGTATTTTTGGTTCGCGCGCATCGTCGAGATCAAGATTTCCTGCGGCACGTCGAGGAACGGTTTATCGAATTGGCCGATGAGCGCCACCGGCCACTCGACGAGGCCCGCCACTTCGTCCGCCAGCGTGTCGTCTTCGATCAGGCTTAAGTTTTGTGCGTGTGCGAGTTGTTTGGCCTCGTGCAGGATCGCGGCTTTGCGTTCGGCGGCGTTCAGGATGACGTGGTTGCGCTTGAGCTTGTCGACGTAGTCGTCGAAGCGGCGGACTTCGAATTTGTCGTTGCCGAGGAAGCGGTGGCCGCGCGTTGCGTTGCCGCTCTTCACCGTGCCGACGGTGAAGGGCACGATCTCGCCGTCGAAGGTGCAGAGGATCGAATGCAGCGGGCGCACCCAGGTGAGTTCGCCCGAGCCCCAGCGCTGCGATTTCGGCCATGGGAAAGCTTTGATCACGTCGGGGATCAATTCGGCGAGGACGTCGGGGGTCGGTCGGCCCTTACGTTCGGTCACCGCGAGGTAGAAGTCTCCCTTCGGGTCCTTCTGAACTTTCAGTTGATCGCGCGTGAGGCCCGTCGAGCGCAGGAAGCCTTGGATCGCTTGATCGGGGGCGTCGACTTTGGGGCCTTTGCGTTCTTCGCGCATGTCGGCTTGTTCGGCCGGTAGTCCTTCAATCACCAGCGTCAGGCGGCGCGGTGTCGCGAAGCCGCGTGCGCCTTCGTTGAGGAAGCCGCGCTCCGTCAGACCGCCGACGATCAGGCGTTCGAGATCGCGCGCGGCCTGCGCCTGCATGCGCGCGGGGATTTCTTCGGAGAAAAGTTCGAGGAGGAGTTGGGGCATCAACCCTCACCAACTTCGTTGCGCTTCTCCCTCTGGGAGAAGCTGGCGCGCCGCAGGCGCGACTGATGAGGGACCTCGGCGCACCGGCGGCCCTCATCCGTCTCGCCGCTCCGCGACGATCCACCTTCTCCCAAAGGGAGAAGGGCAAGCAATTTTGTGGCGATAAACGTCTTCATCTTCCTATCCCGCTCATGCCTGCGCCGAGCGTCATGCCTTGCGGGCTTTCGACCCAGGCTTGGGCACATTCCTTGGCCAGTGCGCGGACTCGGCCGATGTAGGCTTGGCGTTCCGTGACGCTGATGACGCCGCGGGCGTCGAGCAGGTTGAAGGCGTGGCTCGCCTTGATGCATTGCTCATACGCGGGAAGCACGTGACGCCATTGCGGATGCGCAGCGCTGCGGCCCACTTTGCGCAATAGCAGCTTTTGGCATTCGGCTTCGGCGTCTTTGAAGTGCTGGAACAGGACGTCGGTCGTCGCGTGTTCGAAATCGTAGCCGGATTGTTCGACTTCGTTCTGATGATACACGTCGCCCCAGCGCATGAAGTCGGGCGACTGGCGGTTCATCGTGTTGTAGGCGAGGTCGAAGCCGTTATCGATGCCCTGCACGTACATGGCCAGGCGTTCGAGGCCGTAGGTGATTTCGGCGGAGACAGGCCGGCAGTCGATGCCGCCGACTTGCTGGAAGTAGGTGAATTGCGTGACCTCCATGCCGTCGCACCAGACTTCCCAGCCTAAGCCCCACGCGCCGAGCGTCGGTGATTCCCAATCGTCTTCAACGAAGCGGATATCGTGCTCGTCGGGCGAGATGCCGAGCGCCTTGAGCGAGCCGAGGTAGAGGTCCAGCACGTCGTCGGGCGACGGTTTCAGGATCACCTGGAACTGGTAGTAGCGCTGAAAGCGGTTTGGGTTGTCGCCGTAGCGGCCGTCCTTGGGGCGCCGCGAGGGTTGGACGTAGGCGCACTTCCACGGGTTCGGCCCGAGCGCGCGCAATGTCGTCGCCGGGTGGAATGTGCCCGCACCCATTTCCATGTCGTAGGGTTGAAGCAGCACGCAACCCTGCTCGGCCCAGTAGTGCTGGAGCGTGAGGATCAGGCCTTGGAACGAGCGGTCGGGCTTGGCGGACATGTCGCTGATTTGTGCGGGGATTGAAGCGAGCGGCGGAAGCTAAAGACCGTGGTTCGGTGGGTCAAGGCGACGTGCCTACTTGTACGGACACTCGGGCTTGCCGCAGTTCTTTGTTTGCGACGGTGCGGAGTAGGTGCCGCAGGCCGGGCACTTGACCATGTCTTCGGAGGGGAGGCTTGAGCGGGGGCGGGCTTGGGTGGCTTTGCGGAGCGCTTGTTCGAATTCTTCGCGCAAGCGGACCATGCGGCCCTTGATGGCGAAGTAAGCGAGCGCGCCGACGCCGAGCAGAATTAGAATCCAGAGCAAACCCATGGCCCGGGCTTATAGCCCAAAGCGGGACCACAAAGAACGTTCTTCGACGGCGGAGATCAGGCCTGCCGCCCAATCGGTGCGTAGGTCGGCGTCCTTGCCGCTCCCCAGCAGCCCCAAGTTGAACCACGAGCGGCGCGCGGCGACGACTCGAAATTCGACCTTGTCGCCAAACTTTTGACGGCACACGGAACGCAGGTCGCCGAGGCCGTCGATGAGGCCGAGTTCTTTTGCTTTGGCGCCGGTCCAGAAGGCGCCGGAGAAGAGGTCCTTCTCGTCGCCTTTCAGTTTGCCTTGGCGGCGTTCGCGCACCATCGCCTTGAAGCTTTCGTGCACTTCGCGCTGCAGGGCTTCGAGGTGGGCGGCGTCGCGTGGGTCTTCGGGCTTGAACGGATCGAGCATCGCCTTGCGTTCGCCCGAGGTGTGGACGCGGCGTTCGATGCCGACTTTCTTCAGCAGCTCTTGGAAGCCGAAGCCCGCGGAGACGACCCCGATGGAGCCCACGATGGAATTCTCGTGCGCGTAGACTTCGTCGCCGGCGATCGCGAGCATGTAGCCGCCCGACGCCGCGAGGTCTTCGGCGAAGGTCAGAACCGTGACGCCCTTTTCCTTTGCGAGCGCGCGGATGCGGTCGTGTATGAGCGCGGCCTGCACGGGCGAGCCGCCGGGGGAGTTGATCACCACGGCTGCGGCCGCGACGGTCTTGTCGGCGAAGAGTCTGTTGATCAGGTCGGCAGAAGTCGCCATCGCCAGGCCTCTGCTCAAACCCGTCGACATGCCGATTGCGCCGGACAAGCGCAGCACGCTGACGACCGGCGGCGTCGAGCCTGTCATGCGGCGCACGATGCGCCTGATCCATCCTATTGCCATGGAGGCTATGTAGTTAGAGCGGCGCCGTGCCGCAAGACAGCTTCGGCTTCTTCTGTGGGTTTGCCGTCGGAGCGGTGGAGCACTAAGCCGGGTTGCATGAGCAGCGGCGCGCGCGCGTTTATTCGTACACGGATAATCACACGCTTGGCCGGCGCGCCTTGTTTGGGCCAGAGCGGGATGATTTCCACGCCCTGCCCTTCCGGCGACAACGCTTGCAGCGCTTGCGCGATTTGTTCAGGCGGCAGGATCGCGGTCACTGTGCCTTGTGGGTGCGCGATGGCGCGGGCGAAGCGTAGCCATGCGATCAAGTCGCTCATGTGAGACGACGTTGCGCGTGCCTTGGCTGTTGCCGGCGCGCGGGTTCCGCGCGCGATGTCGTGGTATGGCGGATTGGTCAGGACGTGCTTGAAGCTCTGGCGAGGGATCGCGCGCGGGCGTTTCAGCACGTCAGCTGCCATCACATGGAACGATTGCGCGTGCGCGTTGCGTTCGGCGTTGGCTTGCGCCAGCGCGGCGAGTTGGTCGTCGATCTCCACAGCTGTGATGTTCAGGCCGCCGACGCGCGCGGCAAGGCAGAGCGAGGCCGTGCCGACACCGGCGCCGAGGTCGCACACACTGTCCCCAGACTTGGCCGGAATCGCAGCGGCAAGCATCACTGAGTCGAGGCCGGCCCTGAAACCCTCCCGTGGTTGGCCCACCTGCACCCGGCCACCGAGGAAGGCGTCGGTCGTGGTGCCCGGCTGTGCGGCCTTTGGACGCTGATCAGGATTTGAAGACGTGACCAAGGCCCGCGTCTTTCAGCAGTCGGCGCGCGCGCTCGGCGTCATTATCGTCAACCATGACCCGCTGGGGCGTCAGGACGAGGCGCACGTTATTCATATTTTCGTCCAGTCCGATGATGTCGATGCCCTCGCTGCTGAGCAGGGAGCGCACGTAACTGATCAGGACGACGTCGTGGGTGCGGAAGAGTTCTGTCATCTGAAGCCTTGTGGACGGCGTATCTGTTCACACAACCGTGGCGCTGCGTACCCTTGACCGGCCTTTGGGACGGTTCCTATTTTCACACGAAAGTGCCGCCTGCGTGCAAATCAAACCCCCGAGGTAACGACTGTGCGGGCCGTTCAGCGATATTTGAAGGGTGCGACTGAGCCAACTGGAGCCGTCGAACGGCTCTATAAGCTGGTCGAGGCCGATTTAAGCCATGTGAACGCGCTCATCCTGGAGCGGATGCGCTCGGACGTGCCGCTGATCCCGGAGCTTGCCGGGCACCTCGTCAATTCGGGCGGTAAGCGGTTGCGGCCGATGCTGACCTTGGCTGCGGCGCAGATCTGCGGGTACCAGGGGCTTGGGCATATCCGGCTGGCGACGGCAGTCGAGTTTATTCATACGGCGACGCTGCTGCACGACGACGTGGTCGATGAGAGCGACCTACGCCGGGGCAAGGCGGCGGCACACGTGATTTGGGGCAATGCGCCCAGCGTTCTGGTCGGCGACTTTCTGTTCTCGCGTTCGTTCCAGTTGATGGTCGAGACGGGCAGTTTGCGCGTGCTTAACATTCTGTCGAACGCGTCCGCGGTGATCGCCGAGGGCGAAGTTATGCAGCTGGGCACGAAGGGTAATATCGGCGTTACCGAAGACACGTATCTGAAGATTGTGGCGTCGAAGACGGCGGCTTTGTTTGCCGCGGCCGCGGAGTCCGGCGCCGTGGTCGCGCAGAGCGACGGCTTGCGCGAGATGGCGCTGCGCACCTACGGGCACAATTTGGGCATCGCGTTCCAGTTGGTGGACGATGCGCTCGATTATTCCGGGCGCGAGGCCATGATGGGCAAGGCGGTCGGCGACGATTTCCGCGAGGGCAAACTGACGCTGCCGGTGATCGTGGCGCTGGGTAAGGCGAGTTCAGAGGAAGCGGATTTCTGGAAGCGCACGATGGTGCAGCATGATCAGAGCGACGCGGACCTTACGCATGCCATTCATCTGATCGACAAGCATCACGCCATTGGGGCGACGATTGCGCGCGCGCGGCAATTCACGGAAGAAGCGTGCCGCGCGCTGAATGTGTTTCCCGAAAGTCCGATGCGGCGGGCCCTGAACGACCTCGCCGAGTTCTGTGTGAGCCGGGCTTATTAATCAGCGGTGTTCGCGGCGATAGGCGCTGAGACCCATGACGGCGACGACGGCGATGATGCTTGCGAGAATGGCATAAGAGAGCATTGGGGTATTTCCTTCCGGTGTTGTCTTTGTCGACGCGTAGCTAAACGCGCGAGCGCGATTTGCGCCTACGACTCAAACTACAGAATTTGTTGAAACGGCGCGAAAAGTAGCAGTGCGCCTGCGAAGTGGGCACTTGAGATCCGCAGCTTTGCTGGGGTGGCTTAAAGCGCGGGCAGGCACGCATTTTAATCGTGCGTACATTTGCTTAGCGAACGAGCGTGCTGCGTTACGCGCCAGTTGAATTACGGGGACACAAAGGTCCGTGCGGCTTTGACCCACCAAGTGGGGTGCGCTTGCGCGATCTGCGCGGCGGCGGCGAGGGCGTCTTCGTCCTTCTCGTAGAGGCCAACGCAGGTGGCGCCGGAACCCGACATGCGAGCGATGAGGCAGCCTTCGGTGGCGACCAGCGCCCCTTCGGCGCTCATAATGACCGGTGCGATCGCTTTTGCCGGAGCGGCGAGATCGTTGAACAGGCCGTCGAGAAACATGGCGAAGGTGCGCGCCGACTCGAAGCGGGGCGGAAACGGCGGCGGAACGATGCCGCTGCGCACGCTGATGGTGTTGAAGATGCGCTTGGTCGGCACCTCGATGCCCGGATTGACCAGAACCAGCGAAAACGGCGGCAATTCGGGTGCGGGGCTTAGGATTTCGCCCATGCCGGACACCAGCGTCGGACAACCGCGCAGGCAGACAGGCACGTCGGCGCCCATCGCCTTGCCGATCGCTTCGAGTTCATCGATGGGGATCGGCAGCGACCAGTGTTCGGCTAAGAGGTGCAGCACCGCGGCGGCGTCGCTGGAGCCACCGCCGATGCCGGCGGCGATCGGCAGGTTCTTTTCCAGGATCAATTCGACGGGGCCGGTCTTGTGACCCCGCTCTTCAGCCCAAACGTCAAGGTCGCGTGCGGCTCTTAGAACCAGATTGTCATCCTGGTCCCTGAGCGCCTCAGCGAAGGGGCCGGTCATCGAGAGCGACAGACGCTTCGCGTCGCGGACTTCGACCCAATCGCCGGCGTCGGCGAAGGCGATCAGGCTGACCAAATTGTGGTAGCCGTCGGTGCGTTTGTCGCCGACGTGGAGGAAGAGGTTGATCTTCGCCGGCGCGAAGCGGCGTGCGGGTTTGGTGGTCGTCACTGGCCAGCTTGCGGTGTGCCGGCTTGCGCCGGGGTCGGCGGCAGATCGGGCAAGCCGCTTGCTACCTTCTGACGGATCTTGGGCTCGTCGCCCTTTTCCGGCTTCAGGCTGAGCGCGTGCTCCCACTGATACTTCGCCTCGACGCGGCGGCCAACGCGCCAGTAGGCGTCGCCCAGATGATCGTTGATCGTCGCTTCGCTGGGTTCGAGTTGGATCGCCTGTTCGAGGTAGGTGATCGCGGTTTTGTAGTCGCCGAGGCGGTAGTAGGCCCAACCGAGGCTGTCGATGACGAAGCCGTCTTCGGGGCGCAGTTCGACAGCGCGCTTCAGCATTTGAAGCGCTTCGGTCGTGTTCACACCTTGCTCAACCCAGGTGTAGGCGAGGTAGTTCATCACCAGCGGCTGTTCGGGTTTGAGCTTCAGCGCTTGCTTCAGGTCGCGTTCAGCGTCGGACCAGCGCTTCGAGCGTTCGTAAGCGATGCCGCGCGTGTAGAAGATCGTCCAGTGACGTTCTTGCGGCGGGGTGATCAACGCGATGCCCTTCGAGTAGGCCTCGGCTGCTTCGGCATAGCGTTCGTCGCTGCGGAGGACGTCGCCGATCGATGCGTAGAGTTCCACGTCTTCGGCCGTACCCGTCAGCGCGCCGTTCAGCGTGGTGAGCGCTTCGGCCGGTTTCTTCTGCTTCTGATAGGCCTGCGCGATTTGCAGGCGCGCGTTCAGATAGAGCGGCGAGGACGAGGGGATGCGGCCGTAAGCCGCGATGCAGTCGTCGAGGCGCTCCGCCACTTCGTAGCGATCGCCCAACAGCGACAGCGACAGATCGTGACGCGGTTCGAGCGCCAGAGCGAGTTGGAGATAGAACACTGGAATCTCGAACGAGCGTTCGTCGCTGAGGCTTGAGGCAATGCCGTAGAATGTTTCGGCGAGGCCCTGCTTCGCGCTGGCGATGACGCGGTCGGGGACGTTGCCGGCTTCGAGGCGAGCGAGCGCGGCGCGGACGATCGGGTGCGACGGCGCCTTCTCGAGGAAGCCGTTGTAGATCCCCTTCGCCTTTGCGGTGTCGCCGGTGCGCGCGAGATGCGCGGCGTAGGCCAGGAGGATGCGCAGCGACTGGCCTTCGGACAGGCGATTGGCTTCTTCGAAATTGCCCAGCGCGTCCTTCGGATTGCCGGACAAATCCTGGATGACGGCGAGGTGGTAGAGCGCGAAGGCTCGTGCGCCGCCGTTTTCGCCCAACTTGCTGACGACGTCGACTGCTTCCTTCGTTTTGCCTTCCGAGAATTCCGCGTAGGCGAGACCTAGGCGGGCGGCAATTTCGGCGGCGGCGTTGCCGGCCACCTTGTCGAATTCTTCGTGCGCGCGGGCGTAGTTACCGTCGCGCATGGCTTGGACGGCGATCACGATTCGCGGGATGCGCGCGTGCGGCGCTTTGCTGATCAGGTCTTCGGCGTGTTTGGCCGCGCCGTCGAGATCGCCTTCGGCCACCTCGCTCATGATTGCGCGTTCGAGGAGTTCGGGATTGTCCGGATCGAACTTCAGCGCCTTGTCGTAGAAGAGCGCGGCCGACGGCGCGTCATGTTCGCTCGCGGCATAGCGCCCGGCGAGGTAGGCGCCGTAGCGGTTCGCGGTCGACTCGGGCTTGCCCGAGCGCTGCAGATCGACCGACGAACATTGGGTGAGGCCCACCACGAGGGCCGCGCTGAGCGCGCTGACGGCGATGACGGCTTTCATGACCGATGAAACGCGCACTTCGTTCTCCAGGACTTACATGTTCGGGTAGTTGGGGCCGCCGCCGCCTTCGGGCGTTACCCAGTTTATGTTCTGCGCCGGGTCTTTGATATCGCAAGTTTTGCAGTGCACGCAGTTCTGCGCATTAATGACAAATCGCGGATTTCCGCCAGTTGCGTCGCGCACCACCTCGTAAACGGCGGCCGGGCAATAGCGTTGCGCCGGTTCGTCGTATTCGGGGAGGTTTTTGGAGATCGGGATGGAGGGATCCTTAAGCTGCAAATGGACCGGCTGATCCTCTTCGTGGTTGGTGCTCGAGAGGAATACCGACGACAGCTTATCGAATGTGAGCACACCGTCCGGTTTCGGATAGGCGATCGGTTTCGATTCGCGGGCGGGTTTGAGCGTCGCGTAGTCCGGCTTACCGTGCTTGAGGGTCCCGAAAGGGCTAAAGCCGAAGAGCTGGTTCATCCACATATCGAAACCGCCGAAGCCGACGCCGAGTACGGTGCCGAGGCGGCTCCAAAACGGCTTCACGTTGCGGACGCGTTTCAGGTCTTTATAGACGTGGCTGTGTTCGTAGGCCTCGGTATAAGCGGTGAGTTCGTCTTGCGCGCGGCCGGCGTGGATGGCCTCGAAGGCGGCTTCGGCCGCCATCATGCCGGACTTCATCGCGTTGTGGCTGCCCTTGATGCGCGGCAGATTCACGAAGCCCGCCGAGCAACCAATGAGCGCGCCGCCCGGGAACGTCAGCTTCGGCACGGATTGGAAGCCGCCCTCGGTGATCGCGCGCGCGCCGTAGGCGATGCGCTTGCCGCCTTCCAAGAAGGTGCGGATCGATGGATGCGTCTTGAAGCGCTGAAATTCGTCGAAGGGTGAGAGATACGGATTCGTATAGTTCAGATGCACGACGAAGCCGATCGACACCAGGTCTTCGCCCCAGTGGTACATGAACGAGCCGCCGCCGGTTTTGTCGGAGAGCGGCCAGCCCATCGTGTGGACCACCAGGCCGCGCTTGTGTTTGTCGGCCGGCAGCTGCCAGAGCTCCTTGATGCCGATGCCGAACTTCTGCGGGTCCCTACCCTCTTGCAGCTTGAAGCGGGCGAGCAATTGCTTTGCGAGTGAGCCGCGCACCCCTTCGCCGATGAAGGTGTATTTGCCGTGCAGTTCCATCCCGCGCGCGAAGCCCGCCTTCGGTTTGCCGTCGCGGCCGATGCCCATGTCGCCGGTCGCAACACCTTTGACTGCACCGTGTTCGTCGTAGAGGACTTCGGCGGCGGCGAAGCCCGGGTAGATTTCGACGCCGAGTGCTTCCGCCTGCGTGGCGAGCCAGCGGCAGAGGTTGCCGAGGCTGACGATGTAGTTGCCGTGATTGCTCATCAGCGGCGGCATGATGAAGTTCGGCACGCGCAACGAGCCGGCGGGGCCGAGGTAAAGGAAGCGGTCGTCGGTGACGGGCGTGTCGATCGGTGCGCCCTTTTCCTTCCAGTCGGGGATCAGTTCGTTGATGCCGATGGGGTCGATCACCGCGCCCGAGAGAATATGCGCGCCGACTTCGGAACCTTTTTCTAGGACGCAGACGGTGACGTCCTTGCCGGTTTCGGCGGCGAGTTGCTTCAGGCGGATGGCGGCGGAGAGGCCGGCGGGGCCGGCGCCCACGATGACAACGTCGTATTCCATGGCTTCGCGAGGGGCGCCGCTCATTCAGTCCTGTCCCTTTGTCGATGCGGCCCGGATTATGAGGCGGGTTACGGTGGCCCGGGCGCTTGTTGTATGAGGAAGTTAGGGGCCGCCATGGCCCACGGTCAACGCGGACGGGACTTTGGACTCCAGCATCGATCCAGTGCAAGCGCGAGCGCTGCTTAAATGGCTTGTCGAGGCCGGCGCCGACGAGGCACTGACCGACGCGCCGGTGGATCGCTTTGCCGTAGCGGCAGAGGCGAAGGTCGCGGTTCCTTCCGAAGCGAAGACCGCCGTTACACCTCCGTCAGGCGCAGTGGGGGCGACGCGCATCGGGCCACCTTCGGCTCAACCTGTGCCACCGCGGCCGGCCATGCCCACGGGCGACCTGCCGCGCGTGAATGTGCCGTCGCCGTCGTTGATGCCAGCATCGACAGCGACGAAGAGCGCACGCGAGGCGGCGGCCGCGTGCAAGACTCTCGACGAACTTCGGGCTGCTGTTGAAGCGTTCGATGGATGTCAGTTGAAGGTGACCGCGAAGCACACCGTGTTCGCCGATGGTCATCAAGGCGCGCCGGTGATGCTGATCGGCGAAGCGCCGGGGCGCGATGAAGACTTGCAGGGTTTGCCGTTCGTCGGACGGTCGGGTCAGCTGCTCGATCGGATGTTGAATTCGATCGGCCTCGATCGGTCGACGAGTGCATACATCACCAACGTCATTTTTTGGCGACCGCCGGGCAATCGACCGCCGACGCCGGAGGAAGCCGCGATCTGCGCGCCGTTTCTCATGCGGCACATCGAGCTCAAACAACCTAAGGTTTTGGTTCTGCTGGGCGGCACGCCGGTGAAGCACGTTCTCAACATCGAAGAAGGCATCACGCGCACGCGCGGGCGTTGGGGACGGTATGTGCTGAACGGCGTGGAAATCCCTGCGCTTCCGACGTTTCACCCGGCGTATCTGCTGCGCCAGCCGGCGGCGAAGAAGCTCGCGTGGCAGGATTTGGTAAATCTCAAACTGAAGTTGCGGGAATTGGGCGCTTTGTAACGCGGCTTGTTTGCGACAAGCCGCGTGCGTATGACTGCGTCAAATCACTTCGCCCTGAGGTTTGTATGGCCAGCGTGTTGCGTTTTCTCGCCGTCGCCGTGTCGTTTGCTTTGACGCTGGCATCGGACGTGAGTTTCGCCGCGCCGAGTTCGTTCGTCGCGGTGCTCAGCGATGAAGACGTTGCGACGTACAAGAAGATGTTCGCGGCCGCCGCCGTCGGCAAGAAGGACGAAGTGGCGGCGCTTGCCTCGCAGCTGAAGAACAAGTCGCTCATGGGGCATGTGTCGGCGAAAGGCTATTTGAGTCCGAACACGGTCGCCGAATTCGACGATCTGAAAGCGTGGCTGAAGAAGTACGACGACTATCCCGAGGCCAAGCGGATCTATCTTCTGGCCGAGCGCAAGAATGCGAAGCGCGTGCGCGAACTGGAAGATCCGGACCGGCGCATCATTCGCGGCAATTCGGACGAAGCGGACTATGTCGTTCCCGACTATTCGAGTCCGGAAGCGGCGAATGCCGCGAAGAAACTCAAGAGCCTGATTTCGTCCGGCAGTTTGAAGGCGGCGACGTCCTATCTCGAGGGCGCCGAACTTCGCGGAAAATTGTCGCGCGCGGACTACGGGCGGCTGACGCATCAGGTGGCAGCCGGACAGTACTATCTGGGCGACTCGGCGACCGCTTTGGCGCTTGCGGACAATGTCGCCGCCGACGTTCGTTCCGAGGTCCCGGAGGCTGATTGGATCGCGGGTCTCGCCGCCTTCCGGCTTCAGAAATACGACAATGCGGCAAAGCACTTCGCGGCGATGGCGGAGAATCCGGCGACGACGTCGTGGCTGAAGTCGGCGGCGGGGTTCTGGGCGGCGCGGTCGTTTCTGATCGCCAAGCAACCGCAGCAGGTGTCGCGGATGCTGGAGATCGCGGCGTCGAAGCCGCGCACGTTCTATGGACTGATCGCTTTGCGCCTGCTCGGGCGCGAAGCGTCGTTGACGTGGAACGAGCCGAAGCTCGACAAGGCCGGCTTCCAGCGTCTCATCAAGGTGTCGGGCATCGCGCGCGGCGTTGCGCTCTATCAGGTCGGCGAGCTTGAAGCGGCCGAGGGCGCGATTGCGCGCGCGCATGGCCGACTGAACACTGAGCTCGACCGCCCGTTCATCGCGCTCGCGCATGAGATGGGATTTGCGCATGTGCAGCTGCAAGCGGCGCACGCGGCGAAGGACTCGGATCTAAAGGCGGCGGCTTACCCCGTGATGAGCGTGAGGCCGTCCGACGGATGGCAGGTCGATCCTGCGCTGGTGCATGCGATCGTGCGGCAGGAGAGCAAGTTCGAGATGCGCGTGACGAGTTCGTCGGACGCGCGCGGGCTGATGCAGCTGATGCCGGCGACTGCGGCGGGCACGATGAAGGACACGACGCTCGACAATCCCGGGACGAAGGCGAAGCTGTTCGATCCGGCCTTCAATCTGAGCGTCGGCCAGCGTTATGTGCAGAAGATGTATTCGTTCGTCGAGCCGGACGGGAATTTGTTCCATCTCGTCATCGCGTATAACGGCGGGCCGGGCAATCTGCAGAAGTGGTTGAAAGAGGTCGAGTATCGCGGCGACCCCCTGCTCTTCATCGAGAGCATTCCGTCGCGCGAGACGCGCGGGTATGTCGAGCGCGTAGTGGCGAATTATTGGATCTATCAGGACCGGTTGGGCGAGGCGAAGACCACACTCGATCAAACCGCGCGCGGCGAGTGGCCGGTGTTGACGTGGACGGATCGGCCGCGTGTCGCCGAACTGAGGCGCTGATGAGCGCGAGCCGCATCGACGAGACGCGCACGTTCGTTCCGGTGCGTATTGCAGTGCTGACCGTTTCGGATACGCGCGGTCCTGAGAACGATACTTCCGGCGATACGCTGGTCGAGCGGTTGACGACAGCCGGGCATGTGCTTGCGGACCGCGCATTGCTGCGGGACGACGTCGAGCGCATTCGCGAACAACTGAAGCGATGGATCGCGACGCCGGATATCGATGCGATCATCTCGACGGGCGGCACCGGGTTGACCGGGCGCGACGTGACGGTCGAGGCGATGCGGCCTTTGTTCGACAAAGAGATCGACGGGTTCTCGGTGATCTTCCATCAGATTTCGTATGAGAAGGTGGGCACATCGACGATCCAGAGCCGCGCTTGCGCCGGCGTGGCGAGCGGCACGTTCCTCTTCGCCCTGCCCGGTTCGACCGGTGCGGTGAAGGACGGATGGGACGGGATTTTGAAGTATCAGCTCGATGCGCGGCACCGGCCGTGCAATTTCGTCGAGATCATGCCGCGGTTGGAAGAGCACCTCTCGCCGGACAAGCGGAAGAAGTAGCGCCTCCCTAGTTATCACGCGCTGCGTTTCATCCTCCCCCGCAGGCGGGGGAGGTGGATCGACGCGCAGCGTCGAGACGGAGGGGGGATCTTCGGCGCCGTTCGATGCCGCTCCGGCCCCCTCCACCGCTGACGCGGCCCCCCTCCCCCGCTGGTGGGGGAGGATGAGAAAGGGTGGTGCGTTGTTAGCCCAACGCCGCGCGCAGCGTCTTGTGGAAATGCGTGATCAGGCTTTCGTAGTGGCCGAAGGTGAAGTGAGTGTTGGCGTTGCTCGCCATGCTTTTTTGGATCGCGGCGACCACCGCGCGGTCTTCGGCGGCGCCGGTGTTGCCGACGAATTCGGCGTCGCGTTTGGCTGCCGCAAGGGCTTCTTCGCTTTGGCCTTGGCCGGCGTTGGTGAGCGTGTAGCTGACGAAGCGCGTTTTCTCGAGGCTGATCGGTTCGAGGACGACGAGGTTCGTGTGGCTTGAAAGGATCGTCACGAGCGCGTTCGGGAACAGGTGGTAGACGTACGTCACGAACCCGCCGACTTTGCGGTCGGCTTCGGGGATGTCCGTCAGTTTCTTGATGCGTTTGAAGGGGAACGTGATGCGGCTGTTGCGGCCGAAGGTTTCGAGCAGCGTCAAATTGTCGAAGCCGTAGGGCAGGAAGGTTTCCGGATGCGTCGCGCGGATGTGATAGCCCTCTAAGAACCCTTCGAGGAATATCTTCCAGTTGGCGTCGACCTCGCGTTCGCTCGTTGCGTAGAGAACTTGGTCTTTCGCGATGAGGTCCGGCAGATCGTCGAGCGGGTTGCCTTCGCCTTCTTGTGTAACAAAGACGAGGCCGGCGCGTTCTTCCGCCTTCACCGGCACAAGGCCGTGCGTGGATTTGTCGAGGCCGGGGAAGCCCTGCTCATGCGGGACGTGGCGCAGCGCACCGTCGAGACCGTAGGTCCAACCGTGGTAGCGGCACATGAAGGCGTTGGCGCAGCCCGTGCCTTCGGCGATGCGCATGCCGCGGTGGCGGCAGGCGTTGCGGAAGGCACGGACTTTTCCGTCTTGGCCGCGCACGGCGATGAGCGGCACGCCTGCCGCTTCGCGCGCGATGAAGGATCCGTTTTCGGGGAGTGCGCCCGACGGACAAAACGCGGCGGGGAAACGGCGGAGGATTTTGATCTCCGCGTCGAGGCGTTCTTGGTTGCGGTAGTTTTCGACCGGCTCGCGCCACACTTCGGCGCCCGCGTCCGTGGTGCCGTCGGCGATGTGTTTCAGCACGCGCGCGGCAACTTGCGGATCGCTCATTGGTAAGGTCATGGCTTCCTCCCTTACGCCAGCTTTTCGCTTTGTCTTTCCCGCATCGTGCGCTCGTTTTTCGCGCGTTGCAAAGGGGGCGGATTTACCGCTACGGCGGCGCGCCGCGCCACTCGTACAGCACGTCGGGCTGGCCCGCTTCGTTGCCCGAGCCATCGCCGAATTCGAGCGGCACGAAGCCGTGATGTTCATAGAACGCGCGGGCGCGGGTGTTCACCGCGAAGGCGTAAAGCGTGAGATTTTCGGGATGGAGTTCTTTCGCTTTGGCCATGAGTCGCGTGCCGACGCCGCGGCGGTAGTGCGAGGGCAACAGATAGAGATGGTCGATGTGCGTGCCGGCCAGCGCCATCATGCCGACGATGTGGGCGCCATCGTGCGCGACCCAGACATCGTCTTTGGTGAACACGTCTTCCCTAATGAAGGCGATGGTTTCCTCATCCGTATGGAGCGCGCGCAGGAACGGCAGCGCATCACCTTGCGATGCTATGAAGACGGCCGCGACCTCGGCGGTCTCGTTTGATTTGGCTCTGCGGATTTCGACGGGCATGCGTGGATCAGTGTGCCAAAGGCTGCGGAACAAGACAGTGGGGAAGCGTCACGTTGCGCGAGTCATACCGGTTTTCGTCTGAATATTGTTCTTGTTTTGTTCTGAGGCGTCACTTAGCCTGGCAGCGATGGCGAAGAGCAAAAATATCCAGGGGTATGGCGCGCGGCCTCCCGGTGAGGAGGAGTTTGCGGCGCACCCTAGTGGCGTGAAGGGACGGGGCACGTTTTCCAACGTCAGCGGGCGGTTCGAGCGCGAGCATCGCGTGATCATCGACGATGGGTGGGGGACGTTGGATGGCGAGCCTCCAGTGCTGAAGACCTCCGTTGCGATCGACGCCACGCGCACGATCATTGCGCGCAATCAGTCGCCGGATATTTCGTTCGACCGGTCGATCAATCCCTATCGCGGGTGCGAGCACGGCTGCGTTTATTGTTTCGCGCGGCCGACGCATGCGTATTTGGGTTTGTCGCCGGGGCAGGATTTTGAGAGCCGGCTGTTCGCGAAACCGAAGGCGGGGCAGTTGTTGGCGCAGGAATTGCGCAAGGCCGGGTATGAGGTGCGGTCGATGGCGCTGGGCACCAATACGGATCCCTATCAGCCGATCGATGAGAAGTATCAAGTGACGCGCGACGTGCTGAAGGTGCTGCGCGACTTCAAGCATCCGGTTGGGATCGTGACGAAGTCGAACCGGGTTCTGCGCGATCTCGATATCTTGTCCGAGATGGCTTCGATGAACTTGGCGCGGGTTGCGATTTCGGTGACGACGCTCGATCGCAAGCTTGCACGCTCGATGGAGCCTCGCGCGCCGACGCCGGAGCGGCGGATCGATGCCATTCGCGAGCTCTCGGCGGCAGGCGTGCCGACGGCGGTGATGGCGGCGCCGATGATTCCGGCGCTGAACGATCATGAGATGGAAGCAATTTTGGAGCGCGCTTATGAGGCGGGGGCGCGGCAGGCGGGGTATGTCGCGTTGCGGTTGCCGCTGGAGATCAAGGATCTGTTTCGTGAGTGGCTGGAGAACGAGCAACCGGGGCGCGCGTCACATGTAATGTCCCTGATCCGTTCCATGCGCGGGGGCAAGGACTACGACGCGGAATGGGGAAAACGCATGAGGGGGACCGGCGTTTATGCGGAACTGATCGCCAAGCGCTTCAAACTCGCTTGCGAACGGATCGGGCTCAATAAAGAGTCGAAGCCGTTGCGGACTGATTTGTTTTGCCCCCCTCCGGCGGCGGGCGATCAGTTGACGCTGTTGTAGCTCGCACCGCTCTCTTTCAGCGGATGCGCTGGAGAGCGGATGTCGAAGGTCGCAAAACAAACTCCCCTCGCCCGCCCCCGGGCGGGAGAGGGGTTGGGGGTGAGGGTGGGCGATCCGCGCGCTCATCTCATCGTCAAGTCTTCACCGCACGATCTGTTCGACGCCCACCCTCACCCCCGGCCCCTCTCCCGCCCGAGGGCGGGCGAGGGGAGATAGAAGATGCCGTCGTTTACGCGGGAGCGGAAAATAGACGGTCACGTCGCCGGCATTGATGAGGCGGGGCGCGGGCCGCTGGCTGGGCCGGTCTATGCAGCGGCGGTGATTTTAGATCCGGCGCGGTTGCCGCGTGGGGTCGACGACTCCAAGGCGATGACTGCCGAAGCGCGCGACAAGGCGTTCGACAAGATCATGGAGCGGGCGCTGGCCGTCGGGATCGGTGTCGCGAGTGTGGCCGAGATCGACGAGATCAACATCTTGCGGGCGACGATGCTCGCCATGCGGCGGGCGACGGAGGCCTTGGCCATCGCGCCGGCGCACGCGTTCGTCGACGGCAATCGCGCACCCAACCTGCCCTGCCCGGTCGAGACCATCATCGACGGCGACGCGAAGTCGATGTCGATCGCGGCCGCCTCCATCATCGCGAAGGTGACGCGGGACCGCGTGATGCGCGCGCTGGACAGCGAGCATCCTTATTACCAATGGGCGCAGAACAAGGGGTACGGCACCGCCGACCACTTGGTGGCACTCGGCTTGCTTGGCCCCACGGTCCACCACCGCCAGAGCTTCGCCCCCGTCGCGCAATTGAAATTGCCGTTGGTGGGCTGAGGCCCCTATCCTCCTCTCACTATTAGAGTGAGGGGAAACGATGCTGACGCTGCTTGGCGTTGCGGTCGTGATTGTGGGGTTTGCGCTTCGGTTCAATCCGTTGTTGGTCGTTGTGGCCTCGGCGTTGGTCACCGGGCTGGCGGCGGGGATGGCGCCTGAGGCGGTGCTGGCCGCGTTCGGGAAGGCGTTTAACGACAGCCGGTATGTCAGCGTTGCTTGGTTGGTGCTGCCTGCGATCGGGGTTTTGGAACGGGCCGGGTTGCAGGAGCGGGCGCGGGCTTTGATCGGCCGCATCCGTGCGGTGACCGTCGGACGGCTCCTCCTTATCTATATGTTGCTGCGGCAACTGACGGCTGCGATCGGGCTGATCTCGATTGCGGGGCATGCGCAGACGGTGAAGCCGCTGGTGGCGCCGATGGCGGAGGCCGCCGCCGAACTCAAGCATGGCGACATCACCGATGAGGAGCGCGACAAGGTTCGCGCGTTAACGGCCGCGACGGACAACATTGCGTTGTTCTTCGGCGAGGACGTGTTCCTGGCCATCGGCTCGATCCTGTTGATGGTCGGCTTCCTGGAAACGAGCGGCATCGTCGTGCAGCCGCTTGAGATGTCGTTGTGGGCGATCCCGACCGCGATTGCGGCGTTCATCGTTCACGGTGCGCGGCTTCTGCTGTTCGACAGCAAGCGGCTGAAGACCAAGGATGGGGTCGCGCCAAAATGATTACGATCCATGCGGTTTACATTCTGGTTGGGTTGCTGTTCGTCGCGTTCGCTTATCTGAGCTTTGCCGACAGCGGGAATCCAAAGCGCTATACGACAGGCCTGTTCTGGGGCTTGTTCGCGGTTAGTTTCCTCGCGGGCGATTACGTCGGCGATCTCGCCAACGGCGTGCTGGTTCTGAGTATGGCGTTGATTGCGGGGTTCGGCGGGCTTGGCATAGGCAAAGTCGCGACCACGAGCTCCGAAGAGCGCAAGGCGTCATCGGTGCGGTTCGGCAATTGGTTGTTTCTGCCCGCGCTCCTTATTCCACTCATCACCCTCGTCGGCACGTTCGCGATCAAGGGCGCGGACTGGAACACGTGGTTCGGGCATTTGAAGTTCGACGGTGTGACGATCAACGGGGTGCCCATCGCGGATCCGGAGAAGGCCACGATCATTGCGTTGGCGTTCGGCGCCGTTGTCGCCGTTTGCGTCGCCGTCGCCTTATTGCGGCAGCCGCTTTCCGCGCCTCTGCAGGAAGGGCGGCGGTTGATGGACATCATCGGCTGGGCGGCATTGCTGCCGCAGATGCTGGCGTCGCTGGGTGCGGTGTTTGCGATTGCGGGCGTTGGCAAGGTCGTTGGCGATATCGCGACGCAGGTTGTACCGGCCGACAATCTTTTCATTGCTGTCACCGTTTACTGCGTGGGCATGGCGGCGTTTACGATGATCATGGGAAATGCGTTCGCGGCGTTTCCTGTTTTGACCGCCGGTGTGGGGATTCCGTTTTTGATTCAGCACTTCGGCGGTGAGCCGGCGGCGGTTGCTTCGATCGGCATGCTGGCCGGATTTTGCGGTACGCTGATGACGCCGCTCGCCGCGAACTTCAACATCGTTCCTGCTGCGTTGCTCGATCTTAAGGACCGTAATGGCGTTATCTACGCGCAGATTCCGACGGCGCTTGCGATGCTCGCGATCAATACGTTGCTGATGTACGCGCTGGCGTTTCGCTGAGCGCAGTTATGCACAGCAACATCGTTAAGCGCGAACTACATCTAGTGGGTCCGAACCTTGAGGATTCAAAATCGATTCCGCGATTAACTTTCTGATTCAAAAGACCAATTGACGGCGAGTCACGCGTGACTCAAGGTGACGACGTCGAGCGACGGTTTTCGTGTAGGGCACATTTGGGGCCGCCGCTTTTCAAACGGATTCAAACCGCGTTCTGACTGGTCAAGTCGGCAGCATTCGTGCGCGCCTGCTCGCCACAAGAACGCCCACTTTTGGGGGCCTTTCATGGGCGTGATCACGCGCGCGATCAGCAATTATCACGACACAATTCTTCAGGGCGACACGATCGCCAAGATGAACGAGTTGCCGGAGAAGAGCGTCGATCTGATCTTCGCCGACCCGCCGTACAACCTTCAGCTTGAAGGCGACCTGCACCGTCCCGACCAGAGCAAGGTCGACGCGTGCGACGATCAATGGGACCAATTCGGCAGCTTCGCCGAGTACGACAAGTTTTCGCGCGAGTGGCTCGCCGCGGCGCGCCGCGTGCTGAAGGACAACGGTTCGATCTGGGTCATCGGCTCGTATCACAACATCTACCGCGTCGGCACCGTGATGCAGGACTTGGGCTATTGGTTCCTGAACGACATCGTGTGGCGCAAGACGAACCCGATGCCGAATTTCCGCGGCCGTCGCTTCACCAACGCGCATGAGACGATGCTGTGGTGCGCGAAGTCGCGCGGGCAGAAGAGCTATACGTTCAACTACGACGCCATGAAGTCGCTGAACGACGATCTGCAGATGCGTTCGGATTGGCTGCTGCCGCTGTGCACCGGCGGCGAGCGGCTCAAAGACGACAAGGGCGCGAAGGTTCATCCAACGCAGAAGCCGGAGTCGCTTCTCCATCGCGTGCTGCTGGCGTCGTCGAAGCCGGGCGACGTGGTGCTCGATCCCTTCTTCGGTACGGGCACGACGGGTGCGGTCGCGAAGAAGCTTGGGCGCCGCTTTATCGGCATCGAGCGCGATCCGTCCTACATCGCCGCGGCGAAGAAGCGCATCGCGATGGTGTCGGCGAGCGCGCCTGAAGACCTTGAAATCACGAAGTCGAAAAAAGAGGAGCCGCGCGTGCCGTTTGGAATGATCCTGGAACGTGGATTGCTTGAGGCCGGCACGAAATTGTACGACCCCTCACGCAAGCACGCCGCGCGCGTGCGCGCCGACGGCTCGCTCGTCTGCCGCGACGCCACCGGGTCGATCCATCAGATCGCAGCGCGCGTGCAGGGCCTGCCCGCGTGCAATGGCTGGACCTACTGGCACTTCGACGCGCAAGGCGCGCTGAAGCCGATCGATGTCCTGCGCCAGCAGGTGCGGTCGGAGATGCACTAGAGTTCCTTCGCTTTCTACGCGCGGCGCGTTTGACACAAACGCGCCGCGGTCTGGTACCTTCGCTGCCTAAGCGCGAGAGGTTCAGACAATGGCTGACGAACAAGCCAAACCCACCGGTCCCGATCTCACCCAAGGCGTGCCGCACACCGACATAGCCGACGGCGCGATGCTCGTCGGCCATGTCGGCGATGATGCCGTGCTGCTCGTGCGGCGCGGGGCGGAGGTGTTCGCGATCGACGCGCATTGTTCGCACTATCATGGGCCGCTGGCCGACGGATTGGTCGTCGGCGATACGGTGCGGTGCCCCTGGCATCACGCGTGTTTCGATCTTCGCACCGGTGAGGCTGTGCGCGCGCCGGCGATCAGTCCGCTCTCGTGTTGGTCCGTCGAGCAGCGCGAGGGCAAGGTGTTCGTGCGCGAGAAACGTACCGCGGCGAAGGCGAAGCCGCGTCCGGTGCATGCGCCGGAGAAGGTCGTGATTGTGGGCGGTGGGGCGGCCGGCTTTGCGGCGGCGGAGATGCTGCGGCGCGAGGCCTACCAAGGCAGCATCGTCATGCTGAGCAACGACGATGCGCCGCCGGTCGACCGGCCGAACCTCTCCAAGGATTATCTCGCGGGAACTGTGCCGGAGGATTGGTTGCCGCTTCGGCCGGACGACTTCTATGCCAAGAACCACATCGACCTGAAGCTTAAGGCCGACGTCGCGAGCATCGACGCCAAATCGCGTAGCGTCCTTCTGGCAAGCGGCGGTGCCGTGGCCTACGACCGGTTGCTGCTTGCGACCGGGGCCGAGCCGATCCGGCTTTCGCTGCCGGGGATCGATCTGCCGCATGTGTTCACGCTGCGCACGATCGGCGATTGCCGCGCAATCATCAAGCGCGCCGAGGGTGCGAAGCGCGCTGTCGTGATGGGCGCGAGTTTCATCGGGCTTGAAGCTGCGGCATCGCTGCGCAATCGCGGTATCGAGGTGCATGTGGTGGCGCCCGAGAAGGTGCCGATGGAGCGGGTGCTGGGTGCGGAGATGGGAAAGTTCGTCCGCGCGCTGCACGAAGAGCACGGCGTCGTCTTCCATCTGGAAGACTCCGCAACCGCGATCGACGCGCGAAAGGTCACGCTCAAGAGCGGCAAGACGCTTGCTGCGGATCTGGTCGTCGCGGGCGTCGGCGTGCGGCCGCGACTGACGCTGGCGGAGAAGGCGGGCCTTGCCATCGACAAAGGCGTGACGGTCAACGCCTACCTTGAGACGAGCGCGCCGGAGATTTTCGCCGCCGGCGACATTGCGCGGTGGCCCGATCCGCACAGCGGCGAGAACATTCGTGTCGAGCACTGGGTTGTCGCTGAGCGACAGGGACAGACGGCCGCGCTCAACATGCTCGGACGGCGGGAGAAACACACGGACGTGCCATTCTTCTGGAGCCAGCACTACGACATCCCGATCAACTACGTCGGTCACGCGGAAGGGTGGGATGAGCTGCAGATCGACGGCGACATCGCGGCGAAGGACTGCCTGCTGCGCTATAAGCGCAAGGGACGCATCCTGGCCGTCGCGTCGATCTTCCGCGACGTCGAGAGTCTAAAGGCTGAGGCGGCGATGGAGCGTGGATAGGCTCTGCGGCCTGGCTGCGCGACAAGCTCGGGCTTCGACATCCGCGCGCGGATCAATCACCGTAGTAGACGAAGTCGACGGGGCGACCGCCGTAGGCGTGTTCGTCCCAGACGACAAGTTTCGCGCGGACGCCGTCGGTTGGAATGTAGACGTAGCGCGGCTTCGCGTTTAGGAGGCGCTCGTATTCTGACTTCACGAGCGGCGTGCCACGCCAGGGGTTGCCCTCGGGTTGAGTCGCGGCGCGCTGGATCTCGACCCAGGTTTCGAGGCGGCTCATCATCGGGCCTTCGATGCGGGCGGCGACTTCCTTCAATGCGGCGTGCAGTTCGGCGGGACTTTTCGGTTCGCTGCCGTAGTCGCTGACCAGGCTGACGATCAGCGGCGCCCACTGGTTCGTCGCCGTCTTCACGTAGATGACGAGGCGCGCGTCCTTGCAGCGGTCGCCGAAGCTTTCGATCATAAAGGGGTCGGGTTTATCGGCACTGGAGAATTTTAACTGCTTTTCGACCGCGCCGTTGCAGCCGGCGGCGGAAACCGGCGCGGCGGCGACCGTGAGTGCGGCAAGCCCAATCAGCACTCTATTCATGCTTGTCCCCTTATTCTGCCCGAAAGCGGCACCCTGCTTTAGATAGCGCGGGTGGAACGATCAGGGCAAACCGCGGCGCGTGGTCAATGATGCGACGTGAGACAACAATCGGGGCCATCGCCCTTCTCTTCTTCACGGTGTTCTGGACGGCGGGCGTGGGCCTTGCCGACTTCTTCGTCGGGCGCGACGCCTTGAACGCCTTTCGCTCGGAAGCGTTCGCGGCCACGACGGGCGTCGTCACCTCCAGCGAGGTGACGAAGCATCGCGGCGACGAGGGCCCAAGCTTCACGCCAGAGATCCACTACACCTACCAGGTCGACGGACTCACGTTCGTGGGCGAGCGATACAGCTTCAGTGCGTTCGCCCGGCCCGGTTCGCGGTGGGCTCGCGATGCCGTCGCTGAGTATCCCGTCGGTCGGACGGTTGCCGTGCATTACGATCCGGATGATCCGGCGCTCAGCGTGTTGAAGCCGGGGCTGGGCCCCTCAAACCTGTTCATGCTGTTGTTCCTTACGCCGTTCAATGTGGTGGCGTTGGGACTCTGGTGGCTTGTCGGACCGCTGATCTGGCACAGCTGGCATGGGACGAAACCGAGGCCCGTGATTTGGTTTCGCAACGGCGGCGCGACGCATGTTCGCCTGCCCTATCTGCCGGCGCTGGCCAGCGTCTTCGCCTCTGTCGGCGTGGGCGCTTTCATCGCCATCTTCGTCGTCGGCTTCACCAGTTCGTTCTATCCCGACATCGATACTGTGATCGTCGCGTGGGTCTTTGTGCTGGGGTTCGGCGCGGCGACGGGCGTCAGCAATTGGCTGATGGAGCAGCGTGGCGTGTTCGACCTTGTGATCCGCGAGCGAAGCGTCGAATTGCCCGCGATGTACGGCCGGGCGCAGCGCCAAACGATCGACCGCGCCACGATCCAGGGCGTGGTCATCGAAAAGATCCAAGAGAACCATAGCGAGAAGTCGGCGACGTTCGAAGTTCGCTTCGAACGGCGTGACGGCGGCCACGAGACGGTGGTCGAGTGGTACGACGAGTACGCAGCCGAACGATTGGCCACGTGGCTGCGCGAGAGACTTGGCTTTAGCGGCGGAACAAAGGGCCCGCGTCACGCTCTGTGAGCGCGTGGTCGATCACCTTGCGCATCACGCTGGGCAACGCGAAGTCGCCTAGCGCATTCAGTGGCGCCCACTCTCCCGTCCCGTTCGCCTTGACCGCTGCGATGCCGTCGGCACGGTAGACTTGAAGCTCCAACTCAAAATGCGTGAAGCCGTGGCGAACCAGACCAGGCAGCTTGCGGTACTTCGCTTTCAGCGGCGCGTGGTCGAGCGGCGCTTCGGGGAAGTCCCTCTCCCACGGCGACATCGGCGGCTCATGCATCCCGCCGAGCAGCCCCTTCGGCGGGCGGCGGCGGAGCAGGATCGCATCGTCGTCCGAGACGATCACGAAGGCCGCGCCGCGGCGGAGTGGGCGCGCGGCCTTGGCGTCGCGCGCCGGAAGGCTTGCGGCGATACCTTGGGCGCGGCCGGCGCAATCGGACGACCACGGACAGTTTCCGCAAGCGGGCGACTTGGGTGTGCAGATCGTGGCGCCGAGGTCCATCATGGCCTGCGCGAAGTCGCCTGAGCGTTTCGCAGGCGCCAAAGTTTCTGCGATGGCGCGCAGCTGCGGCTTCACGCCAGGGAGCGGATCTTTCAAGGCGAAGAGGCGCGCGAGGACGCGTTCGATGTTGCCGTCCACCGGAGCGGCGCGTTTGTCGAAGGCGATCGCAGCGACTGCCGCCGCCGTATAAGGCCCGATGCCGGGGAGTTTGCGTAGCGCGTCTTCGTCGGCGGGAAGTTTGCCGCCGTGGTCGCCCGCCACGACCTTTGCGCAGGCGTGGAGGTTGCGGGCGCGGCTGTAGTAGCCGAGGCCGGCCCAGGCGGACATCACCTCTTCCACCGGCGCGGCGGCCAGGGCCTTCATCGTCGGCCAGCGTTTGAGGAAGTTGTGGAAATAGGGGCCGACGGTTGCGACGGTCGTTTGCTGGAGCATGATCTCCGACAGCCAGACACGGTAGGGATCCGGCGTTTCGCCCGGCAATGCGCGCCACGGCAGGCGGCGGCGATTCGCGTCGTACCAATCGAGCAAGCGCTTCACGAGCGCCGCGCGCTTTTGCGGTGAGAGGTTGGCCGCGCTATCGTCGGTCTTCAGTTTGGAGACAGGCATGTCAGCGGGCGACACAAAGGACGACAGCGCGCCGCGGCGTTACCGGCGCGGGCCGCAAGCTTTGGCGAACGATGCGCTGGGCCTGCTGCGGCATCATTTGCACGCGCGCGGGTTCGCCCAGATCGAGCTTGTCACACGGTGGGCGGAGATTGCGGGGCATGGGCTCGCGGCGCATTGCTTTCCCTATCGCCTGTCGGCGGGCGGCGCCAGCGGCGCTACTTTGACGCTGGTCGCGGACGACCGCGCGGCGCTGGAATTGCAGCATCAGGTTCCCAAGGTGATCGACAAGATCAACGCCTATTTCGGCTCCACCGTCGTCAGCAAGATCAAGGTCGTAGCGGGGGTTATTCCCAAAGCAGATCCGCCGCGCCCGCCAAGACGCTCATTGTCCGCGCAAGAAGAGTCGGAGCTTGTGGGCCGGGCCAGCCAGATTTCGGACCCCGATTTACGGGCCGCTCTAACGCGTCTTGGCCGCCACGCCCTGGCAGAAAGCCGAAAGACAGCCATTTACAAGCGTTGAGCCATCGGGCACCTCCGCCCTATATTTACGAAACGTTAGTGCTTCGCGGGGGTTCACGTGAAAGTTGATACGCCATATTTGATCGCCGGTGCCGTCGGCCTTTTGGCCGTTCTGGCCGGTCTTGCGTTCTGGATTTGGGGCGGCGGGCCGGCCGATCCAACGAAGCCCACGCAAACGGCTGCGAACGGCGAGTGCGTCGCAAAGGAGACCTTCGAGGTTACCGCGAACGACTATGTGCTGGGCAAAGCCGACGCCCCGCTGACCATCATCGAATATGCGTCGATGACCTGCATCCACTGCGCCCGATTCTCCCGCGACGTCTATCCGACCCTGAAATCGGAATACATCGACAAGGGTTACGTGCGGTACGTGTTCCGCGAGTTCCCGCTGGACGAAGTGGCGCTGACGGCCTCGGTGGTCGGGCGGTGCCTCGCCCGCGATCAGTACCTCTCCTATGTGGAGTTGATGTACCACGAGCTCGAGAATTGGGCTCAGCCGGCCGACAACAACCTGCGCGGCTCGATCAAGGAAATGGCGCGGCGCGCCGGTATGTCGGGCGACGACTTCGAGAAGTGCTTGTCGACCGAAGAAGACGCGAAGAAGGTCGTCGAGATTCGCACAAAGGCGAACAACGACTATTGCATCAGCGGTACGCCGTATTTCTTGCTGGACGGCAAGAAGCTTTTCAGTGGCGAGATGGCGTGGTCCGAACTGGACGACAAGCTTCGCGCCGCGCTGAAGGTCAAAGGCGTCGAACTTCCGGCCAAGGCGCCGGCCGAAGGTGCAGCTACGCCGGTTGACGGCGCTGCGCCTGCGGAAGGCACGACACCTACTGCGCCCGCCGATGGCACGACACCACCTGCGGCTCCGGCCGATGGTGCAGCGGCGCCTGCTCCGACGAGCGGTGCGGCGACACCTCCGGCCCCAACGCCACCGGCGACCACGCCGCCTGCGACGACGCCGGCGCCTGCCTCGGGTACCCCCACACCCTAAGCAGGCGCACCGTTCGCGCCGACGACGTGCATTTACGGCTGTCCCCCCGGCCTCAAAATTAGGAATGCCCCCTTGAAGTTTTCACGACTTCGCCTGGTTGGATTCAAATCGTTCGTCGAACCCACCGAGATGCCGATCGAGCAAGGCTTGACCGGCATCGTCGGCCCGAACGGATGCGGTAAATCGAACTTGCTTGAGGCCCTGCGTTGGGTGATGGGCGAGAACTCGGCCAAATCCATGCGCGGGTCGGGCATGGACGACGTCATCTTCGCGGGCACCAATCAACGCCCCAGCCGCAATACGGCCGAGGTGTCGCTGGTCATCGACAACACGGCGCGCGCCGTTCCCGCTCAGTACAACGACAACGAGGCGGTAGAGATCACGCGGCGGATCGAGCGCGAGATGGGCTCGATCTACAAGATAAACGGGCGCGACGTGCGTGCGCGCGACGTGCAGCTGTTCTTCGCCGACATCTCGTCGGGCGCGCACTCGCCGGCTCTCGTGCGGCAAGGGCAGATCGGCACGCTGATCAATGCGAAGCCGATTGCGCGGCGGGCGATTCTTGAAGAAGCGGCCGGTATTTCCGGTTTGCACGCGCGGCGGCATGAGGCCGAGCTGAAGCTGAATGCGGCGACGACCAATCTTTCGCGCGTCGCGGACATTATTCAGGAGATCGAGCAGCAGCTTGCGAACCTGAAGCGACAAGCGCGGCAGGCAGCGCGGTATCGCAATCTCTCCGGTCATATTCAGCGCGCAGACGCGTTGGCGCTTTATGTGCGCTGGCAGACGGCGTCGATGGCGGCGGCCGCGGCCGAAGAAGAGTTGGCGCGGATCCGGTTGCAGGTCGAAGAGCTGACGTTGAAGGCGGCGCAGGCGTCGAATGCCGTTCTTGAAGCGGACGAGAAATTGCCGGTGCTGCGGCAGACGGCGGCGGAACGGAGCGCGGCGCTGCAACGGTTGACGGCCGAGCGCATGTCGCTCGACGGCGAAGAGGCGCGCGCGAAGGCGGCGGCTGAGCGGTTGAACGCACGGCTGGCGCAGATCGTCGAAGACCAATCGCGTGAGACGGCGCGTGTGGACGACGCGCGCGGCATGATGGGAACGCTTGAGGTGGAGCGCACGGAACTCGACGCGCACACCGCCGGCGAAGCGGAAGCGACGGCGGTTGCGGCTGAGGCGTTGCGTGCGGCCGAAGAGGCGATGCGCGAGACGGAGCGGCAGAGCGACAAAGCGACGGCCGAGCTTGCAGAAGCGAAGGCCAAGCGGTCCGAGCTTGAGCGGCGGATGGAAGACGGGCGGCGCGCGTCGGCGCGGCTGCGCAACGAGATCGACAATATCGCCGCCGAGATTGAGCGGCTGGCCCAGAGTGCGGCGACCGCGCCTGCCGTCGAAGAGGCTGAGCTTCGCGTTGCGGCGGCGGTGACGGCGGCTGAGACCTCGAAGGCGACGCATGCGCATTCGGAAGACGCGCTGCGCGCGGCGCGCGATGCCGAGACGGCGAAGAAGCAGGCGGTCGAATCGGCTGTGCGCGATCTTGAGCGGCTGAAGGCGGAAGCGAACGCGCTCAACGAGATGCTCTCCACGGGCGTCGGTGCGGGCTGGGTGCCGGTGATCGATCTCGTGCATGTGACGCCGGGGTATGAGGCGGCGCTTGGTGCGGCACTCGGTGATGATTTGAACGTGCCGGTCGATGCGGAGGCGCCGATCTATTGGCGTGCACTGCCGATGCCGGAGGCGATGCAGGCGTTGCCGCCAGGCGTTCAGGCGTTGTCGGATTTGGTGCAGGCGCCGGATGCGCTGTCGCGGCTGCTGTCGCAGATCGGCATCGTCGAGCGCGGCCAGGGCGGCGCGTTGCAGGCGCAGTTGCAGCCGGGGCAATGCCTCGTCACGCGCGAAGGCGATTTGTGGCGCTGGGATGGATTTACGGCGACGGCGGAGGCGCCGACGGCGGCGGCCGTTCGTCTGCGCCAGCGCAATCGTCTTGCCGACCTTCAAGGCACGATCGGCGCGTCGGAGATCGATGCCGCCGAGCTGCGCAGTATCCATCAGGATGCGCGCGAGGCGCGTGAGGCGGCCGAGATTTCCGAGCGCATGGTGCGCAACGCTTGGCGGCAGGCCGAGTCCGAGGCGACGGCTGCCCGCACGACTTTGTCCGAAGCCGAGAAGCGGCACGCACAGACGGCGGCGCGGACGCAGTCGCTGAACGAGCGGCATCTGGCGCTGGCGGCGGACGAAGGCGAAGCTCTTGAGCGTGCGACGGTGCTGGCCGCGGAATTTGAGGCGCTGCCCTTGCTTGCCGATTTCGAAACGCGGTTGGCGGCGGCGCGCGAAGAATTGACGACGTCGCGTAGCGTGTTCTCGCACGCGAAGGCGCGGCATGACGGGGTCGAGCGCGAGATCCGTGCGCGCCGGCAGCGGCTGCAGGCGATCGCGTCCGATCTTGAGGCATGGCAAGCGCGCATTGCGACGGCGACGGGGCAGATCGAGGCGCTGACGGCGCGCGAGAGCGAGGCGCGCAGCGAGTTGGCGGCGCTTGAGCATATTCCGACCGAGATCGCGGAGAAGCGGGCGAAGCTGTTCGAACTGCTCGCGACCGCAGAAGGCGAGCGCAAGGAAGCGACCGACGCGTTGGCGCTGGCGGAGAATGCGCTGAAGGCGGCGCAGTCGGCGTCGAAGATGGCGGACCACGATCTGTCGCATTCGCGCGAAGAGCGGGCGCGTTGTGAAGCGGTGTTGGCCGCGCAGCAAGAGCGTTTGCAGGAATCGATCACGCGTGCGCGCGATATGCTGGACTGCGCGCCGGAAGAGTTGGCCGAGAAGGCGGAGCATCAGCCCGGGGACGCCCTGCCCGCTCTCGATGCGGCGGAGGCGCGCGCTGAGAAATTGAAGCGCGAGCGCGAGCAGCTTGGCGGCGTAAATTTGCGCGCCGAGGAAGAAGCGGAAGAGTGCGAGACACGGTTGACGTCGCTTCAGAGCGAGAAGAACGATCTGGAAGAGGCGATCGCGCGGTTGCGTCAAGGCATCGGTTCGCTGAACCGTGAAGGACGCGAGCGGTTGCTCGAGGCGTTCGAGCGGGTGAATTCGAACTTCCAGCAGTTGTTCACGTCGCTGTTCAGCGGCGGTGAGGCGCGGCTGACGCTTACCGAATCCGACGATCCGCTTGAGGCCGGTCTCGAAATTCTGGCGCGGCCGCCGGGCAAGAAGCTGCAGACCATGTCGCTGCTCTCAGGCGGCGAGCAGGCGTTGACGGCGATGGCGATGATCTTCGCCGTTTTCCTGTGCAATCCGGCGCCGATCTGCGTGCTAGACGAAGTCGACGCACCGCTCGACGACGCCAACGTCGAACGGTTCTGCAATCTGCTCGACGAGATGACGCGCATGACCGAGACGCGGTTCCTGGTCATCACCCACCATGCGCTCACCATGTCGCGCATGGACCGGCTCGTCGGCGTGACGATGCAGGAACGCGGTGTCAGTCAGCTCGTTGCAGTGGATCTTGCGGGCGCCGAGCGCGTGTTGGCGGCGCAGGCGGCGGAGTAGTTACGCCGCCTCGATATCGGTCTTGCTAAAGTCGTCGCCCTTGAACAACAGCGGCTCGCCGAGATCCTTGGCGAGCGCATAGGCGAAGCAGTCGCCGAAGTTCAGCCGCGCCGAATGACCGGAGCCCGTTCCATAGTCGCGATAGGCGTCGCGCGCGAGCTTGGCTTGCGAAGCGGTGAAAGGGACAATCTCCACGCGGATGCGATGCATGAGGTCGTCCAGCTTGCGGCTGGCGATCGAGTCGCGTTGCGCGTCGATGACGACGGCGGCTTCAAAATGTGTCGCCGCCGAAATTCGCCGGTGTTCCGCATTGGCGATTGCTGCGTGAAATCGCGGTGCGTCGGGTTCGTCTCTAAGGATGGCGATCACGGCCGACGCGTCGAGGGTCACTTCGGCAGACCCTTCTCATCGTAGAGATATGATCGATGGCCTTCACTTCCGGCGACAGGCGCTCCGCACATTCGCGACCGATCCGCGCCATGTCGTCGATGAGCTTTTGATCCGGCTTTCGCGTTTTCACGCGCGCGAGGCGTTCGCGGAGCGCTTGCGTCACCGCCTCCGTCAGGCTCTCGCCCGTTTGTTTCGCGAGTTCAGTCGCGAGCTTGTGGGCTTCGGGATTCTTGATATTGAGCGTCATGGTAGAAAGGCAGACTACCTTTGGTAGAATGTCAATCCAGTCAACGTCCCACCACTGTTGCGCCGTCGGAAACTTGTTCGCCGGGGTGGGATACGACTTGGTCGCCGGCCTTCAGTCCGGAGAGCACTTCGGCGGTCTCGTCGTTCATATGGCCGATCGTGACCGTCGTCAGCCGTGCGCGCGCGCCGTCGACGCGAAACACGGCCCATGCGGCGCCCTGCCGGAACAAGGCGCCTATCGGCACTTGCAGGACCTTAGCGGCTTGCCAGCGAATGATGGCGGCGTCGATCTGATAGCCGTGGCCCAAGCGTTGCCACTTGTCGCGCGGGTCGGTCAGATCGATGATGACATTCACGCGTTGCTCCTCGATGCCGAGCGAGGAAATTTTGGTGATACCGAACGGCTCGACGCGGCGCACCTTGGCATTCAACGCGCCCTCTCCTCCCCAGCGCGTGATCAGCACAGCGTCGCCGGGCGAGACCTTTACCGCTTCGGTCGACAGGAGATCGACGACGATCTCGATGTCCGCCGGATCGCCGACTTCGACCAACGGTTGGCCGACCTGCACGACCGCCTCGTTCTCCTGCGTCACGCGCAGGATCTGGCCGTCGATCGGCGCGCGTAAGACGAAGCGCTGTCCGCCTTTGCGCGCCGGGTCGTCGGTGGGCAAGATCAATCCCGCCTCGGCCGTCTTCATCTGGAAATTGCTTTGGCGCAGCGCAGCCTCTGCCGTCGTCAGCGCCGCCTCGAGCGACATCACGGACGTTTCCGCGGTGTCGAGGCGCGCCTTGGCGACGATACCTTTGGCGAACAACTGCCTGACGCGGTCGCGATCCTGGCGGGCCAGTTTCAGTTCGGCCTCGCGGCCGCGCACGGTTGATGCCGCAAGATCGCGGGCGGCGCGCGCCGCCGACATCGTGAATTCGAGTTCGCGCTGTGCGCGCACGTCGCGGAATGCGGGGTCGGCGGGCTCGATCGCGGCGATCACTGTCTTTTGCGCTTGGATGAGATCGCCCGCATGGACATCGACGCGCATCATCCGGCCGGCGATCGGCGCGGAGACCACGTAGACCTCGCGAACGCGGGTCACGCCGTCGTCTTCGATCATCACGGCCATCGGTCCTTCCGACAGGGTCGCGATGTCGACGGCGACCGCGCGCGGCCAAAGCGCAAAAGCAAGCCCCGCGACAAGCAGGAGCCCAAGTCCGATCGGCCAGGCCCAGGGTTTCAGTGCGTTCATGTTCAATCCTGCGCCTTCAATACGCGAACGAGATCCAAAGTCTGAATACGCCACGCGACGACCGCGCAACTGAAGGCGGCGGCGAGGATGATCACGATCGACGACCAACCATAGGTCGCCGGCGCGAGACCGAAGGGGATTTGGTAGAGGTCCGTCTCGAACATCTGCATCATCAGGGTCGCCAGTCCGTAGCCGATCAGACAGCCGAGCGGCAGACTGACAAGCGTGAGCAACGCCAGTTCGCCGACGAGGATCAGCGCGACCTCGCGCTTGTGATAGCCCAGAACGCGCAGGGTCGCGAGTTCGTGGGCGCGTTCGGACAAAGTGATGCGGCTTGCGTTGTAGGCGACGCCGAAGGCAATGACGGAGGCAAAGCCCACGTAGAACCACACCATGGTCATCATGTTCTGATCCAGAAGGTCGCGGAACATGAAGTAGGCGCGCCGCTGAAGCTGGATCGTGAACAGGCCGGGCGTTTGTTTCACCTCGGCGAACAGAGCCTTTTCTTGAGACGGGTCGATCTTGAGCCAGGCGCTGTCGGCCACTGTGCCGTCGCCGGTCAGGCGGTTCAACGCCGCGCGCTGCATATAGGCCGCCAAGCCCACATATTCGTCGATGATGCGCGTCACAGGCACGCTCGCGCTGGCACGGCGGCCTTCGAGTACGGCGACGTCGACGAAGTCGCCGGCCTTCGCGTCGAGTTTCTCTGCCAGGCGTTTGGAGAGCAGAAGGCCCGCGGATGGAATATCGACGACCCGCCCGGCGGCATCGACCTGCTGCGACAGGTCGGAGCCCGGATCGAGTCCTAAGATCGCGACGCGTTTGCTGCGCGGGCCGCGCGTGAGCTTCACGCCCACCGCGCGGCGCAGTTCGGTGCGCATCACACCGGGCAGGCGCTCGACTTCGCCGCGTACGGCGTCGGCGCGCAGTTCGACGAAGCGCAAGGTCACGTCCTGACGCTGGGCGCGGAAGAAGAACGAATCGATCATCAGGGTGACCGAATCCATGAACTGCAGAGTCGCGATCAGCAGCCCGAGCGACAGCGCGATGCCGATGACGGTCATGCCGGAGCGCGCGGGAAAGCGCGTGACGTGGCGCACGATCATGTAGCCCGTCGTGCCAAGATCGCGCAGCAGGCCGATGCGTTCGAACAGGCTGGGGCGATAGGTGGCCGGGCGCGGCGGCGCCATCGCCATGGCCGGGGTCAAACGCATCGCGTCGCGGGTGGCGATCACGGCGCCGCCGCAGGAGGCGGCAAGCGAGACCGCGGCCGAGATCAAGAGAATGTCCGGTGCCACGGCGAAGGACAGCACCGGGAAACGGAAGTAGTCGCGGTAAAGCTCGGTCACCTGATAGCCGAACCAGGCGCCGGCGGACCAACCCAGAAGAAGACCCAGGAAGCTGACGGCGAGCGCGAATTTGACGAAGTGCCAGGCGACCGCTGCGTCGGAATAGCCGAAGGCTTTGAGCAGCCCGATTTCTTGGCGCTGCGTTTCGATCTGACGGGAGATGACGGAGTAGAGCAGGAACGCGGCGACGACGAGGAAGATCGGCGGGATGATGCCGGCCATCGAGGACAGCTGGCCGAACTCGCTTTCGAGGAACGCGTGCGAGCCCTGCTCCTTGCGGTCGTAGGCACCCGCCGCGCCGAACGGACCGAGTACGTGGTCGACGGCGGCGATTACCTCCTCCGTGGCCGCGCCGCGCAGGAGACGCAGGGACGCGTCGTTGAACGCGCCTTCGTAGTTCAGGATTGCGCTCAGGGTTTTGCGTCCCATCCAGAACACGCCGTAGCGCTTGTTGTCCGGCACGAGGTCGCCCGGGCCGATGACGTAGATGTGTTCCGGGGACAGAGCGATGCCCGTCACGGTCAGGCGGAGCTTGCGCCCGTTCATGACGACTTCGAACGTGGCGCCCGGGGTGAAGCCATTCGCCGTCGCAAAGGCTTCGTGGACCAGGACCTCGCCGGGCCGATCGGGGTCCGGCCAACGCCCGCTGCGCAGCACCAGGGCGTTCAACGCCGTCTCGTTGCGTTCGGGCAGCGACAGCGCGAGGCCGCGCAAGGGTTCCGTCACGCCTTCGATTTCGATCGTCACCAGGCGGGCGACGCGCGTTTCGACTTGGGCGACGCCTTTGATGTCGCGCAGACGCGCGGCGACCGATTCCGGCGCGCGCTTCAGCGACACGAAGACGTGGGCGAAGCGCTGGCGGTCGTAGTAGGCCTCGCGTGCGTCGGAGAGCGAGCGCAGCGCGCTCAAGGCCATCACCAGCGTTGCGACGGCGGATGCGATGACGAGCGCGATCGCCAGCACTTGACCGCGGCGGTGCCACATGTCGCGTACAAGCTTTAGATCGAGCGCGGGCAGCGCGGTCACCACGATAGCTCCGAGGCCTTGCGCTTGGTGGTGTTCGTTTCGATGGACACGACGCGGCCGTCGCCGAAACGCACCACGTGGTTCGCCATGCCCGCGATCGACGCGTTGTGGGTGATGATGACCGTCGTCGTGCCGAGCGTACGGTTGACCTCGGCCAGCGCTTCGAGCACGCGCACGCCGGTTGCGCTGTCGAGCGCGCCGGTGGGTTCGTCGCAGAGCAGAACTTCGGGGCGCTTTGCGACGGCGCGCGCGACGGCCACCCTCTGTTGTTCGCCGCCGGACATCTGCGCGGGGAAGTGGTCCATGCGGTCGCCTAGGCCGACCAAGCGCAACGCCTCGTCGGACGGCAGCGGCTTGTCGACGAGTTCGGTGACCAGCGCGACGTTCTCGCGGGCGGTGAGGCTTGGGATAAGGTTGTAGAACTGGAAGATGAAGCCGACGTGGCGGCGGCGGAAGGTCGTGAGTTCGCGATCGGAGCTTGCCGTCAAATCGCGATCGCGGAAGTGAAGCGTTCCCGCCGTCGGACGGTCGAGGCCTCCCAGGATGTTGAGCAGGGTCGACTTGCCGCTTCCCGACGGGCCGAGGAGCACGACGAAATCGCCCTCGTGCAGGTCGATGTCGACGCCGCGCAGGGCATGCACGGCGCTGTCGCCCGTGCCGTAGACCTTGGTCAGACCGCGCGCGCGGAAGGCCACCGGCTCGCCGGGCGCTTCAGGACGGGCCGTTGGTTCGCTGCCTGTCATCCTCGTCCTGACGAATTGCCCAGGTGAGCCCAAGCTCGCAAATCGCGCCGACTCGGACCTTGACCCAAGACAAGAAACGCTGCGAGTCGGCGCTCATTCGTGCTGGTTTGGCGGCTGCGACTTTACGTCTGAGCGAACGTGCCTGTGGGGCGCTCTGTGTGGCGCAGTAATCCTCAGTTTTTCACGGGTTTGCGGCGCAGCAATCGCCTTGACGGGGTGTCACCCCACTCATATGGTCCGCGCGGATTTCGGAGGGGGTTTCGTGCGGCCCTCAGGCGCCTGCCCTTGGTGACTAACCAATCAGGACCAGACGACGATCCCGACCAGCGTCGTCTCGACGACCTTGGCCGGCGAATCGAGGCCGTACGCGAGCAGCATCCGGAGGCCAAGCCTACGCCGCCATCCGGCCGTCTCAACGTCGTCTACCGTCTGTCCACCGAGTTCGTTGCCGCCGTGTTTGTCGGGCTGGCGCTGGGATGGGGGTTCGACGCGCTGACCGGGTGGAAGCCCGTCGGGATCATCTTGTTCTCGGTCCTGGGTATTGCGGCGGCTTTCTACAGCGTGGTTCGTGCGATGCGTCAGATGAACGCCGAGCAGGACAAACAAGGGAAGTAGCGCATGGCCGCCGGCCACAGCCCAATGCAGCAGTTCGAGGTTCATACGCTGATCCCGATTCACATCGGCGGTTTGGACCTGTCGTTCACGAACGCGAGCCTTTGGATGATGCTGGCGATCTTGGCCGCCTCCGCATTTTTGGTTCTGGGCGTGAAGCGCGACGCGATCGTTCCCGGGCGCACGCAGTCGATGGTCGAGTTGATGTACGACTTCATCGAGCGAAATACCGTCGGCAACGTGATGGGTGATTCGGGGAAGAAGTTCTTTCCATTCATCTTCACGCTCTTCATCTTCATCTTCTTCACGAATTTCCTGGGGCTGATCCCCTACTCCTTCACCGTCACCAGCCACATCATCGTGACCTTCGCGATGGCGCTCAGCGTGTTCGCGCTGGTCCTGGTCGTCGGGTTCTGGACGCATGGGTTCCACTTCTTCAGCCTCTTCGTGCCATCCGGCGCGCCGGCTTGGATCATGCCGCTGCTGGTGCCGATCGAAATCATCTCCTTCCTGTCGCGTCCGATCAGCCTTTCGGTTCGTCTTGCCGCCAACATGCTGGCAGGCCACACGATGCTGAAAGTGTTCGCGGGCTTTGTCGTGACGATGTTGAGCGCGGGCGGCGTATTGGCCGCTTTGTCGATCGCACCGTTGCTGGCGGGCGTCGCCGTTACGGCGCTTGAGGTTTTGGTGGCCGCCATTCAGGCGTGGGTCTTCGCCCTGTTGACCTGCATCTATCTGAACGAAGCCATTCATTTGCACGATCACTGAGTTCCACCGTTCACGCATTCACACGAGGAGTTTCCAATGGAAGTCGCAGCAGCAAAGCTCATCGGCGCGGGTCTCGCCGCCATGGCTCTCATCGGCGCCGGTATCGGTGTCGGCAACGTGTTCGGCAGCTATCTGCAGGGCGCGCTGCGCAATCCGTCGGCCGCGGCCGGTCAGCAGACGAACCTGCTCTTGGGCTTCGCGCTTTGCGAAGCGACGGGCCTGTTCGGTCTCGTCGTTGCGTTCATTCTGATGTTCGGCTTCTGAGATCGACATGGCAGCCGAACAGCTGAAACTTGCGGACTTGGCGCCGGAGCATGACGCTCCGGCCACCGACGAGCTGAACACGGGCACCGAGCATGCCGGCGATGCGCATGGCGCAAAGCCCGGCCTGCCCCAGCTCGACATCTCGACGTTCGCGAGCCAGCTGTTCTGGCTGCTCATTTCGTTCGTCATTCTCTACGTGGTCATCTCGCGGGTCGCGGCGCCGAAGATCGGCGGCGTGATCCAGGACCGCGCCAACCGGATCAAGGGCGACCTTGAGACGGCGGCGAAAGCCAAGCGCGACAGCGAAGCGGCCATCGCGGGGTATGACAAAGCGCTGGCCGATGCGCGTGCGCGCGGCCTGAAGATCAGCAACGACTTGCGCACGACCGTTCAGAGCGAGATCAACGCGAAGAACGATGTCGCGTCGAAGCAGCTCGCCGCCGACACCGCTAAGGCGGAAGCCGGCATCGCCGCGATGCGCAAGTCGGCGATGGCGAAGGTGGGCGATGTGGCGCGCGAGTCGGTCGCCGACATCGTGACCAAGCTGACGGGCGAAGCGGCGAACACGAACGACATCGACGCCGCCATCGCCAACGCGTTGAAGCGGGCCTAAGGGAGAAGACCGGTGACGGGCATTTTCGCAGATCCGACCTTCTGGGTTGCCGTCGGCACCGCCATCTTCGTTGGCGTCGTCGTGTGGCAGCGCGTTCCGCAGATGGTCGGCAAGATGCTCGACGATCGCGCCGCCGCGATCCAGGCTGAACTGACGGAAGCCAAACGCCTGCGCGAAGAGGCCGAGGCGGTTCTGAAGGAATACCGCGCGAAGACGGCGAACGCCGCGCAGGAAGCGCAGGCGATCATCGACGCGGCCAAACTTTCGGCCGAACGCATGGCCGCCGACGCGCATGCGCAGCTTGCGGTTCAGATCGAGCGCCGGGGCAAGATGGCCGAGCAGAAGATCGCGCAGGCCGAAGCCGAAGCGATCGCCGACGTCCGCGCCGCCGCGACCGCAACCGCCGCTGCCGCTGCTGCCGAAGTGATCGGCAAGCATATGACGGAAACGAAGGGCGACGCGCTGATCGACACCGCGATCCGCGACCTGCGCACGAAGCTGCACTAGGAAACTCGATCGAAGGGCGGCGCGCTGTCCGGCGTGGCGCTTGCCCTGGGGGCGCGGGCGTCCCGCCCGCTCTTTTTCTGATTCTATGAAGCGTTGTGGCTCGTTCAGAGTCCGTGAAGAGCGGGCGGGACGCCCGCGCCCCCAGGCCTAGCGCCTTCTTGAGATCGCTTCGGCCCTACGTTCCTTTTGGCAACGGCTGCGGCGGGTGCTTTGGTGCGGCCAGGACCTTGGTCACCAATTCCGTGTCCATGTATTCGGTCACCTCGCGCAGCTTGCCGCCATCGAGGCGGCAGACCATGCAGTAGGTGTTGCGGTAGGGCTTGCCCGCCTTCGTCATGTTGTCGCCGCGGGCTTCGACCACGACGATGTCGCCCTCGGCGGTGAAGCGGTGGGGGATGGTTTTGATGCGGCCTTCCATCTGCGCGCGCAGCGAGGCGAAGAGTTCGTTCAGCACTGCGGTCTTGCCTGCGTAAACGCCGGACCATGTCGTCGAGCCGGGGGCGATCCAGCTGAGGTCGTCGGCCATTGCTTCGACGAAGGGGGCGGAGTTGCCTTTGCCGAGTTCGGTGAAGACGTGCTGCATCAGGCGTTTGTTTTCGGCGGCGCTCATGGTGAATGATCCTTGTGTCGCGATGCGCCAATCCTCGCGAGCGCCTCGGCATTCTTCCAATCGATGCTTGGTATGATCTATATTCGGCGTATGAATTTGGCATCGCTGGATTTGAACCTGTTGGTGGCGCTTGAGGCCTTGCTCGGCGAGGCGAGCGTCAGCCGCGCGGCGCAGCGCATCGGGCTGTCGCAGCCGGCGACCAGCCACGCGCTTGCCCGGTTACGGGAGGTGGTCGGTGATCCGTTGCTCGTGCGCGTCGGCGCGCGGATGGAGTTGACGCCGCGGGCGCAGAGCTTGCGCGCGCCGCTGGGCGAGACGTTGGAGCAGGTGCGGAGCCTCTTCGTTTCCGAAGGGTTTGATCCGGCAACGAGTACGCGGCGCTTTGCGCTGATGATCCCGGATATCGTCGTCGACCTTCTGATGACGCCGGTTGTCGAGCGGGTTGCCGTGGCGGCGCCGCATGTGCGGCTCGACATCGTGCCTTGGCTTGCGCCGGATGTGGTCACGGCGGAGCGGGCGCGGGAGGTTGACCTTGTCCTCTCGTGCCGGGGCGATGCCTATCCCGGCTTTCACCGGCAGAAGCTTTATACGGACAAGGACGCGCTCGCCGTGCGGCGCGGCCATCCCGTCGGGCGGCGACTGAAGCAGTTGCCGGCGTTTCTTGAGGCACGTCACGTGGCGGTGATCAGTCAGGGCCAGCGGCTCGACATGATCGACGAATGGCTGCTGGATGCCGGCGTCGAGCGGCGCATCGCGCTGGCCGTGCCTAGCTATCTGCAGGCGGTGCGGCTTGCGGCGCGCACCGATCTCGTCGCGTTCGTGCCGCGGCGGTTGATTGCATCATTGAGTGGACCGCTCGGATTGATGACCGTTGACCCGCCGCTCGATCCCGGCATCGACGAGCAGTTCATGTTCTACCCGACGCGCGCGCAGAACGATCCTGGGTCGGCTTGGCTACGCGGCCTGGTTCTTGACGTCGGGCGCGCGCTTGAGCGGGACAAGACGCGCTAGGCCGACAGCGCCTCCCAAGTCGCCATGGCGAGGCCGAAGGCGCGCATGTCGCCGGTCGTCGTGCCGAGCATTCTGTTCATCACGTATGACATGGTCGTGCGCGCTTCCATATCGATGATGGCGAGCGAGCCGCCGTAGCCGCCCCAAAACATCGAACTCGCGTTCGGCAGCGGCAGCATGCTGCCCTGCAGGCCGAAGCCCAGGCCGAAGCGCACGTTCTGGGCCAAGACGAGGTCTGTGCCTTCGACCTGCAGCTCCAGCGCTTTGCGGCAGCCGGCTTCCGACATGAAGCGCTTGCCCTTCGCCACGCCGCCGTTGGCCAGGATGGTGTGGATCTCGGCGACCGAGCGCGCGTTGCCGGTGCCGCCGGCGGCTGGGATTTCCGCGCCGCGCCAGGCGCGCGTCCGCGTTTCGGACACGTCGATGCCGGGATTGCGCGACATGTTTGCCTGCAGCTCGTTCTGGTTTCCCGCGTCGATCGCGTCGGCGGCGGGCGGCGGGATGAGGTCGGCGACGCGCGCGTCTTCGGAGGCCGGCAGGCCGATCCAGAAGTCGGCGCCGAGCGGGCCTGCGATCTCTTCGCGGAAGACGGTGCCGAGCGACTTGCCGGTGACGCGGCGGATTACTTCGCCGACGAGGTAGCCTTGCGTCAGCGCGTGGTAGCCGGAGGCCGTGCCCGGCTCCCAGTATGGCGCCTGCGCCGCGAGGAGCGAGGTCATCTTCTCCCAATCATAGACGTCTTGCGTCTTCAACGGTTCCTTCCAGCCAGAGAGGCCGGCGCTGTGGCTCATCAGGTGGCTGACCTTGACGCGGCTCTTTCCGTTCGCGGCGAACTCCGGCCAGTAGCGCGCGACGGGCGCGTCGAAATCCAGCAAACCTCGGTCGGCGATCAGCAGCGCGGTCAGCGCCGTCATCGTCTTGGTGGTCGAATAGACGTTGATGATGGTGTCACGCTGCCACGGACGCGTGCGCGCTTCGTCGGCGAAGCCGCCCCAGATGTCGACCACCGTTTCGCCATTCAGCGTGACGCAGAAAGATGCGCCGACGTCTTGGCCGCTCTTGAGGTTGGCCTCGAATTGCTCGCGCACCGGCGCGAACTTGTCTTTCACTATCCCGTCGGCACGGCCCATGGCTCTTACTCCCAATATCGTTCGGCCGAACCTAGATGCGAAAAGCGGGTGGCGCCAGTTCAGCGTGGGGGCTACAGATCGATCCGCCAACGCAACGCTTCCTTGCCGCCGTAGGCCGCGGTTTTTGTGAAGCGTTCGACCAGCACGCCGCCGTTCGACGTGATCACCTTCTGCGAGGGAATGTTGTCGGGGTCCGTCGTCAGTTCGACGTAGGTGAGGCCGTGCGCCCGGCATTCGGGCAGCAGTCGCTTCAACGCCTCGGTTGCGTAGCCCCTGCCCTGTTTCCACGGCACGACGGCATAACCGATGTGACCGAGAATGTGCGCTGGCAGCGCCGATGTCCCACGCTGCCAGCGGAGATTGATCGTGCCGCAAAACTCGCCGTCCCAGAGCCAGCGATTGAAGCCGGGGAGCCGCGGGATCAGCGTGCCGTCGGGAGCGGCAAACGGCGGACCCTTTGCTTCGGGATCGTCGAGGCTTGCGACGAACGCGGCCGCGTCGTCCTTGATCCGGCGCAGGTGATCGTCGGCGGTCGCTTTGCCGCGTACGTTGTCAGGCGACCAGCCGCGTCTGAGCGCGTCGGCGTAGGCGGGCAGTTCTACAAGGGTGGGCTTGCGAAGTTCGATCATATGCAGCGTCCGGCGTGGCGGGCCTCATGGTCGATCAGCCAGCTTTTGCGTTCAAGGCCGCCGCCGTAGTGGACGAGCGAGCCGTTTGCGCCGATGAGGCGGTGGCAGGGCACGACGATGGAGATGGGATTTCGGCCGTTGGCGCGGCCTACCGCTCGAGCGGCGCTGGGTTTTCCGAGCGTCGCCGCTTGTTCGCCATAGCTGCGGGTTTGGCCGGGCCGAATGCGCCGAAGTTCGTTCCAGGCGCGTTGCTGGAATTCGGTGCCGAGTTTTGCGACCGGGAGTTTGTCGATCGCCCTTACGTCGCCTTTGAAATAGCGCGCGAGGGCGTCGGCGAATTTCGATGGTCCGCGCGATTTTTCGAACGTGGCGTTCGGGAAATGGTGCGCGAGTTCTTCTTGCCGCCGGTCTTCGCGGTCTTCGAATTCGAGGTTGCAGAGGCGCTTGCCGTCGTGGGTGATGAGTGCTGCGCCGATGGGTGTTTTCACGCGTTCGACGAGAAGGCGCATGGCGTCGTTCCTGTTGCCGGGGAACGATGGATTACATCACCGGCCCCTGCTTCCCGAAAGCAGCGCTCTTAGTCGCCCGCGAGGAACGACGTGATGACCCAGCGGCCCTTTTGCTTCACGAACAGGGCGCGATAGTCGAGCGGGCTGCGGACGTCACGGTCCAGGACGAAGCCTTGCACGCCTTTGGCGTCTTTCACTTCGCTCCAATCGTTCGGGCCTGCTTCGTGCTGCGGCTTGCTGGCACTTTTGACGATCGTGAGGATGTCGAGGTCGAGTTTGCGCACGACGGGGGCGTTCGCGTTGGGTGCGGCGCGCATGACGGCGTCGTCCGCTGTCACGACCAGATGCTCGAAGGCGTCGAGGTCGCTTGGGAAGGCGCTTGAGACGTAGGGCGCGCTGAATTGAACCGGGGCGTCGAAATTGCCGCCGCCTTCGACCACGAGCGACAATGCGGCCCAGACTTTGCTGTCCTTGTCGTAGGGCTTCCACATCTTATGGAATTCGGGGCCGCCACCGAAACCGCCGAAGTCGATCTTGATGTCGGAGGCGAGGACCTTGAACAGCGCCGAGGCATCCTTGCGCGCGATAGTTTGTTTCAGTTCGTTGCGGAATTTGAGGAAGGAGGCGTCTTGCGGGCCTTCGTCCCAGCGCTTCAGGCGCTCGTTCAATTCGGACGCGCCCGCCGGCGCGAACGCCATCGTCAGCGCGACAACGGCGGCAGTCATTAAACGAACGATCATGCGGCTTCCCCGGGTGCGAAACGCAGCGACGGCCAGTCTCGCATGTAGCGCTCGGCCTTTGCCAGATACTCCGCGCGTGGCGGGCCTTGCCAGAGCGGGTTCGGGCGGATGACGCGGTCGAAGATGTCGTCGACGCCTAAGGGCGCGAAGAGGTCGAGGCCCTCGGGCGTGGGGCGGATGGCGACCATGCACGCCGGCATCAGGAATTGGCGGACTCCGTCGCACGATGAGTGCAGTTGCGGATACGGGATGCCGAATTTCATCGGGTACCAGAGATGGACGCGCGCTTGGTTGCGCAGTTGGACTTCGCGCGGGGCGAAGGCGAAGTGCGTTTTCGCGCGTTGGATCCAGCGGTCTTCGGCGTCTTCCGAGGTGTCGTCGTCGAAGTAGAAGAGATCGTAGTCCTGGATGCCGTGGCCGCGCGGATGGCCGTCGAGTTCGTTCCACACCGTTTGGAACAGCGCGCCGCTGACGAGCCACAGGTCGGGCGCCCAGAACGTCGACATCGCGGCGATGATGGCCGCGATGTCGGGATCGCGCTGAACGAGCGCCAGGAATTCGCGCTCGCGTGGTTGCACCGCCCTACTCCGCTGCGTGCGCCTTCGTTACGCTCGGCGGCGGCGTCCAGCGGAGTATTGGTTTGCGCGCGGCGGCGGTTTCGTCGAGGCGGCGGCGCGGTGCGTAGTGCGGGGCGCCTTCGAAGCGGGCTTTGTTGCCGGCCTTTGCTTCTTCCGTCAGGCCGCGCATGACGCGGATGAATTCGTCGAGGGCGTGTTTCGATTCCGTTTCCGTGGGCTCGATCAGCATCGCGCCGTGGACGACGAGTGGGAAGTACATCGTCATCGGGTGGTAGCCCTCGTCGATCAGGGCCTTCGCGATGTCGAGTGTGGTGACGCCGGTGTCCTTCAGGAAGCTGTCGTCGAAGAGCGCTTCGTGCATGCATGGGCCGTTGCCGAAGGGGGCGGAGATGATGTCCTTCAGCGAGGCCAGCACGTAGTTCGCGTTCAGCACTGCGTCGCCCGCGACTTGGGCGAGGCCGTCGGCGCCGTGGCTGAGCATGTAGGACATCGCGCGCGTGAACATGCCCATTTGGCCGTGGAAGGCGCTCATGCGGCCGAATGGTTGGGCGTCGTGCGTTTTCGCGGCGCCTTCGTCTTCAACGAGTTCGAAGCCTTTCTCGCCGTGGACGATGAGCGGCAATGGCGCGAACGGCGCCAACGCCTCCGACAATACGACCGGGCCGGCGCCGGGGCCGCCGCCGCCGTGCGGGGTCGAGAACGTCTTGTGCAGGTTGATGTGCATCGCGTCGATGCCCAGGTCGCCCGGGCGCACGCGGCCGACGATGGCGTTGAAGTTCGCGCCGTCGCAGTAGAAATACGCGCCTGCCGCGTGAACGGCGGCCGAGATCTCCAGCATGTCGTTTTCGAACAGGCCGCAGGTGTTCGGGTTGGTCAGCATGATCGCGGCGACGTGCGGGCCGAGCTTCGACTTCAGCGCCTCGAGGTCGACGCGGCCACGTTCGTTCGCCGGCACTTCTTCGACCGTGTAGCCGACGAGGGCTGCGGTCGCGGGGTTCGTGCCGTGCGCGGATTCGGGGACGAGCACCACGTTGCGCTTCTGGCCGTGCGCTTCGTGCGCCGCTTTGATCGCCATCAGGCCGCAGAGTTCGCCGTGCGCGCCGGCCTTCGGGCTCATCGCGACGGCCGGCATGTTGGTGAGCAGCTTTAGCCAATGCGCCAGGTGATCGATCAGCGAAAGCGCGCCTTGGATGGTTGAGACCGGCTGTAGCGGATGGATGTCGGCGAAGCCCGGCAGACGCGCCATCTTCTCGTTGAGGCGTGGGTTGTGCTTCATCGTGCAGGAGCCCAGCGGATAGAAGCCGCTGTCGATCGCGTAGTTCTTGCGGCTGAGGCGCACGTAGTGGCGCACGACTTCGGGCTCACTGAGCCCCGGCAGGCCGATCGGGCCGCGGCGGCGCAGGCCGCCCAGGCGGTCGTGCTTCAGTTCGGGTTCGGGCAGATCGACCCCGCATTTGCCGAGGCGGCCGAGTTCGAAGATCAACGGTTCTTCGTGATCGAGACCGCGATCGCCGGAGATGGTTTTCAGTTCGGCATATTCGCCGGCGGCGCCTTGGGTGGGGCGTCCTTGCTTGTTCATCATGACAGCACCTTGGTCAGCGCGGCGGCGAAGGCGTCGATATCGGCGGGGGTCGTCGTTTCGGTAACCGCCACGAGGAGAAGGTTCGTGGCCGCTTTGTCGTGCGGTTTGAGGCGCGAGACGGGGACGCCGGCTATGATTTCTTCCTCCGCCAGGGCGTCGACGATGGGGGCCGCGGCCTTGGGGAGGCGCAGCGTGAATTCGTTGAAGAAGGTCGGCGTGACCAGCTCGACGCCTTTCACGCGCGAGAGCTTGTCGGCGGCCATCAGCGCGCGATCGTGATTGAGCGCCGCCAGTTTGTGGAAGCCCTCTTCGCCCAACAGCGTCAGGTGGATCGTGAACGCCAGTACGCAGAGGCCGGAGTTGGTGCAGATGTTGCTGGTCGCCTTTTCGCGGCGAATGTGTTGTTCGCGCGTCGAGAGCGTGAGGACGTAGCCGCGGCGGCCTTCGACGTCCGTCGTTTCACCGGCGAGGCGGCCGGGCATCTGGCGCACGAATTTCTGGCGCGTCGCGAAGATGCCGATATAGGGACCGCCGAAGTTGAGGGCGTTGCCGATCGACTGGCCCTCGCCCACCACGATGTCGGCGCCCATTTCGCCGGGCGGCGTGATGGCGCCCAGCGAGACGATCTCCGTCACCACCGCGACGAGCAGCGCACCCTTCGCGTGGGCCGCGTCCGACAACGGCGTCAGGTCGCGGATCGAGCCGTAGAAGTCCGGGTTCTGGACGACGAAGCACGCAGTCTTTTCGTCGAGCGCGGTGTCGCCGCCCTCGATGATCTCAAGCCCCGCCGATTCAGCCGTCGTGCGCACCGTTTCGGCGTAGTGCGGATGCAGGTTCGGCGAGAGGACGATGCGCTTGCGGCCGGTGACGCGCGAGGCCATCAGCACGGCTTCGGCGGTGGCGGTCGAGCCGTCATACATCGACGCGTTGGCGACATCCATGCCGGTCAGCATCGCGACCTGGGTCTGGAATTCGAACAGGTATTGCAGCGTGCCCTGCGCGATTTCCGGCTGGTACGGCGTGTAGCTGGTCAGGAATTCCGAGCGTTGGATCAGATGGTCGACCGACGCGGGGACATGGTGACGATAGGCCCCTGCCCCGCAGAAGAACGGCACGCTGCCCGCCGAGACGTTTCGGGCTGCAAGCTTCGAGAGTTGGCGTTCGACCTCGATCTCGCCCGCGTGCATCGGCAGGTCGACGAGGGTCGTCAGGTAGGCGGCGCGCGGGACGTCGCGGAACAGGTCGTCCACCGACTTCGCGCCGATGACGTTCAGCATCGCGCGGCGGTCGGCGTCGGCTAAGGGCAAATAACGCATGCTTAGAGGCCTTTCACGTAATCGCGGTATTCGGCATCGGTCATCAGGTCCTTCAGCTCGACCGGGTTCTTGACCTTGAGCTTGATGAACCAGCCCGCGCCCGTGGCGTCGGCGTTGACGGTGGCTGGTTCGCCTTCGAGCGCGGCGTTCACTTCGACGACTTCGCCGGAGATGGGGGCGTAGACTTCGGAGGCGGCCTTCACGCTTTCGACGACGGCGGCTTCACCGCCCTTCTCGACCGCTTTGCCGACCTTCGGCAGTTCGACGAAGACGACGTCGCCGAGCTGCTCGGCCGCATAGGCCGTGATGCCGACGGTCGCAACGGCGCCTTCGACGCGGACCCATTCGTGATCTTTGGTGTAGCGTGTTTCGGTCATCGTGATCTCAAGGTTTGTGGAAGCGTTTTGGGATGAAGGGCAGCGGCACGACGCGCGCCGGCAGTTTTTGGCCGCGGACCATGAGGCCGAGTTCCGTGCCGTCGGCTGCGTATTTTGGGGACACATAGCCCATGGCGACGGGGCCGTTAACGCTGGGGCCGAAGCCGCCCGACGTCACGCGGCCGACGACGGCGCCTGTTGCGTCGACGATCTCGCTGCCCTCGCGGGCCGGGGCGCGGCCTTCGGGTTTTAGCCCCACGCGCTGGCGGCTCGCGCCGTTGAACAGCTGATCCATGATGCGGGCGTCGCCGGGGAAGCCCTTTTCCATCTTGCGGCGCTTGCCGATCGCCCAGGTCAGGTTCGCTTCGACCGGCGTCGTCGTTTCGTCGATGTCGTGGCCGTAGAGGCAGAGGCCCGCCTCGAGCCGCAGGCTGTCGCGTGCGCCGAGGCCGATGGGGGCAACGTTTGGGTCGCTGAGCAGCACGCGCGCGAAGGCGGTCGCGATGTCGCCGGGTACGGAGATTTCGTAGCCGTCCTCGCCCGTGTAGCCGGAGCGCGAGATGAAGAGCGGCGCGCGTTCCCACGTGAAGGGCGCCATGGTCATGAAGCCCATCGCCGCGACGCCTGGCACGATGCGTTCCAGCACGTCGACCGCCTTCGGCCCCTGCAGCGCGATCAGCGCGCGGTCGTCGAGGCGTTCGAGGCGCGCCTTGCCTTTCAGCTTCGCCGCGATGTGCGCGAAGTCGGCGTCCTTGGTGCCGGCGTTGACGACGAGGAACAGTGTCCCCGCATTCGCCGGATCGCGGGGGCGCGTGACCATCAGGTCGTCACGGATGCCGCCTTCGTCGTTGAGCAGCAGCGTGTAGCGGATCTGGCCGGGCTTCAGGCCTTTGATCTCGCCCGGCGTCAGCGTTTCGATCAGCGCCGCGATCGCGTCGTGCGAAGGCGCGCCTTCGAGATGCAGGATCGCTTGGCCCATATGCGACACGTCGAAGAGGCCGGCGGCCGCGCGCGTGTGCAGATGCTCCTTCAAAATGCCGGACGGAAATTGCACCGGCATCTCGTAACCGGCGAACGGAACGATCTTGCCGCCGAGTTCGACGTTGAGGGCGTAGAGCGCGGTGCGCTTCAGGTCTTGTTGCTGGGCCGGTTCGGCCATGTATCCAGGTTCCGTCAGATCAGGGTTCTGTTGCGCCTTCTCAGATGCGCGCGAACCGCACACACCCAAGGACGCCCCTGTCTGTCATTGAAACCTGAGAGATTTCGCGGGCGCGATCGGATCGCGCCGCCTACCCCGTCGGTGGACGCGCAGCCTTCGCCGTCACGTCACTTTCCAGACTGTCATCGCCTTTGCGGTCCCGGGTGCCTGAGAGATTCCAGGGCGGTTGCTCCTTCGGCGGCGGGGGCATGGTCCCGCACTCTTCCGCAGAGGGTCGTTTGCTGGCCAACCCCATTACGCCTCACGGCGGGATGGATCGGTGCGGCACCGTGGCAATGACTGCCGACCAAGTCAACGGTGCCGACCAGGTCCTCCCCAACTCGGCGAGTAGCGGCCGAATTTCGGCTGCAAAGGAGCGAAAATCTCTCTGAGTGGAGATGCCGCAAGATTGGGTGTTTGTTTTGCAACTGTACTGTTTCATTTGCTTGCCGCACTAGCTTTCTTGGCGGCGCCGACAATAGGGTGTGGAGGGCGACACATACCGTCAGCCAAGAGCAGGCAAAGACAGGAAAAACCGCGAGCAAAGACTCCGCGCGTCCTGTTCGCGTGGCTGCCAGAGGGGGGCCATGGCGAAAATAACCGTCGGAATTGAGGAGGAGTTTTTCCTTGTCGACGACAAGACACTGTTGCCAGTCGAAACCCTTCCTGCGGCCGCACGCGATCGCCTAACCGCCGAACTCGGTTCGGACTTTGAACTTGAGTTTTTTACCTGCCAGGGAGAACTTCGAACCGGCTACTCTACGGATCTGCGTGAAGTGGCGACAGATTACCGTCGGAAGCGGCGCCTTATTGGTGAGGTGCTGAAGCCGTTCGGAATCGTGCCCCTGCACTGTGGAACACACCCAGCCGCGGATTGGGTGTCGCTCCCTAACAAGCTGCCCAAGGTTCGAACACCTGATCTCTTCTCGATGAACGGGCGACGATCTCTTACATGCGGCTTCCACGTTCACATAGGCTGCGGCTCGTTGCGGCGGAGAGTGTTGCTGTTGAATTTTTTGCGCCCGCTTATTCCCGTGTTGGTGGCGCTCTCGAGTTCGTCGCCTTTCTGGCGAGGTCAAAATACCGACCTCCACTCTTATCGAATATCGGTGTTCGGTGCAGTGCGGACTGGCGGTCTCCCGCCAAGACTGTCTGCACGCGGGTTCAGCAAATTTCGGCAAGCGATGACGAAGCACCAGTTTCCAAACGAATTGGTACAGCCACATTGGCTGATCAGACCAAGTGTCAAGTATCCAACCGTCGAAACGCGCGTCATGGATACCTGTGCCAACCCCGACGATGCAATAGCAATAGCAGCGCTCCTACAATGCTTGGCCGACTTCGCTCAGGCGCGGATCACAACGAGTTCGTTTACATCGACCCTAGTCGTGAGAGGAAGAATCGATCGAGCGCTGGGAGACATGATCGCCGAGACGGAAGACCTCTATATTAGAGAGAATATTTGGCGCGCTCAGCGGGATTCGCTTGGTGCCAGCATGCTCATCTCGGGCACCTGGGGCGTCTACGCTCGCCCTCTTCGATCGGTGCTGGAATTATTGCTGGAGCATTTGGAAATGTACTCCCGAGCACGCGGGTACGACGACCATTTCGTGGCGCTTCGTGAACTCTGCGATCGAGGACCTGTCAGCGTTCGACAGGTGGCTACACTCGCTCAACACGGCCTCGACCCTGCCGACAGATGGAGAGAAGTCGCGAAGGTCGCGTTATCGGAAAGTCTGGTTTTTGACTAGGAGAGTGATCTGTGTCGAGACAATTTTTGTTCGTTTTCTTCGCGGTAGCCATAGCGGCGCTGCTGGCGTTGACCTCGATTTACATCGTTAGTGTGTTCTGGGCGCAAATTAAGGCGGCCAACGAGATTGCTGGAGGCCTTCAAGCGCTTGCGCAAGTGTTCCTTACCGTGGGTGTCATCGGCGGAGGTATCTGGGCACTTTGGCTGTATCTTGATGCGCGTCGATCTGAATCTGTTTCGCTCGTCCGAAGCTTGTTTCAGGACTTTTACTTGTCACGCCAGTTCGACCGAATCAGGTCAGTGATAGAGTATGACTATGAGTCTACGTTTGAACCGATTTTGGTCAAACGCGTATCCAATCGCTCCGTTACACTAAACGAGGACGAGCGAAATATTTTGCGCGACTTTGATGGCCTTTTGAATTATTTTGAATCATTACTCTTGCTCGAACGCCAGGGAAGAATGAGCAAATCGGATAGGATCGCGCTATTCGATTACTGGTTTGAGCTTTTTGCTCATGATGAAACGGCGGCGCTCAGGCGCTACGTGCTTCTGGGGTTTGAACTTGTGGCCCGAGAACTCGGCGTTCAAAAAACAGATTTCATCTTTCTCGAAACAAAGGATGCTGTGAAGGTGCCGGGCCTGCTGTCGTCCAAGGCACGCCCAGGCTTTGCTATCGGAACTTTTGCCGATGTAACGGGAGCGTTTCAGAGAAACCCGGATGAGCCGTTTGGTGAACGCAACCTTGTTGCTAGAGGTGCGTTGATCCCAATATCGGCGAACAGTGAGTCCGCGGCGATAGCCGCTGTGGATAAAATGAAGGAGTACCTCCCGGACGACGAGGCATCGTCCCGCCTCTTGCGGAGAAGGGTGCGCGTGTACGATAGTGCCGCGAGTGCGTCGGCGCGAGATCACAACAAGGGATACGACGCATGGATTTACGCCCCTCCAAAAACAGTAATCTCCAAGCGTTCCGATTCAAAAATCCTGTCAGCGGTGCGCAGATGAGCAAGATTTTCACGCAGAATCTGTCGAGGTACTTGCGGCTCTCGTTGGCGGCAACAGGTATTCAAGCACTTATTTCGTCAGCCTCCCTGACACGCTTCATTCAAAGAAATCAAAATCGGGACGCTCCGGAACAGCCATTACTTCAGTATTTGGTTTTGTATGGGTCGCTCAGACAGGGGCATCGCGACTTTGAGACCTTGCGGCTCGCTGAGACGCTCCAGTTTTGTGGGCCGTGCCAGTTGAAGGGCGTATTACTTGATCTCGGCGACTACCCAGGATTCGTGTTGGACCATCGATCTGACCTAATCGGCAGGTCAGAGCATGCGAGAAGGCTCCAGATTCTACGAGGCGAACTGTATCAATTCAAAGGCGATCCTCGTCCGGTGCTGGAAACTCTTGACAAGTTCGAACGCTTCAACGCGCCGGATTTGCGGCGCCTGCAGCGCTGGTCAAACAGCGGCTCCCTCTATGTACGAAGGCCAGTATGGCTTGAGCAACCGAGACTCAAGGCTTACGTCTACGAGTACAATGGCGAAATTTTCCAGGACGGTCGTGTGAGGACTGGAAAACCGATTCCAAGCGGAGATTGGTCCTTGCACGTCAATGCTCGCCAACAGCCAGCAGCGTAAGGCTCTTCTTGAAGCCCTACATTCTCTCGGCACTTCGATGCCCAGCGCGTCGACGACTCGCTTAAACAGTGCGAGCGGCAGACGCGAGGCGGGAGGCGCGGTTGGTTGGTTTCGCTTAGATCGTGGCGGGCGACCGGTGAGATGGAAAATGGTCGCTCTTTGGGCCTGTTTTGCGGCGTTTTTCGCAGAATCCTGTGGTTTGGCTCCGGCGGGCGGATTGTGCCAGCGTGGAACGCTTGGCACAGGCTGGCGCTGTCAACCTTGCAAACTACAGCGGCATGTCCTACCCAACGGCGGACTTTAGAACCGGTTGAGTTCAACCGGTTGTCATCGATAAGGGTTCTTTCGCGTGAAAACCGGCACTGTTAAATTTTATAATACTCAAAAGGGCTTCGGCTTTATCCAGCCGGATGACGGCAGCAAGGACGTGTTCGTCCATGCTACGGCGCTGGAGCGCGCTGGGCTGCGTGGGTTGAATGAAGGGCAGAAGGTGTCCTTCGATACCCAGGAAGATCGCGGCAAGATCGCGGTCAACAATATCCGGGCTGCGTAAGCCTTACGGCTTACATGCGTTCGGGCACCTCGATGCCGAGGTGCCCCAAGACGATCTCCAGCTGAAACAGTACGAGGCGGCACACCGCAAGGCGTGACGCTCGTAAACTTGCGTCCTGTTCCGTCAGGATGTGATGCGCCGCGTAGAAGCGGCTGAAGCCTTGCGCGAGTTCGAAGGCGAAGGCTGACAGCACGTTGGGCGCGCGCTTCGCCAGCGCGACGTCGAGCGCGGTGGGGAGGCGGTCGGTGGCCAGCACCAGGTCGCGCTCGGCGGCGTCTTCGATGCGGATGGCGCCGCTTTTGAAGCCTTGCTCTTCGGCTTTCTTCAATAGGCTTTTGATGCGCACGGCGGCGTATTGCAGGTAGGGGCCCGTCTCGCCTTCGAACCGTGTGAAGCGCGCTAGGTCGAAGATGTAGTTCGTCAGGCGATGGTTCGAGAGGTCGGCGAATTTGATCGCGGCGAGACCCACCATGCGCGCGATGTCTTCACGTTCTTCGGCCGGGTAATCTTGCGCGAGATTGAATTCGTTCAGGCGCGCTTGCGCTTCTTGCTTTGCCTGTTCGATGAGGTCGAAGAGTTTGACCGTGCCGCCGGCGCGCGTGCGGAAGGGTTTGCCGTCGGGGCCGTTGACGGTGCCGAAGCCGACGTGCTCGAGCGTGGCTTTGCCGTTGAGCTGCGCTTTGCGCGCGCCGCGGAAGACTTTTTCGAAATGGTCGTGTTGGGGTTGGCCCACCACGTAGAGGATGAGATCGGGGTTCGCGGTTCTCACTCGGTCGATGATGGTCGCCAGGTCCGTCGTTTCGTAGAGGGCGGCGCCGTCCGACTTCTGCACGATCAGCGGCGGTAGTTCTTTTTTGTCGCCGGGTTCGTTGATTTGGATGACGAGGGCGCCTTGGCTTTCTTCGGCGAGGCCGCGTTTGCGCAGGTCTTCGACCATCGGCGCGACGATGGCGTCGACGTCGCTTTCGCCTTTCCACCAATCGAAGTGGACGCCCAGCGCGCTGAACTCGCGGCGGACGCCTTCGAAGGAGACGCCGCGGAAGTGTTCCCATAGCGCGCGGTAGCCGGGGCGGCCGGCTTGGAGTTCCTTCGTCGCCTTGCGGGCTTCTTCCAGGCGTTCCGGGGACGCTTTGCAGGCGGCGCTGGCGCGGGGGTAGAGGACCTCGAGGTCGTCCATCGTCACCGGCGATTGGTTCGGATAGGGGCCGGTGAAGGTTTCGTCGAAGTACGGGAGGTCGGGGCGTTCGTGTTTCAGTTCGGTGATGAGCTGGCCCATCTGCAGGCCCCAATCGCCAAAGTGGACGTCGGTGATCACCTTGTCGCCGACGAAGCGGAACATGCGTGCGAGGGCGTCGCCGATGACGAGCGAGCGCAAATGGCCGGCGTGCATGGTCTTGGCGATATTCGGGCCGCCGTAGTCGACGATGATCGTCTGCGGGTGCTCGCGCTTCGGCACGCCGCAGCGTGGGTCGTCGCGCAGTTTTTCGATGTGGGCGGAGAGCGCCGCGTCAGTCAGCGTCAGGTTGATGAAGCCGGGGCCTGCGATTTCGATCTTCTGGAAGCGCGGGTCGGTTTGCAGGCGGGCTGCGATCTTTTCGGCGATCGCGCGCGGGTTGGCCTTGGCGGCCTTCGCGGCGGCGAGCGCGCCGTTGCACTGGAACTGCGCGAGGTCGGGGCGGTCGGAGGTTGCGACCGTGCCGTGCGCGGGATCGAGGCCTTCGGCCTTGAAGGCGTCGGCGACGAGGGTTGTGAGGATTTGCGTCAGGGTTGCCATGGTGGGCGGGGTTTAGCGTGGAAAATCGGGCCACGCCACCATGGAGTCTCTAGGCCGCGCAGACGCGCGGCCACTGGGTGGCCGGGTCAAGCCCGGCCATGACGTTGAAGGCGGCTAGCGGCTGGCGGTTCTGTTGTAGTTGACCTGTTCCGGCGTCAGTTGGAAGCCAATCGTTACCGAGTAGTCTTCCGCCGTGCGGCCGTGCGCGACCGGGATGTCGATGTGGGTGACCTTTTCCTTCACCATCAGCTTGCGGTCGGTTTTGAAGGGCAATGCCAGCTGGAAGACTTCTTTGCCGATGACTTCGCCGTCGACGATGATCGCCACGAAATAGGGGACGCTGCGTGCGGTGATGTCGGCGTTCGGGGCGATGGCGCTTTTCACCCAGAAGCTCAGTTTCGATTTTGCTTTGCCGCCGGCGACGCTGCAGGCGATGGCGGGTTCGCGAATCTCGGCTTTGAGGTCAGCTTTGCCGTTCGACATTTGCGTGACGCGCACCGCGTCGGGCAGCACGTTGACAGAGGGGCACTCTGCCCCCTTTGCGCGGGCTTGGCTCTTCGCGGCGGCGAGGCCCGTGGTGAGTGCCATGGCGGCGATTGTTGCGACGGCGGCGATTGCGAGTTTCATTTGAGGGGCTCCACGCTCTTTACCGAGACCTTGCTGGGAGAGCGGGTATTATGGCGCGAGGCTTTGACGCGCTTATCTGTGCGCTAGCCCACGTGCCTTTCATCCCCAGACCCCCTATGTTCCTTGCGTTCAGCGTTAGGCGACGGGCCCAATATTGTCAAAACAAAGGCTGACTATACTTCTGGCTGCACCGCGCGGATTCTGCGCCGGTGTGGACCGTGCGATCCAAATCGTGGAGCGCGCGCTGACGAAGTATGGCGCGCCGGTTTATGTCCGTCATGAAATTGTCCACAACCGGTTTGTCGTTGAAGGCCTTGAGAAAAAAGGCGCGGTGTTCGTGAAGGAGCTCGACGCGGTGCCGGAAGGCGCGCCCGTCGTTTTCTCCGCGCATGGCGTGCCGAAATCGGTGCCGGCGAATGCGCGCGATCGGAATCTGTTGGCGCTCGATGCAACTTGTCCGTTGGTGTCGAAAGTGCACGTCGAAGCAGAACGGCATTATGATTCGCAGCGCGAGATCATCCTGATCGGGCACGCCGGGCATCCGGAAGTGATCGGGACGATGGGGCAATTGCCGACCGGCGCTGTGAAGCTGATCGAGACCGTCGACGACGCGGAAATGTTCACGCCAGCGGATGCGACAAAGCTTGCCTACATCACGCAGACGACGCTGTCGGTGGACGATACGGCGGCGATCGTGGCGGTGCTGCGGCGGCGGTTTCCGCTGATCGCGGGGCCGCACAAGGAAGACATTTGCTACGCCACCACCAACCGGCAGGAAGCGGTGAAGGCGATCGCACCCCGCTCCGACGTGGTGCTGGTTATCGGCGCGCCGAATTCGTCGAACTCCATGCGGCTGGTCGAGGTGGCGGCGCGCGCGGGGGCTCGCGCGTCGGCGCTGGTACAGCGGGCGAGCGACATCGACTGGGATATGATTAAGGACGCGAAGGTCGTCGGTTTGACCGCGGGCGCTTCGGCGCCGGACGTGTTGATCGCCGAGGTGCTGGACGCATTTCGCGCGCGTTACGACGTCACGGTTGAAGAAGCGGAGACCGCACGCGAAACCGTGCAGTTCCGACTGCCGCGGCAGCTTGCCTGAACGTTAAATCCCTGTGACCGGGGACACAAAGAATTGCCGCCCGGGCTAGATTCGCCTTAACTTCGTCGTGATTGTCTTTCATGCCTTATGCGAGGTGTAAGGACCGCACGCGCCGATGACGTCCCCTCCGTCTTCGTTGAGCCTGGCGCCCGCCCCTGCGGCGGCGCGCACCGACATTCCCACCCGGTTTTCCGGCGCGGTTTTTCGCGCCAAAGTCTTCGCGTTTCAAGTTCGCCGCAGCGTCGTCGAGTTGGGCAGTGCGTGGCGCGCGTGTCCGAAGGACGACGGCACGGGGTTCAACATTACGGCCGGCGAGTCGCGCACGCGATTGTGGTCGGATGAGCGGTACGCGGAGCGTCACTATCAACTGGGCAAGGTTGCGAACTTGCGGCGTGCGGTGCGCGCGCTCGATCATATTCTGATCACGCCGGATGCGCCCTTCAGTTTCTGGGCGCAGATCGGCAAGCCGACGCGCCGCCGCGGTTTCGTCGAAGGGCGCATGCTGCAACAGGGTTGCCTTGTGCCGGCGACCGGCGGCGGCCTGTGTCAGTTGTCGAACGCGCTTTACGACATCGCGCTGCAGAGCGGCGCGGAGATCGTCGAGCGTCATGCGCATTCGCGCATCGTGCCGGGGTCGGCGGCGGCAGTCGGACGCGATGCGACTGTCGCTTGGAATTACGTCGATCTGCGGTTTCGTCCGCAGACGCCGATGCTGCTTGAAGCGCGCGTCGAGCGCGACGAGTTGGTGCTGCGTTTGCGGCGGCAGCCGGATGATGTCGTGGAGGTCGGCGATCCTGCGCGTGCGCCTGGCTTGCGCGTGCGGACGGTGTTGCGCACGCCGGCGGCTCGCGCGGCGCATACGTGCGGGACCTGCACCGAGACGACGTGTTTTCGCCACGAGGGTCTTGTCGAGGACGAGTGCACGACGAAGGCGGCGGGGCGGACGGCTTATCTCGTCGATGAAAATTGGGGCGAGTTCAAGGAATACATCGCGCGCTCGCGCACGGGCGACGACGTGTTGGGTTTGCCGATCGACGGCGGACGCTGGCGGCTCGCGCGGTATCGCTTCGACACCAAGGGTTTTGCGCGCGTCGGTTCGGCGACGACGGCCGCGCTGCATCGCATGATTGCTTTGCGCGCCACCGGGCAAGGTGCGCGACGGCGTCAGGCGGAGATGGATGGCGCGGAACGTGTTGCGCTGAGCCTCTCGCGATTGCTGGCGGAGGATGTGGAGCGTGTTTGCGTGGCGCAGTCGCTGCTGCCGTTCCTGTGGCGCAACGGCGATCTGGGCGGGCGCGAGGTTAGCGTGTTGATGACGCGTTTGCCGATGATGGCGTTGCAGGCCCGGCTCGATGCGGCGTTCGCGCAGCATCCGGAGCGCAAGACGCTGGGCGACTTCCGTGCGCCGGCTTGGCTGGTGAAGGCGGAGCGTGAGGCGTTGGCTTATGCATCGCGCATTATTACGCCGCATGCGGAGATCGCGCGCATGTATCCGGGCAAGGCGGTGCTGATCGATTGGCAGATGCCGCGCGTGGCGCGTGTCGAACGCAGCGGCCCTGCCCCGCGGCGCATTGCGTTCCCCGGACCTGCGATCGCGCGTAAAGGCGCGCATGAGGTGCGTGAGGCGGCGCTCGCGCTTGACCTTGAGGTCGTGTTGTTGGGCGGTACGCTCGAAGGCGGCGACTTTTGGGATGGCGTCAAGACGGTACAGCCTAGTGCGAAAGACGGCGCGCATGCGTGGCTGCGCGATGTCGGCGCCGTCGTGCAGCCGGCCATTGTCGAAGAGCGACCGCGGCATTTGCTGGCGGCGTTGGCTGCGGGCGTGCCGGTGATTGCGACGCGGGCTTGCGGCTTGAGCGAGCGTGAGGGCGTGACCACGGTTGCGCCGGGCGATCCTCAGGCTTTGATCGCGGCGTTGCGCGAGGTGTTGACGCTTTCCTGATGCGGTTTGCGTTCGTGCGCGAATCCGCATTATCTCCGCCCCATGGCCGTTTATACCGATGTCAGTGATGCGGATCTCGGCGCGTTTCTCAGCGCGTTCGAGCTCGGCCGCGTGCTGTCGTTCAAGGGCATCGCGGAGGGCGTCGAGAATACGAACTTCTTCCTCTCGACGGAACGCGGCTCGTTCATTCTGACGCTGTACGAGAAGCGCGTGAAGGAAGCGGATTTGCCGTTCTTCCTTGGGCTGCTTGAGCATTTGGTCGCGAAGGATTTGCCATGCTCACTGCCCGTTCGTGCGCGTGACGGGAAGACGTGGCGGACGCTGAACGGACGGCCCGCGGCGTTGATGACGTTCTTGACCGGCCTCTCGCCGCGCAAGCCGGACCCGGCGCAGTGTGCGGAGTTGGGCACGGCCCTGGCGCGGCTGCATTTGGCGAGCGCGGATTACGCCCTCACGCGCGCGAATGCTTTGTCGATCGACGGATGGAAGACGCTGGTCAAGCAATGCGAGCCCAAGGCGAACGGCGTGCGCATGGGGCTTGCGACGCTCATCGGTTCCGAGTTGCGCTGGTTAGAGCAGCATTGGCCGAGCGGGTTGCCGTCCGGCGTCATTCACGCGGACCTTTTTCCCGACAACGTGTTCTTCAGCGAGGGTAAGCTGACGGGGCTTATCGATTTCTATTTCGCTTGCAACGACGCGTATGCCTATGACGTCGCGGTGTGTTTGAACGCCTGGTGCTTTGAGAACGACGGCTCGTTCAACATCACCAAGGGACGTTCGCTGCTGTCGGCTTATCGCGCGATTAGGCCCTTCACGGCGGCGGAGGTTGCCGCCCTGCCCGTTCTGGCGCGCGGCGCGGCGCTGCGGTTCTTGCTGACGCGGCTTTACGATTGGATCAACAGGGACGATACGGCTTTGGTGAAAGTAAAAGACCCACTCGAGTACGCGACCAAACTTCGCTTTCATCAGTCGGCCGCCGATGCGCAGGCCTATGGATGGCCGGCATGAACCATGTCGAGATTTACACCGACGGCGCGTGTTCGGGGAATCCGGGCCGCGGCGGTTGGGGCGCCATCTTGCTGTTCAAAACCGAGCGGCGCGAGCTTTCGGGCGGCGAGGTGATGACGACGAACAATCGCATGGAGATGATGGCGGCGATCGGCGCGCTGGAGGCGCTGAAGCGGCCGTGCGAGGTTCATCTTCACACGGACAGCACGTATCTGAAGGACGGCATCACCAAATGGATCAAAGGCTGGAAGAAGAACGGCTGGAAGACCGCCGATAAGAAGCCGGTGAAGAACGTCGACCTCTGGCAGCGCCTTGAGCTGGCCGTGGCCAAGCACAAGGTCGCGTGGCACTGGGTGCGCGGGCATGACGGTCACGAGCTAAACGAAGCCGCGGACGCGCTGGCGCGCGCTGCGGTGCCCAGCAAGTAGCGCCTACTTCATTCCCGATCGCCATGGCCGGGCTTGACCCGGCCACCCAGTGCGCGCACGTCTGTGCGCGTTGGAGACTCGCATTGAGTTTCGTGGCCGGGTCAAGCCCGGCCATGACGGATTGGGAGAGCATACGACAATGCGATCGATGCGTTTGCTGACGGCAACGGCTGCCATTGTTTTCTCGACGATGATCGCCGTCGCGGACACGGTGTTGATCTCCGGCGGAACGATCGTCACCGACGCGAGAGGCTCCACGGCTGAGGCGTTGGTTGCGAAAGACGGCCGGATAACGTTCGTCGGCGCGACGGCCGAGGCGCAGACGTTGGCGAAGGGCGCCCGCGTTGTCGATCTCAAAGGCGCCTTCGCCTATCCGGGTTTTGTCGACTCGCATGCCCATCTACTTGGGATTGGCATGCGCGAGGTGACGCTGGACCTCACGGCTGTTCGGTCCGTGAAGGAACTGCAAGAGGCTTTGGCGGCGTATGCGGCGACGCATCCGTCGGGCCCGATCAGTGGGCGGGGGTGGATCGAGACACATTGGCCGGAGAAGCGCTTTCCGACGCGCACGGATATCGACGCGGTCGTTTCCGATAGGCCCGTGTTTTTGGAGCGCGCGGATGGCCACGCGGCGCTTGCGAATACCGCAGCGCTGAAACTCGGCGGTATCGATCGCGCGACGCCCAATCCAGCGGGCGGACGGATCGAACGCGACGCCAAGGGCGAGGCGACGGGCATGCTCATCGACAGCGCGATGAGCTTGGTCGATGACGAGATGCCCGAGCCGACGTCCGCGTTCAAGCGCGAGGCGTTGAAGCGGGGCGTCGCGCGCGTGGCGTCGATGGGATGGACCGGCATTCACAACATGAGCGTATCGGCCGAAGAGCTTTCGATGCTGAACGCGATGGCGGCGGCGGGCGAGTTGCCGATCCGCATCGACAATTATCTCGACGCAGACGCCGGCGCGCAGGTGCTGAAGGCGGGGCCCTATCAGGACGCGTCAGGCCGTCTGCGCGTGCGCGGCGTCAAGCTTTACGTCGACGGCGCGTTGGGATCGCGCGGCGCGGCGCTGCTTGCGCCTTACAGCGACGCCAAGAGCAGCGGGCTCATTCTCCTGCAGCAGAAGGACATGCTGGCGTATCTCAAGCGCGCGAGGGCCGCAGGGGCGCAGATCGCGGTTCATGCGATTGGCGATCGCGGCAATCGGTTGGTGCTCGATGCGTTTGCGAAGACGTTCGGCGCCAAGGGCGGGCGCGATCTGCGGTGGCGGATCGAGCACGCGCAGGTGATTGCACCAGCGGACTTACCGCGCTTCGCGGAGCTGGGCGTCATCGCGTCGATGCAGCCTTCGCATGCGATCAGCGATCTTTTCTTTGCGCCGGCGCGATTGGGTGCGAAGCGGCTGAAGGGTGCCTACGCGTGGACGTCGCTCCTGACGTCCGGTGCAACGATCGCCGGTGGTTCGGATGCGCCTGTCGAGAAGGGCGAGGCGCTCGAAGAGTTTTACGCCGCCATCTATCGCCATGATCGGAAAGGGTTTGCCGGTGAGGGCTGGCACCTTGAGGAAGCGGTCAACCGGAACCAAGCGCTCGCCATGTTCACATCCGCGGCCGCGTTCGCCGTGTTTCACGAGGGGGACGTCGGCACGCTCGCGGTCGGCAAACGGGCGGACATTTCCGTGTTCTCGATTGACCTGCTTAAGGCCGCGCCGGCGGAGATCATCGCGGGACGACCGGTCATGACCATCGTTGACGGCAACGTGGTGTATTCGCCCGAACCGTGAACGGTTCGCCTGTGAGGCGAGTATCGGTGCGCCGTAAAGGACACAACGCCCGCTCAGTACGCGGAAGCGCCTAGTTTTCAGGCGCTTGCGTGTCTTGCACCGGGGGAACAACTGACATGACACTGTCACATCGAGGTGGGGGCCTTGATGGGGATGGCGGTGGCAGAACATGTCGGCAGTTTGGCGACCGCGCTTGCGCACGCCAGGCGTCTTGCCGCGCATGATCCGGCGCTCGCCGTCGAACAGCTTCTCGAGATTCTGAAAGTCGTTCCCGGACAGGCGGATGCCCAGCGTCTGCTGGGCGGGGCGTATCGCGCGCTTGGCGATCAACTGACACTCGCTGGGAAGGCGGAGGCCGCCGATCAGGCCTATGCGCGTGCGATCCGGGCGTCGACGAACGATCCGCGGCTGATCGAGGCCGCGGGGGCTTTGTGCGACAACAAGCTGGCGATCGCCGAGCGGTTGTTGCGTTCGCATCTGAAGGCCGAGCCGACGGATGTGGCGGCGATCCGCATGCTGGCCGAAGTCGGCGCGCGGTTGGGGCGGTATGGCGATGCGGAGAAGTTGCTAAGCCGCGTGTTGGAGCTGTCGCCGGGGTTTGAGGCAGCGCGGCACAATTACGCGATTGTTCTCTATCGCCAGCAGAAGACGGCGGAGGCGTTGGCCGAGATCGACCGGCTGATGGCGCGCGATGCGCGCAATCCGCTCTATCGGAATTTGAAGGCCGCCGTGCTGGCGCGGATCGGCGAGTATGAGCCGTCGATTGTTCTCTACGAGCAGATGCTGGCCGAGTTTCCGCGCGAGCATCGGTTGTGGATGAGCTATGGCCACGTGCTGCGCACGGCGGGGCGGCAGGACGAGTCCATTGCCGCTTATCGGCGCTGCGTGGAGCTTGCGCCCTCGTTCGGCGAGGCATGGTGGAGCCTTGCGAACCTGAAGACGTATCGCTTTGCGCCGTCCGAAGTTGCAGCGATGCGCAAGGCGTTGAACGGCAGTGATCTAAAAGATGACGACCGGTATCACCTGCACTTCTCGCTCGGTAAGGCGTTGGAGGATGCGGGCGAGTTTGCGTCGTCGTTTGGGCAGTATGCGCAGGCGAACGCGCTGCGGCGGCGATCGGTCAACTACAACGCCGATGAGACGCACGCGCATACGGAGCGGTCGCGGGCGCTTTACACGCGGTCGTTTTTTGCGGAGCGCGATGGCGCGGGGGTGCCTGATGCCGATCCGATTTTCATCGTCGGGTTGCCGCGCGCCGGATCGACGCTGATCGAGCAGATCCTGTCGAGCCACAGCCAAGTCGAAGGGACGATGGAGTTGCCCGATCTGGCGCTGATGGCGCGGCGGCTCGGCGAGCAGAGGACGAAGGGCGACGTCTCGAAATATCCAGAGACCGTCGGCGGGCTGGATCGCGCGGCGCTGAAGGCGATGGGGGACGAGTATCTTGCGCGCACGCGGATTCAGCGCAAGACGGTGCGGCCGCTCTTCATCGACAAGATGCCGAACAATTTTGCGCATGCGGGGCTCATTCATCTGATCCTGCCGAATGCGAAGATCATCGATGCGCGGCGGCATCCGATGGGCAATTGCTTTTCCGCCTTCAAGCAGCATTTCGCGCGCGGGCAGACGTTCTCGTACGACCTCTCCGAGTTGGGGCGTTACTACCGCGACTACGTCGCGTTGATGGCGCATGTCGATGATGTGCTGCCGGGCCGTGTGCATCGTGTGATGTACGAGAGGATGGTCGGCGATACGGAGAGTGAGATCCGGCGGTTGCTCGATTACTGCGGGCTACCGTTTGAGGATGCGTGTCTGCGGTTCAACGAGACGCAGCGAGCGGTGCGCACGGCAAGTTCGGAGCAGGTGAGACGGCCGATCTTCAGCGATGCGGTCGAGCAGTGGCGGAATTACGAAGAATGGCTACAGCCTTTGCGCGAGGCGCTAGGGGACGTGGTCGACGATTACGAACGGGACTTGAATCTCTAGGGGGCTGAGATGAGACGGATCTATGTGAGCGGCGCGCGGCGGCGCGTTGGGTTGACGGCGGCGCTGTTGGCGAGCACCGCGCTTTGTACGATGCCTGCCTGGGCGCAGGACACGAAGCCCGCGGAACCTAAGGCTGGCCCGATCGAGAAGGTCACGGTCACGGCGCAAAAGCGGAGCCAGGCGCTGCAAGACGTGCCGGCGAGCATCAACGTGATCGGCGAGAAGCAGATCGAAGATCTTCAGATCAGCGACATCAACGATTACAGCAAGTTCCTGCCGAACGTGACGATCCAGCCGACGAGCCCGGGCTTCGCCGGCGTGTATATGCGCGGCGTGGCGAGCGGCGAGAACCGCAACCACTCCGGCCCGATGCCCAGCGTCGGCACGTATATCGACGAAATCCCGATAACCACGATCACGGGCGCGCTCGACGTTCACGCGTACGACATTCAGCGCATCGAGGCGTTGGCCGGTCCGCAGGGCACGCTCTACGGCGCGAACTCTCAGTCGGGCACGTTGCGCATCATCACAAACAAGCCGGACGCCAGCGAGTTCTCGGCCGCCTATAGCGTCGAAGGCAATTCTGTCGAAAACGGCGGCATCGGCGGCAGCGTCGAGGGCTACGTCAACGCGCCACTGTCCGATTCCGCCGCCATCCGCATCGTCGGCTGGGCGCAGCACGACGCGGGCTATATCGACAACGTTGCGGGCACGCGGCTTTACCCGACGTCGGGTATTCTCGACGACAACTTCGATCGCGCGAAGGACGACTACAACGAGGTCGATACGTATGGCGCCCGCGCGGCGCTGAAGATCGATCTGGACGATACGTGGTCAGTGACGCCGATGATCATGGCGCAGGACCAGAAGACCGAAGGCGTGTTCTTCACCGATCCCAGCATCGGCGATCTCGCGGTTACGCACTGGTTCCCGGAGAATTCGCATGACCGTTGGGCGCTCGCGGCGCTGACCATCGAGGGCAAGCTTGCGAATCTCGACGTCACCTACGCGGGCGGGTACATGGACCGCACGATCGATTCCAATCTCGACTATGCCGACTACGGCTTCTTCTACGACACCGTGCTGGGCTACGGCTCTTACTTCACCAGCGACGGCGTCATTCCGGGCGGTACGTTGATCAACCCGGCGCAGTTCATCAATGCGCGCGACGGGTTCACGAAGGAAAGCCACGAGTTGCGCTTTGCCTCGCCGGCGGAAGACCGGCTGCGCTTCATCGCCGGGTTGTTCTATCAGCGGCAAGAGCACGACATCTATCAGCGTTACATGATGAACGGCTTCTTCGACGGGCATGAGGTGTCGACGCTGGACGACACGATTTGGCTGACCTCGCAGAAGCGCATCGACGTCGATAAGGCGATCTTCGGCGAAGTCTCGTTCGATCTTACGGAGCGGTTGACGGCGACGGGCGGCTTGCGCGTGTTCAAGGCGGAGAACTCGCTGGAAGGCTTCTTCGGCTTCGGCGCCGGATTCGCCGCCGCCTATGGCGTGCCGCTGTTGGGCGAGGCCGCGTGCTTTGCGCCAGCAAACAACCGCGACGCGCCGTGTACGAACCTCAACAAGCTGACCGAGGAAGACGGCACGACGCACCGGTTGAACCTGTCGTACAAGATCGACGAAGACGCCATGATCTATGCGACGTGGTCCACCGGCTATCGGCCGGGCGGCGTCAACCGGCGCGGGACGTTGCCGCCTTATTCGTCGGATTACCTCACAAACTATGAGTTCGGGTGGAAGACGACGTTGGCGGACGGGCGGTTACGCTTCAACGGCGCGGTGTTCTGGGAGGAGTGGGAGGACTTCCAGTTCTCGTTCCTCGGACTTAACGGCCTTACGCAAATCCAGAACGCGGGCGCGGCGACCATCAAGGGCATCGAGAGCGACATCTTGTGGGCGCTGTCGGACAATTTCACGCTCACGGGGGCCGCGAGTTGGTTGGACACGGAGTTCTCCGGCGGGCCAAGCTTCCCGCCGGCGACGCCGGGCTTGCCGGTGGTGCCGGACTTCAAAGCCAACTTGATCGGGCGCTATACGTTCCAGTTCATGGACATGCCGGCTTATGCGCAGGCCGCGATCGTGCATGCGGGCGAAGCGGGCGTCGATTTGCGCGCGGCGGAGGCCGCCATCATCGGCACGCTGCCCTCGTACACGCTGGTCGATTTGTCGATGGGCTTCGACACCGACGGTTTCAGCCTCGACTTCTACATCCACAACCTGACCGACGAGCGCGCCATCTATGCGCGCGGCAGCGAGTGTCAGATCAGCGTCTGCGGTGCGCAGCCGTATGACGCCGTGGCACAGCCTCGGACGTACGGGATCAAGTTCGGGCAGCGGTTCTGATGCGATTGGCGCGGCGGTTTCGGCTGCCGCGCCAACCTTTATATGGCGACCTTCAGGCCGTAGCGGCCGCCGACTTCGGCGAGCTTGGCGAGGTCGGGGTTCACGGCCGAGACTTCGCGGGCGGTATCGGTGAAGAAGTGCGAGGCGCCTTCGCGCGAGGTCATCGACACCATCTCGCCTCCGCCCTTTCCGAAGCGAAACCAATGCGTTGTGCCCGCGGGCAGATGCACGAGGGTGCCGGGGCCGGCCACCATCGCTTTATCGTCGATGCCGAACTCGATGTCGCCTTTGACGACGTAGAAAGATTCGTCCCACGGATGGAAGTGCGGCGGCGGGCCTGAGCCTTCGGGACCTTGCTGCAAGAACACTTCGTAGCCGCCGGTGCGGGCGCCTGACGCCAGGATCGTCAGTTGTTCGCCCACGATGTTGAGCGGTTTGTCGTAGTCCTTCGGCGTGACGACGAACGGTTTCGGTGACATCTATTGTTCTCTCCCTTTGTTCAAAGCCTATGCGGCTGTGCATGGGGCGGCAAGATGGGTTTGACCCGGCATGCAACGCTGCGCACACTCTGCGCATCGGATATTGGCGAGGGCGTCTTATGGCGGCGGGAAGATTGTTGGCGGGGGCGGCGGCAGTTGTGATGGCGGCGCAGGCCGCCTTGGCGCAGGAGGCGGCGATGCCGCCGCTGCGGCCAGATCAGAAGGTTTTCCGCGCGCTCTATAAAGAGCTGGTCGAGACCAACACGACCTTGTCGGCGGGCAGCTGCACGCTCGCGGCGCAGCGGATGGCGGCGCATCTGCGGAAGGCGGGGTATCGCAAGCGCGACGTCAGCGTGTTCACCGCGCCGGGTAAGCCGAAAGAGGGCGGGCTGCTTGCGGTGTTGCGCGGCACGTCGAAGACGGCGGAGGCGATGTTGCTGCTGGGCCATCTCGATGTGGTGGAGGCCAAGCGCGAGGATTGGACGCGCGATCCGTTCAAGCTGATCGAAGAGAACCACTATTTCTACGCGCGCGGTACGTCGGACATGAAGGCCATGGTCGCGACGTGGGTGGACGCGTTCGTGCGCTTCAAGAAGAGCGGGTATCGCCCGAAGCGCACGATCAAGCTGGCGCTGACGTGCGGCGAGGAGACGACGGGGGCGTTCAACGGTGCGGAGTGGCTGTCGAAGAACCGGCCCGATGCGGTGAAGGCCGCGTTCGCGCTGAACGAAGGCGGCGGCGGGCGCACCGACGGGCACGGCAAGGTCGTCATTCAGACGCTTCAGGTTGGCGAGAAGGCGGTGCAGAACTATCGCCTGGAGACGACCAATCCGGGCGGGCACAGTTCGCGGCCCGTCAAGGAGAACGCGATCTACGAACTCGCCGATGCGCTCGCCAAGGTGCGTGCGTACGAGTTTCCGATGAAGATGACGGAGACGACGCGCGCGTTTTTCGCGAAAGCCGGCGCGGCGCGTGATGACGAGACGGGTGCGGCGATGGTGGCGCTGGCCAAGGATCCGGACGATGAGGATGCCGAGGCAATCGTGTCGAAGGATCCGACCTATCGCAGCATGCTGCGCACGACGTGTGTGGCGACGCTGCTAGACGGCGGGCATGCGAACAACGCGTTGCCGCAGCGCGCGGGCGCGAACGTCAACTGCCGCATCTTTCCAGGGGAGTCCGTGGAAGATACGCAGGCGGCGCTTGCGGCCGCGATCGGCGATGACGGTGTGAAGATCACGATGGTGCCACCGGTGCGGCCGCTGGCCGTGCCGCCGCCGCTCGATCCGAAGATCGTCGGGCCGGCGGAGGAACTCGTCGCGAAGTATTTTCCCGGCGTGCCGCTGGTGCCTGCGATGTCGACGGGTGCGACGGACGGGATTTTTCTGGAGGCGATCGGTATTCCGGTTTATGGCGCGCCGGGCGGTTGGAGCGATCCGGACGGCAACGGCGCGCATGGTCTGAACGAGCGGCGTAGCGTGCGCTCGGTCTATGTCGGGCGCGATTTCTTGACGGAGTTGGTGAAGGCTTACGCGGACGCGGAGTGAGCGCGCTCACATCGATTTCGCTTGAATGTGTGGGTTGCGACTAGTATCTCACTGGCCGCGAAGCGCCCTGGCGGCGCGGTTTGTTCTCGAACAGGAAAGGAGTGCGTCATGCGTGCAGCAACTGCCGACAGCCTTAGCACTCTCAATTTCCTTCCTGTTCAGGAACAAACATCATGGGCAATCCCTGTGAGGGCGGCTGTCGCTGCCTGAATGAATTCCGTCTGATCGCGCCTGCCGCTTTCCTCTTGTTCGGGGAGGCGCGGTCGTGACCAAGGCACATGTCGAGATCATTGCGTCCGATCGCAGTTGGATCGAGCAGACGGCGATCGATCAGCTTCACCAATCGGCCTTGCTTGAGGGGATCGAGCGCGTTGTCGGGTTGCCGGATCTGCACGCCGGCCGCGGCATTGCGGTGGGCGCTGCGTTCTGGTCGCGTAGCCATGTCTATCCGCACCTTGTCGGCAGCGACATCGGTTGCGGGATGGGGCTGTGGGCGAGCGATATGCCGGCGCGGCGGTTCAAGCCCGATGCGGCGGAGAAGCGGCTGACCGGATTTGAAGACCCTTGGTCGGGCGACGGCGAAGCGGCGCTCGCCGAGGCGGGCTTGCCGTCCGATTTGATGGGCGGTTCGTTGGGTAGCATCGGCGGCGGCAATCACTTTGCCGAGATCCTCTGCATCGACGACGTCGCGGATCGGGCGGCGTTCGATGCGGCGGGCCTTGGCCGCGATTGCATCTATCTGATGGTGCATAGCGGGTCGCGCGGGCTCGGCCACATCATTTTGGAGCGGCAGCTTGAGCGGCAGAATGTTCGGCCGCTGACCGTGGGCCGCGATCCGTGTACGGCGTATTTGCGGGAACACGATCAAGCGGTCGCGTGGGCGGTGCTCAACCGCAAGATCATCGCGGCGCGTTTCTTCGAGCGGCTCGGCATGAGCGGCGAGCGGCGGATCGACATCTGCCACAACAGCGTCACGCCGCATGACGGGGGCTGGCTGCATCGCAAGGGTGCGGCGCCGGGCGATCGCGGGCTGATCGTCGTGCCCGGCTCGCGCGGCGACGTGACGTATGTCGTGCAGCCGCGCCTGGAGAAGGCGGATCGCGCGCTGCATTCGCTGGCGCATGGCGCGGGGCGGAAGTGGAGCCGCAACGAAGCGAAGGCCAAGCTCAACCGCCGCTTCACGGTCGCGGACATGCAGCGCACGAAGATCGGCAGTCGCGTCATCTGCGAAGACCGGGAGCTGATCTACGAGGAGGCGCCGCAAGCGTACAAAGACATTCACCAGGTGATCCACGACCTGACGGCGGCGGCGTTGATCGACGTCGTCGCCACGCTGCGCCCGCTCATCACGTACAAGACGCGGCGCGTATGAGCGGGATCATTCTTCACATCTCCGCGGGTCAGGGACCGGCCGAATGCGAGTGGGTGGTCGCGAAGCTCGCCGACGCGTTCTGCCGGGAGGCGGCGCGCGACGGCGTGGCGTGCGCGCCGGTCGAACCGTTCGCCGGCCCCTGCCCCTCCATCCTGCTGCGCGTCGAGGGCGACACGGCGGACGCGTTCGCCGCCGCGCGCACGGGCACGGTGCGCTGGATCGGCACGAGCACCTTCCGGCCAACGCACAAGCGGAAGAACTGGTTCGTCGGCGTCAACCGCGTGTCCGAGATCGAGGACACGCCCGACCTCAAGGAGCGCGACATCGTCTACCAAACCATGCGCGCCTCCGGCCCCGGCGGCCAACACGTCAACAAAACCGACAGCGCCGTCCGCGCGACGCACGTGCCGAGCGGCCTGACGACGGTGTCGCAAGACCAGCGCTCGCAGCATGCGAACAAGAAGGTGGCGCGGTTGAAGCTTGCGCTGATGTTGCGTGAGCGGCGGGAGCGCGAGGTGGCGGACGGCAAGTCGGCGCTGTGGGCGCAGAACCATCAGCTGGAGCGGGGTAACGCTGTACGGACGTATGAGGGGGTGACGTTCAGGCTGAGACTTTGAGGTATGGCTCGCCGTAGTCTGGGAGCGCGGACGTCCCCAGACTGCGCCGCGCTAGTCCTCGAAGGACCAAACTCTTTCAAACGCCAGATCAAACGCCTGCGCAATTCGGAACGCCAGCTCAAGCGACGGTGCGTACTTCTCCTGCTCAATCGCATTGATTGTTTGGCGGGTGGCGCCGACCATGTCGGCGAGCGCGGCTTGGCTTAGGCCTCGTGCGGTGCGCAGGGCGTGGATTTTGTTCCGTACGCGTCCCTTTCGGGGGGTCATGCGGTGCGGTAGTTCCAGATGATGGCGATGCGGTTCACGATTTCGGACACGGTCAGCACGAAGAGCAGCGCGAAGGCGATGCCGGTGGGGCTCGTCAGAACGAGGTCCGGCAGGATGTGCCGGTCGTAGGCCGCGTTGGCGAGGACGTGGATCACGATCACGTTTATCGCGGCGGCGACGAACCAGTAGGCGGCGAGCTTTGCACGCGCCTCGATCGCGAGGTCGCGTTCGTCCTTCTCGATGTCATCGCCCTTGGGCGCGGCGATGACGGCGGCGATCACGCTTTCCGCCACGATGGCCACGATCACCAGCGTCACATACGTCCACAGCAAACGTCCGGCCGATTGCTCGACGATCGTGAGGCCCAGCGATTGGCCGAGGATGTCGATGCCGGCGGTGAAGCGCGTCAGCAGGAAATAGAGGATCGCGATCCAGGCGATCAGCGAATACCAGGCGTAGCGTTCGGCTTGCGTCATGTTGGCGTCCCCTTTTGCCTTGTGTCAAAGATGTTTTACATATAGCGGCTGGCGCGTCGATGTCAAACATCTTTTACACACTCCTGGAGTGCGCTGCGGCCGGGGCAACGGTTGGTACCATGCGGTGTGCCGCAGCCTGATTCGCGGGCGTGTTGAGGTATTCGTATGCTACAGCCGGTTCGTCAGCCGCCGCGTTTTCTGTTCGTGCAGGTCAATAAGCGGTGCAATCTGCGTTGTCAGCATTGCGATTTTTGGATGCTCGACGACGACGATCGGCCCAATTATCTGAGCTGGCCGCGCAAGCGCGAGATTTTGGAAGAGTTTGCGGCGCTGAATCCTGCGGGCGCCGTCGTCATTTGCGGCGGCGAGAGCATGCTGGATATCGACGAGTATTTCGGGATCACGACCACGTGCCGGTCGTTGGGGCTCAAGACACTCTCGGTCGTCAACGGCACGCGCATCCGCGACGCGCGCATGGCCGACCGCATGATGACCGACGGACCCGACGAGGTTTCGGTATCGCTCAACAGCCATCGCCCGGAACTGCACGACGAGACGCGCGGCGTGCGCGGTGCGTTCAACAAGGCCGTCGGCGCGCTTCGACTGATGGTGGCAGCCCGGCAGCGCGATCCGTCACGGGCGGCGCGCCGGATTTATGCGATGGGTTTGATCTTCGATCAGAATTATCGCGAGCTCGATCCGTTCTACGACTTGGTCCTGAACGACATCGGCGCCGACAAGCTGAAGCTCAATTTCATTCAGCCGTCGTTCGGGCATGGCGGCGAGGAAGACAAATTCTTCGCCTCGCATTGGAACGTCGATCCGGACGAGGTCGGGCGGCAGATCGCGCATTGCAACGCGAAGTACGCGCTGAACCTCAATCCGGTGTGGGCGCGGCAGGTGGAGATGTATTTCCGTTCCCTGCGCGCAAGCCGCCAAATCGCCAAAGGCTGGGGCGACAGCACGGGGACGCAGGAGCACATCTGCAATACCTACGAACGCAACATCATGGTCGATCACTACGGCATGGCGCGGTTGTGTTTTTCGACGGGCTTTCCGGGGAAGCCGCTGTTGGTACGGGGCGACCTGGCGCGGTTTTGGTGGGGCGCCGATCCTATTCGTGCGCGCATGCGCATGTGCAACGCTTATTGCGGCATAAGTCATTCCGTGCGGCGCGAGCAGAGCACGTTGAAGCAAGCCGCCAATGGACCACGCGTGGCAGCGCCGGCTGAGTAGCCAAGCGCAGGCGTGCTTTTTGAGCTTTGGGTAGGTGGAATTACCCTCCCTCCCCCGCTGAAGCGGGGGAGGATGAGGTGCGGTGTCGTGGTGTTCTTAAAGGATGCCGAGGACGTGGTCGGCGCTGGAGACTTTGAAGGCGCCGGGTTCTTCGACTTCGATCTTCTTCACGACCATGTCTTCGACGACCATGGCGTAGCGTTGGCTGCGCGTGCCCATGCCGAATTTCGAGCCGTCCATTTCCAGGCCGACCTTCTTTGTGAAGTCGCCGTTGCCGTCGGCGATCATCATCACCTTGCCGGCGGCGTTTTGATCCTTGCCCCAGGCGTTCATGACGAAGGCGTCGTTGACGCTGAGACATACGATGGCGTCGACGCCCTTCTTGGTGAAGTCGCCGGCGTGTTCGACGTAGCCCGGCAGATGGCGCGCGCTGCAGGTCGGCGTGAAGGCGCCGGGGAGCGCGAAGAGGACCGCCTTCTTCTTGCCGAAGAGCTCATCCGTGGTGATCGGGGCCGGGCCCTTCTCGGTCATGTGCATGAGGGTGACGGACGGCAGACGATCGCCGACTTTGATGGACATGGACGCTTCCTTTGGGTTTTCGGGACGGTTCTGGACCGTCGATTTAGGCGATCCGCCAGCCTGAGGAAAGAGGGTTCGCCCGGGCGGTGTTTTCCGTGGCTTAAGGGTCGGGCCGTTCGGCCGCCCGCGAGACGGGGCTGAGGCCGCCGCCGGCCACGGACGAGCTTTGCGCGCCCACGACCCAGACTTGTTCCAGCGCGCGATCGCCGTCGATGACGGTGATGCGGATGCGCTTGCCGGACAGGGCGCGGATCTTGGCCGTGCCGCCGATCTTCAGCTTTAGAATTTTCACCCGCGGATCGTCGGCGCGGCGGGGCTTTACCTCGTCTGCGTGGATGAAGTCCGGGCCTTCGACGAGAACCAGTGCGGCGCGATCGAGGCTCAAGCCGCGCATGCGGATGACGAGGCTGACCTTCGCGTCGTCGACGGTCGTGCGAACTTCGCGGATCTCGAGACCCGTGGCGAAGGGATCGTGCGAGGGGCGGCGGCCGCTGTAGGAGGCGATCAGCTTGGCGTTGTCGGCGTTGAGTTGCGGCGCGGCGCGCGCGGGCTTCACGATGACTTCGTGCTCCGCGGTCGAGGGGACGCACATGTTGCGGCAGACGCCGTACGCCATCTTGAGGTGAAGCTTGACCGGCTTCTTCGGATCGGCGGCGCGGAATTCGATCGGGAAGACGACCTCGTCGCGGTAGAGGTTCAAGGACTCGCCGTATTCGACCGCGCGCAGCGGAACCGGCCAAATCGTTTCCGGTTCGTCGGCGAGGTTTTCGGAGCCCGACCAATCGAACATCGGCGGCATGCCGGACGCGCCCGGTGCGCGCCAGTACGTCCACCAGCCTTCGTCCAGCTTGATCTGTACGCCGGCGCGGCTGACGTTTTCGCCTGCGAATTCCGTCGATTCCAGGATCAGGCGGCTGTGCGCCGGGGCCTTGCCGCTCCACGCCGTGGTCGCCGTTGCGGGCGGCTGCTCGCCGGCCCAGGTTGGGGCGAGCGCGCAGAACAAAAGCGCAACAGTTGGGAGGGTGGCCTTCATGACTGTGTAAGTATCGGTGCAGCTAGGGCGAGTGACAGTACCTGATGTCAATCGTGGGGTAAAAACTCCGTGACATGATTCGTTCGGCTCAGGTTCGCCTGAGGCGTGCGCGCACCTTTCGTCGTTTACTAAAAAAGACTAGATTACTCACCATGGGCCTATTCGGCAGCAAACCCCGTCCACCACAGCCGCCCGGCGGCGGCAACCTGGAAGGGCATGTGCTTATTGCCATGCCTGGCATGCCGGACCCGAAGTTCGCGCAGGCGGTCGTGTTTCTGTGCGCGCATTCCGAGCGTGGGGCCATGGGCCTGGTTCTCAACAAACTCGTCGGCAACATCACGTTCCTCGATCTGCTGAAGCAGCTTCGCATCCGGACGCCGTCGCGCCGAGTGCCGGGCGTCGCCGTGCAGTTCGGCGGGCCGGTAGAGACGGGACGCGGGTTCGTGTTGCACTCGCCGGAATACAACGCAGGCGATGCGACGGTTCATGTCGGGCCGAACGTGGGACTTACGACATCGGTCGACGTGCTGAAGGCAATCGCCGAGGGTCAGGGGCCGCGCGAGTCTATGTTGGCGCTAGGCTATGCCGGTTGGGGCGCGGGGCAGCTGGAGCGTGAGTTTGCGCAGAACGGTTGGATGGTTTGTCCGGCCGACGACTATTTGCTGTTCGGCAAGCAGCTGCAGGGCAAATGGGATTATGCGATCCGCAAGCTCGGCATCAATCCGGCGCAGCTATCGCGGGACTCGGGCCGGGCCTGAGGGGCTGGGCAATTCGCGCGGCGGCGGTTGTTGCTGAACGCCGCGAGCTTTGAGCGCGATGAAATTGTATGCCGCCGTCGCATCCATGGGCTGACCAAACAGGAAGCCTTGCGCGAACTCGCACCGCAACGTCTTCAGCCGGGCGGCCTCGGCCTGGGTCTCGACCCCTTCGGCGACGACCGACATATCGAGATCGTGCGCGAGGCGGATGATGGAGCGAAGCACCACCGGCGTCTCTTCGTTGGTCGCCATGTCGGCCACGAAGCTGCGGTCGATCTTGACGGTGTCGAACGGGAAACGCTGCAGGTAGGCGAGCGAGGAGAAGCCGGTGCCGAAGTCGTCAAGCGAAAGGCCGGCGCCCGCCTCTTTCAGCTTGGCGAGGGCACGGGCGGTGGACTCCGGGTTCTGCATGATGACGCTCTCGGTCAGTTCTAGCTTGAGCGACATGCGGGCTGGTTTCTCGTCGCGCAGGACGGCGGCGACGTCGTCGAAGAATTCGTGGCGGAAGAGTTGGCGCGCGGAGACGTTGACGCTGCAGAACAGCGGCTCGCGGAGCGGGAAATAGGACTGCCAGCGCTTGAGTTCGGCCGTCGCTTTTTGGACAGCGAAGCGGCCCAAGGGAATGATCAGGCCGGTCTCTTCGGCCAGCGCGATGAATTCGCCGGGCGCCAGCAGGCCGCGCTGCGGATGGCGCCAGCGCATGAGGGCTTCGAAGCCGGCGATCGAGCCGTCGTCGAGGCGCACGATGGGCTGGTAGTGCATCTCGATCTGACCGCGGTCCAAAGCCGTGCGCAGGTCGGTGTCCATCAGGAGGCGTTCTGCCGAGCGCGGCTTCATCTGCGGCTGATAGATCTCGAAGCCGCCGCGGCCGGTGCGTTTGGCGTGGTACATCGCGATCTCTGCCTCGCGCAGGACGTCGCCGCCGACGCGGTGGCCGGGCTCGATGAGGGCGAGGCCGATGGAGGCGGCGGGGTAGATTTCTTTGTCTCCGATCGCGACAGGCTGAGATAGCGCGTCGCGGATGCGTTGGGCGACTTGGGCGCCGTCTTCGTCGCCGCGCGAGCCCAAGACGAGCACGGCGAATTCGTCCGTACCCAGACGGGCCACGGCGTCTTCGGGGCCGGCGGCATGGTCGAGGCGGCGGGCGATCTGGGCGAGGAAACGGTCACCCGCTTGGTGGCCCATGCTGTCGGCGACGACGCGGACGCGGTCGACGTCGACGGCCAGGATCGCGCCTTGGCGGCGCGCGTGGCCGGTTTGGATGGAGCTCAACACGCCGTCGAGGCGGGTGAGGAACGTGTTGCGTAGCATCAGGCCGGTCACCGTGTCGGCCGACTCTTCGGTGTGACGTTGCGCCTCTTGGGCTTTGCGGCCGGTGATATCGCTGACAACGCCGATGCAGCGGATCGCCTTGCCGCCCGCGTTGGCGATGCAGCTGGCGCGCAGTTGGATCCAGCGCTGGCCGCCTTTGGCGTTGCGCATGCGCATCTCGAGGGTAAAGGACGAGTTGCCTTGGCGCCGGTGGGCGTTGAGGGAGTCGGCGTAGAGTTGGACGTCTTCGGGCGCGATCATCTCGGCCCATTTGCGTTCGGAGTTGGCCAGGGTGCCGGCGTCGAGGCCCAGCAGCGCTTCGACGGAGGGCGAGACGAAGAGTTCGTCGGTTTCGAAGTTCCAGTCCCAGAGGCCTTGATGCGCGGCGGCGAGGCCTAAGGCGTAGCGGTATTCGGCTTCGCGGGCTTGGCGTTGATCGGCGGAGAGTTCTTCGACCGCTTTTTCGCTGAGTTCAGGTTCGCGCGGGACTGCGGCGGCGAACGCTAACGCGAGCGCGCCGGCGGTGAACAGCCCGTCGGCAAAGAGCGGGATGTTGACGATGACGTCGGCGAACATCGGTGCGAAGAAGCCGGTGCCGACAAGCGCGGTGAGCATGAGGGCGATGCCGGGCACCATCGCCTTCACGCGCGAGCCGGCGTTGAGCGAGAAATAGAGAACCAACAGAGCGGCGATCGCCGGAGCTGCGATCGACAGAACTTTGACGAAGATCCGCGCGTCGGTGACGCCGAACGCCGCGGCGAGCGTGAAGCCGAAGATGGCGAAAGCCGCGCCGTCGAAGACAAGCGCGATGCGCGGGCGGTCGCGTTCCCATGACAGCTGTTCGACGACGTAGCGCAGACCCGCCGCGATCATCACCGCGCCGATCACTTCGAGGACCTCAGGCGGGATCGCCAGAAACGATCCACCGATGATCAAGAGCACGAGCGCGCCGAGGCCGAGCGCTGCCCAGGCCGGTTCGGACGAGAGGCGGAACACGGCCAGGCCCGCCAGCCATGCGGCGACGGCCATGGCGGCACCTGCAAGCAGGCCCATGAGCAGCGTTTCGGTCTGCTTGGAGGCGGCCAGAGCTTCCGGCTTCCACATGCGCCAAACCGCGCTGTCGACCGCGCCTTCAGCGAAGACCACGAATTTTGCGGACTCGAGCGGCGCCAGTGCAATGTCGGCCGCCCGCTGGCCGCCGACGTCCAGCATCACGCCCTTCGCCTTCTCGTCCTCGGCCATGATGTCCCCGAGGCTGACGGGGGCTGTGCCGCCGAGAAAGCGCAGGATGCCGCTCGACGCGCTTTCGACAGTCAGGATTCGGTGCAGGTCTTGCTGCGTCGGGTTGACCAGATCGAGCTTCAGCCAGCGCTTCTCGCCGGCCGTGTCACCGCCCGCGCGTTCGCCCGCCTCTTCGTTGACTGGTTTCAGCCAGGCGGAGATATCGGTCACATCGCGGTCGAGCGAGATGGGCACTGCGGCGTATACGCCGGCTGCGGCCACAACGAGTAGCGCGAAACAGGCCAGGGCGCGCATCGGCAACCGGGCAAAACGCCCGGCAGACCTAAACGGACTCCTGACAAAAGCTTCCATGAACCGCGCGACGCAGAGGCAGAAATCGGGGGCTTGCTGCAACCAGAATATCGATGATCGGTGGGCCCTCTCGCAACCGGATAAACCGTTAATCATTGGAACGTTTCGCCATAGCGCGGGCGAACTGGCCCCTTTGCGGCGCACGAACTGTTGAAGGTTGGCGGCGCACCACCGATCCAGCCGTGGGCTATGGTCGCGACCGCTCAATCAGACGGGGGAGAAGATGCGCGGGTTGATGTTATGTGCCGTTGGTGCGGCGCTGATCCTTCAGGCGAATGCTGCGCCGGCGACGCCCGGGGACGTGATCGCGGCCGAGCGTGAGTTTGCGGCGGACGGTCAGGCACGCGGCTGGATCGCGGCGTTCAAAAAATACGCGGCGCCGGATGCCATCGCGTTCCAGCCGGATCCTGTCAACGTACAGGAAGCGTTCAAGGATCAACCGGACGAGCCTGCGGACCGGTCGTTGAAGTGGTGGCCGGTTTGGGCGGGCATCGCGACGTCGGGTGACCTGGGCTTTACGACAGGTCCGTACACGTCGGGCGAACAGCGGTTCGGCCATTACTTCACGGTGTGGGCCAAGCAGCCGAACGGTACGTGGCGTTGGATCTATGACGGCGGTCCGCGCAACGAGGTGCGCTCACCGTTGGGGCCGGATGCTGAGCCGACGCATCTTGCAATGGCGACGGCCTCGTCGGGAACGGCGGTCAAAGCATGGGCTGAAGTTGCGGAGGTGGAGGCGCGGTTTGCGACGGCGGCGAGTCAAAACGCCAAGGCCGCGTATCTCGTGCACCTGTCATCGGATGCGCGGATCATGGGGTCCCCTAGCCTGCCCGCCACGGATGCGGCGGCGCATGGCGCAGAGCTTGATCGGCGCGCGGCATCGATAGCGTTCAGCCAGCTTGGCGGGCGGGCATCACGCGCGGGCGATCTCGTTTACACCTATGGCGATGCCAAGTGGACGCGCGACGGTCAGGCTCGGCGTGGTCACTATGTGCGCATCTGGCAGAAGCGCAGCGAGGGATGGAAGCTGGTGTTCGACGAGTTGTTGGGCGTGCCGCCTGCGCCGCCGCCACCGGCGCAATAGCTACTCATCAAAAAAAACGGGCGTCGCGGCTGATCGCTGCGACGCCCTTTCTATTACCAGACGCGGACGCGGTCTTCCGGTTTCAGGTGATAGCGCTGGCCGGGTCTGACGTCGAAGGCGTCGTACCAGACGTCGATGTTGCGGGTCGGGCCGATGACGCGGAATTTGCGCGGCGAGTGCGGGTCGGAAGCGATCTGCACTTTGAGCGCGTCTTCGCGTGCCTTACCGCGCCACGATTGGCCGAACGCCATGAGCAGGCGTTGATCGCCCGTCAGGCCGTCGATCACCGGCGCCGGCTTGCCGCCGAGCGACATGTGGTACGCGTCGATCGTGAGCAAGAGGCCGCCGAGGTCGGCGATGTTTTCGCCCAACGTCAGGCGGCCGTTGATCTTCATACCGGGCACGGGCTCGTAGCCGTTGTATTGGGCGACGAGTTTGTCGGCTTCGGCAGTGAAGCGTGCGGCGTCGTCCTTCGTCCACCAATCGCGTAGTGCGCCCTTGGCGTCGATCTTGCGGCCCTGATCGTCGAAGCCATGAATGATTTCATGGCCGATGATCGCGCCGACGGCGCCATAATTCACAGCGGGGTCGGCGTTCGGGTTGAAGAATGGCGGCTGCAAAATGCCCGCCGGGAAAACGATCTTGTTCTCGAGGCCGCCATTATACGCGTCGACGGTTTGCGGCGTCATGCCCCACTCTTTTTTGTCGACGGGTTTCGCGACTTTGCTGAGCTGATATGCCCATTCGAATGCGGCGGAGCGGCCGAGATTGCCGTAGAGGTCGCCGCGGTCGAGCTTCAGCGCGCTGTAGTCGCGCCATTTTTCGGGATAGCCCACCATCACGTCCATCTTGGCGAGCTTGTCGTGCGCTTGCGCTTTGGTGGCGGGGCTCATCCAGGCGAGGCTGTCGATGCGCGCGGACATCGCCTTCTTCAGATTGACGACCAGCGCGTCCATTTTCGCCTTCGACGAGGGCGGGAAATAGCGCGCGACGTACTCACGGCCAACCGCTTCGCCCATCGTGCCGCCGACGAGATCAACGCCACGCTTCCAGCGCGGGCGTTGTTCGGGCGTGCCGGAAAGGGCTTTTTCGGCGAACTCGAAGCGGCTGTCGACGAAGCGCTTGGACAGGAAGGGCGAGGCGCCGCTGACGGTTTGGAATGTCTCCCACGCCTTCAGCGTTTCGAGCGGTGTTTCGGCGTAGATGCGCGCGATACGTTGTACCGCGGTGTTCTCCGCGAGCACAATGTTTTGGACGTGCTTGGCGCCGGCGGCGTCAAGGTAGGCGCGCCAGTCGATCTCGGGCGCGTAGGACTGCAGCGCCGTGACGGTCATGGGGTTGTAGATTTTGTCAATGTCGCGGCGCTCGGCGACGGGCCATCCCGCTTCGGCGACGCGCGTTTCGAACTTCAGGATGGCGTCGGCGGTGGCCTCGGGCGCCGCGTAGTTGATGTTCTTCAGTGTGCGGACGATGTAGGCGAGGTAGGCGTCCTTCTTCGGCTTGAATTGTTCGGTCAGATAGTAGTCGCGGTCGGGCATCCCTAGCCCGTCTTGGCCGATGTAGAGCGTCGTGACCGGCGCCTTCGCATCGGCGTAGGGCTGCATGGCGAAGAGCGAGAGGCCGAACGCGCCGTGTGTACGACCCATCAACGGCACGAAATCTTTCTTGTCGGTGACGGCGGCGATGCGGGCGAGGTCGGTCGCGATCGGCTTGGCGTCCAGCGCTTCGACGGTCTTCTCATCCATGAAGCTGTTGTAGAAGTCGCCGATCTGTCTCGCGGTGGCCGTCGAGGCGTTTGCCGCGCTGGCTTCGATGAGTGTGCGCAGCTGTTCCCGCGTGAGATCGTTGACGTCGCGGCCGGCGCTGACCGACGGCTGGTCGGCTGGGATGTCGGTGCGCGCGAGCCAGGCGCCGTTAACGTGGGCGAAGAAATCGTCGCCGGGCTTTACGCTGGCATCGCGTGCGGTGAGGTCGACGCCCCAGGCGCCGTAATTGGGCTTGCGTGCGTCGTCGCCGATTGCAACGGCGTAAGTCGCGGCGACGGCTACGGCCGCGAGCCCAAGCGCTGCGGCGGAAGTGCGGAATTTCATGCGGTGTCCCCTGGTTAGGCTGAGGCGCATGTTGGCGGAACCGCTTGGTCCGCGCGCTTCACGTTTGTGTCAGTGGCGAGTTGGCCACGCCGGTGCGGCTGCGATTCAGCTTCACCACGAAGGCACGAAGGACACTAAGTTACACAAAGCAGGAAGCGTGCGTATCTGCACCCTCGCCTGCCCTTTAGGGCGGGCGAGGGGTGCAGATGTGTGGTTTTAGTCTTCGACTTTGATGAGTTCGACTTGGAAGATTAGAGTTTGGTAGCCCGGGATGGCGCCGCCGGCGCCGCGGGCGCCGTAGCCTAGGTCTTGCGGGATGACGAGTTCGGCTTTTTCGCCTTCGCTCATCAGCTGCAGTCCTTCGGTCCAGCCGGGGATGACTTGGTTCAAACCGAACGTGATCGGTTCGCCGCGCGAGACGGAGGAGTCGAACACTTTGCCGTTGATGAGGGCACCGGTGTAGTGGACCGTGACCTTGCTGCGCGACGAGGCCGGCTTCTTGCCGCCACCGCCTGAGATTTTGCGATATTGAAGGCCGGTCGCCGTCGTCGTGACGCCTTCCTTCTTCGCGTTGTCGGCCAGGAAGGCCGCGTTCTTTTCAGGTGTGAGATCTGCGGCCACGTCGGCATGCTCCTGTTCGTTGATGATCAAATCGGTTGCTTCCACTTCGCCCGGCGCCGTGAGCGTGTCCAAGAATCCGCCGGGCACGAAAATCCAAACCGTCAGCAAGAGACACAACGCGCTGCCGATGATGGCGGCCATCGCGGGCGGTGACGGCAGTTTGGTGCGAACGTCCGGTTGGGGCGTCTTCGTCGTCATGAGTTGCTCTTTGGAATTGTCAGGTCTTGGATGCGGGTATCGGGTCGCCCGCGATGATGGCGAATAGCAGATGATCTTGCCAATCGCCATTGATCTTTAGGTACTTTCGCGCGGTTCCTTCGGCCGTGAAACCGACCTTGGTCAGAACCCTACGCGAGGCCGTGTTTGAGGGGAGGCATGCGGCTTCTATTCTGTGGAATCCCATGCGGTCGAAGGCGTGACGGACGAGGACAGCGACGGCATCGGTCATCAGGCCTTTGCCGGCAAAACGTTTGCCCATCCAATAGCCCAGCGAGGCGGCCGATTGCGCGGCGCCTTGGCGCACGTTCGAGAGCTGGCAGCCGCCGAGCAGATCACCGGTCTTTTTGTCGAAGACGAAGAACATGTGGCCGGACCCTGCGCGCACCGCTTGCGCGTAGCGGCGCAGGCGGCGGCGGAAGGCGGCGCGGGTGAGTTCGTCAGGCGCCCAGGTCGGCTCCCACGGCGTCAGGAAGTCGCGGCTATCGCCTCGCAGCTTCGACCATTGCATGTAATCGCCGGCGACGGGCGCGCGCAGGCGCACGCTCTTGCCTTCGAGCGCGAACGTCGGCTTTGAACCCTGCAACGCGGCACGCAGCGGCATCAGGCGAAACGCTTCGCCACGCGATCATACGTCCCGAGCGTGCCGACCGGACCGAGCGCGGCGAGCGTCAGGCCGCCGTTCGACAGCACCTTGGCAGCGACGCGGGTGACCGCCTTCGTGTCGACGGCGTCGATCTTGGCGATGAGTTCGCGCGTGTCCATCAGGCGGCCGTAAGTGAACATTTGCGCGGCGATCTGTTCGCAGCGCGCGGAGGCTTGCTCCATGCCCATCAGGAGGCCCGATTTGATTTGCGCGCGGGCGCGGGCGACTTCGTCTTCGCCGGCGCTTTCGGCGAGCGATTTCATTTCGCCGGCGATGACGTTGACGAGTTCGGGGGCGTCGGCGGCGCTGGTGCCAGCGTAGACGCCGAACAAGCCGGTGTCGGCGAAGCTTTGGCCGAAGGTGTGGACGGCGTAGCAGAGGCCGCGTTTTTCGCGCGCTTCCTGGAAGAGGCGCGAAGACATGCCGCCGCCGAGCACTGTCGAATAGACGCTTGCGGCGTAGGCGTCTTCATCGGCCGCGCGGAAACCGGGCAGCGCGAGTGCGATGTGGGCCTGTTCCAGATCGTCTTCGGCTCGGAATTCACCACCGGCGTAACGGGCGCTTTCGACGGGCTTGGTATTGCCGGTTTGGAATTTGGCGAAGTGGCGTTGGCCCAGCGCCACCATCTGATCGTGCGTGACGGCGCCGGCGGCGATGAGCAGCATGCCGTGGGCGAAATAGTGTCCCTTGATCTGTTCGATCAGCGTTTCGCGTGTGAACGAGCGGACGTGCGCTTCGGTGCCGAGGATCGGGCGGCCCAAGGATTGATCCGGGAACGCGATCGATTGCAGGTGGTCGAAGATGATGTCGTCGGGCGTGTCTTCGGATTGGCCGATCTCTTGGATCACCACGCCCTTCTCGCGCGTGAGTTCTTCGTCGTCGAAGACCGAGTCCTGCAAGATGTCGGCGATGATGTCGACGGCGAGCGCGACGTCGTCCTTGAGGACGCGCGCGTAGTAGGCCGTTTGCTCGCGGGCGGTGTAGGCGTTGATGAAGCCGCCGACGCGTTCGATCTCTTCGGCGATGGCGCGGGCGGAGCGCCGGGTCGTTCCCTTGAACGCCATGTGCTCCAGCATGTGGGCGATGCCGTTGGTCGCTTGGGTCTCGTTGCGGGCTCCCGCATCGACCCAGACGCCGACCGCCGCGGTCTCGAGATGCGGCATCGGGTCGGTGATGACGGTGAGGCCGTTCGGGAGCTTGGTGATTTCGGGCATGCCGGTCCTTCTGATTTGGGCCGGGATTACATAGGGCACTTGGCCGTGGTTTTCATCGGAATTGGAGGAGGCCGGTAAATGGCGGTTTCCTGCCGGTTTCCGATCTACCGTTTCCCGGCCAAGTGGTGCTTAAGAGCGGCGAGGTCGTTGGGGAGTGTGTCGTAGCGCTCGGGCGCGGTCAGGATCCAGCGCAGGCGCTCCGGCAGCTCCGGTTTCACGCCGGCGGCCTTCTCGACGGCGTCGGGGAATTTGGCCGGGTGGGCTGTCGCCAGGACCACCGTGTCTTCGTCGGGTGCCGCTTTGCGCGTCGCGGTGAGGCCGACTGCCGTGTGCGGGTCGACGAGGAGCTTCGCGTCGCGGTGCATCAGGCGGATTGTTGCGGCGGTTTCGGCTTCGTCGACGCGGTCGGCGGCGAAGAGCGTTTGGATTTTCGCGAGCGTGTCGGGGGCGAGTTTCAGCGTGCCGGTCGCCGCGAAGCTTTCCATCTGGCGTTTGATTTGCGCGGCGTCGCGGCCGCTGCTTTCGTAGAGCAGGCGTTCGAAGTTGCTGGCGACTTGGATGTCCATCGCCGGCGACATTGTGGCGTGAACTTCACCGCGCGCGTAATTGCCGGTGGTGATAGCGCGCGCGAGGATGTCGTTCGTGTTGGTCGCGACGATGAGGCGGCGGATCGGCGCGCCAAGTTGTTTGGCGACGTAGCCTGCGAAGACGTCGCCGAAATTGCCGGTCGGGACCGCGAAGGTCAGCGCCTTCTTATCGAGGGCGATGCTGCTGGAAATGTAGTACGCGGCTTGGGCGGCGATGCGGACCCAGTTGATCGAGTTGATCGCGGCGAGGCGGTGGTCGCGGGCGAAAGCTTGATCGGCGAAGACTTGCTTTACCAGCGACTGCGCGTCGTCGAACGTGCCCTCGATGGCGACGTTGCGGATGTTCGACGCCGTTGTCGTGGTCATCTGGCGGCGTTGGACGTCGGAGATGCGGCCCTTCGGATGCAGGACGACAAGGTCGATGTTGGGCTGGTTCGCGAGCGCCGCGACCGCGGCCGCGCCGGTGTCGCCGGATGTGGCTGCGAGAACGAGGGCGCGTTGGTTGCGGCGCTTCAGCGCTTCGTTCATCAGCGGCGCTAAGAGTTGCAGCGCGAAGTCTTTGAAGGCGAGCGTGGGGCCGTGGAAGAGTTCGAGCAGCCAGCGGTGTTCGCCGAAGGGCACCAGCGGCGCGACGCGTTTGTCGTCCCACTTCGCGTAGGCTTCGTGCGCGTGCTTGTCGATGTCGCGGTACCAATCGGGGCTGCCGGCGAAGAGCGCGACGACGGCGGCAGCGAGGTCGGCGTAGGTGGCCCCGGGCTTGTTGCGGATGCGCGTGGCGTCGAAGGTCGGCCAAGACTCGGGAACGTAGAGGCCGCCATCGGGTGCGGGGCCTGAGATCAGGACATCTTCGAAGCCGATCGCGGGGGATGCGCCGCGTGTCGAGACGTATTTCATTTGCCGAACCTCAAGCGTCCGCGGACCTGATGGAATCGCAAGTATATGACGAGAAGAACAACGGCCAATGAAAACCACGTCAGCGCGTAGTTGAGGTGGTTGTCGGGGATGTTGATGTCGCTGGCGCGCGGTTCCGGGCCGCCGTCGATGGCCGACGTCGCTTCCAAGATCAGCGGGCGTGAGAGCGTCACGCCGACCGCCGCGGCGATGGCCTTGCTGTCGCGCAGATAGAACGTGCGGGTCGCGAGGTCGGGCGGCGGGGTGAAGGCGCTGGCCGTCGGCGGCGGGCGGAGCGTGCCGGTGACTTCCACCTCGCCTTCGAATTGGCCCGCCTGGCGCGTCGCCGGATCCTTCTTGTCTTCGGGCACCCAGCCGCGGTCGACGAGGATCGTGCCGCCTGAGACGAGGTTGAAGGGCGTGATGACTTTGAAGCCCGCGCGCGTGGGGCCTTCGTCGCTGCGCGGGGCGAAGACGTAGGCTTCCTTCGCGTGATCGAACGCGCCGTCGGCAGTTGCGTGGCGGTATGCGGCGTAGTCGCCCGTTGCGAAGAGCACTTCGACGGGCGCCGGCGCCGCGGTAGAGCGGGCAGCGATCTGGTCGAGCTGTTCGTGTTTTTCCGCGCGGCGCTGAAGTTGCCAGCTGCCGAGGCCGATCAGGATCGCGAGCGCGATCACGGTCGCGACGGTCAGGATGGGCAGCGGGCGAAAGGTCACGGCTATTTCATCCGGCCTTCGCCGGCTTGGTTGCGGTATTGGAGCGCAAAGAGCGTCGCTTTGAATACCGGCAGCAAGCCCAGGCAGAGGCCGATCGTGAGCGGCAGCCAGAGGACCGCGTGCACCCAATAGGGCGGGCTGAAGTTCACTTCGATGATAAGGGCGCTTGCGACGATGAAGGCGCCTGCGATCAGGATGACGAATACGGCGGGGCCGTCACCTGAATCGGCAAAGCGGTAGTCGAGATCGCAGACGGTGCAGCGCGGAGCGAATTTCAGGTATTCGGCGTAGAGGCTGCCCGTGCCGCAGCGCGGGCACCGGCAGAGCAGCCCCGATCGCCAAAGTGGGGCTGCCCGCAACTGTCCCATACCTCACCCTTCGGTTCGCGCCCTTGCTTAGTGCGCGGCTGGCGTGCCTGCGCCCCAGACGTAGATCGCGGCGAACAGGAAGAGCCATACCACGTCGACGAAGTGCCAGTACCATGCGGCCGCTTCGAACCCGAAGTGACGCTCCGGCGTGAAGTGGCCGGCGCGGGCGCGGAAGAAGCAGACGATCAGGAAGATCGTGCCGACGATGACGTGGAAGCCGTGAAACCCGGTCGCCATGAAGAATGTCGCGCCGTAGACGTTGCCGGCAAAACCGAAAGCGGCGTGGCTGTACTCATAGGCTTGGACGGCGGTGAACGTGAGACCCAGCAAGATCGTCAGCGCCAGACCGTTGACCGCGCCCTTTTGGTTGCCAGTTTGGATCGCGTGATGCGCCCAGGTGACGGTCGTGCCCGACGTCAGCAGGATCAACGTGTTCAACAGCGGCAGATGCCACGGATCGAAGGTCGGGATGTTTGCGGGCGGCCACGCCGGCAAGTTGATGTAGGTCGGGAATAGCGCCGCGTTGAAGTAGGCCCAGAACCAGGCGACGAAGAACATCACCTCAGACGCGATGAACAGGATCATGCCGTAGCGAAGGTGCAGCTTTACGACCGGCGTGTGGTCGCCGTTGACCACGGATTCCTTGATGACGTCGCGCCACCAGCCGACGAACGTCCACGCCAGGATCAGGCCGCCGAAGATCAGAACCCACGGTCCGTCGAATAGCGCGAGGCCGAACAGCGCCGGCGCGCCTTTCAGGTGCTGAAAGTAACCGATGGCGCCGACCGCGCTGGCGAAGGCGCCGATGGAGCCGACGATCGGCCACGCGCTGGGGTCGACCAGGTGATAATCGTGTTTGACTTCCTCGGATGACATTTGCGTTCGACCTCTGGGCTTAGTTTGTGTTCACGGCGGCGACCTTGTCAGCCTTCGCCGGAAAGAACGTGTAGGAGAGCGTGACGGCCGTGACGTCCTTCGTTTCCGGATCCGTCGCGATGGCAGGATCGACGAAGAACGAAACGGCCATATTGGCGGTTTGCCCCGGCTTCAACTCCTGACGGGTGAAGCAGAAGCACTGGATCTTGTTGAAATACTGCGCGGCCTTGGTCGGCGTGACGTTGAAGGTCGCGGTGCCGACGACGGGCACGCTTGAATCGTTGTGGGCGCGGTAGTGGGCGACCGTGTTTTCGCCGAGGCGCACTTTCATCGACACGCGCTCCGGGCCGAATTCCCAGGGCAGGCCCTGCCCCACGTTAGCGTCGAAGCGCACTTCCATCGAGCCCGCCGCTATCGTGTCGGACGCGGCGTCGGCGATGCGCGGCGTGCCGGCGAAGCCCGTGACCTGGCAGAAGATGCGGTAGAGCGGCACCGACGCATACGACAAGCCGATCATGCCGACGACAACACCGACGCATAGGGCCAGAACTTTGTCGTTCGGTTTCATCTTAGAGCGGTCTGTTCATCACGTTGGCGCCGAGCTTCACGACCGTGACGACGTAGACCAGCATCACAAAAGCCGCGAGCAGAGCGGCGATCGCCCAGTTGCGCTGCTGCTGCTTTTTCTTTTCTTCGGGCGTCAGTTCCATGGACGACATCCTCTACACCGCTCCCGGCGCGAAGCCGATCAACGTCTCGGTCGCGAGCGCCGTGAAGAGCGCGAAGAGATAGAAAATCGAGAAGGCGAAGACGCGCAGGGCCGCGACACGCTCACGCTCCGCCGGCGCGAACCACAACAGAACCGTGACGGCGATGAAGCCTACACTGCCGAGTGCGGCCGTTGCGCCGTAGACCGGGCCCGCAAGTTTCAGCGCGTAGGGCGCCATCGCGGCGGCGGTCAGGAGCAGCGTGTAGACGACGATCTGGTTGCGGGTGGCGCGCGAGCCCTTCACGACGGGCAGCATCGGCACCTTGGCGCGGGCGTAGTCTTCGTTGCCGGCGAGTGCCAGCGCCCAGAAGTGCGGCGGCGTCCAGAGGAAGATGATGAGGAAGAGCAGCCACGGCAACGCGTCAAACGCAGTGCCTGTGACGGCGGCCCAGCCGATCACCGGCGGCAATGCGCCAGCGGCGCCGCCGATGACGATGTTCTGCACCGTCAGACGCTTTAGCCACATCGTGTAGACGAAAAGATAAAAGGCGATCGTCGCGGCGAGCAGGATCGCAGGCACGATGCCGACGAGGAAGATCATGGCGAAGACGCTGAAGGCGGTGAGCGTGGCGCCGAACTCAAGCGCTTCTTGGCGGCCGATGCGGCCCGACGGCAGCGGTCGCGTGCGCGTGCGCGTCATGATCGCGTCGATATCGGCGTCGTACCATTGATTGAGTGCGCCGGCAGCGCCCGCACCGACGGCGATGCAGAGCAGCGCCGCTGCGGCGACGACGGGATGCAAGCCACCCGGCGCCACGATCATGGCGGCCAGCGCCGTGAAGACAACGAGCGACATGACGCGCGGCTTTAGCAGCGCCAGATAGTCGGAAGGGCCGGCGAGTGAGGCGCCGGCCCTTTCCGTTGCGATGGTGGCGGCAACGCCGGTCAATGTTTGTCTCCGCCAGTGATCTTCGGCAGTTCGTTGAACTGATGGAACGGCGGCGGCGAGGGCAGCGTCCATTCGAGCGTCGTGGCGCCGACACCCCACGGGTTCGCGGCGGCCTTGCGCTTACTGACGAACATCTCGATCAGCATGATCAAGAAGATCAGCACGCCGACGCCCGAGATGTACGAGCCGACTGACGAGATGTAGTTCCAGTAGGCATACGCATCCGGGTAGTCGATGTAGCGGCGCGGCATGCCGGCGAGGCCCAAGAAGTGCTGCGGGAAGAACACCAGGTTCACGCCGACGAAGGTGACCCAGAAGTGCAGCTGGCCCCAGAACTCGCTGTACATGTAGCCCCACATCTTGCCGGACCAGTAGTAGAAGCCTGCAAAGATGGCGAAGACAGCGCCGAGCGAGAGCACGTAGTGGAAGTGCGCGACGACGTAATAGGTGTCGTGCAGGGACGTATCGACGCCGGAGTTCGCGAGTACGACGCCCGTGACGCCTCCGACGGTGAAGAGGAAGATGAAACCGATCGCCCAGAGCATCGGCGTCTTGAACTCGATCGAGCCGCCCCACATGGTCGCGATCCAAGAGAAGATCTTGATGCCGGTGGGCACCGCGATGACCATCGTCGCCGCCACGAAATAGGCTTCCGTGTTGACGCTCATGCCCACGGTGTACATGTGGTGGGCCCAGACGATGAAGCCGATCACGCCGATACCGACCATCGCGTAGGCCATCCCGAGATAGCCGAACACCGGCTTCTTCGAGAAGGTCGAGACGATGTGGCTGATCATGCCGAAGCCCGGCAGGATGAGGATGTAGACCTCAGGGTGACCGAAGAACCAGAAGAGATGCTGGAACAGGATCGGATCGCCGTTGCCCGCGGGATCGAAGAAGGTCGTGCCGAAGTTGCGGTCGGTGAGCAGCATGGTGATCGCGCCCGCGAGAACCGGCAGCGAGAGCAACAACAGGAACACCGTGACCAAGATCGACCACACGAACAGCGGCATGCGGTGCAAGGTCATGCCCGGCGCGCGCATGTTGAAGATCGTGGTGATGAAGTTGATCGCGCCCAAGATCGACGAGGCGCCCGCGATGTGAAGCGCCAGGATCGCGAAGTCCATCGCGGGACCGGGCGAACCGGTCGTCGATAGCGGCGCGTAGATCGTCCACCCGCCGCCGACACCGTGACCGCCCGAGTCGCCTTCGACGAACATCGAGAGGATGAGCAGCGTGAACGAGAACGGCAGCAGCCAGAACGAGATGTTGTTCATGCGCGGGAACGCCATGTCGGGCGCCCCGATCATCAGCGGCACGAACCAGTTGCCGAAGCCGCCGATCATGGCGGGCATGACCATGAAGAAGATCATGATCAGCGCGTGGGCCGTGACGAAGACGTTGTAGAGATGCTCGTCGCCTGCGAACCACTGCACGCCCGGCTCTTGCAGCTCAAGGCGGATGCCGATCGACAACGCGCCGCCGATCAACCCCGCGATGATCGCGAAGATGAGGTACATCGTGCCGATGTCTTTGTGGTTCGTCGAATAGACGAAGCGGCGCCAACCAGTCGGAAGGGGGTGATCGTCGTGAGCGTCGGCGTGATGCGCGGTCGCCATATCTGTGTCTTTCCTAGAACGTTAGCGAGAGGCGAGCGCAGCAGGCGCGCCGTCGGCGGCCGCAAACTTGGCCTTGGCCTCAACAATCCATTGATCGAACTTTTCCTGGCTTACGACTTCGACCGCGATGGGCATGAAAGCGTGGCGCGCGCCGCAGAGTTCGGAGCACTGGCCGTAGAAGACGCCTTCGCGATTGGCCCTGAACCAGGTCTCGTTCAGCTTGCCCGGGACACCGTCTATCTTCGCGCCGAAGGCCGGGATCGTCCACGAATGGATGACGTCGGCCGACGTCACGATCACGCGGACGGTCTTGTTGACCGGAACAACGATGCGGTTGTCGACGGCGAGCAAACGAGGCTCACCCGCCTTTGCGGCGTCTGCATCGGTGAGCATAAGCGCGTCGAAGGTGAAGCCGCCGTGGTCGGGATATTCGTACGACCAGTACCACTGGTGCCCGATCGCCTTCACCGTCAGGTCGACGTTCGCCGGAATGACCTCGCCCGCATAGAGCAGGCGGAACGACGGCACCACGATCAGGCCTAAGATCACAATCGGGACGATCGTCCAGACGATCTCGATCAGCGTGTTGTGCGACCAGTTCGCGGGCTTTGGATTGACGCGCGCGTTGTAGCGCACCATCACCCAGATCAGCAGACCCATCACGAAGAGCGTGATCAGCGTGATGATGACCAAGAGCAGGTTATGGAAATCGTGGATGTCCTGCATGTGGTCGGTTGCGGCGGGCATCAGGTTGATCTGTTTGGGAACCGCGAAGCTCCCTTCAGTCGCCCATGCCGTGCCGGCGCCGATCAACGTCGCGATCAGCGCAAAAAATGTCGTGATTCCAATTCGCAACGATGCGCGCATGCGCCTGACCAGCCCCGTTCAGCCCATATGATTGAAAAACCTGAAGAGGAATCGCCCCTTAGGTCAGACCCGTGGTACTTCTAGTGGACGCGATTTAGCGGTGCAGGATACGCATCGTCATTGCGACTATATGCCACAACTCTAGCGCGACTGCGGATTGACGACGACAACGAACGACCTACGTTCGAACTTGGCCTTTCAAATTGCGACCCACACTCAAAAACTTGAGGCAGCCATGACAGCGACGCATGATCTGTTCTTCACGCAAAACGGCCTCGACCGCAATAACGTGGAACGTATCACGGCGGACGCGCTGAAGGGCGCCGACGATGGCGAATTGTTTCTCGAGTACCGCCTGACCGAGAGCTTCGTGTTCGACGATGGGCGGATGAAGTCGGCAAGTTTCGACACGACGCAGGGGTTTGGCCTGCGTGCCGTAGCGGGCGAAGCGATGGGTTTCGCGCATTCGTCGGATCTGAGCGAAGACGCCATCCGCCGCGCCGCGGCCGCCGTGCAAGCGGTGAAGAGCGGCTATACCGGAACTTGGGCCGCCGGGCCGCAGCGCACGAATATTCAACTCTATAAGTCGGACAACCCGATCGACGGCACGCCGTTTGAGGTCAAGACGAAGCTGTTGTCGGACATCGATACCTATGCACGCAGCAAGGACTCTCGGGTTCGGCAGGTGTCTTGCTCGCTGTACGGCGAGTGGCAGGCTGTGGAAATCCTGCGGCCGGATGGCATGACGGTGCGCGACGTGCGGCCTCTCGTGCGCCTGAACGTGTCAATTGTGGCAGGCGAAGGCGACCGGCAGGAAAGCGGTTCGCACGGGATGGGCGGGCGGACGGCCTATGACGTCTATCTGGATCCCAAGAGCTGGAAGGGCGCGGTCGATGAGGCTTTGCGCCAAGCGCTGGTGAACCTGAAGTCGGTGCCGGCGCCGGCCGGCGTGATGCCGGTCGTGCTGGGGCCGGGGTGGCCGGGCATTCTTCTTCATGAAGCGATCGGACATGGGCTTGAGGGCGACTTCAACCGGAAGAAGACGAGTGCGTTCGCGGGGCTGTTGGGTCAGCGCGTGGCGTCGCCGGGTGTGACCGTGGTCGATGACGGGACGATCGACGCGCGGCGCGGGTCTTTGTCGGTGGACGACGAAGGGACGCCGACAAGCCGGACGGTGTTGATCGAGGATGGAATCCTCAAAGGCTATCTGCAGGATCGGCAGAACGCGCGGTTGATGGGCATGAAGGCGACCGGCAACGGACGCCGGCAGGGCCACTCGCACTCGATCATGCCGCGCATGACGAACACGTTCATGATGGCGGGGCCGCATGATCCGGGTGAGATTTTGTCGAGCGTGAAGAACGGCATCTATGCGGTGAACTTCGGCGGCGGGCAGGTCGACATCACGAGCGGCAAGTTCGTGTTCTCGTGCACCGAGGCCTATCGGATCGAAGACGGCAAGGTCGGCGCGCCGGTCAAAGGCGCGACGTTGATCGGCAACGGGCCGGACTCACTGACCCATGTGAAGATGGTGGGCAACGATCTGAAGCTCGACACCGGGATCGGCACCTGCGGCAAGAACGGGCAAAGTGTGCCCGTGGGTGTCGGTCAGCCGACATTGTTGATCGAGGGCCTGACAGTGGGTGGCACGGCGGCGTAATCTGCCGCCTGTGACCCAGGCTCAAGCAACCGCTCCCGCTTCCGTTTATCGCGACCCCGCGCGCTATGACGCCGAACGCAAACGCGTGTTCGGGCGGTCGTGGCTGTTCATGGGGCATGAGAGCGAGTTGCGTCACGACGGCGATGTCGTGACGGCGACGATTGCCGGGTATCCGCTGCTCGTCGTGCGGACGGGCGGTGCGCTGAAGGCCTTTCACAATGTGTGCCGGCATCGCGCGGGGCCGCTGTTCGATGAGGAGCGCGGCAATTGCGGTGGGTCGTTGACCTGCAAGTATCACGGTTGGGTCTATACGCTGGACGGTCGATTGCGGAACGCGCGCGACTTCGGCGTCGCAGCCGGGTTCGATCCGCGCAACTTTCCGCTGTTCGACGTGAAGGTTGAGACGTGGCGCGGGTTCGTGTTCGTCAACATCGACAAGGAGTCCCCTGCCCTCGCCGATGCGCTCGCGCCGCTCGACAAGCGTGTCGGTGCGCGCGATCTGATGCGGCTGGTGCATACCGACCGGCGCACGCATGACATTGCGTGCAATTGGAAGATCTATGTCGAGAATTATCTCGAGGGATATCACATCCCGCTGGTGCATCAGGGTTTGAGCGCGGAAGTCGATGCGCTGAAGTACGAGGTGCATGTTGAGGGTGAAGTCTGCTTTCACTACGCGCCGGTGAAGGCGCCTGCCGATAGCGCGATCTATGACGGCTTGTGGGCGTTCGCGCAGCCGCATCTGGGCATCAACGTGTACGGCGACGGGTTGATGATGGAGCGCATGCTGCCGATCGGGCTCAACCTGACGCGGCTGGTTTACGACTACTATCTCGTGCCGGAGATCGCCGACGACGAGCGCGAGCGGCATCGCATCATGGCGATGTCCGGCACCGTGACCGCCGAGGACCGGTGGATCTGCGAGCGGGTGCAGGCGAATATCGATGCCGGCGTCTATGAGGCGGGCGTGTTCTCGCCGAAGCACGAACAGGGCGTCGCCTGGTTTCAGAATTACGTGGCCGGCGCACTGGACGCGCCTGGATAGGCTGCGGCGCCAAGGACTTACCGACGCGTCGTGATCTCTGCCGCAGGTGCGATGCGGACCAATGGCCGCGAATGGCGAGGCGCAGTAGAGTTCGGCCGTTCGCGACCTTGGGGTTTTGTTCATGCTCACCCGTGCACTTCCCGCTGCTCTCGCCGTTCTGTGCGTCACCACCGTGGCTATCGCCGCAGATGCCGCGCTGCCCGCTGTCGACACCATGACGTGCGATCAGATGATGGCCGAGATGACGGTCGCGGGTCAGAAGATGAATTCGCAGCTTGATCCTGAGTTCGCCAAGGAAGCGCAGGCGATGGCCGATCAGATGAAATCGGCCGGCAGCGCTGGTTCGATGATGGGCGGAATGGGTAGTGCGATCGCTTGTTCGCTGCCGGGCGTTGGACTGATCTGCGGCGTCGGCGCGATGATGTCGACCTCGGCGCCTTCCGGCGAGCACATGGAGCGGATGCAGGCGCAGATGGAGCGCCTACAGAAGGCGATGGAGGGGCTCGACATGGAGCGGTTGCAGCTTATATCGGAGCGCTTCGAAGCGCAGAAATGTCAGGTGCCGCAGGACGGCGCGCCGACACCCTGAATCTTCCATTCCGCAACGCTTGCGCAGGCCCTATGATTGGTGAAACGCCATTGCAATAGGGAACTGAGAGATGAGCGCGCGTCCTGAGACAGTCGGCCTTTCGTCGTCGCGGTTGGAAGCGATCGACAAGTTCGTTCAGCGCAAATATGTGGAGCCGGGACGCATGCCGTGCGGGCAGGTTCTAGTTTGGCGGCGCGGGGAGACGGCGCATTTCTCTTCGTTCGGGATGGCGGATGTCGAGCGGAAGAAGCCGCTGAAGGACGACACGATCTTCCGCATCTATTCGATGACCAAGCCCATCACGTCGGTCGCGACGATGATGTTGTTCGAGCAGGGGCTGATCGCGCTCGACGATCCGGTGCACAAATATATTCCGGAGTGGAAGGATCTCGGCGTCTATCAGGGCGGGTTCATGGAGACGTTTCGTACGAAGCGTCCGGACCGGCCGATGCAGATCGTCGACTTGATGCGCCACACGTCGGGGCTGACTTACGGGTTTCAGCAATCGACAAACGTCGATGCCGCTTATCGCAAGCACAAGATCGGCGAGATCGAGAAGCACGGCACGCTGGAGGACATGGTCCAGACGCTTGCGAAGCTGCCGCTGGAGTTCTCGCCGGGGACGGCTTGGAACTACTCCGTGTCGACGGACATCTTGGGCTACATCGTCGGCAAGGTGTCGGGGATGAAGTTCGAGGACTTTTTGCGGGCGAAGATTTTCAAGCCGCTGGGCATGGTGGATACCGATTTCCATGTACGTGCGGGTCAGGAGTCGAGGCTCGCGGCGTGTTATGCGGCGACGCCGAAGGGGACGATGGATCTGCAGGATGATCCGACGAAGAGCCCTTACCTCGAAGCGCCGAGTTTGATTTCGGGCGGCGGCGGGTTGGTGTCGACGACGTGCGATTATCTGAAGTTCTGCCGGTTACTGATCGGCGGCGGGTCGTCCGACGGCGTGCAGCTTTTGAGCCCGAAGACGATCGCCTTGATGACGTCGAACCATCTGCCGGACGGCAAGGATTTGCCGGCGCTGTCGCGGTCGCTGTTCAGCGAGGCGACGTATAACGGGATCGGGTTTGGACTCGGCTTCTCGGTGACGATGGATCCGGCCAAGACGCTGATCCCCGGGTCGGTCGGCGAGTATTCTTGGGGTGGTGCTGCGACGACGTCGTTCTGGATCGACCCGAAGGAAGAGCTGATCGCCATCTTCATGACCCAACTTCTGCCCTCTTCCGCGTACCCCATCCGGCGCGAACTGCGGACGATGGTATATTCGGCGTTCACCGACTGACGCTCGCGCCGGGCTTGAGGTGCTGGGGCAGACGCGGTAATCGACGGGTAACACAGAAAAACTCTAGCCTTCGAGGAACCGCCGATGTCGAGTAACGCCGCCGCCTTGCCTGCGGGCTTTCCCGCCATGTCGATTGCGCAGGCGCACCAGTTGTTGGTGTCCGCGCCTGCTTCGCCCTTCGAAATCGAAGAGCGCGTCATCCGTGGGGTGAAGATCAAGACGTGGAAGAACGCGCCGCCGTCGCTGGCCGCCGTGTTCGAGGCGAGCGTCGCGTTCGCGGACCGCGTTTACATGGTCAACGAGAATGAGCGGGTGACGTTCGATGCGCATCGCCGCGCCGTTTCGCAGATGGCGAAGCGGCTGGTGGCGGACGGCGTGAAGAAGGGCGACCGGGTTGCGATTATCATGCGCAATCTGCCGGAGTGGTCGGTGGCGTTTTGGGCTTCGATCATGACCGGCGCGGTGGTGACGCCGTTGAATGCGTGGTGGACGGGGCCGGAGCTTGAGTATGGCTTGGTCGACTCGGGCACGACGGTTTGCATCGCCGACGCGGAGCGTTGGGAGCGGTTGCGTGAGCATGTCGACAATTGCCCGGAGCTGAAGCGCATTTATGTCAGCCGGTCGAGCGATGACATTGCCGACCCGCGGGTGCAGAAGCTTGAGGACGTGATCAGCGCGCCGAATTCGTGGGCCGCGCTTGCCGAAGTGCCGATGCCGAACGTGACGTTCGATCCGGAAGACGACGCGACGATCTTCTATACGTCGGGCACGACGGGGAAGCCCAAGGGTGCGGTGATTACGCATCGCAACGTCATCTCGAATTTCTTCAACGCGATGTGTGCGCAGGCGCGGTCGTTCTTGCGGCGCGGTGAGGCGTTACCGGTGCCCGATCCGAATGTGCAGAAGTCCAATTTGATCTCGGTGCCGTTCTTTCATGCGACGGGTTGTTTTGCGGTGATGTGTCCGGCGGTGTTGGCGGGCAGCAAGCTTGTGATGCAGCGGCGGTGGAATGCGGATCAGGCGTTGGAGCTGATCGAGCGCGAGCGGATTACGTCGGCGGGCGGCGTGCCGACGATCGCTTGGCAGATTATCGAGCATCCGCGGTTTCATGAGTTCGATCTGTCGTCGCTGGAGGTGATTTCGTACGGCGGCGCGCCGTCTGCGCCGGAACTCGTGCGGCGGATGAAGGAGCGGTTTCCGAACCTCAAGCCCGGTCAGGGTTGGGGCATGACGGAGACGTCGGCGACCGCGACGAGCAATTTCGGCGAAGATTATGAGCGCAAGCCTTCGAGCTGCGGCGTGCCCTCGCCTACCGGCGAAGTGCGCATCGTCGGCGGCGACGGCAAGGATATGCCCGTCGGTGAGGTCGGCGAGCTCTACTATCGCGGGCCGATTGTCGTTCGCGGGTATTGGAACAAGCCGCAAGCTACCGCCGAGACGTTTGTCGACGGGTGGGTGAAGACGGGCGATCTCGCGAAGGTCGACGATGAAGGCTTCGTCTATATCGTCGACCGGGCGAAGGACATGCTGATCCGCGGCGGTGAGAACATCTACTGCGTCGAAGTCGAGAACGCGCTTTACGATCATCCGGCGGTGATGGACGCCGCCGTCATCGGCTTGCCGCATCGGACGTTGGGCGAAGAGCCTGCCGCGGCGGTGCATTTGAAGCCGGACACGAAGGCGACGGAGGAAGAATTGCGGCATTTCGTGGCGCAGAAGATTGCGGCGTTCAAAGTGCCGGTTAAGATTTTGTTCTTGCCGGAGACGCTGCCGCGGAATGCGAACGGCAAGATCATGAAGAAGGATCTGAAACCGCTGTTTGGAGTGTGAGCCCATGCAACGCTGGCGCATCGGCGATGTGACGGTCACCAAGATCGTCGAGTTGGAAGCGACCGGCGGCACACGGTTCATCCTGCCGCAGGCGACGCGCGAGGCGGCGTTGCAGATTCCGTGGCTGGCGCCGCATTTCATGGACGATGAAGGGCGCCTGAAGATGAGCATTCATGCGCTCGTCATCGAGGCCCCGGGGCGGCGGATGATCGTCGACACGTGTCTGGGCAACGACAAGCAGGGGCGCGGCGTGCCGGGGTGGAACAATCTCTCCGGGCCGTTCTTGCGCGATCTTGCAGCCGCGGGGTTTGCGCGGGAGTCCATCGATACCGTGATGTGCACGCATCTGCATGTCGACCATGTCGGCTGGAACACGATGCTGGTCGACGGCAAGTGGGTGCCGACGTTTCCGAACGCACGGTATCTGATGGGCGCAACGGAGTTCGAATATTGGCGCGATCAGCGCGAGCATGAAGAGCTGATCAGCGTGTTCTCCGATTCGGTGCGGCCGGTGTTCGAGGCGGGGCTCGTCGATTTGGTCGAGACGGATCATCGGATTTCGCCAGAGGTCAGTTTCGTGCCGACGCTGGGCCATACGCCAGGGCATGTGAGCGTGCGCATATCGTCGAAGGGCGAAGAGGCGCTGATCACCGGCGACTTCGTCCATCATCCTTGTCAGATGGCGCGGCCGGAGTGGGCCGCGACCGTCGACTTTGATCAGAACGCGTCGACCGCCACGCGGCGCGAGGTGTTCGCCCGTTTGGCGGGGACGCCGACGCTGATCATCGGCACGCATTTCGCCGGTGCTACCGCCGGGCGGATCGTGCGCGACGGTGATGCGTTTCGGTTGGAGGTTTGAGCACTGCAAACGTATGCGAAAATGTTCGTCGCTTTATTTGGGCGTCACGCGCGACTGATCGGCAATACGAGGGCTTGATGGGTGCTTGGGGTTCCGGGCCTTTCGACAACGACGACGCGGCCGACTTTCTCGACACGTTGGAAGCTTCACCCTCCAAGGGTCTGATCAAGGCGCTGCGCAAGATCGCCGCCGTCGAGGCCGGCGGGTATATCGAAGTCGATGCCGGTTCTGCCGCTTGGGCGGCATGCGAAATCGTCGCGCTCGCTTTCGGGCGAGCCGGCGGTGGGGCTGTCGATGACCTTGTCGTTGAAATTGTCCGCAAAGTCCGCGCGCAGGAGGCGTTGCGATTGTTGGCGCTGAGCATCTTGCCACGGATTGCGGACCGCGAGACGTCCGAGCTCTCGGGACTGTGGCACGAAGGCGGCGACGGGGCCGCGTTCGACAGCGCCATGGATCAACTCGCCTCGCGCCTCCAGGACGCGGCTTCGGGCGTTCGCGTGTTGCCTGCGCCGAAGTCCGGCGATGTGTTTGCGCTTCCTGCCGGCCCTCCGTCCGATGCGTTGATTGTCGTGCAAGTTGTTGGCGCGCGTGAAGTTGCCGTTTTTGAGGGGACTTTCGCGACCGACGCGGCGGCGCTGCTATGCGTGAAAGATCACCGGGCGCGGCGCGTGCCCGCATTTGTAACCAAGCTTTCCGGAGAAGGTCGATTGCTCGGCAACGTACCGGTGCGTGCGAATCTCAAGGGCAAGAAACTTTACGCATCCGAATCGGGCGCGATCGACGGTTATTACCTGATGACGGCGGCGGCGGGCGGCTATCGCGAAGTCGATTTCGAGGAAGCGCGCGCGCACGAAAGTCTCTTCCACCATGACGCCGATGCCGTTCGATCAGTTGCCCAAGGCAGGCCCCCTTTCCCTTGCGTTCGATCACCAGAGGAGCGTGAGGCTGATCTGTATGAACGGTCTGGCGGCGAGTGGAACGCACGGCGCTCGATCACAAAGCCAGGCCCGTTCGGCGATGTTGAGGCCGTCGAGGGACTTCTGCAGTGGATCGAGATGACCGGCGTCTCCAATGTCATTGAGCAGTTCGGCAGCCAAGCAGACGGCTTGAGCGGATACGGCCGACCCAATGAGCAGTCCGAGCGCCAGGCGTATGCATTTGCGGGCCTCGTAGCGCTGTGGCGCGGAACATGGCCACACGACATGTGGCCGTCGTTTCTGGGCGAGCAACCGCCCCCGCGCCCAAACGACGAACTTATGGTGCGTGCGTTGGCGGCAGCGCGCGTTCTTGCCAGCCGTGTTGTGACGCGCGACGCGGAGCTACGGCTCATTTGGGACGGGGCGCCTGACGGCGGTGCTGAACTGCGCAAAATCGTGGCGTCGCTTCAAGCCGCGCTCGCCGAATGAACGTCAGCGGCCTCACCCGCGGCGGCATCAGGCCAGATAAGAGCGTTTGCTTCACATCCCAGTCAGAATTGACGCGCCGGTGGGGCCTCGCCTGCGCGCCGATGATACGCCGATGCGACGATGGCGGAGGGGTCGATGCGCTTGCTTCTGATTGGTTTGATTGTCGCCAGCATTGCGCCGGGGCTCGCCGCTCCGATCGCGCCAGACTCGCCGCGTTGGCAGTTTGAGGGGGCTCCGCCGCAGGTTGTTGAGTTTCAGGGGAAGCGGGCGCTTTTGCTTGTGGGCACGAATGCGAGGTTGGCGGATGCGAATTTCGATACGGGGGTGATCGCGTTCGACATGGCGGTGCCGAACACCAAGCAGAGTTTTCCGAGCGTCATCTTTCGCGGACAAGATGGCGGGAACTACGAGCATTTCTATTTGCGGCCGCATCAGAACGGTAATCCGGACTCGATGCAGTACACGCCCGTCATCAACGGCATGACGGCGTGGCAGATCTACAAGCAGTACAACGCGCAGACGATTTTTCCGGTGGGCGTGTGGATGCGGGTTCGGCTTGAGATCGGCGAGGACTCGGCGCGCGTGTTCGTCAATTCCGACACGCCGACACTCGTCGTGCATGATCTGAAGCGGGAGCGGAAGGCGGGGTTTGTGATGCTCAAGGGCAGTTTGGGCGGCGCCTACTTCGCGAACATCGACATCACGCCGGGCGCGCAGGACGCCGCGCCCGCGGAGCCGCTAGCGGAACTGATACCTGGGCATGTTCGGACGTGGTCCGTGAGTGCGCCATTTGCAGAGGCGGACGCGTTGGCCGCGGCGGGTGCGAACAGGCTGCAGGACGTTTCCTGGACGCGGCTTGCGATCGAGAGCAACGGCATCGCAAATCTGGCGCGCGTTGCACCCTGGACGGAGAAGGCGCCCACCGTGCTTGCGCGTGTCGTCGTACGTGCCGATCGCACGCGTTCGGTCGCGATGCGGTTCGGCTTCAGCGATCGGGTGCGCGTGTATCTGAACGGCGCGCTGCTCTTCATCGGCGACGACTCGCAGGCTAGCCGCGACTATCGGTTTCTGGGGACCGTCGGCTTGTATGACGCGTTGCAGCTTCACCTGCGACGCGGCGACAACGATGTCGTGTTCGCGGTGTCGGAAGGTGGCGGCGGCTGGGCCGCGCAGGCGGCGTTTCCCGAGATGGACGGGCTGACGCTCGTGGAGTAACAGCGGGCGCTCCCAGACTACTTCGCCTTCTTCTTCTTTTCGTAATGCCGGTGCGCCTTTGCGCGGTTGCCGCAGGCTTTCATATCGCACCAGCGGCGGGTGCCGCTTTTGCTGTCGTCTAGGAAGAGCCAGACGCATTTTTCGTTGGCGCAAAGGCGGACGCGGTCTCGGCGGGGTTCAGCGAGCATGTCGCCTGCGGTCCAGAGGATCGGCGCCAGCAAGTCGGGGAGTTGGGGTTTGAGGTTGGCGCGCCAGAGGTAGGCGCCGTCTTGCTTCACGAGTTGTGTGCGTGCGGGGGCTGCGATGAGTTTGTGGTTGAAGATTTCGATGTCCGCGGATGCTGGTTCCGCGTGGGCGGCGACGGCGGAGAAAATTCTGTAGAGCGCTTCGCGCAGTTGGATTGTTTCGGCGTGGTCCGACTCGGACGGCTGCCAATTTTGTTTCAGCGCCTCGACTGTTTTTGTGTCGAGCGCGTTCGCTGCGGCGAGCCAGGTGAAGACGTCGTTGAAGGTCTCGAGCGTTTCGGTGGGTTCGCCTGTGCCGCGCCAGTAGCGGCTGTTGGCGAAGTCCAGGCACAGGTCGGCGCGCGCCGTCGAGATCAGCGTTTCCGTGGCGGTTTTCTGGGCTTCGGCCATTGCTTCTCCTACTAACCACCTTGCCGGTTGACAAGCGGTTAAGCGCGCATTACTCGTATAACCGTCATGACGGTTATATAGGCTGGCGGCGGTCGCCGGCCAGCAGGAGCGAGGAGAAAGTCATGCTGGATCACGTTTCGATCGGCGTTCGCGACATCAAGGTGGCGCGCCGGTTCTATGACGCGGCGCTGAAGCCGCTTGGGTATGAGTGCTTGGCGCCGGGCGAGGACTCCGCCGGGTACGGGCGCAAGGCCATTCAGTTTTGGTTGGGGCAGACGGAGCATCCGGTGAAGGCGGATGCGAAGTCGGGATTGCACTTCTGCTTCGTCGCGGATTCGCGCAAGGCGGTCGATGCGTTCTATGCGGCGGCGCTCAAGAGCGGCGGCAAAGACAACGGTAAGCCCGGCGTACGCGCGGATTACAGCGCGAACTACTACGCGGCGTTCGTGGTCGATCCGGACGGGTATCGTCTGGAAGCGCACTGCGAAAAGGCGGCATAGCGCAATGGACAGCAAGACGTTCGAAGCGGCGAAGAAGTTCGTCGATACGCCTTCGGGTCGCATCGCGTATGCGGATGTGGGCAAGGGGCCGGTGGCGCTGTTCGTTCATGGCGTGGTCGTCAACAGTTACATTTGGCGGCACCAGTTGGCGGGGCTTTCCGATGTGCGGCGGTGCATTGCGATCGACACGCTGGCGCATGGCGCGACCGAGGCGTCGGACGCGCAGGATGTCTCGAGCATTGCGCAGGCGGTGATGTTGGCGCAGTTCTTGGACGCGCTCGGCATCGACAAGGTTGATCTTGTCGGCAATGACGGCGGCGGTGCTGTTTGTCAGATTTTCGCGGTGAACAATCCGCATCGGATCCGCAGCTTGACGCTGACCGATTGCGATACGCACGACAATTGGCCGCCGGAAGCGTTTCAAGGGTTCGTCGATATGTGCGCGGCGGGCGGCTTGCGCGATACGTTGAGCGCGATGCTGGCGGACAAGAGCGTGTTTCGCGGGGCGCTCGGCCCTTGTTACGAAGACGCTGCGAGCGTTTCGGACGATACGATCGATGCGTATCTGCGGCCTTACTTCGCGAACGCCAACCGGGTGCGTGGGCTTGAGCGGTTCGTCGCCGCTTTCGATTGCGCGCAGACGGTGGCGATCGAACGCAAACTGCGGTTCATCGAGGCGCCGACGTTGATCGCATGGGCGACCGACGACGTCTATTTCGACAAGAAGTGGGCGCATTGGTTGGCGGAGCGTATTCCGGGCACCAAGCGCGTGATCGAGGTCGACGGCGGGCGGCTCTTCTTCTTCGAAGAGCGGTCGGCGTATTTCAACGCGCTCGTTCGCGATCATTGGTTGTCGGTTCGCGCATAAACAAGAAGCGCCCCGCCCTTTCGGACGCGGCGCTTCTTTCTTCGATGTTGCTTAGATCGGACCGAGGAAATCGCGCTTGCCGATTTCCACGCCTTGGTGGCGCAGGATGTCGTAGGCGGTTGCGGCGTGGAAGTACAAGTTCGGCAGGGCGAAGTGCGTGAGGTAGGTCGCGCCTTTGAACGTCATCTTCTGGCCACCGCCGACATTGAGTTCAACGCTGCGGTCGGCGCTGCCGTCGAACTGTTCAGGCTTCAGGCTGTTCAGGAAGTCCGCTGTCTTCGCGATCCGCTGTTGCAGTTCAGCGAACGTTGCTTCGTTGTCCGGCATGCTGGGCACGTCGACGCCGGCCAAACGCGCCGCGGCGCCTTTGCTGGTGTCGCTTACCATTTGAATCTGGCGCACGAGCGGGTGCATGTCGGGCGCGAGGCGCGCGCTGATGAATACCGATGGGTCGATCTTCTTGGCTTCGGCGTGTGCCGCCGCCTTGGTCAGGATCGACGAAAGGCTCTTCAGCATTTGCAGGAAGGCGGGGACGCTCGCCGCATAAAGGTTGGCCGTCATGGTTCTCTCCTTTTGTTTTTGGTGGCGTGGTCTAGCACGGGGCCGGTCGGGCGGTGCAGACTGCGGCGATCACATTTGATGCGGCTGTTGTCAGAATCTGAGCTTTGCTGCGGTTGCGATCGTTAGATATCCCTCGAACTAAAGACCTTCCCCTTGTTGTGGATTTTCGCGACCCTGATTGCGGCGGCGGCGCAGACCGCGCGCAATGCGATGCAGAGCCGTTTGACCGGGACCCTGGGGACGATCGGCGCGACGCAGGTTCGGTTTCTCTATGGGTTTCCGTTCGCGCTGGCCTTTTTGGCGATCGTGACGGTGGCGAGCGGGTCGGCGGTGCCTGCGGCCAACGAGCGGTTTCTTGCGTTCACGGGCGCGGGTGCGGTGGCGCAGATCATCGGGACGGCGATGCTGCTGGCGGCGATGCGCGAGCGGTCGTTTTCGGTGGCAACCGCTTTCGGCAAGACCGAGGCGGTGCAGGTGGCCGTGTTCGGGCTCATTATTCTCGGCGAACATCTGACGTGGTGGCGAGCTGGTGCGATTGTCGTTGCGACGGCGGGTGTATTTCTGATTGCGGTGAAGCCGCGCGAGCCTTGGAATGCGGCGGCGTTGCGCCCTGCCCTGTTCGGGATTGCGTCCGGCGGGCTTTATGCGATCGCGGCGGTTGGGTTTCGCGGCGGGATTTTGGCGTTGGATGACGGGCTCTACTTCGTGCGCGCGACGACGACGTTGGTTTGGTCGCTGGGCATTCAGACGTTGATCCTGGGGATTTGGATGTCGCTGTTCATGCGTGCGGCGTTGATGAAGAGCTTTGCGTTGTGGCGGCAGTCGTTGTTCGCGGGGTTCATGGGTGCGTTCGCTTCGCAGTTTTGGTTCTTGGGGTTCTCGCTGACGTCGGCGGCGAATGTGCGGACGCTGGGGCTGATCGAGGTTCTGTTTGCGCAGGCCGTGTCGCGGCGCGTGTTTTCCGAGCAGGTCAGCACGCGCGAGTTGGTGGGTATGGGGTTGGTGGTCGCTGGGGTGGCGATCCTGCTCCTGGCCGTTTGATTTCCCGCGCGCGGGGGTGTGAATGACGTCTCTCTCGCCAAGGCGCGCGCTTTAGCTTAGTTAGACGGCCGTCGAAACCAAAATGATCGGAGGACTTGCATGTTGAAGCTCTATTACGCGCCGGGCGCGTGCTCGTTGTCGCCGCACATCGCGTTGCGCGAGGCGGGTCTAAAGTTCGAACTCGACAAAGTGAATATGCAGTCGAAGAAGACGTCGAGCGACGGCGATTATCTTGAAGTCAGCCCGCTGGGCTACGTGCCGGCGTTGGGATTGAACGACGGTCATGCGCTGACCGAGGGGCCGGCGATCCTGCAGTATATCGCGGATCAGAATCCGCAGGCGCATCTGGCGCCGCCGAACGGTACGCCGGCGCGTTATCGTTTGCAGTCGTGGTTGAACTTTATTTCGACGGAAGTTCACAAGGGCTATTCGCCGTTGTTCGCGCCGACGACGCCGGATGAATACAAGAAGACAGTGGTCGCGCGCCTGCTGACGCGCTATGCGCAGCTCGACAAAGCGCTGGCGGGCAAGCAGTACCTCATGGGCGATCAGTTTACGGTGGCCGACGGGTATTTGTTCACCGTGACGAACTGGGCGAACTTCTTGAAGATCGACCTGTCGGCTTATCCGAACGTCATGGCGTTTCAGGCACGCGTCGCGGCGCGGCCGCACGTGCAGGAAGCGATGAGGGCGGAAGGCCTGTTGAAGTAATCGGTGACGGCGGTCAGGGCGCGAACGTGGCCATGACCTCGGCCGCGAGCTGACCGCCGAACCACGAGATGAGCGGGATAAGCGTGAGCGTCGCGACGCGCGCGAGCACGGCCCAGCCGCCCGGGCAATCGGAGATGCGCGCGATTTCGTTGCGCACGGTGATCATCGCACCCAAGGCCGGGATCGCCACGGCTTCCGCGACGTGGTTGTTCACGTAGGCGCGTCGCCAGAGTTCGCGCGAATAGGTTTGCAGTTCGGCGAGCGCGGTGTTCTTCGCGGCGCGGACGGCGCGGCGGACGCCCCACATCGCGCCAGCGACGGCGACGATCGTCAGCACGATGCCTAAGCCGAGCAAGATGGCGCTTGCCGTCATGGCGTCGGGTTGCGCGACGGCGGGGCCGGCGAGCGCGAGCAAGATGATGAGATAGAGCGCGACGCGGCGGGCGTATTTCGCGACCGGCTGGAGCGCCTGCGTGTCGAACAGATCGACCTTCAGGTAGGCGGCGGTGGTGACGCGGAAACGGTGATGCAGCATCACGATAAAGCCGATGCTGGCGCCAAGCAGGCCGAAGGTGAGCGCGATGCGGATGTACATCCAGATCGTGAGCAGCGCTGCGGTCACGCCGTCGCCAGGGATGGCGTTGCGCAAGAGGCTGCCGAAGACGGGCGTCAGCAGGACGGCCCAGAGCAGGCCGGCAATAAGACGGACCATGTAGAAGGGATCGAGAAGGCTCGCGCGCGTTTGGCCGAACTGGCGTTCGTCCAACGCGATGGTCGGGCGGAGGTCGTCGTAGGCTTTGATGCAGGCGTGGGCGAACAGTGTCGGGAGGACGACGTTGTAGGCGACGAACGCCAGCAGGACGATCTCGATGGGCGTCGAGCCGGCGGCGAAGATGAAGGTGTCGCCGATGTAGAGGCCGTTCGCGATGCCGGTGAGATTCAGGATTAGGAGATGCAGCGCGGTGAGGGCCGCGAAGATGACGGCGGCGGCGGCGAGCGGGCGCTTTTCGATCCAGAGCAGGACGGCGTCGACGATGCCTGTCGCGATCGGCCCTTGGTCGGGCATGCGATAGGACGGCGGCGGCAGCGCCAAGCGCGGCGGCTGCTGCTCGATCATCTCAGCGTCTTGGTAGTTGGGTTCGGTCATGTCCAGCACTGGCGCCGTGCAAGGGCAAGGCCATGCCCCCTCCCCTTACGCCGGATCGCAGGCGGACAGCTTTCATCGGAACGCGCGCGAAGTCACTCGCGGCGGCGTTGTATGGTTAGCGTTAACGTCGATGTCGGCGGCTCAGTATGAGCACTCGCCGTAGATTTTCGTGACGTCGCGGCCCCAGGCGGTTTCGTAGCGCTCCAGCAGTTCTTCAGCGCGGGTTTTGCCGCTTTCGACGATTTGGAAGAGGGGTTCGATGAAGCCCTCTTCGTTGCCGCCGATCGAGTCTTTTTCGGCACGGGCGCGTAGGCCGGCTCGCGAAAGTTCAAGCATGCGCTTGGCGATGGCTTGGACGTTGGTGTTGCGGAACGGGGTTTTGAGGCCGAGTTTCGGCACGGCTTCGCGGAGCGCGCTGCGTTCTTCGGCGGTCCAGTCTTTGACCAGGTCCCATGCGCCGTCCAGCGAGGATTGGTCGTAGTAGATGCCGACCCATAGTGCGGGGAGCGCGCAGATGCGGCGCCAATGGCCGCCGTCGGCGCCGCGCATTTCCAGGAACTTCTTCAGGCGCACTTCGGGGAAGATCGTCGTGAGGTGATCGGCCCAGTCGGCGAGCGTGGGTTCGTGTTTCTCGAGACCCGGCAGTTTGCGCTGCATGAAGTCGCGGAAGGATTTGCCGGCAACGTCGTGGTACTTGCCGTCGCGGTAGACGAAGTACATCGGGACGTCGAGCGCGTAGTCCACGTAACGCTCGAAGCTCATGCCGTCGTCGAAGACCCAAGGCAGCATGCCGGAGCGGGCGTTGTCGACGTCGGTCCAAACGTGCGCGCGGTAGGAGACGAAGCCGTTGGGGCGGCCTTCGCGAAAAGGCGATGAGGCGAAGATCGCTGTCGCAATGGGTTGGAGCGCAAGGCCGACGCGGAACTTCTTGACCATGTCGGCTTCGGAGGAGAAGTCGAGGTTCACCTGGATCGTGCAGGTGCGGAACATCATTTCCTGGCCCAGGCCGCCGACTTTGGGCATGTAGTTGCGCATGATGCCGTATCGGCCTTTCGGCATGACGGGCACGTCGGCGAGGCGGGCGGTCGGGTTGTAGCCGAGGCCGATGAAGCCGGCGCCCATTTCGCTGGCGACTTCGCGCACCTGGTCGAGGTGGGTGTTCACTTCGTTGCAGGTTTCGTGGATGCTTTTGAGCGGGGCGCCGGAGAGTTCGAACTGGCCGCCGGGCTCCAGACTGATGGCGCCACCGGCTTGTTTCAGGCCGATGATGTGCTCGCCTTCGTTGATCGCTTCCCAGCCGAAACGACGCATGCCTTCGAGCATGCCGCGGATTCCGGGCGTGCCTTCGTAGGGCAGCGGCGCGAAGTTTCTCAGGTCGTAGCCGAACTTCTCGTGTTCCGTGCCGATGCGCCAATCGGTCTTTGGCTTGACGCCGTCGGCCAGGGCATTCACGAGGTCGGCTTTGGATGTGATTGGACCGCCGCCTGCTTGCGGGACTGACATCAAGGCACCTCAATAGGGATGCCTGATGTAGGCTTTCGATACCCCGCCGCGCAAGGGGTGATCCGATTAACTCCAATCACCCTGTGTAATTTGCCAGACAGCGATGGCGGCGAGCGACGCGGTGTCGGCGCGCATGATGCGTGGCCCCAGCGACACGGGGACGACAAAACTCAGTCTACGGAGCAATTCACGCTCAGCGGGATCGAAGCCGCCTTCTGGACCGGTGAGGATGGCCCATGGGCCTCGCGGGTGCTTCGCAAGTGCGACTGCCGCGGGCGGCGCGTCGCGGGCTTCGTCGCAGAACATGAGTTTGCGGTTTGCGTCCCAACCGGCGAGCGCCTTCGCGAGGTCTTGCGGTTCGGCGATTTCCGGCACGGTGAGGCGGCCGGATTGTTCGGCAGCCTCGATAGCGTTCGCGCGCATGCGGTCGAGGTTGACGCGTTCGACGATGGTGCGGCGGGTGATGACGGGGGCGATGCGGGCGACGCCGAGTTCGGTCGCCTTCTGCACGATGTAGTCGAGCGGCGTTTTTTTGATCGGCGCGAGCAGGAGCCAGAGGTCGGGTACGCCTTCTTGCTTACGTGTTTGGGCTTCGAGCGTGAGCGTGACGGTGCGCTTGGCGATGGTCGTGATGGTTGCGGACCATTCGCCGTGGCGGCCGTTGAAGAGGCGGACGCGGTCGCCGGTTTTTGCGCGCAGGACGTGCGCGACGAGGTGCGATTGGGCTTCGTCGAGGGACAGCGGTTCCTGCGGGGACAGGGTTGCATCGACGTAAAGCCGCGTTAGGCCGCCGGGATAGGTCAGGTCGTTCGGCTCTTGCGGCATGCGGGGCTCTTGTCGCGCGCGGTCGCTCCACTTAACACATCGCCTTATGAGCGCAACCGACGATGCCGTTCCGCCCGCTGAGGTAAAGCCTGCCGACGCCGTACCCGTCAGCTGGGTCGATCGCGTGCCGGCGGCGCTACGGCCTTATCTTCGGCTCGCGCGGGCGGATCGGCCGATCGGGATTTGGCTGCTGTTGTGGCCATGCTGGTGGAGCATTTTGCTGGCGACCACCCAGGTGTCGGTCGGGTTCTGGTGGAGCCTCTATGTGCTGTGGCTCTTCGTGCTGTTCGCCGTCGGCGCGGCGGTGATGCGCGGGGCGGGCTGCACGTATAACGACATCGTCGATCGCGACATTGATGCGAAGGTCGAGCGCACGGCGGGCCGGCCTATTCCGTCGGGACAAGTCAGTGTCACGATGGCGGTCGTGTTCTTGGTCGCGCAGCTTCTGGTCGGGCTCTTGGTGTTGTTGCAGCTGAATTGGTTCTCCGTGGTGTTGGGCGCGTTGTCGCTCGTACCGATCGCGATCTATCCGTTCATGAAGCGCGTCACGGATTGGCCACAGGCGTTCTTGGGACTCACATTCAACTGGGGTGCGTTGCTCGGGTGGTCGGCCGTCACGGGCGGGCTCGCCGTGGCGCCGATGCTGTTGTTCCTGGGCTGCGTGTTGTGGACGTTGGGGTACGATACGATTTATGCGCATCAGGATAAGGAAGACGACGCGGTGATCGGCGTGCGATCGACGGCGTTGTTGTTCCGCAGTTCGACGAAGTATTGGCTCGCCGGTTTTTATGCGGGCGCCTGGCTGCTGTTTGTCTTGGCGGGAGCCGTTGCGGGACTTGGGCTCGGGTTCTTTGTCGTCATTGCCGGCGTGGCCGGGCATTTTGCGTGGCAGATTCTGCGGCTTGAGATGGATGACGTCGCGAGTTGCCTGTCCACATTCAAATCGAACCGCGATTTGGGGTTGATCATGCTTGCGGCTATCCTCGCCGGACTGATCACGGGCTGAGGGGCCTCACGTATGTCTGGAATTCCGATTGTGCCACCGCTCGCGGCGCTGGTGCTGTTTGCGATGTGGACCATGGCGCTGGTTCTGGCGATCGGCGCTTGGCGCATCGGTGAGGTGTTGTCGGGGCGAAAGAAGCCGCAGGCGTTCACACCCGGCGCGCCGCACGGGACGGATGCTTATTGGCGGCTGAACCGCGCGCATTTGAACGCGACCGAGAATTTGCCGGTCTTCGGCGCGTTGGTGCTGGCGGGGCTCTATCTGCAGGTTCCTGACACGGCGTTCCATATCCTGCCGTCGCTGGTTCTCTACGCGCGTATTACGCAGACCATTATTCATGTGGCGTCCGGATCGACCGTGGCGGTAACGCTACGGTTGCTGGCTTTTGCGGTTCAGGTCGTGTCGATGTTCGCCATAGCGGCGGTGGTCTTGCCCGCTACCGGCGTGCGGATGGCGTGGTAAAGTGGCCTGATGACGTTGAGCGCTGCGCAGTTCCTGACGCCTTCCGAGCTTGCCGAGGTGCGCAAGCGGTCGGACGTGCGCGGGATTCTGTGTGTGATGCACGCATGGGGCGTGATCTTCGCCTGCATGGCCGCGTTTGCACTTGTGCCGCATCCCGCGGTGTGGGTGGTTGGGATCGTGCTTGTCGGGGCCCGGCAGTTGGGTCTTGCGATTCTGATGCATGACGCGGCGCATGGCGTACTGACGAACGACAAGCGGTTGAACGATAATCTTGCGCAGTGGATTTGCGCTTGGCCGGTGCTGACGGATCTTTATGCGTACCGGAAGTATCATCTGCAGCATCATCGCTTTACACAGCAGGCGAACGATCCGGACATTTCGCTGTCGGCGCCGTTTCCGATTACGAAGGAAAGCCTGAACCGCAAGATCGTTCGCGATCTGACCGGGCAGACGACGTTCAAGCAGCGCGTCGCGCAGGTTCGTTCGGCGTTCTCGCTGAAGGGCGGGACGTTTTTGCAGCGGATGCAAAAGGGCTTCGGCCGGCTGGGCGGGCCAATTGCGATGAACGTTCTGCTGTTCGGGGGGCTTGCGGCGCTGGGGCAATGGCATTTGTATTTTGCGCTTTGGGTGCTGCCGTTTTTCACCTGGTTTCCGATGATCACGCGCATCCGCAACATCGCGGAGCATGCCGTGGTGCCGGACAACGACGATCCGATGCGCAACGCGCGCACGACGAAGGCGAACTGGCTGTGGCGGGCGACGGTGGCGCCGTACTGGGTGAACTATCATGTTGAGCATCATCTCTTGATGTTCGTGCCGTGCTACAATTTGCCGAAGATGCATGCACTGCTGCTGGCCAAGGGGTTCGGGCCGCGGATGGAGATTCAGCCCGACTACATGACCGTGCTGGCCCTCGCGACGTCGAAGGGCGCGAAGCCCGCGAACAACAACGAGCCTTTGGCGCGCGTGCCTGACGCGGAGAATGCGGGCATCGCCTTCAACATCAGTTCGCGCGCGGATAAGAGCGCTTGAACGATCCCGCCGCGTTCATTCAAGCCAACACCGAACTTCTGAAACCGCCGTTGGTGCCCGAGATCGTGCTGCATCTCGCCAGCGAGATCGTGCCGATCTGGCGCAAGACGGAAGAGGAGCTGGCGCTCGAAGGCGTGCCGCCGCCGTTCTGGGCGTTTGCATGGGCGGGCGGCCAAGCGCTGTCGCGCTGGGTGCTCGATCATCCAGAGTGCGTGCGGGGCAAGCGCGTGCTGGACTTCGCGTCAGGGTCGGGGCTGTCGGCGATTGCGGCGGCGAAGGCGGGCGCTTCGCAGGTGATTGCAAACGAGATCGACCACTTTGCCGTCGCGGCAATTACGCTGAATGCCGAGGTCAACGATGTGCGGCTTGAGTGCGTGTTCGACGATCTGATCGGCCGCGACGATGGTTGGGAGACGGTTCTCGCCGGCGACGTCTGTTATGAGCGCGAGATGTCGGAGCGCGTGTTCGCCTGGCTCATGGCATTGGCGGCGCGCGGCGCGACGGTGCTGATGGGCGATCCGGGGCGCAACTATCTGCCCAAGGCAGATCTGCACGAGCTTGCCGTCTACGATGTACAGACGACGCGTGAGCTGGAGGATCGCGAGGTGCGACGTACCAAGGTTTGGCGGGTTGGCGCGGCTTGAGGCGCGCAAAACCCGCCGTTTCTTAATCTTGGATTATACGTGTTTTACGTATAATCTGGATGTATGGCATTTCGGACAAAATCCAAGGCGATGGTTTCCGCGGCCGCGTATCAACGCGCGTTCGGCCGCTATAGCGACTTGGCGCTTCAGGAACCTGTGTCAATCACCAATCATGGCCGGGAGACGCACGTGTTGCTATCGGCCACTGAATATCAGCGCTTGAAGAAGCTTGATCGTCGGGCGCTTCGCCCCTGGCAGATGAGCGCGGAGACAATTCAAGCTTTGCTGGCGGCCGAGCCCCCGACTGAGGCCGCTCGATTCGATCATGAAATTCGTCGCCCCAAGCGGCGGCGCAAATAAATGTCGCTGCCCGATCCTGTTCCGGGCCTCGTCATTCGCTATTCGTATCTCTGGTTTGATCAGCAACAACGCGGGCAAGAGGAAGGGACGAAAGACCGTCCCTGCGTTGTCGTGCTCACCATTCGGCGTGAAGGCGGCCGAACTCTCGTCAGCGTCGCGCCGATAACGCATCGCCCTCCATCAACAGGCAGCAAGGCCGTTGCCCTTCCCGCGGCCACGAAGTTGCGGTTGGGGCTGGACGATCTGCCGTCTTGGATCGTGACGGATGAACTGAACGAGTTTGTCTGGCCGGGACCGGACATACGCTCGCTGGGACCCGCGGCGCCGAAGCGGTTCGACTATGGATTGATCCCGCGCGGACTATACGAACGCGTCAGGTCGGCGATCGTCGCTCACTTGAATGAGTACGGCCTTAAGATCTCACGGCGGACCTAACGTCTGCGCTTCGGCGGGTATGGTGAGCGGCGTGGTGGGGCGGCCATGGGGAGGTCGCTGAAGAGAGATGGGGCGTTGTTGGGTTTGGCGCCTTCGATGTTGAGCATGCGCATCTTTGTCGTCGTGCCGCCGGGGGCGGAGAAGCCTCCGGTTTTGCCGCCGGCGCCTAGGACGCGGTGGCAGGGGACGATGATGGGGAATGGGTTGGCGCCGAGGGCTTGGCCCACGGCTCTCGCGGCGCCGGGTGGGGCTTCCAGTTTTTCGGCGACTTCGCCGTAGGTCAGGGTTTGGCCGGGCGGGATGGCGCGGGCGACGGCGTAGACCTTTTTGTTGAAGTCGGCGATGCCTTCCATGTCGAGCGCGATCGACATGAGGTCGTCGCTTTCGCCGTTGAGCAGTGCGCGGATGCGTGTGATCGCGTCTTGCACGGATTGGGGCGGGTCTGATTCGACCGCGTCGGGGAAGCGTTTGCGGATATTGGCGCGTAGCGGAGATTCTCCGCCGGAGGGGAGGCTCACGCCGATAATGCCGCGTTCGCCCCACGCGATAGCGCAGAGGCCCACGGGCGTGTCGAAGAGTGCGAAGCCTTGGGATTGCGCCACGTTTTCTTGTCCTGACCGGAACTCACGGGGCTGTTCTACTTGATTTTGGTGGACGCGGCATCCAGTTCGGGCGGCAGTGCTTGACGTGCTTGGCGCTGGCCGGTTCATTCGCGGCGGCGCACCACCCTCCCCCAGCGAGTTCGACATGACCGATCGCATTTCCTTGCTTCAGAATTTGTTGGCGAAGGCGAAGCGGCTTGGTGCGGAGGCCGCCGACGCGGTCGTGTTCGGGTCGGTGTCGTCGAGCGTGTCGTATCGACTCGGCAAACTCGAAGAGGTCGAGCGATCGGAATCCAGCGATCTGGGTTTGCGCGTCTTCATCGGGAAGCGGCAGGCGGCGGTGTCGTCGACGGATTTTTCGGAGCGGACGCTGGATCAACTTGCCGAGCGGGCGGTCGCGATGGCGCGCACGACGCCGGAGGATCCCTATTGCGGATTGGCGCCGCGCGAGTTGCTGGCGAAGACATGGCCGTCGCTTGATCTTGAAGACACGCATGAGCCGTCGTCGGAGCGGTTGGTGGACCTGGCGAAGAATTGCGAAGGCGCGGCGCGCGAGGTCAAAGGGATTACGAACAGCGAAGGCGCGTCTGCGGGTTGGGGACGCGGCGCGGTGGCGTTGGCGACCAGCGAAGGGTTTGCCGGGTCCTATGCGTCGACCAGCGTTTCAGTTTCGGTCAGCGTGCTTGCCGGCGAAGGCACGCATATGGAGCGCGACTATGATTTCTCGTCGGCGCGGTATGTGGCGGATCTTGCCGATCCTCAAGAGGTTGGGCGGAGCGCGGCTGAGCGGACGCTAAAGCGGCTGAACCCGCGCAAGGTCAGTACGCAGTCGGTACCGGTGATCTATGACCCGCGGGTGTCGAACAGCATCGTCGGTCACTTGGCGGGCGCCATCAACGGCATCTCGATCGCGCGCGGGACGTCGTTTCTGAAGGATAAGATGGGGCAGCGGATTTTTGCCGCCGGTATCCGGATTGTCGACGATCCGCATATCGTGCGCGGGGTGCGGTCGAAGCCGTTCGACGGCGAAGGTGTTGCGAACCGTGCGATGAATTTGATCGAAGACGGCGAGTTGAAGACGTGGCTGCTGGATAGCGCGTCGGCACGGCAGCTGGGCTTGACGACCACCGGGCACGCGGCGCGCGGCACGGGTGGACCGCCCTCGCCTTCGGTCAGCAATCTATATCTGGTTCCGGGGACGGCGACGCCGGAGGAATTGATCGGCGACATCAAGCAGGGATTCTACGTCAACGAGTTGATCGGGATGGGCGTCAACGGCGTGACGGGCGACTACAGCCGGGGCGCTGCCGGGTTCTGGATCGAGAACGGGAAGCTTGCGTATCCGGTCAGCGAAGTGACGATCGCGGGCAATCTCAATGCGATGTTCGCGCAGGTGATTCCGGCGAACGATTTGGTGTTCAAGTATGGGACGAATGCGCCGACGCTGCGCATCGATGGGATGACCGTTGCGGGAAGCTGAGAATGATCGCGACCTTCTGATCGCAGCTGTTCGAGACGCCGGTGCGATTGCGCGCGAGGGGTATGCGAGCGTCTCGAAGTCTTGGGAGAAGTCGAAGGGTAATCCTGTCACCGAGACCGACATTGCGGTCGACCGCTTCTTGAATGAGCGGCTGCGTGCGGCTCGGACGGATTACGGTTGGCTGTCGGAGGAGACGGCGGATACGCCGGAGCGGTTGGGGTCGCAGCGCGTCTTCATCGTCGACCCGATCGACGGGACGCTGGCCTTCATCAAGCGCAAGGCGGAATTCGCGGTGTGCGCGGCGGTGGTTGACGGCGGCGTTGTGACTTCGGCGGCGATCTATAACCCCATCACCGAGGAATTGTTCGCGGCGGTCAAAGGCGGCGGCGCGACGTTGAATGGCGCTCCGATCCACGTCAGCGACCGGCGCGAGCTTGAGGGCTGTCGCATGCTCGTCGCGCGCGACGTCATCGAGCATCCGGCTTGGCCGACGCCTTGGCCGAAGATGGAGATTGGGAAGCGCGCCTCCATCGCCTATCGCATGGCGCTGGTTGCGAACGGGACGTATGACGCGATGATGGCGTTGTCGTCGAAGTATGAGTGGGACACGTCAGCCGGGACGCTGATCGTGGCGGAGGCTGGTGGGTTTGCGACCATGCATAACGGCGCTGCCCTGCCCTTCAATCAGGCGGTGCCTACGCATCGCAGTTTGGTTTGCGCGGGGCCTGCCGTGCATGCGGCGATTTTGGCGCGGACGGGGCACATCAAGCTGCCTTGACGGGGCCGGTGCGGTTGCGGCATTCCCCGCGCCTCGGAAGCGTTGAGGGGCTCATGGCGGCGAAGCAGCTTTTGCATCTGGTGTTCGGCGGTGAGCTTGCGTCGCTCGACAATGTCGAGTTTCGGGACCTCTCTAAGACGCACTTTGTCGGGCTCTATCCGAACTACACAAAGGCGCGTGAAGCTTGGAAGGCGGCCGCGCAGGCGACGGTCGACAACGCACATATGCGGTACTTTGTGGTGCATCTGCACCGCCTGTTGCAGCCCGACGAATTGACGGGTTCGAACGAAACGCCAGCCAAACGCGGGACCCCGGCGAAAAAGGCTGGTGCAAAGAGCAGTGGAAAGCCTGCAAAACGGGGCAACCGCTAGTAACCATTGGCGCCCTCCAGTTGTGGTTAACCCACTGGGCGCGTGATAGTTTTGCCGGTTCCGACGAAACGCCCCCAAGGGCCGGGTACGATCAACGCGTGGCTGAACTGACCAAGACTTCTCCTGCCGGTTCGAAAGGGACGCGGCCGCTGTTGCGGCTCGCGCAGGATTTCGTGCGGCCGTATGCGGCGACGGTCGCGGTCATCATCCTGCTGATGACGGCCGAAGCGGCGCTGACCGGCGGGCTCGCCTATCTGCTTGGGCCGGTCATCGACGAAGTCTTCATCAAACGCGATCAGACGATGGCCTATGTGCTGCCGGCGGTTCTGTTCGGCGTCATGGCGCTGAAGGCCGCAATTTCGTACGTCAGCGGCGTGTCGCTGGCTCAGGTCGGCCAGGGCGCCGTGAGCGACTTGCAGGTCGCGATGTTCGCGAAGGTTACGCGCTATGATTTGGCGCGGCTGAACGCGATGCACTCCGGGCAGTTCGCGGCGCGGTTTTTGAACGACGCCATGCTGATCCGCGAGAGTGTCACGCGGACGACGACGGGATTGGTGCGGGACACGCTGACCGTCGTTGCACTGATCGTCGTTATGTTCATCCAGGATTGGCCGTTGGCGTTGGTGCTTTGCAGCGTGTTGCCGATTACGGCGCTCTACACGCTCAGCCTTGGGCGCAAGACCAACAAGGCCTCGGCACGAGGCATGGAGTCGACCGGCGATCTCGCTACGCATTTGTCCGAGACGCTGGACGGGCGGCGGGTGGTCAAAGCCTATCGGATGGAAGATCACGCGATCGCGCGCGCGAGTGCGATTGTGACCGAGCGTATGAAGCATTGGATGAAGGCTGCGACCGCGCGCGCCGCGGCGACACCGTCTGCTGAGGTTTTGGCCGGCGCTGGGATTGCGGCCGTGATCCTTTATGCGGCGTTGCGCGAGATGCCGATTGCGAACTTCACGTCGTTCCTGGCGTCTATGATGCTGTCGTATCAGTCGATCCGGTCGCTTTCGAATTTCTATACAGCGGTGTCCGAAGGGTCCGCTGCTGCGGAGCGGGCGTATGCGCTGCTCGATGCGCCGACGGATGTTGGCGATACGACGAGCGATGCGCTGAGGGTTTCTGCTGCGCCCAGCATTTCGTTCAAGGATGCCTCGTTCGAGTATGGCGCGGCGATACCAGCGTTGGATCACGTTTCGTTTGAGGTGCCAGCGGGGAAGACCGTGGCGCTGGTCGGGCCTTCGGGATCGGGCAAGAGTACGGCGTTGAATTTGATCCTGCGCTTCTATGACGTGGCGCAGGGGGCGATCGAGATTGACGGGCAGGATATCCGGCGCGTGACGATCGGGTCCCTGCGCGATGCGATGGCGTTGGTCACGCAGGAGCCGTTTTTGTTCGATGAGACGATTGCCGACAACATCGGTTGCGGCCGGCCTGGCGCCGCGCGGGCGGAGATCGAAGATGCGGCGCGGGCGGCGGCGGCGCATGAGTTCATTCTCGCTCTGCCGCAGGGCTATGAGACGAAGGTCGGTGAGGCGGGTGTTCGCCTATCCGGTGGGCAGCGTCAGCGGATCGCTATTGCGCGCGCGGTGTTGAAGAACGCGCCCATTCTGCTGCTGGACGAGGCGACGTCATCATTGGATACGGAGAGTGAGCGCGCGGTGCAGACGGCGCTGACGCGGTTGATGAAGGACCGCACGACGCTGGTGATCGCGCATCGGCTGTCGACGATTTCGGACGCGGACAAGATTGTCGTGCTGGAGCACGGACGCGTGGTGGAGCAGGGTTCGCACGGCGAACTCGTTGCGCGGGGTGGGCTTTATGCGCGGCTCTATCGCACACAGTTCGCCGAGAGCGGGCGCGCGGCCCCTGCTGCGGTGGCCGAGTAGTGGGCGTTCTCAAAGACAAATGGCGGCAGATACGCAAGTCCGACGGGGCGCGTCGCGTCGTGTGCTGGCTGGTTGCAGTTTACATCCGACTGGCTTGGGCGACGGGGCGTTGGACAATTCAAAACGGCGCCGTGCCGGAGCGGTTTTGGCGCGAGGGTAAGCCCTTCATCATCGCGTTCTGGCATGGGCGTTTGCTGATCCTGCCGGCGATGTGGCCGACGACGTCGAAGATTTCGATGCTGATCTCGATGCATCGCGACGGCGAGTTGATTGCGCGGGCGATCGGTTATTTCGGGCACGGCACGGTGCGTGGGTCGGCGGCTAAGCCGGGCTCCAACAAGGAAAAGGGCGGCGCGGCGGCGTTGCGCGGGATGTTGAAGGCGTTGAAGGCCAACGAGTATGTCGGGATCACACCCGACGGTCCGCGTGGGCCGCGCATGCGCGCGACGGACGGGATTGTGACCGTGGCGCGCGTGTCGGGCGTACCAATTATTCCCTGTAGTTACAGCGCGCGCTCGCGCAAAGTTTTGGGAACGTGGGACCGCTTCATCATTCCCCTGCCCTTCACGCGCGGGGTCATCGTTTGGGGTGAGCCGATCTATATCGCGCGCGATGCCGATGCGGCTTCGCAGGAGACGGCGCGGCTGACCGTCGAGCAGGGTCTTAACGCCGTGACGCTGGCGGCGGATGAGTTGATGGGGGTCGAGCCAGTGGCTCCGGCGCCGCTGACGGCAGCGGAGGCGGCGGCGTGATGGTGATCCGGCCATCACGGCTGTTGTCGGCGTACCGGGCCGCGACCGGATTCGCCGAGCCGCTGGCCGCGCGCATTTTGCGGCAGCGGTTGGCGCGCGGGAAGGAAGACGAAGACCGGCTGCCTGAGCGGCTCGGGCGGCCTGGCCGTGTGCGTCCGAAGGGACCGCTGGTTTGGATTCATGCGGCGAGCGTGGGCGAATCCGTTTCAGTGCTGCCGCTTATTCGCAAGCTCGGCGAACTGCGGCCGGATACGAATGTGCTGGTCACCACCGGAACCGTGACGTCCGGACGCGTGATGGGCGAGCGATTGCCCGCCAATGCGTTTCATCAATTTGTCCCGGTCGATACGCCCAGCGCGGTGCGCGCGTTCCTCGATTATTGGCAGCCGGGGTTGGCGCTGTGGGTCGAGTCCGAGCTTTGGCCGAACATGCTGCATGAGATCAAAGAGCGGCACATTCCGGCTGCGCTGATCAATGCGCGGATGTCGGATTCGTCGTTCCGCGGTTGGCGGCGGGCGAAGCTTGCGGCGAGCGAATTGCTGGGAACGTTCAATCTCTGTCTCGCGCAGGACGAAGCGGTGGCCGAGAAGTTGACGGCGCTGGGCGCGACGCATGTCGAGGTGCCGGGCAATCTCAAACTTGTCGGCGAGCCTTTGCCGTTCGACGTCGAGGCGCTCACCGAATTGCGCATTGCGATCGGCGATCGGCCGATGTGGCTCTTGGCATCGAGTCACGACGGCGAGGAACAGCTTGCGGCGTTCGCGCATCGGGATTTGCTGGCGCAGTTTCCGAACCTGCTGACGATTATCGTGCCGCGTCATCCGCAGCGCGGGCCGCAGATCGCGGCGTCGCTGGAGCCGCTGTTCCATGTGGCGCGGCGGTCGCGCGGGGAATTGCCTTACGACGACACGGAGATCTACATCGCCGACACGATGGGCGAGCTCGGCGTCTTCTACAAGCTCTGTCAGCTGACTGTCATGGGCGGCAGTTTCGTGCCGCATGGCGGGCAGAACCCGTTGGAGCCGGCGCGCTTCTCGGCGGCGGTGATCAGCGGTCCACACATTCACAACTTCATCGACATCTTCCGCATTTTGGTCGAAGCCGGCGGGGCGGAGGTGTTAACTTCCAACGATCAATTGACCGAGCGGTTGCGCTCGCTTCTCGACAACGTCGATGAAATCGTGCAACGAGGTGAGGCGGCCGAGAAAGTTGCCAATACGCGGGAGCCGCTCGACCGGACGTTCGCTCTCCTTAAACCTTATTTGAGCACGCTCAATGGCCATGCGCGCGCCTGACTTTTGGTATTCGGACGCCAACGAAAGCGTGGCTTTCGTTCTGAAGCCGCTCGGCTGGCTTTACGGATTTGTGGGACGCACGCGCGCGGCGATGACCGTGCCGTTTCGCGCCAGCGCGCCCGTCATTTGCGTCGGCAATCTGACCGCGGGCGGTACCGGCAAGACGCCGATTGCCATCGCGGTCGGCGAACGGTTGAAGGCGCGTGGTTTGCGCGTTGCGTTCCTCTCGCGCGGCTATGGGGCTGAAGTTCCGGGCGCGATGGTCGTCGATGCGAGCGAGGATACGGCGGCGGACGTCGGCGACGAACCGTTGATGCTGGCGCAGCATGCGATGACGATTGTGTCCCCTGATCGCCCGGCCGGTGCGCGGCTTGCGGTGTCGCGCGGGGCGCAGGTGATCGTTATGGACGATGGGTTTCAGAACCCGTCCCTGACCAAGGATTTGTCGTTCGTCGTGGTCGACGCGGCGAAGGGTTTCGGCAACGGCTGCATCATTCCCGCCGGGCCGTTGCGCGAGCGGGTCGAGGATGGGTTGGCGCGCGCGGCGGCCGTGATCGCGATGGGCGAAGGGCACGTGCTGTTGCCGGTCGAGAAGACTTTGCTGAAGGCGCATCTCGTGCCCCTGCCCTCCGAGCGCGAGCGTCTGAAGGACAAGCCCGTCATTGCGTTCGCGGGGATCGGCGATCCGAAGAAGTTTTTCGCCACCGTTGAATCCTGCGGCGCCGTGATTGAGGCGACGCGGGAATACGCCGACCACTATGCCTATACCGACGACGATCTCGCAGATCTGCGCGAGACGGCGTTGCGGTATGACGCGGTGTTGCTGACCACCGAGAAAGATTTGCTGCGTATCCATCCCGACAACCGCGGCGGCATCGAGGCGCTGAAGGTCTCGGCGCAGTTCGACGCGGACTCCACGCCTCTCATCGACCAGTTCATCGAGCAATGTCTGAAACAGTTCCCGCCGCCCGGACTGGTCAAGCACTAAGACCGATCAAGCGCGCCACGAAATTCGTGACGCAGGCGCTTTATGTGCTGGAGTACGCGCTGTTCCGCAGCGTGATGGGGCTGTTTCGCGTCCTCGGTTTGAAGAACGCGTCGGACTTCGGCGGCTGGCTGGCGCGTACGATAGGTCCGCGCATTCCGGTGACGCGTCGCGCGCAGCGCAACATGAAGCATGCGCTGCCCGAACTCAGCGAGAGCGAACGCACCGCTTATATCGCGGCGATGTGGGACAATCTCGGGCGCACGTTCGCGGAGTATGCGCATCTCGACAAATTCTGGGCGCTGAAGCCCGGCGCGCGGATCGAGATCGTCAACATCGAGTATGCGGAAGCGGCGATTGCGAAGGGCAAAGGCGGGCTCTTCGTTTCAGGACATTGCGGGAATTGGGAATTGATGCCGCGCTGTATCGGCGACCGCGGTTTGAAGGGGACGCTCGTCTATCGGCCGCCGAACAATCCCTGGGTCGATGCGTGGATCTCGAAGCAACGGCGGATCGGGCTGCCGACGATTGCCGCTAAGGGCGCGGACGGTGCGCGCGCGATCGTGCGGACGCTGAAAGACAACGCGTTTCTCGCGATGCTCGTCGATCAGAAGATGAATGAGGGGATCGCGGTGCCGCTGTTCGGGCGGCCTGCGATGACCGCGACCGGCGCGCCAACCTTGTCGTTACGCCACCGTGCGCCGATCGTGCCGGCGTGGTGCGAGCGGCTTCCCAATCAGCATTTCCGCGTCACGGTCTATCCGGAGATTCCGATACCGAACACCGGCGACCGCGATAAGGACACGTATGAGTTGGCACTGGCCTTGAACCAGTTTCTGGAGGCGCGGATCCGCGAGAACCCGGCGAACTGGCTGTGGCTGCACAGCCGGTGGCCGAAGGGTTAGTCTGGGAGCGCGGGCGTCCCGCCCGCTCTTTGTGAGCGTCCGACGCATCGGGGGCGTCTAGGTCCAAAAGAGCGGGCGGGACGCCCGCGCTCCCAGACTTATCTGCCTTTCCATGAACTCGAAAAACGCCAATCGTCAGGCTTCTCGCACAGCCGCGCTTTGACCGGGTTCATCGCGATGTAGTCGACGGCAGTTGCGTAGTGTGCGCCATCGCGGATCGCGCGATCGTAGTACTCAGGCGCCCAGAACGGACCTTGTTGATCGAGCAGAGCGTTGGCCTTCTTGGCGGTGAACGATTTCCAGCTGTGCGTTATGGCGGACAGGGACCAACCGGCGATCGGCGTTATCAGCACATGCACATGGTTCGGCATCAAGCACCACGCGTGCAGGCGATATCGGTTGGCGTCGAAGTGGAGCAAGGCGCTTTCGACTAGTTCGCTTATCGCCGGCCTCGACAACGCGCCTGACCCATGCCCTCGATCGAGCGCTTCCTCAATGCGGATGCGGCGCTTCAGATTCTTCTCATCGTCATCAAGGGCCTTGAGATCCTCGGACAGGCGTTCAAGCACCTCTGCGGGCAAACTGTCCGCGAGCCGGAAGTTGATCGATTGTGCGACTTCGCCTGCTTCCCAATGCGGGAGGTAGCCACGCGAGTGCCATGCAGGTGGCGATTGTTCCGTATCGGCTTTGTGAGCGTCTTTCAAAGCCGCGCCGTGTCACGGAAGAGCGGGCGGGACGCCCGCGCTCCCAGACTGCGCCTGCGCTAACTGTTGACCCATTAGTTGGTGGAGCAAGTTGATCGCCTTGAGGGGGCGCACCATCACCTTGAAGTGGGTGATTTGGTTTTCGTCGTTCCAGGTGATCATGTCGACGCCGTCGATTGTGATGCCCTGGATTTCCTTCTTGAACTCGAGGACGGCGCTGTTTTTGCCGTGCCATTCGCCGACATAGGTGAAGCCGGGGCCGCCGAGGACGTTGAAGGCGCCGATCAGGTACTTGAAGGTGAGTTCGCGGCCGCGTTGCGGCGTGTGGACCACCGGGCTTTCGAAGACTGCGTCGGGGTGGAGTAGCGCCCAGAGGTCCTCGGCGTTGTGGTTCTTCGTGTAGTCGTACCAGCGTTGCAGGGCGGTCATGTTCATCCTTGCTTCGGTACGACGAGGGCGGCGTCGAGGCGTTCGGCGAACCAGTTGAGACGCCAGCAGAGATGTGGGCCGGTGGCGCGGCCTGTTTTGCCGACGAGGCCGATGACGTCGCCCTTTGCAACACGGTCGCCGACTTTCACGTCCAAGCGCGACATATGCAGGTAGCTGGTCGAGACGCCGCGGCCGTGGTCGAGGATCACGGTGCCGCCGGTGTAGTAGAGATCGTCCTCGGCCATGGCGACAACCGCGCCGACCGGGGCGTGGATGGGTCTGCCTTCGGGGACTGCGATGTCGACGCCGAAATGCGGACGCTTCGGTACGCCGTTCAAGATACGTTGGCTGCCGTAGACGCCGGTCGTCGGGCCTTTGACGGGCCAATCGAATTCGTCGGCGAACCAGGCTTCGTCCGTGTCGCGTGCGCGGGCGGCGCCGATGAGTTTGTTGTCGCGTTCGATGCGCGCCAGGACCGACTTCGGCGGCTCGACGAACTTTTCGGGCAGGCCGTCTATGTTTTGGATTTTGTATTCGCGCTTGGCGAGCGCGATCGTTTTGTCTTCGGCAGCGCCGTCTTGAAGCTTGATCTTCAGTTCGCCGGGCGTTTCGCGGTCGTAGGCGAAGCCGAACGCGAAGTCGCCTTTCGCCGAAAGCGATAGTTTGCGGCCGTCGATGATGACCGTTGCGCCCGGGTCGGTACGGCCGCGGATGAGCGTGCCTTGGACGAAGTCGCCGCGCAGCGCTGCTTCGGCACGCGCGGGCGCGCCCACGGCGGCCAACACGGCGAGGCTTAGGCCACCGGTGAGTATCTCGCGGCGAACGGGCATCAGCGCCCCTACCTTTTGCGTGTTTGGCGGTAGCGTTTCAGCGCTGCGTCGGCGTTGGCGTAGGCTTCTTGGTGATCGACGCTCCAGTAGCGCAGATCTTCGAGCGGGATTTGTGCGCCGGTGACGGCGCAGATCACGTAGGTGCCTTGCGAGAGGATGCGGTACTCGCCGTCCAGGTACTGCAACACGGCGGGGCCGCGTATTCCGCGTTCCATCATATTCATGCGAACTGCCTTCCGATTTGACCTGAAGGATACCCGGCCCAGGGGTGAACTAGAAGAGGTCGCCTTGGCCCGCCGTCTTCACCTTTTTGCGGCTGACCGGCGGGGTTGCGCCTTGAACGATGGCACCCGTGGCGGTCGCCGGCACCGTGCCGTCAGCGAAAGTCAGCTGGATTTTGTCGCCGGGTTTGATCTCCGTGCCGCGTTCGACCAGGCCCTTGCCGGTCTTTGAGACGAGCGCGAAGCCTCTGTCCAAAATGGAACGGTAGCTTAGGGTTTCAAGAAGCTTGCCGGCGGCGTTCAGGCTTTGCGCGAGATCGGTCACACGGCGGCCGGCGGAGAGCTGCATCCGGTGCGCGAGGTCGCGCACGCGCTCGCGCTCGCGACGGGCGGACTGGAGCATCGGCGTCGGACTGAGCTGGGTCGAGGCGCGGTCGAAGCGGGCACGTTGTTTGTGGACCAGGAGTGTGAGCGCGCCGCCGAGTTTCGAGGCGGCGTGGTCGAAGCGCTGGCGCGGGACTTCTAGCAGGCGTTCGCGGCGCGGGAGGGCGCGCGAGAGGTCGGTCAAGCGTTGGCGCGCGAGCGTGAAGACGCGCGTGCGGCCGGTTTCCAGGCGATGCGCGCGGTCGCTGATTTGGCGCAGGAGATCGTTGCGCACCGGCACGGCCATCTCGGCGGCGGCCGTCGGGGTCGGTGCGCGGCGGTCGGAGACGAAGTCGATAAGCGTCGTGTCGGTCTCGTGGCCGACGGCGGAGATCACCGGGATGGTGCTGGCGAAGACGGCGCGCACGACGTTTTCTTCGCTGAAGGAGAGCAGATCTTCGACCGAACCGCCGCCGCGCGCGACGATGATGACGTCGGGGCGTGGGACGGAGCCGCCGGGTTGCAGCGTGTTGAAGCCTTGGATCGCGGCGGTCACTTCGGCAGCGGAGCGTTCGCCTTGCACGGCGACAGGCCACACGATCACGCGGCGCGGGAAGCGGTCGGCCAGGCGGTGCAGGATATCGCGAATGACGGCGCCGGTCGGTGAGGTGACGACGCCGATGACCTTCGGCAGATAGGGCAGCGGCTTCTTGTGCGCGTCGTCGAAGAGGCCTTCGGCGGCGAGTTTCTTGCGGCGCTGTTCGAGCAGCTGCATGAGCGCGCCGACACCGGCGAGCTGCAGCTGTTCGATGATGATCTGGTATTTTGATTGGCCGGGGAACGTGGTCAGGCGGCCGATGGCGACGACTTCGAGCCCGTTCTCCGGACGCACGCGCAGGCGCGCTGCGGTCATTTTCCAGATGACGCCGGCGAGCGAGGCGCGGTCGTCCTTCAGGTCCATGTAGATGTGGCCGGAGGAGTGGTGCTTCACGCCTGAGAGTTCGCCGCGCACACGCACGAAGCCGAAGCCGTCCTCGACCATCTTCTTGAGGGCCGTGGACAGTTCGCTGACCGAATACTCCGGCGCGTTGGCGGCGCGGGGCTCGGGCGTGGCAATCAGCGGGGGCGAATCCGTTTCACTCATCTGGGGGCCATGTTACAAGGCCGCGCGCCGTTGCGGCACCAGGTCTTTTTCGGGCAATTCACATGAAAATCCTCGTCATTGGGTCCGGTGGGCGTGAGCATGCGCTGTGTTGGGCGATTGCCGCTTCGGCGCTGACGTCCAAGTTGTTCTGTGCGCCGGGGAATGGCGGGATTGCTCAGGTTGCCGAGTGCGTGGCGATCGATGTGATGGATTTCGATCGGATTGTCGCCTTTGCCAAGGAGCGCGCGATCGATTTTGTCGTGATCGGGCCGGACAATCCTTTGGCCGGCGGGCTTGCCGATCGGTTGGCGGCGGCGGGGATCAAGCATTTTGGGCCTTCGAGGGCGGCGGCGGAGTTGGAGTGGTCGAAGGGGTTTACGAAGGAGCTTTGTGCGGCCAAGGGGATTCCGACCGCGCGGTTCCGGCGATTCACGGATGCGGCGGCGGCGAAGGATTATGCAAGCGATCATCCGCTGCCTGTGGTCGTGAAAGCGGATGGGTTGGCGTTGGGCAAGGGCGTCATCATTGCGGCGACGCGGGCGGAGGTTTCGGCTGCAATCGACTCGATGTTCTCGGGCGCGTTCGGTGCGTCGGGGCAGAGCATCGTCATCGAAGAATTCATGGAAGGCGAAGAGGCGAGTTACTTTGCACTTTGCGACGGGGAGAATGTTCTGCCGTTCGGCTCGGCGCAGGATCATAAGCGTGTCGGCGATGGCGATGTTGGGCCGAACACGGGTGGCATGGGCGCTTATTCGCCTGCCGCCGTGTTCACGCCGGAGATTGAGCGGCAGACGCTGGAGCGGATCATTCTGCCGACCGCGCGGGCGATGAAGTCGCGTGGGCGGCCGTTCAAGGGCGTGTTCTATGCCGGGCTGATGCTCACCAAGGAGGGGCCGAAGCTCATCGAATACAATGCGCGGTTCGGCGATCCGGAAACGCAGGTGCTGATGATGCGGTTGAAGTCCGACATCGTGACCTTGTTGCTTGCGGTGGCGGACGGTGGGTTGAAGACGATGGATGTGCGTTGGCATGATGACGTCGTGCTGACCGTGGTCATGGCGGCGAAGGGGTATCCGGAGGCGCCGATCAAGGGCACCGTTATTCGCGGGCTCGATCGTGCGGCGGCGGTTGAGGGCGTCGAGATTTTTCACGCGGGCACCGCGATCAAGGACGGACAGCTGATTGCGACCGGTGGACGCGTGCTGAACGTTACGGCACGCGGGCGTAGCGTTGCCGAGGCGCAGGCTCGGGCTTATCGCGCCGTTGATCTCATCGATTGGCCGGAAGGGTTTGCGCGGCGCGATATCGGCTGGCGCGCGGTGGCGCGGGAACGCGCGTAATCCGCCCTTCCCTCGCCTGCCCAATCAGCTAAGAATGCCGCCCAACAGAACACTATTTCCGAGGGCAGGATAATGTCGCAGCCATCGCGCCAAGAGCAATTCAGCGGGACAAAAGACGTCGCGCCTCAGCACGCGCTCGATGTGGCGAAGCTTGAGAAATACTTGAGCGATAACGTGCCTGGGTTCGAAGGACCTTTGACCATCCGGCAGTTCAAGGGCGGGCAGTCGAACCCGACCTATCAGCTGGTGACGCCGAAGACGAAGTATGTGCTGCGGCGCAAGCCGCCGGGCAAGTTGCTGCCGTCGGCGCATGCTGTGGATCGCGAGTTTCGGATTATCTCGGCGCTTTATCCGACCGGGTTTCCGGTGCCGAAGCCTTATGTTCTGTGTACGGACGAGAGCATTGTCGGCACGATGTTCTATGTCATGGAGTGCGTCGAGGGGCGCGTCATTTGGGAGCCGCAATTGCCGGGCATCGACCCCAAGCAGCGGTTCGCGATCTATGACGCGATGAACGAGACGCTGGCGCGGCTGCATCAGGCCGACCACGTGAAGTTGGGGCTTGAGGATTTCGGCAAGCCCGGCAGCTACTTCTCACGGCAGATTTCGCGCTGGGGCAAGCAGTATGTCGCGTCGGAGACCGAGTCTATTCCAGCGATGAACAAGTTGATGGAATGGTTGCCGCAGCACATTCCGCCTGGCGAGCGCGCGGCGATCGTCCATGGCGATTACCGGCTCGACAACATGATCTTGCATCCGAGCGAGCCGAAGGTTCTGGCGGTGTTGGACTGGGAGATTTCGACGATCGGCGATCCGCTGGCGGATTTCACCTATCACATCATGCAGTGGCGCATGCCTGCGGGCGGCACGGGCGGCGGGACCGGCAGCTTGTCGGGCGCGGATTTGAAGTCGCTGGGGATTCCCAGCGAAGCCGAATACGTCGCGATGTACTGCAAGCGCACGGGGCGGCCGGGGATCGAGAATCTCGATTTCTACTTCGCGTATAATTTCTTCCGCATCGCCGGCATCTTGCAGGGCATCGTCGGGCGGGTGCGTGACGGGACGGCGGCGAGCGCGCATGCGACGCAGATGGCGGCGAACGTGCGGCCGCTGGCGGAGCTGGGCTGGGAATACGCGAAGCGCGCGGGAGCTAAGGGCTGATGCTGCGACTTGCCGTTGTTTTTCTCGCCGGTCTTGCGCTCGCGTGTTTGCCTGCACGGGCGGATACGAAGCTGATCTATGCCGGAACGCTGTTTGCGGTGCCGGGGCAAGAACCGCTGAAACAGCAGACGATCGTCGTCAAGGACGGACGGATCGCGGCGTTTCAGACTGGATTCGTGCGCGCTTCGACCGGCGAACGCGTCATTGATTTACGCAATCAGTTCGTGTTGCCGGGGTTGATCGACTGCCACGTTCACATTCTTGGCGAGACCGGCGGGTTCATGTCGGAAGCGCAGAAGCAGAAGGCTGTGCAGGTCGGGCCGCTGATTCAGGCGGCGTTGCAGCGTGCCGGCAAGGCGGCCGGCATTGTTGCCGTCGACAAAGACCCGACGCGCGAGGTTCGCACGATGGAGCGTATGCGCTTCGTGATGCGCGGCGGCGTGGTGTATGTGACTCCATGAGCTTTGCACCCGGCCCTGTTCGCGCCAACCATCGCTTCGACGAGGCGGCGTTGGAGCGTTATCTGCGCACCACTGTCCAGGGGTTTGAGGCGCCGCTTAGCGTGCAGCAATTCGGCGGCGGGCAGTCGAACCCGACGTTTCTGCTGACCTCCGGCACCAAGCAGTATGTGATGCGCAAGAAGCCCCCGGGCGTGCTGCTGAAGAGCGCGCACCAGGTCGACCGCGAATTCCGGATCATGAAGGCGCTGGCTGAGACCGATGTGCCGGTGCCGCGCATGCACGTGTTGTGCAACGACGAGAGCGTCATCGGCACGGCGTTCTATGTGATGGATTATCTCAAGGGCCGGATCTTTCGCGATCCGCAGTTGCCCGACGTCGCGCCCCCGGAACGCGCGGCGATCTACGACAGCATGAACGATGTGCTGGCGCGGCTGCACAAGGTGGACTTTGCGGCGGTCGGGCTTGGCGACTATGGGCGGCCGGGTAATTATTTCGACCGGCAGGTGTCACGCTTCATCACGCAGTATCGCGGCGCGCAGACCGATCAGATTCCCGACATGGAGAAACTGATCGAATGGATGCCGCACAACATTCCCACGGACGATAGCGTTTCCATCGCGCATGGCGACTACCGGCTTGAGAACACGATTTTTCATCCGACAGAACCGCGGATGATCGCCGTATTGGACTGGGAGCTATCGACGATCGGGCATCCACTGGCCGACCTCGCGTATAACTGCATGGGTTATCACGTCATGAACCCGCGTCAGGGCGGGCTAGTCGGCGTCGATTATGCGGCGACGGGGATTCCAAGCGAACGAGATTATGTCGAGCGATACTGTGAGCGAACGGGCCGCGGGAAGATCGAGAATTGGTCGTTCTACTTGAGCTTTTCGGTGTTCCGGTTGGCTTCGATCGCGCAGGGCGTTTACAAGCGTGGGCTCGACGGCAACGCTAGTTCGGAAAATGCTAATGCCTTCGGTAATGCTTGCCAATTCCTTGCCGGCGAGGCCTGGCGCTTGGCCAACGCGCGACTTTGAGCGCGAAATTGCGCGGGTTATCACGCACTTAACGCGCGACGCCTGTCGTTGACTGACCTGTCACTTCAGTCATTTTTTACGGCGCGTGGTTTAACGTTTGGCCTTGGTAGCACGCTACGTCTTGCGGGCTTCGGGGGCATATGAAGAATTCATCGGCCGATCATGAACACGCCGGCGCTCCCGCGCTGACGGCCGACGCACGTCTGAAGCTGATGGAAATGCAGTTCGCGTTGACCGAGCGCGTCGCGCGCATCGGCTATTGGCGGCATGAGGCGGGCGCGAAGCATCCGACGTGGTCGCCGGGCTTCTACGATATTCTGGAAGTGAGCCCCGCCGACGTCAGGCCGAACTCGCGCTGGCTGATGGACCGCATGCATCCGGACGACCGGGACGAAGTGGTCGTCAAGTTCACGAACGCGATGACGAACGGCGTTCCGTTCTCCTATCGCACGCGAGGCTTCCGGCAGAACGGCGAAATACACATCTACGACACGCACGGCGATATCGAGCGCGGGCCGAACGGCGAGATCGCAGCCATCATCGGCGTCGTGCAAGACGTGACCGCCAAGGTGCAGGCCGAAGAGGCCTTGAAGGAGCGCGAGGGCGCGTATCGCTTCATGACCGATGAGGCGAGCGACATCATCGCGCGCCATTCGGCTGAGGGGCGTTTGATTTTCGTCTCGCCGGCGGTAAAACGCATTCTGGGCTTTGAACCGAAGGAGATGTTTGGGCGCACGGCCTTCGAGGGCGCGCATCCGGACGACGTCGCCGGAATCAAGGCGGCGCTCGCCAATGCGCGCCATCGCAACGAGACGGGCAGCTATGTCTACCGCGTGAGGCATCGCGACGGCCAGTTCGTTTGGCTCGAGACGCATCTGCGCTTTGTGAACGATACGAAGACCGGCGTGTTCGAGGGTGCGATCTCGGTCTCGCGCGACGTCACCACGCGCAAACAGTTCGAAGAAGAACTCAACGCCGCGCGCGAACGCGCCGAGGCCGCAAGCCATACCAAGTCGCGCTTCCTCGCCAACATGAGCCATGAGCTGCGCACGCCGCTCAACGCGATCATCGGCTTTTCGGACATTCTTTCGCGCGAGATGTTCGGACCGTTAGGCAATCAGCGCTACACCGAATATGCGACGCTTATCAACGAGTCGGGAGCGATGCTGCTTGATCTCATCAACGACTTGCTCGACATGTCGAAGATCGAGGCGGGCAAGTTTGAGCTGCACTACGAAGACGTGTTGGTGTCCGAGTCGATCGCGGCCAGCATTCGTCTCGTGTCGCGCCGGGCGGAAGAAAAGAACGTCACGATCTTGGCGAATATCGAGCCGGAGGGTTTGACGTTGCGTGCGGATCAGCGCGCATTCAAACAGATCATGCTGAACCTGCTGTCGAATGCAGTGAAATTCACGGAGGCCAAAGGCCGGATCGAGGTCGACGCCATCGGCCGCGGGCCGGGCTTGCGCCTGACCGTGCGCGATACGGGTATCGGTATTCCTTCGGATGTTCTGCCGCGGCTGGCGCGGCCGTTCGAGCAGGCATCGAACGATCCGGCGCGCGCGCATGGGGGATCGGGGTTGGGCCTCGCGCTCGTCAAGTCACTGACGCAGTTGCACGGCGGCGAATTCACGATCAAAAGCAAAGAGGGCCACGGCACCGAAGTGACCGTGACCCTTCCGTTGACGCCGCTAAAATCGAGCCGCGTGGCTTAGGGCGCTTACTCCGCCGCGTCCATTCGCATTTGGTTCGAGTGTTTGCCGAATTCGAGGCGGGCGATGGTGCGGTTGTGGACTTCGTCCGGGCCGTCGGCGAGACGCAGCGTGCGTTGGCCGGCGTAGAGACGTGCTAGGCCCGCGTCGGTCGTGACGCCGGCGCCGCCCCAGGCTTGGATCGCGTCGTCGATGACTTGGAGCGCCATGCGTGGGGCGGCGACTTTGATCATCGCGATTTCCGTGCGGGCGACCTTGTTGCCGACCTTGTCCATCATGTCGGCCGCTTTCAGCGTCAGCAGGCGGCACATTTCGATGTTGGTGCGCGCTTCGGCGACGCGCTGTTCCCAGACCGAGTGTTCGGAGATGCGCTTGCCGAAGGCTTCGCGCGTCATCAGGCGCTTGCACATCGATTCCAGCGCGCGTTCGGCGGCGCCGATGGTGCGCATGCAGTGATGGATGCGGCCCGGCCCGAGGCGGCCTTGCGCGATTTCGAAGCCGCGGCCTTCGCCGAGGATCAGGTTTTCAACCGGCACCTTGACGTTTTCGAACAGGACTTCGGCGTGGCCGTGCGGGGCGTCGTCGAAGCCGAAGACCGGCAGCATGCGCACGATCTTCACGCCGGGCGTGTTGGTTTCGACCAGGATCTGCGATTGCTGGCGATACTTGTCGCCGTCCGGGTCGGTCTTGCCCATGACGATCATGATCTTGCAGCGCGGGTCGCCCATGCCTGACGACCACCACTTGCGGCCGTTGATGACGTAGTGGTCGCCCTTGCGTTCGATGCGCGTGCGGATGTTCGAGGCGTCGGACGAGGCGACTTCCGGTTCGGTCATAATGAAGGCCGAGCGGATTTCGCCGGCGAGGAGCGGCTTCAGCCACTTCGCCTTTTGGCGGTCGTCGCCGTAGCGTTCCAGCACTTCCATGTTGCCGGTGTCGGGGGCGGAGCAGTTGAAGACTTCGGAGGCGAAGCCGACCTTGCCCATCATCTCGGCGAGCGGGGCGTATTCGAGGTTGGTCAACCCCGCGCCGTGTTCGCTCTCGTTCATGAACATGTTCCAAAGGCCATCGGCTTTCGCCTTCGCCTTCAACTCTTCGACCACCGGCACGACGATCCAGGGATTGCCCTTGGCGCGCGCTTCGCTCATTTGGTCGTAGTAGACCTTCTCGGCCGGCATGATGTGGCGGTCCATGAAGTCGCCGACCCGCTTGCTCCACTCTTTCATCTTGGGCGTGAAATCGAAGTTCATTTGTTCTCTCCCATGTTTCTCGATAGCGATGGGGCGGACCTTACCGCGCGGCCGGAGCGGCCTCCAAGGCCTAAGGTCAGCGGCGGGCGCGGAAAAAGTCGCGGAGAAGGGCCGATGATTGGGCTTCACGGTCGCCGGCGAGGCGCACAACTTCCGGACGGTGATGGCAGGTGGGTTGGTCGAAGAATTTGGGGCCGTAGGCGACGGCGCCGCCCTTTGGGTCTGCGGCGGCGTAGACGAGGCGTTTGATGCGCGCGAACGAGATGGCGCCGGCGCACATCGCGCAGGGTTCCAACGTGACGTAGAGCGTCGCGCCGGTGAGGCGTTCGTTGCCGAGGCGTGCTGCCGCCGCGCGAATGACCAGCATCTCGGCGTGCGCCGTCGGATCGTGCATCTCGATCGTGCCGTTGCCGGCGGAGGCCAGCATCTCGCCCGGGTTCGGCCCGACGAGGACGGCGCCGATGGGCACCTCACCGCGCGCGGCGGCGGCCTCAGCTTCGGCTAAGGCGACGGTGATCCAGCGGTCGTCGGCGGCGTCGTTCATGGCGGTGGCAATGGCATGGCTCCCGCGCGGACGCAACGTTTCGGGTGGTCTTAACCTTCCGAACGATGCGGCGAAGGGCTTGTTCCACGGCGTTCGCGTGGTCTGCTAAGAACTTCACATGATCGACAAGGTTCAAGAGAGTGCGGACGGCGACCGGATCGCGAAGGTTCTGGCGCGGGCGGGCGTTTGTTCGCGGCGTGATGCGGAGCGGTTGATTGCCGAGGGGCGCGTGAGCGTCGACGGCAAAGTGCTTCCGACGCCGGCGTTCAAGGTGGCGCCGGGGATGAAGATCACCGTCGACGGCAAGCCGGTGCGCGAACCGGAGCGGGCGCGGCTTTGGCGGTATCACAAGGCCCGGGGGTTGATGACGACCCATCGCGACGAGAAGGGGCGCGAGACGGTGTTCGAGAAGCTACCCGCGGACATGCCGCGTGTGATTTCGATCGGGCGGCTCGACTACAATTCCGAAGGGTTGCTGCTGCTGACTAATGACGGCGAGCTGGCGCGGAAGTTGGAACTGCCGGCGAACGGATGGCTGCGGCGGTATCGGGTGCGCGTGTTCGGGAAGTTGATGCAGGAGGATCTCGACAAGATGCTGCGCGGTGTGCGGATCGACGGCGTCGATTACAAGCCGGTCGAGGCGAAGATGGATCGGCAGCAGGGCGGCAATGCTTGGGCGACGATTGCGCTGAAGGAAGGCAAGAACCGCGAGGTGCGCCGGCTGATGGAGAATATCGGCGTGAAGGTGAACCGGTTGATCCGCGTGTCGTTCGGACCGTTCAATCTGGGGCAGCTGAAAGAGGGCCAGGTCGAAGAGATTCCGAACAAGAACATGCGCGAAATGCTGGGCATCAAGAAGGGCGTGGGTTGGGCGTGAGCGTCGCTGCTCAGAGGTCGGAAGAACTCACCCCCTCCCCCTTGCGGGGAGGGGCAGGGGTGGGGGTACGGGCAGCGCAACGTTCTCCGTGTTCGGCGCAGTTTCGAGTCAGCGGTACCCCCACCCCTACCCCTCCCCGCAAGGGGGAGGGGGTTTAGTGATGCGCATCGTATCGGGCAAGTTCAAAGGGCTGGGGCTGGCGACGCCGAAGGATGCGCGGGTGCGGCCGACGTCGGACCGGGTGCGCGAGGCTTTGTTCAACGTGCTGGCGCATAACGATTTCGGCGTCGGGTTCAAGGTTGAGGGTGCGCGCGTGATGGACATGTTTGCGGGTACCGGCGCGTTGGGGCTTGAGGCGCTGTCGCGCGGCGCGAAGTATGTGCTGTTTGTCGACGATCATCATGAGAGCCGCGGGTTGATCCGGCGCAACGTCGAGGCCGCGCATGCGACGGGGGCTTCGAAGATATGGCGGCGCGATGCGACGGCGTTGGGCGAGATGCCGCCGAACGCGGGCGGGCCGTTCGATCTGGTGTTTATGGATCCGCCCTATCGTCAGGGGTTCGTCGCGCGGGGTTTGGCGAGTATCGACGGCGGTGGATGGTTGGCGCCGCATGCGGTCGTCATCGCGGAAATGGCGGAGGACGAGATGTTTGCCGCGCCCGATTGGGTGGAGACGCTGGACGAGCGTGTGTACGGCGACACGAAGGTTCTGTTGATGGTGCGCGGCGTTCAGGGTTGACCGCTTATTCGCGTCTAGCCTCCAACAGTTGATCGACATTTCCGGTTACGAAAGCGGCATACGCTACCGCTGCAAGAAGGGCCAAGCCAAAGCACAGAAGCAGCCGCGTGAAAATCACCGTGGCTGGCGTGCGGTAAGCGATCTCCATGTATTCAAATTGCACGAGTACACTGCCGAGAACATATGCGGCGATCGCGACGAACCAAGCGGTGCCCTGCTCCGTCGTCACTGCCAGGCACGCAAGCGGCAAGCCGAACAGGGCGAAGGGAAGACCGAATTTGAGCTGAAATCCCATGTTCCTATTCTGTCGCTTGGAGCACGCTCTTTCTATAGCTTATCTCGTCGGGAGGCCTCTTTGAATGCCCACCGAAGCTGAGATCAAGCCGCCGTCGCGACGATTGCTGTTGTTGGAGCCGCGCGGGTTGGCGGACATCCCTGCCCTGTTTGCGGCGTCGCCGTTTTTGTTGACGGCGAAACGTGGGCGTAAGCATGGGGTTGTGGTGCTGCCGGGGTTTGGGGCGGATGATAATTCCACGATCTTGCTTCGGCGGTATCTGACGCTTCTTGGATATGACGTCCACGGATGGAAGCGCGGGCGCAATGTGCGGCGGCCGGGTGAGGATTTGCCGGCCGTTGTTGCGCAGATCAAGGCGCTTGAGGCGAAGCACAAATTACCGGTGACGCTGATCGGATGGAGTCGTGGCGGGATTATGGCGCGTGAGATTGCGCGGCAGATTCCGGACAGCGTGCGGATGGTGATTACGCTGGGGAGTCCGTTTGCGGATGCCACGGCGAACAATGTGGGTGTGATTTGGAAGATGATCACCGGCGAGGACGTGCCGCGCAATCGGGATCGGATGCGGCAGTTGGCTGAACCTATCCCGGTGCCGGCGACGGCGATCTACACGAAGGCGGACGGCGTCGTCGCATGGCGTGCTTGTCTTGAGAAGGAAGGGCCGCGGGCGGAGAACATCGAGGTGCGCTCAACCCATATCGGGCTTGGGTTTCATGCGCCGGCGTTATGGGCGATTGCGGATCGGCTGGCGTTGCCTCAGGCAACGTGGGCGAAGTTCAAACCGAGCGGGATTGTGGCGCCGTTCTTTCCGCGGAAGCGATAGAACAATAAACTCGTCATGGCCGGGTCAAGCCCGGCCATGACGACTCTTTTGCGTTAGCGGCGGCCGAAGAGTTTTTCGACGTCGGTTAGTTTGAGTTCTACGTAGGTGGGGCGGCCGTGGTTGCATTGGCCGCTGAGCGGCGTCGATTCCATTTCGCGTAGGAGGGCGTTCATTTCCTCCAGCGTTAGGCTGCGCCCTGCCCTGACTGCGCTGTGGCAGGCCATGGTGGAGCAGATTTCGTCGAGGCGTTCTTTGAGCGAGAGGGCGTCGCCGTATTCGGCGATTTCGTCGGCGAGGTCGCGGACGAGGCCTTTGATGTCGCCGCCTTTGAGGAGGGCTGGGACTTCGCGGACGAGGATGGTGTCTGGGCCGAAGCTTTCGAGGATCAGGCCTAGTTCGGCGAGTTCTTTAGCGCGTGATGTCAGGCGGTCCACCGAGGGGCCGTCGAGGTCGACGACTTCAGGGATCAGCAGGGTTTGGCGTTCGATGCCTTTTTGCGCGATGGCGCGTTGCAGCCGGTCGAGCATCAGCCGTTCGTGGGCCGCGTGCTGATCGACGATGACGAGGCCGTCTTGGGTTTGGGCGACGATGTAGGTGTTGTGCAGTTGGCCTCTTGCGACGCCGAGCGGGAAGCGGTCGTGGCCGTTTTGGTTTGCGGGTTGTTCGAGCGGGCGTGCGAGCGGCGGGGCGTCGATGAAGTTGCGCTGTTGCGGTTCGGCTGGGGCGTAGAAGGCGGCGGCTTCGGCGAAGGTGCGTGGCGATGCCGCGGGTTGCGCATAGGCGTAGGACGGAGCGCGTTGTTCTGAGCGGAAGCGGTCGAGCGTGCTGGTGGCGACCGTCGATGAGGCGCGCGTGCCGCCGGCGTGAAGGGCGGCTTTCAGCGCGCTCACGATCATGCCGCGGATGAGGGCGGCGTCGCGGAAGCGCACTTCGGTCTTTGCCGGATGGACGTTGACGTCGACTTCGTGCGCGGGGAGTTCGAGGAAAAGCGCGACGATGGGATGACGGTCGCGGGCCAGCACGTCCGAGTACGCGCCGCGGACTGCCCCCATGAGCAGCTTGTCGCGGACGGGGCGGCCGTTGACGAAGAGGAATTGTTGGGCCGCCGTGCCGCGCGAATATGTCGGCAGGCCTGCGTAGCCGGTGAGGTGGATGTCGTTGCGGGTGACGTCAACGGGCATCGCGTTTTCGGCGAAGTCGGCGCCCAGGATCGCGCTCATGCGGCGCAGGCGGCCGTCGAAGAGGTCGCCGGGTTCGGCGGCGGTTTTGAGGACCGTGCGTTCTTCGGTCGAGAGTCGGAATCCGACGTCGGCCTTCGCGAGCGCCAGGCGCTTCACCACTTCGATGACGGCGGCGGATTCGGCGCGTTCGGATTTCAGGAATTTGAGGCGCGCGGGGGTGGCGTAGAAGAGGTCGCGGACTTCGACGATCGTGCCGTGGCCGGCTTGGCCCTCGAAGGCGGCGGGGCGGACAGGCGCTGTGGTTCCGCCTTCGACGGCGATGGCGACGGCATCGTTCGCGGTCTTTGCGCGTGTGGTGATCGTCAGGCGGGCGATGGCGCCGATGGACGGCAGGGCTTCGCCGCGGAAGCCTAAGGTTGCGATCGAGGTGAGGTCGTCTGCGCCCTCGCCGTCACGCGGCAGTTTCGACGTCGCGTGGCGTTCCACGGCGAGGGTGAGTTCGTCGGCGCTCATGCCGATGCCGTCGTCGGCGATGCGGATGAGCGTCATGCCGCCGCCGGCGATCGCGATCTCGATGTTGCGCGCGCCGGCGTCGATCGCGTTCTCGACCAGTTCTTTTACGGCGGAGGCGGGGCGTTCGACGACCTCACCCGCGGCGATGCGGTTGATGGTGCCTTCGGCGAGCCTTCGAATTCTCACGTCTTGCCGCTCAGATACTTGCGCGTGAGGATCTTGCTTTGCTCGACCGCCGGCTGGCCGAAGGGGTCCACGTTCCAGAGGCGGGCCGCGATCAGCGTCTCAAGCATGAAATGCATCATCAGGCCGCCGAGGCTTGCCTCATCCAACGGTGCGCGCATCGAGATGCGGCGCACGGCGCGGCCGGCATTGGTGAGCGCGTCGCCGGTGCCGCGCACTTGGGCTGCGACGACTTCGGACATGCCGCGGCCGGCGTAGAGGCCGAGACCGTGGCGCTGGGCCCAGGCGTTGCTGGCCTTGGCGTCGGCAATGGACGGTGCGTCGATGAGCGTGAAGAGCTTGTCGTTCGGGCCGTCGAGATAGAGTTGGAGCTGGCTGTGCTGATCGACCGGGCCTTGCGCGTCGATGGGCGTCGTGCCCTGCCCGTTCTTACCGAGGCTTTCGGCCCAGAGTTGACGCCACCATTTGGGCAGCAGCGCCAGGCGATCGCGGTAGGTCCACATGACGCTTTGCGAGAGGCCGGCGTCGCGTGCGGCGACGCTTAGGGCTGCGCCTTCAACGGCCGGTGTTTCGCCGCTCAGCGCCGCGTGCAGTGCATCGCGTGCGCCGGCGCGGATGATGCGGGCGTCGAGGCCGGCAAGCAGCGCGGGGAGAAGGCCCACGACGCTGAACACCGAATAGCGGCCGCCGAGGTCGGGATCGTGGGGCAGAATGGGCGCGCCCATTTCGGTGAGCATGGCGCGCAGCGGGTTGGGTTTATCTTCGGTGATGCCGGCGAAGTGGTGTTTCAGATATTTGCCGCCGCCGGCTTCTTCGAGCGCTTCGATCGCGGCCAAGGTTTGCATCAGCGGCTCGGTCGTCGAGCCCGACTTTGAGACGACGAGGAAGCGCGTCGTGCGCAAGTCTGACATCTGCAGGCGGCTGCGGAAGACGCCGCCGTCGATGCCGTCGACGATGAAGAGCCGCGCGCCACCGACCCGCGGCGCGTAGGCGGGCGTGCCCCAGAAGGCGAGCTGTGCCAGCGTCTGTGCGCCGAGGCTTGAGCCGCCTGTGCCGAGGATGACGAGGTCGGTCGTGTTTTTGGTCAGATGTTCGACGACGGGCACGGCGGCGGCCAGGTCATCGGTTGCTTCCACAGAGCGGCGGATCGCGGCGAACTGTGGATCCTGCGTGGTGCGCCAATGGTTGAGGCCTTCGCGCGCTTGGGCCAAGCGGCTGCCGTAAGCGGCCTTCAGCGCTGGGTGGGCGGCGAGCGCGGGCGTGAGGTCGTGCGAGAAAGGAGTCATGTCGGCACTCAGGTTAAACGCAAAACGGGGGCAGATGGCTGCCCCCGTTGGATTTCCACAGGCGAAGCGCTGTCAGAACCAGTCGAACCAGCCGCCGCCTTGGTCTTCTGCTTCGGATTGCGCCTTTTGTTCGGCTTCCTTCGCGTCCGCCGCGGCTTCGGCCGGGGCCGGCGGCTCAGGCGCCTTTTCGATCACGGGCGCGGGTTGGGCGGCGGGCCGGCTGACGGCGGTGTGCGCGCGTTCCGCCTCTTCCGCCGCGATCAGGGGCGAGCCGGTTTCGATTTTGTCGCCGCGCCAGAAGAGCACGCCGTCGGCGTAGGATTTGCGCTTTGCGGCTTCGCGCACTTCGGCGCGGAGTTCTTGGCGGACATTCGGGTCGGCCTTCGCTGCGCCGCTGGCGGCGAGCATCGCCTTTTCGCCTTCAGATGCGGGCGCGGATTTGGCTACGCCGCCGCCCAAGATACGTTGTGCGGCAGCTGCGCTGTCGGCGTCTTGCGGACGTGGGGCGCCAGGTTGCGGTGCCTTCAGGTCGAAGGTCGCGGGCACGACGAGCGGCGCGCGGGTCGCGATTGCTGTTTCATCCGGGCCGCGACCGCCGGCGCCCATCGAAGCACCCACGCTCGAGCAGCCGGTCACGGCGATTGCCACTGCGGCCACGGCGATCAGGCCAAGGCTACGCTGAACTGTAATCACGTCTGATCCTCCTTCGCACGCATACGCGACCGCCATTCGTTGATCAGCAGGTCCAGACCCATGATCACGACACCCAAGACGACGGCGGTATCGGCAATATTGAAAACGTACCATTCATACCCGAACCCGTGCAGCAGAAAAAAGTCGGCTACCGCCCCATAAAACGCCCGGTCGATCACATTTCCCAGCGCGCCGCCGATAATCAGGCCTACCGCCTGGGCCAGGCGTAGATCCTGAATTCCCCGTAACCACCAGATGAGGAACCCGGTCACGCCGAAGGCGAAGGCGACCAGTATCCAACGGTGGAAGTCGGATTCAGCCTGGAAGAGGCCGTAGGAGATGCCCTTGTTCCAGACCATGACGATGTCGAAGAACGGCAGGATCTCGATCCGGATGCCGTTCATCGGTTCGTGCAGGGTGTCGATCCAGCCTGCGCCGAAGAGGAAGGCGAGCTTCACCGCCTGGTCCAGAACCAGCGCGATGGCCGCGACGATCATGCCGATCTGGAATTTGGACAGCTTGCTCATTTCTTGTCGTGCTCGGCGACGGCGGCTTCGCAGCGCATGCAGAGGTGCGGGTGCGCGGCGCTTTTACCGACTTCGTTCAGGACGCGCCAGCAGCGGGCGCATTTCGTACCCGTCGCTTTGGCGAAACTGACGGCGGCGCCGGCAACGTCGTCAAGTTTGAACGCGCCCGCCGGTGCCGGGCCGGTTACAACTTTGGCGTCCGAGGTGATCGAGATTTCGGCGAGGTCGAGGCCTTTGAAGACGTCCGCGTCCCTGGCGTCGGCGACGTGCAGGGTTGGTGCGGCTTCGAGGCTCGCACCGATCGTCTTGTCGCGGCGGGCGAGTTCTAGGGCGCCGGTGACGACGCGGCGAAGGTCGCGCACCCTACCCCACTTTTCGGCGAGCGCCTTGTTTTGCCAGTCGCCCGGGACTTCCGGGAACGTGCGCAGGTGGACGCTGTCGAACTCGCCGTTGTTCCGCGTGCGCCAGACTTCTTCCATCGTGAACACCATCACGGGTGCGAGCCACGCGGTCAGGTGACTGAAAAGGTGGTCCAACACCGTGCGCGCGGCGCGGCGGCGGATCGACGACGTCGCGTCGCAGTAGAGCGCGTCTTTGCGGATGTCGAAGTAGAAGGCCGAGAGATCGCCTGTGCAGAAGTTGAACACCGACGTGAAGACGCGGTTGAAGTCGAACGCCGCGTAGCCGGTGCGGACCGTGTGGTCGAGCTCGCTCAGGCGATGGAGGACCCAGCGTTCGAGTTCGGGCATGTCGGCGACGGCGACGCGCTCGCTTTCCTTCCAATCCTTCAGATTGGCGAGGATGTAGCGCATCGTGTTGCGCAGCTTGCGATAGCTTTCTACGTTCGCTTTCAGGATCTCAGGACCTAAGCGCAGGTCTTCGGTGAAGTCCGAGGACGAGGCCCAGATGCGCATGATCTCGATGCCGTTTTGCTCGGCGACTTTTTGCGGCTCGACCGTGTTGCCGAGCGACTTCGACTGCTTGTAGCCCTTTTCGTCGAGCACGAAGCCGTGGGTGAGTACGGTCTTGAACGGTGCGCGGCCGCGTGTGCCGCACGATTCCAGCAGCGACGATTGGAACCAGCCGCGGTGTTGGTCGGACCCTTCGAGGTAGAGGTCGGCGGGCCAACCTTCGTTGCGCGGTTCGATAACGAAGGCGTGGGTCGAACCGGACTCAAACCAGACGTCGATGATGTCGTCGACGCGGTCGTAGTCGGCTGCCTTGTACTTCGTGCCGAGGAAGACTTGCGGGTCGGTCGTGAACCAGACGTCGGTGCCGCCTTTGGCCACCGCGGCCGTGATGCGTTCGTTGACCTCTGCGTCGCGCAACATCGCGCCGTCGGCTTTGTGCACGAAGAGCGTGATGGGCACGCCCCAGGCGCGTTGGCGCGAGATCACCCAATCGGGCCGCTTCTCGACCATGGCGCGCAGGCGGTTGCGGCCTTGGGCGGGGACGAAGTTGGTGTCGTCGATCGCCTTCAGCGCCAGTTCGCGCAACGACTTGTTGCCGAGGTTCGCGATGGGTTTGTCCATCGCGATGAACCACTGCGGCGTGTTGCGGAAGATCACAGGCGCTTTCGAGCGCCAGGAGTGCGGGTAGTCGTGGCGCAGTTTGCCCTTGGCGAGCAGCGCGTTCGCCTTCACGAGTTCGCCGATGACGGCGCCGTTGGCGTCGCCGTCTTTGCCTTCCGCCGTCAGCACCTTCTTGCCGGCGAAGATGGGCACGTCTGGATAGAATGAGCCGTCTTCCGAGACCGTGAAGGGGATCGGCGGGCCTTCTTTCGGATGCGCCTCGGGGTGCTGCATCCAGATGTCGAAGTCTTCTTCGCCGTGGCCGGGCGCCGTGTGGACGAAGCCGGTGCCGGTGTCGTCGGTCACGTGCTCGCCCGCGAACAGCGGGACGGGGAAGTCGTAGCCGTGGCCGTGGAACGGGTGCGAGCAGACGAGGCCTGCGGGATCGACGTCGGCGACGCGGTCCCAGGATTCGATCTTGGCGGCGCCCTTCGCTGTCTCAGCGAGCGTGTCGGCGAGGATCAGGCATTCGCCGACGGCCGCGCCGGTGCCTTCGCCCATCGCGGTGACGCGATAGAGGCCGTAGGAGATTTTCGGCGAATAGCAGATCGCGCGGTTGCCGGGCATCGTCCACGGGGTCGTCGTCCAGATGACGACCTTCGCTTGCGCGACGCCTTCGGGTTTGCCCTTCGCCGTTTCGGGGCGCACGGGAAACTTCACGAAGATCGTGGGCGAGAGTTTCTCGTGGTACTCGACTTCGGCTTCGGCGAGCGCGGTCTTTTCGACGACGGACCACATCACGGGTTTCGAGCCGCGATAGAGCGCGCCGTTCATCACGAACTTTTGGATTTCGGCGACGATGATGGCTTCGCTGGCGGGGGCCATCGTCGTGTAGGGGTTATCCCAGTCGCCGGTCGCGCCGAGACGTTTGAACTCCGAGCGCTGCACGTTCAGCCAGTGGTTCGCGAAGTCGCGGCATTCCTGGCGGAATTCGATCAGCGGGACTTGGTCTTTATCCTTGCCTTCCTTGCGGTATTTTTCCTCGACCTTCCATTCGATGGGCAGGCCGTGGCAGTCCCAGCCGTGGACGTAGGGCGTATCCTTGCCCAGCATGCCTTGGCTGCGCACGACGAAATCCTTCAGGATCTTGTTCATGCCGGTGCCGAGATGGATGTTGCCGTTCGCGTAGGGCGGGCCGTCGTGGAAGATGAATTTCGGGCGGCCCTTCGCGGTCTCGCGAAGGCGCTGGTAGAAGCCGATCTTGTCCCACCAGGCGAGCCATTCGGGCTCAGCCTTCGGAAGACCCGCCTTCATCGGAAAGTCGGTGTCGGGCAAGAACAGCGTGTCTTTGTATTCGCGCACGGGCGCGGTCGGTTCGTCGGTCGTGGTCATGTGAAAGCTCTTCGAACTGGCGATGAATAGGAAATGGTCGCCGCGCGCACGCGGGCTTAGGGGCGATTCGCGTTAAGCGATCGCGCCTGTAATTCGCGCCAGAGCTAGCGAAAACATCGTCATCGGTTCATCCATTTGCCATCCCCCTCGGGACCCACCCTGCTTGGCCGAAGGCTTCACAGGGCTTGTGGCTGTAACGTCGCCCGCCGAAGCACGATGCGCCGGGAGGCAGACGGGGGTTTAGCAAAGGCGCGCGGGCCGGTCAAAGCGGCGGATTGGTGCCTTTGCGCGGTCCCGGCAACATGCGGGTCAGCGTATTATCGCGGCGGACATAGTGGTGGTAGAGGGCGGCGGCGGCGTGGGCGCCGATGAGAAAGTAACCGATGTCGCCGATGAGTTCGTGCGTTTCCTCGAAGAATTCGGTGAGGCTTTCGCTCACCGGCGCGATCGGAAAGATCGGGATGCCGAAGAAGATGATCGATTTGCCTTCGGCGCTGAGCGTCGCCCAACCCAAGAGCGGCATGGCGATCATGAAGGCGTAGAGCGCGAGGTGGGCCCCGGTCGCGCCGAGCTTCAGCAGGGGCGACAGCGGCGGCGTGATCGCAGGCGTCGTGGTTCGCAGGCGTATGACGATGCGCGCTATGACGAGCGCGAACACCGTCAGGCCCAACGAGTAGTGCACGAGCTTCAAGCCTTCGCGCAGGCTGCTGCCGCGGGGCCAGTATCCGCGCAGTTCCATGCTGGCGTAAACGCCGATCATGAGGAGGAGCACGCCCCAGTGGAGCGCGATCAACGCGGGATGGTACCGACTGTGCTGCGAGGAAACGGCGGTCATGGGGTCAAGTCTTTCGCTAATTGAATCGTTCGGACCCCAACGTTCTTGTTCAGCGATGACCCTGCGTGGGGGCGTTGTCAATGGCTGCGGGTCTTTGCATCCTACACTCAATCACAACACCCACCATGAGAGGCGCGAATGCGTGGAGAGAGTTTTCACTACGACGACGGATCGATCGCTTGCGAGGGCTACGTCGCGGCAGCCGGCGCAACGAAGAAGCCTTGCGTCCTGATCGCGCATCAGTGGGCCGGGATTATGGACCACGAGCGCGTCAAGGCCGATGAGCTGGCGCGTCTGGGCTATGTGGGTTTTGCGATCGACGTCTACGGCAAAGGCGTTCGCGGCGAGCCGATGGGCGACAACAGTGCGCTGATGGGGCCTTATTTGAACGACCGCGCGAAGTTGCGGCAGCGGTTGCTGGCGGCGGTCGCGGCGGCGAAAGCGCATCCGTCGGTCGACGCGTCGCGCATTGCGGTCATGGGATATTGCTTCGGCGGTTTGTGCGCGCTTGACGTTGCGCGCAGCGGCACGGGCGACGTGCGCGGCGTGGTCAGCGTGCACGGCATCTTCCCGCCGACCGGGCTCGCGCCCGTGCCGATCAAGGCGAAGGTTCTGGTGCTGCACGGATGGGACGATCCGATGGCGCCGCCAAAGGACGTGCTGGCGCTCGCGCAAGAGATGACAGCGGCCAAAGCCGACTGGCAACTGCACGCCTACGGCAACACGATGCACGCGTTCACTGCGGTCGGGGCTTATGCGCCGGAGCGCGGCATCGCCTACAATGAAGACGCGGACCGGCGGTCGTGGGACTCGACGCTTTCGTTCCTCAAGGAGGTTTTTGCGTGATGGGGAGCAAATCGGCGATCGTTGTGGGTGTGGGTCCTCAGCGCGGCTTGGGTGCCGCGATCGCGCGGCGGTTTGCGCGCGAGGGATTCCGGCTGACCGTGCTCGGGCGCAATGCCGAGAAGCTCAACGCCGCCGTTGCCGAGATGCGCGGCGGCGGCGCGGTGGTCGACGGCATCGTCGGGGACGTGACGGATCAGGCAACGGTCGCCCGCGCGGTTGCGGCCGCCGAAGCGGTGGCACCGGTCGAGGTTGCGGTTTTCAACGCCGGCGGCAATTGGCCGGGCGGCTTTCTCGATATCGACGGGAAAGGGTTCGAGGCGTTTTGGCGTGTCAATGCGCTCGCGGGGCTCTATTTCGGTCAGGCGGCAATCCGCACGATGCTGCCGCGGAGCAAGGGTACGTTGATCTACACGGGCGCCAGCGCGTCGCTGCGGGGCCGCGCGAATTTCGTCGGCTTTGCGTCGGCGAAGGCGGCGTTGCGGGCGGTGGCGCAGTCGGCGGCGCGCGAGTTCGGGCCGAAGGGGATTCATGTTGCGCATGTCGTCGTCGACGGGGCGATCGACGGCGAGCGGGTCAACACGCTGATCCCTACGCTCAAGGATCAACGGGGGCCGGACGGGTTGCTGGATCCGGATGCGATCGCCGAAAATTATTGGACCTTGCACACGCAGCAGCGCAGCGCCTGGACGCACGAGCTCGATGTGCGGCCTTGGGTCGAGACGTGGTGACGCGGAGGCGGCGAAGCCTCCGCGCCAGTCCATGTGTGCTTAGCGGCCGGCTAGGCGCGGATCGGACGCGCGACCCGTGTAGAAGGCGGTGACAAGCGGCGCATTCAATTGCCTTACCGCATCATCGGTCGCGTCAACGACGCAGACCCGGAAGTCCTTTCTTCCCTGCAGATCCAACGCATGCGGCGCGCCGCCGCACACATGTATTGCCGCGTGCTTGATGCGGTTCAACATCGCCGACGCGCCGGCGGGATTGGCGAGATTCAAATCGCCGTAGAAGACTTCGATGCGCGACGTCACGAGCCTGTCCGCATTCGGTCTTGCATCGGCCACAACGGGAAAGCTCGAAAACGCGAGCGCGACAGCAATGATCAGCTTTTTCATAGGCTCTCTCTCCGGGATTGACCGGCGCGACGCGGTTGCGTCACCGGCGCGGGAGAGATCGCTCGCGCGCATCAACGTCGTGTGAAGCGAAAATGATTTCCTGATGACGACGCGTGTCGCGATGATTTGAATCACGCGCACGCGCGTTTGCGCTTGCGATTCAGGAAGTGCCTGAAACCCGTGCGATTCGTATCAGCTGTTCTATTGCGAGCGGTTGGGGAAGTAGCCGATTTCGTCTTGGGCTTCGGCGTCGTGGGCGGGAACGACGGTTAGGCCGGGGTTGGCTTTCATGACGGCGGCGATCTGGCGGAGAGTCGCTTCGGTCGCTTCGGCATCGTTGTCGACGATGGCGCTCATCATCCAGAATTTTGGGCGGGCATTCAGCAGTGCGGCGCGGCGCCAGACGGCATCGCCGACGAAGAGATAGCGCTTGCCTGTGCTTGTCGTCACGAACAAGCCGAGCGAGCCCGGCGTGTGCCCGTAGAGCGGCACGAGAATCGCCGCGCCGTCGCCGTAGATGTCGGCGCTTTGCGCGAATCCGCCGTAGGGTTTGTTTTCGAAGGCGACGTCGCGCCAGTGGATCGTGTTGCTCGACACTTGCGAAGGCAGAACCGCGCGGTTTGGGGTCGCCATGAAGGCTTTCTCGGACGCGGCGACGAAGACTTGCGCTTCGGGAAAGTCGACGAGCGCGCTCGCGTGGTCCCAGTGGGCGTGCGAGAGCGCGATAAAGCGCGGCGGCGCGATGCCGGCGGCATCCAACTGATCGCGCGCGGGCGTGTCTTTTTCATATCGGAAGAGGAGCTTCGCCCACCATGTCATGTCGGCGGCAACCTGCGCATCGACGTTGCGGCCGAGACCGGTGTCGAACAGCATGTTGCCTTGCGGGTGTTCGATCAGCACCGCCATGTGGTTCATGCCGACGCGCCGGAAGAGCGAGCCGCACGCGTGGGTGAAGATTTCTGGGGCGCTGGTGTGGCCGGTCTTCAGGATCGAGACGCGGACTTGCGACGGGACCGCGGGTGGGAGCAACTGGTCCGCCGACGGCGGCGCGCTGTCGGTGTTTGCAAGCGTGCACTCGGCGATCGAGGGCGAGAAGAACAAGACGCCAAGCACGGTGAGCGTTGCGGCGGCGTAAAGAAGGCGGCGGATCATTTGGCGTCTCCGAGCAACTGGGCAGCGTGGCGTTTGAAGAGGCGCAAGGGCGCGCAGTCGCGGCGTGCGCGCGACAGAAGCAAGGCGCCTTCGAGCGTCATGAGCAGCGTTTCAGCGAGCGGTTTGGCGTCCTTGATGCCGGCTCGGACAAGCATCGATTCGATGCCTGCTTGCCAGGCAGCATAGGCGGCGGCACAGGCCTCCTGGATGCGTGCGCTGTCGCCGGCGAGTTCGAGGGTGATGGTGGCCACGGGGCAGCCCTTCTCAAAATTCGAGGTGGCGAGTTGTTCCGCGAAGTGGTCGGCGATTTTGTTGATTGCGGCTGTCGGCGAGCGCGCGCCCTTCGCCACTGTGGCGAGCGTTTGCATGACCTTGGTCGCCGAGAGCGCGATGGCCTCGCACCCCAGGTCTTCCTTGCCGCCCGGGAAATAGTGATAGAGCGAGCCGCGCGGGGCGCCGCTGGCGGTCAAGATCTCGGCGAGGCCGGTCGAGTGGTAGCCTTTGCGCTGAATGAGGTCGGCGCTGGCTTCGACGAGGCGGTCGCGATGGGTTCGTGGGGCTGGCACGGGTCTGGCTATATGTAGACCGGTCGTCATAGTGACGAAATCACGACGCGTTGGCAAGAGCGCCCTATCCGACGCTACACGATGGTTCTCAGAGAGCCGGCGGGTGGGTCGGCGCCGCCTTGAGCAAGCGCTTGGCGGTTTCGCCGTCGACGGCGATTTGGGCTTTGAGGGCGTCGAGGCCGGCGAATTTCATTTCGGGTCGCAGGTAGGCGACGAAGCCCACGATGATTTGTTGGCCGTAGACGTCTTCGTTGAAGTCGAAGATGTGGACTTCGAGGAGGACGTCTTTCTTGTCGAAGGTGGGGCGGCGGCCGAAGTTGGCGACGCCGTCGTAGGACTTGCCGGCGACTTCGACGCGCACGGCGTACACGCCGAGTGCGGGTTCGAGGTAGCCTTCGAGTGAGACGTTCGCCGTCGGGAAGCCGATGGTGCGGCCGCGTTTGTCGCCGGGCGCCACCCTGCCCTCCACCGTCCACCAGTGGCCGAGATAGCGCGCCGCGGCGTCGGGTTTGCCCGCGCGCAGGGCTTCGCGGATGCGGGTCGAGGAGATTTTCGGATCGTCGGGCGTGCCGACGGTGTCGAAGACGGTGACGCCGAAGCCGTGTTCGTTGCCACGTGTCTTGAGCAGCTCGACGTTGCCGGTGCGGCCCTTGCCGAATTGGAAATCGGCGCCGACGACGATGTGCTTTACGCCCATGCCTTCGACGAGGACTTTGGCGATGAACTCGTCGGCGGTCAGCGACGCCAAGGCGGCGTCGAAGTGCAGCGCGTAGAGAATGTCGGCGCCGTAGTGTTCCAGCAGGCGCGCCTTGGCGCGGAAGGGCGTCAGGCGGAAGCGTTCGCCGGCGGGCTTGAAGAACTCCTGCGGGTGCGGCTCGAAGACCAAGACGCCCAGCTTATCGCCCAGCGCTTTGGTGCGCGCGATCAGGGCTTGGTGGCCGCGGTGGACGCCGTCGAAGTTGCCGATGGCCACGGCGGCGCCGCGCGCGGCCGTCGGCAGTTGCTCATAGTGCCGGAAGACTTGCATCGGGGATCCGGCGCGGCGTTCGTTATTTGCCGCGCGAGGGGACCATGATCAGGGCTTCGCCCTCGATGACCACGGTGTCGCCGACTTTGCAGACCGTCGAGAGAACGGCGCGTTTCTTTTCGGGAATGATCTCGGTGATCGTGCAGGTCGCGGTGACCGTGTCACCGATCTTGACCGGGGCTTTGAAGCGCAGGGTTTGGCTCATGTAGATGGCGCCGGGGCCGGGCAGCTTTGTGCCGATGACCGTCGAGATGAAGCCGGCCGAGAGCATGCCGTGGGCGATGCGCGTCTTGAACGGCGTCTTCTCCGCGAAGGTTTGGTCGAGGTGGACCGGGTTCGTGTCGCCCGAGACGCCTGCGAACAGGACGATGTCGGCCTCAGAGATCGTCTTGCCGTAAGAGGCGGACATGCCGAGTGTCAGATCTTCGATGAAATAGCCGTTGGCCGTCATGCCGGTCCCTTTCATGCCATTCAAATGGGTGGGTCGAAGGCAATCTATCGACGCGCGCACGGCCTCACAAGCGGCTGAAGCGGCTTGTCCTCACCACACCAAGCGGCGCATCGCGGCGGTTGCCTTGAGGGCGCCGGCGTTCAGTACGGCTGCAATCTTTGCGGGATCAGGCTGGTGCGCGGCGTCGGAGAGTTCGGGTTCGTGGATGCCGCCGGTGATGAGGAGGGCTGCGAGGCCTGCGTCGGTGGCACCTTTGATGTCCGTTTTCAGGCCGTCGCCGATGGCGAGCCATTTCGCGCGGGGGACGGGGCGGGCGAGTTCTTTGAGGCGCGCTTCGACGAAGTCGTAGACGGGGGCATGGGGTTTGCCGAGGTAGACGACCTTGCCGCCTTGGCGTTCGTAGTCTTGGGCGAGAGCACCGGCGCAGTAGATCATTTGATCGCCGCGTTGGACGACGAGGTCCGGGTTTGCGCAGTAGAACGGCAGACGGCGTGCGAGGGCGGGCTTCCAGTACTCGCGGTAGTCGTCGGGGCCTTCTTTGTTGTCGTCGAAGGGGCCGGTGCAGACGATGGCTTGCGCGTCGGCGAGCGGCACGCGGACAACGTCGAGATCATCGAACAGCGGCAGGTCGCGGTCGGGGCCGACGTGGTGGAGCTTGAATGTTCCGTGGGCGGATTTTTCGGCGAGCAGTTTGCGCGTGAGGTCGCCCGAGGTCACGATCGTGTCGTAGGCATCCGAGCCGACGCCGAAGCATGCGAGCTGCTCGCGGATCGGCGGCGAGGGGCGCGGGGCGTTGGAGAGCAGAAGCACCACGCCCTGCTTGCGGTACGTCCTCAGGCACTCGACAACGCCGGGGAAGGCTTCGCGGCCGTTATGGATGACGCCCCAGACGTCGCAGAGCAGCGCGTCGAAGCGGGGCGCGAGCTCGGACAGGCCGACGATGACTTTTGGCGCGGACATGGGCCGCGCGAAGTGACAGATCGCGGCCTTTGCGTCAATGCAGGCCTGTCAGTTCCCGCCGCGGCCGCCGTTACCCCGGCCGGCCGGGCCCATCGGCAGAATATTGCTTTGACCGCCGTTGGACTTTTGGATCTGGCTCATCGTGCCCTGACCGTGCGCGTCTCCTCTTCCCAATCACGGCGCGGGCGGCAGATTTTGAGGCGCCTGTTGATCTTCGAGCCGATCGCCGGTTCGGAGCGCACTTTGCAGACCACCTCATCAGGCGAACCGGACGGCGGCGTTGCCGCTTCGGGCGCCCGCTGGCGATCATCCGACGCTGGCGCCTGCGGCGGTGGTTGCGGGTCGTCGGCTCGAGCCGGTGCCGAGATGAGGACAGACAGCGCCAGGAACGCGGCGAACGAACGCGGTGTCGGTTTGCGCATGCCACATCTCTCCCGTTCAAGCGATCAGAGTCGCAGAGGTTCCGTGCGCTGGCCATATCCAGTTTGCAACGCGCCGCACGCACCACTTGGGCTTTCAAATGCGAACGGCGGCCATTGGGGGCCGCCGTCGCTGCGCTGTCGTCGTGTGCTCTTAGAAGCGCGACGTCATCGTCAAGAACACTTCGCGGCCGAGTGAGTCGTAGATGACCGGGAAAGTGTTGCCGTTGCCGAACGGCGGAGCCGAGACGCCGAAGACGTTCGAGTCGAACACCGGCGGGTCGCGGTCCAGCACGTTGTTCACGCCGCCCTGGAAGCTGATGTTGTCGGACACGGTCCAGTTGAACGACAGGTCCATGTAGTCGAACGACTTCACACGATTGTCGATCAAGTCGCCGCAAGCGCCGTTGCAGAGCAAGCGGTACGTCGCATCGTTGCCCTGGTTGACGTCCAAGAACGCCTCGCCCATGTGACGCCATGCGATCGAGAGATCGAGATCCCACGGCGATTGCCACGTCGTGCGCAAGCGGTGCTTCCACTCCGGCGCGGGGTTGCCGCAAATCAACCCGAACTGGCCCTTACAGTCGAACGTGTCGAAGCCCGGGCCGAAGTTGGTTTCGAACGATTCGAGGTAGCTGCCGATGAGGCCGAAGCTCAGGCCGCCGGCGCCCTCCAGTCCGACGTTGTCGAGATCGAGGCGATAGTTCACTTCGACGTCGACGCCGCTGGCGGTTTGAGTACCCGAGTTGCGCGTGAGGCTGTCGACGCCCGCGCCCAGTGTGGTGCTGTTCGCCAGCGTGCCCGTACCCGCCGTGCGGTGGATGAGACCGCATGAGAACGGATTGCCGGTCACCGCGCAGTTGCCGAGAAGAACGGGCTGGTTGATAACGCGGATCGTGTCGCTGATCTCGATGTCGTAGTAGTCGACCGTCGCGCTGAAGCCCTTCAGGAAGCTGGGCGTCAGCACGATGCCGAACGACTTCGTGTCGGCCGTTTCCGGTTTCAGGTTCGGGTTGCCGCCGAAGGTGCCGGAGCATTGCGCCGCCGGACACTGAAAGGCGGGCGACGCCGTGTAGAGCGCGTACTGCGCCGCGTTGAGGCCGGTGTTGGCGCACTGAGCCGCGTTGTAGAACGCCGGACCGCTGCTCGAGGTGAGCGAGCACGGGTCGGCGCCGGCGAACAGGCCTTGCGCCGCCGGTGTGAAGAGTTCGAGCACGTTTGGCGCGCGCACGGCGTGCTGGAACGAACCGCGGATACGGACGTCGTCGGTCGGCATCCACGAACCGGCATACTTATACGTGTGCGTGATGCCGGCGTTGTCGTAGTCCGAGATGCGGTAGCCGCCGTTGATCTCGATCAGCTTCGCGAAGGGCGCGTCCTGCACGAGCGGGATCTGGACTTCGCCGAAAGCTTCCCACACGTCGTAGTGCCCGTTGACGTTCGGCACGGCGCCGCCCTGACCCAGCAAGTCGCCGGCCTGGAAGACGTCGTCACTGGTGTGCTTCAAGGACGTGAAGCGGTATTCGCCGCCGAACGCCGTCGAGACCGAGTCGGCCGCCCACGGCGAGGTCACGCCGATTTCGCCGTTCAACGAGGCGCTGACGATTTGTTCTTCCGTCACCGTCTTCTGCAGACCCGTGGCGCTCATGTACTGGACCGACGGGATCGTGAGTGCGCCGTTGCTGAAGATGTTGGCGGGCACGCAGCTCAAGTCCGTACCATCGAGCACCGATTGACAGATCGGCTGGCCGAAGGTCGGCGACAGAGGCCGCGGGTCGGTGACGACGACGATCGCGCGTTGCGTGCGCGTGCGCGAGGCGTCGTTCAGGTACGAACGCGGCGTCGAGGTCGTGCCGTACTGGGCGAAGACGTCGTAATCCCAATCTTCGATCTGGCCGCGGAAGCCGCCGACCATGCGGTAGGACGTCGACTCGAAATCGTCCTGACGGCCCAGCGGGTTTTCGGTGAAGCGGCGGCCGATGTTGACGGTCGCCGTTCCGGTGCTGCCCAGCGGCGCGGCCGCGTCGTTACACAGCGCGGTGAACGGCGTGACGTTGGCGCCCGACTCGACGCCGCCCGTTTGCAGGAACGGGTTGTTGCAGTTCAAGAGATACGAGCCGTCCAACGGACCCGAGCCTGCGAAGAAGCCCGATGCCGCGATCTGCGCCACAGTCTTGTCGTTCATGAACGACGTTTCGGCGTAGACCTCGAGGTCATCGGCCAGCTGATAGTTCGCTTGCGCGCCGACGACGTAACGATCGTCGGGGCGGATGAAATAGTTTTGCGGCGCGAAGTTGAACGCGTCCGCGGCGCCGGCGGCCGGGCGGAACGTGCCGGGCACTAGCGTGTTGACCGTGAACTGCGTGCCGCTGCCGCCGACCAGCGTGAAGCGGCCGGTCGGACGGTTCGACGAACCGCCGCAGACATGTGCCGTACCGGTGGTGTTCAACGAGCAGGCGGAGACGTCGCGCTGGTCCTGCAGCAGGGCCTCGGCGTTGCGATATTGGAGGTAGGCTGTGACGTTGCCGCGTCCGTCGTCCATGTTGGCGCCCATGATGCCCCAGAGGCTCACGGTGCGGCCGTCGTTGACGTGCTTGTCGGCGTTCTTGAAGCCTGCGTTGCCGATCAGCGTGCGCATCTTCGCGTTGTCATTGTCGTGGTCGTAGAACGAGTATTGACCACCGACTTCAATGCCTTCGAAGTTCTTGCGGTAGATGAAGTTCACGACGCCGGCGACGGCGTCGGCGCCGTACACGGCCGACGCGCCGCCGGTGAGGACTTCAACTCGCTCGATCATGGCGATCGGGATTGTGTTCAAGTCGGGCGTGGGCGAGAGAATGTTGGCGGGCTGCATGCGCCGGCCGTTGATGAGGACCAGCGTGCGCTGAGGTCCGAGGCCGCGAAGGTCGAGCGTCGAGGTGCCGGACGAACCGTTCGACACTTCCGAACCCTGGTTCGCGATCACCTGGGGCATGTTGTTGAGCAGGGTTTCAGCGCTGTTGGCGCCCTGCAATTTCGCTTCCGTGTTCGAGATGGTCGAAACGGGCGACGTGGACGTTAGGCCCTTTTGCGGAATGCGCGAGCCGGTCACGACGACTTTTTCGACCGGTTGGTCTTGCGCGCTCGCCGGCGCGACACTTATGAACGTCGCGACCGCCGCACCCGCCATCAACGCAGATTTCAGCGTTTTTCTTGTTTCACTGTTCACTTCGCAGCCCCCTCAGAAAAAGTACACACACCCGGCAAAGGTGTTCCCCCCTTTGCGCTCGTGGGCTGTTATCCCGCCGTCGCAATCCGCACGCCCCCCGCAGTTGGAGGGGCGGATGTTCGAATCTGGACGGGACGATGCTGTTCGCGCGGGATGTGATGCGTGGGGGCAACTATGGCGCGCAACGCTCACGGGTTTGCGATCCGGCCGCCTCGTGTGGCGGCCAGATTGCTAGCGTTTCGATGATCGTCTGGGTGCGGATCGTTTGTCAGTTGGCGACGAAGCGTTCGGGGAAGAGCATTGCGAGTTGTGTTTTTGCGGCGTGCCACTCGCGTTGGGGGCGGCGCCATTTGCGAAGAGACTCGCGCACGACCAAGTACATGAGTGCGGTCGCATCGTCTGTGGAGGTCATGTGGCCGTGGCCGCGCAGGGTGCGCGCGTAGCCGCGGCGTAGCGCATCGGCGGCATAGGTTGAGGCCATGACGCGGCGGATTTCGAGCGGCACGTCGAAGAAGGGTGCGAGTTCGGTCCAGTGACGATGCCAAAGCGGCGCGATAGCCGGATATTTTTGGCCGAAGCGGTCGGTCTCGAAACGCATGAGATTGCTGAGCGCGTCCTGCGCGTTGCGGGCGCCGTGGATGGCGCGCAGCGCGGTCGAGAGCGACGAGCGGTCTTTGGTGATCGCGAGTTCGAGGGATTGGCGCACGTAGTCGCCGACGTTCGGCAACGTGTGGGCGGATGGAAACGCAGCCGGCCGTGCTGCCGCGAGATGTGCGCTTGAGCCGATAAGGTAGAGGACATCGACGACGCCGCGTTGCTTCAGGTCGGCCAGGACGTCGGTCCAGAACCCGCGTTCGTCACTGCCTTCGAACCAGATGCCGAGCACTTCCTTCGGGCCATGACTTTGGAAGCCGAGAGCAAAGTGGCAGACGCGGTTGCGCGCGGCACCGCCGTCGCGCCATTTCACGCGCAGGCGTTCGAAGACGATGATCGGATAGCTCGGCTCCAGCGCGCGGCTTTGCCAGTCGAGCGCTTCGCGACGCAGGTCCGATAGCAGCGCGTCGATCACGGACATCGGGACGGACTCGCCCGCGAACATCGAAAGGCGGCGCTGAATTTCCGCCGGCGGATAGCCTTTGGCGTGAAGCGAGATCATGCGCTCGCTCAAGTCGGGAACGCGCAGTTGAAGACGCGTGGTGGCGCCGTCGAGGCCCACCGGCTTGACCGGCTCTTCGGCGTCGCGGAAGCGTTCGGTAAGGGCGATGCGCAGTTTGTCCAGGATGCCGTTGCGCTCAAACACAGCGCGCGCGTCGCGGCCGGCGACCAACTGATCGAGGAGTTCGGGTTCGAAGGCGAGATTGCGGGCGGTGCTCATGGGCTGGTTCCGGCTTAAATGGGGAGGAGCAGAGCGCCGAGGCGCGCGAGGTCGGCTTGCGAATTCACGCCGAGCTTTGTGAAGAGGTTGCGCACGTGCCAGCGCACCGTCTCCACGCTGCGGTCCATTCGGCTCGCGATGGCCTGGATGTCGTCGCCATCGACGAAGGCGGCGAAAATGTTGCGTTCGGTAGGCGTCAGGTCCGTAAATCCTGAGAGCATGGCTTCCCGCGATTGCGACGCGCCGGAGAAGGGTGTGAGCGCGACCACCACGGAGGCCGCCGCATCGGGGCCAGGCTTGGCCAGCGAGAGTTGCGCTATAAACGTGCGCCCGCCCTCGCCTTCCACCACGAAGGCATAGGTGCGGCGGGCGTCGGCGTTTTGGTCGGCGCGGGAGAGCGCTTCGAAGGCGCTTTGCGCGCGGGTGTCTTCAAAACGAAGGCGGCCCGCGCTTACCGCGACCGGGCGGCGCGCCTCAAGCAGCGCAGCCGCCGCGGCGTTCGAGCGGTCGATGGCGCGACTGCGGGTGATGAGCATTGCCGTCGGGTTGTTGTCGAACATCTGCAGGCCGACATAGGCGGCGATCGGCGCAGCAACGCTTTCGCGTGCGCTCACGGCGACATGGTTGATTATGGTGTGTCCGGCTTCGCTCATAGCGACGCATTCCCCCCGTCCAAGTGAAAGCGAGCGTGCGTTAAGCGTTTGGCGGGAGTCGTCCCGGAGTTGTCAGTTCGCGTTCAAGTTTTGCTCAAATTCTTGGACGCGCCAGTTTTGGTGTTTTGGTTCGGCCAGATGTCGATCCACTTCTTTCTCGATCGACGATCCAGTTTTCGCGACCACTGGCGCAGATTCATCACGCGGCGAGATTGGTTCGTCACGACGGCGTGAGGACACGCGCGGAAACGTTGTGATTTCGCGGACTTTACATTTTATTGATGGCGCGAAGTTTGCTGACCTTCACGTTGGGACTTGGGGCCACAGCAATGAAATGGCGAATTGGCGCTTACACCGCTTGTAGCGACAGCGACATGTTGTTCGGCGACGGCGTGCAACACAAATTGGAACGGCGCGCGATGGAAACGCTGGTCCTGCTGTGCGCGCATGCGGGGCAAGTGGTGAAGAAGGATGAGCTGATCGAGGCCGTATGGGGTCGGCTTGCGGTCAGCGATCATTCGGTGGCGATGGTGGTCTGCCAATTGCGCCGCGCGTTCCGCGACGATGCGCGTGCGCCGACCTATATCGAAACGATCACAAAGCGCGGGTATCGGTTGATTGCGCCGTGCGAGGCGGTGGTCGAGGTCCCTGCCCCGGTTCCGGCTCCAATTCCAGTGCATGCGCTTGACGCGGCGCCGGCCGGGCGCGGAACACAAATGAGGTTGATGTTGTTCGCCGGCGTGACGCTCGCCAGCCTGGGCGCTCTATCAGCGGTGTTGTTGTTCTAACTGACAGCTCTTGGACGCATGGGCACGGTCGGCGCGACGGAGCGCGGCAGGCCCTGGTCGGCTAAAGCTTCGCGGATGGGTTTGGGTTCGCCGAAGAGGAAGCCTTGGCCGTAGTCGACGTTGTAGTCGAGCAGATCGACCACGTCTTTTTCCTGCTCGACGCGTTCGGCGATGAGGTTGAGGCCGAAGCGGGCGAGCAGCTCTTTGAGGTCGGCCGGGTGGACGCGCGAGCCTGCTTTCGCGGGGTCGCCGAGGAGCAGGCGCGTCGGAACCTTGAAATGGCGCACCTGGCGTTGGCGGGCGAGTGCGAAGTCGATGTCGAGGGTCGTGACCTTGTCCATCGAGAAGGTGAAGCCGAGGTCAGCGAGGCTGGTGAGGTTCGCGTCTTCGACCGGGCCGCATTTGGCGAACGTCGATTGGGCGATTTCGAAGATCAGCATCGACGACAGTTCGCTGTTCTGCTGCATGAACTCGACGAATTGGCTGAAGAAGCCTTCGTCGGCGAGGCTTTCGTGGCTCAAGTTGCAGAAGACAGCGATATCCTTGCTGCGCTGGCTCCACGATCTGAGGACTTGTATGCATCGGAAGAGCAAGACGTTGTCGACGGCGGACATCAGGCCCGCGGGTTCGGCGATGCGGATGTATTGCGACGGCATGATCAGCGTGCCGTCTTCGGTGCGCAGGCGCGAGAGGGCTTCGTAGAAGCGGACGCGGCGTTGCGGCAAGCTGACCACCGGCTGCATGTAGACGTCGACGCGGTTTTCTTCGAGCGAGCGGCGGATGAGTTCGAGCATCGCGTCGTCGGGCGCGTCTTCCGCGATGCGCGAGATGGCGCCTTTGCGTGACGGGCGGAGCTGGATTTCGTTTTCATCGGGCGCGTAGGCGGATGCCTTGGTCGCGATGCCGTCGGCGAGATTGCGGACCAGAGACTCCAGCACCTTCACTTCCGTCACCACGCGGTCGTTGCGGGTGGAGATCTTGTCGTCGACGTGCAGCTTCAGCTCGACGATGGCGCGGCGGGCGACATCGGCTTCGGCGCGCAGGCGCTGCTGCGTCGCGATCATGTCATCGAAGGCGTTGTTGATGCGGTCGCGCTCGGCCAAGCGGTCGAGGATTAGGTCGCAGTAGGAGGCGGCGATGGTGATAAAGCCCACCATCAGGAACGCGCCGACCGCGTTGGTCGCGCCCACGCGATAGAGCACGCCCGCGATGACGATTCCCGCCAGCAGCGCCACCATGGGCACCAATATCTGACTCACGCGCGGCATGCGGCTTGGATTTCCCCGGTGATTCGCCCTCAGGTTCCCACTGTTGGCCCCAAAGGTTACCGAGGCCTTAACCAATGGCGGACGGTTCGGTCTATAAAGGCGCCGCAACCTGGAGGGTCCGATGACGAACGCGCATTCCTTTTCCTTCACCTCGATCGAAGGCAAGCCGCTGCCCATGAGTACGTTCAAGGGCAAGGCCGTGCTGGTCGTGAACACCGCCAGCAAGTGCGGACTGACGCCGCAGTACAAAGGGCTCGAGGCGCTGTGGCAGACGTATAAGGACAAGGGGCTGGTGGTGCTTGGCGTGCCGTCGAACGATTTCGGCGCTCAGGAGCCGGGCAGCGAAGAAGAGATCCAAGAGTTCTGCGAGGTGCGTTACGGCGTCGACTTTCCGCTTACGACGAAGCAGCCGGTGACGGGGGCGAGTGCGCATCCGCTCTATCAGTGGGTCGCCAAGGAGCTGGGCGATGCCGCCGTGCCGAAGTGGAATTTCCACAAATACCTGATCGGCAAGGACGGCAAGATCGTGGGCACGTTCGGCTCGCGCACGGAGCCCGACGCGCCGGAGCTGAAGCAGGCGATCGAAGGGGCGCTTAAGTAGCGCCCTCCTGCACCCCTCGCCCGCCCTTGGGCGGGACGGGGGACCGGGGGTGAGGGTGGGCGAGACGCGCGCACCAAAGAAAGAAAGGTTTCACGCAAAGACGCAAAGGCGCCAAGAGGCCAGCGCCAGTTCGTCAGCGATTGTGCGTTGCGTTTGCTCGGATGGCGCTTCGCGCCAAGAGGATCTCCCGGCGCGTAGCGCCATCCACATCATGTTGTGCAACTGTGTTGTCGATGAGGCCGAGCCCCTTGGCGACTTTGCGTCTTGGCGTGAGAAACTTTTCTTCTTGTCTCCGAACGCAGCGCTTTCGTCACGCCCACCCTCACCCCCGGCCCCTCTCCCGCCCAAGGGCGGGCGAGGGGGGCCAGAGGTTCTACTCGATAACGAGCAAGCCGCGCTTCATATCGCCGTCCATGGTGTTCATGGCCGCGTAGAGGCGCGGGGTTTCGACGAGCCAGGGGCCGAAATCTTCGTTGACGTCGAGGACGAAGACGAGATCTTGCGCTTCGAGGTAGCCGCCGATGGGCGAATGGTGGCCGCCGCCGGCGGCGAAGATGGACTTGCGGTCGAAGTTGATCAGATAGCGGCGGGCGGGGTCGTTTGCCTTCCGCATGTGGTCGCGAAATTCTTCCAGCGTCAGATCGCGGATCACCGTGACCTTGCGCTTTGTGTGCGTGCGCGCGACGTCGGCCACTTCGTCGAGGATGAGGCCGACGGGGCAGACGCCGATCCAGCATTTGCCGGTGCCTTCGAGGACGGCGCTTTCGGTCGTCGCTGGCTCGCCGAGCGTGCGGAATATGTTGGCGAGGCTTGCCGGACCGCAGAATGACGGATTCGACTGGTAGGTGAGGCGGCGCTCAAACGCGGCGGCGACGGGGAGTTGCCAGGCCTGTGCGATCAGCGCGGGTGTGCGCGTGACCGACGTGCGGATCGCTTCGGGCGATACTTTCGGGATGTTCAGAAGGACGACGGCGAATGCGATCGCCAGCATTACTGTGACGGCGGCCGCGCCGATGGCGAAGCGTTTTGCTATGCGTGTCATACGGGGCCGACGGCGCGATCGATGAGAGACTGATCCGTGTCGTAGATCCAGCACTCGTGCAGCAGGCCGTCTTTCACCGTGTAGACGAGGACCCGTTCGATATCGACGGGTTCGCCGTCGACGGTCAGGCGTTCGCGCGCGACGAGCGCGCCGCGGTCGCGGCCGGCCATAATGTCGACGACCTCGACAAGCTTGCGCTTCGTGCGGCGGCCAAAGTCGCCCAGCGTCTTGAGCGCGGCGGCCTTACCGACGTGATCACCCGACAGCGCGTTGCGGCCTGCGTAGTGCAGCGTGAAGGCGTCGTGATAGCTCGCGGCGATGGCAGCCAAGTCGCCGGCCGTCCACGCCGCCGCGTAGCGCGTCAGTGTCTCGCGGATCTCCGCTTCTTGCAGACGCATGGATCAGCCTCCCGTCGTGCGCTCACAATGCTGTTTGTCGGCAAAGCGGCAAAGCCTTGGCGCAAACAAAACGCCGCCGGATTTTCTCCGGCGGCGTTGGTCTGCCTGGATTCTGCTTTCGTCGATTACGACGTCAGCGGAATGATTTGGATTTCGACGCGGCGGTTTTTGGCGCGGCCGTTCGGCGTTGCGTTCGTGGCGACCGGGCGGCTTTCGCCCATGCCGATGACGTACATGCGCTGCGGCATCACGCCGTTCTGAGCGAGGATGTAGGACACGGCCTGGGCGCGGCGTTGCGACAGGTCTTGGTTGTAGCTGTCCTTACCCGTCGAGTCCGTGTGGCCCGACACTTCGATCGTCGTTCTGTTGTATTCCGCCAGCACTTCGCCGACCGCGGCCAGCGTCTGGTAGAATTGCGGGTTCACCTGGTCGCCGTCGACGGGGAAGGTCACGTCGCTCGCCATAACCAGCATGATGTTGTCGCCGTTGCGCACGACCGAGACGCCGGCGGCGCGCAGACGTTGGCGCAGCTCTTGCTCTTGCTTGTCCATGTAGCCGCCGACGGCCGTGCCGATGAGGGCACCGACGCCCGCGCCGATGAGCGCGTTGCGGGCCGCTTGCTTGCCGCTGGAGGTGTTGGTCAGTGCGCCGATGGCGGCGCCGCCGAGTGCGCCAAAGATGGCACCGCGTGTGGCGTGGCTCGTCTTTTGTTCGCCGGTGTAGGGGTCTTGCGTCTGGCAGGCGCCGAGTAGAAACGCGGCGGCGGTGATGATGGCTATCGCTTTACGCATGGATTGATTCCTCTTCTATGGCCTTCAAGACCCCAGGGCCGTCCGGCGGAGCGCGGTGCCACGGGTGTGAGACGCGGGCGTGATAAGCCGAAGGCGGGGTTTCAGGCAAGGTGCGGACCGTCACGCGCGACCACTTCACCCCCAGGGCCGCGGGCGAAACATTGCTTTTTGCTCAAACCTTGTTCAAAACGCGCCCTGATCCGCGAATTCATGCGGTTTATTCAATTTCTCATTGTGGGGCGCGTGGTCACATGCAGCTGTTCGATCTGAAGGACAAAGTGGTCGTCGTCACCGGCTCGACGAAGGGCATCGGCGAGGCGATCGCCCATCGCATGGCCGAGCACGGCGCGAAGGTCGTCGTCTCAAGCCGCAAGGCGGACGTCTGCGACAAGGTCACGGCCGACATCAATCAGCGCTGGGGCAAGGGCAAAGAGGTAGCGTACGCCGTGCCCTGCAACATCAATCAGCGGGAGCAGCTGGAGCAGCTCGTCGGCAAGACGCGCGCGAAGTGGGGACAGATCGACGTGCTGGTCTGCAACGCGGCGATCAATCCGGTGTTCGGCTCGATGTCGCAGATCACCGACGACGCCTTCGACAAGATTATGGGCGCCAACGTGAAGTCCAACCATACGTTGTGCAATCTGGTCATTCCCGAGATGGTTGCGCGCAGGGACGGGTCGATCATCATCGTGTCTTCGATCGGCGGCTTACGCGGCTCGCCGGTGTTGGGCGCGTACTGCATTTCGAAGGCGGCCGACTTTCAGCTCGCGCGTAATATTGCTGTCGAATATGGCGTCCATAACGTGCGCGCGAACTGCATCGCGCCAGGGCTGATCAAGACCGATTTCGCAAAGGCGCTGTGGGACAATCCGGCGATCCTCGAACGGTCGACTGCCGGCGCACCGTTGAAGCGCATCGGCGAGGCGGACGAGATAGCGGGCGCGGCTGTGTTCCTGGCGTCGAAGGCGGCCGCCTTCATGACCGGGCAAACGATGGTTATCGACGGCGGTGCGACGATCTGAGACTCGCCCCTGGGGAGAAATTAAGGCTTTCCATTCAGTGCGCATTCATCGAAACATGGGCCCGATGGGTAGATGACGAGGACCGGCATGGCGGCGAACGCCGAGGTACAGCGGGCGGAGTTCACGCTCAACGGCAACAAGATGCTGGCGCCGCTCGACCGCGCGGCGATTGCGCGTATCGAAGCGCTGTGCAGCTGGAAGGTCGTGCACACCAACGAGCCGATCGTCAGCCGCGACTCGGACTCGCACGACGTGTTCTTCGTCGCGAAGGGACGCTGCCGGATCGTGAACTTCTCGCCGTCGGGGCGCGAGGTTGCTTACGCGGTGGCCGGGCCCGGCGAGTTCTTCGGCGAGATGGCGGCGATCGACGGGCTGCCGCGCTCGGCGACGGTCGTCGCGTTGGAGGATTGCATCCTTGGGGCGATCACGCCGCAAGCGTTTCGCGACCTCATCGAACAGCATCCGAAAGTCGCGTTCGTGATCATGGAAAAGCTCGTGCGCATCGTGCGGACGAGCGACGACCGGATCATGGATCTGGCGACGCTGTCAGCGTATCAGCGCGTTTATTCCGAGCTTTTGAAATTGGTGAAGCCGGATCCGGTGCGCCAGGGGTCGTGGCTGATCTATCCGTTGCCGACGCAGGCGCAGATCGCCTCGCAAGCATCAACGACGCGCGAGACCGTTGCGCGGGTGCTGTCGCATCTTGCGGGCGACGGCGTGGCAGAGCGGAAGTCGAAGACGCTTTACGTGCGCCAGATCGAACGGCTGCGTCTGCTTTGCGATAAGGCGCCGACACATGTCCGGCCGGACGACGGGGCCTAAGCAACTCGGGCCCGTTCTCGTTTCCGACAACGGGCCCGCTCGGTTTCCGGACGCAGAGCCCTTACGAGCCACTCGGGGACCGATACGCCGACCCCAATTGGGTTGGGGGACGCCGGCGCGTTTGTCGACATAAGCGCGTGCCTTACTACGGATAGGTGACGCATGCGCCAGGGGGTGTGAATGCGCACAATTCAAGGCGTTCAGGATCACAAACATTTCACGCGCGGCGTGAACGCGCGTTCGCTACACATGAGTTCCGCAGAGTTTCATGACGTCGAAGGAGAGATAGACATGACGTTTTCACGCAAGGCTGGCATGGGCGCGCGCTTGGGCGCCGGCATCTTGGTGAGCGGCGGGGTTCTACTTCTCGGCTTCGCTTACGCGGCGGAGTCGCGCGCAGCTGCCCCGGCGCCCGTCGCTGCGCCGGCCGTGCCGTCGGTCATTGTCTACGATCAGCCGAACTTCAAAGGGAACGCGCTGACGATCGCTGCGGCGACGCCCGACCTCGCGGTGCTGAAGTTCGACGATAAAGTCGCGAGCCTTGCCATCTCGGGCGGCGGCGACTGGGTGTTGTGCGAGAACAAGAATTACACAGGCCGCTGCGTGCGCGTGCAGAGTCAGGCGGACAATTTGAACCTGCTGCAGCTCTCGGGCCGCGTGTCGTCGCTGTATCCTGTCCCCGCAGTTCCGGCGACGCCGGCAACGCCTTAGCGCTATCCGTTCGCACGTCTCGACCGGCCTAGATGGCGGAGGCGGCCGCCCAACTGCGCCGTTTTCCCCAATCAGGCGAGGGTTCGGGTGTGGGGTTCCCGGTCATCCGTCACTGCAATCCGGGAGGGGCGCTTGTATGGTGGCGCCGAAATCGGATGACCTATGCGCTTAGCGATTGATCGTCGGCAGGTGTTGTTGGGGGCGGCGTCTTTGGCGCTTGCCCCTGCCCTCGCGCGCGCCGAGACATTGCCGCCGATCGCTCAGGACGTGGCGTTGCTGGGCGCGCCGGATCAGACCCTTCAGATCAAGATTGCGGCGCTTGCCAATGAGGCCGGGTTGCGCGTCGGATTTGCCGCCGTCGATCTGCTGAAGGGGCGCACAGCGTTCGTGCGTGGCGGCGAATTGTTTCCGATGGAGAGCGTAACGAAGCTGCCCATCGCTGTCGCTTACTTGCGCATGGTGCAGCAGGGCGAGGCGCGGCTTGAGACGACGACGCGCCTGGGCGTGGCCGATATTGCGCCGGGGCGATCGCCGCTGGCCGATCGTTTGCGTCGGCGGCCGACAGCCTTCACCGCGCAGCAGTTGATCGAGCATATGCTGCTGAATGCCGACAACACGGCGACCGACGCGCTGATGAAGCTCGCCGGCGGGCCTGAAAAGATTCAGGGCGCGATCCGCTCATTCGACATCGAGGGTTTGCGCGTCGACCGGTATGAGCGCGATCTGTTGCCTCAGACTCTAGGGCTTGCTGCCGATCCGTCGTTCGTCGATGCGCGCAAGCTGGATGCCGCCGTCGATGCGCTGGGTGAGGTGAAGCAGCGCGAGGCGCTGGACCGCTTTATGCGCGATCCGCGCGATACCGCGAGCCCCCGCGCGATCGCGACGGTGTTCTTCAAGCTGATGTCGGGGCACCTGATCCAGCCGCGCTTTGCGATGATGGTGCTGGACCTCATGCGGCGGACGAAGACAGGTGAGGATCGCCTGAAGGGCGGCATGCTGCCCGGTTGGACGTTCGCGCATCGCGGCGGCATGAGCCGCACGATGCTGGGGACCACGGGCGTTTTCAACGACGCGGGGCTGGCGCAGAATCCGAAGACGGGCGCGAAGATCGCGATCGTGTTGTTCATCGAGGGCGCGACGATGGCGCCGGAAGAGCTGGCGCGCTTTCACCGCGCAACGGCGCGTGCGGTGCTGCAGGCTTGGGGTTAAGGCGGCGGCGGCGCGTCTTCGAGCTGGAAGCGGATGGGCACACGCACCAGCGCGCCGACCGCGTCCTTGCCGTCTCTCAATTGCGGCGCGGCGCGGTAGAGCGCGAGGATGCGCCGGGCCGCCGCTTCGAACATTGTGTGTTCGGGCGGGTTGATCTCAAAACTCGTGCAGGCGAGCGACAGATCTTCCGCGATGCGGCAGGTCGCGACGACGCGCGCCTGCAGGTCGTTGCGCAACGCTTCGGACGGATAGAGGCGGCTGAGATCGGTGCTTGTCGGCATCTGCGACCAGACCGGCACCGGCTTCGGCGGAACGCTAGCGGGCGCTTCCACGGGGGGCGCAGGCTCCGCGTGCGTTGCCGCGGCGACGAACAGCGCAACGGCGGCCGCGCTTGCGCGCGCGAATTTGTGCAGTCCCCTCACGCCATTTCCCCCCGGTCTTAAGCGTGGCTCGAAGATGCGCGAGGCGCGGGCGAAAGGGAAGATGGGGCCCTTTGATTAAGGTCAGTCGCGCGGGAGTTCGCGGATTTCGACGGTGCCGCCGGCTTCGTAGACGGGGTTGCCTTCGAGGAACGTGCGCGCGTCGTCCAGATCCTGCGCGGTGATGCGGATGTAGCCTTCGAGATGCGTCGTCACCGGCGGCGTTGCGCCCGTCTTGCGGACGCATTCGCCGGCGCCGATCGTGCTGCCGCCTTGGAAGGCGCCCGAGGCGCGCAGGCGTTTGAAGTACGGCTCCCAGTCCTGCGGACCGGGCGCCGCGTCGTCGTGCATCAGGAGGATGTAATCCGGCACCTGCTTAGCGCGGGAGGGCGCGTTCGGCGGGGGTGTATTCGCGCTTTTGGAATTGGGCCACGGCTTCGTAGGTGAGCGCGCCGCGGTGGATGTTGAGGCCCGCCAAGAGATGCGGGTTGTCGCGGCAGGCCTTTGCGTAGCCTTTGTTCGCCAGCGCCATCGTGAAGGGCAGCGTGGCGTTGTTGAGCGCGAAGGTGGACGTGCGGGCCACGGCGCCGGGCATGTTGGCGACGCAGTAGTGGACGACGTCGGCCACTTTGTACGTCGGCTGCGCGTGCGTCGTGGGGCGCGAGGTTTCGGCGCAGCCGCCTTGGTCGATGGCGACGTCGACGATGACGGAGCCCTTCTTCATCCGTTCGACCAGCGCTTTGCTGATCAGCTTCGGCGCGGCGGCGCCGGGCAGCAGGACTGCACCGACGACGAGGTCGGCGCCGAGCACGTATTCTTCGATCGAGTCGATGGTGGAATAGACCGTGTTCAGCATCGCGCCGAATTGCTGGTCGAGTTCGGCGAGGCGCGGCAGGCTGCGGTCGAGGATGGTGACGTGCGCTTCGAGGCCCATCGCCATGCGCGCAGCGTTGGCGCCGACGACACCGCCGCCGATGATGACGACCTTCGCTGCCGGCACGCCGGGGACGCCGCCCAAGAGCATGCCGCGGCCGCCCTGCTCCATCTCCAGGCAGTGCGCGCCGGCTTGGATCGACATGCGGCCGGCGACTTCGGACATCGGCGCGAGCAGCGGCAGGCCGCCGCGTGCGTCGGTCACCGTCTCGTAAGCGATGGCGACGCAATCGGACTTGATGAGGCCTTCGGTTTGTTCGGGATCGGGGGCGAGGTGCAGGTAGGTGAACAGCAGCTGGCCCGGGCGGAGCATTTTGATTTCGGGTGGCTGGGGCTCTTTCACCTTCACGATCATCTCGGCTTTCGCGAAGACGTCGGCGGCGGTGGGCAGGATCTCGGCGCCGGCCGCGCGGTACATGTCGTCGGTGAGGCCGATCGCGGTGCCGGCGTTCGTTTGCACGACGACCTTGTGGCCGTGTTCGATCAGTTCGCGCACGCTCGAGGGCGTTAGGCCGACGCGGTATTCGTGGACTTTGATTTCCTTCGGAACGCCGACGAGCATAGGATTGCTTCTCCGATTTAAGTGAGGCGGCGCAGCACGCGTTCGACGCCTTCGACCAGCCTCTCGATGTGGCTCTGTTCTGCTATGAGTGCGGGGCCCAATGCAATCGTGTCGCCGCCGACGCGCAGCACTATTCCCTCGTCGAAAAAGGCGCGGCGGATGGCCTCGTGGCCGCGCTTGCCGGGCTGCCCAAGGGCGGGCTCGATGTCGATGGCTGCTGCAGCGCCGCAATTCCTGATGTCCGCGACGAAGGGTGCGCCTTTGAGGCGATGCACGGCCTCTTCCAGCCAGGCTTCGATCTGACGGCCGCGGTCGAACAGGTTTTCGTCGCGGTAGACATTTAACGTCGCGAGCGCCGCCGCCGCCGCAACAGGATGTCCGGAATAGGTGTAGCCGTGAAAGAGTTCGATCTGCCAGTCGTCCTTCTGGCTGAAGGCGTCGTAGATCGTTTTCGTGGCGATGACGCCGCCCATCGGGATCGCGCCGTTGGTGATCCCCTTGGCGAAGGTGATCATGTCGGGGGTGACCTGATAGCGCTCCGCCGCCGTCGCCGTGCCCATGCGGCCGAAGGCGGTGATGACCTCGTCGAAGATCAGCAGGATGCCGTGCTTGTCGCAAATTTGCCGCAGGCGTTGGAGGTAGCCCTTGGGCGGCGGCAGGACGCCCGTCGAGCCCGCCATCGGTTCGACGATGACCGCCGCGATCGTGTCGCCGTGGAGGGCGACCATGTCTTCCAGCGCGTCGGCGAAGTGTGCGCCGTAGTCGGGGTCGCCTTTGGTGAAGGCTTGCTTCGAGCGGTCGTAGGTTGCGGGCAGGTGATCGACGTTGGGCAGCAGCGTGCCGAAGGCCTTGCGGTTGTTCGCGATGCCGCCGACCGACATGCCGCCGAAGTTGGTGCCGTGATAGCCGCGGACGCGGCCGATCAGTTTCGTGCGCTGCGCCTGACCCTTGGCGCGCCAGTAGGCGAGCGCGATCTTCAAGGCGGTGTCGGCGGCCTCTGAGCCTGAGTTGCAGAAGAAGACGTGGTCGAGTGTCGCCGGCGCCATCGCGGCGATGCGGCCGGCGAGTTCGATGACCGTCGGGTGCGCGAACTGAAACGTCGGCGCGAAGTCGAGTTCGTGGATTTGCTTCGCGACCGCGGACGAAATCTCTTTGCGCCCGTGACCGGCGAGCGAACACCACAGACCCGCGAGGCCGTCGAGCAGTTGGCGGCCCTGCGGGTCGTAGTAGTACATCCCCTCCCCGCGCGCGATGACGCGCGGCTCGGCCTTGAACTGGCGGTTTGCGGTGTAGGGCAGCCAGAGCGCGGCGAGCGCGTCGGCGTTGGTGGGGGTGGTCATCGATTGTCCGCGATTTGTCGGGCGGCTTATAGCATGGCCGCCCTGTTGCGCATCATCGGCCGGGTTTAGACTTGGTCCTGTGAGCGATCAGTTTTTACACACCGCTTTGGGCGATACGGCAGGATACGCGCTGGAGCTTGCGTGTGCGCGCCTCGGGATGCCGGGTCGCGTGCTCGCGATCCCCGACGACTTGAGCAACGGCCCTTTGGACGATGGGCGAGCGCGCGCCGAGTGGTTTCGCGCCATGCGGTCTGGTTACGATGAGAACATGCCGGTGCCCGATGATGTCTTCAACAGCTGGGATGCGCTTGCCCATGAGGTACGCAATGACCCTGCGGTGCGCGTCGTTGTTTGGACCAGCGGTGCGGTCAGCGACCGCGTGTTCTTGCGCATGGCGTGCGAGCGTCTCGCGAGCGCGCGTTGCGTGGACGTTGTCGATCTCACGCCGTTGACCGGCGCGTGGGGTGTCGGCGCGCACGACGAGAAAGAACTCCGTGATGCCTTTGCGCTGTGTCGATCTTTGGGCGGCGCAGCACGTCAAGCGCTGGCCGCAGACTTTGCCCGCTTACGCGACAGCGGCGGCGTTCTACGCAGCGAGCGCGACGGCGGCATCGTCGATCTGCCTGTCGATGCGTTCGACGGCATGGTGTTCTCGTTTACGAGCACCGAATGGAAGAGAGCCGTTTCCGTGGTCGGAGATTGTTTGGTGAATTGCAAGCGCTTCGACTGCATCGGCGACACGTTCTTCTCATGGCGCGTTCGGCAGTTGATGGCTGCGGGACGGCTGGAGGCCGAGGGCGATCAGTCGCATCTGCGCGGCTACAGCGTTCGTCGGCCAAGCTGAGGTTAGCTAACGCTGCCCTTGTACCAGCGATATCCAGATTTCTGGTCAGCGCTTAACAACGGGTCTGACGATGTGGATGAGCGACCAGAGGCCGAGGATGACGAGCGCTAGGTTTGGGATGAAGACGAGGAGGCCTTGGATCGTGGGGTCTAGTTCGTTGAAGTATCTTGGCGAGACGCTCTCGAACATTCGCTGTGTGACGAGGATGTAGATGTAGAGGAGATCGAAGGCCCAGGTGCCGCGTGGGATGACGAATTCGCCGGTTATGACGCGCCCGATCGATTGGATGAGCGCCAGGCCCGCTGGCAAGGCGAGCGCGATTGCGGCTAAACGCGCTAATGTCGCCAGAGCGTAGGCGGCTGCCGCGCGGATTCTTGTACCAGGGGAATCCAGTTCTCTGGTCATTGCCTAACCTACATGATTTCGCCGCCGTTTCGGCGTAGGAGTGGAACCGGTCGGATCCGGTTGAGGTTTGTCGATGCGCATTATTCGTTGGGTGTTGATCGCCGTCGTCCTTTTGGTCGTGGTGGTTTTGGCGCTGCCGTTCATGCTGCCGACCTCGGTCTATAAGGAGCAGATCATCGAGCAGACGCGCCTGGCGACCGGGCGGACGCTGACCATCGACGGGGATTTGAACATCTCAGTGTGGCCGGCGTTGGGCGTTGAGGTTCACAAGGTTCGCTTCGCCAATGTCGAGGGCGCGGCCGAGGCCGACATGGCGACGATGGATTCGCTGGTGGTCGGCGCCGAGCTCTGGCCGTTGCTGTCGGGCGCTTTGAAGGTCACCGAGATCCGGCTGGTCAATCCGGTCATCAATTTGGAGATCGACAAGAACGGCCGCGGGAATTGGATCTTCATGGCGCAAAGCGCGCCCGTAGCGGGAGCTGATCAGTCGGCGCCGGCTACGCAGAAGCCCGCCACCGACTTCAGTTTCAACGACGTGGCGATCACGGGCGGCATGCTCACGTATCGCGATCAGCGCGACGGCACGTCTCAGCGGGTCGAGGCGATCGACGCGAGCGTGAGGTTGCCGAACCTAGACGCGCCGCTGCTCTTCGACGGCGGGCTAACGTGGAACAAAGAGCCGATCAAAATTTTGGCCTCGATCGCCAACCCTCGCCCGCTTTCGACCGGTGGCGAGAGCGACTTCTGGGGGAGGATCAAGGGTGACGTTTTGAACGCCGAGGTCGTCGGCAATTTGAACGCGAAGACGAGCGCCATTAAGGGCAAGGTTGACTTCTCGACCGCATCCGCGCGGCGGCTTGCGGCTTGGGCGGGCGTTGATCTGCCGAAGGTCAAAGGCTTCGGCGCTATGAAGCTGGCTGGGAAACTTGAGGCTGATGGCGGGCGCATCGCTTTCAAAGATACGAAGCTATCGCTCGATGGGATGAACGGGTCGGGCAATCTTTCGCTCGATACGACGAAGGCGCGACCTTACGTGAAGGGCGACTTCACGCTCGACCGGCTGGACCTCAATCCGTACATGAGCGCCGGCGGCGGATCGGGGCCGGCCGGCGGTGGCGGCGGGGGCATGCCGAAGTGGAGCGATGCGCCGATCGACTTTTCGCCGCTGACCTTCGTCGACGCCGATTTCGACTTCGCGGTGAATGCACTGGCCGTCGGCGGCCTGAAGATCGGACGCAGCGCGCTCAGCATCGCGCTGTCGGGCGGCAAGATGCGCGCGAACCTGAAACAGCTGGCGCTCTATGGCGGCAACGGGACGGGTGTGATTGCGCTGGATGGGTCGGGCGCGACGCCTGTCATCGGGCTCGACCTCAACGTCAGCGGCGTGCAGGGCGCGCCGTTTCTGACGGACCTTGCCGGGTTCAACCGGCTTGAGGGGACGGGCTCGATCGTCGCGAAAGTCACAGCCGCGGGTAAATCGCAGCGCGCATGGATGAAATCCATGGGCGGCAATGCGCGGATCAAATTCGTCGACGGCGCGATCAAAGGCGTGAACTTGGCGGAAATCGCGCGGACCATTCAGTCGGTTCTGACGGGATCTGCGGTCGGTGGGGCGGCGAAGACCGATTTCGCGGAGCTGAGCGCGTCTTTCGTCATCAGGAACGGCGTGGCGGCAAACAAGGATTTGAAGCTGCTCAATCCGTTCGTTCGGCTGAATGGAGCCGGGATCATAGATCTCGGCAATCAGACGCTGGATTATAAGGTCGAGCCTAAGGCCGTCAGTTCAATCAAGGGCCAGGGCGGGCGCGACAGCCTCTCAGGTATCGGGATTCCGTTCCGCATCCGGGGGCCGTGGAGCAATCCTTCGTATGAGCCGGACCTGTCGGGTGTTCTGCCCGGCGCGCTCGATTCGATCATGAAGGGCGATAATCCGCTCGATAACATTACCGGCGGCGGCGGGTTGGACGGTATTTTGGGCGGCAAGTCTTCGCAACCAGAAGGACCTGCGGACAAGAAGTCCGACAAAAAGCAGAAGCCAAAGGGGGAAAATCCGCTCGATCCGCTGAAAGACCTGTTTGGCGGGGGGCGATAGGTTCCTGCTTTTAATTAACCGCGGCGTTGCCTAGGATCAGCCTGCCTTGAACGTGAGGCTGGGGACAAGAACGGGTTCGTCCGCATTTCATGGCGGCAGACACACGAGATGCGCCGGCAAAGGGTCCGACGAAGGGCTTTTCGCTTCGATCGCGCCTGCTAGGACTTCCGACCGGCGAACAACAATCCGCTGCGTCATCGGTCACGGCTGCGTTGCAGCCGCGCGATGACCCGCCGCCTCCATCAGAGCCCGAACATAAGGATGCGCCTGTGCCGGTCGAAGAGGCGCGCGAGCCTGCACCTGCCGAAGAAACGATGAGCGAGACGCCGGCGAAGGTCGTCGTGCCGAACGACGACGATAACGACGGCGATGATGATGACGCGCCGCGCGTTGGCATGGCGGTGCCGCAGCGGCGGACATCTCTGTTGTCTGTTGCGTTCGGATTCGATCGCAAGCCTAAGGCCGCCGACATTCCACCCAAGATCGAAGAGCCGCTGCCGTCGCCGGTGATCACGCCGGAGCCTGAGCCGGATCCGGTCATCGAAGTGCGCGCGGTCGAGCCTGAGATCGTGCCCGAGCCGGTCGCGCTTGAGCCGGAGCCTGAACCCGAATTCGTGCCGCCGCCTCCTGTGCCGACACCGCCTGCACCGCCGCAGCGTTCTTTGGCGGCCGCGATGTTCGGACGCGACATCGAAACGCGTGCGCCGGCGCCGGCTTATGTCCCGCCGGTCGAGACGGTTGTGGCGCGGACGCCTAATCCGATTGTCGATGAAGAGCCGCCTCCGGCTCCCGCGCCAGTCGCGCATGCGATTGCGATCGACGAAGAGCCTGAGCCCGTCGCCGCAGCGCCCGCGCAGTCCGCGCCGTTCGTGCGCTTCCACGGCGTGAAGAAGACGTATGACGGCGCGCAGCTCGTCGTGAAGAATTTGAATCTCGATATCGCCAAGGGCGAGTTCTTGACCCTGCTTGGGCCTTCGGGTTCGGGCAAGACGACGACGTTGATGATGCTGGCCGGGTTCGAGCAGCCGACCGACGGCGACATTCAACTCAACGGCGTGTCGATGACGACGCTGCCGCCGCACAAGCGTGGCTTGGGCTTCGTGTTCCAAAACTATGCGCTGTTCCCGCATATGACGGTCGCCGAGAATCTCGCGTTCCCGCTTGAAGTACGGAAAATGGGGCGCAGCGAAATTCGCGACCGCGTTGGCAAGGCGCTCGCCATGGTCGAACTCTCCGGCTTCGACAAGCGTAAGCCGCATCAGTTGTCTGGCGGTCAGCAGCAGCGCGTCGCGGTGGCGCGCGCGTTGGTGTTCGATCCGGACCTCGTGCTGATGGACGAGCCGCTGGGCGCGCTCGACAAACATTTGCGCGAGCAGATGCAGTACGAGCTGAAGCGTTTGCATCGCGAACTGGGCGTGACCGTCGTTTATGTGACGCACGATCAGGGCGAGGCGCTGACGCTCTCGGACCGCATCGCCGTGTTCCACGAAGGCGTCATTCAGCAACTCGACACGCCGAAGACCATCTACGACGCGCCGGCAAATGCATTCGTCGCGGGCTTCATCGGCGAGAACAATGCGCTGCCGGGCAAGATCGTTGCCGTGAACGGCGCGGAAGTCACGGTCGAGTTGATCGGCGGGGCACGGGTCAAGGCCGCGAACGGCAATTGCGATGCGGTCGGGCGCGCGGGCGTCGTTTGCGTGCGGCCGGAGTATCTAACCGTTTCAAGCGAGACGCATCCGGGCGGCAATCATGTCGCGGCGCTGATCGAGGACTTCATCTTCCACGGCGACCATCTGCGCGTGAAGCTGTCGGCGCCGGGCATGAACGAGATCATCGTCAAGGCGCCGGCGCGCGGAGCGCAGTTTCCGGCGAAGGGCGTGGCGGTCACGCTGTCGTGGGATCCGTCGGCCGCCCGCGCGTTCGTGTCGTAAGAACAATGTTCGCAAGTCGGGCTCTCACCCCTTCGTCATGGCCGGGCTTGACCCGGTCACCCGGACCTTCGCGCGGTAGCGCGATGGAAGCGCAGCTTCACCACGAAGACACGAAGAACACCAAGGTTCACAAAGCGCTTGGTGGTTCTTCGCGCTCTTGGTGTCTTCGTGGTGAGGCCGAATTTCAACGCGCACTGCCGTGCGCGGACTGGGTGGCCGGGTCAAGCCCGGCCATGACGATCGAAGGGGCAGCGCCAGCTGTAAAGTCGCGGGGTGGCCGGCGTTCTCGGCTCGTGACACGTTAGAAAAACGAACGATTCGAACTTGAGGTAGTCCCATGGGCCGTACGACCGGAATCATTATCGCCGCCGCCGCCGCCATCGTCATCTTGGCCGGCGTGCTTTTGTTCATGCTGAAGGGCGGGTCTGAGAGCGAGGTCAACGAACTCGACAAGGAAATGTCGGACATGCCGCTGCCGTCGGCGGACGGGACTGCCGCCGCACCGGCGGCGACCGGCACCGCGCTTGCGGGCAAGTCTCTCGTCGTCGTCTCGTGGGGCGGCGCTTATACGAAGAGCCAGATCGAGGCCTATCACAAGCCGTTCGAGGCAACGACGGGCGCAAAGATCAACTCGGTCGATTACAACGGCGGCATCGCCGAGGTTAAAGCGCAGGTCGAAAGCAATAACGTGACCTGGGACGTCGTCGATATGGAGCTCGCCGATGCGCAGCGTGCGTGCGACGAGGGGCTGCTTGAGAAGATCGATGCGGGCACGCTGCCCGCGGCGCCGGACGGTACGCCGGCGGTGCAGGATTTCATCCCGAACGGCATCACGCCATGTGCGGTGACGTCGATCCTGTTCAGCCACATCGTTGCGTACGACTCGTCGAAGTTTCCGAACGCGAAGCCATCGAAGCTCTCCGATTTTTTCGACGTGAAAAATTTCCCCGGCAAGCGCGGCCTGCGTAAGACGTCCCCTAAGATCAACCTTGAACTGGCGTTGCGTGCGGACGGCGTGCCGGGCGATCAGGTCTATCAGACGCTGTCGACCAAGGAGGGCGTGGACCGCGCGTTCAAGAAGCTCGACACGATCAAGAACGACGTCATCTGGTGGGAGCCGGGTTCCCAGCCACCGCAGCTTTTGGCGGACGGCCAAGTGACGATGACGACCGCCTATAACGGGCGCATCTTCGACGCGCAGATCAAAGAGGGTAAGCCGTTTGCCATTATCTGGGACGGTCAGCTGCAAGAGCTCGACGTCTTCAGCATCGTGAAGGGCACGAAGAATCTCGACGCGGCGGTGAAGTTCGTCGCCTTCGCGACCGACACGCAGCGTCTGGCCGACCAAGCCGCGTGGATCGCCTATGGTCCGGCGCGCAAGTCTTCGTTGCCGCTGGTGGGCGCCTATCACGACAAGCCCGACGTCGACATGAAGGCGCACATGCCGAACGCACCGGAAAATGCGGCGAACGCGATTCAGATCGACTTCCTGTGGTGGGCCGATCACCAGGAAGAGTTGAACCAACGTTGGGCGGCGTGGCTCGCTAAGTAGCGGGCACGAGGCGGGGGAGATGGGGACAGCGATCGCGACACACGAAAGCTTGGCCGAGCAATTCAAACGCTCGGGCAAGCGCGCGCGCCGGGGAACTTTCCTTCTGGTGCTGCCGCTACTTGCGTTCCTCACGATCACGTTCCTGCTTCCGATCGCCAACATGCTCAGTCGGTCGGTGGGCGACTCGACCGTCGCCGATATTCTGCCGCGCACGGCAGCTGCATTGCGGGCGTGGAACGGCAAGGGGCGGCCGCCGTTCAGCGCCTATTCCGCTTTGGCCGACGATTTGGTGCGCGCCGAGCGCGAAGGCCGGATCGGCAAGGTCGCGACGCGTATGAATTTCGAACGGGCCGGTATGCGCTCGCTGATCATCAAGACGGCGCGGGTGGCGTCGACGTTCGAGCCGCCGTACGCGCAGGCGTTCAATGCCGTCGATCTGCAATGGAGCGACCCGGAGGTTTGGGGCACGCTACGCCATGCGAGCGCGTCGACGACGATGGGCTATTACGTGGCGGCGTTGGACCAGACGCGCAAAGCGGACGGGACTTGGGTTCCAAAGCCCGAGGAAGACCAAGTTTACATCATGCTCTTCGAGCGGACGCTGTGGGTCGCGGGGGTCGTGACGTTGCTGTGCTTCCTGCTCGGCTATCCGCTTGCCTATTACATCGCGCGGCAGGATGAGCGGACGCGCAATCTGCTGTTGATCCTGGTGCTGTTGCCGTTCTGGACGTCGCTGCTCGTGCGCACGACGGCGTGGATCGCGCTGTTGCAGACGAACGGGATCGTGAATGATGGGATTGCGTTCTTCGGCGGTGAGGGTGCGCGACTTGAACTCATGCACAACATGACCGGCACGCTGATTGCGATGACGCATATCCTGCTGCCGTTCATGATTTTACCGACCTATAGCGTGATGTTGTCGGTGCCACCGGCTCTAACGCGGGCCGCGATTTCGCTGGGCGCAACGCCGTGGACGGCGTTCTGGCGCATCTATTTTCCGATGACGCTGCCGGGTGCGGCAGCCGGCGGGTTGCTCGTGTTCATTCTGGCGCTTGGTTATTACATCACGCCGGCGCTGGTCGGTGGGCGGACGGGTCAGCTGATCTCGAACATGATCCAGTTCCATATGCAGACGTCGCTGAACTGGGGCTTGGCGGCGGCGCTGGGCGGCATACTGCTCGCCGGCGTGTTGGTGCTCTACATCATCTATGCGCGCGTCATCGGGCTTAACCGGTTGAGGTTGGGCTGATGGCTGAGAAGAACGAAAACAAGCTCAGCTGGAACCGCATCGAAGGCGGGATCGCAAAGGCGTACGCGATCGCGGTGATCGTGTTCTTGATCGCGCCGCTGCTCATCATCGTGCCGCTGTCGTTCAATGCGGAGCCCTATTTCACCTTCACGTCGAAGATGCTGTCGTTGAACCCAGACGGGTATTCGCTGCGCTGGTACAGCGACATCATCGACAATCCGCAGTGGTTGGAGGCGATCGGGAACAGTCTCGTCATCGCCATCGCGTCGACGTTTCTGGCGACCGTGCTGGGCACCTTGGCTGCGATCGGGCTTGCGCGGTCGAACATGCCGTTCCGTGACTTCTTCATGGCGCTGCTGATTTCGCCGCTGGTCGTGCCGATCGTGATCGCGGCGGCGGGGATGTATTTCTTTTACTCCAGCGTCGGTCTCGCGCAGACGCATCTGGGCATCATCTTCGCGCATACGGCGCTGGGGGTGCCGTTCGTCGTGATCACCATGACGGCGACGCTGTCGGGCTTCGACCGCAACCTGATCCGCGCGGCCGGCAGCCTCGGGGCCGATCCTATCACCGCGTTCTTCCGCGTGACCTTGCCGCTGGTCGCGCCGGGCATGATTTCGGGCGCGTTGTTCGCGTTCGCCGCGTCGTTCGACGAGGTCGTGACCGTGCTCTTCCTCGGCGGGCCTGAGCAGCGGACCATCCCGCGTCAGATGTGGTCGGGCATCCGCGAACAGATCAGCCCCACGATCCTTGCGGTCGCGACGCTGCTCATCATCTTCTCATCGCTGCTGCTCTTGGCCGTCGAGATGCTGCGCCGGTGGCACACGCCGCCGGGTGTGCAGGTGAAGCGGTAATTCACGCCGCCAGCTTCTGTTTCGCCTCTTCGTATTCGCGCTTCAGCTTGGCGACGACATCGGCGACGGGCGTGATGTCTTGGATTTGGCCGACGCCTTGGCCGGCGCCCCAGATGTCTTTCCAGGCCTTCTTTTCCATGTTGCCGCCGGAGCCGAAGTTCATTTTCGACTTGTCGGCTTCGGGTAGGGCGACGGGATCGAGCCCGGCTGCGGTGATCGACGGCCCGAGGTAATTGCCATGAACGCCGGTGAAGAGGTTCGAGTAGACGATGTCGTTCGCGACCGTGTCGACCAGCATCTGCTTGTAGCGCGGGTCGGCGTTCGCTTCGGTCGTCGCGATGAAGCGTGTGCCGAGATAGGCGAGGTCGGCGCCCATTGCCTGCGCGGCGAGGATGCTCGCGCCGTTGGCGATGGAGCCTGACAACAGGATCGTCTTGTCGAACCACGAGCGGACTTCGGGGACGAGCGCGAAGGGGGAGAGCGTTCCGGCGTGGCCGCCGGCTCCTGCGCAGACGAGAATGAGACCGTCGACGCCCTCCTCCGCCGCTTTCTTGGCGTGGCGGATGTTGATGACGTCGTGGAAGACGACGCCGCCGTAACCGTGTGCGGCCTTCACGATCTCAGCGGGTGCGCGGAGGCTCGTGATGATGATCGGGACCTTGTGCTTCACGCAGACCTGCATGTCCTGCATCACGCGGTCGTTCGAGACGTGGACGATCTGGTTGACCGCGAAGGGTGCCGCCTGCTTGCCGGTCTTTTGTTCGTGGTCGTCGAGTTCGTTCTTGATGCGCTCGATCCATTTGTCGAGCATCTCGGCCGGACGCGCGTTCAACGCCGGAAACGAACCCACGATCCCCGCCTTGCATTGCGCGATGACGAGTTCTGGGCCGGAGACGATGAAGAGCGGCGCGCCGACCACCGGGATCGACAATCGGTTCTTCAGGACGGGCGGCAGGGACATGGGCGTGTGCTTTCGCGGTTTGGAAATAGCGGGGTGAAACGACGCTAGCGGGCGGGCTTGGTTATTGGCAAGCGGCGACAGCTCAGGCGATCGCGCCGGCGGTGCGTAATGCTGCGACATCGGCAGTGCTTTTGCCCAGTTCGCGCAGGACTTCATCCGTGTGTTGGCCCAGCATGGGTGCGGGGCGGCGGATGGTGGAGGGTGTGCCGGCGAAGACGACCGCCGGGCGGACGTCGCGCATGCGGCCGGCTTTCGGGTGCGTGGATTCGACGATCAGGCCCAAGTGTTTCACCTGCGGGTCGCTTGGGACATCGTCGCGTTTGAGGACGCGCGCGTGGGGGACGTCTTCGGCTTCGAGGCGCTTGACGATGTCGGCGGTCGGGAATTGCGCCATGAGGGTTTTCATTTCGGACTTCAGCGCTTCGGCGTTTTGCAGGCGTAGGAAGACGTTGGCGAAGCGCGGGTCTTTCGCGAGGTCGGGCTTGCCGGCGGCGCGGGCGAAGTCGGCGAATTCGTCGTCGCTGATGACGATGACGGTGACGAAGCCGTCCTGCGTTTTCATGATGTCGTAGAAGCGCGAGAATTCCGGCATCTGCACGACGCCTTCGTCGAGGAAGGTTTCGTTGTACATGATGTCGGGCCAGACGAAGGCGAGCGCCGCGGCGAGCAGGTTGAACTCGATGAATTGGCCGGCGCCTGTTTTGGTGCGCGCGAACAGCGCCGCCGTGATGGCCTGCGCCACCGTGAGCGCGGCGACCTTGTCGCAGACGATCGATTGGATGAGATGCGGTTCGCCGGTTTGCGGGTCGGCTTGCGAATCCGCAAAGCCAGAGACGGCCTGCACGACGGGATCGTACACGCGGCGCTTCGCATAGGGGCCGTCCTGGCCGAAGCCGCTCATGGCGACGTAGATGAGGCCGGGGTTGATCGCCTTCAGCGCATCGTAGGTGAGGCCCAGTCGTTCCATCGTGCCGGGGCGGTAGTTTTCGACCAGAACGTCGGCGGTCTTGATCAGCGCGAGCAGGATCGCTTTGCCCTCCGCGTTCTTCAGGTTGAGGGCGACGGAGCGCTTGTTGCGGTTGACGGCGGCGAACATCGCGCCGAGGCCGTTCGACTGAGGTCCGAGCCAGCGGGCCATATCGCCCATGCCGGGGTTTTCGATTTTGATAACCTCGGCGCCCTGGTCGCCGAGGATCTGCGTCGCCATCGGGCCTGCGATGACGGCCGACATGTCGATGATCTTCACGCCGTCGAGTGCGCCGGTCATGGGCCGTCCTTTGCGTTTGTGATCTACGCATACACAATCGTTGTGACGGGAGGCCAGCGCTCTGTATTCTCGGGGCCATGACGCGCGATGAGATCGTCCGGCTCGAAGAGATGAACTTCAATGCGTGGCCCGCGTTGCGGACAGCGCAATATGACGGCTGGTTGTTGCGGTCTTCGGGCGGGGACTCGCGCCGTGTGAACTCAGTCAATCCGATGACGCCGGGCGTAATTCCGCTGTCCGAGAAGATCACGACGGCTGAGGCGATCTATGCCGGCTGGGGGCGCGATGCGGTGTTTCGGCTGACGCCGCTTGCGGACCCCGGGCTCGACGAAGCGCTGGTCGCGCGGGGTTACGTCGTGGAGGCGCCGACCTTTGTGCAGGTCGCGAACGTTTCCGCCGAGGCTGTCCCTGCCGATTTGCGGATCTTCACGGCGCCAGACGATGCGTGGATCGGTGCTGCGGCCGGCATTCGTGGGCTGGACGGTGAAGCCGCTGAGGTGTTCGCGGCGCAGCATCGAGCCGTCGCGGTTGAGGCGGGGTGGGCCTTACTGGTCGAGGATGGCAAACCGGCGGCTGTCGGGGTCGTTGCGATCGAGCGCGGGTGGGCTGGTTTGCTTGGTATCTACGTCGCGAAGTTCGCGCGGCGGCGAGGGTTTGCCCGTCGTATCAGCCAGGGTCTGCTGGCTCACGCGCATGCCAAAGGCGCGTCGCGAGTGTGGCTTCAGGTTGAGCAAGCGAACAGCGCCGCCCTGCCCTTGTATGCAGCGCTCGGCTTTCGCACGGCCTACGCGTATCACCACCGCGTTCGCGCGTGACGCTGTCGCGTCTCGTTCGAGGCACCAGGGGTAAGCCTTTCGGGTTTGGCGCACCCTGTCCCTTGAAGACGCGCGCTTTCACACGAACGACTTCGTGTTAACGCAACTTTGGCGTTCCCGCCTTCGAAAGCTGCAACAGGCGGCTTCTAGAAGGGCGATGACAGCGGTGACAAGGTATCGGCAACAAATTGGCAAGACAGGGTTTGGCGAAAGGACTACCGACGCGTATGCGCGACAGAAGCGAAACGGTCATCGCCGCCTATCGGCCCAAGCCGGGCAAAGACCAAGCGCTGCGCAAATTGATCCGCGAACACCGCCGGGCCCTGCATGACGCACATCTGATCACCGCTCGTCCGTCACTTGTCTTGCGGGCGCGGTCCGATGGGACGCTGCTTCAGATCTTTGAATGGATTTCGGCGAAGGCTGCCGACGAGGCGCACCAACACCCTGCCATCCGCGCCATGTGGAACAAGCTTGCGACGGTTGCGGACTTTGTTCCTCTCTCCGCTGTGGAGGAGGCCGGCAAAGCGTTTAGCCACTTTGAGGCGGTCTCTTCGGCCAGTGGCGGATCAAAGGTTCGGGCGCTGGCCGCGAAGGGTCCCGCTACGAGGCGGCCAAAGCGTTGATCTTATTCATCAAATCAGAGTTACTGTCGGAATAGACACATTGACTTTGATCCTAGGCCCGTCAAGCTAGCCCGGTCCAATTGGTGTGTGCGCCGGGGGGCTAGTGGCGCACGCGTCTGCATTCCTTGGTACGCTCACGCGCGTCCATCGTGAGGGGATTCGGCGGCAGTATGTTGCGCTTCATCGTCGGCCGGCTGATTGGCGCGGTCCCCACACTTCTCATCATCATCGCTATGGCGTTCTTCATGATGCGGCTCGCGCCCGGCGGGCCGTTCGATCAGGAGCGCCGCCTGCCGCCCGAGATCGAGAAGAACATTCTCGCGGCCTACGATCTCGATAAGCCCGTTCTGCGGCAGTTCTTCGACGTGGACACCACGGTTTGCGGGTGGCGCCTGGCGGGAAAGCCCGACGATGCGACGTTGGCGGCGAAGGGTTTGAAATACGTCGACGGCAAGTATCTGGCGGTCGATACCGATCGGGAAACCCGCTGTTTGGGCGGGTATTTGGGCAAATTGATGGTGGGCGACTTCGGGCCCTCCTACAAATACAAAGACTTCACGGTTGCCGAGTTGATTGCGGACGGTGCGCCGGTCAGCGCGATCCTCGGCATCTCGGCCATCTTGATCGCAACCTTTGTCGGCATGTTCCTGGGCACGTTCTCGGCGCTGCGGCAGAACAGCCTTGCCGACTATTCCGTCATGACCATCGCGATGATCGGGATCACGGTGCCGAGCTTTGTGATGGCGCCGATCCTGACGTTGATCTTGGGCGTCTATTTGGGCTGGCTGCCTGTAGGCGGCTGGGGCGATGGACAGCTACGGAACATGATCCTGCCGATCGTCGGTTTATCGCTGCCTCAGATTGCGGTGATCTCGCGACTGACACGCGGCGGCATGATCGAGGTGTTGCGGTCGAACTATGTGCGCACGGCGCGCGCGAAGGGTTTGCCAGAGCGTCTCGTCATCAGCCGCCATGCGATGCGCGCCGCATTGCTGCCGCTGGTCAGTTATCTGGGGCCGGCGACCGCGGGCATCGTGACAGGGTCGCTGGTTATCGAGCAGATCTTTCAGCTGCCGGGCATCGGCAAGTACTTCATCAACGGCGCGCTGCAGCGCGACTACACGTTGGTGATGGGTGTGGTCATTCTCTACGCGTCGCTGGTGATCATGTTGAACCTTGTCGCCGACGTGCTCTACGGGTTGCTTGACCCGAAGGTGAGGTACGACTGATGGCCAGCGTCACCTTACCCACGCAACGCGAGATCAAAGGCCGCTCTTTGTGGCAGGACGCCAGGCGGCGCCTGTTCGCCAACAAGGCGGCCGTGACGTCGATGATCGTGCTGGCGGCGATCGCTCTGATGTCGGTCGTGATGCCAAATGTTTGGCCGCATCAGTATGACACGGTCTACATCGACCGCATCTCGTGTCCGCCGCCGGACTATTTGGGCATGACCGCCTTGTTCGGCAGCCAGGAAGAGATGTGTCCGACCGCCGTTGGTCAGGGCCATTTGTTCGGTACGGACGCCAACGGGCGCGATCTCTTCATCCGCGTGATGCTGGGCGGGCGCGTGTCGTTGTCGATCGGCTTGGTCGCGACGATGGTGGCGTTGTTCATCGGCGTGCTTTACGGCGCGACGGCGGGTTTCCTGGGCGGGCGCATCGACAACATCATGATGCGCTTCGTCGACGTGATGTACGCCCTGCCCTTCATCTTCTTCGTCATCATCCTGGTCGTCGTCTTCGGGCGAAATTTCATCTTGATGTTCATCGCCATCGGCGCGGTCGAGTGGTTGACCATGGCGCGTATCGTTCGAGGGCAAACGCTTTCGATCCGGCGCAAGGAATTCATCGAGGCGGCGGAGGCGGCGGGCGTGTCGAACTGGGCGATCATCCGGCGGCACATTCTGCCCAACGTGGTCGGTCCCGTGATCGTCTACGTCACGCTGACGGTGCCCGCCGTCATTCTGGTCGAAAGCTTCTTGAGCTTTTTGGGGCTTGGCGTGCAGGAGCCTTTCACGTCGTGGGGCGTGCTGATTTCCGACGGTAAGGATCAGATGGAATCCTATCCGTGGATGTTGATCTTCCCGGCGGTGTTCATGGTCGTTACGCTGTTCTGCTTCAACTTTATCGGCGACGGGTTGCGCGACGCCCTCGATCCCAAGGATCGCTAGCCGATGAGCACGCCGGTTCTTTCCGTCAAAGATATGACCGTCCGCTTCTCGACGCCGGAGGGGCCGGTGAGCGCGGTCAACGGCGTATCGTTCGATGTGAATTTGGGCGAATGCGTCGGCGTCGTCGGCGAGTCCGGGTCGGGCAAAAGTCAGACCTTCATGGCCGTGATGGGCTTGCTGGCCGGGAACGGTAAAGCCACCGGCAGCGCGAAATTCAAAGGTGAAGAACTTGTCGGGATGAAGACCGACAAGCTGAACAAGATCCGCGGATCGAAGATGACGATGATCTTCCAAGATCCGATGACGTCGTTGACGCCGCATCTGAAGATCAGCCGGCAGCTGACCGAAGTATTGGTTCTGCACAAAGGCATGAGCGAGCGCGACGCGCGGGCCAAGGCCGTGCAGATGCTGGACCGGGTGAAGATTCCGGACGCCAAACGCCGGCTGGACCAGTATCCGCATGAGTTTTCCGGCGGCATGCGCCAGCGCGTGATGATCGCGATGGCGTTGATTTGCGAGCCTGAGCTTTTGATTGCCGACGAGCCGTCAACGGCGCTCGACGTCACGGTACAGGCGCAGATCCTGGAATTGATGCAGGAGTTGCGTGCGCAGGGGAACATGTCGATCGTGATGATCACGCACGATCTCGGCGTCGTTGCGGGTCTCTGCAATCGCGTCATGGTCATGTATGCGGGCGAGTTCTGCGAGACGGCGTCGGTCGACGAGATCTTCCACGATCCGCAGCATCCCTACACGCGCGGACTGGTGGGTTCGATCCCGCGTCTCGACAAGCCGGAGGAGAAGCGCCTGACCGCTATCCGCGGCCAGCCGCCAAATCTTCAGCACCTGCCGCACGGCTGTACGTTCCAGGAGCGTTGCGACTTTGTGTTCGACCGCTGCATTGCGGAGCGGCCAAGGTTGATTCCGTTCGCGCCGGGGCGTGCGAAGTCTTGCCACTTGAAGGGCTTTGACGAGAAAGGCGACGTGATCAGATGAGCGTCGGCGAACCTCTTCTATCGATCAAGGATCTGAAGGTTCACTTCCCTGTTCGCGGCGGGTTGTTCGGCGCGTCCAAATCGCTGAAGGCGGTCGACGGCGTTTCGTTCGACGTCTATCCGGGCGAGACCCTTGGCATCGTCGGCGAGTCCGGTTCCGGCAAGTCGACGATCGGGCGTGCTGTGCTGCAGTTGATCAAGCCGACGGCCGGACGCGTGGCGTGGTTGGGTAAGAACATTGCGGGCAACACGCGCCGGCAGATGAAGCCGTTCCGGCGCGAGATGCAGATCGTGTTTCAGGATCCGCTGGCCAGCCTCAATCCGCGCATGACGGCGGGCGACATTATCGCCGAGCCGCTCGACACGTTCGAACCGGGCCTTGCGCCTGCCGAACGCAAGCGGCGCGTGCAGGAGATCATGGACAAGGTCGGCCTGTTGCCGATGATGATCAACCGCTATCCGCATGAGTTTTCTGGCGGTCAGAATCAGCGCATCGGCATTGCGCGGGCGATGATCTTGAAGCCGAAGCTGATCGTGGCGGACGAGCCGGTGTCGTCGCTCGACGTTTCGATCCGCGCGCAGATCATCAATCTGCTGGCCGATTTGCAGAAGGAGATGGGCGTTGCGCTCATCTTTATCAGCCATGACCTTGCCGTGGTGCGCCACGTCAGCCACCGCGTTCTAGTGCTGTACCTAGGCAAGGTGATGGAGCTGGCGGAAGCGGGCGTCTTGCTGTCGCGGCCGCGCCATCCCTATACGCAGGCGCTGCTGTCGGCGGCGCCTATTCCCGATCCCGCCGTCGAGCGCGGCAAGAAGCGGTTGCTCATCGAAGGCGACCTGCCGTCGCCGATGAACCCGCCGTCAGGCTGCGTGTTCCGCACGCGCTGTCCGATCGCGAAGGCGAAATGCGCTGCGGAAGTGCCCGCGCTGGAAGCGCGCGGCGGGGCGGCCGACCACGTTGTGGCTTGTCACTTCCCGTCGTAGCGAGGCCGCTGCCGCTACTTAACGCGGCGCACTTTCACGATGCCGGTGCGGCCTTCGACTTTGAGCGTGTAGCTGCCGAACATGCCGGTTTCGATCAAGACCTTCATCGTTTCGCTTTTCGACGGGTCGCGCACCTCGGTCTGGTCGCCGTCGATCTGCTTCCACACTTGGCCGTTGTCGAGGATGAAGATCGAGCGGCCATAGGCGTTCCTAGCGAACTCCACCACGCCGGCCGAGATTTGTTTAATCTCCTTCGGACCGGTCGGCACCGGCGGTTTGCCGAAGTCTTCCGTCTTGGTGACCGGGCGTTCGAGACCGAACCACGAGAGGACGCCACCGCCCTCTTCTTCGCCTTGCCCAGCTTGACCGGTCTGCGCAGGCTGAGCCGCAGCCACCGGAACCGGCGCCGACATTGCCGTCTTCGCCGTCTGCGCGGCAGCGTCGTAGCACTGCAGGCGATCGGCCGCGGCGGGAATGTCGGAGCATTTCGCGACCTCAGCCAACGCGTCGCGTGTGGGGTCAGCTTGAGCCGGCGCAGCGATCGCAACGGCCGCCGCAAGAAGCCAAAAGAATCTCATGGTGTACTCGCAATAACGTGACCGGGCGGCCAGTTGGGTGCAGCCCGGAGAACCTCGCCCCACATATCTCCAAGCCTATAATAGGCTATATGACTTGCCCGCACGGCCCAACAGCATTTTCGTCGAGGGCACGGCCAAGAGGATCGGCGGCCACACCGCAGGTCCCGGTTGTTCAGCGAGCATTCACAACGACAAACCCAGGCTTTCCATTGGGTGGGGTCGAAATCAGGGAGATCAAATCGAATGAGCAGTTTTGTCGGCGCGCTGAACCGCGCGGGGAGCGTCCGCAAGGCCGCTCACAGGGGTTGGCTTTTGCTTGCGCTCTTGGCCGCGTTGTCGATCGGTGTTGCGGCGCCCGCCTACGCCGACAAAGAGCTTATCCGCGGCAACGCCGGCGAGCCGAAGAGCCTCGATCCGCATCGTGCGACCGGCACGTGGGAGAACAACATCATCGGCGACATGCTGCTCGGCCTTTACACCGAGGCGGCGGACTCGACGCCGCTGCTGGGTGCTGCGGATAAAGCCGAGACTTCGGCCGACGGCTTGCGCTGGACGTTTCATATCCGGCCGCACACGTGGTCGGACGGCAAGCCCGTCGTCGCGGGCGACTTCGTCTTCGCGATGCGCCGCATTCTCGATCCAAAGTTCGCAGCCGAGTATTGCGAGATTTTGTTTCCCATCAAGAACGCAGAACAGGTGAACAAGGGTAAGTTGCCTGTCGACAAATTGGGCGTGAGCGCGCCGGACGCGGAAACGCTGATCATCGATCTTGAAAATCCGGCGCCGTATCTGCCGCAGCTTTTGACGCACTACACGGCCTATCCCCTGCCCCAACATGTGGTCGAGAAATTCAAAAGCGACTGGATGAAGCCGGGGAACAGCGTCTCGAACGGGCCGTTTATGCTGAAAGAATGGCGGCCGCACGATCACATTACACTGGTCAAGAACCCCAAATTCTATGACGCGGCAAACGTCAAACTAGACCGCGTGACGTTCCTTCCGATCGAGGACGATCTGTCGGCGCTGAAGCGGTATCGCGCGGGCGAGGTCGACATTCAGGAACGCTGGCCGCTGACGGAACAGAAGTGGCTGAAGCAGAACATTCCGAACGAGGCCCGCAGCTTTACTTACCTGTCGATCACGTACCTCACGTTCAACATGACGAAGAAACCGTTCAACGACGTGCGCGTGCGCCGTGCGATTGCGGAAGCGATCGACCGGAAGGCGATCGCGGAAGAGGTGTTTTTCGGCGCCTATGGCAAGGAAGCGAGTTCGTTCCTGCCGCCGGGCCTCGCCGGGGTGGATTATTCGGCCGAAGTCTCCTACTTCAAAACACCGATGGCAGAGCGCATCGCCAACGCCAAGAAATTGCTGGCCGAGGCGGGCTACGGGCCGGACAATCCTCTGAAGTTCACCTACAATTTCATCAACTATCCCGATGCCAAGCGCTCGGCGGTCGCTATCCAAGACATGATGAAGAAGATCGGCGTCACGATGGAGCTTGTGCCGGGTGAGCCCAAAATTCATTACGACGCGCTGAAAACCAAGAACTATGAGGCGGCGAACGCGGCCTGGGTGTTCGACTACGGCGACGCCAAGAACTTTCTGTATCTGTTCGAGAGCACAACCGTTCAGCAGAACTATCCCGGCTACAACAATCCGGAATATGACGCCCTAATGAAGCGGGCCGATGCGGAGGCCGACGGCGCGAAGCGCGCAGTCCTATTGGGCCAGGCGAACGGCATTTTGGTCCGCGATCTACCGGCCGCGCCGCAATTCCACCAGTTTGAGCGCACGCTGGTGAAGCCTTATGTGCTGAATTTTGTGGAGAATCCGCGCATCATCTTCCGTAGCCGGTGGATGGATCTTGGGAACAAACCTGGCCCGGCAGGCACTGCCACCGGTCCCAGCGGCGGCGCGCAGGCTTCCGAGGGCGGTTTCTGGTCGTGGTTGGGGTCGTGGTTCGACCCGGCGGCCTGGGATCGCTGGTGGAATTCTTAAAGCCGCACGAACTCCGTAACCTTCGGGCGGCGCGCTGATTCTTCAGGCGCGCCGCTTTCATATGCAAACGCGGAGCGCTCCGATGGCATTTTCACCCTCACGGGTTTGGCCGCTGTTCCGGCTGATGTTGGCCGCCTTGGCGCTCTCGCTCGGCGTGGCCGCGGCCGACGGTCTGAAGGTACTTCACCGCGGCAACGGTTCCGAGCCCTACAGCCTGGATCCGCATCGCACGACCGGGGTGTGGGAGTCGCACATTATCGGCGACATGCTGGTCGGTCTGTATACCGAGGACGCCATTGGGCAGCCGATCTTCGGCGCGGCCGAGAGCGCGGAGACGTCGGACGACGGGTTGACGTGGACGTTCAAGATCCGGCCGCACACCTGGTCGGACGGCGTGCCGGTGTCGGCCGAGGATTTCGTGTTCGCCTACCGGCGCATCCTCGATCCGAAGACGGCCGCCCAATACGCCAACGTGCTCTATGCGATCAAGAACGCGCAGAAGGTCAACAAGGGCGATCTGCCGGTTTCGGCGTTGGGCGTACGCGCGGTGGACGCGTCGACGCTTGTCATCGAACTCGAGCACCCTGCCCCGTATCTGCCGCAACTTTTGACGCATCACACGGCGACGCCGCTGCCGCGCGCCTTGGTGCAGAAGGTCGGCAACGACTGGACGAAGCCGGGCACGATGGTGTCGAACGGGCCCTATGTTCTGAAGGAATGGCGGCCCCACGATCACGTCAAACTCGTGAAAAACCCTGGGTTTTATGACGCCAAGACCGTCAAGATCGACGAGGTTTATTTCTATCCGATCGAAGACGATCTGGCGGCGTTGAAGCGTTATCGCGCCGGCGAACTGGACACCAACGAGCGTTGGCCGCTGACCGAGCACAAGTGGCTGCGCGAGAACATTCCGAACGAGGCGCGCACGTCGACGGTGCTGTGGGTCAGCTACACGTCGTTCAATATGACGCGCAAGCCCTTCGACGATGTGCGTGTGCGGCGGGCTCTGGCGATGGCGATCGACCGGCAAGCGATCCTCAACGACGTGTTCTTCGGCGCCTATGGCGAGGAGGCTTTGACATTGTTGCCGCCGGGCACCGCCAACGTCGACTTGTCGGCGAAGGTGGATTGGGCCGGCAAGCCTATGGAAGAGCGTAAGGCCGAGGCGCGGACGTTATTGGCAGCCGCAGGTTTTGGGCCGGATAAGCCGCTGAAGTTTAGCTACAACTACATCAACTTCCCGGACAACAAGCGCGCGGCCGTCGCGATGCAGGCGATGTGGAAGGACGTCGGTGCGGAAGCCGAACTGTCGCCGACCGAGCCTAAGGTTCATTACCGGCTGCTTGAGACGAAGTCGTTCGATGCGGCGCAGGATGCTTGGTCGTTCGACTACAACGACGCACGGAATGCGCTATTCCTGTGGGAGAGTTCGACGATCGAGTTGAACTCGTCGGCCTATCACAGCGCCGCCTTCGACACGCTTCTGCAGCGCGCGGATGCGGAAAAGGACATCGGCATTCGCGGGCAATTGTTGGGCCAGGCGACCGGCATTTTGCTCAAGGATCTGCCGGCGGTGCCGCAGTTCTTTCCGTTTCAGCGGCCGTTGGTGAAAAGCTACGTGCTGAACTGGTTGGCCAATCCGCGCCAGATCAACCGTACGCGCTGGCTCGACATTGGAACCCGCCCCGGGCCTGGCGAGACTACGAACGTCGGCGCGGGTAAAGAGGCGTCGGAGGGTGGCTTCTGGTCGTGGCTGGGATCGTGGTTCAGCTGGGATGCTTGGCAAAAATGGTGGAATTCTTGAAGTTTTCGGGGCCTATGGGCGCCCAGATGATCGTTGTGGGGAGATGAGATCGATGAAGACCTTTGGAGTGAGTGCACTCTTCAAACTGTGTTTGGCGTTGCTGGTCGCATTCGCGATCGCGGGGCCTGCGTCGGCGGCGAAGGAATTGCACCGCGGAAACGGGGCTGAACCCAAGGGGCTCGATCCCCACCAGGCCTCAGGCGACCCTGAGAACCAGATTCTGGGCGATATGTTCATCGGCCTCTACACCGAGGACACCAAGGGGAATGCCGTCCTCGGCGCGGCCGAGAAGGTCGACCAGTCGCCCGACGGGCTGCGCTGGACGTTCACCTTGCGCGATCACAAATGGTCGGACGGTCAGCCGGTGACGTCAGCGGACTTCGTTTTCGCCTACCGTCGTGTGTTGGACCCGAAGACTGCATCCGAATACGCGAGCATCCTGTTTGCGGTGAAAAACGCGCAAAAGGTGAGCGAGGGGAAGCTTCCCGTCACCGCCCTGGGCGTCAGCGCGCCGGACGCGAAAACCTTCGTGATCGAGCTTGAGCATCCGGCGCCCTATTTGCCGGAGATGATGACCCACTACACGACCTTCCCGATCCCCAAGCACGTCGTCGAAAAGGCGGGGCTTGATTGGACGAAAGCGGGGACGATGGTGTCGAATGGGGCCTATATGCTCGCCGAGCGGCGGCCTTCGGACCGCATCAAGCTGGTCAAGAACCCGTATTTCTTCGACGCGGCGAACGTCAAGATCGACACGGTCTATTTCTATCCGACGTCGGACGAAAGCGCGTCGATGAAGCGCTATCGCGCGGGCGAGTTGGATACCCTGGAACGCTGGCCGTTGACCGAGGTCAAATGGCTGCGCGCGAATATTCCGAACGAGACGCGCGCGTATACGGGGCTGCGCGTACAGTACACCGTCTTCAACACGCGCAGCGGCCCGCTGGCGGACCGGCGCGTGCGCGTCGCGCTCGGCGAGGCGATCGACCGCAAAGAGGTTTTGGCGAAAGTCTATTTCGACGCCTACGGCGATGAAGCGTTGAATGTCCTGCCGCCGGGGATGGCGAACGTCGATTTGTCGGCGACGGTGCCGTGGGCCGGCAAATCGATGGACGAGCGGCGCGCGGAAGCGAAGAAGCTTTTGGCGGAAGCCGGTTATGGGCCGAACAATCCGCTGAAGCTGTCCTACAACCATCTCAACCGGCCGGATACGAAGCGTTATGCCATCGCGCTTCAGAACATGTGGAAGCTGATCGGCGTCGACGTCGAGTTGAACGCGAAGGACTTTGCGATCCACTACGACCTTCTAAAGACCGCTAATTTCCAAATCGCGGAAGCAGGTTGGATCTTCGACTACAACGACGCGCAGAGCGTGTTGTTCTTGTTCCAAAGCTCCAACGTCGGCTTGAATTACCCGGGCTACAAGAACCCTGCGTACGACGCGCTGATGGCGCAGGCGGAGCAAGAAAAGGATGCGGTGACGCGCGGCAAATATCTTGGCCAGGCTGCGGGCTTGCTGATCAACGATGTAGCTGTGGCGCCAAGCTGCTTTCAATTCATCCGGCCGCTGGTGAAGCCTTACGTGCTGAATTGGGAGCACACACTGCGCGGTGTGAATCGTACGCGCTGGCTCGACATCGGCGACAAGCCCGGTGACGGCGCGACCGCGTCGGGGACGAATGATGGCGCACAAGCGTCGGAAGGCGGCGGCTTTTGGTCGTGGCTCGCGTCGTGGTTCGATTCCGAAGCCTGGAGCAAGTGGTGGAATTCGTAACCGACAAAATTACGGCGGGCTTGAGAGAGCCCGCCGTATTTGTTTTTGCGATCTGATCCTACGCGGGCGGCGCGGGCGTCACGCTTTCGACGAAGCACGCGCCGCCATAGTTGAACACCAGCACGTCATCGCGGTCGAAGCACTCGCTGTCGCTGTTTAGGCGCACTGTGTAGAAATTGCCGGGGCGACCAAACTCGCGGCACGCGTGCCGCAACGTTACCCGATACTTCGCCGAGCCCCGGGTGTGCGCGATCAGCGTGCGATCGTCGATCTTCGTCATATTCGTCATATCGCGGAATCTGAGGCACTTGCCGGGGGCGGCCTCCGCCGCCGGACCGGTTGCGAAAAAGCCCGCCGCAGCGACGCCGAGCGCGGCCAAACCGGTTAACGCGAGCGACTGTAGACGCATTGCTCTCTCCTTCGTCAGCGGCCGAGGGGTCAGGCCGCTGTTGCGAATCTAGGCCAATCGACGGCCCGAGGAAAACCATAAAAACCCCTGTTTTCCGCCGATGCGGCCCGATTTCATAAAACCCTTTTTGATCAATGTGTTCCCTGAACTTTCTGATGATGCGTGTGAGCCACACGTTGTGCCAAAAGAGTCGTCAAACCTTTAAATTACGTTGATGAGAGGTTGAGCGGACTCTTAAGCTGCACGCGAGTGATGGAGGGATGCGGAGCGATCCGTATTCCCTCACTCGGTTGCGTTGCTCCGCCCGGTCAACTGCAGCTGGCAAAAAGTTCTTGGGGATTGGTCAGACGGGCGATGGTAGAGGGGGCATAAAAGTGCTGAACGGGTTGACGAATAGGACGCTGAAGTCCGCTTTGATGGCGGGCGCGGCAGTCGCAACGATCGGAAGTCTCGCACCGGCGTTTGCGCAGGATAAGGAAGTCGAGAAGGTAACCGTCACCGGTACCCGCATTCCGCAAAAGGGCCTGACTTCGGTTTCGCCCGTGTCGACGATCTCGAACACCGAAGCGAAACTGACCGGCACGTCGAGCGCGGAAACGTTGCTCAACGATCTGCCGCAGGTCTTCGCGAACCAAGGTTCGGAAGTCTCCAACGGTTCGTCCGGTACGGCGACCGTCGACCTTCGGCAGTTGGGTCCGCAGCGCACGTTGGTGTTGATCAACGGCCGCCGTCTGCAGCCCGCGAACATCGCAGCGCCCTTCGCCGACTTGAACAACATCCCCCTGGCGATGATCGAGCGCGTCGAAGTCCTGACCGGCGGCGCCTCGGCGACCTACGGCGCGGACGCCGTGGCCGGCGTTGTGAACTTCATCTACCGCAAGGACATCGAGGGCGTCGAGTTCGGCGGCTTGGTGACCATGTACGATCACGAGAACGACGACGCGTATCTGCGTTCGCGCCAGCAGGCGGCGAACTTCGCCCGCGCCGACAAGCATGTCGACGACGGCCGCATTACCACGCTGTGGGGCGTGATGGGTGCATCGTCGGCTGACAACAAGGGCAACGTTACGGCGTACTTCCAGTACCGCAACGCTCAGCCGCTGCTGCAGTCGGAGCGCGACTACTCGAACTGCGCTCTCGCCACCAACAACGCTGGCGGCTTCAACTGCTTGGGTTCGTCGAACGGTCCGACCGGCCGGTTCAACGTCGTGGGCGACACGACGCCGATCCGCTTTACGGCCAACTCGGCAGTTCCGGGGACGATGCGTCAGTACAACGGCGCGACCGACACGTTCAACTTCAACCCGACGAACTACCTGCAGCGCAACGACGATCGCTACCTGATCGGCGCGACCGGCCGTTATGAACTGGCGGACGATCTGGAGTTCTACTCCGAACTTTCGTTCATGGACGACAGCACGGCGGCGCAAATCGCGGCTTCCGGTTACTTCGCCGGTTCGGGCCCGGTCGGCGGCGGCATGGCCGTCAATTGTAGCAACCCGCTGCTGGCCGGTAACGGTTCGGCTTCGCTTGGCAGCACGCAAGCGACACCGTTCAACGCGCTTTGCGGTGACCAAGTTTCGACACCGCTTGGAACGACGGGAACGGCCACGGTCACGATCGGCCGCCGCTTCGTCGAAACCAACCTCGGCCGTCAGGACGACTTCAAGTCGACATCGTATCGCGCGGTGGCCGGCTTTAAGGGTCAGATCGAAGACTGGGATTACGACGTCTTCGCGCAATACGGCACGACCTCCACGCCGCGCGCATACCTGAACGACGTGTCCTCGACGCGCGCTCAGCGGGCACTCCTTGTGGTGACCGACACGCGCGTCGGATCGCCGACCTTCGGACAGCCGGTTTGTACGTCCGTGATCGACGGTTCGGATTCGAGTTGCGTTCCGGCGAACATCTTCAGCTTCGGTCAGCTGTCTGGCGCTGCGATCGCTTACATGAGCGGCACGGGCATTCAGAAAACGGTCACCGAAGAGCAAGTCATTCAGGCTTCGATGAACGGTGAACTCGGCCTTGCTTCACCGTGGGCCGCAGACAACATCGCAGCGGCGTTCGGCGGCGAATACCGCTTCGAACGTCTCCAGCACATTTCGGACGACGTGTTCTCGTCGGGCGACTTGCTGGGCCAAGGCGGTGCGACGCCGAACACCAACGGTCACTACGACGTGTTCGAAGTGTTCGGTGAAATCCAGATCCCGTTGGTGCAAGACGCACCGTTCGCGAAACTTCTGGAAATCAACGGCGGCTATCGTCTGTCGGACTACGACGCCACGGGCATCACGCATACCTACAAGTATGCCGGTTCGTGGATGCCGAGCGACGACCTGCGCGTCCGCGCTTCGTTCCAGCGCGCCGTTCGCGCGCCGAACATCGTCGAACTGTTCACGCCGCAGGCCCAAGGCCTGTGGGGCGGCACGGATCCCTGCTCGCTCACCAGCAGCAGCAGCCCGGGCACGAACTTCTACAACGCGGCGCAGTGCGCCAACACCGGCCTGAACGCGGCTCAATTCGCTGCTTTCACGTCATCGGGCGCCTTCCAGTGTCCGGCGGCGCAGTGCTCGGGTCCCTTCTCGGGCAACCCGAACCTGAAGGCTGAATCGTCCGACACGAAGTCGTTCGGTATCGTGTTGACGCCGACGTTCCTGAAAGGGTTCACGGCATCGGTCGACTACTTCGACATTCTCATCGAAGATCGCATCACGGTCATCTCGCAGGTCGCCATTCTGGGTGCTTGCGCGCAGACCGGCGCCGCCTTCCCTTGTAGCTTTATCAATCGTGACCCTGTCACCGGTGCGATCTTCAACAGCTCCACGTTCGGCGTAGGTGTGGATAGCCGCACGCGGAACGCGGGTACGCAGACCGCCGTCGGCGTCGACTTCGAAACCAACTACAAGTTCGACACGGCCGACGTCTGGCTGGGCGACAACGGTTCGTTGGCCTTCAACTTGGTCGGTTCGTTCACGGAATCGAGCGAAACGAACTACGGCCCCGGCTTCGAAACCTTCGACTGCGCCGGCGTCTACGGCCTGGTTTGCGGCAACCCGACGCCGGAATGGAAAACGAAGGTCCGCGCTACGTGGGCGACCCCGTGGGATCTGGACCTGTCGGTTGCTTGGCGTCACATGAGCGGCGTTACGCTCGACGTGAACGATCCGACGGACGTCACCTTCGGTTACCTGTTCAACGGACCGTTGGGCGATGTGACCGACGCTCGTATCAAGTCGTTCGACTACCTCGACTTGGCGTTCAACTGGGATGCGTCGGACAACATCTCCGTCACCGGCGGCGTGAAGAACGCGCTGGATCGGGATCCGCCGGCGGTCGACTCGCAATCGTGGGGTATCTCTTCGCCGCCCTTCGGCAACGGCAACACCTACCCGGTGGTGTACGATCCGTTCGGTCGCGAAATGTTCCTCAGCGTCACGACGAAGTTCTGATCGTCGTTTCCAGACAAAGCATGCAGCGGCGGCCAATTTGGCCGCCGTTTTGCTTTTGTGGGCCGGGTGTGGTTCTCCTACAATCTGCGGATGTGAAGCCCCCCTAAGTACGGCGATGCAAAGCGAAGCGAACAGCGAGCCTAATCAAGTCCTCGCGCGGGCCGACGCGCTTGAGGCGCAAGGGCGGCTGTCCGAGGCGGAAGGCCTCTATCGCCAGCTGCTCGCCGCGCATCCGGGCCAGCCGGCGCTGCTGCACCGCTTGGCGCTTACGCTGAAAGCGCGCGGCGCCTTTAGCGAGGCCGAGAGTTTGCTGCGCCGGGCGATCGCCGCCGCGCCGCGCGAGCCGGTGCTGCACAACAATCTGGGCAATGTGCTGCGCAACGTCATGCGGCTCGCCGATGCGGAAGCCTGCTATCGCCGCGCGATCGCGCTCAATCCCGGTTATGCGGAAGCCCATTACAATCTGGGCGTCATTCTGGAGGATCAGGCGCGGCCGGAAGAGGCCTTGCCCGCCTATCGCCGCGCTGTTGACTTGCGTCCGGACTATGCCGCGGCGCGCGTGCGTAGCGGCGCCGTTCTGCTCGCCGCCAACTCGCCGGCGGAAGCGTTGGTGGAACTGGACGCGGCGTTGGCATTGCAGGCAAATTCGTTCGAAGCGCTCTACTATCGCGGGCTGGCGTTCGCGGCAATGGAACTGTTCGCGGAAGCGGCGGAGACGCTGAGCCACGCAGTCGCGCTCAGGCCGCAGAGCCATGAAGCGCTGACGGCGCTCGCCAACAACTTGAAGGGCGCCGGGCGGAACGACGAAGCACTTGCCGCGCTGTGGCAAGTGATCGAGCTTCAACCGCTGCAGGTGGCGACGCACGACGAATTGAACCGGCTGGCCTGGATGGCGGGACGCAAGGACATGTTTCTCAAGTCGTTCGCGTATGTGCGCGAGCGCCAGGGCGACGATCCGGGTTTGCTGTTCTCTGAAGCGCAAATCCGGCTGCAGCGGAACGATCCGAACGGCGCCGAGCCGTTGCTGCGGCGCGCGCTCGACATGGCGCCGGAACGCAGCGACCTAAATGCGCTGCTCGGCCGTCTTCTGGCGCGGCGCGGCCGGTTCGAGGAGAGCTTCGAGGCCTTTGCGACAGCCACGCGCGTCGATCCGAACATGCCGGCTTATCGCAACGAGTTCGGTTATGCGCTGCTTCAGGGCAAAGAGGCCAAGCAGGCGCTCGATCAGTTCGAAATCGCGCGCGGCATCAGTCCGAACGATCAGCTGGCGCTGGGCGGCGTTTGCCTTGCCTACCGCGCTCTGGGCGACAGCCGGTACAGCGATCTCGTCAACATCGAAGATTTCGTGCGCGTCTATCCGCTGCGGCTGCCGCCGGGATATGCGGACGCGGCGCAATTCAACGCGGCGCTCGGCGAAGAATTGCTGAAGCTTCACACGATGACGGCCGAACCGCTGGAGCAAACGCTGCGCGGCGGCTCGCAAACATCGGGGCTGTTGTTCCCGCGCAAAATCAAGTTGATCGAGCAGGTGCGCGAGATGATCTCCGAGGCGGTCGCCGATTACATCGCGCGCATGCCGAAGAGCGATATCCATCCGCTGCTATCGCGCAAGCAGGAGCAATTCAGCTTCACCCATTCGTGGTCGTGCAAGCTGCGCTCGGCGGGCTTTCATACCAACCACGTTCATCCCATGGGCTGGATCAGTTCGGCTTATTACGTGAGCCTGCCCGATGCGCTTGAGGACACAGCCAAGCGGCAGGGTTGGCTGAAATTTGGCGAGTCGTATCTCTCGCTCGGCGGCGACGACCGGCCGGAGCATCACGTGAGACCTGTCGTCGGGCATTTGGCGCTGTTCCCGTCCTATTTTTGGCACGGCACGGTGCCGTTCGAGTCGGCCGACGACAGGCTGACCATCGCCTTCGACGTCGTGCCGGGGCTTGTCGATCCGAACACGATCGCAAGCAGACCGTATTGAGCGGCACGGCACAGCCCCAGGCCTCCGAGATGCTGGCGCGCGCGGCGGCGTCGCCCGACGTGTTCGCGCAAAAGTTCGATCCGATCCGCGAGATGGCGCTGCTGGTGGCGCTGGACGCCGGCACTTATCGCGCCGCGAGTTTCTTGGACGACCGGATTCTGGGCCCCTCGGTCAAAGGCGCTTGGGTCGGGCTCGATCGCCTGATCGAGGTTTCGCGCGGCGTGCAGAACGTGCGGCCGCTGCATTTCATCTTCCACTCGGGTCACGTCGGTTCGACGCTCGTCAGCCGTCTGCTCGACGAGGCAGGCCCGGTGCTGCCGCTGCGCGAGCCGCTGGCGTTGAGGCTTTTGGCGGATGCGCACGACGCGATCGCGAAGCCCGACGCGCTGATCGGGGCGGAGGCGTTCGACAGACTGCTCGACGCGTTTTTGCGGTTGTGGAGCCGCGGCTATACCGACACGTCGTGCGTGATCTTAAAGGCGACGAGCAGCACCACGCGCCTTGCGCCGGCGATCCTGGCGCGGCGGCCGGCGGCGCGCGCCATCTGCTTGAGCCTTAAGGCGGAACCCTATCTGGCGACGCTGCTTGCGGGGCAATTTTCGCCAGGCGATTTACGGGGACATGGTCCGGAACGCTACCGGCGCCTTGCCGCGGCGGGGATGGTACCGCCCTTGCCGTTCCACCGCATGTCGCTTGGCGAAATCGCCGCGATGAGCTGGCTCGCCGAGACAATGAGCCAGATCGCGGCGATGGGCGCCGGGGCCGAGCGTGTTCTCGCGGTGGATTTCGACCGGTTCCTGGCCGATGTCGGGGGTGAGATCGCGCGGATCGCGCGGCATCTCGGCGTGCCGCATGCGCCGGATTTCGGCGCGCGGGCGACGCAGAGCATCACGCTGACACGCTATGCGAAGGCGCCGGAGCACGACTATACACCGCAACTGCGCGCGCAGATCTTGGCCGACTCGCATGTGCGCAACCGGGACGAGATCCAAAAGGGTCTGGCGTGGCTTTCGCACATGGGACGCGCGCATCACGGCGCCGCAAACGTACTGAACCGGACCTAGCTCTTCGCCCACATGCGCATCAGGTTCTGACGCACGACGTCGAGGCGGACGCGGTTTTCCCATCTCATCGCGTTGCCTTCCAACGCCGCGATCTCGTTCAGTTCATAGACCTGCAGGCGCTGGTGCTGATCGGCGATGAAGCTTTCGATGAAGGTGATCGAGACGATGCGCTTTCCCGCGCGCACGGGCACGACTTCGTGCAACGTCGTCGAGGGATAGACGATCGCGTCGCCCGGATCGCCCTTGAATGTGATCGTGCGGTTGCCGGCGACGATCGAAAGTTCGCCGCCTTCGTAGGTCGACGGCGGCGCAACCCAAACCGTGCATGACAGGTCCGAGCGCAAGCGGCCGCCGGCGACCTGGATCAGCGCCGCATCCGCGTGGGCGCCGTATTTCATGCCGGGTTCATAGCGGCAGAGCAGCGGCGGACCGACGCGCTTGGGCATCGCAAAGTCCACGAACTCGCGCGAACGGCCGAGCGCGACGTTCACGATCTGCACCGATTCCGCATATTTCGGATCGTTGTGGTCGGCCTGCAGATTCTGCTTCATCTGGTTGGCGGGGTTCGAGACGCGGCCGTCGACGAAGCGCAGCTCGTTGCTCAGCGCCATGAGCCTTGCGACTTCCGGCGGCGTCAGGAGTCCTTTGATTTCGAGGAACATCCTTAGCTCTCCGCGTTTGCGTTTTGCCGCCAATCGGCCGGCGCGAACGGTCCTAGGCCTTCGAACAGCGGCGCCAGGTGTTTCTCATATGGTTTCCAGCGCGCGATCGACGATTTGAAAAGGGGGCGGCGTACCTGCGAGGAGCTTGCCGTGCGTACCGGACGAGCGGATTCGTAGAACCGCAGGCAGGCGTCGTCCCATTCGAGCCCGCACAGTTCGACGAACTTCCGAATCTCGGTTTCGGGATCGGCCAGAAGGGATTCGTGCTGAATGTGGTGCACGCGGCCCGGGAGCACGCGGTCCCAATGTGCGATCATCTCTCGATAGAGCACATACTGCCGGCCGACCGCATGCAGGTCGTAGGTCAACTCGTTGCGATCCTTGAACGTCTGGCGGAAGCACGAGAAGCAGGTGTCGACCGGATCGCGCATGCTGTTGATGATGACGGCGTTCGGGAACGCCAAATGAATGATGCCGATGTTGGCGTAGTTGCCAAGCATCTTGTCGATCACGCGATTTTGGCCGTTCCAGCCCAGTTCCTTCAACGCTTCGAGATAGCCTTCGCCGACGCGGCGGTAGAAGGTGCGCTTGAACTCGTCGGTGATCGCCGCGCGCGATGTGGGCATGAGCTGCTTGAACTTGGCGCCCAGCGCTTTTGTTTCACCGAGGCCGGTGACCAGCGGGTGACTGGAGAGGATTTGCTCGAGCAGCGTCGAGCCGGAGCGCGGCATGCCGACGATGAAGATCGGCGCCGACGTGCTCAAGCCGCCACCGCCGAAATACGAGAGATATTGCGGCGAGAACATGTCGCGAATACCGCGCAGGAAGTTCGTGAGATGAGCCTCCGCTTCCTCGATCGTCGCGTGCGATTCCTCCGCCTTCGGCATCACGCCCTGGGTCACTGCATCGAGAAACGACACGCCGAGATTTTCGCGCCGTAAGCGGTTGCCTTCGGAGAAGGCATGAAACGCTTCGTCGTAACGTTTGCCGCGCTCGCGGATTTCGCCGAGGGCGAACTGCAGCTGGATTCGCTCGGGCAAGAGAATGTCGGTAGACGTCGCGAGCTCTTCGATCTTAGCGATGTCGTCGTCGGTCAGCGCCGTGAAATCGGCGGCGGCGAGGCCCACGTATCCGCCCGACGAATTGGGCCAGCCGGTGATGAGGCGACGGAACAGTCCCTTCGCCTCATCCATCTTGCCGGCGATGCGCAACACGGTCGCGAGGCGCGACAGGGCGACGGGATCGTCCGGCGATTCTTCCGCGTCGCGCCGGTAGATCGCGATTGCCGTGTCCATGTCGGCGAGTTCTTCGGCGACGCCGGCCAGCGCCAGCCGCAAACCCTTTTCTGTCGGAACCTGAGCGACGAGCTGCGCCAGGCGGCGGCGCGCCGACACGAGACGACCGTCGCGCATTTCAAGCTCTGCCAGCAGGATTTGCGGGCCGGGCTCCGTCGGATGGCGGTCGGCGAGATCCTTGTAGAGCAGGCCCGCGCGCTTGAACTCGCCGGCGAGATGCAGGCGCTTTGCCTCGGCGAGGGTCGCGGTGAAAACTTCCGGCGAATGCGGCTTCAGCATGGTGTCAGTGTCGCTCGTTCTCGCCGGCGTAGTACTCCCGCTGCGCGGCGAGCAGCGCGCAGACAAGGTCGCGCTCGGCTGCGCTCAAATACGGATTCCAGATATCGAAGATGAGGATCGCGCGCAGCTGATCGCTGTCGTTGCGGGCTTCGTGCTCGATCGTGTCGTCGAAGATCCACGCCTTGCCGCGCCGCCATTCGCGCGTGTCGTTGCCGACGCGGAACTTGCAGCCCGGCGGCACGATGAGCCCCAAGTGCACGATCAAACGCGTGTTGGTGACGCCCGTGTGCTGAGGGATACGCGCGTGCGGCTTCAAGACCGAGAAGAAGGCGGCCGGCGTGAAGCCGGGTACGTTCGCGAGCGGCAGTTTGTCGAGCAGGGCCGAGGTTTGCGGACACTGCGTGCAGTGCTCGTCGATGCGCGTGCCGTCGTCCCAAAGGAAATAGGCGCTCCAATCGCTCGAGCGGTTGAGCGCCGCGGTCTCGTTCAGCGGCACGCCGTCCGGCTGGTTGACATAGGGGCGGAAATCGCCCGAACGGTCGTTCAGAACGCTTTGGACCTCGGCGGCGACGGCGTCGGTGCCGGCTTCCAGATCGCGCAGCCAGGGAAACTCGGCCTCGTCGTAGAACTGAATCGCAGGCAGGCGTGGGAAATGCAGCATCACCGGCTGCTGGGTGTAGATTTTCTTGCGACCCGTCATCGCGTCCTTCGACTCGTCGAAGCGATCGAGACGCTCGTGGCGGTTGGCCTCTCGGATGCGGCCGACCTTCGTTTCAATGAAGGCGTCGAGCGCGCCGGTGTTTTCGGCGACGGCGGCACGCGCGCGCGCAATCAGCGCGCGCAGGTCTGGCGCCAAGCGTTCGTCGTTCGCCGGTGTGATTTTCAGGGCATCGGTGTAGATGCGCGCTGCGTTGCGCTTCAGCCCCATTTTCTCCAGCAAGGCCGCCTTGGCCAACAAGGCCGGATAGCAATACGGGTCGGCCTTCAGCGCGGCCTCGAGCGCTGCCATCTCGCCGCCGTTATCGTTCAGCGCGCGGTGCGCATTGGCGAGCGCGAGTGGGATCAGCGCTTCCTTCGGAGCGAGCTGCGTGGCGCGCGAGAGCCATTGGATGGCGGCGCGTGCATCGCCTTGCGCCAGCGACCGTTGGCCGAAGAAGAAAAGTGCTTCCGGGTGATCGGGGGCGGTTACGCGCACTTGCTCCCACGCGCGCGCGGCTTCGTCGAGGCGGCCTGCGCGCACCGCGCGACGCGCCGATTCAATCAGCGCGTTGTTCGAATTGTTCGTTCCGGGAAACACGCCTGGTCAGTCCGCCTGGTTCCGCATCCGCTTCGCAAGTTTGCGCGACGCACGCAAGCACGCGCATTGCACGGCATCAAATCGCTTCTGCGCACAAGCACTTCGCTTGCGCTCTTCGTCCTGCGTCTTCGTCCGTACACACCGTATTCTTGATGCAAATGTGCCACAAAGTGTCTCTCGATTCCTTTGTCGTACCTCGAAAGTATAGACGCAACTCTGGTTTGCGCGGTACTCCGGCAAGAGAGGGATGATTCGATACATATGGTGTAGGGGCGCAAGCCTTTGCGCTTATCGGTTGTTGCATCGCAACCGATAGATGCTTGTCGGAGTTTTGCGTTCGTGAATTGTTCGCGTCTGCCGGGGGATTTTCAAAGCGGTTCGGCCTCGCCTTCGGGTGTGCGCCGGCAGGCCGCCCTGCCCCCACCGACCAGCGATATGTGTCCGATCGACCACCCCAGAAGCGGGCGAGCGAACCCGCGACTGGTTTCACTTCTCTAGCGGGCGCCAGCACAGGGGGCATCAAACCGTGTCTTACATTTCCAGTCACCGGACTCTCAGATCCACATTGATGGCCAGCGCCGCGATAGCGACGGCGGCCGGCTTCTCGCCCGCCTTTGCGCAAGATCCGGCACCTGCCGCCGCAACGCCATCGGTCGAACGCGTCACCGTCACCGGTTCGCGCATCCCGCAAAAGGGGCTGACGTCGTCATCGCCGGTGTCGACGATCACCGCTACCGACGCGAAGATCAACGGCACGACCTCGGTCGAAACGCTGCTGAACGAAATGCCCCAGGTGACCGCAAACCAAGGCGCTGAAGTCGCCAACGGTTCGTCGGGCACCTCGACGCTCGATCTGCGGGGCCTCGGTCCGAAGCGCACGCTGGTTCTGATCAACGGCCGGCGCATGCAGCCCGCCAACATCGCGGCACCCACCGCCGACTTGAACACGATCCCGATCGCGATGGTCGATCGGGTCGAAGTGCTGACGGGCGGCGCATCGGCCGTGTACGGCGCCGACGCCGTCGCCGGTGTCGTGAACTTCATCTACCGCAAGAACTTCGAAGGCGTCGAGTTCGGCGCCTTGTACGACATCAACGATCACGACAACGACGACGACGGTGTGCGTGCTATCGTGAGCGGCTCGAACTTCACCATCCCCGACAAGCACGTCAACGACGGCCGCGTCGCGACGCTGTGGGGCGTGATGGGCGCCAATACGTCGGACGGTCTGGGCAACGTGACTGCGTATGTGCAGTACCGGAACGCGCAAGCCGTGCTGCAATCGGAACGCGACTATTCGGCGTGCGCGATCGGCACCGACGTCAGCACGCAATCGCACTTCTGCTTGGGCTCTTCGAACGGTCCGACGGGCCGCTTCACGAGCCGCGACGACCTCGCGCCGGTTCGCTTTACCGTGAACTCGGCCATTCCCGGCACGATGCGGTCGTTCGACGCTTCCGTCGACACGTTCAACTTCAATCCGACGAATTACCTGCAGCGGCCGGACGATCGCTATCTGCTCGGCTTCCAAGGCCACTATCAGCTCGCCGACGATCTCGACGTCTACACGGAAGCGTCGTTCATGGACGACCGCACGGTCGCGCAGATCGCGGCCTCCGGTTACTTCGCTGGGTCGGGCCCGGTCGGCGGCAACTTCGCCGTCAATTGCGACAACCCGCTTTTGGCCGGCAACGGTTCGGCTTCGGTCGGCACCACACAGGCGACGCCGTTCAACGCCCTTTGCGGCGATCAGCTGACGACGCCGCTGGGAACAACGGGCACGGCGACGGTCGACATCGGACGCCGGTTCGTGGAAACGAATCTGGGCCGTCAAGACGACTTCAAGTCGACGTCCTACCGCATCGTCGGCGGCGCGCGCGGCACGATCGACGCCTGGGAAACCTGGGACTACGACGTTTACGCGCAGTACGGCACGACATCGACACCACGCGCCTATCTGAACGACGTTTCGCGCACGCGCGCGCAGCGTGCGCTGCTTGTCGCCATCGACGACCGCGTCGGCTCGCCCACGTTCGGCCAGCCGGTGTGTACGTCGGTGCTGGACGGGTCGGACACGTCTTGTTTGCCCGCCGACATCTTCAACACCGGCGAGCTGTCCGGCGCCTCCATCGCCTACATGAGCGGTACCGGCATCCAGCAAACGACCACGGAAGAGCAGATCGTCAACGCGTCGTTGACCGGCCCGCTCGGCGTCACGATCCCGTGGGCAGTCGACTCGATGACGGCGGCGGTCGGCGGCGAGTATCGCTACACCAGCCTCATCCATGTGTCGGACGACGTGTTCACGTCGGGCGATCTTCTGGGTCAAGGCGGCGCGACGCCCAACGTCAACGGCCACTACGACGTTTGGGAGGTGTTCACCGAACTTCAAATTCCGCTGGTACAGGACGCGCCGTGGGCGAAGCTCTTGGAAGTCAACGGCGGCTATCGCCTGTCGGACTACGACAACGCCGGCATTACGCACACCTATAAATACGCCGGCTCGTACATGCCGACGGAAGACGTTCGCTTCCGCGGTTCGTTCCAGCGCGCGGTGCGCGCACCGAACGTGATCGAGTTGTTCACGCCGGCGGCGCAGGGTTTGTTCGGCGGCACCGATCCGTGCTCACTGACCAGCAGCAGCGGGCCGTCGTACTACACGGCGTTGCAGTGCGCGAACACCGGTCTGTCGGCCGGACAATACGCACTGTTCAACGCATCGCCGGCCTTCCAGTGCCCTGCCGCGCAATGTTCTGGTCCGTTCGCGGGCAACCCGAACCTGAAACCGGAAACGTCGGATACGATTTCGTTCGGCGCGGTGTTCACGCCGACCTTCATCAAGGGCTTTACAGCGAACGTCGACTACTACGACATCGAGATCGAAGATCAGATCACGATCATTTCGCAAGTCGCGATTTTGGGTAACTGCGCACAGACCGGCAATGCGTTCTCGTGCGGTCTCATCAATCGCGACCCGACGTCGGGCGCGATCTTCAACAGCACGACCTTGGGCGTGGGCGTCGACAGTTTGACGAGGAACTCGGGCACGCAGACGGCGAGCGGCATCGACGTCGAAGCCAACTATCGCTTCGATATCGACGATGCCGTGGGCGCATTCGCATTGGCGTTCACGGGCTCGTATCTGGAGAGCCTGGAGACGAGCTATGGTCCGGGCTTCGACGCGTTCGATTGCAAGGGCTTGTACGGCCTCGTTTGCGGCAATCCGACCCCGGAATGGAAGCATCGCCTGCGCGGCACCTGGACGCCGCCGTGGGACGTCAGCTTCTCGGTCTCGTGGCGCTACCTCGATCCGGTGGATCTGGACGTCAACCAGACCTCAAGCACCGTGTTCGGGTATCCGTTCAACGGACCGCTGGGCAACGAGATCGACGCCACGCTGCCGTCCTACGACTACTTCGACGTCGCGCTGGACTGGGCGATGTCGGACAACATCCGGGTCGTGGCCGGCATCAAGAACATCACGGACCAGGATCCGCCGATCACCGATTCGCAGGTGTTCGGCATCTCGGCACCGCCGTTCGGCAACGCCAACACCTACCCCGTCATCTACGATGCCTTCGGCCGCGAGGCCTTCATCAGCATGACCACGCGCTTCTAACGCGCCACAAGGTCCGGAAAATCGCGGCGGTTCCTACGGGGACCGCCGTTTTTCTTTGGGAAAGCCCCATCTGTCGCATGTGACGGCGGCGGCACGTCTTTTCCGCGGGCGTGCAATCCCCGCCGGGGGCGGGCTATAACGAAAGCCCATCCACTCTTCGTTCCCGCGATCGTTCCCCGTGCACAAGGTTAAACGCAAGCTTACGACCATCTTCTGCGCGGATGTCGTCGGTTATAGCCGCCTGATGGGCGCCGACGAACACGGGACGTTCAAGCGCCTGAAGGAGTGCCGCGAGCTTATCCAGGCGTTCATCGAACGGCACCGCGGCCGCGTGGTCAGCTGGTCGGGCGATGCGGTCCTCGCCGAATTCAACAGCGTCGTCGAATCCGTGCAATGCGCGGTCGAGATCCAACGCGAACTCAAAGCGCAGAACGACAACGTGCCCGAGACGCAGCGGATGAAGTTCCGCATCGGCATCAATCTCGGCGACGTGATGATCGACGAGCACGACATCTTCGGCGAAGGCGTCAACATCGCCGCGCGGCTGCAGGCGCTGGCGACGCCGGGCGGGATTTTGATCTCGGGCTCGGTGCACGATCAGGTGAAGAACAAGCTGGCGCTCGGCTTCAATTTCATGGGCCACCAGCAGGTCAAGAATATCAGCGACCACGTGGCGGTGTTCGTGGTGGCGCACGACGCCGCGCCGTCGCTGCCTATCGGCGCCGGCGGGTTCACGGACACAGGTACGCGCGCGAGCGCGAAGGCGCCTGCCCTGCTGTTGCTCCGGTTTGCCGCGACGGTGATCGACATGGTGGTCGCCTGCGCGTTGTTGTTTGCACTCGCGATCGCACTGCAAGGTCCGCTGGGGCCTGTGTTTGCGATCGACGCGCCGTTCACATTGTTGGCCAGCGAGCGGATCGTCTCCACCGATTTGCCTTCGATTGAGGTCAGCGGCGGGGTCGAACGCACGGCCACGCGCTCGATCGTCGAACGGAATTATTTCGGCTTCTTGAGCCAGACCTATCGCCGCGTCGATGTCGAAGAAAAGCGCCAAGAGGCGGGGCGCACCGGCGTCAGATCGGTATCGCGGTCGAGCCGGGAGACCTTGCTCGACAGACAGCGCCAAGCCGAATTTCTGCGGCCGCCGCTTTCGATTTCGGCCGCCGTCTTCTTCTTCCTGATGATGATCGTCGGCGAAGGCTGGCTGTTGCGCGGTGCGTCGCCGGGTAAGCTCGTCATGGGCCTGCGCGTGTCGTGCACGAACGGCGAGCCTGTCGACCTTGGGCTAGCTACCATTCGCAATCTAGCCAAGATTGCCTCAGCGGTGACCCTCGTCGGCATGGCGATGGCGCTGTGGTCCAAACGCCGGCAGATGCTGCATGATCAACTTGCGGGATGTTATGTCCACGACGCCCGATAACGCAGCGACGCACTAAACCATGTCCCAAAGCCCAGACCAGACGCGAGACGCACTCCAGCGCGCGGCGCAGTTCCTGCAGCGCGGCGCGGCCGATGAGGCACGTGCGGTGTTGACGGACGTGATCCTGCGAGAGCCCGGCAATGGCGATGCGCTGAACCTGCTCGGCGTCGCGCTGGCGCAACGTCAGGATTTTGCCGGCGCCGCCGACGTGTTGCGGCGGGCCGTGACCGTCAGCCCACAGAATCCCGGCGCGCATGTGAACTACGGCAACGCGTTGAAGCGGTTGGGGCGACTGCCGGAAGCCGCCGACCAGTTGCGCAAAGCGGTGGCTTTGCGTCCGGACGGGTTGCCCGCCCAGCGGTTGCTGGCGTCGGTTTTGCTCGACATGCGCAGCTACGAGGAAGCGATTGAGCGCTACTCGCAGTTGCTGCGCGCCGCGCCGTCCGACAGCGTCGCGCTCAGCGAGCGGGGCCTTGGTTATCTTGGCGTCGGTCAACCGCAGATGGCGCTTGCCGATTTCGAGGCGGCGCTTCGGCTGAAACCCGATTCCGCCGCTGCGATGAGCAACAAGGGCATTGCCCTGCAGCAATTGGGGCGGCTCGACGAAGGGCTGCGCAGCCTTGAAGCCGCAGAACGGCTGGACCCGTCGAACCCGGCGGCGAAACGTGCGAAGGCGCAGGCGCTTTATGTCGCCGGCCGCTTTGGCGAGGCCATTGCCCTGATCGATGCGACGTTGGCGCTCGATTCGCAGTTTGCGCCGGCGTGGACGCTGCGCGGCGAAGTGATGCGTGCGCAGGGGCAGATTGCGGATGCGCTGATCAGCTATGAGCGCGCGCTTTCGATCAATCCCAGCGACTGGGATGCGATCATGGGGCTCGGCGCCGCGCATCTTTCGGCCGGCAATTTTCAGATTGCTGTCGACTGCTACAATCAAGCCGCGCCGCTGCGGCCGGAACATCCGGGCGCCTATCTGGGGCGTGCGCAGGCGGCGCGCGGGCTCGGCAATGCGCCGGCGGCGCTCTACGATCTCGACCGTGCGCTTTCGTATCAGCCGGACAATATCGACGCGCTGACGCTGCGCGCCGCGATCAATCGCGATTTGAACCGGCGCGAAGACGCGCTGGCCGATTGCGACCGGGCGCTGGCGATCGAGCCCGCGAATTGGAACATGCACAACAATCGCGGCGTGCTGCTGGACGAGATGGGGCGACCTGAAGCGGCGCTACCGTCTTTCGAGCGTTCGCTCGAACTCAATCCGAACAACCCGGATGCGTTTCAGAATATGGGCACGGCGCTGCTGGCGCTCGGACGCGGCGCGGATGCGGTGGCGAAGTACGATACCTCGCTCGCGCGCGATCCCGGCAATCTCGACATTCTGAACGCCAAAGGCGCGGTCTTGATCGCGATGCGCCGTTTCGACGAGGCATTGGCGAGCTTCGAGCGGGCGACCACCGTCGATCCGCAATCGGCCATTTCGAATTTTCACCGCGCCTTCGCCTTGCTCTCGCTCGGCCGGTTCAAGGAAGGCTTCGAGGCTTACGAGTGGCGGCGGCGCGGCGAGCGGCCGTTTGTTCCGATGCCGCACTTTACGCAGCCCGAGCTTGCGCCGGGACAAGACGTGCGCGGCAAGACGCTGTTGCTGCACAGCGAGCAGGGCATCGGCGACATCATCCAGTACGCCCGCTTCGCGCGTACGTTCGCTGACAAGGGCGCCAACGTCGTACTGGCGACCTACACGCCGCTGGTACGTCTGCTGTCGACGCTGGGGCGCGATATCCAAGTCGTGCCGCCGCAGGGACCGGCGCCGGATTTCGATCTCACGTGCCCGCTGATGTCGGCGCCGCACAAGCTTGGGCTGACGCTGGACACATTGCCGTTGCAGGGTCCCTATCTCTCGCCGCCGGCATTGATCGTCGATGCGTGGCGCGGACGGCTGGGGGCGCTGCCGGGGTTGCGCGTCGGGCTGTCGTGGTCGGGTAATCCGCAATACGCCAACGATTGGACCCGCTCGATCGCGCTCGAAAAGCTGCAGGCGATCATGGACGTTCCAGGCGCGACCTTCGTGAACGTTCAGCGCGACGTGCGCGCGTCGGATGAAGCCGCCTTTGCCGTCGCGCCGATCGTGGATTTTCGCACCCTGCTCGACGATTTCGCGGAAACGGCGGCGCTCGTCTCCGAACTCGACGTCGTCGTCACGGTCGACACGTCGCTGGCGCATCTTGCAGGTGCGATGGGTAAGCCCGTTTGGCTTTTGCTCTCGGCCGTTTCGGATTGGCGCTGGCTTGAAAACCGCAGCGACAGTCCGTGGTATCCGACGGCGCGGTTGTTCCGGCAAAAGACGTTGGGCGATTGGTCGCCGGTGTTCGCCGAGGTGAAAGCGGCGCTGACCGAGTTGGCCGCGCGCAAGCGATCAGGCCAGTAGCTCAGCCAGACGCGTGCGCATCTCATCCGTGTTGGCGCGAACCTTCGCCTTGTAGGCGGCGACCCGGTCGCGGTCGACTTTCCAGAACAGGCTTTCCGGAAACGTCTGGCCAAAGATGTCGAGCAGCATCGAGCGGAATTTTCCCGATGTGAACGAGCGGTCGCCCATTTCGCGCTGCTCCACGTACGCCACTTGCGAAGCGCTGGTCAGCGCGCAGAGCAGCGGATGCAGGCGCTCGGAGAAAACGCGCGAGTGGCGCTGGATGTGCTGGATCGTACGGTCGATGGGCAGGTCGCGCAGGATGCCGCCGCCGATCTGCAGCGGCTGATCGATTGACGGTACCGCGAGCGGAAAGGCGTTGATCAGCCAATCGCCCAGATGCGAGACGTTCTGGCGGCCGCGGCCGTAGAGCAGCACGTCTTCCTCATAGCGCGCGTACCAATGCGTCAGACGATCGACCAGCGTCCCCAGCCGGTCGGCGGGGAGCTGCACGCGATACTGCGTGCCGAAGATGCCGATCGAGGCCTTGGCGCTGGTCACCGCGGCTTGCAGTTGATCGTCGATCAGCTCGCCGAACAGGCTGTTGCCGATGCCGACGACGAGAAGATCGACGCCGGGCGGCGTGGGCGTCCACGGCCGCAAGGTGCCCCAGGTCAGCTCCGCATGCGGCGGCAGCACGTCGTTCAGCAGGTGGTAGCCCAAGCGGTCGCCGAAGTTGCCGACGTTGTTGTACGAGATGACGTGCACGCGTTTGCGCGGCGGTGCCGCGGCGAGCAGGCCGCGATCGAAGCGGATTAGGTATTGCAGCGCGTCGACTTGCTTGACGAGCGAGGCGCGATAGCCGGCGTCGCGCGCGAGGCCGATGAACTGGTCAAGCGTAAAATCGTTGACCCAGCCCAGCATGCGCCGGCGGTCGATACTCGCGGTGAAATTTACGTCGCAGTAGCTGCAGAGGATGGGCTTGCCCGTGGCGGCGAAGGCTTGGAACAGCGCTTCGGGCTTGTAGATGTATTCCCATACGCCGAGCATCGTGACGAGGTCGGCCGCCTTCACGGCGTCGACCGGCAGGCCTTGCGTGTTGAGGTCGGCGACGATCGTGCGGTTGTCGCGCGCCACCACATCGCACGGCTGATACTTGGCGCCGAACGGCAGGTGGCGCTCCAGCTTCATCGCGCCGCAGCCGATGTCGAGTACACGGGTGCCGGCGGCAATGAAATCGGCCGCCATGACGGCGCGCGCTTCCCACGCGGGTTCGAGCTGCTTGGGGTCGGACCAGCGCGTAAGGTCGGTTTGACCGGCCTCTATCGTTTTCTTGCGGCGTTCGGATTCGTCCATCGGCTCTTCTAACCAGTCGCGCCAGGGTTTCCAACCTGACAAAGAAGAAGGGCGCGAGCGTTGCCGCTCGCGCCCTTTTTTTCGGCCCGTGCCGGGCTCGCGTTTACTGCGTCTTCTGAGGCTGCATCCGCATCTGCGGCGCCTTGGTCGCTTTCGATTCGTCGGCCATCGTTTTCAGGAACGTGGCCGCCGGTTCCGTTTCCATGATTTCGCCCATCATGGCGACGGTGCGAACCATCTGCGCGGAGGTACCGAACATTTCGGCGATTTCCTCGAACGGATTCTTCGGACCCGGATAGGACTTCAGATTGATCTGCGCATCCGGCGCCAGGCCGGCAAGCGCTTTCGTCTTCTCGAGCGCCGCGCGGAAGCCGCCGAACTGGTCGACCAGGCCGCGCGCCTTGGCGTCGGCGCCGGTCCAGACGCGACCCTTAGCGATCTCGCGAATCTTCTCGATCGGAAGCTTGCGGCCCGCCGCAACTTTCGCCGTGAAGTCTTCGTAGATCTGGTCGACGCCCTTGTTGAAGGCGGCCCACTGTTCGGGCGTGAAGGACTGCGTCGCGCTGTCGAACAGCGCGTTCTTGCCGACGCCGACCGCCTTCATGTCGATGCCGAGCAACGCCCACGAACCCACCGTCACGATCTTGCCCGAAAGGACGCCGATCGACCCGGTGATCGTCGCCTCGTGAGCGTAGATCTGGTCGGCGGAGAGCGAGACGTAGTAGCCGCCCGACGCGGCCACGTTGCCCATGCTGACCACGACCTTCTTACCGGCCTTTTGGGCCTTCTTGATCGAGTCGAGGATCTGGTCGGAGGCGAGTGCCGAGCCGCCCGGCGAGTTGACGCGGAAGAGGATCGCCTTCACGTCGTCGTCGTCGGTCGCGTCACGGAATGCCTTGGCGATCGTGTCACCCCCGATGGAGCCTTCGCCGCCGCCGAAGCCGCCGCTCTGGGACTCGCCGTCGTTGATCTGACCGTCGCCGTGGATGAAGGCAATCGTTGGGCGGCCGATGCCTTCCCACGGACTGCCGGCCTGCTTGTAGTAGTTCGACAGCGTCATGAGTTCGGCCTTGCCGCCGGCGCGTGCGAGCGCTGCGTCTTCGGCTTCGTCATCGTAGCCCTGCTTGTCGATCAACTTCTTGTCGATCGCTTCCTGGGTCAAATACGGGGCGGCGTCGATCAGAGCGACGACCTCCGCAGGCGTCTTCTTGCGGTCGGCGGCGATGCCGGCGGTCGCGGTTTCGAAGACGGATTCGATGAGGCGCGTTGTCGCTTCACGATGTGCGGCCGTGAAGTCCTTCTCGGTGAACATGTTCGCCGCGTTCTTGTATTCGTAACGCTGCGTGAATTCAGGCTTGGCCTCGATCTTGTCCATCAGGCCGCGCAGGAATACCGCCGTCGACGAGACGCCGGCCGTGTTCATTTCGCTGACCGGTTGGAGCCAGATTTCGTCAGAGGCCGTGGCGAGGAAGTAGTCGCCCATGCCGGTCGAGTAAAACGCCTGAGCGTGCGCGACGACGAACTTGCCCTTGGCGCGGAACGCCTTCAGCGCGTCACGCAGTTCTTGCGCATCCGCCGACGACATGCCGCCCCCGCCCACGCGGATGAAGGCGCCCTTTACGCGGTCGTCGGTCTCGGCTTGCGCGAGCGCGGTCACCGCGTCGATGAGCGAACCTACGGAGCGTTGATCGGCGAACGGGTTGTTCGCGCGCTTGTCCGGAAGCGCGTTACGCAGGTCCATCGTGAGGACGATCTCACCCGGCAGCGTCTTCTGCGTGAACGCGCCGATCACGGCGCTGACCACGAAGAGAAGCACGAAGAAAATGACGATCGAGGCGAACAGATTGAAGATGCCCTTCAACCGCGCCAGGAACCAAGACCACATGAGAAACGCCCCCTCAAAACTCTATTGGTGACCTGCCATAGATGGTGCCTCACTAGGCCACCATGCAAGGTTACAACTTGTACGTACATTTGAATAATGCAGCAACAACAACGGGTTCTCGCCCGCTGGTTGCACCGTTTTGTGACAGTTCGCCGGGGCCGAGGGGCGTTCTAGAGGTTGGCGGCTCCAAACGTGTCGCATTGGTCCGGCGCGCCCGACTTCAGGCCGATGTTGAACCACTTCGCGCGTTGAGCGGATGAGCCGTGGGTGAAGCTTTCGGGCACCACGTAGCCTTGCCCGCGCTGCTGCAGACGATCGTCGCCGACGGCCGCTGCGGCGTTCATGGCTTCCTCAATATCGCCGGCTTCGAGCACTTGTTTCTGCTTTTCGGTGTGATGCGCCCAAACGCCGGCGTAGCAGTCGGCCTGCAGTTCTTGGCGCACGGACAATTCGTTTCCTTCCGCTTCGCTCGCCTGTGCGCGTTGCTGCTGCACTTGCGCCGACGTGCCGAGAAGCGTTTGCACGTGATGGCCAACTTCGTGGGCAACGACGTAGGCGAACGCGAAGTCACCCTTGGCGCCGAGCTTGCCGGCCATGTCGTCGTAGAATGAGAGGTCGAGATAGACCTTCTGATCCGATGGGCAATAGAACGGACCCATCGCGCTTTGCGCGGTGCCGCACGCGGATTGCACGACGCCGCGGAATAAGACGAGCGTCGGCAAACGATACGTCTGACCCGCGCCTTTGAAAATTTGCGTCCACACATCTTCGGTGTCGGCGAGGACGACTTTCACGAATGCCGAGCGCTGCGCTTCTTCCGGCGTTTCTTGGTACGGCCCGCTCTGCTGTTCGACGCCGGGACCGCCGGCGCCTTCCATGCCGCTGATCAGTTGGCTTGGGTCGACGCCGAAGACCAAGGCCAGGACCACAATGACGACAAGGCCCAACCCGCCGCCCGCGCCCACACGGCCGCCTGGGAACCGGCCGCCCTGGCCTCTGCGATCCTCGACATTTTCGCTTTGCCTGCGGCCGTCGGTCTTCATGGAGCATCCTTTCGGGCGAGTATTTTGCGCTGTTTTCGGCCAATACGGGCGTCTATGCAACGGCCGTGGGCCTGTGCGGTTGCAGCGAGCTTAATCTCCTTGTTTGTGGCACGCCAATCCGGCGAAACTGGCGGCTGCTGAGTAGCGTCAAGTTCTGGGGGAAGAACGGAATGCTTCTGCGAGCGCTGTCGTTCGTGGTGACGGCCGTCGTGACGGTCGTGCTGTCGCTGTTCTTCATGACGTATTCGGCCTCTCGGATCGAGCCGGCGAACGCATATTTTCAGGCGACCAACATCTATCGTTCGGGCCTCCAAGGCACGGGCACGCTGGCGTTGACGTTCGACGACGGGCCGTCGGCGTTCACCGGTGCGCTGCTCGACACGCTGGCGCAGAACAATGTGAAGGCGACGTTCTTCGTCGTCGGTTCGCGCGTTCGCCATCACCCGGAAGTGATGGAGCGGATGATGCGCGAGGGGCATATCATCGCCAATCACTCGTTCAGCCATGCGCGGCTCGGCCGGCGCTATGCGGCCAACCCTGAGCTTTTGATCACGCAGATCGGTACGACGAATGACGCGATCGCGCCTTACATTCGTCCGGGCCAAGGCCTTTATTTCCGCGCGCCGTACGGCATTTGGCGGACGGTGCATGCGGATTTCTTGAATGAGGATCCGGCGCTGAAATATTACGTCGGCCCGATCTATTGGGATATCGGCGGACAAGTGACTGTCGACGACGACGGGTTTGTTCGCGCGGCGGCGGACTGGGATTGCTGGTCGAAGGACCTCACGTCCGAGCAATGCGGCGACGGCTATCTGAACGAGATCCGGCGCAAGAAGGGCGGCGTCGTGTTGATGCACGACATTCGCGAGCGGTCTGTGTGGATGGTCAGCCACGTGCTGCCGACATTGGTGGCCGAGGGCTACAAGTTCGTCACACTGGACGAGGTGCAGACCCTCGACAAATACCGCACGCCGCTATCGACGGACGTTCCCGTGGCGATGGGTAACGAGCGTCTGCCGCTCGCAGCACCCGCACGCTGATCTGGCTTAGGTTTTTCGTAGCGCGCGGACGAGTTCGCCTCGACCGCGTGGTGCGACACGTTTGAGGCCGAGCCATTTCGCGAGGCGTTCGAGTTCGGACTTCAGCTGCGGCGCGATCGAGCCAGGCGCGATGTGCGATTCCGCATGGCCGCCGAGGACGAGCAGACGGTTGTTCTTGCGATCGGATTTCAGGTCCACGCGGGCGACGAGTTTGTCGCCGAGCAGGAACGGCGTGACGTAGTAGCCTTGCGTACGCTTGTGCTTTGGCGTGTAGAACGCCAGGCGGTAGTGGAAGTCGAACAGGCGCTCCGTGCGCGGACGCATCCAGATCAGCGAGTCGAACGGTGAGATCAGCGCCGATGTTTCGACGGCGCGCGCGGCCTTTGCGTTTTTGTGCAGATAGGCCTGCTGCTTCCAGCCTTCGACCGCGACCGGCCGCAGCACCTTCGCGTCGACGAGGTCGGCGATGCGCGCTTTCGTTTCGGCGACAGGCAGGCGGAAGTAATCGCGCAGGTCGGCTTCGGTCGCGACGCCGAACGCTGCGGCCGCCATCTCGAGAAGTGTTCGATGCGCGTCGTCGCGCGGTGCGGCCGCCGTGTTCAAGATGCGCTCCGGGATCGAGCGTTCGGGCAGATCGTAGAGGCGTTCGAAGCCGCGTCGTCCGGACGACGTTAGCTGGCCGGTCCAGAATAGGTATTCGACGGCGCGCTTGCCGTCGCTCCAGCCCCACCAGTTGCCAGTCGACTTGCCGCCGCCCGACAGTTCGCCGGCGCCGATGGGCCCACGCTCGGCGATCTCGTTCATGACCGCCTTGATGAAGTCCGGACGCTCGCGCGCCAAGCGCGATGGGCCGCCCCACATGCCCTTGCCGCTGCGCGCTTCATCCATGCGCCAGCGAAACAGCGGGTGATACTCGACAGGGATGAGCGAGGCTTCGTGTCCCCAGTATTCGAAGAGCGCGCGCGGCTTCTTGTGCGAGAGCGCGTCGAGGGTTTCGACGGCGTAGGGGCCGAGGCGCGAATAGAGCGGCAGGTAGTGCGAGCGGACGAGGACGTTGACGCTGTCGAGCTGCAGGAGGCCGATGCGGCGGATGGTGCGCAGCATGTCGGCGCGGGTTGGCTCGGCGTCGCGTGTGGTGAAGCCTTGCGCCGCAATCGCGATGCGGCGCGCCTCATCGATCGAGAGCGTGTCGGTGCCGGCCGGGGTGGTTCGGTTGATGCGTGCCATTCGGATTGGGTGCAGGGGTAGGATTTGAACCTACGACCTTCAGGTTATGAGCCTGACGAGCTACCGGGCTGCTCCACCCTGCGTCAATCCGAGGTCAGATGTCCGATACCTAGGAATGTTATGGCATAAGGCAAGAGACTGTCCACGGGCTGAGGGGATTGATGTTCATCGGGCATTACGGGCCGGCGCTTGCGGCCAAGGGGTTTGCGAAGACTGTCCCGCTTTGGGTTCTGTTTGTTGCGGCGCAGTGGGTCGATTTCCTGTGGGCGGGCTTCGTGATTATCGGCATCGAGAAGGTGCGGATCATCGAGCACTTCTTCGGTCTCTCGCCGCTCGATCTCTATTTCATGCCCTACTCCCACGGTTTGCCGAGCGCGATCTTGCTGTCGTTGTTCATCGGCGGCGTAGTCGCGGCGGTGCTGCCGGGCAATCGCATCGTCATCATCGCCGCGGTGGCGCTGACCGCGTTCAGCCACTGGCTCGGCGATCTCATCGTGCACCGACCGGACCTTCCGCTGATCTTCGACGAGATGAAAGTGGGCTTCGGGCTCTGGGCCGATCCTTACGTCAGCGTGCCGGTCGAGATTGGGCTGATGTTCTTAGGCCTTTTGATCTACGACCGCGCGGCGCCGTCGCGAACGCGCGCCGGCACCATCGCGTTGTGGGCGCTTGGTTTCTTCATGGCGGCGCTTCAGATTCAGAACACGTTCTTTGCCGAGCATCCGGCGTCAGCGGAAGGCTTCGCGCAGCTGTCGCTGTTTGGCTATGTGCTGCTGACGTTGTTTGCTGCCGGCGTCGACTGGGCGCGCAAAGAAAAAGCGCCCGGGCGGTGAGGCCTCGGGCGCTTTTGAATTTCTAGAAAGATGGATGTGTCTGCACGTTGGTCGATCCGCTTAATTTCCTAAACTGCGGTCTGCAGGTCTGGCGGCGGCCTACTTTCCCGAGGCTTAAGCCTGAGTATCATTGGCGCTGGAGCGTTTCACGGCCGAGTTCGGGATGGGATCGGGTGTAGGCGCTCCGCATTGAGCCACCAGACCGGCGGACGACAGTTTGGTTTTGCGTCGGCAGGTTTTCTTCTGCTGCTGTGTTTTGCGGATTTGGGTCTATTTCAACTGGTTCTCATGACTAGCGCCATCACTAGGCATGGATAGGCATTTGTGTTCTGAGGCGTTCAAGCCAATCGAGCGATTAGTACGGCTCAGCTTCACGCATTGCTGCGCTTCCACATGCCGCCTATCGACGTGGTGGTCTTCCACGGCTCTCAAGCGAGACCTAGTTTTGAGGTGGATTTCCCGCTTAGATGCTTTCAGCGGTTATTCCGTCCATACAATAGCTACCCGGCTGCGCGGCTGGCGCCACGACCGGTCCACCAGAGGTATGTCCATCCCGGTCCTCTCGTACTAGGGACAGATCCTCTCAAGTCTCGTACACCCACGGCAGATAGGGACCGAACTGTCTCACGACGTTCTAAACCCAGCTCACGTACCACTTTAATCGGCGAACAGCCGAACCCTTGGGACCTGCTCCAGCCCCAGGATGTGATGAGCCGACATCGAGGTGCCAAACGACGCCGTCGATATGGACTCTTGGGCGTCATCAGCCTGTTATCCCCGGCGTACCTTTTATCCGTTGAGCGATGACCCTTCCACACGGGATCACCGGATCACTATGACCGACTTTCGTCTCTGCTCGAACCGTCGCTCTCGCAGTCAGGCAGGCTTATGCCATTGCACTCAACGGCTGATTTCCGACCAGCCTGAGCCTGCCATCGCGCGCCTCCGTTACTCTTTCGGAGGCGACCGCCCCAGTCAAACTGCCCGCCATGCAGGGTCCCGACGATTGTAAATCGCGCGGTTAGACATCAGAGAAGATAAGGGCGGTATTTCAAGGGTGGCTCCATCCAAGCTAGCGCCTGAACTTCAAAGCCTGCCGCCTATCCTACACATGCCGTCCCTAATGCCAATGCAAAGCTGCAGTAAAGGTGCACGGGGTCTTTCCGTCTGACCGCGGGTACCCCGCATCTTCACGGGGAGTTCAATTTCGCTGAGCATACGCTGGAGACAGTGGGGAAGTCGTTACGCCTTTCGTGCAGGTCGGAACTTACCCGACAAGGAATTTCGCTACCTTAGGACCGTTATAGTTACGGCCGCCGTTTACCGGGGCTTCGATTCAAGGCTTGCACCCCTCCTCTTAACCTTCCGGCACCGGGCAGGCGTCAGACCCTATACGTCGTCTTGCCGACTTCGCAGAGCCCTGTGTTTTTAATAAACAGTCGCCACCCCCTGGCCTGTGCCCCCACCACGCGCTTGCGCACATGATGGGCTCTCTTCTTCCGAAGTTACGAGAGCAATTTGCCTAGTTCCTTCAGCGTACTTCTCTCAAGCGCCTTGGTATTCTCTACCAGTCCACCTGTGTCGGTTTGGGGTACGGTCTATAGAGGGGCTCTTTCCTGGAACGCCTTACCCTGCACGCACAATCCAATAAGCGCGTACAAAACTTGGCATCCGTCACACTCCTCATGGCCCACGAATGTTTACGTGGTTCCCATCGGTTACGCGGTTTCCGCCTCACCTTAGGGGCCGGCTAACCCTGCGCAGATTAACTTGACGCAGGAACCCTTGGACTTACGGCGACAGAGTCTCTCACTCTGTTTGTCGCTACTCATGTCAGCATTCTCACTTCCGATACCTCCAGGACACCTCGCCGGTATCCCTTCACAGGCTTACGGAACGCTCCGCTACCACTTGATCGATCCGCAGATCGATCAAATCCATGACTTCGGTGCACAGCTTGAGCCCCGTTACATTTTCGGCGCAAGAACCCTTATCTAGACCAGTGAGCTGTTACGCTTTCTTTAAATGATGGCTGCTTCTAAGCCAACATCCTGGCTGTTTTGGGGTCCTCACATCCTTTCCCACTTAGCTGTGACTTGGGGACCTTAGTCGATGGTCAGGGTTTTTTCCCTCTTCACGACAGAAGTTAGCTCCTGCCGTGTGTCTGCCAGAGACGCGCTCTTCGGTATTCGGAGTTTGGTTAGGTTTGGTAGGAGTTTGAATCCCCCTAGCCCATCCAGTGCTCTACCCCCGAAGGCGTAAACTCTGACGCGCTACCTAAATAGCTTTCGCGGAGAACCAGCTATCTCCGAGTTTGATTGGCCTTTCACCCCTAGCCACAAGTCATCCCCTACTTTTTCAACAGGAGTGGGTTCGGCCCTCCAGTGCGTGTTACCGCACCTTCAGCCTGCTCATGGCTAGATCACCCGGTTTCGGGTCTGATCCGTCGAACTCAAGTCGCCCTATTCAGACTCGCTTTCGCTGCGCCTACGCCTCACGGCTTAAGCTTGCTCGACAGATCAACTCGCTGACCCATTATACAAAAGGTACGAGGTCACCATTGCTGGCTCCCTCTGCTTGTAGGCGTTCGGTTTCAGGTCTCTTTCACTCCCCTCGGCGGGGTGCTTTTCACCTTTCCCTCACGGTACTTGTTCGCTATCGGTCGCTAAGGAGTACTTAGGCTTGGAGGGTGGTCCCCCCATGTTCAGGCAGGATTTCTCGTGTCCCGCCCTACTCAAGGATCGATGATCTTTCTACTCGTACGGGGCTATCACCCACTATGGCCGCTCTTTCCAAAGCGTTCCGATTCTTAATCACCGACCACTGGCCTGATCCGCGTTCGCTCGCCACTACTAACGGAGTCTCTTTTGATGTCCTTTCCTCCGGGTACTGAGATGTTTCAGTTCCCCAGGTTCGCTTCCCTTTGCAGGGATACACCTTGCGGTGTGGGTTTCCCCATTCGGATATCCACGGATCAACGGGCGCTCGCCCCTCCCCGCAGCTTTTCGCAGCGTGCCACGTCCTTCATCGCCTCTTAGCACCAAGGCATCCACCAAACGCCCTTCATTCACGCTTGATCGTTCTCAGTTCATTTCATGCTTACCCATGCCCAGAGATGACGCCAGTTTCGATGTCGGACGATGAACCTCGCGGCCCACCTTCACAGTCTGTCGCCGATCTCTGAGCGAGATCAGTTGTAATAGACCAGTGCAGACTTACATGAGCCACTCACGAGACCTCCCCGCTTCGCACTCACATCCGCCCGAAGGCAAATGCGAACACGGCGCCGAAGGCTCATCGAGAGATCCTCCGCATACGCTCCTTAAACCCAATAGTCGGATCCAGGATCTCGCACACGTGTGGCCTCTCATGCCCACGCAAATCCATCTTTCACAATGTCAATGTTTGCTCTGTCCGAAGACAGAAGTGAGAGAGCAAAACTCTCTCGCTTCTAGCTTCGTGTTTGTTCGGCGCCGGCCGAAGGGTGGTGGAGCTGAACGGGATCGAACCGATGACCTCAAGCTTGCAAAGCTCGCGCTCTCCCAACTGAGCTACAGCCCCTGATCAAGTCGCTGGGTGTTCGCCCATCCGCGCTCTCGGCGCCAAGCGAAGACTGGTGGGCCCGGGTGGAGTTGAACCACCGACCTCACGCTTATCAGGCGTGCGCTCTAACCACCTGAGCTACGAGCCCTCTAGAGAAGTCAGCGCGCACACGCCCAAAGCTCAAACGACAAAACACGAAGCCACGAGCGGCGTCACCGCGCGTTGCTTCGATCTCGTCGTCGATTGTTGATCCGGGAAAGGCGATGAGGACGGCGTGGAAGCAAATGCACGCCTTGACTGGCATGCTCTATGTCCAAGTGAGCCTTCAAGCTTCGTCCACCGGCTCACGCCGATGAAGTCAGACAATGATGGCTATCCTTAGAAAGGAGGTGATCCAGCCGCAGGTTCCCCTACGGCTACCTTGTTACGACTTCACCCCAGTCGCTGACCTTACCGTGGCCGGCTGCCTCCTTGCGGTTAGCGCACCGTCTTCAGGTAAAACCAACTCCCATGGTGTGACGGGCGGTGTGTACAAGGCCCGGGAACGTATTCACCGCAGCCTGCTGTTCTGCGATTACTAGCGATTCCACCTTCATGCGCCCGAGTTGCAGAGCGCAATCTGAACTGAGATGGCTTTTGAGGATTTGCTAAAGCTTACGCTCTCGCTTGCGCCCTCTGTCGCCACCATTGTAGCACGTGTGTAGCCCAGCCCGTAAGGGCCATGAGGACTTGACGTCATCCCCACCTTCCTCCGGCTTACCGCCGGCAGTCCCTCTAGAGTGCCCAACTAAATGATGGCAACTAAAGGTAAGGGTTGCGCTCGTTGCGGGACTTAACCCAACATCTCACGACACGAGCTGACGACAGCCATGCAGCACCTGTGTCCGCGTCCATTGCTGGAACTCCCCATCTCTGGAGATAGCACGGCATGTCAAGGGCTGGTAAGGTTCTGCGCGTTGCGTCGAATTAAACCACATGCTCCACCGCTTGTGCGGGCCCCCGTCAATTCCTTTGAGTTTTAATCTTGCGACCGTACTCCCCAGGCGGAGTGCTTCACGCGTTAGCTGCGGCACCGACACGCAAGCGTGCCGACGCCTAGCACTCATCGTTTACAGCGTGGACTACCAGGGTATCTAATCCTGTTTGATCCCCACGCTTTCGCGCTGCAGCGTCAGAAACTGGCCAGTGAGCCGCCTTCGCCACTGGTGTTCTTCCCAATATCTACGAATTTCACCTCTACACTGGGAATTCCACTCACCTCTCCAGTCCTCAAAGCCTCGCAGTCCCAAAGGCAATTCCTAAGTTGAGCTCAGGCATTTCACCTCTGGCTTGCAAAACCGCCTACGCGCGCTTTACGCCCAGTAATTCCGAACAACGCTAGCCCCCTTCGTATTACCGCGGCTGCTGGCACGAAGTTAGCCGGGGCTTCTTCTCTCGTTACCGTCATCATCGTCACGAGCGAAAGAACTTTACAATCCTAAGACCTTCATCATTCACGCGGCATGGCTGCGTCAGGCTTTCGCCCATTGCGCAAGATTCCCCACTGCTGCCTCCCGTAGGAGTCTGGGCCGTGTCTCAGTCCCAGTGTGGCTGATCGTCCTCTCAGACCAGCTACAGATCGCAGGCTTGGTAGGCCGTTACCCCACCAACTACCTAATCTGACGCGGGCTTATCCCAAGGCGATAAATCTTTGGTCGCTAGACATCATACGGTATTAGCCCAAGTTTCCCTGAGTTGTTCCGTACCTTGAGGAAAATTCCCACGCGTTACTCACCCGTCCGCCGCTCCCCCTTGCGGGGGCGCTCGACTTGCATGTGTTAGGCCTGCCGCCAGCGTTCGTTCTGAGCCAGGATCAAACTCTCAAGTTCAGCTAATAGCTGAGAAGCCATCTAACCAACCTCGAAACTCCGAACCTTCTCTTCATCAATTGTTCGCAAGCAAACTTTCCGATCAAACATGCCAAATCGCCGCGAAGGCTTGCACCCTCACGTCAACCTGACCCATCCAACCGAACAGGTTCCTTATTCCACGGAGATCAGCCTAGGCAGCCAACCCCCGCGCACAATTTAAGAAAGAGAACGTCAAACAGCTTCAAGATTATCGGTCAAATGACCAACGCTCCCGCGCCGCCCACATCCCCCTTCCCGGTTCATAAATTGTCAAGTCGCAGCCGCTTCGACGAACAGAAGGCCGCCCGCGCGGACACCCGCACGTAACGCACCTAAACCCGTCGAGGGAACTCCCACCCGGCGCGCGTGTAGAAACGCACTCCAACGCGGGAGGCAGGAAGTTAAGCGTACCTCGGCCGTGAGTCAACGCCCTTTTTCACCAAAATTTCCGCGGCATTCTGCGCGTCAAGCAGACGGCAATTTTTGGCGCTTAACCTAGGTCTCGCGAATGGCTTGGTCCGTGCATACACGGAATGGGATTTTGCCTCGCGGGGTTTTGCAACCCCGATGCGATTGACTTCGGGCACGGGTGCCCGCAATCGAATCACTTGTGGGTTGGGTGTGGAGTTGTTGTGGATTCTCGGCGTTTGACAGAGAGATCCGACCTGAAGACCCCGTGGATGGCTGCGGCCGCCACGATGGGCTTTGCTTTGGCCGCGGCGTTCGTCGCGATCGCCATTGTGGTGTTCTCGAACGCGCGCGATCCGGCCACCATGTTCGCGTGGTTCAAAACGACACCGCCGCCCGTCGAGCAGGCCGCGGTCGTGGAAGAGCCGACGCCGCTAGTGCCGGACGTGCGCCAGGTCGCCGTCGAGCGCGGGGATACGCTCACTGAGATTTTGATTGAAGCCGGGACGGAGACCGGCGAAGCGCAGACTGCGGTTTCGGCGTTGAGCACTGTGTTCGATCCGTCGGACCTGCGCGCGGGGCAGACGGTGACGCTGACCTTCACGCCGGCGGGCAAGCAGCTGATGGCGGTTGCGTTCAAGCCGAGCGTCGAGCGTGACGTTGCGGTGCGGCGTTCCGAAGACGGGACGTTTGCGGCTGAGGAAAACGTCAAGCAGCTGACGGCGCAAGAAACGCGTGCGACCGGCACGATCGACGGCAGTCTTTATCTGTCGGCGAAGTCCGCCGGTGTGCCCGAGGGCGTGATCGTCGATTTGATCCGGATCTTTTCGTATGACGTCGATTTCCAGCGCGAAGTGCGTTCGGGCGATCAGTTCGATCTTCTGTATACGAACTATGTCGATGAGGCGGGCGATGTCGTCAAAGGCGGGACGATCGCTTATGCGGAGTTGACACTGCGCGGCGAGAAGAAGCCGCTTTATCGCTTTACGACCAGCGACGATCAGACCACGGATTATTTCACGCCCAAGGGCTGGTCGGGAAAACGGATGCTGATGCGTACGCCGATCGACGGGGCGCGGTTGACGTCAGGGTTTGGCGTTCGGCGGCATCCGATCCTTGGCTATACGAAGATGCACAAGGGCGTCGACTTCGGCGCGCCGACGGGGACGCCGGTGATGGCTTCCGGTAATGGCGTCATCGAGAAGGCCGAGTGGTACGGCGGCTATGGGCGCTATGTGCGGGTGAAGCATGGGAATTCTTATTCCACCGCCTATGCGCATTTGAGCCGGTTTGCGCGCGGGATTCGTCCGGGGGCGCGGGTTCGGCAGGGGCAGGTGATTGCTTATGTGGGCACCACCGGCCGGTCGACGGGGCCCCATTTGCACTATGAGGTCATGCTCAAGGCTTCGCAGATCAATCCCATGGGCGTGAAGTTGCCGACAGGGCGGAACTTGACGGGGCGCGACCTTGCCGCGTTCAAGGCCGAGATGGAGCGCGTGCAGCAGGCTTTGGTTGCTGAACCGACTGAGCCTTCCGTCGTGGCTGTCGGTGGGCCGCTGCAGCCTGTCGCGGCGACCGCGGCGCCTTAGTTCAATTTCCTTTGCAGGGTGACGTCTCGCGCGGATAGCGTCTTCGCGTGCGAGGGAGTGTTTGATGTTTGCTCTGATGTTTGCGTTTGGCGCTTGGGCGTTTGCGACCGAGCCTGACCCTATGGGGCAGCCCGTGTATGTCGCCTCCGTTGTGCCGGATGCTGAACGGCCTGCTGTGGGGCTTCGGTATATGTGCGGGGGCGTCACTGGTGTCGTGCTGCAGTTCAATCTGGGTGAGGTTGAATATGAGGGGTCGCAGTTCTCGACGGATGAGCCCGATTCTGAAGCGGTGAAGTTCGTCTTTCTTGAAGGGACTTATGACTCCACCGCGAAGCGGGCGCCGATTGTTGATGGCCTTGCGACTTATGAGATTAAGGGGTCTGAGGCTGCTTTCGTTGTTGGGTTGATGAAGGACAGCGAGAGTGTCACCGTTTCTCGTGGAGAGGCCTCGTTTGCGTTTTCGCTCGAAGGGGCTCGGGCGGCGATTGATGAGGTCACTCTCGCTTGTCCGTTCAAGTATCCGGATTAGTGGACCGTCGTTCCCTTCGGTTTGTCGTTGATGAACAGTGCCAAGCCGTCGCTTGAGACTTTCACTTTGTCGCCGTCCTTGATCTTGCCCTCGAGGATTTGCTCGGCCAACGGATCCTGCAGGTAACGTTGGATGGCTCGCTTTAGCGGGCGGGCGCCGTAGACGGGGTCGTAGCCCGTATTCGCCAGCCATTCTTTCGCGGGTTGGTCGAGTTCGATCGTGATCTTGCGGTCGGTCAGCAGTTTCATTAGGCGCGCGATTTGGATGTCGACGATTTTGTCCATCTGGTCGCGGCCCAGCCTCCGGAAGAGGATGATTTCGTCGAGGCGGTTTAGGAATTCGGGGCGGAATTTGCTCCGCACGATGTCCATGACCTGGTCGCGCACGCTGTTGGTGTCTTCGCCGTCCGCTTGGCCCGCGAGGATGTCGCCGCCGAGGTTCGACGTCAGGATGATGACGGTGTTCTTGAAGTCCACCGTTCTGCCCTGCCCGTCCGTTAGGCGGCCGTCGTCGAGCACCTGGAGCAAGACGTTGAAGACGTCGCCGTGGGCCTTTTCGATTTCGTCGAAGAGGATCACTTGGTACGGACGGCGGCGGACGGCCTCCGTCAGCGCGCCGCCTTCTTCGTAGCCGACGTAGCCCGGCGGGGCGCCGATGAGGCGCGCGACCGAGTGCTTCTCCATGTATTCCGACATGTCGATGCGGATGAGCGCGGTGTCGTCGTTGAAGAGGAACGAGGCGAGCGCCTTGGTCAGTTCGGTTTTGCCGACGCCCGTCGGCCCTAAGAAGAGGAACGAGCCGATTGGGCGGTTCGGGTCTTGCAGGCCGGCGCGGGCGCGGCGGACGGCGGCGGAGACCGCGTGCACGGCTTCCTCTTGGCCGACGACGCGCGCGCTCAGCGCCTTTTCCATGCCGAGCAGTTTTTCGCGTTCGCCCGCGAGCATCTTGTCGACGGGGATGCCGGTCCAGCGCGAGACGACTTGGGCGATGTGTTCCTCCGTCACGGCTTCGGTGACGAGCGATGTCGTTTGCTGCTCTTCGATTTTCTTCAGGTCTTTCTCGAGGCCCGGAATGACGCCGTAAGCGATTTCGCCCGCCTTTGCGAGGTCGCCTTTGCGCTGCGCCAATTCCAGATCATGGCGCGCCTTGTCGAGCTTTTCCTTGATCGCCTGGGCGGTGCCGAGCTTTGCCTTTTCCTGCTTCCAGCGTTGCGTCATCGCGCCGGATTTTTCTTCGAGATCGCCGAGTTCTTTCTCGAGTTTTTGCAGGCGGTCTTTCGACGCCTTGTCGGTTTCCTTCTTCAGCGCCTCGCGTTCGATCTTCAGCTGCATGATGCGGCGGTCGAATTCGTCGAGTTCTTCGGGCTTGGAATCCACCTGCATGCGAAGGCGGCTCGCCGATTCGTCGATGAGGTCGATCGCCTTGTCGGGCAGGAAGCGGTCGGTGATGTAGCGGTTCGAGAGCTGCGCCGCGGCGACGATCGCGGAGTCCGTGATGCGCACGCCGTGGTGGAGTTCGTATTTCTCCTTCAGGCCGCGCAGGATCGAGATCGTGTCTTCGACGGTCGGCTCGCTGACGAACACGGCCTGGAAGCGGCGGGCGAGTGCTGCGTCCTTCTCCACATGCTTGCGGTATTCGTCGAGCGTGGTCGCGCCGACGCAATGGAGTTCGCCGCGGGCGAGCGCGGGCTTCAGCAGGTTCGAGGCGTCCATCGCGCCTTCGGCTTTGCCGGCGCCGACGAGGGTGTGCATCTCGTCGATGAAGAGGATGATGCCGCCTTCCGCCGCCGTGACTTCGGTCAAGACCGCCTTCAGGCGCTCTTCGAACTCGCCGCGGTATTTGGCGCCGGCGATCAGCGCGCCCATGTCGAGCGCCATGAGCTTTTTGTCTTTGAGGGATTCAGGCACGTCGCCGTTGACGATGCGCAGCGCCAGGCCCTCGACGATCGCCGTCTTGCCGACGCCGGGTTCGCCGATGAGCACGGGGTTGTTCTTCGTGCGGCGCGAGAGCACCTGCATGGTGCGGCGGATTTCTTCGTCGCGGCCGATGACGGGGTCGAGCTTGCCGTTGCGCGCGGCTTCGGTGAGGTCGCGCGCGTATTTCTTCAGCGCGTCGTATTGGGATTCGGCGGAGGCGCTGTCGGCCGTGCGGCCTTTGCGCAGGTCGTTGATGGCTTCGTTCAGTTTTTGCGGCGTGGCGCCCGCGTCTTTCAGGATCTTCGCCGACTCCGGCGCTGTGCCGAGGCTCAGCGCCGTTAAGATGCGTTCGACGGTGACGAAGCTGTCGCCCGCCTTCTTCGCGATCTGTTCGGCTTCGTCGAGGACGCGTGCGGTTTCGGGGGCCATGTGGAGTTGGCCGGCGCCGGCGCCTTCGACGCTGGGCTGTTTCTTCAGCGCGGCTTCGGTTGCCTGAAGCGCGCGCACGGGATCGCCGCCGGCGCGTTTGATGAGACCGGCGGCCAGGCCTTCCTCATCGTCGAGCAAAACTTTCAGCAGATGCTCGGGGGTCAGGCGTTGGTGGCCGGAGCGTTGCGCCAAGCCTTGTGCGTTTTGCAGAAACGCGCGCGCGCGTTCGGTGAATTTTTCTAAGTCCATGTCAGCCTCTTGCGAGCCCAAAGCTCACCGCCCGCTGTGCGGCACGGTATCGGCTTTGTCTCTGGTTGGGACCGGGCGGGGGCCGGAATTCCCCTACGCAGATAGGGCGCGATTTCCGCGCTACAAGGTCTTGAAACGCGGGGCGTCCGTTGTTTCGATTGAGAAATTTCAAAACGCGTTCAATCCTTGCCGTCACGCCGTCACATCCGCAGAATTCTGCCGTTTCTGCCATCACATTGCCGACACGCCGCCATCACATCGCGGGGTCTGCCGTCACAACGCCGAAGGCCCTTCTTTGGGTGCTTGGGCGTGTTGGCAAGTGTAGAACAAATTACGAACTTTTGCTACGCACACGTGGACGGGCGTCAAAGTTGGACCGCAATCGCGGCGTGAGATCAGAGTGCGCTGGCGCACGCATGAGGGGAGACGAGATGAAGTCGATGGGCTGGATCGTCATCGGGTTTGTCGCCGGCGTTGCCGTGTCATCGCTCGCGTTCGCCGCTTTGCCGCGCTTCGGTGACCTGCCGTCGGCGAGCGCTCCCGTGCCGCGTGCGCCCGACGCGTCAGTGCAAGAAGCGTCAGTGCAAACGGACCCCGTCGTTTTAACTACGGACGAGAGGACCGTGCCGGATGCGCTAACGGGCGATCCGCTCGGTGAACTCGACGTCGTCGCGCGGATCGCGATCATGCGTTGGATGGCGGCGAACCCGCAGTACTAGTTCATCACGCTCGACTATTGCGGTTGTCACGACATCGCGGTCACGAATTGTCCGGAGTACGACGCGCGGCGCGAGCGGGAGCTCAACGATTATCCGTATTCGGAGGTGCGCGACTACAACGGCGACAAGCGCAAGGATTTTGCCGTGATGATGGGCGAGAAGGGTAAGGAGGGGCCGCAGGTGCTGCTCATCTTCAACGCGCCGTTCACCGACGCGATCCCGGTGCCTGCGTTCAGCCAGACCGGCTGGGCTCGCAACGATCGCATCTATGGCGGATATGCGGGCACCCCGGAATCGGACAACGGCTATAGCATCGCGCCGAAGGGCAAGACGTATGAGTTGGTGTACGTGGGGAATCCGAATTGACGTCTGGGCAACAAGACAACAGGGAATAGTTATGCCGTCCCCGTATTTCCCAAGGTCGTCGATGGGACGCTCATGCTACTCGGACTTGCTACTCTGTTTGGTATACTTGCCTTGGTAACCCGCAAGCCCAAAGCTGTTCACAAATACGATTTCGACGATTTCGACGAGGACGACCTTCGCTAAAGCGCGTGCGGGATTAGGCGACGTTGTCCATGCTGCAAGGCGACGACGTAGCTTTCCCATCGTTGAGCTGCCGTGCCCGTGAGGCTAATGCCGTTAGTAGTTACCCGCCCCGCGTTCGTAGCTGACTCGTCGGTGCTGCTTGCTAGTTTGCGGCGAGGTCACATCGCAGCCCTTGTCGCGCAGCCGGCGGTCGACGCTTCCACAGAGTTCGCAACGGCCGCCGCGGGGTTTTCGTCAAGCTTCCGCTGGCGCGGGAGTGGGGTCGTTCCAGAGGTATTCGGCAATGTGCGGGACGCCGATGACGGCGCGCTCGTGCGGCACGCGGGTCGAGCAGACGAGAGCGCGGCGCAGTCCGTTCCGTCTCATCGTCGTAAGCGCATCCTTAAATTCCATCGTGTCCCTGAGAATGATGTCGCAGAGCAGCACGTCATCTTGCGGATTGGCGTTCAGAACGAAGCGCCTCGCGCGTTTCACCACGTCTTTGATGCGGTCTCCGTCGCCGCTGTTCAGGGCGGTGAAGAAAGCGGCGCTGAATTCGCCACGGAATCGGCCTGAGGCGGGCCTGTCGTCGTCGCCGGAAGCAGGCTGCATGAGTTCCCAGAACTCCGGCCCGGTGGCGTAGCACAGTGGTTCGTTCTCTCGTCGGTCGAGATATACGAAGACGATCGACTCGCGGATTTCGACCTGCGCCTGACGAAGGTGCTCCTTGATCGCATCGAACGTAATACTGTCCGGGGAGCCGCCGCGACGCGGCGCGATGATTTTCACGCGTGCGCCGCCGCTTCTTGTTTCGAGCGGGAGCTCGGGGCCGAAGCTGCTTTCGGTGATGATCACTTCGCGCTTGAACTTGAAATCGAGCGACTTGATCTGGCTGAAGAGATCGCTCAGGGGCTGGCGCATCCTATGAGCGGCCTCCACTTGCGCCGAGCTGAGGCCGATATAGCGCACGATCTGGTCGAGTTCCGGGATTTGCTGGACGACGTAGACCGTCGCCGCCGTCGCCAACGCCGCACCGATGAGGCCGAAGAGAATGTCCAAACGGCCAGAGAGATCGTCGAACAGCTTATCGGGATCAGGTTTCGATGGCTCCGCGGCCGGGACCTCGACGCGTTCAGCGCTCACTGTTGCCGACCTTGCGTCGGGCGTCAGTTCAAGCCATGGAGGCACCAACCCGTTCCACGCTGGCACGAGAAACGAAATTAGGGTGAAGGCAATCACAAAGGCCGTCACTGCGCCGGCCAACACGACCCTGGTGCGTTCGCTTAACCTAGGTACGATCCGGACTTGCGCCAAGCGGCCGAAGAGCCAAAGGGCCGCCAGCGCCAACGCAAGTGCCAGCAGCAGTGTTGCCAACAGTTCGAGCGAAGAACACAGGACCCATTCGCGTACCAGAATGCCAACGATGGCAGCGGCGAGAATGACGGCGACCGAGAACACCGCGTATCCGGCCCTCTTCGTCACCGCCCACATGTCGCGCGAGCTGAAGCCTGCCGCGAGCAAGAATACAGAAAATGTGGCGATGACGCCGAGGGACACCCAGTCGTTCGGGATGTAAGGGCGCCATTCGAGCGGCACGCTTCGCCAGAATTGGTCGAACAGCTCTTGGCCGAAAACCACCGGCAGAAAATACGCCGTGGACGCAAGCACAGTGACGATCGCCGCGGCGTAAGCAAGGTCGAGCGTGCCGCTGACGAGTTCGCGTGCGAGGTATGACTGTGTATTGTTTGTGTTTGCTGGCATTCCCCCGCCGCCTGCACTGCCCCCTGCTCACTCAATCTAGACTGGTGCCTCCGCTGTTTGCATTGCTCTACTTCCAGCTTTGGCAAAAAACGCAAGACGACTGACATGATAGCATCACATATCGTTTTGTACTGCGCCAATCATACACCAATAGAAAGAAGCCGGCATTCGACACTCGCCTGCCGCGCGACTCCTGGATCTAGTGCCTCAGTCGAATTGTTGGAAGAAGAGGTTGTAGCCGTCGGGGTCGATGACGCGGATTTCGTTGGCGCCGTAGTGCATTTTTTGTGGGGCGGTGACGTTGCAGCCTGCTGCTTTGAGCATGCGGTGGGCGGCGGCGACGTCGGTGCAGCGGAAGTAGAAGCCGGTGTCTTCGTGGTGGGCGACGCGGTTCGGGTCGGGCGCGGGTGGGCGTTCGTGTTGTTCGTAGGCGGTGTTCAGCATCAGGTAGCTGCCGTCGTTTTCCAGCATGCACCAGTCGAAATGCGCTTCGCCTTCTTGCGAGCGCTGCAGCAGTTTGAAGCCCAGTTTGTCGACGTAGAAGGCGACCGACGTCTTCATGTCGAAGACTTGGATGAGCGGCGCCATGCCGGTGGTTTTGATGTGCATGCGGCGCGGTCCCTCTTAGGCCACGCCGCCATCATGCTTGGAAATCAGCGCCAGATAAAGAGGCGGCCGGTGATGATGCCGAAGGCCGCGCCGCCGATGTGGGCCAGGTAGGCGACGCCGCCGGCGTTGGCCTGTTGCGGCTCTGTGCTGACGCTGACCACCTGCAGCACGATCCACATACCGATAAGCAGGATGGCCGGGATGTAGATGACGCGCACGGCGGGCGTGAGGACCAGCGTGCGGATGCTGTCGCGCGGGTAGGTGACCAGGAACGCGCCCATGACGGCGGCGACTGCGCCTGAGGCGCCGACGATCGGGATCGTCGAACTCTGATCGCCGTAAATGTGGGCGGCGGCGGCGGCGATTGCGCCCAAGAGGTAGAAGATCAAGAACTTGACTGGGCCCATGGCTTCTTCCATCGGCGGGGCGAAGGCCCAGAGGAAGACCATGTTGCCGATGATGTGCAGCCAACCGCCGTGCATGAAGGCGGAGGTGAGGATCGTTTCGTACTCGCGGCCCGCCATGATCGCCGAAGGGACGGCGGACCAGCGGTCGATGAAGGCGTCGCCTTGCGTGAGCTCAAGATAGAAGACGCCGGCGTTCGCCAGGATGATCAGGACCGTGATGAACGGGATGCCGGTGATGCTGCGCGAGACGCTGCCTAAGGGAAACATTTTTGGTCCTCCGTCGCGGATGAACGCACGCGTGGGGGCCCGGGTTCCCCACGCGGACGTCAACGGCACGGAGTGTGGTCTCAAGCGCGCAGCCAGTCCATGGACCAATTCTCGGCCCACGTCTTGCCGCCGTCGCGCGAGACGGCTTGGTACCAGCGGTGGGACTTGCCGGGGACGATGCGGTCCCAGACGCCGCGGACTTTGATGGGCTTGTCGCCGTCGACATCATCGGCGATGAAGGTGCCGACGCCGTTCTGGAACGTGCCCATGAGGCCGGGCGGCGTGAGGACGCCGGAGCGGCTGTTGATCCAGAAGTCGGCCCAGACGTGCTTTTCCACGTCGCAGAGGCGGATGCCCATGCCGCTGAAATTGCGTGCGGGGATGCGGAGTTCTTCGATGCTGGCTACGCCTTCGAGGACGGTCCAGCAGGTGGCTTCGCCTTCGAAGACGTCCCACTCGCCGGTGGATTCATTTTTGAGGCGGCGGTGCTTGATGCGCCATTCGCCGGCGAGGAAGTTGAAGTCGCCGGGCTTACCCGTCGCTTGCGCCGGTGCGGCGGCGGTGGCCGTCGACGGCGCGGCGATGATTTGGCCGATGGCGGCGAGGGCGGCTGTCTGAAGTACGGTGCGGCGTGCGATGTCGGATTTGTCGGTGGTCATTGATCTCTCCCCTGTGCGCGCAGTGTGGGGGATGATCGCTGACACCTGCTGTCATGATTTAGGCTTGCCAGTGGAAATGGAGGACGAAGCCGTCGGGATCGGTGACGGAGACCTCTTTCATGCCGTGGGGCAGCACTTTCGGCGGGGCGAGCTTGATGCCTTTCACGCGCAATTGATCGAAGGTGCTTTCGACATCGGGGCAGCCGAAGTAGAGCGCGATGTCCGTGTGGTATGCGATGCGCGCGGGATCGGGTTCGGGCGGGCGCTTGTCACGATCGTAGGCAGTGTTCAGCATGATCTGCGCGCCGTCGAGTTCGATGAGGCACCAGTCGAAATGTTCTTCGCCGGGGTGCGAACGCTGCACCAGGGTGAACCCCAGCTTGTCGACATAGAATGCGACGGAGGCGTGCATGTCGTAGACTTGCAGGTAAGGGCAGAGCCCGGTCACTCTGATGGCCATGGTGTTCCGTGGGACGGGAGGAAGCTTGACCGTGAAGCGCATAGCCGTCGTTTCGCAGGCGATCAAGTCGGTCGGTTATGACGCGGCGTCGGAGACACTTCACATCGAATTCACCACGCGGCGCGTGCATCAGTATGCCGGCGTGCCGGCCAGCGTTCACCACGCCTTCATGCTGGCGCCGTCGAAAGGCGCGTTCTTCAACGAATATATCCGCGACGTTTACAGCGAGCTGCGCATCGACTGATGCCTAGCCTTGGAACTCTTCTCGCGTGTGAGCGTTGTGTGACGGGAACGTTTGCGAGGAAAAACCCCTATGTACAAAGCAATTTCGGCGGCTGCACTTGCGGCCGTGTTGGTGGCGGGCTGCGCTTATGACGGCGACCGGTATGGCGATCGCGGCGGTCCTCCGCCCGATGGACGCTATGCGGGCGGCGGCGATTATCGCTATGACGGCTGCCGCGACAATGAAGCGGCGGGCACGGTCATCGGCGGCGTCGCGGGCGGCGTCATCGGCAATCAGTTCGGTTCGGGCGGCGGACGCGCGGCGGCGACCGTCGGCGGCGTGATTCTGGGCGCCATCGCGGGCAATGCGATCGCGCGCGATTCGTGCCGCAACGACCGGGCGGATGCGTATTACTACAACCAGTCCTATTACGACGCGTTCGAACAGCCGCGTTACGGGCAGCGCTATGAGTGGCGCAACCGGTATAACGGCAACTACGGTTACATCACGCCGCGCCGTGGCTTCCGCGATGGCCGTGGCGAATGCCGTGAATTTACACAGCAGATTTATGTGGACGGCTATCGCACCGAAGAAGCGGTGGGCGTGGCCTGCCGTCAGCGCGACGGGTCGTGGCGCATCGTCGACTGATTCGACTGGAATGCCGTTGCGAGGCAACGGATAGAAGGCTAAGCCCGCGGACATGCAGTCGATGCAATCCGCGGGCGATTTTTTGGCGGCAGCCGATGCGCTGATGAAAGCGCGACGGCCGCGGCGTGCGCTGGATGCAGTTGCGCGTGCGCTGGCGATTGAGCCCTTGAACGTGAAGGCTCACCTGCAGCAGGCGCGCACTCTGCGGGCCATGGGGGCGCACGAAGACGCCGTGGCGAGCGCGATGCGCGCGGTGGAGCTTGCGCCGGCGAGCGTTGAGGCTTGGCGTGCGCTGGGCGTCATGTGCGTCGCGGCCAATCGTCTGCAGCGCGCGCTTGCCGCTTTCGAGCGGGCGTCGGCCCTTGATCCCGCGCACACCGAAACGCTGAACAATTTGGGTTGGGCGTTGACGCAGATGCAGCGCTACGACGCGGCGCTCAGCGTGTTGGATCGCGGGTTGGCGCTGGCGCCCGATGGGGCGGCGCTGCGGTGGAATCGGGGGCTGTGTTTGCTTTCGATGGGACGGTTCGCGGAGGGGCTTGAGGACTACGAGGCGCGGTTTGCGATCGACGATCCTTCGTTCGAGCGTTTGCGCCGGTCCGACGCGCCGCTTTGGCGCAAGGGCGAAGCGATCGCGGGAAAGCGGCTGTTTCTCTACAACGATCAAGGTCACGGGGACACGATCCAGTTCATCCGCTTTGCACGCGAGCTTCGGCGGATGGACGCTGAGGTGATCGCCGAGGTTCAGACGGAGCTGACCGAACTGTGCGCGAGCGTCGATCCGAACCTGCGCATCGTTCGCCAGCGCGAGGCGCCGCCTGCGTTCGATCTCCTTTGTCCGATGGCGTCCCTGCCCCACCGGCTAGGTCTGACGGCGTCGAGCATTCCGGCGCGTGTGCCGTATCTTCGCGCGGATGAGGCTCGCGTCGCTGCTTGGCGCGAGCGTTTAGCGGACTTGCCGGGGCGGATGCGTGTCGGGCTCGCTTGGGCGGGCAATGCGCGGCATGCGAACGATGCGAACCGGTCGATCGCCTTAGCGCGGCTTGAGCCGCTGTTCGGCGCGGCCGGCGTTTCGTTCGTGAGTTTGCAGAAGGATGTCCGGCCTGGTGATGCAGAGATTCTGGCGCGGCATGGCGTCGTAGATGACACGGCGATGCTCGCCGATTTTTCGGATACGGCGGCGCTGATTTCGAATTTGAATTTGGTGATTACGGTCGACACGTCGGTGGCGCATCTGGCGGGTGCGCTGGGCGTGCCGGTTTGGATCTTTGTGCCGTTCGCGGCGGACTTCCGCTGGATGGCGGGGCGGGACGACAGTCCCTGGTATCCGACGGCGCGGCTGTTTCGGCAGCCGCGCTTTCGTGATTGGGAGAGCGCGATCGCCGTCGCGGCGCGCGCTCTTCGTGGTCAGTCGTAGCGGCCGGAATCTTCTTCGCGATAGCCGCCGTCGTCTTGCGAGCCGCTGTTTTCGCCGCCGGACGCTTGCGCGACGTTGCCGTTCGCATCCGTCCCGGGCTGCGGACCGGTGCCGTTCGGCTGGCGATACTGCTGGCCGCCGCCGCCGTTGTTGTTGTTGTTGTTGTAATTGTTGTTGTTGCCGCCGCCTTGTTGCGGTTGGCCGCCGCCGTTGCCGTAGGGCTGGCCACCTTGCTGATGCTGGGCGCCTTGCTGCGGCTGAACGCTGGCCTGATAGGCCATGATCAAGCGGTAGTAGTGCTCAGCGTGCTGAAGATAATTTTCGGCCATCACGCGGTCGCCGGACGAGTTCGAATCGCGCGCGAGCTGCAGATACTTCTCGTAGATGTGATGGGCGTTGCCGCGGATCTTGATATCGGGACCGTTGGAATCGATCGTGCGGTGGATGTTGAAGACTTGGTCCTGGCTGACATGGCTGCTGCCGCCGGTGTGCCGTTGTTGACCGCCGCCACCACCGCCGCCCCCGCCTCCGCCGCCGTGATGCTTGCCACGGCCGCGTCCACGCGAACGCTTGTTGTTCGGTCCTGGTCTCATGTTCATTGAATTCATCTCGATTTCAGTTGCCTGGTCGTTGTTCTGTCGCCTTCAGGCTTTCGGCAAAAGCGCCGGGTCAGAGCCCCGCAAAACGCGCGCGGACTCTTTGCCCTCAAAGCACTGGCGAATACGTATGCCCCTTAGAAAACCCTCTTCAGGTCACCTCAAAGATGATCTGGCGTTTGGCCCGATAGCCCCGCTCCCAAGCGGCTTTGTGTCGGTGCCCTATTCTTCCCGCGCATTGCCCCGGTTTTTCGGGCCCAGCCAGCGCGGCGCAAACTCTATCCGGTGTTTGCAGGCGGCAAACTAGACCGATTTCCCGGCAAAATCCAAGGGGTTTCGCTGGTTTTGTCCTCACCCAGCCGCCGTTTGCGGCAGGCGGGCCACCAGGGCCCTGTCATGTCCGGCCAAATCCTTGGCCATCCTTACAATCTCTAACCCGGCCGTGGTGAAGATATGGCTAGCGCCGGCTGCCTGTTTGTACCCGATTTCGACGATTACGCGACCGTGCGCGGTCATCAGATCGGGTAGCGCCTTTGCGATTCGCTCGATGTCTGTCAGGCCGTCCTGGCCACTCAGCAGCGCCTCAACGGGTTCGTGGTCGCGCACGTCGGGATCGAGATGTGCGAACTCGTCTTCGCCGATGTAGGGCGGGTTCGAAATCACCAGATCAAAGCGTTCGGTTATGCCTTTCGACCAATCGCCTTCGCGGAGGTCCATGCGGTCAGCGACCCCGTGACGCAGCGCGTTACGGCCAGCGACCGCGAGCGCCGCAGCGCTCTTGTCTACGCCTATACCTGTGGCGCGCGGCCATTCTTTCAAGAGGGCAATAAGAATAGCGCCGGAACCGGTTCCCAAATCGAGAATGCGCGCGGGCGGGGTTTGCTTGAACTCGGTTAGTGCGGCTTCGATGAGCGTCTCGGTGTCGGGGCGCGGGATGAGAACGGCGGGCGATACTTCCAATTCGAGCGACCAGAATTCGCGACGGCCAAGGATGTAGGCGACGGGCTCGCGCTTTTCGCGACGCGCGATGAAGGATTGGAATGTGCCGTCGTCGGGCGCGGCTTTGTGAAGGATGCGGGCTTCGCGCATTGGGTCGTCGATGCCGGCAGCAGCGAGACGCGCGGCGGCGTTTTTCAGGGCCACTATTTGCGTGTCCACGACATCCTCACGTGTCGTGGTCCGCGTAGGCGGACCATCCACGACTTCTTTCTGGATCGCACGCCGCAAGTCGTGGGTGGTCCGCCTGCGCGGACCATGACACCCAAGGGTTGGACTTCAAGACGACGCTCGGCTTCGACATTTACGGCGCGGCGGTTCACGCCGGCATGCTTTCGTCGAGTTGGGCTAAGCGTTTGGCTTGGTCGTCGGAGACGAGGGCGTCGATGATTTTGTGGAGGGCTATGCCCTGCATCACTTGGTCGAGTTCGTAGAGGGTTAGGTTGATGCGGTGGTCGGTGCAGCGGCCTTGGGGGTAGTTGTAGGTGCGGATGCGTTCGGAGCGGTCGCCGCTGCCTACTTGGTCTTTGCGGTCTGCGGCGCGTTCTTTGTCCAGGCGTTCGCGCTCGGCGTCGTGAATGCGCGCGCGCAGGATTTTCATCGCCTTGGCTTTGTTCTTGTGCTGCGATTTCTCTTCCTGCATCGCCACGGCGACGCCGGTCGGGATGTGGGTGATGCGGACGGCGCTTTCGGTTTTGTTGACGTGCTGGCCGCCGGCGCCTGAGGCGCGGTAGACGTCGATGCGCAAGTCGCTTTCGTTGATGTCGATGTCGACTTCGGCGACTTCGGGCATCACGGCGACCGTCGCGGCGGAGGTGTGGATGCGGCCTGAGGCTTCGGTGGCGGGCACGCGCTGAACCCTGTGCACGCCGGATTCGTATTTCAGTTTGGCGAAGACGCCGCTGCCGTTGACGGCGCAGATGACTTCCTTGTAGCCGCCGAGATCGGATTCGCTTTCGCTCATGATCTCGAACTGCCAGCCGTTCAACTGGGCATAGCGTTGATACATGCGCAGGAGGTCGCCCGCAAAGAGCGCGGCTTCGTCGCCGCCGGTGCCCGCGCGAATTTCCAGCAACGCGCTGCCCATGTCGGCCGCGTCTTTGGGCAGCATGAGGATCGAAAGTTCGTGCTCAAGGTCCGGCAGGCGGCGCTTGAGGTCGACAAGTTCATCGCCCGCCATGGCGCGAATGTCGGCGTCCGGATCGGTCGACATCGCCGTGAGTTGCTTCATCTGCTCGCGCATCGCCGACACTTCTTTGGCTTTCGCGACGATGGGGCCGAGGTCGGCGTATTCCTTCGCGAGCTTGACGAAGGACGAGCCGGCGCCGTCCGTGGACATGCGGGCTTCGATCTCGGCATAGCGGTCGAGAATGCGGTCGATTTGTGCGGCGGCGATCAAGGTGGTGGCTCGGTGTATCTATTTGGCGGGGGCGAGGTCGGGCTTCGCCTTCGTGCCGTCCCGCTTTGATTCGATTTCGGCGGCTTTCTTTTCCACCAGTTCGACGATGTGGTCGACGAGTTTGGCGTTGTCCATTTTGTGGTCGGGTTTGCCGGCCACGTAGACCATGCCGGACCCTGCCCCACCACCGGTGAAGCCGATGTCGGTTTGCGCGGCTTCGCCCGGGCCGTTGACGACGCAGCCGATGATCGAGAGCGACATCGGGGTCGTGATGTGTTTCAGGCGGTCTTCGATGATGGCGACCGTCTTGATGACGTCGAAGCCTTGGCGGGCGCAGGACGGGCACGCGATGACGTTGACACCGCGATGGCGAAGGCCCAGCGACTTCAGGATATCGAAGCCGACGCGAATTTCTTCGACCGGATCGGCCGAGAGCGAGACGCGGATCGTGTCCCCGATGCCGGCCCAGAGCAGCGAGCCTATGCCGATGGCCGATTTCACCGTGCCGGTCATGAGGCCGCCGGCTTCGGTGACGCCGAGGTGCAGCGGGTAATCGCAGGCTTCGGCAAGGCCTTGATACGCTGCGGCGGCGAGGAAGACGTCGGAGGCCTTCACGCTGATCTTGAATTCGCGGAAATCGTTGTCTTCCAGAATGCGCGCGTGGTTGAGGGCGCTTTCGACCATGGCCTCGGGGCATGGTTCGCCGTAGCGCTCCAGCAGTTCCTTTTCCAGCGAACCGGCGTTGACGCCGATGCGCATCGAGACGCCGTGGTCCTTCGCGGCCTGCACGACCTCGCGCACGCGTGCGGGTGAGCCGATGTTGCCCGGGTTGATGCGCAGGCAGGCGGCGCCGGCTTTCGCCGCTTCGATGCCGCGTTTGTAGTGGAAGTGGATGTCGGCGACGATCGGCACCTGCACGGCGCGCACGATCGACTTCAGCGCCGCGGTGGATTCTTCGTCGGGGCATGAGATGCGCACGATGTCGGCGCCTGCGGCCTCCAGCGCCTTCACTTGGCGGATGGTGCCTTGGATGTCGGTCGTGAGCGTGTTCGTCATCGACTGAACGGTGATCGGCGCGTCGCCGCCGACCTCAACCGATCCGACACGGATCTTGCGGCTCTTGCGGCGGGCGATGTCGCGGTACGGGCGGATGCTCATGATGGGAAGAGAGATAGCAACCCGAGGCCCCGCAAGCCAGATGGCGAATGGCACAGAGGGCGGGCTTTTCCGGTGATTTTGCCTCAGGTGCCGGCGTCTTCGACTCCCTGTCGGTGAAACAGGCGGTAAAGGGCGGGGAGGACGAGGAGCGTTAAGATGGTCGACGAGACGATACCGCCGATCACCACGGTCGCCAACGGGCGCTGGACTTCGCTGCCTGCGCCGACATTAAGGGCCATGGGGACGAAGCCGAGGCTGGCGACGAGTGCGGTCATGAGCACGGGACGCAGGCGTGTGAGGGCGCCTTCGCGAATGGCTTCGTCGAGCGGGCGGCCTTCGGCGCGCAGGGCGCGGATGAAGGAGACCATCACGACGCCGTTCAAGACCGCGACACCGGAGAGGGCGATGAAGCCGACGCCCGCCGAGATCGAGAGCGGCAGGTCGCGAATGAGGAGTGCTGCGACACCGCCGGTGAGCGCCAAGGGCACGCCGGAGAAGACGATGGCCGCGTCTTTCGCCGAGCTATAGAGCGAGAACAGCAGCCCAAAGATCAGCAAGAGAGCGACGGGGACGACGATCGAGAGACGCTGCGACGCGGAGATTAGTTGTTCGAACGTGCCGCCGTAGTCGATCCAGTAGCCGGCGGGGAGTTCGACGCCTTCGGCGACGGCGGCGCGGGCGTCGGCGACGAAGGAACCCAGGTCACGGTCGCGGACGTTGGCTGTGACCACGACGCGGCGCTTGCCGTTTTCGCGGCTGATTTGGTTGGGGCCGGTCGCGAGTTCGAGCGTGGCGATTTCCGACAGCGGGATGAAGGCCGGGTCCGTGCCGTTCCTTTCGTGGCCGGGCAGCGGGATTGGGATGCGTGCGATGGCGTCGGTGCTGTTGCGGACGCTTTCGGGCATGCGCACGACGATGTCGAAGCGCCGGTCGCCTTCGAAGATTTGGCCTGCGGGGCGACCGCCGAGCGCGGTGGCGACGACGTCTTGCACGTCGGCGATGGTGAGGCCGTGGCGCGCCAGGGCTTGGCGATCGGGAATGATCGAGAGGAGCGGCAGACCGGTGACCTGTTCGACCTTCACGTCGCGCGCGCCGGGGATTTTGCTCAGGACGGATTCGACGCTCTGCCCTGCCGCGAGCAGTTGGTCCATGTCGTCGCCGAAGATTTTCACCGCGACATCCGAGCGCACGCCGGCGATAAGTTCGTTGAAGCGCATTTGGATGGGTTGGGTGAATTCGTAATTATTCCCGGGGACCTCGGCTGCGGCCTTTTCCAATTCTTCGACGAGTTGGGTGCGCGGTTTGTTGGGGTCGGGCCAGCGGCTGCGGTCCTTCATGATGATGAAGGTGTCGGCGACGCTGGGCGGCATAGGGTCGGTCGCGACTTCGGCGGTGCCGAGTTTGGCGAAGGTGAGTTCGATCTCGGGTGCTTGGCGCAGACGTTTTTCCAGTGCGGCTTGCATGCCTACGGCTTGGGTCAGGCTGGTGCCGGGGATGCGCAGCGCGTGGAGCGCTATGTCGCCTTCGTCTAGGTTTGGGATGAACTCGGAACCCATGCGCGAGGCTGCGAAAGTGCTGATCGCGATCAGTGCGACCGCTGCGCCCGCCATGAGGACGCGGTTGGCGAGCGCGAAGTCCAACAGCGGCGCGTAGAAGGCGCGGGCGCCGCGCATGACGATGTTCTCGCGCTCGTCGACTTTGCCGGTGACGAACATGGCGATGGCGGCGGGAACGAAGGTGATCGACAGCAGAAGAGCTGCGATGAGCGCGGCGACGACCGTGAACGCCATCGGGTGGAACATTTTTCCTTCGATGCCGGTCAGCGCGAAGATCGGCACGTAGACGATGGTGATGATGAGGACGCCGAAGATGCTGGGGCGGATGACCTCGCTGGTCGCCGATGCGGCGAGGGCGAAGCGTTCGTCGCGCGTGAGGAGGCGGCCCAGGCGGTGCTGTTCCATGCCGAAGCGGCGCAGGCAGTTCTCGACGATGATGACCGCGCCGTCGACGATGAGGCCGAAGTCGAGCGCGCCGAGGCTCATCAAATTGCCGGAGACCTTGTTTTGCACCATGCCGGTGATGGCGAGGAGCATCGAGAGCGGGATCATCGCCGCGGTGATCAACGCGGCGCGCAGGTTGCCGAGCAAGAGGAAGAGGACGGCGACGACGAGCAGCGCGCCCTCGAGGAGGTTGGTCTCGACGGTCGCGATCGTACGTTCGACGAGCGTGGTGCGGTCGTAGGTCGTTCGGGCGACGATGCCTTCGGGCAGGCTTTTGTTGATCTCCTCGAGTTTGGCGGCGACGGCGCGGGCGACGGTGCGGCTGTTTTCGCCGACCAGCATGAAGACGGTGCCGAGGACAACTTCTTCGCCGTTCATGGTGGCGGCGCCCGTGCGTAGTTCCGCGCCGAGCTGCACGTCGGCGATTTGGTCGATGCGGACGGGGATGTCGCCGCGGCGGGTGACGACGAGGCTTTTGAGATCGTCGGCGCCGGCGGCGCGGCCGGGGACGCGGATCAGGACTTGTTCGCCGTTGCGTTCGATGTAGCCGGCGCCGGCGTTGGCGTTGTTGCGCTCCAACGTTTGGATGACGTCGGCGACGGTGAGTTCGAGCGCGGCCAAGCGTTCGGGGTGCGGTGTGACGTGATATTCTTTGCGGAAGCCGCCGACGGCGTTGACCTCCGTCACGCCGCGGACGGTTCTGAGTTGGGGTTTGATCACCCAGTCTTGAACCGTGCGCAGGTCGGTCGGCGTCCAGGCGGTGCCGTCGGCTTTCGTCGCGCCGGGTTTGGGCTCGACGGTGTACATGAAGATTTCGCCGAGGCCGGTCGCGATGGGGCCCATCTCGGGTTCGATGCCGGGCGGCAATTGTCCGCGTACGGATTGCAGGCGTTCGCCGACGAGTTGGCGCGCGAAGTAGATGTCGGTGCCGTCTTCGAAGACGACGGTGACTTGGCTGAGCCCGTAGCGCGAGAGCGAGCGTGTGTGTTCGAGGCGGGGCAAGCCCGCGATTGCGGTTTCGATGGGGTATGTGATGCGCTGTTCGGCTTCCAGCGGCGAGTAACCGGCGGCCTCGGTGTTGATCTGGACCTGGACGTTGGTGATGTCGGGGACGGCGTCGATGGGTAGGCGTTGGAAGTTCCATGCGCCCAATGCTGCGAGGCCGAATACCACCGCCAGCACCATCCAGCGTTGGCGGATCGAAAAGGCGATGATGCGTTCGAAGGCGGGGGCCTCAGTGGTCATGGGAGGCGCCCGACTTTTCGATATCGGCTTTGATCAGGAAGCTGTTGGCGACGACGTATTCGGTGCCGGGTTCGAGGCCGCCTAGGACCTCTGTCCACTCGGTTGAGCGGCGGCCGATTTCCAGCATGCGGACTTCGTAGGTGTCGCCGACCTTGGCGTAGACGACTTCGAAATCGCGGAAGCGTTGGATGGCGATGGTCTTCACGGCGAGGGCGGCTTGCGCTTTGTCGAAGACGACGTGGCCGTTGACCGTCATGCCGGGGCGGAACTTGCCGTCGGCGTTGTCGAAGGGGGCGCGGGCGACGATCGACTGCGAGCCGGGGTCCTTCATCGGCGAGAGCGAGGCGATCTGTGCGTCGACCGTGATGGCGCCGCCGAGCGACGTCACGTGGACGGTTTGGCCGGCGCGGATGTGGGCGGCGTCGCGGTCGAAGACGTGGAAGTCTGCCGTCAATTTGCGCGGGTCGCCGACGGTGAAGAGGACGGCGTCGGTGGCGATGTCGCCTTGGTTGGCGGCGCGTTCCAGAACGATGCCGTCGATCGGCGACGTCAGCGCGTAGGTTTGGAGGCTCTCGTTGCTTTCGATGCGCGCGAGGACGTCGTTCGCCTTGACCTGGTCGCCGATGTTTTTGGCGACGCTAACGATGCGGCCGGGAAAGCGGGCGCGCAGGCTGGCCTTGGCGCCGGGTGCGAGATCGGCGTGGCCGAGCAGCTCGATCGTTTGTTCGACGACGGCGGGGCCGGCTTTTTCCGTCGTGACGCCGGCTTCTTTAGCAGCGGCGGCGCTGATGGTCGTGCGGCCTTCGTAGGAGTCGTAGGTCCAGCGGTGGGCTTTGCCTTTGTAGGTGGCGGCGACTTCGACGTCGAACGAATGCGGCTCTTCGACGGTGCCGCTGCCGACGAGGTGGTCGCCGTCGGGTTTGAACGTGAAGGCATCGGTTTTGCCGCCGAGGCGTTTCAGCGTGATCGCGAGCTTCACCTGTTGGGGCGCGATCGGCTTTCCGTCGTCGTAAGGGTAGACGTGGAAGACGGGTGGCGTGCCGGTTTCGAAGATGGTTATTTCGAGGGCGAACGATCCGGACTCGAGGAGGCGGCCGCGGTGTGGGCCGCGTTCGAATTCTTCTTCGCCGCCGCCGTGACCGTGTTCGTCTTTTCCTTCGGTGGCGGGTTGACCGCAGGCGAGCAGCGTTATCGCCGTCAGCGCCGCGATCAGTGCGTGGCCCATTCTCATGGCTCAATTCCTTTGATGCGATCAAGGTTCGCGGCGGCGATGTGGAGGCTGCGCAGGGCGGCGACTTCGCGGGTGGTGAGGTCGCTCAGCGTGCGTTGGGCTTCGGCGACTTCTTGGTAGCTGAAGGCGCCGGCGTTGTAGCCGCGGCGGCCTTCGGCCAATGAGGCTTTCGCGCGCGGCAGGAGATCGGCGCGGAGGGCGTCGAGCTCGGCGCGGGCGCGTGTCTCTTCTTCTTCGAGCGCGATCAGCGACGTCAGGTGGCGCTGTCTGGCGTCGGCGGCGTCGAGGTCGGCGGCGCGTTGTTCGGCGGCGGCGCGGTCGATGTTCGCCTGATTATCGTCGAAGAGCGCTATCGGCATCGAGAGCGAGAGGACGCCGGCGACCTCGCCGCCTTCTTCGAAACGGCGAATGCCGACGCCTAGCGAGACGTCCGAGCTGGCGTTCGCCTTTTCGAGATCGACCTTGCGGGCGGCGCGGCGGGCGGCGAGTTCGCTGGCCTTTAGGTCGAGCGCCGTGTTCGCGGTGGTGGTGCGCGTGTGCGGTGGGTTGCGTAGCGCTGACGCGTCGATTTCGAACGGTGCCGCAGGTTCACCCCATAGCAAGGCGAGCGCACGCTTAGCGTTCTTGACGTCCCGGTCGGCTTGGTCTCGTGCGGTCTTGGCTTCTGCGGTTTGGATTTCGGCGCGCAGTTTTGTCGTCAGCGGATCGCGGGCGGCGGCAACGCGGCGTCTCGCCGTCGCTTCGATTTCGATGGCGGCTTTCAGGCGCGCACTGGCGTTGTCGCGCGCAATCTCAGCGGCGAAGAGTTCGACGAAGGCCTTGCGCGCTTCGAAGGCGACGGTGGCGCGGGCGCGGTCTCGTTCGAGTGCGGCGGCGTCACGCTCTGTTTCCGCCAATGCGACGCGGCCTTCGCGTTTGCCGCCGCGTTCGAGGCGTTGCGAGACGCCCAGTGTCATCTCCGCCTGATCGAAACCGGAGAAGCGGCCGGAGCCGGCGGCGTTTTCGATTTCGGCTTCGAGCGTCGGGTTCGGCAACACGCCGCTTTGCGCGATTTGCGCTTCGGCTGCGGTCACCAATTCTTCGCGCGCTTTGAGCGCGGGGGCGGCGTTGAGGGCGCGCGCGACAGCCTCTTCAAGCGTCACTGGACGTGCGCTTGGGTCGGCCGACGCGGTGAGCGCCAGACTCCACGCCGCGGCGCATACAAGCGCCACGGTTATGCTGCGAAACATTTGGAAATGCCGTTCCTAGATTGCGTTCACCATGACTTGCGAGACGGGCGCGACGCCCAGCTCAGCCAAGCGGTGGGGGAACAGGCGGCGAGACGGTGATGCCGCGAACGGACTCGTTCGTCGCGGCGATCTGGAAGTGCGCGACGGTGAAGCGCGTCAGCGTAACGGCCTTCTGAACGTGCGCGACCTCAAGCGAACAATGCGAGGCCTTCTGATGGTAGGTGTCCTCGCCGATATCGTGCGAGTGATGGCCGGCGTCCGCATGGTCGTGGGCATGCACTGGTTCTGAGGCCGAGGCAGACGGGCCGTGATGCTCATGCGCTGCGACCGGCATGGCGAGCATCGCCAAACCAAGCAATAACACTGCAATCGCAAGAACGCCGCGCAAGGTACGCCTCCGTCCCCGAATCAGGACTATCGGATGATCGCCGTCAAGCGTTAACCAGGCGTTGCGTAAACTTCGGCAGACCGACCGCTAGATTCCCTCGCCGTCGGTGCCTAGAAACTCGCGGACGAAGGCGGAGGCGGGTTTGTCGATTAGTTCGCTGGGGGGGCCTACTTGTTCGATTTGGCCGTTGTTCATGACGGCGACGCGGTCGGCGAGGGCTAGGGCTTCTTCTTGGTCGTGGGTGACCATGATGGTCGTCAGTTTGGTTTCGTCGTGCAGGGCGCGCAGCCATTGGCGCAGGTCTTTGCGGACTTTCGCGTCGAGGGCGCCGAAGGGTTCGTCGAGCAAGAGCATCAACGGTTCGATGGCGAGGGCGCGGGCGAGCGCCACGCGTTGGCGTTGGCCGCCGGAGAGTTGGCTTGGGTAGCGTTTGCCTAGGCCTTCGAGCTGCATGCGGTTGAGCAGCGCTTCGACTCGCTGGTTCACGTCGCGGCGCGCGAGGCGTTTTCCCATGGGGCGCACGTCGAGGCCGAAGGCGATGTTTTGCGCGACCGTCATGTGCTTGAAGAGTGCGTAGTGCTGAAAGACGAAACCGGCGCGGCGTTCGCGGGCGGGGACGTGCGTCAGGTCTTGGCCGTCGAAGCTCAGCGTGCCCTCTTCGGGTAGTTCGAGGCCGCCGACGACGCGCAACAGCGTCGTCTTGCCGGAACCCGACGGGCCCAGCAGCGCCATGAACTCGCCCTTTTCGACGGTCAGGCTGACTTCGCGCACGGCCGATACCGTGCCGAAGCGCTTTGTAATGCGCTCGATCTTTAACGCCATACGGTCACTCTTAACATCCCCTGCCCCGATCGCGCCAACTCACCGCTTAGTGGCGGTGTGCTGCCGCGATTTCGTCCCCGTAGCGCCACTCAAGCGCGCTCTTCAACACCAGCGTCACCAGCGCCAGCAGCGCCAGGATCGAGGCCACCGCGAAAGCGGCCGCGAAATTGTATTCGTTGTACAAAATCTCCACATGCAGCGGCATCGTGTTGGTCAGGCCGCGAATATGGCCCGAGACCACCGACACGGCGCCGAACTCACCCATTGCGCGCGCGTTGCAGAGCAGGACTCCGTAGAGCAGGCCCCAACGCACATTCGGCAGCGTGACGCGCCAGAACATTTGCCAGCCTGAGGCGCCAAGGGAGAGTGCCGCTTCTTCTTCCGCGACGCCTTGCTCCTGCATCAGCGGGATCAGTTCACGCGCGACGAAGGGGAACGTGACGAAGACGGTCGCGAGCACGAGGCCGGTGACGGTGAAGATGACTTTGATGCCGAGTTCGTCGAGCCAGGGGCCGAGGTAGCCTTGCGCGCCGAAGAGGAGCACGTAGACGAGGCCGGAGATCACCGGCGAGACGGAGAACGGCAGGTCGATGAGGGTGATGAGGACGCTCTTGCCCCAGAAGTCGAACTTCGACACCGACCAGGCGGCGGCCAGGCCGAAGATAGTGTTGAGCGGCACGGCGATCGCGGCGACGGTCAACGTGAGCCACATCGCGGCGAGCGCGTCCTTTTCCGTCACGGCGGCGACGAAGGCGGCGGTGCCGTTGCGTAGCGCTTCGGCGAAGACGGCGATGAGCGGCGTCAGCAGGAAGAGGCCGATATAGCCGACGCCGGCCAGCGTCAGCAGAATGCGGACCGGCGCGCTGTCTTTCGTCGGGTAGCGGAATTTCTGCGGGCTCATCGGGCGCGGGCCCAGGCTTGCAGCATGTTGATGGCGAGCAGCAGCAGGAACGAGATCGCGAGCATCGCCGAGCCGACGGCGGCGGCGCCTGCGTAGTCGTATTGTTCGAGCTTGATGATGATCAGGAGCGGCGCGATTTCGGAGACCATCGGCAGGTTGCCGGCGATGAAGATGACCGAGCCGTATTCGCCGACGGCGCGAGCGAAAGCGAGCGCGACGCCCGTGAGCCACGACGGCAGCACGGCCGGGAAGATCACGCGGCGGAATGTTTGCGCGCGCGTGGCGCCGAGGCTTGCGGCGGCTTCTTCGAATTCTTTCTCCAGATCCGCGAGCACCGGTTGGACCGAGCGCACGACGAAGGGCAAGCCGATGAAGGTCAGCGCGAAGACGACGCCGAGCGGCGTGTAGGCGACCTTGATGCCCAGAGGTTCGAGATATTGTCCGATCCAGCCGTTCGGCGCGTAGAGCGCAGTGAGCGCGATGCCGGCGACAGCGGTCGGCAGCGCGAACGGCAGATCGACGAGGGCGTCGATGATGCGCTTGCCGGGGAATTCATATCGAACCAGCACCCACGCAACGATCAGGCCGAAGACGGCGTTGATCAGGCTCGCGATCAGAGCTGCGCCGAAGCTGAGCTGCAACGCGGCCACGACGCGCGGTGCGGTGACGGCCGCGATGACACCGTCGACGCCCAACTCCCACGGCCGCAGCAACAGCGCGGCCAACGGGATCAACACGATCACGCTGAGGTAGAACAAGGCGAAGCCGAGCGTCAGCCCGAACCCGGGGAGAACGCTCGGCTTTTTGAAGCGCCAAGAGTTGGCTGCGGCCGTCAACTATTTCCCCGGCGCGTAGATTTGGTCGAAGACGCCGCCGTCGGTGAAGTGCAGCGCCTGCGCCTTCTTCCAGCCGCCGAAGTCTTTGTCGATCGTGTACAGCTTAATCTCCTTGAACTGGCTGCGGTACTTCGCGACCACCGTCGGGTCGATCGGACGATAGTAGTTCTTGGCGACGATGTCTTGCGCGGCCGGAGTGTAAAGGAACTTAAGATACGCCTCGGCGACGGCGCGATTGCCCTTTTTGTCGGCATTCTTGTCGACCAGCGCGACCGGCGGTTCCGCCAAAATGCTGGACGGCGGGTAGACGATCTCGAACTTGTCAGGACCCAATTCCTTGAGCGCCAGCAGAGCTTCGTTTTCCCAGGCGAGCAGAACGTCGCCGATGCCGCGTTGAACGAACGTCGTCGTCGAACCGCGCGCGCCGGTGTCGAGAACGGGCACGTTCTTGTAGAGCTTGCCGACGAAGGCCTTCGCAGTGTCGTCGCTGCCGCCCGGCAAGTTCTTCGCATAGGCCCACGCGGCGAGGTAGTTCCAGCGTGCGCCACCCGACGTCTTCGGATTCGGCGTGATCACTTGGATGCCCGGCTTCACGAGGTCGCCCCAGTCTTTCAGCTTCCACGGATTGCCCTTCTTCACCAGGAACACGATGGTCGAGGTGTAGGGCGTCGAATTGTGCGGCAGGCGCTTTTGCCAATCGAGCGGGAAGAGTTTTGCGCGTTCGGCGATTTCGTCGATGTCGTAGGCGAGCGCCAGCGTCACCACGTCGGCGTCGAGACCGTCGATGACCGAGCGTGCCTGCTTGCCCGAGCCGCCGTGACTTTGGTTGATCGTTACCGTGTCCCCGGTTTTGGCTTTGAGGTCGGCCGCGAACGCCGCGTTGATCTGCACGTAGAGCTCGCGCGTCGGGTCATACGACACGTTGAGCAGGGTATAGTCCTTGGCGAATACCACCTGGCTGAAGAGCAGCAAGAAGGCTGCAGCTGTCAGCGCGTATCCGGTGAGGCGGGACGTCGTCGTCATTCCAGAAACTCCTTCAGGTCATGGCTTGGCGTCAGAATGTGAACTGGGTACGCAACGAAACGATTTCGAGGTCTTGACCGATCTGTGTCCCGGCCAGCGGCGTGTTCGCGCCGTCGCCGTAGGCATTCGCGACGCCCGTACTCCGGCGATCCACCTCAACCCATTGGTAGTCGAGCAAGAAGCGAATGTTGTTGTTCGCGTACCAGTTGAGGCCGGCGGTCCAGGTTGTCTGTTCGCCGCCGCGAATGCCGCCGGCCCCGGGCAGCAGTTCTTCGCGGTAGTTCAGGTCGGCAACGCTGTAACGCCCGGCCAATTCCAGCGCGCCCCAGCCTTCGCCGTCAAAGCTGAAGGGTTTGGCGGGTTTCAACCCGGAGAAAACGCCGTTGGCCGCGTTCCAGTTCCGCACTTCGCCGGTCAACGCCCAGGCCGCCTGGACGTACCAGCCGCTGAAGTCCGGGTCCGACAGGGCACCGCCCAATTCGCGCTCGAACTGGTACCAGATGTATTCGCCTTGAACGTAGAAGTTCTGGAAGTTGGCCGCGAGTTCGACGCCCGGCGAGAGCAGCGTGTCCGTGTTGATGTTGCCGGTGTCGATGAGACGCGTGGTGTCGACGCGGATTTCGGGCCGGTCGCGCAGGCGCACGTTATAGCGCGCCGCCCCGGCGTCCGGACCGGCGTCGGGAGCGCGAAGGAGGTACGTCACGTTGGCGCCGATATGGACGTTGAAGTCCGGGGACTTGACCGGCAAGAACGCGACGCGGCCGATGACCGCGAGCTGTTCGTCGAAGCTTTGCGTGGCAATCGGCGCGCCGGTGAGGGCGAGCGAGGTGAACCACTCTTCGCCATTCGAATAGGCGGCGATTCCGGTGCGGCCTTCGCTGCCAGCGATGGCGCGCTGAATGTCCGCGGCGGATGCGCGTTCGAGGAAGATCGAGTCGGCGTTCGAGACCGAGTCGTCGTAACCGACCGAGGGACCGAATGCCCCGGCGCGCAGGCGCACCCAGTCGAAGCCATTGTACTGCAGATAAAGGTCTTGGATGCGGCCGACATCTTCCTGGCCTGAGCCGTCGAACGCGTAGATCAGGCTGTATTGCCAAACGTTGTCGAGCTTGCCTTCGATGCCGAATTGGGCGCGGCGGAAATTCGTGCCGTCATTGAGGTCGCGCGCGCGGGCCGCTTCCGTCGCGTCACCGAAGGAGCCGCGGCGCGGGTCGCTGCCCAGCGGGCCCGCTCTATCCTGGAAGTAGTTCGCCCAGTCGAGGGAGAGGCGGCCGCGGAGCGAGATCGTGTTCTTGCCGTCCGCCGTCGCGAAGGTCGGGCGCGCGTCTTTGATCGTGAGCTTCGGCGATTCCTCGCGAATGCGGCGCTCATCGGCGAATTGGTTGCCGGCGGAGACTTTGACGTCTTGGACTTGGGCGGAGAGCGTTTCAAGCTGCTGCTGTTGATCGGCGATCTGTTTCTTCAGCGCTTCGATTTGCGCTTTCAGATCTTCCTTTTGTCCGGCCATCACCGGCGCTGCACATACGCTTAGCGCAATCAACGACGCCGTCGCGAAATAGCACGTCTTCATCAGCCTCGCACTCCCATACGAGCATGCCCCCATTACAACGGAAGCGAGCATATCCGTAATCTCTATCGAGTCAATAGAGATTAAATGGTATAGGCGTTGACTTGCTCACTCGGGCGCGGCGAAATTTTACGCGCGAGGTTTGTGGCTTGATGCCGGATTTCCGGTATCGCGGTCACTTCCCATAGACGGCCACGGGCGACGGGGCCAACGGCATAGAGGTTGTGATTGACGCGGCCATCAACGGCGATCAGGCGGTCGGCTTCGTCGGTATCGATGCCGAGATGCAACGGGTCGGGCCTTGCTAACCCGTTGTGCAACAGGTCGACGATCAGCGGGTTGCGCGAGGTCGTCGGATCACATTCCGGGCCCGTGCAATTGATCGCGATGTCGGCGGGGATCGACGTGACGCGGCCGTGCGATTTCACGCGCAGGCTGAGTCCGCCGAGTACGGCGCCTTCGATCGCTTGCAAGCGGCCTTGCTGAATTACGATGCGGCCGGAGGCGATGGCGGATTCGACACGCGCGGCGACTTCGGGCGCCATGCGGTGGCGGTGCACTTCCCAATACGGACGCACATGGCGCAGGAAGCGCGCCTTGTTGTCGGGCGTGAGAGCGCCCCAGATGGCCGGCAGATTGGGGCGCAGCGCATCGATCGCGGTGCGCCAGGCTTCCTGTCCGGGAATGCTGCGCGCCTCGCTACGCGTGCGGCGCATGAGTTCGGCGACAGATTTTGGATATGGCGGGAAGATCCAGCCGGCGCTGACGAAGGATTGCGCGTGTTTGCGCGGCAGGAGGCCGTGGCGCGAGATCATGCGGATTTGGCCGCGGTGGCCCTTATCGAGCAGTTCGACCGCGACGTCGACGGCGGTGAGGCCTGACCCTACGAGCGCGATGTTCGCGTCGCGCGGGATTTGCGCTTTGGCCTCGCTATCCCACGGGTCGTTCAGGATCAGATCGCGCACATCATCGCCCGTCGCGAAGTAAGGGCGCGGCGGCGCGTTGCCTGTGGCAATCACCACCGCGTCGGCGTCGATTTTCTTTTCGTCCCCCAACGTCAGCGTCCAATGCTGCGGGCGGCGCTCGATGGTGTGAACCGTTCCGCGGCGCACGGTGATTTGCACCGGCGACCTGCGGTCCACTGCGGCGGTCGCCAGCAGATGTTTGAGATAGACGCCGTAGAGCGGACGCGGGACGAAAGACTTTGCGGTATAATTTTCGGCCGGATAATTTTCGCCGAGCCAGGTCACGAACTCGTTCGGATTTTCGGCGTCGGCCGACATGCGGCCGGCCGGTACGTTCAGCAAATGCGAGGTGCTGGGCGTCGAATAGGCGGTGCCGGTGCCCGCCGTCGGACGCTCTTCCACCATTGTCACGTGCAGCGGCTGTTCGGCGCGCTTACGCAAGGCGTGCAGCAGCAGCACGGCGCTGGCGCCGCCGCCGCAGATGACAAGATGTTCCGGATGTTCGCGCGGTGCGCTCAAGGTCGATTCCCGTATGCGCATCGAGCCGACCACGGACCGCCCGTGGCTGTCCACGTGGGGTAGCATAGATCAGGCCGCCTTCCGCACGCCCTTGGCGTCGAAATAGGGCCTGTCCCCCAAGACGGTCGCGCGGTGCATGATTCGTCTGTGGGGGAGATAGTCGTTGACGGCGTAATGCTGCGTGTTGCGGTTGTCCCAGAAGGCGATGCTGTTCGGCTTCCAGCGCCAGCGGACGAGGAATTCGGGCTGCTGAATGTGTTCGTGCAGGAATTTCAGGATCGCTGCGCTTTCTTTGCGCTTCAGGCCTTTGATGTGGGTCGTGAAGCCGTAGTTCACGAAGAGACCGCGGCGGCCGGTTTCGGGATGCGTGCGCACGACGGGGTGCGTCACCGGCGGATGTTCGCGGCGCGCTTTTTCATAGCGCGCCTCGCCTGCGTTTTGGCTGACCTGACGATCGGGCGGGAACGAGCGCGTGAAATCGTGCACCGCTTCCAGCGTCGAGAGGAATTCGCGGAATGGGACGGAGAGCGCTTCGTAGGCGGCGCTCATGCTGGACCAGATCGTGTCCCCGCCGATGGGCGGCAGCTGACGCGCGTAGAGGATGCTGCCCAAGGGCGGCGTCTCGATGAAGGTGACGTCGGTGTGCCAGTTGTCGTTGTCGGTCGGGTTGTCGGCGTGGTTGTCGAGAACCAGGACTTCCGGCGTGCCGTCGACTTGGGGATAGACCGGGTGGATGTGCAGCGAACCGAAGCGGGCCGCGAAATCGCGTTGCTGTGCGGAGGTTAGGTCTTGGTCTTCGAAGAACAGCACATCGTGCTTTAGGAGCGCGCGGCGGATGTCGCCGATGGCTGCGTCCGACAATTTTTGCGACAGGTCGACCCCGCGCACGATGGCGCCGATGGTGGGGTTCAGCGGCTCTACGGAAAAAACCTGGCGCGACACAGGGCTCGACATTGGCTCACTCTCCTTCGACGGCCAACCCGACACAACGCGAAGGGCCGACCTTGGTTCCGACGAAAACAGGGCCTTGGTGCAGATTGCATTTTAAACACGACTATTTTGATATAGTCAATGTACTAACGGTTGCGCGAGGCCGGTTGTGCCGCCAATCGTAAACGCGAACGCAAACCGTGGTATGTCATCCGCAATGGACCGCAAGGACTGACCATGCATCTGGCCCGCTTCCCCCGCCGCCGTTACACGCCGCACCACACAGCGATTGAAAAGCTCTCGCACCTCACGCACGCGCTGGGTGGCCCGGACATCTACATTAAGCGTGACGATCTGCTGGGATTGACGGGCGGCGGGAACAAAACGCGGAAGCTGGAATTCTTGGTCGCAGAGGCGCTGGCTCAAGGGGCGGATACACTGATCACCGTGGGTGCGGTGCAATCGAACCATTGCCGGCTAACCCTGGCCGCCGCAGTGCGCGAGGGTCTGAAGTGCAGGCTCGTCCTCGAGCAGCGCGTCCCGGGGAGCTATGACAAACGTGCGAGCGGGAACAATTTTCTCTTCGATCTGCTTGGCGTGGAGAGCGTAACGGTGGTCGATGCCGGCGTCCATCTGGCGGCGGCCATGCAGAAGATTGCAGCGGATTTGAAGGCCGAGGGACGCAAGGGTTACGTTATTCCGGGCGGCGGTTCGAATGCGCTAGGCGCGCTTGGGTATGTTGCGTGCGCCGAGGAGATTTTGGCGCAGACGTTCGAGCAAGGCCTGAAGCTCGATCACATCGTTTGCGCGAGCGGGAGTGCGGGGACGCATGCGGGCTTGCTTACCGGGCTGATCGGGAACAACGCGCAGATTCCTCTGACCGGCATCAACGTGCGACGGCTACGGCCGGAGCAGGAGAAGAACGTTCACACGCTCGCGCTCGATGTCGCGAAATTGTTGGGGCTTGAGGCGCCGCCTCGCGAGGCGGTCGTCGCACTCGACGAGTGGGTTGGGCCCGGGTATTCGCTGCCGACACCGGAGATGATCGAAGCGGTTCGGTTGCTCGCGCGCGGCGATGGCGTGCTGCTCGATCCCGTCTACACCGGCAAGGCGATGGCGGGCCTGATCGCCTTGGTGCGGCGCGGCGCGTTCAAGAAGGGCGAGAACGTTCTGTTCCTGCATACCGGCGGCGCGCCGGCGCTCTATGCGTATCAGAACATTCTACAGAGCGCGTGATGTCGAAGACGGTCGGCGTGTTGGGCGGTATGGGGCCGGCGGCGACGCTGGATTTCTTTGCGCGTGTGCTTGCTGAATCGAAGGCGGGCCGCGATCAGGAGCACATTCGGCTGATCATCGACTGCAATCCGGCCGTGCCGGATCGCAACGCGGCTGTTGCGGGGACGGGCCCCTCGCCTGCCCCTGTTTTGCAGGAAATGGCGCGTGGGTTGGCGCGAGCGGGCGCCGAGATCCTTGTGATGCCGTGCAATGCTGCGCACGCGTTTGTCGACGACGTGAGGGCGGCAACGGATTTGCCGGTTATCAGCATCATCGATGTGACGGTGGAATCGTTGCGGCGATCGCTGCCGCAGTTGAGCCGTGCGGGCATTCTGGCTTCGACCGGTTGTCTCGATGCGGGGCTGTACCAAACGGCGCTTGCCGCGACCGGCGTTCAGGCGATCGTGCCGACGGGCGAGACGCGCGAGCGGTTCATGCGCGTGCTCTATCGCATCAAGGGCGGCGATACGGGGGATAGCGTGAAGCGCGAGATGATCGGCGTTGCCGACGAATTGATCGAGCAAGGCGCGCAGGGAATCATCGCGGGTTGCACCGAGGTTCCGCTGGTGCTTGCCGCCTCCGACGTGGCGGCACCGTTACTCAACTCGACGGATAGTTTGGTGCTGGCCACCATCGCGATGGCGCGCGGACGCAGCGTCTCGTTCCAAGTTTAACGGAAAATAATCGGCGGCGCTCAACGTGCGCCATCTGGACACTCGCCGCCGACGGTCATATACTCTACCATATTAGTCGTGTTTAATGTGTGCGGAGGCGCGATGCCCCAAGCGTTCACTCGCCAAGACTCGAAGGTCGTCCAACTGAAGATTCCCCGGCGTTACCTCGCGCCGGTGCCAACCGACGACGTGCCCCACCACGATTGCGTGGCGCAGGCGAACTTTTGCCGATGTTGGATGCCCGCGTGGTTTGAATTGGCCGAGATTGTCGGCCAAGAGCGCAAGCGCGGTAACGCTTAGATCGCGTAGTCGATTTCGGCGCGCGGCGCCGGATGCGCCTGACGACGCAACATCATGCGCGCGTGGAGCGCGGTGACGGTGTTGCTGGCTGTATGTTCGAAGACACTCGGTACGATGGCGTGGACGACGCAGGCGATGCCGGCAGCGATCATCGTGCAGCCGAATTCGAGCGCCGTCGCGAAGTGACGCGTGTAGGTCTCACCGACGTCGTTCGGATGCTTGAAGAAGATATTGTAGAGCATGGCCGCTTGATCCTTGAGCGCCGGCAATTCCGCGCGCCAGAACACACGAGCGGCGCTCGATCGTCAATTGCGGCAACTGGCCTAAGCTTTAGGCGGCGGGCTTCATTTTGCGGCGGTCGGCCATGGCGTCGGCCAGCGAGTGCTGTTCCAGAATTTTCGCCGTCGAATTGCGGACGTCGATCAGCGCTTTGCGGATCGCGCACGTCGCTTCGTCCGTGCAGTCGTCGCAGCGGCGATAGGCCGTGCGACTTGCGCAGGGACTGAGCGCCAACGGGCCATCGATGACGCGGATCACTTCGGCGAAGTCGATGTCCTTGGGCTCACGGCCCAACTGGTAGCCGCCGTGACGCCCACGCACGCTGTGGACCAAGCCGCGGCGCTTGAGCTCCAGAAGGATCTGCTCCAGGAATTTGCGCGGGACAGCTGCCCCTTCGGCGATGTCGGCAATCTGTTGCGGTTCAGCGATGGGCTTTGCGGCCAGGTGCAACATGGCGCGCAGAGCGTATCGGGCCTTTTGTGACAGCATGTGTGTGATCTAGATCGGTTCGGTCGAGATTTCCACAATATCATGTGAAATTCGTTACCGACAGGCGTAACCGGCGCGTGGTTAAGTCGCACGTAGCGTGGCGGCGCGGTCCGGCCGCCGCGCTTTTGCTGCGTTAGTGGTGGTGCTCCGCGGACGCCGTCCGCTGCTTCACGACCACCGTCACTTCGACGGCGCCGCTTTTTTCGAAGGTGAGCGTGACGGGGACAGTGTCGCCGACGACGAACGGCTTGTTGATGTCCATGAACATCAGATGCAAGCCGCCTTCGTTCAGCGCGACCGAGCCGCCGGCGGGGACGGCGATATCCTTCACGGGACGCATCTTCATCGTTTTGCCGTCCATCGACATTTCGTGAAGCTCGACGCGGCCTGCGCGCGAGCTTGTGGCGCTGAGCAAGCGATCGTCTGCGGCCGCACCGTTCGCGACGGTGAAGAAGCCGGCGGCGACTTTGGCGCCCTTCGGCGTCGGCGCGGCCCATGCGTCGGCTACGGCGATGGTGGGTTGCGGTGCGACCGGCGCAGGCGCCGCAACATCTGTGGCTGGCGCGGCAACCGCGGTCTTTTCGCCGTCGCTGAGCCCTAAGGTTTGGCAACCCGTCAGCAACACGAGGCCAAGGGCGGGCAGGATGCGTTTCATGTCGGACTCTCCAAGTGACTCTGCGAATCTGGCACGGGCGGTTGCGTGGCGGGACGTGGCGCGCGGCCTTTGTCCCCAGTTTCGTAAGGTCGCAAACCACGGCTTTTCGCGGAACGGGTTCGCGCTTAAGACGATGCACGCACAGTGATCGGAGGCGAGCCCGCATGAAAGCCTATGTCGTCGAAGCCTTCGGGCCGCCTGAGGCGATTGCGTTTCAGGATGTCGCGGTGGGTGAGTTACCGAAGGGCCATGTGCGTCTGCGTGTACGGGCGTCGGGGGCGAGTTTGCTCGACGCGCTGATCGCAGCGGGAAAATATCAGGTGAAGCCGCCGCTGCCGTTTTCGCCCGGATCGGAATTTGCGGGGGAGATCGAAGCGGTCGCGGCGGATGTCACGACGCTGAAAATCGGGCAGCGCGTGATGGCGGGCGGATTCACCGGTGGGTTTTCGCAAACGGCCGTCGTGCCTGCGATTGCCGCCGTGCCAATTCCGGATGCGATGAGTTTCGAGACCGCCGCGGGATTTCGCACGAACTACATGACGGCCCTGCATGCGTTTCGTCAGCGCGCGGATTTGAAGGCGGGCGAGACGTTGCTTGTGCTTGGTGCGGGCGGCGGCGTCGGGTCGGCGGGGATCGAGGTTGCGAAGATCATGGGGGCGCGGGTGATCGCGGCCGCGTCTTCGGAAGAAAAGCGCGCGTTTGCGACGAAGCTTGGCGCGGATCATGCGATCGATATTGCGCCGGAGGTTTTTCGCGATCGCATCAAGGAGATCACCGGCGGGCGTGGCGTCGACGTCGTCTATGACCCGGTCGGCGGGCAGCTCACAGAGTTGGCGTTTCGGTCGCTCGCGTGGCGCGGACGACACTTGGTCGTCGGGTTTGCGGCAGGGGCGATCCCTGCCCTGCCCGTCAATCTGGCGCTGCTCAAGGGCGCCGCTTTGGTCGGCGTCGATCTCGCACGGTTTTCGTTTATGCATGAGCCGGCGGTTGCGGCGGAGAATTTGAAGCAGCTGCTCGCTTGGTTTGCGTCGGGCCAACTGAAGCCGCAGGTCGGGCGCGTTTACGCGTTCAGCGAGGCGCGTGAGGCGCTTAGCGATATTTTGAACCGGCGCGCGGTGGGTAAAGCTGTCGTTCGCGTCGACTAGCATAGTGGAGCTTTGACTCAGCTTCACCACGAAGCCTCGAAGCACTCGAAGGTTCACGAAGCTTTCTTGGCGCGTAGCGAGCCATTTTCAACCCTGCCCCTCAACCGAAGAGGCCGGCTCTCGGCGCGTAGCGGCATTCATACTCGTGCGGTTGCCTGCGGCGCACCAAGGCCTTTGTGAACCTTCGAGTGCTTTGCGGCTTTGTGGTGGATCTGAATCGACACGGCATCCGCCAAATCCGAACGCGCACTACGAACGCAAAACGCGCGCGAACCGGTTGGCTCGCGCGCGTTTTGGTTTGCTTTGGCTATTCGGCTGCTTCGGCGGCGCGCTTTACGCCGACGTCGCGGTAGCGCAGGCCTGAGACCACGGCGTCGATCAGATCGAACGCGAAGGTTTCGTCGAGCGTCGCGTGGCCGTTGAGAAGACGGTAGAGGATCGGGCCGTAAACCAAGTCGGCAGCGAGATCTCCGTCGACTTCGAACGGCACCTCGCCACGCAGCTGCGCGCGGGCGACGACGGCGCGGACGATTTCGCGATGCGCGGACATCAGTTGCGCACGGAAGGCTTCGGCGAAGCGCGGGTCGGCTTGCGCCTCCGCGATCAGGGCCTTGTAGACGGCGCCACGGCGCTGGCTGAGCGCGCGGACGGTCGGACGGACCAGTTCCTGCAGGTCGCCGCGGATAGAGCCCGTGTCGGGAACTAGGCCCTCTTGCGACGGCATGTCGGCGATCAGTGCCTCAAGCACGATGAACGCGGCCGACGACCACCAACGGTAAATCGTCTGCTTCGACACGCCGGCCTTGGCGGCGATTGCTTCAATGTTCAGAGCGGCATAGCCGTCGTTCTGAAGAATGTGCATCGCCGATTGAATGATGGCGCGGCGCGATTCTACGCTGCGCGGACGACCGGCACGCGGCCTTGGCGCGGGATTTGATTCCGCAGCTTCTGCGTTCGACATGAGCCCCTCGGAGAAAATTAGGAAAGTGCCCCAGCGACTCGCAACGTCACGCGCGAATCACTTCTCTTGTATGAGGGTGTTCGCCTGAGCCCTGAGGGTCAAGCATTGCGCATCGCAATTATTGGGATGCAGCGATTCGTTCCAGGAAATACGAAGGATCCAGCGGGATGCGTGTGATCACTTCGCCGCCTTTGCCGAGCACGCCGACAACGCGACCATCTACTTCAACTTGAAGGCCGCCGGCATTACCCGTCTGCATAACGAGGCCGCCGCGATTCGGCGCGTCATATGATTCGCCGGCACCGAGTACACGCGACACCAACACGGCGCGTGCGCCGCGTTGGTTTGCGTCTTTGATCTGGATGTATGTCGGTTCGAGCGCCTTGAAGGTGACGCGCGAGCCCGTGGTTTGCGGTGGCGACGACGCGGTGGAGATGTTCGTGATCTGCGCGACGGCAAAGATCATCTCGCGCGGCAGCGCCGGATCATCCGTCAGAAGACGCGGCGTTTCGATAGTGTTCGATTCGGGCAGCACTTGCGCGCCAGACACGTAGGTGACCGGCGGTTCGGTGCTGGCGGCGCGCCATGTGTCGGCGACGGAAGATTCGGTTTTCGGTCCGATGTCTTTCGCGTCTTCGATCACGACGGTAGGTTCGCTCGCCTTCGCAGTCGTCGCCGACTTGCGGTCGGGCATCGTCAGATAGCTGATGCAGTAGATCACCATCGCGATCAGCATCGCCCAGATCAGAATCGAGCCGTTCGGCAGCATGCGGTGTTCTTCCGGCGCTTCCGGAAACACGAGAGCGGCGGCCTGCACGTCGGCGTCGGCGGTGCTTTCGTCCTTGATGCGCTTGACGAACGCAACGGCATCGAGGCCGAGATACGTCGCGTACGAGCGCACGAAGCCCAGCACGTAGGTGCGGCCCGGCAGCTTCGCGTAGTCGCCGCTTTCGATCGCTTCGAGCTGATCGCGGCGCATTTTCAGTTTGGCGGCGACGGTCGCCGTGTCTTCGCCGCGCGCGACGCGCGCCGTGCGCAGCACATCGCCGAGCGTTTCCTTCGGGGGTTCGACGACGGCGGGTTCGACGAGGGGCGGTTCTTGTTCGACGGGGGCTTCGGTTTCTTGCACGTCCGGCAACTCTGCGACCTGATCGTTGTCCGACGTCACTTCACGCAGATGCAAGCGGCGCCGTTCTTTGCGCTCTTCCGATGTCTGCAATTGCGACACGTTGCTCATCGCGTCTACTCGTCCCCACGCATCCCCTTAGGGCCGACGCGCGTGTTCTTTGAGACAACACTAACTGCGCCAGCACCCTATCCGGGAACTTTACGCTGGCAGCCGTTAAATATTGCAAAACAACGACTCGCAAGTAAACGCTTACATGCAAATTGAGCGGATCAAATCGGCACGCGCTCATTGATTGCAAGGAGCTTCAATTGCTCTCGAAGCGAGTGTTCGTGGCTGTCGTGGAGGCTGTCCAATAAGCCCGAGACAGCGCCGGTGTTCAGTGCAAGGAGCATTTGCTTGACGGGGCCGATAGAGGCCGGCGCCATCGACAGCGAGCGGAAACCGAGGCCGATCAACGCCATCGCTTCGAGCGGGCGGCCGGCCATTTCACCGCATAAGGTCACGGGGACGCCGCGCGCCTTGGCGGCCTCAACAATTCCTTTCAGGAAATTAAGCATAGGCGGGCTGAGCAGGTCATAGCGCGTGCCGAGGCGCGGGTTGCCCCGGTCGCTGGCGAAGAAGAACTGCATCAGGTCGTTCGAGCCGACCGAAATGAAGTCGGCGGTGGTGAGCAACGATGGCAGTTGGAACGCCAGCGCCGGGACTTCCAGCATGGTTCCGACCCGGACCTTGCGCGGGGGCTGGGCCTTCATGTGCGAGAGGCGTTCGAGTTCGCGGTCGACAAGCGCGCGGGCGGCGCGGAATTCGGCGACCTCAGCCACCATCGGGAACATGATGTCGACGTCGCGGCCGGCGGCGGCGCGCAACAGCGCGCGGATCTGGTAGCGAAGCAGCGCCGGGCGATCGAGCGTCATGCGGATGGCGCGCCAGCCCATGGCCGGGTTTTCTTCCGGCATCGGCCGCGCGTAGGGCAGTATCTTGTCGCCGCCGAGGTCGAGCGTGCGGAAGACGACAGGTTTGCCGGCCGCGCCGTCGAGGACTGAGCTGTAGAGCGTGATCAGATCCTGCAAGCGCGGCATCTGGCTTGAGATCATGAACTGAAGTTCGGTGCGGAAGAGGCCGATGCCTTCAGCGCCGGTTTCTTCGAGATGCGGCAGGTCGGCGAGCAGGCCCGCGTTCATCATCAAGCGGATGCGTTCGCCGTCCTTAGTGATCGCGGGCTGCGTGCGCATCGCCGCGAACGTCGCCTGGCGCTGAGCGCGCAGGGCGAGCTTGTGGCGGTAAGCCTCGCGCACGTCGTGCGCCGGACGGATATGGATTTCGGCCGTGTCGCCGTCGGCGATGACCCAATCGTTCTGTTCGATCTGCTCCAGCACGTTTTCGATGCGGCCGACGACCGGGATGTCGAGCGCGCGGGCGACGATGGAAACGTGGCTGGTGGGCGAGCCTTCTTCCAGCACCAGCCCGCGGATTTTGGAGCGGTCGTAGTCGAGGAGTTCGGCGGGGCCCATGGTGCGGGCGAAGAGAACGACGTCGGCCGGCAGCATGTCGTGGGCTGCCGTGTCGGCCTTGCCGGTCAGGTGGCGCAGCAGGCGGTTCGCCAGATCGTCGAGATCGTGCAGACGGTCCTTGATGATCGGGTCGGTTAAGCGGGCCATGCGGGCGCGGGTGTCGTTTTGGACCCGCTCGACCGCGGCCTCAGCCGTCAGGCCGCTGGTCACCGCCTCGCGCAGCTTGGCCAGCCAGCCGCGGTCGTGGGCAAACATGCGGTAGGCTTCGAGCACGTCGCGGGTTTCGCCCGTGATGACCGTGTCTTCGGTCGCCAGCATCGCGTCGATGGCTTCGCGCAGTTCGGAGATGGCTTTGTCGAGCCGTATACGTTCGGCGCCGATGTCGTCGGCGATCAGCTTTTCGACTTTGACGCGCGGTTCGTGGAGGATCGCGCGGCCCATCGCGATGCCTTCGCAGAACACGACGCCCTGCCCGCGCCATGGACGATCCCGTTTTGGTCCCGCGTCGATCTCGCCCAGTTCGACGAGCGAACCCGAGACCACCATCTCGGCCAGAACCATGGCGATGGTTTGCAGCGCTTCGACTTCTTCTTCGCCGTAGTTGCGGTGGGTGGCGTTTTGGACCGCCAGCACGCCGACGGCGCGCGAGCCGCGCAGGATCGGCACGCCGAGCATCGACTGATACGGGTCTTCACCCGTTTCCGGGCGGTAGGAGAAGTTCGGGTGCGCGGGGGCGTCGGACAGGTTCAGCGGGCGGCCGTTCTTGGCCACGTCGCCGACAATACCTTCGCCCATCTTGAGGCGCGTTTTGTGGACGGCAGTTTTGTTCAAACCTTCGGTGGCGAAGAGTTCGAGCCAGCCGCCTTGCTTGACCAAATAGATCGAGCAGACTTCCGCCACCATGTTGGCCGCGATCAAACTCACGATCTTGTCGAGGCGCGCTTGTGGAGAGATGCGCTCGACCATGATCTCGCGCATGCGCTTCAACAGGACACGTGGGCCGGCGGTGGTTGGCGCCATCTGGTTCCTTACGCCCGGCAGTCGCTGAATTTCAGGGGCCCCAGCCCCATTACTTATCCAATCCGTAGGCGGTGTGAAGCGCACGAACTGCGGTGTCGGTAAATTCGGCGGCCATCAGCACGCTGATCTTAATTTCTGAGGTCGAGATAACCTGAATATTGATGCCCTTTTCGGCCAGGGTCGCGAACATGGTTTGCGCGACGCCCGCATGGGTGCGCATGCCGATGCCAATGACCGAGACTTTGGCGACGTTCTTGTCGGTTAAGAGCTTTTGATAACCAATCGCCGAAATATTGCGTTCGATGATGTGAATAGCACGTTCGAACTCGGCGCGGCCGACGGTGAACGTCATGTCCGTGAACTTGCCGTCTTCGGACACGTTCTGAACGATCATGTCGACGTTGATGCCGCCATCGGCGAGCGGGCCGAAGATGGCCGCGGCGACGCCCGGCTGATCGGGCACCTTTACCAGCGTGATCTTCGCTTCGTCCCGGCTGTAGGCGATGCCTGAGACCAGTTGCTTTTCCACGATTTCGTCCTCATCGCATACGAGCGTGCCGGGCAGATCTTCAAAGCTTGAGAGAACCTGCACGCGCACGCCGTGGATCATCGCCAATTCTACCGAGCGGGTCTGAAGCACCTTCGCACCCAACGACGCCATCTCGAGCATTTCTTCGTAGGCAATCTTCTCGAGCTTGCGCGCCTTTGGCGTGATGCGCGGGTCGGTCGTGTAAACGCCGTCGACGTCGGTGTAGATGTCGCAACGCTCTGCCTTGAGCGCCGCCGCCACCGCGACCGCGCTGGTGTCGGAACCGCCGCGGCCCAAGGTCGTGATGCGGTTGTCGGGACCGATGCCTTGGAAGCCGGCGACGACGGCGACTTGGCCCTGGGCCAGACGCTCATCCAGAATCTTGGCGTCGATTTCGGTGATCGCGGCAGAGCCGTGGAGACCGCTGGTGCGGATCGGGATTTGCCAGCCGAGCCATGAGCGCGCGGGGACGCCGATGTGCTGCAAGGCGATGGCGAGGAGGCCGGACGTAACCTGTTCCCCCGACGCGACCACGGTGTCGTATTCGCGCGAGTCGTGCAGCGGGGACAGCTCGCGCGCCCAGGACACCATCTTGTTGGTTTCGCCGGCCATGGCGGAGACGATAACCGCCACCTGATAGCCGCGGTCGACCTCTTGCTTAACCTTGGCTGCTACGTTGCGGATACGCTCGAGGTCCGCCACCGACGTGCCGCCGAACTTCATGACGAGTTTGGGCATGGGGTCGCGCGGCGTTGCGTCCGTTGGTCAAGGGGTTGATCGGTCAGCGGTGGGGTATAGTTATGGCCTGAGAGTTTGTCACGCAACGCGCAGAGGTTCGACCCGGTGTCTGCCGTCACATCAGGACAATCCACAATCGACGAGGCCGAAGTCGCGCGCTTTTCGGCGCTGGCGGCCGAATGGTGGAATCCGCACGGCAAATTCGGGGTTCTGCACAAGTTCAACCCGGTCCGGCTGGGGTTTATCCGCGACCAGGCGGCGGCGCATTTCGGGCGCGACCCTAAGGGCAACAAGCCGTTCGCGGGGCTTCGGCTTCTGGACATTGGCTGCGGCGGGGGCCTGTTGAGCGAGCCCATGGCCCGACTCGGGTTCGACGTGCTGGGTGCCGACGCGTCTGAGAAGAACATCAAGACGGCGAGCGTGCATGCCGAGGAGCAGGGCCTCACCATCGACTATCGGGCGACGACGGCCGAGGCTTTGGCGGAAGCCGGCGAGCGGTTCGACGCGATCCTCAACATGGAGGTGATCGAGCACGTCGCCGATCTGAATTTGTTCCTGACGAGTTGCGCTTCGATGTTGAAGCCCGAGGGCCTCATGTTCGTCGCCACCATCAATCGGACGGCGAAAGCGTTCGCGCTCGCCATCGTCGGCGCCGAGTACGTGCTGGGCTGGCTGCCGCGCGGCACGCATGATTGGGCGAAGTTCGTGAAGCCGCTGGAGTTGGATACGGCGCTGACGCGCGCGAGGCTCAATGTCACCACCGAGAGCGGCGTGATGTTCAATCCGCTGACGGGACAGTGGCAACTGACGACCGATACTGACGTGAACTACATGGTTGTGGCCAAGAAGTAGCCGGAGGCAGGCGTGAATTCGTACATCGCTCATCAGTTGGCAGTGTCCGTCGCATTCGCGATTACCTTGGCCGGGTGCGGAACGACGCGCTTGCCAGTCACGATCTCGCCCGTCGCACTGGTGTATGTTTCGGCGGCCGCCATGCCAGCCCCATCACCCAGCGATGCCTTGCGCATCGACTTCTATTCAAGCCCAGAGCTTCTGTCCGAAGAGGGGTATGTTCTGGACGACACGCGCACTTGCGATGCAGAAAATTCCATCGATGTGAGCGGTGGCACGGTTGGGCCGTTCCTCGGCAAAGCCTCAATCCGCCACCCGTTCTCGCGCCGAAAGGTCGCGGCCGAACGGGCGAGCGGACCAGATGCGACCGTGCGGCCAGTGTATTCGAGCTACGTGTCTGTGGCGCGGCCCGCTTACCCGGCTACAGACCAGATGCCGGCCCGCTCCGCGTATGACCTGGCACGCAAGCCGCAATCGATTTGTTTGTCGTTGAACTTGCGCGACGGGTACGAGTTTGCCCGGACGACAAACACTCTGACGTTCTCGGCCGAACAGGTCGCCGCGGCGCTGCGCGGGCGGTAGTTCGTTTTAAGAATCCGCGCGCGGCAGGCTGGGTAGCGGCGCGACCGGGATGCCTTCTTCGATGAGTTCCTTGGCGTCTTCGACGGTGGCCTCGCCATAGATTTGGCGTTCTTCGGCGTCGCCGTAGTGGATCGCGCGGGCTTCGTCGGGGAATTTTTCGCCGACGTATTCGGCGTTCTTCTCGACGTGTTTGCGGACGTTGGAGACCCACTCGCGCATGGCCTTCGCCTTCACGGCGGCTTCGGCGAGTTCGCCCTTCTTGGATACGGCGGGGGCCATGGGGGCTTTTTTCACCTGCTTCGAATTGCAGGTCGGGCACTCGAGGAGGCCCTTCTTGGCCTGCGTGTCGTAGGCTGTGCTGTCGCGGAACCAGCCTTCGAAGGCGTGGTCCTTTTTACAGACGAGCTGGTATCGGATCATGACGCAACTACCGTTTCCCCGGCCCCTTGGCAGTCCCAAAGCATGGCTGCTAACGCGACGCGCCGCAAGGCGGGCTCCAAGTGGGCGGCCGGGCTGCTTAAGAAATTGTGAACGGGCGGTCGTGGGTCAAGGCGGGGACACGGGTACGGGCCTCTGTGACTTTCGCCGGGTCGATGTCCGCTACGACAATTCCGGGGTCCTCGCCGCCCTCGGCCAGCACTTGGCCCCAGGGGTCGACGATGAGGCTGTGGCCGAAGGTGCGGCGGCCGTTCTCGTGCTTGCCGCCTTGGGCCGGAGCGATGACGAAGCAGCCCGTTTCGATGGCGCGGGCGCGTTGGAGGACGTGCCAATGCGCTTGGCCGGTCGTGTGGGTAAACGCTGCTGGGATGACCAGAAACGATGCGCCGGCTTTGGCGAGCGCGCGGTAGAGCTGCGGGAAGCGGAGATCGTAGCAGACGCTGAGGCCCAGTTTGCCCCACGGCATGTCGGCGACGACGGCGCGTTCGCCGCGGCGGTAGTTGCGGGATTCGCGATAGGTTTCGCCCCCGGGTAAGTCGACGTCGAACATGTGGACCTTGTCGTACCAGGCGGCGACTTGGCCCTTTGGGTTGATGAGGAATTGGCGGTTGGCGCATTGGCGTTCGCCGACCTTGATCGGCAGCGAACCGATCAGGAGCCATAGGGATAATTCCTCGGCAAGCCGGCGAAAGGCTTTGAGCGCGGTGTCGTCGTCTTCGATGCGAACCTTGGCGAAGAGCGCGTCGCTTTCGGCTTCGAACAGCGACGTCATCTCGGGCGTGGCCACGAACGCCGCGCCCGCTTGTTTTGCTTCGCGGATGAGTTTTTCGGCGGCGGCGATGTTCGCGGCGACGTCGAGGCCCGTGCGCATCTGCACACAGGCTGCGCGGAATGTGCCTGTCATTCGGGCAGGTTAGCGGTTGGCTTCGTCCAAGAGCAAGTCAAGCTTGCCCTGATCGTCGAGATCGTGGAGGTCGTCACAGCCGCCGACGTGCTTTCCGTCGATGAAAATCTGCGGGACCGTGTGGCGGCCGTGCGCGAGATTGACCATCTCGGCGCGTTTGACAGGATCCATGCCCACGTCGATCTCGGTGAAGGCGACGCCTTTTTTGCGCAACAGCGCCTTCGCGCGATGGCAATACGGGCACAAGAGCGTCGAATAGACGACCACCTTTGCGGGGGCATCTGAACCAGCTGCGGACATCGGCAAATCAAGAGTCTGCATAGTGACCAACGATATAGATCGTCGGGGCTCCCCGCCCACCTGTCAGAGATTATAGGTCGAGGCTTAACGGGCGCACAACGCGCGCCAGTGTGATCAATGACACAGAAGCCGCGCCGTGGCGCAGGAGTGCCTTGGCGCACGCACTCAAGGTGGCGCCGGTCGTTAAGACGTCGTCAACAATCACGGCGCGGCAGCCTTGGATTTTGCTGCGGTGCGATGGCGCGACGGCAAAGGCGCCGGCGACGTTCTTCATGCGCTCGCGCGCGGAGACCATCTCGCCCTGACTGCGCGTGCGCTTTGTGCGGGTGAGGAGGTTTGCTTCGACCGGTGTGCCGGTGATGCGGGCGAGCGCGTGGGCAAGCTCGGCCGCCTGGTTGTAGCGGCGGGCGACGAGGCGACGCCAATGCAACGGCACGGGTATCAGCATGTCGGCGCCGTCGAGCGCTTCGCGGCCGGTGCTTGTCATCCAGCGGGCGAAGAGCGGTACGGCTTCCAGGCGATCGCCGTGCTTGAACCCGAGGATCAGATCACGGCTGGCGTCGTCGTAAGCGAGCGCGGAGCGGGCGATGGCGAACGACGGCGGGCGGGCGATGCAGGCGGCGCACTTCACGCCTTGCCCTAAGTCGTGCGGAAACGGGATGCCGCATTGGACGCATTGCGGGGCGCTGAGGAAGCGCAGTTCGCCCCAGCATTTGGCGCAGGTCGACTGCGGCTCGGAAACCGGCGCGCGGCATTTGAGGCAGAGCGGCGGCAGGACGAGATCGAGCGCGGCGCGGCCTGCCGTGCGGGCGAAGCGTGTTAGTCGGAAGGCCGTCAGGTCCATGCGCCGGATAATGGCGCGTGCGTGCCCGGCGTGCCAGACTCCTTGCGATGAGTGATGTGCCCCAAATTTTTGATGCGCGTTTGCGCCGGCGACGGCGATCGCGGGCCGCGTCCGGGTTCGCGCAGTTTTCCTTTCTTGCGGATGCGGTTGGCGATGAACTCGGCGATCGAATTGCCGCGACGCCGCGGCCATTCTCGCGGGCGGTTTGGTGCGGGCCGCTGAAGGCGCCCGATATCAAGGAAATCGCATGGATACGCGGCGACGCCACGACGCTGTTCGTGCCGCGCGGTGGGGTCGTGTTCGAGGAGGAGCATCTGCCGTTCGGCGAGCAGACCTTGGAGCTTTATGTCAGCGCGTTGACGCTGCATGCCGTGAACGACTTGCCGGGCGCCTTGACGCAGATTCGGCGAAGCCTGAAGCCCGATTGCCTGTTCATGGCGGCGTTGTTCGGCGGGCAGACGTTGCATGAGCTGCGCACGTGCCTTGCGGAGGCCGAGATCGAGATCGACGGCGGGTTGTCGCCGCGCATCGCGCCGTTTGTCGACGTGCGCGATGCGGGCGCGCTGCTGCAGCGGGCGGGGTTCGGGCAACCGGTTGCCGACGTCGATGCCATTACGGCGCGTTATGAGCATCCGCTGAAGTTGCTCGCCGATCTTCGCGGCATGGGCGAGACGAACGTGCTGACGCAGCGCCGGCGTTCGTTTCTCAAGCGGCAGGTCTTGGGGCGGGCGTTCGAGATTTACGCACAGAAATTTCGGGGCGCCGACGGACGCGTGCCCGCTACGTTCGAGATTCTCTACCTCACAGGCTGGTCGCCGGCGAAGAAGCCGACCTAGCCCATCGCAGCGACAAGTAACTCGTACATCGCGATCGTGCCGCCCGCGACGGACTGAACGGCGGCCAAAATGGCGAGCACAATCAGCGAGCAGATCATGCCGTATTCGAGAGCCGTTGCGCCGCTTTCATTCGCAGCGAACGACTTTATGACTCGTGACAAAGCGATCATCGCCCACCTCGCAGTTCGGCGTCGGGGGCGAGAGTGGCGCGATCGGGCTTAACAGACGGTAACAATTCAAATTTTACGGGTCGCGTCCGACTGCGGCCGCGGTCAAAGCAGGTCGCGCAATTGGGCGACAAGCGGCACGTCTGCGGGCGGCATGGCGTAGTTCGCCAGCTCGTTCGAGCGCGCCCAGGCAAGCTTTTGGCCCTCGCGCGCGACGACGATGCCTTCCCAACGGCGGCACAGGTAAAGGGGCATCAGAAGGTGAAAGCCCTCGTAACCATGCGACGCGAAAGCAAAGGGCGCGAGGCAATCTTCCTTCACGCGGATGCCGAGTTCTTCGTTAAGTTCGCGGATCAGCGTCGTTTCCGGACGCTCGCCCGTTTCGATCTTGCCGCCGGGGAATTCCCAGAGGCCCGCCATCGATTTTCCTTCCGGGCGTTGTGCCAGAAGGATACGCCCGTCCGCATCGATGAGCGCGCAGGCGACGACAAGGAGGAGCTTGGTTTGACCTGACGGCACGGTGACCCGCTGCGATTGGGCAGGCAGTTTGGCCGATCTGCTCCCGGGGCTCAATGAAAACGCCATCGCACATCCCTCCTCGTTTGAGGGTCCGCGCTGCAGCCGGTGTGCCAGCCTTATGTGACGGCCGCCACTGCCCCGCCGAGCGCTTCGTGGACGGCGGGCGTCGCCGTTGCCAAGCGGCCGTCGTTGGCGGCGGCGATCGCGGTTACGCCGCGCGCGGGATCGAACGCGACTTCGGCGTACCAGAGCGTGTTCGAACCGTTGTGCCAGAGACCGTTCTCGCTCACCACCCAGCCGAGCGCGTTGTTACCGCCGAACGGCGGCGTGTGAAGCGTGCGCCAGCTTTGCTTCGACAACAGCGCGGCATTGTCGCGATGGGCGGCCAGATATTTCAGCATGTCTTCGAACGACGCGTGGGCGCGGCCGGCGGGTCCGAGCACCGCGGGGTTGTCGGTGACGGGAGAGCCCGGCGGATAGGGATCGAGCGTCCCGACCAATCCGGCGGTGTGTCCGACCGGTTGATCGTAAGCGCCCGGCGTTCCCGGCGCGCCGAAGCCTGCATCTTTCATATTCAGCGGTGCGAAGACGCGCTCGCGGATTAACGTCTCCCACGGCGCGCCGAGTTTTGCTTCGAGCATGGCGCCGGCGAGGACGAAGCCGCTGTTCGAGTAGAGGAAGTTCTCGCCTTTGCGGCCGCGCGGTTCTTGGCGCAACGCCAACTGCGCATAGGCGACGCGTTCCGCTCGCGGGTCGGGGTTTTCGCGGGGGAAACGCACAAGCGCTTCAATCGGCACGTTCGCCTGCAGCCCCGCGCGGTGCGAGGCCAAGTGAAGGAAGGTTACGTCGCGATACTCGGCGCGCATGTCCGGCACGGCCGAGCCGAGCACGCTGCCGATGGTGTCGTCCCATTTGACGACGCCCGCCTCCACGCACCGCGCGATCAATGTCGCTGTCATCGACTTGGTGATCGAGCCCAGGTGCCACTTGTCGTGGATGGTTACGCGCTCGCTGCGGCCGACGGCGCGCAAACCGTCGGCCAGCGTGAGGAGGCGACCGTTCCTGCTTGCGGCGGCCGCGGCGAGCGCCGGGGCGGCGGCTTCCGTGCGTAGTTGGACGAGCCGCTCTTGCGTGAGCGGCGGCGGTGGCGTCGCGGCCTTCGGTTCGCCGCGCTCGAAGGTGAGCGGCAGCACGCCGCCCTGACGCCACTCGCCGACGATGCGACCTTCCGTCAGGCGGCCGTCAAAGGCGCCGCTGATGCGGTTGAATATGAGACGGAGGCGCGTGCCTTCGACGTGCATTTCGTCGGCGGGAATTGGCGTGCCGTCTTGATCCAGGCTGTAGAGCGTGGCCCGGCCGCCCTCGATCACGAGCTTAAGCCGCAGGCTTAGACCGGCCTTGAGTACGCCGTGCCAGGTGCCGGAAAAATCCACGTTGGTTTCCGCTGCCGCGGCCATCACGGGCCGCCAGAGCAAAGCGGCCACCACGGCGCCCGCAAGTACCGGTCTGCGCGATAACATGTGAATGTCCCCCTCGCTCATTCTATGGGCCGATGATCATTTAGTCATGGGCGTTCGGCGTTTCTGACACGGCATTGTCAGAAAGTTCGCGGGCAGGCGACTAATGAGAACATGAAGGGTCAGTCGGAGCAGGACGCGCGCTACGGCGAGGCGGTCGCCGCGTTCGGCGGCGCGCTGCAGCGGCTGGCGCGTGCGACCGAGGCCGACCCCGAACGCCGGCGCGACCTTCTGCAGGACATGCACGTGGCGCTGTGGCGCAGTTTTGCGACCTATGACGGACGCTGTGCGATGCGGACCTGGACCTATCGCGTGGCTCACAATGTTGCGGCGACGCATGTCGACAAAGAGCGGCGCGTCGTGCGCGGATCGCTGTCGCTGGAAGATGTCGAGCATCTGGCCGATGCGCGCGATCTGGGTGCGGCAGTGGAGGCGAGCGACGACATCGAACGGCTCAATGCGCTCATCCGGCAACTGAAGCCCGAGGACCGGCAGATCATCACGCTTTACCTCGAGGGCTTCGATGCAGCGGCGATCGGCGACGTCACGGGGCTGTCGGCGGCCACCGTTGCGACGCGCGTGTCGCGGGCGAAGGCGCAGCTCAACCGACTGTTCAAGGGAGGTGCGCGATGAGCGAGCGCGACGATCTTCAGTCGTTGTGGACGACGCAGAAAGAGGAGCCGTTTTCCATGAGCCTTTCGGATTTGCGTGCGCGCGCTCAACTGCTTCAGTCGCGGGTGCGCCGGCGCAATCTGATCGAGTATGCGGCGGCGGCGCTTGTCGTCGTCGCGTTCGGTTGGGTCGCGTTTACGGCGAGCAGTATTGTCGGGCAGGCCGGCGCGGCGCTGATTGTGATCGGCACGCTTTATGTGTGTTGGCGCCTCTATGCGCTGGCGCGGGCGGCGGAGGTCGGCGGGTTCGAGACGGCGGAGAGCTGCGCCGATTTCCATCGTGGCGAGCTTGTGCGGCAGCGCGATGCGTTGCGGGGGATTTGGCGCTGGTATCTGGGGCCGCTGGTGCCGGGGATGGTGGTGTTTTGGATCGGCGTCGGTGCGGCGCCGTCGGGGGGAATCGCCAAGGCGGCGATCGGGCTTGGGATCGGCGCGGCCGTGTTCTTCGGCATCGCGAAGGCGAACGCGGCGGCGGCGAAGGCGCTGCAGGCGGAGATCGACGCTCTGGATCGCGCGCGGCAATAGCCGCTTTAACTGCGGTAGTCGCCGTTGATCGAGATGTAGCCGTGGGTGAGATCGCAGGTCCAGACGCCGAAGGCGCCTTTGGCGATGCCGACGTCGACGTCGATTTCGATTTCTTGGCGGGCCATGTAGCGTGCCATCAGGGCTTCGCTGTAATTCGGGTCGCGCACGCCTTGCGTGGCGACGCGGTGGCCGCCGAACTTGATCGAGAGCTTGTCGCGGTTGGCGGCCTCGCCGGCTTTACCGACGGCCATGACGACACGGCCCCAGTTGGCGTCGCCGCCGGCAACCGCGGTTTTGACAAGCGGCGAGTTCGCGATCGAGAGCGCGATCTTGCGCGCGGCGGCAGGCGACTCGGCGCCGCTGACGTTGACGCGGATGAGCTTGGTCGCACCTTCGCCGTCGCGGACGACTTGCACCGCGAGGTCTTGAAGCACGCCGTTCAGCTTGAGGCGGAAGTCGTCGATGCGCTTATCCAGCAGGCGCGTGATCGGGTTGTGACGCGCGCCTTTGCCGGTCGCGAAGAGCATCAGCGTGTCGCTGGTCGAGGTGTCGCCGTCGACGGTGATGGCGTTGAAGGTGGTCTCGGTGCCCGCAGTCAGCAGTTGCTGGAGCACGTCGGGCGGGATGGCGGCGTCGGTGAAGACGAAGGCCAGCATCGTCGCCATGTCGGGGGCGATCATGCCGGAGCCTTTGGCGATGCCGTTGATCCGGACGGCTTGGCCGTCGATCTGGGCGGTTGCTGTCGCCATTTTCGGGAAGGTGTCCGTCGTCATGATGGCGCGGGCGGCCTGGTCCCAGCCCGTTGCCCCGGAGTTCTCATAGATGTCGGGCAGGACAGCGGTGATCTTTTTCACCGGCAGCGGTTCGCCGATGACGCCGGTGGAGGCCAGGAAGACCTCTTGGGGCTTGCAGCCGGCCAGCGCGGCGGCCGACTCAGCTGTCGCGCGGGCGGTCTCGACGCCGTTGCGGCCGGTGAAGGCGTTGGCATTGCCAGAGTTGACGACCAGCGCGCGGGCGGACCGCTGCGGAAGGGCGGCCTTGCACCAGTCCACGGCCGCCGACGAGGTCTTTGAGGTCGTGAACACGCCCGCCACGGTCGTGCCGGGGGCGAGAACCGCCATCAACACGTCGTCGCGGCCTTCATATTTGATGCCGGCTTGGCCCGCGCCGATGCGGACGCCCGAGATGGGGGCAAGCTTGGCAAGCGATTTGGGAGCCAGTGGCGAAACAGGAGGGTGGGTCTTCGCGGCCTTGTCGGCCGGTCCCGGCGTAGCCTTCGGCGCGGCGGCTACCTTGGAAGACTTGCCCGCAGGCGGGGCCATGGATGCGTTCCCTTTCCGCGTCCCCGGACGCGACGCCAGCGGCGATTCCACCGTCAGCTGCGATTGTCAGTACCCGTCCTATTAGAACCGGTCAAGAACGGCCCAATTCCGCGGATGCCACACCTGTGTATTCTTGTTTTCCGGTCGCGTTGACAGGGGGTTGGGGCCCGCTTATCTGTCCCGCCACGGCTTCGCACGAAACCCCCTGTTCCGTACGTCTTGGAGGCGAACCTCCCGCGATGGGCGGTGAAGGTGCCTATTCCCTTTCTCTGTTCAAGGACTTTTCCAGATGCTCGGCCTGACCACGCTGGCCAAGAAGATTTTCGGCTCCAGCAACGATCGTCGATTGAAGCCCCTTTACGCCAAAGTCCCCCGGATCAACGCGCTCGAACCTGAGTTCGTCAAACTCTCGGACGACGAGCTGCGACAGCGCACCATCCAATTCCGCGAGCAGGTCGCGAATGGGCGCAAGCTGGACGATCTATTGCCGGAGGCTTTCGCCGCCGTGCGCGAGGCCGCGAAGCGGACCCTCGGCCAACGCCATTTCGACGTGCAGCTGATCGGCGGCATGGTGCTTCACGACGGCGACATCGCCGAAATGAAGACCGGCGAAGGCAAGACCCTGGTCGCTACCCTGCCCGTCTATCTGAACGCGTTGTCGGGCAAGGGCGTGCATGTCGTGACCGTCAACGACTATCTCGCCAAACGCGACGCCGATTGGATGGGACAGGTCTATCGGTTCTTAGGGTTGACGACCGGATGCATCGTGCATGGGCTTTCGGATCCGCAGCGGCGCGAGCAGTACGCGGCCGACGTGACCTACGGCACGAACAACGAGTACGGCTTCGACTATCTGCGCGACAACATGAAGTACTCGAAGGCGCAGATGGTGCAGCGCGGGCACAACTACGCGATCGTCGACGAAGTCGACTCCATTCTGATCGACGAGGCGCGGACGCCCCTGATCATTTCGGGGCCGACCGAGGACAATTCGAACCTCTACAAAGTCATCGACGCGTTCATGCCGGAGCTGAAGCCGGAGTATTACGAACTCGACGAGAAGCAGCGCACCGTCACACTGACCGAAGAGGGCAACGAGGCGGTCGAAAGCTGGCTCGCCAAGAACGGCGTGATGACGGAGGGCGGGCTTTACGACATCGCCAACGTGTCGCTGGTCCATCACGTGAACCAGGCGCTGCGCGCGCACCGCTTGTTCCAGAAGGACAAGGACTACATCGTCAAGGACAACAAGGTCATCATCATCGACGAGTTCACGGGTCGCATGATGGAAGGCCGGCGTTATTCGGAAGGCCTGCACCAGGCGCTTGAGGCGAAAGAGAACGCCGCCATTCAGCCCGAGAACGTGACGCTTGCCTCGATTACGTTCCAGAATTACTTCCGCCTCTACTCGAAGCTCGCCGGCATGACCGGTACGGCGTCGACCGAAGCGAACGAGTTCATGGAAATCTATGACCTCGATGTGCTTGAGATTCCGACGAACGTGCCGGTCTCGCGCGTTGACGACGACGACGAGATCTATCGCACCATCGAAGAGAAGAACGCCGCGATCGTCGAGACGATCAGGGATTGTGCGAAGCGCGGGCAGCCGGTTCTGGTCGGCACGGTGTCGATCGAGAAGTCCGAGTCGCTGGCGGCGGTGTTGAAGAAAGAGAAGATCAAGCACAACGTTCTGAACGCGCGCTATCACGAGACGGAAGCGCAGATCATCTCGCAAGCCGGCCAGCCGAGCGCGGTGACGATCGCGACGAACATGGCGGGCCGCGGCACCGACATTCAGCTGGGCGGCAATGCCGACATGCGGATCGCGATCGAGACGATCGGAATCGAGGACGAAGCCGAGAAGAAGCGCATCGTCGACCGCATTCGCGCCGAGATCGCCGAAGCGCGGAAGAAAGTTCTGGAGGCCGGCGGTTTGTACGTGCTGGGCACGGAGCGTCACGAGAGCCGGCGCATCGACAACCAGCTGCGCGGCCGTTCGGGCCGCCAGGGCGACCCGGGGCATTCGAAATTCTATCTGAGCCTTCATGACGATCTGATGCGCATCTTCGGGCAGGATAAGCTCGACGGCATGTTGCAGCGGCTTGGTCTGAAGCAAGGCGAGGCGATCAGCCACGGCATGGTCAACGCCGCCGTTGCGCGGTCGCAGCAGCGGGTCGAGCAGCGGAACTTCGAAATCCGCAAGAACCTGCTGAAGTTCGACAACGTCATGAACGATCAACGCAAGACGATCTTCGAACAGCGGCTTGAGTTCATCGGCGCCGACAGCGTGCACGACACGATCTTAGGGATGCGCCACCAGTTGATCGACGATTTGGTGAAGCGGTATATCCCCGAGAACTCGTATTCCGAGCAGTGGAAGACGGCGGATCTCGAGACGGACGTGAAGGAGTTCTTCGGCGTCGAATTGCCCGTGCAGAAATGGGGCAAGGAAGACGGCATCGCCGAGGAAGAAATCAGCGACCGCATCAAGAAGGCCGCCGACGCGCGCGGCGACGAGCGGCTGCAGAACGCGCCTGCCGACGTGATCAATCAGGTCGAGCGCGCCGTGCTGCTGCAGACGATGGATCACGAGTGGCGCGACCATCTGGTGACGCTGGAGCATTTGCGGCACACGATCGGTCTGCGCGGGTACGGGCAACGCGATCCGCTTAACGAGTACAAGACGGAAGCGTTCTTGCTGTTCGAAGGGCTGCTCGCGCGGATTCGCCAGCAGGTGACGCGCCAGTTGATGCACGTTCAGTTGCAGCTGGAGGCGCCGCCGGATCTGGAAGAGCGCGCGCTGCCGCAGATGCAGGCGATGCATCTCAATCCGGATACGGGCGAGAACGAGTTCGACGACGATCAACCTGTTGGTCCGCGCACGGTGACGAACGCGCCGCGCATGGGCGGAAGGCCGGTGCCGCTGAACCCGAACGATCCCTCGACCTGGGGCAAAGTTCAGCGCAACTCGCCCTGCCCTTGCGGTTCCGGCAAGAAGTTCAAGCAGTGCCACGGCGCGCTTTGACGTGAGTTCGGTTGCGTTCGCCGTCCAAACACGGCGAACGCAACGTTCACGCTGTTCCACCAGGAACCACCTCGCGTAATCACGCGTTCCAAGACCGAGGCCCCAAGGCAGGTTCTCGGAGGTTAGATCATGTTGAAACAAATGCTCATGGGCGCCACGGTTTTTGCGGCGCTGACGCTTGGCGCGTGCGGTACGACGCCGGGTGAACGCGGCTTGACCGGCGCCGGCATCGGCGCTGCGGCAGGCGCGGTGATTGGCGGCGTGACCGGCGGCAACGTCGGCACGGGTGCGGTCGTCGGCGGCGTCGTCGGTGGCGTTGTCGGCGCGACGACGACGAAGGACGACATCGATATCGGCGATCCGCCGTGGAAGAAGCGCTGCTATGAACGCCGCCGGAACGGCGAACGCGTGAATTGCAGCCGTCCGCCGCGTTAGATCCAAGACGGCAGCGCGCGTCGGAGCGAAGGCTCCGGCGCGCGTTTTCGTTTAGGCTTGGCGCGCGATGGGCAGCAAGTCGGCCTCTTCTTGGTCGAGCACCTCTCGGATCGCTTCGCCGAGAGAGCGCGAGCGGTAGGGTTTAGCCAACAGGCGTATGTCCGCGCTGCCGCGTGCGCGCTCCTTCAAGATGCGATCGGAATAGCCGGACGTGAACAACGCCTTGAGCGTCGGGCGCTCCAATCGCGCTGCCTCCACGAGTTCCCAGCCACTCATGCCGCCGGGCATGACGATGTCGGTGAACAGCAAGTCGATCGGGTCGCCCTGACGCAAAATCTCCAGCGCTTCACCTGCGTCGGCTGACTCACGAACGCGATAGCCTAGTCCTCTAAGCATGGTCAGCACGATACCGCGCACCAACGCGTCGTCTTCAACGACAAGGATCGTTTCGTTGCCTGCCCGTCGCTCCGGGACGACGGCCTTGGCCATGGTTCGGATAGCCGACGCCGGCGTCGCGCGCGGGAGATAGAGTTTGGCGGTCGTGCCACGCCCAACCTCGCTGTAGATTTTCACGTGGCCGCGCGACTGTTTCGCAAAACCGTAGACCATGCTGAGGCCCAAGCCCGTGCCCCGCCCGACTTCCTTGGTGGTGTAGAACGGCTCGAAAGCGCGCTCCATCACGTCCGCGGACATGCCGGAACCAGAATCGGTCACGGCGATCGAGACATAGTCGCCGGGCACCACCTCTGCGTTCTGCGCGGCGTAGTGCTTGTCGAGGTGCATGTTCTCGGTTTCGATGACGAGCTTGCCGCCTTTCGGCATGGCGTCTCGCGCGTTGATCGCGAGATTCAAGATAGCGTCTTCGACCTGATTGCCGTCTGCGGTCGCGGTCCACAGGTCGGCCTCCAAGTTCGTCTTGAGGTCGATGTCTTCGCTGAGCATGCGTCCCAGCATGCCGACCATGCGGTTCGCTATCTCGTTGAGATCGAGGTCGCGCGATTGAAGAGGCTGCTTTCGCGCAAAGGCCAACATGCGTTGGGTCAGTTGCGCGCCGCGCTCTGCGGCCTGGTCGATGCTCTTTGCCATGGCCGCAAGTTCCGGATTGTCGGCGACAGCCTCGGCAATGCATTCGATCGTGCAGGTGATGACGGTCAGGAGATTGTTGAAGTCGTGGGCGACGCCGCCGGTCAATTGGCCAACGGCTTCCATCTTTTGGACTTGCCGCAATTGATGCTCAAGCTGCCGGCGTGTTGCGATGTCTCGGATCGCGGCCGTTATCAAGATGCCGTCGGCGCTCTCCAGCGGGCTCAGCATCAATTCGATGGGAAACTCGCTGCCGTTCTTCCGCAGCGCCGTCAGTTCGATACCGGTGCCGATATTCTGAGCCAACGCCTCTTCGGCGGAACGCAGGCCGTCGGCGATCAAGCGCTCGGCAAAGCCTTGCGGAATGATGTTGGTCACCTTCTGGCCGACAAGCTCGTCGCGGCTGTAGCCAAATTGCTTTTCGGCCTGCAAATTCAGAAGGACGATTTCGCCGGCCTGGTTGACGACGACCATGGCATCGGGCGCCGCCTCCAACAGACCGCGATATCTGGCCTCCGTCTTCGCCTGAAGAGACTCAGCGGACTTGCGCACACTGATGTCGCGGATGGCAGCCGTCACAAGGGTTCCGTCGGCGCTTTCCAAGGGGCTCAGCATCAACTCGATCGGGAACTCGCTTGCGTCCTTGCGGACGGCCGTCAGTTCGATTCCGGTGCCGATCTGTTGCGCGAGCGCCTCTTCGTCGGAACGCAGGCCGTCGGCGATCAGCCGTTCGGCGAACCCGCGCGGGATGATGTTTGTGACCTTCTGACCCACAAGTTCGTCGCGGCTGTAGCCGAATTTTTTTTCCGCCTGCAGGTTCAGCAACACGATTTCGCCGGCTTGATTGACCACGACCATAGCGTCGGGCGCCGCCTCCAACAGACCGCGGTACCGGCCTTCCATCTTCGTCAGATGTTCTTCCGCGGCTTTGCGTACGCTGATGTTGCGGATCGCGGCCGTCACCAAAATGCCGTCGGCGCTTTCGAGCGGGCTTAGCATCAACTCGATCGGGAATTCGCTGGCGTCTTTGCGCACCGCCGTCAGCTCGATGCCGGTGCCGATTTGCTGGGCCAGCGCCTCTTCATCGGAGCGCAAGCCGTCGGCGATCAGCCGTTCGGCGAAACCGCGCGGGATGATGTTCGTGACCTTCTGGCCGACGAGTTCGTCGCGGCTGTAGCCGAACTGCTTTTCGGCCTGCAGGTTCAGCAGGACGATTTCGTCCGCTTGGTCGACGACGACCATCGCGTCGGGGGCTGCTTCCAATAGGCCGCGGTATCTCGCTTCCATCTTGGTCAGGCGTTCTTCGGCGGCCTTGCGCACGCTGATGTTGCGGATAGCGGCCGTCACCAACGTTCCGTCGACGCTGGCCAACGGGCTCAGCATGAGCTCAATCGGAAACTCGCTTTTGTCTTTGCGAAGCGCGATGAGTTCGATCCCCGTCCCGATTTGCTGCGCCAGCGCGTCCTCCGCCGAGCGCAGATCATCAGCGATCAACCGCTCCGCGAAGCCGTGCGGAATGATGTTGGTGACCTTCTGACCCACCAGTTCGTCGCGGCTGTAGCCGAATTGTTTTTCCGCCTGCAGATTCAAAAGGACGATTTCGCCGGCCTGGTCGACCACGACCATCGCGTCGGGCGCGGCTTCCAACAAACTGCTGTAGCGGCCTTCCATGATCTTGCGTTCGATGGCGTGGTGGAGGGCGCGCGAAAAGCCTCGCGGCTCAATCTCTCCCTTGATGAGGTAATCCTGCGCACCCTCTCGAAGCGCGCGTGCTGCGAGCGTCTGGTCGTCGAGACCGGTCAGGACCACCAACGGCGTGCTGGGCGACATGGCTCGCGCGCGGCGAACCGCCTGCAGGCCTTGTACATCGGGCAGCCCAAGATCGAGCAAGATAATGTCGACTGTGTTTTTGGCGAGATGGATCTCTGCACCGCGCATGGAGTCGACATGCGTCAAAGCGATGCCGCGCAGACTCTGCTCGTTGAACATCTCGCGAAGAAGCCGCGCGTCGCCGGCGTTGTCTTCGATCAGCAGGACGGTTTTGATCGGTTTTTTCATTGTTCTAGCATTCCGTCTCTTTGCGGAAGCTTGACCTTCATCAACCAGAAATCGTTGATGCTCTTCACGAGGTTCTCGAATGCCTCCAGCTGTACGGGTTTGTTGAGGTAGCAATTCGCCTGGAGCTGGTAGCTTTTGACGATGTCGGCTTCGGCTTCCGACGTTGTCAGGATTACGGTCGGGATCGTCTTGAGTTTCTCGTCGTCTTTGATGTTCGCCAGCACCATCCGCCCATCCATTTTGGGCAGGTTCAGATCCAGCAAGATGAGATCGGGCCTGGGCGCGTCGGCAAAGGCTCCGTTTCGGCGCAGGAAGTCGATCGCTTCGACGCCGTCGACCGCCACGTGCAGCTTGATCGAGCCGTTGGCTTCGCGGAAAGCCTCTTGCGTCAAGCGGACGTCGCCCGGGCTGTCCTCCACCAGAAGAACCACCAGGGGTCTGGGTGCTTCCATCGCCATGCTCATGATTGGCCACCGGCTGCGAGCGCGAAGCGGAAGGTCGATCCTTCTCCCGGTTTCGACTCGACCGAGATTTTGCCGCCGTGCAGTTCGACAATCTTCTTGCAGATCGCCAGGCCGATCCCGGTGCCGGCGAATTCTTCACGTTTGTGGAGCCTTTGGAACATTCCGAAGATCCTTTCGAAGTATTGCGGATCGATTCCCAATCCGTTGTCCTTGACGGCGAACAGCCATCGGGCTGCGTCGTTCTTGGCGACCGAAACATGTATCAGCGGTGTTCCCGCGCTTTGGTACTTGATGGCGTTGCCGATGAGGTTTTGGAACAGCTGCGCCAACTGACCACCGTCGCCCAGAACAACGGGCAGCGGATCGTGCGTCACGACCGCCCCACTGTCGCTGATGGCGCCGCTTAAATTGGCGAGTGCGTTTTGGAGGGCGGTTTCGCTGGACGTCGAATCCAGGTGCTTTGTTCTCGCGCCCACGCGGCTGAAGGCCAGAAGATCTTGGATCAGGCGCTGCATGCGGTTCGCGCCGTCGACCGCATAGGCGATGAACTCGTCCGCGTCGGCGTCGAGTTTGCCTTTGTAGCGGCGCGACAGCAGTTGCGTGTAGCTGGCGACCATGCGTAGCGGCTCCTGCAGATCGTGGGAGGCGATGTAGGTGAATTGTTCCAATTCGTGGTTCGAGCGGCTGAGTTCGTCCATCTTTTGCAAGAGATAGATTTCGGCGCCTCTGCGCACGGTGATGTCGCGGATGGCGGCGGTCACCAAGATGCCGTCGGCGCTGCCCAGCGGGCTTAGCATCAACTCGATCGGGAATTCGCTGCGGTCCTTGCGGAGAGCGATGAGTTCGAGACCTGCGCCGATTTGCTGCGCCAGCGCTTCTTCGGCGGAGCGCAGATCGTCCGCGATCAGGCGTTCGGCGAAACCGTGCGGGATGATGTTCGTCACCTTCTGACCCAGAAGTTCACCGCGGCTGTAGCCGAATTGCTTTTCGGCTTGCGCGTTCAGAAGCACGATTTCGCCATCCTGGTTGACGACAATCATGGCGTCAGGCGCCGCCTCCAAGAGGCCGCGGTATCTTCCTTCCATTTTCGCCAGATACTTGTCCGCCGTCTTCCGCGCGGAGATGTCACGAATGGCGGCTGTCACCAAAATGCCTTCGGCGCTGCCCAGCGGGCTTAGCATCAGTTCGACAGGAAATTCGCGACCGTCTTTGCGCAGCGCCGTCAGTTCGATGCCTGTACCGATTTGCTGAGCCAGTGCTTCTTCGGCGGAGCGCAGGCCGTCGGCGATCAGGCGCTCGGCAAAACCTTGCGGGATGATGTTTGTGACCTTCTGGCCGACGAGTTCGTCGCGGCTGTAGCCGAATTGTTTTTCCGCCTGCAGATTCAACAGAACGATTTCGCCTGCTTGGTTGACGACGACCATCGCATCGGGCGCCGCTTCCAACAGGCCGCGGTAACGGCCTTCCATTTTTTTCAGATGTTCTTCGGCGGCCTTGCGGACGCTGATGTTGCGGATCGCGGCCGTCACCAAGATTCCGTCGGCGCTCTCCAGGGGGCTTAGCATCAACTCGATCGGAAACTCACTGGCATCCTTCCGGACGGCCGTCAGTTCGATGCCGGTGCCGATCTGCTGGGCCAACGCCTCTTCGGCGGAGCGCAGGCCGTCGGCGATGAGGCGTTCGGCGAAGCCATGCGGGATGATGTTCGTGACCTTCTGACCCACGAGTTCGTCGCGGCTGTAGCCGAATTGCTTTTCGGCCTGGACGTTCAGAAGAATGATTTCACCGGCCTGGTTGACGACGATCATCGCGTCGGGCGCAGCTTCGAGCAGGCCGCGATATCGGCCCTCCATCACGGTCAGATGCTTTTCCGCGACATCGCGTCTGCTGATCGCCGCCGACTGCATCGTGACTTTTCCTCTCGATAAGCACGTCTGTTCCGACAACCCAACGGGCGCCGGCGCGAACATTTTCGTTTTTCGGTCTGAAAGGAATCGCCTGGCCGCGCGGCCGGACGAAAAGGTTCAGGTCGTCGCACGCCAACGCCGACGCAACCCGGCATACGCCGCCCAAACTAGGCGAGGCGCACTAACAACTCGGTAATAGCTGATTCCCGCGCGCGGCTAGCTTGGCCGTTCGCCTTCGACGGTGACGCGCTGCATTTCGCGGCGGAACCCGTGATAGTCGTTGAGCGCGTAGTGCTGGGTGCTGCGGTTGTCCCAGAAAGCGACGGAGTTGGTTTCCCAAGTAAAGCGGCACGTGAACTCGGGCTTGGCGCAGTGTTCGTAGAGCCAGCGCAGCAGCGGTTGGCTTTCCTTCTTCGTCCAGCCTTCGAAGCGTTGCGTGAAGCCGACGTTGACGTAGAGCGTCTTGCGGCCGGTTTCCGGGTGGGTGCGCACGACCGGGTGGATCACTTCTTCGGCGGCGTCTTCGGAGGTTGCAGGCTTCATGCTGCGCTTGGCGTTGTTCTTGTTCGCTTCGCTCCGGCCGTCGACGCCATATTGCGCGTTCGCGGAGTGGACGGCGTTCAGGCCTTCGAGCGTCTTTTTCATGCCGTCTGAGAGCGCGTCGTAGGCGAGGTACTGGTTCGCGAACATCGTGTCGCCGCCGTAGGGCGGGACTTCCTTCGCGTAGAGGATGGAGCCTAAAGGCGGCTTCTCCAGGAACGTCATGTCGGAGTGCCAGCCGCCGCCGAAGTTGACCTTGTCCTCCTTTTCTTTGAAGACGCGCATCACTTCGGGATGCCCTTCGACGGAAGCCGCGTAGGGGTGGATGCTGATGGGGCCGAAGCGGCGGGCGAAGGCGACGTGCTGATCGGGTGTCATGACTTGGTCGCGGAAGAAGATCACGCAGTGGTCGAGCAGCGCCTGATGGATCGCGGCGAAGGTTTCGTTGCCCAGGGGTTTGGCGAGGTCGACGCCGCCGATCTCGGCACCCAAGGCGCCCGACAGGCGCTTTACCGAAATCCTGCCGTTGGCGTGCATAGTCCGCGTCCTGTCTGTGAATGTTTGGTCATGAAAGCCTAATCGCCGTATGGGCAGGCGGCAAGGCCGCCGGAACGCGCGTGCGCGTGGCCGCCGGCGCTGATATGTGTCGAATGACGCATGGGAGGCCTAGCGCATGTCTCAACCGACGCCGTTCAAGATCGAAATTCCGCAGACGACCATCAACAAGATCATGGAGCGCGTGCGCCACTTCGAGTGGCCTGATGCGCCCGCCGGCGGCGGCTGGGCGTATGGCACCGAGCTTTCGACGATGAAGGAGATCGTCGAGTATTGGCTGCACGGGTACGACTGGTATCGCGAGCAGGAGTTGCTGAACCGGTTTCCGCATTTCAAGGCGCGGGTGAACGATCTTGATCTGCATTTCATCCATTTGCGCAGCAACAACCCGAAGCGGCGGCCGTTGATCATCACGCATGGGTGGCCGGGGTCGTTCATCGAGTTCATGAACGTGATCGAGCCGCTGGTTTATCCGGAGAAGCATGCGGGCAAGGCGAGCGATGCGTTCGACGTGATCGTGCCGTCCCTGCCCGGCTATGGATTTTCGGGCAAGCCCGCGAAGCCGATGAGCCCGCGCAGTGTGGCGAAGTATTTCGATGAGTTGATGGTGGGGACACTCGGCTATTCCGACTACATCGCGCAGGGCGGTGATTGGGGTTCGTCGGTTTCGGGCTGGCTTGGGTATGAGGGGCGCGGGTGCCGCGCGGTGCATCTCAACATGCTGGGCTGGCGCTCGCCGGGCGTGATGCCGGAGACGCCGGAAGAGGTGCAGGACGCGCAGAAGTTTCAGGCGTCGTTTGAGGCTGAGGGCGCGTATTTCCGTTTGCAGTCGACGAAGCCGCTGACGCTCGCCTACGGCATGATGGATTCGCCGGTGGGGACGGCGGCGTGGATTATCGAGAAGTTCAAGGGGTGGTCGGATCTCGACGACGGCAAGCTTGAGTCCGTCTACACGAAGGACCAACTGCTCACGAACGTCATGATTTATCTCGTCACGCGCACGTTCGGGACGGCGACGTGGATGTATCGCGGTTTGTTCGAGGATCTGAGCGGCAAGCCCGTGCCGCCGAAATCGCGCGTCGAGAAGCCGGTGGGCATTGCGCGCTTCCCTGTCGACCTCATTCCGTTTCCGCCGCGATCGATGGTCGAGAAGCATCTCAACGTCGTGCATTGGACCGAATTCAAGCGCGGCGGCCACTTCGCGGCGATGGAGCGGCCGCAGGACTTCATCGAAGACGTGCGCGCGTTCGGGCGGGAGCTTGGCGACGCGTGAGTACGGCCAAACCGTTTCGCGTTTCGGTCTCGCAGTATGAGGTCGATGATTTGAAGGCGCGGCTGGCGCGCGTGCGTTGGCCGAATGAACCCGACGGCAATGCGGCTTGGGATTGGGGGACGAACCTTTCCTATATGAAGCGGCTGGTGGCGTATTGGCGCGATGAGTTTTCTTGGGGGCGGGCAGAGGCGGAGCTTAATCGGTTTCCGCAGTTCACCGTCGATCTTGAGGCGAACGGCGAGACGCATACGGTTCACTTCGTTCATGTGAAGGGATCGGGGGCGAAGCGGTTGCCCTTGATCCTGACGCATGGATGGCCGTCGACGTTTCGCGAGTTCTTGGACGTGGTCGATCCGTTGGTGAAGGACGGGTTCGATGTCGTCGTGCCGTCGCTGGTGGGGTTTGGGTTTTCGTCGAAACCGAAGGTGCCGATCGGGCCGGCTGCGATGGCGGAGCTTTGGCATCGGTTGATGCATGACGTGTTGGGATACGAACGCTATGCGGCGCAGGCGGGGGATTGGGGGAGCTTCGTCACCTCGCGGTTGGCGTTGCAGCATCCGGAGAGCGTGATCGCCATTCATCTGACGATGTTGCCGCTGCGGCCCCATCTGAAGCATCCGTCGCAGCCGCCGGTGACGGCGGAGGAAGCGGCGTGGATCGCGAAGATGAAGACGTGGTGGGCGCGCGAGGAAGGGTATCGCTCGATCCAATCGACGAAGCCGATGGCGCTGGCGTTTGGGTTGATGGATTCGCCGGTGGGGCTGGCCGGGTGGTTGGCCGACAAATATTGGCGGCTGGGCGATACGAAGAAGGATCATCCCTACGAGGGTATGGAAGCGCGGTTTCCGATGCACGTGATGTGCACGCAGCTGTCGATCTATTGGTTTTCGGGCACGATCAATTCGGCCAACACGCTTTACAAGGCTGGGCCTGCTGAGGGCAGCGCGCTGTTGAAGCCGGGCGAGCGGGTGACGGTGCCGACGGCTTATTCTGACTATCCGATGGATGTGCTGACGCCGACGCCGGAGTCATGGGGACGGCGGTCGTACAACATCGTGCGGTGGCGCGAGATGGATCGCGGCGGGCATTTCGCGGCGATGGAAGAGCCGAAGGTGTTTGCCGATGATGTGCGCGAGTTTTTCGCCGACTACCGCGTTCAATAAGCGCCCACATACCTTTCCGTCATGGCCGGGCAAGCGAAGCGCGCCCCGGCCACCCAGTACGTCGCGTGTCTACGCGACGATGAGACTCTCTACGCCTCGCAGACGCGAGGCGACTGGGTGGCCGGGTCAAGCCCGGCCATGACGAATAAGGGAGTGCTGGCTAGGCCAAGCCGACGCGGCCGATGGCCAGGTATTTGTCCCAGCGGGTCTTGCGCAGGACATCCGGCGGGAGTTGGTCCAACTCGGTGAGGGCTAGGTCTACCGCGTCGCCGGCGTCTTCCATGGCGCGCTCACGGTTGCGGTGGGCGCCGCCTACGGGTTCGGCGACGATCGAGTCGATGACGCGCAGTTGGAAGAGGTCTTGGGCCGTGATCTTCATCGCGGCGGCGGCGTCTTGGGCCTTGGCCGACGACTTCCAGAGGATGGACGAGCAGCCTTCGGGGCTGATCACGGAATAGATCGAGTGTTCGAGCATGATCACGCGGTCGGCCGTCGCGAGCGCGACCGCGCCGCCGGAGCCGCCTTCGCCGATAATGAGGGAGACGATGGGCACGGTGAGCGTGAGGCAGCGTTCGGTCGAGCGGGCGATGGCTTCGGCTTGGCCGCGTTCTTCGGCGCTGACGCCCGGGTAGGCGCCCGAGGTGTCGACGAGGGTGATGATCGGCAGGTTGAAACGTTCCGCCATCGTCATCAGGCGGATCGATTTGCGGTAGCCGTCGGGCATCGCCATGCCGAAGTTGTGGCGTAGGCGGGATTTGGTATCGTTGCCCTTCTCGTGGCCGATCACCATCACCGGACGGCCGCGGAAGCTGCCCAGGCCACCGAGGATCGCCTTGTCGTCGGCGTAGGCGCGGTCGCCGGCCAACGGCGTGAAGTCCTGGATGAGCGCGTGGACGTAGTCGAGGAAGTGCGGGCGCTCAGGGTGGCGGGCGACTTGCGTCTTCTGCCACGGCGTCAGCTTGGCGTAGGTGTCGCGCAGAAGCTGCTGCGCTTTTTCCTCAAGCTTGGAGACTTCTTCGGTGATCGAACCGCTGTCGCCGGTGGCGGCGAGGCGGCGCAACTCTTCGACCTTGCCCTGGAGCTCGGCGACGGGTTTTTCGAAATCGAGATATGTGGTCGTCATGGCCTTACGCTGGTCCATCATTTGAACGCGGACGCGCGCTGGAAACAGAAAGGCAGTCCAAGGGCTTAACCCCGTTGTTGCGGCGTTCTGTCGCGAGATGTGTCTCAGCGCGCCGCGCTTGTCAACTTTCGAGGACTGTCACAGACGCCGGGGCGGCTGCGTCATAGGGCCGAGGAGACGACGAAACCCATGAAAATACTCACCTTCATTCTCGCCGCCGCAATGGCCGCCAACGGCGTTTTTATGTTCATCGATCCGCCCGCTTGGTACGCAGCCGTGCCGGGGGTGCCGGCCACAGGGCTGCTTAACTATCATTTCGTGCGCGATATCGGGATTGCCTACTTCACCGCCGGCGCGGCCCTGGCGTGGAGCGTAACGGGCGGCGGGTGGCGCGTGAGTGCGCTGGCGGCGTTGTTTCTCGGCGGGCATGCGCTGCTGCATTTCGGCGAGACGATTTTCGGTCACCACCATGACGTCATTATCACCGAGCTCGCGGTCGTGCATCTGCCCGCGATCCTCGCCGTCGTGATCACCTTTATGCAGCGGCGCGCGGGCGCCTGACGGAGGATCACATGATGCGTTGGCTGCTCACCAAACTGCTCGACTACGGCAAGACGCAGATTGGCGATGTCGAGATGGACTTTGCTTATCATCTGCGTGACGTGGCGCCGGGGCGGTTGTGGCGCTTCTCGATGATCAAGGTGGTCGAGGGCGGGCGGACGTTTACGCCGGCCGAGGTCTATCACGCGGCTGGGATGGCGGCGGCGATGGTTGAGGATTGCGGGCCGTGTGTGCAGATCCATGTGAACTTGGCGCTTAAGGATAAGGTGCCGGGCGATGTGTTGCGCGCGCTGGCTTCGCGGCAGTTCGATAAGGTATCGGCGGATGTGGCGCTGGGCTTTCGCTATGGCGAGGCGGTTGCGCGGGGTGTGATGGCGGATGAGATGCGTGATCAGATCCGCGCGAAATGGGGCGAGCAAGGCTTGATCGAGCTTGCGTTCGCGATTGCGACGGCGCGATTCTATCCGGCGCTCAAGCGCGGGATGGGCTTTGCGCATACGTGCGAGCGCGTGGTGGTCGAGGATCGCGTGACGGCGACGGCGAAGGCGGCATGAATACGGCATCGGCATTCGAGGCGGAGCGCAAGCGGCTGACCGGCGTCGCGTATCGAATGCTAGGCCGTTGGTCGGAGGCTGAAGACGCCGTGCAGGATGCGTATCTGCGTTGGCAGGCTGCCGATCATGGCGTGATCGAGCAGCCGGCCGCGTGGCTCACCACTGTTGTCGTGCGGCTGTGTCTCGATCGACTGCGGCGGGCGAAGGCTTCGCGCGAGGTTTATGTCGGTCCGTGGCTGCCCGAGCCCGTGCTGACGCCGGAGGGCGGCGAGCGGCGCGATGAGGAGAAGGAAAATTTCGCCGACGATCTGTCGCTGGGGCTGATGGTGGTGCTGGAACGGCTGGGGCCGGAAGAGCGGGCGGCGTTTATTCTGCGCGAGGCGTTCGATAGTTCGTATGGCGACATCGCTTCAGCATTGGGCAAGAACGAAGCGGCGGTGCGGCAGTTGGTGTCGCGGGCGCGCGACCGGGTACGGGCGCAGCGGCCACGGTTTCGCGCCGATCCGTCGACGCATACGCGATTGCTCGGGCAATTCACGTCGGCCTTGGCGGCGAACGATACGTCGGCGCTGCTCAGCATCATGACGGCGGACGTGCAGTTCGTCAGCGATGGCGGCGGCAAGCGGCCGGCAGCGTTGCGCGTGCTGAACAATCCGGAAGAAGTGGCGAAGTTGTTGCTGCATATCGCCGGCGCGAAGGGCGGCGTGCGCCAGGCGCGCGGCATGATGCTGAACGGCGTGCCTTCGCTGTGGTTCGAAGACGCGCAAGGATACGACACGGTGATGCAGTTCGACGTCGCCGACGATCTCATCCGCGCGATCTTCATCGTGCGCAATCCGGACAAGCTGGCGCATTTGAACCTGCACTGAAATCAGTTGGGCTGTTCTTTGGCTTCTTTCACCGGCGATTCCCAACCGTCATAGCTGCCGCCGCATTCTTGCGCGATCTTGGACAGTTCGGCCGTGATGGCATCGAACAGTTCGCTGCCCGGAATGTCGGAGCGATAGAATTGCGCGCCGTAGTTCGTGTTGTCGGTTGCTGGGTCGGGCTCCAGCGCGGCGCGGAGGTTGTAGCCGATCGCCGTCGTTTTCGAGACGAACTCGTCGCGGGCGGCGGGTGTCGGGAAGTAGGCCCAGTGGTCGATCTCCCGCGCTTCGGTCAACGAGTCGCCGCTGTCGCGCAGTTGGTCGGAGGCTTGGCGGTTGCCCATGCGTTGGCGGTCACGGGGGGACGGCAGCAGGAAGCCTTTGAACGTGGACCAGTCGGCGTCGGGTTGCGACAGGATCTCGAATTTGTAGTCGGGGATTTCGTGCATGGCGCGGCGCGCGGCTTTGCCGGCGGTGCCGGGATCAGCGGTGTAGTAGTAGAAATCGCGCAGTCCCGCGTAGGTTACCCGGCCGACGTAGACGGCGTTCTGGTTCGTGCAGATTTCGTCGTAGAGCGCCTCGTCGATGAGCGAGAGCGCGGCGTATTCTTCTTCACTTGAGAGGCCGTCGTCCCGAGGTTCGCGCATGGTAAGGCGCAGGACGACCATCTGCGTCAGCCGCGGAACGGGCGCGAGGTCTTCCATGCTGAGGTTGACGAAGATCGAGGCGATGTCGCCGTCGATCTTTGCGAAATAGAAATCCCACTTTTCTTCCATGGCGCGATGTTAGCGCCAACGGCGCGGTCCGGCAGCTAGATTTCGACTTGCGTGCCCATTTCGACGACGCGGTTTGCGGGGATGCGGAAGAAGCGCGTGGCCGACAGGGCGGTCGCCTGCATGGCGATAAAGATGGCGGCTTGCCAGCGGCGGAGTTCCGAGCGGCTGGCCGGGATCAGGGTTTCGCGGCCGAGGAAGAACGTCGTCTGCATCAGATCGAACGACAAGCCGAATTGGCGGCAGAGTTCCAGCGCGCGCGGCACGTCGGGGCGGTCGATGAAGCCGTAGTGGACGATGACGGTGTGGAAGCCCTTGCCGAGCTTTTCGATTTCGATGCGGTTGGCGTCGGCCACGCGGGGGATGTCTTCCATCATCACCTTCATCAGCACGACACGCTCATGGACGACGTGGTTGTGCTTGAGGTTATGGAGGAAGGCGGTCGGGACCACCGTCGGGTTCGAGGTCATGAAGACGGCAGTGCCGCTGACGCGCTCGGTCGTGCGGTCCCACGACTGCAAGAACTCGCGCATCGGCATGGCGTCGCGGTAGAGCTTGGACAGCAGGATTTCGCGACCGCGGTTCCAGATGCGGAAGGCCATCAGGCATGCGATGGCGGCGACGATGGGGAACCAGCCGCCGGTCGGGATCTTCAGCGTGTTCGAGGCCAAGAACGCGAAGTCGACGATGAAGAAGGCGCCGAAGACGCCGTAGGTGAGCCAGCGATTCCAGCCCCACAGCCAGCGCGCAACGATGGCGCCCAGGATCGTGTCGATGGTCATCGCGCCGGTGACGGCCAGGCCGTAGGCATGGGTCAGCGCGCTGGACGAGCCGAAGGTGAGCACGATGATCGCGACGCCTGCCATCAAAAGCCAATTGATCTGCGGGATGTAGATCTGACCCATCTCGGTCGCCGAGGTGTGGCGGATGTCCATGCGCGGCAGGTAGGCGAGTTGGATCGCTTGGCGCGTCAAAGAGAACACGCCTGAGATGACGGCCTGCGAGGCGATGACTGTCGCGCAGGTCGCCAACGCCACCATTGGATAGAGCGCCCAGCCGGGGGCGAGTTTAAAGAACGGGTTGTCGATCGCCGTCGGATCGCTGAGCAGCAATGCGCCTTGGCCGAAGTAGTTGAGTACCAGACAACCGGCGACCGCCATCCACGCCATGCGGATCGGGCCTTTGCCGAAATGGCCCATGTCGGCGTAGAGGGCTTCAGCGCCGGTCACGCACAACACGATCGAACCCATGGCGACGAAGGCGGCCCACGGATGGGCCATGACGAAATCCACGGCGTAGTACGGGATGATGGCCATGAGGACGTCAGGGCGTTCAAAGATCTCGACGAAACCGAGAAGCCCCAACACGAAGAACCAGAGGGCCATGATCGGGCCGAAGAGACGGCCGACGCCGTGGGTGCCGCGGCTTTGGAACAGGAAGAGCATGATCAGAATGACGGTCGCGATCGGCACGACGAAGCTGTCGAACGCGCGGGTGGCGACCGACAGACCTTCGACGGCCGAGAGCACCGACACCGATGGCGTGATCAGCGCGTCGCCGTAAAAGAGCGCCAAGCCCGTGAGCGCCAGAAATGAAATAAGCCGGCGGCGGCGCGGCGTCGTGTGGCCGGTGCGTAGCGCGAGCGATGCGAGCGAGAGCACGCCGCCCTCGCCCTTGTTGTCGGCGCGCATGATGAAGATACAGTACTTGATCGAGACGATGATCATCAACGACCAGAACGCCAGCGAGAGCACGCCGAAGACGGATTGCTCGTTCAGCGTCAACCCGCCGTGGATGCCCAGCGTTTCGCGCATCATGTAGAGCGGGCTGGTGCCGATGTCGCCGAATACGATGCCCAACGCCGCAAGGGCCAGCGTGCGATGGCGCGCGGCCTTTGCTTTGTCGTCGGGGGCGGTTGCTTCCATCGAGGTTATCGCAGCAGGGGTTGCTGCCTAGCCCTTCGTTCGCTCGCGGATCATGCGCATCTGACCGACGATCACCTCCGCTTGGCGGATGGAAGCCAGGTCGATCAACTTGCCTTTCAGCGCGACGGCGCCCATGCCTTTTTGCGCGCCGTCCTTCATCGCCGCGAGGATCGCTTCGGCGCGTTCAACTTCGTCGGCTGGCGGCGTGAAGACCTGATTGGCCGGCGCGACTTGGCTTGGGTGGATCGCCCACTTGCCTTCGCAGCCGAGGACGGCGGAGCGCTTTGCCTGCGCGATAAAGCCCGCTTCGTCGGAGTAGTCGCCGAAGGGGCCGTCGATGGGGCGCAGTCCATGCGCGCGGGCGGCGGCGACCATGCGGAAGGCCGAATAGTGCCAGAGGTCGGACCAGTGCGTGTCGCGCTTGCCGTTGCCGTCGGCGTCGGTCAGCACGACGTAGTCGCGGTTCGAGCCGCCGATGTTGGTCGTGCGCATGCCGGCGGAGGCGGCGTAGTCGGCCGAACCGAAATGGAGCGACTCGAGACGCTTCGAAGAGCCCGCGATGGCTTCGCAATTGTTGAGGCCGTGGACGCTTTCGATGATGACTTCGAACTTCACCGGCTTCTTGCGGCCGACGGCGGTCTCGATCTGCGTCACGAGCATATCGATCGCATAGACGTCGGCCGGCACGCCGACCTTCGGTATCATGATGAGGTCGAGGCGTTCGCCCGCCTGCTCCATGATGTCGACGACGTCGCGATAGCACCAGTGCGTATCCAGTCCGTTGATGCGGACGGAGATCGACTTGGTGCCGAAGTTTTGCGTCTTCAGCGCCTGAATGACGTTAGCGCGCGCTTGCGGTTTGTCGGCGGGGGCCACGCTGTCTTCGAGGTCGAGGCAGATGACGTCGGCATCGCCGGTCGCGGCCTTCTCGAACAACGCGGGACGCACGCCCGGACAGAAAAGTTGCGAGCGATTGAGGCGCGGCGGTTGCCGCTCAACAGTGGTGAAGCTCATCTCTCAAGCCCCGTACTCAGAGCGACGCGCATCGACGTGGGGCCCCCTCGGAAAAGAGGGCGGAAGCTAGGCCTGCGGACAGGCTTAAGTCAACGTTTCCGCCGAACCGCCAGGGGATGCTTTTCCGCGACCAACTTCCTTAATCTATCGTCCTGGACGTGGGTGTAGATCTGAGTCGTCGCGATGTCGGCGTGACCCAGCAATTGCTGCACGCTGCGTAAGTCTGCGCCATGCGCGACCAGGTGGCTGGCGAAAGCGTGGCGCAGGACGTGCGGCGACAGCTTGCGCGGATCGACACCTGCCTTGACTGCCAGATCTTTCATCAGCTGTCCGATGCGGCGGCGCGTGAGGTAGCCCTCGACGCCGCGCGAGGGGAAGAGATAGCGCTGCGCGCGCTCTAGTTTGGGGAGGAAGCGGGCGCGGACTTTGAGATAAGCCGTGATCGCCTCGCGCGCCGGGGCGCCGAGCGGCACGAGGCGTTCGCGTCCGCCTTTGCCTTTGACGAGGATCGTGCGGCGTTCGCCCGATACCGCCACCAGCGGCAGCGAGACGAGTTCCGAGACGCGCAGGCCCGATGCGTAGAGCAGTTCGACGATGCAGAGCAGACGGATGGCCTCTGGGCCCTCGAGGCTTGCGGCGGCGTCGATGATCGATTGGGTCTGTGCTTCCGTGACGACCTTGGGCAGCGGCCGTGCGCGCTTGGGCGACTCGACCGCCGAGGTTGGATCGTCGGTGCGGATGTCTTCGTCGAGGAGGAAACGGTGGAGTTGGCGCATCGCCGAGAGGCGGCGCGCTTGGGTTGACGCCTTCAGGCCTGCCGACGAGAGGGTTTCGAGATAGCCGCGAACGTCGGCGGCCGATCCGTTCGTGAGCGAGCGGCCGCGCGTCTTCAGGAAGCCCGCGTAGTCGAGCAGGTCGCGGCGGTAGGCGTCGAGCGTGTGGATTGCGGCGCCGCGTTCGGCGCTCAGCATTTCCAGAAACGTTTCGAGGTGGTGCAGGTCGGGCCGGCTCATTTACGCGTGCGGATGGGGCTGCCCAAGACCGCCTCCACGGCGATGGATCGGGCTTCGTTGCGCAGGCCGACGGCCATGAGCGCCTTCACGACGCGCGCCACCGTTTGACCTTGCGCGCGCGTTGGACCACCCGGTCCCATGGCGACGAGGGCGTTCAATACGGTTTCACCGACGCGGCCTTCTTGCGCGGTGCGCGTGAGTGCAACGAGTGCTTCGGCTGCGGGACCGGACGGCACGACGCCGGCGGTCGTTGCGGACACGGCCCACTGTGCATCGGGCGGGACGACGTAACCCAGTGCTTCGAGCAGCGGGATCTCGCGCGTCGCGCGGTCCATGAGCCAGTCCTTCGCGCCGCCCGGCAGCAGCGCGTTCTGGCCGAGCCATGTCATCGCGCCCTGCAGGCGGGCGATGTTCTCCGTGGTCGGCCGGGCGATGGCGAGGTGAATCTGGATGGCGTTTACGGTCGGCGCATCCGACGGCGAGTTGAGCGCCATGAGCCATTGCTCCGTCGCCTTGTCACGGCCGCTTTGCAGCAGGACGCGCTCAACATACGGGGCGAGCCACGCGGTCTGCGGCGAGGCTTGGATTTGCAGCGCGAGGTCGTCGGTCAGCTGCGCGAAGAGCGCGAAGCGGTTTTGCGATTCCGCGCGTTGCAGAGCGGCGGCGAAGGCTGCGGCGCGCGCCGCGGGGAGCGTGCGCTTGGTGATCGTCTGGAAATAGAGCGCGTTGGCACGAGCCGGCGAGAGTTTCGCCGCCCACTCCTCCGGGTCGTCGATCTGGTCGGGGGTGAACGTCTCGGCTTCGTAGGCCATACGCAGTTGATCGGCCGGCAGCAGACCTGCGGCGGCGGCGCGTTCGGACGCGGTTAGGCGAACGTCGGGATCGTTCGATTGCGAGAGCAGCGAACTTGCGGGGACCCAGGCGGCGAGATTCGCCGGTGCGGTCTTGTTGGCGTGGCGCAGCAGCGCGAGATGGAGGCCGGTTGGTTTCGGGAGAGCCGCGACTTGCGGCGCCGGCGTTCCTTCGACTAGCGCGCCGGCAAGGGCGAAGAACGCTTCGTCTTCGACGCCGCGTTCGCGCATCACGTCGAGCGTCAGCGCCGCGGCCGATGTGTCTTGCGCGAGGATGTAGCAGAAGATGCGCAGCTTCAGCCAATAGGGGTCGCTCGCCGATTGGCGCAGCGACGTGCCGTCGCCGCAGGCGTCGCCGTCGCGGCCTTGGAGCAGCAGTGCCTCGGCGGCCGTTTGGCGCGCGAAGGAATCGTCGCGCGTGCTTTGCGCGGCGAGCATGGCGGATTCGTCTAGCCATCCGCTCGCGAGAATCTTCGATAAGCGCAACGCGAGGAACGATGGTTCATCCGGCGGCGCGGTTCCGGCGGGTGGCTGCGCCGACGTGAGCAACAGGCGTCGCGTCAGATTTTGCATCGCGGGCGAGTTCGGCGCTGCGGGCAGTTGCGGGATTCGCGCCGTGACTGCGGTGCGTGGGCTGCCCGACCAGAGCGTCGCGGCGAAGCCGCCGTTGCCGCTGTTGATGAGGCCTGCGCCTGCCGGGTCGATCGCGGTGAGGCCCGTCATCGTGACGCGTGGGCCCTGAGGGGCCCCGAATTTGTCGGGCAGCGTTTCTTCGACGGGTGCGCCGGGTTCGGCGGGCGTCGCTGGTTCTTCGACGGTCGGTGTGCCAGGTGGTGGCGCGAGGCCGCGCGGTGCGGCCGTTGCTGGCGCGGAGCCTTCCGGGTCGGCGGCGAGAGCGAGAAAAGGAGCGGTGGAAAAAAGAACGGCGCAGACGAAGGCGTTAACGCGGGAACCGGTCATCGGGCAGAACCTTCTCCACCTTGTGACGCTCAGGCGTCAGGGTCGAGGCATAATAAGCCAGTCCACCGCCGCCCAGCGCCAGAAGAATTACGGCGGCGACGAACAGCCGCCCCAGCTGGACCAGGCCGCCCGGGCGTTCAAAATCGCGGTATTGCCGCCTGCGACGCACTTCTTGTCCCTCTCTAGGCCGGTCCGGGACGGGCCGTTCGACTGGCAGCAGCCTGCCAAGTCATGTACATGCTGATTCCGATGGATAGACAATATGCAGGTGCACGCGCGGACGGAAACCCCAGACTGTGGATCGCCAATGGCTGAGCGGTCGATTGTTCTGGTCGGTTTAATGGGTGCCGGGAAAAGTACGGTGGGCCGTAGGCTTGCCAGCGTCCTGCGCCTGCCCTTCCACGACGCGGATCAGGAGATCGAGACCGCGGCGGGGTGTTCGATCTCGGACTTCTTCGAGCGGTACGGTGAGCCGGCGTTCCGGGACGGTGAGCGCAAGGTGATCGCGCGCCTTCTGGCCGGGCCGCGGCATGTGCTGGCCACCGGCGGCGGGGCCTTTATGGATCCGACGACGCGGGTGCTGATTAAGGAGCAGGGTTTGTCGGTTTGGCTTCGGGCCAACATCGACTTGTTGATGGAGCGGGTCACGAAGCGCCCTACCCGTCCGCTGCTCAAGAACGACGATCCGCGCGGGACGATGGAGCGGCTGATGGCCGAGCGCTATCCGGTTTACGCCGAGGCCGACATCACCGTCGATTCGAACGGCGGGCCGCATGACACGGTCGTGCAGCAGATTCTTTCGCAGCTCAACGCGCTTGGGGTGAAGGCCGCGTCATGAGCGTCGATCGATTACGTGTCGACCTTGCGGGTCGCGCGTACGACATCGTGGTCGGCGCCGGCGTGCTTGCCGATGCGGGCCGGGAGATCGCTGCGCTGAAGCGCGCGCGGCGGGTGTTCATCGTCAGCGACGACAATGTGGCGAAGCGGCATCTTTCGACGCTGACGAAGTCGCTCGATGCGGCGGGCATTGAGCATGAAGCGGCGATCCTGCCGCCGGGCGAGGCGAGCAAGAGCTTTGGCGTTCTTGAACAGCTGACCGGGCAAATGCTGGACGCGAATGTGGAGCGCGGCGAGTTGGTCGTGGCGCTGGGCGGCGGCGTGATCGGCGATCTTGCCGGGTTTGCCGCGGGGATTTTGAAGCGCGGTCTCGACTACGTGCAGGTGCCGACGACGTTGCTGGCGCAGGTGGATTCGTCCGTCGGCGGCAAGACGGCGATCGACGTGCCGCAGGGTAAGAACTTGATCGGGCTGTTTCATCAGCCGTCGCTGGTGCTGGCGGACACGTCGGTGTTGGACACGCTGCCGGTGCGGGAGTTGCGCGCGGGTTATGCCGAGGTCCTGAAATATGGATTGATCGGCGACGCGGCGTTCGCCGAATGGGTCGCGGACAACACGCAGGCGATCTTGGGCGCATCGGGGGCGGAGCGGACGAAGGCGATCGTGACGTCGTGCCGGATGAAGGCGCGCGTGGTCGAAGCGGATGAGCGCGAGGCGGGTCAGCGGGCGCTGCTCAATCTGGGGCACACGTTTGCGCATGCGATCGAGGCTTGCGCCGGATACTCCGGCAAGGTTTTGCACGGCGAGGCGGTGGCGGCCGGATGCTGCCTGGCGTTCGACTTGTCGGCGCAGTTGGGTCTGGCGCCTGCGGAAGATGCTACCCGCGTTCGGCGGTGGTTTGCGCAAGCCGAGTTGCCGGCGTCATTCGCCGACTTGCCCGAGCTTGGCGCGACCGAAGACGACCTCATCGAGATCATGCGGCAGGACAAGAAAGCGTCCGGCGGCAAACTGGTATTCGTATTGGCGCGCGGCGTCGGACGCGCGTTCGTTGCGCGCGACGTCGATGAAGGCGCCGTGCGCACGTTGCTGAAGCAGGCACTGGCCACCTCCCCCAAGAGAAGTTGAAAGCCCATGGAAGAGTCTCTGATTCCGGCTCACGAACTTTCCGGATCGGATTTGATTTTTTCGATCGGCGTTACGCTCGTCCTCATGATTTTCTCAGCCTTCTTCGCGGGCGCAGAGACGGCCATGACGGCGGCGTCGCGTGCGCGGATGCATCAGCTTGAGAAAGAGGGCGAAGGCGAAGCCGCAAAGCACGTGAACTGGCTGCTCTCACACCGCGAGCAGATGGTCGGCTCGATGCTGTTCGGGAACACGTTCGTCAACATCGCCTCGTCGGCATTGGTGACAAGCGTGCTTTTGACGTTGTTCGGGAATGCCGGCGTGGCGGCGGCGACCGTAATCACCACCGTGCTCGTCCTCATTTTCTGCGAAGTGTTGCCCAAGACCTATGCGATCGCGAATGCCGACAGCACGGCGTTGCGTTTGGGTCGGCCGGTCCGCATCGCGGTGACCTTGTTCTCGCCGGTCGTGAACGTCGTCGCGTGGATCGTTGCGATGATCCTGAGCGCGATGGGCGTCAAGTCGCAAGGCTTGGTCGAGGATCGCGAAGAAGTGGCGCACGAAGAGCTGCGCGGGGCGATCGACCTGCATCATATCCAAGGCGCGGTGCAGACGTCGGATCGCAACATGCTGGGCGGCATTTTGGACCTGAAGGATTTGCAGGTCGCCGACATCATGATCCACCGCAAGAGCATGGTCTTGATCGACGGGGATTTGCCGCCGGAAGAGATGCTGGACCGGGTGCTGTCGCAGCCGCATACGCGCCTGCCCGTCTATAAGGGCGATCAGGACAATATCGTGGGCGTGTTGCATGCCAAGGACGTGTTGCGGGCCCTGGCGCGGGCGGGCGGGAACATCAAGGCCGTGAACGTGCTGTCGCTGGCGGCGAAGCCTTGGTTCATTCCGGACACGACGTTGCTTGCCGATCAGCTGCGCGCGTTCTTGCAGCGGCGCAATCACTTCGCGGTCGTCGTCGACGAGTACGGCGCGCTGCAGGGGTTGATCACGCTTGAGGATATTCTGGAAGAGATCGTCGGCGAGATCCGCGATGAGCATGACGTGCCGGTGTCGGGCGTGCGACCGCAGGCGGACGGCACGATCAACGTCGACGGCTGGGTGTCGATCCGCGAACTGAACCGGGCGATGAACTGGAACTTGCCGGACGAAGAGGCGACGACGATTGCGGGGCTCGTCATTCACGAGGCGCAGGCCATTCCGGACGTGGCGCAGATTTTCGCGTTCCACGGCTTCAAGTTCGAAGTCCTGCGCCGGCAAAAGAACCAGATCATGGCACTGCGGGTGACGCCACCGGACACGGTCGTAAAAACGGACGCTTAGTGCTGGGAGCGCGGGCGTCCCGCCCGCACTTTCCGACTCTTCGCGCGGATACGCACAAGAGCGGGCGGCGGGACGCCCGCGCTCCCAGCACTACATCCGCCTTGCGGCTTCGTCGGGTGTCAGTAGTGTCAGGGCTAGGGCGTGGACGCGGCCTTTGAGTTCCGCGTCGAGCAATTCGTGGACGCGGCGGTGGCGGTCGATGCGGGTTAGGCCGTCGAACATGGGTGACACGATCGTCACACGAAAGTGAGTTTCTCCATCGGCATGCGCGCCGCTGTGTCCGTGATGGAGGGACGACTCGTCTTTCACGGTGAGGCTCTGCGGCGCAAAAGCGGCTTCGAGCTTCGTCCTTATGGTTTCTGCAATCGTCATTTCAACACGCTCGTGAGGGGTCGGCGGCGCGATGTCAAGCGAGAGGTTTTCTTGTCTTCTTAACCGCTCATTCCCATACTCATGCAGCCATGGGTGAGAGCACAAGACACTCGTCGAAGTGGGCACAGGACCTGCGCGTGAAGCGGCAGCCGGTGCAGAAACCGACGCGCCTATGCGACAAGCCCGGTTGCGAAGGCTCAGGCGATCATCGCGCACCGAAGAGCCGCGCGACGCTCAACGAGTATTATTGGTTCTGCCTCGACCATGTGCGCGAGTACAATCAGGCGTGGGACTTTTTCCGCGGCATGCTGCCGGACCAGATCGAGGCCTATCAGCGGGCGACGCTGACGGGCTTACGGCCGACCTGGAAGATGCATGACCGGCTGACGGACCCGAAGGCGGACTTCTACTTCCGGGGCGCCTTTGTCGATCCGTTCGTGATCTTCGACGACGGGCCGCGGTCGCAGCCAACGCCCGTGGCGGCGAGTGCGACAAACCGTAACGGCACGTCCACGCGCCGGCTTTCCAGGATGCAGCTTGCCAGCCTCGAAACGCTCAATCTTGAGCCCGAGGCAACCTTGCAGGACGTGAAGGCGCGCTTTAAGGAATTGGTTAAGCGCTTCCACCCTGACGCCAACGGCGGGGACCGCGGCGCCGAGGAGCGATTCCGGCAAGTCATCAAAGCCTACGGGCAATTGCGCTCTTCCGGCTTTTCCTGAAATGATTTGAACGAACCGCTTTCTCGCCGCCTGCAAAGGGCGGTATGAGGACTCGCGAACGCATTACCCAAATGAAAGCCTGAGCAATGACCACCACGCCAAACGGACTGGCGGCCGACAGCCAGCCCGACACCACGGTCGACGCCAAGAAGACATTCGGTGTCGACATCACGATGAAGGTGCCCGCCTTCTCGAAGCCGAACGAGTATGTGCCGGATCTCGATCCCGCGTACCGCTTCGATCGCGAGACGACGCTGGCCATCCTCGCGGGTTTTACGCACAACCGACGCGTGATGGTTCAGGGCTATCACGGCACCGGCAAGTCGACGCACATCGAGCAGGTGGCGGCGCGGCTTAACTGGCCTTGCATCCGCATCAACCTCGACAGCCACATCAGCCGTATCGACCTCGTCGGTAAGGACGCGATCGTCGTGCGCGAAGGCAAACAGGTGACGGAGTTCCGCGAGGGGATCCTGCCGTGGGCCCTGCAGCACCCCGTGGCGTTGGTGTTCGACGAGTACGATGCAGGTCGTCCGGACGTGATGTTCGTGATCCAGCGTATTCTTGAGCAGTCGGGTAAGTTGACCTTGCTGGACCAGAACCGCGTGATCCGCGCGCATCCTTCGTTCCGCCTGTTCTCGACGACGAACACGATCGGGCTCGGCGATACGACCGGGCTCTATCACGGCACGCAGCAGATCAACCAAGGTCAGATGGACCGCTGGAACATCGTGACGACGCTGAACTATCTGCCGCACGACAAAGAGGTCGAGATCATCCTGTCGAAGGCGCCGCACTATCAGACGGCCGAGGGCAAGAAGAAGGTGGCGGCGATGGTTCGCGTCGCCGACCTCACGCGCAACGCGTTCATGAACGGCGATATCTCGACCGTCATGAGCCCGCGCACCGTGCTGACCTGGGCCGAGAACGCGGAGATCTTCCACGATGTGGGCTTCGGCTTCCGCGTCACGTTCCTGAACAAGTGCGACGAGCTGGAACGCGCGACGGTGGCCGAGTTCTATCAACGCGCGTTCGGCGAGGAATTGCCGGAGTCGGCGGCGAAGGTGATGGTGGCGTGAGCAACGTCGCTCAACGGGCCGCGTTCGCGCCTCCCCTCGCCCGCCTGGGCGGGAGAGGGGATGGGGGTGAGGGTGGGCCTTCGAGCGAAGCGCAAGCGCCAATCGAATTCCTCCTTGTACTACGTAGAGTCCCACCCTCACCCCCGGCCCCTCTCCCGCCCACGCGGGCGAGGGGAGAAGAGCGAGTGGTCTAGTCGTGGCAGCCAAGACAGACAGCCCAGTTGAACCCTTCAAGCGCGCGGTGGCGAACACCATGCGGGCGATGGGGGCAGAGCCGGAGTTGGAGATTACGTTTGGGACTGAGCCGCCGGCGCTGAAGGGGTTGAAGGCGCGGTTGCCCCTGCCTGGCCGCGATTTGCCCAAGAGCGATATTGCGCAGACGCGCGGGGCGGCCGATGCGTTTGCGTTGAAGCTCGCGTTTCATGACGACAAGACGCATTCGACGTATGCGCCGCCCGGATCTGCGGCGCGCTCGATCTTTGAGGCGGCAGAGCAGGCGCGCGTCGAGTCGATCGGCGCGAATGCGATGAAGGGCGTGGCCAACAATGTCGAAGCGGCGCTTGAGGCGCGGCTGAAGGCGAAGGGTTACGCGCAGGCGCGCGATCGCAATGAGGCGCCGCTGGCCGAGGCTGTCGGCCTGGTGGTGCGCGAGCGGTTGACGGGGCGGCCGGTACCTAAGGCCGGCAAAGCGGTCGTCGAGGCTTGGCGCGCGCATATCGAAGAGAAGGCGGGCGGCGACCTCGAGAAGCTGTTCGACAACATCAAGGACCAGGCGGCGTTCGCGAAGATGACGCGGCGGATCCTGACGGACTTAGGTCTCGGCGATGAGCTTGGCGACGATCCGGATGGTTCGGACGACGAGTCTCAAGATGAGGCGACGCAGGAGCAGTCCGACAACGCGGATTCGGATGCGGGCGAGAGTTCTGAGCCGCAAGGGTCGTCGGCCGAAGAAGCCGAGATGTCGGAGACCGACGGCGAAGACGGCGAGCAGCAAGCGGTCGAGGTCGATACCGAAGAGCGCGCGAGCCGGTCTGAAGCCGACGATACCGCCGACGGCAAGCAGCCTTGGCGGCCGGATCAGCCGCTCTCGGCGCGCAACGAGCCCAGCTATAAGGTTTTCACTGGGCAGTTCGACGAGATCATAACGGCCGAAGAGCTTTGCGATATCGAGGAGCTGACGCGGCTGCGCGCTTATCTCGATCAGCAGCTGCAGGCTTTGCAGGGCGTCGTCTCGCGCCTGGCGAACCGGTTGCAGCGGCGGTTGATGGCGAAGCAGAACCGGACTTGGGAATTCGATCTTGAGGAAGGGATTTTGGATGCGGCGCGGTTGTCGCGCGTTGTGATCGATCCGATGCATCCGCTGTCCTACAAGGCCGAGAAGGATATGAATTTCCGCGACACGGTCGTGACGTTGCTGCTCGACAATTCCGGATCGATGCGCGGGCGGCCGATCATGGTCGCTGCGATGTGTGCGGATATTCTGGCGCGCACGTTGGAGCGTTGTAACGTGAAGGTCGAAATCTTGGGCTTCACGACCAAGGCTTGGAAGGGCGGACAGTCGCGCGACAAGTGGCTGGGCGAGAACAAGCCGCCGGCGCCGGGGCGCCTGAACGACCTTCGGCACATCATCTATAAGTCGGCGGATTCGCCTTGGCGTCGCGCGCGGCGCAATCTGGGCTTGATGATGCGCGAGGGGTTGCTGAAAGAGAATATCGACGGCGAGGCGTTGATGTGGGCGCATAATCGCCTGATCGCGCGGCAGGAGAAGCGGCGCATTCTCATGGTGATTTCGGACGGCGCGCCGGTGGACGATTCCACGTTGTCGGTGAATGCGGGCAACTATCTGGAGCGGCATTTGCGCGACGTGATCGAGTTGATCGAAACGCGCTCGCCCATCGAGATTATCGCCATCGGGATCGGGCACGACGTCACGCGCTACTACAAGCGTGCGGTGACAATTGTCGATGCGGAGCAATTGGGTGGCGCGATGACGGACAAGCTTGCCGAGCTGTTCGACGAAGACGACGAGAAGCCCGCGCGTGGTGCGCGCCGCACGAAACGTCCCGTGCGCACGCCTGCGCCGGTTGCGACGCGGTGAGGCGCGTGGTCTCGCGCACCGCCCTTGTGGCGCTTGCGATTTGTGCGGTGACGGTTGCGGCTTGCGCCGACGACGGCGTCAGACCGCTGACGATCGAAGCGCGATCGCTGCCGTTCGGTACCAGCGAAGACACCAACAGCGTGCTCGGGAAACTTGTTCACCGCGGCACATTGCGGCTGACGTCGGCGGATAGCGCCTTCGGCGGCATCTCCGGGCTTATCGTGTCGGATGATGGTGCGCGGTTTCTTGCCGTCACCGACGCGAGCCATTGGCTGACCGGCAAACTCAGCTATCGCGACGGGAAGCTTTCGGGCGCGAGCGGCATCGAGATTGGGCCGCTGCTGGCGTTGGACGGTTCGGCGCTGAGCGGCAAGGACGGTGATGCCGAGGGGCTTGCAGGGTCGCTCGATGGGGATGTTTTCGTCAGCTTCGAGCGCGATCATCGCATTTGGCGCTATGCGTTCGGGAAGGACGGCTTAGCGGCAAAGCCAGTCAAAGTCGCAACGCCGCCTGAGCTTGCGTCGGCACCCGAGAATGGCGGGCTGGAGGCGCTGGGACAGCTTAGCGACGGGCGGTTGCTCGCGATGACCGAGTCGTTTCACGATGCGGCCGGCGATATTCGCGGCTGGTTGCTGGCGGACGGCGTTGATCCTGTTGCGTTGACGCTCAAGCGCCGCGCGCCGTTCGATCTGACGGATATTCGTCAGTTGCCCGGTGGCGACATTCTGACTTTGGAGCGGCGGTTCTCGCGCATCGGCGGCGTCGGGCTCGAGATGCGGCGCCTGCCCGCGGCGGCGTTGACATCAGGAAAGTCGATGGACGGCGAGGTCGTGGCCGACGCCGGCATGAAGTACATGATCGACAATATGGAAGCGTTGTCGGTGCGTAAGGCCGAGGACGGGAAGACGATCGTCTACGCGGCGTCGGACGACAATTTCAACGGGCCACTTCAGCAGACGCTGCTGATGATGTTCGAGTTGAAGAACTAGAAGCCGCCTAGGCCGCCGCTCGGTCGCACGATCGGGCGTAGCAGGAAGTATGGGGCGAGCAGCGCGAAGGACATTGCGGCTTTGACGCCGGCGTCTACCGACATGTGGTTCAGCCAGAGCCAGCCGTCGCCGATGTAGGCGAGCGGGTAGAATAGGAACATCGCGACGAAGGAGCTGGTGAGGGCGCTGTAGAGCGGGGCTTGCCACCAGATGACGCCGCGCGTGCGATCGAAGACGAACGAGCCTGCGAGTTGGCCCAAGATCATCGCACCGAAGAAGGCGGCGGCGACGCGCAGGCCTGGGCCGTCGCCGCCCAACAGCGGCAGGCGCGTGTCGAGTTGAAGGATGGTCGCGATGGTCATCAGCGCGACCAAGCCCCATGAGGCGAGGACGTGCGCGATGGCGTAGTTGTCGCCGTAGCGGCGGTTCACGAGGTTCGCGATCAGGAAGATCACCGGCACGATCGCGTGGCCCAGGGTCAGCCAATTCGACGGATAGAGTTCGGGCACGTTACGCGGGCTCAAGACGCCGTCGAACATGGTGAGCGGCGTGCCGCGCATCTCCCACGCGATGGCGAGCGTCACCACGACGGCGATCGCGGGGCCGCTCAAGATCGCGACGTCGCGAGCGAAGCGCACCGACCAGTGCGCGCGCACCGGCGCGTGCGAGACGATCGTTCCACCTTGGGCCGCAACGCGGCTGGCGTTTCCGGTCAGCATCAATCGATCAACACTTCACGCGCGCGCGAGGGGTTCGCGGCGCAAATCGCGGGGACGATTGGGAAGGTGCTGAGATTACACCGTCGATGCAAGTGGCGGGCGTTACGCCGCCGCTGCCGTCGTCGCCTGTGCAGCCTTGATGACCTTGCGGATTTCGCGCTTAAGGCGAAGCGCGCGTTCGGACAACTTCTCGTCGTCTTGCTTGACGATGAAATTGTCGAGGCCGCCGTTGTGGTCGATCGAGCGCAGTGCGTGCTTGGAGATGCGCAGCTTTACCGTGCGATCGAGCTTGTCGGACATCAGCGACACTTCGGCCAGGTTCGGGCGGAATTTGCGCTTCGTCTTGTTGTTCGCGTGGCTGACATTGTGTCCGCTCAACACGCCCTTACCGGTCAATTCGCAACGCCGCGCCATGGTCTGAAGTCCCGTCGATTCCGATGAAATAAGAACCCGCGCGGCACAGGGTCCACGCGGGAGGGCGGACCTATAGTTGAGGGGCGGATTTCCGTCAAGTTTTGCCGCGCCAGCGCGCCAATATGGCTCGGGCGGCGGCGGGGGGTGCGGCCTCGCCCTTGGCGATCAGGGCCTCGAAACGGGCGAGTTCGGCCCGGGCGTCCTTGTTTTCCGTCAGGAGCGCCAGGAGGCCCTCGCGCAGTTCCCCCCAAAGCCAGGCGACACTTTGCTCGCGGCGCTGGCGGTCCCAGGCGCCTGTGGATTGCAGGCGCTCCCGGAAGGTTTGGATATCGGCCCAGACCTGGTCGATGCCTTTTCCTTCCGTGCTTGAGACCATGCGCACATCGGCGGACCAGTTGTCGAATTTTGGACGCATGAGGTGGAGCGCGGCTTTGTATTCGGCGGCGGCGCGTGTTGCGGCTTGCATCAGATCGCCGTCGGATTTTGTAACCACGACAAGATCGGCCAATTCCATGATGCCGCGTTTGATGCCTTGCAGTTCATCGCCGCCGCCGGGTGAGACAAGGACGATGAAGATGTCGACCATATCGGCGACTGCTGTTTCCGATTGACCGACACCGACGGTTTCGACGAGCACGACGTCGAAGCCTGCCGTTTCAACGAGGAGCATCGTTTCGCGCGTGCGGCGCGCGACGCCGCCCAATGTTGCGCCCGCCGGCGATGGACGGATGAAGGCGTTCGGCTCCTGCGTGAGTTTCACCATGCGCGTCTTGTCGCCGAGGATCGATCCGCCCGAACGCCTTGACGACGGATCGACGGCGAGGACGGCGACGCGCTTGCCCTGGCCCGTCAACCATGTGCCGAACGCTTCGATGAACGTGGACTTGCCGACGCCCGGCGCTCCCGACAGGCCGATACGGAGTGCGCGGCCGGTATGCGGCAGTGCAAACTGAACGAGCGCCGACGCCGACGCCTCATCCTTGGCGTGGCTCGATTCAACCAGAGTTATCGCTTTGGCTAACGCGCGCCGGTCACCGGCCAGCAGCGCGGCCGCCAATTCCTTGGTTTTCGGGTCCAGGGATGAATTTGCGTTCATTTGAATGGTGACGAATGCAGCTTGAAGAGGCCACGAGATTTCCGCCACAATTCAACCATCGTGGTCGATGATACAAGTGGGCCTTCCGAAACACCCACGGCCCTTCGACCCGACCCACTCACGAGGTTTGATCGTCTATGCTGAAGCGCTTGTTCTTGGCGACGAGTCTTTCTGTTGTTCCCTTCGCGGCACAAGCCGTGGACGCTCCCGCGCCCCCGGCCGAGCCGGTCGTGCAGGGCTCCGGCCCCGCAAGCACTGTGCAGCTTGTCTGGCAGGTTTATCTGGGCGGATTCAATCTGGGGAATATCGGCATCAAGTCGAGCTTTGCCGGCAATTCGTATTCGGCGGTGTCGCGCCTGAAGACGGCCGGGGTCGTGAACTCGTTCTATGAGGCGATCATCGATGCGACATCGGTCGGCGCCGTCGGCGGCAACGGACTGGTGCCGCAGAAGTATGATTCGAACACGAACAACGAGAAGACGAACCAGAAGGTCGGCCTGGTCTATTCGTCGGCCGGCATTCAGCTGTTCTCGGATCCGCCGTACAACACCGAGCGTTTTCCGGTCACGGAAGAGCAGAAGCGCGGGACGCTCGATCCGCTGTCGGGACTTGTGTTTGCGTTGTCGGGTATTTCGCAATCGACCGCCAAGCCGTGCGGCGAGACGGTTCGCGTGTTCGACGGACGCCGCCGTTACGACATCGAATTGAATTATGTCGGTCAGGATAAAGTGAAAACCGACGGCGGTTATTCGGGACCGGCGGTGAAGTGCACCGTCATCTACAAGCAGCTCGCGGGCTTCAAGCCGAACCTGAACAAGGGCAAGTCCATCCCCGTCATCACGACATGGCTCGCGCCGATGGAAAGCTCTGCCGGCGGGCCGGTGAAGAAGTTCATGGTGCCGGTGAAGATCATGACCGACACGCCCTACGGCGTCGCACTGGCGCACGCGCGCAAGGTGACCGTGGACGGTGTGCAGAAGTCGGAGTGAGTTCTGGCAATCCTGATAACGGAGGGGCCCCAGTTGGGGCCCCTTTTGCGTTAAATGACCCTGCTTCTGCGAGGCCTTTGTGCGCGCTTGAAATTTGTTCGCGTTGCACAAATCTCCTTTCACCATGAGCGCTATTCCCAACAAAGTTTCTTTTCTGTCCGCGGCGGCTCGTCTGAATGACGAGGACGCGCTGCGATCTCGAACCGACAGCGGCGACGACCGGCTGCTCGATGCCTATTCGCAGACCGTGTCCGGCGTCGCGGAGACCGTCGGTCCCGCCGTTGTGCGCGTCGAATCGTTGGGCAAGAGTGGCCGTGGCGGTACCGGGTCTGGGGTGATTATTTCGTCGGACGGGTTCGTGCTGACGAATAGTCATGTCGTGCAGGGCGCGACGGCGGCACGGTTGACCACGCCGGAGCAGCAGACGTTCGAGGCGCGGGTGATCGGCGACGATCCACATACCGACCTTGCTTTGCTGCATGCGAATGCCCCGGTGAAGTTGCCGTATGCTTCGCTCGGCAATTCGAAGACGCTGAAGCCTGGGCATCTCGTTGTCGCGATCGGCAATCCGCTCGGATTTGAGTCGACGGTGACGGCGGGTGTCGTGTCGGCGCTTGGGCGCTCATTGCGCTCGCAGTCGGGGCGGTTGATCGACGACGTCATTCAGACGGACGCGGCACTCAATCCCGGCAACTCGGGCGGGCCGCTCGTCAATTCACGCGGTGAGGTCGTCGGTATCAATACCGCGGTCATCATGGGTGCGCAGGGCATTTGCTTTGCCGTGGCCAGTAACACGGCAAGCTTTGTGTTGAGCGAGCTTGTGCGGCACGGGCGCGTACGGCGCGCGTTTGTCGGCGTCGCGGCGCAGACGATTTCCATTCCGCGGCGGCTGCAGTTGGCGGCAGAAACGGGCGCTTCGGGCGCGATGATCAATGGGATTGAGCCGGGCAGCCCCGCCGACAAAGCGGGATTGTTGATGCGCGATATTCTCGTTGCGCTCGACGGGCGGCCGATCGAAGGCGTCGACGAGTTGCTGCGCCGGTTGAACGGCGAGCAGATTGGGCGGTCGGTGACCGTCTCGCTGTTGCGGGGCGGCCGGCGCATCGACATTGGCCTGACACCGGTCGAACGCGCGAATTGAAGCGAGGGATGAGGAGTGAGGGGTGAGAGACGGTCTCTCACTTCTCACTCCTACTTTATCTCACCTCTATTTTTTCGCTTCTGCCTTCCTCGCTTCGGTGCGGCGCTTGGCGCGTCTGCGTGCAACCATGTTCAGGACCTCGACGCCGGCCGAGAAGGCCATCGCGGCGTAGATGTAGCCTTTGGGCACGTGGACGCCGAAGCCTTCGGCGATCAGCGTCATGCCGATCATGAGCAGGAAGCTCAACGCCAGCATCACGACCGTCGGGTTCGCGTTGATGAAGTTCGCCATCGGGGTTGCGGCGAGGAGCATCACAGCGACCGTGACGATGACGGCGATGATCATGATCGGAATGTGTTCGGTCATGCCGACGGCGGTGATGATGCTGTCGATCGAGAAGACGAGGTCGAGGATCAGGATCTGCGTGATCGCGGCGGAGAAGCCGAGCGCGGCCTTCTTGGTGTCGAACAGATCGTCGTGCGGGTCGGGGTCGACGCTGTGATGGATTTCCTTCGTCGCCTTCCACACGAGGAAGAGACCGCCCGCGATCAGGATCAGGTCGCGCCAGGAGAAGCCGTGACCGAACAGGTTGAAGATCGGTTCCGTCAGCTGCACGATGATGGCTACGGTGCCCAGAAGCATCAGGCGCATGACCAGAGCCAGGCCGATGCCAATGCGACGGGCGCGTTCGCGGTCGGCTTCGGGCAGCTTGTTGGTCAGGATCGAGATGAAGATCAGGTTGTCGATGCCGAGCACGACTTCCATCGCGATCAGCGTGACCAAAGCCACCCATGCCGCGGGGTCCGCGGCCAGCTGCATCAGATAGTCCATGTATGCCCCCCCCTAAGCGGTTCCGGCGTGTTTAACGCAGAAACGAGAAAAGAGAAGCGCGCATTGGGGCGGGCGATCTCAACACCCCGGCGGCCCTCGTGGGCGGCGTCACATAGCCTGTTGAAACCCGGTTCCTTGGGATGGGCAGGGCCCCTGCCACCCCAGACAATGCGCGGGATACGCATGAGTGATTCGCTCAGGCGCTGACGCGCCCTTGAGCCTCGGGTTGGCCCACGGAAATTCATGTCCTTTTCACGCGCCCTCAAGAGGACGGAGCAGCTTCTCTATCGGTGGGTCGAGGAGCCCATCGGGGTGGCCGTGCCGTTCGTGGCGTTCTTCGCCGTGTGGCTGCCGCCGCAGATGCCCGACATGTTCGCCGGCATGGAGACGCCGATCTGGCAGTTGAAGGTGTCCGCGCGGCCGTTCTTCTTTGCACTGGCCGCGATGACGTTGGGGTTGTCAGCGTGGTTCTGGACTCGCGCCGCCTTGACCGCCCAGCGCAACCATGGGGAGACGGACAAGGCGCGGCTTCGGCGTAAGCGCGCTTCGCATTCGGTGCGGCTCAACGACGATGAGGACGCGCATCCCCGCTATGGGCACCTGGCGCGCGAGGATCACATCGCGTGGTCGAACGAGTGGGCGCCGCGGATGGCGTTGCTGTTTGCCGGTGCGATGACGGTGCTGCCGATTCTGTTCGCCATCGAGAGCGGGCATTTCTTCACCGGACTGTTGGGCGCGGAGTTGCTGAGCTTCGGGCTCGTCGGTTTGTTGTTCATGTTCGTCGTTTATCGCACCGAGTTCCGGTGGATGAATGCGTTCGACGCGCCGGATTGGATGTCGCGCTATCGGGCGACGCGCATCATCGCGGATTCGCCGTTCGGTTGGCCGTTCGCGGTGTTGTCGCTGCTGTGCAGCTTGGCGGCGCTGATCTGTATCGGCGTGGCGCCGGATTTCGTTTCCCAGTTCGATGCGCCGACGACGGCGATCGGGGCGCTGGCCTTTGCCGTCGGGCCGTTGGTGATTGCGCTGGCGATCGTGCGCGGAATGGTGGAGCGGTTCATCTATCTCGTGCGGTGGTGCGTGAACCGGGCCGCGCCTTTGCATCTGATGCCGGGCGAGTCGCAGCGCGTGAAGCGTATGAGCAATGCGTTGGGCACGATCGCGCTGGGCATCTGGTTTTTGTTGCCGCCGCTTGTGGTGGACAAGCATGTCGTTCGATTGACGCAGACGCCCATCGTCGAGCCGCGCGGTGACGAGGATTGCCGTACGACCGGGGCGGAGCGCGGGATTTGCAGGCCGGATCTCAAGACGGCGCTGCGCGAATGGGTTGAGGCGCGGCGGCGTGCGTCGCCGGGGTCCGAGCGTTTGCCGGTCGTCCTGGTCGCAGCGGAAGGCGGCGCGAGCCGTGCGGCGGTGTGGTTGCTCGGCGCGATGCGCATGCTGGACAACAAGACGAACGGCGATTTCGGGCGGCATCTATTTGCGGTGAGCGGCGTGTCAGGCGGCAGTCTGGGGGCTGCGACCTATGTGCGAATGGTGCGCGCGCGCGGACGCGAGGACGGCGTGCTCGATTGGGAGGATCCGGATACACGGGCGGCGATGGCCAAGTTCGCGACCAAGGATTTGCTGTCGTCGACGATTGCGACGTACTTCCTCAACGACATGTTCGGCAGCATGGTCGGGCCGTTGTGGACGTGGGCTGGCATTCCCGATCGCAACGCGGCGCTTGAGCATACGTTCGAGACGATGTGGGCCAAGAACCGCGGCTTCGCCCTGCCCCGGCATGTGCCGCAGGGATTTCTGGGCCTTCGCTTCTCGCCGCAGAGCGATAGCCGTGCGCCGGTCGATCTGTTGCCGCATCTGATGTTGAACGGCACGGATCTTAAGTCCGGCAAGCGCATGATCACGTCAACCATCCGCTGGTCTCAAGAGAGGCCGCTGTTTCCCGACAGCGGCGATTTCGTCCGGTTGGCGTCGCGCGACGTGCGGCTTGCGACGGCCGTGACGAATTCGGCGCGGTTTCCGTTCATCTCGCCGGCAGGGCGGTTTGTCAGCGCGGGGCCGATGGGGGCGTCGTATCAGATCATCGACGGCGGTTATTTCGAGAATTACGGCGCGCGCACCGTGTGGGAGTTGGGCCGCGCGATCGAGGATCTGAACGCCGAGGATCCGACGTTGAACGTTGTGCCGATCGTGGTGGTGATCAGCAACGACCTCGACGCCGAGCAGCCACCGCGCGCGCATGACGGCCGCTGCCGGCGCATGCTGGAAGACATTGCGGACGACGGCGCGCAGGTGACAATCCGCTGCGACGATCCGCAACCGGCGGAGCGCTGCGTCGAGGCTCTTCAAGCCGGGGCGACGTTGAAGCCGCAGGATCAGTCGATCGTGCCGCAGTCGATGGCGCCGATCTTCGGCCTCGCCGCGACAAGGACGGCGCATGGGCGTGACGCGCTCAATATTCTACGCCGCGACTTTTGCCGCGCGCAGACCACCGAAGCGGGCGATCCGCGCGTGCGGATGATCCACATCGCGCTGCCTAAGCCCGATCCGTCGCTGGGTGAGGCCGCACCGATGAACTGGGTGTTGAACCAGCCCGCGTGCGATTACTTGCTGAACAAGGCGCCGTGGTTCGCATTCAACCTGCGCCAGGCGGCCCGGCTGAAGGCGACCATCGACGGGGTCAGGGGCGTGTCGTTACGCGCCTCGCAGCAGGATAAGCCTGCGCCGATCGACTGTGCTTCCTAACTACTGAAGACGACGGACGGGGAGTTGAACGGGTTCGCTGTCGCCGTCGTCGATGGGCGAGGCGAGTTCGAGGTGGACTTGGGCGCCTGCCGGTAGATCGCTGACTTCGACCTGGCGCAGTTTGCGTTCGACGGCGCGGGTGCGGATGCCGACGTCTTGGATCGTCTTCTGTGCGGTCTGGAGTTGCTTGTCGAGCTTGTCCCAGACTTCGGCGTAGCGTTGGAATTCGGCTTTCGCTTCACCCAGCACGCGCCAGACTTCGCTGGAGCGTTTTTGGATGGCGAGGGTGCGGAAGCCCATTTGCAGGCTGTTGAGCAGCGCGTGCAGCGTCGAGGGGCCGGCGATGGTGACGCGGTAGCGTTGTTGGATGCGCTGTGCGAGGCCGGGTGCGCGCATCGCTTCGGCGAAGAGGCCCTCGGTCGGCACGTACATGACCGCAAAGTCGGTCGTGGACGGCGGGCGGATGTATTTGGTCGAGATGCGTTTGGCTTCGCCTTCGATGACCCCGGCGAGCTCGTCGGCGGCCGTGCGCATGCCTTCGCCGTCGCCGGCTTCCCACGCCATCATGAGACGCTCGTAGGTTTCCTTGGGGAATTTGGCGTCGATGGGGAGCAGCACGTCCACGCCTTCGCCTTGGCCCGGCATGCGTACGGCGAATTCGACCATTTCGGTCGCGCCGATTTCGACCTTCGCGTTGGTCACGTATTGGTCGCGCGCAAGGACTTGTTCGAGCATGGCGCCGAGTTGGACTTCGGCCCAGCCGCCGCGGTCCTTCACGTTCGACATCACGCGCTTCAGGTCGCCGACGCCGATGGCGAGCGACTGCATTTCGCCCAGGCCCTTGTGCACCATCTCCAAGCGTTCGGAGACCATGGTGAAGGATTCGCCGAGGCGCTTTTCCAGCGTACCTTGCAATTTTTCTTCGACGGTCGCGCGCATCGCCTCGAGCTTGACTTCGTTGTCCATGCGCATCTTGTCGAGGCGCTCGGTCACGACTTGGCGCAGCATTTCCTGGCTGGCGGCGTTGGCGTCGGTCAGCGTCTTGACGTCGGTCTTCAGGCCTTCGCCGAAGCTCGCGATCGTTTTGCGGACTTCGTCGCGGAGCGCGTTGGCGAATTCGGTTTGCGTGCGGGCGGATTCTTCCATGCGCTTGTCGACCGCAACGCGGCCGTCGGACAGCTGTGTTTGCACGGACGATCCGAATTGCAGGATGCCGTCGCCGACCTCTTTGCGCAGCGCGCGGCCGCGCTCGTCGGATTCCTTGCGCATGAGTTGCTGTTCGTCGCGCACGGTGCGTTCGGTTCGCTCCGCGACCTCAGCGATGCGCGCGAGGCGTTCGCCGATGTCTTTGCCGAGGAAGCCTTTTGCGCCGACGACGTCGGTCAGCCAGATCACGAAGTGGACGACACCGATCAGCAGCGCGAGCGCCGCGGCAAACGCCACGAGGAGCGAAATCCAATCCATTTTGCGAATCTCCTACCGATTCGGATTCTACCCGGGGCCCGGCAGCCGCCGCCTTACTTTTGCGCTATATCCCGTGTTGTTGTGACTTCGGTCAGTGTGGATAACTCAGCAAATGACGGTATTTCTCAGGAATTTCTCCCTCGCCGCGCTGTGCGTGGCTGGATTGGCCGCGTGCGGTTCCCAAAGCGGGTCGCCCGCGGTGACGGGCGACGGGTTCGGCAAGATGCGATTCGGGATGAAGATCGCCGAGGCGGAAGCCGCGCTTGGGCACAAGCTGGTGCCGCTCGTCGAAGGCGCCAGCAAGGAAGAGGCCTGCCGCTATTACAAGGCGGATGGCGCGTTGCCGAACCTCGCGTTCATGACGGCCGACGGCGTTGTCGTGCGCTTGGACGTTCCGCCCGGATCGGACCAGGCAACCGACACCGGCGCGAAGATCGGCGATGGTGAGCCGCAAGTGCTTGAGCTCTACAAGGGCCGCGTCGAAGTGCAGCCGCACAAATACACGGGACCCGAGGGGCACTATCTGGTCGTCAAAGGCGGCGACGGGAAGGTCCAGTTGGTGTTCGAGACGGATGGTGCGAAGGTTCTGAACTATCGCGCGGGCGTCGAGCCCCAGGTGCAATATGTGGAGGGGTGTTCGTGATTAGATCAGGTTTTGCGATTCTGCTTGCTGCGGGCGCGATTGGGGCGGCTGCGAACGCCACGGCGGCGCCGAAGGCGGCGTGCGACCGGCAGATTCTTTATCAAATCGACTCGGCACGGATTTCGGCTGAACCGGGCGCTGTGTTGATTGATGCGTTCGGCGTCGCCGAGAGCGCGGGGTGGACGAACCCGACGCTAGTCGTCACAGGGCCTGGCGCGAACGGGACGGTCAATGTCGACTTTGTCGCTTGCCGGCCGGAGGTTTCGGCGCAGGTGCTGACGCCGATTCAGACGCGCGTGACGCTCGATCTCGATTTGGCGACGACGCGGCAGATCGTCATTCGTGCGAAGACGAACACGATGACGGTCGAAATCTCGAAATAGCTTGAGCGACGGGACGTCCTTCGCCATCGTGAATGCGGCGCGTGTGCCCGCCGCTGCGCTGTGCGACGCGTTCAATGCGGCCTTTTCGGATTATCTGTTGAAGTTCCCGACGTTGGACTCGGACGGATGGCGCGCGTTCGTGCGGCGGCAGGGCATCGACGTCGCGATGAGCTCGGTCGCGTGCCGCGGCGACGTTGTTGTCGCTTTCGCGACGATCACGCCGCGGCCTCTGCAACGCACGCGCATCGCCGTCATGGGTGCGCGGCCGACCGAACGCGGGAGCGGCGCGGCGGCTCAGTTGCTGGATGACGCGATTGCCGCGAGCCAGGCGCGAGGCGATCGCTGGATCGAGCTTGAGGCTTTCGCGCAGAATGAACGCGCGGTGCGGCTCTATCGGTCGCGCGGGTTTGAGGCGGTCGATGAGATGCCGGGCTTCGTTGCTGCGCCGTCGGAGGGCTTCGCGCGAGGCGCGGACGTGATCGAGGTTTCAACCGAAGGCGCCGCCACGTGGGCGTGCGCGGTCGATTGCGAGGACAGCTCGTATATGCCTTGGCAGACCGGTGGCGAGGCCATCCGTGCGGCCGTCGTTCCCTTACGTGCTTGGCGTTTGGGTTCAGCGCAATTGGTGTTTCAGGTCGTCGACGGGGCCACGCTAACGGTTCAAAGCTTGATCGATCGCGATAGCGCGCAGCGCGATGCTCTGCGTTTGGTCGCGGCGTGGCGTCATCGCTATCCGGCGCATACGCTTCGCGCGCCACAGATTCAGCGCGCGAGCGGCCCGGCGCGCGCGTTTGCCGACGCCGGCTGGACGCGGCAGCCGCTGCATCAGCTTTTGATGCGGCGATCGTTCCGCGGCTGAGTTAGGCGACCTGCTTCGCCCGGGCGCGGATGAGTTTTAGGACTTCGCTGGCGGCTTTGGGGATGTTGGTGCCGGGGCCGAAGATGGCGGCGGCGCCGGCTTTTTTCAGCATGTCGTAGTCTTGGGCGGGGATGACGCCGCCTACGACGACCAGGATGTCTTCGGCGCCTTGCTTCTTCAGTTCGGCGCTGAGTTCGGGGATGAGGGTTTTGTGGCCTGCGGCTTGGCTCGAGATGCCGATGACGTGGACGTCGCTGTCGATGGCGTCCTTCGCGACTTCGGCCGGGGTTTGGAAGAGCGGGCCGACGTCGACGTCGAAGCCTAGGTCGGCGAAGGCGGTGGCGATGACTTTGGCGCCGCGGTCGTGGCCGTCTTGGCCCATCTTGGCGACCAGCATGCGCGGGCGGCGGCCTTCGTCTTTGGCGAAGGCTTCGACTTCGTCGCGGATTTTGGCGAAGCCCGCGTCGCCTTCATAAGCCGCGCCGTAGACGCCGCTGATCGACCTCGTTTCGGCTTGGTGACGCTTGAAAACCTTTTCCATCGCGTCGGAGATTTCGCCGACCGTCGCGCGGGCGCGGGCGGCCTCGACGGCGAGCGCCAAGAGGTTTGCGTCGCCGCGCGCGCCTTCGGTGAGGGCGGCCAACGTCGCGTCGAGTTTCTTTTGGTCGCGCGTGCCTTTGATACGTTGTAGGCGTGAGACTTGTTGGGCGCGGACTTTGTCGTTGTCGATGTCGCGGACGTCGAGGTCGGCTTCGGTTTCGAGGCGGAATTTGTTGACGCCGACGATCACTTCTTGGCCGCGGTCGACGGCGGCCTGGCGGCGAGCGGCGGCTTCTTCGATCTTGAGCTTCGGCCAGCCGGTCGCGACGGCCTTGGTCATGCCGCCCATCGCTTCGACTTCGTCGATCAACGTTTGCGCGTGGCTGGCCAGCGCGTGCGTGAGGGACTCGACGTAGTAGGAGCCGCCGAGCGGATCGACGACGTGGGTGATCTTGGTTTCGTTTTGGAGGATGAGCTGTGTGTTGCGTGCGATGCGGGCGGAAAATTCCGTCGGCAGCGCGATCGCTTCGTCGAAGGAGTTCGTGTGCAGCGATTGCGTGCCGCCGAGGACGGCGGCCATCGCCTCATACGCGGTGCGCACGACGTTGTTGTACGGGTCTTGTTCGGTGAGGGAGACGCCCGAGGTTTGGCAGTGTGTGCGGAGCATCAGCGACTCCGACTTCTTCGCGCCGAGGTCTTTCATGATCTTCGCCCACATCATGCGGGCGGCGCGGAGTTTTGCGATCTCCATGAAGAAGTTCATGCCGATGGCGAAGAAGAACGATAGGCGCGGGGCGAAGTCGTCGACGTCGAGGCCCTTTGACTTTGCGGCCTGCACGTAGGCAATGCCGTCGGCGAGCGTGAAGGCGAGTTCCTGCACCGCGGTCGCACCGGCTTCCTGCATGTGATAGCCGGAGATCGAGATCGAATTGAACTTCGGCATCTTCTCAGCCGTGTAGGCGATGATGTCGGCGATGATGCGCATCGATGGTTCGGGCGGGTAGATGTAAGTGTTGCGCACCATGAATTCTTTGAGGATGTCGTTTTGAATCGTGCCCGAGAGTTGGCCGACGCTGACGCCCTGCTCTTCCGCGGCGACGATGTAATTCGCCATGATCGGAATGACGGCGCCGTTCATGGTCATCGACACCGACATCTTGTCGAGCGGGATGCCGTCGAAGAGGATTTTCATGTCCTCGACGCTGTCGATGGCGACGCCAGCCTTGCCGACGTCGCCGACCACGCGCGGGTGGTCGCTGTCGTAGCCGCGGTGGGTCGCCAGATCGAAGGCGATCGAGAGGCCCATTTGGCCGGCCGCCAGATTCTTGCGGTAGAAGGCGTTCGATTCTTCCGCCGTCGAGAAGCCCGCGTATTGGCGGATGGTCCAGGGGCGGCCGGCGTACATTGTCGCGCGGACGCCGCGCGTGTAGGGGGCGAGGCCCGGCATCGAGTTCTGGACCTCAAGCTTTTCGAGGTCGGCGGCGGTGTAGAGCGGTTTGATCGGGATTCCCTCGGGCGACGCCCAGGTGAGGGAATCCGCGGGTTTCCCTTTGAGGTCGGCTGAAGCCGCCTTTTGCCAGTCGGTCAGGGACGCCTTGGGGAATTCACTCATGGGTTGGTCCGGGGAGTTCGCATTTGCGGGATTGGCGCGGAGTATTCGGCCAAAGCCGAAGTGGGTCAAACCCACCGCGAATGAATGTCGTGGACGCTAGGGTTGCTTGCGTCCGGAACACTGTCGCAGCCCTAGGTCTAGGGGGTGAACGAAATAGAACTTTGGGCTCGTCGATCCTTTGAACCGTATTTGTTCTAACTCTGTTTCGGTCAGCTCCCCAGGTTTTCCACAGGGACTGATTTTCCGTCAACTGATAATCCGCGTGCGGATCATTTCATTCCGGGCACGGAGTTTTCGCGTATGCGAATCCTTCGCACCGGCTTATCGCTCCGTACACGGACGAGTTGTGCGACGGTGTTATAACGGATTGGCGACACAATTGAGATTGACGATCATCATATGCACCTAAGCATTTGATACCGCTATAGATTGTGCGTGAACAAAGACCGAAGGTGTTCGAGTCAGTGATTCGGACATGGTCCGTTCCGTTTGTGGTCCAAATCCGGCACAAGATTTCCACAACCCCCTGGGGACGGCGCGCCGCGGTGCTTGCAAACGCGTCGGGCCGCAGGCAAGAGGTTTGGCCGCTCTCTCGGAAACCATATCAATGACAACTCCCTACGGCCGGGTCACCGCCGTTCTCGGCCCGACGAATACGGGCAAAACGCACTACGCCATCGAACGCATGTTGGCGCACCAGAGCGGGATGATCGGCCTGCCGCTGCGTCTGCTCGCGCGCGAGGTCTACGAGAAGGTGGTCGCCGCGAAAGGCGCGCACGCCGTCGCGCTGATCACCGGCGAAGAGAAGATCATCCCGAAGGCGCCCACGCATTGGGTGGCGACGGTCGAGTCCATGCCGGTCGATATCGGCGCGGAGTTCTTGGCGATCGACGAGATCCAGCTCGCGGCCGATCCTGAGCGGGGACACGTGTTCACCGACCGGCTGCTGCATGCGCGCGGGCGGTCGGAGACGATCTTCCTCGGCTCAGACACCATGCGGCCGTTGATCCAGAAGCTGGTGCCGGGCGTGCAGTTTATCGGGCGGCCGCGGTTTTCGGATATCGCCTATACTGGCGCGCGTAAGTTGACGCGCCTGCCGCGGCGGTCGGCGATCGTCGCGTTCTCGTCGGATGCGGTTTATTCGATCGCCGAGCTTGTGCGGCGTCAGCGCGGTGGCGCCGCCGTGGTTATGGGCGCGTTGTCTCCGCGCACACGCAACGCGCAGGTCGCGCTCTATCAATCGGGCGACGTCGACTTTCTGGTGGCGACCGATGCGATCGGCATGGGTCTCAACATGGACATCGACCATGTGGCGTTCGCTGCGACGGAGAAATTCGACGGCGCGGTGCGCAGGCCTTTGCGCGCGAACGAGTTGGCGCAGATTGCGGGCCGTGCGGGACGGCATATGAACGATGGCACGTTCGGCGTCACCGCCGATGCGGAGCCGCTGGATCAAGAAACGGTCGAGGCGATCGAGAACCATCGCTTTGACCCGGTGCGCGTCGCGCAGTGGCGCAATCCGGATCTCGATTTCGGAAGCATCGCCGCGCTCGATCGCAGTCTCGACGCGTTGCCGCCGACGCGCGGTTTGTCGCGCGCGCGGGCGGCCGACGATCAGCTGGTGCTGCGCATCTTGAGTGGCGAAGAGAACGTGCAGGCGAAGGCGCAGGGGCCTGCCGGCGTGAAGCAGCTTTGGCAGGTGTGTCAGATTCCCGACTTCCGCAAGATTGCGGTCGAAGAACATGCGCGTTTGATCGGCAATATCTTCGAGCATCTGATGAGCCATGAAGGCGTGCTGCCCGACGATTGGATGAACGGGCACGTGTCGCGGCTGGACAATGTCGAGGGCGACATCGATGCGATCTCGCAGCGTATCGCGCATATCCGCACGTGGACCTATGTCGCGAACCGTTCGGAATGGCTGAGCGATGCGGCGGCGTGGCAGGAGCGGACGCGGGCGGTCGAGGATCGTTTGTCGGATGCGCTGCATGAAAAGCTGACGCAGCGCTTCGTGGACCGGCGCACGAGTGTGTTGATGCGCGCCTTGCGCGACGACGAAGAGTTCGCCGCGACCGTCAACGACGAAGGCGAAGTGCTGGTCGAGAATGAATATGTAGGCCGCTTACAAGGCTTCTCGTTCGTCGCCGATCCACGTGCGGTGGGCATCCATGGGCGTGCGTTGCGCGCGGCGGCGCTCAAAGGCCTCGCGGGCGAGATCGCTTCGCGGGCGCATGCGCTGACCAATGCGCCGGAGGCCGCGATCACGCTCTCCGAGCATGGACGCTTGTGGTGGAACGGCGGGATCGTTGCGCAGTTGAAGAAGGGGCACGATGCGCTGCATCCGCGCGTCGAACTTTTGGCCGACGATTTACTCTCGACGGCGGCGCGCGAGCGGGCGAGCGACCGGCTTGAGGAATGGGTCACGCATCATATCGTGAAGACCCTCGCGCCGTTGCTTGCGGTGCAAGTCGAGTTGAACAAGGAATTGCCGAAGGCCGAAGTGGCTGCGCCGACGCCTGCCCCTGCTCCGGCTGCGGCGGACGAAGCGCCAGCTTCCACGGAAGCCGAAGCTGCGCCGACTGAAGAGGCGACGGCAGAAGAGACGTCAGAGGCCGCCGAGCAGGCTGATGCCGCCGACGTGCCGGAGACGAGCGCTACGCCTGCAGAAGAAGTGCCGGCGGCGGATGTGCCGTTGTTTGCTTCGCCGCTGCAGGGCGTCGCGCGCGGGTTGGCGTTCCAGCTTTACGAAAATCTTGGATCGGTTTCGCGGCAGGCGGTGACGCGCGAGTTGCGTGCGATCCAGCAGGCCGATCGAGCGCCGTTGCGCCGGCTTGGCGTTCGCTTCGGGGCGTTTTCGATTTTCTTGCCGGCGTTGGTGAAGCCTGCGGCGGCGAAGTTGAAAGCTCTGCTGTGGGCGGTGCATCAGGGGCTGACCGATATTCCACCGCCGCCGGCGGCGGGGCTGACGTCATCGCCCACCGATACGACGGTTGCGGCCGGGTTCTATGAAGCCGCTGGCTTCCGCGTTTGCGGACCGCGCGCGGTGCGCATCGACATGCTCGAGCGGCTTGGCGAGATCATTCGCGGCAAGGGGCAGAGCGGGCAGATGCCCGAGGCGTTCGTGGTGACGCCAGACATGATGTCGGTGCTGGGCTGTGGCGAAGAGGATTTGACGCAGGTGCTGCGCTCATTGGGCTTCCGTGAGCGCAAGACGACGAACGAGGCTGGGGCCGAAGTCGTGCAATGGCAGACGCGGCAGCGGCGCGAAGAGCGCCGCCCGTCGAAGCCTCGGCCTCAGCAACAGCCGCAGCAGCATCACCGGTCGAAGCGCGCCTCTGCGATCACGGCTGCACCTTATGGTGCGCCTGCCACCGAGGTCGTGGCCGCGAAGCCAGCCGAGTCGCAACAGCAGCCGCCACGGCATGAGCAAAAGCGTAAGGATCATCGCAAGGGCGGCGAGGGTGATAGCAAGCCGCGGCCTCAGCGGCGGCCGGAGAAGCCGTTCGTCGTCGATCCGGATTCGCCTTTCGCGGCGCTCGCGGCGCTCAAATTCCGGAAGTAGGTTTGCAGCGGGTCGATAAATTTCTCTGGTTCGCGCGCTTCTTCAAAAGCCGCACGTTGGCCGCGACGATGGTCTCGGGCGGTCGCGTGCGTATCAACGGCGAGCGTTGTGAAAAGCCGAGTACGATCGTGAAGCTCGGCGACGTGTTGACCTTCCCCGCCGGGCCCCACGTGCGCGTAATCAAGGTGTTGGCGGGCGGTGAGCGGCGCGGGCCGGCGCCGGAAGCGCGTTTGCTCTACGAAGATTTAACGCCGCCGCGTGAGGCCTTGCCGCCCGAAGAGGAGGCCCCGGCCCCGCGCGAGAAAGGCGCCGGGCGTCCGACCAAGAAAGAGCGGCGCGACATGTCGACCTTCACACGTGGTCAACGCGACGATTGAGACGCGTTCTCGCACTTCCCAAAGGGTTGTTGCGGCAGATGCGAAGTGGTACCGGTTTCGCGACCACTTCTTCCACTCACGAAAGACGTTCTCGCAAGACCGCGCCATGACCTACATCGTCAATGAGAGCTGCATCAAATGTAAGTTGATGGACTGCGTCGAGGTTTGCCCGGTCGACTGCTTCTATGAAGGCGAGAACATGCTCGTCATCCACCCGGACGAATGCATCGACTGCGGTGTGTGCGAGCCGGAGTGCCCGGTGGACGCCATTAAGCCGGATACCGAGCCCGGCATCGAGAAGTGGCTGTCGCTGAACAAGGAATTTGCCGGCAAGTGGCCGAACATCACCGTGAAGGGTGAGCCACCCCCCGACTCGAAGGAATTCGAATCCGTTCCGGACAAGTTCGAAAAGTTCTTCAGCCCCAAGCCGGGGTCGGGCAGCTAGTTATCCCCATTTCACAGTTGAGTGCGTTAATAACTTCCATTTGTGCGTGATTTTCGGATTGGCTGTTTTCGGCCAAAATCGTTTGCAAACTCACGCGTGTTGCAAGCACGAAATATTGGTTAACGCCAAGCGGCGCCTTTATTTTTCCCACTTTTCGTGTTACATTTTCGACACTTGGATTCAGCACAGAGAAAATTTGCGGTCAAAAGAAGCACGTGGGGACCAGCCTAGCCTCCGCGGACGCCGTACGAATATTTCGCAACGGATCGTTTCCAAATCGGCGGAGTACCTGACCCAGCAACGCCCGGCCCGCCCGCGCGTTGGGGAGCATAGCAGTGTTGCCCAATGCCTATGACTGACCGCAAGTCGAGCGAGAAAGATAGAGATCGGATGACCACGAAGAAGCCCGCGACCAAAACTGCTGCTGCCGCGAAGCCTATGAAGGCGACGGCGAAGGTGCAACCTTTGAAAGCTACCGCTAAAGTTGAAGTGAAGGCCAGTCACAAGCTTGAGGCGAAGAAGCCCGAACTCAAAGCCGTGCCTAAGCCCGACATCAAGGTCGTCCCCAAGGCCGACGTGAAGCCCGTCGCCAAGCTCGAACCGAAGATCGTGGCCGGTACCGCGGCGAAGCCCGCCATCGTGCCGCCCATGGCCGTCAAACCGGTGGCGAAGGTCTTCAAGCGGCCGGACTTCCGGACGAATGACTGGGTCGTATACCCCGCTCATGGCGTGGGCCGCATCGTCTCGGTCGTCGAGCAGGAAGTCGCCGGCATCAAGATGGAACTGTTCGTCATCAACTTCGACAAGGACAAGATGACGTTGCGCGTTCCTGTCGCTAAGGCCTCGTCGGTCGGCATGCGCCGCCTGTCGTCGCCGGACGTGGTGGCGACGGCGCTGCAGACGTTGCGCGGCCGAGCACGCGTCAAGCGTACGATGTGGAGCCGCCGGGCCCAGGAATACGAAGCCAAGATCAACTCGGGCGACCTCATCTCGATCGCCGAAGTTGTTCGCGACCTTCACCGCGCGAGCGGCCAGCCGGAACAGTCGTACTCGGAGCGTCAGCTCTATGAGGCGGCCTTGGGCCGGATGGCGCGCGAGGTTGCGGCCGTTGAGCGGATCGACGAGGACGCGGCTGTGAAGCGTCTCGAAACGGCACTGCAGCGGGCAGCTTAAGCCCGCTCCAGTTTCACGAAGCTGTGAGGGTCCAGGGTTTCAGCCCCCTGGACCCTTTTTCCGTCTTTTGGCCGTATTTTAGAATCGATCCAAACAGGGTTGAACAGCGTTATAAGAATACCCAACTAGGTACGTAGGAAAATATTGGAGGCCAAAAATGGGGATTTTCGATACCTCGTTCGCGGTGAAAGCGAACCGGCAGTTCATCAAGAAGACCATGTCGACCGACTTGTTGGAGGCCGAGCACGAACAGAAACTCGCGACCGCCTGGCGCGATAAGCAGGATCACAAGGCGCTGCACGAGCTGACGACCGCGTATTTCCGTTTGGTCGTGGCCTTGGCCGCGCGGTTCAAGAATTACGGCTTGCCGATGGGCGACCTCATGCAAGAGGGCGTCGTTGGCTTGATGCAGGCTGCGCAACGGTTTGAGCCGGAGCGGAAGGTTCGTTTTGCGACCTATGCCTCTTGGTGGATTAGGGCTGCGATCCAGGACTACATCCTGCGCAACTGGTCGATCGTGCGGTTGACGTCGACGGCCTCGCAGAAGGCGCTGTTCTTCAACCTGCGCCGGGTGAAGGCCAAGATCGAAGGCAATCCGTCAAAGGATCTCTCGCGGGAAGCGGCTTTGAAGATCGCAGAAGCCTTGCACGTGGGCGTCGCCGACGTGGAAGAGATGGACGCGCGTCTGACCGGCGGCGACCGTTCGCTGAACGCGACGCCGGGCGAGCCCGGTGAATCGTCCGAGTGGCAGGATCTTCTGCCGGACGACGCGCCACGTCCTGACGAGCACGTGATGCAGACCCACGACTCCGCCAAGCGGTCCACGTGGATCAAGCATGCGATGGACAAGCTAACGGCGCGCGAGCAGACGATCATTCGCGCGCGGCAGATGACGGACGACTCGGTGACGCTGGAGACGCTGGGCCAACAGCTCGGCATCTCGAAGGAGCGTGTGCGGCAGATCGAGGCGAACGCGCTCGCCAAGCTGAAGAATGCACTGCTTGCAGAAGTGGGCGATCCGGTCGAAGCCGGCTTGGTCGCCGCAGCCTAGAGTTAGTCAATGATTTGAATTTGCGCCGCGTGCGTGAGTTCGACTTCGGGTCCGTTGAGCCATTGGCTTCAACGGGCCCTTTTGGTTTCTAGTGAGCGGGGCCGAGGAGGCCAACGTTCCACTCCGAGGCATCGAGCGAATAGAATCCTGCGAGTCCGCCTTGTAGTTCGTCGATCAAGCCAAACGAGACGATGCCCACGTCGTCGCTGAACACGAAAAACCCGTGAAGCTGACCCTTTTCTGGTGGTGAAAACCGAACGATGCCAGACCCACATTTTCCGGTCGCACGCATGGATAAGCAGCGCGGTTCGAATCTCCAGCCCATGTAATTGTACGGCGCGCTTCTGTCGAAAGCGGCGATGTCGAGGGCGAACATGATGCCGCCGGACGTGGCGTCAAAGCACCTCAAGCCGGGTCGTGAGCAATCTGTGTACTCGCCGCCAAAACTATCCGCAGGCCGATGCCCTTGCTTCTTCAGTTCGTCCTGAGCCGCTTCTGTTGGGGCGAATAGCGCGTCGGTGTTGTCGATCACGAATGCCATGCGGTTGTCCGTTTGGATGTACCGCATGGGCGGTTGCTCAGCGTGCGCTATCGCCGCGAGAGCGGCCGTCGTAATAATGAGCAACGCAGAGATAGTGAGCCTATTCATGTGTTCCTCCATCAGCGCAGGATTTGAATTTGCGCCGCGTGCGTGAGTTCGACTTCGGGTCCGTTGAGGCGTGAAAGCCATCCACGGACCCGAATTTGTTTTCCGGCCCAGGTTGCAGGGTCGAGGCCATCCTTGGTCAGGTGTCTGGCGTCGCGCGCCGAAATCGCGATCGTGAAGTCCGTGCGGTAGTCAGCGCCGAAGTTGACGAACACCCTGCCCCGCGACGTTGCGACGGACGTGACCTTTCCTTCTACGATTTGGAACGTGCCGATGTCGGCGTCGAGCTCGCCGACCTTGCGGACGCGGTAGTGCGGCGATGCCCAAACGCCGCGCTTGGCCTCGCGCGCCGTCGCTTCCTCCGCGAGAAGCGGTGCGGCGCATTGGGCGGTATCGGCGAAGGTGCGCACCCGCGCCAGGCCCGCCGTCACCAGGGATTGCTGCACCCAAGTCTCGTCTGCGAACACGTGCGCGATAAGAGCGCCGTGGCGGTCGGTCGTGCGGTCGCCAAAGGCGAGGCCGACCGTCTTCCCGGCGATAGCGGTCGTGAGGTGCGCGCGCGCTTCGCTGGCGAGCGGTTCGCCGGTGCGGGGCGGGAGGAGTGCGGCCAATCTCACGCGGCGGCCGTCGGCGAGATCAAACGATGCGCCATCGGCGACATGTGCGACCTCGACGTGTTCGATGATTGGCAGCGTGCACGCCGTCGGCGTAGCGGAGGCGAGCGCGGCGAACAGGGTTAAAGCGATCATCGCAACGTAGTCGGACATGCGGGCCGCTTTCGCGTCAACCCGTGACCTGGAACCATCGTGCACCATGGGCGTTTGCGAGCGAGGAGCTGTTGCACGGGAGTATCTGCGATGCCGAAGACATCATCCGGCCAGAAGAAGACGATCGGCCGCGTCATGCATGAGTTCAAGCACAACGAGCTGAAGAGCGGGCCGAAGGGCAAAGGCGGCAAGGTGAAGAACCCGCGGCAGGCCATCGCCATTGCGCTGAGCGAAGCGGGAGCCTCGAAGTTCGAAAGCAAGGCTCGCAACCGGAAAACCCTTGCCCGCACCAAGCGCAAGGAAGCTGCTGGTAAGACGGCGCAGCAAGAGGCCGAAGGCAAGGCACACGTCGGTGCGCGGGGTCAGCGCGAAAGCACGCGTGCGATGGGCGGCAAGAACGCGAAGGACATTACCGCGCGGGGCAAGAAGGTTGCCCGCACGCGCAAGCGGACCAGTTCGGCGAAGACGCGATCGGCCATCGGCAAGCGCGCGTTGGCGCATCTTCGTCCGGCGTGATTAGTCGCCTTTCGCGAGGGCTTCGAGGCGATCGGCGACGCCATTCAGTTCCCATTTGCGCATGAGGGCTGCGGCCTTCGCCCATGTTGGCGTTTGGTCGGGGAGTTTCGGCACCGGCGCCTTCCGATCCATCGTCGCGATCTTTCGGAAGAGGCGCAGTTCGTCGGCCTGCGCCGGAAAGCGGCCGTCCTTCAGGATGGCTTCGAGGGTTCCGTATTTTTGGATGAGGTTCGCGGCGCCCGTTTCGCCGACCCCGCGTGCGCCGGGAATTTTATCCGATGGGTCGCCACGCAGCGCGATAAAGTCGGGGACTTGGGCCGGATCGACGCCGTAGCGGTCGCGCACTTCGGCCGGGCCGATGCGGGCCATCTCGCCGCCCTTCTGCGGGTAGAGGATCGTGGCCGCGTCGGAGGCGAGTTGGAACATGTCGCGGTCGCCGCTGGCGACGAGAACCGTGCCGCCGCGACGCAGTTCGGCCGCGACGGCGGAGGCGACGAAGTCGTCGGCCTCGTAGCCTGCGCCGCTTGCGTGGGAGAAACCGAAGGCGTCGACGACCTGAGGCAACAGGTCGAGCTGTTCGAGCAGCGCGTCGTCGAACTCGCGGCCGCTTTGGTAGGCGGGGAAGGCTTCGTGGCGGTAGGTGGGCTCTTCCAGCGTGTCCCAGGCGACGAAGACCGCGCGGGGTTGTTCGGCCTTGTAGATGCGCATCAGAAAATTGGCGAAGCCGACGATGGCGCCGGACGACTTGCCGCCGCGGCCGCGGATCGATTTCGGCAGTGCGTGGTAGGAGCGGTGCGCGAAGTTGTCGCCGTCAATGACCAGAAGGGGACGGGCGCCTTTCGCCTTTGGCTTTGGCTTTTCCGCGGGCGCGTTTTTTGGTTTCGCCGATTTGGCAGGCGCTTTTGCTGCATGTCGGGGCATCTTGCCTCCTGCGTCTAGTTCGATCCAAGCCGGCGCGTGATCGCTGGCCTTTGGTTTTGCGCGCTCATCGCGATTGACGCCGGCTGCGACCAGGCGCTTGGCGGCCTCCGGGCTCAAGAGGAAGTGGTCGATGCGCAAACCCGAATCGCGCGGCCACGCGTTCCGCAGGTAATCCCAGAATGTATACATCGGCTCGTTCGGGTGAAGTTTGCGGATCGCATCGATCCACCCTTGCGACAGAAGCTTGCGGAAGCGGTCGCGGCTCTCCGGCTGGACCAGCGCGTTCTTGTCATAGGAGCCAGACTTCGAGACGTAGATGTCCTGGTCGGTCGGCACGATGTTGAAGTCGCCCGCCAAGATCACCGGTACGCCCGCTTTGCGCAGGTCGGCGGCGTGTTTGATCAGCCGGTCCATCCACGAGAGCTTGTATTTGAACTTAGGCCCCGGCTGCGGATTGCCGTTCGGGGCGTAGAGCGAGGTCACGATCACGCCGTTCACTGCCGCCTCAAGGTAGCGGCTCTGTGGGTCGGCCGGGTCGCCGGGAAGCGCAGTGCGCGTGACCACCGCCTCGAAGCCGCGCGTCAAGATGGCGACGCCGTTCCACGCCTTCTCGCCGCGCCACACCGCGCGATAGCCCGCCTTCTCGATCTCCGCCCGTGGGAATTGCGTGTCGAGCGCCTTCAGTTCCTGAAGCGAAACGACGTCGGGGCGCGTGCGCTTCAGCCAATCGAGCAGATTGGGCAGCCGCGCGTTGATGTTGTTGACGTTGAAGGTCGCGATTTTCATGTGTGCGAGCGAATCGCTGTCGATTATTGTTGGGTGGCAGGCCTCGGCGGCGGTTGCCGCAAGTCTATCAAGGGCGGCGGCGCAGTGACGACTCGCTTACCATGCCCCGGCAAATTCAAAATGCGATTGAGCAGGCTGCGGATAACTGGTTCAATGGCCTGGGCAATGACCCCGTAGCTCAGCAGGATAGAGCGGCAGATTCCTAATCGCTGCGCAGTGTTGGAAATCAGCGGCTATTCTGACAATTCTCGCTCTGTTCACCGCATGGCGCATCAATAGCTTACCACCCTTGTCAGAACGCAATCGGGCGGGTGCGTGCGCCAAGATCTCCATGGTTGACTGTCGCGCGATTTTGGCCAGCTTCGCACCGGCTGACGCGATCTTTGCGGTCCGGGAACGTCACCTTAACGGGCGGCGGCGGCGCTCAATTCGCCGGTCTGGCAAGTGTCGCTCGAAAGAGCGTGATTGCGCCGGTTGGGGTCGGTACCACCTCTTCGATACGCACATCCTCGCTGAGTTCGCCGAGGAGGCGCGACAGCGCTCCGTCGGCGTTGGCCTGCGTGTTGTCGAAGCCGTCGATGTTCTGGACGATGCGGAAGAGACGGCGCATTAGCCAGCTTCGCTGCTCGGCATAATCGGCGATGTGGAGTTCGCCGGTCGCTTTGGCCGCGGCTGCCATCGCCTGTAGGCCCGCTCGCTTCTCCGCCATCGGCGTCTGATGAAAGACGAGGCTCGAAACGACTTTGTCATAGTCGACGCCGCCTGCGTTATGAGCGTCGCGCGCGAATCCTTGCCGGAAATCGATCGCCATCCCGGCCGAGCGAGCTTTCTCCCTAGCGAGGTCGAGTATTTGCGAATCCGGATCGATGCCGACGACCTCGCAACTTGGCGTGCGCTGTTTCAGAAGCACTGCAAGGGTTCCCGTGCCGCAGCCCACGTCGAGAATTCGTTCGCCGGGGCGCGGATCGATCTGCTTGACGAACATCGGACGCCAACGCCCTTCACGCGTCCAGAATCGAATCGCCCGGTCATAGGCGGATGTCGGCCCCGCCCGTCCGAGGGCGGGCGTGAACGCTTGCTCGGTCACGACCAAAACCTCCAACCAACTCCAAGGAGAAGGAGGCGCGCACCGTCGATTTCGTCGACGGCAAGCAGGCTGACGGTGAACGCACGGAATGCGGTGTCCTCGTTCGGCATGCCGGCATAGTGCACGCGACCGGCCATCAAGGCTTGAACGAATCTGCCGTCCGTCGACGCACCAGTGGGGCGATGGCCGATGGAGTCACGCCAAAGAGCTGACGAAAGGTTCTGGAGAAATGGGCGGAGTCGGAAAAGCCGGCGCCTATGGCCGCCTCAGTCAGATTGGCGCCGCGCTCCAAAAGACTCAAGGCCTGCTGCACGCGTCGCCAGCGTCGATAGGGCCGATAAGGCATTCCTATTTCTCGATGGAACAACCGCGAGAGCCGGCCCTCCGAAAGCTGAACGTCGTTTGAGAGCTGCCCCAAAGACGGGGACTCTTCGAGGTGCGCCTCGAGAACGGTCAACGCCTTCGTGAGGCGGACGTCGAGCGGGCGCTTGGTGGCATTCGACTCAGCAAAGAGTGTACGCAGACGTGAAACGAGTACCGCGTCGCTCACCGCTTCCACTTCCAAGCCTATCAATAGCGCGACCTCGTGCGGATCCAAACGAGGAGATCTCGACGCGAAGATTTCGGTCAACCATCGGCCGATCGGCGAGGCCGCATCAACATACAGGCTCACCGCATCCTCGACGACGGTCAACTTATGACGGCGCATCGAAGCGATGAAAATTCCCGGCGTCGCGATCCTTTTGCCGCCGAGGCTCACACTCAGAACACCGTTCAAGGCAGTGAATTGCAATGCGTGATGCGCGTGGAGTTCGTTGTCGCCGATTGCGCCCCGATGAAGGGCCCAGAACGATCCCAGCCGCACGCGGCCAGTCCACGCTTTTGACCCTTCTGAAGATACCGCTCGTGCGCCCGTCAAACGCCCCGCCGCATCCACATCGTTCGTCTTGACCACAAGCAAACCTCGGACAGCCCCGCAGAAACTACATCATCGGCCCTTTGCCCGGCCACCGCGTGGGCCTTGCCTGAGATATTGACTTATCCCGTCGGCACATCATGGACTATCAAACACCCGACGACTTCAACAACTGGCTGGTCATCATCGCGTCGGCGGTCGGTCTTGACCTGACCGTCACCGGGTTCGGCATTCTGGTCTATCGCTTCTGGCCAAACGTGAGAGGCAATTGAAACATTGGCGTTCCTGCGCCGACATCGATCACCATCCGATCGAAGCGGGCCTGTGACCAATTCAGCCACCGGTGCGACGGCGCGCTGAGACTGGCGATCACGTCACAAACTCATTGTGTCGGCAATGCCTTTGGCCTTCCCGCCGCCAGGCGTTCGCGCCATATGGGCTTCAAGACTTCGAGAAGAACGAGCACCACGACACCGGCACCAAACGTCACAGCGAGATCGTCCAAGTGCAGGGGTCCGAACCGGAAAAGCCCGCGCGCCAACGGCCAAAGCAGCGTTAGGCTCAACAGCACGGTGACGGCGAGCAGAACCCATGCCAGCGCCGCATTCGGCCGGCGTAGCGCTGTTACCAACGACGCGCTGAAGGAGCGGTTGACAAAGATCAGGCTGACAATCGTCAGCACCAACGAAAAGAAAGTCAGCGCCCGTACTTCCGCCTCCGGCATGCCTCGCCAGAGCGCCGTGATGAAGATGCCGGCAACGAGTACAAACGCGAAGCCACCCTGCAGAAGGCTCCAGCCGATCAACGAGCCCGAGAACAGCGGTTCATCGGGGTGTCGTGGCAGCCGGCGCATCACATCGTCTTCCTCCGTCTCGGCCTCGAAGACGAGCGAACACACCGGATCGATCACCATCTCGAGAAACGCGATGTGCATGGGCCCGAACAGGATCGGCAAGCCGAACAGCAGCGGAAGCAGCGCCAGCCCTGCGATCGGCACATGCACGGCCAAGATGAAGCCCATGGCCTTGCGAAGGTTGTCGTAGATTCGGCGGCCGAGCCGGACGGCCGTCACGATAGAGCCGAAATCGTCGTCGAGTAGCACGATCGAGGAAGCCTCGCGTGCCACGTCCGTCCCGCGTCCGCCCATGGCAATACCGATGTGCGCCGCCTTGAGAGAGGGCGCGTCGTTGACGCCGTCGCCGGTCATGGCCACGACCTCGCCGCTCGCCTTAAGCGCGTTGACGATCCGAAGCTTCTGCTCCGGCAATATGCGCGCAAACACGGTTGCCGTGCGTATGCGGCGAGCCAGATCCGCGTCGCTCAATTGCTCAAGATCTTCGCCCGTCACGAGGTCTTGGGCATCGAGGCCCGCCTGGCGGGCGATTGCTCTGGCGGTCGCTGGGTAGTCGCCGGTGATCATAACCACCTTGATCCCAGCCGACCGGCATTCGCGCACTGCGTTGGGCACACTCTGCCGCAGCGGATCGGCAAGGCCGACGAGGCCCAAGAACTCGAACGCGAAATCGTGTTGAGAATCCGGCCATATCGGTCCCGCGAGAGACGCGCGGGCGACGCCCAATACGCGCAAACCCTCGCTGGCCATAGCGTCCACCGACTTTGTTAGTGCAGCGACATCCGCAGCACTGAGGTGGCAAAGCTCAGCGATGGCCTCGGGTGCACCCTTGGCCGCGATCACGAATTCTTGCCCGCCCTTCGTCGCCTGCCAGACGTGCGACATGGCGAGCAGGTCGGGACGAAGCCCATATTCGTGCACGAGCTTCCACTCGGGTCCATGCAAATGCTCGGTCTGCGCCAAGCGCTCTCGCCCGAGGTCATGGAAGGCCTTCTCCATGGGGTCGAAGGGATCCCGCGCGCTTGCGAGAATTCCGAACTCGACCAAGACATGGAAGGCTTCAGGCATTTCGGCGCCAAGCGACTTGTCGGACCGAAAGATTTCGCCGCTCTGGACACGTAACTCGGCAATCGACATGCGGTTCTGGGTCAGCGTGCCGGTTTTGTCCGTACACAACACAGTGGCGGAGCCAAGGGTTTCGATCGCTGAAGCGCGCCGGGTCAGCACGCGCGCACGCGATATCCTCCAGGCACCCATCGCCATGAACACGGCGAGGACGACGGGGAACTCCTCGGGCAGCATCGACATGCCGAGTGCGATGCCGGCGAGCACCGCGTCGAGCCACCCACCGCGCAAGGTACCGTAGAGCAGCACCGCAACGACACTCACCGCGCCCCCGACCATGCCGAACCATCGCGCGAGGCGGCGGGTCTGTATCTGAAGCCGCGGCGGCTCGGTTTTCAGAGTGCTGAGCGCCTGCCCGATCTTGCCGATTTCGCTTAGTACGCCGGTCGCGACGACCTCGCCGACACCCGTCCCGCGTACGACCAATGAACCTGAAAACACATACGGAAGGTCATCGCCACCCGGCCTGCGGGGTTTGGACGAAACGCCTTCGCTGCTGGCGATCTTGCGAACCGGAACAGACTCTCCCGTGAGCAGCGACTCGTCTGTCTGTAGGTCGTGAGTTTGAACGAGCACTGCATCCGCCGGTACCCGGTCTCCCTCGGCGAGCACGACGAAATCGCCGCGTACCACCTCCCGGCCAGCGATGCGCTTGCGCTGGCCGTCGCGAATGACCAGCGCACGCGGGCTGGTGAGATCGCGCAAGGCCTCTAGAACGCGCTCGGTGCGGTACTCTTGCACAACGGTGATTGCGACCGACATCGTAGCGAAGGCGAGTAGGATGAGTGCTTCCTTGAGGTCCCCGAGTACCAGATAGATTCCGCCGCCAGCGAGCAGGAGCGCCAGCATCGGTTCACGCAAGACCTCGAGGATGATGCGCAGCGGCGTGCGCCGGTCCTGCCGGGGCAACTCGTTGTACCCGTCGGACTTCAGTCGAACCTGGGCATCTGTTTCGCTGAGGCCATGGATTGATGCGGACAAGGAGGTGTCGTTGGGCATCTCAACCTTTTCAGTACAGCCGGACGCTGGACTTCACGTGCCCAGGCTTGAGTTCGATCGTCGTTTAGCAGAGTTTCAACAAAGAGAGAGCGTGAGCTTGACCATGATGACGGAAGTGGGTTGGGGAACGACGATTGTCGGCCTCCTCGTCATCGTCACGAAGTATCTCCTGTCCGTTAGAGCCGAGCCACCTAAATGACAGCCCGCCACCACGAAGAAACGACCGTCATCACGGCGACGCCCACGGAGGTGTTTGCTTATTTGGATGACCCCGCGCGCCTCGCCGGCCACATGGGCAAATCATCCGGGATAATGGGCGGCGGGCGCATGGATGTGTCCCTCGACGAAGGTGGAGGTCAGAAAATCGGTTCCCATATCCGGCTTGACGGCACGGCATTCGGTTTGCGGGTGTTTCTTGACGAGGTGGTCACGAAGCGAGAACCACCGCTTGAGAAGCAGTGGCAAACGGTCGGCGCCCACCGCCTGCTTGTCATCGGCGACTATGCGATGGGCCTAAATCTCGAACCGGCGGGCGTACACTCGAATCTTCGCATTTTCATCGACTACGAATTGCCGCGTGAGCACACATGGCTTGGAACCTTGTTTGCGCGCCTCTACGCCAAATGGTGTGTAGGCATGATGCTGAACGATGCGCGCGCACATTTCGCTCATGCGGGGCCTCGCCGCCCCTCATGACAACGACACGGCCGATCAGTGCGGACCTGGAGACGCTGCAGCGCGAAACCTTCGACTATTTCGTGCACGAGGCGAACCCCGCCAACGGACTAATCATCGACAAGACCCAGGCGAACTGGCCCGCCAGTATCGCTGCCACTGGACTGGCGCTCGCCGCCTATCCGGTTGGCGTCGAGCGCGGGTTTATGGCGCGAAGCGCCGCGGTGGAACGCACTCTGACCACCTTGCGCTTCTTCTGGAACAGCCCGCAGGGACCGGAGCCGGACGCTACAGGCTATCATGGGTTCTACTATCATTTCCTCGACATGCAGACCGGTCGGCGCGCCTGGGACTGCGAAGTGTCGACCATCGATAGTGCCTTCCTGCTGGCCGGCGCCCTTACGGCAGGCGTCTTCTTTAACGCCGAGACGCCAGAGGAGCGAGAAATTCGCGGTCTGGCCGATGCGCTCTACCGTCGGTGCAATTGGGCTTGGGCGCAGAACGGCGAATCCACGGTGACGCACGGCTGGCGGCCCGAGAGCGGGTTCATCGACTATCGGTGGCGAGGCTATGACGAGGCGCTGTTGCTCTATGTTCTAGGGCTGGCATCCCCTACACACCCATTGCCGCGAGATAGCTACGACGCGTGGCTGTCCACCTATCGATGGGAAAATTGCTACGGCTATGACTATCTTTATGCGGGGCCGCTATTCACGCACCAACTCTCGCACGTCTGGATCGACTTTCGCGGAATTCAGGACGCGTTCATGCGGGACAAGGGCATCGACTACTTCGAGAACAGCCGGCGTGCCACGTATGTGCAGCAACGCTACGCCATCGATAATCCACGCAAGTTCGCTGGCTACGGAGAGCATTGCTGGGGGATCACGGCCAGCGAAGGCCCCGGGCCCAAAACACTTAAGCTGCAGGGCATCGAACGCAATTTTTTCGACTACCTCGGAAGAGGTGTTCCCTATGGGCCTGACGACGGCACGCTCGCGCCCTGGGCTGTCGTTGCCTCGTTGCCGTTCGCCCCGGAGATTGTTCTGCCTGCGATCGACTTCTGCATTCACCAAGCCAAGCTGAAAGCGTCCAACGCGTACGGCTTCAAGGCCTCGTTCAATCCGACACATCCGGGCGAACCTGGTAATCCTTTCGGCTGGTGGGTTTCGCCTTGGCACTTCGGGCTCAACGAGGGCCCGATCGTATTGATGATCGAGAACTACCGCAGCGGCATGTTGTGGCGACTGATGCGCGACTGTCCTCATATCCAAGCGGGGCTGCGGCGAGCAGGCTTCACCGGCGGGTGGTTGGCCGAAGACGGAACGGGTCCCGGATAGGCCGTCAGCGTACGCTCGCCGGCGGGGCGTCGAAAAGTTTGGTGATCAGGGCTTGAGCCTCGAGTTGGATGCGGTGCAAGTGCTCAGCACCGAGGAAACTCTCGGCGTAGATCTTATAGACGTCTTCGGTCCCTGAAGGCCGCGCAGCGAACCATCCGTTTTTCGTCCGCACTCTCACGCCGCCGAGCGGCTCGCCGTCAGGCGCCGCGTTCTCCACCGCGAGCACCTGCTCGCCCGCCAACTCCGTCATCGCCAACCGATCCGGCGTGAGCTTCTTCAACAGGGCCTTCTGATCGAGCGTCGCGGGAGCATCCACGCGTTGATAGACGGGCGCTCCCAACACCTGTGTCAGGCCATCATAGAGTGCGCTCGGGTCAGTGTCCGTGCACGCCGTGATTTCCGCTGCAAGAAGTCCCAGCACGAGGCCGTCCTTCTCGGTGGTCCAAACGGTGCCGTCTCGCCGCAGAAATGAAGCGCCGGCGCTCTCCTCCCCGGCGAAACCGAGCGCGCCGCTGCGCAGACCATCCACGAACCAGCGGAAGCCGACCGGCGTTTCGATGAGCTGACGCCCCAGCTTCTCAGCGAGCCGGTTGAGCATCGCGCTGGTCACCATGGTCTTGCCCACAGCGCAGGCTCGCGGCCAGGCAGCGCGCGAGCCGAACAGGTACGAGATCGCCGCCGCCAGATATTGGTTGGGATTCATCAGCCCTTGCGAGGGGGTCACGACGCCATGGCGATCCGCATCGGTGTCGTTGCCAAAGGCGATGTCAAAGCGCTCTTTCAACCCTACCAGCCGCGCCATGGCGTAGGGCGACGAGCAGTCCATCCGAATCTGACCGTCCCAATCGGCGGTCATGAAGCCAAAGGTCGGATCTACCGCCTCACTGACCAGGGTAGCATTCAACCGGTATCGATCAATGATCGGCGCCCAGTAATGGACGGCGGCACCGCCGAGTGCATCGATCCCAATTTTGACGCCCGAGGCGGCGATGGCTGCCATGTCCAAAACATTCTCAAGATCTTCAATGTAGGGCGACGTGTAGTCGTACCGGCGAAGCTCCGCCGAGGCACGGGCGCGCTCGATGGGGATTCGCCTGACGCCAGCCAACCCGCCCGCCAACAGCGCATTGGCAATGCGCTCGATTGCGTCGGCCGTCGTGGCCTCGGCAGGTCCGCCATGCGGCGGATTATATTTGATGCCGCCGTCGGCAGGTGGATTGTGCGACGGGGTGATCACGACGCCATCGGCCAGTCCGCGCGTGCGAGTCCGATTGTAGGCGAGGATCGCGTGCGAAATTACCGGCGTCGGCGTGTAGCCGTCGCGGGCATCGATCATCGTGGTCACGCCGTTACCGATGAACACCTCAACCGCCGTCGCAAAGGCAGGCGCCGACAACGCATGCGTGTCGATGCCAACGAACAAGGGACCATCGACGCCCCGCGACTTGCGATCGAGACAAATCGCCTGAGCGATCGCCAGGATGTGCGCCTCGTTGAAGGCGTTGTTGAAGGCAGATCCGCGATGGCCCGACGTGCCAAACGTCACCCGTTGCGCGGGCTGCACGGGATCGGGACGGCCGGCATAGTAGGCGCGCAGAAGCTGGCCCACATCCAGAAGCGACCCCCGATCGACGGGTCTTCCCGCGCGTGGATCGACACCGCCCAACATCAGACTTCTATCGCTCCGGGCAGCGGGAATTTTTGAGCCAACCAATCGAAGAACGCCGCATGCCAGAGCGTGACAGCGCCAAGCTGACAATGTTCGGCACCACCGGAGTCGCGGTCGTAGACGACGGTCGTAACGCTGCGGGCCTGTGTAAGGCTGTCTTCAAATTGCTTGACCTGCTCGATGGGAACGAAGTGATCGTCTGCGCCGGCGAGGATAAGCACATGACACTTTATGCGCTCCGCCACGTTTTGAAGCGTATAAGCGCGAAGGGTTTCCGCCGTCTCAAGCAGATCGCGCGCACCCATCGTCCACTCGCTATTTTGTCGGGCCCATTTCAGACGCGGCGAAATGGCCGACTTGATTCTTACAATGGCGTTCGAAAGGAAACCGAGGCCGTGACCAGCGAGCCAAAGGGCGCTGGGTGGCACGGATCGCGCAAAGATAGCGCCAAAATCAAAGAATACGTCGAACGCAACAACGCCGTCGATTCGTTCGTCGAAAGCAGCTGCTCGTGGCGCGAGAAATCCACCCAAGCTCATTCCGACGAGAACGATATTTGCCGGGCGTGGACGTGTCCGTAGGAACTCGTCGAGAACGGCTGCTGTGGGCTTTTCCCATTCATGCGTGAAAGGGACACCTTGCTCGCGAATGATCGATCCCTGCCCCGGACCCTCGTAGGCCAGAACCGAATAACCTCGCTCAAGCCCGGCGGCCACCAGGATAAAGTAGAGCTCCTCCAGCGTCGAATCGAACTCGCCGCATATCACGACCAGCGCCTGCTTCTCTGAACCTCGCTGGCCGGGGAAATAGAGGGCGTTGAGATGATGCGCGCCAAAAGGCGCACTGATCCGCTCGCACCTAACGCCCAGCGTGTCGAGGCCCTTGTAGAATGTTTCGATATTCTTCTTCCACGAAACGGGTCGGCGCGGGTCATGAGGTTCCAAGAAGAATTCGGCGGTCCTATAGTAGTTGTGCGCTCGCAGAAGGGCACGGCCGCGGCTGATTGGATCTTTTGTGCGAGAGGCGAGTTCGGAAACTCGGTCACCTGTTCGCTCCCAAGCGCCATACCAGCTGTCGGAATCTCCCGCCTTGATGTGTTTGATTGTCTCAAGGACCTCCGAGGTATCTGCTCCACCATACGGAATGTCGTTTAAGGCCCGAAGAGTCTGAAAATGGTACGTCTGATCGTCGAAGAAAACTCTTGAACGTCTCACCATGGCATCAACTCGCGGTGGTTCACGCGGCGGGCCGGCCTGGTGCGTCGGACCTGGGGTCGGATGTGGCATCGCCGAGCTTCCGGGTCACAAGCAGGTTCGGGAGGCCAAGGCTCAGCAGCACACCCAAGACGATCAGTACAGTGATGAGTACAAACGAGGCGTTGGGTAGCCACGTCGCATCGAACAGAAGGCCCCCAGCTGCCGAACCGACGGTCGCGCCCAAGCTTGCTGCGGCCGTTTGCTTGCCGAGTGCCGCTCCCTGCGCCTCGCCGGCCTTGCTCGATATCCAGTAGGTCAGGATCGGCGAGAGAATACCGGCGCTCGCCGCCACCGCTCCGATCACCACGAGCATGAGCATGAAATCGGAAGCGCGAGGAACAAGGAATAGTCCGGCCGCCAGGACGGCGAGGGCCGGTGCAATGAACCAGCGCGTCGCTTCGGCTTTGACCCAGGGCGAGAATACGACGGCCTGTACCACGAACATCACGAGGCTGCACTCGGTGAACATCAGGGCGATCTGGTATTGCGTCAGTCCGAGTTCCTGTTTCCCACGAAGCGCCAATCCGACCTCGAAGACGCCCACCCCGGCAGAGACGATGAACGCCAGGGAGAGCAGCTTGGGGATGAGCCAACCGTCTGTCTCAAAAGCGAGTTGGTGGCGCTTCGGGGCGACATTACCCCGCTTGCTTCCTGGGACCGTCATTGCGGCCGCGACCGCCACGAGAAGAGCCAGCACCGCGGTCCCCACCAGCGGGACCGCCAGCGACCCGGCCGCGCCGACAATGGGGAGCATGTTGGCGGCACCTCGCGCAATGAAGACACCCAACATGGGTCCGAGCAGAAACCCACTTATTCCCGCGAGACTGACGAAGGTAAGGCGGCGTGCCCGCGCTTCTTCTGTCGCCGCCAGATCCCCGATCGCCGCAAGCGCGACCGGCGTGACCGCAGCGGCAAACATACCGCTCAAGAAGCGCTCGACGTAGACGGCTGTCAGGTTCTCGATAAACGCGAACGTCAGCATAGTCGCGCCGAACCCGATCAGCCCGACGAGAAGGACGGTGCGGCGTCCATACCGGTCGGACATGCGTCCCCATATCGGAGCGAAGAGAAAGAGCGAGAGCATATACAGGCCGGTCAATAGGCCAGTTGAGCGAGAGACTTGCGCCGCATCGCCACCCGTGCCGAGCAGCCGCTCGATCAGATACGGGAGGAGTGGCAGCACCACGCCGTAGCCTATCGACACCGTGAAAACCGACAGCATCAACACAGCCATTGTGCTCGGCGGTATGCCCGTGGGTGCGGCAAGACCGATCATGATGCCAACATCGCTCACCCCACCAGCGTTTTAAGAGCGGCAAAACCCACTCTGGGGTCGGCGATGCCGTGGTAGATCGGCGGAATCTCGTTCTTCAGGCCGAGCAAGCCGTAAACGCCGTGCATCGCTGCGCGCACGGAATACTCCACCGTGAAGACGACGTCTTCCGGTATCTCAACGTACTGGCCGAGCAGGGCATAGTTCTTCGCGCCGTCCGGGATCACAGGCGGCCGGTCGGCTACATCGCGCCGTTGGAACTGGCTGGTGATGTACGGCATCATCACCGGGATCACCGTCGTCGTCCGACGCACCTCGTCGAGAATGTCCTCGAACCCCAAGTGGTGCATCAGTTCGGTGAGGATCTCCTTCCCGCTCGCCTGGGCCATCGACTTGTCGATGTAGTCACCTTTGTTGTCGACGAACAGGCCGTAGCCCCAGAGCGTGAAGACGCCGTCCGGCTGGCCAGCGAAATGCGGCGGGTGAGGCACGACGATGGACATCAACCAGCTCGAATCCCTGAATGTCATCAGGCCGCCCGTGCCTGGCTGATTGCCGGAAAATGCCACGATGCGTTCGACGAGCAGCGGGCTTCGCATCGTCAAGGTGAAAGACTCCCATTTGCTTTCGTCTACATTCGCGCTGAAGGCATACGGGCGGCCGAAGCCGGGGGCCTTGCGCGCCATGTTTTCCCACAGCGTCCACGCACCGTCGCGCTTGTCGCGGACCAGCGACGCAGCATGGTCGTCGTCGCCATTGCGGGAGTCGGCGCTCATCGATCCGATCGTGATGAATGCATAGTCGTGGGGCCCGACGGCATAGGAGACATCCTTGCCGTCGCGTATGCCATGCAGGGTTTGCACCCGGCGTCCGTCGTCGCCCTCGAGAAAATCGATGTCGGTCACCTTTGTGCCGTAGTCGAACACCACGCCCTGATCCGCGAGCCACTTCTCTGTCGGCCGAACTACCGAGTCGTACTGGTTCAGTGCTGTGCGCCGCACTCCGGCTAAGGTGTGGATGCGCGGGAACTCCTGCAGGAAGCGCAGCATGTAGCGCTTTAACTCGATCGCGCTGTGCCAGTTCTGGAACGCGAAGGTTGTTCGCCACATCGCCCAGAAATTGGTCTCGAAGAAGTGTGGCGAGAAGCAGTCCTCGATGCGCTTGGTTCCCAGGCTGCGTTCCGGAGTCACCAGCAGCCGCATAAGTTCAAGGCGGTCATGCAGGTTGAAACCGAGATCCTTGGCATCGAGGATGCGATGGTGCTTGTCGATCAGACGCGCGCGGGAGTCTCCGCGCCACTCGTCGTTGAACGCCCACACCTGATCCTTGACGGACTTCGCGGGATCGTCGAGGGACGGCACGCTCTGCAGCACGTTCCAGAGACAGACATAGGTCTCTTCCGTGAACATGCGCCCGCCGCGCGTGACATAGCCCTTCTCAAGGTCGCCTGACCCGTCGAGAGCGCCGCCGGCGACCTGCAGTTCCTCGATAATGCGGATGTTCTGGCCTCGAAAGCCGCCGTCGCGGATCAGCAGCACGGCGGCGGACAGCGACGCGATACCTCCACCGACGATGTAGGCCTTGGCCGTGTTCGGTGTGTTCATCGTTGATGCCTCCTTTGAGCTGTGACCGGACAAATGGTTCTCGGTTGACCGACCGAACGCGATGGTTCCGAGCATGTGCGGCACGCCGCGTTCGGCTCTGCGCAATACAAAGTGGAGATAGATGACCATGCTCAACAGCGCGGCGAAGAAGCACCACACCGAGATGAACCAGATCGCATAGAAGTAGTAAGCCGCGGCGAAGGCCAACAGCGCCAGAGCACCGAAGACCTTCACTGTCCGATGCGTGGACAGGATCGGGCTAAAGGTCGTCGACATCACATAGAGCGTGATCGCCATCGCGGCGAAGAAATGCGGCGAGACGTATTCGATGTGCTGGCCGACTGGTCGCGAGACGATCGTAAAACCGACCAGGAAGTAAAGCAGGTACGCGCCTACGGCGACGCCCGCCGCGACTAACACGAGCAGGGCGCGCCGACGCCATCCCGGCGGCTCGATCAACAGCACGGCCACGGGCACGTAGATCGGCCACAGCACATGTGAGAAGAACGAGTAGATATGAGTCATGACCGCGTTGAGCAGCGGCGCTTCATAGCTGAAGGTCAGCCAGATCACGCCCTCACTCAGCTGTTGGATTGCGAACAGCAGCGGAATCGCGGCGAACGGCAGTTCGCGGGGGGTGCTCGCCGACCTTAGCGTCAGCGTACCGACACCGAGTAGAAATGCTCCCGCCGCGAAGCTCGCCGTGGCCGAGAAGCACATTCACTTCATTCCATTAAAAAGGTCGGCACTGCCGTCGTCGAGGTCGCCTCGCGAGACCGAGATGACGGCGCGACGGCGCTGTTGTGAGTACGTGCGCCGCTGGCGGCGCGGCGTCATTCCCAGGGCCCTCACCCCTGCTGCGAGCCCAGCGTCGACCATCAAGCGTGCGCCTTAGCTGGGGGCGCGCCTACCGGTGCCGCAGGCACCTCTCCTCGCTTCGGCGTCGTTGCCGCGACGGGCGTATCGAGTGCTGCCCCCTTACCAGGCTGACGGATGCCTGCCAGCTTGGTGCGCTTCAGCATAAGGGCATTGATCGCCACCACGAGGGTGCTGCCGGACATGGACAACGCGGCGACTTCCGGACTCAATACGAACGGGTACAAGACGCCCGCAGCGAGCGGGAACGCGATCACGTTGTAGCCCACCGCCCACCAAAGGTTCTGATGCATCTTTCGCAATGTTGCGCGCGACAGCTCGATCGCGGCGACGATGTCGTACGGGTCGCTCTTCATCAGCACGACGTCGGCGCTCTCCATCGCAACGTCCGTGCCGGCGCCGATGGCGAACCCCACGTCAGCCTGAGTTAGCGCCGGCGCGTCGTTGACACCATCGCCTACCATCCCGACTTTCTTACCCGTAGCCTGAAGCTCCTTCACTTTCTCGGCCTTCTGTGCCGGCAACACATCGGCCAATACGCGTTCGATGCCGAGATCCGTGGCGATGCGCTTGGCTGTGGCCGCGTTGTCGCCGGTCAGCATCACCACTTCGATGTTGCGTTCGCGCAGCTTTGCCACCGCTGCCTTGGAAGTTGGTCTGATCGCATCGGCGATGGCGATGAGACCAATCACCCGACCGGCCTGAGACACATGGACCACGGTGCGGCCGTCTCCTTGCAGGCGGGTGGCTTCGGCTTCCAGCCGACCGAGTGCGAGCTTTTGCGTATCCATCAGCAGCCGGTTGCCGAGGAATACTGTTCCGCCAGCGGTCTCGGCGCGCGCGCCCATGCCGTCGAGGCTTTCGAATCCTGTCGGCGCCGCGACGGTGAGCTTCGCCGCCCGGCGCAGGATTGCCTGGGCTAACGGATGATCGGACCCCTGCTCAACGGCTGCGGCGGCGGTCAGCAGCACGTCCTCGGTGACCCCGTCTGCCGTCACGATCTCCACGACCTCCGGCTGGCCGATGGTGAGCGTACCGGTCTTATCAAAGACAATGACGTTGAGCTTGGTCGCGTCTTCGAGTGCTGATGCGTTCTTGAACAGAATCCCGTTCGTCGCGCCAAGACCGGTTCCCACCATGACCGCCATCGGCGTCGCGAGTCCCAAGGCATCGGGGCAAGCGATCACGAAGACCGTGATGGTCAGTGTCACTGCGAACAGCAGCGGCTGCCCGATCACCCAGAACCACACCGCAAAAGTCGCAAGACCGATGACGATCGCGGCAATCACCAGCCATTGCGCGGCCTTATCCGCCAGGAGTTGCGCCGGCGCCTTCGAGTTCTGCGCCTCTTGCACCAGCTTTACGATCTGCGCCAGCGCCGTGTCGGCCCCGACCTTCGTCGCCTTGTAGCGAAAGCTGCCGCTCTTGTTGATCGTCGAACCTATCACCGTGGCGCCCGGCCCCTTCTGGACCGGCATCGACTCCCCGGTGAGCATGGACTCGTCGACGAGTGATTCGCCGGTCTCTATCGTCCCGTCGACCGGGATTTTGTTGCCCGGCCGGATAACGACAATCTCGCCCGCCAACACTTCCGCCGTCGAAACCTCAACCTCGGCGCCGTTGCGGATGACAGAGGCTTTCGCCGGAGCAAGATCCATCAACGCCCTGATGGCGGACGACGCACCGGCCCGGGCACGCATTTCCAGCCAGTGGCCGAGCAGGATGAAAACCAGCAAGACGGACGCCGCTTCGAAGAACTGCCCGCCTCCCTTGAAGAAGAATGTGCTGCCGACGCTGAAGAGATAGCCGGTGCCGACGCTCAACACGACCAGCACCGCCATGCTCAGCGTGCCCGTCCTGAGCGCGCGCCAGGCGGAGACGACGAACGGCCAGCTCGGGTAAAGAATCGCGGCGCTTGCGAAAAAGAACAGCCACACGTTGAGGTCCAGATCAAACGGTGGCGCGGGCGGCGTAAAAAGTCCCATCGGCGAATAGAAAAAGATCGGCACGGTGAAGACCAGGCAGATCCAGAAGCGGTTGCGCATGTCGCGCGCCATGGCCGGAAGGTCCTTGCCGCTATGGCCCATCTCATGCGCCATATCTGCCGACATGGCGGACGGCGCGCCCGGCGCTGCGTGGCCCTCGTGACCGGCAACCGCTGGAGTAGCCGTCGCAGCAGGTGCAGGGATCGCGGGAGCGGGCGGCGGGGGCACGCCTGCGGAAACCGCTCTGCCTTGTTGCACGGTGCTTGCGGAATCGGTCCCCGCGGTAGCAGATGGCTCTGCGGAAGTTTTTGGTGCGACGGACGGTATTGCGGGCGGCGCGTCCGGCACCGTGTGGTCTTCGTGATCGTCGCTAGTCGAAGCGGCGGCGAGCCCGGCTGCGGGCAGCGCGACCTCTGACTCAAACCCCAGCCGGCGCACCTCCGATCTAATATCAGCGATACTGAGTCGAGTTTCGTCGTAGCGCACTGTGGCACTTGCCGCCGCGTAGTTGACCGTAACGCTTTCGACGCCCGCTACCTCGCCAATCCGCTTTTCCACCCCGAGCACACTCAACACCGACAGCATGTCGTGCACTTCAATGACGCTCGTTTTCATCGCGCTTCCTCAACAGTCGACATTTGATCCTCCGTCTGGGACCATGAGTCGCGAATCCGGACACCTCCGCCACTCATCTTTGTCGGAGTGATAAAGTAGCGAGAAGATCATGCGCCAAACTAGTTGCCTTTGGGCATCTTATGCTTGACATCGCCATCAGCATTGCCACGTCCTTGGTCCGAAACCATTTCACACGCCGCGACGGCTGCTGGGGCACCGGCACGCCAAAGCCATCCCACAGGGAGAAAGCGCGCTGTCTGCTTTGCGATTTCTTTTGTCGGTTGGAACGACACTTCCAAACCGGATTCCACCTGCATGACTTCATCGGGAAGTGGTTGGAATTCACCGGTTTGTGCGTCATGCATGTGCGGCATGAAGATGCCGAGTTTGTACTCGGATAGTTTGCAAAGCATCTCCTGGACCTCTGCAAGTTGGATCGCCGCCTGAGCGGTTCTCAACGCTTCCGGCAAACCGCGAGCGCTTCCTTGTGAAACATTTTCTATCGTCATGATGCTCTCCTGCTCCGTTTATATCGACCCACTTGAAGTGGCTATAGGTCGGCTGCCAAATGCATTCGTTTCGAGGTAGTACCAACCTTTTCGTGCTGTTGTGGCTCTAACTTTTTTTCGGCGCCGCCTTGTCTTTCTGTCCATCGCTTACTGGCGCGGGTGTCGGGGTGGCGGCGTCCCGGCCTGCCTTCGGCGCAGCGGACGCGGCGACCAGAGGAGGTTTTGGCGCGCCAGCTGTTGACGCCGCCGTGTCCCGCGCGGCTTTGTCATGTTGAGCGGCGCTTGCGGAAACAGTGTCCGCAGAGCCAGCGGCGACCGGGGGCGTTTTCGGCGCTGCGGGGGCCGGGGTTGCATGCGGCCCGCCTGGTGCCGTGTGGCCTTTATGACCGTCACCCGCCGAGGCGGCAGCGGGCCCAGCGGGCGGCGCGTCCGTCGACTCAAACCCACTTTGGCGCACGCTCGACTTGATGTCGGCGACGTCGAGTCGGGTTTCGTCGTAGCGCACCGTGGCATTTGCCGCGGCGTAGTTGACCGTCACGCTTTCGACACCCGGCACTTCGCCAATCCGCTTTTCCACCCCGAGCACGCTCAATACCGACAGCATGTCGTGTACTTCAATAACGCTCGTTTTCATCACATTTCCTCCATGGCCTTCTTATTCAAAATGTTTCGTTGCACGTTCGTCACCTTGCGAGTCGACCGTTTTCAAGATTTGAGACGTCGTACGCAAAAACGAACATCGGGTCGGGATGGATCAGCTTCTTATCTTTGTCGGTATAGTGGAGTCGGTTAAGCAGATCTTTTATGATATTGAGCCGCGCCTGGCGTTTGTCGTTGGCACGCACCACGGTCCATGGCGCCGTCGCGCTATGCGATCGCGACAACATCTCGTTACGCGCGGTGCTGTATGCTTTCCAGTGCTTAATTGCTTGGTCGTCGACAGGACTGACTTTCCACTGCTTCAACGGATCCTTTTTTCGATCCTTTAGACGCCGCTTTTGTTCGGGCTTGCTGATGTCGAGGTAGTATTTCAGGAGCTTCACACCCGAGCCGACCAGCATGTTCTCGAAGGTTGAAACCGAACCCATGAACTCCTCATGCTCGGCCTCGGTGCAGAAGCCCATGACCCGCTCGACACCCGCACGGTTATACCAACTGCGGTTGAACAGCACGAGTTCCTGGGCCGCCGGCAAATGCAAAACATAACGCTGGAAGTACCAAGAAGTACGGTCGCGGTCCGATGGTTTGCCAAGCGCAACTACTCGGGTTTCGCGCGGACTCAAATGTTGGACGATGCGCTTGATCGTGCCGTCCTTGCCCGATGCATCTCGGCCTTCCAAGATGATTAGTATTTTGTCATTGCATTCGATGAAGTGCCGCTGCAGCTTGACCAGTTCGATCTGGAGTTTGTGCAGAGCGTCTTTGTAGGCCTCTTTCGAGATCGACAACTCCTGTCCGCGCTCGCCTTTCTTTCCAATTTTCTTATTCATAAATTGTTCAGCCGAAAACGCAGGGACTCGCCCTAGCGGCAACAGCCCCCTTTGGACTTATGACTATGAGCGGCCTTGGCCGGATCCACGCCGTAGCCCGCGCCCTTCACGGCCGATTCCAACTTAGCGGGCGAGGTCAGCCGTTCATCGTATTGCACCGAGGCTTCGCCGGACGGGAGCAATACTTTTACCTCACCAACTCCCGGAACAGCCTTCAGTGCGCGCGTGACTTTGCTGCTGCAACCGCCGCACGTCATGCCCGTTACATTCAAATGTTCGGTTTGCATCGATACCTCTATCCAAAACGTTGAGCCAAAAAGCCGCGCGTAGTATTTGATGCCGCCTTCCCGCGACCGTCGTCGTTTCAACTTTCGCTTCTGCGGTACTGACGTGCCGATGAGCGATGAACACCATGCGGCATACATCTTCGGCAAGCACGGCTCCGGAGGCGCTCCGTCGGAGGGCCGACCGCCGCCTGTCCCGGAGGGCCGAATTAGCGGCTGAGCGTTCGGATTGCATGACATTCCGCGTCAGCCAGGCAAATCGGAACTCGATTTAGGCGGCCCGATGTCCCTCAACTTTCGCTGATCGCGAAGACTCGCTTCCGAGTGCCCATCCGGCCAAATAGTAGCAGTGGGCGATAAGCGCGCCAAAGATGCCTCCAACTAGGAAGGCGCACAAACCGCCTCTCCAAAGCGCTGTCACCGAGCCGGGCGGCTCCGTTGTGAGTGGGTCCGTGAACAGGCCGAGAAAGGCGTCAGCGCCAGCCAGGCCGATCGCCGCCCATACCCATCCCAGCAGAAAAAGATTCAGCGTAGCGAACGCGCCAGTCATGGCGACACGAGCGACGCTGAGGCGGGTCGAGTGCCGTGATTCAATCCCATCTGTCATGTCGGTCTTCCTTGGCTGGCGCCCCCCGGAGCTGCGGGTCGGGCGGTGCTAAAAAACCCGATCGGTGTCGCAATTGCATTCTGCAATAGCGTCCGCTTCATCGCGCTTCTCACCGGTTCCAAGACGCCAACGGCTGGGAAGCCCTAAAGGTTGCAACGCAATCGACCAATTGGCTCAAATTCCGAAAACATCACTCAATTGAGACCTCTGCAGCTTGGCCTGTCATCGCGGCACGATTTGCCCATTAGCCATCATGTCTGTGCCGTTTCCCGTCCGCAGGAGTATTGGGGTCCTCGGCCGCCGGTGCAGGCGTCGGTTCGTTCTTAGGGTTTGAACCACGGCCGCCATGTCCACCATGTCTGCCGTGGCCACCATGTCCGAACAAGTGCATGGCGACAAACGCAAGACCCAAGGCAATCCAAACCCAGTTACTCTGAAGCCAATCCATAACGCGCGTATCTCCGTCTGTTGTTGCTACCGCCCCATGCGGCGGGCGCTTACTCGGCTGCGGCCCGCAGAGCACGCCGCAGCGTGTCCTGCCATCGCAAGGCAGCCTCTCGATCGGCGATGTAATCGCGCTTAAGCGGAACTGCGTCGAGCCGCTTTGCCAATTGGATTTGGAAGACCATTAGTCCGCTGCGATTCAGTGTTCCGTTCATCGTCATGTTCCACTAGGCCCGCAAAGGCAGTCCCGCGCCTAATGTCAAGATGCTAGGTGACGACATGACCGGGCGCATCACCCTGCTTTCGCCTATTTCCGATCTGACGAACGGCGAGTGAGAACATCAGATTGGCTATGCCGTTAAACAGAATCGCGACGCCAAGCAGCGTTCCCACGGCCCAATGGCTGCTCTGGGGCCAACCGGCGTAATCAAGCCGCCGAGCAGTATTGTGAGAATGCCGTCGGCGAGAAGCCAGAACGCTCCGGCCCGGTTCCTCAACTCGAAATACGCAGCCGCTCTGAATATGCCGCCAGCGACCAACATAATGCTTAGGAAAAGTGTGAGAGACAGCAGCCCCAGGTCGGGGCGGACGATCAGATAAAATCCGCCAATGCCGTAAACGAGGGCAGCGAGAACGTGCCAGAGGCGAGAGCTCAGACGCTGCGGTTCGAACGCAAGCCACAGATGTGCCGCGCCCGAGAAGATGATGAACCAGCCGACGAGGAGAGCGGCCGCCAGGCCCGCCGCCGTCGGGGCCGCCATCGCCAATAAGCCAGCGACGATGGTGAGAACGGACACGATCGGCCACCAGATTGTGAAGCCATTCGATTTAACTTCAGCGGTGAGCGTGTCGTGATTAACAGTCATAGGCGTCTCCTCGCGGCTTTATTCGGCGCTCGCGGGTGAGTGGACATGACACGCAACGCCACGGGGGTCCGATCCGTTCCCCGCTCCAGACTAGGATTGGTGGCCGAAGAAGCTGGTCTTGCTAGATCAAATTCCTGAAATACACCCAACCAACGCGTTAGAAATTTCGTTCGAGGGGGCGTTCCACAAGACGATGGCCGGCTGTTCGGCGACGTTGTGCTCGTACCCAAGAAGGCTGAGTGACGCTGTGCCGAGTAGGAAGTGCTGCGCCTGCGTTACTGGCAATCCGATCCAACGCGCCGCCGTGACCCGCCCGAAATGACCGTGCGAGAAAAGAGCAATGTTGCCGTCCAAGGTTCGGAGCCGAGCGATCAGCCGATCGGCGCGTTCGGAAACTTCGGCGGCCGATTCACCGCCCGGACCTCCATCTCGAAAAACATTCCAATCCGGCCGCGCCTTGCGAATTTCTATCGGGCGCTGTCCTTCGTAGTCGCCGTAGTCCCACTCCATCAGGTCCGGTTCGACTTCCGCAACCTCACCCAACCCGGCCAACTCGCATGTTCGCCGCGCGCGCTGCAGCGGACTGGTGAAAACGCGGTTGAACTTCACAGCGCGTAGGCGGTCCGCGAGTTTGCGGGCGTCCTCTTCGCCTTGCTCTGTCAGCGGAATGTCGGTCCGACCCGTGTGCTGGCCGGTGAGCGACCAAGCCGTTTGCCCGTGTCGAACGAGATACAGGCGCGTGAGCGTACGCGGCGTGTCGATCACGTCTTTGCGCCCCACTGCCAGTTTCGGATTTCCGGCATGTCCTCGCCATATTCGGCAATGTAGCGCTTGTGTTCGATGAGCTTGTCGCGGACGGCCTGCTTCACATAAGCCGCGCGCGGGCCGAGTTCGGGCACGCGATCAACGACGTCGGCCATGAGGTGAAAGCGGTCGAGGTCATTCACGACCACCAAGTCGAACGGCGTGCTGGTTGTGCCTTCTTCCTTATAACCCCGCACATGCATGTTCCCATGGTTGGTGCGGCGATACGTGAGCCGGTGGATCAGCGTCGGATAGCCGTGGTAGGCGAAAATGATCGGCTTATCCGTCGTGAAGAGCTGGTCGAAATCTTTATCGCTCAAACCGTGCGGGTGTTCGCTCTGCGATTGAAGCTTCATCAAATCGACCACGTTGATCACGCGGACCTTCAGCTTGGGAAATTGCTCCCGCAGCAACTCGACAGCGGCCAACGTTTCCAGCGTCGGCACGTCGCCGCAGCACGCCATGACAACGTCCGGTTCGCCGCCCGCGTCGCTACTTGCCCAAGGCCAGATGCCGATTCCAGCGGCGCAGTGCTTAATGGCAGCGTCCATGTCAAGCCACTGCGGGGCGGGTTGTTTGCCGGCGATGATGACATTCACGTAGTTGCGGCTCCGCAGGCAATGGTCCGTCACCGAGAGCAGCGTGTTTGCATCGGGGGGCAAATAGACCCGTATGACTTCGGCCTTCTTATTGACGACGTGATCGATGAAGCCCGGGTCTTGATGGGTGAAGCCGTTGTGATCTTGCCGCCAGACATGCGACGTGAGGAGGTAGTTCAACGAGGCGATGGGGCGGCGCCACGGAATTTCCTGCGTCACCTTCAACCACTTCGCGTGCTGGTTGAACATCGAATCGATGATGTGAATGAACGCCTCGTAGCAGGGAAAGAACCCATGGCGACCCGTGAGCAGATAGCCTTCCAACCAGCCCTCGCACTGATGTTCGCTCAGCATCTCCATCACGCGTCCATCGGGTGCAACGTGGTCGTCGAGGGGAATAATCTCCGCAGTCGAGCAGCGATTCGTAACGTCAAATACGGCGCCCCAGCGGTTTGAGGTTGTTTCGTCCGGGCTGAACACGCGGAAGTTTTTCGGATTCTGTTTCATCACGTCACGGATGAACTGGCCTTGGACGCGCGTGGCTTCAGCGTTGACAGCCCCCGGCTTCTTGACCTCAACCGCGTAGTCACCGAAATTGGGCAAACGCAGGTCGCGCAACAGGAGACCGCCGTTGGCGTGCGGGTTGGCGCTCATACGCCGCTCGCCTTTCGGGGCCAGTTCCGCGAGCTCGGAGCGCAGCCTGCCTGCCTCGTCAAACAACTCGTCCGGACGATAGCTCTTCATCCATTCTTCCAAGAGCTTCAAATGGCCGGGACTGCTCATCTCGCCCATCGGCACCTGATGTGAGCGAAACGTGCCCTCGGTCGGTTTGCCATCGACGACCTTCGGGCCGGTCCAACCCTTCGGTGAGCACAAGATTATCATGGGCCAGCGCGGGCGCTCTTTGAAGCCGTTCGCGCGAGCCTCGCGTTGGATGCTCCGAATGTCGACCACGACACGGTCGAGTGTCGCAGCCATGAGCTCGTGCATCTTCGTCGGGTCATCGCCCTCGACGAAATACGGCGTGTAGCCGTAGCCGCGAAATAGCGCCTCCAGTTCATCGCGGGGAATGCGTGCCAGCACGGTCGGTCCCGCTATCTTGTAGCCGTTCAGATGGAGGATGGGCAGCACCGCGCCGTCATGCACCGGATTGAGAAACTTGTTGGAATGCCAACTCGTGGCGAGCGCGCCGGTTTCGGCCTCGCCGTCGCCGACGACGCACACCACAAGCAGGTCAGGGTTGTCGAACGCCGCGCCGAATGCGTGTGACAGCGAGTAGCCTAACTCACCACCTTCATGAATTGAGCCCGGTGTCTCCGGCGCGACGTGACTTGGAATGCCGCCGGGAAAGGAGAACTGCTTGAACAGCTTCTTCATCCCGGCCTCGTCTTGCGCAATGTTGGGATAAACTTCGCTGTAGGTTCCTTCCAAATAAGCGTTCGCGATCAATCCCGGCCCGCCATGACCCGGCCCGGTAATGTTGATGACGTTCAGGTCGTGTTTCTTGATGACCCGGTTTAGGTGGACGTAGATAAAATTGAGCCCCGGTGTCGTGCCCCAATGGCCGAGCAGGCGCGGTTTGATATGCGTCAGCGCGAGCGGCTTTTTCAGCAGCGGATTGTCATAAAGATAAATTTGCCCGACCGAGAGGTAATTGGCCGCCCGCCAATAGGCATCCAGCTTTCGCAGCAATTCCGGACTGAGGGTCTTTGAGTCCATTTTTATGTTCATCGCTCAATCTCTCCCTTCACGCCACGGCCGAGGACGCGCACGACCGACCTCGCGATCATGAGTTCTTCGTCGGTGCGAATGACACGCACGGCAACACGACCGCCGTCCGTCGAAATCAGCGGCGCGTTCTTCGCGTTACGCCCTTCGTTCAATTCAATGCCGAGGAATCCGAGTCCATCGCAGATCCGCCCACGGACGATCGGCGCGTTTTCGCCGATGCCTCCAGCGAAAACGAGCGTGTCCAATCCACCAAGCGCCGCCGCAAAGGAGCCAATCCATTTTTTGGCCTGATAGCAAAACAGCGCCACGGCTTCCGCAGCGCGAACGTCATCGGATTCGCGTGCGAGCAAATCGCGCAGATCGGAACTGGTCTCGGAAACGCCAAGAAGCCCAGACGCGTGGTTCACCATTTCCTGAAATTGCGTCGCGCTCATTTGCTCGGTGCGCGACAGGTAGGAGACCAGTCCCGGATCCAAATCCCCCGAGCGGCTGCCCATCACCAATCCGGCTGTTGGTGTGAAGCCCATGCTGGTGTCGCTGCCTTTGCCATCGCGCACGGCGGCCAGGCTCGCGCCGTTACCGAGATGGGCAAGGATCACACGACCGTTCGTTGCCGCCGGATCGCCGAGGCGTGCAAGTTCCTCCATGAGGAATTCATAGGACAAACCGTGGAAGCCATAGCGGCGAACGCCCATTGCTTCGTAGCGTCGCGGAATCGGCAACAGGCTGGCAACCCGCGGCATGGCGCGGTGAAACACAGTGTCAAAGCACGCCACCTGAGGCAATGCAGGGTGACGCTGGCGGAATGCCTTGATCAACTCAATCTCAAGGGGCAAATGCTCCGGGGCATACGGCGTGATGCGGTGCAATTCATCGAGCAACTCAGGCGTGACCACCTCCGGCTCGCTATGCGCCATCCCATGCACCACCCGGTGTCCCACGGCTTTGAGCGAAGTGAACCCCTCCTGCGTTTGGAACCAGTCCAGTAGAAATGCGACCGCCGAACGGTGGTCCCCAACGTCGATGGTGCGACTATCGTGCGATTGTCCGTTGGCGTCCCTGAAGGAGAAATTGGTGCCGCTTAGGCCGACACGATCCAGTTTCCCATCCAGCACCCGTCGCAGCGGTTCGCTGCCGTCATACAGCGCGAACCGGACGCTCGACGAGCCGCCGTTGATCGCTAGAAAGGAGCGCAACCCGCGCCTTTCCTCGGTCTTTGCGGGTGTGGTCGACGCCACCGCGTTTGCCATGGATCACTCAGTCTCAGCCGTTCGCGCATTGTTGGAACACCAGCATCCCACGTTGCTGGTCACAACCCTGCAATCACTCTTTCGAGCTTCGTGCGAACTTGTTGGGCCGCCCGTTTCAGCTCTGGATTGTCAATCGCCTGCATCGACGCGACCGGATCGATGGCGGCTATTTCCGTCTGACCGCCGCCGGCATCGCGGACCACGACATTGCAGGGAAGCATTGTGCCGACCTTGCTCTCGAGCTTGAGTGCTTCATGGGCTAGCGCCGGATTGCAGGCGCCGAGGATCCTATAGTTAGGAAAGTCGACACCGATCTTTTTCTTCAACGTCTCTCTGACGTCGATGTCCGTGAGGACGCCAAAACCTTCCTTCTTCAAAGCATCCACCGTTCGAGCTATGGCGTCATCGAAGGCAATGGGAAGAATTTTCCCGAGATAATACGACATGCTCTCTTCCCTCTCGCCGATTGTCGGCGCTTGTTGAAGATCATTCGCGCGCCACAGACGGATCGGCCTGTGTGTCGCTTATGTACAACGCAGGCTGGCGGGCTGTAGTTCTACTCCTTCAGGTCAACGGCCCGCTGTTGGGTCCACGGCGTTTGGAAACTGCGTTTCTGTGGACGATCGCCCCTCATTTCGACGACATATGTCGCACTCCAGCCCATACGCAACGCAAGCATCGGCCGGAGGTTCCCCCGATGTTTCGTGCAACCAAACGCGCTCCCACACGTTGTCCTGGTTCTGATCCAAAGATGGTAAAAACCTCAGAAGGCACCACACCATGATGTTGCTCCGTCCGGTCGCTTGGGCCGCTCTTTCAACTGCGCTGTTCGCCGCTGTTCCGGCCTTTGCGCAACCTTCCGGCCCCATGGTGAGCGCCAACTGCTCCGAGGCCGGTATGAAGGAAGCAAACGATTCCATGATGAAGATGACGGACCCCACCAAGAAGGCGGCGGTCAAGAAAGAGATGCACACGGCCAAAGAGATGATGGCGAAGAAGGATGAGAAGGGCTGCGTTGTGCACATGGAAAAAGCCATGGGCATGATGACGGGCATGGGCAAGATGATGGACATGCAAATGATGGCCCCCAATGCGAACGATTCCGCATCCACCAAGGGCTACAAGGCCGCAATGATGAAGACGATGGAGGGTATGCCGATGATGAAGTTCACCGGCGATGCCGACCTCGATTTCATGAGCCATATGAGGTCGCACCATCAGGGTGCCGTCGACATGGCGAAGGTTGTGCTCGCCAACGGCAAAGACATCGAAGTCAGAAAACTGGCGCAGGACATCGTCACGGCGCAGGAAAAAGAAATCGTAGCGATCGATGTCTGGCTGAAGGCAAAGGGAACTTCACACTAAAGGAAGGCGCGTTTACGAGGAGCCGAAGGCAAGCTCCCGTAGCCGAGCTAAGCTGAAGACGGCCGCGTTTTCGTGATGAGCCAAACCGCGCGCACCTCGATGAGTTCAATTCTGAAGGAGAGAGACGATGGGCGGTTTTGAAGGAATGGGTTGGGGAATGGGCGGATTCGGTGGCTTAGGCATGCTTATGGTCGTTGTGATCGCAGTGGGTATCGCTGTCCTGGCATTCCGACGCCGAAATTCGTGAGAAATACGTTTGGAACTTTCCGGGGCAAGACGCCATTTGGCAACCGCACGTCAACTACTAGCGGGTAACGGTGCCGACGCAAGGTCGAGCATCAGGTATCGCGATGAAACTCAGTCGCCGATCACTTGTCGCCGGTGCAGCCGTGATTGGCGCGGGCGCTGTTGCGGCACGCCTTCTTTGGAATGCCACTGGAGCGGCTGCTGAGCCGCAGCCCTTACGCATCCCTGGTCTCCTCGACGCACGCGCGCAAGGGCACTCAGTTTCTCTTCGAGTGCAGGCCGGCAGCACGGAGTTCTTTCCGGGACGTGCGAGCGGGACGCTAGGCTACAACGGCAGTCACTTGGGGCCCACGCTGCGGGTCCACCGTGGCGACGACGTAGAAATCGCCGTCACCAACACACTTTCGGAGAACACTACCGTCCACTGGCACGGCCTCCTCATTCCGGCAGAACTTGACGGTGGCCCCCACCAGCTCATCCGGCCTGGCGACACTTGGCGTCCAACACTGCCCATTCGTCAGCCCGCCGCGACGCTCTTTTATCATCCGCATGTCCACGGGCGGACAGGAGAACAGGTCTACTCCGGATTGGCGGGTTTGCTCCTCGTCGCTGACGACGAGGAGCAGGCTTTGGGCCTTCCCTCGGTGTACGGCGTGGATGATCTGCCTCTCGTGCTCCAAGACCGGCAGTTCGAGGACGGTCGCTTGGTCCTACCGGAAGGCATGATGACCCTCATGCAGGGGAGGCGCGGCAACACCACCTTGGTCAATGGCACACTGAACGCGGTGGCGCGTGTCCCAAGTCGATTGGTGCGGCTGCGCATTGTGAACGGCTCCAACGCGAGGATCTTCGATCTGTCATTTGACGACAATCGAACCTTCCATTGGATCGCTACTGAAGGTGGCCTTCTCGAAGAGTCGATCGAGGCGCGTTCGCTAACCCTCGCACCAGGAGAGCGCGTCGAGATCCTCGTCGATTTTTCAGATGGTCGAACCGTGGCACTTGAAACCGCTCCCGACAGCAACTTTCCGGCGATGATGGGCCCGATGGGGCGGACGCGAGACTTTGCGACAGAGATTTTCGGCGCAGGCAATGAGGCCGTGCTTCGATTCGAGCCTGCTGCCAGCAACGGGAAACTTGGTGTGGTTCCGAGCCGTCTCGTTGCTCGCCAGCGTGCGGACGCATCTCAGGCCACTCGGCGACGCCGTTTTGTTCTGAGCATGGGAATGGGTATGGGCGGCATGATGGGAGGCCGCATGGGTTCGGGTGGTGATATGTCCATCAATGGCCGTGCATTCGAAATGGACCGCATTGATGAGCGCGTACCACTCGGAGACACCGAAATCTGGGAGATCTCAGGGGAGATGATGTCCCATCCGGTTCACATCCACGGCGTGCAATTTGAAGTGCTCAGTCGCAACGGGGGCAAGCCTAATCCACGCGACGCGGGCGTCAGGGATACGGTCTTGGTGCAAGAGCCCGTTGAGCTTCTGGTGCGTTTCACCCAGCCGGCTGTGAAGGCGCCATTCATGTACCACTGCCATATCCTCGAGCATGAGGACAACGGCATGATGGGACAGTTCACGACGACCTGAGGGCGGTTGTCGAGCCCGCCGCAAACGCCAGGAGTTCGTTCGTCGCCGAAAGTGTCAATGACGGCAGCGGCGCACGCTGGCTCGGACCAACGATGGCCGCACCACCCTCAAACTCCGTCCGTCACGGCGTCCGTTTTCGCAGACGCCTGACACCAGCGAATATGAAAAGGGCAAGCGGAAGCAGGACGGCCGCATACATCGACAGGCGTTTGACAATGGTGACGTACCCCAGCAAGCGGCCCGTGAGTTGGTGTCGCTCGGGATAGTCCGACAGCATCAGGAAGATCGACAGGTTCTCGATCATATCGAGCGCAAAAAACGCGAACGGAAGTACAAGAAGGAGACCGCGCAGGGCGGATGGCGGAGCAAGCTGTTGTGAGGTGTAGCGCGCCAACAGGAACAGAAATGCGAGCAAGCTCAGCGGGAAGATCACATCGGTCGTGACAAGAAACCACTTGTACAGCTCGCGGCCAGTTTGGCCGAAAGCATCAAGCCGCTGATATATCTCCTCGGTTGAGAACGCGGGTTGTTGATCGAGAATTGCCTGCCCGCCGGCAGCTGCCACCACGTCGGATAGGCTTCCGGGTATCGGAAGCAGATGGGTGGCGGTGAAGACCACCATCAAAATGGCAAGGGCGATGAGCACGGGCCGAAGCGAGGTCATGATCTTGCCTATCCGTTTGCGCATCCTGCCTGCAGCTCGAGACGGAATGAGCCGCAGGCCTTACTTCTCTGACCGTAGAAGACCCTCTACTGGACCGCAATCGGTCCGGTCATACCCAAGTCGGCGTGGCCGGGAAAATTACAGGCGAATTCAAACGAGCCGGATTTGGTGAACTGCCACACGAATTCCTTCGTTTCGCCGGGCTTCGCCGTCACCATGCTCTCCATGTTGTGATGGCCAGGCATCTTGCTCATATCCATGTCTGGCATCGTCGCCATTTCCTGCATCATTTTCCGGTGTTTCAATTGCATGGCGGCGTCTGCGACCGTCAACTGGTGATCCTGTTGACCCTTGTTGACGAGTACGAACTTGACCGTCTCGCCGCTCTTGAACGTTAACTGTGTGACGTCGTACTTGAAATCGCCAGCTTCGACGCGAACGGTGCGGCTTACCTTTTTGGGGTCACCCGGCTGGCCATAAGCGGTCGGCTCGGGACCTGTGTGCCCCGGACTTGCCCATGCGGCAGAGCTAAGCAGCGCGGTGGCTATCAAAGACACGGCCAAAGTTCCGATGCGGTTCATTGCGTGTTTCCTTCTGTGCTTGTGGAAATCAGAATCTGATCTTGAGGCCGAGCCGCAATGTTACGGCTTCGGGGTCTTCACCCATCGCTTGGGTGATTTGAGAGGTCTCGCCGAGTTTTCGCTCGTAGACCAAATCGACGTAAGGCGCGAACTTGCGCGTGATCTCATAACGCAGCTGCAAACCCGCCTCGACGTCGGCAAGGCCGGCGCCAACGCGGAGTTCGGGAATGTCCTGGGCATACGCATTCAATTCGACATGCGGCTGGAGGATCAGGCGCTGGGTGAACAAAAGGTCGTATGTCTGCTCGAAACGAAATGCGACGTCCGCATTCTCACTGACAAAGAGGCGCGCGTCGGTCTCGAAGAAGTAAGGCGCGAGACCTTGAAACCCGACAGCGGCCCACGTCAGTCCTTCAGGTTCGAAGTCGTGACGGATGCCTGCTTGGAAATCCCAGAAGTCGGCGATGTTCCAGCTGAGCACCGCGCGCAGCTCGGAAGATTCGATATCGCCGTCGAATGCCTCTCCCTCGGCTTCCAAGCGAAACTTCAATTCATCGCCGCCGACCCAGGCATAGCTGTCCCAGTTGAGAAGCGCACCGGATTCGGGTTCGAACCAGCCGAACTCTGCACCGTCAACCTCAGCGCCCGCACCCCAGAAGATGACAGTCTCTGTGTTGGGGTCATCTTTGCCGTGCGGACCAGATGCCCAAGCGGCACCCGTTGACGCCGCGAGTGCTAGGGCAACCGACAACCTTGATACCGCGTGCATCATTTCACCGCCTCCGCGCTCATGCGCGCCACGACGACTTTCGTCATCATGCCTGCCGACATGTGATAGAGCAGATGGCAATGAAACGCCCACTCACCCGGTTCATTCGCCGTCAGCATCACCGAGTACGAAGAGCCTGGCGCAACGTTGACGACATGCTTGTTCGGCAGACGATTGGCAGGTTGCCCATTCAACAACTGAACGAACATGCCGTGCAAGTGCATCGGATGCGCCATCATCGACTCGTTGACGAAGGTGAGCTTCACCCTCTCGCCATAGCGAAGGTTGATCGGTTCGGCGTCGCTCGATTTCCGCCCGTTGATCGTCCAGATGAAGCGCTCCATGTTGCCGCCGAGGCGCACGACGATTTCGCGCTCTTCGCGCCGCGTGTCCTTTTGAAGAGCGAGCGACTTCAAATCCGCGTAGCTCAGGGCGCGCATGCCCGGCGGTGTCGAGGCGTTGCCCCACCCGCGGGGTTTGGCATCGCCCGACGACGCTTGCTTGTCGTCCATCGAGCCGTGGTCCATACCCTGCATATCCCCCGCAGAGCCGTGACCCATGCCTTGCATGCCGCCCATCGAGTCGTCGCTCATGGCCGGCATGCCGCCATGAGCCATGCCCATATCCGCCATCGTAAGCAAAGTGCGAGGACGCATCGGTGGAATCTCGCCGCTCAAGCCTTCGCGTGGCGCAAGCGTTCCGCGCGCATGGCCGGATCGATCGATCGGCTCCGCGATGATCGAGTACGCTTTGTCGTCCTTGGGCGTGACGATCACGTCATATGTTTCGGCGACGGCGATACGGAACTCGTCGACGGGCACCGGCTGAACGTTTTGGCCATCTGCTTGAATGACGATCATCTTCAAGCCCGGAATGCTCACGTCGAAATAGCTCATGGCCGACGCATTGACAAAACGTAGGCGTACGCGCTCGCCCGGTTTGAAAAGCCCGGTCCAGTTCTGGGCAGGCGACTTGCCGTTGACGAGGAAGGTGTAGCCGGACACATCGGCGAGATCGGTCGGATCCATGCGCATTTCGCCCCAGTCGAGGCGATCGCGGATCGTTGGCCCCAACCCATCGCTCTCGACGTCGCGGAAGAAATCGCTGACCGTTCGCTTGGAAAAATTGTAGTAGCCGGGGTCGTTCTTGAGATTTCGGAGGATCTCGTCCGAGTTCTCTTCGCTGAAGTCGGACAGCACCACCACATAGTCGCGGTCCGCAGTCACGCTCTCGGGCGTTGCCGGATCGATGACGAGCGCGCCATAGAGTCCGGCCTGCTCCTGCGTCCCGGAATGGGAGTGGTACCAGTAGGTTCCCGACTGTCTGATCCTGAAACGATAGGTATAGGTCTCGCCGGGCTTGATTCCGGGATAGCCGTTGAGACCCGGAACACCATCCATTTGACCGGGCAGCAGCATCCCGTGCCAGTGAACGGATGTGTTCGCTTTCAGACGGTTCGTGACATGAATGACAACGTCCTCACCTTCCTTGAAGCGAAGCGTCGGCCCGGGCAGTTCGCCATTGATGGTTAGAGAAGGGACCGGCCTACCCGTCACATTCACGTTTTGCCGATCAATGGTTAGGCGGTACTCGCCTGCATGTACCGAACGAGGCGCAATCGCCGAAAATGCAAAAGCAAGCGCGAAAATCAGAATGGGGAAACGCATAGGAGCTTTGTTCCGTTGGTTAGAACGACGACGCTTGCGCGAACGCGCAGAGTCGAACGCTCAAACCAGACGACGTCCCGTCCTTGCGTATACGTCCTTGAACCGCTGGGCCCTGTTTGGGGGACGCTCGATAACGGCGCTGTCAGGTGCAGCTTTTGCCGGGAAGGAGTCGACCGTGCTTAGCAACCCCACGTACGACGTGGACGGCGAGAGCACTGCCGGGCACTGCGGCGCAGTAACCTGAACCATCACATCGCAGGCGCGACGTTCGCCATGCGCCGCATTGCCTTTGGATGCTTGTGCGCCATGGTCCATCAAGGCGTGCATCTCGTTGGCGGTGTGCGCCAACGCCGACTGGACCGAGGCAGCGACCGGGCAGCGCGCCGCCGCGCTCATTGTGAACGACACGGTGAGCAGCGCGACAAGTATGGTGCGAAGCACAATCATGATACCCACCGGGGGTATATAACCGAAACCGGTGCCTCGTCAATCAGCTGCAAATCGGTGTCCCGGCGGTCGACGGCTCTAACAACGAAGTTCCACTTTTCGTCCATGCTCATACTTTCTTGAGACAACTTACTTCCCGAGCGCATCCAACTTGGCTTTCATCAGGTCAATCTCCGACTGCTGGCCCGAGAGGATGCCCCGGCACAGTTCCTTGATTTCAGGATCTTGTATGGAAGCCTTCTGGCACATGAGGATCGCGCCCGCATGGTGGGGAATCATCGAGCGCAAGAATTGGGCGTCGCCGATCAGGGTCTGTTGGCGAATGAGCAGGAAGAACGCGACGAGCGCGACAACGCTTCCCGCGATGATGATCACGTTCAGCCGCTTGTCCGCATACATGGCGCCCATCACGATCAGTTCGATGATCACCATGGGCGCGGTCATCAGCCCTGCCATGTAAACCTGGTTAAGGCTCATGAAGACGTTCGCGAAGGTATCGACCATCGCGTACATGAAAACGTACATCGAGATGAACGACAGCACGACCATAATCGCCAGATGGCGATAGTTCATGCTGCCGTGCGCACCTTCGCTCCCGTGACTCTTGTGCATGACTTCACTCCTCAGGTTCCGGCGACGAGCCTCAGAAACACCATCGCGCCGTCGGGATCGCCGCCGTAAGACGGCTCAAGATCTTCCGGCACGAAGTTGACGCTGTAGAGCGCGCCGATGCCGATTTTGACGTTCTCCATCACGTGGAAATCGCGAATGGCGCCGAGCGAGATTTTGCCGACGGTATCGATCGACCCGGCGCCGAGCTCATGGCTTTCGATGATTTCGCTGCGCGCAAAGAACGTCCAGTCGCGATCCGGTGCATAGGCCGTCTCAAGTGCGAAGGCGTGCATCGTTTCGTCCTCGCTCGGATCTTTGAGGCCCCAAGCGATGGTGGTCGACCACCAGCCCTCATCGGCCAGCGCGACAGTGTAGATCGCACTGGCTGACAACCGTTGCTCGTCGACCTCGGGCTCCAGCTGCTCGGGGCTATTGAAGTCAGCCCACGAGACCTGCAGCGACCAACGCTCGGTCGGATTCCAGCTGGCGCGGATCGACGTGCTGTCGAACTTGGGCTCTTCGATGTCGAAACGGTCCTGATCGGGCTCGCGCCCCTTGAAGCGCGACACTTCCAGTTTCCACGTATCGTGGACCCAGCCGGCCGTGATGACGCCGAAGGTTATGTGGCTTGAGTCGAACCAATGGTGCGTGATCGGGGCTTCGGGACTGTCCATCGTCGACAAGCGATGCATGAACGCCGGGGGGCCGAACGCCGGTTCGCCCGGAAGGCCGAAATAGACGAACAAACTATCGTCGCTGTCTAGGACGTGACTGTAGGATGCAGATAACTCCATGACCAGTTCGTGGGGATGCTGCCGATCGACTAACGGCGTCACGCCGTTGGCCGTTTCGCCCGCCGCAAGCAACAGCGGATAGCCGCTCTTGCCCATGAACGGGTCGGGGCTGAACATCGCCCGCAGGTTCAACACGTCGCCGCTATCGAATTCCCGCCGCGCCGAGGCCATGAGCATGCCGGAGGCGAGCGCCTTCTCGTCGCCGCGCGGGCCATCCTGCCAGTCATAGACGGCATTGAGCATCATGTGCCCCATCACCATCCAACCGCCGCGCATCTCGTGCCCCATCGCGTGCGGGGTCACGTCGGGCTGCCAACTGGTGCCGGAGGCGTCTCGCGTCATCGGATAGGATCCGAACACGCCGGTCATATCCATCATCGACATCGCAGCCGCAGGGGGCATTTGGTCCTGCATCTTATCGGGTTCGACTTTGCCGCCTTCTGGAGCAGGCGCTTGCGGCGCCGGTGAGGTTGGTTTTTCCGGCTGCGGTGCCGCTTTCTTTTTGGCCGGCGGCGCAGACTGCTCGCCGTGTCCCGGAGGATGCGCGTCCGGCTGATGTCCGCTTTGCGCGAGCACGGTCCCATCCGCAGCCAAGGCCAGGGCTAGTGCCGTATAGAACTCGATCATGTGCTGGTCTCCTGGGAACGCGCGCATACCCCTAGGGGGTAAACGCCGAAACGGGATGGTGGTTCTAGTATGGTCAACATATCGTTTACTCCATCTCTGGCGGCCCAACGACCGTCGTGAACGCCGCCGTGACGAGGAGGATTGCCGCGGCCAATGCCATTTCTCCGGCAATCGACCACCGCAGGCTTGCGACGGCGGCTGGGTCCCCGGCCGCCACGCCCGACGTGAGGCGAAGCTTGTTGATGGCCGCCAGCATCAAAAGACCGGCAACGAAAGCCAGTTTGAGAAGCACGAGACGGCCGTATGTTGACGTAAAAATGGCCTCCAGTGACCCGAGAAGCAGCCAGAGCAAAGTCAGTCCGGCGGCAATCAGGCCGGGCACGACCAAGGCGGCGATGTTGCCGAAGCGCTTCAGGATTGCACCGACGCGCGAGAACTCTGGGCTCGAGGCGATTTTGAACAGCGGAACCAGCGCACCGATCCAATAGGAAACGGCAAGCACATGAGCCGCGAGAAGAATCCGAGGCAGGTTCCACGGTCCGATCGATCCCGTGTGACCTGTGAGGGCAAACGACCCCGCGATAGCAAAGGCGCCGAGCACGGCGGCAGCCTGTGACGCACTGGTACCAAATGAGAAGGCAGCGATGCCGATTAGCCCGATCGCGCGCACAGCGGTCGCCCGCCCCTCACTGCCGTCGAGGATGATTTGGATGAGGTCGCGATCCCACAAGCTGGGGAGATCATCGCCCAGCATGGCGCTTAAGGTCATGACGCGCGCAACTGTCAAGACAAGCGCGCCGACCGCCATGGCGCGCGTGAATCGAACGACAAAGCGTCGTTCGCGTTCGCTCAACTGGCGGCCGAAGATTGCGATGAACAGAGCGCCGCCGCCTGCCGTGAGACAGGTCACATACAAAAGCGCTTTAACAACGAGGGCGGCGACACTCCAGTCGATCATTTTCCGGTACCGCTCGCGGCGACGGTGAAAGAAAATGAGCCGGTCATGATGTGACCGTCCGTGGCTGCCGCCCTCCATTTGACCGTGTACGTTGCGGGTGCGACCGCAGGCAGTGGCACTGAGAACGCTTTCGCCGGCGGCGCCGAGCGGTCGACCGTCAGAGATTCATCGACGTTCTCTGCCACAAGTTTGACCGTGACCAATCGAAGGTCGCGCGTGAACGTCAGGGTTAGGGTTTTTGGCGCGCTCACCGTCGATCCGTCGGCGGGAATCGAGCTTGCCAGCGTGGAGTGGGCATGTGCTGGAGCCGCGAAAAGCAGCCCCATTGCTAGAATGAAGAACGACAGAGTCTTAGGCATAGGTTTCTACTCCGAATAAGGTTTCAAAGAACCGGATTGCTCCGTGGCCCCTGGTGACAACGCGCGACAGGCGCAACTGTGGCGGAGGCTACGAGCGCGCCGATCCTTCCGCCTGAATGTCACCGTTCGTCCGGAACGAAGCTGCGCTGAGGAGCGCCACCGTTCCTGAGAGCGAACGCATTCCGACGCCGCCACGCGAGCTCGCGAGGCGAGCAGAACGGATCAGCCAAGAACGCTTCGAGGAGGTGGGGTCGGTGGATTGATATCTTCGGAATGCAAATACGCAGGGCGAACGTCAGTGCAACGCTCGGCATGCAGCTGTGGTGGGGGCGCCAAGGTCGTCCAAATTGCTGCAACTGGAGTAGCGTGCGAGCAGCAATGCGACATCAGCCGGTCATGGCACTTACAGTCTTGACCATGATCACAGGGTTCTTGCCCCGCCATATCATGCTCAGTCATGTCGTGTGAGCCGGTCTTGTCGTGCAGACCGGCCATCTCGTGCGATCCCATCATGGGATGCGGGGTCGTGTCACGCGGCTCCGCCGCGAGACCGCGCGACGAGATACTCGCGAGCGTCGAGAAGACAAAGGCAACAACGAGCACGAAGATCAACGACGTTCGCGCCCTCGCCCACGGCGTGTGGCCGCGCAAGGAATTCGCGTGCAGAAAGCGACCGGCGGTGGTGTACCTGGTATACCCCATAGGAGTATTCTAACCGAAGACGGAACGAGGAGCTATACCCATGAGGATTGCTGTTGCCGCACTGTTCGTGATTTTCCTACCAGCCCTTGCATGGGCGCATGGAACCGCGGAGCCGCCACCGGCCGTTCCTGAAAAGAATGCCGCCATCGAGGAGGCGGCAAAAACGGTCGATGCGTTCCATGACGCTTTGGTGAAAGGGGATCGCCAGGCCGCGCAAGCGCTTCTCGACGATCAGGTACAGATCTACGAACAGGGGTGGGTCGAACGCTCAAAGGCCGAGTATGCGTCGCATCATCTGGAGAGCGATGCCGCATTTTCCGCCGCAACGACCAGAACCCAGACCGCCCGGTCCGGCACGATCCTGGGCGATCTCGCCTATGTCATTAGCGAAGGAAAGGTCGCCGGCACGTTCAAGGGCAAGGCCATCGATTCCATCACGCTCGAAACGATGGTGCTGCGGCGCGAGCAGGGCGGCTGGCGGATCGTACATATTCATTGGTCGTCTCGAGACACCAAGAAGAAATAGCGTCAGATTCGAGTCAGCGCGTGCGCGACAACGTGTCCACGAGTTCCTGAACCTTTTCGCGCTGCGCCGCCTTGTTCCCAGATCGGATCGCATGCTCGACGCAATGCGAGATATGATCCTTCAGGATTTCACTCTCAGCCTTCTTCAAGGCCGCGATCACGGCTTGCACCTGATTGACGACGTCGATGCAGTAGCGATCATCCTCGATCATCTTGGCAAGTCCGCGGACTTGGCCCTCGATGCGACCGAGGCGTGACAGTACGGTCTTTTTGGTTTCGTTTTGCATGGGTTGACTATACCCCCTAGGGGTATATCTATCAATGGGGTTGGTTGAACAAGCGCGAAAGTCCGAACATGACCGATCACCACGATCATTCCGCTCACTCCGGCAAAAGCGCGGCGCAAGGCACCAAGACAGCGCGCGACCCGGTTTGCGGCATGATGGTCGATCCTAGCACGACACCACACCACGCCGAGCATGGCGGCAAATCTCACCATTTCTGCTCGGCGCGTTGTCGCGAGAAGTTCATCGCCGACCCGAGCGCCTATCTCAGGCCGTCGGCAAAGGCCGTCGAGCCCGCCCCCAAGCCCGGCACAATCTACACCTGCCCCATGCATCCCCAGATCCGACAAGTTGGACCGGGATCATGTCCGATCTGCGGCATGGCATTGGAACCTGAAAATGCCGCCGAGGCGGAACATGGACCGAGCGCAGAGCTTCTCGACATGACGCGGCGCATGTGGATCGGCACGGCACTCACGGTGCCGGTCGTCGCCCTCGAGATGGGCGCTCACCTCACCGATTTGCACACCGTTCTAAGCAACGTCCTGAACAATTGGCTGCAGCTCGTTCTCGCCACCCCAGTTGTGCTATGGGGCGGGTGGCCGTTCTTCGTCCGGGGCTGGCAGTCGCTCGTCAACCGTAGTCTCAACATGTTCACGCTGATCGCGATGGGCGTCGGCATCGCGTGGGGCTACAGCGTGATCGCGACGGTATTCCCACAAATCTTCCCTGCCGCGTTTCGCGGCATGGAAGGCGCCGTCGCCGTCTATTTCGAAGCGGCTGCGGCAATCACTGTTTTGGTGCTGCTCGGACAAGTTCTCGAACTGCGTGCGCGGGAAACGACGGGCGGTGCGATCCGCGCTCTTCTCGACCTCGCGCCCAAAACCGCGCGTCGCGTCCGCACCGACGGCACTGACGAAGATGTCAGCCTCGACCAGGTTCACGTCGGCGATCGTTTGCGCGTTCGTCCCGGCGAAGGGGTGCCGGTCGATGGCGTCGTGGCCGAAGGGCGCAGCAACGTGGATGAATCGATGGTCACCGGCGAGCCAATCCCGGTCGCGAAGACGCAAGGCGACCGCGTGATCGGCGGCACGATCAATCAGACCGGCGCCTTCGTGATGGAAGCACAGAAAGTGGGGCGCGACACGATGCTGGCGCGCATCGTCGAGCTCGTGGCAAAGGCCCAGCGCAGCCGGGCGCCTATTCAGAGACTGGCCGATCAAGTCTCTGGATGGTTCGTGCCCGTTGTCATTGGGGTCGCCGCGATCGCTTTTGTCGTTTGGTCGATCTGGGGTCCCGAACCGCGATTCAGCTTCGGTCTGATCGCTGCAGTCTCCGTGTTGATCATCGCGTGCCCCTGCGCGCTGGGTCTTGCGACTCCGATGTCGATCATGGTCGGCGTCGGGCGCGGCGCCCAGGCGGGCGTCCTGATCAAGAACGCGGAAGCGCTCGAACGGTTGGAGAAGATCGATACGCTAATCGTCGACAAGACCGGGACGCTGACCGAAGGCAAGCCCAAGGTCGTGGCTGTCGAAACCGTCGCCGGTCTTTCGAGCGATGAGATCCTAGGCATCGCGGCCGCATTGGAAAAATCGAGCGAGCATCCGCTCGCTGCGGCGATCGTGCGGGCCGCGGAAGATGCAAAACTCACGTTGCCGGCGGTGGAGCGTTTCGAGTCGATCACCGGCAAAGGCGTAACCGGCGCGATCGAAGGCAAGGTCGCAGCGATCGGCAACGCGAAGCTTGTCGCCGCCCTGGGCGTCAAGTCCGCCGAACTGGAGCCCGTTGCGGAGAAGCTCCGCGCGGAGGGCGCGACGGCGATGTTCGTTGTGCTTGACGGCAAGCCCGCCGGCGTTATCGCTGTCGCCGATCCGATCAAGGCGACCACCGCGGACGCTATCGCGGCACTCAAAGCCGACGGCATCCACATCGTCATGGTGACGGGCGACAACCGCACGACGGCTCAGGCCGTGGCGCGCAAGCTCGGCATCGAAGATGTTCGCGCTGACGTGCTGCCCGAACAAAAGAGCGAGATCGTCGAAAAGCTGCGCGCCGAAGGCCGGGTTGTCGCCATGGCCGGAGACGGCGTCAACGACGCACCAGCGCTCGCTGCCGCGGATGTCGGCATCGCGATGGGAACGGGCACGGATGTCGCGATCGAGAGCGCCGGGGTCACGCTGGTCAAGGGCGACCTTTCCGGCATCCTGCGGGCGCGACGCCTGTCGCGCCAGGTGATGCGCAACATCCGCCAGAACTTGTTCTTCGCGTTCATCTACAACGCCGCCGGGGTGCCGATCGCGGCGGGCGTGCTTTACCCCGTGCTCGGCGTCCTCTTGAGCCCGATCATCGCGGCGGCGGCAATGGCGCTCAGTTCTGTAAGCGTGATTGCGAATTCGCTACGCCTTCGCGCGGCGCACCTGTAGGAGCGCCGACGACATGAACGACTCTCAAAAGCACGATGGTTTCAATGTCGTGCCGGTCAGCGAGCGCAAGCGGTGGAAGATTGCCGACCTGACATCATCCGCCGGTGCAGGCGTTCTCGGTGCCGGCATCGGCATGTTGCTACCGGCCGAAACGCAAGGCTGGGCCATCTGGCTATTGCTCATCGGCGGAGCACTGCACGTTTGGGGCATGCTCGACAAACACCGGCTTGAAAGCGGCGCGCCGCGTCTATGGTGGGCGGAGGCTCTCTATTGGGCTTGCTGGATCATTTTGGCCGCGCTGCTGGCCGCGATTGCAGCCCAACTGTTGTGGCGCTAGTGAAAAACCACGCGCCGCCGCACAAGTAGAAAGACGCCCGCCGGCACGACGATCCATTGCAGAAGTGGTGTTAGTCCCGTGCCGAGCGGAGGGATGCGGGGCATCCAAGGACCATATGCCCACGCGCCGCGCACGTTCACATTCAGCCATTCGCTGAAGATGGTGTAACCCACGCCGAGCACGATCACCGCGATCATCACATTGCGATAGGCAACCCGGTCAGTGGGCCAATCGCGCCCGAACACCAGCAACGCGGCCACGAGCGCCGACGTGGTGATCAAGAGATCGCCGCCCGTGCAGTGGGCGATCGCAAATACGATCTCGGTCGGCGTGCCTTCGAACCAAATCGTGTAGAGTGGAAGCTGGACGATTTCCCAAGCAAGATGGCCGAGCGCCGAAGCGAGCAGTATGCTGCGCAACCCAGTCAACCACTCGCTTGGTCCAATCGTCATAGGCCTTTTCGGTGCGTCGCGTTTGTCGATGAGGGATGTTGCCACAAAAAGTGTAGCCTGAACCTCAGCCTGAAGCCAAAACGCGCGTTAGCCCCTGCCTTGGACATCAAGATCATGAACGCTGTCAGCAGAAATCGCCAGGTCTCGACATGGATGCTCATCGCTTGTGGAGTCTGGCTCGTGGGTCTGGGTCTCTATTTCGTCGTTCTGCGGCCGCCACTATTGCCTGAAGATCTGCGCTTCTTGGGTGCGACCCTCGCACAGATACGCGCCGCTGTTCCTGGTCTTGAGGGTTGGTTGGAAAACGTGTTCACAGTCATGGGCGGGTTCATGGCAGGCGCCGGGGTGCTCACCGTGTTCGTTGCTATCAAAGCTGTGCCGTTGCGGTTGCAAGGCACGTCATGGGCCCTCGCGTTTGCTGGCGCGCTTACGGTTGCGCTCATGAGCGCAACTAACTTTGCGCTGGATTCCGATTTCAAATGGTTGCTGCTCGCGCCAACGTTGGTCTGGCTTGGCAGCCTCGCCCTCTATGTCGCGGGGCGATAGTGGTCACAAGTTCAGAAACACCAAATTCTTGTCGCGTAGGCGACGGCACCGAGGCGGAGCGATTAAATCGCGGCTGCTTCTGCATCACCTTGGACCGCGCCATGCTGTCGGCCGCGTTGGATCGCGAAGTTGGTATCGCAGGCTTTGCCAAGAGCCTAGCTGAAACCCACGCGACGCTGTTTTCCAACGTCCCCGTCTTTGTCCCGGCGCGTGTCCTGAGTGAGATGGAGAAAGTGGTCCAGGCCGTTGAAGCGGCGTCCCGCCTGCCCGCGTATCGAACCGAGAGCCTGTCGTGGGCATCGGAGATTTCTAGGCTGGATTTTGATCTCGCCGGTGCGCTCATGGGCTACGACTTTCATGTGACGCCCCAGGGCCCACAACTGATCGAAGTGAACACGAATGCCGGCGGCGCCTTTCTCAACGCGGTTTCCGGCCGCGCTCAGCGCGCGTGCTGCGAACAGGTTCGAATGGCATTCGACGTCTCGCCCGCCGATGATTTCGACACGAGGGTCCTCGATATGTTTGTCGCGGAGTGGCGCCTACAAAGGGGCTCGGGGCGTCCGTCCGTCGTCGCCATCATCGATGACGCACCGGAGGAGCAATTCCTCCTTCCGGAATTCAAACTAGCGAAAGCACTGCTCGAAAGGCAAGGGATCACGACCCTTATCGCCGATGCGCGAGAGTTGCTCTGGGATCGAAATCGACTGACGCATCGAGGGCAATCGATCGACCTCGTTTACAACCGCCTGGTCGACTTCGCGCTTGAGGCGCCTCAGCACGCGGCATTGCAAGCCGCTTATTTAAGCGGCGGCGCCGTCGTAACGCCCAATCCGCGAGTGCATGCCTTGTTGGCCGACAAACGCAATCTGACCCTTCTGTCCGACGCCGATCGGCTTAGGAAATGGGGATTGCCTAGCCAGCATGTCGACGTTCTTTTGGCGTCGGTGCCAAAGACAGTCCTGGTCTCCCCGACCAATTCTGATGATCTGTGGAATCGCCGCAACGCACTATTCTTCAAACCAGCGAGAGGCCACGGCAGCAAGGCTGCATACCGAGGGGACAAGATCACCCGAAAAGTTTGGGCTGACATTGCCGTGGGCGACTATGTGGCGCAATCCTACGCCGCGCCAAGCACCCGCGGGATCGAACGCGATCAAGCCCGCGCAGACCTAAAAGTCGACTTGCGCCTTTACACGTACGCCGGGGCCATCCTGCTTGCGGCCGCACGGCTCTATCAAGGCCAGACGACGAACATGCGCACGCCAGGTGGAGGCTTCGCTCCGGTACTCATCGCGTCCGACACGCCCGTGCTCATCCCGTACGAAGGTCCGTTGCCGCCAGAGTCCGCTTGAGCGCAACGCCTTTAACCAACGAGTAGATCGCCGGAATGACCACGAGCGTCAGCACCGTCGACGACGCCATCCCGCCAATCATAGGAACCGCGATGCGTTGCATGATCTCCGAGCCCGCACCGGTGCTCCACATGATAGGCAGGAGCCCGGCCATGATCGCCGTAACGGTCATGAGCTTCGGTCGGACGCGCTCCACGGCGCCTTCCATGACGGCGGCGTTGATGTCGGCGAGCGCCAGCCCGCAGCCTTCGCCGGCCGCGCGCGCGGCATGGGCGCGATAGGCGCCGTCGAGATAGATCAGCATCACGACACCGGTTTCGGCGGCGACGCCGGCGAGGGCGATGAACCCGACGGCGACGGCGACCGAGAAATTGAAGCCCAACCAGTACATCAGCCACAAGCCGCCGACGAGCGCGAACGGGACCGAGAGCATGACGATCAGCGTCTCGGTCAGGCGGCCGAAGTTCAGGTAGAGCAGCAGGAAAATGATCAACAACGTGAACGGCACGACGAGCATCAGTTTGGCCTGGGCACGTTCCAGATACTCGAACTGGCCGCTCCAAATCGGATAGACGCCGGCCGGGAACTTGACGTCGCGCGCGACGACGGCCCGCGCCTCGGCCACGTAGCCGCCGAGGTCGCGGTCGCGCACGTCGACGAAGACGTAGGCTGCGAGTTGCGCGTCTTCGGTTCGGATGGTCGACGGTCCCTGCTCCAGCGTGATGCGGGCGACTTGGCCGATCGGCACGCCGCCGCCCGCCATCGGTACGATCACCTGCTGTGCGATCGTTTGTGGATCGCTGCGCAGGTCACGCGGATAGCGGATGGTGACGCCGTAGCGTTCGCGGCCCTCAACCGTGGTGGTCACCGTCTCGCCGCCCAATGCCATCGCGATCACGTTTTGCACGTCATCGACGTTGAGGCCGTAGCGCGCGAGCGCTCGGCGGTCGGGCTCGATCGTCAGGTAGTAGCCGCCGCCGATGCGCTCGGAGAAGGCGCTGGCGGTGCCGGGCACGGTGCGCAGAACGCGTTCGATCTCGCGCGCGGCGATTTCGATGTCGGCGAGCGAGCGGCCGATCACCTTCACGCCGACCGGCGTGCGGATACCAGTCGAAAGCATGTCGATGCGGGCCTTGATCGGCATCGTCCAGGCGTTGCTGACGCCAGGGAATTGCAGACTGGCGTCCATTTCGGCGATCAGCTTGTCGGTCGTCATACCCGCCCGCCATTCGCTTTCGGGCTTCAGATTGACGACGGTCTCGAACATTTCGAGCGGCGCCGGATCGGTCGCCGTCGAGGCGCGCCCGGCTTTGCCGAAGACGGAGGCGACTTCGGGAAACGACTTGATGATCTTGTTCTGCGTTTGAAGCAGCTCGCCGGCCTTGGTCACCGACAAGCCAGGCAGCGTGGTCGGCATGTAGAGCAGCGTGCCCTCGTTCAAGGTCGGCATAAACTCCGACCCGATACGCGTGAGCGGCCAGACCGAGACCGCGAGGACGGCGACCGCGACAGCCACCGTCAGCACGCGCGCATCCAGCACGGCGCGGATGATCGGGCGATAGAATGCGATCAGCGCGCGGTTGATCGGGTTCTCGCTTTCGTTGCGAATCCGGCCGCGGATGAAGAGCACCATCAACGCCGGAACCAGCGTTACCGACAACGACGCCGCCGCCGCCATAGCGAATGTCTTGGTGAAGGCGAGCGGATGGAACAGTCGGCCCTCCTGCGCCTCCAGCGCAAAGATCGGCAGGAACGACACCGTGATGATCAGGAGACTGAAGAAGAGCGAGGGGCCGACTTCGACGGCGGCGTCGATCACGGCTTGGGTGCGGCTTTCGCCCGGCTTCATGCGTTCGATGTGCTTGTGCGCGTTTTCGATCATGACGATCGCCGCGTCAACCATGGCGCCGATGGCGATGGCAATACCGCCCAGGCTCATGATGTTGGAACTGAGGCCCAGCGCCTTCATGCCGGCGAAGGCAAGCAACACGCCGATGGGCAGCATGATGATCGCAACCAGGGCACTGCGGACGTGCAGAAGGAACACGATGCACACGAGGGCAACGATGATGCTTTCTTCGACGAGCGTGCTCTCGAGCGTTGCGATGGCGCGCTCAATCAGATCCGAGCGATCGTAGACCGGCACGATGCGCGTGCCTTCCGGCAGACTGGGCAGGACGCCTTCGAGAGCCGCCTTGGCCGCTTGGATCACGTCGACGGTGTTGGCGCCCTGGCGCTGCGCGACGATGCCGGACGTCACCTCGCCTTCCCCGTTCAGTTCCGCGACACCGCGGCGTTCATCGGGGCCGATTTCGACGCGCGCCACGTCGCCGATCGTGACCGGCACGCCGCCCATCGATTTCAACATGATTTGCGCGATGTCGTCGGCGCTTTTCAGATAGCCTCGCCCGCGCACCGCGTGCTCGGTTTCGCTGAGCTCGACGACCCGTCCACCGACGTCGCGGTTGCTGCCCGCGATGGCTGTTCGCACGTCGTCGAGCGACAAGCCCAGCGCCAGAAGGCGGTTGGGATCGACGACGACGTTATACTGTTTGACCAAGCCGCCGACGCTCGACACTTCGGCTACGCCTGAGGCCTTTGCGGCGGCGAAGCGGACGTACCAATCCTGAAGCGTACGCGTCTCCGCGAGATTGAGCGTCGGGTGCTCGATGGCGTATTGGTAGACCCAGCCGACGCCGGTCGCGTCCGGCCCGAGCGTCGGCGTTACGCCGGCCGGCAACCGGCGCGCGGCCGCGTTCAGATACTCGAGCACGCGGCTGCGCGCCCAATAGAGGTCGGTGCCGTCCTCGAAAATGACGTAGACGAAGCTGACGCCGAAATACGAGAAGCCACGCACGGCGCGTGACTTGGGCACGCTCAACATCGCGGTGGTCAACGGATAGGTGACCTGATCCTCGACCACTTGCGGCGCTTGGCCCGGATACTCCGTGTAGACGATGACTTGCGTGTCCGAGAGATCGGGGATCGCATCGACGGGCGTCGTGAGGAGCGCATAAATGCCGGCGAAGGTGGCAAGCGCCGCGCCCACAAGCACGAGCAGCAGGTTGCCTGCCGACCAACGGATGACGGCGGCGATCATTGGGTCGCTCCCTTGTCCGCCGCAAAGCCTTGCAGCGCCGCGCGCAGATTGCTTTCGGCGTCGATCAAGAATGTCGCCGACGTGACGACCGTTTCGTCTCCTTTGAGGCCCGCCACAATCTCGACCATGCCCACCGCACGCCGGCCCGCCGTGACCGCGCGGGGTTCGAACAGACCCTCGCCACGCGCGACGAGCACGATTTGCCGTGCACCGGAGTCGATGAGTGCGCTGTCAGGTACGGTCAGAACGGCGTCGCCGGAGGGCGCCATTACTTCGACCGAGGCGAACATGCCCGGGAAGAAAAACCCTTCCTCGTTGGGTAGTTCGATGCGCACCTTGGTGGTGCGCGTCGTCATCGCGACTTCAGGGTAGACGAAGGTCACTTGGCCTTCGAACGTCTTGCCCGGGAACGCGTTCAGCGCGATGCGCGCTGTCGCACCGGGCCGGGCGATCGCCAAGGCTTGCTCGGGCGCTTCGGCGATCACCCAGATGCTCGACAGGTCGGCGATGCGATAGAGCGTCATGCCCTCCTCCGCCTGCATGCCGGCGACGATGGGCTTTTCGACGATCGTGCCGTCTTGCGGTGCGCGCCAGGTGATGCGGCCGGTCGGTTCGCGCGTGCGGATGAGACGGTCGATCTCGACCTCCGGCACTTCGTACAAGCGCAAGCGTTCGCGCGTCGTCTTGAGGCTGCGTGCATTGGTTCGGGCATAGACGCTGCCGGACTCTTGCGAGAGGTCGCTCATGCGCAACGCCAACGACAGGTCGAGTTCTTCCTTCAGGATAAAGGGGCTTTGAATGTCGAACAGCTTCTGGCCCTTGCGGACCTTTTCGCCGGTGGCGGCGACGTGAAGCTTGACGATGTTAGCGCGGAATTTGAGCGAGACGATCGCGAGCTTGCGCTCATTGGCCGTCAACGTGCCCGAGAGCACGACCGATTCGTTCAAGACGCGGCGCGTGACCGGCGCGGTGCGCACGCCCAGTCTTTGCACTTTGTCCAAGCTGATCCTCACCGTGCCGGGCCGATGGGCTTCGTCGGCGTAGACGGGGATGTAGTCCATTCCCATCGAGTCCTTCTTGGGCACCGGCGATGTGTCGGCGAGGCCCATCGGATTGCGGTAGTAGAGGATGCGCCGGGCGTCGTTCTGTGACGGCGCGGCCGTCGTCGTCTCGTCGGGCGCGCGGACAGCAACGTAGTCGCGTCCTTGCGCGTCCTTCTTGGGCGTCGGCGAATAGACCGCCGCGCCGGAGGGATCTTGATAATAGAGGATACGGCCGGTGTTCGACGCCGATACCTCTTGCGGCGCGCCGCCGTGCGGCGGCAGCAGCCACCACGTCGCGACACCGGTCACGGCGGCCACCACAAGCGCCGCCGCAACCCAGATCGTTTCCTTACGCATGTTCAGCGCGCCGTGACGACGACCGAGCCGCGCACGGTCTCAGCTTCGCCTTGGATCTTCGCCCCGAGTTTCAGTTCCCAGCGTCCGGCCATCGTCGGCTTGACTGCGAACCGATAAACGCCGGGCGTGGGCGAGTCTTGCGGGGTGACTTGCGCACTCATCTCGCCCATCGAATCCGGCGACATGTCAAACCGGGTCTCGAAGATGACGGCGTTCTCGACCGGCGTTCCCCCAGGCTCTTTCGTCAGACGAACATCGATGACGGCGTCGACTCCGATTGGGAGTTCTGTCGAGACGGCAGAAAACACATAAGGCGACTTGGCTGCCGGCTGCTGCCCGCAACCAGTAAGCACCGACACCACAAACACAGCGGAAACCACGATCGCCGCGGCGCGACCGATCACTTGAATCGAAAGCATGTAAAGAACTCCTCGCGTGAACGTGAGCAGGCTCCGTCAGCACAGTCGCCGACGAAGCGGTCAAGACGTTTCAGGCAAGGACGAACTTGGGTGGAGGCGTATCAGGCTCGTGCAGGGTTCCCACGAGCGCCTTCTGCACTTCCATGGTCGCGCGATGCGAGAACGCGCTTGGGCAAGATACACCGTTGAAAATCGGGACCGCAGCGATCAACCCCGTGCAAGCCCAGATACACGACGGTGATGGGCTTTTGTCTGCGCATCCTTCGCAGGGCATGTCGCACGGTGGTTTGTCGGGCACTACGGCGTGATGCGAACTGCTCTCCGCCGGCACGGTCACGGATTCGATTGCGGCAACCGGGCTGAGTGCTAGAGCCGCGCCAAGTAGCACGCCTAGAAATCTGCCCGCAATGGTCCGCATACGCCGCATATCGAACCCTATTACATCAGATCGAAACTAGGCGACCGTTAATTCGGGAAGCACCGCCAAAATCGCGATATCGTGAGCCTTCCGGGTGCCGGCCCTTGATCTCGGGTGTCCTGCTGGCATTTCCATTCGCCAAATATAACGAGTTCCTGCTGTGCGTGTTGATCTGGGTCAAATTGATCCGCGTAGAACCACTCAACCTTAGGCAGATAGAGGACTAACGTTATGATGGATAGCGGGCCTCTTGAAATACCTCGCTCGCCATACGGTCTTTTTGGTTTCACCATGCATAAGCCGCATATACCCCCTGGGGGTATTAATATCAAATGTCCAACCAGCACACTTTTTCGCGAAGGCTCCAACAATGAGAGCCTACGATCATGCAACCCACCAGCGCCACGGGACCATCACGGCGCCTGCTGTTTCAGGAAACTGTGGTCACAGAGAATGAGCAAGTTATCGATTGGTTGAGGTCGAAGGCAGTGCACTGACCCGGCGAAGGAAAAATCGGCGGCATTCAAGGGCAAAGCGATCGATTCCATCTTGCGCAAAACATTGGTGCTGCGGCGTGGGGGAGGCGGTTGGCGGATCGTGCACATTCACTGGTCATCGCGCGAGCCAGAAAAGTACCGCTAAAGGACCGCTGGCGCGAACCGCAACTTTCAGCGTGTGCGCGACAGCGCGTCGACGAGTTCCCGGACCTTCTCGCGCTGTGCGGTTTGGTCGCCAGACCGGATTGCGATCTCCACGCAATGCTCGATGTGATCCTTGAGGAGTTCGCCTTCAGCCTTCTTCAAGCCCGCCATGACAGCTCGGATCTGATCCACGACATCGATGCAATAGCGATCTGCCTCGACCATCTTGGCAAGTCCCCGGACCTGACCTTCAATGCGGCTGAGGCGGGACAAGATCGTCTTCTTGCTATCGTGTTGCATGGCTACGACGGACAGCACGCAGGTTTCAATGTGCCAGGACTCGCCTGCACGCTCCCCTTCGGCGCCGTGGGTTTGGTCGCACGCTCGGTCGGCGGCGCGACGTACGCAGCGAGACGCCTGTTCGTGTTAGTCATGCGCGATCTCCTTCCGTGCAGATTGCGCTGCCCAAGGGGATTGCCGCCTTGAGCCAGATCAAGCGCCCAACAATTCGCGGCAGATCTTGATCTGGCTCAAGGAACCGACGCACCCGGAGGAGAAGATCACTTCCTCGAAGCGATGGAGGCGACGATGCGCGAAGCTCTGGAAACGAGTTGCCGTCGAGCATTCCGCGCGTTGGTGGCATCGATGATGGTGGCGCTCCTCGTAAACGTCGCTGGCGCCGCCGCACTGAACGATGATCCCAGCGTGAAGACGGCCGATGGCATCGTGGTCTATCTGGGTGTGATGCCGGCAGCGATCATCCGCGGCCATCCGCGCGAGCACCCCGAGGCTCAGATGCATGGCGGACCGCGAAGCAGTGCTGAGCGGCACATCGTGATTGCCCTGTTCGACGCAAAGACGTTTGAGAGACTCGTCGACGCCGACGTCTCGGCGACCGTCGAAGGCCTTGGCCATGTGGGGCGGGTGAGCAAAGAGCTAGAGCCCATGGAGATCGCCGAGACCGTCACTTTCGGCGGCTATTTCCCGTTTCAAGGCACGGACAACTACAAGATCCAGATCGAGATCAAGCCGGCAGGGCGTGACAAGATGACGATCGTCACATTCGACTACGGCGTTTGAGCGTGCCCTCAGTCGGCGACTGCGCGATAGTTCGAGATTACGCCCGTGAGCGTTGATACGCGCTGCGTCTCTTCCACACGGGCGACCCCCTACCTCGCGCATCAAGACGGGCAAGATGCCGTCCGCGTTGGGCTGCGTGTCCTCGACTCCATCAAGACTTTGCACGGTGTGACGGAAAAGCCAGCGCGACAGCCCTGCCCTCTGCTCCCCATAGTCGGCAATATGAACGCTGCCGCCTTCGGCGATAGCGCGGCGCATCAGGGACAGCATGCGCCGTTTTTCTGACAACGGTACCAGGCTGCTCGTGATCTTCGAGAGCGGCTTAAGGCGCGACAGGCCCTCCTCGCTCATAAAGACCTCGACGAACAAAGGCGCGACGCCGGCCGCCGCTTCCTTCGCGCGTGCCCGCCCGAGAACCGCGGAATCGGGCTCGAGGCCGACCTGCGCCGGTTCGAACCCACCGCGCGATGCGATCCTTGGAACAGATTGATTGTGGCGGCTACAAATTTCGCGATCAGCCCCGATGCGGATTGTCGACATGACGTCGGGGTCGGCTCCTCTCCTCGTGGTTCACGTTCACATGGCTGCCATCATCATGATCATAGGCAACAATTCGTCAGCGCTCTTCTTCTGCTTTGCGTCCAAGGTCGCATAGAGGGGCTGTATTGCCGCCTGCAGCTTTTTCGCTGTGGCCAACCGCCGTTCCATCATCTGGGTGTGCATGGCCATCCATTCCGGGAGCGGCTTGGCCGCCATGGCGCCGCCACGCATTGCTCCGTCGGCCATCATGCCACCGCCCATCGCGGGCGCCTTTGCCTGCGAGCCCGCGACTTCGCGATAGGCCTTCGCGAATGTTTCCCAAGCGCTTGACTGCGCCGCAGTGATCTTGAGTTCCGTATTCAGAAACGCGAGCACACCCTCGGCATGACCGCCCATCATCGGACACTTCATGCCTTGCATCATGCCCATCATCATTCCAGGCGACGCGCTCTGCGTCGTCGGCGCTGAGCCTTTGGGATGGTGCGGATCGTCGGCCGGTTGGCCGAGAACTGGCGCTGCGATAAGTAGTGTAGCGAGCGTTGCAATCAAAATGCGCATAGACAGGTGCCTTTCATGTGTTGCGGGTCTTCGGTGTCGGTCGGCGACATACCGGATTTTGCTGAAGTCTTAGACCACGACATGGCCTTCGACAGAAGCTTCAGAAGGCTTGGCCTCGCGCCGGCAAGCCTCGGAGAACATCAGATTGGCAAGGCCATTGAACACGAGCGTGATGCCGACCAGCGTCCCAACTGCCCAGTGACTGCTTGCAGGCCACCCCACATAGATCAGCGCTCCGAGGAGGATTGTGAGCGCGCCATCGGCCAACAGCCAGGGCGCACCCGTCCTCTCTCTGAGGCTGAAATACGCGGCCACTCTGAAGACACCGGCCACGACGAGCATGACGCTTACGAAGAGTGTCAGTGACAGCAGCCCGACGTCGGGCCTTGCGATCAGGTATAGACCGCCGACCCCGTAAATCGCGGCGGCAAGCACATGCCACAGCCGCGACGACAGGCGCTGGGGCTCGAATGTCAGCCACAGATGGATCGCGGCCGAGAACGTGATGAACCAGCCGACCAGAAGTGTCGCTGCGAGGCCCGCCGCCATCGGCGCGGCGACGGCTAGGAATCCCGCGAGGATCGTCAATGCCGAGAGAGTCGACCACCAAAAGGTGGTCCGATGCGCTGCGTGTTCCGTTGTCATGATTGTCTCCGTCAATTGAGCGCGCTTAGACGTGCACGAAACGGCATACGAAGTTGTAGACGAGGGCGAACCCGCAGCCGACGTAGAGCGCGGCGATCGACAGAAAGACCGCGCCCCAAACGATCGAAGCAGCGGTCAGCCACACGAACCCCGGAAAGATGGCGGGATAGAGGACCTTCATTGACTCCGCCATCGAGGGAAACACCGCAGCAAGAGCAAGGCAAAGGAAGTAGCTGAACAGCGAAAACGCCGCGAGCGCTATCGGCAAAGCCAGCGGATCGAGCACGCCGTGTGTATGGCTGTGAGCACTGATGTGCGTATCGTGGTGTACGGTCATTGCGACCTCCCTTTGGACGAACCGCCTCACGCGGCCGTGGCTGTTTTGCGAATTCGTGGTTTGTGACTTGCGTGACCGACAATGATCGACTGGGGCAGCATGTAATCCCGCCTCAGCGGCAGGGCATCGACGCGCTTGGCGAGCTGCAGCTGGAAGACCATCAGTCCCTGATGGCGAAAGCCCATTTCTGAGCCCGCCAAATAGAACTCCCACATGCGGCAAAAGCGCTCGTCGTAGAGCTCCTTGACGCGATCCCAGTTGGCAACAAAGCGGCGCCGCCAATCGGCCATCGTGTAGGCATAGTGGAGGCGCAGGATCTCGACATCCGTCACCATCAGCCCGGCGCGTTCGATCGCCGGCAACACCTCGCTCAATGCCGGCGTATAGCCACCGGGAAAGATGTATTTCGTCACCCACGGGTTGGTTGCGCCAGGGCCGTCGCTGCGCCCGATCGAATGAATGAGTGCGACGCCGCCATCCGTGAGCAAGGATGAGATCTTGCGGAAGAACTCGGTGAAGTGACCGACGCCGACATGCTCGAACATGCCGACCGACACGATACGGTCGAACCGCCCGGAGACATCGCGATAGTCCTGAAGCTTGAATCTGGCGCGGCCGATAAGGCCGGCGGTTTCGACGCGCGCGCCGGCGATCCTCAGTTGCTCCTCGGACAACGTGACGCCAGTGACATCGACATCTGCCGTTTGCGCCAAGTGGAGTCCGAGACCGCCCCACCCCGATCCGATGTCGAGGACCCGCTGACCCGGCTTCAAGTCCAGCTTGGCGGCGATCCGCCGCTTCTTGTTGAGCTGTGCCGTTTCGAGCGAGTCATTGGGCGTCTCATAGAACGCGCACGAGTATTGTTTGTCCGCATCAAGGAACATGTCGTAGAGCTGACTCGACAAGTCGTAGTGATGGGCGACGTTGCGCCGCGCCCGACGATGCGGATTGTGCTGTACGGCGCGCCGGGTCCAACGGCGAAGGCGCGCCAGGGTCTCCCAATGACCGCCGCCGAAACCCATGCCGAGATTGCGCGCGATGAGGTCGAGGAAATCCGCAATGCTCGCACCTTCCACCTTAAGCCGGCCGTCCATGTAGGCTTCGCCAAGCGAAAGGTGCGGGTCGACCACGAGTGCGCGCGCCACAGCCTTGTCATGGAGCCGGATCGTGATCGGGTTGTCACTCGGCTCGCCGAAGCTGTGCATTCGTCCCTTCGCATCGATCACGCGAAGCTCGCCCTGGCGAATGAGTCTTCGCAGCAAGTGAAAGAGCAGCGGCATTGCACGTCACGTCCTGTATTTATTCAAAGTCTAGGACGATTGCTGTGCCGGCCATTGACATGGATCAAACTCGTCGCCAGCGTGCAAGGAAAGGCGCATGTGCAGTGCCGTCCTTCGTTCGCCCTTCGCATCTGCACACTCATTTGCCCAAGGCCCGTCGGCTCGGCTGTTCTGTTCAATTCGCGCCGGACACGGGCGTCTTAAGGGGTGCCAAATGTGCTTTTCGCCGGAGGTGAGCTTTGCCACAGGCCTGGCTCTTGTGCCGATGGGCGTGCTTGCAAGTGTGCGCGCCGCAAAGGCCGATCAGCGCTATGTCGCGATCTGCACCCTACCGGTGCTGCTCGGCCTGCAGCAGATTTCGGAAGGCTTCGTCTGGGTGGCCGGGAGCGGCGGCGACAAGGCGACGATCGAGGCAACCTCGCTCGTCTACATGTTCTTTTCGTGGATTGCCTGGCCGGTGTGGGTGCCCTTATCCGTCTATTTTCTCGAGCCGCATAACCGGCGCGGCTACATGATCCCGTTTCTCATTGCGGGCTCGATGCTGGGCGCCCTGCAATACGTTCCCTATTTCGTGCACCAGGGCTGGCTCACCGTGGAATTCCTGCCCAATGTCTTCGCTTATGGCGATATCGAGTTGCTAGACTCGCTGATCAGCCGAAGCGAGACCTACGCGCTCTATCTCGCGATCCTCTTAACCCCGCTTCTGATCGCCTCCGAGCGCAATGCTCGCATATTCGGCATGCTCGTCGCCGGCGTTGTAGTGATCACATACCTCTTCTTCCAGTATGCTTACATTTCCGTCTTCTGCTTCGGTGGCGCTTTTGTGTCGGCCTGGCTGGTATACGTGGCGTTTAGAAAGTTGCCCCCGCCGATGAAGCCGGCCATGAGCATCGGATAAGCCCGTCGGGGTGACTACCGAAGCGCCAGGGTCGCCCCAAAGCCGGCGACGATGTTCTGCGCGCGATCACTGACGAAGACCTCGATATTTGCGACTGTCACCTCGACGATACGCATGACGGCTTCGCGTGTGTTGAAGGCGCTGTGCGGCGTGACAATGACGTTGGGCATGTGAAGCAGAATGTGATCGGCGACCACGTCGCGCAAATCATGCTCGCCCGAGAAGAGCGAGCAGACGAGCTCCGCCTCCTCTCTGATCAGTGGCTCGTCCGCCAACACGTCGAGCCCCGCGCCTGCGACCTTTCCGGAACGGAGCGCCATGATCAAGGCGTGGGCGTCGATCAGACTGCCGCGCGCCGTGTTGATGACGATGACCCTGTCCTTCATGCGCTCAAACGCGCCGGCCGAGAGAAGGTGGTGGGTCTCGGCGGTCGCCGGTGCATGCAACGAGACCACGTCCGACACAGCCAAGAGTCCATCGAAGGACAGATAGCGGAAACCGAGTTCGCGGGCGTACGCTTCATCGGGGTTCACATCGAAGGCGACAGCGTCCATCGAAAAGCCCTTGGCAATGCGAACGACATGGCGGCCGATATGACCGGTGCCGACGACGCCGATCGTCTTGCCGGCTAGATCGAAGCCCTCGAGCCCCGCTGGCGAGAATCGGCCCGAACGTGCGCGCTCCACCGCCTCTGGCAGCCTGTGCGCGAGGGCGAGCAGCAGCGCGAACACGTGCTCGGCGACGGTATTCTCACCGTAGGTCGGTACGTTGGCGACGGCGATCCGTTTGGTCTCGCAATACTCAAGTTCGATGTGATCGTAGCCGGTCGAGCGTGTCGCAATCAGTCTTAAGCCGCGAAGCTTCTCGAGCACCACGCGGTTGAGGTCCGAATAGATGAAGGTGCTGACAATGTCGGCATCGGCGTAAACGTCCGCATTGTCCGACTTGAGCGGAGCTGCAACGAAGACCACTTCATGCGTTGCAGCAAGCGGCTTGAAAGCGGATTGTTCACGCGCTTCGGCCTCGAAGACGACGATCTTCATCGGTTGCGTTCCGCGGCGGCGACCTTCTGTTTCACCGCGATGAAGCTGTCGGGCGTCACAGAAATGGAATCTATGCCGCAATCGACCAGGAAGGCCGCGAAGTCAGGATGATCACTCGGTGCTTGCCCGCACAGGCCGACCTTTGCGCCGGCGGCATGGGCGCTTTCGATGACATTGCGGATCATCCATTTGACGGCTTCATCCTGCTCGTCGAAGAGTTCCGCGAGGAGCTCGGAGTCACGATCGACGCCCAGCGTCAATTGCGTCAGATCGTTGCTGCCAATCGAGAACCCATCGAAGCGCGCCGCGAACGCCTTCGCCAGGATCACGTTGGACGGGATTTCGCACATGACGTAGACCTGCAGCCCGTCCTCGCCACGGGTCAAGCCATTCTCGGCCATGACCTCGAGCACGCGATCAGCCTCTTTCACCGAACGGCAGAAGGGGATCATCACGACGACGTTGCGAAAGCCCATCGTCTCGCGGAGGCGCTTGATCGCACGGCACTCGAGGGCAAAGCCCTCCCGATACATCGGTGAGTAATAGCGTGAGGCGCCGCGAAACCCGATCATGGGATTCGCTTCTGCCGGCTCGAATGTGCGGCCGCCCACAAGGTTCGCGTATTCGTTGGTCTTGAAGTCGCTGGTGCGGATGATAACGGGCCGCGGTGCATAGACCGCTGCAATACGCGCAAGCCCACGCGCAAGCCGATCGACGAAGTACTCCGTCTTGTCGATGTAACCGCGTGTCAGTTCGCTGATTGCGGCCTTTGCTTTCTCATCGGCAAGGCTATCGAAGCGTACCAGCGCCATCGGATGGACCTTGACGTGGTTCATGACCACGAATTCCATGCGTGCCAAGCCGACGCCGTCCGCCGGCAAGCGCCACCACCGGAACGCCGCCGCCGGATTGGCAAGGTTGAGCATCACCTGCGTCCGTGTCTGCGGCACATCATCGAGGTTCAGTTCCTGGGTCTCGACATCCGCGCGGCCCTCATACACGAAGCCCTCCTCGCCCTCGGCGCACGAGACGGTCACCTCCTGCTCGTCATGGAGAAGTTCGGTCGCATTGCCTGTGCCGACAATTGCCGGAAGGCCGAGTTCCCGGCTGACGATCGCCGCATGCGAGGTGCGGCCGCCATGATCGGTGATGATCGCCGCGGCACGTTTCATGATTGGGACCCAATCAGGATCCGTCGTTCGTGTGACGAGGACCGCACCGTCGACAAAGCGAGCGATCTCGTTGGGCGTCTCAATGAGACAGACGCGGCCGGCAACTACCGCATCACCGATGCTGTGTCCCTTAACCAGCACCCTACCCTTCTTGCGAATGCGGAAGGTCTTGAAGGCGCTCGCTTCCTTGCGCGACTGCACGGTCTCGGGACGTGCCTGGACGATGAACAGCGCGCCGGTCTCCCCGTCCTTGGCCCATTCCATGTCCATGGGCCGGCCATAATGTTCGGCAATGATGCAGGCCCAGCGCGCCAGGGTCAGGATCTCTTGATCGCTAAGAACGAAAGCCGCCCGTTCGGCAAGCGCGGTGGGAACGTTCTTGGTCGAGCGACCGCCATCGGCGCCGTAGATCATTTTCTGCGCCTTGCCGCCGCAGCGCTTTTCGACAATCGGCACCAGCTTGGGGTCGGCGAGCAGCGGCTTATAGACCTGGTACTCGTCCGGATCGACCGCGCCTTGCACGACGTTCTCGCCGAGACCCCAGGCGGCGTTGATCAGCACCACGTTTTCAAATCCGCTCTCGGTATCGATCGAGAACATGACGCCGGCGCCACCCAAGTCCGCGCGCACCATGGCCTGCACGCCCACCGACAGAGCGACCTTGCGATGATCGAAACCCTTGGCAATGCGATAGGCGATGGCGCGGTCGGTGAACAGCGAAGCGTAACAGCGCTTGCACGCATCAAGCACCGCCTCGGCGCCGCGGATGTTCAGAAAGGACTCTTGCTGACCGGCGAAGCTCGCGTCGGGCAGATCTTCCGCTGTCGCGCTCGATCGCACGGCGACGTCGGCCTCGCTCTTGTTCAGCCGTTGGCACAGAGCCTGATAGGCGGTGCGGATCGCTGTGGCGAGTTGTTCGGGCCAATCCGCCCGCACGAACGCGGCGCGAAGCGATGCCCCCGCTTCGGCCAACGGGATCTTGCCTTTCTCATAGTCCGCAAGCGTACGCTCGATCTGCCGATCGAGGCCGTTGTCGCGCACAAAATGCCAAAAGCCATCCGCTGTGGTGGCAAAGCCGGGCGGAACGGTCACGCCGCGCGGCACCAGGTGGCGCACCATCTCGCCCAACGAAGAGTTCTTGCCGCCCACCCGCGCAACGTCGGTTCGCGACAAATCCTCGAACCAAACAATCGACTCCCGAGAGTTATCCATTGGTGTTTTCCCGATCAAAATTCTTCAGCGACGACCTGTGGCAACAAACGCTCGACGTCGTCCCCGCGGCAGAGCTCAGTTCCCGGCGACAGCAGCGCGGCCGTTCCTGCCGCTACGCCGTAGCGCGCCGCGACCGAAAGGTCGTGTCCCGAAGCAAGGCTCCAGACGAACGCGCCAAGAAAGCTATCGCCTGCCCCGACCGTGCTTACGACCTTGACCTGCGGCGCGGCGAGACGCCAAGCGCGGTCGCGCGTCACCACGAGCGCACCGCGTTCGGCGAGCGTCAGGGCAACGATCTCGGCCCGGCCGGTTGCGAGGAGCGTGCGGCATGCCAACAGCCTGTCGGCTTCGCTTTCCAATGCTTGCCCCGAAAGACTGCGCAGCTCGCCGAGGTTTGGCTTGACGATATGAACGCCGGCCTTGAGCGCAGCCGCCAGCGCCGCGCCCGATGTGTCGAGCACAACGCGGGCGCCGGCACGCTTCGCGATCGACGCCACGTCTGCATAGAAGTCATCTGGCACGTCCGCGGGCAGGCTGCCGCTTGGCACCAGATATGAAGCATCCTTCAACGCTGAAACGGCATCGAGACAGGCACGCCTCGCGCGCTCATCGAGCGGCGGTCCCGGTAGGACGAAGCGGTACTGCTCGCCCGTGCCCTCGTCCAAGACCGTCATGTCCTCGCGTGTATAGCCGGACACTTTGATAGCCTGGCCATGGACACCTTCGCGGGCGATGAGCTCCTTGAGCAGCTCACCCGTCGGACCGCCCGCGATGTAGATCGCCAGCGGGTCGGCATCGAACCTGCGCAGCACACGGGCGACATTGATGCCGCCGCCGCCCGGGTGGTGCTTTGCCGGTTGGCAGCGCAATTTGCGAATGGGAACGACGCGGGGCACCGACGTTGACACGTCGATCGCCGGGCTCATCGTGAGGGTTACCAGCGATGGCGCTGCCGTGCTCATTGGGCTGGCTGTGCAGCTTGACTCAAACTAGGCGGCGCCACAGCCACGGGCCGCGCGCCGACGAAGCCCTCAAGCCGCACCCACTTCAAGAGCAGGGCGTTCACCGCGACGATCACCGAGCTTCCCGACATCGAAAGCGCCGCAATCTCGGGACTCAAGAGGAACGGATAGAACACCCCGGCGGCGAGCGGAAAGGCGATCACGTTATAGCCCGCGGCCCACCACAGATTCTGGTGCATCTTGCGCAGCGTCGCGCGCGAAAGCCTGATGGCCTTGACGACGTCAAATGGATCGCTGCGCATCAGAACGACGTCGGCGCTCTCGATGGCGACGTCGGTCCCGGCGCCGATGGCGAAACCAAGATCGGCCTGTGTCAGTGCCGGCGCGTCGTTGATGCCGTCGCCGACCATGCCCACGCGATGACCTTGCGCCTGGAGTTCCTTGACCTTCTCGACCTTCTGGCCGGGCAATACCTCGGCCAAGATGATGTCGATCTTGAGCTCGCGTCCGATGCGCTCCGCCGTTGCCTGATTGTCGCCGGTCAGCATCGCAACTTTTACGCCCGCTCTCTGCAGGCTGGTCACCGTCGCCAGTGACGTCGGGCGCACTTTGTCCGCAATCGCGATCAATCCGATGAGCCGGCCGGCGCGAGCGACGTGTACGACGGTTCGCCCGCCGCTGGCCAGGCGCGCAGCCTCGGTCGGAAGGGCGCCCAGATCGATACGTGCTTCCTCCATCAGGCGTCGATTGCCGATGAAGACCTCTTCGCCCGCGAGGCGTGCTTTGGCGCCACGGCCCTCGAGATTCTCAAAGGCATCAGCAGCGCCGGCCTCAACGCCCGCGGCACGGCGCAAGATCGCTTGTGCGAGCGGATGGTCGGAGCCCTTTTCGATCGCTGCGGCGGTCGCGAGGACATGGCGCTCGTCCGCCCCGGCCGCCGTCACGACCTCGACGACTTCGGGTTGGCCCATGGTCAGCGTGCCGGTCTTATCGAACACCACGACGTCGAGCTTGGCAGCTTCCTCCAGGGCAACCGCATTTTTGAGCAGGATGCCGTTGAGCGCGCCGCGGCCGGTTCCGACCATGATGGCCATCGGCGTCGCGAGTCCGAGCGCGTCGGGACAGGCAATGACAAGCACGGTGATCGCCATCGTCACCGCAAACAGCAGCGACGACGCGCCCACAAAATACCAGAACAGAAATGCGCCAACCGACACAACGATGGCCGCGAGCACGAGCCACTGCGCCGCGCGGTCGGCCAGGAGCTGCGCAGGGGCCTTCGAGTTTTGCGCCTCCTGCACCAGTTTGACGATTTGGGCGAGTGCCGTGTCCAGGCCCACTTTGGTCGCGCGATAGCGAAACGCGCCGCTCTTGTTGATCGTTGCGCCTGCCACCGTGTCGCCAGGGCGCTTGCTGACCGGCATGGACTCACCCGTCAGCATCGACTCGTCGATTGTCGATTGACCCTCGATGATTTCACCGTCGACAGGGATCTTATTGCCCGGCCTGATCACGACGACATCGCCCACCACGACGTCCGCCGTGGAGATCTCGACCTCCTTGCCGTCACGAAGGATATTCGCTTTCGGGGGCGCGAGGTCCAGCAGATGCCTGATCGCTTCCGACGCCCCAGCGCGTGCGCGCATCTCGAGCCAGTGACCGAGCAGAATGAAAACCAGAAGAACGGCGGCCGCCTCGTAGAACTGTTCGCCGCCGTAGACGAAGGTCGAACCCACGCTGAAGAAATACCCGGCGCCCACACTCAATACGACGAGGACCGCCATGTTGAGTATGCCGCGCCGGACCGCTCGCCAGGCGCCGACCACGAAGGGCCAGACGGGATAGGCGATCGCTCCGGTCGCAAGAATGAACATCACCACGTCACGATCCCACCCGGCCGGCAGAGGCAGAGGCGGTATGGGAAGGCCCATCGGATGAAGGAGGAAGATGGGCACGGCGAAAAGAAGCGCGACCATGAAGCGATTGCGCATATCCGTCGCCATCGCTGCCGCGTCATGGCCGGCGTGCATATCGTCGTGTTCAGTGTGGATGTGATCGCTAGCGGCGGGCGAGGCTTTGGTCGGCGGGCAGACATGCTTGGGAACGGACTCGCCGCGGCAGTGAAAGCCGCAAACCTTGATGGCCGCGGCAAGCGCCTCGACGTTCGTCTTCGTCGGATCAAACGTGATCGTCGCTCGACCGGCGGCCCGGTTGACGGTCACAGCGATCAGGCCGGGCTGACCGCGAAGAAAGGTCTCTACGACCTGCTCGTCGAGCGCGGACAGCATATCGCCGACATCGAGCACGGCGGTTGTGCTTGTGGCTGCCGCGCCCGGCGCCTTCGAAGCACTACCGGAGTGGGCACGGTGGTGATGATGCATTGTCTCAGTGCCGCTCATGACCTGCTCCGAATCGATGTGCCCGCGATACGAGCCGTCAGTGCGCGTGGCCGCCGCAGCATCCCTGCGCTTTCGGCTTTTCGCCGGTATAGCGCTGCGGCGCCTTCTTGAATTCGTCGCTGCAGTGCGTCGAACAGAAATAGACTGCCTTGCCCTCGTGACTGATCTGGGCGGCAGCTTCGGCGCTGTCGATGGACATGCCGCACACTGGGTCGGTGACTTTCATGGTGTTTCTCCAAAGTCTCGCCAAATCGCGAGCGAAAAATAGTGTCGCATGACCCGACCGGCGCTCCTTGTTCTAGGTCAAGCGACGTCGCGGACGACTATCCGCGAAAACGGCGCGCCAATCCCCAGCGCCGCGTTGGTTTTCAGGATCGAGACCGCCCCATCGGTTTCGCGGCCGGTGAGGGCCCGAATGGCGTCGATCGTTTCCGGGATCACGATGGCCTGATTGTCGACCATGTAGGCGTAGAACGCCTCGTTGCCTTCGACCGCCAACATGTCCGCCCACAGGGCAACCTCATACATATTGTCGCGCGGCCGGCCGGAATCGGCCATCAGCTCCTTGACGGTGTTGAGTGCCGTTAGCCCGTCTTTCATGCGGATGAGCGCGATCCGCGAAGAAGCGCGCAATGCGGCCAGGACCTCGTCCTTGCTGGCCTTGCGCGTGAGCTCCACGACCCAATAGTGCAGATGGGCCAGCGTCTCGGGCACCTTCACTGCCATCGTCACAACGTCCAAGTCCGGGTCAACGGTCTTCGCGTCGGGGCCTTGGTGGCTCGGGATCTCCGCCTCGGGCACAAGCGTGTTCATGATCCCGCCCTTGTGGCTCTCCCAGGGGTCTGTCGCGCGCCTCAAAAGCGTCCCGCGCGCGCGGCGCAGGAGGCCGGCGCGCTTGAGCGTGGTCAACGTGCGGACGATCGAGGTCGTGTTGCAGGAGACGACGCGGGTCGCCGGCCGGCCGACTGCGCCGGCATAGCTTGCCTCGGCGACGAAGGAATGCCCCGTCACTTCATGTTTCTCGCCGCCTTGAACAATGAATTTGACGCGCCGGTCGCGATACGTGACGACGTTGTTCGCTGCGATCTTTTTGGGCGTGCAGTCGACGACGACATCGGTCTTCGCAAGTAAATCCTCTAAGCCCCCGGCGACATCAAGCCCTGCGCCGCGCATCACGTCGAGGCGATCTGCGCCGGCGGCAAAGAGCTTGAATCCCTTCTTGAGCGCGGCTTGCATGCGCCAGTCGGTTTCGACGTCAGCGACGCCGGCAACCTCCATGTCGTCTTGCAACGCTATGGCGTCGGCGACGCGTTTGCCGATCACACCATAGCCATTGACTGCGACCCGGATCTTCGATTGTGGGGATGCCATGCGTCGCTCCTCTGGCTGGTCTGTGCAGTGACTTAGGTGCTGCGCAGCATCTCGTCGATCTGCTGCGCAATTGCTGAGTGAATATCGATGGCATTTGTCGGATGCGGGACAGAGTTGCAGGTGACGATGCGCGAAGCGCCCGCGCGCACCAGGTCGTCGTAAGCTGTGCCGGCGAAGATCGCGTGCACCCCGACGCACACGGGTTGGCCCAGTCCGCCGGAAACAATGCGCTCAGTGGCCGCGATCATCGTCCGCGCTGTTGAGATGATGTCGTCGATCAACACAGGTGTGCGGCCACGCAAGGCGCCGGTGTCGGGAACCGATACCTCCACGTTGTGGTCGCCATGCCGTTTTTTCTCCAGCACGATGAACGGGCACCGAGCGCCGGCGGCGACCTGCGAAACCCATTGTTCGCTTTCCGCATCGGGACCGATCAAGACAGGTGCGTCGACGTTCCCGGCGAGCCACGCCGAAATTGCCGGCGCGGCAGCTACTACCTTGGCCGGTATCGTATAGACGTCCTCAAGGCGCCGAATGCGATGCAAATGCGGATCGACGGTCACCAGACCATCGAGAAAGCTCGACAGGAAGCGGGAGAAATAGCGCGCACTAACGCCCTCGCCGTCGAGAAAGGTTCGATCCTGGCGCATGTAGCCAAGATATGGCGCTGCGAGCAGAATCCGCTTTGCGCCCAAGTCGCGCAGGGTCGACGCAAGAAGGAAAAGCCCCATCGCTTTCTCGTTCGGCCCATCCAGGCCGCACGCGACAACAACGGTCCTCCCCGCGACGCCGCCCTTCACCCGCAGGTAAATCTCGCCGTCGGGAAAGTGGCGAAACTCCAAAGGTACGACTTCGCCGACGGCGCGATCCGCCAGACTTCGCGCCAGCGCTTCGTTGCCCGGATAAGCAAGAATGGCGTGGGACATTAGGCAGGCTCCAGCTGGAACGGTGCGCCGTGGCCCTCCGCATATGTCGCCGCGTAGGCCATCTCACCGCGTGTTTGAGAATGCAGTGTGAACAAGGGTTGACCTTTTTCCACGAGGTCTCCGGTCCGCGCGCGCAACGCAAGGCCCGCGGCCGGTGACGTCGGCGCCCCAGCCAGCTTTGCGACCCGCGAAAGCTTGCGATTGTCGATTGCAGCGACCCGGCTTCGCCGATCGGCCGTGAAGTCCTTCGTGTACGGCGCGACCGGTGGCGACCGAAGCCCACCCTGCGCCGCGCAAATGGCTTGGAACTTCTGCCAGGCCTGACCACCATCGAGAATACGGGTCGCCTCCTCGAGGGCGCCGCCGCCGGCCCTTCCGCCCAAGACGAGTGTCTCCGCCGCAAGCCGCAGCGCGCGCCCCCGCAAATCCGACGGTGCGTTCTTCTCACCCTTCAAAACCGCCAAGACGTCGCGCGCTTCAAGTGCCGGACCGATCCCGACACCGACTGGCTCCGCGCCTACCGTCTCGACCGCGCGAATGTCCAGACCTATCGCCGCGGCGACGAGCGCAAGCTTGTTGATCAGTTTGCGCGCGGCTTCCTGAGACCGCACCTTTGCCGTAGGTCCGACCGGCACGTCGATCACGACATGCGTGGAGCCGGCCGCGAGCTTCTTGGACAGAACCGAGGCGATCAGCTGCCCGTCGCTGTCGAAATCGAGCGGCCGCTCGATGCGGATCAGGATATCGTCGGCGGGGCTCAAATCCATCGCGCCACCCCAAACGATGCAGCCGCCTTCTCGTTCGACGACGCGGCGCATTTCGTCCAGGCTAAGCGCGACCGGCGTCAGCGTCTCCATAACATCCGCCGTCCCAGCGGGCGAGGTGATCGCCCGCGACGATGTCTTGGGCATGGTCAGTCCGGCCGCGGCGGCAATGGCGACGATGATCGGTGTCGTGCGGTTGCCGGGCAATCCGCCAATGCAGTGCTTGTCGACGACCACTCGTGCAGGCCAGCTCAGTGTCGATCCGGTCGCGGCCATCGCGCGGGTAAGCGCGATGGCTTCCTCAAGCGACGTCCGCTCGCCGGCGCAGGCGGTGAGAAAGGCTGCAAGCTCGATGGGCGAATAGCGGCCCGCAACGACATCGCGAACAATGGCCATGCTCTCCGCAGCCCCGAGCTCGGACCCGTAGATCTTTCGCCGTACGTGCGAAAAGGACTGCAGCGGTTCTGGATGCGCAAAGTCGAGCTTCTGTCCCTCTTGCGGACGTAACTCGCGCCAAGCCGCCTCCGAAAGCCCGGCCTCATCGAGCGGAAGGAGGTCGGCAGAGACAATGTTCAGCGTGGCGATCACGGACTGCCCGCCGGCCGAAACCTTTACGCGGGCCTGTACCTGAAAACCTTCGGAGCGGCACACATGACAATCGGCGCGCATGAAAACCACAGGCTCTTGATACGTATCGATGCCCATGCGGTGCGCACGAATGACCGGTGCTTGAGCGTCGCTCATGAACCGCGCTCCTCCAATTCGACCGATTCCAAATGGTCCGGAACGTGGCTATTCCAGCCGAGTTCGTCTTTGATGCGCAGGCGCAAGGCGTCCGCGGCGGCGGGTTCGCCGTGCGTGACGAAGATTCGACGCGGCGGCTTCGGCACGTGACCGAGCCAATCAAGGATCTCGCGATAGTCCGCGTGAGCCGACAGATTGCTCAGCATCGCGACCTCCGCCCGCACCGGCACGTCCTCGCCGTGAATGCGGATGGTCTGTGCGCCACGCAGCATCGCGGCGCCACGCGTGCCGCCGGCCTGAAAGCCCGCGAAGACGACGGCGTTGCGCGGATCGGGCGCAAAGGCCTTCAGGTGATGCACGACGCGTCCGCCGGTCGCCATGCCGCTGCCGGCAATGATCACCATGGGCCCCTTGCGCGCGTTCAGAGCCTTCGACTCCGCGACGGAATTGACGATCTGGGCGGCATGACACATGGCCTCGCACTCCTCGAAGCTCAGCCGGTGTTCGTCGCGGTGCCGGTGATAGATGGCCGTCACATCTGTGGCCATAGGACTATTCAAATAGATCGGAAGGTTTTGCGGAATTTTTCGTTCGGCCTTCAGGCGATGAATGCACCACAAGAGCGTCTGCGCCCGTCCGACCGCGAAGGATGGAATGATGACGACCCCACCGCGCGCTGCGACTTTGGCGATGACGTTGCCAAGACCTTCATGCGGATCGGTGCGATCGTGCAGACGGTCACCGTAGGTGGACTCGACGACGATGTAGTCTGAAGCGCCCAAGGGCGCAGGCGGCCGCGTTACCGGGTCGTCCGGCCTGCCGACGTCGCCGCTGAACGCAATGCTCGTGCCCGGGGCACGAAGCGCAACCGTCGCTGCGCCAAGAATGTGCCCGGCCGGGGAAAAGCTAACCCGCATGTCCGGGGTGACGGAGAATTCGGTCGCAAAGGACTTCGGTGTCAATTGCCTGAGAGCACGCTCGGCGTCGCGCACGTCGTAGAGCGGCTGCCCGGGTTTGTGCTTCGTATAGCGCTTGCGGTTCGCCCGCTCCGCGTCTTCTTCTTGCAGCCGCGCGCTGTCGGGAAGGAGGATGCGACAGAGTTCGGCCGTCGCCTCCGTACAATATGCGGGGCCCTTGAAACCCCGCTTGACGAGAAGCGGCAGGTAGCCGGTGTGATCGAGATGCGCGTGGGTCAGAACCACAGCGTCGATTGCGCTCGGGTCGAATGGCGGTGCCGCCCAGTTCCGCTCGCGAAGCGTCTTATAGCCCTGGAAGAGACCGCAATCCACGAGCACGCGCCGGCCCGCGTGCTCGATCAGGTATTTGGAGCCGGTTACGGTGCCGGCACCGCCGAGAAAACTGAGTTTCATGACTTTGATCGCCTCCTAGCTTCTATTCGCGTTGCGCAACCCGCGCGCCGTCGCTGACACGGTCGCTCGGGTGCAGCACCACTTCATCGCCGTCCGCCACGCCGGACAGCACTTCCGCTGTCCGGCTGTTGCGATGGCCGACGGCAATTGCGGTCGTCTTCGCGCGTCCGCTCGTGACTTTGAACACCGACCACTCATTGCCGGCGCGGAAGAGAGCGCCGATCGGGACGGTCAGGACCTTGTCGCCCTTCCACGTCCCGATGTGCACGATGACGCGATAGTCATGCCCAAGGCTCGCCCGGCGTTCCGGCGGATCGAGGACATCGACGATCGCCCGAACGCGCTGCTCTTCAATCCCAAGCGCGGAGATCTTCAAGAACCCGCTCGGCTCGACGCGGCGCACGCGTCCTCTCACGGCTTCACCGCCCCATCCGTCGATGCGCACGTCCGCGCCGGCTCGCACCTGTACGGCGTCGGCCGACAAGAGCTCGGCCACGATCTCGAGATCCTGCGGATCGCCGATTTCGATGAGCGGCGTTCCCGCCGGAACCACGGTCTCGCTCTTCTGCAGCAGGCTCAGGACCTGTCCAGTGATCGGGGCGCGAATTTGCACGCAGCACCCGGCCCCATCCCCGGAAGCGAAGGCTGCGTCGACCGGATTCTTGAGACGCGCCGCCGCGCTTTCACGTTCGTTGCGGCGGACCTGCACCTCCGCGACGGCCCGCGCCAGTGCTGCTTCGGTCGTTTCGGCCTCCGCCGTTGCTTTGTCCAGGGCGCTACGCGAAACCGTTCCATTGGCTGCCAGAGGCTGTATCCGGCGCAGTTGTTGGCGCGCGTAATTCAGCGCAGCCTCGACCCGCCGGCGCTCCGCATTCGCAAGCGCGACCGCAGCCTCCGCGGCTGAAAGCGCGGAAAGCAGCTCCTGATGCAAGCGCGGGTCATGAAAGCTGGGCGCGGTGGGCTTCATCACGACGACCACTGTTTCGTTGGCCTTGACGAAATCGCCGACTTCGCGCCCCGATCTCAAGACGGTCCCCGTGAGCGGCGCCGACACCGTATAGACTTGGCGCACGCGCGTGCGGGCTTCCTCGTCGACGGTCACCTCCATCGAACCACGTGCCGCCTTCGCCAGGTCGACCGGGACGGGGCTTGGCCACGCGAGCCATGCCAGCGCCGCGACAACGATGACGGCGACGGTGATCCCTATGGCACGGTTGGTGGAAATCTTCATGTTCAATCCCGGGTCTTGAGAACGGAAACAAGGTCGAGGGCGTAGACGCGGCTGCGCACAACAAGCGCCGAGAACAAAGCCGCCAGAATCACGGTCATACTTGCCAACGCGTAGGTGAAGGGCTCGACCACCAAACGTACGCGCATCAGCTCACCGGCAAGGCGGGTCTTCATGATCCAAGCCAAGCCGTAGCCGAAGGCCCAGCCGGCCGGCTGCGCGATCAAAGTCAGCAGTGCAAGCTCCAGCAACAGGATCTGCAACACTTCCGCGCGCGTGAAACCAATCACACGCAGGCTGGCGAGATCGCGCGCGCTCTCCGACAGCGAGATGCGAGCGTTGTTGTAGACGACCCCGAAAGCGATGATCGCCGCGAGCCCGGCATAGATGCCCGCCATTGTCGTGATGAGAAGTGCCACCGCGTCGCGGAAATTCCCGAGCGAGACGTGCTGCAGAGCGAGCCCGCTGACGACGGGCATCGTCTTGATTTTGGTGTAGAAGGAATCGAGGAGGCTTGTGTCGACGCTGACATGCACACTGTTGACCGCCGGGCCTTCGCGCATCAGGCGCTGCAGCGCCCCCGCATCCATCATCGCCCTGATGCCGAAATAATCTTCGACTGTGGCGGCCACCGGCAGCGTGACTGTGCGGCGCTCTCCCTCCAGAAGGTCGACCTCGACCTCATCGCCTACGCGCACGCCGAGCACTTGGGCCAACATGGACGAGATCGCCAAGCCGTTCTCGGGAAGGACCACGGGGTGCAGGTTGACATCGATGATGCGACTGAGATCGGCGCCCTTCGTCTTTCCGCTGAGGAGAATGCGACGCTCGACGCTGCCACGCCGGATCCGCACCGGCACTTCGCGCGACGGCTCGGCGAGGAGAAGCCCGGGAAGATGCGCGACCTCGTAGATGACGTCCGCGGGGCGGCGCTCGCCGAACGTCATCGTGGCGTCCTGGCGATCGGCCAGGAAGTACGTCACGTCGATCAAGAGCTCCATCGTGTCGCGCGTGAACAGGGACACGACCAAGATGCCGGTCGCCATCGCAATGCCGAGCATGGTGAAGCCGGTGCGGGCGGGATGCGAGACGATGCTTCGCAACGCCATCACCGTAGGCTGCCTTATCATTCGGCTGACTGCGAAGGTCGCCGGCAGTATGCGCCGGAACCGTGGCGGCGCCGGCGCCTGCATCGCCACGGCGGGTGGGAGCCTCATCACATCGCGTAGCGCACGAGCGGCACCGACGGCAGCGGCCACGAGACTCAAGCCCGCGCCGATCACGTAGGTGGAGACGTCCCGGCTGAACAGCAGAAATGGAAAGCGAAAGAAGTCGCCGAACAATTGCGTGACAATGCTGCCGATCCACGTTCCGGCAAGGCTGCCGATGGCGATGCCCGCCAGCGCAATCACCAGCACGAACTTCAGATAGTGCGCAGCCGCGGCGCGGTTGGTGTAGCCAAGCGCCTTCAACAGGCCGATATGCTCGCGCTCGAGAGCGACGAGACGTCCAAGCGTGAGATTTACAAGGAACGCCGTGACGAGGAGGAAGATCGGCGGCAGGGTGCGGCTCATGTTGTTCAACATGTCGAGCTCGTGGTCGAGCCAGGCATGCGACGTCTGATCCTTGCGGCCATAGGCGGCGCGCCCGCCGTAGCGCTCGAGAAGATCATCGAGCCGCCGGATAACTTCGCCTTCGGACGCACCGGGCAGAAGCTTCACCGCAACCGAGGAAAATCCGTCTTTGAGATTGTAAGCGCCCGCCAGTGCCCGTTCCGACATCCAGATCACGCCGTAGCGGCGATTGTCGGGCATGATGTCGCCGGGTCCCACGGCATATATGAACTCAGGCGAGAGGGCCGTACCGACGATCGTCAAGTCCCGCTTGCGCCCATTCAGGATGGCGGCAAAGCGCGAACCCACGCCAAATCCATGGGCACTGGCGAAACTCTCGTTGACGACGACTTCGCGCTCGCTGGCCGGATCCGGAACGCGGCCCGAGCGCATGTACAGCCGGTTCAGAACCTGCTCGCGCTTGTCCGGCAGCGAGATGAACTGACCGGTCGCGGGTTCGCGGAAGTTTGGAATGTCGAGGAGCGCCAGTTGCGCGATCCGCGTCTCGAACATCGCGACGCCGGGGATTTCCTCGATCTGCCGGATGACAGAATTTGGCGCACGGCGCACCTGAGCGAATACATCGGCGAATCCATAACGCTCGTAGTACGCGGTCCGTGTCTCGTCGAGCGAATGATGCGACCCGACCGCGAGCACGAGCGTCGCAACGCCGCCGGCGATGACGAGCGCGATCGCCAAGACCTGCGCCCACATCCATTTCAGGTCGCGCATGAGCTTTAAATTGAGCACGCTCATGGCCATCACCAGGTGACTTCAGCCGCTTTGTGGCGCGACTCGTTTTTTTGGACCTTCGAGATCTGTCCATCAGAGAAATGCAGCACCCGATCGGCCACGCTCTGGATATTGGCGTTGTGGGTGATGATCACAGTGGTCGTACCGAGCTGCTCGTTGATCGAAAGCAGCGCTTCAATGACCTTGACCCCAGTTTTCGAGTCCAAAGCGCCCGTCGGCTCGTCGCAGAGCAGCACCTCGGGCCGCTTGGCAATGGCGCGGGCGATCGCGACGCGCTGCTGCTCCCCGCCGGACAGCTGAGAAGGGAAGTGATGCATGCGGTCCTTGAGGCCGACGAGCGACAGCGCCTCGTCCGGGTGCATCGGGCTCTTCGAAATCTCCGTGACCAGCGCGACGTTCTCGAATGCGGTCAGCCGAGGAATTAGATTGTAAAACTGGAACACGAAGCCGATGTGATCGCGGCGGTAGTAGGTCAGCGCTTCCTCGTCGAGCTGCGTGAGATCGCGGTCCTTGAAAAACAACGTGCCGCTCGTTGCCCGGTCCAGCCCGCCCATGATGTTGAGCAGTGTTGACTTGCCGCTGCCGGACGGTCCCAGCAGAACGATCATCTCGCCATTCGAGATGTCGAGATCAAGACCCGCGAGCGCGCGGACTTCGACCTCACCGGATACATAGACCTTCGTCAGTCCGCGGGCCCTGAAGATCGTCTCTGGCATATCGGACCCGTCGCTCCCTCGCCCGGGGGTATCGCGTTACTTTGAAGATGAAGGGCTTCCGCCGAACAGCCGGTCGAAACGGGGAATGAAGGCCGGCACCTCGTCCATGTAGCGCCGATATGCGTCGCCGAATTCCGCGAGCGCCTCGCGCTCCTCGGATCGGGCGAGGCGCACATACATGACCGTCAGTACCGGAAACATGGCAAGCGTCAGCAGCGTCGGCCACTGCAGCAGGAAGCCCAGCATCACCAGGATGAAACCGGCATATTGCGGATGGCGCACATAGGCATAGGGACCCTGTGTGGCGAGGAGGTTCGCCCTCTGCGCGGCATGAAGCCGATACCATGCGATGGAGATCAGCCAGAAGCCGCCGAAGATGAAGACCGAGCTCAACAGGTGAAAGGGGCCGAGATGCGGATTGCCGCTCCAGCCGAACATCGTCTCGAGCAAATGGCCGGAATCGTGGGCGAGCCAGTCGACGCCGGGGAAGCGGGACTGCAGCCACCCCGAGGCGAGGTAGATCGTGAGCGGAAAGCCGTACATTTCCGTGAAGAGCGCGATCAGGAAGGCGCTGAAGGCGCCGAACGAGCGCCAATCCCGTGCGGTGTTCGGCTTGAAGAAACTCAGGGCGAACAGAATGAAGACGGCCGAGTTGATTGCGACGAGCCACCAAAGCCCGTAGGCCGACGTTTCGCTTGCTGCTTCGAACATGCGCCGTGCTCCCGTCAGTGGTGGTGCTTGTTTGGGCGCTCGTCGCGCTCAGGGCTGCTATCCGATTTGCCATGGCCGCCCATGCTGTGCATGTAACCGTGCAGAAGAACGCACGCGCCGAGAAGGGCAATGGGTAGGTAGGGAACGAGAAGGCCCAGATGCGCCCGGTGCTCTGCGATGAGGAAGAACAGTGCGATGACCGCAAACGCGCAGAATATCCACCCGGCAGGCGTGCCGAAGAATCCGGACCTGGCGTTCTTTAATTTCACGTCCATGGCGATCTCCTATCTCCTGATACCCTACCCAGGTACCGCAGGTCGCTGCGGGCCACCTTGACCCATATCAAGCTGTAGTCGTTCTTCGTACGCGCTACACCGCGAATGCAGCGCTTCTTGTGACGGCGAAAGGGGCAACGAACCAACCCCCGCCCCACGCGCCCGATACATACCACGCGCGCTTGTCGAATTAACGTATCGACTCCGCGATCTGATGCTCGCGAAAATCTGCATGACCGACGACACCGAAATCGCGGCGGTCTCTTGGACCGCCGCGATTCAACATGCTGTCAGCCTTTGCTCCAAAATGGGTATTTCGCGGGAGCGGCGATCCCAAGCACGAGCAACACGATCAGCAGAATATAGATCGCGCCCATGCCCCACCCGCCGCCGGCCATTATCCCGTCCGGCATCAATTGCGACCGGGATCGGGTTGCGGCTGAGGCTCGCGAGGCGACGGTTGCGGGCCCGGTTCAGACGGCGCCGGCTTCAGTGGCTCGGTCTTCATGTCCTTCATGTTTGGGCACGCCACGTGAATTCTGTACGGCAGCTTGTGAACCGTGCGGTAGCAGCGCTTGTGCTGTTGCTCGGCCGCCATCGTCGTTGGTGCGACTCCGCTTGAGAGGATGAATGCGGCAGCCGTCGCGGCAAGAATTGCCGATGTCTTCTTCATTTGCGTCTCCATGTGAGCGCGCTCGCGCTCGAACGTTGATCAATGCCTCGCTAAGGCTCTCGGCCCGCGCTTTGCGCAGTTGCCGGGCATTCGGGCGAGCGCATTTAGATCAGGAGACGTCCTGTACGGGCGAAAGTGTCGCCGTACCCACTGATCGCCTTGGCATGTCGGGGCGGGCCGCACCGGTGAAGCGTACGACCGAGATCGATGACGGTCGGAACGACCACCAGAGCAGCCGTTGACGCTGGCGCTTTGAGGTTGTCGGTTCCGGTCGCCTTTGTGACCGCAAATGGTTCCGTATCGGCGATACAGCCGGCACTCTGCACTGAGGCGAGACACGTAGCGCCAGCGCAACCGGCCTCCAACGCACAACACGACGGGGCTTGCGCTTGCACGCCGGTAAATGTCGCTCGCGCAGCGATGCAGCTGCTGGCAAACGCCCCACCAAAGAGGCTCGCCGCAAATAGCAACAAAACTGCAGTCGACAGTCTCTTCATCACATGACGCCGTCGTTCAACATGGTGGATATAGTCATGCGCCCACCCTCATCCAATCCTAATCACAAGAGTCATTCCGCTAATGCAAAAATCACGACCCTGTGATGCTGCAGAGCGGTAGTCTTGAGACACAAGCATCAGCGCCGATGGCGCAAGCAATTTGTTTAGCGAACTACGTACAGCCTACGCACTGCGTTCGAGCCGTGCGTTGATCTCGATCAAACGCCACAAACAACAAGCCTTCCGCCCCTCGCGCGAACCCGCACCGCCAATCACAGCTTCCGCTTCCGCTGGTGCCGACCCAAGCCGCGTTGGCCGCTGGATGGCGGTCGATCCGATCCGTCATTCCCGACTGCGTTGCAGGCGCCGCGCGAAGACACTCAAGATCTACGAACTGCTTTTGTGTTAACAGAGCACCGTGCCTGTCGATGGTAAGTGTGGGGGATATAATGACAACGATTGCACAGCCAGCATTGTCGGCGAATCTCGATCGCCGTGAGCTTCTGCGTGCGGCCTCTTTGCTCGCGCTCTGGACCGGCTTGCCGCTCTCGGCGCTCGGCCAACCGCTGCCCGACGTTCCGGACTGCTTCATCGACGCCCATTGCCACATTTTCAACGGCAAAGACATTCCCGCTGCACAGTTTGTCTTGAACGTCGCCATGCGCGAGCGTGACATGGCTGACTACGCGCCAGTCGCAGCGTTTTTCGTGCGGATCATCGCGGATTTCTCCCCCACGCACGAAGCCGAGAACGGAAAGCTCGGCACCGTCCCTGCGCCGCGGGTCACTGACGCGGAATTCAAGCGATGGATCTATGAGACCCTGAAGAGCATGGGGTCGAATGTCCAGCTATCGTCGACGCCCATTGCTTCGCCCGTGTTCGAGGATCTGAAAAACGCGGGCTTCGACATAAAGTCGGACCGCTTCAAAATCGAAGGACAGTACGCGTCGGCGGACGCGATCGCACTCGCCACGCTGCAACGCAACTACGATCCGACACGAGACCTCGCCCCCACGCTTCGTCCCGGCACTCTGCGCCTGCCGAAAGCAAAGCGAAGTTCGATCGAGGCATTCCTTACAGAGGCCGCGGACAAGAGCCGCGACAAGGAGCGTGAATCGATCTTGGATCGACTGACGTACGAGATTTTCGAGGACGGAAAAAAATTCTTTGACGGCGTGACATCCCTGTATTCCAAGCTCACGGCTTTCATGGGCGTCCTGCGCATCTTCCTATCCTACCGACACGAAAATCTGGTGCGCATCGACGCCATGCATGGCAAGGCGGACCCAAAGGTGACGCGCCTTTACTGCAGCTCACTCGTCGACTTCGATTCGTGGCTGGGCGACGAGGGCAAGGCCTCGACGCCGCTCGCCGATCAGGCCCAACTCATGGCCAAAATCGCACGCAACGCACCCGCGAATGTTTTGGTTCATGGATTTATGCCTTTCGATCCGCTGCGCGCCGTGATCGACAGGCGTCGCAGCAATACCAGTTACGAAGCGGCCGTGAAGACAATTTCCAGCATTGTCGAAAGCACCGGAATGCTCGGCGTCAAGGTCTATCCGCCCATGGGCTTTCGCGCCTGGGGGAATAAGGGGCAGACCCAAACGTACGGCGATGTCATCAAACCGCTGCTCGCGAAGCACGGGCTGACGGAAAGCGTGCTCAGTGATGAAATCGATGAGGCGCTCAAGGCGCTCTACAAATATTGTCTGGACGGGGACGTTCCCATCTTGACGCACGCGAGCAACTCGCAAACCGGATTCGAAGGTGCCGGACTGCGCGCCAATCCCGCGTACTGGCGAGACCTTCTCAATCGCCCGGGTTACTCCCGACTGCGGATCAATCTCGGCCATTCGGGCGGCGTTTGGTGTCGGGTCGAGACTGAAATGGGCGCTGACGAGCAGAAGCGGTGCATGGCGGAAAAAGATTGGTTCGAACAGATCGTCAATCTGGTCACCGCGAAAGACAATAGCGGACAGTGGGCGTTCCCGAACGTCAGTTTCGACATCGCTGACATTCTTGCGCTGAACAACGCTGCGCGACGCAAGAAGCTGGTCACGGAGATGAAGATGGTGTTGCACGAAGACTGCGACGGCCGCCGTGCGCGCGAGCGCATGGTCTACGGCACGGATTGGATGTTCCTTGCCTTCGATCCCGACCACCGCAGATTCCTCGAGGGCGCCCGCACACTGGCGCGCGACCTGCCCATGCGCGCTCAGGACCTTTTTTGGACGAACGCAGCTGACTTCCTAGGTCTTGTCGAAGGCGAAGAAACCGCGACCCGCCTGATCAAGTTCTACAACGGAGATGTCGCGCGACAGACCGCGTTGCGCAAACTCGTTATCAAGCCTCGAGTTTCGGCGGTGTGCGGCTGAACCCAAACGCGCTGACCGTCGCGCTTTTCCCCGGGCTGCACCCGGCGGCGCGCGAAGGCCGCGGGATCGGAAGATCCGCAGTTCGATTGAGGCAATAAGCACACAGCTGCTGATCCCACGGGTCGAGGCTCTCTGGGACCAATCATCAATCGGGTCGCACTTAAGGTTCACCTGCTCCCGATTTCCGCGCGAAGAAGCGATTGCAGACGGCACAAACTGTCCGCGTACGGCGGCCGAGACCGTCAGAAATACCGTCAGAAGTTGGCGCTGCGCAAAACATGGCGTAGTTGGACGCAATTGGTGGCAGTGGGGCGCTACTGCCAATCGCCCCTACGATGTCAAGGACGAGGAAAGTTGACCTCTGCGGTGTCCTTCTCGGTAGTTCAAGGCCTTAGGCGGCAGAAAGCAGACTTTGATGATCCAAGACGGTCGCTTTTGCTCCCACCGTGCTCCCGCAAGTCCTACAGGCGACACCATGGTTTTCCATAGACACCACGTCGTGGGTATCGGTGGTAGCGGTGGAGCGCTACAGCCATTACCCCCGACAAGGCGACCCGCTGTTCTCAATACGTCTACGAGGTTAGGTCATGTTCGCTCATTGGACAATCCCAACGTGCTTTCGGCAAAGCGAACCAGTTTCGCTAATGTGCGCTCAAAGCAGAAGGCGGCCCGTATTGGCGAAAATGTGGCGTGCTCGCATATCCGGTTCGCTACTCGGCTGCTTCCACTCCCAATGTTGGCAAGGGAGAGCGAGCCGGAGTCGATCGGGCCTGTTCTATGTCGGACATGCAGTAGACGCGACGCTCCGTGTGAACGCTCCGCGGAGCTTGGCTCCCTCCCAAAGGCTCGACCCCGTGATTAGTCAACGTTTTGAACAAATCGGCCAAGCACTCGGACCGCTTGCGGGCAAAGCTTGACGCGAAGCACCGCCAAAACGTCCAACCGGCTCTCTCCAACACGCGCTGGCGCTGCATGTCATCGTGCCATCTTTCCGGCCCGTGGTACCTGTCGCCGTCACATTCAATCGCCAGGCGGGCGTCATTGTTGCCCTCCACGATGAGATCGATCCGGTACTGCCCAACGCGCACTTGCGGAGTAACGTGATATCCGCGTTGCGCAAGCTCGTCGTATACCGCCCGCTCAAACGGAGACTCGCAGAGCTTCCTCAAGTCTTCGACACGTTGCTCATCCTGGTTGAAGGGCGATGCAAAATGAGAGATGAGGCTGCGCCGGTATACGTCTTTCGGACTGAGATCTTCGAGATCGACGGAGCGCACAAGATACATACGGTCTTTCGCTCGCGATGCCGCCACGTTAAATCTCTGGGCGAAAGTATCGCGGGACAGCACCGCTGACTCTCCGTGCGACGTGCACACCATCGATAAAAACATGATATCGCGCTCTTTGCCTTGGAACGTACGCGCATCGCCGCATGTTATTGAATGCTTCTGTATGACCTCGGGCCCGAGTTCGTCGGCTAGCATTTCCCAAATCTTCAAGGCCTGCTTATCGGCCAATAGCGACACCACACCAATTGATCGCTTCGACATCTTGGGATCGCTGACGATTGTCTTAATCTCGTCGACGATGAACCTGGCCTCCGGAAGGTTGATATCGACATGGCGATGCCCATCACTAACCACGACGTCGACAAGCGGCGGATCTAATCGCTCGGAAGCGCGCGGAATCCGAAGCGGCCGGATTTCGTGCTGATAAAATTCCCGCTTTGAGTACTCGATAATAGGTGCAACGCACCTGAAATGCTCCTTTAGCATCACGGTGTTCGCGGCGAAGACGACCTTGAACAAATCGTACATCGACCTATCGGGTGACATCTGCGGCCTGTAGGTGTCGACTTGGCTGCCCAAGAACCGCGCCATCAGGTTGCGTATCTTCTCTTCCTCGAGTCCAACGCCTTCCGGCGAAACTTGCTTGTCGTCACCTACAATCAGGACCTTCTTGGCCCTCAGCAGCGAAGGCAGCGCTGTCAAATCGGATTGCGACGCCTCGTCAATGATCACGAGGTCGAAACAGCCGAACTCCGGCGGCAAGGATTCGGACACGCGGTAATGCGGCATGATCCAGCACGGGACCGCTGGGTTCGCCTTTGCAGCAGCATTTCGCGCGTCCTGCCGGAAGCGGCTGGCCCGCTTGCCGGTGCCTTTGCCAATTCTCTGGATCGCAGCAAGGTATGCCTGCAACGCGGCGCGCACACTTGGCACCGCTTTTTCAGCCAATTTGAGCCATGTTCGTTTCACAACGACATCGCGATAGGCGCGCGACAGATCGGCTTCGACGTCGCGCCGCTGAGCGGTAAGCGCTTTGAACTCCTCCCGTCGGTCAACCGCTTCCAAGTGGGTTGCCAATCTCCGCAGGCGCCACGACTTCCGCCAGTTGTCCGGGAGGAGGCTATCAACGGCGCCGGAGAGCGGGTTCTGCAGCGCGGCGGCGTAATGGGAGGCGCCTGAATCCCGGATCGAGGCACCGACATCGCGCACGCAATCCAGATGCGAAGTCAGCCCGTTGACGCGCGAAAGCTCGTTCGTGAGCGCGATCCACTCGGACTGGAGGTCCTGAGCCGCTACAATTGGGTTGCCCAACGTCTCCGTTAGACAGCGCTTAAACGCATCGACGGCGCGACCGCTGCGTCCCTCCAGTACCTCCAGCAACCGCTGCCGTTCGCCCCAAGCGATACCAAGTCGCACTTTGGCGAGGTTCTGTCGAAGCGCGGTCTCGAATTCGTCCCAGCGCGTCGCGTCTCCAACAATAGCGGCGACGTCGGTCCAGGTAGGGAACACACGTTGAGCGGCCCGCGCGATCTGGTCTTCGAGCTGAACGCTCGCTTTGACTTTTGCATAGACATCGTAGGCCTTCGCGGCGCTGATCCCAGAGGCAGGCCCAGCCCCCTCGACGATCTCGAGGTCCAACTCGACGGCGATCGCATTCCAGCGCAGTCCCAGCTCTCGAAGCTGCCTCTGTAGCGAAAAGTACGCCTCGACATGCGTCCAATCCTCGCGCGTTGCTGCAGGCTCGGCCAACACACGAATCGAGTCGAGCATGCGCCTCTGCTCCGACTTGCCGAACCTTCCGATCAAGCCGAACGGAGGCTTACCTTCGATTATCCTGCTGATAGCGAGTAGGATGTCTTCGTTGGAGTCGAGGTCGACGGGGGCCGTGACCGGCCGCTTGATGAACTCCCTGCGGCGGGCCACTGCTCTCTCAAGCTCGGCGCCAAGCGATTCCAAAATGCTGAGCATCTCATCCGACCGCGTCAGGCGGATACGCATGTCATTTGTCCATGTGCGGCAAGCGCCGTCGATTTCCCCGCGCAACGCGCGTGCCCTGGAAAGAGCCTGGACAACCTGTTCGGCTACAGTGAGCGTTTCGAGCGTGGCATCCGGGAATGCGTGGATTTCGCCGCCGTCAATTTGGGCCCTCAGCTTCTCGAGCTGTGACAGCTGCTGATGCAGCGTGAGCATCGCCGCGAGCGCAGGAAATTCGCTCAGCTGAGGCAGCGACGCTTTCAGGTAGTCGATATCGGGGCCGAGCTCCCTTCGTGCCTGCCGAAGCCGGATGATGTCCTCATCCGAGAGGAGCGGCACAAATCGATCCTCAATTCCGAGCGCGTCGGGAATCCACTCGTATTGCCCTTCGCCGCTGGCCACCTCCTCCGCCGCAGCCTCAGGCGGTATCTCTTCGCCGTCCAACACGACCTTTGCGAGGTTTTGTGTTGCCCACTTTGCAATGTCGCGATCGATGCACGCAAGCTTGCCGTGGAAGCCGTCGATCGACTCATCAAGATAGCGAATGTCTCGCGCATAAGATCTGGGATCGATTGTTTGAACCTCGGAAGCAATCTTCTGAATCGCGTGTTCAAATTGCTTCATTCCCTCCTGCTCGCTGCTCAGGAGTGAGACGGCAAGGGGCCGGATTTGATCGGGAAGCTGCCCCTGCAGAACCGCGAGCGCCGGATCCTTCATCGACGTCACAAGAACCCGCTGACCCTGTGCTAGATAATGACAGATGACGTTAGCGATCGTGTGCGTTTTTCCGGTTCCTGGCGGACCTTGGACTACGACGCCGTCGGCCTTGTCGAGCAGCTGGACGATACGCACTTGCTCGTCGTTGTAAGGCTTTGGGAAATACAGATCGCGCACGCTCTCTGGCGCGCCTGTAGACCCTGTTCCAATAGCTTGAGCCGCAGAGACACCTCTGTAGATCGGCAGCGTCACGCTCTCGTTCTTGTTTGAAGGGTCGCGGACGACGGCGAGTATCGCTTTCGGCAAATCTTGGCTGTCGGCTGTCTCAGCGGCTTGAGCCTTCAGCTTCTCGAGGTCCTGGATGAAGAGATTGTTGCTTCGTGGGCGAGCAAAGAGAACCCAAGTATCTGTGATCCGAAGTTTTGAATCCGCCTTCGGCAGAGCCCGATCAGCAGCGTTGCTCTCCGTCGGCCAGTAAATACCATTCGGATCGAGAGCGGCGGCGGCTGACCGCAAGACTGCTTCGTACGTTCCCCTGTCGAAAGGTGAGAACGACGTCGTGTCGCGCGCGTAGAACTCTTTCGTGGTTGCCTCGACTCGGGCCACACCGGGATTGTCGACGGAGGCGAACCAATCGACTTGGAGTTGCACGTCGACATTGCGCGGTCGGACCTCGATCGCGGCCGTCACAGGATCAATCGAAATATCGACCAGCTGGCCCAAGATCGGATATGTGAGTGTCGCGCCTTGCGTGCTCCAAACTGCAACGCCCATGCCCCAAACAAACTCGAGCTGGGTTTCAACGATTCCGCCTTCGAGTTTCTGTTTCAGTGTAAAAAGCTCGGAATAGATTCCGATGGTTCGCCGGCGTGCCCGCTCTTCCGTGGACCAAGGCGTCCATTCGGCTTCCAAGTACGCCTCGTATGCGGCACGCACGTGGGTGACATTGTCGTACAACTCTAGCTGCACCGTTTGCTCCGGATCGACTGCCGGCAGCAGCTGCTTTTGTCTCGACGGGGGCACCTTAGACGATGCCGCAACGAGTGACTCACCGACGACTGCCAACAGGAGTTCGGGCTCGTCGGTCGGGCCGCCCGCTATACGCAGCCACGGTTTCAACAGGGCGTCGACCACCTCGGGTGGTTTACGCTCGTGAAGCCGCTCGACGACCAGCCAAACCTCGTCACCGTTTTGAGCATTGCCAATGTTAAACTGGAATCCAGGAAGATGTTGGACTGCGTGCTCGTGCACGACCGTTTGGCCGTGCTGCGTGACGTGAGAAGCCACCTTGCCGCGCATGCGGGCCGCCTGTTGAGTAAACTCAATTAGCGACACAAGTCGTTCTTGCTCGATACCCACTGTTGGCGCCCCTTGGTGGAGAGCGAAAAAGCCATCTGATTCGCTGCTCGCTAGTATTCCACTCCTTCCACCAGCTATGGCGCGATACCGCTCTCAGCTGGGCTCAATTTCGCCCGTCGGTTGCATCCTCATTTGCGCATCGAAAGCCATTTCTGTGGACGAACAAAGTTCCGCGAACAGTGCACCAGCGAACGCCTCTTGAGGCGTCTCCAATTGGTGCCGACGTCTACTCATCTCTAGCTGGATGGCGGTTCGATCTCCCGTTGTGTGGCGAGCTCGATCGCGTAGCGCAATACACTACGCGGCGCGCGAGGTTACTCAGCGGCATCGACAAGGCCGCCAGACTCAGTGTCTTCCGCGAGTGCTGGCAAACGGAGCACATCCTCGATTCGGTCGGCCCCGATCGCGTCAACGCCCTGAAGCCTTCGTTTCATGGCGCGCGTACGAGTACCAAGTGTGTCGACAGTGCTCAGCGATGCCTCGAGTTGCCGCTGCAGCTTTCCGAGCACGTTCCCGTGTTTGTCGAACTCTGATCGCACCGCACCTAGAATCTGCCACACTTCGGTCGAGCGCTGCTGAATTGCGACGGCGCGGATGCTCATCCGGAACGCGTTCAGAATTGCGAGCAATGTCGTTGGCCCAGCGATGACGACCCCGTGCGTTTCCTGTATTGATTCGATCACGCCGGGCCGGCGAAGGACCTCTGCGTAAAGGCTCTCGATCGGAAGAAAGAGAATTGCGAAGTCTGTCGTTCTCGGCGGATTAATGTACTTGTCTCGCATCTCTTTCGCGGAAGCCCGAATTCTAGCTTCGAGTTGTGCAGCCGCAGCCTCAATAGCCACCGGATCCGAACGCTCTGACGCTTTGATAATCCGTTCGAAATCTTCGATTGGAAACTTCGCGTCGATCGGCAGAAGCACTTCGCCTTCGCCGCTTCGACCCGGAATCTTGACCGCGAACTCGACGCGCTCTTGGCTATGATCTCGAGTCTGAGCGTTCTCAACATACTGGTCGGGCGAGAACATTTGCTCCATCAGAGATCCAAGTTGAACCTCTCCGAATACGCCACGTGCTTTCACGTTCGTCAGGACGCGCTTCAGGTCACCCACGCCTTCCGCAAGCTTCTGCATCTCTCCCAGGCCTCGATACACTTGCTCTAGCTGGTCGTGAACCATCTTGAACGAATTTGTGATTCGCTCGTTCAAGGTGGTTTGCAGCTGGTCATCCACCGTCTTTCGAATCTCGTCGAGCTTTGCTGTGTTCTCCGTTCGTATTGCATCGAGCCTGCCCTCTACGGCTTGGCGCAACGCTATCTGTGCGGCCTCATGCCGTTCCGAGAGCTGATCGATCGATGACACCATCACTCCAAGGCGCTCTTTTTGTTGCTGTGCAATGAGGTTGAGCGTTTCGACGGTGGTCGTTCCAAGCTCCGAGAATTTCGTCGAAACTTGCTCTCTCATATCACCGGAGAGTTTCAGACTCGTGGTGATCAGATCGGCGAGCTTGCCATCAAGGGTCGCGACAAGTGATGCGTGCCGCGTATCGCTTGCACTGACCAACTCAGCCAAACCCTGCGTGAGCGTCGCCCTGACTTCTTCACCGCGGCGATTGATCTCTGTGAGGCTCTCAGCTAGCCGCACCGCAAACGTCTCGAACTGTTCGGCTTGAGCAGCCCGCTGATCGCCGGCTGATGCAGTAAGTGCTTCTTGTAGGCGCGCGGAACTCTCGGATACTTCTTGGCGAAGCTCTCTACCCGCCGTGAGTTGCCTGCCGATCGCATCGTCCAGCTTCTGCTCGATAACTGTTCGCAATCCGTCTCGATTCAATGTCGCGTCTTCTCCCATCTGGCGGATATCATGGTCGAGCTTCAGTCCAATAGCCGCGGCGCGCTCATCAATCGCCTTAATCCCTGCGTCGAGACGTTCGCCAAAAGCGGAAATGCGATCTCCCACACCTTCGCCCAGACCCTGAAACGATTTGAGTGTGGTCTCCTGAAATCCTCGGATCCCTTCGCCAAGCTCCTGCCGCAAGCCGCGCGATTGCTCTTCTGACGATTGTCGCAACCGTTCCGTCTCGGCGCGGAGAAGGTCCGCGAACCCTCGTTCAGATATCGCGCCACTCGGGTTCCTTCGCAGAGAGACCATGAGCGCGATCACAGCGGCACAAGCCGCCAAACCTGACAAGGCGAGGGTAACGTAGACTAGTTCGGGCATGGACAAATGTCCTTTCAGCGAATCAACAACAGTATGGGCCTCAGCAAAAGATCAATCCCCACCAATCTTCACACCGACAACAAAGTTCTCCCTTGAGTCTCCAACGCGAGATTCAGCACCATTCCACACGGCCCTTGCGGAGCCAGAAGTGGGATCGGCATCCATTCTTGAGCCAAATCGAAGGCGAGAGAGTTGGCCGGCCTTTCGCGTCGGTGAAGATGTCCCAGCGCGGCTTTGCCTCCGGGATCGTCAAGAGTTCGATCACCTCGCCGCAGCCGCACGGACAGCGCATGCCGACGCACCAGTTCTCATCGTCCTCACGTGCGAGAACGAGATCGCGCCGGGGCAAGCGTGACGGAAGACTGTCCCCCACAAGGATGTGGAGTTTGCGGCGCGGGCTGAGGCGCGACCACGTATTTCGCCACCACCGCGAAATCTTCGTCGTCACGCTCATGGCTCCCTTGCTTTGAGTGCCGGCAGACCGAGGAGCGGCTCGAGCTTCCCTCGCGCCAGAATGGGATTCGGCGCCCGCGCAAACGAATCTTCAGCAAAGTGATCCTCTTCACAGGCCGCGAGGCTGAACAGCGTACGTGCATACAGTTGGTTCGGCTCGAGGCGAAAAGGGTACGCACGCGCCACGAACTCGCCAACGCACGCCGCTGCGGCGCGCATGTTCAGTGTAATCACGGCGGGCGCTTCCTCCGCAAAGCCCTTGAGATAGCCAGCCTCGACTTCCTGCCGGTGCGCGTCTGGGGCCACTCTGCGAAGGTATTCGCCTCGCAAGGTCTCCGGGGTATAGACACCACGGTCCTGGAGGGTCGAACCGCCCGGCTGAACATAGTCGATGCGTCCGCACACATCGGCGATCGCGAACTCATCGCCTTTCTTGCGAACGGGAATAACCACGCCGACATCGAACAGAGGCACAAGAAACGCCGCGGCGATCAGATCGGCGATGTGGCGGGCTTCAAGCGTGTCGACGCAGCAGAAAATCACATCGCACTGAGACGCCACTAGCACTGCTTCGCGTGTGTCAACAGACATGGGTACGGGGACCGCAACGCCTTCGCCGCGATAGGAAGTGACGGCGTCGGAGAACACCTCCACCTTCAGACGGCCCGCGTCGGCGTCGCTGCGTCGGGAATTCAGGATGCGGTTGAGATTCTTCTTCTCGACGCGGTCGAAGTCGACCACCGGCACGCGGCCAAAGCCAACGCGGGCAAGTTGCTCGCCAACGATCGAACCGGTGCCAGAAGCGCCGATGACCAGGGCCGAAAGGCGACCGAGGTCCGCCGTCATGCCGCTGCTGAACGCCATCGGACGCTGGCCGGGGCCGGTGAGTGTAGCTTTGTCGGCCCACCAGTAGTGCAGATCGTCGCCGGCGACCGTGACAAGATCCACGATGCGGCCCCGAAGCCGTGGTTCATAAAGGCGAGCGCGAACTGCCCCATCGGCTGTCATGATCGCCGAGCCGTGTAGATCTCCAAGCGCTTCGAACAGGCTTGGCAGGACGCGACGATCGCTTTCATCGTCGGCGTCGGAGAAGGCAAACAGGCCGCCCGGGTGGGAGTGGATCAAAATAATAATGGAGCCGTTCGGCTCGGCGAGATCGATTGCCTGCTCGAGGTATTCGCCGGGCCAAGTGATCGCGTCTCGCTCGCGACGCCTGCAAGCCGAGTAAGGTATGAGCAGCGCGTCTTGAACGAGAAGACGGAGACGTGGACCCGGCGTGCGCGCGCAGATCAAAACGGCGGCAGCCTCGAGCCCGTCGTGTGGAAACAGGTGGCGACGCACGCGAGCATGCATCGCACCGTCGAAAGCCAGCGTGGTTTCGGGCTTCACTCGCCGACCTCCTTGACGAGCGCGGCATCGACGAGCGCGAGCTGCGTAACGACGTTGTCGGTCGTTGGATTCCAAGGGAATGCCGCGCCGCGATGCCGCGACCAGCCGTGAAATTCGAGACCGAGGAGGACGCCGCGGAGCTGCGTGCTGTCGATCGTCCGCGCCGAGGACAACGCAAGGGGCGGATACGCGTAGAATCCGTAAATTTGCGCTCCGGGATAGGTCGGCGGTATCTCCAACGCGAGACGTGTGCGCTTAACGGTGAAGCCGACAGGAAGCAGGTATTCATGGATAAGAAGCCAGCGGCGGCTGGCCTCAATGATGGTTTCCCACCGCAAGCCAAGGCGGTTGAGATGCGCCTCGTCGACATCCAGGAGTGCGAAATCGCGCGTCGGCGCAGGTGCCGACTCGCCGTTGTTCACCTCTTTCGGGGTAAGCCGCAGCTTCTCGATGCCCGGCGTCCGAAGATCGACTTCGGTCGTAAGTTCGACCGGTTGCTTTTTCTGCCCGACGATCTTGAGAAAGATCTGCCAACCCTGATCGGGGTTGAAGCCTGCCTGGACCAGCGCTTCCCGGACCACGATGATGGGCACGGCGAGCTCGAGCACCACGCCTTGAACGTTGAGCTTCCAAAGCACCGTGCGACTGACGAAGGCCTCCGCGACGGGGCCGTCAAGGTCGACAAGATCGTGATCGCCGACAAGGCGGTCCGGCTCATCTTGACGCTCGAAATAAACGGCCTTGTCCGCCGGCACTTGGCCAAGCTTCCGCAAGAGACCTCCGGAAACGATGCCGCACGGCCAGTCGAAGCGCTGACCGTCAATCGTCAGGCGGTAAGCACGGTCGCTTTCGACTATGACAAACCGCCCCTCGTGCGTGCGCAGATCCACCGTTTCAGTCGGGCGCAGATCCTCCAGGTCGCCACTCGGAAGCATGTGCAGAACTGTGACGCCGTCGGCGGACTTGAACCCAGCGGCGATCGCGAGCTGCGCCCCTGTCGGTGTGAGGTCGTCGACGCGCACCTGGCGGAACGTAAGCGTCCGATCCGCCACTTCGATGCTATGCCCGGAATTGCCCTTTCGGCGGTCCACCGTCGCCCCCGGGTGGTTGGGGGTATGAGATCCGGAGCCGTTTTCTGCGCTCATTGTCGTTTGTCCTTTCGATTGAAGCCGCGCTGCAGCGCCGCTTTGAAAGGTCAATCGGTGCGACAAAGGACGACCGGTAAGGTCGGTCAGAACTTTTTTTGGAGGGTGCCTGGCGGCGTGGGGCCGCAAATGAAGAACGCGGGGCAACCGGGACACGTCCAGGCTGAGGGGTTGGCCGGGAATTGCCCAGCGCGGATTTCCGCCAAGAACCCGACAATCTTCCCCCGGCGGCTTTCCAACGATTTGGGCTTCATTTGGATCGGATGAATAGCTTCGTCAGCTAGATGGACCAACTCGACCGTCGCGCCTGGAAATGCCTTATGCGCCGCAAGCAAGAAGGCGGCGGCGCCGACGTCGTCCAGCTCACTAGAACGGCGATGCCCGGTACGAACGCGACGTAGCGTGCGACGCCCGTCTCTCCCGATGAGCACGTCATCAGGCCGGACGATGATTTCCTCCGTCCCGAGCACCAGACGCAACGCCGTTGGAGATTCTGCCGTCGCGTCACTACGCGTGCTCACGAAATATCGAACCATCGCCAAAGCAAAGAGTCGGAGGTCTGAGATATTGTCCTCGTCGGTCAATTTCTGGGCGTCGCAGGCTTCGACAACCCGGCGCTGAAGGTCATCGTCATTCACGGTCGTGGCAGCGTCATCGACCAATGTCGCGCAAACCAAGCGCACCGCTTCATGCATCCGCATGAATGGTGTCGTCGTGCGCCGGCCACCGACGCGCAGAATGTGGGTGTAGAAAAACCGTCGCGGACATGATTCGTAGAGGGCGATTTGAGGACCTGAGAAACTCAATCCACCGTCGATGTCCAGCTTGATCGGCGCGTCCTCGAGTGCTGGCGGAAGCGCACGGGTCGGAGTCAGATAACGGCGCATCAATCCGGCACCGAGTCGATCAAGAAAGGGCGACGCCGGTCGGTTGTGACCGTTCGCCTTCTGCGTTGGCGAATAGAGGAACAGTCGGTCACGAGCGCGGGACAGCGCAACGTAGAAGAGACACTCTTGCTCTTCGGCGTGCCCTGTCCGGAATACGTCCAAGGCCCTGCCCATCGCACCCTCGACCATGCCGTCTGGCGGGGGGCAAGGCGGTGCAGCTGGTGTTCGGGGGAGCGTGTCGGCGTTCATACCCGGCACGTGCACGACGGGAAATTCGAGTCCCTTCGCGCCGTGAATGGTCATGAGGCGAACGGCGTCGATGCCTTGCGCCGCCGCGGGCAGTTGTCGAAGGTCGCGCTCGTCAGCGAGCCGTACTAGACGCCGCACGCGGTCGAGCAAGCGCATGATCGGTAGGCCGCGGCCGGCGGGCTGTACCCGAACAAAATTGAGGAACTGCCACAGCGCGATGCCTCGGCCGCGGTCCAGTGGGCTGTCTGAGCGCGCGACGTGTGCAAGGATAGTCGTCCTATCGAGTAGCACTGTCGCAAGCACGTCCCACGGTCGCGTGGCGGCATCGAAGCCCGCCAACGCTGCAGATAAGCGACCGAGCGCGGCGCACCCAGCAGCCGAAAGGCCTACAATTGACGAACAGTCCGTGAGCCATTCGACGGGGATTGCTTCGGCGTCGCGTAGATGCTCGAGCACGATAGCGACGTCGGACAAGGGCATGCTAAAGTCCGACGAGCACGCCAACCGGACCAAGCCCATCGCGCGACGATCCGTCAATATCGACAGAAGCGCGAGCAGATCCTTGATCTCAAGACGCTCGAACAAGCTGCCCAAGAAAAGCACGGGTATTCCGAGTCGTTCGAGATCGCGCGCCAGGAACGAAAGCTTCTCGTTGCCGGTGCAGAGAACGGCCTGATCGCGGTAATTGTATCCGGCGGCGCGCATGACTTCGATCGTGTCGGCAAGGGCGACTGTCTGCTCTTCGGCGCGACCGACCAGTAAATGCTCCGTCGCGTTTCCTCCTGCTCCCCGCTCTGCTGCAAGACTGCCATTCCCGTGAGACGCCTTCATTGCGCTGGCAAAGGCGGAAAAAGTGTCGACGATCTCGCCATAGGAACGATAGTTCAGCTCCAATTGCGCCCGAACTCCTCCAGTGAAATCCTGGACACCAAACCGCGCCATATTGAATGATGACGCGCCGCGGAAGCGATAGATCGACTGCTTGGCGTCGCCAACGACCCAGAGGTTCGTACCATCGGGGCGCAAACATGTGAGGAGACGCACGCTGCTGCGGTTGACGTCCTGATACTCGTCGACCAGCACGTGGTCATATAGATTTTGAAGATGGGTGCGAATTTTCGAGTCGCTCTCAAGAAGGCGAACAGGCAGTGAGACGAGGTCACCGAAATCGACGCAGTGACGCTGATATTTGAGGTCCTCATAGCGCTCATATGCGCGAGCGACCTCCATTGCGCGCTGAGCGGCTTCTTTGGCACCGGCTGAGTTCGACGCGAACATGTTTGCGGCGAGGTCGCTGTACTGCTTCGCGTCAACAACCTCGTCCTTAGCGCGGGAGATCGCAGCCAGGATGTCGCCAATGATTTGCGTTGGGTCGTAGAGGTTGCGGTAGTGGACAAGACCAAGTCGCGAAAACTCTTGCTCGAGAAGCTCCACCGCGTCTGTACGATCGAGCAACCTTGGATCCTTCGGCAAGCCAAGCTCAGTGTGAAAGCGACGGATCACATCGAGGCCGAATGCGTGAAATGTGCCGATCCACATCGCCGCGGCGGCAGCCTTGTGCTTGAGAGCGATCCTCTCAGCCATTTCGCGCGCGGCCTTGTTTGAAAACGTCAGAACAAGAATGCGGCGCGGATCAACGCCTTCGGCGAGGAGAGTTTCCACGCGACCTGTAAGTGTTTGGGTCTTACCAGTTCCGGGTCCGGCTTCGAGTATGTAGGCCCGTCCACGGTGGTCGGCGGCGCGTCGCTGTGCTGAGTTTAGAGGACGCTCAATCCGCTTTTCGGGTGGAGCCGGCGATATTGGAGGAAGAAGAAGGGCGTCGAACAGCTGTTGGGCCACGACGTCGAATGGCGCGCCCAAACGTGTCGCGATTACATTCGCAGTGAGGCCGTCTTGAAGATAGAGCCTTCTAACGACCGCGCGCGGAAGCAAGAACTCTCGTGCAAAAAGATCCATCTGCACTTCACGGCGCTGTCTGCGGCCGTAGTCGATCACTCGATCGACACCTACCGGCGCGGGCTCAGCACTTCGCGTAGGATCGATCTCGCATGGAGCGTGATCGCTTGGGTCATCGCCAAGTTCGACGTGGCCAAGCTCGTGAGCGATCAGAAAGGCCCTGTCGAAAAGCGTGCCGACGTTCTCGTGGAGAATGAGACGGTCGCGCGGCACAAACACCGCGCGACCTCCATCAAGCACAGCGGCACCCACTGCTGCTGCTTCGACATCCAGGCCACGCCGCCTCGCTTCAGCAACCGCGAACTCGTAAGGTCGCCAAGGATCAACACCCAGTACGACCGCCTGGGCGTGAAGGTCGGCTGCCGTTTGACGGGCGAGTTCGCCTGCGTCCATTTCACTCGTCTTCGGCCAACAATTCGGCGCGCTTGTCGTCCGAAACGCCAGCGTCCACCAGAATTCGCTCGAACGAAACGAGGCCCCCATCCGACGGCTTGTTGTCGGCCTTGTAGCTCCGCGCGAGGGCACTCGTATCATCTGTCGGCGCAGACAAATTGTGAACTAGCCGCTCGAGCGAACTGCTGATCTCATCAGCCAAGCGACGGAGCCAACGTCGCGGCACCGATGCAACAATAACTTTTCGATCACGAAAGGCCGTTATGACCTGTCTCGGCACGTCTAGTGTTTTCGCGAGGTTCTGAAGTTGCGTAAGCGAAAGCGACGCGAAGGGATCATCAACACCTCCGGGGCGCGCTGCCGCATGCCGACTCCACGCGGCTTCAATGCGTGACTGGTCGTCTGGCGTGTCCGATGCGGTCTCCAACGAAGGCGAGCGGTTCAACTCTCGCGAAAGATCTATGAGTGCCGCAGCGAATTGGGGATAGAGGCGCAAATACCGTTCCAGTGTCGTGCGATCGGGTGAGCTTTCGACGCCGAAGGCACCCAGCACATCGTCAAGCGAAGGTCCGTCTTTTGCGGCGGTCACTGGTCATCTCCGGACGACAGTGCAGCGCGCAAGGATGCGACTGCCCGGTCGCGATAGGTCCTGATTGTTTTTTCGGATCTGCCAAGCGCCTTCGCGATCGTCATGACGCTAGGATCCTTGGAATCGATGGGAAACCCTTTTCGGAGCATTTCGATGATCCTGCTTTGTTCCTGGGGTAAGGCGTCAATCGCGGCATCCAGGCGGGACCGGTAATCGGTTCGGTCAAAATCGATCGAAGAGAACGGATCGACGGCCCCGACAGCGCGCTCGACCTCCGCCGACGGTTCGTTAGTTTCAGGATCATACTCCAAGGGAACCGTACGGTTTTCCTCGCGCCAGGCCCGACCCTGCGCATCCCGACGCAGATTGGCGACTGCGCCGTCGAATTTCACCTCATAGAAGTCGAGTTTTTCGGAATAGGCGTGCCGGTCGTCAGCGAGCAACCCGACAAATCTATCAAACGCCCTTTCGCGGATACGGCTTTTCGTAAGCGAGAGCTGGAGGTTCACGCCATCGGTCGATTCGCCTCGGGGCAATGCCTGAAGAATCCGTGTCGCCAGGATTTTGTATAGCCGCTCAAAGTGAGTGTCGGAGTTGTCAGCACGGCAGGCGCGCACAAAGTAAAGAAGACATTCACTTGGAACATAGCCGGGATCGGATCGGTGACGGATCGCGCAGCGTGCGACAAGCTCCAAGCGGGGCAGTTGCTCAAGTTCAGCCAACAAGCGCTCGATCTTGTCGTCGCGCCTATAGGTCACACCATTTAGGGTGCGCTTGACGAGAGGAGTTACCACGGTTTCCGCCACAGACTCGCTGCGTGGTAATGTGAACCCTGATTGGTCAGGTAATCAATCTTGATTTTGGCTACCTTTGAGGTCGCCAGCCGCGAGAGTGCTGTCGTTCTCTCGTAGAGGCTCTTGACTTATATGGTCTTAGGCAGCGTGGGGCCATTGAAATTTGCTCACCGCCTCCTCCCGTCTAGGAAAAAGACGAAATGCGCTCGCGACATGTCGCAAGCATCTTCTCTACAATTTCCAGACTTGCGGGTTTCGCCAGTTTCGGCAGAGCGATGCTGTCGAGGGCCTTTCCAACGCCTGAGATCAACTCATCCATCGCGGTATCCGCGTCCGCAGTTCGCACGGCCGCCAGCGTCGCCAATTGGCGAAAGTCGGCGCGACGAAGATTGTCGTCGCGACCATTTAGTTTCAGAGCCATACGATCGCCGGCCAGCTGTGGAAATACACGCGTTGTTACGCTGTCGTAGAGCGGAGCTATTCGCACCGTGGTGAATGCGTTTTCGCCCGCTTCCATAATTTTGAGCAAGGCCAAGTTTTTCAGATGCATGTCGCCATCCGCAATCAGCCACGCAAACAATCCGCGCTTGAGAATCGCGAGAACATCCTCATCGGGAGAAGTCGATAGTGGACGCGCCGCACGTACGACACGCTCCAGAGTGGCGTCGTACTTTGCTGCCGAGGGCAAGCCAAGTACGGAGCAAAAATCTTCAAGCGCCAGCTGCCTCTTGTCCTTCAGGCCATGGCGAATGTCGAACCTCTCGACGAGGAGCGCCGGGGGCATATCGTCAGGCATTTCAACGAGGGCAATCGCCGGCGCCGTAAGGCCAGCACATGTCCCGATGGTTAGGGCCAGCCATTCGACCACCGGAAGGTGTTCGAAACCACTTGTTCCAGCGGGCTTCAAGATGTGCGTAAAGGGTTGGCCAGCGCTGGCGAGGAGTTGACCCGTGGTGTCGAGATACATGGGCGCTTTTATCTGAATACCTGAAAGCCTGGGCGTGTCACCTCTCTCATAAATTCGCGCGAGATTTTGTTCGAAGCTTTGTTCTAGGTCACCACGGCGCGGACCGACATACCGCCCGGCGAAGCGACCATCGGCGGTAAAGGTCTTGAGTTTGGTAAGCAAGATGTCGGAAGGTAGACGAGCGAGCTCGCTCTCGTCCTCAACGATGGTAATGTTCGACATATAGCGTTTGCCAGAACGAAGGAGCGAACGCTCATCGCGATCCTTCAGTACGGCCTCCAGCCAGCCTTCAGGAAGTAGCGAGACGATAAAGGGCGGAAGTTTTCCTGGCGTTGGTTGTCGAATCAGCTGCGCGCCCAGAGAGTCCCGAGGCGACCAGCGCCATTCAAAACCATCGTGACTCAAGTTCCCAACCGGCGATCCATGCCAGGCGACAACTAGGTCGATTGCGGCAAGGTTCTGATGTAGCGCATGTGTCGGCCGCTTGAGCAAGAAACGCTCGGCCGCCTCTCCTTCTTTGTACCAGCCGTTTTCGCGCGCAAGTGCCCAAGCGGCTTCTGCCGCGGCCGAAGCGCTGCCGTACTCCTCAACCAATCGCGCGGCGATGGTTTCGCGTGTTGTGTCATCGATGGAGCTTGCATGCTCGCTGCGGAGGCGGAAAGCTTCAAGAAAGCGTTGTCGGATCGATGACACGTCAGTTCGAAATTCTCCTAGCCCATCGTTGATCACTGCGGAACTTAGTGAAGGGTGTTTTGGCGCCTCGTTTTGGATGATCTCCAAAGCACGAATGCGGGTACGCTGGTTGCGCTTGGCGCTTAGGAAGAGACGGCCGTCGGCGGTGGGACCCAGAAGAATGGCGCTGGATGCGGAGAGGTACGCCCTGGGGTGAAGGTATTTTGCGATGCGCACCGCGTGTCTGAACACCGTGGCATCGATGTCGTCGTCTTTGTCGACATACACGCCACGCATCAGCTGAACGATCTTGCCTGTTTCGGCGAGATAGAAGCTGCGCGCCTTGTCGATGTTTTCGCCAACAAGATGGAGGGGCATTCGAACTTTCCCGTATCTCAGATGCGAGAAAGTTAGTACACGTGAGATAGTTTACAAGGGCATAAATTCTAACTTTGACGAATCTGATCGACGAGAAAGTTGTAAAAAGTGACAAAATATCCCACAAAACACTTGACAGTCCCTATTCGTATGGCCATATAGGGACTATGAACAAAGAAGAAACGATAACATACGATCCTGATGCGTTCGCGAATCTGTCTGACTCAGACCTAGGTCGTCAGATTTGGGCATTCCTAATGCAGCCAGAAAGCGTTACGCGGCTTGAGACTGCATCCGAACTCGGCAAGCCGGCCGTCGAAGGAATCGAAGAAAGCCTGCTCGCAACTTTTGGTGAAGCCATATTGGTCGGTCGCGTAAAACAAATGATCGGGCACATGACAAAGCAGATTCTTGCGCACCGCGGCTGGGTTCTCGACCAGGAGAACGTGAAGGTTCACTCCGTGCCTTTCATCAAGGCGACCCGCTACAAGCGCCCGCACTGGATAACGCTTCACGCCTATCGTAATGCGCGCGACCCGCGGGACGTTGCAATCACGTCGATACGCTCCAACCCGCGCCTACCGAGCGGCACGACTTGGACCTACTACGCCACCTTTGCTAGCCCGCTCAAAGCAGCCGTTGCCTTCGGGATAAAAGACCTCGCGGGTACCAAGGCGGAGATTCGGGATCAGGGCTATCATCGCGTGCACGTCGAACGCATGCTTCGGAGGGCATAGCCGCTTACAAGCGGCGACGGGTCACTCGCGGCGATTCCACACCAAGTGAAACTCGCTAGGACCAGCTTCAAATAGCGCGGCGGAAATCCTGTGGGGCAGCGTCGGATCCTCGAGCGCAACACTAAGATAGTCGCGCGCATGCTCTCCAGACGATTGCTTGCGCCAAGCTGCTCCAACCTCCGAATCGCCTATGAGGACTCTGAACGCAGGTGCAGCGTCACTCGTCCTATTGTCATTGGGTACAAACCGAGCCTTCACATCGACCAAGAGCGTGCGAATAGTTCCTGTCCAGCCACCATCTTTCGTTGGATGGAACACGCCGATCACGGCCATGAAGAGCCTCCTGTGTAAGCCTAGCGGGACCGCGTACGCTTTGTGAACCATCTGTCGTCGTCGATGAATTTGCTGACCATGTAAGGAATGAGTTCAGCGACGGGCTCCTCCTGCCCATACGCTTCGCCGTAGAGCTTGGCATATGCGTTGAGGCGCGCGCTCAAATCCGGCGTCAGCGCTATGGTCACTTTCACGGCGGTACGCTCGGGAAGCTTCGCAAGCCGCAGGGTGGGTGGCCCTTCGCTCAAAGTCTGTATTCCTTTAGAACAAGATCCTTGTGCACGATGACACGCAACGACCAGCCTGGTCGTATCGTGACCGTCGGTTGAACACTCAGGTTCCTGTCTGTGATGTTCTGGCCAACACTGGCGGCATTCTGCTGCACAGATTCCCTGGCGGCGCTGAGTGCGTCGTTGTCCGCGGCATCAGTGGCGCCCACTTCAGCGCCCACACTCAGCAATGTCGAGAGCGCCGCGCCCTTCACAAGCTGCCAAGTGTGAAAATCCACCTCGTCCTCGAGCCCCGCGTAGCCGGCGGTGTCCGTCGCCGGCAAATTGTCGACCACGATCGATGACCCATCCGGCAAGATGAGACGATTCCAAACAACGAGGGCCCGCCGCTGTCCGAACGAGATCACGCTGTCGTATTTGCCGATGAGCTTTGTGCCCTGAGGAATCAGAAGCCGCCCGCCGCTGACTGTGTCGAAAACATTCTCAGTGACCTGAGCAATAACGAACCCGGGCAAGTCCGAATTGATGCCGGTTACAAGACTTGCCGCGATCACAGTCCCCGCGAGCACGGTATCGGCTGACACCGGATATTGCAGGGCGTGTCGATTGAGAACGTCTGTGTCCGCGCGAGACTCCAGAAAGTTGATCTTGCGGCCCTGCGAGGGAGGACCGCGTTCGCCATCGAGCGTTAGCCCCTGACTTGTCGTTGCGGCTTGGGGCGTCGGCCCTGAAGCAACGGTGCGCGGCGAGGCAACAACTGATGCATCGTCCCGCCTCGCCGTGATTTGAAAGAATACACTTGCCGCTCGGGCTTGCTGAGCCTGACGTGCAACCCGAAGCCGTTCGGCGCGTTCCGCGTCGGCTTCCGCGTCGGGTCGCAAATCACCTTGAACGACACCGAGTTCACGTTCCAGCCGGACGACCGGCGGGCCGATGTCGCCCTGGAGCGGCGGGCCGAGTTCGGGCGGTTTCACATCGGCATAGGTTCGAGGGAGGGTATCGAGTCCTTCCGCCCTCGCCTTCCGCTCGGTGTTGATTAGTTCTTCGCCCTGCCCCGGCGCGCGAAACCGAAACGGTTCGAGCGCGATCAGCGTTGCGGCCAGGATCACGACGCAAATGACCGCAGCAACGCTGATCAGGACTTTGCGATTGAAGCGCGTGACCGGCCGCGGCCTCGAGCGCAGCGCGAGCGGTTCCTCGTCCGCGCGACCGGACTCGCGTTCACCCGTTGTCACGGCCGCGCCTCCGTCTGAAGATCGGCCAGGCGATCGGTTCTGCTGACACGCACGACTTGCTGTGGATCCGCGCCAAGCCGCAGTTCGGCGGCGGCGAAAAGGCGGTCGACGATGTAGTAACGGCCGCGGACCCGGTAGTTGACGAGTTCGGCGTTTCCTTCCGCTCCGACCACAAACAATGGCGGCGCCTCGCCCTGATCGATGCGTGCTGGAAACTCGATATAGACCTTGTGCGTATCGTCGAACGCGCGCAAAGGCCGCCACGGCGGACTGTCGCCGGAGATTTCATAGCGGAAACGCAGCTGCTCCAGCGTCACGCCCTGATCGACGACCAGCGCAGTAGACTCCGTCGCTTGCTCGTTTCGGCCGCGTAGCGCGATCAGCTGGTCCGCGGGATAACGCCAGGACACGGCGGCCATGTAGCTGCGTTCGGTGCTCTCAAGCTCCAGGTGATAGACACGGCGGTTTGTGGTGATCACCAGATTCGTTTTGAGGTCAGCCGCCGCCGGCTTCACCAGGATATGGACCTGCGCGCTGTCGCCGGCGCCGCTCGTCGTGTCGCCGACGATCCACCGGACCGTGTCGCCGGCCGACACGGCCGTCAGCTTCTCGCCCGGCTCGAGCGTGATGTCGCTGACCTTCTCGGGCGCTGCGTACATCCGATAGAGCGCACCCGGTGTGAAGGGATAGACCTGCACCGCGTTCACGTAGCCATCGCGCGTCGGTTCTTGGCTCGCGGCCAGGTTGGCCGAATCGACTCGTTCTTGCGGCGGAACGAACGCCTTCGGTGGCCCTGCCCTTCGCGGAAGAGGCTTGAGTTGGCCGGGCAACGGCAAAGGTTCGGGAAGCGTGACGATCTCGACGGGTTTGACCGGCTCCGGTGCAACGACCGCTACCTTGAACGCTTCGTTGTCGTAGGCGATTGCCGGCGGCGGCTCACCGGTCGAGGCGCAAGCGGATAGAAGCAGAGCGCACGCGCTCAGAACGGCAGACTTCAGTCTCATTGTGTCTCTCCCGGAGTAATTTCACGCGACCAATCGAGTCCGTGTACGTAAATCCCGAGCGGGTTCTTGCGCAGGATTTCGACGGAGGTCGGTTGGCGGATGACGATGGTGAGGATTCCCGTCCAGCGCTCTGACTTCGCGGGGCGGCCGTTCTGGAAGCTGCGTTCGAGCCATTTCACCTGGAACGACGAGTCCGATGCCCTGACGACGCTCGTCACTTCCACGGACACCGAACGTTGCCCCACGGCTTTGAACGGATCATTCGCGCGGGCAAACGCGTTGAGGGTTTCGGCAGCGCGATCCGTCGCGAAGTCGTAGGCCTCAAGCCAGTTCTTGCGGACAACGATGGGATCTATCGAGAGCGAGCGCACCCCGGCGATGAACCGGGCAAGGGCCGAGGCGATTTGCGCGTCGGTCGGATCGTAGACTTGGGTCGCCGGCGCGATGGCTTGCACCGTGCCCTGCTTGTCGATTTCGACCACGTAGGGCGTGATCCGGCTTTGCGCCGATAGCCAGATCAGCGCCGCGGCCATCGCCGCCGAAAGACCAAGGCAAGAGAGCGCCATCAGCCGCCAGTTCATGGCCTGCACGCGCGCCGAGCCGATCCGCTCGTCCCACATCTGTTTTGCCCGTTGGTAAGGCGTCTCCACCTCGGGCGTGTCGCCATAGCGATTGAGCGGCCGTCGAAACATCATCTCTCTTCCTTCAAGTCAGGGTTGGCAGAGGCGCCAGGCCTGTCGCCCTCCTTCACCGCTTGCTCCACGGTGTGAACCCGCCGCTGCCAGCGCTGCTCGGCACGCAAGCGTCGCGCCCATGTCGGTGCGCCACCTCCGCCTGCGGTCGGCGTCGAAGAACCGGCCGAGGGGAGCGAACGCGCGCCGGTCGTCGCGCCTTGTTGCGCTGCCGGTCTGATCGGTGGTGTGGAAGCCGTTGGACCCGCAGTCGTAGCGGGGCTCGAACCACCTGCGGGAGTGTCCGGCGCTGGATGGTCCGGTGATCCGGTGTTCGGAATCATCGCGCCCGCACGGACCGCGGAAACAGCGGACGCGCCAGCGCGTGCGGCCCCCACGGCGACGCTGCCGGCCGCCATCGTGCCTGCCGCGATCGCGCCAACCGTACCGACGGCGGCGCCGGCGCCAAGCTGCGGCGCGCCGGAGACGAGGCCCGTCGCGATACTTGGACCGAAGATGCCGAGACCGAAGAGCGCGATGGCGGCAAGCACCAAGGTCATAGCCTGCTCGAGATCGGGCTCTTGCCCGTTGAGCGCCGTCGTGAACTCGTTGAAGAGCGTGGTCCCGATGCCGATGATCACGGCGAGGACCATGACCTTGATGCCGGAAGCGAAGACATTGCCGAGCACGCGCTCGGCGAGGAAGGCGCTCTTGCCCCACAGGGCGAAGGGGACCAGGACGAAACCGGCGAGCGTGGTCAGTTTGAACTCGATGATGGTGATGAAGAGCTGGACGGCGAGGATGAAGAACGCGAGGACGACGACGAGCCAGGCAAACACCAGCACCAGGATCGTGACCGCATTGTCGAAGAAGGTCGTGAAACCGAGGAGGGATCCAGCCTGCTCCATCAAGGGATGAGCGGCTGCGAACCCTGTGCCGGCGACGTATCCGGGGCGCAGGAGATCTTGGGGCGTCAAGGTGTTGTTCGTCGCTTCCAACCCGAGTCCGGAGAACGACTGGAAGATGAGTACCGAGAAGGCGGCCCAATTGTTCAGGATGAGCGCGAAGACGCCGATGTAGAGCACTTTGGCAAGCAGCCGGGCGATGACGTTGGAACCTTCGTCCATCGCCCACGAGAGTCCCGCGAGCGTGATGTCGATCGCGACCAGGATCGATGTCAGAAACGCCACCTCGCCCGCGAGCAACCCAAATCCGGAATCGATGTACCGGATGAAGGTATCGAGGAAGCGATCGATGACGTTGACGTTGTTCATCGGGGGACCGGCGCTTTCGGCTTGATCAGTTGTTCGGCGTATAAACCTGGCCGTCGCCGACGAAGCGCTTGAATTGCGCCCTCGCCTGCTCCTGTGCTTGCGCCTGCCGCGCCTGCTCCAGAGCCTCCGCCCGGTACTGCGCGGCCATGAGCTCCTGCGTCTGGAGTTGCTGCTTCGCGGACAACGCGATCAGCTGGTTGGAGGCCTGCTGTGCCTGAAGGCTGCCGACGGCGGCCTGGCTCTCGGTCACGAGCCGCGACAGAGTCGCGCCGTCCGCGTCCACATTGGCGACGACTTGCGCTTGCACCGTCATCGTGTGTTCGAGCGCCTTCATCGCCTCGCTCCAGCGTTCGAGCGCGCCCTGACCAAGCTCACTCGACGTGACGCTGGCGGAATACTGTTCCGGGAAGAGCCGCTTGAAGGCGCTTTCGGTCGCCTTCACGTCGAAGGCGATACCTTTGGCTTTCGCCATCAGCTGGTTGATGTCCTTGAGCGTCGCCTCGATGTCTCCCAAGGACGAGAACCCGAGCTTCTCGAGGTGCTTCGCCATGTTCTCGAGCATCACCACTTCGTTCTGCAGGCTCTTGATCTGGTTGTTGATCTGCTCGAGCGCGCGCGCCGCCTGCAAAACGTTCTCCGCGAAATTCGAAGGATCAAAGACCACCATGGCCTGCGCGGGCGAGCCCGCGAGCACCAACGCCGTGGCCGTCGCAAGAAGAAGCTGCTTGAGAATGTTCATGTCTGATCCTCTCTCGGTTGAAGCGTGGAGGCAGCGCGGTCACGCATGAGCTGCGCCGCCCATTCCAGTCCCTTGGTCCTGAGCCAGACCTCGGCAAATCGTTCGGTGCCGAATTCCTCGATCGCGCGCCCGATGCGGGCTTGGTCGGCGGCGCTCGATGTGGCGCACACGGCCAGCGCAATCGGTCCAAGCCCAAGCTCGAACAGCCGATTGCCGCGGCGCGATTGCAGGTAGTAGTCGCGCTTCGGGATCGAGGCGGCGATCAGATTGATCTGGCGCTCGTTGAGGCCGAAGCGTTCGTAAGCCGCGCGCGCCTGGGGCTCGAGCGCGCGATCGTTCGGCAGGAAGATTCGCTGCGGACAGCTTTCGATCAGAACGGGCGCAATCTTGCTGTCCGCGATGTCCGCCAAGGATTGCGTCGCGAACACGACGCCGACGTTCTTCTTGCGCAAGGTCTTGAGCCACTCGCGGATGCGGCCCGAGAACAGCGGGTCATCAAGAAAGAGCCAAGCCTCGTCGATGAGCAGAAGCGTTGGCTTGCCGTCGAACCGCTCTTCCAGCCGGTGAAACAGATAGGTGAGCACCGGGGCGACGGCAGCTTGCTGGTGCATGAGCTCTTCCATCTCGAAGCACTGGACCTGGCCGATTGCGAGATGGTCCTCCGAAGCGTCCAGCAACCGACCGAAGGGACCTTCCAGGGTGTAAGGCGCGAGCGCCGCCTTGAGCGCGTTCGACTGCAGAAGGACCGAAAGACCCGTGAGCGTTCGCTCCGCCGGCGGTGCGCTTGAAAGGTTTGTGAGCGCCGACCACAGCGTCTCCTTGATCTCGGGCGTGAGCGCGACCCGCTCGTGCAGGAAAAGCGCCTGTATCCACTCGGCAGCCCAGCTGCGAACGGCGGGATTATCGATGCGCAGCAACGGTTGAAACGCCAACGACCCCGCCGCGCCGAGCGCAAAGTGATCGCCGCCCATGCCGAGCACGGCGGCTCGTGCCGAAAAACCCTTGTCGAAGATGTAGACCTGGGCGTCCTCATAGCGTCGAAACTGCAACGCCATCAGTGCGAGGAGCACGGACTTGCCGGCGCCCGTCGGCCCGACAATGAACATGTGCCCGACGTCGCCCACATGCGTTGACAGGCGGAACGGCGTTGACCCCTGGGTCGCAGCGAGCAGCAAGGGCGGTCCGCCAAGCTGTTCGTTCGATGCCGGGCCCGCCCACACGGCCGACAGTGGCATCAGATGTGCGAGATTCAGCGTGTGGACCAGCGGCTGGCGCACGTTGGCGTAGACATGTCCCGGCAACGACCCGAGCCAGGCCTCCACTGCGTTCACGGTCTCGCGGATTGTCGTGAAGCCCCGGCTGTTGATCACGCGCTCGACGGCGCGGAGCCTTTCGTCGGCGCCGATGGACGTGGCATCGAACATGGTGACCGTGGTGGTGAGATAGCCGAATGCGACGTCGTCGCCGCCCAATTCCTGCAGCGCGGCATCGGCGTCTGCCGCCTTGTTGTCGGCGTCCGAGTCGATGAGCGACGTCGGTTCGTTGAACATGACCTCGCGCAAAATCGCGAGAATGGACTTGCGCTTGGCGAACCACTGACGCCGGAGCTTCGAGAGAGCCTGCGTCGCCGATGTCTTGTCGAGCGGAATGAAGCGCGTGACCCAGCGATACGGAAAGTGCAGATCGTTGAGTTCGTCGAGGAGGCCGGGGCGCGTGAGATTGGGGAACCCCTTGATGCTCAATGTCCGCAGATGCTGGTCGCCGAGCATCGGATCGAGACCGCCGAGCAGCGGCTCGTCGACCAGCACCGCGTCGAGGTACATCGGCGTTTCCGGCACCGCGACCGGATGCCGGCGGGTCGAGATCGCTCCGTGGAGATAGGTCAGCGTCTCGCCGTCATCGAGCGGCCGCATCTCGGGCATGAGCCCCGAGAGAAGATCGTGAATGCGGTTGGTCTCGGCGGTGAAAGCAGCAAGGTAGTCGCGCGCCTTCAGGCCCTGGTGGGCGGGGCGTTCCAACAACACCCGCTCCGCCCGGCTCACCTGGTCCTCGGGCGGCACATATAAGAGTGTGAGGTGGTAGGCGCTTTCGTGGTGTGGCCGCGCATTTTGGCGCTTTTCCGCGTCCTCTCCGTCTTCGGGTTCAAAGAGGGCTCGCCGCTCCTCGTCGATGAGGGCGGACAGAGGGTCGGGAAAGACCGATGAGGGATAACCCGGCGCCGGGAAGCGCTCGGCTTCAATGAAGAGCGCCCAGCCCGAGCCCAAGCGCCGGAATACGTTGTTCAGCCGGGCGCAGGTGGTGACCAGCTCGGCTTCGGTCGCGCTCTCCAGGTCCGGCCCGCGGAAACCGAACGTGCGCTGAAAGCTTCCATCCTTGTTGAGGACGATGCCCGGCGCGATCAGGGCAGCCCACGGGAGGTAGTCCGCGAGGAGCTTCGACGTCCGGCGATACTCGCGCAGGTTCAGCATGCGAGATACGCCTTGTGCCGGAGGTGACGGCCCAAAACCTCAACGAAGCGCGGATCCCGCTTGGCCGCGAACACCGCCACGGCGTGACCGATCAAGCCGAAGGCAATTCCCGCGATCCACAGGCGCAGGCCCAACCCCAGCGCCGCCGCGATCGTGCCGTTGACGATCGCGACGGCGCGTGGGGCCCCCGCCAAAAGGATTTGCTCTGTGAGCGAGCGATGGAGCGGCACCTCAAAGCCCGGGATCGCCATCAAACGAGCGCTCCGCCGCCGAACGAGAAGAAGGTCATGAAGAAACTGGTCGCGGCGAACGCGATCGAGAGGCCGAACACGATTTGTACGAGCCGTCGGAAGCCGCCCGAGGTCTCGCCGAAGGCGAGAGAGAGACCCGTGATGATAATGATGATGACGGCAACGATGCGCGCGACCGGTCCTTCGATGGATTCCAGGATCGATTGAAGCGGCGCCTCCCACGGCATGTTCGAACCGGCCGCCAAGGCCGGCGCACTGAGAGCAACGGCGACCGCGGTCGCCATCAGCGAGACAAGAAGAAGGCGGGTCGTCGGTGTGGTCATCTGGGAGCTTCCTTGGCGAGCGTGAGTGCGGCGGCGTGGGAATCGATGTTGCGAAGCCGGTACTCGCCGCCCGCGAGACCCTCGACGACGGCAACCGTCTCGACCCGACGGCCGCTGCCTCGGCCGGCGATGAAGACGATGAGGTCGATGGCTTGGGCGATGAGCTGACGCGGGACTGTGGTGACGGCCTCTTGAATGAGTTGCTCCAGGCGGTAGAGCGCGGAGAGTGCCGAGTTGGCGTGCAGGGTCGCGATCCCGCCCGGATGGCCCGTGTTCCAGGCCTTGAGCATTTCGAGGGCCTCGGCGCCTCGCACTTCGCCGACGATGATCCGGTCCGGCCGCAGGCGCATCGTCGATCGCACAAGGTCGGCGAGCGTCACGACGCCGGGTTTGGTGCGAAGAGCCACAGTGTCCTTCGCCGCGCACTGGAGTTCGCGGGTATCTTCGATCAGCACGATGCGTTCGTCGGCCGCGGCCATCTCCGCGAGCAACGCGTTCGCAAGGGTCGTCTTGCCGGAGCTGGTGCCGCCGGCGATCAAGACCGTTTGACGGTCGGCGACAGCCTTCCGCAGGATGGCGGCGTGAAGCGGCGTCAGAATCTGATCGGCGACGTAGTCCTCGAGGGTCAGAACGTGACCGATGGGTTTGCGGATCGCAAAGCACGGCGCCATCGCGACTGGTGGAAGCAGGCCTTCGAAGCGCTCGCCGGTCTCGGGCAACTCCGCGCTGACGATCGGCGTGCCAGCGTTCGCCTCCAAACGGATATGACTTGCGACAAGCCGGATGATGCGCTCGACCTCAGCTGCCGCGAGGCGGTGTCCGGTATCGACACGCCCCTGCCCTTGCCGGTCCAGCCACAAGCGGCCATCCGGATTGACCATGACCTCGATGACCGCTGGATCAGAAAGCGCCGCGCCGATGATCGGGCCCATTGCCGTGCGCAGCATTGCGCGACGACGGTCCCGGCTCTCGCTCTTGGGATCGAGCGGCGTCATGGCTGCACCTCGTGCAATTCGCCATCGCTCTCGACCACTGCATCGGGCGTGATGCACGCGAGCACATCGCGCGTCAGGCTCTTGCCGCCCGCGAGCCTGCGGCCCACTTGTTCGACGAAGCTATTGAAGCGCTCCGCGCCGAGCGCCTTCGCGGCACCCTGGTCCCCTTCCGGCAGCGGCGAGGTCACCGTGAGTTCGAAGCGAATGAAGAGCGCGAGGGTCTCCAACACCACCTGCTGGTCGCGCTCGAGCCGCGCGAGATGGCGCCCCACCTTATCGAGCCGCACCTTCAGAACGGCGTCGATCTCCGCGGTCGCGCCGCGCGTGAGGTAGTGCCTGAGCGCATCGGCGACGATCGCGGACTTCGACGAGCCTGGTTTTTCCGCGAGCGCGTCGAGGCGATCGTTGAGCTCGTCGTCGAGATAGACATGGAGACGGGGTTTCATCGTCACTCTCAGAAGTTCGGGACCAAATCGTCGTCGGTGCGGCCCGGATCGCCGTTCATGGCGTGAGCGCGCTGGAGCGGCGTCGTGCGAATCGGCTTGCCAATGCCGGCGGTCTGCAGGTCGTCGTCGAGTAGTTGAATCAGGTCATCCGCGGGAGCGCGTGTGGGACGCGCCGCCGCTTCGACAAGCTCCGGGTGACGGTGGAGGCCGCCCTCCTCTTCGCCGTCCTGATCGCCAATTTCGCGCGCGAGTGCCGCGGCGAGTCTCGCGTCCGTTGCCCTGACTTGGCCCGTCCAATCATCCGCTGTCGGCGGGGCCGTCTGGGTTTCGAAAGCGGGTGGCGGAAGGACGCGACCGATGAAGTTGCGGTCTTCGAAGAAGCGCAATTTCTTGGCGCGGATCGGCGGCAGTCCCGATATCAGCACCAGTTCGTCGCTCGCCGGCAGCTGCATCACCTCGCCAGGCGTCAACAGTGGTCGCGCCGTTTCTTGCCGGCTGACCATGACGTGTGCAAGCCAAGGCGCAAGCCGATGGCCGGCGTAGTTGCGTTGCGCACGCAATTCCGTAGCGGTGCCAAGCGCGTCCGAGATGCGCTTCGCCGTGCGCTCGTCGTTCGACGAGAACGCAATGCGGACATGGCAATTGTCGAGGATCGCGTTGTTCTCGCCGTAGGCCTTCGTGACCTGATTGAGCGATTGCGCAATGAGATACGCCCGGATGCCGTAGCCGGCCATGAACGCCAGCGCCGTTTCGAAGAAGTCGAGACGTCCCAGCGCTGGAAACTCGTCCAGCATCATGAGCACCTGGTGCCGGCGGCGTTTGCAGGGATCGCCTTCGAGTTTCTCGGTCAGACGACGTCCGATTTGGTTCAGGACCAGACGAACGAGCGGCTTCGTGCGCGAGATGTCGGACGGCGGCACGACGAGGTAAAGCGATGCGGGACGCTTTGCATCCACGAGGTCGGCGATGCGCCAGTCGCAGGCTGCGGTGACCGCCGCCACCGTCGGATCGCGGTACAGTCCAAGGAAGCTCATCGCTGTCGACAAAACGCCCGAACGTTCGTTCTCGGACTTGTTCAGAACTTCGCGCGCGGCCTGCGCGACGATCGAATGTACTTGCGGGTCCTTCGGCGTCCCCTGATGGTTCGTCGCCATCATTGCGCGCAACGTGTGTTCGAAGGACCGCCGCGGATCGGAGAGGAAGCTCGCAACACGCGCGAGCGTCTTTTCCTCTTCGGCATAGAGGACGTGCAGGATCACGCCGACAAGAAGTGCGTGGCTCGTCTTTTCCCAGTGATTGCGGCGCTCGAGCGCGCCTTCCGGATCGACGAGGATATCCGCGATGTTCTGCACGTCGCGCACTTCATATGCGCCTTTACGCACCTCGAGCAGCGGGTTGTAGCGCGCGGAACGCGCGTCCGTCGGATTGAAGAGAAGGCAGTTGGAGAAACGTGCGCGCCAGCCGGCCGTGATCTGCCAGTTCTCACCCTTGATATCGTGGATGATCGCGCTCGCGGGCCATGAGAGCAGCGTCGGGATGACGAGACCGACGCCCTTGCCTGACCGCGTCGGCGCAAAGGCCATCACATGTTCAGGCCCGTCGTGGCGCAAGTAGCGTTTGTTGAGAGCGCCGAGAAACACACCGCACGGCTCGAACAGGCCCGCGCTCGCCACCTCGCGGGTGAGGGCCCAGCGCGACGATCCGTATGTCGTCACGAACTGATTTTGACGGGCGCGCCAGAGCGAACCGATGACGGCCACGGCGCAGCCGATCAAGCCACTGCCGGCGGCAAGCATGCCCGCTCGATCAAAAAGGTCTGGCGCGTAGGCCCCGTATGCGTACCACCACTCGAAAAGGCGCCACGGGTAGTAAACCGGCAGCGACAGCGCCTCGAACCACGGAGCGCCTAAGCGCGGCTGATAACCGAGCATCGCCGCCGCCCACTGGGTCGACGTCCAGACGCCGCCGATCACGATGCAGAAAACGAGTGTGATCTGCCCGATCAAGAGCCGGGTGGGCGTCATTTCGCATGCTCCGGTGAGGCTTGGCGTGGCGTCGTTGGAGCAAGTGATCGCGCGAAACTCACGATTCAGAAATCGCGTTTATCTACGCCCTCGTACTCCCTCGTCCCGACAACGCTTGTCGTTGGGCGTCGTTCGTCCGGGAGCGCGCAAAATCGTAGATACGCCAAGCTACAAGGGGTATACTGCGCGGGTAATCATCTGCGGGCTGCAAAGGGCGAGCGACGCTCGTGCGTCGCGTTTTCGTAACTTCCACCCTCGTCGCGCATAGTCGAGCGGCTGACCACGAGCATCCAATGCCAAAGCCTCATGTGAAGCGGCAACGCGATGCGCTCTCTGACCGCTTCGACCTTGAGGAAACATTTCTCTCGTCCCCCAACACCGCGACATTGAAATCCGCCGTCCTTCGCGCCGTCGATCGCCGCACGGACGAGCCGGTGGTGCTGAAATATTGGGAGAAAACCGGCGGAGCCGTCGATGACGATCTGAGAGAGCTCTGGCGCCACGAGATGCGGCAAAGCGAGCGTGTACGCGCCTTTCCGCGCGCTGACGAGGTGGTTGTCGAGGCCCTTGCCGTCGGGGAGAGCAGCGATGCCTTCTATGTCGTCATCCCAAGCGACCTTGCGCCTCTGGAATTCTCGGCCCGCTTCGTGAGATCCGATCACTGGCTCCGATCGCTGCAGGGTCCGCGAGCGCGCATCGTCCTTTGGCAGAATCTGCGTCGCCTCGCGGATGCCCTTGCCGCCGTTCATGGCCAAGGGTTGGTCCATGGCCGGATCGACGGACGCGCCATCTATACCGCCGGTGCCGCAACGCAAGCGGACTTCAGACTCGGCGGTTTCGAGTTTTGCCTACGCGTCGCCGACCTCGGCAGCGCGCCGGTCGGCACCATCGCAAAGAGTCGCCTCACCGGTCCGCTAATATTCTCGTTTCTCGACGACTGGCGTGCACTCGGCCTCGTTGTGGCAGAACTTATCGGATTGGACGTTGCCAGTCTCCAAGAGGACGAAGCTCGCTTCGTCACAGGGCGCGCGCGACTCGATTTGCGCGCATCAGAAATCGATCTGATAAGATCGCTGGTCGAACCGGAGCGCAATCGTGCGCTCGACGGTCAAGTCGTAACTGCCTGGGCCGACGGCGTTCTCACCGAACTGGAGATGGAAGCACGTGCTGACAACAGCCGTTTCGTTCTCGCGTTGCGGCTGGGCGAGACGAGCCGCCTTTCGGCGGCGCTAAGGACCGCGGCCGGCGAGGCCTTCGACATCGACGAAGCAGACTTGCAAGTCGATTTCGTCAAAGCCGATCTCGAGACGGGGGCGCAACTCGTGCGCACGAGCCGCGGTGATCTGCTGCTGGTGACTGACACGCTCGTTTACGACCTCCAACCCTTGCGCATTGCTGGGGCCGATGAGACCTGGAATGTCGCGACCTGCAACAATGCCCGGGCTCGGCAGGACGCACGCTTGGGGCGTCGGGAGGATGTTTCTCTTCCCGCGCATAGAATCGAAATTGTACGTTTCGCCGCCGCGGCACGGCGGCTTCTGGAGCTGCGTGCCGATGCACTCGACTGGACCGCAACCTTTAATAAGGCCTCGGACGGCGACGCCACTCTAACCGTTCGCCGCGGTCTTCTTCTTGCGCAGATCGCCGAAGCCCTTTTCAGGGCCGTCGAGATCGTTCCGGTCGAGATCGTGAACCATCGCCAGAAAGCAGGCAAGCGCATTGTGGAACTCGCCGCAAGCGAATCCGATCAGCGCATCCGCCTCGCCAAAGCTCTTCGGGTCGATGACGCCGAACGACTGCTTCGGCGCATGTTCGACCGAGAGGAAGCCGATCTCGACGCCGATTGGCAGTTATCCGAGGCGGCTGGGCTCGGGAACACGTCGCGCGGGCCGGCCGGCGTGCGTTTCATCCGCGTGCTGCAAAAGCAGAACCGGCGGCTCTACGAGTTTGAAGTAGTCGATGGCGTATTGCCGCCAACGGCGCAGCTTCACCTTCGCAAGATCGACGACACGGGTACGGAACAGGTTTTGCGTCGCCGTCTTCGAATGCTTGGGGCGCTCGCGACGCAATCCGAACTTGCGCTGATGCTCACGAACCCTCGCGCCAGACTGCGCAGCTACCGTGACACCCCGTTGGAGGAGGATGACGCGTTTGCAAAGCTCGACGGCTCGAAGCAGGAGGCGCTGCGATCCATTTGGTCGACGGGACCCAGCCAGTTCGTCGTCGGGCCACCCGGCGTGGGCAAGACCAAGCTGGTCACAGAGATCGTGCGGCGCCTGCTCACGGAAGATCCGACGGCACGGCTCCTGTTGAGTGCGCAGGCCCACCAAGCGCTTGATCACCTTGCCGCCGCCATTCAGAAGACCCTCCACGCGGCCGGCCTCGACGAGGATGTAATTCTTGTCCGTTCGAAAGCTGATGCCGGCGCCGAACTTGCGGGAGCGCAAACGCCAGAGCGTGCAAAAGCCTATCTAGCGCGTTTGGGGGAGAGCCCGTTGCTGCAACGAGCGCCGCTTGCGATCCGGCAGTCCTTGATGGACATGATCGCCGCAGCCGAGGTCACGGGGAACCTGCGTTCTAAGCTTCCCTTGGCAACTTTGCGCCAGCGACGATCATTCGAGGCCCTTGTCCTGCAATCCGCAAACGTCCTGTTCTCGACGACCAATTCGAGCGATCTCGAACGTCTCATCGACGACCGGGCGCAGTTCGATTGGGTGATCGTCGAGGAAGCGGCCAAGGCGACGGGCCCCGAACTTTTGGCCCCGCAATTGCTGTCGATGCGGCGCCTTCTAATCGGGGATCACAATCAGCTCCCGCCCTTCGATACCGACCGGATTAACGCATTCCTGGCCGATCAGACGCGGGTCAAGCAAGCGCTGGACGAGAGTGATTTCGTCGTCGGGAACATCTTCCGTGACTTCGGATTGGACGACCTCCGGGAGGCTTTCGAAGACGAGCGCGTTCTCAGTGAAACCTGCGACGCAGCGAAGCGGATGTTGCTGCTGTTCGAGAGCCTGGTTACAGGCGAACTGGATCGTCAGCGCCGCGCGGGTCATCGCCGCCACGTGGCGAGTGAGTTATTGCAGCAACATCGAATGCACCCCGTGATCGCCGCCGTAATATCTGAGTGCTTCTACGGCGGTTTGCTGACAACGTCGCCCGAACGCGCCGAGGAGTGCGAGACCGAGCAACCGCCGTTTGAACTCATAGATCGGCGTCTACCGTCCTCACCGATTGTCTTCGTCGATCTCCCATACGTTCAACGCGAGGCAGGAGCTGGGGAACGGCGCCCGACCTATCACAACCCGGCGGAGCTCGAGGCAACTCTGGCGGTTCTTGGTGCGGTGCGCGCGGCAAAAGGCGACGCCAAGCCCACGCTGGCAGTTCTCTCCCCCTATAACGAACAAGTCGAGCGCATCGGGCGGTCCATCGAGGACAACCTTGGCAACCGCTTGGCGAACCTTGTCGGCTTCTCGCCGGCCGCCAATGCCTCCGGCTTTGAAAGCACCGTCGATTCCTTTCAAGGAAGCGAGGCGGATTTCGTCGTGGTCTCGCTTGTGAGAAACAATGACCACGTCGGTCGCGCGGCACTGGGCATTCTTCGCGATCGTCGGCGCATGAACGTGTTGCTGAGCCGGGCAAGGTGGAAGCTGGTGATTGTCGGAAGCCTAGAGTTCCTCCGTGTTCAGGGACGCCGTTACCAGCGGCACCGGGACGGCGCGGTGCCATCGTTTCTTGCGACGATGATCGAGATGTTCGATCGATTGGCCCTTGAAACTCTGCCGGACGGCAAGACGCCTAAACTCACGGTCGTCCCTTGGGCGACGCTTGCGAAGAAGGCAAGTTCATGAACGGCAAGAGCGCTGTCCGCGTAGCCGTGCCGGTAAAGCTCGCGCGGCTCCGCGTCTGGGTTGACAAGGGGCGACATTGGAGCGGTGTAGATCGGCTCATTCTCTGGGCCCTCGCGGAAAAGCCGCAAACCGCGGGCGAGTTGTCGACGGTCGCCCGCATCCCGGCGCGACTCCTCACAGAAATCGTGCTGCGCATGATGCGCTTCGGCTGGATAGAACTGGCGGCCAGCGAGGCGGGCGCCTCGTTCCGCGCGACAGATGCCGGTCGCGAGGTCGTTCACAGTTTTGACGTCTTGCCGCCGGTGACACGTCGTACGGCCCGACGCGTTTCGTTCGTCATGGAGCCATTTGTATGGCGCGCCTATGGCTTGCGCGATTTGAAACCATACAAATACTCGGAGCTGGCGACCATCGAGCGTGATCATGACGTTCGCCGCATAGTGATAGACGGCGGTTGGAGCCGCCTGACGAGCCTCGACGTCTACACAGCCGCGGACCAGGTGCTCCAAGATGACGAACAGTTGTTCAGCATCGACTACGCGGCCTCCGAGACCTTGGACCGGTTCGCGCTGTTCGCCGTCTTGGGAGACACCGTCAAAGGCCTACCTCCCGACGCGCCGGAAGACTTGCACTCGGCAATACGACGCGCAGCCTCCGCCGAAAAACCTGGCGTCGCGACAACGGTCCGATCGCCGCGGCCATCACCCGCCCAGGTAACCGACGCGAACGTCATTTCGTTGCCTTTGCTTCGGTCGGGCGACATTGTCCTCAGTGGTCAAGACCATCGCGATCTCCTGCTTGATGTGTTGCGTCAAGCCCGATCCAGATTCCTTATGCACTCGACCTTTCTCAGGGACAAGGCGTTCGCCGACTTGCAGGATGAGTTTCGGCGCGCTGCCAAGCGCGGTGTGGCGATCGACATTTTCTGGGGCGCCAACGGCGACGAGCGATCCCGCAGCGACAATCTCGACGCGGCGATTGCGATCAACCACCGGATCAGCGCCGACCGCGATTTAAGGGGAAGAGCGAGGGTCCACCTCTACTCGACCCGCTCACACGCGAAATTACTGGTTGCTGATGCGGCCGCGAGGTCAGGCGGAGAATTCGTCGCCGTCGTTGGATCCTGCAATTGGCTCTCGAGCGGCTTCAATCGCGTGGAGACCTCGATCGTCATTCGCCAACCACATGCGGTCGCAAGAATCGCTGAAGAGTTCGGGGAGTTGATATTCGGACAGGCGACGAGTTCCCAAATCGCCGCCGACCTTACAACGATGTCGCGCGTTCTGCGATCGCACACCGCGCCCGACGGCCCCGCGAAGTTCCAGATCGTCAGGAGTGATGAGCATGGCGCCCTAATGCGTCTAGCGCGAGAAAGGGCCTTGCGCTCCATCGTCGTGGGCGGCGACAGACTGGGCCTCGCAGCCGAAGCGCGGACCATCATTCCCATGATGGCAGCCGCTGCCCAGCGATCGGTGGACGGCGTGATCTGCTACTCCAAACCTTCCGGACCAGTGACAAAACAGGATGCAACGGCGTTGAAAGAAATGGCGGCCGCCGCCAACGTGCGCCTCGTCCAGATTCGCGATCGCGAGCTTCACGGAAAATTTCTGCTCTGGGACGACGACCATGTCGTCGTGACCAGCCTAAATTGGTCTTCGGCCGACACGCGATCCGATGCGCCGCAGGCCGAGATCGGCATCTACATCCAAAGTCCGGGAATTGCCGACGACCTTCGGCGCCGACTGCTTGAAGATTGGCCGGCTCTCGGACCAGGCCCCGACGCGGCTCAGAAGGCATAGCAACCGTTCCATCGTGGTGGCGGGCGATCACGATGGTGTAATCCCGCGCTTGCGACCGAAGACCCAAGAGATGGAATTGCCGCGGGAAATGCCCGCAACCAATTTTCCAACGCTTCGTTCAAGGACAGGTCGCCACGGCACAAGCGTGAAATCCCTCGCCCGCTCGATCAGCGCGTATCGGCCGCTCGTCAGGTCGAGCCGACGGCGGTACTTGCCCTCGACGCGTTTCTCGCCGTCGAATTCGGTGTAAGGCAAGTTCAACTCCGCGGAGATCTGCGTTGCGACGCGGGAGAGTTCGCGTCGGCGTAATAGCACAAGCAGATTTGATCGATAGACAATCAGTTCCTGACGGACCTCCGCAAGGCCTTGCTCGACGAGCCACCGCTGCCGTTGCTGGAGAGCGCCCTTTACCTCGCGGCCAAACCCCGAGGCGCGGGTACCCGCCGGCTCGTCGCCAACCAGCTGCCGATCGAGCCACGTTGCTCCGTCGGCGGTCACCTGTTTTTCGAGCGGCGCCGTTGAGAGAATTTCGACGACGACCGAAGTGTCGCGCGATCGGCGCCTTTCGTGAGCTTCGACGGCCTCGAGGAAGTTGGGCGGGACGCGCCAGCTCGCGCCCTCCTCACGTTCGACGAGCCCGATGCGCCGGAGAGCCTCAAGCCGTCGCACGTGTGCTGCGACGAACTCCGCGTCCGCGGTCTGATCGTCGTGCCGGTGGATCTCCGCGCTGTAACGTCCCTCGTGCCGGCGGGCGATGTCGGCGATCGTGCGGTCGGCGGGTTTCGCGTTGGCGTGATACGATCGGACGGAAATGATCGCGCCGCGCGGAACGTGCTCGACGGCATCTCCACCACCGATGTCGATCCAGTGCGATCGTCCGTCGATCCCGTCGACCACGAGGTACTGGCGCTCGCTTGCGTCGTTGAGGCCGCGCTCGACAAGCCTGCCCACGACGGGACTGTTCGAGGCTGCTGCGTCGTCGATTGCGTAGTCGGCGGGCGCGCGGTCGAGCTTGGCCTGCTTCATCGCCCGATGGAGGGTCTTGATGATGTCGTTGCGTTCGCTCATCCGGCGGAGCGCGGGCTCCATGTCCGCGGACAGCAGCCAGCTGCCCGACGTAACCTCCTCCGCAAGGCCCAGCCGCCGCAGGTGCTGCAGGCGGCCCGCCCGCAGAGTCTGTTGGAAGCGCTCCGCCGTCCCGGCCGGCGAACCGACCTGGACCTTCCGCTGGGCGCCGGCGTCTCGCAGCAGGCGACGGTCGATGTTGGTCAGGCGGTCCTGATCCAGCTCCTGAGTCAGCTTGCGCTCGATCTCGAGGTCCGTCCGCAACCCGAGGTCCAGCGTCACGATCTCGGAAGCGCGCTGGCGCATGCCGTGGGCGATGTACTCGCGCGCGATGATGAGGTCGTGGCCATCATCGTCCTTGCCGCGCAGGATCACGTGCGTGTGGGGATGGCCGGTGTTGAAGTGATCGACGGCCACCCAATCGAGCTTCGTGTCTAGGTCTTGCTCCATGCGCGCGAGGAGTCGGCGGGTGACAGACTTCAGGTCCTCGTACTCGACGGCGTCCTCGGCCGCGACGATGAAGCGGAACTGGTGGCGGTCGCCCTCCGCCCGGTCAAGGAAGGCCTTCCCGTCGGCGTGATCCTTGTCAGCGTCGTAGAGCTCGCCGGGTAGGCCCTCGCGCGTCACGCCGTCCCGCTGGACGTAGCGCAGGTGAAGCCGGGCCGCCTTGAGACCGCGGGCGCCGATCTTCACGAGGCGGGTCTTTATGACGACGCGCCGTGCCCTGAACGCGACATGACGGTCCGCCAGCGTGCGGCCAACCCCGGCGCCGCGTCCTATTCGGCTGCCATCAAAGCGGCTTCTTCGTCCGAATGCAGAGATTGCTCTGCCGCTCGCGGATGAAGCGGCGTGCAGGACCTGCTGGAGGTAGCGTTCGCCGCGCTTTCCTCCGCGCGCTCGTATCTTGCCGAGCTTTGGTTCGAAGTCGTCGTCGTGAGCCATGGTGCTGCGCGATCAATCGGCTGCATCGTCGAGGTGTGCGTGCCGGCGCACGATGCAAGGGCCGCTTTGACCGCACAGTTCATTTGGCGCTCTGGTCACATTGGCGCCACTTGATCGACGATAGCGCCATGGAAAAGGATGTGCAGACCGCGACTTAGGCGACACTTGGCGCCAGTGCTTTTATCTTGCCCTGCCAACTTTTTCCGAACCTCCACCGCCTCACTTACGCTCTGCTTCGCCGTAACATCGAAAATAATTTCGCAGGCGGCCTCCGAATTTTCAGAAGGTCCACAGAGGAGCAAGCTTGCCGACGATGTCGCGCGCGCGGCTTGGACCGAAATACCGACCGTCAAACGACACGGCGGACCCATCGTTGAGCAGAAGGACCTCACCGGGTTCGAGAGCACGGCAGCCCCACCACGGCGTGAGCTCGCGGCCCTTGCGATCGACGTTCAAGGCGCGCGCGGCCAATCCCTCGTTGATCAAGACAAAGTCGTTTCGAACGCAAACGACGTCGCCTGCCAGCGCGGCCACCCGCTTCACGCCGGGCGTGTTCAGGGGAAGATAGGACCGCTGCGCTGCGAGGACACGGGCCTCGTCTGGGAGCCAGGCGAGGACCAAATCTCCGATCTCGAGCCGGTCGACGTGGCGCACCCAATAGAGCCCAACAGGCGCACTCTCGCTCGCGTTCCATATCAATCTGGGGGTTGGATTGAGCACATAAACCGTGGCCAGCGAGACGCACGCCAGCAACATGACGCCGATAAGGGAGAGCCTTATCTCCAGTGAGAACGGCCGCTCCGGCGCACCAATACTCTCCCATAGTGAACGCCAGTCATGCATCGGACGTGCTCCGTTTGGTACGCGCCTTCGACCACGCTTCGAGGTCGTCGATGTGGTAGCGGACGTATCTGCCGTGCTTGCGATAGTCAGGACCGCCGCCATGGACGCGCATCTTTTCGAGCGTGCGGCGCGAGAGGCCGACGAAGTGCGCGGCCTGGTCCGTCGATAGAAACGGACTGCCCTTCTTCGCCTTCGCCGCCCGTTCTTCTGCGTCGTCCATGGCATCCGGTCGTCAAAGCAAGCGGCGGCATACGTCGCGTGGATGACAGCGAGCATCGTCGCGATTGGAGCGGCTGGGGACCGGCGAAAACTCGACCGCCACTTTTCGCCGGACGCCTCATCGTCCGGATGCGATGAGGCGCCGGTCACGCCGGGCTCGACCATGGTGGGACCACCGACTTAGGTGACGGATGTCCAGACGGCCCCGCTCGTGCGCCACACTCCGTAGGCGGCTTGATCACGAACGTCGCGACAGGAGCCGAACCGGCGTGCAAGCGGCCCCACGCTCGTGAAGAACGTGGGGCCGCTCGTCCCTAATCGGCTGGATTCCAGATCACGGCGAAGGTGTCGTCGTTCTCGCCGGGCGCGCGGCCCAGATTGGCGTAGAGCTTGCGCGGACCGAATTCGGGCGCAGCGAGGCTCAACGACACGTAATCTTTGCCCGAGGTTTCGCCGCGGCGCAGCCATCCGGCACCAACGTCGGCGCCGCCTGAGGTGACCCGAAAGTCGGGCTGGTTGTCGGCGCTTTTCGTCGTGTTTGGAACGACTTCGATGCCGGCGCGGATCGTCAGCGTCTTGAGCTGACCCTTGTAGCTGCCGTCTGCTTGCTTCGTGACATAACCGATTGCAGGCATGGTACTCATCTCCTCTTCGCACCCGGAGACCATTCCCCTTGGGCGTGAGCGGACCGTCCATGGGCGTCGCCAGCGCTTTGAACCGGCACGGCCGCAGCGCAGCGGAGGACCCGAGGGCTCACGTTTTTTGGAGCGAAGCGGGCGCGAGGAGCCGCCTTATGGCGGCGGGGAAAAAACTTGAGGCCGAAGGTTTCAAAGCGACGGCGACGCCCATAGGTCCAACGCGAAGCCCAAGGGGAATGGTCTCCGGGTGCAAGAAGGAGATGAGTTCTGCGTGCTCGCGCCGTCTCGAAGGGGGGCCGTGGAGGCACAAGGATAAGGTCGACGGAGTCGATCCCAACGTCAGCTCGATGCGTTCCAAATACGACGAAACCCGCCGACAAACCGCCGAGCGATCACCGATGCGCGACAGACCTTAGTGCTCGATGGACGAAGCCGAAGCGAACGGAAGACTATCGGAGCGGAGCCGTCGCGCCTGAAAAGCGCCGCTCACCACTGCCAATCTTCGCGGCGCCCCGCGAGAGCGACGACACGTTCGCCGTGATCTGGAGCGACGGCCCGACGAGCCGCCGCTATTCGTGCCGTCACGCGCGCGGGAACAGATGAGCGATCGCCTTCCACGCCTCGACGTGACGCAGCCCGCCGCGATCCGTGTAGCCGCGCGGCGCGAATGACATCCAGCCCGGTAGCCAGTCCTTGATCTTGGGCCGGTCGTTCGCGCCGTCGAGGCAGTCGCGGATGATCTGCTTCTGCGTCTTGAGCCGCTCGGCGACATTGGCGTCGGCAACCGCCTTGCCCGCCACTTCCGCCAGCATGGCGTTGACGACGCTCTTCTCGCGAATAAGGTCGAAGAAGGCATCGTCTGGTGTCCATGTCTTGGCGGTGTCGACCGCAAGATGCGCGCCGACGGCTTCGACAAACACACTTCCGGCCGCCAATGTCTCGGCCGCGAGCATCGCGAGGACGCGCATGACCTCTGCGTTCGGCAGCTTCAGCAGCGCAGCGAACACCGTTGCGGCAGCCGCGTCGTCGCTCGCCTGAACCAGCGTTCGGCGTTCGTCGTCGAGGCCGAGCAAGGTCACGAATTCCGAGCGGCGGCGGAGGAATTCATCCTGCGCCGGGCTCGCGGCGATACTTTCTCCAATGGCCTTCGAATTCGCCGATTGCGGTTCGGCTTTCACCCGCCAGAGCGGCGAACCGCAGATCGCTTCGGTGATGATGAGCCGAAGAGCGATCTGCGGATCGCGCAGAAGGGCGAGGCGCACTGCCGCATGGCGGTGCAGGTCGATGTAATTCTGCAGGCCGGATGAGACTTCCGAGCGTTCGGAGGCAACCGGTTCAGCATCATCCGCCGCGTCATCCTGCCGGGCACGCCGCGCGCCTTTCGCGGTGAGATAGCCCTCGAAGAATTGCGCTTCGCCACGCTCGGACACCGCGACGAACACGTGGCCGCCCTTCTTCTTGGAGGTCTTCTCGTGCTCCCAGGTATGGAACGGCGCGCCCGGTTCGAGGATCACGACTTCCGACCAGCCGTTGGCGAGATAGGCGTCGCGCTTGGCCGCGATGGCTGTGTTCTGCAATTCCCAGAACCGATCCGGATCGGCGAAATACGCCTCATCGCCAAACAGGTCGGCGGTGATTTTGCCCTTGTAGTCGTCGAGCGGAAACAGCGCGACCTTGGTCGAAATCCAGTGTCCACCGAAGAGCCAGTGTTTCAGATGCTGGCCGAACGGTACATGCGCGTTCTCGTCGTGAAGGAGCTTGAGCCAGTCCTGCTGCTGCGCCTTCGTCGCCATGGTCAAGTGCCGCACGGTCTCCGCGTCGATCTCTTCGCGCCGGTAAGCGTCCTTGATCTTCGGCAACAGATTGCCTAGAGCGAGCCGCCGCTTGACCATCGTCTCGGTCATGCCGAACGTCGCCGCGATGTCGGCCACGTCTTTCCCCTCCTTGATCAAGCGGACAAAGGTGTCGTGCTGGGACATTTCGTCGGGATCGAGCCGCGCGACGTTCTCGATGAGCGAGGCTTCGAGCGCCGCCGCGTCGTCGCCCGCGTCCATCACGGCGCACGGCAGCGGCGCGATCTCGCCCCGCTCCTTCTCGACGGCTCTAGCCGCGAAATACCGCCGCCGACCGGCCACGATTTCAAACCCGTCCGCGTTGGGCCGGACGAGCAGCGGCTGCAGGATGCCGCGTGCTTTGACGCTCGGCAGGATGTCGGACACATCGGGCTCGCGCTTGGCGTGGCGCATGTTCAGGGGCGAGACGTGCAGTTTCTCGATATCGATATGTTGAAGTTGCATCGGTCGTTCTCCGTTGGTTGAGTGACCGGCTCCGCCTCGAACACGGTTCAAGGCATGCGAGCGGAGCCGGGCGCTTCTCAGCGCTGGTGCTCCGCCGCGTGCGGCGAAATTTCGGGGCGAACGTTTGGGGGCGCAGTAGCCTCGCTTGCGTCGTCGCTCGACTCGGAAGCGGCGGCGGGTTGCTCGCCACGCCGGAACGCGAGGAGATAGTCCGCCGCTTTCGACGCAGCCGACGCGGCGCGGAATATTGCGCGGCTGTCCTCGCGCAAGAGCGAAAGCCATTCGCCGAGATAGTCGGCATGGCGGACGGTCGGCGCGATGTTGAGGCTCGCGCACACGAACGCGCCCGCCATTTCGGCGACAAGTTCCTCGCGCGCGTAGGACTTGGACCGATACGCGCCCGATTGTTCACGAGCGAGGCGCGAGGAATGCCCCGTCCAATGCCCCAACTCGTGAAACGCGGTGCGGTGCCAGTTGATCGGCTCGAAGAAGGCTTGCGGCGGTGGGACGTGAACGGCATCAGCGCCGGGGCTGTAGAAAGCTTCACCGCCGCCGATGCGGAATTTCGCGCCGGTGGCGCGGATCAGCGCTTCGGCTTCGGGCAGGATCAGCGCTTCGGGCGCGGGCGGCGCGCTGGCGAAAAGACCTTCCGGCAAGCCTTCGCATTGCTCGATGTTGAAGACGGTGAAGCGCTTGAGGAAGGGTATCGGCTTGCCGCGTTCGGACGAGTCGGCGCGGGCGTCGTTGCGCCCTTCCCGATCCTTGGGCACGAAGCGGTCGGCATAGACGACCGTCGTCCCCGCTTCGCCCTTGCGAACGTGACCGCCGAGGGCCAGTGCCTGCCGGAACGTGAGCCACGATTGCGCTGCGAAACCGCGTTCGATGACAGCGCCCCATAGAATAAGGACGTTAATTCCCGAATAGCGCCGCTCGGTCGCGGCGTTCTGCGGCAAGCCCAGACCCGCCTTCGCACCGCCCCAAGGCTGCACCCAAGGCACGCGCCCAGCTTCGAGTTCGCCGACAATTTTGTCGGTCACTTGCTTGTAGAGGCTCGCACGTTCCTCGTTCCGCCGTTCGACAACCTGCCGCATGACTCGCCTCCGCTCATGCCGCCCCTTCGCGTCTTTCCCCGGAAGCGGGGTGGGCGGCGCGACCGGGTAGGCCCGCTGAATGAGGTGGACTGCACCCGAAGGGCCGGAACGAAGTGGAGGACCCGCGCGTCAGCGCGGGTTGCGGTCCGCCGCAGCGGGCCTAGACGGGGAGTGCCGACCGCCACGCGTGAGGGGAAAGCAACAAAAGACGTCATCGCGGAACGCGATGGCCCGCCGCGTAGCGGGAACGCGTCAGCGGGCGACGCCCGAAGGGCCGAGACGCGAAGCGGCTCGGTGCACGAGCACGCGGCGAGGAGGACCGAAGGTCCGCTCGGACGCCCAAGGGCGGATCAGAAATCGCGCAAAAGCGCTCTTACGAGTTCGATGGGGTCAGCGCGCAGGACTTTGAAGATATGAATCAACTCGACGACATCCACACGGCGTTCTCCACTCTCGCATTTCGAAACAAACGATTGAGGCCGGCCGAGCCGCCGGGCGAGTTCGTGTTGGCTCAAGCCCGCAGCCTTGCGCGCCGCGGCCAACGCCTCTCTCAGTCTCAAATACGGTTTGGTGTGTGTGGATTTTCGCATGCACGCCAAGGCAGTTGGCGCTTGCGAAGCTGATCCTTATTTCGGATTATCCCAAAACGGGTTCACCGCCCTCTCATCATTTCGTTGGCCACCGGCCGAACCTTATCGATGTCGCTCAAATTGAGCGACATCGTGTCCTTGCCGGGGCGGAAGTGCTACAGACGGTTGATCGTGCCAAGGAAACAATTGCCGTGGCGGAAGAACGCAAGCTCGCGCCAAAAGCTCGTCTGCATCGCACGAGGCCTTTAGCTGAAAAGGCGCCCCGATCCCCAATAATCACAGCGTATGATGAAGCACATTTCGCGATCTATCTCAGATTGCTGGATGCCAAGTCCAAAGCCGTGAGCGAAGAAGCGATGCTTGAAATCATTCTCGATGCCGCCCCGAGCATGAGCCACGACAAGGCGCGGCGTACGCTGCTGAGCCATTTGAAGCGCGCCATTTGGATGAGCGATGAGGGCTACCGCGGCCTTCTCGGCAAGAAACCGCGCCGGTCAACTTAGAAATTGACGGAAGCTGCCGTTCATAAGCAGGCGACCACGCCGAATCGCGCGCCGGACGCCGTCGCGAAGGTACTCGCCGGGGTCGTTCCAGTCGTCCGCTACGCGGACGCGGCCGTAGAGCGCAATCGCAATCTCACGATGGGACGCGTCACTCAACGCACCGTCGAGTGCTTGCGCCACGCGCGCAAGCCGGCCCGCCGTTCGTTCCGATCGAAAATGACGCCGCGAAAGATGACCGGAGAAGAGATAGTCGTTGAAGCAAATGAGCGAGCGCCATCGGCATGGTTCTTCAGTGGGCAGAACGATTGCTTCGGTGAGGAGATTCTCCGGCTCCGGCGCTGAACAAATTCGAACCGACAGTTGAAGGCGACGGCCGCCCTCACAGATTAGAACATGGCATACTCGCCCTGAGGTGATCCGGTCAGCGTAGACGGGACCAGGCAAGAGCGTCGCCACAAGCGGTAGCACCTGCGAACAAACATTGGGATCCCAGAACACCTTAGCTTCCAGAGCGTTCTTGGATGGGGAGTCTACCCGCAGCAGTCCCCAGCGCCGCAAATCACCACGTTGACCGCTGCCGCCGGACTTCGACCCTTGCTCAAAATCGACTTGAAACCGAGGGTTGCGACGCAAGAACTCCCAGGCCCAGCCGAGCCGGGTCAAGTTCACGGTGTAGGCATAGCTCTCCTTGCTGTGCCAATCGGGCTGCCGCTCGGTACGCATAGGGGTGCGCCTTGCTCGCAGGCCGTAACCCAACACTCCAATGCGGACTGCGCAGCCCGTGCGGCTGCACGGGTTGACCGAGAAGGTCGAGTTTCATCTGCCGTCTGCCACGATACGCGCTACCGCCTGGCAGATTGTTCTGACGCCGAATTTGGCTTTGGCATTGTCCAGGTGAAACGACACGGTGCGGCGCGCTATGCCGAGAATGCGGCCGATTTCCCAAGCCGACTTGCCGCGCGCGGCCCATCGCAAGCACTCAAGTTCGCGACGGGACAGTCTGACGCCGGCAACCACACGGCCCGCGCTTAGAATCCGCCGCGCATGCAGGTGAACGAAGACCGCCATCAGCTGCAGCGTCGGGCGATTGGCTTGGATAGATCGCTGGAACGCAACGGATGGTTCACCGGCGACAATCGTCATTGCCGCAATCGGATGACCAGGCTCACGGAAGGGGATTACGAACCCGCAGCGAATACCGAATTGAGCGGCCTCGTCGAAAAGCTGACGCTGGGGCGGCGATGGATTGGCCGGTGCGTTATCCCAGTCGAACGGCGCGTCGAACGCGCGCACGCCTTGAATCACGGGATCGATCCATTCGTATTTCTGTTCCGCATAGCGCTCTAGCCAGGCTTGCGGATAAGTGGAAATGAGCTCCCCGCCGCCGGCGTTTGGTTTCGACAGAACGAAATACGCGAAACGGTGAAAGTCGAGCCCGGCGAGCGCCGCCGCCGTCGCGGAACGCAGCGCGTTCACGTCCTCACTCGTTCTGATGCCTTCGACAAAGTCCTGAAAGACGCGTTGCACGAATGCAGACCCCAGTTGAGACTCAACGTATGGCCGGCGATCAGTGCCGCCAAGAATGCAGCCGCCTACGGACCATTGCGGAATCGCTCCAGCGTGACCTCAGTCACGTCATCAACCACGATGTTCTCGTTAACGACGCTTCGCCGTTGGCGGTAGAGAACCAGATGCCCCGGGAGAGCTGGGGAGCTTCCCTAGCGTTCTCTCGGAAACGGGCCGACAAGCAGCCCTACTCAGATTATTACGAGAAGATCACGACCTACATCGCGCTCATCACGCACGAGGCGCAGGCGATTGACCCGGCGTGTGATGCCCGCAGCATGAGACCGGTGCCGGCGGCGGTCGAAGCGCAAAAGCGCGTGTTTCGGTACCCGGATATGGCGACAACGCGCGCCGGGATAGGCGCTGCGACCGCAAAGCTCCTGGCGGATCGGATCGCAATTGTCGGCCTCGGCGGCACCGGCTCCTATATTCTCGACCTGGTCGCCAAGACGCCGGTCGAACAAATTCACCTTTTCGACGGGGATGATTTCGACTTGCACAACGCGTTTCGTTCGCCCGGCGCTCCGCGCATCGAGGAACTGACGAAACCGAAAAAAGTGCACTGTTTCGCTGACATATACGACCGCATGAGAACGGGCATCGAGCGGCACCCCTATCACGTCACGCCGGAGCGACTGCCCGAGCTTGCGGGGTTCGACTTCGTCTTCGTCGCGATTGACGATGCCCTCATCGAGATGAAGGTCCCGTTCATCGACGTCGGTATCGATGTCGCGTTCGACAAGGACAACGCGTTGCGGGGTACTCGGCACTAGCGCTCGACGGCAGCGACGCCAAGCTCACCTGCCCGGACGGCACCAGCGAGCGCGCCAGTTATCGCTACGAGCAAGATAAAACGCCGCATACGATTTTCGCCCCTCTCGTGGCCACTGTCCCCCACCGCATCGACCCGCGCAAGAGCGGTGCTGGTGCGCGCGACGTGCAGCGGACTAGAGCCACGCGGGTTTCGACAATGCAAAATACAGCGCGACGAGCGTCAGTAGTGTTCCCGTCAGCAGCCGCGTGGTGCCCGCGGCAATCCGTCGGCGGCCGAAATTGGCGTATGCGAGCTGGAAGTTCACCACGGCCGTGACGGCCGCGATGCCTACAATGATCCAACGCACATCCATTAGGCTCTCCTCAGCGCCCGCTTGCCATTATTTGGCGGGCTTCTTCCGTTTCCAAACCTCACCGTTGTCGAAAGAAAGTTCGTCGTTTTTCAGAACGACGATACAGCAGCCCGGTGCACCGAACTTCGCACCCAGAGCAGCGCCGGATGTGATGACCGCCCGCGGAAGGTTCTTACCTTCGCCGATCAGCGGCGACACACAGCTGCCCGTGGCCTTCTCGGTTCCGACGGGCTCGATCGTGACCTTACCGTCGGCGACGCTGACAGTTGCGAGGCGCTGGGTGTCGATCGCGTAGGTCCCCGCCATCGCGTTGCAATCGAAGGTCGGGTGGACATCGTCCTCGCCATGGCCGCCGGGGTGCGCCCCCGCCGCCGCGACGAACACGAAGGAGGCAAGCGTTGCGGTGATGGTCTTATTCATTGGGTGTACTCGCTTTGATGCTGGACGCGTCGGCTGAAGGCAGAATGCCCGCTTTGTTGCCCGTTTCGCCCGGTTGAATGAGATCGTAGAAGCCAGAAATCTTAAGCCGCACGACGACCTTGTTCGGTGACTTGTTTTGCCAGTACCAGCCGTGGACACCGTCGATTGGCGCAACGAGCGAACCGTGCGAAGCCAGCGCTGTTTCCTGCTTGAACTCGACGACCTTGACGTCTGGCCCGTCCGTCTCGGCGTGCAGGTCCGAATAGAACTTTCCCTCGCCCGCGCCTTCGACGGCCCATGAGTAGACCAGAGCTTGGCCTGGCTTCATGCGCACCTTGTATTCCAATTGCGAAAAGCCCGTGTCGTCTCCCTTCGGAACGAAGGGGATTTCCACGACGTGGCTTTGATATGGCGTGTCGTAAGACTGCACCGGCGACGAGGGGCCGGTCGCGACTGCGACCACTTCTTCGTGCTTCGGTGCGAGCTTGTCGAGCCCGGTCAAACGGCCGAAGCCGGTCGGATCGCGTCCGAACTCGGCGGGGAGCACGACCAGGAGCGTCAACACAGTTGCAACGATGCCGGCGCCGAGCGTGATCAGCACCAGGCGGCCCGCCGGCGGCGGATTGTTCGATTGACCTTCGGTCATGTCAGTGACTCCCTTCCATCATATAGCCGATGATTTGGTATTGCGTGAGCGCGAAGCCGGCGACCATGAGCGTCGCGTTCGCCGCCACCGAGTGCCTTTGAAAACTCGGCCAAGTGCGCCACCAGACGATGAAGATCAGCATCAGCGAGAGCGCGATGAGCTGGCCGAATTCGACGCCGACGTTGAACGCGATCATGTTGACGAGAAGCCCGTCCGGCGACATCTCCAGGTCTTGAAGTTTCGTCGCAAGGCCAAAGCCGTGGACGAGACCGAATGCGAACACCGCGCTTCGTGTGCCGGGCTGAAATCCGAACAGCGATTGAAAGCCGCCCAGATTGTCGAACGCCTTGTACGCGACCGACAGGCCGATAATGGCGTCAACGATGTAAGGATTGACGTCGATGTTGTTGAGAACGCCCGTCAGCAGCGTGATGGAGTGCCCGATGCTGAAAAGCGTGACGTAAATGGCGACGTGCGTCAGCCGATATAGAAAGAAGATGACGCCGAGAATGAACAACAGGTGATCGTAACCCGTGACCATGTGTTTGGCGCCGAGATAGAGAAACGGAATGATTTGTTCCCCTTGATTTGCTGCCACAAACGCCGCGTCTTTCCCTTGCACACCGTGCGCCAAGGCTTCCGGCGCGCCGACCGACGCACATAGGCCCATGCCCAGCGCGATCGCGAGCAACGCGATCGGTGTACGCCACTCTACTTTAGTCATTGCCACTCCCCTGTTTGCGACTTCCAGATTCAACGGCAGGCTTCGGACGGCCGCGGCGCCAGCCGAGAAGTGTTTCCACCCGCGATCTCAAATGCAGGCGCTCCAGTACGTTGCCGGCGAGCTGCGACACCCAGTCGGTCGCCGTCAAAGTCATGTACTGAACCGCACCCGAAATGGTCCGAGGAAAAAGGTAGTAGTCGCACACCGGCCGATGATCGTTCGTCGTGCGCAGCTTGAACGTCGTGACGAGGCTCATGTAGTCGAGCACGTCAATCGGGTATTGCGTCCGTTCCAAATCGTGCAAGACATCATAGAACAGCACGCCACCGACGTGGTGATGTGCCCAGGCAGGGTCATAACCCATTTCCAAGACCGAGAAGATACGTTGGCCAACAACGCCATAGTGATACGCGACCGGTTGGTCGTTGATGTAGAGGATGTGTCCGAGGAAGGCGCCGGATTTCACCGCGTGGCGGACCTGAGCTTCCGCCAATGAGCCACGCTCCAAGGTGTGGCCATAGAGCTGCTTCTGATAGGTCGTGGCAGAAATTCGCGCGCCGTCGCGCAGGAATGCATCGGCGTCGGCAACGAAGCGTTTGACCTCGCTGCGCAAGCCAGGCTCGTTGGCGAGCTTCTTTGCGTACCGCTTGAGATTTCTACGGCTCTCGTGGCCGATCGATTGCAAGTAGGCTTGAACGCTGCCCTGCCAACGGATCCGGCAGCGCGGCGATGGACGCCCCCACGGCAACACGAAGAACTTTTTCGCTAAGGCGCCGCGCCGGCTGGCGAGCATGATCTGCAAGGCAGAGTGCTGCGGGACGTCTTTCGCGAAAACCACGCCGCGCCTTGCGATGACGGAACGGAGGGCGAGGGCCCATGCGTCGAAGAAACATGCCTCGCAATCGCCGATGACCGGTCCTAGATGGAAGCGGAACTCACGCACCGGCCACGACGCAAACTGCGCGCCGCCGAGTGCGTACTTAAGACGCGCGTTGTCTGCTAGCATCGGGACGTACCCGGTGAGGCGACCGTTTACTATCAGCGCGAACACCCACAATTGCCGTTTCGCACCGAAGGACAGCGTCAGCGACTGCCATTCCGGATCTTGCTCGATGTCGTCGATCGAAAGCGAGCGGGTGCGCCCGATGAACGCTGCAAACTCCGACCAACGCTCGAACGACTCCACACGCGGCGGGCCGTCGCGATCGACCAAGGCGAGCATGATGCGGGTCGCCACGGCGTCGCGCGCGCTTCGATCGCAATCAACGGCCGCGTCGCGATCGTAAACCACGTCCATCCGTACCGCCTTTAGTTCCATTTTCCCACACCCCCATCCCGCGATCTTGTTCTCAAACCGATGCAAGCTGTTCGTACAGGTTTCGCTAGCGCATGAACGGCGAGCGACCTCGCGAGGCGGAGCGGGATAGATGAGAGAAGAGATTTTCTCATATGTCCTCGACCTCCCTCTCGCGATGGAACAAGCGGTAAAGCGCGGGTAGCACAAACAACGTCAGAACCGTTGATGAGATGATCCCGCCGATGACGACGGTTGCGAGCGGCCGCTGAACCTCGCTGCCGGTACCTACGTTGAGCGCCATCGGTACGAAGCCGAGACTGGCGACCAACGCTGTCATCAGCACGGGTCGTAGCCTCGTCAGCGCCCCCTCCCGGATAGCGTCATCGAGGACGAGGCCTTGCTCACGTAGGCCGCGAATGAACGACACCATGACGACACCGTTCAGCACCGCAACGCCGGACAGGGCGATGAATCCGACGCCGGCGGAAATCGAAAGCGGTAGATCGCGAAGCAGCAGTGCGGCGACGCCGCCCGTCAATGCCAACGGCACGCCCGAAAATACGATAAACGCGTCCCGGGCCGAGCCGTACAGCGAGAAGAGCAGCCCGAAGATCAGCAGCAATGCGACGGGTACAACAACCATGAGGCGTTGTGAGGCCGAAATCAATTGCTCAAACGTGCCGCCATACTCGATCCAATAAGCGGGCGGAACTTCGACTTTGTCGGCCACGGCTGAACGGACCTCGCCGACAAATGAACCAAGGTCGCGGTCGCGAACGTTCGCCGTAACGACGACGCGTCGCTTCCCGTTCTCGCGGCTGATTTGGTTGGGACCCGTCGCGAGTTCCAGTTTTGCGACCGCCGACAGCGGCACGAACGACGGACCCCCGTTTGCGGTACCTTGCTGTAACGGGATGGGCAAGCGGCCGATCACGCGGATATCGTTTCGCACCGTCTCCGGCATGCGGACGATAATGTCGAACCGGCGGTCGCCTTCGAAGATCTGACCTGCAGGTCTGCCGCCAAGGGCGGTTGAAACCACGTCCTGCACATCCGCAATGTTAAGACCCAGGCGCGCCATTGCGTCCCGATCGGGAATGATCGAAAGCAACGGCAGGCCGGTCGCTTGCTCGACCTTCACGTCGCGCGCGCCCGGAATCGCCTTCAGCACGCGCTCAATGGCTTCGCCGGTTTGCAGAAGTTGATCGAGATTGTCGCCATAGACCTTGACCGCGAGGTCTGAGCGAACGCCCGCGATCAACTCGTTGAAGCGCATTTGGATCGGCTGCGTCAGTTCGTAGTTGTTGCCGGGCACGCTGAACGCAGCACGCTCAAGCTCGGCAAAGAGAACGCTGCGCGGTTTCCGCGGATCGGGCCACTGGCTGCGATCCTTCACGATTAGGAATGTGTCGGCAACGCTCGGCGGCATCGGGTCCGTCGCGACTTCGGCGGTGCCGAGCTTCGCGAAAGTAACTTCGATCTCAGGCACTTGCCGCAGCCGCTTCTCAAGTGCCTCCTGCATTCCTACCGCCTGCGTCAGGCTTGTGCCGGGAATGCGCAACGCGTGCAGTGCAATGTCACCTTCGTCGAGATTGGGGATGAACTCCGACCCCATGCGCGAGGCCGCCAATCCGCTCACCACCACCAGAACGACTGCGCCGCCTACCATCAGGAAGCGGTTGGCGACCGCAAAGTCGAGAAGGGGCGCATAGACGGCGCGCGCGCCGCGCATCAGGAAATTTTCGCGTTCGTCCACCTTGCCCGTCATGAACAGGGCAATTGCCGCCGGAACGAAAGTGATTGAAAGCAGCAAGGCCGCAAGCAGCGCCACCACGACCGTGAAGGCCATCGGGTGGAACATTTTCCCTTCGACGCCGGTCAACGCGAAGATCGGGATGTAGACGATCGTGATGATGAAAACGCCGAAAAGGCTCGGCTTGATGACCTCGCTCGTCGCGGCGGCCGCCAGCACAAACCGCTCATGGCGGTCCAGCAATCTGCCCAGTCGATGCTGCTCGATGCCGAATCGGCGCAAGCAGTTCTCGACGATGATCACCGCGCCGTCGACGATAAGGCCGAAGTCGAGGGCGCCCAGGCTCATGAGATTGCCGGAGACCTTATTTTGCACCATGCCCGTTATGGTCAGAAGCATCGACAGCGGGATCATGGCGGCGGTGATCAGCGCCGCTCGGAGGTTGCCGAGCAGTAAGAACAGCACGGCGACTACCAGTAACGCACCTTCGACAAGGTTCGTCTCGACGGTCGCGATCGTGCGGTCCACGAGCGTCGTGCGGTCATACGCCGTGCGCGCTTCTACGCCTTCCGGCAAGGTCTTGTTGATCTCGGCGAGCTTTGCGCCGACTGCTTGGGACACCGTGCGGCTGTTCTCGCCGACGAGCATAAACACGGTTCCGAGGACAACCTCCTCGCCGTTGGCCGTCGCGGCGCCGGTGCGTAGCTCGCGGCCCAAGATCACGCTGGCCACGTCCGAGACGCGCACGATCGCGTCGCCCCGCCTTGCAAGGATCAGCTTTCCCAGGTCAGCTTCGCTTGCGGCTTGCCCGGGAAAGCGGATCAAGACCTGCTCGCCCTTCCGCTCGATGTAGCCGGCGCCAGCGTTCGCGTTGTTGCGCTCGATGGTGCTGATGACGTCGGTGATCGTGAGGCCCAGCGCCGTCAGTCGCTCGAGCGACGGCGTGACGTGATACTCCTTGCGGTACCCACCGATCGTGTTGACTTCGGTAACGCCGGGCACGGAGCGCAATTGCGGCCGCACGACCCAATCTTGAATCGTTCGAAGGTCGGTCGACGTCCATGCCGAGCCATCATCCTTCTTCGCGCCAGGTTTTGGTTCGACGATGTACATAAAAATCTCGCCGAGACCGGTCGCGATCGGTCCAAGCTCAGGCTCGATGCCGGCTGGAAGTTGGCCGCGCACGGCTTGGAGGCGCTCGTTTACAAGCTGCCGCGCGAAGTAAATGTCGGTCCCGTCTTCGAACACCACGGTGACCTGCGACAAGCCATAGCGCGAAAGGGAGCGCGTGTAGTCCAATCGGGGCAACCCCGCGATCGCCGTTTCGATCGGATAGGTGATGCGCTGCTCCGCCTCAAGCGGCGAGAAGCCCGGCGCCTCCGCGTTGATCTGCACTTGGACATTCGTGATGTCCGGCACAGCGTCGATCGCGAGGTGCTGAAAATTCCACGCGCCTAGCGCCGCAAGCCCTAGAACCGCCGCCAGCACGATCCATCGTTGGCGGATGGAAAACAGGATGATGCGTTCGAGCATCGGTTGAGGTTCAGTGGTCATGCGACGCACCGGACTTTTCGATGTCGGCTTTGATGAGGAAGCTGTTGGCGGCGACGTACACTTCGCCTGGCTCAATGCCGCCCAACACCTCCGTCCACTCGTCCGACCGCCGTCCGATTTCCAGCATGCGAACTTCGTAGGTCTCTCCGACTTTCGCGTAGACGACTTCGAAGTCGCGGAACGGCTGTATGCCCTCCGTTTTTACCGCAAGCTGCACCTGCGCCTCGTCGATGACGACCGCGCCGCGTACCTGCATGCCGGGCAGAAACTTGCCATCCGCGTTGTCGAAGAACGCGCGGGCAATCACCGACTGCGTAGCGGGATTTTTGAACGGCGTGATCGAGGACAAAGTCGCGTCGGCCGCCGATTTGCCGTCCAGGGATGCAATGCGTAAGCCCTGGCCCGCTTTGATCGACGTAGCGTCGACATCGAACACATGGAACGTCGCCGCAAGCTCCGAGGGATTGCCTACGGTGAACAGAATGCCATCCGACGTGACATCACCCCGGTTAGCATTCCGCGAGAGCACGACGCCATCGGTCGGCGAGGTTATGGCGTAGGTCTGCAAGCTTTCATTGCTTTCGATGCGGGCCAGTTCCTCGCCAGAGCGGACCGCATCACCAACGCTTTTCGACACACTCACGACGCGACCGGGGAAGCGGGCGCGAAGCTCCGCGCTTGCGCCGGGGGCCAGTTCGACGTGGCCAAGCAGATCAACTGTGATCTGGATCGTTGCCGGTCCCGCGGCCTCAGTCGCGACGCCGGCGTCCTTCGCGGCTGCGTCGCTGATCGTCGTGCGTCCTTCGTAGGAGGCGTACGTCCAGTTATGCTTCTTGCCGTCGTAAACGGCGTTGACTGTCACGTCGAAGGAGTGCGGCTCAATCACGACCCCATTACCGCGCAGATAGTCTTCCTGCGGCTTGAACGCGAACGTCGTTTTGCGGCCGCCCAGTCGCGTCAGCGTCACCGTTAGGTTCACGCTTCCTGGCGCGACCGGTTTGCCGCCGTCATAGGCGTATACGTGAAATTCGGGCGGAACGCCGGTTTCAAAGATTGTCATTTCGACGGCAAAGTCGCCTGATCTCAACATTCGGCCCCGATGAGGTCCGCGTTCGAATTCCGCTGCGGCAGCGCCGTGCTCGCCCGTTGCGCCTTCGGTTGGCGCTTCGCCGCACGCCGAGAGCGTCGCCGCCGTTCCCAAGAAAAGAGCCAGCGCAAGCCCCCGCCATATCGTCGTGGTCATTGTTTTGTTCCTTGATGGGATGGCGCGCCGGCAAGGCGACCGTTGGTTCTGTCGAGGTCTGCGTGCGCGATGTGCAATGTGCGCAGCGCTGCGACTTCGCGCCCCATGAGTTCGTTCAAGACGCGCTGAGCCTCGGCCACCTCTTGGTAGCTGAACGCACCCGCGTCGTACCCGCGCCGCGCTGCGGCCAGCGCGGACTTTGCGCGCGGCAGCAGTTCGTTGCGTACGGCATCAAGTTCGGCACGCGAACGCGCAACCTCTTCCTCTAGATGAACGATTACCGCGAGATGACGCTGTTTGATGTCGGCCACGTCGAGTTCGGCCGCGCGGTGTTCCGCGGCCGCCCGGTCGATGTTGCCCGCGTTGCTGTCGAAGATCGCGAGGGGCATCGACACGGTCAGAACACCGGCAAGGTCACCCCCGGTCTCGAACCTCCGGACGCCGACGCCGACGGAAACATCCGAGCGTGCGTTCGCCTGTTCGAGCCGCAGGCGCGCCTCTGCACGGCGAACCGCGATTTGACGAGCCTCGATGTCCGGCGAAGTTTGCGCCGGCTGCCCTTTCGCGTCGGGCGGCACTTTCAACGAGGTCGCATCGATCGCGAATTCGGTGTCGGGCTCGCCCCACAGCAGGGCCATCGTGCGCTTGGCATTGTGCAGATCACGCTCCGCTTGATCGCGCGCGGTCCGGGCTTCTGCCGTCTGGATTTCGGTGCGAAGCTTCACCGTCACCGGATCACGAGCGGCGTTCACGCGCCGCGCGGCCATGGCTTCGATCTCAGACGCCGCCTTTAGCCGGACCTTTGCGTTGTCCAACGCCGCTTGCGCCGCAAAGAGCTCGACGAAGGCCTTGCGGGCATCAAAAATAACGCCGAGGCGCATTCGTTCGCGCTCCAGCGCCGCCGCATCGCGGTCGGCCTCCGCGACTGAGCTGCGCCCGGCACGTTTGCCGCCGCGCTCAATGCGCTGCGTCACTGCAAGCGTGAGTTCGCTCTCGTCTAGGTCGGAGAAACGCTCCGAACCGCCGAAATTTTCCAATTCGGCCTCGACCGTCGGATTGGGCCAAACGCCGCTCTGACGCACTTGCGCGTCCGCACCGGCGACCAGTTCTTCTTTGGCGCGGAGTCCAGGTGAGGCGTCGAGCGCGCGCGCAATCGCTTCTTCAAGCGTTATGCCACGCAAGCGCGTCCCTGGGGCCGGCTCAGCCATTGCGGCTTGAACCAGACTCCACGCCGCGGCGCATACGAGCGCCACGGTTATGAAACGAAACATGATTGGAAAAGCCGTTCCCTGTTGTCGCTACCGATATTCGCGAGACGGGCGCAATGCCCGGTCTAAGCGAGTGGTGGACGCAGGAGTGGCGATACGGTGATGCCGCTTAACGAAACATGCGAGACGCTGATGGGCATCTTCGTGCTGACGCGCAGCATGACCGTCGAATACGCAGCAAATCCCACGTGGTCGACACCGCTGCTATGGAACATCAATTCGTGCAACGGGTCTTCGCCGAACGGATGCGTGTGGTTGCTGGGGTCGTGGGTTTCCGATCCATCATGTTGATGATCTTGGTGATGCTCAAGATCAGCGATGCTTTGCTGATCCTGTACCGTCGTCACGCCATGCGCAGCCGCCGGCCCCGCCTGCAAAAGCAGCGCCAAAACAAGACCGAGCATGGCCACGAAGACCCGCATGGTGTTCCCAGATTTCCCCCAGCGCGGGAGACTCAGACCCAGAATGAGTGTCGGCGTCAACCGTCAATAGGTAGTTAAGCAAGCTTGGCGGGCCGCCCGTGGCGCTTGCACAACGCCAGCGATATGCGTGGCCCAGCCGCGCGACCGGCAACATGTCGCGGGTTGCGCAGTGGCGCACTGCCTCGACCGCTGATGCTCGGGTCAGGCCGCCGGGTATGCAGTAGTTTCAGCGCGTGAAAGACACACGCGTTGCCGATCACCTGCGCTCGTCGATGATAGGCTTTGTGAATCAGCGCAATTTGCCCAGAGTAGCATTCGACGTCTCGCCCGCCGATGATTTCGACTACTAGGCCCGGGTGTCGGCGCCCCCAAGGCAGCAGCGACTACAATCGAGAAAATGTGCCGCCGAGTATTGTAGGGGGTCGCGTTGGTTGTCGCGAACTCCAGCTTCTCATCCCTGGTTGCGAATGATAAGGACTATCATTAGCAACCAGGGATCTTGCATGCTGCGTTTCATTGCGACGCTGGCGGCCTTCGCACTGCTTTTCGTCACCGCTCTTTGTCGGCCCGCCGGAGCGACCGAGTCGGCGGAGACGGCATGGCGCCTCTTGGACTATGTGTCGGTGGACTACGGTGGCGCCGTCTCGGACGGCAAGGTGATCAGCGCCGCCGAGTATGCGGAGATGCTCGAGTTCACGGCGTCAGTGACGGAGCGGCTAACGGCGCTGCCGCCGGCACCCTCGAAGGCGGAGCTCATTCGCCAGGCGAAAGCTCTGCAAGTGGCGGTTCAGCGAAAAGCGCCTGCGGACGAAGTTGCGCGCCTGGCAAAGGCCCTCGGCGCCAGCTTACTCGCCGCCTACCCTACGCCCCTCGCCCCCGCAAGCGCGCCAGACGTCGGCGGCGCGGCGGCGCTCTATCAACAACAATGTGCGAGCTGCCACGGCGTCGGCGGCGCCGGTGACGGCGTCGACGCAAGAGGCCTTGAGCCTCCACCGATCGCCTTCACCGATGCGGAACGGGCCAAGAAGCGCAGCGTGTTCGCGCTCTATCAGGTGATCGTGCAGGGCCTGGACGGGACGGCAATGGCAAGCTTCGATCAGCTGCCAGCCGACGACCGCTGGGCGCTCGCCTTCTATGTCGGCCGGTTTGCCTATTCCGACGTAGAAGCTAAAAAGGGCGAGGCGCTTTGGGCCGGCAGCACGGAACTGCGGCAGCGCTTTCCGAACCAGCAAGCTCTCACGCAGATCACGCCGGAAGCGCTTGCCGAACAAATCGGCGAAGACGATGCACGCGCGCTGACCGCATTTCTTCGCCGTCACCCGCACAAGGCCACCAGCCAGCCAGACGCTACTTTGGCGGTCGCGCGGGCGCGTTTGACGGAGAGTTTGCAGGCTTATGAAGCCGGCGACCACCGCAAGGCGGCCGATCTTGCCCTGGCCGCCTACCTTGACGGTTTCGAACCGATCGAACCGGTTCTGGCAGCGCGCGACGCGAATTTGATGCGTCGCGTCGAAGAAGCAATGGCGGGAGTCAGGGCGGCAATTGCCAGGGATGCACCGAGCGCGGAATTGCGCACGCAATTCGCGCAGGCTAGTGCATTGCTCGACGAGGCGGAGAGTGCACTCGCCGTGCAACAAACAAGCTGGGTCGCAAGCTTTCTCGGCTCGCTGACGATCCTGCTGCGTGAAGGGCTGGAAGCCCTCCTCATTGTCGTCGCCATGATCGCCTTTCTGCAAAAAGCCGAACGCACGGACGTCATGTCCTACGTTCATGGCGGTTGGATCGCGGCGCTGGTGGCGGGCGTGGCGACGTGGGCGGCGGCGACCTACCTGATCTCTGTCAGCGGCGCGACCCGCGAATTGACCGAAGGGTTTGGCTCCATCATTGCCGCAATCGTGCTCGTCTTCGTCGGCGTGTGGATGCACGGGAAGAGCCAGGCGGGCGCGTGGCAAAAATACGTACGCGAGCGCCTGTCGCAAGCGTTATCTCAGAAATCCGCGTGGTTCCTGTTCCTCCTGGCGTTCGTCGTCGTCTATCGCGAGGCGTTCGAGACGATCTTGTTTCTAACCGCCTTGTCCAGCGAAGGCGGCGGGTTCGCCGTGTTGGCCGGAGTGGTGGTCGCCTTTGCCGCGTTGGCCGCAATCGCCGCGGCGCTCCTCACCTACAGCCGCCGTTTGCCGATCAGTCAGTTCTTCTCGCTGAGCGCGATTCTGGTCGCGATCCTGGCCGTCGTGCTTACAGGCAAGGGCATCGCAGGCTTGCAAGAAGCGGGACTGATCGGCATGTGGCTGCTCGGTGGATTCCCGCGGATTGAAGTCCTCGGCGTCTACCCGACTGTCGAAAGCGTGCTCGCGCAGATACTGACTTTGATAGTACTGTTGTCCGGATTTTGGTACACGAACCGCACCGCCGCAGCTAACATTGCAGCCGGCAACAAACCCCGCCCGGGCACGCGGTGAACGCACTGTCGAACGCAAGCTCCATTCCAGAGGCGACGATCACTTGCCCGCACTGCGGATTCGGCAAGTTGGAGACGACGCCTGAAGGCTTTTGCTTGTTCTTCCACGATTGCTCTGGATGCGGCACGCGCCTGAAACCAAGACCCGGCGACTGTTGCGTGTTCTGCTCTTACAGCTCCGCGAAGTGTCCGCCGAGACAGGCCGATTGCTGCGCTTGGTCGGCTGACGCCCACCGAAGCTGATCGTTCCTGTTCTAGCCGGATAGGCACCGGTGCGCCCGCAATTCTTGCGGTGTTCTGGCCGGAAAAACACGCCCGCGAGTTGCTTGATCTAGCTCAATGATGGGGCTCTCGGAGAGTCCTATCTTTACATCACACCCAAGAGACGAAATGCGTACCAGAAAGCTTGCAGCTGGGCTCGGCGCTCTAACGCTGGCAGTGGCATTGGGCGCGACCGGCATAGCCTTCGCACAGCCGAATAGTGGCAATTGGCATGGGTGCCCCGGCATGATGGGGCCAGGGATGATGGGCCCAGGCATGATGGGGCCCGGCATGATGGGGGGCCCCGGCATGATGGGCTGGGGAAATTATAACTACCCGACAAATCCCACGACTGCCGATGTCACGGCCTATCTCGAACAATGGGTCGCTGCGATGGGCAATCCGCGCCTCAAAGTCGGCTCTGTGAAGGAGAAGGACGACAACACGATCGTCGGCGAGATTGTGACGCAGGATGGCTCCGTCGTGCAACGGTTTGAAGTCGATCGGCGCAGCGGCGTTTATCGCCCAGTGTGAAGCGCAGCACGGCTGAACGGAAAACGCGATGTCATACTATTTCTCGAAGACCCTAACCCTTGGATTTGATGAGGCGATCGAACGCGTGACTGAAGCCCTCAAGCGCGAGGGCTTCGGCGTCATCACGACGATCGACGTCAAGGACACGCTCAAGAAGAAGATCGGCGTCGAGTTTCGCAACTATCGAATTCTTGGCGCCTGCAACCCCACCGTCGCCCACGAGGCCCTTCAGCTCGAAGACAAGGTCGGCACGATGCTGCCGTGCAATGTCATCGTGCAGGAACTGGGTCCTCATACGGTAGAAGTAGCCGCGGTTGACCCTGTGGCGTCCATGTCAGCGATCGACAATCCGCGTCTCAAGAAGGCCGCCGGCGAAGTGCAGGCGAAATTGCGGCGCGCGATCGACGACCTTTAATAAGCGCCTGCCACCAGTCAGCTGTTGCAGCAATGGCAGTACGCAGGAAGAGGAGTACTTCACATGATGGGCTGTTGGGGCTGGGGCATGGACGGCGGATGGCTCTTCATGATCCTGTTCTGGGGGCTCGTTCTGGTCGGATTGGTCTGGCTGATCAGATCGTTCTCGAGCCAATCACGTGGAAAGACCGCGCTCGAAATCCTCCAGGAACGCTACGCGCGCGGCGACATACAAAAAGAGGAATACGAGCAGAGGAAGCGTGACATTTCTGCGTGATGCAACCGAGCTCAGATGTTCGATGCACGCCTGCCAACCTTCCTTCTCTTCGCCCCAAACGCCCGAACTGCGAAACGGCGACGACACTGTGCCTCGGAGCCGTTGCGGGTCCTCAATGAGACGTTGCGGCTAAGATCGAAATCGAACCCGTCAGTGTCCGCACGACCGCGACCTCCCGCACATTCGAGAATCCCGCCTGCTCGATGAGTGAAGGAAGTACGCCGTCGGCGTTGGGTTGGGTGTTCTCGACGCCGTCAAAGCTCTGGACCGTCAAGCGAAAAAGGACGCGCATCAGCCATGAGCGTTGCTTGCTGTAATCCGCGATACATAGCCGGCCGCCCGGCTTGAGTGCTGCCCGCATGGCTTCAAGAGCCGCCTTTTTCTCGGCCATCTGCACCTGATGAAACATGAGGCTCGACGACACGACGTCGAATGGCGCCGATCCTGCGGCCTTCGCCGCGTCGCGGGCGAAGCCTTCGACCCAGGCGATGTCCGCTTTGGCGACGCGCGCCTTGTCGGCCGCGATTTTCAGAATGGCAGGATCGGGATCGAGCCCAACGATTGTCGCATCGCGCGTTCGCTCCTTGAGCATGATCGCGAGCGAGCCCGTGCCGCATCCTACATCAAGAAGGCGCTCGCCGGGCTTGAGCGCGATCAAATCAAGAAGGGCAGATCGCCAGCGGGCTTCCCGCGTCCACCTGCGAATGGTCCGGTCGTAGTCGCCTGTCCATTCGTGACGCCCCAGCGCCGGCGTGAAGCTCTTGTCGTCAACCATCGTTTGCCGCTCCTTGGCTCTTGCCGGCCAAACCGTCGCAACGAGAATCAGACCGACGCCGATCGCGATCGCCGCATCGCCGCCGTTGAATGCCGGCCAATGCCAGGCACCCACATGAAAATCGATGAAGTCCGTCACACCGCCGTGGCGCCAGCGATCGACGATGTTGCTCAGTGCGCCGCCGATGATCAGGCCCAAGCCAGCGGCCATCGCGGCTCTCTCAGCCTTCCAAAGCCATGTGGCCAGCCAAGCGACGACCGCCAGTGCGAACACGGCAAACACCCACCACGGAATGCCTTGGTTTCCGAGTATTCCAAAGCTGACGCCAGTGTTCTTCGTCAGAACGATGTTGAGGAACGGAAAGATCTCGACGGCACCGCCGGCGTTGAGCAGCGCAGAAGCAAGAACCGACGCCTTGAGACTCTGATCGGCCAGCAACACGCTCACCAACAGAACAAGACCAATCGAACGCTCGCGTGTCATCGGGATAAGCGCTCCGTCAGCTCCGCACGAAACCACCATCTCGGCGAGACGCGTGTGCTGCCTTTCCGCGATGGCGGCCGTGCCTCCACGCATCGCCCGGCGAGCGGCGAGCGTCGAGCATGAGTGATAGGAGATTTTCGGCCATCGATCTTGCGTGCCCTCATGCGGCCTTGGCGCGCAATTCGGCGCTCGCATCGCGGATGATGGAAAAGGCCGAGTGCAGGAACAGACCGGCAATGACGAGCGCGACGATGAGGTCGGGCCACGGCGAAGCCAACCGCCAGACTAGCCCTGCCGCCGCCACGACGGCGGCATTGCCGATGGCGTCGTTTCGGCTGAACAGCCAGACGGCCCGGGCGTTTGCGTCGCCGCCGCGATGCGGCAGCAGCACGATCGCTGCAGCGACGTTGACGATGAGCGCAACGAAGCCCAGCGCGCCCATCAGCTCCGGCTCGGGGGTTTGCATGAAGACAACACGATAGGCCGTGTTGGCCATAACCCCGAGGCCAAGCGCGCCGAGGAAATAGCCTTGCAAGAGCGCTGAGCGGGCGCGCCAGTGCGCGCTCCATCCGAATGCCATCAGCCCCAACAGCGAAATCGAACCGTCGCCGAGGAAATCCAACGCGTCCGCTTTGACCGCCTGCGAGCCGGCGACGAACCCGCCGATGAGTTCGACAAACCCGTAGCCCAGATTCAGCGCGACGACGATCCACAGCGCCCGGCGGTACGACGGTGTGAGGTGCGTGAGGGTCTTTGGGAGTTCGTCGTCTTGCGCGCCGTCCTGTGACACGCGCGCCAAGCGGTAGCCGAGCGCTTGGATCGCCTCTTCCATCGCGGGCAAGCGAGTGCCAGGGTCGTCCACGGCGACGGTCATCGTCTGTGTGGCGAGCGAGACTTTGACCTCATCCACGCCCGGCATCGCTCGCGCGGCGCTCTCGATCTTGGCGACGCACGACGAGCAGTCCATGCCCGTGACGCGATAGATCGCGCACTCCATGTGAGCTGCCTTGGTGGTCATGACCCGTCGAATCTGCGCTTGTGCATGGTCGGCGAACTATACATCCTGTAGCCACTACAGGATCAATGGGCCGAAGATGCTCACAATTGGCGCACTTTCCAAGCTGACGGGCGTACATATCGAGACCATCCGCTACTACGAGCGCGTCGGCCTAACGCCGCGCGCCGGCCGCGCAGCCAACGGGCGACGGACCTATCGCGACACCGACGCGCGGCGCCTCGCCTTCATTCGCCATGCGCGTGATCTCGGATTCGACATTGCCACCATTCGCACCTTGATGGCTCTTCAAGAGCGTCCGCAAACCTCGTGCGCCAAGATCACTCAACTTGCCGAGTCGCAGCTCAAAGCCGTCCAGCAGAAGATCGCGCAGCTGAAGTTGCTGCGCCGCGAACTCTCGCGCATGATCGGCGTGTGTGATAATGGCGTCGTTGCCGACTGCAGGATCATAGAAACCTTGGCGCGCTTGGGTCGTTGCGCTTCAACATGACGCCTCTTACGACTGGCCGTTAAGACCTCAGCCTCGCCTCGCAGACAGAAACGACACGCCGGCAGCAACGGCGAGAACCAACAAGAAAGCCGGCCCGCGCTACGCCTAACGCCCATTGCGCAACCCTACATTTCGTAGGGACAGTTGGCCGATCCGAAACACGCTGACGTTTCGTTTCCAGCGGTTTTCTTCAAGTCCCTTAGCCACGCGGTCCCAAAGCGGCGCGCCACATTGCCAAAGTCTTTTTGTAGAGGCCCGCCGCTTCGGCGTACGCCATCTGCGTTTCGGCCACCTTCATCATCTGCTCTTCGATAACGACCGCATTCCCGTCGGGCGAGGACTGAGAGTCCGGCGCCGCGATCGCACGAACCGATCCCGCGGCAGGCGACGCCCCTTTAAGGTGGCGCTCGTTGGTTGTGGTCATCCCGTCGCGCATGGCTTCGGAAACGGCAGATGCAAAATCGTTCGCTTTCAGATCATTGGGCACGTAGCCTGGTGTCGATGCACTGGCGATGTTGCGCGCAAGAACCGACTGACGATCGTTCAGCCAGGTCATTTTCTGCTGAAGAATGCCGATAAGCGGTAGGTCGCCGAAGCTCATCTGATGCCATCCCGTGCCAAAGTGGTGAATAAGTGAGAGTGCGTTCTTTTAGGTCCGCCTGGCGGCGGATTGGACTCCATTCGGTTGCTACATCCGATGGTGCAAAACTCGCCAACTAGTGTGAGCGCGGGCTTGGGGCGCTGGCGCCGAGAACCAACACATCCACTCTGCCACCCCAATGCGTGCGTATTGCATCCACAATCTGTTCGCTCGTCGCCTCCGTGAACCACGGCTGGATGGTGATCGGTGGCCGGCCCAAAACGCGCTGAAGATACCGTGAGACAGAGCGCAGAGGCCCTCGAGGAAAGTCGTCGAGATTGGCGACGGAGAAACACACGGTCTCCAAAGACGACACATAGACCGAAGCGACAGCGTGGCGGTAACACACAACAGCGGTGATCTCCGGCCACGTAATCGTCCTGGTCGAAAAATATCGGTACATGAGTCCCTCTGGCCCGATCGACAGCAGAACCCGTCGGTCCAGTGAAGCGATGATGCTATGAACGGCAATCAGGGCGCACAACGCCGATGCTGCGACCCCTGCGACCCGGCCAATTGTTGAAATTGTCACTGCGCTGTAGGCGAGGAACACCATCGCGCCCGGGCCGGCTATCCAAGCAGTGGAGCGCACATGCCGGACGTTAGCCCGAAATGCGACAGCTTCCCTGGGTCGCCTAGCTGCGCGTGCCATAAATGCCTCCGCTCCAGAGCCGATACATGCCCCACCACGCGAGCGGCGCGAGCGCGAGCACGCTTGCCATTCCGGGGAAATACGCAAACGGCGTCGGCGAAAAGAATGGGAACACAAACAGATGAGCCAATTCGGTAATGCCCATCGCTGCAAAGAACGTCCAGGCGAGATAGTATCCGAATTCGTAGCCTCGCCTCACTAAGAACGGAATAGCGAGCCACGCTCCGACGGATGCCACAACGAGCAAGATGATCGATACGGAGAGCACATTCGGCGTCGGCACGCCGGTAATCGCGGCGAGCCGTGCGAAGAAATCGAATTGGTTTTCTTCGATGCGGTGGACCACGAACAACACGAGCGCGACAAGATAGGGAATCCTAATCGCGTCGTATGCCGGACGTCTCGGGGCGAGTATCCAGAGCGCCAGACCGCCCGCAAATCCTGACGTGAAAATCAACATTGTAACAATGCCAAAGGCACTAAAGCCCAGTGCCAGGATCAGTAGCGTGAACGCCGTTGCGAGCAGCCGGTCCGCCGGCTGCGACAGGGAGCGCTTCACACCGCCGTTCATTGTGCCTTGACCTTTGCGCGATCAACCTCGGCTTGCACGAGGGCCAGCAGTTGCTCAGGACCGAATTCCGGCAGCGGCTTTCCGTTGACGAAGAAGGTCGGTGTCTGTTGGACGACCAAGGCGGTGAGATCGGTGAAGTCCTGCTTCAGTACGGCATCAACTTCGGGCAATTTGGCGGCGATTTTGGCGGCCTCGACATTGAGTCCCGCTTCACCCGCTATGGCCCAGGCACGATCCAAATCCGGCGGAGAACCGTGCAATGCCCATTCACCTTGCTTTTCGAACAGCGCGTCCAACACCGTCTCAAACTTGTTTTGCGCTCGCGATGCTTCGAGAATGCGAACCGCTTCGTCTGAACCCTCGTGAAATGGCGCATAGCGCAGTACCAACCGGACTTCGTCGGGGAATTTCGCGAGTATCTGCTTTACGATGGGATGAAACGCGCGGCAGGCCTCGCATGATGGATCGAAGAATTCGACAATCGTAACAGAAGCGCCCGCAGGGCCAATCACGGGCGAGTGCGACCGGATGAGTTCACTCTGTTCCACGAACTGAGATGGGGCCTGGGAGGAGGAATCTGGCGAGCCTGCAACGAATAGCGCACCCACGACAAAAACGGCGATCGCGGCAACCGCCGTGCCGATAATGATCCACTGTCTGTTCATGTCGTTGTTCTCCCGCGAATTAAGACGATGAGCCCCGCTGCAATCAGCGTGAAAGCCAGAAGCGACAGCAACGGCAGAGGCACCGAGCCGAAGATCGCCATATTGCTGCTCGTGCATGAAGGGCCTGATCCGCACGGCTCGATCGCGCGCGGGATAAGCTCCCAGTACAAGAGCAGGTGCATTGCAGCGATGAGCCAACCCATCACGGCGAGCGGCAGTCCGTATACCGCAACGCCAGTATCGGCACGCCAGCTTGCGATGCCGAGCGTGATGGCAAGCGGAAACATGAATGCGCGCTGGTGCCAGCACAGGTAACAGGGTGCCTGATGAAGAACCTCACCGACGAACAGCGCACCGAGTGTCGCGACGAGCGCAACGATCCACGTTGCTAAGAGCACCGGCCATTCGAGATCCGTTTTCATCCGGTCTATCACGCGAGTTCTCCCGTGCAGGTTGGATCACGCGGGGTCATTGCGACTTGAACCGAAATTGTAGAAGCCTTAGCGCATTGAGCGTGACTAGCACCGTCGCACCGGTATCCGCGAGTACTGCGATCCACATGCCGGTGAGACCGAGCACGGTAGTCACCAGGAAGATGGCCTTTGAACCCAGCGCCACCGCAACATTCACGCGCACGTTGGCAAGCGTTGCCCGCGACAGCGCTATCAGCTCGGCAACGCCCATAACATCGTTTTTCAGCAGTGCTGCATCAGCCGTTTCAATCGCGACGTCTGAACCGCTGCCCATTGCAATGCCGACCGCAGCGGCTGCAAGCGCCGGTGCGTCATTGATACCGTCGCCGACCTTTCCGACAGGTCCGCGGTCACTGGCCTGCAATTCCGCGACGATGCGAGCCTTGTCCTCGGGCAAGAGCTCCGCGCGCGCCTCAATCCCCAGGCCTGCCGCGACCGCATCGGCTGTGCGGCGGTTGTCGCCGGTCAGCATGATCACGTTGACGCCAAGGCGGCTGAGCGCACGAAGCCCGCGGCGTGCATCGTTGCGCGGTTCGTCGCGCACTGCAATGAGTCCGACAACCGTCTTGCCCTTCAGCACGGCAACCGTGTTGCCCTGCGCTTCGAGTTCTTCAATCCTGCGCACGACATCAGGGGAGAGCGTGCCCACCGAGCGCGGACTCCCTAAGAAATACTGGACGCCGTCGATTTCGCCTGCAAGTCCGCGCCCCGCTGAGGCGCGCACGTCACGAGCCGCCGCCGGTACGATACTCTGCTCAGCGGCGCGTGCCAGAATAGCGCGTGCGATGGGGTGGTTTGATCCCATTTCAAGCGCCGCTGCTATCCTGAGCGTTTCGTCGGCCGAACCGTCAACACCTTCGAGGTTGGTTACACGCGGCCGCCCTTCGGTAAGTGTGCCGGTCTTGTCAAACGCCACTGTCTTGAGCCCGCCAAGCGTCTCCAACACCGCGCCCCCCTTGATGAGCAAGCCGCGCCTCGCCCCCGCAGAGAGACCTGCGGCGATCGCAGCCGGTGTCGAAATTACAAGCGCGCACGGGCACGCAATCAGCAACAGTGCGAGCGCCCGGTACGTCCACTCACCCCAGCTCCCACCGGCGACAAGCGGCGGCACGAGTGCGACCAGCAGCGCGATTGCAACGACGATCGGCATGTAAACGCGAGCGAAGCGATCGATGAATCGTTCGACGGGCGCCTTAGCCTCTTTGGCCTGCTCGACGAGGCGCACGATGCGCGCGATGGTATTGTCGGCAGCCGCCTTGGTCACTTCGATCCGCAGCGCGGCGTCGATGTTCATGGTTCCTGCGAACACGTCGTCGCCCGGTCCTTTCGCACGCGGAACGGACTCGCCGTTGACGGGGGATTCGTCGATTCCGGACTGTCCCTCGACGATACGTCCGTCGCACGGAATACGATCGCCCGGCCGTACCGCAACCATCTGCCCCGGGCGAAGGTCGGTTGGCGGCACCTCTCTCACCGTTTCGCCTTCGATCAGTCGCGCGGTCTTTGGCGCGAGCGAAGACAGCGCCGAAATGCTGCGGCGCGCGCGTGCAGCGGCAACGCCTTCAAGCAACTCGCCGACGGCGAACAGGAACACGACAACGGACGCTTCCTCGGCCGCACCGATAGCGAGCGCTCCGATGGCCGCGATCGACATGAGCATTTCGATCGTGAAGAACACACCGGCCCGAGCCGCTGACAAGGCGCGTTGCAGAACCGGAACAATCGCGACCAGCGTGGCTATGACGAACGGCCACGGATTGAGCGACGGCATGAATTGCCCGCAGGCGAAAGCGATACCGACCAGCACTCCGGAGACAATCACCAAGCGTCCTTTAGCGCTTGTCCACCACGGGCCGTCGGTTTGATCGTCGTCATGGCTTTCAATCGCGGAGGCCGCATCGGCGCGCTTTATCGCGTAGCCGAGCTTGCGGATCGTATCCTCGATGGCCTTCTGATCGACCACAGCGTTGCTGCGCACGAGAACGGAGCCGGCGGCGACATTTACGTCAACGTCCGCGTGTCCCATGTTGCCCAGAGCCGCCTTGATTTTGGTGGCGCACGCTGCGCAGTCCATCCCATCGACCCGCACTCGCACGTCGTTGTCATTGGCACCCGCGTTGGCGACTGAGTTATCGGGCACTGAAGATCTCCGCGCCGGTCGGTGTTTGAAACAGGTAGTAAACCACCACCGCGAGTCCCCCTAGGAAGACGCGAACGGCCATATCGCGCGCGACGCTATGACTGGCGATGAGCGGCGCGAGATCGTCAGGCGCCGTCATCGGCTGTAACGCCGACACATTCGCGCTGCCGGTATTGCCCTTGGGCACCCATCCGGACAGATAGCCGGGCAGAACGGCGATCAGCCGCATGATCTGTCCCGCCATTTCGCGCAGTTGGGCACGCTGGCTTGCGACCATGAGCAGCAGTACGTGCGTGTAGAGGTGCGGGAGCAAGTAACGCTGTCCCAGGATGTGCGCGCGCTCCAGGTGAGAGACCGCGCCGTCGAAATCGCGTTCCTGGCGCGCCTGCCGTGCGAGCGCGAGTTCACGTTGGTACGCTTCCTTCACCGGTAGCCGCATCTGTTCAAGCCTCACGTTGTCCTGCGCCTTATATAGACCCTCCAGTAACTGTAGGTTCAAGGGCAAAGACAGCAATCGGAACGCGCCGCGGTTCTGCCGCGCGTTCCGCATGCGCTAACGAGCCACGTCGAACGTCGCAGACAGTGCCGGTTCGTTCGGCGGCGTTAGGGTCACTTCGACCTTGAGTGCGCCAGTCGCGGGAAACTTCCCGGTACCGGTGAAAACACCGTTGGCCTTTGACTCCAAAGCGACGGTTTCGCTCGCACTACCTGCAGTAACCTTTGCAGTGGCTGCGACTCCGGCCTCATTGGTCGGTTTGCTTTTGTGGTCGAGCAAATGAACGGTCAGCGTTTGCGCTTTCACGACCAATTCGATGTGATGTTCGCCTGACTCGGCAATTTGCCCGCCGTTGGGCCCTTTAGCGGGCAACGGATCGGCGCTCGCGGTCGCAGCGACACAGCCAAACGCAAGTGCAAGCGCTAGGATTCCAGATTTCACCCCATAACTCCTTCTGAAACAGTGTTTCGACGCTGATGAATTTGTCTTCGGTCGAAGACCCCTGACGGCGCAGCGCCACGCCGCCCAAGTCGGTTACGTTGTTGCGAGCGTTCGGCACAATTCGCGGAGCCGGAAAATGTGCGATTGATTCATCGGGCGCTGCCGATGCCCAATTGATGGCCCTCGGCGGGCCTCCGCCAGGCAGCGTTGCAACAGCGCTTCGCGATCGGCAGCGCTGACCTTGCGCCATTCCTCGCAGATGACCGTCATGCGCTCGTGATGCGCGCGCCGTTCGTCCAGGAAGCCCTGGAGATGACCGCGCACCGCTTCGGCTTTGCAGGCGGCGACCAGGGTCGCGCGGTCCTGCGCTTCTTCGGCCGCATGGGCCTGGCAAGCAGCGGCCATGAACAACGCCGATGCGACGAGTGCAATACGTGAGAGCATTCCAAATCCTCCGTCTAAGCGTGTTGCGGCATTTCATGCCACGAGGTCTTGTCGGCGATGACGCCGCGCGAAAACGCAGCGAAAGCGGCAGGCAGAACGACGAGCGTCAACAGCGTTGACGTCACAAGTCCGCCGATCACGACGGTCGCCAGAGGCCGCTGCACTTCAGCGCCGACACCAGTCGCAAGCAACAGCGGCACCAGGCCAAGCCCTGCGATCATTGCGGTCATGAGAACTGGACGCAGGCGCGACATGGCGCCAAGCTCCACTGCCTCCTCAACCGTATGCTCGCGACCTAGGTACTGATTGATAGCGTTGACCATCACGACGCCGTTGAGGACCGCCACACCGAACAACGCGATGAACCCAATGGATCCGGGAACGGAGAGGTAGGTTCCCGTGAAGAACAATGCCGCGATGCCGCCGATAAGCGCGAGTGGCACGTTGATCATGATCAGCAGTGCTTGACCGACCGAACCGAATGCGAAGTAAAGCAACAAGAATATGAGAGCGAGCGAGATCGGGACCACGATCATGAGTCGCGCCTGCGCACGCTGTTGGTTCTCAAACTGCCCACCGAACACGACCGAGTAGCCCGGCGGCAGCTTCACCTCCTTCGCGATGCGATCCTGAATCTCGGCGACGAGGCCGCCCATGTCGCGACCGTCGACATTGGCCTGGATGACCACACGCCGCTGCACGTCATCCCGGCGCACTTGCGGCGGGCCGCTTACAATCTCCACCTTTGCGACATCGCCCAAGCGCACGAGCGCGCCGTTGGGCGCCTTGATGACGAGGTCGCGGATCGCTTCCGGACTTAGACGGAAGCGATTGGCGAGCCGCACGTATATATCGTACCGTTCATTGCCGTTGATGACTTGACCGGCCGCTGCGCCACCGATGGCGTCCTGGACCAGATCCATCACTTCGCTGACCGACAGCCCGTAACGATCGAGTGCGTTGCGTTGCGGAACGACGCTGAGCTGTGCCTCGCCCTCGACTTGTTCCATCGCAACACCGACCGTGCCGCGCACCCGGCGTGTGAGCGCCTCAATCTCCTGCCCTTTTCTCGCTAGCGTCGTGAGATCGGGACCGAACAGCTTGATAGCAAGCTGAGCACGAACGCCGGAGAGCAGCTCGTCCACACGGGTTGCGATCGGCTGCGAGAACGAAAACAGCAAGCCCGGATGGATCGACATCGCAGCTTCCATCTTCTGCTGCAGTTCCTGGCGGGTCGAGGCGCTCGTCCACTCTTCGTGCGGCTTCAGGCCCACGAGGATTTCCACGTTCGACACCGGCTCGGGATCGCCCCCCAATTCCGGCCGTCCTATGCGCCCTGTTGCGTATGTGACTTCGGGGAACGTCAACAGTTTCTCTTCGAGCTTCCTTGAGACTTCGAGAGACGTCGCAAGGCTCGACGACGGTGCAAGCGTCGCCCGTATGTTGAGAGAGCCTTCTTCAAGCTCGGGGACAAACTCGGTCCCCAAGAGTGGAACGAGGGCAAGCGATGCGACGAACGCGGCCACCGCCATGGTCAGGATTATGCGATGGCGACCGTGCAGTCCCGCAAGCACGCGCTTGTACAACCGCTCGATCGGTACGAGCACAGGGCTGTCCCGATGCTTCGCTCCGTTCTTGAAGGCGTAGCTCGCCAGAGCGGGAATGACGAGTATCGCAACCGCTAGAGAAGCGATCAGCGCATAGACGATGCTAAGCGCCATCGGTTGGAACAATTTGCCTTCGACACCTTCCAGGCTGAAGAGGGGGGCGAACACGACGATGATGATTAGGACCGCGAAGAAAACGGGTTGAGCAACCTCGCGGGCCGCTTCTTGGATCAGCAGCGGATAGTCGGTTGTTTTACCACCTTCTTTGGCGTGCGTGATGTGGCGGAAGATGTTCTCCATCATAACGACGGAGCCATCGACAATCATTCCGATAGCGATCGCGAGACCGCCGAGCGACATGAGATTGGCCGACACGCCGAACCAAGACATCGCCATGAGCGCCGCCAGGATGGAGATGGGAACGGAGAGCAAGACGATAAACGCTGCTCGGAAATTCATGAGAAAGACAAAGAGGACAATGACGATCAGCACGAAAGCCTCGACAAGGGCCTCGGTTACAGTCGTGACCGCCTTGGTGATCAGGTCGGCTTGGTCGTAAATCACTTGGAGCTTTACGCCTGGCGGAAGCGCCTTCTCGATGATGGGCACACGCTCCTGCAGGCCGCGGATGGTCGACTCGGTATTGGCGCCCAGACGCTTGAGCACCTGCCCGGTGACGACTTCACCGAGATAGACGGGCTTTTGATCTTTGCCGCGCAACGTGATGGTGGTCGCGCCCTGCCGTATCTCCCCGCCGAACCCTACCTGCGCAAGATCACGAACCCGCACGACGACACCATCGTTCTCTTTAACGGGCGTGTTGGCGAGGTCTTCCAATCCGTTTTCACCCGAACGCAGCCAGCCGACGCCGCGGATGACCAACTGCTCTGAGCCGCGGTCCTGGTACCAGCCGCCGGCGTTGCGGTTGTTGCGCTCAATCGCTTCGCGCACATCCGCTCCGGAGACGCCGTAAGCGAGCAGTTTTGAGGCATCGAGGTTCACCTGGTATTGGCGTACGTCGCCACCGAACGACAGCACATCGGTCACGCCTTCGACGGGCATGAGCAGGAGTTTGACGACCCAGTCGTTCAGACTGCGCAGCGCCATCGCATCGTAGGCACCGGGGCGCTCCGAATAGAGGATGTATTGAAACACGGTGCCCAGGCCCGACGTGTTGGGGCCTATTTCTGGCGTGCCGGCAGAGGCGGGAATGTTCTCTTTCGCCGCCTGAAGCTGAGCGAATACGAGCTGCCGCGCGAAGTAGATGTCGGTGCCTTCTTTGAACACGACGGTCACGACCGACAAACCGGTCTTTGAGATCGAGCGCACTTCCTCAACGTCCGGAAGCGCGTACATCACCGCTTCGATCGGATAGGTGATAAGTTGCTCGACTTCTTCCGAAGCGAGACCGTTGGCTTCGGTGTTGACGGTCACCTGGACGTTGGTCACGTCGGGAAACGCGTCGAGGTTGAGCCGCTGCAGCAGAAGCAGCGACACGACGACCAGGCCGATCAATCCAAGAACAATGATCAATCGGCTCGCAATGGCGTATCGAACAGTAGCGTCGAGCATGGTTGCCTCAGTGGTTGTGCGGGTCGAAGCCGGCCTTAGCCGCCTCCGCCATCACGAAAAACGAACCGCGCGTCACAACCTTTGTTCCAGGTTCAATGCCTTTCACCGCTGTACGGTCGCCGACCGTGAACAATGTCTCGATTTCCTTTGGCTCAAGCTGACCCTTTTCGTTTTCCACATACACGGTCCAATCGCCGTCGGGTCCGCGCACGATGGCATCGGTTGGAACGGACATGACTTGATCGGCTTTTCCGTAAAGCTCGACATCGACGAACATGCCCGGCTTCAACGTGCCGTCCGCGTTTGCGGCCTGCAGCCGCACTCCGATTGTTCGTGTTGCTTCATCGATTATCTGCTGCACCTGCAGAACGCGCGCTTCGATCGGCCGATCACCGACAAACACGCGAGCGGTCTCACCGACGATTTCCGGCGCGAGCGATGGACTCACATGTGCCTCAACCCAGACATTGCCAGGCGTCGTGATCACGAACAGCGTCTTGCCCGGCTCGACGACGGCGCCCATGCGAATGTCGTCGGTCACGATGGTCCCGTCCTGCGGCGAGACGATGTCGAATTGCCCCGCGGGGCTGGCATTTTTTCCCGAGCGCGACAGTGCATCGATCTGTGTCGAAGCCAAACCGAAGGTTTCAAGTTTCGCGCGCGTCTCGCGCAACTTTGCTTCCGCTTCGGTGAAGCGCCGGCCGGCGACGATGTCACGGCCAAGGGCCTGAACCCTGCGGTATTCCTCGTCGGCGAGAATGAACGCGGTCTGCGCCTCGGCCATCTCCGACGAAAAGAGACCGACCAGGGGCGTACCTTTTGTAACCTTATCGCCGAGCTTCGCCTTCCGCGTGACAACGACGGCCTGGTAGCGCGCCGTCACGTTGTTCGTAGTGAAATCATTCGTGCGGACTTCACCGGGTGCGCGGAAGACCTTCGGCAACGGGCCTGGTTTCACCGACTCAACAACGATGCCGGCTTCTTTGCGCTGGGCCGGCGTGATCTCAATAACCTTCGCCTCGGAAGCGTGTCCTTCGCCCTCCTCCTTTTCATCGTGCGCTTCGCCTTCGGCGTGCGCGTCTTCGCCTTCCTTGTGTTCCGTCTCGGCAGCACTCCCCGAGCTTGCCGAGGTTACCCCGTAGGTCGACCAAGCCCACCAGCCGCCTGCTGCCAAAGCGGCAGCGACAATCGCAATTCCAAGCACGCGCATCATTTGTTAGTTCCCACCGAAATTGGAAATGTGTTTGTGAGCAAGAGCCAGTCTGCGTATGCGGCCCAAGCCGACTTCTCAGCTTCAATGCCTCGTGCCGCTGCGACCAGCGTTTCGCGGAGTTGAACGAGATAGTCGGTTGTCTGAAGGTCTCCGGCTCTGAGCAGCCTGCGGAGTTGATCGAAACGTGCGGCGACGGCGTTGGCGCCCCGCGCACGCCAACTCTGCAGATTGGCAAACGCGGCCACATACCGCGAATAGGTCGAACGCAATTTCGCCTCGGCTTCGCGCCGCGCGGCGTTGAGATCGAGCTGCCTTGCGGCCAGCCCGCGGTTGGCAGCGCGCGATTCCGCTTCACCGGTGTTGAGCACCGGGATGGGTATCGACAAGGTCAGGCGGTAAAGCTGCTGGCCGTCATCTTCGCCCACGCCCATGGAAATCGTGGGATCGGGAATGCGGTTGCGATTGGCGAGATCCAGTTCGCCTTGCGCTGCGTTTACCCGGCCACGTGCGGCGAGCAAGAGCAACGAGTTCTCGATGTAACGCTCGGTTTCCAGCGCTTCGAGATCCGCGGGAGCCGGCGGCGCATCCGGCAGTTCAGGTACGCTTTTCACGTCGCAGCCACAGAGTTGGCGTAGCTCTGCCTCCGCCGCTAATGCATCCGCTTCGGCTGCGCGGTACTCGCTTTCCGCGTCGAGTTCGGAGAGGACGGCGATATCGGTATCGGGTTTGCCCACGTCGCCAGCGCGAAAGCTCTTGGAAGTGATGGTTGAAAAATCACGCGCCGCGGCGCGTTGCTCCTGCGCGTTGATCAACCGCTCGCGTTCCGCCGACACGGCGGCGATGGCATTGAGGAGCCGTCGGCCCACCTCCAAACGCGCGAGCTGCGCGTCGGCGGCTGCGGCTTCGGCCTGCCCTATCCCTGAGCGACCTCTTGCCGATTGTTTGCCGCTGACATCGACCGTGAGCGAAACGCCGAAATCGTATTTCGAGGGACGCCGTTCGTCGTTTTTGAATTGCTCGAACCCGCCCTCGATCTCAGGGTTGTATAGCGGGGCGCCCAGTGCGTCGGCGGTCGCGAACGCCTGAGCTTCCCGCTCCGTAGCGGCTCGCGCTTCAGGATTCTCTGCGAGCACCGAGCCGACGAACGTCCAGACGCGATCGAGATTTGGCGCAGGCTCCGCGGCCATTGCGCGGCCGCAAATACCCGCGACCGCGGCGCAAACAAGCGCCACGCGCACAGCAAAAGACATTGGTGCAGTTCCGTTCCTTCAACCCATCCACAGGCGACAGTCAGCGACCCCAGCGGGGCGGATGTCAGGCCAGGGGCGGCGGAACAGGAGGAAGCAGAGTGAGCCCGGAATGACGGTCGCTTCTTAGCCCGATGGAAACCGCAGCGACAAAGTCAGGCGCAACCCAGCCATCCCCGACGGCAACGAAGGAATGCACCGAGCAGGGGCCCGACGAGTGCGAGTGCGCACCGTTGGCACACGGGACATGAGCGCAATGCTCCATTGGCTCGACGCCCGCCGTGGAGGCGAAAACAGACGACTTTCCGGCCTCGGCTGCAACAACGCCCTCAAAGGGCGCCGCGGACGCGCGATCGGGATTGGCGAAAACCAACGCCAACACGACAGCACCGAGAAGAACCAAGATCGTCCGCATACGAACCTTCAAACACTTTGCGTAAGGTGTCCGTCAAGCGTTAATAGCGCGTTAAGCGAAACCCGTAGTGCCACGCTTATGTGAACGTCGCGTATTTGGTTGGTGCATTACCGGTGTTTCACAATTGTTAGTCCCGGCGCCCTCGCGTAACCGCGCGTTCCCGCAACAATGTCAAAACGGGATGCCGCGGCGCCACACCGGACAACTTCCAAGGCGTGACAGCCAACTGCCCGGTTTCAAACGATTTCGAGGCGTCGACCGTCTTGAGCGGCGCACGGTCTTGAACGAGACGCAGAGAGGGGGCAAGACTCCCATACCTGCGCGGGGAGACGCTGCATGCGGCAAATCCCCGTCTTACGAATTCACCACACCTACGCCTGAGGTGGAGGCCGGTCATGAGGTCGTTGTCGAGGTACGCCTCATAAACTCATCGCCCGGCACCCTTGTGAGCGATGCGGTCATTACAGCTACCCGTCTCGACATGGCGCCGCACGGCATGGACGGCATCACGAGAACGATCACGCCACAGCCGTCGAACGAACTGGGCGCGTATCGCTTCAGCGCGAATTTCAAAATGGTCGGTAGATGGGAGTTGAGTTTGACCGCGCAAGTGCCAGGCCATCCACGATCCGTTTCGAGCGGCTGTTCGCCTTTGTCGTCCTGAGCCACGAACGCCGTCTCATCGTGCACATCGCTATCACATCCAATCCAACGGCGGAGTGGATTGCGCGCCAAATCGTCGAGGCGTTTCCGTGGGACACGGCACCGGCGACGCTGCTGCGCGACAACGACCGGGCCTATGGCGACATCTTCAGACGCCGACTGAGCGGCATGGGAATTCGCGATCATCCGACATCAATCCGCTCGCCATGGCAGAACGGTCACGTCGAATGCGTCATCGGTTCAATCCGACGCGAATGCCTTGATCATGTCGTTGTCCGCGGGCAAGCGCACCTGCGCCGAATACCGTCGTCGTATGCGGAATATTACAATGACGATCGCACGCATCTCGCGTTGAGCAAGGACTCGCCTCGTCGCCGGCAAGTGGAGCGAGCGGGAAGCATTACGACGCGTCCTTTGCTCGGAGGATTGCACCATCGCTATGCGCGGATGGGGTTTTGAGGAAGGACAACCGTCTTCGTCAAGCTCTAACGACGGATTAACTCAACGTTTTCGCCGCGAAGTTGCCGTTCCGACACTTTCGCCGCCAAGGGCGAAATCGAAACGTCAAAAAAATAAGAGATCGAGGCGTTTCTGGATGAACCCCTGAATCGCCTAATTGTCAGCACTCGCAGATTCAATTCAGCACAACACTTCCAAACCGGAAATATTGGGGGATGCAATCCCCGTTTGGATCGGACTTTAGCTCGCCACTCGGGATGGCCGTCTCGCACATAGACGACATCGCGGCGACGCATGATTTCGCCCTTCACAAGCGAATACACGGCTCACAAGCGAATACACGGCCGGAATGACCGCCAAAGTTAGCACTGTGGACGATACCATGCCGCCGATCATCGGAACCGCTATCCGCTGCATAATCTCCGAGCCGGCGCCCGTGCTCCACATGATCGGCAATAGCCCCGCCATAATAGCCGTCACCGTCATGAGCTTCGGACGCACACGTTCAACCGCACCCGACATTAGTGAGTCGCCTCCATGAATTGGACATGCGAGGGAGTCAAACGTTATCCTCAGTACACAGAGTAATATTGCCTTGCGTTTTGCAGCGACTTAGTTCGGATTCTGGCTTCACGATTCGACCGGCCGGTGCCTCCTAGCTAGTTGAGCTTCTCGCCTGGATGCTTGCCCGCCCGTTGCGGCAGGATCAGAATGCAGCCGAGGATGAATATGGCGAGCACGAGCGACGCGAACGGCCGGCTCATCGCGAGCCCGCCGTGGTCGAGCGGCTTGTCCAGGAAGTCGCCGACAGTCGCGCCAAGCGGCCTGGTCAGAATGAACGCCGCCCAGAACAACAGCACGCGTGAAATGTTCGTCCAATAATACGCGGCAGCGATGACGGCGAGTGCCGCGCCAAAAACCAAAGCAGCGCCAACATAACCGAGGCCGGTGTCGTCGGCCATCCAGTCGCCGAGCGCAGTGCCGAGCGTCTGCGAGAACGTGATCGTCGCCCAGTAGAACATCTCGACCCTCGGCGTCGTGACGGTGTCGACGGATACGGTGCCTTCCGCGCGGTACCAAAGGGCGAGAACCGCAAGTACGGAAAAGAGCAGCAAGGCCGAGCCGCCCGCATAGCCGATTCCCAGGGAGCGTGTCGCGAAATCGGCCAACGCCGTACCGGCGGTGGTCGAGGCAATGATCGTCAACCAATAAAGCAGCGGGTGGAATTTCTTGGCGACTATCTGCAGTGCTACGAGCACCACGAGCACGCTGAAGAAGATACCCGTGCCGATCAGATAGCCGTTTGGATTCGCTGCGGACGTGGTCTCCCCGAGCCACGTCATCGTGACGGTGTCGCCACCGGTCTCGCCCAGCGTCGTCGCGAAGATCTTGATGATCCAGAAGCCGAGCGTGACCGCCGGCACTTTGCTCATGACGGCATCGCTGATCGTGGTGGGTTGTTGCATAAACTTGCCTTTCAGAATGTAAGAGCACCGATGCGTACCAGACCGCGCGCCCGTTATCCGCGGTGTTCTGCAGACCCGCGCCCGCATAGCCGAGAAGGTGCGCGTTCTTGCTCACATCATATGTGGGGCCTCCAGGGGCTTCCAGCCGAACTCAATCACCGCCTTCAGGCCTGGTTGGTTGTCTCTGAGCTTCACTTTTGCGCCATGCAGATCGGCTATCGCCGCAACGAGGCTCAAGCCCAACCCGGTGCCGAGCGTGGTGCGGCTCCTTTCGAGTCGGTAGAAGCGCTGCATAACCTTGATCCTCATATCCTCCGGCACACCGGGGCCGTTGTCGGCCACCACCACCACGGGGCCGCGCGCTCGCGTCTCAACACTAAGGTCGATGCGCGTTCCGGGCGAATTGTGCCGGATCGAGTTCTCAACGAGATTCGCAATCATTTGCGTCAGAAGATCTTTGTCTCCATTCACCTTCACGCTGGGCGCGACGTGGGAATTGATCGTTTTCTGTTCGTCCTCGGCGGACGGGGTAAATGCATCCACCACTGCGTTCGCCACCACACTTAGATCCACTTCGGCAAACTCTGCCCTGCGTGTCCCTGCTTCAATCTGCGCAATGCGAAGAAGCGCAGAAAATACCTCAAGCGCGCTCGCGGACTCCGCGAGAGCTTGATCGACGGCAAGTTTGAATTCTTCCAACGACGCATCGCGGCCACGAACACGTTCAAGCCCTTGACGCAATCGCGCCAACGGCGTGCGCATATCGTGAGCGATATCGTTGGAAACCTGCTTCAGACTCTCCATCAGTTCCGCGATCCGGTCCAGCATCCGATTGAATGTGACTGCAAGCCGGTCCAGGTCGTCGGACGTGCCGCGAAGAAGAATGCGTTTGTTCATATTGCCGGCAATGATCGCTTCGGCCGTGCGCGTCATGGCATCGATGCGCCTCAAGAATCCGGAGGCAAGAATGAGGCCGCCGCCCACGGCCAGGACAACCGTCAGCCCCAGTGCCCACGCAAACGCCACCAAAATCGCCTCGCCGGCGCCTTCGATACGCTCAAGGTCGTCGCCAACGACAAGCCAGAGTTCGGGCGACAATGCCTCCACGCGCAGTCGTTCGTATTCCTTTTCACCTTGGGCTTCATCCCCGTCATCTGGACCGACGACATCATGCCAACCGGCGATTCTCGGCACGTTTCGTACCTCACCCGCCAGAATCTGGCCGGTCGCGTCAAGCAAGCCATAGTCGAGGGAGGAAAGCGGACGCCCCTTCTGACGTTCTTCGATGGCCGACTTCACGCGAGCAGTTCCGCCCAGTCGATACTCGTTCCGCAAATAACCGATCTCGGCTTCGATGCGCGCCGACATCTGCCCTTCGAGAGCGTCGCGCATGATCACGAAGACAACCGCACCCAGCGCGACAACGGAAACCGCGAACAGCCCAGCATAGAGAGCCGAGAGTCGAAATGTTGCCGACCGGACCACCTGACCCAAGCGCACGTCAGAGATACCCCTGACTTTGAACTGTTGAATCCGCTTTGGTGCACAATCTCCGAGGTCCGTGCAGAATTTCTTCGCGCATCAGGATTCAACCCTGAGCGAGTAACCCGACCCGCGTATCGTTTGAATGAGTTCCGGGGACCGTCCGCGATCGATTTTTCCTCTCAACCGGCTGATGTGCGTTTCGACGATGTTCGTCTTCGGATCAAAGTGAAACTCCCAAACGTTTTCGAGAAGCATCGTTCGTGTCACAACCGTGCCCGCATTCCGCATAAGGTATTCGAGGAGACGGAATTCTCGCGGTTGCAGGTCGATAATCTCGCCGTGACGCGAGACGGTTCTCCGCAACACATCCAGTTGCAAGTCAGCTACCTGGAGTACTGGGCGCGTCGGCGCCGCCTGTGGCCTGCGCAGCAACGCATCGATGCGCGCCAGTAGTTCCGTCATCGCGAATGGCTTTATCAGATAGTCGTCGCCGCCCGCCTTGAGGCCCTCGACGCGGTCATCGATGCCATCCAATGCCGTCAAGAAAACAACGGGTGACTTGACCCCTGCACCGCGCAGCGATTTGACAAGGGTCAGCCCGTCGATTGATGGCAGCATTCGATCAACGATGAGGATGTCAAACGGCTCTCCCGTCGCTTGAATGAAACCGTCCCGTCCGTTCGACGCGATCACGACTTCATGCCCGTGACTGCGCAGATTCTCCGCAACACTCGCGGCCATCGTCGGGTCGTCTTCGATCAGAAGTGTTCTCATGGCTTCGTGTGCTTCGCGTCCCTGGGCCAAACAACCATGGCCGTCAAAGTAGCAGAAGCGGCCCGCCGACGGAGAGTATCGGCAGGCCGCCCAAGGCGACTAGAAGGCCTGCTATTCGCGCTCGCCCTGCTCGCTATCGTTGTCGCCCTGGTCACCTTGGGTGACTTTCGTGACCTTGCCCGTTTGGGTATCGACGTAGACATTGTGCACGATCGTGCCCTTGAGCACCTCGATTTCGTAGAGACCCTGTCCGCTTTCATCGTCGAAACTCGCGTCGACCGCACGGCCGCCGGCTTGCTGTTCTGCCGTCCGAATCGCGTCCGTCATGCTGATCTTTGCTTGCGCGACGGCGCGCGCTTCCTGAGATTCGTCGTCCTTGCCGGCCGCTGCGAGCGCAACGCCTGCAGCGCCCGTGATCAGCAGAGCCGCGATTGCCGCAGACAACAATTTTACCTTCTTCATGAAACTACTCCTTTGTTTGCAGGCTGGACAAACGCGCCGCAACCTCATCGCAAACATGGGGCATCAACTATGCCTGGGGCTCGCCGGACCTATACAGTTTCGTAACGATACCCCGGTGCCCCAGGGCAACCGTGCCAAACCTCGGCGTCCCAGATCAGCCCGGGCCAACCGTCACCGAGGCGCGATTGGTCTTACGCTTCGTGCCTGTTATAGCGGATGCTACAGTTCATCTCATGATCACAGTTGAAGCAACGCCGAAGAAGATTCATCGCACCGTTTGGGCGCTCGGATTTGTCTCGATGTTCATGGATATCTCGTCCGAGATGATCCATAGCCTGCTCCCGATCTTTCTCGTCACCACGCTCGGTGCAAGTCCGGCTTTGCTTGGAATAATCGAAGGAATTGCGGAAGCAACCGCTTCGATCACAAAGGTCTTCTCCGGATGGTTGAGCGATCGGTTGGGCAAACGAAAGTTGCTCGCGGTGATTGGCTACGGGCTCGGCGCGATCTCAAAACCCGTGTTTCCGTTGGCAGTTACGCCATTTGAAGTTCTTGGCGCACGTTTCGTTGATCGCGTTGGCAAAGGTATCCGGGGCGCTCCGCGCGATGCACTTGTTGCCGATGTTACTCCCCCAGAAATACGTGGTGCTGCATACGGACTTCGCCAAGCGTTAGACACCGTTGGTGCTTTTGTTGGACCCCTCGCAGCAATCGGTCTGATGTTCCTGCTTGCAGGCGACATGCGGTCCGCCTTTTGGTGGGCAGTACTGCCAGCCGGAATCGCTGTGGTACTTCTTGTCCTGGGCGTCGAAGAACCTACGCACCTTGCAGGCAACAATGAGAGGAAGCTGCCGATCACCTGGGCGGACGTTCGACGTATCGGTCCAGCCTACTGGAGTGTGGTTGCCCTCGGTGTTGTTTTCACGATGGCGCGGTTCAGCGAGGCCTTTCTTGTGTTACGCGCACAGGATGTCGGTTTGGCTATCGCACTCGTGCCACTCGTGATGGTCGCGATGAATGTCGTCTACTCTGTTATCGCAACACCTGCCGGACGATGGTCTGATCGCATTGATCGACGGATCGTTCTCGCTGCAGGTCTCGCTGCGCTCATTGCAGCCGATCTTGTGCTTGCTCTTTTTGATAGCGTGCTTGGTGCACTCATTGGTGCCGGTCTCTGGGGTCTTCACATGGGGTTGTCACAAGGACTGCTTGCCGCCCTTGTTGCCGATACTGCGCCAGCATCACTGCGTGGAACAGCGTTCGGTGTTTTCAGTCTGGCAACCGGTGTCGCCGTGCTCGCAGCAAGTGCGTTGGCCGGACTCTTGTGGACGTTGTACGGTGCACAGGCGACGTTTCTCGCGGGCGCAACTTTTGCGGCGCTCGCCCTCTTGGGATTGATACTTGTGATGCGGCGATGACGCGCACTGAGCTTTAAGGAACAGGCGTGCAGCGGAGCAACGCGTCAACTCGCGGCTCTCTCAGTTCGTAGCTCCACCAGCCTCAACATGCGATGCGCCGCGCGCCCGGAGGCTCGCGGACTGTGGCACATTCATTGGTCTTCGCGGCGCCGAAAAATAGTGCCACCTCGATCTGCGGCGTTCGCAGTATGCGGACAAACACCTGGCGTTATTTTAGGTAGGCCCGAATAACAGCAACCACCTCCTCCAAATCAGCACTCTGCTGCTTCGCTGAAACCGTCCTGGCGCCCACGTGTTCACGGAGATGCCCTTCCAGCACTTCGGCCATCAAACCGTTCACCGCTCCCCGTATCGCGGCGATCTGTTGGAGTACGGCGCCACACTCGTTTTCTTCTTCCAGCGCTTTTTCGAGCGCGACCGACTGGCCCCTAATGCGGCGCACGCGGGCGAGCAACTGCTTTTTGGTTCTTATTGTGTGTGGCATGGCTCTTCGAATGGTATACTGGGGTACAGTATATAGACCTGTTACTGGATATGCACCGTGGAAGCGCACCCGCCATTTGAAAACGACCGACGCCACTCTCACATCTTTGACGAGGGCAACCCGCTGGCCGAGAGAAACACACGTTGGGTCGTAGTGCTAACCGCCTTAATGATGATTGCCGAGATCGCGGGGGGGTGGACGTTCAATTCGATGGCATTGTTGGCGGACGGCTGGCACATGAGTTCGCATGCCTTGGCGCTCGGCCTGTCGGCAGTGGCATATGGAGCGGCCAGACGATTCGCCGACGACCACCGCTTCACGTTTGGTACCTGGAAGATCGAGGTGTTAGCTGGCTACACGAGCGCGCTATTTCTGATCTTGGTCGCTGCGCTTATGCTGTATCAGTCCGGTGAGCGTCTGATCGCCCCGACACCAATTCACTACGATCAAGCCATCGCCATTGCGGTGGTAGGTCTGTTGGTCAATGTCGCCTGTGCCTGGCTGCTCAAGGATGGCCACGGCCACCATCATCATGCCCATCAGGAGCATGAAGCACACGACCGTCATCACGACTTGAATTTGCGATCCGCCTATACACACGTGCTCGCAGACGCGGCCACTTCGGTGCTCGCCATCGTGGCGCTGACCGGCGGCAAGCTCTGGGGGGCAGCCTGGCTGGACCCCGTTATGGGCATTGTTGGCGCGGGCCTAGTGGCAGTTTGGGCCTACGGCTTGCTGCGAGATTCCGGCCGTGTGCTTCTGGACGCTGAGATGGATGCCCCAGTGGTCGCAGAGATCAGGGATGTTGTTAAGGCGAGCCCGATCAAAGCCGAGATTTGCGACCTACATGTGTGGCGCGTCGGCAAGGGCAAGTATGCATGCATTCTGTCGCTCGTCACCGCTAACGACGCCGGACCGGATTACTTCAAACGACAACTGAGCGTTCACGAAGAATTGGTTCACATTTCAGTAGAGGTGAACCGAGCGTGCGAAGCACCAAACGCGCGCTGAACGTTGATGTGCTTACATTGCTGACGGCCGGATCGATCCACTGCCAACTGGTGGCCATGATCGCGAAGCCAGCCAAAACGACGCCGGCCGATACGCCGGGCATCGGCCGCCATGTGCAGAAACGCGCCGCGGATATTCAGATCGCCCTTGCTGCCGCGCATGAACATGAGTGCGGTGGCCGTATTGATGACGATGCCAATACAGGCGACGATGATCACCGTCGTCGCGGCGACCGGGCTCGGCTCGAAGAAGCGGCGGAAGGCCTCCAGCGCGATCGCCCCAACCGCGATGAGAAGAAAGACGGCATTGAACAGCGCCGCGAGGATCGACGAGCCGCACGACCGAGACCGGCTCTGTCAGTGGGCTGATCCTGGCCACCTGGTGTTCGGTCCCGGAGCGAACTTGAGCGCAGGTGCTCGCACACAAGCGGTCTATCGTTACGACCTGAGGCACCTCTAAACTCGCTCAGTCGATTGTGTTCTGTTCGCCCTGTATTTGCGTGGCAAGGTCTTCGAAGGACGAGACACGGTATCCGATAGCCGGTTCGTGGCCGGCCCTGATGCGTGCCGACATGGCAGCGGCATACCTCGACGAGCCTGATCGCGCAGCCTTTTTGCGCAAGGTTCGTAACGGTGTCTATCCAAACGGAGTGCGATTCCGAGGGTGTCGTTTGCGGTGGCGCAAGTCTGACCTCGACGCTACGATTTCAGGAGTGAAGCCCGCAATCAGCCTCGACGACGATCTATGAAACGCACCAACAAGCCTCCCTGCTGGCCGAAGTACATGCTCGCGAAGGCGCTGAAGGATGGCGCCATTGGCTACTATTGGAACTTGCCGACGTGGGCGACGGAACAAGGATGCAAACTCCATCGCGCGGATCTCGGCAGAGACTACGCGACGGCTAAGAAGAGGGCCGAAACCTACAATGAGCTATTCAAAGCCTGGAGGGCGCAAAACAAGGACCCTGGCCCCGATGACCAGGAAAAGGCAGCCCGCGTTGGGACGGTCGACTGGGTCATCGCGCAGTTTCAGTCATCCGACGAGTATTTGGAGGACATCGACGCGACAACACGAACAAACTACGACGGGGGTCTAAGACTCATCGCTGAACACAAGCGAAAGTCCGGTATGAGGTTCGGGGAAACGCCGATCGGCGAAATACTGCCCCACCATGTCGACAGGCTATTCAAAAAGCTGCGAGACGGCGGCAAAGGCGGCAGAGTCACCACCGTGACCCACGCGATCAGAGCGATGCGACGGGCATGGAATGTCGCCCACCACTACAACGCGGTGATCGTGCCTGAGGCTAACCCCTTCCGAAAGGTGAAGGGGGCCGGCTCGACTGGACGCGAGACCGAGTACGCAACGCTCGATCAACTCGAGACATTCGTTTCAAAGGCGAATGAGCTCGGGCATCCGAGCGTGGCTCTTGCGGCGCTCGTTACCAATCACTGGTATCAACGCGAAATCGACATCCTTCGTCGAATGGTGTGGAGCGACTATGAGCCCGGCGTGCGCGTAAAGGTGCGCCACTACAAGAATCGAAACCGAAGGAAGGGTGAGAAGGAAAACGTGATCTGGCTCGCGCTGTGCGACCCAAACACCGGGACAGCTCTTTTCCCAGAGGTCGAGGCGCAGATCGCCGTGACGCCGGTCCGCGGTCCGCTGATGGTCATGCGAGACAAGCCAGATGCACGCCGCAAGAAGCCATTGCCGCACCAGGCATACACAGTGGATTACTTTGGAAAGCTGTGCCGTGAAATCCTCGATGTGACGGACATTCCAAAGACAGTCACCTTCGCATCGTTCCGGCACGGCGGATTCACTGAGACCGGAGATGCTGGTGCTACCGACTCGGAAATGCTGTCCGGTGGCGGCCACAAGACGCGCGGCGTGCTGTCGATCTACACCAAGCGAACAAACCCACAGGCGATAAACCTGGCCAAGAAGCGTCTCGAGCTGCGCACCGCGCAAAGAACGAAAGGAGGGAATTTGTCAGAATAAGCGACGGAAAATTTGTCAGAATAAGATTGCGAGATTTGTGGACAAGTGGTTGATTGCTCTGGGCAATGACCCCGTAGCTCAGCAGGATAGAGCGGCAGATTCCTAATCTGTAGGTCGGACGTTCGAATCGTCTCGGGGTCACCAGCCCCCCTCTCTTGCTCAGGGTCTCATGCGCGTCGGTCTCACTTACGATCTCAGGTCCGATTATCTCAAGGAAGGATACGGTCTCGAAGAGACCGCCGAGTTCGATAAGGAAGACACGATCGACGGGCTGGCCGCCGCGATCGCTTCGCATGGCCATTCGGTTGACCGGATCGGGCATGTGCGGGCGTTGGTTGGGCGGCTGGCCAAGGGCGAACGCTGGGATCTCGTTTTCAACATCGCGGAAGGTTTGCGCGGAGTCGCGCGCGAGGCGCAGGTGCCGGCGCTGCTGGAGGCCTACGGCATTCCCTGCACGTTTGCGGATGCGGGCGTTCTGACGCTGTGTCTGCACAAGGGCTACACGAAGGCAGTGCTGCAGGCGGCCGGCGTCGCGACAGCGCCATTCACGGTGATCGAGCGGGCGAGCGATATCGAGCGCGTCACCCTGCCCTACCCTCTGTTCGTCAAACCGGTCGCCGAGGGTACCGGCAAGGGCATTACGCCGAAGTCGATCGTGCGCACGCCAGCCGAACTGAAGTCGGCGGTGACGGACTTGCTGAAGCGGTTTGCTCAGCCGGTGTTGGTGGAGCCTTATCTGACGGGCCGCGAGTTCACCGTCGGCGTATTGGGCAGCGGCGCGTCGGCGCGCGCTGTGGCGGCGATGGAAATTCATCTCGGTGAGAAGGCGGAACCCGGGCTCTACTCGCTGTCGAACAAAGAGAACTACGAAGACCGCGTGACCTACACGATCGCGACCGACGCGCTCGGGCGCGAGGCGGAGCGTGTGGCGCTTGCGGCGTGGAACGCGCTCGGCTGCCGCGACGGCGGACGGGCGGATTTGCGCGCCGGGTCGGACGGCAAGATTTACTTCCTCGAGGTGAACCCCCTGGCGGGGATCAATCCGAAGACGTCCGATCTGCCGATCATGTGGCGGATGCTGGGGCGGAAGTACGAAGAGCTGATCGGCCTTATTCTCGACGAGGCGATCGTTCGGGTGAAGCGCGCCGCCAAGGCTGCGAAGGTGCCTAAAGTCGGCAAGGACGAGAGCGACAAGGTGCGCGTGCTGCGCGATTTCCGGCGGAAGGCGCAGTCCGCGCTACCAGCGGAGGCCAAGTCACCCGTGCGCCGCGCTCGCCGTTAGGTCACGCTTATTCGGCAGCGACGGCACGCGTACGCTTTGGAGCGGCTTTCGTTGTGCGCTTGGCCTTCGCCTTGCTGGGCGCCTTAGCGCTTTTCAGTCCGTACCGCTCGTCACTCGCTTTACCGGCCCGCTCAACTGCGCGTTTCATTGCATCCAGTAGCTGGCGTTGCGTGGGGCGGGTCATTTCGAAATCTCCTGGAATCGGCTCCATCGCCGTTCGTCGTGAATGACCAGCGAAACGCCTTCGACCTTTTCGGCGATTATTGCGCGCTCGCCGTCCGTATTATCGCTGATCATGCCGAAGTCTGCCAGCGGCAGATAGAACCTGCGGACGTTGTTCAATCCGGACCAATATCGGCGTTTCACAACTTCTGGCGGAACGTGGTGACCACCCTCCTGCACACGACGTGCGACACGGCGAATAGCGGCCTGCGGGGATCGAAGCCAAAGGTACAAGAGGCCGATCTGCCAACCCTCAGCCTTGCAGCGGCGGGCAAAGTTCAGGTTCGACTGCCCAGCACACGTTGTTTCAACGACGAAGCTCTCACCCTGCTTCCGGAGTGTGTCCATCCGCTCGAGCATGAGGCGCCCGGCAGCGACCTCAGCGCTCGCAGGATTGTATGGCGAAAGGCCTCGCGCGATCTCGTCAGCGTTGACGAACTCGCGTGTGCCTATCCGTTCATGGAACAGGTACTTCGCGGCAGTTGTCTTGCCTGCGCCGTTGGGGCCGCCGAGGATGATGATTTCCTTCATGCGGCCCGATTCACGCTCGTTAGAAGTTGGCGGCGTCTAGGGTCATTAGGCCGTCGGCGCCGGCTTTGATGCGTTCGCTTAGGCCTGCGGTTTCGGGGACTAGGCGTTCCATCCAGAAGCGGGCTGTCGCTAGTTTGGATTCGTAGAAGGCTTGGTTGCCGGATTTTGCGGCTAGTTTGGCTTGGGCGGCTTTGGCTTGGCGGGCCCAGAGGTAGCCGACGACCACGATGCCGAACATGCGCAGGTAGTCGACGGAGCCGGCGCCTGCGTTGTCGGGGTTCTTCATACCGTTTTGGGCGAGCCACATCGTGGCGTCTTGCAGGCGCGCGAGGCCCGCCTTCAGCGGTTCGACGTAGGGCTTCATGGCGTCGCCGGATTCGGCGGATAGGAATTCGTTGATGACGCGGAAGAGTGCGAAGGGGGCTCGGCCGCCGTTGCGGGCGAGTTTGCGTCCGACGAGGTCGAGCGCCTGCACGCCGTTCGCGCCTTCGTAGGTTTGGTTGATGCGCGCATCGCGAACGAACTGCTCCATACCGTGGTCGCGAATGTAACCGTGGCCGCCGAAGCATTGCATAGCCGCGTTGGCGGCATCGAAGCCCATGTCGGTGCAGAAGGCCTTGATCACCGGCGTGAGCAGATCGGCGAGGTCGGCGGCTTCCTGGCGTTCGGCGTCGCTGCGCTTCGATTGCGCGACGCCGAGGAGGTAGCTGATCCATGTCGCCAGTGAGCGACCGCCTTCGGCGGCTGCGCGCGCGAAGAGCAGCATGCGGCGGACGTCGGGATGGACGATGAGCGGGTCGGCCGGACCGGATGGATTCTTCGTGCCGGTGAGTGCGCGGCCGACGAGGCGTTCTTTCGCGTAGATGGCGGCGTTCTGGTAGGCGACTTCCGAGACGGCCACGCCTTGCACGCCGACGCCAAGGCGGGCGGCGTTCATCATGCCGAACATGCCTTTCATGCCGGCGCTGGAGGAGCCTTTCTCACCCGCGCCTGCGGCCTTCGGCTGCGGCTTTGGCCCTAAGCGCCAGGCGACGGCTTCGTCGAAATTCAGGACAGCGGTGGCGTTCGCCTTGATGCCCATCTTCTTTTCGATTGAGCCGGTCGAGACGCCGTTGCGCGCACCCATCTTGCCGTCTTCGGAGACCAGGAATTTCGGCACCATGAAGAAGTTCACGGTCGACAGGTCGTCGTGGATCTTTCCGTTCTCGTCCGGGATTTTTGCAATCACCATATGGATGATGTTTTTCGTCAGATCGTGGTCGCCGCCGGAGATGAAAATCTTCGTGCCCGACACGCGATAGGTGCCATCCGGCTGTTCCACGGCCTTCGTCTTCATAAGGCGCAGATCGGTTCCGCAATGCGGTTCGGTGAGGCACATCGTGCCGGTCCACTCTCCGCCGACCATCTTCGGTACGATGTGTTCGCGCATCCAGGGCGCACCGGTTGCGATCAACGCCGAATAGGCGGCAGAAGTCAGTCCCGGGTACATCGCAAAGGCCTGGTTCGACGAAGAACCCATTTCGGCGACGGCGAAGGTCAAGATGATCGGCAAGCCGGCGCCGCCGAATTGTTCCGGCACGCCGAGGCGATTCCAGCCGGCCTCGCAGTAGGCTTGATAGGCTTCCTTGAAGCCCTTCGGCGTGCGGACGACGCCGTTTTCGAAATGGCAGCCTTCCTCATCGCCCGATTGGTTCAACGGCTGCAGGATCTCGGACATGAACTTGCCCGCGCCCTCGAGCACGTCGTGCACCGTCGCACGGTCGAGGTCGGCATAACCTGGAAGGTCGGTGTGCTTCTCGAGTTCGAGCACATCGAACATCAGGAATTCGAAGTCGGCAACCGGGGCTTTGTAGGAGGGCATGGCGGATCCGCTGAATTGAATGAATCGTGGCCGTTATCGCGCGTCGACCTTAACAAGGCAAGAAAGGGTCACGCAGCGCCGAAGTGCAGAAGAAGCGACGTCTCCGGCCGCGGGAGAAAGAGCTCTAGCCCGCGCGCCGCCAGCACACGGCCCGAGAGCGCGGCGCCGCCCTTTGCGAGCGTAGCGGAAAGGCCGTGCGCGACGCTCGCCGTAACCGGCGCTACCGCCAGGGCACGATAGACGCGCTCGTCGTTGAGACCCGGCACTTTGAGCACCGCCCCGCGCCCCAACGCCGCCGAGCCGGTGCGTACGACAAGCACTAACGCCTCGGCGTCGGAGCTCACGCATATGCCGGCATGGTCCGGATCGTCGAAGGAGATACGCCAATAACACCCGGCATGAATGAGCTCGCGAAACCGCTTGTGGTTGGCAAGATGCTGACGAAGGCGCTCACCATCCGCTTCGTTCAACTCGCGCAGATCGAGTTCAAGGCCCATGTGCCCGAACAGCGCCACGTGCGCGCGAAGATCGAGGCTGAGGCGCCGGCCTGTGATGTGACAAGCGGCCGGCCCGACATGCACGCCCGCAATCTCGGGCGGGAGAAACAGATTGGCGTTGCGCTGGATCTCGAAGCGGTCGAGGGCGTCGTTGGAATCCGAAACCCAAACGCGCTCTGTCCGTGCGAGCATTCCGTAGTCGCATCGGCCGCCGCCGCTCGCACAGGTCTCGATCTCGACGTCGGGATGCGCAGCCCGCAAGCGATCGATCAATGCGTAGAGCGCCCGCACATAAGCGCCGTGACGGGCGCCCGTGACATCGCGGTTCATGTCCCATTTCAGGTACGAGATCGGATGCTCGGCGAGTAACGAGTCGAGTGCTTCGAACAGGTAGGTCGAAACCTCGGCGCGGGCGATGTCGAGGACGGCTTGATGCCGCTGCAGAACCGGCGGGAGAGCACTCTCGCACCGCAGCCAATCGGGATGCGCCCGCGCCAGGTCGCTGTCGGGATTGACCATTTCTGGCTCGACCCAAAGACCGAATTCGAGACCAAGGCCGCGAACATGATCGATCAGGGGCGTAAGGCCGTGCGGATACTTGTTTGCATCGACGATCCAATCGCCCAGTGCGGCGCGATCGTCGTCGCGTCCTTTGAACCAGCCGTCGTCGAGCACGAAGCGTTCGGCGCCCACGGCCGCCGCCCGGGTCGCGAGGTCCTTCAGCGTCGCCACGTCGTGTTTGAAGTAGACTGCCTCCCACGTGTTGTAGTGCACGGGCCTCGCTTTGGCGGCGACGGCGCGCGAGATGATTCGCTCGCGGACGAACGCATGCAGTGTCTGCATCGCGCCGTTCAACCCGCGCGGCGAGAATGTCGCATAACACCAGGGGGTCTCGTATCGATCGCCGGTGCGTTCGCCATTCGTGGGTAATTCGCCCGCTTGTATGACGACCTCGCCCTCGCGCAATCGTTCGACGCTGAGGCGATGACTGCCGCTCCAGGCGAGGCTGATCGCGTGGACGTCGCCGCGGTCGTCGCCGAATCCCGGCGCGCCGACGAACAAGCCAGGATAGCGATCGTGTCCCGGCCGGCCGCGCCGAGATTCAAAGACGAGCGCGCCGGTCTCCAGCGTTTGCCGCTGGGGCCGGAACTCGCGTGCCCAATCGCCGCCGAACGACATGACCTCGTGCGCCGAAGCGGGCAGCGGCAAAGCCAATGCCGCAAGCCAGTGCAAGCCGTCCGGAAACCCGTCAGGCGAGGGATGCACACACGCGCGCGACGCCAGCACGCCATGCGGCGACATTCGATATTCGATCCGCACGAACGCGTTTCGCGGCTCGCCCGTCGCAACGTCGAAAAGCAGGTCGAAGCCTTCGGCGGTTTGGTCGACGCGATCGAACGTCCAGCGCGATGCGTATGACGGCACAATGGCCGGCGTTCCAAAATAGCCCGCTTCGGCCCCCGGCATCACACACGGTGGACACGGCACGTCCAACCGTGCGCCCCAGAGCACGTTGGGCGCCGTCGCGGCGATGGCGTCGAAGTCAGGCGCGGCGCCAAGGTCTGCGCCGAAATGCAAAGCGCGCGGCAACGCTTCGCCACCCGGTCGCGCATCGATCAACAGGGAAACGTCGCCGCCGCGCAGATAGAGCCACCGATCCTTCATCCGTCAGCGATCCTGGTAGGCCGGCCGGCGTTTTTCTAGAAAGGCGCGGACGCCTTCGTTGAAGTCACCGGTTTGCGCGCACAGGATCTGGTTGCGATCCTCCATCGCGACGGCGGCCTCCAGGCTGCCGGCGTCGACGCTCATGTTCAGGCATTCTTTGGTCATGCGGAGGCCCAGCGGCGAGGTGGTCAGCATCTCGTCGATATAGGACGCGGCCGCTTCTTCCATCTTGTCGTCGGGTACGACTTCGCTCACGAGGCCGACGCGCAGCGCGCGGTCGGCGTTGATGAAGCGGCCGGTGAGCATCAGTTCGGACGCGACCGACGTACCGACCAGGCGCGGCAGGAAATAGCTCACGCCGATGTCGCAGGCCGAGAGGCCGATGCGGATGAAGGCGGCGTTCATGCGTGCGCTGGCGCCGGCGATGCGGATGTCGCTGGCGAGCGCCAAGGCGAAGCCGCCGCCGCAGGCCGGGCCGTGAACGAGGGACACGATCGCTTGCGGGCAGCGGCGCATGCGCATGACGATTTCGCTGATCTGGCGCTGGCGCGTCAGGGCGTTCGCCGGCGAGTTCGGGCCGCTGCTGTTGTCGCGCTCTTTGAGGTCGAGGCCGGCGCAATAGGCTTTGCCCGCGCCGCGTATGACGACGATGCGCACGGACTTGTCCCAATAGAGCGCGCCGAAATAGTCGAGCAGTTCTTCGACCATCCGGCGGTTGAGCGCGTTCAAACTGTCCGGCCGGTTGAGCGTCACGTGGTCGACGGCGCCGTCTTTGCGGATCGACAGGGTTTGATAGGTCATGGGCGTTTCCTCGTCTGGCGGAATGTTGATGGAGCGACTATAGGCTGTCCCTCGGTCCCTGGGACAAGGCCTCGATGATCGTTCGCTTTTTCATTGCCGTACTTGCCGTAGCGCTCGCGGGTGCTGCGTTTGCAGATGCGCCGCGGCGGATCGTGTCGACCAATGTGTGCGCGGATCAGTTGGCGTTGGTGCTGGCGGGACGTGAGCGGGTGATCTCCGTCTCCCGCCTTGCGGTCGAGCCGCAGATTTCGAACTACGCAGACCTGGCGCGCGGCATTCCGGTGAACAATGCGCGGGCGGAAGAGATTATCGAGCTGCGGCCCGATCTGGTGTTGGGCGACGTTTATACCGGCGCGCACGCGAACCGGATCGCGGCGACGTTGGGCGTGCGCGTTCACGTTATCGGCGCCGGCATGTCGCTTGAGGATGTGCGCGGCATCATCAGAGGCGTTGCCGATGCCGTGGGCGAGAGCGCGCGTGGGGCGGCGATGATTGGCGAGATGGACGCGCGAATTGCGCGGGCTCGGGCGCTGCCTGGTGCTGCCATCACTGCACTCGTTTATGAGCCTAATGGGGTGACGTCGGGGAATGGGACGCTGACGAATGATGTTCTGCTCACGGCGGGGCTTTTGAATTTGGCGCCGACGTTGATGCCGGGGAGTTATGGGAGCGTGCCGCTGGAGTCCGTGATTGCGGCGGCGCCCCGGTTGCTTGTTCTGGACGATGCTTATGTCGGTTCGTCGAGCCGGGCGCAGAGTATTTTGCGGCATCCGGCGTTTCGCAGTCTTGAGGGGCGGTCGGAGCTGTATTCGATGCCGTCCAGGCTTTGGCTTTGTCCGGGGCCTTGGGTCGGCGAGGCCGTCGAGCGGCTGGCTTTGGAGCGTGCGCGGATTGCTCGGCTTGCGCCGCCCTTGAAACGGGAGTAACCGGGAGATCGTATCCGGTGCCGAGCCTCTTCCAGAGGTGAGGAAAAGGGAATGCGGTGCGGGCGATGCCCAAAGCCGCGGCTGCCCCCGCAACTGTAAGCGGCGAGCACCTTGTCGATTAGGCCACTGCAGGCGCAAGCCGGTGGGAAGGCGGACAAGGGGCGCAGAGCCGTTAGCCAGGAAACCTGCCGGATCACGTCGTCCAACCAGCGCCGGGGTGCGCGCGGGGAGCGGATTTTCCGTCGCGGCGACAGTGTTGAAGGTTCGGCAATCGTGCCGGGCCGGCAGCGGTGACGTGGGATGGAAAGTCGCTTCGGCGAAATTGGATTGATCGTGAGTCTAAGCGTCGCGACTCTGGTTGCGGCGATGGGGTCGTTGTTCATCGGCTATGCGCCTTTGTCGATGGGCGATGTCGTCAGCGGCCTTCTCGGCGATGAGGGCACTGTCGGGATCATCATGCGCGACATTCGCTTGCCGCGGATGTTGTTGGGGTTGATGGCCGGCGCGTCGCTCGGCATGAGCGGGGCTGCGTTGCAGGGGCTCTTGCGCAATCCGCTGGCCGAGCCCGGCGTGATGGGGATTGCGTCTTGTGCGTCTCTGGGCGCGGTCATTGCGATCTATTTTGGATTGTCGAAAGAGTTTTCGTTGGCGTTGCCGTTGATGGCGATGTTGGGGGCGCTCGCGGCGGCGGCTTTGTTGAGCGCGATCAGCGGGCGGGACAATGGAATTTTGGTTCTCATTCTTGCCGGTGTGGCGCTGGCCAATTTTGCGGCTGCTTTGATGGCGCTGGCCATGAACCTGGCGCCGAACCCGTGGGCGGTCAGCGAGATCATTTATTGGCTGATGGGATCGCTCAAAGATCGCAGCATGACTGAGTTTTATTTGGCGGGGCCGTTCGTGGGGTTGGGGCTTGTGATCTTGGCTTTCTCCGCGAAGGCGCTTGATGCGTTGACGTTGGGAGATGAGGCGGCGGCTTCGCTTGGCATTCGCGTTGTGGCTGTGCAGCGGTTGGTGACGCTTGGCGTGGCGTTGTCAGTTGGGGCTTCGGTCGCTGTCACCGGAGCGATTGCGTTTGTCGGGTTGATCGTTCCGCATCTTTGCCGGCCGTTTGTCGGGCATATGCCGTCGCGGCTTTTGTTGCCGAGTGCGATCGGCGGGGCTTTGCTTGTCGTCGTTGCGGATACCGTCGTGCGCTTGGTGCCTTCGGGGCCGGAGTTGATGCTGGGCGTGTTCACGTCGCTGATCGGGGTGCCGTTCTTTTTGTGGCTGGTGGTCAAGTTGAGGCGTGAGGCGCAATGACGGCTCTGTCGCTTCAGGACGTTTCGGTTTCGCTCGGCCAGCGCGTTGTGTTGAGCGGCTTGTCGGCTTCATTTGAGGGCGGCGAGCTTGTCGGCGTGATGGGGCCGAACGGATCGGGCAAGTCGACGTTGATGCGGGTGGCGGCCGGACTCATTCCGCGCGCGAGCGGTTCGATCTCGATCGGCGACAAGGCGATTGAGAGTTGGACGCGCGATGCGCTTGCACGGGAGTTGGCTTATCTGCCGCAAGGTGGGCAGGTGCATTGGCCGGTGAGTGTGCGGACGCTGGTGACGCTGGGACGCTTGCCTTATGCGGGGCGGTTTGGGCGGCCCTCGCCCGCCGATGCCGCCGCCGTTGAGCGAGCAATGGTGGCTTGCGACGTCGCGCAGTTGGCGGAACGGCCGGCGACCGCCTTGTCCGGTGGCGAGCGGGCGCGGGCGTTGCTCGCGCGGGCGATTGCGGGTGAGGCGAAGATCCTTCTCGCCGATGAGCCGTTTGCGCAGCTTGATCCTTCGCATCAGTTGCATGCGATGGAAGTTTTGCAGGCGACGGCGCGAGCGGGCTCTCTTGTCGTTGTGGTGTTGCACGACCTTTCGGTGGCGGCGCGGCATTGTTCGCGCGTCGTGTTGCTGTCGGAAGGGCGCGTTGCGAGCGATGGGGCGCCGGGCGCGGTTCTTTCGAGCGAGAATTTGCGCCAGGTGTTCGGGATCGATGCGTTTATCGGCGAACACAATGGGGCGCCGGTGATATTGCCGCTGAAGCGGCGGGCCTAGGTCTTTTCCCGCATTCGAATGGATCCGCTGCAATAACGGCGATTTGTTCGCAAACTGTCGATATAGGGCGCGGCCAAGCCTGGAACTTGGGAACCGCCTTGGACGTGGTGGCGTTTGATCCTGTGACGGCGAAGTCGAGAAACCGCCGGATGAGGAAGCGCCTGCTTGTGACCGTGCCGTTCAACCGATCACCCGCCGTGCGTTGCTTCAAACCCAATCGATGACGCACGCATAGGAGTACCACTCATGAAATATACGGGAACACTGATCGCTCTCTTCGGCGCGACGTGCCTTAGCGCGATGACGACCGCCGCGCCGGCGGAAGCCGCTTCGAAGCCCTGCTGCTACAACAACGGCGACTACTTCCAGTCGTCGCCGTCGACCTGCCGTAACAACGGCGGACGCGTGGTGCAGCAGGAATATTGCCAGGCCGGATACTATAACGACGACCGTGGCGGTTATTACAATGACCGCAGAGACGGCAACGACTCTTTCGTGATCCAGTTCGGCAACGTCGTATTCGCCTATTCCGACGGCTACTACGATCGCGATCGCCGCTGGCACAGCTGGCGCAACGACCGCGAACGCAACTGGTATCGTCAGAACCGCCGCACGTCGTACTACGACACGACGCGCGACCGGGACCGTCACCGCGGCCGCCGCGACTGGCGCGATGGACGACGCGACAACTGGCGCGATTAGTCGCCAGCGCAGTCGGCTAGATTAAAGCCCCGGTTGGCCGAAAGGCTGGCCGGGGTTCTTTGTCTTTTTCAGCTACGCTGGGTGCAAAGCGGCTCTTACATCGAGGCGCAGGCAAGAGCGCCGCCAGCGCGCGTTCAGCCACCGTTGAGGGCGACTTCGAGCAAGGTCTTTTTTGGTTTGCGGCGACGCGCGTTCCCATTTTGCGTCCCGCGCCTTAAGCGCGAGGCTACAGAATTGGTGCTGCGAAGCGTTCCCGCGAGGCGAAACACGAATCAGGCGGCGTAGCTTTCCGTGATGACCTTGGCTGCCGCTTGAATGCGCGTGTTGACGCCGAGCTTTGCCTTGGCGTTGGTAATGTGAAAGCGGACAGTGCGCGGCGAGATGCCTAGGATCAACGAGATGTCGCCATCCGTCTTTCCGATCGATACCCAGCGCAGACACTCCGTCTCGCGGTCGGTCAGTCTGTTCGCGCGCTTCAAGGCGCCGGACCCCGCCCAATTGCCGAGGTCGAAAGCACGCGTCAGAGCTGCAAAGGCGGCGACAAAAAGGATCGCTCGCGCGAGGCCGGTCAGGTCAAGGTTTGCGCCGGCGAAAACGACGCAGCCGGATGCATCTGGATCGGCGACCGGCACCACCAGCGCGTCGCCCCCGGCCGCCATGGTCTGCAAAAGCGATACAAAAGGTCCGCCGTGCTTGGAGACGTCGGACAACGCGAACGCGCTGGAGCTTCCCAACGCTCGTGTGAACACAGCGTCGCGCCACAGTCCCTCCATCGCGAGCGTCAGCACCGGCGCGCCCACCGCATCGCTGTACAACTGCTTTGCCGCCGTCGTTCCGTCCAATGTTTCGCTTGCGATGACCATCAACGCGTCCGCGCCAAAATCGAGGCCCAGCACCTTTGCCTGCGCCCACAAGTCCAGAGTGTTGGGCGCCGATTCGATCGCCGCTATGTGATTCAACCATCCAGCAAATTTCGACATGTGAGCTTCCTTCCGCATCCGGCGGCAACGCTGCCCGTGCCCACAATGCTTACGTCGCGAATGGACCCCGCGTTACGCAACGTAAGCGGAGCTTCGTTTGTTCCCGTGTTCGGATACTTGTTACGATGTCGCAAACCATCGAAGGGCGATCACGTGTTTTCGAGGTCGCTCTCCCGCGCCGATACGGGTTCAGCGCCAGCTTTGCCTCGCGTTCAGTTGCGACGCCATGCTCGTCCGTCAGCATGCGCGCGATCGTCTCGCACAGCACCTTCTGCGCTTGCGCTAGCCGGTTTGCGGCAGGCGTTTGCGGAGGTCGAGTTTGCTGACTTTTTCCAGTGTGCTGCGAGGGAACTCCGACACTAGGATCACTTGGCGGGGGCGTTTGAAGTCCGCGAGTTGGGCTTTGCAGGCGGCCGTGATGGCGGTCGGGAGATCGGTGTTGCCTTCCACCGGTTGGCCGGGCGCCGGTATGACGAAGGCGACGGGGACTTCGTCGAGCATGCGGTGTTTTTGGGCGACGACTGCGCATTCGGCGACGCCGGGGACTAAGGCGATAACGCGTTCGATTTCGGAGGCGGCCACGTTCTCGCCGCCGACTTTCAGCATGTCTTTGTCGCGGTCGGCGAAGGTGATCATGCCGTCGTGGTCAAGCGTTACGCGGTCGCCGGTGATGAACCAGCCGTCGACCGTGAAGCTTTCGCGCATGGCTTCCCAGTTGTTGAGGTATTCGGCGAAGAGTTGGATACCGCGTACGCCTTGGACTTGCAGGTGGCCGGTTTCGCCGGGATCAACCGCTGTCGACAGGTCGTCGTCGCGCACGACGCGAATGCCGTAGCCGGCCGCGGGTCTGCCGGTCGACATCGAGCGGTTGCGAAGCAGCGCGTCGCCGATGAGGCCTTGGGTCACCGTTTCGGTCATGCCCCACCAGCCGATCGTCCGTACACCGAAGAACGCATCGAAGGGCGGTTCGTTCACGGCGTTGCCGAACATGCGGAAGTGATGCTTCGGCACCTCGTATTCCATCAGCGCTTTCATCATGAAGGGGATGGTGGAGGCCCAGGTGCATTTGTTGCGCAGCGCGACGTCCCACCAGCGGCGGGCTGAGAATTTCGGCTGCATCACCACCGTGCCGCCGGCCCACATCGTGGGCAGGATGGAATAGGTGCGCGCGTTGGTGTGGAACGAGGGCATGACGACGTGGTGGACGTCGTTCTCCGTCAAGCCTTCGTGCACGGCCGACGTGCGCGCGCCCCAGAGGGCGTTACCTTGCGTCCAGAGCACGCCCTTCGGACGCGAGGTCGTGCCGGACGTGTATTGCACCGAGCCCGGACGCCAGGGATCGGGCTCGATGTTCGGGAGGTCTGCGGGGTCGCCGTCGATCGACGAGAAGGCGGTTGCCTTGTCGGGCTTTTGGTTTGCGGGTGCCGGGGCGCCGTCGGCTGTGTGTTCGGTGACGGCGAGCCAGCGGACGGACTTGACGTTCTGCGCGACGAGTTCCGCGTATTCGGGTTGCGTGATGGCCGCGACGGCCTTGCAGTTGGCGGCGAAGTATTCGAGTTCGGCGCCGGCCGAGCGCGTGTTCGTCGTGACGACGATCGCGCCGAGTCTGGCGCAGGCGAACCAGAGGAATTCCATCTCCGGCGAATTGTCGAGATGGACGAGGATGTGGTCGCCGGCTTTGACGCCGCGCGCTTGCAGGCCGGCGGCAACGCGCAGGACGCGGTCGCGGAACTCACCGTAGGTCCATGTTTGGCGCTCGCCTTCGAACGGTTCCCACACCAGGAACGGGTAATCGCGGCGCGTCTCGGCGCGCATGTCGAGGAGCCAGTTGAGATCGCGGCCGGCAAACGGATTGACGATGCGTCCGCGCGCGTCCGTGGGCGTGAAGGACGACATGGCTGTTCCTCTCCCGATGTTTGCGCATCATAGGGGAGGAAGAGCGCGCTGCGTTACTTTTTCGGCAGCGCGCTCTCCGGGATTGCGTCGATCGTGATGGCGCGCGGGTAGCTGGTGCGCAACCATTTGATCAGGAACGGGAGCATGGCGGCGACGATCAGCAGCTTGACGATGGCGACGCCGGGGATACCGTCGAGAACCGGAAGCGTGAGGAGCACGGCGGCGAGCGCTGCAAAGGCCGCGAGAACGAAGGCGGATTGGCCGTAATAGCTGAGCGGCGTCGCGCCGGCATAGGCTTTGGCGGTTGGCGCTTCGGCTTTGATGCGCGCGAGGGCGGCGTGGACGAAGGGCGTGTAGGTCGCGTTGCGTTCCTCGAAGTCGGCGAGGCCGGCGAAATGGATGTTGTCGATCGACCAATCGACGCCGTTCTTGAATGCGACGTCGAAGACGTAGCGGCCTGTCTTGGCGCGCGTGGGGGCGTAGCGCAGGCGAACCCTCGTGACGTCACGCCAGGCGTAGGCCATCTCTATGCCTTCGGGCGTGCGGAGGACGAGCGCATGGGGATCGACGCGCCATTCGCGCTCGCCCTTCTCGAAGAAGTTTTCCCGCTTACGGTAGGTAGTCAACGTTAGAGCGATTGTTTGAGAGCCTCGAGGCCCTGGTCGATGGTGAAGGCCGGTGCGTAGCCCATTTCGCGTTTGGCTTTGTCGTCGATGAGGATGCAGTCGCGCGACATGATGTTGGCGGTGAAGCGGGTGAGCGGGGGTTTGGATTTTATGTTGAGCGCGCGGTAGGTCGTTTCGCCGAGATAGGCGATCGTGCGCACGACCCAGCCGGGGATGGCGCGGTCGCCCGGTGTAACGCCGCCGGCGTTCAGCATCTTGGTCATGAACTCGCGGAAGACGACGGGCGGTCCGTCGAGCACGAAGTAGGCGTTGCCGCCCTGCCCTTTCGTCAGCGCGAGGTTCATCGCGTGGGTGAGGTTGCCGATGTAGGTGGTCGAGGTTTTGTTGCGGCCGCCGTCTATCCAGGCGAACTGGCCTTTCTCCACCATGGCTTTGACGACCGGTAGGATCGTTTGGTCGCCGGGGCCCCAGACGAAACGCGGGCGGACGACGATGGTGGTGAAGCCGGTGCCTGAGTCATTGGCTTCGCGCACCGCTTTTTCCGCGTGCGCCTTGGTGCGGGCGTAAGGGTATGGCGAGTTCAGCGACAGCGGGTAGTGCTCATCGACGTTGCGCATGTGTTGGCCGTGAAAGAGCGCCGCCTCTGTGCCGATGTGGACGAAGCGTTTGACGTCGGCGCCTTTGGCGGCGATCAGCAGCTCCTTCGTGCCGTCGACGTTGACGCGCCAATAGTCCGCCCACGGGCCCCATTCTTCGACGTAAGCCGCGCAGTGGACGACGGCGTCGAAGCCTTTGAGCTGTTCCGTCTTCACGTCGCCGAGCGCCGCGCGCACCGGTGTTGCGCCGAGCACGCGGATGGCGGCGTCGCTCTTGTCGCTGCGCGACATGGCCGTGATGTCGTGCGTCTTCGCGTACGCCTTGACGAATGCGCCGCCGACGAAACCTGAGGCGCCTGTGATGAAGATTTTCATGTGCGGCCGCAGCAGCCGGGGGTGACCGGTCTGGCGAACGCCTCAGCCCTGTCGCGTTCGACCTCGCGCATGAAGTCGATCATGTGGCCGGCGATGGTTGGGACGGCGGCGATGGGCATGTTGTGGCCCCAGCCTTCGATGATCTCCAGGCGCGCGTTCGGGATCAGCGCCGCGGTGTGGCGGCCGGCGTCGGGGTGGATCAAGATGTCGGCGTCGCCGTGGATGACGAGCGCGCGCACGTTCAGCTTCTTCAGCTGCTCCGTGCGCGGGGGCGTCGCCATGATCGCGGTCCATTGGCGGATCGCGCCTTCGGGATAATAGCTGCGGTCGTAGTTGGCGGCGAAGCGCGCTCGCACCTTTGCTTGGTCTTCCGGGAAGCCGGGGCTGCCGATCACGAGGCGGGTTTTCACCGCGTGGTCGGCGACGGCGTCTTTGTCTTCCGATGCCGGCTTGGACATCAGCGCTTCTTGCGCCTTCGGGTCGGAGCGCGGGAGCGACGGGTCGCTGGTCGTCGACATCAGCGAGATGAGGCTGCGCACCTTTGCCGGATGACGGATCGCCATGAGTTGCGCGATCATGCCGCCCATCGAGGCGCCCGCGACGTGCGCAGATTGGATGCCGAGCGCGTCGAGAAGCGCCGCGCCGTCGTCGGCCATGTCGTTCAGCGTGTAGGGGACGTCGGGCTTTTTGCCTTCCGCCATGGCTTTGGCGGCGGCGCGGATGTCGGGGAGGATGCCGTGGTGCTTGTGGCCGAGGCCGGTGTCGCGGTTGTCGAAGCGGATGACGCGGAAGCCTGCGTTCGCGAAGGCTTCGTGGAATTCGTCAGGCCACGAGGTCATCTGCGAGCTGTAGCCCATGATCAAGAGCAGCGGCGGGCCGTTCACCGGGCCTGAGAGTTCGTATTCGATCTCGATGCCGTTGGCTTTGATCTTGGTCATTCGGATTCCTTTCGCGCGTTAGCGCGATGGCGATTCAGCCTAACCACCAAGACACCAAGGCACCAAGAGGCTCGGGTTCTTTGTGCCTTGGTGTCTTGGTGGTTAGACTGATTCTGTTGCGCGCTGACGCGCGCGGTTGGTTACTTTCGTTTCGCATCCACTTCGCTGACGAAGTCGGCGATTTCGCGTAGGAAGACGGGCACGAGTTTCTGCGTGAAGTCGTGGCCCATGCCGGGGATGATCTTCAGGCGCGCGCCGGCGATCGAGTCGGCCGTGTCCTTGCCGCCTTCGACCGGGACCAGCGGGTCGTCGCCGCCGTGGATCACGAGCGTCGGCGCCTTCACTTTCTTCAGCAGCTCGGTGCGTGGGCCGGAGGCCAAGATCGCGACGAGCTGGCGCGCCATGCCGGGCGGATAATACGGGCTGCGGTCGACCTCGCGTTCGGCGGTGGCGCGGAGTTCGGCGTCGGTCGCGGCGTAGATGGGCTGGCTGCCGATGGTGCGCCAAATCTTCATCGCATGGGCGATACGCGTTTCGCGTTCGAGATTCGCGGGCGGCATGGTCAGCACCGCCATCGCTTCGGGCTTGCCGGGCGGCAGGCCGGGGCGGCCGGTCGTGGACATGATCGAGATCAGGCTCAGCACTTTGTCGGGATGGGTCGCCGCCGCGGTTTGCGCGATCATGCCGCCCATCGAGGCGCCGACGATGTGTGCCTGCTTGATGCCGAGCGCGCCTAGGATGCCGACGGCGTCGTTCGCCATGTCGGTGACGAGATAGGGGCCCGCGAGCGGTTGGCCGGATGCGACCTTCATGAAGGCTTCGGTCGGGTTGAACATGCCCAGATTGTCGAGCTTCTGCGATAGGCCGATGTCGCGGTTGTCGAAGCGGATGACGCGGTAACCGCGCGAAGCCAACCCCTCGCAGAGTTCGACGGGCCAGAGCGTCATCTGTGCCGAGAAGCCCATGATGAGGAGGATCGCGGGATCGGACTCCTTGCCGAATGATTCGTATTCGAACGAGAGGCCGTTGGCTTTGATCTGGGGCATGGTGAATCTCTCTGTTGCGATGTTGGAATGGCGTGGTGGGATGAAGCCTACAGGGGCGGCGATGCGCCCTCAAGGCGGGGCTTTCCGCGCCGTTGGCGCCCGTGTAGACAAAGGTCCATGCAGCGCAACTTCTCCGCTTTGGGCTCTACGTTCGACGTCGCGATTATCGGCGGCGGGATCACCGGGTCGTGCATCGCGCGCGATGCGGCGCGGCGCGGGCTTTCGGTGGCGTTGGTCGAGAAGCGCGATTTTTCGTGCGGCACGAGTTCCGGTTCGTCGAAACTGGTGCATGGCGGGTTGCGCTATCTGAAGACGATGGAGTTTTCGCTGATCCGCGAGTCGCTCCGCGAGCGGCGGGTGTGGGAGAAGATCGCGCCGCACATGGTCTATCCGCTGAAGTTCATGGTGCCGATCACCAGCGCGGCGGAGAATTGGATCGTGGGGACGGGGCTCACGCTTTATGATTGGCTGTCGTACGACCGCAACCGGTTGGACGATCCGGATCAGCATATGACGGCGCATCGTGCGGTGTCGGCGGATGAGGCGCGGGCGCTTGAGCCGGTCGTCGATAGCGAACGGTTGAAGGGCGCCCTGCTCTATTACGATTGCCAGATGTATTCGCCGGAGCGGTTGGGGCTTGAGTGCCTCATGGACGCGGTGGCGCATGGCGCGGTGATCGCGAATTATGCGGAAGCGGTTTCGTTCGAGCGCGAGGCCGACGGGCTGTCTTCGGTGCGCGTGCGCGATGGGATGACGGGCGACGAGGTCGAGGTGAGGGCGCGGCTGTTCGTCAACGCGGCGGGGCCTTGGGCGGACCGGTTGCTGGAGATGGTCGGCGGCGGCGAATCTTCGCACAAGCTGATCCGGTCGAAAGGCATTCACATTGTGACGCGCGGGCTGACCAACGGGCATGCGCTGACGATTGCGCATAAGGGCGGGCACTTCTTCGTGCTGCCGTGGCGCGAGCATACGATCATCGGGACCACCGATACGGTGTTCAAAGGCAAGCCCGATGAGTTGCACGCGACTTCGGAAGACATCGACAGCTTTCTTGCGTTTGTGAACGAAGGCATGCCGCAGCTAAAGCTGACGCGCGACGACGTGCAGTATGTGTATGCGGGTATTCGGCCGCTGGTCGATGACGGGTCGAAGAACAGTTACAACGCGAGCCGGAAGGCTGAGATCGTCGATCATGGCGCGGAGGGTGGGCCCGGCAATCTACTATCGGCGATCGGGGGCAAGTGGACGACGTCGCGTGACATTGCGGAGAAGTGCGTCGATCTGATCGGTGAGAAGCTGACGTTCAACGGCAAGGCTTGCGATACGGATGAAGCGCCGCTGCCGGGGTCGACGGGGCAGTTCCGGTTGTTCGTCGAGCGTTTGGGCGTCAAGCATCGGCCGTTCACGCCTTCGATCGTGCAGAACGTGGCGCGCAATTATGGTGCGCGGGCGGACGATGTGTTTGCGCTTGCGAAGGCCGATCCGGCTTTGGCGCGGTGTCTGTCGCAGCGGTTGCCGGACATTGCCGCGGAAGTGGCGTTCGCCGTACGATCGGAAATGGCGATGACGTTGGACGACGCGTTGTTCCGGCGCACGGGGCTTGGGACGTTGGGGCCGCTTGAGCCGCGCGCGGTGGAAGACGCGGCGTCGATCATGGCGTCCGAATTGGGTTGGACTGAGGCGGAGAAGCAGCGGCAGATCGCGTCGATCGCTTGGCGCTATGAGGCTTTGGCGCGCGCATGATGAAGACGCTCGCCGTGATCAATCCACGATCGGCCGGGGGTAAGACCGGGCGCGATACCGATATGATTGCGCGGCGGCTTTCCGACGTCACCGGGAATCTGACGGTTGCGTTGACAAACGGGCCGATGGATGCGGCGCGGCTCACCTCGCATGCGTTGCGCGATGGATTCGGGCGCGTCGTGGCGGTCGGCGGCGACGGGACGATCAATGAGGTCGTGAACGGGTTTTTCTCGAACGGGATTGCGATCAATCCGGAGGCCGAGTTCGCATTGCTGAACACGGGCACGGGTGGCGATTTTCGCAAGACCTTCGATATCGACGCCGGATTCGATGCCTCGCTCAAGCGCATCGCCGAAGGCCAAGTGCGCCGCATCGATGTGGGGCAGCTGAGTTATCTCACCGACGACGGGAAGACGGGGCGGCGGCACTTCGCGAACATCGCAAGCTTTGGGATGAGCGGCGACGTGATGCATCGCGTCAATCGCGCGACGCGGATCAAACGCTTCACGGGGCGCTTTGCGTTCACGTGGGGCAGCGTCGTCAGCATGTTCAAGTACAAGTCGAAGCCCGTGCGGTTGAAGGTCGACAATGTGTTCGACGACGTCGTTTCGGTTTCGACGTGCGCGGTGTGCAACGGACAGTTCTTCGGCGGCGGCATGCGCGTTGCGCCGGATGCGTTGCCGGACGACGGCATGCTGGACGTCATCGTGATCGGCGATGCACCGATGAAGGACATCATGCGGTCGATGAACCAGATCTACACGGGGGCGCATGTGAACAACCCGCATGTGAAGGTGTTTCGCGGCGCATCGATCATCGCGACGCCGGTTGAGGCGACCGGGGGCGCGCCGGTGTTCCTGGAAGTCGACGGCGAGACGCCGGGGAAGTTGCCCGCGATGTTCGAAGTGATGCCCAAAGCACTGAAGTTTAGGGCTTGATCCCGCGTCCTTAGGGACGCACGCACTGCTCCATCAGACGAATGTTGCGGCAGGCAGCAGGCGCGTCGTTGGCGGCGCAGATTTCCAACGGCGAGGCACCTTGCGGAAACTTCCGACCGCAGGCGGCCACGACTTCGCCGAACGTCGCGTCGCGTTCAGCTGAGGCGGCGGATAACTGGTCGAACACCAGGGTAACCGCGCCGTCTTGTTCTTTGCCGATGCGCCGCGCCGACACTTTTTTGTCGCGCGTGCGCAGAGCCTCCGCGAGCGGCGGGCCTTGTACGGCGCGCAGCGCGGCGCAGTGATCGATCGTGTCGAGCGTTCGCGACGTGGTGGCTTCGTTCTCTTTGAGCTTCACCTTGTTCGCGGCGATGAAGGCGGCGACGTCGGCACGGGCTTCCGTTGTGCAGAGGCCCCTTGCGAACAGTGCGATGTGCTGAGCGAAGGCGACATCGCGTACAATGAGGTCGTCGGCCTGCGCCTTGGCGATGTCCCAGGTGAAGGCCGCGGTTGCCGGATCGCCTGCAAGTTCAAAGAGGACGAACATAACCTCGACGCCTCTGAAGCCTTTTAGGGCGGCGGCAAACGCCGCGCGGTCTTGCGGCCGCGGTGCATGCCCCAGCGCGCGAAGCGCGTCCCAGCGGAACACCAGATCGTTGCTGCCTTGCGCCGCCGTCAGCAACGTTGCGAAGAGCTCGGGACCGCCATCTTCGATGGCGATGCGCAACGCCAAGTCTCGCGGCGTCGAACTGCGCAGCATCGGAAATTGGAGAGAGGCGCCCATCATCGAGCGTCCAGTCTCGGCCAAGCGGGCGCGTACGGCCGGATCGCGGCCGCTGATCGCCAACGCGCGGAGCAGCGCCACGGTCTGGTCCTGTGCGCCCCTTTGTTTTGCCGTGCGCGAGAAGGCTTCCGCCAAGGTCGCGCGTACCCACGCGCGGTAAGACGCGACGGCGCCGTCAGGGACGTTGATCTCCAGTCGTTCCACTTGACCGATTGCGTTCGTCAGCACGCGCGCGTCCGTCGATGCGCCGGCCCGGTCCAGAACGTCGAGGAACGCGGACGCTTTGATGGCGTTCGAGGCGAAGGCGGCGCGCGCGCCGTCTATCGCGGTGAGCTGTTCGTCTGCCGAGAGGCGGGGCAGTTGCGTTGCGAGGGCCTTCCAACCGTCGGCATCGTAAGCCGGGTGGAAGTAGCCGGCGCCCCCGTTTAGCGCGGCAAATTGCGGACAGGCCTTGTCGGCGAACGAAAGGGGCGCTTCGCGCTCCGTCATGACAGCGCAGGTGCGCTGAGCTGAGCCGGATGCGGTCAGAGGTCTTGTGCATACCGGGATCGTCCATCGCTGTTCCGGCAACGGCAGCCCCAGCGGCGCATAGGTGCTTTGCGTCGCGTTCTGGCGCGGCGCGCCTTTGCACGACAGCGCACCGGTTACGATCGGCGCGTGACTTTGGCCGATGAAGCTTTCGAATATGACGCCGATCTGAGGGTCGCCGATCGCCTGCTCGATGGATGCGAAGAAGTCCTTCGACGTCGCGTTCGCATGCGGGAAACGACGGACGTGCGTGCGCATGGCTTCACGGAAACGATCGCGCCCGACATAGTCTTCGACCATGGCGATCACGGCCGCGCCCTTGTAGTAGGTGGCGAAATCGAAGGCGCGCTCGACGTCCTCTTCGGTGCGTATCGGGCGGCGGACCGCCTTGGCGTTCCGGAAGGCGTCGAGTCCGAGTGCTTGGCCGGTTACGTCTCGGAGCGAGCGATCGAGGCCGGTTTCCGGCATCACGGCGCCGCCCGCGCGACGCGACATCCACGTCGCAAACGACTCGTTCAGCCAAATGTCGTCCCACCACGCTGGCGTCACTAGATCGCCCAGCCATTGGTGCGCTAGTTCATGGGCATGGAGTTCGGCAAAGGTGCGAATGTCGTTCGCCGATGATTGCGACGAAAGTAGAATGTAACGCTCGCCATAGGTGATGGCGCCTGCGTTCTCCATCGCGCCCGGCATGTCGGGCACTGCGATGAGGTCGAGCTTGGCGTAGGGATAGGGCGCGGCGAAGTACGCCTCGAACCATTCGATGAACGCGGGCGTGTAGGCCAGCGCCGTCGCGAAGGCGGGGCCTTTTCCTTTTAAGGCGATGCCCCTGAGCGGAACTTCGCGCGGGCGCAATGCGGTCTTGGCCATGGGCTTGGCTTCGACCACGTCGAAGGGGCCTACCGCCAGAGCGATGAGATAGGTGGGCAGCGGTTCGGTCGCCGCAAACACGTGGCGTACGCGGCCGCCGCGCACAGACTCGGTGCTGCGAAGCGGGGCGTTGCCGACGACGGTGTCGCCGGCCTTCGCCGTTACCGTCACGGTGAACGGTGTTTTGAAGCGTGGATCGTCGAAGCTTGGGAAGACACGGCGGGCGGAGAGCGGCTCCATCTGCGTGAAGGCATACGCCGTGCCGTCTTCGGATGCCTTGAGGTAGAGGCCTGCAGCCTTCTCTGCGAACGGGGCTTCGTAGGCAATGGTGAGAACCGCTTTGCCTGCCGGCGCCGGGGAGGCAAGCGAAACGCGCGCCCAGCCGGGATTGTTCGGATCTTCGAGGAAGGTCGCGGACAACGGCTTGCCACCTTCGGGACTTAGGCTTGCCTTGGTGACGCGCAGGTCGCGGCCGTTGATTGCGAACGCCGTCGTGGGCTTGGTCAGCGTCACCGAAATGCGCGCTTCGCCGGCGAAGCGTTTTTCGCGCGGGTCGATCGTGAAAGCCAAATCGTAGGCCGTGGGAACAACGTCGTCGGGGAGACGTTGGATTTCGGGGCGCGGCTGCGCCTCAGCTGTGGCAAAGGTGATTGAGAGCGCGGCCAATACCGCGCTAATCCAAATACGCCACATCGCAGTCCCCCCAAGTCCCCGACAACGCGTCACCACATCATCTCAAGTCAATGAAAAAGGAAAGCGACGGCCTTGACGCAGGGGCCGTAGCGTGCGACCCGCGAGGCCCTTACGGAGCGCCGCCGAATGCCGATTGATCGTACGAATACGCGTTGGAACGGTTGGGGCTGGGTAAAGGCGCACAGTCCGGTCGAGGGGCGCGAGGCGGTGTGGCCGTGGATCGCCGAAGCCTTGGGCGTGAAGGACTTGCCGAATACGCCTGCCGCGAGACTCGATGACGTCAAGTTTCGCGCGAGCGGGCTAAGCGCGGTGTCGCGCGATGCCGTCGCGGCGATCGTCGGCGCGGGGAATGTTCGCGACGGCGCGTTCGAGCGGGCGTCGCATGCGCGGGGCAAGAGCTACAACGATTTGCTCTATCTGCGCGCGGGTAAGCTGGACGATGCGCCGGATGCGGTTGTCTATCCGCGGTCCGGGGATGAGACCGTTCGCGTTTTGCAGTGGGCGGAGAGCCACAAGGTGGCGGTCATTCCGTTTGCGGGCGGGTCGAGCGTTGTCGGCGGGGTGACGGGCTCGCGCGGGAATTTTGCGGCGTCGGTGGCGCTTGATCTCACGGAGATGAACAAGATGCTGAGTGTCGATGAGGTGTCGATGACGGCGACGGCGGAGGCCGGTATCTATGGGAGCGACCTTGAAGCGGCGCTGAGCGCGAAGGGGTTGAAGCTCGGGCATCATCCGCAGTCGTTCGAGTTTTCGACGCTGGGCGGTTGGATTGCGGCGCGCGGTGCGGGGCAGCAGTCGAACCGCTATGGCAGGGCTGAGAAATGGTTCGTCGGCGGCGAGGTCGCGACGGCGAAGGGGTTGTGGCGGTTGCCGGCCCTGCCCGCCTCTGCGGCCGGTCCTGATCTACGCGCGCTCGTTGCGGGGTCGGAGGGTGCGTTCGGCATCATCACGCAGGCGACGTTTCGCATTCATCATGCGCCGGCGGTGAGCGACTACGCGGCGTTTTTGTTTCCGGATTTCGCGAGCGGCGCGGAGGCCATTCGCAAGATCGTGCAGGCGGAGATCCCCGTCGCGTCGATGCGGTTGTCGGATCCGGATGAGACTTATTTCTTCCAAGCGTTCGGCAAAGTTGGGCAGCCGCGGACGTGGAAGGACAAGGTTCAAGCCGCGTTTCTGTCCTCGATGGGATTAGGCGAGAAGCCGTGCGCGTTGATCTTGGGGCTTGAGGGCGATCAGGCGAACGTCGCCTTCGCGCGTGGTGCGGCGCGGCGGATCATCAAGTCGTGCCGCGGCGTTTCTGTGGGACGGGGGCCTGCGCAGCGTTGGTATCAGGGGCGCTTTCACGGGCCGTATCTGCGCGATCCGCTGATGGATCGCGGGGTCGGCATCGACACGCTGGAGACGGCGACGACGTGGTCGAATGTCGGGCGCTTACGCGATGCCGTGCGCGGTGCGATCGAGACGGCGACGCGCGAGACGGCGCCTGCGCCTGGTGGACGCGGGATCGTGATGGCGCATATCAGTCATTCCTATCCCGACGGGGCCAGCCTCTATTTCACCTTCCTCTTCCCGCGCGATCTGAAGAACGACATCGCGCAGTGGAAGACGATCAAGACCGCGGCCTCGGACGCCATCGCGAAGAACGGTGGTACGATCAGCCATCACCATGGCGTGGGCGAGGATCATGTGCCTTGGCTTGAGGCCGAGAAAGGTGCGACTGGGATGGCCGTGCTTCGCGCGATCAAGCGAGAGCTTGATCCGGCGGGGGTTCTGAACCCGGGTAAACTGCTGCCTTGAACGTAGAGATTGCCCTGGCGGAAAAGGAGCGTGAGGATGCGACTGTTGGTCTTTGTGGGCGGCCTGCTCGTGCTCGCCGCCGCCTTCCTAACGATCAACTACGTGACCGCCCCAAGTCTCAATCAGTATGCCCAGCGCACAAACGCTGCGGCTGAGCGCGACTGCGGAAAGGAACCGGGATTTATTGGCGGGCCATTTGTCGCGAGTGCCGAAACCGCACAGCGCATCTTCGAGGCGGTCGCATTGGGCCTGCGCGGTCCGGAGTTCACGGCGAAATACACGATCAATGTGAGCGAAGAGACCGCCTCGTGGGCTGTCTATCAATCTCTGCACCCGGAACCCGACGGCTGCCAGAACTCGACGATCGAGAATTGCGTCACTGTCACCAGCGGGGGTGGCGGTCTGTCCATGCGCATCGACAAATGCACGGGCGCGATCTCGCAAGTTCATTATCAGAGATAACGTGTTTGCCGTTCTTGACGCCGCTTATTCGCAGAGCCACGCGAGCGTCGCGTGCGTGGTGTTTGACGCGTGGGATTCGCATCAACCGCTGAGCGAATATGTCATGCGTTCCGCCGCCGCCGCTTCATATGAACCTGGTGCTTTTTACAAGCGCGAGCTGCCGCTGTTGCTCGAGGTGCTGAAGGCGGCGAAGGTAGCGCCCAGCGTTGTCATCATCGATGGATATGTTCGGCTGGACGCGGGCGGCCGGGCGGGATTGGGTACTCATTTGCATGCGGCGCTTGGCGGTGCTTGCGCAGTCGTCGGTGTTGCGAAGACGGCGTTTGCCGGTGCGCAGTCGTGGTGTGCGCAGGTGGTTCGCGGGTCGGCGACGCGGCCGCTTTATGTCACCGCAATCGGCATGTCCGACGACGACGCGGCGGCCGGTGTGCGCGCGATGCATGGGGCGCACCGCATCCCGACGTTGATTCGGCGCGCCGACCGGTTGGCGCGCGACGCCCTGCCCTAGCCGAGCGTCTGCACCCAGAGGATCACCGGCACCAGGATCGCGACGAGGGCCTCGCCGGCGATGAAGCCTGAGGCGAGCGGTATCATGTAGACATTCGCGGTGCGGCGGGAGACGAGCATCCAGAGGGCGGCGAAAATGGCGCCGACCAGAATGGGGGCGTTGGCGGCGAAGGGGATGAGGGCGCCGATGCTGATCGCGGTCGGCGACGGCGTGAAGGCGCGCAGGTTCTTGTTGAGCTCCATCAGCGCGAAGAGGATGCCTAGGGCGATCGCGATGCCGGCGGCGAAGAGTGCCGTCGCCGGGAGTTTGTCGACGCCGGCGGAAAGGACTTCGGCGAAGCCGGCGGCGCGGCGGGCCGAAGGCGCCGCGAGTTGTGCGTGTTCGCCGACGATGCCGTATGTGGAAACCAGAAGCGGATAGCTCCAGGCGAGAGCGGCGGCGCCGATGGGTGCCCCCATCAGCTGCGCGTAGGTCATGGCGCGCGGTGTGGAGCCGATGAGGTGGCCGGCGCGGTAGTCTTGCATCAAGGCTTCCGATGTCGAGGCGACGGTGCCGGTGGTGCCGTTGGCCAGGATGTTGGCGTTGATGTTGCCGGGCGCGATGGCGGCGAACAGGCCTTGCATGAGGTTCGAGAGCGAGGAGATCGGTCCCCAATTGGTTTCGCCGAGTGCGCGGAGGCCGACCAGCATCAGCGGAAGCGAGGTCACGATCATGACCAGCGTCATCCAGATCTCAATGCCGAAATAGAGCTGCTGCAAATAGCAGAGCGCCGCCGTCAGTCCGAGGACGCCGATGATGACCAGGCTCAAGGGGAATTCGTTGCTGGCGGTGCCGGCGGAGCCGACGGCGCGGAAGGCCTCTGTGAGGAGGCGCCAGCGGACGGCGAGGATCGTCAAGCCTGCCGCCATGACCATACCGATCGCAGGCCACATGATCCAATAGAGCACCTGCGTGCGCGTGGGATGGTCGGGAAGGATTCCTTCCTGCACCAACAGATAGGGGGCGACGATCCAGCCGAGCGCGCCGCCGACGAGCATCCAGAAGCTGATGCGCAGACCGATGATGATGCCGCTGCCGATGCTGAGCAGGCTGTACGAGAAGCCTACGCCCATCGCGGCGACGATGACGGAGGCGCCGGCGGCGCCGATCGTCAGGTCGCCGGGAGTCCAGCCTTCGGGGATGATCTTCAAGATCTGAGCGTCTTCGCGGAACAGCATGAGCGCGCCCGAGAGGACGAGGCCGATGCCGAGAAGGATCGCGGCGCGGCGCGCTTGTATCCACTTGATGTCGTCCTTGCCGACGTCGCGCGGCGGGTCGAGGACTTTCAATGTTTCGGCGGCGGCGGTGCCGTCGGGATAGGGCAAATTCTCGTCGACGACGAAGTGTTTGCGCAGCGGCACGGCGAGCAGCGTGCCGAGGAGCGCTGCGACAGTCAGCCAGGTGAAGGTCTGGAACGGCGTCGGCTGGAGGTGGAACTCGACGATCTTGGACTCGCGCAGCATGTCGAACGAGGCAAGCACGATGCACATGAAGGCGGTTTGCGCGGCCGAGGTGCCTGCCGTTTGAACGATGTTGTTTTGCCAGCGGTCGTAACTCTTGCGGGCGATGACGCTCAAGATCACGAAGCCGAAGAAGGCGGAGACGATCGAGACGTTCGGGCCGAACCCGAGCTTCAGCACCATGTAGGGGTATGAGAGACCCATGATGAGGGCCACGATCATGCCGGCGAGGATGGACTGGATCGAGATTTCCGCGCCGCGGGGCTTTAAGGCGACTGCCGCCTCGCTGCTGACATCGGTTGTCGCGACCATGTGCTTCTTCCCCCGAACTTCGCGGTCTTCGCCGCCTGTTTAGCTCGCGCGGAGCCTAGCGAAGGCGTGAGGAGATGGGCAACATCGGCCCAGGTCGGAGGATCGTGGTGAACGACGAGAAGAAGCCCCGCAAACGCGCGAGTGCATCCGCAACATGGATCGCGGGGCAGTGCCTTTGCGGCAACGTCGAAGTCGAGATCGGCGTGCCGGCGCGGTGGGCTTGGCACGATCACTCGGCCGCGAGCCGGCGCGCGCATGGGGCGGCGTATGCGACCTTTGTCGGGAGCTATAAGAGCCGGTTTCGCGTGACCAAGGGCGAGACGTCGATTGGACGGTATGCGGATAAGGCTGCCGGGCGCGTGCGTTCGTTCTGCAAACGCTGCGGGACGCCGCTGATGTACGAGCGGGCGCATTCGCCGACGATGGTCAATGTGCCGCGATCGTTGTTCAGCGGGCGGACGGGGCGCGAGCCGCTCTATCACATCGGGATCGAGGAGTTGCAGGAGTGGACGTATCTCGGCGAACGGCTGGTGCCATTGAAGGGATATCCGGGCGTGGTATGGACGCGGCCGAAGAAGAAGCGGCCGACGTTTTTGGATTGAGGTGCACGCATGACCGTCTATGAGTTCGATCGCGCGCTGGCGCGGGCGCCCTCGCCTTCCGTCGTTGACGGCTTGCGGGCGGTCGATGTGGGTGCGCCGTCGTTCGACGGTGTCGTGCGTGAGCATGCGGCGTATGTGCAGGCGCTCGAGGCGGCCGGGGTTGCCGTCGAGGTGTTGCCGGCGCTGAGCACTTATCCGGATTCGTTGTTCGTCGAAGATACGGCGTTGACCTTTACCGGAGCGGCCGTCGTCTTGTGGCCCGGCGCGCCGACGCGGGCGGGCGAAGCGCGCGAGATCACGCCGGTGCTTGAGCGATCGTTCGACCGCGTTCTGCGTTTGACGCAAGGGTTCGTCGACGGCGGCGATGTCTTAACGACGCCGCGCGGAATCTTCATCGGGCAGTCGGCGCGAACGACCTCGGACGGTGCGCGAGCGCTTGTTGCGCTGCTGGCGGAGATCGGCTTGCTCGGGGTGCCCGTGACGACGCCGCGCGGTGTGTTGCATCTGAAGTCGGATTGTTCGCTGTTGGACGACGAAACGATCTTGGCGACGCGGCGGCTGGCGGCGTCGGACATGTTCGATGATTTCCGCGTTGTGCTTGTGCCGCACGGCGAAGAGGCGGCGGCAAATGCTCTGCGCGTGAACGACCGCGTTCTTGTCAGTGACGCCTATCCGCGAACGGCGGAGATGTTGGCGAAGAGCTACAAGGTGGTTGCGCTTTCGACGCGTGAGGTCGCGAAGATCGACGCCGGGCTTTCCTGCATGTCGTTGCGCTGGCGGGCTTGAGCGCCGGAGTCAACTTGATGACGTTGCCAACTAGTAGCGCAGGAAGGCTTGGCGTTCGCTTGCCCAGGCTTGTTCGTCAGGCTGGGTGAGCGCGTCCAAGTCTCTTGGCGTTGCCGCTTTGTCGTCGACCCATTCGCGTAGCAGCGGTGAGCCGTTGATGACGTCGATCGCGAGTTTTCCCAATTCGTATTCGTATGGGAAGTCGCGCCAGAGCGGGTAGTCGGGATAGAGGCGGCGGATTGCTTTGAAGGCGAGCGATTGGATGCGCCAGGGTTTGAAGGCTTCGTGGTCGTAACGGGCGGGGTCTTCGGTGTGGATTTGGACGCCGTTGCAGAGACGGCCCACGTGTTTGTGGAACGTGGGTTCGAACCAGCAGTCTCTGAGCGTGCAGCCCTTGAGCCAGTCGGGGGCGAGCAACTGCATTTCCTTGATGATCTTGCGGGCGTCGATGTCGGGGGCGCCGAAGAGTTCGAGGGGGCGGGTTGTGCCCCTGCCCTCCGATAATGTCGTGCCTTCGAGCATCACGGTGCCGGCGTAGGCGCGGGCCATCCAGAGGTTCGGGGCGTTGGGGCTTGGGTTCACCCAGGTGCGTGTGGTGATGGGCCAGCCGAAGCCCGGGGCTTCGTTTGGGTGCCAGCCTTGCATTTCAACGATGCGGTATTCGACGTCGAGCTTTAGCGTCTTGATGAACCAGAGGCCGAGTTCGCCGAGTGTGAGGCCGTGGCGCATTGGCATGGGGCCCGCGCCGACGAAACTTTCCCAGCCTTGGCGCAGCGTGAGGCCTTCGATCGGGCGGCCTGCGGGGTTTGGGCGGTCGAGGACCCAGACCGCCTTCTTATGTTTCGCCGCCGCTTCGAGCATGTAACGCAGCGTGGTGATGAAGGTGTAGATGCGGCAGCCGAGATCTTGCAGATCGACGAGGACGACGTCGAAGGTGTCCATCATGGCGTCGGTCGGTTTGCGGACTTGGCCGTAGAGGCTGAAGACCGGGATGCCGAGTATAGGGTCGTTGAAGTCGGGCGACTCGACCATGTTGTCCTGCTTATCACCGCGCAGGCCGTGTTGGGGCCCGAAGGCCGCTGTGAGTTTGATGTCGCCGGTGGCGGCGAGCGCGTCGAGCGAATGCGTCAGGTCCTGCGTGACCGATGCGGGGTGCGCGACGAGGGCGACGCGTTTGCCTTTCAACGGCGCGCGCAACGCGGGTTCGGCGAGGAGGCGGTCGATGCCGAATTTCATGCTTGATCCGTTTTCGCGAGGTCGAGGGTGAAGCTGTCGGCGTGGTGAAAGTCCGGTTTGCCCGACGGATGCGCAAGCGCCCAGTAGGATTTGCGGCCGTTTGTTTCTTCGATGACGGCGGAGATGGCGAGGCGCGTTGTGTTCGACATGCCCGGCAGCTCGACCGCGGCTTTCAGTTCGAACGTGTCGGCGCTTGTTTGCACATCTGTGAGCGGCGCGGGGACCTCAGTGGCGAGCGCCATGCCTTCGCGGTAGCCGGTGAAGCGATACGCAGCCCATTGCGTGGATGGCGCGAAGTTGAACTCGCGATATGCGGGTGCCTCTTGGACGAAGAGTTCGAAGCACGTGGTTCGCCAGAGTTCGTCTTTGCGCTCGGGTACTGCTTTCGGCAAGAGCAAGAGGTCTCCGATCTTTCCGACGGCGATGTAGCGCAGACGCAGTCCGGTCTCCCCCACGCGTTCGACTTCGACGTCGACGCGTTTGATCGCGTCGCAGGTCGAGTCGGGATGCAGTCTCAAAGAGTGACGCATGGTGGGGGCGCTTGGATTCGGCGGATTCGTACCCTGCCCGGCTGACGGCACCAACGATTTTGTTTCCTTCAGTCCCAAAGGCCCAGGAGTTGCGCGCAGCGAAGCCCCTTGGACTCGTCGTAGTCGGCGGTGCGGTAGACCGTGCGTTCGCACGAGGCGCGTTCGCGATCGTTGAGTGATGCTTCACCTGACCCGTGCGCGCACGCCGTCAGTAGCAGGGGCGCGATGACGAGCGCGGCGGCAAATCTGTTGTGCATGGTGGTCCTCACCGGCGGTTGGCGGATCGGATGCCAGTTGGGGCGTGCTGTCCACCGCCCGCGCCATGAATGCGCCATAAGCGCACGCGGTGCAGTTGCAGCGCCGGCGCAGCCCTTAACCACGGTTTTGCGGGCGCGGTGTATCCGGTGTGTACCGGAGCTGCATCTGGTCAGGTGCTAGGGTTTCGTGCTGCTTGTGCGGCCGAGCTGGGGGGCTCGCGGTAAATGGGTAAGCGTCTATGGCGCGGGGCGCTGGTTGTCGTCGGCCTTAGTGTGTGCGCCGACGCGTTTGCGGATGAGGCGATTTTCGACACGTCGGTGCGCTATCGCTTCGCATGGACCGAGATTCCTTTTCGGCGCGACGTTCCAAAAAGTTGGGACGAGATTTCGGGGCCCGAAGAGCGGATCGGTTTGCGCGTTGTCTCCGGCATGTTCGAAGGGAAGCTTGAGGTCGGTGTCATATCGGACCGCTTCGACAAGTTCAGTGCGGTCGACGCCGACGTTTTTCGTGGCGATGCGCAGCTTGGGCTCAATTTGGGGGCGTGGTCGGCGCTCGCCGAGTGGAAGGGGCGCGACGTGTTCGAGCCCGGGTTCGGCGCGTTTATCACCGGCCTCAATACCTATGATCTGCGTGTGCGGCGGCGACTGACGCTCGATCTTGTCGATGGTGGACCAGCGGCGCTGGTGCAGGCGTCGGTCGCGGGCGGGCGGATCGCGGCCACGCCGCATTTTCATGCGCGCAATTTCGGTGAGATCGAAGTCGAGGCGGTGCAGCCGTTCGGCGGGGGCTTTGCGCTGATGGTGGCGCCAAAATTCGTGTACGAGGATTTCGACGACTATCCACGCGATCGCGACGACGCGGTGATGAGCGTGAGGATCGCGCCGATGTACAATTTCGGCGACGGATTGACGTTCAGCCTGGAAGGCCAGGCGGTCGTTGCCTTTTCGACTCTGTCTAACAAGACCGGTGAGACGTGGGCGGTGACGCCGATCTTACGGTATCAGCACGCGCTCTAAACGCGCACCATGCGCTTGCCGATGTTGTCGCCGGCGAGGAGGCCGATGAGGGCTTGGGGCGTGTTTTCGAGGCCGTCGATGATGTCTTCGGGGACTTTCAGCTTGCCGCTCTTCACCCAGGATTCGAGTTCGGCGAGCGCCTTCTCGCGTTCGTCGTTGTAGTCCATCACGATGAAGCCTTGCATCGTGATGCGTTTTGTCACGAGGAGGCCCGGGATGCCGCGGGGGCCGTGGCGCGGGGCCGTGCCGTCGTATTGCGAGACTGCCCCGCAGCAGGCTACGCGGCCGTGCAGGTTCATGCGGAAGAGGCAGGCCTCTAAAATGTCGCCGCCGACGTTGTCGAAATAGACGTCGATGCCTTTGGGGGCGGCCTCTTTGAGGGCGGCGCCCACCGCTTGAGCCTTGTAATCGATGGTGGCGTCGAAGCCGAGTTCGCGTTTGAGCCAGCCGCATTTGTTTTCGCCGCCGGCGATGCCGACGACGCGGCAGCCTTTGAGCTTTGCGATTTGGCCGACGAACGTGCCGACTGAACCTGCGGCGGCGGAGACAACGACCGTTTCACCGCCTCTCGGTTTGCCGACGTTGAGCAGGCCGAAGTACGCCGTCAGGCCCGCTATGCCGTAGACGCTGAGTAGGTGGGAGAGCGGATCGCGGCGTTCGACTTTTTGCGCGTGGCGTCCGGGGAGTGCTGCGTATTCTTGCCAGCCGGTGTCGGCGAAGACGAGGTCGCCTGCCTTCAGATGCGGGGCTTTCGATTCCACGACTTCGGCGATGGCGCCGCCGGCCATCACTTGACCGGCTTCGATCGCGGCGCGGTAGGTCGCGCCTTGCATCCAGGCGCGGTTCGCGGCATCGAGCGAGATCAGTTTGGTTTTGAGCAGGACCTCGCCGTCTTTCGCGTGGGGCATGGGTCCTTGTGCGAGGCGGAAATGTTCCGGGCCGAGTTTGTCTTTCGGCAGTTCGACGATGTGGATCTGCCGGTTTTGTCCGCTCATGGATTTATCCTTCGAAGGCTTTGCGCACTGCTTTCGCCGCGTCTGCGATCGCTTCGCGTGCGGTCGGCACGACGCCCGACATGTTGAAGAACCCGTGCACCATGCCGGGGTAGTCGACGTAGACGCAGGCGACGCCCGCGTGATTGAGCTTGTCGGCGAAGGCCTTGCCTTCGTCTTTCAAAGGATCGAAGCCCGCGGTGACAACATACGCGCGCGGCAGGCCCGAGAGATCGGCGGCGGCGAGCGGCGAGACGCGCGGGTCGTTGAGGTCGGTGTCGGGTGCGAGGTACTGGTCGAAGAACCATTCCATCGATTTCTTTTCGAGGAAGTAGCCTTCGGCGAAATCGTTCATCGACTTCGTGTTCGCGCGCGCTTGCGTCACCGGATAGATGAGCAGCTGGAAGACAATCCGCGGGCCGCCCTTTTGTTTCGCCATCAAAGCGACGACGGCCGATAGATTGCCGCCGGCGGAATCGCCTGCGACGGCGATGCGGTTGGCGTCGACGCCGAGTTTGCTGGCGTTTTCCTCGATCCACTTGACGGCGGCGTAGCAGTCGTCGGCCGCGGCAGGGAATTTGGCTTCGGGGGCGAGGCGATAGTCGACGGCGATCACGCGCGCGCCGGTTTCGTTCGCCAGCGTGCGGCAGAGCGCGTCGTGCGTGTCGAGGTCGCCGATTACCCACCCACCGCCGTGGAAGAAGACAATGCCCGGCAGAGCCGCGCCGCCGCCTGCGATCGGCGTATATATACGTAGCTTTATCTCGCCGCCGCCGGGGCCCGGCATCGTCGTGTTTTCGATTTTGCCGATAGGCAGACTGGGCGGCTCGAGGACCGAGGCCATGGCGCGATACATTTCGCGGCCCTGTGCGGGCGGCAGCTCCCATAATTTCGGCTGCGGGTTCGCCGCCATCTGGTCGAGCAAGCCCTTTACAATGCCATCGAGCGCCATCGTTCGTGTTTCCGTATTGTCAGTTTGTCGCATCAAATAGGCCGGTGACGGCGTGTGCAAGCGATTCCGGTTCAACCGGCGCGCTCACTCAACAACTTCGACGCGATCACCGATTGAAATGTCGCCGGGCGTTAACACTTTGCACGCGACGCCGCCGCGCCAGTCCGGCGACAAGGCTTCGCGTAAGCCCGGCGATTGTTGATCCATGCGCTCGCAGGATCGGCTTCGCAATACACTTCGAGCAACACGCGGCCGATCTTGATGCGCGCGCCCTTGTGTTTGGCGTGGCGCGCGTCGGCATCGACGAAGAGGTTCGCGCGGCGTGTCGTCCACGGCAGTTGTTTGCCGTGGTCGGCGCAGGCGGCTTCCCAGTCTTTGCGGAAAAGGACCGTGACCTTCCGGTTCTTCTGGACCCCGCGTGCGTCATCAGCGACGCCGCGCTCGAAGGTGACCGCGGCGTGGCTGATTTCCTCCATCGGCGCGCGCACTTTCGTGCGTTTGGCTATGCCGATGAGTTTTCCCGTCATAGAGCGATGACATCGTCCGGCGGCACTTTGGCGTACAGCGCTTCAACCAGTTTCGCGCGCCGTTCGAGGGTTGCGCGCTGGTTGACGTAGCCTTTGTCGGTGATTTCGTGGCCGTCGATCGACGGCGGTTCCGACATCAGCATAAGGCGCATGACTTTGTTGGACGAGCCGCCCGCCCCTTTGTTGTGTTTGCGCAGACGATCGCGGACGTATTCCTCGATCGCGGGCGAGCGCAGGATTTCGTCGGGCGTGCTCAGGTTCGCGTCGCCGCAGATTTCGCGGGCCGCCGCCATGTTCGGCCAGGCGAGGACGGCGATGTATTCCTTGTCGAGGCCGGCGACAACGCAATCCTGAATCAGGGGCGAAATGGCGGCGATGAGTTCGGCGCGCAGCGTGCCGACGGAGACCCAAGTGCCGGAGGAGAGCTTGAAGTCCTCCGTCACGCGGCCGTCGAAGATGAGGCCCTTGGCCGGTTCGTGCGGGTCGACGAATTTTGCCGCGTCGCCCAGCATGTAGAAACCTTCTTCGTCGAAGGCGGCTTCGGTGAGGTCCGGGCGGTTGAGGTAGCCCGGCGTGACGGTCGGGCCCTTCACGCGCACTTCGAGCTTTTGACCGTTCGGCACGAGCTTCAACGTCAAGCCCGGCAGCGGGAGGCCGATGAGACCGACCCGCTCCGTGATCCAATGGACGACGGTGATGCCTTGCGTTTCCGTCGCGCCGTACATCGTCGTCAGCGGCAGGCGGTGGCCGGTCGATTTGATCGCGAGCGCTTGCATGCGGTCGTAGAGATCGTCGGACAACGTCGCGCCGCCGTATCCCATGTAGCGGAGCTTCGAAAAGAATTTGTCGCGGAGCGCGTCGTCGCGCTCCATCGCGTCGGCCAGCATCGAAAAGGCGATGGGTGCGGAGCCGAAGACGAGCGGTGCGATCTCACGCAGGTTGCGCATCGTCTCGTCGAACATGCCGGGGATCGGCTTGCCGTTGTCGAGATAGACGGTGCCGCCGGCGTTCATGTTGTTGTTGAAGCCGATGTTGCCGGCGGAGATGTGGTTCCACGGCATCCATTCCAGGCTTTGCGGAATTTCGTTCGGGTCTTTCGGTTCGGCGCGCAGGGCCTCTTGCCCCGCCACGACGGCACACATCATGCCGTGCGTCTGGATCACGCCCTTGGGCATGCCGGTCGAACCGGAGGTGAAGAGGTATTTGCCGACTGTGTCGTGGTCGATCTGGTCCATCGACGCACGCACGGCGGGGCCGGCGTTCGTTTGCAGCAGGCTTTCGTAGGGCGTCGATTCCACTTCCGGCGTCGGCACGACCGTCACGACTTCGATGCCGCCGAGATCGAGTGCCTTGAGCGCGCGGGCGTAGACGGGGCCGTTGTCGGCGAAGATGATCTTCGGCTTGGTCAGGGCGACCACGTGACGGAGTTTTCCGTGGTCTTGGCTGAAGAGCGAATAGGCGACCGATACCGGCGCGACGGGCACGCGCGCCTTCATGGCGCCCAGCATCATGACCGCGTGCTCGATCGAATTGCCGGAGATGACGAGGAGCGGCGTGTCGGGGCCGAGCTTGCGATCGAGAAGCGCTTGCGCGACGGCGTTGGCGCGCTGGTTCGCTTCGCCGTAGGTGATGAAGCGCCAAGGACCTTGGGGCGTGCGCTGCGCCAGGAGATTGCGTTCGGGGTGTTCGGCGGCGCGCTCTTCCAGCAGATGCACGACCGAGCGGTGCATTTCGCCAAGGTCATAGAGCGAGCGGATGATGTAGCTGCCATCGGGGCGGCGCTGCGAGTAGAGTTTCGGCGGCAGCATCGGCAGCGGCTTGAACGGCGGCAGAGACTTCGCCTGTGTGGCGGACATGGTGCTTCCTTCCCAATTCTTGATGGCTTGTTGGGAGGATATTGCACCAGAGAGGCAGCGTTGTCGCGGGGTTCAGACCACCGCGCGTGTTGTGTCCGGCGTTCCCGCTAGCGCGTCGGCGACAATCTTCAATCCACGTTCGAGTGTCGCCATATCGCGCGGCGCGCCGATGCACAGGCGCAGACCGGAGATTTCAGTAGCGTCAACGATGGGCGCGCTTGGCGGGGTGACGGAAACGCCAGCGCGCAGAGCGGCGCCGGCGACCCGCTCCGCCGTCAGTTCGCTCATCGGCAGCCAGACGTGGGGCGAGACTTTTGCGTGCGGGCCTTCGATCGCCTTGCCCAAGATCTTGGCGGCGAGTTCCGTGCGCAATGCGATCTCGCGTTTGACGCCGTCTGCGATGGTTTGCGCGGTGCCGTCTTCGATCCACTGCGTTCCGATGAGCGTGCCGAAGGATGCAGGTGCGTAGGAGAATGCGCGCACCGCCCTGATGACGCGGTCGAGGTGGTCGTCGTTCGGCGTCAGCAGGTAGCCGCAGCGCAGGCCCGGTGCGATCACCTTGGACAACGTCGATATATAGAAGGTGCGCTCGGGGATGAGTGTTGCGAGCGCGGGCAGGTCGTGTTCGCCGCGCACGAAGGGGGTGTAGACGTCGTCTTCGACGACGATTAGATCGCGCTTGCGGGCGATGGCGGCGATGTCGGCGCGGCGCTTGGCGCCCATGATGCGGCCGGTCGGGTTTTGCAGCGCCGGGATTGTGTAGAGAATTTTTGCGCCCGATGCGGCGGCGCGGTCGAGCGCTTCGGGGGTTAGGCCTTGTGCGTCCACCTTGAGGCCTTGCAGGCGGATGCCGAGTTGGTCGGCGAGTGCGCGCATGCCGAAGAACGTGGCTGACTCCGTCATGACCGTGTCGCCGGCTTTGCAGAGCGCGGCGAAGGCGAGCGTCATGGCTTGTTGGCCGCCGCCGCAGATGACGAGGCGTTGCCAATCGGCGGTGAAGCCCGCGGACGATGCGAGCCACTTGGCAGCGGCTTGGCGGTGCGCAGTCATGCCGGCAGGTGGCGCGTAACTCAGATGGTCGGTGAGATCGCCGCGGCGACGCAGCGTGCTGAGGGTTTCGGCGAGGTGCGTTGCGGCGGCGGTGGTCGGCGATAGGTTTCGGCTGAAGTCGATCATGCGATCGCCGTCCGCCTTCGCGGTTTCATCGGATGGGCCGGCGATGAAGCTTCCGCGTCCCACTGTTGCCGTCAGCAAGCCGCGGCGGCGTGCCTCGGCGTAGACTTTTGTCACGGTGCCGACGCCGATCTTCAAGCGGTAGGCGAGATCGCGTTGCGGCGGCAGTTGATGGCCGGGTGGAAGCACGCCCTTTGCGACGTCGTGTTCGAGCCCTTCAATCAGCTGCTCGTAGATGGGTTTCGTGCCCTTGCGTAGCGTCGGGTGCCACATGTGCGGCCGCTCCTATTGTCTTATGTGACAATATCATAATTGACTCAGTCTTGTACCGCAACAATATTGAAACATTGTTTTGAGGCATTCGCATGCTGGTTCGCCGGATTTTGATGGTCGTCGCGCTGTTGGGACTCTCGGGTCTTGGCGTTTGGTTTTGGTATTTCCAGGAACCGCAGCCCGATCCGCGATTGGCGTGCAGCTACGGCGCGTATGATCTCAGCGACGGTCGCGTCGTCGTCATCTCACCGTCGAGCGGGGCGCAAAGTTTGCGCTTCGTCTTTATGGACGGCGATACGGGGCGGCTGCTGCCCGCTGCCGGACAGAGCGGCGTGCCGCAACGATTTGTTGCCGGGCCCGGTTGGGCGGGCGAGACGCCGGTTCGAACGTTCGCCGAATTCGGCACCTGCGATGAAGGCACGATCAAGTTTGCGATCGACGGGAAGCCGGCGTTGACGGGCACGCGTCGCGTGTTCGACGTCACCGACGCTTCGTTCGTCAGCCACGGCGAAAGACTCTACGGGCGGTTGGTGATGCCGCGCTTGGAGGGCGCCATTCCTGTTGCCGTGCTGGTGCATGGGTCGGAGCGGGACTCGGCCGTATTGTTCAACCGGCTGCAGTATCTCTTTCCGGCGAACGGTATTGGCGTCTTCGTCTACGACAAACGCGGCACCGGCAAATCGCAGCACTCGTACACGCAAGACTTCGACCTGTTGGCCGACGACGCGGCCGCCGCTTTGTCGTTGGCGCGGAAGCTTGCGGGGCCGCTTGCCAGCGAGGTTGGATTTCAGGGCGGTAGTCAGGCGGGGTGGATTGAGCCGCTGGCGGCGGCGAAGGTGAAGACGGATTTTGTGCTCGTCGGCTTTGGCCTCGCCGAAAGTCCGCATGCGGAAGATCGCGAGGTCGTGTTCGATGAGTTGCGCGCGATGGGCTACGGCGATGACGTGCTCGCCAAGTCGGTGGAGGTTACCGACGCCACAGCGCTCATCCTCGGTTCTCACTTTACGCGTGGGTTCGATGAGGTGGTGGCCGTTCGCGCGAAGTATGGCAACGAGCCGTGGTTCGATAAGATTCAGGGCCAGTATACCGGTCTTATCTTGAGTTATCCGAATTGGCTCCTGAAGATCGCGGGGCCTTGGTTCGATGTGGGGACGCCTATCGATTACGACCCTATTCCGGCGATCACGGCCTATCGCGGGCCGCAGCTTTGGGTGTTGGGCGGGCGTGATGCTGTTGCACCTTCGCGCAACACATTGCGTATCCTGCGCGAGATGCAGGCGACGCATCCGGACCTCGACGTCGTTGTGTTCCCGACGGCCGATCACGGCATTACCGAGTTCGAAGAGAAGAACGGCGTGCGCATCGATACGCGTTTTTCGGACGGGTACTTTCAGCTGATCGTCGACTGGGTGCTGTTCAAGGACGCCAAGGTCAAGGTGCAGGGGCCCATCGTATATGACGGGGCCGCGCAATGACCCTTGTGTTCGAGACTGTCGATGTATTTGCGGAGAACCGGTTCGGTGGCAATCCGCTGGCGGTGATGACGGATGCACGTGGGCTTTCGTCGGCTGACATGCAGAACATAGCGCGCGAGTTCAATTATTCTGAGGTGACCTTCGTTCTACCGCCGGCGGATCCCGCCAACACGGCGCGCGTGCGTATCTTTACGCCGACGAACGAGATTCCGTTTGCCGGGCATCCGAATGTGGGCACGGGGTATGTGCTGGCGCGGATGGGATCGCTGTTTGGCCGGCCGGTGTCGGATGCGATGCGGTTTGAGGAAGACGGCGGGTTGGTTGAGGTTGAGGCGCTTCGCCGTGACGGCCGCGTTGTCGGCGCCAGCATTCGGGCGCCGCAGGATTTGCAGGTTGGCGAGGAGATCGCGCGATCGGTCGTGGCGGCGTGCGCTTCGTTGACGGCGGACGATATCGTTGCCGAACGGCATGAGCCTGTGTTCGCGTCGGTGGGATTGCCGTTTGCGTTTGCCGAGGTTCGGTCGGTCGAGCGGCTTGCAATCGCAGCGCCTGATATCGCCGCGTTTCATGAGGCGCACCGGCGCCATCCCAATCCGATCGAGCGGTTCTCGCTTTTTGTCTATGCGCGCACCGGTGCGCGGCGCGTGCGGGCGCGGATGTTTGCGCCGTTGAGCAACATTCTCGAAGATCCGGCAACCGGCAGCGCGTCGGCGGCGTTGGGTGCGTTGCTTGCTTCGCTCGAGCGCGACGACGACGGCTTTGACTTGACGATCGATCAAGGCGTCGAGATGGGGCGGCCTAGCGTCATTCAGGTCGGCGTTACCATGCGTGGCGGACGGCGCAGCGTCATCGTGAGCGGAAGTTGCGTGCCGGTGATGCGTGGGACGCTGGCGTTGGGAGGGGGATCATGAGCGAGGCGATGCTTTTGGCGCTGGCCACGTTCTGCTTCGTTTCGTCGATCACGCCAGGGCCGAACAATATGATGCTGCTGGCGTCGGGTGCGAATTTCGGTTTTCGGCGGACGTTGCCGCATCTGATGGGTGTGTCGCTAGGGTTCGGCGCGATGGTTCTTGGCGTCGGGCTGGGCGTGGGCAGCATCTTCACCGCATACCCTGCCCTGTATAACGTGCTGCGTGTCGTGGCGTGCGCTTACATGCTGTGGCTGGCGTACCGGATTGCGACGGCGAGTGGGATCGGCGATGGGAAGGCGACGGCGCGGCCGATGAGTTTCATCGAGGCGGTCGCGTTTCAGTGGATCAACCCAAAGGCCTGGGCGATGTCGCTGGGCGCGACGACCGCGTTCGTTGCGCCGGGTGAGTTTGTCATCGGCGTCTTGATCGTGACGGCTGTGTTCACGTTGATCAACCTGCCGTGCGTTGCCTCTTGGGCGGGGTTCGGCGTCGTGCTGCGACGGTTTTTGGATCGCCCGTGGACGTTGCGCGCGTTCAACGTGACGATGGCGGTGCTGTTGGTCGCGTCGCTCTATCCGATGATAGCGGATTTGAAGTTGGGCGCCGCCTAGCTTGCTGCTTGCCCTTCTCCCTCGGGGAGATGGTGGATCGCCGCGAAGCGGCGAGACGGATGAGGGCCGACGGTGCGCCGGCCCTTCTTGCGTTTGACGCGTCTTCCCTCATCAGTCACGCCTGCGGCGTGACAGCTTCTCCCAGAGGGAGAAGCGCAATGAGTAAAAGAGGGTTCGCCTACCGCACTAAGCGGCGCGCTTTTGGCGTTCGGCCATTTCTTCGGCCATGGCTTTCTTGACCGACGGGCGTGCGAGGTGGCGCGTGTGGTAGGCGTCGATCGTCGGTACCGCCTTGAAGTCGGCGCCGACATAGCGGAACCAGTTTAACAGCGTCACCAGATAGGCGTCCGCGACCGTGAAGCTGTCGCCGACGATGTGGTCGCTGTTGCCGAGGCGCTTGGCGAGATAGGCCAGTGTGGGGGCGAGTTCGGCTTTCGCTACGGCCTTCGCCTCTTCCGATGCGGTCGGGGCGAAGATCGGGTTGAATAGGTGTTTGTGCACCTCGGTCGCCAGGTAGTTCAGCGTGTCGATCAGCTGATAACGTTCCAGCGTGCCCCAGGCGGGGGCGAGTTTCGCCGACGGCTTTTGGTCGGCTAGGTATTGAAGGACGGATGCGCCCTCGTTCAGAATTTGGCCGGTCGGCAGTTTCAGCGCCGGCACGTAGCCGTTCGGCGCAATCTGGCGGAAGTCCGCGCCATCGTCGGTTTTCTTGGTCACAGTGTTCACGTAGTGAATGGTGACGGGCAGGCCCGCCTCCAATGCCGTGATGTGCGAGGCCAGCGAGCAGGCCATCGGTGAGGCATAGAGATCCATGTGCAACCTCCTATTTATATGCGATATGGTACATAAATAGAGTCTGAAGGGCGGCGTCAACACTTTTTATGCGAAACGGTACAAAAAAAGAGAAAGTCCCGCGCGGGCGGCCGCGTTTGTTCAACGAGGACGACGTGCTGGACAGCGCGCGCAGCGTGTTCATGGCGAAGGGGTTTTCGGCCGCGTCTCTGGACGATCTCGCCGGGGCGGCGGGGATCAACCGGCCGAGCCTCTATGCGGCGTTCGGCGATAAGGAGCAACTCTATCTGCGAACGCTCGCCCGTTATGGCGAGCAGAGCGTTGCGGGGATGGAGGCCATCTTTGCGCGGGCGCGGCCGCTTGATCTGCGGCTGACGCAGGTTTATCGCGCGGCGATAACGTTATATACGACGCCGCCGCACAGCCCTGGGTGCATGATCATCAACACCGCCGCGGTCGAGGCGCCGTCGCATCCCAAAATTGCGGCGGCGGCGTCGAAGCTGCTCGCCGATATCGAGGCGGTATTCGAGGCTGCGTTTGCGCGCGCGGTCGCCGAGAAAGAGATTTCCGCCCTGCCCTCGCCCGCGGTGCGCGCGCGTTTGGCCGGCGGCGTGTTCGATACCTTGGCCGTGCGCGCGCGGTTGGGCGCGAGCGTGGCGGAGCTTAAGGCGTATGCGCAGTCGATGGTGCCCGCGATCTGCGCGCGGGGGTGAGTGCGGACGCCGCGTCCCTTAGAGCTTGAGCACAAACCGCGGAAGTTCGCGGCCGGGGATCGAGCCTGAGGGTGCGGTGCCGTCGTCGCGTGCGCCCATGCGGCGGTAGAAAGGTGCGGCGTCGGGGTCGGCCTCAATCACAAGGTGCGTTGCGCCGAGTCTGGTCGCGGTGGTTTTCGCCCAGGCGAACAGGGTGCGCCCTGCCCCGCCGCGCAGTTGCCCGGGCTCGACGAAGAGTTTTTCCAGGTAAGCGGTCGCACCTTCGACGGAAACCTGCGCGACCCCGACGACGGCGCCGTCGCGTTCGGCGACTTGCAGCTTTGTTTCGCGCAGATCCTCTTGCGTCAGCGTGAGTTCGGCACGACATGCGTCCATGAAGGCGCGGTCGTAGCCCCACACGGCTTTCGAGCGCAGGCAGAGGTCTGTCAGGGCGTCGAGTTCACCGGGGCGAGCCGACCGAAGGATGAGCATGCCAATCTCTTGAGCCATGGCATGGACGTTATCTCATACGCCTTCGTCGCGAACAAAGGACGCACGCGCGCGATTCAGCTGTGTGAGGCGATGCGCGGAAATCTCTCTTCCGCTTGAACAAGGTGCGACGATTGCGCATTTCGATTTTATGTCTCCGCAAAAACGTGCGGATCTCCGCCGCCTTGCCGTGCGCGACACCGACACAACTGTTGCGGATGCAGTTTTTCGAATGACGCGTATCGTTGATCCGTGGCGATGAGATTTCTTCGTCGCACGCCGCACCGATTGACTTGGTGCGTCGGTGATGCGGCAACAGATGCACGGTCGAAACAAACTTTTCCATCGGCGAGAAACGCGACAAATCCGATGCAAGAAAAATATTTTGAAATCAGCGATGAGAGTCGGAACGAATCGTGAGGCGCATTTTGTGCGCTTCCAACTTGACACCGGTCGCGCCGTCGCGTTTTTATGACGTCATGAAATCCGCATCGGACATCGATGCACACGCATTTTACAAAATCGGTTTTAACGAAGAGAAACTCGGCCACGATAAGCCGAGACACCAGTAGGACACGAAGCACATGGTCAGAAATTCACTCGTCCGAGTCGATCGCTTCATCCCTTCAGCAACAGGACTGAGAGCCGCCGCTTCGTAAAGCGACGCGCCGTCCGGCACTTTCGAAAATCATCGACGATTTCCAGCACCGCGTGAGGCGGTCGGTGGCGCACGCTCGCAGGCGAGCTTCCACCGGCACGTCGTCCCGCACGTCGCAGACGCCTGCAAAATGCGGCGAACGCCGCAGCACCCCCTTGTTTAGGAGAGACCCATGGGAACGCAGCAACCCGAAGACGAAGCCAAGGAGCTCTGGCGTCGCGCAGAACCTGTCTTGCGTCAGACACTTGGCGAGAACCCGTACCGGGCTTTGATCGCGCCGATCCGGCCGGTTTCCGCCAATGCGACCACGATCGTGCTGGCATGCACGTCGTCCTATCACCGCGACAAGGTAATCGAACGTTTCGGCGAGCGGATTACCGATCTGCTGGCGTCGTTGTCAAAGATCGAGCGGAATGTCGAGTTCACGATCGGACCGGAAGCACACCTTGTCGCGGTGCGGCCGTCGAGCGTGTTCGAAGGCGATGCGACTTTACCCGAACCACGCTTGGTCGCGGGGTCGGTGCCTCTCGATCGTTCGTTGACGTTTGAGAATTTCGTGAAGGCCACGTCTAACGAGACGGCGTTTCGCGTGGCGGAAGGTTTGGCGAACGGGACGGAGATTTCGGCCAATCCGCTTTTCATCTTCGGGCCGACCGGATTGGGCAAAACGCATCTGATGCAAGCCATCGTGTGGCGGATGCTGGAGCGCGATCCGGGCAAGCAGGTGCTCTATCTGACCGCGGAAAGTTTCTTACAGCAGTTCTTGTCGTCGCTGCGGGCGCACGACACGCAGGCGTTCAAGGACGTCGTTCGTAACGTCGATGTTTTGGTTTGCGACGACTTGCAATTTCTGGCGGGGAAGACGGCGACCGCGGAGGAGTTCTTCTTCACGTTCGACGACTTGGTGGCGCGGGGCAAGACCGTCATCCTTTCGGCCGACGGGTCGCCTTCGTTGATGGAGCACTTACCCGCCCGGTTGCGGTCGCGGCTTGTGAACGGCGGCGGCGTCGAGATTTCGCCGGCGGAGCTCGATCTGCGGCTGGGCATTTTGCGGGCGATGGCGCGGCGGCGCGCGTTTGAAGCGCCGGGTTTTGTCATCGGCGAAGACGTGCTGCACATGATTGCGGGGCGGTTGCACGGCGACGGCCGTGCTTTGGGCGGCGCGCTCAATCGGATTGTGTCGCGGTGGCGTAACGGCGGCGAGGCGGTCACGTTCGAGAAGGCGGTCGCTTGGCTCGACGATTTTCTTCGGGCGCATAACCGGCGCGTGTCGCTGAACGAGATCAAGGCGCGGGTGGCGGCCTACTACAAGATCAAAGTCAGCGATCTGGAGTCGCCTTCCCGCCGGCGTGAATTCGTGCGCGCACGCCAGGCGGGAATGTTTATCGCGCGCGAGTTGACGCAGCGGTCTTATCCGGAGATCGGCAAGAACTATCGCCGCGACCACACGACGATAATCCATGGCGTCGAGCAGGTTCGCAAGCGCTGTCTGAGCGATGGGACGTTGGCGGCCGATATCGAGGCCATCAAGCGCATGTTCCGCGACTGAGAGGCCGCGGGACAGGCCGAACGGAGCCTTGGTGTGCGTGAAGCTCCTGCTGTATGGTCGCGGCAGGAGTTTTCATGGCTGACATCTTCGACAATTATCGCGACGAGTTTCGCGCACGCGTACTCGGCGGGCGGCCGCGTTCGATTCTGGAGGTCGGGAGCGGCGACGGCGCGTTCCTTAAGACCGTGCAGGGCGAGGTCGGGCGTTTGGCCGGCATCGATCCGTCGGAAGATGCGGTCGCGAAGCTGCGCGGCGATGGGTTTGAGGCGGTGCAAGGTTCGGCCGAAAAGCTGCCGTTCGCCGACGGCGAATTCGACGTCGTGGTGTTTTCGTTCACGCCGCATCACATCGGCGATTGGGACGCGGCGCTGAACGAGGCCATGCGCGTGGCGCGCAACGGCGTCGAGATTCTGGACGTTTGGTACGACGATACGGTTGCGGATCAGCGCACAGCGCACGACTACGACCGCTGGCTCAAGGCGATCGACCGGCGGACGGGGATGGTGCATTTCGATACGCTGTCGCCGGCCGAGCTGCTGGCGCCGGTGATCGGGCGGCGCGACGTGACTTATGACTATGTGTGCCGGCGCATCGGCTCGTCGCAGAATATGGATGAGACGCTGGAATTGGCGCGGACCTATCTCTCCAAGGTCGACAACGACGCCGAGCTGTCGCGCGCGTTCGACCAGATCATCACCGCGGCGCACCGCGACGGGATGACGGACGAAGGCTGCATCCAGATGACGATCGAGAAGGGCTAACCCGTCAGCCGCGCGCCGTGCGCGCTGCGGCGAGCAATGCTTCGGGCACTTCGAACGCGGCGCTCGGGCGTGCGCTGACGCGGTCGTACCAGGCGCGCAGGTGTGTGGCGCTTTCCGGGATGTCGACGCCGATGAAGCGCGCGAAGTCGAACGTCGATTGCGCGACAATGTCGGCCATCGTGTAGCGATCGCCGGCGAAGAACTGGCGGTTGGCGAGTTCTTTGTCGAAGAGATGGCAGGCACTGTCGACGATTTTGCGGTTCGCTTCGCCGTAGTCGGTGAACTGTTTGCCCATCGTCGCCGTTGCGACGGCTGCCGTGAACGGGTGCGTGTGCACCCAGATTTGGCCGATCGGCGTCATCAAGCGGAATTCGATGCGGCGAATCCACATGTCGATGTTGGCGCGCTCTTTCGCGTCGCGGCCGAACAGGTTGGGTTCAGGATGCAGGTCTTCGAGATAGCGGCAGATCGAGACGCTCTCGGAGATGCACGTCCCGTCGTCGAGTTCGAGCACCGGCAGTTGGCCGAGCGGATTGCGCGCAAGATGCTCCGGCGATTTGTGCGCGCGCTTCGTCAAGGGCGTGTGCACCAACGGAATTTCGATGCCCTTTTCCCGCATGAAGATGCGCACCCGGCGCGGGTTCGGCGCCGGGTCATGTTCATTGTAGAGCTTCATGTCAATTGACCCGCCGCTTCTTGTCTTTCCAATACGGCTCGCGCAGTTCGCGGCGGAGGATTTTGCCGGAGGGGTTGCGCGGTAGGGCTTCGACGAAGTCGACGGACTTCGGCACCTTGTAGGCGGCGATGCGCGTGCGGCAGAAGGCGATGATGTCTTCGGCTGTCGCCTGTTGGCCGGCTTTGAGGACCACGATCGCTTTGACGGCCTCGCCCCATTTGTCGTCGGGGACGCCGATGACGGCGCAGTCGGCGACGGCCGGGTGGGCCATGACGGCGTTTTCGACTTCGGCGGGGTAGATGTTCTCGCCGCCGGAGACGATCATGTCCTTCACGCGGTCGTGGATGAAGAGGTAGCCCTTCTTGTCGAAGAAGCCGGCATCGCCCGTATAGAACCAACGCTTCTCGCCGCCGAAGAACGAGCGGCGGGTTTTGATGGCGGAGGCGGTGGCTTCGGGTTTGTTCCAGTAGCCCTTCATCAGCGTCGGGCCGCTGATGACGATTTCGCCGACCTCGCCGGTTTTCACTTGCTTGTCGTTGGCGTCGAAGATTTTGATGTCGAGGCCCGGATAGGGTTTGCCGCAGGAGCGCAGCAGATCGCCCTTGTGGTCTTCCGGCTGCAAGGCCGTGCCCGCACCGACGGTTTCGGTGAGGCCGTAGAGTTGCGTGAAGCCGCAGCCTTTGAAGATCGCCTGTGCGGTCTTCAGCGTTTCTTCGGCGATCGGCGAGGCGCCGTAGAACATGGCCTTCACCGAGGATATGTCGGTCGTCTTCACCTTCGGCGTTTGCGTCAGCATCAAGATGACGGCCGGAACGAGGAACATGTTTTTGATTTTGAATTTTTCGACCAGCGCCAGGACTTCGTCCGGCACCACCGTCTTCATGATGACGCCGAAGGAGCCTTGCGCCAGCGTCGTGAGGCCCATGTTGGTGCCGGCGACGTGGAAGTTGGGCATGGCGACGAGGTTCGGCTCGCCGGCGCCGAAGGCGCCCCATTTGGCGTCCTGCGCCGCCTTGAAGAAGGCGATGTAGTTGCCGTTGGTGAGCTGCACGCCCTTCGGGTTGCCGGTCGTGCCGGACGTGTAGAGCTGGATCGCGTCGTCGTCGGCTTTGATTTTGAGGTGCGGGTCTTTGGTGTTTTGCGCGTCGCGCCAGGCGGCGTAGGCGGGCCACGACGCGTGGCCGCCGTCGACGGCGACGATGTGTTTGAGTTTCGGGCAGGCCTGCTTAATGCCCTCGATCATCGGCACGAATTCGGCGCCGACGAAGACGACTTCGCAGCCGGCGTCGTTCAGGACGTAGACGACTTCCGGTGGGGCGAGGCGCCAGTTGATGCCGACCAGCACGTTGTTCGCTTTGCAGGAGCCGAGCAGCACCTCGAAGAAAATATCCGAGTTCATGCCCATGTAGCCGATGCGCGCGCCGGGCTTTTGGCCCAAGGCGATGAGGCCGTTCGCGACCTGGCTGGTATGGGTGTCGAGGGCGGCGTATGTCGTCTCGCGGCCTTGGAAAAACATCGCGGTCGAGTTGCCGCGCAACTTAGCCTGCTGGCGCGGGATATCGGCCAAGACCTTGAGGCCGCTGAAATCGTACATCGGCTGCTATTCCTCCCATGAGCGTTCTGTTTTTTTGCACTCTAGCGCGGCGCGCCGTGGAGGCAATGGTGCGGTGCGAAATCGCTTCCCTGCCCATGCCGGTTGGCTAGAGTGCGCGGCCAACTTTGAGAGAGACGCCCATGGCCCGCGTGCCCTATCCCGATCCGACGTCACTGTCCGCCGAGACCCAGGAGGTCTTGGGCAAGATGCCGCCGCTCAACATCTTCCGCATGATGGCGGGAGGCGAAGGGTTGCTCGCGGCGTTCACCCGGATGGGAAACTATCTGCTGTTCAAGTCGAAGCTGAACCCGGTGCTGCGCGAGATTGCGATCGTGCGCGCGGGCGTGCTGTCGAAGGCGAAGTACGAGGTCTATCAGCATGAGCGCATCAGCCGCGACCTCGGCATGAGCGAGGCGCTGATCAAGGGCATCCATGCTGGGCCGGAAGACGGCGCGTTCAATGACCTGCAGAAGATGGTGATGCGGTACACGGACGATGTGGTGAAGAACGTGCGCGCCAGCGATGCGACGTATAAGCCGCTGGCCGAGAAGCTGTCGCTGCAGGAGATGCAGGAGCTTACCGTCACCATCGGGTACTACATGATGGTGAGCCGGTTTCTGGAAACGTTCGACGTCGATATCGAGCAGCCGGGGACCAAGGGCGTGGCGTTTCCGGACTCGCAGAAACAGAAATCATGAGTGAGGCGGTGGAACGACCGATGGCGCCGGAGTCGCGCGGCGAGGCGCCGGGGCGTGGGCGGCTTCAAGGGCGGCGCATTCTCGTTGTCGGCGGCGGTCAAGACGATCGCGGCCAGGACGATGCGCCGGTCGGCAATGGTCGTGCGATGTCGATCTTGTTCGCGCGCGAAGGTGCACGTGTTGCAGTCGCGGATCGCAACATCCACAGCGCCGAGGCGACGGCAGCGATGGCGCGCGACGGCTCGGCGGTGGCGATCGAGGCCAATGTCGCAGTGCCGGCCGAGATCAAAGCGATGGTGAGCGACGCCGTCGCGAAGCTTGGCGGGCTCGACGGCGTCGTGTTCAACGTCGGGATCGGCGCGGGGATGTGGCTTGAGGGATCGACGCCGGAGATTTGGGATCGCGTGTTCGCGGTCAATCTTCGCGGGGCGATGTTGACGTTGCAGGCGGCGATGCCGGTTCTGGCCGATGGGTCTTCCATTGTTTTGATTTCGTCGATTGCCTCGATGAAGGCGGGCAGCCGCATGCCGTCTTACGACGCGTCGAAGGCGGCGCTCGGCGGGTTGATGCGGCACGCGGGGATCGAGGGCGAGCGGCGCGGCATTCGCGTGAACATCGTGGCGCCGGGTTTGATGGATACCTCCATCGGCCGCGAAGCAACGCGCGGGCGGCCGGGACGAGCGAAGACGCCGGTGCCGCTGGGCCGGCAGGGCACGGGATGGGAGACGGCTTATGCGGCGCTGTTTCTGATGTCGGATGAGGCGGCTTACATCACGGGGCAAATTCTCGCTGTCGACGGAGGGATGACGGGATTGAGGTGAGCGGACGTTTTTAAACTACCGCCCCCTCTGCGGATCGGGTGGGGGGACTCTGACTCGACGGAGTCCCCCCACCCGATCCTTCTTCGCCCTGCGGGCTACGAAGGATCGACCGCCCCGCAGAGGGGGCGGTAGGCTTCTAATTCGGCGACGTGAAATTTTTTGGGAGAGGCTCGTGGATCACAATCGGGTTTGGCTGGATGGCGCGAAGGGGTTGTTGCCGGAGACGGTGACGCTTCGGCGGAAGATTCATGAGCATCCGGAGTTGGGGTTGCACTTGCCCAAGACCGTCGCGGCTGTGCGCGAGGCGTTGGACGGGCTTGATGTGAAGATCGAGACGGGGCCTTCGACGTCCGGTCTCATCGTGACGTTACAGGGGCCGACGCAAGGGCGGACTGTTTTGTTGCGCGGCGATATGGATGCGCTTCCGATGCCGGAGGATACGGACCTGCCCTTCAAGTCGAAGGAGCCGGGGCGGATGCATGCGTGCGGGCATGACTCGCATACGGCGATGTTGGCCGGGGCGGTGAAGCTGCTTCACAAGAACCGCGCGAAGTTGGCGGGAACGGTGAAGTTCATGTTTCAGCCGGGTGAGGAAGGCCATTTCGGCGCGCTGCGCATGATAGAGGACGGGTTGATCGATAAGCATCCGAAGCCTGACGGCGCGTTCGCGATGCACATCACGCCGAACGTGCCGACGGGAATTTTCACCGCGAAGGCAGGGGCCTTCATGGCCTCGACCGATACGATCAGCATTCGCGTGGTCGGTAAGGGCGGGCATGCGTCCACGCCGCAGTTCTGCGTCGATCCGATGCCGGTGGCGTGCGAGATCGTGCTGGCGCTGCAGTCGTTCGTGACGCGCAAGATCAGCGCGTTCGATCCCGTGGTGCTGACGATTGCGCAGATCAACGGCGGGACGACGAATAACGTGATTCCGGAGTCTGTGACGCTGGTCGGCACGTTGCGCTCGGTGTCTGAGGCTTCTCGTAAGCGGGCGAAGGAGGGGCTGAAGCGCGTCGCGGAGAAAGTGGCCGAGGCGCATGAGGCGCGGGCGGAGGTGACGCTTACGGCCGGTTACGACGTGACCGTGAATGACGGTCGTATGGTCGCGTTGGCAGCCGAGACCGTGCGCGGGCTGTTCGGCGAGCATGGGTTTGCGCCGATGCCGGCGCCGGTGATGGGGGCTGAGGATTGGGGGTATGTGCTGCAGCGGATTCCCGGGTGCATGGTGTTCCTGGGTGTGGCGCCGGAAGGCTGCGATCATCATCACGCGGCGCCGTGTCATTCGAACCGGATGATGCTGGACGAGAATGCGATGGCGAACGGGATTGCGCTTTATGCGGCGGTCGCGGAGCGGTTTTTGGACGGCGGGTTGCCGGCGCAGGCGTGATCCGGCGGAGCTGGTTGCGCGTATCGGTTAAATCTGGCAGCAGCGGTTCGGTCTAGTTCCAATTTCGTTCTTGCAATCGCCGGCGCGGGCTACGAAATATGCGCGGATTGCGGGCGGGACGAGGGACTTATGGCTGACGGGCAACGCGAGCTTCTGGATCGCTTGCGCATCGATCGCGACGAGGATGATGAAGACGGCGGCGGTCGCTGGATGATCATCGGCCTTGGCGCGGCGTGCGTGCTGGCTGTCTTTGCGGCGATCTATGTGTTTTGGCCTTCGCAGGCGGCGGACGAGACCGTCGCCGTAGCCGAGACGCCTGCGGCGGCTGCCCCGGGCACGACGACGACACCTGGCTCGGCCCCTGCCCCGGCTGGTCCGTCGGCGGGCGGTGTGTTGTCCGCTTCCGGCTATGTGACCGCGCGCAGGCTCGCGACGGTATCGGCCGAGATTACGGGGCGTATGCAAGAGGTGTTGGTCGAAGAAGGCATGGCCGTCGAAGCCGGTCAGGTTTTGGCGCGGCTCGATACGACCCTGGCGCAGACCGAACTCGGCATCGCCGAGGGGAATTTGAAGTCGGCGCGCGGGGCGCTGGCTGTCGCGAACGCTGACAACGACGAGGCGCAGCGTGCCTTGGTGCGCATTCGCGGCGTGAAGGCGCGCGAGTATGCGAGCGTTGCCGAGAATACGCGCGCGCAGGCGGTGGCTGAAGCGTCCGTTGCTCGGCTGACGCAGGCTCAGGGCGGTTTGCGGTCGGCAGAGCAGACGTATGCGCGAGCGAAGGCGCTGCTCGACAAGCATGAGATACGTGCGCCGTTTGCGGGCGTCGTTACGACCAAAGATGCGCAACCCGGTGAGATCGTTTCGCCGGCGGCTGCCGGCGGCGGGTTCACGCGCACCGGCGTTTGCACGATCGTCGACATGAACTCGCTTGAAGTCGAGGTCGAGGTGAATGAGTCCTTCATCAGCCGCGTGAAGCCGGGGCAGAAGGCGAGCGCAACGTTGGATGCCTATCCCGACTGGGAGATTCCGGCGAAGGTCGCGGCGATCATTCCGACCGCCAATCGCGACAAGGCGACCGTGAAAGTGCGCGTCGCGATCCAGACCGGCGATCCGCGCATTCTTCCCGAGATGGCCGCAAAGGTCATCTTCTACGACGAGTCCAAAGAGACGTCACCTGCCCCTCAAGGAAAATAGAATGAGCGACGCGTTGATCGTTCTGAAAAACATCGCCAAGCGCTATACGCGCGGCAAGCAGCAGGTGCGCATCTTCGAGCATCTGGACATGACGATCCCGCGGCAGGATTTCGTGGCCATGATGGGACCATCGGGCTCGGGCAAGACGACGCTGCTCAATCTCTTGGGCGGGATCGACAAGCCCAGCGACGGCGAGATCGCGTTCGACGGCAAGCGGATGGACAATCTCGGCGAAAGCAAACTCGCCGCGTTTCGGGCGGCGAATGTCGGGTTCGTGTTTCAGTTCTACAATCTGATGCCGATGCTGACCGCAGCGCAGAACGTCGAGTTGCCGCTGCTGCTGACGAAGCTCGGGCCCAAGGCGCGGCGCGAGCGGGTGATGACGGCGATGACCATCGTCAATCTCGCGGACCGTGCGAAGCATAAGCCTTCGGAGCTTTCCGGCGGTCAACAGCAGCGTGTCGCGATCGCGCGGGCGATCGTGTCGGACCCGAAGCTTTTGCTTTGCGACGAGCCGACGGGCGACCTCGACCGCGAAACGGCGGACGAGATTCTGGCGATGCTGCAAACGCTGAACCGCGAACTGGGCAAGACGATCGTGATGGTGACGCACGATCCGGAAGCGGCGCGGTTCGCGAAGCGCACGCTGCATCTGGACAAGGGTCATTTCGTTGAGAAGGACCTCAACGCATGACGTTCCTTCAGCTGATCCGGAAGAACCTGTTCCGCAAGAAGCTGCGGACGTCGTTGACCATTTTCGCGATCTTCGTCGCGTTCCTGATCTTCGGCGTTCTGGCCACGTTTCAGAACGGGATGAACGCCGGCGTCGATTTGGCGGGCGCAGACCGTCTCATCGTGACCAACAAGATCAACTTCACGCAGCCGATGCCGATCGCCTATGTGTCGCGGGTTGCGGCCGTGCCGGGCATCGCGCGCGTCGCGCATGCGAGTTGGTTCGGCGGGTACTATCAGGAACCTAAGAATTTCTTGGTGTCTTTCGCGATCGACCCCGCGTCGTATCTCGACATCTACTCGGAATACGTCGTGGCGCCGGCGCAGCGTGAGGCGTTCCTGCGCGATCGCGGTGGGGTTCTGGTCGGCAAGGTCGTGGCCGACACGTACGGCTTCAAGGTCGGCGACCGCATACCGCTCAAGAGCAGCATCTGGCGGCAGAAGAACGGGTCCGACACCTGGGACTTCACGGTTTCGGGCATCGTCATGCCGCGCGAGGCACGCGTGGACACAAACTTCGTGATGTTCCACTACGAGTATTTCAAGGAGACGCGCGACGTCGGCGGCGACACGATCGGCTGGATGATCGTGAAGACCGCGAACACGAACGACAACGAACTCATCATCAAGACCATCGATACGCAATTCGCCAATTCGCCGTTCGAGACCGAAACCAAGACGGAGCAGGCGTTCAACAAGGCCTTTATCGAGCAGTTGGGCGACCTTGGGTTCATCATCTTCGCCGTGGTCGGTTCGGCTTTCGTGACCATCCTCTTGATCGTCGGAAATACGATGATGTTGACCGTGCGCGAGCGGACGAACGAGATCGCGGTTTTGAAGACCCTTGGGTTCACCGGTGAGCGCATCTTTGCGCTTATCATTGGGGAGTCTCTGCTGCTTGCGGTGATCGGCGGGCTCTTGGGCGTCGGGCTTGCCTGGCTGGCCAGCTTCGCCATGGCGCAGGCGATGAGCAGTTTCGGACCGATGACGTTTTCGCTCAGCACCGCACTTATATCGTTCGTTCTGATCGCGATACTTGGGCTGTTGACGGGCTTCGCGCCTGCCTATCGGGCGATGAAGCTCGACGTCGTGACCGCGCTGGGGAGAAAGTAGGCGAATGTCGCGCACACTCACGCAGATCATGGCAGTGACGTCGATGAACCTGCGATCGATTCCTCAGCGGATTTGGACCTCGCTCTCGACCGTGATTGCGATCGGGTTCGTCACCGGCGTTCTGCTCGCATTCCTTGCGCTTGCCAACGGATTTGCGGCCACGGTGTCTGGCACCGGTTCGCCGGACGTCGCCGTCATCCTGCGCAAGGGCGGCGATGAGTTGAGTTCCGTGCTGACGCGCGAACAGACGCTTTTGATGCAAGAGGCGCCGGGCATCGCGAAGAGCGCCGACGGCAAGCCGTTGATGTCTCCCGAACTCTACGTCGTGATCGACGGCATCAAGAAGTCGAGCCAGACCAAGGCAAACCTGCCGTTGCGTGGCCTTGGAGCGCTGGCGGATCAGGTGCGCAAGGGCGTTCGAATTTCGTCCGGCCGGATGTTCCGCACGGGTACCAACGAGCTCGTCGTCGGGCGCGCGGTGTCGAAGCAGTTCGAAGGGTTCGAGGTCGGCAAACAGATTCGCTTGGCCTCGCAAAATTGGACCGTGGTCGGCGAGTTCGAGGCCAACGGGTCGGTGTTCGAGTCCGAGCTTTGGGCGGATGTGGCGGTGCTGCAGGGGCTTTATCAGCGTGGCAGTACGGTGCAGTCGGTGCGGGCGCGGCTTCAGAGTCCGGAGAGCTTGCAGAAGGTGAAGGATTTCGCCGAGGCCGATCCGCGCATCAAGCTGGACGTGAAGTCGGAGCAGGCGTTCTACGCCGCACAGAGCAAGGGCATGAGCGACGTGATCCAGTATCTGGGCTGGCCGCTGGCGATCGCCATGTCGTTCGGCGCGCTCGCGGGAGCGCTGAACACGATGTACGCGTCTGTCGATGCGCGCATGCGCGAGATCGCGACGTTGCGTGCGCTGGGGTTCGGCGGGTTGCCGGCGTTTGTGGGCACGATGGCGGAGTCGCTGTTGCTGTCGGTTGTCGGCGGCCTGCTGGGCGCGCTCGGCGTCTATTTGTTCTTCGACGGTTTGAGTGCTGCGACGTTGGGCGGGAACTTCACGCAGGTCGTGTTCTCGATGAAGCTTTCCGGCGACCTCGTGCTTCAGGGCGTGGTCTTGGCGCTCGTCATCGGGTTCGTGGGCGGCTTCTTTCCGGCGTGGCGCGCAGCGCGCGTGCCAATTCTTGCCGCGTTCCGCGCGGGTTAGAGCGCCTTTGTGTATTCGACGAAACCCGGCTCCTCGGCGAGGCGCTTGTAGAGGTTGCGCGCGGTCGTGTTCGTTTCGTGGGTGAGCCAGTAGACGCGTTTGCCGCCGGCCGCTTTCACCACGTCGTAGACGTGTTCGATGAGGGCGCGGCCCATGCCGGTGCCGCGTTCGCTCGGTTGGACGAAGAGGTCTTGCAGGTAGCAGGTGGGGCCCTCCATCCACCCGGAGCGATGCAGGATGATGTGGACCAGGCCGCGCGGGACGCCTTTGTGTTCGGCGAGGTAGGCGAACATCGGCTCTGCCGGGTCGAGATAGCGCTGGAACGTCAGGTCGTATTGCGCTTGCGGGAGCGTCGTTTCGTAGAAGGCGAGGTAGCCTTTCCAGAGCTCGCTCCACGGGGCGCGGTCTTGTCCGACGAGGGGGCGGACGCGGACGGCGCCCTTCTCGCTCGACCGGCTGAAAGCCGCAGCGTCAAGGCCGAAGGTCATGCGGGTCACTCCTCGCGCTGGCGCGCTTTATGTGTGCTAATTCAGTCTAGTCCAACATCGAGGCGAAGCCCATGTCACTCGTGCTGTATGAGCATCCGCTTTCTCCTTACGCGCAAAAGTGCAAGATCGCGCTTTACGAAAAGGGCGTGCCGTTCGAGGTGAAGATGCCGACGGCGATCGGCTCGGGCCACGCGGACGACGATTTCATCAAGGCCAATCCGCGCGCGGAAGTGCCGGCTCTGATCGACGGCGATTTCGCGATTTTCGATAGCACCATCATTCTCGAGTATATCGAGGATCGGTTTCCGGAGCCGCGGTTGATGCCGCGCGATCCGAAGGGGCGCGCGAAGGCTCGGATGATCGAAGACGCGATGGATACGCATTATGAGCCGATCAATTGGGGTTTAGGGGAGATCCGCTGGTTCAAGCGCGCCGAGGGTGAGCGAGCGCGGGTGATCGAGGCGCGGGCCGCCGGTCAGGCTCGCGACTTCTATGCGTGGTTGGAGCGGCATCTCGGCGACCGCCAGTGGTTCGGCGGCGATCAATTCGGATGGGCGGATGTCGCCGTCATTCCTTATGTGAACGGGTCGACGGGGCTTGGCGTCGGGCCTTCGCCCACATCGAAGCTTGGGCAATGGCAGGCGGGTGCGAACGCGCGGCCGTCCGTTGCGAAGACGGCGAAGGCTGCCGCGGATTCGATCGCCGGTATGGCGATGGTGAGCGAGGCGGTGAAGCAACGGCTCTTCAAGCGCGAGTATCGCGATCACCGGCTTGAGTGGATGATCCGTTCGGGCGGGCTCGACGTGGTGCTGGAGGGCATTCAGGCCGACACCATCCGCTTCTCACACGAATTCCGGTGAACCATGACGCACGAGATTATCTTTCATCACTACCCCACCTCGCCGTTCTCGGAGAAGGTGCGCGTCGTCTTCGGGATGAAGAAGATGACGTGGCGGTCGGTTGAGATTCCGAACATGCTGCCGAAGCCGGACTTGCTGCCGCTGACCGGCGGTTATCGCAAGACGCCCGTGATGCAGATCGGGGCCGACATCTTTTGCGATACGCAGATCATCTTGCGCGAGATCGAGCGGCGCTTTCCCGATCCGCCGGTGATGCCGCAGGCGGGGTTGAGTTTCGGGCTCTCGTTCTGGACGGACAAGGCATTCTTCTTGGCGACGGTGCCGCTGATCTTCGGCGAACTTGGGCCGATGGTGCCCGAGGCGTTCATCAAGGATCGCGAGAAGATGGCGCCGGACCGGCCGTTCAATCTTCAGCAGATGAAGGCGGCGGCGCCGTTGATGAAGGATCAGTTTCGCGCGCATGCCGGGTTCCTGGATGCTCAGTTGACGGACGGTCGCGCGTTCGTTTCGCCGTCGACAGACGGCAAGCCCTCGGTCAGCGACGCGCATTGCTACATGAACCTGTGGTTCTTGAAGGGCGCCCTGCCCCACTTGGCCGATGCGCTGTTGAAGGAGTATCCGCGGGTCGAGGCTTGGTACGAGCGGGTGAAGGCGCTGGGACACGGCACGCCGGTTCCGATGGAGGCGAGCGAGGCGCTGCGGATCGCCAAGGAGTCGACGTCCGACGCCAAGGTCGCGACGGATCCGCACGATCCGAACGGGCGCAAGCCGGGCGATCGCGTGAGTGTGATGCCCGACGATTACGGCCGCGATGCGGTGGTGGGCGAGATCGTCTTTTCAAACGCGCAGGAAATTGCCATCAAGCGGCATGATCCGGCGGTCGGCGACGTCGTCGTGCATTTTCCGCGCGCCGGATTTTGGGTCCTTCCCGCTTAGGAGTTTTCGATGAACGCGCCGGAATCCATTCCCGTTATCGCCGAAGCGGCGTGCGGAAAGCTTGAAGGGTCGCGGCGCAAAGGCATTTGCGCGTTCAAGGGAATCCCGTTCGCCACGGCACGGCGATGGAGCGCGCCGGAGCGCGTGGCGCCTTGGGCCGGCGTGCGCGAGGCGCGTGCGGCAGGACACGTGGCGCCGCAAAACCCGACGGCGGTCGCCGCGCTGATCGGCGGCGCGAAGGGTGAGCCCACGCAAAGCGAAGACTGCTTGTCCCTGAACGTGTGGACGCCGGCGTGCGACGGCGCGAAGCGTCCCGTCATGGTTTGGATTCACGGCGGTGCGTTCATCAACGGCACGGGCAGCGTGCCGCTCTATAGCGGTCTCCCGCTGTCGCAAGCAGGCAACGTGGTCGTCGTCACCATCAATTATCGCTTGGGCAGTTTCGGGTTTCTGCGTTTGGCCGACGTTACCGGCGGCCGCGTTGCTGCCGGTGGAAGCGAAGGTTTGCTCGATCAAGTTGCGGCGCTTGAATGGGTTCGCGACAACATTGCAGCGTTCGGCGGCGACGCCGGCAACGTCACCATCTTCGGCGAGAGCGCCGGCGGCATGAGCGTCGGTGCGCTGCTGGGCAGCGCCAAGGCGCATGGTCTGTTTCATAAGGCGATCTCGCAGAGCGGCGGTGCGCATATCGGTCATGCGCCCGATCATGCGAGCAAGATCGCCGACGTGTTCCTGCATCATCTGGGCGTGAAGGCGAACGATCCGGCGGCGCTGTTCGCGGCGCCTATTCCAGCACTCTTGAGCGCGCAGCTTGCACTGCTCAGCGAGGTGGATGGGCAGCATGATCCGCACAAACTCGGCTCAATGGCGTTTCGTCCCGTGATCGACGGCGCGGTGCTGTCGCGTACGCCGATCGATGCGGTGCGCGACGGCTCCTCGCACGGGGTGCGGCTGCTCGCGGGAACGACGACCGAAGAATGGAAGCTCTACACGGCGATGGATACCGCCGTGCACGCGATGGACGAAAGCAAGCTGCACCGGTGGGCGGAGCGCATGTTCGGCGCCGCGGCGCCGGCCTTGCTGGCAGCGGATGCCGACGGCACGCCTTATGAGCGTTTCGTCTCCATGCAGACCGATCGCGTCTTCCGCGAACCGACGCTGCGCCTGCTGGCCGCGCAAGCCAAACACGCGCCGGTGTTCGAGTATGTGTTCGATTGGCGCTCGCCCGCGATGGGCGGCGCGTTCGGTGCGTGCCACGCGTTGGAGCTTGGGTTTGTGTTCGGGTCGTACAAGCTGAAAGGCCCCGACATGTTCTTCGGGTCCGGGCCGCAGGCCGATGCGATCAGCCAGGCGATGATCGAGGCGTGGACGTCGTTTGCGCATACCGGCACGCCGCGCGCCTCCAATTTGGAAGCCTGGCCGCCGTGGTCGCGCACATCGCCGGCGGCGATGGTGTTCGGGGCGGACTCGCGCGCAGGCCATGTGAGCCGGTTCGAACTGCCGCACGCTTGGGCGGCGGTGCCGGATGCGCTGGTCGGCCCCTAGGCCGCGCTGACGTTCGCGGCGGCGGCTTCGTTCTTCGCCGCGAGTTTGTCGGCGAGGTCGCGACCGATGACGCGGTGCATGGCAACGGCGACGAGTTCGTCGGTCGCGACGATCTTGCGCAGCTTTTCCATGTTGAACACGAAGGCGCGTGAGGCGTGTTCGACCGTGACGGTCGCCGACGCCGGCTTGCCGGACACGAACGCCATCTCGCCCACGAACGCGCCGCCGCGTAGATGCGCAACGACATGTCCTTGCGCCTCAACCGACGCCTGGCCGTTGCAGATGAGGACCAGTTCAGAGACCGGCTCACCTTCAGTCGTTATCGTCGTGCCGGCTTCGAGCGTGCGCCAACTGCCCGCTTTGACTAGGCGGGCGAGCTGCGCGTGGCTGAAGCCCGCGAAGACGCCTTGGCGCAGCAAGTGCGCGTCCTCCAGCATGCGCAAATTACGATTGTCGGCGATAAGCCAATAGATCTGGTAGGCGTTGATCGCGATGAAGACGACGTCCCACGCGATACCCGTATGCATCGCACCGCCTGAGAGCTGGAAGTACACAATCTCAAGCGACAAGCCGAGGACCGCGGTCACGCGCAGCCAATACATGTTGGTCAGATAATACGAGACCGCGATCAGGATATAGGAGACGTGACCGGGCACGTCCGCCCAGATGAATGGGATGCTCTCTGTCATGCGGCGCCCCTGCCCCGGTTTGCATTTGTCGCGAGCTTACACCCAACGGGCGAATTTGCGCAGTCCTTGGCGACCTGAAAAAGTGGTTTAAACTACGCTTTGCTGCCGCGAGGGAGATCGCCCGACAGTGGATGGCATTAAGCCTACAACGTTTCGGTTTCCTCCAGTCGACCTTCGCGCGTTGATGGCGGCAAGCGTCGCAGTCTGTCCGCTTTATGCTTGGGTGCTCGTCGACGAGCTGCCGTGGGTCGCGGATGACCGCGATGGGTTTTGGGTGCAAGGCCGCACATACGCCTTCTACTTGCTCGGTCTGCTGATCGAGATCGTCGGCACTGTGGTCTTGCCCCTTGTCGGAGCCTTGCTCCTCCAGAGGACTCGTGGGGGAGCCTTCTCGTTCACGATTGCATCGCTGGGCTCGTTTATCGTTGCATACGTCATCGTACAGATATTGATTGCGCTCAACATTGCTTCGGGCTTCTCCACGCCTTCGGAGTGGGGCTCAGCATCGACTTGGGTGTTCGCGCCGTTGCGCGCCACTACTGATCTGGCGGCGGTGGGCTTGGCCGCGCGGCTCTACGCCTATGCGCGCCGGCCCGTTCCGGATCTACGCGATACACATGCTTTCGCCGTTCTAACCGGTGTGGTTCTTGTTGCTGCCACCGCGTCGGCGGTATCGGAGGCCCTTTGGTTCTCCAACTTCTCCGGCTCCGTCGTGATACTATGCTACGTTGCTATCGCCAATTTTGTCGGGAGTGTTCTCAGATTCGTTGGCCCAGCGTTTCTCTATGGATGGATAGCTATTTCTGTCCTTCGGCGTTTTGGAAGAGATAAGAGTTTGGCATGGTCAGCTGTGGCGGGAGCGGTCGCAGCATCACCCTACTGGCTCGTGATCTATGCTGTACCGATCTGGCTTGGACATGCGCATGCTGGCATCGAAGGGTTCGCGGCCGCGCTTATGGACTACGTCGGTGAATTGTTCATGACCCTCGCTTTGGGCGCAGGTGCTGGTTTCATTTATGGCATCGCGCATCGGCCGCTTGACGAAACGCTGTCGGCTGCGCGCGAGTATGTTCTCGCACTGCCTGCAACGCTCGCCAGAGTGCGAAACCGGCCGTTCGTGCCGACGGAGGATGAGGAGCGTTAGTTCTCGAGCATCACTTTGCACTGATGCACTGGTTTGCGCAGGGCCTCGAACGCGGCTGGGAGGCCGTCCAGGTTCACCACGTCGGTTATCATGTGTTCGACGTCGACGCGGTCCTTTGCAATCATATCAATCACATAGTCGAAGTCGGCGGGGCGGTAGCCTAGAACGAACTGGAGGGTCAGCTCTTTTACGATGCCCATGAGGGGCATGATCATGTCCATTTGTTGACAAACGCCCGCGACGACGATCTTGCAGTTGCGCGGGGCCATCATCATCGTTTCGTTGATGAGGCCCGGGGCGCCGACGCATTCGAAGATAATGTCGGGGGCTTTGCCGGCGATCGCTTCGACTTGCGGGATCAGCGCCTTCGACGGATCGACCGCATCCGTCGCGCCGAAGCGGGCGGCCATCTTGGCGCGCAGTTCGGCTTTGTCGCTGACGATGACGTGACGCGCGCCTAGGAATTTCGCCCACAGCATCACCGAGAGGCCGACGGGGCCGGCGCCGATGACGAGCACCGTCGCGCCGCGCTGCATGTCGGCTTTGTCGACGGCGTGGAGGCCGACGGCGAGCGGTTCGATCATCGCGCCTTCGTGGAAGTTCACGACGCTGGGCAGTTTGTGCGCGCCGGTCGCGCCGATGCGCACGAACTCCGCATACGCGCCGTGGCTTTGGCCGAGGCCGATCGAGATGCCCTTCTCGCAGACGCCGAAGCCGGTGCCGGCGTTGCGGCAGCCCGCACACTCACCGCAGTAGATGTAAGGGAAACCCGCGACGCGGTCGCCGACCTTCCATTGGCCTTTGATGGCGGAGCCGACCTCCATCACTTCGCCGGCGAATTCGTGGCCCATGACGCTGCCCGACGGCAGGGGTTGGATCGACGTCGCTTCGGTCATGTGAAGGTCGGAGCCGCAGATGCCGCAGTTCTTCACCTTGAGGATCAAGTCGGTCGGTCCGCATTGCGGATTCGCTACGGTTTCAATGGCGAGCGGTGAGCCCGTTCCCTTAAAGACGGCGGCGCGCATGTGGTGTCCTCGATGTGTGTTCAATGGCTGATGGCAATGACAATAGCCCGACAATATGCGAGGCTTCCAGCATCGTCATTACAAAGGAATTCGAGGAAACACGCATGAGCATCAAACTCCGTAACGGCATCTTCCTGGCGCCCTTTCATCCCGTCGACGAAGATCCCACGCTTTGCATCCATCGCGATCTGGAACTGATCGAGCATCTGGACCGTCTGGGCTACGACGAGGCGTGGGTGGGCGAGCACCATTCGGCGGGGTACGAGATCATCGCCTCGCCGGAGCTCTTCATCGCGGCCGCTGCGGAACGCACGAAGCGCATCAAGCTCGGCACCGGCGTCGTGTCGCTGCCCTATCACAACCCGCTGACGGTCGCGAACCGCATGATCCAGCTCGATCATCAGACGCGCGGCCGCGTGATGTTCGGCGTCGGCCCCGGATTGCTTCCGTCGGACGCGTTTCAACTTGGCATCGATCCCAACACGCAACGCGACCGCATGGTCGAGGCGATCGAGGTGATCCTGAAGCTGTTCAACGGCGAACGGGTGACGAAGAAGACCGAGTGGTTCACGCTGTCGAACGCGATTTCGCAATTGCGTCCCTATACGTGGCCGCATCCGGAAATTTGCGTGGCCTCGAGCGTGACGCCGTCGGGCGGCAAGCTTGCGGGGCGTCACGGCTTCGGCATGTTGTGCGTGGCGGCGACGCAGACGGGCGGCTATGACGCGCTGGGCATCAATTGGAAGATCGCCAACGACGTCGCGGCTGAGAACGGACGCACGATGGATCCGGAGAAACTGCGGCTGGTCGGACCGCTGCATATCGCGGAGACCAAGCAGCAGGCGATCGACAATATCAAATACGGCTTTCACAAGTGGGCCGAGTATTTCGCCAAGATCAGCCCGATCAACCCGAATACGGATCGCAGCATCGATCCGTTGGAGCAAGGCATCAAAGACGGCGTTATCGTCGTCGGTACGCCGGATGACGCGATCGCGCAGATCAAGCGCTTGCAAGCCAAGCAAGGTCAGTTCGGCGCGTTCCTGCAGCTCGCGCATAACTGGGCGAACTTCGACAACACGAAGAAGTCGTACGAGCTGTGGCAGCGGCATGTGACGCCGGTGATCAACAACGTGAACGTCAACCGCACGGACAGCTATAACGACGCCGGGGACAATTCTGCGAAATACATCGGCGCAGCCATGGGGGCGGCGATGAACACGATCCAAAAGCACGCGATCGAGCAGGCGGCGAAAGAGAAGAAGCCCGCCGCGGAGTAGACGCATGGCCGGCATGCAGGCTTACGGCGAAGGGTTGCCATTGCGGCGCCCTCTCGTTTTCGTTCGAGACGTGCGCTGACGCTAAAGCCGGACTTCGCCGGAGTGGATACGGTCGTAGAGTTCGGGTGTGAGCGGCACGTAGTGGTTCGTCACCGGATCTAGGAAATAGAGCGGGTCCTTCACCGTTTTGGGGTCGTAGCCTTCTTTCACAAGTTCGACCTTGCGGTGCTTGAAGGTGCCGGTAACTTCCATTTCGCCTTGCAAGCGCAGGAAGATGGGGCGCGCGTAGGCCGGTAGATTTTTGTCGAGGTGCGCTTTGAACGCGGTGAGGTCGATTTTGCTCGCCGTGACGAGCGAGGCCATGCCGGCGCGGCCGTCCGTGCCCGGAACCGCGACGCCGTAGACGTTGGCTTCTTGGATGCCGGGGAAGACGGAGATTGCTTCGGCGACTTCGCTGGTGGCCACGTTCTCGCCCTTCCAGCGGAAGGTGTCGCCGATGCGGTCGACGAAATAGAAATAGCCCAACGCGTCGCGGCGCAGGAGATCGCCGGTGCGGAACCAGGCGTCGCCTTTTTCGAAGACGTCGCGCAGGATTTTCTTTTCGGTGTCGGTGCCTTTGGAATAGCCCTCGAAGCGGCCGCGTTCTTCGTCGATCTTGCCGATCGCCTCGCCGACTTCGCCGGGTTTGCATTCGATGCAGAAGCCGTCGGCGCTGCGCACGGGATGTTCGTGCTCAACGTCGAAGAGCACCAGGCGTGTTTGCAGGATGCGGCGCATGTAGTTCGGGACGCGGCCGACCGAGCCGATGCGGCCGTCAAGATTGACGAGCGCGACGTTGCCTTCGGTCGCGCCGTAGAACTCGATGATGCGCGCAATCTTGAAGCGGGCTTTGAAGGCCGGCCAGATTTCGGGCCGCAAGCCGTTGCCCATCACGACACGCAGATTGTGTTTGCGTTCCAACGGATGGGGCGGAGAGTTCAGGAGATAGCGGCAGAGTTCGCCGATATATTCAAACTGAGTGGCACGGTATTTTACGCAGTCGTCCCAGAACTGGGTCGCCGAGAATTTGCGGCGGATGATGACGGAGCCGCCGACAGTCAGCGTCGAGCCGATGGCGCAGACGCCGCCCGCCGAATGATAGAGGGGCAGGACGACGTACATACGGTCACGCTCGGTCGACTTCATCGCGGAGGCGAAGCTGTGCATCATCATTTGGATGCGCAGGTGGCTCATGTTCGCGGCCTTGGGCAGACCGGTGGTGCCGCTGGTGTAGATGTAGAAGCACTTGTCGCCGGCGGTCAGGTCTTTGCGCACGTCTTTGGGCAGCGGCGCGTCGGACTGGCTCGCTAAGGCTTTGTCGAGATTTTCCGTGCCTTGGATGGCGCCGCCGGTGGTCCAGACCGTCAGGTTTTCCTGTTGGTCCTTGGCGGCGGAGGCGTAGTTGTCGGCAAGCTCGGCGCCCAGGATCAGATGGTGTGCGCCAGAGATCGCGAGGCTGTGGGCGAGCGCGCGTTCGCGCAGGTTCGTGTTGATGAGCGCAACGGTGACGCCGATTTTGATCAGACCGGTCCAGGCGAAAAGATATTCGGGGCGGTTCTCCATGAGTAGCGCGACCGCGTCGCCCTTTTTTAGGCCGATCGACTGGGCCCAGCGGGCGTAGCGGTTCGCCTGGGCGTCGTATTCGCGATAGGTGTATTTCTTGTCTTCGAACCAGATGGCGACGTTGTTCGGGCGCTTGACCGCCCAGCCTTCGATGATGTCGGCGACCGTGTTGGGGGAGTGCGGCTTGACCTTGCCGACGCGCGCCATAAGCCGCGTCATACTGCCGAGAAAACGTACTTCGCGCCCGATTGCGGCGAATAAGCCCACTGCCCTGTCCCCTTGCGGTCCGACTCCCTTCGAATGTCTCGCGCATTCGTTTAAGATTCAGACACCAACCTCGTCCCTCCGCACATAGGGGGACATGATTAGGCGGTCAATCGAACTTTCCATGAACGAAATGCCGGACACCGATTGGCTTGGCGCGCGCGACCTCGATCTCACGGGATTGAAGTGTCCCATGCCTGCGTTGCTGACCGAAAAGGCGTTGAGGGGGATGGCGGAAGGCGAGCGGTTGATGGTCACCGTCACCGATGCGCTGGCGCCGATCGACCTTCGGCATGTGTGTCAGCGCGGCGGCCATGCGTTTTGCGGCGAGCGCACACAAGAAAACGGGGCCCGGCAGCTTCTGATTCGCTGCGGGCCCCGTATTCCGTTTTGACATCGATCGGGTTTACGCGAAGAACGAGGTTCCGATCGTCATTGCGCTAAAGCCCATGAAGGCCACGATCGCGACCGCGGACCAGGTCACAACTGTCGTCAACGTTTGCATTTTCATCTCTCCATCTCCAAAGGGGAGCCACCTGCGGGCGGCTTATTCAAAATCGGGTCGCCTGGGTTCAGGCGAAGTGGGCGAAAGCCTCAACGGGCATCGCCAGAACGAGCGCGGCGTAGACCGCGAATGCGGCGGCCGACCATTCCATCATCAGGGTCATCGTCTTCATTTTGGTCTCTCCTCTTATCGTCCCGGCCCTGGGGTCCTGGGGGGCCGGCAGCCAGTTTCGTGTGCCTCAGTTGCTAGTATGTGGTTTGTACTACTGTGAATTCAACTGCACTGGGTGCATGATAGGTCTGCATGGCGCGCATGCCTTGGAATCGTCGTAAATTTTCTCATCTAAATCAGTGGCTTAACTATTTCTTGGCGCTAACTGGTCGTTAATCTTGTTCACGAGCGTGGGATACCCTAATAAATGACTGGTAAGTTATATATTTGGGTCCATGAGCGAACTCGCGCGATCACAGCGTTGGCAGAGGCGGAAGGATGCTCGTCCGGCCGAGCTTCTCGATGCCGCCTTGGCCGAGTTCTTCGAGAAGGGGTTTGCCGCCGCGCGGCTTGAGGACATCGCCGCGCGCGCGGGGGTCAGCAAAGGCACCGTCTACCTCTACTTCTCCAGCAAGGAGGAGATGTTCGAGGCGCTGGTGCAGGCGATCCCGCAGGCCAACGTCGAACAGGCGCGCAAGATCGCGGCCGACGAGTCGGTCCCGGCGGAAGACCTCGTGCGGCGCTTGCTGCAGTTCATGGGTGCGCTCATGGGCGACGAGCGGATGATGAAATTTCCGCGGCTCATCATCAGCGACGGCGGGCGGTTTCCGAAATTGGCCGAGACCTACAAGCGCGAAGTCATCTCGCGCGGCGTCGGCATCTTCTCGAGCGTGATCGAACGCGGGATACGCGAGGGCGTGTTCCGCGACGTGGACGCGCGCAAGGCGGCGTACGCCGCGATCGCGCCGCTGCTGTTCAGTGCGATTTGGCGGACGACGTTCGAACGGTTCGACGACGAGCCGTTCGATACGCTGGGGTTTGTCGCGCAGCACATCGAGACGTTCTTGCGCGGCATCAAACGGGGGGCGGAACCATGAAACGCGCGTATGCGATCGCGCTTTGCGCGGCGGCGCTGCTGGCCGGGTGCGAGCAGCAGCCTACAGGCGTCGTCAGCGGCTATGCCGAGGGCGAGTATGTTTACGTTGCTGCTCCCGAAGGCGGATGGGTTACCAACGTTCCGGTGAAGCGCGGCACGCAGGTGAAGGTCGGCGATTTGCTCTTCACGCTGGACGCGGAGGCCCAGACGGCGCAGCGCGAACAGGCGGCAGCGCAATTGGCTCAGGCGCAGTCGCAACTTGCCAACGCGCAGAAGGGATTGCGTCCGGACGAGATCGCGGCGCTGCAGGCGTCGCTCGGTCAGGCGAAGGCGAACTTGCAGTTGGCGGAGGCCGATCTGGTTAGGGCGAAGGATTTGCGCACGCGTGGCTTTGTGGCGCAGAGCGTTCTCGACGCCAAGCAGGCGCAGCGCGACGTCGCCGCCCAGCAGGTGAAGCAGATCGAATCCAACATCGCGCAGGGCCGCAAGGGCGCGCGGCCGGATGAGATCGCGGCGGCGCAGGCGAATGTCGGCGCGGCCAAGGCGGCGCTGGAGCGTGCGGACTATGTGCTGTCGCAGCGGCGGATCGCGTCGAAGGTGGCGGCGCGCGTTGAGGATACGCTGCGGCGTGCCGGTGAATATGCGGCGCCGGGATCGGCGGTCGTTCAGTTGCTGCCGCCGCAGAACGTGAAGGTGCGCTTCTTCATACCCGAGCAGCTGCGGGCGAAGCTTACCGTCGGCACGCAGGTTGCGATGCGCTGTGATGGATGTCCCGCGAATCTAAAGGCGAGCGTCACGTTCATCGCCTCCGATGCGGAGTTCACACCGCCGGTGATCTACAGTGTTGGCTCGCGCGAGAAATTGGTTTGGATGGTTGAGGCGGTGCCCGAGGGCGCGGTGCTTAGTCCGGGTCAGCCTGTCGATGTGACCTTGCCGTGAGCGAGGCGCTCGCCATCGACGTCCGTGAGCTGACCAAGAGTTTCGGCGCGCGCAAGGTCGTCGACAATTTTTCCATTCAAGTGCCGCGCGGACAGGTGTGGGGCTTCTTAGGCCCCAACGGCAGCGGCAAGACGACGACGATCCGTATGCTGTGCGGGCTGTTGGTGCCGGACAGCGGATCTGGCACGTGTCTGGGCTATGATATTTTGCGCGAGAGCGCGGCGATCAAGCGCAACGTCGGGTACATGACGCAGAAGTTCTCGTTCTACGAGGATCTGTCTATCCGCGAGAATTTGGATTTTGTCGCGCGCATCTATGAGGTGAAGGACCGGCAGAAGGTCGTCGATCAGTCGATCGAGCAGCTGGGACTGGTGCGGCGGCAGCAGCAATTGGCCGGCACGTTGTCGGGCGGTTGGAAACAGCGGTTGGCGCTGGCCGCGTGCATTCTGCATCGTCCGCAGCTGCTGTTGCTGGACGAGCCGACGGCCGGCGTCGATCCGCAGGCGCGGCGCGATTTTTGGGATGAGATTCATCAGCTCGCGGCGCAGGGGCTGACCGTTCTTGTCTCGACGCACTACATGGACGAGGCGGAGCGGTGCGACCGGATCGTCTATCTCGCCTACGGCACGGTGCTGGCGCGCGGTACCGTCGCGCAGGTGATCGGCGAGTCCGGTCTGCATACGTGGATCGTCGAAGGCGAAGATGTTCGCCGGCTGGCAGCCGAGATGCACGACGTTCCGGGCATCGATCAGGTGTCGGTGTTCGGCGTAACGCTGCACGTCAGCGGCAAAGACGCGGCGGCGTTGGAGCGCGCGATCGCTCCGTTCCGCCAGCGGCCGGGGTTCACGTGGGCGAAAGCGAACCCGAGTCTGGAGGACGTATTCATCCACCTGATGGCGCCGTTTCGCGAGCAGACGAGTTAGCACCCATGTTCGGTATTTCCATCGCTCGCATCACCGCCGTGTTCCTCAAGGAACTCATTCAGATGCGGCGGGATCGGCTGACGTTTGGGATGATTATTGGGATTCCGGTGATCCAGCTCGTGTTGTTCGGGTTTGCGATCAATTCGGATCCGAAACATTTACCGGCGGCGCTCAATGTGCAGGATCCCAGTGTTTACTCGCGAACGCTGGTGAAGGCGCTTGAGAATTCGGGTTACTTCCGGATCGAGAAGATCATCTCCAGCGACCGCGAGGCGAACGATCTGTTGGCGAGCGGGCGCGTTGCGTTTGTGGTGACCGTGCCGCCCGAGTTTTCGCGCGAGTTGGCGCGTGGGGATCGTCCGCAGATTTTGGTCGAGGCGGATGCGAGCGACCCTTCGGCTGCCGCGAATGCGGTCGCTGCGGTTTCGCAGTTACCGGCGACGGTGTTCAATCGCGACTTCACGGGGGCGCTGGCGCCGTTGCGTGGGACGCCGCCGCCGTTCGAGGTCGTGGTGCATCGGCGATACAATCCGGAAGGCGTCTCGTCGTTCAACGTGGTGCCGGGTTTGATCGGCGTGATCTTGACGATGACGATGGTGTTGATCACGGCGCTGGCCGTTACGCGCGAGGTCGAGCGCGGGACGATGGAAAATTTGCTCGCGATGCCTCTGCAGCCGTTTGAGGTGATGGCGGGCAAGATCTTGCCCTACATCGTCATGGGCTATGTGCAGGTGACCGTGGTCTTGATCGCGGCGCTGCTGTTGTTCGGCGTGCCGATGCTGGGGTCGTATTTCGATCTGTCGGTGGCGTTGGCGGCCTTTATCGCGGCGAACCTTGCCGTCGGCTTTACGATTTCGACCGTCGCTTCCAATCAGCTGCAGGCGATGCAGATGACGTTCTTCTTTTTCCTGCCGTCGATCCTGCTGTCGGGGTTCATGTTTCCGTTTCGCGGCATGCCCGAGTGGGCGCAGGTGATTGGCGAGTTGCTTCCGAACACGCACTTCATGCGGATCGTTCGCGGGGTCATGCTGAAGGGCAATACGCTGACGCAGATGATCGACGACATTTGGCCGTTGCTCGCCTTCATGCTGGCGATGATGGCGATCGCCCTGCTGCGATATCGCCGAACGCTGGACTGAGCCCCTGTGGATTAACCCGGTCTCAACCGTGTTGAACGGTGCCGGCGCCGCAATTCCTGGTCTGTTGCAAGTTGAATTAAAACCCTCTTCACAGTTGCACGGCCTTTGAAACAAGGGCCGTCAGTATGTGTGCGACGCTCACCACTAGGAGTTCCGTCGTGCGCCGGTATGTCATCGTTTCCGCTTCTTCCCTTCGCGCCTTGGCCATGAGCCTGGGCGGTTAGAGACGACCCATGATCAGCGCCCTGCCCCGCCTTGCGGCGGCGGCCGCCTTGGCTTTGTCCTTGGGCGGCTGCGCCAGCGACTTCTCGGACCCCGGCCCGATTTCTCAGCGGCCGCCTGGCGCCTCGCCGCGCATCCTGCGGGACGGCGCGCCGCTCCAGTGCGTGCCCTACGCCCGGACCCATTCGGGGGTGGGCATCTGGGGCGACGCTTACACGTGGTGGGACAAGGCCCGCGGCCGGTTCGAGCGCTCATCCGAGCCTGAGAGCGGGGCCGTCATGGTCATGAAGAGCTACAACAATGCCCAGCGCGGGCACGTCGCTATCGTGCGCCGGGTGGTGAGCGACCGCGAGATCATCGTCGACCACGCCAATTGGCTGAACACGGGCGAGGTTGGGCTCGATAACCCGGTCATGGACGTCTCCGAGGATAACGATTGGTCGCGCGTGCGCGTCTGGTACGCGCCGGGCAACCACTATGGCGGGCGCGTTTACGAGGTGCAGGGCTTCATCCGCGGATAAGTCGTCGGGGCCGCTACAGGCACGATCCCCAAGCATTCCCGGGCCTTCGCTTGTCTACCTACCGGTGGTCGGCGGCGGGCCAGGTGCACACAAGCCACACTGACCCAGATCCCACAGCCGGGGCTCCTTCGCACTGCAGCGCACAAGATGTAGTGCGTGCGCAGCTTCGAATCAGCAGATCTATTACGATTAGTTAACGGTAATATTTCCTTAAGTTGACTCCCTCAGCCTGGGTGGGCACGAAGCCCGGCCCAATCCGGGAAGTAAGAACGGCCGCCCGGTCGTTGCAGTTGAGGGAAGCCAGTTTTGAAAACTGACGCGACACGCTGTTTGGCAGCACTATTGTTGGCGGGCATCAGCCTTGCCGGTTGCGAAACAACTTCATCCGAATTCTCCACAGCATTTACTGGAACAACTACGACCAGCCTCGACGATACTCAAATCCAGTTGCGCGGAACGACTGAAGGCACGGCGGCAAACTTCTTGCCGCGCATGAAGCCGGAAGAGGTTTCGATCCTGGCTTCGGTCCGGCCCCAGATCCTGGACGCCAAGTCGCCGCTGCAGTGCGTTCGTTTCGCGCGCGAGGCGTCGGGCATCGACATTTACGGCGACGCGAAGAATTGGTGGAAGCTTGCCGCCGGCAAGTACCCGCGCACCGCCCGTCCGCAGGAAGGCGCGGTTCTGGTCATGAAGGGCTATCGCACGACCCGCCGCGGCCATGTCGCCGTCGTAAAGAAGATCCTGGACGAGCGGACGATCGTGGTCGACCACGCCAACTGGGGTAACGACGGCCGGATTTATCTGGACGCCCCGATGAAGGACGAGAGCCCCAAGAACGACTGGAGCATGGTCCGGGTCTGGTACACGCCCAACAACAGCTGGGGTAAGCGGATCTATCGCACCCGCGGCTTCATCCTGCCGACCAACGCGGTCGCCAGCGTTGCCGACCTTCCTGCCGACATTGTGTCAGGCAGCAACTGAGGTTTTGAGCCTAACGTTGATCTGATCGGCCGCCTGAGCGAACAGACGCTCCAGGCGGTCGATCTGCGTTAGGGCTTCGGTTTGGCCGATCTCTGCGGCCTGCGCTTCAAACTCAGCTGCGCGTTCGGCGAGCTCGGTCGCCCCGAACAGACGGGCGGCGCCCTTCAGCGAATGCGCCCTGCGCTGTAGAGCGCCCCGATCGTCCGACGCCAGGTCGGTGCGCATGTCCTTGAGTTCGCGGGCCTGATTGGTCAGGAAGGTGCTGGCGAGCCTCTTGATCGCATCCCAGGGCATGTCGCCTTGCAGGTCGGACCAGGTTTGGGCGTCGAGGACTGAGCCCGAGCCGCCGTTGACCGGCGCGGGGGGCTCGGCCGATTCCGTGACCTGCCGGTCGCCGAGGTATCGCAGCAGCGCGGCCTCAAGGGCGGCGCGGCGGATAGGCTTGGTCAGGTGTTCGTTCATCCCCGCCTCTTTGCAGCGGGCGGCGTCTTCGACGAAGGCGTTGGCGGTCAAGGCCAGGATGGGCTTCGTCCGGTTGGGGCCGGCGCTGGCGCGGATGTGACGCGTCGCCTCGAGGCCGTCCATCTCCGGCATCTGCATGTCCATGAAGATGAGGTCGAAGGTCTTGGTCGCGGCGGCGCGGACGGCTTCCAAGCCCGTGCGAGCGGTCGTCACGCAGCAGCCGATTTGGCCGAGCATGGTGGTGGCGGCGAAGAGGTTCGTTTCGTTGTCCTCGACAAGGAGGACCTGAGCGCCGGCGAGGCGGTTGTCGCGCGGGGCAGCCGTGGTCGAGGCCTGGGACTTGGGGACGAAGGCGCCGGTCAGGGCTTCGAGCAGCGCGCCTTGCATCAGGGGCTTGAAGAGGACCGCATCGAACTGGGTGCCGGCGCCGGCCGAGACGGTGACGCCGTGGCTGATCGACGAACAGAGGACGAGTTTGATGGTCTTGCCGCTTTCGAGGCGGCGAATGGCTTCGGCGACTTCGTGGCCGGTTTGGCCCGGCATGTGGCGGTCGAGGAGTACGACGTCGAAGGGTCGGCCCGCGTTCGCGGCGGCGTCGATGGCGATCATCGCGGAGAGCCCGTCGTTGACCATCGCAACATGCATGTCCCAGCGCGCGAGACGGCGCGCGAGGATGTCGCGGTTCAGCGCTAGGTCGTCGACGATCAGCGCGCGTTTGCCGGCGAGGATGCTGGCGTCGGCGAGCGCGGGCGACGGCGAGGTCGGCAGGACGATCTCCACGCGGAAGGTGGAGCCTTGGCCGGGCGTGCTCTCGACCGAGATCACGCCGCCCATGGCGTTGACGATTTCCTTGCAGATGGCGAGGCCGAGGCCCGTACCGCCGAAGCGGCGCGTGATGGAATCGTCGCCTTGGGCGAATTTCTCGAACAGTTTCTTGCGCGCTTCCGGCGTCATGCCGATGCCGGTGTCGCGCACCGCGAAGGTCAACTTGCGGCTTTCGGCGTCGCCTTCGGGCGACGATACTTCGACGGTGATGACGCCCTTCTCGGTGAACTTGACGGCGTTGCCGACGAGGTTGAGCAGCACTTGGCGCAGGCGCGTCGGGTCGCCGCGGTAGGCGCCTTCGGCCTCCGGCAAGACGTCGATGCAGATTTCGATGCCGCGCGCGTGGGCCTTGGCCGCGAAGGTTTGGGCGGCGCTTTCGATCAGCGGTACGAGATCGAAGGGTACATCTTCGAGCGACAGCGAGTTCGCTTCGAGCTTCGAGATGTCCAGAATATTGCCGATGACCTGGAGCAATTGGTCGGCGGAGGCGCGCGCGGTTTCGGCTTGGACGCGCTGTTCGTGGCTGAGCGGTGAGTCCAGCAAGATGTCGATCATGCCGATCACGCCGTTGAGCGGCGTGCGGATCTCGTGACTCATGTTGGCGAGGAAGGCGGATTTTGCGGCGCTGGCTTGTTCGGCGGCGATCTTGGCTTGCTCCAGCGCGTCGTGGGTGCGGGAGATGTGTTCGATCTTCTCCTGCAGCTGGACACGGTGGGTTTCGAGATCGGCGACATAGCGGCTGCGTTCGGCCTCACCCGACTTCCATAGCCTGTCGGCCGAGCGGGCGTAGAGGAAGCTGCCGACGACCAGCAATAAGATCAGACCAGCAAATACCGCTTGCGCGAGCTGCAGGCCGTTTGCGGTTCTGTGCAGTGTGGCGAGCTGTGCGCCTTGGCCGGAGATGACGTTTTGCAGGATGCCCGTGACCGCCTCGTTCGCGCGGACGAAGGCGTTGTCGACGTTGACCATCTCCTGGGCTGCGTCTTCGATGCGGCCGGCGGCATAGAAATCGAGTACGACATGCGTGCGGTGCGCCATCTCCGTCGCGATCGCGTCGATCGACTGGACCTGTTTGGCAAGCGGGGTCGTGGAAAGCTCGCCTTCGACGACCGGGGCGAATTGATCGCGGACGCGGGCCAGCGTTTGGCCGAACTGAGCCTCGGCGGCCATCAGATTGCGACGCTCGCGGGCGACGTCTTTGGATTGGAAGATCGTGTTGGCGGGCGCGTCGAGCTGCGTCATCACTTGGCGCAGCGACATCAGTTCTTCGACGCGGGTGTTCCAGGTGCCGGCGTCGACTTGCTGTTCCTGGAGCATCGTCAGCGTGAACTGGCTCATCGACAGCGCGCCGACGGCGGTGACGATGTTCAAGATCGCGAGAACCGCAAAAATGCGCGAGAGGCGGTTGCGGGAGTCGGCGGGGCGAAAGCCTGCGGCGCTCTTTGCGGTTGATCCGGCGCTCATGCTTCGTCCCTCGTGGCTTACGCCGCGCTTTCGCCGCTGCGTGAGGCTTTCGCCAGCAGCGCGTTGGCGCGTTCACGCAGCGCCTGAGGACGGAAGGGCTTTTCGATGACGTCGTCGGCGCCGAGCGCCGTCGCGGCGACGAGCAGAGGCTCCTTCAACGTCGCAAGGCCCGCCGTCATGGCGAGCACCGGCATGCGGCTGTGCGTGGTTCGAATCGCGCGGATGACTTCCAGGCCGTCTTTACCGGGCATCACGAGGTCGGTGACGATGAGATCGATGTCGCCGCATTTCAATTTGACGAGCGCTTCGTCGCCGTTCTTGGCGAACAAGAGTTCGTGGCCGGCGTCGGCGAAAGCCACTTCTGCGATTTGGCGGTAGAGATCGTCGTCCTCGCAGATCAGAATCTTGGCCACGTTGGCCCCCAGTTCGCTCGTTCAGCGTTGCTTCATAGTTGACAGTTCGTTGTCACTATCGCCGGAAATATGCGAAAGAGCCGTTAAGCTGGTTCGCCTTCTGGACAATCTTTCGCCTAACAATCCGTGAACGGAGCATTTTCCGGTGACACAATCCCTGTGGGCGCATGCGGACTTCCGCCGCCTGTGGGCCGCGCAGGCGGTGAGCGCCGTCGGCAGCCGCATCACGCGCACCGCCATTCCCATTATCGCGATCTCCTCGCTCGGCGCATCGGCGACGATGGTGTCGATTCTGAGCGCGATGACGATGGCGCCGGGTGTGGTTATCGCGCTGTTCGCGTCCGGCTTTATCGACCGGTCGCGCAAGCGGCCCCTGCTGATCGCGATGGATGTCGTGCGAGCGGGACTTCTCATGACGTTGCCGGTCGCCGCGGTTGCCGGCATGTTGACGATGACGCATCTGATCATCGTGGCGGCGCTCACGGGCGGCGCGACCGCGGTCTTCCTCATCGCGAAGAGCGCCTATCTCCCGCGGCTGGTGCAGGTCGACGCGCTCGTCGACGGCAACACAAAGCTTCAGACGACGGAGGCAGTCGCCGAAATCGCCGGTCCCAGCGTCGCCGGGTTTCTGATTCAAGCGGTCACCGCGCCTGTCGCCATCATTGTCGATGCGGTGGGTTTTCTGTGGTCTGCGTGGTGGCTTAAGCAGATCGAAGCGGGTGAAGAGGCTGCGCCGCCCGCGCCCCAAGAGCATCCGTTTACCGACATCGTCGAGGGGTGGCGGGCGTGCCGTGCGAATCCGGTCGTGTTCGCGTTGCTGGCGGCGGAAGGAACGATCGGGCTGTTTGCCGGGTTCTTTGCGGCTATTTACATGTTGTTCACACTCAGGACGCTGGGCCTCGACGAAGCGACGGTCGGGTTGATTATCGGCGTCGGCGGGTTCGGCGCGCTTTGGGGTGCGCTGGTCGCGGGGCCGCTTAGCCGCCGGCTGGGCTATGGACGCGCGATCGTTATCTGCCTGGCGCTATGGGTCATCGCTAACGTGTTGGTGCCGACGGCAGAGGGCCGGGGTGCGCTGACGATTCCGTTTCTGGTCGGGCAGCAGTTGATCGGCGACGGCTTTCTGTCGGCGTTCATGATTCTTGCGATCAGCGTGCGACAAACCGCGCTTGATCCCGACGTGCAGGCGCGCGCCAGCGCGACGTTTCAAGTGGTGGGCGGGCTTTCTCTCCCGGTTGGCGCGTTGATCGCGGGGCCTCTCGCGGACGTTGTGGGGACGGGTTCGGTTCTGTGGATCGCCATCGTTGGGGCGCTGATTCCTTTGGCGATTCTGACGCTGTCGCCGCTGTGGACGCTGCAGAAGCTTGAGGATATGCGGGTTTCCGCGTGACGATGCGCACTTGACCGGGCTGTAACGCCCCCGGCACATTCGCCAGCGATTTGGGGGGAGGACTCGGTTCCTCTCGACCCGGCAGGACCGCTCTCACGTTTTAAGGAAATCAAAAATGACCAACAGTCGCCTCGCGCGGCGTTCTTGGCCCGCGCTGGTGTTCGCCGTGTTTCTCACGGCGTGCGGCGGTTCGACATCGACGCCCGCCGTCGATGCCACACAAGTTCAGCAGCGTCTCGACCAATTCGTCACGGCGATCACGAAGCCTTCGACCACCGGCTCCGACGTCGTCGTCAAAGCCGATGGTCCGGCGAAAGTCGAAACGCAGTCCGACGGCACCGTTGTCGGCACGCTGCCGCGCCTGACAGTCACGGGCGACGACGGCAACACGGCCGTTCTCGACCCGATCCAGGTCAAGTTCACGAACGGCGGCGAAGGCCGGGTGAACTTCGAAGCGGTGCTGCCCAGCAGCATGGCCGTCAAGAAGAAGGACGGCACGGTCGAAGGCGAAGTGAAGATCGGTAGCCAGACGTTTAAAGGCGTTTGGGTCGAGAAGCTTCAGACACTCGACGACGTCGACATGCAGCTTTCGAACGTCACGATCACCTCGCCCAGCGAAAAGGGCAGCGGCAAGATCGACTCGATCGCATTCACCGGCAAGCTCGAAGACAAGGGCTCAGGCCTTTACGACGGCAAGTACGGCTTCAAGATGTCGGGCTTCAACGTCGACGATCCGACCGAAAAGACCGTGATGAAGATCGGTACGATCGGCGCGGGCGGCACGATGAAGGGTGCGCGCATGGAAGCGTGGGCCGCGGCCGCCAAAGAAGCGGGCTACACGCTCGCCAATCCGGACCTGTTCAAGGTTTGGACCGGCGGACCGATCGACCCGAAGATGATCGCGTTCATGAAGCGTATGCCCGAGTTCATGGGCGCCATCGACTACGCTTACAATATCGACGACATCGATATGACGCAGGACGGCAAGAAGACGTTCGCGCTGAAGACGACGACGGTCGGCTTCGGCGCCGGGCCGGACGGTCAGGGCAACACCAAGCTGAAAATGACGTTCGGCATGGGCGGCATGTCGGGCAGCGCGGATGAGCCGTTGCTGCCGCCGGAAGCGGATGTGCAGCTGGCCACCGTCGAAGTCGAAGCTTCGGGCGTTCCGGGGCAAGCGTTGTGGGACGTCTATATCGACTCCCTGCCACGCCTTCAGGCGGCTGCTGCGAAGGCGGCCGGCGAGACGGCGACGGGCTCTACCGATGCGACGACGGCCGGATCGGCCGCTGTCGAAGAGGTGACGGCCGAGATGTCAGGCAAAGCGATGCAGGTTCTGATGGCCTCGAAGCTCGCCATTGCGCTCAACAAGCTCGATGTCGCGACGCCGACGGCGAAGATGACCGGCAAGGGTGCGGCGACGTATCTCCCGACGGACGGTTCGATGCCGGAAGGGCAGCTTAGCCTGCGCTTCTCGGGGATCGATGCGCTCGCCAAGGCGATGGAAAAGCGCGGACCGCAGGACGAGATGGCCCAGCAGATCATGGGCGTCGTCTCGGGCGTGCGCGCGATGGGCAAGCCGGATCCGGCCTCGCCGAAGGACGACCGCGCCTACATCATCGACATCGTGCTCACGAAGGACGGCAAGGTCCTCGCGAACGGCCAGAACATGATGGAATAGAATTCGACGGACTGAATGCGAACGGGCCCGGCAATGCCGGGCCCGTTTTCGTTTCAGCTTGTGGGGAGCGCACCCTGCTCTGCCGTCAGCACCGCGTCGATGACGCGCATGATCTCGGTGATGTCTTTGACGATGGCGCGAGCGCGTTCGATGTCGTCGAGTTTTGAGAACATCGAGCCGATCTCGAACTTGTCGCCGCCTTCGACGGCGATGAGCAGGTCGCCTTCGGTGAAGGCGCATCTGAGGCGTTTGCCCTTGAACTGAGTCTCGAGCGCAAGCAGGCGCTCCATGAAAACGGGATGGATCAGGTAACGCGCTTCGACTTGATCGTTCGCATAGACCTCGAAGGCTTTCTCCAAGCGGCTGTCGCCCAGGCCGACGCGTTGGAGTTCGGTCGCCCAGCGTTGCATAAAATTGAACAAGCCGGCGTCGCGGCGCACGATTGTCGTGCCGTGGAATTTTTTCGGGAACGCGATGCGAATGAGCTGGCCGCGGAAGACGGTGACCCAGCGGCTGCCGTTTTTGGTTTGCACGCGGTCTTCGAGATGGCCCTCGTAGAATGTGAAGGCACAGCCTCCGTAGGCCCCTGCAAAGCAGTCCGTGTAGGACGAGCGATCGCACGACGGGAGCAGCTTCAGTTCTTTGAAGTTGTCGAGTGCTTGCGGTGCGAATGCGCCGAGCTGGAACTGGCAACCGATGGCTTTGGCGATCGCCGAGAGCGACTGCGATTTCGTCGCCGTCTCGACAACGGCGAGCGGCTGGTAAGCGTAGTAGTGTGCGCCTGCGAAGGCCATGCCGCCGAAGATGAGCGCATTCAACACGTCACCCCAGATTGCGTAAGTGGCGACGCCCACCGCCGCAGCGCCCGCGACGCCTAGATTGCGCCGGAAGGTATAGGTCTTCATCGCCGCTTGGCGGCCTACTTCGTTGCCCGCAAGTATGGGCTGGATGTTCGACGCGTAGAGTTTGGTGAACGAAGTGTCGTCGAGTTTCAGCAGGTTCACGGTTTCGTCAGGCATGCCCAAACTCTGGTCAGAATCGATCCGGCGGTCGCTGCGCCAACCCCTCTCTACCAAAAGGCTTTGCGGAGGCAACGCTATTTCGGCAAGGTCTTTCCCAACAAAGAAAAAGCCGACATTGGGAGGACATTTTATGAGCGTCGATGGCGCCACCGCCGGAAGTGTGCCGCAAGCCCAGGATTTCTCGACCGTCTACAAGGTCTATGTGCTGATCCTGCTGCTTGCGGTCTACATCACGAACTATGCCGATCGCATGATCCTTTCGGTCTTGATGCCGATGATCAAGGCGGAGTTCGCGGTCTCGGACGCCGCGCTGGGATTCCTGGCGGGGACCGCGTTCGCGATCTTCTACGCAACGCTTGGCGTGCCGATCGCGATCATGGCCGATCGCGGTAACCGCAAAACCATCATCGTCGTGTCGGTCGCGATTTGGTCCGTGATGACGGCCGTGTGCGGGTTGGCGCAATCGTACTGGCAGTTCGCCATCGCGCGCATCGGTGTGGGCGTCGGCGAAGCGGGCGGCAGTCCGCCGTCGCACGCCATCATCTCCGATCTCTTCACATCGAAATGGCGCGCGACGGCGCTGGCCATTTATGCGCTCGGCGTGCCGTTCGGTTTGTTCGTCGGCCTCTATGGCGGCGCGTTGGTCGCGGCGGAGCATGGGTGGCGCGCCGCGTTCTATGTTCTGGGACTCCCAGGCCTTGCGCTTGCCGCCATCGTTTGGCTCACCGTCCGCGAGCCGCGGCGGGGGGCGTCCGACGGTCTTGCGCACACGACCGGGGACACGCCGTCTTTGATGAGCACGGTTGCGCACATGCTGCGGCAGCGGTCGCTCATACACGTGTTCATTGGCGCCAGTATCACGACGCTCGTCGGCTATGCCGGGGTGCAATGGTGGCCGACGTTCATGATCCGCTCGCACGGGCTGTCGATGACGGATTTGAGTTTGTTCCTGGCGTTGGTGTTCGGCGTCGCGGGCGGGCTTGGCACGTTTCTGGGGGGCTATCTCGCGGATCTCTTCTCGAAGCGCGATCAGAAATGGATGCCTCGTGTTGTGACGGTTGCGACGTTGCTGGGCTTGCCGTTTGGCATCGCAATCTACCTCGTGCCGGACTCGGCCCTTGTGTTTGCGTTGATCGGTGTTCCCGCGCTCATGGGCTCGGTCTATTTGCCGCCGACCTATGCGATGACGCAGGGGCTTGTCGAAGTGAAGATGCGGACGGTGGCGTCGGCGTTGCTGCTCTTCGTGATCAATTTGATCGGCATGGGGCTTGGGCCTGTTCTTGCCGGTGCGATCAGCGATTACCTGACGCCGACGTATGGGCAGAACGCGCTGGCATATTCGTTGCTGGCGTTGTCGTTGCTGAATGTTTGGGCGGCGGCGCATTATTGGATCGCCGGGTACTACTACGAGGCCGATCGGGAGAAGGTGTTGAAGGCGGCGCGCTAGCCTGCAAAGCGCGCGCTGGGCCGGCCTTTGATACCCAGACCGGTGACGGCGAAGACGCCGCCGGTTTTGGGCGCGGCGTTCAGATCGTCATCGGAGAGACCGATGCGGGCTGTGGTGACGTAGAGCGTGTCCAGGTTCGCGCCGCCGAAGCAGCAGCAGGTCACGTTCGGCGCGGGGATTGCGATCGTGCGCTCCTTTGTGCCGTCGGGGCGGTAGCGGGTGAGGCGGCTGCCGGCCCAGTGGGCGCCCCAGACGTGATCTTGCGCGTCGACGCAGAGGCCGTCGGGGTAGCCCTCGGCTTCGGTCAGTTGCGCGAAGACGCGGCGTGGGCCGGGTGTGCCGCTCGCGAGATCGAAATCGTAAGACCAAATCGTGCGCGCCACGCTGTCCACGAAGTACATGCGCTTGTTGTCGTTCGACCAGCGGATGCCGTTGGTGACGACGAAGCCGGCCTCGAAGCGCGCGATGCTGCGATCCGCGTTGATGCGGTAGAGATGGCCGGTCGGATTTGTCTCTGTGTCGTCCATGGAGCCTGCCCAGAAGCGGCCCATCGCGTCGCATGCTCCGTCGTTCAGGCGGTTGTCGGGCATGCCGGGCTCGGGACGCGCGATGATTTCGACTTTGTCGGCGTCGAGATCGACGAAGGCGATGCCCGGTTTCATGGCGGCGATCAGGCCGCCGTTTTCGCGCAGCGCGATTGCGCCGATGCGGTGCGGCATCGGCCAGCTTGTCGTCGTGCCGGTTGCGGGATCGAGGCGCCAGATCGCCGGGGCTTTGATGTCGACCCAGTAGAGGACTTGCGCTCGCTCGTCCCAGACGGGGCCCTCGCCCAGGATGCACTTTGTGTCGGCGACGCAGGCGACCTTCACGTCCAGCCGCCGTCGACGATGAAGCTTTGCGCGGTGACGAGGCGGCTGTCGTCGGCGGCGAGCCAGAGCACCATGCGCGCGATGTCGGGCGGGTAGAGTTTTTCCTTCAGGCACTGTTCCTTCAGGAGATCGGCTTCGCCCTCGGGCGTCATCCATTTCGTGAGCTGACGTTCGGTCATGATCCAACCCGGGAGCACCGTGTTCGCGCGGATGGCGTCGGGACCGAGATCGCGGGCGAGCGCGCGCGTCAGGCCGGTGATCGCGGCTTTCGACGTGAGGTACACCGGCATCCCGCCTTCGCTGAGCAGCCAGCTGATCGAGCCCATGTTGATGATGCTGCCGCGCTTGCGCGCGCGCATCCCGGGGACGACGGCTTGGGCCGCGAAGAATTGGTGGCGCAGGTTGGTCGCGATGCGTTCGTCCCAATACTCCGGCGTCACGTCTTCGATCTTGTGGCGGTCGTCACGGCCGGCGTTGTTGACCAGCGCCAGCGTGGGGCCATTCTGTTTCTCGACTTGGGCGACGGCCTCTTTCAGCGCCGCGATGTCGCGCAGGTCGCAATGCACGAACGATGCTTTCGTCTTGTCGGCGAGCGCCCTGCCCGCTTTGTCGTCGAAATCCAGGAAGGCGACGCGCGCGCCCTGTTCGGCGAAGTGTTCGACGATCGACGCGCCGATGCCGGAGGCGCCGCCGGTGACGATGACGGCTTCATTCTTGAGGCTTGGGTAGATTGCGAAGGCGCTCATGCTTGCGGCACTTGGTTGGCGGCGGCCAGTGACGAGCTGCAGGCGATAGCGGCGGGTTTCACGCTGTTGCCGATCCAATAGCTCAGTTCGGCCGGGTGGCTGATCGGCCAGACGACGTAGTCGGCGGCTTTCCCGACCTCAAGCGTGCCGGTTTCGTCTTGCAGGCCCAATGCGCGCGCTCCGTTTCGCGTGACGCCGGCGAGCGCCTCTTCTGGCGTGAGGCCGAAGAGCGTGCACGCCATCGACATGGTTGTTGTGAGCGAAACGATCGGCGAGGTGCCCGGGTTGCAATCGGTCGCGATCGCGATCGGCACGCCTAATTCGCGCAGTCTGGCGACCGGTGGTTTGCGTTGTTCGCGCAGGACGAAAAACGCACCGGGCAATAGGACGGCCACGGTTCCGGCCTTCGCCATCGCTGTGATACCGGCGTCGGAGGTGTATTCGAGATGGTCGGCCGACAGGGCGCGGAACTTTGCGGCGATGGCCGCGCCATTGGTGTCGGATAGTTGGTCGGCGTGCAGTTTGACGCGCAGGCCTAAGGCAGCGGCGGCGGTGAAGAAGCGTTCGGTCTCGGCTTGCGTGAAGGCGATGCCTTCGCAAAACGCATCGACGGCGTCGGCGAGGCCTTCTTCCGCGATGGCGCGCAGCACGGGGCCGCTCATGTGTGCGACGTAGTCGGCGCGTCTTGTCGCGTATTCGGGTGGCAGAGCGTGCAGGCCCAGAAACGTGGTCGAGATGCGCACGTAAGACTGCGCCGCCAATTTTCGCGCGGCCCGCAGCATGCGCAATTCTGTCTCGAGATCCAGGCCGTAGCCCGACTTGATTTCGACGGTCGTGACGCCTTCGGTCAGCAGGGCACTTAGGCGTACGCGCGCCTGCTCGAACAGATCGTCTTCGCTGACGGCGCGGGTGGCGCGCACCGTTGACATGATGCCGCCGCCTGCTTTCGAGATGGATTCGTAGCTCACGCCTTTCAGGCGTTGCTCGAACTCCGTTGCGCGGTTGCCGGCGAAGATCAGGTGCGTGTGGCAATCGACGAGGCCTGGCGTGATCCATTGGTTCTGCGCGTCCATCACGCGCGTCGCCAGAGTGGACGGTTCGCCGGGCAGGCCGCTCATCGGACCGGCGTAGGCGATGCGGCCGCCTTTGTCGGCGAAGGCCGCGTTCTCAATTGCGCCGTACGCGCCCGCCCCTTCGCGCATCGTGGCGAGGCGAGCGTTGATCCAGAGGTGGTCCCATTTTTGGTTCGGCATCGACTCATATTGTCATGACCAGCGCGGCTGCAAAAGTCATGGTTCGTACACGAGGGCCGTGACACATTGGGGCTCGGCGCAACGTGGACGCAACGAGGTCGACCTTGCAGAATTTTCACGCGGAACATGCCTTATTGCCGGACGGTGTGCGCAACGGCGTGCGCATTGCGGTCGACGGCGGTCTGATTGCATCGGTTACGCCAGATGTCGCGCAGCAGATAGGCGATACGACCATCCGCGGGCTCGTTCTTCCCGGGATGGCAAACGTGCACAGCCACGCCTTTCAGCGGGCGATGGCAGGGCTCGCGGAATGGGACGCGGGCGGCAAGGACAATTTCTGGAGCTGGCGCGAAGCGATGTACCGGTTCGCGAGCCGGCTGGAACCGGACAGCCAAGAGACGATCGCGCGGTTCCTCTACATCGAGATGTTGAAGTCCGGCTACACGTCGGTCGGTGAGTTTCACTACTTGCACAATCAGGCGGGCGGCGCGCATTACGTGCGTCCCGCCGCGATGGCCGAAGGGATAGCCGCCGCTGCGGAGACCAGCGGCATCGCCATGACGTTTCTGCCGACGCTTTATGTCAGCGCGGCGGCAGATGGGCGCGCGCTGACTCCGCGGCAGCAGCGGTTCGGCAAGACGGTCGACGAGTTGCTTGCCTTGCGCGAGAGCATGCGCGGGAAACCGGGGGTGGCGGCGATCGGGCTCGCGCTTCATTCGCTGCGCGCGGTACCGGCGGCACAGATGCGCGAAGCGATAGCGGGGGTGGAAGCGTCGTCGCCAATCCACATTCATGCGGCCGAGCAAATCGGTGAGGTCGACGAGTGCGTGCAGTTCTTACGTGCGCGGCCCGTCGAATATTTGCTGCGCGAGTTCGGTGTCGATCAGCGTTGGTGCCTTGTGCATTCGACGCATTTGACGGCCGAAGAGACGCGGGACCTTGCGCGGAGCGGGGCGGTCGCTGGTCTGTGCCCGACAACCGAAGGCAATCTCGGAGACGGGATATTCCCTCTGCCCGATTATCTCGAGGCCGGCGGGCATTTCGCGATCGGCGGCGACAGTCATATCGCCGTCGATCCGGCGGAAGAGTTGAAGATGCTGGAGTATTCGCAGCGGTTGTTGCATCGGCGGCGCAACGTGGCGGCATCCACGCAAGCCCCGCACACGGCGGCGCGGTTGTGGTCGGAAGCGGCGCGCAGCGGTGCGCAGGCGCTGGGTCTCAATGCCGGCGAGATCGCGCGCGGCAAACGAGCGGATTGGGTCGTGATCGATACCGAACACGTGTCCCTTGCCGGGCGAGATGCAAAGCAGGCGCTGGACAGCTATGTGTTCGTCGCGGGTCGCGACGCCGTGCGCGACGTGATGGTCGGCGGGCGCTGGCTCGTCGAGCAAGGGCGGCATGTGGGCGAGGCCGCGGCGGCGGCTGCCTATCGCAGCACCGTCGCGAGTATGCTTCGCGCCTAAGTCTGCGGTGGGCGTCGAGCCGGTTCGACGATCAGCGTCGGAACGCCGAGCGTGTTGTTGCGGACGGTGAACACGCGCGTGCCGGGTTTGCGGCCGGTTCGGATTTCGGAGACGTCGAAGCCGGATAACTTCAGGCGTGCGTGCGCCGCGTCGGCGTTCGCGACGCGCCAGGACAGGCCCCAGAGTTTGTCGGGTGCGGCCGAGGCTTCCTCGTTCAGATTGTGAACCACCTCGACGATCAGATCGCCGCAGCGGAAGAACATCAGGCGCGCGCCCCACTTGGGCTCAGTGCGATCGAGGCGCATGTCGAGGCCGAGGCGCGCGCCGTAGAGCGCTGCGGCACGGTTCGGATGCGTGGTGCGGATGACGACGTGGTCGAGACCGGTGACGGCGCCTTCTGCATTCGCCTTGGCCGGCACTTGCGACGGCGCGCCTTTCGCATAGGCCGTCAGCGTCGTCGCGACGCCGAACGTCGCTTCGACGTCGAGAGCGATGCGGTGACCTTCGCGTGTCGCATCGCCTGTAGATTCCGCGAAGGCTATCGGCTGGCCCGGCTGGAGCGCGCGACGCTGACAGATTTTGAACGACGCATCCGCGTCCGCGATTTCGAACGCCAGCCCGGCGAGACCTTCAGCGCCGTCGTCACTGGGGGCAAGTTCGAGCGCCACGTTGTCCAAACGTGCGAACCCCTCCTCCTCGTACGAGACCAGCGTTCGCGCGAGCAATCGCTCCATCGCTTCCGCCGCGCCGGCCAGGTCGCCGACCTTAATCTTGATGCGATCGAGAGCTGTGATCATTGGTCTGACGACTTCGATTTCCTCGGAGGGACTTCATCGGTGATCACAGCCGCCGCCGCAAACAGAGTGTCCGGGTCACACACAAAAAGGTCGATCGTTTCGACCCCGTGCTGACCGTTGTACACAATCTGCACGGCGGACACCGTTTGCCGCATTGTTCTCGTGTAACGGGTCGACTTCATCGCGGATCGCGGGATCACCACATCGCGGCTGAAAAATCCAAAAAAAAACAGAACGCTCTGCGGCAGCCCGTAACGTATGGTCACGGCGTCGGCCGTCGTGGCCACCACGACGTAGTGTGCGGTGAAGGACCACAATCCCTTGTTTCTCGCACGTGCCGCCGGGTTGTAGTAACCGCGCCCGGTATTGAGCGGCGGATAGATACGCTCCCAATTCACCCAGCAGTACCCACTCGACGAGACAATCCACACGACGATCATCATCAAGCCGATGATGTCCACTCTACAAAGCCTCCAGCGCCGCCGCGATCATAGCGCGGATCGTGGTCGTCACTTTGGTTGCGCGGTCTGGGCGGAACGTGAAGGGGGGACCTTCGTCCATGTAGATGGCTTGCGCCATCTCGAGTTGGATCGCGTTCACGCCTTTGCGGCGGTCGCCGTAGTGGCGGGTGATGTAGCCGCCTTTGAAGCGGTCGTTCAGGACGGCGGAGAAGCCGCTTGCTTTGGCGACCGTGAAGACCGCGTCGGCAACGTCGGCGTCGCAGGCTTTGCCGTCGAAGGTGCCGAGATTCAGATCGGGCAAGCGGCCTTCGAAGAGCGACGGCAGGACGCTTTCTATCGAGTGTGCGTCCCACAGGATGACGGTGCCGTGGATCGCCTTCACGCGCGACAGTTCTTGCGCGAGCGTGTCGTGATAGGGCTGCCAGAATTTTCGTCGGGCGGTGACTTCATCGGCAGTGGGAGCTTCGCCATCGCGGTAGAGCGGTTCGCCTTTGAACGTGTCGGTCGGGACGAGGCCCGTTTTCTTTTGGCCGGCGTAGAGTTCTTTGTCGTCGGGCGGGCGGTTCAAGTCGACCACGTAGCGCGAGTGGGTGGCCTCGATGCGCGAGGCGCCGATCGAGTCCAGGAATTTGTAGAGTTGCGGCACGTGCCAATCGGTGTCGGGCGTCGTCTTGCCGATGTCGGTCATGCGCGCGGCGATGTCGGGCGGGATGAACGTTCCCGAATGCGGGAAGCTGACCAGCAGCGGCGCGCTTCCGCGCGAAAGGTGGAAGATGGGCGGTGTGCTCATGTGCCGGACGGAAGGTGGATGTGGCCGTCGACCGTGGCGCGGTAGCGGCCTGAGTCGACCAGAGCGCGGGCGGCGGCGATGTCGGGGGCGAAGAAGCGGTCTTTGTCGTAGGGCGCGACGTGTTCGCGGATGGCGGCGAGTTCGCTCTCCAGCACCTTCGACGATTTCAGCGGGCGGCGGAATTCGATGCCTTGCGCTGCCGCGAGCAGTTCGATCGCGATGATGCCGCAGGTGTTGTCGTGCATGTCGGAGAGCCGGCGCGCGCCGAAGGTCGCCATGGAGACGTGGTCTTCCTGATTTGCCGATGTGGGGAGCGAGTCGACGCTGGCGGGATGGGCTAGCGATTTGTTTTCCGACGCAAGTGCAGCCGCGGTCACGTGCGCGATCATGAAACCCGAGTTGAGGCCGCCGTCTTTCACCAGAAAGGCCGGGAGGTTGGACAAGTGCTTGTCGATGAGGAGCGCAATCCGACGCTCTGCGAGAGCGCCAATTTCGGCCAGTGCGAGCGCCAGGTGGTCGGCGGCGAGGGCTACTGGTTCGGCGTGGAAGTTGCCGCCGGAGACGATGTCGCCTTCCTTCGCGAAGACGAGCGGGTTGTCGCTGACGGCGTTGGCTTCGATTTCCAGAACCGACGCGGCGTGGCGGATGGCGTCGAGGCAGGCGCCCATCACCTGCGGCTGGCAGCGGATGGAGTATGGGTCTTGGACGCGGTCGCAGTCTTCGTGGCTCAGGCGTATTTGGCTGCCGTCCATCAGCGATTTCAACGCGGCGGCGGAATCGATTTGCCCTCGTTGGCCGCGCGCCAGATGGATGCGTGGGTCGAAGGGCGTGTCGCTGCCTTGGATCGCGTCGGTGGTCAGCGCACCTGAGACGAGTGCGGCGGAGAAGACGCTTTCTGCGGCCCACAGGCCTTGCAGCGCGAGCGCGGTCGAGACTTGCGTGCCGTTGATGAGAGCGAGGCCTTCTTTCGCCTCGAGCGTCAGCGGCGTAAGGCCTGCGCGTTCGTGCGCTTGCGCCGCCGTCATTTCGTAGCCGCGGTATCTGACTTGGCCGACGCCGATGAGCGCGCAGGCGAGATGCGCGAGCGGGGCGAGGTCGCCAGACGCGCCAACCGAACCTTTGGCCGGAATTTGCGGCAGGAGGTCGAAGTCGAGGAACTTCTTCAGGCGCTCGATCACGCTCCAGCGGATGCCGGAGAAGCCGCGCGCGAGGCCTAAGATTTTCAGCGTCAGGATCAGGCGGACGGTCTTGTCGCCGAGCATGGCGCCGGTGCCGGTCGCGTGGCTGAGCACGAGATTGCGCTGCAACTCCGTGAGTTTGTCTTTGGGGATTCGTTCGTGCGCGAGTTGGCCGAAGCCGGTGTTGATGCCGTAGACCGGCGCGTCGTGATGCAAGACGTCTTCGACGACTTTACGCGACGCATCGACGCCGGCGCGGCACGCGGGATCCAGATCGAACGCACGCTTCTCGCGCGCGATGCGGCGCAGCGTCGTGAGGTCTGCTTTGCCGGGCATGAGTGTCGTCATTTGTTCAGCATCGGCAGGTCGAGATGGTGTTCTTTTGCGCAGGCGATGGCTTCGTCGTAGCCGGCGTCGGCGTGGCGCATGACGCCGGTGGCGGGGTCGTTCCAGAGGACGCGTTCGATGCGGCGGGCTGCGTCTTTCGTGCCGTCGCAGACGATGACCATGCCGGCGTGTTGGGAGAAGCCCATCCCTACCCCGCCGCCGTGGTGGAGCGAGACCCAGGTTGCGCCGCTCGCGGTGTTGAGCAGGGCGTTGAGTAGCGGCCAGTCGGAGACGGCGTCGGTGCCGTCCTTCATGGATTCGGTTTCGCGGTTGGGACTGGCGACGGAGCCTGAGTCCAAATGATCGCGGCCGATGACGATGGGGGCTTTGAGTTCGCCGCTGGCCACCATGTCGTTGAACGCAAGCCCTAAGCGGTGGCGGTCGCCGAGGCCGACCCAGCAGATGCGGGCGGGCAAGCCTTGGAACTTGATGCGCTTGCCGGCCATGTCGAGCCAGTGGTGGAGGTGGCGGTCGTGCGGCATCAGTTCGCGCACCTTCGCGTCGGTCTTCGCGATGTCTTGCGGGTCGCCCGACAATGCCGCCCAGCGGAACGGGCCGACGCCGCGACAGAACAACGGACGGATGTAGGCGGGGACGAAGCCTGGGAAGTCGAAGGCGTTGGTCACGCCTTCTTCCTTTGCGACTTGGCGGATGTTGTTGCCGTAGTCGAAGGTGGCGATGCCGCGCTTGGCGAAGGTCAGCATCGCTTCGACGTGTTCTTTGATCGAGGCGCGGGCGGCGCGGTCGACGGCCTTTGGATCGGATTTGATGCGCGCTTCCCAGTCGGCGACCGTCCAGCCCTTCGGGCAGTAGCCGTTGATCGTGTCGTGCGCGGAGGTCTGGTCGGTGACGAGGTCAGGTTTGACGCCGCGCTTCACCAGTTCCGGATAGATGTCGGCGGCGTTGCCCAAGAGACCGACGGAGAGCGGCTTCTTTTCGGCGCAGGATTTCTGGATGAGCGCGAGCGCTTCATCGAGCGACTCGGTCCAGGTGTCGAGGTATTTGGTTTCGAGGCGCTTTTCGATGCTGCTGCGGCGGCATTCGACGAGGAGGATCGAGGCGCCGGCCATTGTGCCGGCCAGCGCTTGCGCGCCGCCCATGCCTCCGAGGCCTGCCGTCAGGATCCATTTGCCGGAAAGGTCGCCGCCGAAATGTTTGCGGCCGGCTTCGACGAAGGTCTCATACGTGCCCTGCACGATGCCTTGGCTGCCGATGTAGATCCACGAGCCGGCCGTCATTTGGCCGTACATCATGAGGCCCTTGCGATCGAGTTCGTTGAAGTGGGCCCAGGTCGCCCAATGGGGCACGAGGTTCGAGTTCGCGATCAGGACGCGCGGCGCGTCGGCGTGGGTGCGAAAGACGCCGACGGGTTTGCCGGATTGGACAAGCAGCGTTTCGTCGGCCTCGAGTTTGCGGAGCGCGGCGACGATGGCGTCGAAGCTTGCCCAGTCGCGGGCGGCGCGGCCGATGCCGCCGTAGACGACGAGTTCGTTCGGGTTTTCGGCCACCTCGGGGTCGAGGTTGTTCATCAGCATGCGCAGCGGGGCTTCGGTGAGCCAGGACTTGGCGCTGATTTCCGTGCCGGTCGGGCTTTTGACAGCGCGGCTGTTCTTGCGGCGGTCGATGGACATTGAGCCTTCCTCCCCGGGCGAGGCGCAGTCATAGCGCAAGAGCGGCTCCAGGATCAGCCGGGGTGTAAGGGGACGCTGTGGAGATGCGAGGCCGGGCCCACAACCTCGCCGTTAAGTATACGTCGTGATCAACCAAGATGAAGTTCGTCGTTCGGCTAAAATCCGAGAGATATTACTCATCAGAAGTAGAGCCGCGAAAGGGATACGCGATTCGCGCGTGGCCGGCGACATTCGCATGTCAAGCCAAATGTCGAACCATTTTCGCGTCAGCGAAATTGCCGGTACTTCCCTATTTCGGCGAGTTGGCGGTGGCGCGATCGAACTCATCCGTGCTGCAGCGGTGTCTGAGATTTGGTGTCACAAGCACCTGCCTTTGCTTGATATTCGGATTTCGAAGCGCGCCGGACTGTGATCCAGGACGACGCGCGATCCGATCACTGCATGCTGATTGGCGATGGCGAATCGATTCAACTAGCGACTGTGTCTTCCTGCCCTTGAAGCGTGACTTTGCCGACACAGCAATAACCTAAACTCTGATTCGTGCCCGAATCGGCGAGTTCGACACGGTGATTCGAGTTCCCAAAATACAAGCGCTCAGTATTGTTCCCCGCAGGCCAGCTCAAGAACCAGTTGGGGGTTTCCATGAGCATCAGTTCTACGACCGCGACTGAACACCAAGTCGCGGAGACGCTCCGCTCTATTGCCGGACCAATCTTTGCTGCCGTCTGGATGGAGACGAAGCAGAAAACAGAGTTGGTTGTTCACGCTTCCGCGGCACGCGGGCAGCGCGAATTAAGGCTTAATATTATCAGCGCGCTGAACAGTATTGGCGTTGCGTCAGTGAAGGTGAATTTCCACCCGGTGTCGAGCCTGCTCTCGCCGAAGAGCCTGGAACGGCTCGTTGCGAAGTTCGCGGGCACCAAAATCGTCTACGACCCGACGCAGTCTTTGAGCCGCGCCAAGGCGCTGGTCGAGGCCAGCCATGCGGTTCGGACGGGGTTGAACGACCGTATTCAGGGGCTCTATTACGCGCCGCGTCTGCGCACGTACTACGTGGCGCTGGAGTCGTCTCGGGTCGTCGTGGGCGACAAGGTCAAAGTTTCGGAATTGGCGTCGATCGAACAAGCGGTACTGACGGCGGTCAGTGGCGCGTTCGCCGGCGAGATGGCGGAATGTCCCGCCGTGCGGGTCGGCTTCGGTTTGCCGGCGGCGAGCCTTGTGCCCGTCGATCAGAAATCAGTTATGGGGTGGAATGCGCGCGTCGCGGGGGCGGTGAAGCGTTATTGGAAGCCGATCACGGTTGCGGCCCTGTTCGGTTTCGGCGCGACGGCGGCGCGTGCAGGCGAGCCTGCGGTGGCGGAACCGAACCTGAAGGTGTCAGGAACATTCGGCGACGTCATCGATGACTACACGTGGCAGGTGCAGGGTCAGTTTACGGCGCCGATCGGCCAGACGATGGGCTTCGCCGTCGAGGCGGGCGGCGGCGCGGTCGACGGTCACGACTACTACGGCGCGGCCGGCCATTTGTTCATGCGCGATCCGGACTCGTACCTCGTCGGCGTCTTCGGCGGTTATGCAGAGTCGAGCGATTTTGCGATCGACGTGGCGCGCGCGGGCGTAGAGGGCGAGTTCTACCTCTCAAGCCTCACCATCGCGGCGACGGCCGGGTATCAGTTCTCGAGCGCGATCGGCGATAGCGCGTTCGGGTCGATCGACCTGCGCTGGTACGTCACGAACAATTTCTATCTCTCCGGCGGCGGCTCGATCGAAGACGACCGGGCCTATGCGAAGATCGGCACCGAATGGCAGCCGGGCTTCGCCGCCCTGCCCGGCCTTGCGTTCAACGCGCAAGGCGTCTGGGGTGAGGACGATTATCACAGCATTATGGGCGGCCTGACCTACTACTTCGGCGTGCCCGCGAGCCTGAAAGACCGCCATCGCAAGTACGATCCGGATTCTGCCTTGTTCGGGCTGTTCCAATCGGTGCAGCAAGAGCAATCGCGGTTGTGCGCCTACTACGGGACTAATTGTTAGACGTGCCGAGCATGCCCCTCTAAACTTCACGGGCGCGGGAGACCGCGCCCCTTTTTTCTTTGGTTTGACTTCATTCGTCTATATTTGACGAACCTTTTGATACATTTAACCAACCCGCGATTGAACAATTGGCACACCACCTGTGCCATACGCGCCACCGCCTTGCCCCAAGTTGCCTATATATCGTGGGGTTGTGGACAGACCACCCGCAATTGCTAGCCGCCAAAGCCCTGTTAACTACCATCGTTCATAATGATTCGTCTGGATTCGCGGGGCACTTCATGTCGACGGTTGGTTCAATGCTCAACCATAACTTGCTGAGCGAGCGTTTGCGCGCGATTGCGGCGCCGGTTTTCGCTGCGTCGTCCACCGGCCTGGACCTCACGGTTCACGTCGCTGCAACGCGGCGCCGGCGCGCGGTGAAGCTTCAGATCATCGACGCGCTCGCCGATACCGGCGCAGTGCGTGTGAAGGTGCGCTTCCACCGCGAACGCGACCTCTTGGCGCCGCGCAGCCTTGAGCGGTTGGTTCTGCGCTTCACGGGCGGCGAGATCGCCTACGACCCGACGGGCGCGGTCGCTCGCGCAAAGGCGCTGGTCAAGGCGGCGCACGCGGCGCGGACGGCGCTGGGCGACAAGGCGGGCGGGTCGTTCTATGCCCCGCGCTTGCGCACCCTTTTCGTGGCGTTGAATGCGAAACAGATCGCTGTCGGCGACAAGGTCAAGATCGGCGAACTTGCAGATATCGAGCGCAATGTCGTCGGCGCGCTCGCTCATGCGTTTGCGGGTCAGCTTTCGGACTGCCCGGCGGTGCGCGTCGGATTCGGCGTGCCCGGCGTTGAACTTGTGGCGGTCGACCAAGCTTCGGTCGCGCGTTGGAGCGCGCGGGCGGTTCATGCCGTGCGCCGTTACTGGAAGCCGGTCGCGCTTGCGGCTCTGTTCGGCTTCGGCGCGACCACGGCGGTCGCGAAGGACCCCGCGGTCTCGCAGACGAACTTAAAACTCACGGGCGTCGGCGGCCAAGTCGAGGACGAAGGCGCCTGGTTCGTGAACGGCATTTTGACAGCCCCGCTCGGCAATTCGTGGGGCTTCCAGCTTGAAGGCGCTGGCGCAGGCGTCGACGACCAACATGTGCTGGGCGGCGCGGCGCATTTGTTCACGCGCGATCCCGAGAGCTATCTCCTCGGTCTCTTCGCAGCCTATGCGTCGGAAAGCGAATTCGACGTCGACGCGACACGTTTGGGCGCAGAGGCGGAAATCTATTTGGAGCAAGTTTCGGTTCTGGTGGCGGCCGGCTATCAGTTCAGCGACAGCCTCGAGGAATCGGCGTTCGGCGACATCGAATTGCGCTGGTACATCTCGGACAACTTCGCGGTGTCCGGCGGCGGCGGCTTCATGGAAGACAGCTCCGTCGCGCGGCTTGGCGCCGAATGGCAGCCCGGCTTCTCGGCCCTGCCCGGCCTCGCTTTCCGCGTCGATGGCGCTTTCGGCGACGACGACTACGACAGCATCATGGGCGGCATCACCTACTACTTCGGCGCGAACGCCAGCCTGAAGGATCGCCATCGCCGTCAGGACCCGGCGTCGGCCCTGGTCGGCCTGTTGCAGTCGGTGCAGCAGGAGCAGGAACGGCTTACGGCTCTCTACGGCCCTAACAACTAAAACCGAACTGGCTCAGTGCTTTGTCGGGCGTGGGATTAATCCCGCGCCCGATTTGTTTTCGTGGGCGCGGTCTTTAGACTGTCCACGGATTCTTCGAGGTCGGTGTGTCGCTCAACGGCAAGACAATTCTGCTGGCGTGGGAACTTGGCGAGGGGCTTGGTCACCTGCCGCCACTGAAGGCCATTGCGCTGGCCGCGAGGGCGGAAGGCGCGACGCCGGTGTTTGCCCTGCGCGATGCGGTGATGACGCGTGAGGCGCTGGCCGAGGTCGGGGCGCAAATTCTGCCGGCGCCATTTTGGCCGACCCCGGCAATACCGCCGACGACCAGTGGTACCTATGCGGACATCCTGGCCGGCAACGGCTTCTCGACGGCCGCGAACGTGCGTGCGCTTGTCGGCGCTTGGGCGCAGGTCATCGATCTCGTGAAGCCCGATCTGATCGTGTGCGAGCATGCGCCGGGTGCGGCGCTCGCTGCGTTCGGGCGGATTCCGATTGCGATGGTCGGCAACGGATTTGTCGTGCCGCCCGCCGACGATGCGGAATTTCCGTCCTATGAGCCGGGACGCGGTGAGCCGCAACGCCAGCGGCCCTTGCTCAGCGTGATTCAAGAGGCGCTCGCCGACATGGGGCGCGCGGTCCCTAAAGACATTTGTGAGCCGTTCCGCGGCGTGTTCCGCGGCATCTATACGTTTCCGGCGCTCGACACCTATCGGCGCGTGCGGCGCGAACCGGTGTTGGGACCGATCGAGCCGATGCCGCCGCTGTCGCCGCTACCTGCGAAGCGCAAGCTCTATGCGTACTCGGCGGCGGACTATGCGCTGGTCAACGATGTGACGCAGGCGCTGATGGATCTGGGGCCGCAGGCGAGCGCCTATTTTCGAGGATCGCTCGGCGCACGCAGCGCGGTGATCAAGAGCCGTGGCGTGCAGGTGTACGACACCGCGCCGGCGCTCTCAGCGGTGCTGTCTGAGGCGAGCGTCGTGTTCTCGCATGGCGGGACCGGGTTCACTTACGCGGCGCTTGCCGCAGGACGTCCGCACATTTTGAACCCGCGCCACTTCGAGGCGCGTGCGACGGCACAGGCGTTGGAGGAGCTTGGCGCGGGGATCGCGCTGCATCCGTTTGAGCCCAAGAAGTTTCGCGAAGCCGTCACGCGCGCGAACGACGATCGTGCTTTGCGCGATGGCGCGCAGAAGGCGGGGGCGATGGCGCAGGCGTTCGTCGCGCAGGCGACGCCGCTTGAGACGACGATGGCGGCGCTGCGGGCGATCTAGCCCATCAGGAGGCGCAGGGCCTCTTTGTATTTTTCCGACGTCTTAGCAAGTACGTCCGCCGGCAGTTTCGGCGCAGGGGCTTTCTTGTTCCACGGTTGTGTTTCGAGCCAGTCGCGCACGAATTGTTTGTCGAAGGACGGCGGGCTGATGCCGGTGCGGTAGCCGGACTTCGGCCAGAAGCGCGAGGAATCCGGCGTCAGGATTTCGTCGATCAGATGGAGTTCGCCTGCCGCGTCGACGCCGAACTCGAGTTTGGTGTCGGCAATGATGATGCCGCGAGTCGCAGCGTAGTCGGCGGCTTCCTTGTAGAGGCGCAGCGATACCTCGCGGACTTGGCGCGCGTAGTCGGCGCCGATGATGCCGGCGGCCTCTTCGTATGAAATGTTCTCATCGTGCTGGCCCGCGGGGGCTTTGGTTGCCGGCGTGAAGATCGGTTCGGGCAATTTCTCCGCTTGCGCGAGACCGGCTGGCAGTTTGATGCCGCAGATCGCGCCGGTCGCTTGATAATCCTTCCAGCCGGAGCCCACGACATAGCCACGCACCACGGCCTCGATCATCAGCGGCTTCAGTTTCTTCACCACCATCGAGCGCCCGGCGACTTGGTCGCGTTCGTTCGCGGCGACAACTGACTCCGGCGCGATGCCCGTCAGATGGTTCGGCACGACGTGGCCGAGCTTGTCGAACCAGAAGAGCGACAAGCGCGTCAGCACACTGCCCTTCTCCGGTATCGGATCGGGGAGGATGACGTCGAACGCCGACAAGCGGTCCGTTTGCACCACCAGCAGCTTGTCGTCTCCGACGGCGTAGATATCGCGCACTTTGCCGCGGTGGAGGAAGGGCAGCGACTTCAGGTCGGATTGGAGCATCGGTTTCATGACAGTTCCAACCAAGGGTGGCGGATCGACATTTGCAGGATCAGCGCGCCGGCGTTCGGGTTTGTTTCCGTCATGGACATCGAAGCGGCGTGGGTGCGGTAGCGGCAGAGGATTTCGGGGACGAAGGTGCAGCTCAAGTCGTGTTCGACGAATTTGCACCAGAGGTCGTAGTCCTCCCAGCCGTTGGCGACGAGTTGGGTGTAGCCGCCGACTTTGGCCCAGGCGGCCTTCGATACCAGCGCCATGGCGTCGATGTAGTTCTTGGGCTTGAAGCGCTCCTTGCTCCAGAAGTCGGCTTCACCGATGCCGGGGCGGTCGCCGAAGAATTCGAGTTGGGTGTAGGCGCCGGCCGAGCCGCTGTCGGTCATCGCCTGCATGCAGCGTTCGATCGCGCGCGGGTAGAGAGCGTTGTCGGCGTCCATGACGAAGACGCGGTCGGCGCTTGCGTGCTCGAAGGCCGTGTTGCGTGCATAGGAGAGGCCCATGTTCTCGGTGTGCGCGACGAGGCGGTAGCCCGGGAAGGCGCCTTCGTTCTTGTCGAGCCAGCGACCGACGACATCCGGGCCGTCGTCTTTCGAACAATCGTCGATGACGATCAGCTCCATACCTTTTTGGGTTTGGGCGGCGATCGAGTCGAGACATTGCTCCACGTATTGGGCGTAGTTGTAGAGCGTGACGATCACCGAGACAGGCGGCTTTGCGTTCGGCCTTTTCTCGCGCAGGATTTTTGCGGGGCTTGGGAACAGGCTCATGCGGGCTCTCCCGCGCGCAGCAGTGCGAGTGCGGCGGTCTTGGCGCTGGCGTGCGCGACGAGGTCTTCGAAGGCGCGTGCGCGTACCTGCTCGGCCTTCGCTTGGCCCTCGGGGGTGCGGGCGAGCCATTCGATCAGGTGATGGATATGGCGCGGCGCTTCCTCGAAATAATGCGTGCCGGGTTTGAACAAGCGGTGCGGAAAGCACGGCTCCGTCACCACGACGGTTTTGTGCCAGAAGGCCTGCATCAAACGCCACCATTCGAAATAGGTGTACTCGTCGCGATGGATATTGATGAGGATTTTCGCGCGTTGCAGAAGGGCGGCGCTGACCTCCGACGACGCCATGGGATTTTGCGCCGGCGTCAGCGGGCGTTGGGCTTTGCTGTAGTAGATGAAGGCGTTCAGGTTCGCGAATTTTTGCGCGTAGGTTGCGAGCAGTTTTTCGCGGCGCGGCGAGTGCGTTCCTAAAAACAGCGCATCGAGCGGTCGATCGGCGAAGCGTTTCGAGGCGCCGTCGAAGTCGCGCGCCGCTGCGGGCAGGCCCGCGAACACGGGTGATGCCGCGGCTGCCTGCGCGGTTGCGAAGGGTTTGAACGCCGCGCTGTGGCCGGGTTGGACGGTGATGGCGCGGACGCCCGCTTTGCGCAGGATGGCGGCGTTCTGTTCGTTCATGTCGGCGACGGCCTTCGCGCGCGACAAGAACACCAGCGAGCGGGCGAACCATTGGGTTTGAATCTGTTCGGTCGAGAACATGATCGCGCGGGAGACGAAGGCGTCGTTGGCCCAGCGGCGGCCCGCGCCGAGGACGAAAAACTCGTGCGGCGCGATGACGATGTGGTGCGTGGCGTCGCGCGGCGGCTCGCCGGTTTCATCGTGCAGCGCGGCCGCGACGCCGGCGTCGGCGAAGCCTGCCTTCAGGACCTCGGCGATTTCGGTCATGAAGAAATTGCCAAGGCTCGAGACGTAGATCGCGACGCGGTGGCGGGCGGGATCCGCGAGTGCGGGCGGCGGCACTTCCGGCTCCGATGCGCGCAAGACGTCGCGCCAGAGGCGGGCGATCGTTTCCTGGCTGGTGAAGTTGCGACCGGCGTGGATGCCGACGCGCACGAAGTGATGCAGAGGGTCGAGGCCCGACTTGGCGACATCGGGATACGAGCGGACGTAGTGCTCGCGGTCGAAGAGACCCGTCTTGTCCAGGAACTTGGCGACCGAGCCGGCGATCGCGTCGCCTTCACCGCGGAGCGCGCGCGGGTCGGCGGCGTCAGGCGCGGTCGAGGCGGGTGGGCGTTGGCCTAAGAAGCGCGAGAGATCCACGCTGAGGTGCTTCCTTCAAAACGGACTGACGATGTCCTTCAGACGCGGAAGGGCCGCATCTTTCGGCGAGAGCTGCGCGCGGTCGGCGGCAACGGGCCAGGCAATAGCCAATGCTTCGTCCGCCCAAAAGATTCCTGCGTCGGATTCGGGTGCGTAATGTGCGTCGACTTTGTAGGCGACCAGCGTGTCGGGCGCCAGAGTGCAAAAGCCGTGCGCGAAGCCTGCGGGCACGAAGAGCTGCGTGCCCGATTCGTCGAGTTCGGCGGCTGCATGGCGGCCGAAGGTGGGCGAGGCTTTTCTGAGGTCGACGGCGACGTCGAAGATGCGGCCCTTGAGGACGCTGACAAGTTTGGCTTGCGCGTGTGGCGGCTTTTGAAAATGGAGGCCGCGGATCGTGCCGGTTTGCGTCGAGAGCGATTGGTTGTCTTGGGCGAAAGCGATATCGGGAAGGCCGGCTGCGGCCCACGCCTTTTTGTTCCAGGTTTCGGTAAAGTGGCCGCGCGCGTCGGCGAAGCGGCGGGGCGTGACCAGCTTCACGTCCGCAATGGCGAGGGGGCGGACGTCGATCATCCGCGTTCCTTCAGCAACTGCTTCAGGTAGGCGCCGTAATCGGAGGCCTTGAGTTTTTCGGCGCGGGCGGCGACTTGGGATGGGGTCATCCAGCCTTTGTCGAGGGCGACTTCTTCGAGGCAGGCGATTTGTAGGCCGGTGCGTTGTTGGATGGTACGTACGAACTCGCCGGATTGGATGAGCGAGTCGTGGGTGCCGCAGTCGAGCCAGGCGTAGCCGCGGCTTAGGCGTTCGACCTTCAGCGCGCCGGCTTTGAGGTAGTGGCTGTTGACGTCGGTGATTTCGAGTTCGCCGCGCGGCGACGGTTTCAGGTTCTTCGCGACGTCGACGACTTTGTTGTCGTAGAAGTAGAGGCCAATGACGGCCCAGTTCGATTCCGGCTGCTTCGGTTTTTCGACTATAGACGTGGCGCGGCCTTGGGCGTCGAACGCGACCACGCCGTAACGCTCAGGATCCGGCACGTGGTAGCCGAAGACGAGGCCGCCTTCTTTCAGCGCGGCGGCGTCTTGCATGGCGGCGGCGAGGCCATGGCCGAAGAGGAGGTTGTCGCCGAGCGCGAGCGCGACCGGGTCTTTGCCGATGTGGTTGGCGCCGATGATGAAGGCCTGGGCGAGGCCGTTGGGTTCTGGTTGGGCGGCGTAGGTTAGGTTGATGCCGATGTCGTGGCCGTCGCCCAATGCGCGTTCGAACATCGGCAGGTCGTGCGGGGTCGAGATGATCAGGATGTCGCGGATGCCGGCGAGCATCAGCGTCGACAGCGGGTAGTAGATCATCGGCTTGTCGAACACCGGCAGAAGCTGCTTCGAGATCGACAGCGTCAGCGGATAGAGGCGCGTGCCGTGGCCGCCTGCCAGAATGATGCCCTTCATGAAGGCGCGCCTCTCTCTCGGTCGTCATGGCCGGGCAAGCGAAGCGCGACCCGGCCACCCAGTCGGCGCGTGTCTACGCGCCGGCAAGACTCTCTCGGCCGCGCAGACGCGCGGCCACTGGGTGGCCGGGTCAAGCCCGGCCATGACGACCTTTTGTTCATCGGGTCCCCAGATGTGCGTGGAGCATGCGGGACAATCCGTCATTCCAGGGCGGGAGTTCAATCGCGAAGGTGCGTTTGGCCTTTGCGCCGTCGAGGACCGAGTTGGCGGGGCGGCGGGCGGGGGTTGGGTATTGCGCCGTTGTGATGGGTTCGATGCGCGGGCCGCCGTTCGCGAAGATGGCTTTGGCGAAGTTGTACCAGGTCGTTTCGCCTTGGCCGGCGAGGTGATACGTGCCGGCCTTTGGGTTTGCGGCGATCGTGAGGAGGGCTTCGGCGAGGTCGTCGGCGAAGGTGGGGTTGCCGCGTTGGTCGTTGACCACGCGGATGACGTCGCGGTCGGCGGCGAGGCGCAGCATCGTCTTCACGAAGTTTGCGCCTTCGAGGCCGTAGACCCAGGCGGTGCGCACGATAATGGCGCGGGGGCTTGCGGCGCGGACGGCGGCTTCCCCTTCGGCTTTGGTGCGGCCGTAGACGCCAAGCGGCGCGATGGGGTCGTCCTCGACATACGCGCTGGCCTTCGTGCCGTCGAAGACGTAGTCGGTTGAGATGTGGATGGGCGGGATGTCGAGCGCTTCGGCGGCGCTGGCCACGTGACCCGCGCCGCTCGCGTTGATGCTCTCGGCGCGGTCGGCGTCGGTTTCGGCCTTGTCGACGGCGGTGTAGGCGGCGGCGTTGATCACGACCGTGGCGCGCGCGTGCGTGAGCGCGGCGCTGACGGCGCCGATGTCGGTGACGTCGGCGGCCGCGCGGTCGAAGCTCGCGACGGCGATGTTGCGGCGGGCGGCGACGCGGGCGAGCGCGCGGCCGACCTGCCCTGCCCCACCGAAGACGGCGACCCTCATGTGTCGCTCCGCGAGAGGCCGAGGCGCTCGCCGCGGTAGGCGCCGGAGTGGATGCGCTGCCACCATTCGCGATTGTCGAGGTACCAGCGCACGGTTTGTTCGAGGCCTTGCTCGAACGATGTTTGCGGGCGCCAGCCGAGGTCGCGTTCGATCTTCGCGCAGTCGATGGCGTAGCGGTGGTCGTGGCCCGGACGATCGGTGACGAAGCTGATCAGGCGCTCGTGCGGTTTTTGCCCCGGCGCGAGGCGGTCGAGGATGCGGCAGATGGTGCGCACGACGTCGATGTTGCGATGCTCTGCTCTGCCGCCCAGCAGATAGGTGTGGCCGGGCGCGCCTTTCGTCGCCACCGCGATAAGGCCGTCGGCGTGATCGTCGACGTAGATCCAGTCGCGCACGTTCTGACCCTCGCCATAGACGGGCAGCGGTTTGCCCGCGAGCGCGTTCAGGATCATCAGCGGGATCAGCTTCTCGGGAAACTGGTAGGGGCCGTAATTGTTCGAGCAGTTCGAGATCACGACTGGCAGGCCGTAGGTCTCGCCCCAGGCGCGCACGAGATGATCGCTCGCCGCCTTCGACGCCGAGTAGGGCGAGCGCGGGGCGTAGGGCGTCGTCTCCGTGAAGTGGCCGTCGGCGCCCAGCGCGCCGAAGACCTCGTCTGTCGACACGTGATGGAAGCGGAAATTTTGCGCGGCCTGCGGGTCGAGGGTGCGGCGCCACTTCAACGCGGCGTCGAGCAGGCAATATGTCCCCGTCACGTTGGTAGCGATGAAGGCGCCGGGCGCGTCGATCGAGCGGTCGACGTGGCTCTCGGCCGCCAGGTGCATGACGATGTCGGGCCGCGCGCGGGCGAAGGCCTCAGCCAGTGCTACGGGGTCGCAGATGTCCGCCTGCATGAAGGCGAAGTTCGGCGCGTTGGCGATGGCTTTCAGCGAATCGAGATTGCCGGCATAGGTCAGCTTGTCCACAACCAGAACGTTTGTGGAGTGATCGCGCACCAGCTTTCGAGCGACCGCCGAACCGATAAATCCAGCGCCGCCGGTGATGAGGATGTTCATGCGTCCGCCGCCGATGGTGTTCGAACTGCCGTCATGCTAAGTCGCGCCGCCCTTATCGCCGCGACCTCAAGAGCGCGACAATGCAGACCATAGTCGAGCGCTGTGGATTCCGCAGCATTTCTTGCACGGTTGAAACGGGCACGTGTATCCTTGGGTTAACGGATTTGCTCCTGGCGCTGCGGTGACGAACTGATGTCGAGAACGGGCTATTTGATTGTAGGTGCGCTGATCTTCGCTCTGGCGGCCGCAGCGGTGCTCCTGTGGTCTGATATTGCGGCAGAGTATTTCGGTCCGCCAACTCTTGAAAGCAGGCTGACGAAGCAAATGAGTGACGTAGCTTCCGCAGGCGGTTTTGCTGCCTCATTTGCCGAAAATGATGCCAAGCGCTGGCGCCTCTCCGATGGGCATCGGTTTGAACGTTTGAGCGTTGGATCGTCAACGGCCGTCGTCGGTCGCCTTGCGAGTTCCGTGGCGCTTGAGGTTAGCCCCCCGAGTTGGGAGTCCCAGGGTCTGTCTATCGAACTTCCTGCTACGTTCGCGCAGCAATCGAACGGTAAGCGTGTGGAGATCGGAGTAATTGCGCGCGCCCCGCGCTCGAACGCGTCACCGGCGCTGAATGCCGTATTTGCGACCCGCCAAGCTGGAAATAGCGGTTGGCGCCAGTTCGAACTCGGCGGCGAGTTTCAGGTGCAGACGATCGTATTCGACATGCCCGAAGTCCCTGGAGGGTACACCGCACAGCCGATCATAGTCCTTCACTCGGATGCTGAGGGTCAGGGTCGAGCGGTGGAAATCCTCGGTGTCTTTGCACGGCAAATTCCGCGGAGCTAGCTCGCTTGTGACGTGAAGGAGAGTTTCAAAGATGAGATTGCCGAGCTTTCTGCAGGCAAGCAAGAACGAGCTCCAAACTCAACCACTCCCGCCGTCGGCACATGAGTTGGCGAATCCGCTTGGATTGCTTCGTAAAAACGAATTCGTGAGCGAACGCTGGTATCGCGCGACCTATGGGCTCGGCGCCGCTCTAAATATGACAGCCGATGAACATTACTTGGTCACTGGAGCTTCGAACGGCTACGAACCCAACCCACTATTCAAGACGCGCTGGTATTATCGCAGCTATCCAAGTGTCGCCGAAAGCCGGTTAAACCCTGCCGTTCATTACCTCGCTTTGGGTTCGCGAAATGGCCTAAGACCGAACCCGTTCTTCGATCCGTCATGGTACAGGAAGACCTATCCGGATGTTGCCGCATCAGGTATCGAGCCTTTGGTTCACTACCTGAGGTTCGGTTCGAAGGAAGGTAGATCACCGGGACCAGAGATCTTCACGCAATGGTTGCCGCAAGCCGTGGACTCTGCAACAGGCGAAGACGCCAATCCTCTTGCGGTATATCTCGACCTCTTCGACCGCATGCGCGCTGGGCTAGCCATAAAATCATGATGTGGAATGATATAGTATGGCGCGATTGATTGCGTTCTATCTGCCGCAGTTTCATCCGATACCCGAGAACGACACTTGGTGGGGCAAGGGCTTCACCGAGTGGTCAAATGTCACGCGCGCTCGTCCCTGGTTCAGTGGACATGAACAGCCCCAGCTTCCCGCTGATCTAGGCTTCTACGACTTGCGCATTGATGAAGTTCGCGAAGAGCAAGCGCGGTTGGCAGAGCGCTACGGCATCTCGGGCTTTTGCTATTATTACTATTGGTTCAACGGTCGGAAATTGTTGGAGCGCCCGCTTGAGGCTCTTCTAAAATCTGGGACGCCCGACTTTCCGTTTTGCATATGCTGGGCGAATGAGTCGTGGTCGCGCCGATGGGACGGCTCGGAACACGAAGTTCTCATGGAGCAGGTGCACTCACCTGAGTCCGACCGTCGATTCATTCAGGACGTAATTCCGATACTCCGCGACCCGCGGTACATTCGCGTCGATGGGGCGCCTCTGCTCCTCGTTTACAGATTCACTCTGATGCCGGACCCAGTGTCAGCAACCGAGACATGGCGAAAGGCCTGCATTGAAGAGGGAATCGGCAAGATCCACATTTCGGCGGTGCAGTCGTTTGGTATTGAGGATCCGAGAATTTTCGGCTGCGACTCTGCAACTGAATTTCCACCGCATGGAATATCGGCAAGCGAAATCACCAACGACGCCGAAGGCCTCGATCCAGAGTTCACGGGCAAAATATTCGACTATCGAGATCTAATTGCGGTCGATGAAGTGCGCATTCCGCCGCCTTACCAGGTATTTCCTGCAGTGATGCCGTCGTGGGACAACACCGCGCGGCGCGGCGCTCGTGGGCATGTTTTTCATAACGCAACGCCGCAGGCTTACGAGATCTGGCTGCGCAATGCGATCAACCGGTCCGCGCGCGAGCCTGTTTCGGGTGAGTCGATCGTGTTCATCAACGCATGGAATGAGTGGGCCGAAGGCACTCATCTTGAACCCGACACGCGCTGGGGTCACGCATTTCTCGAAGCAACGCGTCGAGCTTTATCCAAATCGACCGGATGGAAATCTTCGGTGGAAGCGTTGAAAGCCCGAACCGGCGATGTTCGCGTCCACGAGATTATTGGCGACTTGGCGCATCAGATTGAGTCGCTCGAAGCTGCAAACGCATTCCTCAAGAGACATGTGGACCTCTCCAGCTTCCGGCGACACTTGGAGGCCTACCCGCTCCAGCCTTACCTACCGCCCGACCTGTTGGTTGAAGAACTGATCCATCCCGCCTTAATCAACGTGGATCAAGTGAATCACGCAGCGCCCGCTACGACAGTGCGATTACGTCCGGGCGGCGAGGCGTATGTCAAAGGCTGGTCCTTCACACCGGGCCTGCCTCCAATGCCAAACGGTCGCGAGGTTTATATCGCTATGTTTCATGCGGAAAGCGGACTAGCTCATTGGAGTATGTTGACCGAGCGTGAGGTGCGAAATGATGTTGCAGCAGCTTTCCCGCAGTATCCGACCAGCATGACGGCAGAAAGCGGATTTTCATGCGTGCTGGATGTTCGATCACTCGTTCCGGGAAGGTACAAGCTCGCGATCATCGAAAGAGGGCGAAACAGGATCGGACTGGCTATTGCAAACCCAATATTTGAAATTCGGTAACGCGGTATGGCCGCCGCCCCGCTGATTTCAGTAATTGTGCCGTCGTATAATTATGCGGCTTTCATGCCGCCATGCCTTGAGTCCATTGCGACGCAGAGCTATCCGGAACTTGAGTTGATCGTCATAGATGACGGCTCCGTCGACGATTCAGTACAGGTTACCGAGGAACTGCTTGCGCGGCATGAGGTTCGCTCAGCTTTCAACGGCCGAGTGCGCCTAGAGGTCAGTGCGAAAAACTTAGGTGCGCACGAGACGATCAACCGCGGCATTTCGGCGTCCAGCGGAACGTATATCTGCGTTGTGAACGCAGATGACATGTACGGGCCGGGGCGCCTCTCAAAGATGATGGAGCAAGTTCTCGCTTCCGGCGGTCGCTTTGCGTTTTCAGGCGTGGACTTCATTGATGAGAACGGTCTTCCGTCGGGAAATCGGCCAGAGTCAGTCGTGCATCGATTGCGCCGGCGTCAGGCAGCGATCGACAGGTTTCCGTCCGTAGGATTTGCATGCCTTGCCTCGAACGTAGCTATCTCGACTGGCAACTTCCTTTTTGAGCGCGGCTTGTTCGATCAAGTTGGTCCATTCGGGGGCCTGCGCTATTGTCACGATTGGGATTTCTTGTTGCGTTGCCTTCTTGTCACTGAGCCCGTGTACATTCCAGCGGCCACGTACAAGTATCGTGTTCACGGAACAAATACGTTTCGATCGCTTGAGCACGTTGCCGTGTCCGAAAGCGCGACCGTTTATCGCAACTATTTCAACCAACTCATCCTAAACCGACACTCGAATCGGCAAGCTCCCGGGCCGGTGGCTTGGCCAGGCGTATTTGATGTTTTTATGAGTGCCTTTGGCCTTTGGCCGCACTGGGGTGGTGAGCGGCTGCCTTAGCGCGGTATACTCCCGTTCCTTCGACAATGGCTTCGACCGATGCAACAGACTCGTACTAATTCTCACGCTCTCGTCACGCGATGAAGCGCGTCTATTTGCACGCAGGTCTGCACAAGACCGGTACGTCGAGCATCCAGGTCGAGCTAACTCGAGCCCGTCACTTGCTCAGGGAGCGTGGGTTTCTGTATCCGGAAACTGGACTTCCGGAATCAGCACCGTACGGCCAGCATCTGCTGCCATGGTCACTTGTCGACGACGAGTCGCTCATCCCTCCAGTTTTCGGTCAAAAATCCGCACCTCCGGATAAGAATACTCTTTGGGCCGCGCTTCGTAAGGAAATCGAGGATGCCGACTTGCCCAACGTTGTTATCTCTTCCGAGGAATTCGATATCCTCGACAGGCGGGCACTAGGCGAGCTAGCAACGCAGCTGCAATCTTACGAGATAGTGCCCATCATCTTTCTTCGAAACCTTAGCGACCTCGTCGAGTCGGGATACCGTACGGCAGTAGTTGTGACCGGGTTCACGGAGGACATTACATTCTACTTCGGCAATCATCGCACGAGGATAGACTACGCGCAGTTGCTATTGGATTGGCAAGAAATTGCTTCAGCCGATCGGATGATAGCTGCGAGCTACGATGATCCACATCTAAGCCGCGACAGTGTGCTTACGTTTCTTGGATTGATCGGCCTCGCCGCAGACGCGGTGGAGCCAGTCCGCCTTCCGCGGCAGAATGAGAGCGTACCCGCATTTGTTGTCGAGATCGCACGGTTCTTGCGATCGCTTCCTAGCACCGAGGCTGAGATCTCCTCGTGGCTGCAGTCCGTCGATCGAATGCGGTTCGCAAGGGATATCAATCAGCGCTATACTTTGTTGCCTGATGCACTGCGCGGAGATCTAGACCAACGATATCTGCAGGAGCTGGCTGCAATTTCATCAAATTCGGAATTGGCTTCACGGGTTTATGGGCAGTTAGTGTTGCCCACTCGGCATGCGGATAGGGTTTGCATTCACAACATCAAGGAAGCTCTATTTGCCTTTTCGCGGGAAATTCAGCTCGTGATCGAGAGCCGATAGGCCCATCCTACGGGGCGCGCACAGGCGATGCTGCATCAACAAGGCCGTGCACTCGCCGTCGCTATTGCAGCTGCGATCCTTGTGATCGCTATTGCAATGACCTTGCCTATAGCAGCAGTCGCGAATGCGATCACCGCCGATGCTCTCGTCATGCGTCTGGCGGGTCGCGTGCTCGCCGGCGCGTGGCTCGGCGCATATGACGGCGGCACATTGATGGGCGGTGTGCCTTACACTGCGTTCGTCGCGAAGGCTGCGTTGTTCGGGGTGCCGTTGAAGGTAGCCGAGATGGTGATGCAGCTTGGGGCGACTGGCGCTGTTGTTGGGGTGCTCTTGCGGTTGGGGCTTGGGCGGTGGCTGGGGGTCGCCGTGTTTGCGCTGCTGGCGTTTAGTCCGGTGCCGTTGTCGCCGAGCTTGATGCGGGTGACGGGGGAGGCGTTTGCGGGGTCGCTCGCTTTGTTGGCGGTGGCGGCGTGGGCGCTTGTTTTGCTCGACGAGACGGTCAGTGCGCGGTTGCGGCGGGCGGCGCTTTCGGTGTTCGGGGCGGCGGTTGCTTTGCTTTGGTTGCAGGAGGCGTCGACGGCTTGGATTTATCCGGCGCTTGCGGTGCCGGTGTTGCCCTACCTGCCCGGCGTCGTGCGGGCTTTGCGCGCGCGGCCTGTCGATGCGCAGGCTTGGCGCGGTCATGGGGTGCGGTTTGGGTTGGACGCGGCGTTCGTGGTGGGGGCGTTTGCGCTTGCGACCCTGCCGGTCGCGGCGCTCAACGCGGCGTCCTATGGCGCCTTCGTCACCAGCGAGGCGCGGAGCGGCGGGTTCGTCGATGCGGTGGGGGCGATCACGCGCATCACGCCGATCGCGGCATCGCAGCGGTTCGAGTTTACGCGCGACGTGGCGGCGCATGCCTATCGCGTAAGTGCCGCGCTGCGCTCGTTGAAGCCTGCGCTCGACGGCGCGGTGGGGCAGACATGGCGCGCATCCGGGTGCCGGGCGTTGGCGCTCAATCCCTGCCCGCCCGGGTTCGGCGGCGGCACGTTGATCTGGGCCTTGCGTGATGCGGCGCGCGCGGCGGGACATATGGACGACGCGGCGGCGGCCGACGCGTTCTTCGCGCAGGTGGCGGACGAGATCGACGCGGCGTGCGATACGGGCGATGTGCCGTGCGGGGCTTCGCGCTCGTCGCTGATCTCGCCGTTGCGCGCGGGCGAGTGGCGCTCGCTGCCCGGTTCGATCGCCGCTTCGCTGGCGGTCACCACGCGGTTGGGCGGCGGCCAAGCGGGCGCGGTGCCCAGCGACGGCAGTGCCGCGGAGATCGCGGCGTTCACGCGGCTTGTCGGCGCGGTGACGCCGCCCGGCGACGGCGCGGTCACGCTGGCCGGCTGGGTCGCCGCGCGCGGATGCCTGCCGCGGCCTGTGATCGTGGAAGCGGATGGCAGCCAGACGGAGCCGGACCTTTCGGCGGCCGGCGACGTCGACGCCTTCTTCCGCCAGAAGGGCGAGTTTCCGAAGACGCAGCGCTTCAGGGTCAGCGCGCCGTGCCGCGAGGGCGCGTGCGTGATGCGGCTGGAGGGGTGCGCGGAGGATGCGGGCGTGCCGGTGTGGAGCCTTTCGGCCGGCCGGCAGACCGCGCGCGGCAAGACGGTGCTCTTCGTCGACAGCGTGGCCGGCACCGGCGATGCCGCCGAGCCCGTGGCCGACGACAGCTGGGCTGCGGGCGTCGCGCGCACGATCGCGTCAGCTTATGCGGCGCTGGGGCCTGTGGTGGCGCCGTTCGCGGTCATCATGTTTCTGCTCGCGTGGATCGCCTCGCGCGACTATCCGGAATCGCGCAAGGTGTGGATCGTGGCGGCGGCAAGCTTCGCCGCCGTGGTGGGGCGCGCGGTTTATGTTGGCTACCTCGATGTGGCGACCATGCCCGCCGCCGACATCCGCCACATGGCGCCGGCAGCGCCGTTCTTCATCCTGTTCATCGGACTCGCGGCGGCGCTGGCGTTCACGACGTTGCTGGGGCGGTTGCGGGCGGACCAGCAACAATAACGAGGCAGCGAAGCTGAGACGCGCCGCTATTCCTCCCGCATCGCGTGTTCGACGCGGCGGCTTAGGGGGGCGATCATGTATTCGAGCGGGGTGTGTTCGCCGAGGCTAATCATCACTTCGGCGGGCAGGCCCGGCTGGAGTGTGGCGCTCCCTAAGGCGGATTGAACGGCGGCGCGGTCCATTTCGATTTCGGCCAGATAATACGGCATGCCGGTGCGCTCATCGACGAGGCGGTCGGCGGAAATACCCACGACCTTTCCATCGACGACGGGCTGCGCGCGCGTCTTGAAGGGGCTGAGCCGTACGCGCGCCGGCGTTCCCGCGCGCACGTTGTCGGCGTCGTCGGGATTGATGTGCGCCTCCACGACCAAGCGGTCGCGGCCCGGAACGATTTCGAGCAGCTTGTCGCCGCTGCGCACGACTTCGCCTTGGGTGTGCACCGCCAACGCCACGACCGTGCCTGCCGAGGGCGAGATGATGGTCGTGCGTTCGAACGCGTCTTTGGCGGCCTTGATGCGATTCGCGAGTTCGAAGCGGCGGCGCTGCGCGTCGCGCATTTCGCCCGCGATCTGATCCAGGCGCTCGTTCTTGATGTTGATGACTTGGACGTCAACTTCGCTGGCCTTCAGCTTGTTCTCGGCGATCGACGATTGGAGAGCGCCCTTCTGGCCGTCCAGCGCCGCGCGCGCGCGTTTGAGCGCGAGCAAGTTCGGCAGACGCGCGAGGCCTTGGTCGTAGAGCTTTTGGATGCCCTCATGCTCTTGATCGATCAAAACCGTCTGACGCGCGATCGAACGGATTTGGGCATCGAGGCCCTGCACGATCTCGAGATATTGGTCTTTGCGGCCGGTCAGGGCGGCGATCTCGCCGCGGAAGGTTTCGCGGCGCTGCGCGAACAGTTTCGTTTGTCCGGAAATCGCGGCCTGCGCCGCTGGCACCGCCGCGCGCTCGGTCAATTCGGGCGGAAGTTTGAGTTCGTCGGCGTCGGCGAGTTCGGCATCCAGCCTCGCTTCCAGCGCCAAGACCGCGTCCTGCTCGGACAGCAAGATGTCCAGCGCGGTCAGCGATTGCGTCTTGCTGAGAATGATCAGCGCTTGGCCGGCGGAGACGACGTCGCCGTCGTTGACCAGCACGCGCTCCACAATTCCACCTTCGAAATGCTCGACCTTCTTGCGCTTGCCTTCAACGCTGACGACGCCGCTCGCGATGACGGCGCTGTCGAGGGTGACGAAGCTTGCCCAGGCGAGAAAGACAACGAGGAAGCCCATGATGCCGAGCGCGCCGATCCTCGCGGGCGAGGACATGCGGAACGGGTCGTCGCTGTCGGTGTGCATGAGAAACGCCCAGAAGCGCCTCATCGCGTTGCCGACGAGATCACGAATTTTCTGAACCCAATTCATGTCGACTCGCCTCCGCCCGCCGTCCGCGCAGGCAGCGGATTGGCGGCGCGCATGACGCGTCTCAACATTTCGTCCCGCGGGCCGAACTCCCCGGTTCCGCCGCGCAGCAGCAATACCTTGTCGACGACCGCGACCGCGCTTGGCCGGTGCGACACGGCGATGACTGTCACGCGACGCTCGCGCAAGCCTTGCAGCACGGCGCGCAGTTCCGACTCGCCGTCGCCGTCGAGATGGGATTCGGGCTCGTCGAGAACGACGATGGGCGGGCGCGAATAGAGCGCGGTCGCAAGGGCGATGCGCTGCATCTGCCCGCCCGACAGACGTATGCCGCCGATGCCGATGGGCGTGTCGTAGCCTTGGGGCAAATTTAGAATGAGGTCATGGGCGCCGGCATCGCGTGCCGCCTGCACGACCGCTTCCGCGTTCGCTTCGCCAAAGCGCGCGATGTTCTGCGCGACCGTGCCGCCGATCGGCAGCGGCGATTGCGGCAGATAACCGATCCAGCGGCCCAAGTCGCCCGCTTGCCATTGCACGACTTCGGCGCCGTCGATGCGAATTTTGCCGACGGCGCATGGCACGAGACCGACAATGGCGCGCAGCAACGTCGACTTGCCGGTGCCGGACGGGCCGATGATCGCCATTTGCTCGCCAGGCTCAAGCTGGAAGGACACACGCGTGAAGAGCGGGCGCGCGGCGCCGGGAGGCGCAACCGCTATGCCTTCGGCCGAAATGCCGCCAAGCGGCGCGGGCAATTGCATTGCATCGGTCGTATCCGGCATAGCGGCGTAGATCACGTCCAAGCGCCTCGCGGCTTCACGCGCCGCCAGCACTGTCTTCCAGGAGCCGATGATGCCGTCGATCGGCGTTACTGCGCGCGCGCCCAGAATCGATCCGGCGACGATGCCGCCGACGGATAATTCGCCCATGAGCGCGAGCGCGGCGCCAAGGCCGAGCAGCCCGACTTGCAAAAACAGACGAAGAAATCGCGAGAGCGCGGAAAGCAACGACTCGCGTTCGAGCGTATCCAATGTGTGGATCACCGCGTCGCGCGTACGTTTTTGCCAGCTCGATGTAATGTTTTCGGCCGCGCCCATCGCGATCATTGCCTCGCCCGAACGCGTCGCGCTTTCGGCGAATTGCATCGCCTTCAAATGTTCGGTGGCGTTCTTCGCCGATGAGGCAGCGTTCGTGCGGTCGTTGGCGTAGGCCACGACAAACAGGCATGCGCCGATCGCGAGCGCGGCCCAAAAGATGGCCGGGTGCAACCAGATCAGCAGCAGGAAGTAGATCGGACTCCACGGCAGATCGCACGCGACGGCCGCCGTCTGCGAGCCGATGGCGCCGCGAATGGTCTCAAGATCGCGCAGCGGTTGGATCGAGGGTCCTTCCGACGATGCGCCCTTCAGTTGCGACTTGAACGCGACGCCGCCAAGACGATCGCTGACGCGCGCGCCCAAGCGCTGCAGCAGCAACGAGCGTACGCCTTCCAACCCCGTCATCGCCGCAAGCGCAACGAAAGCGATCGCCGTCAAGGCAATCAGCGTGTCGACGCTGTAGGAACTCAAAACCCGATCGTAGATTTGAAGCATGTAAAGCGAGCTGGTCAGGCCCAACAGATTGATCGCGAGGCTGAACCCCAGGACAGTCCAAAGCGACTGGCGCTGTTCGGTGATGGCCTGCCACACGGCTCCTGCCGGCTCCTGGCGGGCCCCACGCGCAAGACCCAGCGCCATAGACGCCGATCGCGCTTGGTCGCGCATGCTCGTCATGAAGTCCCCTCGGCAACCGCCGGCTGCTGTTTTGCAACCCGCGCATCACCCGCCCCGTCCCCATTCCGGCGGACAGTAGTGCTCCGTATACAGAGTTTACAAGTTGGTCAGGCGGGTGATCGCGCAGCGCTTTAGGGGCAGCCACACGTAGGCTGCTCCGCTCAAGGTTGTCCCAACACCGACGGGCGCAACCTCCGCTTGGGCACTTGGGGGGCGGGCTAGTTGCCGCTGACGATGCGCCAGCTGCCGTCGGGTTGGCGGCAGGCGACGCCGTAGGCGTTCTCAGGCCTGCCGTCGATGAAGACGCGCTGCGAGAATTCGCGGCACGGGCCTTCGTAGCCCTGATAGCCGTCGTCGTAGTAGTCGCCCGGGGTCACGTAGCCGTAATTGTTCGTGTACGGATTACGCCATTCGTACTCGCGCTCGTCTTCGGAATCGAAGGCGTCGTAGTAGGTGTTGTTGTAGTAGTAGGCGTCGTGGCGGTCGTCGGTGCAGCTGTCCTTGGCGATCGCGTTGCCGGCGATGCCGCCCAGGATTACGCCGCCGATGGTCGCGGCCGTCCTGCCGGAGCCATGGCCGAACTGGTTGCCGATGACGCCACCGACCACGGCGCCGAGACCGGTGCCGACGGCGACGTCGGCGTCACAGTTCGAGGAGCGGTGATGGCCTCGGTGGCTGGGCTGGGGCTGATATTGGCCATAGTCGCCGTAGACCTTGCCCGTGGCGGAGGCCGGAGCGGCGGCGAGGATGGTCAGGCCGGCGGCGGCTAGGGCTGCGAAGGCGGATTTGAACACGAGGCGCTTCTCCCATCGTCGAGGTTGCCGCGAAATATAGGGAACCTGGCGCGGGCCCGCGAGAGTGCGTCTGTCACGCAGCTTAGCGATGACCTAAATCTATTTTATTTCAATGACTTATGCGGCGACGTGAAATTTGATCGCCAGCACATCTTGTGCGGGCAGCCGGATTCGCGTTTGATCCTTCCCCTGGGGAATACGACAATTTTGGTGGGGACGATGGGGGCAAAGCTCGCGGTTTTGGCGGCCTTGGCGTTGGTGCTGGGCGGCTGCTCGTACGTGCGGTCCTACGTGGCCGACAAGGACATGGGCGGCGTCGTTAAATATTGCGAGAAGAAGCGCACCAATCCCGCCGTCGCGTCGCTGATCGGGAAGCTGCCGATCGTGAACGTCGATGAGATTACGCCCGAGATGCTGGCGCTCGACACGAAGCCGACGGCGGCCGACGTCGAGGCGATCCGCGCCCTCTCACGCGATCAGCGCGACTGCCGCGACCGCATCGACACGGTTTCCAAGGATCACTGGCCGACAGAAGCGGCGATGCGCAAGGCGATGGCGCTGAAGCACGATCTGGTGACGGCCGAATTGCTCAAGCAAAATCTGACTTACGGCAACGCGAACCGGCTCTATCAGGAAGCCGCGCTCGACGCCGAAAGCCGGATCAGCGAAGAGCGGAAGGAACAGATTTATCTGGCGCGCCAGGGTGAGGCGGAGGCTTGGCGCACGATCGGCGACGGTATTCGCGCGATCGCCGGCGAGCATAAGCCCGAAGCGACGAACGATCCGTGCACCTGGGCCGGCAACTCGATCGATTGCGGCGGCCGGTAGGCTTGCGGTTCAATAGCGCTTCCCGATTCGGAGGAGCGTATGCCTGAAGCCTTGGAACTCGAATTCAACGAGCGCAATAAGCGCATCGGTATTTTGATCGCGATCCTGGCCGGGATCCTTGCCTTCACTGAAGCTGCCGGCAACAACGCCTCCTCCGACGCGTTGCGCGGGACGATCGAAGCGTCGAACACCTGGGCGTTCTTTCAAGCCAAGACCATTCGCATGACGACACTGCGCACGCAGGCGGATGCGTTGGAGCTGACAAGTACGCAGATGCCGGCCGGCGCAGCGCAAGACGCGGTGAAGAAACAAGTCGCCGACTGGCGCGCGACGGCCGCGCGTTACGACAGCGAGCCGGAGACGGGCGAAGGGCGCAAGGAGCTTTCCGCGAAGGCCAAGGAGATTGAGGCCGCGCGGGACGACGCGGCGGCCGCCAATAGCACATATGATCTCGCGAGCGGGGCATTGCAGCTCGGCATTCTGCTGGCGTCGGCGGCCGTGGTGACATCGGTGCTGTGGCTGGCCTATATCGGCGCGGGGCTCGGCGTGGTGGGTGCGCTGTTTGGAGCGTTCGGGATTTGGGCGCCGCATTTGTTGGGCGGATAGGAGATTTATGCGGCGGGGGCTTGTTTGGGGCGGAGGCGTTGTTGCGGTTCTCGCCCTCGCGTTCGTCTTCTTTCTGCGGCCAGTTTGGGTGCCGACGTTTGACGGCGCGCCTTATCTAAAGGTCGGCGAGACGCATGACGTGCGCGTTTTGCGCGATACGTATGGCGTGCCGCATGTTTATGGGAAGACGGATGCGGATGTTGCGTTCGGTCTTGCCTATGCGCATGCGGAGGACGACTTCGCGACCATCCAGCAATCGCTGATGACGAGCCGCGGACAGTTGGGGCTGGTCGACAATTATACGCCGCGCCTGCTGAACGGGCTGACCGGCGCGATCGGGCTTGGCGCTTGGTTCGACGCGCGGGGAGCAGATCCCGCGATCACCGACTATCTCGTGCGGCTGCTGCGCGTGCGTGAACGCATTGATGCCGGATACGAAACCGAGATACCGGCAGCGACGCGCGCGGTGCTCGACGGATATGCGGACGGCATTAACCTCTACGCGGCGCAGCATCCGGATCGCGTTGCAGCGGGGTTCACACCGGCGACAGGGCGCGATGTCGCCGCTGGGTTCGTGTTCTTCACGCCGCTGTTCTTTGGGCTTGAGCGGCACATCCGCGATCTCTTCGAACCGACGCGGCAGTACGAAGTTTCGACGGGCGAAGGCGGCGGGTCAAATGCGATGGCGGTTGCGCCGCGGCGGTCGGCGGACGGAGTGACGCGACTGCTCATCAATTCGCATCAGCCCTATACCGGGCCGCTCGCTTGGTACGAAGCGCGACTGAAGTCGGAGGACGGGTGGGATATGGCGGGCGGCGTGTTTCCCGGGTCGCCGTTCATTCTGCACGGGTTCGGGCCAAAGCTCGGGTGGGCGAACACGGTGAACTCGCCGGACCTCACCGATGTCTATGTGCTGACGATCAATCCGGACAATGCCAACCAGTACAAATTCGACGGCGCGTGGCGCGACTTCGAGCGCGGCGAGGCGGAGATTCAGCTGCGCGTGGCGGGACCGCTTGCCATCCGCGTGACGCGCGAGGTGTTGACGTCGGTCCACGGGCCCGTGATCCGGCGGCCGCACGGCGTCTATGCAGTGCGTTTCGCGACGCACGACAAGGTCAATCAGGTGCAGGGATATTATGCGCTTAACAAGGCGCAGAATTGGGACGAGTTCACCTCGGCATTGAAGCTGCAGGTGTTGCCCAGCCAGAACTACACGTATGCCGATGACAGCGGGCGCATCGCCTATGTTTATAACGGCTTGTTTCCGGCGCGCGACCCAGCGTTCGATTGGCAAAAGTATTTGCCGGGCGACACGTCGCGCGCGTTGTGGCGCGACTATCTGGCGTTCGACGCGATGCCCAAGGTCGTCGATCCGCCATCGGGGTTTGTGTTCAACGCGAACAACCAGCCGTTCACGGCAACCGATCCGGCCGACGATTTGAAGCGCGAGTCGTTTTCGCCGACGCTGGGGATCGAGACGCGGGTGACCAATCGCGGGCTGCGGCTGGCAGAGTTGCTGAGCGCGGACCCTTCGATCACGCGCGAGGACTTTCGCACGATCAAGTTCGACAAGACCTATTCGGCGCGGTCGCAGATGGCGGATGTGGTAAAGGAACTGCTTGCGCATGACTTCAAGGGCGACGCGCTGATGACGAAGGCGCAGGATGTCCTGCGGTCGTATGACATGACGGCGAAGGCCGAGAGCCGGGGGGCGGCGCTGGCGATCATCACCGCCCTGCCCGCCGTGGCCCCGACGTTCAACGGCAAACCCCGGCAGGATCCGGTGCCCTTGTTCCGCGTGGCGGCGACGTTGCTGATGAAACATTATGGGCGGCTTGATCCGACGTGGGGTGAGGTCAATCGCTTTCGCCGCGGCGCGATCGATGAGGCGGCGAGCGGCGGGCCGGATGTATTGCGCGCGATCGAGTCGTCGTTCCAGCCCGATGCCGACGGCAAGTTTGAGGCGCGCAAGGGCGATACGCTGATCTACTTCGTCGAGTGGGACCCACAGGGCAAGGTCAGCGCGCAGAGCATCCATCAGTTCGGTTCGGCGACGTTGGATGCGTCGTCGCCGCATTACGCGGATCAAGCGCCGATGTATTTGCGCGAAGAGATGAAGCCCGTGTGGCTCGATGAGGCCGAGGTGCGACAGCATCTGGAGCGCGAGTATCGGCCGGGGCGGCCGTAACCGCCCCGGGGATTTATCCGGCTAAACCAAATCCTTCAGCAGGATGTTGATCGTCAGGCGTTGGCCGCCGCGGAGAACCTCCAAGATCAGGTTGGTGCCTGCCGGCGCCTTCTTCAGCAGGCGGAGGTCGGGGAGCGAGATGTCGGTCACGGCGCGTTTGCCGTTGACGCCGACGATGCGGTCGCCGGGCTTGAGGCCTGCGGCTTCGGCGGGTGATTGGGTGATGACGTCGACGACGTCGAACGCGCGGTCGCCGAGGTTCACCCAGAAGCCGGCGCGGTCGAAGACGTCGGGTTCGGCGTGGTGCTTGTTCTTCTCGAAGAAGATTTCGTGGCCGGCGTAGTTCCAGACGATGTTGAATTTCTTCAGCACGCCCGCGCCGACGTTGCCGGCCTGATAGGCATCGACGAAGGATCCGGCTTTCGCCTGACTGAGTTCGACGATCGGCGCGTCGACCGAGACGCCGCCCAGCGAGAATTTCTTGCCGCGCACGACCCATGACCGCGCAGGGCCGCCGACGCCCCAACCGGTGACGCCTTGATACTTCGCGCCATACCGCTGGATCAGATTGTGCTTGGCAACGAACGGCGACATGAGGTCGAGCGTCGAGCGCGAGCCGGTGTCGAGGGCGAACTTGCCGGGGATGCCGTCGATTTCGCCGGCGACTTCGGGCATGCGCTCGTTCAAGTCCATGGGCACGCGGACGCCGGGGCCGCGGTAGACGAAGTTCGCTGAGTCGGCGAGAACGATTTTTGAGTTTTCGTAGTCGAGGCGGACGACGAAGCGCTTGAAGACCTCGTAGCCGATGATGCCGGTGATAGGCTTGCCTTCGACCTCTTTGAAGGATTCGAGGCCGATGACGACGAAGGTTTGATTGTCGAGGAAGGCGTCGCCGACCTGCATGCGCGCGACTTTGGTGAAGCCCGCCTCCTTGCTTTCGTCGCCGGAGCCCGTGGCCTGGATGGCGCCTTCGGCCTTGAGGCCCAGCTCACGCGCGATTGTCGGCGTGATGACGTTGAGTCCGCCAGTGTCGAACAGGAAGTCATAGGCGCGGCCGTTGAGGCGCACTTCCATGTAGATGTGATTGTTGACGAGGCGGAAGGGGATGGTCGTGCTGTTGCCGCGCAGGAAGCCGAAGTCGCGTTTCGGCGGCGGCGGTGGCGCGAAAGCGGTGCGCGGCGCGGTCGCTTCGAAGGTGACGGTTTCGACTTTGAGATGCGCGTCGTACTTCACTTCGCCGTTCGTTTGGCGCGCGGTGTGAGCGATGAGTTTGCCGTCGACGGCGCGATAGTCGCTGAGAAATGTCGTGCGGAGTTCGCGGGCGTTGCGCTCGGCGATGCGGTCGATAAGGAACGTCTTGGCGTCGATCCACATGTCGAACGGACGGCCGCCCTCGGGCAGGATACGCAGGACGTGGAGCTTGCGCGCGCCGTCTGGCGTTTCGCCGGCATATTCGATGCGGGCTTGCGCACGGTCGGCGTACCAATAGGCGTGCGAGCGGCGGTAGGCTTCGTTGATCGCGGCTTGGCGCGGGCCGTCGGCGCCTTGGATGGCGACCTCGCCCGAGGCATCTTGTTCCCATACCGTTTTGCCGTCGAAGCCGGACGCGCCCTTGAACGCGCCGAGGTCATAGGAGTCCGCGTAGGCGCCGGTGCGTGCGTCTTCGAAACTTTCCGCGGTGCCTTTGAGGCCCGACGTTTCCATGCGCGATTTCGTGCGAACGAACGCCACGCTGTCCCAGGCGTTGCCGCCGGTTGCGGCCTTGTTGCGGGCGAGGATGTCGGCGGCGCGCGGGTCCGGCGCGGCGATGGCCGTGGGCACGATCAGAAACAGCGCGAAAAAGGCGGCCGCGATACGGCGCATGGCAGGCTCTCCCTATAGGGTTGAATTCTTCACTAGTAGTAGCTAGTACTACTACCATGAAGTTTCAAGCGGCCAAAGCGCTCACGTTTTTGGGATTCTCGGAGATCGAGGCCCTCGTTTACTGCTTCCTGCTCGAGGAATCGCCGGCCACCGGCTATCGGGTCAGCCATGGGATCGGAAAGCCCACGGCCAATACGTATAAGGCCATCGCGGCGTTGGCGTTGCGCGGGGCGATCATCATCGACGACAGCGAAAGCCGGTTGTGCCGGGCGGTGCCGCCAGACGAATTGCTGGACCGGCTGGACCGCGAGTTCGACACGCGCAAGAAGGTGGCGGCGAGCGAGCTTGCGAAGATCCGACAGTCTGAAGGCGATGACCGTATCTATTACTTGACGTCGGTCGATCAGGTGATCGAGCGGACGCGCACGATGTTGAAGGGCGCGAAGAATGCGGCGTTGCTGGAGCTGTTTCCGCTGACCGTTCCGCTTTTCGTGGCGGATCTGGAAGCTGCGGCGAAGCGCGGCGTCGCGGTTGCCGTGAAGGTGTATGAGCCTGTGACCCTGAAAGGGGTCACCGTCGTCCGGCCGGACGAAGCGGCGCGCGTGGTTTCGACTTGGCCGGGGCAGCAGATCAGTATCGCAACCGACGGGGAGCAGTTTCTGACCGCTCTTCTGTCGCAGGACGCCTCGAGCGTGCATCAGGCGCTGTGGAGCAACAGCACGTTCCTGTCGTGCTTCTACTACAATGCGTTGAACGTCGAGCAGGTGGCGACGGACGTCGAAGTGCGCACGGGCATGGACAGCGCGCTGAACCGGCTGAGCCTGACGCGGCTCAAGCCCGTGGGGTTTCGCAAGCTTAACGAGCGCTATGGCGAGGCCGGGCCTAAGAAGACGCGCGGGCGGAAAACATAGCGCCCCCGGGGTGCGTTCATTCCTGATGCGGGTGCCTCAAATATCCGCCATGCTGTCCCCTTCTCTTCGAATCTGCGCCGGGGCGGCGGGGGTGTTGCGCAGTGACGGCTCGACTTGAAGGCCTGATTTTCAGCAATCGCATGGCGATCCTGATCGTGCTGGCGTTCGCCACCGTCGTGGCGGCGTACGGCGCGACCTTTGTGCGGTTCGAGGCGGCGCTGGAGAAGCAGCTGCCGGCGGGGCATCCCTATATCACCACCGTGCTGCAGTTCCGGGACAAGATTCCGGGGTTGAACGCGGTCAACATCGTCGTCGAGACGCGTGAGGGCACGATCTGGACGCCGGCGTTTCTGAAGAAGCTCAACGACATCACGCAGGACGTGGGCTATGTGCCGGGCGTGTTGCGGGAGTCCGTGACCTCGTTCTGGACACCGAACACGCGGGTCTATGAGGCGACGGAGGGGTCGGTCGATGCGCGGAATCTGATACCGGCGACGGTGACGGCGGACGCGCTGACCGACGCCGACGTCGTGCACATCCGCGACGATGCGTTGAAGGGCGGGTATCGCGGGCAGCTGTTCTCGTCCGACTTTCGCGCGGCGATGATCACGGCTTCGCTGCAGGATTTGGATCCGCAGACGCAGACGCCCATCGACTTCTTCGACATGGCGGAGCGGTTGGAGACGCAGATCCGCGCGAAGTACGAGCGCGACGGCATCACCATCCGCATGATCGGCTTTGCGCCGTTCATCGGTGAGGTGGCACGTGAGGCGCGCAGCGCGCTTTGGTTCTTCGTGCTGGCGTTTGCGATCACCACGCTGGCGGCGTTTGTCTATACGCGGTCGTTGGTGCTGGCGGCGCTAGCCGTCGGATGTTCGGTGGTGTCGCTGGTTTGGCAGTTCGGGGTGATCGGGTTTGCCGGGATCGGACTCAATCCTCTGGCGCTGATCATTCCGTTCTTGGCTTACGCGATCGGCGTCAGTCACGGCGTGCAGCAGATCAATTTGATCTCGTCGGGCATTGCGAAGGGGCTCAGTCCCTCTGACGCGGCGCGGGCGTCGTTCCGGCGGCTGCTGTGGCCGGGCGCGAGCGCGTTGATCACGGCGATGGCGGGGTTTCTGGCGCTGATCATTGTGCCGATCCCGATGGTGCAAGAGTTGGCTGTGATCGCCGCGATCGGCGTCGCGATGAAGCTGATCTCCAATCTCGTGATGCTGCCGGTGATCGCAAGTTTCTTGCGCTTCAGCGAGGCGGAGATCGAGCGGCAGGCGGCGCTCGCCAACGGGCGGCATGACTTCGTGGGGCGGCTTGCGCCGATGGCGCAGCCGCGGCAGGCGCTGATCGTGCTGGGCATCGGCGTCGCGATCTTCGCCGTCTCGGTGTGGCTCGCCGACCGGCGCGTCGTGGGCGACGTCGAACCGGGCGCGCCGGAGCTTTGGCAGAGCGCGCGGTACAATCAGGATGCCGCTTTCATTTCCGCGAATTTCAGCAGCAACCTCGATCTTTTCGTCGTGGTCGCGCAGACACCGCCGGATGCGTGCGTCGATCATAAGATCATGAGCGAGATCGAGCGCTTTGGCGTCGCGATGCGCAAGGTGGACGGCGTGAAGGCCGTGCAGACGCTGCCGGAAGTGGCGCGCACGATCTATTCGATCATTCTCGAAGGCAATTTGAAGTGGCGCATCGTTCCGCGCGAACCGTCGGCGCTGGTGATGGCTACGAGTTACGTGCCGGCCGAGAGCGGCCTCTTGAACAAGGACTGCACCTTGTTGCCGATCGCGATCTATCTCGACGATCATCGGGCGCAGACGATCGGCGCTGTGGCGGCGGCAGCCACCGCGTTCGCCGCGAACAATAGGATGGAAGGCGTCAGCTATCACTTCGCAACGGGCAATGCGGCGGTCTATGGCGCGATGAATGAAGCCATTGCCGCGTCGGAGGTCCCGGCGCTGGCGATCGTGTTCGGCGTAATCGCGGTCTTGGTGTTTGCGGCATTTCGCGATTGGCGCGCGGTCGTTTGCTGCTGCATGCCGTTGCTGGTCGCGACATATGCCGGCTATGCGCTCATGGCGTTGCTCGGCATCGGGCTCAAGTTTTCGACGTTGCCCGTTCTTGTGGTGGCGGTCGGCATCGGCGTCGACTACGCGTTCTATATCTATGCGCGGTTGATGGTCTATTTGCGCGATGGGGCGGACATGTCCGTCGCTTATGTGGCCGCATTGCGTGAGACGGGGATGGCTGTCGCTTTCACGGGCATCACGCTTGCGGGTGGGGCGGCGTCGTGGGCATTCTCGGGCTTGAAGTTTCAGGCCGACATGGGGTTGATGCTCGCGATCTTGTTCCTTGCGAACATGATCGGCGCGGTCACATTGCTGCCCGCGTTGGCGACGTTGCTCGATGCGCTCGTGCCGCGGGCGAAGGCGAAAAAAGGAATGAGTTTATGAGACGCGATCCGGCCACACCTGCGGGCACCGTGCATCGGCTTTGGATCGATAGCGAGGTCCTGAAATCGAACATGCTGGGCGATCCGACGCGCCGGCAGATCGACGTCTATTTGCCGCACGGGCATGACGGGCGCGGGTTGCCGTTGCTGGTCGACGTCGTCGGTTTCACGGCGGGTGGGCCAGTGCATACGAACTGGAAGGCGTTCGGCGAGAATTTGCCGGAGCGGTTGGACCGGTTGATCGCGGGCGGCGAGATGCCGCCGGTGGTCGTCGCCCTGCCCGATTGCTTCACCAAGCTGGGTGGCAATCAGTACATCAACAGCGTCGCCATGGGGCGGTGGGACGACTTTCTACTGCAGGAGGCCGTGCCGCTGGTCGAACGGACGTATGGCTGCGGCGGCGCGGGGAAGCGCGGGTTGTTCGGCAAGAGTTCGGGCGGCTATGGCGCAATGGTGCACGCGTTGATGCATCCCGATTTTTGGAGTGCGGCGGCTTCGCATTCAGGGGACATGGCGCATGAGCTTTGCCATTTGCCGGAGTTTCCGAGCGTGTTGCGCGCGCTGAAGGGGCACAACAACGACATCAAGACGTGGCTCAACGACTTCTTCAATCAGAAGAAGCCGCAGGACAAAGACATCCACATCCTCATGATGCTGGCGATGTGTGCGTCTTATGATCCCGATCCCACAGCGTTTATGGGCGTGCGGTTGCCGGTCGATATGCACACCTGCGAGGTGATTCCGGAGCGGTGGGCGAATTTCATGAAGTGGGACCCGGTCGTGATGGCCGAGACCAAATGGGCGGGGCTCAAGAAGCTGAAGGCGCTCTACATCGATTGTGGGGACATCGATCAGTACAACTTGGTGTACGGGGCGCGGCGGATGCATCGGCTGCTGGACAAGCACGGCGTGGCGCACATGTACGAGGAATTCCCCGACAATCACTCGTCCGTCGACTACCGCATGGACATTAGTCTGCCGATCCTTGCGAAAGCTCTGGCCGGTTAACCCTTGGCTGCTTGCGCGGGGGCGCGCATTGCTCTTTGATCGTCGGCGCAGGCGTTAGACCTGGACGACAAGAAGAGCACGTATGCGATTACGGGCCAGCATATTGGGAGGCGGATCTTGGGGCACGACGGTGGCCTCCCTTGTCGCGCGCAACGCGCCGACGACGATCTGGGCCCGTAGCGCCGAAACGATCAACGAGATCAACAGCCAGCGGACGAATTCGCGGTATCTGCCCGGCGCGCGGCTGACGCAAGGCTTGCGCGGCACGACGTCGATCGAGGAAGCCGTGCGCGACGCGGATGTCGTAGTGCTGGGCGTGCCCTCGCAGTCGATGCGCGATACGCTGCGCGAGGTCGCCAAGCATATTCGCGCGTGGGTGCCGCTGATCAGCCTGTCGAAGGGGTTCGAGCAGGGCACGAAATTGCGCATGACGGAGGTCATCGCGGAGGAGTTGCCGGGACATCCGGCCGGTGTTCTGACCGGGCCTAATCTGGCGCGCGAGATCATGGGCGGGTTCGCCGCCGCCAGCGTGATCGCGATGGAGGACGAGGTTATCGTCCGCGAGCTGCAGGGCATTTTTAAAACGGGGCTGTTTCGCGTCTACACGAACTCGGACGTCGTCGGCTGCGAGTTGGGCGGCGCGTTGAAGAACGTGATGGCGATTGCGGCCGGCATGGGCGACGGGTTGGGCGCTGGTGAGAACACGCGCTCGGCCGTGATCACGCGGGCGCTGGCGGAGGTGACGCGGCTTGGCGTTGCTATGGGCGGGCGGCCTGAGACGTTTCCGGGGTTGACGGGCATGGGCGATCTCATTGCGACGTGCACGTCGCCGCAGAGCCGCAACCGGCATGTCGGGTTTGAACTCGGCAAGGGGCGGAAGATTGCCGACATTCTGGCCGACATGAAGCAGGTGGCGGAGGGTGTGAAGTCGAGCCGCACGGTGTTGCAGCTCGGCGAGAAATACGGCGTCGAGATGCCGATCGCTTCCGAAGTGAACGGCGTGATCAATGAAGGGCGTTCGGCGCAGGACGCGTTTCGTGGGCTTCTCCGGCGCAGTGCGGGATCGGAAGCGGATCCGGGATGAACGAGATCGTGTCGTCTCAGGTTGCGGGTGAGCCCCTGCCCCAGTGGCCGGCGCCGGTTGGCGCGCGGGTCGTGTTCCTCACCGATTGCCGCACGACGACTGAGCGACAGGTGGTCGAACGCTGGATCGCACAGGCGCGGCCCGCGGGGACGCTTGAAGAGGCCGTTTCGTTCATCGGCTTGCCGCAGAAGCCGGATGACCTGAAGCCGTTTGCGGCGCAGTTGCGCGGGCGTCTCGACGATCCGGCGGTGATGCTGGCGCCGGTGCGCATTGCTTGGTTGCCGCGCGAGCGTGGCGGCGAGCGGACGGCGCGGTTGTCGGATTTGATTTTGCTGCGCGATCCACGGCATCCGCGGGAGAAGGAACAGGCGCGGATTGTGCAGATCGAGCCCGATCGCTGCCGCGTGGTGGCGGGGCAGCCGGCAAGCATCGGCGATCTCAATGCGCGCGCTAAGGCGGCGGGCGACGCCGATGCAAGCGATGCGGAAGCGTTCGCGGAGTTTATCTCGCGCCAGGCGGTTTTGGCGTTGGAGCGGGCCGAGTATCGGCTGATCGGGCGGCGGTACAAGTTGCCGAAGCTTGTCAGCGAACAGATTGCGGCCTCGCGGCGGTTTCGCGACGGCGCGGCGGAGGTCGCGCATAAGCTTGGGCGGTCCGAAGATTCGGTCACGAAGGAGGCGCTCGGCTATCTGCATGAGCTGCGCACCGCGCACAGTCCGTTTGCTATCGACGTAATGATGCAGATTGCCCGCGGGTTGTTCACGCGCGGCTATGGCGCGCAGATCGATTACGATCAGGCGCAGATCGAGCGGACGCGTGCGGCTTTGGAACGCGCACCTGGGATTATTCTGCCGAGTCATAAGTCGAATTTGGATTCGGCGGTGACGTCGGTGGCGTTTGCCGACAATCGGCTCGCGACGCCGACGACGTTCGGCGGCATCAACATGGCGTTCTGGCCGATGGGCACGATCGCGCGCAAGGCGGGGCGCGTGTTCATCCGGCGCGATATCAAAGGCAATCCCGTCTACAAGTTCGCGCTGCGCGAATATCTCGGTTATCTCGTCGAGAAGCGGTTCAGTCTCGAGTGGTACATCGAAGGCGGGCGGTCGCGGACGGGGAAGCTTCTGCCGCCAAAGCTTGGGCTGCTCACCTATCTCGTGTCGGCTTATCGCGAGGGGCGCGTCGACGACCTCATGCTGATGCCGATTTCGATTGCTTACGATCAGCTGCACGAAGTGTCGGAATACGCGGCCGAAGCCCATGGCGGTAAGAAGCGGCCGGAGAATCTCGCTTGGTTCGTGCGCTTCTTCCGGGCGCAGAAGAAGCCGTTCGGGCGCATCTATTTCCGCGTCGCGGAGCCCGTGTCGATGCGCGAGATGCTGGGGCCGCCCGATGCGACCAAGACCGAGGGCGATGAGGAGACGCTCGCCACGCAGAAAGTGGCGTTCGAGGTGTCGTGGCGGATCAACGACGTTACGCCGATTACGGGGACGTCGCTTGTTTCGCTGATCTTGCTCGCGCATCGCGGGCGGGCTTTGACGCTGGAGCAGGTGCGGGCCGAGATCGACGATTATCTCATGTCGGCGACGCGGCGGCGGTTGCCGCTGGCGCCGAGCGCGAAGATCAACGACATCGATGCGACGCGGCGGACGCTGGATTCGCTCGCGTCACACAACGTCGTGCATGAGCACAAAGGCGGGTTGGAGATCGTCTATAGCATCGGCGGTGACCAGCATTTGGCCGCGGCCTTCTATCGCAACACAATCATCCATTTCTTCGTCAATGCGGCGATCGCGGAGCTCGCGTTGCTGAAAGCGGCAGAGCAGACGTTCGGCGAGCGCGAGCAGTCGTTCTGGGACGAGGCGCTTTATCTGCGCGATCTTTTGAAGTTCGAATTCTTCTTCAAGGAGAAGGATGCGTTCCGCGCGGGGCTGGATGCGGAGTTGAAACTACAGTCGCCTGATTGGCGGGAAGCTCTCGCGCGCGGACGCGAGCCGACATTGGCGCTGCTGAAGTCGTTCCGGCCGCTGACGGCGCATGGGGTATTGCGCTCGTTCTTCGAGGCCTATGCGGTTGTTGCGGATACGTTGGCGGCGCGCGATCCCGGCATCGTCGATGAGCGCAAGTTGCTCAACGACTGCGGTGCGGTCGGGCGGCAGTACATGCTGCAGCATAAGATCCAGAGCGCGGAGTCGGTGTCGAAGCATCTGTTCCAGACGGGGCTGCAGTTGGTGCGGCATCAGAAGCTGCTGGAAGCGACCGACAATGTCGCGGGGCGGCGCAAGGCGTTTGCGGCGTCGCTGAGCGACATCATGCGGCGGATCGATACGGTCGAAGCGTTGGCGCAAGAACGCATTCGCGAGGCGCTCCACAAGTCGTGACGCAATAATCTTTGCCCTTCTCCCTCTGGGAGAAGGTGGCGCGGCGCGCAGCGCCGTGACGGATGAGGGCCGACCGTGCTCCGGAGTCCCTCATCCGTCTCGCCGCCGTTGGCGGCGATCCACCTTCTCCCAGAGGGAGAAGGGCAAGTCTTACTTGGGGCGTTTGGGTTTGATGCCGAGGAGTTTTAGGCCGCCGTTGGGCCAGTCGCTCAGCGTTGCAGTGTAGAGGTCGCGGACGACTTCGATGCGGTCTTCTAGGTCTTCGCGGGACCAGTCGTCGGTCGAGATCGCGGGGAGGACTGTTACGTCCACCGTGCCGGGGCGCATGAAGAAGGCGTCGCGGGCGCCGATGTCTTCGGCGTTGCGCAGGATGATGGGGACGATCGGGATGCCGGCCGCCATTGCCATGCGGAAGGCGCCCTTTTTGAACGGTAGCAGGTCGCGGCCTTGGGCGCGGGTACCTTCGGGGGCGATGACGATCGAGATGCCTTCGCGGGCGAGGCCGATGATCGACTTCATCGACTCGACGGCCTTCTTCGTGTCGGAGCGGTCGATGAAGGCGACCTTCATCAGGCGGCCGACGGGGCCCATGATGGGGTGCATCTCGAGTTCTTTTTTGGCAACGCCGGTGTAGTCGACGCGCAGGAGCTTCGAGACGATCAGCGCGTCGAAATTGTTCTTGTGATTGAAGATGAAGACTGCGGGGCGATGCGCCCACAGGTTTTCTTCGCCGGTGACATTCAGTTTTACGCCGGCGAAGGCGTGGAGCACGTCGGCCCAGTTGGGACCTAAGATGTTCATCGCCGTGCGGACGTCATTGTTCAAAATGCCGGCTGCCGTCGCCAAGCTGGCGATTGGTCCGATCGCGGCGATGGCGGCGAGGCTGCGGCCGATCGTTTCGAGGCTGGGGCGGCCGCGGCTGGTGAAGCGTTGCACCGGCCACTTGTTCACGCGCGCGGCGGTTTCCAGTTCGGACTGCGGATTGGTGGGGCGCGGGTTGCCGACGGCGGACATCAGCGGCACTTCTTCTTTGCCGTCGGCGTAGAAGTACGAGCGTTTCAGATCGATGCGGTGCTGCCTCGCGAACGCTTTCACGGCGTTCGCTTTACCTTCGCCCCAGAGCGGCGCGCCGTCGGGCTTGCCGGTCATCACGCCGTCGAAAACTTGGAAGCGCGTGCAGAGCACGTTGTCGATGCCGAGGAAGCGTGCGGCCGGTTCGACTTGGAACGGCGTCGCCGACGAGGCGAGGATGAGCGTGTGGCCTTTGGCGCGATGTGCTTCGAGGCGGCGCTTCATCTCGGGATAGACGCGGTCGGCGATGCGCGATTTGAAGAGGCGCTCGCCTTCCTTCATCAGGTCGTGTTCGTTGCGGCCTTTCCAGTTGGCTGCGGTGAACGCGATCAGTTCTTTGAAGCCCGCGAGCCCCAACGCACCACGGGCGGCGAGCGAGGCGAGGCCCATAAATTCCTGCGCGTTGATTTGGCCGCGCATCAGGCGCGCTTGCGCGACGTCGAGCGCGGAGTAGCCGGCGATCATCGTGCCGTCGTAGTCGAAGATGGCGGCGATCGCTTTGCCTGACGGGCCTTGCTCGATTTCTTCGATAGAGCCCGGGCGTGCGGGCGCGCGCGGCGGCTCAGAGCGCGCTTTACGCTTGCTCGGCGCTTCCGGCGTCGGGGTCTCGGCAGCCTTTTGTTGCACGGCGGACGTCAGCCCCAGTGTCCTCCCACGGGTTCGAGCTAACACCCGCACATGCGCGGGGTCAAAGGAGCTGGGCGGACGAATTTAGGCATTGAGTACAAAAGAAAGCGCAAACGGACGTGCGGCCACACCTTACGTGCACGTTAACGCTGAAGCAGGGCCTTCAGGGATGCGTAATCAACCTTCGATTGGTGGCGGCGATCGAGGGGGATTTTCTTGACGCTGAGCACGCGGTCGACGCGGAATTGGGTGGCGAGCGCGGTGTCGTCGGCGGCCTTGCCGCTTTCGACGACAAGTACCGCTTTGCCGTCGATGTTGGCCGCGGCGAGGGGTACGGGGCCTAGCGCGGCGCGCGCCTGGGCCTCGACCTGCAGCGGATAGAGCGGCGGCGTTTCGTTCAGGCGAAATGCGCAGCGGCCGAGGAGCCAGAGGCGGCCCTTCGCGTCGATCGCGCCGGCGTCGCCGGTGCGGTGCCAGACTTTGCCAGCGACGTTGATTTTGCTTTCGGCGTTGCCAATGCCGCCGACGTAGGACGTGACGACATGATCGCCGGCGACGACGATTTCGCCGGGTTGGCCTTGGGCCAAGCGCAGCGCGTCGAATTCGACTTGCGTCAGCGCCGGGCGCGGCGTGCCCCAGGCGTCGCGCAGGATCGCGAGGTCGGTGCCGTTCGTAGGTTTGCCGGCGAGGAGGCCCCTGCCCTCAGCGGTCGCCGCTTTGTCTTCGGCCGTGATCTCGTCGTGCGTGATGTGCGCGATGGGTTCGGCTTCGGTCGAGCCGTAGGCCAGGTGGATGTGTGCGTTCGGCATGGCGCGCGCGGCGGCTTCGACGATGTCGGGGAAGATGGGGCCGCCGCCGGTGAGGATGTCGCGCACGCTGGCGAGTTTCGGGCGTTCGCTTTCGTTGACGCGGGCGAGGCGTTCGACGAGCGCGGGGGAGGCGAGGATCGTGTGGGCTTTGTTCTCCGCGATTTGTGCGAGCAAGGGCGCGGGATCGATCTCTTTCGGTTTGCGCACGTCGCTCGCGGGCAGGATGCTGGCGACGCCGCTTGCTAGATGCGAGAGGACGAAGACGGGCAACGCGGTCAGGGTTGTCGTGCCGGGAGTGAAGTCCACGGCGCGGGTGATGGCGGCGTGCTGTGCGGAGAGGAAGGCGTGGCTGCGCGCGATGACTTTCGGCGCGCCGGTCGAGCCGCTGGTGAAGGTGACGAGAGCGGCTTGGTCGCCGGGCACGTTGGCGATTGCGGCTTCGGCGCCTTTCGTTTTGGGTAGGAGGCGCGCCCATGGCACGTGGGCGGCGCTGAACGTTCCTTTGATTTGGCGAAGTGGGCGCGAGACTTGGCGCAGTAGTTGCGCGGGCCAGCCGCCGATCATGGCGATGGGATGCACGGTGTTGCAGGCGGCTTCGATTGTTTTCTGGAGCGACTGCGGGTCGGGGAAAACGGCGATGGCGCCGATGCGGAAGATGGCGAGGAGCGCCAGATAGAGTTCGACGGAGATGGATTGCAGCACCAGCACGTGGTCGCCGTTCTTCACGCCGTTGTCTTCGAGCGTCTTGGCCCAGGTGGCGCTGAGACGCGTGACGTCGTCGAAGGTGAGCGTGCGACGCGTTGCGCCTGTGCCCGTGATCAGCGCCGTCGCGTGGGGCGTTCGCTCGGCGAAGGCGCCGAGCGTGGCGACCATGTTGGCGGTCGGCGTCACAGGTCGCGTGCCATCAGCGCGTAGCGGCGGAAGATTTTTCCGTGGCGGGCGGCCCAGCTGAAGGATTTGTTGCGTTCGTGCATCAGGCCGAAGATGGCGCTGCTGCAGCCGAGTTGGTGGGCACGGGCGAGGACGCGGCCCGTCAGATGGCGCGCCAAGCCTGCTTCGCGAGTGGTGGGCGCGACGGCGATGGTCTTCAGGACGGTGCAGGATTTTTGCGGGCCGTCGCGGTAGGCGAAGATGAAGCCCAGCGCTTCGCCGTTGCGTTCGGCGATGAGGGCGAGGCCCGGCTCGTAGAGAAAGACTGCAGGGCGGTACATCGCGGCGAAGTCTTCGAGCGGCAGCGGCGCGTAGTAGGGATTGGCGACGAAGGCGTCGAGACTGAGCTTGTGCAGCTTGACGAGGTCTTTGTCGAAATTCTGCATGTCGAAGTCGCGCACCGTGATGCCGGCCGCGGTCAGTTCGGCGGCGTAGGCGTCGGGGCCGGCGAACGGCGCGAGGTTTGTCAGTTCGAGCGAGGCGTACATTTCGGCGCGGCTGAAACCGGCGGCGATGAGGTGGGCTTCCCAGTACGACGGCGTTTGCGGTTCGAGGAAGAACGGGTCGCGGCCTGTGCTTTCGACGACCACGCGGTAGCTGCGCCAGGTCGAGCCGTCGATGGGGGCGAGGATGCGCTTGCGCCCTGCCCGCGCCGCTTCGTGCGCGATTGCGTCGAAGAGTTGCTTGCTGTGGCCGACGTCGTTGCTGGCGAAGTGGCCGACGAAGGCGGAAGCTGCTCCGTCGGGGCTGCGCGGGGCGTCGAGCCAGAGGGCGGCGACGGCTTCGACTTCGTTGCCCTTCACGATGGCGGCGATCTTCGAGACGTGTTCGCGCTGGGCAAGATCGCGGTCGGGCAGTGCGAGGCCGGTGTAGGTTTTTTGCGCGGTGAGATCGATCCATTCGAGGGTCATGAGAGCGGTGCTCCCGTGCCAAGCAGCACCGTCGCGGCAACCGTGATGCTGACGAGTGCGAGCAGGGTTGCGAGGCGCGTGCTTTCGTTGGCTTTGGCGCTCCACGTCGCGCCGCCGCTCGCGCCGGCGATGATGGCCGGCAAGACGATCAGGGCGATGGCCGTTGTGCCGACACCGTCGCCGACCACGAGCCAGCTTGCGAGCATCAGCGCGGCGCCGCCGAGGCCGAGCGTTGCGCCGATGAGCGTGCTGGGAGCGCCGGCTTCCAGCCGGCTCTTTTCGAGCGATTGCGATGCCGCAACAGCCGGCTGGAAGCCGGCGCTCCCAGACACGCGGAGGCGTAGCATCGGCAGCACGAAGCCCAGCGTGGCGGCGAAGGCAGCGTGGCCTGCGAGAACGAGCGGGACCGTGACGCCTTGCGTCGCCAGGATGACGAGGCCCGCTATCGGCGCGCAGGCGGCGGCGATCGATCGTCCACGAACGGTGCGCGGGTCGGAGATGCCGGAGGCGATGGGGCCTGCGACGCAGACGGCGCCGGCGATGAGGCCCGGGATGATGATCGCGAACTCGGACACCGTCCAGAAGATGAAGGCGAAGGCGACGATCGCCATCGTGGCGTCGGCGGGGACGTGCGAGAGGCGGCTTGCGATCCAGGCGAGCGCGGTGAGACCGACCAATACGATTGCGGATGTCAGGCCGACGTTCGAGGTGGGGTCGACGGCGTTCATTCTCAAGAAACCGTCGAGCAGCAAATAGAGAGCGATCGGAAGGAAGAGATTGTCGAGACCCTCCCACGATGCGCCTTCAATCAGAGTGGCGACGTAGGACAGCGTCAGCGAAACGGTGATGCCTTCGGCGCGGTCGAGGTCGGTGAGCAGCAGCACTGTGATGTGGATGCACAGGAACGCAACCACGAAGAAGACGAGTGAGCCTTCCCAGCTTTTCTTGGCGTGGTAGCTTTCGTAGGCGGTCTTTGCGTAGAAGACGCCGGCCAGGGCCGCGAGCGCGTCGGCGAGTGTCAGCACGAGCAGCGGCATGATGTAGAGCGCGGGTTGGTCGCGGGCGACGGCATATAGGATCGCGACGGAGGCGGCGAAGTACATGTCGCCGCCGGAGGAGCGTTCGACCGCGTGAAGTGCGCCGGTCAGCTGGCGGTTGATGGCGGGGACATAGCGGACGGCGGCCAATGTTGCGAGGACCATCGAGAAACCGATCGCAAACCAGACCGGGTCGGGAAATACCCAAGGCAGCGCGATGCAGGAAATGCCCATGCAGACGTGGAGCGCCTTGCGGCTGACTTCCGGATGCACGGCGCCCGTGGCGACGAGGCGGCTCATGATCGCCATGGCGCCGACCAGGCCGACGATCAGGATCACCGTCGCGACGGCGCCGTGAATCATTGGATCTCTTCCACGACGAAGGCACGGTAGAAGAAGGCCTTGTCCTTCAGGAACAAATCCTTCGACAGGTTGTCGAGGGGCTTGAGTGCGTGAGCGAGCGCATCGGGGCGGCTGCGCGGGACCATCATGTTCCAATAGGCGAGACGGCCGCCCTTTTTGCCGTTGGCCGCGAGTTTGGCAAGGACCGTCGCGGTGTTCTCGGCCGACATGTATTCGAAGATGTCGCTTAAGTTATAGCGCGCGGGGCGTGCGCCGGCGCGGGCGAGATCGTCGATAGCGTCTTCGAGGGCGGCTTCATGCCATTCGATGCGGTCGATGCGCGAGCGGATGGCGTCGTAGTTTTCGCGGCGCAGCGCCACGGGCAGCGCGCCGTTGAAACGGCCGTTCAAGATCCAATGCAAATACGAATTGTCGCTGGGGTCGAGGTCGACGGCGGCATGGCGGACGCGGCCCATGAGATGGGTCTTCAGATCGCCCTCGACGTAGTCGAAGAAGCGCGGATCGCGGCCGAGAAGCCCCATCACCGTCTTCGAGAAGAAGACGCCGAAGAGCAGACGCCAGCGGCCGGAATTCCATCTGTCGTCGAAGAAGGCCTTTCGTTCGTCGCATGTCTTGGCGCGCATCAATTCGTCAACATCGGCGCGCGAGTGGACGAACGGCAGAACCCAACGTGTGAAAAGGCGGAAGTAGCGTTCAAACTTGCCGAGCGCGCCGAAGCCTTGCGCCGTCAGCGCAGCGCGGCGTTCGTCCCAGAACGCGCCCGACTGCGGATCGCGCAGGTTGGGGCGGCATTTGTCGTAAAGTTCGCCGCGCCGAACGCTGGTGCGCGCGCCGTAGAGTTCGAGGAAGGCGTCGTGGTCGAGCGTGCGGTAAGCGGCGCAGCGCAGATCGAGGCAGGCGAGTTGCGCGGCGCTAAGATCGACGGCGACGACGCGCGAGGGATCCTTGGTCAACATCGCGAGGGCGTTGTCGCCGGCGGAGGCGATCGACAGGCAGATGTCGCCGGGTTTGACGTCCAGGCCTTCGAGCAAGATGTCGGCGTCTTCCCAGCATTGCGCGTAGCGAATGCCGTCGAACGTCGCTTTGCCCGCAACTTCCGTACCACTCATTCGGCGGCCTTTGGTTTGGCGAGCACGACGTTCGCGGGCAGTTTGCGGATCGTGCCCGCGGTGCCGTCGATCTCGACCACGTCGCCGTCGTTGATCCAGGCGAGCAGGTCGGGCACGCCGACGACGGCGGGCAGGCCCAGTTCGCGCGCGACGATGGCGCTGTGCGAGAGCAGGCTGCCGCGTTCGACGGCAAGGCCCGCGCAGTTGGCGAAGACAGTGATCCAGCCTGGGTCGGTGAACTCTGCGATCAGGATATCGCCGTGGTCGAGCGTTGCGCCATGCGGGTCGCGGATGACGCGCGCGCGGCCGCGGATGGTTCCCGCCGAACAGCCGAGGCCGCGGCGCAACGTCGGGTCTTCTTCGGTTGGCGTTTCGCTTTTCACCGGGATGATGGGGCTGAGCGCCGGTGCGCCGACAGTCTCAAAACGGCGCGGCAGGTCGCCTTGCGTTCTGTAGGTTTCGAACTCGGCGCGGCGGGCGGCGGCGATCGCGGGGAGCGACGCGGCGGTGGCGGAGCTTTCGGCGAGCGAGAGGAGTTCTTCGACGGTCAGGTAGAAGACGTCGTCGCGGTTTGGGATGACGCGCGCGGCGACGAGGCGTTTTGCCATTTCCAGGAGCAGGCGGCGGGCGCGGCCGAAGACGCGGGTGCGTTCGAAGCGCATGTTCTCGCGGTCGCGGACGCGGGCTTTGGCCTCGCCCAGCGCGAATTTGAGGATGGCGAGGCGGAAGCGGTGTTGGCCGACGCCCTCCTCCACTTTCTCCATTGCGTTCTTCGTTGCCTTCGGCGGCGGTGTTGGGCGGCGCGCGGCGCTTAAGATCGCGGTCCATAGCGGGCGCGGGTCGTCGGTCAGCGTGGCGCTTTCGAGTTTCAGTTCGCCGAGGCAGCGGTCACCGAAGCGCTCGATGTAGGCGCGGTAGAGCGGTCCTAACACACGGTCTTGGTGGAGCGCGTCGATGGCTTCGCCGGTGGTGGCGGATTCGATGCGGGCGAAGAGTGTTTTGTCGTTGCGGAGTTTGTCGCCCATCTCGGCGATGAGGCGCGGCGGTTCGGCGCTGACGATGCCGCCTTGGTCGGTGAGGACGGCGTTGAGCAGCGCGCCGCTTTCGTCGCCGGCCCATTTGCGTGTGAGGCCTTTGGCGACGCCGAAGGCGATCATGCACCAGAGATCGTTGACGAGGGGCGGCGTCCACGCGCGCAGGAGTTTTGCCTCGATGCGGCGGTAGTCCATCGCGAGGTCTTGGTAGCTGGCGCGGGAGAGATCGTCCAAGCCGGTGAGCGCGGTGTTGACGCGTGCTTGGAACGCTTTGATCGAGCGCGCGAGGAACAGGCGTTTCCAGATCAGGCTTGCCGCGGTGGTGATCAGGCGTGCGCCGTCCATGATGCGCGCGAGCGGCGACATCTTTCCGTCGCCGACGACGGTTTCGATGAGGTGGCGCGGCAGGGCGCGGTCGACGCCCATCATCTGTTCCATGAAGCGCCGGTTCATTTGGAATCCGGGCAGCAGGGCGAGCGCGCGGTACCAGTTCAACAGGTTGTAATAGATGCGGCCGCGGATGAGGCCGATCATGTTGCGGAAGGTGGCGCTGTTCTCGTCGACGCGGTGGCGCGAGACGCCGAGCACCATCGACAGTTCGCGGTAGACGGATTCGTACGCGCGCGCAGCGAAGGAGAACGTCAGGGGCGTGGTGATGCCGCTGTAGCTTTCGACGATGTTCGAGTTGTCCCACAACACGCGTTCCGTGCCGCCGATGGCGAGCGTCGTGATGGGGCGCGCCTGCACGAGGTGGAGTTGGCCGCCTTCGATCGCCCATTCGATATCTTGCGGGCAGCGTTCGAGTTCGGCGATGCGTCTTGCGGCGAGCGCAATCTGCTTCAGCATTTGCGGGGACAGGATGGGCTTGGCGCCGGTCAACGTTTGTTCGATCGTTTCGCCCGCGCGGTCGAGGACGTAGGTGTCGCCGGTCGTCTCGCCGGCGACCAGGCGGTCGGCGAGGCCCGCGACGGCGTTGACGATGATGCGGTCGGTTGCGCCGCTGACCGGGTCGGCGCTGAAGGCGACGCCGGCGGCGTCGGCGTTGACCATGCGCTGCACGATGACGGCGGGGACGTTTGTTTGCGTCAGGCCGTGGTGTTTGCGGTAGGCCTCAAGCTCCGGCGTGAAGGCGGAGTGCCAGACGTCGGCGACGCGCACGGCGACGTCGCGCGGGGCGACGTTCAGGTAGCTCGCGAATTGGCCGGCGAAGGAGTGGCCGAGTGCGTCTTCTTCCGCCGCGCTGGAGCGCACGGCGAGTTTGGCGTCGGGCGGGAAGAGGCGCGCGAGTTCGGCGGTGATTTCGGCGCCGACTTCGGATTTCACCGTGACATGCGCCGGCGTTTGGTCGGGGCCTTTGCTGAGGTCGAAGGCGCGCGGCGTGACGACGAACCACGGCGGCACGCGGAAGCCCGCCGTCTGCAAGCGGCACAGGCCTGTCGCCTTGCCGCCGTACAACGACAACGGCGGATCGGGGCGCGCGAGGGCGACGATGGGCGCGCTCACGGCAACGCCTTCACGTGTGGCGCGACGGCCAGGGCGATGAGGACGGCCAAAGCGAATGCTCCCGATGCTTGCTCGATCCGTTTACCGCTGCCGGGTTGAGAGGGTGTGAAGCGGGTGGCGGCGAGACCCATCATCGCAAGACCGGCGGCGGCGACCAAGAGCGCAACGACGGCAGAGCCCTGAATTTGTGCGACGGCGATCACCAACGCGGCCGTTGCGGCGCAAGCGGATGCTAACCATGCATTGCGCGCGACGCGCGGACCCCACAGGGCGCTGTAGGTCTCGACGCCGGGTTCCTCATCTTGGGTCGCGCGGATTTTGCGGCCGAGTTCCAGCACGACGCCGAGGAAGAGGATCGCGATCAGATACGCGCCGGTGCGTGCGGGGATCTCTGTGATGGCGATGCCGTCGTGGACGAGTTGGAAGCTCGCCATCGTCCAGGCGAGCAGCGGCGTGATGATCATGTGCGAGAAGAGGTAGACGATGGGTCTCGCCTGCAGCCATTCGGGCGCGAAGAATTCCATCGTCATCAGCGCGAAGTAGACCCAGAGCGCGAGGGTGAGGATCGCGACCGGCAGCGATTGCGCGAAGGCGACGGCGGCGAGCATGAGTGCTGCCGCGATCGCGCCGATGGCGCGCAGCTCGGCGAGCGTGACGAGGCCGCGGGGGACGGCGCGGTACGGACGGTGTGCGCTGTCGGTCGCGAAGTCTTTGTGTTCGTCGGCGATGCGCAGGAGTGCGAATTGACAAAGGCCTGCGACGGCTGCGAGCGCGACGGCTGCCGGTGACGGCCACGTGTTGCTGAAGCCGGCGGCGAAGGCGCAGGCGGATATCGCGAAGACGAGCGTCAACGCGCCGTGGTTGGCGAGCGGGAAGCGTTCGCTTTGGTATTGCCGGAGGCGCGCGGCGAACGAGCCGGTCGTGTCCGGCTGTTTCAGCGGCGGCGAGCGGTCGGTGCTCAACGTGGTCGTTCCGGATCGTTCAGCCACGCGATCGGCGGCACGGATTCAGGTGTTGCTTCGCGCGCTAGTCTACAAGGTGACGTGGCCTTACCCCGGCTGAAATGGGGCCAAACCTGGGCGATACACAGGAAATCTAGCGCCGCGGCTGCGTTAACGGCGCGATGCGTCGAGGCTTTTCGAGATGGCTTTCAGGCCGCCCTCCAATTCCTCCGGCAACGGCCAGCCGAAGCCGATGCGCATGAAGCGCTTGTCTTGCTCGAACCAATGGCCGGGGCCGACCGCCGTTGCGTGTTCTTGCGTCAGCGTGCGGTAGAATTTTTCGATGTCGATGTTCGCGTCGGCCTTGATGCGCGGAAAGCAGACGCAGCCGCCTTGCGGGCGCACCCATTCCATCCGTGTTTCGCGCGTAAGCCATTGTTCGACCGTGCCGACGGCGGATTTCAGATTGCGTTCGACGGTTGCGATCCACGGCGCGCTTTGGGCGAGCGCGGCTTCGGCGATGTGTTCGTCGATGATGCTGCCGCAGATGCCGATCTGCTCTTTCGCGGCCAGGAAGCGTTCGAAAAGTTTGGCGTCTTGCGTGATGAGCCAGCCGACGCGGATGCCGGGGATGCCGTAGGACTTCGACATCGAGGCGACGGAGATGACCTTGTCGCTGAGCGAGGCGGCGACGGGCAGCTTCGGCACGAACGACATCTCGCGGTAGGTTTCGTCGACGAGCAGGCGGATGCCGTTGGCTTCGGCGAGCGTGATCAGGTGGCGCAGCGACACGTCGCTGAGCGAGACCCCGGTCGGGTTGTGCGGGGTCGTGATCGAGATCAGCTTGGTGTTGGGGCGGAGTGCCGCTTCGACACGGGCGATGTCGAGGTGGAAGCCGTCTTCGAACGCGAGGTCGACGAAGCTGATCTCGCAGCCGATGGCGCGCGGGGTTTCGATGTTGGTCGCGTAGTTGGGGCGGACGACGACGAGGTGGTCGTTCTTCTCCAAGAGCGTCGTCGCGATGATGAAGAGCGCGCCGGCCGCGCCCACCGTCGTCAGCACTGCGTGCTCCGGCACGTTCGATTGGCGTGCGATCAGCGTACGCAGGCCGGGTGCTCCTTTGTGCGCGCCGTAGGCCAGGACCAGGTCGTTGGTGTTGAGGCCGAGCTCCGACAGGTTTCTGTCGCGCATGGAGCTTTCGGAGAGGTTGAAGCGGATCGTGTCGTAACCCTGCTCCTCGGGCGACTCGATCTCGATCGGCATGCGGACGTATTTCATGGCGCGCTCCGGTTTGGAGCTTCCATATCATCACTCCCTGTCATTCTTAAAGGTCAGCGACCAACGCGGGGTGCGCGGGGAGCTGCTGCAATAGGGTTTGGAGTTCGCCTTTGGCTTGGGCGTTTGAGACTTGGTGGCGTTCGGCGAGGATGAGTTCGTTCTTCATTGTGTGTTCGAAGCCTACCAGTTCGGTCACGCGGACTTTGTAGCCGTGCGCTTCCAGATAGAGGCCGCGGATCACATTCGTGATGTTGCTCGCGAATTCGCGGCGTTGGATGGGGTGGCGCCAGAGTTGGTGCAGGGGGTGGCGCGTGTGGGCGTCCAGGAGGCGGGCGACTTCGGCTTGGCAGCAGGGGACCAGCGCGATGACTTTGGCGTCGTGCGCGAGGGCGAAACGGATGGCGTCGTCCGTTGCCGTATCGCAGGCGTGGAGGGCGGTCACCATGTCGACCTTGCCGTCGAGTTTGGCTTCTGCGATGGCGCCGCTGACGAAGCGCATGCGGTCGAAACCTGTGGTGCGGGCGAGTTGTTCGGCGCCTTCCATCAGGGGGCCGCGCGTTTCGACGGCGACGACTTCGCCCCTGCCCTTCGGGCCGAAGATGAGGTCGTAGAGGATGAAGCCCAGATACGATTTGCCGGCACCGAGGTCGGCGAGACGCGGGCTTTCGTTTTCATCGAACAAACGGTCGAGCGACGGGCGCAGGAGTTGCACCAAGTGGAGGACCTGCTTCAGCTTGCGCCGCGAGTCTGCGTTGATCGCGCCGTCGCGCGTCAGGATGTGCAGGGCTTTGAGCAGCTCGGTCGATTGGCCGGGCCACAGCAATTCCTTCAGCGGATCGCGGTCGGTCTTTTTCTTCGTCATTGCAGCCGTTCACTGGCAGTTCAGGCGGGGCCCAGGCTATAGTCCGTATACGGTTCGGCTGACGAGGGCGAGGATGAAACTGACGCGGCGGGAGGCGGTTTTGCTTACGGCGGGCGCGCTTGTGGCGCCTGGGGTCGCGCGCGCGGCCACGGACGACGAGGGCGTCGGCAGCGTGGGCGATATCGTCAACTACGGTTGGGCCACGGTCGCGCCGGATCCGCGCGCGGAGATCGAGTTCGAAGACTCCATCTATATGAACGAGCTGATCGAGACCGACGCGGAGAGCGCGGTCGTCGTTCACTTCGCCGACGGATCGAAGTTGACCATCGGCGAGAATGCGAAGGTCGTGATCGACCGCTATGTCTACGACCCGGCCGGATCGAACAGCGAGCAGGTGGTCACGCTGACGAAGGGTGCCTTCCGCTTTCTGTCGGGTTCGATTCCGAAGGAGAAGGTGAAGCTGCAGACGCCGACGGTCACCATCGGCATTCGCGGCACCGAGTTGATCTTCGACGTTGCGGACGATGGCGAGACGGAGATGTCAACGGTCGCGGGCGAGGCGGATTGCACGGACGGCGCGGGCGAGACGCTGACCGTCGGCGCGGAGCAATCGGTGCTGGTGGGCAGCGACCGGCGCTTTCGCGGGCGGGTGCGGCGCTTTCGTCATCGGTCGCGCTCGGTCGCGGTCGATGAGGGCCTCGACGGTGCGCGGGCGCGGTGGCGGATCCGAAAGGAACGGAAGCGGCGTGCGCAGAAGCGCCGGCGCCGCCGCCGCAACAACGACTAGCTTACGCGGCCGGCTAGCGCGCGCAGGAGTTTGGCACCGTCGCCTTTGAAGGCGCTGCCGTGCATGCAGGCGAGCGTCGTGGGGTTCAGCGCCGCTAGTTTCTCCAGCATCGGCGTCGTGTCGCGGCCGTGGGCGAAATAGTCGAAGGCTTTGCGCATCATTTCGCTGGGTTCGAGAATGTCGCTTTCGGTGAGGGCGGGGTTGTCGGCGCCGGCTTGCGTGAAGAGGTCGCCGCAGAAGAGCGTCTTGGTCGTGGTCTCGGCCATGAAGCCGCAGTCCCAGCCGTGCGGGGTGTGCGGGGCGTCGAGCCAGACCATCTCGCGGCGGCCGAGGTTCAGCTTGTCGCCGTCGGCGAGCGCGCGCGGCGGGCGGTCGGCCTGGTCGCCGGCCGAGGTCATGGCGGCGACGCGGCTGCAAATGACTTCGGCCTTTGGCGCCAGGCCCAAAAACTGGTTCATCGCGCCGCATTCGTCGGCTTCGTAGTGCGAGAAGGCGAGGTAGCGCAGGCGGCTCGCCGGGACCACCGTCTCGATCGCGGCGCGCGTGTTGGCGAAGAGGCCGCGCTGGCCGGTGTGGAAGAGCAGCGGTTCGTCGTCGAGGACGAGAAACTGGTTGAACGAGAAGCCGCCGGGGATGTCGATGCCGGTGACGCTGGTCGAGATGCGGTAGATGCCGTCGGCGATTTCGTCGATGGACGTTTCGGGGCGGTCTTTGAGCTTGGGCATGTGGGCCTCCGTTGTTCGCAATCTAGACGCAGTCGTGGCGGCGGCGTGACGCGACGGTCGTCACATTAAACCAAACCGGTTATCGTAGGCCATGCGCGTTCTCTTGAAACCGGAGATCCTGGTCGTTCTGCCCGATACGGAGGCGGAGACCCACGCGTTTCAGACGTGGGCGGCGGCGCATCAAGATCATGTGTTTCATCTTACAGCCGATGCGAACGGGAGCGGCGTTCTGCGGGACTTGGGCGTGCGAGCGGATGCGTGCCATGAGCCGATCAACATTGTGTTCGACACAAGTGATGCGCGCTTTCGGCCGATCAGCAATCTTGCGTTGGCGCCGTTCGCGTTGGACGGACGGCACTATGCCAGTGTCGAAGGGTTTTGGCAGGGCTTGAAGATCGACGACGCGGCGGAGCGAGAGCGGATTGTATCGCTTTGGGGCACTGACGCGAAGAACGCCGGCCCGCGCGTCTGGCCACCGACGTTCGAATATGAAGGCCACACGTACCCGAGTGGCGCCTATCCGCATTGGCGGCTCATGCGGCGCGCCTGCGAGGCAAAGTTCGCGCAGAACGCAGAAGCGCGCGAGGCGTTGCTTGCAACGGGCACGAGGCCGCTGACCCACCGCGTTCGCCGCGACAGCCGCACCATCCCCGGCGCACTGATGGCCGACATTTGGATGCGCATTCGGGCGAAGCTCTTCGACCGAGCAATGGCGGGCGGCAGCAGCGGTTTACCGCAAGCGGGTTCTGATCCAGCGCGCGAATAGGACGCAGGGTGTTGAAAGGATTGCGCTTTTCCCCGCTCGACAGGGCGCGTCCAAGCCGCTATCTCCTGCCGCTCCCATGCCCGACCTTTCGCTGATCCGCAACTTCTCCATCGTCGCCCATATCGACCACGGGAAGTCCACGCTTGCCGACCGCCTCATCGAGTTTTGCGGCGCCCTAGAGGCGCGCGAGATGAAGGCGCAGGTGCTCGATTCCATGGATATCGAGCGCGAGCGCGGGATCACCATCAAGGCGCAGACCGTCCGGCTGAACTATCCGGCGAAGGACGGGAAGACGTATCTGTTGAATCTGATGGATACGCCGGGGCACGTCGACTTTGCGTATGAGGTGTCGCGGTGTCTGGCGGCGTGCGAAGGCGCGCTGCTGGTCGTCGACGCCAGCCAGGGCGTTGAGGCGCAGACGCTGGCCAACGTTTATCAGGCGATCGATGCCGGGCTCGACATCGTGCCGGTGCTCAACAAGATCGACCTGCCCGCTGCCGAGCCGGAACGCATTCGCCAGCAGATCGAGGACGTGATCGGCATCGATGCGTCGGAGGCGGTGTTGATCTCGGCCAAGACCGGCATCGGCATCGGCGACGTGCTTGAGGCCGTGGTCACGCGCTTGCCGCCGCCGAAGGGCGACATCAATAAGCCGCTGAAGGCGTTGCTGGTCGACAGTTGGTACGACGCGTATCTGGGCGTCGTCGTGTTGTTCCGCGTCGTCGACGGCGAGATCAAGAAGGGTCAGAAGATCCGCATGATGGCGGCGAACGCGGTCTATGAGGTCGATCGCGTCGGCGTGTTCAACCCGAAGCGTATGGCGGTCGACAAGCTTGGGCCGGGCGAGGTCGGGTTTTTGACCGCGGCGATCAAGCAGGTGGCCGATACGAAGATCGGCGACACGATCACGGACGAACGCAAGGGCACCGAAACGCCGCTGCCGGGGTTCAAGCCGGCGCAGCAGGTGGTGTTCTGCGGCCTCTTTCCGGTCGACGCGGCCGAGTTCGAAGAGTTGCGCGAGGCGATCCAGAAATTGGCGCTGAACGACGCGAGCTTTTCGTATGAGACGGAAACGTCTGCGGCGTTGGGTTTCGGGTTTCGCTGCGGGTTCTTAGGCCTGCTGCATCTCGACATCATTCGCGAGCGGTTGGAGCGCGAGTTCAATCTCACGCTGATCACGACGGCGCCGTCGGTGATTTATCGCATCTATCTGACCAACGGCGACATGGTCGAGCTGCACAATCCGGCCGACATGCCGGACGTGGTGCGCATCGAGCGGATCGAAGAGCCGTGGATTCGCGCGACCATCCTAACGCCGGACGAATATCTGGGGTCGGTGTTGAAGCTGTGCGAGGACCGGCGCGGGCGGCAGGTGGATCTGACCTATGCGGGCAACCGGGCGCTGGTGAAGTATGATTTGCCGCTCAACGAAGTGGTGTTCGATTTCTACGACCGGCTGAAGTCGGTGAGCCGCGGGTATGCGAGCTTCGACTATCACATTGAGGGGTACGAAAAGGGCGACCTCGTGAAGATGTCGATCCTGGTCAACGCCGAGCCGGTCGATGCGCTGTCGATGATCGTGAACCGCCAGCGCGCCGAAATGCGCGGCCGCGTGATGTGCGAGAAGCTGAAGGATTTGATCCCGCAGCATCTGTTCCAGATCCCGATCCAAGCCGCGATCGGCGGCAAGGTGATCGCGCGCGAGACGATCAAGGCGATGCGCAAGGACGTGACCGCGAAGTGCTATGGCGGCGATATTTCGCGTAAGCGCAAGCTGCTGGACAAGCAGAAGGAAGGCAAAAAGAAGATGCGCGAATTCGGCTCCGTCGAAATCCCGCAGGAGGCCTTCATTGCGGCGTTGAAGATGGACGAGAACTGATCGTCGATCACGGCGCGTCAAAGCTCGCGCTAGTCCTGGGGGCGCGGGCGTCCCGCCCGCTCTTCGGGACTCTCCTCAAGCGCCGTCATCGATAAAACGTCAGAAAGAGCGGGCGGGACGCCCGCGCTCCCAGGGCTAGAGCCATTCCTTCGCGTGCGGCGATCTTCGCTCCGGCGCCATTAGGCCGGGACGTAGCTCAGCCTGATCACGTCCTCGCCGATCCGGTCGTGGGTCATGAGGCGGAGTGGTGGGCGGGGGCCGGCGAAGTAGGGTTTGCCGTGGCCGAGCACGACGGGGTGCAGGTAGATGCGGTACTCGTCGATCAGGCCGAGGTCGGTGAGGCTTTTCGCCAGGATCGTGCCGGCGACTTCGATCTCGCCGTCGCGCTCGGCCTTCAGCTTGCGAATCGCGCGGTCGAGATCGCCTTCGATCAGCGTGGCGTTGGGGCCGACCGACTTCAGCGTGCGCGAGGCGACCCATTTCGGTTGCTTGCGCCACGCCGCCGCGAAGGCCTTTCGATCGGCGTCCCACTCCGGTTGATCGTCGTCCCAGTAGCGCATGAGCTCATACATGTGGCGGCCGTAGATGCTGCCCGCCTGCCCCTCAGCCTCCGCGATGAAATGGCGGAAGAGTGTGGGGCTGGGCGCGAACGACATATGGTCGACGTAGCCGTCCAGGGACTGGTTCATGCCGCACACGAGTTTCGCCATCGCCGCTTCCTTTCCTCACGCGCGCGTCCGCGCCGTTCCGGTTGTGTTATGCAGTCGGTCGTAAGATGAGGAAAGGGGAAATAGGTTTGCTGTCTCCGCAACTCTTCTACGTTTTCGCACACTGCGGCCTTGGGTAACGCTTGTCGCGACCGCGCGTCGATGGTTGGCTCTGGTTTCTCTTTCCAAGCCAACGCCAGCGGGGGCGCCGTCCCATGAACCTCGCCGACCTTTCCATCGTCGCCGACATCGTCAATGCGGCGGTGGTGACGCTGACCTTCATCGTGCTCGTCGTTTCGATCCGGCAGAACACGCAGTCGCAGAAGCTTGTCGCGGTGCAGTCGCTGACCTCGGCCATCACGGCGATCAACGTGCCGGCGATGGAGTCACCGGCGATGGGGACGGCGCTCGCCAAGGCGACGCGCAGTTGGTCGGGTGCGACGCGCGAGGAGCGCATCGTCGCGCACTATTTTCTGTTCTGCTATTTCAAGCTCGCCGAGCAGGCTTGGGTGCAGCACAAGGCGCGCGTGCTCGACGACGCGCAGTGGGCGGGGTGGGAGAACGGCGCGCGCATGTTTTATCACGCGCCCGGCGTGCGCGAAGGCTGTTGGCCGCACCGGCGCGTCGCCTACTCGGCGGGGTTTCGCGCCTATCTTGAAGCTACCGCGCCGTCGTCCGGGATGGGCACGATGGATGCGCTGTTCGATCCGGAGACGCCAGCGCAGAGCGTCGCGGCGGAGATTGAGAGGTCTGCTCCGCGAGGGGCTGACATATGTTGAGCGCAAGTCCGCTCGAAGTATGGCTCTACTCGGCGATGGCGGCGCTTGCGTGGCTCCTGTTTGGGTTCCTGCTTTCTCGCAAAGACATTGCTGCAGGTAAGCGACCACAGGGTGTTTTCTTCCTGTGGGTGTTCATGACTCTGATGTTTGCCGGGATGTGGTTCGCAGCAAGGAATGCAATCGACTGGCCCTCGCCGTAGCAGCAATGAGGCAGGGGTCGCCGCGTGAAGAAATGCGACGCATCTTATCCCCGCGGCCGGGGCCTGCGCAGGACAGTGGGCACGATTACCTGCCGCCGTATTCAAGCCCTTGTGCGCTCGCGACTATATTGCGTAAAGTCTCTGTCCTTCTTTTCTAATAATCCACTAATCCACTGCTTTGTTTTTTCGGGGGAGTCATGGATCAAGACATCGAGGTAGATGCATTGCGTGCCCTTTCAGGGGCGGACAATGTAGAGAGACTCCTTCTCGCGGGGCTGACACTTGGATCTCCCAGTATTGAGACGTTGGCGTACGTAATAAAAACCCGGATCAAGAGCCACACGAGCTTAGTGAACAAAGTTGTAGACAGACGATCGAAAGGAAAAACTCACTACCGGGCGCAGGATGCAACGGACATAGTGGGCTTACGATTACTTGTCTTGTTTCGCAACGAGCTGCCAGCTCTCGTCAGCGAGTTGCTCGCATTTCTGGATGCAGGACAAAGGCCGCCATTCAATCTATTCCTTGGTCCGGACCTGCAAGCAACGATCAAAGAGATCATCATCTACCGTACTAGCTCCGTCGCCGATGTCACCGACGAGCTGATAGCAAACGCGTTCGAACAGGTCGGATTTCGTCCGGAAGTGGTTGAAAGCGGCGTCGCCCTTGATGATGTAAGGGCGAAGGCGAAGGTGGTGCACAAACCCACCGAATACTCCTCTATCCACATCGTTGTCTGGTGCAGCTCAAAATCACACGGCCGACGAAAATTGCCCATGGAAATCCAAGTGCGTACGGCTATCGAGGATGTGTGGGGCGAGATCGATCACAGATTAAAATACAAGACAAAGGGCGGTGATCCTAGCAGACTCAACGAAGAGGGTCGGCGACACTATCGCCTCGCACAGGATCAAGTTTCCATTCTAAAGAAACAACTCGACGGCTGCAGTTTGATAGCGGACAGCATCTACGGTCAGATACAGCAAATCCTTTCTTCGACGTCCTATCAGGCCAAACCGACTCGTGCGACCGCCATTTCCGTCGACGTCGGCAGATTATTGCAGCTTGATCGTCCGCCCAAACTCAAGTCCGCGGTAAGGCTTGCTGTTGATGCGATTACTGGTTCTTACCAAGCGGCCCAGCACGCAGAACAAAACGCAAGCGACGAGGAGTGGTTGACCGTCGCTGAGAAGTTTCTGCTCGCGTCTGAGCAACTTAGCAGATGCATCGTGTTGTGCGAGGCGGCCCCTTCGGGAGACTTGGACGCCGATCGGTCGCACGCCTACGATCTCAAAATGGAGCGCGCGCTATGTCAGTTCTGGATAGCACGAATAACTAAACTCTACTTGACGTCATCGGTTGCGCCACGCCCGGAATCGCTGACAGCGGACTTCCTTGAGTTAGCTCTGAAAGAGTACTTTTCCCTGCACAAGGACGATAGGTACTCAGGCAATCCGATATTGTCCTTTCGGATTGCAAACGCGCTTAGCCTGCGTGGCGACGAAACCCTGGCATTAGAGATGTATCGGGACGCGGTGCGGAAGTTGGACGGCGCCCACCTACCGCAAGATCACCACATGCGTGTCCGGATCCCAAGATTCTTGGGCGTTGCTCTGTGGGCGCGGGCCGAGGAAATACGCCGGGCGTCTCCTTCGATATCGAACGTTAGCCCCCTTAGTGATTTGCGCCAGCGCCTTTATCTCGAAGCTATCAGTGTAACTCGAAAACTTGTTGGGCACCCAGTGGCCGACTGGCGCGAGGCGGGCGGCTTCCATGGCAACCAGACGTCGGAAGACGAACTGACCAAAAACAACATCCTCGAATACACGATCTGCTATCTGAGGGCTGGCGGCACGTGGGGAGAACTGGCCGACCTAGAAGTTACCGAGCAACATCTCGCTGAGTACCTGAGCGACCTATCAACTGGCGGCCTGAAGAAAATCAAGGCGCCTACGGTTGCGGACACCATCCGAGCTGCGGCCCACTTCCTCGGTAAGCCGGCATTGGCGCGTCAAGCGGCACGGCGTGTAATCCATCTGATGAGTATTCCCAGACGATCTCTGACGCTACCAAACGAGGCGTATGAGGAGATGCTTGAAGACGCCCGCAGCACGCTGCGTCTAGGAACTGCGAAACCAAAGTCTGGTTTGCGAAAGCCTGCCAAGCGTCGCCCGCGACCGGCGCACAACAAGAAGGCGAAGTCGCGACCGATGCGGAAACGGCACAGACGTTAACGCCTCTTAACAAATACGAAGCCTTGCGCTCTCGATGGTGTTATCCACTGTGTACTGATTGCGGAAGTTCCGAATCACATGTATGGTTGTCTAGTAAGAGGATCTGAACCCATGCTTTGCATCAAACCGGAATTCTGAGCGCTCGTTCTTCCTTTACGTGCGTTTTGAGTGGATGCCGCTCCGTTGGAGCGGCATTTGTTTTCGAGAGAACCTCCCTCGAGTCATGCTCCACCGCTACAGCTCGCGATCAGCGACAAAAGCTGCCATTTTCGATCCCCCCCTCCTACTAGATGCATTTGTCGATCCGCGAGGAATTGGGTCGCCAGGCGACGGCGACGACGCGAGAGGCTTTTGGAGGTGACGCAGCGCTCGTCCCTTCAAATTGACGTGGCCGAGAAACAGGGCGCGTCGCCAAAAACAGCAAGTATACGAAAGCCAAATCCCTGGGCCCACGCGGAATTTCGATGCGTGCCTATCGAACTCCATCAGGCCTAAAAGTGCTTTGGGCGTGATGCGATTGATCTCTATTTTTTTGCCGGCGTCGGCAGTGGCCTTTTTTCTCCATCCTAACGCGCACCCTCCGGTAGTTTGGGGAGGCCGTCGGGGGCTTCCAGATTTGCGTTCGCGTGGCTCATCCAGATGTGGACCACGGGTTTTTGGTCGAGCGGTGTGTCTAGGGAGCCTACGCGTAGGATCACGTGATCCTCGGCGGGCCATTCGGCCATGAGGTGGGTGCCGCAGCGGGGGCAGAACCAGCGGTTTTTGCCTGGGGTGCTTTCGAAGGCTGTTACGAGGTCGGCGCCCTTTGTCCATTTGAAGGTGGCGCGTGGGGTGCGCGCCGTTGGGGCGTAGGCGCTGGCGTGCGCTTTTTGGCACGTGCGGCAGTGGCAGAGGCCGATGGGGCTTGAGAGGGCGGCGGCCTCGTAGGCGATCGCGCCGCATAGGCAGCTTCCTTGAAGCATTGGTGGTTCTCCTTGATGTGATCCGCGCCGACGGAAAATCTGGCGCACGATATGTATCCCACGAGTACCGGTCAGTACGGCGGTGTGCCGCTTTCGCATGCTGCCAATGCATCGGCTGCGAGACCGTCGAGGTAGGGCGAGTCCGACGGTTCGGCGAGTTGGCGCAGGACGTCTATAAGAGATGGGTGAGCGCAGAGTTCCGCCGCTTCAAAGACCGCTACCGCCACCGCGTCGGCGCGAAGCTCAGCTTGCACAAAGGGCAGCGCGACGGTTGGGTCTCGCCGCGCCAAGCCGTATACCGCTTCGGCGCGAACGTAATCATCTTCGTCGGTGGCCGCTTGCATGAGGGCGTCGCGAACGACGGACGTGTCGATGTCTTCGATAGCAAGCAGGAATGTCGCCCAGTCGCGATTGGTTCGATCTTCGTCGCGCATCATTTGAATGAGCCGGTGCAGATTCGCGTCGGCCAACGCCCCGCCTGACAACGGAACGTTGTTCGCGGCGACGGCCTTCAGAAATTCTGACGTTGGTTGGTACAGATCACTCATCAATCGAAGGTGCCACGATGCTGACTTCGGCGCCACGCCGGCGCGGTCGTCCCGGCGGCGACGCGGTAAGAGCGGGCGGGACGCCCGCGGTCCCAGCAGGTTAGGCGGCGAACTTGGCGGTGGCTTCTTCGAAGGTGATGACTGGGGCGGTGATGAGGCCGTAGCCGTCTTCTTCGCCGGTCGGGTCGACGAAGATCATGTTGTATTTGTTGGCGGGCAGCGTGTAGGCGCGGTCCTTGGCGATGTCGACCAGGCCGACGTCGAAGGTGAAGCTGCGGTCGGCCTCGGCGATCAGCCAGTGCGAGTTTTCGCGCTCATCCGACATGGTCACGATCGCGCCCGGGCCCATTGTTTCGTCGCGTGCGGGGCGCAGCAGGATGGTGTCGCCGCGTATCTCGTCCGGCAGGTCGACCATGCGGTCGAAGGTTCGGGCGTGGAATTGGCCGTCCACGATCAAATGCGAGGAGACCATGTTGTTGTGGACGTGCGGGATGATCGCGCCGCCCTTCTTCATGCCGAAGAAGCGGATGAACCAGGGACGCTCTATCCCGTCGACGTTGATGTGCGTGGGCAGATGCGGGTCGGCGGTTTCGGCGAGCTTCGTCGGGAAGGTCATCGCCTTGGTCAGGCGGTCGAAGTCGAGATAGCGGCGCAGGTCTTCGAGTTCGACGCCGGTGTTGAGCGCGCCGATGCGGTCTTGCCAATCGACCAGCGTGAGCTTGCCCGTCGTCAGGTCGCGGTTGAGGTCGGCGAGGTCTTGCGCCCATTGGTCGAGCGACTTGGGCGTTTGGGCGAGCGCGCCGGAGCGCGTTACCGCGGCGAAAGCTGCGGTGAGGGCCAACGAGCCGATGAACGCACGGCGATTCAACTGTGTCATGCGCGCAAACCTAACGGGGCGCGCGCGGGGCGCAATGCTGCAAAAGTCACAACGGCCGACGAAAGCGTGCGGTCAGTTGCCGCCCTTGATGAAGCGCAACGCTGCGTGCGTGTCGGAGACGCGGGCGACCTTGGTGTCCTTCAGGCCCGCTTTGCGCGCGAGGGCGATGACGTGGTCGCCGTTCACCGCCCTGCCCTTCTCGTAGACGAGCCACAGGGCCGATTTGGGGGCGAGCGCCTTGGCGCTTGCGACGATAAGTTGTTCCTCTTTGCCGGGCGCGAGCATCAGAGCCGCGATGTCGGCGGCGATGGTTTTGGGCAGCTTGGCCGCCGCGGCGGCGGCCTTCGCGGTCTTGGCGGCGGCGGCGATCTCGGGCGGAACCTCGCCGATGAGGGTGACCGACTTGTCCGGCTTGAAGCCGAGTTTGTCGCCGAGCGAGGGCGGGTTCAGGATTTTCTTCCGCCAGGCTTCCGCCTCTTTGGCGCCGAGCGCGAGCGAAAACTTCGTCGCGCCCGCCGCGATCTTCAGGAGGTCGCCGTCGACGGTCGCCGACTTCACACCGGCGAGCGGGAGTTTCAGCTTTTTGCCGCCGGAGAGTTCCAGAGTCTGAGAGTCGAGGTGGGCTTTCACCTGCGCTCGGTCTTTGGCGTCGGCGTATTCGACTTTGGCTTCGCTGCCCATGCCTTGCCCCTTAGGCGGGTTTGTCCTGGGCTTGGTCCGGCGCAAAGACGTATCGGGTGTAGAACCAGCTTAAGCCCAGAAGGCTCAAGCCCAACCCCAGGAACGACAGCACGCGGAACAGGCCCGTCAACTCGGACGCATCATAGAGGAACACCTTGCCCACCGTCAGCACCATCACGGCGAGCGAGGCAAAACGGATGAGCTTGTCGCGCCGCCTCGTGCCCGCCACCAGCAGGCCGATGCCGAGGATCAGCCACGCGATCGAATACGCGTACACCTCGCTGTCGCCGGCGAGGCCGGGGTTGTTCAGGACCCTGCCCTGGAAGATCTGGCGCACGTTCAGCGTGACGAGCGCAAAGAAGAGAAGCATCGCGCCGGCGTGGACGGCGGGGACGAGTTGGCTGAAGCCTCGCCGCGTGAGCGCGACCGTCGCGAGCAGCAGCCAGACGACCGGCAACGCGTACGGCAACAGCAGCGCGTTGATGATCGGCCAGCTGCCGACGTCGTGCGGTTTGACCAGCGGCGACGAGACGAGGACGTCGAAGAATCCGAGGCGCAGTGCGGCGAAGGTCGCGGCGATCGCGCCGCCAATGCGCAAGGCTTCGCGGCCGAGGCGGCTGCCTGCCACGTATGCGGCCGCGCCGACGATGACGAAGGCATTGGTGAGGACGCCGCGCTCCAGATACGTGCCCTCGCCGGCGAAAACGTCCTCCGGCGCGTTGAAGGCGTGGCGGACGAGGTAATAGGTCATGAGGCCTGCAAACGCGACGACGGTGTATTCGCAGACGCGCGAAAGCCAGCCCTTCGCGTCCTCGCGCGCGACATACGCCAACGCTGCGAGCAGCAGCGCGGGCAAGGCGAGATGGAAGAGCGGCGCGGCGGCTGCGGGCGAGGTGAGCGACGGGTCGACGGTTTGGCCGAGCGTCAGTTGGACGGTGACGTACGCGAGCAGCGGGAGCTTGATGTCGAAGAAGACAATGCGCGCGATGGCTATGGCGGCTGAGACCGCGGCGGCGTGGATGAGCGTGGCGCGGCCGAAGAAGCGGCCCGCGATGACGAGGGCGATGGCGTAGACGATCTGCGCGAGCGAGATCACACCGCCTTCGAGGCGCGAGCCTTGGGCGGTGAGGACCTCCGCGGCGGGATTGAAGGCGTGGCGAATGAGGAAGTAGCCCATGAGGCCGATCAGCACGACGGCCACGTATTCGCCGAGGCGGACGATCCAGTCGTCGCGCTTGATGCCGAGTATCAGGCGCAAGCACAGGAGTAGGACGGCGGGGATGCCGAGGTAGAAGATGGGCGAGGTGGCGATGGGCAATGACTTGATCGCGATATCGACGACGCCTGCGGCCATCGGAATCCAGACCGACATGAGTTGGACGGGCTGGATGTCGAAATGGACGACGCGGGCGATGGCGATGATGCCGGCCACAATGCCAGCGCCGACGATCGTATCGCGCTTCCACTGCTGGCCCGCGGCGACGAGGGCCATGCCGTAGACGAGGAGAGCTTGCGAGATGAACGCACCGAGGCCGCTGGAGGTCACCGTCATCAGGACTTGCTCGACCGGCATGTCGGCGCGGCGGATGAAGACATAGGCGAGGATCGCGATGAAGAAGACGACGAAGGCCTCGAGCGCTTGGACGAAAGCATCGTCGCGGCGGCGGCGTGCGAACCAGGATGCGACTGCGAGCAGCAATGCGGGCGCGCCGAGATAGATGATGGGGCTCGCGATGATCGGCGGCAGCAGGATCAGCGTCGGCAGCGGTTGGCCGGTGATGACGCGGGCGGCGTAGACGATGAGCGGGGCGAACTGCGGGAGGCTTAGGAAGATGAACAGCGCGGTGAGCGCGAAGGCTGCGGGGCGGAGTGCCGTGACGTCCGCGCGGGCGTGCAGGAAGGTGACGGCGACGAGGAGGCCTGCCATCGCGATCGGCAGATCGTCGATCGGTATCTCGATGAGCAGGCCCGCCGTCATGAGCGCGATCGCGGTCAGCGCGAACTGGCCCAGCATCGGCTGGCGACTGGCTTGGCCGCCGGGGTTCTTTTCGGCGATGCGGCCGGCGACCAATGTCGCGACGGTGGCGAGCGTGGTGGCGACGATGCCCCAGATGGGCCAGCTGCCGACCGGCTCGCCGGGGGCGAGAACGCGGGCGGCGTCGATGACGTCGAAGAGGCGCGCGTAGGCGAGGAGGTAGAAGCCCAGCATGGACGCGCAGGCGAGCGCGCCCCACTCCATCGGATGCTTTGCGCGGCCGATCATGAAGATGCCGCTGGCGGCGAAGAGGAAGGCGAACGAGGCGAGGACGATGACGAAGAGTTCGGTTTGCGGCGTGACCCAGACGGCGAGGAGTGCTGCGACCGGCGCGATCGTGATCCAGGGCAAGAAGCGGTAGCGGTCTTGATCTATCGCTGCGAGGACGATGGCGCCGATGGTGAGCGCGCCGTAGAGCTGCCACTCGCCGAGGCCGAAGTCGCCGCGGATGACGATGAAGGTCATGAAGGCGACCGCCACGGCGCTCGTCGCGAGGACGCCGCCCCAGACGAAGGCCGTGTTCTCGGCCTCGCGCGGCGGGCTGATGAAGCCGATCGTGATTGCGCAAACCGCGATAAGGAAGAGGCCGACCCAGACGCTGTCGCCGGGCGTGCCGCTGCCGGCGAGCCAGATGAGAACCCAGGCGTAGCAAGCGATGACGACGGGCCAGGCGAGCCACCACCAGTTCTCGCGCCGGATGACAACGAATAGGCCGATGGAGAGCGCGGTCAGATAGCCGAAGAGAACGGCGGGGTTCGGATCGCTGGCGCCGACCAGCATCGGCGTGAGGAAGCCGCCGACCATGCCGAGCATGGCGATCGGTGGGCCGTGCCGGAGCGATAGAAGGACGGCGCCCGCTGTGACGGCGGCCATGCCGGCGAAGGTGATGGTGGGCGAGAAGAAACCGTAGACGGTGCCACTGGCGAACAGCGTGCCGTAGAGGACCGCGATGCCGGAGCCTGCCAATGCCTGTGCGATGCGTTCGCCGTTCGCGACGGTCTTGCGCGCGATTACCCATTGCGCGCCGCCGAGAAGCAGGACGCCGAGGATGCCTGCCATCGCGCAGCGGACGGCGGGGCTTAGGAGGCCGGTGTCGATCGAGTACTTGACGAGGAAGATGCCGGAGAGCGCGAGTGCGATGCCGCCGATCCACACCGGCAGGCGCGCGCCGATCTGTTGCTCCCAGCTGATGGTGGGCTTCGCCTTCTTCGGAGGCGGTGGTGGCGATGCGGGTGCAGGCGTCGCCTCAGCGGCGGCGGCTTTCGTCGCGATCCACTCGGCTGCGACCGGTTCAGGTTCCGGCGGACGCGGCGGTTGGGGCAGCGGTTGTGGTGATAGCGGATTGACGGGCTGCGCGGCCGGCGCCGGCGGTGCCGGTTTTACGGGGACGGGTGCGGGTGCGTGTTCGGTTTTGGGTTCGGGCTTCGGCGCGACGGGCGGTTCGCCCTTCAGCTGCCGAATGGTTTCGTTGAGAAATTCGGTGCGCTTGTAGAGGGCTTCGATGTCTTGCTTGAGGCGGTTGATGCGCAGGAAGAGATAGAAGGCAAAGCCTGCGAGAAGGATGAGCAATGTCTCCAAAGGTCACCCGAGTCTTTTGCGCGCGATTGCTCAAGACTACAGGTTGTCTTTTCGTTTGACCACGCGCGACCTCGCTTGTGCGCTTCGTTACGGCCGCTCGTTTCGAGGCGCGACGCTTCGCATCAACGTGTCGTTAAGAGAGGTAGAATCGGCGGGTGGAAGTGATTCGGGGGCGCGGGCGTGCGCCGTCCGGGGAGAGGGAGAACTTCGATGCTGACCCGTGCGCAAATCAAAGGCATTTTCCCGAAGGCGTCGGAGGCCGACGTCGAGGCGTTCTTGACCTTCGGCGAGGACGCGCTGAAGAAATCCGGCATCATCGACGTGGTGACGCGCCTTCAGTATTTCCTGGCGCAGTTGGGTCACGAGTCGAACGGGCTGACCTCGCGCGAGGAAGGGCTCAACTATTCCGCGGCGCGGTTGATGGAGATTTGGCCGAGCCGGTTTCCGACCCTCGACATCGCCAAACAGTACGAACGCAATCCGGAGAAGCTCGCGAACTTCGTCTATGGCGGGCGCATGGGCAATGTGAACGACGGCGACGGGTATCGCTTTCGCGGGCGCGGCTATATTCAGCTGACGGGACGCGATGCGTATCGGGAGGTCGGGCGGATCTCGGGGCTTAATCTCGAGAACAATCCCGACCTTGCGGCCAAGCCCGAGAACGCGATCAAGATCGCCTGTTCGTTCTGGATGTGGAAGAACATCAATCCGGCGTGCGACGTCGGCGACTTCACGGCCGTCACGAAGAAGATCAACGGCGGCACGAACGGATTGAACGACCGGCTGCAATGGCTGAGCAAAGTGAAGGCCGTCGTCAGCACGGCGCCGAAGCCCACGACGACGACTTCGACTTCGACTTCGACATCTACGTCCACCTCGACGACATCGACGGTCATGCCAAGGCCGAAGCCGGAGCCCGCCGACGAACCCGCGGAAAGCTTGTCGAACCCAGCCGTTCTGGAAGCGCAGAAGAAACTCACGCGGCTTGGCTACTACAAGGGCATGATCAACGGCATCTATAACCAGATGATGCGCGCCGCGCTGTGGGCGTTCCAGAAAGACGAAGACCTGCCGCAAACGGGACGGCTGGATGCGCGAACGCGCGACGAGTTGAACGTCTAAATCACGCCTGCCGCTTTCAGACGCCTTAAGATGCCTCGGCGCCATTCGGGTGAGAGTTTTGGCGCGGCCAAGACTCGTTCGATGACGTCGCTGCGCACGCGCGGGTGATAGACGGCGACGAAGGCGTCGCGGACCGACGGCATGGCTTCATCGGTGTGGATCCGGGTGATTGGACCGCGCGTCGGGGCCTCGCCCGTTTCGAGTACGCGGACGTACCAGCCCGTTCGTGCGCTTGCCGTCATGCGCGCGGCCATGTCGTGGCGGCCGGTGAGCATTGTGAACTTGAAGCACGGCGCGCGCGGCTGGCTGACTTCGAGCAGCACCCTGCCCCATTGGAAACGATCGCCGATGCGTACGGTGTGTTCGTCGGCGCCTTCGATGGTGAGGTTCTCGCCGAAGGATGCCGGTTCGCCTGTGAAGTGCGCTTCGGCTTCCCACCACGGCCAGTGGTCGGCGGGGTATAGGTAGACCGCCTTATCGGGGCCGCCGTGGACGGTAAGGTCGGCTTGGCCGTCGCCGTCGATGTTGGTTGCGCCCACGGCAACGGACGCAACCGTCAGCGGCGTCTTCTTGATGCCGCTGACGATCTCTTCGTCTTGCCAGATGCCGAGCGGCGCCGGCTTGCCGACGCTGACGGCGAGGAGTTCGACGTTCATCCCCGCATTATAGCGCGCGGCACCGTCACCACAAACGAACGCGGTCTTCGGGCTTCAGGTAAAGCTTGTCCGTCGGTTGCACGCCGAACGCGTCGTACCAGGGACCGAAGTTGCGCACGATTCCGTTGACGCGGTAGCGCTCAGGACTGTGCGGGTTCGACAGCACCTGCTGACGCAACGCGGCTTCGCGTCGCTTACCGGCCCAGCTTTGCGCGTAGGCAATGAAGAAACGTTGGTCGCCGGTTAGCCCATCGCGCAGCGGCGCGGGCTTGCCGTTCAGCGACAGCTTGTACGCGCGGTAGGCGATGGCGAGGCCTGCGAGGTCGGCGATGTTTTCACCCTGCGTGAGCTTGCCGTTGATCTTGAGGCCGGCGATCGGTTCGTAGGTGTTGAACTGGGCGATGAGTTTGTTGGCCTCTGCGGTGTAGGCGTCGGCGTCTTTCTTCGTCCACCAATCTTGGAGCTTGCCGGTCGCGTCGAACTTGCGGCCCTGGTCGTCGAAGCCGTGGCTGATCTCGTGGCCGATGACGGCGCCTGCCGCGCCGTAGTTCACGGCAGGATCGGCGTAGGGGTCGAAGTATGGCGGCTGCAGGATCGCGGCGGGAAAGACGATCTCGTTTTTACCGGCGTCGTAGTAGGCGTTGACGATTTGCGGCGAGAGGTACCATTCGGTGCGGTCGATGGGCTTGCCCAGTTTCGCGATGTTGCGGCGGTATTCGAAGCTTGAGCCGCGCGCGACGTTGCCGAGCGCGTCGCCGCGCACGACGGTGAGTTTCGTGTAGTCGCGGAAGACGTCGGGATAACCGACCTTGGTCACCATCGTGTCGAGTTTGACGCGGGCTTGGCCCTTCGTTGCGTCGTCGAGCCAGGCAGCTTCGTTGATCAGCTGATGCAGGCCGCGCTTGTTGTACATGACGAGGTCGAGCGCGGCGGCGCGGGCGGAGGGTGGGAAGCGGCGGGCGACGTAAACCTGGCCTACGACCTGGCCGATTTGCGAGTCGAGCAGGCGCACGCCGCGTTTCCAGCGGTCGCGCTGCACCGTGCGGCCGCCAAGTATCTTGCCGCGGAAGGCGAAGTTCGCGTCGTCGAAGGCCTTCGACATGAAGGGCGCGGCTTGGTCGAGCGTGTGGAACGTGAGGTAGGCCTTCCACACATCGAGGTTCGTCGTGGCGGCGATGCGCGCGATGTTCGAGAACGCCGACTTCTCGCTGACGATGAGGGTCGGCTCGCCCTCGATGCCGGCGGCGATGGCGAAGGATGTCCAGTCGATGCCCGGCGCTTCGCGCGTCAGGTCTTCGAGGCTCATGGGGTTGTAGGTTTTTTCCGCGTCGCGCGCTTCTTCCGCCGGCCAGTGCGCGCGGGCGATCCGCGTTTCGAGGACGAGAATGGATTCCGCGCGGGGCCTCGCGTTGCGATCGCCGGCCAGCGACAGCATCTGTTCGATGTAGGCGCGGTAGGCGGCGCGGAAGGTTTCGTATTCCTTTTCGCGCTTCAGATAGTAGTCGCGGTTCGAAAGGCCCAAGCCCGACTGATAGAGATGCACCGAATAGATGTCGGGCCGTTTCTCGTCGGTGTTGACGTAGAGACCGATGGGCGAGACTCCGAAGCCTTCGACGCCGTCGACGAAGGCCGCCGCGAGATCGGCCTGCGTTTTGATGCCGGCGATTTTGTCGAGCCGCGGTTGCAGCGGCGCGAGGCCTTTGGCTTCGATCGTCGCCTCGTCCATGTAGCTGGCGTAGAAGTCGCCGACCTTGCGTTCGGGTGTTCCTTCGGCGGCGTTGCCGGCGGCGGCGCTTTCAGCGATTTGGTGCAGGTCGTTTTCGACTTGGTCGCCCATGATCGTGTCGATGCCATAGGACGATCGGTCTTCCGGGATGGGCGTGTTCTGGTCCCACGTGCCGACGCCGTACAGATAGAAGTCGTCGCCGGGTTTTACGCTCTTGTCCATCCAGTCGAGCGAGAGGCCGTATTCGCCGTAGGCGGCCTTGCCCTTCGCCGGCTTCGTCGATTTGGTGAGGCTGGCGCAACCAACGGCCATGGCCATCACGACGCAGATCGCGACTGCGCTGTTTACTGCGTTCATGCTGCCCCCCGGCAGACCCCGTGTTGCGGGGTTTCAGTTCGTGGCGCTTGCTTCGCCGAAATCATCACGCTCGCGGAACAGCACGGCGAGGATCACGCCGATGGCGCCGAAGACCGCGAAGGCGGGGAGACTTAGGATGGCCATGACGCCGTCAGCGACGGGACCGCCCGCGAGCTCGGTGATCCAGACCTTGAAAGCCTCGACACCCGAGGCGCTGAACAGGGCCCAGATGTTTTCGATCGAGCGCAGGCGCGGTTCGGCGCCCGTCTCCAGCATGGTGACGACGTCGGCACCCAAGAGCATCAGGCCCAGCACGATGAGCACCAACGCGATGAAACGGAACACGGCCATGTGCGTGACGCCCCCTTAGAACTTCCCCGTGCGCATCGTACTTACGGGTTGGTCCGTCCACAAGGTTTACGGCAGGCCCCACGCGACTGTTGAACGCGCCCAAGCGCGCACATTTCTGCAGTTTTCGGGTTCCATTTCGCCTTGCGGCGCAGCGCGGCACGACTATAGTCCCCGGCGCTTGCGCTCTCGGGCGTTTGCGGACAGATGGCCGAGTGGTTTAAGGCGCACGCCTGGAACGCGTGTATACCTTCACGGGTATCGAGAGTTCGAATCTCTCTCTGTCCGCCATTGGCCTAGCGGCCCGCGCGCCAACAGCCGTAGAATGTCGGCCATGGAGATGCATCAGGTTCGCTACTTCCTGGCCGTCTGCCGCACCTTGAATTTCACCAAGGCGGCGGAGGAGTGCAATGTTGCGCAGCCCTCGTTGACGCGCGCGATCCAGAAGCTGGAAGAGGAATTCGGCGGCCTTCTGTTTCACCGCGAGCGGGCGAACACGCATCTGACCGAATTGGGCCGCGCGATGCTGCCGCATCTGCAGCGCACGTTCGACGCGGCGCAGACGGCGCGCCAACTCGCCACCGGATTCAAGAAGGGCGATGTCGTGCATCTGCGGGTCGGCGTTTCGCGCTCCGTGTCTTCCGATACGGTCGCGGGCGTGCTGGTCGGCGTGCAGCAGGCCGTGCCGTCGCTTGAGCTGACGCTGGAGGCGGGCGCGGACACGAAGCTCGTCGATGAGGCGGTCGCGGGCGACATCGACCTATTCATCACCGGCGACGACACGGAACTGCCCGAGAAGGTGCACAGCTGGACCTTGGGCCGCGAGCCATTGATGGCGGTCATGGCGGACACCCACGCGCTGGCGCAGGTCAAGGTGCTGTCGCCGAAGGATTTCGACGGTGTCGATGTGATCGAACTCGCGAACTGTCCCATCGCCGCCCGCTTCCGGCAGGTGTGCAGCGAGGCGAATGTCACGCCGAAATTTCTGAAACGCGTGGCGAGCTGCGATCAGGTCGTGGCGCTGGTGCGTGAGGGGCTGGGGGTTGCCGCTTTGCCGTTCAGCATGGTCGCTGGTCTGGGCCTCGTAACGCGGCCGATCGAAGGGACCACGATCGATCGTGCGATCACGCTCGGCACCATCGCGGGGCGAAAGTTTTCGGCGGCGAGCGACGCGTTCGTCAAACTCGCGCGCACGCGCGATTGGTCGAAGCCCGCTTAGCTAAAGCGCCGCCAGCGCTTTCACGATCTCGGCCGGCTCGAGGCGATATCTGAAATCCGCATTCACGTAGGCTTTCGCGACGATGCCGTCTGCGCGCACGATGTAGGTCGCCGGCGTCGGCAACAACCACGCGTCGTTGCCGTAGATGCGCACAAAGTCGATGCTGCGCTCCATGTAAAACGAGCGGATGTCGTCGGGCACCGGGAACATTAGCCCACATTCGAGCGCAAGCGTGTTGTCGAGATCGCAGAGGATATCGAAGTCGAGGCCACGGTCGACCTTCGTGCGCAGCGCCGTGCCGCCCGCTTCCGGCGTTATGGCGGCGAGCGTTGCGCCGGCTGCGCGGATTTGCGGCGCGATCTGGGCGAGCGCGTTCAACTCGGCCGAACAATAGGGACACCATGCGCCGCGGTAAAAGCTTATGACCGCTGGACCCTTCGCCAAAAGGTCGGCGCGGCGAACGAACCGGCCGTCGGCACTGGCGAGCTGAAAGTCGGGAAACGCGTCGCCTTCCTTCAGGGCACCATCAACGGCGCCGCTGTCCATCAGCTGCTTCACCAGCTTGTCGTAGACCTCGCGCGCGCGGGCGCTCGCCTTGTCTCGGATGGCCGCAAGCTCGTCGGCGAGTGTTTTCGTGGCCATCATTTGTGCAAGCCCGTCAGCGCGCTCACGATGTCCGCCGGCTCAAGGCGATAGCGAAAGTCCGGATTGACGTAGGCGTGCGCGATCATGCCGTCGCGGCCGATGATGTAAGTCGCGGGGATCGGCAGAAACCAGCTGCCGTTGCCGTAGAACAACGGGAAGTCCGTGCCGTCGCGCGCGAACACCTGCACCATTTCGGGCAAAATGCGGAAGACGAGGCCGAACTCCAAGGCGACGCCGTTGTCCGGGTCGCACAGAATGTCGAATTTGAATCCGCGCTGCTTCTTGACGGCAAGCGGAATGCCGCCGACTTCGGCCGTGACGGCGACAAGCGTTGCGCCTGCGGCACGAATTGCGGGTTCGGATTCGTGGAGGGCTTCAAGCTCCGCCGAACAGAATGGACACCAGGCGCCGCGATAGAAGCTCAGCACCAACGGACCACGCGCGAGCAAGTCGCTTGACGTCACGATGGCGCCGTCGACGCTCGGCATGGCGAAGGGCGGGAATTTGTCGCCGGCCTTCAGCGCGCCTTTCGCCGACTCCGCTTCGATAAGGCGGCGGATCAGCGCGTCGTTCAACGACCGGTACGGTTCGCCGATCTTGGTCCGCAGGTCTGCAAGGGCTTCGGTTAATGACTTCGTTGTCATCATCACAATCTAGTGTGTCCGCAAGCCACGGCACAAATCACATCGCCATAGCGCCAGGCTATTCAATCGCAAGGCAAACGGCATTTCAGTCCGCGCGGCCATTTGGCGATCTTCGGCGCCGACGCTGAACACAAAGTTCGGCCCGAGCCCGAGGAGAACCACGATGCTGAAGTCCCTGAAGTTACTGTCCACGGCCGGCGCGGTTGCGTTTGCCGTATTCGCCCTTGCCCCGTCGGCGAGCGCCGGCGAATGCCCAGCCGGCAAGGCCGGTGCAAACCCGCTTGCGGTCGCCACGATGCCGAAGGATGTGACCGACAACGTCATTGGCTCGATCGATCTGAGCCAGGGCTACAACATTGCCGGCAAGACCATGCGCATGCGCAAGCTGGTCGTACAGCCTGGCGGCATTGTCCCGAATCACAGCCACGCCGAGCGTCCGGCGAACATCTATGTCGTCGACGGCGCGATCACCGAGTATCGCTCGACCTGCATCGTGCCGATCGAACACAAGGCCGGCGACGTGGCCGTCGAGTCCGGCAATCTTTCGCACTGGTGGCGGAACAACGGCACGAAGGCCGCGACATTGATTTCCGCCGACATCGTGCCAACGCCGATGATGGATAAAGAAGGCGGCATGTAAATCCTTAGGTCTCGCGCGGGCCCTCTCTCCCCCGATCAAGCGCGAGTCAATGGCGGCGTCCGCTGTTTCCTAAAGCGGACGCCGCTTTCGTTTCAAGCTGACGAAGGAAGAAGCCGATGCAACACGTCGCCGCCCGCGAGCGCGAGCAACGCGCCGCCATGCCCTTTCGTCTCGTCGTCATCGGCGTCATCAGTTTCCTGACGCTGGTCGATCTGTTTGCCGCGCAGGCGATCCTGCCCTCGCTGACCAAGGCTTACGGTGTGACGCCGGCGGAAATGGGATTTGCGGTCAACTCCAGCACGCTAGGCATGGCCGTGGCGGGCATCGCGATCGCGCTTCTTGCCGGGCGGATCGACCGCCGCCGCGGCATCTGGATCAGCCTCGCGTGTCTCGCCGTGCCGACGATGCTGCTGGGTACAATGCCCGATCTCGCGACGTTCACGGCGCTGCGCATCGTGCAGGGCGTGTTCATGTCGGCGGCCTTCACCCTGACCATGGCTTATCTGGCAGAGCATTACAGCGCCACCGACGTCGCGAGTGCGCTTGCCGCCTACGTCACCGGCAACGTCGCCTGCAATCTGTTCGGCCGCTTGATGTCGGCCTCGCTCGCCAGTTCGTTCGGGCTCGAGGTCACCTTCTTCGTTTTCGCCGCTCTCAATCTCGCCGGCGCGGCGCTGGTCTACTTTACGCTACAGCGCATGGCGCCGATGAACGCATCCATGTCGAAGTCGCCATTTGCGGCTTGGGTCGCGCATTTCAGAAACCCGCCGCTGCGCGCCGCGTTCGGCCTTGGGTTCATCGTGCTCTTCGTGTTCTTGGGCACGTTCACCTACGTCAACTTCGTTCTCGCGCAAGCGCCGATCGCGCTGTCGCCGATGTCGCTTGGCTTCGTCTATTTCGTCTTCTTGCCGTCGGTGTTCACAACCCCGCTCGCCGGCCGCGCGGTCGCCGCGATCGGTACGCGTCCGACGTTCTGGGCGTCATTCGCCGTCGCCGCGGCCGGCTTGCCGCTGCTCTTGATCGCAGATCTATCAGCCGTACTCGCGGGTCTGGTGCTGGTCGCAGCGGGAACGTTCTTCGCGCAGGCCGCCGCGACGGGTTTCGTAAGCCGCACGGCCACAACCGAACGCGGCGCGGCGAGTGGTATTTACCTTGCTTCCTACTACCTCGGCGGCCTTGCCGGCAGCGCCGTCTTGGGCGTGGTCTTCGACATGTTCGGCTGGACGGAGACGGTGGCTGTGCTGGGTATCGCGCTGGCGCTCGCCTGCCTGCTGACATTTCAACTCGCCGAGCCTCGCTCATAGCCCGCAGCTATCCAAACCTCAGCCAAACGGCATTTCAGATGAGGCGGGCGAACGGGCAGTGTGCCTGCACCGAGATGACCAATCCGCAAAGGACGACGCCAATGAACCAGCTGCACACTACGACTAAGCTCGATGAGGCCAGTAAAATGCAGCGTCTCCTCGCAGGCAAAGTCGCGATCGTCACCGGCTCGACCAGCGGCATCGGCCTTGGTATCGCGCAGGCGCTCGCCGAGGCCGGCGCCCACGTGGTGCTGAACGGCCTGGGCAACGCGGACGAGGTGAAGCAAACACGGCAAACGCTGCAACAAGCGACCGGCGTCACCGTCGCGTTCGACGATGCAAACTTGATGAACCCGGTTGAGACCGTCGCCATGGTCGAGCGCACGGAGGCGATGTTCGGCCGCGTCGATATCCTGGTGAACAACGCCGGCATCCAGCATGTCGCGCCGATCGAGGCGTTCCCCGACTCCAAGTGGGACGCGATCATCGGCCTGAATCTTTCGGCCGTCTTCCACGCGACGAAGGCCGTTTTCACGGGCATGAAGCTGCGCAAGTTCGGCCGCATCATCAACGTTGCCTCGGCGCACGGCCTGGTCGGTTCGCCGTTCAAGTCGGCCTACGTCGCCGCGAAGCATGGTGTCGTCGGCCTGACGAAGGTGACCGCACTTGAAGGCGCCGAAGTCAACGTCACGGCGAACGCGATTTGCCCCGGCTATGTGTACACGCCGCTCGTCGAAAAGCAGATCGACGACCAAGCGCGAACGCACAACATCCCGCGCGAGCAGGTCATTCGCGACGTGCTGCTCGCCAATCAGCCGAACAAGAAATTCGCGACCGTCGAAGAGATGGGCGCGCTGGCCGTGTTTTTGGCGAGCGACATGGCGGCGTCGATCACCGGAACGGCCCTGCCCGTCGACGGCGGTTGGACCGCGCACTGACAATCGAAACCAGGAGAGAGCCAATGATCCGCATGTTCCGTCATTCAGAGAAAAGACGCGCCAGGCCCGGTGCGTTCTGGCTTGCCGATCAGTTCGATCGAAGGGCACATCCGGCCGCCGCCAGCGCCGTCGCAACGTGGAGCGAACTCATGGGCCGCGAGGCAGCCCTGCTGTGGCTCGAAGCGTTCGAAGGACGCGGACGATGAGCAAGACTCAACCAAAGGCCAACGGCTCCGCGAACGGTGGCGTGAAGCGGATCAATCTCGCGCTTCAAGGCGGCGGGTCGCATGGCGCGTTCACATGGGGTGTGCTCGACCGGCTGCTCGAAGATCCGTACATCGAGATCGAGGCGATCACAGGCGCGTCCGCCGGCGCGGTCAACGCGGTCGTGCTCGCCGACGGCTTGGCGGCGGGCGACAAGGAACACGCGCGAGAGACGCTGAACCGGTTTTGGCATGCGATCTCGGACGCCGGAAAATACGGTCTGCTGCGGCGGACACCGTTTGAGGCGCTGCGCGGCGGCTGGAGTCTGGACTCCTCACCGGCGTATCTGTGGTTCGACGTGTTGTCGCGCGTTGCGAGCCCGTACGACCTTAATCCGTTCAACGCGCATCCCTTGCGCGACCTGCTGAAGAAGCACGTCGATTTCGATCGCGTGCGCGCCAGCATGTTGAAGCTGTTCGTGTCGGCGACCAACGTCGAGACTGGCCGCACGAAGGTGTTCGAGAGCAAGGAGTTGGGTGTCGATCACGTTCTGGCGTCGGCGTGCCTGCCCTTCCTGTTTCAGTCGGTGATCATCGACGGGACGCCCTACTGGGACGGCGGCTATATGGGCAATCCGCCGTTGTGGCCGCTGTTCGAACATTCGAGCAGCGACGACGTGATGCTCGTGCAGATCAATCCGATCCGGCGCATGGGCGTGCCGCGTACCGCGCGCGACATTCTGAACCGGGTCAACGAGATCACGTTCAACGCCTCGCTGCTGCGCGAACTGCGGACCATCGATTTCGTCACCAATCTGATGGAGGAGGGCCGTCTCGAAGGCACGGGCTACCGCCGCGTTTTGGTTCACATGGTCGAAGACGAGATGTCGCTGTCGGCGCTCGGCGCATCGTCCAAGATGAACACCGAGCATGAGTTTTTGGACATGCTGTTCGCCAAGGGCCGAGCCGCGGCCGACCGGTGGATCACGGCGCACGCGGCCGATCTCGGCAACAAGTCGACGCTGAACATCCGCAATCTGTTCCAGGGCGACGATGATGCGCTCGACGGTGCGCGCATCAAACGTCAAGCGGCCTACCGCCACAACGGCGTCCGCACGCAACCGAAAACCCAAGGAGAAACGCCATGACGACCACCCGCACTAGATCGATCGTCCTGTTCGTCTTGTCGGCCTACATCGCCTTCGTGTTCGTCCAATCTCTGTTCTTCAAGTTCACGGGATCGGTGGAGAGCATCTTCATCTTCTCAACCTTGCGCGACTGGTCCGGCATCGGCCTGTTCGAGCCGTTCGGCCGCTTCTTTATCGGCTCATGCGAGCTTGTGGCGTCGATCCTGCTCTTCATTCCGCGCACGCGCATCTTCGGCGCCGGCATGGCGCTCGGCATCATATCCGGCGCGATTGTCTTCCACCTCTTCACGCCGCTGGGTGTTGAGATCATGGGTGACGGCGGTTTGCTCTTCACGCTCGCCTGCGGTGTCTGGATCGCGAGCGCGGTTATTCTCTGGATCGAACGCGCGAAGGTGGCGGCTCTTCTCGCGTTCGTGTCCGGACAACAACAACCGATGCGAATGTAGGAGAAGATCGCGATGTCCGGCGCAGCCTTGCCGCTACCGCACAAGGGCATGCCGCCGCTCGACCAGAGCGGTCCCGCCGTCTCGTTCTTTGAGTTCTGGCCGCAACGCACGTTCTATGCGCCGATGCTGCTCTATTGGCTGTGGCTCAGCGCCAAGCATGGTGGGCGGTTCACGTTGCCCACCGTTTCGAATCCGCTGTTCCCCATGGGCGGATGGATCGGCGAGTCGAAGGCCGCGGTCTTTGACCTGAGCGGTCCTCACGCGCGCCGCTTCATTGCGCCGTGGCTGGTGTTTGAGCGAACTCCAGACGCGACAGCCACAAGGGCCCTGCACAAAATCGAAGCCGCGGGCCTTGCGTTTCCGTTCGTGGCGAAGCCGGATCTGGGATGCCGCGGCGTCGGGGTGCGCCGCATCCGCAACGAAGCCGAACTTGCCGCCTACATCGCGGACTTCCCCGTCGATCGCCGGATCGTGTTTCAGGAACTGGTCGATCATGAGGCCGAAGCCGGCGTCTTCTACGTGCGCAAGCCGACCGAAGCGCGCGGGCGCATCGTGTCGGTGACGCTGAAGTATTTCCCGTATGTCTATGGCGACGGCCGCTCGACGCTGCGCGAGCTGATCGAGAACGACAGGCGCGCCGGTCCTTTGAGCCACATCTACTTGCCGCGCCACAGAGACCGTCTCGAGATGATCCTCAAGCCCGGCGAGCCGTTTCGCATCGCCTTTGCCGGCAGCCATAGCCGGGGCACGATCTTCCGCAACGGCAATGCTTACGTCACCGAGGCGATGACGGATGCGTTCGATGCGATCGCGAAGGACGTGAAGGAGTTCTATTTCGGCCGCTTCGACGTGCGCTTTACCTCGATCGCGGATCTGCAGGCGGGGCGCAACTTCCGCATCGTCGAGATCAACGGCGCCGGCGCGGAAGCGACGCATATCTGGGACCGCAACACCACGCTTCGCGAAGCTTACGGCACGCTGATGCGTCAGTACGCGGCGATGTGGGAGATCGGCGCGGCCAATGCGCGGCGCGGCTACAAGCCGGCGCGGCTGCGCGATCTCTTCAACGCCTACCGCGACGAGGTCAATCTCTGGCCGAAGTATCCGCTGACGGAATAGACGCGGTTACAGGCGGCGGATATCCTTCAGGGCAACGCGGAATTGCCTGACGTCACCGACTTGAACCATGCGGCCTTGCGCCAGCACCGGATCGGCGACCAGCGGCAGCAGCGCCATGTCGTGCGGTTTGCCGTCGGCATCGGTCAGAAGCGGCGCGGATGCGGCCGAGCCGCACAGCGCCTCAGGACAGAACACGGGCGGCAAGCCGCCGCGAATGCACAGCGCGGCGCATGATTTGTGCGGCTTGCCCTGACCTGGCTGCATCGCGCCGAACCAGCATTTGGAATCCAGGATTTCGCCCGCGTAGGTCGCTTCGCCAAGATCCTCGATCAGCCAATCGGTGAGTCCCGCACCGGCTTGATCCGCCGTCGCGGGACGAAGCCACGTGTCGCCGTCGGCAACGGCGATCATCGCATTGGCGCCGCGCGCGATCAGGCTGCCGCGAACGATAACGGGTCCATCCGCACTGGCGCCGAGGCGGTTCTGCACGCCGAGCTTGTTCGACGACGTGAGATAGGCCGTGCGCGCCGTGCCGTCGATCGCGCGCGTGCGCAACATCGGATAGGGCGCGCGAACGAGCATGCCGGCCCAATCGCGCTCGTCGTCCGGATTCCAGCTGCCGCTGCCGGGCGGTGCCTGCTCCGACGCGATCAGCGCGCCGGCGCCTGCCGCGACGGCGACGAGGCCCAACGACGCGAGCAGCAGGAAGCGCCGGTCGATGGGCGGCGTCTTGTCCCAACCGATAAAGAAGCTGTCGTCCTTTGGCCGCGCCATGGTTGGCTCCTAAACGATGATCGACGGGGCGACGGTGGTGCCGGGCGCCATCGCCGTCGCGTGCACGTAGACGACGCCGCCTTCGATCTTGGTGCGATAGGTCGCAATCTTCTCGTCGAACGGCGGCGGCGACGTCCCGGACTCCGGCCGATACTGGAAGCCGTGCCAAGGACAGACGATGCAGCCATCGACGATGCGGCCCTCGCCCAGCGGTCCGCCTTGATGGCGGCAGACATTCGAGACCGCGGAAACCTTATTGCCATAACGGAATACGGCGATGCGTTCGCCCTGCGGCGGCACGACGATGCGCGCACGGTTGTCCGGCATGTCGCGCGCCGCGCCGACTTTGATCCAGCCCTCGGCTTCACTATCCGGGGCGAGGTCACGTTCGCGCTCGCGTGTGCCGGTCAGCATGTGCAGGCCGGCAACGCCGGCAACCGCGGCCGCCAGCAACGCGATGTAGACGGGGCTCTTTTCGGATTGGATGACGCCGAGCGCGATGTGCGCGACGAGCAGCGCATAGGCGACATACACACCCATGTGCAGCGTCTTCCAGAACCTCGGTCCGAGGTTCGTGTTCCAGAAATCGTGGCTGGTCGCGGCCATGACGAAGAGGATGGCTATGGCGACTGCACCGAGCGACTCGAACGGGAAACCGTCGATCGACGTGTAGCGCGGGTTCGAGATGAGAAGCGCCAGGAACGGGTTGACGTCGGAGAAGCCTTGGTACCAAACGATCGCGAGTGCGGCATGCACGAGCGCAAGCAGGAAACAGGCAACGCCCAGGTGTCTGCGATTGTAGAGCAGCGGCAGGAAGCGCGGCGACAGGCGGGCCAGCGGTCCGATCATGAGGATCAACGTCAACAGACCGAAAGAGCAAGAGCCGAAGGCACGGATCAGCACCTGGATCAGCGTCATCGCCTGATCGGGCGCAAAAGTGAAATGCGTGACGGCGACGAAGACAGAGAGGTACGCCGCAATGCCAAGCAGCAAGACGGCGTCGTAGCGCGTCTTGAACGCGTTCCACTGCACCATTTTGTAACCGTGGGCCATCAGCGCGCCTCGACAGCGGGTGGCGCGGGATGCTCGCGCACGACGACCGCCACCGCGACTGTCGCCAGCATGACGATGGCGATGACCGGCCAGATGTTGGCGTGGAAACGGCGTTGTGATCGCTTCACGTGTCGCTCCGCGCGCCGCCGAACAGCCACATCGATAACATCACCGGCCAAAGTGCGACGATGCCGGGCGCGATCAGCAGTTTGACGCGCAAAGGACCCGATGCCGCAATTGGATCCAACCGCCGCAAGCCGAATGACAGAAACACGACAGCGAAGGCAGCGCCCAGCGCGAAATACGCGCCGACCACGTCCAACACGGCTTGCGCCAACTCTAGGGTCATGTGTCCTCCTCAAGCTTAGGGTACATGCGGCGTGATTATGCCGATATAGAAAGACCGTCATCGTTGCTGCGCACGGCTGCCCGCGCTTTCCCACGGCGGGCTTGGTCGAGCGCACGCCTTGTAGCGCCGACGATGGGCCGGTCACTGTGGCGCTGCGCCAACACCTCGGCGGCGGCTGAGTACTGTCCGGCCTTGAGCGCGGCGTCGATCCACGTTTGGACGAAGACGTCGCGCTGCACGTGACTGCCGCCGATGACGTGCAGCCGCGGCAACAATGGCGCGATGACATTGGCCGCCTGCTCGAACTTACCTTGCGCGTAGGCGACGAGGCCCTGGGACAGCGGCAGCGCCACACTGTCCCAAATCCCGGTGGCGTCGCGATCGCCGCGACGCGCGAGCGATGTGATGAAGGCACGCGCTTCCGGCATGCGGCCACCGCGCGCGAGAGCGTAGATAAAGTGCATATCGTGGAAAGGCAGGATGTGCTCGTGCCAGCGCGCAAGCACCTTATCGACAATCGGCTGCCAACGGTCGCCGACGTCGACGCCTCTGAGTTCCAAGCGCCAGAGCGCGGAGATCGCGCCGATTTGCTCCTGCGCGAACTCCGGCCATTCGCCCCACAGCTGGCGGTCGAAGATCTGCAGCGCCGCGTCGTGTTCGTCGCGGTCCAGATGCATCAGAGCCAAGTGCCAATAATTGTGTTCGCGAATGAAGATGCTGCGGTCGTCCCAGGTGTGCGCGTAGTCGTTCAAGAACTCGATGCCTTCATCGAGGCGGCCTTGCGCGTCCATCACATGAGCGATGGCGTGCTGCGCCCACGGTTCGGCGCGCCGCAGCGACAGCGCGCGGCGGCCCGCTTCCTCGGCCTCGTCAAGCCGATTGCATTGCTCGAGGCCGAACGCACGCATACCCCAAGCCTCAGGCGACCGCTGGTGCGCAGGGCCGATATCTTCCGCAAAGCCAAGCACGTCTTCCGGCCGCCCGAGGTTGAAGGCGTGATACTGGCCCCACTTTGCGGCGGCGATGTCGGCGGGGAATTTGCGCGTCAGTTCGCGCAGTGTTGCGAGCGTCTGCGGCGTATCCCCGCGCCACCAGGCGGCGACGGCGGCGACGAAGATCTTCTCGCGTTCGTTCGCATCGCGCGCCGCTGTTCTTGCGCGCTTGATGTAGTGGCGTGCCGGTGCGTAACCGCTGGCCGCTTCCAGCGCCATGTGCAGCGCCGCGGCGTTGGCGTTGGCGAGTGCACTGCCGGCGTCGGCGTCGGCGGCCGCCATGATCGTCTTCAGGCGCGTGCCGTAGCCGATCCAATCGGCCGTGTAGACGTTGATCGCGTCGATGGTCGCGGGACTGCTCGTTGTGACGTCCAGGTCGTAGGCGTCGCGCGGCATGATGGGTGTCCTTGGGGGTGAGGGAGAGCCCGCGCGATCGCGGGCTCCTTCGCTGGCGCTTAGTGGTCGAGGGCGCCGGGCCAGTTCTTGTTCGCGCTGGCGATGAAGCCGGGGATGTCCTTCTCCCACTTTGCCTGCACGTCGCGGTCGTAGTTCAGGTAGAGGCGGCCATCGACGATCTTCCACACCAACGGATCTCCCGACGCCGTGTAGTTCTGCGCGATCGCCCATGAGCAGTATCCGCCGTATTGCGGCGCGTAGGCGGTGGGTTGTGCCTTGAACGCGTCGAGGTTTTCCTTCGACGCAAAACGCCACGTCGCGCCTTTGTAGTCGGTCGCGAAGTCGGCTTTGCCGACGACGGGTTTGCCTTGCTTGAAGTAGGCAACGGTGTCGTAGCCGCCGACGGCGAGCGATGAGAAAGTTCCGGTATAGATTTCGTTCGAACGCGCCTGGGCGGTGAACGCCGTCAGCATGAGCGCGAGAAGCGCGGCGGTTGCGGATTTAAGGATGGGCATGGTGGTCTCCTGATTGTTGGGGCTTAGCGGGATGCGATGGGCGACACGATCGGCGCCGTCACGCCGCGCTTCGCGTGGCCGATGGTTTCGTCGACCGTATAGGCGCTTTTTGTGACGCGAACGTTGCCGTCGTCGACCGCGGACGCGGCACGGCCGGTCCAGTGCATGGCGAGCATGAGGGCGAGCGAAAGAATGGACGTGATACAGAGCCTGGGGAACGTGATGCGCATTGGAATCTCCCGGTTTGGCGGCCTCGGTCATGCCGAGGTCTCAGCCCAAACGATGCCGCCCGGCGCCGAAATGCGCCAATACCGGTGAAGCAGGAGTTCGATACGGTGCGGCTATGGCTGCAGGCGGAATTGCCGAGCCTTCGTGTCTGGCGGTACCCGCGCTCACGTGTCTGATCGAATTGAGCGCGAAGGCGCCTCGCCTGATACCATCGTTTATTGGACCCCTTGCGGTGCAGGGTGATCTGATTGTTCGGGACAGAGTCAGGAGGATGTCGGATGGAACGAGAACGCGCAGTCCTTGCAGGGGGTTGCTTTTGGGGCATGCAGGATCTGATCCGCAAACGTCCCGGCGTGATTTCTACCCGCGTCGGTTACAGCGGCGGCGACGTGAAGAACGCGACCTATCGCAATCACGGCACGCACGCGGAAGCGATCGAGATCATCTTCGATCCGTCGAAAATCAGCTATCGCGAGATTCTTGAGTTCTTCTTTCAGATCCACGATCCGACAACGTTGAACCGCCAGGGAAACGACGTCGGGGCGAGCTACCGGTCTGCCATCTTCACCGTGAGCGACGAACAAAAGCGCGTCGCTTTGGACACTATCGCCGACGTTGAGGCATCCGGTCTCTGGCCGGGCAAGGTGGTCACGGAGGTGACGCCCGCGAGCGAGTTCTGGGAAGCCGAGCCCGAGCATCAGGATTATTTGGAGCGAATCCCACACGGCTATACGTGCCACTTTGTGCGGCCAGGATGGCGGCTACCTGTCCGAGGAGCGAAGTAGGTAGAGCGCGTCTCTGGAGGACACGAGCACTAACGTCGGTCTACCGCGAGGTCGTGCAGGACGCTGGCCGTATGTTATGTCGCGGGCGAATACTCCATCAAGTGGCCCGCGGCCGCATCAACTTCGCGATGATATCTGCTTCGCTTTGACACTGAGTCGTTGCGGCGTCGCGGCTCGATTGCGCCATGGCTCTGGCGCTCACCCGATCGCCGCAATTGAACCGGGCTGATCCAAAACAAATGCCGCTGCGTAGATCTGTCGTCGAGGCGGAGCTAGATCCTGCCAACTTTTCGCAAGACGCAGCGCAGCATTGCAGACGACGCGATTGTGGTTCGTTCGAAAGGGTCACTCCGGCATTTGTCGATCAAAGGCGGAGCTATGGCGGACTGGTTCGTAGTAGCGAGTAAGCCGGAAATTCCTTATCCGACGACTGAAAGGCGCCTCGTGCTTGAGCGGGCTCTCGTCGGTCGCACCGTGTGCGACGGTGTATTTGTTGTCCCGCTGGCGGGGCAAGAGGTCAAGTTCACGGTTTCCATCGACGGCGCTTGGGATGGAGTCGCTCTAACGCTGGTCGAGGACTTCGTTTTTGCGACTGGCGCCAAAGAGCGAAAGACCTGGCGGTTCACCAAACTTGCAGACGGCGTCTATTCCGGAACGCGGGAGGACGTCGTGGGGGCAGCCGATGTGCGTCAGGACGGGAAGAGTGTGAGGCTCTCGTACCACGCGCTGCTTCCGGCCGGATTCGGGCGCCTGAAGCCTCGATTTCAGGACGTTCTGTTCTTCGAAGACGACAACACCATCATCAACAAGGCCGTCGTTTCCAAGTTTGGCGTGCGCCTCGGCTACGTGAAGCTGACGATGAAGAGGCAGAGCGCACTCCAAGAGTGACGGGCAGCCTACATTTCTATTCCATTAGGCTGTCCAACGCGCCGAACTCTCTGCGAGGGCCGCTTCCATCTCGAGGCCGGCACGCCCGCGTATTTCCGCGCCGAGGCGGCGGCCGAGAGCTACAGCGCGTTCCATCGCTTCTCCCGAAAGATCGCTGGCAGCTTCCGCGCTCCACCGCTTGCGTCCGTCAGGCGTCAGAAGTTCACCTCTTAGCGTCAGCCGGTTTTCACTCAGCGTGGCATAAGCTGCAATCGGTGTGCGGCACGACCCGTCAAGCGCATCCAGGAACGCGCGTTCGGCTGCGGTCGCGACGTGAACCGCAGGCACATCAACGGGGGTAAGAAGCTCGCGGGATCGCGCGTCATCGGTTCGGCAAACTATTGCAAGCGCGCCCTGCCCCACCGCCGGCAGCATTTCCTCAGGTGGAACGATCACAGTGATTGCATCAGCCAACCGCAAGCGATTGAGGCCCGCGGTGCCGAGGAATGTGGAATCAACGTCGCCCAACGCGACGCGCTGAAGGCGCGTGGCGACGGCGCCGCGAAGCATCGTGATCTTGAGATCGGGCCGGAGGTTCAGCGCCTGCGCTTGCCGCCGCAAACTTGCCGTCCCAAGCGTCGCACCTTCCGGGAGGTCGATAAGGCGCTTGGCTTTGGCGCTGATGAAAGCGTCGCGTGGATCTTCGCGCGCCGGCACGCAAACGAGCGAGAGGCCGTGAGGCAACTTCGTCGGCAGGTCCTTCATCGAGTGAACGGCGGCATCTATCCGGCCGTCCAGCAGGGCCTCGTCGAGTTCCTTGGTGAACAGGCCTTTGCCGCCTGCGTCCTGAAGACTGCGGTTGAGGATACGGTCACCCGTTGTCGTGAAGCCTTCGATTGGGACCGCATCCGCTGCGATGCCATGCGCCGCACAAAGCGCGGACTGAATATGACGGCTCTGCGCCATGGCAAGCGGTGAGACGCGTGATCCGAGTGTGAGACACTTCATGTCGGTGCGATCATGGCCATTCGGCGGTGGGAGGGAGCGACGACAGAATGCTTTCGACGTTGCCTCCGGTTTTCAAGCCGAATTGGGTGCCGCGATCGTAGAGGAGATTGAATTCGACATACCGCGAGCGCCACTTCGCTTGCTCGGCGAGATCTTGCGCATTCCATGGCTCGACCATGCGCCGCCGCACGAGCGTGGGGTAGATGTCTAGAAATGCTTCTCCCACGGCTTTGGCGAATGTGAAGTCGCGTTGGTGGTCGCCCGTGTTGTGATGATCAAAGAAAATTCCGCCGACGCCGCGCGGTTCGCTGCGGTGGGGTAGCCAAAAGTATTCGTCCGCCCAAGCCCGATAGCGTTCATACCAGGCGGGATCGAACGAATCGCACGCAGATCTAAGGCGGGCGTGGAATTCGCGAGCGTCTTCGTGGACCTCCCGACGCTGTTCGTCGATCGTCGGGTTGAGGTCGGCTCCGCCACCGAACCAGCTTTCGCCGGTGACGATGAAGCGCGTGTTCATATGCACGGCTGGCACGCGTGGGTTATGCATGTGCGCAATGAGGCTGATACCCGAAGCCCAAAAGCGGCGATCGGCGGCCGCTCCTTTGATCTGAGCTGCGAAGTCCGGCGGCAACTCGCCAAACACGGTTGAGGTGTGAACCCCCACTTTCGCGAAGAGGCGGCCGCGCATCATTCTCATCGAGCCGCCACCCTGATCGGCGCCGTCTCGGGCAGGTGTGCGTGACCATGGCGTCGTTTCAAAGCGACCGGGGTCACCCGGATAGAGATGCGGCGGCGCCTGTCGCTCCAGGTCTTCAAACGCTCCACAGATTCGCTCTTGCAAGGCCTCGAACCAATCGCGTGCCGATTGTTTCTCGGCGGCGAGCGTCGTGACGATAGCCGCGCCAGCTTGGCCGCTCCGTCCAAAAACCTGCTGTGCGGCTTGCCCCATGGTCGATTGTCCTTGGCATTTCCCAGGCCTCATGTATTCTGAGTGTCAACCTAATTGGACGTCAAGTAAATTAGACGCTAGGTGAGCGCCCGTGACCCACAACATCGCCGGTCTTGACCTCCCAACCCTACCGAGCGCGCTGCGGCAGCTCGAGCGCCAGGATCTTCGGCCCGTCGCCGATGCGCTGCGACGAGAGGTGATCGACGCGGTCAGCGTCACCGGGGGCCATCTCGGCGCGGGGCTTGGCGTCGTCGAACTCACCGTCGTCTTGCACTATGTGTTCGACACGCCGGACGACGTTCTGCTTTGGGACGTCGGGCACCAAACCTATCCGCACAAGATCTTGACGGGCCGGCGCGATCGCATTCGCACGTTGCGCCAGGGCGGCGGATTATCGGGTTTCACCAAGAGGTCCGAGAGCGCGTACGATCCGTTCGGCGCGGCGCATGCGGCGACATCGATTTCGGCCGCGCTCGGCTTTTGCGTGGCGCGCGATCGCGCCGGCGAGGACCATCACGTCGTTGCCGTCATCGGCGACGGATCGATGTCGGCGGGCATGGCCTACGAGGGACTCAACAACGTCGCACATACGACGAAGCGGCTTGTTGTCGTGCTCAACGACAACAACATGTCGATCGCCCCGCCGGTCGGCGCGATGACGCAGGTCTTCAACGCGGCGTCCGAAACGGCCAATCCGTGCGCGCGGATGTTTGAAGACTTAGGCTTTTGCTACATCGGTCCGATCGACGGGCACGACACCGACGAGCTTCTGACGGCGTTGACGCAGGCGCGAGACCTTGATCGTCCGGTGCTGGTGCACGTGCGCACAAAAAAAGGCGCGGGCTATGCACCCGCCGAAAGCGCGGCCGACAAGTATCACGGCGTCGTCAAATTCGACGTCGTCACGGGCAAGCAGCAGAAGAAGGCCGAGCCCGCGAGTTACACTGATGTGTTCGCGCAATCCTTGATTCGCGTGGCCGCTGAAGACCCAAAGATCGTCGCCATCACGGCGGCCATGCCCGCTGGAACGGGGCTGGACAAGTTTGCCGCGCGGTTTCCGGATCGGATGTTCGACGTCGGCATCGCCGAGCAGCACGCGGTGACCTTCGCGGCCGGTCTTGCCGCCGGCGGGCTGAAGCCCTACGTGGCCATTTACTCGACGTTCCTGCAGCGCGGCTACGATCAAGTGGTTCACGACGTGGCGCTGCAATCGCTGCCGGTGCGCTTCGCGCTGGACCGCGCCGGACTTGTTGGTGCAGACGGCCAAACGCACGCCGGATCGTTCGATGTCGGTTATCTGGGCGCCCTGCCCGGCTTTGTGGTCATGGCGGCGGCAGACGAAACAGAGCTTGCGCGCATGATTGCGACGCAAGCCTCGATCGACGATCGGCCATCGGCGGTTCGCTATCCCCGCGGCTCAGGATCGGGAGCCTCTATCCCGGATGTGCTTGAGCCGCTTGAGATCGGCAAGGGCCGTATTCTTCGCGAGGGCAACCGCGTTGCGCTTGTCTCCTTCGGGCACCGTCTCGGCGAGGTGACAGCCGCGGCCGATCGCCTTGCTGCGATGGGCATATCCTCCACAATTGCCGACGCTCGGTTCGCCAAGCCCCTGGACGAGGATCTGATTCGCCGACTTGCACGGCATCATGAGGCTCTCATCACAGTTGAAGAGGGCGCTATGGGCGGGTTCGGTGCGTTCGTGCTGCACTTCCTCGCGCGCGAAGGCTTGCTCGATCAGGGGCTGAAAGTTCGCACCCTGCACATGCCCGATTTGTTCCAGAACCACGACACGGTAACGGCGCAGATCGCGGAGGCCGGTCTCAATAGCGATAGCATTGTTGCGACGGTGCATGCGGCGCTGAATCGCAACACCGGAAGGGTCTGGAAGGTTCTCTCAACACGGCAAGGCGATTGAGCGGCGATGTTTGCCGCCCACGCAACGGCGTGTTCAATCGCCGCTAAACACACGCTTGCGCATGGCGCGCAGGGAGAGCCAAACGGCTGCGATGACGAATGGCGTAGCCACGCCCGTCGCGACCATGGGATCGAGCCCGGGTATAAGTTCAGCCACGGCCTCGAACAGGAACTTCAGGAGGCCGACCGCGTAATACGAGATCGCGGCGACCGAGAGGCCTTCGACGGTTTGCTGCAGACGCAATTGGAGTTTCGCGCGCCGGTCCATCGAGGCGAGCAGACTGGCGTTGGTCATTTCGGAAGCGACTTCGACCCGCGTGCTGAGCAGTTGCGAGGTGCGGGCGATGTGTTCGATCACGGCTTGCTGGCGTTCCGCGACGGCGCCGCAGGTGCGCATCGCCGGCGCAAGTCGGCGCTCCATGAACTCGGCAATCGTGGGTCTGCCTTCCAGACGCGATTCGCGAAGCTGCTGGATGCGTTCGAGGACCAGGCCGTGGTAGGCGCGCGCGGCGGCGAAACGGAAACTGCTGCGTCCGGCGAGACCTTGGGCCTGGCCCGCGAGGGCTGCAAGCTTGTTGAGCAGCGCGCGGTCTTCGGCGAGGTCGCCTTCGCTAGCGACCTCCAGCGCGGCGGCCGCGGCTTCACGCTCCAGATGCGCCAGCGCGGTTGCCGCCTCACCCGCCAGCGGGAACGCGAGAAGCGCCAGCAGGCGGTAGGATTCGATCTCGAACAATTGCAGCACGATGCGGCCAGCCAGTGCAGCGTTCGCCTCCGGTTGGACGACCACGAAGCGGGTGAAATCGTCCGCGCCGGGACGAAAATCCGTATAAACCTGCGCCGCGCCGTCAGCGACGCCGACCGCAACCTCCTCGTCGGATTGCAACTGCATCGCCGGCGGACGCGTGCGCAAAACCGAGACGTGGACGGCCGCCAAAACATCACCGGGCAGAGCCGCCAGCCAGTCCTTCGGAACGAGATCCAACGCGGTTTCGTCCATTGCAGGGACATGATCGTCCGCGATCGGGCGGTAGAAATTCCACGTCGACACTTCGGTATGACGCTCCCACCGCAGGCGCCATCCGCCTGCGTCGAGCACGCTCCAACGAGCACCGGGGCTGGGTTCAGGCGCCTGCATGCGGCGGCACAGTGCCACCATGTGGCGCCAATCGCCGTCGCTTCCCCCTTCGCCGGACAACGCGGTTATGCGTGTGCCAAGGGTGGGTCCGGGAAGCGGCATCGACGGGCGCGAGTGCGCTTCGGCAAGCAATTTGTGGCGGTCCGGATAGAAACGCATCGCGATCCTCTTTGGTTCGGCAGCGGGAGTGTCTTGCATGTCCGTCACTTTCAACGAAATCGCTTTGCAGGGGACTGCGGTCAGCCGCAGAGCAAGCATGCCCCGCGCTCATAACGTCAATCAAGGCGGGCCGCATACTTTTCCGTTCGCTGCGATTGTCGGACAGGAAGAGATGAAGAGCGCTCTCATGATCGCGGCGACTGATCCGTCCATCGGCGGCGTGCTCGCCTTCGGTGACCGCGGCACCGGCAAGACAACGGCCGTTCGCTCCCTTGCCGCACTGTTGCCTCAGATGCGAATCGTGAAGGGATGCCGGTTCAATTGCGACCCTGCGGGTCCTGAGGAGGCTTGTGCAAGCGCATGCTCTGCGCGGCGCAAGACCGGCTCACATGCAACGGAATCCGTGCCTCTGCCGGTCGTCGATCTGCCCTTGGGCGCGACAGAGGACCGGATTGTCGGCGCGCTCGATCTTGAGCGCGCGCTGACGCGAGGCGAGAAGGCCTTTGAACCCGGTTTGTTGGCGCGGGCGCATCGCGGGTTTCTCTATATCGACGAGGTGAACCTGCTTGAGGATCACTTGGTGGACCTTTTGCTCGACGTCGCATCTTCGGGTGAGAACATCGTCGAGCGCGAAGGATTGAGCGTACGGCATGCTGCGCGCTTCGTCCTTGTGGGTAGCGGCAACCCCGAAGAGGGGGAATTGCGCCCGCAACTGCTCGACCGATTCGGACTCTCCGTCGAGGTGAAGACGCCCACCGGTTTGGCGGACCGCGTCGAAGTTTTGCGGCGCCGGGAAGCCTTCGACCGCGATCCGTCGGGCTTCGACGCGGCCTGGAAGCGCAAGAATGCCGCCGTACGTATGTCGATCGCCAAAGCGCAAGCCAGCGTCAAAGACGTGGATGTGCCGAACGACATGCTGGAACTTATTTCGCGCCTCTGCATGTCGGTGGGCGCGGACGGGTTGCGCGGCGAACTCACGCTGATGCGTGCGGCTCGCGCAACGGCGGCATTGGCCGGCGCGCCGGCCGTTGAACCGGCGCATGTGCGCACCGTCGCGACGATGGCGTTGCGGCATCGCTTGCGGCGGAACCCGCTCGATCAATCCGGGTCGGCGGCGCGCATCGAACGATCTATCGCCGAGGTGTTCGGCGCATGACGGCCGGCGACACGTGGCAAGATGCGTTGTTGGTGGCGCACGTCCTCGCGCAGGATTTGCCGGGGCTTGGCGGTGTTTTGCTTCGCTGCGGCGCAGGCCCCGTACGTGATGCTTGGTTGGCGGAACTGAAGCGCGCGTTGCCGGCGGAGACGCCGATCCGGCGCATGCCGGCGTCGATGACGGACGACCGGCTCTATGGCGGCATCGACATCGCGGCGACGTTGCGGGCCGGCCGGCCGATCGTGGAGCGCGGACTTCTGGCCGAGGCGGACGGCGGCGTTATCGTCGTCGCTATGGCTGAGCGTCTTTCGGCCGGCACAAGCGCCGCCGTCGGGCACGCGTTAGACGCCCAGGAGATCACGATCGCGCGCGACGGGCTGAGCGAAACGGTGCCGGCGCGCATTGCCGTGGTCGCCTGCGACGAGAGCTGCAACGAGGACGAAGCGGCCCCGGGGGCGCTTGTCGAGCGCTTGGCTTTCCATCTCGATCTGCGCGCTCTGACACATCGCGACGTGTCGGCGTCTGCATCTTTGGCCGATACGCACCCGGAAGGAACGAACGAAGACGAGGTTATTCGAACCCTCGTCACGACGGCCGCAGCACTTGGAATCGAGTCGATGCGCGCGCCTGTATTTGCTCTGCGGGCCGCTCGGGCGCTCGCTGCGTTTGAGGGGCGCGACGCGCTGACGGTGCGCGACGCGATGTTTGCCGCGCGATGGGTGATTGCGCCTCGGGCTCGCCATGCGCCGCCCAGCGCCGACGAAACCCCTCCGCCTGCGAACGAGCCGGAGCAACATGACGCGACGTCGCGCGAAGAGAATGATCCGGCGGAGCCCACAGATACCATCGAAGATATCGTGCTCGAAGCCGTGCGCGCCGCGCTTCCGCCTGGACTGCTCCGAGATCTAGACAAGGCACAAGGCGCTCGAGGCGCTCGCCTGCCCGGCCACGGTGCCGGCGCTTCGCAAGCTGATTTGCGGCGTGGGCGGCCGGTTGGCAATCGTGCCGGTACGTTGCGACAGGGTGCTCGACTGGACATCATCGCAACGCTGCGCGCGGCAGCGCCGTGGCAGGTGGTGCGGCGTAAGGCGGCGCGCAAGCGCAAGCCGGCCGCTACGGTGATGCTGCGGCCTGAAGATTTTCGTCTGAAGCGATTCGTTCGGCCGCGCGAGGCGACGGTCGTGTTTTGCGTCGACGCATCCGGGTCGGCCGCGTTCCACCGCTTGGGAGAGGCGAAGGGCGCGATCGAGTTGCTTCTGTCGGAGGCTTACGCGGCGCGGACTTTTGTGGCGCTTGTCGCCTTTCGCGGCGCGAGCGCCGAAATGCTGCTTCCCCCTACGCGATCGCTTGCCCGCGCGAGAGCCCTATTGGCGGCGTTGCCGGGCGGCGGCGGTACGCCTTTGGCGGCCGGACTCGACATGGCGCAGCAGATCGCCGATGCGGAGCGCCACAAAGGGCGCGATCCGTTGATTGTGCTGATGACCGACGCCAAAGCCAATATCGCACGCGACGGCGAGCCCTCGCGCGTCCGTGCCGGCGCGGAGGCGAACGAGGCGGCGCAGGCAATGCGCGAGGCCGGGCACGCTGCGGTGCTCGTGGACACGTCCGTTCGACCGCGCGAGGAAGCGGCGCGGCTCGCGGCGGCGATGGGTGCGCGGTACGTGATGCTTCCCGTTCTCGACGCGCACGCTGTTCGCGATGCGGTGCGGTTGTCGGCATGAGCGGCGCGTTGTCATGGAAGATCGAGGGACGCGATTGGCCCCATCGGGAGCACAGTCGCTTCATCGAGTCCGGGGGCTTGCGGTGGCACGTGCAAGTGATGGGTGCCGGCCCCGTCATGCTCCTCCTGCACGGAACGGGGGCTTCGACGCATTCATGGCGCGGACTTGCGCCGTTGCTGGCTCGCCACTTTACGATCGTTGCACCGGATTTGCCGGGGCACGGGTTCACCAGCGCCCCGGCGCGCGGCGGGCTCGCGCTGGCGGCTATGGCAAGAAGCGTGGCGCAGCTTTTGGTAACACTCGACGTTGCGCCTGAATTCGTCATCGGGCATTCAGCGGGTGCGGCGGTGGCGTTGCGCATGGTGCTTGATGACGCGGTTCGTCCGCGCGCTGCCACCGCCATCAATGGCGCGCTGCTGCCGTTTTCCGGCGTTGCGTCTGTAGCGTTCCCGGCGCTGGCGCGTGTTCTTTTTCTCAATCCGTTTGCGACGCGTATCATCGTGCACATGGCGCGCGACCCGGCGGCAGTTGAGCGGGTCATTCGCGGAACCGGATCAACGCTCGATGCGGCAGGTTATGATTTCTATCACCGGCTGCTGGGCAATGAGCGTCACGTCGCGGCGACCATCGGCATGATGGCTGCGTGGGATCTCGTTCCCTTGAAGCGAGATTTGCCCAAGCTTCATCTGCCTTTGACGCTGATTGCGGCCGAGGGTGATCGCGCGGTGCCACCCGACGTTGCGCGCGATGTTGCTGCGCTCGTCGCCGGGTCGAAGGTCGTTGCGGTTCCGGATCTCGGCCACTTGGCGCACGAGGAAGCGCCGGATGCGATCGCCGCGATAATCGAACGCGTGTGCATACCTGCGCAGGCCGCACCAGCGCGATCTAAGCGGCGAACGGGAACGAGATGAACGCTCTTAATTTTCCTCCCAAACCTCACGCTGTCGTCATCGGCAGCGGTTTTGGCGGTCTTGCTGCAGCGATCCGGCTGGGGGCGCGCGGCTACCGCGTGACGGTGCTGGAGCGGTTAGATCAAGCGGGCGGGCGCGCGCGCGTCTTCCGCCAAGACGGGTTCACGTTCGATGCGGGGCCCACGATCATCACGGCGCCGTTTCTGTTCGAAGACCTGTGGCGGTTGTGCGGACGGCGGATGGCGGACGACGTCACGCTGACGGCACTCGATCCTTTCTACCGCATCGAGTTCGACGACGGGACACGCTTTGACGCGCGAGCCGACGCGGCGGCGATGGAGTCGGAGGTCGGACGGTTGTCGCCGGGCGACGTGGCCGGCTATCGCCGCTTCATGGAGCTGAGCGAGGCGATCTATCGGGTCGGCTTCGAGCAACTCGGGCACGTACCGTTCGGCGCGGTTAGCGACATGGCGCGAATCGCGCCCGAGCTCATACGCCTTGGCGGGTATCGCAGCGTGTGGGCAACAGCTGCTAAATACGTGCGCGATCCGCGGCTGCGTTTCGCCTTGAGCTTCCACCCGCTTTTCGTCGGGGGCAGTCCTTTTGCCACCACCTCAATCTATTGTCTCATCTCATTTCTCGAGCGGCGCTTTGGCGTTCATTTCGCGCAGGGCGGTACCGGCGCGCTGGTACAGGGCCTTGTCCGGCTCATTCGCAGCCAAGGCGGCTTGATGCGCTATGGTGCGGAGGTTGCGGAGATTGTCGTCGAAGGACGGCGCGCCACCGGCGTTCGGCTTGCAAGCGGCGAACTGGTGGCGGCCGACATCGTCGTGTCGAATGCGGACGCGGCTTACACTTACGGTCGGCTTCTGGCGAAACAACCGCGGCGGCGCTGGAGCGACGCCAAGCTCGAGCGCGCGCGCTATTCGATGAGCCTGTTCGTTTGGTACTTCGGGACTCGCAAGAAGTTCGATGCCGTTCCGCATCACACGATTCTCTTGGGACCGCGCTATCGCCCCCTGATCGACGACATCTTCGATCGCAAAGTTTTGGCGGATGATTTTTCTCTTTACCTGCATCGGCCCACCGCAACCGATGCGTCACTCGCGCCCGACGGTTGCGACGCCTTCTACGTCCTGTCCCCGGTGCCGCATCAAGACAGCGGCGTCGATTGGTCGGAGCGCGGCGAGGCCTATCGCCGCGCCATCGCCAAAAGACTATCGGAGCGGCTGTTGCCCGGATTCGAGGACACAATCATCTCGTCACGGGTCATGACGCCGCGCGACTTCGAGACCGACTTGCTGTCTATCAAGGGCGCGGCCTTCGGACTTGAGCCGCGCCTTACGCAAAGTGCCTGGTTCCGTCCACATAACAGGAGCGAAGATGTCGAGCATCTCTATCTCGTCGGGGCGGGAACACATCCCGGGGCCGGCGTTCCCGGCGTCCTCTCCTCGGCACGCGTCCTCGACACCGTCGTTCCAGATGCTGCCGAATTCCGCTGAGCGGCGGGCCCGCGCGGAAGCCGACCGTTCTGCCTGCCGCCAGGCCATCATCGCCGGTTCGAAATCGTTCTATGCGGCTTCGCTTCTCCTTCCTCGTACGCTGCGCGACGACGCCTACGCGCTCTATGCTTTTTGCCGCACGTCGGACGATCTCGTCGACATCGATAGCGGCGGCATGGCGGCAATTGCTCGGCTGCGCGAGCGACTTCAGCGCGTTTATGCCGGCCGGTCCGACGACACGGCGATCGATCGCTTGTTCGCCGACGTCGTTACGCGCCACGCGTTGCCCCGCGCGTTGCCCGAAGCTCTGATCGACGGCCTCGAGTCGGATGTGCGCGGCACAACTTACGAGACGATCGGCGACGTCTATGAATATGCGGCGCGTGTTGCCGGATCGGTGGGCGCCATGATGGCGGTACTGATGGGAGCGCGCTCAAGCGACCTTCTTGCGCGGGCGTGCGACCTGGGCGTCGCCATGCAGCTGACGAATATCGCGCGTGACGTGGGCGAGGATGCCGCGCTTGGCCGACTTTATTTGCCGCGAGCGTGGCTCCGGGAGGAAGGGATATCGCCCGAAGCGTGGCTGGCGCATCCATCGTTCTCACCGGAGATCGGGCGCGTCGTTCAGCGGTTGCTGCACGCTGCGGACGAACTTTACGCGCGCGCCGACGACGGTATCGCCGGCCTGCCGGTTCGGTGTCGGCCCGCCATATTTGCGGCGCGTCGCATTTATCATGCTATTGGCGACGAGATCGCGCGGTGCGGCCATGACAGCGTCAGCAAACGCGCGCGCGTCGCGACCGGCCGCAAGGCGGCGCTTGCAAGCGTCGCCCTCGTCGACGCCGCCGCGCCGAAGCGTCGAGAGCGCGCCGCGCCGCCGCTGCCGCAGACGGCTTATCTCGTGGATGCCGTGTTGCGTGAGCGCGCGCCCAGGCCATCCAGCGCGCCGGACGGCGTCACGGGACGTATCCTTTGGGTAGCCGAGTTGTTTGCAACGCTTGACGCTCGCTCGCGCGACCAGCACGGCAGCGAGGTCGCTCGCCTTTCACGTGCGAGGGCGACGTCGTCGTGAGCAGCACGACGTTCTTCATCGTCGAACTGCTCACATTTAACGGCATCATTCTGGCTTGGGCGTTTTGGGAGCTTTGGAAACTCAAGCGCGATAGAGCGGAGGACCCACCTTCGGAGACGCCATCACCAGACGACGCGCGGCATCCGGAAGGGTAGTAGCGCGCGGACCCACGGTGCAGCGAAGCGGTCAAGCGACAGTTGCTCATGAAATGCCGTCGTGCGTTCGCCGAACAATTGGGTGTCCACAAGAGATCGGGCGTAGAACGGGCCGTCTTCGAGCGTCGCGCGCACCTTTGCCGCGTCGTCGGTGCGCGTGTAGCGAGGGATGCGCCAAAGCGTTGCCGGCAATCCGGCTCGTTGCGGCGGGATTGTCTCCTGCGGCGTAGCGGAGCGATCGAACCGCACCGCCATCTCCGTGCTGCGGCCGTCGCGGTGTTCGCAATCGTAGAGAACCACGGCACCGTCGCGAAGGTGCGCGCGTGACCACGTCCAAGCGCTGAATGTCGATTCGAGTGGTGCGCTCCCCCAATTCGAATCCAGGTAGCCCCCGCCCTTCCAATTCAAGTTCGGGCACCGGAGGTCGACTTCGACGCGAGCGCACGGCGCTATCGGCTGCCATTGATGACGTCCTTCGCTGTCGAGGCAGAAGGCTGTCTTTGACAGCGCCTTCGGATTGACCCGTATTCTCCCGCGAACGCGCTTGGGCAACGGAGCTGCGACCTCGTCAACGTCAAAGACCAGCGCGTCGCCTTCCCACGCAACGCTGCTTGGGCCTATGCGAAGCGCGCGTGGTTCTCGGGTTACAGCAGAAGCGCCGCGCTCGGTCATTGCCCAGCGCGCGCCCCGTTCGCCATAGAGCGCAACGTTGAGCGCGCAGTGGTTCTGTGGATGGCGACGCCCGGACCACGCGTAGTACGGCGAGAAGACGCTGCCGACGAAAGCGATGATCGTCAGTGCGAAGCGGCCGTCGTCGCTTAGTGCGTCGACGTACCACCAGAGATAACCGCCCGGCGGTACGGATGCGTCGAAGGCCGGTCCGCGATCAGACGCTGCGCGGCAAGCCGACCCGACAGCGCCGCCATCGGCACGCCCGCGCCCGGGTGCGTCGAGCCGCCCGCGAGGTAAAGTCCCGGTATCGCCGTTCGTGCTTGCGGGCGTTGGAACGATGCCATCCAGCCGTGAGTCGCGCGGCCGTAAAGCGCTCCGCCGGTTCCCGGAAACATTCGGTGAAAATCGTTCGGCGTTGTCGCTATCGCTTCCGCTGTCGGTCGAATCTTCAGGCCGCATTGGGCCAGTCGCGCGAAGACGTTCGTCCTGCATTCTGCTGCCTCCCGCGAGAAGTCGTGCGTGTCGCCTGTGGCGGGCGCATTGATCAGAACAAGGATGCGCTCGGCGCCGGCCGGTTTCGAGCCGTTCGCGCGATCTTGCGCGCAGACATAGATGGTCGGGTCTTCCGGCAGCCGTCGGCGCCCTGACAATGCGTCGAACTCGGCGGCGTAGTCGCCACCGAAAAATACATTGTGACGGTCGAGCGGAAAGCCTTCGGTTTCAGCCGCTATCGACCACGTGATGGCCGAGAGCGAACGGTCGCGGGCGTGGGTCGCGCCGAGCGCGCTCGCCGCATCTGCGCCGAACAGTCCCGCACTGAGCGCGGCGGCATCTGCGTTTGCGACGACGGCGTCCGCTTCGATGCGTTCGCCCGACTCTAACGTGACGCCCAGCGCGCGCCCGTTGCGCACATCAATCCGAGCGACCGGCGCGCTGTAGCGAATCGTGCAGCCTTGGCGCACAGCGAGGGCGGTCATCGCGTCCGCCAGGCGCTGCATGCCACCGTCGACGGTCCAGACGCCTTCCTGCTCGACATGCGCGATGAGCATAAGGGTTGCGGGCGCCCGGAACGGCGAGGATCCGGCATAGGTGGTGTAGCGCGCGAACAGCTGCCGCAGCCTTGGATCGCGAAAGTACGACCCAAGTGCGCTCCACAGCGTGTCGAACGGTTTGATGCCGAAGAGCGCCGCCGGCCGATGAAGACCGATGCGATGCGCCAGCGTCACCGGATTGGGGCGATGATCGGTCAGGAACGTGTCTTTGAGCGTGCGATAGATGGCGCGCGCGTCGCGTCCGAATTGTTCAAAGCGGGCGGCTTCGGCGCGGCCGGCGAACGCGCCGATTTCGTCTGTCGTGCGCGCGAGATCGGCGTGGAGATCGAAGCGTTCCGCCCCGCTCCACGCGTGACGCGCGAGAATCGAGAGAGGCTTGAGCCCCAACTCAGTGCCGAAATCGGCGCCGCACGCAGCGAAAAGCTCATCGAACACGAAGCGCATGGTGAGGACGGTCGGTCCGGAGTCCACCGGCATTTTTGCGACCATCAGCTCGCGCATCTTGCCGCCTGGCGTGGCCGCACGTTCAACGACCGTGACCGATTTGCCTTGGCGCGCGAGTTCGATAGCGGCGGAAAGACCACCGATTCCAGCGCCCACGACGACGACATGTTCCGATCTCATCGGTCGTCCAATCCGTCATCGGCCGAAGAAAGGCGGTTGACGAGGCGCGATGATATGTCCAATCTTGTTTACATGCCATAGCGACATGTCCGCTTGACATGACTATCTCGGAGCCGCTGCCATGGAGACTGCCACCGGACTGGAGCGTGTCCTTGAGGCGTCGCTGCTTAGGGTGGAACAAGGCGCACCACCGACGCTTGCTGCTGCGATGCACCATGCTGTCTTTCCAGGTGGCGCGCGCCTGCGGCCCAAACTGTGCCTCGCGGTCGCGGAGGCCTGCGGTGGCGATAGTCCGGAAAGCGCGATGGCCGTGGCCGTGGCGATCGAACTTCTGCATTGCGCGTCGCTTGTTCATGACGATCTGCCCTGTTTCGATGATGCCGAAACGCGCCGCGGCAAGCCCTCTGTCCACGCAGCTTTCGGCGAGAGCCAAGCCGTCCTTGCGGGCGATGCCCTTATCGTTCTTGCATTCGATGCACTAAGCCGGGCGGCGCCGCATCGGTTGGCGCCGCTTCTTTCGACCGTTGTCGCCGGTGTCGGAATGCCAAGAGGAATCGTCGCCGGACAGGCTTGGGAAAGCGAGCGCGGCGCGAGTTCAGAAAGCTGCCGACGCGCGAAAACAGGAGCGCTCTTCGTTGCGGCGACGAGCGCCGGCGCGATCGCCAGCGGCGCCGACCCCGCGCCATGGATTTCGTTGGGGGATCGCTTGGGCGAAGCCTATCAAGTGGCCGACGATCTGCTGGACGCCGTATCGGCCTCTGAAGAATGCGGCAAGCCCGTCGGTCGCGATGCGGTGTTGATGCGGCCGAGCGCGGTGCGCGAACTTGGAATTGCGGGCGCCGTTCAGCGGCTCGAAGGCCTTGTCAAAGCTGCTATTGCTTCGGTCCCGGATTGCCGTGGCGCGGCGGAGTTGCGCGAACTCGTGCGCCTCCAAGCGCTGCGTTTGGCGCCGAAAAGGCTGGTCCGCAGCGCCGCCTGATCTTCGGCCGTGCGGCCGTTGCGAGAGGCAAATCGCGATGACGTCGCTTAGCGATCGCTGGCGAAACTGGCGCAACCGGACGATCGCTGATCCCGTATTTCAGCGCTGGGCTGCACGCTTTCCTTTGACGAGGCCGATTGCGCGTGCGCGGACGCGCCAGGCTTTCGATTTGGTCGCGGGCTTCGTCTATAGCCAGATTCTCGCAGCCTGCTTGAGTTTGCGGATTTTCGAGACACTCGCCAAAGGCCCGCATTCGGTCGAGACCATCGCGGCGGTCGCGCAATTAAGTCCCGCCGCCGCGGAGCGTCTGCTTAAGGCGGCGGTGTCCCTTAAGCTGCTCGAGCACGCCGGTGCCGGCCGGTATGCGCTGGCGTCTCTGGGAGCGGTTATTGCTGCAAATCCAGCGATCGTTGCCATGGTCGAGCACCACGCGCTGCTTTACGCAGACCTCGCCGACCCGGTTTCTTTGTTGCGGGGACAAGGTGAGCTCAGACGTTTGCCGGCGTTCTGGACGTATGCGGACGGTGGTGCAGCGACCGGGGAAAACGTTGCCGCCTATTCGCAATTGATGGCGACCTCACAGCGTCTCGTCGCGACACAGATTCTCGACGCCTATCCACTCAAGCGGAACCGGCGCTTACTCGACGTCGGCGGGGGTCAGGGCGCCTTCGCGATCGAGGCGGCGGTGCGAAATCCACATCTTTCGCTGACCGTTTTCGATCTGCCTCCTGTCGCTGTTCGGGCAACGAAACAGTTCGAAGGTGCGGGCATCGCCTCTCGTGCATCCGCTATCGGCGGCGATTTCTTTACAGATGCCCTGCCTCGCGACGCGGACATCGTGACGCTCATTCGCGTGCTGCACGACCATAGCGACGCCAATGTGACAGCTCTTCTTGGCCGGATTCGTGAGGCGATTCCGGCGGGGGGAACGGTCTTGATTGCGGAGCCCATGGCGTCAACACCGGGCGCGGAGCCGATCGGCGACGCCTATTTCGGCTTCTACTTGCTGGCCATGGGCAGTGGCCGGCCGCGGACGAGCGCCGAATACGTTCGCATGTTGCGGCAAGCCGGTTTTGGGCGCGTGCGCGCGGCAGCGACGGCAACGCCGGCCCTCGCTCAGATTGTGGTCGCGACGGCTTAGAGCCCGTTTTGGACGTAAATCCAACTTGACACATAATACTGTCCAGATAATCTTACATCATGAATGACCCCTATCTGGGGCCGCCGATGTCAGGGGGCAGAATGCCCACGCCAGCCTTTCAGACCCTCGCCGTCGTGCTCGACGGCCCGGAGCGCCTTTCGCTCCGGAGGCTGGAACTCGAATCGATGGGCGACGGGGACCTCGTTGTCGACGTCGCTTGGAGCGGCATCAGCACGGGCACAGAGCGGCTCCTTTGGTCGGGTCGCATGCCGCCATTTCCCGGTATGGGGTACCCATTGGTGCCGGGCTACGAATCTGTCGGGCGGGTCGTCGCGACCGGCCCGGACGTGCGCGAGCGCCTTGGCGACTACGTCTTTGTGCCGGGCGCGACGTGCTTCAAGGAAGCGCGCGGACTGTTCGGCGGTGCGGCCGAGCGCGTTGTCGTTCCGTCGACACGCGCCATCGGTATTCCTGAAAGCCTCGCCGAGCGCGGCGTTCTCATCGCTTTGGCAGCGACGGCGCAGCATGCCATCGCCGGCGGCGCGGCGCCTGATCTCATTGTGGGACACGGTGTTCTTGGACGTCTCATCGCGCGGCTGACAATTGCTGCGGGTCACCCAGCACCGACCGTGTGGGAACGCAATGCCGAGCGGCGGGCCGGCGCTACCGGTTACTCCGTCGTCGATCCTGAGGCGGATGAGCGGCGCGATTATCGTGCGATCTATGACGCGAGCGGCGATCCAGGAATTCTCGACACGCTGATCGCGCGCCTTCGGCGCGGCGGCGAAGTGGTTCTTGCGGGCTTTTACGAGAGCGCCCTTTCCTTCCGCTTTCCACCCGCGTTCATGCGCGAAGCGCGTCTGCGCATCGCCGCGGAATGGCAGCCCGCCGACATCGCGACAACGTTGGCCCTGATTCAAAACGGCAGACTTGCGCTCGACGGGCTCATCACCCATCGGCGGGAGGCGAGCGACGCCGAGAGCGCCTATCGAACGGCGTTCGAAGACGCCACGTGCCTCAAACTGATTCTCGATTGGAGAGCTCGCGCATGAGCCTGAACACCGTCATCCGCAACGTGCGCTCGGAAGCTGCGATCGAACCCGATGCCGTGCCGACATCCGAACCCAGCAAGAAGACGCAGATCATCGCGATCTACGGCAAAGGCGGGATCGGCAAGAGTTTTACGCTCGCGAATTTGAGCTACATGATGGCGCAGCAAGGCAAGCGTGTGCTTCTGATCGGCTGCGATCCTAAGAGCGACACGACATCGCTTCTGTTCGGCGGACGGTCGTGCCCGACCATCATCGAGACATCGTCGAAAAAGAAGGCCGCCGGCGAAGACGTCAAAATCGAAGACGTCTGCTTCAAGCGCGACGGCGTGTTCGCCATGGAGCTGGGCGGGCCCGAAGTGGGTCGCGGCTGCGGCGGGCGCGGCATCATTCATGGGTTCGAGCTGCTTGAGAAACTCGGCTTTCATGAATGGGATTTCGACTACGTATTGCTCGACTTTCTGGGCGATGTGGTGTGCGGCGGGTTCGGCCTGCCGATCGCGCGCGATATGTGCCAGAAGGTTATCGTTGTCGGTTCGAACGATCTGCAGTCGCTGTACGTCGCCAACAACGTTTGTTCGGCAGTCGAGTATTTCCGCAAACTGGGCGGCAATGTCGGCGTCGCCGGCATGGTCGTGAACAAAGACGACGGCACCGGGGAAGCTGCGGCTTTCGCGAAGGCTGTCGGCATTCCCGTTTTGTCGGCGATTCCGGCCAACGAGGACATCCGCCGCAAGAGCGCGAATTATCAGATCATCGGAAGGCCTGGCACCGAATGGGCGCCGATGTTCGAGATGCTGGCGATGAACGTCGCTGAGGCGCCGCCGGTGCATCCCCGTCCGCTGACGTCCGATGCGTTGCTCGGTCTTTTCAAACCCGAAGAGACGGGACGCGGCTTCACGTTGCAGCCGGCGAACCAGTCAGACATGCGCGGCGGCGTGTTCGTGCAGAAACGAACACTCGAGGTCGTCTACGACGAGGTCTGATATGGACGAACGCGAACCCACAGCCAGACCTGCCTCCGAAGTTGTTTACGACGCTGCCGGAACGGCCACGCTCTCGAACGAAGGGGCGGTTGCCGCCCCGGCAACGCCGGAAGCACATGCACCGCTTGCTGCGTCAGGCGACGGCGCGGGGTGTCACGCGGGCGCGTCTCAGCTGAAGGCTGCGGCGAAAGCTGCGGGCAAATCGGAAATTCTTGAGCGATATGCGGCCGACTACCCGAAAGGTCCGCACGATCAGCCCCAAAGCATGTGTCCGGCCTTTGGTTCACTGCGCGTGGGCCTGCGGATGCGGCGGACGGCCACGATTCTCTCGGGTTCGGCCTGCTGCGTTTACGGCTTGACCTTCACATCGCATTTCTACGGCGCCCGGCGAACCGTGGGTTATGTGCCGTTCAATTCCGAAACGTTGGTCACCGGCAAGTTGTTCGAGGACATCCGCGAGGCGGTCCACAAACTCGCCGATCCCGAGCTTTATGACACAGTCATCATCACGAATCTCTGCGTGCCGACCGCCTCGGGCGTGCCGCTTCAATTGCTGCCGAAGGAAATCAACGGCGTACGAATCATCGGCATCGATGTGCCGGGCTTTGGCGTGCCGACGCACGCGGAGGCCAAGGACGTGCTCGCCGGCGCGATGTTGAAGTACGCGCGCGGCGAGGCTGAAGCCGGCGCGGTTTCTGCGCCGCGCGAACGATCGAGCCTGCCCACGATCACGTTGCTGGGCGAGATGTTTCCGGCGGATCCCGTCGGCATCGGTATGATGCTGGAGCCGATGGGTCTGGCAGCCGGGCCCGTCGTGCCCACGCGCGAGTGGCGCGAGCTTTATGCGGCGCTCGATTGCGCCGCCGTCGCCGCGATCCATCCCTTCTACAAAGCTTCTGTGCGCGAGTTCGAAACGGCCGGTCGCAAGGTCGTGGGGTCCGCGCCTGTGGGACGCGACGGGACCGCGGCTTGGCTGGAGGCCATCGGCACCGCATGCGGAATCGCCGAAGCCAAAATCGCAGCGGCGAAGAACCGCGCTCTGCCGGCGATTGCCGCGGCGCTTGCCGCAAAACCAATTAAGGGACGAATCACCGTCACAGGCTATGAGGGCTCTGAGCTTCTCGTTGCCCGGTTGTTGATCGAAAGCGGCGCGGATGTTCCCTATGTCGGGACTGCATGTCCCCGGACGCCGTGGTCGGACGACGATAGAGCGTGGCTCGAAGCGCACGGCGCCACGGTGCAGTATCGCGCATCGCTCGAGCAAGATTTGGCCGCGGTTGATGCTTTGTCGCCGGACCTCGCGATCGGCACGACGCCGGTCGTGCAGCATGCGAAGCAGAAGTCGATCCCTTCTCTCTACTTCACCAATCTGATCTCAGCGCGGCCGTTGATGGGGCCCGCGGGCGCCGGGTCGCTGGCGACGGTGATCAACGCGGCGCTGGGCAACAAGGCGCGCTTCGACCGGATGAGTGCCTTCTTCGAAGGTGTCGGCGAAGGGCATGCGACCGGTGTTTGGGAAGATGTCCCGACCGACCGGCCCGAATTCAAGGCGAAGTACGCGAAGATACAAGCAGCGGCGCGCAAATCCGAGGAGGCCGTCGGATGCTGATCCTCGATCACGATCGCGCCGGCGGCTATTGGGGCGCCGTCTATGCGTTCACCGCGATCAAGGGCCTGCAGGTCATCATCGATGGTCCGGTGGGCTGCGAGAATTTGCCGGTGACGTCGGTCCTTCACTACACCGACGCGCTTCCGCCCCATGAACTACCCATCGTGGTGACTGGGCTCGGCGAAGAAGAGCTGGGGCAACACGGCACCGAAGGCGCCATGAAGCGGGCATGGGCCACACTCGATCCGCATCTGCCGGCCGTCGTGGTCACAGGCTCGATCGCCGAGATGATCGGCGGCGGCGTGACGCCCGAGGGCACAAACATTCAGCGCTTCCTGCCGCGTACGATCGACGAGGATCAGTGGCAAAGCGCGGACCGCGCACTGACGTGGCTGTGGACGCAATTCGGGCCGAAGAAAGTGCCGAAGCTGCGCCCGCGCAAAGAAGGCGAACGGCCGAAGGTCAATATCATCGGCCCGATCTATGGCGTGTTCAACATGCCGTCGGATCTTGCCGAGATTAGACGCCTGATCGAGGGCACGGGATGCGAGGTCAACGTCGTATTCCCCCTGGGAAGCCATTTGGCCGACATCCGCAAGCTTGCGGAAGCGGACGTCAACGTCTGCATGTACCGCGAATTCGGGCGGAACCTTTGCGAGACGCTCGAGCGGCCTTATCTGCAAGCGCCGATCGGACTCGATTCGACGACGAAGTTCCTGCGCAAACTTGGCGAGCTTACGGGCATCGATCCCGAGCCTTTCATCACGCGCGAGAAACACACCACCATCAAGCCGCTTTGGGATTTGTGGCGCTCAGTAACGCAGGACTTCTTCGGTACCGCGAGCTTTGCCATCGTCGCCACCGAAACCTATGCGCGCGGCGTGCGGAACTTCCTTGAAGCGGATATGGGCCTGCCCTGCACTTTTGCGTTCGCGCGCAGCGCCGGCGTGAAGCCTGACAACGCGGCCGTGCGCGATGCGGTCCGCACGAAGACCCCGCTGATTCTTTTCGGCAGCTACAACGAACGCATGTACGCGGCCGAAAGCGGTGCGCGGGCGATTTATGTGCCCGCGTCTTTCCCCGGCGCGATCATCCGCCGCCACACCGGCACGCCTTTCATGGGTTATGCGGGCGCGACCTATCTTGTGCAGGAAGTCTGCAACGCCCTGTTCGATGCGTTGTTCAACATCCTTCCCCTCGCCTCGCAGCTCGACAAGATCGAGGCGACGCCGTCGCGCCTGCATGTCGAGATTCCTTGGGAAGACGACGCGAAAACCGCGCTCGACGAAATCGTCGATGCGCAACCCGTTCTCGTGCGCATTTCCGCTGCCAAACAACTACGCGACGCCGCGGAGCGGCACGCGCGTCTGGCCGGCGAAGCTCGCGTCACGCACGCGCGGCTGACCGCTGCGCATGCGGATGTGCAGAAGGGGCGCGCCGCATGACGCGAAGCTTTTCGCACGTTTCCGACCAATACAGGTTCCACCACCCGGCAACGCCGGTGTCTTGGAAAGCCCGGCGTAAGCCGAGCTGCATTGCGCCGCTGAGCAACGCTCCGGCGATCACACTAAGGCCATTGAGGAGGTGAACAGATGGCGCAACGAGACGAACGAACAGGAACCCTATCGGGGCTAACCGATGCCGAAGCCAAGGAATTTCACGGCATCTTCATGACGAGCTTCATTATCTTCACGATCATCGCGCTGATTGCGCATGTCCTCGTGTGGATGTGGCGCCCGTGGTTGCCGGGACCTGAAGGATATTCCGAGCTGCAGAACGGCATCGGCCTCGCGCAAGCGTGGGCGACAACACTGTTCGGATAGGAGAAACGCAAGATGTGGAAAATTTGGCTCTTGTTTGATCCGCGCCGTGCACTCGTGGCACTCGCGATCTTTCTCTTCACGCTGGCACTTCTCATTCACTTCATTCTGTTGAGCACCAATCGCTACAACTGGATCGAAGGACCGAGGCCCGCGGCCGCGCCAACTTCGGCGCTCGAGCCGGCAACCAAGCCGGCATAACGCGCGTGAGCCTCTGCAACGGGGCTCAGGCAATCTTCGCGGACGCCCTCTCCACACGAGGGCCTCCGCGAAATTCGGGGACGGCATAGACCGCCACAGACCGGGAGACGAAACGCATGGCACTGCTGAGTTTTGAACGAAAATACCGGGTTCGCGGCGGGACACTGATCGGCGGCGATCTCTTCGACTATTGGGTCGGCCCGTTCTACGTGGGCTTTTTCGGGGTGACCGCGGCGTTCTTCGCTGCGTTGGGCACGGCGCTCATCTTCTACGGCGCTTCAATGCAAGGGCAATGGAACCCATGGCTGATCGACATTCAGCCACCGCCGCTCGATCTCGGGCTGCAACTCGCGCCTATCAGGCAGGGTGGGCTTTGGCAGGCGATCACCGTTTGTGCCATCGGCTCCTTCGTTTCGTGGGCGCTGCGCGAGGTTGAGATCTGCCGCAAGCTGGGCATCGGCTATCACGTGCCGGTCGCATTCAGCGTCGCGATCCTTGCCTATGTCACGCTGACCGTCATTCGTCCCGTCTTGATGGGCGCTTGGCACTATGGCTTCCCCTACGGGATTTTCACGCATCTCGATTGGGTGTCGGCGACGGGCTACACCTACGGCAACTTTCATTACAATCCCGCGCATATGATCGCGGTGTCGTTCTTCTTCACCACCTGTTTCGCGCTCGCGCTGCATGGCTCGCTGATTCTCTCGGCGGCGAATCCAGGCCGGAACAAGGAAATGAAGACGCCGGAGCATGAGGACACATTCTTCCGCGACTTCATCGGCTATTCGATCGGGCCGCTCGGCATTCACCGCTTGGGTCTGTTTCTCGCGTTGTCGGCAGGCTTCTGGAGCGCGATCTGCATCGTGATTTCAGGAACCTATTGGCCGCAAGGCGAGGCGTGGGATCAGTGGTGGCTGTGGCAATACCAGCTGGTCGATCCTGGCGGCACACCGCCGCCCCCCTATTCCGGCCCGCCGGCACCAGGTTCGTGAGGAGACACCCATGGCACGCTATCAAAACATCTTCACGCAAGTGCAAGTCCGATCGGCACCCGAGTTGGGTTTACCGCTGCCGTTCGGCGACTCCGAGCGCTCGGGCAAGCCGATCTTCTCGTATTGGATCGGCAAGCTCGGTAACGCACAGCTTGGGCCGATCTATCTTGGCTGGACCGGCATCATGTCGCTGTTCTGCGGCTTCATCGCGATCGAGATCATCGGGCTCAACATGTGGGCTTCGGTGGGTTGGGATCCGGTCAAGTTCGTCGTTCAGTTGCCATGGCTGACATTGAACCCGCCGGGGCCTGAACACGGGCTGCGCATTATTCCGCCGCTGAAGGAAGGCGGCTGGTGGTTGATCGCCGGCTTCTTTCTGACGACCGCGATCATCTTGTGGTGGGTACGCACCTACCGGCGTGCGCGCGCACTGGGCCTGGGCACGCATGTGTCCTGGGCCTTCGCTTCTGCTATCTGGCTCTATCTGGTGTTGGGCTTCATCCGCCCGGTGATGATGGGCAGCTGGAGCGAGGCGGTGCCGTTCGGGATATTCACGCACCTCGACTGGACGAACAACTTCTCACTCGTCCACGGCAACCTCTTCTACAATCCGTTCCACTGCCTCTCGATCGCCTTCCTCTATGGGTCGGCATTGCTCTTTGCGATGCACGGCGCAACGATCCTGGCGGTCACGCGCTATGGCGGCGACCGCGAACTTGAGCAGATCGCCGATCGCGGCACGGCATCGGAGCGTGCGGCTTTGTTCTGGCGCTGGACGATGGGCTTCAACGCCTCTATGGAATCCATCCATCGCTGGGCTTGGTGGTTCGCGGTATTGACGCCGCTGTCCGGCGGCATCGGCATTCTCCTGACCGGCACCGTCGTCGACAATTGGTACGACTGGGCCGTCTTACACAACTACGCACCGCCGCGCTGAGTCCCCCTCGACGACGCGGTCGCACATACAAACTTGAAGCCGGCCTTGAGAGGGGCCGGCTTTTTTGCGTCAGCGCCGGCGTTGGCTAAATCCGTCGCGCCAACCGAGCAGCAATCCCAACAGCAGCCCTGCGTGAAAGAGCAGCGCAGCGGAACCCGGATAAGCCGACTGCCACATTAGAGCGGGCGCCGACGCGCCATCAGGACGACGGCCGCGATGTAGCCCACGGCGAGGCGCGAACTCACGGCTTGATGCAGGCGCCAGTCGACCAGCCACAATGCGCCGGCGACGGTGGCGAATTTGAGCAGCACCATGAACTGCAGGATCCGTTCAAGCCCGGCATCGACGATGCGGGGGATCGCCTGCGCGCCCGTAAATGCGGCGACGGCGAACGACACCGACATCGCCGTGCCCGCAGCGGATATCAATATCGTCCGGTAGGATGGAGAAGATCGCGGCGTGCGCTCTCGCGAGGCGATATCGTATAGCATTAGGCTTTGGTCCCCGCCTGTCGCGGCGAGGATAACCTGCGGCGTGTTTCGAGGACAGATGTCGGCCATGCACTCTGGACGGCCTTATGGCGAGTGGCTGCGAACCGCGGGTTTCTGGCTCGTCTTCGTCTGGTTCCTGCTGGGTGGCATCGGGCATTTCGTGTGGACCGAGGCGATGGCCGGTGCAATGCCGCCCTATGTGCCGTTTCCACGCGAGGTCGTTTTGGCGACGGGCGTGTGCGAGCTTGCCGGCGCGTTCGGGCTCTTGTTCGAGCGGTTGCGGCGGGTGGCTGGACTTGCCCTGATGGTCTTCACCGTGTGCGTAACGCCGGTGCATGTCGAAATGCTTCTACACGCCGAGCGCTATCCGGAATTGGGCGCCGCGGCGTTGTGGGGGCGGCTCTTGTTTCAGCCGGTCTTCGTCTGGATCATCTGGGTCGCGACAAAGGCGCGTGCGGCTTAGTGGTTCAGAGCTCCAGCTCCGGCCAGCGCGCAAGATAGATTCTGAACCACGGCGCGAAGTTGTCCGGCCTTTCGTCCGCCTCTTGCCGCAAGACGTCTGGTGTCGCCCAACGGATTTCGGAAACCTCGTCAGGGTTAGGCGAGACGCTTAGCGTGGCTGCATCTGCCTCGCCGCGAAAGACTTGGACGCGTTCGTTTTCGACGAGACCGGCCGTTACCTGCGCACGGTAGGAGATAACACCTGCCGGAACGAGATTGAGCCTAAGACCCAACTCCTCGAACAACCGTCGTTGCGCCGCCGCTTCGGGGCGCTCGCCCCAGTTCGGATGTGAACAGCACGTGTTCGCCCACATCAGGCCGCAGTGGTACTTGGCTGCGGCGCGGCGCTGGAGCAAGAGCTTCTCGCCGCTGAAAACGAAAACGGATACCGCAAGATGAAGCGCGCCCGAACGGTGCGCCTCCATCTTGCCGATCGGGGAAAGCGACCCGTCGGCGCCGATCGCCGGGATGACGATCGCCTCGGCCGGCCAAACCGGCCTTTGGCGCAGCGCACGCACCGATGCCATTCGCGCTCTTACGCCGCGTTCGAGACGCGCGCGAGTGCACACTGCGACCAGATTTCCGACAGCGCCGTCACCAACTTGTCGATGTCGGCATCCGAGTGCATCGGCGAAGGCGTAAAGCGCAAACGTTCGGTGCCCTTTGGTACCGTCGGGTAGTTGATCGGCTGCACGTAGATGCCGTGGTTGTCCAAAAGCCAATCGCTGATCAGCTTGCACTTCTTGGGATTGCCGACCATGACGGGAATGATGTGGCTGGGATTATCCAACATCGGAATTCCGATCGCACGCAGGCGGCGCCGCACCTTGGCTACGCGCTCTTGGTGGCGGGCGCGTTCGATCTGGCTGGACTTGAGATGTTTGACGCTGGCGCACGCGCCGGCCGCGATCGCCGGCGGCAGCGCCGTCGTAAAGATGAAGCCCGACGCAAAACTGCGCACGAAATCGCAAAGCGCAGCTGAGGCCGCGATATAGCCGCCCACGACGCCGAACGCCTTGCCGAGCGTGCCTTCGATTACGGTAAGACGGTCCATCAGCCCTTCGCGTTCTGCAACGCCGCCGCCACGTGGTCCATAAAGGCCAACGGCGTGGACTTCATCGAGATACGTCATGGCGCCGTAGCGGTCGGCGACATCGCAGATCGCGGCAATCGGCGCAATGTCGCCATCCATCGAGTAGACCGACTCGAAGGCGACGAGTTTCGGCCGGCCGGGCTCGATGGCCTGAAGCTTGCGCTCGAGATCCTCGGGATCGTTGTGCTTGAACAGGTGGCATTCGGCGCGGCTGTGACGGATGCCTTCGATCATCGACGCGTGGTTGCCGGCGTCCGACAGCACGACGCAGTTGGGCAGCCGCGCGGCCAGCGTGCTTAGGCTTGCCCAGTTCGAGACATAGCCGGAGGTGAACAGGAGCGCGGCTTCCTTGCCGTGAAGGTCGGCGAGTTCGCGTTCGAGAAGCACGTGCGCGTGGGTTGTGCCCGAAATGTTGCGCGTGCCGCCGGCGCCGGCGCCGCAGCGGTCCAGAGTCTCGTGCATGGCCTGAATGACGACGGGGTTTTGGCCCATGCCGAGATAATCGTTCGAGCACCACACCGTAACGTCTCCGGTCTCGTCACCGAGGTAGCGCGTCGCCGCGGGAAAGGAGCCGGCTCGGCGCTCGAGTTCCGCGAAGATGCGGTAGCGGCCTTCTTCCTTCAGGCCGTCGAGCTGCGCTTTGAAGAACGTTTCGTAGTTCATTGGTCCTCTCCCTTGTCCCTATTCTTTCTCATTCCGCGCTCGCGCGCCACTTTGATTCTCGGTTTCAACCTTCGTCCGGCGGCACGGTGCGCGCTTTCGGCATCGCCCAGCGCCAAAGTAAGGCGTCGCGCAGGGGCATCATCATGAAGAAATGTTCTAGGATCGCGAGCGCCGTAAGTGCGAACAGCAGAACTGCGCCTATCGATTCCCCGCTCCCCGGGTTTGCGTGCCACGCACGCTGAAACAACCAGGCGGCCAGCAACGATCCCAACGCCACCGAAATCGGAAACAGCCGGTTGAACGGCCGTTTGCGGAAGTAGCTTTTCAGGTACGCGAGATGCGGCGGCATGAACTCGTCGGTCAGGTTCGGCACGCCCAAGAAGATATTCAGCTTGGCGCTGATCCGCATCAGCATGAGGATCAAGAATGCAAGCGTGCCGGTTTGGTTGGGCGCGCCCCAGCTCAAGCCGGCCACGAGCACCGCGCCCGCAACGATCGTCAATTCGTGATAGATCAGCGTCTGCGAGGCCAAGCTGAACCGCCGCCAACCTTCGGCATCGTCGGGACAGCTGTCGACGCGCGGTCCGGTGACATAGCCGAACAGAAAACTCATCTCGATCCAGCCCCACACCCCCAGCGCGCAGGCAAAGGCGAGGTAGGCGCCGGACGCCGTGGTGTCCCACGCCGTGACGGCGACACCGTAGGCGGCGGCGACCAAGCCTAAAGATGCCGCCATCATGCTCCAGCGGTGTGTGACACGGGGCAGCCCACACAGCACGAAAATGACGCCGGTGCTGAACCACCAGAGCAAAATCGTCAGCAGGACCGTCACCCCGTGTTCGGTCATCGGATCAATACCTCACCACGCCGGGGCCAGCCGGGAGGACTGCGGAAGTTGGTTGCGCGACACCGGCGTGAAATAGAGCGCGGCGAACGTTACGGCGAGCGCCGCCGCGTTGCCGACGCGTTTGATCGCACCGACGATGCCGCCTTGCTGCTTTGCCGCGTCCATCGCGAGCGCCAGTTGCCGCAAGCGTTCAAGCCGCGCGCGGAAGCGCGGACAGTCGGTGTCGAGCGAGACCGGGAAGACCTGCTTCGAAATCTCGGTGCAGATCCGGAAGACCTTGTAGTCGTACTCCGTCGGATCCATTTTCAGCGCAGCGTGGAAATGGGGCCGCGCGTGGTCGCGTACATACATCGTCGCGTAAACCGCAAGCAGAAAGAAGCGAATCCAAAGCTTGTTGGCGCCACGCAGCAGGTCCGGATTTGCGCGCATCACCAGCGCGAACGCTTCGCCGTGCCGGAACTCGTCGTTGCACCATTCCTTGAACCACTTGAAGATCGGGTGGAAGCGCAGTTCGGGGTGGCGTTCCAGCTGACGATAGATCGTGATGTAACGGGCATACCCGATCTTCTCTGACAGGTACGTCGCGTAGAAGATGAATTTCGGCCGGAAGAACGTGTATTTCTTCGTCTTGGTCAGGAAGCCGAGATCGATGCCGATGCCGTAGTCCTTCAGACACTCGTTGATGAAGCCGGCGTGGCGGGATTCGTCGCGCGCCATGAGCCTGAACAACTGCCTGACATCCGGATTCTTTGCGCGCCGCGCAATCTCGGCATAGAGGACGCAGCCCGAGAACTCTGCGGTGAGCGAGCTTACGAGGAAGTCGACGAACTCGCGACGCAATCCTTCCGGCAAGTCGCCGAGCCGGTTGACGAAGTCTTCGGTGCGCTTGAAGTGATTGCGGTTGGGATCGGCGACCATCTCGGCGATCAGCGCGTCCCATTCCGCGCGCACCGGCTCGACGTCCAAACGATCCATGGCCGCGAAGTCGGTCGTGTAGAAGCGCGGGCTCAGGACTGTGTCCTGCACCGCCATTTGCATCGTGTCGGGCGCGCCGTCGAAGGAGCGCGGAGCCGCAAGCGTCGCCGTCATAGCGTTCTCCTCGGTGTGAAGCTGACTTCATAGAGTTCGGTCAATTCGAAGCGTGCGGTGAACTTCGTCCACGCGCGGCGGAACCAGCCCGCGCGCTGGACGGTCGCCAGACGACGCTCGCGCAGCGTCTGACCGAAGGCGACGCGCACCGGCGCGCCATGCACGCGCACGCGGTCGCCCGGGCCGATCGCGAGGTCGCCGTCCAACGTCACGTGCGCATGCAGATAGTCGGCGCTATGCTCGATCTCGATCGTGCACGGGGTTTCGAACGAATGGCTCATGATGCGCGCGCCTGGTCGGACAGCAACTTGCGGAAAGCGGATTTGTTGTACTCGCCGAACGCGCCGAGATTGATGCTGATGCCCGTCGTCTTGTCTTCGATCGAGATGCGGCCGTCGGTCCAATGCGTCAGCGTGAACACCGGCTCTTCGCGCTTGCCCATCCGGTTGCGATCGAACGCAAGGCCCTGAAGGATCACGCGGATAAAGCCGTCCGACTCCACCAAGTCGACGACTTTCGCACCGGTTGTCGCGTCGATGGCTTGTACGGCGACGCCGTTGACTTCAACGAACCGCAGGTCTCGCCTTTCGGCAATTTCCTCGGCGGTGGGCGCCGGCTTTGCCACTGGCGGCGAGGAGAATTTGTATAGCTGCGCGGCGCCGACCATGACCATCGAGAGTCCGATCAACAACCCTGCGCCGATGATGGCACCGCGTGGAAAAGGCCGTTCGTCAAGTGAGCTCATCTTGTCTGCTCCTCACATAGCTGCGGACGCCGGCATGAGGCGACCCTCGTGCGCGACCGCGTCGTTCGCCGGTAATTCGGCAGCAGGCGGCATCGGCGCTACCTCGATGCCGCGCGCACGCGCCGCTTCGCGCAAGGCGCTCGACAACAACATCGCGGCATGGGGCGCCTGTGGTATCGCGCGCAGCATGGGTTGCGGGATGCGCAGCTGCCACGGTCTTACATGCGGCCACAAGTGCGCGAACCCGAGCCTAACGTCGCCCTGCGGCGCGAGGACGATGTCGCCGTTGTTGCCGCGGCGCAGGTTGACACTGGCCGCGCCGATCGCTGCAAACGGGAGATTGAACGTCTTCGTTATGGCGACGCCGACGCGCATGGCGACGCGCTTGTTGGTGATCGTGTAGAGGGTCGCGCGGCTGGTCACCCACGCCATCAGCGACAGAATACCGATCGCCGCAAATGCCAGCGGAAGCAACGCCGATGCCGCGATCGTCGCCTGCGCGATGTCACCGCTCCGGGACCACTCGGCGGCGCCGCGCCAAATCATCAGCACCGTAAAATAGATGGCAACCGCATCGGCATGAAAGGCCGTGCGTACAAGCACTCGCCAGTCCGGCGCGCCCTGCCACAGTATGTGTTCGCCCGCTGGCAGTTTTTCCGGCAGACCGGGAACCGGTTCGACCGCGAAGTCGTCGTGGCCTTGGCTCATAGCAACGGCTCCAACCTCGACGGCGTCGCGTAGAGATAACCGCCGCCGTAATAACCGCAGATTCGATCCTCTTCGTAGAAGGTGACCTCATCCGGATTCTGCAAGCCCGGGACATCGGCAAACTGAGCCGCGGTTATCGCGTCGACTTCGATGGCGGGCTTGAAGCCGCCCTTCAGATTGGCCATCGGCATCGGGAGCAGCACCTTGCGGCCGCCGTTCGTCAACGCGACTTCGAGGTAGCGGATCATCGATTCCGGCCTATCGACCCACACGTCGCTGACCGTGCCGGCGGTCGCGCCATCGGTGCCGATGACAGGCAAGCCGCGCGGATCCTTGTCGCCCCTGGCGATCACGAAGTCGGTCGCAACGCGCATCGGAACGATCTTGGGACGACCGTGAATGTCTTTGTCGGTCACGCGGGCGCGTTCCGCGTAAGCCGCGGGCCCGACGCCGTCGACAAGCGGATTGCCTGTCGGCTCCATCGGGGAGCCGGGCGCGACGCTGACGCGCTTGGCGGCGATGGGCCGCTCGTCACGTTTGAAGTTCGGCGCGACGCTTGTGCCCTGCCCTTGCGGCAGAATGAACGTCTTGGGCGACGGGATGAGCGTCGAGCTCACCGAGCGTGCCTGGCCGCTGCCCTCCTCCTCCAAGGGATAGCCCTCGCGCCGATCCTCGCGACGCAAATAGAAGACGAGCGAGAAAAAGAACAACGCAAACATGCACAGGGCGATGAAGGCGATGTCGATCTCGAAGAATGCGCTGCTCATATTTCTCCTCCGCGGAGTCTTGTGTTTTCAGGTCGGAAAGTCGGCGATACCAAAGCGGCTTGAACTGGGTTCCTTGTCACGCGCCGCATGCCGGGCCAGCGGCCCGATGGCGACCAGCGTCGCGAACAACAGCAAAATCTCGATGTAGTAGACGGAGCCGTAGCCGGTCGTCGGTGACGTCAGCGCGAGCCCGAGGCGACCATCGACCGCGAGAGCCGACACGCCATCGCGCACGAAACCGCCAAGACCGATCGCGGCGCCGGTCGCCGTCGCCTGAACGGCGCCCCAAGCGCCGAGTGCGAGGCCTGCGCGACCCTGCGAGTCCAAACCCATTGCCGCGGTCAGCGTCGCAACCGAAAAGAGACCGCTGCCGAATCCGATAACCCCGGCGCCGATGCAGAACAACATCGGGGACTCAAAAGGTCCCGCGAGAACAATCGCGGCGAAGCCAGGCAGACCAATCAAAACGCCGTGCGCGGCCAAGCGGAAGGGCTCGCGCCCGCGTGCAAGAAGACGGGCGGCAGCCGCAAACGCCGCGAGCGCCGAACCGCCGAAGAGCGCAGTGAGCAACGACGTTTGACCGACGCCCATGTGCAGCACCTCGCCGCCATAGGGTTCGAGAAGGATGTCCTGCATCGAAAATGCGGCGGTGCCCAGGGCGACGGCTGTCAGGAAGCGTCTCGCGCCGGGAACGGCGATTAGATTGCGCCACGCTTCACCGAAGGGGGGCCGATCTTCCGGCTGGCGGTTGCGCATCGGGTCGCGTGCTTCTTGCTTCCAGAGCGCCACGATGTTCAGCACCATGGTTATGACGGCTGCGCCCTGGATGACTTGGATCAGGCGCAACGGCGTGAAATCCATCAGCAAGAAGCCGAAGATGAAGCTCGAGATGAACATGCCGACGAGCAGCATCACGTACATGAGCGCGACGACGCGCGGACGCGCCTCTTCCGGCGCGAGATCGGTCGCGAGCGCGAGGCCCGCGGTCTGAGTCGTTTGGAGGCCGATGCCGATTAAAAGGAATGCCAGCGCGGCGGCGAACTGGCCCACAATCACCGGCGCGTTGTTGTCGCCCGAAAGCACCAACAGTGCGAACGGCATGATCGCAAGGCCGCCGAACTGGATCATCGACCCGTACCAAATGTACGGCACGCGCCGCCAGCCGAGAGCCGAACGATGGATGTCGGACTTGAACCCGATCAGCGCGCGGAACGGCGCGAAAAGAATGGGCAGCGCCACCATCACGGAGACGAGGGTGGCGGCGGCGCCAAGTTCGACGATGAGCACGCGGTTCAAAGTGCCGACCGTCAACGCCAAGGCCATGCCGACGCTGACCTGAAACAGGGACAGACGCAAAAGGCGCGCGAGCGGCAATTCCGCGCCGGCCACGTCGGCGAACGGCAATAGGGCCGTCGACACGTTGCCCCAGACCATGGCCGCGATCGGCCGTTTGCGCGGCAGGCCAACCGTCATGTGCGCGCGATCTCCATGGCTTGGCTCATGTAAAAGCCGCTGACGATGCGTTCGCTGCGGACGACGCGCCACGCCTTCAGCGCGTCCGTTGCCGCAATGCGCGCACGCAGGGCTTGCTCCGATACCGGAACGATCGCCGGTGCGCGGTCGGCGCGCGGGAAGAAGCGGCCGGCCATGTGCATCGCGGTCAACGCGGGCGTGCGCGGTGCAAACGTGAAGACGATCGAGCGTTTTGTACGTGGCGCCAATGCTGCGAGCGCCGCTACCGCATCGATCGGCTCGTAGTGAATGAGCGAATCCATCGCGACCACGTGATCGAAGGCGCCCAGTACGGGGTCGAGCATGTCGCCGACGTGGTAGGCGATCGTGCTGCCCGGGGCCGAGCGTTCGCGCGCGATGTCGACGAGGCCTGCAGAGACGTCGATCGCGACAACGTGGGCGCCGCGGTGGGCGGCTTCGTTCGCGAGAGCGCCTGTTCCACAGCCGGCATCGAGCACGCGGCGCGACGTCAAGTCCGAGCCCAAATAGTCGAGCAGAAGGGCGCGCATACGATCGCGCCCTGCCCTCACCGTCGCGCGTATCTTGCTGACCGGCGCGTCGGACGTGAGCTGTGCCCACGTGTCACGCGCCGTGCGATCGAAGTATGTTTCGATACGGCCGCGGCGTTCGTTGTAGGCGGCGTCGAGCATCACTCAAACCCCAGAAAATCGAAGATGTCGCGATCCTTCATCGGCACGGCATCGAAGCGCTCATTGCCGATCCACAGAGCGGCGGCGAGCCTTAGATACTCGTTCTGAACCGCTTCGAGTTCGGGCGACGGCTCCATCTCGAAGAGTGTCGATTTCTTCAAGCGTGAACGGCGAATGACGTCGAGTTGCGGGAAGTGCGCGATCCGCTTGATTCCGACCGCTTCATTGTAGCGGTCGATTTCGTCGGTCGTTTCGCTGCGATTGGCGATAACGCCGCCGAGGCGCACGTCGTAATTCTTCGCCTTCGCCTTGATCGCCGCGACGATGCGGTTCATGGCGAAGATCGAGTCGAAGTCGTTCGCGGTTACGACGAGCGCGCGTTCGGCATGTTGCAACGGCGAAGCGAAGCCGCCGCACACGACGTCGCCCAAGACATCGAAAATAACGACGTCCGTGTCTTCGAGCAGGTGATGCTCTTTCAGCAGTTTGACGGTTTGACCGACGACATAGCCGCCGCAGCCTGTGCCCGCCGGCGGGCCGCCCGCTTCGACGCACATGACGCCGTTGTAGCCCGGATAAACGTAATCCTCGGGACGGAGTTCTTCGCTGTGAAAGTTCACCTTTTCGAGCACGTCGATGACGGTAGGAACCAACCTTTTCGTCAACGTGAAGGTCGAGTCGTGTTTCGGATCGCAGCCAATCTGCAGAACCCGCTTGCCGATTTTCGAGAATGCCGCCGACAGGTTCGACGACGTCGTCGACTTTCCGATGCCGCCTTTGCCGTAGATCGCAAAGACCTTCGCGCCGTCGATGCGGACCTTCGGATCCAGATGCACCTGCACGCTTCCATCGCCGTCAAGGCGGCGGGCGGGCGCGCGGGGCAGAACTAGCGTCGTCATACTTTGGTCCTCATGTCCTATTCGGCTGCGGCTAGGCCAATACCTTCGAGCCGGTCTTCCAGTTCATCGCCCGCTTTGCGCAACGCATCGAGCGTCGCGGCGTCGGGCGTCCAGTACTTGCGGTCGTGTGCTTCGAGCAGGCGGTTTGCGAGGCGCATCGAAGCCTTCGGATTGAGGCGCGCGATGCGCTCGCGCATCTCGTCGTCCAGCACGTAGGTCGCGGTGATCTTCTCGTAGATCCACGGATCGACGCTGCCCGCCGTCGCCGACCAGCCCATCGTGTTGGTGACTTGCGCCTCGATTTGGCGCACGCCTTCGTGACCGTGGCTGAGCAAGCCTTCGTACCAACGCGGGTTGAGCGTGCGGGTGCGGGTTTCGAGCGCAACTTGTTCGGCGAGCGAGCGGACCTTGGCGGCGCCTTGTGTTTCGTCACCGACGTAAACGTTGATGCTCTCGCCTTTCGCGCGCCGCACGGCGCTGGATACGCCGCCCAGCATGTCGACGTAGTGGTCGACGGTCGTGACGCCGAGCTCGAGCGATTCGATATTCTGGTAGGCGAGGTCCACGCTCTTCAGCGCTTCGCTCATCAGCTGCGGGCGGCGCACCGGCGCGCCGGTGCGTCCGTATGCAAAGGACTTGCGCGCTTCGAAGGCGTCCGCGAGTTCCGAGCCGTCGTTCCAGCACGAGGCGTCGATCATCTGATTGACGTTCGCGCCGTAGGCGCCTTCCGCGTTCGAGAAAATGCGCAGCGCCGCCGTTTCGAGGTCGCAGCTCAGCGCGGCTTGATGCGCCAGCGTGTGCTTGCGAACGAAATTCAGATGAGCGGGCTCATCGGCTTCGGACGCGAGGAGCGCCGCTTCGGCGAGCATTTTGATTTGAAGCGGAAGAAGATCGCGGAATATGCCCGACAGCGTGATGATGACGTCGATGCGCGGGCGACCGAGTTCCTCGAGCGGTATCAGCGCCGCACCGCAAAGCCTGCCGTAACTGTCGAAGCGGGGTCGTGCGCCGAGAAGCGCCAACACCTGCGCGATCGGTCCGCCTTCGCTCTTTAAGTTGTCCGTGCCCCACAGAACCATGGCAACCGACTGGGGCAGCGAGCCACTCTCCGTCACATGCCGCTCAAGCAGCCGCGCGGCTTGTGCAGCGCCCGACTTGAGCGCCAGCGTGCTGGGTATGCGGAAGGGATCGAAGCCGTGGATGTTGCGCCCCGTCGGCAACACAGCCGGGTTGCGCAAGACGTCGCCGCCGGGCGCCGGACGGATGAAGCGTCCGTCGAGCGCTCGCAACAGTGCCGGGATCTCGGCATCGCGGGACAGTTCAAGATTGGCGACGGCAAGCGCGTCAAGAATGGGGGCGCCTTCCGCCGGCTTTAAGCCGCTGAGCGCGAGAGCTTTCGCGGGCGACGCGCCGGCGACGATGGCATCGATCGCGGCGCGCGCCGGTCTAGCGCCCTGTGCGTCGGCCATTGCCGTCAGCAACTCGGCCCGCGCCGCAGGCGACATCGGTTCACCGATGATGTGCAGGCCTTCGGGAATCAGCGTTTGCTCAAGCTCGTAGAGTTTCTCTGCCAGTTTCAGGGCTTGAGCGCCGGCGTCGCGCTGCCACGCGTCCAGATCGAGCGTGAGATCGACGGCTGCGGCCTGGTCGGCGATCAGGCTTATCGAGTCGGCGCGCTGCGCGGGATCGGCCGGCGGCGAGGCGCGCCATTGGTCGAGCGATGATTTTAGATCGTGCAGACCCTTGTAGAGGCCGGCTTGAGCTACCTGCGGCGTCAGGTAGCTGACGAGGGTTGCCGCGGAACGGCGTTTTGCGATGGCGCCTTCCGACGGGTTGTTCGCGGCATAGAGGTAGAAATTGGGAAGGTCGCGAATGAGGCGCTCGGGCCAGCAGTCACCGCTCAGGCCCACCTGTTTGCCGGGCATGAACTCAAGCGCGCCGTGGGTGCCGAAGTGCAGCACGGCTTGGGCGCCGAAATCTTCGCGGATGTAACGGTAAAAAGCAGAGAATGCGTGTGTCGGTGCGAAACCGCTCTCGAAGAGAAGGCGCATCGGATCGCCCTCGTAACCGAAGCCCGGCTGCAGTCCGACGAAGACGTTGCCGAAGCGCTCGCCCATCACGAGGATCGAGCGACCGTCGGTGAGTTGTTTGCCGGGGGCCGGGCCCCATTGGCTTTCGATCTCTTTCAAATGCGGCTCGCGCCGGACGTGATCGTCGATTGCGATCCGCGCGACAACGTTCGCGTCGGTGCCGAAGTTCTGCGCGTTGCCTTTGAGAATGCGATCGCGCAGCGCGTCGACACTCGCCGGCACTTCGACGTCGTAACCGTCGGCGCGCAGGCCCTTCAGCGTGTTGAAGAGCGAGGCGAAGACCGAAAGATAAGCTGCCGAGCCCGCCGCGCCGGCGTTCGGCGGAAAATTGAACAGCACGACAGCAATGCGGCGCTTTGCCTTTTGCGCCCGACGCAGCTCGACAAGGCGGGCAACGCGCGCGGCGAGCGTGTCGACGCGTTCGAGGGCGGGTCGCATCCGCGAGGGTTCGCCCGCAATGTCGGAGCGGCCGCCAAACACCATCGGTCCCGTCGCGCCGTCGAGTTCGGGAATCGCCACCATGATCGTCGATTCGACCGGCGTTAGTCCGATACGGGAAGCCGACCAGTGATCGAGGCTTTGGAACTCGACCGGTTGGGCCGCGACATAGGGGACGTCGAGTTTGGCGAGAAACTCTTGCGCTGCGAGGGCGTCGTTGTAGGCAGGGCCGCCGACCAGTGAGAAGCCCGTGAGCGAGACGATGGCGTCGACGGCGCTCTTTCCATCTTTCATCAAGAAGCGTTCGATCGCCGGACGCGAGTCGAGGCCACTGGCGAAGACCGGAATCGCGCGCAGGCCTTTCGCCTCAAGCGCCGAGATCACGCCGTCGTAGTGAGCGGTGTCGCCCGCGAGCACATAAGAACGCATGACGAGGACGCCGACGGTGCCCTTCGCGGCGCGAACGGTGGGTAGCGCTTGAGCGCTTTCGGCCATGCGGGTCTTCAGCGTCGGGTGATAGACCCCGACTTCGGGGTACAGCGCCGGTTGAGCGGCCTTGAGTTTGCCGCGCAAGCTTTCGCGAGGACCTGCCGCGTAGCGGTCGATCAGGAAGCGCACCATGTTGGCCATGTTCGTTTCCGAACCGGACAGCCAATACTGGAGCGTCAGGAAATAGGCGCGAACATCTTGGGCCTTACCCGGAATGAAGCGCAGCAACTTCGGCAGCCGGCGTAGCATCGCCATTTGGCCCGCGCCGGAGCTCGCCTGGCCTTCGCGCTTGCCGCGCAGGCGTTTCAGCAAAGCGAGAGGGCCGCGCTGCGGCGCATCCATCCGGAAGCGTCCGAGTTTGGTGATGCGGATGGCCTCGCCGGCCGACATCGCAACGACCATCGCATCGCATGCTTCACGCCGGGCTTGAAGCGCCGGCAGAATCGCCCGGATGTGGTCTTCCATGAACAGCATCGTCGCGATGACGATATCGGCGGAAGCGATCGCGTCCTTGCAACGCGCAAGCGAGCCGGGGTCGTTTTCCCAATCGGTCGCCGCATGCAGCGTGAGCGACAGTTTCGGAATCTCGCGCGCCAGCGTCTCTCGCGCCAGCGTCGCAACGCGGGCCAAGTGATTGTCGAGCGTGATGAGGACGACCCGAACGGCCGGCCTGTCACCGCGCGTAGTGGGACTTTGCATCGTATAGTGTCCCGAGATTGATCACGGCAAGACCGCGTTCGGCGGCGAAGTTTTCGGTGTTGCGTCGAGCCTTTCCACGCACGAAGAACGGGATTTTCTTGAGTTCCAGTTCGGCTTCGTCCGACCAGATCGCTGCCGCTTTTTGCGCGGGGGCCTGGGCCGGCGCCGCAACCGGTGTCGGCGGGCTCGCACCGAGATGCGAGGCGCCGGCTGCGTCGTTGAACTCGAAGTCGTCGCGGAACATGGCGAGCAGATGCTCCTCAAGCCCCATGACCAGCGGATGGACAAGCGTGTCGAAGAGGACGTTTGCGCCTTCGAAGCCCATCAACGGCGCATAGCGCGCAGGGAAATCCTGAACATGGACGGGCGCGGAAATAACGGCGCACGCGATGCCGAGGCGTTTGGCGACGTGGCGCTCCATCTGCGTGCCGAGCACGAGTTCGGGCTGGAGCGCGGTGATTTTCTCTTCAACTTCGAGATAGTCGTCGGTGATCAGCGCTTCGACGCCGTAGCTCTCGGCCGCCGCACGAACGTCGCGCGCGAACTCACGCGCGTAGGTGCCCAAGCCCACGACCGCAAAACCCATCTCGTCGCGCGCGACGCGCGCTGCCGCGATCGCATGCGTGGCGTCGCCAAAGATAAAGACGCGCTTGCCGGTGAGGTAGGTCGAGTCGACCGAGCGCGACCACCAGGGAAGACGCGAGCTTTGGCGCGTCAGCACAGGCGCCGGATCGACACCGGCAACGCGCGCGACCTCGGCAATGAAATCGCGCGTTGCGCCAAGGCCGATCGGGATGGTGCGGACCGCCGGTTGGCCGAACGTTTTCTCGAGCCAGCGTGCGGCGGAGTCGCCGATTTCCGGATAGAGGACGACGTTGAAGTCGGCTTCCCCGAGTTTTGCGATATCGGCGGGACTTGCGCCCATCGGCGCCACGACGGCGACGTCGATGCCCAGCTCGGCGAGGAGCTTCGTTATTTCGGCGACGTCATCGCGGTGACGGAAGCCAAGGGCTGTCGGTCCCAGCAGATTGCATCGCGGCCGGCGGCCCTCTCGCGGGGCCGGTCGTACCGACGTGTCGGCGAGTGCGCGCACGATGCGATAAAACGTTTCCGCCGCGCCCCAGTTTTCTTTCTTGGCGTAGGACGGCAATTCGAGATTGATTACCGGAACGGGCAGATCGAGCGCGCGGGCGAGACCGCCGGGATCGTCCTGAATGAGTTCGGCGGTGCATGAGGCGCCGACCAGAATCGCTTTGGGACTGAAGCGTTCGTAGGCTTCGCGTGCGGCGGTCTTGAACAGTTCCGCGGTGTCGCCGCCCAGATCGCGCGCTTGAAACGTGGTGTAGGTGACCGGCGGGCGGGCGTCGCGACGCTCAATCATCGTGAACAGAAGATCGGCGTATGTGTCGCCTTGCGGGGCGTGGAGGACGAAGTGCACGTCCTTCATAGCGGTCGCTACGCGCATCGCGCCAACGTGCGGCGGCCCTTCGTACGTCCAGACCGTCAGTTTCATGCGCCGACCCTCAACTGTTCGCGGCGCGCGAGCGGCCGCGCAAAAAGTTCGGCGAGGTCGCCGGCCTGCTCGAAACCATGGATCGGCGAGAAGACGAGTTCGATGGACCACTTCGTCGTCAGGCCTTCGGCCTCAAGCGGGTTGGCGAGGCCCAGACCGCAGACCGTCAGATCGGGGCGATCCGCGCGGCAGCGGTCGAGTTGGAGGTCGACGTGCTGACCTTCGCTGAGGCGGGTCGTGTCCGGAAGTGCTGCGAGGTCTTCGGCCAGGTGTTGTCTGTGCAGGTACGGCGTTCCGACTTCGACCGGCAGCATACCCAGTTCGCGCGACAGGAAGCGGGCGAGCGGCACTTCGAGCTGGGAGTCGGGAAAGAAAAAGATTCGCTTACCGGCTAGGCGCGCGCGATAGCGCTCAAGGGCACGCTTGGCGCGTTCGCGGCCGGGTGCCACGGCTGCACGGTAGCGCAGTTCGTCGACGCCCCATTCATCGGCAGCGGCTTTCAGCCAGGCAGCGGTGCCGTCGGCGCCGAACGGGAACATGGCCGAGATGCGCTTTGCGCCCCGCCGTTCGAGCGCGATTGCCGTGTCACCGAGAAAGGGCTGCGCAAGTAAGTAGCGTGTGTTGGGACCAACTTCCGGCAGATCTATGGAACGGCGAGCGGGCAGAAACGCGACCGGCGACACACCGATATCAGCGAAGAGGCGACGAAATTGATCTTCGACGACATCGGGCAACGCGCCAACGACGAGGAGCGATGGGCTTGCGCCAGGCGCGGCCGCCGGCATGTGCGGCACCAGCGAGGCGAGGCAGGCATCTTCGCCTTGCGTGAATGTCGTTTCGATCCCGCTGCCCGAGTAATTCAGAACGCGTACGCGCGGCAGATGCTTTGCCGATAAACGCTGGGCCGCGCGGGCGAGATCGAGCTTGATGACTTCCGATGGGCAAGAGCCGACTAAGAAAAGTGTTTTGATATCGGGCCGGCGCGCGAGGAGGCGGTCGGCAACGCTGTCGAGTTCCTCATTCGCGTCGGCAAGTCCAGCGAGGTCCCGCTCTTCCATGATGGCGGTTGCGAAGCGCGGCTCGGCGAACACCATCACGCCGGCCGCCGATTGCAGAAGGTGCGCACAAGTCCGAGAGCCAACGACGAGAAAAAAAGCATCTTGAATTTTGCGGTGCAGCCAGATGATGCCCGTCAACCCGCAAAACACTTCGCGCTGACCGCGCTGACGCAGCACTTCCCGTTCAACAGGAACAGATACCCGGCCTTCGGCCGAGGCTGGTCCCTGAACGGAAAGGGTCGCGTTCATGCCGCGTATCCGGTGGCCAGCGATGCAGAGTTACGTGCTGGCGCCTCAAGGCGCGCGGCGCGAAGCTTCAAGACAAACTGCGTTGCGTTGATCACATAGGTGGCGTATGCGGCCAACGCGAGAACCATAAGCTCGCCCGGTGTGCCCCAGCCTGTCGCCAGGGCTGCGAGATAGGCCGTGTGCAGCGCCAGCACCAACATGCTGAACACGTCTTCCCAAAAAAACGCAGGCGCAAACAGCCACTTGCCGAACACCTCTTTTTCCCAGATCGAACCGGTGATCATGATCGCGTAGAGCGTGAGCGTCTTGACGATGATCGAAACAGTCGCCGCGGCGTAGCCTTCGCCGGTCAGCAGAAAGTTGACCACCAGCGCAAGGCTGACGAGGAACACCAGGAATTGTACGGGTGCGAGAATTCCTTGAATGGTCGTCCACCACGTCGCGTCGCGGCGGGCGCGCTGTTCAGCGGTATACAGAGGTTGGTGCGCCCTTTCGGGCGGTGCGCTGCGGCGGGGCAAAGATGTCGATCCCATGCCGGCGTGCGCCGACCAGGGGCACGCCGAGACGCGATCAACGAGCGCATCCAAAGGCCGGAACAACACATCGAACCGGACGGTGATATCTGGATCTAACCAGACGGGCTGCGGTCGCGACATGCGGGCGTCCTCGGCTTTGGAACGTCCAACAGCGTAAACGCAGGTTTACGCGACTGTCAAATTTTTCTTACGTCCAATTTTGTTTACACACAGCGCTAGGTGCGTCACTTTGTCTCTCAAGGCGCGACGAAATTCCCGGCTAGAGTTTTCGTAAGCTTAATGCCCCTCGGCGGAATCGCTAGGGTTTGGGTATTTTTCGCTACGGAAAGTACCCCAATGCGAAAGGCACCGCGTACTTAATGATGGTGTCCAGTTTAGGAGAAACGCAGGAAAACCAGGCGGATCGTGTAAGCCCGAGTTGCTGGGAGTCCGCCTAGGGGAGGCATGGTGTCCATTTCTCTCGACAATTTTTCGAATGCCCTTTGTAAGGGTCACGATGTTGAAGCTCGGGCCAAAGAAGCTCGGGCCGGTTTGGTGGATACCAGCACTGTCGTCGATTTCGTTCGGTCTGCACGCCGCGACAATCGCGTCGGCGATACGCTCGCGTCGATGATCGAAGGCGAAATTCTGCCGCGCCTGCTCCTCGTTCATCAGCCTCCGGAACGGTATTTTAGCGTCAACAAACCTGCTGCGATCAAGCCGGTTTTGGACCCTCTGGCGTTTGCACGTCTGACGTTGGCTTTGTCGACGAGCGAATTGCTTAAGCAGGTGGATACGCTGATCGATGCAGGGTTCGATTGGGAAACAATTTGCCTTGAGCTTTTGGCCCCATCGGCCCGTGCACTTGGCGTGTGGTGGGAAGAAGACCGCGTTACATTCACCGATGTAACGATCGGGCTGGGGCGGCTGCATCAGGTTTTGCACAAAGTGGTGCAGCGGTCGGTGAACCTTAAGGCATTTTCCCGCGATTGCCCCCGCGCATTCTTTGCGCCATCACCCGGCGAGCAGCACGTATTCGGCTTGGTCATGCTGCAAGAGTTTTTCGACGCCGAAGGCTGGCGGACAACGAGCGACCTTGCTGCAACGAACGACGAAATCCTTCGTATCGTAGAAGCAGAAGAAGTCGATCTCGTCGGGCTAACGGTCAGCCAGGAAGAGTTGTTGGAGCCCTTGGCGCACTTGATCAGTAGGGTGCGCAAGGCTTCGCGAAACAGCAAACTCTTGATTATGGTCGGCGGCCGCATACTTAACAAATCGAGAGACTACGTCGATCTTGTCGGCGCAAATGCTACCGCTCCCGATGGCCGGCTTGCCGTAGATCTCGCGAATACTCTGATACGGGAGGCCACTTGTGCGGTGCACAAAGCCTAGCGTAGAAGTTGACGCTAAGGCCATTTTTGACGTTGGTACCGATCATGAGCATGGCGATGGAGCCACGACAAGCGCATAGCGGCCTCGCCTTTCGGGCGCCGAACGAAGCATTCGCCGACCTCGATGCGGAAACGGTCGCGCGGGTTGTCGCCGGATCCAGCGATGTCGCGTTGGTGATCGATCGCCACGGCGTTGTTCGCGACCTGTCTGTGTTCGATGCCGAACTTGCCGAGAACGAGTTTCGAGGGATTGTCGAAAAACGTTGGGTCGACAGCGTCACGGTCGAGAGCCGCCCCAAAATCGAGGAACTGCTTCGCGAAGCAGCTGAAAATTCAGTGTCGAGCCGTTGGCGCGAAGTGAACCATCGCGCGCCTCATGGCTCAATGCCGCTGCGCTTTATGACTTTCAACTTCGGTCGTGACGGTCGAATCCTTGCTCTTGGTCGCGATCAGCGACGGGTAGCGGACTTGCAGCAGCGGCTGCTGCAAGCTCAGCAGTCGACCGAGCGCGACTACACGCGGCTGCGCCAAGCGGAGTCTCGATATCGCCTGCTCTTTCAGGTGTCGTCGGAGCCTGTGCTCATTGTCGATCCCGTCAGCAAAAAAATTCTGGAAGCCAATCCCGCCGCAGGCGCTTTGATCAATGCCGAAAGCAACGTCCTTGCGGGTCAGCCCTTTGCGCGGCTGTTCCAACCCGAGAGCCGCGATGCAGCGGCATTTCTGCTGAAGGAAGCCGGCGGCGCTATTGGTTCGGACTCGTTGAGTGTTCGCCTCGTCGATGCACAGGGCGAATTTGCAATGTCCGCATCGGCGTTCAGGCAAGACAGCAACTCTCTCGTCTTGGTCCGTTTTGTAGCAACCTCGACGGAGAACCCGCTCGACGGCGGCAAGTCGAAACTGTTGCGCGTTATCAACCGGATCCCCGACGCGTTCGTTGTTGCCGACGAGAACCTTCAGATTATCGAAGCCAACGTTGCATTCCTCGATCTTGCTCAGTTGCCAACCGCCGCAACTGTCGCGGGCCGACGCCTCGAGCAATTCATCGGACGTCCCGGCGTGGACATGACGGTGCTCGTCTCCAATTTGCGGGAGCATGGTTGGGTTCGGAACTTCAGCACGTTGTTCAACACCACTCTGGGTCAACAAGAAGACGTCGAGATTTCGGCGGTCACCGTTCGCGAAGGGCTCGAAACGTACAACGGCTTCGTCATTCGGCTGTTGCGACGTCGCCTTCCCGACCGCGCGACGTCGGCGCAGGCGCTAACACCAACGGCTGAGCGTCTCAAGGAATTGGTCGGGCGCGTTTCGCTGCGGGAAATCGTGCGCGAGACGACCGATGCGATGGAGCGCATGTGCATTGAGGCCGCGCTGACCATGACCAACAACAATCGTGCGTCGGCCGCCGACATGCTGGGCCTTAGCCGACAGAGCCTCTATTCCAAACTGAACCGGTATGGGTTGGGCGCGAGCGAGGAAAGCTCGGAGTAGCTCCGATCGGCTGCTCATAAAGTGTCAACCTGTGTTGACAAATCATCTCTGTCAATTTTAACTGACAGTGATGACAAACGCCGCCGATCCCATCACGCACCACAGCGCAGCCTTGCCGACGCCGTCGGCTGTGCTCGAGTTGTTGAAGCCGATCACGTGGTTCGCCCCGATGTGGGCTTTCATGTGTGGTGTGGTTTCGTCCGGCGCCGCGATCACTGAACACTGGGCGATGGCGGTTGCCGGCATTGTTCTGGCTGGACCATTGGTTTGCGCAACGAGTCAGGCGGTCAACGACTGGTTCGATCGGCATGTCGACGCGATCAACGAGCCCAACCGCCCCATTCCATCGGGTCGTATTCCTGGCACGTGGGGTCTGCGTATTGCCGTTGCTTGGACGGTTCTGTCGCTTGCTTATGCGGCTTCCTTGGGCGTTTGGGTTTTCTGGGCGGCGGTCGCCGGACTTGCCCTAGCGTGGGCCTACAGTGCGCCACCGCTCCGCCTGAAAATGAGCGGCTGGTGGGGGCCGGCTGCGGTCGCCGTTTCTTACGAAGGCATCGCTTGGTTCACGGGCGCTGCCGTCATGGCCGGCGCATTTCCGGATTGGCGCATCGTTACGCTTGCCGCTCTGTACAGCGCGGGCGCTCACGGCATCATGACACTCAACGATTTCAAAGCGATCGAAGGCGATCGTCAGATGGGCGTGCGATCGCTGCCCGTCACACTAGGCGTGGGGACTGCCGCACGCCTTGCCTGCGTGATCATGGCGGCGCCACAGGTGGTCGTGATTGCGCTGCTTGCGATGTGGGGGCAGTGGATACATGCGATCGCCGTGGCCGTGCTGCTGGCGGCACAAGGGCTCGCGATGATCCGCCTGCTCGCAGACCCGCGCGGCCAAGCGCCTTGGTACAACGCGACGGGGACATCTCTCTATGTGTTGGGAATGTTGATTGCCGCGTTCGCCGTCAGCTCGATCATCTCAGGAGGCTGACATTGCCCTCGCCTCTCGGTTGGATTGGTATCGTGCGACTGGGGCTCGTGCAGAGCGCCCTCGGCGCTATCGTCGTGCTCACCACCTCGACCCTCAATCGCGTGATGGTCGTGGAATTGGCGCTGCCCGCGAGCTTGCCCGCGGCACTCGTCGCCTGGCACTACGCGTTGCAGCTCTCGCGGCCGGCGTTCGGCCATAGCGCGGACGGCGGACGACGTCGTACGCCGCTGATCGTCGGCGGCATGGGCGTGCTGGCGCTCGGCGCCGTGCTTGCTGCGAATGCGACGATCCAGATGGCGCAGTCGCCTCTCCTTGGAACGGCGGTCGCGGTTCTTGCCTTCACGCTTATCGGTGCGGGCGTCGGTGCATGCGGGACTTCGCTGCTTGCTTTGCTTGCAGCGGCAGTCGCGCCGGCGCGACGGCCCGCGGCGGCGTCGATCACGTGGATCATGATGATTGTCGGCATCGTGTTCACAGCGGCGACGATTGGTTCACTGCTAGATCCCTATTCGCCGCAGCGCTTGGCGCTTATCGCGTCGGGCGTGGCGGGCGTGGCATTCTTGATCACTCTTGTTGCCGTGTGGGGCTTAGAACGCAATGCCGTCGCGCACACGTCCGTCGACGACGAACGTTTGCCGCTGCGGGAGGCACTGGCGCTGGTGTGGCGGGAGACGCTATCGCGAAACTTCACAATTTTCGTGTTCGTTTCGATGCTCGCATATAGCGCGCAGGATTTGATCCTTGAGCCGTATGCCGGACTTGTCTTCGGCTACACGCTCGGCGAATCGACGAAGTTGACCGGTGTGCAACATAGCGGCGTTCTTGCCGGCATGGTGCTCGTCGGTTTGATCGGAACGTTGATCCGCGGCGACAAGACCGAGTGGATGAAGGTGTGGACCCTTCTCGGCTGCGTTGCTTCGGCCTTCGCGCTTGCGGGTTTGGCTTGGGCCGGCATGACTGCACAGACGTCGGCTTTGCAGCCCGCGGTCTTTGCGTTGGGGCTGGCGAACGGCGTGTTCGCCGTTTCGGCTATCGGCCTCATGATGTCTTTCGCCGGAGCCGGAAAAGGCGCGCGCGAAGGGACGCGAATGGGCCTTTGGGGCGCGGCGCAGGCCATTGCGTTCGGCTTGGGTGGATTTGCTGGCGCGCTCGGTCTCGATATTGCGCGACAGGTTTTGGCATCGACACCAATCGCTTTCGCATCGGTGTTCGCCATCGAGGCGTTACTTTTTCTTGTTGCAGCCAGCTTGGTCAGCCGACTTACGCGGGCGCCCGTTGACGATGAGCCCGGGCTCGTCATGCCTTATGGAGCGGCAGAATGAGCGGCACGCAGATCTTCGACGTCGTCGTGATCGGCGGAGGCCCTGCCGGCGCCACAGCGGCACACGATCTGGCGCGAAGGGGGCACAGCGTCGTCCTGCTCGATCGCGCCGGCCGTATCAAGCCATGCGGCGGCGCGATCCCACCGCGCCTGATGCGCGACTTCGACATTCCCGATTCCCTTATCGTCGCTCGTGCGCGCGCAGCACGCATCATCGCGCCCTCAGAGCGCGAGGTCGATATGCCGATCGAAGGCGGCTTTGTCGGTATGGTCGACCGTGAGGTGTTCGACGAATGGCTGCGGGTGCGAGCCGCGCGAGACGGCGCCGAGCGGCGTACGGGAACATTCGAAGCGCTTGAACAGAACAGCGACGGCACCGCCGACGTCATCTATTCCGAACGCAGCGCCGACGGTGCGCCGACGCAAGTGCGCGTGAGGGCACGCAGCGTGATCGGCGCGGATGGCGCGCGGTCGCAGGTGGCGCGGCTTTGCGTGCCGGAGGGCGGCAAGGTGAAGAGCGTTTTTGCCTATCATGAGATCATACGCGCGCCACGCGACGCCGGCGCCTATGACGGAACGCGCTGCGACATCTACTATCAAGGTCATCTCTCGCCCGATTTCTATGGCTGGATTTTTCCTCATGGCGAGACGGCAAGCGTGGGCGTCGGGAGCGCGCAGAAGGGTTTTTCACTGCGCAACGCGGTCGGCGAATTGCGGCGCGCCGGCGGGCTTGAAGGATGCGAGACATTGCGTAAGGAGGGCGCGCCTATCCCGTTGCGTCCGCTCAAGCGGTGGGACAACGGGCGCAACGTCGTTCTAGCCGGCGATGCGGCAGGTGTGGTTGCTCCGGCTTCGGGTGAAGGCATCTACTATGCGATGACGGGCGGCCGCGTGGCTGCCGATGCCGTGGGCGCATTTCTTGCCACGGGCAACGCGCGCGAACTGGCGACAGCACGCCGGCGCTTCATGAAAGCGCACGGCATGGTGTTCTGGATTCTCGGCATCATGCAATACTTCTGGTACGCGAACGATAAGCGCCGAGAACGCTTCGTCACCATGTGCGCCGATCCCGACGTGCAGCGCCTGACGTGGCAAGCCTATATGAACAAAGAGCTTGTGCGCGCAAAGCCCGCCGCGCATGCACGCATCTTCTTCAAAGACCTCGGTCACTTGTTGGGTGTGGTCAAGGCGTGAGTGCGCGAAGCGACTTCCGCTGGGACGCAGTGCTGATCGCGGCGGCGGCGGCGATTGCGGTCGCAGCTATCGGCAGCACGCTTACCGATCTGGGGCCTTGGTACCAAAATCTGAAGCAGCCCTCGTGGCGGCCGCCGGATGCAGCATTCGGTCTGATTTGGACCGTCGTTTTTGCGTTCACCGCAGTATCGGGCGTGCTCGCGTGGCGTGGCGCGCGCACCAGTGGCGAGCGGCAATCAATCATCGGACTCTTCGCGATCAACGGCCTCTTGAACATCGTGTGGAGCTTGATCTTCTTTCAGATGAAGCGTCCCGACCACGCGCTTTTCGAGGTCGGCCTGTTGTGGCTCTCCATCGCCGTACTGATTGGCGCAACATGGCGCAGCTCACGACTCGCCGCAGTGCTTTTGCTGCCCTACCTGATCTGGGTTTCGATAGCGGCGGTGCTGAACTACGAAATCGTGCAGATGAACGGATCTTTCGCATGACACTTTCAGAGGACGCGGCATGGAGTGGTTCGTGACGTCAGGCGCGATCGCCGACGTTGTGCTGGTGGTGCTTGGCCTGGAAGCTGCCGTGTTGATCTATGTTCGCGGCAGGGCCGTTGCGCTGAGCACGATCGCCGCGCTACTTCCGGGCGCTATACTGGTGCTGACCCTTAAGGCCGCGCTGACCGGAGCGGAGCCGTTGTGGATTGCGGGGTTGCTCGCTTTGTCGTTTCCGGCGCATTTGTTGGATTTGCGCCTGAGGCCGCCGCAATGAAAACGCAAACGGCGGCGAGTCCGCCGCCGTCAGCAATGTTTGAAACGAGCCTATTTCGCGGGAGCGACGCTCGCCACTTTCTTGAGATAGGCGATGACGTTGGCGCGGTCTTGCGGCTTTTTCAGACCAACGAAGGACATCTTGGTCCCCGGAATCTTCGCACGCGGATTCTCCAGGTAGTCAAACATGACCTGTTCCGTCCACGTCAGCCCGGACTTCTTGTTCGCGGTCGAATAATTGTAACCCGCCGCAGTGCCGGCGACGCGGCCCACAACGCCGTTCAGCGAAGGCCCGATCTTATTCTCACCGGCTTTCGCGCTATGGCACGTCGCGCATTGCTTGAAAATCTTTTCTCCCGCGACGGCGTCACCGGTGTAGGTCACGCCCTTTGCATCTTTGACCGAGACAGCCAAGTCGACCGTTGCAGCCGGCGCCGGCGTGGCAGCAGCTGTCGTCGCGGCGGCAGCCGCCGGCTTTGTGGTGGCGGTCGACGCGGCTGCACCCGCCAGATCGGCGCCGCCAATGAAGCCGGCGCCAGCAACCGCAATCGCAACAAGCATACTCGAACGCATAGTGGTTTCCTCGTTTCTCTTGTTCGCCCTTCGCCGTCACACACTATCCGAGGGTCAAAATGCACGCAACGCTGACCAACTCTCGAACTCTTGAACCGAACATGAATAGTCGTTCACTCCTGCGGGCGCTTCGGCACGAGTGCGTTTCGCCGCCGCCCGTTTGGCTCATGCGGCAAGCTGGGCGGTACCTGCCCGAGTATCGCGCCGTGCGCGAGAAAGCCGGCGGCTTTCTGAACATGTGCTACACCCCGGAATACGCGGCAGAGGTGACGCTGCAGCCGATCCGGCGCTTCGGGTTCGATGCCGCAATTGTCTTCGCCGATATCCTTCTGGTTCCGCACGCTCTGGGCGTCGACCTGCGATTCGCTGAAGGCGAAGGGCCCCTACTCGAGCCCGTTCGTCATGCGGATGCCGTCGCACGCCTTGCCAGTCCGGACGCCGTCGCGGACAAACTCTCGCCGGTCTACGACACGTTGGCGATCGTCCGCTCGAAGTTGCCGAATGAGGTTTCGCTGATCGGGTTTGCCGGCGCGCCCTGGACGGTTGCGACCTATATGGTGGAAGGTAGCGGCTCTGCCGATCAGATAGCGGCCAAATCGTGGGCATATCGCGATCCCGAAGGGTTCGCCAAGCTGATCGATCGGCTTGTGGATGCGACCGTCGTTTATCTCGATCGACAAGTCATGGCAGGCGCCGACGCGTTGCAGCTTTTCGAAAGTTGGGCGAGCGGATTGCCGGAACATATGTTCGAGCGTCTCTGCATCGCGCCGGCGGCGCGGATCGTACAGGCGGTCAAGGCGTTGCATCCGAACGTGCCGATCATCGGCTTCCCACGCGGCGCCGGGGTGCTTGCCGTTCGATATGCGCGAGAGACGGGTGTCGACGCGGTCGGCCTCGATACCTCGCAGCCCTTGAGCTGGATGCGGCGCGAGCTGGGGCCGCGGATTACGCTCCAAGGCAACCTCGATCCCATCGCGCTGGTAACCGGCGGGGCTGCGCTCGATCAGGCTGCCAGAGACATCTTATTGGCCGCGAAGGGCGCGCCGTTCGTGTTCAATCTGGGGCACGGTATCCTGCCTCAGACGAATCCGGACCATGTCGCGCGCCTCATCGAGATCATTCGACGTCAGGGCGGATGATCCGGCTGCGGAACAATTGGCTCAGTCGCCAAACGGCTCTAGTGTGTACGTAGGTCAACAAGATTGCGCTAGCAAGGAGGAGAACAGGCCATGTCCAAACTGAATCAAGCCATCATTGCTTTTGCGTTTGCTGCCGCCACAACGGCGTCGGCGCTCGCTCAACCAACGACTCCGCCCGCGGAAGGCTCAACGCCGCCCGCCGCCGAGGGTCAACCGGCGCCGGCCGACGCTGCGGCGCCGGCAGGGACGCCTGCGGATCCTGCCGCTGCGCCCGCAACCGGCGACGCGCCCGCGACCGGCGAGCCAGCGACACCGCCGCCGGCAACCGAGACGCCGCCGGCCGAGACCGCTGCGACCATTGAACCTGCAGTCAGCAAACCGGCCGAAAGCACGTCTGCCAAGGGATTTGGCCTGTTGTTCGCGGCGTTTGCCGGGCTTGTCGGCATCTGGTTCGCCAACCGGGCTTGATACGTTCGTTCGTAAATTGCGCGCGGCGGAATACTAAGCTGCCGCGCGTTAACCGGCGCATAGACGTTTTCAAAAGACGCTGTGCGCCCCGCGATCGACTGAGGCTTCGCCGCTGACAACGCGCGCGTAGTAATCGAACAGCGTGTCATGGCCGGTTGAGGGCGTCGCGTCGGCGTCGTAGCGACCTGTCTCTGCGTCGAAGACCAGCATGGACTCAGTCGCGTAATACCTCCCGATACGGGCAAGTTCGGCCTTGTCCCGCAATGGCGGATAGAGCGCTCCCAGACCTGTGAGCGTCCAGATGATCGCGTCGAGCAGTGCGACCGGCACATGCTTGAACTTTGGTTTGCGACCCGTGAGGGCGAAGAGGCGATTTCCCTGATCGATCGGCGTGATCGCCGGGCCCGGACCACCGATGGGAAGGATGCGGTTTCGCCGCGCGGGATCGTCAAGGCACTCGGCGAGGTAACGGCCGAGATCGGCGTCGCTGATCGGCTTGCAGGCGGTCAGTCGTCCATCGCCAAAGACGAGATACGCCCTGCCCTCTCTCACGCGATTGATTTGCCCGGAAAGCGATTTGTAAAAAGCGGTCGGCCGGACGATCGAATAATCGATATCGGAAGCCATGAGTTCTTGCTCGAACGCAAGCTTTGCCTTCTGGAACGTCAGCCGCGGCTTTTGTACGCAAATCGCCGAGAGCAGAACGAAATGCGTGACGCCCGCACGCTTTGCTGCCGTCAAGACTTCAGAATGGGCTTTGTAGTCTACCGCCCACGCATCTTTCGGCGCGCCCGTGCGGGACGCCATGCACGAGACCACCGCATCAAATGGCTCACCGCGAAAACCATACTGCGCGAGCGCGTGTGGGTCTGTCGCTTCGCCGAACCGAACTTCCGCGCCGTCAAATGCCAGTTCGTTATGTTCCGGTCTGGGACGGACAAAACAGACGACCTTGTGGCCCCTGGCGATGAGCGCGCGCACGGTTGCTTTGCCGATAGCGCCTGTCGCCCCCAAGACAAATACCCGGCGGGGGCTCGCAGATTGCTCGACGTCTTGGGGCGGCGCGGGGTCTGTCATGTCCGTTTGCGTGAGTATGGTTTAGCCAACGCGGGGGCTCAATACCGGAAGCGCCGCGCCACAATCTTGGCGAAGTGATCCGACCGGTACCGGTGCTGCGTATCAGTTCCATCACGCCACTTGCAGAAGATCCAAACCGCTCATGAATGCAATTGCTCCCGCCCGCGACTTTCACTCTTCCGTTTCTGCCGTAACAACCTTGCGCCCCTCGCGCGCCGAGGCTGAAGCCGCCGTCGAAACGCTACTGCGCTGGACCGGTGACGACCCGCTGCGCGAAGGTTTGCGCGATACACCGGCACGCGTCGCGCGGGCGTTCGAGGATTGGTTCTCGGGCTACGCCACAGATCCGCAAGATTTTCTGTCCCGCACGTTCGAGCAAGTCGAAGGCTATGACGAGATGGTCGTCTTGCGCGGGATTCGCTTCGAGTCGCACTGCGAGCATCATTTGGCGCCGATCATCGGACAGGCGCATGTCGGGTATCTGCCGTCGAACCGCGTGATCGGAATCTCGAAGTTGGCGCGTGTTGTGGACGGCTATGCGCGCCGCCTTCAAGTTCAAGAAAAAATGACGGCGCAGATCGCGCATTGCATTCAAACGGTTTTGGCGCCGCGCGGCGTTGCGGTGGTCATCGAGGCGTCGCATCAGTGCATGACAACGCGCGGCGTACACAAGCCGGGCGTCAGCATGATGACCAGCACAATGCTGGGCGCCTTCCGTGAAGAACCGGCGTTGCGGCGCGAGTTCTTGGACGCGGTCGGTAGTCCGTCGGTTAGCGCGCTGCGCTGAAGGGCAGAAATTGCTTCGCTTGCGTTCCGAGGAACTCCATCAGCGCTTGCGCGGGCGGCAACAGCGTTTGCTCGGACCGGCGAACGACGTACCAGTGGCGCACCAAAGGCAAGCCTTCGACGGCTAGCGCTACGAGCCGACGGTCTTTCAGTTCGTTCGCGACCGTGTGCGCCGAAATGAAAGCGATCCCCAGGCCCGCCATGACTGCCTGTTTGATCGTTTCATTGCTGGTCAACTCCATGCCGGTGCGCGGGACGATGCCGGCGTCGGCGAACATCCGATCCATCAGCGCACGCGTCCCCGATTGAGGTTCTCGGACGATGAACGTCTCATCCCCGAGTTCCCGGACCTTGAGCTTTCTGATACCGGCCAACGCGTGCTTTGGGGGCGCGATCATCACGTGCGGGTGATCGCCGATCAGCACCTGCTCCAAGTCGAGTTCGGCCGGGGGGCGGCCGGTGATCGCGATATCGAGTGCGAATTCTTTCAAGGCACGGATGATCTCGGCACGATTTCCGATTGTCAGGCGCACGTCGATACCGGGAAAACGGCGTTTGAATTCAGCTATGGCAAAGGGCGCGAAGTACTTCGCTGTGCTGACCACACCAATGGAAACGCGTCCGCCCGACAGGCCCTTGATCATGTCGAGGGTGGCCACACAGTCCGCGATCGCCTTTTCGATGCGATCGTTGAGCAACAACACGGCGTCGCCCGCCTCGCTGAGCGTCATGCCGGTCGCGTTGCGTTGCAGGAGCGGGAGCGAAGCCCAAGTCTGAAGGCTGCGAATCTGCAGCGAAATTGCAGGCTGGGTCAGGTTCAGTTTTTGACCTGCCGCCGTCACGGTCCCGCTTGCCGCGACAGCCGCCAAGGCCCGGAGTTGGCGCAGCGACAGGGAGAGTGGACGATCGGTCATAATATATTTTTATGCTCCTTCGAACTATTTGATATTTCCCTAATAGCTAAGGCAAGTCCATAGTTTCTCGCCTTCAGCGGGTTTCGAACCGCAAACGCTTCAGACGGAAACCCAACGCGCCAATGCAGGGCCGCACCACGCTTTCCGAGCACTGCGAAAAGATTGCGATGCGCAATCCCGGTCATCGCGATGTCGGGCGCGCGGTCCTGGCTCTCGCGGCGGCGACTGCCGAGATCTCCAACCTGGTTAGACTTGGTCCGCTTGCCGGCGACTTGGGCGCCGCGGCCGGGGCCAACGCGGACGGCGATGTGCAAAAGGCGCTCGACGTTCAGACGCATCAAATCATCGTCGACGCCCTGCGCGGCGCGCCGGTGGCGGTGCTCGCCTCAGAAGAATTGCACGCGATCGAGACGCTCGATCCCGCGGCGCCGCTTGCGATCGCCGTTGATCCGCTGGACGGGTCGTCGAACATCGACACAAACATGTCGATCGGGACGATCTTTTCGATCCTGCCGTCGGCGACCGAGGGCGACACGAAACTGGGCGCGTTCGGCGGCAAAGGTTCGCGTCAGCTGGCGGCGGGCTTTGTTGTCTACGGACCTCAAACGACGCTCGTTCTCACCATGGGTTTCGGCGTCGACGTCTTCACGCTCGATTGCCGCGACAACGTCTACCGGATGACAAAGGGCAGCGTGAGTATCGCGGAAGGCGTTCGCGAGTATGCGATCAACGCGTCGAACTATCGGCATTGGCAGAGGCCGGTTCGCGTCTACATCGACGACTGCCTGGACGGTGCCGTCGGTACGCGCGGCGCCGACTTCAACATGCGCTGGATCGGATCGCTGGTTGCGGAGGCGTTTCGCATCCTCTCGCGCGGTGGGATTTTTCTGTATCCGGCCGACGAGCGCTCCGGTTACCAGAATGGACGCCTTCGTCTGCTGTATGAAGCCGCGCCGATGGCCTTTGTGATCGAGCAAGCAGGCGGGCTTCCGACGACCGGCCGCGAACGCATCCTTGATCTGGCGCCGACATCCCTGCACCAACGCGTGCCGCTTGTCTTCGGCTCGGCCGACATGGTGCGGCATGTCGAACGCTTACATACCGATGCGACTCTTGAACCAGGCGACTCGCCGCTGTTCACCAAGCGCGGCCTCTTCCGGACGTAGATAGCCCCATGTCAATCGCCCACCCGATCATATCCATTACCGGCGCCTCCGGCGCGGGCACGACCTCGGTCCGGAAGACGTTCGAACAGATCTTCCGCCGTGAGAGTGTGAACGCGGCCTATATCGACGGCGATGCCTTTCATCGCTACGACCGCGAAGAGATGCGCCGCCGCATTGCGGAAGAAGCAGAGCGCGGCAACAAACACTTCAGCCACTTCAGCGCGACCACCAATCACTTCGAAAAACTCGAAGAATTGTTCGCCAGTTACGCGCAGAGCGGGACCGGCATGTCGCGCCACTATATCCACGATCGCGAGGAAGCGAGCCTCATGGGAGGAACGCCCGGAACGTTCACGGAGTGGGAGCCGCTTCCGGAAAACACAGACCTTCTGTTTTACGAAGGCCTACACGGCGCCGTGGTGACCGATACGGTCAACGTCGCGCAGTGGGCCGACCTGAAGATCGGGGTCGTACCCGTCATCAACCTCGAGTGGATTCAAAAGCTGCATCGCGACAAGGCTTCGCGCGGTTACTCGACCGAAGCGGTGACCGATACCATCCTGCGGCGCATGCCCGACTATGTGCATTACATCGTGCCGCAGTTCACGCACACCGACATCAACTTTCAGCGGGTACCGACCGTCGACACATCGAATCCGTTCATCGCGCGCTGGATCCCGACGCCGGACGAATCGATCGTCGTTATCCGCTTCCGCAACCCGCGCGGCATCGACTTTCCTTATCTGATTTCGATGATCCCAGGCAGCTTCATGTCGCGCGCGAACTCGATCGTGATCCATGGCGCCAAGCTGGACCTGGCGATGCAGCTGATACTCACGCCTTTGATCTTGAAGCTGATGGATCGCAAACGCAGAGCATAAACCCGCGACGCAAGGACCCGCCGATGAACAAATCCGAGACCGTCAAAGGCGCCGACCGCTATCGCGCCGGCGTGATGCAGTATCGCAAGATGGGTTATTGGGAGCCGGATTATGTTCCCAAGGATACGGACGTCATCGCCTTGTTCCGGGTGACGCCGCAGGACGGCGTGGATCCGATCGAGGCGTCGGCCGCCGTGGCCGGCGAGAGTTCGACGGCGACGTGGACCGTGGTGTGGACCGACCGCTTGACCGCGAGCGAAAAGTACCGCGCCAAATGTTACCGCGTCGACGAGATTCCCAACACGCCCGGCTCGTACTTTGCGTACATTGCCTACGACCTCGATCTGTTCGAGCCCGGATCGATCGCCAACCTTTCAGCGTCGATCATCGGCAACGTGTTCGGGTTCAAGCCCTTGAAGGCGCTGCGGCTCGAGGACATGCGCTTTCCGGTCGCCTACATCAAAACGTTCCAAGGCCCCGCGACCGGCATCGTCGTCGAGCGCGAGCGGCTGGACAAATTCGGGCGGCCTCTGCTGGGCGCGACGGTGAAGCCGAAGCTCGGCCTTTCGGGGCGCAACTATGGGCGCGTGGTCTACGAGGCGCTCAAAGGCGGGCTCGACTTCACCAAGGACGACGAGAACATCAACTCGCAGCCCTTCATGCATTGGCGCGATCGCTTCCTCTATTGCATGGAGGCGGTGAACAAGGCGCAGGCCGCGACCGGCGAGATCAAAGGCACCTATCTCAACGTGACCGCCGGCACGATGGAGGACATGTACGAGCGCGCGGAGCTGGCGAAGGAGCTTGGCTCCGTCATCATCATGATCGACCTCGTCATCGGCTACACGGCGATCCAGTCGATGGCGAAATGGGCGCGCAAGAACGACATGGTGCTGCATCTGCATCGCGCCGGTCACGGCACCTATACGCGCCAGAAGTCGCACGGCGTTTCGTTCCGCGTCATCGCCAAGTGGATGCGGCTTGCGGGCGTCGATCACATTCACGCCGGCACGGTCGTCGGCAAACTTGAAGGCGACCCGAACACGACGCGCGGCTACTACGACATCTGCCGCGAAGACTTCAATCCGATGCGCCTCGAGCACGGCATCTTCTTCGACCAGCCTTGGGCCTCGCTCAACAAGATGATGCCGGTCGCTTCCGGCGGCATCCACGCGGGACAGATGCACCAGCTCATTCACTATCTGGGTGAGGACGTGGTGTTGCAGTTCGGCGGCGGCACGATCGGCCATCCGATGGGCATACAGGCGGGCGCGATCGCGAACCGCGTCGCGCTCGAAGCGATGGTTCTCGCGCGCAATGAGGGGCGCGACTACTTGCGCGAAGGGCCGGAGATCCTGGTCGAGGCGGCGAAGAGTTGCGCGCCGCTGCGCCAAGCGCTCGATGTGTGGGGGGAGGTGACGTTCGACTATGCCTCGACCGACGCGCCCGATTTCGTTCCGACCGCCACCGCCGCGATGTGAGGAAAACCAATGCGAATCACCCAAGGTACGTTCTCGTTCCTGCCCGACCTGACGGACGCGCAGATCACAAAGCAAGTGCAATACTGCCTCAACAACGGGTGGGCGGTGAACCTCGAGTTCACCGACGATCCGCATCCCCGCAACACCTATTGGGAGATGTGGGGCCTGCCGATGTTCGACGTGAAGGACGCGGCCGGCGTGATGATGGAGCTTACCGCCTGCCGCAAAGCGCACGGCAACAAGTACATCCGCCTCTCGGCCTTCGACGCGACGCATGGCTGGGAGTCGGTGCGCCTCTCGTTCATCGTCAACCGGCCGGCGCATGAAGACGGGTTCGCGCTGGAGCGGCAGGAGACCGGCGGTCGCAACGTTCGCTACACCACGCGGCTCTACGCGGCGGATCGCCCTGAAGGCAAGCGCTACACTTGATGTCCGACGCCGAAGCTCCTCTGCCTGTCGAGATCGACCTGAAGGCCGAGTTCGCCTCCGCGGGTATCGGCGAGGCGCTGGCGCGGCTCGACCGCGATCTCATCGGTCTGGTGCCGGTCAAGACGCGCATTCGGGAAATCTCGTCTCTGCTGTTGGTCGAGCGCGTTCGGCGCAAGTTCGCGCTGACCACCAACGCGCCGACGTTGCACATGTCGTTCACCGGCAATCCCGGAACCGGCAAGACGACGGTCGCGCTACAGATGGCGGAGATTCTGCACAAGCTGGGGTACGTGCGGCGTGGGCAGGTCGTTTCGGTCACGCGCGACGATCTGGTCGGCCAATACATCGGGCACACGGCGCCGAAAACGAAAGAGGTGCTGAAGCGCGCGATGGGCGGGGTGCTGTTCATCGACGAGGCCTATTATCTTTATCGTCCGGAGAACGAGCGCGACTACGGTCAAGAGGCGATCGAGATTCTTCTGCAGGTGATGGAGAACCAGCGCGACGATCTGGTCGTGATCCTGGCCGGTTATGGCGACCGGATGGACAAGTTCTTTTCCAGCAATCCCGGCTTTCGCTCGCGCGTTGCCCATCACATCGATTTTCCGGACTACACCGATTTGGAATTGCTGCAGATCGCCGAGATCATCTTGGGGCAGCAGAGTTACCGGCTGAGCGGCGCGGCGCGCGAGGCGCTTGTCGCGTACATCTCCGAGCGCAAGCGTCAACCGCAGTTCGCGAACGCGCGGTCGATCCGCAACGCGCTCGACCGCGCGCGGCTGCGTCAGGCGAACCGTATCTTCAACGCGAACGCGACGGTGACCGTCGACGATCTTTCAACCATCGAGGCGGCGGACATTCTCGCCAGCCGCGTGTTCAAGGCCGCAGCAATGGGCGCAGCAAGCGATGCTTAAGGCGCTCATTTTCGACGTCGATGGCACGCTTGCGGAAACGGAAGAAACCCACCGCGCGGCATTCAACGAGGCGTTCGCGCGCGCCGGCTTGGGCTGGTCGTGGGATCGCGACCTCTACGGCAAACTGCTCAAGGTCGCCGGCGGCAAGGAGCGGATCCGGCACTACATCCAAGCGCATCAGCCGGGCTATGCGGCGCGAGCCAATCTCGGCGGTTTTGTCGCTGGATTGCACAAAGTAAAAACTGCGCTCTACGGCGAGTTGATCTCGTCCGGCGCCACCGATCTGCGTCCCGGTGTCGAAGACCTCATGACAGCCGCAAAGCGCGACGGCGTCAGACTTGCGATCGCAACGACCACCAGCCGGCCGAACGTCGATAAGCTCCTGCGCGCAACGCTCGGTGCGCATTGGACCGATATCATCGAGTTCGTCGCGGCGGCCGACAGCGCCGACGTTAAGAAGCCGGCGCCTGACGTTTATCTGCGGACGTTGCGGGGGCTCGACCTTCCGGCGTCAGCTTGTGTCGCGATCGAGGATACCAACAACGGTTTGCGCGCCGCGCGTGGCGCTGGGATCTCCACCGTCGTGACGCCGAGCATCTACAGCGCGGACGAAGATTTTGAGGGCGCGTGCGCCGTCGCGGCGTCGCTGTGCGAGTTGGTGCCCCGCAAATCGGGAGCGATGGCGCGCGGGCCGGCGATCCTTGCGGCGATTCAGGAGCTTCACCGCGGCATCGCCGGTTGATCGGGCTTGGTCGAATTACCCGACAGCCCTCGCTCGACCCAGTAGAAGCTCTTTCACGTCTCCTTTGGCGGCGAAGCTTGCAATCAGCAGGTAGGGGACAAGAAATCCCATTCCGCCAAAGACACCGATCAAACCCAAGATCAGTCCGAGGGGCGAAAAATGATGGCGCCAAGCCAGCCAGAGGCCCGATAGGGTCAGAAATCCCAGGAAGTCCAAATTGAATTGGCCGGGCCATGTCATGGCCGCAATGTCGCCGAAGAATATGGGGAACAGGCCCCAGCCGTGATTGGCGATCACGATCGCCGTGTAGGTCAGCAGGACAACAAAAAAGGCAACAAGGTATGCTCGAAACGCAGTCATGGTGTCCTTCCCCGGATTCTGTGGTCGCGCGCGGCGGCGGATTGGCAGTGGCGGCGGCAACGTTGCCGAATAGGGCGACCGCGCGCAATTACTTCACAGGTTATGGAAACTAGGAAGGCCCCTCGACTTGTCGGCTGCGAACGCATAGCGTCCGCATTCGGCGCTGGGAGCTTGCTTGATGGACCTGTATCAACTCGTTTACGCCTCGCGCCCGTTCGGGTTCGACGACGCGATGCTGAACGGCATCTTGTTGAGCGCGCGCGCCAACAACACGCGCGACGGCATCACCGGCGCGTTGATCTGCCGCGCCGACATCTACCTCCAATTGCTTGAAGGATCCGAGCGCGCTGTCGAAACAGCCTTCGCACGCATCGCGCGCGACGACCGTCACCTTGAAGTCAATCGCCGCTTTTGCGCACCGGCGGATGAACGCCTGTTTCCGAAATGGGCGATGCGCGACGATCCGGCACGTTCGTGGCTGTGGACGCAGAACGAGGTTGCGGACGGCGTGGTGGCGCGGGCGACGCGCGATCAGCTTCTGACCGTGTTCGCGCGCGTTGCAGTGGAAGCGGCCTGACACACCGCCGCTGATGCCGCACTGAGAATGGCCGCTCAAGCCCGCGCGCCGTTCAACTGCAGAAGTCTGAGATTGAGCGTCGCTGCGATCGTGACCCACACAAGATAGGGCGCAAGCAGTAGCGCCGCCGTCAGACTGACGGGTGAAAACACGGCAATTACGGCTGCGATCGACAACCACAACGCCACGACGTCCGCCATCGCAAGGTCCAACCGGCGCAATCCGAAGAATAGCGCCGACCAGGCCGCGTTGAAAATCAGACTCACGCCATAAACGGCAAGCGCACCCCACGCCTCCGAACCGGCGGCCTCCCAAACAAGCCAACCCGAGACGGCGATCGCGCAATAGAGCACCGACCAAACGACTGGGAACATCCAGTTCGGCGGCGTCCAAGACGGCTTGCGCAGCGCCGCATACCAATCCCCGGGCCGAAACGCCGCCCCCGTCGACGCGACGACGAAATTGATCGCGACAAAGACGGCCAGGGCAATGACGGACGACATTTCCATAAGCGGCCCTCAGAGCAATACAGAAGCTTCGGTGATGATGGTACGCTCTTGCACCGCGTACTGTCACTCGCGTTCAATCAGCACGCGCCTCTGGCGAGCGTGACGTCAGCCGATGGCGATGATTGCCAAGACCTTGTCGGCCAACGCCTCGGCTTTGGACAGATCGCCCGTCCTTAGCGCCGCATCAAGCTGCCGCATCAGCGATTCAACTTCCGCATCGCCGCCGCGCTTCTGCATCCAGGCAGGCAATTTTTCATGGATGCGGGCGATCTTCGCAGGCAACCGATCTACAACCGTCGTCGCGACCGGTCCATCCACAAGCGCCTCGCCGCGCAAGAACTTTCTGTATGATTGAACCGCATCCGGCCGCTCGGCCGCTTGGCGAAATCCGTTGCCGGCGCCGCCGACGCCCCAGCCAAAAATATTCACGACCGCTGCGCCGCGGTTGAACATTCGCGCCAGATAGGTCTCATCGCTCATGCCTGACGACATAGGCCCCTTCGGGCCCATCGCGACGTTCGCCCCCTCCACAGACGCCCACGGTGCGTCGCCGTGCGCGCGCACTTGCGCATCGATCGCCTCCCAGATGCCGGCTTGCGGATACACCGAAAACCCAGCGCGGCGCTTGGCGCCGAACGCGACTTTGGCGGGTGCAAAATTGACCTGCTGCGCGAAGGTTGCGTTTCCGCCCACGGCATCGCGCTGATACAGTTGCGGCGCAAATGCGATGTGCGAATAGATGCGCGATTCCGGTACGTTGGCAGCGGCGACCGATGCGCTCCACAGCGAAATGAAATGCGCCACCGCGTCGACGCGAGCCTGGTCGATCGCCGCGATCGTGGCGCCTGGCTTCAAACCGCGGTTGGCGGCGGCGCAGTAGCCGAGCGCCCTGCCGTCCGTATCGTTTCCGATCATCGTTTCCCACCCGACGATGACGCCCGCAAAAAGCTCACCACGCCTGGCGCGCGTCAGCCTGTCGAGTCCGGCGCGTATCGCCTTGCCGATGACGTCTCTGCCGCGTCGCCGAACCTCCGCTTCGATGGCGGGCGCGTTGATGCACATCTGCGGCGGGGCCTTGTCGGGTGTCGGCCCCCAATCGAGTCTGCGCGCTTTGGATAGTGGTCCGTCGAACGCGCTACGCTCGACGTTTCGATTGTCGCCGATCAGATCACGCCGCGCGCCCCAGTAGATTGAATCATCCAAATGAAAACCGACCGCCACATCGCGCGCGAGCGCTATGTCGAACACGCTGGCGATGAAGGCGGCGACTTGCTCATCCGAATGATCGAACGAGACCGGTCCGAAGATCAGCGCCAGTTTGTTACGCGCGGTGCCCGTCACGCCGATGCGGGTGACGATGTCGCGAGCGGCGGCATCAAGATCCTTCGCCCGCGGCATCTCGCTTAAGACGGACTGCCCACCGATCGGAACGCTGGTTTTGGCCGATCCGGTGAAGATTTGAAAGGCGAGGTATTGCGTCTCCTTGGAGGGAGGCGGTGCTGCTTCAGCGGGAAAGGATAAAGCAACTCCGACGGAGAGTACGGCAATAGCGGCAGCCAAACTGCGCATCGTCAGCATCCAGCCCGTTGCTATTCGGTCAGCCTGCCCGAAGTCTCTCAATCAAAGAAGTCAATTGTTGAGCCACGTCCAACGTCGGACTGCCGCCGGATGTACGCAGGCAAAATGTGGGAAAGGCGGCACCCCGCCTGAAAGGCTGGAGTGCCGCCCGTAATACTGCCCCTGCGTTAGTTCGCCGGCAGGAGCACTTTGTCGATAACGTGAACGACGCCGTTCGACGCCTTGATGTCGGCGGCTGTTACGTTCGCTCCGCCCACGACAACACCCTTCGTGCCGTCGATGGCCAGCGTTCCGCCTTGCAGCGTCGGCGGGGAGGTCAGCTTCTTACCGGCGAGGGCCGAGGATTCGATCTTGGCCGGAATGACGTGATACTTGAGCACCGCCTGAAGCTGGGCCTTGTTCTCGGGCTTCAGCAGGTTTTCGACCGTGCCCGCCGGCAGCGCCGCGAATGCCGCGTTGGTCGGCGCGAACACCGTGAACGGCCCCGGCCCCTTCAACGCATCGACGAGATCGGCAGCCTTGAGCGCGGCGACCAACGTCGAGAAGTCGGGATTTGAGACCGCGACGTCGACGACGGTGTTCGACGCGGTCTTGGACATTCCACCGGCGAACGCGGGCGCGCTCACGGCGGGAAGAACGAATGCGACTGCCAAGATGGCGCTACGCAGAAATGACATGTTTGATCTCCTTGCGTGGTTTCAAATTGCGGCGACAGAGGATCGTCACCGGCAATTCGAAACGGCTTACGGCGTTGATCCGTGTGCGGATCGTGAGTGGTCGCTTCTTTATTTTTTTGTCAGGTGCTTGAAAGGACGCCGGGCGGCTCCACGCGACGCGATCATTGCGGCCTCATCGTTATGTTCACACGTCCGACACGAAGACCGAATTTGGAAACGACCGCTTTGTTGGCGATCGAGCCGTCGTCGTTCAGATAAAGCAAATCCTGAAAGCGCACGTCGATGCCGCCGAGGCCCGTCGACAATGTGACGTAGTAGTCGAGCCTTACGCCTTTACCGTCCTGGCGCACTTCGGCCTCACCGATCACGTCTTCGCGTACGCCTTGATAGGCGCCGTTACCCGTTTTGGTGAGACGCCAGGTCTTGCGGTCCGTCGATCCGTCCGAATAGGTGAAGTCTTCGACCAGGGTCAGGACTTTTCCGTCCCATTTTCCATCGATTACGACGGAGAATTTCGTTTCTCCGCCCGTGATGCTGTTCACGAAAGCGCCTTCGCCCAGGGTCCGCCCCGCAAGCGTCTTCTCGAGAACCAGTTCACGCGTGGGAGGCCCGGCAAACTCGGGTTGCGAAGCGCAACCCGTGATCAGGGCCCCTGCCGCCAATACTGTTGCTATGCGTACCATGTCGACACATCTCTCTCTGTCAGGAATTGAGGTTGGCCGCGCATAGCGCCCTGCTTGGTTTGCCGCTTCTGTTCGGCCCAAACCCACGCAGCCCTTTGGAGGGCATCAAAAAGCCCGTCCAACAGCCTCAAGTTTACGGCGAGATCAGGAGACTGGATCAGTGTTGCGGAACCGCGGCTGCGGCGCGCTGCTGTTTCGATCGCAGGAATGCGGGGAATCGCCACACGACGCAGATCCGAAGGCGAACAATCGTCGTATTAAGGACGAGGGCTGCGGCCCGCACTTCTTGCCAACCGTCGGGAACCGCCCATGTTATCCGCTATGCCCAAATTTCTCTTCAGCCTTGGGATTGCAATGATGGTTGCGACTGCCACCACGGCACGTGCCGAGACGGAGGAACCCGCGTTCACTGTCGTCGAGAAGATCGGCGTGATCGATGTCCGCCAGTATGCACCTCGCCTGGCGGCGGAGGTCACGGTGGGCGGCGACGAGGAGGATGCGCGTTCCGCCGGCTTCCGGCTGCTCGCGGACTATATCTTCGGCAACAACACCTCGCGCACGTCGATCGCCATGACCGCGCCAGTCTCGCAAGAGGCCGCGCGCGGCGAGAGCATCGCCATGACGGCGCCGGTCGCGCAGAGCGCTGACGGCGGCGGCAAATGGCGCATCCGCTTTTTCATGCCGGCCAACTATACCCGCGCAACGCTGCCAAAGCCGAACAATCCTGCGGTGCAGATCGTTGACCTGCCGGGCGAAACAATGGCCGTGCTTCGGTTCTCGAACAGCCGTAGCGCGGAGGCCGTCGCCGAAAAGACCGCCGAACTGCTGCGCGGCGTTGCCGCCTCCAAATGGAAAGCCGTCGGCACGCCAGTGGCTTGGTTCTACGATCCGCCGTGGACACTGCCGTTTTGGCGCCGGAACGAAGTAGCTGTAACGGTCTCGCCGCGGTAAGCGTAGACCGCGTCAAAGATTTTGGGATTCAAGAGTTCTACGAAACGCGTTTGACAGGACTGCCGTCGCAGCCCCTCAGGTTTTAGCTGGCAGCCAAAGCGGTCCAACGGCGACGAGGAGGACGATGACGTTGAAGTAGGCGTTTGACACGTTGCCGGAGGCGATGGACCCCGCACTGTCCAGAAAGAACCAGGAGAGAATACCGGCCAGCACTGTCCGGCGCACGGCCTCGGGCGCCGCGTCATAGACCCACGATGACAGACACCAGATCATCACGCCCCACCCAAAGAGAAAGCCGCCGGTCAGAGCCGACAGAAACCGCGTGTCTGGGGAATCGTACGTCGTAGCTCCGTCGATCGGCCAACTTAGGATGTCGAGCGTCAGTCTGGCGGGTTCCGCCGTCTGGATCATCGTTCCAAGGAAGAAGACTGGCCCAAACGATCCGACGACAATGGCGGTGATCTTCAGCCAGAATTTGTGGGTTTGGCGAGACATGGCTGGGACTCCGTTTCAATGTTTTAAGGCAGCTTTGATGAGAGACGCCTCGCCACGCTGGCACTAGCCCGTTGGCCACTGCGAAATGATTGTCGTGGCGTCGAAATATTCCCGCCACACTGTGATGAGGCCGTCGTGCACTTCGAAGACTCCGGTCACCGGCAGCTCGACCCATTTGTCCGACAGGCGGTGCCGGTCCAGACGCTCGGCGAACACGATGGGCCCTGTCGTCGACTCGCGCAGGATTTTGAACTCATTCTCCAGCGTCGGCGCAAAGAAGGGTTCCAGGATGGCGCGAATGCCTGCGGGGCCGTGTACCGTACCCAATGGCGGCGGGTTGGTGTATTCGCAGTTTGCGGAGACGAGCTTCATCGCGGCGTCATAATTCAACCGCTCCATGTGCTCTAGAAACCTGCGAACGACTTCGATGGAGGATACGGATGACGGGGCCATGAGGGTTCCTGCCGTTTGGTGTCCGGTCACATTTTACGTATGGCGGACCCATCGCAATTACCTCACAGGTTATCGCCTCGCACTCACGGACCTTCGCTAACTTCTCCGTTTGCTGCCGAACAGCAGCAATGTGAGGCTTGCGCCGAAGCAGACGCCGATGAGCGCCGGGATGACCAAGTCACCGGCTGTTGCGGCGTTGCTTGCAGCCGCGAACATGCCGGCGAAGGCCATCGCCGTAAGCACGCCCAGAAACACGTGGATGGTTCGCATGTCGAATTCTCCTCCTTCAACTTAAGCGCCAGCGCCGTTGCGCGTGCTGATAAAAGCCGAGGCCGCGAGATAGACGCCCATCATCACGACCACACAGGTCCACGTGCTTACTTCGGGCAATACGGCAAGGCGCTCGCCTGCCGCCCACAGAAACAAGGCCGCCTGCAGAACCCAGAAACATAGAGAACTCGTTTCGCTGATCAGGCGGCGCACGAATTCGTCGGCTCGTCGCCACACGATGATATTCAGGGCCGTCTGCGCCATGAAGCACAGCGCGATTGCCGCCATCACCGCGATGCTCACGTTCTGCGGCAACGGCCCGGTCGCGATGAGGCTCGCGACCACGGGCAGACCCAGCATCACGCCGGCGAGCAGAAGCACGCCGGCCTGCTGACGATAGAACGACAGTTGCGCGGGCGTTGCGGCGCGCCCTTCTTCGCCGCCGAACGCGCGGCCGGCGGCGCGGCTGCTGAGGCTCAACGCGAGGACGAACGCGCCCTGCCCGATCAGCCCGAAGGCGAGAAGCAGTGCGCCCGCATCGGTCCAGTCGGGAAACGCGGTAACGCTGCGCGCATGCTTGAGCCAGTAGCCAAAACCGTAGCCCACGAACGCACCGATAAGTGCCATCGCGAGCGCAAACGCCCACAGCCTGCGCGACCTTGTTGATGACGGCGTCATCGATCCCTCTTCTTTAGCGGCGGCAAACCGGGCGCGAAGATCGCCTCGATCGGCTGGCCGAATATCTGGGCGATCTTGAACGCCAGCAGCAGGCTTGGATCGTGCTTGCCGGTTTCGATCGCGTTCACCGCCTGGCGCGACACGCCAAGGCGTTCGCCAAGATCGCCCTGGCTCCAACCGCGTTCTGTTCGTAATTCGCGCAAGCGGCTTTCCATCTGATGATGGCGTCAGTCCGACTTCGAAGCCCGGGGCGAGATCGCGGTCACGCCGGTGCCCAAGACCAGCAGCAAGAGACCGTAGATCGCATAATCGCCCTCGCCACCTGCGACGCTTGCCCCGATCATCGAAAGGCCGGCGATCGCCATACCGCTCTGGATAAGGCGAAGTCCGAACGCACGCCGCGCGTCACCTCGTCCGGTCACGCCGTAGATCAGGCCTAGGAAGCCAATCAGCGCCGCACCTGCTGCGACGACGGTGAGTACGAATATGAGCATGGGAGGCCTCCCGCAGATTGTCAGGTTTACATGACATGGCAATCGATGGGTGTCAAGTAAACCTGATAGCCTCTTCCGAGGTAGGTCCCGCGCCGCAAACCGGACTCAGCTTGAGTAGCTAGTCTCCGGCGGCGCTGTCTCTTGTTTCCCGAGATGGAAAGAAGAAGATGAGTGGTACCGCCGTCAAAACAACAACCGAAGCCAACGGGGCAACGAAAGCAGCCAACGCCGCGAACGCGTACGAGATCGGCGCAACCAGGCTTTTCATCAGCGCCGCTCGCGCCGCTATGCGGTCGCCGGACGCTATCAAGCCGTCACCCATGAGTGCGTAGAGCCGCAACGCCGTAAAGCTCGCAGCGGCGCCAAACATGACGACACTCAACAGCGCCAACGGCGGCGTTCTGAGCGGATAGTCGCCCGCGAATGCAGTGGGAAACGGCGTAAAGCTGATGAACAGCAAGAATAGGCCGTTCAGCCATAGGATCCCGCGATCAACGCGCTGGAGACCGCGAAAGAAATAATGATGCGCGACCCAGAAGACCAGAACGAAGAAGAAGCTCACGACCCAGGCGACGATTTTGGGGATGAGCGCCTCAAGAGACGCCCAGAGTTCTGCGTCGGTGGGTTGCGCCAGGTGAGGCGCGCCGATCTCAAGGACGAGCAGCGTAATGACAATCGCCAAGACGCCGTCAGAGAAGGCCTCGACGCGGCTGGTGTCGCTTTCGCCCACTCTGAAAACCGAGCGCACTTCCTTTGGGTTTGCCACAGCCGGACGACCCTTATTCGCCTAGGGCTTTGACGACCAATTCGGCCGTTTCGGTGCCGGAGAAATTCTGCTGGCCGGTGATGAGATTACCGTCGCGCACGGCAAACCCGCGCCAGAGCCCGCCCTGCGTATAAACCCCGCCGAGGCGCTTCACCTCGTCCTCAATGCGCCAAGGCATGATGTGCGTGCCTCTGGGCAGCGCGCCTTTCGCCCATGTCATCTCGTCGGCGCTGTCTTCTTCCATGTTGGAGAAACCTGTCACGATGCGGCCTTTGACCAGCGGCTCGCCATTGCGGAGCTTGGCGTAACGCAGGATCGCCACACCGTGGCAAAGCGCACAGGCGACTTTGCCGGCCTCGTAGAATTCCACGAACTTTTTATGGAGGTCGTTGGCCTTTTCGAACGTGAACATCGGGCCTTGACCGCCGGCGACGACAATCGCGTCGAACTTGTTCACGTCGATCGCCGAAACGGGCTTGGTATCCTCGACGAGCTTTGCGTATTCAGGCGTAAAGATGAACCCCGTTGTGACCAAATCGCCCGCTGACCAACGGCTTGCGTCACGTGGATCGCTCATCGCATCGAATTCGCACTTGCCGCCTTCCGGGCTGAATATCTCGATCTCGTAGTCGCGCTCGGAGAAAACGTGAAAGGGGTGAGCAAGCTCGCTCCACCAAAAGCCGACGGGCCAGCCGGTCGTGGTCGATTTCGCGCCATTGGAAATGACTATTGCGACGCGCTTAGGCTTCTTCGGCGAAACTGGATTGTTGTCCTTGTGCCCCAACTTCGCAGTCATCTGGTTACCTCCTGGCCGCCCTAACTCGCCAGTCCGTTGATTGGCGTCTTGAAACATGGCGAATAGACTTCGCTTGCCGTCCTTGCTCATGCCGCCTCAATTTTCCAACGTATCGATCGCCCTTCAGGTGGGGCGGCGAACGCGCATAAGCGCGAAGTCTCTCCCGGCGCCGCGCGCGAGGGCTTGATCGATCCAAAGCATCGCGAGCGGCTCAAGGAGGCGCGCATTTACAAGCGGACCGGCAGCGATCGGATCAAAACTTAGGTCAGCGACAAGCGCCGATGCTTTTTCGACAGCATCGGCATCATCGCCGGCGACGAACATTGCGGGCCGCGCAGGAAACGTCTGCGCCGCGGCCATGTTCTCAGCCCCCGTTTGATTGAGCGTTTTCACCACGCGCGCCTTGGGAATTCGTTTCGAAATCTCTTCCGCCCCCGAGGTATTGAACCCGAGCGCAAGCGCGAGGCGACCATCGCTCATGGCAAGCGGGTTCGTGCAGTCGATCACCACTTTGCCGGCGCAATCGCCGGCTGCCGCGAGAACATCCGCCGCAGCAGCGAACGGAATCGCGAGAACGATCGTCTCAGCGCCGGCGACGGCGTCCGCGATTGTTCTTTCGTCGGCGGCGCCAGGCGCGCGAACGCCGAATAAGACGGTGTGTCCGGCGCGACGCCAACCTTTGGCGAGCGCTTGGCCGACATTGCCAGAACCCAATATTGCTATGCTTGAGATATTATCACTTGTCATACGTGTTTTTATGCCGCGATGATCCAATCTCAGCCAATGAAATCGATGCACATCCGATATGACAGAAACTGATATCAGGTGACTGGATCTCACCTTGCTCATGGTTCTCGCGAGCGTGCTGCGGACGCGCCAGGCCACTTTAACCGCGCAAGAATTGGGCGTGACGCAATCATCGGTGAGCCATTCGCTGTCAAAGCTGCGAGATATCTTCGGAGACGAGTTGTTCTTGCGCAGGCCGCAAGGCTTGGAGCCTACGGCGCGGGCCCGTGCGTTGGAGCCGACGATCAGACAGATCATTGAACTGGCGCGAGGCGCCATCCGCTCGAAACCATTCGACCCCGCTGTCTCGCAGGGCCTCATTCGGATTGCTGGGTCGGACTATCCTTGCACGCTGCTGGCAGCGCCATTGATCCGGCGGTTGGAAAGGGAGGCGCCGAACCTTCGCGTCAGTTTTCGTCCGTTCGTGCGGCAGAGGGCGATAGCCGGGATTGCGTCAGGGGAGTTGGATTTTGCGATTGGTCCGTTCACCGGCGACCGCGACCAATTCGAAAGACGCCTCCTCTGGGAGGACGACTATTGCGTCGCGGCGCGAAAGGGCCATCCCGTGTTTAAGACGGCGTGCTCCCTGTCGGACTATGCGGCGGCGCGTCATGTCCTCGTTTCGCAAGGCGGCGACCTTGTCGGGGTCGTCGATGGTGCGCTTGGGGCTAAAAACATGGAGCGTCAGGTCATCGCTGCGGCGCCATATTTTTTGACCGCCTTGGCGACGGTGGCGCGATCCGACGCGATCACCACTGTGCCGGCATCAATCGCGCGAGCACACGCGACCTATTTGGGCCTTCGGCTATTCCCGTGTCCCGTGCCGATACGTGCGTTGAGGGTGAGCCTGCTAAGCAGCAAAAGGGTCAACAACGATCCGCTAAACGCTTGGATAGCGGCACTCATTCAGGAAGAGAGCAAGCGGCAAGTGCCCAGTTTGCGGCACGCAGTCCGACAGAAAATTGCGCGAGGACGCGAGGCCTAACGGACGGACGTGGTTTCCTCTAAGATCGCGGCGTTGATGATGGAGGCTTTTCGATGATGCGGTCGATCGTTCTGGGTGGCGTGGCGTTGATGCTGAGTGCAGGTTTTGCTTTGGCGGCGGACGAGCCTTCCAAGCCGTCGTCGTGCGCTTTTGTGCGATCGATTGATCGCTGGGAGCCGATCGACGACACCCACGCCTATATCTACACCTCGCCGCGGCGGAAATTTAAGCTGACGTTCTTCGCGCCGTGCCGCGATTTGAAGTGGGCGATTTTCGCGCGGATCGACACGCGGCCGAGTTCGGCGACGTGTCTGTCGGTGGGCGACACGCTGGTGTTCGGGCGCGGCGGGCTGATGCCGAGCAATCGCTGGGAGTTCGAGGAACGCTGCACCATCACGGCGATCGAGCCTGTGCCGCGCGTCGGCGAGAAACCTGCGAATGCGCCGCCTGCACCATAGCCTTGACTAACGCCGCGTCCGGCGTGCACGCGAGAGGCGAATTCGGCGGCTCAATTCGGTTTGTGCCTTGGCCGCGTTTCGGCGCATGATTGGTTCGCTTTCACTGTTTCAGCGCGCGGGGAGAATGCGTGATGAAGCTTTTCTTGGTGGCTATGGCTCTGCTTGTTGTTGCGCCCGCTTGGGCCAGCGAGCCGCGCGACACGTGCATGGAAAACGATAGAGCCCGGCCCGAAGCGAAGGCCGATGCTTGCTCGGCTATGATCCGGTCCGGCTATCGGCAGCCGAACGTTTATATGCATCGCGGCCGCGCCTATCTTGCCTTGAGCGACTACGACCGGGCGATCGGCGATTTCTCCACGGCGATCAAGATGGATCCCGGCTATGCGGATGCGCTAAGCGGGCGCGGGCTGGCTCTGGCGGCGAAGGGGCGGCATGACGATGCGATCGACGACTACGATCGCGCGTTGGACCTGCGGCCCGATGCGCACGACTATTTCAACCGCGGTCATTCGTACCTGAAAACCCGGGCACCGAACTACCGAAGGGCGGTCGCCGATTTCGACGAGGCGTTGGAGATGAAGCCCAATTGGTCGGCGGCGCTCAACAACCGGTGCTGGGCGCGCGCGTTGTGGCGGCGCGATCTTGAGCTGGCGCTGACGGACTGCGATCTCGCCGTCGAACTTAGACACGACAACGCGAGTGCCCGCGACAGCCGTGCGTTCGTCTACTTCCTGCTGGGGCGGTCGCATGATGCACTGGCGGAGTATGAGAGCGTCTTGGAATACAAACCTGATGCGCCGGGTGCGCTCTACATGCGCGGTGTCCTAAAGCTGCAGCAGATGAATTCGACCGGTCACGCGGACATCCAGAACGCCGTGAAGCTCGACCCGGAGATCGTGCGCACATACGCCGCCTATGGCGTGAAGCGATAACTGGCTGAATTGACCACACCTGAATGTGTTCCCGCCGGGCCGTGACAAGGCCTTACGCCGGCGCGACAGTCGATGCCGCTTGGCCGGATCGGCATTGCGGGGACATGTATGGGCTTGCTGCGCGTGGCGCTGGCGATGGCGGTGCTGTTGGGGCATTTGCCGATCGCGTCTTATCAATTCATCCATGCGGCGACGGCCGTGCAGGCGTTCTACATCGTCTCGGGCTTCTATATGGCCCTCGTTCTTGAGGGAAAGTACAAGCGCGTCAGCCTTTTCTATTCGAACCGCCTGCTGCGGTTGATGCCGACTTACTTCGTGATGATGGCGATTGCGGCCGTTGCGCTGTGGGGCTTAAACGCGAGCGCCACCGGGTCGCCGGAGATTTTCGCGACGGCATTTGCGAACCCCACCACGGCGCTCATCATGGCGTTCGAGAATATCTCGATCGTCGGCCAAGAGATGCTGTTCTGGGTCACGATCGGGCCTGATGGTTCGCTGGCGTTCGATCCTTCGGGCAAGCTTCCCAACGAGACCACGACGCTTGCGTGGCAGGCGCTGCTGATCCCGCAGGCGTGGAGCCTGTCGATGGAGTTGATGTTCTACGCGCTGGCGCCGTTTCTTGCGCGGTGGAGTTGGCGCGCGCTGTTGGGCGTCGCGTGCTTGAGTCTGGCGTTGCGGTTCGGCGGCGCGGCGCTTCCTGTCGACTACGGGCTTTGGGCAGGAAGGTTCTTTCCCACCGTGCTCTATCTCTTCGTGCTGGGGATGCTGGCACACCGCGCGTTGCCGTTCGTCGCGCGGCTGCCGAAGGTGTTCGGCTGGATCCTGAACGCGGCCGTGCTCGCGATGGTGATTGCGCTGCCGCTTAGCGGCGTGCCGGGGCCGACGCAGAAGTGGGTCGTCTTCGCCGCTATCACCATTGTCGCACCCTTCTTGTTCCACGCGTTCAAGGACCTTGCGCTCGATCGCTGGATCGGCGATTTGAGTTATCCGCTCTATCTCTGCCACCTCGTCGTGATCGGTCTCGTTCTCACCTTCGAGCCGCCGTTTGCGATGTGGATTGCGATCGGCGGGGCGCTTGCGCTTTCGACGGCGCTTCTCATCCTCGTGGATCATCCCGTCGACCGCTGGCGGCAGCAGCGAGCTTTTCGCGACGCAACGGCTCGTATTTAGCGCGATCGACGCCAACTGTGTGCGTGTGAAAGCACAGCGCTAGCCCAAATGGAACCGCGTGGAACTTGCGCGCGGCACGACGAGGCGGCGCGACCCTAGGGTTGGGTTCCCGAAATGATTCGTTGAGGCACGGGCGGCAAGGTCGGCGCTGTGATTCACGACTTCGTAACCACAGGCAGAGGGGAAGTTCGTTCAATGAAGAAGACACTATTGATGGGCGTCAGCTTGATCGCGACCGCTGCAGCGGCGTTTCCGGCTGCGGCCGCCGGCCAGTGGGAGGGCTACTACGTCGGCGTCTCTGCCGGTTGGGGCGAGGACCGGTCGCGGTATGAGGACTTCGACGACGATTGGTACGGATCGACGATGAAATTTCGTCCCGACGGCGCGGTTTACGGCGTTCAGGGCGGGCACAATTGGCAAGACAAGAACTTCGCCTGGGGCATCGAACTCGACTTCTCGGGCACCAGCATCGACAAGACCGACCTCTATGCCAACCAAGACGTCGTCCCCAACGAAGTGAACTGGCTTGCGACGTTGCGTCCGCGCGCCGGCTTCGCCTTGGGCGATACGTTCATCTATCACACGTTGGGCGTTGCGGCCGGCGACTTCGACCGCTCGTGGACCGAACTCGACGACCTTATCGACGACACGTGGCCTGATCTCGGGGACATGAAGTGGGGCCTGGCCGGCGGTTTCGGCGTCGAGCGCGCTGTTGGCGGCAATTGGTCGGTGCGGGCGGAGGCACAAGCGCTGCGCTTCTTCCAGGATCGGTCGCCGCTCAACCTCGACGGTTACGCGTTCGACATCGACGATACGGTGTTCGAACTGAAAGCCGGCGTGAACTACGCCTTCGGTGCACAGGGCCGCAGCGGGCAGTATGTGCAAGGACAACCATTCGACTTCTCCGGCCCCTTCGCGGGCTTGAGCCTTGGCGGACATATGGCGACGGTGCAGCTCACCGACGTCGATTCCGAAGACTTCGGATCGACCTACGACCTGTTGTCCAACAGCATGACCGGCGGCATTCAGGGCGGCTTCAACCGGCAAACGAACGGCCTCGTCTACGGCGTCGAAGGTAGCTTCAACTTCTTCGGCGGCGACGACGCCACGAACGTGCAAGGCAGCGAACCCTTCAACACCAGCGCATTCAACTGGGGCGGCAATGTGAAGTTCAAGGCAGGCGCCGCGGCTGACAACACGCTGATGTATCTGCTCGCCGGGTACGCAATCGCCGACTACGACCTGTTGCGCGAGAGCGACGGCGACTTCTGGGATATCAGCGGCACCCATTCGGGCTTCGTCGTCGGCACGGGTCTTGAGCAGGCGCTGACGCCGGTTCTTACGGGCCGGGTCGAGGCGACCTACTCCGCCTTCGGCGGCGACACGGATTCCTCGCCCACCAATACCGACCGCTTCCGCGGCGCGGCGCAAGACGTCGCGGTGACGGCGGGCGTCAACTACTATTTCGGCGGCGCGCGCACGATGGGTACGGGCGCGTTGGCGCCGGCGAATTGGGCCGGCCTCTACGCAGGTGTCGACGGGAAGTTCGCCTATCACCACGGCGTGATTTGGGGCCGCGACCGCGTCGGCCAGGATGGCGACTACGACGTGCCCAGCTTCGGCGCAGGCGCGGGTGCGCATCTTGGCCACGACTGGCAGAGCGACTCGTTCGTCTATGGCGTGCTGGCCGACTTCGCGTTCTACTCGAACGACGAAAGCGACACGTCGCCAGTGGGCGCGGGCGCGCTCAACGTCTCATCCTCGCTGAACTGGATGGGCTCGGTGCGCGGGCGTGCGGGCGTGGCGACCGGCGACGCTCTGTTCTATGCGACCGGCGGTATTGCCTATGCCGACGCAGATCTCGCCTACGAGTTTCTGCCGGCGCCCAACTCGGACAGCTTCGTCTTCGACAGCTCGCGCTTCGGCTGGACCGCCGGTCTCGGCATCGAGAAGGCGATGTCCGACCGGTCGAGCATCAAGTTCGAGACGCTCTACACGAGCTTTGGCGACGAAACCGCGTTCAACGGCGATACGTGCACGGGCGTGATCGACGGACCGTGCGCGGTGGTCGGCTACGACGACACGATCACCGTCACCGTCGGCTATTCCTGGCGCTGGCAAGGGCTGCAGTAGTTCCGAGACTTACTCTCACGCATGAGGAATCCCCCCGCGAAATCGGGGGGATTTTTTTTTCGGCCTCGACCGCATGCGCGCGGCGGGTTGTTCCACGTTGGTGACCCAAGTCGATAACTGTCGATTGGCAAAATCTAGAGACTCCCTCCTGTAGGCTCGCTGCAGAATTCGTTGGTGGCTTTGGGCTGCAGGAGATCGTGTCGAATGACGCAAATTTGTCTCATCGATGACGATCATGACGTACGCCGTACGCTGCGTAGTCAGTTGGAGTCCGGCGGTTTCAAGGTGGTCGAGGCGTCCAACGGTCTGGAGGGCCTGAGGCTGCTTGAGCATCATCCCTGCGAGGTCGTCATTGTCGATCTCATCATGCCCGAAAAGGAAGGGCTCTCGACGATCCTCGAACTAAAGACCCGGTTTCCAAAGGTGGGCATCCTGGCTATCAGCGGGCGGGCCGAATACCTGGCGCTGGCGCGCGAATTGGGGGCGGACGAATCAATACCGAAGCCCATTCACCTCGCAACGTTGCTCGACAACGTTCGAAAAGTCGTAGGCGCAAAGGCGTAAGAGACGCCGGATCACGCGGCTGTCTGGCTCTTCGCCAGCAGCTTCAGTACTCGCCAGCGTCGCGTGAGTGATTTGTAGATCAGATAGATAACGCCGAACGGAAGGCCGAGCGTCACGACGGCGTAGAAGGCGCTACGCGATTGGGCAAGGCCGCCGTCGAGGAGGGCCCAGCCTGTCGCGAAGGCGAAGAGGAGCGTGAACAGCAGCATGACGGCGAGGACTACGAAGCCTGCCGGTCTGTTCCAGAAGCTCAAACCTTCCGTCATGGGCAGCGGTTTGTGGCCGACGCTCTCGGCGGCGGTTGCGATTTGTGCGGCGAAGGCTTGCAGAGCCGGCACGCCTTCGCGTTGGGCCATCACGCGGTAGGCGTTGCCGTCGCGGGTGACGATCTCGATCACGATGTCGAAGCCGCTTTCGACGTGCCGCAGGGCCGCGATGTCGGCGAAGGCGATCGTGCGTTTGCGCGTGATGCCGATGAACGGGACCTTCGGCTGTTCCTCGACGCGCACGCCGGTTGCCTCAATCGTCCAGCGGTGCGTTGCGTAGCCTGCGACGGCGGCCAGGATGATGAGGACGACGATCGTGCCGACTGAGTAGAGGAAGACCTCCAGGCTGGTGTTGCCGTCTTCGAAGAAGGCGAAGGCGCCGTAGATGCTGGCGAACATCGCCAACAGCAAGACGCACAGCGACGTGAGCACGAACGCCACGTGGCGGAAGGTGCACTCGAACGTCGCGGGTGCGGTCATCGGCTTACCGTAGCTTGCCGCCCGTCGCTTTCGCTACCGCTCCGACGATCTTGCTCGACACCGTTTCGATTTCGGCTTCGGCCATCGTGCCCGCGCGAGGTTGGAGACGCACGGTGATGGCCAGCGACTTCTTGCCGGGGTCGACGCCCTGCCCTTCGTAGATGTCGAAGACGTTGACGCTTTCGACGAGGACCCGGTCGACGGACATCGCCGCTTTGACGACTTCGGCGGCGGCGACTTTGGCGTCGACGACGAACGCGAAGTCGCGCTCGACGGCCTGGAACTCGGACAGCTCGAGTTTCGGTTTCGCCTTCGACGATTTTGCTTTCGGCGTCGGCAGCGTTTCCAGCATTACTTCGAAAGCGGCGACGGGGCCGGTGATATCGAACGCTGCGAGGATGCGCGGGTGCAGTTCACCGAAGAACGCGAGCACGTTCTTTGGACCTAAGCGCAATGCGCCGGAGCGGCCGGGGTGGTACCACGCCGGTGCGTCGGTGGTTGTCTGTGCGCTGTCCGGTGCGAAGCCGCAAGATTCCAGAACGGCGAGAACGTCGGCTTTCGCTTGGAAGACGTCCGGCGTCCAAGCGGCTTTCGTCCAGGTGCGCGGGCCGTTGCCGATGCGGATGCCGGTTGCGGCCGTCAGCTGTTCGCCGGGTTCGGGGCCGGTGAATTGCGGGCCGACTTCGAACATGCCGAGGTCTTTGAGACCGCGCGCGGCGTTGCGTTGCGCGGCGGCGAGGAGGCCTGGCAGGACGCTGGGGCGCATCGCGTCGAGGTCGGACGAGATCGGATTGGCGACGAGCAATGCGTCGGGGACGCCGCCGAAGAGTGCGGCTTGCGCTTTTGAGACGAACGACCACGTCATCGCTTCGTAGAGCCCGCGCGCGGCGAGTGTTCGCTTGGCGGCCCGCACGCGCTTTTGCATCGGCGTGAGAACCGGCAGCGGCACGGTGGATGGCCGCGGCAGCGGCGTCGACGGGATTTTGTCGAAGCCTGCGATGCGCACGACTTCTTCGACAAGATCGGCGGGGCCGTGGACGTCGGGGCGCCATGACGGGACAATCACGCGCGTGCCGACGACCGTGCGGAAGCCGAGGCGGTCGAGGATGCTCAGCGCTTCGGCTTGGTGCATCTTGACGCCGCAGAGTTTTTCGACGAGCGCGGGGTGGAAGGTGATCTCGCGCTTGGTGTCGGGCACGCGGCCGGCGACGGTGACGTCCGAGGGTTCGCCGCCGCAAAGGTCGACGATCAGTTTGGTCGCGAGGTCCAGGCCCGGCACGACGTATTCCGGATCGACGCCGCGTTCGAAGCGATAGCGGGCGTCGGAAACGATACCGAGTTCGCGGCCTGTGCGCGCGGTGCGGATGGGGTCGAAGTAGGCGCTTTCGATGAAGACGTTGGTCGTCGTTTCGCTGACGCCGGTGGTTTCGCCGCCCATGACGCCGCCCAGGCCCAGCACGCCGTTGTCGTCGGCGATGACGCACATTTCTTCGTCGGGCTCGTAAGTCTTGCCGTCGAGGGCGACGAGCTTCTCGCCCTTCTTGGCGAGGCGGGCGTGGATTTCGCCGCTGAGTTTGTCGGCGTCGTAGACGTGCAGCGGGCGCGCGCGGTCGAGCGACATCAGGTTCGTGATGTCGACGAGCGTCGAGATGGGGCGCAGGCCGACCGACTTCAGGCGTTGCTGCAACCAGGCAGGCGACGGGCCGTTCTTCACGCCGCGCACGAGGCGGCCGGCGAAGACGGGGCACGCGTTCTGCGTCGCTTCGTCGAAGTGCAGGCCGATGGCGACCGGGTTGTTGAAGCGCGGCGTGATCTTCACGGGTTGGTCAGGCTTCAAGTGGCCGATGCCGGCGGCGGCGAGATCGCGCGCGACGCCGCGGACGCCGGTGCAATCCGGACGGTTCGGCGTGAGTTTGATCTCGATCACCGGGTCGGTCAGGCCCATGAATTTCGCGAAGGGCTCGCCGACTGGCGCGTCTGCGGGGAGATCGATGATGCCGTCGTGTTCTTGTGAGAGGCCCATCTCGCGTTCGGAGCACAGCATGCCGTTCGATTCGACGCCGCGGATCGACGACTTCTTCAGTTCGACGCCGGTGCCGGGGATTGTCACGCCCGCGTGCGCGAAGACGCCTTTCATACCTGCGCGTGCGTTGGGGGCGCCGCAGACGACTTGCAGCCTTTCTTTGCCGGTGTCGACGATGCAGACGCGCAGTTTGTCCGCGTTCGGGTGTTTCTCCGCGGAGACGACGTAGGCGACCGTGAAGGGCGCGAGGGCTTTTGCCTTGTCTTCGACGGATTCGACTTCGAGGCCGATGGCGGTGAGCGTGTCGGCGATTTTGTCGACCGGTGCGTCCGTGTCGATGTGGTCGGCGAGCCAGGAGAGCGTGAATTTCATTGCACGGTCTCCTTCGCCGGCGTCAGCACCTCGATCAGGCGGAAGCGCTCGCACACAAGCATCATGTCGGGCGCGAAGCGGCCTTGGCGGGTGAAGTAATCTTCGTGCGCGTTGCGCCAGTAGGCGTAGCTTTGGTCGCCCTCGCCTTCGTCGTGCGCGAGCTGCGCGTCGACTTGATCGAAGCGTTGAATTTTCAGCTCCGTCGTTTCGATGACGCAGCGCGGACGCTGTGCGCCGTCGAGTACGATCCATCGGTCGCCGGGCCTCGGGATCGGCCAGGCCTCATCCTCGTACTGCGAGAGCGAGCAGCAGCTTGCCGTCTTTTTGCCGATGAGAACGAGCGCAAGGAGTTCGTCGGCGAGCTTCGGGTTGTCGCCGAAGGCCCAGCGTTGCAGATGTGCGTATTGCGCGGGAACGTCGTTCATCGGCTGAGGCCTCCCGCTAGCGAGGGCACATCGAGAGCGGCGAAGCCGTAGTGTTTTAGCCAGCGCAGGTCGGCGTCGAAGAAGGCGCGGAGATCGGGGGCGCCGTATTTCAGCATTGCCAGGCGGTCGAGGCCCATGCCCCAGGCGAAGCCTTGGTACTTCGCCGGATCGTGGCCGCACATTTCGATGACTTTCGGGTGGACCATGCCGCAGCCCAGGATCTCCAGCCAGTCGTTTCCTTGGCCGAGTTTGACCTCACCGCCCGAGCGGTCGCAGCGGATGTCGACTTCGGCCGACGGTTCGGTGAAGGGGAAGTGCGATGGGCGGAAGCGCATTTCCACCTTCGGCACTTCGAACAGCGCACGGCAGAATTCTTCGAGGATCCACTTGAGGTGGCCCATGTGCGAGCTCTCGTCGATCACCAAGCCTTCGATCTGGTGGAACATCGGCGTATGCGTTTGATCGCTGTCGAGGCGATAGACGCGGCCGGGCACAATGATGCGGATCGGCGGCTTTTGCGTCAGCATCGTTCTGACCTGCACCGGCGACGTGTGCGTGCGCAGAAGGTGCCTTGTGCCGTCGGGCTTCGGCTTCATGTAGAACGTGTCGTGCATCTGCCGCGCGGGATGTTCCGGCGGGATGTTCAGCTTGGTGAAGTTGTAGTCGTCGGTTTCGATGTCCGGGCCTTCGGCGATGGCGAAACCCATGTCGGCGAAGATGGCCGTCGCTTCATCCAGGATCTGCGTCACCGGATGGATGCGGCCTTGCATCTCGGGCCGCACGGAGAGCGTGACGTCGACGCGTTCGGATTTGAGTTTTGCTTCGAGCGCGGCGTCGCCCAGCGCCGACTTGCGTTCGGCGAGGGCGGCGGTCACGCGGTCGCGCATGCCGTTGATGATGGGGCCTTTGGTCTTACGTTCGTCCGGGCTCATGGCGCCCAGCGTTTTCAGCGCGTCGCTGATCGAGCCCTTTTTGCCCAAAAGTTCGACGCGCGCGGCTTCGAGCGCGGCTTCATCGCCGGCGGCTGCGATGCGGCTTAAGGCTTCGCGTTCGAGAGATTCAAGATCGCTCATTTGTTTCGTCCGAATTCCGGTTCACACCAACTTGCCCAACACTCAGTGTCATGGTCGGCGACGGCCGACCACCCACGACTTCTTTGAGGCGCTGGAACAAGTCGTGGGTGGTCCGCCTTCGCGGACCATGACACCAGAGGGAAGCGGGTACGGCGGACGAAACGTGTCGCCTTACGCCTTCGCCGCGCTTGCCGCCTGGTCGACCAGGGCCTTGAAGGCCGCGGGCTCGCGCACGGCGAGGTCTGCGAGAATCTTACGGTCCACCGTGATCCCCGCAATCCCGAGGCCGTTGATAAATCGGCCGTAGGTCAGACCGTGCTCGCGCACGGCGGCGTTGATGCGTTGGATCCAGAGCGCGCGGAAGTTCCGCTTTCTCTGCTTGCGGCCGATGTAGGAATGTTGGCCGGCTTTATCGACGGCCGCGTTCGCGGTCGTGATGTTGTTCTTGCGGCGACCGCGGAAGCCCTTGGCCTGCTTGAGAACTTTGTTGCGGCGAGCGCGGCTTGGGACCGCACGTGATGCACGTGTCATGGCTGTTCGTCCTTACCGGTTATAGGGCATCCAAAGCTTTACGCGCGGCGTATCACTCGCCGAGAGGATAAAGCTGCCGCGAGCGTGGAGCTTGCGCTTGGATGAGCGCCGGATGAGACGGTGGCGCTTCATCACGCCGCCATGTTTGACCTTACCGGTGGCCGTCATTCTGAAGCGCTTTTTAGCGCCCGATTTTGTCTTCAACTTGGGCATTTCGGTCTCCTTATGCTGGAACGCGTTGAGCTGATCCGAAGATCGGCTCGTCGAACCGCCTGGGCATGCCCCGCCCGGCCGTTCGTGTGAGGGGCGGGAAATAGCCTGAGATCAGGCCAAATTACAAGGCCCAGCCGCCCTTTTCCGCGGTCCGACCCTGCGACCGAATGCGGGTCGGGCTGTGGCTCGCCGGAGCCGCCCGGCACTGGCTGATTTCTCACGTTTTTGCCGCTGCGGGCCGGCGGCGACATATTCAGACGATGGACCTGAAGCGCATCAGCAAATTCCTGAGTCTCGTCTTGCGGCATGAGCCGGACAGGTTTGGTGTCGTGTTGGACGCGGCCGGGTGGACGCCCGTTGACGCATTGCTCGACGCTTGCGCGCGGCATGGGCATGCGATCGATCGGGCGACACTAGAGCGCGTTGTGGCGGAGAACGACAAGAAGCGGTTTTCGTTCGACGAGAGCGGCACGCGCATTCGCGCCAATCAGGGGCATTCGGTTGACGTTGAGTTGGGATACGATTCGGCGGTGCCCCCTGCCCTGCTCTATCACGGCACCGCGACACGCTTCGTCGATGCGATCCGCGCAGAGGGTTTGAAGAAGATGGCGCGGCATCATGTGCATCTGTCGGCGGATGACGTTACCGCGCGTGCCGTGGGGCAGCGGCACGGTAAGCCCGCCGTGCTTGTCATTGATGCGGCGGCGATGGTCGCCGAAGGAGTCGCGTTTTACGTCAGCGCGAACAAAGTTTGGCTCGTTGAACACGTGCCGGCGCGGTTCATTTCCTTTCCGCCCTAGCGCGCTTGTTGCGATAGGCGCCGTATGTCCAGTAGGCGAACAGAACCGTGCAGGCCGCGAAGAACACGCCGAGCCAGTATTCGGTCGTTTCATGTTCGTCGTGGCGGGCGCGCGTCTCATCATAGGTGACGATAGGCCGATCGCCCATCGTTACCGCGTAGGCGGCGACGTGCCAGCGAGATCCGTCCGCAGGCGGCGCGCTGGGCTTTGCCGCGTGGAGTACGCTTACGATCGGCCGCTCGCGGCGTCGTTCGCGCGCGGCGTCCCTTACCCGCTCGCCGATGGCTGGGGACCCGTACCAGCGCTCGCTGTCAGATAGCCGCAACACATAACCGGATCGTCCGTGACGTTCGACCGCGATTGCCGTTCCTTGCGACGTCATCAGTCTGTGCCGGTCCGGAAAGTGCGCGCGCATGTCGAGCGCGAAGGACAACAGGATCCAAGCGGCGGCGGCGCCGGTGGTTGCCGTCACCGCCAGCATGAACCAGGGATTTTTGAGATCCTCGTCCGTGATATCCGACATTCGACCTAGTCCCGAAGAGGCGCGGCAGCCTTCACAGCGGCGAGAGCGGCCTGCATCGTTTGCTTGACGTCGTCTTCGCCGGAATTGCCGACGAAGTAGATGAGTATCTTTTCTGCCGGGTACCAGCGTATGAGGCTTAGGAAGACGCCATCCGATCCGGCATGACTAACGCGTTGGATCGAACCGTCTGCGCGCGTCACGACGTTCAGGCCGTAGCTGTAGAAGATACTTGCGTCGTCTGTTGGCACCCACGTGTTGGGGTTGGCTAATTTCGTCGCCATGGCGGGCAGCGTGGGGTTTGGGCCGAACCAGGCGTGGCCCCACTTCATCATGTCGGCGGAGGTTGATTGGACGCCGCCGTTTCCTTTTAGATTCCAATAGTCTCCGCCGAGCGCTGTGATCCGGTTTGAGATCACGCCTTGGTTGACGTCTTTCAGATAGCCGAACGCGAACCGCTCCGACGGTGTGGCCGCGAAGAGATAGCCGGTGTCGTGCATGCCGAGCGGTTCTGTGATCCGGTTTTTCAAATAGGCTTCGAGCGACACGCCGCTTGTGCGTTCGACGACGAGGGCCAATGCGCTGTAGCCGGCGTTAGAATATGCATAGCTTCCGGGTTTGGTTTGCAGCGGGGCTAAGCAGTCGCTCAGCATCTTCGCGCTGCTCGATCGGTCGAAATCGTCACCGCAGTATTCTGGATATCCGCCGGTGTGGGTGAGGAGTTCCTGAAGCGTGACGTCGCCCGCGGGTTTGCCGTTTAATTCCTTCAGGTAGAGCGAGACCTTGGCGTTCGGATCGATTTTGCCCTGAGCCTCGAGATCTGCGACAGCGGCGGCAGTGAGGCTTTTACTGATAGAGCCGATTTGCGCGATCGTGGTTGAGCGAAACGGGATTTTTTGTTCGCGGTTGGCGTAGCCATAGCCTGCGCTGAGAACGAGTTTTCCGGCCTGCTCGACCATCACGGCGCCGCCGAACTGCGTTGACGCTTCCGCAAGCACCGCGGCGTTCACGGCCTCAGCGAGTTTTCCGTTGCTGACTTCCATCGTTACGATCGACGGCTTCGCCGCGGCCGGCGCGACGGTCAACAAGAACGCGATGAATACTTTTGAGCGGCGCATAGTACCCGTCTGTGTTCGCAGGCGCGCACCATAGCCGAGACGGCGGTCGAGAACGACGGGCGGTGTGGACCGCCCGTCGTTGATTAAAGTGGCCGCCGCGAAAGGACGTCGAAGCGCCAGACCATGCCGAGGCCCGCGACTGCGAGGCCGGCGGCGAGGCCGATCCAGACGCCGAGGCCTTGCATGCCGCCTGCGAACGCCAGGCCGTAGGCCAGGGTGAAGCCGACGAGCCAGTAGCTGAGGCCTGCGATCCACATCGGCGCCTGCGCGTCCTTTAGGCCGCGTAGACTCATCTGGCCCGTGACCTGCAGCGCGTCGAAGAGCTGAAACACCGCCGCCAGGTACAAGAAGGCGACCGCGAGTTTCACCACGTCGGCGTTCTCCGGGTTGCCGGTCGAGATGTAGAGCCCGACCAGCGTCTCGGGGATCAGCGCGATGACCACCGCGCAAATCATCATGAAGCCCGAGCCGAAGACGATGGCCGTGTAGCCCGCCCTGCGTACGCCTTCGGCGTTCTTCGCGCCGGCGAAGAGGCCGACGCGCACCGTCGCCGCGATGCCGATGCCGAGCGGCACCATGAAGGTGACCGAGCCGACGTTGAGCGCGATCTGGTGTGCTGCCACCGAGGCCGCGCCGAACACGCCCATCATCAACGTCGCCGCGTTGAACAACATCGCTTCGAACATCATCGACATGCCGATGGGCGCGCCGAGGCGGAAGACCTCCTTGAACTTCGCCCAATCGGGCCGCGTGAAGCGATGCAGCAAGCGGTATTTCTTGAACGACGGCGCGAGCAGCACCACGCCCAGCATCGTGAAGAACGAGAACGCATAGGCGAAGGCCGTGCCGATCCCGGAGCCCTGGATGCCCAATGCGGGCATGCCGAACTTGCCGAAGATCAGCGTGTAGTTCGCGAAGATGTTCACGATCACGGTCGCGATCGAGATCCCCAACACTGCGTTCTGCCGGCCCAGCACCGTTGCGAAACCGCGCAGCACGCCGAAAGCCAGCGTGAAGGGAATGCCGAGGGCGATGGCGTGCACCCACGGCTCCGCCATCGCCGCGATCTTCGGATCTTGGCCCAGCACGACCAAGATCGGACGCGCCCAGATGAGGAACGTCATCAGCGGCAGCGAGACGAGCGCCACCGCCCACAGCCCCATGCGCACGGCCGCACGCGTGCGCGCGCGGTCGTTGGGATGCGCACCGATGATCTGCGCAATAATCGGCGAGACGGCCATGACCGGGCCGTAACCGATGAGCCAGGTGAAGTAGAACATCACCGCGCCGATACCGACGGCGGCGATCGCTTCCTTGCCGAGCTCGCCGACCATAATGATGTCGGCGGTGAGCGAGCCGATTTGGGCCAGCTGCATCGCGATGAGCGGCGCGGCCAGTTTCAGCAATGCGCGTGCTTCGTCGAGCCAGGGTTTCAGCATTTCACGGCGTGCTGCGCGGTCGGATGCGGGGTCGAAAAAGGTTGTCATTGTTTTCAACATGGATCAGCTCTTGGTCTTGCCCGGGTCGTCCGCTCGTTCGTTCGGAGAGGGTTTCGGGCAAAACAAAACCCCTCCGGAGCGGGCTCGGGAGGGGTGGCAAACGCAGCGGCCTTATGGCTTTCGCGCTAATCCATGGCTCCCTCACGAGCCGACATGCCACCGCAACGCGGCGTCGGGTATCCGACACGGCCGCGCGAGGCGGGAACGATGAGAACAGCGGTGTTCATCAGTTCTTTGGCTCGCAAAGGATTCGCTAAGGCACCATGCCCCGCGATTGGCGGGTTTGGTACGCGCGCGGCAAATCCAAGTCAAGGCATGGCAGGTATGCGGTGCGCGACAGCGCCTAGCTGTGACGGGGAAACGACATGGTCGGTGTGGCGGCGATCACAAACTAGCCGCCGTCGATGTCGGCGCGGATGAGGCCGGTGCGGCCGGGGCTGATCATCATGGGGCTAGCCCAGTCGTCGTAGAACCATTGTTCGTAGCGCCATGTCATGGTCAGCGTCGCGCCGTCGGGCTTGCGCCAACTCAGCGTGTAATACGTGTTGCGCCGCCAGCTTGGGGACTTGCCGGTCATGAAGTTGAGGTCGAACGGCGTCGGCCACGCGAGCACGCTGTGCGCGGTGCGGAGGGTGACCATGTCCCCGGGATCTGGGGTGAATGCGAAGTAGAGACCGTCCGCAGGTCCGGTTTCGGACTCATAACCGCGCTGGCCCAGTGGAAACACCTCGTCCCCAATCTGCACCGTCACGCGCCCCATCGCGTCGACATCAAAGCGGAGTGCCGCTGCGCTTCCGTCGGGGCCTGTGAGTACGAGCGGCACGTCGGCCGGATGCCCTGGCGTGTTCATGACGCTCAGCGAGCCGGGCGTATGGAGAAATGGGCCCGATGTCGCGACCGCCTCGCCTTCGGTCGTGAAGCTGTCGGCGAGCAGAACGAGATAGCGTCCGAAGACGAGCCACGCGACGAGAACGCCGACGATGACGGCGATGATGAGCAGAATTCGTCTCATTGGCCGACGCTAGCAGGGTGAGTGGCCACAGCGCACGTGAATGTGGCGAGGCTGCAAGAGCGGGCGAGGACGCCCGCGGTCCCAGGGCTAGAGCCTTTCCGGCATGGCTTGCGATCTACGATCGTAGGTCGTGGCCTGTTCGAGATGGCGCTGGTCCTGGGACCGCGGGCGTCCTCGCCCGCTCTTCTTGCGCAACAAAAAAGGAGAGCCGGTGGTTGCCGGCTCTCCTCATTCAGCCTTTCACGCAGACGATTTGGCGCAACGTGTGGACCACTTCGACCAGGTCGGACTGGGCCGCCATGACGGCGTCGATGTCCTTGTAGGCCATCGGCGTTTCGTCGATGACGCCGGTGTCTTTGCGGCATTCGACGTGGGCCGTGGCGGCGATGTGGTCTTCGAGGGTGAAGCGTTCCTTTGCCGCCGTCCGCGACATCGCCCGACCGGCGCCGTGCGAGCACGACTCGAACGAGTCCGGATTGCCTTTGCCCCGCACGATAAACGAACGGGCGCCCATCGAACCCGGGATGATGCCGAGTTCGCCTTTGCCCGCACGCACCGCGCCCTTGCGCGTCAACCACACGCGTTCGCCGAAGTGCTCTTCGCGCTCGACGTAGTTGTGGTGACAGTTTACGGCGACCTCCATCGTCGTGATGTGGGCCCAAGTGTCGTGCAACACCTTCAGAACGGCGCCCATCATCACGTCGCGGTTGGAGCGCGCGTAGTCTTGCGCCCAGCCTACCGCTTCGACGTAGTCGTTGAAGGCTTCCGTGCGTTCGCCCAGCCATGCCAAGTCGCGGTCCGGCAACTTCAAGCCGGCCGCCTCGACCTCTTCCTTCGCTTTGGCGATGAAGTATTGGCCGATGCGGTTGCCGATGTTGCGCGAGCCGGAGTGCAGCATCACCCACACCCGATCGGCCTCGTCGAGGCAGATTTCGATGAAGTGGTTGCCGCCGCCGAGCGTGCCGATTTGCAGCGCCGCCGACTTTTTCTCCGCGATCTTCGGGTGTTTGGCCTCGATCGCTTCGTAGCCGGCTTTGTGGCGCTGGTACCAGGCGGCCTCCGCGCGACGCGGCGGCTGCTTGTGCGAGCCTTGGCCGACGGGGATCACGGCTTCGATGCCGGCGCGGATTTTCTTCAGCGAGTCCGGCAATTGCGCCGCCGTGATGTTCGTCATCACGGCCGCCATGCCGCAGCCGATGTCCACGCCGACGGCGGCCGGGATGATCGCGCCCTTCGTCGGGATCACCGAGCCCACCGTCGCGCCGCGGCCCAAGTGTACGTCCGGCATGACCGCGACGTGGCCGTGGATGAACGGGAGTTCGGCGATGTTCTTGAGCTGCTTGCGCGCCTCCGGCTCGACGGGAACGCCGTGCGTCCACGCCTTGATCGGCGCGCCGCGCGATTCGATGAGGTCGTACATGGGCGTCAGCGAGGCATGTTCGTGCTCGCTCCTCCTTGGTTTGAGATTTGTATGGCCCTTCTCCCTCTGGGAGAAGGTGGATCGACGCCGAAGCGAAGCGCAGGCGGCGAGACGGATGAGGGACTGTGGCGCGTCGTCCCTCATCCGTCACGGCGCGCTGCTGCGCGCCGCGACACCTTCTCCCAGAGGGAGAAGGGCAAGCCCTTTCTTTTACTCGTCGCTTTCCTGCGCGATGATCCAGTCGATCACTGCTTCGGAGAAGCCGTCGACGCGGGTCCAGTTGCCGGCGCCGACGCCGTTTTTGGCGGAGGCGACGTTGATCATGTAGCCCTTGCCTTTCGGCGCGGGCACCGTGTCGTGCGACTGTTCGTCGGTGATGACGATGAGGCGGGTGCCTTTCTCGTCGACCTCCGTCACTGCTTTGCCCAAATAGGTGCTGCTGTGCGGCTGGCTTTGCACGATGGCGTCGCGCAGCGCGAAGCCGCGGCGGGGCGGCACCTTCTTCACGTCGTTGGAGAACGTGAAGATCTCGACGTCGTCCGCGATCTCGCGCACGAGTGCGGCAAGGCCGGTAGCGGCGTCCAGGCGCAGCATCTCCGACCGCGCCGACATCGGTGCGGACATCGAGCCCGACACGTCGATCAGTAGGCGCGTCTTGCCCTTGAGTTTCTTGTGGCCCTCGAGAGCGCGGAACATCGCCTTCTCCAGTTCCGGTTCGACGTCCGGTGCGTAACGCGCCGCCGCGATGAAGCGGTACGGCAGAACGCGGTCGGTGCGCATTTCTTCAAGCGCGCGGCCGATCGTTTTCTTCGTCACGCCCGCGTGCAGCATCCCGCGCAGGTTGCGCAAGAGCGCCAGCGCGCCGAGCTTCTTTTCGGCGATGAGGCGTTCGAACGTTTCCTTCTTGTCGGCGCCGCCCGAGAGCTGGACCTCCCACGTGTCGGGCGACGCGAGTGTGCCGTCGACGAGTTGCTTCCAGATCTTTGCTTGATCGGCGTTGGCCGGTTTGGCGTGCGTGATGAAGAGCACGTCGCGCAGGCGCACCGGGCCGTCGCGGTCGTACTTCGCCAGCTGGTAGGCGTCGAACTTGGCGAAGGCTTTGGCGAGGCCCTTCTTCACCTGGGCCGGGACCGGACGCTTTTTGCGCTGCTGCTGCAGGCCGATCACGTCGGACCAGTAGATGGCGAGGAATTCCGTCATCTCGTCCGGACGCTGAATCACGCGTTCGAGCGTCGAGGCCACGAGCGCGCGGTGTTTTTCGCTGGCCGCCATCGCGCGCACCAGGAGAAGCGGCGCATGGCGCAGCTTCGACTTTTCGCGCGCGTCGATCGCGATTTGCGCCACCGTTTCCGGGGCCACCTTGGGCACGAGCGCCTGGATGCGATCGGCGATCGCTTCGCCATCTTCGTAGAACTCATCCTCCCAGAGCATGAAGTTCATGATCGACCGGCGCAGTTGCTGCTCCGGGCCGAATGTCTTGGCAGGAGCGCCTTCGTGTGTGCGCGCTTTCTTGAAGCGCTTGAAGATGTTGAGTTTGGCCATGACGGCTCTCCCGTTGGGTTGGGGCACTTTAAAGGAAGGCGGGGAACGTTCGACACTGAATGCCGCTCTACCGCTGAGCTACGGGCCCGCATGTTGGACCCGACGGGATTCGAACCCGCGACCTGCCGTTTTGGAGACGAAGTATCAGATGTCTTCACCACCGCCGTTCGTGAGCAGCTTGCGCTGCGTGTTTGAGCGCATCCATCGCGCCGCCGGGGAACAGACGGAGTCTGTGCGGTGCTTGCGCACCCCGGCGTTCTACCAGGCTGAACCACGCGGCTTGCGCCGCGGCAGGATTTGAACCTGCGACCTCCGGCACCCGAAGGAACAGAGCCCTTCACCACCGGCGGCGGGATGGACACGCAAAATTCGCTGGGGAACAGTCGAGACTGTACTGCCCTTTCGGGCGGCCTGATGCTCTCCCACTGAGCTACGACGCGTGTTGCCACGCGGCGGCGGGGATCGAACCCGCGACCTTCAGATGAGCGAAGTAACAGATCTCTTCACCACCAGCTTTGGTTTGCATCTCCGGGACCGTGGCGATGCAATTCAGTTAGTGCGTTTCCAGCGCGCGCAGACGCGCGCGCACTGGGTGGCCGGGTCAAGCCCGGCCATGACGTTTAGTGGGACAACGGGGAACGGGCGAGGACGGATGTAGCACCGCTGAGCGTCCGGTGGACGTAGGTTCAGCGGATCGTATGCCGAAGGTGCGCCTTGATGCTTGCGGACTTAGCCGGACTCGAAGTCATCTCGCCAAGGAGACCAAGCTTTGTGTTTGCGGACCTGCGGGATTGATGGTCCCGCTTTCGACGTGGGCGAAGTATCCGATCTCTTCACCACCGTTGATTCAGAAAAGGGGCCGGTGGCGAGAGTCGCGCGAGTGTCACTAAACCTACTCGTGCCGCTGAGCTACGGTGCGATTGCCGCCCCGGGAGGACTCGAACCTCCGACCGACGCTTAGCCGACAATCGCGCGATCTCTCACCACCGGTATTCGAATTGAACTGAGTCTAAGGCGAAAATATGGCTTCCAGGGGAACAGGCCGAAGCCGGATCGTGTGCAGCGAAGTAACCGACATCTTCACCACCTGGAATTCAATTGTCTGTGTACGAATGAAATGCTTGTCACGGTGCTTGTGATGAAACGCACCGCGTTTGTGAGCCTAAAGCTCACCCCGACCATCGGTGGACCGTACGGAATTCCGTACGCCGTTCCCTCCGGCGGGCCCCGCGCTTTGTGGCGAGCACGCGAATGCGCGTGACCGCGATCACAAGGATCCGGGTCTCCTCAGGCACTGCACGTTTGGAGGAGACATGAAAAACCCCTCCGAAGCTCGACGCTCGGGAGGGGTCCAAAAGTCAGGACCGGACAGCCTTCCGTCAGAAGGCCCCTCCGCGAGCAGCGCGCGCGTCGACGCACGGCGTGGTGACGCCGGTGCATGGGACGCTTAGTCGTTGTTTCGATCTTCCGTTCATTCCGCTGCTCAGATTTAGACGTTGTCCGCGCGATCTCTCGCACAAGGGACGCGGCTTCTACGCTTCTCGAATCGCAGTGTCAAGCAGGCTTCTTGCGTTTTTTCGCGCGCGCTGCGGGGCTAAGGTTCGGTCATCACAACATTGCTAACGGGAGAGCCCCATGGATTTTCGCATTCCGCAGGAGACGAAAGAGTTGCTCGCCAAACTCGACGATTTTATCGAGCGCGAGATCAAGCCGCTTGAGAACCGCGACGACAATATCCGCTTCTTCGATCACCGGCGCGAGCATGCGCGCACGGATTGGGACAATGACGGACTGCCGCGGCCGGAGTGGGAAGCGTTGTTGCGCGAGATGCGCAAGCTTGCGGACAAGGCTGGGTACCTGCGTCTTGCGCTGCCCAAGGAGTATGGCGGGCAGAATATCGGCAATCTTTCGATGGCGATCATTCGCGAGCATTTGGCCGCGAAAGGCTTAGGGCTGCACAACGATTTGCAGAACGAGAGTTCGATCGTCGGCAATTTTCCGCAGGTGTTGATGTTCCGCGATTTCGGGACGCCCGCGCAAAGCGAGGAGTTCATCAACGGCATGCTTGCCGGCACGCACCGGCCGGCATTCGGATTGACGGAGCCCAAGCACGGGTCGGATGCGACGTGGATGGAGACGCGCGCGGTCAAGGAAGGCAACGGCTGGCGCATCAATGGCGAGAAGTTTTGGAACACCGGCGTGCATACCGCTTCGCACGACATGGTGTTCGCGCGCACGAGCGGGAAGGACGGCGACGCGAAGGGTATCACCTGCTTCCTGGTGCCGATGAAGGCCGAGGGCGTGAAGATCGAGTTCTATTACTGGACGTTCAACATGCCGACGGATCACGCGCATGTGTCGTTCAAGAACGTGTTCGTGCCGGACAACGCCGTCTTTGGGCCGGTCGACAACGGGCTCGTGCTGGCGAGGCACTTCGTGCATGAGAACCGCATTCGCCAAGCGGCGTCGTCATTGGGCGCCGGGGTCTATTGTTTGAACGAGTCCGTCGACTACGCGCGGACGCGTAAGCCGTTCGGCAAGCCGCTGGCGTCCAATCAAGCCATTCAGTTTCCGACGGTCGAGTTGATGACGCAGGCGGAGATGCTGCGGCTCTTGATCCAGAAGACCGCCTGGGAGATGGATCAGATGACGGGGCCGGAGATTCAGGTCTACCTCTCGGACAAGGTTTCGATGTGTAACTATTGGGCGAACCGGTTCTGCTGTGAGGCCGCCGATTGGGCGATGCAGGTGCACGGCGGCATGGGCTATTCGCGGCACAAGCCGTTCGAGCATATCTATCGCCACCATCGCCGCTATCGCATCACGGAAGGATCCGAGCAGATCCAGATGCGCAACGTGGCGGGGCATCTCTACGGGTTCCTGGGAAAGAACAAGAAACCCGACTGATCACATACCGCTTCTGAACAGCTGTTCAGGTTTCTTGGGGCGCGCGCATCGCCACGCTCGTGCGCGTTCCAGGAACCTCCCGACGTGTCGCTCGTTGTCTCCGTTGTCTTTCCAGATCTGCACTCTTGCGGCGCGTAGGCGCTTTTGAAGGGGCATGGAGAGCCAAAAGACGGAGGCTTACATGAGCACGTTGAAAACCATTCTGTGCGGCGCGGTCGTGATGGCCGGCGCCAGCTTCGCCACTGTGGCGGCCGCTCACGCGGACACGGACGTGTATATCGGTCCCAACGGCGCGCGCGTTTACATCGATAAGAACGATCGGCGCTATCGCGACCGCGGCACCTACTATCAACATGGCTATCGCCCGATTTATCGCCACAATCACGGGCGGTGTTTCGATCGCGTCGACTACGAGCGGCGCCACGGCTATCGCGTCCGCATCGTGGAGCGGGTCTGTTACGACCGCTTCGGACGTCCGCGCGTCGTAGACCGCGACTATTCCCGCATCGGGTATTAGTGCCCAACGAACTGGATGGCGTCTGCAGCGGCAGGCGCCATTTTTTAACCCGCGCCTACCATTTCGTCAGACAAATGGCGCGACCTGCTACGTACGCTATGGATCGAGCGACTGTACCGGGATCGGTGGACACCGGGTTTGAAGCGCACTGATTTCGGCGGTCAGTTCCCGCCGCTGCGATCTAGGACCTCGCAGGCGGCGCAGCCAGTAGATGGCACGACGGCAGTTCTGCGGCGTTCCCGTCCTCGGCAGCCATCGGCCCAATTGTCTTGCCGCATCGAGAGAACCGTTTTGCGCAGCGATCTGAAGCCAGTACGCAGCTTCATCGATTGCGTTGCTCGCTTGCGCAAGCGACGAGAGCGCGAGGGCGGCGGCTTGATCCCCCGCCAAAGCGCGACGTTCCCGAGGGGTGAGCGGCGTCTTCGCCTCCGCATTTGAGTTGCGATAGCACTGCCGAGCGTCGTCGATCCAGCTATCAGTGTTACCCCAGTATCGCTTGGGGAGCTTGGATCGCACCTTCTTGAACCGTTTGAACCAATAGAGCGCTCGGCCGCATTTTCGCACAGAGGAATTGGTCATCAACACGACGCCGGCGTCCCGAATGCCGAGGATCGATCCATTCTCGGCCGCAACTATGGTCCAGTACTCGCCTTCGGCGATCGTGCCGGTGAACTGAGCGGCATATGCCATGCGCTCGGACGCAGTGATGTCGCCGCCCAGGGCCCGTTCGGAACAATGTGCGGTCTCGTCCGGGGTCAGTATCGATCCTTCCGGAAGCGCGAGCGCTGGAACGGCGCATGCCAGAAAGAGCGCCCCAAGCTGCGCTGCGATGTAGACTCGACGAGGCACGAAACGCTCCTAATTGTGGCCCATCACGCGTTTGGGTTTGTAGGGTTCTTCCAGCGACTTCATATCTTCGGCATCAAGCTTCAGCGTTAGCGCAGCCACCGCATCGTCGAGGTGGTTGGGCTTTGACGCGCCGATGATGGGGGCGGTGACGCCTGGTTTGGCGAGCAGCCAGGCGAGCGCGATTTGCGCCATGGGGCGTCCGTGCTTCTTCGCCACCGAGGCCACGCGTTCGACGATCTCGAAATCCTGTTCCTTGTAGTAGAGCGCGTGGGCGAATTCGTCGCTGGCGGCGCGGGCGGTTTCGGCGTTCGCGGCGGGTGCGCCCGTCTTCTTCGGGTTGTCGCTGGCTTTGCGATTGCCGGTGAGGAAGCCGCGGGCAAGCGGACTCCACGGGATGACGCCGATGCCTTCCGATAGACAGAGCTGCATCATCTCGCGCTCTTCCTCGCGGTAGGCGAGATTGTAGTGGTTCTGCATCGAGACGAACTGTGTGAGGTTGTTGGCGCGCTGATGACCAAGCGCCTTCATGAACTGCCACGCGAACATCGATGAGGCGCCGATGTAGAGCGCGCGGCCGGTCTTCACCACCTCATGCAGTGCTTCGACCGTTTCTTCGATCGGCGTGTCGTAGTCCCAGCGGTGGATTTGATAGAGGTCGACGTAGTCGGTGCCGAGACGCTCCAGACTGGCGTCGATGGATTCCATGATGTGTTTTCGCGATAGGCCGCGTGCGTTCGGGTCTTTGCCCATGGGCGAGCAGACCTTTGTCGCGATGACGACTTGGTCGCGGCGCGCCATGTCCTTGAGCGCGCGGCCGGTGATTTCTTCGCTGACGCCCAGCGAGTAGACGTCGGCGGTGTCGAAAAAGTTGATGCCCATGTCGAGGGCCTGCTTGAAGAACGGGCGCGAGGCTTGCTCGTCCAGCATCCAATCGCGCCACGCCTTGCTGCCGTAAGTCATGCAGCCGAGGCAGAGGCGCGACACTTTCAATCCGGTCTTTCCGAGGCGGACATAGTCCATGGCAATTCTCCCAAGGTCGAATTAGCTTGCGCGCGCATTCTATCACGGCGTTTCGAGAACGGGCGATGCTGACGGTCCGCGACTATGACGATGGCGAGGCGTTCTGGCGCGAGGTCGCGGATCCCATGCGGGCGCGGCCATTGCCGAACAACGTCTTCGTCGGCATTGCGAATGTCGTTCGCGGTACGACCGCCGCGGATTTGCTGAGGCTTGGCGTGTTCGATGGCGATCGCTTGGTTCTCGGCGCTTTAATGACGCCGCCCTATCGGGTGAACTTGGCGGACCTTGGCGAGGGCACGCAAGCGATCGATACGCTGACGCGCTATCTGATCGCGCAGGGGAAGCCGGTTCCCGGTGTGTTCGGCGCACTGCGGTTGGCCGAGCCGTTTATTGGGTCTTGGGAACAGGCCAGCGGCACGAAGGTTGCGGCGAGCCATGCACACGGGCGACGACAGAATCTTTATCAGGTGACCGCGGTGAGCGCGCCCGCGAATGTCGCGGGCCACATGCGCGCGGCAACGCGTGAAGAGCGGGCGCTCAACATCGCATGGGAAATAGGGTTTGCAACTGACGCAGACCTTCCGGCAGGCGAGCGCGATCCCGTTCACGCCGCCCTCGTCGTCGATGACGGCCAGGCGAAGAGCAATCCGTCGTGGATGTGGGTGGTGAATGGGGCGCCGGTCGCCACCGCGCGTTTGCGTCCGATCGCGAAGGACGGCGCGCGTATCTCGGGCGTGTATACGCCGCCGGAGCTGCGCGGGCACGGCTATGCGGCCGCGGTGACGGCGGCGCTGTCGCAACGCGTGCTAGATCAAGGAATGTTCTGTTGTCTGTTCGCGGATGCTGCGAATCCGCTGACCAATCGTCTCTATCAACGTATCGGGTATGTGAAGATCGACACATACGCGGACGTCATCTTCTGACTTGCGAGAGAAGCCCATGAGCAAGCGTTCGTTCTTGAATTCGAATCTGATCGGCAAACCAGGCGGGCGGCTTGAGTTGGCGACGCCGGCGTTGGTGCTCGACCGGGCGGCATTCCAGCGCAACGTTGCCGCGATGCAGGCGCATTGCGCGCGCGTGGGGTTGAAGCTTCGGCCGCATGCGAAGACTCACAAGAGCGTGTCTATCGCTCGGGCGCAGATCGAGGCGGGGGCGATCGGGCAGTGTTGCGCGAAGTTAGGCGAAGCAGAAGCACTGACCGACGGGGGCATAGACGGGATCCTGGTCACGTCGCCTGTGGTGACGGCGCGGGCGTTCGAGCGTCTGGCGCGGCTGAACGAGCAGCTGCTCGACTTCATGATCGTCGCCGATAGCGCCGTTTGCGTGGACGGCTATGCGCAGGCGGGCGCGGCGAGCGGCAAGCGTTTGAAGGTGCTGGTCGATGTTGACGTCGGGTTGCATCGCACCGGGATTTTGCCGGGTGAGCCGGCGTTAGGTTTGGCCAAGCGCGTCGCGGCATCGCCGCATCTGCAGTTCATGGGGCTGCAGGCTTATGCGGGGCAGTTGCAGCATGTTGCGGAGTTCGAGGAGCGGCGGGCGCAGTCGCTGGCGGCGTTGAAAATACTCGGCGAGACGCGGGATTTGATCGTGAAGAACGGCATCCCCTGCCCCATCGTTTCGGGCGGCGGGACCGGCACGTTCAATATCGACGGCGAAGCGCACGTGTTCACCGAGCTGCAAGCCGGGTCTTACATCTTTATGGATAAGCAGTATGGCGAGGTGCGGATCGCGAACGCTGCGCCGTTGCCGTTCGAGACGTCGCTGTTCGTGCAGGCGACGGTGATCAGCGCGAACATGCCGGGGCTCGTCACGACCGACGCGGGCTTCAAAGCGTTTGCAACAGACGCTGGCGCTCCTGTCATTCACGCCGGGGCGCCTGACGGTGCTCAATATTTTTTCTTCGGTGACGAGCAAGGCGGCGTGATGGTCGGTTCCGCTCGTGTGGAACCGGGGGTTGCGTTTTTGTGCACGGCACCTCACTGCGACCCTACGGTCAATCTTCACGACGCGTATCATGTTGTCGACGGCGATACAGTCGTCGACATCTGGCCCATCGAAGCACGCGGACGTTCAGCATAGCGAACCATCTCGCCTGAAGAGCCTGTTCATTCGCGGTTCACCTCACCATTTCCAAAGTCGGGTGTGGGACCTTGGGGGAATTTTGCGAGGAGGCTTTTATGAAAGCACTGGGTACGATTGCTTTCGGCGCTCTGGTCATGCTGGCCGCGAATTTTGCTTCGGCAGCACCGGCCAAGGCCGACAGTTTTGGCGTTTATGTTGGCAATGGCGGCTTCGGCATTCAGGTCAACGATTATGACCGCCGGCATTATGGTCACCGGCGTTGCTGGGACCGGTATTACGGCCGCTATGTGCCGTGCCGCTATTATCGCGGCGGGCACCCCGGATATTACGACGGCTACTACTATGGCGGACCGCGCTGGGGTCACCGCGGCCACCGCAATCACGGTTGGAATAGCGGCTGGCGTGGACGCAACCACGGATGGAACGGCGGTCATCGCGGCCGGCATGACGGATGGCGCGACGGCCGCGGCGGACGTCACGACGGTTGGCGCGGCGGCGGCCGTCGCGGACATGACGGCGATCGCGGACGTCGCGGAGATCGCGGCCGTCACTAACGGCGAGCGAGCAGACGAAGAAAGGCCGGCTTCGCAGCCGGCCTTTTTTATGGCGACTTTAGGTAGCTGCTTAGGCCCACGATGTCGTTGTAGGCCGAGAACGTGACGCGCTCCACCGTGGGGTCGATCGTGCCGGCGCGTAGGATTCCGGCATAGACGCGCTGCGCGGTGCGGGCGGCTGCGAGCAGACTTGAGATCGGGAACAGAATGATGCGGAAGCCGAGTGCGCCGAGGTCGGTGACGCTGAGCATCGGCGTCTTGCCGTCTTCGACCATGTTGGCGACGAGCGGCACGCCCTTGAAGCGGTCGGCGATGGTGCGCAGTTCGGTTTCGCTTTGCGGGGCTTCGACGAAGATGATGTCGGCGCCGGCGTTCAAGTAGGCGTCGGCGCGGCGGAGGGCTTCGTCCAATCCGGATATGCTGCGCGCGTCGGTGCGGGCGATGATTTGGAAGTCGCTCGTGGCGCGCGCGGCAGCGGCGGCGCGGATTTTCATCGCGCCCTCTTCCAGCGTCACGACCTCTTTGCCTTCCATGTGGCCGCAGCGTTTGGGGAGGACTTGGTCTTCGAGTTGGATGCAGGCGGCGCCTGCTTGTTCGTAGGAGCGCACCAGACGTTCGACGTTGGCCGTGCCGCCGTGGCCGTTGTCGCCGTCGGCGATCAGCGGCACAGGCGATGCGGCGGCGGCGAGTGCACGCACGCGGTCGGTCATTTCGGTAGCGCTGACGATACCGATGTCAGGGACGCCGAGATAGGAACCGGCGACGCCGAAGCCCGTCATGTAAACGGCCTCTGCGCCGGCTTGGGCTGCGATGCGCGCGGTCAGCGCGTCGTACGCACCGGGAGCGACGAGCGGGCCGTTTGCGAGGCGCGCTTTCAGTTTTGCGCCTGGCGTCACTCGTCGTCCTTCGTGACGTCGGGGACGTTTTCTTCGGCGGGGATGGCGTAGGCGCCATTCAGCCAGCGGCCGAGGTCAAGGTCGGCGCAGTGCTTGGAGCAGAACGGACGGAAGCGGTCTTCCGCCGGCTTCTTCTTGCACATTGGGCAGTGGCGGGTGGCGTTTGTCATTGGTCGACGCCTACATCGAACTGCGCGCGCGCGAAAGTGGGGCGCGCTTCGAGGCGCAGTCCCGCCGGCACGCGGCTGCGCAGGGCGGCGGCCATGTCGTCGCCTTGCGCTTCGATCCAACGGGTGACTTCGGGCGCGGCGTAGGCGACGAGTTTCGCGCCGGGACGCGCCTTCGCTTCGCGGACGACGCGGCGGATGACTTCGGCGGCGACGGTGGCGACGGTTCTGATACGCCCATGGCCGTGGCAGGGGTCGCAGCGTTCGGAGAGAAGTTTCGACAAAGGTTCGCGCACGCGTTTGCGCGTCATCTCGACGAGGCCGAATTCGGACATCGGCAGGATTTGCGTCGGCGTGCGGTCCTTGGCGACGCTTTCGGTCAGCACCGTCAGCACTTGCCCGATGTTCTCGGGTTCGTTCAGGTGGATGAAGTCGATGACGATGAGGCCGCCGATGCCGCGCATGCGCAGCTGGCGTCCGATTTCGGCGGCGGCTTCGAGATTGGTTTTCAGCGACGTTTGTTCGAGGCCCGTCGCTTCGGTGTAGCTGCCGGAGTTTACGTCGACCGATGTCAGCGCTTCAGTTGTTTCGAAGGTGATCCAGCCGCCGGACGGCAGGCGCACACGGGGGCCGAGCAGCGCTTCGATTTCGGCTTCGATGTTGTACTGGTCGAAGAGTTCGCCGGGGCCGTTGAAGAGTTGGATCTTGTCGATCGCGCTCGGCATCGTGCGGGTGGCGTAGGCGCGCGCTTGCGCGACCGCCTCGGGGTCGTCGATCAGGATGCGCGTCGTTTCGTCGTCGACGCCGTCGCGCATGGTGCGTTCGACCGGGTCGAGGTCGGCGTAGATGGTCGCCGGGATCTTCGCCATGTTGCGCTTGGCTTGGATCGTGCGCCATTCGTCGCCGAGGCGCGCGATGTCGGAAGCGATGTCGTCGCGCGAGGCGGAGAGCGCGGCGGTGCGGACGATGTAGCCTGCGCCGGCGGCGGCGCGGCGGTCGGTCTCCGTGATTTCGGTGACGATGTCGGTCAGGCGTTTGCGTTCGGCTTCGTCTTCGATGCGACGCGAGAGCGCGACGCCGGATTGGTTCGGCACCAGCACGACGAGACGGCCCGGGATGGTGACGTTGGCGGAGAGACGTGCGCCCTTGTCGCTGATCGGATCTTTGATGACCTGCACGACGATGGCTTCGCCTTCGCGCACGCATTTCGAGATGCAGGGTTGGTCCATGAAGCTGGGCAGATCGGACAGGCAGCGTGCTTCGCGTGCGGCGAGGAAGCCCGCTTTCTCCAAACCGAGATCGACGAAAGCGGCTTGCATGCCTGGGAGTACGCGCTGGACGCGGCCCAGCATGATGTTGCCGAGCAGGCGATGACCGCTGCGTCCGGCGCGCGCGTTCTCGCTCGGCTGCATCGTCCGTTCGATGAAGATCTCGCTTAAACGCGCTTGCTCGACGATCGCGACGCGCGTCTCTGCGGGCGCGACGTTGATCAGGACTTCGGACGCCATTTCAGGCTCTACCAATGCAATAGTTGCGATTGACCGCAGCTTAGCAGGTTCACGCGGCGTCGCACGACCTTAACAATTGAAAGGTTTCCGTGAGAGGCAGACCGACAACATTCGTGTACGAGCCTGAGATAAACCGCACAAAGATTGCGGCATGTCCTTGGATGGCGTAACCGCCAGCCTTGCCGTGGCCTTCGCCGTTTTTCGCGTAGGCGGCGATTTCTTCCGCTTCAAGGCGGCGGAACGCAACTTTCGTTTCGATCGTCCGGGTGCGGAGTTTTCCGTGCGCGTCAATCAGCGCAATCGCTGTGATCACCGTGTGGCGGCGGCCCGATAGAAGCATCAGGCACTTGGTGACGGTGGCGTCATCTTCTGCCTTGGGCAGGATGCGCCTGCCCAGGGCGACGACCGTGTCTGCCGCAAGAACGACCGCTTGCTCATTCTTCAGGCGGGCGTGAACGACATTCGCCTTCTCCGTCGCGATGCGCAGGGCGTGCGGGCGCGGCAGTTCGTTCTTGCGGACGCTTTCGTCGATGTCGGCGGGGACGACGCGCGCCGGCTTGATGCCGACTTGGTCGAGCAGCGCGAGGCGGCGCGGGCTGGCGCTGGCCAGGATGAGTTCGATGCTCACCCGCTCTTACTTGCTGCGATAGACGATGCGGCCCTTGCTGAGGTCGTACGGCGTCATTTCGACGGTGACCTTGTCGCCCGCGAGAACGCGGATGCGGTTCTTGCGCATTTTGCCGGCCGTGTGCGCGATGACGATGTGATCGTTGTCGAGCTTCACTCGGAACGTTGCGTTGGGCAGGAGCTCCGCCACCGTACCTTCAAAACTGAGCAGTTCTTCTTTTGCCATTCGATTCCTTTTTCGGGCTGCGAGAACGATCCATCCGACCGACGCTTAAGCCCGTAATTTCGCCGGGAGGATGGTGAGGCATTGGCCTAAAAGCAAGGTTTTTTACGGTTCGGGCGCGGGGCGTGCGGCAAAGCGCTCTTTTATAAAGCGCAGAATTGTGTCGCGCGCCTCGCGATAGGCAGCCAAACGCTGCTCGCGCGAGCCGTCATAGGCGCTGGGATCTGGGACTTTCCAGTATTCCACCTCGACCGCCATCGTCCGCGTGAGTTCCAAGGCCTTGTGACGGGCCTGTGGACTAAGCGTGATGATGAGGTCGAAGGACGTGTCGGCCAGGGTCTCGAACGATTTCGGACGCAGGTGAGCGAGATCGATACCGATTTCGTCCATGATCTCGACGGCCAGCGGATCGAGAACGCCGGCCTTCACGCCGCACGACTCCACATAAATGTGCGTGCCAAAGAGATGCTTCATCAGGGCCGCGGCCATCGGCGAGCGGATCGCGTTCATCGAACACGAAAACAGGATCGCGTCCGGCAATTCTTCTCCGTTGGGACCCCGTACCGTCATCGCGTCAGACCTTGATGTGCAGCGCGCAGATGAGGGTGAAGAGACGGCGTGCGGTGTCGTGATCGACGTCGATCTTTCCGTTGAGGCGCTCGGCCAGAAGCTGCGAACCTTCGTCGTGCAGGCCGCGGCGGCCCATGTCGATCGCTTCGATCTGCGAGGGTGAGGCCGCGCGAATGGCCTGGTAGTAGGTTTCGCAGACGACGAAATAGTCGCGGATCACGCGTTTTAAAGGGGTCAGCGACAGGACATGCATCGCATGGGCGGCGCCGTCTTCCAGCTTGATGTCGAAGACGAGACGGTTTTCTTGGATCGCGAGCTTCAGGCGATAGGGGCCGCCGGCGCCGCCGGCGGGTTCGAACTTGTTTTGCTCGAGCAGATCGAAGATCGCGATACGGCGTTCGTGCTCGACGTCGGGGCCGCGCGGCGCGATCGAGGCTTGGTCGAGCTCGACGTCGATGAGGCGCGCGGTGGGTTTGTCGTCGCCGCTCATTTGTTCAACCGGATGCGGATGGAGCGGGCGTGGGCATCGAGGCCTTCAGCGTCCGCGAGCGTGGCGGCGGATTCACCGAGTGCGCTCAGCGCATCGCGGGTGCAGCCGACGATGGTGGTGCGCTTCATGAAGTCGAGAACCGACAAACCCGACGAGAAGCGGGCCGAGCGCGCCGTTGGCAACACGTGGTTTGGGCCGCCGATGTAGTCGCCGATGGCTTCCGGTGTATGCGCGCCGAGGAAGATCGCACCAGCGTGGCGGACGCGGTCCATGATCGGTTTCGGATCGGCGACGCAGAGCTGCAAATGTTCGGCGGCGATGCGGTCGGCGAGTGCCGGTGTGTCGCTCAGGCTTTTCACCAGGATGATCGCGCCGTGGGCTTGCCAGCTGGCGCTTGCGATTTTGGCGCGCGGCAGGACGGCGAGTTGGCGGTCGACCTCTTTTGCGACGGCGTCGGCGAAGGGGGCGTCGTCGGTGATGAGGATGCTTTGCGCGGCTTCGTCGTGTTCGGCTTGCGCGAGGAGGTCGGCTGCGATCCACGCAGGGTCGTTCGCCTTGTCGGCGATGATGAGGACTTCCGACGGGCCCGCGATGGAGTCTATGCCGACTTGGCCGAAGACTTGGCGCTTCGCGGCGGCGACATAAGCGTTGCCGGGGCCGACGATTTTGTCGACGGGGGCGATGGTCTTGGTGCCGTAGGCGAGTGCTGCGACGGCTTGCGCGCCGCCGATGCGGTAGATTTCAGTGACGCCTGCGAGATCGCACGCTGCCAGCACAAGCGGGTTCAGTTTACCGTCGGGTGCCGGAGTCGCGGCGACGAGGCGTTTGACGCCTGCGATCTTGGCGGGGATCGCGTTCATGATCACGCTGGACGGATACGCCGCGAGGCCGCCGGGGATATAGAGGCCGGCGGCATCCACTGACGTCCAGCGTGCGCCGAGGGTGACGCCGGTGTCGTCCGTGTACAGATCGTCTTGCGGTTTGTGGCGCTTGTGGAACGACTCGATGCGCGAGGCTGCGAGTCTCAACGCGTCGAGCGTCGCTTTTGGGACGGCTGCTTTGGCGGCGGCGACTTCGGCGGAGCTGACGCGCAGGTTTTGGGCGTTGAGGTCGAAGCGGTCGAAGCGCTTTGTCGTCTCGAAGAGCGCGAGGTCGCCGCGGGCGATCACGTCGGCGATGATCGTCGCGACCGCGGAGCCCACGTCGGCTGCGGTTTCGCGCTTCTGCGCCAGCAATTGCGTGAAGCGGTCGGCGAAATCGGGGTGCGTGTTATCGAGGCGGACGGGCATGACCCCTACTCATTAGCCCAACGGCTCGTCCGCTTCGACTCCGTGGCCGGGGCGGTGGGGGGTGGGCCAGGGGGCGCTGACGTCCGTCAGCCAGGCGTCGAGGCATTCGACGTCGAGCTTGATAGCGCCGCCGCCGGCGAAGGTCATTTTGATCGTGCCGGCCGGTTCGCTTTGGGGCTCGAAGGCGAGCGTCAGGAGTTCGGCGACGGCTTCCTTGGCGCCGAGCCTTAGACCCTGCGTTTGCACCCGTTGGACGCCGTCGAAGTGGAGTGCGGAGCGGACGCGGCGGTAGCCGTCGTCGGCTTTGGGGCCTTCGCCTTTGTCGTCTTCGACGTCTTCCCACATGAAGCGGTTCAGCATCATGGCGAAGCGGCGCTTTTGCGGCTGGTAGGCCATGTCGCCGACTTGGGCGATCGCGTCCTGCAGATGCGCGGCGATGACGCTCAAGTCCATGGCGTCGATTGCGCGGAGCCTGAGTGCCGTCATGCCGTCGGTCAGCCCTTCACGCGCTTGATGTCGGCGCCGAGGGCCGAGAGTTTTTCTTCGATGCGCTCGAACCCACGGTCCAAGTGATAGACGCGGTTGACGACGGTTTCACCTTCGGCGACGAGGCCTGCGATGATGAGGCTGACCGAGGCGCGCAAGTCCGTCGCCATGACGGGCGCGCCGCGCAGCTTCTCGACGCCGCGCACGGTCGCGGTCTGGTGGTCGATCGTGATGTCGGCGCCCATGCGCATCAGCTCGGGCACGTGCATGAAGCGGTTTTCGAAAATCGTCTCGGAGATGTGCGAGACGCCGTTCGCCGTCACCATCAGCGCCATCAACTGCGCCTGAAGGTCGGTCGGGAAGCCGGGATAGGGTTCGGTCGTGACGTCCACGCCGGTGAAGTGTGCGCCGTTGCGAGCGACCTTGATGCCGCGGTTGGTGGATTGAATGTGGACGCCGGCGCTTTCGAGAAGCGGGATGACGGACGCGATGAGATCGCCGCGCGTGCCGAGCAGTTCGACCTCGCCGCCCGTCGCCGCCACCGCCATCGCGTAGGTGCCGGTTTCGATGCGGTCGGGCAGCACGGTGTGGTTCGCGCCCTTCAGGCGGTCGACGCCTTCGATCTTGAGCGTGCGGGTTTCGAGGCCTTCGATCTTGGCGCCCATCGCCTGGAGGCAGTGGCCGAGGTCGGTGACTTCAGGTTCGCTGGCCGCGTTTTCGATGACGGTCGTGCCCTTGGCGATCGCGGCCGCCATCATCAGATTTTCGGTGGCGCCGACAGAGACGAAGGGAAACTGGATGTGCGCGCCGTGCAGGCCGCCGGGTGCGCGCGCGATGACGTAGCCGTCTTGTAGCTCGATCTCAGCGCCCATCGCCTCAAGGCCTTTGAGGTGCAGGTCGACGGGGCGTGTGCCGATGGCGCAGCCGCCGGGCAGCGACACCTTCGCCTGATGACAGCGCGCGAGGAGCGGCCCGATGACGAGGAAGCTCGCGCGCATCTTGCGCACGAGATCGTACGGCGCTTCGGTCGAGGCGATTTTCTTCGCGTGGAGTTTCAGCACGCGGCCGACTTCGCTGCCGGCCTGGCCGTTGCCGCTCATCGTGATTTCGACGCCGAGGCCGGCGAGGATTTCGGCGAGCTGCGAGATGTCGGTCAGATGGGGCACGGAGGCCAGCGTCAACGATTCGTCCGTGAGCAGGCTTGCGACCATCAGGGGCAGCGCCGCGTTCTTGGCGCCGGAAATGCGGACTTCGCCGTTCAAACGGCGCCCCCCGCGAATTTGTATTCTGTCCACGCAGAAACCCTCGTTGCCGCCCGCAAATCACATTGGCGCGAAAGATACGCTAACTGGGGCGTTCGCGCGCCCTTAAGCGGGCAGACAGTGCGGGTGGTTCTAACCCAGGGATGGGGGCGGAACAATGGCGCGGACGCGGCGAATCGGCGTCGTTTTCCCGAGTTTCCTGCGGATTTCTCTCATATCAAGCGGTTGAGAATGGCGAGGGCGACGGCGATGGCGCCGATACCGCCCAACAGGTGCAAACCGAAATAGGTGCCTAAGGAAAGGCCGCCCTCACGTCCGCCGTGCGTTTCCTGGAAATCGCCGTAGCTGCGCCAGCCCGATGCGGTGCGCCAAATGATGACGACGAAGATCAGCGCCACGACCAGGAGATCGTAAGCGATATGGCGGGTGTCCGGGTTGATGACGGCTGCGAAGACCACGTCGCCAACGGCATGCGCGAAGCTGCGGTAGACCTCGATCAGCTGCATCAGAACGGCGGCGAAGGCAAAGTCGCCGGTCGATTGAGCGAGGCTGATCACCGCTAGCGCCGCCAGCACGACTCCCGCGACGCGAAACGGCGCGTGCAGCGAGAAGATGTGTGACGGCAAGTTCTTGAACTCGTGCCATGCGGACGCCAAGCTATGCATGGTCGCGTGGCCGAAATAGTTGAACAGCTCCCAGCCGATGTTGCTGATGATGCCCGAAAGCGCCGTCAGCCAGACCCAATGCATGATCGGAAGTTCGACTGCATCATTCGTCATGGCGATGCCCCTTTTTGCCGCCAACTGCGATGCTCGACGGGCGGGCATATAGGAGGCGATTGGGGCGGCCGTTAGACGCCGTTCGCGAAGCGTTCCAGCTTTTATGGTTTCTTTATATCTGGCGCGTTGGTGCCGGTTTCGGTTGAAGGCTCGGACGGGGGCGGTTCTTCGTCTTTCGCGCGCGCCTGGGCCTTGCGGCGTTTGAGATTGGCGCGCAGGGCCGCAGCCAGGCGGTCGGCTTTGGCTTGGTCGCCCGTCGAGGCAGGCACGCGCTTGTCACTCATCGATCACCACGGCGTCAGGACGGTTGGCCCGGCGGCATTTCAGCCTATATCGTGGGCTCACCCGCATAAAGCGACAAGGAGCACCGCCCATGGCTCTCTTCAGCCTGAAGAAAAAGAAGCTTGAAATCCCCGCAGCCGAAGAGGCCTTGCCGGGCCGTTCGACCCCCATGATCGTGCCGGCGAAACACCACATTCTCGACACGCCGCTGAAGCCGCCGTTCCCGACCGGGCTTGAGGTGGCAATGTTCGGGCTCGGCTGTTTCTGGGGGGCTGAGCGCAAATTCTGGCAGCAGGAGGGCGTGTATTCGACGTCGGTCGGCTATGCGGCCGGTTTGACGCCGAACCCGACCTACGAAGAGGTGTGCTCAGGTTTGACGGGGCACAATGAGGTCGTGCGCGTCGTGTTCGACCCGAACAAGATTTCCTATGAGCAGCTGTTGAAGGTGTTCTGGGAGAACCACGATTCGACGCAGGGCATGCGTCAGGGCGGCGATATCGGGACGCAATACCGCTCGGGCATCTACACGACGACGCCGGCACAGAGACAAGCCGCCGAAGCTTCGCGCGATGCGTTCCAGGCGGCGCTCTCGAAGGCGGGGCACGGGAAGATCACGACCGAGATTCTCGATGCGCCGGAGTTCTACTACGCCGAGGTCTATCACCAGCAGTATCTGGCCAAGAATCCGGACGGGTATTGCGGGCTGAGCGGCATGGGCGTGACGTGCCCGATCGGCACAGGCGTTTCGGCAGCGTAAGCGCTTCGATTGGGCTTTGAATCAAAGGGCTCGGCGTTCCCGCCGGGCCCTTTTTCTTGAGTTGGCGGAGCGCGGCGGCGTCGCCCCTTCCCTCCCCGCCCGGGCTGCGTTATAGGGGCGGCCCTTAGCTGTTGTAGCGTAGTGGTAGCGCAACGCCTTGGTAAGGCGTAGGTCGTGGGTTCAATTCCCACCAACAGCACCAGGTTCGCGAGCCGCGCTTTCGATCGAGAGCGCGGCTCGTTTCGTTTCAGAGCTTCTCGTTGGCAAGGCGTTCTACGAAGGCCGCACGATCCGGCACGAACCAGAGTTGCGTGCGAAGGTTGGCCTCGCGGACGAAGTCGCGGAGGGCGGCGCTTGCGTCAACGTGTCTGGTGATGTCGCCGAGGATCACCAGGCGCAGTCGGTAGTTGGTGAATTTCTGGACGATCTCGCCGGCGAGGCGGGTGCGCAGCACGAAGAAATCGTCGCTGAGACAGGCGACGGGGATCACGACGGTGTCGGCTTGGTCGCCGAGGGCGTCGCCGATGGCGGTGTTCGCGTCGCGGTCGGTGTGGAATTTGTCGCCGTCCGCGTATTCCAGGACGCGGTGGCCTTGGAGGTCGTAGGTTTTCGCGGGCATTCGAGCGATCCCATCGTGGCGATGGCCCTTCCATAGAGCGTTTTCCGGCCGTTTTCGACTGGAGCTGGAATCGTCGTATCGTCCGGCCGCTACCTGCGTTGGAGGCCCATGTCGGCTCTTGTTTTCATTTTCATCGGTATTGCTCTGGGTGCGGCGCTGGTCGGCGCGTATCTGCTTGGGCGCGAGCGCGGCCGCATGCGAGCGATCGACGAAGTGGCGCGCACAATGGCGCCGCAGATCATGGGCAAGCGCGGACGGCACGAGAGCGAACGCTCGCAAGCCGAGATGGCGGTGGTCGGTGAGACCGAAACCAATGCCGACGGCAAGGCACGGCAGGACATCATCTTGGAGCTTCGCCCGGGCGAAGACGTCGATCTGTTGCGCGAGCGGACCGACGCGTCGGCGCCCAACGCCGTGCGCGTGGTTTCGCGCCTGGGCGAGATCGGGCGGCTGTCACGCGCCGACGCCGACGCGATCGCGCCCTATCTCGACGGCGGGGGGCGCGTGAGCGCGTCCATCGCACACATCAACGGCGGGACGTCGACGAACTCGGCGTTCAACGTGGTGCTGAGCGTCGTTGCGATCGAGGGTTGAGCGTCAGGCGCGCTTGGCGTGGGCGCGCGTGGTTATAAAGATGAGAATCAACAAAACGGCGGCGAGGACGGCGGACGAGCCGACTGTGCCGAAGCCTAGGCCGCCCTGTTCCGGCGTCTTGGTCAGCAGGTCGCCGACGGTGGCCCCGAGCGGGCGCGTGAGGACGAAGGCGGCCCAGAAGAGCGCTGTCTTTGAGAGCGGTGTCCAATAGTTGGCCGCTACGATGGCGGCGATTACGCTTGCGATCAGAGCTGCGCCGCCCGCGAAGCCTAAGCCCGAGCTGTCGGCGAGGTAGTCGCCCAAGGCCGTGCCGAGCGTGTTCGAGACGAGGATCGCTGCCCAGTAGAAGCCTTCGACTTTGGGCGATTGGATGTTCGAGACGGAGATTGTGCCGACGCTCCAACGCCAGACGGCGAGAACGACGATGAGGAGCGTCGACAGGACAAGCGAACCTGTTGCGTAACCGAGGTCGAGCGTGCGGTCCATGAAATCGGACATGGTCGTGCCGGCGGTGCTGGTCGACAGGATCACCGCCCAATAGAGCAGCGGGTGGAAGGCGCGCGCGGTCATCTGCGCGATCAGCGTCACCACGAAGATGCCGAGCAGGATCAACGTGCTGAGTGCGTAGCCGACGTTGAGCGTCATCGACAGAAGATCGCCCGCCGTTTCGCCCAGCGTGGTCGCGCATATCTTCATCACCCAGAAGGCGAACGTGATCTCGGCGACTTTGTTCATGGGTCGGACGCGCGGTAGCCGCCCAACCTTGCATGGATACCCGTGGACGCGAACTGTATTCGGCGTCAGGTGGCGCTTAGGGCCTTAGCCAAACTGTCCAAGATCATGGTCCAGCCCTGGTTGGTGCGGTCTTTGTATTCGGCCCATTCGGGCGAGAGGGCGTGGCTCAGCGTCAATTCGCAGCCGCCGTCGTTTAGGGGCGTGATCTCGATGGTCACACGCGTGGGTGCGTGTTCGCGGTCGGTGGCGAATTCGAGGACGATGCGGCGGGGACGGTCGAGTTCGATGAAGGTGCCGAAGTGTTCGGCGTCTTGATCGCCGCGGCGTTCGACGATGCGGAATTTGCCGCCGACGCGGCCGTCGATCTTGACGCTTTGCATCTTGCCGGTGGGGGTTGCGAACCACCAGCGGCCGGCTGTTGTTTCGTCGAGCCAGGCGTCGAAGGCGCGTTCCGCCGAGGCGGTGAAGCGGCGCGAGACGCGGATGTGAATCGGTTCACCGGTCATTTCGATTTCGTTTTCCCTTTGCGCGCGGCGGCGTCTTCTTCCGTCAGCATGGCGTCGAGCGCGTCGAGGCTTGCCGTCCATAGGCGCTCGTAACGATTGAGATAGTCGATCGCCGTTTTCAGCGGCGCCGGGGCGATGGCGCAGACGTGTTCCCTGCCCTCCACCTTGCGTTTGACGAGGCCCGCGCGTTCCAGAACGCGGACATGTTTCGATGCGCCGGCGAAGGTCATGGCGAAGGGCGATGCCAGTTCGCCGATGTTTTGCGGCGCGGCGGCCAGGCGCTTCAGCATGGCGCGGCGCGCGGGGTGGGCGAGTGCGTGGAAGACAGCGTCAAGGCGGGCGCCGGCCCGCGATTGATCTAATACCATTCGGTTTAATTATCACCCTCGCGGATGACTTTCAACCTCTTGGTTTAGTGAGCCTTGCCGTCAAGGAGCTCTCGGATTTTGCGGGTGAGTTCCTGCTGGGTGTAGGGCTTGTTGAGCAGGAAGACGTCGGCGTCGAGCTGGCCGTTGTGCACGATGGCGTTGCGCGTGTAGCCGGTGGTGTAGAGCACGGGCAGGCCGGGACGTTTCTCAAGGATTTGTTCGGCGAGCCTGCGCCCGTTCACGCCGCCGGGCAGCACGACGTCGGTGAAGAGCAAGTCGATACGCTCAGCCGCATCGAACGCTTTGAGAGCGGCTTCGGCATCGCCCGCTTCGATGATGCGGAAACCCAGATCCTCGAGCGCGGCGACACCGTATTCGCGCACCGCCGCGTTGTCTTCGACGAAGAGGATCGTTTCACCCGCCTTCGCGCGAACGCCGTCGGTCATTTCCGGCGTGCGCTCGGCCGGCGCGGCCGCCGCGCCCTCAGCATGCGTCAAGCGGCGCAGGTAGAGCTTCACGGTCGTGCCGACGCCGACCTCGCTGTAGATGCGCACGTGGCCGCCCGATTGCTTGACGAAGCCGTGCACCATCGCAAGACCGAGGCCGGTGCCCTTGCCGGTGTCCTTCGTCGTGAAGAACGGTTCGAAGGCGCGATCGAGGACTTCGCGCGGCATGCCGTGGCCCGTGTCGGTGACCGACAGCATGACGTATTGGCCGGCGGCGATGTCGCCGAAGCGCGCGGCGTAGGCGTCGTCCAAATATGCGTTCGCCGTTTCGATGGTAATGCGTCCGCCGTCGGGCATCGCGTCGCGCGCGTTGATGACGAGGTTGACGAGCGCGCTTTCGAGCTGATGCGGGTCGACGAAGGCCGGCCATAGGCCGCCGGCCAGAACGGTTTCGACGGCGACCGCCTCACCAACCGTGCGGCGCAGCAGTTCGGAAACGCCGGCGACGAGTTGATTGGCGTCGATGCGCGACGGATCCAGCGGCTGTTGGCGGGAGAAGGCCAGCAGGCGCTGCGTCAGTTGCGCGGCGCTGCGAGCGCCTTGCATCGCCATATCGACGGGCTTGGCGATCGTGGCGGCCAGGTGCGCCGCGTCCTGATCTTTCGTCGCGTTGGCGATGCGGCGCTTCAGCGTGTCGATGTTGCCGATGATGATGGTGAGCAGGTTGTTGAAGTCGTGCGCAATGCCGCCGGAGAGTTGACCCACCGCCTCCATCTTCTGCGCCTGACGCAGGGTCGCTTCGGCTTCTTGGCGCGTCTTCGTTTCCGTAGCAAGACCGCTGACGAACGAGCGCGTTGTCGTCCAGATGACGACGGCGGCGCCAAGCGTCGCAGAAATTGCGACGAGGATCAGCACCACAAGGAAGCTACGCTCGCGTCTTGCGATTTCGCGCTGCTTCGCCAGTTCATCGAGCTCGACTTGCGCAATCGCCGACACGTTGGCTCGGATCCTGTCCATCGAGCGCCTGCCCTCGCCGCTTCTGACGATCGCCATCGCCTCGTCGACGCGGTTTTCCTTCGCTAGCGTGATCGTCTTGCGTAGTTCGGCGAACTTTGCGTCCACCTCCGCTGCAACGGCGCGCGCACGGCCTTCCTGATCGCTCTTGCCGGCGGTGCTGTCGATCAAATTTCTGACGCCGGCCGCGAGTTCCGCTTCGGCGGCGTCGAAGGGTCCGAGATATTCGTCGGTTTGCGTCAGGAGGAAACCACGTTGACCGGTTTCGGCATCTTGAAGATCGTCGAGAAGCGCCGTCGCCGCATCGCGCACGGTCAGCGTTTTTGTCACCTGCTCTGCATAGGATTGCAGACGAAGAATCGACACGAACGCGAGACTGCCGGCGATGAAAAGTACGGCCAGAATCGTAACGAGGAGGATCAGCAGTCTCTGCCTAAAGGCGCCGCCTTTGGATGCGGTCTTGGCGGCGAAGTCAGATAGCGGCATGGCCCTCTTGGTTCCGAAAATGCAACCGGCCAACGGCTAGCATGGAAGCTTGGCCGTGGTAGTGTTGTTGAGATTGGCATAGGGACTGGGGAATGTCGCGCATCTTGGTGGTGGAGGACGAGGCGTTGATTGCCTCCATGATCGAGGAGTGGCTGGGCGAACTCGGCTGCGTCAGCGTCGGGCCAGCAGCCACTGTAGCGTCAGCAATGGCGTTGATCGATCAAGCGCCGCCGGACGGCGTGATTCTTGATGTATCGCTCGGGCGCGAAACGTCGTTTGCGATTGCCGATAGGTTAACGACGATCGGTGTGCCTTTCGCGTTTGCGACCGGATATTCGGACAGCACATTGCCATCCCGCTTCGTTGGCAGCTTGACGCTGTCGAAGCCTTTCGACTTCGATGCACTTGGACGTGTGATTACGGCGTTCGCGACGGGCCGCAGCACCGTCTGAGCGCTTGGTTCTTTTTTGCGGGCGGTTGTCCCGCGAGAGGAGACGCGAATGCTGTCTGTCGTGACGCTGTTGCTTGCGGCCTTTGTGACGTCGATGCCGGCTTCGCGCGACGATGGGGTCGAACGGGGACCATCTTTGCCGGCCCCGTCGTTTTGTGCAGAGCTTGAAGCGCCGCCGGTGTTGCTGATCTCCGCCGACGAGGAAGACCTCATGCCGTTCGAGGACGAACAGAGCTGCGCGGAAAGCGAAGTGCTTCAGCCCTATGACATCGAAGCGCCGGTCGATACGATTTAAGCAGCGTCCGCCCCACCTGCCCGCCCGCCAATGAACGGCGGATGAAGGCGCGGCTCGGCCTGCGTTCAGGCCGGATTCTCCAGGATTTGCGATCGCTTGGCCGAGGCCCAGGAACCCGCGCGGCAATCCGCGCGTTTTTCCGGGGTTGCATTGGTCACGCGCGGCCACTAAGTCAGCCCGCCCAAGGGGTTGGGGCTGCTCGCAGACGGAGATGACGACGCATGACTATCTCGAAGTTCGCAGCTTTTGCAGGTGCCACGGTTCTGACCGTCGGCATCGCCGCTGGCGCCGTTGCGGCTGCCCCTGGTGGCGGTGGGCCGTCCGTGCCGCCGACGACGATCATCGTGTTCGATAAGCCGAACTTCAAAGGCCAGTCGATGACGTTCGATCGTTCGGTGCCGAGCCTTGCTGCGCTTGAGTTCAACGATCGTCCCGCCAGCGTGCAGATCAAGGGGTCGCGCGATTGGGTGTTGTGCGAGCACCGTAACTTCATGGGCAAGTGCGTGCGCGTTCGTGCGAAGGAGCGCGATCTGAAGCGCGTGAAGATCGGCGGGCAGGTCTCGTCGATGTATCCGGTGCCCGTGCCGCCGCCGAAGGCCCCGCGTCCGCGCTAAGGCGCTGTCGCGGACGATGCCTGCCGGGCCTGCCGACATAATTTGCGACAAAGGTAACTGAGCGCTTCATCTGCGGTTCACCGCGTGAGGCCCGTTATAGCGCGTGCGTGCGACGCTGCGGGGAGCCGGCGTTTTGCGCGGCGTGCGCCACGCGGCTTGTTCCCGACGCGGGCCGTTCGCCGGTTCGACTCAAAAGAATGGGACGCTCTTGGAAAGGCTCATCAGCATGAGACTTCGATTGATTGCTGCGATCGGCGCGGCAGTGATGGGGTTTGCTCTCCTCAGTACACCGGCGATGGCGGACGGACGCCACGGCGACCGTTACGACCGTCACGGCAGCTACGACCACCGCGGCAACGATTGCAACGATCGCAGCCACTACAGCAACCGCGGACACCGCCGTCATGCGGACAACCGCGGTTGGGGCCGGCGCGACGGCGACCGACATCGCGGCCATCGTTACGACAACAACGACCGGCGTTGGAACGACGGCGACCGCCGTCATCGCGACCACGACCGCGGACGTCGCGGCCGGGATCGCGATCGCGACGGGCGGCATGATCGGTACGATCACTAAGCGCAGTTTAGGCTAACGCGCGGCGGCCGGGTTCTGCTCGGCCGTCGTCGTTATTTCGCGAGGCGTGCTTTGACGTACTCGTAATAGCCGAGCGATTTGCCGGCGAGATTGAACTTGGCGCCTTGCCAGTCCTTCGCGGCGTTCGGTTCGGTGCCGTAGTATTGCTCCGGCGAGTAGTCTGGGATCTCAGCGTTGGTCGCGAGGACGAAACGTCCGTTGATCAGCGCGCCGTCGGGCGCTGTTTGATAATCGACAAGTTTGATCGGGCGGAAATTCCAGAAGCCTGCGCCAAGTGCGGGCGCGGTGCGCGGAAACTGCGCGCCGTAGGTGCCGCGCGTGACCTCGCGATCCGGGTTCGAGTCGACGTAGCGGATCGTGCCGTCGGGATCGACCTTGTAGACGTAGACCACATGGCCCCACGGATCGTAGATGATCGTGCCGGCGCGGATAGACTCACGGCTGATCTTGGGCGAGTAGAAATCGCTGGCGTTGAAGCCCGTGTCGTAGGTGTGCTCGATGCGGAACATCGCCGTCGAGACCGTGCCGCGCAGATCGAGCAGTAGCTTGGCCGGATCGGCTTCAGGTTGCCATTCCAGCTGTAAGCGGGCGACGACCATGTTGCCGGCGTCGGAGAAGCGGAAGTCTTCCGTCGGGCCCGAGCGCGAGGCGACGTAGAGCGGATAGGAAAACGGCAGGCCGTTCTTCCACGCGAAATAGGCACGCAGCTGATAGATGAAGTCGGCGCAATCGCCGTCCATGCGCATGCCGGGCGGGTCGGTGTCGCGGTAGGGATTGGCGGAGCTCTTGAAGCAGGCTGCGGGATCTTTGCAATCGTGCTCGCCGAAGCCGACGACAAATTCGCCGAAGCGGCGCTCGTCGTCCGCGCTCCAATGATCCTTGGTGATTTTCCACGCTTGGCGCGGCGCAACGTCGGCCGCCTGTGCGGCTTGCGCGGCGAGAACCAGAACAAGCAATGCCAGAACTGCCCGCATACCCGTCTCCCTTGACGCCAAGGAGACGCAATCGGGCGGCGGATGGCAAGGGGATTTGGCGCTTGGAATTGAGCCAATTACAACCAATCGGGCCCAGCTTGCGCCGAGGCCCGTTTTTTTGCGGATGCCGCTTCATAGAAACAGCCGGCCGCGGAGGGTTTTTGGTTACCCGTTCGCTATGCGCGCGCGGCGACTTTCGGAGCGTCTTCGGCAGTCGATGCCGCGCCGGCAAACGCCTGCGTGAACTGCACGATTTCCTTCGTGAGTTCAGCCGGCGCCGAATAGAAGGGCGAATGATCGGTGTCGAGCGCGGCGACGCCCGTCATCGGAAAGCGCGCATGCATATAGCGCTGAAGCTCTAGCGAGATTGTGTTATCCCGCAAGCACTCGATGAACGCCTTCGGCGGAAACGGATCGCGCGCTTTGGCGATCGATTGCACCAGCGGGAACATCGGCTGCGGCGTTAGCCGCGCGGTGGCGCGTTCGGCGTCGCGCAGATCGCTGGTGTTATAGAACGTGTCGACGATGCGTTCCGGCCATACGGTAATCGTGCCGACGTGATAGCGCGGCACGCTGAAGCCACGCCACAGCTCATCGCGGCGCGCGAGACCCAAAATCGTTTCGCCCGCTTTCGGGATGAAGCCTGAGAGATAGATGAGGCCGGCGAATAGGTCCGGTTCTTCGTTCGCGGCGTGCGTGATGATGCCGCCGCCCATCGAGTGACCTACCGCGACGACAGGGCCGTGTTCGCGCGCGGCATCGCAAACGGCGCGCGCGTAAGCGCCCAATGTGACGCGCCACCACGGCGTGTCGTCGGCGCCGTGCGACGGCAGGTCGATCGCGATCGCTTTGTGCCCTTCCGCCGCCAAGCGCGGGATGATTTTCTCCCAGCACCAAGCGCCGTGGCAGGAACCGTGGACAAGCAGGATCGTGGTCATCTTACCGGGCTTTTGGCTGGGGTTAGGCCGTCATTATGGCCTTCGGCCACCTAACGGGCGGCTAACGCCGTGCCGGATTCGTTCGCGTGTGAACGGCGCAAAACCGCCATATCTCGGCTCCTCAACTTTTACCGCCGGGATGTTAGACTCAGGCCACACCGCCGTGACCAAACCGTTCAACATCGCTCACCGCGGGGGCGCGGGTCTTAGACCCGAGAACACCCTCGCCGCCTTTGCCAATGCGCTCGACCTTGGGGTCGACGGATTTGAACTCGACGTGCACGTCGCGAAGGACGGCACGGTGGTCGTGTTTCACGATGACACACTGAAAAGCGACATCGTGCGCGACGCGGACGGGCATTGGCTGGAAGCGCCGGTGCCGCTGATCAAGGATTTGTCCTATCCGCAGCTGCAGACCTATGACATCGGACGGCTGAAGCCGGAGACGCGATACGGCGCGCGGTACCCGCAGCAGACGCCGACAGACGGCGAGCGCATTCCGCGGCTTGCCGACGTGATCTGGCTGATGAAGCGATCGGGTGGGAGCGAGCGGCTTTGGATCGAGCTGAAAAGCAATTTTGCCGACCGCACGCGGACCGTCGAGCCGGAGATGATGGCGGAGGCGGTGATTCGTGTTCTGAAGCGCGAGAAGTTTTTGGATCGCTCGGTGCTGGTCGGGTTCGATTGGCCGGCGTTGATCGCGGCGAAGAAGATCGCGCCAAAGGTCGAGTGCTGGTTCACGACGTTGCCGCAGAGTTGGTTCGGCGAAGCGCCCGTGCCGCCGGAACATGGACCGCCGCCAAAGGCCGAACTTGAAGCTTTACGCGCACAGGAACGGACGAGCGCGCCGTGGGCGGGCGGTTTCGACAGGTCCACGTACGGATCCGTCATCAAGGCGGCGAAGGCTGCCGGCGCCGATGGTTGGTTCCCCTATTTCCCGGACATCAATCGGGCGACGCTGACCGAGGCGCGCGATTTGGGCCTTAAGGTCGGCGCTTGGACCGTAAACGAGACTGTGGATTTGGAGCGGCTCGCGGATTTGGGTGTCGACGGGTTGTGTACGGATTATCCCGACCGTCTGGCGCGCATATTGAAGGGAATGTGACGGGTACACGTTCGGGCTTAACCGGCTAAATTGCGTTTGCCGCGGATTGCCGCCAGAATGGTGTGAGAGCCCCTTCTTACCTTCGAGAGTTTCATCGATGCGTTGCGTCGACGTTCTGCGTTTCACTTGGATTGCCGCGATTGTCGCGCCGCTGTCGGCTTGTCAGAGCTGGGGCGTGTTGCCGTCAACCGTCGAAAAGACGGAGTCGCCGTTTCAGACCTACAAAAGCGCTGAGGATGCGTACGCGCATGTGAAGCCGTTCGTGACGACGGCGCGCGAGCTCAAGACGCGCGGGTTCGATCCCTACACGACGCCGAACATCAAGGTGTTGAACTATCTCGATATGGTGCCGCGGTTCTTGCCGCAGCAGTCGATGAAGATGGAAGACTTGGATCCTGCCGTTCAGGGGTGTTTGACCGCCCGCGAACGGTGTTCGGGTTGGTTGGCGGAGCCTTCGATTTCGTCGAAGGACAGGACCGGCGACGTGACGTTGGACGTGCTTGGGTTTGAGCGCGAGACGACCTCCACCGGGTGGAAGGCGTCGATGCTGCTGCTCGTTCAGGATGGCGTCGTTGTCTACAAGCTTTGGTCGGGCACCCCGACGATCCTAGAAGTGAAAACGGAGAAGAAGCCGCTGGGGCCGCTGCAGGATCTGTCCGGTCCCGCGGCTGCCGCGGTTTCGGGGGCGATCAAGCCCTGACACTCGCCCAGCGCGTCGCCGTCATCGGCGGCGCCGGTTCTTTCGGACGCATTCTTGTTGAAGGACTGCTCGCGACAACCGACTGCCACGTCGTCGTGTGCGGACGCTCGGCCACGCATGCCGACGACGTCGTTGCGGCGTTTCCGAATTACGCCGAGCGGTTGTCAGCTGCCGTTATCGATCGTTCGAAGGCGACAACGGCGGATGTTGTGGCGTTGGACGCGTTTTGCGTCGTGGATGCCGCCGGGCCGTTTCAAGCGCAGCGACCGACTTTCGCGCGCGCCGTCATTGAGGCCGGTGCGCACTATGTCGACCTCGCCGATGCGCGCGACTTCGTGGCTGGATTTGGTTCGCTGGACGAGTTGGCGAAGGCGCGCGGGGTCTTGGCCGTCACGGGGGCCAGTTCGACGCCGGCGCTGTCGCACGCGGTCATTGACGATCTGACGCGCGGTTGGACGCGCATCGACGACATTCAGATTGGGATTTCGCCGGGCAATCAATCGACGCCCCGCGGGCTGGCCGTGTTTCAATCGATACTCAGCTACGTCGGACGGCCGGTGCGTGTGTGGCGCTTCGGGCGGTGGACGACGGCGCCCGGTTGGGGTCTGACCGTGCGGCGGCGGATGGCTGATCTTGGCAAGCGGATGTTCTCGCTCGCCGAAACGCCGGATCTCGATCTTGTGCCGCAGCGGTTTCCCACCGTGCGCAGCGCGATTTTTCGCGCGGGGCTTGAGCTTTCGATTCTGCATTTCGGCTTGATGATGCTTAGCGTCCTCGTGCGCGCCGGACTGCTGAGAAGCCTCGTACCGCTGGCCGAACCGTTGCGCGATGCGGCGACGCTCTTTCGCAGTTTCGGCAGCGATTGCGGCGGGATGACGGTCGACGTCGACGGGATCTATGCCGACGGTACGCGCTTGGCGGTGACGTGGACGTTGATTGCGGAGTCGGGCGATGGGCCGAAAATTCCGACGCTGCCGGCGCTGATTGTCGTGCGGCGCTTGCTTCAGGGGCAGTTAGCGCAGCGCGGGGCGATGCCATGCGTCGGTGTGTTGGACCTTGCGACGCTGGAGGCGGAGTTCAAGCGTTTCGACATTCGCGCAGAACGCGTTTCGCGCGTGCTGGAGCGGAAGTCGTTGTTTCAGCGGGCGCTGAAGGGCTTCGACAGCATGCCGGAAGCTGTGCGCGCCGCGCATATGATCGATCCGGCCGCCGATCTCGTTGGCGAGGTCGACGTCGAAGGCGCGGCGAACTGGATCGGGCGGATTGTGGCGCGCGTGTTCAGCTTTCCGCCACCGGGTGAGGATTTGCCGGCTGAGGTCACGATCGAACGCGACGGCGACGGCGAGGTTTGGACCCGGCGTTTTGGCGGGCGTGAGTTTCGCAGCTATCTCAACGCGGCGAATGGCATGCTCACGGAACGCTTTGGTGCGATTACGTTTGACCTCGACGGGCGGGCGGACAAACGCGGGTTCTCGCTGATGATCGAGCAGGCTCGGATCGGCGGGTTGACCCTGCCCCGCTTTTTGACGCCGAACACCAGCGCGTCAGCGGATCTCGATCGCGAAGGGCGGTATCGTTTCGACGTGACGATCGAGCTGCCCTATATCGGGCGGCTTGTCGGATATACGGGGTGGCTCGCCGCGCGCGGTCCATCGCGCTCGCTGGTGGCCAGCGAACGCGATGCGTCCCACGTCGACGTCGATGAGAATGAGGGAGGCGCCGTTATTTCGGCGCCATCACCATGACCATCTGACGGCCTTCGAGCTTTGGTTCTTGCTCGACCTTGCCGATTGCGTCGATGTCGCGCTTCACCTTTTGAAGCAGCTCCATCCCGATATCCATGTGCGCCATTTCGCGGCCGCGGAAGCGCAAGGTCACCTTCACCTTATCGCCTTCTTCGAAGAAGCGTTTGATCGAGCGCATTTTCACGTCGTAGTCGTGATCGTCGATCATCGGACGGAGCTTGATCTCCTTGATCTCGATGATCTTCTGATGCTTGCGCGCTTCGGCCGCTTTCTTCTGTTCCTGATATTTGAATTTGCCGAAGTCCATGATCTTGGCGACCGGCGGCTTTGCCATCGGCGCGACTTCGACGAGATCGAGGCCTTCGGACTGTGCCAGCTTGAGAGCATCGAACTTGCTCATCACGCCGCGCTTGCCGCCGTCGTCGTCGATCACCAACAATTCGTGCGCGTTGATGAATTCGTTGATGCGCGGGCCGTCTTTCGAGGCCGGCATGGCTGCTTGGTAGGGACGTCTAACGATTGGTTGTCTCCATCGGGTTAGCCCGCCGGCGCGCGATACGTCAGGTGTTCCGTCGCCATCCGACCTGTGCTTTCGCCCCGGTCATCGTGCAACGGCTTTCACCTTCGCATTATCCCTTGGCGGTCACCCTATGATCGGCGGGTTCGGACCCGATGACGCTTGAGCTACAAGCGGCGGGTCTTTGCGTGAACGGCGCGCCGGATAACCCGGCACGCCGCCACGGCACAAGCATAGGACTCCCCGCGATGATGGCAAGGGTTCTTGAGGGTGGCGTGCGTTTTCGCCCGCCACGGTTCGCGTTTTAGGCCAGATCGGGGGGCGTCGCCTCAGCCACCAGCTGTTTGATCAGGGCGTCGAGGGCGATCGTTTCCTGCCGTTCCGACCCCAAGCGGCGGACGGAGAGCGTGCCCTCCTCCGCCTCTTTGCGGCCGGCCACCAACAAATACGGGACCTTGGCCAGCGAGTGCTCGCGGACCTTGTAGTTGATCTTTTCGTTGCGCAGGTCGGTCTCGGTCCGGATGCCCGCGAGCTTTAGCGCGGCCGCCACCTTCTTCGCGTAGGGGTCGGCGTCGTTGACGATGGTTGCGACCACCGCCTGCGTCGGGGCGAGCCAGAGAGGGAATTTGCCAGCGTGGTGTTCGATCAGGACGCCGATGAAGCGTTCGAGGGAACCGACGATGGCGCGGTGGAGCATGACCGGACGCTTACGCGTGCCGTCTTCGGCGATGTACTCGGCATCGAGGCGTTCCGGCAGGACGTAGTCGAGCTGGATCGTGCCGCATTGCCAATCGCGGCCGATCGCGTCGCGCAGCACGAACTCGAGCTTCGGCGCATAGAACGTGCCTTCGCCCGGGTTGACCGAGTAGGGCAAGCCGATGGCCTTGCACGCGTTCTCGAGCGCCTTCTCGGCGTGATCCCACTGTTCCTCGGTACCGCCGCGCAGTTCCGGGCGGGTCGCGAGTTTGGTGATGAAACTGTCGAAGCCGAGTTCTTTGTAGACTTCGGTCAACAGCGCGACGAAGCGCCGTGTTTCGTCGACGATCTGATCTTCAGTGCAGAAGATGTGCGCGTCGTCTTGCACGAAGCTGCGCACGCGCATGATGCCGTGGAGCGCGCCCGACGGTTCGTAGCGGTGACAGGCGCCGAATTCGGCGAGGCGCAGCGGCAGGTCGCGGTAGGATTTCAGGCCCTGCTTGAAGATCTGCACGTGGCCGGGGCAGTTCATCGGTTTGACCGCGAGTATTCTGCGCGCGTGCTCGCCGCCGCCTTCATCGACTTCGGCGATGAACATGTTCGGGCGATAGTTTTCCCAGTGGCCGGACTGTTCCCACAGTTTGCGGTCGATGAGCTGTGGCGTTTTCACTTCGCGATAGTCGCCGCGCTCCACCTTGCGGCGGATGTAGTTTTCGACGGTGCGATAGAGCGTCCAGCCCTTCGGGTGCCAGAAGACTTGGCCGACGGCTTCTTCCTGGATGTGGAAGAGGTCCATCTCCTTGCCGATTTTGCGGTGGTCGCGTTTTTCGGCTTCTTCCAGGCGCTGCAGATAGGCGGCAAGTTCTTTCTCGTCGCGCCAGGCGGTGCCGTAGATGCGTTGCAGCTGCGCGTTCTTGGCGTCGCCGCGCCAGTAGGCGCCTGCAATCTTGGTCAGCTTGAAGCCGAGACCGATCTTACCGGTCGACGGCAAATGCGGGCCGCGGCAGAGGTCGTGCCAATCGCCGTGATAGTAGACGCGAACTTCTTCGTCGGCCGGGAGATCGCGGATGATCTCAGCCTTGTATTGTTCGCCGAGGTCCAAGAAGTGCTTCACCGCGTCGTCGCGCTTCCAGACCGTGCGTTTGGTGGGCAGGTCGCGGGCGACGAGTTCGCGCATCTTCGCTTCGATCTTCGGCAGATCGTCGGGCGTGAAGGGTTCGTTGCGCGCGAAGTCGTAGAAGAAACCGTCCTCGATGTTTGGGCCGATCGTCACCTGCGTGCCGGGGAAGAGTTCCTGCACGGCCTGCGCCAGAAGGTGCGCGGTGTCGTGGCGAATGAGGTCGAGCGCTTCTTCACTCTTCCTGGTGACGATTTCGACCTTGGCGTCGTGCGGGATCGGCCAGTCGAGATCTTTCATCTCGCCGTTGACCTTTACCGCCAGCGCGGCCTTCGCGAGGCCTGCGCCGATCGATGCCGCGACGTCCGCTCCGGTGGAGCCGCGCGTCGTCGTCCGCACCGAGCCATCTGGCAAGGTGATGCGGATTTCGTTCGCGGGTGCAGCCGACACGGGACGCCTCCTTCTTCTCTCAAGGTTAAACGCGGGGGACCCCGCGAAAGGCCGGGAGATTGGTGAGGGGGACACCCCAAGTCAAGGCAGCGCCCTTGCGGCATCGCGGGCCTTATGTCACTGCCGGACCCTGGGTTTCGAGGGACTTTTCGGCCGTGGCGCTGCCGCTATCGTGCTTCATCATCGCCAAGAATGAGGCGGATCGCATCCAACGCACGATCCGGGCGGTGAAAGGCTTCGTCGACGAGGTCGTCGTTATCGATTCGGGCAGCACTGACGGGACGCAGGCGCTGGCCGAGGCGGAAGGCGCGCGCGTCGTCTTTCACGAGTGGCCGGGGTTCGGGCAGCAGAAGCGATTCGGCGAGACGCAGTGCCGGAACGAGTGGCTGCTGAACATCGACGCGGACGAAGTCGTATCCCCGGGTCTTGCAACCGAGATCCAGGCGTTATTTGCGGGCGGCGAGCCGTCGCTTGCGGTCTACGCTTTGCCCATCAATGACGTTTATCCCGGGCAGACGCGCCCACGTTTGTGGGCGAACGATTATGTGCAGCCGCGGCTCTATGACCGGCGGCGGGTGCGGTTCAAGGATTCGCCGATTCACGACTCGCTCGACATTGCCGGGATGAAGGTCGGGGCGTTGAAGGGTGATGTACATCACTTCTCCGCCCGCTCGTTCGACGACCAGTTGGCGAAGGCGGTGGAGCGCGGCCGGTATTTCGCCGACCATGCCAAGCGCAAGTCGCCGGGCGTGTTGCGGTTCCGTCTGGTGTTCGAGTTCCCGGCGGCGTTTCTTCGGTATTATTTCTTGCGTCGGCACTTCACCGGCGGCCTGCAAGGTTTTCAGTCGGCGATGACGGGCGCCATCTCGCGTTTCGTTCGCATTTCGCGCATGCTTGAGGCTGCAGAGCGGCCGCAGGAACGGCGCGCGGAAGCGTTGAACCAACGGCAAAAATGATTCTGATTTCGACCCAGTGCTTTCCCCCGGATCGCGGCGGCATCGAGATACTGATGGGCGGGCTCGCCGACGCGCTTTGCGCGAGCGGGAAAGAGGTCGCCGTGTTCGCCGACGACGCGCATGAATCGGGGGCGGAGGTGAAAGCGCCCTACCCGATTTATCGCTTCGGTGGATTCAAGCCGTTGCGGCGGCGGCGCAAGGCTTGGGCCATCGCGAAGGCGGTGAAGCGCGGCGGCGTGGAAGCGATCTTCGCGGATTCCTGGAAAAGCATCGAGCGTTTGCCGAACCTCGACGTGCCCATCGTCGTGCTGGCGCACGGGATGGAGTTTCCGCCGAACCCGACCAGCGGCAAGCAGGTGCGCATCGTGCGCGCGCTGGCGAAGGCGACGCGCGTGGTCGCGAACTCCGCCTATACGGCCTCGCAGGCCAAGCCTTACGTCGCCAACAGCGAGACGCGGTTGCGCGTGATCAATCCGCCGATTGGGCCGCAAGAGGAGCCTGCCGCCAGCGAGCTTAGCGATCTGCGCGCGGTGATCGCGGGGCGGTCGCCGGTATTGTTGACGCTGGCGCGGCTTGAGCCGCGCAAGGGGATCGACATGGTGATCCGTGCGTTACCGGAAATTCTCAAAACACATCCGAACGCGGTCTATGTCGTGGCGGGCGGCGGCGATGATCGACCGCGGCTTGAGAAGCTCGTGGTCGACAGCGGCGTTGGGCGGCATGTGCATTTTGCCGGCGCGGTCGACGGACCCGCGAAGGCGGCGCTGTTCTCGGTCGCCGATGTGTTCTTGATGCCGGCGCGGCGCGAGGGCAATTCGGTCGAAGGGTTCGGCATCGTTTATCTCGAGGCCGCTTGGTACGGCGTGCCTTCGCTTGCCGGTCGCGAGGGCGGCGCAGTCGATGCGGTGCGCGACGGCGAGACCGGCTTGCTGTGCAACGGCGACGATCTTGCGGACGTGCGGCGGCAGACTTTGCGTTTGCTTGACGACGCGACGCTGAAGAAGAAGCTGAGCACCGGTGCTGCGGCGCGCGCCAAGGGACCCGCGCAGTGGACGAGTGCGGTTAGGGATTTTCTCGCGGCGGTTTGAGCACGTCGCGATAGACTTTCAGCGTCGCTTCGCACATCGCCTGAACCGAATAGGATGCGAGAACGCGATCGCGCGCTTTTTTCGCCATCGCCTTGCGTTCGTCGGCCGACAGTGCAAGCGCGCGCGTTATGCCTTGCGCCAGGGCTTCGGCATCGCCCGGCGGGAACAGAAATCCGGTGACGCCGTCGGCGACGGTTTCGGTTTGCGCGCCGAGGCGTGAGGCGACGATGGGGCGGCCCATGGCTTGGGCTTCGACGGCGACACGGCCGAAGGCTTCCGGTTCGATCGACGGCGCGACGATCACGTCGGCCGCCATGAGGGCTGCGGGCATGTCGCTGCAATGACCCGGGATGCGCACGATGTCTGTGAGGTTCAGACGCTTTAGGGCCGCATGGAGTTCGTCAACGTAGGCGTCGCGTTCTTGGGCGTCGCCGACCATCACGGCTTCGACGTTGCGGTCGGGCAAGCGTGCGAGCGCTTCGATGAAGACGAGCTGACCCTTCCAGCGCGTGAGGCGGCCGGGCATGACGATGACTGGTTTGCCCGGCGTCAGAGTCCACTGTTTGCGGATCGCGTCGATGCGGTCTTGGCCGACGTTCGCCGGAGTGAAACCCTTCACGTCGATGCCGCGCGGGATGACGTACAGGTTTTTCACGTCGACCTTGTGTTGCGCGCGGACGTGGTCGGCGGTGAACTGAGAGTTCGCGATGACGGCGTCGCCCTTCGCCATGATCGAATTGTACCAGCGCTTGATCGGGTTCTTCGCGTTGTAGATGCCGTGATAGGTGGCGATGTATTTCGCGCCGGTACGCTGGGCCGCGAAGTAGGCGCTCCACGCAGGTGCACGCGAGCGGGCGTGGATGATCGCGATGCGCTCCTTGCGGATCAGATCGGCCAGGACTTCCGCGTTGCGAAGAATCGCCATCGGATTCTTGGTGTCGAAGTCGCCGGCGACGATCTTGGCACCTGCCTTCGTTGCTTCAGCGGCGAGACGGCCGCCTTTGGTCGCGATCCAGGCCTTGCCGCCGGCGTTCACCACGGCGCGCGCAACATCGACGGCGGTGCGCTCCGCGCCGCCCGCGTCGAGGGCGGGGATGACTTGCAGGACGGTGAGTGTCAGGGGTTTGAGCGTCGGCATTCCGGCTTCAAATCCGACATGTCGAGCTGGAATGCAATGGGCGGCCCTTCATCGACCGTCTTTGGCTAACAATGCGGTTAAGCCTTCGCGGTAGGTCGGGTAGCGCAGCGTGACCCCGAGCTCTTGCTTGATGCGGTCGTTCTTCACGCGCCTCGTTTCCAGGTAGAAGCTCAGAGCCATCTCGGACATTGTGCGCGCGGCTTCTTCGAAAGGTTCCGTGGGTGGCGGATCGATGTTCAGCAGTTTTGCTGCGTATTCTATGACGTCTTGGGGTGGCGCGGCTTCGTCGTCGCAGACGTTGTAGATCGCGCCGGCATTCGGTTTCGCGATCGAGGCTTCCAGCACCGTCGCGATGTCTTCGACGTGGATGCGCGAGAAGACTTGGCCGGGTTTGATGATGCGGCGGGCTTTGCCTTCCCGCAGCGAGACGAGTTGGTTTTGGCCGGGGCCGTAGATGCCGGCGAGGCGGAAGATGTGGACGGGCACGCTCACCGCCGCGCCCCACGCGAGCCACGCGTGTTCGGCGGCGATGCGGCGCTTGGCGCGTTCGTTCGACGACGCGACGGGCGTTGTTTCGTCGACCCAGCCGCCTTGATGATCGCCGTAGACGCCGGTCGTTCCGAGATAGCCCACCCACTGCGGGCGCGGCGTGAGCGCAGACAGATCATGGACGTGGTGCGTGAGGGCCGGATCGCCGCCGACGTTCGGCGGCGTGCTGACCAAGATGTGTGTCGTGCCGGCGAGCGCCGCTGCGGGGTGCGCGAGTGGGGCGTCGAATTGGTAGGCTTCGATGCCTTGGCCGGCGAGCTCTTTGACCTTCTCTCGCGTGCGGGCGGTGCCGGCGATGCGCCAGCCTTGGGCCTTCAGCCGGTGGGCGAGGACGGCGGCGCTGTAACCAAAGCCGAAGCAAAACAGCCGGTTCATGGGTTCGGCCTCGCCGCTTACACGGTTTAAACTTGAATTTGGCGGAAAGTCTGCGAAGTGTCGCGGATGGTCAAGCTCGCCTTTTTCGCTCTCGCGTTGATTGCCGCGGACGCGGTGCCCAACACCGACGTCCCCGCCATCGATTTCCAATACGATCTTTGCTTGAAGAAGGCCGATCGCAAGCCTGAAGAAGCGCTGGAGATGGCGACTGAGGCGCTGAAGGCCGGCGGCGATCCGGGCGCGGAACATTGCGCGGCGGTGGCGCTGGTGACGCTGAAGCAATATGGCGAGGCGGCGCGGCGTTTGGACGTGCTGGCGCGCAAACCTTCTGCCGGAAATACGGAAACGCGGGCGCAGATTCTGGGCCAGGCGGGCAATGCTTGGTTGCTCGCGGGCCAGCCTGAGTTGGCAACTGCGTCGCTGACCGCGGCGCTGTCGTTGATGCCGGGCGAAGCCGAGTATCTCATCGATCGCGCGCGCGCGTCGGCGCTGTTGAAGAAGTGGGCGGCGGCGGAATCGGATTTGACGTCGGCGCTGGCCGCCGAGCCCGGCAACGTTCAGGCGCTGGTCCTGCGTGCAAGCGCGCGGCGGGCGCAAAAGAATATCAAAGGCGCGATGGGCGACATTACGCAAGCTCTGCTGCTGGACGACAAGAACGTTGAAGCGTTGGTAGAGCGCGGGTTGCTTCGTGCGGCGCAGGGCGACAAAGCCGGTGCGCGGCAGGACTTCATGGCCGTGCTTGACAAGCAGCCGCATAGCGAAGCGGCGGCGAGCGCACGCATGGAAATCGAAAAACTAGAGATGAAAGCCGACCGGAAGAAGACGAAATAGCATCCGTTACGCGGCGCGCCATTCGTCGATCACGCTCAGGTCCGTCTCCGATGGCGCGTGCGCGGTGCGCAATGTTTCCCATTGATCCTTCCCCGACAGCCGGCTGAGGGCCCAGATCGCCGCCCCGCGAACCAAGGGCGAAGGGTCGGCGAGTTGCGCTTGCGCGGCGACGGCAAGCGTTGCGTCACCGGAATTGCCGATGGCGATGAGGACGTTGCGAACGAAACGGTCGCGGCCGATGCGTTTGACGGGTGAGGTTTTGAAGACTTCGCGGAAGGCTTTGTCGTCGAGGGCGGCGAGGTGGACAAGCAGCGGGGCCTTGAGTTCGACGCGCGGGAAGAAGGCGGCTTCGCGAGAGGCTGCGGCAAACTTGTTCCATGGGCAGACCGCAAGGCAGTCGTCGCAGCCGTAGATGCGGTTGCCCATGAGAGCGCGCAGCTCGCGCGGGATTGGGCCTTTGTGCTCGATCGTGAGGTAGGAGATGCAGCGCCGCGCGTCGAGTTTGTAGGGCGCTGGGAAGGCCTTCGTCGGGCAGATGTCTAGGCAGCGGCTGCAGGTGCCGCAGTGGTCTTCTTCCATCGGCGTGGCGCTGAGGTCGAGGGTCGTCAGGATCACGCCGAGGAAGAGCCATGAGCCGTGTTCGCGGCTGACCAGGTTCGTGTGCTTGCCTTGCCAACCGAGGCCTGCGCTTTGCGCCAGCGGTTTTTCCATGACGGGCGCGGTGTCGACGAAGACTTTGATGTCGCCGCCGAAGGTTTTCACGACATCGCGGCCCATCGCCTTCAGACGCTTCTTGATGACGTCGTGGTAGTCGTTGTTTTGCGCGTAGACGGAGATGGTGCCGCAGTCGCGGCGTTCGAGTGCTGCGAGCGGATCGTCTGCGGGGGCGTAGGAGAGGCCGAGGACGATGGCGCTTTTCGCTTGCGGCCACAGGGTTTGCGGGTCGGCGCGTTCGTCGGCGCGTGTTTCGAGCCAGCCCATGTCGCCGTGGTGGCCCGCGGCGAGGAAGGCTTTCAGCCCTTCGCCTGCGCGCGCGCCGGCGCTCGCGGGGGCGAAGCCCACGGCGTCGAAACCTTGGGCGAGCGCCAGGTCGCGGATCGCGTCGCGCGCGGACGGCATTGGTCGTAAGCCTTCATGATGCCCCTAGAAATCCAGGTTGGCATATTCGGGCGCTGGCGCGAAACCGGGCAGCTGATCGGCGAGGAGCGGGCGGAAGCAGGGCCTGGACTTCAGGCGTGCGTACCATTCGCGGGCGCGTGGGTAGTCGTCCCACGGCACGTCGCCGAAATAGTCGATGCAGGAGAGGTGTGCTGCGGCGGTGAAGTCGGCGAGGCTCATGGGGCCGGCGAGGAAGTCGCGTTGTTCGGAAAGCTTCGTCACGAAGTCGAGGTGGCCGCGCAAGGCTTCCAGGCTTGCGCGCAAAGCTTGCGCGTTCGGCTCCTGCGCGCCGACGCCTGTACGATAGCGTTTCAGCAGCTTCTCGCGCACGACGACGGAGGAGACTTCGGCGAAGAAGAAGCGGTCGAACCAGGCGGCGAGGCGGCGGACCTCTGCACGTTCTGCCGGGCGCTTGGGCATCAGCGCGGGTTCGGGATGGACCTCTTCGAGATACTCGACGATCGCTTGACTGTCGGAGACCGCGAAGCCGCCGTCTTCGATGAGCACCGGCAACTGGCCCGACGGATCGAGCGGCAGCAGATCGGCGCGCGGTTGCCACGGGCGCTCGTCGATGCTTTCGAAGCCCAGCTTCTTTTCGCCGAGCACGAGACGCACTTTGCGGCAGAAGGGCGAGAGCTGAAAGTTGTGCAGGCGGCGCATCGAAAATCTCCCCGAGGGCGAGTTGATTCGGCGGCGAAGCTTTAGCCTACGGCTTTGCGCAGCGGTCGTCGCCGTTCAAGTCGACACTGTTGGCGCGGGCGGCGATGGTGTAGCCGCGGCCGTTCACGTACGGGCCCGGCGGGTTGGCGCGATAGCGGGCCGGGTTCGGCAGGATGGCGGCGAGGCGGGCTGCCTCCATCTGGGTCAGGCGCGAGGCTGGTTTGCGGAACCAGTGGCGCGCGGCGGCCTCTGCGCCGAAGACGCCGGGCCCCCACTCGATGATGTTGAGATAGACCTCCATCGTGCGGCGCTTGGACCAGAGGCCTTCGATGAGGACGGTGAAGTAGGCCTCGAAGCCTTTACGCACGTAGGAACGGCCGCCCCAGAGGAATGCGTTCTTCGCCGTCTGCTGGGTGATCGTCGATGCGCCGCGCAGCCGGCCGCCGCCTCGCCGTTGCGCGCGGTCCCAGGCCTTTTCAAGTTCGTTGAAGTCAAAGCCCCAGTGGTGACAGAACTCGTTGTCTTCGGAGGCGATCACGGCGCGGATCAGATGCGGCGATATGCGTTCGAGCGGCACCCATTGGTGATGGATGTCGCGATCCTCGAACAACGACTCGCTGACCATGACGAGCGTGAAGGGTGCGGGCAGAAACCCGTAGGCCGCGACCCACACGATCGAAGCGATGAACGCGAAGAGAAGGGTCCGTGTGGCGACGTACCAGACGTCACCGAATGAGATGGTCTTTGAACGGCGCTCCGGCTCGACCTCCACGATAATCTCATCGCGGTCGATCTGTGGGGTCGGCGCGGGCCGTGGCTCAGGCGCCGGAGGGGCCGGTTCGGGCTCTGGTTCAGGCGTAGGCTCTGGTTCGGGCTCCGGCGCGGGCGGTTCGGGCTCCGGTTCCGGTTCGTCATCGGCGGCGAGGATGAGGGTGTAGCCGACGCGTTCGACGGCATCAGCGAGCGTGATGTCGGGGATGGTGCCGTCGCTCCACACCACGACCTGCGAGCGGTCGAGGTCGACGACGGCTTCCTCAACGCCCGGCAGCGCTATGAGCGCGTGTTCGACGCGCGCGGCGCAGACCTCGCTGTTCATGCCCGCGACGCGGAAGCGCCGGGCGGTGACGGGTGATTCCCCCATGCCGCTAAATACGAGGCGGGCGCGTCACGGTGCAAGGACGCGTCAATGCCGACCCCGAAATTCGCCGATTACTTCGGCTTTAGGCCCTGACTGCCGCCGGTTCGTCGCTGAGCGGGTGTTTGAGGCGGGCGAGCATTTCCTTCGGGCAGACCTGCCAGATATGGGTGCGTTCAACGTCCCATTGCTGGAGGATGCGCTTGGCGTGGCGCGAGCCTGTTTCGGCAGCGTGCTCTTCGATGAGCCCTAAGAGAAGCTGTTCCCAATAGCCGCTGGCCAGGCGCTGCCAGACGACGCTGTCGGGGTTCACCTTCATCGGCAGGTCGTTCCCGTGGTCGAGAACGAAGGCCATGCCCCCGGTCATGCCGGCCGCGAAGTTTTCACCGATGGTGCCTAAGATCACCGCGACGCCGCCGGTCATGTATTCGATGCCGTTCGAGCCGCAGCCTTCCACCACCGTATGAGCGCCGGAGTTGCGGACGGCAAAGCGCTCGCCCGCCTGTCCTGCCGCGAAGAGTTTGCCCGCGGTCGCGCCGTAGAGCACCGTGTTGCCGATGATCGTATTCTCTTGGCTCTCAAGCGGGCTCGATACCATCGGACGCACGACGATGGTTGCGCCGGAGAGGCCCTTGCCGACGTAGTCGTTGGCGTCGCCGAAGACTTTCAGCTTCAGACCCTGCACGGCGAAGGCGCCGAGCGATTGGCCGGCCGAGCCGCGCAGTTCGAGCGTGAGCTGGCCGGGGTTCAGGCCCTTCATGCCGTATTTCTTGACGATGTGATGCGAGGTGCGCGTGCCGATGGCGCGCATCGTGTTGCGCACGGTGTAGGTCAGCTGCATCTTCTGGCCGTCTTCGAGGAGGCGCGCGGCGTCGCGCACGACTTCGGCGTCCAGCGTGTCGGGGACTTCATTGCGTCCCTGGATCGTGCAGTAGCGCGGGTTGGGTCCCGGGTCGGCTTGCGCGAGCAGCGGGTTCAAGTCGAGGTCGTCGAGGTCGTGGGCGCCGCGGTTCACTTGCGCGAGAAGATCGGTGCGGCCGATGACTTCTTTCAGCGAGCGGAAGCCGAGGCTCGCCAAGATTTCGCGCACCTCTTCCGCCAAGAAGCTCATCAGGTTCACGACCTTCTCGGCCGTGCCGGTGAATTTCTTGCGCAGCTCTTCGTTCTGCGTGCAGACGCCGACGGGGCATGTGTTCGAGTGGCACTGACGGACCATGATGCAGCCCATGGCGACGAGCGCCGCCGTGCCGATGCCGTATTCCTCTGCGCCCATCATCGCGGCCATGACGATGTCGCGGCCGGTGCGCAGGCCGCCATCGGTGCGCAGCACGATGCGGTGGCGCAGGTTGTTGAGCGTCAGAAGCTGGTTCGCTTCGGTGAGGCCCATCTCCCACGGCGCGCCGGCGTATTTGATCGAGGTCAGGGGCGACGCGCCGGTTCCGCCGACGTGGCCGGAGATGAGGATGATGTCGGCCTTCGCTTTGGCGACGCCGGCGGCGATGGTACCGATGCCGCTTGAGGCGACGAGTTTCACGCAGACCCGCGCGTGCGGGTTGATCTGCTTCAGGTCGTAGATCAGCTGCGCGAGGTCTTCGATCGAGTAGATGTCGTGATGCGGCGGCGGGGAGATCAGCATCACGCCCGGCGTCGCGTGCCGGAACTTCGCGATCATCTCCGTCACTTTGAAGCCGGGCAGCTGTCCGCCTTCGCCGGGTTTGGCGCCTTGGGCGACTTTGATTTCGATCTCGCGGCATTGGTTCAGGTATTCGGCGGTGACGCCGAAGCGGCCCGATGCGATTTGCTTGATCGCTGAGTTGGCGTTGTCGCCGTTCGGACGCGGCTTGAAGCGCGCGGGGTCTTCGCCGCCTTCGCCGGAGTCCGACTTCGCGCCGATGCGGTTCATCGCGACGTTGAGCGTGCCGTGCGCTTCGGGCGAGAGCGCGCCGAGCGACATGCCGGGCGTCACGAAGCGTTTGCGGATTTCGGTGATCGACTCCACCTCTTCCATGGGGATCGCCGCGTTCGGTCGTGCGCGGAAGTCCATGAGGTGGCGCAGGCTGGTCGGCGGCGCGCCGCGGATGGCTTCGGAATATTTGCGGAAGAGTTGGTAGCTGTCTTGTTCCACCGCGCTTTGGAGAAGGTGGATCGATGTCGCCGAGTGCGCGTGCGTCTCGCCGCCGTTGCGGTAGCGGTAAAGGCCACCGATGGGCAGTGCGGCGACGTCTTCCGCGAAGGCGCGCGCGTGCTGTTTCGTCGCGCGCTTTTGGATGCCGCCGAGGCCGATGCCGGAGATGCGCGAGGGCATGCCGGGGAAGTACTCCGCCACCATCGAGCGCGAGAGGCCCACGGCTTCGAAATTGTAGCCGCCGCGATAGGACGAGATGACCGAGATGCCCATCTTGGAGATGATTTTGAGCAGGCCCGCGCTCACCGAATCCAGATAACGCTTCACGCATTCGCCCAAGCTGCGTTTGCCGAAGAGGCCGCGTGCGTGGCGGTCGGCGATGCATTCCTGGGCGAGGTACGCGTTCACCGTCGTGGCGCCGACGCCGATCAGGACGGCGAAGTAGTGCGTGTCCATGCACTCCGCCGAGCGGACGTTGAGCGAGGTGAAGGTGCGCATGCGCGTCTTCACGAGATGCGAATGGACCGCGCCGGTGGCGAGAATCATCGGGATGGCGGAGACGCCTTCGCCGATGCGCTCGTCGGTCAGGATGAGATGCGAGTAGCCTGACGCCACCGCCTCTTCCGCTTGTTTGCAAATGCGGTCGAGGGCTTCTTTGACCGCGCTACCGCTTGGGCCTTCTTGTCCGACGGCGAAGACGCAGTCGATTTCGAAGAAGCGGCCGATCAGGTGGTCCTTCATGCGGATGTACATGCCGGTCGAGAGGACCGGGCTTTCCAGCGTGAAGACTTCGACCTGCGTTTTGTCTTGCGCCAGCACGTTGCCGAGGTTGCGGAAGCGCGTGCGCAGGCTCATCACGCGGTCTTCGCGCAAGGAGTCGATCGGCGGGTTCGTGACCTGGCTGAAGTTTTGGCGGAAGTAATGCGCGAGGGGACGATAGGTGTGCGAGAGCACGGCGAGCGGCGTGTCGTCGCCCATCGAGCCCACGGGTTCTTTACCGTCTTCGACCATCGGGTGGAGGACCATCTCGAGGTCTTCCATCGAGATCGCGGCGGCGAGTTGGCGGCGGCGCAGTTCGCTTTTGTCTTCGAACATGCGCGGCTCGGGGCCGGGGCCGATGATTGGCTCCAAGTCGACGATGTTGTTCGTCCATTCCTCGTAGGGATGTTCGTGCGCGAGCTCGTCTTTGATCGCGCGATCGTCGAAGAATTTTCCGCGCTGGAGGTCGACGCCGATCATTTGACCTGGGCCGACGCGGCCTTTGTGCGTGATCTTTTGTTCGGGGAGGACGACCATGCCCGTCTCGGAGCCCACGAAGAGCAAGCCGTCGTCGGTCAGCGTGTAGCGCAGGGGTCTAAGGCCATTGCGATCGAGGCCGGCGATGACCCAGCGGCCGTCGGTGGCGGCGAGCGCGGCTGGTCCGTCCCACGGCTCCATCACCGAGTTCGAATATTGGTACATGGCGCGGTGCGCATCGGGCATCGCACTGCTGCCCTTCTTCGACCAGGCTTCGGGCACGAGCAGCGTCTTAGCCATCGGGGCGGAGCGGCCGGCGCGGCAGAGGACTTCGAAGACGGCGTCTAAGGCGGCGGAGTCGGACGAGCCCGGTTGGATGATCGGCTTGATGTCGTCTTGGTGTTCGCCGAACGCTTCGGAGGCCATGCGGATTTCATGGCTCTTCATCCAGTTCACGTTACCCTTCAGCGTGTTGATCTCGCCGTTGTGGGCGAGCATGCGGAAGGGATGCGCGAGGTACCAGGTCGGAAAGGTGTTGGTCGAATAACGCTGATGGAAGATCGCCATCGGCGAGATGAAGCGTTCGTCGTTCAGGTCGGGATAGAACGTCGAGAGCTGTTCGGCGAGGAACATGCCTTTGTAGATCAGCGACCGCGTCGAGAGCGAGCAGACGTAGAAATTCGCGATTGAGGCTTTACGCACCTGCGTTTCGATGCGGCGGCGGATGATGAAGAGGTCGCGCTCGATCGCCTCGACGTCTTTTTCGGTGCCGGTGTCGAACATGATCTGTTCGATTTCGGGGCGTGTGGCGTTCGCCTTTTCGCCGATGACGGAGATGTCGATCGGCACTTGACGCCAGCCGTAGATGTAGTAGCCGAAGCGCAGGATTTCGGCTTCGACGATGGTGCGGCAAGTTTCTTGCGCCGCGTAATCCGTGCGCGGCAAGAAGATCATGCCAATGCCGATGCGGCCGCCTTCCAGGTCGTGACCTGTGGCGCGCACTTCGTCGGCGAAGAAATCTTGCGGGACTTGGATGTGAAGGCCTGCGCCGTCGCCGGTCTTGCCGTCGGCGTCGACGGCGCCGCGGTGCCAGACGCATTTCAGCGCGGCGATGGCGTGGAGGACAATCTCGCGGCGCGGCTTGCCGTCGATGGCGGCGACCATGCCGACGCCGCATGCGTCGTGCTCCTGGTCGGGCGAATAGGCGTGTGCGTCTTCGAGATGCTTCACATTCGCTGTGTAGCGCGCGAGTTCTTGTTCGGCGGTGTCGAGGCGGGATTGATCGGTCATGGTCTCACTCCGCCGCTGTGCGCAGGGCCTGCGCGGTTTTGTTTTCGAGGTGGCGATGGATGGCGTCGGCGGCGTCGCGGCCGTCGCGGATCGCCCAGACGACGAGGGAGGCGCCGCGCACGATGTCGCCGGCGGCGAACACGCCTGCGAGCGAGGTCATCATCGTCTTGTGGTCGATTTTGAGGGTGCCCCACTTCGTAACGGTCAGGCCGCGTTCGCCGAACGCGACGGGCAGATCTTCGGGATCGAAGCCCAGCGCCATGATCACGAGGTCGGCGGGGAGCGTCGTGTCGCTGCCCGGGATTTCTTCGGGCACTTGGCGGCCGGTGACGTCGGCCGGGCCTAAGCGCATGCGTGCGGCGCGCACGGCAGTGACGCGTTTGTCGCCGAGGAAGGCTTTGGGCACGCCGAGCCAGGCGAAGACGACGCCTTCTTCTTCGGCGTGGCTGACTTCGCGAAGTGAGCCGGGCATGTTTTCGCGGTCACGGCGGTAGAGGCAGGTTACGGACTTTGCGCCTTGGCGGACGGCCGTGCGCACGCAGTCCATCGCCGTGTCGCCGCCGCCGATGACGACGACGTTGCGGCCTTTGGCGTTCAGCGTGCCGTTGTCGAATTCCTTCACCTTATCGCCAAGGCACACGCGGTTCGACGTCGTGAGATAGCGCATCGCCGGCACGATGCCGGAGAGTCCCACGCCCGGCGCTTGCATATCGCGCGCTTTGTAGACGCCGGTAGCGATCAGGATCGCGTCGTGTTGCGTGCGGAGCTTGGCGAGCGTGACGGTCTTGCCGACTTCGACGTTCTGGTGGATCTCGATTCCGCCGTCGATCAGGCGCTGCGTGCGGCGTTCGACGATTTCCTTCTCAAGCTTGAAGTTCGGGATGCCGTAGACGAGCAAGCCGCCGGCGCGGTCGTAGCGGTCGTAGATGCTGACGCGGTAGCCTTTGACGCGGAGCTGTTCGGCGGCGGCGAGGCCTGCGGGGCCTGCGCCGACGATTCCGATCGAGCGGCCGAGGTCGCGTCGCGGGGCAAGGGGTTTGACCCAGCCTTTTTCCCACGCGGTGTCGGTGATGAATTTTTCGACGGCGCCGATGGTGACCGTGCCGTGGCCTGATTGTTCGATTACGCAGTTGCCCTCGCACAAGCGGTCTTGCGGGCAGATCCGGCCGCAGACTTCGGGCATGTTGTTGGTGGCTTGCGAGAGTTCGTAGGCTTCTTCAAGGCGGCCTTCGGCGGTCAGCTTCAGCCAGTCGGGGATGTTGTTCTGCAGCGGGCAGTGGACCTGGCAGAACGGCACGCCGCATTGCGAGCAGCGTCCGGCCTGCTCCTCGGCCTTCTTCGACACGTATTCCGCGTAGATCTCGCCGAAATCATGCGCGCGTGCGTCCGCGGGCCGCTTCTCCGGCATCTGCCGGGCGACTGTCACGAAACGCAGGAGCTTGTTTTCGGCCATTGGCTGCTCTCGTAAGAAAAGGTCTGAGCCTGGCCTTATACGGATCAAAAGTTGCTGAAAAAAGGCCAGAAACCTGCCTTATGACAGTTACGTTGACCTATTTTTGGAACTTATGTCTTTCTGAGCCAACGATCACCTTGGCTGAGAGCAATAATGATACCTAATCGGTACCAATTCTTCGATTTGTGCCGAATTTCGCGGCAGGTTACGGTCCGCGCCGTCGTTTGCGCCTTTCCCAGCCACATTGCCCGCCCTGGAGTCCCATGGACCTGCTTTGGAATATTGTTTCGGCCCTAATTCTTGCGGTGGTTGAAGGGCTTACCGAGTTTCTCCCCGTTTCCTCGACCGGGCATATGATCTTGGTCAAGGAACTCTTGGGCCTCGACACAGGCGTGCCCGAACGGACGTTCGAGATTTTCATCCAGTTCGGGGCGATCCTTGCCATCTGCGTCATCTACTTCGAGCAGCTTTGGACGGTGACCAAGGCGGTTCCGAGCAACGAAAACGCGCGACGGTTCTTCATTGGCTTGTTCGTCGCGTTCCTGCCGGCGGCGGCGCTGGGCGTGCTGTTTGGCGACGTGATCAAAGCGTATCTGTTCAATCACTGGGTCGTGGCGCTGATGCTGGTGGTCGGGGGCGTCGCGATCATCTTCATCGAGCGCATGGTCAAGATCCCGCAGTACTACGCGGTCGAAGATTTTCCACTGCTGCTCTACCTGAAGATCGGGCTTTTTCAGTGTCTGGCGCTTGTGCCGGGCGTGTCGCGTTCCGGCGCCACGATCATGGGCTCGCTGATGATGAAGGTCGAGCGCAGCGCCGCGGCCGAATTTTCATTCTTCCTCGCCATCCCGACGATGCTCGGCGCATCGGTCTATTCGCTCTACAAATCCTGGTCGTTGCTGCACCTTGAGCACGCGTTCGTGCTGGCGCTCGGCTTCATCGTCGCGTTCGGCTGTGCGTATTACGTCGCCAAGCGTTTCGTCGCGTTCGTGTCGAACCACGGCTTCGGCGTGTTCGCGTGGTACCGCATCGTCCTCGGCTCGTTCATGCTCGGCTATTTCACGCTGAAGACGTTTGCCGAAGCGGCCGCTTAGGCGCCGCGCGGCTCGGCATATTGGCCCGTGGGGCGATAGGGATAGAGGTAGGTTTCCAGGACCGCTTCCACTGCCGTCGGCTGCACGCCGAGATCAATGAGCGTGCCTACGCTTGCGGCATCCGGGCCCGCTTTCACGACATTGTCTTTGCGCAGCAGGCGCGCTTGATCGAGCGTTACCGGCGCAAACGGCAGCCAACCGGTCAGCGCCGCGCCGATGTCGAGCAGAAGGAAGGGGATTGGCAACCACATGCGCTTCCGCTCTGTCGTCTTGGCGACGAGTTCCAGAATTTCCTTGAGCGTGTAAACGGCCGGACCACCGAGTTCGTAGGTGCGGCCTTGCGTGCGCGCATCAGCAGCGGCGTTCGCCACCGCATCGGCGACGTCGCCGACGAATACGGGCTGGAATTTCGTCGTGCCGCCGCCGAAGAGCGGGAAGACAATACGGCTTAGGCGCATGAGCCCAGCGAAGCGGTTGAAGAAGCCATCGCCCTGACCGAACACGACCGACGGGCGCAGGATCGTCGCGCGCGGGAAGGCTTGGCGCACGGCGGCCTCGCCTTCGCCCTTCGACGACGCGTAGGACGATTTCGATTTCGCGTCGGCGCCGATGGCGGAGATGTGAATCAGACGACCAACGCCGGCCTTGGCGGCGAGGCGCGCGACCGTCGCCGCACCTTCGTGATGGATCGCATCGAACGAGCGCCCGCCGGACGGCTTAAGGACGCCGACGAGGTTGATCACGACAGCGGCGCCGTCGATGGCCTTCGCCAACTCGGCTTCGTTGCGGATGTCGGCCTTTACGATCGCGATCTGGCCGACGTTGCCGAGAGGCTGAAGCGAAAGGGCGTGCGAGGGTTTGCGGGTCGTGACGCGGATACGGTAGCCGTCGCGCGCCAGGCGGCGGACGATCTGGTGCCCTAAGAAACCAGAGCCCCCGATGACCGTTACCAGCTTGTTTCCCGTGTCCCGGCTCATCCGTTTCCTCGCCCGTCGACTGATTTGACGCGTTGATAGCGAAATCCTGTCCCCGCTTGAAGCGGCGAATAGCGCCTGCTCGTTGACAGGTTGGGGCGCGTTCGCATACCACTCGCCCCTCTTCGGCCTGCCCAGATGGCGGAATTGGTAGACGCGCTAGTTTCAGGTACTAGTACCGCAAGGTGTGGAGGTTCGAGTCCTCTTCTGGGCACCACCCTTCGCCTTCGGCTTCGGGTGGCTTACGCCACTTGGCGCCGACACGCGAAGGCGCGTGGCGAAGGCGTGTCCATCCGGCTGAACGAGGTTCCGGCGCTAGATGAAGATTCATTTCCACGAGGGCGATCTGCCGGCCGGGGTCGACTTCGGTAAGAGCGTCGCTATCGATACCGAGACGCTGGGGCTTAATCCGCATCGCGATGCTTTGTGTTTGGCGCAGCTGTCGGGCGGCGACGGGCATTGCCATATCGTGCGCTTCGACCGGAAGTCGTATGCGGCGCCGAACCTTGTGCGCCTGCTGACCGATCCTGAGGTCACGAAGATCTTTCACTATGCGCGTTTCGACGTGGCGGTGTTTCAAAAGCATCTGAATACCGAGACGACGCCGATCTGGTGCACGAAGATCGCGTCCAAGCTCGTTCGGACGTACACGGACAAGCATGGGCTCAAGGATCTGGTGAAGGAGTTGCTCGACGTCGATTTGTCGAAGCAGCAGCAGAGTTCGGATTGGGGTGCCGCGAAGCTTTCGGATGCCCAGCTGGCCTATGCGGCGTCGGACGTTCTGCACCTTCACAAGCTGAAGTCCGTGCTGGACGGGATGCTGGTGCGCGAGGGGCGGCAGGCCGTGGCGCTCAAGTGCTTCGACTTCCTCGGCACCCGGGCGAGCCTGGACCTGGCCGGATGGCCAACGGAAGACATCTTCGCCCATTGATTTGAGCCATTTCCTCCCCAGATCGGGTTAACCCCGAGCTGTCGGCTTGCCTTGATTCACACGTGGCGAGGGAACATACTGCGACCCGTTGGCATGAATTTCGCGTAGCGCGATTTGTTGCGCTGCACCATGATGACGGAAACGGCTCAAGTTCGTGCCCGGTGTGCGAGTGTTTCCCCGAGATGACAGCGATTCCCGATTCTAATTCCACCGCCGGTTCCGATCTTGAAGCCGCGCGGCGTGTGCTGGCGGTCGAAGGCGACGCGCTTGGCGCGTTGGCGCGCTCGCTCGATCAGCGGTTTTCGCGCGCGGTCGATTTGATCCTTCAGGCCGAGGGACGCGTGATCGTGTCCGGCATGGGCAAGAGCGGCCACATCGCGAACAAGGTCGCGGCGACGCTGGCCTCGACCGGCACGCCGGCGCAGTTCGTCCATCCGGGCGAGGCGAGCCACGGCGATCTTGGGTTCATCACGCGCAAAGACGCAGCGCTGCTGATTTCCAATTCCGGCAAGACGTCCGAGTTGACCGACATCATCGAGTTCACGCGGCGCGCAGGTATTCCGCTGATCGCGATCACGGGTGGTGCGGAGTCGGCTTTGGCACAGCATGCGGACGTTGCGTTGCTGCTTCCGGCCGCGCCTGAAGCGTGTCCGATGGGGTTGGCACCGACGACGTCGACGACGATGCAGTTGGCGCTGGGCGATGCTCTTGCCGTTGCGGTGATGAAGCGGCGCGGGTTTACGGCGGATGATTATCGCGTGCTGCACCCGGGCGGGTCGCTCGGGCGGCGGCTCGTGCGCGTGGCCGACATTATGCATACGGGCAGCGAATTGCCGCTGGTCGCGCGCGATGCGGTGATGAGCGATGTGCTGCTTGAGATGACGTCGAAGCGGTTCGGCTGCGTGGGCGTCACCAATGAAGCCGGCGGGTTGCTTGGCGTGATCACGGACGGCGACTTGCGGCGGCATATGCAGAGCGACCTGTTGAAGCGGCGCGCGCATGAGGTGATGACGGGCAAGCCGCGGTTGGTGCGCTCCGGCGCGCTGGGCGGCGAGGCTTTGCGGCTGATGAACCAGCACGCGGTGCCGGTGACGTGTCTGTTCGTCATCGAAGACGATGCGGTTGGGGCGGCGACGCCTGCGCCCGTCGGCATCGTGCATGTGCATGATTGCCTGCGCGCCGGTGTGGCGTAGCCTCATGGTGCAATTCATCCAAGATCCTCGAACGGGCCGGCTTGTTCCGGCAGCGCAGCCTGCGCATGCGGGCGCGGGCGTGCCGGTCGGCGCCGAGCGCCGTCCGCTCGACGGTTGGGAACGCCGGTCGCGCCCGCGGGCGGATGGCACGCTGGGCTACAGCCGGTTTGTGCGCATCATGAAGGTGATGCTGCCGTTGATCGCGTTTTCGCTGATTGTGTTGGTGGTGATTTATTCGGCGACGGGCGGCGAGCGTAACAGCGTGCCGGTGACCTTCGAAACCGTGGGCGAGGTCGACAAGGACCGCCAGCTCGTGGCGCCTAAGCTGACCGGCACCGATGGACGCGGCCAGCCCTTCACTGTCACCGCCAAAGGCGCGACGCAGATGCCTGGCAAGGCGCGGCGCATGGTGTTCGACAATGTCGTCGCCGACGTCACCATGCAGGACAAGAGCTGGGTTCAGGTCGACGCAAAGGTCGGGCAGCTGGACGTCGAGGCGAAGACGCTGGACCTCACGGACACGATCAACATCTTCTCTGACAAAGGCTATGAGTGCCACACGCAGTCGGCGCGTTATGATTTCGGCCTGGGCCTTCTGAAGGGCGAGCAGCCGATCAGCTGTCAGGGGCCCCTTGGGCTTATCAACGCGAAGAAGTTCGAAGGTCTGCGCGAGCCCGGCATCATGCGTTTCACGGGCGGCGTCTCGACGACGTATTTCCCGGCGACGCGCGAAGGTACCGCGCGCGATGCGGCCGAGACCAATCCCGAAGGCATTGCTGAAGCCCTGCCCGACGAAGGCGCTGCGCCGTCGCCGGATGCGCCGGCCACCGCCACCATTCCCGGACAACCCTCGCCTGCCCCCGCTCAACCCAAAGCCAAACCGGCACCGCCATGATCAGAACCGCCTCTCTCGCAGCGTTCGCGCTCGCCCTTCTTTCGACTGCCGCCTATGCGCAAGGCGTGCCCAATCCATTTTCCGGCATGGGGCGCGACAGCGACAAGCCGATCTCGATCGCGGCCGACACCACGACCGCCGATCTGCGCAGCGAGACGGCGACCTATGCCGGCAACGTGCGCGTCGCGCAGGGCGATTTAAAGTTGCGCTCGGACACGCTTTCGATCCGCGCGGCGAAGGGCACGATCTCTCGCATCGAAGCGAAGGGCAACGTCGTGCTGGCGTCGCCGCAAGGTCACGCGACGGGAGCGAGCGCCGTCTACGACATCTCGCAGCGTCAAGTGACGATAGGCGGCAAGGTGGTTCTCGCACAAGGACAGAACATTCTGCGCGGGACTTCACTGGTCATTAACTTGGCGACGGGTCGCGCGGCGTTGACGGGCGCCGGCGGGGCGACGGGACGCGTCGAGGGCGTATTTGTGCCGTCGAAGAATCCCAAGCTGCCTGCGATCGGACCGCTGACGCCGGCGCCAGAAAAACCTGCAGAATCCAAACCGTCCCCGTAATCGCTTCACGCAACTTTAAGGCCAAGTGGGATTTTATGAGCCACTTCAATGAGTAACGGATATCAGGGCGACCAGCCTCCTATGCAGATCCAGTCCGGCCAAGATTCGCAGTATGGACGGCCCCGTTTGGTGGCCGAACAAACCGGCTTGGTCGTCGTGCAGATCGGCAAGAGCTTTCGCCGCCGTCCCGTCGTGCGCAGCGTGTCATTGCAGCTTCGCCGCGGCGAAGCCGTCGGTCTTCTGGGCCCGAACGGCGCGGGTAAGACGACCTGCTTCTACATGATCACGGGCCTGATCCCCGCCGACACCGGGTCGATCTTCCTGGACGGTCACGACATCACCTCGCTGCCGATGTACCGCCGTGCGCGGCTTGGCATCGGGTATCTGCCGCAGGAAGCGTCGATCTTCCGTGGACTGACGGTCGAGCAGAACATTATGTCGGTGGCCGAACTGGTGGAGCGCGACGCGCAGAAGCGCCGGCAGCTGGTCGACGACCTTCTGGCCGAATTTGCGATCGAGCATCTGCGCCGTGCGCCTGCCCTGGCCCTTTCGGGCGGTGAGCGCCGCCGTGTTGAAATTGCCCGTGCGCTCGCGACGCAGCCGTCGTTCATGCTGCTGGACGAACCGTTCGCCGGTATCGACCCGATCGCGATCGGCGAAATCCGTAAGTTGGTGCATCACCTTAAAGAACGCGGCATCGGCGTTCTGATCACCGACCATAACGTCCGCGAAACGCTTGAGATCATCGACCGCGCCTACATCATTCACGACGGCGAAGTGATGACCGAAGGCACCCCGCGCGAGATCGTGTCGAACATGGATGTTCGGCGCGTTTATCTCGGCGAGAAGTTCTCGCTGTAAAGGCGCGCGGCGGTCATGGCTCTCACCCAAAGACTTGAGATGCGCCAGGGCCAGTCCCTGGTTATGACCCCGCAGTTGCAGCAGGCCATTAAGCTGTTGCAGATGTCGAATATCGAAGTGCAGGCGTTCGTCGAGCAGGAGCTTGAGCGAAATCCGCTGTTGGAGCGCGACGAGAGCGGGCCGCCGGCGACGCGCGACGATGCGCCGGTCGAGGCCCCTGTAGCGGCGGTCGCCGACACGAGCCTCACCTTGCGGGAAGACGCGCCGCCTGCGGATGCGTCGTCTGATCTCGATACCAGCTACGACAACGTTTACGGCGAAGATTCCGCTTCCGACCGCGCCGACGTTCCGGCGGGCGATAGCGGGCCGTCGAATTGGTCCGAAGTGCGCGGCGGCGGGCGGCAGGACGGCGACGATGCGATGTCGCTTGAGGCGACGTTGGCGCGCGCGCCCAATCTGCATGAGCATTTGGCCGAGCAGCTTCAGGTCGCGTGCACGGATGCGCGCGATCGACTGATCGGCGCCTATCTGATCGATGCGATCGACGAGTGCGGTTATCTGACCGTCGACGTGGTGACGGCGGCGCAGCATCTGGCGGTGCCCGTGCCGGTGCTTGAGAATGTTCTAAAGAGCATCCAGAAATTCGATCCGACAGGCGTCGGCGCGCGGTCGCTTTCCGAGTGTCTGGCGCTGCAGCTCAAAGAACGCAACCGGCTTGATCCGGCGATGCAGGCCTTGCTCGACAATTTGCAGCTGCTGGCCAAGCGCGACGTCCAATCGCTGCTGCGCCTTACGCAAGTCTCGTCGGAAGATCTCTCCGACATGATCGACGAGATCAAACAGCTCAATCCGAAGCCGGGTTTGAAGTTCGGGACCGAGACGATCCAGCCGGTCGTGCCGGACATCTACGTCAAAGAGAATCCGCACGGCGGCTATACCGTCGAACTGAACAGCGACACCCTGCCCCGCGTTCTGATCAACACGCGCTACTACGCGACGACGGCGAAGGGGAAAGAGGCGAAGGCGTATCTGACCGATTGCCTCAACAACGCGAACTGGCTCGTGCGCAGCCTTGATCAACGTGCGCGCACCATCCTGAAAGTCTCGACCGAAATCGTGCGTCAGCAGGACGGCTTCTTCGTCAGCGGCGTGACGCATTTGCGGCCGCTTAATCTGCGCGCCATCGCGGAAGCGATCGGCATGCACGAATCGACGGTCAGCCGCGTGACGGCGAACAAGTATCTCGCCACGCCGCGCGGCACGTTCGAACTCAAATATTTCTTCACCTCGTCGATCGCCTCGTCCGCCGAAGGCGGCGAAGCGCATTCGGCGGAGGCCGTGCGTCACCACATCCGCGAGCTGATCGATAGAGAGGTTCCCGCGAATGTTCTGTCAGATGACAGAATTGTGGAACTTCTGCGCGGCACCGGGATCGATATTGCACGGCGCACGGTTGCGAAATACCGCGAAGCTATGCGCATTCCTTCTTCCGTCGAACGGCGGCGTCTGAAGCAAAACATGGCCTTTCCGGACGGCGTTTCGGCCTCTTAAGTCAATGCGTTGACAGGGGTCCGGAACGCGGTCTACACGTCCGCCGCCTTTCGCGGGACCGCGCCGGGATTCGCGCGTTATCCTATTGGCCTGCGCGGGCCAAGGCAGTCACTCTCCGAAGGACGCGAAGCGCTATGCAACTCACCATCACCGGCAAACAGATCGACATCGGCAGCGCCTTGCGCACGCATGTCGAGACGCGGCTGAAGCAATCGGTCGGCAAGTATTTCGACCGTCCCGTCGACGGCTCCGTCACCTTCTCGCGCGACGGGCATGAATATCGCGCCGACTGCACGCTGCATCTGTCGTCGGGCCTCTATCTGCAGGCGCAAGGACGTTCGACGGACATCTATGCGAGCTATGACCAGGCGGTCGACCGCATGGAGAAGCGGCTTAGCCGTTACAAGAGCCGCATTCGCGATCATCACAACGGCTCGCCGCGCAATGCGGGCGACCTTAGCCCGGCGCGTGAAACCGTTATCGCGTCCGACGACGGCGCGCCCGAACCCGCGACGCTGAATCCGGTCGTGGTCTCGGAGAACACGACGCAGCTGCGTATGCTGACCGTCGGCGAAGCGGTGATGCAGCTGGATCTCGGCGAAGCGCCAGCGCTTGTGTTCCGCAATCGGGCGCACGGTGAGATCAACGTCGTCTATCGCCGCGCGGACGGCAATATCGGCTGGATCGAAACTCACGCCGTCGCGGCGAAGAATTGAGCATGGACATCGCGGAAATCCTGGCGCCGCAAGCCGTGTTCGAAGGGCTTAAGGCGACCAACAAGAAGAAGCTGATCACCGAGATCGCGATGCACGCGGCGCAGGTCGCGAACCTGAACGTCAACACGGTGTTCGAGACGTTGTGGGAGCGCGAGAAGCTTTCCAGCACGGGCGTCGGGCATGGCATCGCTATCCCCCACGCGCGGTTGGCCAAGCTTGAACGCATTGTCGGCGTGTTCGCGCACCTCGACGCCGCGGTCGATTTCGAGTCCATCGACGAAGCGCCGGTCGATCTGGTTTTTGCGCTGCTGACGCCGGTGGATGCGGGCGCGGATCATTTGAAGGCGCTGGCGCGCGTTTCGCGTTTGATGCGCAATGCCGCTTTTTGCGAGAAGTTGCGGGCTGCCAATGATCGCGCCGAGCTTTACGCGCTGCTCACCGAGCCCACGGCGGGCGTGCAGGCCGCCTAGGGGCCTGCGACGCGTTCGTTAGTGTACGCTGACCGGCTCGAGCTCGTGTTCACGGGCGGCCGAGAAGGCCATATCGCGATTGTCGAGGACCGCGACGCGGCGGCCGTCTGACGCGTGCAGCGCGAAGAACTTCTGCTTCTTGGGAATCGGCGCGTCGATCGGGATGACGCCTAAACCCTTCAATTCCTCGGCGTCCACCTCACGCACATAGACCGTGTTCGGGCCAATGATGCGCGAGACTTCTTCCTGGCTTAATTCGTGCGGCTGACCGCCGTAGTCGTTTCTCATGACAGGTACTCCTTAAAGCTGTCGCTTCAGCCCCGTCTTCCGGCAACCGATGTAGCGACCCTCTATGGCAATATGTGGGCACTCGGCGTCCAATTTTCGATAGGTATCCTATCTCACTCTGAAGTGATGGAAATCTGTCGAATCTGAGAGGTTGGGCGAAGGTTTCTTATGTCGATCCTGAGCAGTCCGTTGCTTAACCGTGCGCTTTCGACCTCCCAGCCGTCGGCCAAGATGAACGTTCGCTGAAAGCCACGCGCGGCGATGCCCTTGTGTAGGTATATACGGGACTCGCCTGCCGGGGGACCGTCACCCTTGATCATCAACTGGCGGTCGGCGAGCGTTACCGTCAGGTGCTCTGGTGCAAAACCAGCCACTGCAAGCGTGACGCGAAGGTGACCTTCCGCAGGCTCTTCGATGTTGATGGGCGGATAGGATTCCGGTGTCGTTTTCGCCAGGCGCTCCAAGATGCGCTCGACATCGTCGAAGCCCAGACAGTACGGATTGCCGAAGGGTCCTGGTCGCGACATTGGCGTTTCCCCGCGCTATAGACAGGTTCGCCGCCGTTCGCGTCCCTGAATCTCCTTCAGCATGTGGGCGGACGGCGATGTCCCGTCAAGCTCAACCACCCTTCCGACGCATGGTCATTCCCGAAAACAGACCTTTCGCCTTGTTCGACGATGCGACGTGGCCGGACCGGCCGGCGCTGCTGTTGTCGGACGCGCAAGGCTTGGTTGAAGCTTGGACCGCGGACGACGTGCCTCGCGCGTTGGACGCGATTGATGCGGGCGTTGCGCGCGGCTTCACAGCGGCCGGCTATTTTGCGTACGAGCTTGGCTATGCGTTTGAGCCAAGGCTGCTCCCTTTACTCCCTCAAACGCGTGCGCCGTTACTAAGGTTTCATTTGTTCGGTGTGGTGCGCCATCTTTCGCCCGGCGCACGCTTTCGGTGGTTAAGCGAGCATGCACGTGGACCTGCAATGTCGGGCGATGTGGTGGCGTCGTTGAACGCAGCCGCGCACCAGGCGAGGCTTGAGCGCGTGCGTCAGCTGATCGGCGACGGCGACGTCTATCAGGTGAATTTGACGTTCAAGCTGAAGGGCGAAGCGGGCGATCCGTTCGCGACCTATCTGGCGCTGCGCACCAAAGCGCGCGCGGGGGCTTGTTCGTTCATCCGCTTCGACGACGAAGACGTGTTGTCGTTTTCGCCGGAGATGTTCTTTCGCGTGAAAGACGGCCGTATCGCGGCGCGGCCGATGAAAGGCACCGTGGCGCGCACCGGCGGCATCGCCGAGGACGAAGCGCTGCGGCGTGAGCTTGTTACCGACGAGAAGCAGCGGGCCGAGAACCTGATGATCGTCGACTTGCTGCGCAACGACCTGTCGCGCGTCGCGACGGCGGGCAGCGTGAAAGTCACCGATCTCTTCACCGTCGAGACCTACCCGCGCTTTCACACGCTGACGTCGGGGATCGAGGCGGAGGTCGACGGCGAGCCGTCGTTGTCGCGCTTGTTGCCGGCTCTCTTTCCGTGCGGGTCGATCACGGGCGCGCCGAAAATTCGCGCGATGGAGATTATTCGCGAGGTCGAGGATGAGCCGCGCGGCGTCTATTGCGGGGCGGTGGGTTATGTCGCGCGCGGGACGATGGCGTTCAACGTCGCGATCCGCACGCTGGCGCTGCGCGACGGCGCGGCCGAGATGGGCGTCGGCGGCGGTATTGTCTGGGACTCGAACGCCGCGGCGGAATACGACGAGGCGCTGCTGAAGGCCCGGTTCTTCACCGAGACGCAGGAAGCCGTGCGCTTGATCGAGACCCTCCGGTGGACGCCGGACGGCGGCTTTCATCTGCTGCAGCGGCATCTTGCGCGGCTGTGGGCGTCGAGCCGGTATTTCGGGTTCGTGTGCGATGAAGCGCGGGTGCGGCGAGCGCTGGACGCGGCCGTCGCTGCAAAGGATGAGGCGCAGCGCGTGCGGTTGACGCTTGGCGAACGCGGGGATGTCGAGGTCACGACCGCACCGTTCTCGGCCATGCCGCCTGACGCGGTTTGGCGGTATGCGGTCGCGGCGACTGCCGTCGACAGCGGCGATTGGCGCGTGCATCACAAGACGACGGCGCGGGATTTCTACGATCATGCTTTGAGTGCGGCGACAGGATGCGACGAGGTCGTGTTCCTGAACGAGCGCGGCGAGGTGACCGAGGGCAGCCGCACGAACATCTTCGTCGAACGCGACGGGGTTTGGCTAACGCCGCCGTTGTCGAGCGGTTTGCTCAATGGCTGTCTGCGGCGGGAATTGATCGAGAATGGGCCGCAGCGTGTCATCGAGCGTGTTTTGCATCCGGCGGACTTGGCGCGGGGGACGGTTTGGTTCGGCAATGCGTTGCGGGGGCTTGTTCGCGGCGAGGCGGTTGCGGCCGCGGATGCGCCTGCCCTGCCGATTGCGGCGGACGCTTAACGGCGTGGCGGGCGTCACGGCTGCGCATTCGCTGATTGCTGCGCGGGCGGGGTTGGGCTAACCAACGTGGCCGCTTCTCGCGTTTTGAGTGTTCGGGGGTTTGATGCTTCGCCGGCTCTATGACTGGGTCATCCGCATGTCGGAGCACCCGAAGTCCCTGTGGGTGCTGGCCGGCGTGTCGTTCGCGGAGAGCTCATTCTTTCCGATCCCGCCGGATGTAATGCTGATCCCCATGATCCTGGCGCGGCGCGCGAAGGCGTGGCTAATCGCGGGCGTCTGCACGGTCGCGTCGGTCGCCGGCGGGTTCTTCGGTTATGCGCTTGGGTATTTCCTGTTCGAGACCATCGGACAGCCTGTGTTGGAATTTTACGCGCCCGGCGCCTATGCCGAGTTTCAGCAGCAGTTCAACAAATGGGGCCTTTGGATCATCTTGATCAAAGGGATGACGCCGATCCCCTACAAGCTGGTCACGATCGCGGCCGGCGCCGCGCATTTCGATTTGCTGGTGTTCGGCTTAGCTTCGATCGTGACGCGCGGCGCGCGGTTCTATCTGGTCGCGACGCTGCTCTATTTCTTCGGCGAGCCGATCCGCGACTTCATCGAGAAGCACCTGACGCTGGTCACGACGGCGGCCATCGTGATCATCATCAGCGGCTTTGTTGCGGTCAGCTATCTCTAGATGCGGATGACGCCTTCGAGGTAAGGCGCGACCTTGCCCTTGAGCAGTACGCGTTCGCCTTGTTCTTCGCAGATGAGGGTGCCGCCGCGGGTGCTCATTTGGCGGGCGGTCATTTTGGCTTTGCCGAGGCGTTTGGCCCAGAAGGGGACCAGGGCGGCGTGGGCGGCGCCTGTGACTGGGTCTTCGGCGATGCCTTTGCCGGGGACGAAGAAGCGGGAGACGAAGTCGAAGCCGGTGTCGCCGCCGGGCGCGGTGATGATCACGCCCTCTTCGTCGAACTCTTCCAGCACGTCGGCGACCAGGCCGTCGGATTCGGCTTCCATGATCTCGTCGGCTGAGCCGAAGACGGCGAGCGCATAGTTCGCCTTGAAGACTTCCAGCGGTTCGATCGAGAGGGCTTCTTCGAGCGCCTCCAGAAAATCATCGCCATCGGGATGCTGTGTCGCCGCGTAGGCGGGCAGCGCCATCGAGAGGTAGCCGTCGTTCGCGCGTTCGACCGTCAGCGTGCCGCTTTGGGTTGAGAATTCGACGCGCTGGAGTTGGGGTGCGAGGTGGGTGAGGACGACGTGGGCGCTGGCCAAGGTGGCGTGGCCGCAGAGCGGGACTTCGACCGTGGGCGTGAACCAGCGCAGGTGATAGTGGCCCGCGCCCTTGGCTTTGTCGGCGACGAAGAAGGCGGTTTCGGAGAGGTTGTTTTCGGCGGCGATCGCCTGCATCACCTCGTCGCTCAGCCAATCGGCGAGCGGGACGACGGCGGCGGGGTTGCCCTCGAAGGGTTTGTCGGCGAAAGCGTCGACCTGCCAGAGTTTCAATTCCATAATCATTCCTCCGTAAACGGACGAACCGTGTGGGCGTGGTTCAAAGGCCCGTGACCGGCGCCGAGCCCTGGCGCCGTCTCCATCGCCCGGCGGACGTACGCGCGGGCGCGGGCAATCGAATCGACGGCGTTTAGGCCTTGAGCGAATCCTGTTGCGATGGCCGACGCAAGCGTACACCCGGTGCCGTGCGTGTGCCGCGTATCGATGCGTGTATCGCTCCACTCCTGCGTGCCGTCAGGACCCGCGTAGATGTCGACGACCATGTCGCCCGGCAGGTGACCGCCCTTGAGCAGCACGGATTTTGCGCAGAGGTCGAGGAGCGGTTTCATCGCTTCGCGCATCGCCTCTACGGTTGCGATCTTGCGGCCGGTCAGGGCTTCGGCTTCGGGCAGGTTCGGCGTGATGAGCGTTGCGCGCGTGAGAAGGCGCGCCTTCATCGCGTGGATCGAATCCTTGTCGATGAGCGATGCGCCGCCTTTGGCGACCATCACGGGATCAACGATGAGCGGGATGTTCGGCGCTTCGCGCTTCAAGAGCGAGAACACGGTGTCGATGAGTTCGCCGGAGGCCAGCATGCCGGTCTTGATCGCGTCCGCGCCGATGTCGCTGAGGACCGCTCTGATCTGCGCCGACACAGTTGCTGCCGGGATGGTGTGGATGCCGGTCACGCCCAGCGTGTTCTGCACCGTGATCGCCGTGACGGCTGTCGCGGCGTAGGCGCCGAGTGCGGTGACGGTTTTTATGTCGGCCTGTATCCCTGCTCCACCGCCGGAGTCAGATCCGGCGATGATGAGCACGCGGCCGCGCATGTGTGTGGGTTGCATGGGCGCAATCTAATGCGCCGCCCTGCGAATGGCGAGACGTTAGGCGGCGCAGGTTTTCTCGAGCACCTTGACGATGTCGCCGACGACGGTGTTGACGAGTTTTTCGTCGTCGCCTTCGGCCATCACGCGGATCAGCGGTTCCGTGCCCGATTTGCGAATCAGGAGGCGGCCTTTGTTCGCGAGACGCGCCTCGCCGTCTTGGATGGCTGTGGCAACTTCTTGCGATTCCAGCGGCTTTGCGCCGGCGCGGAAGCGGACGTTCTTCAGGATCTGCGGCAGCGGTTCGAAGAGATGTGTTGCTTCGCTCGCCTTTTGCTTGGATTCAGCGATGACGGCCAGGACCTGCAGCGCGGCGATGAGGCCGTCGCCGGTGGTCGAGAAGTCGCTCATCACCAAATGGCCGGACTGTTCGCCGCCGACGTTGAAGCCGTGCTGGCGCATGTGTTCGACGACGTAGCGGTCGCCGACCGCCGTGCGCGCGAGCTGCAAGCCCATGGCGTTCAAATAACGTTCGAGGCTGAGGTTCGACATCACCGTCGCGACCACGCCTTTGCCCTTCAGCGTGCCCGCCTTCGACCATGAACGGGCGATGAGGGCGAGGACTTGGTCGCCGTCGATGATTTGGCCGCGTTCGTCGGCGAGCATCACACGGTCGGCGTCGCCGTCGAGCGCGATGCCGAGATCGGCCCTGCTCTCTTTGACCTTGTTGCACATCGCGCTTGTCGACGTGGAGCCGCATTCGCGGTTGATGTTGAAGCCGTCGGGATCGACGCCGATCTTGATGACCTCGGCGCCGAGTTCCCACAGCACTTCCGGCGCGACGCGGTAGGCGGCGCCGTTTGCGCAATCGAGCACGATGCGCAGGCCGTCGAGGCGCAGATGTTGCGGGAAGGTACGCTTGGCGAATTCGATGTAGCGGGCTTGCGCGTCTTCGATGCGTTTGGCGCGGCCGAGTTTCGACGCGTCGGCCAGGTGTTCTTCGAGGCCGTTGTCCATGAGGTTTTCGATGCCGGCTTCGACCGAGTCCGAGAGTTTGTAGCCGTCGGGGCCGAACAATTTGATGCCGTTGTCCTGATAGGCGTTGTGGGAGGCGGAGATCATCACGCCGAGGTCGGCGCGCAGCGAGCGCGTCAGCATCGCTACGGCGGGCGTCGGCAGCGGGCCGAACTGCAGCACGTCCATGCCGACGGAAGTGAATCCTGCGACGAGGGCGGTTTCGATCATGTAGCCGGAGAGGCGCGTGTCTTTGCCGATCACGACGCGATGGCGGTGGTCGCCGCGCGTGAAATAGCGGCCCGCGGCCATGCCGACGCGCAACGCCGTTTCGGCGGTCATCGGCTTTGTATTCGCTTTGCCGCGAATGCCGTCGGTTCCGAAATATTTGCGGCTCATGCCTGCCCCACCCGATCGTCTGAAGGTGGCTCAATACCACGAAAAACTGAAGATACGAGAAGGTTCGGGCGATGTTTCGGCCCTGCAATAAAACGTTAAGCTTTGCGGCCTTCGTTTAGTGCGGCCCACACGGCCAACGCGCGTTTGAGGGCCGCTACATCGTGCGTACGAAGCCAGTCGGCGCCCTTGGCCGCCGCATAGAGCTCGGCGGCCAGAGTGGCGGGACCGGCGTCGGCGACGCCCACGTTGGCGAGCTTGCGGATGAAGGATTTGCGACTGACCGATACCAGGACCGGCAGGCGGTAGCGGGCTTTCAGTTCGTCGAGACGGCGCAGCACGGTCAGTGAGACTTCGGGATCGGTGCCTAAGAAGAAGCCCATGCCGGGGTCGATGACGATGCGACTGCGCGCGATGCCGGCGCGTTCGAGCGCGGCGAGGCGATCGTCAAAGAACGCGAAGAGGCGGTCGAAGATCGTTGTCGGGTCGGTGTCGATGCGTTGCGCCTGACCGCGCAAGGCCACGTTGTGCATGACGACGAGGCGCACTTGCGAGCGCGCGATGTCTTTGTAGAGCGCAGGTTCGGGGAAGCCTTGGATGTCGTTCAGCCAGGCCACGTTTTGCGTGAGCGCCCAGGCTTGTGTTTCCGGGGCGAAGCTGTCGATCGAGACGTGCTCCGCGCCGACCGCGGCGACGATGGGCGTCAAGCGCGCGATCTCTTCCTGTGGCGGCACGTGGATCGCGTCGGGGTTCGATGCCGCGGCGCCGAGGTCGATGACGTCCGCGCCGTCGTTGAGCAATTGATGCGCGCGCCATATGGCTGCATCCGGCGTCAGATACCTGCCGCCGTCGGAGAACGAGTCCTCCGTCGCGTTCAGGATGGCGAAGATGCGGGTCATAGCACTCCCCTCGCCCGCCCCTGGGTGGGAGAGGGGTCGGGGGTGAGGGTGGGCGTGCCGCGCGTGCTGCGTTTGTCGTGGACCGTGTGAACGCAGCGCGAATGATTGTTCGCGAGCGTTGAGTTTGCGGAGCGCCCACCCTCACCCCCGGCCCCTCTCCCGCCCAGGGGCGGGCGAGGGGTGAAGAGAGGCCGCGACATTTGACTGGCTATTTGCACGTCAGGGTCGGGGAGCCTTGGATTTCGCCTTTGTCGTCGATGGTGCCTTCGAGGCGGCATTCTTTGATGTTTGCCGGGACTTCTTTGCGCACCGTTTGCTGCGTGCCGTGGTAGCGGCAGATCATGACGATGGGTCTGCCCTTCGTGCGCACGAATTCCCAGCGTTGCGTGAGCTTGTTGGCATTCGGCAATTCGTCGGGGGCGAGGTCGGCGAGTTCTTCCGGGTCGCCGTCGAAGAACGACACGTATCTGAACTTGAAGGTTTGCGGTTGGCCGCCCGACGTCGCGTCGGAGTCGAGAGTCGCGGGACACGTAAATGAGGCAGCCTCCGCCGTCCCCATGGACAAGAGCGCAGCGGCAGCCGCCGCGAACATGATGGTCAGGCGCATGTGTTCTCCTTCGAGCCCCAGGTCATAAATGGGGGATGGCGGGGCCAAAAGCAAAACCCCCGCTTTTGAGGGCGGGGGCTTTGAATTTTCTAGAGCTTGTCGCGTGTGCTGGGCTGCGGCTCCGGATTGAAGCCGCCGCCGCGGGGGCGGCCCGCTGTCGGCACGGACGAGGCCGGGTTCGACGGCGTCTGCGTGTCTTCCGGCGTCTCGCGCACGATCTTTTCGCCGCGCAAGAGCGCTTTGATCTCGTCACCGCTCAAGGTTTCGTATTCGAGCAGTGCGCGGCCGATGATGTGCAGGTCGTCGAGCTTGTCGGTCAGGATCTGGCGCGCCTTGTTGTAGCCCTCTTCGACGAAGCGGCGAATTTCTTCGTCGATGATCTTCGCCGTCGCGCCCGAGATGTTCTGCGTGCGCGAGACAGAGTGACCGAGGAACACTTCTTCCTGGTCGGCCGAGTACGCGACGGTGCCGAGCTTTTCGCTCATGCCCCAGCGCGTGACCATCGCGCGCGAGAGGCGCGTGGCTTGTTCGATATCCGACGATGCGCCGGACGTGACCTTGTCGTGGCCGAAGATCAGTTCTTCGGCGACGCGGCCGCCCATCATGATCGCCATGCGCGAGACCATCTGCTCACGCGAGAACGACAGTTTGTCGGACTCGGGCAGCTGCATGACCATGCCGAGTGCACGGCCGCGCGGGATGATCGTCGCCTTATGGACGGGGTCGGCCGCCGGCACGTTGAGCGCGACCAAAGCGTGGCCGCCTTCGTGATAAGCGGTGAGCTTCTTCTCATCTTCGGACATGACCATCGAGCGGCGTTCCGCGCCCATCATGACCTTGTCCTTCGCCTCTTCGAACTCGCGCATGGTGACCATGCGCTTGTTACGGCGCGCGGCGAGCAAGGCGGCTTCGTTGACGAGATTGGCCAAGTCGGCGCCGGAGAAGCCGGGCGTGCCGCGCGCGACGACATTTGCGTTCACGTCGGGCGCGATCGGGATCTTCTTCATGTGGACCTTGAGAATCTTCTCACGGCCCGTGATGTCGGGATTGGGCACCACGATCTGACGGTCGAAGCGGCCGGGGCGCAGCAGCGCCGGGTCCAGAACGTCGGGACGGTTGGTCGCTGCGATCAGGATTACGCCTTCGTTGGTTTCGAAGCCGTCCATTTCGACGAGCAACTGGTTGAGCGTCTGTTCGCGCTCGTCGTTGCCGCCGCCGAGACCGGCGCCACGATGGCGGCCGACGGCGTCGATTTCGTCGATGAAGATGATGCACGGCGCGTTCTTCTTGGCCTGCTCGAACATGTCGCGCACGCGGCTGGCGCCGACGCCCACGAACATCTCGACGAAGTCGGAGCCCGAGATCGTGAAGAACGGCACGTTCGCTTCGCCGGCGATCGCCCGGGCGAGCAACGTCTTACCGGTGCCCGGCGGGCCGATGAGCAGCGCGCCCTTCGGAATCTTGCCGCCGAGGCGTTGGAACTTTTGCGGGTCGCGCAGGAATTCGACGATCTCCTGCAGGTCTTCCTTCGCTTCGTCGATGCCGGCGACGTCTTCGAACGTGACGCGGCCGTGGCGTTCGGTCAGCAGCTTCGCGCGGCTTTTGCCGAAGCCCATGGCGCGGCCGCCGCCCGACTGCATTTGGCGCATGAAGAAGATCCAGACGCCGACGAGGAGCAGCATCGGGAACCAGTTCACGAGCACGGCGAACAAGGTCGGCGAGTCGCCGTCGGAGTCGAACTTCACGTCGACGCCCTTGTCGCGCAGAGCCTTCGCAAGGTCGCCGGTGTCCGGCGGGCCCTTGGAGGTGAATTCCTTCGTGCTGTCGCGGTACTTGCCGGTGATCTTCGCACCTTGGAACGTGACGGTTGCGATCTTACCCGCGTCAGCCTCATTGACGAGCTGTGCGTAGGTGATCTCGTCCGGGTTCGACGCTGTCTGGCTGACCGGCGACATGAGGTTGATCATGGCCAAAATCAGAAGGCCGATGATGATCCACACAACGATGTTACGCAGATTGTTCGGATTGCCGTTCATACCGTTTTCTTACCCAGTTCCGACGTTTCAAAAGGGGGCGCGGACGTAGCGCGGTCGAGGTCTTCAGATAGGGGCCGCCATGGCCTTTCGCCAGCGCAAATCATAACAGGCTTTGGTGTACAGGTGTTTGCTGCAACCTTCGCTTAACCCGTCACAGCCGCGATAGGCTAATAAATCTGGCGGAAACCGTCACTTCTCCCACCTGAAAACCGAGCAACGGCGCGGCAATCAGCCGGCCGGCGCGCCAGAGACCAGGGGTCGTCGCTGCGATCAAATGCGGTTCGACCGGCGGGAGAGCGGCCGACTTGCCTGCGGCTTTGACCCCTGCCGCCCCCAAATGACGCAGCTGAAGCGCCGTTGCACCGGGCACCTGCGCCAGGGTGACGAGGAAGCGGCGGTCCCACAGGACCGTTTGGCCAGGCTTGAGCGCCTGCGGTTCCGCCTCACGATCCAGGGCCGCCTCTTCGCGCGCGATCAAGATCCGGCCGTCTGCACGGCGTTCAAGGCGACAGCCGCCGAAGGTTCGCCCACGCGGCGCTGTCGTGGATTGCGTTGCCCAGTGAAGAGCGGCTTCGGTTTGCTCGAAGCGCGGCGGGTACTCGCCGCCGCCCAATGCCTCGACGAGGCGTGAGAGCGCCCGCAGCGCGATCTCGCTGGGCGCTTCCTTGAAGCGCCACGTAGACACCAGCGCATAGCCGCAGGGCGAGAGTTCGACGGCGGCAGCGATCAGCGTGGCGACTGCCGTGTCGATCGCCTCGCGCGCGCGACGCAGATGCGTGGCGGCTGCAGCAATGCGTGCGCGCGTGACGCCGGCGTCGCTGAGTGCGGGCATCAGGTTGCGCATTTGCACGCGGGCGAAGCGATCGTTCTCGTTCGAGGGGTCGGTGATCCACTCTTGGCCGCGCGCGGTGAGCGTTGCGATGAGACGATCGTGCGCGAAGGCGAGCAAGGGGCGGGCGAGTTTTAGATCGGCGTGTTCGGTGATCGGGAACGGGGCGACTGGCGCCATCCCGCTTAGGCCGTCCAGGCCGCTGCCGCGGGCAACGCGCAGCAGAAACGTCTCGGCCTGGTCGTCTTCGGTGTGACCGGTGAGCAGAGCGTTCACGCCTTTGGCGCGCATGTGATCGCCGATCAAACGGTAGCGGGCTTCGCGCGCCGCGGCTTGGATGTTCTGTGCTGGCTTCTTACCCTCCCACGTCAGGATCGTGTGCGGCACCTTGGCGGCGCGCGCCCATGACGCGACGGTTGCCGCTTCTTTGGCCGAGCCGTCGCGCAGGCCGTGATCGACCGTGATCGCGAGCGGCGCGGGCAAGCGACGGCGCATTGCCCAATCGGCGGCGAGATACATCAGCGTGAGCGAGTCGGCGCCGCCGGAGACGGCGAGCGCGAACGGCGAACGGAGATCGAGCTTGTCGATCTCCGTGTCAAATTCTTCGGCTGTGACGGGTTTTAGGCCGGCGTTATTTGCACTGGGCTTCGGTCGCGCGTTTGGCCGCGCGGTCGAGGACCGCTTTGTTGGCGTTGGGGTATTTGCTTTTGATCGCGCCAAGCGTGGTGCAGCCTTCCTTCTTCTGCCCAAGCTCCATCAGCGAGAGGCCGAGTTTGAGCATAGCGTCCGGGGCGCGCGGGGTCTTCGCATACCGCTTCAGCAGGTCGGCGAAGGACTTGGCCGCGCCGCCGTAATCCTTTTGCGTGAACGATATGTCGCCGATCCAGTACTGCGCCGGGCCGGCCAATTCGTCGGCCGGGTTGGCGGCGACGAAGCCGCGGAAGGCGCTTTGCGCCTCGACGTATTGGGCGCGGCTGAGCAGTTCCATCGCGGCGTCGTATTGCTGGCGCGGTGAGGCGCCGCCCGTTGCGCCTTCCGGCAATGCGTCGGCGGGCACGGAGCCCAGGTTGCCGGGTGGGCGGCCTTGCGCGTCGCTGCCGGTGCCGGGGGTGAGTTTGATGGGGGCGCCGTAGGTGCCCGCTGCCGGCGGTTTGGGCTGAGGCGAAACGGTCGGTCCGCCCACAGCCGGGGCCGGACGCGGCGCTACCGGCTGGGTCATTGCGGGCGCGGTCGGGCCGGGCGCCGCGAAGGCGCCGGCGGGGGCGCCGCCTTCGAGGGCGCCGAGGCGGTAGTTCGATTCCTTGCGCGCGAGGTCGAGCTGTTCGGTGAGTTGGCGCACCTGGAAGGTCAGGGTTTCGACCTGGCCGCGCAGATCGCGCAGCGAACTCTCCACGTCGTTGAGGCGCGCGCCGCCGCCACCGACACCGCCCGGCGGGCCGCCGGCGAGGCCGCCTGATTCGGGCGGCGGGTTGCCCTTGTGCACTTCGTATTGCAGGTCGCGCAGATCGCGTTCGACGCGGTCGAGCTTATCGGCGAGTTCGTCGACGTCTTGGGCTTGCGACGCAGAGGGCACCAGGCAGAGCGCCAAAACGGTTGCAAGACCCGCGGCGCGCCACAGCTGCTTCGAGGACGATTGCGTCATGATGCGTTGAACTCCGCTCGCACTACTCAGCCTTGGCGACAAACTGCTCCGTGATCGCCCGGCGCGGTGACGAAATTGAGGCAGTGCGGGCAAAAATGAAAGGGGTTCGGGGCCAGTTCCCCGTATTCCTTGCTGCGCTGCGCGACCACGCGACGCGGCAATACGCGCAAAGAAAAAGCCTGCGCCTCCTCCTCTCAGGGGAAGCGCAGGCCTTATTTCTTCCAGAGCGTGTTGGCTTTACGAGCCCGGGCCGCCGGCGAGGACCGAATAGCCGCGGCGGTTTTGCTGCCAGCAGCTGTCATCGGATTCCGTGCAGGTCGGGCGTTCTTTGCCGTAGCTCTTGGTCTGAAGGCGCGCGGCGTCGACGCCGAGCGAGACCAGGAACTCTTTCACCGCGTAAGCGCGGCGATCGCCGAGCGCGAGGTTGTATTCGCGCGTGCCGCGTTCGTCGGCGTGACCTTCGACCAGCAGCTTCGTCTGCGGATATTGCTTCAACCACGCAGCCTGCTTTTGCAGCACGGCCTGTGCGTCGGGGCGGATCGAGTGCTGATCCGTTTCGAAGAAGACCGTGTCGCCGACGTTGACGCGGAAATCTTCCGCCGAACCCGGCGAGATGCTGGACGAGGCGACTGGCGCAGACACCGTCGGCGCTTCTTCCTTCGTCGTTGAACATGCCGCGAGCAACGCCGCCGCAAGTAGTACTGTTCCGAACTTGATCGTCGTTGAGACGCGAATCATCCCGCTACTCCCTCACCACGTGACGCTGACCCACAATTTAGTGGCCACCCATTACGACTTTGCTCTCTTGCGTTATCGGTGCGCAAGAGCACCGTCAAGCACAGGTCCGGAATTTATGTCTAAATCCGTGTTAATGCGCTCGTCACATAACTCAAACTTGTCGCAAAAGCTCAACGATTAAGCGGCGACCAGGCCGGATCCGACGCTTCGCCCGGCGTGAGGACCTTGCGGACATTTTGTCCCGTGAGGTCCACGGACCAGATCGATGAGCCGCCGCCCGCGCCGCCGCGACCTGCAGTTGTACGCGTGAAGAGAATCACGCGGCCGTTGGGCGACCATGTCGGGCCTTCATCCGAGAAGCTCGTCGTCAGGATGCGTTCGCGCTGTCCGTCGGGGCTCATCACGCCGATCGAGAACGATTGACCCGACTGACGCGTGAAGGCAATGAGGTCACCGCGCGGGCTCCACACGGGTGTCGTGTAGCGGCCTTGACCGAACGAGATGCGTTGCTGACCCGAGCCGTCGGCGTTCATGACGTAGAGCTGTGGCGAGCCGCCGCGATCGGAGTTGAAGACGATCCGCGAACCATCGGGCGCGAAGGACGGTGACGTGTCGATGCCCGGGTCGGACGTCAGGCGCGTCGGCCGGCGCGAACGCAGGTCGGCGACGTAGACGTCGACGTTGTTGTCGCGCGAATAGCTGAACACCACGCGGTTGCCGTCGGGCGTGAAGCGCGGGGCGAAGGTCATGCCGGCGTATTGGCCGATGACTTCGCGCTGGCCCGTCTGGAGGTCGAAGACGAAGACCGACGGGATCTGACGCTCGTACGACATATATGTGATGGCTTGCGTCGTCGGCGAGAAGCGCGGCGAGAGCACGATGTAGTCGCCGCCGGTCAGGAAGGACGGGTTGGCGCCGTCCTGGTCCATGATCGAGAGACGATAGCGGCGCTTCGTGCGCGGACCGGATTCCGAGATGAAGACGACGCGGGTGTCGAAATAGCCCTTCTCGCCCGTCAGACGCTCATAGATCGCATCGGCGACGAGATGGCCCAGCCGGCGCCAGTTTTCCGGCGTCGTCTTGAAGCTCATGCCGATCATCTGCTGTTCGGCGAAGATGTCCCAAAGGCGGAAGTCGACTTGCAGCTGACCGTCCGACAGGCGCGTCGCCTGGCCGGTGACGAGGCCTTGCGCCTTGATGACGCGCCAATCGCCGAAGCGCGGGAAGGCGGTGAAATTCGAGATCTTTTCGATGTGCGAGCGCGGATCGATGGGCGCGAAGAGGCCAGACCGTTCGAGGTCGCCGCGGACCACGCCCGCGACGTCGGCCGCCGTCTGCTGGTCGCGCGGGTTCGCGCCCAGGAAGTCGGAGATGGCGATCGGGATGGGCTGAACGACGCCCTTGGTCAAATCGATCTCGAGCGCCGCATATGCAGGGGCGAACATGCCGCCCAGCGCAAACAGAACACCGAAGATAGAGCGTGCAAGAACGTTCGATCTCTTCATCATCATCCTCATCAGATTATGCCGCGATGCCTTCAGTATCCCGCCATCTCGCGCGGATCGAAGGTGATCACGATCTCATTCCAGTTGGCGTATTTCTCGGGCGGCAGATTATAGGGACCGCACATGTGGACTGCGCGAATAGCAGCATCCGCCGCTGCACGGAAGTAGGGATCGCCCAGGCGACCTTGATCAACCAATTGTGGCGCTGATGCGACGGTTCCGTCCTCGTTGAAGAAAACCCGCACGCGTAGGACGAGTGCGGCCGGATCCGGCGCGCCGACGGGCACGTTCCAGCACTTCGACATTTGTGAGCGCAGGGCGTCGATCTCACTCATCGTCATTGCAGATTGAGCGCCTGCGCCCTTCAGCGTTTGCTTTGAGGCCGCCGGCGGGGCGTTTTCTTGAGGCTTCTGTTTCTCGGCGCGTTCGATCGCCTTGTCGATCTGCGAGAGATCGAACTCTTGCTTCTTCGGTTCCGGTTTCGGCTTCACGCGCGGTTGCGCCATCGCGAAGCGTGGCTGCGGCGGTTGCGGTTTGGGCGGTTCGGGTTCGGGCGGCTTCTCTTCCGGTTCGAGCGCGGGCGCTTCGTCAGCGATTTCGGGCGGCGGTGGTTCTTCGAATACCGGCGGGGTCGTTTCGATCGCCGGCATCGTGACCGGTTGCGGATCGGGCGGCGGCGGCTCTTTCGATTCCTGCTGCGCCATGATGTCGGTTTGCTCGGCGACGGTCAGCACGTCGACAGGCACGATGTCGGATGGCAACTCGACCGGCGGGGCGACGAACGGCCACACGACGAACGTCGCGACGAGCGCGGCCGCGTGGAGGACCGCCGACAGGACGCCCGCACCGAGGAGCGAGTCCCGATCGGGTGGTCGTTGGTTATTTGCTCTTCTTGCTCGCGCCACGCGGGGGCTCTGTCACGAGGCCGATGCGACGGAAGCCCGCCGCATTCAACTCGCCCATCACTTGCATCACTGTGCCGTAGTCGACCGCCTTGTCGCCGCGCACGAAGATGCGCTGGTCGTAGCCGTTCTCGGCGATAGCGGTCAGGCGCGGCACCAATTCGGCGGCGGCGACTTCCGTTTCCTGCAGGAAGACCTTGCCGTCCTTTTCGATGGTGATCGTCAGCGGCTCCTTGTCCTGAGACAACAGCTTCGCGCGCGTTTTCGGCAGATCGACGGCGACGCCTGCAGTCAGCAGCGGCGCGGTGACCATGAAGATGATGAGGAGCACCAGCATCACGTCGACCATGGGCGTGATGTTGATGTCGGAGTTGGGGCGCATGCGGGCGCGAGCGCCGCGCCTGCCGCCACCGCCGCTGTTGATGACACCGGCCATATCAGCGCGCCTTTTCGTCGAGTTGGCGCGAGAGGATCGCGCCGAATTCGTCGGAGAAGCCTTCGAGGCGCGAGGCCATACGGCCGACCGCTGACGAAAGGTGGTTATAGGCGACCGACGCCGGGATGGCCGCGACGAGGCCCATTGCCGTTGCGAACAGCGCCTCGGCGATGCCTGGGGCGACGACGGCGAGCGACGTGTCGTGACTGGCCGCGATCTGGCGGAAGGAGTTCATGATGCCCCAGACCGTGCCGAACAGGCCGATGAAGGTGGCGTTGACGCCGACCGTTGCGAGGAAGCCCAGCGACGATTCCAGGCGCGTGATTTCGCGGTTGATGGCGACGTTCATGACGCGGGTGATGCGGTCTTTCACGCCGGGCAGGATGCCGGCGGAGACGTGCCCTGCTTCGAACGAACGTTTCCATTCGCGCATGCCGGCAACGAAAACGTGGGCCATCGGATGGTGGTCGTTGCGGGCCTGGAGCTGCGCGTAGACGTCGTCGAGCGAGCGGCCCGACCAGAACATGGTTTCGAATTTGTCGGCGGCGCTGCGCACGCTGCCCAGACGCGTCCACTTGCCGAGGATGATCGCCCACGACCAGAACGAACAGATCAAGAGGATACCCATCACCGCTTTCACGACGATGTCGGCCTTCATGAAGAGCGACCAGGGCGACATGTCGATGACGACGCCGTCCGCATCGCCGCCTTTGCTGGGCGCACCGGACGGATCGGCGAGCGGGATCGCTTCGGGTGACGGGTCGACAGGGGCGGCCGACGGGCCCTGAACGCTGTCGGCGAGATGGGTGACGTGGTCGGCGAGTGCGAGGAGCGGCTTAAACATCGCCACAGCGTCGTGAACGAGCGCTAGCGCAAATACTTCCATCAACGAATTCCCCTCATACGGTCCGCGCCCGGCACCTGCCTGCAAGACCTTGAGGTCCTTCAGGAATTTCGCGCGACTTGAACGGTTCAACGTGTCGAAATTTGGGCGCGAAATGCATCGCCGCGTGACGCGCCGCCGCACTTGTGCCCAAACCCTTGCGACTTCCCTAACCCGAACAGTGGCTCAAGGCCAGTGGCGCGTCGCTAAATGACCGAAGCTTCATCGCGTTTCGGATTGATTCTCCTGTACTTTCTTGCAGGGCGGCTGCACGGAAAACTTGCACAGGCCGCGATGTTCACGCGCACGCGCGACGCGGGATTACCAACGTTTCATTCTTTAGCAGCGTCGCCCTGATCCACAGGCGCGCTGAGGCGCCGGCCCCTTGACGAGTCTCAGAGAATTCTGGGCCGCTCTTTGAATATTCCGGCAAACAGCAGGTAGCCGCTCGCCGCAAGCAGCAGCGCTTGATACATGGCAAGTCGCACGAAACCTTCCTCTTCGCCGACGACCGGAAGCGGCGTCATGCCGATCCAGGGTCCGACCGAACGTCCACCGGACGCCCGATCGTGAGGTTAAGCGCAATCAAACCAAAGCCGGTCAGCGCACACGCCACGGTCACGCCGCGGGCACGCATCAGCAATGCAAGTTCACCCGCCGCATACATCGCGAGCGTTGCACCGGTAAGGATCATTGAGTGGTCGTGTATGAGTACGTCACCGGTCATGCGCCACCTCTTATCGGGCTCTTCGCCGATGATACTGCCGGCGCGCCTGCGGGGCAAAGCCCGGCCGTTAGTCCAGGTAGGGCGCGAGCTTCAGGCGGACGTCTTCGGGGATGCGGCGCGGTTTGCCGGTCATGGTGATGATCGCGGCTTCGATTTTGGCCAGCACGAGGTCGACGCCCGCGCGCTTGACCCATTGTTCGCCGGCGAGGCGCGCGCCCGTCATCGTGCGGTAGCGGGTGTGGATCTCGAGGTCGTCGTCGAGGCGGGCGGCCTTGGCGTAATCGAGTTCGATGCGGCGGATGGTCCAAGCGATCGGCTCTTCGTTCGCGAGCATCACCATGTGGTGGATGCCGGCGAGGCGCAGCGCCTCCGACCGGCCGCGTTCGAGGAAGCGAAGGTAGTTGGCGTGATAGACGATGCCGGAGACGTCCGTGTCTTCGTAGTAGACGCGGACCGGCAGGATGTGGGTCTTGCCGTCGAAGCGGCCCATGCTGGCCTTGTCAGACATCGGCGTCCTCGTCGCGCGCGGTGTCGAACAAGGTTTGCTGCGCGATTTGCTTTGGCGCGGTTAAACCTAGATGCGTGTAGGCCATGCCTGCCGCCATGCGGCCGCGCGGGGTGCGTTGGACGAAGCCTTCCTGGAGCAGGAAGGGTTCGATGATTTCTTCCAGCGCGTCGCGTGGTTCGCCGAGGGCTGCCGAGAGCGTTTCCACGCCGACCGGGCCGCCGTTGTAGTTGTCGATGATGATCTTCAGGTAGCGGCGGTCGAAGTTGTCGAGACCCTTCTTGTCGACCTCCAAACGCGTGAGCGCTTCGTCGGCGGCCTTCGCGTCGACCTTGTCCATCTTGGCCACCGCGGCAAAGTCGCGGATACGGCGGAGCAGTCGTCCGGCAATGCGGGGTGTGCCGCGTGACCTTGCCGCGATTTCACGCGAGGCTTCGGGGGTGAGCGCGAGCTGCAGGATGCGAGCGCCGCGGCTGACGATCTGGATCAGGTCTTCGACTTTGTAGAACTCGAGGCGCAGCGGGATGCCGAAGCGGTCGCGCAGCGGCTTGGTGATCATGCCGGAGCGCGTCGTCGCGCCGACGAGTGTGAACGGGGCGAGGTCGATCTTCACGGTGCGCGCTGCGGGACCTTCGCCGATGATGAGGTCGAGTTGGAAGTCCTCCATCGCGGGGTAGAGAATTTCTTCGACGGCGGGGTTGAGGCGGTGGATCTCGTCGATGAAGAGGACGTCGCGCGGCTGCAGGTTCGTGAGGATGGCGGCGAGGTCGCCGGCGCGGGCGATCACGGGGCCCGATGTCGAGCGGAAATTCACGCCGAGTTCGCGGGCCACGATTTGGGCCATCGTCGTTTTGCCGAGACCGGGGGGGCCCGCGAGCAGCACGTGGTCGAGTGCTTCGTTGCGACCGCGGGCGGCGTCGATGAAGACCTTCAGGTTGGAACGCGCCTGATCCTGGCCGATGAATTCGGCGAGCGTGAGGGGGCGGAGCGAGGCCTCGCCCGCGTCGTCGTCGCGTGTCTCGGGCGTGATGAGGCGGTTGGGTTTGGTCATTCGCCGTGTCCCCGAAATGCTAGGCGCACACTCAATTCGTCATGGCCGGGCTTGACCCGGCCACCCAGTTTTCGCGCGGCAGCGCGATGTAGAGTCAGCTTCACCACGAAGACACCAAGCACACGAAGTTGCACAAAGGCCTCCGACGCGCACTGCCGTGCGCGAACTGGATGGCCGGGTCAAGCCCGGCCATGACGACCTTTAATGTTGGTGCGGTGCTCACGCGGCGCTCGACAATGCGCGCAAGCCTTCGCGGATGAGCGCCTGCAGCGGCAGGTCTTTGCCTTCGCGGGCGACGACGGTGGCGATGGCTTGGCTGGCTTGGGCTTGGGCGTAGCCGAGGTTCACCAGGGCCGACACGGCTTCGGCAGCGGCGCCGGCGGGGCGTGTGAGGTTGACCACCGCGCCCTGCGCGACGTGGAGCGGGGCGGAGATGCTGGCCGCTTTGTCTTTCAGTTCGGCGACGATGCGCGCGGCGAGTTTGGGGCCGACCCCTTGGGCGCGGCCGACTTGAGCTTTGTCTTCGAAAGCGACGGCGCGGGCGAGGTCGGGGATCGTTTGGGTGCTGAGGATCGAGAGGGCGACCTTGGCGCCTACGCCTTGCACGGTTTGGAGCAGGCGGAACCATTCGCGTTCTTCACTTGTCGTAAAGCCGAAGAGTTTGATCGCGTCTTCGCGCATTTGGGTTTCGACGAAGAGCGACGCGCGCTGGCCCGGCTGCGGCAGCGCCGACAGCACGCGCGCGGCGCAATGCACGACGTAGCCCACGCCGCCGACGTCGATGACGGCGAAGTCGGTGCCGATCTCGTCGATCAGGCCGGTGAGTTTGCCGATCATCGCGCCCTCGCCATCAATGCCTGCATGCGTCCGTTCGATTCCGCGAAGTGGGCGTGGGTGATGGCGATGGCCAACGCGTCCGCCGCGTCTGGTGTTTTGGCGTCAGAATGGGGGAGGAGGATTTTGACCATGGCGTGGACTTGATCCTTGTCGGCGTGGCCGACGCCGACCACGGATTTCTTGACCTGGTTCGGCGCGTATTCGGCGACTTCGAGGCCTCTGCGCGCCGGCACCAAAAGGGCAATGGCACGGGCTTGGCCTAACTTCAACGTGGCGACGGGGTCCTTGTTGACGAAGGTCTGCTCCACCGCGGCGACGTCGGGGCGCATGGCTTCGATGATTTTGGCGATGCCGTCGTAGAGTTCGACCAGGCGTTCGGCGAGCGAGCGTTCCGCGTCGGAGGTCACCACGCCGCAGCCTTCGAAGCTGAGCTTGCCGCCGTGGATGACGACGAGGCCCCAGCCGGTGCGGCGCAGCCCCGGGTCTAGGCCAAGGATTCGAGTCGCGGGGCGAAGTGACATTCGAATCTTGTACTCTGAATGTTCCGGTTCGGCCATCCATAGCGTGATTCGGTGACGGCGGACGCTGGCCGTCCTGCATCGCCTGCCGGAAAATGCACCGACTTCACCGGAGAGCTAGCCCATGCGCCTTGCCGTCGCCGCCGCCGCGTTCGTTCTCGCCGCCCTGCCCGCTCATGCGGTTCAAGTGCGCGACTGCGACTATGCCGCCGACGTTCGCTCGATCGCCGAGCCGTGGGAGAAGAATACGCGGGCGTTCTATGACGGGAATGTGCGCGTGGCGCTGCTGGACACCGGCGGTGAACCCGTATGCTGCAGCGTGCATCTTTTGATTTTGGCGCCGGACAAGAACGACGAGATGGGCGGGCGGTTCTGCAAGATCGTCGGCCATCACGATGCGATGGGATTCGCCGGGGTCGACTTTGCGCGGTTGACGACTCGTTACGATGCGGGGCGCGGGTTGCTGATTACGTTTCCGTATCAGCTTTATGTCGACGGTCTGTCGTCCAGGAGCGGTATCGCGCGCGTTCGCGTAAATTTGGAACGCGGCACCGTCAGTCCCGAGTAACGTCTCAGTAAGCGTGATCGTCGAAGCGCGACAGCAGAGCCCGGGCGCTTACGGCGACCGCCGCCACCATCATCAACGCGGCGATGGCACCGAGGGCGGCACGGCCTTCATCGGACGCCAGGAGTGCTGCGCCCGCGTAGCCGAAGAGGACGGTGGTTGCGATGACGGCGAGGCTGACGACGATGGATTTCGACATGGCGGTTGTTTCCTTCTGACATAACAACCCGCCTGGGGCGCGGAAGGTTCCATGCCGCTTAAAAGTAGCGGCCGGCCTTGCGTTTCCTTCTCTTTAGCTTGTCCGCCCGCGGATCCGATCGACCACGACGTGGGCGGATTCGACCACCAGGGTCAGCAAAATCGTCGCCGCGACGGCGGCGAGAATTTTGCGGCCGGCGTCGGCTTCCAAGAGGGCGGCCCCGAGATAACCGAACAACACGGTTGCGACGATAACAGCGGCGGTGGTCAAGATTGATTTCGGCATCACACATCTCCCAGTCGTGCGGAAGAGAACACAGCATTTGGGTTGAAGTTCCGTGTACGGCGCAATCGATACTTCCACGATGTTGCCGGGGCGCAACGGCGAGAGCGTAGCGTCGTCCGTGCGCTGCGCTGCGATGTTTTCGCGCGCTGCTTGAAACGCACGAGCGTCATGGTCCGCTACGGAACCAGGCGAAGCCGTCCACGTTCAATGCGTTGCGCCCTTGCGGTTTCACGCGAGGGGTTTTGCAGGAGATGACGATGAGAACTTTGCTGGCCGCATTCGCGGCGCTTTGCCTGCTTTTCACGATTCCTGCGCCGGCGTATGCGGCGGACAACAACAAGACGACCGGCGAGCAGATCGCCGACGCTGCAAGCGATGCGTGGAATGCGCTGAAGAAGGGCGCCCGCGATGCCTGGAACGCTACGGTCAAGGCGTTCGACTCGTTGATGGAAGGCACGAAAGAGATCGTGCTGCCCGCCGCCCTGCCCGGCTCGCTCTCGGGCAAGCAGCTGATCGGCACGCCGGTCGAAAACGTGCAGCAGAAAGAACGCGTCGGCCGCATCAGCGACGTCGTGGTCGGCAAAGACAACTATCTGGACGCGTTCGTCGTCGAAGACGGCGGGTTCCTCGGGATCGGCGCGGACAAGGTGGCCGTAAAGCCGCGCCTCATCACCGTCTCGCGCGCGCCGGACGGCACGTTGCGTGCGCGTACGAACGTGACGGAAGGTCAGATCGACACTGCCGCCGACGCCGCTTTCGTCTCGCGCATCGAAGCGATGAACGAAAGCTTTAAGGACCCGGCGGTGAAGACCGTGTCGCGTCTGCTCTCGTCGCGCGTGGTCGGGCCGAACGGGCAAGAGGTCGCCTCGGTGCACGACATCCTGCTCTCGCCGGTCGGCGAAGCGCGATACGCGATCCTGTCGGTCAAGGGCGCCGCGGGTGCGTCGACGAAGCTCGTGTCGGTGCTTGTTTCCTCACTGACCTTCACGCGGGGCGGCGAACCGCTGCGCACAGGCCTGACGGCCGAGCAACTCTGGCGCCGTGCGCCGGTGCGCTACTAAAGGCCGAATCCCAGCGACGGCGCGACGGACTCTCTCCCCCTAAGCCGCCGTTGGACTTTCGCAGAAGGCACGATGCGGTGACGCGTCGTGCCTTCTGTGCGTTTAGGATGCGGTTCACAGTCAGCTCCCCATGTGGTCGAACGGTCATATTTCGTTCATGTGGTCGATCGATCACAATTTTAATTGTCGGTGAACGGTCACATATGTAGAATGTCGATCATCGGTCACCGGATAGAGTCGCAATGCGCGTTCGGACAATGAAAGATATCGGCGCGGCCGTCCGGGCACGCCGCAAAGCGCTGGGCCTCGATCAAGCGGCCCTTGCGCGGAAGGTAGGCGTTAGCCGCGAGTGGATCATCGATATCGAGAAAGGCAAACCGCGGGCGGAGGCCGCACTACTGCTTCGCACCCTTGATACGCTGGGCCTGGCGATCGAACTCGACGTGCAGCCCGGATCGCAGAGCCCGGGTGGACTGGCCGCGACGCGTGTCGAGGCTCGCGCCCAGAGACATGAGGTCAATATCGACGACATTCTCGATCGGGCACGGGGACGCAAGCGATGAGTGCGGCGCTTATCGTGGCCGCCGGCGGCGTTAAGATGGGGCTCGTCGAGCAGGCGGCGCGCGACCGGTTGCGCTTCACTTACGATGATGAATGGCGCGCGGCGCGCGCTTCGTTTCCACTTTCGTTGTCCATGCCTCTAGCCGCGGCCGAGCATGGAAACAGCGCCATTGAACCCTATCTCTGGGGCCTCCTGCCGGACAACGAACTTGTGCTCGACGCCTGGGCGAAGAGGTTTCAGATCTCTGCGCGCGATGTTTTCGCGCTGATCTCGCACGTCGGTGAGGACTGCGCCGGCGCTGCGCAGTTCGTGAGGCCCGAGCGGGCGAACGATTTCTTCCATCAGAGGAAGCCAAGGGTTGAATGGTTGAGCGAGGCGGACGTCGCGGCACGGCTGCTGGCGCTGCGGCACGATCCAACGGCGTGGCGTGCGCTGCGCGACACCGGGCAATTCAGCTTGGCGGGCGCGCAAGCCAAGACTGCGTTGTTCTTCGACGCGGGGCGTTGGGGCGTTCCATCCGGACGGACGCCGACCACGCACATCTTGAAACCGCCGACCCTCGCCTTTGATGGCCACGCCGAAAACGAGTTCTTTTGTCTTCGCCTTGCGCGGCGGCTTGGCCTGCCGGCGGCAGACGCCGAGGTGATGAGGTTCGAGGGCGATACGGCCATCGTGGTCGAGCGTTACGACCGCGTGCGCGTGGACGGCACGGTCGTGCGCGTGCACCAGGAAGACATTTGCCAAGCGATTGGGCTTCCGCCGACCAAGAAATACGAGAACGAAGGCGGGCCGGGCGTGCGGGCAACGGTCGACTTCATTCGCGACGTGTCGAGTGCGCGCGCCGATGACTTGGCGACATTTCTCGGCGCGATCATCTTCAACTGGCTCATCGCGGGCACGGACGCGCATGCCAAGAACTATTCATTGTTGATCGGGTCGGGCGGACGCGTGCGGCTTGCGCCGCTCTACGACGTCGCGAGTGCTTTGCCCTACGACGCCCTGAACCAGCAGAAGCTGAAGTCGGCGATGAAGATCGGCGGCGAGTATCTGCTCAAAAACATCAGCGTTCGGCATTGGCGCAAGCTGGCGGCCGAAACGAGGTTCAGCGAAGACGCCGTTATCGACCAGGCCCGTGTCATGGCGCGTGCCATGCCGGACGAAGCGAACGCGGAGCGCCAGGCGCTGAAGGCCGCCGGCATGTCACATCCGATCGTCGGGCGGCTCGCGGATCGGTTGGCGGTGCGCGCACGACGGTTGGAGAAGCAGTTGGGCTAGAGGAGAGGCGATGGATCGGTTAGCTTGAATCCACCATCGAACCGGACGTGATCGTTGTCGACTGATCATAGAAGTGCTGCTTCAGATGCTCCTCAACGAAGGCGATAGCGCGCTTTAGCTGACGCGCGGGAACGTTGACGATGCGCACGTGATCGACAACCTGCTCTGCCTCGTCGAAGGGTAGCGAGCCCCACGGCAAGTCGTCGATCGCGATGCTCAGCGCCTCGGTGCAGTTGCGCAGTTTGTGCATGTCGGCGGTGTCGTGGAACGTGATCTTGATCCACCGCGACATGTCACGCCGTCAGCTTCGCCATTGTGGCTTCGGACATTTCGAAGTTGGCGGTGACGGTTTGGACGTCGTCGTGGTCGTCCAGGGCGTCGAGGAGTTTGATCAGCGTTTCGGCGGTCTCGCCTTCGACGGGGACGCTGGTTTGGGGGCGCCAGATGAATTTGGCGCTGGCCGGCGGGCCGAATTTCTTTTCGAGGGCGCGGGAGACTTCGTTGAGGTCGTCGGGGGCGCAGTAGAGGTCGTGCGTTTGGTCGTTGGTCTGGCAGTCGTCGGCGCCGGCTTCGATCGCGGCGTCGAGCATTTGTTCGGCGCTGCTCGCGCTTGCCGGATATTGGATTTGGCCCAGTCGGTCGAACATGTAGGCGACGGTCTCGCCCATTTGGCCGCCGTATTTCGAGAATAGCGAGCGGACGTCGCTTGCGGTGCGGTTGCGGTTGTCGGTCAGGGCTTCGACGATCATGGCGACGCCGCCGGGGCCGCGGCCTTCGTAGCGGACTTCTTCGTAGTTCGTGGCGTCGGCGCCTTGGGCTTTCTTGATCGCGCGTTCGATCGAGTCTTTCGGCATGCTGACTTTGCGCGCGGCGATGAGGACTGCGCGCAGTTTGGCGTTGTGTTCCGGGTCGGGGAGGCCTGCCTTGGCGGCGACGGTGATTTCGCGCCCGAGTTTCGAGAACAGTTTTGAGCGCTTCGCGTCCTGCGCGCCCTTGCGGAACATGATGTTCTTGAACTGACTATGGCCGGCCATGCTTCGTTTCTCTGACGGATTTTTCTGTGCGGGACGCTGATAAACCCCAAGGCGGGGGCGTCAGGCAAGGGGGCCGGTTTATTCCGGCATCGCCGGTTTGAGGCGGCCGCCGAGGCGCACGGGGTCGATGCGTTTGGCGAGCCCCGTGTGGTCGTCGGTTTCGACGAAGACGCCGCAGACTGTGGCTGGGCCTTGGGCGGGGTTGAAGCGGCCGCTTGAGATTTTGCGGACGAAGCGGGTGATCGGCTCCGTCTTTTCCATGCCGATGACGCTGTCGTAGTCGGCGCAGGCGCCGGCGTCCGTTTGGTACGCTGTGCCGCCGGGAAGGACTTGCGCGTCGGCGGTGGGCACGTGGCTGTGCGTGCCGACGACGAAGCTGGCGCGGCCGTCGCAGTAGTGGGCCATCGCCATTTTTTCCGACGTGGCTTCGGCGTGCATGTCGACGACGGCGGCATCGCAGCCCCACCCTAGGCGGCAGTCTTCGAGTTCGCGGTCGACGGCGGCGAAGGGATCGTCGAGCGCCTCCATGAAGGTGCGGCCCATGGCGTTGATCACGAGTATGCGCTTGCCGGTTTGCGTTTCGTAGAGGCCGACGCCTTTGCCCGGTGCGCCTTTGGGGTAGTTTACGGGGCGCAGAAGGCGGCGTTCGCTGTCGTAGATGTCGATCTTGTCGCGCTGGTCGAAGGCGTGGTTGCCGGTGGTGATGCAGTCGACGCCGGCGTTGAAGAGGGCGTGGCTGATTTCTTCGTTGATGCCGAAGCCGCCGGCCGCGTTCTCACCGTTGACGATGACGAAGTCGAGCGCGAGGGTTCGGCGCAAGTTGGGGACCGCTTCGACGACGCCCACGCGGCCCGAGCGGCCGACGATGTCGCCTAGAAATAACAACCGCAAACTTCAGTCCCTTTCGAATCGGATCACGCGTTCTTCGGTGACGACCGCATCGAGGCGTTCGTCGGTCGGCTCGCGCGGGATTTGCTCAAGCTGTTGTCCCGCGTAGGCGATGCCGATCGCGCGGATGGTGCGCTTTGCGCGGTGTTCGCTCAAGTAGCGATCGTAGAAGCCGCCGCCGTAGCCCAAGCGGTAACCATCGCGGTCGAAGGCGAGCAGCGGGACGAGGATCAGATCGGGGCGGCGTTCCTTTGCCTTCGCGTCCGGTTCCGGGATGGCGAAGCGGCCGACGACCAGCGGGTCGCCGGGTTTCCAGGCGCGGAAGGCAATCGTCTCGCCTTGCGTGCGGGGCAAGCAGAGCGCGTGGCCTTGCGCTTGTAGGGCGGCCATTAGGGGGAACGGATCGACTTCGCCGCGGACCGCTGCGTAGCCGGCGACGATGGCGCCTTTCATGAAGACGAAATCGCCGAGGAGGCGGCGGGCGATGAGCAATGCGGCTTTGGGGCCGGCGGTTTCGGCGGCTCTGGTGCGGGCTAAGAGTGCGGTTTCGCGCAGGGCTTTTTTGGTCGGCTCAATCATGCTTGCCCGGCGCGGTGAAAGGTGGACGGGACCGCGAACGCCGTCGAAGTTGGATCCTCAGTGGCCTGCTTTCGCAGGTGGGCACCATTTGGCCAAGACCACGGTCCTGGCCAGGGACAGCACCCTATGAGGTATGATTACGGCCCCTGGGCATCCGGTTTCTAACGTACGAGGCAGTACCCGTCCGACGCCTAAGGTAGGCTCAACCCAGCCGTCCGGCAATGTCTTCCATGCGGCGGGCGGCGGATTCCAGCAGCGTTGCGAACTTATCTTCGTCGAAGCCATGCGCGCGGGCGGTGGCGTTCTTCGATTCGGGGCCCAAAAATTCATTCTTAAGGCCGGCGAGTTCTTCTTCGAGTTCCTGGATGCGTTCGTTCGACAGCACCAAATCGTCGGCGACGGTGAGGCCCGCCATCAGCATCAGGCGCGTTTCGTCGCCTTGACCTAAGTCAGACTTCAGCTTCACGACGCGGCGATCGATTTCGCGGGCGAGCTTCGTGAGGTGCTCCTCCTCGCCGTCGTCGCAGGCGAGGTTGTAGGTCTTTGCGTTGATCGTGACCGTGACGTGCGCCATCGGGTTCGCCTTCTAGTGCGCGAGCACTGCGCGGATTTCGCGGATCGCGCCTTCGAGGCGGCCCGCCACTTCTTCGGTGAAACCTTCGAGCGCCACCTTCTCGACATTGAGGCGGGTGAGTTCGTCGGCGAGGCGGGCGCGATCTTCTTTCAGCGCGTTCAGTTCGCCGGAGATGGCGTCGTCGAACGGCGAGAGCGCATGACCGTTGCCGCGGCGCGCCGCAGCCTCGAGCCGCTCAAGCGCGGCGGTGAACTTCTGTATGGCCGAATCAAGTCGCTTCATGTCGAATCTGTATACGTCAGATTGGGCTTAGGACGATGTCTTAATTTGAAATTTCCACTGGACCCGGCGCGATTCGATACCGTGAGTTGCAGAAAGTTATCGCTTCGCGCCCGGCTCGATTGACCGCATGTGTTAACGCTCGCCCATCGAAAGAAACGAGGCGATTGCAGGCGAGGATGTGAAGCTCGCATCTGCGTTCTCTCGCGATTGCCATCAGCGTGCGTTCCACGCGAGATAGTCGTGGGTGGTCCGCCTTCGCGGACCAATGACACTCAAAAGATAAGCGGATACGGGATGACGCTCACCACTTCTTACGTTCACGGCGCGAGCGATGTGCCGCTGCTTTATCAGACAATCGGCGATGCGCTGGACGACGCCGCCGCGCGGTGGGGCGGGAACGAGGCGCTTGTATCGTGTCACCAGAATATTCGCTGGACCTACACGGAACTGAAGGCGCGCGCGGATGAGTTTGCCGCCGGTTTGCTTGCTCTCGGATTGCAGCCGGGGGACCGGATCGGGATTTGGTCGCCGAACTGTGCGGAGTGGCTGGTTACGCAATTCGCGACGGCGAAGGCTGGGCTTATTCTCGTCAATATCAATCCGGCTTACCGGCTGTCGGAACTCGAATACGCGTTGAACAAGGTCGGCGCGAAGGCGTTGATCACCGCCTCGACGTTCAAGTCGAGCAATTATCTTGAGATGCTGGCGACGCTGGCGCCGGAGATCGTACATGCGACGCCCGGGCGGATCGAGGCGGCGAAGCTGCCGTGGTTGAAGCTTGTCGTGCGGATGGGGACGGAGCGCACGCCCGGCATGCTGAACTTCGACGATGTGCCCGCGCGGGCGAGTGCCGCTTCGCGCGAGGCGGTCGCCGGATTGCGCGGCAAACTGCAGCCCGACGATGCCATCAACATTCAGTTCACCAGCGGCACGACCGGGGCGCCGAAGGGCGCGACGCTGACCCACTTCAACATCCTGAACAACGGGCGCAACGTCGCCGCCGCACAGGGCTTCACCGACAAAGACCGGCTGTGCATTCCGGTGCCGCTCTATCACTGCTTCGGGATGGTGATGGGCAATCTGGGTTGCGTGACGCACGGCGCGACGATGGTCTATCCGGCCGCGGCGTTCGAACCGGTCGCCGTGTTGCGCGCTATTGAGACCGAGAAATGCACGGCGCTTTACGGCGTGCCGACGATGTTCGTCGCCGAGCTTGAGCATCCGGAGTTCGAGCGGTTCGATCTTTCGTCGCTGCGCACCGGCGTGATGGCGGGCGCGCCCTGCCCGATCGAGGTGATGAAGAAGGTCGTCGCGCGCATGCATATGCGCGAGGTCACGATTTGCTACGGCATGACGGAGACCTCGCCGGTCAGCTTTCAGTCGGCGACGAGCGATCCGTTGGAGAAGCGCGTCGCGACGGTCGGGCGCATTCATCCGCATGTCGAGGTCAAGATCGTGGATGAGAACGGGCGCACCGTGGCGCGCGGCGAACGCGGCGAGCTGCTGACGCGCGGGTATTCCGTGATGTTGGGCTATTGGGACGACAAGGAAAGAACGCGCGAGGCGATCGATGCGGCCGGGTGGATGCACACGGGCGATCTCGCGACGCTGGACGACGAAGGCTTCGGCAACATCGTCGGGCGCGTGAAGGACATGGTGATCCGCGGCGGCGAGAACGTCTATCCGCGCGAGGTCGAGGAGTATCTCTATCGCCACCCGAAGATCCAGGACGTGTCGGTGTTCGGCGTGCCGGATGCGAAGTACGGCGAAGAGCTTTGCGCGTGGATCACGGTACGCGCCGGCGAGAGTTTGACCGACGAAGACGTGCGCGCGTTCTGCAAGGGCCAGATCGCGCACTACAAGATCCCGCGCTATGTGCGCTTCGTCGATGCGTTCCCGATGACGGTGACGGGGAAGATTCAGAAGTTCGTCATGCGCGACGCGATGGTCGCGGAGTTGGACATCAAGGAGCAGAAGACGGCGTGAGGCCTTAGCGCTTGTGGCCGCCGCCCCGCCCGTGCACATCGAAAAAACAGATGCAATCTGTGCCATCACACCGTCACATCGGCTGATATCAGCCATTTCTGCCATCACGCCTCCATCACATGCCGTCACGTGCCATCACACCGCCGTCGGGCATAGACGGTACGAACAAATATAGAACATCTTACCGACCAATTGAAGGCGACGCATGCTCGCATATCGATAAGCAACCGCCGCTTGTGGATTGTTTGAGATGGCGAATACCTCGAGCAGAATGCTGCAGACGCCGATCGGCCGAATTCAGGCGAGGGGATCTTAGTGTCGATGTGGCCTTCGCAGCTTTGGGACGGCGGCGTTTGCATCACGCACTGTCACCCGCCCTTCTTCCTTGAGCTGCTCCTTATTGCCTTGGCGCTTGGGATGGCGGTCGTCACGCGGCGGTGGCGTTTCGTTCCATTGTCCACGGCAATTGCGGTTCTTCTGTTTCTGGCGATCGAGCTTGTGTATCGCCCACTCTTTATCGGCGAGCGACCGTTTGCGTTCCTGTTCCACGTTTTGCGCGAACCGCTGAACCCTGTCTTTGCCTATGCGGCGCTGTTGATCCTTGTTTCGTTTTTCTTCGCGCTCAAACGTCTCGTGGCTTGGGTTTTGTTCGGAAACGCGTGGATCGGCCTACGCGTAAGCTCTGCGGCGGTCGCACTTGCCGTGTTGGCTGCGGTTTCGCTTGCGGGCATCTATGCAACCGCGCCCCATTTGTTGCCGCGCCGCGTCATGGAATACGCAGCGGATGTCGCCGTGGGCTCGTCGTCACGCTGTCGCGCCGACTCCGCGCAGCCGGTGGCGGGTTTGCCGCCGTATCAAGGCCTTCAAGGTCAGGCCCTACCAAGACGTGTTGCCACTGCGCTCGGCGACGCGCGAGATTGGCCGGCGATTTATACAACGCAGATGGGGTTTGAGCATCTGCTCACGCGACCGCTTTCGATCCGCGTGGCACGACCGGAACGCTATGATCCGCATCGTGCGGTCGCCGTCGAAGCGGCGATCGACGAACAGGGTGTTGTGCAAGCTGTCGTCCCGGTTGCCGGACCACGGGAGCTCTACGCCCAGGCCGTCGACATTGCCTCCCGCTGGCGGTTTACCCCATTCATGAGCCACGGCGTGCCGACGCGCGTCTTGCTGAAACGTGCTGCTGTGCGCATCGAGGGGCCCGAGTCGTGGCACTGGCTGCCGACGGTTTTTCCGACGTTTTCGGACTGGGACTCCGTACTCATTGTGCTTGAACAGCCCGACTATGAGTACGGCTTTCGCATCGAAGTACGCGGCGACGGCAGCGTGACATTCATGGGCGAGGGTAAGGCCACTGCCCTGGAAGGAATGCATTGCGGCACTCTTTCGCGACCGGTTCTCGAAGCTCTCGTTCGCGATTTTCGTGAGGCCCGCTTTTTCGCCATGCGCGACCAGTACTATTTCTCGACTCCGGGACGAAACAGCTCGCTGCAGATCGCACTCGACGACACGGTCAAACGCGTGGCCGTTTTTTCAGGCGAACCGGACGAACCACCCGAGGCCTATTTGCGCCTCTTCGACGCTGTCCTTCAAAGCGTTCACGCCGATCGTTGGACGATCGGTGATCGCTTCACGGGTCCGAGCCTCGTGGCCGAACGGTGGGACTTCAAAGCGAACCGACCGGAGAACGATTGGATGCTCGCGCGTGTGGCGCGTCGTGGCGATGCTGCTGCGGTTCGCAGCCTGCTTGACCTTGGAGCGCCAGCAATGACCCAGGCGGAACGACCGACAGGTGACGTCCCGCGTCCTCAGTCGTGGTGGAAGCGCACGGCGCTCGATCGGGCGGCGGCGCGCGGATCGCGCGAGATCGTCGAACTCCTACTCGAGCGAAACATCAATTGGAGCCCGGAAGCGTTGGGAAGCGCCTATGTCTCGGCGCTTGGACATGGAGATGTGATGCTGGCGCGTGACCTTCTGCAGCGGGGCGCCGACCGATCGGCGCGCGATGCGCGCGGGCGGACCGCGCTGATGGCGGCTGCGGCGGCGGGGAGGCCCGATCTGGTGAGAGCGGAGCTCTCGGCCAACGCGGACGTCAACGCGATCGACGACACGCCGCTAAGTGCTTTGCATTGGGCGGTCGTTCCCGACTATCCGCTTGCTCCCGATAGCGGCACGCTTACGGACCGGCCGTACGTGATTGAGCTGCTTATCAGGGCCGGCGCCAAGGTTGATACGCCCGGCGTGCTTGGCTGGACGCCCTTGCGCAGCAATTGGTTGGGCTTTGAGGACGTCACGGCAGCCCTCATCGCGCACGGCGCGAACGTGAACGCGAAGGACGAAGACGGGTTCACGCCGTTGATGACGAACCACAGCGCGAAGGCCACTCTGTTGTTGCTGAAGGCAGGCGCCGACCCACACGCGCGCAACGATGACGGCCAGACGGCGCTCGACATAGCATGCGCCGACATATTCGCACGCGAGGTTGTTCCGGTTCTCGAACAGTGGATGCGGTTACATCCGCCGCGCGGCAAAGCTTGTCTCGCGTCGCCATGACACAAGAGGTCGCCACGCTTGTTCTGACCAACGAGATCGATCCGTGGGCGTTCGTTCGGCCGTTCACTTGGCTTGAGCCGATGGCGATGGTCGAACTTCTTGTCGTTGCATCGGCGGGGTGGGTACTGCCGAAGTGGCGGCACGGCGTTTTCGTCGCCGCGGTTGTCGCGCCGCTGTTCTTGATGATTTTCTTTCCGCTCTGGTTTCTGCCGCTTGGAGCGGTTGCGACCTTTAACGCCGTGCATTTTGCGGTTCTGCTCGCGGCGTACAGTTTTGGATTCGGACTGAAGCAAGTCGTCGTGTGGCGGAAGATTGCCGCGACCGCTAGGAGAAGCTGATGTTTCATCTTTCGCGCGCGAGCGGCGTTGCGGCGCTCATGTTCGCGTCAACTGTTGTGGGTGCGGCCGCGACAACGCCTACGCGTGCTTGGGATTGCTGGTTCTCGTCGGATGGGACCAAGCGGGATGCGACGGTGATCCGGCTGATCCAGGAAGGCCGCGTCTTGATGATCCGCGGCGCGGAGTTCATCGAGTATGCGATCATGGAAGACAATGATGTCGGGATTGTTGCCGCCGTCAGCTATGCGGACGGCAAGCACTTGGGCGCGGACGTGATGGTGATCGACAAGGTGACCTTGGAGTTCCGCAAGACCAACGTGTTCACCGACGCCGTGGGCGCGGACAACAATCCCAAGCGCGGGAAATGTGTCTGGAAGTCTTAGGCAGCCATGGAGCCGAAGAGCGCATGAACCTTTCTGCGGCGGACGCTACGCAAGTTGCGCCGAGCACGGTGTTCTTCGAGCCGTCCTCCGATGGCGGCGTCTTTGATGCCTTGGGACTGTTGCTCGCGGTTGTAGCGGGCTTGTTTCTGTCGCGATGGCGCGACGGACTGTTTGCCGGCGTGATCATAGAGCTGGCGATCGTTGCGCTTTCTATTGCCCTCCCGGCGATCACGCTTAGCGTCGAACCCGCGTGGGCCGTGCTTAGTTACGGCATGTACTGGGTCGGCTTTTTGATTGCGTGGATCGTATGGTGCACGGCGTTCAGCGTGGTCTACGGCCTTCGCAGACTGATCGAGCAAGCACGGCGCGCCTAGCGGTCCGCAAGATACGTCATTGCGGCGACAGATCGTTTGCACGTGGTGTGCTTCACCGATCGTTTCAGTTCGTTACGCACATCCTTCGCATTTGCCGCAGAAACGTGCGGGTTTGCGGGGTTGACGGCGGGGGTTTGTGGCGGGCATGGTCCGCCCGCTTTTCCGGCCTGAAGCGCTTCAAGGTCATGGCACTCGCCCGCTCCCCGGGCGGGCGTGCCTTGCGGCTTTGGCCACAGAGACACGGATACATGGCGAGCGCCCACACCTCTTCCATTCCCCATCGCGATATGGCCAACGCCATTCGCGCGCTCTCGATCGATGCGGTCGAAGCAGCGAAGTCCGGCCATCCCGGCATGCCGATGGGCATGGCGGATGTCGCCACCGTCTTGTTCACGAAGTTCCTGAAGTTCGATCCGCGCAACCCGCGGTGGCCCGATCGCGACCGCTTCGTCTTGTCGGCGGGGCATGGGTCGATGCTGCTTTATTCGCTGCTGCATCTGACCGGGTACAAGGACATCACGCTGGACGACATCAAGCGGTTCCGGCAGTTGGGCTCGCCTTGTGCGGGGCATCCGGAATTTGGGCATGGCGCCGGGGTCGAGACGACGACCGGGCCGCTGGGCCAAGGTATTGCGACGGCGGTCGGCATGGCGCTGGCGGAGCGGATCGTCGAGGCGCGCTTTGGCAGCGATCTGGTCGATCACCGCACGTATGTCATCGCCTCCGACGGCGATTTGATGGAGGGCATCAGCCACGAGGCGATTTCGCTCGCCGGGCATTTGAAGCTGTCGAAGCTGATCGTGTTGTTCGACGACAACGGGATTTCGATCGACGGGCCGTTGGCGTTGTCGGAGTCGGGCGATCAGGTCGCGCGGTTTGAGGCGGCGGGTTGGTCGGCGACGCGCGTTGACGGGCATGATCCGGCGGCGGTGGCCGCCGCGTTGGAAGCGGCGCAGGCGTCGGATCGGCCTTCGATGATCGCTTGCCGCACCATCATCGGGTACGGCGCGCCGAAAAAGCAGGGCACGTCGAGTTCGCATGGCTCGCCCCTTGGAACAGAAGAAGCGGCGGCGGCGAAAGCGGCGCTGGGGTGGAAGCACGGCCTCTTTGAAGTGCCGGCGGATATTCGCGCGGCTTGGCTTGCGGCGGGCGAGCGCTCGCACAGCGAATATGAATCCTGGTTCAAGCGCTTCAGCGGCGCGGATGCCGACGTGAAGGGTGCGTTCGAGAAGGCGCAGGAAGGCGCGATCAATGCGTCGCTTTGGACGGCGCTGTCCGCTTATCGCAAGGCGTTGACCGAGAAGCCCGTCACCGTCGCGACGCGCAAGGCGTCGGAGATGGCGCTTGAGGTGATCAACGCGCATCTGCCGGAAGCGATCGGCGGGTCGGCCGATCTGACGGGCTCGAACAACACGCGCACGAAAGGGATGGAGGCGATCGAGGCGGGCGATTTCCGTGGCCGCTTCATTCACTACGGCATACGCGAGCACGGCATGGCGGCGGCGATGAACGGGATGGCGCTGCATGGCGGCGTCGTTCCCTACTCCGGCACGTTCTTGGTGTTCGCCGATTATTGCCGGCCTGCGATCCGGCTCGCGGCGTTGATGCATCAGCGCGTTATTCACGTCATGACGCACGATTCCATCGGTCTTGGCGAAGACGGGCCGACGCATCAGCCGGTGGAGCATTTGGCGTCGTTGCGCGCGATCCCGAACCTGTTCGTGTTCCGGCCGGCGGATGCGGTGGAGACCGCGGAGTGTTGGGAACTTGCGCTGCGTATGACGCAATCGCCGAGCATTATCGCGCTGTCGCGTCAGAATTTGCCGCAGGTTAGGTTAAAGCATTCTGATGAGAACAAGTCGGCCAAGGGCGCCTATATCCTGTCCCCGTCGCCGACGGCAAAGCAGCATGTGACGCTGATCGCGACTGGATCTGAGGTTTCGATCGCGATGGACGCGCAGAAGAAGCTGGAGACGCAGGGCATCGGCGCGGCGGTTGTTTCGATGCCGTGCATGGATCTCTTTGCGCAGGAAAGCGTTGCTGTGCAGGACCGCATCATCGACCCGAAGACCGTGCGCATCGCCATCGAGGCCGGTTCCTCGATGGGGTGGTCGCGGTGGATCGGGCGCGACGGCGCGTTTGTCGGCATGAACAGCTTTGGCGCGAGCGGGCCGTACGAGTCGCTCTACAAGCATTTCAACATCACGGCGGACCATGTCGTCCGCGCGGCGCGCGAGCGCCTTTGAGACGGGGACGGAACATATGACCATCAAAGTTGCCATCAACGGGTTCGGGCGCATCGGGCGTCTGGTTTTGCGCGCGATCGTCGAGACCGGCCGGAAGGACATCGATATCGTCGCGGTCAACGATCTGGGGCCGATCGAGACGAATGCGCATTTGCTGCGCTACGACTCGGTGCATGGGCGGTTTCCGGTTGAGGTGAAAGTCGACGGCGATCGCATGATCATCGGCGGCCACAAGATCAAGGTGACGGCGATCAAGGATCCGGCGCAGCTGCCGCACAGGGATCTGGGCGTCGACATCGCGATGGAATGCACCGGCATCTTTACGTCGAAGGAGAAGGCGTCGGCGCATCTAACCGCCGGGGCGAAGCGCGTGCTGGTTTCCGCGCCGGCGGACGGCGCGGACATCACGGTCGTCTATGGGGTGAATCACGCGAAGCTGACGAAGGATCACGTCGTCGTTTCGAATGCGTCGTGCACGACGAACTGTCTCGTGCCGGTTGCGAAGGTTCTGAACGATGCCGTCGGCATCGAGAAGGGCTTTATGACGACAATCCATTCCTACACGAACGATCAGCCGTCGCTCGACCAGATGCATAAGGATCTCTATCGCGCGCGTGCGGCGGCGTTGTCGATGATCCCGACGTCCACGGGCGCGGCGAAGGCGGTGGGTCTCGTGCTGCCGGAATTGAAGGGCAAGCTCGATGGCGTGTCGGTGCGCGTGCCGACGCCGAACGTTTCGATGATCGATCTCAAGGTCGTGACGAAGAAGGCGACGACGGTTCAGGAAGTGAACGACGCGATGAAGCGTGCGGCTTCGCAGGAATTGAAGGGCATTCTCGAGATCGTCGATGCGCCGCTGGTGTCGCACGACTTCAACCACGACCCGGCATCGTCATCGTTTGCGCTCGATCAGACGAAGGTGATGGACGGCAATCTCGTGCGCGTCATGGCGTGGTACGACAACGAGTGGGGCTTTGCGAACCGCATGAGCGACACTGCCGTCGCGATGGGTAAGCTGATCTGATGCCTGCCTTTCGGTCGATCGATGCCTTGGAAGCGAAGGGCAAGCGCGTTCTTGTGCGCGCGGATTTGAACGTGCCGATGAAGGATGGCGCTGTCACGGACACGGCGCGCATCGATCAGGCGGCGACGACGATCCGCGATCTTTCGGCGAAGGGCGCGAAGGTGATCGTGCTGTCGCATTTCGGCCGGCCGGATGGGAAGCGTGTTGACGCGATGTCGCTGCGCGCGGTTTTGCCGGCGCTTTCGAAGGCGGTCGGTAAGTCTGTTGCGTTTGCGGATGATTGTATCGGTGCGGCTGCGGAAACGGCTGTCGCGGCGATGAAAGACGGCGATGTTCTGTTGCTGGAGAACACGCGCTTTCATGCTGAGGAAGAGAAGAACGAAGCGCGGTTTGTGGCGGCGCTCGCGAAGCTCGGCGATGCTTATGTGAATGACGCCTTCTCGGCCGCGCATCGGGCGCATGCGACCACGGAAGGCCTCGCGCATCGGCTGCCTGCTTATGCGGGTCGCGGGATGCAGGCGGAGTTGGAGGCGCTGACGCGCGTTCTGGAGAAGCCGCAGCATCCGGTGGTCGCCATTGTCGGCGGGGCAAAAGTTTCGTCGAAGCTTGCGGTGCTTGAGCACTTGATCGAGAAGGTCGATGCGCTCGTCATCGGCGGCGGTATGGCGAATACGTTTTTGAAGGCGCAGGGGTTTCCGATCGGAAAATCGCTGCATGAACCGGCGCTGCTCGATGAGGCACGCAAGATCTTGGCGGCGGCGAAGGCGCGCGGTTGTGCGATCGTGCTGCCGACCGACGGCGTCGTTGCGACAGAGTTCAAGGCGATGGCGGCGTCCAAGACGCTGCCGGTTTCGCAGACGCCGGATGACGGGATGATTTTGGATATCGGCAGCGATACGATCGCCTTGATCGCCTCGCGGCTTGAGACTGCGAAGACGGTGGTTTGGAACGGACCCTTGGGTGCGTTCGAGATCCCGCCGTTCGACAACGGGACGAATGCGATTGCCCGGCAGGTCGCGATGCTGACCAAGGTGGGGCAGCTGGTTTCGGTTGCCGGCGGCGGCGATACGCTCGCGGCGCTGGCGCAGGCGGGCGCGGAAGACGGGTTCACGTATTGCTCGACGGCGGGCGGTGCGTTTTTGGAATGGCTTGAGGGAAAAGAGCTGCCGGGCGTTAAAGCTCTGGCGCAATAGGGAGAAGGCAATGTCGGTCGCGGAATTGGAGAAGATCGCGCGCAAGATGGTGGCGCCGGGCAAGGGTATTCTGGCCGCCGACGAAAGTTCGGGCACGATCAAGAAACGCTTCGATGCGATCGGCGTCGAGTCGACAGAAACGTCGCGCCGCGATTATCGCGAGCTGATGTTCCGCACGCCGGCGATGAAGGAGTTCATCTCGGGCGTCATTCTCTATGACGAGACGATTTGGCAGAACGCGGCCGATGGCACGCCGTTGGTGAAAGTGATCACCGACGCGGGCGGCCTGCCCGGCATCAAAGTCGACGAGGGGACGGAGCCTCTGCCCGGGTCGCCGAAGGATTTGATCACCAAGGGGCTCGACGGGTTGTCGGCGCGCTTGCCGAAATACTATGAGCGGGGCGCCCGGTTTGCGAAGTGGCGCGCCGTGATCGACATCGGGCCGGGCGTGCCTTCGCACAACGCCATTCATGCGAACGCGCATGCGTTGGCGCGCTATGCGGCCCTGTGCCAGCAGGCGAACATCGTACCGATCGTCGAGCCGGAAGTTTTGATGGACGGCGACCACGACATCGACACGTGCTTTGACGTCACGAAGTGGGTGCTGAAGGAGACGTTCCAGGAACTCTACTACGCGAACGTGAAGCTGGAAGGCATCGTGCTGAAGCCGAACATGGCGATCGCGGGGAAGAAGTCGGCGAAGAAATCGTCCGTCGCCGAAGTCGCCGAGAAGACCGTGAAGCTGCTCAAGGATTGCGTGCCGCCTCTCGTGCCGGGGATCGCGTTCCTGTCGGGTGGGCAGTCGGACGAAGACGCGACCGCGCATCTCGATGCGATGAACAAGCTCGGGCCCCTGCCCTGGCACCTCACCTTCTCCTACGGCCGCGCGTTGCAGGCAGCGCCGCAGAAGGCTTGGGCGGGGAAGAAGGATCAGGTGGCGGCGGCGCAGCGGGCATTTGCTCATCGCGCGCGGATGAACGGACTGGCTGCGCTCGGCAAGTGGTCGTCGTCGCTTGAGAAGGAGGCGGCCTAATTCGCTGCCGCCTTTATCTGATTACGCCGCCGCGCGTGGACGCGGCGTTCGCCGATGTGTTGAAGCGGGCGCTTGAGGGCGGCGATGTCGCTTCGCTTCAGTTGCGACTCAAGGACGTTTCGGACGATGAGGTCTTGCGGGTCGGCGCTAACTTGATGCCGATCGCGCAGAGGGCTGGCGTTGCGTTCATCGTGAATGATCGGCCGGATCTGGCGAAGAAGCTCGGCGCGGACGGCGTGCATGTCGGGCAAGAGGATGCGTCCTGCGCGGAAGCACGTGCGTTGCTGGGACCCGACGCCATCGTCGGCGTGACGTGTCACGACTCGCGGCATCTGGCGATCGAGGCGGCGGAAGCCGGCGCGGACTACGTCGCGTTCGGGGCGTTCTTTCCGACGTCGACGAAAGAGGCCAAGACGCGCGCTGAGCCTGAGTTGCTGTCTTGGTGGCAGGAGATGATGCAGTCGCCTTGTGTCGCCATCGGCGGCATTACGGTCGAAAACGGCGGGCCGCTGGTGCAGGCGGGGGCGGACTTTCTTGCTGTCGCGAGTGGGGTTTGGGATCACCCTGAGGGGCCGCATGCGGCGGTGCGGCGCTTTAACGATCTCTTTGATTCCCTGGCGAAATAGCGGCCGGCCCGCATTGAAGCGTGGTCATGGGCCTGTTACGTTCCGCGCCATTCGAGGGCGGGCAACCGCCCTTTCTGTTTTGGAAGATCATATGAAAATTTCGGGCAACGAAATCTCGCCGGGCGCGGTCATCGAGCATGACGGGACGCTGTGGGTCGCGGTGAAAACGCAGGCCGTGAAGCCGGGCAAGGGCGGCGCGTACAATCAGGTCGAGCTCAAGAACCTGTTCGACGGGCGCAAGCTGAACGAACGGTTCCGTTCGGCGGAGGCCGTCGAGGCGGTCGAGCTGGACTTCAAGCCGTACACGTTCCTCTTCGAAGCGGGCGAGATGCTGACCTTTATGGATCAGGAATCTTTCGAACAGATCGAGATCCCGAAGGACTTCGTCGGCGAGCGCGCCGCGTTCCTGCAAGACGGGATGGAAGTGAAGGTCGAGTCCTATGAGGGCAAGCCGATCAGCGTGAAGCTGCCGACGAACGTGGTGGTCACGATCGTCGAGGCCGATCCGGTCGTGAAGGGGCAGACGGCTGCATCGTCGTACAAGCCCGCGAAGCTCGAGAACGGGTTGCGCGTGATGGTGCCGCCGTTCATCGAGACGGGCACGAAGATCGTCGTGTCGACGGACGATTCCTCTTACCTGCGCCGCGCCGAGTAGTTATGGCCCTTACCTCTCCGCTGATGAACGTGATGGTCGCCGCCGCGCGCAAGGCGGGCAAGGCGATCGTGCGCGACTTCGGCGAGGTCGAGAATTTGCAGATCTCGCGCAAGGGTCCGGCCGACTTCGTCACCAAGGTCGACCTCAAGGCCGAGCGTGTCATCCGCGACGAGTTGCTGCGCACGCGGCCGCATTACAGCTTTGTGATGGAAGAGACGGGCGCTATCGAAGGCCTCGACAAGACCCATTGCTGGTACATCGACCCGCTGGATGGGACGACGAATTTTCTGCACGGCGTGCCGCATTTCGCCGTGTCGATCGGGCTTGAGCGCGAGGGGCAGCTGGTCGCCGGCCTGATCTACAATCCGATCACCGACGAGATGTTCACAGCCGAGAAGGGCCGCGGGGCTTGGCTTAACGACCGGCGGCTGCGCGTGTCGGCGCGGCGCGACCTGAACGTCGCCCTGGTCGGCACCGGCATTCCGCATATCGGGCGGCCGGGGCATGAGAAGTTTTCGGCCGAACTCAACGCCGTCATGGCCGAAGTCGCGGGCGTGCGGCGCTTCGGGGCGGCGGCGCTGGACCTGGCCTGGGTTGCGGCCGGCCGCATGGACGCGTTCTGGGAGCGGTCGCTGTCGGCTTGGGACGTGGCGGCCGGGATCGTCATTCTTCGGGAGGCTGGCGGTATCGTCAGCGACCTTTCGGACGGTCAGGACATGCTAACCAACGGCACGATCCTGGCCACCAACGGTGGCCCCTTGCACGGACGTATGCTTAAGGTGCTTCGAGCGGCGTGAAGTTCCGCCGCTGATCTTGTATCGTCGCGAACATGCGAGTCAGTTCGGTCTTAGCGTTGGTTGCCGTTGCGTGCTGCGCCGCGCCCGTGTGGGCCGCGGACCCGCCGGCTGCTGGCTCGAACGTGACCGTCGATTTCAACGCCCTGCCCGTTCCGATGCCGCGCTTCAAACCGACGCCGGAGGAGATGCACCCGTTGGCGCAGGCGCGTCCGCGGCCGAAGCCCGGCGTGATGGAGCCGATCACGGATGCAACGCCGGCCGACGTTGCGTTGACGGCGGCGACGGGCGTTCCGTTGCCGCGACCGAAGCCTGGGTCTGAGATTGCCGTCGCCGCGCCGCCTGTCGCCGCGCCCGTCGAAGCGCCGGCCACGCAAGCCGTGCAGACTGCCGCGCAGCCGGCGCGGCCGCCTGCGGCGCCCGTCACGATCGTCGGCACGCCAGTCACCGACGAAACGTTTCCGGTCGAGATCACCGGCGTCGCAGTCGATCCGAATGCGTCGCGCACGCCTGTCGATCCGACGGCGGGCTTTTCGATCCTGAGCCGCGTGCGTTTCTCGAAGGAAGGCAGTTCGCTTTCGCCGCAAGCGCATAGCGCGCTCGATGCGTTGGCGGCGCGGTTGTTGTCGTCGCGCGAGCGGGTGAAGCTTGCGGCCTTCAGCGGCAAGATCGGCGGCGATTCCAGCCAGGCGCGGCGTCTGTCGCTGACACGCGCGCTCGCAATCCGGACGTATCTGGTATCGAAGGGCGTGCCGGTGGAGCGGGTGGACGTGCTGGCGTTCGGCGGGCCTCCGCAAGGCGTGACGGACCGCGTAGACGTGTTGGTGCGCGGAATCTAGTTGGCGCGTGCGGCGCGCCGGCGATGTTCTAAGAAAGAAAAATTTCACGCAAAGCCGCAAAGACGCCAAGGGGCTCTGCCTGCGCTTGCTGCGCTGAGGTCCTTTGCGGTTTGAGTTGGCGCTGCGCGCCGAGGTCGTTCTTTGGCGCGAAGCGCCATTCGTGATTACACGCGCTGCTTTTTCGCGTTCGCGCAAGACTCTTGGCGTCTTTGCGGCTTTGCGTGAAATTTTTCTTTTTGTTTCTCGACTGAGCAGTGCTGGTGGTGAGCCCTCCCTCACACCCCGCCCTTCTCCCTCCCGAAGTGGGAGGGCGAGGGGTGACGGTTGGGCCGCTTTTTAGTTCAGCGTGCAGTTTAGGAATTTTGGGTCGAAGACGGGGCCTATGGCTAGGCGGCCTTTGTTTGCGATGGCGACTGAGGAGCCGGAGAGTTGGTCGCCGTTGTTGACGTAGATGGTTTCGAATTTTGTGTCGTCGCCGGCCGGGGTCACTTTTAGGACGGCGGAGGGGGAGAGTTTGGTTTCGTCTCCGGCGTGGGCGAGGAAGTCGAGGAGGCGCGGGTGGGCGCCGATCCAGATGGCGCCGTCGCTGTCGACGTCGAGGTTGTCGGGGCCCACGCCGAGGGAGAGCGTGTGAATGTGGGCGAGCATGCCGGTGTCGGCGTCGCGGCGGAAGGTTTGCAGGGAGCGGCCGGTGGCTTCGGCGACGTAGATTTCCGAGGCGTCGGCGTTGCGGTTGATGCCGTTGGCGTAGTTGAAGCCGGTTGCCGCCGTCTTGGCGGCCGTGCCGTCGTAGTAGACGACGTTCGCGCGCGGGAGCAGCAGCCACGTTTCCAGTTGTTCGCCGAGTTCGGTTTCCGAGCCGTGGTCGTTCGTCGTGTAGAACGCTTCGTGGCTGATCAGCGTAACGTCGTTCAACGAATGCATCAGCGGGTCTTTGACCGTGCGACGGAGTGAGAGTTCGACCGTCGTCGTGCCGTCGGTTGTTTTGTCTTCCGTGACGTCGAACAGCATGATCTCGCTGGTCTTCAGCGTCGGATGGTTCACGACGGCGAGCGTTTTGCGGCCCGTCGCGTCGGCGAAGAGGCTGATGCCGTGCGGGTGGAAGGGCGGCTGGCCTGCCGTGAGGAGTCGCCGCGCGATCGACGGGTCGTCGAACTTTGCCAAGTAGATGCCGCCCGGCTTCATCGTTTCGTCGGTTTGCGGATAAGGACGGCGGTCTTGCGAGGAGATGAAGAGGTTGCCCGTCGCGCGATCGAGGTCCATGTCTTCGCCGCCGACGACGCCTGTCACCGTTTCGCATTTTCCGGCGAAGTGCGGTGTGATCTCGTTGAAGTTCCCGGCGGCGTTCAAGATGCGATAGACGAGCACGCCGCCGACAAGCAGCGCGAGCACAAACAGCACGCCTAGAATTCGAAACATCCCCTACCCCGCTTCGCATTTTGCCGGCGTTGTTCCGCCGTGCCCCTGCGTTCGTGTAGCCGCCCAAGACGACACTATTCAACTGCAGCGATGGTCGGTGGGCGGTTAACCGCGCCGGGTTCCGGTTACTCGGCGGCGAGGCCTGCGAACTGCAGGCGCGCAAGACGGGCGTAGAGGCCGCCGCCGGCGACGAGGTCCTTGTGTGTGCCTTCGGCAACGATGCGGCCGTCTTCCAGCACGATGATGCGGTCGGCGCGTTGGATGGTCGCGAGACGGTGCGCGATGACGATGGTCGTCTTTTTCTGCATCAGATTTTCGAGCGCGATTTGCACCAGGCGCTCGCTTTCGGCGTCAAGCGCGCTGGTCGCTTCGTCGAGGAGCAGGATCGGCGCGTCGCGCAGGATGGCGCGCGCGATGGCGACGCGTTGGCGCTGGCCGCCCGAGAGCGTCACGCCGCGTTCGCCGAGGAAGGTGTGGTAGCCCTTCGGCAGCTTGTCGATGAATTCGGCCGCTTGCGCGGCGGCGGTTGCGGCTTTGATTTCCGCTTCCGTCGCGTCGGGACGGCCGTAGCGGATGTTCTCGAAGGCGCTGTCGCCGAAGATGACCGTCTCCTGCGGGACGAGTGCGAGGCGTGCGCGGACGTCCGTCGGGTCGGCGGACTTGATGTCGACGCCGTCGATCAGGATGCGGCCGGATTGCGGATCGAAAAAGCGCTGCAGCAGTTGGAAGACCGTGGTCTTGCCGGCGCCGGAAGGACCGACGAGCGCGATCGTTTCACCGGGTTTGATCTCGAGGGTGAAATCCTTGAGCGCCGAGATGCCGGGGCGCATCGGGTATTCGAACGTCACGTGTTCGAAACGCACGGTGCCCTTTGAGGCTTTAGGCATCGCCACCGGATTTGCCGGTGGTTCGATTTGGGCTTTGGTCGCGAGCAGTTCCATCAACCGCTCTGCAGCGCCGGCGGCCTGCAAGACTTCGCCCCACACTTCGGAAAGCGCGCCCAGCCCTGAGGCGAGCATCACGGCGTACAGGATGAACTGCACCAGATCGCCGGCCGACATCGATCCGGCAAACACGGCCTGTGCACCCATCCAGAGGACGGCGACGATCGAGGAGAACACCATCACGATCACGAGCGCGGTCATGGCGGCGCGCGCCCGCACGCGACGGATGGCGGTCGCAAACGATGCTTCCACCGTCGAGGCGAAGCGGCTGCGGTCAATCGTCTCGTGGGTGAAAGCTTGCACGGTTTGGACGGCGTTGATCGTCTCGGCCGCGTAGGCCGACGTGTCGGCGACGCGATCTTGGGCGGCGCGCGACAGATTGCGCACCGAGCGGCCCATGAGGATGAGGGGAACGACCACGACCGGTACAGCGACCAGAACGAGGGCGGTGAGCTTTGCGCTGGTGACGAAGAGCATCGTCAGCGCGCCGATCATCACGAGGATGTTGCGCAGCGCGATTGAAACACTTGAGCCGACCGCCGTCTGGATCAGCGTGGTGTCGGTCGTGAGGCGCGAGAGGACTTCGCCGGTGCGCGTGATCTCGAAGAAGGCGGGGCTCAGCCCTAAAATATGGCTGTAGAGGGCTTTGCGAATGTCGGCGACGATGCGCTCGCCGATCCAGGTGACGAAATAGAAGCGGATGGCCGTCGCCAGCGCGAGGACGACGGCGACGCCGAAGACGAGGAGGAAGTATTGGTCGATCACGGCGGCGTTCTCTTTCGAGAAGCCGTGGTCGACCATCTGCTGGACGGCGCGGGGGATGACCAGCGTTGCTGCCGTCGACAGCAGCAGGAACCCGGCCGCCAGGGCGATGTAGAGCTTGTAGGGCGCCATGAAGGGCAGCAGGCGGCGCAGCACGCGGACGTCGCGGCCGCGGGTGCGGCCTTGTGCCTCGCGGGCCAGGCTGGCGGCGTGTTCGGCGCCCGGATTCTCGCTCAAAGGTTCAGCCTGGTTCGCAGTTGTCCGGCGTATATGGCACCGTCGTTCCCGCCTTACGAGGGGGCAAATATCCGCAGGGTTGCGCGGGGGCAGGGTTTTGGCTATATCCGCGCGCTCTTTACAGCGCCTGCCCCCAGAATTGCGAGATCAAGCCGATGAAGAAAGACGGTCACCCGGACTACCACTACATCACCGTTTTGCTGAACGACGGCTCGAAGTTTCTTTCGCGTTCGACGTGGGGCGCGGCGGGCGACGTGATGACGCTGGACATCGACCCGACGACGCATCCGGCCTGGACCGGCGGCGGGCAGCAGCTCCTCGACCGCGCGGGCCGCGTGTCGAAGTTCACGAAGAAATTCGAAGGCATCGGCGCCGCGACGAAGAAGTAATCTCGCGCGTTTGCTTTCAACGGCGGCTCGCTTACGAGGCCGCTTCACCACAAAGCCGCGAAGCACTCGAAGGTACACGAAGTGTGCCACTTGACGAGATTTTGCGCGCGTTCGCGATTGTTCGGCGCGAAGCGCCTGTTCTTACGTCTTCGTGAAACTTGGTGTCCTTCGGGGCTTCGTGTGAAGCTGACTCGACGTCGCGCTTGCGCGCAAAATTATAGGGCGGCCCTTTCGGACCGCCCTTGTGTCTTAAGACACCCCAAAACTTGTGTGTGAAGGGCCGGCTGGAAGCCGGCGCTCCCAGATTATTCGGCGGCGTTGCCGAAGGCGGCGTGGAGGCGGTTCAGTTGGGCGTGTAGGCCCACCGGCGGCGCCGGCTCTTTGCCGTAGAGGAGTTGGTCCAGGCGTTCAACGCGCTCATAGAGCTGCATGCTGCGCTCCAGGAGGTCGAGGAGCTTGGGCGGCAGGAGGTCCGCATTTTCCGTCCGGCGGCCGCGGCAGATTTCGCGCGCGCCGAGGCGGTATTTTTCCTTGCCCGCTTCGTCGATGGTCATTTCGCCTTCTGCGACCGCACGTTGCACGAGCAGCCAGGATGCGACCTGCATGAGACGCGTCGTCAGGCGCATGCTTTCGCCGGCATACGCCAGCGCGGCCTTGGACGGCAGCAATTTGGATTCGGCGCGGCCCTTGCCGTCGAGGTAGGTCGCGGTCTCTTCGACCATCGCCATGCCTTCCTCGAACGTGCGCTTGAACAGCTCAGAGCCCGAGAACGTCATCGCGTTCTGCGGATGCTCCGCACCGTTGGGCTTGTTGTACCCCATGAATTCCCCTTTGATCCAACTCTTCATGCGATCCCAAGGCTCCCAGATTTTCAGCGGCTGACGGATTAACTTAAGTCTCAGCTCGACTGCCCGATCGCATGTTCCCCAGAGACACGAATCGAACGACACCGACCGGCACAGTTCAAGCTTAAGTTTTGAGGGCTTGCATTCTTCGAGCCAAACCTGACACGAAAAGCACAATGCGTCACGCGAAAGAGAGTTAACACGCGCATGCCTCAACGCATGCAACGCGTCGCGGGTATCGATGGTTGTCGCAGTGGTTGGTTAGTCGTCGAAGCCCACACCGATTTAAGTAAGGCGGAACTTAAGTTTGCGTCGAATTGGCACGACGTGAATTCAACTGCGCGCGTCATCGCCGTCGACATGCCGATCGGACTTTCGAGAGACGGCGTGCGGCAATGTGAAGTTGAGGCGCGACGACTGCTTTCACCCTGTGCGTCGCGCGTTTTCAAAACAATCGCACGCGGGGCGCTGCGATTCGCACAAAACGACTGGAATGTGGCGAATCAGTGGTCCAAGGATCAGGGCTTCGGCGGGATATCGAAGCAGATCTGGAACATACGGCCCAAGATCAGAGAGATAGACCGCGCGATTACGCCTTCGGATCAAGCGCGTGTCGTCGAAGCGCATCCGGAGTTGGCGTTTGCGCGATTGAACAGAGGACGGCCGCTTGATTCGAAGCACACGCGCGATGGTCTGCGGGTGCGCCAAGCGATTTTGAGGCGCGAAGGCTTCACGAATTTAGACGGTTGGTTACAGCAGCTGCGCGGGCGCGGCGCGAAAGCCGACGATTTGTTCGATGCGTGCGTGCTGGTGCTGACGGCGCGAAATATCTTGCGCGGCGACGGGCGCGAGGTTCCTGCCGTGGAACAACGTGATTCGCGCGGGCTGAAGATGGCGATCGCTTATTGAACTACTCACGGTGAGCACACCGATCTCAGTGAGTTCACCACTCCAGGTGTCATGGTCCGCGAAGGCGGACCACCCACGACTTTGTGCCGCTGCGATGCGCGAACGCAGGCGGATTGAAACACCAAGAACACCAAGCCGCTCTTGAATCTGATGTGTCGTGCGCCGGTAGGAAGAAAGTCGTGGGTGGTCCGCCTTCGCGGACCATGACACCTGGAGCGGGGGTGGGCGTAGCTTCAGCCCTTCTTGAACAGTGCGTCGGCGCTTGAGCGCTGGGCTTCTTTGGCTTTGATGGTTTGGCGCATGCGGGCGATTTCGGTTTCGTGTTCTTCGATGCGCAGTTTTAGGTCTTCGATCGACATGAGGGTCAGGTCGACGGGCGGGGGTTTTTTGGGTTTAGGGTCGAGGTCGTCCCAGGCCATGGCGGGGTCCCTTGTGCTTGCGCTAAGACATTTGAACCGCCGTTGGGCGGCACCCGCAAGAGGCCTCCGCACATGACCACCCTGCCCTCCTCCATGAAAGCTGTTCTCGCCGGGAAGGTGGATGGTCAGCCTGCGCCGGTCATCGAAGAGATCGCGGTGCCGTCTCCTCAAGCGCACGATATCCTGATCAAGGTGGCGGCGACGGGGATCAATCGCGGCGACCTGGTGCAGGTGATGGGAATGTATCCGCCGCCGCCTGGGGCGCCTGCGACCTTGGGGCTTGAGGCGTCGGGCACCGTCGTTGCGGTTGGGCCGGGCGTCACGCGGTGGAAGGTCGGCGATGAGGTTTGTTCGCTGGTCGCGGGCGGCGGGTATGCCGAGTACTGCATTGCGCATGAGGGATCGACGTTGCCGGTGCCGCGCGGGGTTTCGCTGATCGATGCGGCGGCGTTACCGGAGGTGCATCTGACCGTCTGGACGAATGTCGTCGATCGTGCGCGGTTGAAGCCTGGCGAGACGTTGTTGGTGCATGGCGGGTCGAGTGGGATTGGGACGGCCGCCATTCAGTTGTTTGCGGCGCGGGGGCATCGCGTTTTCACAACCGCGGGGTCGAAGGACAAGTGCGATGCCTGCGTCGGGTTCGGCGCGGCACGGGCAATCAATTATCGCGAAGAGGATTTCGTCGACGTCGTGCGCGCGGAGACGGGGAACGCCGGCGTCGATGTGATCCTCGATATGGTGGGCGGGGATTACATTGCGAAGAATATCGGGTTGCTGAAAATGGAGGGGCGGCTGGTCAATATTGCGTTTCAGCAGGGATCGACGGCGACGCTCAATCTCATCGTGCTGATGTTGAAGCGGTTGACGATCAGCGGGTCGACGCTGCGCGCGCGTAGCCATGCGGAGAAGGCCGAGATTACGCAATCGGTGCTGCGCGAGGTTTGGCCGTTGATCGAGGCGAAGAAGGTAAAGCCCGTCGTCGACAGCGTGTTTCCGCTGGCGAAGGTGCGCGAGGCGCATGCCAAGATGGCGGGGTCGAGCCATATCGGGAAAATCTTGCTGACGCCTTAGAAAGGGCCGGCTGGAAGCCGGCGCTCCCAGGGATTTTCGCTTTCCTCCGGGCGCGGCAGCGATTATATAGGCGGCTGAAACTCCCTTACATCGAGGTGATTTCGTGGCCTGGCGGTTACCCCGCTGGCGCCCTCAGGAGAGGTTTACCTATGTCGAAGCCATTGATGCCCAAGGCGACTGCCATGTGGCTGCTCAATTTCACGACGCTGACGTTCGATCAGATCGCCGAGTTCTGCGCGCTGCACGCGCTTGAGATCAAGGCGATGGCGGACGACATGCATCCGGAAAAGATCGTGCCGCTGGATCCGGTGATGATGGGCCAGCTAACGCGCGAAGAAATCGCCGCGGCCGAGAAGGATCCGCGCAAGCGTCTTGTCATGACGAAGCCGTCGGTCGAGGTCGCGCCCGCGAAGGCGAAGGGCCGTCCGCGCTATACGCCGGTATCGCGGCGTCAGGATCGTCCGGACGCGATCGCGTGGCTGGTGCGCAATCATCCGGAACTGACCGACGTCGAGATCGGCAAGCTGGTCGGCACGACGAAGGCCACCATTCAGCAGATCCGCACGCGGTCGCACTGGAACATCGCGAACATCAAGCCGGTCGATCCGGTGACGTTGGGGCTGACGTCGCAGCTTGAGCTTGACCTCGCGGTCGAGAAGGCGTCGTCGCGCAAGTCCAAGGGTGCGCCCGCCGCAGAAGCCAAAGGGGCCACGCTGCGTCCGGCGAGCGAGGCCGTGAAGGCCGATGTGCCCGACGAGGACGCGCCGCAGCTGAAGTACGATCCGGCGTCGGTGTTCGCTTCGTTCCAACGGGCGCGCGACAAGACCTAAGTCTGGGAGCGCGGGCGTCTCGCCCGCTCTCGCTGACTCTTTCTAGGTCGGGGCGTTGGATTCTTTGAGAAGAGCGGGCGGGACGCCCGCGCTCCCAGACAAGTGGAGCGGCGCCAGCTGCTCGGGCGCGGCCTCGAAGGGCTCGCGGTCGCTTTGGGCGAGCGGGCCGCGGGCCACCATTCGATAGACGACGAAGATCACGAACGCGGCGTGGACGCTTGCCGTGTAGAAGAAGATCGCGCTCATGCCGCCCAGCGCGATAACGCCCGCGGCGATCGCCGGGCCGATGGCGGCGAAGGTGCCGTAGACGAACAGGTTCGACGACGCGAACTCGGTCATCTCTTCCTGGCGCGCGTGGTCGTTCAGATGCGCGTTGGTGAGCGCGCCGATGGGGAACGCGGTCGCACCGAAGAGCATGCCGCCCATCAGCAGCCAGGTTTCTTTGGCGATGCCGAAGGGTGCGGGGATCGCCAGCACGATGCCCGCAAACGCCGCGCCTGCGGCCGACATGCCGATGACGAGGCGGCGGTCGGTGAAATCTGACAGACGGCCCAGCGGCCACTGTGCGGCGGCGCCGCCCAAGATCGTCGCCGCCATGAAAAGCGCGACGTTGTCGCCGGTCATGCCGCGCGCTTCTGCGTAGACGGGCGCCAAGGTCCAGAACGCGCCGCTGACCAAGCCCACCGCGACCGCGCCCATGACGCCGACGGGCGAGAGATTGTACAGGCGTCGTAACCGCAGGCGGACGACGCCGACGCGCGCCGGCTCGGGCTGGCGCGTAAGCGCGACCGGCAGCATGCAGGCCATGGTCAGGATCGCTGCGAGCGAGAAGAGTTCGTAGCCGCGCGGGTCGCTCAGCGTGAAGAGATACTGGCCGGCCAAGAGCGCGAGATTGTTCAGGGCGGCGTAGAGCGTGAAGATGCGGCCGCGGATTTTGTTGTGCGTCTGCTGGTTCAGCCAGCCTTCGATGACGACGTACATGCCGGCGGCGCAGAAACCGATGCCCGCGCGCATGACACCCCACGCCACCGGGTCCACGATCATGGCGTGCGCGAGGACGATCGCTGCGGTCGCTGCGCACAGCACGGCGAAGGTGCGGATGTGGCCGACGCGATCGATCAGGCGCGGGCACAGGACGCAGGCGGCGAGGAAGCCGACGAAGTAGGCCGAGCCCATCAGCGCGATGGCGGTGGCCGAGAAACCCTCGGCGTGCGCGCGCACGGGCACAAGCGTGTTCTGCAGGCCGTTGGCGAGCAGCATGATCACCGCGGTCGCGACGAGGGCCGTGATCTTTGCGAGGTCGGCCGAGGTGACGCGGGCGTGCATGGGGGCCAAGCTCTTAGACCTTCGCGCGGTGGCCTACCAGGGCCGCCCGGCTGCGTCGGTTCGTCGCCCGCGCGTGTTGCCGGTTGGATCGGCGTTGGGTACGGTCCGCCACCGCAAAAACACGAAATCTGGGACCGTCATGGGAAGCGCACGCAAGGTGAAACCGGCTAAAGCGAAGGCCAAACCGGCGAAGAGTCTGCCGAAGCAGAACGCGAAAGCGGCCGTGCGGTCGAAGCCGGCGGCTGCGAAGGGCAAGACTGCGAAGGTTTCGAGAGGGAACGCCTATACGCGCGATCTGGATAAGAACCCGGCGAATTATCAGTCGCTGTCGCCCTTGTCGTTCTTGGAGCGCGCGGCGTTCACGTATCCCAAGACCATCGCCATTCTGCACGGCGATCAGAAATTCACGTATGCGCAGTTCTATGAGCGATGCCGGCGGTTGGCGTCGGCGTTGGTCAAGCGGAAGATCGGGCTCGGCGATACGGTTGCGGTGATTGCGCCGAATATTCCGCCGATGCTCGATGCGCATTACGGCGTGATGATGACGGGCGGCGTGTTGAACGCGATCAACTATCGGCTCAGCGCGCAGGAGATTGCGTTCATTCTGGATCACGGCGAGGCGAAGGCTTTGATCGTGGACAAGGAGTTCGGGGCGTTGGCGCGCGAGGCGCTGAAACTTTGCAAGGCCAAGCCGTTCATCATCGGCATCGACGATCCGGAGTACGACGGCGGCGAGTTGATCGGCGAGATGGAGTACGAGGATTTCCTCAAGACCGGCGATCCGGAATTCGCGTGGTCGCTGCCGGCGGACGAGTGGCAGGCGGTGGCGCTGAATTACACCAGCGGCACGACGGGCAATCCGAAGGGCGTCGTGTTTCATTCGCGCGGGGCTTACCTGCTGGCGCTGGGCAATGTGATTTCGGCCTCGATCCGCGCGCATCCGATTTATCTGTGGTCGTTGCCGATGTTTCATTGCAATGGCTGGTGCTTCACGTGGACGATTTCGGTCGTCGCGGGGACGCATGTTTGTCTGCGCCGCGTGAATGCCGCGAACATGTTCGAAGCCTGCGCGCGGTATGGCGTCACCCATATGTGCGGCGCACCGATCGTGATGGGCATGCTGGTCAACGCGAGCGATGCGGAACGCAAAGAGCTGAAGACGAAGGTTGAGTTCATGACCGCTGCTGCGCCGCCGCCGGCGGCGACGCTGGCGCGGATGGAGGCGGCCGGGTTCCAGGTGCATCACGTTTATGGGCTGACCGAGACCTATGGCCCGGCTGTCGTGAATGCTTGGCATTCGGAATGGGACGCTTTGCCGATGGAAGAGCGCGCGAAGATCAAGGCGCGTCAGGGCGTGCGGTATTCGGTGCTTGAAGCGCTTGCCGTTAAAGATCCGGAGACGATGGAAGACGTGCCGCGCGACGGCGAGACCATGGGCGAGGTCTTCTTCCGCGGCAACGTCGTCATGCGTGGATATCTGAAGAATCCAAAGGCGACTAAGGAAGCGTTCAAGGGCGGGTGGTTTCATTCCGGCGACCTCGGCGTCTGGCACAAGGACGGGTACATCCAGCTCAAGGACCGATCGAAGGACATCATCATTTCGGGCGGCGAGAATATTTCGTCGATCGAGGTCGAGGACGTGCTGATGAAGCATCCGGCTATCGGCCTTGCCGCGGTCGTCGGCAAGCAGGACGAGAAGTGGGGCGAAACGCCGGTCGCATTCATCGAACTGAAGTCGGGGGCGAAGGCGACGCCGGATGAAATCATCGCGTTCGTGAAGAGCCAGATCGCCGGCTACAAGGTGCCGCGCACGATCGTGTTCTGCGAATTGCCCAAGACGTCGACGGGGAAGATCCAGAAGTTCAAGCTGCGCGATAAGGCGGAGGCGGCTTAGGTTATCGCGCTCCCCTCGCCCGCCCTTGGGCGGGAGAGGGGCCGGGGGTGAGGGTGGGGTCTCCTCCGGCGCGGCGTAAAAGAAAGATTTCACGCAAAGCCGCCAAGACTCCAAGGCGCTCAGCCATATCGGCAAGGCCGCGCGACGCCGATTGGAATGACGCTACGCGTCGATGCGATTCTTCTTCGGCGCGAAGCGCCATTCGATCGCGATGTAAACGCGCGAGCGTCGCGATGACAGCACCAGCCTCTTGGCGTCTTTGCGGCCCGCCCAAGGGCGGGCGAGGGGAGTTGCGCTAACGCTTTGGTGCCCAGGGGTCCATGGCGCGCATGGCTTCTCGCATTTGGTCGTCGGTTAGTTTGTCGAATTGGGGGAGTGGTGGGCGTGTTGAGTCGTAGGTTTTGATTTCGGCGCGGTGTTTTTCCATCCAAGTGATCAGGCCTTGGGCGATGCGCTTGTTCGCGCGGCCGTGGGGTGAGGTTGGGTCGGCCATGTTGGGGTTTAGGATTGAGCTGAAGTTCATGCGCGCGTTGTCGCTAAAGGCGACTTCGGAGAGTTTGGCGCGGAATTCGAGTTCTTCGGCGTCGAGCTTGTCGCCGTAGGCGATCTTGTCCAATGCGTGGCGGCCTTCGTGGGCGTAGATGCTTGAGTCGGTGCGGATGCGGCCGCTTTCGATGATGTAGCGGGCCTTTAGATCGGACGTGCCGCTGGAGCGGAGGCGATCGAGCAGTGCGTTGAGACCGCCCCATCCTAAGCGCATGGCGAGGCCTGGGATGAATGCCGTTGGGTCGCGCTTGGCGATGTCGTCGTCGGATTTGCTGACCATGGCGATGCGTTGTTCGACTTCGGCGCGTTGCGCGGGATCGGTCAAGCGATCCCATTCGGCGAGCGCGCCGTCGGCGTAGCCCGGGCGCACTTGGAAGATGCGTTCGGCGTCGGCCCAGCCGCCGTGGGCTTGGCGACCGTCCCAGAGCCAACTCTCGTAGCCGTTGCTGACCATGCGATCGAGCGCGGTGCGGCGAAGCGATGCTTTGTGTCCGTATTGTTCGATGGTGCGTGCGTCGTCGATGAAGACGTGGCCGTAGTGCAGGTCGTCCACGCCGCCGGTTTCACCGACGTTGATCACGGCGCCGAAGCGGTGGCCAAGTTCGGCGGCGAACGCCTCCGGCGCGAAGGGCGGGCGTGGTCCGGCGAACGACAGTTTGGTCCAGAGGTCTTGGCCGCTCTTCATCAGGCCTGCGTGCCAGGCGTCTTTGTTTGCTTTGCGGTTGGCGATGTCGCGGTAGTGGGCGTCGGTCGTCGTGCGCATTTCGTTGAGCATCGCTAGGTAGGCCAAGACGTCGGCGACGCGCGGCGTTGCCAAGAATGCGGCTTTGCCACCGATGCGATCGTCGTTCGCGATCATGACAGCGAGGTCGAAGAATTGCGATGTCGCTAGGGCTTCGAAGACGTCGGCTCTCAATGCCGGCGTTAGCGCGCCACGACGCCACTTTGGGAGCGCGCCGTTCAAACCACGCGCGGCCGGCTGCCACGTACCGGACTCCGCGCCTTCGCGGGCGTAGGAGCGCCACGCCGTTAGCGCGAGCGGGCCGTCGTCGAGGCGCAACGCGACTTCCAACAGAGCTTCCGACAGATCCAACGGCAATGGCGGTGCTTTGGCGACGGCCCCGATCACGTCGCGGGCTTGTGCGAGGCGCGCTTCGTCGGCGCGCTTTTGGCGAGCGACCGGTACGTCGTGCAGTCTTGCGCGTACCGCGTTCGCGTATGCGAGCGCGGCACGGCGCTGTTCTGTTGGGTTGGATGCGGTGGCGATCGCGGCTTCGCCCGCGGTTGCTGCTTCGTCGAAGCGCTTTGCGTTGGCGTAGAAGCGGGCGCGCTCGACGTGGGTTGTGCTGAGGTCGGCGCCGACGCGCAGCGCGTCGCCGAAGCGGCGTTCCGCGTTCGCGTTGTCGCCGTAGAGGCGCCAGGCGATGACGCCGAGCTGCCGTAGCGACGAGGCGCGGTCCTTCGGGGGTGCTGCGGCGTCGGCGGCGGTTGCTTCGTAGGCGGCGCGGGCTTCGTCGAATTTGCCGGCGATGTAGGCGCCTTCGCCTGCCTGGAACGTCGCGGTGGGCGCGGCGTGCAACGGCAATATAGCAAAACCCAGGACGAGAACGATGGCTGCAAGTACACACAGGCGGAAATACATACGGATGCACCCTTTAAAGCCGCGATTGAGCAGCAAATCTCTGCGAGGATCGGCCGTCTTGTATGGTTGTGACAATCGGCGTCTCGATGGATATCGCGTTTCTGCCGTCGCTCAGCACCTATGGCCGCCCGATCGCAACAAGCGACTTCGGGGGCTTTGGGCTGAGCCTGGGCGCGCATCGGCCCGGGGAAGCCATTCCCGCGCACCGGCACCAGGACGAATATCAGTGGTGCCTGACGCTAGAGGGCGGGTTCGAGGAATCTTCCGGCACGCGTCACGAGGCATGCGGCGCGGGCAGTTTGTTGATCCGGCCGCCCGATTGCGTGCATGCGGATCGCTTCTCGGCCGCGCGCGGGCTTTGCCTCAATTTTTTCCCGCGGGCGTCGTGGCTGACAGCGCAGGGACTTGGGCCGCTCGCGGATACCTACAGTCACCATCGGTCGCCGCGACTGTTTGCGCTGGGGCGGGAATTGGCCGGAGAGATGCGCCGTCCTGATTCGGGCTTTGCGCTGGCGGCGGAGGGGTTGGTCGCGGAGATACTGAGTAGCGCCGTGCGGCTTGGCGAGTTGACGCGCGAGGGATGTCCGACTTGGCTTGCGGCGGCCATCGATCAGATCGAGGCCGATCCGGCGGGTGATGTGCATCTTGGCGAGCTAGCGCACGCTGCCGGTGTGAGCGCCGGACACTTGGCGCGCGCGTTTCGCGGCCGGTTCGGTTGCTCCGTCGGTGCGTATGTCCGCACGCGTAGGCTTGCGCGCGCGGCGTCGTTGATACGCGACGGCGAGCTTGCGTTAGCGGAGATCGCGACTGCCGCCGGCTTCTATGACCAGGCCCATTTCACGCACGCGTTCAGGGCGCAGTTCGGCTTGACGCCTGCTGCGTATCGCCGGAACGGGTGACGGTCTTTGGGACCGCCACACCCTTGGCGTTGGTCAGCGCTGATTACGTGAGGATGAGAATGAGACCCGAACGGTTCTAGTGAACTTCGTGTCGGAGTCGTTCGATTTCTTCTTTTAGGCGGAGCTTGCGCTTCTTGAGTTCGATGAGCATCAGATCGTCGGGATGCGGGCGGAGCTGTTCGCTGTGAATTTGCTCGTCCAATTTGTGGTGTTTTTCCGCGAGTTCCTGGAGATGTGACTCAAGGCCCATAGTCGAGTGCCTCCGTTGGTAGACGCAAAATCTAAACACAGAATCTTCTGCTTGTCAGCGCCCTCATTTCGCTCTGTGCGAACAAAATGTTAATGCGAAAGCATCGCGTTTGACGGTGCTTAGTGCTTGAAAATTAAAGCTGATCGCCTACGCATCGGCCTTATGCGGAGACAGCCGGGTTCCGCGTATGCTAGAATTCCACCTTCGGCAGAAGTGCAAAGGCGCGCACGTTCGCACACCATGGGATTTTCTAAAGACGGAGAGGGCGGAGAAAGCCCCGGGTTGTCGCTCGTCAGCAGCACACCCATCGCCGCCAACGAGAGCGGCACGCCCGACGTGGCGGACAAAGCAACGCTGCTCAAACTTGCGCAGTTGCGGCAGGAGCATCGCGACCTCGACGAAGCGATTCAGGCGCTGATCGCTAGCGGGCCGTTCGATCAATTGCAGCTGACGCGGTTGAAGAAGCGCAAGCTGATGCTGCGCGATCAGATCACCAAGCTCGAAGACGATATGCTGCCCGACATTATCGCTTAGCGTCGCGTTTCGCGGCGTACATCGCCTTGTCGGCGTTGGCCATCGCGGAATCTACATCCTCGCCCTTCTTGAAGCCGTGGACGCCGTAGGCGAACGACAGCGCGACGGGCGTTTCCTGCCAGATGAACGGATTGGCGCGGAAGAGGTCGGCGAGCGAGCGGGCTTTCTTTTCGGCTTGGTCTTGATCGGCCTTGGCCAAGATGACGCCGAATTCGTCGCCGCCGAGGCGGCCGACGAGATCTGATTCGCGGACGTTACCCGTTAACAGATTGGCGATGTGGCCGAGGGCGGCGTCGCCGGCGGCGTGGCCGTAGGTGTCGTTCAGCGCTTTGAAGCCGTCGAGGTCGAAGTAGATGAGACTTGCCGGAACTTCGTAGCGTTCGGCGAAAGAGATGACGCGCGACATCTCGCGGACGAAGGCGCGGCGGTTCAGGAGCGGCAGCAGGCCGTCTTGGTCTGCCATCGTTTCGACGGCTTCAAGCCTTGCGTTGGTGCGATCGAGTTCGCGGCGCAGGCGGTCGACCTCCGCCATCAGGGTCATGATGGCGGCGCGGACGCGCGGGGTCAGTTCGGCCTCCGGGATGCCCAGCACTTCGGACACGTCGGTCGCCTTCGTCGGGGCGGCAGCCTGTTCGGTCGCGCGCTGGACGGCGGTGTAGGCGCCTGCGCCCGTTGCGGCGGTCGTTCTCTTGGGACCTTTGTCCGTGATCTTCATCGGTTGGCAGTCTAGGGCGGGCGCGGACGCGTGCAAAGCTGCGACCAAATGCTTAACAACAGGACCGTTTCACTTCGCGGGCTGTACGCCTTATAAATCGGCGCTTCTTTTCGCGGGGGTCCCTGCCCTCGCGCCCCATCCGGGAAGGGAAGCCTATGGCCAAAGCGGCCAGCAAAGATCTCGCCTCCACCATCGATCGCGGCACTGCCGATGTCGGCATCATCATGGGCAGCCGGTCCGATTGGCCGATCATGTCCGAAGCGGCGGAGACGCTCGAGAAGCTCGGCGTGCGCCATGAGGTGCGAGTCGTTTCCGCGCATCGCACGCCGGATCGCCTGTTCGCCTATGCGCGCGGCGCGAAGGCGCGCGGGTTGAAGGTGATCATCGCGGGCGCGGGTGGCGCTGCGCATCTGCCTGGCATGACATCGTCGATGACGACGTTGCCGGTGTTAGGCGTGCCGGTGGCGGCGACGGGGTTGAACGGGCTCGACAGCTTGCTGTCGATCGTTCAGATGCCGGGCGGCGTGCCGGTGGGGACGCTCGCGATCGGCAAGCCCGGGGCGATCAACGCGGCGTTGCTGGCGGCTGCGATCTTGGCTTTGAGCGATAAGGATCTGGCGAAGCGGCTTGACGCATATCGCGCGCGCCAGACGGCGGACGTGCCGGAAGCGCCGGTCGAAGAGAATGCCTGATCTCATGCATCCGGTTGCGCCGGGCGGCACCGTCGGCATCTTGGGCGGCGGTCAGTTGGCGCGCATGCTGGCGATGGCGGCGGCGCGCATGGGGCTGAAGGTTGTCGTGTTCGCGCCGGAGCGCGACTCGCCGGCGTTTCAGGTGGCCGGTGGGCATATCGTGGCGGCGTATGACGATCAGATGGCGTTGCAGCGGTTCGCGACGCAGGTCGATGTCATCACGTATGAGTTCGAGAATATTCCGGGCGACACGGGTGCGTTTCTCGCGAGCCTGAAACCGGTGCGGCCGAATCCGACGGCGCTTGCCGTTATTCAAAATCGAATCGCCGAGAAAGCGTTCGTTCAGAATCTCGGTATCGGCACGGCGCCGTTCGCTCCGGTGACGTCAGAAGAAACTGCGCGCGCGGCGTTCGCGACGATCGGTGCGCCGGCGGTGCTGAAGACGTCACGGCTTGGCTATGACGGCAAGGGACAGCGCAAGATCGGTTCGCTCGACGATGTGATCGCGGGTTTCGAAACGTTCGGGCGCGTCGAGTGCATTCTGGAAGGCTTCATCGATTTCAAGCGCGAGATGTCCGTCGTCGCGGCGCGCGGCGCTGACGGCGCGGTCGCTTGCTATGACATCGTCGAGAATTTGCACGGCGATCATATTTTGCGCACGACGCTGGCGCCGGCGAAGGGGCCGCAGCGGTTGAAGGCGGAGGCGAACAAGATCGCGTCGCGGCTGCTGGAGGCTTTCGATTATGTGGGCGTGATGGCGGTCGAGTTGTTCGAGGCGCAGGACGGGCGGTTGCTGGTCAACGAGATGGCGCCGCGGGTGCACAACTCCGGCCATTGGACGATCGACGGCTGTACGGTGAGCCAGTTCGAGCAGCACATTCGCGCGGTGTGCGGTTGGCCGCTTGGCGATGCGACGCGGCACTCGGACGCCGTGATGACGAACTTGCTGGGCGATGAGGTCAATGCTTGGCGGACGCACGCCGCCCTGCCCGCCACCGCCGTCCATCTCTACGGCAAGACGGACGCGCGCCAGGGCCGCAAGATGGGCCACGTGACGCGGCTTTACCCTCTCGGCACGCGGCCGGACGCCTAGCCAGTTATCTGCGCGGGTAGCGGAGTGCGCCGAGGATCGTCAGCGGGTTCGGCAAGGTCTCGGCGAACTTGATCACCTGCGATTTCACCTTCTCGATTTGCATCACGTCGGCGATTCGGCGGTCGAGGAATTTCCAGGTGTCTTCGAAGCCTTCGCTGGTGTCGGCGAACCAGTGCAGCATCGTCGAGGTGTAGACGCCGGCGAGCAGTGCGCGCTTGGTGTAGAAATTGAAATCCGTCGACGTGTCGTTCACCGCGCGCCAGATCGTGTCGACGCTGCGGTAGACGCACGTGGCGCCGTCCAATGCGTTTTGCGGCAGGGCAAAGACGGCGGCGCCTTTGCGGGCGGCTTCTTTGTGCTCGGAGACGGCTTCGATGCGGGTGCGCACGCCGAAGGTGATGCGTTCGCGGACCTTCATCGCTTTGAGGTCGGCGTCTTGGATCGTCTCGAACGCGCGGCGGTCGGCGTCGTCGGAGAAGAAGACCAGCGCGTCGTTCACGCCGCGGGGGAAGGCGGCCTTCAGGTCCGCGTCGGTTGCGCCGGCGCGTTCGGCGGCTTCACGCAACGTCTTGTCGCACCAGCCGTCGAAGGGGACGTTGGGCAATGCTTCGGCGAGGATTTTCTCGCGCATGTTTTCGCTGTGCGTTGCGGCGGGCTTCTTTACGCGTTTTGCTCGAGCCAATGTTTCGTCTCGCTTTCGAAGATGAGCTTCGTGAGGTCGGTCATGCGCTGCGGGTAGAGGATGCCGTCCAAATGGTCGCATTCGTGCTGCACGACCCGCGCGTGGAACCCTTTGGCCACACGTTCGATCGGCTTACCGTCCAGCCCTAAGCCCCGATAGCGGATGTGGGCCGGGCGCTCGACCCAGCCGCGGAGGCCAGGGACCGAGAGACAGCCTTCCCAGCCGCCCTCTTTCTCGTCCGACAGTATCTCTACTTCCGGGTTGATCAGGACCGTCAGGGAGGCCGTGTGGTCGTAGGCCTCGGCCTCGCTTAAGCCCGGGTCGGCGCGGCTTATGGGGGCCTGGAAGATGACCAGGCGGATCGGCTCGTGGACCTGGGGGGCGGCAAGGCCGGCGCCGTTCGCGTCGATCATGGTCATGACCATGTCCTCGACCAAACGTCGCAGTTCGGGGTCGCTTACGTCGGTGATTTGTTCCGCGCGCTGCCCTAAGACCGGATGGCCCATTCGCGCGATTTTTCGGATCGTCATAATGGCTGATATGAGCCGCGGCCGGAGCGGGGGCAAGGGTGGACAGCGCCGCATGGCTCTGGTAACAACCGCGCCGCTATTGGGGTGCGCTGCGTGAAGCGGCTGCTGCCCCTTTTTCATTGAATTCCGACCGGAGGCTTCCTTTGCAGATCATCGTGCGTGACAACAATGTCGATCAGGCCCTGAAGGCGCTCAAGAAGAAGATGCAGCGCGAAGGCCTGTTCCGCGAGATGAAGCTGCGTAACCACTACGAGAAGCCGTCTGAGAAGCGCGCACGCGAAAAGGCGGAAGCCATTCGCCGCGCGCGCAAGCTGCATCGCAAGAAGCTGCAGCGCGAAGGTTTGCTGCCGAAGACGCCGAAGCCGGTTCGCGCGCCGCGCGGCTAGTTCTTTCGAGCATTGCGTTTAGGGGCCATCGGTTCGACCGGTGGCCCTTTTCTTTTGCGCTTACGGTTTGTCGCGTCAGTTTCACCACGACGCCTCGAAGAGCGCGAAGGTTCACGAAGAAGATTGAATGGGCGCGCTTCGCGCCCAAGAGAACCTTGACGCGTCGCGATACCAAATCAGCATCCTACTTTGTGCAACTTCGTGTGCTTCGAGGCTTTGCGGTGAAGCTGACTCGGTCGGCGCGGTTACGTTTGGCGGGGGCGCCAGAGGTCGCGCAGGAAGGCGATGAAGGAGATCGAGGAGTCGGGGCGCAGGAGGTTCGAACGGAAGACGCGGGCGACCAGGCGGACCATCCACCACAACGTCAGCAGACTGACCACCAGGGCGCCGAGGATGTCGATGCCGTCGGGGGCGCTGAGCGAGCGGACCATCATCGTGAAGGGTGCGAAGAACGGCAGGTAGGACGCGACGCGCGCCACCAGGCCTGCGGGGTCGTAGGCGACGGCGATCGGCAGCATGAAGATGGGCAAGGTGATCATCGTCGCCGGGGCGACGATGGCTTGGGCGTCGGTGATCGAGGTGGCGGCGCTGCCGGCGGCGAGGAAGAACGTCGCGATGGTGAGGTAGGCGAGCGCGAAGAAGATGAAGATCTGCGCCGCCTTCTCCATGGTCGAGACGTTCTCGATCAAGGTGTCGACGATGATGCGGGCGGTCGGGAACAGCGCGTCGATGCTGACAATGGCGCTGATCATCCAGACCCCCACCAGCAGGATCGCGAGCATCAGGCCGGTGAAGAGCTTGCCCGCCATCAGCGTCTCGGCACGCACGCAGGAGAGCAAGAGCTCGGCGACGCGGTTGCTCTTTTCTTCGACGAGGGCCATCACGACCATGTTCGCCGTCATGAACACGGCCATAAAGAGCAGCAGGTAGACGGCGATAGCGCTGATCACCGTGAACTGTTTGATGTTCGAGAGCGCACCCAGGGTGTCGGGTGCGGGGTCCGTTGTCTGGATCGTACCGGCAGCGCCGACGACACCGTCGATCGCGTCCTTGGGCACGTAGGCGCCGGCGCGGATGCGCTTCAGTTCGTTGTCGAGCGGCACGCGCAGGAACTCGCGCAGGCCGATGCGGTCGGTGTCGTCGGTGAGGTATTCCGCGCCTTCGGTGCCGTCGATGAAGCCCTTCGGAATGATCAGAACGGCCCAGAGTTGCACGGGGCCGAAATCGCCGGTGACGAGTTTTTCCGCCTTGAGATAGGGCGTTGCCGCTTCGACGACGTTGTCGGCGGCGGCCACGTCGGCGGGCGGCTCGATGCGGAAGAAGCGGCGGTGCGGTTCGTGGAATTGCGGCGCGTTGGGTTTCAGGTAGGGGCGCAGTTCGACGAAGGTTTGGATGATGCCGCCCTTGGCCTCGACCTCCTCGACAGAGCGGGTACTGTCGACGTCGCCGTCGAGAAGCAGTCGCGCGAGGTTAGGGTTTTCTTTGCGCAGGCGATCTTCGTCGGCGTTCTCTTCTGCGTAGGCAGTGAGCGAAAGGAGGCCGCGCGCGGTGATGTCGCGGTCGAGGGCGGCGTCGATCGCGGGGATCATGACGCCGGTCTTGTCGATGACGGCGAAGTGGCGGATGGGGCCGCCCAACGCTGCAAGCTGCGAGGTCGAGGCGGTCGGCAGGATGCCGCCGATCAGCATGTAGAGCGGCAGCAGCAGCAAACCGAACAGGAAGGCGCGCGAGGTTGCATGCTGGACGAAGCCGCGCCAGGCGATGAGCCAGACTTGTCTCATGGCGCGGCGTCTCCTGCGTCGCCGCCGGCGAGCGTCACGAAGACTTCGTGCAGTGTCGGGGGCGAGGTGTCGAAGAGCGTGAGCTTGACGTTGTGTTCGAAGCACGCGGCGAGCACGGCCTGCGGGTCGGCGCCGGGGGCCAAGATGATGTCCCAGTGCGTGGAGCCTTCGGCCGGCGGCACCACGTTGGTCACGCCTTTGACGCCGCGCAGGAAGCTCAGGTCGTTGGGGGATTCCAGTTTGACGGTGCGCGGGATGGCGGCGCGCGCTTCGTTCAGCGTGCCGTCGAAGGCTTTGCGGCCTTTGACAAGAATGACGAAGCGGTCGCAAAGGCGTTCCGCGTGACTCATCGTGTGGGTGGAGAACAGGACCGTCGTGCCGCCGTCGGCGAGACGCCGGATCGCGGCCTCGAGTTCGTTCTGGTTGATCGGATCGAGGCCGGAGAAGGGTTCGTCGAGGATGACGAGTTCGGGTTCGTGCGCAATCGCGGTGATCAGCTGAACCTTTTGCGCCATGCCTTTCGACAGGGCCTCAATCTTGCGGTCCTTCACGTGGCCCAGACCCAGTTCTTCGAGCAGCTGGTGCGCGCGCTGCCGCGCCTTGCCGCCCCACAGGCCCTTCAGCTTGGCGAAATAGACCACCGTGTCGAAGGCCGTCATGCGGCGGTAGAGGCCGCGTTCCTCGGGGAGGTAGCCGATCCGGCGTTGGACACTGCGGCCGGGCGGCTTGCCGAAGACTTCGACCTTGCCGTCGGTCGGCGGCGTGATGCCCAGGATCATGCGCAAGGTCGAGGTTTTGCCGGCGCCGTTGGGGCCCAACAGGCCCAAGATCTTACCCTTGGGCGCAGTAAAGGTTACGCGGTCGACAGCGAGGAAGTCGCCGTACCGTTTTGTTACGCCCGATAACTCGAGGACTTCGTCCCCCATATGCCCCACTTACCCCGGCCGCACAGAACCATGCGGCACGGTGCAAGATCAACACCAGGATTGGGCAGGATTTGCGCCACAAAGTGCTTTTGCGCTTCTCCCTCTGGGAGAAGCTGGCGCGCCGTTAGGCGTGACTGATGAGGGCCGCCGGTGCAGTGGAGTGTGCGCTCTGCACCGGAGTCCCTCATCCGTCTCGCCGCCGTTGGCGGCGATCCACCTTCTCCCGGAGGGAGAAGGGCTTACTTTCGTGGTGGGGTTAGCGGGGGAAGGCGCTCGCGCTTTTGTGAGCGACGAGGATCTTCCAGGAACCGTCGCGCTGGGTCAGAGCGAGGGTCATCGTGCCTTCGCCTTTCAGCGACGCTTGGCCGCCGGCCGCGATGGTTTGCGCATAGCGGAACGTGGCCACGGCGGCTTCGTCGGCCAGCATCACGACCTTGATGTCGTAGGCTTCCAAGCGCGAGCTGCCGAAGCCCGAGAAGAACGATGTGAAACCTGCGATCGCCGCGGCGCGCGTTTCGTAGACCGCGCGTCCATCTTCGAGCCACTGGAAGCCCGGATCGTCGGCGAGGTATTCGCCGGCGCCGGCGGCGTCGTGGGCGTTGTATTTGCCGAGGAATTCTTCGACCGCCGTTTTGACTTCGGGCGCGACGGTCGCTGCCGCTTCTTCCGACGTCGCCGTCGGCGCGAACGGGTTCGAGCACGAGGTGGAGACGAGCAGAATTCCAGCCAGCGCGGGCGCGATCAGGAAGCGACGCATCTTCATCTTCAGGTTCCTTCGAAGCGGCTTTCGTTGGCACTCTCTAGCCAATCCGCCGGGCGGTGTCAGCCTTGAGAATGCGGGCCTACAATACCTTGCGGAGGTTAACATCGTAGTCAGCATACCCGGCCGCCTTGTACGCGCTGACCGCGCGCGTATTGGCGCTGAGCGCGCCGATCAGGACGGTCCTCACGTTCAGGGTTCGGAAATAATCCTCGCAAGCATTCAGTAACTTTCGACCGACGTGTTGGCCTCTGGCGGCCTCGTCCACGAAGAGCTCGGATACGTAACCGTAGGGGCGCTCTTCGGCGAGCACATAGACGTCGTGCTCGTTGACGTAGCACACCGCCCAGCCAATCGGCTCGCCCGCGTCTTCCGCGACGAAAACGTGGCCTTGCCTTGTCTTCGCGCGATCGAGCAGTACCGGCAGGAATTCTTCCGGGCAGGTTTTGTCGAGACGGCGGTCGGATTCGAATTGGGCTTCGTAGGCGTTCGAGCCAAGGATGAAGCGCAGAAGCGCGGGTTTGTCGCGAGCCAGGTCGAGGTCGCGAATCTGTACGGTCATCCGAGCGCCTTGACGATTTCTTCCGTCATCTTCTTGGCATCGCCGAAGAGCATCATCGTGTTGTCGCGGAAGAAGAGTTCGTTTTCGACGCCGGCGTAGCCGGAGCCCATGCCGCGCTTGATGAAGAGCACCGTCTTGGCCTTTTCGACGTCGAGGATGGGCATGCCGTAGATTGGCGACTTCGGATCGGTTTTTGCCGACGGATTGGTCACGTCGTTGGCGCCGATGACGTAGGCGACATCGGCGGTGGCGAATTGGCTGTTGATGTCGTCGAGTTCGAAGACTTCGTCATAGGGGACGTTCGCTTCGGCCAGCAGCACGTTCATGTGCCCAGGCATGCGGCCCGCGACCGGGTGGATGGCGTAGGAGATTTTCACGCCTTCCTTCTTCAGCTTGTTCGCCATTTCGTGGAGCGCGTGCTGGGCCTGCGCCACCGCCATGCCGTAGCCGGGAACGACGATGACCGACGACGCGTTTTTCATGATGAAGGCGGCGTCTTCAGCCGAGCCCAGCTTTACCGGGCGCGTTTCGGTTTTGCCGGCGGCGTGCGCGACTTCGCCGCCGAAGCCGCCGAGGATGACCGAGATGAAGGAGCGGTTCATCCCCTTGCACATGATGTAGCTGAGGATCGCGCCGGATGAGCCGACGAGCGCGCCGGTGATGATGAGCGCCGAGTTCTCCAGCGTGAAGCCGATGCCGGCTGCAGCCCACCCCGAGTATGAGTTCAGCATCGAGACGACGACGGGCATGTCGGCGCCGCCGATCGGTATGATGAGCGTGACGCCCAAGATGATGGCGAGCGCGGTGATCGCCCAGAAGGCCCAGGTATCGGCGCCGTGGCCCATCACGAGCAGCACGATGAGCGCGATGATGGCGGCGAAGATCGCGATGTTGAGCACGTGGCGCGCGGGCAGGATAATTGGCGCGCCGGACATGTTTCCGTTGAGCTTGGCGAAGGCGATGATCGAGCCCGAGAACGTGATCGCGCCGATGGCCACACCGATCGACATCTCGATCAGCGACTGCATGTGAATGTTGCCGGGTTCGCCGATGCCAAAGGCGAGCGGTGCGTAGAGCGCGGCCGCGGCGACGAAGACGGCCGCAAGACCCACGAGGCTGTGGAACGCGGCGACGAGCTGCGGCATCTGCGTCATCGCGATACGGCGCGCGGTGATAGCGCCGACCGTGCCGCCGACGGCAACGCCGAGCAGGATCAGGCCCCAGGTCAATGCATCCGACGGGGCAGCGACGGCCAGGGTCGTGCCGACCGCGATCGCCATGCCGATCATGCCGAGGTTGTTGCCGCGGCGGGATGACTCGGGGCTCGACAAACCGCGGAGGGCGAGAATGAACAGCACGCCCGAGACGAGATAGAGAAGTGCGGCGAGGTTGGCGTCCATCGTCAGTTTGGCCTTGGGCTAAAGGTTCTCATTCCCGGGGAACGTCGAAGATACCGGCGCGAAGCAGACCGACGCCTGCACCCGCCATCCAGATCGCGACGATGCTGACGATCGTCGACACGTCGAAGTCTTGGCGGATGTAGACGACGGCCGCGCAGGCGAGCATCGCGACGCCTTCCCACAGCAGGAGCGAGGCGATGAGTTTGCTTTGCGCGCGGTCTTGGCTGTCGAAGAAGCGTGCGGCGACGACTTCGCCGAGCGCCAGGACGGCGAGGCCGGCTGCGATCGCGTCGTACATGGTGACGACGTTGTCGGTCACTTCTTCTCTTTCTTGCGGTACATCGCGAGCATGCGCTGCGTGACCAGGAAGCCGCCGAAGATGTTGACGCTGGCGAGCGCCACGGCAATGACGCCAAAGATTTTTGCGGCCCAGCCGCCCTCGCCCGCCGCGATGAGATCGACGCCGACCGCGAGCAGCGCGCCGACGATGATGACGGAAGAGATGGCGTTGGTGACGGACATCAGCGGCGTGTGCAATGCCGGCGTTACGCTCCACACCACGTAGTAGCCGACGAAGATCGCGAGCACGAAGATCGACAGGCGGAAGATGAAGAACGCCGTGTCGACTGCTGCAGGATCCATCACGTCCATGTTTGTCTCCGTCAGGCCGCTTTGACCGACGCATGGACGACTTCGCCGTCGCGCGTCAGGCAGGTGCCTTTGATGATTTCGTCGTTCCAGTCGATCTTCAGCGCCTTGGTCGTCTTGTCGATCAGGGGCTGAAGGAAGTTGAACAGGTTCCGCGAGTAGAGCGACGACGCGTCGGCCGACAGGCGGCCCGCGAGGTTCAGCGTACCGATGATTTTGACGCCGTTCACTTCGGTCGTTTCACCCGGTTTCGTGAGGGGGCAGTTGCCGCCCTGCTCCGCCGCCAGATCGACGATGATGGAGCCTGGCTTCATCGAGCGCACCATCTCTTCCGTGACCAACACCGGCGCGGGACGGCCGGGGATGAGCGCGGTGGTGATGACGATGTCTTGCTTCTTGATCGTTTCGGCGATCAGGGCTGCCTGTTTCTTCTTGTAGGCGTCGCTCATTTCCTTGGCGTAGCCGCCGGAGGTTTCGGCTTGTTTCGATTCTTCGTCTTCGACCATGACGAAGGTGCCGCCGAGCGATTGAACTTGCTCCTTCGTCGCGGCGCGTACGTCGGTCGCCGACACGATCGCGCCGAGACGTTTCGCGGTGGCGATCGCTTGGAGGCCCGCGACGCCGACGCCCATGATAAAGGCGCGCGCGGGGGCGATGGTGCCGGCTGCCGTCATCATCATCGGGAAGGCGCGGCCGTAGGCTGCCGCCGCGTCGATCACGGCCTTGTAACCGGCGAGGTTCGATTGCGAGGACAGCACGTCCATCGATTGCGCGCGCGTGATGCGCGGCATGAATTCCATCGCGAAGGTGTTAATGCCGGCGCTGGCGTATTTCGCGGCGGCGGATTTGTCGGCGTAGGGCGCGAGGATGGCGGCGAGCATGGCGCCGCGTTTCAGCTGCGGCAGTTCTTCGTCCGTCGGGCGCATCACCTTGAGTACGATGTCGGCGCCGAGGGCCGCAGCCTGCGTTCCGATTTCGGCGCCCGCCGCCGCGTAATCCTGGTCGGCGAAGTGCGAGGGGGCGCCGGCGCCGGATTCCACCACGACGTCGAGGCCGAGGCCCTTCAGCTTTTTCACGGACTCGGGCGTTGCGGCGACACGCGATTCGTTCGCGCGCCGTTCCTTCGGGATGCCGACTTTCATGGGACCTGTGCGGGTTGGAGGAGGCTCAGCGCGTGCTTAAGCGTGCGGAACCAGGAAATAGGCCATCAACGCCATCAGAACGATCAGGCCAATGATGCTGAACTTCGTCCACCACCAGAACAGGCCGAACGTCGCCTGATGCTCGCTGAGATCCATTTTGCCTTTTTGGTACGTGTGCGGCGCGTTGGCCATCGAACTGCCTCATAATCACTGGAACGGGATTGGACGGATGGCGAGAACTCGCCGGTCGGGCGGGACTATAGCAACGGAAATCGCCCCGGCAACCGCAGTTTTGCCGCGCTTTTGCGGTGATCCACGCCCGTTAATTTATGAGGGCAGCGACGTCGTTGGCTATTCCAGTGGCTTCAAGCGGTCCTTTAGGGGCGTGCCGACGTCTTTGATTAGTCCGTTGGCGGCTTCGTTGCCGGCGTTGGTGACGGTGAGGAAGATCATGTCGTGTTTGGGGAGGATGCGGATGTCGGCGAGCCAGTAGCCGTTGCTGCCGGAGTGGGTGATGATTTCGGGGATGCCGGTCGCACCGAGTTTCGCGCCCCAGCCGAGGGCGTAGTTGCCGGTCACGGGCGTGTGGAGTTTGCGGTAGGTCTCGGGCTTCAGCAGTTTGCCGTGGCCGTGGACGCCGTCGAGTTGGTCTTGGGCGAAGAGCAGCCAGTCTTTCAGCGCGATGTTGATCGTGCCGGCGGGGCCGATGACGGGGCGCGTGTTCGCGTCCATGTCGGCGGTTGCGGGATCGTGCGCGATGAGCGTGCCGGGCGCCTTTTCTTCATGGCCCCAGGGTTGGTCGGTTTTGCCCGGCGTGCCGGGCGAGCCGAAGCCTGCGTTCTTGATGCCGAGCGGGGTGAAGATTTGTTCGCGGACCAGATCTTCCCAGCTTTTGCCGGTGTGCGCTTCGGCGATGGCGCCGGCGATGATGTAGCCGAGATTCGAATAGACGAACTCGCCGGGTTTCGAGGCCTGGGGCTTTTTCAGATAGTGGCGCGCGACGGCGGCGCGTTGGTCCTTCACGTCCGGAAACGCCGAACTGATGGCGTAGAGTTCCGGCAGTTCGCTGTCTTCGGCGATCGGCGGCAGGCCTGCGGTGTGGCTGAGGAGCTGTGTCACCGTAATCGTGCGGTAGGCCGGGTTCATCTCTTTCGCGAGCGCGGGGAAAGACGTTGCGAGCGTGTCGTCGAATTTCATCACGCCTTGTTCGACCAAGCGCGCGATCAGCGTTGCCGTGAAAGCCTTGGTGTCGGAGCCGATGTGCCAGCGATCGTTGATGGTGACGGCGTCGGGATGGCCGAGCGCGCGGAGGCCGAGTGCTGCTTCTGCCTCGAGCTTGCCATCGATCTGCACAACGGCGGCAACGGCGGGGAGATGGTTTTTGTCGCGCGCGGCGGTCAGCGTTTGTTCGAGGAACGTTTGCAGCGCAGCGTCGGCGTGCGCGAGCGGTGTTGCGATGATGAGCGCGACGAATGCGCAGAGCGCTAAGAGCGGTTTCATTTTCTTCTTTCAGATGCGTCGCGTGGGGACGGAATGGTTCCAGTCGGCGAGGAGCGCGCGCAAAGCTGCGACGAACGCCAATGGTTGGTCGAGCATCACGTGGTGGCGGGCTTGGGGGATTTCGATGACCGGCGCGGCGCGGCCCAGCAGGTTGAACATGTAGTCGCCGACTTCGGCGGGGAGCAGGACGGACATCTCGCCGCGCATGATGGCGATACGGCACTTGGTGGCGCGCAGGCGTTCCGCCGTGTCGCCGATCGAGAAGCGGGTCCAGATCGACGGGTCGAATTTCCACGTCCAGCCTCCGTCGACTTGCTTCAGCGATTTGCGGGCGATGAAGTCGACGACGTAGTCGTTCTCGCACGGCTGTTCGGGCGCGAGGCGGAAGCGGGCGAGCGCTTCGGTCAATGTCGGATAGATGCGGTGGGGGCGCATTTCGCGGTGCGGCGGGCCTTGTTCGCCGCGTTCGGGTGGGTTCACGGGCGAGTCGACGATGACGGTGCCGGCGAGTTTGTCGCCGTGGAGCGCGCCGGTCAGGATCGTTACGAAACCGCCGAAGGAGTGCGCGACGATGACGGGCGGTTCTGCGTTGTCGAACATGCCGGCGTCGCGCATCACCGCGAGCTGTTCGTCGACGAAGTACTCCATTTTGTATTCGGGGCGCTTGTCGGAATCGCCCATGCCGGACATGTCGATGGCGGCGACGTTGTATTCGCGCGCGAGGAACGGGGCGATGTAGCTCCACCAATAGGCGTGAGCGCCGTTGCCGTGGACGAGCAACAGGCCCGGGCGTTTGCGGTCGCCCCAGCGCAGGTAGTGGATGCGCGCGCCCGCGACTTCGACGAAGGCGCTTTCGGCGGGCACGGCGACGGCTTGCTCAAACCAGGCAGGGCCGGCCACGGGCTCGCCGTTGAAACGGCCGAGCGGCCCCGGCGTCGGAGTCGTGGTCATGCTGCTGCGGGCTTTCGCTTCGGCGGGCGTTGGCCGAGTGCTTTGAAGATGCCGGTTGCCGTCATCACCGTGCGCTCGCCGCACCAGATGCGTCCCGTTACGGTATAGATGTCGTCGTCGCGGCCCGCGATGTGGCCTGTGCCTTCGATCCAGTCGCCGATCTGCGCGGCGTCGACGAAGTCGGTCACCATGCGCACCGTGACCCAGTAGCGATTTTCTTCGAGCGAGATCGCGTGGCCCAGCGCCATGTCGGCGAAGGCCATCAGCATGCCGCCGTGGCAATTCTTCATGCCGTTGGTGTGAGCCTCCGTCACGAGGAAGGCGCGCGTGTAGGTTTTGTCCGCGTTGATGCGTTCGTAGAGCGGGCCGATTTGGCGGCCGAAGCCTTGAAACCAATTCATGCGCTCGTAGCCCGCGGGGATTTCGGGCGCGTATTCTTCGAGGAGGTCGTCGGTCATGGAGCTCTGCGGTTCATCCGCGCCACTCTAGCCAAGCGCCATGCGGGTCGCATAGGGCGATGGTGCGGGCTTGCGGTGCGCCGTTTTCGTAGCGTTCGACCTTGATGGGATAGTCGCTGCTGCCGTCCCATTCGATCGAAACGCGATAGACGGGCCGCGCGAGCGAGAGCGATTTGATGATGGCGTCGAGGCTTCGGCGCATGTCTTCGCTGAACTGATACGTGACGTGGCTGTGATAGACGACGAGCGTGCCGTCGCGCGGCGTTGCGCTGCCGACGTCTGCGAGATTGGCTAGCGCGTCGCCGATCACCACGCGTGCGGGATGCGCGCGGGCGATTTCGATGGCGGCGTCGAGACGTTGGAAGCGCGCGGTGAGTTCGGGCCAGATCAGCGCCTTCAGCCACATGCGGTCTTCGGCGCTTGATAGATCGACCGGGTTTAGTTCGAGGCCGACGCGGCTTGCGACGCGCGGCAGCGCTTCGGCGAGCGGCGGCAGGTCTGCCGTGCGCAGCTTCGCTTCGAGGACAAGGTTCGCGCCTGTCGGGCCGCGCACGACCGCGTCCTCGTCGGCGCGGTAGATGTATTTGTAGCGGTCCCAATTCAGGTTGAAGCCGGCGGATGGACCGATCTCGATCAGGTGCAGCGGGGCGTTCGTTTCGCGGGCGATGAGATCGAAGGCGGGATAGAGCGAGGTCGAGCGCGCGACTTCGTTCGTGTTCGTCACGCGGTTTTCGATGAGGCGCAGGAGCGGGGCTTCGTGCGCGAGGCAAAAATCGTGGAACAGCGGGACGGGATCGCCAGCGTGTTTCGCATGCGGACGGACGCTTGGGTAATGATCCGCCAACGGATGATCGGCGCCGTCGAGCAGCAGATAATGCGCGGCGGCGAAGATGAGGTTGGCTTGCGGTTGGCCGGGCTTTACGCGTGCAGCCATCGCGCGGAGCTTTTCGTCGTCGCGGATGCCGAGCGCGAGTCGCTCGTACAGCGGCGAGTGGCCGCGTTTGGCTTCGCCGGCGAAGAAGGTCCAGTAGTCGGTGGGGGCTGGCTTGGTCATGACCGGCGCCATTCCTAGCGCGCGGCCATCGGGCTTGCTAGACGCAACCGCCTTCGTTGCGGCAGCTTTGGGCGAGGAGGTCGAGGACGTTTTGGGCCATGCGCTCGTCGCCGATGTCGCAATAGCTCTCGGCGTTTCTGAGGCCGGACATCATCTCGCCGTAGCCGAATTCGCCGGCCTTTTGTTCATACGACGCCTGGAGTTGGCCGACGCGGGCATCGCAAGGGCTTCCCGTTTCGGCAATGGCCCAACCGCCGAGTGCGGTCGCCAAGAGGGATGCGATGCCGACGATCTTGAACATGGATTCCGCTCCGGCGCATTGATTCGTTGAATCAAGTATGCGCGCGGAGCTTTAAGGAACCGGCCACGGTGTCACTCAGATTTGCGCGACGTTGTTTGTCTTGAATTAAGGAAGCGGGACCTTGGCCGCCGCGAAGGCCGTCTTCTGGCGCTTGCCGACTTCGGCCAGCGAGAAGCCTTCGATCTCTTCGTTGAAGAGCTTGTGGAAGTTGAGTTCGGCGGCAAGATGCAGGAACACAGCGCCGAGGCCGATGGCGGCGCGGTCCATGAAGACGAACTCGCGCGGCGGCTTCACGGGGCCGAGTTGGCTTAGGCGTTTGTGGACTTCGAACGCCTCTTTTCGTCCGTAGGCTGAGGGTTCGACGCCGTTCGCGACCGTTCGCACGCGGTTGTCGAGCATCGGGGCGTAGATGAAGCGGGCCCAGATGTTCAGGGTTTCGATCACTTCTTTCTTCAGGCCGTTGAAGCCCCAGGTTTCGTAGGCGTGGACGGCGAGGTCCGGTTCGTTGCGTTCGAGGGCGCGGTAGAGGTCGATGACGCCGCCGACGAATTTCGGCTTGAAGGTGCGGATGCAGCCGTAGTCGAGCAGGTTCAGGTCCAGGTTCTCGCGCACCTGATAGTTGCCGAGATGCGGGTCGCCATGGATCGTCGCGAAGCGGCTGAACGGGTGCCACCAGGCGCGGAAGAGCAGCGTCGCCAACTTGTTGCGGTCGGCGAGCGGGCGGTCTTTGAATTCCAGAATGGGGCGGCCCGGTTCCCAACTCATCGTGAGCAAACGTTCGGTCGAGAGGTCGGGAAAGACGTCGGGTACGTGGATTTCGGGGACGTCTTTCAGCATGTCGCGGTAGAGCGCGATGTGCGCGGCCTCGCGGCGGTAGTCGAGTTCTTCGCGTAGGCGCGCGCCGACTTCTTCGGCGATTTCGGAGGGGTCGATGGCGCGGTCCATGCGGCGGTAGACGGCGAAGATCAGCTTGAGCTGCGCGAGGTCGGCTTCGACGGCCGAGGCCATGTCCGCGTATTGAAGTTTGCAGGCGAGCGCGCGGCCCTTCTTGTCGGTCGCGCGGTGGACTTGGCCGAGCGAGGCGGCGGCGGCGGCGTCGCGCTCGAAGGTTTTGAAGCGCTTTTCCCAGTCGGCGCCCAGTTCCGCGATCATGCGGCGGCGGACGAAGGGCCAGCCCATCGGCGGGGCTTGTGTTTGCAGCGTCGCGAGTTCGACGGCGAAGTCAGCGGGCAGCGCATCGGGGACCGACGCCAGCATCTGCGCCACCTTCATCAGCGGGCCTTTGAGATTGCCCAAGGCGGCCTTCAGGTCAGCGGCTTCGCTGCGGGTGTCGCGTTCGCGGCCCATGATGCGGTTGCCCGCCATGCGCGCGGCAGCGCCGCCCACAGCCGACGTGACATCGGCATAGCGCTTCAGGCGGCGTGTCAGTGAGTTGCGTTCGTCGGTCATGACGCCTCAACTCATATGGCATGCGCTGAGCGCTTCCTCGAACAATTTGGCGTGCGGCGTGGTGTCCATTTTTCGCGACACTGCTTCGGTCATGCCGTCGTAGCGGGCTTGGGCCTTGGCGCAGTCGCAGGGCCTTTGGGTTCGGTTGGCGAGTGCGGCGTCGAGTTTGGCGCGTTCCCCGGTCAACGTGCGCGGGGGTGGTTCTGGTGTGAGTTCGACGCCGGCGAGGGCGTCACGGCCTTTGGCGGCCAGTGTCGTCGCTTCGTCCCAGTGGCGGCCGGCGCGGAGTTGGATGCGGGCCTGGGTTTGGTACTCGCGCGCTAGACAAGAACGCCAGGTATCGCCGGTGATCTGTTCGCGCATGAAGGGGCCGACGTCGAAGGTGTCGGAGACGCTGGCGCAATTGGTCAGGAAAAGGGTTGCGAGGGCCAGAAAACAGCAGCGGCGTGCCCAGTCCGTAGGACCTAGCACGCCGCGCTTCACCCCCTCGATGAGCTTTCCGGTTCCCCCATTCGCTCGCTCACTTAGCAGAGCAACCCCCGCGAGCCGGACAATCGAAAAGCGAGCTAAACTTTCCATTAACCCCTGCCACTTTCAAGACGTTGTGGCTGTTAAGCTTCGGAATCGCGGCAAGTGTAGCGCGCCGAACACAGGAGAGTTTAACGAACCGCTAATTTCAGTCGAATTCGACCCAAGCTGAGACAGCTTAAACGCGGCTTTTACCGCGCATCCCGCACTGTGCGGCCTGTTTCGGGACGACTTCTCGCCCCGCCATTACCGAGGGCCCTATGGCGCACACGATACTTGTTGTCGACGACGATCCGACCCAGCGCCGGCTGCTTCAGGCGCAGGCCGAGAAGTGCGGATTCCAGACGATCACCGCCGCCTCGGGCCAAGAGGCCTTGGACACGTTGAATTCGCCTAAGGGCGCGTCGATCGGCCTTCTGCTGCTCGACCTTGTGATGCCGGGGATGGATGGGCTTGGGGTGCTGGCGCAGCTGCGGCCGACGCACCCTGCCCTGCCCGTCATCGTGCTGACCGCGCAAGGCGGCGTCGATACGGCTGTGGGTGCTATGCGTGCGGGCGCCGACGACTTTCTGGTCAAGCCGGCTTCGCCGGAGCGTTTGCAGGTCTCGATCCAGAACGCGCTGAAGGTGAAGGCGCTGACCGGTGAGATCCAGCGTCTGAAGAAGACCAACGACAACCGGCTGTCGTTCGGCGATCTGATCGCCGAGAGCCCGGCGATGCGGTCGGTGCTTCGCATGGCCGAGCGTGCGGCGCAGTCGAACATTCCGATTTTGATCGAAGGCGAGAGCGGCGTCGGCAAGGAAGTTCTGGCGCGCGCCATTCAGGGCGGGTCGGACCGCGCGGGCAAGCCGTTCGTGGCGGTGAACTGCGGCGCCATTCCGGAGACGCTGATCGAGAGCATTCTGTTCGGCCATGAGAAGGGCTCGTTCACAGGCGCGGTCGACAAGCATATCGGCAAGTTTCAAGAGGCGAACGGGGGCACGCTGTTCCTCGACGAGATCGGCGAATTGCGCCTCGACATGCAGGTGAAGTTGCTGCGTGCGATTCAAGAAGGCGAAGTCGATCCGGTCGGCGCGAAGCGGCCGGTGAAGGTCGATATTCGTCTCGTGTCCGCGACGAACCGCAATCTTCAGCAGCAGGTGACCGAGGGCAAGTTCCGCGAGGATTTGTTCTATCGCCTCAACGTGTTTCCGATTCAGTTGCCGGCGTTGCGCGAACGTCGCGAAGACGTACCGGCATTGGTCTCGCATTTCATCCGCCGCTTTGCGGTTGAGGAGAACAAGAAGATCGTGGGCATCGAACCCGCGGCGCTTGAGATGCTCGCGAGCTATAACTGGCCGGGCAACATTCGCCAGCTTGAGAATGCCGTGTTCCGCGCTGTCGTCATGTGCGACGGCGAGTGCCTGCACCCGGGCGACTTCCCGCAGATCGCAAGTCTGCTGGGCATCCCCGTGAAGGCCAGCCACGACGAAGACAGCTTCGTCGGTCAGGCGGCGAAACGTTATGTAGCGTCGACGCCGTCCGCGCCCCTCGCGCACGAAGCGGTTGCCGGTGCGCGCGCCGAAGGCGTCAACGTCATGGGCATCGACGGGCATTTGCGCAAGTTGGAAGAGATCGAGCACGAGCTGATCCGCTTTGCGATCGACAAGTACGAAGGGCACATGTCGGAAGTCGCGCGGCGGCTGGGCATCGGGCGTTCGACGCTCTATCGCAAGCTGCGCGAGATGGGCATCGACGACGAACGCGGCGCTGCGTAGGCAGGTTGGCCGTCCTTATCGCGGCTTGGCGGCGACGCGCTGCAGCAGTTTGCTAAGACCCGTCTTGAAGGCGTCGCTCGCGCCGCTGCGGAAAGGCTGCGGTGCTGCGACCGGCGTGGCACCGGACGGTCGCTCAGCGCTTGCGATGATGCCTGCCGTGCCGGTCGGCGTGTGCGTGTCGATCACCGTTTTTATGTCGGCCGCCTCCACCGCGACCTGATCCTGTTTGACCGCGCATTGCGTCATGTACGAGTTGCCGGGCACCGCCTGTAGCATCATGTCGAGCAGAAGCTGCAAGGTCTCGCCTTGGTAGACGGCGGTCGCGAAAACGGTCGCGCGGCTGACGACGCGGTCGCCGCGCGTTTCGTGCTTGACCTCGATTTTCATGTCTTTGGTTTGAAACGCATTGTCCGCGGTCAGGACAACGCGCCAGAACTCTTCGTTCGCGGCGTTCCTAATGAGATCGTTCAACTCGGGCTGCTTCATGGCCTTCGTTGTTTTCACGTCCTGACTCATCAGCAGGCACAGACCGGCGGTCGCCTCGCTGCGCGGCGAGGTGAGCGTCAGGTCAAGCGGATACTCGCCCCTCGGCTGCTGCACCCAACCATCCGGCACCTGAACCGTGAAGCCCTTTTCGCGATCCGAATACGGCTCAGCCGCGGCGGCGGCCGCAACGCCCGCCGTGATGGCGGCGGTCAGTACAAAACGGCGCAGCATGATCGGCCCTCAACGTGGTTGGCGGTAGAACGGTATGCGGGCAATTGCCGGACAAGGCGCCGACGATAAACTCCACAATTTTATTGCTGTAACACGCAGAGTTACTCGCAACTAGTGGCGAACGCACAATGTTGCTCGGATTTCGCCTGCATGAGCCGCCGTCACTTCTGCGGTGCATCTGCTTTCGGTTTGATCGCTTTTGCGTAGTTCGCGAGCGAGCGGTTGTAGCGTGGGAGGTGCCTCGCGAGGGCCGCTAGCGTCATGGCGGCGGCTTCGCGTTCGCGGCCGACGTCGGTGAGGGCGAGCGCTAGGAACGCCGTGACGGCATCGTCGAGGTGATCTGACGTGCGGTCGCGTTCGGCGGTAAGAAGCGTGACGGCCTCGGCGGCTTGGTCGACGTTGCGCAGGCTGCTCGCCAATTGGATGACGGCGCGGCGGCGTCTTTCGCCGGGTAGGCCCGTGGCGAGGGCTTGGCGATAGAGCGGCACGGCATAGTGCGGGCGGCCCGTGGAGTCGTTTGCGGCTGCGCGTTCGAAGAGCGCGACGGCGTCGCCTGGCCCGCGCTCTGCGGCGAGCGCTTCCATTTTGACGACGAAATCGCCGTCAGCGTTGTCGTCGAGCGTGGCCCACAGCGCGGCCAGGCGTTGTTCCCAGGCGTCGCCTTGGTCCGTCATGGATTACGTCCTTCAGAAGTCTTGTCCGAGGAGCAGCTATCATTTTGAGAGCGGCCTGGCGCTGACAAACGACCGCGACACCGGGAGGCTCGTTCTGCCTTGGCAGTGGGGGGCGTGCCCTGAATTGGCGGACCGACCTGCCTGCCAATTCCCTTGCTGCTTGCAAACGGCGGGCGCGCGCCGGTTTTTCTTGACTGTGTATGCCCTCGCGACCTTCGCTCTGCCCATTGATCGTGTTGGGGGACGCGGTGGCGGCAGACATTCTCGGCGATGCGCAGGCGTCGCCTTCCGGGGCGGGGTTGACGGGCTTGTGGGCGCGCAAGAAGCCGGAGGCTTCGGACTTTCAGTTGAGCGCGTGCGAACTCGACGGTTCGGGATCGGTCGCTGCGGGCCAGCATGTGTCGCGGCTTGGCGTGGCGACCATTGCTGGTTCGGTTACTGCTATCCTGGGCGGCACGGCGTTGACGTTGTTCGGCTATATGGACGCGTCGTTGTTTCGCGTTCTGCTGGTTGCGGTCGGCGCCATTGCGATCGGCGGGTATTGGTTGTCGTCGACGCCTCACGTCAAGCGCGTGACCGCGTTTCATGCGGCGGCGGCGCGTCGCGATGCGTTCAAGCACGCGGCGGCGCAGTTCGAGACGCATATTCTGCCGTGGCGGCAGCAGCAGACGGATCCGCAATACTGGGCGACGCTGGAAGCGGGGAATTTCGATCAGGCGGTTGCCGACTTGATCCTCGGATTCTTTCCGGATGGCACCGCGTCGTTGACGCCTGCGGGAAGTCAGTCATCCGATATCGTCGTGAGCGGCGGATCGACCACTGTCGTCGCGCAGTGCAAGCGTCACGGCCGTGCGAGCGTCGATGATGTTCGCCAACTCGCGGGTGCGAAGTTGTTCTACGGCGCGGGTATCGCGATCTGTGCGGCGGCGTCGTTCGAAGACACGCCGCAGATGAAAGAGCACGAAGAGCGCTGCGGGTTGACGTTGTGGGACGCGCAGGATCTGGCGAATGTCGCCGCGCATCTGATCGACGGGCAGACGGCGGCGAAGACGCCGCGTCTGATGACCGTGTCTACTTCTTAGCGCTTAGTTCGCCATACCGAGTGCCGAGAGATAGAGGTCGAGGAGCGCGTCTTGTTCTTCGCGCTCATGCGATTCCATTTTCCGGATGCGCACGACCTGGCGCATGATTTTGGTGTCGAAGCCGTTGCCCTTGGCTTCGGCGTAGACCTCGCGGATGTCGCCCGCGAGCGCGGTCTTTTCCTCTTCGAGGCGCTCAACGCGCTCGACGAGGGATTTCAACTGATCCTTGGCGAAATTGGCTTTGGCCATGCGAGGGGAACCCAGTTCAAAAATGACAAACGTGTGTGAAGGGCGCGAAACCTAATTCGGCGCGCGCGGGCGATCAATCACGAACGGCAATGATTCTTGTGGGATTTTTTTGTTTTGCCTGCACGGCGGTGTTGCGTTTGGCCGCGAAATTGGGTTCGCCCGTCGCGCTAGCCGTGATTCTTGTGGGCTTTCTCGAATTGCGCCTTTTGCTCCGTTGACGCCTCTTTCTGGTAGCGCGCTTTCCATTCGGCTTGCGGCATGCCGTAGACGCGGGCGCGGGCGTCGTCTTTCGCGACCTCGATGCCCTTTTCGGCGGCAGCGTCTTTGTACCAATCGCCGAGGCAGTTGCGGCAGAAACCGGCCAGATTCATGAGGTCGATGTTCTGCACGTCCGTGCGGCCTTGCAGGTGCGCCACGAGGCGGCGGAAGACTTTGGCTTCGATTTCGTTGCGGGTGGCGTCGTCCATTTGATCCTCGCTTTGTTGCCTCGCATGTAGGCGCGCGAGGGCGGTTCTCAATATCGGGGTGAGGCGCGCGGACCATTTTGCGGCTCCAGCGGCGTCGGCGATGAGGTCCTGGCGGATCTCGATGAGGACGTGGGCGAAGCCGTGGGCGAGCGCGTGCTGGGCCATGCAGTCGCCCTCGAGTTCGCCCGCGTAGGGTTCGTTGTCGCCGACGACGATGTCGCCTTCGGCGCGCAGGGCATCGAGCAGCGGCTGGGCGAGACGGCCGTCTTTGTGGTCCCACAGGACGCCGATGTGCCACGGGCGTTTTCGGCCTTTCCATTCGGGCGTGAAGCTGTGGATCGAGACGAGGACGGGTTTGACGTTCGCCGCCCGGGCGCGGGCAATCTGGGCTTCGATGGCGTCATGATACGGGCGGTAGTAGGCCGCGATGCGGCTGCGTATTTCGTTGGCGTCGGCTTTGGCGTTGCCGGGGATGATGGCGCCGTCGGAGAGTTTCATCACGAGCGTCGGATCATCGGCGCCGCGGTTCAGATCTATCAGCAGGCGCGAGTACGTGCCGAGGATGGCGGGTGCGTTGAAAGCTTGCGCGAAGGCACGGGTGACGTCGGCGGCGCCGATGTCGTAGGCGATGTGCAGGCCGAAGAGATTTTTCTCAAGACCAAGCGTGCCGTGTTCCGGAGGCACTGCGTTCGACGCGTGGTCGCAGACGAAGATGAGATCCAGCGCGGCGGTTGGATTGACGATCTCGTAGGCGGACATCGTGTGTGCTCCGTGGGCTTCTGGAGGTAGCAAGAAAGGGTCTCACGCGAAGCCGCGAAGACGCGAAGAAGAGACGCGAAAAGGAGTGAACGATGGCGCTCCGCGCCGGTTACTTTTCGTGCAGGCGTAGATGCGAGGAAGTGATGTCTTTGTGCTTATTTACGATGCGCATGATGCCTTCTTTGAAGGTCGGCGCGCCGAAATTGATCAGGAGGCCGAGTGGGAGCTTCATTAGGCGAAGGTATGTTAGCACTTGCTTGCTGTAGACGGGCGCCATTCGTTCGGCGGACTTCAGCTCGATCAGCAACGTCCCTTCGATCAGCAGGTCGGGGCGAAAGGCGTCGTCGAACGTGATGTCCTCGAAAGTGAATGAAATAGGCTTCTGACGCTCGACGCGAAAGCCTCGCTTTTCCATCGCGCGAGCCATGACCGTTTCGTACACCGATTCAAGGAGCCCAGGCCCGAGTTCGCGGTGAATGTGGAACGCGCAATCCACCGACTCGCGTGCCAGCGTTTCGATATCCATTGGCGTTCTCCCAACCGCAGACTGCCATCGTAATTCCTTTGGCGCGCAGCGCCAATCCGCTCTTTCGCGTCTTTCTGCTTCGCGTCTTCGCGGCTTCGCGTGAGTACTTTCTTTTTGCGGCTCGCGGCGATTGTGCGATAGAGCGGGTCATGCAGAACGCGCCTGAGCTCCTTCGCCGCTTGTTCGATGCAGCAGTTGCGGCTTGTCATCCGTCGGTTGTCGTTGGCCCTGCCCTGCCCGTTCGGCCTGCCGGGCGCGTTGTCGTTGTCGGGGCGGGGAAGGCTGCGGCGGCGATGGCGGCTGCGGTGGAGGATGTTTGGGGAGCGCCTTTATCGGGGCTTGCTGTTACGCGGTATGGGCATGAGGTGGCGACGCGGTTCGTTGAGGTTGTTGAGGCGGGGCATCCTTATCCGGATGCGGCTGGTGAGGTTGCGGCTCGGCGGTTGCTTGAGTTGGTTCGCGGGTTGACGAGCGACGATTTGGTTTTGGTTTTGTTGTCGGGTGGCGGGTCGGCTTTGACCGGGGTGCCGCTTGCACCGCTGACGCTTTCTGAGAAGCAGGACATTACGCGGGCGCTTATTCGATCGAGTGCTTCGATCCGTGAGATCAATTGCGTGCGCAAGCATTTGTCGGCGATCAAGGGTGGGCGGTTGGCGGCGGCGGCTTATCCCGCGCGCGTGTTGGCGCTCGCGATTTCGGATGTCGTGGGTGACGATGCTTCGGTGATTGCTTCGGGGCCGACGGTTGGTGATCCGACCACGCAGGTGGAGGCGCGGGCGATCCTCGCGAGATACGGGGTCAGTTTGCCGCGCTCGGCCGAAGCTGTGTTGAGCGATGCGGCGCTTGAGTCGATCAAGCCAGGCGATGCGCGATTGGCGTCTTCGGCGATGCGGATCGTGGCGCGCGGGGCGGATGGGATTGCAGCGGCGGCGGATGAGGCGCAGCGGCTTGGGTTTGAGACTCGGGTGATCGGCGTCAATGTCGAGGGTGATGCGCGGGCGGTGGCTCAGGCGCATGCGGAGATTGCGCTTCATTCGCCCGCTTCGTCGCGGCCTTTGGTTTTGCTCTCAGGCGGTGAGTTGACGTTGACGGTTTCCGGTCAGGGGCGCGGTGGGCCGAACCGAGAATATGTTTTGGCGTTGGCGCGGGCTTTGAACGGGGCTGATGGGATTTGGGCTTTGGCCGCCGATACGGATGGCATCGACGGCAGCGATGATGCGGCCGGGGCTTGGGTTGGACCTGACACGCTTTCGCGGGCGGCTGCGCTTCAGTTGGATCCGCGGGGGTTTCAGGCGGCGAACGATTCTGGTGGGTTCTTTGCAGCGATGGGCCAGGCTGTTGTGACGGGGCCTACGCGCACCAATGTCAACGATTTCCGCGCCATTTTGATCACGCCTGCGGTTTGACGCGACGTGCAGGGGGGATGAGACTCGCGCACAGTGATTCTGCCCTCACGGATTTGCGCCCGTTCGATGCCTCGTTTCAGCGTTCTTGTCTTGGCTTTGGTGTTGTTGGTTTCGCTGGGCGCGTCGTCGGCGCAGGCGAAATTCGCCGTGTGCAACAAGACGGAGCATCCCTTCGCCGTTGCGCTTGGCCATATGAGCGGCGGCAAATGGGTTAGCGAAGGCTGGTGGCGGGTGGAACCAAAGGGATGCACGGACATTTTGCGCGGGGCGCTGAAGGCGCGGTACTACTATCTTCGCGGCGTGCATCTGGGCGTCGACGGCGCGTGGGACGGCAATCGTATGTTCTGCGTGGCGCGCGACAACTTCACAATCAAGGGCCGCGGGAATTGCGCGAAGCGCGGCTATGGGCAGGCCGGGTTCTTCGAAATCGACACCGGCGACTACACGACGTGGGTGCAGAATCTCTCCGACTGAAGTCTCTCAAACCAAGAACACTGCGAAGGTAAGATGCGCCGGCGCCGCAATGTGAAGATCGTCGCGACCTTGGGGCCTGCGTCGAGCGAACCCGAAATGATCAAGCGCCTGTTCCAAGCAGGCGCGGACGTGTTTCGCATCAACATGAGCCACACGAACCACGCGATGCTGGCGTCGCTGGTCGCGAACATTCGCGCGGTCGAGGCCGAGATCGGGCGGCCGATCGGAATTCTGGCGGACCTGCAGGGACCCAAGTTGCGCGTCGGCGCGATGGCGGGCGGCGGTGTCGACCTGGTCGTCGGATCGTCGGTGACGATTGATCTCGATCCGTCGCCGGGCGATGCGCATCATTTGACCCTGCCGCATAAAGAGATTTTCGCCGTACTCAAGCCGGGCGGGCAGTTGCTCATCGACGATGGGCGGTTGCGGCTGCGTATCGAGACGGTTTCCGGGGACAGTGTTACCGCGAAGGTCGAGATCGGCGGGCGGCTGACGGATCGCAAGGGCGTCAACGTTCCCGATGCCGTGCTGCCGATTGCGGCGCTGTCGCCGAAGGATCGGGCCGACTTGGACCGGGCGCTGGAGCACGGCGTCGACTGGATTGCGTTGTCGTTTGTGCAGCGGCCGGAGGATGTGGCCGAGGCGCGCAAGATTGTGGCGGGGCGCGCGGGCGTGCTGTCGAAGATCGAGAAGCCGGCCGCGCTGGACAGGCTGGACGAGATTATCGAGTTGTCGGATGCCGTAATGGTGGCGCGCGGCGATTTGGGTGTCGAGTTGCCGATCGAGGAAGTGCCGCGGCGGCAGAAGCAGATTACGCGGGCGGCGCGCGCAGCGGGCAAGCCGGTCGTCATCGCTACACAGATGCTGGAATCCATGATTTCGAGCCCGATGCCGACGCGCGCGGAAGTGTCGGACGTCGCGACCGCGGTGTTCGACGGCGCGGATGCGGTGATGCTGTCGGCGGAATCGGCTTCGGGGAAGTATCCGGTTGAAGCCGTCGAGATGATGGACCGCGTCGCGCGCTCCATCGAGGGCGACGACCACTATCGTACGTTCATCGACGCGCAGCGCACCGAGCCCGAGGCGACGACGGCCGATGCGATCACTGCGGCCTCACGTCAGGTCGCGCATACCGTGAAGGCTGCGGCGATCGTGTGCTGGACGAGTTCGGGGTCGACGGCTTTGCGTGCATCGCGCGAGCGGCCGAGCGTGCCCGTCGTCGTGCTCACGCCGATTGAGGCGACGGGGCGAAAGCTTGCGATCGCTTGGGGTTTGCACTGCGTGGTGACGGAGGATGCGATCGACAATGAGGACATGGTCGATCGCGCGTGTCAGATCGCGTTTCGTGAGGGCTTTGCCAAGTTGAACCAACGGCTGGTCGTCACCGCGGGCGTTCCGTTGCGCACGCCGGGCGCGACCAATCTGCTGCGTGTCGCTTTCGTCGGCGGCAAGACGGGTGGCTTTGTCGGTTAAATCGGCGGCGGTTTGTTTTCGATTTCTTCTTCGAGCTGCATCGCGCGGCGACCGGCAGCTTCCATCATCGGGTTGAGCGAGGCGGCGCGGCGGTAGGCGGCTAGGGCTGCGGCTTTGTTTCCGGCGGCTTCGGCCAGGCGGCCCGCGATGGCGAGCGCTTTGAAGTGGCGGGCTTCGAGTTCGATCGTTTTGGCGAGGTCGGCTTCGGCTTCTTGTTGGCTGTCCATCAGCAACAACAGTTCCGCGCGGCGGTACCAGACTTCGGCGTAGTCGGGTTTCATTTCGACCACGGCGTCGAGAAGTTTTTTGGCGGTCGCCACGTCTTGTGCGGCCATCGCGGCTTCGGCGCGGGACATCAGGACATCAACCGTGTCGCTGCCGGACTTCAGCCAGATGTCGATGATCTGCGCCTCGAGGGCCGCGGCTTCGGGCGCGGTGCGCACGGCCGCCAGTTGGTTAAACAGGCGGTCGAGGCGTTTGTCGGTTTGATCGGCCTGGGCCGGAGCCACAAGCGCCACGCTGAGCGCGAGCCAGACGAGAAATGTTCGCATGCCCCATGCTAATGTGGTCGGGGGCACATGGCCAAGCGGCATTCTCTATGAAGATGAACCGGCGGAACTTCGCGCAGTTTGCAGCGGCGCTGGCGTTTGCGCGCGCGGCCGGTGCCGCGACGGTGTCCGATCCCGATGTCGTGATCGTCGGCGCGGGGGCGGCGGGGATCGCAGCGGCGCAGGTTCTGATCGCGGGCGGGCGGCGCGTGCAGTTGATCGAGGCGAGCCCGCGCATCGGCGGACGCTGCTTTACCGATACGGCGACGTTCGGCGTGCCCTTCGATCGGGGCGCGGCATGGGTGAAGGGCGGCGACGGCAATCCGTTGAACGGATTTGCAAAGCTCTACGACTTTCAGCTGGGCGACCATGATACGCGCGAGTTGACCTTTGCGCGCGGGTCTACGCGGCCGTTGGCGTCGAATGCCGCGTATGAGCGGGCGCTTGTCGCCCTGAGCGATGCGATCGCTGCGGCGGGCGAAGAGCCTGCGGATACGCCGGCGGGTGATGTCGCGCCGATGTTGGAGGATGAGGGCGCTCGCGCGTGGGCGGCGACGGCGTCGGCGGCCGTCGGGCCGCTGGATATGGGCGTCGATCTGCCGACGCTCTCGGCGAAGGATTGGTTTCAGCGCGACGAGGATGAGACGCGGCGGATGGTGCGCCAGGGGCTGGGCACCTTGGTGGCGCGCATCGGGTTCGGGTTGCCGGTTGCGGTCAACACCGTCGCGCGGCGTCTTGTGGCGTCTGGCAACGGGGTCGCTGTCGAGACGGATCGTGGAACGATTCTGACGCGCGCCGCGATCGTTACCGCTTCGGTCGGCGTGCTGGCACGCGAGACGATTGCGTTCGATCCGGCGCCTGATGCGGCGATGGTCGGTGCGTTCAACGGCTTGCAGATGGGGTTGCTGGCGAAGATCGCTTTGTCGTTTGCGCCGGGCGCGCCGGCGCTGAAGTTTCCGCAGGATTCCATCCTGATCCCGCAGGCGAGCGACGATCGCGGGCATGTGTTCCATGTGCGCCCGTTCGGTGCGCCGTTGGCTGTTTGTCAGGTCGGCGGATCGTTGGCTTGGGAATTGTCTACGCAGCCGGAGCGCGCCGTGATCGACTTTGCGCGGGAGAAGTTGCGCGCGTTGTTAGGATCGAAGGGCGATGCCGGTTTGCGCAATGCGCTGGTGACGGATTGGGGGCGCAATCCGTTTTCGCGCGGTGCGTTTGCGGCGGCTCTGCCCGGCCAGTGGAAGGCACGCGCTGCGCTGGAAACGCCGCTGGGCGGGCGCATCTTCTTTGCGGGTGAGGCGCAGGGTGGCAGGGCTGTGCAGACCGTGCATGGCGCCTATGCGAGCGGACAGCGCGCGGGGCGACGGATCCTGAAATTGCTCAAGGTTTAGAGCCGCCTGTCGCCCAGTCGATGAGTTCGATCGGGTGGACCACTGGTACGCCCACGGCCGACGCGATCTGCGTGAGGCAGCCGATGTTTCCGGTCGCGATGAATTTCGGCTTCGTTTCCATCAACGTTGCGGCTTTGCGTTCTTGCAGGCGGTCTGCGATCTCCGGTTCGAGAACATTGTAGACGCCGGCCGAGCCGCAGCAGAGCGTGTCGCGCGGTTCGACGACGTCGAAACCCAGCGCGCGCAGGATTTGCGGCGCGGCTGCCGCTTGCTTCATGCCGTGCGTCAGCGAGCAGGCCGCGTGGTAGGCGATTCGGACGGAGCGGTGCGCCCTGCCCCCGGTCTTCAGCGGCACGTCGCGCAAGAGGTCGGTGATGTCGCGCGTGCGCGTGCCGACTGCGGCGGCGCGGTCGTCATTGAGTTGGAAGCCGACGTCGCGGATGACACTGCCGCAGCCGGATGCGGTCGTGACGATGGCGTCGAAGGGTTCTTCGCCTTCCTGGCGTGCCACGTCATCGACGAGGGCTTTCGCGTGGCGGTGCGCCTCCGCGGTTTGGCCGAGGTGGTGGTTGAGGGCGCCGCAACAGCCGGTGCCTTCCACTGTCGTGACTTCGTAGCCGTGGCGCACGAGGACGCGGATGGTGGCGCTGGTGATGCGTGGGGCGACGACTTCTTGCACACAACCGAGATGGAGCGCGACGCGGCCGATCGGTTTGCCGTTCGGGCGTGAGACGCGCGGGATGGCGGAGGTGCGTTCCGGCGTGGGCAAGCGCGCGGCGACTCGTGCGGGAGCACGCAGTGCCGTGGGCAGGAGCCACATGAACGATGCGCCGAAACGGCCGAGCGCGAGCAGCGGGCGCAGCAGATCGCGGCGCGGCAAGACTCTGCCCAGCATCTCGCGCAGCAAGCGGCGGGGCCACGGGCGCGTCGCTTTGCGTTCGATGTGGTCGCGGGCTTTGTCGATGAGGCGCGGGTAGTTCACGCCGGACGGGCAGGCGCTGACGCACGCCAGGCACGAGAGGCAGCGGTCGATGTGGGTGACGACTTTGGCGCTGGGCGTCGCGTCGGTTTCCAGCATGTGCTGGATCAGTTGGATGCGGCCGCGGGGGCTGTCGAGTTCGTCGCCGAGCAAGACGTAGGTCGGGCATGTCGCGGTGCAGATGCCGCAATGAACGCAGGCGCGCAGCTGCTTTTCCGCGGCGGCGAGCTGCGGGTCTTCCAGTTGCGCCGGATTGAAGTTGGTGCGCATCGCGTCAGATATCTTTGTACATGCGGCCGGGGTTGAGCGTGCGTGCGGGATCGAAGGCGCGTTTGATGCGCGCGGTGAGCGCGTGAGTCGCCGCGTCGAGCGGTGGGAAGACGTCGTCGCTGGCGCCTACGCCCTTGCGGATCAATGTGGCGTGGCCGTGGAGATCGCGGGCTGCGGCGTGGATCACTGTCTCGTGCGGGCTTTCGGTGAAGGCGAGCGAGAGGATTCCGCCGGCGGCGTCGGCGAACCACGATGTGGGGTTGAGGCGCGTGATCGTGCGGTGTGCTTCCGTCGGCGGGACGGAGATGCGCCAGAGCGTTGTTGCTGGATCGAACAGCGGGTGGACATCGGCGGCGTCGCGGAAGAGTTTCTTTCCGATTTCGGCTTCGAGCGGGCGTGCGCGCGGCGCGATGGTGCGCGTGAGTTCGGCAGCGCGGGCGGCGACGCCTTCGCTTTGGCCTTCGAGGCGGATGAGGGTGACGGCGCGTGGGACGGCGACGTTGGCGGCGGTTGTCGCGGGGAAATGCACGAGGCCTGTCGGCTCGAATGGCGAACGCGCGATGGTGCGCATCATTTGCAGCGCTTCGGTGGGGTCTTGGTTTTGCACGGCTAGAACCGTCGTGTCGCCGCGCGGGATGGCGCGCAGCGTGAGTTCGGTCATCGCGAAGAGCGTGCCGAACGAGCCGGCGGCGAGTTTCGGCAGATCGTAGCCGGTGACGTTTTTGACGACACGGCCGCCCGCTTTGAAGCGTTCGCCTTTGCCGTTGACGGCTGTGAAGCCGAGCAGATGATCGCGCGCGGCGCCGGCGGCGAAGCGACGTGGGCCGGCGACGCCCGCGGCGATGATGCCGCCGATGCTGGCGCCGTGGTCAGCGCTCCACAGTTTGCCGATGTTGCCGGGTTCGAAGCCTAAGCACTGGCCTTTGGCGGCGAGCGTTTCTTCGATCTCAGCCAACGGCGTGCCGGCGCGGGCGGTGAAGACCATCTCGTCCGGTTCGTACATCGTGATCCCGGTGAGGCCGGACAGTCTGAGCACGGTGTCGGCGGTGACCGTGCGGCCGAGGTTTTGTTTGGTGCCGCGGCCTTCGAGGATGAGCGGTGCGCGCGCGTCGTGGATGGCTTCGACGACTTGATCTTCGGTGTCGGGTTTCAGGACGCGCATGGGCAGAGCCGACTGAGAGCCGCAGACGTGTACTCCCCTCTCCTGCCCTCAGGGCGGGAGAGGGGTCGGGGGTGAGGGTGGGCGCGCAACGGGCGCGGTGTGCGTTGCGAGGCTGAATAATTTTCACGCCAAGACGCCAAGGCGCCAAGAAGTTCGGTGCGGCCGGCGATGCTTTTGCGATGCCGATGTTTGAAAAGCGCTGCGCGCCGAAGAATAATCGTTCGGCGCGCAGCGCCATTTTTATGTGGGACGAAGCTGCGAGGTTCGATCTTGGCGGCTTGGCGGCTTGGCGTGGAATAGTTGTGCATCAGAATTAGCGCTGAGTTTGTGGCGCGACCCACCCTCACCCCCGGCCCCTCTCCCGCCCTTGAGGGCGGGAGAGGGGTGTCTGTCCTTGTCGTGTGCATGTTCTTTGTCGTGTGCATGTTCTTTACAGCCGCGGGAGGTTTGGGAACGGCATGCGGCCTTGATGCACGTGCATGGCGCCGCCTTCGACGCAGGCGGAGAGTGCGGGGAAGACTTTGCCGGGGTTCATGAGCGCGTCGGGGTCGAAGGCGCATTTGACGGCGCCTTGGACGGCGAGATCTTGTTCGGAGAACATGAGCGGCATCAGATCGCGCTTCTCGACGCCGACGCCGTGTTCGCCGGTGAGGACGCCGCCGACTTCGACACAGAGTTTCAGGATTTCGGCGCCGAATTTTTCGGCGCGGTCGAGGTCGCCCTCTTTCATCACGTCGAACATGATGAGGGGATGCAGGTTGCCGTCGCCGGCGTGGAAGACGTTGGCGACCGGCAAGCCGAACTCCGTCGACATCTCGGCGATGCGGCTGAGCACGCGCGGTAGTGCGCGGCGCGGGATGGTGCCGTCCATGCAAAGCATGTCGGGGGCGATGCGGCCTGCAGCGGCGAAAGCTGCTTTGCGGCCGAGCCAAATGCGGTCGCGGTCGCTGTCGGAGGTGCTGGACTCGCAGGTGAGTGCGCCGTTGATGCGCGCGATGGCGTCGATTTGTTTGGTCGTTGCGTCGACTTCGATTTCCATGCCGTCGAGTTCGGCGATGAGGATCGCGGCGGCGCCTTGCGGGTAGCCGGGTGCGCAATAGGCTTCGACCGCGTCGACGGCGAAGCGGTCCATGATTTCCATCGCGGCCGGGACGATGCCGGCGGCGATAACGTCGGCAACGCAGGCGCCTGCCTGCTCGATCGACGGGAAGGCGATGAGGAGCGCTTTTGCGCATGGCGGTTTGGGGCGCAGGCGCACTGTCACTTCGGTGACGACGCCGAGGAGACCTTCGGAACCGGTAACGAGTCCGAGCAAATCGAGGCCGCCAGGGTCGAGGGCTTTGCCGCCGAAGCGGACGCGGTTGCCGTCGAGCATGGCGAACTCGACGCCCATCAGGTTGTTCGTCGTCAGGCCGTATTTGAGGCAGTGGATGCCGCCGGAGTTCTCCGCCACGTTGCCGCCGATGGTGCAGGCGACTTGGCTGGACGGATCGGGGGCGTAGTAGAAGCCGTCGCGTTCGACGGCGCGGGTGATGCCGAGATTCGTCACGCCGGGTTGGACGACCGCGCAGCGGTTTTCGAGGTCGATCTCCAGAATCTTGTTCATGCGCGAGAGGCCGAGGAGGACACCGTCGCCGACTGGCAGTGCGCCGCCGGAGAGGGATGTGCCGGCGCCGCGGGGCACGACCTTGACCTTGTTCGCGGAACAGAAGCGCAAGACGGCGCTGACTTCGTCGGCGGATTTGGGGAGCACGACCGCGAGGGGCTTTTGGCGGTACGCGGTCAGTGCATCGCTGTCGTAGGCGACGAGGGCGTCGTCGTCGGCGACCACACCGTCGGGGACCAGGCGGCGCAGTGCATCCACGAGCGTGGCGCGGCGGGAGAGAATGCCTTGGTCTAGTTCGGGCATGCGCATGGGATGGGCAGTATCAGCCGCCCGGCCTTGACGCACCAGCAATCCGTCTGGGGATTAGCCCTGACGCGCTTTAAAGCGCGGGTTCTTCTTGTTGATGACGTAGACGCGGCCCTTGCGGCGAATGACGCGGCAGTCCTTGTCGCGGGCCTTCAGCGATTTGAGCGAGTTGCGCACTTTCATAGGTCTGGTTCCGCTGAGGCAAGGCCTTGAGGGGTCTGTCGAAGAGGGCGGACCATTAAGGTGACGGTTGCAGGTTGTCAACGGTCCAAAGCACCACGTGTGTCGCCGATTCCCTTGCTTTTCGGGGCGACATCGTGCCATCCGAGGGGCATGTGTTGCTTGCGTATCCTATCGATTCTGGGCCTTCGGCTCTCAGTTCTTTGCGCCCTGATGCTGGCTGTAGCCGGATCGGGGGCTGTCTCTGCACAGCCCTCGGGCGTGCGGATGTCGCAGCCTATTCCGGACGACCCCGACCGTTCGCCCGAGTTTTCGGCCTGGATCGAAGCGTTCAAGGCCGAGGCGCGGACCAAAGGGATCAGCGAACGGACGCTGGAGACCGCGTTTCGAAACGTCCGGCTGAATGCGCGGGTTATCGAGCTTAACGAGAATCAGCCCGAGTTCAGCCGTGCGATCTGGGACTACATGGACGGCGCGGTGTCGTCGGACCGGGTAGCGCGCGGGCGTTCACTGCTGCGCCAGAATCGCAAACCTTTGGGGCGTGCGGAGCGGCAGTACGGCGTGCCCGACAGCATCGTCACGGCGATCTGGGGGCTTGAGAGCAATTTCGGCACGAACCTGGGCGGCTTCCGCGTGGTCGAGGCGTTGTCGACGCTGGCGTTCGATGGGCGGCGCGCGGCGTTCGGGCGCGAACAGCTTTTGGCGGCGCTGAAGATTTTGGAGGAAGGCGACATAACGCCTGAGCGCATGATCGGCTCGTGGGCCGGCGCGATGGGGCAGACGCAGTTCATTCCGACCGTGTTCTTGCAGTATGCGCAGGACGGCAACGGCGACGGGAAACGGAATCTTTGGGACACGAAGGCGGACGTGTTCTCGTCGACCGCCAATTATCTGAAAGAAAAGGGTTGGCAGACCGGCGCGCCGTGTTTCGATGAGGTGAAGCTGCCGGACGGGTTCGACTACAGCAATGCAGATATCTCGATCGAGAAATCGGTGCGCGAGTGGTCGGAGATGGACGTCCGGCAGATGGACGGGCGTTCGCTGTTGAAGCGCCGAGGCCAGGATGCGGATGCTCCGGCGGCGTTGATTTTGCCCGGCGGATATAAAGGCCCGGCGTTCATCGCTTATCCGAACTTCAAGGTCGTGCTGGCCTACAACAACGCGATTTCGTACGCGTTGGCGATTTGCGAATTGTCAGTGCGCTTCAAAGGCGGGCCGGAGTTCGTGACGCCGTGGCCGCGCGGGGAGCAGCCGATCCTGTCGCGTGCAGATCGCGTCGAGCTGCAGACGCTCCTCGCGCAGCGCAAGTATGACGTCGGCGAGCCGGACGGCGTGATCGGGCGCAAGACGCGCGAAGCCATTCGCGCCTATCAGAAGGCCAAAGGATTGCCTGCTGACGGGTTCGCGACGATGTCGCTGCTGCAGTTGCTGCGGACGTCGCCTTAAGCGGCGATCGCTTTGCGGCGCAGAGCTTCCGCGACCGCTTGGACGCGCGTTGCAACACCCAGCTTCTTCTTCGCGTTCTCGATATGGAAGCGTGCGGTGCGTGCGCTGATGCCGAGTTTGCGGCCGATGTCGCCGTCGGTGTTGCCGTGCGCAGAGAGGCGCAGGCATTCCGCTTCGCGCGGCGACAGCAGTTCGACCTCGCGCTTGCCTTCCAGGAACGTCACGCGCGTGAACGCGAGTTGAGCCAAGAAATGCAAGGCGGAGCGCGCGATCGGCGTCGTCATGGGATCGCGGCCAGCGAGCAAGAGCGCGCCGAGGTTCGTCTCTTCGCTCTGAACCGGCACGATCAAGCCGGCGCCGATGCCAAGATTGGTGCGTGCGGTCTCAAGCGCCTTTTGCTGCGCTTCGGATAAGAGTTCCGGCGGTACGTCGTCGGCTTGGATCGGACGGCGCGATTCGAGGATGAACTTGGCGAGCGGCGCGTTGCCGGCGAAGCCCGCATGAGCAAACGCCTCGGCGACATCGGTTTGCAGCGTGCCGTGCAGCGTCGTGAAGCGCGCGTCGCCTTCGCCTGCGCGCAGGACGACCGCGTGCTCAAAACCGAACGCCGCGGCGACGGCGCTCATCGCAGCCCAGACGGCCTGCGGCGAGCGCGCGCCTTCGATGTCGTCGATCGCGCTTGTGGTGGTGACCCAGCAGTTGCTCATCATCTTCGTTTGTCCATTCAGGCTTCAAGCCGCGATGGTTTGGAGGCGCATTGCCTCGGCCACGGCTTGCACGCGCGTCGCGACGCCCAGTTTGCGCTTCGCGTTCTCGATATGAAATCTGGCTGTACGCGGCTTGATCGACAAGATCACCGCGATCTCGGAGTCGGTCTTGCCGACCGAGACCCAGCGCAGGCATTCCAGTTCGCGCGCGGTCAGCGTGCGGGATTCACTCTTGCCGCCCTCGCCCATCGTCTCGCTTTTCTGGAACGCGAGGTGGGCCAGCAAATGAAGCATCGAGCGGAGGACCGGCGACATATCGGGCTTCGCGCCGGCGATGACAACGATGCCTTCGCGCACGCCGTATTTTGTTATCGGAAACGTCCAGCCGTTCGTGATGCCCAGCGTCTCGCGGATGTAGGAGAGCACGCTGCCTTGCTGCGCGGTCAGTTCGGTCGCTTTCGCTTCGTCGCGCGAAAACGGTTCGATCTGATCAAATGCGCGTGACAGGACCGGATGGTCGTCGGCGCTGTAGCCGCCGCCGTCAAACGCGGCGATCACTTCGGCGGGCGCGTTGGTGTGGACGAGCGAGATGGGCTCGCCCTCCGGCGCCTTGAGGACGGTCAGGAATGTGAAGCCGTGTTGAGCCGCGATGGCCTTGAATTGAGCCCATAGCTCATCCCGGCCGCCGATCACTCCCAAACGGCGCACAAAGCGCGCCGCATCCACGATGCGTTCCATAGCACTTGTCCTCGCAAAAGCGTCTGCCAGATCGTCCTGGCTTCAACCCGTTACGAAGGCCGTGCTTGCGCCCTGGGAGCCTTCTTCGTCTGCCGGAATCTCCGACATTGTGCATTGCAACATCGGAACATGACGATTTGGTGGCAAATAGTGTTTTCCGGCGGTCAACGCAATGTGACGGGGGTCGAGTTTGATTGAGTTAGTTTGTCGCTGACCACATTTCAAGCCGCGGGGCCAGGTGGAGTTGTATCGTCATGTCTTTGAATTACAGCGATTTTTAGGCGGCGGCTGTTCACGATGAAGACAAACAGGCCCGCAAGGAGGGCTGTTCCCAACCAATATGGGAGGTCGGGACTCCATGAATAGAGTGCATTCCCAATCAATGGGGCAAAAATGAACCCCGACGCCCCTGCCCCGCTGGTCAGCCCAGCCACCGCCCCTTGCTCGTCCTGACGGACCGCGAGGGAGGCCGCCGCCGCGATCCCCGGGCGCAGCATGCCGAAGCCTAGCCCTGACAGCACCAGGGCGAAGGCGATCAGGCCGTAGTTGGAGGCGACGATGAGCAGCAGGTTCGAGAACAATGCGATCAGCGTGCCGGCGTAAATCAAGAACTTGGTCGTGAGCTTGAAGCGCTGAACCAGAACGAATTGCGCGAAGAGCGTGGCGATCGCCGAGCACATCAGGGCGACGCCGGTGAGCTGCTGAATTTCGGCGGTCGAGCCCTGCAGCGTGTCGCGGATGAGGAAGGCGATCGTCTGGATCGGGATGGCGCCTGCCGTGCCCTGGACGACGGCGAAGATGATGAAGGGCACGACGCGCGGATCGAACCAGGACAGGTGGTTCACTTCTTCGCGCTTGCGCGGGAGTGAGCGTTCGGGAAGCAGCAGCCAAATCGCGAGCGCGGACAGGAACGCCAGGAAGGCGACGAAGTAGAGCGGCGCGACCTCGCCGAAGATGATGAGCGCTGCGCCGACGCCCGGGCCGATCGCCGCGCCGAGTCCGAAGGCCGCGTTGAGCGTCGCCATGCCTTCGGTGCGTTCCTCCGCGGTCGTGCGGTCGGCGATGTAGGCTTGAGCCGCAGGATAAGCGCCGGCGCCGAAGATGCCGTAGATCGAACGCGTGGCGACGAGCAGCGCGTAAGTAACAATCGGTGCGGTCAGGCCCCACAGGCCGAATTGCATCACGCTGGCAAAGCCCACCGTCGATACGCCGAACGCGGCGAGGCCGATCAAGATCACCGGCCGCCTGCCCCAGTAATCGCTGCGCACGCCCCAGTAGGCGGACGAGAAAACCCAGATCGTGGCGGAGACGGCGAAGATCGAGCCGACTTGGAACTCGCTGAGACCCAGATCGCGCGCGAGCGGCGGCAGGATCGCGAACATTAGCGTCTGACCCAGGCCGTTGGCGATCAGGCAAACGAAGAGCAGCGTGATGGCGCGCTTGCGGCCTTCATCCGTTGTGCCGCCGCCTTCCTGCTCAGGCGCAAAATTGGCGCGCGCTTTTTCGAGCCAGCTCAATTTGGACGGGGACGGATCGGGGGCCTGCATCGCGACGTTTCTGGCGAGAGCCGGGCTTCATCGCAGCGTGGCATATGCGCGCAAGAGCGGGTTCTAGTTTTCCGCTTTCAGCCGGATCTGAGACGTGTCGCTGCGGCCGTCGGCGTCGACGACGGTGATGCGGGCGAAGCCTTCGCCTTCGGGGGTCCACCAGCTGTCGGTGCCGAGCATCGATTGGTTTTCGAGCGGAAGGCCGTTGATCACCCAGCGCAACGGCGCGCGGCCGCCTTGGGCTTTAAGCGGTAGGGCCTGTGGTTTCTTCGGGTCTTCGAGTGACACGGTGGCGCCGTTGGGCGGGAAGGCGATGCGGGGCGGTTGTGCGCGCTTGAGGCCGGCAACGAGCTGCGTGTTGCGTCGGAAGCGTTGCAGACCGCGCGGGAGTTGCTCGGCGTTTTGTACGACGTAGGCGCCTTCCGGCGGCGGCGAGGACCAGCGTTCTTCACTGGGCAGGAGGTCGAAGACTTTCAGGAGCAGCGGGGCGGCGTCGTTGCGGCCGATGTGGCCCGGGCGGGTCGAGCCGTCGGCGCGGCCGACCCAGATGCTAACCGTGTAGCGCTGCGAGAAGCCGAGTGCCCAGGCGTCGCGGTAGCCGTAGGACGTGCCAGTCTTGAAACCGATTTGGCGGTCGCGCTCGATGCCTTGGCCCATCGACCAGCCGTCCGGGAGGCTTGCATGCTTCAGCACGTCGACGAGGTACCAAGCGGCAGGTTTGCCGAAGAGGCGGTGGGTTTCGCCTTCGGGCGCGCCGACGCGGAAGTGCAAGTCCTTCACTTCGCCGCCGTTCGGGATGGCGACGTAGAGCTTGGTCAGATCGCGCAGCGTGATGCCGACGCCGCCGAGCGCGAGCGGGAGCGAGGGGATCGCGCCCTTCTTCGGAAATTGGAGTTCGGCGCCGGCATTGCGCATGAGGGATGCGAGGCGGATGGGGCCGATGCGGTCGAGCAGCATGACGGCCGGCACGTTCAGCGATTGCTGGAGGGCGCTTGCGACCGTGACCGTGCCTTGGAAGCCGCGATCGAAGTTGCGCGGTTCGTAGTCGCCGAACAGGGTGGGCTTGTCGTCGATGAGCGTTTGCGGGTGAACGACGAGGTCGTCGAAGGCGATGCCGTAGATGAAGGGCTTCAGCGTCGAGCCGGGCGAGCGCGCGGCTTTGCCGAGATCGACTTGGCCGGCGTTGACCCAGAAGTTTGCGCCGCCGAGATAGGCGACGACGTTGCGCGACGCGTTCTCGACGACCATGACGGCGATGTTGGCGTCGTCGTCGAAGTAGCCGCGTTCGCGCTTGGCGAGGTCTTCGAGCTTCGTTTGCGTTTGCGCGTCGAGGGTTGAGACGATGACCGGATCGCCGGCCTTGTTCTGGGCGAGCAGGTCTTGCGCGAGGTGCGGCGCGTGGAAGGGGAACGGCAAGCGGCGGAGCGGGATCGGTTCTTCTTGACCCTCTTTCGCCTCTTGCTGCGTGATGACGCCGCGTTCGGCCAGTGTTGCGAGGACGCGGTCGCGCGCGGCCTTTGCGATGGCGGGGAAGCGGTCGGGGCGGCGGCGTTCGGGTGATTGCGGGAGCGCGACGAGGAGGGCCGCTTCTCCGATGCTGAGGTTGTGCGGTTCTTTGCCGAACCAGGCGAAGCTAGCGGCGCGCACGCCTTCGAGGTTGCCGCCGAAGGGGGCGAGCGTAAGGTAAAGCTCCAGCACCTCGTCTTTGGTGAGGTGCATGTCGAGCTGCAGCGCGCGCGACATCTGCAAGAGTTTGGCGGAGAGCGTGCGTTCGCGCGGCTCCATCAGGCGGGCGACCTGCATGGTGATTGTGGAGCCGCCGGAGACGACGCGCGCTTTGACCGCCATCTGGTAGGCGGCGCGCAGCATCGCGAAGGGGTCGACGCCCGGGTGTTCGCGGAAGCGTTGGTCTTCCCAGGCGAGCGCCATGCGCAAGTAGCGCTCGTCGACTTTGGCGGGCTTGACCGGCAGGCGCCATTTGCCGTCGCGCGATACGAAGGTTCGAAGCAGCGTGCCGTCGGCGGCAGTGATGACGACGGAGCGGTCGTCGGCGCGCGTGCGGCCGATCGGGTTCAGGCGATCGACGACGGCGAGCGCGAGGCCGAGGCCTACGAAGGTGAAGGCAGCGATGATCGACGCTGTGCGAGCGCGGGGGCCGAACCAGTTACGCAGGGCACGCATGACACGCTGTGGACTCGGTTACGCGGGGCGTGGTGGATGATCCCACCCTCACCCCCGGCCCCTCTCCCGCCGAGGCGGGAGAGGGGTGGAGATATGCGTTAGTTCGCGGCAATCGACATCGTGCCCATGTTCGTGCGCGCCTGGACGTCGGGTGCGTACATGTCTTCGACCGTCGCGGCAGGAACCGTGTACGAACCCGGTACCGTTGCGCGGACGATGTAGGCGAAGTTGAACGTCGGGCGGCGTTGCTTGGCGATTTCCTTCGGGTCGGTCGGTTGATAGGTCGAGCCGACGTCGAAGGTGGTGACGAAGCGGTCGTCGCGCGCTTCGGTGATGTTCGCCGAGGCAAGGACGGGCAGGAACGGATAGATCGTCGAGCCATCGTCCTTGCGTTGGACGGCGCCTTCGATCTCGAAGCCTGCCGGCAGGAGATCGAGCAGCGCCATCAAGCGCGCGCGGTTGTCAGCCATCTCACCCGACAGACGCACGATGAAGCGTTCGTTCTGCTTCACGTTCGTGAGGCCGGCCGGTTGACCGGTCATGGTCAGGATCGCCTTCGACAACGTCACACCGTTCTGAGACGCCGGCAGGGCTTGCGCCGGAATGCCTTCGGCCGAGACGATGCGCCAGACGTCTTTCTGGCCGTTGTTCTTCACCGCGACGCCTTGACCGACCTGCGTCAGCGACGGGCTGAAGCGCAGGATCTTGCCGCCCGGCGCGCCGGCCGTGACGTTGGCGCCCGAGACCGCGACGTTGACGGGCGGCGTCGCCGCTTCGACTTCGTGCGCGGCGAGGAGCATCCAGGCCTTTTCCTGCGTCGTCGTGTAGTTGATGCGCGGATCGAAGCCCGCGACGCGCGTCACGAGCGCCGGGATGAGACCCGCCTGCCCCGCCTTCGCCGACATCGCCGTCAAGCCGGCCACGTCGCGCAGCATCGAGCCGTAGTAGCTGTCGAGCGTGTACTTGGCGGGTTCCGTCTGGAGCGCGATGTCGCGCGCCTTGGTGAAGGCCGGCGCCGCGCGTGCGCGATCGCCGATGTCGCTTAAGGCTGCGCCCGTCAGGCCCAGCGCGAAGGCGTTCGTCATGCCGGCCGTCCGCGTGTCGGCGAAGTAACGCAGTTCGCTGGGGTTCAGCGAGCCGGCGCGGGCCAACAGGTAGAAGCCGTAAGCACGTGCGAGGTCGGTGCTGCTTTCCGAACCGGCCGCGCGGCGTGCCCAACCGAGGGCGCGTTCGATGCCTTCTTCCGGAATGACGTAGCCCTTGGCCTTCGCCTGCATCAAGAAGTCGGTCGCGAACATGCCGATATAGTTGTCGGCTTCGCCCGAGATCGACGACCACATGCCGAAGCTGCCGCCGTAGGTCTGCATATCCAGAACCTTATAGGCGGCTTCCTGCACGCGATCCTTGATGTTCTTGTCCTGCTTCACGCTCGCGAGGAGCGCCATGTCGTTGTAGTAGACGAGCGGGAACGCGCGGCTGGTCGTTTGTTCGATGCAGCCGTACGGGTAGCGATCGAGCCAGCGCAGAAGGCCCGGCACGTCGTCGAAGCCGCGGCCGCCCGTCACCGTCACTGCGACCTTCGCGGTGCCGGGTTTGAACGAAGCGAGCTTCTCGTTGCTGAAGCGGTCTTCTTTGCCGGGCGCGATGGCGACGGTGTCTTCGCTCGAGACTTCGAGTTGCGGTTCGCGCACTTCGATCGGCCACGAGCGGGCGACCTTGAAGCCGCCGGGACCTTGGACGTCGAGAGAGATCGTGCCGATGCCGGCGTCGTTGGCGTTGATCGGCACGGGCAGCAGGATGCGCTCGTTGGCTTTGAGGTTGGGCGTCAGACGCGTTTCGGCGCTGACCACGCCCGTGGGACCGGGCATCGAGGTCTTCACCGTCGCCGTGTACTGGCCGGCTGTGCCTTCAACATTGTGCATGTTGAGGGCGGCCGTGAGTTTGTCGCCGGGCGCCATGAAGCGCGGCAACACGACTTCGGCCACGACCGGATCGCGGACCGTAAGCGGTTGTTCGGCATGGCCGAGTTTCGTCGGCGTGTAGGCCACCGCCATCAAGCGGAGCTCGCCGTTGAAGTCGGGAATGTCGAACGCGATGTTGCCCTTGCCGCCGTCGCTGAGCGCGACGAGGCCTGAGAACAGCGAGACTGTCTTCTGCGGCACGACCGCGAGCGAGCGGCCGCCGACGCCGTCACCACCGGTGCGGAGTTCGCCGACGATGGCGCGGTCGGAGGCGATCAAGCGGCCGTAGTCGTCGCGCATGTCGAGACCGAGGCGGCGCTTGCCGAAGTAGTGCTTGTTGGCGTCCGGGCTGACGAAATCGGTCAGCTGGAGGATGCCTTCGTCGACGGCGGCGAGTGTCACGTAGACCGCCTCACCCCAGCCTTGGTTCTTCACCTCGATCGGGATCGAGATTTTCTGGTTCGGGGCGATCTTCTTCGGCGCGCCGAGCGTCACGGCGAGTGTGCGCGGCGCAGGATCGACGGCGAGCCAAGCGACACCGATGGCGCGCACCGGCGCGCGCGTCTGCGCCGACGACAGCGGACGATAGTGCGTGACCAGCGCATACGCGCCTGCACCCCATTCCGACGAGACCGGGATCGACACCGTCGTACCGGAGGCCGAGACGTCGACCATCTTGGTCATGTGGATCTTGTTCGACGCGATGACGATGAGCGCCTTGCCGTCCGTCGGCGGGTTGATGACGATCTTCGCGTTGTCGCCGGAGGCGTATTGCTGCTTGTCGGCGGCAACTGCGACACGGTCGGGACGATCGTTCTCAGCGCCGCCGCCCCAGCCGGACCAGAAGCGATAAGCGGTCGTCGCCTTGCTCGCCGGGTCGAGGACCGTCAGGCGGTAAGAGCCCCACGGCAATGCCTTCGACACCTTGAACGGCGCGCTGCCGTCGAGGTCGGTCGTGCCGCCTTCGACGATGCGGTCGTTGACGACGCGTTCGTACTTCCAGTCGTTGTCGACTTGGTACCAGCGGTAGTCGACGTCTTCGTTGACGAGTTCCCACGTTACGCCGCGTGCGGCCTTGGGCTTGCCATCGGCGTCGACGGCAATGATCTCAAGGTTCGCGGGCGTGTTCTCTTGCACCGAGTCCCATTGGAAGCCGGGGCGGATGCCGATGAGCGTGTCGCGCGTGCGCAAGGGCAGCGTGACTTGGTCCGATGTCGTGCGGCCGCCCGGTTCGAAGATCGCGATATTGATCACGGCCTTGAGCGGCAGCGAGGTCTCCGCGAGCTCTTCGATCGCGGCCGTCGCTTGTGTCTTACCGGCGGCGTCGGTTTCGGGGACGCTCATCGTCACTTGCGTGCCTTCGAACGTCTCGTCGACTTTGCCGAAGCGGAAGCCTTTGAGGGCGGCGACGTCGGCGAAGGGCGCCGAGTCGCTCGTGATCGTCATCGTGCCTTCACCGGCGAGGCCGGCTGCCGGCGCGCCGTAAAGGAAGCGGCCGTTGACGTCGATGACGGCTTGCGTGCCGGGGCGCAGGATTTTCTGCGTGGCGGTCAGTTCGACCTTCAGCTTTTGCGGCACGAAGTCTTGGACGTCGAACGCGACGCGGCCGATCGCTTCGCCCTTCGGGTCAAGGAAGGCTGCAATCTGCCAACGCCCGCGCGGTGCGGTCGCGGTCAGCGTGACGGCGCGTGCTGCACCGCCGGCTTGGAACTGGTTCGACTCGACGACCCACTTTTTCGACTCGAGACCGTCGGGCCGCGAGAGGACGTAGGTCAGGCGGTCGTTCAGCGACTTCGCTTGCTGATCGCGCAGCAGCGTGACGACGTTGACCGTCTCACCGGGGCGATAGACGCCGCGGTCGGTGTAGAGATAGGCATCGATCAGGTCGGGCGAGGCGCGGCCGTCGACGCCGCGGTCGGTCAAGTCGAATGCCGGGCGGCGCAGGTCGAGGAACGAGAAGTCGTTGCCCTGATAGGCCATGACGGCCACAGGCTCCGTGCCGCCGGTGCCGCGGGTCATGGCGCTTGAGAAGGTGACGCGGCCGTCGCTGCCGGTCTTCTTCACTTCAAGCTCTTCGTTGTTGCGGGCGATCAGACGCAACTCAACACCTGACACGCTTTCGGCGGTCTTGAGCGAACGCACAAAAACGTTGAGGCCGTCTTTGCCTTTGAAGCTGGTCAGGCCGAGATCGGTGTCGATAACGAACTGCGCGGCCTTCGGCTTCCAGTTGGCGTTTTCATCGGTCGAGTCTTCGTCGGCCGCGTCGGTCGCCAGGATCATGTAGGCGCCGTTCTTGCTCTCATTCAGCGCGCGGCGCAGCGGGAAGAGCGTCACGACTTCGTCGTTGCGGCGGTTGTTCGGAACGGTGAGTTGGCCCGTCCAGACGACGCGGCCTTGCTCGTTCTCAATGTTGGTGCGTTCGTATTCGTAGAATTCGCGCTGGTCGATGATGCCGGTCTGAAGCTGCGCCAGCAGACGGTCGCCGATGCGAAGGACTTTGATGTTGAGCTTCGAGACGTTGACGGTCGTGATCGGCACGCCGTCGGCGCTGTCGCGCGGTAGGACGAAGCCTGAGCTCATGCGGACGAGCGCGGGCTTGTCGCGCAGTTCGACGGTGATCGTTTCGGACTTGGTCAGCTTCTCCGTACCGCCGGCGGCGGGGAGGCCCGCCTTCAGCTCGAGTTGATACGTCTGCGCGAAGGTGAGGCCTTGGATGCAGAGGCGGTCTTGCGTGACGCGCAGGGCGAACGTCACTTCGGGATCGAACTTCAGGTAGTCCTGATACTTCGCGTCGGTGTCGAGCTTGCGGGTGAAGACAAGACACGCTTCCGGTTCGTCGCCCGAGGTTTGCACTTCAAGACGGCGGAAGGCGAAATAGGGCGCGGGCAGTTCGGGCGTGGCGGTGACGGGGCCGGTCGTTGAGCCTGTCGTTCCGGTTGTACCGGTGTTCGACGGGGTGTCCGTGACTTCGATCGGACCTTGTTGCTGTCCGACGTAGCGAACGGCCAGGAAAATAGTCGCCGTGAGAGCGACAACGACGGCAAGAGCTATCAGCACGCGCTGCATAGAAGGTCCCCGAGATGAAGTTCGACGGCGCGATCGCTTTGACGCACCGGACGCGTTGTTAGCACAACACGACGTGATGTGCGCTGGTTAGCGGCAGCCGTCACAGTGGACACGCATCATGACGGCTTTTTGTCGCAAAGTCGGGGACTTTGAGGCAATTTCGCGTTGTCGGGCATGCGCCGCGGGCGCGTCTGTGGCAGCGATTGTCCGACGTTGCGAATCACCTCTTGCGGGCGTCCTCCACTGGTTGTTCCATGCGCCAGTGTTTCCCGCACTGGGCGTGGGTCCTGAAGTCTCGCGGCGGGAACGAGCACGAGCAAACATGAGAAAACACATCGGTTTTGGGTTCTCGGCGCGTCGCGCGCTGATCAATAGCGCGCTTGCGGCGACGGCGTTCGTCGGATTTCCGGCGTGGGCCATGGCTTGCGACGACATCGCGGGTGCGGTGCGGGATCTTGGAGCCTATGCGGCGGTCGACGTCGAGACGACGCTTGCCTTCTACGACAGCCGGGGTGGCGGTTGCGCCTGGGACGAAGACAGCGGCGCGGCGTTGATTTCGGTGGTGCAGGCTGCAGGCGATCATGGCCTGGATCCCAGGCTTTTTCACGCCGATATGCTCAGCGGCAAGACCGACATCGACGCAACGGGGCGCGATGTTCTGATGACCGACGGCGCGCTGAAGTTCGCGTCCGCCATGTTGCGCGGCTTGAGCGCGCCTCCTGTTCCAAAAGTCGATCGCGCGGCCGGATCGCCGAAGAACGGCGACGTTATCGACGGGCTGAGCCAGTCCTTGGAGGCCGGCCATGTCGCCGCTTGGCTCGATAGCCTCGCGCCGCGGACGGACTCTTACCTGCAGATACGGGCGGCGCTGTCGACCTATCGGTCCATGGCGGAGGCGGGTGGTTGGGAGCCGATGCCGGCCGAATTGCTGAACAAGAAGAAGCGCGCGGCATTTATTCCGGCGCTGCGCCAACGGCTAGCCATCGAGGGTGACCTCATGGCCGACGACGGGTCGGATCAGTTCGACGAGGATTTGCGCGCGGCGTTGGAGCGGTTCCAATCACGGAACGGGATGAAGGCGGACGGCCTTATCAATGCCAAGACGATCGACCGGCTGAACGTCTCAGCGTCGGAGCGCGTGGTGCAGTTGGCCGTGAACCTGGAGCGCCTGCGGATCGAACGGCGCAATCCTTCGGTGACGCGGATCGAGGTGAATGCACCGGCGGCGACGATGGTGCTCTACCGCGACGGGATTCCGCATATGGCGATGAACGTCGTCGTGGGTAAGCCCGGGCACGATACGCCGACGCTCGCCAGCACGATCGACACCATCGTTCTCAATCCGAACTGGACGATCCCGCAGTCGATCATCCGTAACGAGATCAAGCCGGCGCTGAAGCGCAACAAGGACTATCTGATCAAGCACCGCATGTACTGGGCAGGCGATCAGCTGATCCAGGAACCGGGGCCGCACAATGCGTTGGGGCGTGTGAAGTTCGACTTCCCGAACCGCTATAGCGTCTATCTGCACGATACGCCGTCGCGGCGCGCATTCATGGATGCCGAGCGTGCGCAGAGCCATGGCTGCGTGCGGCTGGAGCGACCGGTCGATTTGGCGGCGGAGTTGCTGCGCGACGATCCGAAGTGGACGCGCGAGGCGATCGAGCAGACCATCCGGGACGGCGCGACGCGGCGGGTGGCGTTGACCGAGCCCATGCCGGTCATCATCGTCTATGAGACGGCGTTCGTGGGCGACGACGGGTTGGTGCAGTTCCGGCCGGACATCTATGGCCTGGATACGCAACTGACGCTGGCGCTGTCGCAGCGCGCGACGGTCATGCAATCGAAGACCGTGCCGGCGTCGAAAGACACGTCGGCCGGCGAGTTTTAGCTGCGGCGGCAGTGGTAAACGCGCCGTTGCGCGCGTTCCGCGTGTGGCTAAAAACCTAGCGTGATCGCCCGGCGCACTGTATTCATATGGTGTGGTGAATGGGGGCGGCCGAAAGGCCGACGGCTGACTCGTGCGGTTCGTTTCGTTTGTTCTGATTTCCGTCCTGCTTGCGGGCTGCGCGTCGACATCCGTCGACACGAAGGACCAGGCGACCGTTGCGCGCTATGACGCCTTCAAGAGCGGCAACATCACATTGCCTATGGGCACGATCGAAGCGGCCGATTGGACGATCAACCGGCAGAACGCTTACGACATGCTCGCCGCCCAACAGTGGCGCGCGCTTGCCGACCTGGTACAGCGCAAAGGCATCAACAACGATCTTGCCTGGTATTATTTGGGCCGCGCCGCCGAGGGGCTTGGCGATATCGAACTCGCGCGCACCTATTATCAGCGCAGCCTCGACCGCACGAGGTCCGGCAAGTACAGCCATAGCTGCCGCGGTAAAGTGATGAGCATGTGCGATGGGTTCGACTTCCCGGACGTCGCGCAGACGCGTCTTTCATCGCTGCAGGCGTCTGCACCTGCCGATCCCGCGACGCCCGCCGAAGCGACAACCGGGCAATTGCTGCGTACCGGCACCGGATTCGTCGTCGATACGGGCGGCGCGGTGGTCACCAACTATCATGTGGTGCAGGCGTGCGGATCGGTTTCGTTCCTGCTCGCCAACAACAGTTCGGCCGATGCGAAGGTGGTGGCGAGCGATCCGGTCAACGACCTCGCTTTGCTGAAACTTTCGACGGGTACGAAGGCGGCTGCCGTATTTCAGGAGCCGGAGAAATTGCGTGCGGGCGACGATGTGATCGTGTTCGGCTATCCGCTTCTAGGTCAGTTGGCTAGCAGCGGGAATCTGACGCGCGGGTCGGTGACGGCCTTGTCGGGTCTGCGCGACGATGCGCGGTATTTTCAGATGTCGGCGCCGATTCAGCTCGGCAATTCGGGCGGGCCGGTGTTGAACCAGAGCGGGCGGATCGCCGGGATCGTGACCTACAAACTCAACGCGGCGCGTGAACTGAAGACCACGGGCGATATTTCGCAGAACGTGAACTTTGCGCTGAAGCAGTCGGTGCTGCGTGCGTTTCTGGACGGCAATAACGTGACCTATGCGCGGTCGGATGCTGCGCCGACGCAGCCTCAGACGGCCGCCGATGTCGGCAGCGAGGCGTCAAAGTTCACCGGGATTGTCGGCTGCTATAAGTCGTAAGTCGTCAGACCCGACCGGTTCCGTCACGGGATCGTCGTGCGCTCTCTCAGCAGGCGTTTGAGGGCTGCGAAATCGTGGACCATTAGGGCGCGTCCCGTTTGCTCAATGAGATTGAGGTTCTCTTTCTTCTCGGCCTTCTTCGGCTTTTCGGCAGATTCGGCGCCCTCTTCGTCCTCTTCCTTGGGGCCTAGAAAATTCAATTCGCGGGTGACCGCTTCGCGTGTGGTGCCAAGGCGCGTCGCCAATACGTGGTGCGGCGGGAAGCGCATGATGTGCGCGCGGTTGTTCGTGACGCCTGCGAGCTCCGCGAGCCGGATCAACTCCGCCAGGATCCGCGTCGCAACATCGTAGGCAATGTGCTGGTACAGCCGCGCCGTGAGTGAGCGGATGAGCGCCGTATGTCTGCGCACGAGCCACATGGAAACGTCGGGCGACGTCGCCACCAGGTTCTTGAAATCGCCGCCGCCGATGCGGATCAACTGACCATCGCTCAGAGACGTCACCGTCGCGGAGCGCGGCCCATCGTCGATGGCCGCGAGTTCGCCGAACACATCGCCCGGTCCGATGATGCGATAGAAAACGATCTTTCCGCGTTCGGAGAAGGTTGTAACTTCGAATTCGCCCTTCAAAACGTAGAACACATCGTTGTTGGGCATGCCGGGGCTGACGATGACCTGCTTCTCGACGACGGCAACGGGCGGCGTCTCCCAGAGCTTTCGCTGATCGGGCGTGAGGCGTGAGATGAATTCTGGCGGGGTCATCGTGCACAACTGATACGAGACGGAGATTGCCGCCGACTATTGGCAGGCGTGTCATATTTGGCAAGCCAACCTTGTGTCGTCATGCACAAGAAACAATGGTCGCGTGTGAGCCGTTTCGTTACGGTAGCCAGCGAATTGAAAGTCACACAATTGTCCTTTGAAAAATTCGTGCGCTGTATTGATATTCGATCAGAATAGTCCTTATCGTTGCGACGCTTTTCCTGAATACACGCGATACAGAACACAATTCAACATGCGCGCCATTATTCACGTTAAATAGCCGATTTTAGTCAGTCGCGCGCGTAATCAGCGAGTGATCCGACATGCATCCTTGGGCGACATCCATTGTGCGCGGCAGGGTGACGGAAGTCACCGTGCTGACGCCGATCAAGCGCGGGTTCATTCCCGGCGAGTACCGAACATACGAGGAGCGGCTGCGATCGCTGCTCGCGTCTCTCAACGATCGCGCCAATGCCGGCATTCCGACGCCGATCAGCGCTATCGCCACCATCCACTTCGCGCGCTGGTTCATCATTCGGCCGGAGCAGTATTTGCGCTATTCGGCCGTCAAAGGCGTCGAGTACGAGCCCGCACCGCAGACTGGCGCGGATCCGCATGCTTCGCCGCCGACATTGCCGCCCAGTGTGCCGATGCCGTATTCGCCCGACTATCGGCTTGCCGACAAGATGCCGGCGGCCGATGCGCCGGTTTTTCCGTCGTGGCTGGTTTTCACGTCGAACTACGATGGCGATCTGAAGGCTTACATCCGCATGTTCTCGGAGCGGATCGCCTCCGAGATGGATCGGATCTGGAGCAACTGCGAAGGGTATCCGCGCGCGGGCGCGAAGGATTTCGAGCGGTTTTGGCTCTATGTGCGCGCGCATCAGATCGAGACGAACGCGTTCTTTGCGGCCTATCCGGATCTTTCGGTGGCGCGGGTGCAGCAGTTGCGCGTGTTCAAGGATCAGTTCGACGCCTTTGTCGCGCGTACGCGCGGTCCGGACGGCAAGTCGGTCGGCGATGTCGCGGCCTTGTTCGACGAATTCGTCATCGAGCAGCAGGCCTATACCAAGAATTTCCCGGACGACGCCGGGCTTTACGACAACGAACAAACGGACCGGCTTTCGGAGCTTAGAAAATGGCGACGCCAAACCTAGCTGTCGACGTTTCGCACCTTCAGTCGCACACGACCACCGCGGCGCATCGCGGCTTGGCGTTGTTTCTGTTTCTGCGATTTCTGTCGAAGAACGAAAAAAAGAACCGGGCGCAGTTCGCCTTGCCGGCGTTGGACGGGTCGTCGAATGACGGACCCGGCGATGCCAAGGATTTGATCGAATTTGTGCAGCGGACGAATGCGGCGGATGAAACGCGCAAGCCTCGGGAATTGCGCGACGGCAAGAAGGCCGCGGACGATCGCGCTGCGCGTATCGTGCAGACGATCGATGCAGTGGCGAGCGGCCGGTCGAAATCGTTTGCGGATGTGACCTCCGCGCTCGGCAGTTTGCCTTGGCGGTCGACGCTTTCGTTCACGTTCAACGGCCTGAAGACGCTGGGTGTGAACGGCGACACGCTGCGCACGTTTCCCGAGGCGTTTCAGCAAGGGATGGCGGCGCGGGCGCATCTGCTGGGCGACAACGGCGAATCCGCGCCGGAGAACTGGCATGGGGCGCTGGGCGAGCGGCGTGTGCATGCGCTGCTGATGCTGTCGAGCCCGCAGTTGATTGCGCGCGATGTGAGCGAGCGGGCGAAGCTTCGCGCTGCGGTGCGCGAGTTCAATCGCGGCGTTGGGGCGAACGGCGCGCCGAGCCGCTTGCGCGTGCAGATCAACGAGATTGCGATTGATGCGATCGGCGCGGAGATTCTTCACATCGAAATGGGCGAAGATCCGTTCACGGCGAAGGACGGCAAAGTTCACGAGTATCCGTGGCGCATGGAGCACTTCGGGTTTCGCGACGGTATCAGTCAGCCGTTCGTGCTGACCGATGTTCACGGCGGCCCCCTACCCTCCCCTCCACCGCCTGGCGGTGGACGTCCCATGGCGGACGGAACTTGGGCGCCGGTTGCGACGGGCGAGCTGTTCCTTGGGTTCAAGGACGAAGATGGCTTGACGGCCGTCGAGCCTGCGAACGCGACCTTGCGCAACGGCGGGACCTATCTCGTGTGGCGCAAGCTTGAGCAGGATGTCGGCGGGTTTCATGCTTTCCTGAAAGAGCGGCGGCGCGATCCCGACGAGCGCGCACGGCTTGCTGCGCAAATGATGGGGCGTTGGCCGAACGGGACGCCCGTCGTGCGTCATCCCGATGCGCAGGCGGCGACGACACCCAATGATGCGAACACGATCAACGACTTCCGCTTTGAGGCGGAGGATACGCACGGGCAGAAGTGTCCGATCGGCGCGCATGTGCGGCGGACGAATCCGCGCGATCACATCAACGGCGAAGCGGCGCGGCGGCATCGCGTTCTGCGTCGCGGCATATCGTATGGCGGTTCGCTGCTGCCGCCGGGGTCGAACGGCGACGGCGAGCCGCGTGGTTTGTTCTTTGTGGCGTTGAACGCGCGGATCGATTTGCAGTTTGAGTTCATTCAACGCGACTGGATCAATTCCGGCGAGGTATTTGGCCGGGTCGGCGCGGGGCTTTGTCCGCTGACCGGCGCGTCGGCGGCGCGGCACACGGACGCATTCCAAGAAAGCGGCCGGACGGCGCCCGAGACGCATCTGCCGCGTTTCGTTACGACGCGAGGGGGCGACTACTTCTTCGTGCCGAGTCTCGATGCTCTCGGTGCGTTGAAAGAGTTGGGTGGGATCGCGGACGAGAAGGATCGTTTACCGCCGGATGCGACCTCGGCCTTTTGCCGGCCCGGCGAAGGCTCGATCCGGCCGGGGTTCGAGTTGATCTCGAAGGAGCGGCTTCAGGAGTTTGCCAAACCGATCATCGGCAGGCCGGATCTCACGCTGCCTTCGACAAAGCGCTTGGTGCTTTCAAAGTCGAGCACGGGCCAAGAGCGCGGTGTTGTGTTCATCGGGCGGCACGCGGACGTCGCGCACGCGCAGACGAACAGCAAGGTGTTCACGGAGAAACACTATCTCGACATCGGCAAGCAGTTGACCGCCGATACTGTGATCATCGGCCTTCCCGACGGTGACGCGGACCGGAAGATTCGTACGGAGATGCTGTGGCGGGCCTATAGCGCGATTTCGCCGAACGGGATCAAAGGTCTGCACGAGGAGATGATTGCGTTTACGGCGCAGGCGGCGCGTCAGGCGTTGATGCGCGTGGGGCCGGCGGGGCGCATGGATTTGCTGCAGCAGTTCGGCTTTCTGGTGCCGTTCCAGTTCGTCCATCAGTTCTTCGGCGTGACGGGGCCGGGTTGGCTGACGCCGGTTGCGATCGCGGCCAAGTATGGGCGCACGAATGCGGCGGAGACGCCGCGCGAGTGGCTGATGCGAGCGGCGCCGGTGCCGGAGAGTTCGGCGCCGTATCTGACGCTGCAGACGTGGACGCGGTTCGCGTTCGCCGAGGTGTTCACCAACATCAACCGGCGCAGCGATCTTGCCGGCATGGCGCGTCAAGCGGCGGTCGAGATGCAATTGCACATCGATCAGCTGATCGCGAAAGAGGCGGCATCGCCGTCGGGCGCGCGCAATCTGCTGGCCAAGCTCGTCGAACAATGGCCGACGGCACCGGGCAGCCCGGACGACAAGGTCCGGCGCACGCGGTTGATCATCACCGACCTTCTCGGTGCGTTGATGGTCAATGTGGGTTCGCCGTTCTGCCGCGTGATGGAGCTCATCATCGATCACAGCATGGACACGGACGTTTTGTTCGCGGCGCAAGGGGCGACCGACGATCGGATGCTTACGCGGTTCATCGAAGAGGCGCTGAGGCTCAACCCCGCGGGGGCAATTCAGTTCCGCACGGTGAAGGCCGATCCGGACGATCCCAATTGGAACAAGCTGCCGTCGGGCGGCACGGTCGAAGACGGCGATCTTGTCGTGCTTATGGTGATGGCGGCGAACCGCGATTGGCGCGTGTTCGGCAGTCCGCCGCCCGACGAGTTCTCGCTGGCGCGCGATCCGAATTCCTATCTGACGTTCGGCGGGCCTAAGAATGCGGACGCGCCGCATCCGGGCGGCGACAAGGATGCTTCGGGCGATCGAACGGCGCTGCATCATTGCTGGGGCGAGCGGATCGGGTTGTTGCTCGTGCGCGAGATGCTGAAGGCGTGCGCGCAGTTAAAGCTGATGCGGCGGGCCGCAGGGCCGAAGGGCGACACGGCGTTGTTGCTCGGGCTGCCCAACAGTCTGCACGTGCGGTTTTCGCCAACGCAGATCGGGTAGTTACTTCGGACCGAATTCGTCGAGCGCGCGGCGGCAGTCGCGCGCCAGCGGGTCGAGTTTGTGACGCTCGGCCAGCGCGAGCGCGGCGCGTAGCTCACTGAGACCGGCGGCGCTATCGCCTAATCTCGCCTTGATGCGGCCTCGTGCGAACAGGGCTTGCGCGATATTGATCGGTTCGTTGCTGGTCTGCGCGATATCGAGAGCGGTGTCGGCGGTCGTCAGCGCCTTTTCCTTTTCGCCGCAAAGAAGCAGCGCTTCGGCCAAGGCTATGTGGACGAAGACCCAGGTGTAGCGGCCGCCGTGGCGGTAGAGCTCTTTCTCGATCGAGTGCGCGGCGATGTCGCGGGCGCGTTGATGGTTGCCGACTTCGATCAGCGCGGCCGCAAGCCAGCCGGTGACGCAGGCCTCCATCACGAAGAACCCCTGGAGGCAGAATTCGCGCGCTTGTTCCAAAGGCGCGATCGCGTCTTGCGGGCGGCCGGTGCGCAGCGCGAGATAGCCGCGCGCGGCGTTCAGCAGGACGCGCGAATAAGGTTGCTGGATCGCGAGCAGCGTTTCCTCGCCACGCTCGATGTGGGCACGGGCGTCGTCGAAACGGCCGCGGTCGATCATGAACCATGCGAGGAATGCACGAGAGCGGACGCTTGGGACGATCATGCGGCCGAGCGTCGTCTTCTCATACTCGCCCTCCAAAGCGGCGACGACTTCTTCATGGAGCGCAATCGCGCGGTCGATGTTGCCGAGGGCGTGTTCGATGTTTGCGAGATGGGGTTGAGCCAGCGCACGCAATGCGAGACTTTGCTCCGGCTTCAGTTTTCCAGCAATGGCGAGCGCGGCGCGCGCATGTTCAAGGGCGACGTCGTGTTCGGCCCTCATCCAACATTGCAGCGCCAAATGTGCGCGCGCCAGGCCCTCGTTGGGGAGGTCGCCGGTGCGCGCTGCATGCTCGGCCACGAATTCGAGCGCTCTGCGATATTCCTCGCGGTCGCCGGATTGCTGAAGCGCGTCGAGACTTTCGATGGTGACGGCGGCCCATGCCGGCCCCGCGTCGGCACCGGCCTTGTCCTTGAGCTTTTGCGCGCGGTCGTAGAGAGCGCGGATGGTCTTGAGCGACGACGTGCGCTTGGCAAGTTGAACCGACTTCGACAAATAGGCCAGCGCGCCGACGAAATCGTCCGTTTCGTCCGCGTGATACGCCAGTTGATCGAGAAGCTCGGCGGTCTGCGGCTGGGTCTCCAGCACGGCGCGTGCGCGCGCGTGAAGTTCGTTGCGCAATCGCCGCGCGAGCAAGCCGTCGACGGCGTCATGGAGCATGGCGTGGCGGAAGCGCACGCCGGCGGCGTCGACCGCAATGAGATCCTCGCGCTCGAGTTCCGCGAGCAACGGCTCGAGTAGCGCGTCGTCGATGTCCACGGTTGCGGCCAGCGTTCGCTTCGCGACGGTCGCGCGCAGCACGCTGGCAGCCCATAAGACCGTGCGCGCGTCGTTGGTCAGATTGTTCATGCGCGCCTGCACGAGGCTCGCCAGTGCGGCGGGCGGTGCGCCGTTCCTTGCGCCGCTGCGCAGGTGGCGGATCAGCGATTGCAGAAACAGCGGATTGCCGCCGGCGTTTTTGATCGCGCGCGCCATGTCGGCTTGATCAATCTCGGCGCCGGCCGCCGTCGAGTGGGCGAATTGCCAGGCTTGATCTTCGTTCAACAGTTCGAGGCCGATGACGTCGTCGACCGCGGTAGGCACCGCTTTGTGCGTGCGCGCGGTGACCACGATCGCGACCTTGGCATCCGCGACGAGCGACTTCAGGCGCTCAAGGAAATCGTGGGTTTCCGCATCGAAGTCCTGGGCATCGTCCGCGACGACGAGCAGCGGACCGGTGCTGGCGGCGCGCGCGACCAACATGCACGCGGCTTCGATCATGACTTGGCGGCGTGCGGACGCTTCAAGCTTGTTCCATTCGTCGTCCGTCGGCGCGCCGGTGAGTTCCAATATGCCTTGCTCGAGCGAGGCCGGCAGCGCACGCGCCGTCGCCTCGTCCGTGGGTCCGCCGGCGGGACGCAGTTTGGCGATCAGCGGTTTGACGGGCGCGAACGGCGTCAGTTTGTGTGCGGCGTGGCCCCGCATTTCGATCACGCGCACGCCTTGGGATTCCACGCGGCGCGACAGCTCGAACAAGATGCGGCTTTTGCCGACGCCGGCGGTCCCGACAAGAGCGATGGTCTTGGCCTTGTGCTTGTTCGCTAGGCCCATGTTGGCGACTAAGCGGTCGAGCACGTCTTTTCGTCCGACGAATGGTTCGAGCAAGTCGGCCGGGAATTGGCGATCGAGGTCGTGATGCAGAGCGACGGCCACGACTTCGAACAGCGCGCCTTCCCAGTGCCTCGCTTCGACGGCAGCCCCCGCGAGCAGCAACGTCTCGTGCGTGACCAAGACCGCGTTCGGGGGACACAACGCTTCAACTTTCTTGGCGTCGTGCGTGGCGCGGCCGAAGATATCGAGAACGCCGCCGACGTCGTTCTTGCGCGTGCGAATGATGATGCGGCCGAAGTGGATGCCGATGCGAATGGCGGCGAATTTTCCCGGCCCCAGCATGAGCATGCGATCGCGGAAGTGATCGCGCACCTTCAGCGCGGCGGCGCAGGCGGCGATGGCGTGCTTCTCCAGCGGCTTTGGCGCACCGAACACGGCCATCACGCCGTCGCCCTGAACACGCGCAATGGTGCCACCGAGTTCGCGCACGGCGTCGATAATGAAGTCGATCTGCGGGTCGAGGAGGTCGCGCGCGTTGTCCAGCGCGTCGCGCCAGTCTTCGTCTTCCAGGCGCGCCATCGTTTCGGTCGAGCCGACGATGTCGAAGAAGACGACCGTGGCCATCGCCGGCGTGTCGTCGCCACCGCTTCTTTGCCGGTCGATCAAATCCACAACCATCCCGTCCACCTGCTCTCCCGGGCGGCCAGACTAGGTGTGAGAAAAGGCACGACTTGCCGGTTATGGCTAGTGGGAAAATCGCTGCGCGCGCCGGCAGATTTGGCCGTGCCGTTAACGGATATCGCTAAGCTATTGAAGGGAATGGTGGGCGTGACAAGGATCGAACTTGTGACCCCTACGATGTCAACGTAGTGCTCTCCCGCTGAGCTACACGCCCACTTCACGTCGCGCGCGGACAAGGCTTTGGGCCTGGCCGCGCCGGGGGCAACCCTATAGCGGCGGGCCTTTCCCAAGACAAGGGCGGAAACTTTGCGGGCCTGGCGCCTAGGCGGCGGCCATGAAGCGCTCGACCTCGTTCACGAGATCGCGCAGATGGAAGGGTTTCGAGAGGACTTTGGCGTCCTTCGGGGCGTTGCTTTTCGGGTTCAGCGCGACGGCGGCGAAGCCTGTGATGAACATGATTTTCATCTTGGGCGCGACGTCGGCCGCTTTACGGGCGAGTTCGATGCCGTCCATCACCGGCATGACGATGTCGGTGAGCAGGAGATCGAAGCCGTCGCTGCCTTGCAGGCAATCGAACGCTTCGTCGCCTTGCGAAAAGGATGCGACTTCGTGACCGGCCTTTTCGAGGGCGCTGGCCAGGAAACGGCGCATTGATTCGTCGTCTTCGGCGAGAAGAATTTTCGCCATGGTCCTTATAGCCCCCGTTTTCGGCCACCCTGCCGCTGCAGTGCGCGGTGGAAGCGTCGACGTGAATTTACGGCGGAATCCCTGCAACAGCCAAGGCTTTGCCGTTGTTCGGTTATTTTTGCAACCTGCGGCAAGCGACGGCGGTCTTGATCGCGCCCCTCTTCGATGCTCCACTCTTGGTATCAAACAAAGGTTAAATCGTGCGGCTGACGGGCGGTGAAAAGCGGGGATTGGCGATTGATCCGCCGTTTGAGGTTGTGTCGCCCGCCGAACAAACGCTGCCGTTTGTGTTCGCATCGCCCCATTCAGGCCGCGTTTACCCCAAGTCTTTCCTGCAGGCCACGCGCCTTGACGGTACGGTTATCCGCCGGTCGGAAGACAGTTTCGTCGATGAGATTTTCGGGTCGGCGCCAACCTTGGGCGCGCCGCTGCTAAAGGCACATTTTCCGCGCGCCTATGTTGACCCTAATCGTGAAGCTTACGAACTGGATCCGGCGATGTTCGATGCGCCGCTGCCCCAATTCGTGAATAGCCGCAGCCCGCGGGTGATGGCGGGGCTGGGAACCATTGCGCGCGTTGTGCGGGACGGTGCCGAGATTTATTCGCGCAAGATCAGCTTTAGCGAAGTTCAGGCGCGCATTGACGCCTATTACAAGCCTTATCACGCGACGCTACGCGGGCTGATGGAATCCACGCATAAGCGGTTCGGCTGTTCGGTATTGATCGACTGCCACTCGATGCCATCCGTCGGTGGGCCGCTGGATCAAGATATCGGCGCGACGCGTCCTGATATCATCCTGGGCGACCGGTTCGGTACGTCGTGCGCGCGGCGGTTGACGGACATGATGGAACGCGCGCTCGCCATGCAGGGCTTTGCGGTGGTGCGGAACAATCCCTATGCGGGTGGGTTCTCGACGGAGCATTACGGGCGGCCGGCGCTGGGTCTTCATGCGCTGCAGATCGAGATCAATCGCGCGCTTTATATGGATGAAGAGCGCATCGAACGGTCGGCCGGCATCAAGCGTGTGACGCACGCGATGACGACGTTGGTCCGGGCGTTGGGCGAAGTCGATTGGCGCTTCTTGCGCTCAGCGTTGTCGTCCAGCCAAGCGGCGCAATGACGGTTAGCGTTCGCGACGCGAACGGCGACGACATCGCGGCGGTTCACGCCATCTATTCACATCACGTTCTGCACGGCTTCGGCACGTTCGACGAAGCGCCGCCGCCGCTTGGCGATTACACCGCCAAATGGCGCGATATCCTTGCGATGGGTTTGCCGTGGCTTGTCGCCGTTGAGGGCGGCGAGGTCGTCGGCTTTGCGTATGCATCGCCGTTTCGGCCCCGCACGGGGTACCGCTACACGCTTGAGGACTCCGTCTACATTCGCGACGACCGGCTGGGACGTGGCACCGGAACGGCATTGTTGACGCCGCTGATCGCGCGTTGCACTGCGGCCGGCGCGCGACAGGTCGTAACTGTCATCGGGGATTCCCAGAACAGCGGGTCGATCGCGTTGCACGCAAAGGCTGGCTACGCCCACGCGGGGACGGTGAAGGCCGCCGGTTTCAAGCTTGGCCGTTGGGTCGACATCGTCTTCATGCAGCGGGCGTTGAACGGCGGCGACGCGTCGGTGCCACCTGCGCGCGGCGCCTGGCGCCCGATTTGAGGCATGCACAAAAAAAGGACCGCGAGGCGGGTGCCAAGCGGCCCAAGTTAAGGGAGGAAACGCCCAGGAAGGGCTGCGGAGTAAAGCCAAGGCCTTACTGCGCTGCACAAATATGCCCTCACTGCGGGAATAAATCAAGCGTTAAACGTTCAGTCCCGGATCGGCGCTCGCGGTGCATCGCTTTGATTTCCCTAGCGTTTCGATTCTGGACGGGTGAGTTCCCGAGGTTAAAAGGGCTTGGAAGTGTGGCTCTCAAGTTTTGTTGCAGTGCCGAAGTTACGTTCACGGAAAGTGGCGTCCGGACCGTTACCGACCTCGTTGGAGGCGGATAGACGCTCAAAGTGCGCTTTGCGAATACTTGGTTAATTACTTACTCATGTTAGCCAGCGCTCGGCATTCCATAAATAAATCATCGCCTCGACATCAAAGCTTCACCGCGTACCGGCACCTGAATATGCGCGGAAAACGGCTGATTCGCGGCTTTCCCGCCGCGATGTGTTTCGGGGGTTCAAATGTCCGGCGTAGATGCATTGAGCCGTGTCGCTGATGCGGGCGCTTTTTTCGAGCGGTGGAAGCAGACGGGCGGCGGGTCATCGCCCCGCCATTGGGTGGCGGCGCCGAAGCGGCATCGCACGATCTGGATCTCGGATACGCATCTGGGCACGCGCGGCTGCAAGGCGGAGCTGCTGCTGAACTTCCTGCTCCACAACGAATGCGACATGCTCTACCTCGTCGGCGACATCGTCGATGGGTGGCGGCTCAGCCGGTCGTGGTTTTGGCACAAGAGCCATAACGCGGTGATCGACGAGATTTTGCGCAAGGCGCAAGCGGGCACGCGCGTCATCTACATCCCCGGCAATCACGACGAGGCGTTCCGCGACTATGCAGGGCTTTGCTTGGCGGGCATCGAGCTTGCGGGCGATGCGATCCATCAGACGGCCGACGGTCGGCGACTGCTGGTCCTGCACGGCGATCATTTTGATGGGATCGTGACCTATGCGCGCTGGCTCGCGCACGCGGGCGATTGGGCTTATTCGCTTGCGCTGAGGCTGAACGATGTGGTCGCGGGTGTGCGACGTCGGCTTGGGATGCCGTATTGGTCGCTGTCGCGTTGGCTCAAAGATCACGTCAAGAACGCGGTCGAGTATATCGGCCGCTTTGAAGAGGCGGTGGCGCGGGAAGCGGAACGGCGGCAGGTGCACGGTGTCGTTTGCGGCCATATCCACAAGGCCGAGATGCGGCAGATCGGCCAGATCCTCTATTGCAACGACGGCGATTGGGTCGAGAGCTGTACCGCGCTGGTTGAAGACTATGCCGGAAAGCTGCAAATTGTGACGTGGACTCAAGCACTTCCGACGCACCAGCCGCAGGCGGCCACGCTGCCGCAGGCGGCCGAGTAAGATGGCCCCGCGCACGCAGGCGCGAGCCCATCCGCGTCTGGCCGACGAACGGCTGCCTCCATCAGACGAGACACTCGCATTTCCGCGCTGGCGGCGGCCGATGCGGATCTTGATCACAACGGACGCGTGGGCGCCGCAGGTCAACGGCGTCGTGCGGACGCTTGAGACGTTGGGCAAGGAACTTGTTCGGTTGGGCCACGATGTTCGGTTCGTGACGCCCGACGGGTTTCGCACGATCCCGATGCCCACCTATCCCGAGATCAAGCTGGCGCTGTTTGCGCGCCGCGCGGTTGGCCGCGTGATCGACACCTTCAAGCCGGATGCCATCCATATCGCGACAGAAGGACCGCTGGGCCTTGCGACGCGGCGCAACTGCATGCGGCGCGGCATTTCATTTACGACGTCGTTCCATACGCGTTTTCCCGAGTATATCCACGCGCGCTTCGGCGTCCCGACGGCCTGGCCGTATGCGGGCCTGCGCTGGTTTCATGGACCGGCAACGGCCGTGATGGTGGCGACGCGCACGTTGGAGCGCGATTTGACGGCGCGCGGGTTCAAGAATCTGCGGCCGTGGTCGCGCGGCGTCGACACGGACTTGTTCAAACCGGCGGCGAAGGATTGGCTCGATCTGCCGCGGCCGGTGTTTCTGTATGTCGGGCGCGTTGCGATCGAGAAGAGCGTCGAGGAATTCTTGAAGCTCGATTTGCCGGGATCGAAGCTGATCGTCGGCGACGGACCGCAGCTTGCCGAATTGCGCGCACGCTATCCTCAGGCTCACTTCGCCGGTCCGAAGTTCGGAGCGGAGCTCGCCCGGTATTATGGCGCGAGCGACGTGTTCGTCTTCCCCTCGCGCACGGACACCTTCGGGCTTGTGGTTCTTGAAGCGTTGGCGAGCGGGTTGCCCGTCGCGGCGCATCCCGTACAGGGGCCGATCGACATCATCGGCGGCAATGAAACCGTCGGTGCGCTGGACGAAGATCTGCAGCGCGCCGCGTTGCGCGCGTTGCAGATCAGCCCGCAAGCGTGCCGCTCGTTTGCGATGAATTTTTCCTGGGAAGCCTGTACGCGGCAGTTCTTGATGAACCTCGCCACGCCGGACGAGCGGCAGTCAGCGCGCTGAGACCCGGCGTTGTAACGTCTCAAGCGGTTCGAGGATTTGCGAGGTGGGGCGCCACGCGACAGGGTACCGCAAGAACGGCGCGAACGAACGAAAGCGATCGCGTACGGCAAACTGGCGCTCAACGAGCTTGTTCAGATTCAGCAGGAAATTATGGCGGTCGAAGCCTACAAGTTGACCAACGAAATCGCGGACCGCGACGCGGTTGAAGTGCGACGCCTTGAGTTCGTGAACCGCCGCCGCGATAGCGTCCGGCTCGTCAGCGACGATACGCGCGTGCGGCCCTAGAAGGTAGCGGTCACGCCCGCCCGTGCTGTGCGTCGACACGACGGGCGTACCGCAAAGTCTGTATTCCAACGACGCGCGCATCGAACCTTCGACGGCAGACAGGCAAAGCCCGACGGCCGAGCGGTTCATCAAGGTCACGACCTCCGGATCCTTGAGATAACGGTAGACGCCGTTGGGGCCGTCGAAGTTGGCGAAGCGCGCGCTTGGCAACAGACGCCTGACGCGTTCTGCATCGGCGGCGGCCGGCGGCCCATGCGCGACCACAAGATTCGGAATCGCGGCGGCAAGTTCATGGCGTTTCATGCGGTCGAGGCGGGCCACATAGATCGCATCGAAGCGATTACCTCGTGCCTGCCCTTCCGGTAGAACCGTGAACAGGCGTTCGTCGACGAAGATCAGTTCATTCGCCAAAATGTTGGGAACGGCCGCGCGCGACAGCAATACGCTTTCCATCGGCGTGTTCGCCATGATGACGAAGTGGCTTTGCGGCAGCCGGCCGGACGCCTCGACAAGATCGCTTACGATCTCGTTGACGAGCGATTCGGACTCGCACGACCACGTGGCCCCGACGAGATGCAATCCCGGCCGATCGGCGAAGAGGTCGGGACGCGAGGGAGCCAGCCCGAGCGGCAAATGAGGCTCGCGTTTGGTGATCGTGATCAAGGGGTCGAGGCTTACGATGCAGCCACCCGCGAGCGTATTCGTCACGTCTGGAGGCTTGGTCATGCGGCGGCCAGCGGCGCGAGGATGTCGTCGGCTTTTCGCCACCGCGTCAGGCCGATCTCAAATGGGGCAAACGACTTGAAGAGATGGCCGATGCCGAACGTTTCCTTTGCCAGCTTGTTCACCGCGATCAAGAAATTGTGCCTGTCGAAATTGATGAGGTGCATGATGTGTCCGCGCACCGCCGCCTTTTGAATGCGCGCGCGCGTGAACGCGGCGACGGCGTCGGCGACTTCTTTGGGGTCATCGCCAACGATGCGGCCGAACGGCGCCGGCAAATAGCGATCCCGCCCGCCGATGCTGCGCGTTGACACCACGGGTAAGCCGCAGAGCAGATACTCAAGCGACGCCTGCATTGCACCTTCTTCCTCAGATAGGCATAGGCCGACGCGCGCGGTGTTGATCTGCGCGGCGCATTCTTCGATCGTCAGCTGACGGTACGAACCTTTGCCGACTTCGTGGTTGATGAAGGTGGCTTGCGGCAAAAGCGTGCGGATGTGTTCGTACTGCGGCGGCGTGCTCGGCGACCCGATGTCATAGAGCAGGCCTAAACTCCGCACGTCGCGCGCAAGTTCGTGCCGCTTTGAGGGCACGAGGCGGCCGTTGTAGATGGCATCGAAGCGCATCTCGCATTCGCGCGGACGGAACGTTTTCTCGTCGACAAATATCAGCTGGTTCGACATCATCGAGGCGACGCCGACGGTTGAGAGTTGATAGGCCTCGAACTCCGTGTTCGCGAGAAAAACGAAGCGACCGTCTGGCTGTTCGCGAGAGAGCGCTGCGAGTTCTTGCGCGATGCCCGTCATGGACTCCCCGACCTCGATCGTATGCGAGAAGCCGATCAGATGCAGCGCCTTGCGCCCGCGAAACGCTTCAGGACGCGCGCTGGCGATGCCGAGCGGCACGCCGAGGCTGCGCTTCGAGAACGTCACAAGGGGATCGGTCGATACGATCCTGCCGCTTACGTAGTGTTCTTGTTCCATGCGCCGCCGAATCAACCTGTGTAAGGTTCGGCAAGTTTCGAACAGATGCGCCGCAGAGCAATGCCCGCGGCTGCCCCTCGGTTCATTGGCGGTGGATGAATAGCGGCGGCCAATCGTGTTGCGCGGTTGCACGTCTATTATCCCGCATCGATTCGGTGAGGCGTGTGAGCGACATGAACCACGGCACTGCGCCACGATTGTCGGTGGCTGTTTCGACCTATCGCCGCCCTCAGGGCCTTGGGCGATTGCTTACGGCATTGCGACCTCAAGTTGAAGGCCGTGCCTCGCGCGAAATCGTCGTCGTGAACGACGGCAGCCACGACGTTGCCTATGGCGAGACCGCTCGTCGTTTCGAAGATATCGCCTCGTATCGTCCTTTGCCGCAGAATGTCGGCATCGCGCGGGCGCGCAACGAGAGTGCGGCGCGCGCGCGGGGCGATTACATCGTTTTCACCGACGACGATTGCGTGCCGCCGCCGTATTGGCTCGATTGGCTTGAAGCGCGGCTCGACGCCAATCCGGAGATCGACGTTCTGATCGGCGCAACGCGACCGAACCTTCCCGAACGGCCGCGGTTCTTCGAACGTGTGAACGGTCACTACGACCTCATCCCTCAGCCGCTGGGCGGGGCGAATGTGCCGCTGTTCGTCACGGCGAATGTCGCGATCCGACGCGCGATGTTCGAACGATTGGGCGGGTTCGGATTTGGACCTGAGTTTCCGGGCGCGGGCGAAGACACGGAACTTGCTTGCCGCCTCGCGGCAGCGGGATCGCGAACCGTCGTCGATCGCAACTGGTATGTGCGGCATGACGTGTCGGACGGGTTGGCGACACAGATGCGGCGTTACTGGCGGTATGGGTATTCGAATGTTTGGATGTGCCGTCTCACCACGGCGCCGCCGCATCACATGAAGATGGCGGTCGCGCGACGCGCGGGCCACGTCGCGCATGGGCTGGGCCTCATGAAAGAGAACCTTGAGATGTCCGTCGGGTTCTCGACGTGGACGCTGCTGCGTTGGTATTCGGCGGCGGCGGCGAGTTTGGTACTGATGGCGTATTACGACGGCTGCGCCGCGGCGGCTGCGGAACGCAGGCGCGAACTGCGCATCTGACCGCGCGCGAGGCAGCGTTCGACGGCGGCGACAGCTTCGTCCAAACCGTTTGCTTGCCGGCGGCCTTGCAGCGTCAGCGCCCAGTGGCGCGCGTTGTGGATGAGCTGCGTGTCGGTGAGGAAGTCGTCGATCTTCTTGCGCACAACCTTTTCGTCCTTCGCCGAGTCGAGGCGACGCGCGACGCCGAGCGTGCTCAAGTTCGCGAAATTTAGTTCGGTCTCATTGTGCAGCGGCATGACGAGATGCGGACGTCCGGCCGCGATTGCGGCTTGGCAGGTGAACGCGCCGCCTTGCGACAGCACGTGCGAGACGCGCGGGAGAATCTCGTTGAGCGGCGGCGGCGTCTCGTAAACCTCGTGGCCGCGGTGCTTGAGGAAATGCGGCAGCGGTCCGACGTCGCCACGCAGATATGCGACCACGTCGATGTCCATCGTGACGAGCGCTTGGATCAGTTTTTCGAGGTGGGGCACCTCGCTGCCCGCATACAGAAACAGACGCGGCTTGACCGGCGGCTCAACAAATGACGGCAGAGGTTCGGGCGGTGCGAGTATCGGTTCGTTTCGATAGGCACGATATGGATCGAGTTCGGGCAGGCCGAAGATCAAGCGTTCGTCGGCTTGGAAGACGTCAACGAGCCGCGCCGGCGGTTGCAGGCCGCGTGTGGCGAGAACGGTTTTTACGGCTTGATGCAGACGCGCTTCCGGCAGCGCAGGCGACTGGTCGGCGCGAATGGGCGGCAAGCGCTCGAGGTGGAGCGGCGGCATCGTGAACGGCGTGCCGACAGTCACGAGCGGTTGCGACCGGCCGAGCATCGCGACTTGCAGGGCGGGTGCGTGATCGGCGACGACGAGATCGGGCTTGATAAGCGTGAGCACCGTGTCCCACGCATCGACGACGGCGCCGAGCTTGTTCTGATCCGCGAAACCCACACCCGTCAAAACATCGGCATAGCTGGCGAAGACAGGATTGTGGCCGCCGTGGACGTGGTCGGGCCAAATCGGCGCTTGCAGGATCGTGAATTCGCCGCGCTTGCCGATCTGGCGAACGTTTGTCAGATCGCGAACGGCGAACGTCGCCTTCGCGCCGCGCAGCGCGAGCGCCCGGGCGAGCGCCGCCATCGGCTTGACATGACCGAGGTTGGCGCCCAACTCCCAGGCGAAGAGAACGGATTTGGCAGTGAGGTCAATCGATTCGTTCATGACCTCACTGCCATAACATTACTAGCTGGGCGGCGTGTAGCCGTAGCCGCCGTAACCGTGGCGGCGGTTGCCGGTAACGGTGGACGGATCGGCTTTGCGCTCGCGATCGAGCAGGCTCATGCCGTCGGTTCCGAAGTGGATCTTCAGGCCCGCGCGGATGTGTTCGTAGTCGTCGCCCCATTCGCCGTCGGCGAAGACCGACAGCCCCGGCGAGGAATCCAACGCCGGTTGCCATTCGAAGCCGACGCGGCCGACTTCATCACGGCCGTCATCCGGTTCGAGTTCGAAGCCGGCGCGGATCGCCACGTTCGGCGTCGCATAGAAGCTGACGTCGACGCTGCCGAATGTGCCGTCGCCAACATCGCCTTCTTGCTGGCCGATGCGGCCGCCGACGGTGAACTGGCCGAGGTAGACATCGGCTTCCGCGCCGTAGCGGGTCATCTCGACGCCGTTGGTGTCGTCGTAGGAGACGAATGCGCCGGCCATCGCCCAGCTGGGATCGCGCCAGAAGAGATGGCCGCCGAAGCCGTAGTATTCTTCGGTGCCGACTGCGGCTTCAGCCTGGGCGCCGAACTGTTGGCCGATCGGGAAGGTGACCTTGCCGAGGATTTCGCCTTCGCCGTTGCTGTCGCTGCCGGTTTCGTCGTACGCGCCGCCACGAACAAAGATCGAGCCGTTCGTTTTCGAAACAGCGGGGTCTGCGAGGGCGGGAACGGTGACGGCCGCGCCGAACAGCGCAGCTGCGCCGACGGCGATGGCGCCGCGGATCCAGCCTTTACGTTCGATAAGCTGACGGCGAATGGTCTGCGTCGTCGAGTGCGCGTCGACACTGACCAAGCGCAGGCCGCGCGGCGGCTCGACGCCGATGCGGACGGCGAGCGCGAAGCGCGGATCGACGCTTTGCTGCCATTCGGTCATCATGACGCCGGCGCGGCGAACGATGTCGGCGCGGTCGGCCACGGCCGATTCCGGCACGATGACGTAGAGGGTGCGGCGCGCGGTATCGAGGAGAACGCTTTGAACCGATGCGCCGAGCGTGGCGCGCAGTCTGCGGGCGCAATCCGTCACGGCTTCAGAGCGCGCGACGAAACCGGTCGGGTCGTAGACGACGCGGCCGTCGCCGAAACGGCGGGCCAGCGCTTCTAGCGAACGAACGCGGCGCAGAGCGCGCGGGTTGTGCGCGACGACGCGGCAGGTCGCTTCCGCGCCTTCGCGGCGCAGAGCATCGCGCACTCGGACGCTCAAGCGCCCGGCGCTTCTGCGATCCATCGTGTGCAACGTGATTTCGTGACGCCCGTTCTGCTCCGCATGACGGGCCAAGAACACAGGCTCTCCAAGACGGCCGAATATCTCGGCCAAACGATCCGATTCAAACATGCACAAATTCCCCTCTAGCGAATCACTCGCGACGCGCGGGAATCCTCGCTGTCCACAGAGTCAGGTGTCAAACGCACGACTGTTGCGCGCGCGACTCTTGCGTGCAGACGAATCAGGTTTGCATGCGGTGCGGCAACGCTCCGCTCGCTTTGCAGTGCGCGATCATACTACGATTCGATATCGTGATTTGAGGGGCCACAATGCCCTCGCAGCCGACGCCGTATTGGAGACTTTACGTACCGAAATTAGTGACGGTGCTGCGGGAGGGGTATGACCTCAAGCGCTTCGTCGCCGATGCGACGGCGGGCCTAACCGTTGCGATCGTCGCGCTTCCGTTGTCGATGGCGCTGGCGATCGCGAGCGGCGTCACGCCGGATCGCGGGATCTTTACGGCAATCGTCGCCGGCTTCTTGATCTCTGCGTTCGGCGGCAGCCGGTTCCAGATCGGCGGACCGACCGGCGCTTTCGTCGTCGTCGTGTTCAACGTCGTGGCTGAACACGGTTATGACGGCTTGGTGATCGCGACGCTAATGGCGGGGTTGCTGCTGATCCTGGCCGGCTTCGCGAAGCTTGGCACCTTCATCAAATATGTGCCGCATCCGGTGGTGACCGGTTTCACGACAGGTATCGCGGTCATCATCTTTTCCAGTCAGGTCGCCGAGGTGTTGGGACTGCAGCTTGCAGAAAATCCAGCAGCCCTTGTCGAGAAGTGGATCACCTACACGCGCGCGATCGATACGTTCCAGCCGGCGACGTTCGCGGTCGCGATGTTGTCGCTGGCGATCATCATCGGCTGCAGGTTGTGGCGGCCGCAGTGGCCGATGTTCCTGATCGCGATCGTCGCCGGCGCCGCAGCCGTGTCGCTGCTTCATCTGCCGGTGACGACGATCGGCGCGAAGTTCGGCGCGCTGCCCAGTATGTTGCCGGCGCCGCATTTTCCGGAGATCACGCTGACGCGGGTGCGCGAGCTTTTGCCGTCGGCATTCACCATCGCGTTTCTCGCCGGCGTCGAGTCGCTGCTCTCGGCGGTCGTCGCCGACGGGATGACCGGGCGGCGGCATCGCTCGAATTGCGAACTGGTGGCGCAGGGAATCGCGAATATCGGCTCGTCGCTCTTCGGCGGCATTCCAGCAACGGGCGCGATCGCGCGCACGGCGACGAATATTCGCGCCGGGGCGTACTCGCCGGTTGCCGGCATGATGCACGCCGTATTCCTGCTGGTGTTCATGGTGTTTCTGGCGCCGCTCGCCAGCTATGTGCCGCTTGCGAGTCTTGGGGCTGTCCTGGTCGTCGTCGCCTGGAACATGGCGGAGCTCAAGAATTTCCAGCATTTGATGAAGGCGCCGCCGGCCGACCGCGCGGTGCTGCTCACGACATTCGTTCTCACTCTGCTCACCGATTTAACGACGGCGATCGAGATCGGCGTGCTGCTTGCCGCGCTGTTCTTCATGCACCGCATGGCGGATGCGGTGGAGATCTCGACCAATGCGCGGGTGATCGACGAGGATGTCGATGATTACTCGCGCGAGCACGAGGTCTATGAAGGCCGCGGCGACATTCCGGCCGACGTCGAGGTGTTTCGCATCAATGGACCGTTCTTCTTCGGCGCGGCGGCAAGGCTTGGCGACGTGTTGGAGCATCTACGAACGCCGCCGAAGACCTTTATCCTGCGCATGGGAAACGTGCCGCTCATCGACGGTTCGGGCGCGGCGGCGCTCGAGAAATTTATCGACGACACCGCGCGGCGTGGCACGCGGACGATCCTGTCGAACGTTCAGCCTGGTGTTCTCGCCGTCATCAAGGCGATGGGGATCACAGAAAAGCCGAACGTCACCATTGTTAAGAACCTTCAGAAGGCGTTGATCGCCGCGCGTTCGTAGATTGTCCGTCTACGGTATGTACGTCCCTCATTCCACAAAACGAACGTGTTATAAAACGTCGAGCGCGCACGTTCGTTACTTGCCTTCGCGGACCAGGGGAACGCACGCAACCTCGCTGTTGCAATTGGGTGTCGCGCGCGTGTGCATGAACGCTGTTCGGCTGCGTGCTTGTTGCGCGCAGCGCGCGACTTTCGTATTCGCCGAGGTCCGAGTACGAGCAACGAGTATGGGGTCCCGGGAATGCTGGTTTGGGGCAAGGCGACACCGGTCGATAAACTCATCGACGGCTATCGCAAGTTTCGCCGTACGACCTTTGCCCGCGAGCGCAGCCGGTATGAGCGCCTGGCCGAGAAGGGTCAGAATCCGAAGATCCTGATTATCGCGTGCTCCGACAGCCGGGTGTCGCCGAGCGTCGTGTTCAATACACCGCCGGGCGCGATCTTCGTGGCGCGCAACATCGCCAACATCGTGCCGCCGCATGCTCCCGACGGACGTCCGCGCTCGATCGGCGCGGCGGTCGAGTACGCGATCAAGGTGCTGAACGTTTCGGACATCATCGTCAAAGGACACGCGCATTGCGGCGGCGTCAAAGCGCTGGTCAATCACGGCGAAGGTTTGCCGGACACGGACTATCTAAAACCGTGGGTCGAGGTGGCCGCGCCGGCGCGTGCATTGCTGCCGGCAAACTTTGATACACTTGACAACAACGGTCAGCGGCGCGCGTCCGAGTTCGCGGTCATTCAAAACAGCATCATAAATTTGTCCGGCTATCCTTGGGTGCGTGAGCGGTTGGAAAATGGAACTCTGAAGCTGCATGGCTGGCACTTCGACATTCAGGATGGAAGGCTGTCGCGTCTCGACCACGAAAGCGGCGAGTGGGTTGCGGTGACTTGACGGCGCGGGTTAGGCTTCAGGCGACCGCTAACCGGAGCATCACCCTATGCATAATTTCTTGAACCTGCCTTTGCGCGTGAAGTTGGTGCTGGCATCCGCGTCCGCGCTGTTGATGGGCGCCGGTTTGTTGCTTTTGGCCAGCTAAGCGCATCTCGCCATGATCCATTTTCTTGGCCGACTGGCTCTTGTAGCCGCCATCGGTGCGGCCGTTCCTGTCGCGGTGTTCGGCGTGCGCGCGATGGCGGAGACGCCGTCCGCGCAGACCGCCGCGCGCTCGGAGGGTGAAGATCTCTACCGGCGCGGCCTTTATCCGGAAGCTATTGCGTGGTGGACGGAACAGGCCGCGAAGGGCGACATCGAGTCCGCACGGCGCTTGGGCGTCGAGTACATGGACGGCAAAGGCGGCGTGGTCGAGCGCGACTATGAGAAGGCGCGCACGTATCACCATCAGGCTGCGAAGGGCGGCGAGCGCCGGTCGATGATGGATTTGGGCACGATCTATGAACACGGGCTTGGCGTGGCGTCGGACCTGATCGAGGCCGCGCGTTGGTACGAGTGGTCGGCCAAGTACGGGTATGCGCAGGGCCAATACAATTTCGCGACGATGGTCGAAACAGGCGACGCCGGGCGCAAGGACGAGGTCGAAGCGTATATGTACTTCTTGCTGGCGGCCGCCCAGGGCGTGCAAGGCATCGGATACGATGCGAAGACGAACCAGGTGCTTGGTCCCGACGAAACGCCTTTAGGGCTTTTAAAGCGGCGCCTTACGCCGGCGCAGCGCGCCGACGGCGAGGCGCGCGTCAAGTCGTTCAAGGCGATGACGGGGCCAATGCCTGCCTAAGCGACTGCGCGGCGAGCGTCGAGGCTTGGGAATTCGATCGTGGCGATGAGACCGCCCGTCGGTTTGTTTTCGAGCCAGACCCTGCCCTCATGCAACGCGACGAGGCCGCGCACGAGCGCCAGCCCCAAGCCCGTTCCACCGGTGCTGCGGTCGTAGCGGTTGTCGACGCGCGAGAACGGACGGAAGAGCTGCTTGATCTTCTCGTCCGGTATGCCGGGGCCTTCGTCTTCAACGGTTAGGCGCATTGCGCCGTCGGATTGATGGGCGCAGACGACGGCCAATTTGCTGCCGTCGGGCGAGAACTTCACGGCGTTCGATAAGAGGTTCAGCAGGATCTGCTTGAACGCTCGTTCGTCGGCAACGAGGCGCACCGTCGGATCGACGGTGACGGCCACGGTTTGGCGCTTGGTTTCCGCGCGCTGCGAGATCAAACGAACGGCAGCGTCGACGGATCCCGATATGTCGAGCAATTGGCGGTCGATTTCCATCTTGCCGGCTTCGATCTTGGCGATGTCGAGCATGTCGTTGATTAGACTCAACAGGTGCGCGCCGGACTCTCGGATGTCGCCGGCGTACGCGCGATACTGCGCCGGAACCTCGCCGCCTACGCCTTCGCTTTGGATGATTTCGGCAAAGCCCAAGATCGCGTTCAACGGCGTACGCAGCTCATGGCTCATGTTGGCGACGAAGGCCGATTTCGAAGCGCTGGCGGCTTGGGCGTCGACGGTCTTGGTCACTGCGTCGTTGCGTGCGGCTTCAAGCGCTGCGGCCATGTCTTCAAGTTCGAAGCGGGCGGCCAGCATCTGGTTGACGCGGTCGCGCGCCGAGGCGCCGAGGAACCAGGCGTAGGCGGCAAAGACCGGGGCGAAGAACGCGAGCACAGAGGCCGCCTCGCCCGGCGCGAACACGGCGCGCAACCAGAATATCGTCATCATCGGCATGACGCCGAGGGCGAAAAGCACCGGATGAAAGGAGCGCGTGATCGCAAGGGCCCAGCTCATGCCGATGACGAGCAGCGCGAGGAAGATGTTGTTCGTGGTGTTGCCGTCTTCCCAGCACGCGAGCACGCCGGCGCCCCACGAGATGCTGAGCCACGCCTGCAAGCTGAGGAGCGCGTGAAATACTTTCCGGTCCGAGGATTGCGTGCGCTTGGACCACAGGTAGATCGCGCCAGCGAGGCACGAGTTGAACACGTGCAGCGCAACGACTCCGAACAAGATCTCCAAAGCGACCGTCCCGAAGGCGGGATAGGCGCCGCCGAGCGGGATGATCGTTAGTGCCGCCCAAATCGGATTGAGGACCATCGTCAGCGGCAAAGACGCGATGACCATGTCCACGCGGGGCTTCAACCAGCGATCGCTATCCTGGGGCGGGATCGGTGAGTGCGACGATGCGGTCATCGGCGGCGGCTCTGGGCGGGTGGTGGTGGTCGAAGGCCTCAGCCTAACGCGGCGCCGCTTAAGAAATGGCGCATTAACGTCCCGGCAAGGACAAGCGCAGCCACAGCGGTTTTTCGAGCGTACCAACGCGGCCCTCGATACGGCGGGCTTTGAACTTGCCGGCTTCTGTGCGGATTGGGTCGCCTTCGATTTCCACGAAGAAGGGAAAGACGCCACCCTCCGGCAAGCCCGCTTCGTCGATGCCGATGGCCAGTTCGAATTGGCGGTGACCGCGCACGGCGCTGACGCCGCGAATGTCACTCAAGACATCCCATTCGGTGCTTTCGTGCTTCGCGCCTGGGAGACGGACGGAGCGCAAGCTGGTCGCACCGCCGCTGCCCGAGACAAACACGCGTTCATTCATGAAGGCAGGTGTCAGATCGATGTGGACGTAAACGCGCATCTGATCGAACCCCTCTTGGGTGCGGTCGGAAAACGCTTCGCCTGCGACATAGAGCTTGCCGCCATGCCGCATCACGTGAATGCGGCCCCCGCGTCCGTCTTTGGCGGGAAAGGTCTGCGCGTTGCGCCATTCGGACGGATCGATCACGCCGTCGAGGTCGGGGGCGGCTTGAACTTCAGGAATGTCGGTGATCTTCGCGGTGTTAGGCGCGGCGCGCGTTGCGGCCAGGCGCGCACGCGATTTCTTGATCCAGAGTTCTTCGCGCGGCTGCAGGAACGGGTTCTGGTCGTTGGCGGAGAAATCAGGGTTGGCGTGCTTGTCGGCAATGTAGCGCGCGAGGCGATCGGGTTCGGCGTCGCCCTCTGCGGCCGCGGGCTCAAGATATCGGCCCCAGCCCATCCAAACCACAATGGCGGCGATGCCCATGGTGGCTGGAACTCGACCTGCGAGCGGCAGGCTCGACAGCCAAGAACGCCACGCCAGGGCTGCGCAAAACCAGAGCAGTAGCGCGCTCAGTCCGAAGACCGTGCGGCCCAGCGATTGAAAATCGAGCCCGACCAGCGCGAGCAACCAGAGACCGTCGCCGGAGAACGCCCGCGGCCCCGCGCCCCAGGCGATCCAGGTCGGGATCGCGGCGAACGCGCTCCAAAGGCATGCGCCGAGCAACTGCATAAGCCAAACCGGCGCCAACCCATTGAGAGAGACGCAAAGGCCGGCCAGCGCGAAAATGAGGCCGGCGCAGAACACGATCTCGCGCGGCGCGTTGAAACTCTCGGCGGGTGCGGGAATCCATCCTAAGGCCACGGCGCAGAAGAACGCGCCGATGACGCTCAGAACCACGCCCAACGCGCGTGGCGCCGGTGCGGCGGCAGTGCTGTCGACGACCTTCCAGCTCATCCGGCGTTTCCCCTCCACAGGGAAGGATACGCAGCGGTCGTTAATATCGCCGTAAACCCTTTGGAATGACCCGCGACGAACGGGCCCGGGCCGTCGCCTTGCTGCAACGCAGCGAACCCGCTATATCCCGGCCGCCCGGCCGAGACGGGCCCTTCAGCGAAAAACCAAAATGAATCTGCGCAATATCGCCATTATTGCCCATGTCGACCATGGGAAAACGACGCTCGTCGATCAACTGCTGCGTCAAAGCGGAACGTTCCGCGAGAACCAGCAGGTGATGGAACGCGCCATGGACTCGAACGAACTCGAGCGCGAGCGCGGGATCACGATCCTTGCCAAGTGCACGAGCGTCGAATGGAACGGCGTGCGCATCAACATCATCGATACACCCGGCCACGCCGACTTCGGCGGTGAGGTCGAACGTATTCTTTCGATGGTCGACGGCGTGGTGCTTTTGGTCGACTCGGCCGAAGGGGCGATGCCGCAGACCAAGTTCGTGACGTCAAAGGCGCTGAAGCTGGGGCTGAAGCCCATCGTCGTCATCAACAAGATCGACCGGCAGGACGCACGGGCGCACGAGGTTCACTCGGACGTGTTCGACCTGTTCGCGTCGCTGGACGCGAACGACGAGCAGCTGGACTTCCCGACGCTTTATGCCAGCGGGCGCGCGGGCTGGGCGGTGCGCGATCTGGAGAAGGATGAGCGCAAGGATTTGACGCCGCTGTTCGAGACGATCGTTTCGCACGTTCGGCCGCCGCCGATCGCTTCAAAGGCGAGTTCGCAGTATCCGTTCGCTATGCTGGTGCGCGTGATCCAGTCGGATCCGTATCTGGGCCGCATTCTGACGGGGCGCATCGAATCCGGCGTCGTTGAGGCGAACCGTTCGATCAAGGCTTTGTCGCGCGAAGGCGAGTTGATCGAACGTGGCCGCATCACGAAAGTGCTGGCTTTTCGCGGACTTCAGCGCGTTCCGGTGGACGAAGCCGGCGCCGGCGACATTGTTGCAATCGCGGGTCTGACGATCGCGGGCGTGGCCGACACGCTGTGCGATGCCGAGGTCTTGATCCCTATTCCTGCGAACCCGATCGATCCGCCGACGATCGCGATCACGATCGGCATCAACGATTCGCCGTATGCGGGCCGTGAGGGCTCGAAGGTGCAGAGCCGCGTCATTCGCGAGCGCCTGTTCCGCGAGGCCGAAAGCAACGTCACGATCAAGGTCAAGGAAACGGAAAACGCCGACGCTTTCGAAGTTGCGGGCCGCGGCGAATTGCAGTTGGGCGTGCTCATCGAAACGATGCGCCGTGAAGGGTTCGAGCTTTCGATCTCGCGTCCGCGCGTGTTGTTCCGCAATGGGCCGAACGGCGAGAAGCTTGAGCCGATTGAGGAAGTCACCGTCGACGTCGACGACGCCTATACCGGCACCGTGATCGAGCAGATGTCGCTGCGCAAAGCCGAGATGTCGGACATGCGTCCGTCCGGCGGCGGCAAGACGCGCCTGACCTTCCTGGCGCCGTCACGCGGCCTCATCGGTTATCACGGACAGTTCCTGACCGACACGCGCGGCACCGGCATCATGAACCGCGTGTTCCAGGAATTCGGTCCGCATCGGGGACCGATCGAAGGCCGACGCGTGGGCGTGTTGATCGCCGATCGCGACGGCGAGGCGCAGACCTATGCGCTTTGGTATTTGGAAGAACGCGGCTTCATGTTCATCGAGTCCGGGACCAAGGTCTATCAGGGCATGATCATCGGCGAGCACAGCCGGGAGAACGACCTGGACGTGAACGCGCTAAAGGCCAAGCAGCTGACCAACTTCCGCGCGTCGGGCAAAGACGAGGCCGTCCGGCTGACCCCAGCCAAGATTCTGACCCTCGAACAAGCGATCGCCTATATCGGCGATGACGAGTTGGTCGAGGTGACGCCCAAGTCGATCCGCCTACGCAAGCGCTGGCTCGACCCCAACGACCGCAAGCGCTACAGCCGGGCCAGCGGCGAGGGATAGCCGTGGTTTTTGCCACAGTGTGGACTTCCGGCCACTCGCCAAACCGCTCGTTTTGGTTGAGTGTCGTCTGAGGTTACGTCCATAAGCGTTTGCTTTCTCTTGGTTTTCGAGGCAAAGTTGGTGTGACATTCAGGCACCAACCGATGGTTGATCGCCTGGAGATAGAGCGCCAAGATTGGTTCGCTCGCATTGGGTGTGCGGGAAGAACTGGGGATCGCGTGGCATTCGGGGGAGGCTCGTGAAGAACCCAATAGATCTACATATCGGTCAACGCGTGCGTCATCGTCGTTGGCTTCTGGGAATGACTCAGCAACAGCTGGCTCAGGCGGTGGGTATCCGTTTCCAACAGATTCAAAAATACGAGAGCGGGGCGAACCGAATTTCGGCCTCCCGGCTCTGGGACCTAGCGCGTGCGCTGGACATGCCGATCTCGTTCTTCTTCGAAGGACTGGGTGCGGGCAAGGACGGCCAAGGCGCGACGGACGACGGCTTGTTGCAGAACAAGGAAACGATGGATCTCATCCGCGCCTATTACGGGCTTGATGAAGGTCCGCGTCGCCGGCTTCTGGATCTGGCCAAGGCCCTTAGCGGTTCGGAACCGCGGACCTAATACGGCGCAATTGACACTGGGTGTCGTGGTCCGCGACTTTCGCGGATGACCGCGACACCCAGCGCCGCCGATCTTTCCGAGCTAACGCAATTTGCGGAGGAGCTTGCCGACTTGAGCGGCATGACGATCCTGCCGCATTTTCGCGAGCGCATTACCGTTCACAACAAGTTGGGCGACTCGGGGTTTGACCCCGTGACCGAGGCGGATCGCGCGGCCGAGGACGCGATCCGCGCGCGCATCAAGCAACGCTATCCCTCGCATGGTGTGATGGGCGAAGAGCGCGGTGCGGAACGTGGATCGTCGCCGCTGACGTGGGTGATCGATCCAATCGACGGGACGCGAGCCTTCATGTGCGGCATGGCGCAGTGGGGAACTCTGATTGCACTCAATGATGGGCAGCGGCCCGTGATCGGCTTGCTCGATCAGCCGTATACGCGCGAGCGGTGGGTGGCGTCCGGCGGGCGCTCGACGTTTCGCGATGGGCAGGGGCGCAAGAGTGAACTGAAGACACGGCCCTGCCCTTCGCTGAGCGCCGCGGTGATGTCGACGACGTCGCCGGTCGGTTACTTCAGCGATGTTGAGCAGAAGGCGTTCTGGGATTTGTCGGCTCAGGCGCGGCTGACGCGCTTCGGCGGCGATTGTTATGCGTATGGGCTGCTGGCGATGGGGTTCATCGATCTCGTCGTCGAGTCGGCGCTGCAGCCTTGGGACATCCAGGCGCTGATCCCGATTGTCGAAAATGCGGGCGGCGTGGTGACGAGTTGGACGGGTGGGCCGGCGCAGGATGGGGGACGGGTCGTCGCGTGCGGCGACGCCACACTTCACGCGGCGGTGCTGGAGGCCTTGGGCGCCGTGCGGTAGGCCGCGTTCGTCAAACCGATGAACGGGTCGAAGCAGGCCCAGAAGGCGCGGCGGATTTCGTCCGATTCCATCATGATTTCGTGTTCGGCCTTCAGCATCACGTACATCCCGCGCTTGATGCGTTTCATGAGCGCGAGGTCGGCGCCAGGCATCACGATCTGATCGTGGGCGGCGCCGATGAGAAGGACCGGCGTCTCGATCGCCTGCGCGAAGTCTTCGCTGGCAACGAGGTGCATCGAGCGGAACGCGGCCTCGAGCCAGCCGAAGGTCGGCGCGCCGACCGCGAGCTTTGGCTCAGCCTTCAGGCATGACATGAAGCGTTCGAAGCGGCGCACGTCGCTGGTCACGCCGTTGGTCTCGAAGGTCAGCTTGAGCGGGCTTTGCGCCGCACCGCCGAAGACGAACGCGTTGCGGCCGCCGGCCGACGCCGAACATACGGCGAGCGAACGAGCGACCCACTGCGGATATGGCGCGGTTTTGACGGCCAGCATGGGCGCGGTAAGAACCGCGCCGTCGAACTCATGCGGGTTGTCGTGCAGATAGCGCAGCAAGACGTTGCCGCCCATCGAATGCGCGAGCCCGTGATAGGGCTTCGTGCCGTATTCATGCACGATCTTGTTCATCACGGCGGCGAGGTCGGCGTCGAACTCCGAGAAGTCCGCGACGTGGCCTTTGAGCGTTTCGGGAAACGCGCGCGTCGACAGGCCTTGACCGCGCCAGTCGAACGTGATCACCGAGAGGCCGCGGGCGAGAAGTTCGCCCACGACCTCGAAGTATTTTTCGATGAATTCGGTCCGGCCCTGGATCAGGACAACGGTGCCGTGCGTTTCACTGGCCGGCAAGATCCAGCGCGCGGTGCGCAGATTGACGCCGTCCGCCAGCGTCAACCATTCGACAGCAGCGCCGGGGGGCGCCGGATAGCCCGGCACCGCCACCAATTCTGCTTGAGGCCCGAGGCGGGCCACGTCGGTCTTAGCCGGCTTTGGCGAGGATCGGCCCAAGCTTCATCGCGACGCTCATGTCGCCGGCGACTTTCAGCTTGCCCTGCATGAAGGCGGTCGTGCCGTCGAGTTCGCGGGCAACCATTTTCTTAAACGTGTCGGTCGAAACGGTGATCGTGCAATCGGCGGGCTTGTCGTCGTTCGACACCGAGTTCGGCGTCGACTTGCCGTCGACAAAAATATGGCCTTTGCCTTCGAAGTCGAACTTCAGGGTCGAATTCAAACCCGAGTTCGTGCCGATGGCGTTCTTCAAGCCGGCGGTGAAAGCGGCGACGTCTGCGTCCATGGGGTGTTCCTTCCTGGAATTGATCTGAACCGGGCGGACTCATAATGGTCAAGGCGACGCCCGTAAAGCGCGCACCCACCGGCGCTGGGTATATAGCAGGCCCCCCTCGGCGATGCATCCCCTGGGCGAGCGTCGTGCCGAGGGTCATTCGGGCGTAGGGTCAGCCCATATTCCTTGTGTCGCCCGTTGGAATTTGCCCTACGGCATGCTCATCGGCGACCACAGCCCGGCTGCTCAACGCGGGTGCCCCGCGAGATGTCGGTCGAGGAGCGGCGCGCCTCTATCGCCAGATTTGCACTTCCGGCTGACGCGCGACGTCTGGCGCAAGCGCTGTGCCGATGAGCAAGCGGACGGTTGGGCACAAACAGAAACGGGCCCCGAAAGGGGCCCGTAGCTGCACTGAACGTTTCAAGCGATGTCAGTTGATGTCGATCGTGAGGTTGAGCAACACCGAGTGATTGTCGTTGTCGACCTTGCCGAATGACTGCTTGCCGAAGAAGAAGACGTCGACGTCGAACGGTTCGTTGATGTCCGGGCCGTTGAGGTAGCGGTAGCCAAGACCCACGTTGACGCCGGGCGATGCTTCGTAGTTGAAGCCCGCGCCCAACTGCCAGGCAAACCCATCGTTCTCACGGTCGAACACAATGAGAGGAGATATCGACGCACCGTCAAACTTCGTGCGCGCCCAACCGATGCCGCCGCCTACATAGGGCTTCACCTTCCAGCCCATGTCGTGCTCGTACCAGGCGTTGGCCAGGACGGCGAACGTCGAAAGGTTCGCGTCGATCGTTCCGCTCGACGAAACTAAGTCCGTCGTGTCGGTGAACCCTGCGGTCCCCCAGACGCCGCTGACGTCGTTGCGCCGATACGACGCTTCGAGTTCGACGCGCAGACCCTGGACCCACTTGTCGAGATGCGTGCCGACCGCACCACCAATGACGAAGCCCGTATCCGCATCCGTGGCCCAGTTCGCCGTGATCTGAGTGGACGCGCCATCTGTGAAGAGCGCGCCGGCCGACGAATCTTGAGCAAAGTTCGCGCCGCCAAAGGCGCTAATGTACAAACCATCCGCTTGAGCCGTGCTGGCCCCCGCGAATAACGCCAGCGCCGATGACGCCAACAATAGTCGTTTCAAACGCATGCATGCCTCCTAAATCGATTTACTTGTTCCAAGCTGCAGACTTGGGCCTTCTTTTGTTCGGACATCCCACTTGCCGGCTTTTGGTTTTTTTGTCGTCTGAGCCAGGAAGGCAGGCCCCGTTGGGACCTGCCTTTTGTCTAATCGAAGCTAGATCGGGCCGAAGTTCGGCAGCCGGTACCACTCAAGATCCGGCAGATCGGCCGACGCGCCGTTGCGGTCTGCGTCCTCGAAGCCGTCGCCACCGAAGTGGAACGTCAGGCCGAAGTTCAGCGCGTGCGTGTCGAGCTCGATATCCGGGTCGCCGAAGTCTGCGACTTCAGCATGGCGTCCACGGTATTCGACGAAGGCCGAAACCGGAACCGATTTGCCGAACCAATAGTGGGCGCCCAGGCCCCATGCCCACTGGCTGGCGTCTTGGCCGAAGAAGCCTTCTTCGCCGTCGATGTAGGCGAGGTCGCCGGTGAACTTCCACTGCTTGCCCATGTAGTAGTTCAGCCCTGCGCGCGCGACGCCTGCGTTCTTCAACAAGAAGCTGTCGCTGCTGTCGGAGTCGAGATACGCGAGCTGGCCGCGGAACGTCCACGGACCGCAGTAATACTGACCTTCGATGCCCGCCAAGAACACGGCGCTGCTGAAGAAAATATCCTGCACTCGTCCGGCCGCGCCGAACACGCCGAGCAGGCCCTGCTCGTCACGATAGTTGATGTGGCCACCGAGGCCGAAGTGGCCGTTGCCGGCCGACTTGCCGCCGAAGACGTCGTCGTTGGTGTCCAACGATGTGCGACCGAGAGCATCCAGCTGCACGTTGACGGTGTCGCTGTAGGGAATGTTGACCCGACCGCTGCCGAAGATAGACGGATAGTCGTTGTCGAACGTGCCGTCGCCGCCGAAGTCGTATTCTTCCCAGTTGTACGCGAAGCCGAGGCTTACATCGCCCATCATGGTGGTTGCGGCGTTTGCCGGCGCCACGGCCAGGTACGCCGCCACAAGCGACGACGTCGCCAGTGCGATAGTCTTGAACTGCATTAATCCCTCCTGAAACTAGCCGTAGGCACGGAACTCCCGCTCCGCACGTCCGCCCTCAGAAGGACACCCCGCGTGGTTAACAACGCGTTTACCACGCGAATCTTTTGGTTAACCAAGGTCGAATATAGGGAACCGCTACTCCAGTGACACAATGGATTGTGCGTAATCTGGCCGTTCGCCGCTTTGCCGTGGCTTTCGAGTCACATGTTTGCAGGCATTTTGGGCAGGCTTAGACGTCTGCGCCTGCCGCTTTGAGCGCGTCGCGGAGCGGTCCCAGATGCTGCTCGTAGTTCTTCCATCGGCCGGCCGAGCGCTTGTAGACGGGTTGGCGCACTTGCCAGACGCTGGCGGTCAGAACCGTGCGTTTGACGTCCTGCGGACGCAGGCACGCGTCGTCCCAGGGCAGGCCGACGAAGTCGATCAGCTTGCGCGAGACCTCTTCCTGGTTTTCGACCAAGTCTTCGTACTCGATCTCGAGCAGGCGGCCGGGCAGCGCCTCGCGCCAATGCTGCATCAGTTGCAGGTAGTGCGCGTAGTGGTGGCCAAGGTCGGCGAGATTGCGGGCATACGAGTGCGCGTCGTTGAAGTTCTGCTGCCAGATCGACAAGCAGGTGTCGAACGGGCTGCGCTTGGTGTGGATGATGCGCGCCTTCGGGAAAAGCGTCGCGATGAAACCCACAGCTTGGAAATTGTGGGGCATCTTGTCGGTGATGCGCGTGGCGCCGGCGTTGCGGGTCTTGGCGTCGATGGCATCGAGATAGCGTTGCGCCAGCACCTCGACGCCGACCCACGACAACGTGCGCGCATTCTTTTGCACGCCCTCGTCGCGGAAGACGAGGTCGGCCATCTCACGTTCACAGCGCTTGATCGTTTCAAGTTCACCGGCAGCGTGCGCCAGCGGATGAGCGCCGATGATCGTCTCGGTCAGCGTCGTGCCTGAGCGCGGCATGCCGACGATGAAGACGGGCCGTTCGCTGTCGAGGCCGCCGGCGCCGCGTTCTTCGAAGAATTTGCGCGTGTAGGTCTTCTTCAATTCGGCGTAAGACGCTTCGAGTGCCTTGGCGTCGTATTTTCCCGCGGCCGCTTTGTTGGCGAGATCGAAGTAGCGGAAGGCGTCGTCGTAACGGCCGACGTCGTCGTACATTTTCGCGGCAGCGAACTGAAGGCCGCGCAGTTCCTTCGAATTGGTGTCTTTGCTGGCAATCAGCGCCTCGACCTGCTCGATCTCAGGCGCGCCCGGCTTAAACTTTACGGCGTTGGTGAGGTTCACGTAGCCGGTCGACGCTGTGGGCGCGGCCGCGATGAGTTCGCGCGCGGTGTCCTCGGATTCTTTCGTGCGGCCCAAGCTGAGATACGCACGGCTGACGCCCGCCTTCGCTGCGTGACTGTCGGGACGCAATTTCAGCAAACGATCGAAACATTTGAGCGCGCGCTCGCCCTGCCCCGCCAAGTTCAGCGTGCGACCGAGATTAAGCCACGCGTCGGGCATGTCCGGCTTGATCGCTAGTGCGCGTTCGAGGTGCTTGATCGCGTCTTCGAAGCGGCGCACGAGCGAGAGGGCATTGCCGTAGTTGTTGAGGATCGCCGGATCCTTCGGCCGCGCGCTGACGGCGCGCTCCAAGAAATCGAACGCCGCTTCGTGGCTGCCCGCTTCCATCGCGAGCACGCCCAGAAGATTTAGCGCGTCAGGTTGGTTCGGCACTTTGGCGAGGACGGCGCGGTAGACTCTTTCCGCCTCTTCGCCTCGGCCTGCCTTGTGATGCTCGATGCCCTGCTCCAGCTGCTTCTGCAGTTCGAACGGATTGACCGGGTAGTTCCAGCCGGCCGTGCCGCCGCGTTGCTGCATCGGCGTACCGAGGCCGGGGAGGCGCGGAGACGGGGGCTGGGACATGGGTCACTCTCAGGTGCGTGGAACGGGCGATTTCGACGGCGGGCCGCCAGAATCGATGGGTTAACATGTAGCACGTTCGGGGGCCGCGCGGTCTTGACGGCGCGAGGGCCTATCCCCATCTCAGAATTCGCCTGGGGACGCCCTTCTGGGGTCCTGAAACAGGCAATTTGGAACCCGAATCCGGCCGTTTCGGCGGATTCTTGAGATCATCGCTTGAGAGGATGAACAGCCATGCGCAGTTTTGATTTTAGCCCGCTCTATCGTTCGACCGTCGGTTTCGACCGTCTCGCCAATCTGCTTGAGACCGTCACGCAGTTCGATCCGTCCACGACGAGCTATCCGCCCTACAACATCGAGCAGATCCAGGAAAACGACTACCGCATTTCGATGGCGGTCGCCGGGTTCTCGGACAACGAACTGTCGATCGAGGTGAAGGAAGGCGTTCTGACGATCACGGGTAAACGCAACGGCGAAGAGCCGAAGACGCGTTTCCTTCATCAGGGCATCGCCGGCCGCGGCTTCGAACGCCGCTTCCAGCTTGCGGACCATATGGAAGTCCGCGGGGCGCGGCTTGAGCACGGTTTGCTGCACGTCGATATCGCGCGCGTGATTCCGGAAGAGAAGAAGGCGCGCAAGATTTCGATCGGCAAAGGTCCGGAGCAGCCTCGGATCGTCGAGTCCAAAGTGGCCGACGCGGCATAAGGCTTGAGCGGAAATGGCGACGGCGCCGAGAGCGATCTCGGCGCCGTTTGCATTTCTTAACTGCCGTAGAAGAAGCGTTCTTCGACAATCTTTCCGTTTGCGACGGTGAAGAGTGCGACTTCGTCCATCTGCGTGCGTTGGCCGCCCTTGGGCGTGAGGTCGAACTTGAAGCGCACGGCGAACTGGTTTCCGTGGACGTAGGGGCCTTCGACTTTGCTGTCGTGAACCGTGTGGTTCGCGTACCACCATTCGCCCTTGCCGAGCACGGCTTTGCGGCCTTCGGCGCGGGCCATGTCGCCGGCGCCCGGCTCAAGGCTCACCACATCGTCAGACCAGAATTTTTGGCCGGCGGCGTCGAATTCGCCTTTTGCACATAGGTCGGTGAAAATCTTCGCGACTGCTTTCGTATCCATCGGTCTTGCCTCCTTGCGGGTTGATGAGGAGAGGATGCGCCCGCTCTGCTGACAGCCTTGTGTCAGCAGCGTGGCAAGAGTCAGAGATTGAGCGTGACTTCGACCACGCCAGGCTCCGGTGTGCCGGAGCGCTCAAAGCCCAGTTTCGCGCACATGTCGAGCATGCGCGTGTTCTCGGCGAGGACGTCGCCGAAGATTTGCTTGAGTTTGATGCTGCGCGCGTAGGCGATGATTTCTTCCATCATGCGCAAGCCGAGGCCTGTGCCGATGCGGTCGCTTCTGACCATGACCGCGTATTCGCCGCGCGTGCGGTCGGGATCGAGGGCTAAGCGCACCACGCCGACGCCGGTTTCGCGGTTGTCGACGGTTTCGACGACGGTGAAGGCCATCTCGCGGTCGTAGTCGATTTGCGTCAGTCGCTTCGCCAGCGCGTCGGGGAGTTGGCGCAGGCCCGAGAAGAAGCGCATGCGCACGTCATCCGGATCGCTGGAGGCAATCGCGGCTTGGATGCCGGGCGCGTCTTCGGGGCGGATGGGGCGAAGCGTGTAGTGCTTGCCGCTGCGGTCGACGATGTCGTGCGAGAGTTCGGCCGGATAGGGTTTGATCGCGAAGCGTTCGGTGCCCGGACGGTCTTCTTTGGCGATCCGGACGCGTGCATCGAGCGCCAGTACGCCTTGGTCGTCTGCCCAGAGCGGGTTGATGTCGAGTTCTTTCACCTCGGGGAGGTCGATCGCGATGTCTTGCAGCGCCAGGATCACCTTCACGATAGCGTCCATGTTGGACGGCGGGCGGTCACGGTAGCCCTTGAGCAGGCGTGCGACGCGGGTGCGGTCGATGAGGTCGCGCGCGAGGAGTGCGTTGAGCGGCGGCAAGCCCAGCGCGCGGTCGTTGACGACTTCGACTGAGGTGCCGCCTTGGCCGAAGAGGATGACCGGGCCGAACAGTTTGTCTTCGGAGATGCCGACGATGAGTTCGTGCGCCCCGGGCCGGGTCGCCATCGGCTGCACGATGAAGCCGTCGATCTGCGCATCCGGTTGGATCTTACCGACGCGCAGCTGCATCGTTGCCGCGGCACGAGCCACCGAGGGGCCGTCCTTCAGGTTCAACATCACCGCGCCGACGTCGGATTTGTGAATGACTTCGGAGGAGAGAATTTTCAGGGCGACGGGGAATCCCATCGCGACGGCGGTGCGGTGCGCTTCCTCCGGCGTCTTGGCGACGCGGATTTCGACGGTCGGGATGCCGTAGGCCTGCAGCACCGTGTTCGCTTCGACCGCCGTCAGCCATTGGCGGCCGGCGGCGAGGGCTGCGTCGACGGCTTCGCGTGCGGGCTTCACGTCGCGTTCGGCGGAGACGTTCTGAGCGCGTGGGATTTGCATCAGCAGCTCTTGCGCCTGCTTGCGGCGGACGAGTTGCATCATCGCGGTGACCGCGCGTTCGGGGGTCGCGTAGACGGGCAGGCCCGCCGCGTCGAGATGCTTGCGGCCTTCGGCTGCCGCGGCGTCGCCGAGCCACGAGGCGAAGACGGGTTTGGTGTTGCCCGCTTCGCGCGCTGCCGCGACGACGGCGATGGCGGCGTCGGCTGCTGCGGTTGGGTTCGCGACGGCGACGGGGCAGTTCAGCACCAAGATGGCGTCGGCGTTTTCGTCGGTGAGGAGGGCTTCGAGAGCCGCGCGGTAACGTTCAGGCCCCGCATCGCCGATGATGTCCACGGGGTTGGCATGGCTCCAGCTTTTGGGGAGTGCCGCGTTGAGCGCTTCCATCGTCGATGAGGAAAGCGTGGCGAGCTTGCCGCCTTCGTCGATCAGGTGGTCCGTCGCGAGGACGCCGGCGCCGCCGCCGTTCGTGACGATGGCGACGCGGTCGCCCAGCATGCGCGGGCCGCTGGCCACCGCTTCGAGCGCGTCGAAGAGGCCGTCGATCGTCAGCACACGGAGGAGGCCCGCGCGGCGGAAGGCCGCGTCGTAGACGGCGTCGGAGCCTGCGAGCGCGCCGGTGTGCGAGCGGGCGGCGCGCGCGCCTTCCTCATGGCGGCCGGCTTTCACGACGATGACGGGCTTGAGGCGGGCGCAGCGGCGGGCGGCGGACATGAATTTGCGCGCGTAGGTGATGCTTTCGACGTAGAGGAGCACGGCTGTCGTTGCGTTGTCGGCGGCGAGGAAATCGAGCAAGTCGCCGAAGTCGACGTCGCACATGCCGCCCATCGAGACGAGGTGGGAGAAGCCGATCTCGCGCGCGACGGCCCAGTCGATGACGGCCGTCAGCATCGCGCCCGATTGGGTAACGAAGGCGGTCTTGCCCGCGATGGGCATACGATGAGCGAAGCTGGCGTTGAGCTTGTTCGCGGGCGAGAGGACGCCGATGCAGTTCGGACCGACGAGGCGCAGGACGTGGGGTTGCGCCAGCTCGAGCATCCTCTGTTGCGCAGCGCGACCGGCTTCGCCCATTTCGGCGAAGCCCGCCGTGAGCACGATGGCGGCCTTTGTGCCGCGTGCGCCAAGTTCGGCGATGAGGTCCGGGATCGGCTCCGGTGGCGTCGCGATGATCGCCAACTCCGGCGCGTTCGGGAGGGCGGCCACCGTCGAGTAGATTTGGCGGCCTAAGAGTTCGCCGACGTGCGGGTTTACGAACATGATCTCGCCCGCGAAGCCGCCGTCGACGAGGTTGTGCGCGACCACGCCGCCGACAGCCGAGGGCGTGCGGCTGGCGCCGATCAGGGCGACGCTCTTGGGCGCGAAGAACGAGTTCAGATTGCGGACGGACATATCGCTGCTCCACGGACCCGGTTAACGGGTGCGGGCTCTAGCATGAAAGCGCCGCCGAACCAGCGAGGTGTGCGGATGCGGAAGGACAACCTGTAAAATGCTCATCATCAGGTCATCCACAGGGTCGTTCACAGGATCAACTTCTCCACAAGAGCCGAGCGCGTGCATGTTCGCGCGTGCTTGCATTTTTTCCACCCGCTGTTGAAAAAATGATTCTCAACCGCGATTGCGTGATGTACATTGTGCGTTGTACGGGGGCGTTGCGATGGGGGCAGCGGTATCCCGCACGGGGGGAGCCGTCGTCGCGTTCGCTGTTCGGGGCAGCTCCAGTATGATGAATTGGCCGCGTACGTTTAATCGTCGACCGACCTTGGTGCGGCGTCAAACATCGTTTGACCCGAATGCCACCATCGAAGAGTTGCGCGAACAGATCCAACAATTCTGGGTTGGGTTCGGGCCGCAAATCAAAGGCGTCGATGTTCAACCTGTGCTGATCAGCGCTATTCGGGGCGAGTGGGTCGTTCCTGAATCGGCAACCGGTCGGCGCGTGATCCTCTATTTCCACGGCGGCGGCTTCATCGCCGGATCGCCGGAGACGCATCGGCCGCTGGTGTCGCGGTTGGCGCATGCGGCGAGCGCTCGCGCGCTGGTGCCGCAGTATCGACTGTCCCCGGAATTCCCCTTCCCGGCTGCGTTGCGCGACGCTGCCGATGCATATCGGTGGTTGCTGACGCAGGGGATTACGCCGAACAATATTATTTTCGCAGGCGACGGGTCGGGCGGCGGTTTGGCGCTGGCGACGTTGCTGGCGCTGCGCAATGCGGGCCTGCCCTTGCCGGCCGCGACGGTCGCGTTCTCGCCGTGGGCGGACATGACGTTGTCGGGTTGGTCGATGCTGAAGAACCGGCCGACGGATGATGCTTTGAGCTGGGAGCTGTTGGCCACCTGTTCGCGGCATTATCTGAAGGGCGCCTCGCCGGCGGATCCGTTTGCCTCGCCCATCTATGGCGACTTTAAGGGTCTGCCGCCGATGATGATCCATGCGGGCAGCCTGGAAGTTCTGCGCGACGACGGCAGCCGGATCGGTGAGCGTGCGGCAGCGGCCAACGTGAACGTCAACGTCGAGGTTTACGAAGGGATGCCGCATCTGTTCCAGGGTTTGCCGGAACTGTCGGAATCCAAGGTCTCGATCACGCGCGCGGCCGCCTTCATCAAGGCGCGCACGCCGGAAGTGATGTTGCGCCGCGCGGCGCAGTAATCAGGTTTTGCGTTTGCTCTTCGCCCTGGGCTTCGGCCCGGGGCGTTGGCGCGCGAGCGTGCGGCCCAACTTGTCTTCGACGCTCGCGATGAATGCGGCCGAACCAAACGGGCGGCCGGTGTTTTCGCTGGCAGCGATTGATTTCAGTTCAGCGCTGGTCAGCGGCTTTGCCAATTCGTCCTTCCAGGTCTTGGCGAGTTTGGCGAGCGGTTTGACGTCGATGAAGCCGTCGGCCTTGCCTTTCAGATGCGCCGCCGCGCTGGACCAGCGCCAATCGCGCGCATTCTTCGACGCGCGGCCGCGCACGGCCGATTGCTCGACGAAGCGCATCACCAGCGGCAGCGACGGCTTGTCCATCGGGAATGATGCGAAGCGGCCGCGGAACAAACCGCCTTTGCGTTCGCGGCGAATGTTGACGGATCGGGTGAAGCGGCGATGCGCCTCTCCCAACGCGTTGCGCAGTGCCTTGGCGTTCGGCGGCACGAGGATCAACTGAACTTGCTTCGGCAGCAGGCAGTAGCCGAGCACCGTCACGCGCGCGCGTTTGCAGCCGGCGGCGACGAGTTCGATATATTCGCGATAGTCTTCAGGCGATTGAAAAACGCGCTGAGCCGCGTTGCCGCGCTGCAGCACATGATGAGGTGCTCCGGGCACCACCGCTCTTGCCAATCGAGCCATTCACAAAGGCTAGGCCTAAGGCCGCCGTCCGTCAATCTGTGTCCCCATATTAGCCCCGGCGCGAAACACAACCGGGACGCTAAATCCCAACACTTGGGCATGGCCGGTGTGCCGACGCACTATGGGTCGGCGCAGTTCCGTGGCGATAGATTGTGCTCGCGGTGGCTTTTCGCACGGGTCATTTCACTCTATAGCCTCGTTGACGGTGATCGACGCGGCAAGGATGACGCATGGAACGGTTTGGACCGGAGTATTGCGAAACGCCTGCAACGATCACGGGGATCTTTCCGGTCGAGCCGGCGAATGCGATCTCCAGCGGCGTCATCGTGTTGTTCGGCATTGTGGCCCTGATCCTTGTTATTCAGCGCAGTCCGCGGGCGATCGAACTCTATGCCGCGTGTGCGCTTTTGATGCTCAACGGGCTTGGCAGCATTTTGTGGCACGGCTTGCGTACGCGGTGGGCGCTGACGTTCGACGTGGTGCCCGCGGTGGTGTTCGTGCTTCTCGTTGCGCTGATCTGGGCACGACGCGTCGGACCGTGGTGGCAGGTCGCCGTTGTCGGCGGCACATTGGTCGCTGCGCCATTGGCCGTTCAGGTTCTCGGCCTCGGGTCGCGCTTTCCGTTGCGCTTCGGCGTGGTGACGTTTGTAATCGTGGCGCTGGCTGTGTGGCTCATCGTGCGCAGCTATCGCGTCTCGCGCACGGCGGCACTGACCGGCGCAGCGGCGGTTCTATCGGCGCTTGCGGCGTTGACGTTCCGGTCGATCGATTCAATCGCGTGCGAAAGCATCGGATTGGGTACGCATTTCCTGTGGCACATGTTCCTGTCGGGCGGCGCGTTCTTGTGCCTGTACACGATCCTGACGCTGGACACCGCGCGCCGCGAGGCAGCGCCGCCGGCCGTGTGACCTCAGGCGGATTTGCGCGCAGCGGCGACGAATTGATCGACCTCGGCTTCGCGCGTTGCCCACGAGCAGACGAGGCGAATGAGCGGGCGGCCGTCTGTCGTCGGCTCCCATTGGTAGAAGCGTGCGCCAGCCGATTGGAGCGTTTTCATGGCAGCTTCCGACGGCAGTTTGACGAAGACTTCGTTGGCTTCCACGGGGCCCGGGATGTTGAAGCCCTGCAATGCCTTGAGCCCGTCGCTCAGGCGCTGCGCCATCGCGTTGGCGTGGCCGGCGAGTTTGAGCCACAGGCCGTCGTCGAGCATCGCTTCGATTTGCGCGGAGACGAAGCGCATCTTCGAGAACAAGTGGCCGCTGCGTTTGCGCCGGTACGCCATGTCGGCTGCGCGTTTCGGATCGAAGAAGATCACGGCTTCGGCGGCGATGGCGCCGTTCTTGGTGAGGCCGAAGGATAGGACATCGATGCCGGCCTTCCACGTTACGTCGGCCGGTTTGCATTTGAGATGCGCGAGTGCGTTCGCTAGGCGCGCGCCATCCATGTGGAGCGCCATGCCTTCTGCCTTAGCCAAGGTCGAGAGCGCCTGAACCTCTGCGGGCGTGTAGGTCGTGCCGAGTTCGGTTGCATGCGAGATCGAGATTGTCGACGGTTGAACGTGGTGGACGTCGCCTTTTTGGAAGCGTGCGAGCGCGGGCTTGATGTTCTCCGGGGTCAGTTTGCCGTGCGCGCCTTTCACCGGCACGAGCTTTGCGCCTTGCGAGAAGAACTCCGGCGCGCCGCATTCGTCGACCTGGATGTGCGCGCCTTCGTGGCAGATCACGGCGCCGTAGTGCGGCGTCAGGGTCGCGATCGAGAGCGCGTTAGCGGCCGTGCCTGTTGCGACCGGGAAGACCGCAATGTCTTTTTCGAAGAGCTTCGAGAGTTTATCGGTGAGGCGGCGCGTGATGTCGTCGCTGCCGTAGCTGGCTGCCGTGCCTTCGTTGGCGCGGGCAATTGCGGCCAGGATTTCCGGTGCGGCGCCGGCAGCATTGTCGCTTATGAAATTCATCGGGTGCCCCTCGAAAGCGGGGACACCCTAGTCATGCGCCTCTGGAATGAAAGAGGACTATTGGCGCGCGACGTCGCGGCTGCGCGACGGACGGAAGATCAGGTAGAGCACGCCCAGGACCAGCAGGAACGGCAGAGCCGACCACAGGATGCTGACGGCGATGCTGAGCACCGTTGCAACGATCGCGATTGCGATTCCCACCCCTGCGGCGGCTAGCCCGAAGACCACGGCCAGCAGGATGATTGGAATGATGAGCAACCACACCAGGAGCGCGATCAAACCGCCTAGCAACTCGCCCATCTGCCTCTCCATAAGCCGCATTTGCAGCTAGTGGAAAGTAGATAGTACGAAGTTCTTACTATGACAAGGGGTTGTTTGGCGTTGGTGGCCTATTGCTCGACCAATTCGATCCGACGGTTCTTGGCGCGGCCTTCGTCCGTCCGGTTGGACCGGGATAGCGAGGCTCATCCGCTTGGCATCGATGCGGCGCGGCTTAGCGAGAGGCCGTTGTTGTTATCGAGCAGCAACTGCCACGAGCGGTGCGGCGCGAACAATGCGGCGGCGGCGAGGCATTGAGCGCGGCACGGCGCATGAGACCTCTAGCGAATCGACGTCTCGCCGACTCCTTTGGGCGGGTGGCAATCGGATCACAAGCGGGCGGAACTCCGTTGCGCCCGCAAATGCAGGCTCCCCAGCACGCCGTTTCGCGGCGATAAGGGAGTCGGAGCGAGTGATTCGTATGGGTTTGGCGTCGAAAGTATCGTTTGCGTTGCCGCGTCCGGTTGGTGGCTCACCGCTTATGACCGTGGCTGAGAACGCGCCTGCGAAGACCGTGCGGGCCGTCGACATCAGCATCATCATTCCGACCTTCAACGCGGGCGAGCGGCTCTCCGCCACTATCGATGCGCTTGAAGAAGTGCGGGAGATCTTGGCAGTCGAACTCATCGTCGTCGATGGCGGGTCTAGCGACGACACACGGGCACGGGCCGCTGCCGCCGGTGCGACGGTGATCCAGGCGCCGCGCGGACGTGCGCCGCAGCTGAGCGCCGGCGCGAAGGAAGCGTCGGGACGCTGGCTTTTGTTCCTGGACGCCGACTCTACGTTGGAGCCGTTCTGGAGCACGACGATCACCTCGTTCATGCGCGCGAAGGGCAATGTTCTGAAGGCCGCCTATTTTACGTTTGCGCTGGACGACGCTTCGAACGCGGCGCGGCGCGTGGAAGATTTTGCGAATTGGCGCGCGCGTAAGCTTGGGCTGCCGCAGGGCGGCCAGGGCTTGTTCTTATCGCGCACGAAGTATGCGTCGCTGGTGGGTTATCTCGATCTGCCGGTGATGGAAGACGTCGATATCGCGCGGCGTATCGGGAAGAAGAATTTGGTCGAGTTGCCGGCCACGGCCACGACGTCGGCGGAGCCGTATCGCAGCGGCGGGTTCATGCTACGGATGTTGCGCGACGCCTTGCGGCTGACGCTTTACTTCGCCGGCATGTCGCCGCAGCGGTTGGTGCGGCTTTAGATCGCTTTGAGGGCGTCCACGAGGCGCTCCACATCATCTTCGTCTTGATAGATGCCGAAGCCGATGCGCAGACGATCGCCGCGGTGGTCGACCAGGATGTCGCGCGCGGCGAGCGCCTCGTCGATGCGGGCGGCCTCTTTCGTCTCAAACGTGAGGAAGCGGCCGCATTGGACCGGGTCTCTGACGACGAGTTGGGCGGCGTTGAGTTTGGTTCGCGCGCCTTCGAGCTTTTTGATGAATGTGTGTTGGAGGCCGGTGCAGATGTCGTCCATGGCGGCGACGTCGAGGTTTAGCGTTTGCAGCCAGTCCATCACAGCGTTGAGGCGATAGAGGCCTGAGGGGTCGAACGTGGCGCCGGAGAAGCGGCTGGCGTCCGTGCCGTAAGCGACAGTGTCGCCGCGCGCTTTTTCGAGCGCGCCGAATTCTGCGTACCAGCCGGTATCGCGTGGGCGTTCGCCATAGCCTGGTGGGCAATGCATGAAGCAGGCGCCCTCGCCCGCCATCGCGTATTTGTAACCGCCGGCGATGTAGAAGACGCGCGCGGCGATCTCCGACAGATCCGTCGGGCGGGCCATGAAGGCGTGGTAGCCGTCGATGACGGCGAAGGTGCCGCGCCATTCGATCGCGGCGAGAATTTCCTTCACGTCCTCAAGCGAAAGCACGAGGCCTGAGTTGAAGAAGACGTGGCTGAACCAGACCATGTCCCAGTCGTCACGCTGTTTCAGTTCGGCGATGAAGCGGTCTTTGAACGTCGCCAACGGTTCGACGGCGACGCGCACGATGTTGACGAGTTCGTCTTCGGCGAGGCGGTTCATCTGGCGCGTGAAGGAATGGAATTCGCTATCGGTTGAAAGAACGTTGTGTTTCGGCAAGCCGTGCGTTGCCGACAGCAGACGCAGCAACAGACTGTGCGTGTTCGGCGCGAAGACCACTGTGCGCGGGTCCGGCAAAATGAGATGGCGCGCGACGTGGGCTTGTGCGCGCGGGATGACCTCGCTGAAGATTTTGCCCCACTTGCGGTCGAGCAGTTGGGACGCGTCCTGCCAGTATTGCTGCTGGGCGGCGAAGGTGACGTCGGGCCAGGGGTGATGGCTGTGGGCCGCGAAATGCAGCGGCGCGCCGGGGCGACCGATCGACTGCGCGAAGTGGGATTTGAAGCTCGCCACGTCAGTCCTCGTACCGGTAGCGCATCGCCTTGCGCACGTTGTCGGGCAACGGTGGCAGTGCGGAGCGCGGGATCAGGAAGGTCGCGATGGAGAATAGATCGTTGTAGGCGCGATGTTTGTCTGCCGTTGCGCGCAGGTATTCGAAGCCGGATGAGCCGCCCGTGCCGACCTTGCGGCCGAGCATGCGCGAGACCATGAGCGCGTGGCGCAGACGCCAGACGGCTAAGGTTTCGTCGATGTCCATCAGCGCCTTCAGCATGCTGAAGCCGGCGTGCGCCGCGGGTTCGTCGCGATAGAGGAAAAGGAAGAGCGCGGCCTGTAGGGCGTGGCGCGAGAAGGTCCAGGCGCCTTGCGCGCGGAGTTCGGCGTAGCGGGCGTCGTCGAGCAAGCCGTCGAACATGGCGCGCGATTGGCGGAGCGAGGCGAGCTGCACCTCTTTCTCCGTTTGCGACAGATGCGGGTGTTTGCTGATTTGATCCATGTCGCGCGAGAGCATGTCGTCGAGCGCTTGGCGGAAGGTGTCGCCGAAATGGAAGCCGTCGCGCGTGACGAAGGGCGTGCGTTCCAGCCAGGCGTTCACCTGCGTGCGCAGCGACGGCTTGGTTTCGGCGGCGACGACGTTTTTGCGCGCTTCGGGCAGAAGATTCGCGTCGTAGCTTTGTTCGTTGAACGGCAGGCGGGCTTCGCGCGTCAGGCCCAATCGGATTTCGAGAAGGCGGAATTGTTCGCTTTGGAAGCCGGAGGCCGGGATCAGGAGATCGCGGAATTCCAGGAAATCCATCGGCGTCATGGTTTCGAGGATATCGATTTGGCCGACGAGGAGCTGCTCGATTTTTACGATGCGTTCGGCGGCGTGGACGGCGCGGCCGAGTTGCGCGTCGTCGACCTGTTTGCCGCCGAAGATCGATTGGATCAGGTCGAGTTCGTGGTGGATCTGCTTGAACCAGAGTTCGTAGGTCTGGTGGATGATGATGAAGAGCATCTCATCATGCGCGACCTTGCCCTTCTTGGTGCTTTCCATCTCCTGCAGCGAGAGGAGCCCGCTCAGTTTCAGATAGTTCGCGTAGTCCATGGGAAGGCCTCACTCACGCCGCGCGGCGTTCGAGGAAGAGCATGCGGAGAGCCAGCAAGATGTAGACCGTGCCCGCCGCGCCGTCGAGCCAGGCGCGAACGCGCGGATTTCCGGCGATCGCTTGGGCCGTGCGGCCTGAGACCACAGCGAGACCCGTGAGCCAGACGACGCCGATGAGGTTGTGGACGGCGCCTAAGAGGAAGATTTGCAGCGGGACGTTGCCGAGTGCGGGGCTTGCGAATTGCGGCAGGAAGGCGATGTAGAAAACGATGACCTTCGGGTTGAGCAGGTTCGTCGCCAAACCGCGGCGGTAGGCGATCCACGACACGTTCTCGCCTGCGTTCGGCGGCGGCGTCGCGTGCCCGCGCAGTCCGGCGACGAAAGCGCGGAACGCGCTAAGCGCCATCCACATCAGATAGATCGCGCCGGCGATGCGCAGCGCGTCAAAGGCTTCGGGCGAGGCGGCGATGAGGGCGGAGACGCCGAGCGCGGCGAGGGCTGCGTGGATGAGGCCGCCGGTCGCGATACCGAAGGTTGCGGCCACGCCGGCGCGGTGTCCGGCCGATGCGGACGAGGCGAGGACGAACATCGTGTCGGGTCCGGGCGAGAGCGCCAGCGCGGTTGCGGCGACGAGATAGGCCGCGAAAAGCGTCGGATCGACGATCACGTCATTGGCCTTCGGCGTCGGGCTCGATCGGTGGCGGCGACGTGCCTTGTCTGTCGAACACGGTGAGGAGCCCCCGCGTGACGGCGGCGGGGAAGACGCTGTTGTGGCGTTCGGCGTCGAAGATGCGCAGCGTCATCTGCAGGCGCGGGTTGTTGCGGCTTCGCAGGCGGCGGAACATCTCGGTCAGGTCGTCCGACATCACCGAACTTTCGAGCGAGCCGACGCCGAAGAAGACGCGGGCGTCCGGGCGGATGCCGGATTGCGCCGCCGTCTCTTCCATCGTGAGCGCCACGCGGTTCGCGTACCAGATCGACGGGCTGACGATGATGTAGCGTTTGAAGAGGTTCGGCTCGGTGAGCAAGACATAGGTGGCGAAAAGGCCGCCGTAGGAGTGGCCGATGATCGTGCGGTCACTCGTGGTGCGGAACTTGCGCTCGATCAGGGGGATCAGTTCGCTGGCGATGAAGGCGCGGAATTTTGGGCCCCCGCCGGAGACCTTTTGGTACTCGGTGCCGTAGCCGCCGCTCGGCGCATAGGCGGGCGTGTAATCGCGCGTGCGGTTTTTCTTGTAGGTCTCGCGGTTGGTCGCCGCACCTGGATAGGCGATCGCGACCAGGATCATCGGCGGCAGGTCTTCGCGTTCGACGAAGTGCTGCACGACATTGCGCGTCAAGGCGAACGAGTAGTCGGCGTCGAGCATGTAGACGACGGGATAGCTTTTGCGCGAGGTCGCGTAGTCGAGGGGCAAGGCGACGAAGAGTTCGTAGTCGGCGCCGGTTTGCTTCGATGAGATCTCGATGATCTGCGAGTTCGGGACGGTGTAGGGCTCGGCCTGCGCGAGGGTGGCGGCGGCGAGCCATAGCAGCGCGGCGATGAACTTGGGCATGTTGGCGTCTCTAAAAAATCTCGGCGGACATTATCGCGTCGGGTGGTAAACGTGAAAGGCCCCGGATTTCGCCGGGGCCTTTCGTTATGTGTCGGTGGATCCCCGCCTTCGCGGGGATAAGGCTTTACGGGCGCGCCGTCGGCGCGCTTCGCAAGCGCCTTACATGTCCATGTCCATACCGCCCATGCCGCCCATGCCGCCGGGCATGCCGCCGCCGGCGCCCTTCTTCTCGGGCTTCTCGGCGATCATGGCTTCGGTCGTGATCAGGAGACCGGCAACCGAGGCCGCGTCCTGCAGCGCCGTGCGCACGACCTTCGTCGGGTCGATGATGCCGGCTTCGATCAGGTCGCAGTACTCTTCCTTCTGGGCGTCAAAGCCTGCCGTCGACGACTTGCCTTCGAGCAGCTTGTTGACGACCGGCGACGCTTCGACGCCGGCGTTCTCAAGGATCTGACGGATCGGGGACTGGATCGCCTTGCGGACGATGTTGATGCCGGCCGTCTGATCGTCGTTGTCGCCCTTCAGGCCCGCCAACGACTTCGTCGCGTACAGCAGCGCCGTGCCGCCGCCCGGGACGATGCCTTCTTCAACGGCTGCACGCGTCGCGTTCAGCGCGTCGTCGACGCGGTCCTTGCGTTCCTTCACTTCGACTTCCGTCGCACCGCCGACGCGGATGACCGCAACGCCGCCGGCGAGCTTCGCCAGACGTTCCTGCAGCTTTTCCTTGTCGTAGTCCGACGTCGTTTCTTCGATCTGGGCCTTGATCTGAGCGACGCGCGCCGAGATTTCAGCTTTCTTACCCGAACCGTCGATGATGGTCGTGTCGTCCTTCGTGATGCGGACCTTCTTGGCCTGGCCAAGCTGGTTGATCTTCACGTTCTCGAGCTTGATGCCGAGTTCTTCGGAGATCACGTCGCCGTTCGTGACGATCGCGATGTCTTCGAGCATCGCCTTGCGACGATCGCCGAAGCCCGGGGCCTTCACGGCCGCGACCTTCAAGCCGCCGCGCAGCTTGTTGACGACGAGGGTCGCCAGCGCTTCGCCTTCGACTTCTTCCGCGATGATGAGCAGCGGACGGCCGGTCTGGATGATCGATTCCAGGATCGGCAGCATCGGCTGCAGGCTCGACAGCTTCTTCTCGTGGATCAGGATGTAGGGATCTTCGAGTTCGGCCACCATCTTGTCGGCGTTGGTGATGAAGTACGGCGAGATGTAGCCGCGGTCGAACTGCATGCCTTCGACGACTTCGAGTTCGCTGTCGAGGGACTTTGCTTCTTCAACCGTGATGACGCCTTCGTTGCCGACCTTGGCCATCGCTTCCGCGAGCTTCTTGCCGACCCAGACGTCGCCGTTCGCCGAAATCGTGCCGACCTGGACGATCTCTTCGTTCGACTTCACCTTCTTCGAGCGCTTCTTCAGATCCGCCACGACCGTTTCGACCGCGAGCATGACGCCGCGCTTCAGGTCCATCGGGTTCATGCCGGCGGCCACCGACTTCATGCCTTCGCGAACGATCGCTTGGGTCAGAACGGTCGCCGTCGTCGTGCCGTCGCCGGCCGTGTCGTTGGTCTTCTGGGCAACTTCGCGCACCATCTGCGCGCCCATGTTTTCGAACTTGTCCGAAAGTTCGATTTCCTTGGCGACCGTGACGCCGTCTTTCGTCGAGCGCGGGGCGCCGAACGATTTGTCGATGACGACGTTACGGCCCTTGGGACCGAGGGTGACCTTCACCGCGTCGGCCAGGATGTCGACGCCGCGCAGCAAGCGCGCGCGGGCATCGGCGTGAAATTTTACTTCCTTCGCTGCCATTTGAATTTTCTCTCTCGCTTAAGGGTGTGCAGGCTTTGCCTGAACCAAACAAAAAAGCGGCCGAACCGTTAGGTTCTTAAGCCGCTTTCTTCGTCGAGTTCTTGGAACCTTCGAGCACGCCCATGATGTCGGACTCTTTCATGATCAACAGGTCTTGACCGTCGATCTTCACTTCGGTGCCGGACCACTTGCCGAACAGGATGCGGTCGCCGGGTTTGACTTCCGGAGCAATACGGTCGCCCTTTTCATCGCGGGCGCCGGGGCCCACCGAAAGGACTTCGCCTTCTTGCGGCTTCTCTTGGACCGTGTCGGGGATGATGATGCCGCCGGCGGTCTTCGTGTCCTCTTGGACGCGCTTTACGACCACGCGGTCACCGAGCGGACGGAACTTCATGAGGTTCACTCCTGGTTTTTGCGTTCGATTGGATAGATAGAAACGGGTGCTGCTAGCACTCAAATCGGGTGAGTGCTAAGGCGCGGCCGAGCATTTAAGGATTGCGCTAAGGACCGTCAAGCCCGTCGGAGAAAGATAATTTCGCCCACAATTGTTTTCTCATATATTTCAACCGTTTAGCTGCTCCTTAATTCGCCGCTAGATTTGGTATCTGTGGAACTTCGCGCCCGCGAGAAAAAATGCTCGCAATCCCTGCCATCACACCGTCACATCCGCGGAATTCCGCCGTTTCTGCCATCACATTGCCGTCACGTTGCCATCACATCGCCGATCCTGCCGTCACAACGCCGAAGCCCTCTGATCGGCTGAGCAAGCGCGCGCAGTCATTATAGAACAAATAGAGAACTTTTGCCAGTGATAGACCTAATGATTACATTGCTATCATTGATTGCACAGGGTCTCGATGAATGAGCAGCATCACCATTCGCAACTTGGACGACCGCGTGAAGCGGAAGCTTCGTGTGCGGGCGGCGCGTCATGGACGCTCGATGGAAGAAGAGGCGCGACAAATCCTCGGCGCGGCAGTGGCTGAGCGATCCGCGCCGGCCCAACCCGACAATTTGTACGATGCCATCAGAAAACTGATCGACCCCATCGGCGGCGTCGACCTTCCCATTCCGCCGCGATCGAAACGCATGCGCGAGCCGCCACGCTTCGAATGATCATCCTCGACACGAACGTGCTGTCGGAAGTGCTCAGGCCGAAACCGCACGAGAGCGTGACCGCGTGGTTGCGATCGCAGCCCTCGCTGGATGTGTACACAACAGCGGTCTGTGAGGCAGAAATCGCTTACGGCATGGCCCTCTTGCCTGCCGGCAAGCGGCGCGCGGCACTGGAAGCCGCAACGCGTGCCATGTTCGAGACCACGTTCGCCGACCGAATTCTGTCGTTCGATAGCACAGCCGCACACGCTTTCGGCGAGATCGCTGCGGCGCGCCGTCACGTCGGCCGCCCCATCGGCGAATTCGACGCGCAGATCGCGGCAATCGCGCGGGCACACGCCGCGACGCTGGCGACGCGGGATGTGCACGACTTCGCAGGGTGTGGCGTGACGGTGGTTAGTCCGTGGGCGGCGTGAGGCTCGTTAAATTTACTCTGACCCTCTCGCTCGCTGACTGATGCTGGACAACCCGAAGACCTCGACAGTCTCCTCTATGTTCTTGAGCTTGCGCACGCCCAGCGACCGCAACGACTGTGCATGTTGCCCCCGGATCGTCCCCTGTACGTCAGCGCAAAATTACAGGGACACGTCATGATCTCATCTTCCTTGACCCGAGCGGTGTCGGCCCTCTCCACCGCTGACGCGGTCCCCTCCCCCGCACGCGGGGGAGGATTAGAGGGCCGCGTGTGGCCTTTTGGAGCGCAGGTATCTTCCTGGCTCTTTGACGGCGCCGGCGTCTGACTCCTTAAGTCCATAACCTGCGCGCGATTCGTGATCACGGAACCGCATCAGAAATGAAGTCTGAAAACTGGACGAACAACAACGTTTCGCGCAACGTCGTGTCATGACCCAGCCCGCAATCACCTGGACGCCGCTCGAAGCCGGTCAATTGACGGCGATGCGGATTAGTGCGGCCGTCTCGGCTCTGATCGGGCTTGCGATGGCCTTTGTTCTCGACGCGGCGCTGTTCTTCGAGGTGAAGACGCCGTTGGGGCTCGTCACCGTGCCGGCCGCTTTGGTGCTGCTGTATTATGCTCTCGTGACGCCGGGGCGGCGGTTTCGGCGGTGGGGTTATGCGAAGACGGCGGATGAGTTGCATGTCGCTCATGGCGTCATCGTGCATACCGAGACGTCCGTCGCGTTTCATCGTGTTCAGCATATCGATGTCGCGCAGGGACCGATTGAGCGGTTGTGCGGGGTGTGGGAGTTGGTGCTGAACACGTCGGGCACGCTCAACAGCCAAATCAAGCTGCCCGGTCTTTCGCGTGCGACCGCCGAGGCTTTGCGCGACGAGATTCGTCTGCACATCCGGGCGGACCGGGAATGAGCGGCGCTGCTGCCCGGCCGCGGCGGCTGCATCCGATCATCCCCCTCGTCGCACTCATCAAGCAAGTGCCGGAGATGTTGGTGCCGATGGTCGGTGTGGTCGCCCTCGCGCGGGATGGAGGTCTTGGCACGCTTTCGCTGGCGGTCGTTGGTTTGCTGGCGGTCTTTTTTGCGTTCCGGGTTTTGGCGTGGTGGCGCTTTACCTACACGCTGCTGCCCAACGAGATGTACATCGAAAGCGGCATCGTCTCGCGCAACCGGCGCAGCATTCCGTGGGACCGCGTGCAGGATGTCGAGATCGAACGCGGGCCGATCGCGCGCGTTCTGGGTCTCGCCAAGGTCAAGCTGGAAACCGGTGGATCGGGCGGCGATGAGGGGCTGCTCGATTCGATTGCACTTGGCGATGCGCTGGCGTTGCGCGACGAGGTCAGGGCGCGGCGGGGGATGCAGGTTTCGGCCTCTCCGCACGAGGCGGAGGCCGCGGAGCCGCCGGTGTTCAAAATGACGAGCCTTCGCATCCTTCAGGCCGGGCTGTTCAACTTCTCGGTCGTTTGGCTCGCGATCATTGTCGGCGCGATGCAGTATTTCGACGATTTCCTGCCGTGGTCGATCGACGATGTCGAAGACTGGATCGGCGTCCGTCAGCAGGACATCTGGGGCTTGGTCAGTCCCGTCACGATCGCGCTGGCGCTCGTGCTCTTTCTGGTGCTGGGCACCGTTGCGGGCGTGATCCAGATGTTCGTGCGCAATTATGGATTCACGCTGTCGCTTGACGGCCGGACATTGCGGCGCGTGCGCGGGTTGTTGACGCGCAGCGAGGTCGCCATCCCGCTTCGCCGTATTCAGGCCGCGCGGACCGCCGCCCATTGGCTGCTGCGCCGGTATGGTCTCAGCCGCGTGGACGTGCAGACGATGGCTGGCGCATCGTCCGGCGGCGTGCAGGAGCTTGCGCCACTTGCGACGTCAAGCGAGGCGGCGCGCGTGCTGGCGATCGCCGGGGGCTTCGAGCGGATTGCGGCGGAGCGCTTTGCGCCGGTGGCGCCGGCTCATCAATGGTACGACGCGCAGCTCGTGGCTCTGCCGCTGGCGCTCATCGTGCTGGCCGCGGGATTTGTCTCACCGCCGGTCTGGTGGGGGTTGTTGCTCGTTGGATTGTTAGGCGCCGTGCAGGTGATCGGGGCGCGGCCGCACGGCTTCCGGCTGGAGGGCGAGATGCTCCATGTCCGTCATGGCTGGTTCTCCCAAGATCACTGGGTGCTGCCGCTTGCCAATATTCAGTCGGTTTCGCTCAGCACCGGCCCTTTGCAGCGGCGGCTGGATCTCGCCACTGTCGCCATCGACAGTGCCGGCGGGCAACCGGGGGGCTTGCGCATCCGCAACCTTGCGCTCAACGAGGCGCGGGCGCTGGTCGAGGTTTTGCGGACTCGGCGACGCCGCTCTGGCTTACCAGCCGAGCGAGAGCGAGACGAAGATGCGGGGGGAGCGGTCGGCTTCGGCGGCGACGTCGCGTGACCAGGGTTTTGCGACTTCGAGGGTGGCGAGGACGCCGGCGACGGGCGTGACGCGAAGGCCGCCGCCGGCTGAGCTCAGGCTTGCGTCGTCTTGCTGGAATGGGTCGGCGCCGATGTTCCAGATGCGCACGGCGTCGACGTAGGCGTAGAACTGCAGGTGCGCGAGCGCGTCTTCGAATGCGTTGCGCCAGTTCCAGCGGACTTCGGCGCTGCCTGCGATGCCGTCGTCGCCGACGATTTCGCTGTAGTCGTAGGCGCGTCCGAAGCGGGCGCCGCCGCCGCCGAATTCTTCCGCCGCGACAAGTGCGCCGTCGGCGACTTGGCCGGCGGCCATCAGCGCGAATTCCCAGCGGTCGGAAAGTTTGTGCTGTACCGAAGCATCCAGGCGGACTTTCGTGAACTGCGGCCGCGCGTCGGCGCGCGTGAGCGCTGCGTCGCCGTTCTGCGATGCGCCGAACGCGTCGAGGCCGTGTGCGAGTTCGATCATGACATCGCCGCGCGTGTCGCCGATGGTCACGTTGTAGTTCGCGCTGCCGCGCAGGATGCTCGTCACCTCGTCGTTGTCGGGGCCGAGCGGATCGTAGAGTTCCGTGCCGCGCACATCGAAGGCGAGGTGGGTCCACAGAGACTGCGTGCGGGCGCGCAGGACCGGCACGGTGAGGCGGCCATAGATGCGATCGACCTCGCTGACGGGCGCCAGTATGGGTGGACCGTCACCGTCGCGCGAATGAGAAGCGGATGCGCCAAACTCCGTCCAGATCGCGCCGGCGGCCCAAGCGCGCGCGTAGTTCAGGTCGCCGTAGAGAAGCTCCGTCGTGTCGGTCGGCGCGGTGAACATTTGCAGCGCCAGCCGGTCGCTGCCGCCGAAGAGGCCGTTCAACGCCAGCGATCCGAGCACTTGCTCGGGCCCGTGCGGTTCGGTGCCCCTGTTGTCGCCGTAGAGACGCCACGTCACATGCGAGACTTCGACGCCGAGGACGAGTGTGAAGCGCGCGGGATCGCCCGGGTCAGGTGCAAGCTGCGACGTGGCGATGCGGTGTCCAGCGCGATCGGCGAGGAGCAGCAGCGCGCGTTCGAATGTCGCGAGGCGGCCGGGACGTTCGCTCAGCGCGTTGGCGAATTGACCATCGGCTTCGGCTTGGGAGATGCCTGTGGGCGCGACGGCTGCGATGTAGCCTTCGATGACGCGGACTTTGAGCGTGCCGCCGACGACCTCTTGCGGCGGGACGATCGCGCGCGAGAGAAAGAAGCCACGTTCGCGATAGAGGCGCGTGAGGCACTGCGTGAGTTCGACGATTTCGATGGCGCCGACGGTCTTGCCGGCGAGGCCTTGCGTGCAAACCGCTGTGTCGGCCACGTGGAAAGCCGTTACGCCTTCGATGTCGACGGCGTGCAGCGTGAATTCGGGGAAGGAGGCGAGGTCGGCTTGGGTCGCGGGCGCCAGAACCGGCGCTGGCGCCGCCTCGTCGCCGGGTTTGGCGGCCGCGGGCAGGCGTTCTTCGAGGCGCTGCGACTCGTCAGCGGCCTGCGCCGCCTGCGACGCCATCAGGGTCGCCGCGACGGCCAACAAGCACAGCTTTACCCGTTTACCCGGCATCCGCGCACGACGAACCCAATAGCTCCACAGTCCAGAGATGCGGTGTTTCGGTTAACGTGCTGTTAACCGCGGTGAACGTGCGTCAACGCATTCTAAATCTTAAGACGTGATGGGCGGTTCGAATCGAGTTTACGGACCGGCGTCAACCACGTTTCTTTCGAACCCGTTAAACGCGACCCGGCCAATCTCGTGTCTCCAGGGCCGTAATCCGCCATCGGCCGGCCGTAGTGGAGACAAATGCAAGATGCTTTTGATTCGTACTCTCCTGGTCCTGTTTGTTTTGGCCGCCGGCGCGCAGAGCGTGAACGCGGCTGAAGCGTGGCGCATCGTCGCGTCAACGGGCGCGGTCAAGTCCGGCGCGCCGGGCGTGATGCCTGTCGCCGTCAATTCGAAGCAGACGCTGCCTGCCGATTCGTGGGTCGAGACGGCCGCTACGGGACGCATCGTGGTCGCGCGCGGCGTGGAAACGATCGCGATCGGTCCGAACAGCCGCCTCATGCTGCCCGCCTTGCCCGTCAACGGCAACACACAGGTTTTGCAGACCGTCGGCACCGCGCTTTATCAGATCGGCAAACAGAAGGCCCCGCACTTTCAGGTCGACACGCCGTATCTGGCGGCCGTCGTTAAGGGGACAACATTCACCGTCAGCGTCAGCGAAGGCGCGGCGTCGGTCGACGTGAGCGAAGGCTTGGTCGAGGTGGCGACGCCCGACCGCACGGACAGCGCCTTCGTGCAGCCGGGCTTTACGGGCTTCGTGAAGCAGGGTCAGCGCGACAAGGTTGTCGTTATTCCGACCACGGACGGTTCTATTCCCGGCGTATCGCCTAAAGACGGCGGCGGCAAATCGAAACTGCAGAACGAAACGTCGAACACTAAAGGGCGCGTGGTCATCACGGCCGCCATCGGCGAGGTCGCGCTGGACGTGAAGTCGGTGTCGGGCGGTCTTGCGACCGGCACGGATGCATCGACGAAGCATGGCGGGACGAAAGTGGCGTCTGCTGTGGCGGGCGCCGTCTCGAACGCGAGCGATGTCGTGCGCGATACCAAGAGCGACGGCAGCGCGTCGTCATCGGGTGCGACGGTCGGCGTCTCCACCGACGGCGCAGGCGCTTCGGCTAGCGCCGGCGCGGGCAGCGTGGCGAGCGTCGACGTGGCGGCCGGATCGGGTGGCGTTTCTGCCGGCGGCGGCGCGGCGGGCGTCGATGTGAGCGCGGGTGCTGGCGGCGTAGGCGTCGACGTTGGCGGCGGCGCGGCGACGGTCGACGTTGGGGCGGGTTCAGGTGGCGTTTCGGGTGATGTCGGTTTGGGAGGCGGAAATGGAAATGGCAATGGTCTTGGCGTTGGCGTCGGGGCCGGCGGCGGCGGCGCTGCCGTCGGAATCGGCGTGGGGAACGATGGTGTTGGCCTTGGTCTTGGCAATGGCAATGGCAACGGCGGCGGTGGCTTGGGTCTCGGCCTCGGCGGCGGTCGCGGTCACGGTTCGTAAGCGCCGCCGCAAATCGCAATAGGGTTTTCTCGTGTTCCTCCTGACCGTGCACCGGTCGCTCCGGGCGCTACAATCGTGGCGTCCGGAGCTTTTTATCTGGCTCGCCGTCGCCTTCGGCACGGTGATGGGCCTGTTCGCGGGTTTGCAGAACACGATCGACGACGCGATGTTCTGGGTCACCGAGCGGCCGGCGTCGGGCGATATCGTTATCGTGCAAATCGATCCGAAAAGTCTGGCCGCCGTCGAGACATGGCCGTGGCCGCGCAGCCGGCATGCGGAGGCAATCGACAAGCTTTCGGCCGCCGGGGCCGAGATCATCGGCGTCGACGTCGATTTTTCCTCGCCGTCGCGCGCCGCCGACGACGCGCGCCTTGCCAGAGCGATCGCCGACGCGGCAGGGCGCGTCGTGTTGCCCTCGTTCGTGCAGCACGCGACGCCCGGCGTTGGCTCGAACATCATCGAGACCAATCCGATGCCCATGCTGCGCGACGGGTCTCTCATCGGAAACGCGAACGTGTTTGCGCCCGACGGCGAGGCGCGGCGCGGCAGTCTGGGTATCTATTTGCCCGACGGGCGCTATCGGCCGACATTTGCCGGACTGATCGGGCAGCGCGGCCCCGGCGTCATCAGCGAGTTCGACATCGACTTCGCCGTCAATCCGTCGACGTTCAAACGGCTTTCGTTCGTCGACGTGTTGAACGGGACCTTCGATCCGGCGGTCGTCAAAGGCAAGCGCGTCATCATCGGGGCCACGGCCGTCGAGTTGGGCGACCGGGTGCCGGTCGCGCGGCACGGCGTGATCCCCGGCGTCGAGTTGCAGGCCCTGATCGCGGAGAGCATCGGGCAAGGGCGCATGCTGCTGCCCACCGGGCCCATGGGGTCCCTGGTTCTTGTCGCCTTGGTGCTTGGCGTCGTTCGGCCGGCGCGCGCCGTGTGGTCCAAGCGATTCGGCCAACGATCTTTCGCCACTGCGGCGGCGGTCGTCCTGGCGCCCATCGCCGTGCTTTCGGCGACGCCTCTGATCGTCGAGACGGCCCCGGCGTTGTGCGCGCTTGCCGGCTGCTTTGTCTATATCGGCTGGCATGAATTCGCGTCGCGCGCGCGGACCGCGCTCCGCGAACGGTCGGCGGCGCACCTGCGCCGCGCGATGATCAACCTGATCGTCGAGGAAAGTTCCGACGGCGTCATCGTCGCCAATGGCGCCGGACGCGTCGAACTATGCAACGAGCGGGCAGGACTTCTGTTGAATTCCACGCGCACGGCGTTGCTCGGGCGGAACGCCGCGGCGCATCTGCCGCCCTTTGACGACATGCCGTCGGATGACGGGGCCGGGACGCAACGGCACACGGATCTTACGGTCGATTGCGAGGGCGAGACGATCACGCTGGAGGTCAGCGCGCGGCGGCTTGCCCTTCAGATTCCCAACGGAGGGGCGGCGTATGACACGCGTCTCGACGTGTACACGCTGCGCGATGTGACGGCCAAACGGCGCGCGCTGGAGGCCGAGCGGCAGGCGCAGGCCGATCGTCTGACGACCGAGCGCGCGAAGAGAAACTTCATCGCCAATATGAGCCACGAGCTGCGCACGCCGCTGAACGCGATCATCGGCTTTTCCGAGATGATCGCGAACGAGACGCTGGGGCCGGCGGGACAGCCGAAGTATGTCGAGTTCTCCGATCTGGTGGTCAAGAGCGGTCATCATCTGCTGACGCTGATCAACAACGTGCTTGAGATTACGCGCATCGACGACAATCCGGAATCGATGGAAGTCAGCGAATTCGACTTCAGAGAGTGTATGGACTCTTGCGTTTCGCTGGCGCGGCGTTTGCGCGATCACAAGCACCATACGATCGTCGCGCATTTGAGCGGACCGCCGGTCGTGAAGGCGGATCAAAGGCTGGTACGGCAGGTGTTGTTCAATCTGCTCGCCAACGCGGTCAAGTTCACGGGCGAGCACGGCAATATTTCGGTCTCGGCGTGGAGCGAAGGCGACGCGTTCGTGTTCGAGGTCAGCGACGACGGCGTCGGCATCGATCATTCGCTGATGCCGCACCTCACAGAATTGTTCTATCAGCCGGACAAGAGTTTTACGCGCAAGCATGAGGGCATGGGCGTGGGGCTTTATCTGGTGAAGCGCTATCTCGACATGATGACAGGCTCGCTCCACATCGAGAGCGAGCCCGGAAAGGGTGCTACAGTTCGCGTGACATTGCCGGGCGCCGCCATGCCTCAAGCGGCAACGCGTAGCGCCGCTTAATACTTCACGCTGCAGCCGTAGGGGTCGGTCGCGGTTTGGGCGACTTTGCCGCCCGAGCCTACCGCGGCCAGCGCTTCACGCACGTAGTTGCGGGCCTTCGGGATCGAGTCGGCTTCCGTCGTCGGCTGATCGTCGATCGCGCCCATGTAGCGCAGCGTGCCCGCCTTATCGATCACGAACATATGCGGCGTCGTTTGCGCTTCGTAGGCGCGGCCGACGTCGCCCTTCGGATCCAGCAGCACGGCCGCCGGCTTCGCGCCGCGTGACGTTGTGAGCTGATTTGCAGCGGCGCCGTCGACATAGCCTTGCTTGCCCGGCGCGGACGAAATGATCGATAGCCACACGACGCCGCCGGCGGCCGCTTCCTGTTGAAGCTTTTGCATGTTGCCGGCGCCGTAGTGCTTCTTCACGTACGGACAACCGTCGTTGGTCCATTCGAGGACGACGGTCTTGCCTTTGAACTCGCTGAGCGAGCGCGTCTTGCCGGCGGTGTCGACGGCGGAGAAGGCCGGCGCGGGTTCGCCGACCGTCGGCGCTGCGATGGCCGTCGTAGCGTTGAGCGCGAAGGCAGCGACGGCGCTCAAGATGATCGACTTCATTTGGAAGCTCCCACTGTTTCCAAGATCAGGCTTTCGGTCAGAATTTGCGGCAGGACCTGAGGCTGTCCGCCCCCGGCTGGATAATACAGATAGAGCGGAACGCCTTCGCGGCCATGCTCCTTGAGCAGTTTGCCGATTTCCGCGTTCTGGTTGGTCCAATCGCCCACGACGTAGGCGGTGTTCGTGGCCTTGAACGCTTCGGCGACAGCCGTCGATGAGAGCGCCACGCGTTCGTTGTAGAGGCAGCTCACGCACCAGGCGGCTGTCAGGTTCACGAGAACGGCGCGGCCTTCGCTGCGCAGCTCGTTAAGGCGGGTTGGCGCGTAGGCGATCTTCGGCATCTGCGCACCTTCGCCTTCGGCGGTCGCGCCGTCGGCGCTGCGCGTGGTGAACGGCGTTGCGATGAGCGCCACCGACGCTCCGAGCGCCATAAGGAAGATGACGCTTGAGAGGATGATGCGTTGCGACTGCGCGGCGCGGGCTTGGACGACGCCGAAGGCCCAGGCGGCGAGCGCCATGAAGATGAGGCCCAGCATGACGCGGAAGAGGCCTTCGGGATCGACTTGCTGCGATAGAACCCAAACGAGCCACGCGGCGGCGGCGTACATGGGGAAGGCGAGGAACTGCTTGAAGCGTTCCATCCAGGCGCCGGGTCTAGGCAGCAAGCGGATGAGCGCAGGGCTGAAGCTGACGATGACCCATGGGAGGGCGAGGCCGAGGCCGAGCGCCAGGAAGACCACGATGGTGATGATCGGGTCTTGCGTGAAGGCGTAGCCCATCGCTGCGCCCATGAACGGCGCTGTGCAGGGTGCTGCGACGACGACGGCGAGGACGCCGGTGAAGAACGCGCCGGCGAGGCCGCCCTTGCCCGCGAGACCCTGGCCGGTGTTTTGGATCGAACCTCCGACATTGAACACGCCGGAAAGATTCAAACCGACGAGGGTCAAGATGTAAGCGAGGATCGCGACCGACAGCGGCGATTGAAGCTGGAAGCCCCAGCCTACGTCTTCGCCCATCGCGCGCAACCACAGCAGCGCGCCGGCGAGACCGGCGAAGGTGACGAGGACGCCGAGCAGGTACGCGATGCCGTCGGTCCAGGGGCGTTCGGTGTGACCTGCTTGAACGAGTGCGAGCGCCTTCATCGACAGGATCGGGAAGACGCACGGCATCAAGTTCAGTATCAGGCCGCCGAGGATTGCGAACAGTATTGCCTCGGCGAGCGGCAGGTCGGCGGCGGCGATTTTCGCGGTGGCGGCCGGAACGTCGCCGCGATGAAGCGTCAGCTCATAGGCCTGCGCGGCTGCGCCATTGGCGGCAGGAACGACGAGAACGCCGTCGATGGTTTCCGTCGACTGACGCCGCTCGGCGTCACGAAGACGCCAGCCTGGCGGCACGGCGATGGCAAAGCCGCTGTCGCGTGCGTCGGCGCTTTGCGGAGCCGACGCTTTCAACAAGCCCTTGGTGTACGGAAAGAACTGAGCGCCCTTTCCCAACTCGATCCGGTTTTCCGTCGGTTGGAAGTAGAGCGTTACGTCGCTTGCGGTCGCCGCGAAGCGTGCTTCGAAAGGGGCGTTCTTCAGGGGCTCGCGCGCACGAGCGTCAGCAAACGCGTCGCGCCATTCGCCGGCGGCAGACGGCGTCCCTTCGACGACCGGGAGCGTGAGATCGAGCGTCGCTTTTTCGGGAATGCAGATGTCTTTGCAGACGAGCCAAGCGGCATCGGCTTTGACGGTCACGTTGTCGCCGACTTTGAGACCCGCGGGGACCACGATCTCCGTGCGCAGCAGAACTTGTTCGGAGTAGCCGTAGTTCGCGAGTTCGCCGAAGGGGATGCGTTCGGGATGTGGCCACTTGATGTCGCCGGCGGTGAAGCCTTGCGGGAGTGTCCACGCGATCGTCGTGGGTTCGCCGGACTCGCCGGGGTTTATCCAATAGGTGTGCCAGCCTTCCTGCATCTTTTGCACGAGGGCGATGGAGATCGTGCCGCCGGCTGCGGGCACGCCGGTTAACTCCGAGACGAGGCGCGCTTCGACGCGCGGGGTCGTCGCTACGTCGGCCGCGAATGCGGGCGCGGCGAGAGCCACAAGGAGGAAGAGAGCCGACAGGAGACGCATGCGTTCCAGATACCCAATGCGGCTCGCCACGCCAACCGGAATTCAGGCTATATAGCCCGGCGCGGGCGGGTCAACGAGGCCCAAGGCCTACGTTAACCGCGGGCACTCGCGCGAGTGTGAACAACCGCGACAAATTGAGGGAGTTTCGAGATGCGGAATTCGAACCGGCAGTGGCGGCTGAAACGGCGGCCCGTGGGCGAGATCAAGGCGGGCGATCTTGAGCTGATCGACGCGCCGAAGCCGGTGCCGGGCGACGGCGAGATGCTGGTCCGCAACATCTACCTCTCGCTCGATCCGACGAACCGGATTTGGATGAGCGACATGGAGCAGTATATGCCGCCGGTCGCGATCGGCGACGTCATGCGGGGCGGGACGCTAGGCATTGTCGAGCAATCGAATGCAGCAGGGTTTGCGGTCGGCGACATTGTTATGCCGGGCATGGGCGGGTGGCAGGATTATTCGATCGGATCGGCGAGCGGACCGTTTCCGACGCAGAAGTTGCCGAAGATTCCGGGTGTGCCGCTATCGACGTTCATGAGTGCGCTGGGGTTCACCGGCGCGACGGCCTATTTCGGTTTGCTCGATCTCGGTCAGCCGAAGGCGGGTGAGACGGTCGTCGTGTCGGCGGCTGCGGGCGCGGTCGGACAGATCGTCGGACAAATCGCGAAGATCAAAGGTTGTCGCGTCGTCGGGCTCGCAGGGTCGGACGAGAAGTGCCGCTATGTGGTGAAGGAACTCGGGTTCGATGCCTGTATCAACTACAAGACGGAAGACGTCGCGGCTGCGTTGAAGCGCGAATGTCCGAAAGGCATCGACGTCGACTTTGAGAATGTCGGCGGGACTATTCTCGATGCGGTGCTGGCCAACATCAATCTGAAGGCGCGCATTGCGTTGTGCGGTTTGATCGCGCAGTACAACGCCGATGGGCCGGTGCCGGGACCCTATAACTTCACGAACATCCTCATGAAGCGGGCGCGCGTCGAGGGCTTTATCATCATCGACTACATCCCGCGCTTCGGCGAGTTTGCGATGCAGATGGCGCAGTGGGTGATGGAAGGCAAAGTGAAAGACCGCGTCGATATCAACGACGGGCTTGAGAACGCCGTCACAACGCTCGGCAAATTGTTTACAGGTGGGAATACCGGGAAATTGCTCGTGCGCGTCAGCCCGGAGCCTTGAGTTGGAGCGCCTGCTTTCGTTCTTGGGGTTGCGCTTTTCGGACCCCGCCGTCGAACTGAAATTCCGGAGTGACTTTTCGCGGGCGGTGCTGCCGGTTCAGCGTGCGGGGCTGACGCTGGGCATTGTGGTGATGGCCTTGTTCGTCATTCGCGACGTGCAGCTGACCAGCGTTCTTGGCGCGGAGCCGTTGATGTTCCGGCTGTTCGTCATGATCCCGTATCTGACGGCGGGTCTTGGGCTTACCTTTACGCAGTGGATGCGGCGGTTTCATCAGCCGACGTTCTTTGCCTATTGCATCGGTTTGATCGCCATCATTCACATTCTTTATTCGTTTTCGATGCCGACGGGGCCGACCGACCCTCGCTATGGCTTTCGCGCGATGAGTTCGATGCTGACGATCGTCGGCGTCGTCACCTTGTCCGGCTTGCGCTTCGAGTACGCGATCGTTTGCGCGGTGACCGTCGTCTTCGGATGGGCGGTAACGGCTTCGGCGAGCGGATTGGCCGCCGTGTTGTGGCAACCGACGATGATGCAGCTGATCGCTACGTCGCTGCTGTCGTGCGGCACTTGTTATTGGATCGAGCGTTCGCATCGGATGCAGCATGCAGCGCGGCTGGCGCTTGACGACGAGCGGGCGCACACAGAGCGGCTGCTTTCCTACACGATGCCCAAGCGAGCGTTGACGCGGCTCAAGCGCGGCGACGTTGAGATCGCGGACGCGTTTCTGGAGGCGGTCGTTCTGTTCGTCGACCTTGCGGGGTTTACCGATTTGTCCAAGCGGATCGGGCCGCGCGAGACGGTCCGCGTGCTCGACCGCATCTTTACGGCGTTCGACGCCATCGTCGAGCGGAACGGCCTTGAGCGTCTGAAAACGGTCGGCGACGGGTACATCGCCATCGGCGGCACCAACGATAAGGGCCAAGACGATTTGACGGCCGGCGCGCGCGCGGCACACGAAATGTTGAACGCCGTCGCTGAGGCCGCGGCGGCGTTTCGCGTGCCGCTGGCGCTGCGCGTCGGGCTTCACGTTGGGCCGGTGATCGGCGGCGTTATCGGCCGCGAGCGGCCGACTTATGATTACTGGGGCGACACGCTGAATATCGCGAGCCGGTTGGAGACGACGGCCGAACCCGGCAATGTCCATTGCAGCGAAGCGGTCTATTGGCGCCTGCGCGGAACTTGGTCTTTCGAGCCGCGCGGACCGATCGAACTCAAGGGATACACGAAGGTGGAGACCTATTATCTTCATCCAGCGGCTGCGGTTGTGTGACCTCCAGGGCTTGGGCATAAAGGCGCCCGCAAACGACAGCGCTAAGACAAGTGGATAAGCAACTCGCCGCCTTGGGGCTTCGCTTCGCCGACCCCGACGAAGAGCAGAAGTACCGGGCCGAACAGGCCGCGGCCGTGTTGCCGCGTCAGCGCGTGTTGATCGGGTTCGCGCTGCTGGTCTTCTTGGCCTATGCGGTGCGCGACGTCGCGATCGGACCGACGTTTGGCTACGGCGCGCTTTATCTGCGCATCTTTTTCATACTGCCCATATTGGGGTTGAGCTTCGTCTTGACCTATGCGGAGTCGGTGCGTCCGCATTTTCAGAACGTATTCGTCTCGTTGCTGGTAATCGTCATCGCGGCGACGGGGATGCTGTCGCTGCTCTATCCGCACTATGGGCCGACGGATCCTGCGCAAGCGAACCGGACGATGAGCACCATGATGCTGACGCTGGCGCTTATGTCCGTCGCGGGCCTGCGGTTTGAGAATGCGGTATTTGTCGGACTCTTGGCGGTCTTGTTCTGGTTCTTCGGTTCGCTCGCCAAAGAGATGGCGCCGGAACTTTATCCGACCCTGTTTCTGAACGTGCTGACGTCGTTCGTGGTCGGCATCTTCGTGGCCTATTGGCTCGAGCGCTCGACGCGCGCGGCCTTCGCGGCGCGTCAGGAGACGGCGCATGTGAAGGAGGAGGCCGACGACGTTCTCTATGCCTCCCTGCCCCGCCATGTGGTCGAGCGAGTTGCCAACAATCAGCGGCCGATCGCGGAGGCGTTCGTCGAAGCGGTGGTGGTGCTGGCCGACCTTGCGGAATTCAACACGCTGTCGAAGCGGATCGGGCCGCGGCGGACGGTTGAGTTGCTGGACGACCTTTTCACCGAATTCGACGTGTTGGCGGAGAAGCATCAGCTACAGCGGCTGCGCACCGTCGGCGACAGCTATGTCGTCGTCGGCGGCACGTTCGAGGGTCTGCGCGGCGGCGTTGCCGAGGCGGCGCGGATGGCGCTCGACATGATCACGGCGGTCGAGTTGGTGTCCCGCCGCTTCGATCTGCCGCTGCAGGTGCGGGTGGGCGTGCATGTCGGGCCGCTGATCGGGGGCGTCGTCGGGCGGACATCGCCGATCTATGATTTCTGGGGCGACACTTTCAACGTCGTCAGCGAACTGCAGATCGCATGCAAGAGCGGTCGCATCATGTGTTCGGAGAATTTCTATTGGCGTGCGGGACGTGGTTGGGATTTCGAGCCGTTCGGCGCGCGTGAGTTTGCCGGCGTCGGCACGTTGCAGACGTTCTATCTGCTTGGCCCCGCGAAGGAGTGACACGATGGATATCGAACCGGTCGAGATCATCGTCGAAGACAAGCCGTCGAAAGAGACGCTCGCCGTCATCGACAATGGGCTCGACGTCTACAACGCGAAGTTCTCGCCTGAGTCGTTCGAGGAATTCGTCACGGCTTTGAAGACGCCCAGCGGTGAGGTCAAGGGCGGCATCTATGCGCTGTCGTGGGCGGGGATGCTGTTCATCAAGTGGCTGTGGATCGACGAGGCGTATCGCCGTCACGGTCACGGGCGCAAGTTGATGGCCGCCGCCGAAGCGGAAGGGCGGCGGCGCGGCTGCACCGCCGTGTGGCTCGATACGTTCGAGTTTCAGGCGCGGCCGTTTTACGAGAAGCTGGGTTACACATCGTTCGGGTCGCTCGACTATCCAGCGGGGTTCAAGCGGTATTTTCTTCAGAAACCCCTCTAGGCGGCTCCTAAGGCTGCGGGCGTTCAAGCGCCGGTGGCTCGATCGGGATCGGTGCGCCAGAAGATGTAGGAGAGAACGATCGGGATCAGCGAGGCAACGATCGTGCCGGCGATCATGACGATGAACGCGACGTTGCCGTCGGCGAAGGCCCAGGCAGCAATGGTTGCGAGGCCCGCGAGAACGAAGAGCCGGCCGGCCCAGCGATGGGTCTTCTCCCACGAATAGTCGCTGGACATCGTCCACGGCGTGCGCACGCCGCCGAACCAGTTGGGACGCGTCTTGCCCAGATAGTTTCCGATGACGATGAAGAGTGCGCCCATGCCGGGGAGTATGACGTTCCGGATGTCCACGGGGTGACCCATGGCGTTCGCGACCATCACGGCGTGGATGGCGGCCATCAGCAAGACGACGCCGATGGCGGTGGCGTTCCAGAACTTAGCGCTGAGCTGCAGATTTGCGCGACGCGGGTCGAGGTACGGGGTCAGCAGAAATATGATCGTTATGACCGCCGACAGGGCGGGCATGAAGGACAGCGCCATCCATTTGGTGCTGAAGCCGTCAGGCCTTCCCTCGATGTTCCAGTGGGTGGGCAGTAGCGCGTCGTCGGGGATCGTCGACCAAATCCAGAGCGACAATCCGATCATCGCTGCAATCACGATCGCGTTCACGATCAGAAGAGGCCTAACCTGCATGTACCTAACGCTCCTTCCCCTTGCCGGTGAGCGACATGAAGGCGGCGAGTGCTTCTTCCATCACCGACATGTTCATGCGGTAGATGATGGTCGTGCCCTTGCGTTCGGTCGTCACCAAGTCTGCGTTCTTCAGCACCGTGAAGTGACCGGACAAGGTCGGCTTCGCGATCGTGAAGTGCTCCGAGAGTTCACCGGCCGACATCGGCCGCTTGCGCAAAAGTTTTAGAATCTCGCGCCGAACGGGATGGGCCAGCGCCTCGAAGACATCACTCATATTTTGTTATTTAGGCAATAACCGAAATAATGTCAAGGCTGGGGGCCGTCGTAGCCTTCGATGATGAGGAAATCGCCTTCAGAGAACGGCGTGCGGTGCGGAATCGCGGCCTGGTATTCGGGCGAATACCAGCAGTCGTGGGCGGCCTGATAGCTTGGGAATTCCACGACGACGTTGCGGGCGCGCATGCCGCCTTCGGGATTTTCGGACTTGCCGGCGCGGACCAGAAACTTACCGCCGTATTTCTTGAGCGCGGGGCCGTTCGCGGCGACGTAGGCCTTGTAGCCTTCAGGATCATGAACGTCGACGCGTGCGATCCAATAGGCTTTCGTCATGGTGCGGGCTCCGTTTAGGTTTCGCGGATCATGAACAGGCGGCGCGTCATGTCGAGACCGTTCTTGGCCTGCTCTTTCCAACTGATGTGGTGTTGCGCGCCGGCGCGTTTCAGCGGCAGCTCGATGAAGCCCAGCCTGGCGTAATACGGCGCGTTCCAATCGACGTCGCGAAAGGTCGCCAGGGTCAGCGCGCTGTGGCGTTCCTTCACGTCTTCCGCGAGTTGATCGATCATTCGCGCGGCGAGGCGGTTCCCGGCGTGATCGGGATGGACCGAGACTTCCTCGATGTAGGCCAAGCCGTCTTTCGCGGACCAGATGAGGAAACCCGCAACCGTGCCGGCGTTGTCCATGGCGACGTAGAGGTGTCCGCTTTCGGCGCGGGCTTCGAGGATGAGGGCCGGTGTTACGTCGCCGTCGGCGATGTCGTCCATGCCGATGGTTCGGAAGCGGGCGCCGGCGGCGCGTTCGATCTCGCGCAGGCGGGCGGCTTGCGCCGCGACGCCGCGCTCGATGACGTAGGACTTCATTTTGCCGGCAGGAAGACCAATCGGCGGATCCACCATTCGCCGTTGGGACCGCGAACCCACGTAACTTCAAAGCGGCCGCTGGCGGTGACAACTTTCCCGTCGGGCAGGCGCGAGCTTTGCCGGAAGTCGCCGGTCTGTACGACGGCGGGTCCCATGAACGACATGTTGGCCATGATCATCTCGTTCGATACGACGCGCACGCCGTTTGACGAGATCAGCGCGGCGCGAATGGCGTCGCGGCCGCGCAGCGGACCGCTTTGGCGCTCCCACACGCCGTCGGGTGCGTACATCTCCGAGATCGCCGTCGCGTCCATTTGGACCATCAGCGCGCTGTAGCGGGATAGCGCGCGTTGCAGCTGCTTTTCCGTCGCCGGGCCGTAGGCGATTTGTTGCGGCGGCGCGTTGTTGTTGTAGGGCTCCATCATCTGACATCCGGCCGTCGCCAGCGCCGTGGCGACAACCAACGCGATCTTGCCGAGGGCGCGCATTAGTGCACCACCTCGAACAAGCCGGCCGCGCCCATGCCGCCGCCGATGCACATCGTCACGACGACGTGCTTTGCGCCGCGACGCCGGCCTTCGATGAGCGCGTGGCCTGTGAGGCGCGCGCCGGTCATGCCGTAGGGATGGCCAACCGAGATCGAGCCGCCGTTCACGTTCAGCTTCTCATGCGGGACGTCGAGGCGGTCCATGCAGTAGATGACCTGGCTGGCGAAGGCCTCGTTCAGCTCCCAGAGGTCGATGTCTTTCACTTTCAGATCGTGACGCTGCAGCAAACGCGGCACGGCGAAGACGGGGCCGATGCCCATTTCGTCGGGCTCGCAGCCGGCGACCGCGAAGCCCTTGAAGATGCCGAGCGGTTTCAACCCGCGCTTCGCCGCTTCCTTCGCTTCCATCACCACGCAAGCGGACGCGCCATCGGAGAGCTGGCTGGCGTTGCCGGCGGTGACGAACTTGTCCGGACCTTTGACGGGCTTCAGCGAGGCAAGCGCTTCATATGTCGTGTCGGGGCGATTGCATTCGTCTTTCGTCACCGTGTAGGCGACGTTCTTGGTTTCACCCGTCTCTTTATTGACGGTGGTCATCACCGTTTCCATCGGCACGATTTCGTCGGCGAATTTGTTTGCCTGCTGGGCCGCGGCCGTACGCTTCTGGCTTTCGAGCGAGAAGCGGTCTTGGCGTTCGCGGCTGATGTTGTAGCGGGCGGCGACGATGTCGGCGGTGTCGATCATCGGCATCCAAAGCGCTGGATAGGTTTGCATCAGCTTTTCTTCGGTGATGCGGTTGGTGTTGAGCGAACCCTGCACCAGCGAGATCGACTCGACGCCCGCGCCCACGGCGATCGGCACGCCTTCGTTCAACACACGGCCGGCGGCGACCGCAATCGCTTGCAAACCCGAGGAGCAGAAACGGCTGACCGTCACGCCCGACGTCGTGACGGGGCAGCCTGCCCAGATCGCGGCAAGGCGTCCGACGTTTTGGCCCGTCGCGCCTTCCGGCAGGCCGCAGCCCATGATCACGTCTTCGACTTCTTCCGGCGCGATCTTTGCGCGAGCGATCGCGTGCTTGACCGCGTGACCCGACATCGCCGCGCCGTGCGTGTTGTTGAATCCGCCGCGATATGATTTCGCCAAACCCGTTCGTGCCGTCGACACGATCACCGCTTCACGCATGAGGGGCCTCCCAGAGCCTTCGAACAATGCCTTCGGGGCGCACGTTATCGCTTTCGCCGCGCGCTTGGCGAGAGGGAAGAAACGGGTTCTTGCCTTCACCGCCGTCGGCGCGCCAGATTGACAAATCGAAACGGAGACCCGCAATGAGCACGCGCATCGAAGCCCTGCGTACACCCGAAGAACGGTTTGCGAATCTGCCGGGGTTCTCGTTCCGGCCCCACACCATCGAAGACCTTGCGGGCTACGAGGGTTTGCGGCTGCATTACCTGGACGAGCGGCCGGTGCGGGCTGCCGCTGATATGCAGACGTATCTGTGCCTGCACGGCGAGCCGAGTTGGTCTTACCTGTACCGCAAAATGATCCCCGTGTTTCTGGCCGCGGGGCACCGCGCGGTTGCGCCGGATTTCTTCGGTTTTGGGCGATCAGACAAGCCGGTGGACGATGCGATTTATACGTTCGGCTTTCACCGCACGATGCTGCTTCGGTTCATCGAGCGGATGAATCTGACGAACATCACGCTGGTCGTGCAGGATTGGGGCGGCCTGTTGGGGCTGACGCTGCCGATGGAGATGCCGGAACGGTTCCGCCGCCTTTTGGTGATGAACACAAGCTTGGCCGTGGGCAAAAGCCCGGGACCCGGGTTCGACGGTTGGAAGGCCTATGCGAAAGCCAATCCCGATTTGGACGTCGCCGCTCTTATGAAGCGCGGCACGCCGATTCTGAGTGACGCAGAAGCGGCTGCCTATGGCGCGCCGTTTCCTGACGTTCACTACAAGGCCGGTGTCCGGCGGTTTCCCGAACTCGTGATGGTGTCGCCGGAGATGGAAGGCGCCGACATCTCGAAGCGCGCGGCGGCTTGGTGGGCGAACGATTGGCGCGGGCAGAGCTTTATGGCGGTGGGCATGAAGGATCCCGTTCTCGGGCCTTCGGTGATGGCCGACTTGCGCAAGACGATTCGCGGATGTCCTGCGCCGCTCGAAATTCCCGAGGGCGGACACTTCGTGCAAGAGTGGGGCGACGAGATTGCGCGTGCTGCCGTGAAGGCGTTCGCTTAGGCGCGGAGGGCTGCTAGACCCTTCGTTTCGATGAGCTGCGCCGCGTGGGCGTAGCCTGCGTCGACGGCGCGGTCGAAGGATTGCCATGAGCGCAGGCCGATGCCGGGCAGCGGCGGATCGAACAGGATGTCGGCTTGTTCGCGGGCGGCGCGGCGTTGGTTCTCGTTGCCGACTGTGCCGGAGCGCATGAGGATCGAGACGATCGACGGTGCGCCTTTGAGTTGCTGACGGAAAAGTTTCAGCCAGGGTTGGTCGCTGAAATTTTCACCTTCAACGACCATGCCTTCATTACCCGCCACGTCGACGCCGATCACGGGGCCTTGCGCGTAGGTCGACATGACGTCGACGGGGAAGTTGTTCATCAAGCCGCCGTCGACCAGCAGGCTGTTCTCATGCACCACTGGCGGCAAGAGACCCGGGATGGCGACCGTTGCGCGCAGCGCGCGCCACAGCGGGCCGTCGGTGTGCACGTTCTCACGGCCGAGTGTCAGGTTCGAGGAGACGCAGAAATAGCGGCGGTGCAGATCTTCGATGCGCATTTCGCCGAAGTGGCTTTGCAGAAGCTTCGACACTTTCTTGCCGCGCAGCACGGCGACAAGCGGCAGTGTGAAATCAGAGAGCGGGTTCGACTGCACGAAGGCCGCGCGCATGCGGCGCGAGAGTTCTTCGTGATCCCAGCCCATGGCGATGCCGGCGGCGACGATGCCGCCCATGCTTGAACCGCCGACGATATCGAAGGGCACGCCTGCTTCGCGCAGCGCTCTGACGACGCCGATGTGGGCGAAGCCGCGTGCGCCGCCACCGGCGAGCACCAGGCCTACCGCGCGGCCGGCCAAGACGCGCGCGAAGCGCGAGACGTCGCCCGTGTCGTCTTCGCGCAGGTAGTGGTGGAAACCGAACGGTGCGTTGGGCGGCAACGGTGCGGCGGACAAGCCCGGCGCGCCTTGCGGGCGCAGCAGCAGAAGTTCGGGCATGTCGCGCTTTAAACGGCCGCGCGTTTCGGGATTGCGAAAGTGGTCGGGGAATTTTTCGCCGGCGCGCGCGACGAGGAAGACGCGATCGGCTTGGCGCAGGCAGAGGCTTGTCCACGCGCTTTCCGGTTCGTCGCCGGTGTAGAGAATGACGTCGTGGTCGGTTTCGTAGCGGGCGAACCAGTCGCTGGCGCGGCCGAGGCCTTCGTTGCCGACGGCGCCAGCCTTCAGCGACATGTCGTTGAAGGCGCGGGTGAGGCTTGCGCCGAGCGCGCGGCAGTCGACGCCACTGTGCAGCGGAATGAACGCGACTGTGCGCGCCATTTGCGTTGCGACGGAGCGGCGCGTCGTTTGGCGCAGACGGCGCACGAGGAGGCGCATCAGGTTCAGCGACAAGCGCGGGTGGCGCGCGATCAGGCGTTCGAACTCCGGCTTGCCGATGCGCAGGAGTTCGCTGTCGCGCAACGCCATCAGTTTGGCTGCGTGGGCGTCGCCGGCGATGACCGACATTTCGCCGACCGTCTCGCCTGCGGGCACGCGCGCGACGAACTGGTCTTCGCCCTGTTCGTCGTTGGTGTAGACGCCGAGGCAGCCGGCGACGACGATGAAGACCGCCTGGTCGTTGTCGCCTTCGCGCGTCAACATGCTACCGCCGGGCAGCGAGAACCATTGGGCGTTGGCGAGCAGCGCGGTGAGCGCGCGCGGTCCGATTTCGTGGGTGATCGGGAATGCCGCTAAGCGCTCGCGCAAATCTTGCGGATAGAAACCTTGCGCGTCGGTGGGCGGGCGCCATTTGCCGATGAGGTTTGCGCCGTGCCTGGCGGCGGTGCGGGCGGGCTTCGGCAGCCAGCGTTTCAGGTAATCGAGGCGGCTGTCGCTCATGTCACCAGGTGGTCCAGCCGCCGTCGACGTTGAGCAACGTGCCGGTGATGTAGCTTGCGGCGTCGGAGGCGAGGAAGACGGCGCTGCCGGCGACTTCGCTCGCGCTGCCGACGCGGCCGAGCGGTGTCTTCTTGGCGAGGCGCGCGGTGAACGCGGCGTGGTCGCGCTGGAATTCTTCGCGCGGGAATGGGCCAGGCGCGATGGCGTTGACGCGGATGCCTTTCGCGCCCCAGTGGCAGGCCATGTAGCGCGTGAGTTGGATCAGCGCGGCTTTTGCGGGGCCATAGTGCGGAGGGCTGTTGAGGCCGGTGTCGCCGTAGATCGACGGATCGGGGCTGACCGTGCCGTACATCGAGGCGATGTTGATGACGGCGGCGTGGCCTTCCGCCGCGGCGGCTTTCAACAGCGCAGGTTCGGCGAAACGCATGGCGGCGAAGGCTGCGCGCACGCCGCTGTCATAGGCGGTGGCGAATTGTTCGGGTGTGGCGGTGGCAATCGTTCCCATATCGACGGTGATGGCGTTGTTCACCAGGACGTCGAGGCGCGGGAGCGGCGCGAAGCAGCGGGCAACGGCGGCCTCGTCGCGCATGTCGAACGCCGCGACCGAGACGGCGTCGGGGTCGTGGCCTTCTTGGCGAAGTTTTCCGCGCAGCGTGTCGAGGCGCGCGGCTTGGCGGCCGTTTAGAATCACATGCGCGCCGGCGGCGAGATAGCCGCGCACCATCGCTTGGCCGAGGTGACCGGCGGCGCCGGAGACAAACACGGTGCGACCGTCGAGGCGAAACATGCGGTCGTAGGCGATGTCCGGCGCGGCGCTCATGCGGCCTTGGCCCAGAGCGCCGGGTTGAGCAGGCGTTCGCTCGCGCGCGGGAGGCTTGCGTCGACGGCGGCGATTTCGGCGGCCGTGAGCGGCGGGCGCTTGAAGAGCGCGACGTTGAGTGCGAGCTGGCGCAGCGATTCCATGCCGACGACGACGCCGTCGATCCACGGTTGCGCGCGCACGTAAGCCAGGCAGAGGTCGGCGGGGCTGTCGCGGTCGAGGTCGCGCGTCAGGCTTTCCAGGCGCCCGTTGAGTTCGGCGTGGTCGACGCCTTCGGGCCAGCGTGCTTCGTTGCCGTTGGCGAGCAGACCCTGCAGCAGCGCGCTACGGGCGTGGACGGTGACGCCGGGGCGTTTGGCGAGCGCGTCGAACACGCCGCTGTCGCGCCAGCGCCAGTCGAGCGCGTTGAACGGCAGTTGGATGTGGCGGACGTCGCGGTCGGCGAGTGCGGCCAGCGCTTCCTGCGGCGAATAGACGGAGACGCCGAGGTCGTAGATCACGCCTTCATCACGCAACGCTTTGACGGCACTCCAAACGGCGCCGTTGCGCATTGTCAGATGGTGCGCGCGGTGGAGCAAAAGACCTTCGAGGCGATCGGTGCCGAGGCGCGCGCACGAGCGGCGGACGCTGTCGCGCACGGCTTGGCGGATATCGCCAACGTCGGACGTTTCGTCGAATTCGTCGAGGGGTGCGAGTTTGGTGACGATGCGGACACCCTTCGATCCGGGCAATGCCGCACCAATGCGCTGTTCGGCGGAGCCGTAGGCGGCGGCGGTGTCGATCCACTTCACGCCGGCGCTGACGGCGGAATGCAGAATCAATTCTGCGTCGCGCGCGCTGGGCTGGCCGATGCGATTCGCGGCGCCGTAGACGAGGCCCAGCTGTGCTGTCCCCAGAACCAATTCTGCCGATGTTTGCGTGATGCTCATGACCGGCGAGCATCGCAGACATCCGTTAACCAGATATGCGAAGGGCTCCGCCTGCGAGAGCGGGCGGCGTTTATGTTTTCGTAACCACTATTGCTTGGGCCAGATTCGCCAGATGGCCGTCACAGTGAAGACGATGCGCTCGCCGACCTTGAAATCCGCGCGCATGAAGATGACTTCGCGCGCCTTGCGCACCACCTCGGGGCGGCCGGTGACGAGATCGCCTGCGACGGCGGACGAGAGGAAACTACTCTGCTGGCTGACCGTGACGCAGGGGCCGCGGTCGGTGGCGTCCCAGATGGCGTAGCCGAGCGCGGCGTCGGCAAAGGTGAGAAGCGCGCCGCCGTGGGCCACGCCTTGCGCGTTCATGTGGCGGTCGTCGAGCATGAAGGCGAACTCGCGCGCGCCTTCATGCATGCGCTGGAAATACGGACCCAGGCTTGCCTCGAACGGATCAAACTGTTCGGCGAGGTCCCAGCCCGGCGGCGATGCTATGTCGCGGCCCGGTTTCAGCGGGATCGAATTGTAGTCGGACATCGCTTACTCGGTTCCTAGAATCTTCCAGAGACCGGTCGCTGTCATGATGGTGCGGCCTTCGACGGCGAGTTCGCCCGAGATGAAGACGATCGAGCGCGTCTTGCGCGTGATCTTCGCGGTGCCGCGGATTCGATCACCCAGTTTGGCGGGGCCGACGAAATCGCAGTTCAGCGAGATGGTCAGCGCGCGGGCGTCGCCGAGTGCGATACGCACCGTGCGGCCCAAGACGATGTCCGCCAGCGCCATCGCCATGCCGCCGTGCAGCGCGCCGCCGCCGTTCAGGTGCATCTCGCGCACGTCGAACAGGAATTCGGCGCCATCGGGCGATTGCCAAATGGGGCCGACATACTTGTTGAAGCCCGTTTCGTTGAATACGGGGATGTAGCCCGCGGGCGCGGACCTCGACGCTGTCGTGTTCATGGGCGTCGCTTACATCGCCTTGCGCAGCGGCAACAGGTCCGCGTAGACGGGCGCGCGCTTTTCCTGCTTCGCCTTGAAGCTTTCCAGCATGTCGGCGGTCGGGTTGAACATGCCGGCCTGCCAGGTCGCGATGTAGTCGAGGCCGTCGTTGATCGAATGATCGCGGGCGTAGTTGATCATCACCTTCGAGCCATGCACGGCGAGCGGCGATTTCGACGCGATTTCGTGCGCGAGGTCGAAGACGTGCTTCAGCATCGCTTCTTGGCTGTCGAACAGTTCGTTCACGAAGCCCAATTCATGCGCCTTCTTCGCCGACAGGCGGCGGCCGGCGTAGGCCATCTCGCGCACCAGGCCTTGCGGCAGCAAATGGCAAAGGCGCGGGAAGGTGCCGACGTCGGCGGTCATGGCGAGGTTGATTTCCTGGATGACGAAGAATGAGTCGGTCGTCGCGTAGCGCATGTCGGCGCAGGTGCTCATATCCACGGCGCCGCCGATGCAGCCGCCTTGTACCGCCATGAGGACGGGCATGCGCGCTTCGTCGAGGCAGGAGAACGTCTTTTGCAGGCGGTGAACTTCGCTGCGCAGGTTGGCGCGTACGCGGCCGGTTTCGGCGCGTGCGCCCTCGCCCGCCGCGCCTTGTCCGTCGGTGAAGACCGAGAGGTCCATGCCGGCCGAGAAGTGCTTGCCCGTCGACGACAGCACGATCGCGCGGGCCGAGGCCTCGTCGTTGATCTGGTTCACGATGGCGGGCAGTTCGTTCCAGAAGGCGCGCGTCATCGTGTTAAAGGCGTCGGGGCGCTTCAGCTGGATGTGCGCGACCTTGTCCTTGGTGTCGACGTTGAAACAGGTGTAGGTGGTCATGGGCGAGTGATCCTTCATGCAATTTGAATGGCGCTTGGTCGTGTCATAGCATGAGGCCTTGCGTGCCCCAATCGCCGCAGATTTCGGCGGCTGGACAGGGCCGGGGCTATTCCCTATAACCCCGGGCCTTCGCGTCGAACGGGCCTCTCAGCGGACCGTACGGCACTGGTTAGCCTGGGTAGCTCAGTTGGTAGAGCAGCGGATTGAAAATCCGCGTGTCGCTGGTTCGATTCCGGCCCCAGGCACCACGCTTCGCTGCGAAGCATGCGAAGCGTGCCCTGCGTAGCCTCTTCGGCGAAGCAGGGCGCCGCGTCCGCAGCTACGCGTGGCGCTGCCCCGAACCACATCAATTCTAGTTGTCGCGCTTACTTATGTGGCGGTCTCGATCGGTATCTTGCCTCGGATGGCGAGGACGCCGACGCCCGCGAAGGCGATGAGGGCGCCGATGATGAGGCGCGAGGTCATGGGTTCGTCCAGCAGCCAAACGCCGAAAGCGACGCCCATGATTGGGGCGAGCAATGACAGCGGGGCGATGAGCGAGACCTCATAGCGCTGGAGCAGATAGTAGTAACCGTTGTGGCCGATGAGGCTGGCGCCGAAGGCTGTGAAGAGGAGCGCGGCCCAGGTGATGAGGTCGGCGTTTGCTACCGCGGCGACTTGGTGGTCTTCGAAGAGGAGGCTGGCGCCGAGGAGCAAGGGTGCGGCCGTCGCCGACGTCCAAGACTGCAATTGGAACATGCCGACGTTGGTGAGGCGGCGCATGAGGATGGCGGCGATGGCGCCCGCGAGAGCGCCGCCTGCGGCGAAGAGAACGCCGGTCAACGAGTCGAAGACGTGAGGGTCGAAGCTTATCACCATCACGCCGGCGAATGTCATCGCGATGCCGAGCCAGCGGCGCCAGTGGACGCTTTCGCCCAAGAACACGATCGACAATATCGTCGCGAAGGGCACGTTGAGCTGCACCACGACGGCGACGACGGAGGCTGCCGTAAGTGCTACGCCGATGAACATGAGGCCAAAGTTCAGCGCACCGTTGAAGAGCGCGATCAACAGGACGTCGCGCATGCGGCCGGGGGCGGGCTTTAGGAATGGAATCAGCACCACGGCCAGAATCAGGAAGCGCAGGCCGGTGAAGAGCAGCGGGGGCATTTGGCCCACGCCGACTTTGGCGGCAACGAAGTTGAAGCCCCAGATCGTGCAGATCAGGAGCATGAGCAGAAGATGCTGCGGCGCCATCGGGTCTTCAGGAAATAGCTGACTTCGGCCAACAGAGCGCATCGGCAGCGCGCGCGCCAGTGTGGATTCGCGCAAGGCTGCTATGCGCGCGGAACCTCACGCGTTTGGGCAGAACGCCACGGTTGTTGTGGCCGGGCGGTTCGTGACATGATGCGGCTCACAAAACCCGCACGAGTTGAAACATGGCTAAAGCGCCGATGATACGCGTTCTGTTCAATGACGGGACGTCGATGGAAGTGCCGGAGAACGAGGCCGTGCAGGTCGTCAGCCAAGGTCCCAGCGAGACGGAGACCGAAGGCTGGCAACGGCTGAACCCCGATGCGAAGCCTGCTCTGTTCGGCAAGCTCAACAAAGTGCGCGCGGCGGCTTTGGCGCGCGGCCAGCATATGATGACGTTTCGCGGGTTGCTGCAGGTGGACGTCGCGCGGCGCGTCTAACCGCCCGCGGTTACGTCGTGGCTGTAGAGCCAATCGTTTCGCGAATGCACGACTGACGGCGCGAGGTGCGCGGCGAGCCACATCGGGCCGTATGTCGTAAGCTGCGCCGCCCATCCGCGTTTGTGATAGAGGCCCATTTGGCGGCGGGCGCCGCGTTGGGCGCGCGTCGTGCGCGGCTTGCGTTCGGCCTCGTAGGCGGCGAGTGCTTCGGGAGCGTTCGTTGCGGCTTTGAGTTTGCGCGATAGGACCCAGGCGTCTTCGATCGCCATCACCGCGCCTTGCGCCAGGAACGGCAGCATCGGGTGGCAGGCGTCGCCGAGCAGCGCGACGTTGCCGTCGCTCCATTTCGGCAACGGGTCGCGATCGAACAAGGCCCAGCGGTAACATTCGGCGGCGTCGGCGATGATGGCTTCGATCGGCTTCGCCCAGCCGGCGTAGTCGGCGGCGAGTTCGCCCTTGTCGCCGCGTTCGGTCCAGCTTTCGTTTTGCCAATCGTTGCGTTCGACGACGCCGACGAAATTGATGAGTTTGCCGCCGCGCAGGTAGTACGTGACGGCGTGGCGGCCGGGGCCTACCCAGATGCAGGCGGTCGGCGGCACGAGTTCTTTGAGGCGCGCGGTCGCCGGGACCACGACGCGCCAGGCAACGTTGCCGGTGAAGCGCGGCTTCTCTGCGCCGAACACGCGTTCGCGTACGCGCGAGTGGATGCCGTCGGCGCCGATGAGCACGTCGCCGTCGGCGGGCGTGTCGTCGGCGAATGTCGCGCGAATGCCCCTGCCCGTTCGTTCGAATGCCACGAGATTTTTGTTCAAGCGCACCGCGTGTGGCCCGCGTTCGCGCAGCGCATCGCTTAGCACCGTCATCAGATCGGCGCGGTGTATGTGATAGTACGGCGCGCCGAAACGTTGTTCCGCCACGTCACGCATGGGGATCGCGAAGAGTTTCGTGCCTGACGCGCCCATGCGCATCTCGAGCGCTTCGGGGCGGAAGGCGATGCGGTCGAGCGCGGGCTTTAGGCCGAGGCGCAGCAACACCTTTACGCCGTTCGGGCTGATCTGGATGCCTGCGCCGACCTCGCCGAGTGCGGCGGCGCGTTCGTAGACTTCAACCTCGATGCCGGCGTCCAACAAGCACAGCGCGGCCGTGATGCCGCCGATGCCGCCGCCTGCGATCAGAACTTTCATGCGTTATGAAATACCATCAGTCTCAGGCATAGCCGAATTCTTTGAGATAGCGCGGCACGAAAAGTTGTCGCCCTTTGATCGACGCGGTCAAGAAGCTGCCGACGACGACGCCTTTCTTGGTGAACGGCAGGACGCTGGCGCCCGCCGCTTCGCCCAGCGGAATGAGGATCGGCGGCGAGGACCAGGGTTTGTAGGCCGGCAGGGACTCCAGTGCTTTGCCGTCGATCAACGCCTTGATGGTTTTGGTGAGCCACGGTTGCTGGCGGGTGATGGCGACGATGGTCATTAGGTCGCCGGCGGCGGCGACATCGCCCAGCGCGAACAGATTTGGCGCGGCCGTTGGTCGTAGCCATGGATCGACGACGGCACGGCCTAGTGAGTCCAGCGTGACGCCGGGCAGAGCGCGCAGGATATCGTTGACGGGCTTTGCGCCCATGACGGGGAAGACCAAGTCGGCCGTGATGGGATCGCCCGCCGACATTTCCACGCGGCCGGCGAACGGTGTGTCGTTCGACTTCGGCGGGCGGGCGGACGCGCCCATGCGAAGCGTCACGCGCATTGCCTTCAGTTGCGCTTCGAGTTTGCGGCCCAGTTTCGGTGCGTAGGCGTGGAACAGCGTTGGGTGGGCGGAGATCAGCGTGACCTTCTTCGCGGGGAAGGCGGCAGCGATTTCGCCGGCGAGTTCCGTGCCGACGGCGCCTGCGCCGATGATCGCCACCGTCTTTGCTGCGACCAGTGCTTGGTGATTGGCGCGGCTGGCGGCAACGAAGGACGGAACCGATTCTGCCTCGGGTTTGAAGGGGCGTGCGTAGCGTGAGCCGGTGGCGACGACGATGATGTCGCCTTCGACGCTGCCGCCGCCGGCGAGGTTGACGGATGCGCCTTCGATGGCGACCACGCGGTCGTGGACGACTTGGCCGCGCTTGAGCAAGCGGTCGTAGGGGATGACGATTTCGTCGAGCAGGGCGGGTTCAACGAGCGCGCGGATGGCGGCGACGTTGTGGACGAAGCGGTCGCGCGGTTCGACGAGCACGACCTCCGCCACCGCGTCGAGCGAACGGGCAAGCGAGGTTCCGGCATAACCGCCGCCGACGATCACGACACGCTTCATGGATTGATTCCGCTGATGCGCGGCACTGTAGCCCTTCGCGCCGGAAAGTCATCCGGTCATGCCGGCAGGTTGCTCTTAGGCCGTGCGTAGATGCCACCGGTAGTCGAGGTCGGTGACTTGCGCGAAGAAGCGTTCGCATTCGGCGCGCTTGATTGCCGAGAAGATCTTTACGAAATCGGCACCGAAGTAGTCGGCGATGAACTTCGAGTCTTCGAAGGCGTCGAGGGCGTCGTACCAGTTCAGCGTTAGGCCTTCGACTTTCGTCGCGTAGCCGTTGCCGGTGGTTGCGGGGCCGGGATCGATCTTGTTCGTGATGCCGTGGTGCATGGCCGCGAGAACGGCGGCGGCCGCCAAGTACGGGTTGGCGTCGGCGCCGCAGATGCGATGCTCCACGTGGCGGCTCTTCGGCGGACCCGCCGGGATGCGGAATGAGACCGTCCGGTTGTTCACGCCCCAGGTCGGCGCGACCGGCGCGTAGGTGTTGCGGCGGAACCTGCGGTACGAGTTCGCGTTCGGGGCAAAGATCGCCATCGAGTCGTTGATGGTCGAGGCCATGCCGCCGATCGCGTTGTGCAACAGCTTGTTGCCTTGCGGGTCGTCGGTGGTGAACTGGTTGTTGCCCTTGGCGTCGTTGAGGCTGAGATGGATGTGCATCCCTGAGCCCGCGCTTTCGGAGAAGGGCTTGGCCATGAAGCAGGCGATCATGCCGTGCTTTTCCGCCACGCCCTTGACGACGCGCTTGTATTGCATCGCCTCGTCGACGGCTTGCAGCGCGTCGGCACGGTGGGTCAGCGTGATTTCCATTTGGCCGGGCGCGTATTCGGAGATCACGCTTTCGGCGGGCAGGCCTTGCGCGTCGCAGGCGGCATAGAGTTCGCGCAGGAACGGATCGAAATCATCGAGTTCTTGGATCGAGTAGACCTGGACCTGATCGTTGTATAGACCGCCGGGTGCGAGGGCCGGGATAATGCGGCCGTCGCGGGCGGCGGCTTTGTCGAGCAGGTAGAATTCGAGTTCGATGGCGAGGACGGGGAAGAGGCCGTCCTTCTTCATGCGCTCGGAAATGTCGCTGAGGCGCAGGCGCGGGTCGGCCGCCGCCGCCGGGCCGCTGTCGGCGCGGAAAGCGAGAAACACTTGGCCGGTTTTGTCGAGCCACGGCGTGCGCTTCAGTGTCCCCGGAATCGGGTGGGCGAAACAGTCTTGGTCGCCGATGTCCCAGAGGAGGCCTGCTTCTTCGACGTCTTCGCCTAAGACGGTCAGCGAGAAGATCGAGGATGGGAACGCGCGGCCTTGCGCGTAGATCGCCTTCAGTTCGTGCGGGCGCACGCCCTTGCCGCGCTGAATACCGACGGGGTCGGTGAGGATGACGTGGATAAGCTCGATGTCCGGATGTTTCTTCAGGAAGGTGTCGAGTTCGTTCTGTTTTGGATCAAGCATTCAGGATCTCGTCGATCACGTCGCCCAACGCGGCCACCAGGCGGTCGACATCGGCCGCCTGCGTTTGAGGACAAATCAGGGTCATATTGTGAAACGGGGTAATCATTACACCCCGATTAAGAAGCGCCAAATGAATGCACTTTTCGAGGGCGTCATGGAAGGCTGCTTCTGCTTCGCGGCCCGTTCGCGGCGGATTTGCGCAGAATTGGAATTCGCAGCGCGCGCCGATCTGGGTTACCGACCACGTTAACCTGTGGTGTTCGATCAGCGCCTTGAGCTTTGCGCTCAAGCGTTCGGCGAGCGGGATCATGTGCGCGTAGGCCGCGTCCGTCATCACGTGCGCGAGGTTTGCGCGCATCGCGTGCATCGCGAAGGCGTTGGCGGAGAGGGTCGTGCCCATGCCGGAATGGCCGTGGCCGTCGGACGCTGCTTTCGTGCGCGCTTGTTCCATGCGCATGGCGACGTCGGCGGTGACACCGAAGACCGCGCAGGGGATGCCGCCGGCGATGGGTTTGCCGAGGACGAAGATGTCGGGGTCGAGGTTGAACGCGCGCGTCCAGCCGCCGGGGCCGGTCGAGATGGTGTGCGTTTCGTCGATGATCAGCAGTGTGCCGGTCTTGCGCGTCAGTTCGCGCAGGGCTTCGTGGAAGCCGTCGATGGGCAGCACCATGCCGATGTTGGTCATCGCCGGTTCGGCCAAGACGGCGGCGATATCGTGTGCCGCGAGCGCCTGTTGAAGGGCGGCGATGTCGTTGAACTCAACGACGGTGGTTCGCGAAACATCGGCGATCGAGCCGAGTTGGCCGGGGCGCGGGATGGTTTTGCCGTCCTTCAGACGCACCATCGTTTCCTCGACGGTGCCGTGATAGCAGCCGTCGAAGACCAGGATTTTGTCGCGGCCGGTGACGGCGCGCGCCCAGCGCAGGGCATAGCGGTTGGCGTCGGTGGCTGTCGCGGTTACTTGCCAGTACGGCAGGCCGAAGCGGCGTTTGAGTTCGCTGCCGACCCAGACGGCGTCTTCGCCGGGCAGCATCGTCGTGTAGCCGCGCGTCGCTTGTTCGCGGATCGCGTCGGCGACGGGTGTGGGTGAATGGCCGAACATCGCGCCGGTGTCGCCGAAGCAGAAGTCGACGTAGTCGTGGCCGTCCACGTCTTTGAAGCGGGCGCCGTTCGCTTGCGCGACGAACAGCGGGAACGGCGTCGGCCAGTCGGCCATCCAGTGCATCGGGACGCCGCCGAAGAGCGAGGTCTTTGCTTGCGCCGCCAGCGTTGCCGATTTCGGATTGGCGGCGGCGAAGCGTGTGCGTTCGCGCGCCGTGACTTTTGCGATAGCGTCGTTGCGGAAGGTGGGTTCGTTTCGCATGTAAACCTATGCGGACGCGTCCAGTGCACGCTTTAGATCCGCTTCCATGTAGCGGCCCGCGCGCCAGTAGTGATAGGCGGCCCAGACGTTGAACACCATCACGATCAGCAGCGTGTAGCGCAGCGCGTCTTGGCCGTATTGCGGGGTCAACGCGTCGCTCATGCCGCCGATTACGACGGAGCCCAAGCCCATGCCGATCAGGTTGATGATGAAAAGGAAGAGCGCCGAGGCGACGGTGCGCATGCGGACCGCGACGAGGCTTTGGGCCATGGCGAGGCTTGGCCCCAGATACATGCCGCCGGCCGCGGCCGGTATGCCGATGAGCAGGAACACGAGCGTCGAATTGTCGACCAGATAGATCGCCGCGCCGAAGGGCAGCCCGATGAGGGTCGCGATGGTCACAACGCGCGGCATCAGCTTTACGTCGCGGCGGCCGAAATAGTCCGAGAGATAGCCGCCAAGGAAAATGCCGAAACCTGTGCCGACGCCGAAGACGAGCGCCAAGAAGGCGCTCATGTCGGCGGGGCTTAGGCCGTGCGAGCGGACGATGAATGACGGCCACCACAGGACGCCCGAATAGCCGACGAGCGTCGCTAGCGTCGCGCCTGTTATGATATGCACGAGTGAGCGCTGTGAGGCGATGAAGCGGATCGTTTCGCCGAATGTCGGTATGTTGGCCGACAGCGGCTGCGCCTCGGCGGCGCCGCGACGCGGTTCAACCAACGTGAAGAGCACCAGCAGCGCGATCAGGAGCCCGGGTAGGCCGAGGGCGAAGAATGCGACGCGCCAGCCGTAGGCTGCTGCGATCTGCGCGCCACCGTAGAGGCCCAACACGATTCCGAGAGACACGCCTTGGGAAAAGATGGCGAGCGCGGTGCCGCGATATTTCAGCGTGAAGAGGTCCGAGATGATCGAGTGCGACGGCGGGTTGGAGCCGGCCTCGCCGACACCGACGCCGATGCGCGCAAACACCAACTGCCAATACGACTGCGCCAAACCGCACAACGCGGTCATGGCGGACCACATGGCGGTCGCAGCGACGATGACCAGCTTTCTGTTGCCGCGATCGGCGTAGATGGCAATCGGAACGCCGAGCGTCGCGTAGAAGATCGCGAACGCCGTGCCGTGCAGGAATCCGAGTTCGGTATCGGTGAGGCTGAACTCCGCCTTGATCGCCGGCAGCAAGATGCCGAGCAGGATGCGGTCGGCGTAGTTCGAGATGTAGACCAGCACCAGCAGGCCCAGGGCGTAAATCTTGTAGTTCGTCGAAAGTTCGCCCGGTTGTGCAGGGGCGCTCCTGGCGCTGTCGGCGGTCATGTTATCGCCCTTTGTTTTCTGTTCGTTTCCTCTCCGCCACATTGGCCCAAGCAAGCGCGACGCGCAAATCGCGGACGTTGTTTCCAGCGTCGGGCGAGCGTATCAACGCGGGCACTGGAGAGACCAAGAAAACTGGAGGGAAGCGTGAGTGCTTGCGCTGGTGGCTTGAAGATGTTTGGCGCAGTCGTGGCAATGGGTGCGTTGCTCACCGCATGCGGCGGGCCTTCGGCGCCCGGCGGCGATAAGGTCAAGCGCGGCGAATATCTGGTCGCCGTCGCTGCCTGCGGCGATTGCCATACGCCGGGCGTGATGTTGGGCAAGCCCGAAATGGACAAGGTGTTTGGCGGCGGCAATGTCGGCTTCGAGATTCCGCAGCTGGGTTTCTTCTTTCCGCCGAACCTGACACCGGACAACGATACAGGCCTGGGCACATGGAGCGAGGCGGATATCGCCAAGGCTATCCGCGAAGGCGTTCGTCCGGACGGGCGCAAGTTGGCGCCGGTCATGCCCTATGGCTGGTACGCGAAACTGACGGAGGAGGACGCGTTGGCGATGGCGGCCTATCTGAAGAGCTTGGCACCGCTTTCGAACAAGGTGCCTGGGCCGTTCGGTTCGAACGAAACACCGACGGGGCCCTATCAGACCGTTGTCTTTCCCGCGACGCCACCGGCCGCCGCACCGCTGGCTGCGGAGCCGCCGGCAGCCGAGCCAGCGCCAACCACGACCACACCCTGAGGCTGACATGACGGCGCGACGCAAATTTTGGGGGTGGGGTCGCGAGGATCAAACCGTCAGCGACGAAGAGGCGGTGTTTCTGGCGCGTGTCTTCGGGCAACGCTTCGGCAGCAATCTCGTGCTGCGGCCGGCGCCGAAGGAGAGCGAGTTCGACTTGCGGGCATCGCGCCTGCTACCGCCTTCGGTGCTTTCGCGCATTTGCACGAGCGCGCCGCATGAGCGGTTGGTGCATGCTTACGGCAAGTCGTTTCCGGACTATGTGCGGATGTTTCAGCGGCAGGTGCCCTGCCCGCCCGACGTCGTCGCCTATCCTGAGAGCGAGAGCGATGTATTCGCTGTGCTCGATTGGGCGGCGCGCGAGAATGCGGCGGTCATTCCATTCGGTGCGGGGTCCAGCGTTTGCGGCGGCGTCGAGTGCGACGTGGGGGATGGCTATGCGGGCGTGATCTCGCTCGACATGACGCGCATGGGCAAGGTCGAGGAGATCGACAAGACGAGCCGCGCGGCGCGTATTCAGGCCGGTGCGCTGGGGCCCGACTTGGAAGCCCAGTTGAAGCCGCATGGTTTGACGCTGCGCCACTTTCCGCAGAGTTTCGAGTTCTCGACCTTGGGCGGTTGGATCGCGACGCGGTCGGGCGGGCACTATGCAACGCTCTACACGCATATCGACGATTTCGTTGAGGCGCTGCGCGTGGTCACGCCCGCCGGGTTGATGCAGACGCGGCGGTTGCCCGGTTCGGGTGCCGGGCCGCAGCCGGAGCGGTTGTTTGTCGGCTCGGAAGGGATTTTGGGCGTCATCACCGAGGCTTGGGTGCGTTTGCAGGACGTGCCGACGTTTCGTGCGTCGGCGTCGGTGAAGTTTGCGGACTTCTTGAAGGGCGCGGAGGCGGTTCGCGCGTTGGCGCAGTCGGGGCTCAATCCTTCGAACTGTCGGTTGATCGATGCGCAGGAAGCGTTGGGTACGGGTGCGGGCGATGGATCGGCGTCGCTTCTCGTGCTTGCGTTCGAAAGCGCCGATCATTCGCAGGACACAAAACTCGCGCGTGCGTTGGAGCTGGTGCGCGATCACGGCGGCGTGGTCGATGCGCCGCAAGCCAAGTCGGAAGGGCAGCATCGCGAAGGCGCGGCGGGCGCGTGGCGCAACGCGTTCCTGCGCGCGCCGTTCTATCGCGAAGTGCTGGTGCCGATGGGTGTGATCGTCGATACGTTCGAAACGGCCGTCACGTGGGATCGCTTCCCTGCTTTCCACGCGGAGGTGACGAAGCGGATCGGCGATATCTTGAAGCGCGTCACGGGTAAGCCCGGCACGGTGACGTGCCGCTTTACGCATGCGTATCCGGATGGGCCGGCGCCCTACTACACCTTTCAGGCGTTGGGGCGGATGACGGCGCTGCTCGAGCAATGGCAAGAGATCAAGGCGGTGGCGAACGATGTCGTCGTCGCGGCGGGCGGTACGATCACGCATCACCACGCCGTCGGGCGCGACCATCGGCCAGGCTACACGCGTGAGTGTCCGCCGTTGTTCGCCGAAGCTCTGCGTGCGGCGAAGGCCTCGGTCGATCCGAACGGGTTGATGAATCCGGGTGTACTGATCGATCCGGCGGGGCGTAAGGTCGGTGTGCGCGGGGCAATGGCGGGAGTTTAGGCATGACAGTCAGCATCAGGCCCGCGTCGGCGGCGGACGTTCAGCAGATGACGCTGGTCATGGCGGACAAGCGCAAGCAGCTTGAGATGTTCGAGCCGGTGATGTGGCGGCCTAGCGAAGCAGCCGCACAGATGACGCCGGCGTTCTTTACGCATCAAGTGGGGCAACCCAACGTCGTCGCGCGTATCGCCGAAAGCGGCGGGCGGTTTCTCGGGTTCGTAATCGGCGTCATTCAGGATGCGCCGCCAGTGTTTGCGCCGGGCGGCAAGACGGTGCTGATCGACGACTTCGTGGTGGTCGAAGGCCCGGAGGCGGACGACGCAGCGTCGGCGCTGATCGACGCGGTGATGAGTGAAGGGCGTGCGCGCGGTGCGGTGCAGATCATCGCCGTCGCCGCCGCGCGGGACGAGCGCGCGGTGCGATGGCTCGAAGCGAAGAAGCTGCACGTCGCCAGCCAGTGGTGGACACGCACGCTGACGCATTAGTAGTCACGCCGCAGACATCTTTGGTGTCGTGGTCCGCGCAGGCGGACCATCCACGACTTCTTGATCGATGAGCGAAGACAAGTCGTGGGTGGTCCGCCTGCGCGGACCATGACACAGAAATGATGAGTGTCCGCGCCAGATCGGTCTAAGCGCCAGACAGTTTCGCCTGGAGTTTTGCGAAGAGCTGGTTTTCAGGGGTGAAGACGTAGTCGGCTTTTTGCGACGAGACCGTGCCTTGCGCGCCGGTGCCGCGCAGGAGGGCGATCGCGGTCGAGAGGTTTGCGTCGGGGATTAGGATTGAGGCTTCGCCGCCGGCTTGGCGCGAGAGGATCGTTGCACCCAGCGTGCGTTCGAGGGCGGGGAGCGCGGCTTCGACGCCGTGATCCATTCTTACGCGGATGATCTGGGCGCTTTTGGCCATCGCGCGGGCGGCGATGCGTTCCAGGATGGCGCGGGCGGCTTGGCGTGCGGGGTCGCTCCACGCTGCGTGGAGGCTCGCCGCGAGGACGGCTTGGCTTTCCAGGATTAGGCCGTCGTCGAGTATCTTTAGTTCGTTTGCGGCAAGGGTTGTGCCCGTTGTCGTGATGTCGACGATCACCTCGGCCGTGCCGGCGGCGGGCGCGCCTTCGGTGGCGCCGAGGCTTTCGACGATGCGATAGCCGGCGACGCCGTGGCGGGCGAAGAAGGCGCGGGTCAGGTTCACGTATTTCGTCGCGACGCGCAGGCGGCGGTGGTGGCGCAGATGGAACGCGGACGCCACGTCGTCGAGGTCGGCCATCGTCGATACGTCGATCCAGGCGCGCGGGACCGCGACGACCACGTTGGCGCGACCGAAGCCGAGTTTTTCGACGACGTGCGTACGGTCGTCGCCTTGGCCGTGTTCGCGCAGGAGGTCTTCGCCGCTGATGCCGAAATGCACGCGGCCGGCGCGCAGTTCGTCCGCTATCTCCGCGGCCGACAGAAGCGAGACGACGACATTGTCGATGCCTTTGAACGCGGCAACGTAGTCGCGCGTGCCGCGCGATTGGGTGACGTGGAGGCCGGCGTCGGCCAGGAAGGCGAGCGCTTGTTCCTGCAGACGGCCTTTGGAGGGAATCGCGAAGTTCAGGGCGCTCATGTGACCGCTCCTTGCGCGCGGCGGGCGGCGAGCAGGCGTTCGGCGTAGACGGCGAGGCCGACCGCGGGCGCGGGCTTCGGTGCGCCGAGGGCGGTCAAGAGGTTGTCATAGCGGCCGCCGCCGGCGACCGGCTTCTGCGCGGGTGCGGCGCGGAACTCGAAGACGAAGCCGGTGTAGTATTCCATGTTGCGGCCGAACTGCGCGGTGAACGTCGCTCGCCCGAGATTGAAGCCGTGGCGTTCGATCAGGCCCAAGCGTCGTTCGAGTGCGGAGATCGGCGCGTCGAGTGAGACGGAGGCCGAGCGCGCGAGTTTGCGCAGCGTTTCGACGGCTTCGGCCGCTGGCACTTTTACCGCGAGATAGGCGGAGATGAGATCGGCGGTGGCGCGCGGCAGGCGCGCCGACGACGCGTCTGCCGCCTGTTCGAGGAAGCGTTCGGTGATCTCTTCGATCGTGCGCGTGCCGATGTGGCGGATGCCGCCGAGGCCCAGCGCATCGCGTAACACAGCGCGGGCTTCGTCGGCGGGGAGTGCCCCGACGTGGGCGAGGAAGGCGTTCGCGGACGCAGCTTCGCCGGTGAGGCGCTTCAGCAGATCGCCCATGTAGGCGGGGCGCCAAACGTGGCGGCGCAGGCGTTCTGCCCATTGCGGCGTCAGGCCCAGCGATTCGAGGAGGCTGGCGAAGATGCTGAGATCGCCGACGGTGACTTCGACGTTCTTCAGGCCGGTGCGCGTCAGCGCGCTCTCCGTCAGGATCAAGGCTTCCGCGTCGGCCGCGGCGGGGTTTGCGGCGTTGATGTTTTCGACGCCGGCCTGGAAGCTTTGCCCCGGACGGTCGGGCGATGCCGGATCGTGACGGAAGACGGGACCCGCGTAGCAGAGTTTTGCCGCGCGGTCGGCGTTCGGCGTGCGCGCGAGATAGGCCTGGCACGACGGGATCGTCAGATCCGGGCGGAGGCAGAGTTCGGTGCCGTCGGGGCCGGTGAAGACATACGTGCGGCGGCGCAGGTCTTCGCCCATGCGGTCGAGGAATGCATCTGCCGGCTGCACGATCGCGGGGTCGATGCGTTCGGCGCCGTAGGTTTGGAAGACGTCGAGCAGCGACGCGGTCTGCGCTTCAAGCGCGATCAGCGTCGGCGCGTCATAGGGCGGCGTCGCGATCATGCGCGGGCCTTTTGCGCGGCGATGATTTTCTTCACCTCCGCCACCAAGTCGGCGCGCGGGATGGTGACTTGGGCGTCGGCGCCTTTGGCCCAGGCGTCGCGGTCTTTGATGTCCTTTGCGCGCTCGGCGCCGAGTTCGAGGTCCTTCAGCGTCACCACGCCCTTCGCGCGTTCGTCGCTGCCTTCGATGACGGCGACGGGACTTTGACGTTTGTCGGCGTATTTGAGCTGCGCCTTCATGCCGGACGTGCCGGCGTAGACTTCGGCGCGAAGGCCGGCTTCGCGCAGTTCCTTCGCCATCGCGACGTAGGACGACGTCGCGTCCTTATCCATCACAAGTACGACGACGGGGCCGGTCGCTTGCGTCGTCGCGGCGCCGCGTGCGGCGAGTGCGGCTTGCAGGCGGCTGACGCCGATGGAGACGCCGGTCGCCGCGACTTGCACGCCTTTGAAGCGGGTGACGAGATCGTCGTAGCGGCCGCCGCCGGCGACGGAGCCGAAGCGCACGAGTTGGCCGTCGTCGTTGCGGACTTGGAAGGTGAGTTCGGCTTCGATCACCGGACCCGTGTAGTACGCGAGACCGCGCACGACCGACGGGTCGAAGCGCACGCGCGTGTCGTCGTAGCCTGCGCCGTCGAGTGCCGCGTCGATCTGGCGGAGTTCAGCGACGCCGGCACGCCCGTCGACACTTTCTTCGACAATACGGTCAAGCTCATTGCAGAAGGATTTGCGATCGCTGACGCCCGCCTGCGTGAAGGCGATGACGCGGGCCACCGCGTTGGGCGATAGGTGCGCGCCCTTGGTGAAATCGCCGGACTCGTCCTTGCGGCCCGCACCGAGAAGATCGCCGACGGCATCGACGCCTAGACGGTCGAGCTTGTCGATCGCACGCAGCACGCCGAGACGTTGGCGTTCGGCGTCGGGACTTTGCCCGACAATTCCGACCGCTTCGAGCAGCCCGTTCAGAACCTTTCGGTTGTTCACCTTCACAACGGAGTCGCTGCCGAGCCCCAGACGCTCCATCACGTCGCAGAGCATCATGCAGAGTTCCGCATCGGCGAGCATCGAGGCGGTGCCCACCGTGTCAGCGTCGAACTGGGTGAATTCGCGGTAGCGGCCGGGGCCGGGCTTTTCGTTGCGGAAGACTTGGCCGACTTGGTAGCGGCGGAAGGGCTTTGGCAGCGCGTCGTAGTTTTCGGCGACGAAGCGGGCGAGCGGCGCCGTCAGGTCATAGCGCAACGAGAGCCATTGTTCGTCGTCGTCGCGGAAAGCGAAGACGCCTTCGTTCGGGCGGTCTTGATCGGGCAGGAACTTGCCGAGCGAGTCGGTGAATTCGATGGCGGGCGTTTCCAGCGGGTCGAAGCCGTAGGATTCGTAGACCGCGCGGATCGTTTCGAGCATGCGCCGTTCGGCCTGGAGTTCTGCTCCCAGCCGGTCGCGAAATCCGCGCGGCTTTTCGGCCGCGGGCCGTTTGCTCTCACCATTCGTCATCGTCGTGATCCGATACGCGGCCCAAAAACACAGGCGCCGCCCCACACAAGTGGAGCGGCGCGTTGGTATCCTAGACGTGTGGCGCCAGCAAGGCGCCAAGTATTAATGCACGTCTTTATGGCTTCGTCGGCGGGACCTCGGGTGCAGCGGGTGCGGCAGGGGCCGTCGGCGCAGCCGCCGCGGCTGCTTGTTCCGCCGCGTAGGCCGCATTCGCCATTTGCAGGACGTAGGCGCGGATCGCCGTTACGTCCTCTTCCTTGATCTGGTCGGCGAAGGAAGCCATGCCGGTGTCCTTGCGTTCGCCATCGAGGACGATTTCCTTGTAGCGGGCGAACACTTCGGGTGCGGAGTAACGCAGGTCGGGCACGACGCCGCTGCCCATCGCGAAGAAGCCGTGGCACACGGAGCAATAGCGGTGGTAGGTGCCTTCACCCTTCGCGACGAGCGCCGCGGTGAGTTTTTCTTCCGGCGGCTTGACCATCGGCGCGCGCGGTGTCTCCGCCGCTTCGATGGTCTTCTGACCGCCGAGCTTGAAGGCGAAGATTTTGCCGGCGTTGCCGTATTTGAGGATCGCATTCGCGGGTTCCGGCCCGAGCGTCAAGCCGACGCCGCCCCATCCGGCCAAGACGGTGACGTATTGCTCGCCGTCGACGGTGTAGGTCACGGGCGGTGCGATGATGCCGGTCTTGGCGTCGATCTTCCAAATCTCTTCGCCCGTGTCGGCTTTCCACGCCCTGAACAAGCCGTCGCCCGTGCCTTGGAAGACGAGATTGCCGGCGGTGGTCAGCAGGCCGCCGTTCCAGAACGTTGCGTGCTTGGCGCGCCAGACTTCTTTCTGATTGATCGGATCCCAGGCGACCAACGAACCCTCAGCCGTCGGCAGCGGTTGACCGGCCGCCAGCGCCTTCATCGTCAGCGACGAGATCGCGCCAAGGTCAAGACCCGTGTTCCACACGCCCAGTTTCACGTCGCGCTTCTTGTCGGCCAAGAACATTTGCGGCGTGAGCTGAACCGGGATGTAGACGAGCTTGGTCTGCGGATTGAAGGCCATCGGCTGCCAGTTGTGGCCGCCGTGGGGCGAGGGCTGCACCATCTTCGGCCCGTCGCGATAGTTCGACGACGGGTCTTCGATCGGCCGTCCGTTTTCGTCGAGGCCCTTGGCCCAGGTCACGGGCACGTAGTTCTTGCCCGAGATGAACTTTCCGGTTTCGCGATCGAGGACGTAGAAGAAGCCGTTCTTGGGCGCGTGCATGAGCGCCTTGCGCACCTGACCGTCGATCTCGAGATCGGCCAGGATGATGTGCTGGGTCGCGGTGAAGTCCCACGTGTCGCCGGGCGTTTCCTGGAAGTACCAGGCCATCGTGCCGGTGTCGGGTTTGATGGCGACGATCGACGACAGATAGAGATTGTCACCACCGCCGGGCGAGCGGAGATAGCGGCTCCACGGGCTGCCGTTGCCGGTGCCGATGTAGAGAAGGTCGAGGTCGGGGTCGTAGGCCATCGAGTCCCAGACCGTGCCGCCGCCGCCGACTTCCCAATACTTCCAGCCTTGCGCATCGGACTTCCACGTCGGGAGCGCCGCCTTCAGATGTTCGTTCTCGACGGGTGCGCGCGGATCGCCGGGCACGGTGTAGAAGCGCCAGAGTTGCTTGCCGGTTTCGGTGTCATAGGCGGTGATGTAGCCGCGCACGCCGAGTTCGGCGCCGCCGTTGCCGATGATCACCTTGTCCTTGATGATGCGCGGCGCGCCCGTGATCGTGTAGGGCTTGTTGCGATCGACGGTGTTGATGTCCCAAACGGGCTTGCCGGTCTTCGCGTCGAGCGACACCAGACGGCCGTCGAGGGTGCCGACATATACACGGCCCTTCCACACGGCGACGCCGCGATTGACGATATCGCAGCACGGTTTGCGCGCCGTCTCGCCGGGGACCTGGGGATCGTACGTCCAGAGTTCTTGACCGGTCTTGGCGTCGAGTGCGTAGACCTTGCTCCACGAGCCGGTCGCGAACATCACGCCGTCGACGACGATGGGCGACGCCTCGAGGCCGCGGATCGTGTTCGTTTCGTAGGTCCAAGCGAGACCCAGATCCTTCACGTTTTCGGCGTTGATTTTGTTCAGCGGCGAGAAGCGTTGCTCGCCGTAGGTGCGTCCGTGCGCCAGCCAGTTCTCAGGTTCACCGTCCGCGCCGGTGACGCGCGCCGCGTCGACAGCGGACGCGGCGGCGAGACGTTTCTGGCGCGCCTGCGAGCCGGTGACGTCCACCGGCTCCGTCCCTTCGACGACGTTGGTGACTGTCGTCGGCGGTCCGCCGAAGCGCGATCCCAACACCGGGATCAGCATGACCAACGCTACTGCCGCCGCGACCAATAGAAGACGCGTGTTCTCCGTGCCCATGAAGTTCGTTCCGCCCTTGTCGAATATCTTCGACGGCTTTTAGGCCGCCTTGTTCGCGGCACCGTAGCTTTGCCGTGAGATAGCCGCAACCGGGGCGGCGGGGGATTCACAGGGAGACAGCGAAGCCGTTACGTCCGCTGCTGTCGCGAACAGCTCTCACGTCGCCGCCGTGACGACGTGCGATCTGGCGCACGAGGGCGAGGCCGAGGCCTGCGCCGGGGCGCGCCTCGCCCGTCACGCTCGCGCGGAAGAACGGCTCGAACACGCGCTCGCGATCGGCGTCGGCGACGCCTGGGCCGTGGTCCAGTACGCGGAGCGCAGCGCCCTTTGCGGCCGGTTCGACTTCGATCTCGATGGGCGGCGCGCCGTGGCGTTCGGCGTTTTCGATCAGGTTGCGGATGAGACGGCGCAGCAAGCGGGCGTCACCTTTGACGACGACGGGCGTGCCCGACGCGCTCGCATGTTCGAAGCGAGAGGCTTCTTCGGCGGCCAACGCCAAGAGATCGACGTCTTCGACAGACTCCAGACCGGTCAGTGCATCGAGGCGGCTGGAGAGCAGGATTTCGTCGATCAGTTGATCGAGTTCGGCGATGTCGCGTTCGAGGTCGGCCTTGCGGCCGGGGTCGGCCTTGTCCTTCAGGAATTCGACGCCGAGGCGCAGACGCGTGAGCGGCGTGCGCAGTTCGTGCGATGCGTTGGCGAGCAGAAGCTTGTGCGCGCCGACCAGTTCTTCAATGCGGGCGGCGGCGCGGTTGAAGCTTTCGGCGACGCGCGCGACTTCGTCCTTGCCTTCGACCTTGACCCGCGATGTGAGATCGCCCGCGCCCAAGGACTCGACGCCCTGCTGGAGTCGTTCGAGGCGGCGGGTCAGACCGCGGACGACCGGGTAGGAGGCGATCGCGAGCAGCAGCGCGATGAGGGCCAACAGTCCGAAGAAGCCGACGCCGCCGCGATGCCTTTCGATGGGCAGTCGCACGACGATGGTGCGCGCATCGGAGAAGCGGAACGACCACACCGGCCCGCGTGCACGACCGAGGCCGTGCTCGGCACCGTCGATGTCGTCGAGCGACGGCAATGGGCGGCCGGCCGCGCCGATCAATACTCCTTGTTTGTCGTAGAGGGCGAGGTCGGCCTTTAGAAGGCCCGCTAAGCGCTCGACGGCCTTTTGCTGTTCGGGTGGCGGTGCGCCGGGGTCGGCGAGAGCGGCCATCGCGACGCCGCTTGCCATCTCGAAGGCGCTGCGCGCTGTCTCCATCTCCGGGCCGTTGTGCCACACGAGGGCCGATACCACGACGACGAGAAGGAGCGCGCCGATAATCGTCAGGTACACTTTGACGAACAAGCGGTTGAAGACGGCGCTCATTCCTGGGCCTTCGCAAATACGTAGCCGGCGCCGCGGACGGTGATGACGCGGCGCGGCTTCTTCGGGTTGTCTTCGATGGCGGCGCGGATGCGCGAGATGTGGACGTCGATCGAACGGTCGAAGGCTTCGATCGATTCACCTTTGACGAGATCGAACAATGTGTCGCGCGATAGTACGCGCCCTGCCCGTTCGGCCATCGCCAGCATCAGCGCGAATTGATAACTGGTCAGCGTGCGGGGCGCGCCGTCGATGCGCACTTCGCGTGCGTCTTTGTCGATTTCGAGGCGGCCGAACTGCAGCACGTTGGCCGGCGCTGACGTGTGAGCGCGGCGTAAGATTGCGCGCAGTCTCGCTAACAGTTCGCGCGGTTCGAAGGGCTTCGGCAGATAATCGTCGGCGCCCATCTCGAGTCCGATCACGCGATCCATCGCGTCGCCGCGCGCGGTCAGCATCAGGATCGGCGTCTGGTTTCGTATGCGCAGGGCCTTGCAGACGTCGAGGCCGTCCATATCGGGCAACATAAGGTCGAGAACCAAGGCGTCGAAGGTGTCGCGCTCGGCGAGGGCGAGGCCCGCCTTGCCGGTCGCCGCCTGCGTTACGCGAAAACCCGCCCCGCTGAGATAGTCGTCGACCATCCGTGCGAGGCGGGCATCGTCTTCGATCAACAAGATGCGTTCGGCCACTGAGCCTCCAGCCTCAGACGCAATCAGAACGTCCAGTGCTCTGCAAGTTTGGCGCGTTGCTGGGGCGTCAGGACGTCCGCGGCGTCGGCCAGGCCTTGCGCGATGCGCTTAGAGACGTCGTCCGCGAGGGCCAGGTGTTCGGCGCGCAGCGACTCAAGCGCCGCGCGGTCGGTTTTAGGCTGGCGCAGCAGAGCGACGATACGGCCCTTTGCGGCGTGCATTTTCTCATGCACGGGCAACAGGTCGTTCGCCAGGCCGGTCGCGATGACGGTGAGCTGCTTCTTCTGCTCGGGCGTCGCGTCGATGGCCCAGGCGAGATGGCCTACCATGCGTTCGGCGCCTTCCCGGGCGCGGGCCGGATCCATCGGCCCACTCTGATGATGCCCCCCAGCCCAGTGACGGAAGCCGGCGGCGGCCATGTTGTTGCCGAAAGCCGCCGTCGCGAAGCCGCCTCCGGCAAGGCCGACAAGTGCAGCAACGACGAGCGCGGCGAAACCGAAACGGCGGCGGCGCGGTGGATTCGTTTCATCGGACATGTTCGATCTCCTTAACGGGCCTCGTGCCCGTGGACCGTTGACATCGGGTGCCCGCGTTGCGGCAGCATGTCAGGGGTGTAAAGAAGTGTTTCGGCACATTTGTTCCTCTTTCGTTCGAGTGCTCAGGGGCAGAAATGCCTGATTTGCTGTTGTACCGTGCTGGCGATGTCGGTCTAATCCGCGGCCTTCAAACCGGACACAAGAAAACTCATGGCGCGCTTCAACTGGGCCCTCAAGAACCCGCATATCGACTTCGTCGGACAGCGCTGGATCGCGTTTACGATCGACGGGTTGCTGCTCGTCGCGGCGCTGCTGTCGCTGTGGTTTCACGGCCTGAATCTGGGCATCGACTTCACCGGCGGCGTCGTCATCGAGGCGTCGAGCAGCAAGGTGATCGACCTGACCCATCTGCGCGAGCAACTGCACAAGCTCGATTTCGGCGAGGTCGCGGTGCAGAATTTCGGGACCGACAAGGATGTTCTGATCCGCGTGCAGCCCTCCAGCAAGACGCTGGGCCAAGAGCAAGACGTCGCGAACAAGATCAAAGCCGAACTTGGGCCGGACTATAAGCTCGCGCGCATCGAGGCAGTGGGCCCGAAGGTTTCGAGCGAGCTGTTCCAGAGCGGCGTTCTGGCGGCGATTCTCGCGGTTCTTATGATCGCGGTCTATGTCGGTTTCCGGTTCGAGTGGCAGTTCGGTGTTTCAGCGTTGCTTTCGAACGGTCACGACGTGCTGATGGCCGTCGGCCTCTATTCGATTCTGCAGCTGGACTTCAACTTGACGTCCATCGCCGCGCTTTTGATGCTCGCCGGTTATTCGATCAACGAAACCGTCATCGTGTTCGACCGTATCCGTGAGAACCGGCGCAAGTTCAAGCGCATGGAGCTTGGCGAACTCATCAACATGTCGACGAACCAAACGCTCGCGCGCACGGTGAAAACCAGCACGACGGTCGCTTTGTCGCTGATCCCGCTCGCCATCTTCGGCGGCGAGGCGTTGTTCGGCTTCGCCATCACGATGCTGTGGGGCATCATCAGCGGCACGTATTCGTCGATTTTCGTGGCGTCGTCGCTGTTGCTCTATATGCCGCCCATCAAGATGGGACAGACGACGAAAGCCGAAGGGACGAAGGGCGCGGTCGTCTGAGCAGTTCGCTTAGACGAACTTGATCACCGCACATAAAAGGTCGTCGACGTCGAGGGGCTTGGCGACTATGCCCTTGGCGCCGAGTTGCTGCACGGCCTGCCTGGCTTCGGCGGCGTCGGAGGCCGTGAACACCAGAATGGCGACGTCGGCATTCTTGTCAGAGCCGCGTAGCGCGCGGCCGACAGCAAGTCCGTCGATCTCAGGCATCGCGAGATCGAGCACTACGAGGTCGTAGGCTTTGCTCGCCAGCAGCGTGAGCGCTTCGCCGCCGGATGGCGCGCTGTCAACGCCAGCGCCAGCGAGCTGGAGCGTTTCCGTCGCGATGTCGAGATTGATCGCGTTGTCACGCCGTTCGAGCGTCGCGTTCGAGAACACCCACGCCGGTGGGAGGGCGAAGCGTTGGAAAGCGGGCCTGGGCCCGGGCATTCAAACTTTAAGCGCATCGATTGCGTGTCAGCGTCGGCGATAGGTCGACGCACCTCGCGGCGAGAGTCGCTGGACACCATCACCGAACTGATCAGCATGTCGAGCAATTAGACGCTGGGGCGCACCCGTGAAGACCAGCACTATGGCAGCCCTGTCGCTGATCCCGCTCGCGTGGTGTTGCGGTCGCGCGTGAGCGGGTGCAGATGAGAATCGAGCTGAACGTAACAACATATGTCCCGCCCCCACCGATTATTAGTGCTCGTCAAAGGCACCGCTTCGTGATCAACGGGCCGAAGCTCAATCGCGATACGCTGGCCGAAGCGCCTTAAGGCGCGCCAGCAGCATGCCGTCTGACAGGGCCTTCTTGTGGCCGGCGCGCCCCCGCGGCGAGAAGATCGGCAAGGTGAAGCCTTTGCGCGAGCGCGGTTGCTCCTTGGCCTTCTTCGCGCGCAGCGCGGTCTCCGCTTCTCGCCAGCGGCGGTCGAAAACCAAGTCTTTGACACGGCGGCGGTAGAGTGCCTGGCGCGAGCAACCGGCGGCGCGGCACGCGCGGGACACGGGCTCGCCGTGTTCAAGCGCGGCGAAAAAAGCGCTCATCGCTTCGCCGGACACTTTGCGATGTGCGGGCATCTTTGTCGCTCCTAAGCGGCATTCGAAACGGTTGGAACTGGCGCAGTTATGCGGTTTGAAGGTTGACATGCGGCACAAGCGTCGCGTGTCCCACATCGCTGTCCCACATTGTCCCACAAATCCGGTCTCAGGCGGCCGAGGCTTCGCGCACCGCCGCGCGTGTTACGGTCACGTGCCCATCGCAGAAGGCGCGAAAAAACCGGGAGATAGGACACCCGGGCGCAACTTCTCACGATACGTTTGAAGAGCGCCGAATATCGCAGAAAGCGCCGAAAAAGTCCACCAGATTGCGAAGACCCTCCGCAGCAAACAAGATGTTCGGGTCTGGATGTGCGCGATCCCCGGATGGCGCAGCGTGGTGTCGGGATTGTTCTCAGCTGCCATATTTCGTGGCGTAAACACACTCATTGACGGGGTCAACACGCAGTCCTTGTCGGCCGGCAACATCCGCGACGTTCGCGTCGGGAAGGCGGTCCTTTTGACGGTACGCGCTGTGCTGTCAAGCGCCACCGCAACGGTGACGTTTGCCGTGGGCGATCGGTCGCTCTGTACGGATGTCACGTTGGTGCGCGGCGTCGCGCGATGCCGAGCCTCGTTCGCAACGGCAGGTGTGCATGAGATCGTAGCGCAATACAGCGGCGATGCTTCCTTCGCAGCAAGCACGTCGTCACCCGCGAGCCTCGAGGTCGTCATCAAGCGCTAGCGAGACGGCGCCGCGAAGCGGCTGCAGGCGGCGATTGCGTTGGCATAACGTGAACGAAGTCTAGCCGCTCGCGGAATTGAAAGCGCGCGATCAAGCTGGCCGAGGATCTTGCGGAGCAGCCGCGTCACGCCGTGCGATCGATGCTCGAATGTTTGGTCGGGATGGTCATTGGAAGAATCACTGAAGGACGAACGGAGAGCCGTTCATCTCGCCTCCGCCACGCTGGATGCCACGGAGGGGATACGAGCCTTCTTGAAAAACGGAAGCCCCGTTTCAACAAGCATTGAACCGTCGCCGCCGATCTGCTGTTCGAATTTCGGTGGCCGGAAGACGCGGCGCGTGACAGCGACGTATCGGCGACGAGAGCAAGGCACTCGCCCGTGAAATCGTCGATGACGGCGAGCATACGAAAGCGTCGGCTGTCGGTCAGCGTGTCGCTCACGAAGTCCAGCGACCAGCGTTGGTTCGGTCCGCGCGGCAATGCCAGCGGCGCCCGCGTTCCCAGTGCTCTCTTGCGCCCGCCACGTCGGCGAACTTGGAGCTATAGTTATCTCAGGCCGACTTGTGGGATGGTTTGTTTCGCGGGAAAGTCTTCTGCAAAGAGCGTTTCGACGCACTGACGCGCCCATTGCTCGGGATTGGCGAAAGGCTTGTCTGTAAGTCCGAGCCGGGCGCGCACGAAAGACAGTCCGTCCCACATGCACAGCAGGTGATCGGCTAGATGATCTGCCGTCTGAGGCTTGGCGACAAATCCTCTGGCCTGGCCGTGAGCGATGAAGCGTGTGACCTCGACATGCCCGCGGCCATAGGCAGCATCGTAGAACCGTCTGACAAGATCCGGATGTTTGCGGGCTTCTTCATGAAGCATCCGGTCGAACTGGATGCAGAAGCCGTTGTTCAGCAAGGTCAGCAGGCGCAATCCGAAGCCTATCAGGGTCTCCCAGTAAACGGGAGCTGTATCCGGCAGGTGATCAAAGTGGAGCTCGTAAATGTCCCCTTCCCGGCGCACCACGGTGGACAGCACGCCGCCCATGTCTCCGAAGTACTTGTAGATCGATGTCTTCGAAACGCCAGCGTCGCGCGACAGCCGGTCGGTCGAGACGGCCGAGAAACCTTCGGTAAAGAACAGCTCGCGGGCCGTCTCGAGAATGCGTAATTGCGTGGCGCTCAACTCTTCGGCCGGGGCGTCTTGCGGAGGGGATTTTGCCCGATTCATCATGTCGTTCCTCCCTTCGTGTCTTTTTGCCGTGACTGGATCATGATTCTTGCCTGCGTGCCTTGCCGACTTGGCACCGCATGTTATGTACGGTACGGTATCGTATCTAACGCGCGTGTAAAGGTCGGATGTCCGTAATGGAGCATACTCTCCGTCTCCCGAGTGCCTGTGCTGTCGCCTCCAGCAGGAACCCCAAGGTCCTGCATTCCATCCTTTCGCCACTGAACATGCGCCATGACTGACACCCAATCGGTCGAGAAGAAGAAGCCGAACCGGCCGCGTGCCTGGCTCATCGCGCTCGCAGCGTCAATCCTGCTCATTGGCGGCCTCGGGTATACGAAGTACCTGCAGGTCATGGCCGCCATCGCCTATGGCCAGAGCTTTCCCGAGACTGCGGAGGCCGTGATCGTTGCGACAGCGGAAAGCGTCAACCGCGCACCGGTGACGAGCGCCATCGGCGAACTCAAGGCGGTCGACCGCGTTGATCTTCGCATCGAGCGCGCCGGTGTGATCACGAACCTGAACTTCAAATCTGGCGACACGGTCAAGCGCGGGCAGATTCTTCTCGTGGTTGACGCGTCCGAGGAGCGCGCCGACCTTGCGGCGGCAGACATCGATGCCAAGCGGCTGCGCACAAATGCCAACCGGCAGAACTCGTTGCTCGCCCAGGGCATGGTCTCCAAGGCCGGCGCCGAGCAATCGGAAGCGCTGGCGGCTGCTGCCGAGGCCCGGGTCGCGGCGCTGCGCACGGCCATTGGCCGCAAGACGATCCGGGCGCCGTTTGCCGGCAAGGTCGGCATCACCGACCTGAAGCCGGGGCAATACGTTGCCGAAGGCAGCCTGGTTGCGACCATCGTCGGAACGCAGTCCGGCATCTACGTTGATTTCACGCTGCCACAGGCCGTCGTTGCCAAGCTTGACCGGAACAAGCCCGTGCGGGTCACGCTTGGCACGGTGCAGCGCAATGCCCTCATTGTCGCTAGCGAATCCAGCATCAACGAAGCGTCCCGAAGCCTGGGCTATCGCGCGCTGATCAAGGACTATGACGGTTTGCTGCCTGCGGGCAGCATGGTCACCGTGGAAGTGGACACAGGCGCAGGCGCCACTGTCGTGGCCATCCCGCGTACCGCCGTGATGCGCAGCCCCTATGGTAGCACGGTTTTCAGGCTTGAAGAGAAAGCGGGCGTGACGCGCGCCAAGGCTCTGCTGGTCGTGCTCGGTGACACGCTTGGCAGCGACAAGGTGATCGTGACGTCAGGTCTCAATGCCGGAACGATCATCGCCGCAGACGGTGTGTTCAAGCTGCGCGATGGCAGTCTTGTCCGACCCGTCCGGCAGGGTGGAGCCGACACAGCTTCAACAATGCCCAAGGCCCAAAAATAGTCATGTCGGATCCAACCGAAGGCACGGCAGCCAGTCGCCAGACCATCGTCGACGTATTCGTCAGGCGGCCTGTCCTCGCGATCGTCCTCAGCCTGTTCGTGCTGCTGATCGGTGTGCGCGCGGCCTTCAACCTGCCGATCCAGCAGTATCCCCGGATCGACGCCTCAAGCCTGATCATCACGACCGTCTATGTCGGGGCACCTGCCGACACCGTGCGCGGGTTCATCACCGAGCCCGTCGAGCGCGCCGTCGCGGCTGTTCCGGATGTTGACTACGTAGACAGCACGACGACGGCGGGCGTTTCAACGGTCACGGTCTGGCTGAACTTCAATGCGGACAGTTCAGGCGCGCTGGCACAGGTCACTGCACAGCTCAATGCGATCCGGTCAGATTTACCGTCAGAGGCCGAGTCGCCCTCGATCGAAGTACGAAGGGCCGACAGGCCGCAAGCCCTTTTCTACATCGCCGTCACGTCGAAGGAGCGCGATCTCTCGCAGTTGACCGAGTACCTGTCGCGCGAAGTCCAGCCCGTGATGTCGTCCCTTCCCGGCGTGCAGCGCATCGGGCTTGAAGGTGCCCGTAGAACCGCGATGAGGCTCTGGCTTGATCCGGTCAAGATGACAGCCTTCGGCATCAGCGCGACGGACCTACGGACCGCGCTGACGCGCAACAACGTCCTTTCGCCGATTGGGTCGTCCGAGAACGCGACAACCGAGACAGACCTTCGCGTCGAGACGGTGCTGAAGACCGCGGAGGATTTCGAGAGGCTCGTCGTCAAACGATCCGGCAATTCGGTGATCCGGGTTTCCGATATCGCGAGGGTCGAGCTTGGCGCCGAAAAGGCCAGCATGGATGTCCGGTACAAGACGGAGGAAGCTGTCTACGTCTCGGTCTGGCCAGCGATTGGCGCCAATGAGATAAATGTCGGCGATGCCGTCTACGCCGCGCTCGATAAGGCGCGCGCCGCTGCGCCGCCCGACATCTCGATCCGAACCGCCTATGATGGAACGCTTTACACGCGCGATGCCCTGAAGGAAATCGCAAAGACGCTCGGCGAGACCATCCTGATCGTCGGCGTCGTGGTCATCCTGTTCCTGGGATCGTTTCGCACCGCGCTTGTTCCCCTCGTCGCCATTCCGATTTCGCTGCTCGGTGCCGTCGCCGCGATGGCGGCCCTCGGCTTCTCGCTGAACCTTCTCACAATCCTGGCGATCGTCCTGGCTGTCGGGCTTGTGGTCGATGACGCCATCGTGGTGGTCGAGAACACGATGCGGCATGTGCGCGACGGCATGCGTCGCGTCGATGCCGCCCTGCTCAGCGTGCGCGAACTCTTCGTGCCCATCATTTCGATGACCATCACGCTCGCCGCGGTCTATGCACCGATCGGCTTCCTGGGCGGCCTGACCGGCGCCCTGTTCAAGGAGTTTGCCTTCACGCTCGCAACGGCGGTGATCGTGTCGGGCGTCGTGGCCCTCACCCTGTCGCCGATCATGAGCGCGGTCGTCGCAAGCGCCAAGGAAGAAGGCCCCGTTGCACGCCTCGCGATCAACGGCTTCGACCAGGTGCGCCGCGTCTACACGCCACTCCTCGACATCGCGCTGGCTCATCGCGGCCCGGTGCTGCTTTTTTCCAGCGTGATGCTCGCCATCGCGCCGCTTATGTACATGTTTTCGCTGCGCGAGCTCGCACCGGTCGAAGACCAGGGCTCGATCAATGTCGTGCTGGCCTCGGCACCGGATGCGTCGCTGGAGTACACCGTCGGCCATGCAAACGAGGTGGTGGACGCGCTGCTTACCATTCCTGGCGCAGACTACGTCTGGTCCGTGCGCACGCCACAGGGCGGGTTTGGTGGGCTGGAATTCAAGCCGTGGAACCAACGAAAGGAAACGACGCCAAGTCTCCTGCAACCGGCCTTCTTCAAGGTTGGTGAAGTGCCGGGCGTGACGGCGTTCCCGATCCTGCCCTCCTCGCTGCCGACCGCCGGAAACTTCGATGTCGAACTGGTCGTCCTGTCGAGCGCGCCGCCAGCGGAGATGCTGCCCTACGCGCAAAAGCTGGTGGCGGCTGCGCTCTCGAGCGGCAGTTTCATATTTGCCGATACCGATCTCAAGATTGATCGCGGCACAACCCGCATCGACCTCGACCGCGACCGCATCGCCGATCTCGGCATGGATGTCGCCGATGTCTCCAGCCAGCTTGGCGTCCTAATTGCGGGCGCCCGCGTCAACCGCTTCGACTATGAGGGTCGTTCCTACGAGGTGATCCCGCAGATCGAAGATGCCGTGCGGCTTTCGCCTGCGACTCTCGACATCATCCGCATCCAGACGCCTTCCGGCGAGCTCATCCCGCTGTCGGCCATAGCGAAATTGTCTGACGAGACCGCACCGCGCGCGCTGGGTCGGTTCCAGCAGCTGAATGCGTTCCGCGTTTACGGTGGCCTCGTGCCGGGGACCACGAAGGAGACGGGCCTTGCCACGATCGAGTCGGCGGCGGCGACCATCCTGCCCGCGAGCTACACCCTCGACTATGCGGGCGAGTCGCGGCAGATCCGTCGCGAAGGCGAAACGCTCGCCGGGGTGCTGGCCATCTCGATCGCCTTTGTCTACCTGCTGCTGGTGGCGCAGTTCCAGAGCTTCCGTGACCCGCTGGTCGTGCTGCTCGGGTCCGTGCCGCTTGCCCTGTCGGGCGCGCTGATCTTCACGTTCCTCAACTTCACGACGATCAACATCTTCACGCAGATCGGACTCATCACGCTGGTGGGGCTTATCGCGAAGAACGGGATTCTCATCGTCGAGTTCGGCAATGAACTGCAGGCCCGCGGCTTCAGCCGGTTCGACGCGGCGCGGGAGGCAGCGCTTGTCCGGCTGAGACCGGTCCTGATGACGACGCTCGCTACGGTGTTCGGTCACCTTCCGCTGATCCTTGTCTCAGGCCCTGGTGCCGGCGCGCGAAACTCGATCGGGTTCGTACTGGTTGGCGGGATGGTGATTGGCACGCTGTTCACGCTGTTCGCCGTCCCGGCCCTTTACTCCCTGCTGGCAAGCCGAAAAGCGCACGATACAGAGAACACAGGCGAACATGGCAGGCTCGTTCCCGCCTGAGCGTCGCGGTCTCCGGATGGAGAAGCGTTGACGGCTTGCCGATAGCCGTGGCATTGCCCAAAGCCCAACGGGCAGAAGCCACCGAAGGCCGCCGGTCAGTACGCGCCCATTGGACCGACTGGAATTCGCCGATTGCGGTCGTCCATCGCCTCGTCTCCTCGCCCCGCGACCGGCGCGCCTATTATTTCGCATCGCCGCTGGATGCCTCAAGCTCTCTTGCAAGTCCTAACATCACCTCCGATGTTATCGAGGGGCGTCAGCCCGAGTATCTTTCGCTGATCGACTTAATCGAAAGGGAGCTGCCGAAATCGTGGCAGAAACAGCTTGGGATGGTGCTGCGCTGACGCCATTGGCTTGCGCGATACACTGCCGAAATTCCCGTGAGCCGGAGACAATTCCGCCGAAATAGGAACCTTCCGGCCATTGCGAAACCTGCTGAGCAAGAAAACCAAGATGGCGGCCCCCAGAATGGCGCGGACGCGCGCCATTCTGCCCGCGTGCTCAGTGCCGATCGAGAAGCGAAAAGTGGGTGGTACAGTTGGGTGGGCTTGAACCACCGACCTCCGGATCCACAATCCGGCGCTCTAACCAACTGAGCTACAACTGCATCCTTGCGGCAGGGGGCGGAAACTAAGGCCGCGGGCTTTCGTTTGCAAGATTGGCGCGGAAGGGCGGTTCTCTGCGGTTGCGACGGCTGTTCGCGGACACTCGTGAACAGACTCTTAAGATTGCGCTTTAACCCGGCCTTAAGCACACGCCCTCACATTCAAGACGAAATTAACCGCGGCTAACGAGGTGTGCACGGGGCGCGCTTTGACAGTCGTTTCGTCAAGGGGGCTTCGATGCGTTTTGCACTTACACCGGCGGCGTTGGCCGTCATCGGCGCGGTCGCCTTCGCAGCGCCGGCCGCGGCCGAATACGACATCGCCTATTTGGGCTTGCGCGGTTCCTACGTTCAGACGGACGGCGGGTCGACGCAGGGTTCGGTCAATTTCGACTACGACGAAGAGTATGCGGACGGCTTTGCCGCCGGCATTTTCATGGGCTGGGTCGTCGACGAAAACTTCCGTCTTGAGATCGAAGGCACGTATCGCAGCGCCGACCTCGACAACGTGACGATGGTGCGCGACGACCTTCTGTTGATCCCGGCCGGCACCGTGGTCGAAGTCGGCGGCGACGCGCAGGCGGGCGCGGTCATGTCGAACCTCTATTACGACCTGCACTTCTTCGACGGCGCGATCCTGCCTTGGCTCGGCGCGGGCGTCGGCGGCGTGTTCGTCGACTACCAGATCGACGGCACCGATCCGTCGGATTCTTCGGTCATCCTGTTCGACGCCAAGGACGACACCTGGGTGTTCGGCTATCAGTTCATGGCGGGCGTCACGTTCCCGATCGCGGAAGGCACGTCGATGTCGGTGTCCTACCGCTACTTCCAGACGCAGGATTTCGTTTACGTCGACGCGTTCGGCGAGGAATTCGAGACCGATCTGACGCAGCAGAGCATCGACGTCGCCCTGCAATTCCACCTTTAACCTTCTCCCCCGGGTAGGGGCGCATCCCCAAGGGCCGTCGGCGAGAGCCGGCGGCCTTTGCGTTTTTGGGGGCTGGACGGTATTCACGCCGCTCCCATGGCCGAATTCGATCTCACCAGCACCTCCGGACGGCTCGCCGCGCATGTCGACGCGAATTGGCGCGACCATGCGTTCCTGCGCGTGTGGTGGACGAACGCGCATTGGATCTCGGACGAGATGGTGCGGACAAACCAGCCGTGGCCGTTTCAGATTCGGCGCTGGGGCAAGCGCGGCATCAAGACGATCGTCAATCTGCGCGGCGGTGTGAACTCCAGCTTTCATGCGTTGGAGAAGGACGCGTGCAAGCAAGCCGGCATTACGCTTGAGAATTTTCTGGTGACCTCGCGCGGGGCGCCGACGTTGGAGCAGGTGCGGGGCGCGAAGGAGTTGTTCGAACGCATCCAATATCCGGCGTTGATGCATTGCAAGTCGGGCGCGGACAGGGCTGGGCTGATGAGCGTGCTCTACATGCATTTCCGCAAGGGCGAGCCGATCGAGACGGCCGTTCGCATGCTGGGCTTGCGGTATGGGCACGTGAAGCAGGGCAAGACCGGCGTCATTGACTATTACTTTCAGCAGTATCTGAAGCTTGGAAAGCCCAAGGGTCTGTCGCTGATCGAGTGGACGGAGCGGGACTACGATCCGGACAAGCTGAAAGCCGAATTCCGCAGCCAGGGCTGGGGCGACGTTTTGGTCGATACGATTCTGAGGCGCGAATAGAGGTTTGGCATGAGCGATTTTCCTATTCGAACCGCCTTCGTCAAAGCGAACGGGTTGACGTTCGAGGTCGATCAGTGTGGGTCCGGCGACAAGTTTGCTTTGCTCTTGCACGGGTTTCCGGAGTCGAAGTTTTCGTGGCGCTTTCAGATGCCGTTGCTCGCCAAGCTCGGCTACACGGTTTGGGCGCCGAATATGCGCGGCTATGGAAAGACGTCGCGGCCTGCGAACGTCGCCGATTATCATATCGATCATTTGGTGGCGGACGCGGCGGCGTTGATCGATGCTGCGGGGGCTAAGAATACACTGTTGATGGCGCATGATTGGGGCGCGGTCATTGCTTGGCAGTTTGCGATCCGCAAGGCGCGACCGCTTGAGCGGCTCGTCATCATGAATGTGCCGCATCCGGCTTGTATGACGCGCGAGTTTAGGACGTGGGCGCAGCTGAAGAAGTCTTGGTACATCTTCTTCTTTCAGATTCCGTGGCTGCCCGAACGCTTGCTGGGGGCGCGCGGCGGCGATCCGATACGGCGCGCGTTCGTCGACATGGCGGTCGACAAGGCGCGCTTTCCTGTCGCTGTTACCGATGAGTATCGGCGGAATGCGTTAGAGCCGGGGGCTCTGAAGGCTATGATCAATTACTATCGCGCGGCGATGCGGGCGGGCACCGCGGCGATGACCCCCGCCGGCATGATCGATACGCCGACGCTGATGGTTTGGGGCGAAGAAGACTCGGCGCTGGGCAAGGCCACGACTGTCGGCACCGATCAGTATGTGCGGGATCTGACCTTGCGCTACCTGCCCGGCGTTTCGCATTGGGTGCAGCAGGAAGCGCCGGAGCGGGTCAACGCCATGATCGAGGCCTGGATCACAGGCCAGCCGGTGCCGATCGAGGGCGAGATCGTTTAGGCCGACAAGCCCGCGGTCACGAAGGCGATCAGTTCGCGCTTGATCGTTTCGACGTCTGTTGCCGCCGCAGCGTCCGCAAGCGGCATGCCTTTGGGGGCGCGGCCGGAGCGCACGGCGGTGATCATCATGAGCGTGTGTTGTGTTGCGCCGCGCATGAACGCCAGACGCCAGAGGCGCTTGCCGTCGTCTGCGCTGAGCGCCGGGGCCGCGCGGCGCAGGGCCGCATCGAAGCGTTCGAAGTGGCGCACGGAGCTTTCGGGCGGGGCCAGGTCTTCGACGCCGGGCTCCCACGCCAGACGCGAGAGGAAGCGGATGAAATGCGACCAGCCGACTTCTTCCGAGAGCGCTTGGGCGAAGACGGGCGCGATTAGGGAGTCCACCAGATCGTGCACCGTGGGCGCCCTGCCCTCGCGCGCCGCATTGGCTTCGACTTTGTCCAAGGCCGACGCGCGTGCGGCCTCTAAACCGGCAACCCGCCGCGCGATCACGGCGCGGACGAGGTTTTCCTTCGAGCCGAAGTGGTAGTTGACCGCCGCGACGTTCACTTGCGCTTGGTCGGTGATGGCGCGGACCGAGGTGCCCGCTACGCCGTGCTCAGCGAACAAGCGTTCCGCCGCATCCAGAATGCGATCGTGTGTCGCTGCGGAATGCGAGGTGTCGGCGTGCTGGAGTTCGACCTTGGTCATTGGTGGCGCCAAGCATAGACCCGTCGCGCCGCACACGCCACCTTCGTCCCTTGCGCTCCAGGCACGGGGCGGGTTTCATTGGGGACAAAGCAATCCATAAAGCGGAGCAACGCCCATGGCAGTGACCTACGATGGCCTCATATCGCTCAAGTCCGAAGGCGACGAGTTCACCTATACCGACCGCGAGACGATGCTATACGCGCTTGGCGTGGGGTTTGGCCGCGATCCGATGAACGAAGCGGAGCTTCCGTTCGTCTATGAGAACGGGCTCAAGACGGTTCCGACGCTGGCTACCGTGATTGCGTGGGGGCAGCGCACAATCGGGCAGTCGGGGATCAATTATCTGATGGTCGTGCATGGCGAGCAGCGTTTGACCGTGCACAAACCGTTGCCAGCTTCGGCAACGATCGTGGCCGATGAGCGCGTCAGCGGCGCGGTCGACAAGGGGCCGGGCAAAGGCGCTTTGATCTTCACGGAGAAGGTCATCCGGCTGAAGGGCACGAACGAGAAGCTTTGCACGTTGGGCGGCACGATTTTCGCGCGCGGCGACGGCGGGTTCGGCGGGCCTTCGACGGGCGCAATCGAGCCGCACCCGATTCCCGAACGCAAAGCCGACGTTGTGCACGAGGCGGATACGCGAGCGGATCAGGCGTTGCTCTATCGCTTGTCGGGCGATCGCAATCCGCTGCACTCCGATCCGAAGATTGCGACGATGGCCGGCTTTCCGCGCCCGATTTTGCATGGGCTTTGCTCCTACGGCACGGCATGCCGGTCGGTGCTGGCGACCATCTGCAAATACGACCACAGACTGATCGCGGGCTTCGACGTGCGCTTTTCCTCGCCGGTGTTTCCGGGCGAGACAATCGTCACCGAGATGTGGAAAGACGGGAAGGTCGTCTCGTTCCGCTCGAAGGTGAAGGAGCGCGATGTCGTCGTCATCAACAACGGCAAGTGCACGCTGACGCATTGAGCGGGCTGGAACCGTTCATTGATCCCATCGGCGAACCTGCGGCGCTGATCGCCGAAGGGCGCGCGGATGAGGTTGTCGGGCGGTGCGAGGCATTGCTGCAAGCCAACCGCGGCGGGATTCTTACGCGCGTCGCGCTGGGGCGTGCGCTGATCGCGCTGGGACGTTCGTCTCATGCGATCGATGTCCTGCGCGAGGCGAGCCATTTGTCGCCGGACGCGGCCGAGGTGGTGCTGGCGTTCGGCGAGGCTCTGGCGGCTGCGAACTCTTTGCCGGCGGCGATCGGCGAGTTTCAACGCGCGGCGCGGATGGCACCCAACGATTGGCGGCCGCATTGGCAGAGCGCGCTGCTGTGGCTTGCGGCGGGCGAACCCGACAAGGCGGAGGCCGAGGCCGACAACGCAGTGCAGTTGGGCATTATGGACGATGACGCGGTTGCGGCTCTGCGCGCCGACGCTGCGCGTATCCGTAAGGCCGAGCGCGCCGATGCCGGATACGTGCGCACGCTGTTCGATCAGTTCGCCGCCGACTACGACGCGCGCATGCGCGGGCGACTTGGCTATGCGGCGCCGGGGATTTTGCGCGATCTCGCCGGGTTTTTGATCGACCCGCAAGCGCGGTTCGATGTACTCGATCTCGGCTGTGGGACGGGGTTGAGCGGCGTTGCGTTCAAGCCGATCGCAAAGCGTCTCGTCGGCGTCGACCTGTCGCCGCGCATGTTGGAGCAGGCGCGGGCGCTCAACATCTACGATGCGCTGGTGGTTGGCGATGTCGAGAATTTGCCGGATGAGGCGCGCGGGCCGTTCGACATCGCGGTGGCGGCGGACGTGCTTGTTTATCTCGGCGACTTGCAGGCGCTGTTCGCGGCGGTGCGGGCGCGATTGCAGGGCGACGGGTTGTGGCTGTTCACGACGGAGCGCGGCGAGGTCGATTTCGAGCGCGGGCCGAAGCGGCGTTACCGGCACAGCGAGACTTATCTGCGTGCGCTGGCGGAAGCGCATCGTTTCGACGTTTCGAGTCTTATCGAGTGCGTGACGCGCTTTGAGGCGGGCGAGCCGGTGGCGAGCTGGGCGGCGGCGTTTCGAGCGCGCGATTGATGTGAGTGAAACGAATACGATCGGGAGGATCGCGATGTCTTATCAAGTGCTCGTCGATGAGTTGAACGCTCTGCTGCGGTTGAAGACCACGGTGACGGCGATGAAGCTGTTCGAGCGTGTCGAAGACATGATGGCGGTGCCGAAGATTAGGCGGCCGAAGGCGATCCATACGACGGATCAGATCGTGTCGATGGGTTCGCGGTTGGGATGGACGGTCGGGGTGACCGCCGAAGATCTCGCGGGCGCGCAGTGCCGGGCGGTCATCGGCCTGTCTGCGCAAGACGAAGAGTGGTTGAGCGGCAAGCCTTATGTCGGCGTTTGGCACGAGACGGCCGACGATGCGCGGGCCCGTCAGGAGGCGCTCTCCGTCGTGCCGTTCGGCAAGTTCAAAGCAATGGCGGTGTCGCCGCTCGCTTCCGGTAGGCTCGATCCGCCGGATATTTGCTTGGTGTACGCGACGCCGGGGCAGATGATCATTCTGATCAACGGTCTGCAGTATCGCAATTACAAGCGGTTCGATTGGAGCGTCGTCGGCGAGACAGCGTGCGCGGATTCGTGGGGGCGCGCGTTGAAGACGGGTGAACCGTCTTTGTCGCTGCCCTGCTTCGCCGAGCGCCGGTATGGCGGCGTGCCGGATGAGGAAATGCTGATGGCCTTGTCACCGGCGCATCTGCGCGTCGCCGTCGAAGGCATGAAAGCGCTGGCGAAAAACGGCCTGCGCTATCCGATCGCGCCGTACGGCATACAGAACGACGTCCGCGCGGGCCTCGGCGTCAGCTATGGCAGTTAGCCGGACGCTGGGCCGCCCGGAACCTCAGCATTTGCGCCAAGCAAGCCAAAGTGGCCCGATTGGGGCAATTGTTGAGTTGGTTCCCGTGTGAAAAGATTGCGCCGTGTTGGCTTCAGGAGAGGCGCCGCGGGGATGGCCGGCGGCGCGGGTTGGAGAGGCGATTGAGCGCTCCGCAGATTACGGCGAAACGAGTCCCGTCGCCGGCGGCGACGGGTATAGCTCTCGGTCGGGTCACCCCCACCGGCGTCACGATGAAATTCGCCAAGCGCCAAGCCGTGTTTCATTCGGGCGAGCCGGCGCGTCGTTTCTATGAAGTGTTGGACGGCACATTGATGTTGTTCACCGTACTGCCGGACGGCCGCCGGCAAATCCTCGAGATCATTCCTCGCGGCTGGGTGTGCGGCTTTGCGGTAGACGGCGCCTACGATGGGTCGTGCGAAGCGCTGACCGATGCGACTTTGATGTCGTATTCGCGCGCCGAGATGGAAGCCGATGATCCAGTACGAAGCCGGCTGCTGCATCGGGCCGAAGACCAGCTTTGTGTCTTGCACGACCAGGCGCTAACTCTCGGCCGCAAAGACGCGGAGGAACGGCTTGCGACGTTCTTGATGAGATTTCTTCCCGGCAAGGACATCCAGCACTGCCGGAATTTGATGGGGCCCAGCGCGAAGTCGCTCGTCCACATTCCGATGTCGCGGACGGAGATTGCGGATTATTTGGGCCTTACGGTCGAGACGGTGTCGCGGACGATAACGGCGCTGGCGGACAAGGGCATTGTTCAAGTCGGATCAAGGCGCGGCGACATGTTCGTGAACGACATCTGCCAACTTTGCCTTCTGGCACGCAATTGCTCCGAACAAACAGATCCGTAGCGGGCTGCGTGGGTGCTGTCTTCCGAAGGTCGTAGGCGCGGCGTATGCCGCCGCGCCTAAGATGGATTTGCTCCCGGTGATTCCGGAACCGGCGTCTCAGCGCTTGATCTTGGAGATCTTGGTGCCTTCGATGCTGATGCCGGCCATCAGACCTTGCTGATTGAAGATGAACGCGTAGGCGTCGTCTTTCATGGTGCTGGTCGAGAAGTTCTTCGCGACGCCTTCGTCGACGACAACGACGGTTGGCCCGACACCGATTTCCCAGCCCGAGCTCTTTTCCAGATAGTCGACCGCTTTGTTGTTCATCAGGAAGACGACGTAGCCGTACGACTGAGCACCGGCCTGCAGTCCCCACGATCCTGACACCGAGTTGTAGTACTCGACGACGCGTCCGCCCTTCATCAGCGTTCCTTCGCCATACGAGCCGCCGAAGACAAGCCCGGCTTTGACGATATTGGGGAAGACGAGAACCGCGCGCGCTTTGCGGGAGATGTCGGCCGCCACTCGATTGGTCTGCGTGAGATTCCGCAACGCTTGCGCGGAGTCTTTATCCAAGTCCTCTGCAGTTGCAGCTTGCGCAACACCGGCAAGCGTCAGCGCAAGAACGGCTGCAAGCGCAAAGGCTGCCGCCGTGAAGCTCTGCTTCAAGTTTCTCATATCGTATCTCCTTGGTTTGTTGCGTATGACGGGCAGGTATTCGCGTGCACACCAACCGCCCATGCTTCTGAAATTGCACTTCGGCTCAAATGCCAAGTCCGCTGAGTATGCCGAACACCCTGAGCAGCCAGAGGATCACCGCGATGACGACGACCACGTTCAGGATTTGCTTGATCTTGCCGTCCATCGGGATGAAGGCGTTGACGGCCCACAACAAGACGCCGACGACGATCAGGACGATTACGAGTTGGATAAGAGGCATGCCGGTCTCCTATTACTTGTCGAGGGCGTCGTCGATTTTTTCGCCCGCTCGCTCCATCGGGCCGTCGTTCTGCGGCTCGATGTAATTGTTGTAGTAGTACAATCCCCCGACGACCGCGGCGGCGCCGATGATGATCAGTAACAACGCGCTGCCGAGCGTTCGTTTTTCCATCGCTGCATCCTTTACTGGATTTGTCGTCTGCTTGCCATTGTGGGCGCAAACTCCGCACCCGGGCGACAGCAATTAGACAAGTATGTCACCGACAAGGAACGGACTCTTGATTCAAGTCAATTATGTCCGGTTCCCGACATAACGCTGCACGTATTGATGTACCGCAAGGTTTGTTTGATCGCGCTCGGCTGTGATGGTTCTCGGTCGTGCCACCTGTTCCCTGATGCGAACTCACCCGTGGCGACGTCCGAAACCCAGATGCGGGAGTAGGAACCAAGCAATGAAACGAACCATGACGATGATTGCGGTGGTGTCGCTGATGAGCAGTGCGGCAGCCATCGCTCAACCAGGCGGCCCGGGCTCCGGCGGACAAGGTCAGCCGCCGCCATGCGGTCAAGCCGGTCAACCAGCCTGCGAAACGAAGCAGCAACCGCCGCGCGGCACGCAAGGCCAAGCGCGAAGCGACAGAACGAGGGACAACAACCCTCCCCGCGATCAACAAGTGCAACCTCCCTCAGGGCAGCAAGGGCAACCGCCCGGCGACGCAAGGCGCAAGCCTCCCCGCGACCGGCAGGCTCAACCGCCAACGATTCAGCCGTCGCGGCCCGTCGCTCAGCCACGTCCGCCGCAAACGCGGCCTCCGGTCGTGCAAAGGCGTCCGCCGCAACCGCAGCCGCCGGTCGTTCAACAGCGCCCGCCTGTGCCGCCGGTCGTTCAGCAACGCGGTTTTCGCTCCGACGGACGACGCTGGTCGCGCGGCGATCGTTTGCCGGACCAATTCCGCAACGACACGCCACCCGTGCAGGATTGGCGGCGCCACAATCTACCCCCGCCGCCGCGCGGCTATCACTGGGTTTGTCAGCGGGGCGGGCATTGCTTCCTGGTCTCGGACAGGACCGGCATCATTCGCGAAACGCGCTGGCGTGACGATCGCGTGAACGCATGGCGGCGCCGCCATTCGCGCACGTACTCCTATGACGACGACTACTACTATCGCGAATGCCGCAGCCGTCCGGACCCCGCGGGCGTTCTCATCGGCGGTTTGATCGGCGGCCTGTTGGGCAACGCGCTTTCGGGCGACGATCACGATGACGCGGTGTTCGCCGGCGTCATCATCGGCGCCGTGCTGGGCGCGACGCTGACGCGCGACATGGACTGCGAGGACCGCAGCTATGCGTACTACACGTACTATCACGGGCTGAACGACGGGCGTTCCGGCGTCATCCATCGGTGGCGCAATCCGCGCAACAATCACCGCGGCGAATTCCGCGTGCGCCGTTACTATTATGACGGCGACGGATTCTATTGCGCGGACTACACGCAGACGGTCTGGCTCAACCAGCGGCGTGCGGCGAACGGTTATGCATGCCGCCAGCCGGACGGTGCGTGGGCGTTCTTGAACTGAGCGCCTGATCGGACTCTTGCGCGGCGGCCGCTCGATCGGCCGCCGCGTTCGTTATGCACTACGTAACGGCGATGGGCCGCGCGCCGAGCAGACGATCGAACTCCAGCTTCGAAACGCGGTAGCATTCGCACGACTTTCGCTCCAAGCCGCGGCGGTTGAGCATGGTCACGGTCCCGCGCACATAGCGGATAAGTCCGGCGCGCTGAAGCGCGCCCGCAGCCGCGCTGACGCCTGTTCGCTGCACACCGAGCATCATTGCGAGGAATTCCTGAGTCAGGAGGAACTCATCCGATTGCATCCGGTCGTGCGTCATCAGCAGCCAGCGGCAACAACGCTGTTCCAACGTATGGAAATGATTGCAGGCGGCCGACTGCGCGACCTGATTGAAGAACGCGTGCGTGTAGCGGAGCATAACGTCGCGCATCGACCCGCTTCGTGCGAGTTCGCGTTTAAACACCGCGGCCTTCATTCTGAGGCCGACGCCCGGAACCTGGACGTAGACACTGGTCGGCGCGGTGTCGTCGCCCAGCACGATCGGAAGGCCTACCACCCCCTCGTTACCGATCGTGCCCACCTCGGCCGCCTGACCGTTGGCCATCGTGTTGACCAGCGAGCCGACGCCCGTCTCGATGAAATAGACGAAGCCGATCGCGTCGTATGCGCTGTACAGCGACTGGCGATACGTCAGCGGAATGCGCTGAAGATGGGGTGAAAGCCGGTCGTGATCCTTGCGTTGGAGCAGCCCAAGCAAACGATTGTTGCGCGGGTCTGCCCGCTTTCGGCTGACCGCCACAGGCAGTTCCCTTTAGAGAGACTTGGATGAACGCTCCGCCTTTGGCGCGCGCAAAGCAATGTTTATGTCGCGAGCACGACATAATGGAACCCGACGACGGAACAATAATGTCTGGTACCCGACATAATTGATGTGCATCAATAGAACTTGGACCGTTCCATGAAACCGTCGTCATGGTTGGTGTCCGGTGCGAACGCCCGGTCAGGACGGTGGAGGTCAAAATGCAGACGAACACGTGTCGAGATGACGAGGGCCTTGTGCCGTTGGCGGTGAGTTCCACTCAGCGGGTGCGCTCTGCCGCGAGCTATGAGCGCGAACTAAGACTGCGCCGCGGCACCGAGTGCAAGCTGCGCGATGCGCTGGCCAGTGAGGAAGCGCACGTTCGCGAGAGGGACGCGCTGATCGAGCAGCTGCAGGTTTTGGCTAAAGAGTCGAACCATCGCCTCCTGAACGGCCTGCAGTTGGTCGCCAGTATCATTGCGATGCAAAGCCGCGCGTCGACGAATGCCGAAGCGGCGGCGCAACTTGCGGCGGCCGCCAATCGCGTGGCGATGATCGTGCGCGTGCATCGACGGCTCCATTGCCTGGACGGCGAACAGACGGCCGCGTTCAAAGAGTATCTTGAGGATCTGTGTCGCGATTTTTCGTCAATGGTTTGCTCCGCAGGATGCGCCGAGGAACACGTCAAGGTCACGTCGATCGACGTGAGATTGCCGACGGTGAAGGCCGTTCCGCTGGGCTACATCGTCAACGAACTGATCACAAACGCAGCCAAACACGGCGGTGGCGGGATTGACGTGAAACTCGATGCCGTTCCGCCAAACCGTTACGCGCTTTCCGTTACCAACAACGGCCCGCCGCTGCCGGAAGGCTTCGATCCGGCAGCCAGCAAGGGGCTGGGGATGCGGATCGTTCGCGCCTTTGTCACGCAATTGGGCGGCGAGCTGCTGATCGATCGCGGGGAACGCAATGAGGGCGTGCGTTTTACTGTGCTATTCTCCTGACGAGTCGACGTCCAGACGACACGCATTCGGGAACGCACCAGTGAGCCGCCTTCGCGTTCATACGGAAAATCACCTCGTTGCGCGCATCGGCTGGCTGAGAGCGGCCGTGCTTGGCGCCAATGACGGCATCGTTTCGACGGCAAGTTTGATCGTCGGCGTCGCCGCCGCGGCCGCGACGCAGAGCGACATACTGATCACCGGCGTCGCTGGTCTGGTCGCGGGCGCGATGTCGATGGCGGCGGGCGAGTATGTCTCCGTGAGTTCGCAATCCGACACGGAGCAAGCGGACCTGGCGCGCGAGCGCAAAGAACTCAGCGAGGACTCCGCGTTCGAACTCGATGAACTTACCGGCATCTATGTCTCGCGCGGCGTCGAGCCGGCGCTTGCGAGGCAGGTGGCGGAGCAGCTGACGGCACGCGGCGCGTTGGCAGCGCACGCGCGCGACGAGCTTGGCATTTCGGACATGACGGTCGCGCGACCGGTGCAGGCAGCGCTGACCTCGGCCGTGACGTTTGCCGTGGGCGCCGCCATGCCGTTGCTCATGGTCGTGGTATCGCCGATGAGCGTGCTGATCCCCGTCGTCTCGGCCGCGTCGTTGGTGTTTCTGGCGGTGCTGGGCGCGGTTGGCGCGAGAGCCGGCGGCGCCGATGTTCTTCGGGCGACCGCGCGGGTCACCTTTTGGGGCGCTCTCGCCATGGCCCTTACCGCGGGTATCGGCAAGATGTTCGGTGCGATCGTATGATCGGCGATCCAGCTAACAACGCTGTGCGCGACGGCGCGTTGCTGGACAACGCGCTCGCCTAGCTTTCGGGATGACAGGGATTAGAATTCGACGTCGAGTTCTTCGAATTCGTCGGGTTCGTTCGCGGCCGCGGCGGCCCATTCTTCCATAAGCGGCCATTTTGCGATGGTGCGGACGTAGCTGTCGCAAATGCGGTCGATGTGGACGTCGTAGGTGATGAATCGCGTTGTGACCGGCGCGTACATCGCGTCGGCGACCGTTGGGGTCTTGCCGAAGAGGTAGGGGCCGCCGTATTGGCTTTGACATTCGCGCCAGATGGCGGCGATGCGGTCGATGTCGCCGCGGGCGCCGGCGAAGACCTTGTGTTGCGGATAGCGCGCTTTGATGTTCATCGGCATGGCCGAACGCAGATTTGCGAAGCCTGAGTGCATTTCGCCACTGACGCTACGGCAATGGGCGCGGGCCTTGGCGTCGGCCGGGAAGAGGTTGGCCTTGGGTTTGATCTCGGCCAGGTATTCGGCGATCGCCAGCGTGTCCCACACATGCACGCCGTCGTGTTCGAGCGCGGGCACCAGGAATGAGGGCGACAAAAGCAGCAATTCCGCGCGCATATTGGGGTCGTCAGGGGAAACCGTGCGTTCCTCGAACGCGAGGCCTGCCATGCGGCAGAGGAGCCAGCCGCGCAGCGACCATGAGCCGTAGTTCTTGCTGGCGATGGTAAGTGTTGCTGAAGCCATGATCAGTTCTGCCTAATTTGGCATCAATCCGATGCGCCTTAACGCTGTCGAAAGCGCGATGGGTGCGATTTCTTGCTACTCTAGCACAAAGCCAATAGCTTTTCTTTGATTCCACGGGGATTTGCGGCGGCGTGCTTTATCAAATCTATCAAACGCAAGCCGACATGCTGTTGCCGCTGCGTTCGATGGCACAAGTCGTCAACGCGAGCTTCGGCTGGCCGAACCGTACGCCGCGCACGCACATGATGCGGCGCATGTCGGCGGCGCTGGAGCTCTTCGACCGATTTACGCTGACGCATGAGCGGCCGCCTTACGGCATCGATCAAGTGATGTCGGGCGGCAGTCTTGTCGACGTCGCCGAGAAGGCGGTGGTCAAGACCGCGTTCGGTACGCTGCTGCACTTCCGCAAGCATGTGGATATGGCGCAGCCCGCGGTGTTGGTCGTCGCGCCGCTGTCGGGGCATTTCTCGACGTTGCTGCGCAATACGGTGCAGACGCTGCTGCAAGATCACGACGTCTACATCACCGACTGGCACAACGCGCGCGACGTGCCGGTCGGCCAGGGTGTGTTTGGGTTTGCCGATTACATCGACACCGTCATTTCGTTCCTGGAGCAGATCGGGCCGGGGACGCATGTGGTCGCGGTGTGTCAACCTTGCGTTCAGGTGCTGGCCGCCGTGGCGTTGATGGCGGCGGAGGATCATCCGTGTCAGCCGTTGTCGATGACGCTGATGGGTGGGCCGATCGATGTGCGTCAATCGCCGACGACGGTGAATGCGCTAGCCTTCGATCATCCGATCGAGTGGTTCGAGAAGAATTTGATCACCAAGGTGCCGGCGCGTTATCGCGGCGCGGGCCGGAAGGTCTATCCGGGCTTCATTCAGCTGAATGCGTTCATGAAGATGAACATGGACCGGCACGTGAAGGCGCACCGGAAGCTCTACAAGCATCTGGCCAACAACGAGTTGGTGGAAGCGGCGGCGATCAAGGAATTCTACGACGAATATTTTGCGGTGCTCGATATCCCGGCCGAGTTTTATATCGAGACCGTGCGCATGGTGTTTCAAGAGGCGCTGTTGGCGAAGGGGTTGCTTACCCATCGCGGACGGCCGGTGGAGCCATCGAAGATCAAGCGCACGGCGCTGCTGACGGTCGAGGGTGAGCGCGATGATGTGTGCGCACTCGGGCAGACGTCGGCGGCGCATGACCTTTGCACTGGCTTGCGTCCCTATATGAAGCGCCACCATTTGCAGACGGGCGTGGGCCATTACGGCCTCTTCAGCGGTAAACGCTGGGAGACGCAGATCTATCCGATCGTGCGCAATACGATTTTATCGGCGGCCTAAGCCCCGTTTTCCCGGCCCTCCGGCGGGAAACCATGACGCTATTCAGCGTGGATTTGTGGCGTGCAGGTACGGTATAGAGCCTACCTGGGTTCTGCTCGTTCATCCGCCGTTCAAGCGCCGTTTGGTGCGGTGGGCCGTTGGGTTGGAGCGGGCAGGCGTTCGTTCATCTGTCTCACGTTGACGGAGTTACAGACTATGCGGGTTGTTTTCCTTTCTGCCTTGGCTTTCGCGGTCGCCTCGGGGCTTGCTTTCGGCGCCACGGCTGCCGAACCGAAGAAGCCGAAGCCCGTCGATATCAAGAAGGAAATGGTCGAGAAGTGCGGTGCGGAGCCGTACGGCCTCGTTGATCTCGAAGGCAAGACCGCAAGCAAGGAAGAGATGGAAGAGGCGAAGTTTCAGGTCACGTCGTTCATTACGCAGGTCGACGTCTATCAGGAGTGCATCCTGAAGTTGGCCACCTCGCTGGGCGAGCGCTTGAGCGAGAACGACAAGCGTGTTCTTGGCGCGGCGATCACGCGCAGTCAGGAAGAAAAAGAAGCCGTCGGCACCGCCTACAACAAGGCGGTCGACGACTTCAACGTGGCCAACAAGAAGTCGAAGTAATCCGGCACTGCGCGTAGAGCGCGTCGTTAACTGAGGGACTGCGGCGGAACGCCGCCGCGGCCCACCGCCTTCGCCGCAAGATCGCCACATGCGCGCCCCGTGCGAGGCGCAATTGGGCACGAGCCTGTCTCACCGATGACCGGAGGAGACACGTTCGTGACACACGCAGCCCCCAACCTTTCCTTGTTCCGCCAGCGGCTTGCCACGTCGGCCGCGATCGCGGCGCTGTTGCTGAGCGCTATGGTTCTGGCCGGCTGCGACATGCCGCAACAGAGCGCCGAGAAGACCGATCCCGCTAAACCCAAACCCGCCGACGCGCCGACCGAGATCGACGTCGACGAAGGCCGCGTCGCGCAGGAACAGGCCGCGCCGGTGGCGGCGATGGACGGCAACATGCGCGGCTTTGGCGGCGTCGCTGCGTCGCCCCCACCGCCACCGATGTCGATGCCGCAGCCGGAAGTGCGCGACAAGTTTCCGGACGCGAAGCCCAATCCGGTGAAGATGGTCAGCGAAGAGCCGGTATCGACGTTCTCCGCCGACGTGGACACGGCGTCTTATTCCGTCGTGCGCAAGTTCTTGAACGACGGCGCGTTGCCGCCGGGCGATGCGGTGCGGATCGAGGAGATGGTCAACTACTTCGACTACTCGTATCCGCTGCCCGACAATCGCGCGCAGCCGTTCCGGCCGACGGTGCAGGTCTATGAGACGCCGTGGAATCCGGACACGCAGATCGTTCATATCGGCATCAAGGGCTTTGACATTCAGCGCAATGAGCGGCCGGCGGCGAACCTGGTGTTCCTGCTCGACGTGTCGGGGTCGATGGACGAACCGAACAAGCTTCCGCTGGTGATGAATGCGATGCGGATGCTGGTCAACGAGATGAGCGAGCGGGATCGCGTTTCGATCGTGGTCTATGCGGGTGCGGCGGGGATGGTGCTTGAGCCGACGTCGGGCGCGGATAAGGGCAAGATCCTGGCGGCGCTCGATCAGTTGTCGGCCGGCGGGTCGACGGCGGGGGCGGAAGGAATTCGGCAGGCCTATCAATTGGCGCGGTCCAGCTTCATCAAGAACGGCGTCAATCGCGTGGTTCTGGCGACGGACGGCGACTTCAACGTCGGCATTACGGATCCCAATCAGCTGGAAGATTTCGTCTCGCGCGAGAAGGAAAGCGGCGTGACGTTGTCGGTGTTGGGTTTTGGCAGCGGCAACTACAATGACGCTTTGATGCAGAAGCTGGCGCAGAAGGGTAACGGGAACGCGGCCTATATCGATACGATCAACGAGGCGCGGAAGGTGTTGGTCGAGCAGGTCGGCGGCACGTTGTTCACGATCGCCAAGGACGTGAAGTATCAGATCGAGTTCAATCCGCAGCGGGTGAGCGAGTATCGCCTCATCGGGTATGAGACGCGGCTGTTGAATCGCGAGGACTTCAACAACGACAAGGTCGATGCCGGCGATATCGGCGCGGGGCATGCGGTGACGGCGCTCTACGAGATCGTGCCGGTGGGGTCGAACGGGCATCTGATGGATCCGCTGCGCTATAGCGCGAAGACGCCGGTGACGACGCCTGCCAACAGCACGGGCGAGATCGCGTTCTTGCGCATGCGCTATAAGCTGCCGAACGAGGATAAGAGCCGGTTGATCGAACGGCCGGTGACCAACAGCGACGTGATCGACGATGTTCGCGGCGCTTCGGACGATCTGCGGTTTGCGGCGGCTGTGGCCGGGTTTGGGCAGTTGCTGCGCAACGATCCCTACATGAAGAATTACGGCTATGCGCAGGTTGCCGAGTTGGCGAGCGGTGCGAAGGGTAAGGACCCGTTCGGCTATCGCGCGGAGTTCGTGCAGATGGTGCGTCTGGCACAATCGTTGCCGGCGCTGCCGTCCCTTCAGCAGGGCGGGCAAGGCGGGACGCAGTAACAGCTTCCTGAAACGCGAAGGGCGGCCACGTGGGCCGCCCTTCTTTTTTGCGTTGGCTGTTCTACTACCAGGTGGCGCGGAGGCCGGCCGAGGCAGTGTGCGTGTTGGCGGTGCTGTTGAGGACACCGTTGTAGTCGAGGAAGAGGACGAAGTTTCTCGAGACCTGCGCGCCGACGCCGGCGTTGACCAGGGCGCTGTCGCGCGACAGCGAGGACGAGACGATCGAGAACGGCGTCGACGGGTCTTCGAGGAAGGCGGCGCTGAAGCCTTGGCGTTCGTCGAGGAATTCGTGGCGCCAGGCAACTTCCGTCTTCGGGACCAGGCGCACGCCGCCGGCCTGCCAGGCGCCGGAGAAGCGCATGCCCAGCGTCGAGGTCAGGCTGTCGGCGTCGCTGTCGGCGACGACGAGGCCGAAGTCGCCAGCGCCGGTTTCCGAGAAGCCGTCGGTCGAGTTCGACATGTAGCCGACCGCGATGAACGGCGTGACATCGACGCGGCCGCCGTCGAATGTGGCGCCGAATTCGCCGTGGACGCCGAAGGTGTTCGAGTCATAGTTGGCGTTGGCGATGAAGTCGTCGAAGCCGAGTTCGATCAGGCGCGTCGAGGTCACGTCGTTGAAGCCGAAGCTGACGATCGCGTCGCCGTAGTAGCGGCCGGATTCATATGCCGCGTAGCCTGCGAACTGGAAGCTGTCGACGTCGGCTTCGTCGCCCGCGGTGGCGAATTCGACATCGCTTGTGGACCAGCCGACCGCGCCGCCGACATTCCAGTTGTGGTCGACTGCGACGTCGATGCCGCCGGCGACGCCGCCGGTGTCTTGGTCGTAGCCCGCCGCTTCGGCGTCGCCGTCGGCGTTGGTCCATGCGCCGTAGCCGCGGCCCCAGACCGAGATACCCATGCGTTCTTGCGCGCTGTGGTGGCGGCGTGCCGGTTCGCCGTCGTTGGCGGACGTGCCGGCGTCGGCGTAGCGGCGTAGGCCGAGGCTTGCCGTCGACGATCCGCCCCCGGCCGCTTTCATGTCGTCCATGCGTTCGCCGATCGCGTCGGTGAAGGCGTGGCTAACGCGCAGGCCGATTTCCTGGATGTCGGCGTGTTCGGCGCCGGCGAGTTCGTCGTAGATGTGCGCGACGTCTTCTTCCGAGCCGACCGGCAGGCTGAGGAGATGGTTGAACAGGTCTTCGAAGTCGGGGCCGAATACGCCGCCATCATAGATGTCTTCCAGCGCGCCGCCGATGGACTGCTGGTTCTGCGTCAGGCCGGGCAGGATGAGCGCGTCGGCAAAGCCTTGGCGCTCAAGTATGAGGTCCACGTGGTTGGCGGCGTAGTCGGCTTCGGCTTCGAAGAAGATCGATGAGGTCGACACGTTCGTGAAGGTGCCCACGATCGCGCCGGTGATGATGTCTTCGTAGGTGAAGGTGTCGCCGCCGAGCGAGCCGAAGTCCGCGCCGTCGACGACCGCGATCAGCGCGCCATCGAGGTTGGCGTCGCCGCCGGCGTTGATCTGGCCGTGGGTGGTCGTGTCGGTGGTCAGGAAGAATTCGACCGCGCCTTCGCCGCCTTGCGTGTAGTCGTTGACGAGGTCGACCGTCGTGTCGTCGTCGAGGTAGACGCTGCCCGCCGTGACGGTCATCGAGTTCACGTTGGTGACCGCGAGGCCTTCGCCGTCTTCGCCGCGCACTTGCGCGCCCAGGAGGACGCGGCCGGTGTCGACGTCGAACTGGTCGAGGGCGTCGACCGTGCCGCGGCGAAGCGCAACATCGCCGCCGACGATTACGTCGTCGGCGCCGCCGCCGTCGATGTTGCCGTCGATCTCGCCGCCGTTCAGGTTGACCGTGTCGTCGAACTCGGCGCCCGATTGATCGAGGTCGAGCGCGACCGTCGTCGTCAGATCGTCGGCGGAGCGGCCTTGGATCAGGCCCGCGCTCTGCGTGATCGTGTGCGCGGCGTTGGCGCCGGTGAGGTCGATGCCGGCGATCGTCGCCAGGATCGTGCCTGAGTTGACGATGCCGCCGTTGACTTGGCCGGTGACGTTGATGCCGTACGAGGGGTCGATGATGCCAGCGTTGGTGACGGTGCCGGTCACGGTGCCGTCGATCGCGATGCCGTAGGTCAGCGCGCTGATGGTGCCCGTCGCGCTGTTCGTGATGTTGCCGGTCAAGGTGGCCGCTGCCGCGACTACGATGCCGTTGCCGCTGGTGGCGGCGATGACGCCGTTGTTCGTCACGTTGCCGGTGACGCTGGTCGTCGCGATGAAGATGCCGGTCGACGAGAGGGCGGTGATGTCGCCGTCGTTGAGGATGTTGCCGGTGAAGGTGGTGCCGCCGAGATAGACGCCGTCGCTGCCGCCGGTGATTTCGCCGCCGGCCTCGTTCGTGAAGTTGCCGGTGAAGGTGGTGGCTGAGATGTCGACGCCGTCACCGTCGGCGGACGCGATCGCGCCGGCGTTCGAGACGTTGCCGGTGAAGGTGACGTTGTTGATGAGGAGGGCGGTCGTGTCGGCGCTGATGGTACCCGTCGCGCTGTTCGTGACGTTGCCGGTGAAGGCGGTCGTGCCGGAGATGACCACGCCGAGCGCCGAGGTGCCTTCGGCCAGGATCTGGCCATTGTTCGTGACGTTGCCGTTGAAGGTCGCGCCGTCGATGAGAACGGCGGTCACCGTCGAGCCCAGCACTTGGATCACGCCGGTCTCGTTGTTGGTGATGCCGCCGGTGATGGTGCCGGCCAGGAGGCTGACGCCGTTGGCGGCGTTGTCGCCCTGGATCAAACCGTCGTTGGTGATGCCGCCTGTCAGGATGGCGCCGGAGAATTCGATCGCGCCCGTCGCGGTGCCGCTGATGGTGCCGGTCGCGGCGTTGGTGATGCCGCCGCGGAGTTCGGCTTGCGCGTCCGAAACATTGATGCCGAGGGCGCCTTCGATGAAGCCCGTGTTGGTGACGCCGCCGATGATTTCGCTGTCGTCGCCGACCAGAATGGCGGTCGAGACGGCGACGATGGAACCTTGGTTCAGGATGCCGCCGGCGACGGTGCTGTCGTCGTCGATGAAGATGCCGACTTCGGCGTCGATCAGGCCGGTGTTCAGGATGCCGCCGTCGACCTGCGAATCGTTGACGATGTCGATGCCGTTGCTGCCGGTCGAGACCATGGAACCATGGTTGACGATGTCGCCCAACAGGTAGCTGTCGTCGATGGTCAGGATCGAGCCGGCGGCGTTCATCGGGATGAGGTTGATGAAGCTGTCGTTGTTTTCGTCGGCTTCAACCGTGGCGTCCAGGTTGATCGTGACCGTGTCGGTCTGGGCGTTGACGTACGGGTCGTACACCGCCGGGCCCGAGATGGTGTCGGCGGCTGTCGCCGTGCCTACCGCGCCCGCGGCCGCCAACATCGAAATCAGAGAAACGCCGGACAAGATCCGCGAACGCACGCTCATGAAACACTTCCCCTCGAAGGACCGGCCGACCGAATCTGCGAAGAGTGGCCGCGTCCCGCCCCGAGACGCGGCCGACCCATCGCCGGTCGAACTGTTGGGAACCGAAGTTGAGGGGTTATGGCTAAGAGGACGTTAACGGCGCGCCGGGTTGGTGTGTCTTCGTTAGTGAGAGCGCGCGCTTGAGGCGGACGTGCAACGGCGATTCAGCTTCACCACAAAGCCTCGGAGCACTCAAAGGTTCACAAAGCAGACTTCTTGTGGGCGCGCCGCGCCGATGACCCGTTGCCTGCGGCGCCAGCATCTTGGTGAAACTTGGAGTGCTTCGAGGCTTTGTCGTGAAGGTTGGTCGCCACTGCCTCTGGCTTGACCGAAGGCGGCAAAAACGACGAAGGGCGGCTCGATGAGCCGCCCTCGCCTTCTATTCGAATGTTAGGCGCCGATTACCAGGTCAGGCGGACGCCGCCCGAGGCGTTCGTGGACGCCGAGTCGGAGTTGTAGAGGCCGTTCACGTCGCCGAAGATTTCCAGGTTGTTGGTCAAGCCGAAGGTAAGGCCGGCGCTGACCAAGGCTGCGTCTTGCTGGACTTCCGAGGAAACGATCGTGAAGGGCGTTTCGGTCGGGTCGCCCAGGTAGAGCGCGGTGAACGTCTGGCGGTCGTCGTTGAACTCATGACGCCAGCCGACCTTGATGTCCGGCACAACGCGGGTCTGACCCATGGTCCACAGACCCGAGGCGCGCAGGGCAAGGATACCGGCGAAGCTGTCGGCGTCCGTGCTGCTGACGTCGAGCGTGTAGGCGCCCGCGTTGCCCGTTTCGGTGAAGCCATCGGTGTCCGCGCCGGTGTAGGCGAGGCCGATCGAGGGCTGCACGTTCACGCGGCCGAGAGGCCAGATGCCGCCGACTTCACCAGCCACGGACCAGGCCGAGGCGTCGTAGCCTGCGAGGGCCGTGAAGGGCGCACCCGGAACCGGCAGCTGGATCGTGCGCACGGTCGACACATCGTGCCAAGCGTAGCTCGCCGAACCCGCACCGTAGAAGTTGCCGAAGCCGTAGTTGCCGTACAGGCCAACCTGCCACGAGTCGAACTCGGCGTCGTCGCCCGGCGAGTCGAAGTCGACATCCGTGTTCGAGTAGACGACCGCGCCGCCGAGGGTGGCGTTGTTCCCGAGTGCGAAGTCCACACCACCGGCCAGACCGGTCGAGTCGCCTTCGTAGCCCGGCGCCTCGACGTCGCCGTCGGTGTTGGTCCACTCGCCGAAGCCGCGGGCCCAGATCGAAGCGCCGCTGGCGCCGCGGTTCAGGCCGTTGCTGCCGCCGACGGAGGCAGTCGACGCGTCGTTGGCCATGATGGCGGCCGCCGAAGCGTAGCGTTGCGCACCCATGTTGGCGAAGCGCGCGCCGTCAAGCGTGAGCAGCGTGCGGTCCGTTTGCTCGCCAACGATCGTGTTGAAGAGCATCGAGGCGTGCAGGATCGATTGCTGAACCTGCGCGTGCTCGGCGCCGGAGATCTCGTTGTACATGGCGAGAACTTCCGCCGGATCCGACGTGCCGAAGAGCGCGGCGAAGAGATCGTCGAACTCATTGCCCGTCGGTCCGTTGACTTGGATGTCCTGGAAGATTTCTTCCAGCACGTTGCCGACCGACTGCTGGTTCTGGGTCTGGATGAGGCCCAACTGGTTCAGCACGTCGCCGAAGTCCACGCGGTTGATTTCGAGATCGACGTCGTTGGCGTTGTAGGTCGCTTCCGCCTGCCAGAACAGCGACGAGGTGGTCACGGTGGTGAAGGTGTTGTTGATCGTGCCCGTGATCACGTCGTTGTAGACGTATGTATCTGTCGTCGCCTCGGCGAAGGTCGACGGATCGAGTACCGCCAGCAACGTCGTGTTCGAGGTGCCGAGCGGGCCTGCCAGGAACGCGTCGCCGCCGACATCGACCACGCCATGGGTGGTTTCGTCGGTGGTGACGAAGAAGCCGAGCGTACCGCCGGTGTTCACGGTGAAGTCGTTGTTCACGGTGATGGTCGAGAGGTCGCCAACGACAGCCGTGCCGCCGTTGATGTTGAAAGCGTCGGCCTCGAAGTCGCCGGCGAACTCGCCGCCGGTGCCGAAGGTGCCCACGCCGCTGTTGACGTTGAGTTCGGCGAAGTCGGTGGCCGTACCGCGCAGATAGTCGAAGACGCCTGCGACGTTGAAGATATCGTCGCCGTCGCCGTCCATGTCACCGTCGATGGCGCCGCCGTTGGCGTTGACGGTGTCGACGAGAGCGTTGTCGAGATCGAGCGCAAGTTCGACCGTGCCGGTACCGTCAAGCGCCGAGTTGGCCTGAATGAGGCCCGCCGTCTGCGTGATCGTGTGACCGATGGTCGGATCGAGCAGGTCGGTGCCGTTGGCGGACGAGAGGTCGATGCCGACGTTCGTCGCGATGATCGAGCCGGAGTTGAAGATGCCGCCCTGGATGGCCCCGTCCACATAGATGCCATAGGATGGGTCGATCAGACCGGAGTTGGTCAGCGCGCCGGCGATCGTGGTCGAGGAGCCGACATAGATGCCGGTGCCGCTGCCTTCCGCGATGATCGTGCCGCTGTTTGTCACGTCGCCGGTGTAGAGGGTGTGGTTCAGCGACAGGCCGTCATAGTCGTTAAACGCAAGGATCGTTCCAGAGTTGGTGACGTCGCCGTCGAACAGCGTGCCGCTCAGATAGACGCCCGTGTACCCGGAGACGCCGCCCGAGATCAGACCGTTATTGACGAAGTCGCCGTCCATGTTCGTGATGCTACCGTAGACGCCGTAGCCGGAGTTTGTGGCGCCCGTCGCGCCCAGGATTGTGCCGTCGTTGAGGATGTTCCCGGTCCAGTTCGTCACGGTAGAGATGTAGAGGCCCGTGCTGGTGTCGGTGCGAATGACGCCCGTTGAGGTGTTGTTGAAGCCGCCGGTGAAGTTGGTGGAGGAGATCGCAACACCCGAGGAACCGCCGTCGATGAGGCCCGAGTTCGTGAACCCGCCCTCAAACGTCGTCACCGAGATGTTGACGGCGGTGGAGTCCAGGGCCTGGATCGTTCCCGAGTTGTTGATGCCGCCCGTGAACGTCGTGTTCGAGATGTAGATGGCGTAGGTGTCGGCGGATGAAATGGTCCCGCTGTTGACGATGCCGCCTGTGAACGTCGTGTTGTCGATGTAGATGCCGTAGTCGTCGGCAGCGATGACGCCCGAGTTGTTGATCCCGCCGGCGAAAGTCGTGGTCCCGACATAGATACCGTAGCCGTTGGTCGAACCCGACTGGATCAAGCCCGCGTTGGTGATGCCGCCGGCAAAGGTCGTCCCGTCGAGGTACGCCCCTGTGTCATCGCCGCGGATGATGCCGGTGGACGTGTTGTTGAGGCCGCCCGAGAACGAGTCGGCGCCGATGTAGATGCCGTAGTTCGCGGTCGAACCCGAGGCGATCAGGCCGCTGTTGGTGACGCCGCCGGCAAAGGTCGTGTCGCTGATGTAGAGGCCGGTGTAGCTCTGGCCGCCTTGGATCGTGCCGCTGTTGTTGATGCCGCCGGTGAAGGAGGTGTTGCTGGTCTCGACGCCGTAGCCGTTCGAGAGAGAGACAATCGTCCCCGAGTTGTTGATGCCGCCCGTGAACGTCGTGTTGCTGAGATAAAGGGCTGTCGAGGAATCGGACTGGATCACGCCCGAGTTCACAATGCCGCCGTTGAAGGACGTGCCGCTGAGGTAGACGGCGTCGGTGTTCGTCGTTTGAATGAGACCGGCGTTGGTGATGCCGCCGTTGAACGTCGTGCCGCTGAAATAGATGGCGTTGTCGGTACCGGCGCCGGTCGTGATGGTGCCGGTCGCCGTGTTGTTGATGCCGCCCTCGAACAGGCTGTTGTCGATGTAGATGCCATAGCCGGTGGGCGAATTGATCAAGCCGGCGTTGGTGATGCCGCCCGTGAATGTGTCGTTGCTGACGTAGATGCCGGTCGAAAGCGACGAAATCGTGCCAGTCGCGGCGTTGTTGATGCCGCCCTGGAACTCGCCGCTGACAAGGTTGAGACCGAGGTTGTTCAGAGACTCGATCACGCCCGAGTTCGTGACGCCGCCCTGGAACAACTCACCGTCGAAGTAGAGCGCGGTGATGGAGGCAGAGATCGAGCCGCTGTTGTTGATACCGCCTTGGACCTGATCGGCGTCGATGTAGATGCCGTAGTTGCCCGGCGCGTTGATGAGACCGGCGTTGGTGATGCCGTTCGTGAAGATGCCGCCGCCCAGATAGATGCCGTATCCTGTATCGGCGTTGATGGTGCCGGTCGCGGTGTTGTTGATGCCGCCGGCAAAGCTGTCGCCGGTCCAGTAGATCCCGGTGCTGGTCGACGTCGTGATCAGGCCCGAGTTCGTGATGCCACCCGAGAAGCTGTCGGCGTCGATGTCGATGCCGGAGGTCGCGGCTTCGATCGTGCCGGAGTTATTGATGCCGCCGGAGAAAGACCAGTTGTCTTCGATGTAGATGCCCTCGCCGGCCGTGCTCAAGATGAGGCCGGCATTGTTGATGCCGCCGGAGAAGGTGCCGGAGTCGGTGAGGTTGATGCCGGTGACCGTCCCGCTGATGGTGCCGGTCGCGGTGTTGCTGATGCCGCCCGACAAGACGACTTCATCAAGCTCGATGCCGTTGCCCGCGGCACCGTCAATCGTGCCGCTGTTGACGATCCCGTGCAGAATCGTGTCGTCGGCGTTCATGCCGTCGGTCGAACCGAGAAGCTCGCCAGCGTTGGTGACTGTGCCCTGGAGAACCGAATCGTCGATCTGGAGCCCGGTGCCGGCCGCGTTGTTGATCGTTTCGGTCGACGGGTTGTAGAAGCTGCCCGAGCCGCCGGCGGCCACGTTGGCGTCGCCATTGATGGTTACAAAATCCTGGTTCGGCAACGTGGACGTGTCGATGGCGCCGACGTTACCCGGCCCCGAGACGGTTGTGCCCGCCGCGAGCACAGGGTCCACGGCACCGAACGTGGCCAAGACGGCCAGCGTCGAGACACCCGACATAAGCTTCAGTGAGCGTAGGCGAATCATGAGCAGAGCTCCCCAGCGGAAAACGGTCAAAAAATGATGTCCGGTGGAGCCTTGGGACCGCGACTAAGCCGCGATACACCCCCGAATTCCCCGAATCATGCCTCGATTCCGGGATAACGCGCGGTTGGGAGAAGCGTCTATGGCTGGCGTGTCCTATTAACGATTACGCCTAGCGGTAGTGGCGAATCTACATCAGGTGGTTAACAAACGATGCGTCCCAATATCTCGGTTCCCTTTCTGTGAATTGGGGTTGGACGTGACTTCTCACACGAGATCGTGCGTGCGATAGCTAGTCGTTACCATTCATTAAGGATTCGGCTTGGGTGACTACCTCGTGAGCGGATTGGGGATGACACCGACACCAACCGTGCCGCCCTCCGGCGGCATTCAGCTGAAGCTTGGCGACGCGTTGAAGCGCGCGCAGGCGCATTTCACCAAGAACGAATTCGACGAGGCCGAGCGATTCGCGTCGGCGATCTTGGCCAAGCATCCAAAGCACGTGCAGGCGCTGGCCGTTCTGGCCGCTGTGGCCGACAAGCGCGGTCAGACTGAACGCGCCATCGCGTTGCTGACGCAATCGCTGAATGGCACGAATTCCGATGCGCTGCCGCTGGCGAATTTGTGCCGGGCGTTGCGGCATGCGGGACGCCTTGATGAGGCGCGCGACGCAGGCGAGCGCGCGGTGGCGCTTGGCGTGTTGCCCGATGCGCTGGCCGATCTGGCGGATGTGTATGTCGCGCTTGGCGATGGCGCTCGGGCGCGAGCGCTGTTCGAGCGCGCGGTCGCGCAACGGCCCGGGCTGGCGCGCGCTCGCATGGGATTGGCGCAAGTGCTGCTGGCCGACGGCGAATTCCATGCCGGCTGGAGCGAGTATGAGTGGCGCTACAAGCTGGCCAACACGCAAGACGTCTTGCCAAAGTTCAAGCAGCCGCAGTGGAACGGCATGCGCTTAAGCTCAAGCCGGCTGCTGATTATCGCGGAGCAAGGTTATGGCGATTGTTTTCAGTTCGCGCGTTATCTGCCGATGGTCAGCGAGCGAGTGAAGGATGTTTTTCTCGGCGCCGGCGCCGAGATCAATGCGGTGCTGAAGTCGGTGAAGGGCTCTTTCATCTGCTATGAGCGTTGGGAGCAAATTCCTTCGTTCGATTTTCAAATCACTTTGTCGAGTCTGCCGCTTGTCTTCGGCACGACGCTTGAGACCATTCCGGCTGCGGTGCCTTATCTGTTTGCCGACACGAGCAAGGCGGATGCATGGCGCGCGAGGCTCGACGGCGTGGCGCGCGGGCGCAAGACCGTCGGCTTCGTCTGGCAGGGGCGGCCGACGCATCCGAACGATCGCGTGCGGTCGGTGGCGCTGGGGCATCTGGCGCGGCTTCTTGAGCTCGACAACATCTTGCCGGTGTCGTTGCAGGTCGGGGCGGGGCGCGAGCAGCTGATGCAGCATCCGCTGAAGTCGCGCGTGTTCGACCCGAGCGGCGATCTTAAGGATTTCAGCGATACGGCGGCGTTGATCTCCGCCCTCGATTGCGTGGTCACGATCGATTCGGCGATCGCGCATCTGACCGGCGCCTTGGGCAGGCCCGGCTTCGTCATGCTGCCCAAAGTCGCCGAGTGGCGCTGGCTGCGCGAGCGCGGCGATTCGCCTTGGTATCCGACGCTCGAGTTGGTGCGGCAGGGGCCGGACGCACGCTGGGACAGCGTGGTTGACCGCCTTGTCGAACGCTTACGCGCTTGAAAACTCACCCTTTAGACGGACAATCCTCATGACCAGCACTCCGCAGGCGACCGCACAGATGGGACAAGGAACGCAGCGTTTAAGCCTTGCCCAGGCTTTCAAACTGGCGGGTGAGCATGCGCGCGCGGGCCGGCTGGTCCAGGCGGAAGGTATTTTGCGCCAGATCCTGAAGCAGCGGCCGAACGATCCGGAGGCACTGCATCAACTGGCGATCGTGGCGCATCAGGCGGGCAAGACGCCGTTTGCGGTGCAGCTGATCGACCGGGCGCTGACGGTCAATCCGAACGTTCACATCTTTCAAGCCAACATCGCCGAGATGTACCGGCGCATCGGGCAGCCGCAGAAGGCGATCGAGCACGGACATCGCGCCGTGGCGCTGAAACCGGAGGCAGCGGACGCCTACAACAATCTGGGTATCGCCTATTTCGACATCGGCGACTTCGAGACCGCGATCGTCAACTATGACAAGGCGATTACGATCCGCCCGCGTTTTGCGGAGGCGGTGAGCAACAAAGGCAACGCGTTTCGTCAGACGCGCCGGTTCGCGGAAGCCGAGACGGAGTATCGCCGCGCGCTGGCGATCAATCCGAGTTACGCCGAGGCCTACAACAATTTGGGCAGCGTGCTGCGCGACCTCGAACGGCCGGCGGAAGCGGAGACTGCGTACAAGCGCGCGTTGACGCTGAAGCCGAACTATCTTGAGGCGATCAACAATTTGATCTTGGCCTATAAGGATTTGAAGCAGTTCGATGAGGGGCTGGCGGTGGCGCAACAGGCGCTGAAATTGAGCCCGCAGAATGCGGATGCGCTGGCCTATATGGGCGCGATCCTGGTGGAGCAAGAGCGGCTTGATGCGGCGTTCGACGCGCTGCGAAAATCGCTCGCCATCGCGCCGAACAAAGCCGAGACGCTGAACATGCTGGGGCGCGCCTACTTCGAGGCGGACGAACCGGTGAAAGCGATCGAGACCTATCAGCGAGCGATCGCGCTGAAGCCGGACTTCGCCGATCCCTACAACAATATGGGCAATGCGCTGAAGGAGCTGGGGCGGTTCGACGAAGCTCTGCGGGCGTTCGAGACGTGTTTGGCGCTGAGCCCGGAGTCTATCGGAACGTATGTCAATCTGGTCGACGCCCATAAGTTCCGCTCGAACAACGACCGGCATTTGAAGGCGATCGAAGCGCAGCTCGCGAATGCCGACTCGTTGAGCGACGAGCGGCGCATGCAGATGAGCTTTGCGGCAGGCAAGGTTTATGACGACCTGAAACGCTATGACGAAGCGTTTCCGCTGTTCCTGCGCGGGAATGCGTTGAAGCGTAAGTCGATCGCCTATGACGAGCCCACGATCCTTGGCTATTTCGACCGGCTGAAGAGCGTCATCACGGCCGAACTCATTCGCGAGAAGTCGGGCGGCGGCGTCGCCAGTCAGACTCCGATCTTCGTTTTGGGCATGCCGCGTTCGGGCACGACGCTGGTCGAGCAGATCCTGGCCAGCCATTCGCGCGTTACCGGCGCAGGTGAGCTCAAGGACTTGAGCAATACGGTCAACAGCGTGCGGAAGAAGGACGGCACCAACGTGCCCTTTCCGGAACTCGTGCCCGTGACGACGCCAGCCGAGATCGCTCGCATCGGCGAGGCCTATCTGCAGAAGCTGATGCGGCGCGCGCCGGGGGCGGAGCGCATTACGGATAAGATGCCGTCGAACTTCTATTTCTTAGGGCTGATCCATCTGGCGCTGCCGGGTGCGAAGGTCATTCACACCAACCGCAATGCAGTCGATACGTGCGTGTCGTGCTTCTCGAAATTGTTCGCGGGCGAACAGAGCCAGACCTACGACCTCGGCGAATTGGGCCGGTATTATCGTGCCTATCATGGCTTGATGGCGCACTGGCGTGAGGTACTGCCGGCGGGTGCGTTCCTGGACGTGCAGTACGAAGAGGTCGTCGCCGATACCGAGGCGCAGGCGCGGCGCATCCTCGACTATTGCGGGCTCGAGTGGGACGCGCGGGTACTCGACTTCCATCGCAACGACCGGCCGGTCAAGACGGCAAGCTCGTCGCAGGTTCGTCAGCCGATCTACAGTTCGTCGGTGGCACGGTGGCGGAACTACGAGAAGTTCCTGGGGCCGCTGCTGCAGGAACTTGGCGACCTCGCGCGCTAACGTCCCCTGCCCTTCGCGGTATCTCAGCGGCGGCCGATGGCCGCCGCTTTTCGTTTGGCGTTAGGCCGAGATGGCGCGGGCCATCGCGTCGAAGGATTGGCTGAAGCCGTGCAGCAGTTGGTCGACGCGGACCTTCTTGTCCTGCTGCTGGCGGTCCTTGATCGTGTAGATCAGGGACAGCGTCTTGCCGACCTTCATCTGCGCCAGCGCTTCGGGCGGCAGCGCGCCTTGGACGATGCATTCCGTCTTCGTGCAGCGCAGAGGGGCTTTGAACATCGTGTTGTCGTCGATCGCGAAATTGGCGCTGTCGGCGGCGCTCGCCGACGGCGGCACACGGAACATGATCGCCGGGACCTTCTTCGTGTCCATCATGAGGACGTTGAAACCGGCGGCGAGGAGAATGGCGTTGTTGGGTCCGCGCACCGTCATGCGCGCGTTGGTGCGGCAGATGCGTTTCGGCGGCGCTTCTTGTCCCGCGGCGGGCGGTGTCGCCGGCGGCTTCATGTTCTGGCAGGAGAGGGTCCATAGGCCGAAGGGCTGCGAGCCGACGAAACCGGGTTGGATGTCAGCATTCGCGATCGGCGGAAGTTTAACCGCCTGCGGACCACCGGGGCCCTTGCTGGTGCTGCTGGCCCAGAAGATCGCGGCGAACGCGACCACGACCAAGGCGCCGATGCCGGCGTAGCGGACCACGTTGGAATCAAACAAGTTCTTCATGACACGTTCCTAAATGAAGTCCGGTGCGGCGGGCTCGCGGCGACTCAGCGGCCATCGGCTTGGTTAAGGGCGCGGGACCATAGGCCAGGGTCCCGCGTGCTTCAATCCGTGGGGCCTGCAACCTTAAGGCGCGATGGGACGGGTTGCGCGCGGGGCTTCGTGCGATGCTCGGCGCCAGTTCACGCGGGGGGCTCGCGGTGATAGAAACGCAGAGGAATGACAAAGCGCATGCGCGCGTCCCGGGACGCGGCACGTCGTTCGTCATGGATCGTTCATGGCACGGTGGATTGTATTGGCCGGCATCACGGCTTTGCTCGTGACCGGCTATTTCGCGACCTTCTACGAACACGGCCAAGCACACTGGCGCAGTGTGCGGTTCATCGAGCCTGAGCTGCTGGCTTATGCGCGCGGGGCTTTGAAGGAGTCGGGCGCGACGTGGGCGAAGGTCAAGATGGATGGGCAGGTTGCGATCCTCAGCGGTGTCGCGCCCAGCGAAGCCGACCGCGACGATCTGAAGCTTGCCGTGCGTGCGTCTGCGGGACCTGGCGGCCCGTGGCTGGGCGGCATTACACAAGTGCGCGACGAGATGACAGTCGCTGCTGCGCAGAAACCTTTCACTTGGAGCGCTAAGCGCGACGGCGACGGGCGCATCGCCTTGAGCGGTTACGTGCCGGGGCGGCGGTTTCGTCAGGCGATCGGCGTCGAGGCGCGCAAGCTTTTTCCGGCGGGGGTCGATGACACGACGGTTGTTGCGGCCGGACATCCGACGGGACCGTGGGAGGACACGGCGATCTGGAGCTTGCGTCAGCTGTCGCAGCTGCAGGTTGGCGAGGCGCAGTTCATCGATGGCGTGATCACCGTGCGCGGTCAGGCGACGACTGCCGAGGCGCAGGCCGGGATCTATGCATCGGCGAAGACGCTGGCGCGGTCTTATCAAGGCATCGCCGACATCACCGTTTCGACGGCGCCGGTTGCTTTGCCGGAAGTGCCGGAGGACACGACGGCGGCGCTGGTGCCGGTGACGCCGTCGATGCAGCGGTTGAGCGCGGAGGCGTGTCAGAAGTTGCTGGACCAGATCATGGCGGACAACGTCGTGGGCTTCGCGAATGCGTCGGCGCAGATCCGGCCGGCGAGTCACAAGCTGCTTGATCGCATGGCACAGACGTCGGTCGATTGCGGGACGCGGTTTTTGATCACGGGGCATGTCGACGGCACGAGCCGTGAGCTTGGTCTCGACGGCTTGGACCGCAGCCGGGCGGAAGCAGCCGCGGCTTATCTGGCGGCCAAGGGCGTCGACCGCGAGCGGCTGGTCGTCGAGGGTTCGGGGTCGTCGCAGCCTGCGGCGGACAATTCCACTGTGGCCGGCCAAGCGCGCAATCGCCGGGTCGAAATTACGGTGCTGCCATGACGCTAGGGGGCGGGACGCGGCCATGATGTATTTGTTCATTCAGACGTGGCTGTTCCTCGGCATTGCGTGGCTGGTCGGGATCGTGATCGGCTTTACGCTGGCGCGCGATCAGAAGGCGCAGCGGCACAAGGAAGTCGAGGCCGAGCTTCACGATTCGCGCGACCGGGCGATCGCGCGCGATAAGGAGATCGACGAGTTCCGGCTGCGGGTGGCGGAGCTTGAAGGTCTGCCGGAGGGCGCGCGAGCTTCGCGCGTGGCGGCGCGCGACGAGATGATTTCGCGCATAACGCAGCTTGAACGCGATCTCGATACGGCCAAGACGAACGAGAAGCGGCTGAGCGACGAGTCCGAACGGCTGCGCGGCGAGGTCGACGGGTTCCGCACGCGCTATCTCGAAGCGCGCGCGAAGTGGGACGAGTATCAGACGAAGGCGGAAGCGCTTGCTGCCGCGCCGCCTGCGCCCGCGCCGCTGGATCTGGGCGGCATGACGATGATGCCGGACGACACGATGCGCGAGCGGGTGATGGAGCTGGAAGGCCAACTCGCCGAAACGATGCGCGTGCGCGACAAGGCGATGGAGCAGATCAAGACGCTGACGGGCCGCGTGCGTGAGTTTGAGTCTCAGCCGGCGGCGATGGCGACGGGCGGCGACAGCAAGGTTCTACAGGCGCGGATTGCGGAGCTTGAAGGACGGTTGGCTTCGGGCTTCTCGGCGGCGCGTGAGGCGGATGCGCTGAAGTCTCGCGTTTCGGATTTGCAGGACAAGCTGAGCGAAGCCGAAGTGGCGTTGAGCCGCGCGGTCAGTTCTAAGGCCACAGGCGCGGAGCCGTTGAAGGCGCGCATCAGCGAACTCGAAGCGCAGCTTGTTGAGGCGCGGTCGGCGACGTCCGTCGTCGAGGTTTCGTCGCCGCACAACGATGCGGAGAATGCGCGGCTTCGTTCGCGGTTGAGCGAGGTCGAAGGCAAGCTTGCCGATGCGCAGCGGCAGGCCGGCGAAGCGCAGAACTTGCGGTCGCGGTTGGGCGATCTCGAGCAGGCTTTGGACAAGGCGAAGCGGCAGGCGAACGAGGCGCAAGGACTGCGCGCGCAGATCGCCAGTCTGGAAGCGCGGCTGTCGGCACATACGGATGATCGCTCGACGGGCAGCGAGGATGTGAGCTTGCTCAAAGCGCGGCTGGCGGATGTCGAGCAGCGGTTGATGTCGGGCAGCCAGTCGTCGGTCGAGTTCGACTCGCTGCGCAATCGGGTGATGACGCTGGAAGCTTTGCTGCATGAGGCGGCGAAATCGCGCGACGAGGCCGCCATTCTACGGTCGAAGGTTGCGGAACTCGATGGGCGGTTGGGATCGGCTTTGAAGGCCGCCGCCGAAACGCGCGAAAAGGTCTGAGGTTTTCGCGCCTGCTCAGTTCTGCGATTGACGCGGGCGGCGGTTCGGCGGAAAGTCCGCGCCGTCCGAAGGGGGGCCCCGATTTGGGGGCTGAGAGGCGGTTTGACCCGCGACCCTTTGAACCTGATCCGGTTCACACCGGCGGAGGGATTCGGATTTGCGCGGACCCAAGCGCTCATTCTTTCTTTCGCCCCACGACCGTTCAGCGCCATCACCTTCGTCCGAGGCAACGCGCGCCCATGAACATTCAGCACAAGCCTTCGTTTCAAGTGACGACCGGATCTATTCCGGGCTCGCGCAAGATCTACGTCGCGGGCGAACGGCATCCGGATTTGCGTGTGCCGTTCCGCGAGGTCTCCCTGCATCCGAGTGCGAACGAGGCGCCGGTGAGGCTGTACGATCCATCCGGTCCGTATACTGATGAAACATTCCGCGTCGACATCATGAAGGGTGCGCCGCGGACGCGCGATCAGTGGGTTCTGGCGCGGGGCGACGTCGAGAGTTACGAGGGGCGGCCGGTGAAGGCCGAGGACAATGGCGGGGCGACGGGCGAGCGGCTTGTGGCGCCCTTCCCTGCCAGCCGCAAACCGTTTCGCGCAAAGTCCGGGCGCGCGGTGACGCAGCTTGAGTATGCGCGCGCGGGGATCATTACGGCCGAGATGGAATATGTCGCCATTCGCGAGAATCTGGGCCGCGCGATGATGGCGCGCGACGGCGAGGATTTTGGCGCTGAGATTCCTGACGTGATGACGCCGGAGTTTGTGCGCGATGAAGTGGCGCGCGGGCGGGCGATCATTCCGGCCAACATCAACCACGGCGAATTGGAGCCGATGGCGATCGGGCGCAACTTCCTGGTCAAGATCAACGCGAATATCGGCAACTCCGCGGTGACGTCGTCTGTCGCCGACGAAGTGGACAAGATGGTGTGGTCGATCCGCTGGGGCGCGGACACGGTTATGGATCTGTCGACGGGCCGCAACATTCACAACATCCGCGATTGGATCATTCGCAATGCGCCGATCCCGATCGGGACCGTGCCGATCTATCAGGCGTTGGAGAAGGTCGACGGTGTCGCCGAAGATCTGACGTGGGAAGTTTATCGCGACACACTGATCGAGCAATGCGAGCAGGGCGTCGATTACTTCACCGTGCATGCGGGCGTGCGGTTGCCGTTCATTCATCTCACCGCCAAGCGCGTGACCGGCATCGTATCGCGCGGCGGGTCGATTATGGCGAAGTGGTGCTTGTCGCATCACAAGGAGAGTTTCCTCTACACGCACTTCGAAGAGATTTGCGAGATCATGCGCGCCTATGACGTCTGCTTCTCGCTGGGCGACGGGCTCAGGCCGGGGTCGATCGCGGATGCGAACGATGCGGCGCAGTTCGCGGAGCTTGAGACGCTGGGCGAGTTGACCAAGGTTGCTTGGAAGCACGGCGTGCAGGTGATGATCGAGGGCCCCGGCCATGTGCCGATGCATAAGATCAAAGCCAATATGGATAAGCAGCTGAAGGCTTGCGGCGAGGCGCCGTTTTATACGCTTGGGCCGCTGACGACCGACGTGGCGCCCGGCTATGACCACATCACGAGCGCGATCGGTGCGGCGATGATCGGGTGGTTTGGCACGGCGATGCTTTGCTACGTCACGCCGAAGGAGCATCTGGGATTGCCGGATCGCGACGACGTCAAGCAGGGCGTGATCGCCTACAAGATCGCGGCGCATGCTGCGGACTTGGCGAAAGGTCATCCGGCGGCGCGGTTATGGGACGATGCGATGAGCCGCGCGCGGTTCGAGTTTCGCTGGCAGGATCAGTTCAACCTGGCGCTCGATCCGGAGACGGCGCGTGCCTATCACGACGAGACCCTGCCAAAGGAAGCGCACAAGACGGCGCATTTCTGTTCGATGTGCGGGCCGAAATTCTGCTCGATGAAAATCACGCAGGACGTACGCGACTACGCCGCCAAACTCGAAGAGAAAGAGAAGGGGATGGCTGCGATGAGCGACAAGTTTCACGAGGCCGGCAGCGAGGTTTACGTCCCGGTCAAAGGCGCCGCCGAGTAGATGCGTGCTCGCGCCGGGGACTGGTCGCGTTATTGGGCGTCTCCGGCCGACGGCGTCGAGTTGTTGCGTGCGCATTACTCGGCGCACCGCTACGAACCGCATATTCATGAGACCTACGCGTTCGGTTTGGTCGAAGGCGGGCGGCAGACGTTTGCTTGCCGGGGCGAGCGATTTTACTCGACGGGCGGGTCGATCTTCGCCATCAACCCCGGCGATGCGCATGACGGCGCGCCGGCGGACGAGAGCGGGTTCGTCTATCGCATGATCTATGTCGATGCGGCGGCGGTGAGCGCGCATCTACACGACGCGTCGGGCGATGCGAGCCTGCCGCTGTTTCGGACGCCGATGTTCTTCGACGCGCGCATCGCGCGGTTGCTAGCAGAGGCGCATGACGCGTTTGCGGAGCGTGCGCCGGCGATCGAACGGGAACATCATCTCGGGGTTTTCTTGCGCGGGCTTACTCCGCATTCGCGCGACGCGCCGTCAGCAAATGCGAGCAACGCTGTCCTCGCCCGCGTGCGCGACTACATGCACGCGCACTATCGCCAAGACGTATCGCTGAGCGCGCTTGCCGGCATTGCGGCGTGCGGGCGGCATCATCTGACGCGCTCGTTCACGCGCGCCTACGGCATTGCACCGCACCGGTATCTGACGCATCTGCGTTTGCGCGAAGCGCAGCGGCAGTTGCGCGCGGGGCATGCGATCGCCGACATTGCGGCGGCGGTGGGATTTGCGGACCAGAGCCATCTGCATCGACGCTTCAAGCGCGCCTTCGGCGTCACGCCGCGCCAGTTTCAGCTCGCGGTCACAAACGTCCAATAAATCGGCAACGCGTCCCTTTACATTGAAGCACATGAAATTCGACACCAAGATCGCCGTCGTCTTGCGCGAGGATCTGGCCGTTTGGCAGAAGCTGAACGTCACCGCGTTTGCGATCAGCGGAATCGCCGCCACCGTGCCCGGGATAACGGGCGAAGCGTATGAAGATGCTTCCGGACAGCGCTATCTGCCGATGCTGGTGCAGCCGGTGATGGTGTTCGCAGCAACAACCGCGGACATTCGCGCGGCCTATGAGCGGGCTATGGCCGCCGGGGCAAAGCTCGCGGTTTACACCGAGGATCTGTTCAAGACCGGATTCGACGCCGCGAACCGCGCGGCGGTGAAGGCGGTTGCGGGCGCCGATCTCAATCTCGTGGGCATCGCTTTGCGCGAGGACAAGAAGATCGCCGACAAGATCCTCAAAGGGCTGAAACTGCATCCGTGACGCGCGTCACAGGGCGCGCACCATGAACGGAATCTGAATGCCGCCCGGCGGCGGGCGTTCAGGTTCGTGAGCGCATAGTCTTTTCAACGGTTCGACGCATCGAACCGACGTTGAGGAGAACGCCCCCATGTCCCGCTCCAGCGAATTTTTGAACCTTGCGCTCTTGACGGCGATCGTCATCGGCTTGGCGACGCTGTCGCGCTTCTTCTAATTGTTTCGTGCGCGCATGCCGGGATGCGTTTGAGACCCGGCGGTCGGATGGGGAGCGAGCCTTTCGCGAGGGCATGTCAACGCTCCCCGTTCTGCTTTCTGCCTACGTGGCCCTGAAATAAAGTCAGGGCCGTCCGTTTCCGGACGACCCCTTCTCCCCATTAACACTGGCCTTCTGCTCGACCCGATTTATTTCGGCGGCAGCGGCTTACGGATGCGGCGCTTTTTCTTCACCGGCTCGTCGACGACCGGGGCCATCGGCGTGTAGTCGCGGGCGGGCGCGGCTTCCTGGTAATACATCGGCGCTGCAGCGACGACGGCGGCGCCGTTCGGGCACGGCGTGCCGGCGCGGGCCATCGCTTCTTCGACGTCCTTGTCGACGCACATCAGAGCGGTCGCAGCGCGGTGATAGCCGAGGGCCACCATCTGACGCGAGTTCTTGAGGCGGCGGCAATTGTCGTCCTGCCAGGTCGTGCCGATCGAGAGACCGAACGAAACAGCCTGAGCGCCAATCGAGCTCGAGCCCATGCAGGTGTCTTCGCCCGAGACCAGCGGAGCCGCGTAGGCGGTGTTCACCGGCGCGCGCTCGTTGTGGGTGCTCGCGTCGACGTTCACTTCCTGCTGCGCGTTGTTCGAGTTCGAGTTGTCGTTCTCGTTATAGCTGTTGCCGGAGTTCTTGATTTCCGAGTTGCCGGAATTCTTGATCTCCTGTTTTTGCTTTTGCTGCTGCTGCTGTTTTTGCTTCTGGTTCTGGTCCTGATCCTGCTCGTTCTTATTGTTGTTGATGTCGGTGTTGTAGTTCTTGTTGTTGGCCGAGTCGGTGACGTTGCCGACGTTGTGCAGGTTTCCGTTCCCGTTGCCGTTGCCATTGCCATTGTTGTTGGCATTGGACGTGCCACCGGTCGCGTTGCCGCCGGTCGCATTGCCGCCGGTCGCGTTACCACCGGTGGCGTTGCCGCCGTAGCCCTTGCCACCTTCGCCGCCGTGAGCGACGGGCGTGTTGATGTTCGTGTTGTTGGCTTCGTTCTTGTTCGAGTTTGTCGCGTTGCCGCCGGCGCCGCCGTAGCCAGTGCCGCCCGCACCACCGGCACCACCCGCGCCGCCCGCTCCACCAGCGCCGCCGGTCGCCGTGTTGTGGCTGTCGTTCTTATTGTAGTTGTCGACGTCGCCGCCGTAGCCCGTGCCGCCCTTGTTGTAGGTGTCGTTGTCGTAGTTGTTGTTGGTGATCGTGTCGCCGTCGTTGCAGTTGTGACCACCTTGACAGGTGTGGTTCTGATTGCCGCCGCCAGTTGCGAAGGCCGGCGACGACAGGGCCGTGCTGCCGAGAAGAAGCGCGGCTGCGACGAGGCCCAGGTTAACTGTACGCATTCGTTAATCTCCCGTTACTTTGATTGCGCGAACGGGTTTGCACGGCGTGGGCCAGCCGCTTTTCGTTTCAGCGCGGCACAAGTTAACCACCTGGAAAGGCTGGGCGCCTGGAAAGGTTGGTAAAGCTTTAAAGCGCGCACATGCCTTAGGCGTCGTGTTTTGAAACGGCGCGGCGCGCGGCAACGCACCCAAGAACGGAAAACGGGGACACAAAGCGCAGAGCCGAATCGAAGGTTCGCGCGTTGATCTGATCTCGCGCGCGCGCAAGCGTGTGCTAGGATTTGGCATCGGGTTGGGGAATCCGATGACGCTTGATGAATGGGTCGGCGCGCGCGGTTTCGGCGGCGCTTGGTGAATGGGAGTTGTGATCGTGAGAGTCCTTTATGGCTTGCTCCTCGCCGTCGTGGCGATGGGAGCGACGGCCGGCGGCGTCGAAGCTTCCGGACGCGGGTGCCGCAGCGTGAGCGCGGACAATCCAATGGTTTCGAACTCAAGCTTCGGCGTCGCCAAATGCCAAGCGCGCGGCGCGCGGTATTTTTCGCGCAGCTATTTGGGCGAGGGGGCGCGCGGTTACGCGTCTCGCGCTTCGGAAGATCCGATGGCGTGGTCGGATTCGCGGTGGCGCAGCACGTTGTTAAGCGGCTATGCGCAGACCTACAACGATAGGTACGACCGGCGCGTTCGCAGAGCGGCGCACGACGACATGATGGCGCGTCTCGATGTGCGCGTCATCGTCACGACAGGGCCCGCGATCGATTCCGTCGAGAGCGAGCCGGCGAAGCCGCGCCGCGCGCGACTGATCAATATGCGCACGCGCGCGGACGCCGAGCATTATCTCCAGAATAGCTCGAAGTTCTCGGGACATCGCTGCGGCGGCATCTTGGTGCTGTCGTGGAAGGCCGGCGGCGCGCGCTCGCAGTGCTACGAAGGCAAGGGACGCGTCCGCACGCAGTAGCGCCGCTTCACGCGTCCTTCGTTGCCGCGTCGAGCGGGGCGCGGCACACGCCGCTGCCGATCTTATTCTGCAACCGGGCGGAACCCGCGCGGCCGACACGCGTTCAGCTTGGGCAACCCAACGAGGACCCAGAGAATGGACAAGGATCGGATCAAAGGCGCGGCGAACCAGGCCAAGGGCGCCATCAAGGTAGCGGCCGGCAAGGTCTTGGGCGACGCCAAGCTGCAAGCCGACGGCAAGGCCGACAAGGTCAAAGGCAAAGTTCAAAACGCGGTCGGTGGCGCGAAGGACACCGTTCGCAAGATCGTCAAAGGCTAATCGCGATCAGCACCACGGCTCGGTTGGTGCCTGGCAAGCCTGCCAGGCAGATAGTGGAAAGCGCGTCGATCATGGCCGCTCGTCCAACCAAAGTTGCGTGCATCATCAACGGCGCGTCCGGTTCAAACCGGGCGCAGGATATGGATGAACGACTGCGCGAACTGTTCGCGCATGCTGGGGTCGTCGCCCGCATTAGTCTCGCCTCCGGAAGCGACCTGTCGGCGCTTGCCGAACAAGCCGTCCGCGATGAGCATACGATCGTCGTGGCGGGCGGCGGCGACGGCACGATCAACGCCGTCGCCAGCGCGCTCGTCGGCACCGATGTTGCGCTGGGCGTTCTGCCGCTGGGCACGCTCAACCACTTCGCGAAGGATCTAAAGATTCCTTTGGAGCTGGAACAAGCCGTGGCCAACGTGTTCAGCGGCGAGCGCGTCAGCGTCGATGTCGGCGAGGTGAACGGCCGCATCTTCCTGAACAATTCGAGCATCGGCATTTATCCGTGGTTCGTGCAACAGCGCGAGGACTTGCAGAGCAAGGGCTACGGGAAATGGATCGCGTCCTTGCCTGCAATGCTCGCGGTGGCGAAGCGGCACTCCCGGCTGTACGTGCGCCTTCTCGTCGACGAGCGTCATGAGCGCGCGCGTGAGACGCCGTTCGCATTCGTCGGCAACAACAAATATGAGATTACCGGCCTACGGCTCGGAGAGCGGACGCAGTTGGATAGCGGACAGCTTTGGGTTTGCCGCGCGCCACGCGTTGGGCTTATGAAGCTGCCGGGCCTTTTACTGAAATCGCTCGCTGGCTTCGAGCCGCGCGAGCTCGATACGTTGGAAACTCGAGAGGTGTGGATCGAAACGCCCTCGAAGCGCGTCAGCGTCGCGACCGACGGTGAAGTCACAGAACTCGATTCACCCTTGCACTATGTCAGCCGGCCGCGCGCTCTGAACGTGATCGTACCCGTGCATGAAGCCGCCGCTTCGAAACCGTAGAGGACGTCGGCCCTGCGCATCGTCGCTCATCTCTCGGATCTGCATTTCGGCCACCTGGATCACTCCACGCTGCCGGCGTTGAAGAACGCCATCGCCGCGGCTCGGCCCGATGTGCTTGTCGTCTCCGGCGATTTGACGCAACGCGCGCGCGACGCCGAATTCGCTGAAGCTAGGGCGTTTCTCGACAGCATGGCCTTACCCATGATCGTCGTGCCGGGCAATCATGACGTGCCGCTTTACAACGTCTTGGCGCGTTGGCGCACGCCGCTCGACGCCTATCGACGCCACTTCGGCGAGGAGGAGCCGGTCTACGTCGACGATGAATTGGCGATCGCCGGCATCAATACGTCGCGCTCGTTCACGGTCCAAGGCGGGCGCATCAACCGACGGCAAATCGAGGCCGCGTGCAAGGGGTTCGCCGGCGCCGGCTTGCACGCAACGCGCATCGTGGTCACGCATCATCCCTTCGACTTCGCCGGCGGCAAGAGCGTCGTCGGGCGTGCGCATATGGCCGTCGCCGCTTTCGTGCAAGGCGGGGTGGATATCGTCGTTTCCGGCCACGGGCACGTCGCCGGTGCGGGCGAGAGCGTCAGACGATACAAGGCCGCGGGCCGGTCGATGCTGCTTGTGCAAGCCGGAACGGCGACGTCCGGGCGGCTGCGCGGCGAAGGCAATTCCTGCAATATCATCAGGATCGACCGCCCCCGCATTGCGATCGAACGGCTGACCTGGAGTGAGTCGCATGGTCGCTTCGCGGCATCGCATAGCGACCACTTCCAGTTGACGCCAAACGGCTGGGCGCGGACGCTCAGCGCCGATCTGCAACCGTAGCGCCGGTTCCGCGTTACGGCTGGCGCCTCGAAAGACAAGCCTGATGTCGCGTCTGAAGATTCATCATGAGACCAGCTATCGCTTTGCCGAGCCCGTCGAGTTCGGCGTGTGGCGGCTCATGGTGCGGCCGACGGACACACATGCGGTGCGCGTGGTTGAGGCGAACCTGACGCTGTCGCCCGAGGGCCACACGCGATGGGGACTCGATGCTTACGGCAATAGCGTGTGTCTCTATCAGCCGTCGGGCGCGGCGCAAGAATTGACGATCACAAGCGACCTTCTGATCGAACGCTATCCCGCGCCGCTGAACATCGTTTGGGATTCGTCAGCCCTGTTCGATGACGAAGAGAGCAAGCGGCTGGTGCTTACGCCGTACTGGATGCCGGCCACGACGGACGAGGAAAATCGGCCGCTGCTTTCGTGGCTTGAGGCGCACGGGCCGCGGGCCGGCGAAGAGCGTATCGATGTGTTGAAGCGTCTCAATACGGCGCTGCATCAAGAGATCAAGTATGCCGCGCGCGACGCCGAGGGCGTGCAGTCGCCGGGACAGACGCTGCAGCTGGGCGTGGGCGCGTGCCGCGATATCGCCTGGCTGATGATCGAGGCGGTGCGACGGTTAGGATATCCGGCGCGTTTCGCGTCGGGTTATCTGTATTCGCCGGGCGGCGACCTTCAAGGCGCGGGCGCGACGCACGCGTGGTGCGAGGTTTTTCTGAGCGGCTTGGGGTGGGTCGAATTCGATCCGACGAACGGCATCGTCGAGTCGCACGATCTGATTCGCGTGGCATCGACGCGCACGCCGTCGGAAGCCGCACCTATTCGCGGGGCCACGGCAACTCCGGCGCAGAGCCAGCTTAGCGTCCGTGTGGACGTCGTCCCGGTTTGAGACCGCCATACCGCAATCGTGTCTTAGCGAGTTGGCAAACCCAATTGGGCCGATCGACTATTTTTCGATCCAGAACGGAACCAAATTAGACAGGGTTCCGTTGCACCTTCCAAAGTCGGGCCGCTTGAAGGTCGGCCCGCGTGCTGGACGACGATCATCGTCGAGAGCCAAGAGCATTACACCGAGCGCCGCCGGCCTCCTGTCTTTGCGCCCGTCTCGTCGACAAGAAATCCAGCTTCGCAAACTGGCCCGCCATCAACGCGGCCTTGGGAGACAAATCAAACGTGACAGAGATCTGCGTCATTGATGACGATCTAGACATGCAACGAGCGCTGCGCGATCACCTGGAGTTGGACGGATTCAAAGTCCGAGAGGCCTCCAACGCGTACGACGCCGTAAGACTTATCGAGTATCACGACAGCGAGATTGCGATTGTCGATCTCGCGATGACCGCAAAAGAGGGGCTATCGACGGTCCTCGAAATCAAGAAGCGGTTCAGACACCATGTTCGCGTTCTGGCCATTGTCGACGTCGATGCTCAGGCGCTTGGACTTGCCCACGCCCTCGGCGCGGACGACGTGGTACCGAAGCCGGTGCATCCCGGCAAACTGTTGGAATGTGTCCGAAAGATGAGGCGAACCGGTTCGCGGGCGGGCGCCGCCAACTGAGCGCGTCGCGAGCCCAATAAGTGGTGCCCCTGGCCGGAATCGAACCAGCACGTTGTCACCAACAACAGATTTTGAGTCTGCCGCGTCTACCAGTTCCGCCACAGGGGCACGGTCGCGAGAGGCTTTGGTGGCGGGCCGGTAGTTGCCGCCCCTTCCGCGAGGGGGCGGATAATAGGGAGCGCGGGCGCTTCGTCAACCAAGCTTTATCTCGCGAGAAATTGTGCGGTTTGCCGCAGGCCGGTGGGGTGCGCGAGGGGGCCTTCGCGCGCTAGATTCATGCCCATGAACGGCGCCTCCCTCGTTCTTCAGATTCGACGCGGCACCTCGCATGTCCTGTTTCCGGGGGCGGCGGTGGCGGTGCTGGGCGTTTTGATCCTGGGCGGCGCCTACGCCTTTCAGTATATCGGCGGGTATCGGCCCTGCGCCTTGTGCCTTGAGCAGCGCGTTCCGTGGTTCGTGCTGATCGTGCTGGGCGCGGCGCTGACGGCGGCGCAGATGCATATCCGCGACGTGCCGCGGCAGGCGATTGTCGGGATTTATGTCGTTATCGCCATGGTCGCTCTGTGGAGCGCCTATCTTGGGCTCTTCCATGCGGGCGTCGAGTATAAGTGGTGGCCGGGACCGCCGGACTGTACGGGCACCGATTTGCCTGACGCGGGCAGTATCTTCGGCCCGCTGTCGACGGGGCAGATCGTGCGCTGTGACGAGGTGGTGTGGGATCTGATGGGCATCTCGATGGCCGGGTTCAACTTTCTGTTTTCTCTTGTGGCGGCCGGACTTGGCGGGTTCGGCGCTTGGACGATTTGGAACGGAGGCCGCAGGTGAGTGTGACTATCAAGGCGTCGCCGCGCTTGCCGGGTTTCAATGCGGCCGACAAGAATCTCGCGCGCATGATCCGCGTCGATCACGCGGGCGAGTATGGCGCGGTGCAGATCTATCGCGGACAGCTGGCGATCCTCGGGCACACGGCGTCGGGCGACACCATTCGCCATATGGAGAACCAAGAGCAGGAGCATTTGGCGATGTTCGACCGGCTGGTGGCCGAGAACAACGTGCGGCCGACGGCGCTGGCGCCGGTGTGGAACGTGGCGGGCTATGCGCTTGGCGCAGTGACGGCCTTGATGGGCGAGAAGGCTGCGATGGCTTGCACGGCGGCGGTCGAGGAAGTGATCGACGAGCACTATGCGAGCCAGGCGGCGGCGCTTGAGAGCGACGGCGAGGCGAACGCGGCCTTCAAAGCGACGATCGAGAAATTTCGGGCTGACGAGATCCAGCATCGCGAGACGGCGATCGAGCACGGTGCGGAAGAGGCGCCGGGCTATCGCGTGCTGTCGGAGACGATCAAGGCCGGGTGCCGGCTGGCGATCAAACTCTCCGAGCGGTTTTAGATGTCGTCGGCGGCGTTGAGCGACGAGGCCTTTGAGCGGCGCAAGCGCGCGGCGCAACCGCGGCAAGCGTCCGAGACCGATCGCGAGCGGGTCATCGATTGCCTGTCGGCGGCCTTTGCGACGGATCCCGTGATGTCGTGGATCGGGCGGCGCGACGCGAAGCGCGATGCCGGGCGGCGGGCGATGTTCACGTTCCTGGTCGGCAAGATCGGCTTGCCGGGGCAGCAGCTTTGGACCGCCGACGATTACAGCGCGGCGGCGTTGTGGGTGCCGCCCGAACGCGCGGACCTGAAGCTGCCGTGGTGGGAAGAGTTGATGCTGTTTCCGACCATCGTTTCGTTCACCAGTCTGTCGGGCCTCGGTCGCGTGGATGCGTTCCGCAAGGCGGCCGACAAGCATCATCCGAAGACGAAGCCGCACTTCTATCTGATGACGATCGGCGTCGATCCCCGGTTTCAGGGACAGGGTTTGGGCTCGGCATTGCTGGACGCGAACCTGGCGATGATCGATGCGAAGGGTTTGCCGACCTATCTCGAGTCGTCGAACGAGAAGAACGTGCCGCTGTACAAGCGGCACGGCTACGAGGTCATCAACGAGTTCCGCCCGACGCCCGACGCGCCGACGTTGTGGGGCATGTGGCGCGAGGCGCGGAAGCGCTGAGGCTTACGGCTCCAGTTCGCTGTCCCAGTAAAGGTAGTCCTGCCAGGATTGGTGCAGGTAGTTGGGTGGGAACAGGCGGCCGTTTGTGTGCAGCTGCGTCACCGTCGGTCGATGCGGGCGGTGGTGCGGGTGCATGCCGGCTTGGTGGGGCAGCTTGCCGCCTTTGAACAGGTTGCAGGGCGCGCAGGCGGTCACGACGTTTTCCCATGTGGTGCGGCCGCCGCGGGAGCGGGGGATCACGTGGTCGAACGTCAGGTCGTTCGCGACCTTGGTCACGCTGCAGTACTGGCACTGGAAGCGGTCGCGCAGGAAGACGTTGAAGCGCGTGAACGCCGGGTGGCGCGAGGGCTTCACATAGGTCTTGAGCGACACGACCGAGGGCAGGCGCATCTCGAACGAGGGCGAGTGCACGACACGGTCGTATTCCTGCACGATGTTCACGCGGTCCATGAACACGGCCTTGATCGTGTCTTGCCACGACCACAGCGACAGCGGGAAATAGGAAAGCGGCCGGAAGTCGGCGTTCAACACCAACGCAGGGAAGGCCTCCGGCGCACGCTCGGTGGCGGCTAACACGATACAAACCTCTTCTTTGCGCGATGCCTGAAGGCCAATCTCCTCTTGGGCGACGTAGGATGCGCCGTTAACACTTGAGCCTAGCTTAAGCCGCTGCGGCGGTGCAACCACGGGCCCGAATCGGCTGAATTCTACACGTTTTGGTATGACGCCGGTGTGACGGGCGGGCGACGGTTAGCCCGGCGCCTTGACGCCGACGGGGGCCGCTTCGGGCGTGACCGCGAGCTTTCCCGCGAAGCCGTCGGCGAGGAATTTTCCTGCGAGCTCCAGGCCGTCCGGGGCGATGCCGTGGCCGACCCCGCGCGAGACGTGCCAGCGGACGGCCACGCCCGCCGCGCCGAGACCGTTGGCGGCGGCGTGCAGAGCTTGGACGGGGATCATGTCGTCGGCGTCGCCGTGGACGAGGAGGACCGGCGGGCGCGAGACGATTTCGGCGGGGAGTTTTTCTGCGCCGGGCAGCATGCCGGAGAAGCCGACGATCGCGGCTGGTGCGATGGCGCGGCGGAGGCCGACATGCAGCGACATCATCGTGCCTTGGCTGAAGCCCACGAGCGCGAGCCGCGAGGCGTCGAGGCCGAGGCGGTTGAGTTCGCTGTCGATGAAGGCGTTCAAGATGGGGGCAGCGCGTTCGACGCCGCGCAGCATTTCGTCAGGCTGCAGGCGCGTGATGCCGAACCACTGATAGCCGGGCGAGCCTGGGCAGCGTTCCGGCGCGTGCGGCGAGACGAAGGCAGTGGTGGGCAGTAGTCGCTGCCAGTGGCGGCCGAGGGCGATGAGGTCGTTTCCGTCGGCGCCGTAGCCGTGACAGAAGATCACCAGGCGATCGGCCTTGCCGTTGGCGGCGGGCAGGCGCGGGCCGTTCAGTTGCGGTGTCATCGGCGAAACTCCGGAATAGCGTGGTGCAGCACTCTAGCCGGGGCGGGGCGGATTGAGCTAGAGCGGGCCGATGACCGCCGACGTCACGCGATTTGCGCCCTCGCCCACCGGGCTTTTGCATTTGGGGCACGCGTTTGCGGCGCTGTTCGCGACGCAAGCGGCGCGTGCGACGGGCGGACGGTTTTTGCTGCGCATCGAAGACATCGATACGGCGCGCGCGCGGCCTGAGTTCGAGAAAGCGGTCGAAGAAGATCTAGCTTGGCTAGGACTTTCATGGGAGCGGCCGGTGCGGCGGCAGTCCGAACACTTTGCGGCTTATCGCTCGGCGCTCGATGCGTTGAAGCAGCGCGATCTGCTCTATCCCTGCTTCTGCACGCGCAAGGAGATCGCGGCGGAGATTGCGGTGAGTGCGGCCGCGCCTCAGGGACCTGATGGGCCGCTTTATCCGGGCACCTGCCGACATCTGGACAACGTCGAGCGTGCGCGGCGGTTGGCGAGTGGCGATGATCATGCGTGGCGATTGGATGTTGCGCGGGCGGTGGCAGTTGGCTGCGCGTCGACGTTTGAGGAGAGCGGCGATGTGCCGGAGCGCGGAACGGTCGTGGCGCGACCGGAGATTTTCGGCGATGTGGTGTTGGCGCGGAAGGATACTCCGGCGAGCTATCATCTTGCCGTGGTCGTCGACGACGCGAGCCAGGGCGTGACACTGGTGACGCGGGGGCTCGATCTCCTGCCGGCGACACATCTGCATCGATTGTTGCAGGCGTTATTGGATTTGCCCGTGCCGCGGTATCGGCATCACCGGTTGATTACGGATGCTGCGGGAAAGCGGTTGGCCAAGCGCGATCAGGCCACGGCGCTTCGCACTCTGCGCGAGCGCGGCGTGCGTCCGGAGGAGATCCGGACGCAGCTTGGGTTCACCAGTCGTTGAGGCCGACGTAGTTCAGGAAGCCTGCCGCGCGGGCCCAGGCGGCCCATTCGTTGCGCAGGCGTTCTGTGTCTTGCGGCGAGCCGAGGCCGCGACCGACGCCTAAGATCATAAGTTCTTGGCAGCCGGCGAACGGCGCGCCTTGCGGCGGCGGCAGTGTGTTGCGGCGGCGGCTGAGATCGGTGACTTGCGAATCTTCGACGCCGTCGGTCGCCAGGATCACGTTGGTCGGCATCGCCTTGCAGTCGATGACCTTCGAGATGTTCATCAGGAACGGCACGATGTTCGTCGACGACTGTTCTTGGATGCGGCCCTGACGGACCATTTGCGGCACGTTGGCGATGACGCTTGAGATCAGGTTCGCCATGTCTTCGGCGCGTGCTGACTTTGGCGCGATGAGGATGTCCAGCGTCAGCGGGCTGTTGGCGCTTGAGTTATACGAGCCGAACGAGCGCAGGATGACGCGCGAGCGCGGGGCCAGGTTGCTGATGTAGGGGCCGATCCGCGCGGCCACGCGTTGGGCGAAGCTGTCGTCGCGGATCAGCGGGTTCGAACTCGACAGGTCGACGCCGATGACGATCGTGCGCGGCGGGTTCGGGTTGTCGGCCGGGGCGGCGTTCGCCTGCAAGATGAGAGAGGCGAGACCGCCGACAAAGGCGAGGGCCGGCAACAATAGTAAGGTGCGCACGATGTTCAATTATCTACCCACTCAAGTTTCTTAGTTGACGTCAGGTCTGCGCGGCTGCGCGGCGGCGGTGGTCACGGATGTCCTCGACGTTGTCGTCCGAAGACTCCCCGTCAGGTGGGCTGGTATCTACCGAACGGGCGGCCTCGTCCGCAAGCTCAAGCAGGCGCCGCCTGCGGCCGTTGGTCATGCCGCCCGCAACCACGCCGTCCGTATAGGTGGTCAGGAACTCGGCCACCTTGGACCGGCGGAACTTGGCTTCATCGTCGGCCAAATGCTGTAGGTCCAAGTGAGCGCGGCGGAGTTCGTCGCGCATACTGTTGCCGTGACGGACGTCGCGGTGAGTGTCGTACAGCGCACCACCTGTGAAGCCGGTGAAGCCGCGCATTGCTGTGTGCAGAGCCAAGGCGCCGATCGAGGCGACCACGAGGAAGATCACGCCCAGGGAGAAGAGCCAGATGATGAGCTCGTACTTCTTGAGCATTTTCACTTCGGCAGGCTGCGGCGCGGCGCGCGGCGGCTTGATGCCGAGGCCCTTCATAAACTGATCGACTTGCTGCGCCGATTGATTGACGTCGAGGCCGAACACTTTCGCGCCGGCGGGCAAGCTGTTGTTGGCCCACAAGAGGCCGATGCCGATCACCATCACAGCGGTGATCAAGAAGATGATGATCGAGTAGGTGACGCGACCGCCGTGACCGATGTTCGACACGAGGTAGTGGACGGCGAGCGTTGCGAACAACACCTGCAGCGACTTCGCCCAAATCGTTATCGCCATTGACGGCGGGACTTCGCCGAACTCGTTGGATAGCGCACGCGTCCAAAATTCGTGGATGATGTTGTAGTCGACAAAGAGCGCCGTAACGAAGACGAACAAGCCTAAGAGCACCGCGCTGCCGTGTTGAAAGCCGGCGCCGGTGCCGGAGATACGACGTTTCAGGATGTCGCGGCGATGCTCGAGATTTTGCCTCGTGTGGCCGTTCAGCCAGCTTTGCAGAAGGCTCGTCGAAATTTCGACGCCTTGCTTGCCCCACATGTAAGCGACCTCGAGCGGACTCCTAGTGGAATCGAATCCCGACATTCCCGCTCGTTTCGCCATCAGCAGCGCCCTCATTTTCTCACCCGCTAACGTTAGCGGGCGTTCGTCACGGCAGTTTCTGATTTTAAATGTGGCGAAAATTGGGGCGCGAGTAAGGCTTACTCACCACAATTGCAGGTCCATCGTGCGGAACTGCCCGTGCATTTCGCTAGCTTTACGCGGTGGCGTTTTGCGCGCTCGCGATGGAATCACGACCGTTGTTCTTCGCCCGTGGCCGAGCTCCGGCGCGTAAGTGTCTGCACAATTTTTGGCCGAAGCGACCTTCTTTTCGGCGCGGCATTATCGGTCGCTTTTGACGATTGGCGGCATCTGCCGTTACGGTCGACACCCAACACACTTCGAGGGGTGATCAATGGCGGACGCGACAGCAAAGGAAAAACCCAGCCGGCTGTTGCGCATCCTGAATTCGATCGAGGTGGCCGGGAATAAGCTGCCCGACCCGGTGACGCTATTCCTGATCGCCATCGGCATCGTCATGGTGCTGTCGGCCATCCTGGCCGGATATGGCGCGACGGCGGTCAATCCCGCGACCGGCAAGGCGGTCGATGCGGTCAGCCTGCTCGACGCTGCGCAGATCCGGAAGCTCTTCGTCGAGCTGCCGCAGGTGCTGACGAGCTTTCCGCCGTTGGGCGTCGTGCTTGTCGTGATCATCGGGTCCGGATTGGCGGAGCGGGCGGGGTTCTTTGCCGCGGCGCTCAAAGGCCTCGTGCGGTCGGTTCCGAAGCCGCTGATGACGCTGACCATCGTGTTCGCCGGCGTCCAGGCGAACATCGCGTCGGATGCCGGGTACGTGGTTCTGATTCCCTTGGCCGCCGTCGTGTTCGCTTCGAGCGGGCGGCATCCGGTTGCGGGGTTGTCGGCCGGGTTCGCGGGCGTCGCGGGTGGGTTCGCGGCGAACCTCGCGATCACGCCGGGGGACGGCATCCTCTCGGGCATGACGCAGGCGGCAGCGCAGCTCGTCGATCCGGCCTATACGGTCGAGATCACGGCCAATTGGTACTTCCTGGCCGCGATCGTGCCCGTCTACACGATCGTCGGCACCCTGGTGTGCGAGTTTATCGTCGAGCCGCGGCTGAACGCAGGGACGCCGTGGGTGCATGTCGCGCCGCCGCCGCCGGACGATGCCCAAGACAAGCGTGAGGCGCGCGGGCTTCGCTTTGCGGGGATCGGGTTTCTGCTCGTTCTGTTGCTGGTCGCGTGGCTGGCGTGGGGACCGGGGTCGCCGTTGCGCGGCGATGACGGATCGTTCGAGCCGCTGTTCCGGTCGATGGTCGCGATCATGCTGCTCGTGTTTCTTGCGTGCGGCATCGGCTACGGCGTCGGCGCGGGGACGATCAGGTCGGACAAGGATGCGGTGGCGCTGGCCGGCAAGGGCGTCGGCGAGATCAGCGCTTATCTGGTGCTGGTGTTTTTTGCCTCCGTGTTCGTTGCGTTGTTCGGTTGGTCGAACATGGGCAGCTTGCTTGCGATCTCGGGCGCGGAAGGGTTGAAGGGTGCGGGGCTGGACGGTGCGCCGGTGTTGTTGCTGTTCAGCGTCATCTTGCTGGCGATGGTGTGCGATCTGTTGGTCGGCAGCGCGTCGGCGAAGTGGGCGATCCTGTCGCCGATTCTTGTGCCGATGCTGATGCTGTTAGGCATTGCACCGGAGGCGACGCAGGCGGCCTATCGCGTCGGCGATTCCACCACCAACATGATCACGCCGTTCATGAGCTACTTCCCGCTGATCCTGGTCATGGCGCGCAAGTACATGCCGGATTACGGGATCGGGTCGATGATCGCGCTGATGCTGCCTTACACGGTTGCGTATTTCGTCGCCGCCGGCGCGTTCTTCGTCGCCTGGTTCATGCTCGGCATTCCGTTCGGGCCAGGCGTCGAGAACGTCTACGTGCCCGGCGGCCGGTCAGTGCCATAGGCCTAAGGTCAGGCCGAAGAGCGCGAACTGCACCGTGTGGTAGAGCGCGTTGATGGCGATGAGTTTGGCGCTCTTGCGTTCGAAGAAGCCGTTGATCGCGAACGAGCCGCCGACCCAAACCAAACCGGTGAGCACGCCGACGGTGACGGCGAAGCCGAGTGCGGGGGCGGTTCCTAAGAAGAACGCGAAGACGATGGCGCCGATGATCGAGATCGCCGCGCCGAGGCCGAAGGTGACGGTGGGGTGGTAACCGCCAGGCTTGGCGGGGTCGACGCCTGTTTCGGCCATCCAGATCTTGCCGAACAGAATCGGCGAATACCACAGGCCGCCGACGAAGAAGCCGGCGATCCCTGCAACGATCGCAGCCAACCAATTGATCTCAGGCATTCACGTTCCCCTCAAGTGCGACTCGCGCTGGTGTAGCCAGTTTAGGGTGTGCGGGTATTGAACAAATGTTACCGCGCGTCACCGGCGACCATGAAGCCGACCTCGGAATCGGGGAGGCGCGCGCGGAGATAGGTTTCCGGCGCCGCGCCGGCGAAGTCGCGGAAGTCGCGGTTGAAGTGGGCTTGGTCGGCGTAACCGCAGTCGGCAGCCAGCGTCGACCAGTTGACCTTGTGCGCTTGGCCGATCGTCTGCACGGCCGTGTGGAAGCGCATGATGCGGCCGACGGTTTTCGGGGCGAGGCCGATTTGGTCGAGGAAGCGGGCGCGCAGGTGCTTGCGGCTCCAGCCGATGTCGGCGGCGATGTCGAGGATGCGCGCGGCGCCGTTGGTCGCAGTCAAGCGATCCCAGGCCCACATCACCTCCGGCGCGGCCTCAGGCGCGGCGGCGATGCGCTCGCGCAGGAAGTCGTCGAACATCGCGAAGCGCGCGAGCGGCGAAGTTGCGTTGCGCAAGGTGTCGGCGAAGCGGAGTGAGGCGCTGCCGCGCAGGTCTTCGAGATGGAGCACGCGGTTGGCGACGCCGGTCAGCGGTGTGCGGAACAGCTTGTAGGCGCCGAAGGGCGACAGGCGCATGCCGCAGAGCCACGAGCGCTGATGCGAGGCGGTGATCAGGAAGCGTTCCTGCAGGCCGGAGACGAAGGCGTTGTGGAACGCCGTCTCGCTCTCTTGATCGTCTCGGTCGACGAGATGTTGCACGTCGCCGAGGTTGAAGATCAGAACGATGTCGGCGGTCGGCAGAACCTTTTCGCGCACGTGCGCAAGCGCGCCTTCGACTTCCCAATACGAATTGACGTAGCGCTTTAGGTCAGGCGGCGGGAGCGCGGCGGTGAACGTCCAATACTCGCGGCCGTCGTCATGGCGCATCGTGTGCGTGCGACCGCGAAAGGCGGCCGTGAGATCGTCGGCTTGCAGTAGCGCCACGCCTGTCCCCACCGTGGTTGGTTCGGCGAGACTAAGCGTTCGCGTGGAGGCCAGGCAAGCCAGGCCTCAAGCGGCCTTGAGTTTGTCCGCCTTGACGCTCAAGCGGATGCCTTCGGCCTTCTGAAGGTAGGCGAGGATTTCGAACAGGTTGCGCGCTTGCGGATTCCCCGCGGGGCCGAACATGCGGATAAGGCTTTTGGACGGAATCCGCGTTTTCGTGCTGAGTTTTTCGAAACCGACTGTGGCGTTGATATAGTCGCGCAGCACTACCTTTCCGGTCTCGACGTCGCCGGCGAGCAGGCATTCGATACCCTCGCGCAGCAGCGCCTTGCGAAAGGCGCCGTCGCGTTGCGCGCGTTCTTGGATCGTCAGTTTGAAGTCGCGCGTCAATGCCATGCTATGAGCCCTTCCTCGTTCTCTTCTTGTAGTCGCGCCATCGATCGTGCGCGGCCTCGATGTCGTCCTGTTGGCGCTTCTTTGTCCCGCCGCCGAGCAGAATGATCACCTTGTCGCCGTCCTTGCCGAAATAGATTCGATAGCCGGGTCCGTAGTCTATGCGCGACTCGAACACGCCGCTGCCAACACCTTTGACGCTTGAGAAGTTGCCATTGCTCAAGCGGATTTGGGTGATGGCCACCTTCGCGGCCGCTTTCGGCTCGAGACTATCGAACCAGGCCGCGAACGGACTGGAACCGTCACCGTCGAGATATTCAAGCAGCTCGATCATTTATAGTAACATATGTGTTACTAATGTGCAACCGTGGCGTCCGCGACGTCGAGCATGTCGCCCATGATGGCGTTTAGGTCGAAGTCTTTGGGGGTGTAGATGCGGGTGACGCCCAGGGCCTTCAGGGCTGCTTCGTCTTCGGGGGGGACGATGCCGCCGACGATAACGGGCGTGGCAGCGAGGCCGGCGGCTTTGAGTTCGCGCATGACTTCGGCGACCAGTTCTTTGTGGCTGCCGGAGAGGATCGAGAGGCCGATGACGTGAGGCTTTTTCTCTTTGGCCGCTTTGGCGATTTCCGCGGGGGTTAGGCGGATGCCGTCATACGAAACCGCGAAGCCGCAGTCGCGGGCGCGGTAGGCGATTTGTTCGGCGCCGTTCGAGTGGCCGTCGAGGCCGGGCTTTGCCACCAACAGTGCGGGCGGGCGGCCGAGGCGGATGGCGACTTGTTTTGCTTTTTCGCGCAGCGCGCCGATCGCTTCGTCGTTCGAGAGGCGGGGTTCGGCGGCGACGCCGGTGGGGGCACGGAATTCACCGAAGGCTTCGCGGAGGGTGCCGGCCCACTCGCCGGTCGTCACGCCGGCCTTCGCGCAGGCGATCGAGGGCTCCATGATGTTGCGGCCTTCGGCTGCCGCGCGGCGAAGTTCGTCGAGCGATGCGGTGACGGCTTTGGCGTCGCGTGCTTTGCGCCATGCGATGAGGCGTTCGATCTGGCCGTGTTCGGCGGCGGCGTCGACGGTGACAACGGATGCGGCGCCGCCAGCGAGGCCGGGCTGCGCGCTTTCCTTGTAGGCGTTGACGCCGACGACGGTTTGGTCGCCGCTTTCGATGGCGGCGACGCGCGCGGCGTTGGATTCGACCAGGCGTTCTTTGATGTATCCGGTTTCGACGGCTTTGATCGCGCCGCCCATTTGATCGATGTGCGCGAGTTCGGCGAGGGCTTCGCGTTTCAGTTCGTCAACCTTGGCTTTGATGACGGGCGAGCCGTCAAAGATGTCGCCGAATTCCAAGAGGTCCGTTTCTAGCGCCAGGATTTGTTGTGCGCGAAGGGACCATTGCTGATCCCACGGGCGCGGGAGGCCGAGGGCTTCGTTCCACGCGGGCAATTGCACGGATCTGGCGCGGGCATTTTTCGACAGCGTGACGGCCAGCATCTCTAGCAGGATGCGGTAGACGTTGTTTTCCGGTTGCTGCTCGCTGAGGCCCAGGGAGTTCACCTGGACGCCATAGCGGAAGAGCAGGTCCTTCTCGTTCGTCACGCCGTAGCGCGTGCGGCCAATTTCGTCCCAGAGTTCGGTGAAGGCGCGCATCTTGCACGTCTCGGTGACGAAGCGGATGCCGGCGTTGACGAAGAAAGAGATGCGGCCGTAGACGCGGCCGAGGTCGGCATCGGGGACTTGGCCGCTGCGTTTTACCTCGTCGAGGATCGCGGTTGCGGCGGCGAGGGCGTAGGCGATTTCCTGCAGCGGCGTCGCGCCGGCTTCTTGCAGATGATACGAGCAGACGTTCACCGGATTCCATTTCGGCAGTTCGCGGTAGGTGAACGCGATGGTGTCGGCGGTTAGTTTCAGCGATGGCTTGGGCGGATAGATATACGTGCCGCGCGAGAGATATTCTTTGATGATGTCGTTCTGGGTCGTACCAGCCAAGTCTTTGCGCGGCACGCCGTTCTCGTCGGCGACGGCGATGTAGAGCGCGAGCAGCCAGGGCGCGGTCGCGTTGATCGTCATCGACGTGTTCATCGTGCCGAGCGGAATGCCGTCGAAAAGCGTGCGCATGTCGCCCAGGTGCGAGACGGGGACGCCGACTTTGCCGACCTCTCCCTTCGCGCGCGGATCGTCGCTGTCGTAGCCGGTCTGGGTCGGCAGATCGAAGGCGACCGAAAGGCCCGTTTGGCCGCGCGAAAGATTCTCGCGGTAGAGCGCGTTCGAGGCCTTCGCCGTCGAATGGCCCGCGTAGGTGCGGAAGATCCAAGGTTTGTCGCGCATCATGTCCCGTTCGCTGCGGTGCAGCACGGGCGATCTAACAGGAAGTGCGCGTCGCGGGCAATTCGGACGTTCAGGTCTTCAGGTCGTTGGTGAAGACGAGCTTGGGCCCGCTGTCGGTCATGGCGTCGGCGGCGTCGCTGAATGGCACGACGCGTGAGGTGACGTGTTCGGGATGGAAGTGGCCCCCGACGCAGCGATCGAGCACGGCCGGCAAGTCTGCGCGGGCGTGGACGCGGCCCGTTATGAAGGTGATGCCTTTGCCATACATTTTGAGCAGCGGGATCGGGGTGGTCGGCTTGAAGTAAATCGCGACGCTCGTGCACACGCCGTTCGGGGCGGTCGAGGAGATGAGGAAATTCAACGCGTCGGGGTTGCCGCATGCGTCGACCGTGATGTCGAACTGTTCAGGCCCGCCGCGTAGCGCCAACGGCGAGCCGCCCGGATCGGATTTGGTTTTTTCGGCTCGTTCGGCGAGGTTGAGCGGCTCGACGTCGATGCCGAAGCGTTTGGCCGTGTCGCGACGAACGGCGTCGTCGTCGAGATAGAGTACGCGGCCAGCGCCGAGGCTTGCCGCTGCGCCGGCGGCATAAAGGCCCACACTTTGCGCGAGGCCGCCGATGACCAGGACCGTCGCGCCGGGGCGGGCTTTGAGGTGCGCCGCGACCGCGCGCCAGCCGTCAGGGACATTGTCGGCTGCACTCGCGACCGCAATGGGATCGAGGCCTTTCGGGAGGCGCACCAGCATGTGATCGGCGAAGGGCACATACATCAGATCCGATAGCGCGCCGCCGAACTCGGTGCCGCTGGTCGGTTTCAATCCGTAAGCGGCGCGCGCGGGGTAGGCTTGGCAGGTGTTTGTGAAGCCGCGGCGGCATGGATCGCAACGGCCGCAGGACAATTGAAACGGGACGACGACGCGTTCGCCCTTCACGACGCCGGCCTGTGCGCCGGCGTCAACGACTTCGGCGACCGCTTCGTGTCCGAAGGCGAATGGACCGGGATAGTGTACGACGCCGGCAGCAATGTAGAGATCCAGGTCGCAGCGCGCGACGGCGATGGGGCGAACGATCGCGTCGGTGTCGGCCTTGAGCTTCGGCGCCGGTACGTCTTGCCATTCGAAAGCGCCGGGCTTGATGAAGGTGAGCTGGCGCATTCTATTCTTCCTTGGCGATGCGGCTGAACAGCAGGAACGCCGTTACGGCGAGGACGATGGCTGTCGCGGCGTGGCGTGCGATCGTGGTGATCGGCGCGCCATACGACGCGGTGAGAAGAGCATCGCCGACCGGCATGACGATGGCGACGAGGGCGAACACGGCGAGCGCGCGCGTGTCGCGACGGAACAAGAGCGCCAGCGCGCAAAGACCGAGAAAAAGCGCGCGCAAGGCATAAACCTGAACGAAGGCGTGGTTCGCGGGGTCGGTCAGGGGCAAGCCCATGTAAGCGGCAAACCCCGCCGGATCGGCGAAAGCGCGTACGGTATTGACCAGCATGTAGACACCCATCAGCGCGATGAGAGTGGTGCTGACCCTTAACCAATAACCAGACGCCGGTGCTGCGGATGCCATTGTAAGCCTCGCTTTTCGAAGGCCCGATCATCGAGCCTGGCGCGGGCGAGACACAAACGCGCTTTTCTTTTCATAGATGAACTGATTTCATCTGTGCGAAGGAGTAGGCAATGACCAAGCGAAGCGAATTGCCGCCTTTGACGGCGCTGCGGGCCTTTGCGGCAGCGGGCGAGCGTTTGAGCTTTCAGGAGGCGGCGCGTCAGCTGGGCGTCACACCGTCCGCCGTCAGTCATCAGATCCGCATGCTTGAGGAGTGGCTCGAGACGCCGTTGTTCGCGCGCATGGCGCGGCAGATTGCAATCACGCCTGCAGGCAAGAAGTTTCATCGGGACGTTTCAGCGGCGCTCAACGATATCGCGGTGGCCGCTTCGCGGTTGCGCGCTAAAACTAAGCGCACAACGCTGAAGATCAGCGCCTTGCCGCTGATCACTAACGTTTGGCTGATCCCACGGCTGGCGGCGTTTGAGGCGAAGCATCCGGGTATCACGCTTGCCATCGAGACTGAGAACCGCGTCACCGATTTCGAGAGCGAAGACGTCGACATCGGCATCCGCAACATGCGCGCGCCGACGCCGGGCCTGTTTGCGCGCAAGCTGCTGGACATTCGGCCGGTGCCGTTGTGCGCGCGCAAGCTTACCACCGGCGCCAATGCGCTGCGCGAGCCTCGCGACTTGGCGCAGCATACGTTGATCAACGTGTCGGCGCGGCCAGGCGCGTGGGCACACTGGCTTTCGCTGGTGGGGCTCAAGGGGCTGAAGCCGAAGCGCGAACTAACGTTCGACACGGTGCCGGCGGCGCTTGAGGCGGCCTCGCGCGGGCATGGGGTGACGCTCGGCATGAGTCCGCTCGTATGGGAGTCGCCGTCGATCGCATCGCTCGTCGTGCCGTTCGCGCCGAAGGTGGAGGCGAGTTCGGCTTACTACGTCGTGCATCGCAAGGCCGACCGTTCGCGGCCCGAGGTCAGGGCGTTCGTCGATTGGATCACCAAGGAAATGGCCGCGTTCGCGCGGACCCATCGGTCGGTCCCTTCGAGCGTGCGCATCGACGGTTGACGTGCGGGTGGAAGTTCGGCTGGATCGCCGCCCCGCCAGCGAAAGAGGTTGTCATGCGCCGTTCGGTTGCCCTTCTTGCCATCGCCACCGCGCTGTTGATGCAAGCGTGCGCGTCGGTCGACGCGCCCCAAGTCGCAGATGCAGAACCTGCCAGCACCGCGTCGCCGGAAGCATTGGCGGCTTGGGACAAGTGGCGGGCCAACGAGAACGCCGCTTGGGCGGGCAAGGAATTCGCGATCCTGAAGATCGACGACGCCGTTTATCTCAACGACGGGCAGAGCGCTTGGCTCACCAACAAGAAGCAGAAGGTTTTGCAGTATGCGTGGACGCTCGATGCGCTTTCGGCGCCGTCGGGCTTGCGCGTGACCTATAAGGGCGGCAAGGCCGAGGTTCGTCACAAGGGTAAGACGCAGCGCTTTACGCTTGAAAAGGCGCAGACGGTGAACGTCGCGCCGGGGATCGACGTGCGGTTTGCGCTCACGCAGGTTAGTCCAGGCGTCAACGGATTGCGGGTCATGGTCTACAATCAGGCCAATCCGCTGGCGCGCGATTTTCACGGGCTTGAGCATTTTCCGTACAATCCGAACGCCGTCGTCGAGGCGACGTTCGATGCGGCGCCGAGTCTCGACGGCGTCGACTTTCAGACGTCGCGGGGCTGGCTGAAGCGTTTCAACCGCGCGGGCTATGCGTCGTTCACGCTGATGGGCAAGCCGATGAAGGTTGCGATGTACACGGATGATACCGATCCAAACAAGGTCACGTCGTTGTCGATGTTCTTTCTCGACGACTTAAGCGGCAGGGAGACCTATGGCGTCGGTCGCTATATTGATATCGACGTGAAGGGTTTGCCGAAGCGGCTGACCATCGACTTCAATCAAGCCTACAATCCGAATTGCGCGCGCTCGCCGCACTACAATTGTCCGGTTGCGACGGACAAGATTCCGCTGGCGTTGCGGGCGGGCGAGAAAATTCCGCCGAAGCACTGACGGCGGAATCTTTGTTCAATCGACGTTCTTCATGCGGTCGACGACCACGTTCGTCCTCGTGTCAACGAGGGCCACATCGCGGCCAACACGCATGTATTCGGCGCCATCTTGCTTGGGCAACGTGGCCAAGAGTTCCGGCGGAAGCTGCTTGGCGATGCCCGGCGGCAGCCGCTTGCCGCGCGCATAGTTCTTGGCGATGCCCGGGGGCAACGGATTCCAGGATGCGGGCTTTGCCGCAAAATACCGTCGAACCTGGGCGCTGTCCGCGGTGGTGATGCGAGCCGAGCGATTGGGGCGCGCGTGTTTGCGGAACTGCTTTTGATCCGAGTCTTCTCTTAGATCGGAGCGATCGAGCGATCGCTCATTCTGAAATTTGCCCTTGCCGGCATGGTCGGGTCGCCCTTTGGCGTGATTGTCCTTCGCGAGAACGGGAAGTGCGGCGACCGCGAATGCAGCCGCACAAGCGATTGAGACGAGTGAATATGCGTTGCGCATGAGAATGGACTCCAGTTTGTGGAGCCATGAGCGTCCCGGCGACTTAAGGAGTCTCGTGCGGTACCAAGACAATTGTATGGGGCCTGCGCCTAGTGCACCGGTTCCTTCGCCGGGAACTAACGGAAGACGTTCTCGATCACGTCCGTGACGACGCGCGTGCCGGCGTCGATCATGGCGACGTCGTCGCCGACGCGGACGTAGTTGTAACCGTGACGGGCGGGTAGTTTGGCGAGGAGCGGGCGCGGCAGCGTCGCCTCGGCGCCGCGGGGCAGCGGTTTGCCACGGGCGAATTCGCGCGCGACCTGGCTTGGCAGGCCCATCCAAACGATCGGGTTCGCGGCGAAGTACATGCGAACCACGGTTTGATCCATCGCGGTAAAGCGCGCGGGGTCCTGCGAGCGGGCGGGACCGCCATTGGTCGCCGCGAGGAGCAGGCCGGCCAGTATCATGATGATCAGGCGCATTGTCGCTCCGGCGAATTGCGAGGGAACGGGATGAAACCCGATGCGTTTTAACGCCGGCTGAAACGGATGGCGAAGATTGCTCGGATTGGGGTGCGTTGCAGCATTCCTTGTCGAAAGATGCTTAAGCCAGGCCAATCTGGTAATATTCGTTAATCCGCGGGCGCAGAAATTGTTGATGCTTGCGGGTCCGTCTTATTGCGCTGCACAATTGGCGTGTGGTATGGCGGCTGCCCAACGTTACGTCACCTGTGAGGGGATCATGGCAGCTACGGCAGCTTCGGCGACGTCTAAGGACGCGAAGCCGACCTATAAGGATCTCTACGAGATCGGTGAGATTCCGCCCCTCGGTTATGTACCGTCGAAGATGTACGCGTGGGCGATCCGCAAGGAGCGTCACGGCGAACCCGAAAAATCGATGCAAATCGAAGTGGTGCCGACGTGGGAGTTGGACTCGCACGACGTGCTGGTTCTCGTGATGGCGGCGGGCGTTAATTACAACGGCGTTTGGGCGGGGCTCGGCACGCCGATCTCGCCGATCGACGGACACAAGAATCCGTATCACATCGCGGGGTCGGACGCGGCCGGCATCGTTTGGGCCGTGGGCTCGAAGGTGAAGCGGTGGAAGGTCGGCGACGAGGTCGTCATTCACTGTAACCAGGACGACGGCGACGACGAAGAGTGCAACGGCGGCGATCCGATGTTCTCACCGTCCCAGCGCATCTGGGGTTATGAGACGCCGGACGGATCGTTCGCGCAGTTCTGCCGCGTGCAGGACCGTCAGCTGATGGAGCGTCCGCGCCATCTGACGTGGGAAGAGTCGGCTTGCTATACGCTGACGCTCGCCACGACGTACCGCATGTTCTTCGGCCATCGTCCGCATATTCTGCGGCCGGGTCACAACGTGCTGGTTTGGGGCGCGTCGGGTGGTTTGGGTTCGTTTGCGGTGCAGCTTTGCGCGGTGTCTGGTGCGCATGCGATCGGCGTGATCTCGGACGACACAAAGCGTGATTTCGTGATGAGCCTGGGTGCTAAGGGCGTCATCAATCGCAAGGATTTCAAATGCTGGGGCCAAATGCCTACCGTCGGCACGCCCGAGTACGACAACTGGACGAAAGAAGCGCGCAAGTTCGGCAAGGCCATCTGGGACATCACCGGCAAGGGCAACGACGTCGACTTCGTCTTCGAGCATCCGGGTGAATCGACGTTCCCGGTGTCGTGCCTGGTCGTGAAGCGCGGCGGCATGGTGGTCTTCTGCGCCGGCACGACGGGTTACAACATCACGTTCGACGCACGATATGTGTGGATGCGCCAGAAGCGCATTCAGGGTTCGCACTTCGCGAATCTTCAGCAGGCAAGCCAAGCCAATCGTCTTGTCGTCGAGCGGCGCATCGATCCGTGCATGTCGGAAGTGTTTTCTTGGAACGATATTCCCAAGGCGCACACCAAGATGTGGAAGAACGAACATCTGCCCGGCAACATGGCGGTGCTGGTCAACGCGCAGCGCACCGGCATGCGCACGTTTGAAGACGTGGTCGAAGCGGGCAAGCGCTAAGCAACTGGCTCCCCCCGCATGCGCGTGCGGGGAGCCTTTTTTTGTGCGCGCTCAAGGCTATAATCGCGGGGTGAGCACACCCGCGGTCACCGTGAATCGCCTCTCGTCTTCCAACGAAGACGAATTTCATCGCGTGCAGCGCGAGGCGCAAAGTTCTTGTCATTGCGTCGGATGGTGGGTGCCGACATGGGATGGGTGGAGCCAACGGACGGAAGCGCAGAACGCGGCGCTGCGCCGTGGTTTGTTTGCGGCGGGCGTTCACGACGGCTATCTGATCGCTTGCGATGGAGCACCGGCCGGGTGGTGTCAGGCTTGGAAGCGCGATGCGTTCGCGAAACTTGCCAGCCAGTTCGGTGCGACGTCCGACGACGATTCGTGGATGATCGGATGCCTATTGATATTGCCGGCCCATCGCCGCCAAGGCATTGCGTCAGCCGCGCTGGAGCAGATTCTTGGCGACCTGAGGTTGCGCGGCGCGCGAACCGTGGATGCATACCCTAAGCGTGGGGCGTCCGACGCGTCCGAGTTGTGGAATGGACCCGAAAGCACATACGCTCGCCTAGGCTTCGCTGTCGTTCGCGATGATGCAAAGCGGCCCGTGATGCGATTGAGTTTCTGAGACCCTATGACCGATCCCAATGGCCGTTCCGCCTCCGACGTGTTGATCGATCTCGTGCGGACCTACCCGGGCGAACGCATCAGCATTCAGAACCTGATGAATGCGCTGGGCGAACGCAGTTGGGGGTTTGCGCTTCTGCTGTTCGGGTTGCTGAGCGCCATTGCGATCATCCCAGGGCTCGCGACCATCACGTCCATTCCGTTGCTGTTCTTCGGCATGCAGATGTTCGTGGGTTATCGGACGCCGTGGTTGCCGGCGTTTATCGCGGACCGCGAACTTGCGCGGGCCGATCTTGAAAATGTGCTGGTGCGCGGCAAGCCGGTCATGCGTTGGATCGAACAGATTTGCCGGCCGCGCCTCACGTTCTTGATCGGCGGCGCGGGCGACAGGTTGTTGGGGCTTTTGGTGTTCGTTCTAGCGGTCGTCATTGCCCTGCCCGGCCCCGGCACGAATTTTCCGCCCGGCATGGCGATCGTCTTTATGTCGATCGCCATTATTGAGCGGGATGGGCTCCTGCTGTTGGCGGGCTTGGTGACGTCGGCAGTGGCTCTTTATCTCGGCTGGCTCGTGCTCCAGTTCTTCGTGGTTTACGCGATCTCGCTGCTTGGCATTTAGTCGCTGCGCTTTGCGCTTTCCGGCACGTGACAGCGTCGGTGCCGCGTCTTAGGTTGGGTGACTGCTGCACTGCGGCATCCTTTCCCGACCCGAGACACCCCATGCCCCTTTCGACCGCCAAGACCTTGCTTCCTCTGACCCGCGCCGCGGTTGCCGCCGCGGAGGCTCTTGCGATGAAGGCCAAGGCCGGCGCGCGCGCCGCCGTCGCCGCGGCGGGCAGCGTCGATAAGGCTCAGCATGCCGCGCATGGATTCGCGTGGTTCGCGACCTACCTCGAAGCGCTGCGTCAGATGCACGGTTGGGCGGAACGGCTTGAGGCCGACGGCAAGCTCGGCGCGTTCGAGCGCTTGCTGCTTGGCGCGGCGTTCGGCGAGTACTGCGCGCAGATCGCGGGCGGCATTCCGATGAGCCAGGGCGAGATGGTACGGCCGGGCGATCTCGGCATCTCACAAGCGGACGTTGCGCGCTTCACATCGGGTGCTGTGGCCGAGCTTATTACCCACGGCCTCGACCAGGGCGTGAAGGCCGAGCTTGCGAGCCTCATCGCCGCGAACCCCAACGCCGTTACGTTCGGCGAGATCGGGCTCGACGACGAGATGACGTTGGTGCGCGATCAGTTTCGCAAGTTCGCGCTCGATCGCGTCGTGCCGCACGCGCACGATTGGCATTTGAAGGACGAGCTTATTCCGTTTTCGGTCATCGAGGAGATGGGCGCGCTTGGCGTGTTCGGGCTTACGATTCCCGAAAACTTTGGCGGTGCGGGGCTGGGCAAGACCGCGATGTGCGTCGTGTCGGAAGAGCTTTCGCGCGGGTATATCGGCGTCGGGTCGCTGGGCACGCGGTCGGAGATTGCGGCCGAGTTGATTTTGGGCGGCGGGACGGCAGCGCAGAAGGAACATTGGCTGCCGAAGATTGCGTCGGGCGAGGTTCTGCCGACGGCGGTGTTCACCGAACCCAACACGGGATCGGACCTGGGCTCGCTGCGCACGCGCGCCGTGCGTGACGGCGATACGTGGACGGTGACCGGCAACAAGACGTGGATCACGCACGCGGCGCGCGCGGATGTGATGACGTTGCTGGTGCGCACCAATCCGAATGCGCCGGGGTACAAGGGCCTTTCGATGTTCCTTGCGCCGAAGCCGCGCGGGACCGACGCCAAACCGTTTCCGGTGAAGGGGATGAGCGGCGGCGAGATCCGCGTGCTGGGCTATCGCGGCATGAAGGAATACGAGATCGGCTTTGACGGGTTCGAGGTGCCGCACGCGAATTTGCTGGGCGGCGAAGAGGGGCAAGGCTTCAAGCAACTGATGGTGACGTTCGAATCCGCGCGCATTCAAACGGCGGCGCGGGCGATCGGCGTGGCGCAGTCGGCGATGGATTTGGGGCTGCGCTACGGCTTGGAGCGCCAACAGTTCGGCAAAGCGATCTTCGGTTTCCCGCGCGTCGCCAATAAGATTGCGATGATGGCGGTCGAAATCATGATCGCGCGTCAGATCACCTATTTTGCGGCGCGCGAGAAGGATGCCGGGCGGCGCTGCGATCTCGAAGCCGGCATGGCGAAACTGCTGGCCGCGCGCGTCGCTTGGGCGGCTGCCGACAACGCGGTGCAGATCCACGGCGGCAACGGCTTTGCGCTGGAGTATCCCGTCAGCCGCGTGCTGTGCGACGCGCGCATTCTCAACATTTTCGAGGGTGCCGCGGAGATTCAGGCGCAGGTGATCGCGCGGCGGCTGCTCGAAGACGCGAACTGAAAGCTACGCCGTTATGACCGTGATTCGCGCCGGCGTGCGTGAACGGACCTTTCGCTTGACGACGATTTCGATGTCGCGATCGAGCGCGGTCAGCAGCGTCATTAGACGCTCCACCGAAAAGCCGTCGAGTTTGTAACTCAGCAAGGCCGAGATTTTCGGCTGGTTCAACCCGAGGATGGACGCAGCCTCGACCTGCGTTACCCGGCGCTCCTTGAGCGCTTCGTTGAGAGCGAAGGCCAGGCGCAATTTCGTTTGCCGGTCATCAGCGTCCGCGAAACCCAGATCGGCAAATACGTTCGCACCGCCCAGCGTCACCTCGGGCGATGCCTTAATCCGCGTTTTTGCCATAGCGATCCTCATAGTCCTTCTTTGCAATCTTCAGCCGCTCATCGACGAGCCGGACATCGCCGAGCGATGTCTTTTTCCCGCGATGAGATTTCTTCTGAAACGCATGCAGCACATAGACCAACTGTTTGTAACGCACGGTGTAGACGGCCCGATATGCGTTGCCGTCGAAGGCCTCAACAATCTCGAACACGCCTGCGCCCTGGCCCTTCCAGGGTTTTGCGCCTGGGTGCATGCCGCCAAACTGAGCCACGCCCAGCGCGTTGCCGATCTCGCCCACGACGTGCCGCGGGAACGAAAGCAAATCTTCCTTTGACGACCCAACCCACGCGAGCGGCCGTTCGCCTGGAACAGGTTGCCGGGCCATGGGCATTTATCCCATAATTGGGATATCGTGTCAAGATGTGATCTGTGCGTCTTGAGACGGTCATCGGTGACGTCCACGCTCCCTAAGACAAGGGATCCGCGCATGTTCTATTTCGTTTCCAAGATCGTCTGGTTCTTTCTCACGCCGTCGAACGCGCTTTTGACGTTGGCGTTGGTGGGCGTTGCTTTGGCTTGGACGCGGTTTGCGATTTTGGGGTGGCGGCTGACCGCTGGTGCACTTGCCGGGTTGCTCGCGGCGGGATTGTTGCCTGTCGGCAATCTGCTGATGTTTCCGCTCGAGGGGCGGTTTCCGGCGTTTGTCGATGACGGTGCGCCGATCGCCGGCGTCGTTGTGTTGGGCGGGACGTTCGATACGGAAGCCACCAACGTTCATGGGCAGATGGCTTTGAACGAGACGGGCGAGCGGATTGTTGCCCTCGGCGATCTGGCGCGGCGGTATCCGAATGCGAAGATTGTGTATGCGGGCGGCGGTAGTGAGTTTACGCCGGACACGACGGCGGAAGCGACGCTGCTTGAGAATACCATCGGCGAACTCGGGCTTGAGCGTGGGCGTGTGTTGTATGAGCGGCGGTCACTGAACACGTTTCAGAATGCGGTCTACGCCAAAGAGTTGGCTGCGCCGAAGGCGAGTGAGCGGTGGCTGTTGGTTACGTCGGCGTTTCATATGCCGCGGTCGATGGGCGTATTTCGGGCGGCGGGGTTTGATGTGGTGGCCTATCCCGTAGACTTCCGGACCGTCGGCGCGACGTCGATGCTTCGGCCGTTTGCGTTTACCAGCGAGGGCTTGCGACGGACCGACATTGCGGCCAAGGAGTGGATTGGGCTTGGCGCCTATTATGTTTCGGGGCGGACGGAGGCGTTTTTTCCCGGACCTTGATCGGTCGCAAAACGTGCTATCACTTGGCGCATGCTTGAAGGAAAAATCATTGTCGCCGTCGCTGTGGGCATCGTCGCCCTGGTGCTGCTGGTCGGGCTCTACAGCCTTTTTCGCGGCGGCGACTTCGCACGCAGCTATTCGAACAAGATCATGCGGCTGCGCATCGTCGCGCAGCTTGCCGCGATCGTGATCATCATGGCTGTGCTTTATTTCTTCGGCAAAGGTCCGACGCCGTAACGGAGGCATGTCTTGGTCGTTTTGAACCGCATCTACACGCGCACGGGCGATAAGGGCGACACGGCGCTGGGCACCGGCAAGCGCGTGGCGAAGTATGATCCACGCATTGAGGCCTATGGCACCGTCGACGAAACCAACGCTTGCGTAGGCGTGGCGCGGCTTAGCGCATCGGGTGACCTCGATGTGATGCTGGCGCGGGTGCAGAACGATCTCTTCGATCTCGGCGCCGATCTTTGCGTGCCCGACGACGGTAGCGAGATGGCGGCGAAGGCGTTGCGCATTGCGCAGCCCCAGGTCGACCGGCTTGAGCGCGAAATCGACGCGATGAACGAGAAACTTGCGCCGCTGCGCTCTTTTGTCCTGCCCGGCGGGACGGCTGCGGCGGCACAGCTTCACGTTGCGCGCACGGTGTGCCGGCGCGCGGAGCGGCTGATAGTCAAGCTTGCGGAGAGCGAGCCGGTGGGCGAAACGGCGGTGAAGTATACGAACCGCCTATCTGATTTTCTGTTCGTCGCCGCGCGGTTCGCCAATTTTAGCGCGGGCGGCGACGTGCTTTGGGTGCCCGGCGCCAATCGCACTTAAACTTTGCGTCAGTTGAATTTGCGGGAGGCGGGATTACATTTCGCCGCCTTCATCGTCCGGTGTCGCGGAGACCAAGCCCCATGCTCAAGTCGTTGCTCATTGCCGCCATTTCGGCGCTCGGCCTCGTCGGTGCTGCGCTCGCCGCGGCGCCCGTGGCGAAGGTCAAACTGATCGAAGGCGGCATCACGCGCGGCGAACTCGTCGATGTGTTGGCGTCGCATGGGATGACGGTGAAGGACTCGACGACATCGGATGCCGATCCCTGGCTGTCGGCGAAAACGCCGAAGGGAACAGAGTTCTACGTGAATATGTACGACTGCACCGGCACCGGCGCAGACAAGCGGCGCTGCAACAATCTGCAGTTTCTGGCGCAGTGGGACCTGGCCAAGAACGCCGGCGTCGACTCGGCCAACGTCTACAATCAAAAATTCGTCTTCGGCCGCGCTTACCTGAGCAAAGACGCCAAGATGTTCATGTTCGACTACTCGGTGAACATCAAGGACGGCGTGACGACCGCGAATCTAAAGCGGCATGTCGACAACTGGCTTCGCGTGCTGGACGACGTGCGGACGCACCTGAAAGTCTAGGAAAACCCTCCTTTCCGTTGCGGCACGTTCGCCGTTCGCGTGTGGACGACGCGTCGGGTATGGTTTGCCAAGTTCGGGCAAACCTCTCCGAGGCATCCATGGTTTTTCTGCCGCTTAAAGACGACAACCCTCTGAAATTCATCTGGTTTCAGTTCGTCACCGTCGGGTTGATCATCATCAACGTGATCGTCTTCATCTGGCAGGATTCGCTGGGCGAAGCGGGCCTCATGGGTGTCGCGCAGATGGCGGGGGTTACACCGTCGGCGCTGCTTGAGGGCAGTGCGACGGTGCCCATCGATTTCGCCGGTTTGCCGCCCGAAGCCACACTCATCACCTACATGTTTCTGCATGGCGATTGGTGGCATCTGATCGGAAACATGCTGTTTCTTTGGGTTTTCGGCGACAACATCGAAGACGCCATGGGATCGCTGAAGTTCCTGATCTTTTACCTGCTGACCGGCATCGCGGCGGGGCTCGCCCATGTGGCCATGAACGTTGGATCGGAGGCGCCTTTGATCGGCGCATCGGGCGCGACCTCGGGCATCGTCGGCGCGTACATCATGCTCTATCCGCGGGTGAAGATGTGGTCGCTGGCGTTCATGCGGTTGCCGCTGAAGCTGCCAGCGTGGGTGGTGATCGGGGCGTTTGTTGCGACGCAGATTTTCTTCGTGGTCTATGACATCCAGGATGGAACAGCGTGGTGGGCCCATCTGGGCGGCTTTGCCGCGGGCGTCATCCTCGTCGGATTGTTCAAACGCAGCGATCAGCCACTATTCGGGGGCGCGCCCGAACGTTAGGCGCGTCTAAACTCTGTGCAGAAAGGCGGTCCCGCGGCCGGGGCCGCTCACCCACAGACGTTTGGCACCTGGCAAGCTTAACGGTCCCAGTTTCGTTGACACGTTTCACGGTTGCACGTAATTTGTGCACCGCACAATTACACGAATATCATGAGGGCAATGCGCGAGCTCCTACGAAGCGCGGCCCCCTTCCACCGGAGAGAACTGCCTGATGAAGGTGCTTGTACCGATCAAGCGCGTCGTTGATTACAACGTCAAAATTCGCGTGAAAGCCGACCAGACCGGCGTCGATCTGGCCAACGTCAAAATGTCGATGAATCCCTTCGACGAAATCGGCGTCGAGGAAGCCATCCGGCTGAAGGAAAAGGGCGTCGTCACGGAGATCATCGCCGTGTCGGTTGGTCCTCAGGCTACGCAGGAAACCATTCGCACCGCTCTCGCGATGGGCGCCGATCGTGGCATCCTGGTGAAGGTCGATCATGAGGTTGAGCCTCTGACCGTCGCCAAGATCTTGGCGGGCATCGCCAAGGCGGAGTCGCCGCAGCTCATCATCCTGGGCAAGCAGGCGATCGACGACGACAGCAATCAGACGGGACAGATGCTGGCGCAGCTTTTGGGCTGGGGTCAGGGGACGTTTGCGTCGAAGGTTGTCGTCGAAGGCGGTAAGGCGGAAGTCACGCGCGAAGTCGACGGCGGCTTGCAGACGCTGCGGTTGAACTTGCCCGCGATCATCACGACCGATCTTCGTTTGAACGAGCCGCGCTATGCGTCGCTGCCGAACATCATGAAGGCCAAGAAGAAGCCGATCGACGAGAAGTCGCCGGCCGATTACGGCGTCGATCCCGCGCCGCTGCTGAAAGTTCTGAAGGTGACCGAGCCGCCGAAGCGTAAGGGCGGCGCCAAGGTGAAGACGGTCCAGGAACTTGTCGACAAGCTGAAGAACGAAGCGGGGGTAATCTAATGGCCGTTCTTCTGATCGCCGAGCACGACAACACGTCGCTCAAAGATTCCACGGTGAAGTCCATGACGGCCGCGAAGGCGTTGGGATCACCCGTCGACATTCTGGTTGCGGGTCACAACGCGAAGGCCGTTGCCGATGCGGCGGCGAAGATCGCGGGCGCCGGCAAGGTTTTGCTCGCCGATGACGCGCAGTATGCGCAGCAGCTGGCTGAGAACATGGCGGCGCTGGTCGTCGAACTCGCCGGCAAGTATGACGCGGTGCTGTCGCCGGCGTCGACCAGCGGCAAGAATTTCATGCCGCGCGTGGCGGCCGCTCTCAACGTACCGCAAATCTCCGAGATCATTTCGGTCGACGGGCCGGATACGTTTACGCGGCCGATCTATGCCGGCAACGCGCTGCAGCAGGTGCAGGCGGGTGCGGGCAAGAAGGTCATCACCGTGCGTTCGACCGCGTTCAAGGCGGCGGAGCTGAACGGTTCGGCTGCCGTCGAGACGATCGACGCGGCGAAGGGTCCCGGCGTTTCGGAGTTCGTGAAAGACGAGCTGTCGAAATCTGAGCGTCCTGAGTTGGCTTCGGCGCGCGTCGTCGTGTCGGGCGGGCGCGGTATGCAGTCGGGTGAGAACTTCCACCTGCTGGAGAAGATCGCCGATCGCCTGAAGGCTGCCGTCGGCGCGAGCCGCGCGGCCGTCGATGCGGGCTTTGTGCCGAACGATTATCAGGTCGGTCAGACCGGCAAGGTCGTCGCGCCGGAACTTTACATCGCGGTCGGTATTTCAGGCGCCATTCAGCATTTGGCGGGTATGAAAGATTCGAAGGTCATCGTCGCGATCAACAAAGACGAAGAAGCCCCCATCTTCCAAGTGGCCGATTACGGCCTCGTCGCCGACCTGTTCAAGGCGGTGCCGGAATTGGACGACGAGCTGAAGAAGCAAGGGTATTGAGGGGCAAGGGCAGAACGGGCCGGGGTCACATCAACTTCTAGCCGCACGGGCGTTGGGTCCGGGCGAGCGCGAGATAGGTGCCATGAATATCGAACGTGTCGGCGTGATCGGTGCAGGTCAGATGGGCAATGGTATTGCCCATGTGTGCGCTCTTGCGGGTTACACCGTGCTGCTCAACGACGTGAAGGCGGAGCGGATCGAGGCTGCCTTCGACATCATCGCCGGAAATCTCTCGCGGCAGGTTGCACGCGGCAAGATCACCGACGCCGACAAAGACCGGGCGATGAAGAATATCCAGCCGGCGAAGTCGTTGGATGCGTTCCGCGACGTCGATCTCGCCATCGAAGCGGCGACGGAAGACGAGAAGCTGAAGAAGCAGATTTTCGTCGATCTTTGTCCGCGGTTGTCGAAGCAGGCGATGATCGCGTCGAACACGTCGTCGATTTCGATCACGCGCCTGGCGTCGGTCACCGACCGGCCGGAGCGGTTCATCGGTCTGCACTTTATGAACCCCGTGCCGTTGATGCAGTTGGTCGAGTTGATCCGCGGCATTGCGACGGAGGAAGAAACCTTCCTGTCGGTGCAGGCGCTGGTCAAGAAGTTGGGCAAGACGTCGGCGAATTCGGAAGACTTCCCGGCCTTCATCGTCAACCGCATCTTGCTGCCGATGATCAATGAGGCCGTCTACACGCTGTACGAAGGCGTGGGTACGGTTGAAGCGATCGATACAGCCATGCGTCTTGGCGCCAATCACCCGATGGGGCCGCTGCAGTTGGCCGACTTCATCGGTCTCGACACGTGTCTGTCGGTGATGCAGGTGCTGTACGAAGGCCTCGCGGACTCGAAGTATCGCCCCTGCCCGCTTCTCGTGAAGTATGTCGAGGCCGGGTGGCTTGGGCAGAAGACCAAGCGTGGTTTCTACGACTATCGCGGTGAGAAGCCCGTTCCGACGCGGTAATACCGCCCATGCATCGGCTGTGATTTTTGGCCCTTCCCTCGGCGACGCGGGAAGGGCTAATTCTTTGGCGGTCCTGGTGGTGATTTATGCCTGACTTTGCTGTTCCGACGATGCCCATGCGCGACCCCGCCGAGACGCGGGCGTTCTACGAGAAGCTGGGCTTTATCTGCGCGCATGAGCAGGAGCCGCCGGACTCGTTCCTGTTTATGATCCGCGACGGCGTGCAGCTGCAGTTCTTCGAGGCGCCCGGCATCGACGGCACAATCCGGGATCACACCTGCTACATCTACGTCAACGATCTGGAAGGAACGTATCGTGCGTTCGCGGCCGCGGGCGTGGGAAAGCTGATGCCGATCGAGCAGAAGCCTTGGGGTGTGCCGGAGTTCGTGCTCATCGACCTCAACGGCAACATGCTGCGCGTCGGCTGCCCGCGACTTGAGATGTGACGCGGACGATGCGATTTGCAGTCATAGGCCTCGGCCAGCGGATTGCGGCGGTGCTGTCGGCGCTGAAGACGGCGGGCGCAGAATTCGAACTCGACGGCTATTTCGATCCTGAGCCCGTCGGGCTTGAGCGGGTGCAGGCCGAGGGGATCGCCACCGGCGAGGCCTATCGCAGCGCGGAGCAGCTTCTGACGTCGGGGCCGCACGATCTGGTTCTGATCGGATCGCCCAATCATCTGCATGCGGAGCATCTGATGCTGGCGCTCTATGGGCGCGCGCCGGTGTTTGCGGAGAAGCCGATCGTCAAGACGGAGAACGAGTCCTACGCGTTGGCGCAGCGGCTTTCGACGGAGGAGACGCCGCCGTTGTTCGTGGGCCTCGTGATGCGGTCGGCGCCCATCGTTCGCGAGATTCTGGACGTCGTGCATGAAGGGCATTTGGGGCAGATCGTTTCCATCGACGCGACGGAGCATTTGCCGCCAGAGCATGGCGCCTATCTCGCGCGCAATTGGCGGCGCAAGCGCGAGTGGGGCGGGTCGTTCATGCTCGACAAGGTGTGCCACGACTTCGACATCCTGAGCGAGATCGCGGGCGCCCGGCCGCAGCGGGTGGCGAGCTTTGGCGGGCGCGGAATTTTTCGCGCCGATCGCGAGCCTGCCGTGCGCGTTTATACGGACGGCAACGAGGCGTTCGAGATGTGGCCAGGCGGGTGGGCATCCACGCCAGACGCCTTCCTGACCGACGCGAACGTCACCGATCATCAGACGGCGCTGGTGCAGTATGCGAACGGCGTGCAGCTGTCGTTTCATTCGAACAGCATGACGTCGCTGCGCGAGCGGCGCTGGTATGTGGCCGGGACGGAGGGGACGCTGATCGCCGATCTGGTGCGCAACACCTTGATGTGGCGGCGGACAATGGAAACGGGTGCGCCGTATCGCAAGCAGTTCAGCGTGTCGGAGAGCGACCATAACGGCGCCGACGTGGCGATGGCGCGCGATCTGATGGCGGCGCTTGCGAACGAAGCGGAGTTTCCCGTGTCGCCGTTCCAGGCGATCGAGGCAGGGCTGACCGTCATGGCGATCGATAAGGCGCAGGCGCTCAATCAGGTCGTCGATTGCACGGCCACGTGGACGACGCTCGACGCGGCGATGGGCGCGGCCTAACAGCGGGGCTCCCCAAGGGAACCAACGCTCTCCATCCGCGTTTGGAGAGCGCCAGTAACCGGACCCCTTAAACATGCTCCTCGATCATCGGGATGCAGCGCTTGTTGCGTTGGGCCGGCAGCTCAAAGCGCGCGGCTATCAGTTTACGACCGTGACACCGGCGACCCATGCGCGGGTCAACGCGCGTGCGGATAAGCAAATCGCCGCAACTGTCGACGATGTTTTTGGCTGGAGCCGGTCGTTTTCGCCCGATGTGCTTCCCGGCGAGATGCTGGCGGCCTTGCGCGAGGGCGAGGCTCTGACGGCGAGCGGCAATTTGTGTCGCAGCACCGTGCGGTTTTCCACGCTGGGGGCGCAGTTGTTCATGCACTCCGCGTTTCCGACAGACACGGCGGATGCGGTGTTCTTTGGGCCCGACACCTACCGGTTCGCCAACGCGCTGCGCACAACATTTTGTGATGTTGATGACGGCCCGTCCATCACTGTGGTCGACATCGGCTGCGGCAGCGGTGCCGGCGGGATTTATCTGCAATCTCTTCTGACGCCATCCACGCGCGTGGAATTGGTCCTCGGCGACATCAATCCAGGCGCTGTGCGTTTTGCGTGCATCAATGCGGCATTGAACGGTTGCGACGCGCGCGTCTTGCAAAGCGACGTCATGCGCGGGATCGACGAGCGCGCCGATATCATTATGGCGAATCCACCCTATCTGGTCGATGCAGGCGCGCGCGTTTATCGCCATGGCGGCGGGGCTTTGGGATTCGATCTCGCCTTGCGCATCGTTGAGGAGGCGTTGCACAAGCTCGCACCAGGCGGACGGTTGCTGCTGTACACGGGCGCGCCGGTTGTGGCCGGGATCGACAAATTTCGCGAGGCCGTGACGACGCGGCTTGGCGATCGCCCTTTCACTTATGACGAGTACGATCCGGACGTGTTCGGCGAGGAGCTCGACGAACCTGCTTACGCCCAGGTCGACCGAATTGCCGCGGTGGTGTTGACCGTCACCGCGCCGGGAGGTCGCCACGATGCACACGCACGCAACACGCATTGAACCGCTCGACGGTGCGCTGTTCGGCGCGCAGCAGCTTGACCTGGTGCGCTTTAACGCGCGCCGGTTGGAGCCGCACTTGCCGCGGCCGGATTGGCGCGACGAGATTGTCGAGGACGATGCACTTGCCAAGCTCGAAGGCGAGTTCATCGACGCGGCGCTTGCGCATATCCGTCCGATAGTAGGGCACGTGCCGGACCGTCCAGACGCGTTCGTGGCGTGGTTCGAAGGTTTGCGCGCGACGGGGCCTGGCCAAGGTGATCCCTTGTTTCCGTGGCTCGCCGCGCATGCGACGTTTGCGGAGATGCGCTGGTTCTTGGAGCAAGAGATCGCGGGCGAGGCGGGGTTCGACGACCTTGTGGCGCTGACGCAAATCAAAATGCCGACGCGTGCGAAGCTTGAGATGGCGCGCAATTACTGGGACGAGATGGGGCGCGGTGCGGCGAAGGGCATGCACGGGCCGATGCTGGGCCGGTTGGCCGATCTGCTCAACATCGTGCCTCAGCATGAGACCACGGTGCCGGAAGCGCTGGCGCTTGGGAATGTGATGATGGCGCTGGCGTGCAATCGGCGCTTTGCGTTTCATTCCGTTGGCGCGCTGGGCGCGATCGAGATGACGGCGCCGACGCGCGTGGGCCACGTCGACGACGGCTTGCGCCGGCTTGGGCTGCCGCCGGACGCGCGGCACTACTTCGCTTTGCATGCGGCGCTCGACATCCGGCATTCGCGCGCGTGGAACGATGAGGTGCTGAAGCCGCTGGTGGCGGAAGATCCGCGTCGTGCGCAGGCGATGGCCGAGGGTGCGGTGCTGCGCTTGTGGTGCGGCGCGCGGTGCTTTGATCGATACCGTGCGGAATTCAAGCTGCCGGCTGCGGGCACAACTCAGCGACAGGAAGGCCTGCCGGCTCGCGGTCGCGATAGCGCGTCCAGAGATAGCGCGACACAAACACCGTCGCCGCCATGACCAGCGCGCCAGCCACGAGCCAGGGCCCATGCTGAATCAACGGCGCGATCTGTTTGCCGAATTGCACGAAGAGTGTGAGCAGCAGCGGCACGTAGAGACCGGTGACGATGAGGGTCGTAGCCGCGAACTTGCGGAACGGAACACCGCACCAGCCGTACGAGAGGAATGTCGGGAAGAGCACGCCGGGCACGACGCGACACATCGCGACCGTCGGGATCACGTGATGGCTGAACCAATGTTGCGACTTCACGCGGCCGGCTACGCCCAGTCGGCGCTGCAGCCATGCGCTGCGCCGTGCGAGTGCGCCGAGGCCGTAGATCCCGAGATCGCCCGAGACGATTCCGGCGACGAGGCAGGCCGCGGTCAGGGTGGGCGTCGATTGCTGCTGGAGGACGAAGATCGCGCCCGTCGCGATCGCGGTTCCTTCGTGAACAAACGTCGTGAAGTACAGCGAGACGTAGAGCAGCGGTCCGTACGCTGCGTCGGGGGAAATACCTATGTCTGCGAAAGTCATCACGATGGCTGATCTCGCGGTCCAACATACCGGTCAAAGTTTAACCCGCGGTGACGCGGACAGTTCCTTGACCGACGCGTTTCCCCCCATCGCCGCGATCGATCGGCTGCCAAAATGGCTGCTTTGCGTACCGCTGGTGGCGCAATGGCTGTGGCTTGGGCTTATTTACCGCAGTGCGACGTTGCCGTCGGCGCTCAATCCACGAATCGAAACCGGCGGGTTGGTTGGTGAGTCGAAGTTGGCCTATCTGGCGCCGATCGCGATTGAGCTTCGTGCGTGGGTCGCGACGACGGCGGCAGTTTCACCCGGCGACGAAGCGCTCGCGGTCCGGAGGCGCGTGGGTCTCGATTACCCGTTGATCGCCAAGCCCGATATCGGTTGGTGCGGGTACGGCGTCCGGCGTATCGAAAGCGACGGTGACCTTTCCGCGTATGCGCGCGCGTTTCCGCGCGACGCCGCGTTCCTGCTGCAGCGGTTTGCGCGTGAGAAGAACGAGGCCGGCTTGCTCTATGTGCGCGAGGCGGGCGCGGCGAGCGGGCGCGTGTGTGCGCTGACGGTTCGGCATGCGCCGCATGTCGTCGGCGACGGCATGAGCAGTGTCGGTCACCTCATCGATGCCGACGAGCGCGCGCGTCGGAAGGCGGCGGTCTATCGCGAGGCGTTAGGCGACGAGGTCATTGCACGCGTGCCGGCTGCGGGCGTGCTCGTTGCGTTGACCACCGTCGCCTCCGTTCGCGTGGGCGGGAGGTATGAGGATTTAACGGCGATGATCACGCCGGCGCTTGAGGCGGCGGTCGATGCGATCGCGCGGTCGATCGGCGAGTTTCACTATGGCCGTTTTGACGTGAAGTTCGAGACGATGGCCGATCTGCAAGCGGGCCGTTTTACGATCATCGAAATCAACGGCGCAGGATCCGAGGCGATTCAGTTTTGGGATCCGCGGCTGTCGATGCTTCAGGCTTTCGCCGGCGTCTTTGCCAAGCAGCGTGCGCTGTTTTCCATGGCGGATGCGATGCGCAAACGCGGGCATCGGCCGTGTGGGTGGCGGGCGCTTGCCGTTGCACATATCCGCCAGCAACGTTTGGTACGGCACTATCCGAAATCGAACTGATGCTTAGGTCGCGGGCGGCGTGGGCGCAGGTGACGGCGCGCCGGTGTCGACTATGCGCGATAGATTTTGCGCTTCGGATTTTGCGACGACACGCAGCTTCGCCGACAATGGAGCGCCGAATTCGTGCGCGGTTTCGACCATAAAGTCGAACGAGGCGTCGCGGCGGGCTGCGCGCTGCTGGCACTGGTTTTCCAGCGCCTCGGCCTTTGCGGCGTCGCCGCGTTCGCGCGCGGCTTCGATGGTTTCGGTCGTGGCGGCGATAATGTCGGTCTCGTTCAGGATGCCTTCGATGCACATCAGCAGGCGCGCCATGCATTCGTAGATTTCGGCGCGCAAGACCGGATCGGAAATATCAGCGACGCGTTCGCGGTTGCGCTCGTAGACTTCGAGATCGCGCAGGCAGCTGCGCACCAGGCGAACCGTCAGCGGGCCGTACGGGTCGCCACGGCCGCGTGCGCCTTCGGCGAGTTTGGTCAGCACGCCGAGCGACGTCAGCAGATCGAGGCAGACAAGGGCGATAGAACGTTCCTGACGCTTTCGCTCCATGCGGTCGAGCACCCATGCGACGGAGAAGCCGCCGAGGCTGGCCAGGAAGGCGCCGAGCAGCATGGCGAAGAACTGCGCACCGGCAGCGCTGGTCAGGTCGAAGATTGATTGGGTGAGTTCGGCGGAGGCGGACATCGACTCTATTCCAACGGTGCGCTGGCTTTGAGGACGAGGTCGGCGGCTTCGGCGTCGTCCCATTCGGCGGGGCCGACGATGCGGCCGCGGTCGTTGCCTTCGCGGTCGATGATGATGGTCGTGGGCAGACCGATGGCGCTGACGTCGCTTTGAGCGCGCATCGTCGGGTCGACGTAGACGCCCAGATGCGTGATCTCGTGCTCATCGAAAAACTCGCGCACGACTTCGGGCCCGCCGCGGTCGATCGACAGCGCGACCACCACGACGCCCACGCCTTCCAACTGTTGTTGCAAGCGGTCGAGCATCGGCATCTCGGCGACGCACGGGGTGCACCAGGTGGCCCAGAGATTCAGCACGACGATTTTGCCGCGGAATTTTTCGAGGGTGAGCTTCGTGCTTTCCTCGTCGAGGAAGGTCAGGAGGGGCGCTGGTTTTATTTCGCGGGCGGCGATGAAGTTGTCGATGCTGCCCAGTTTGTCCGGGACCTCTTCATCGTTAAGACCCGAGAGCATGTAGACGGCAAAGGTGGCGGCGGCCACAATGGCGCCGACCAGGACGATCACAGCCCAACGCCAACTTGTGGTCATTCAACGATCGACTTTCTTGCCATTCGGAACAGTGACCTGATGACGACCAACCAGATGTGGGGCGGGCGGTTTGCCCGGGGACCAGCCGCGATCATGGAGGCGATCAATGCCTCCATCGATTTCGACAAGCGCCTTTATGCCCAAGATATCGCCGCCTCGAAAGTGCATGCCCGGATGCTGGCCGGGCGCGGCATAATCTCGCAGGCGGACGCGCAGGCGATTATAGGCGGATTGGACGCGATCAAAGCCGAGATCGATCAAGGCAGGTTCACGTTTTCGCGGGGGCTGGAAGACATCCACATGAACGTGGAGAGCCGGCTTAAGGACCTCATCGGCGATGCGGCGGGGCGGTTGCACACGGCCCGCTCGCGCAACGATCAGGTGGCGACGGACTTCCGGCTTTGGGTGCGCGACTCCATCGACTCGATGGACGCGGGGCTCTTGGCGTTTCAGCGCGCCTTGGTGGCGAAAGCGGCAGCTCATGCGGCGACGGTGATGCCCGGCTTTACGCATCTGCAAACGGCGCAGCCGATCACGTTCGGGCATCACCTTCTGGCCTATGTCGAGATGGCGGCGCGCGACCGGGCGCGCTTTGCGTCGGCGCGGGCCACGGTGAACGAGAATCCGCTGGGGTCGGCCGCGCTGGCGGGGACGTCGTTTCCGCTGGATCGGGAGGCGACGTCGCGCGAGTTGGGTTTCGCCGGGCCGATGCGCAATTCGCTGGACGGGGTGTCGTCGCGGGACTTTGCGCTGGAGTATTTGAGTGCGTGCGCGATCATGGCGACGCATCTGTCGCGGCTGGCCGAAGAGGTCGTGCTGTGGAGTTCGCCGGCGTTTCGCTTCATCCGGTTGTCGGATGCGTTTTCGACTGGGTCGTCGATCATGCCGCAGAAGCGCAATCCGGATGCGGCGGAACTCGTGCGCGCGAAGTGTGCGCGCGTCACCGGCTCACTTATGACATTGCTTGGCGTGATGAAGGGCTTGCCGCTCGCCTACGCCAAGGACATGCAGGAAGACAAGGAGGCGGTGTTCGATGCGACCGACTCGGCTTCGCTGGCGCTCGCCGCGATGACCGGCATGGTCGAAGATCTGACGGCCAACGAAGAGGCGATGCGGGCGGCCGCTGGCGAGGCGTTTTCGACGGCGACGGATATGGCCGATTGGCTGGTGCGGGTGCTGAAAAAGCCATTCCGCGAGGCGCACCACATCACCGGGCGCATTGTGGCGCTGGCGGAGGCGCGCAAATGCGGGCTGTCCGATCTGAGCTTGAAGGAGCTGCAATCGGTTGAGCCCGGCATCACGGCCGATGTACAGTCGGTGTTGGGATTGGACGCCTCGGTCGCCAGCCGCACAAGTTTCGGCGGCACGGCGCCGGCGCAGGTTCGCGAACAGGTTCGCTATTGGCAGGAGCAGCTCAAATGATCATGCGTTTGATGGTGGTCGCGGCGTTGATCGCGGGCTTGGGCGTCTCGGCCTGCGGCAAGAAGGGCCCGCTGGAGCCGCCGAAGGCGAGCGTCGCCGCGCTCACGCGTTAGTGGCCCAGCTGCTCACGGACGGCGGGCGTGTCGAAGAAATCGAGCACGGCCAATTCGCCGACCGTGTTGTCCTTCCATAAGCCGTCCGCCAATCGCCCGCGTTTGAAGAACGCGTGGGCGTGGATGGCGAAGAAGGCGCGAAGTTCGTCTGGATGCTTCGCTAGCACCTCCAGATACTCATCCAGCGCCAGGTCGGCGCGGGCGATACCGCACAGCATGTCGTCGATGTCGGAGCCGGTAGGCTGACTGTCGAGGCATTCGGCAAACCAGACGTCGATCACGCGTTTGACGGCAGCGCGGCGTGTCGTAGGCCACGTCTGCCAATGCGCCAGCTTCAGTTTTTCGAGCAGGATCGGCGGCGACGGCCACCAGTCTTCGGTCGCCGCGATCTCCAGCAGGCGCGGCAGGAAGTACTGAAAGTCCGGTTCGTCGCCGACCGTCAGGAACAGCGAGACGCCATAGGGGCTCAAGTCCCGCGCGGTCAGGTCGTGAAGATCCTTGGCAAGGAGGCGGCACGCGTCCTTCGAAGTCGTGCAGCAGGGGCAGCCTTCGATGGCGCTTGGCTTTGCGCTTCGAAATTCGGCGTAAACCTGTTGGATCGCAGACTGGAGCTGTGGCGAACGCATGGGAAATTCCGTACACCCGTGGAGCGGCCGAAGCACCCCTAGGATACGATGAACCACTTCGATTATCGCAATGGCGTTTTGTACGCCGAAGACGTGCCGGTGGCGGAAATCGCGGCTGCGGTCGGAACACCGTTCTATTGTTATTCGTCGGCGACACTCGAACGCCACTATCGGGTGTTTGAAAGTGCTGTGCCGAAAGGCACGTTGATCGCCTATGCGGTGAAAGCGAACGGCAACCTTTCGGTTATCAAGACGCTGGCGGCGCTGGGCGCCGGGGCGGACATCGTCTCGGTCGGCGAGTTGAAGCGAGCCATGGCCGGTGGCGTGCCGGCGTCAAAGATCGTGTTTTCGGGCGTCGGCAAGAAGCGGGTTGAGATCGCGGCGGCGCTGGACGCCGGCATCTTTCAGTTCAACGTCGAGGGCGAATACGAACTCGACGTTCTGAACGAGGTGGCGCTTTCGAAGGGCGTGCGGGCGAAGTTCGCGCTGCGTGTTAATCCGGACGTCGATGCGAAGACGCACGCGAAGATCTCGACGGGCAAGGCGGAGAATAAATTCGGCGTCGGCTGGTCGCGCGTGCGCGGCGCCTATGCGCATGCGGCCACCCTGCCCGGCCTTGAGGCCGTGGGCGTGGCCGCGCATATCGGCAGTCAGATCACCGACCTTGAGCCGTTCCGACAAACGTTCGCGAAACTTGTCGGTTTGGTGAAAACCCTGCGCGCGGACGGGCATAAGCTTTCGCGCATCGATTTCGGCGGCGGGCTTGGCGTGCCTTATCGCCAGGATGGGCCGCTGCCACCGGACCCGGCGAGCTATGGCGCGATCGTGCGCGAGGCACTGGGCGACCTGGACGCGCAGCTGGTCGTGGAACCCGGACGGCTCATCGTCGCGAACGCCGGGATCCTCGTCGCCGAGGTCATCACGGTGAAAAAGGGCGATGAAAAAGAGTTCATCATTTTGGACGCGGGGATGAACGATTTGATCCGGCCCGCTATGTACGATGCGTGGCACGATATTGTGCCGGTTAGGCAAGCGCTGGGCGTTCAACGCAGGGTTTACGATGTCGTCGGACCCGTCTGCGAAAGCGCGGATTTGTTTGCACGGGATCGTGAACTGCCGCCGCTTTCGGCAGGCGATCTGGTGGCCATACTTACCGCAGGCGCCTATGGCGCGGTCCAGGGCTCAAGCTACAATGCCAGGCCCCTGGCACCGGAAGTGCTTGTTAAGGGCGGTCAATTTGCGGTCACAAGGCCGCGCCAAACTGTCGACGAAATGATCGCGCAAGAGCGTTGGCCTGACTGGCTCTTGTGAGGCGAAAAGGTGTTCAGGCCCGCGAGTGATGCGTGAGCGGTAACGAGCACAATTTGAACGACGACGATCGGCCGGGCTTGCCCCAGGCGGTGAACCGTCGCGTGCTGCTCAGCTGGGTGTCGCTTGGCGCGGAGAGGCTGTGGCCGGTGTTGTGGCCCGCTGGCGGCGTCGTCGGGTTGTTTCTCATTCTCGCGCTCGCCAATGTTTTTGTTTATCTGCCGGCGTGGCTGCATCTGGTCGTTTTGACGGCGCTCTGCAGCGCCTTGATCGCCGCCGTCATGTGGTCGCTGAAGCGGACCTCGGTGCCGACGCGCGATCAAGCCGTGCGCCATCTCGAACAATCGAGCGGCTTGCAGCATCGGCCGTTGAGCGCGCTGGAAGACCGGCCCGCGACGGGCACTGACGACGACACCGCGCGGCTGTGGCATGCGCACCGGCGCTGGGTGATGCATCACATCGACCGGCTGACCGTGGCTTGGCCAAAGCTTTCGTTGGCCGCGCGCGATCCGCATGCGCTGCGTATCGCGATGGTGCTGGTGATCATGGCGTTGGTCGTGGCGAACTGGTCCGAGGTGCCGATGCGGCTTGCGGCTGCCATGTCGCCGGGACTGGCGCAGGGCAACGTGCCCGCGACGTTTGAGGCTTGGGTGACGCCGCCGTCCTATACCGGCGAGCCGCCGCGGCATCTGACGTCGGAGACTGCAACGCAGAATGTGGCGATCGACGTGCCGCAGGGATCGACGCTGACGGTGCGCACGCATGGGGATGCTTCGGCGGTGCTGCGCGTCAACGGCTTTGGCGGATCGGTGCCGAAGCAAGCGCGGGCGGATTTTGTTCCTGCGGGCGGCGACGCACGCGATGCGAAGCTGCTCATCGACACGTCGATGCAGGTGCGGGTGTCGCTGAATGCTTCGCAGGCGGCGAATTGGCGCTTTACGACGAAGGGCGATACGAAGCCGACGATCGCGTTCAAGACGCCGCTGGCGATCACGCAAGCGCAGTCGCTTCGCTTCAACTATTTGGTCAAAGACGATTATGGCGTGACATCGGCTGAGGCTCGGATTTCGCTGAACCACGTGCCGACGCCGTCGAACCGCAAAGCGCCGCCGCCGATCGCGTTCGAATTGCCGTTGCCGCCCGCGCCTGCGCGCGATGGCGATGCGACGGTGTTCAAGGACCTGACCGCGCATGTGTGGGCCGGGCTGCCCGTCACTATTACGTTGCATGCGAAAGATGAGGCGGGGCACGAAGGCGTGTCGAAGGCGGTGAAGGTCACGCTGCCGGAGCGCAAGTTCAACCAGCCGCTGGCGCGCGCCTTGATCGAACAGCGCCGTAGTTTGGCGCGCGATGTGTCTTCGGCACCGCTGGTCGCGAAGGCCCTGGACGCTTTGTCGATCGCGCCCGAGCGGTTCATGCCGGATGCGCGTGTTTATCTAGGTTTGCGCACGGCGTTCTACATGGTTTCGCGAACGAAGCTTGGCGACGACGTCGCCGATGCGCAGCAATTGCTGTGGGACCTTGCCATGCGCGTCGAGCAGGGCGATGCGCCGCAAGCACAAGCCGAACTGCGCGCGATCCAGCAGAAGTTGATGGAGGCGCTGGCCAACGGCGCGCCGCAGGAAGAGATCGAGCAACTGATGGCGCAGCTGCGCGCGGCGATCGATCGCGCTGTGAAGGCGATGGCGCAGAACGCTCAGAACCAGCCAAACATGCCGCAAATGCCCGGCGGGCGCGTGATCCGGCCGCAGGAATTGCAATCGATGCTAGAGCAGATCCAGAATCTGTCGCGGCAAGGTTCGCGCGCGGCGGCGCAGCAGATGCTGGCGCAACTCCAGAACCTGCTTGAGAACTTGCAGGCGCCGGGCGGCGGTCAGATGTCGGCGGAGCAGAAGGCGCAGACCGAAGCGCTGGAGAAGCTGGGCCAGATCATGGCGCGTCAGCGTGGGCTGATGGACAAGACGTTCCGCGAGAAGCAAGCGAACGAAGAAGCCGGCGATCGCGGCGGCAAGTCGTCGCCGCTCAAAGGCGATCAAGGCAAGCTCAGCGACGAGTTGTCGGACATCATCAAGAAGGGCGGCGGCAAGCCGGATTCGGAAGGCGCGAAGGCGTTGATGCGCGCGCAGGACGCGATGGATCAAGCGACCGATCAACTGGGCACCGGCGAATTGGGCTCGGCCGGCGATAGTCAGCAGCAGGCGCTGGACGAAATGCGCAAGGGCGGCGAGGCGCTCGCGAAGCAATTGCTGCAGCAGATGGCGGGGCAAGGCACGGGCACCGGCGACGGGCAGGGTGCGGGCGAAGACGAGGATCCGTTCGGACGGCCGCGCTCGTCCTTCGGGCCGTCGTTTGGCGACTCGGTGAAGGTGCCGGACAAGATCGACATTCAGAAGGCGCGCGAGATTCTGGAAGAACTACAACGACGCGCGGCGGAGCGCGGGCGTCCTGTGCCGGAGCTTGAATATATCGAGCGGTTGTTGCGGCGGTTCTAGCTCACAGCCGTGTCATGGTCCGCGAAGGCGGACCACCCACGACTTGATGGCGTCGGCGCACTTCAAGTTTCGTCGGATTGAAACACCAAGATCACCAAGCCGCTCGTGAATCGTCAAAGCAGCGAGAACCTTGCTGCACGGCAAGGAAGTCGTGGGTGGTCCGCCTTCGCGGACCATGACACAATTTGTGGTCTTGTCAGGCGGAGAGAGTGGGGATGCCCAATCGGGTAGCGGTGGATGCTTTCATTGCACAGGTCGTCAGTGGCGATCATGTCGGGGCTATTCGCGACTGGTACACCGAAGACGCTTGGATGCAGGAGAACCAGGCTGCGCCGCGGGTTGGACGCGAGGTTCTTATGGCGCATGAGGCTAAGGCGCTGTCGCGAGTTGAGCGCGTCGATACCGAATTGCTGGCTGCGCCGTTGATCGACGGGGATCGTGTTGTGATCCGCTGGCGATTTACGTTTGTGCCGAAGGCGGGCGGGGCGGCGGCTTCGATGGAAGAGGTCGCCTGGCAGACTTGGCGTGGCGATAAGATTGCGACGGAGACGTTCTTCTATGATCCGAAGCAGATGGGGCGCTAGCGCTACTTCGCCTTTTTCGTCGCCAGGACGTCGTCGACCGTGGCGCAGATGCCGGCGATCGTGAAGGGCTTTGAGACCACGCGGTAGACCAAGTCGCTGAGGCCGTGGGCGCGTTCGATTTGGTGTTCGTGGCCCGACATGATGATGATCTTCATCTTCGGATAGTCGCGGCCGGCGGCGAGCGCCAAGGCGATGCCGTCCATGATGGGCATGTCGATGTCGGTGAGGAGAAGATCGTATTTCGTCTTCTTCAGGTGTTCGAGGGCTTCGGAACCGTCTTGGGCCATCGTCACCTTGTGACGACGTTGTTCGAGCCCGCGGGCCACAAATTCCCTGAGCGCCAGTTCATTCTCCGCGATCAGGATTTTAGCCATCACTCCGTACCCAGGGTCGCTTGTTCACTTAGAATAGCGACAAAAGGCAGTCCACGGAATTTATGCGCATGGTCCATCCCGTAGCCTACGACAAAGGCAGGCGGACAGGAAAAGCCTACAAAATCGGCAGGTTCGGCGTGATCCGGCGCGCGGCCTGCGGTTTTGTCCAGGAGAACGCACACGCGGGCGGCGGTTGCGCCACGCTCCAGCAAATGGCGGCGGGCATAGGCGATCGTGCGGCCGGAGTCCAAAATATCGTCGACGATCAGCACTTCACGGCCTGAAACCTCGATTTCCACGTCGCGCAGCAGGCGAACGGTGCCGCTGGAGACGGTTCCCGTGCCGTAGCTTGCCAAGGTCATGAAATCGACTTCGGGGTTGGCGCGGTGGTTTGCGAGCGCGCGGATGAGATCGGCGGCGAAGACGAAGCTGCCTTTCAGAATCGCCACGAGCGCGAAGTCGGGACCCATACGCGCCGCGATATCGCTGCTCAGCGATTCAAGGCGGGTCGCGATCACGTCTGAGGGATACAAGGGCTCCAAGTGAGCCACGTTACTCACCCGCCTTGGCAAATCGAACTTCGAGATCGGCGGCGTCGGGCGGCGGGCTTTCGAGGCGCGCGGTGAAGCTGCCCTCTTCGTGCGCGCCCAGCTTTTGCTGATCGGCGAGCACGGTCCAGTGGTAGAGTTCCTTCTTGTCCTTGTCGCGCACGGAGAGGCGGATCTTCGGTACGGCGAGTTCGCGATCGGTCTCGTTGATGATCTGGCCTTTGATGGCGATGGTCGGAACGGAGCCGTTCATCTCCTGCGAGTGTGTCGCGATGATTTTGAAGCCGCGCGCGTTCACGGGCATGTTGAGCCATTCGTAGAGGCTCGCCGATTGAGGCCAGAGCTGCACGATCTGTTCGGGCAGCGAGAAGAAGATCAGCGGGAAGCCCGCGACAAGCGCAATTAACGCGAAGATGCCCGCCATGCTGCGCGAACGGGTGCGCAGCCGGTCGCCCATGCCGAGGCCCGGGATCGACAGCGAGGGCGAGGACGATTGCGACGACGGCTGGTATGACTGCGGCGGCGGGATCTCGAAGCGCGGCAGGGGCTGCGCAATCGAGCCCGGGGGCGGCGGCAGCATGCGCGACTTGTCGGTCACCGGGCCGGTGGGGAACTCAGGCTCTTCCACCGGAACGGGGATGGGCGTCGGCAAATCAAGCGGCGCATCCTGGAACCAGGTATGCTGACAACGCGCACAGCGAACCTGCCTGCCGGGCGGTCTTACGACACCGGTTTCAAGCAGATAGCGAGTTGCGCAGCGGGGGCAGGTAATTATCATTCCAGGCTATTGCCCGTGTCGATTCTGGACTTTTGGCACAACCTATTCGCAGCTGCAAGCAAGCTCGACCGCAGGGTCGCGTTCTAACCCATTAACTGAAAAGGATTAATTGGTGGTTCGGTTCGAGAACGTCGGGATGCGCTACGGGCTTGGCCCCGAGATTCTGCGCGACGTTTCGTTCACGTTGGAGCCCGGATCCTTTCATTTGCTCACCGGACCGTCAGGTGCGGGCAAAACTTCTCTGTTGAAACTGATCTATCTCGCCGAGCGGCCCTCGCGTGGTGCGATTTGGATGTTCGATCGCGAGATTGCAACCACACCGCGTGAAGAGCTGCCGGCGCTGCGCCGGCGCATCGGCGTCGTGTTTCAGGATTTTCGTCTGCTCGACCATCTGACCGTGTTCGAAAACGTGGCGCTGCCGCGGCGGGTGATGAACGAGCTTGAGTCCAGCTATCGTGCCGAAGTGGAAGAGTTGCTGTCGTGGGTGGGGCTCGGCAATCGCCTGAACGCCAAGCCAGCGACATTGTCGGGCGGCGAGAAGCAGCGCGTTGCTATTGCGCGCGCGGTTGTCGCCAAGCCTGAACTTCTGCTCGCCGACGAGCCGACGGGCAACGTCGATCCCGACATCGGCGGGCGGATCATGCGGCTGTTCATCGAGCTTAATAAGCTGGGCACCAGCGTTCTCATCGCGACGCATGATCAGCGCATCATGGAACGCGTGCCGGCGCAGCGTCTTTTCCGGCTTGCGGAAGGACGGTTGACGACGGCAAATGCCGCCGATGCCGTTCTTGCCGAGGCCAAACGCGCGTGAACACCACTTCTTCAGGATTGATGCCCGGCGACAGCGCTTCGGGCGCGACGCTGCATACAATTGTTGCGGTAATGAGCTTCCTTGCGTGTTTGACGCTGGGTGCGGTGTTGACGTTGTCGCGGCTCGCTTCGGACTGGACTGAAGGGTTGTCGGGCTCGGTCACGGTGCAGTTGCTGCCGTCGCCGCAGATCTCGCCGGAAGATCAGATGAAGGAGGCGTTGCGCCTCGTGCAGCAGTGGCCCGGCATCTTTGCGGCGAAGCCTTTGGGGCGCGCGGAGGCGGAGAAGCTGCTTGAGCCGTGGCTCGGCGAAGGCAACGTCATCGGCGATTTACCGGTGCCGCAGCTCATCGAAGTGACGTTGACGCCGGGCAAGCCGGTCGAGCTTGACGGGCTTGGCAAGGCGCTTGCCGACGGTGTGCCTGGTGCGCATCTCGACGATCATAAGCGATGGAACGAAGAGCTGGCTTCGTTTGCGGCGTCTTCGGAAGCCGTGGGGTGGGCGGTGCTGTTGCTCATTGCGGTGGCGACCCTCGCCATCGTGATCTACGCGACGCAAGCGGGGTTGCAGGCGCATCGCGAGATCGTCGAGGTCGTGCATATGATCGGCGCGCGCGACGTTTTCATCGCGTCGGAGTTTCAGCGGCATTTCCTTTGGCTTGGTTTGCGCGGCGGGTTGATCGGGTTGACGCTCGCGATCGTGACGCTGCTCAGCAGCAGTTTCTTCGTCGATAGCCGCGAGGCGCCGGTTGGGGCGCAGTACATGCCGCAGTTCGTGACGGCGCCTCAGCATTACATCTGGCTGTTCTTCGTGCCCGTCGTGATCGGGCTCATCGCGATGTACACGGCGCGGTTCACGGTGCTGCGCGTGCTCGGCCGCATGCCATGAAGCTCGTGATGGTGGACCGCGACGGCGTCCTGAACGAGGACCGCGCGGACTACATCAAGCACCCGGGCGAACTCGTGATGATCCCGCAGGCTGCCGAAGCATGCGCGCGCCTCAATGGGGCCGGGATCAAGGTCGCGGTCGTCTCGAACCAGTCGGCGGTCGGGCGCGGGATTATTTCGGCCGAGATGTTGGAGCGCATTCACCACCAGCTTCGCGTGGAGCTGGCGTCTAAGGGCGCGACGCTAGACCTTTTGTTAACGTGTACGGATCCACCCTGGTCGGCCAGCGATCGACGCAAGCCGGGTCCCGGCATGCTGCGGGAAGCGCTGGGGCATTTCCGGCTGGCGCCGCATGAGGCGGTCATGATCGGGGATCAGTTGAGCGACCTGCGGGCCGCCCGCGCCGCGGGGGTCACGCCCCTCCTGGTGCGCACCGGAAAAGGCGCGGAAACCCAGGCAAAAGGGCTGCCGCAGGACATTTTACCGGTCTCGGTCTATGTTTCCTTGTACGGGGCGGTCGAGGCGCTCTTGGCGCCTCGGTAACAGCGGTCGCTGCACGAAGGAGTACGTACCGGTGCAGTCCGGGCAGTCCCTTGGTCTGGCATGGGCCGGCTTCGCGTTTCGCGTGGCCGTGGCGGCGTTTGTCGTCGCCGCGCTGGGCTTTCCCGTTTTCGTTTGGTCCCTGCCCCGCGCGTCCGCGGATCCCGGCTATGCCGACGGCATCGTGGCGCTGACCGGTGGCGAAGGGCGGTTGCTCGCGGGCATCGAGTTGCTCGATCAGGGCAAGGGGCAGCGGCTTCTGATTTCCGGTGTGCATGAAGGGACGTCGCGCGAAGAATTGTTCGCCGCGGTCGGGCAGCTGTCGGCGCGGTCGTCGTGCTGCATCGATCTGGGGCGCAGTGCGGCCGACACGATCGGCAATGCGGAAGAGACCGCCTCGTGGGTCGGGCGGCATCGCTATCGTTCGGTCATCGTCGTGACCGCAAGCTATCACATGCCGCGCAGCATGATGGAGCTGCGCGCGGTGTTGCCGGGGACGCAGTTGGTGGCCTACCCCGTGTTTCCCGATCAGGTGCGGTTGTCGGAATGGTGGAGCGATCCCGAGACCACCGGCGTGCTGGCGGGCGAGTATCTCAAGTTTATCGGCTCATCCGTTCGGTTGGCCGTCGCGACGCGGTTCGGTACGCAGTCCCTGCCACCGCCGCGGTCGGCGATCATCGAAAGCGCGCCCGGCTCACCGCGCGATTCCGTGGCGCAGGGCCAAGACGGGCCGACGAGTTATTGAGCGAGTTGCGCGCCGCCGCATCAAAAAACTGTATAATTGGCGCCCACCGCATTCGGGTTTACGCTTGACCTTCCTTCGCTCACTTCTCTTCCAAATCTTCTTCTGGACGTGGTCCGTCCTGATCAACCTTGCCTATATCCCGGCGTTGTTGATGCCGCGGCGCGTGACCATTCGGGGGCAGGCGATTTGGGCGCGGGTTAGTTTTTGGGGCCTGAAATACATCGCCGGCATGGATTACGAGGTGCGCGGGCGGGAGAATATTCCCGACGGGCCTGCGATCTATGCGTCCAAGCATCTATCGATGTGGGAGACGGTGGCGACGCACGTGCTGTTTCCAGATCCCGCCATCGTCATGAAGCGTCAGTTGTTGTGGGTGCCGGGCTATGGCTGGTACGCGAAGTCGGCGAAGATGATCGTGATCGATCGCGAGGGCGGGGCGAAGACGATCCGTTCGTTGATCGCGGATGCGAAAGCGGCGATCGCGGATAACCGGCAGGTCGTGATTTTTCCGGAAGGCACGCGGCGGCCGTTGGATGCGGGCGCGGATTACAAGCCGGGGATTGCGGCGCTTTACGGTGCGCTGGACGTGCCGTGTGTTCCGATCGCGCATAACTCGGGGCTCTATTGGCCGCGGCGGGGGTTCGCGCGGAAACCGGGCAAGGTGATCGTCGAGGTGCTGCCTGCGATCCCGCCAGGGCTGAAGCGGCAGGCGTTCATGGCGGAACTTGAGGGGCGGATCGAACGGGCGACGGCGCGGCTGCTGGCCGAGGGCGGGTTTCAGCGCGCGCCGGCCGATGCGGCTGCGGCTTCGTCCTAAATTCTTAATATCTATCAATTGGTTAGATCGAATCTCTTGCGAACGGAGCGAGAACAAATTCTTGCGTGCGAATCACTTGTCGGCTAGGGTGTCTCACCCCGCTTGAGGAATGCCGCCGCATGGAACGTTTGCCTGATATTTCGCGTCAGATTTGGGATCTGAAGTATCGGCTGAAGGGCGCGGGCGTTGTTTCGCAGGACGACACGATCGAGGACACGTGGGAGCGTGTCGCCACCGCCGTCGCGCGGGCTGAGAAGCCTGAGCTGCGGGCGAAGTGGACGGGCGAATTCCGCCGTGTACTGACCGATTTTCGTTTTTTGCCGGCCGGGCGGGTGATTGCCGGCGCCGGTTCGGGGCGGTCGGTGACGATGTTCAATTGCTTCGTCATGGGCTCGATCGCCGACGACATGACGAGCATCTTCGACAATCTGAAAGAAGCCGCGCTGACCATGCAGCAGGGCGGCGGCATCGGGCATGACTTCTCGACCTTGCGCCCGTCGGGCGCGACGGTGCGCGGCGTCGGTGCGGATGCTTCGGGGCCTGTCTCGTTCATGGACGTGTGGGATGCGATGTGCCGCACGATCATGTCGGCAGGGTCGCGGCGCGGCGCGATGATGGCGACGCTCAGGTGCGATCATCCGGACGTCGAGGCGTTCATCGAGGCCAAGCGGGACAAGGACCGGCTGCGCAATTTCAATCTCTCCGTCCTGATCACCGACAAATTCATGGAGGCGGTGAAGGCGGACGGCGCGTGGGACCTTGTGTTCGACAAGAAGGTCTATCGCACGGTGTCGGCGCGCGGGCTTTGGGACCGCATCATGGCGTCGACCTACGCCTATGCCGAGCCCGGCGTCGTCTTCATCGACCGGATCAACCGTCGGAACAATCTTTGGTACAACGAATATATCTCGGCGACGAACCCGTGCGGCGAGCAGCCGCTGCCGCCCTACGGCGCGTGTTTGTTGGGGTCCATCAATCTCGTCAAGCTCATCAAGGATCCGTTTCTTGAAGACGCGCGGCTCGACAAGAACGAGCTCGACAATCTGACGCGCATTGCGGTGCGGTTTCTCGACAACGTCATCGACGTGTCGAACTATCCGTTGGCGCAGCAGGAGCGCGAGGCGAAGGCGAAGCGGCGTATCGGGCTTGGCGTGACGGGGTTAGCCGACGCGCTGATCATGTGCGGCGTACGTTATGGCAGCCCGGAATCGGTGGCTTTGATCGAACGGTGGCTGAAGAGCATTCAGCGGGCGGCGTATTCGGCGTCGGCGGAGCTTGCGGCCGAAAAGGGCGCGTTCCCGCTGTTTCAGCGCGAGAAGTATCTCGACGGGGTGACGGTCAGCGATTTGGACGAGGACGTGCGCGCGCAGATTTCGGTGAACGGGATTCGCAATGCGCTGCTGACGTCGATTGCGCCGACAGGGACGATTTCGCTGCTGGCCGAAAACGTATCGAGCGGGATCGAGCCGGTATTCGCCTATTCGTACAAGCGCAAGGTGACGGGCGCGGGCGGCGAAAAGACGGACGAACAGGTCGAGGACTACGCGCATCGTTTGTGGCGCGAGTTGAACGGCGACGAGGCCCTGCCCGACTACTTCGTCAACGCGCAGGAGCTGGCGCCGAGCGATCACATCGCCGTGCAGGCGGCGGCGCAGAAATATGTCGATAGTTCGATTTCGAAGACGGTGAACTGCCCGGCCGATATTTCGTTCGACCACTTCAAAGATATTTACCTGAAAGCGTATGAGACCGGATGTAAGGGCTGCACGACGTGGCGGCCGAACGACATCACGGGCGCGATCCTCAGCGTCGACGAGGCGCGCAAGCCTGCGCCGCAGCCTATCGCGCCGTCGGAGGTGTTGGCTCCGGCGCGGGCGAGGCCGGTATCGACGGGCGACGTCGTTTACATGACGCAGCCGCTGGACCGGCCGGAAGCGTTGCCGGGCAATACCTACAAAGTGCGCTGGCCGGATTCCGATCACGCGATGTACATCACCATCAACGACGTGATCGAAGGCGGGCGGCGGCGGCCGTTCGAGATATTCATCAACTCGAAGAACATGGAACACTACGCGTGGACCGTCGCGTTGACGCGGATGATCTCGGCCGTGTTCCGGCGCGGCGGCGATGTGTCGTTCGTGGTCGAAGAGCTGAAGGCCGTGTTCGATCCGCGCGGCGGACAATGGGTTAACCGGCAATACGTGCCGTCGCTTCTGGCTGCGATCGGCAATGTGATCGAAGAGCACATGATTGCTATCGGCTTTCTCGCGCGGGAGGTCTCGGGCGTGCAACCGCAACAGAAGGTTGCGAGCATCGCCGAGCGCATGCCGGGTGGGTTCGACGAACCGCGCGGGGACACCACGGCGGCCGTGGACGGGCTTTTGAAGCAGTCGTTCAAGTTCTGCCCGCGCTGCTCCAGCCCCAGCCTCACGCGAATCGAAGGCTGCGATACGTGCATGAGTTGCGGTTATTCACGATGTGCGTGAGACGCTGCTTTCTCCGCGCAGCGGTGCCATAATCGGGCGACCCTCGGCGTCCGTACTCCGATTGATGCGCGCCGTTTTCATCTCGTTCGCCGTGCAGATCGGCGGGCGAAGGATCTAGGCCGGCGACGCTCGTGAACGGTTTGTTCGACAGGCTCCATCTCGCTCTCGCATGGCTGAAGCGCCAGGCGATCGGGCATTTGACCGCGATCTGGATTTTCCTTCCCGTCACCGTTTTGGCGTTGGCGCTGGCCGGGTATGGCTGGTGGTGGCAGATCGTCGCCGACAATATGCGTTCGAGCGTCGCGTTGTTTCAGAACGAGCAGACGGCGTTGGGACGCGAGGTCAAGTGGGACTCGTTCGACGTACAGGGATTTCCGTATCGCGTGCTCGGCACGTTGTCGGCGATGCACATGACATTGCCGGAGCGCGGGGCGTTCTATGACGGCGAACGGATCGTCGTTCATCTGGAACCGTTCGCGCTGAACCGCATCGCACTGTCGCTCGAAGGGCAGCAGCGCATTTTCTATACGCATGAGCAGTGGATCGAGGCGACCGCGCGCGCCGACAAGTCGCTGGTCACGCTCACGGGCGAGCGCGATGCGCATCGCGTCGAACTCGACATCGAGCGTTTGACCGGTAAGGCGAAGCTGGACGAGAAGGATTTCAACTTCATCGTCGAGGCGGCGCGCGGCGGGTTAACGGTCAGCGACGTCACGGAAAATCAGCCGTTGCCGCGCGTCGACGTGAAGGCGCGGTTCAAAAACGTTGCGCTGCAGGGCAATTTGGAATTGCCGCTTGGCTCGTCGATCGAGTGGCTGGATATGGACATCGGCGCGAAGTTGCCCACGAATTTGGCGGAGACGCCGACGGCGAGCCTGTTCGCGGCGTGGCAGCAGACGGGGACGCCGCTCGAGATCCGACGTTTCGAACTTGAATGGGGCGGGATCAGCATCGCTGCGTCGGGCGATATCAAGATGGATGCGCAGTCGCTGCCCGAAGGGCGGCTGATGCTGACGCTGGGCAATCATCCGCGCATTCTGGAACTGATGCGCGGGTATGGTTGGATTGACGCCAAAACCGAGACGCTGGCCGGCAAGGTGCTGGACGTCTTGGCGTTCATGAGCGGGGATGCGAAGCGGCGCGTTTCGGTGCCGCTGAAGTTCGACAAGGGCGTCGTCTATCTGGGTCCCGCGCGGATCGCGAAGATGACGCCTGAGCCCGCGTCTGCGCAACTTGCGCCGGTCGACCCTGCGCTGCCGTAATTTCGCGCGTTAGCGTGACGTGGATTCAGCTTTCCATTGCGCTCCGCGCGAAAACAAAGGCCGGACCTCAGGGCTTTTTCGTATTGCGGCCGAAGTTGGCGGCGGCTGTGTCTTGGCCGGCGTCGATGACTTCGCGGCGGATGGCGCGGGTTTTGGTGAAGAGGTCGAAGAGCATGTCGCCTTCGCCCCATCTGATCGCGCGCTGAAGGCGCGATAGGTCTTCGGAGAAGCGGCCGAGCACTTCCAACACGGCTTCGCGGTTGTTCAGGAAGACGTCGCGCCACATCGTGGGGTCGGAGGCTGCGATACGGGTGAAGTCGCGGAAGCCGCCGGCAGAGAATTTGATCACTTCGCTTTGCGTGACCTGTTCCAGATCGCTCGCGGTGCCGACGATGTTGTAGGCGATCAAGTGGGGGACGTGGCTGGTGATGGCCAGCACGATGTCATGGTGCTTGGGGTCCATCACTTCAACGCGTGAGCCGCAGCCGCGCCAGAAGGTCTTCAAGTTTTCGACTGCCGTTTCGTCTGCGCCGGGCAAGGGTGTCAGCACGCACCAGCGGCCGTCGAAGAGTTCGGCGAAGCCGGCGTCGGGGCCGGAGTGTTCGGTGCCGGCGATCGGGTGGCCAGGGATAAAGTGGACGCCATCGGGGACGTGCGGGCCGACGTCGCGCAGGACCGCCGTCTTCACGGAGCCGACGTCGGTGAGGATCGCGCCGGGTTTGAGGGCGGCTGCGATTGATTGCGCGACTTCGCCGAAGGCCCCGACCGGCGTGCATAACACGACGAGGTCGGCGTCGCGCACGGCATCGGCGGCGCGTTCGTGGATTGAGTGGCAGAAGCCGAGTTCGCCGGCGCGCTTTCGCGTTTCGGGCGTGTGGGCGTGGCCTGCGATGTGGGCGGCGAGGCTGCCGCGGCGGACGGCGTGCGCGATGGACGAACCGATGAGGCCGACGCCCAAGAGCGCCACCTTGGTGAAGACAGGTCCCGTTCGCGTGGTCATTTCATGAACTCTTCAAGCGCGGCCACGGCGGCGCGATTGCCTTCTTCGGTGCCGACGGAAATGCGCAAGGCGTTGGGCAGACCATAGGCGCCGACACCGCGCAAGATGACGCCGCGCTGCATGAGGAATTTGTCGGCGGCGGCGGCCGTCTTGTCGCCTTCGGCCGGGAATTCGATCAGGAGGAAGTTGCCGACGCTGGAGCGCACTTGCAGGCCCGTTGCCGAGATGTGTTCGGCGAGCCAGGGCAGCCACGTCGCGTTGTGGGCAGCGCAGTGTTTGACGTAGGCCTGATCTTTGATTGCGGCGATCGCGGCGGCTTGCGCGGGGCTCGACACGTTGAAGGGGCCGCGCACGCGGTTCAGTGCGTCGATCACCGGTTCGGGTCCGTAGGCCCAGCCGACGCGCAATGCCGCCAGCCCGTAGATCTTCGAAAAGGTGCGCGTCATCACCGTGTTCGGTGTGGTGGCGGCGAGTTCGACGCCGGCGTCGTAGTCGTTGCGATTGACGTATTCCGCGTAAGCCGCATCAACGACGAGGAGGCACTCGGCGGGAAGGCCTGCGCGCAGGCGGCGCAGGTCGGAAGCGGTGTTGTAGCTGCCCGTCGGATTGTTCGGGTTGGCGACGAAGCAGATCTTGGTCTTGTCGCTGGCGCGGCGCAGCAGCGCGTCGACGTCCGTGATGAGGTTGGGTTCGGGCACCGAGATCGGTTTGGCGCTCGCCGCCAGCGCGGCCAGTTTGTAAACGAGGAAGCCGTGTTCGCTGTAGAGCACCTCATCACCCGGCCCTGCGTAAATTTGCGGCAGCAAATGGAGCAGTTCGTCCGAGCCGTTGCCGCAGACGATGCGGTCGGGGTTGAGGTCGAAGGTCTCGCCGATGGCCTTGCGCAGCAGGAGCGCGCTGCCTTCGGGGTACATGTGCATCTGGCCGGCCGCGGCCTTGAACGCTTCGATCGCCTTTGGGCTGGGACCCAAGGGTGATTCGTTCGAGGAGAGTTTGAACGTGCGCGTGGCGCCTTCAGCTTCGGCGCGGCCGCCGATGTAAGGTGCGATGTCGAGAATGCCGGGGACGGGTTTCATGCAGGCATGTTTAAGGCATCGCTTTGTGCGGCTGCAAAGAAAACATTGACTTGGGACCTTAGCGGACCCTCAATCCCCGCCCCCACAGGAGCCGCAACGCAAGCCCCATGTCCACGCTGTTTCAGCCTTTGTCGGCAACAAGCGCCGCCGTCGGCGAGGACGTCGGACAATCGTTCACGTTCCCGGCAGAGCAGCCGTTGAAGCTCGATTCCGGCGAGGGGCTTCAAGCTTTAACCATTGCCTGGAAGACGTTCGGCACGCTGAACGCGGCGAAGTCGAACGCGGTGCTGCTCTGTCATGCGCTGACGGGCGATCAATATGCCGCGGGCGTGCATCCGGTGACGGGCAAGCCCGGATGGTGGCCGTTCATGGTTGGGCCCGGCTTGCCGATCGACACCAACCGCTTCTTCGTCATCTGCGCGAACGTCATCGGCGGGTGCATGGGCTCGTCCGGGCCGCATGAGATCAATCCGGCGACGGGGCAGCCCTACGGTTTGAGTTTTCCCGTCATCACCATTCGCGACATGGTTCGCGCGCAGGCGATGCTGATCGATCATCTGGGCATCGAGACCTTGTTCTGCGTCGCGGGCGGATCGATGGGCGGGATGCAGGTGCTGCAGTGGGCGGCGAGTTATCCCGAACGCGTGTTCGCGGCGTTGCCGCTGGCCACCGCGGCGCGGCACTCGGCGCAGAATATTGCGTTCCACGAGGTCGGCCGGCAGGCGATCATGGCCGATCCCGAATGGAACGGCGGCGACTACATCACGAAGGGCACGAATCCGCGCAAAGGTTTGGCCGTGGCGCGCATGGCGGCGCACATCACGTATTTGAGCGAAGCGGCGCTGCACCGGAAGTTCGGGCGCAATCTGCAGGACCGCGCGGCGCTGTCCTATCGCTTCGATGCGGATTTTCAGGTCGAGAGCTATCTGCGGTATCAGGGTTCGGCGTTCGTCGACCGGTTCGATGCCAACGCCTATCTCTACATCACGCGGGCGATGGATTATTTCGACCTGGCGGCTGACTACGGCGGCGTTCTGGCCAACGCGTTTCGCGACACGAAGACGCGGTTCTGCGTTGCTTCGTTCACGTCGGATTGGCTGTTCCCGACGGCGGAAGCGAAGAAGGTCGTGCATGCGCTGAACGCAGCGGGCGCCAATGTCAGCTTCGTCGAGTTCACGACGGACGCCGGGCACGACTCGTTCCTGCTCGACGTGCCGGAGATGTTTCAGACGTTGCGCGGATTCATCGAGGCGGCTGCTTCGGCGCGCGGGCTGCCCGCGAAGGGGGCTTGATGCTCGCCAAGCTTACGCCGCTGCGCAAAGACCTGCTGCACATTGCGGCGATGGTGCCGGCGTCGGCGCGGCTGCTCGACGTCGGGTGCGGCAGCGGGGACTTGATCGAGTATCTGGCGCGCGCCAAGAGCTGCGACGCGCGCGGGATCGAGCTTAGTCAGGCGGGCGTGAATGCGTGCGTGGCGAAGGGGCTGTCGGTCATTCAGGGCGACGCGGATACGGATCTTTCCGAGTATCCGGATGCGTCGTTCGACTTTGCGATTTTGAGCCAGACCATTCAGGCGACGCGCAAACCGAAAGACGTGCTGGATCAGCTGTTGCGCATTGGCAAGGGCGTCATCGTTTCGTTTCCGAATTTCGGGTTCTGGAAAGTGCGGTTGAAGCTGGCGCTCACGGGGCGGATGCCGCGTACCGGGGCGCTCGATTATGCGTGGCATGAGACGCCGAATATTCATCTCTGCACGATCGCCGATTTTGTCGGGCTGACGCAGGAGATCGGGGCGCGCGTGGAGCGTTCGCTGGCGGTGAACGAAGCGGGCGATGTGCGCGAGCTTTCGACGCCCGGCTATTGGGACAATCTCACGGCCGAGGGCGCGATTTTTCTTCTGACGCGACGTGCTTGATGGGCGCGTGTGGTGGAGACTCAGCTTCACCACGAAGTCTCGAAGCACTCGAAGGTTCACGAAGGTGTCTCGCGCCGTAGGCAATGGCATGAGTGGCGCTGCGCGCCAAAGGAAGTCTCCAGCTTTGTGAAACTTAGAGTGCTTCGAGACTTTGTGGTGAAGCTGAATCGCCAACTCGGATGCGTTTAAGGCGGGTCACTCTCGATGACGGGCGGGCGAGAGCGGGTTTGGCCGGGACGCGTTGGCGTAGGCCGCGTTCGGGGGCGAGGGCCATTACTTCTTTTGTGGCTTCGGTCAGGTGGACGCCGGCGATGCGGGGCCACATTTTCCGGCCCCAGCGTTCCCAGCGGGCGCCGTCGCGCGTGAGCATACCGGCGCCGAACGGGGGCATGTGGAGGCACGTTGTTGACGCCGTCGGCGTGAACAACGCATCGACCAGCAGGCGTTCAAGCTGGCCGCGCGAAAAGGGACGGCCGTGCCCGAAGGGTGTTGTTTCGACTTGGGCCCAGAGGCTTGTGCGGTTGGGGGCGATGACGACCATGCGGCCGGCCGGTGTGAGAATGCGCCAGATCTGACGCAGGAAGGGACGCAGCGCCTCTGTGTTCTCGACGATGTGGGCGACGATGACGCGATCGAACGAGGCGTCGGGCAGCGGCAGCGTTGTTTCATCCGCGAGCGCGACGACGTTGGCGGCTTGGCCGGGCCAGGCGGTGACACCTTGCTGCGCCGGCATGATGGCGATGGTGCGTTCGGCCTCGCTTTGGAACGGTTGCAGATACGGTGTCGCGAAGCCCAAGCCTAAGACCGACAGGCCGCGGACGTTGGGCCAGACTTCGCGCAGGCGTTCGCGGATCAGGCGGCGCGCGATGCGGCCCATGGGTCCGTCGTAGAAGGACTGAAGGTCGCCGACGTCGAGATGCATCCCGCGATCAACCGTCCTGGCCGGCGGCTGTCTTCTTCTTCAGGTGCTTGATCCAGCGCGGGTGGACGTTGGCGAGCGGGAAATAGATGAAGACGTCGACCGTGCCGAACTGATGATCGATGAAGGCGCCGTCGCCGATCTTGGCGCCGGAGCGGATGTAGCCCTTGATCAGGGGCGGCAGCTCGCGCAGCGCCTCGGCCTCGTCGATTTGATCCTTGGGGATCATGTCCATCGACACGTAGTGATCCTTCAGCGCACGGACCGTTTCTTCCGGCGGCGAAGGATGGAAGTGATGCAGATACGACAGTTCGAGCGCCAAGGCCTTCGGGTCGGTGCCGGGGAACGAGGCGCAGCCGAACATGATGCTGACGTCGTGTTTGATCACGTAAACCAGAAGCGCCCGCCACAGCAGCTGCATCGTCGGCCCGGTGCGGTAGTCTTCGCGCACGCAGGAGCGGCCGAGTTCCAGAATGCGCTGGCCCGCGCGGGACTTCAGCAGATCGGCGATGTCGAACTCGCCCGCCGTGTAGAAGCCGACCGGGGACTTTGCGGCGGCGTATTCGCGCATCAGGCGGTAGGTCGCGATGACCGCGCCGTCTTCCTTGTCGACGATCAGCAGGTGTTCGCAGATCGGGTCGAAGTCGTCGAAGTCGCGGCCCGCCGCCGCCATCTCCGGCGAGGGTTGCGCGTTCATTTCGCGATAGAAAATGTCGTAGCGCAGGCGCTGTGCCGCCTCGACCTCAGCCGGGGTCGTCGCCAGGCGCGCTTCGAGCGTTCCCGAGGCGTCGAGCACCGCGCTGTCTTTGGTTTTCGTCTCGCTCAACGCCGCCTCATGCGGGAGATACCAGTTGGTCGTCGTGGCGCGGGCGCGAACTGTCCCGCGGATGGATTGAGCCCGCTAATGTAGGCGAGGCGGCGTGTCGTGGCAAACCGGAGAACCCGCGCTTAGTCGGTCAGTTGGCTGGCAAGCTCGTTGGACGTCCGAAGGTCGGGCTTGGCGGCCGAGCGCAGCGATTCGCGCCGCATCAGCCACCACAGCAGAACGAGGCCCGGCAGCGCGAGGAACGTTGCGATGACGTAGTACCAGACCCAGCCGAACGCGGCGACCGCGAAGCCTGCAGGTGCGGAGAGCGTGATGCGGGCCTGGTTCGAAAGCGACGACAAAAGCGCGTATTGCGTTGCGGTGTAATTGCGGTTGCCGCAGAGCAGCGACATGTAGGCGACGAAGGCTGCGCCACCGATGCCGGTCGCCAAGTTCTCGACGCCGACGGACAGGCCGAGCGCCAGGAACGCCACCGTGCCGTCCCAGCCGCCTGCGTCGATCGCGGAGAAGGTAATCTGCTTTGCGCCGTCAGTGCCGGGCACGCCGATCGCTTCGGTGATGCCTGGCAGAACGAGCGCCGGCCAAATGAACACCAGGTTCGTCGCCATTTGCAAAATGCCGCCGATCCACAGCGCGCGCATAACGCCCAGCCTGTTGGCGATCATACCGCCGATGTAGCCGCCGACGAGCACAGTGAAGAAGCCGAACGGCCACTGAATGACGCCGTAGGTCGCCTTCTCAAAGCCGTGCGTCAGGAAGAAATAGGTTCGCAGTTCCGACGTGAAGGCGTCGCCGAGCTTGAACATGACGACCAGCAGCAGGATCGCCCACCAAACGTCTTTGCGGATGAAGTCTGTGAACGGTTCGATAACGGCGGCGCGGAAGCGGTCGCCGAAGTTGCGTTCGAAGCGTGCCTTTTGGCCTTCCCACGACTCCGGCGCGAGCAATGTCGCCAGGATGCCGACGGAGACCAGGGCCGCCATCGTCAGGTAGCCGTAGGACCAGGCGTCGGCACGCGGAATACCCGATACCTCAAGCCAGCTCACGAAGGCGACGGCGCCGGCGAAGGACAGCATCATCGCCGCGCGGTAGGCGGCGTTGTAGTTGGCGTAGCCTGCGGTGAGTTCTTCCTCCTTCAATGCCTCGATGCGGTAGGCGTCGATGACGATGTCTTGCGAGGCGGAGAAGAAGGCGACCAGCGCGGCGACCGCCGCGACCGCGAGCTTGCTTTCGGAGGGATCAACGAAGGCGAGGCCCGCGATGGCGCAGGCCAAGCAGGTCTGCGTCACGAGCAGCCATGAGCGACGGTGGCCCAACACGCGGCTGAAGTACGGGATCGGGATGCCGTCGATGGCGGGTGCCCAGACAAACTTCCATGCGTAGGCGGCGGCGACGAGGCCGAAGAGGCCGATCTCTTCGACAGAGACTTTGCTTTCGGTCAGCCAGGCTTGCAGCGTGGAACTGGTCAGGTGGTAGGGCAGGCCGGCCGAGAAGCCGAACATGAACATGAGCGCGACGCGGGGGCGCAGGTAGACGGCGATCGTTTCCCACACCGTGCCTTTGGGTCCGTTCGCGGCGGTCTCAGTCATGCCGTCCTCGTTTGTCGACGCACCGCGCGCTCACGGGCCGGCCGATCAGACTCGGCCAGTACCGTTCTTGTCAAATAACAGGCGAGAGGTGAAAGCGCCGTTTCCGTCAGGTTGCGTCGGGGCCCTAAGCCGACTGTACGGCGTGTTCGTAGGGGGCTTTTGGGGTGTAGCGGGTTAGGATGGCGCGGAGGGCTTCGGGGTTTAGGGGTTTGGCTAGGAAATCGTCCATGCCGGCTTCGATGCAGACTTGGCGGTCGCCTTCGAGGGTCGAAGCGGTCAGAGCCACGATCGGCATACGCGTGCGGCGGCGGCCGGTCGATTCGGCGTGGCGGATGCGGCGGGTCGCTTCGAGACCGTCCATCTCGGGCATCTGGACGTCCATGAGCACGAGGTCGTAGGGCGCGCGCGTGAGGGCCTCGATTGCTTCGCGGCCGTTGGCGACCGTGTCGATGCGGTGGCCCAGCTTGCTTAGAAGGGACGTCGCCAGCATCACGTTGATGCGGTTGTCTTCGGCTACCAGGATGCGCAGGCTTACCTGCTGGGCGACCACGGGCGTCGCTTGTTCGTCGGGCACGAAGGCGTCGGTCGGTTCGGCGCCGCGGCCGTTCAGCAGTGCTGCAACGCGCTGAATGAGCGACGTGCGGCGAATAGGTTTGATGAGGTAGCCGTCGAAGCCCGCCGACTTGAGCGACGGCAGCGCGGCGCGTTCGGTCGCGGGCAGAAGCACGATCGTCTTGACGCCTTGCAGGCGCGCTTTGAGGCGCACCAGAAGTTCGGCGGCAGGCGCGGTGCCCGAACGGTGGTCGATCAGGAGGACGTTGAACGAGCCGCTGGCCAATGCGGTTTCGGCGGCCGCGGCGCCCTTGGCCGCGAAGGCGTCGGCGCCGGCTTCGCAAAGCTGGCGCACGAGGAATTCGGAGAGGCCCGGGAACGCGGTTAGCACCAACACGCGGGCGCCGGTCAGGATCGATTCCGGCTGGTCGATGCCGGGCGCGCGCTTCATCGGCAGCGTGAACCAGAAGCGGCTGCCTTTACCGGGCTGGCTGGTCACACCGATCGCGCCGCCCATCGCGGTGACGAGGCGCTGCGTGATCGCGAGGCCTAAGCCCGTGCCGCCGTATTTGCGCGCGAGGCCGGTGTCGGCTTGGGTGAACTCCTGGAAGATGCGCGGGATCGCGTCTTCCGCGATGCCGATGCCGGTGTCAGCGACTTCGAAGCGAATGAAGCGCGGGTCGGCATCGGGGACGGCCGAGATGCGTACGCCGCCGCCTTCGGTGAACTTTACCGCGTTGCCGGCGAGGTTCAGCAGGACCTGACGGACGCGGCCTTCGTCGGCGAGGATTTGACCCGATAGGCGTGCATGCGCGTAGGTCGCGATGTCGATCGATTTTTCGAAGCAGCGATGAGCCAGCAACTCGGCGACGCTTTCGATCAGCGTGCGCGGCGAGAAAGCGGTCTCTTCCATCGGCATGGCGCCGGACTCGATTTTCGAGAAATCGAGGATGTCGTTGATGATGTCGAGAAGCGCTTCACCGGATTCGCGCACGGCGTTGGCGTAGGAGCGCTGTTCCGGCGTCATCTGGGTGTCGAGAAGCAGGCCCGCCATGCCGATGACGCCGTTCATGGGCGTGCGGATTTCGTGGCTCATGACGGCGAGGAACATCGACTTCGCGCGGTTGGCGTCTTCGGCCTTGTCGCGGGCGTCGCGCAGTTCGGTTTCCAGCAGCTTCTGTTCGGTGATGTCGCGGGCAACGCTTTGGATCTCCGTCACCTGACCGGTGTCGCTGCGGATGACATAGTCTTCCCAGGCGAACCAGCGCCAGCCGCGGGTCGTGCGCAGACGCTGATCGTAGCGTACGCGTTCGGTCGCGAGGTGACTGGCCACGGCCGGCGGTTCGACCACCTTCTCGTCGGGATGGAATTCGGCGCGGAAGGTGCGGCCGAGCGCGCGTTCGCGCTGGATGCTGAAGGTCTTGCAGAAGGCATCGTTGACGAAGGTCAAGCGGCCGTCGGGCAGCTTGCGCATGATCACGTCGCCCATCTGCTCAACGAGGCCGCGGTAGCGCTGCTCGCTCGCCTGCAGTTCGCGGTGGCGCGATTGGAGCGCGCGCACGGTCGTTTCGAGTTCAAGCTTCACGCGCGCAAGTTCGCCGGAGCGCTGATCGAGCGAAGATATGCGGCGGCGAGCTTCGATGAGAGCGGTGAAGAGAATGCCGAGGCCGACAAGGCCAAGGATCGCGATGGCGAGCGGCGTCGCCTTCAAGATGTGCAACGGCATGAAAATTTCGGTCGCCGCCAGCGCCAACGCTGCAACCAAGAGGAGAGCCACGAAGACTCGTGCGATACGCGGAACGATCAAGTGAGTTGCAACCCAGGAGCGTGTGATTCGACACGCTGACAGCCAGGGCTTGATGATTGCTTAACTGTCGCAGCTAGAGCGCCCGCCCTGCTCTTTTCATCAGGCGAACGTTAACGCTATAAGCCCGCGCCCCCGGTCGACCCTTTCATGAGCCGGGGTTTATAGGAGGAATCACCTCATGCGTAAGATTGCACTGGGCGCACTTGTCGCCATGGGTCTCGCCGGCGCGGCCATTGCGGCCGCCGACGTGATGGAAGGCGCCTACGGCAACACCGTCGTCGTCACCAACGCGAAGGGCGAGAAGTCGAAGCTCTGGATCGCCAAGGACGGCACCTTCAAAGGCGAAACCGCGAAGGGCGAGAAGTTCACCGGCAAGTGGACGCTGAAAGACAACAACACGAAGTACTGCGCCACGGCGGACCTGCCGGCCAACGCGCCGAAGGATACGCCGGCGCCGAAGGAAGCCTGCTCGGAGTTCAAAGGCCCGCATAAGGCCGGCGACAAGTGGGAGCAGAAGGACGCGGACGGCGCGACCATCACGGTCGAAATCGTCGCGGGCGCTTAAGCGCCTGCATTCAGGTGTCCGTGAAAGCATGGCCCGCGTGACGCAGAGCGTCACGCGGGTTTTTCTTTGCTTTATGCGGGCGAGGCGCGGCGGCGGCTCTTGTGGTGGCGCGTGCCGTCACCGAAGACGAAGCGGCCGAGCAGCGCGCCGACGCCGCCGCCCGCGGCGGTCGTGCCGAAGACGGTGGTCAGCACTGCGGGATCGAACATCGCTTCGCTGCCCGCGGGGACCGACGGGTCGCCGGTGCCGACGAGGTTCAAGAGCGCGGCCCAGACGGCCGAGAAGTTGATCAGCGGCGTGGTGCCGGCTGCGACCTCAGTCCACCCGAAGGCTTGGGTCATCGCCGTGCCGAGCGTCCCCGAAATGCCGCCTGCGACCGCGCCCGCGCCGGTCGCGACGGCGCGGCCGGTCTTGCGCTGCGAGAACGAGTAGTACGCGCCAACGAGTGCGGCGATCAGGCCGCCCGAGGCGAGCTGGCCGTCGAGGCCGTATTTCGAGATCGCATCGGCGGCGCCTGCGATGTTGAACGAGTTGGCGAACGCGAGACCCACTTGCAGGAACGTCCCCCACAAGCCCGTCGCTACGACGCCCGGCTGAATCAAACAGACAAGAAAGCGCTGCATGGTTCGTCTCCCAGTTGGCCGATCAGGCCATTCGTCCCGGGGCGAATCTTAACACGGAGCGGTGATGCGCCGAGGACTCAGGCGTGTGCGGAACGTCGCTAGAACGCGACTTGCAAACGGCGGTAACTCAAGGCGTCAGCGATCTGCGGACGGGCCACTGATTCGCGGCGCAGAGCGGCCCGATCTTAGGCTTTCAGGTCGTCTTTGAAGCGTTCGATCTGATGCATGCGTTCGTGAAGGATCGTCACGATGCCGACGCCGCCGTCATCTAAGAGCTTCCAGTAGATGACGTGCTTCTCATGGCGGCAGAAGAACCCCTCGACGCCGAACTCGGCCGGGATCGGACGCCAGGGGAATTCACGCGTCGCGATCGCCTTAAATTTGTCGAAGAGGCCGCGGATGTATTTGTCGGCTTGCGCTTGGCCCCACGTGCGGCGCGTATAGACGTAGATTTGGTCCAGCCGATGGCCTGCACCATCCTGAACCTTGAAGGCGCTCATGCGCGCTTGCGTGCGTTTCGCTTGATCACCGTGGCGGCGTCGAGCGGCCGGTACGCGCTATCTGGAGCGGCGAACGCGCGCGACAGTTCGGCCTTCAGCCGCGTGAACGCCTCGGCCTCCACACGCTCTTTGTCGCGGCGGATCAGGTCACGCACATACTCGCTGACGTTCTCGTAGGCGCCGTCCTCGCCAACATTGGCGGCGACATGCTCACCCAAGGCGCCGCCGACGCGGACGTTTAGTGTCATGGTCTTGGTCATTGGGCGCTCCACTCCTTGTCCTCATCTTAAGGAATATTGTGGACACGTCAAGGCAGCTTCAAAACGCCACATTCAATCGTCGGTAACTCAACGCCTCCGCAATGTGCGGCCGGGCGACCCATGCGGTGCCTTCGAGGTCGGCCAAGGTACGGGCCACGCGGAGGACGCGGTGGTAGCCGCGGGCTGAGAGTTTTAGCGTGTCCACCGCTTTCATAAGGAGCGTTAGGCCCGCTTCGTCAGGTCTTGCGACCGACTCTAGGAGTTCGCCGTCGGCTTCGGCGTTGGTGCGCACGGGGTGCGCTTCGTAGCGTTGGCTTTGGATGTCGCGGGCGGCGTGGACGCGGGCGGCTACTTCGGCTGTGCCTTCGGCGGGTGGCGGGATCGTGAGGTCGAGGGCGCTGACGGTGCTGACTTCGACGTGGAGGTCGATGCGGTCGATCAGCGGGCCCGACAATTTCGATTGATAGTCGACGGCGCATTTGGGGGCGCGGGTGCAGGCGCGTTCGGCGTCGGAGAGATAGCCGCAGCGGCAGGGGTTCATCGCGGCAACGAGTTGGACGCGGCTTGGATAGCGGATGTGGGCGTTGGCGCGAGCGACTAACGTTTCGCCCGTCTCCAACGGTTGGCGGAGCGAGTCCAGGACTTGGCGTTGGAATTCGGGTAGTTCGTCGAGGAAGAGTACTCCCAGGTGCGCGAGGCTGACTTCGCCGGGCTTGGCGCGTATGCCGCCGCCGACGAGGGCGGCCATGCTGGCCGAATGATGCGGTGAGCGGAACGGACGGCGGCGGCCGATGGCGCCGTTCTTCAGTTCGCCGGCGAGGCTTTGGATCATCGAGACTTCGAGCGCTTCGCGCGCGTCGAGTGGCGGGAGCAATCCGGGGAGGCGCGCGGCGAGCATCGACTTGCCGGCGCCGGGCGGGCCGATCATCAGCAGATTGTGTCCGCCGGCGGCAGCGATTTCGAGCGCGCGCTTGGCCGTCTCTTGGCCCTTCACGTCGCGCAGGTCGGGCGTGTTGAACGTTTCGTCAGCGAGGCGCGCCGTCGGCGGGTTTAGGACTTGCGCGCCTTTCAGGTGATTCACCAGCGCGACGAGCGACGGTGCGGCGATGATCTCGAGCCCCTCCGCCCAGGCGGCTTCGGGACCTGAGGCGTGCGGGCAGATGAAGGTGCGTTCGAGTTCGAGCGCCTTGATCGCCGCCGGCAGCACGCCGGCGACGGGGATGAGCGCGCCGTCGAGCGACAGTTCGCCCATCGCGAGGTGCGTCGCCATCTCCGTCGTTGGGAGAACGCCCATCACGGTGAGCAGGCCCAGCGCGATCGGGAGGTCGTAGTGGCTGCCTTCCTTCGGCAGGTCGGCAGGCGAGAGGTTGACCGTGATGCGCTTGTTCGGGAGCGCGAGGCCGATGGCGTGCAAGGCGGAGCGCACGCGTTCGCGGCTTTCGGCGACGGCTTTGTCGGCGAGGCCGACGATGGCCATGATCTCTTTGCCGCCGGCTTCGGACATGTGGACTTGCACGTCGACGTCGCGCGCCTCGATGCCGACGAAGGCCACCGTGGAGATGTGCGCGACGGTCATGCGCGGGTTTTGAGGCGGTTCTCGATCGCGTTCCAGATCAATGCTGCGATGTCGACGCCTTCGAAGCGGCGGATTTCCCAGATGCCGGTCGGCGAGGTGACGTTGATCTCCGTCATCGCGTCGCCGATGACGTCGATGCCGGTGAAGATGAGGCCGCGGCGTTTCAGCTCCGGGCCAATGCGGGCGCAGATTTCTTTGTCGCGCGCGGTCAGCGTCGTTTTCTCCGGCTTGCCGCCGACGTGCATGTTCGAGCGCGCCTCACCATGCGCGGGGACACGGTTGATGGCGCCGACCGGTTCGCCGTCGACCAGGATGATGCGTTTGTCGCCTTGGCGGACCTTCGGTTCGTAGCGCTGCACGACGAGGGGTTCGCGCACGAAGGCGGCGAAGAATTCCATGATGGTGTTGAGGTTCTCATCCTCAGGCCGGACGCGGAAGACGCCGGCGCCTCCGTTGCCGTAGAGCGGCTTGACCACGATCTCGCCGTGTTCTTTGCGGAAGGCGCGGATGGTCTCAGCGTCGCTGGTGATCAGCGTGGGCGGCATCAGGTCCGGGTATTCGGTGACGAAGACTTTTTCGGGCGAGTTCCGCACCCAGTAGGGGTCGTTCACGACCAGCGTGCGTTTGGGCAGGCGCTCTAGGATGTGCGTCGTCGTGATGTAGCCCATGTCGAAGGGCGGGTCTTGGCGCAGCAGCACGACGTCCATCGTGCCGAGGTCGACGATTTGCGGCTCACCCAGCGTGAAGTGGTTGCCGCGTTCGTTGCGCACGCTAAGCGTCTGCGCGCGGGCGGAGACTTTGCCGTCGCGCTGGGCCAGGTGCTTCGGGAGATAGAACCAGAGTTTGTGACCGCGGCTTTGCGCTTCGAGCGCGATGGCGAAGGTGGAGTCGCCGCCGATGTCGATGCGATCGATCGGGTCCATCTGAATGGCGACAGCGAGGGACATGGGCGGCCTTGGCGATGACGTGTTGCGCCGACCTTAGCGGTGCGGGCCCAACGCTGTCATCCCCCTACCTTCGCGCAGCGGCGCGGTTGAGATTCAGCTTCACCACGAAGCCTCGAAGAACTCGAAGGTTCACGAAGACGTTCTTGGCGCGTAGCGCCTGGTTCACCCCGACGATTGGCGCGCGCCGCGCCGGAACAAACTTCGTGAATCCTTGGCGTTCTTTGAGGCTTCGTGGTGGGGCTGAATCAACGAAGTGCACGGCCGGCCGGAAGGAACTGTGCGCTAATTCACTTTGCGCTTGAGGCTGTGGAGGATGAAGGCGGCTTCTCGGCCGGTGGAGCTTTCGGGTTCGGAGAGGTCGATGCAGCTTTTGGCGGCGCGCATGGCGCCGTTGAGTTTGCCGACCGCTTCGCAGGCCTTGCAGAGTTCGAGCCAGAGGTCGGCGCGGCGCGGGGCGATGAGGACCATGCGCTCGGTTATCGTCAGTGTACGGATCGTGTCTTTCGCCGCCATCGATCTCGCGTGGATGTTGTTCAACAGGCGCAGCAGGACGTCGCGGCGGCTGACGGGGCCGTATTCCATCGGCGCACCCATGGGTGGGGCCATGCGCAGTTCGTTCGTGTCGAGGACGACGCCGTTGAACGGATCGACGATGCGGGCGTGATCGCCCTCGCCCACCGACAGCAGGAAGTGACCTTGCGTGTTCAGGCCGTCGGCCTTGATGTCGATCGCGGCGGCGACGTCGAGATAGAGAATGCCCAGCGCCACCGGCAGGCCGCGCCTGCGGTCGATGACCTGGATGAGGTCGGCGTTACGCGGGTCGTCGTAGTTCGTGCTGTCGCCCACGTAGCCGTGGCGCGAACTGATGATGTCGACCAGCACGCGCGCCGCGGCGTCGTTGACGTTCATGCCGCGGCGCAAGTTCGCGAAGCTGTCGCGCGTGTCGGCGGCGATGCGGGCCAGATGTTCGCGGTAGGGTCCCAAATCGATCCCGCCGCTGCGGTCGAGCGCCGCCAGCATCAACGCCGTCTCCGCAAGCGGCAGCGACTCGTCATTGCCTTGCCCCAGATTGTGCAGGCGTTCCAGCAACGCATCGGGACTGCTGATGGTCATGGTCTTTCCGTCTCGGGTGGCGGTGTCGCGCCGTCGTCATCTTCGTATTTTCCCGCGGGCTCGGCGAAACGGCGCGGGTCGTCTTTCAGCAGTGCGTAGTTCACGACGCGGCGCACCTCGGCGACGGAGCGCGCATGGGTCAGTACGCGATCGAGTTCGCGCTGGCTTTGCGCGATGCCCAACACGTAGACGACCTTATTCTGGGTATCGATCGTGTAGTTGATGTCGCGGATATTGCCGTCGGTGAGGATGCGCGTGCGCACCTGGGCCGAGATCCAGCGGTCGCGCGCGATGTCGCCGATGCCGCCGTCTTCGGTCACTTCGATGTCGTTGACGACCTCGCGCACGTTCGGCGTTTCCCAGGCGAGGCGGGTCGCCTTCAGACGCTCATCGTTCGTGGGCACGGTGCCCGACATGTGCACGCGGCCTTCGATCACCGTGGTCGAGACGTTGGCGAATAGCTGCGGGCTGTCACCCAGCAAGCGCGCGTTCAGTTCCGTGCGCGTGTTGAAGTCGTCGACGGCTTTGCCGAACGGACGTTCCTGCGTGGTGAGCGCGACGCCCACGCATCCGGTGAGCGCGAAAGCAAAAGCTACGACGGCGAGTGTTTGAACGATGCGGCGGGACGACGTCATCACTACCTCTCATGGTCTCCAGGCATCGATCACATGGTGCGGCCAGTGACCTGGCGCGAGGAGGACGAGATCGTAGCGGCGCGGAAAGCCGGCGAGCTTTGGCTTGCGTACGCAGAACTGTGCCGATGCCGCCTCGACCCGCCGACGCTTTACCGCGCCCACTGATTCGATGGCTTGCTCGACTGTGCCGCGTGCCCTGACCTCGACAAAGACGATTGTACGAGAGGTCCACGGCGGTGTCAGGGCCACAATGTCCAGTTCCCCGCCTAAAGCGCGGAATTGCCGGGCGAGAATGCGGTAGCCCTTGGCGCGCAGCCAGGCCGCCGCCAGCCATTCGCCCGCCGTGCCGCGGGCACGGGCTTTCTCACGCTCAAGGCTCATCGGCTTGCGCGGCATCCTTCTTCAGTTCGAGCGCGCGGGCGTAGACCTCGCGGCGGGGAAGACCCAGCGCCGCGGCGACGATGGTGGCGGCGTCTTTGACGGGGTGGCGCTTGAGTTCTTGCGCGAGGCGGGTGTCGAGCGTGGCGGCGGTGGGCGCGATCACTTCGCCGGAGGGTGCGGCGACGACGATGACGATCTCGCCCCGAGTCTCGCCGCCGTCGGCGTAGTGCGCGGCGAGTTCGTCCAGGGGGGCGCGGCGGATTTCTTCGTGCAGCTTGGTCAGTTCGCGCGCCACGGCGGCTGGCCTTGCTCCCAGCAACGCGGCGAGATCGGCGAGCGACTCGGCCACGCGGCTTGGCGCTTCGAAGAAGACGAGCGTGGCAGGCACCGCTTCCAACTCCCGGATGGCGCGGCGGCGTTCGGTGGCGCGCGAGGGCAGGAAGCCTGCGAACAAGAAGCGTTCGCCGGCGAGACCTGACGCGGTGAGTGCGGCGAGCGGGGCGGAGGCGCCGGGAATCGGAAAGACAGCGTGGCCCTCAGCGACGGCGGTTTGCACCAGGCGCTGACCCGGATCGGAGATCAGCGGGGTGCCGGCATCGCTGACCAACGCCACCGTCCGGCCCTCGGCCAGGTGGTGCATGATGTCACGTTCGGCCTGATCGGCGTTGTGTTCGCGGTAGGAGTGCAACGGGCGCGCGAGCGCGTGCAGCGCGAGGAGCTTTGAGGTTACGCGCGTGTCTTCGGCGAAAACAGCGTCTGCCGCCTCCAAAACGTGAAGCGCGCGCAATGTTATGTCGCTGGCGTTGCCGATCGGCGTGGCCACGAGGTAGAGGCCTGGGGACAAATTGCCGTCTGATTTACTTCGACGGCCTCGGCCAGTAGTCTTGGGGTCATCACTCACGTTGTTTTGCCTTGAAGGACGATCGCCCCGTGACCGCACGATTGTTAGCGTCTGAGCCCGCGCGTTTTGCCCGCACATTGTGGACGATCGTCCTGCTGCTGACGATGGGGGTCGTGCTGTCGGCCTGCGAAGGCTTCAGCTTCGGCGACAAACCAACACCGACGGTCACACAAGCGCCGCCCAGGCCTACCGCCGTGATCCCGCCCACCAGTCAGCCCGGGCCACCCGTGCCGGTCGAGGGCCAGGTGCGGATCGCGGTACTGTTGCCATTGTCGCATCCGTCGAAGGATACCCGGGCGGTCGCGCAGGCGCTGCTCGACGCGGCGCAGATGGCGATGTTCGACATGGGCGCGCGCTCCATGGTGCTGGTGCCGCGCGATACTGGCCCGACGCCGGAGACGGCGGCGGCCGCCGCCAACGATGCAATCGACAAGGGTGCTGAGCTTATTCTCGGGCCGCTGCTCGCCAACGATGTGAAGGCCGTGGCGCCGATCGCGCGGGCGCGCAATGTGCCCGTGGTGGCGTTCTCGACCGACCGCGCCGTGGCCGGCGATGGCGTGTTCTTGCTGAGCTTCATGCCGCAGCAGGAGGTGAGCCGGATCATCAGCTATGCCGCTTCGCAGGGGCGCACCAAGTTCGCCGCTCTTGTGCCGGCGACAGCTTACGGGCAGCGCGTCGAAGAGGCGTTCCGCAATTCTGTTTTGCAGAGCGGGCGTGAAGTGGTCGCGGTGCAAAGCTATGCGCCGAACCCGCAGGCGCTTGAGCCCGCGGTGAAGGCAATCGCCAAGATGGGCTTCGACACGATCTTCCTGCCGGAAGGCGGGCCGATGCTGCGCAGCCTTGGGCCGATCCTGACCGTGAACGGCGTCGACTCGCGCAAGGTGAAGTTGCTGGGCACCGGTTTGTGGGACGATCCCGCCGTCGCGCGCGAACCTTCGCTGCAGGGCGGCTGGTATGCGGTGCCGCCGCAGGATCAACGCCAGAATTTCGCCACGCGCTATCAGCAGCTCTACGGCACGAAGCCTCCGCGGATTGCATCGCTGGGCTATGACGCGGTGGCGTTATCGGCGACGCTCGCCGGCGGGCGGCCGGGGCAGCGCTACACGCGCACGACAATCTCCGATCCGAACGGCTTCGCCGGCATCGACGGCATCTTCCGCTTCCAGGCGGATGGGTTGACGCAACGCGGGCTGGCGGTGATCGAAGTGTCGGCGAGCGGGCAGCTGAGCGTGGTGAGCCCGGCAGCGACGACGTTCCAGAGCCAAGGGTTCTAGTGTGGGAGCGCCGGCCTCCAGTCCCCAACTTCTTCGTCAAGGCCGGTAAGTCTCGGCGTTGACGGCCTTAGCGGCCACCGGCATTTCGGAGGGCGGCGACAACCCCTTCGTCATAAGGCTGCAGTGCGAGTGGCGTTTTGCCAGCGTTCGTTTTCGCGTTGACATCGGCGCCGGCGGCGATGAGGCGTTCGACCACCCGCCTGGGATTTCGGTCGGGCGAATCTTGCGCATAGGTGCGCCAATCGGGGTCCACCGCATAGTGCAGAGCGGTCCAGCCGTGGTCGTCGCGTTGGTTCACATTAGGCCCCGCTTTTAGGATTCGCTCGACAACTTCCGGAACGCCGGACCGTGCGGCGCTCATCAGAACGTTTGGTGTGCTTCCCGGCCAGTCATTATCTTGGGATTGCTCATTCGGAGCGGCCGTATAGAGCGGGTTTGCACCAGCTTTGATCAGATTTTCAACGACGGACAGGCGGCCGTAGGCCGCCGCTTCAAGAAGCGCATCGCTGAGGTCGGTTGCGCCCCAACGCGCGGCATACAGGACGATGTCAAGAATCTCTGCATTGTCGCGCTGCACGGCGGCGTTGAGCGCCGTCGTCTGACCGACGTCTCGGAAGTCGAGCTGGCTTTTCGATTTTCCGGTGACCGGTGCACCCAAGGCGATCACCGCGCGCAGTGCCTCGGGTTCGCCGTATTGGGCCAAGCCGGCCACGATGCCGAGGTTCGCATCGGAGCGGCTTTGGAAGTTCCAGCGTTCGGCGACCAGGCTCGGTGCGGTATTCTTGTTGCCCAACGTCCAGCGTTCGATGTCGACGGCGTCGTCAACCGCTTGTTCGAGATTGGTCACGGCGTCGGGCATGCCGACGCTCAAGCCGACGTAGTCGTGAACTCTCTTCTTGTGTCCATCGAAGCTGATTTCGATCTCGTAGGCCGCATTGTCGGTGATGCGGGCGCTATAGACGTCTTGCAGCCAAAAGAAGTCGGCGCGGCGAAATTGATCGTAGAGCTTTTCGATCGCCTGCCGCTCGAGTCTTGCGCTGTGCACACCGCGAAGGGCGACGAAGTTGCGGCCATCGTAGCGGACGCTGCCGTCGCCGGTGACCTCGACGGCGTAGCTGGGGCACACGCCGTAGCACATGCTGCGCGTCAGCGAGATGCGTAGCGTGCTCCAATCCTCGATCTGCGGAAACGGCACGCGTTTGAGCGGCCTGTTGTCCTGCCAGCGGATCGGCATCGGTGCGTAGATCTGCGCGACAATGGGCGCGCCGTTGCGCTTGAACGGTTTGAAACGCCACAGCATCGCGAGTTCTTCGGCGCGGGCGCGGAATGCGGCGAAGCCTTGGACTGCGTCGGCGCAAACGACGCGGCCTTCCTTATCGACGAGGAGCGCAAGGTAGAGCGGAATTGCGCGACCCGCCTTCTCGTTCGTCCGTACACTGAGTTCAGGCCGAGGCCGGTTGCGGTACATCTCATCAGGCGTTGGGCGCACCGCGTCGGCGCGAGCGCACTTCGTCTGCACCTGATCGTAGTCCGGTCCGCCATGCGTTGGGGTCGCAGTGGTGGGCGCCGGCGGGGTGAGGCGTTCGACCGTGCGGTGCTGATCGGCATTCCACGCCAGCACGAGCGCCGCGACAAGCAGCGCCGCACCGGCGACCAGCACCAACATGGTCAGAATGCGCGTAGGCCAAGAACTCATTAGGCCAGCCTAGCGGACGGCGCGGCCACAGGTCTGTGCGAATTCATCCAGCCGGCGCCTTACGGATTTACGCGGCGAGTTGTTTCAGCACCGCGTTCAGGACTAGGCGGCCGCGCGGCGTTGCGCGCAGGCGGCCTGCGGTTACGGTGACGAGGCCTTGCGATTCCAGCGCGCTGACGCGGGCGAGCGGGCGGTGCAGTTTCTGTTCGATCGGCGCGATTTCGATGCCTTCGCTTAGGCGCAGGCCCATGAGTAGGGCTTCTGTCCCCTGCTCTTCCGGCGTGACTTCGTCGAGGCGGTCGAGGCCTGCGCCTTCTTCGTTCACGCGGGCGAGCCAGGCTTCGGGGGCGCGAATGGTCGACGTTGCGATGCGTTTACCGCCGACGGTGATGCGGCCGTGGGCACCGGGGCCGATGCCGAGATAATCGCCGTAGCGCCAGTAGATGAGATTGTGGCGGGATTCTTCGCCTGGTCTCGCGTGGTTTGAGACTTCGTAGGCGGGCATGCCTGCAGCGTTCATGCGCGCCTGCGTTAGTTCGTAGAGGTCGGCGGCGGTGTCGGCGTCCGTCTCTTTCATCGTCCCACGTTGGAGGGCGGCGTAGAAAGGCGTGCCTTCTTCGTATGTCAGTTGGTAGAGCGAATAGTGCGTGCAGCCTTGTGCCAGGGCTTGGTCTAGTTCGGCGGCCCACGCTTCTTTCGTTTGGCCGGGGCGTGCGTAGATCAGGTCGAACGACGCGCGCGGGAAGGTTGCTTGCGCGAGGGTCACGGCGCGCATGGCTTCGTCGACCGTGTGCAGGCGGCCGAGGGCGCGCAGGTCTCTGTCGTTCAACGCTTGCACGCCGAGCGAGACGCGGTTGACGCCTGCCGCGCGGTAGTCGCGGAAGCGGCCGGCGTCGACGCTGGTGGGGTTCGCTTCGAGCGTGATTTCGATATTGGGGGCGAAGCCGAAGATGCGTTCGGCCTCGTTCAGCAGCGCGTCGACGACGTGACCCGGCATCAGCGAGGGCGTGCCGCCGCCAAAGAAGATCGATTGCAGCTTTGGTTTCGTGTCGAGGCGCGCGGATTGCGTTTGTAGCTCGCGCAGCATTGCGGCTTGCCAGGCTTGCGCGTCGATCTTGGCGCGGACGTGGCTGTTGAAGTCGCAGTACGGGCACTTCGACAGACAGAACGGCCAGTGGATGTAGAGCGCGAACCCCGGCGCGTTACTCAAGGCAGGCCTCGACGAATTTTGCGAAGGCGCGGGCGCGGTGGGACATCGCGTGCTTTGCGGCTTGGTTCATCTCGCCGAAGGTTTGGTCGTAGCCGTCGGGGATGAACATCGGGTCGTAGCCGAAACCCAATGTTCCGCGCGGCGGCCAGACGAGGCAGCCGTTCACTTTGCCCTCGAAGGTTTCGCTGTGGCCGTCGGGCCAGGCGATGGCGAGCGCGCAAACGAAGTGCGCGTTGCGGTTGGGGGCGTTGCCGATGCGCTCGTTCACTTTGCGCATGGCGACGGCGAAGTCTTTGGACGGGCCTGCCCATCTGGCGGACAGGACGCCTGGGTCGCCGTTCAGCGCGTCAACGCAGAGGCCGGAGTCGTCGGAGAGGGCGGGCAGCCGCGCGGCCTTTGCCGCGGCGTGGGCTTTGATGAGGGCGTTGCCGATGAAGGTGGGTTCTGTTTCTTCCGGCTCTTCGAGATTCAGCGACGCGGCGGAGATGGCTTCCAGATCGTACGGCGCGATGAGATCGGCGATTTCGCGCACCTTGCCGGGATTGTGGCTCGCGACGATCAGCTTTTTTTCGGTGAGGCGGCGGGTCACGGTTTGCACCTCCCCTCACCCCCGGCCCCTCTCCCGCCGAGGCGGGCGAGGGGTGAAGGAAGGGCGGGTCTTTTGCGGGACGTCTGCATACTAAGTGCGAGAGATAGCTTTGCGCTGCATCTCGACAAGTTCGCCGATGCCGGCTTTGGCCAACGCCATGAGTTCCAGGAGTTGGGCTTGGGTGAAGGGGTCGCCTTCTGCGGTGCCTTGGACTTCGACGATGTCGCCCGCGCCGGTCATGACGAAGTTGGCGTCCGTGCCAGCGGAGGAGTCTTCTTCGTAGTCGAGGTCGAGGACGGATTTGCCATTGTGGATGCCGCAGGAGATGGCGGCGACGTGGTCCTTCACCGGCAGGGCTTTGATCAGTTGATCGCGCTTCATCATCTCGAAGCATTTGTGGAGGGCGACGAAGCCGCCGGTGATGGCCGCGGTGCGCGTGCCGCCGTCGGCTTGGATCACGTCGCAGTCGATGACGATCTGGCGTTCGCCGAAGCCGGTCATGTTCGTCACGGCGCGTAAGGCGCGGCCGATCAGGCGCTGAATCTCCTGCGTGCGGCCGGACTGTTTGCCTTGGGCGGCTTCGCGTCGCATGCGTTCGTTGGTTGCACGCGGGAGCATGCCGTACTCGGCCGTGACCCAACCCTTGCCGGTTCCTTTGAGGAAGGGCGGGACGGAGTTCTCCAAACTTGCGGTGCAGAGGACGTGCGTGCGGCCGAACTTCACCAGGCATGAACCTTCTGCGTGCACGGATACGCCCGTTTCGAGGGAAACCTCGCGCAGTTGATCGGGGCGGCGGCCGGATGGGCGCATGGGCGGTGTACTTCCTTGGCTTGAAGTTTGGGGGCGTAGGCGCTACCTAGCCTCACGCTTGAGGGTCATGCAACGGCCGTTTTTGGGCGGAAAACCTTAGCAAATTCAGGCATGAACGAACGTCAGATCCCACATACGAAGCTGCCGCTCACGACACAGATCGGCGAGCTGTCAGAACGGTCGCGCGACATCTTTCGCAGCATCGTGGAGTCGTATCTGGAGACGGGCGAGCCGATCGGGTCGCGGACCTTGTCGCAGCGGGGCATCAAGCTGTCGCCGGCGTCGATCCGCAACGTGATGTCGGATCTGGAGCATGCGGGGCTGCTTGAGGCGCCGCATACCAGCGCGGGCCGCGTGCCCACGCAGATTGGCTTGCGCATGTTCGTCGACGGGTTGCTGGAAGTCGGCAATCTGGCGACCGACGAGCGCAAGGGTATCGAGGCGCAACTCGTTGCCGGCGGGCGCAAGCTTGAAGACATGCTGGTGCAGGCGTCGGCGTTGCTTGCGGGCCTCAGCCAATACGCCGGATTGGTCGTGACGCCGAAGCGCGACTCGGCGTTGAAGCATGTGGAATTCGTGCCACTGGGGCCGCAGCGCGCGCTTGTCGTCACGGTGAGCGAAGACGGTTCGGTCGAGAACCGGATGATCGAGACGCCGCTGGGCCTGCCACCTTCGACGTATATCGAAGCGAGCAATTATCTAAGCGCGCGCATGCGCGGACGGACGCTCGACGAGACGAGCACCGATATTCTGGAAGAAGTCACGGCGCAGCGCGCGGAGCTGAACGACCTTACAGCGAAGCTTGTCGCCGGCGGGCTTGCCGAGTGGGGCGGGGGCATGAACCAAGCACCCTCGCTGATTGTACGCGGTCAAGCGCGCTTGCTTGAGGACGTCGCCGCGAGCCAGGGGCTTGAGCGCGTGCGTCAGTTGTTCGACGACATCGAACGCAAGAACGATCTGATCCAGTTGCTGGACCTTGCCAAGCAGGGGGACGGCGTGCGCATCTTTATCGGGTCAGAAAACAAACTCTACTCGCTGTCGGGGTCGTCGGTGATTGCCGCGCCCTATTCCGATCATAATCAGCGGGTCGTTGGCGTCATCGGGGTGATCGGCCCCACGCGGTTGAACTATGCGCGGATCGTGCCAATGGTCGATTACACCGCGCGCGTGATCAGCCGACTGATCAATCAGCAGAAATAATAGGGCCAGCAAGCGATGAGCGGACCGAAGAAAGAAGACAACGTGGCGTCGCCCTTTTCGGGGCTGTTGTCTGATCCTATGGACGTCACGGTCGGCAATGACGAGGCGCCTACCGACAGCGCCGAGATTGCACGCGAAGCGGCGCAGATCGCAGCCCTGCATGCGGAAATCGCCGACCTGAAGGACCGCTATCTGCGGTCGGTCGCCGAAGTCGAGAACGTGCGCAAACGTTCGGAGCGCGAGAAGATCGACGCCGGGCAATTCGCGTTTGCGAGGTTTGCGAAAGACCTACTGAGCGTGGTCGATAACTTTTCGCGTGCGCTCGACGCGCTGACGCCGGAGACGCGGGCGGCTTTGCCCGCGAACGCGCGGTCGGTGATTGAGGGCATCGAGGCGACGCAGCGCGAGACGTTGGCCATCCTCGATCGTCACGGCATCAAGCGCATCGACGCTAAGGGCAAGCGGTTCGATCCGAACCTGCACAGCGCGATCGCCGAAATCCCGTCGGCCGAGCATGCGCCGGGCACGGTCATGGACGTCGCACAGCAGGGCTACACCATCGGCGGGCGCTTGCTGCGCGAAGCGATGGTGACGGTTTCGGCCGGCGCGCCCGCGCGCAATGGCACGGGCCCGTCGCTCGACACCTCAGCCTAGGTCAATTCGAACCTTCACCACCATCGTGGTGATGGAAGTCGTCGTCGTCGTCCGTCCGAGGGTGAATCCCAATCCAGCCGTCGTCGCGCCTGGACCCGCCTCGGCCCAGCCTCGCGTCGCGCCGTTCCAGGTGCAGCGCGCCGCTGATCAAGAACCAGATCGCGGCCACCACAAACGCAATGACGCCGAGGGCGACCCAACCGTTGCCCGACAGATGCGGCGTACGCGCCGTCGCCTGTGCGATGCCGCTTGACCCAAAGAACGCGACAGACGCTGTCGTTGCTGCTGTTCGATAACGGACAAGATTGTGTGGCATGTGCTCGCGCCCCTGTGTGCCTTGCCGACCGGCCCCGTATGTGGGGTGTCTCGGTGGCGAATCTGTGACGAGAGTCGACTTTATTTTGCGATGAACGGATTAGCGGCGCGCGCTTAGGCGCAGCGCCGCTGTTTCTAAGCCTGTGCCGTGCGGACGAACGCCACAAAGTCGTCGTCGGCCTCAATCGTTGCAACCAAGCGGCAGCGGTTTTCGAGCATCGACTGCTGGCGCCGTAGGTCTGCACCCTCGGCCGCGAGCCGCGGGCCGGTATCGCCGACGTATATGACTATCTTTGGGGCGGAACTGTCCTTCTTGGACCGGCTCGCATTTTCGTAGTCGCGCCAGCGGCGATTGTAGGCGTCGAAGCGTGCCGCGAGCTTTTCGGCGTCGTCGTAACACTGCGTGTAGGTGCGGCCGGTTGCGATGAGGTTGGCGGTGACGGGTAGGTAGCGCTCAAACCCCGCCGGGACGGGTTCATCTGCGGGTTGAAATCCTGCGGCCCAATCGGCTGCGTATAGGTACGGCTTGGCTCCCAAGACGCGGAACCGCCAAAGATTCCCGTGGCGTTCCACATCGTTGAGCGGCACACCGGCCGCGAGGGCCAGGCATTCGCCGGTTTCGAAGCCATAGCGGACACTGGCATCGTTTGCGCCTAGACGGCCGATGGCTGCGGCATTCTGCGCGGAGAAACAAGCATAGATCGGACGCCCACCAGAGGTGGATGCGGTCGCGGATCCCAACTGAACCAGAACTGCACTCAAGGCTAAAAACGCAGCCCACCTAAGCTTGGACAACATGGTGGCCTCCCTCGTCCTTCGGACAGGATGAACGATACGCCGGGCCGTGTGCCGCACAAAATCACGTTCCTGGCGTCGCAGGGGCCCGCCTTAGCCCAGGCTTCGGCGGGGCAAGTGGGTCATTCGGCCGCCGTAGCTTTAGCGAAGGCGTGCGCTTGCGGGGCGGGGGTGGCCCCCCTATATCTGGCCCTGAAAGCCGCAGATTCATGCGGCATCCCAGAATCTGAAACCAAGCGTTACATGGGGATGACGGGCGGGTGCTTCCTTGAAGAAGGCCCGCGGGTTCATCCGCCGAACTAGAAAGGTATAATAAATGGCTAAAGTTATCGGGATCGACCTCGGCACCACGAACTCGTGCGTCGCCATTATGGAAGGCGCCCAGCCGAAGGTTCTTGAGAACGCGGAAGGTGCGCGGACCACGCCCTCGATCGTCGCCTTCACCAAGGACGGTGAGCGGTTGGTCGGGCAGGCCGCCAAGCGCCAGGCGGTCACGAACCCGGAATACACCTACTTCGCCATCAAGCGCCTGGTCGGGCGCAAGTTCGAAGATCCGATGACCCAAAAGGACATCGGCATGGTGCCCTACAAGATCATCAAAGCCGACAACGGCGATGCGTGGGTGCAGGGCCGCGAGAGCGAAAAGCTGTCGCCGAGCCAAGTGTCCGCCTACACGCTGCAGAAGATGAAGGAAACGGCCGAAGGTTATCTCGGCGAGAAGGTGACGCAGGCCGTCATCACGGTTCCCGCGTACTTCAACGACGCGCAGCGTCAGGCAACGAAAGACGCGGGCCGGATCGCCGGTCTTGAAGTGCTGCGCATCATCAACGAGCCGACGGCGGCGGCGCTTGCCTACGGTCTCGACAAGAAAGAAGCCGGCACGATCGCGGTCTATGACCTTGGCGGCGGCACGTTCGATATTTCGATTTTGGAAATCGGCGACGGCGTCTTCGAGGTGAAGGCGACGAACGGCGATACGTTCCTGGGCGGCGAAGACTTCGACATGCGTCTCGTCGACTACTTGGCCGACGAATTCAAGAAAGATCAGGGCATCGATCTGCGCAAGGATCGCTTGGCTTTGCAGCGTCTGAAGGAAGCGGCGGAGAAGGCGAAGATCGAGCTTTCGTCGACGACGCAGACGGAAGTGAACCTGCCGTTCATCACCGCCGACGCGTCGGGTCCGAAGCATCTGACCACGAAGCTGACGCGCGCGAAGTTGGAGTCGCTGGTCGACGATTTGATCCAGCGCACGCTGGCGCCGCTCAAGGCTTGCATGAAGGACGCGGGCGTTACGCCGGCCGACATCGCGGAAATCGTTCTCGTCGGCGGCATGACGCGCATGCCGAAGGTGCAGCAGATCGTCAAAGAGTTCTTCGGCAAAGAACCCCACAAGGGCGTCAACCCGGATGAAGTCGTGGCAATTGGCGCTGCCATTCAAGCGGGCGTGCTGAAGGGCGAAGTCAAAGACGTTCTGTTGCTCGACGTGACGCCGCTGTCGCTGGGCATCGAAACGCTGGGCGGCGTGTTCACGCGCCTCATCGAGCGCAACACGACGATCCCGACGAAGAAGTCTCAGGTGTTCTCGACGGCCGAAGACGGGCAGACGGCGGTGACGATCCGCGTCTTCCAGGGCGAGCGCGAGATGGCTGCGGACAACAAGTTCTTGGGCCAGTTCGACCTTGTCGGCATTCCGCCGGCGCCTCGCGGCATGCCGCAGGTGGAGGTCACCTTCGACATCGACGCGAACGGCATCGTGAACGTCGCGGCGAAGGACAAGGCGACCAACAAGGAACAGACGATCCGCATTCAGGCTTCCGGCGGTCTTAACGAGGCCGACATCCAGAAGATGATGCGCGAGGCGCAAGAGCACGCGACGGACGACAAGAAGCGCAAGGAGTTGGCCGAGACGCGCAATCGCGCGGACCAGGCCGTGCATGAGGTCGAGAAGGCCATGAAGGAGCACGGCTCCAAGGTCGGCGAGACCGAACGCTCTGCCATCGAAGCGGCGATCGTTGCCGTGAAGGATGGTCTGAAGGGTGAGGATCCGGACTTCATCAAATCGAAGACCGAGGCGCTGTTGCAGGCGTCGCTCAAGCTGGGTGAGGCGATGTACAAAGGCGCCAATCCTGACGCGGGCGCCGCCGGTGGCGACCCGAGCGACGGCGGCGGCGACCCGGGGGCTGCGGCCGCCGGCGGCGCGACCGACGGGGCCGACGTGGTCGATGCCGACTACGAGGAAGTCGACGAGGAAAAGAAGAAGAAGGGCGGCGCGCGCTAACGGCGCGCGTTTCCTTTAGTGTGATCCGATTCGTAGCGCGATGCGTGCTCGGCGAGACGTATGTCCAAGCGTGACTATTACGAAGTTCTGGGGGTAGCGCGGCGGGCAACGGCCGATGAGATGAAGGCCGCCTATCGCAAGAAGGCGAAAGAGCTTCATCCCGACCGTAACCCCGGCGACGCGCAGGCAGACCAGCGCTTCAAAGAACTCAACGAGGCCTATGACGTCCTGAAGGATGATCAGCGGCGCGCGCTCTATGACCAGCATGGGCACGGCGCGTTCGAGGGTGCGGGCGGTGCGCGACCCGGCGGACAGGGCTTTGGCTTCGACTTCTCCACCTCGTTCACCGACGTGTTCGACGATTTGTTCGGCGAGTTCATGGGTGGGCGCGGGCGCGCCGGTGGTGGCGGTGCCGGCGGCGGCAATCGCGCGTCGCGCGGGGCTGACCTTCGCTACAACATGGAAATCACCCTTGAGGATGCGTTTGCGGGGAAGACCGCGACCATCCGCGTTCCCGGATCGGTGACGTGCGAGCCGTGCGGCGGGTCGGGCGCGGAAGCGGGATCCAAGCCGCAGGCGTGTCCGACGTGTTCGGGCGTCGGCAAGGTTCGCGCGCAGCAGGGCTTCTTCACGATCGAGCGCACGTGTCCGACGTGTCAGGGGCTTGGCCGCGTGGTCAAGAATCCGTGCAAGTCGTGCAACGGTGCGGGCCGCGTGCAGCGTGAGCGCACGCTCAACGTCAACATCCCGCAGGGCGTCGAGGACGGCACGCGCATCCGGTTGGCCGGCGAAGGCGAAGCGGGGCTGCGCGGGGGGCCAAAGGGCGACCTGTACATTTTCCTCTCGCTGTCTCCGCACACGCTGTTCAAGCGCGACGGCGGCGATCTCTATTGCCGCGTGCCCGTAAGTTTTGTCAGCGCGGCGCTCGGCGGGCAGATCGAAGTGCCGACGCTGGGCGGCGGTCGTGCGCGGATTACGATTCCGGAAGGCTCGCAGTCGGGTAAGCAGTTCCGCCTGCGCAGCAAAGGCATGCCCGGGCTGCGCGGTCAGGGCGCGATGGGCGACCTGTTTGTCGAGATTGCCGTCGAGACGCCCGTGAATTTGACCAAGAAGCAGCAGGAGTTGCTGCGCGAGTTCGATAAGGCGGGCACGGCGCAGAATTCGCCGGAGACGACGAGCTTCTTCGCCAAGGTCAAAGAGATTTTCTCGAACTCGAAGAGTTGAGTTCGCCTTTAAACGTCTAAATTTGTGTCATGGTCCGCGAAGGCGGACCACCCACGACTTCTTCGTGGCGAGCCGCGCAAGCGAGTGCAAATTCTTCGATGCTTTAAGTCGTGGGTGGTCCGCCTTCGCGGACCATGACACGGTTTTTTGTGCGTGACTAAGCGACCGGCACGACGGCCGCGAAGCCGTCTTCGGTGCCGAAGGCTAGGTGGTCGCCGCTCGGTGAGAAGGCGAGGGCTGTTAGTTTGCCGCCGTTGAGCATCACGAAGTTTGCTCCGGGGTCGCCTATTTCTTCGAACCAGACGGTGCCGTCGGCGGTGCCGGCGGCGATGATGTCTTGGTCGGGGTGGGCGGCCACGACTTGGATGATGGATTCTCGTTCGGGGCCAAGTTCGAGGGGTTCTTTGCCCATCGGGCCGGTTTTGCCGGTGAAGGGCCAGCCGATGACGCGGCTGGCGCCTGCGGTGAACAGCGTGCGGCCGCGGCGGTCCCAGGCCATCGATCTGATTTTTGCGGGATAGCCCGTCATGCGCATGTCGGCGGCGTCTTCGATGCGCCAGCCGTGGAGAGCACTTTCCTGCATGGAGGTGACGAGGAACCGGCCGTCGGGGCTCCACGTCACCGCGATGTGCGAGCCTTTCCATTCGAGCGTCTTCGCCTCTTGGCTCGCGGACTTTGCCCACCACATCGACGCGCCGTTGTAGTGCGCGACGGCGACGCGGCGGCCCTTTGGATCGAACGCGACGCCGGCTGCGGTCGTGGCGTGTGTGAGCGTCGTCTGCTCTTGGCCCGACAGGATGATCGCGGTCTTGCCTGCGGTGCAGGCGATCAAGCCCGTCTCGGTGCTGGCCGCTACGTTTTCGATCCAGCGGTTTTTGATCGTGAGCAGTTCGCGCGCCGCGCCGTTGTCCACATGCACAAGTCGGCCGTCGTCGCCGCCGGAGATGAAGCCGCTGACCGGGTGCGCTGTTAGCGCGAGCAGTGCGCCGTTGTGGCCTTCGATGGTTTGGATGTCTTCGCCGTCGGTGAAGGTGCGTAGCGTGCCGTCGCCCAGGCCGAACGCGCCGATGCCTTCGGCGTCGAAGGCGATGGCGACGACGGGGGCGTCGAAGGTCCAGGATTTACCAGCGCTGATCTTCGGTTGCGGCATGGCTTTAGGCGACGCAGCCGGCAAAGCCGAGTTGCAGCTCCGTCTCGTCGAGGTTGCGGCCGATGAAGACGATGCGGCTGTAGCGTTTTTCGTCGGGCTTCCAGTCGCGCTGGAAGTCGCCGTCCATCACCATGTGAACGGCCTGGAAGACGAGGCGTTCGTCCTTGCCCTTCACGTCGATGATGCCTTTGGCGCGCAGGATGTCTTGGCCCTTCTCGGCCAGCAGATTGCGCAGCCAGGCCGTCACTTTGTCGCCGTCGAGCGGTTTGGTCGACGACAGCGAGACGCTGGAGATGTCGCTTTCGTGCGTGTGTTCGTGTTCGCTGTCGAGCAGCGCAGGCTCGATGTCGAGCAGGCGCTGCAGGTCGAAGGCGTGGCGGTGAAGGACCGTGTCCAGGTCGATCTCGCAGCGTTCGGTGCGGTGGATGGGGGCGAGCGGGTTCAGCTCGCGGATGCGGCGTTCGACGATTTTCAGTTCGTCCGCGCTTACGAGGTCCGTCTTGTTCAGGATGATCTGGTCGGCGAAAGCGATTTGTTCGGAGGCTTCGCGCGCGTCTTTCAGACGCAGCAGAATGTGCTTCGCGTCGACGACGGTGGTGATCGAGTCGAGCGTGGTTTTTTCCTTCACTTCGTCGTCGACGAAGAAGGTCTGCACTACCGGCGACGGGTCGGCGAGGCCCGTTGTTTCGACGAGGATGGCGTCGAACTTGTCCTTGCGCTTCATCAGGCCGCCGAGGATGCGGATCAAATCGCCGCGCACGGTGCAGCAGATGCAGCCGTTGTTCATCTCGAAGACTTCTTCGTCGGTATCGACGACGAGGTCGTTGTCGATGCCGATCTCGCCGAACTCGTTGACGATGACGGCGTATTTCTTGCCGTGATTTTCGGTGAGGATGCGGTTCAAAAGCGTGGTCTTGCCGGCGCCTAAAAAGCCCGTCAGCACCGTTACGGGAACTTGCGACATTCAACTCTCCGGAAGATTTGGAGGCTCACAAACCCGGGGCCATCGCCGCCGTCAAGAGCCTGACATTGTGACGCATCATGGCGATGTATGTAGGCGCGGGTCCCGACTTCGTCGACAGGGCGTCGGAGTAGAGTTTGCCGCCGATCTTGGCCCCGGTTTCGCGGGCGATTTGTTCGATCAGGCGCGGGTCGGTGATGTTTTCCACGAAGACGGCGCGGATTTTCTCGCGCCGGATTTGTTCGATCAGACGGGCGACGCCTTTGGCCGACGCCTGTTCTTCCGTGGAGGTGCCGAGAGGGGCGATGAACTCGACGAAATAGGCGGCGGCGAAATAGCCGAAGGCGTCGTGGCTGGTGATCACGCGGCGGTCGACCTTCGGGATCTTCGCGAATGCGAGGCTGATTTCGCTGTCGAGGGCGTTGATCTCGTTGATGTAGTCGGCGCCGTTGGCTCGGTATTTCCCGGCGTTGGCGGGATCGGCGGCCGCGAGCGCCAAGGCGATGTTGCCGACGTAGGCGGTAGCGTTGTGTACGTCTTGCCAGGCGTGCGGGTCTGGGGCGCTGCCTTGTTTGAACGTGCGGGTTCGGACGCCTTGCGAGACCGTGATGACCTTTGCGCGCGCGTTCGTCGATTTGATCAGGCGGTCAAGCCAAGGCTCGAAGTTGAGGCCGTTCGCGAAGACGAGCTGCGCGCCGGCGATAGCTCGGGCGTCGGCAGGCGTGGGTTCGTAGACGTGCGCGTCGGCATCGGGATCGACGAGCGTCGTCAGTTCGACTTTGTCGCCCGCGACGCGTTCGACCATGTCGCCGACGATTGAGAATGTGGCGACGACTTTCAGTTTCTGCGCGGCCGCGGGTTGGCAGAGCGCGAGGACGGCGATGACGGCGAACAAGACGCGGGTCATTTCTTGGCCTCCGCGGGATCATGGAAGTGTGGGCGGCGCAGCCAGCGGGCGAGCAAGCCGCTGTGCGAACCTGCGATGATCGACAGAAGATAGAGCGTTGCCGCGATGAGCACGATGGCGGGGCCGGAGGCGATCTCGGCGTGAAAGGAGACCAGCAGGCCGATGACGCTGGAAGCGATGGCGACGGCGGTTGCGATGACGATGATGTGGGAGATGTCTTCGGACCAGAAGCGTGCGGCGAGGGCGGGCAGCATCATGAGGCCTACCGCCATCAGCGTGCCCAGGGCTTGGAAGGCGGCGACGAGGTTCAGCACCACGAGGCCTAAGAACGCTGCGTAGATCCAGTTGCTGCCGGCGCCGATGGCGCGGGCGAAGACGGGGTCGAAGCATTCGACGACCAGCGGGCGGAAGATGATGCTGAGCGTCAGGGTGCTGAACGTCGCGACGCCGACGACGAAGAGCAGGCCTTGGTCGTCGACCGCCAGGATCGAACCGAAGAGGATGTGCAGGAGGTCGATCGACGAGCCGCGCAGCGAGACCAGGAGGACACCGAGGGCAAGGCTGGTGAGATAGAAGCCTGCGAGGCTGGCATCTTCCTTCATGCCAGTGGCGCGGGAGGTGAGGCCCGAGAGGAGCGCTACGATCAAGCCGGCGATGACACCGCCCAGGCTCATTGCCCAGAGGGAGAGGCCTGAGATCATGTAGCCGACGGCGACGCCGGGGAGGACGGCGTGGCTGATCGCGTCGCCCATGAGGCTCATTCGGCGCAATACGAGAAAGACGCCGATGGGACCGGCGCCGATCGCCAGCGCGAGGCACGCGACCAGCGCGCGGCGCATGAATTCGTAGTCGACGAAAGGGCCGAGCAGGAATTGATAGAGGTCGCTCATGCGTGCGCGTGGCCCGCGTGATCGTGATGGTCGTGGTGTTCGTGCGCGCCGTTCTGTTCGCGGGCCCAGCGGTCGGTCATGGCGCGGGCGCGTTCGATATTTTCGTCGGAGAGCGCTTCGGCCGTCGGGCCCCAGGCGACGAGTTCGCGGGCGATCAACAGTGTTTCCGAGAAGTGGCGGCGGATGAAGGCGACGTCGTGCAGGACGGCGATGACCGTGCGGCCTTCGTTATGCCAACCGTGGACGAGTTTCATGAGATCGGCGGTCGTGCGTTCGTCGACGGCGGCGAAGGGCTCGTCGAGGAGGATGACGCGCGCGTCTTGCAGGATCAGACGCGCGAAGAGGGCGCGGTGCCATTGGCCGGCCGACAGCGCGGCGATGGGGGCGTGTTCGTAACCGGCGAGGCCGACGTTGGCGATGCAGGCACGGGCGCATTCTTGGTCGACCTTCGACACGGCGCGAAAGGCGCCGGCGCGGGGCCAGGCGCCCATGAGCACGGTCTGCAGGACCGAGATCGGGAAGGTGCGGTCGATCTCCGGCACTTGGGGCAGATAGGCGAAGGACTTTGCGGGCATGCCGCCTCGGTCGATGCGGCCGTCGCTGATCGGCAGGAGGCCCATGATGGCTTTGAGAAGCGTGCTCTTGCCCGCGCCGTTCGGACCCGCGATGGCGGTGAGGGAGCCAGGGGCGAAGCCGCCCGTTACGTGATGGACGGCCGGCACGCGCCGATAGGTCACGATCAGGTCCGTGAGTCCGATGGCCGGGGTTTGGCTCATGTCAGGGCCCAGGCGACGCCGAGCCAGAGGACCGCTAGGGCGCAGGCCACTAAGGCCGTGCGCTCTACGGCGCCCATGGTGAGGAGGTTGAGTTTGCGCATCCGGAGGCTCTCGCGAATGTTATATTATAACATAATCGGACCCTGGCACGACCGCGCTTTGCCACAGCAGGTTGTGGGCTATACCCTGGGTTTCGGTCGATTCTCGGCCCGGTACAGGTTTTACGCGTATGAGTGAGCACCCCATCGACCGGCTGTACGACCAAGTGTTGGCGCGGAAATCAGCCGATCCGTTGCGTTCCTACACGGCGAAGCTGCTGAAGGAAGGCGTGTCGAAGTGCGCCAAGAAGGTTGGTGAGGAAGGGGTCGAGGTCGCCATTGCGGCGCTGACCGGCGACAAACGCGAACGCGTCGCAGAGTCAGCGGACCTGCTCTATCACCTCTGCGTTCTTTGGGTCGCGAGCGATGTCGATCCGGCCGATGTGTATGCCGAACTGACGGCGCGCGAGGGACGTTCCGGCCTCGACGACAAAGCGGCACGCAAGAATATCGCGCGCTAGATCAACCCCGCTTTTGCCGCCAACGACTTCAGCGAGACCTGCGGACGCGGGCCGACGTGCGAGATGACTTCGGCGGCGGCGATGCTGCCCAAACGTCCGCACACGGCGAGCGGCAATTCACGCGCGTAACCGAATAGGAAGCCTGCCGCGTATTGATCGCCGGCGCCGGTCGTGTCGACGACGCGTTCGACGGGTTCGGCTTCGATGATGTGGACGCGGCCGCCTTCGACGACGACCGAGCCGCTTTCCGAACGCGTGACGGCGGCGGTCTTGCCCCACTTGCGCAGCGCCTGGAAGGCGTCGTCGAACTGTTCGGTTTCGTACAACGCTTTTGCTTCGGCTTCGTTGGCGAATAGGATGTCGACGTCGCCCGCGAGTAGCGCTTTGAATTCGTCGCGCCAGCGGCCGACGCAGAACGGATCGGAGAGTGTCAGCGCGACCTTGCGTTTGGCGGCTTTGGCCCGCGCGATGGCGGCGCGGATGACGCCTTTCGCGCTGTCGGTGTCCCAGAGATAGCCTTCGACGTAGAGAATTTTCGCCGAGGCGACGCGCGCTGGGCTGGCGTCCGCGTATTCGAGAGCGCTCGCGCAGCCCAAGAACGTATTCATGCTGCGGTGGCCGTCGGGCGTGATCAGGATGTGGCTGGACGCGGTCGCGACCTTGCCGTGCGCGGGGGCGCAATCGAAGCTGACGCCCGCGTGGCGAATGTCGTCCATGAAGACTTGGCCCAGGCGATCGTCGTTGACTTTGCCGATGAAGGCGGCGGTCCCGCCGAAGCTTGCGACGCCGACCATGGTGTTTGCGCCGGAACCGCCAGACGCCTCGACCGGGTTCTTCATCGACCGACCCAGCATTTCCGCGCGATAGCCGTCGACCAAGGTCATCGAATTTTTGGCGATGCCGTGCTCGTTCAAGAACGCGTCGGTTGTAGTGGCCAGAATGTCGACGATCGCGTGACCCACGCCCAGAACGTCGAACGTCGCATTCGTCATTATCGCTTACCCTTTTGCCTCGCCGGTCGCGGCGCAGTATAGGCAGGGGCCGCCGGTTCACAATCGACAGATTCGAGCTTCGCATGCTCTCAAGTGCCGCAGCCGCCCTGGGCCAGATGTTCGACCGCAAGTTTCAAGGCGTACTCTGGATGGGCGTCGGCGCGACGTTTGCGCTGTTCGTCCTGCTGACCATCGCTTTGCAGTGGTCGGTCGCGTACATGCCGAATTTCGGCTTGAGTTGGGTACGCGACGCGGTCGCTATCATCTCGCAGTTTCTGCTGGTCATCGTTTTCATCTTCATGGGCGCACCGGTCGCGCAGTTGTTCGCGAGCATCTTCATCGATCGCGTCGGCGATGCCGTTGAAGCCAAGTATTATCCGGGACCGCAGCCGGACGGCGCGACGTTTTGGGGTCTGCTTGGCGCGGGTTTGATGTTCACCGTCATCAGCGCGCTGCTGAATTTGCTTTCGATTCCATTGCAGCTGGCATCGTTCGGGCTTGGCGCGGTGGTTGTGATTTTTGTCAACGGGTATCTCACTGGGCGCACGTTCTTCGAACTCGCGGCGCTGCGCCACATGCCTGCGCGCGACGCTCGCGCCTTGCGGCGGCGGCATCGCGTGCGTTTGTTTTTAGGCGGCGTGTTGATATCGTTGCCGGCGATGATCCCTATACTGAATTTCTTCGTGCCGCTGTTCGGGGCGGCGATGATGACGCACGAGTACAACAAACTTTCGAGGAACCGCTGATGCGTTTCAACCCTGCCTGTGCCGCAGCGATTGCCGCCATTGCGTTGAGTGGGTGCCAGACGTTGAACGACGTCGTTGGATCCAGCCCGGCGACGCCGCCCGCGCCAGTCGAAGCGCCGACGCCGGCGGCGCCCTTGGTGACGCCGTCGACGGGCGGGGCGATTTCGACCAGCGGCTTGGCCGGCATGTCGGCGGATGGTTTGCGATCGGCGTGGGGCGAGCCCACGTTGAAGCGCACGGAGCCTGGCGCTGAGCTTTGGCAATACAGCGGCACCGGCGGCTGCACGTTGTTGGTCTACGTTTATTCCGGTGCGGTGACGCACGCCGAGGCCGTGCCAGGCGGCGCGAGCGATGCGGCCGTGTCGGCGTGCGCCAAGGCGGCGGGCAAGCCTTCGTTGCGCCCCGTCAGCTAGAGCGGGTTGTCGAAGGGGACAAAGTCGCTTCGGCCGTCGACTTCACGGTGGTGTTTCAACGCCCAGTGCACGCTTGGAAAAGCGAGTGCATTCCAGGGAATCTCCTCCCACGCGAAAAGCTTTGTCTCCAAGCTTTCGACGCCGGGCGCGAAATCGTCTGACGCCAGTCTGGCGCGGTAGATGAGTTGCACCTGCGAGATGCGGGACACGGAATAAACGGCGAGCAGACGGTCGATCTCGATCTTTGCCATCGCTTCCTCCCAGGCTTCGCGCGCGGCGCCTTCGGCGGGCGTCTCGCGTTCTTCCATGTAGCCCGCCGGAATCGTCCAAAAACCATGGCGCGGCTCTATCGCGCGGCGGCACAACAGAATTCGTCCGTGCCAGGAACATACCGCGCCCACCACGATCTTGGGGTTGACGTAGTGCACATGCCCGCATTTGGCGCACATGTCGCGTTCGAGGCTGTCGCCTTCGGGTATGCGGCGTACAAACTCGCAACATGTCTTCGGCGCGGGCGGCGGCGGCAGTCGATCGGCCATCAGTGTTTTGTCCAAAAAGCAATATGCGCGTGCGACGAAATGGAGCGCCCGTTTGGGCAACTTCCGCACCGTCACGCGATGTGGTACGGACACGGAGCATTTCTTGCGGCGCCGTCCCGCCAACTATCCCACCGGAATTCGAAATGGCAAAGAGCTTTGACCTGGAAAGTTCGCCCGGCCACCTGCTGCGGCGCGCCAACCAGTATGCGAATGATCTGTACACGAACGAACAGGACTCGAAGGTCCTGACGCAGCGTCAGTTCGCCGTGCTCTTCGCCGTCGACCAGCATGAAGGCATGAGCCAGACCGACCTTGTGAAGTCGACGGGGATCGATCGGTCGACGCTGGCCGACATGATCGTGCGGATGCAGGGGAAAGATTTGCTGGCGCGCAAACGCACGGAAGAAGATCAGCGCGCGAATTCGGTGAAGATCACGGCGGCCGGACGGCGGGCGCTGAAGTCCGCGATGCCGGCGGTGATGAAGTCGGAGACGAAAATTCTCGACGCCCTGCCCGCCCGCATGCGGCCGGAGTTCATCAAGGCGTTGACGCTGATCGCGAAGGCGGCGGCGGACGCGCTGGCCGACGACGAAGGCGGCAAGCCGAAGCGCAAGCGGCGCTGATTTTTCCTAGACTTTAATATCGAGAACGGAGCCGGGACGCTGCGGACGAACGTCTGCCGGTGCGGGCGGTGCTTGCGTTCGCGCGTGTGCTTCGGCTGGCGCCTTCGGCGCCTGCGTCAGGTCGGCGAGATCGCCGACGTCGAGCCTGCGTTGCGGCGCGGGGTTGCGCGCGAACGGCGGCGGGATTTGGACGGCGGGGTTGGGCACTTTCATGCCGCATCATAAGGACGGCGATGGTTCACATCGCCCTAACGGCGCGGTGCTTCGGCCTTTTGGCTTAGGTCGACGAGGCGTTCGGCGCGTTTCATCTCGCGCCAGCTTACGACCGCGACGGCGATGAGGGCGACGATGCTGACCCCGTAGGCGGGCCAGACGTAGGCGGCGTAACCGCCCATGGCGAAAAACTCGTTCATGCGGGTGCGGGCTCCAGACCTAGGCGGATGGTGCGCAGGCGGCGCTGCGAGACTTCCATGCGCATGCGGATCAGCAGGAACGTGACGTAGAAGACGTTGTAGGCGACGGCCATTATCAGCAACGGCGCCAGCATCGACGAGGACAGTGTCGGGCCGTCCATACGGAAGACCGATGCTGGCTGATGCAGCGTGTTCCACCAGTCGACGGAGAATTTGATGATGGGGATGTTGATCGCGCCGACGAGCGCCAGGATGCGGGCGGCGCGGGCGGCGCGCGTCGGTTCGTCGATCACGCTCCACAGCACGATGTAGCCGAGATAGAGGAAGAAGAGGATCAAGACTGACGTTAGGCGCGCGTCCCACACCCACCACGTGCCCCACATCGGCTGACCCCAGAGGCTGCCGGTGATGAGCGCGAGCGCTGTGAACACGCAGCCGATCGGCGCGGAGGCTTTTGCGGCGACGTCGGCGAGCGGGTGTTTCCAGATGAAGGCGACGGCGCTGCTGACCGCCATGCAGGCGTAGATGAAGAGCGACATCCAGGCGGCGGGCACATGGACGTACATGATGCGTGCGGCGTCGCCTTGCTGATAGTCCGGCGGGGCGACGAAGAGCGCGAGATAGAGGCCCGTCACCAACAGCAACGCCGTGGCGCCGAGCAGCCACGGGGTCAGCATTTTGGCGATGCGGACGAAGCGCTGCGGATTTGCGAATTGCTGCATGGCGCCAATCTAAAGTTCGGTCATGGGTGGTGCTACCGCTAGTCCTCGTTGAGACGCAATGCCGCGGCGGCGGCGATGGGTCCGACGACCAGGGCGATGAGCGAGGCGGCTGTCAGGAAGATCAGGGCTTGGGTGGGATCTTCGTTCGCTTGCGCCGCGGAAACCGCGTTGGCGCCGAAGATGAGGAACGGGATGTTGAGCGGCAGGACCAGGATGGCCAGCACCATGCCGCCGCGCTGGACGCTGGTGCCGAGCGCCGCGGCCGCCGTGCCGATGGCGCTGAGGCCTGGTGTCCCGAGCAGGAGCGATGCGGCGAGGATGGGGATCGCCGGCGCGTCCAAGCTTAAGAGCGGCGCGAGCAAGGGCGCCAGCAAGCTGATGATGAAGCCGGAGGTGAGCCAGTGCGCTGCGATTTTCGCGAGCGCCACCAGTTCGAGCGGGAGCGGCGAGAGGCGCAAGAGATCGAGCGTGCCGTCTTCGGCGTCGGGTTGAAGGACGCGCTCGAGGCCGAGCAGTGTGGCGAGCAGGGCGGCAATCCAGAAGAGGCCGGGGCCTGCGGCCCGTAAGGTGCCGGCGTCGGGGCCTAGGCCTAAGGGCGCGAGGACGATGATGAGGGCGAAGAAGGCTGCAGCGAGCGCTGCGCCGCCGCTCGCTCTCATGCCGATCAGGATGTCGCGCCAGACCAGGGCTCTGAAGGTTTTCATTCCTGATAGCCCAAGGTCATCGTGCGGCGGTCGCCTAGGAACGGTTCGTGGCTGGCGGCGACGATGAGGCCGCCTTGCGCGAGATGCTTTGAGCAGATGTCGTTGAGCCGCGCGCGCGTCGGCGTGTCGAGGGCGACGAGCGGTTCGTCGAGCAGCCAGAGCGCGCGGCGTTGCAGCGACAATCGAGCGAGCGAAACGCGGCGGCGTTGGCCGGCCGAGAGCAGGCCGCCGCTGAGTTCAGCGAGCGGTTCTAAGCCCCATTCGGCGATTGCGGCGTCGACGTTCTTTGTCGGCGCGCCAAGCAGATTCGCATGGAATTGCAGCGTTTCGAATACGCGCAGCTGGGGGCGGATCGCGTCTTGGTGGCCGACGAAATGCAACGACTGATCGCGCGGTTCGTCTGTCAACACCGCGCCGTCTTTGTCGATGACGCGCATGCGCCCGGCGAGCGTGCCGAGCAGGCCTGCGATCACGCGCAGCAACGTCGTCTTGCCGCTGCCGTTGGGGCCGTGCAGCACTAGGGCCTGGCCGCTGGCGACGTCGAAGTTGATGTTTTGGAAGACGACGCGCTCACCTCGTACCGCCGCCAAGCCTTCCGCGATCAGGCGCATGGATCAGATATCCGCAAACGAGCCGCCGCGACCGCGGCCTGAAGCGAAGCGGGCTGCGCCTTGGGTGGACTGGCCGCCGGCCATGCTGGCCTTGCCGTGGGCGAATTCGTTCGCCAGCGCGTCGGCGTAGTCCATGTCCCATTGCTGATATGCCGACATGCGGTCGTGGCGCATGCAGTCTTGCGGCAGGCCGCTCAGTTCGCGCGCGAGTTTTTCAGCCTCCTCGCGCACCGTGCCTTTCGCTACGACGCGGCTGACGAGGCCGATGGCGAGCGCTTCGCGTGCGGCGACGGGGCGGCCGGTCAGGATTAGATCCATCGCGTGGCCCATACCGATGAGGCGCGGCAGGCGCACCGTGCCGCCGTCGATCAGCGGCACGCCCCAGCGGCGGCAGAACACGCCCAGAACGGCGTCTTCTTCGGCTATGCGCATGTCGCACCAAAGGGCGAGTTCGAGACCGCCGGCGACGGCGGGGCCTGCGATGGCGGCGATCACCGGCTTTGACAGCAATAGGCGGCTTGGTCCCATCGGGCCTTTGTCGTCGGTGCGAATGTCCAAGCCGGGTTTGGGGTCTTCGAGGCGATTGCCCTTGCCTTCGGCAATGCCCTTCAAGTCCGCACCGGCGCAGAACGCGCCGCTGTCGCCATAGAACACCGCGACGGCTGCATCTTTGTCGCGGTCGAAGGCCACGAAGGCTTCGACCAGCGCGTCCGCCGTCGGGCGATCGACGGCGTTGCGGCGTTCGGGGCGCGACAAAATCACTGTCGTGACGGGCCCGTTACGTTCTGTGCGTACGGCCTCTGTTGTCATGGCGCATTATCCTGATGAGAACTCACCTTGTGAGATTAGTCCGGTAGCGCGGGTGAGCGAAACTCATTAGTTTTCGCGCCGCCTCCATTAACTTCTGCCTTCAGGAGCCATCCTCCCCGTGACCGCCCCCAACAGTTTCAAATCGAAGAAGACGCTCAAGGTCGGATCCAAGACCTATACCTATTACAGCCTCAAGGCGGCGGAGAAGAACGGACTGACCGGAATCTCCAAGTTGCCGTACTCGATGAAGGTGCTGCTGGAGAATTTGCTGCGCTACGAGGACGACCGCAGCGTGTCGAAGGAAGACATCGAGGCGATGCGCGATTGGCTGAAGGCCAAGAAGTCGGATCTCGAGATCGCGTTCCGTCCGGCGCGGGTTTTGATGCAGGACTTTACGGGCGTGCCCGCGGTCGTCGACTTGGCCGCGATGCGCGATGCGATGACGACGTTGGGCGGCAATCCGGAGAAGATCAATCCGCTGGCGCCGGTCGATCTCGTGATCGATCACTCGGTGATGGTCGATTATTTCGGCACCAAGGACGCGTTCAAGCAGAACGTCGCGCGCGAGTTCGAGCGGAATGGCGAACGGTATCAGTTCCTGCGTTGGGGGCAGTCGGCGTTCAACAATTTCCGCGTCGTGCCGCCGGGCACGGGCATCTGCCATCAGGTGAACCTCGAATATCTGGCGCAGACGGTTTGGACGACGAAGGTCAAGGAAGGCCGCACAACGACGGAGGTGGCTTATCCGGACACGCTGGTCGGTACCGACAGTCACACGGTGATGGTGAACGGGCTTGCGGTGTTGGGCTGGGGCGTCGGCGGTATTGAAGCGGAAGCCGCGATGTTGGGGCAGCCGCTCTCGATGCTCATTCCTGAAGTCGTCGGCTTCAAGGTAACGGGCAAGCTGCGCGAAGGCGTGACGGCGACGGACCTAGTGCTGACGGTGACGCAGATGCTGCGCAAGAAGGGCGTGGTCAACAAGTTCGTCGAATTCTATGGGCCGGGCTTGAACGAGCTGCCGCTTGAGGATCGCGCGACGATCGCGAACATGGCACCGGAATATGGCGCGACGTGCGGCTTCTTCCCAATCGACGACGAGACCATCCGCTATCTGCGCGCGACGGGCCGTGCGAAAGCGCGCGTCGATCTGGTCGAGGCGTATGCGAAGGCGCAAGGCATGTGGCGCGCGCCGAATGCCGAAGATCCGGAATTCACGGATACGCTGAGCTTGGACCTCAACGACGTGGAGCCCAGCATGGCGGGGCCTGCGCGGCCGCAAGATCGCGTGCCGCTGGCGACTGCTTCGCAAGGGTTTGCCGAGTCGCTTGCCAAGACGTTCGGTAAGGCCGGCAAAGAGAAAGACACCGCCGCCGTCGAAGGCGCGGACTATCGGTTGGAGCATGGCGCGGTGGTGATCGCGGCGATCACGTCCTGCACGAACACGTCGAATCCGTTCGTCATGATGGCAGCCGGTTTGGTGGCGCGGAATGCGTTGAAGGCAGGGCTGAAGGTGAAGCCTTGGGTGAAGACGTCGCTCGCGCCGGGCAGCCAAGTCGTCGGCGAGTATCTGTCGCGGTCGGGTTTGCAGAAGGATCTCGACAAGCTGGGCTTCAACATCGTGGGCTATGGCTGCACGACGTGCATCGGCAACTCAGGGCCGCTGCCGGAGAACATCAGCGACTCCATCACCAAAGGCGATCTCGTCGCCGCGGCGGTGTTGTCGGGCAACCGGAACTTCGAAGGTCGCGTCAATCCGCAGACGCGCGCGAACTATTTGGCGTCGCCGCCGTTGGTCGTTGCGTATGCGCTGGCCGGATCGATGACCATCAACCTCACGACCGATCCGCTTGGCCACGATAAAAAGGGCAAGCCGATCTACCTGAAGGACATTTGGCCGACTGCGAAGGAAGTGGCCGAGACGGTTCGCAAGACCGTGACGACCAAGCTGTTCCGCGAGCGTTATGCTGACGTGTTCGACGGCGGGCCGGCTTGGAAGAAGGTCAAGGTCACGAAGTCGCTGACCTATCCGTGGGACATCGGTTCGACCTATGTGCAGCAGCCGCCCTATTTCGAAGGCATCAAAGCCGAGCCCACGCCGCTCGTCGACGTGAAGGGCGCGCGCATCTTGGGGCTGTTCAACGACTCGATCACGACCGACCACATCAGCCCGGCCGGCGACATCAAGGCGTCGAGCCCGGCGGGTGAGTTCCTGCAGGAACGGCAGGTCCGGCCGACGGACTTCAACTCCTACGGCGCGCGGCGCGGCAATCACGAAGTGATGATGCGCGGCACCTTCGCCAACATCCGCATCAAGAACCAGATGGTGGCGGGTGTCGAAGGCGGCGTGACGAAGCATCAGCCGTCCGGCGACCAGATGACAATCTATGACGCGTCCATGCGCTATCAGCGCGAGGGCGTGCCGCTGGTCATCTTTGCCGGCAAGGAATACGGCACCGGTTCGTCGCGCGATTGGGCGGCGAAGGGTACGCGTTTGCTTGGTGTGCGGGCGGTCATCGTCGAAAGCTTCGAGCGCATCCATCGTTCGAATCTGGTCGGCATGGGCGTGTTGCCGTTGCAGTTCACCGATGGCGCATCGTGGCGTTCGCTGGGCATGACGGGCGCGGAGGTCGTGGACATTCCAGGGCTTGAAGCCGGGTTGAAGCCGCGGCAGACGGTCGTCGCTTCGATCACTTTCGCGGACGGGCGTCGTCAGGACGTGCCGCTCTTGTGCCGGATCGATACCCTCGACGAGATCGAGTATTTCCGGAACGGCGGTATTCTTCACTACGTCCTGCGCGACCTAGCTAAAACGGCAGCATAAACCATTCGAAACACCGGTTCGTGACTAGGCAGTGAGCCCGCGGGCGCATTAGTCTCGCGGGTATGACGGATACGGTCTTTCCCATCATTCGGCGCGCCGGATGCCTCGCGGCGTTCGGCGCTCTGTTTATGTGGCCGGCGTTTGCAGGCGACAACATGAAGCAACCGGTTTTCGTGGAACTGTTCACGAGCCAGGGTTGCTCGTCCTGTCCGCAGGCCGATCAGATTCTGGGCGACCTGCAGAAGCGCGACGACGTCGTCGCGCTGTCGTTCAGCATCGACTATTGGGATTACATCGGCTGGCGCGACACGCTGGCCACGCGCGACAACACGCTGCGTCAGCAGGCGTATGAGAAGTCCCTGCCATCGCATCGCGTGTACACGCCGCAGATGGTGGTCGACGGCGTGCAAGACGTTGTCGGGAACCAGCGGTCGGACGTCATGGCCGTGATCAACAAGCGCGTCGCGGCGACGCGCGGCAAGCGCGTGCCGATTTCGATCACGCAAGCGGGCGACGAGGTTCAGGTTCGCATCGGCGCCGGTACGGCGCCGGGCCATTCCGCGACCGTGTGGCTGGCGCATACGCTGTCGACGCGGACGGTGAACATCGCCAAGGGCGAGAACAGCGGCCGCGTGATCGTCTATCACAACATCGTCCGCGGCTTTTCGGCCGTCGGCAAGTGGTCCGGACAGCCGGTGACGCTGGAACTGCCCGCACAAGGCGTGCAGGGCGAGATCACCGACGGCGTCGCCGTGTGGGTGCAAGAAGGCGGCAACGGGCCGGTGTACGGCGTTGCGCAAACGCGCGTAAGCGGGGCGAAGTAGATCCGTTTACGGACCGACCGTCGGCCCTGCGGGCGTTCCGACTGGCCGCAGCAAGTCTTCCATCGGCGTGCTCAACAGAACGCCTTTGTAGCGCGGCACCTTGTAGGCCCAGCCGGCGACCGTGTCGTTGATGTCTTTCGCTTCCTTGGCGACGTCGGGCTTCAGTCCGCCTGCCTTCTCGGCGGCAGGTGGTGGCACCGACGGATCGTTCACGGCTTTGACGGTCAGCCAGAAGTCCCGATCTTGTTCAATCAGGCTCAAGCTCAACGTCAGGCCGTCGAATGTCGTGAACGTTGCGCTGGCCGCGTTGGTCGTGAAATCCATTCCCGTTTGCGGTTTTACGTCGTCGAACGATATGCCGATCAGCGCGTTGCCGATGGCGTTCGGTTCGTTCTCCGTGCGCAGGACGCGGCCGGGGGGGATCGCCTCGACGATCCGGAAATTCTCATCGGACGGCTTCTCCCGCGTCACGCTATAGGGACGGGCCTTAAACGGCTGGACGCTTGCTGTCTTTATGCGGGTGCGGGCGAGATCGATGAAGGCTTTGTCGAGCCATTGCGATTCCGCCGTCGGCGGCGCGAAGTTGCCGCGCGCGACATAGGTCAGCGGCTGGTCGGCGTGACGGACGTAGACGGCTTGCTGACCCGCGGCCGATGCGCCTTCGACGGCGCTGCCAACGATGACGCTGGCCAGCACTTCGCCTTTGGCGTTCTTCATGGTCACGAGCGTACCGGCGCCGCCCGACTTCGGCAGGCCGACGCCGAGCTTTTCGTGCCAGTCCGCGCGCGACGTGCGCTGTTCGACGAGGTTGAGTTCGGAAAGGCCCAAGATCGTCTTCAGCACCGTGTTGCTGTCGGCGGGATAGTTCGCCTTGTCGGGCACGATCCAGCGCCCTTCGGCATTGCGCGTCACGTTGAACGATGCGGCCTTGGTCTCGACTTGGATCGCGGTGACGTCGCCCATTTGCGACTTCAGCGACGGGAACATGCGCACGGTCGCGAAGTCGGATTCGCCTGTCGCGCTGCGCTGCCACAGCGCGATGACGGCAAAGATCACGGCGATGGTCGTGACGCCCGCGAGTATGGCGAGAGAGCGAACTCTGCGGCGCAGAACCGGAACGAGAGGCGCTTTGGCTGCTGCGTCGGTCATCAGGCGCTTCCACCTTGCTTGGGTTTCGGCTTGCGGCGGCGGACGAGGGCAAGCACCAGCGCCGTGCCCGCCAACATCAAGGGCACTAGCAGAATGTTGATGGCCGCGAGCCAGTTGCCGAGGCGATCGATGTCGGTGCGCAGACGGCGCTGCACGTCGCGGAGCGCGCCGCGCGTTTCGACGAGTTCGGCGCGGAACTTCTCGATCTCGGCCTCTTGTTCGGCGGTCAGAATTTCATGCGGCTGTGCGCCCGGCTTCGGCTGCGCGTTGCGGCGGCCTTCGAGTTCGGCGAGACGGGTCTGCGTCGCCGTCATCTTTTCCTGCAGCTGTTGTTCCTGACGCAGGAACTGCTGCTCGGCGCGGCGGCGCAGATTGTTGACGACAATGAAGGGACGGTTCGACGAGCCGCGCGAGCGCAGTGAAATTAGGTCGCTCGAGCCGGTGAGATTTTCGATGGCGTTGAGCACGAACGAGCCGTTGTCGGCGACGGGCACGGCGACGCGTTGGCCCTGCAACTCCTGCGCCTGAACCCAGAAGCTGTCGTTGAAGATGTCGCTGTCGGCGACGACGATGATGTTCGCCGGGCCTTTCGTTTCTTTCAGATGGGCCGGCAGCGGCGGCTTGGGCGTGGCGCCCGCGGCCGGCGGCGGCTCGATCGCGCCAGGCGGCGGACCTGCCGGGAACGCAGACTTGATCGGGCCCTGGACGCGGCCGGCGACGATGAAACGATCGCCGGACTTGGCGAAGTCGCGCAGCAGTTCGTCGGGGCTCGGCGTGCCCTTTATCTTGGCGATGTCGATTTCCATCGTATCGTCGGACGTCTGCAGCAGCGGCGAAAGCGTCGTCGTCGCGCCCTTCGTCTGCGTGATGGCGCCGATGGTCGCGAGGTTGATGTCGGTGAGTTGGCCGGTGACGAGGTCCTTGCGGTCCATGTCATAGACATTGAGCGCGACCCAGGCGACGTAGTCGACAACGTCGCCGCCGAACTGAACGCGCTGCGCGCGGTCGCGCACGCCGATCACGTGCTTCGGATCGACCGCGATACCCCAGCTGTTGGTCAGCTTCTCGATGCTGGTGGCGGAGGATTGCGTCGAGCCTTCGAGCGGCTGACCCTCGGGCTCGGCGCTGGCCTGCGAGATTTCCGACCACGGATCGAGGAAAACGAGCGCGCGGCCGCCGCGCATGACGAACTGGTCGAGCGCGTATTGGGTCTTGTCGTTCAAGGGCTTTGGGTGGGCGATCATCACGACGTCGATGTCGGCGGGGACGCGGTCGAAATCCTGCTCCAGGAACTCGACGTCGAACGATTCGCGGATTTGCTCGTAGATCATGAAGGGACGCGAGCGGCCCTGCATCGCGGCCATCATGCCGCCTGTGCCGGTGTCGAAGGGCAGGTTCGTCACGACGCCGATCTTCGGCTTCTTGTCGCGCATCAGTTTGTAGATGAGGTTCGTGACGTCGTATTCGAGATATTCCTCGCGGTCTTCGAGGAAAAACGGGATGACCTCGCGGCCGTTGACCGTGTTGGTGCCGACGAGGCCGAAATAGATCTTCTCGCCGTTCGGCGTCGGCGCGCCGGTTACGCCCTGCGCGACGGCGACGTCTTCCTGTTCGCTCAAAGGTTCGGGGTCGATGATCTCAAGCTTCAGCTTGTTGCCGGCGATGCTGGCGTATTCCTTCAAGAGATCGCGCACGCGCGCGCCGTAGGCGCGGACGCCGGCGTATTTCACCGAATCGCGCTCGGAGAAGAAGAAGCGCAGCGTGATGGGTTCAGGGATGGAGCGCAGCGTGTTCTTGGTGCCCTCGCTGACCGTGTAGAGGCCGGCTTGGGTCAGGTCGAGACGGGCGGATGAGAACCACACGTCCGAGAATATGTTGACGGAAAAGAAGAGCACGATCGAAAGCGCGATCGAGGCGGCGGCGATGGTCGATCTGGTCCAGCGCATGGCCTTAACCCGCCCGCTTCAGGTCGATGATGACCACGTTGATGTAGAGGAACACCGCGATCAGAGAGCCGAAGAAGATCAAATCCCGTAGGTCGATGACGCCGTCCATGATGGCCGCGAAGTGCGTCAGGAAGCTGAACGAAGAGACGGCGTTGACGATGGCGAGCGGTGCCCAGGCCTGAAAGACATTGAGCACGATGTCGTGGCCGGAGATCGTGAACATGAAGGAGACCACGACTGTGATCACGAAGGCGATGACCTGGTTGTTGGTCAGCGAGGAGATCGCGGAGCCGATCGCGAGGTAGCCGCCGGCCATCAGCCAGCTGCCGAAATAGCTGGCGACGATGACGCCGTTGTCGGGCGAGCCCAGATAGTTGACCGTCAGCCACATCGGGAACGTGAGGAGCAGCGCGATTCCGGCGAACGCCCAGGCCGCCAGGAACTTGCCGACGACGGCGGAGCCGACCGAGATGGGCAGCGTGAGCAGGAGTTCGATCGTCCCGGTCTTTTGCTCCTCCGCCCATAGGCGCATCGAGATCGCCGGGATCAGGAAGAGATAGAGCCAAGGATGGAAGCTGAAGAACGTCCCGAGTTCGGCTCGGCCGCCCTCGTAGAACTGGCCGAAGTAGAAGGTGAACGAGCCCATCGCGAGCAGGAAGATCACGATGAAGACGTAAGCCAGCGGGGTTGCGAAGTAGCCGTCGAACTCGCGGCGGAAGACGGCGTAGGTGGCGTTGGCGAAGCTGCTCACGGCGCGCTCTCCGCGTTGATTTCCGCGTCGGCCGTGGTCAGCGCGCGGAAGACGTCGTCGAGGCGCTTGGTCGGCGACTTCGCCAGCAGTTCGGCCGGCGTGCCGTCGGCGACGATGCGGCCCTTGTCGATGATGACGGCGCGCGAGCAGACGGCGTCGACTTCTTCGAGGATGTGGGTCGAGATGATGATCGCCTTCTCAGGGCTCATGGCGCGGATGAGGTTGCGCACGGCTTGCTTTTGGTTGGGGTCGAGGCCATCGGTCGGCTCGTCCATGATGAGGACCGGCGGGTTGTGCAGGATCGCTTGCGCGAGGCCGACGCGGCGCTTGAAGCCTTTCGACAGCGTTTCGATGCGTTGGTCCAGCACGCCTTGCAGGCCGGTGCGCGCGACGGCGGTTTCGATCGCCTTCTTCGATGCGTCGTCGGTGAGGCCGCGCACGCGGGCGATGAAGGTTAGGAATTGCACCGGCGTCATGTCGGGATAGGCCGGTGCGCCTTCGGGCAGATAGCCGATGGCGGTCTGCGCTTCGAACGGTTCTTCGACCACGTCGTGGCCGCAGACGGTGATGCGACCTTCGCTGGGCGCGAGGTAGCCGGTGATCATCTTCATGGTGGTCGATTTGCCGGCGCCGTTGGGGCCGAGGAAGCCGAGCACTTCGCCTTTGGCGACGCGCAGCGAGATGCCTCCAACGGCCGTCAAGTCGCCGAACCTGCGAACCAAGCCTTCAATTTCGATCATGGAATGAGGGGCAATCTTGCCTGAGAAATCCGGTGAATTGCGCGGCCAAGCCAATACGCAAAAGCCCCTGCAACCGCAAGTGTCCAGTTGTTAAAGGAGCTACACCCGCAGCATGAGGCCGCCGTCGACGGTCAGACCGTGGCCGGTGACGAAGGCCCCGTCGGCGGAGGCCAAGAAGAGCGCCGCCTTGGCGAGGTCTTCGGGTTGCCCTAAGCGGCGGAGCGCGGACTTCTTCGCCCAGATGTCGGCGACCTCGGGCCGCGCCTCCCACAAGGGGCTCGTCATGCCGGTCTTGATGGCGCCGGGCAGCAGGTAATTCGCCGTAATGGCGAATTTGCCGAGCTCGAGCGCCAGTGTGCGGGTGAAGCCTGCCACGCCTGCTTTCGACGCGCAGTACGCCGAGAGGCCGTAGTCGGTGCCTTCCGCCATGACGGAGGCGACGTTGATGATGCGGCCGGCGCCGCACTCGCGCAGATGCGGGATCGCGTTCTGGCATATGAAGAAGGGGGCGGTGAGATTCACGGCGAGTGTGCGGTCCCAGATTTCGCGCGACATCACTTCGCCGAGCGCATTCGAGCCGATGCCGGCGTTGTTCATGACGATGTCGAGGCGGCCGAAGCGTTTCACCGCGGTGTCAACGATCGTCTTCGGTGCGCCGTCGGCGGTGATGTCGGCTTCGAGCGTTGCGATGGCTTCGATGCCTTTATGCGCGTCGCCGAGTCCTTTGCCGGGGAGATCGACGGCCAAGACGCGCGCGCCTTCCTTGGCGAAGAGTTGCGCCGTGGCGCGGCCGATGCCGGAGGCGGCGCCGGTGACGATGGCGGCTTTGTCTTTGAGGCGCATGAGGACACTCCCGGGCTTTGTTTGTTTTGCCGGAGTGTTTCACACTGCGAAAAGGGGAGGAAGCCGGTTGGCCCGTGGCGTGGATAAGCCGCGAGGGGGGCTGGGGGCTGATGGTCCGAGGCCTTCACCGCACCAACGAGCCAACCGGTACGCATGAAGATGACGGTCGAACGCGGCGCGTCCGCGGCCAAAATGCGGCTCAACTGTGGCCCCGATTCACGGCTTCGACAGACGAAGATGAATGGCGATTCAGGTAGCGCTAAAACTCAAGCGGAAAGGGGCCTGGCGAGCCGTTCGGCGATGACGCGCATCGCCTTTGGGTTCGAACCCATGATTGTGTGCGCGCTATCAACTTCGACGTTTTCGGCCGTCGCGCTTTCTTCGATCAAACACGCTTGCCACGGTACGATGCCGTCTTGGCGCGAATAGATTGCCGTGACGGGAACGGGTGGGTTCGCGAGCAAATGCGGCGCGCGCTTGACGAACGTCGCGTCGAAGTTTCCGGACAGCGCGTCGGCGACGGGCGAGAGCGGTGTTGCGACGGGAAATCTGACCGGTGTGCCCAGCGTGATGACGCGGGCGACTTTGTCCGGCGTGTCTTTCGCGAGTTCGCGTGCGTAGAGACCGCCCAGGCTGCGGCCGATGAGGGTGACTCTGCGTCCGCTCTTTTGCAGCGCTTCGTCGAGCAGCGTTTGGCATCGCTTGATCGCGACGGCGGACGGGCCCCAGTTCGATCCCCTGCCCCAGCCTTGCGCGTCGTAGCCGACCTTGCGGAGCCAAGCGATCAGTTCCGCCGTCGCCCAATCGCCGGTGAGGAAGCCTGGAAACACCAGCACCGCACCGCCGTCGCCTTTCGGCACGCTGTCCAATGCGGGCGCGGCCGAAGGGCTGATGGTGCCGGCGATGAAGGCGAACGCGTCTTTGGCCGCGCCGTTGAAGGCGCTCAAGGGTCGGTCGGTGGGGTACCTCGTTAAAGCCATTGGATTCAGATGGCCTGCCGGTTTGGCGAATGCAAGCTGGCCGCTCCGCTGCGCGAAGGTTAGGTTGGCGCCGATTTTTCAAGGGGTAGGCTCACCAGATGGTCAAGACGCTCACGTATACCGACGCCGTTCTCACCTATGTCGCCGATACGGGCGTGCGCGAACATGCCGTGCTGAAGACCTGCCGCGACGAGACGATGGCGATGGGCGGCATCTCGCGCATGCAGATCTCGCCCGAGCAGGGCGCGTTCATGGGAATGACGGCGCAGCTGATGAACGCGAAGCGTTACATCGAGGTCGGCACGTTCACCGGCTACAGCGCGCTTGCCGTTGCGTTGGCGCTGCCGGATGACGGGCATGTCGATGCGCTGGATATCAGCGAGGCGTACATGGCGAAGGCGCGCGGTTATTGGGCCAAGGCCGGCCAAGCGCGGAAGATCACCGGGCATGTGCGGCCGGCGGTCGAGACGCTCGATCAGTTTCTCGCTGCGGGACAGAGTGGCCGCTTCGACTTCGCTTTCATCGACGCGGACAAGTCGAGTTACGACGCCTATTACGAGCGCATGCTGAAGCTGGTGCGGCCGGGCGGGTTGGTTGCGATCGACAATGTGCTGTGGTCAGGCAAGGTTGTTGAGGCGTCCGATACGTCGGACGACACGGTCGCCATCCGGAAGCTGAACGCGAAAATTAAGGCCGATACGCGCGTCGACACCGTGCTTTTGCCGGTCGCGGACGGGATTTTCATGTGTCGTAAACGCTGATTTTGGCGCTTGCCAAAGGGCGCTAGCGGGCCGACACTTTCGGTCGGATGGCTGACGAAGCGATACAGCTTTTCCGTGGCGGCGAACGCCCCGCGCCACGGAATACCGAGACGGGCGATGCGTCCTCTCAAGGGCGCGACCGCGGCGAGCAAGTCATGTTCGACCGCAAGGAACTCGGCACAATTTTGGGCCTCTACGGACGCAAGGTCGCGGAAGGAGAATGGCGCGACTATGCGATCGGCGCCGGTCGCGAGGCGGCGGTGTTTGCGGTGTTTCAGCGGACGTCGGAAGCGCCGCTCTACCGGATCGAGAAGCGGCCTAAGCTGCGCCACAAGCAGGGGCTTTACGCGGTCGTTGCGGCGACCGGGCTGACGCTGAAGCGCGGCCACGATCTGGCACAGGTGCTGCGCGTGCTTGAGCCGAAGCGGCCTCACCTCGTCGAATAGCAAAAGAAAAGGCCCCGAAGCTTTCGCTTCGAGGCCCGAACTTCGTCTGATCGATGCTGTTATTCGCGGTTGCCGAGCAAGCGCAGCAGCATCAGGAACAGGTTGATGAAGTCGAGGTAGAGATTGAGCGCGCCCATGATGGCCTTCTTGCCCATCGTCTCGCCGTCGTCGGTCTCAAGGTACATTTCCTTGATCTTCTGCGTGTCGTAGGCGGTCAGGCCCGCAAACACGAGGACACCGATCACGCTGATCGCGAAGTCCAGCGCGCTCGATTGCAGGAAGATGTTCACGATCACCGCGATGAACACGCCGACGAGACCCATGAACAGGAACGAGCCCCAGGCGCTCAACGAGCGTGGCGTCGTATAGCCGTAGAGGCTCAACGCGCCGAAGGTCGCGGCGGAGATGAAAAATACGCGCGCGATATCGCCCATCGGATAGACAAGGAAGATCGTCGCCAGCGCAACGCCGTTCAGCGCGGCGTAGGCCCAGAAGACCAACTGTGCCGTGCCTGCGCTCATACGGTTGATGCCGAACGAGAGCAACAGCACCAGGCCCACCGGCGCCAACATCGCGACCCAGACGAGGCCCGAGTTGAAAATCGGCTCATAGATCGCCGGGGTCTGCGAGACCCAATAGGCAACCAGGCCCGTCAGGCCGACGCCGAGCGCCATGTACTGATAGACACTGATCATGTGAGCCCGCAGGCCCTGATCGATCGCCGCCGCGTCAACGCCCACAGGACGTGCGCCATAGGCTTGGTTTTCGTACTCTGCCATCTGAACCCTCCAAAGATCCGGCCGCCGCCGGATGCAGCATTCCTCCGCCAATATCGGCACGCCCTAAGTCTTTTTCAAGACACGGATTTTCGCTCGTATGGCGAATGGCTGATTCGCGTGAAATTTGTCTTAACCGCTTGATAAATCAGGCGGTGCGGAGGGTTCGTGCTGCGGGGGTGGAGAGCGCCGTCCACGTTGCTGCAATGCCGAGCGCCATTGCGGCGATCGCGCCGCCGATGACGACGGCCGCCAACGTTCCCAGCGACGGCCGGAAGCTCCAATCCATAACGAACTCGGCGACGGCCCAGGCCGCGATGGTGCCGATGATGGCGGCGACGAAGCCTGCGGCAGCGCCCAAGGCCGCAAACTCGATCAGGTAGGTGGTCATCACCTGCCCTTTCGTGGCGCCGACAACCTTCAGGACCACCGCGTCGAAGAGGCGGTGGCGGTGGCCTGCCGCCAGCGCGCCGGCCAGCACCATGAGGCCGGTCAGCAGCGTCACGACACTGGCGGCGCGAATGCCCGCCGCGAGTTGCTGCAACAGGCCATTTGCGGTTTCGAGGGCTTCGCGCACACGCACGACCGAGACGTTCGGGAAGGCGTTCGAGACGGCGCGCTCGACCTCGTCTTCGTTCTCGGGCGCTACGCGAGCCGTCGCCAGGTGGGCGTGCGGTGCATCTTCGAGTGCACCGGGCGAGACCACCATGATGAAGTTCATGCGCGCGCTTGAGAAATCCACCCGGCGGAGGTTCTCGATCTTCATCCCGATCTCGCGGCCAAGGATGTTGACCGTGATCATGTCACCGACCTTCAGGCCCATGCCGCGCGCGAGATCCTCGGCGAACGACACCAGCGCCGGCCCCCTATAGTCGCGCGGCCACCACTTGCCTTCGACAACCTGGTCGCTGGCGCCGGCCGGATTGCCGTAGGTGATACCGCGGTCACCGTTCAGCGCCCAGCGCGCTTCGCGCGAGACGACGGCGTCTTTGGCCGCGACGTTGTTCAATTTGACGATGCGGCCGCGGATCATGGGGACCACTTCGACTTCGGACACGCCTTTGGCGCCGTTGACGATCTTGCGGAAGCGGTCGACTTGATCGGACTGGATGTCGACGAAGAAGAAGCTGGGCGCCTCGGCCGGTACTTCGTCGCGCATGATGCGGCGGATGTTGGCGTCGGTGAGCGCGATGCCCGCGAGGAGCGTGAGGCCCAGTCCTAACGAGAGGATCACGGCGGGCGTCGGCGTGCCGGGGCGGTAAATGTTCGAGAGCGCCAGGCGGGCCATTACGAAACGCGGGCGCGGCACGCGGCGGGCGATCCACATCAGGCCCCAGCCGGTCAACCGCAGAAGCGCGAAGGCGACGAGCGCGCCACCGGCGAACCCTGCAGCCAGCATCAAGTCGGCCGACACAAAGAGCGTCAGCCCCGCGAGCGCGGCAAAAGCGAGAACGGTGGCGACGATGTATACCGGTTGCGGCAAACGGCGCGCCGGCGAGACGAGGTCGCGGAACATCACGGCGGGCGAGGTTTCCTTGGCGCGCGCGAGCGGCCAGATGGCGAAGGCGAGCGCCGTCAGCAGACCGAACGCCGCGGCCGATGCGATCGGCTTCCAATAGAGACCGAAGGCTGCGCTGAACGGCAGGACGCCGCTCAGCATCAATTGCGCCGCCAGCGGCACCAACGTTCCGAGTACGAGACCGATCGCGACGCCGATGACGGCGAGCGTCATCACCTCCATCAGGAACATGAAGAAGATGAAGCGGCCGCTGGCGCCGATGCATTTCAGCGTCGCGATGTCGTCGCGGCGGCGGTCCAAGTAGGCTTTCACCGCGCTGCCGACGCCGACGCCGCCGACGACGAGCGCCGTCAAGCCGACGAGCGTCAGGAACGCGCCGACTTGCTCGATGAAGCGGCGCAAGCCGGGGGCTGCGTTCCAGCGGTCGCGCGTGGTCCAAACGGCGTTCGGGAATGTGGCAGTGAGCTTATCGACCCATTCCTTCACGGTTTGGCGCGAGGCCGTCGCTTCGGCCGGGAGCGCGACGCGATAATTGTAGTTGATGAGGCTGCCCGGTTTGATCAGTCCCGTGGCGCGAAAAGCGAACTCCGAAATCAGAACGCGCGGTCCCAGTGTAAATCCGCCGGTCACACGGTCGGGCTCTTGCCGCAGGACCGAGCGCAATTCGAAGAGCGCATCGCCGATCTTCACGATGGACCCTTGCGGCACGCCGAGCTTGGCGAGCAGGCGCTCGTCAACGGCCGCGCCGAAGACGCCCGAGCGATTAGCGAACAGTTCGTTGAGCGGTTCGCGCGGCGTTACTTCCGCGTGGCCGTAGAGAGGGTACGCGTTGTCGACGGCTTTGAGTTCGACGAGCGAACGCGCATCCCGACCTTGCACGATTACCATCGCGCGCGTTTCCGCCGTCATGGAGACGCGGCCCTGCGTTTTCAGCCACGCGACCTCGGCCTTGCCGATCTCGCGCTGGTTCAGACGGATTTCGACGTCGCCGCCCAAGAGTTCGCGGCCCTGGCGCGAGAGTCCTTCGAGCAGCGCTTCGCTCAACGAGCCGACGCCCGAGATCGACGCAACGCCCAAGATCAGACAGGCGAGGAAGATGCGGAAGCCGGACAGGCCCTGACGCAGTTCGCGCCGGGCCAGGCGCACGGCGACGCGCGTGAGCTTGATCATTCGGCGACGGCTGCGACGGCGACGTCGGACGCCGTTTCGCCGCCCTCATGCGCGCCGTCCTCGATCGATTCGATGTGACCGTCGCGCAAACGCACGATGCGGTCGCAGCGGTGGGCCAATGCGTCGTCGTGGGTCACGAGCACGAGGGTCGAGCCGCGCTCGCGCTGGAGTTTGAACATCATGTCGATGATCTCGGCGCCGGTGCGGCCGTCGAGATTGCCCGTCGGTTCGTCGGCGAAGAGCAGACTTGGACGCGGCGCGAGAGCGCGGGCCAAGGCGACGCGTTGCTGTTCACCACCTGAGAGCTGGCTTGGATAGTGGTCGAGGCGATGGCCGAGGCCGACGGCGACCAATTCGTCCTTAGCCTTCGCAAAGGCGTCGGGGATGAGCGCGATTTCTAGCGGGACGGCCACGTTCTCCAGCGCCGTCATGGTCGGGATCAGGTGAAACGATTGGAAGACGATGCCGACGTTACCGCGGCGGAAGCGCGCCGCCTCATCCTCGGACATCGCCGAGAGTTCCTTGGACTTGACCGTGACCTTGCCCGAACTGGGGCGCTCAAGGCCGGTCATGACCATCAGCATGGTCGATTTGCCCGAGCCCGAGGGACCCACCAAGCCCACGGCTTCACCTTCACGGATCACGAGTTCGATACCGTTGAGGATATTGACGGGACCCGCCTGACTCATAAGTGTCAGCTTCACGGCCTCAAGCCGAAGGATCGGGTCAGTGTTGAGCGAGCGCTGCATGCGCAACGGGCTACCAAACCAGAGCTGGAGGAAGGCCACCCGATACGTGTCGGGCTGGGGCCGAGTCAACGCGATTTGGTTGATTCTCTCCATCTTTGTCGCGGGAATCAACGGAATTGGGCTGGCGCATGCCAAGCCCGTCAGGATTCTCGCGTTCGGAACCAGTTTGACCCAGGGCTACAACCTGCCGCCGGGGACAGACTTCACTGCGGTTCTGCAGGTGCAACTGCGGGCCAAGGGGTACGACGTCACGATCGCAAACGCGGGTGTTTCGGGCGACACATCGGCGGGCGGGCTTGCGCGGCTGGATTGGTCGCTCGCCGAACCGTTCGACGCGGCGATCGTCGAGTTGGGGTCGAACGATGCGCTGCGCGGCCTTGGGGTCGAGCAGACGCGCGCCAATCTCGATCAGGTTTTGACCAAGCTGAAGGCGAAGGGCGTCAGCGTGTTGCTCACCGGCATGAAAGCGCCGCGCAATCTGGGGCCGGAATACGTGACCGCGTTCGACGCGATCTATCCGGAGCTCGCCAAGAAGCATGGGGTTTTGTTCTACCCCTTCTTTCTGGAGGGGGTAGCCGCGGATTTGAAATTGAACCAGCGCGACAGTATCCATCCGAACGAGCAAGGCACACTTGTCATCGTGCGGGGAATTCTTCCCTATGTCGAAAAGCTGATCGCAAAGGTCGGCGTGAAGCCGGGTCCCAAACCGGCGTCTTGAGTTTCCTTCGCTTCGGAAAGACACGCATGGAATACCGCGAGCTTGGACGGACGGGCACGAAAGTGTCCGCGATTTGCCTCGGCACGATGACGTGGGGCGAGCAGAACAGCGAAGCCGACGGTCACGCGCAGATGGATTATGCGCTGGCGGCCGGCGTCAATTTCTTCGACACGTCGGAAATGTATGCGGTGCCGCCCAAGGCCGAGACGCAAGGGTCGACGGAGCGCATCATCGGGTCGTGGTTCAAGGCGCGGGGCACGCGCGACAAGGTGATCCTGGCGACGAAGGTTGCGGGGCGGTCGCCGATGAACTGGCTGCGCAAGGACGGCTCCGGCACCGAGCAGACGCCGAAGCAGATCGGCGAGGCGATCGATTCGAGCTTGAAGCGGCTGCAGACGGATCGCATCGACCTTTATCAATTGCATTGGCCGGACCGGCCGGTTGCGATGTTCGGGTCGTCGGGGCTTGCCTATCGCCATGCGGAAGCTCCGAGCGTTCCGCTTGAAGACATTTTGGGTGCGCTCGATACGCATGTGAAGGCCGGCAAGATTCGTTGGGTCGGGCTTTCGAATGAGACGGCGTGGGGGACGATGTCGTTCCTGCATCATGCGACGGCGAAGGGATTGCCGCGCATGCAGTCGATCCAGAACGCGTACAGCCTGATCAACCGCACGTTCGAGCAAGGCCTCGCCGAGATTGCGCATCGCGAGCAGGTTGGGCTTCTGGCGTATTCGCCGCTCGCGCAGGGCTATCTCACGGGCAAGTATCAGAACGGTGCGGCGCCTGCCGCTTCGCGCAAGGCGTTGTTCAACCGGCTGCAGCGCTACGAGAAGCCGCAGACGGCGCCCGCCGTTGATCGGTATCTCGCGATCGCCAAACGGTTCGATCTCGATCCGGCGCAGATGGCGTTGCAGTTCGTGACGACGCGGCCCTTCGTGACGTCGACGATCATCGGCGCGACGACGATGGAGCAGCTGAAGACGAACATCGCTAGCACCACCGTGCGCTGGAACGACGAGATCGAGAAGGCGATCGGCGAGGCGCATCACATTCAGCCCAATCCCGCGCCTTAAGCCATGTTGCGCCTGTTCACCGCGATCGAGATTCCTCAGGCGCTGCGGACGCGTCTGACGTTCCTGCAAGGCGGCGTGCCAGGCGCGAAATGGCAGCCGGTCGAGAACCTGCATCTGACGCTGCGCTTCATCGGCGAGGTCGACGAGCCGACGGCGACCGATATCGACCACATGTTATCGGGTTTGCGCGCGAAGGCGTTCGACCTGACATTGCGGGGCGTCGGCGAGTTCGGCGGACGCGATCCGCATGCGCTGTGGGCGGGGATCGCGCCGAGTCCGCCGTTGATGCATCTGGCGGCCAAGATCGAGACCGCGCTGCAGCGGATGGGGTTGCCGGCGGAGACTCGGAAATATGCGCCGCACGTGACGCTGGCGCGGCTGCGGGATGCGCCGATCGTCAAGGTTCGCGATTTTCTGGCGGCGAATGCGGCGTTCGACAGCGGTCCGTTTCCGGTGCGCGCGTTTTCGCTGTTCTCAAGTTTTCAAGCGCCGCGCGGCAGTCTCTATCGCATCGAGCAGAGCTATCCGCTGAACGCGTAGTTCTAACCGTCGATGGCTTCGGCTTCGATGCGTTCCATGTCTTCGTCGGAGAAGCCGAAATGGTGGCCGACTTCGTGGATGAGGACGTGGGTGACGATGTCGCCGAGGAGAATCTGCGATTCGCTCCATTCGTCGAGGATGGGGCGGCGGTAGAGGAAGACGACGTTCGGTTCGCGCGGGACGGTTTCGCTTTCCGACATTTGCGTGAGGGCGACGCCCTGGAACAGCCCTAGGATGTCGTATTGCGTTTCGAGTTCCATTTCCGCGATGACGTCTTCGTCGGGGAAATCCTCGACGCGGAAGAGGATGTCGCCGCAACGTTCGCGGAACTCTTCGGGCAGGCGTTCGAACACTTCGCGCGCCAAGATCTCGATGTCGTCGAGCGTCGGGGCGGACATTTCGTACAAAGACTCGGTCGTCATATTCCCTCGCCAGGCGAATAGGTTTCGAGCGAAGATAGACCAGCGAAGCGCATCATGGGGAGAACAAATATGGCTGCGAAGCTTACGAAGACTCAGCGTGCGAGCGCGCTCAAAGAACTTAAAGGTTGGCGCGAGGAACCGAAGCGCGATGCGATCGTGAAGACGTTCGTGTTCGGCGACTTCGTCGAGGCGTTCGGTTTCATGACTCAAGTCGCGCTGGTGGCGGAGAAGATGGACCACCACCCGGAGTGGTCGAATGTCTACAAGACCGTCAACGTGCTGCTTACAACGCACGACGCGGGCGGTTTGACGTCCAAAGACGTCGAACTCGCCCGCGCCATGGAAGCGGCTGCGAAATAGAACTTAGGGCGTCGGCGGCGTCGTGCCTTCGGCAGGCGCCGGTGTGGTGCCTTCCGCCGGCGGTGTCGCCGGTGTGCCTTCGGCGGGCGGCGTCGTTACTTCGGTAGGTGTTGTCGTGCCTTCAGCCGGCGGCGTTACTTCGGCCGGCGTTTCGGTGACGGCGGCGGTCGGGGCTGCCGACGGGAGCGGTGCGTTTTCCGGGAAGACGCGCAGGTCGATGGCGCTGAGGCGTGCGAGCGTGTCGGTTGCGGTGCCGCCGAAGACCTCGACCGTCACCGTGACCGGGACCGTTGCGCCGTCGCGCAGGTCGGCGCCGGCGCTCGCGAAGGCGACGGCCTTCGAGACTTTGTGCTCGGCGCCTTCGCCGTTCCAATCGCGCCATTCGGTGATCGAGATGTCGCCGCCGATCGAGACGATCACGCGGGCGACGCCGTCACCGGCGACGGGCTTCATCGGCGCGGCGGCTGCGGGCGTTGCCGCCGGCTGTTCGACGGGCGGCGTCGTGCCTTCGGCGGGCGGCGTCGTTGCAGGCGCTTCGGGCGTCGCAGGCGTTGCGGGCGCCGTCGTGACAGGTGCGGCGGCGGGCGGCGGCGTGCCTGCCGACTTCATGTAGCCGTTGACGGAGACGGCGGCGACGACCGCTCGTTCTTCCGGCGCGAGTTTCAGGCGCCACGTCGTCGAGAAGACGGCGGAGGTCGTCTCGCCGCCTTTGGCTGCGAGTTCGAATTTCGGGAACGTCACGCTCAGCGTGCGGCCATCTTCCGACTGGCTGGTCGAGTGGTCGGTGATGACGGAGACGTTGTTGAGCGCGATCGGGCCGGCGGGTTCGCCCGTGAGCGTTTGGCCGGTGGTGGATGTCGTGCGGCCGCTGATTAGGAAATAGGCGGCGACGGCGAGAAGGATCGCGACGGCGACGACGCCGCCGATCACTACGTTGCGATTCATGTGTGTTTCCCCTTGGGATGTGAGGCGCGATTTTCGGCGCGAAGCTAGCGATAGCGCCAGTTTCGAGCAAGTTGGCGTGTCCCCTCAGACGCGCACTATTTCGGGTAGAGCATCACCTGCGTGCAGCGGAACAGCGCCAAGACCCTGGAATCGCCTTTCGCGACGGACCTCGGCGACAGACCTGGGTCAATCTGCCGCCGTGGATAAGTTTCGCCTCGACCTCGATGGCGCCGTCCTAGCGGGGCGCCATGCGGATAGCGCCGTCGAGGCGGATGACTTCGCCGTTGAGCATCGAGTTTTCGCAGATGTGACGCGCGAGCTTTGCGTATTCGTACGGGTGGCCGAGACGCGAGGGGAACGGCACTTGCGCGCCGAGGCTTTTCTTCAACTCCTCGGGCGCGGCGGCCAACAGCGGCGTGTTGAAGAGGCCGGGCAGGATGGTCATGCAGCGCACGCCATCGCGCGAGAGGTCGCGCGCGATGGGCAGCGTCATGCCGACGATGCCGCCTTTCGAGGCTGCGTACGCGGCCTGACCGATCTGTCCGTCTTGGGCGGCGACCGAGCCGGTGTTGATCAGCACGCCGCGCTCGCCGTCTTCGGTAACGGGTTCGAGGGACAGCATGCCGGCCGCCGACTTCGCGATGCAGCGGAACGTGCCGACGAGGTTGATCTGGATGAGGCGGTCGAAATGTTCGATCGGATGCGGCGCGATCTCGGGCGAGTCTTTTTTGCGGCTCGCCGTCTTGATCGCGAGGCCGGTGCCGGCGCAGTTGACGAGGATGCGTTCCTGGCCCAACGCGGCGCGGGCTTTCTTGAAGCCTTCGACGACGCTCTCTTCGCTGGTCACGTCGACTTCGCAATAGACGCCGTCGATGTCGGCGGCGACCTTTTCGCCTTTGGCTTTGTCGCGGTCGAAGATGGCGACGCGGACGCCGGCGGCGGCGAGTTCGCGGGCGGTTGCTTCACCGAGGCCCGAGGCGCCGCCAGTGACGACGGCCGTGACGGAGCGATTGAGCTGCATGACGGTTCTCTCTTTGCTAGGAAATGCTGGGGCACTTCTTAGCGGCGCGAAGCCGGGAAGGCCAGACAATGGATATTGGACGCGCACTGATCATTTTCGGGATCGTGCTGGTTGCGGTCGGGTTCTTATGGCCCGTCATCGGCCGCATTGGGCTCGGGCGGCTGCCGGGCGATATCGTGATCGAACGCGAGGGCTTTCGCCTGTACGTTCCCATCACCACATCGTTGTTGATCAGCGCGGTCTTGACGCTAGGGTTTTGGCTGTTCCGGAAGTGAGACGATGACGAACCTCGACGATGCTGCACTGCCCGCGGTTTTGGCGCGCAACGAACGTACGGTGCGCGAAGGCTTTTGGCGCAAGCTGCGCCGGTTCGCCGGACGCGTGCCGTTCACGAGCGATCTGGTTGCCGCCTATTACTGCGCGATGGATCCGGCAACGCCGTTTCGCGCGCGGGCGATCTTGCTGGGCGCCGTCGCTTATTTCGTGATGCCGATCGACGTGGTGCCGGATGCGATTGCGGTGCTGGGCTTCACCGACGATGCGACGGTGCTCGCCACCGCGATCGCGGTTGCCGGCGCGCATATTCTGCCGAAGCATCGCGACGACGCGCGGCGGGTACTACTGATTGGGGGCGCGGACTGACCGCGCACTAAAGAAAAAAACAGATGCAATCCGATCCATCACGGCGTCACATCGGCTGAAATCCGCCAAAACTGGCGTCACGCTTGCCATCACATTCATCGATTTGCCGTCACATGTGATGGCACGGCCACCCGCTTCGCGTCGCGAGACGCGGGTTGATCTGCTCGAACGATTCAAGTTGCAGCGGCCCGATGGTTCGTCGGCCGAAACGTTGAGACGAAGATAGAATAGTCGAGCGCGAAAGTCGCGATGACGCGTCGTCACGTCGATTGGCATCGCACTGGATTTGGATCAGACTCCAACTCGACCTGAGTTGGGCAGGCGCATAGTATGGCGCATGCTCTACGTATTTCTAAAAGCCGCTCTGTCCGGTGTCATCGTCTCCATCGTTTCGGAGGTTGCCAAGCGGTATCCCGGGTTTGGCGGCCTGATCGCATCGCTCCCGCTCGTGTCCGTGCTGGGCATGATTTGGCTTTGGCGTGACACCGGCGATCCGGACCGAATGGCGGCGCATGCAAGCGCAACCTTTTGGTTTGTGCTGCCCTCGCTACCGATGTTCCTGTTGATTCCGGAACTGTTGCGGCGAGGGGTTGGCTTTTGGCCATCGCTGCTCGCCGGGTGCTTGCTGACGGTGGCGCTCTACAGCCTCATGATTTGGATCGGACCAAGGTTCGGGTTGCGCCTGTAAAGGGAGAAGCTTGATGAGCCATATCGCGCTTGGGATTCTGCTTGGGTTGGCAGCAGGCGTCATCGTCGTCGCGCTGATGATGCCAATGTCCTTTCCGGACAAACGTGCAGCGCTAACGGCAGCATTTGTCAGCCGGTTTTCAATCGGCTTCTTGACCGCAAACACGTTGCTGCCGATTCATCCCGTCGCGACGGGAGCGGTCATCGGCCTGACGCTCAGCATCCCCGACGCTCTCATCACCAAGGCCTACGTTCCGATCCTGGTGATCGGAACTGTCCTCGGCACGCTATGCGGCGGAGCGGTTTGGCTTTGGGGCTGAATACACTTGGCGGCCGAGTGAACAAAATATTGAACTCTTGACTGCGATTTGCGATCGAGTCTCGTTCGATCGCCCGTAGAGTCTCGCTCATGGAAGTTTTGGCGCAGGCACGTATCGTCATGTGGGAGGGTGCCGGCTTGTGGGTCGTCGACGCTACGCGCGCCGACGTCCGCGAGAAGAAGCACACGGACCTTCACGCGCATCACGCCATTCAGGTGACGATCGGTTTGGGTGGTCACTTCACGCTCGGCACGGCGGATGAGAGTGTGCGCGCCGATGCCGTCGCTGTGGCGGCGGATGTAGAGCATGTGTTTGAGGCGGAAGGTCTTGTCGCCTTCGTGTTCATTGAGCCTGAGAGCCGGTTGGGACGGGCGGCGGCGCGCAAGCTGCTCGGCGACAAGAAACTCGCGGCCATCCCGGACGACCTGCTCGGCGATTTCAGAGCGCGCATAACGGCGAACTTCCGAGCGGCGAAACGCGATGATGTGGCCCTCGTGGCGATGGGCCGTGATCTCGTTGTCGCGTTTGCGAGTGACGCGAAGGCGGATGCTCCCGACCTGCGGGTTCGTAAAGTCATCGCTTGGGCGGGACAGCAGCTCGATCGTCCCGTCAGTTTGGCGGACGCTGCAAGCGTCGGCGATCTGTCCGCGAGCCGTTTGCGGCACTTGTTCGTCGAGCAGACGGGGCTGCCCTTCAAGACCTATTTGCTATGGTTACGATTGACGCGCGCGCTTGAGGCTTTTGCGGGCGGCGCGTCGCTGACCGAAGCGGCGCACGGGTCGGGCTTTGCGGATTCGGCGCATCTCAGCCGGACGTTCCGCCGCATGTTCGGCGTTGCGCCGTCGGCCTTGCGCATGTCGTAGCCCCTTCGTTCAAGTGCGCCGGAGAGGCCTCGCCTAGATATCGGTTGTCCCAAACCGGTGACCTAGGAGCTTTGACATGACCGACCAAACGAAGACTGCCGACTGCCATTGCGAACCCGTTTGCGATTGCGGCCCGACCTGCGATTGCACCGCCACGGCGGCGTCCTGTGGCTGCGGCGCGGACTGCAAATGCGGCTCCGGCTGCGCCTGTGCGCAGGCCGCCAATCACGAAGCCAGCTAGTCCTTGTCGCGTGCGCGAACTGCGGGGCCGTCCGCAAGGCGGCGCCCGCAGAGGCGCGCGCCAGCGAGAACAACGGAGTTATTCCATGAGTTACGTTTTATCAGCCGAGACGACGGGGCACGAACGCGACTTCAGTTCGCACGACGTCGCCCGTGCCATCCGCGCCGCGCAGCGATCTGCGCATCGGATCCTGTTGTCTCTTGCGGTGATCGCGGTGATCGCACTGAACGCGGGGTCATGCACGACGACGCCGAGCGACAGCGCGTCCGTTATCGTCGACGGGCGGTCCGTGGCGTATCGTGTGCTCGGTTCCGGAGAGCCCGTCGTCGTGATGCTCGCCGGCCTCGGCGATGGGATGGATTCCTTCGAGGACGTCGCCCCGGACATCGCGAAGGTTGCGACGGTGATCATCTACGACCGTGCCGGCTATGGCGGCAGCGCCGCGGCGTCGAGCCCGCGCGATGCTGAAGCCGTTGATCGAGAACTGTCCGGGCTCTTGGCGCAAATCGGCGTGCGCGGCCCTTATGTCCTGCTCGGCCATTCGGTCGGCGGGCTTTATGCGGAGTACATTGCAGCCAAGCACGGCGATCAAGTCACGGGTTTGATCCTGGAGGACTCGCGCCCTGCGGATTTTACACGGCGCTGCGAAGCCGCACAGGCCGGGTGGTGCACGCCGCCGACGCTGCTGACGTGGTTGATGCCGCGAGGGGCGCAGGACGAGTTCGGCGCCCTCGCGGCAACCATCGCGCAGGTCGAGAGCGCGCGCTCAGCCAGCGGTCAGCGCGTGATGATCTTGTCGCGGTCCGTGCCGGAGGAGCCCGCGGCGATCGACGTGCTCTGGGCACAGGCACAAACGGATCTCGCTGCACGATATGTCGGCTCTCAGCATCTCATCGCGGCGCACGCCGGCCATTACGTGCATCATGATGAAAGAGCGTGGTTCGTCGCGTCGATCACGAAGTTCCTGACGCGCTAGAGCCGGACTCGTTGTTGAAGCGGCGGCCGTCAGCGACGGCGACGCGATACAAGTGGTGCTGCGCGGATGAAGTCATTGGCCGCGGCCTCCTCAAGCATCCATCGGCCCATGGCGTCATAAGAAACGGGCAGCCAGGAGTTTAGAGCGCCGTCCCAGTCGGCTGAGGCAACGGGACGCTCGTCCTTACCCTTGGCGTTGACCCCGGCCCGAACCAACGTCCAGCGAAGCGACGCAAACGCGCCGTTGCCTAGCGCATCCACCACGGCTTGTTGTTCGGTCGCCCCACGCCCCATTGTGCCCGGTATCCTCGAGAAGAAACGCATGGCCCAGCTCGCAGGCCTCCCGGGGCGTGAGGTGAGCATCGTGTTGATCATGATGAAGCGGTCGATGCCTGCAGCCCGCATTGAACCTTCGACTGCGACGGTGTTCCTAGACAGCAGGGCTGAGGGATCAAAACTTGCTGACGTCAAACCAAGCGCAGTGAGGACCGCATCCGCGCCGGAAAACGCCTCGGTAAGGGCACCTTCATCGGCAAGAGATGTGACAACGCTGACGCGGGAGCCAGCCGGCACATCGGTGATTCGTTCGGGCCGCGAGCGGACAATCGCGGTGAACCCGATCCCTTCTGCTCGGCACACGCGCAGGATTCCCTGGCCTAGACCACCTGCCGCGCCGATGACGGCCACGTGATGGGGTAGCGGGCGCGAAGAGCCATCGGCAACTGCTGTCGGCATCGTTGACTTATAGGTCACCTAGTCCTCGTTGTCCGCGTTTGCCGTTGCGAGGAGCCAGTCGCGGAAGGCTTTGATCTTTGGCGCGTTCTCCGTCTCCGGTGGGAAGACGAGGTAGAAGGCGAACTCCGCTGTGATCGACGGGGTGAAGGGGCGGACGAGTTGGCCGGTTTGTAGGTCGCCGCGCACCAGCACGCTTCGGCCTAGGGCTACGCCTAGGCCTTCGATGGCGGCTTGGATGAGGAGGCCGGAGTCGTCGAAGCCTGGGCCCCTTGTCGAGTCCACTGTCGTGACGCCGGCGGCGCGGAGCCACATGCCCCAGTCTTCGCGCATCTCGTCGTGCAGCAGCGTGACGCGTGAGAGGTCTGCGGGGGTTTTGAGTTGGGCGGCGAGTTTGGGGGCGCAGACGGGGAAGAGTTCTTCGGAGAGGACCTTCACGCTGATGAGGCCGGGCCAATCGCCTTTGCCATAGCGGATCGCGAGGTCGACGTCGGGGCCGAGGGCGCCGGTTTGGGCTTCGAAGGTCGCGATCCAGACGTCGATGTTCGGGTTCTTGTCGCGGAAGTCGGCGAGGCGCGGGACCAGCCACTTGCCGGCGAAGGACGGCATCATCGCGACCGTCAGCCAGCCCTGGCCCGGATCGACGGCCTGGAGCTTGCGGCCGGCGAGCGCGATCTGGTCGAGGGCGGCGGTTACCGTGGGTAGGAATTTGGCGGCGGCCTCTGTTAGAGCCACCTGGCGGCCGTCGCGGCGGAAGAGGGGGATGCCGGCCCAGTCTTCCAGCGCTTTGACCTGATGGCTCACGGCGCTTTGGGTGACCGATAATTCATCGGCGGCCCTTGTGAAACTCAGCAATCGGGCCGCGGATTCGAAGGCCCTTAGGGAATTCAGGGGGGGAAGGCGACGCTGCATGCCTTAAGTATATTAGTTTTCCTCATCATATCAATGAAAAGTCCTCGTTTGAAACCGGGCGGCTGGGAGGCCATATTTTGGCTCATAGAAGTCATTCAACGACGCAATAGAGGCATCCCATGTTTAAGGCATATCCGCTCTATATGACCGGTCGGAATGAGCGTCGCTCATCTGGTCGCGGTTTCTTCGCCACCCTTCTGCGGCTCTTGGGCCGTGGCAGCAGCCTGTAAGAATATGGCCAAGCCAGAATAAAGGGCCCCGCTTGCGGGGCCCTTGTCGATTCAGGAACGGCCGCTCAATCGGATTTTAGGGTGCCGAAGGCGCTTATCACGCCGCTGGCCAGCAACGACTGGAGAACTTCTGCCGGCACAGCGTGGGAGCAGAACGTGCATTTGTCGTGGAAGTTGTCGTAGGCACCGAACGCCAGCTCGCCGGCAGTTTCGATCTGCACATGGATGATATGGTCGTTCAGGAGAGTTTGGTGTTCGCCCAAGTACACACTCAACGACGCCTCCGCCTCTTGAGAAAGAGGCAAGATAATCAGATCTAGCCGTGGGCTGCTCGTTTGTCGTTTCAGGCAGCTCTCGCCCTCAGGAATTGAGTTCCAAGCGCCCCAGAAGTCGCGATCGCTCAACGTCCCCTCAAACGAAATTCGCGAAGCGCCGACGCCCGCGCTCCCAGACTAAGTAACCAGGACCACTTTGCCCTTCACTTTGCGGGCGGCCATGTCGTTGAGGGCTTCGGCGGCCTTCGCGAGTGGGTAGGTTTTGGAGACTGACGGTTTCAGTTTGCCGTCTTTGACCCAGCTCATGAGTTCGGCGAGGTTTTCCTGATTGCGCTTCGGTTCGCGGGCGGTGAAGGCGCCCCAGAAGACGCCGACGATTTGGCAGCCTTTGAGGAGCGTTAGGTTGAGCGGGATTGAGGGGATGCCGGCGGGGAAACCGACGACCAGGTAGCGGCCTTCCCAGGCGATGGCGCGTAGGGCTGGTTCGGCGTAGTCGCCGCCGACGCCGTCGTAGATGACGTTGGCGCCGTCGCCGCCCATGAGTTTTTTCAGGTCATCGGACAGTTTTTTCTGTGCGTCGCGGTCGAGCGGGTTTTCCGGATAGACGATGCCTTCGTCGGCGCCGCGGGCTTTGCAGAAGTCGACCTTCTCTTGGCTGGAGCAGGCGGCGATGACGCGTGCGCCCATGATCTTGCCGATCTCAACCGCCGCGATGCCGACGCCGCCGGCGGCGCCCAGCACCAGCAGCGTTTCGCCGGGATTCAGATTCGCGCGGTCTTTCAGCGCGTGATGCGACGTGCCGTAGGTCATCACGAAGGCGGAGGCTTCGACGAAGTCCATGTTCGCGGGGAACGGGATGCAGCGCGGTGCAGGGGCTACCGCTTCTTCAGCGAAGCCGCCCCAGCCGGTCGAGCCGATGACGCGGTCGCCGACCTTCACGTTGGTCACGCCCTCGCCCACTTCTTTCACGATGCCGGCGACTTCGCCGCCCGGCGCGAAGGGGAGCGGCGGTTTGAACTGGTACTTGTTTTGGATGATGAGGACGTCTGGGAAGTTGACGCCCGCGGCCTTCACCGAGATCAGGACTTGGCCTTTGTCGGGCTTCGGGCTTGGGACTTCGGTCAGAACCAGACTGTCAGGCGGGCCGTATTCCTTGCACAGCATGGCTTTCATGAACGTTCTCCAGTTCTTGCTTGTGTTTTGGCGTTGGGACCGACGTTAGGGGAGCGCGGTCGAAACGCCAAGAGAGCAACCGCCGTCACGTCTCGCGCGTTCGTGAGCGTGCGTTCATGGATGGTTCAGTCGGGTCGTCCCTATATGAGCGGCTGAGTGTTTTGAGGAGCCCCCCATGTCTCACTCCATACCCGCTGTCTTGGCGCGCGGCGCCGTCATGGCCGCAGCCGCGACGCTGTTGATCGGACCGGCGATGTCGGACGATCAGCCTGCGAAGAAACGCTCGTCCTGCGCGTTCGTTCGTCAGATCGATAACTTCAAAGAGATCGACGACTACACCGCGATCATCGAGACGTCGCCGAACCGGCGTTACAAGGTCACGTTCATGAACAACTGCCGCGAATTGCGCTGGGCGCAATTTGCGCGCGTGGAAGCGCGGCCCGGCATTTGCCTGAGCGCCGGCGATAAGATCATCGTCGGGCGGCACGGGTTTGCCGATCGGTGCGTCGTGCGCTCGGTCGAGGCGTTGCCGCCGAAGGGTCAGGCTGCGCCGGCTTCGTATTAAGGCAGACGTGCGAGCGCTTCGGTTACGCGGCGCTCGCCCACTTCGTCGCCGCGCCAGTTGCGGACGGCGGGTCGTAGATGTTTGGCGAGCTTCGGCGATGCTTCGTCGGCGGCTTCCAGCAGCACCAGAATTTTCGCCATGACGGTTTCGGCGGCGCGCGTTGCGCCGTCGTCTATCTTGAGCGCGATGCCCAGACCCTTCTCCGGCAGCACGGCGGTGAAGACGCCTTCGGCGCCGGTCTTGACGACGGTTCGGCCTATGCCCGCTTCGATCAAGTCTGCGCAGGCGCGGCCTGTGCCTGACACGAGGCCCGGATGTGCCTTCCAGGCGTCGAGCAGACGCTTCGCGGCTTCAGCGCGTGCGGGATTCAGTTTCGAGCGGTCACCGAGGCGGGCCATGGCGCGTGCGAGGTTGGCGAGCGGCATCGCGTAGTTCGGTGCTGCGCAGCCGTCGATTCCGATCGGCATAGCGTCCGCGTTGACATCGCAGAGTTCGGCGATGGTTTGGCGCGCCATGACTTGCACGGGGTGGTCGGGGCGTTCGTAGCCTTCGACGGCGATGTGTAGATGGCGCGCGACGCTTAAGAAGCCCGTGTGTTTGCCGGAGCAGTTGTTGTGCAGTTTGCAGGGGCGTTCGCCCGCACGCAGCATCGCGTGCGCCGCCGGTTCGTAGAGCGGGAGATGCGGGCCGCAGGCGAGGTCGGCCTCGCGGCAGTCGATGCGGGCGAGCCAGGCTTCGACGCGTTCGACGTGCATCGGCTCACCGCTGTGCGAGGCGCAGGCGAGTGCGAGTTCGTCTTCGCCGACGCGGAAGGCGTCGGCCGCGCCGCTTTCGATCAGCGGGATGGCTTGCAGCGACTTGAAGGCCGAGCGGGGATAGACGGCGGCTTCCACGTCGCCCCAGGCGGCGACCAATTTTCCCGACGCGTCGGCGACGGCGATGGCGCCGCGGTGGTGGCTTTCGACCTGACCGCCGCGTGTCACTTCAACCAAAATCGGGTTCATGGATGCCTTCATTGACGGCGGATTGGCGCGGCCTTGGGCGGCGCGCGTTGTAAGCCGGGAGCCTAGCAACCTGTTAACACTTCGGGAATCGCTTTTCCCCGCCTTCGCCAAGGCTTCGGCGGGCAGGGCGCCTTGCTCAAAGGGGCTTCACAAAACGGCCTCAGATAGGCGACACATTGGGGTGCCTGAGGCTCTAAGCTTCGCCTGGTGACTTCGTGTCGTCAAAACATAAGGTACTTTCGATGTCGTTCTCTATCGGCCGGATCGTTGTTGCGGTCTTTGCGTTGTGCGCCAGCAGCGCTGTTGCTCTCGCTCAGGGAGGTCCGACGTTGCTCGGCACCTTCGAAGCTTGGGAGGCGTACAAGAACAGCGACGCGCGCGGCGCGGTGTGTTGGGCGGTGACGCAGCCGCAGACGAAAGAGCCCGCGACGGCCAAGCGCGATCCGATCTACTTCATCATCACGACGTGGCCGAAGCAGGGCATCCAGAACGAGCCGTCGATCGTCATCGGCTATCAGTTCAAGGACGCCGGTCAGGCGACGGTCGAAGTCGGGTCCGACAAGTTCAACTTCTTCACCAAGGCGGACGGCGCCTGGCTGCAGAACAAGCCGGAAGAAGCGCGGCTGATCACGGCCATGCGCAGCAACGGCGAAATGACGGTTAAGGGCTTTTCCAAGCGCGGAACGCTGACCACGGACACCTATTCGCTCAAGGGCATTTCCGCCGCACTCGACAAAGTGTCGGAAGGCTGCAAATAAAGTCCTTTAGCGGCGTGATATCAGGGCCTTTCGAGGGCGGCTGAGGTTCAGCCGCCCTTTTCTTTTGGATCTTTGATGAGCAGTTCCGTGAAGCCCAATCTGATCGGTTTGACGCGCGAGGGTCTCAAGACCGCGCTCGCGGGCGCCGGTATTGAGGCCAAGCATCTGTCGATGCGCGCGGGGCAGCTTTGGAACGCGCTCTATGTGCAGGGCGCGACCGACTTCGAGCAGGTGACGACGCTCGCCAAACCGTTGCGCCGCGAGTTGGCGGATCGGTTTTCGCTGACGCGGCCGGAGATCGTGGCGGCGCAGACGTCGGATGACGGCACGCGCAAGTGGCTGATCCGCTTTGGGCCCGGGATCGAGATCGAGACCGTGTTCATTCCGGATGAAGAGCGCGGGACGCTTTGTGTTTCTTCGCAGGTGGGCTGCACGTTGAATTGCCGCTTCTGCCACACGGGCACGCAGAAGCTGGTGCGCAATTTGACCTCGCACGAGATCGTTTCGCAGCTGATGGTCGCGCGCGATGCTCTGAACGAATGGCCGCCGGGCGCCAAGTCCGAGGATCGCCAGATCACGAATGTCGTAATGATGGGGATGGGCGAGCCGCTCTATAATTTCGAGAATGTGCGTGACGCGCTTTCCATCGTGTCGGACGGCGAAGGGTTGTCGCTGTCGAAGCGGCGGACGACGCTCTCGACGGCGGGGGTTGTGCCGATGATCCCGCGCGCGGGGGAAGAGATCGGGTCGATGTTGGCGATTTCTCTGCACGCGGCGCGGGACGACGTGCGCGACGTGATCGTGCCGCTGAACAAGAAATATCCGATCAAGGAATTGCTTGAGGCTTGCCGCCAGTATCCCGGTTTGTCGAACGCGCGGCGGATTACGTTCGAGTATGTGATGCTGAAAGGTGTCAACGATTCCAATGCGGACGCGAAGGAGTTGATCAAGGTCATTCGCGGCATTCCGGCGAAGATCAATTTGATCCCGTTCAACGCTTGGCCGGGCGCGCCTTACGAGTGCTCTGATTGGGAGCGGATCGAGGAGTTCGGCGATATCGTCAATCGCGCCGGCTATGCCTCGCCGATCCGTACGCCGCGCGGGCGCGATATCATGGCGGCTTGCGGGCAGCTGAAGAGCGAGAGCGTCAAGCAGCGCGCGAGCGATCGTATCGCCGAACTGCGCTCCCAAGAATTATCGCGAATGCCGCATTGAGGGTTTGATGAGCAAGGGCAACGTTCGAAAGGTCGTGCTCGCCTATTCGGGCGGGCTGGATACGTCGGTTATCTTGAAGTGGCTGCAGGAGGCTTATGGCTGCGAGGTGGTGACGTTCACCGCCGATCTCGGCCAAGGCGAGGAGCTTGAGCCGGCGCGCAAGAAGGCGCTGATGCTGGGCATCAAGGCGGACAACATCTTCATCGAAGATCTGCGCGAAGAGTTCGTGCGCGATTATGTGTTTCCGATGTTTCGGGCGAATGCGCTTTATGAGGGGCAGTATTTGCTCGGCACCTCGATCGCGCGGCCGTTGATTGCGAAGAAGCAGATCGAGCTTGCCGAGAAGGTGGGCGCGGATGCGGTGGCGCATGGTGCGACGGGCAAGGGGAACGATCAGGTTCGGTTTGAGCTGACCTACTATGCGCTGAAGCCCGACATTCGCGTGATTGCGCCGTGGCGCGAGTGGGAGCTGGAGAGCCGGACGAAGCTGATCGATTTTGCCGAGAAGCATCAGATTCCGATTGCGAAGGATAAGCGCGGCGAGGCGCCGTTTTCGGTCGACGCCAATCTTCTGCATTCGTCGAGCGAGGGGAAGGTTTTGGAGGATCCGGCGCTCGAGGCGGATTCCATCGTCTATCAGCGCACGATCAGTCCGGAAGAGGCGCCGGATAAGGCGAGCTATGTCGAGATCGGGTTCGAGCGCGGCGATCCGGTTTCGATCGACGGTGTCGCGATGTCGCCGGCGACGGTGCTGACCAAGCTGAACGAGTTGGGGCGTGCGAACGGTATCGGCCGGTTGGATTTGGTCGAGAACCGGTTTGTGGGGATGAAGAGCCGCGGGGTTTATGAGACGCCGGGCGGGACTATTCTGTACACGGCGCATCGCGGGATCGAATCGATCACGCTCGATCGCGGGGCTGGGCATCTCAAAGACGAGTTCATGCCGAAATATGCGGAGCTTGTTTACAATGGGTTCTGGTTCTCGCCGGAGCGCGAGATGCTGCAGGCGATGGTCGATAAGAGCCAGGAGTTCGTCAGCGGGACCGTGCGGATGAAGCTCTACAAGGGCAACGCGACGATCGTCGGGCGCGAGTCGCCGTATTCGCTCTATCGGCAGGATTACGTCACGTTCGAGAAGGACAGCGTCTACGACCAGAAGGACGCGGCGGGGTTCATCAAGTTGAATGCGCTGCGCCTCAGGTTGCTGGCGGCGCGCAATCAATCGGTGAAGAAGTAACAACTGTCATCCCGGAAGCTAGTGGAGCCCGATCGCGGAGCGATCGTTGGCGGAGCTTGCTGTCCGGGACCCAGGGTCGCTGCGTCCAGCGTCAGTGCGGTGGCCCTGGGTCCCGGACAGTAAGGCTCGCAATAGCGTTGCTTCGCAACGCGCTCGCCTAACTTCCGGGATGACAGGCTCAGTTAGTTCTTGTCCCAATAGATCTCGAACAAATTTCCGTCCGGGTCTTTGATGCGGGCGGAGAAGAAGTCGTCTTCGTCGAAGGCGATGGGGACGCCGAAGGCGTCGGCCCAGGCTTCGACGTTCGATTTCGTTTCGACGCGGAAGCCGAAATGGAAGGCGTCGCCCGCGTTTAGGGGCGCGCCCTTCTTGAAGAACAGCGAGATGCCGGGGCCAATGACGTGCGTGCCCTTGCGCTCGATGCCGAGGCGGTTCGCGTACCACTGGGCTAGGACTTCCGGATCTTGGGCCGGGATGTTGATGTGGTCGAGCCACAGAGGCGGCAGCGTGCTCATGCGTCTAAAGCTCCGTCGGCGGACGAATTCCCTTGGCGGCGCACGCGGCGAGGACCGTGTTCCGGAGCAGGCAGGCGCGCGTCATCGGCCCTACCCCACCCGGCACCGGCGTGATCGCCGCCGCGTGTTCCTTGGCCTCATTATACGCGACATCGCCAAGTAATTTCGACTTTCCGTCGGGCAATTCGATGCGATTCATGCCGACGTCGATAACCACGGCGCCCGGTTTGATCCAGTCGCCCTTCACCATTTCGGCCCGGCCGACGGCGGCCACCAGGACGTCCGCGGTGCGGGTGATCGCGGCCAGGTCGCGCGTCTTGGAATGGGCCATGGTGACAGTGCAATTCTCCGCCAACAACAGCTGGCCCATGGGTTTGCCGACGAGCTGCGAGCGGCCGATGACCACGGCGTTCAGGCCGTCGAGTTTGGGGCGGACGGATTTGATCATCATGAGGCAGCCCTGCGGCGTACAGGAGACGAGGCCGGGGCGGCCGCTGGTCAAACGGCCGGCGCTGAGCGTGGTCAGGCCGTCGACGTCTTTGTCCGGGGACAGGGTGTCGAGGATCGCCTCTTGCCGGATTTGCGAGGGGACGGGGAATTGGACGAGGACGCCGTGGACCGACGGGTCGGCGTTGAGCTTGCGCACGACGTCGAGGACTTCGGCTTCGGTGGCGGTCGCGGGGAGTTTGACGTCGCGCGACTCGATGCCGACTTCGCGGGCGTCGGCGACCTTCAAGCGGACGTAGATTTCGCTGGCGGGATCGTTACCGACGAGAACGACGGTGAGGCCGACGGGCGTGCCGGTTTCTTTCTTGAACGCGTGCGCTGCGTCTTGGACGCGGGCGCGTACCGCGGCGGCGAAGGCTTTGCCGTCGATCACTTGTGCCGTCATGCGAACCTCTTGAGCCATGCCGTGACGCGCGCTTCTAACGCAGCCGCGTCGCCTTTGATATGCAGGGATTTGAGGCGCGCAGTGTGGCCTGCGGTCACCTCGATCGTCGACTTGGGGACGCCGATTTCATCTGCGACCAATTCGACCAGCGCGGCGTTGGCGCGGCCGTCTTCGGGAACGGCACGGACGCGGGCTTGGATGCGATCTTCCTTCAGGCCGTCGATGCCGTCACGCGAGGCGCGCGGGGTCAGGCGCACCGCGAGCACGATGCCATCCGTCCGCACGCGGTAGGGCTTCACGAAAGCAGGCGACCCGTAACCAGCACGCTGACAAGCAGGTAGCGCAGTGCTTCCACGCCGATCAGCAGGATGACGGGCGAGATGTCCAAGCCGCCCAGATCGGGCATGACGCGGCGGATGGGGCGCAGCATAGGCTCCGTGAAGGCACGGCAAAACCGATTCACGGACTGCACGAAGGGATTGTAGGGATTTATGATGTTGAAGCCGATCAGCCACGACAGCACCACCATGATCAGCACGACCCAAAAGACCAAATCGGCCACAGCGTTGATAATGAAAATCAGGGCTGTGATCATCGTGCTTTCCGGTGGTGCTTTTCGCGGGAATCGCTGGGTTGCTCCGGACATGTAGCGATGCGCCGCCGCCCGGACAAGGCGCGCCTTGACACCTGCCTTGGGGGGCCCCTACAACGCGTGCCTCTCGCGGCGGACTTGCGCCGTATTTGCCGCGTATGGGGCTGTAGCTCAGTTGGGAGAGCGCCTCGTTCGCAATGAGGAGGTCAGCGGTTCGATTCCGCTCAGCTCCACCATGCGCGGCCCCTTCGCCTTACTGCCCGGCAACGCTCCGTTTACGCGGGCGTGGCAGTGTATGCGGTCATGCAGCCCTTCCTTCGCTCCGTCTTGACCTTGATCTGCGTGCTCGCGCTGACCGCGCCGGCGCTCGCGTCCGGCGGCGGGCACGGTGACGGCGAAAAGAAGAAGCTCAAGGCACCTAAGAAAGAGCGGAACTATACCTCGCTTGAGTCATGGGTGACGGTCGAGGGGTTCACCATCTCGATCATTCAGGACGGGCGCGTGCGGGGCAAGTTCATGGTGTCGTTCGGACTGGACGTGCCCGACGATGCGCTGCGCGAGAAGACCGAGGCGTTGATGCCGCGGCTGCGCGATGCCTGGCTCAGCGAACTCAACCTCTATGCGGCGACGTCGCTGCGGGTGCGGCGCGCGGCCGATGTGCCCGGCGTGTCCGACCTGCTGCAGCGGACGTCCGATGCAGTGCTTGGCAAGGCGGGTTCCAAGGTTCTTATGGGGCAGGCGACCGTAGATATGACGCGCTGAGCTTGCGGTTGCTTTGACGCGCGTGCGCGGCGGCGATTCAGCTTCACCACAAAGCCTCAAAGCACTCCAAGTTCCACGAAGCGACATTCCCTTTCCGTCATGGCCGGGCTTGACGGATGAGGGAGTGCGAGCGCCGCTTCCACCGGAGCCAAGCGCACTCTAAAATCCCCTCCATGGATAAGCGCGTGTTTGACGCCGTCATTCATCCGTATCGCTCGCTCGGGCCGCAGGGATTTCGTGCGTTGTTCTATGTCGTGCTGGCGGCGAATGCGGTGGTTGCGATTGTGTTGGTGTCGCTGGGCGGATGGCCGGTGCTTGGGTTTTTGGGGCTCGATATTGTGCTCGTCTATATGGCGTTTCGGATGAGTTATGCGCAGACGCGGGCGTTTGAGCGGGTGACTGTTGATGGGGATGCGCTGGTCGTCGAGCGTGTCGATCAAAAGGGTGCGCGGCGTGAGTGGCGGTTTCCGGCTTACTGGGTCAGTGTTTGGTATGAAGGCGACGAGGAGCTTGGTGTTTCGACCGTGACGTTGCGCAGTCATGGGCGCGCGCTTGAGATCGGCGGGTTTCTTTCGCCGTTCGAGCGGAAAGACTTTGCCGATGCTTTGCGCGTGGCGTTGCACGACGCGCGGCGGTTACCGGCGCAGACCTAGAACATCTTGCATGTCGAAGAGGCCGGGGCCTTTGCCTTGGCCCCAGAGTGCGGCCTTCAACGCGCCGTGAGCGAAGATGCTGCGGTCTTCGGCGCGGTGGGTGAGTTCGATGCGTTCGCCGTCGCCGGCGAAGATGACCGTGTGGTCGCCGACGACCGAGCCGCCGCGGAGGCTAGCGAAGCCGATGGGTCCCGGCGCGCGCGGGCCGGTGAGGCCGTCGTGCGGTTTGAGGCGGAGTTCGGAAAGCTTTTCGTTGCGCGCGCGGGCTGCCGCTTGGCCGAGCAGCAGTGCGGTGCCGGAGGGCGCGTCTGCTTTCATGCGGTGATGCATTTCGACGATTTCGATGTCGAACGCGGGGCCCAACGCGCGCGCGCCGAGTTCGACGAGGCCGGCCAGAAGGTTCACGCCGAGGCTCATGTTGCCGGATTTGATGATCGTCGCGTGGCGGGCTGCGGCTTTGATTTTTGTTTCGTCGGACTCGGCGAAACCTGTCGTGCCGATGACGTGGACGATGCGGGCTTGGGCCGCGAGGTCGGCGAGCGCGAGGCTGGCTTGGGGGCGCGTGAAGTCGATGAGCGCGTCGGCCTTGGCGAGTGCGGCCAATGGATCGGATTCGAGTTTGGCGCCGACGTCGGCGTGGCCCGCGATGCGGCCGAGGTCTTGGCCTTGGTGCGGGTTGTCGGCCGCTTCTAGCCCCGCGATCACTTTGATGCCGTGGGTTTTACCGGCTTCGCGCAAGACGGCTTGGCCCATGCGGCCGGCGGCGCCTGCGATGACGAGTTTGATGTCTGACATCTGACTCACAATTGGCTGTAGTCGCCGTCGAGGCCCAGCATGTGGCGGCCCGCGGTTTCCATGGTGGGGATGGCGATTTGCATATGCTGAGACGCGACGTGGATGTCGCGGAAGATGCGCTGCAACGGCGATGATTTGTACACGGACGTTCCGCCGCCGAGATTGTACATGAGGTCGACGGCGCGCACGGACGAGCGCGCGGCGTGGGTGATGGCGAGGCGCAGGTCGCGGCGCGTTTCGGTCGAAGCGTGGCCTTTGGTCTTCGTTTCGTCCCAGGCTTGTTCCATCATTTCCATATAGAACGCGCGGCCGGAGCGGAGTTGGGCTTCGGCTTCGGCGAGGTCTTCTTGCGTGCGCGTGCGTTGGGCGAGGACGCGGCGGTGGGCCTCCGGGATCTTCACACTGGCGAGTGCGGTGAGTTCGCGTATCGAGGCGCGGGCCATGCCCATCATCACCGCGGCGATGCCGCAGGCGAGCAGGCCGAAGGGCGGGAAGAAGAAGAGCGGGCGTTCGATGTAGACTTTGAACTTGCCGATGTCGCAGCGCGTTTTGGGGACGCGCACGTTTTTCATCACGAAGTCTTGGCTGCCGGAGCCGCACAGGCCCGACGTGTCCCAGTTGCCTTGCAGTTCGATCTCGCGCGTCGGGGCGAAGATGCCGCCGTTCAGCGGAATGTCGCCCTCGCCCATCACCGGTTTACCGTCGCGGTAGAGGACGACGCCTGCGGTCATCCAGTCGGACACATCGCTGCCGGAGCCCCATTGCCAGCGGCCTTCGACGCGGTAGTGGTCACCTTCGTCGTGCGCCTTGCCGCGGCGTGCGAAGACGCCGCACACGACGGTGTCGGGTTTGGCGAAGACCTCCTTCGCGCCTGCGGGTGGCATCCAGCTGGCGGTGACGCCGGTCGAGGCGCAGATCACCGCGACCCAGGCGGCCGACGCGTCGGCTTCGGCGAGCGTCTCGGCCATGCGGGCGAAGGTGATGGGGTCGGATTCGAGGCCGCCGTATTCTTTGGGCACGAGGAGGCGGAAGAAGCCCGTCTCTTTGAACCTGTTCGCAAGATCGGCGGGCAAGCGGCGCGCGGTTTCGATTTCAGCGGCGCGCTGTTTGAGTTCGTCTTGGAAGCTTTTCGCGGCAGCGATGATGTCGGTCATGGCATCTCTCCCCTCGCCCGCCCTTGGGCGGGAGAGGGGTTGGGGGTGAGGGTGGGCGATCCGCAAGCGCGGCGCTTGTGTTGAGGCTGTTTTGTTTCACGCCAAGACGCCAAGGCGCCAAGAGGCTCAGCATAACGCGGCAAGGTTAGCGCGTGTTTTGAATCTGCGCTGGCGCTGCGCGCCGGGGTTCTTGTCTTCGGCGCGTAGCGCCATTCGGTCATTTGAATTGCTTCAGCATCGATGATCTCGCGCGAACGTCTTGGCGACTTGGCGTCTTGGCGTGAAACTTGTGTGTGCCTACGCGAGCGCTGAGCTTGTGGAGCGCCCACCCTCACCCCCGGCCCCTCTCCCGCCCGAGGGCGGGCGAGGGGTGTGTTGGTTGCTGTCGTCATTCGGCTAGTTTCAATCGGTTGGCGATGTTGTTCTTTTGCATGTTGGACGAACCGCCGACGATGGGCAACGAGATGGCGTCGCGGACGTAGCGGACCATGTCGGTGAGGTCGGAGAGGCCGTAGGCGCCCATGACGCGCTGGCAGGCGAGCGTGATTTCGGCGGCGCCTTCGCAGCAGAAGAGTTTGGTCATCGAGGATTCCGTGGCGCTGGGTTTTCGCGCCTGCACGAGGGCGGCGGCGTGCGCGAGCATCAGGCGCATGGCGAGGGCCTTGGTCTTTACCTCGGCGATGGTGTGGCGGATGGCTTGGTGCTGGCCGATGGGTTTGCCGAATTGTACGCGGGTTTCGGCGTATTCGATGGCGTCCGCTATCGCTGCTTCGGCGAGGCCGAGGGCTACCGCCGAGAGTTCCAGCTTTTCGACTTCGAGGGCGCGGCCGGCGAGTTGGCGCCAGCCTTGGTTCCACATTTGCGCGCCGCCGAGGATGGCGTCTTCGCCGATCTCCACGTCTTCGAAAATCGCGTCGTTGGTTTCGACGCCGCGGATGCCGAGGTGGTCGAGCGGGCGGATGGTGACGCCTTTTGACTTCGGCGGGATGAGGAGGATGGTGAGGTTTTTGTAGCGCTCTTCCTTTGGGCCGGTGCGGGCGAGGCAGAAGATGTAGTCGGCGATGTGCGCACCCGTGCACCAGCGCTTTGTGCCGTTGACGAGGATGCGGTTGCCTTCGCGGCGCGCGCTCGTTTCGACCATCGCGAGGTCGCCGCCGACATTGGGTTCGGAGAGGCCGTAGGCGAACATGAATTCGCCGTTCGCGACTTTCGGTAGGAAGGCGCGCTTTTGGCTTTCCGAGCCTGACTCGACCAGGTTCATGCCGGCGTAGCAGGCGGCCATGATGTAGGGACAGACGACGGCGGAGGAGCGCTTGCCGAGTTCTTCGATGACGGCCATCGTCGCCGGGATGTCGACGCCCTGCCCGCCGTATTCGGTCGGCACGGTCAGGCCCATGACGCCCATCTTGCCGAGTTCCGCGTACACCTCCCGCGGAAAAATGTTTTCCTTGTCCCACTTCTTCGCCGCGTCGCGGGGCATGTGTTGGTCAACGAAGCGGCGTGTTGCGTCGCGCAGCAGGCGGATTTGGTCGGGTTCGTCGAGCGTCATCGCGCGCGCCTTAGGGTGAGATTGATGCGGCCGCCCTCTGGTAGCACAGGATGGGCGATCGGCGAGGTGCCGGGGCGGATGCGTTTGACGCCGTGATAGCGCAGGCGGCTGGGGCCGCCGAAGACCATGACGTCGCCGGAATGGAGCGTGATGGCTTGCGTCTTGTCGCTGCGCTTGAGGCCGCCGAGCGCGAAGTCGGCGTCGTTGCCGAAGGAGAACGAGACGATGGGCCAGGCGAAGTCGGCTTCGTCGTAGTCGCGATGGAGGCTGAGTTTGCCGTCGGCGGCGTAGACGTTGACGAGGCAGGCGTCGGGTTCGAAGTCGCCGAGGTTCGCTTCGCGCACGAGGGTTTTGGCGAGGTCGCGGATGATGGGCGGGATCGGCGGCCAGGGGTTGCCGGTCGTGGGATGCGTGGGTTCGTAGCGGTAGCCGCGTTTATCGGAGATCCAGCCGAGCGCGCCCAGGTTCGTCAGGCTGTTGATCATGTAGGGGCCGGTCGGCATTTGCGGGCGGAAGAGCGGCGCCTCGTCGATCGCTTGCGCGACGTCGTCGAGGATGGCGCGTTGGTCCGACGGCTTCACGCGGTTGCGGAAGACCGCCACGCCGTCGGGTAGAACATCCGGCAGATCGGCGAAGAGCGTCGCCATTATGTCCCCGTGAAATTTGGTTTGCGTTTTTCGAGGAAGGCGGCGACGGCTTCGCGGTGGTCCTTGGTCGCGAAGGTCATCATTTCGTAGGCCATCGAGGCGTCCAAGATGGTGTGCGCCAGCGCCTTCAATGCGAGGTTCGTGGAGACTTTTGTGTATTTGATCGCTTGCGGGGCGCCGGCCGCGAGTTTCTTCGCGAAGGCGTCGACGCGGGCGTCGAGGTCGGCGTCGGGGACGACGTGATTGATCAAGCCGATGCGTTCGGCTTCTTTGCCGGTGAGCGGGTCGCCGGTCATCAGGTATTCCTTGGCGCGCGCGTAGCCGACGAGCTGGGGCCAGATGACCGCGCCGCCGTCGCCTGCGACCACGCCGACCTTCACGTGCGGGTCGGCGAAGCGCGCGGTTTCTGCGGCGAAGATGACGTCGCAGAAGAGCGCAATGGTGCAGCCGAGGCCGATGGCGGGGCCGCGCACTTTGGCGATGATCGGCTTTTCCAGATCGAGAAGGCCGAAGATGACCTTCTTGCCTTCGTTGGTGCTGGGGCCTTCTTCTTTGCCTTCCGCGGCGCGGCGCATCCAGTCGATGTCGCCGCCGGCGGAGAATGCGTTGCCGTCGCCGGTGAGGACGACGATGTCGGCGTCACGGTCTTCCTGGACGTCGTAGAAGATCTGCGCGAGTTCGCGATGCATGAGGCCGTCGACGGCGTTCATCTTCGGCTGGTTGGTCAGCGTCAGCGTCAGGATGCGGCCTTCGCGATGAGCCTTGATGCGTTCGTAGTTCGCGTAGTTCACGGGCGCTTCCTTGCCTTGTGTTTGGGCCGCATCGTGCGCGACTATACGAACGAAGCGCGAACTGCACAATCGCGGATGGAGTGAGCCTGACCATGGATGAGCGTGAAGCCGACGCCCTTGTTGTGGTGCTGCAACCGTTGTTGCGGGCGTATGAGATGTTGATGTTCGTCGCGCGGCATTTTCATCCGCCTCGCTTTGCGTCCGTCATGGCGCAGATCGGGACGCCGGATGAGGATTTGCGCGTGGCGCGGGCGAGTACGCGCGAGGTGCTTGCGGGTGTTGGCGGGTTGAACGAGGCGCTGGAGGCGGCGGGGGAGGCTGCGCTTCAGGCGTTTGCGGTGTTGCGTGGGTTGGAGGATGGGTCGGGGGATATTCGCGCGGCGTTTCGTGCGTTCCGGTTTGTGCCGATGGGGCTTGAGGCGCTTTATCCGCTTGCCGGTTTGTTGCCGCCGGTGAACCGGTTCTTTCTTGATCCGGCGCTGCGATCGGATGAGGTGCTTCAGGCGCTTTTCATGCGTCCGCCGGTGCATGATCGCGTCGGGGTGTGGAGTTCGGTGCGGGCGAGGATGAGCGCAGCGGGTTCTGGCTTTATGTGCCGGAGCATTATTCGCCCAATCGCAGCTGGCCGCTGGTGATGGCACTGCATGGCGGCAGCGGGACGGGGCGGCAGTTCTTGTGGAGTTGGTTGCGCGATGCGCGCAGCCGCGGCGCGATCCTGGTTGCGCCGACGTCGGTGCAGGGCACGTGGTCGCTGACCGGCGATGACGTCGATACGCCGAACATCTTGCGCATTCTGGAATTCGTGCGGTCGGAATGGTCGGTCGATCCGGCGCGGCTGTTGCTCACCGGCATGAGCGACGGCGGTACGTTCACTTATGTGTCGGGGTTGGAGGGCGGGTCGCCGTTCACGCATCTGGCGCCGGTGTCGGCTGCGTTTCATCCGCTGCTGGCGCAGATGGTGGATGCGGAGCGCATGCGCGGGTTGCCGATCCATATCGTGCACGGACGGCTGGACTGGATGTTCCCGCCGACGATGGCGCGTGAAGCGCAGCGGGCCCTTTCGGCTGCCGGCGCGGACGTGACGTATCGCGAGATCGAGGACCTGAGCCACACCTATCCGCGGGAGATGAATGCGGCGATTATGGCGTGGGCAGGTTTTGCAGGATGAAATCGGCGCGTTGATCGACGGGTTGTTTGGGGATGAGGACGATGTCGTGGCCGTGGTTTTTGTAGCTGACCAGCAGGCGTTCGTATTCGGCGGTTGAGTCTTCGAAGGTGTGGCGGCGTTCGGTGTCGGTGGCGAAGAGTTCGGGCCATGGTGGGGCCATGAAGACGCGGCTTGCGTAGGGTTTCGCATCGAGTGCGCGGCAGGCTGTGTCGGGGACCGGCAGCCTCATGTGTTCGAGGGCACTGACGGCGTCGATCAGGCTGCGGTCGAAGAAGGCGCGCGTTTCGCTTTGCGATGCTTTGATGTGTTCGATGGCGAGGGCGATGCAGCGTTCGGCGAAGCGTTGCGGGTTGGTCCAGGGGAGCGCTTCGCCGCCCGACGCCAGTTCGGCTTTGACGATGTCGCGGCCGGGTTCGGCGAAGGTGCGGTGGCCGCGGCGGGCTAGTTCGGCAAGCAGCGTTGATTTGCCGCCGGCTGAGCAGCCAGAGATGACGATGCGGGTTGGTTTGATGTGTTGGGGCAGCGTCGCCCCCTCCACCGCTGACGCGGTCCCCCTCCCCCGCTTGCGGGGGAGGATGAGCGGCGCTTGTTTCTATTCGGCGGCGGCTAGGCTCATGGGCGTGCGGCCTTGGCTGCCGTTTAGTTGCATTAGGTATTTGATGCCTTCTTCGGCGATGTCGTCGCCGATCATGCGGTCGCCTTCTTTGTGAAGTTCGGCCATGTCGACGAAGGCGGCGTAAATGCCGCGCGTGCGGTCGGTGATGATGCCGGCCTTCAACAGCGTCTTGATCAGGACGCGGAAGATATTGGTCGAGTCCTTCATGCGTTCGCGGACGCGGGCGTTGGTGAAGGCTTCGCGGAAGGCGTTCTGCGCCCATTCCCAGTCGATGCCGAATTCGGCGTAGATCGGCTTCTTCTGTTCGGGGCTGCCCAGGTTGAAGAGCAGACCCTGGAAGACTTGCGCGGCCCAGTCTTCAATCAGGTCGCGCTCGGCTTGCGAGAGGTGCGGGATCGTGCGGTCGGCCCAGATTTTTCCGAATTTGTGGTGGAAGGCTTCGTCCGTCATCACGAGTTGGGAGAGGCGCTTCAGCAGCGGATCGTTCGTGTACTGATAGTTGGTGGCGAAGGCGCCCATCGCGAGGCCCTCAACCAGCATTTGCATGCCGACGAGCTTTTTCCAGACGTAGGGCGAGAGCACCATTTCCGACAGCAGATTGCCCAGCGCGGGGCCGACGGGGAGCGGCTTGCCCCAGCGGGCTTTGATGTACATCGCAAAGCCCGTGACGTGGCGGGCCTCTTCGCGGGTTTGATTGGCGGCGTATTCTTGCGCGCCGGGGTCGCGCAGCACGTGGCAGAGCGAGGCCGACAGCGAGAGCGCGCCTTGTTCGCCGTGCAGGATCGAGGACAGGCCCCAGCGGACGGACGAATTCACCAGGCGGATCTTTTGGCCTTCGTCCAGCTTGTCGCCGATCGCCGTCTGCAGATCGAGATTCAAGAACGGCGGCATCATGTATTCGTTCTTCATGTCGAACGGCGTCGAGTAATCGATGTATTTGGGATCGAGCGGGTCCCAGAAATGGTCGTGCGTCGCCGAGATGATCTTGTCGAACGCGGTCGAGCGCGCGTTGTAGCGGTCGACGTCCATCATCGAGCGGAAATCGTCGGGCGCGACAGCGTCGTAGGCGACATCCTTGGTGATGTTGTTTTCCATCTGTCGGCTCCCTATTCGGCGGCGATGCTGGAGGGCGTGCGCAGGATTTTTCCGCCGTTCAGCTGCATCAGATATTTGATGCCTTCCTCGGCAATGTCGTCGCCGACCATGCGGTCGCCTTCGTTATGGAGTTCGGCCATGTCGATATAGGCGGCGTAGTTGTTACGCGTGCGGTCGGTGATGATGCCGGCCTTCAACAGCGTCTTGATCAGTACGCGGAAAATGTTGGTCGATTCCTGAAGCTCTTTGCGGATCTCCGCGTCGGTGAGCGCTTCCATGAAGGCTTGTTGCACCCAGACCGGGTCGAGGCCGAGTTCGCGGTAGATCCAACCTTTTTGATCGGGGCTTGCGAGGTTGAAGAGCAGGACTTGGAACACTTCCCAGGCCCAGTCTTCGATCTTCTCGGCTTCGCCGGCCGACAGATGCGGGATCGTGCGGTCGGCCCAGATCTTTCCGAATTTGTGGTGGAAGGCTTCGTCCGTCATCACGAGCTGGCAGAGTTTTACCATCAGGGGGTCGTTGCCCTTTTGATAGAACGTCGCGAATGCGCCCATCGCGAGGCCTTCGACCAGCATCTGCATGCCGACGAGTTTCTTCCAGACGAGCGGCGAGAGGACGAGGTCTGTGAGCAGCGAGCCCAGTGCGGGGCCGACCGGTGCGGGTTTGCCCCAACGGGCTTGGATGTATTTCGCAAAGCCCGTGACGTGGCGTGCTTCTTCGCGCGTTTGGTTCGCGGCGTATTCCTGTGCGCCGGGATCGCGGAGGATGTGGCAGAGCGAAGCCGAGAGCGAGAGCGCGCCTTGTTCGCCGTGCAGGATCGATGAGAACGACCAGAGCGTGTTCAAGTTCGTAAGTTTGATCTTGCCGCGTTCGTCGAGCTTGTCGCCGACCGCCGTGCGCAACTCCGTCATCAGCGCGGGGTCGACCATGTAGTCCTTCTCGATGTCGAAGGGCTCAGAGAAGTCGATGTATTTCTTGTCGAGCGGATCCCAGAAGTGGTCGTGGGTCGCGGAGATGATTTTATCGAACGCGGTCGAGCGCGCGTTGTAGCGGTCGACGTCCATCATCGAGGGGAAGTCTTCGGGATCGACCGCGTTGTAGGCGGGGTCTTTTGTGATGTTCTTGAGTTCGGACATTTCCATTCCTCCGTACGTTTTTTGCGTTGTTGGGAAGAATGGTAGGGCGAACGGGGGCCTCGGCCAAGAAAAATGACGCGCACGTCATGGTGATGAGCGCGTCAAGGAACTCAGAAATTCAGCCTTTGCTGCAGTGCGTCAACCGCCGTTGCCTGCCGGTGCAGCAGGCGGCGGTGTCGGTGCTGCTTCGGCCGGTGCGGCTTCGGCTGGCGCTGCCGGTGGCGGCGGTGGCGCTTCTTCGATCTCCGCCGGGTTGGCTTTGAGCGTCTGCGTCTGGACGCCGGCTTCGCCGAAGACCAAGAGCGAGCCGCCGTCCTGAAGCACCGCGTTCAGGCCCTTGCGGTCGGCGCGGTAGGTCAGCGTGAACGCCTTGCCGTCTTCCGAGTACAGGACCTGGCCGCCGAGGCCGACGAACACCAGGCTGCCGTCGGCAAGCTGCAAGCCGGTCGAGATCGATTGGTCGGCGCCGTGCGTGTCGGCCTTGGCCCAGGTCGCGCCCTTGTCGGTCGACTTCCAGATGTTGCCGCGCATGCCGGCCGCATAGACCGTGCCGTCCTTGGCGGTCAGGCCGCCCCAGAACGAACCGATATAGCCGGTCAGAACCTTCTCCCAGTTCGCGCCGCCGTCGAGCGAGCGGTAGACGGCACCCGCCTCCGCCGCCACGAACAGCGTGTTCGCGTCGGGGCCGGCGAACATCTGGTTCAAGTGGTTCTCATCGCCCGTCGCCGCCGCATAGGGATCATCCGGGCGTTTGGCTTTCGTCGGGTCAAACGGCTCCGCCGATGCAGCCGGGGCGGCCGCCGGCACAGGCGCGGCTGCGCCAGGCGCCACCGCCGGCGGGCGGGCCAAGGTCTGACGCTCAACCCAGGTCTTGCCGCCGTCCTTGGTCTCGGCCGTGAAGTTGAACGCGCCGATCGCCCAGCCATGGCTGGCATCGGCAAAATACACCGACAGCAGCGAGTTCTCGCTCGCCCCGCCGCCGAACTGTTTCGTCCACGTCTCGCCGCCGTCGGTCGTGTGCAGGATCAGCGTGTCGTGACCCACTGCCCAACCGGTCTTCTCGTCGGCAAAGTGAACCGCCGTCAGCGTCACCGTCGTCGGCACGTCCTTGGCCTGATGCCACGTCTTGCCGTCGTCGTCGGAGAGCAAAATGTTCCCGTACTCGCCAACCGCCACGATCCGCTTGCCCGCCCGGGTCACCCCTAAGAGCAACGCCTCAGCCGCCAGCTTCGACTGAACGGCGTGGCCGTCCTTCGGCGGCACAACCGACAGCGCCATCGGCGCGAGGAAGCCTGCGCCGGCAAATGCTGCGGCGATGGCGATGTGCGACGGTCTCAACTTCATCGGCTTACCCTTCGGACTCTCTGATCAGACTCTACGGCTGCGGTTGATGCGGTTTCGATTCAGCTTGACCACCAAGGCACAAAGACACCAAGAGGCCCAGACAGTTGAGACGGTGAAGGTAGCTCTCCGACTTGTCGATAGCGCGCCTGCGGCGCGCTGAAGATTCATCTTTGGGCTGCATCCGGCTCCTTCGTGGCCCTCAAATTCTTGGTGTCTTGGTGTCTTGGTGGTGAAGCCGACTCGACATCGCACCACCGTTCCCATTTACACAAGATAAAGGCCGGCCTTCGCGATTACGAAGACCGGCCCCATTCAGTTCAGCTTACGCCCAGATCTAGCGGACGCCCAGCGTGCGGATGGCTTCCGGCGTGTAACGCGCTTCGTTGAGTTCGTCGGCGAAGTAGTTCACCGGCGGCTCCTCAGCGCGCATCGACAGCGCCAGATAACGGCTCGAGAGCAAGTCATACACAAGCTCCAGAGCGCCCGTGCCGCAGTGCGGAACGTGATACGCGTTCACAAGCGGGATTTCCTGGAAGCGCCACAGCTGGCCACGACCGTCATAGTTCTCCGCGTTGTTCACGACCTTCGAGTCTTCGTCCATGTAGAAGACGCGGCGCGCATAGATATGACGCGAACCGGGCTTCAGCTTGGCTTCGACCACGTGAACACGATGCGGCTCATAGCGCACCACATCCTGGTTGGGATGCGACGGCTTCACATAGTCCGCGTATTTCGTCTTCAAGATGTCGTACGAGTTGTAGGCGATGAACTTCACCTGACGCGGCTTCAGATCCCAGGTGTAGCGATCCAAAGCGCCGTTGAAGCCGTCAAACGCGTCCGACGTCGACATGGCGTCCGTGTTCGTGCCCGGGTTGTCGTAAGCCACGTCCGGCGCGCGACGAACACGACGCGTGCCAGGCGAGTACGCCCAAGCCTTGCGGGGCTCAACAGCCGAGTTGATCGACTCGTGAACCAAGATCACGTTGCCGGCCAAACGGGCCGGGGCGATCGTGTTGGCGATATAGAGCAAGCCGATGTTGTTCAGCTCGTCCGACGACTTCACGCCAGGGTTGGCGTAGCGGAAGATCGCTTCGTCCTGCACCGAGATCAGATTGTACGAACCGTTCGATTGAACCGGCGCCGCCGCAAACTGACGCGTCACCTTGTAGCCGCGGAACGAGAACCGCTTGTCGTGCATCAGTTCCATCGCGTTGTTCACGATGGGGAACGGATAACCGACCTTGAAGTTCTTGATCCCGTCGCCGTCAGGCGTCAGTTCGGCGTTCGCCGCGTTGTACTTGATCGCTTCATACGCATATTGCGGCAAGGCGCACGTCCGGCGCGACTCGTAGACCTTCAGCTTGTACGAACCAAACTTCTTCAGCATGGCCTTGTGGCCATCCGTCAAATATTGGTCGTACTGAGCCGCGTTCGCGCCCGTCACCGTGAACTTCACCGGATCGCTCGCAAACGGGTTCGGCAGATTGTCCTTCTTCGGGTCGAACTTCACTCCCGCAGGCGGCGCCGAAAGGCCACCATCCCACGCCGGCACCATCCCGTCAGGCGTGCCAGCCCGTTCCGATCCCATCGGCGTCAGGTCCTTGCCCAAACGAGCAACCTGATCAGCCGAGGACTTCGCCCACGCACTGCCGCCCGATAGGGCAACAACCGCCGTGGCCAACAACAACAACTTCGTCTTCTTCACTTGAGTTTCCTCCACCTGATTCAAGGTCCTGTTGCGGTTATGCCCCCGCCCCACATGCCTTCGTTGCCATGAATTCTAGGTTGCGCAGTTGTACTCTGAGTTCAGTCCGGTCGCAAATCGGCCCGCTTCGGAGACGAAGCGGGCCGATATTCTTCGCATTCACTAGAACGTGTAACTGGCCGTGATCGAAGCGAAATCCTGATCCTTCGACTTGTTATTAATATGTCCGCCGAAGAAGTTGGTGTAGCTGGCGCCGAGACGCATGTTGTTGTTCAGGGTTCCGGTGACACCAAGGTTCAGCGATTGGCGATCCTCAAGGAAGTTGCCGTACGGCGCGGGCGTGGTGCCCCAGAAGTCGTACGAATATGCGATACGCGGGCTCAGGACCCAGCCTGTGTTGAAGGCGTTGTTGTAGTCCATGCTGGCCAACAGCACCAAGCCCATGGAGCTGTCGGTCGGGCGGCACTGATCAGGCGTCTTGCCATCCAGACCGAGCAAGCCGCCAAGACCCAGGGTCGAACCGTTGCAACCCGTGTTCTGATACTGCGCGGCGCGGACACCGTTGACGGCCGAAGGCGTAAGCACAGCGTCGTTGGTCTCTTCGACGTCCGGCACGTGGACAATGCCGACTTCGGTCACGAAGATTGCGAGGTCGCCACCGAGCGCGTCGACCCACCATTCCGACTGGGTGAACGTCGCCGTCGTGCCGATGTTCGTTGTGAACATCTCGTTATAGAGAACGCCGCTGATCTTCTGGCCGATGCCCGAGTTCGGTGCGCACTGCGGGGTCACGCCCGCACCGTCAGCTTCACGAATGGTGGTCACGCCCGCCGAGCCCGCCAGGAACGTCGAGGCCGCCGGTGCGCTGACTGCGATCGAGCAGCCAAGCCACGCGCCCGAGATGGTGAGCGAGTCGGTGTCAACCTGGAACGGCGCATCGGGACGGTACGAGAAGTCCGCCTGAACGCCCCAACCGAAGATGGTCGTGTTGAAGCTGAGGCCGTAGATCTCGATGTCTTCCGGATACTCGATGATCAATCCAAGGTTCGGGTTGGCAATCAGCGTTTCCGCACCGTTGACCGTTTGCAAACCGAACCCCAAGCCCGCGAGCGAGGCTGTCGACTGATACCAAGCGAGAGCGCAGTTCAGACGCATCGCGTTCAGAACGTGGTCGTAGGAGCCGGCGCCGTTCGGCTGCAGTTGAAGACTGCCGAGCCCGGCTTGAACGAGCGCGGCGTTGACCGCCGGGTCAAGCAAGTTTTGCTGGTCGTTGACCGGGCGGTTCGCCAAATCGCCGCCGAAAGCCGCGGCATCGACAGCCGCAAGCGTGCCGGCCGCGGTGGCATCCGCCACCGCCGTGTTGCCAGCCATCGCCGACGTGTAGCCGCAACCCGCTGGGAGCAACTGACGTCCGCCGATGCCGCCTGCTGTGGCAGCAGACGAGTCGCCGGTCACCGCGATGCCTAAGTCGGGCGCGCCTTGGACGACTTCACTGAGGAACGGCAGGCGGCTGTGATAATTCTGGAAGTAGGCGCCGAACTCGGTGCCGCCCAGCCATTCCGCATAGTAGCGCGCCGAGACGCCGAACTGACCGTCGTCGCTGGCCTGAATCGTGTCGTCGCGAACGACGACGCCGGCGGATTGCGAGGTGAAGCCTTCGCTTCCCAGCAGCGCTACCAAGCCGAGCTTCGTCTCTTCGTTGCGGCCGATGGTGTAGAATTGTTGATAGCTGATGGCGTTGGCGTAGATGCCGGTGAAAGCGTTGTCGTCCGTGCAATCCAGACGGCCGGTCGTCGCGACATTCGGGTTACCGCTGTTGGTCCCGGCGGCGCCGCCACCGCCGAGCAAGCCGGAGCCCGCAAGGCCGCTCGACACGTCTTGTTGAACGCGGTTGGTCGCGGTGTTGCCGTTGGCGAGCGCGTTACAATTGCGGCGGGCGCCCGTGAGCGGGCTGCCCGCGAGGAAGCTGACGCGACCGACGTTGCCGCCGATGCCCGAACCGTCTTCGACGATGTCGGCGCCGGAGAAGGGCGTGCCCGACGGATCGATTTCAAACGGCTCCCAATCAAGCGCGTAGTAACCGGTCAGCGAAACGTCGAACGGCAGCGAGACCGAGCCCGAGGCCGCGTTCACCGGAACGAGCGCTTCTTTGATTTCCGAACCGGGGCGGCGGAAGGCGCCCACGTCGATCGGGTTGAAGACGTTGTTGCCGTGCAGAATGAACGTGCTTTCGCCCCAGTTGATCACTTGCTTGCCGACGCGAAGGTTCACGGGCAAGTCGGCGATCACGTAGTCGGCCGATACGAACGCATCGAGAAGTTCGTAGTTGCGGCCGACGTCGCCGAGCGCGCGGTCGTTCAACTCCGAACGTTCACCCACGTCGTGGTCGTTCATGACCACGTCGTAGAAGCCGACAGCGCGGGCGAAGAAGGTGTAGTTCTGATACTTCAGCTGAAGGTCGTGGTTGGCCTTGATGGTCGCGCCGATCAGATCGCCGTTGTCGAAGTTCAAACGACCGTCGTCCGTGTTGATCGAGCCGTCGTGGTTGTCGACGTTGCCGGTGTAGGTGTTGACACCGAAGAGGCCCGGCGCCGTGGGGAGGGCTGCTGTGGGCGTGTTGACGGCGATGACACCGTCCGTGCGCGGATCGACCGGACCGCCGTTGCCTTCGGGCAGGAATTCCGTTTCGCGATCGGCGGTGCGCATCGAAGCGCCCATCGACACCGTCGTGTCGAAGATGATCTGGACTTCGCCGAACTTTGTCTCGACGGCCTGAGCCGCGCCGATCAACGCGATGGTTGACGTCAATCCCAGCAAAGCCGCGCGCTGGACAAGTCGTTTCGACATTCTGTTTCCCCTCGTTGCCGTAGCGGTCGGCGCGTTTGGCGCCGCCGTCGTCATTCGATTTTCCAGCGCCCGAAAGAGCGCGCGTCACAGGTCTTGGACGGACGCACGCCCTGTTCCTGAGCCTCACGCTCAAGAACGAGGCAAAATGGTTAACCGAGTGTTAATTTCGTGATTCTGAGCACGCTGCGCCACTATGTTTTGCGTGCTGGTTCTTTTGCGCCACAATCTGAATGGCGCACGCATACGCAAAACGCGGCTATCTGAGATAGCCGCGTTCGCGTGATGCCCGCTTGGCGTGGTGGTTTGTCAGCCGCCGTTGCCAGCTGTCGGTGCCGCCGCCGGTGCTGCGGGTGCCGGTGTCGGAGCGACCTCGGTGGCAGCCGGTTCCGCCGCGGCGGCCGGTGGCGGTGGCGCTTCTTCGATTTCGGCCGGGTTTGGTTTGAGCGTCTGTGACTGGACGCCGGCTTCGCCGAAGACGAGGAGCGACCCGCCGTCCTGCAGCACCGCGTTCAGGCCCTTGCGGTCGGCGCGGTAGGTCAGCGTGAAGGTCTTGCCGTCCGGCGAGTACAGGACCTGACCGCCGAGCCCCACGAACACCAGGCTGCCGTCATTGAGCTGCAAGCCCGTCGAGATCGATTGATCCGCGCCGTGCGTGTCGGCCTTGGCCCAGGTCGCGCCCTTGTCGGTCGACTTCCAGATGTTGCCGCGCATGCCGGCCGCGTAGACCGTCCCGTCCTTGGCCGTCAGGCCGCCCCAGAACGAACCGATGTAGCCGGTCAGAACCTTCGTCCACGTCGCGCCGGCGTCGAGCGAGCGGTAGACCGCACCCGCCTCCGCCGCCACGAACAGCGTGTCGGCGTCGGGGCCTGCGAACATCTGGTTCAAGTGGTTCTCATCGCCCGTCGCCGCCGCATACGGATCATCCGGGCGTTTGGCCTTCGTCGGATCGAACGGCTCCGCCGATGCAGCCGGTGCGGCTGCCGGCACGGGCGCGGCTGCGCCAGGCGCCACCGCCGGCGGGCGCGCCAAGGTCTGACGCTCAACCCACGTCTTGCCGCCGTCCTTGGTCTCGGCCGTGAAGTTGAACGCGCCCACCGCCCAGCCGTGGTTGGCGTCGGCAAAATACACCGACAGCAGCGAGTTCTCACTCGCCCCGCCGCCGAACTGCTTCGTCCACGTCTCGCCGGCGTCCGTCGTGTGCAGGATCAGCGTGTCGTGACCTACCGCCCAGCCGCGCTTGTCGTCGGCAAAATGCACCGCCGTCAGCGTCACCGTCGTCGGCACGTCCTTGGCCTGATGCCACGTCTTGCCGTCGTCGTCGGAGAGCAAAATGTTCCCGTACTCGCCAACCGCCACGATCCGCTTGCCCGCCCGCGTCACACCCAGCAGCAACGCCTCTTGCGCCAGCTTCGACTGAACGGCGTGGCCGTCCTTCGGCGGCACAACCGACAGCGCCATCGGCGCGAGGAGGGCCGTGCCGGCAAGTGCTGCGGCGATGGCGATGTGGGATGGTCTCAACTTCATCGGCTTACCCTTCGGACTGTCTGACTCTACGGCTGCGGTTGATGCGGTTTCGATTCAGCTTCACCACCAAGGCACAAAGACACCAAGAGGCCCAGACAGGTGAGACGATGAATGTAGCTTTCCGATCTATCGATAGCGCGCCTGCGGCGCGCTGAAGATTCATCTTTGGGCTGCATCCGGCTCCTTCGTGGCCCTCAACGTCTTGGTGTCTTTGTGTCTTGGTGGTAAAGCCGACTCGACAACGCGCCAAGCGCTTCAAATCTACCCACGGCCAACTTACACAAGATAAAGGCCGGCCTTCGCGATTACGAAGACCGGCCCCATTCAGTTCAGCTTACGCCCAGATCTAGCGGACGCCCAGCGTGCGGATGGCTTCCGGCGTGTAACGCGCTTCGTTGAGTTCGTCGGCGAAGTAGTTCACCGGCGGCTCCTCAGCCCGCATCGACAGCGCCAGGTAACGGCTCGAGAGCAAGTCATACACCAACTCCAGAGCGCCCGTGCCGCAGTGCGGAACGTGATACGCGTTCACCAACGGGATTTCCTGGAAGCGCCACAGCTGGCCACGACCGTCGTAGTTCTCCGCGTTGTTCACGACCTTCGAGTCTTCGTCCATGTAGAAGACGCGGCGCGCGTAAACGTGACGCGAACCGGGCTTCAGCTTGGCTTCGACGACGTGAACGCGATGCGGCTCATAACGAACCACATCTTGGTTGGGATGCGACGGCTTCACATAGTCCGCGTACTTCGTCTTCAAGATGTCGTACGCGTTGTAGGCGATGAACTTCACCTGACGGGGCTTGAGATCCCACGTGTAGCGATCCAATGCGCCGTTGAAGCCGTCAAACGCGTCCGACGTCGACATGGCGTCCGTGTTCGTGCCCGGGTTGTCGTAAGCGACGTCCGGCGCGCGACGCACGCGGCGCGTGCCCGGCGAGTAGGCCCAAGCCTTGCGCGGCTCAACAGCCGAGTTGATCGACTCGTGAACCAAGATCACGTTGCCGGCCAAACGGGCCGGGGCGATCGTGTTGGCGATGTAGAGCAAGCCGATGTTGTTCAGCTCATCCGACGACTTCACGCCAGGGTTGGCGTAGCGGAAGATCGCTTCGTCCTGCACCGAGATCAGATTGTACGAACCGTTCGATTGAACCGGCGCCGCCGCAAACTGACGCGTCGTCTTGTAGCCGCGGAACGAGAACCGCTTGTCGTGCATCAGTTCCATCGCGTTGTTCACGATGGGGAACGGATAGCCGACCTTGAAGTTCTTGATGCCGTCGCCGTCAGGCGTCAGTTCCGTGTTCGCCGCGTTGTACTTGATCGCTTCATACGCATACTGCGGCAAAGCGCAGGTCCGGCGCGACTCGTACACCTTCATCTTGTACGAACCGAACTTCTTCAGCATGGCCTTGTGGCCATCCGTCAAATATTGGTCGTACTGAGCCGCGTTCGCTCCCGTCACCGTGAACTTCACCGGATCGCCCGCAAACGGGTTCGGCAGATTGTCCTTCTTCGGGTCGAACTTCACACCAGACGGCGGCGCCGAAAGCCCGCCATCCCACGCCGGCACCATACCGTCAGGCGTGCCTGCACGTTCCGATCCCATCGGCGTCAGGTCCTTGCCTAAACGGGCGACTTCGCTCGCAGGCGACTTCGCCCACGCACTGCCGCCCGAAAGCGCAACCACTGCCGTGGCCAACAACAACAACTTCGTCTTCTTCACTTGAGTTTCCTCCACCTGATTCAAGGTCCTGTTGCGGTTATGCCCCCCGCCCCTCAGAACGTGTAGCTCGCTGTCAGCGATCCGAAGTCCTGGTCGCGTGACTTGTTGTTGACGTGGCCGCTAAAGAAGTTCGTGTAGCTGGCACCGACGCGGAAGTTGTTGTTCAACGTGCCCGTCACACCGACATTTATCGACTGGCGATCCTCAAGATAGTTGCCATACGGCGCCGGCGTTGTGCCTTCAAAGTCGTAGGAATATGCGATGTGCGGGCTGACCAAGTAACCCGTATCGAATGCGTTGTTGTACTGCAAACTGAGCAGCATAACGAGTCCGGACGAGAGGTTGTTCGGCCGACATTGTTTGCTGGTCTTCACGTCAAGCCCAAGGATACCGGCACCCGGCAGGTCCGTACCCTGACAGCCTGTATTCTGGAATTGCGCACCCCGATACGTCGAACCAAGTGGGCCGCCAGGACCATCCGGATCGTACTTATCGACCCAGGTGTCCTCAACATTGGGAACCATAACAAGGCCAACTTCCGTCACAAAGATACCAAGATCGGCCCCGAGACCATCAATCCACCATTCGGAAGCCGCAAAGGTTGCGGTCGTGCCGATCTGGGCCGTGTACATCTCTTTGCGTAAAACGCCATCGGCGAGGGCCCGCTGTTTGCCGCAGCCCGGCGCGAAGCCGGAACCGTCTTGTGTGGCCAGCCCGCTCACGATAGGACCGGCCGCGCCGTACAATTGTGTGAATACACAGCCGTTGACCAATGTCGCGATGGTCAGTGAGTCCGTATCGACCTGGAACGGCGCGTCTTCACGATAGGTGAAGTCGCCCTGCACACCCCAACCCCAGGCTGTCGTGTTGAAGGACAGCCCGATCACTGCGATGTCTTCCGGATAGGTCACGAACAGTTCCCCACCCCCAGCGCCGAGTCCGAACTCGGCACCATCGAACGATTGGACCGTGGGCGCAAGTGGCCCGACACCGTCCACGTCCACCAAGCCGCTTTGATAGTAAGTCAGCGCGCAGTTCATCTGAGCAACCGCCAGCTGGTTCTTGAACCCGTTCGTCGGGTTCATCGTGAATGTACCGCCCGACAACGCAGCCAGCGCGGCGGCGGCGGTCGGGAGGACATTGCCTGGGTCAACCACCGGGGTGTTGGCCATTTGGTTCGCCGCCGTACCAACAGTCGCCGGATTTCCAAGTCCGCCCGCTATCGTTCCCGACATTGTCAAACCGGCAGCTCCCGCGATCCCTCCGATCAGAGCGGGGTTCGTCAGACCGCAACCCAGGTTGTTGAGCTGCCGACCCGAAAGGCTGTTGCGTGCCGTGTTGTCGCCATTGATGAAGTACTGGAATGTCGCGTGGCCACCGGGTGCCGCGCCAACGCTCACGATCGGTAGACGGCTGTGGTAATTCTGGTAATAGGCGCCAAATTCAGTGCCGCCCAGCCATTCGGCGTAGTAGCGCATGGCCAGTCCGTACTGCCCCGAGTCGTCGGCAAATATGTCCTCGCCGCGAGCAAGCAGGCCCGATCCTCCAACATCCACGCCTTCGCCGTTAAGCGTCTGTGCATAGCCAATGCGGAGCAGTTCCTGCTGAGTCGTGGGATACGGCGTGTTGTAGTTGATGAACGCCGCGTCGTTGCACTCTAGCAGGCCGTTTCCGTCTGGACCGGCCGCACTCAAAAGAGGATCGTTCACAAGTCCGCTTGTCTGCACGAACCTTGTGCCCGAGCCAGCGACCGCAACGCAGTTGCGCTTCGCGCCATTGAACGGGCCGTAAGTCACGAAAGAATATTGCTGGTTACCGCCAACGCCGCCGCCAAGGGTGACGACATCGGTGCCCGAAAACGGTGTGCCTGACGGGTCAAGTTCAAACGGCTCCCAGTCGAGGGCGTACCAGCCGGAGATCGAAACGTCGAACGGCAACGAGATTGAGCCCGAGACCGCGTTGACCGGAACGAGCGCTTCCTTGATTTCCGAACCGGGGCGGCGGAACGCGCCGACGTCGATCGGATTGAAGACGTTGTTGCCACCGAGAATGAACGTGCTTTCGCCCCAGTTGATCACCTGTTTGCCGACGCGCAGATTCACTGGCAAGTCGGCAATCGTGTAGTCGGCCGACACGAAGGCGTCGAGAAGTTCGTAGTTGCGGCCTACGTCGCCCAACGCAGCATCCGTCAGTTGCGAACGTTCGCCCACATCGTGGTCATTCATGACTACATCGTAGAAGCCGATGGCCCGTGCAAAGACCGTGTAGTTGCGCCACTTCATCTGCAGGTCGTGGTTGGCCTTGACGTTGGCACCGATCAGATCGCCGCGGTCAAAGTTCAACCGCGCATCGTCACCGTTGATCGTGCCGTCGAAGTTGTTGTACGGGTTGTTGTACACGTTGGCGCCGAAAGTGAAGCCGCTGAACGGGGCAATTAGCGTTCCGGTGCCGACTCCGGTTGCACCTAAGGCAACGTTGGCACGTGGATCAATCGGACCGCCATTTGTTTCCGGAAGAAACTGGTCTTCGCGTTCGGCGGTTCGCATCGACGCGCCGACTGACACCGTCGTGTCGAAAGTGATCTGAACATCTCCGAACTGGGTCTCGACCGCTTGGGCGGTATTCGCACCCAAGAGCGCGACCGCCGCCGCTGACCCCAACAAAGCTACGCGGACGACTTTCGACTTCGACATGAAATTCCTCCTACCCACACCTATTTATTCTTTGGCTAGAAACGGGGAACAACGTAGGCAAACTGATGCCTTGGCCCCCATTCCTAGCTCCCCGCATCAAGACCACACGCAGAACGTGCTTGAGTCAACGCTTCAATGACAAAACCATCACATACGGACCGTTTGTGAGGCAGAAGCGCAACGGTTTTGGGCATCTTGGGCGTTGTGCGGTGCACAACTTTTGGGAACATCCGCCCCTACGGCGGGAGCCGGTTTCTGCTAGTTTCCCAAGGACGGGAGTTTCTTGGTGAACCGCGAACCGCTTAAAAGATCAGCACCAGCGACGGCCGAAACGAAGCACGATCACGGTGCGTGCATGGCCGACGCCGTGGCGGCCGCGGAGGCGCTTATGAGCGCATCGGAGGCGCGGCTGACGCCGCTGCGACGGCGGGTGCTGGAGCTGGTCTGCGAGAGCCACAGTCCGGTCGGGGCGTATGACCTGCTGGCGCGGCTGGGCGGGGACCGAAAGGCGGCGCCGCCTACGATCTACCGTGCGCTCGACTTCTTGATGGAGCATGGGTTGATCCACCGGATCAATTCGCTCAACGCCTATGTCGCCTGTTTCGGACCGCACCGCCCACATGACGCGTGTCTCTTGATCTGCGAACGCTGCCGGACGGTCGAGGAGAGCGATGCGGTAAGCCTGCGGCGGGCGATCGATCGGGAGGCGGCCGACGCGGGGTTCAGCGTGCAGCGGCAGACGATCGAGATCACGGGCGTGTGCCGGGCCTGTGCGGGCGGCGGCGATCAAAGGTCCGTGAAAACCACCCGTTGATGCATTGAGGTTGGCGGCGGGCGCGACCTAGGGTCGGGCGGGCTTCGAGCGAGGGGGTTGATCCATGTCCCGGTTTTTTCTAGCGGCGTGCGCGAGTTTGCTTTTGTTCGGCACAGCCGTGGCGGCGCCGAACGACGATCCGGCTTTGACCTGGGATCTGCGCGACCTTTTCCCGACGGTTGCGGCTTGGGAGAGCGAGCGCGCGGCGCTTGAGAAAGAGGTCGCGGGGATCGCTCGTTTCAAGGGCACCCTCGGGCGCGACGCGACATCGATGCTGAAGGCGATGGATGCGCTGGGCGCGCTCGACAAGCGGTTGGCGCGGATGGCGGTCTATTCGTCGCTGAAGTCGGACGAGGACGTGCGGGCGTCGGCCGAGCAGGCGCGCAATCAAGCAGGCTCGACGCTGCTGTCGCGGTTCGGCGAGGCGACGGCTTGGATCAGGCCGGAGGTGCTTTCGATCGGGGCGGCGAAGGTCGAGAGCTTTATCGCGGCCGAGCCCGGGTTGAAGAAGAACGCGTTTTTCCTGCGCGATGTATTGCGCGGGGCGCCGCATACGCTGTCCCCGGAAACCGAAGACGTGATGGCGCAGTCGGCCAACCCGCTGGGGCAGCCGGGGCAGGTCTATTCGATTTTCTCGAACGGCGAACTGCCCTACCCGACTGTTACGCTGTCCGACGGCAAGTCGTTGAAGCTCGATCAAGCGGCTTATGAGAAGAACCGGCAGTCGTCGAACCGCGCCGACCGCAAGAAGGTGTTCGATGCGTTCTGGGGTTCGTTCAAAGCGTTCGAGGGGACGCTCGGCGCGAACTTACAGGCGGCGATGCTGGGCAACGTGTTCAACGCGAAGGCGCGCAAGTACAAGACGGCGCTTGAGCAGTCTTTGTTTGCCGACAACATGCCCGAGCCGGTGGTGCGGACGCTGATCGCGGAGGTCAATCGCGCGTTGCCGACGTTTCATCGATATCTGAAGCTTCGCGCGCGGATGCTGAAGGTCAATGATCTGGCCTACTACGACGTCTATGCGCCGCTGACGTCGATCAAGAACACGTACAACGTCGATGATTCCAAGCGCTTGACGCTGGCGGCGCTGGCGCCGTTCGGGACCGATTACACCGACGTTTTGAAAGAAGGCTTCTCGAAGCGGTGGATGCACGTCTATCCGCAGCCGGGCAAGTCGAGCGGCGCCTATATGAACGGCGCGGCGTATGACGTTCATCCCTATCTGCTGCTCAATCACAACGACGATTACGACTCGCTGTCGGTGTTTGCGCATGAGTGGGGGCATGCGGTGCATACGGTGCTGACGAAGAAGGCGCAGCCCTACGAGTTGTCCAACTATTCGACGTTCACGGCCGAGACCGCCTCGATCACCAACGAGGTGCTGCTGTTCGAGTACATGTTACGCGAGGCCAAGACGCGCGAGGAGAAGATCGCGTTCTTGAACGAGGCGTTGGACCAGATTCGCGGGAGTTATTTCCGGCAGACGATGTTCGCCGAGTTTCTTCTCAACACGCATACGCTGGCCGAGAAGGGTGAGCCTCTGACGGGCGAGCGGATGACGCAAGTCTATTGCGATCTGCTTCGCCGGTATCACGGGGCGGCGAAGGGCGTGATGAAGGTCGATCCGGCCTATTGCGTCGAGTGGGCGTTCATTCCGCATTTCTATCGCGGGTTCTATGTCTACAATTATGCGACGTCGATGGCGGGCGGGGCGTATCTCGCCGATGCGATCGCGAAGCAGGGGGAGCCCGCGCGGAAGAAGTTCATTGCGCTGCTCAGCGCCGGTGGGTCGGACTATCCGTACAACCTCTACAAGACCGCGGGCGTGGACATGGCGACGCCGGTGCCGTATCGCGCACTGGAGGCGCGGATGAACCGCATTATGGATCAGATGGAGAAGTTGCTGGCCGAGAAGTGATCTCTTAGGCGAACGTGTCGAGGAGCGTTTTCGACATTTCGTCGGCGGTGCGGATCACTTTGGCGGACGCTTCGTAGGCGCGTTGCGCCATCTTCATATCGACGATCTCTGCCGCGAGATCGACGAAAGGGTACTCGCCTTGGAGTTCGGGCGGGCGCGAGACGCGGACCCTGGGGGCGCCGGATTCATCGGTCGTTTGTTCGGCCTCGAGCGGACGGTAGTCCTCGCTCTGGGCGTTGACGATGTTTTGCGCGCGCACGTTCACGCGCGTCTCGGCGGCGCGAAGGCCCGCCAAACCTGTGTTCATGGCGTCTATCATGCGCGGGAGTCTGGCGCGGGCGATCTAACGTCTGCTGACCGGCATTGCTTGCATTTAATTCGAATTGCGGATGTCGCCGGGTTTGCGCCGCATTGACGCCTCGATTTGTGGCGAGCGTCACGGCCATGAGACCCGTTCGATTTCGCCTTTGGTTTGCCCTTGCGATGATGACGGCCGTCGGTGCGTGCGATGCCGCGCCCGACGTCGTGCAGCGCATGACACACGTGCTGGACCGCGCGCGCGTCAACAAGGATTGGAACGACGCGAGGCTTGGCTTCGGCTTGAGGCTGGCGGCGGCGGCCGAAGAACGGGCGACGCATTCGGTCATCTATGACGCGGCCTATGAGCGGATCAGTTATCCCAACGGCGATGTCGATGCGAGCCGCGGCGTGTGCGCGGACGAAATCGTGCGGGCGTATCGCCTGCTGGGCATCGACTTGCAGCGTCTTGTCCATGAGGACATGCGCAAGGCGTTTCACGTTTACCCGAAGCGGTGGGGACTGAAGGCCCCTGATACGAATATCGATCATCGTCGGGTGCCGAACCTCGCCACCTTCTTCAAGCGGCACGGGACCTCGATTAAGCCGACGCTTGAGGGGCGGGACTACAAGCCGGGTGATGTCGTTGCCTGGGCGCTCGCCGACGGGCGGCCGCATATCGGGCTTGTGACCGAACGGTGGTCGAGCGACGGGCAGCGTCCGCTGGTTCTGCACAATATCGGCGCGGGGCCGCAGATCGAGGACATGCTGTTCGGGCTGACCGTTACCGGGCATTACCGGTACGACGGTTAGATGAAGGGGTTCGGCGCGCCTTTGGCGACGAGGTAGCGCACGGCTTCGGCCAGCGATCTTGAGTCGACCAATGCATTGTGCGCGACGCCTTGCGAGGTTGCGCCGACATGCGCCGAAAGGTTGCCGGAGTGGACGCCGGCGAGCGGGATGCCGACCTTGAGGAGCCACTCTTTCAAGTTCGTCGTCGGCAGGTTCGGCCAGAGTTTCGCCTTCCCCAAACGTTGGGCGTTGGCAGCGATGATGCGGTCGTCGCGGCCGTAGGCGTGCAGCGGGCGCGGGCCCACGAGTTCCACGAAGCGCGTGACGCCGGTGGCGAAGTCTACGCCCTCTGCGGCCAGGCGTTCGTTGGTGATGCCGGTCAAGTCGACGAGGTATTCCGACAGGACCGGGTTCAGGACCGGGCGGATGAGGACCGAGAAGGCGCGGCGTTCTTCGAGGCGTTCCGAATCGAGAATCACGGCGCCGATTTGGATGATCTCTTTGTGTTCCCCGGGGCCGCCCCAGGCGCGCGCCATCGAGCCCGGCCACGCGGTGAATTCGGTGTCGAAGACGACGACTTCCGCGGGTGGTCTGGCCATGAACCTTGCTGCGATTGCGAAGCGGCAAGTTCGTTCGCACGGGTTGCCGCTGGGGACAAGGGTTGCGTTCGGTGAAAAGCCGACGCATGAAGCGGACGCAAATGTGATTTGCGATTAGTATCCGGCCTGCATCCTGTCCGGCCGTTGTACGCGCACCCACGGTCCCTTTGTCGTTCGAGACACCATGACAGCTCCGCTTGAATCGGATCCGCAGGGATTCTCCCGCTTCGCCGAACTCTTCTACGCCGGCGCCGCCTCCGAAGATTTGAAGATCTTTTCGCAAGACGCGCTGGCCGGGATCGCCCGGCTGTTCTGGCGCGCGGCGCAGGAGCGGCCTTCGAAATCTTCCTTCGTGCGGGCGTTCAACCCAACAGCCGATCACGACGGGTTCACCGCGCCGGTGACGCTTTTGGTCACGATCAACGAGGACAAGCCGTTCCTGGTCGATTCGGTCTTGAGCGAGATCAACGATCGCGGGTTGCAGGTTCGAGCGGTCTTCCATCCGATCATCCGGGTCAAGCGCGACGGCGTCGGACGCCTGCGCGAACTGGTCGACGGCAAGGCGGTGGGCGCGACCGCTGACAGCATGATCTGCGTCGCGTTCTCGCGCATCTCGGATCAGGCGGCGCTGAACGACATCGAGGCGGGCGTGACGCGCGTGCTGCGCAATGTCGCGATTTCGGTGGCCGATTGGCCGACGATGATCATGCGGCTGGACGAGTCCATCGCCGAGCTTTGGCAACATCCGCCGCAGGCGCCGCGCGAGGAGATCGACGAGAGTCTGGCGTTCCTGAAGTGGTTGAAGGAGCATCACTTCACCTTCTTGGGCTCGCGCGATTACACCTTCGAAGCCAAGAACGGCGACGGGCAGTTGGTGCCCGTGCCGGAGTCGGGCTTGGGCCTGTTGCGCGATCCCGAGCGGCGGGTCATCCGGCGCGGCGGCGACCGCGCGGCGCTGACGCGCGAGGTGCGCGCGTTCCTGATGCAGCCGTCGCCTCTGATCGTCACGAAGTCGATCGAACGGTCGCCCGTGCACCGGCGCGTGCAAGAAGATTATATCGGCATCAAGCGGTTCGACCCGTCGGGCAAGTTGGTCGGCGAGCGGCGGTTCGTCGGGCTGTTCACGTCGACCGCCTATAGCGAAAGCCCGCGCGACATTCCGTTCCTGCGCCGCAAGGTGAAGAACGTGATGGAGCGCGCCGGATTCGCCAAAGGCAGCCACAACGCCAAAGCGTTGGCGGTGGTGCTTGAGACGTTTCAGCGCGACGAGCTGTTTCAGATTTCCGAAGAGGATCTTCTGCGCATTGCGCCGACGCTGGCGCATTTCGGCGACCGGCCGCATACGAAGGCCTTCGTCCGCTTCGACACGTTCGACCGGTTCGCGTCGGCGTTGATCTATTTCCCGGCCGACAAGTTTCGCGGCGGGTTGATGCGCACGCTGGGTCAGATTTTGAAGGAGGCGCTGGGCGGGCAGATCACGGGCGCCTATCCGCGCACCGAAGAAGGCCAGATGACGCGCGTCCTTTATACGATCGCGTTTCCCGACGGGCGGCGGCCGGCGTTCGACGAAGACGCGCTTCAGGTGAAGGTCGAGCGCGCCGTGCGTTTGTGGAGCGACGACTTCGCGGATGCGCTTGCCGCGGGCCTCGCGCCGGATCGGGCGAATTCCATCTTCGCGCAATACGGCATGGCGTTCAGCGAAGGTTATCGCGAGGCTTACGGGCCGACCGAGGCCATTCTCGATATCGACAAGCTGGAAGAGGTGGCGGAGGCGGGGCCGGGTTCGCTGGCGCTGCGGTCATCGAGCGGGTCGAGCCGCGCGGACGGCGTGATCCGGTTCAAGATTTATCATGCGGGCGGGGTGATCGAGCTTTCCGATCTTCTGCCGGTGCTTGAGAATTTCGGGCTGCGCGCGATCGAAGAGATCAATTATCCGGTCAAGAGCGAGCGTGGCGTTCTCACGATCCACGATCTGGAACTGCGCGGCGCGTTGAATCCCGAACGCGAGCGCGTGATGCGCCTGTTCGAGGAAGGGTTCCTGACGGTTTGGAACGGGCGGGCGGAGAGCGACGGGTTCAATAAGCTGACCTTGCTGGCCGAGCTGGGGTGGCGCGACGTCGCCTTGCTGCGCTCGGTCGGCAAGTATCTGCGGCAAGCGGCGTTTGCGGCTAGCCAGGCGTTGATGGAAGAGGCGCTGGCGCGCAATCCGCGGATCGCGGCGGCGCTGGCGCGGCTTTTCCATGCGCGCTTTGACCCGAAAGATGGCGATCGCGATGAGGCGCAGGCGCGCATCAATGCGGAGATCGACGATGCGCTGGCCAAGGTGCCGAGCCTCGACGACGACCGCATCATCCGACGCTTCCGCAATGTCGTGCAGTCGATGTTGCGCACGAATTTCTATCAGGCCGGGCCCGATGGAGCGCTGCGGTCCTCGATCGCGTTCAAGATCGACTCAGCCAAAATCGAAGAGCTGCCGTTGCCGCGGCCGATGGTCGAGATTTTCCTGTGTTCGCCTGAGGTCGAGGGCATTCATTTGCGCTTCGGCAAAGTGGCGCGCGGCGGGTTGCGCTGGTCGGACCGGCGCGAAGATTTCCGGACCGAGGTGTTGAGCCTCGTGAAGGCGCAGCAGGTGAAGAACGCGGTCATCGTGCCGGTCGGTTCGAAGGGCGGGTTTTATCCGAAGAAGTTGCCGCCGGCTTCGAACCGCGAGGCTTGGATGGCGGGCGGGATCGCCGCCTATAGGACGTTTATCGCGTCGCTGCTGGATGTGACCGACAATATCGCGGCGGACGGCAAGATCGTGCCGCCGAAGGATGTCGTGCGGCATGACGGCGACGACCCTTATCTCGTCGTCGCGGCGGATAAGGGGACGGCGACGTTCTCCGATATCGCGAACGGTATTTCGAAGGATTACGGGTTCTGGCTGGACGACGCGTTCGCAAGCGGCGGATCCGTCGGCTACGACCACAAGAAGATGGGCATCACCGCGCGCGGCGCTTGGGAAGCGGTGAAGCGGCACTTCCGCGAGATCGGCACCGACATTCAGACGTCGCCGTTCACGGTCGTGGGCGTCGGCGATATGTCGGGCGACGTGTTCGGCAACGGGATGCTGCTGTCGCACGCGACGCGGTTGGTCGCGGCATTCGACCATCGCGATATTTTTCTCGATCCGGATCCCGATCCGGCGGCGAGTTTCGCCGAGCGTCAGCGCATCTTCGATCTGCCGCGTTCGTCGTGGGCGGATTACGACCAGTCGAAAATTTCGAAGGGCGGCGGCGTCTACTCGCGATCGATGAAGAAGATCCCGTTGTCGCCGGAAGTGCGGGCGCTGACGGGCATCACGGCCGAGTATGCCGAGCCCTCGGAGGTGATGAAGGCGCTGCTGAAGGCGCAGGTCGATCTGTTGTGGTTCGGCGGTATCGGCACGTTCGTGAAGTCTTCGGCCGAGAACAACGCGGATGCGGGCGACAAGGCGAACGACGCGGTGCGCATCGACGGGCGGGATGTCGGCGCAAAGGTCGTGGGCGAAGGCGCGAATTTGGGCTTCACGCAGGCCGGGCGCATCGAATACGCGCGCGGCGGCGGGCGCATCAACACGGACGCCATCGACAATTCGGCCGGCGTCGACACGTCTGACCATGAGGTGAACCTGAAGATCCTGCTCAACGTCGGCACGACGACGGGCGAGATCAAAGCCGGCGAGCGCGATGCGTTGCTGGCGCGCATGACGGACGACGTTGCCGCGTTGGTGCTTGCCGACAACTACAATCAGACGCTGGCGCTGAGCGTGGCGCAGAGCGGTGGGTATTGGGAATCGGACGCTTACGGCCGGTTTATGCGGGCGTTGGAGCGCGATGGACGGTTGAACCGGACCGTCGAGGGCTTGCCGTCGAACGATAGCTTGCGCGAGCGGGCGAACCGGCAGGAAGGGTTGACGCGGCCGGAACTCGCGGTGTTGCTGGCGTATGCGAAGCTGCAGCTGTTCGACGAGCTGAATTCGTCGAGCCTGCCGGACGATCCGTTCTTTGCGGCGACGCTGAAAGCGTATTTCCCGCGCGAGGCCGGGGACCGCTTTCCGAAGGCGATGGCGGCGCACCGGTTGAAGCGCGAGATCGTGGCGACGTGCATCTCGAATGACATGATCAACCGCGGCGGGCCGGTGTTTCTGCATCGGCTGAAAGAGGCGAGCGCGGCGGAGACGCCGGCCTTGGCGCGCGCGTATACAATCGCGCTCAATGCGTTCGGCATCGACGCGTTGGCGGCGCGGATCAATGCGCTGGACAACAAGATTCCGGCGGCCGTGCAGATCGGCATGCATGCGAAACTTGGGCTGCATTTGTTGCGGCAGACGTTGTGGTTCCACCGGCATGTTAAGGCCGACGTATCGATCGCCGAGGCGATCGCGCCCTATGCGCAAGGCGTCGAGAAACTGCGCGGTACGTTCTCGAGCTTGGTGTCGGAGGCGGAAAGCCGCGCGATCGAGACCACGATCACCGAGTTGCGCAGCGCCGGCGTGCCGGAAGACCTCGCCGACGATGTAGGCGCGTTGAGCGCCGTCGGCGCCGTGCCCGACATTGCGCGGCTGTCAGCGGAGACGAAGAAGCCGCTCGATATGGTGGCGGGCGCTTATTTTGCGGCGTCGCGGAGCATCGGCGTCGACCGGTTGCGGCTGGCGGCGGAGCGGATGAACTTGCCGGAGCATTGGGACCGGCTCGCCGTGCGGCGGCTGATCGACGATCTGGCGGTGCATCAGCGGGCTCTTGCGTCGCAAGCGTTGGCGAACGGCACGCAGGGCGATGATCGTCAGGCGGGCACGGCTGCCGTCGAAACCTGGGCGCAGGCGCACGGTGAGCAGGTCGAGCGCGTCAACGTACTGATCACCGATCTCGAACGGTCTGGCACGTTCACCGTCGCGCGATTGACGTTGGCTGCGAGCCAGATCCGGGATTTGATGGGGTAACTCTTCGCGCGTTAGCGCGTTTCGATTCAGCTTTACCACCAAGGCACCAAGACACGAAGGGGCTCGTGTCTCTTCGTGCCTTGGTGTCTTGGTGGTAAAGCTGAGTGGATATCGCGCTGGCGCGCGAAATTAGGTCAGCTTCAGCACCACAGCGCCTAACGCCACGATCAGCGCGCCGATGATGCGGCGGGGGCCTGCTGCTTCGCCGAAGAATAGGATGCCGATCAGCGACGCGAAGACCACGGAGGTTTCGCGGAAGGCACTGACGCCGGCGATGGACGCGAACGTCATCGCCCAGAGCACTAGGCCGTAGCTGACGTAAGAGAGGACGCCGCCGATGACGGCGCGTCGCCAGTTCACGCGTGCGTAGGGGATGATCGTCTTGGCGCCCCGATTGGCGATGGCCATGATCATCGTCGCGATGCCCACCGCGGCGAAGACCCAGCCGTTGTAGGCGAGCGCGCTGCCTGAGAGGCGGACGCCGATGCCGTCGGAGACGCTGTACAGCGCGATCGTGACCGCGACGATAGCCGCGATGATGGTGCCGCGGCGGTGCGCGCCGGGGCTCATGCCGACGGTGAGGATGCCCAGGCTGATCAGCGTGATGCCGAAGACGGCGACGGGCGTGGGGATTTCGGCGACGGTCACTGCGGCGAGGCCCGTGATCATCAGCGGCGGAAGGCCACGGGCGATGGTGTAGACGTGACTGAGTTCGCCGAGTTCGTAGGCGCGCGCGAGGTAGAAGACATAGGGGATGTGCAGGGCGGCCGTGAGCGCGATCCACCATGCGGCTTCGATGTTCATTGCAGGTGCGAAGAGCGTCGAGATGAGGCCGATGACGCCGGCGACGGAGAAGAGGAGCGCCGCGTCGAGTAAGCGATCGTTGCCGCCTTTGAGCCCCGCGTTCCAACCCGCGTGCATCACGGCGGCCACTAGTGCCGCGGCGACGGCTTCCCAAGGCATCAGCATGTGGCGGGCGGTTTCAGGTCGCGATCAATTTCATCTTGGGCATCAGGATCAGCCCGCGTGAGCAGCGTCAAGGCACTCGCGTGCCGCGGCGGTTCGTGCGTAATCTTCGCGCGACACGCTATTCACTTTCGCGAGTACAGATGAGCGATTCAGTTTCTGACGGAAAGCCGTCGCTGCGCGTCCGGCTGATGACGCCGGTCGAAGAGCCTTCGGCGAGCGGCGGGCGATGCGCGTCGCCGTTGGGGCAGTGGGCATGGGCTTGGTTCGAGGGTGCGCGAAATCCGCATGTTCTGCTGATCACGATTTATATTTTTGCGCCTTACTTCGCGCGCTATCTGGTCGGCGATCCGGTGAAGGGGCAGGCGTTGTGGGCGGATCTCAACACGCTGGCCGGCGTGATCATTGCGGTCACTGCGCCGTTTCTGGGGGCGATCGCGGATGCGGGCGGGCGGCGCAAGCCTTGGCTGTTCGCATTTTCCGTGGCGCTTGGCGTGACGGCTTCGGCTTTGTGGTTTGCGTTGCCGGGAGAGCAAGGGCTTTCGTTCTTTGCGCTGTGCGTCTTGTTGGTCGCGACGTTTGCGTCGTTCGACTTCACGGCCGTGTTTCACAACGCGATGCTGCCCACGCTGGTGCCGGAGAAGAAGATCGGCGCGCTGTCTGGGTTGGCGTTGGCGCTTGGAAATTTTTCCGGCGTGATTCTGCTTGTGTTCATGCTGATTTTCTTTGTGCTGCCCGGTGTCGTCGATTGGCCGTTCGTGCCGGCGAAGCCTTGGTTCGGGATCGATCAGGCCGCGCATGAGCCGGAGCGGATGGTCGGGCCGTTGTTCGCGTTGTGGTTCTTGGTGCTTGGGTTGCCGTTGTTCTTCTTCACGCCGGATCAGCCGCGCGTCATGCTTGGGCCAGCCGAGGCCGTGCGGCGCGGAACGCGCGCGCTGTTCAAGACCGTGCGCGGGTTGAGGCACTATCGGAATGTGGCGCTCTATCTTGTTGGGCGCATGATCTACAACGACGGCAACAACGCCATTCTGATTTTCGGCGGGATCTATGCGGCGACGACGTTTTCGTGGGGGCCGCTGGACATGCTGGTTTACGGCGTGATCTTGAGCATCTTCGCAACGTTCGGTGGCGTGTTCGGCGGGTGGCTGGACCATACGTTCGGATCGCAGCGTGGGATTTTGATTTCCGTTGCCGGGACGATGGTGGGGCTGGTGCTGTCGCTGTCGATGCGGCCGGATACGATTTTGTTCTTCATTCCGTATGACACGGCGCTGCCCGCCGTGCATGGGCTGCCGTTCTTCAAGTCGTGGCCGGAGATCATCTATGTGATCATCGTGATCATCATCGCGATCTTCATCACGGCCTCTTACGCGAACAGCCGCACGATGCTGGCGCGGATTGCACCGCCGTCGAAGATGACGGAGTTCTTCGGCCTCTATGCGTTGTCGGGGACAGCGACCGCGTTCCTCGCGCCGTTCGTTGTGGCACGGGCGACGGAGTGGTCGCAGAACCAGGCGATCGGGTTGGCGTCGGTGCTGCTGCTGCTCGGCACGGGGTTCGTGATCATGCTGTTCGTGAAGAACGAACGCGCGCTCGCGGTGGATTGAGTCGCGCCATTCCCCTCCCCTCGTGTCATGGTCCGCGAAGGCGGACCACCCACGACTTTTTTCGGCAGAGCAGCGCTCCGCGTCTATGCTGTTTGTTTCACGCCAAGACGCAAAGACGCCAAGAGTCAGAGATTCTTTGGCGCCGAAGGCGCCATTCCAATTTGTGATGGCGCTGCGCGCCGAAGTGCGAGTTCTCTTGGCGTCTTTGCGTCTTGGCGTGAAACTTACAGCACATCCACTGTGCGAACGCTGAAAGTCGTGGGTGGTCCGCCTTCGCGGACCATGACACCTAAATTGTTATCCTTCCCGCGTCGTGCGGTTAGTGGCGGAAGTGGCGCATGCCGGTTAGGACCATCGCTAGGCCGCGTTCGTCGGCGGCGGCTATTACTTCTTCGTCTCGGATGGAGCCGCCCGGCTGAATGACCGCTGTGGCGCCGGCTTCGGCGGCGGCGATGAGGCCGTCGGCGAAGGGGAAGAAGGCATCGGAGGCTACCACCGATCCTTTGGCCAGCGATTCCGTTAGGCCTGCTGCTTTTGCGGCTTCTTGGGCCTTCCAGGCGGCGATGCGGGCGGAGTCGATGCGGCTCATTTGGCCGGCGCCGATGCCGGCGGTGGCGCCGCCCTTGGCGTAGACGATGGTGTTCGACTTCACGTGTTTCGCGACGCGGAAGGCGAAGATGAGGTCGGTGATTTCTTGGTCGGTCGGTTTGCGTTTGGTGACGACCTTGAGGTCCTTCGGTGCGATGCGGCCGTTGTCGCGTGTTTGCAGCAGGAAGCCGCCGGCGACGGTGCGCAATGTTGCGCCGGCCGTTGCGGGATCGGGGAGGCCGCCCGCGAGGAGCAGACGCAGGTTCTTCTTCGCGCTCAGGATTTTCTTCGCGTCTTCGTCGGCGTCGGGGGCGATGATGACTTCGGTGAAGATTTTTGCGAGCTGCTCGGCGGTGGCGCCGTCGAGTTTGCGGTTGCAGGCGACGATGCCGCCGAAGGCGCTGACCGGGTCGCAGCGCAGCGCCAACGCATAGGCTTCGGCGAGCGATGGCGCCGTGGCGACGCCGCAGGGGTTCGCGTGTTTGATGATGGCGACGGCGGCGGCTTTTGTGTCGAACTCGGCGACGCATTCGTAGGCGGCGTCGGTGTCGTTGATGTTGTTGTAGGAGAGTTCTTTGCCGCCGATTTGTTCGGCCGTTGCGACGCCGTAGCGCTTTTCGCCGGTGACGTAGAACGCGGCCGACTGATGCGGGTTTTCGCCGTAGCGCAGGCTTTGCTTCAGTTTGCCGCCGACGGCGAAGCGGCGCGGCGGGGTGCGCTCTTCCGGCTTCTTCGCGGCGCTGAGTTCGCCGTCGAACCAAGTGGCGATGGCGGCGTCGTAGGCGGCGGTGCGGGCGTAGGCTTTGGCGGCGAGGGCTTTGCGCGTCGCCATCGAGAGCGTGCCGCAGCTGGCTTCGAGTTCGGTGAGCACCGTGGCGTAGTCTTCGACGTCGACGATGACCGCGACGTAGCCGTGGTTCTTCGAGGCGGCGCGGATCATCGCGGGGCCGCCGATGTCGATGTTTTCGACGGTCTCTTCGAAGTCGGCTTTGCGGGCGACGGTTTCTTCGAACGGGTAGAGATTGCAGACAAGAAGGTCGATGCCTTCGATGCCGTGTTCTTTCATCGCCTTCGCGTGCGCCGGATCGTCGCGCAGCGCGAGCAGGCCGCCGTGGACGCGCGGGTGAAGCGTCTTCACGCGGCCGTCCATCATTTCCGGGAACCCGGTGACGGTTGCGACGTCGGTGACTTTGAGGCCCGCGTCGGCGATCGCTTTCGATGTGCCGCCGGTCGAGATCAGGTCGACGCCGAGCTTTGTGAGGCTGCGGGCGAAATCGACCAGGCCGGTCTTGTCGGAAACGGACAGGAGCGCCCGGCGGACCGGACGCGCATCAACTGACGACATGGGAGAGCCTCACCCTTTAAGATTGGCGAGGCGCGAAATAGCACGGCCATCCCCCCACCGGAAGATGAGGGAATGTCTCAATTCACAGGCGGGTCGGGTTCGAAACCGGCGATTTTCTTGATCGCCCATTTGACAGCGGCGGGTTCGGGGCCGGTTTCGCCGGCGATGACGATCTGGTGGGTTTTGCGGATGGCATCGCCCGCGGCCAGGTAGACGCTGTCGGTGATTTCGAGTTGCGCGTCGGAGCCCAGGCGCCAGGTGGCGCCGCTGGGCAGGGTCAGCACCGCGGCGCGGCCGTCGGCCATGCGCGTGACCTTCACCGTCGGGTGCAAGTGGAAGCGGATGACGAAGCGGCGCGCGGTGGTCGCGGCGTCACGCGGGGTGAGTTTGTCTTCGCCGCGGATGTCGCTGCCGTCGTGGGAGACGAACCAGCGGCGTTCGTGGATCAGGCCGAAGGGCGCCGCGTAGGCGTCGTGGCTGGCGTCGATGTGGATGCCGTCTTCGCTTTCGCGGCGCTTGGCGTCGACGCGCGTCGGGCCTTCGATCAAACGCGTGCCGAGGAGTTTTGCGCTCCACTTTCCGGCGACGATGTGGGCGGACGGCGTGTCGGCGACGGCGAGCGTCGAGTGGGCGGCGGTGGCGCGCATTGCTTGCGCCCACTCGGGGCCTTTCAACAATGACGCGCCGCAGTTGACGATGATGCGTTCGCCGGCGGCGCTGAGTTCGAAGGAGAGGCAGCCGGCGTGCGCGGTCGACGACAGGCGCGCGGGCGGGGCGATGCCGGTGTCGGCGATGAGCTGCGTCTGGCCGCAGTCGATGCGGTGATAGCCCGAGTTCTGCGCGTGCAGCGGCGTCTTGTTGCGGCCGGTGTCGTAAGTGAGCAGCGTCTGCGCCCAGCCTTCCGCGCCTTCGGTGCCGCCGTTGAACAGCGCCAAGCGGCCGTCGCCGTGCAGCATGAAGCGGATCATCGGCATCATGCGGTCGAGCGCGCGCCGGATGGTGACGGGGATGATGAGGTCGCGCTGGGTCATCGCATCCATCAGCGCGAGGAGGTCGCTGGCGATCGCGAGCACGTTTTCCGGATTGCGCGAGACGTGGCCGCCGTCTTGGAGGATTTGTTCGCCGAGTTCGTTGGCGAGGATGTGCAGTCCCTTGTTCATGCGCCAATCGCCGTCGGGCAGGCAGACGCCCGACTGCACGAGACCGATCGCCGCCGTGATGCGCGGCATGCCGGGGGCGGCTGTGCGCGCTGTCTTCGACAGATGTCTTGCTTGGCGCGCCATCGAGAGCAGCACGCGCGAGCGGAAGAGGACGTCGGCGTGGAGCAGGATCAGGCGGCCGAAGCTGGACCAGGTGATGAGGCGGCGGGCGAGGACGTGCGGACGCCAGGCGAGTTCGTGCCAGCTGCCGTAACTCCTGACCCAATGCGCGATGAGTTGGCGCAGGTGTTCTTGCACCGGCTCCGACCCGCCGGCATCGAAGTGGCGGAGCCAGTGGAACGAGTGCAGGCTTTCCGACCAGAGTTCGCTGGGCGGTTTGATGAAGAACGGTGAGCCGTCGCGCGCGGTCGCGTCGCCGCCGGGCAAGCGGAAGCGGCCCATGATGAGGAGTTCGGCTTCCGCCATGCTCTTTCGGTAGAAGCAGCGCGGGTTGACGAGGATGCGGTCGGGTGCGGGGCCGTTCAGGCCGCGCTGCCAGTATTGGCTGCGGTAGAGTTGGCGCGCGGCGAATGTGCCGGCGGCTTCGCCTGCGCCGGCGATCAGCGCGCCGGTGTGGGCGCGCATGTTCGGTTTGTGCGCGGGTGCTGCCTCAGCCGCCGCGGAGCTTTGCGATGTTGTCCCGATAACGGTCTGGCCCGCCTGCGAAGGCTGCCGTTCCGGCGACGAGGACGTCGGCTCCTGCTTCAATCGCGAGGGCTGCGGTTTGCCCATTGATACCTCCATCGACTTCCAGCTCGATGGCTCGCCCCGATCGATCAATCATCGCACGCACGTCCCGCATCTTCGCGCGCTGCGAATCGATGAAGCTTTGCCCCCCGAAACCCGGGTTGACCGTCATCACGAGAATCAGGTCGATGTCGCCCAAGATATGCTCGATTGAGGAAATGGAAGAACCCGGATTTAGCGAAACACCCGCTTTTTTGCCGAAACTCTTGATCAATTGGATCGTGCGGTGGACGTGGGGGCCTGCTTCCGGGTGGACGGTGATGATGTCGGCGCCGGCGTCGGCGAATTCCTTGATGAAGGGATCCACTGGCGAAATCATCAGGTGAACATCGAGCGGCAGCTTGGTGTGAGGCCGAAGCGCCTTCACCATTTGCGGGCCGATCGAGATGTTGGGCACGAAATGGCCGTCCATCACGTCGACGTGGATGTAATCGGCGCCGGCGTCGGTCATGGCGCGGACTTCTTCGCCGAGCCTTGCGAAATCGGAGGCGAGGATGGAAGGCGCGATCTTCGTCTTTTTCGTCATGGTGCGGCTTTAGCGATTCAGTGGGTTCCACGCAATCAACGTCAGGCGGTTCTCCGCAAGCGGCACGCGTAGAAGCCGTCCAGGCCGCCGGATTCCGCCCAATGGCTGGGCAATGTGCGCAGGTCGCCCACCTCGGTCCGGAACTGGGACTCGCCGTGCAATTCGCGCAGGGACAGCGGGTTCCGAGTGAAGGCGGGGTTGGCGTTCAGGAAGGCTTGCGCGACGTCTTCGGCTTCTTCGCGGGCGAGCGAGCAGACGCAGTAGAGGAGCGTGCCGCCGGGTTTGACCATCTGCGCGGCGGCGTCGAGGAGGCGGCGCTGCAAGTCGGCTTGCGCCATCACGTCCGAAAAATCTTTGCGCCAGAGGACGTCGGGATGGCGGCGGACGGTGCCGCTGGCCGTGCAGGGCGCGTCGAGCAGGACGGCGTCGGCTTGTTCTTTCGGACGCCAGGTGAGGGCGTCGCCGACTTGGATGTCGGCTTTCAGATTCAGGCGTTCGAGATTCGTGCGCACGCGCTTCATGCGTTCGAAGGCGAGGTCGACGGCGATGACGTTGGCGCCGAGGCTTGCGAGTTGCGCCGTCTTGCCGCCCGGCGCGGCGCAGAGGTCGATGACCGTCTTGCCTTTCAACGAGCCGAGCAATGTCGCGGGGATCGCGGCGGCGGCGTCTTGGATCCACCAGGCGCCGTCGTTGTAGCCGGGAAGGTCTTCGATGCGGCCGCCCGCGGTGCGGCGGAGCGAGCCTGTCGGCAGGCGCGTGGCTTCGAGGCGGTCGGCCCAGAGGGCGGGATCGCCTTTGACGGTGATGTCGAGCGGCGGTTCGGTGATGTGCGCGTGGCCGATGGCGCGCGCCGTGTCTTCGCCGTAGGTCGCGGCCCATGCGTCCCACGCCCAGACCGGTGTGTTGAGGCGATCGGCGTCGGTTGAGGCGAGCAGCGTTTTGCCCTCGGCGGCGATTTTGCGTGCGACGGCGTTGATGAGGCCTTTGAAGTGTTTCGCGCGGTGGTCGCGGTCGGCGAGCGTCACGGCTGACGAGACGGCTGCGTGCGGGGCGACGTCGAGGAAGAGAAGTTCGGCGGCGGCGATGCGCAAGATCAACTCTGCCGGGCCGGAGCGGACGGGGAGCGGTTCGCGCAGGAAGGTGGCGACGATGTGGTCGAGTTGGCCGAGGCGACGCAGAACCATCATCACGATGGTGCGGGCGAAAGCGGCGTCGCGCGGTTCTAGATTTGCTTTGCCGACCGAGCCTTCGAGGGCTTCGGCCAGCGGGCGTCCGTTGAAGAAGATGGCGCTGAGCGCGGCGAGGGCCGCTTTGCGCGCGCCTAGGCCTTGGGTGTCGGGCGGCGGCTTGCGGCCGGGCGCGGGCTTCAACCCCACGGGCCCCGGCGCGGCGCTTCTTGCGCGGCGCCGTACATGCCTTGCGCCATGCCTTGCAGCCTGGCGACGCGGTTGGCGGTCGACGGATGGGTCGAGAAGAGGTTGTCCATGCCGTGGCCGGAGAGCGGGTTGATGATGAACATGTGCGCGGTCGCAGGGTTGCGTTCAGCTTCCGGGTTGTCGATGCGCTGTGCCGTGCTTTGGATGTTCTCGAGCGCGCGGGCGAGCCAGAGGGGTTGGCCTGCGATCTCCGCGCCGACGCGGTCGGCTTCATACTCGCGCGTGCGGCTGATCGCCATCTGCACGAGCAGGGCCGCCATGGGCGCCAGGAACATGATCGCGATCGAGCCGATGATGCCGAGCGGGTTGTTGCGGTTGTCGCCGGTTGCGCCGGCGAACATCGCGAAGTTGGCGAGCATCGAGATCGCGCCCGCGATCGTCGCCGTCACGGTCATGATCAGCGTGTCGCGGTTCTTGATGTGCGCGAGTTCGTGGGCGAGGACGCCGGCGAGTTCTTCGCGCGAGAGGCGCTGCATGATGCCCGTCGTGACGGCCACGGCGCCGTGCGCGGGATCGCGGCCGGTGGCGAAGGCGTTCGGTTGCTCGTTCTGCATGATGTAGACTTTGGGCATCGGGATCTGTGCGCGGCGCGCGAGTTCGCTGACCAAGCCGAACAGCTCCGGATCGTCGCGCTCACCGATTTCCTGCGCGCCGTACATGTTCAGGACCATCTTGTCCGAATTCCAGTAGGCGAAGGCATTCATGCCCAGCGCCACCACGAACGCGATGACCATGCCGGTCGGGCCGCCGATCAGCCAGCCGATGCCCACAAACAGGCTCGTCATCGCGGCCAGTAAGAGGGCGGTTTTCGTCCAGTTCATCGACACATGCCTCGGGAGGGGTTGGACCGGCGAAGATGTAGGTACGAAACGTGTCCGCATCAAGGAATCTTGGGCTCCTCTGGCGCCGGTTTTGTCTCTGTTTCCGCGGGTGGTGGCGCGGGCTCTTCGGCTTTCTTTTCGTTCATGTTCTCGGCCTTCCAGTGCATCGCCATGGAAATGCGCGAGCGGCCCGAGGGATGATCGAAAAAGATGAATTCTTCGAGCGGGGTCGGGCTGATTTTCCGGTACTCCGACAGCTTCAGCGCGATGGTAGCGAAACCGTCGGGCTCGCGGGCGGCATTCAGGCCATAGATGTCGGCTTCGGCCTCGTTCGAGCGGATGATCGTATTCTGGACCGGCGTCGCGAAGAGTCCGTAGACCGCGAAGAGCAACATCGCGATCGGCAAGCCCGCCGGGTCGGAAATGTCGCGCACGCCCCACAGGCCGCCGAAAGCCCGGTGGAGGGCGTGGAAGCCCCACTGCACGAAGGCGAAGCCGACGCCCGCCAGCAAGCTGAAATAGACGATGAGTTCGAAGACGTGGCCGAGGACGTAGTGGCCGATTTCGTGGCCCATGACCGACTTCACTTCGGCGGGGGTCGAGCGTTCGAGCAAATTGTCGTTCAGCGAAATGCGCGTCGTGCCGAAGATGCCTTGGACGTTGGCGCTGATGCGCTTTGTTTGGCGCGATTGGTCGACGACGTAAACGTTGTCGGCGGGGACGCCGGAGCCGCGGGCCATCGACAGTATCTGCTGCTTCAACTCGCTATCCGCCATGGGCTTGTAGTCGTTGAAGAGCGGTGAGATGTAGACGGGCGCCAGCATGATCGCGATGGTCATGAAGACCGCCGTTGCCGCCGTGCCCCAGATCCACCAGGTGTTCGGCGCGCGGCGCACGATGGCGTAGATGCCGGTGATGAAAAGTCCGGAGAGCACGACGTTCACGGCGAGTCCGATGCCGTACTCGCCGAGCCAGGCGTCGAAGGTTTGGTTCGACATGCAGTATTCGTGTTCGCGCGTGAAGCCTTCGTACATCGTGAGCGGGAAGGTCAGGGCAGCGGTGACGACGATGAACATCGCGGCGTAGAGGAGCGTTTGAAGCCAGCGCCAGGGTATGATGGCCTCGGCCACGCTGCGCATGCTGGCGGAGAGACGCGTGAACAGCAGGATCAACGCGACGCCTGCCGCATAGGCCGCATCGACGAGGATCAGCCAATAGCCGCCTTCGAAATAAGCGTCGGATTTGGCGCGGGCTGCATCGGAGAGCGTCGCGAGATAGGCTTCGGTCGCGGCGTCGGGATCGAAGCCCTGCGCGTGTGCGGCCGTTGTCAAAATTGCGAGCGCCAAAAGTCCGAACGCGGTGCGGACGCCAAGCCTGCCCATCATTTCCCCCATGAATTTTCCCGCATCATACCGGCGCCCGACCGGCGGCGTTGCGCGCGGTTGACGCATGCGCGGTTTCGGCGGCATTGATCGTCTTCGCAGGGGCACCTAAGTCACACTCATGAGCCACGATCCCGACGTCGCCGCCCGTATCGCCGAAGCCGGACAACGCGCGCGTGCCGAGGCCGAGGCCCGGCGCGCCGAAGAGGCGAAACGCGCCGCGGCACAGCCGAAGGAAGTCGGCGGGCGCGGCGGGCTTGACCCCACGCGCTACGGCGACTGGGAAATCAAAGGCATCGCCTGCGACTTCTGATTCCAAAGGCTTTTTGGAAACGCATGCAATCTTTGCCGTCACGCCGTCACATCGGCTGATTTGCGCCGTTACTGCCATCACAGATCCATCACATTGCCGTCACGTGCCGTCACACAGGGGTGGGGGCAGAGCGATCCAGAACAAATATAGAACTATTTGGGCGAGGCGTCGACGCCGCCAAACGCCGCGTTTCAGGCCGCGAGTAGGTCGACGGCGGAGGCGACCATTGCTTTCAGTTCGCGTTTCGGTTGGCCGGCGCGGGCGCGGATGGCGATGCTGTGCAGGAGCGAGGCGGCGAGGAGGCTGCGGCCTTCGACGTCGAAGCGGCGCTTGCGCGCTTCTTCGCTGAAGCGGCGGCGGAAAATGTCATCGGTCGCGGCGATGATGGCGAGCAGCGCGGCGCGAACGTCTTCGTCCTCGGCCGCCGCCACGGGCAAGGTGCAGACGCCGAGGCATCCTTTAGGTACGTCGCCGGACAGATAGAGCGCGAGTGCGCCATCGAAAAAGGCGGCGAGTTCGTCGCGCAGCGGTTTTCGGGCGGTCATCACGGCCTTGGCAGCTGCGAACATCTGCTCCGTAAACACCTCGACCACGCGCAGATAGAGCGCGCGCTTGTCGCCGAAGGCGGCGGCGAGGCTGGGGCGGGCGACGCCTGTTTCCTCAGCCAGCGCGTCGAGCGAAACGCCGCTTAGGCCCTTGCGCCAAAAGGCCTCGCGCGCGGCGTTCAGCACTTCCGCCTCATCGAAGGCGCGGGGGCGGCCGCGGGGGCGTGCGTTATTTTTATGCGGCATCGCAAATAATCCTTGACGGCCGGAAGCCACTCTCTGTATTTGTATGCGGTGTCGCATATATTTCAAGGGAGACGATCATGGACCTGTATTTTGCGCCTCTGTCTTGCTCGATGGCCAGCCGCATCGCACTCTATGAAGCGGGGATCGAGGCGGGATATCACCAGGTGACGCTGTCGACGAAGCGGCTTGCCGACGGCAGCGACTATCTGGCCGTGAACCCGATGGGCCAGGTGCCGGCGCTGAAGCTGGACGACGGCGACGTGCTGACCGAAGGTCCGGCCGTGCTGCAGTACATCGCCGACTTGAAGCCCGGCGCGCGACTGGCGCCGCCGGCCGGCACGCGGGCGCGCAACAAGCTGCAGCAGTGGCTGAACTATATCGGCACGGAAGTGCACAAGGCGGTCTTCGCCATGGTGTTCAATCCGGCGAGCCCGCCCGAAGCGAAGGCGTTTGCGCGCGACGTGCTGTTGCCGGCGCGGTATGAGCGGCTGAGCACGCACTTGAAGGGCCGCGAATTCTTGCTCGACGAAGGGTTTTCGGTCGCTGACGCCTATCTCGTGACGACGTTGAATTGGGCGGGGCCTGCCGGCGTCGACCTGAGCAAGTGGCCAGTGCTTGCGGCCTATGCGCAGCGCCTGTCCGCGCGGCCGTCGGTGGCGCGCGCGGTGAAAGAAGAACTGGCGCTGAGACCGGCGGCGTAAGACTTGGTTTGATTGGCAGCGCCGCGCAGGCTCCCCCTCGCCGGGGTGAGCCTCCGCATGCGCTTGCAAGAAAGATGAACCACCAAGCGCACCAAGGACACCAAGCTGCTTGAGCAGCGACAGCCTGAGTGCAGCCGACACCGATCCACTGGCGCGGGGCGCCGACAAAGAGGCAACCCGGCATCGCAACGACAGCGCCAACGCATCGGCGTCTTGGTGTTCTTGGTGCGCTTGGTGGTTCATTTTCTTTTTTAGCGCGCGTACGGCCACCCTCAGGGGCCGACAGTTGTTATTCCTCGCCCATTTTCCGCAACAGAGCTTGCATGCCGAAGAGATAGTTATGCTCGAGCGCCTTTAGGGCGGCATCCAGGTCGCCGCGTTTCAGATGTTTGATGATGTCGTTGTGCTGGGCGACCGAGAGGGCCACGAGCGCTGTGTCGGCCATGTAAAGGTGTTCGTATCGTTCGATCGCAAGGCGTAGTGTGGCGACCATCGCCGCCAGGCGCGCGTTCTTTGATTGGCCGATCAGTGTGTCGTGCCAGAGCGTGTCGAGGTCGCGAGCGCGTTGCGGCGTCCTGGCGCGGGCGAAGGCGGCGTTGATGCGGACGAGGTCCGGGATTACCAGCGAGAGCACCGGCGCGCTGTTGCGCACGGCCATCATTTCGAGCTGCGCGATCAGGGGATAGGTCTCGCGCACGTCGCGGGTCGAGAGTTCGCCCACCGTGAAGCCGCGCCTGACGTCGGAGCGCACGAAGCCTTCTCGTTCGAGATGCAGCATCGCTTCGCGCAGCGGCGTGCGGCTGACCTTCAACTCGCCCGAGAGGCGCAGTTCGTTGAGCTTGTCGCCGCCCTTGAGGTCCCCCTTGACGATGCGGTCGAGGAGCTCGGCGCGCAGGCGCTCGCGGATACGGCCGCGGGGAGCCTTGCGCTTAACGGATCGCGGTCGCGTGGTCGCGGGCTTCATCGGATCTTTTGACTACAATATATGCATTTTTGTATACAATCTTTCCGAGCGGGAAAAGGGGCGCTTGCGATGGAACCTGACGGCGGGAAGGCTGCGGACTGGCGGGACAGTCTTTGGTTTGCGGTGATCGAGCTGTTGCTCTTCATCGCCGTGTTCGAGGCGGGGTCGTACAATTACCTGCCGGTGAGCCATACGCCGTGGCTGTTTCTTTTGTGCTGGGCGTTGCTTCGCGTGCGCGGCAAGCGCTGGCGGGATGTCGGTTTTCGTCTCACTGCGTCGTGGCCGTCCACGACCGCCGTCGGCGCTATCGCGGGCGTCGCGTTGTCTTTGCACGAGCTCATCGTGCTTGAACCGCTGGTGCGGCAGTGGACGGGCGGATCGCCCGATTTGAGCATCATCAAGGAGATTGCGGGCAGCTGGCAGAATCTCTTGCTGCTGATCGCGGCGTCTTGGGTTCTGGCCGCGTTCGGCGAAGAGATGGTGTGGCGCGGGTTTGCGATGACGCGCGTCGCGGAGGTGTTGGGCGGCGATCGGTGGGCTTGGGTCGCCAGCCTGATCGGCGTCAGCGTGATTTTCGGGATAGCGCATTCGTATCAGGATTTGAGCGGTGTCATCATCACGGCGGTGGGCGGCGTGACGTACGGGCTGCTCTATCTGCTATCGGGGCGAAGTCTGGCCATACCGATTGTCGCGCACGGCGTACAGAACACGTGCGATCTGCTGTTCATTTATCACGGCGGGATTATTCCGGGGACGTGAAACGGGTCGGCGCGGGACCGGCGCCCGCCTCACCCGCGACGGTGATGAAGCGCGGACCTTCGGGTTCACCAAGAACTACCGCCGTCAGGTTGCCATACCATGTGGGACCGGTATCGACGCCGATGCGGTTTGGCTTGAGTTCGGGCTCTTCGGTCGGCGTGTGGCCATGCACGACGCGGAAACCGTGGTCGACGTCTGAATCCAAGAACGCGCGGCGAATCCATATGAGATCTTTCTCTTCCTGCTCTTCGAGCGGGCGTCCGGGGACGATGCCGGCGTGCACGAAGAGATAGTCGCCGACACGATGATAGAGCTGAAGTTTGTCAAGCCATCCGAGGCGCTTCGTGCCGACGGCGCGCGCGAGCACCAGAGGATCATACTCGCGCCGGCGAAAGCGGAGCCCGAACGACGACAGTGTTTCCTCACCGCCGTTCTCTAGCCAAGCCGTCCACACGTGGCGCTCGTCGGTCATCAAGCAATCAAGCAACCACTGTTCGTGATTTCCCTTGAGGCAAACGATTTCAAACCCCGGCACGCCGCTCATGACCGTATCAATGACGCCTGCGCTGTCGGCGCCGCGGTCGATGTAGTCGCCAAGATAGACGATTACGGCAGGCTCGTTCGGATGGCGCAGATGGTGGTCGGCGACGATCCGCTCGTGCATTCGCTCGAGGAGATCGTTGCGGCCGTGAATGTCGCCGATGGCGTAGTGGATATCCATGAGCCTCTCATGCGGCGGCTTTGGACGCATTGTAGCCGATCGTGCGCCGTGGCGGGCTAGTTCTGGATGTCGATCAGGCGGCGGCAGTTGGCGGCGGCGCAGTTCGATGGGTTTAGGTCGGGTTCGGGGGCGAAGGTGATGGTCGCAGGTTTGCCGGCTTGCATGGCGGCTAGGCCTTTTGACACCACGGACGCCGAAATGGGTTGGCCGGTGTCGACGGCGAAGAAGTTTAGTTTGTTCTTCGCCTTGTTGTAGCAGCGGATGTGGGTGCGGTCGTAGAAGGCCATTACGTCGCGCACGAAGCAGCGGAACGTCGATGCTTCGCCCCGCCTTGTGATCAGCGCCTTGGGACCGGGGACGTCGTCGACGGGTTCCATCTCGCCTTTCGCAAGAATTTTTGCTTCAGCTTTCGGTTTCGGCGCCGCGGGTTTGGGTTGCGGGATCGGTGTGCGTGCGGGTTTTTCGGTTGCGGGCACGAGCGCGCGATCGAGGGCCGTTGGATCGACGACCACCGACGACGGCTTTTTCGGGCGGTAGTCGTCGATCGGCTCCATCTCGCCGCGGCGCAACGGCTTAGACGAGTCAGCAGGTGCGGCGGCCACGACCGGTCCTTGCTCTTTCAACGCCGGCGGCGTCGGTTTCGGTTGCGGCATCGGAGGCGGCGAAGGTGCAGCCATACGCAGCGGCGCCGGTTGGGGCCTTGCCTCCAATCGGGGTTTCACCGGCGGCTCGACCTCTTTGATCTCGACTTCTTTGCCTTCGATTAGCGCGGGGTCGATGTCCGGCGTCGGGATGGCCCCTTTATCGAGTTCAACGCCCGGCGCAAAGAGCGGTTGGGTTGAGAACTCAGGCGGTGGAATGTCGACGATGGCTTGCGGCGACAACGGCTCCGATGCCGGGACCGCAGCTACGGTCGTCTTCTTGTCCGACTTTGGCTTGGCTTCTTCGGCCTTGGGTGGCGCGCTGAGGGGAATGGTGACGACGGAGTCAGCCGCCCAGGCAAGCGCTGTCACGGACAGCGCGCCCAATAGCGATATCGCCAGCACAAACCGGCGCTTCATCACGATAATCCCCACCCCTGCCGCGCCCGGATCCCCACGCACGCGGCGGATGTATTAGACGCGCTTCCGCTCGCCTGCTCAAGGGAGAAACGCAGGGGCTGGCATGATAGAGGTTCCCGAAATCGAGGGCTTCATGGCTAACGCTAAGAACGACAAGGCTTATCGGCTGGTGGCGCTGGGGCGGCTTCCCGCCTCCACGCGCGACACGATGGGCGACACGTTGGGGTCGTTCTCGGGGCTTTCGCTCGAGGCGGGGTCTTGGCGCGCGACCGGGGACGGGTGTTCAGGCGTGTTCGTCGCCCTGCCCGATCGCGGGTTCAACGTGCCGGAGGACGGGCGGTTCAGCGATTATCCGACGCGGGTGCATCGCATCGGGTTTGAGCTGCGCGGGGGGAAGCTTTCGCTCTCGCCTCTCGGCACGCGGTTCATGCGTGATGCGCATGGCGCGTTGATGACGGGATTGGATCCCGGGCCGAATGTCGGCGAGCAGTTGGATGTTCTGGTGCCGTCGCCGAAGAAGGGGCGCGCTGCCGGACGTATCTGCGTCGACAGCGAGGGGATTGCGATCGCGAAGGATGGGCGGTTGTTCGTCAGCGATGAGTTCGCGGCGAACATCTATTGCTTTTCGCCCGAGGGGGATTTGCAGCACATCATCGCGCCGCCGGAAGCGTTCGTGCCTTACGTCGGCGGCGAGGTGAATTTTTCCTCGGCAGACGGGACGAAGCCGAAGCGCGGGCGGGCGCCGAACGATGGGCTTGAAGGATTGTCGCTGACCCCGGATGGGCGCGAGCTTTACGTGCTGCTACAGGCGCCGTTGATGCAGGATCGGCGTGGGGCGTTGGAGACGCAACGGTATACGCGGCTGCTGATCTATGACGTTCCGGCGCGCGGTTGGCCGACGGTTCCGAAAGCGCATTATGTGTTGAAGCTGCCGTTGTGTGGTGGGCGGCCGGGTGCGGAAGAGGTTGCCGCCGTCGAGGTGAACGCGATTTCGGCGCAGGGCGGCGGGCGGTTCTTTGTGCTAGGGCGGGAGTCGTTTGGGTTTGGGGCGAAGGAGCGCAATGCCGGCAAGCCCATCGTGTTCAAGCAGGTGCTGATGGGGTCGCTCGACGGCGCGAGCGATATTGCCGGGTCGAAGTATGAGCGGCGTGCGAAGCCGGTTGCTCCTGACGGCGAGCTTGAGGCGGAGATCGTGCCGGTGCGGTTGACGCGGTTTGTCGACATTGCGGATGAGGAAGAACTCAATCGTGTTGGGCTCTCGGCGAAGCGGGCGACGCGCGAGCGGGCTTTGCTGTCGGCGAAGTGGGAGTCGATGGTGTTGTCGCCGCCGCTGGACGCGAAGAAGCCGCGCGAGCGGTTTCTGTTTGTCGGCAACGACAATGATTTTCGCACGCGCAACGGCTTCATGCCGGACGGGCGGTATGACGGCGGGTTCGAGCACGACAATATGGTGCTCGCGTTTCGGGTGACGCTGCCGGGGTGAGGCCGCAAGGCAGAAATCACGCGAAGCCGCGAAGACGCGAAAAGAGAAGACGCTAAGAAGAGTGATTGGCGCTTCGCGCCGGGGTTCGGCCTCCGGCGCGAAGCGCCTTTCGTAACTTCGCGTCCTTCTTCTTCGCGACTTCGCGGCTTCGCGTGAGATGTTCCTTTCTAGAACCTGAAGCGCGTGCCGAGGGTGCCGACGAAGACTTCTTCTTGTTCGAACTCGATGCGCGTGGTTTCGCCGGTTTGGCCGGAGCGGTGGGCGACCGGGTGGGTGTCGCTTTCGCCGTATTCGACGCCCAGTGAGATGTCGAGGCCTTTGATGCCCGTCGGCGCGTAGTTCAAGCCGGCGTTAAGTTTGTAGCTGAAGGTCGTGTCGTCCTTGCCGATGCGGACGGCCTGGCTGTCGCTGACGAAGCCCGTGAGATCGAGTTGGTCGAGGCCTTCGGCGTCGAGGAAGTTGACGCGGCCTTCGCCGCCGACCGCTAGACGAAAGCCCGAGAATTCGCCGGCGTAGCGCAACTGCTGGTCCCACAAATTATCGAGCGGGATTTCGACACCGCCGCGCACGAACAGATTCGTGCCGCGCGTGGCGACATCCGTCTGATAGCGGAAGTCGGTGAGGAAGCCGTCGACGGTGCCGGTGAGGATGTCCGTCGTGCGTAAGCGATTGTAACCGACGCCGACGCCGACGTAGCAGCTGTGGCTGTCGTAGTAGGACTTCTGGCCGAAGCTGATTGCGCCGCCGCGGAAGTTCGAGTCGTGCGCGTAGCGAATGTTGGTCACATCGTTGAACGCGGGGTTGGCGAAAAAGACGCCGGCCGGGAACGACGACAGCGGATCGCCGGTACCGGGGATGCCCATGCCTTCGGTGGTCGTGGTGACATCGGGGCTTTCGGCGAAGATGCTGTAGTCGTAGCCGAAGAGTTCGGCGCCGGTCATCCAGCGCTGATCGCGCGGGTCGCCCAGCAGTTTCACGTTGGTTAGATCGCCGAGTTTGAACTCGTATTCGACGAAGCCGGTGATGACGAGAAGTTCGTCTTCCGTTTCGAGATCGACGACGCCGAGGAACAGGTCGCCTGCGTCCTCGAGCGAGAGGTAGGGCTTATCGGGGATGGTCAGGTCGCCGTAAGCGACCTCGACGCCGGCGGAGAAGCCGCTGCCTGGGAGCCAGCCGATTTCGCGCTTGCCTTCCTTCGAACAGTCGACGACGGGGGTCGATGCAATGAGGCCGCGCGTGGTTTCCAGCGTTTGGATCGTCGTGGCTTGGCTTGCCTTCTCCGCTTCGGCATTGCGGACTTCGTAGTCCATCGAGTCCAGCCAGTGCTGTTCGACACCTCTGGCCTTTAGCTCGGCGCGGCGCGCCTTCAGAGACGCGATGTAGGCGTCGATGTCCGCGATGTTTGCGTTGACCTGTACGATCTCGGGCGGGATCAGAGCGAGGGCCGCGTCCCTTTGCGCTTGCGAGCAATAGAATTTTTCGAGCCGCGGGAGGTTGATGGCTTTGGAGATAGGCCGGTTCAGGCCTTTCAGGGGATCGACCGGCGGCGGCGGTGGGGGTGGCGGCGGTGGCGGAGGCGGCGGCTGCACGGGCGGGCCAATGATCTCGGCTTTCTTCAGCGTCGGCTCCCCGCAAAAATTTTCGGGCCGGGCGGCCAGCGCCGCTCGCTTGTCCGTCAATAACTTCTGTGCCGCGCCTATGTAATCGCTGCGCAGAAGTTTCCAGTGCATTTCATCGGTGACTTCCCTGCCTTTGTACTTCGGGTACTCCCCCGTCATCAGTCTGTCCGTCGTCAGACTGCTGGCTGTGCCGCCGCGCGTCGCGGCATTCGTGCCGGTTTCGATGCGGCCGAACTCGGTGGTCAGCAAGGCGAGTTCTTCCGCGAGTTGGTCGAGGCTAACTTCGTCGAAGGTCTTGTCCTTCTGATGCGGGCGCTTGCAGTAGCGAGGGCTGAGCGGGTAATCGCGAATACGAAGCGACAGCTGCGCAACGTCGCTCTGCCACTTCTCGCGGGCATCGACCCATTCGCGGCCGGAACTTTCCGCGTGTGCGGCGCGCACGAACGGATTCTCGGCCGGCATCGCCATGACGGCGAGCCAGGCCACGGACGCAAGCAGCAGAGACCGACGCATGCCTCTTCATCCCCCTCAAGATGCGAAGCGATTCGCTTCGTGCGATGAGGCTGGATGCGCGGGCGTGTTCGCGCATGATGCAAACGCACTATGACCTAGGGTTTCAGCAGTAGGGCGACGAGTTCTGCCTGGCGGTGTGTGCCTGTTTTACCATAGATCGCCTGCAGTTGGTTGCGGACGGTGTTGCGGCTGACGGCGTGTTGTTTCGCGTAACCTGCGAGGGTGCCGCCGTGCACGACGTAAGCCGCGAGGCGGATTTCGGCGGGGGTGAGGGCGAAGCGTGTCATCCATTCGTCATGGACTTTTGCCGTTTCGCCGTCGATGCGCTCGATCATGAACGCAAGGCCTGCCGCCTTCAGATTGTTTTCGAGCCAGCCCACGATGTTGCGCAGGCGATCGGGCATCGACGGATAGGTTTGCGCGTAGTCGCTTACCGCGCCGATGGCGACGAACTGCGTCTCAACAGTGTCCTGTCTCTTCGTGCGCGGCATCACGTTCGGCTTTTTGCGAATCAGATTATGATTCGCAGAGGGTAACACTCCCGAACCCCAAGGCTCTTCCCATGACTGTCATGAGCGATGCGGCTGGCTTGCACATCGAGCGCGTCGCCGCGCCATCGGCGACGTTTCCGTTGGCTGGCGTTGCGCGCAGTTTGTCGAACGCCTTGAGCCGCACGGTGGAGCGCGCGACGGTTGCCGGCGCGGTGCGGGCCATGGAGTCCGGCGATCGGGTGCGGTTGATGCGCTACATCGAGCGCGGGCGCGATTGGCACAACAGGTTGAGCATGCCGAGCGCGGTGCAAATGAGTGCGGCGATGGATGGGCTTTCGATTGCGCCGGCGTCACGCGTGCCGGGGCGTGCGAGTTGGCTTCAGCACGATGATTTCGGCGACGACGCGATCCTGGTCTATGTGCATGGCGGGTCGTTTATTGCCGATCGCAGTCCGCGGTTGACGGCGTTGATCGCGCGGATTGCGAAGGCGGCGCGGTTGAAGACTCTGATGGTCGATTATCGTCTGGCGCCGGAGCATCCCTGCCCTGCCGCCGTGGACGACGTGTGCGAAGCGGTGGTCGGGGCTGTGCGCGAAGGCTACGCGCCGGCGCGCATCGGGCTGGTCGCGGAGTCGGCGGGGGCTTCGATTGCGCTCGCGGCGGCGCTTCGGTTGCGCGATCACGGGACGCGGCTGGGCGGCATCGCGTTACTTTCGCCGTGGACGGATTTGGCTTTGACCGGGCGGTCGGCGGCGGCGCGGAGCGTGACCGGCGACACTCCGATCAGCATGGAATCCATGGCGATCTGTTCTCATTTCTATTTGCAGGGGCGATCGCCGCTGGATCCGCTGGCCTCGCCCGTGTACGGCGATTTGCGGGAGCTTGCGCCGATGATGATCCACACAAGCCGTACGGACGCGTTGCACGACGATGCGCGGATGCTGGCCAATCGCGTTCATGCGGCGGGCGGCGGTGTCACATTGCGCGTGTGGGCGAGCGGTGGTCACGTGTTCGAGCGCTTGTTCGACGGACAGAGCGAGCGCGCGATCGGCGACATCGGCGCGTTCCTGAACGCGAGGGTCGGCGCCGCCGCAACGCGGAGGTTCTGAGAGCCATGAGCGACGGGGTTTGGCGCGGCGTCTTTTTGGCGAGCGCGATTTTCAATTTTATCGTCGGCGTCAGTTTGGCCGTCGACGCGAGCGACTTCGCGGCGTCGATGGGGCTGGAAGTGGCGCGCTATGACGCGCTGTGGTCGCCGGTCGTTGCGTGGTTCGTCTTGATGTTCGGCGTGTTCTATCTGATCGTGTGGCGCAATTTGGACAACCGCCCGATCGTCGCCGTCGGCATGGTGGGCAAGCTTGGCGTGGTCGTGCTGATCGCACTCGCGTGGTCACGCGGGCTCGCGCCGTTCGGGATGGTCGCGTTGACGCTGGTCGATCTCGCGTTCGCGGCGCTGTTTGCGCTGTTCTTGTTTACGCGCCGTTCGGCAGCTTGAGAATCATCAGTGTCGACGTGGCGTTCGCGAAGAGGCGGTCGTTCTTGTCGATCAGCGTTGCTTCGGCGGTGACGATTTCGCGGCCGCGCGTGACGACCTCCGCGATCGCGGTCAGATGACCCGACTTTGCCGTGACGGCGCGGTGATATTTGAGTTCGAGCGTCAGAGTCGTGAAGCCCTGCCCCGCCTTTAACGTGGAATGCACGGCTGAACCCAGCACCATATCGATGACGGTCGCGATCACGCCGCCGTGGACTGTGCCCAGCGCGTTGTAGTGAAACTCGGCGGGATCGAAGCCCATCGTCACTTTGCCTTTTTCCGCCGTGAAACCGTTGACGCCGATGAGGCTGCTCACGGGCGGGGGCGGCACGCGGCCCTCAGCCATCGCCCGCATCAGGTCGAGACCGGACTGGCCTTGTGCGGCGGCCATGATTTCCGTGGGGTCCGCCCAGCGATAGGTGCGCTCATGCTTCATACTTCTTTACGTTCTCCTTAGGCGCGGCGTGAATTTCAAGGGCTTTTGCATCCATTCGCGAGGCCGTAGCGTATACCTAAACCGAAACGCAAATGTGGGTCCAAGTCATGCGCGCGATTGTGCGGTCGTTTGTTGTGTTTTTCGCCGTCGCCGTTGCGACCAGTTGTGCGGTGTTTACGCCGTTGCCGGAACCCAAGACGCTGGATCAGCGGCTCGCCATGTTTCCGACGACAGGGTTGCCGCTGCAGGGCTCCGTCACCGTTTGGTGGAACGAGCATCAGGTGCCGTTCATCGAGGCGACGACCGATCGCGACGCGGCGTTCGCCTTGGGTCTCGCGCATGCGCATTTGCGGTTGGGGCAGATGGAAGTGATGCGGCGCGTGAGCCAGGGGCGCGTCTCGGAGATCGCCGGACCGATCCCGCAAGTCGCCGATATCGAACACGCGTTGCGCATTCTGGATCTCGGGCGGACGTCGAAGACGGTCTATGCGTCGATGCCGGCGGAGACGAAGGCGTGGCTCGATGCGTTCGTCGAGGGCGTCAATCATTATCAAGCGACGACCGCGGACTTGCCACATGAGTATGCGCTGCTGGGCCTCGAGCGCGAGCCTTGGCGCAGCGAAGAGATTTTGACCATCGGGCGGCTCGCGTCGGTCGACGTGTCGTGGTTCGTTTGGTTTCGCGTCATGGCGTTGCGCGAGCGGAAGGATTGGCCGCAGCTGTGGCAGGCACTGCTTGAAGAGGGCACGATGTCGGCGCCGAGCTTTGCGTCGAACCAGCATGCAAGCCTGAAAGAGTTTTCGCGGCTGTTGTCGACGATGAGCCGCAATGGGTCGAACTCGTTTGTGGTCGGCGCGGCGAAGACCGGTACCGGTGCGGCGATGATCGCCAACGATCCGCATTTGGGAATCAGTTTGCCGAACCTTTGGGTGCTGGCCGGGGTGAAGTCGCCGTCGTTCAATATGGTGGGCCTCATGGTGCCGGGGGTGCCGTTCGTCGCCGTCGGGCGGAACGAGAACATTGCTTGGGGCGGCACGAACATGCGTTCGGCCGGGAGCGATTTGTTCGACGTATCCTCGCTGCCGAAGGACCAGATCACCGAGCGCAAGGTCACGACGCGTACACGCTGGTGGTTCGATTCGGACTTGGTTATTCGCGATACGCCGTATGGGCCGATCATGTCGGACTCCGAGGTTCTGCCCAAGCGCGAAGGCGAGGTTCTGGCGTTGAAGTGGATCGGGCATCGGCCGTCGGATGAGATCAGCGCCATGCTGCGCATGAACCGCGCGACCAATTGGGACGAGTTCCGCTCGGCGCTGGAGGGGTTTTCGATTTCGCCGCAGAATTTTCTGTTCGCGGACGTGAAGGGCAATATCGGGCAGGTGACGGCGACTCATTTGCCGAAGCGGTCGAAGGAGCTGCCAGCCGACATCGTGCGGCCGTTGAGCGATGCGAAGGCGTGGGATGAGATCGTCACGTCGAAGGATTTGCCGTGGTCTTACAATCCCGCCGACGGGTTCCTGGCTTCGGCCAACAATCGCGGTGCGGAAGCGTCCGTGCCGATCGGCTATTTCTTTTCGTCGGACGATCGCGTCACCCGGCTGCAGCAGTTGCTCGGCGGCATGGCGAAGGTGACGGCCGACGATCTGAAGCGCGTTCAGATGGATACGTATTCGAGTTCGTCGATTTTGATGCGCGATGCGTTCGTGGCGCGCGTCAAGGCGGAGAAGCCCGCGCTTAGTCTCTCGCAGACGCTGGTGTTCGACGCCATGGCCGCTTGGGACGGACGGTATGATCTGGGCAGCAAGGGTGCCGTCGCTTTCGAGGCGGCGATGGCGTCGTTTATGCCGGCATCCTTTCCGGCGCATGAGCTTAGCGCGTTCGACGCCGCCGGCAGTCCTTATTCTCGGTTCGCGCCGAAAGTCAAAGACATGAAGGCCGATGTGTTCGCGAAGAGTGCGGTCGCCGCGCTGCAGACCGGTGTCGATGCGTGGGCGAAGTATGCGACGTGGGGCGATATGCACCGGATGATCGTGCAGGCGCAGTTTGCCTCCATTCCGGTGATCGGCTCGCGTTATGTGTTCGACGACGTGCCCGCGGCCGGATCGAGCGAGACGATTTTGAAGACGGATCATGAGACTTCGGCGGAGCGGCATCCGACGCGCTATGGCGCGCAAGCGCGGCATGTGTCGGACCTTTCCGATCCGGATGCGAACTGGTTCGTCATGCTGGGCGGGAATGACGGGTGGTACAATTCGTCGACGTTCCGCGATCAGGTGGATGCGTTCCAGAGCGGGCAGTCGTTCCAGGTGCCGCTGAAGATCGAGACCGTGCGCGCGACGTTCAAGAACAAGTCCGTGCTCGCCGCGAAATGATGGACTTCACGCCGCCGCTTCGGATGTATGCGCGGCGGCGCCGGGCGAGCCTGGCGCGGCTGGACAATGTGGCGGCGCAACGCGCGCAGCTCTCCGCGCTGATTGCGAAGGCGGCGTCGACGAAGTTTGGACGCGATCATGGGTTCGATCGCATCAAGGGCGTCGAGGATTTTCAGGCGGCGGTGCCGCTGCGTCGTTACGACGACTTTTGGCGCGACTATTGGAAGGGCGCGTTTCCGGTTCTCGACAATGTCACGTGGCCGGGGCGCGTGCCGTTCTTCGCGGTGACGTCGGGCACCACGTCGGGGTCGTCGAAGTACATTCCGATTACGCCGGAGATGAACAAGTCGAATACCTATGCGGGGCTCGATTTGCTGACGCATCACGTCACAGCGCGGCCACGCTCGCGCGTGTTCGGCGGCAAGAGTTTCATGCTGGGTGGATCGACGGATCTCGTGCGGGAAAGCGACGGCGTGTTCTCCGGCGATCTGTCGGGGATCGCGATCAAGCGGTTGCCGTGGTGGGCCAAGGGGTTTGCGTTTCCGCCGATCGAAGTCGCGCTGATCACGGATTGGGAGGAGAAGGTTCGCCGGCTTGCGACCTTGTCGTCCGAGACCGATATTCGCGTGATCACGGGGACGCCGTCGTGGCTGCTCATTCTGTTCGACCGGCAGCAGGCGAATGCGGGGCGGGCGGTCACGGCGCGGGAGCTTTATCCGAACCTCGAAATGTTGGTGCATGGCGGGGTGAACTTCAAACCGTATCGTGCGCGGTTCGAGCAGTTTCTCGCTGGTGGGGCGGAACTACGCGAAGTTTATCCAGCGTCGGAAGGCTTCATCGCGTTGCAGGACGCGACGCCCGAGGATGGGCTGCGGCTGCTGACCGACACCGGATTGTTCTTTGAGTTCGTGCCGGTCGATGAGTTGGATTCCGCGAAGCCGACGCGGCATTGGTTGGGCAACGTCGAGACGGGCGTGAACTATGCGATCGTGCTTTCGACGTGTTCGGGTTGCTGGGGCTATGTCATCGGCGACACCGTTCGGTTCGTGTCGCTGGACCCGCCGCGCATCTTGATCACCGGACGGACAAGTTATTCGCTATCGGCATTCGGCGAGCATTTGATCGGCGAGGAGATCGAGGATGCGGTGTCGAGCGCTGCCGCAGCGAATGGTTTGACCGTCACCGATTTTTCCGTCGGCGCGGTTTATCCGAAGACCGCGGGCGAATTGGGCGGGCATCTCTATGTCGTCGAGTTCGGCGCCCTGCCCTCTCCCGATGCGGCGGCGAAGGTCGCGGCGGCGATCGATGAGACGTTGAAGGCCCGCAATGACGATTATCGCGCGCATCGCTCCGAGGGATTCGGCATGCGTGCGCCGACGGTTCGCCCAGTGGCGCCGGGCACGTTTGCGCAGTGGATGAAGTCGCGCGGGCGGATGGGCGGGCAGAATAAGGTGCCGCGCATCATCAACGATCAGGCCTTGTTTGCGGATTTGGACGCGTTCACGCGCGCGTAGAGCGGGCCCGTGTGAGGTAAGTCACAGCGTTCTCCCATCCCCGTGCCTACAGCCTTCGTGTAGTTTCGAGGCCTGTTCTGGGGACAATCAATGACAGACGAACACGAAGGCGGCGGCGAGCGGGCAAATCTTGGTGCGCTGCGCTTGATGATCGGGCTTGCGCAGGGCGTTGGGTTCTTGGTGTTCACGGAAGCCCTTACGGCGCAGCTGTGGCCGTACAGCGACAAGCTCGCGACGAGCGTCATCGGGCTCACTTTGCTTTTTGTGCCGCCCACGCTGCTCGTCGCGGTGGGGCGGCTTAGACCCGTTACGCTTGTGTTTTGGATCGTCGGCACGCTGCTGTTGATCGTCGGACTGGCCTCGCACGCGGTATCGCGTGAGGTCGGGCCGTTTTTCGACGATCCCGGCCTTCTCTTTCCGTTGCTGCCGCCGCTGCTGTTCATCGCGTATCATCTGGTGGCAGCGAGCGATGCCGATCTGCGCGTACCGGCGCGGTATGCCACCTATTTCGAGATTGCGTGGAAGAACGGCGTGCAGCTCGCCCTGTCGCTGGCCTTCTTGGGAACGTTTTGGCTGCTGCTCTATCTGGGCGCGCAGTTGTTCGGCCTGATCAAAATCGACCTGTTCGCCGACATCATCCGCGAAACCTGGTTTTACTATCCCGTCACCGCGACGGTGTTTGCGCTGGCGGTGCATCTGACCGACGTTCGCATCGGGCTGATCAACGGCATTCGCGCCGTGGCGCTGGTGTTGCTGTCCTGGCTGTTGCCGGTGATGACGGCCCTAGCGGTTGCGTTCCTTGCAGCCCTGCCGGCGACGGGGCTGGAGCCGCTATGGGCGACGGGTAGCGCAACGGCGATCCTGCTAACGGCCGCAGCGACGCTGATCGTTTTGATCAACACCGCCTATCAAGACGGGCAAGAGCCGCCGCATCGGGTGCTGCAGATTGCGGCGCGGGTTGCGGGTCTTGCGCTTGTGCCGTTCGTTCTCATCGCCGCTTATTCGCTTTGGCTCAGGATCGACCAACATGGGCTAACGCCGGAACGCGTTGCGGGCGCCGCCGTGATTGGTGTCGCGGCCTGTTACATGGCCGGCTACGCCATTTCGGCGTTGTGGCCGGGCCGTTGGTTCAAGCCGCTTGAGTTCACGAATTTCGTCGCCGCGCTGCTGACCTTTGGATTGCTTGTCGTCATGCAGACGCCGTTTGGTGACCCCGCGCGCTTGTCCGTTGCGGATCAAGTGCGCCGACTGCGCGCCGGTCTCGTGGCGCCGGAAGCATTCGATTACGACTTCCTGCGTTTACAGGGCGCGCGCTATGGCACGGACGCGTTGCGGGCGTTAGCGCGCGACAAGAGTTCGCCGCGCGCCCAGGCTATCGCCGAGCGTGCGCAGAAGACACTGGACACAGGTAAATCTGGAAATCCGCCGCAGGTGCCCGCCAAGGATCTCCTGGCGAAGATCGTCGTGCGACCGAGCGGATCGTTGCCAGAGAGCTTTCTCAATCAAGACTGGTCGAAGGATGCGATGACGCCGCTGGCGTGCGCGATGGCCGCGCGTGAGGCGGTTACATGCGTTTCCTACCTCGTCGATCTCGACGGCGACGGCACGAGTGAGGTCGTTCTGGGGACGACGAACGACGCGCAGCTCGACGTCTTTCAAATCATGCCGGACAAGGTGTGGCGTCATGTCGGCTACTTTGCCGCCTATCAGTGCGGCGTGGACATGAGGGATCTTTTGACCCAAGGCCGCTATCAAGTCGTGCCACCGCGGCACAAGGAGATCGAATTCGGGGGCAAGCGGTTGCGGTTGCAGGGTTGCACGCCGTAGCGCAGCTTTACGTTTGAGAGCGCGGCGGGCATGTTGCCCGCTATCGGCGCGTCGTTGCGCGCGCGAGTTACCGGGACACTCTCTTGCAAGCTCTCTTTATCGGCCAGACTTATATCGACATTACGTTTCTCACCGACGAGATTCCGACGGGCGATGAGAAGACGGTGGCGCGCGACTATGCGGTGGCGTTTGGCGGCAATGCCGTCACGGCGGCGTTTGCTTGCGCGAAGTTGGGGGTGGTGCCGGACCTTTTGACCACTATGGCGGATGATTGGTTGGGGCGGATGTTTATCGATATGGCGATGGCCTATCGGATTCCGTTGCATGCGCGGAAAGTGGCGCGGTCTTCGTTATCGTTCGTCATGCCGCATGAGGGCAAGCGCGCGATCGTTCGGTGTCGCGACGATCATTTTCTGCATCCGTTTCCGGCGCTCAATCTCGATGGGTGCAAGGTGATGCATCTGGATGGGCATCAGCCGGATGCGACGCTGGCTTATGCAAAGCAGGCGCGGGAGCGGGGGATCCTTGTTTCGCTGGATGGCGGGGCGGTGCGGGCGAATACGATGGAGTTGCTCGACTTTGTCGATGTGGCGATCGTGAGCGACCGGTTCTGCCAGCAGTTGGAGAAGACGCCGGAGCAGACGTTGGAGATCTTGCGCAAGAAGGGTTGCAAGGTCGGCGGCGTGACGCAGGGCGAGCATGGGTTGCTTTGGTATGAGGCGGGCGACGGAATCAACCGGCTGCCGGCGTTACATGTTCCGGCCGAGCGGGTGATCGACACCAACGGGGCGGGCGACCTGTTTCATGGTGCGTATGTCTATTCGTGGCTGCAGAAGCCGCAGGCGCGGTGGTCTTATCATTTCCGGTTTGCGCGGGCCGCCTCGGCCTTTGGCGTGCAGCATCTGGGGAATGAGGCGCGGTTGCCACGGGTGGATGACGTGATGGCCACAGCGGCGGCCTTGGGCGACCCGCTTCATTAATTCTGCCGCATGTGGGCTTTGGCCTCTTGAAGGGGGCTGGATAAATGACAATTTGTCAGTTATGAAGGCGGCGTTGTTGAGACGCTGCCCGTCCGAATGCGGAGAGCCCGGTCCATGTCGATTGCCGAAACCTATATTCCTGAAGTCGCACCTGCCCAACGCGTGGCACGTGCTGACGTTGCGTTCCGCCTTCAGCCGCTGAAGGCGCTTCGGGCGCTTGGTCGGTTGCTGAAGGACAAGGAAGATACGGCGCAGGTGTTCGAGATTATGCGCGCGCTCAGCGGGCGGTCGATCCCGAACGGTTATGCGAAATTGTTGAAGTCGCCGGCGGGCGGGTCGATTGCGTTCCGCCATCAGGAGTTGGCCGACATTCTTTCGGACAAGGAATTTCTGTCGCGGTTGCCGGAAGGCAGCGTCGGGCGGGCCTATCTGCATTTTACGACGAGCGAAAATATTTCTGCGCAGGGCCTTATCGAAGAGAGCCGCAAGGGCATGGAGGATGAGGCGCTGGACAGCGAGCATCCTTATGCTTGGTTCGGCCGGCGCATGCGCGACATCCACGATCTTTGGCATGTGCTGACCGGCTATGGCCGCGATGCGTTGGGCGAGACGTGCGTGGTGTCGTTCTCATATGCGCAGACGAAGTCGGCCGGGTTTGCGTTGATCGGCGCGGCGGGCGCTTTGAAGCTGCGCCAGGAACTCGGCGGCGGGCATCCGTTCGTCGGCGCGGCGTGGCAGGCCTATCGCAACGGCGCGAAGGCCGCGTGGTTGCCGGGCGAGGATTATGTGCGGTTGCTGTCGGAGAATCTCGACGCGGCGCGCGTGCGGCTGAACATTGCGCGGCCCACGATCTATCAGTCGATCCCGGAAGCCGTGCGCAACGGCAACGGCGAGATGATGGCGGCGGCCTGAAGGCCGTCCGCGTCAGCCGCTGCGTTGACGCTTCTCGAAGAGCGACGCCAGGAACACAATGGCGAGGCCCGCGAACGTGAATATCGTGCCGACGATCATCATGATCAACGGCGCTTGGGCGAGTTCTTCGTTCATGCCGCTTAGGGCGTAGCCCGCGGCCCCGACGACGATGGAGACGGCGGTGACGATCCATCCGATTTTGATCCGTATGCGCCAGCGGTTCGGCTTCACAATCGTGCGCCGGGCGGTCACGTCTTCGTAGTGGCGCAACACCTTGGCGGCTACGTCGTGCGCATCGTCGGCGATGGGTATGCGTAGAACGCCCTGCCAATCGTAGACGCGCACCGACGTCGGTTGCCCGGCAACTTGCGTCATGACCGTCGAAAACTCGAGGCAGGGCGGCGTCGACTGGCGCAGGCGCACGTTGCTGAAGCGGATTAGGCCGCTCGACGCGAGACCGAAGAAGGTGTCGCCGATGAGGACACTGTCGGCTGTGAACAAGACGGTGACGCCGGCGGGCGGCGTGACCTTGGGCGCCCACCAGTCGTTGTCTTCGGCCGTTCCTTTCAGCGTGCGATCGAAGGCGCGAAATTGATCGAAGGTTGCGGGCGCCACTGTCCAACGTGCGATGACGCCTTCGCCGCGCTGTAACGCGCTGACGACGCGCATGCCCCAGATGAAGTTGGGGACCAAGGCGAGCGCCAAGACGCCGACGATAATGCCGAAGGCGATCCGTCCCGCGGTCCAGGCGGTTTCGTGCCCAAGCGCGTTCATGTCGCTGACGCCGGTCCATATGGACAACGCGCCAGCGAGCGCGACGCCAAGGCAGATCAGCACGTAGAAGCCAGGACGGTTCATACCTCGGTTTCTCATGAGCATCCTTGCGTCGCGGTGGGTAGGCTTGCATTCGGCAGGGCGGAGGTTTCAGAGTTCCCAACCGCCATTGAACCGAAGGACTGTCTGCCATGACCTATTCGACGATCAAATACGACACGCAGGCGCCTGTGGCGCTGATCACGCTGAACCGGCCTGAGCGGCTGAATGCGTGGATGCCGGTGATGAGCGAGGAGATGGCGCATGCCATCGAACGCGCGAACAACGACAAGTCGATCGGCGCGATCGTGGTCACGGGCGAGGGGCGCGGGTTCTGCGCCGGTGCCGATATCGAGCACACGTTCAAGTCGCGCATCGACGGCGACGATCCGGGCGCGGACACGGCGCGCGGTCAGGGTGGGTTGCCGCGGGGGTTGGATTGGATCGGCGTCGTGCGGTCGGCGAAGCCTTTGATCGCGGCGGTGAACGGGCCGGCGGTGGGGATCGGCGTCACGATGATCTTGCCGTTCGACATTATCGTCGCGTCGGAGCTCGCCAGGTTCGGCTTGGTGTTCGTGAAGATGGGAATCGTGCCGGAGTTGGCGTCGAGCCATTATCTCGTCAGCCGCATCGGATGGGGCAAGGCCAGCGAGTTGATGCTGACGGCGCGTTTGGTTGACGGGCGCGAGGCCCAGGCCATCAGGCTTGCCGACTATGTCACACCGCACGAGGAGCTGCTGCCGAAAGCCTATGAATTAGGCAGAGCGATTTCGGCCAATCCCGACCCGATGCTGCGCATGACAAAGGATTTATTGTCCAAGAACGCTTGCGAACAGGACATGGCATTGGCGCAGAAGCGGGAGACGGATTACCTGCGCGCTTGCTGGGTTACGCCCGAGCACAAAGAAGCGGTGCAAGCGTTTCTAGACAAGAGGCCTGCCCGTTTCAGATAGTATGCTGCAGTCGCGTTTCGGGGGCGCATGGTAAACGGACCCCGCAGGATTCTTGTATGCAAGACGTCTCTATCGTCGCCACCGCCAGTATTCTGCCCGAGACGGTCGTCACCAATCGCGACATCGGGCAGCGGCTGATCGACGGCGCGCACGCGCGCAACGTGCGCGATGCGGGCGCGGAAGAGACGGCGCGCGTGCGGTCTGAGCTGATCGAGCAGAAGACCGGTCTGCGGGCGCGGCACTTCTTTGCGCCGGAAGACATGCCCGTCGATATCGGGACGAGCCTGCTTGAGAAGATGATGGATGACAGTGCGTGGGCGACGCTGGACGCGGTCATCGTGTCGTCGTCTTCGACGCAAGGATTTCCGGGGCTTTCGCAGCAGATCGTTGTGGCGGCGCGCGAGAAGCATGGGGCGCTGGCGCATCCGTTCGTGTTGGATATTTCCAGCAACGCCTGCACGAGCTTTATGTACGCACTGACCATCGGGAAGAGTCTGATTCAGGCGATGGGGTTCCGGCGGGTCGCGTGTTTGGCGATCGAATTTTCGTCGCGCTGTATCGCCTATGACCCCAAGGCGTTCGGGATTTCGACGCTGTTCGGCGACGCGGCGGCCGGCGTTTTGCTTGAGGGCGGCGACAAAGGCATCGCACTTTTGCGGACCACGCGGGCTTCGTCGATGGTCGATCCCGGCACGATCGGACTGATCAAGGGCAGCGGCATGCAGGCCAACGATCCGCTGCGCGAGGTGCCTGAGGATCAGCGTTGGTTTATGGCGGGGCCGCCGGTGGCGGTGGGCGCAACGCGCATTCTGGTCGACGAAATCCGCCGGGTGCAGGGCGACGGGCATGCCGTCGATTGGCTGATCCCGCACCAAGCGAACCTGACGCGCATTCTGATACCGGCGTGCAAATCGGCGGGGATCGATCCGAAGCGTCTGTGTGCTTCGTTTGCGGAGACGGGCAACACGTCGAGCGCCAGCATTCCGCTGCTGCTCGACCAATTGGTGCGCGATGGGCGGGCGAAGAAGGGCGAGAACGCCCTCCTGATCGGCTTCGGCGCCAGTTTCTCCGTGGGCTCGGCGCTGCTTACTTTCTGTTGAAGGCGCTGCGCCATCCGGCCGTCGCGGGCATAGGCTCTGCCAGATCGTCGAAAATTTCGGATGTCGATGCGACTTCCTTCTCCACAATCACACGCAGCGCCGCGGTCAGGCCCACGAGCACCAGGAAGGCGTCGTAGTAGGCCATCGACAACAAGCTGCCCGCGGTGAAGTAACCCGCAAACATCACGACGATCATGCGCGACAGCAGTGTCGCCCAGGCGAGGTTGTCTCGGGTTTTAGACAGCGAGACGATGCGCAGTGCGTTGTAGATCGCCGCGAAGATGATGCCGAGATAGAGGAAGAGACCGATGAAGCCGTGGTCGCCCAGCACCTGGAACCACATGCTGTGCGCCGCGCGACCGACTTCGCTGGTCTTGTTCTTGGCGTAGCGGAAGCGGATCTTGTCGCGTTCCAAGGCCGAGAAACCGCCGCCGACGAGGGGCCGGTCGAGAGCCAGTTTCCAGGCCGCATTCCACGATTCGAAGCGGCCCTGCGCCGACAGATCGTTCTGGTAGTTGTTGATGGAGTCGATGCGCTCAAACCAGGCTTGGGGCGCATACATCCACACCGTGACGCCCAAGGCCACGGGGATGATAAGCGCGCCGAATTTCGGGCGCGACAAGACGACGAAGGCGACTGCGACCGCCGCGAGGCCGATGAAGCCGCCGCGCGAGAAGGTGCCGATGATGGATAGAACCGAGAAGGCCATGACGACGACGCAGGCGGCCTTCACGATGGGGTTCGCGGAGGTTATCCGCAAATAGTGCAGGATCGGGACGAGCATCACGATCGCCAAGCTCAAGTCGTTGTTGTCGGCGATCTGCGTGCCTTCGGGGCCGAAGATCTTGGCGCCGAAGGAGCCCGTGAAGAGAATGAAGCCGCCGCCTTTGACGGCGTAATAGCCGATCGAAATCGCGATGACCCAAAGCAGCGCTTGAATGCGCAGCTTCGAGTTCGCCAGCATCATCACCAGAAGCACCAAGGCGAACGTTCTGATGTGGCGATCCCAGAGTTCGTAGGAGAACTCGTAATCCATCGCGAAGAAGGTCGTGATGGAAAAGAGGATGGCGAAAGCGATGAGCAGCACGGACAGCGGCTGCACCGGCAATCGCTTCGGCTCGGCCGAGAAGAGCCAGGCGCCGAGCGTTACAAGTGCGATGTACCAGTTGAACGGAAAGTCAGCCGCCAAGCCGAATGCTTCGCGATGCGGGAACATGAAAGAGATCCATGCCCACAGCAAAAGCCCGACGAACGGAAACACCACCGCCAGCGGCAGCGCCGAAAAAACAGCAAAAAATACGAGTAGACTTCTCACCCCGCCCCCTTCGCCCCATGGGCTAGTCGGCGCCCCAAATTTCGTCCCCAAGGGGTAAAGATGACACAGAACGAGATGCAAAGAAAATAGCGGTTCTATTGGCTTTCCATGCTGTTAAGGACGAAAGCTGAGCGCCGTGACAGAAGTGACACGGCGGTGTTTTCGATGCTATCGAAGAGGCGTTATCGGGCCACCAGCTTGGGGAAGCAGCCCATGTCAGCACCATTACTAGCCGCGGCCGTCTTGCTGATGGGCCTCGTCATCTTCTGGTACGTGCAGGACGAGACCACACGCGGGGGCCAGGGCAAAGGCGGCCTTCTTGGCATGGCCGATCCGCCACGCAAACCGGATCCGAGCGAAAGCGCGAAATGGAAGCGGGAGCCTAGCAGCCGCCCGTGGCGCATCGGACGCCGTTAAGCAAAATCGTAAAGAATCGTGCCTGCCGATTGTTCGAGCATTCGAACGACGGTGCGGCCGACGTTTGATTTGAGCGTCGACTGAGCCGGCCGGCGCAACTGCGCGACGTCCAAGTCCGCAAACGTTGCGGTCCGCGCCCTGCCCTTCAGCGACTGCATCAACGCGCAGAAGCGGTCGAAACGGCGGAGCATCAGCGCGTTCGCGCGCGTTTTTTTTACGTTGAGAAGTTCGAAGCTATGACTGACCACCGTGGTGGTGGGACGCGCGGCGGCGATCGATTTTTCGATCACCCATTTCAGTTCGCCGTGTGAGACGGCGCAGAGCTGCAGATGGCGGGCGTGGCCGGGATAGTCTTCGAAGAACGTCACAGGGATTTCCAGCATGCCGTCCATATCGGCGGGGCCGTGGAGCGGTTCATCCGTTTGGATCGCGCAGGGGGCGCCCAGAAAGGGAAAGTCGTAGCTGGAGTCGTAGGTGACACCGAGGCTTGCGAGTGCGCGCAGCGTATCGTTGTTGGCGCCGTAGTTGCCGGCACGGAAGGCGATCGGTCGCGGTGCGCCGGCTTGCTCAAGCGCATCGAGGCCACATTCGAGCAGACGGCGTTGGTCGGCTTCGCTGAAGTCGGCGATGTCTTCGCCGCGGCGGTCGCCCACGATGTCTTCTTCGATCCACTGCAGCCATTCGCTGTGAACGTGAAGCTGAACCTCGTGGCCGCCGCTCAAGATCGGATCGACGATGCGCTTCAGCATGTCGGGCCCGAACATGCGGGCGCTGAGGGCTTCGACGAAGAAGACGCCTTTGAGGCCATGCGCATTGAGACGGGCGATCTGATGGCCGATGCCCCAAGCGCCGTCCGAGACTTCGCCCATGACGGAGATGCGGAAATTCTCCAACCCGCTCAGCCCGCGTTGGTGCAGACCGGGCGACAGTTCCGTGTCGACCGTGTAGAGGACGGCCGTCATGCAGCCTTGGCTTTGCGGCGCGGCGAGGCCAGGCGCTCGTAGATCGGCTCGTAGCGGTTGACGCTGGCAGCCCAGGTGCGTTCGCGCAGCACGTAGTCGCGCGCGACTTGGCCCATCGCGGCCCACGCGTCGCGGTTGGCGACGGCGCTTGTGATTGTGTTGGCCAACGCATCGGCGTTGTCGGCGGCGAACAGCAGGCCGTTGCTGCCGTGGGTGACGATTTCGCGGTGTCCGCCGCAGTCGGAGGCGATCACCACGCGCTGCTTTGCCATCGCTTCGATCGGTTTCAGCGGCGTCACCAAATCGGTAAGGCGGCTCTTGCGGCGTGGATAGACGAAGAGGTCGATGAGGTCGTAGTAGCGTTCCACTTCGGCGAAGGGCACGCGGCCGGTGAAGATGACGGCGCCGCCCAGATTTGCTTCGGCGGTTAGGCGCTTCAGTTCGGCTTCGTGCGAGCCGCCGCCGACAAGCAGAAGCTTGATGTTCGGCGTGTGAGCGAGGGCCTTCGGCAACGCTTGCAGCAGCAGATCCAGACCTTCGTACTCGTAGAACGAGCCGATGAAGCCGAGGACGACGGCGTTATCGAGGCCGAGCTTCGCGGCGAGTTCGGCGTCGCGACGGCGTTCGGGCGAGAAGTTCGCGACGTCGACGGCGTTCGGGATGACGACCATTTTGCTTTCGGGCACGCCGCGGCCGGCGACGTCTTTGCGCACGCCTTCGCACAAGACGGCGACGGCGTCGGCGTGGTGCAGGACGTAGCTTTCAAGCGAGCGGCTGGCGCGGTAACGGAGCGAGCCGGGCTTTACGGTGCCGGCTTCGACGCCCGCTTCTTCCCAGAGCGCGCGGACTTCATAGACGACCGGCACGCCTTTCGGGTGCGCGGCCCAGAGCGCCGGCAGGCCGTTCAGCGCGGGCGAGTGGGCGTGGACGATGTCGGGTTTGACTTCGTCGATCAGCGTCGCGAGGCGGCGTGCGGTCGCCTGCATCTCGCGCATGTAGTTCACCACGGGTGTGCGCGACAGGATGCCGTTCGGCGCGGGCGTGCGGTGGAAGCGCCAGCCGGAGAGTTCTTCCGTTTCGACCGCGCCGCGGTTTTGGCGCGGCGTCGTCATCAACACCGGCTCCCACTTGCGCGCGCGCTGTTCGTTCACGATGCCGAGCGTGCGCGAGACGTAGCCGCTTTGCAGCGGAAGCGAATGATCGAGGACGTGTAGGATACGCACGAGTTACCTGCTTACCACGCGCCGACAGTGTCGATCACGAACTTGTCCTTCAACATGTCGCGGTCGACGTGCATGAAGGCGCGGTGCCCGACCAAGAGCACGATCAGGTTCGCGGATTTCACGGCGACCTCGAAGTCGGCGAATTCGAGGTTCGGGCTTTCGAGGTCGTGCGGCAGCTTGTTCACGTGTGGCTCGACCACGAGGATCTTGCCGAGCTTTGCTTCGCCGAGTTTACGCACCACTTCGACCGCGGGACTTTCGCGCAGGTCGTCGACGTCGGCTTTGAACGCCAGCCCTAAACAGGCGATCACCGGATTGCGCAGGTCGGAAGCGCGTTGCTTCACCTTCTCGACCACGAAGTCGGGTTTTGAGTCGTTGATCTCACGGCTGGCGCGAATGAGCGTCGAGTCGTCGGGCGCGCTGTCAACGATGAACCACGGGTCGACCGCGATGCAGTGGCCGCCGACGCCCGGACCCGGACGCAGGATGTTCACGCGGGGGTGCTGGTTCGCGAGGCGGATCAGTTCCCAGACGTTGATGCCCAGGCGATCGCAGATGAACGAGAGTTCGTTCGCGAAGGCGATATTTACGTCGCGGAAGGCGTTCTCGGTCAGCTTCGACATTTCGGCTGTGCGCGCGTTCGTGACGTGGCAGTCGCCTTTGACGACGATCTGGTAAAGCTGCAGCGCCAGCTGCGCGCATTTGCGTGTCATGCCGCCGACGATGCGGGCGTTGTTGACCACCTCTTCCAGAATGCGGCCGGGCAACACGCGTTCAGGACAATGGGCGACGCGGATGTCGGAGAGTTCGCCCTTTTGATGCGGGAACGTAAGGTCGGGACGCGCCTGCGCCATGATTTCGCTCATGCGTTCCGTGGTACCGACGGGCGAGGTCGATTCCAGGATGACGAGGTCGCCGGGTTTCAGCTTGGGCGCGATGGCGGCGGCGGCGGCTTCGACGTAGCTGACGTCGGGACGATGGTTCGCGCGCAACGGCGTCGGCACGGCGATGAGATAGGCGTCGGCTTCTTCGTGTTGCAGCGAGGCGCGAAGTTTCTTGGTCTCGACGACGCGGCGGACGAGCGCGTCGAGATTGGGTTCGCCGAAATGCGCTTTGCCTTGGTTCACCTTCTCGACAACGTCGGCCTTGGTGTCGACGCCGACGACCTCGACGCCTTGATCGGCGAACACGGCCGCCGTCGGCAGGCCGATGTAGCCGAGGCCTACGACCTCGATCTTACGAAACTGAGGCATTGATCAGGCTCCGCACGATGCGTTCGGCCGAGCGGCCGTCGCCATAGGGGTTTTGGGCGCGAGACATACGCTCATATCGCGCGGTGTCGTCAAGAAGGGCCGACGCGCGGTCCAACAGCTTAGCGCCGTCCGTGCCGATCAGTTCCACGGTGCCGGCGGCGACCGCTTCCGGCCGCTCCGTCGTGTCGCGCGTGACGAGGACGGGTTTGCCGAGGCCCGGCGCTTCTTCTTGAATGCCGCCGGAATCCGTCACGATCAGGTAGCTTTGCGCCATCAACCACACGAAATCGCGATAGGGCTGCGGCGCAATGAGGTGCACGTTGTCGATGCCCTTCATGATCGCGTTCGCCGCGTCTTGGACTTTCGGGTTGAGGTGCACAGGGAAGACAATCTGCACGTCTTTGCGGCCTGCGAGTTTCGCCAGGGCCTCGAACACGCGCTCCAAACCGCCGTCGAAGTTTTCGCGGCGGTGGCCGGTGACGAGGATCATGCGGCGCTTGCGATCCAGGAACGGGTAGTTCTTCGCGATCGTCTCTTGCAGCGCCTGGTCGCCGAAGATCTTGTCGCGCGTCCAGACGAGCGCGTCGATCACCGTGTTGCCGGTGACGACGATGCGATCGTCCGGAACGCCTTCGCGAAGCAAGTTGGCGCGCGAGACTTCGGTCGGGGGCAAATGCAGCGTCGTGAGCTGCGTCGTCAGCTTGCGGTTCACCTCTTCCGGAAACGGCGAGTACATGTTGCCGGTTCTGAGGCCCGCTTCGACGTGGGCGACTTTGATCTTGAGATAAAAGGCGGCGAGCGCCGCAGCGAAGGTCGTCGTCGTGTCGCCTTGGACGACGACCCAGTCGGGTTTGAATTCCTTGAGCACCGGCTCGATACCTTCGAGCACGGCGCCGGTGATGTAGTTCAGGCCTTGCGCGCGGCGCATAAGGTCGAGGTCGGCGTCGGCTTTGAGATCGAAATGAGCCATGACCTGGTCGAGCATTTCGCGATGCTGCGCCGTCACACAGACCTTGCCGTCGCAGTGCGGATCCTTAGCGACGGCCATCGCCACCGGCGCCATTTTGATCGCCTCGGGCCGTGTGCCGAAGACGCTCAGTACGCGCAATTTCGATCCTGCGGTCATCGCCGTTTGTGAGACTTAAGAGAGCGGTTTCGGGCGAGACATGAGCACATCTCCCAGGCGATTGGTACTCGCCCTTTGCATGAAGTTTAAGAGCAACGACCCAAGCTCACACGCACACGAAAACGCCACCCGTTAACCAACGAGCGGCGTTTCATTGTCTTCAGCAAATATCAGCGGCCGCCGTGACCGAACAGAACGACGCGCACGGTCTGAACCAGGATGGCCATATCGAGCAGCATGTCGCTGTTCTTCACGTAGTAGAGGTCGTAGGCGAGCTTCTTCTTCGCGTCGTCCATCGACGCGCCGTACGAGTAGTTCACCTGAGCCCAGCCCGTGATGCCGGGGCGGACGCGGTGGCGCAGATCGTAGAACGGGATCTCCTTGCGGATCTGATCGACGAAGAAGGGACGCTCCGGGCGCGGCCCGATGAAGCTCATGTCGCCCTTCAGGACGTTTAGCACTTGCGGCAGTTCGTCGATTCGCGTCTTGCGGATGAAGCGGCCGACGCGGGTCACGCGATCATCGCCCTGGGTGGCCCAACGCGGTACGCCGTCTTTCTCGGCGTCTTCGCGCATGCTGCGCAGTTTCAGGACTTTGAAGATGCGGCCGTCGAGGCCGACGCGATCTTGCGAGAAGAACACCGAGCCGCGGCTGTCGAGTTTGATTAACAGGCCGACGATCACGAGGAGCGGGAACGTGAAGGCCAGGAACAACAAAGCCACCACGATGTCGAACGTCCGCTTCACCGCGCGGCGCGCAAGGTTCAGGCGGAAGCCTTCAGCGAAGGCCAGCCAGCCGGCGCCGACGTGATCGATGTCGATCTGGCCCGCCTCGCGTTCCCAGAACGAGAGATAGTCGGTGACCTGAATGCCCTGCAGGCGGCAGCGCAGGAGTTCTTCCACCGGCAGGCCGCGGCGATCGTCGGTGGCGACCACGATCTCTTCGGCGTGCAGTGATTCAGCCATGCGGGCGTACGGCGCCGGACGCGCGAACGGACGCGCGCGGGCGACGATGTTGCCCAAGGAAATGGTGTTCGACGAGGGGGTCGAATGGCGGCCTTGCGCCAAGCGGCCGACGCAACGCAGATGGCCTGACCCTTCGTGCGCGACGTAGCTTGAGACGGCGTCGGCGAGCGTGCCTTGGCCTAAGATCACAACGCGACGCTTCAGGAAATCGAGATTGAGGGTCCAGAAGAGAAGGACGCGCAAGGCGAAGATCGCCATGAAGAAGATGGCGATCGCGACCGTCAGAATGCCGATGAACCAGCCGAAGGGCAGATCGTCCGCCACCTTCAGAACGCCGACGACTAGAACCGTCGGGATCAACACCATTTGAGACGCGAGCACGAAACGTTGCGCGAAGACGCGGAAGTCGCTGTAGGCGTCGCGGTTGTACAAACCGGTCGCCGCGACGATCAGCAGGAACGAGCCGGTGACGAGCAGCGCTTCCCAAATCTCAAGATCGACGACCTGATCGAAATAACAGGCTTTGCAGACGCCGATGAAGCCCAAGCCCCACAGCGCGAGCATAAACAGCCCGCCTTCAAGCAGCGCCAATATGATTGTCGGAAGGCCGACGTAGTGTCGGAGTATCTTCATGCCGTTCCCCCAAATCGACACCGCTTCGCGACTTTCCCGGAGCCACGATTACGGCGTCGTCCCCATTCCCCAACGGGCACGCGGGTCAAAATGAACCACCTATGCGTCTCGAATCCTAGCCCCCCAGTTGTGCGCGCCGCCCGATAGGTTCCGTATGGTGAATTGGTGCCACAGCGAGGTACGTATTCGTGGGGCTGGTCGCTAACGCCTTGTTCTAGCTGCGAAGACAGCTCTTTTGCCCGGCGCCGCTCTGAGGAAAGTCTCAATCCCGTGTTGCAGGTGCTTCCGCGATGCGCGGCCTGAGTGCTAACTCAAATCGAAGACAAATCGACGTCGTGTTGCGCACGTCACAAAAAGGCAGAGAGAGCGACTTTGGCGGCCCTTCGCGTCCTGACGTTTACGACGCTCTTTCCCAATGCCGAGAAGCCCAACCATGGGGTCTTCGTCGAAAACCGGCTGCGGCAGACGTCGGCGCGGCATGATCTGAAATCGACGATCGTGGCGCCGGTGCCGTTCTTTCCGCTGGGCTGGGAAATGTTCGGCGCGTACGGACGCTTCGCGCGGGTGCCGGATAACGAAGTCCGGCATGGCGTTCCTGTTCATCACCCGCGTTATCTGTCGATCCCGAAGGTTGGCATGACGGTGGCCGCGACCTTGCTTTACCGCGGCGCGATCGCGGCGTGCCGGCTGCATCAGCTGGACAAGACGACGGTCGACGTGATCGACGCGCATTATTTTTATCCGGACGGCGTGGCGGCGGCTTGGCTTTCGCGGACGCTGGGCGTGCCGTTTGTCGTTACGTCGCGCGGGTCGGATCTGAACGTGCTGGCGAACTTTCCGGCGGTGCGGCGACAGATACTTTGGGCGGCGGAGCAGGCGGCGGCGGTGATTACCGTGTCTGGCGCTTTGCGCGAACGGGCGATCGAAGTCGGCATAACTACCAATAAAATTGCGGTTTTGCGGAACGGCGTCGATCTCGATCAATTCACGCCGCAGGATCGCGAGGCGGCGCGGCGGCAGTTCGGCGCAACGGGGTTCACTGTCGTTTCGGTCGGCAATCTCGTGCCGCTGAAGGGGCATGATCTTACGATTGAGGCCGTGGCTGCGATTCCGGATGGCACGTTGTTGATCGCAGGCGGCGGGCCTTTGCGCGACGCGCTGATTGCGCGCGCGGCGGCATTGGGCGTTGCGGATCGCGTCAAGCTGCTTGGCGAGGTGCCCCATGCGCAGCTGTCGCGGCTTTATTCGGCGGCCGATGTATCGGTGCTGATGTCGGAGCGTGAGGGCTGGGCCAACGTCTTGCTGGAATCGATGGCCTGCGGGACGGCGGTGTTGGCGACGCGCGTCGGCGGAAATGCCGAGGCGATTACGGCGCCTGCTGCCGGGGCATTGCTGCCTGAGCGATCTTCGCGGGCATTGCTTCAGGCGCTGCAGACCTTTCGGCAGTGCCCCAATGATCGGGCGGCGACGCGGCGCCATGCTGAGGCGTTCGGGTGGGGCGCCGTCGCTGCAGGCAGTTTCGCCTTGCTGCGGGCGGCGTCTGCGGGCGAGACGGGGCGGCGGGCGGCGTCCGAAATCGTCGGCGAGGCCATGAAACACGCCTGATGGGCGACTTACGCTAAGTTGTTGCCCTGCTTGGAGGCACATCCACGGGCAGCAAAATGCATGTTATGCGCAAAAAACCCTGCCTCTGCTGCGACCGGTTGGTGGTCAGCGTCGTTTAACCTTTGTTAAGTGGGTGGGTGTGATGATTCGTCCCCCCTGCGAATCCACGTTTGCGAGACTCGTACATGGCCGATATGGCGTTGCGATCGAAGTTGGTTCTGACCGAGCGGACACTTGCGCCGGCGCAGGACGACGTGTTGCCGCTGAGCTGGAGCGTGGCGGTGCTGTTCACGCTCGCCGCCGCCTCGTGGGGCGTCATCTACCTGATGGTATCTTTCTTCTTATAACGCCAACGCCGGCCCTTTTGCCGGCGGTTGCGATTTCGGCAGCGTGAGCGGCGCGCGTGCGTTTGCGCGCACGTTCAAGAACGCGTCGAAGACGAAGAGCAGCCACAAGACCTGCCAATTGTCGCGCGAGCCGCGCAGGTGCTGATCCACCCAAATGTCGATCTGCTGCATGTCGAAGAGGCCGCAATCCTGAAGCCTAGCGCTTGAGGTGAGGCCCAGCGTCATGTCGCGCAGGGGACCGCGCAGCCATTCGGATACCGGTATCGAGAAGCCGCGCTTGGGCTGATAGAGCAGCGCGTGCGGGAGGTGGGCCTCCATGCCCTTCTTCAGGATCGATTTGCCCTCGCCGCCGTCGACCTTCGTCTTGGTGTCGAGCGAGAAGGCCCAGGCGACGAAATCGTGGTCGAGGAAGGGCGGGCGCGTTTCGAGCGAGTTCGCCATCGCGGCGCGGTCGACCTTCACCAGGATGTCGCCCGGCAGATAGGTCATCAGGTCGGCGTATTGCGCGCGCTGGAGCGGCGAGAAGGCGTGCGCCTCGCGGAAACGGGAGCGGACAACTTCGGACGGATCGTAACCGGCGAGGCGGCTCTTCAGGTCGCCGCTGAGCAAGGCCGTGCGCTGTTCCTCCGACACCATCGCGACCATGCGGGCGAAGGCCATGTCTTCGTCGCCGGAGAGTTCGAGGAGCGTCGTCTTGGCGCGGAAGGGGCGCGGGGCCCAGTCGAGCTTCGGGTAGGCGCGCGCGAGCGGGGCCATCACCGACTTGCGCAGGCCTTCGGGCAGATATTGGCGGATCGCGTTTTCGGCGAGGTGGAAGCGATAGCGGCGGTAGCCGGCCAGCGTTTCGTCGCCGCCGTCGCCGGTGAGGCAGACCTTCAGCGTGCGCGCGGCTTCGCGGCAGACGGCGTATGTCGGGATCGCCGAGTCGTCGCCGAAGGGCTCGTCGTAGATGTTCGGCAGCTTCGGCAACAGCTGCGTGAGGTTGCGCGGGTCGACGTCGCGGATTTCGTGGCGCGTCTTGTAGCGCTCGGCGACGGTGCGGGCGAAGCCGGCCTCGTCGCTGTTTTCCGCGCCGACAGTGATCGAATAGGTGGCGACAGGGGCGGAGGCGATCTGCGCCATCATCGCGACCACACTGGATGAGTCGACGCCACCGGACAGGAACGCGCCGACTTCGACGTCGGCGACCATTTGGTAGCGCACGGCTTGTTTCAGGCGGTCGGCGAGTTCTTCGGGTGTCGCCGAGCGTTGTTCGGTGCCGGCGGCTTCCAGCACGTTCCAGTATTGGCGCAGCGCCGGCTGGCCGCCGCGCTTGATGACGAGCGTGTGGGCGGGCGGCAGTTTGCGGATGCTGGTGTAGATCGTCTTTGGATCGGGAACGTAGCCGTAGGTGAAGAAGTCGGCGACGGATTCCGGATCGATCGTAAGGTCGACGCCGGGGAGCGTGAGGATGGCCTTGATCTCAGACGCGAAGGCGAGCGTGCCGTCGGCGAGCGTCGCGTAGTGCATCGGCTTTTCGCCCATGCGGTCGCGCGCCAGGAATAGCGTTTCCTGCGTGTGGTCCCAGAGCGCGAAGGCGAATTGGCCGCGCAGTTTTTCGACGACCTTCGGGCCCCATTCGCGCCAGCCTTCGATGATGGCTTCGGTGTCTGAGGCGGTGGCGAAGCTGTGGCCCTTGGCGCCAAGTTCGGCGCGCAGTTCCTTGTAGTTGAAGATCTCGCCGTTGAAGGTGATCGTGATGCTGCCGTCCTTGGCGTGCATCGGCTGATTGCCGGAGGCGAGGTCGATAATGGCCAGCTTGCGGTGGCCGAGCGCCACGCCCGGCGCAGCGAAGAAGCCGTCGCCGTCGGGGCCGCGGTGGGCGAGCGCGGTGGTCGCGCGACGGATCAATTCGGGGTCGAAATTACGCTGTCCCCGCGTGTCGAATAGGCCTGCAATGCCGCACACGGGAGAGCCCCCAAGGGTTGAGAGCGGCGACCATACGAAATGGCGGTGCGGGCCTTCAATAGATTTGAGAATCGACTATGGTGCGCCCCGCTCATGGCCCGCATTCTGTTTCTCGCACATCGGTATCCTTACCCCCCCAACAAGGGCGAGAAGATCCGCGCCTATCACTTCGCCGAACATCTGCTGAAGCGGCACGAGGTGGCGCTGGGCTTCACGATGACGCCGGGGGATGCCGAGCCCGATATGAGTTGGGCCAAGCGGTTCAGCGATGTCTATTGCGGCAGGATTTCGACCGCGGACCGGTTGCTGCGGACGGGTGTTTCGTTCGTGAGCGGGGGTGCGCTGAGCGTGGCTGCGTTCCGCCATGGTGGCCTTGCCGCCTGGGTGAAGCGATACGTCGCCGAGAAGCGGCCCGATGTCGCCTTCGTGTTTTCATCGGCGGCGGCGCAGTACGTGCCGGCAGGCCTGGCGACGATCATGGATTTCGTCGACGTCGATTCCGAGAAGTGGCGGCAATACGGCGAAACGCAGAACGCCTCGCGTGCCTGGTTCTATCGGATGGAGGCGCGGCGATTGCTGACCTTCGACCGCGCAGAGGCGGCGCGGGCCGACGTTTCGCTGTTCGTGTCGGAGGACGAGAAGCGGATCTTCGACCGGCTTTCGCCTGAAACCAGAGACAAGCATGTCGCGATCGGTAACGGCGTGGACGTTGTGTTCTTCGATCCGGCGAACGTACAGGCGCGGCCTAAGACGGCTCCGACGATCGTGTTCGTCGGCGTGATGGACTATTGGCCCAACGTCGATGCGGTGACGTGGTTTGCGAACGAGATCTTGCCGCTGGTCCATGCGCGCCACCCGCATGCGCGCTTTCAGATCGTGGGCGCGAAGCCGGCGGCGAGCGTGACGGCGCTGGCGGCGTTGCCCGGCGTCGAGGTCACGGGATCCGTCGACGATGTTCGGCCTTACGTCGCGGCGGCCGACGTCGTGGTTGCGCCGTTGCGGATCGCGCGCGGGATTCAGAACAAGGTTCTGGAAGGCATGGCGATGGCGCGGCCGGTGGTGACGACGCCGGGCGCGCTTGAAGGGATTAACGCGCAAAGCGGGCGCGACTTGCTGACGGGGAAGACAGTGGCGGAGATCTCGGACGCGGTCGCGACCGTTCTCGACGGCCGCGCGCCGCAAGGCCTTGGCGCCGCGGCGCGGGCGTTCGTGCTCAAGAACCATGAGTGGAGCGCGAATTTGCGCAAGCTGGACGCGTTGATCGACAAGATCGTGGCGCGCTGATGCGGATCGTTTCACTGATCCCGAGTGCGACGGAGATTGTCGCCAGTCTCGGCGGCGGCGGCGACTTGGTGGGGCGGAGTCATGAGTGCGACTTTCCCGCCAGCGTCGCGGCGTTGCCCGCCTTGACGGCCCCGCGGATCGACCTTGGCGGAGGAAGTGCTGCGATCCACGCTGAGGTCGCGCGTGCGTTGACTGAAGGGCTTGCGATCTATCGCGTCGACCTCGACTTGCTGGCCGAATTGCGGCCCGACGTCATCGTCACGCAGGATCAGTGCGAGGTTTGCGCCGCCAGTCTCGCGCAAGTCGAAGAAGCGGTGTGCGCCGTGCTTGCAACGCGGCCGACGATCGTATCGCTCAAGCCGACTTCGCTGGCGGAGGTTTACGACGATTTTCGCAACGTGGCCGCTGCGATCGGACGCGACGCACGCGGTGCGGTCGGCGACCTGCAACGACGCGTTCGTGCAGCTTCGGAGCGTGCGCGCGCCGCGGCGCGTCCGCGATTGGCGTTTCTCGAATGGGTAGATCCGCTGATGGGGCCCGGTCTTTGGACGCCTGAGTTAATCGCGTTGGCGGGTGCGGAGCCCGTGTTCGGTGCGGCGGGTAAGCATACGAGCGCACGAGCAGCGTCGGCGCTGCGCGATGCCGATCCCGACATCGTCTTGATTGCGCCGTGCGGGTACACGATCGAGCAGACCCTGGCGGAGCGGGCGATGATCGAGGCGCTGCCCGGTTGGTCGAACTTGTCGGCGGTGCGCAACGGACGCGTCGCGATTGCGGACGGCAACGCGTACTTCAATCGCCCGGGGCCGCGGCTTGCGGACAGCGTAGAGATCGTTGGCACGGTGCTGTCCGATGCGCGGGCCGGCACGCGCCCCTTGCGCAGCAGCGCGCGCGACGGATTTGTTTGGATGAACTAAGTGTTGCCGTGCTTGTCGCGCGTGACGTGCCAGAAACGGCGGAGGGGTGCTGCAACTTCGCTCACGCGCCATGAGGCGTGCGGGCCGCCCAACCTCTTATCGATGCGTCTGCGCCGCTGTAGCGCGCTGGAGACGAGCCAGAACACGCAGAGCACAAGCACGAACAAGAACGGCGCAATGGTCATCGCACTTCCACCAGTAATGTGGGTTCTGGCATCCCCGGACAAAGATAGACTTGCATTCGCGCAAAGGGAGACCGCCTGGGCCTTTGTTCGCCTGCGCAATCGGACCTGGTGCGGTTGCGCAACGGATCGCTGCGTTTGCCCAACCGATTGATTTATTTGACGTTCTGGTAAGACACCGCGACTCGCGGCGAGCCATATCGCGCGCGAGTTGTGTGAAATTGCGGGTTTGACGGCATCGTGTCGCCGTCTTGCATCAGTGTGGCGCTTTGGTCAGCCCAGATTTCGGCTGATGAATTGCGAAACGAAGTTCGCGACGGGAATGGGCAAGCGGCGCCAAACTTCAATCAGCTTCGCATAGCGCGGATTGGTCGGGTTGACGTTGGGCAGCGTGTCGCGCTTGAGCAGCAAATATTGATGCGCGATCGCGCGAGGTTCGAAGCCCCAGTTCCTTTTGAAGGCGAAGGGACCGGTGTCGACCTTGCTGCGGCCGAAGTCGAAGATCTTGCAGCCGCGGGCGACGGCGTGGCGCATCAGTTTCCAATACATCAGATCGTTGGTGCCGGCGTTGCGCGCGGCGAGGTCGCTGCCCGTGTAGTAGGGGTAAACGCGATCGCGGAAGTAATAGGACAGCACGCTGGATAGGGGCTTGTCGTCTTGCCAGATCGTGAGCACGTCCGCGTTGTCCGGGAACGTGTCGAGGATGGCGCGGAAGTAGCGCTTCGGGAACACCGGCGTGCCGTGATCGCGCACGGTGCGGGCGAAGAGGGCGAAGAAGGTGTCGACGTCCTTGTCGGCCGTGACGCGGAACGGGCCTTCGATCGCCTTGCGGACGACGGCGCGCTGCTTGCGTGGGATTTGCAGCAGGTTCTTGGCTTCGTCGGCGTCCATTTCGCGTTCGAAGCCGGCGTAGAGATCGTCCTTCGTCTGCCAGCCTTCGCCGCCTTGGGTGTCGCGCAGTTCGACGTGGGCGGCACCTGTGGCGCGGCCGATGCGTTCGGCCTCTTTCAAAAGAGCGATGCGCGTTTCTTCGTCGGCGGCGAGCGGGCCGCCTGCGACGCAGAAGGCGTTCGAGATCAGCGCGTGGCCGAAGAGGCGGCTTTTGATTTCGACGAGCGGGAGGACGCCCCTCACCTGCCCGTCCTGGATCGCCAGCGTCGAATAGGATTTGTGGCCGTAGGCGGTCTTCATCACCTGCGCCCAACCGGCGAGGTGAAAGACGGTGGCGGCCGGGTGGGTTGCGACGAAGGCATCCCAGCGCGCCGCGGCGGCCGGGGTCAGAATCTCAAATTCGAGCATCACATTGCCGGTTTGGCGGCGAAGACGCGGTCGATACGATCCCAGCGAAAATCCTGCAAGAGGCGATTGAGGCGCGGCACGGTGCGCGAGAGATTGAGATAGTGGCGCAGGCGCGACTTCAGGCCGACGCCGGACGGGCGGGGCTGGTCGGGGTCGACCTCCCACGGATGGAGGTAGAAGACCGCCGATTGGTGTTCGCGCTCGTTGAGGTGCGCGATGGCGCGGCGGAACGCGGCATAGGGCGCGAAGCGGAAGTAGCCGCCGCCGCCGCAGGGAATGTTGCGCCCAGCCAGGCGCACGGTTGAGATCGGGTACTCCCAAAAGTTGGACGTGCCTGCAGGGCGGTAGGCGAAGCGCGGGGCGTCCGGGTTCGAATAGTTGTCGTGGGCGACGGGATAGACGCTGGAGGAGTAGGCGTAGCCTTCTTCTTCCAGGACCCGGAAAGCCCACGGTGTCGTCGGTCCGACGGAGAAGGTCGCGGCGCGATAGCCGCGGATGGGTGCACCGCCGATGTCTTCCAAGATTTTCTTGGTCTGGCGGATGTCGGCGCGGAATTGATCGGGCGTCTGCTGGTCGACGCGGTGGTGAGCGTAGCCGTGGCTCGCCAATTCATGCCCTTCCGCGACGACGCGGCGGACGATCGAGGGGTAGCGTTCGGCGATCCAACCTAGCGTGAAGAACGTCGCGTGCGTGCGGCGCTCCGCCAACAGATCGAGGATCAGGTTGGTGTTGCGCTCGACGCGGGACTCGTAACCGTCCCATCGGGCGCGATCGCAGACGTCGGCGAAGGCTTGGACTTGGAAGTAGTCCTCGACGTCGAAGGACATGGCGTTCGCTTGAAGGTCTGCGGATAACGCCGGCATGCTAGAGCGCGCGCGTCAACTGGAAGCGCAGAACGCTTTGCTGCGTGTCGGCGCTGTTGTCGGTGGCGGTGTCCAACTGCCAGACATAGCCGCCCGCGGCCGCGTAGTCTTCGTTGAAGCGATATTGGACGGTCAGGCCGGTGCGATAGGTTTTCGAGGTGACGCCGCCGCCGAGCACTTCGTAGAGGTCTTCGTATTGAACCAAGAACACGTAGCGCATTTGGCGCGACAGTTGCTCGGACAGTGAGAGGTCGACCGAATACGAACTCTCCTGATCGAGCAGCGCCGGGAATATGCGCTGGAAGTGGTTGACGCTCACGGCGTAGGTCTGCAGCCCGTAGACGTACTGCGCCGTGAGATTGGCTTGCTTGTCGCGGACAATTTCGTCGAGAACCGTCGGGTTCACAAGATTGGGCGACGATGGCTGCGAGAAATCGAACCCGCCGTTCTCGTCGAGCAGGTCTTCGATGCCGCGCACTAGCGTCAGCTGTGCGGGGACCAACGTGTCTGTGTACGCGCCGCTCACCGTCGTGCGCGGCGTCAGTGCAAGTGAGACGTCGCCGAGCCAACTGGTGCCGCCGAAGCGCTTGCCGTATTCGACGTGAATGGACGACTCCTGACCCAAGCGGATGATGCCGCCGGCGCTCCAGATCTGCCCGTGGATGAGGGGGAAGCTGGGGTCAAAGATGCGTTCATAGCCATAGCGGCCGATGGCGCTGAAATTTGCTGCGACGTTGACGATCGCGCCGCCCACGATGTTGCGCTGCTCGAACCCGGTGTCGGTTTCGAGATACTCGCCGCCGACGAAGGCTTCGTAGAGTTCCGAGCGCTTGCCGGTCGTCAGGCGGCCGGCCGCCTGTTTCACGGCGATATCGTCGAGCAACGTGTTCGCGATGCCGGCGACTGGTTCGTCGAAGATGATCTGGCCGTAGTGCGCCCGCAACATCAAATCGGCGAGGCCGAAGATGGGGGCTTGGATGGTCGGCGTGACGCTGTACTGCGTTTGTTGCAACCGTCCTTCGCCCGGCGTCAATCCAGATGCCGTCCGGTCCTCAGACGACAGAAGAACCTCGCCGCGATCGGCGATCGCATCGATGAAGAAGTAATTTTCGACGACGTCGAAGCGTCCCGCCACGGTGCCGGAGGCGTTGGCACTGTCGAGATCGTTGGTGCCCCAATACTCGTTGTAGAAAACGCTGACGTTCGAGGCGAAATTGATCCGCGACGTTTGCCAGATGGCGTTCAGGTCTGCGGAGAGAACCGTGATGCCGTCGGCGTCGCGATCGTCGGAGTCGGCGCGCACGTTGTCCGTGAAGAACTGTTCAATGCCGAGGATCGGCCGAAAGCGGAAGACGTCGGCGAGGGCGGTCGTCGACAACAGGTCGACGCGCGCCACCGTCACGGCGGCGGCGGCAGCCAGAGCGTATCGCGCCAAAGCACGGTACCTATGTCCTGGCTTCCCAAAGCGCATCCGCGATCCCCAAGCGTTCGGCCGAAGGGCCTAGTTGAAGATCAACCCGATGGCCTTTTCGTCGATCGGACCGGCGATGCGGTCGAGCGTGGCGAGGCCTTGGGTGATGTCGGAGCGGCTGGTCGAGTTGGCCGCGACCACGAACGCGATGTGACCCGCGTAGCGCGCCAGGATGGCGGCGCTGCCGTCGGCGAGAACCGGTCCGGCGTCGATGATCACAAACGAATTCGTGCTGGTTGTCAGCGACGCGAGCAACCCTTCAAGGCGGCCGTTGGCGATGAGTTCGGGCGCGTGCTCGCGCGTTTGGCCGGGAAGGATGACCCTGACGTTGCTCATGCCCGTCGACTTGACGATGTTGGTCGAGTCGGAGCCGGATTCGAGATAGTCGAGAAGGCCCGCGCCGCCGGCGCCGCCGCCCATCCATGACGACGAGCCGAGTGCCGGGTTGTCGAAGTTCGCGTCGATCAACGTCAGTTCGACATGCGGATCGAGCGCAAAGTTGGCGGCCAAATGATGGGCGACGTAGCTTTTGCCCTCCCCGGTTCCCGCGCTTGTGATCAGGATGACCCGCGGGTTCTTGCCTTCTGCCGCCGCCGCATTGGCCTGAGCGAGGAAGTGCCACTTGATCAACCGGAATTCGTCGTTCGTCTGATCGCCGTGGCCGCCGCCGACAGACGGCACGCTGACGGCGCCGCCGTCGCTGGATGATCTGAACGTCGCGAGCAAGCTCATCTTAATTCCCCCAACCTAAATCAGACTGCTGAGCAGGTGCCCGAAATCCGTCTCGAGCAGGTGATAGATCTCGGCCCGGATCGGGACCAAGAGCCCGGTGGCGCTCGACAGTACGTATGCCGCGATAAAGATCGCGACGACGCCTCCCAGCAGTATGAGTGCGTCGGCCGATTGCGAGACACGCGAGAACATACCGTGCCGGTTGGTCAGCCGCGCGATGACCGGCAGACCGAGGGCCGCTTCGGCTTCGGCGGCGCTCACGAAGGTGCCGCGCAGCAGACCGAGCGCGTAAGCAAGCGCACCGCCCGCACCGACCGACAGCAGGGCGCCGAGGAGCAGGAACGTGCTGCGATCCGGGCCGGACGGCGCCTTCGGGATATTCGGCGACTGGATGATGCGGAATTGATCGGCGCTGGACGACATGCCGGCCGCGTTGGTGATGCGCGCGCTTTCACGGCGGCGCAGCAGTTGATCGTGGTTTTCCTTCAACAGCGCATAATCGCGATTAAGCTGTTCCAGCGTCGCCTCGGCTTCAGGCGCGGTGGCAGAGTAAACCTCGATCTGGCGCAGCGACGCTTGAGCTGCCGTCACTTTGCGTTCGGCGTCGAGGACCGCGAAGTTGGCTTGCAGGAGCTGCATCTGGAGGCCGCTGGGCTGCGACTGGGAGACCGGGGTCGCGGCGGATTGGCCGGCCACCGGTTGGCCCACGGCACTGTCGATCGCCGACGCGGGCGAGACTTGGCCGGGAATTCTTCCGAACGGTGCGGCGACCTCGCCCAAATTGCTCGACAAGCCGTATTGCTCGCTGAGGAGCATGATTTCGCGGCGCGTCGCGACGACGTCGGGATGCTTGTCCGTGTACTGCAGAAGCAGCGCGTTGAGTTGCCCCTGCAGCGCACTCATCCGGTCGATGAGGGCGGGGAACGTCTGATCGGTCGCGACCAGCACGGCAGAACCGCCGGCGCCATTGACCTTGGCTTGAATGCGGTCGCGCACTTCGACGGCGAGCTGACGTGCGAGCTGCGCATCGCGGAGCGCCGCCCGAGAGGCGCGTAGGCGGGCCTGATAGGCGGTTTCGCCCAGCGACTCGACGTTCGTGAGCTGGAAATCGGAGATTTGGCGTTCGATCTCGCGGAGTTTCACTTGGTATTCGGCGATCTGCTTGTCCAAGAAGTCGCGGGCGCTTTGGAGTTCGGCGCGGGATTCGACGACGTTCGTTTCCAGGAACAGCGTCAGCAGGCCGTGCGCAACATTGCGGGCGCGGATCGGGTTGGTATCGATGAAGGTCAGCGAGAAGAGGTTCTCTTCCTCTTCGAGGACGGTCACGCCCGATTTGATGATCGAGGCGGCTCGCGAACGGCCAGCGGCCGTCGAGGCGTCGAAGCCCATGTCCGGCGTTTGGATCAACCGCTCGACGTTCTTCTCGTTGATGAGAGTCTGCTGGAGCACACGCAGAATGCGTACGCGGCTGTTGTCGTCGTTCTCAACCGCCAAGCCCTGGAGCAGCGGCTTCAGGATGACTTCGGAATTGATGTAGACCTTGGCCTTCGATTCGTACTGATCGGGCAGCGCGATCACCACGACCCCAACGATCGAAGCCGCGATGAGCGCGATGAAGTAGCCTAGCCACCGGTTCGGCCACGCGCGCAAGAGTTCCTGGTAGATTCCAAGAAATAGACTGGTGTTCATCTCTTACGGCCCCCCAAAGGCCTTCGATCTGTTTGCTGCGATCCGAAGACCGCTCCCCCAAAACTTCAGTACGTCAGAACCAACGCTCCGGAATGCGCACCACATCCCCTGGCGCGAGTTCCACATTCGCTGTCGTGTCGCCGCCCTTGACCAGGTCGGCCACGCGCAGACGGAATTCCTTTGGACGCCCGTTCACAACCCGCACCAAGCGCGCGTCGTTGCCGTTGGCGAACTGCGTCAGACCGCCCACGTCGATCATGACATCGAGCAACGTCAGGCCGGCGCGGTACGGAATCGCTTTCGGCGTCGTCGCCTCGCCGATCACGCTGACCTTACCGGTGCCCACGCCCGTCACGTTCTGAACGATAACCGTCACCATCGGATCGCGAACGAAATCGGCGAGCCCGCGCTTCACGTCGGCAGCGACTTCCGTCGGCGATTTGCCGGCGGCTTGCACGTCCTGAAGGAGCGGCATCGAGAACCGGCCGTCCGGACGAACTGGCACCGTCACCGACAACTCAGCGCTGCGCCAGACAAACACCTGAAGCGAGTCACCGGGCCCGATCAAGTATTCGGGCGCGGCGCTGTAGACGTCCGGCGCCTTTGGGCCGACCGGCGCCTTGTCCAGCCAAAAGGCGCAGCCTGATAGGCCAACCGCCATAACGGCTATGATTGTCCATAAGCGAAACACAACCCCCCCTTCCCCATGGGACTATTGCTGCTATTCAAATTGACGTTGCACTGGTGCCGGCGGCTGAATCCCCAACGCCGCGGCCTCGTAAACGTCACCCATCGCCCGCAGTAGTATCACAATCCTCTCTCGCGGGAATCGCGAGGCTTTGAATCTACCTATTTGGCTTGTCCAGTGATGCTTGAAAATCACATCATAATTAACAAGGTTCGTTCACTATGTACCGTATATTGTGTTTGGACTTGCTCGGACGACAATATCTTTGCTACCGGCAGCTTGCCTGTGTCGTCTCAATCACAGCGAGCGCCCCATGTGTGATGCAATCATCACGGGCAAACCTTGACCGCTGTAGTTGAGCCCGGTAACGCTGCGGAACTCTGGCGCGCATAAAACAATTCGTGGCGCTGCGCCGCTGCCTGATATGAGGCTTTTGGGTCACGCGAAAACGCTAGCAAATCGAGCATGTAGAGCAGCTTCCGCAGCCACCACATGTCATCGATGCCGCGCGTGAGGCACGCGCGCGCGAAACGCGGCCAGATGAAGGTTTGCACGACGTTGTCGCGGAAAACGCGTTCGCTGAAATCGAGATTGCGCCAGGCGCTGACGATGGCCTTGCGACGGCGTTCGGCGGTCGGCGCTTCTTTGAGCCCTTTTCGCTCGTATGGAATGTCCGCGAATTGCGGATAGGACTCGGCGATTATCGCATCGTGCGGGCCGGAGGGACCGAACGGATCGGCCGGCAGCGAACGCTGAAAGTCGAGCAGCTCGACGTCCAAAAATGGTGTCGCCACGCGGTTCCGCCGCAAGATCAAATCGAACGGCACCAGCGCTGTGTTGCGGACTTGGCGGCCCAGCAGCACATAATCGCGGAACATGTTCGTGCTGCGCGGCACGGTCTTCAGGAATTCGACGAGGTCTTTCGTCGCGTTTGCGCGGCTTAGCTTTTCACCACCGCGCAACCAGGGCGGGCTCTGATGGCCTGCGAGTTCAATCTCGGCAACCTCTTCGAAGCGTCCTTGCTTGAGAAGCGCTTCCGTTTTGGCGGTGAAGTAGGCGTCGCCGATCAAAACGTCGCCGCCTGTTCCGAAGAACACGACGGCATCGTGCAGGCCGGGCGACATCGACATCTCGAACATCGAATGGTGATCGACGTGCACGGCATAGTGGGTGTTGAAATTCTTCAGCCGCTCCATCTCGACGTAGTTGTCCCAGTCGATCTCGATGACCGTGTGGGGCGAGGCGAGGCGCTCGGCGAGAACGGCGGCGACGCGCACGTCCTCATCGGTGGGACCGAACTCGGAGCGGATGGTGATGAAATTGATCGGCGTTTTGCCCTGGCTCGCGATTTCGAGCGCGACATGACGAGAATCCCGCCCGCCGCTGAGCGGAACGACGACCTTCGACATATCGGCGGGCAGGCGGCGGGCGACGGCCTTTTTGAACAGATCGGCGTAGATTGTCTTCGCTTCCTCCATCGTGCCGGTGAAGGGCGCGATGTCGGGAAGCGGTGGGCTGTGCACGACCGGCGCGGCGCCGCTTTGCCAGGTCAGGCGTGCGCCCGGCGTTAGCGTTCGGACGCCAACGAAGGGCGTGGAGACGCCGCAATAGTTGCCGACGGCCATGAACGCCGCGATCGCGCCCCAGTCCAGATCTCGGGCGCCGGACCGTCGCGCGACTTCGAGGAGCGAGGTCGATGCGACGAACCGATCCGAGGCGGCCCACCAAAAAATCGGGAGCATGGCAAGGCGGTCTTGGCGGATTTCGACGCGGCCGGGCGTGGCGACCCATTCGGCGACCAGCGACGGGCCGTTGTCGTTGGTGTGGTCGGCTTCACGGCGCCAGGTTGCACTGCCCTGTACGGCGCCTGACGTGCAGTCGACGAACGCATGGACATACGGCGCGATGGTCATTTTTGAAGCTGAAGCCGCGTTGCAACGGCGGAGAGGAGCGTCATGGCGACGGTTTCGGTGAATTCCGGTCTGCCCGTCAAGCGCCAGATCGACAGGCGCACGAGGCCGTAGGCGATCATGCCGCTCGCCATTTTGAGCCCCAAGACGTAAGCGGCGACCCAGGCGTCGGCCGTCGCCGCGAGATTTTGATCCACGACAACCAAAACCGCCGTCATGACCGCGACGGCCGCGAGAGCGCGCCAAATGCGGCTGGCGAGTTCGACGTAGGTGGTCTCGAGGATGACCTTCAGGATGCCGACATTGGCGGAGGCGAACAGCACCGAGCCGATGAAATAGCCGATGATCGCGCCCGGAATGCCGTAGAACCAGGCGCCGAGAATGAAGGTCGGGATGCGCAGCGCGCTTCGCACGACGGAGCGGCGGAACAGGAACTTGGTCCGGCCGGTGGCCATCGCGAGGGACGTCGTCACCGACGCGCCGATCGACTCGATGCCAACGCAGAGCGAGATGGCCTGGACGATGGGCACCGCTTCCATCCACTTAGGCCCGTACAAAATCAGCACCGCTTCGGGCGCGACGAAGGCGAAACCAACGGCGACGGGGAAGGCGAAGGTGCAAATCGCTTCGACCGCATTCAGCGTGTTTTGGCGGAGTTTCGGCACATCGTCCTTAAATCGGAGAAGGCCCGGAAACAGCGTCCGGGTGAGTACGGGCAGGAATTCGTCGAGGGGAAGGCCGGCCAAGGACGAGCCGACGTTGTAGAGGCCGGCGGCGCGGATCCCGGCGAAAGCGCCGATGACGATGTTGTCGAGCGAGTGGCCGAGGCGTTCCAAGGTTTGCGAGGCGCTGAGCCAGCCCGCGAAGCTCAACAGTTCGCGCCAGCGCTTGAGCGAGAAGCGCGGCATGAAGGGGCTGAGCACGTAGCTCAAGATCACTTTGGCGAGCGAGCCCACCAGGGTGCCTGCGATCAAGGCCCAGTAGTTGCGGAAGATCACGGCGACGACGATGGCGGTCACCGTGCTCAGCACCTTGGCGGAAATCTGCAGGATCGACTCGCGGCGGAAGTCGAGGTCGCGTTCGAACAGCGCCAGATGCGGATTGAGGAAGCTGCCCCACACCGTGCCTAAGGCCATGAACCAGATAATCGGGGTGAGCCGCTCGTCGCCGATCATGGCGGGGAGAATGAAGCTCGATCCCAGCACGACGAGCGATACGGCGAGGCCGCGGATGACCTGGACGGTGAAGACGGTGTCGAGGAACGCGCGGTCGTCGCCGCCGTGGCGGATCACGGAGTTGCGGATGGCGATGTCGGTGATGCCGTCGATGAGGCCGATATAGCTGACCGCGATTGCGACCAAGCCGAAATCGTCCGGCACCAGTAGGCGCGCCAAGACGATGGTCGAGATCAAGCCGATGAAGCGCAGCGCCCAGCGCATGCCCATGAAGATGGCCGTGCCGACCGCGACCAAATAGGCGGTGCTTTTGGCGGGCGGCGGCGTGTCGCTCTGCATGACCTAACGCCTGTCCAAAGGCGCGGCGCGGCGTGCGGAAATCACTGAGTCATCCTGCCCGGTTCGGCCGCATAACATCGGCCGGCGTTTGCGCTGTCAAACCAGCGGCTTCTTCTCCGCCAGCCGACCATCGTCGATTGCGGCTTGATGCGTTCCTTCCGCTTCGGCGGAAGCGTCGGCCTGCGCCTTCGACAACGCGCTTTTCAGGCGGCTGAACAACGGCGCCTTGCCTTTGCCGGACTGGCCCATTTCGCGTACCGCGTATGACGCAAAGAGCTGAAGCGCCCGCATCTTTTCCGGGATCTTCTCGCGGATGACCGTCAAGCCTCTGAAATTCGTGCGCCACCAGCCGGTTTCCAGCATCTCCGGGTAGTAGAGCGTTTCGAAGTCAGGGTGATGCAGGTTGAAGGCGATCGAGATTCTAACGCCGTTGCCGCGGTAGGGCTCGACGTAGTGGTACTGGGCGGCCGGGAAGATCACCATCGTGCCCGGCGACGGCGTCAGCGCGTATTCGCGCGACAGCACGTTGCGGCCGGGCAGCTTCGGCTGTGCGGCACCACTGCGATCTTCGAACACTAGGCGGCCGGAGGCACCGGGATCGGTGCACTCGCCGATGTCGACGTAGTAGACGCCCGAGAGCTGCCCGCCGCCGTTGATGTGGTTGTGCGCGCGGTTGTGGCCGCCGGCCGGATTGACGTTGGCCCAGGCGACCGGGATCTGCCAGTTGGTGGTGTTGGTGCCTGGCGCGATGTGCGCGACCATTTTGGACGCCGCCGTCTGCATCATCTCCAGTAGTTCGGCTATGCAGGGCTCAGGCCATTTGTGGAGGTCGGTTTCGGAGTGCCAGCCGTTGCGGTTCGAGACGACGACACCGGGCGTGGATTTGAAGCGCTCCATCACGATTTCGCGCAGCTGCGCGTTCAGCCGTTCGGCTTCAGGCCATTGGCACACGACCACCGGAACGGCGAATAAATCGCGTGCGGCGACGCGCGGACCGTCGGTTTTCGCGGTCGCGTTTTCTTGCTTAATACTGCGGACGACTTGCATAGCGTTGCCCCCCAAAGGCCACGGAGGTTTTTGTAGCAGACCGGTGCCGCTCTGTACACATTCTGCGGTTGTGAATTCGATGTTCAAATGCAACGTTTGCCACTCATTCGTAAACGGCCCCACCTGATCCAATGGCAATGCGAATCTCGCGAGACATGGCGTTCGCCGTTAACTCTGCCGATCAAATGGGTCGCGGTCATTGACCATCGACCAGCAGGCATCCGTGCGCTGGCGCAAGGTGGCGCCGCCGGAGATTGAGGCGGTGGCCGCGCAGGCGCGGCTCGATCTCAAGATCTCCGAGTTCCAGCATGATCCCGCGTGGCTCTCCGCTGAGCGTGGCGCGGACAGCGACGTCCGGGTGTTCGCTGCCCGGTCGGCGAGCCAATGCGTCGGGTTGCTCTGTGCCCGGGCGGCGATACGTCAGTTCGAATACACCGCCGGCGGGCGGGTACTTTTGCGGCGGACGGTGCGGCAGATCACGGTGCATGAGGGGCCGGCGATCGGTGCGGATGCAGGCGACGGTCTTGTCGATCAGAGTTTCGTCGCGTTGGCTGGGGACGCGGAGCCGGGCGCGATCGTCTATGTGAGCTCCGTTCCCGTCGCGTCGGCGACGCATCGGGTGTTGTCGGACAGCATGAGCGCGCTCCGCCGATCGTTCGACGTCTTGGCGTGGGGCGAGGAAAATCCGCACTTTAAGATTCAATGGGACGGCAGCATCGAGGGGTACTTCGCCTCGCTCAATCCGAAACGCCGGGGTAATGCGCGGCGTGCGTATGAGAAGTTCAAGACGGCGGTGCCGCACGAGTTGAAGTGCTTTCGAACGCCCTCTGAGGCCGATGCGTTCCTGCACGACGCGACGTCGATTTCGTCGAAGAGCTATCAAAGCCACGAATTGGGCATCGGCCTGGAGAGCGACGCGGGGCGGCAGGCACAGATCCGCTTTGCCGCGGCGCGGGATTGTTTCCTGGGTTACATCCTCTATGTCGAGGGCGCGCCGGCGGCCTATCGGTATGGATACATCTACGGCGACACGCTGTTTGCGGTGTCGACGGCGTATGATCCGGCTTGGTCGGAGCATAAGCCGGGGGCGGTGATCTTTCTCGCCATGCTCTACGACATCGCCAAGCAACGGCTGCCGATCAAGCTGATCGACCTTCTGCCGCACGACAATTCGTTCAAGCGTGATCGTTCGAACCTTGTGATCCAGACGCAGAGTTTCTTCTTGTTCCCGCGGTCGCTTTCCGGCCGTTCGCTTTCTTTGCCGATCAGGGCGATCGAAGGACTGAAGGGCTTGGTCTCGCGCTTACGCGGCCAACCGGGCTAACGCGTCGCGAGACGGTCGGCGAAGTGTTCGGCCAAATATTCCAGCGTCGCGATGGTGCGATAGTGCGCATCGTCGAGCGGGCGGCGCATGTCGAAGAAGCGGCTCATGAACGGAAAGTCGAAGTTGATGACCTTGCCCATGTATTTCGGCGCGAAGAAGCCGGTGCGTTCGTCGGGCCGTGCGGTGCGCTTCTTCATGCGAAAGCTGTAGCGGCGAAGCCACGGCGGACGGTAGAGGCTGACCGCGTCGGACATGCGGTGTCGGAAGCTCGGCTGTTCGACGAAGCTGTGGCCGTAAGCTGACGGATAGGCGGCAAGCCGTGGGTTGATGCGTGTCAGCAGCAGGCTTTGGAAGACGCCGTGCGTACGCTGCGAGACCGGAAGGCCTGCCGCTTCGCGCACGACCGAATGTTCGCAGAAGGGCATGAAATACGCGCCGAAGCGGCCGACCATGCTGAGCTCGCGGCCGAACGCGGCGGGGCAGCGGAAGAGCGGATAGGCGGTTTCGATCTTCAGGCGGTCGACCTTGCCGTCATCTACGCCGATCGCGGTTTTGAGTTTGGACGTCAAGCGATCCAGATAATCGGCTTCGTCGAATTCGTTGGTGCAGTCTTTCGGATCGAAGCGCGCGTAGAACGCGTCGACGACGTTGCGCGCGCGAAGCGGGCGGTCGGCGAGGTAGAAATAATTTCGGAAGATCTCGCCGGCGGCGCCGGAGGCGCTGATTGCGCCGCCTTTGGCGCGACTGTGACGGGCGTGCGAATTGCCGCCGTTGTCGAACATTCCGCCCGTCATCGGCGTGCCATCCATCTCGTGGAAGTTCATTGCCACGATTTCGGGGAATTGGTCGGGTTCGACTTTGCGAAAAGCGCCCTTCTCGAAGACTTCGAGCGGGAAGCCTTCCTTCGCCGCGATGTGGGTCGCGATCTGGACGTCGGTGTCGTTCTTGCCGCCGTAGACGTAGATCGACGGCTTGGCGCCTAGATCCATCAGCACGGACAGCACGAGGCGAGAATCGAAGCCGCCGGAGAGCGGGCACTGGATGTTGTTGCCGTACTGAGCGACGGGGGCCGCGAAGGCTTTGCGCAAGACATCGGCGAGGCGGCCCGCGGTTCGATCGACGGGTTCGTTCGCGGGCACGGCCGGCAATATGCGCGGCGAGGTGTGGACGCGCGTTTCGCTGCCGAGTTCAAGTTCCTGCGTGCGGGAGGGACGCGTGATCTCGTTGAACACGGTGTCGTCGCCGAGCGGCGTGCCGGCGAAGACGAATTCGTAGACGGCTTGCGGGTTGAAGCTGAGTTTGTCGAGCGATCTTGCGGTCGACAGGAACGACGTCGAGACGACGCTGCGGTCGGCGTTCTGGTAGACGTGGAAGGCGGCCGCCCAATCGGTGAACACGAAGAGCTTGCCGCCTTTGTAGATGAGCGCCGCGAAGTGGCCCATCACGTCGGACCAGCGGTCGAACGGCGCCTTGTGGTCGGCGAGCAGATGGGTCAGCGCCTTCTCGCCCGTTTCGCCGCGATAGAAGAGCGTGCCGGCGATGGCAGCGAAATCTTCGCCGACTTGCACGAACGTCGCTTGCCCGGGATGGATGTAGCCGGCGTGGATGCCGCTGTAATGCGGTGTCGCGAATGTGCGCGGTTCGCCGTGGCCGTGGCGGCGGAATTGTTCGGTCGCTTGCTTCAGGCGCTGCGGCGTGCGCGCGTCGTTGCGACAAACGTACCAAACACCCATGCTTAGAAAGCTCGCCCGGCCCTTCGTTCCCGCAGGGGTCGGGTTATACGCAGTCCGTCTTGGATTTGAAAGGCGAGCGTCGTTAGGCCTTGCCGTCGGCGACGCTTTTCAGCAGTGCTTCGATCTTCGCCAATTGGTGAACGCGTTCCAGGCCTTCGCTGGCGGCGGCGGGCAGCGCGTCGATGCCGCCTTGCTTCTTCTGCGCGATCCATTGCCGGAGTTGGGTCGCGATCTTCGTGGCGTCGTTGGTCACCAGACCGGCGCCGCGGGCGTGGACGAGTTTCGCCACGACGCTGTCTTCGAGCGCGATGCCAAGGATGGGGCGGCGGGCGCCGAGATAGTCGAAGACCTTCGCTGCGATGGTGCCTTCTTCCTTCGGATCGCACCATTGCATGTGGAGCGTGACGTCGGCGTGAAGCTGAATGCGCAGCGCGTCGCGATAGGGGATCCGGTCTTGCACGCGGACGAGATCCTGCAAGCCGAAGGTGGCGGCCAGCGCCTTCAGTTCCGAGATCTGCGTGCCGACGAATTCGACGGTGACATCGGCGGGCGTCGCTTTGATCGCACGCAGTGCCTCGAACAGCAGCGAGGGGTCGCGATGGCCGTGGTAGATGTGGCCGGTGTAGACGATCTTCAGCGGGCCGGTGGTTTCCGGCTGTGCCGGGATCGCTTCGGGGAAGTCGGCGACGTCATAGCCATTCATCGCGACGATCGTCGGGCGGCCGTATTTCTTCTGCAGTTTGGGCTGCCACGTCGGCGAGACCGTGACGATGGCGGAGGCGCGTGAGAGCACGCGCTGTTCCCAAGCGCGTTCGATCAGCAAGCGCGGCAGCGAATATTCGTAATACGGATTGTCGGTCCACATGTCGCGGAACTCGGCGACCCACGGAATGCCGGCGCGGCGCGCGAGCTTCTCCGCCGCGATCAACGACGTCATCGGCGGCGAGGTCGCGAAGATCACGTCGGGCCGCCACGTCTTCAGCAGATTCTCACCGGCGGCGATGGCGGTCTTGCTCCAGCTGGCGCGGTTGTCCGGCCAGCCGACCATCTCATGCATGAGGCGCTTGGCGGTCGCGCGTAGGAACGACGGCGACTGCTTCGATTGCGGTTGTTCGGGCGCTTGCTCGGCAGTGGAGGGCGCGGTGGTCGCGGCCGGTTTCGCTTTGGACGGCAGGAACGAGCCGAGCAGGTCTTGGATGTAGCGGTCCGACTTGACCCAGGCGGTGTACGACACGCGGTCAGCGGGGATTTCCATCTGCAAGGTCGCGCCCGCCGTGGCGTCGCCGGCGATGACGCGCACGTCCCAGCCTTGATCCACCATGTGTTTCGCGAGTTTACCCATGCGCACCGACGCAACGGCGTGGAATGGGGGAAACCAGTGCGAGACGATGAGGACGCGGCGCTGCTTCGTCATGCGGTTCGTTTCACGCGCGCGCCGGGGCGGCGGCGAACGACAGTTCTTCGCGGCATGAGTCGATCAGAAACTTGCAGGCCCAGTTCAGATATTGATAGCGGCCATAATCGCCGTTGACGGGGAACGAGCCTTTGACGCCGCCTTGCGTCGGGCCGCCACCCTCGGTGACGATCGTGCGGCGGACATAGGCATTCAGCGCTTTGGCTTTTTGCGCATAGTCGGTGCGGCCGGTGAGGCGGGCGAGGATCAGCAGGCTGTGCGCGATTTGCGCGCTCCCGGTCAGGCAGACCCAATCCACATCGGTCGCGCCTTTCCAATGGCGGTCGAGGCGGCCCGGCAAACGTCCATCGGCAGCCACGGCTGTCATGACGCCATCGGCGGTACGGCAGGCAGCTTCCAATAGAGCTTGATCGTTCGACCACAGATGCGCTTCGACGACGCCGCGCAGGACATAGCCGATCGTGTGCGTGAGCGGCGTCTCGGGCGTGTCGAGGCAGTTCGATGCGAACCAGCCGTTGTCTTGTTGCTTTGTCAGCGCCCAAGCGACTTGTTTCAGGCCGGCCTCGCCGAAGCCTTCGTTCGGCGCGATGCGCGCGGCTTCAAAGAGGCCCCAGGAGACGTGTGTTTCGTATGCCTTTTCGCCGGGAGCGCCGAAGGGCGTTGGGTGTTTGCGCCAGCAGCCGTCGGCGTCTTGCGAGTCGCGCAGCCAGATCGCGGCGCGGCGCATCGGTTCGAGATATTTTTCGGGATTGAGGGCGGCACCGGCGGCCAATCCAAGCAGGATCTGTCCGGTGTTGAAGGTGACCGGCACGCGCGGCAGTTGGTCGGCCATGCCGCCTTGGAAGCCGCCTTCGGGAAATTGGATATCGACCAGCCAATCGAGGCAACGGAAGGCGCGCGCGATCAGGTCGGCGTCGCCGACGCGTTTGCCATCTGCGAACAGCGTCGGGACGATGTAGCCCGACGTTTCCGGATACGAACTCGACCAGCCTTTGAGCAGGCTGAAGTGTCGGGCGAAGCCGCCGTCGTTGGAGATCGAATGGTCCTGGGCGGCTTTGAGCCAGCCTAGGCCCGCCGCGATCACCTCGCGGCTGCCGGGATCGTGCGCTGGGATGCCGCTCAGGTCGCGCGACTTCACTACCTTCGCAGCGCGCGGCAGCGTCAAGTCCGTCATTGCCTGGCGGAGCACCGATCGAAGTGCCATGCGCTTGTCCTTGGGGCGTTTCAGGGTGTGGGCAATAGCCTTCGCGCGTGTCGCTTGGCAAGCCGTCAGCGGCGGTTGAGGCCCAGGCGGGCGCGGAGGCGCTCCTTCAGGTCGGCGAGCCAGGGCCCTAAGTCCGTCCAGCGGAACAGACCGTCGATTCTCGGCGCGCCGTCCAGGCCTTCGGGATCGGTGGCGTCGGGTTGGGCTTGGCGCGATCTGATGTCGCTGGTGGTCTCGAGCCAGACGCGTTTGGTCGTGCCCGATGCTACCGGGCGTGGGGGCAAGCCGGCGACAGATCGGTATGCGGCGGCGGCAATGTTGACGCCGTTGATCGTCGAGACCTCTTCCTGAAAGTCGGAGCGGCCGACGGTCGGCTCGACCATCACGAAGCGGCCGGTGCGGCGGTCGCGCTTGTATTCCATGCTGCCCATACCGACGAAGCCGACGGCGTCGAAGAAGCGGCGCGTCATGTCGGATAGCGCTTCGTCGACCTCGGGCGCGCTGACACAGCTTGCGGTGCCGCCGACGAGCGGGGGCCACTGGCGGATTTTGCGGCCGGTGAAACTGGCGCAGGTTTTGCCGGTCTCGTCGCGGTAGACCAGCGTGAAGTAGACGTCGGAGTCGCCGCCCTCGATCCACTCCTGCACGATCATCGCCGGCGCGCTGTCTTCGACGTCGCGGCAGAATTTTTCGAGATCGGCGAAGGTTTCGAAGCGATAGGCTTTGCGGTGCTTGCGTTCCCACATGTCGTTTTTGGCGACGGGCTTTAGGATGCACGGGAAGATCAGATCGGATGCGGGTGCGGCGCCGTCTTTCGGTGTGAGGACGGCGCTTCGTGGGACGGGGAAGCCTAGCTTCAACGCCAGTTCCTGGAAGCGGTTCTTGTCCATCAGATCGGCGAGCACCGACTGCGGCGGCATTGCGAAGCGGTAGAGCTTTTGCAGGCTGTCCCGGTTCGACGAGACGAGTGCGACGTCGGCTTCGTGCGTCAGGAATAGGATCGGCGGTTCGCTAAAGGTGCGGCCGAAGGCGATCAGGTTTTCGAGCAGCGATGTTCCACGCTCGAACAAATGCGGCTTCGCGTAGCGGCTGTGAATCGCGGAGCCGCCGGGGGCTGCATCGACGACGATGATTTCGCGGGCTTCGCCGCCGAGGCTGCGCACCACACCTAAGGCGTTCAAGCTGGAGCCGACGACGACGGCGATCGGTGGTTTGGTCACGGACGCGGACCCGCGTTGAGGCAGGTCGTCAGCGCCGCGACAGCTTCCTTCACTTGCGCGGCGGTCAGTGCGGGTGAGCCCGGCAGTTCGAGATGCGTGGCGTTGATGTCGTGCACGAAGGCTGCGGTCGGATCGCTGTCGTCCGTCCACACCGGATAGGGCGCGCGTGAGGCGTGGCCGAGGCGGGCCATCGACTCGCGCACTTGATTTGCTTTGGGGCCGCTTCGCCAGCGGATCATCATGCGCGAGAGATAGCGCGGGGTCGTTGTCTGCGGGAATGTGAGCTCGCCGTTGTCGCGCAATGCGTCGAGATAGTGCGAGACGACGCGTTCGCGGCCCGCGAGGATGCCGGGCAAGCGCTTCAGTTGCGCAGTGACCGCGCGGGACGCCGAGGCAGACATGCGTTCTTCGACCTTGATTTCATCGCCCAGCACCGATGCGACCGGGTCTTCGAGGGGGCCGAGATAAACCGAAAGCGCGCGCGGTGTCACCTCGACGCCGTATCGAAGCGCGAACCAGAGGTAAGAGCGCGCGCGGCTCTTGCCTTCCGGTAGAGCGGCGAAGCGTTTGGCGATGCCGGGTTCGAGTTCTGCGTTGGAAACCAGCAGCGCGCCGCCGCCGTTGGGTGAGCCGCCGGTCAGCGTCTTCGATTGATTGAAACTAAGCAGGCCGACGTCGCCGTTTGTTCCCATCACCTTGTCGCCCGCCTTGACGCCGACGACGTGCGCGGCGTCGTCGATGACGTAGGCGCCGGCCGCTTTGGCGAGCGCGCCCAGGCGGTTGGTGTCGAGCGGCAGGGCGTACATGTGCACGCCGACGACGGCGAGGACCGTTTGATCCAACAATGGTGCGAGCTTGTCGAGATCGAGGTTCAGATCGTCGCGTACCGGTGCTGCTTTCGCTTGCAGGCCCGACGCGCGGACAACGTTGGGCACGGACGGGCAGCAATAGGCGGGGATGATGACGACGCGGCGGTCGGGGCGCTGCGCCTTCATTTCGGCGAGCGCGATGGCGAGGGCAATGCTGCCTTTGTTGGTGAGGAAGCAGGGGCTTTGATACCCGGCGTTGCTCAGCGCGGCGGTCAGGTCGTCCCTGGCGAGGGCTGCACCGCGCGGACTTGCGATGCCGTTGAGTACGGCCGCGACCTCTGCACTTCCCCAGGTGCACTTGCCAAGTCGCGTCACGCCCATGGGGTCGGATCATTCCAGTTGATGCGGGGTATGTCACCTTCCCCCGGGCCGCGTGGTTACTGCAACCCCGCGCGATTGCCAACGTGCCTGCTATGACTTATGCGAGACGCCATCCACAAGGGCGTCGCGCCAGTTGCCACATGACGGTCACGCAGTCGCTATCAAAGCCGCGCATGGCGCGTGAGTCCGAGAACCCGCTCGTCGAATTGCACTTCGGACCGGCCGCGGTTGCCTGGCTCAGCGATGAGGCCAACGTCGCTGCGTGGGCCCGGCTGGAGAGCCGGTGTCCGTGGAGCGTGGCGTTTCTTGGTCCCGATTTCTATCGCGTGTGGGTGCGCAACTATCAGAGCACGTGGCAGCCATTGTTGTTGACGATGACGGGTGCGCACGGCCTTAACGCCGTGATGCCGCTTGGCGTTCGCGGCGGTCTGGTGACGGGCGCGGGCGCGCATCAGGCGGACTATCATGGGTGGGTGTGGGACGAGACGGCGGACGGCGCCCTGTTCCTGCGCGAGGCGTTCGCCAAGATCGTGGCGGGTTTTCCGCGGCACACGGTGCGTTTGCGCTATCTGCCGCCCCAGACCCCGGCTGAGGCGATCGAGCAGCTGCGCCGGATTCCGCGCGCGTCGATCCGGCCGTCGCATCGGCATGCGATCAAGCTGGACCGCGGCGAGATCGAGGGTAGCCTGAAGAAGAAGGGCAACAAGAGCAAGGCCAACCGCATCAAGCGCGGCGGCAAGCTTGAATATCGCAATCTGGGCTTCGATGAATTCGCGCGTTGGTTCGACGACGTGATCGAGATGTATGATTTTCGCCAAGGGGCGCTGATCAACTCGTGTCCTTTCCGCGATGATCCGTCGAAGAAGGCGTTTCACCTAGACTGGATTCGCGCGCTGCCCAAGCAGCTGGTCGCGAACGGCATGTTCCTTAACGACAAACTGATCTCGATCCTGGTCTACGTCGTGAGCAAGGGCGAGGTTCATCTGGCGATCGTGGCGCATGCGCCGGAGCATGGCGACAATTCGCCGAACAAGATTCAGATGTACGAGCACGGGTTGACGCTGATCGGCGAAGGCTTCGAGCGGATCGATCTGACGCCGGGCGGAGAGGATTGGAAGGCGCGGTTTTCGGACACGCCGGAGCCGATCATCGAATTCACCATCCACGACAGTTCGATGTCGGCCGCGGTGACGCGCACGAGTCAGTATCTCGACAAGCTGGCGCATAAGGTTGCGGCCGACTTGAAGGTGCCGGTGTCGGATCTCAAGGCGCTGGGACGGCGCGGGGCCGCGCTGCCGGGCCATCTTTGGCAGCGTATGACGCGCGCGCCGGAGCAGGCGCCGGCGCGGTACGAGGTTGCCTTGGCGGGCCTTGCCGTCGAACTGTCGCCGCTTGTTCGCGTTGATCCGCTGTCGCTGCTGCTGGATCATGGGCCTGGGCTTGCGGGCCTCGACAGGCAGAGTTTCCTGAGCCGGGCTTGGTTTCGCATCGAAAGCGGCGCCCGGTGTTATGTTTTGCCCGGCGGCGACGGCATTGCCGCGCTGGGCTGGCAGTCGGCGGCCGACGACAAAGACGGCGGGCGCGTGACGCTGTTCGACTTCCTCCTGCGCGACAGCGAGAGCGCGCGCGTTTTGGTGCAGAGCATGCTGTTTGATCTGAAGGCCGAGACTGCGGACCGCAGCATAACCGTCGTGGTGCCGTCCAGCGACGCTGTGTTGCGCGGTGTCGTGGAAGCGTTGGGAGGCGTGAAGATCGCATGAGCGGCAAGACGCCCGCGCGCGGTTGGCGCAGGATGCTGACGTGGATCACGCCGCGCGGCTGGGAGGTTGTCGCGGGGTTGGCGGCGCCGGTGCTGCTGCTCGGCGCATTGGTGTCCGGCGAGGCGATCTTGCGCTTCGAGCAATGGCGTGCGTTCGGTACTAATCAGGCCGTGGAGACTGAGGTCGACGAGGGCGTGTGGACGTTCGTTGGCGAGCGGCGGGTGCCGCGTCCAGGCGCGATCATGGGCAGCATCAGCTTCAACGCCAACGGGTTTCGCGGCGACGCGTTGAGCGTTCCCAAACCTGACGGCGTCGTGCGCATCGGCTTTTTCGGTTCGTCGACGACGATGGATCCTTATGTGGGCGTCGAGGCGGAGACGTGGCCCGCGGTTGCGACCGCGCGTCTTCGGGTGGCGCTTGGCGGTTGCCGGATCGAGTATTTCAACGCAGGGGTCATCGGCTACGACCTGGCGTCGTCAAAGCGGCGGTTTCTCGATGATTCCTTGAAGTTTCAGCCGGACATCGCCGTCTACCTGCTCAACGACATCAGCGGACGGGCGGTCGATCAACTGGCCGAAGAGGGCGTCGATGTTCGAGGGTATGAACCCAGCTGGTATGCGGAGCATTCGCAGCTTTGGCTGAAGCTTGAGAAGAACGCCGAGGCGGAGCGGTTGAAGCGCATTGCCTCGCGCAAGGACGTCGCGAGCCGGATCAATCTCGACGAGATCGAGCATGATCTGATGGAGGAGCTCGACGTGCTGACGACGGTGACGAAAGAGAGCGGCGTGTTGCCCGTCTATGTCGGCAACGCGCCGCGCATCCGGCGCGAGCAGCCGCTGCCGGTGCAGGTGGAGTACGCGATCAGCCGCGTGCTCTACATGCCGAATGTGTTCATCGGCGACATTACCGAGTCGTTCTATCGTTACAACGACGCGCTGCGCCGGACGGCGGCAAAGTTTCAGGTGCCGTATATCGAGACGATCGACCGGATGCCTGATGGGGCGGCGTATTACGCCGACAGTTCACACACCACGCCGCGTGGCAGTGAGGTGTTCGGCACCATCGTCGGCAATGCTCTGGCCGCTAATCCGCAGGTCACGGCGTTGATCAAGCAGCACGGCACCTGCCAGTAGTCACATCGCGAGATAGACGAATTCCGCCTGCGGCTCGAAGACGCCGATGATCGCGAGGCCGATCATCAGGCCGTACCACATCACGGCGAGCGCGAGCTTTACGGCGTGCGGCAGCGCGGGCAGATAGGTTTGCATCAGGCCATAGATCATCTGAAGAATCCTATGGTTGCCGCGAACCAGGTGTCCAGCGCTTCTCTTAGCGTCGATGCTTCGACGAGAGCGAAGCCGAACCAGACGTAGTGGACGGTGAAGATGGTCGACAGCACTCTGAGTGTCAGGCGGAGCGCCGGGGACGTGATCGTGGGGAAGCGCTGCTTCACGATTTGGAACTGCTGCCAAACGATCAAGCCGAAGGCGTGATAGCAGCCCCAGAGCACAAACTTGAGCGACAGTTCGTGCCATAGGCCGATGGCGAGCAGTGTGGCGAGCGCGCCCAAGGCGGGGCTGCGCGTGTGCGATACGACGGGCGTGTATATGTAATCGCGGCACCAGCTTGTCAGCGAGATGTGCCAGCTTCGCCAGTATTCCGACAGGTTTTGCTTCAGGTAAGGCCAGTTGAAGTTTTCGATGACGCGAAAGCCGAGCAGACGCGCGAAGCCGATGGCGATGTCGGCGAAGCCCGAGAATTGGAAATAGAGGTTCAGGCCGCCCTTCACGATGGTGAGATAGGCGGCGAGCGATGCCTGCTCCGGCGGCAGTTCGGAAATCCACGTGCCCAGATGGCCGGTCACCAGGTAATTGCCGAGGAAGCCGATCTTCACATAGCCGTAGAGAATGCGTTCGGCCCCCGCGCCGATGTCGGTGAGCTTCAGCTGCGTGCGGTAGAGGTCGCGCTGATAGTCGCCGAACCTGTGAATGGGGCCGACGACGAGCGTGGGCAGGAAGAACAGGTAGCCGACGATTTCGTCGAGGCGCGTTCCGTTAAAGCGGCCGAGATAGCGTTCGATGATCAAATGCAGGCAGCGGAACGTGTAGTAGGACATGCCGAGGGGTACGAGTGCTTCGGTGACGATCGTCTGGATCGCTTGGCCGCGGGCGCCCCATTTGAAATAGCCGAGCGCGAGGATGAAGGTGAGCACGGCGGCGAGGACGTGCCAGCCCGACACGAGCTTCTGGCGCGCGATCACCCACGTCACGCACGTGAAGCCGACGAGGATCGCCATCGACAGCGGCGATAGCAGCGCCAGAAACGCTGCCGTCAGCGCGACGAGCACCCACTGACGCCACTGCGGCGGCGCCAGCCAGTAGAGGCTGAACGTCGCCACCGTCCAGGCCGCCCATTCAAGCGAGACGTATTGCACGCGGGGTCCGGTCGATTTGCATGGGCGGGGACGCTATCCGTTCGCTTGCTTGGAGAGAATTCCCGCGATGTCGCCGAGTTGGCGTACGGCCATCATGTCGCGGGGCGGGATGCGTGTGGCGAATGTTTGCTCGACGGCGGCGACGAGCCGCATGAAGCCCAGCGAATTCCAGCCTGGCGTATTGTCGGGCGCGGAGTGGAAGCTAAGGCTTTCGGCCTCGACGTCGAAGACGCCGGCGGCCGTCGTGCGGAGCAGGTTCCAGAGATCGGCTTCGCCTTTGAACTCGACGCGGCGGCGGAGCGGGTGCATCGACCAGTCTTCGGCGGCGGTGGAGAGCAGGTAAGGATCGAAAGCGAACGACTGACGAAATCTCGTGACCAACTCGGGATCAGGTTCGCTGCCCACGACGATCACGCGATCGAATGCGGGGTAATCGAACGAGTCGCTGAGGTGGCGTTCGGCCGATGCGATTTTGGCAAAGCGTTCGCCGTCGACGAGCGCGCAGCGTGCCTTGTGACGATAGATCAGGCCTAAGTCTTGCGCGACGCGCGCTTGTTCAACCGGCGGCAACAGCAACACGACGCCGCCGACTGATAGCGCTTCGAGCGTGATGGCGCGGATCGGAGTGGACGCGGATGGCGCGGTGCCGACGGCGATTACGTCGTCGGGCTCGATGGCGAAGACCTTGCGCGCTTGCTCGACGGCGCGGCCGAGGTCCGCATCGTCGGTGTTTGCTGCTTCGCGCAACCAGGCCAGTGATTTCGTCACGTAAGCGCTGCGGATGGCGGCGCCCGCTGCGAACTGCTGCAGGCGGCGGCGCGAGAGCGTGACGGGACCTGCAATCGCCGGCCAATTCTGTGGTCCCGCGTTCGATATGCTCGCAACGAGGGCTGTGGTCTTGGGGATGCGGGCGGCTTCGCGGGCGGCGGCGATGTCGCCGAGGGCGGCGCGGCGGATTTTGTTCGTGGTCGCCGTGCGCGGGAAGTGGTCGACGGCGTGGATCGCGCGCGGGATCTTGAACTCGGGCACTTGGGTCCGGAGATGGTCGCGTACTTGGTCGAGGGTGACGGACGGCGCTGTCGCGGTTTCGATGAAGAGGGCTGGGACGAAGCCTTCGATGCCTCTGGGGTCGGGGATGCGGGCGACGGCGAATACCTGACCGGCCAATAGAGGGCTAAGCGCGGTTTCGACTTCTTCGGGGGCGACCTTGAGGCCGCCGACGTTGATCATGTCGTCGCTGCGGCCGACGAAGGTTAGGTACCCTGCGCCGTCGATGACGCCGCGGTCGCCGGTGTCGAGCCAATCGCCGATTTGTTTGGCGTTCCATGCTTCGTCGAAGCCGTAGTAGCCGGACGCCTTGTTGACGCCGTCGACTTGGATGCGGCCTTCGGTGCCGGACGGCAGCGGCGCGTTGTCTTCGTCGACGATGCGGACACGGACCCATTCGGTCGGTTTGCCGACGGTGTCGATGTGTCCGGGGTCGGCGTTCAGTTCGAGGAAGGTGCAGCGGATGGCTTCAGTGAGGCCGTAGCTCATGAAGCTGCGCGTTTGCGGCAGGCAGTCTGCGAGCATGCGGCGGTAGGACGGCTTCAAGTGGCCGGTGCCCATTTCGAGCCAGCGCATGCGATGGGCCATCGCTTTCAGTGCGTCGGCTTGATCGTCGAGCAGCAGGACGACCGCCGATACGGCGGCGGACAGCATGTTGCATTGGCTGCGGGCGAGTTCGTCGACCACGACGCGCGGGGTGAAGAGGCCCGACTGCAGGACGACCGTGCCGCCGACATGCAGTGCGCAGCGCGCGCGGCCCATGCCGAAGCCGTGCTCCAGCGGCGCGGTCACGAGGTCGCGCACGGTGCCGTCCACGCCCATGCGTTCGTTCATGTATTGCGCCGTGCCGCTGAGTGCGCGGTGCGAGAGCATGGCGCCGCGGCGGTGGCCCTGCGTGGTGCCGGACGTCAGAATGATCAGGCCGATGTCGTTGAGGGTGAGTTCCGTTAGCTCAGCTCTCTCGGCTTGCGTCAGGTCGGCGACGGGCACGATCGGATCCTTGCTTGAGACTTTCGAGGCTTGCGGGTGTTTGGGATCGAGGATGATGGCTCGCGGGTCGACGTAGCGTGCGATCGGCGCCATATCTTCTTCGATCAGGGAGAGCGGCAACACGGACGCGCCGGCAGCCATGCCTGCGAGGACGGCGACCATTAGGTCGAGTTTGTGTGGGACAGCGACGATGATGCGGTCGCCGCGTGCGACGCCGGCCGCGCGCAACCTTGCCGCGCCGCGGCGGATGCGATCGTCCAGCGTCGCGTAGTCGACTATCTGATCGCCATCGATGATGGCAGGGTGTTTTGGGCGGGCGCGTGCGTGTTCGGCGATCTGCTGCGGCAGCGGCCTATACGTGACGGGCGGGAATAGCATGGGTTTTCGCCGCGGCAGATCCGTGATGAGGCGCCCCTCAGACGCGGGTTCGAATAGAGCATGTGGGCCGGAATTGTCATCTCTTTTCGCGTTTATCATGGACGCGTCAGGCTATTGATCGCCGGCGAATCCCGTGCACTCTGAGGCGCGCGCGCCGCCTCTTCACCCGGACCGAACGGTGTCCCCCAAACGGCTGTTCCATATCTTTCCGACGATGGCGCTGGGCGGCGCGCAGGTAAGGCTTGCGCAGATCGCCAATCATTTCGGGCCGCGCTATCAGCACACGATCTTTGCGACCGACGGGGTTTACGATGCGCTGAGCCTGTTCGGAGCGCATGTGCCGGTCACGACATTCGAGGCGTCGATCGACAAGCATCGGGGCTTGCGCAACGTGCCGCTCTACCGGCGCATTTTTCGCGAGGCGCGGGCGGACGTCGTCGTCACGCATAACTGGGGCACGATCGAGTGGGCGTTCGCGACGCGGTTTGTCTCCGGCTTGAAGCACGTTCACATCGAGGACGGGTTTGGGCCCGATGAAGCGAAGGGGCAGCTGACGCGGCGTGTGATGTTCCGGCGCGTTGCGCTTGGCGGCGGACGCACGACGGTGATCGTGCCGTCAAACGTGCTGCTCGATATTGCGACGCGGGTTTGGCAGCTCGATCCGGCGAAGGTTCAGCTTATTCCGAACGGGATCGATCTCACGCGCTTCAGCGGCGTCGATCCGGCGGCAGCGCGTGCGGCGACCAATAAGGCTGAGGGCGAGGTGTTGATCGGGACGGTGGCCACGTTGCGGCCGGAGAAAAATCTGGCGCTCCTCATCCGCGCTTTTGCGCGGCTGCCAGCGCGCGTGCCGTCGCGGCTCATCATCGTCGGTGGTGGCGGCGAGCTCGATGGGCTGAAGGCTGCGGCGCGGGATGCCGGTGTCGCGGATCGGGTGGTGTTCTTCGGCCGGACCGCGCAGCCGGAGCTTGTTCTGCGTGCGCTCGACATCTTCGCGATGTCGTCCGACACGGAGCAGATGCCGATCGGGCTTTTGGAGGCGATGGCTTGCGGGCTTGCCGTGGCGGCGACCAACGTCGGCGATATCGCGCAGATGTTGGCTGCCGAGAACGCGGGCTCGCTTGTGCCAGCCGGCGCGGAGGAGGCGCTGGCGGCGGCGTTGCTTCGGCTTGTCGAGGACGCGAAGCTTCGAGCGCAGCTCGGCGCGCTGAACCTTGCCAAGGTGACGGCGCAGTACGATCAGGCGCTCATGTTCGAGCGTTACGCGCAGTTGTTCGGTTAGAGCCGCGTTTGCTTGCAGCGGTATTGCGGTGGCGATTCAGCTTCACCACGAAGCCGCAAAGAACACGAAGGTTCACAAAGCGACTTTCACAACCCGTCATGGCCGGGCTTGACCCGGCCACCCAGTGGCCGCGCGTCCGCGGCCTGGAAACGCTCTGAAGCACTGGAACTCCTTGACGATGCCGTCGAGTTTAAGAGCGTACACTGACGTGTACGCACTGGGTGGCCGGGTCAAGCCCGGCCATGACGGATGAGGGAGTGCGAGCGCGACGCGCCAGCGCCTTCGTGAGCCTTCGTGTTCTTCGAGGCTTCGTGGTGAAGCTGACTCTTCACTGCGCCAACGGTGCCGAACGCGCTTAGGCGCGTAGCGGCGTTACCGCGGACGTGCCGTCGGCGGGTTTGCTTTGTGGGCCTTCGATGGTGTCGAGGAGGTCCATGAAGTGTTCGGCGATGATGTGGACGGTCGGTTCCTGCAGCATCGTGAGATGCGTGGAGACGATGTCCTTCGACGACATCTTTGGCAGCAGCGTCTTCCAGTTGTTGACCCAGCTCATCCAGCGGCGCACGGCGCCTTGTTGGCCCGCGGCGACGTTGTTGTAGTAGGCGACGGTTCCGTCGTAGGGCCTGGTCACCTGATCGGCGTAGGCATCGATGATGTGCTGAAGGTGCAGGTCGTCGTCGTGCCAACGTTCGCGCCAGCCCAGCATTTTCGCGAGGCGCGGCAGGCCGAGGCGGTGCATCAGCTTGAAGCGGGCGAGGACGAACGTCAGGTTCACTTTGTCTTGCCGCCAGAGGGCCACGTTGTCCTTGATGCGGCGGAGTTCCATCGTGCCGTAGTTGAAGAGGCGGTCGCGGAGCGGCGCGTCGGCGAAGAAGCGCGCGGGCTCTGTGCCCAGCATGGCGACGAGTTCGACTTCTTCGCCTTCTTGTTTCAGGCGGCGGGCGGCTTCGAGCGCGATGGCGCCAAGGATGCAGGGGCCTAGCAAGATGTAGGGGCCGTGCGGTTGGGCGGCGCGGATCAGGCTCACCGCTTCGTCGACGACCTCGGCGAATTTCGGCGCGGATTTCGGTTCGCTAAAGGTGCGGTCGATGAATTGGATGCTGATTAGCGGGCGGTCGACCAGCGCCTTCGCGAAGGGCCAGAGGTTCCAGGCGTTGTTCAACGCGATGACGGGCGTGCGCGATCCGGCTTCTTGGATGCGGACGATCTTGGCTTCTTCGGCGTCGGCGGCGGCGCCGGGCGCGTCGCCGAGCTGATTGGCGAAGTCGCGCAGGCGCGGGCAGCGGAAGAGGTCGGCGATCGTGACCTGCCGCTGAAGCTGCGCCTGCAGGCGCGCCACCATTTGCAGGGCGAGCACGGAGTGGCCGCCGGCGTCGAAGAAGTGCGTGTCGATGCTGACGTCGTCGGTCTTGAGGAGATCGCGCCAGACTTGGGCCACGCTCTCTTCGAACGCGGTCAGTTGGGGCGCGGCAGTTTCGGAGACGATCTTGAGCTGACGGCCGAACTTCACCGGCGGCAGGGCCTTGCGGTTGAGTTTGCCGTTCGCGGTTTGCGGCATGGCGTCGAGGCGCATCCAATGCACCGGCACCATGTAGTCGGGCAGGTTTTGGCTGAGGTGACCCGACAATGTCTTCGGCGAAATGTCTTGGCCGTTGGCGGCGACGTAGTAGCCGATGAGGCGCGCGTCGCTGTCGTCGGCGCGCTGGACGGCGACGGCGGCGTCGCTGACGCCCGGCGCGCGGCGCAGGTGGACTTCGATGTCTTCGAGTTCGATGCGATAGCCGCGCAGTTTGATCTGCTGATCCTTGCGGCCCTGCAGCTGGATCGCGCCGTTGACGAGACGGCGGCCAACGTCGCCCGTGCGATAGAGGCGGCGCATGATGCCGTCGCCGATGTCGATGGTGCGGAAGGCGGCCGCCGTGAGGTCGGGGCGATTGAAGTAGCCGTGCGCGAGGCCGTCGCCACCGATGTAGAGGTCGCCGACCACGCCGATGGCGGCGAGGCGGTCGCTGGTGTCGAGGATGTAGAGCTGCGTGTTGGCGATCGGCGCGCCGATGGTGATCGGGCCGGTGCCTGCTTCAACGCGGCCGGCGGACGACCAGATCGTCGTTTCGGTGGGGCCGTAGACGTTCCAGAGTTCGCCGCCGCCTTCGAGCAGGCGGTTGGCGAGGTCGCGCGGCAATGGTTCGCCGCCGCAGAGCATCTTGAGTTTCGGCCCGAGCTTCAGGCCCGCTTCGACGAGCATGCGCCAGAGCGACGGCGTCGCTTGCAGCACGGTGGCGCCGGATTTGTTGATGACGTCGACGAGGGCGAAGCCGTCCTTCACTTGCTGGCGGCTGACGATTAGCGCGGTGCCGCCGGTGATGAGCGGTAGGTACATTTCGAGGCCGGCGATGTCGAACGAGACCGTCGTGACGGTGACGATCGAATCCTTGGCGGTGAAGCCCGGTTCCTTCGCCATCGACAGTAGGAAGTTGACGACGGCGCGGTGTTCGATCTCCACGCCCTTCGGCGTGCCGGTCGAGCCGGAGGTGAAGATCACATAGGCGGCGGCCGATGCGCCTTCGCGCGGGCGTTTGATTTCGGTGACCTCGACGAACGGAGCGGCGTGGTCGAGGCGGATGACTTGCGCGCCGGCGGGCGCCAACGCGGCGATGTCGTCTTCGGCGCAGACCAGCAAGCTAACGTCCGCGGCTTCGAGCGTTTGCGTGAGGCGCGCTGCGGGATGCGTTGCATCCAGCGGGACGTAGGCGTTGCCCGACTTCAGGACGGCGATGAGGGCGACGATCAACTCCAGCGAGCGCGGGAGCGCGACGGCGATGCGTTTGCCGCCGTCGGGCAGCAAGCTCGAGAAACGGGCCGCCATGACGGCGACGCGTTCGTTGAGCTCGCGGTAGGTGAGCGTCGCCTCGTCGAACTTGAGGGCGACGGCGTCAGGCGTTTTCGCGCCTTGCGCTTCGATCAGTTCGTGGACGAGCGCATCCTTCGAGTAGTTCATCTGCGTCGCGTTCAGATCGGCGATCAGCCAGCGGCGCTCTTCGTCGCTCAAGATCGAGAGTTCGCCGATGGGGCGCGAGGTGTCTTGCGCCACGCCTTGCAGCAGCGCGCGGAAGTGGCCGACCCAGCGTTGGATCGTCGCTTCGTCGTAGAGGTCGGTCGAATAGTCGACGTCGACGCGCACGCCGGCGTCGCTTTCGGTCATGTTGAAGAAGAGGTCGAAGACGACGAACGCTTTCGGGTTCGTGAGGACCGAGGTCTTTAGGCCCGGGAAGACGATGCCTTCGCCGAATTTTTCGTGGTTGTACTGGACGTCGGTGATGGGCGTGCGGTTCGGGTCGCGCTTGATGCCGAGACGGCTGACCAGCGTGCCGTAGGTGTAGTTCTGATGGTCGAGCGCGGCGAAGACTTTATCCTTCACCGTTTCCAGATGCTTGCCGAACGACTGCGTCGCTTCGAAGCGCGCACGGACGGGCAGGAAGTTCACGCAATGGCCGACGAGGACTTGGTCTTCGATCGCGGTTTGTCCCGCCATCGGCACGGTGAGTGCGATGTCGGTTTCGCCGCCGAGCTTGCCGAGCATCACTTGCGTCGCGCCGAAGAGGGTTGCGAACAAGGTCGTGCCGTGGCGCGAGCCCGCCTTCTTCACGGCGTTGATCAGCGTGGCGTCGAGGTGTTCGGTGTAGGTCGCGCCGCGGAAGGTCTTCACGTTCGGACGCGCGCGGTCCGTCGGCAGTTCGAGCGGCGGCGGTTGGTCTTTGTATTCGTTCAGCCAGTATTGCTCGACCGCGGCGTCTTCGGTCTTTGGTGCATTGCGCTCAGCGGCGTAGTGTTGGAACGACAGCGCCGGTGCGAGGTCGGCGGTCTTGCCTTCGAGGCGCGCGGCGTAGAAGGCGCCGGTTTCCTGCATCACGACGCCGGAGGACCAGCCGTCGCAGATGATGTGGTGGGCGGTGAAGACGAGCGCGTGTTTGTCGGCGGCGCGGCGGATCAGGCGCGCGCGGACCAGCGGGCCGTTGGCGAGGTCGAAGGGCTTGCGCGCCTCTTCGTCGAGGATGGCTTTGAAGCGTGCGTCGGCGTCCGGCGCGCGCGAGAGGTCGATGAGCGGTACGTCGATCTTCAGCGTGCGGGCGATGCGTAGATTGTCGCCGAAGCGCGAGATGCTCGCGCGCAGGGCGTCGTGGCGTGCGATGACGTCGTTGAGTGCCGCCGTCAGCAGGTCGGGATTGAGGTTACCCTCCAGCGTCAGCGTCGAGCCTTCGTTGTAGGCGCAGGAGGCGCCGTCGCTGAGTTGGGCGGCGAGCCAGACTTCGCGTTGCTCTTCGGTCAGTGGGACTTCGGTTACGCCTGAGGCGCTGGCGTGGACGCCAGCACCGTTCATGGCGCCGTTGCGGGCGGGCGCCGAGGCGAGCGCCATCGCGGGCAGTGCGATTTCTTTTTCCTTGCCCGGTTTCGGACCTGATCCGTTGGGGCCTGGGGTCGGGCGATCGGGGCCGCCTTGCGGGAGCAGGATACCTGCCGCTTGCAGTGCGTCGATCGCCTTCTTGAACGCGTCGACGACCTTCGCGAGATCGGCGTCGCTGTGCGCGGTGGTCAGATACCAGGGGAAGCCTTCGATGACGTGCACGCCCAGCATCCGCAGATAGGGATGCAGGAGGCTCGCCATCGGATCTTCGGCGGCGAAGTTCGCGTAGGTCCAGCTGGCGAAGCTTTCGAGGCGCGTTTTGACGCCGCGCGCGGCGAGGTGGGCGTTCATTTCGCCGACCATGCGCTTTGTCTTTTCGGCCAGCGCCTCCTGTAGTGCGGGGCCCTTCGCCTTCATGTGCACGAGGCACGCCTTGCACGCGGCGAGCACCAGCGGGTGGCGCACGAAGGTGCCGGCGAAGAAGGTGGGTGCCACTTCGGGAACGCTGTCGTCGCCGTATTTCCAGAAGCCGCCGTCAAGCGCGTCCATGAACTGCGCCTTGCCGGCCAGCACGCCGACCGGCATGCCGCCACCGACGACTTTGCCGTAGGTCGCCATGTCGGCCTTGATGCCGAACACCGCCTGCATGCCGCCCGGATGGGTGCGGAAGCCCGTGACGACTTCGTCGAAGACGAGCGCCGCGCCGCATGCCTCAGTGATCTTGCGCATCTCGACCAAGAATTCGCGCGGACGCAGATCCGGGTGACGGCTCTGCACCGTTTCGGCGACGACGGCCGCGATCTCATCTTGATGCTCGCGCACCCAGGCAATGCTTTCGGGCGCACCGTAGGGCAGGACGACGACGTTCGAGACGGAGTCGCGCGGGATGCCGGGTGCGATCGGCAACGCGCCGGGTTTGGTTTTGCTGGCCGTCGGCTTCACCAGCACTTCGTCGAACTGGCCGTGATAGTCGCCGGCGAACATCACGATCGTGTCGCGGCCGGTCACCGCGCGCGCGACGCGCATCGCGGCCATGACGGCTTCGGAGCCGGTGTTGCAGAAGGTGACGCGCTCGTTCCCCGTCATCTCGGCGAACATGCGCGCGACTTCGTAGGCGAGCGGCGATTGCGGGCCGATCGAGAAGCCGTCGTGAAGTTGCTTCGACACCGCGTCGACGACGAAGTCAGGGGCGTGGCCGAACATCGTTTGGCCGAAACCGTTGACTAGGTCGACGTATTCGTTGCCGTCGACGTCCCAGATCTTCGAGCCCTTCGACTTGGCGGCGACGATCGGATGGACGATCTCTTTCCACTCGGCGCGGAAGCCGTTGGCGGTGCGCGGGTCGGCGAGGACGTCGCGGAATTCCTGCGTGCGGGCCTTGGAGCCCGCGGCCTTTTTGTTGAAGCGCTGAATGAGGTCGTCGATGAAGCGCTGCTTTTGCGGCGTGATCTCGTCGAGCGACGATTTCTCGCCGGGTTTGTACATCGAGAAGCGCGACGGCGCCGGGGCTTCGTCGGCGACTTCGGCTGCGGGCACCGCTGGCTTCGGCGCGGGTGCTGCAGCTTGAGCCACGGGCTGAGCGACCGGCGCCGGCGCGGCGGCGATCATTGGCGCGCCGCCCGACATCGACTGCAGCGCTTGCAACTGCTGCGTCATCAGCTGCTGCATAGCGACGAGTTGGCTTTGCATCACGTTTTCGATGCTGCCGCCGTTGCCCAGCGCGGGCATCGCCGGCGCTTGGAGCATCGGCATCGGCGTTGTCGCGCGGGCGACGGGTGCGGGTGCGGCGACTTGAACTTGGCGCGGCGCCGCAGGTGCTGGCGCGGGTGCGGCGGCAGCGGGCAGTGACTCAGGTTTGGCGACGGTGAGCAGATGTGCGCCGAGCGTTTCGATCGACGGATATTCGCGCATCAGCTGGCGGAAGGTGACTTTGGCGCCGAAGACTTTTTGGATGCGTTGGGCGACTTGGCCCAAGAAGAGGGAGTCGAAGCCGAGTTCGAGGAAGCTTGCAGAGGTGCTGGCGCCTTCGAGGCTTTCGCCCGACAGCTCTTCCAGCAGGCTGCGGATGCGGCCCTGAAGTTGGGTGGTTCGGTCGGTCATGATCGGCTCGGCCTGTATGGCTTGGGTTTGTTCCGGGATACTGATGACTTCGGCTGCGGCGACGAGGGGTTGCGGCAGCGATTCAAAAACGGGTTGTGCGATTTCAACGATGGCGCGTTCGCCGCGGTCGGGCGTCGGCGCGTCGATCCAATGGCGTTTGCGCGAGAAGGCGTAGGTGGGCAGCGGCACGCGCATGCCGCCGGGCACTTGGACTTGCGCCCAATCGATGGCGACGCCTTCGCACCAGAGACCGGCAAGCGTGGCGGCGAACGTCGTGCGGTCTTCGCCGCGGTTGGCGAATTCGGGCAGCGTCGGCAGCGATACTCTGACGTTGGCTTTGTCTTTCGCTTGGCCCGCGAAGGTCGAGAGCGAGCGGCCGGGGCCGACTTCGATGAGGACGAGGTTCGGGTCTTGCAGCAGCGTCGCGAGCGCTTCGGCGAAGCGCACGGTTTGGCGGCAATGGCGCGCCCAGTAGTCGGGCGAGGATGCTTCTTCGGCGCGGACCCAGGTGCCGCTGACCGAACTGACGTAGGGACGCGTCGGCGCTGTGAGCTTGATTCCGGCGGTGACGGATTTCAGGCCTTCGACGACGCCGTCCATCATTGACGAATGGAAGGCGTGCGAGGTGTGCAGGCGGCGGTGGGCGATGCCTTCGGCGTCGAGACGTGCTTCGAGTTTTTCGATGGCGTCGAAGGGGCCTGAGGCGACGGAGAGATTCGGTGCGTTGACGGCGGCGATGTCGACGCCGGGATTCAACAACTCCGCGAGTTTAGCTTCGCCGATGCGCACGCTGAGCATCGCGCCCGGCGCTTGGTCTTGCATCAGGCGGCCGCGGGCGGCGACCAGCTTCAACGCGTCTTCGAACGAGAGCACACCGGCGAGACAAGCGGCGACGAACTCGCCGACGCTATGGCCGATCATGGCGGCGGGTTCGATGCCGCGGCTCATCAAGAGCTGCGCCATCGCGTGTTCGATGACGAAGAGCGCGGGCTGCGCCATCACGGTCGAGCGGATCGGATGCGGCGTGTCGTCGTCGGCGGGGACCTCGGTGAACAGCAGCGTGCGCAAGTCGGCGCCGATCAGCGGTTCGAGGATGGCGGCGCCGAGATCGACGTGATCGCGGAAGACGGGTTCGCTGTCGTACAGCGCCTTGCCCATGCCCGGGTATTGCGCGCCTTGGCCGGGGAACATGAAGACGATCTTCGGCGCGTTCGTTTTCGCGCGGGCTTTCGACGCATCGGCGGCGCGAAGTTTGGTGATCGCTTCGGCTGCGCTTGTAGCGACGACGGCTGTGCGGTGATCGAAGGCGCGGCGGCCGGTCTGCAATGTGTGGGCGACGTCGCGCAAATCGAGCGCGGGGTTTGCTTCCAGGTGATCGGCGAGCGCCGTCGTCATACGCGCGAGGGCTTCGGGCGTGCGTGCGGCGAGCGGCAGCGCGTGCGGTGCGGCCGTGCTTGCGCGTTTGCGGTTGGTGCGCGGGGCTTCTTCGAGGACGACGTGGACGTTCGTGCCGCCGACGCCGAACGAGCTGACACCGGCCAGGCGCGGCGTTTCACTGCGCGGCCACGACGTGAGTTCGGTGACGAATTTGAACGGGCTGGCCGCGAGGTCGATGTTCGGGTTCGGCTTTTTGAAGTTGATGAGCGGCGGGATCTCTTCTTGTTTGAGAACCAGCGAGGCTTTGATCAAACCGGCGATGCCGGCCGCGACATCCAGATGGCCGAAGTTCGCTTTCGACGAACCGAGGACGCAGTAGTTGCGTTTGTCGGTCGAGGCGCGGAACGCTTTTTCGAGGCCCTTGAATTCGATCGGATCGCCGAGCGGCGTTGCCGTGCCGTGGCCTTCGACGTAGCCGATGCCGTCGGCTTCGACGCCGGCCATGGCGAGTGCGGAGGCGATGGCTGCGGCTTGGCCGTCGACGCTGGGGGCTGTGAAGCCGACTTTCTGCGCGCCGTCGTTGTTGACGCCGAAGCCGCGCACGACGGCGTAGATCGTGTCGCCGTCGGCGAGCGCGTCGTCCAGACGTTTCAGCACCACGACGCCGGCGCCGCTGCCGAACACCGTGCCCGACGCGTCGGCGTCGTAGGGGCGGCAGCGTCCTTCGGGCGAGACCATGCCGCCTTCGAGCGAGACGTAGCCGCGCTGTTGCGGGAACGTGATCGAGACGCCGCCGGCGAGCGCCATGTCGGCTTGATAGAGCAGCAGGCTTTTGCAGGCCTCGGCGACGGCGAGCAACGAAGTGGAACACGCGCTCTGCACGTTGACCGCGGGGCCTTTGAGATCGAGCTTGTAGGCGACGCGGGTCGCCACGAAATCTTGCAGCGAGGCGACGAATTCCTGGTACGAGCCGACCTGGTAATTCGACGTGAATTCTTCGACGGCGTTGCGGTCTTGGAAGACGTGCTTGATCAGGTAGCTGTTGTAGGCTGAGCCCGCGAAGACGCCGATCGCGCCTTCGAATTTCGCCGGATCGTGGCCCGCATCTTCCAGCGCTTCCCAGCAGCATTCGAGGAACACGCGTTGCTGCGGATCGGTGAGGGCGGCTTCGCGCGCGTGCATGTTGAAGAAGTCGGCGTCGAACTGGTCGACGCCGGTCAGCATCGGGCGTACAGGCACGAATTCGGGGCTGTTGCGCACCTCGTCGCTGAAGGCGTCTTCGAGTTCGTGCGCGGCGAAGCGGTGGAACGACTCCACGCCTTCGCGCAGGTTCTTCCAGAGCTGGCGCACGCTAGGCGCGCCGGGGAAACGGCCCGACATACCAACGATGGCGATCGCCGCGCCGCCCGAGGCGGCCTGGTCTTCGGCCTGTGTGTCGTCGAGAGGGGCGTCCGTCATTGCGGCGCTTTGCCTGCGAACTTGCGGAGTTTCTGGAAGAGATCGTTTTGGCGGGCACCGCGGGCTTGGGCGGCGACGACCTTGGTCTCGGCTTCGTTGCCGACCATGAAGCGGGCGAGGTCGGCGATGCTGGTGTGTTCGAACAGGTCGTTCATCGCGAGTTCGCGGCCGAACTGTGTTTTGATTTCATTGCGGGCGCGGACCATCAGCAGCGAGGTCGCGCCCAGGTCGAAGAAATTGTCTTCGAGGCTGACGTCGGGGACCGAGAGGACGTTCGCGAAGATTTCGCCCAGCAGTTTTTGCGTGTCCGCCAGGCTTCGCGGCGCGCGCGCAGCTTGCGTCGCCGCCACAGGCGTAAGCCCGTCATCCTTGCGCATTGTCCCCACCCATTCTTCAACCAACCAACGCGGCGCCCCTACGGAACGCCTGTGCAGATGGGAGCAGCTACCCGCCGATTTTTGTTTTGGTTGGATCCGCCTGCACGCCCCCTGTGCAGCGGTCGAATTAAGTAACAAAAGCCCCGTTCGGTCTACTGCAACGCACCGGATTTAAATCGCTTGTGCGGCCGGTGATGCCGGTAATCCACGCTTCTTGCCTGTTAAAATTGTAGCCCTCAGTCTTCGATGCTCTAGGTTGTAGGCTGGGGACGATCTCAGCAGGCCCCAAAGTATAGATTGGACGACGTCTTGCTGTCACGACGAAGCCGTCGCGAAGGATAACAGCAGGCCGGCCCTGGATGCCGTCGTCGGACGAGCCGCAAAACGCCGGCGGCCATGTCGAATAGATGAGCAGCGTCAATCATTTACGCATAAGTCGGTGCATAATCTTGAGCGCTTAGACGCGTTATCGATTATGAGTGTGCGACTGGTCACGGCCGAGCTCCGTGCGCTACGTTCACCACAACAGCTGCGGGTGCGTTGATGAGGATTCGTCCAGTTATTCTGGCGGGCGGGAGCGGGGTCCGCTTGTGGCCGCTGTCGCGCGAGTCCGTGCCAAAGCAGCTGCTGCCCCTGGTGTCGGAGAAATCCCTGCTTCAGCAGACGCTGACGCGGGTGGCTTCGCCGGCGTTTCTGCCGCCGATCATCATTTGCAACGAGCAGTACCGATTTCTGATCGCCGAGCAGGTTCGCGACGCCGGTATCACCGGCGCGCAGATCGTGCTTGAGCCTGTCGCGCGCAATTCGGGTGCGGCGGCGGCGGTGGGCGCCTTGCTGAGCGAGGCGGCCGATCCTGCATCGCTGGTCCTGCTTTTGCCGTCGGATCACGTGATACGCGATGTCGCCGGGTTTCAGGCGTCGGTCGACGTTGCCGCCGGCGGTGCGGCGGCGGACTTCCTGATGACGTTTGGGATCGCGCCGACCTATGCCGCGACCGAGTACGGCTACATCCGCATTGGGTCTAAGGTCGATCGTGCGCCTGGCTGTATGACCGTCGCCAAGTTCGTCGAGAAGCCCAACCGCGGCGATGCCGAGCAGCTGCTGGCGGCCGGTGGTCACGTTTGGAACAGCGGCATGTTCATGTTCCGGCCGCAGGTGTTTCTCTCAGAGCTCAAGACCTTCGAGCCGAAGATTTTGGAAGCAGCGCGCGGGGCGATCGAGCGGGCGCAGAAGGATCTCGACTTCGTGCGCCTCGACAACGCGGCGTTTTCGCAGTCGCCGAACATTTCCATCGACTATGCGGTGATGGAGCGCACCGCGCGTGCCGCGACGTGCGCGTTGTCTTCGGATTGGAGCGACCTGGGGTCTTGGTCGGCGATTTGGGATGCGTTGCCGCATGACGATGCGGAGAATGCCGTGCAGGGCGATGTGGTGCTCCAGGATTCGCATGGTTGCCTGGTGCGGTCGGATGGGCGGCTGACCGCCGTGCTCGGCCTTGAAAATACGATCGTCGTGACGACCGAGGACGCGGTGCTTGTCGCCGCGAAGGATCGTGCGCAGGACGTGCGCAAGATCGTCGATCAGTTGCGGGCGCGCGATCGCAAGGAGATCCGCGAGAGCACCGTCACGCATCGGCCTTGGGGCAAATATCAAAGCATCGGCAATGGCGACCGGCATCAGGTGAAGCTGATCACCATCAACCCGGGCGCCAGCATCAGCTTGCAGCTGCATCACCACCGGTCGGAGCATTGGGTGATCGTGAGCGGGACCGGCAAGGTCACGCGCGGCGACGAGACGTTTCATCTCTATGAGAACCAGTCGACGTTCATTCCGGTCGGCGTGAAGCATCGCCTCGAGAACCCCGGGCATATTCCGCTGCAGATCATCGAGGTGCAGTCCGGCGGCTATTTGGGCGAGGACGACATCGTGCGCTTCGACGACCGGTACGGACGCCTGCCAGCGAAATGAGCGCCGCGCCGCCGATCGACGTCGACCTGTGGGTGTGGTCGCTTGACGTCGATGATGGCGAGCGCGGGCGGTTGGCCACCTTCCTTTCCGAAGACGAGGCGGCGCGCGCGGCGCGGTTCGTGTTCGAGCGGGACCGGTACCGGTTCATCGTCGGGCGCGGGCGGTTGCGCGAGATTCTGGCGCGCGAACTCGGCGAGGCACCGGCGGCCTTGCGGTTCGCTTACGCGTCGCATGGGAAACCATCGCTGCCGAGCCGGCCGGACTTTCATTTCAATCTGAGCCATTCCGAAGCGCTGGCCGCGCTCGGCGTGTCACGTGTGCGAGAGATCGGAGTCGACGTCGAATATGTGCGGCCGTTCAAGGAAGACATCGCCGAGCGTTTTTTTTCGCCGCGTGAAGCGCGCGCGTTGAAGGCTCTGCCGGAGGGCGAGCAACTCGACGCCTTCTATCGTTGCTGGTCGCGCAAGGAAGCGATCGTCAAGGCGATCGGCGAAGGACTGTCGCATCCGTTGGACAGTTTCGACGTCACGTTGGCCCCCGGTGCGCCAGCGGTCGTCGAGCGTTTCGACGGCGAGACGGATGCGCGGCACGCGTGGCGATTGGCGCACTTCGAGCCCGCCGCAGGGTATGCCGGCGCCGTCGCTTGCCGTACCGGCGGCATGGAACTGCGCATAACGTTGCGCCCTTAAGCAATGGAGCCGACGCGGATTGCGGTGGTCCTGGGTCGATGACACGATGATGGCGACATGAGTGATTTGTTCGAGACCGAGTTGGCGGAGCATTTGGTTGTCGCACAGGCGACCAAGGCGCAATTGCGCGACGCGTTCGAGCGCGTTGTCGAGACGTGCACGGCGTCTCTCAAAGCCGGCGGCAAGCTTCTGTTTTTCGGCAATGGCGGCAGCGCGGCGGATGCCCAGCACCTCGCGACCGAACTCACCATTCGCTACAAAAAGGACCGTCCGGCCATCGCGGCGATCGCGCTGACCACAGACAGCTCGGCGTTGACGGCTGCGGGCAACGATCTTGGCTTCGAGAAGATTTTCGCGCGGCAGATTGAGGCACTTGGTCGCCGCGGCGACGTTGCCATCGGCATTACGACCTCGGGGCGCAGCCCGAACGTCATTCGCGCTTTTGAAACGGCAAGGTCGCTTGGGCTCGCCACGGTGGCGTTTACGGGCGGGTCGGGCGGCGACACACGACGCGTCTCCGATCATGTTCTCGTCGTCCCGTCGGACCAGACGGCGCGGATCCAAGAAATGCACATTACGCTCGGACAAATCCTGTGCGCCGCGCTGGAGATCGAACTGGGCCTGGTGCAGCGCTAGCGAGCTTTACGAGGCACGAAAAACGCTGGCGGATGGGGTGAGATTCGAACTCACGGTACGTTGCCGTACTCCGCATTTCGAGTGCGGTGCGATAGACCACTCTGCCACCCATCCGTATCCGAGGGCGTGGTTTTGAGGGGCGGATCAATAGCCGAGCCGCCGCGCAGGTGCAAGGAATTGGCGAGCGCGGTCGACGTCAGCCGACCGCGGCCTTGTTCTCTCTGGGGAGCGCCGCAAGCGGGCCAAGCAGCGCCAGCAGAAACACGCAGTTCAACGCGACGTTTCCCGGCCATCCGGCAGCGAGCGAGCCGGCGCTGTCGAGGGTGAACCAAATCAGCACGCTGGTGGCAAAGGCCCCCCGCGCGCCTTGATCGCCACGAGCGATCGGACCGCCCGCCAGCCAATACATCAGCGTGCCCCAGCCGGCGAGCATGCCGCCACACACGGCATTGAGGACTCGCGCTTCGGACGAGAACACGCCTTGCCCGCCGTCGATGGGCCATTGGAGGGCGTCGAATAACAGCGACCACAAGCCTTCGCCGGCAGGATGACTTGCCGCAACCGAAACGAGGCCGGTGGCGATCGTTCCGATGCATGCAGCTTTCAGAAGAAGTATCGGCAAAGTTGTCATGTCGCGGGTCTCCGGATCCGCATCAGCATGAGCGTCCGCCCCGCTGCCGACAATGACGTGTCAGGTAATGGTCTCGATGGCGGTGGAGGTCGCCGCGCCTTGCGACAACGTCGACGCCAGCCATTTCAGCGGCTCCTGCCATTCGGCCTCAAGCGTGTACGGCGCGTTGCAGATGACCAATCCGCTGGCGCTTAGGCCCTCAGCACGCGCGATGTCGAGGGCGATCAGCGTCAGCTTTGGGATCGCGGCATTCGCAAGTTCGGCGGTGAATCGGGCTGCGTCGTCCGGGTGCTTGATCGGAAACCAGAGCATGTAGACGCCGGTTGGCCATTTGCGGTGGGCGCCGATGAAGGCCTTCGCCAGCTGTTCGAATTCGTCGGGTGCTTCGAACGGTGGGTCGATGAGGACAACGCCTCGCTTTTCCGGCGGCGGGACTTGTTTCTGGAGCGTGCGATAGCCGTCGCCCGTCACGATTTGCAGGCGCGGCTTGGCTTTCAGCGTTTCCTTGAGGGCGGCGGCGTCTTCGGTATGCAGTTCGACGGCGAGGACGCGGTCGTTGGGGCGCGCGAGGGCTGTCATAAGGGCCGGCGAGCCTGGGTAAAGCGTCGGTTCTGCGCGACCGGCGTTGGCGGCACGGATGAGGTCGAGGTAGGGCGTTAGGGCTGCGGGGGCGTCGGTTCGGTCCAGGAGACGCAGGATGCCGTGCTTGGCTTCGCCGGTCTTGGCGGCCTGTGCTGCCGTCAGGTCATAGACCCCTGCCCCGGCGTGCGTGTCGATGAGGGCGAGCGGTGCTTCCTTTTGCTGCAGGTAGCGCACGATCCAGCACAACAGCGCGTGCTTTAAGACATCGGCGAAGTTTCCGGCGTGGTAGGCGTGGCGGTAGTTCATGAATTTGGCCGAATTCCAAGGCTTTCCGCCTTGACAGGCGAGCCACCACACGTATAACTGCGCCCCTTTCCGGGCGGCCTTTGGCGTCACTGGTTGTGACACCGTCGGTCGCCTTGTTCAATTAGAAGACAAGAAAGACAGCTCCAAATGTTCGCGGTCATCAAGGCCCAGGGCAAGCAATTCAGGGTCGCCCAAGGCGATACGCTGGTCATCGACCGCTTGGCGGGCGACGCGGGTGCAACGGTTGCGCTCGGCGAAGTCCTCATGCTGATCGACGGCGGCAGCACGACGATCGGCGCACCGATCCTGAGCGGCGCCAAGGTCCAGGCGGAAATCGTTTCTCATTCGCGCGGCGAGAAGATCAAGGTCTTCAAAAAGCGCCGCCGCAAGAACTTCCATCGTACGCGTGGCCACCGTCAGGAATTGACGACGGTGAAGATCACCGCGATCACGGCTTAAGGATTCGAGGGCGGTATGGCTCACAAAAAAGCAGGCGGTTCGTCGCGCAACGGTCGCGATTCGAATCCAAAATATCTCGGCGTGAAGCGCTACGGCGGCCAGGCGGTCGTTCCGGGCAATATCATCGTCCGTCAGCGCGGCACCAAGTTCCACCCGGGCGCCGGCGTGGGCATCGGCCGCGACCACACGCTTTATGCGCTCGTCGGCGGTCATGTGTCGTTCAAGCTCGACGTACGCGGCCGACAAGTCATTTGGGTAAAGCCGGTGGCTATGGCGGCGGCTGAATAACCGGACGGTCCACATATCGACCGCACCCGGAATGAAACGGGATGGCGGTCCAAAGTTCGAGAGGGAGATGGTCGCCATCTTCCTCTTTTTTTATTCCCTCTCGCGTCCAAGGAGAACGTGCGATGGAGTTCGAACCGATAGCGACCGAACGTTTGGTGCTGCGCAAGCTGGAAGCGCGTGACCGCGCCCGCATGCTGCAATTGGCCAGCAATTGGCGCGTATCGAAGAACCTCGGCACGATGCCTTACCCGTATACCGAGGCCGCCGCCGACGAGTGGCTTGGCAAACAGGTCGAGCTTTGGTCCGGGGGCAAGTCAAAGCCGCTTGCGATTACGCTCGACGGCGAACTGATCGGCGGGGTGGGCGTTGGCACACGGCCCGATCGCGACGACGAAGAATGGGAGCTTGGTTACTGGCTGGGCGAGCCCTATTGGAATCGCGGCTATGCGAGCGAGGCCGGGACTGCCTTGCGCGACTATGCGTTCGAGGTCGTGGGGCTGCCGCAGCTGATCGCGGGGCACTACGCGGATAACCATGCCTCGGGCCGCGTGCTGACCAAATTGGGCTTTCGCTATTATGCCGAGGCGCAGCGGCATTGCCTTGCGCGGGGCACGCATGTGCGCTGCCTCGAGATGGCGCTGCCGCGGGCGCGGTGGAGCGAGATTAAGGCGGGCATTGCGCGCGAAGAACGCGTCGCCTGACGCATTATCGAGGGGTTTTGTGCGGTGCGGGCGGTGAGAAACGGCCCGCATCCTTCACCTCAAACGCGAAATCAGACTCGCGAATTTTTGGCGATTGTACTACTTAGGATGGTGCTCAGCGGCGGCCCTCTCTATTGGCGGCCGGATGAGTGAGCGCAACCCCGCTCGTTGGTAGCCCCTTAGTACGCCCATGAAGTTTCTGGACCAGGCCAAATTGTACGTGAAGGCCGGCGACGGCGGTCCCGGTTGCGTCAGCTTCCGGCGCGAGAAATTTATCGAATTCGGCGGGCCGGACGGCGGAAATGGCGGACGCGGCGGGCATGTGATCCTGCAAGCGACCCACAATCTGAATACGCTGATCGACTATCGCTATCAGCAGCACTTCAAGGCAAAGCGCGGTATGGGCGGCGCGGGCCAGAACCGCACCGGCGCCGGCGGCGACGACATTCTGCTGCGCGTGCCGGTGGGGACACAGGTCTACGCCGAAGACAATCAGACGCTGCTCTACGACCTGACGCGCGCGGGCGAGGAATTCGTTCTTGCGCAGGGCGGTGAAGGCGGCTTGGGCAACGCGCATTTCAAGAGTTCGACGAACCGCGCGCCGCGCAAGTCGACGAAGGGCGAGCCTGCGGAAGAGAAGACGATTTGGCTCAGGCTGAAGCTGATCGCCGACGTTGGGATTATCGGTCAGCCGAACGCAGGGAAGTCGACCTTCCTGGCGACCGTTACACAGGCGCGGCCGAAGATCGGCAACTATCCGTTCACGACGTTGAACCCGCAGCTTGGCGTCGCGGCGATCGATCAGAGCGAATTCGTCATCGCCGACCTGCCCGGTTTGATCGAAGGCGCGCATGAGGGCGTGGGGCTTGGCGACCGGTTCTTGGGCCATGCGGAACGTTGCGGCGTTCTTCTGCATTTGCTCGACGGCGGTCAGTCGCCGCAGGATTTGGCGAAGGCCTATGTCACCGTGCGGCGCGAGATCGAGGCCTATGGCCACGGGCTTGAGACCAAGTACGAAGTGCTGGTGCTCAACAAGAGCGATTTGATGAGCCCCGGCGATACCGAGCGCAAGCGGCGCGCGGTCGCCGAAGTGTCGGGCGTCAACGCGATGATGATGTCGGGCGAGCAAGGCGACAACGTGGAGAGCGTGTTGCGCGCGCTTGCCGCGGCACTGGCCCAGTGGCGCGCCGAGCATCCGCCGACGGTCGTCGCCGACACGGCCGCGGTGCGCGCACAGGAACGGCTTCAGGAGCCGGAAGGTCTTCCGACTGAGCGGGGCTGGGCGCCGTGAGCGCCAAGCTCACCTCCGCTCGTACCCTCGTCGTCAAAATCGGCTCTTCAACTCTGGTAGATGCGGCGTCGGGTGCGCTTGCGCGCGATTGGCTCGCCGCGTTTGCGGCGGATGTCGCGCGGGTAAAAGCGCGCGGGCAAGACGTCGTGCTGGTGTCGTCGGGTGCGATTGCGTTGGGGCGACGCGCACTTGGGCTCGGTGCCGGCGCGCTGAAGCTTGAAGAAGCGCAGGCGGCGGCGGCTGTCGGGCAGATTGCGCTGGCGCGGGCGTGGAGCGAAGCGTTGGCGGCGCACGGCGTGACCGTTGCGCAGGTGCTGCTCACGCTGGGCGATACGGAGAATCGGCGTCGGTATCTCAATGCGCGATCGACGCTGAAGACGTTGATCGGCCTCGGTAGCGTGCCGGTTATCAATGAGAACGACACGGTGGCGACGGCCGAGATTCGCTTCGGTGATAACGACCGGCTCGCGGCGCGGGTGACGGGAATGATCGAGGCGGATTGTTTGGTGCTGCTGTCGGATATCGACGGTCTTTATGCGTCGAACCCACGGCATGATGCGAATGCGCGGTTCATTCCGGAAGTGAAAGCGATCACGCCTGAGATCGATGCGATGGCGGGCGCGGCCGGGTCCGATATGGGATCGGGCGGGATGGCGACAAAGATTCTGGCGGCGCGGATTGCGATGGATGCGGGCGCCAATATGGTGATCGCGAACGGGGCTTTGCGGCCGCCGCTCCAGGCGATCGAAGATGGTGCGCGGTGCACATGGTTCGTTGCGCCGGCGACGCCTGCTGCCGCGCGCAAGCGGTGGATTTCGGGCGCGCTGAAGCCAGCCGGGCAGATCACGATTGATGCCGGCGCGGTGAGCGCGCTGTCGCAAGGTAAGAGCTTGCTACCGGCGGGTGTTGTGGCGATCGACGGCGTCTTCGAACGCGGCGACTGCGTCGTCGTTAAGGATCCGAGCGGGCGCGAGGTGGCGCGCGGGTTGATCGCCTATGGCGCGGAGGATGCGCGTAAGATTGCGCGGGCGAAAAGCGGTGAAATCGAAACCATCCTCGGCTACCGTGGCCGATCTGAGATGATCCATCGCGACGACATGGCGTTGCTGCGCATATGAACGCTCCCATCACCGAGGGCCAAGACCTCGACGACATGCTCGACCGCATGGGTGTTGCCGCGCGTCAGGCGGCGCGTGTGTTGGCAAAGTCGGACAAGGCACAGCGCGCGGCCGCTTTGCACGCGATGTCGCAAGCGGTGTTGGCGCGCGAGAAGCAGATCCTTGCGGCCAACGCGCGCGACGTCGAAGCCTGTCTCCAAAGCGGCGCGGGACCTGCGTTTGCCGATCGCTTGCGGCTTTCGCCGGAATCCGTTCAGGCGATGGCGCGCGGGATCGAAGCGGTTGCCTGGCTCTCCGATCCCCTGGGGTCGGCTGAGGCCGAATGGACGCGGCCAAATGGGTTGAAGATCGCCCGCGTGCGCGTGCCGATCGGCGTCATCGGCATCATCTATGAGAGCCGGCCGAATGTGACGGCAGATGCCGCGGCGCTGTGCGTTAAGTCGGCGAATGCCGTCATTCTGCGCGGCGGGTCGGAGGCTTTAGGTTCGTCGCGCGCCATTCAGGCGGCGATTGTCGAAGGTTTGCAGCGCGTTGGGTTTCCGCCGGAAGCCGTGCAGTTGGTGCCGACGGCCGATCGCAGCGCGGTCGGGCGGATGCTCGCGGGGCTGGACGGTGCGATCGATGTCATCATTCCGCGCGGCGGCAAGAGCTTGATCGCGCGCGTGCAGAAGGATGCGCGCGTGCCAGTTCTCGCGCATCTGGACGGGAACTGCCACGTCTATGTCGACAAGGCGGCCGATCTGAACAAGGCGGTCGAAATCGTTTTGAATTCGAAGATGCGGCGCGTTTCGGTGTGCGGCGCGGCCGAGACGTTGCTGATCGACGCCGCGGGTGCGGGACGCTTGTTGCGGCCGTTGGTGCTGGCGCTGATCGAGGCGGGTTGCGAAGTGCGCGGCGACCGGATCACGCAGACCGTCGATCCGCGCGTCGAAGGCGCAGACGAGGACGATTGGTACACGGAATATCTCGATGCGATCATGGCGGTGAAGATCGTCGAGGGCGTCGAAGGCGCGATTGCGCATATCGCGAAGTATGGATCTTCGCACACCGACTCCATCGTCACCGAGGATAAGCTGGCTGCGGAAGCTTTCTTGCGGGAAGTCGACAGCGCGATCGTGCTTCACAACGCATCGACGCAGTTTGCGGATGGTGCGGAGTTCGGCTTTGGCGCGGAGATCGGGATTGCGACCGGCCGACTGCATGCGCGCGGGCCTGTCGGCGCGCGTGAGTTGACCACCTTCAAATATGTCGTGCGGGGCGATGGCCAAACCCGGCCCTGATACGCTGCCTATGCGCGCGGTGTCGCTGGCGCGCTGGGGCGCGCGCATCGGGCTTCTGGGCGGGTCGTTCAATCCGGCGCATGAAGGGCATCGGCATCTGAGTCTGATCGCGCTGCGGCGGTTGAAGCTCGACGTTGTGTGGTGGCTGGTCGCGCCGCAGAATCCGTTGAAGAGCGCGGACGATATGGCGCCGCTGGAACGGCGGATTGCCCACGCGCGCGATGTGGCGGCGCATCCCGACATCGTCGTCAGTGCGATCGAGACGGAGCTGCGCACGCGCTACACCGTCGATACGATCGCCGCGTTGAAGAAGCGCTTTCCGCTCGCGCATTTCGTTTGGCTGATGGGCGGTGACAATCTCGCTCAGTTCCACTTGTGGCGGCGGTGGCAGACGATTGCGTCGCTGGTGCCAATCGCTGTGATCGCGCGGCCCGGATTTACATCAAGGGCTTTGGCGAGCCCCGCGGCGCAGGCTTTGAAGGACGCACGTGTCCGCGACGCCGCGCATCTGGCCGACCATGCGCCGCCCGCCTGGACGTTCATCCAGGAGCGGCTGGACCCCGCCTCCGCCACCGCGCTGCGCAACCGCGGCGTGTGGCGGTGATGCAGCATGCTTAAGAGACATTCTTTGGCTCCAAACGGCGCTTCGTGCGTTCACTTTGGCGCGAAACTCTTGGAAAACGTCATCGTTGCGTTATCTGAGATGTGTTAGCCTGATTATCGCCTCGGTGCTTCGCGCAAGGGGCGTGTTTTCGTTAGAGGGATTACCGCTCTGGTCCATACGGTGCATGACTTTGCATACCGCATGTCGGTCGAGTGGGAACGCCCGTTCAACCGCGCCAGCAAAGGAGTACACCACTGACCGCAAAGCGTACGACCCGCTCGCCGCGGGCGAAGTCCACCACACCGGCCACGCGCAAAGCGCCGGTGAAAAAGGCTACTGCCGCGAAAGCCGCCAAGCAGCAGCCATCCGAACCCAGCAAAAAATTGCTCGACCTGGTCTTGAAGACGCTCGACGCCGATAAGGCGGAAGACATCGTCTCGATCGAGCTCGCGAGTAAGACACCGATGGCCGACTACATGGTGATTGCGAGCGGACGCTCGAACCGCCACGTCGCCGCGATCGCGGAGCACCTGTCGGAAGAATTGAAGAAGCAAGGCATCAGGGGCCGCGCCGAAGGATTGCCTGCGGGCGATTGGGTGCTGGTCGATGCGATGGACGTGATCGTCCACGTGTTCCGTCCCGAGGTGCGCGCGTTTTACAATCTCGAGAAGATGTGGAGCGACGGCGCTTCGGTCGCCGAAGCCGTCTAGTCCTTGGCGCTTGAGATCGAGATTCTGGCCGGCGGACGCGCGAAGTCCGCGCCGGAACACCAGATGGCACTCGCCTATTTGACCCGAGCCCGCGATACGGCACGCGCGCTCGGGTTTTCTTCGTTTGCGCTTAGCGAAGCGGATGAGCGCAAACCGGAGAAGATCGTCGAAGCGTGCGCGCAGGCGCCGCTTCTCATCGCACTCGACGAACACGGCAAGTCGCTGTCGAGCGACGCGTTCGCCAAGCAGCTCGCGACGTGGCGCGATGCGGGCGAAGCGCGCGCGCTGTTCGTGATCGGCGGGCCTGACGGACTGCCGGCGGCGGTGAAACCGCGCGCGCGACTAACGCTTGCCTATGGCACGCAAACGTGGCCGCATCTATTGGTGCGGACGATGGTGGCCGAGCAATTGTTTCGGGCGATGACCATTTTGTCGGGGCATCCTTACCATCGCGTGTAGTGATTGCGCCGAGTTACATACAGGTGTATGTAACTCCTATGAACAAGCGCATCACGATTCGCGACCTGCAAAAGATCAGCACTGAGGCTATTGCAGCGCTCGATGGGGCGACGCCGATTACCTCCGGCGACACGACCGTTGCGATCCTCACGCCGTTGAAGAAGGCGGATATCGGGGCGTTGCGAAAGGTGCTTCTGGATGCAGAGCGGCTGGCGCGGGGGCGAGATCGTGCAGCGGATGATGCCGCGCTTCGCAAGGCTGGCATCGACGTTGACGAGACGGATTGGTCGTTCGCCGCTCGACGGCCTTCGAAGCGTAAACCTAAAGCCGCCAAATGAACGAGCCCCGCTCGGTGCTCGTGGTCGACGCGTCGTTGTTGATCACCGCAGCGATGGGCCGAAACGCTCAGGCGCTGGAAACTGCGGCGCGGGCTCGATACCTCGTGGTGTCAGAACGTGCGCTTATCGAGGCGCGCAAGCGTATCGAGCATGGTCTCCGGCGGCCGGAGTTGTTGCCGCTGCTCGATCGCATCGTGACGAGCTTGGTCGTGATCACGGAACAACAAACCGCCGAGCATATTGAGCGTGCCGAGCGCTCACTGCGCGATGCCACCGCAAGCCAAAACGGATCCGTCCGCGACGCACACGTGCTGAGCTGTGCGTGGGTGACGAACGCGGACATTTGGACTTTCGACCGCGACTTTGCTGGAACTGGTGTAGCAAGCTGGTCGACGGCCAACCTGATGCGAGTTTTGACGCAAGATGGCGCGAAGCGTCACGGCAGTCCGTCGTAGCGACTGCGATATTGTCCGTCGTCAATGCATCGGTCCGTAGGCTGCCGGGAAATCGGCGATGCAGAGGTTTTCCGTGCCGCGCGCGAGGACGAAGCGGCTGGCGTGGGTGCCGTCGTCGCGTAGGTCGTGGAGGACGAAGCCTACTTCTTTGCGGCCGTAGCGCGGCTGGCGCGCGTCGGGGATGAAGTAGGCCGTGGAGGGTCCCCAGACGTGGCGGCTGCCTTCGGCCTCGGTCTCCCGGAATTGGTGGACGTGGCCGCAGGCGACGAGGTCCGGACGCGCGTCACCGAACGCGCTCAACAAGTCGCGGCGCGACGATGGGTTCAAGAAGCGGCCGCCGACGACATCTTCTCGCTCGTGGGCGTCGAAGAGCGGTTTGTGAACGAAGAGGGCGATGCGCCGTTCGCGCGCGCCGGCGACGGCCTCGGCAATGTATGACGTTTGCTCGCGCGCGGCGTCCTCGCCGCTGGCGAAGAGTTGGACGTTGATCCCGATCAAGCGCCAGGCCGGCACGTCGACGTGCCACCAGTCGCGCCCGAAATGCCGGAGGTAGCGCGCGCGGCATTCGACGTCGAAACGGTTGTGCGCGTTGGGCACGTCGATGTTGTCGCCGACGTCGTGATTGCCGGGGATGCAGAGATAGGGCACGGACAGCGCGTCGTGCAGGCGGCGGGCTTCGGCGAGGTCGCTTTCGCGCGATGCGCCGTCGAGCGAAATGTCGCCGGTGTTGATCACGAGATCGGGCAGTTCGCGCGTCAGAGCTTCGCCGATGCGCTTGAAGTTCGCGACGAAGAACGGCTTCTCCGCGCTAAGGTGGGTGTCCGAGATTTGGGCGACGCGAAACGTCATGCCGACCAAGGCTAGAGCGGGATTGTGACGCTTGTCTAATCACGGCGCGGGTTCGTGGTTCCGGGCCGCCCTCGCTTGCCGTAAGGGCGAAATTCGCGTAACTCGCCCTGCCCTTCACGTTACCTTCATGAGCGCAAACATGTCCGCCACCTACGACCTCGTCATCATTCGCCATGGGCAGAGCGAGGCGAACAAACTGAACATCTTTACGGGCTGGCGGGACAGTCCGTTGTCGGAGGTCGGCATTGCCGAGGCGCGGGCGGCGGGGAAGCTGATGCGCAAGGACGGGTTCGCGTTCGACATCGCATTCACGTCGCTGCAGAGCCGGGCGATCAAGACGCTGTGGCTGGCGCTCGAAGAGATGGATCAGATGTGGATTCCGGTCGTGAAGGACTGGCGGCTGAACGAGCGGCATTACGGTGCGCTGCAGGGCAAGGACAAGGTTCAAGCCGTCGAGAAATTCGGCGAGGCGCAGGTGCATCAATGGCGGCGTGGGTATGCGACGCAGCCTCCGTTGGTCGATCGCAACGATCCGGACTTTCCCGGCAAGGATGCGCGGTACCGGAACGTGCCGCCAGACGAACTTCCGCGCGGCGAGAGCTTGAAGGATGTTTCGGCGCGGGTTCTGCCGTACTGGGAGCGGGAGATTGTTCCGCTGATTAGGGCCCGGAAAAAAGTCCTGATCGCGGCGCACGGCAATTCGTTGCGCGCGCTGCTGAAGCATCTTGAGGGTTTGAGCGAGCCTGAGATCGAGGGCATCAACCTGCCGACCGGGGTTCCCAAGGTCTATAAACTCAACGACAAGATGCTGTCGGCCGAGACGCATTTTCATGGCGATCCGGACGAGATCAAGGCGCGGATCCAGTCGGTTGCGCATCAGACCAAGAAGGGCTGATCGCGGCGGACGCGTGGGGCTGCTTGTGGCATGCTGGTGAGAATCAGCCAGGTTGTGCGGCGTTCGATGTCGAGACGTTCGAAATTGCGGAACGCTGTGAGCGCTGCGGCGCTAGGGGCATTTTTGTGCGCCGGGCCGTTCGCATCGGCGCAGAAGGCCGAGACCACCGATCCGCTCGAGAAACTGGACGCGATCGAGAAACAGCTTGGGGACGACCGGCGCAGCATCGAGAGCCTGACGGATTCGGCGGCCAAGCTTGCCGAAGAACAGCGCGATTTGCGCGAGAAGTTGATCCAAGCGGCGGCGACGGCGCAGGCGCGCGAGCGCGATCTCAATGTCGTCGAGCAGCGGCTTGCCGTGTTCGAGACGCGCGAGGCTGCGGCCATGCGTGCGCTGGTGGACCAGCGCGGAAAACTTTCCTCGTTGCTGGCGGTGCTGCAGCGTATGGGCAGCGAGCCGCCGCCCGCGCTGATCGTGCGGCCTAACGATGCGACGGCGGCCGCGCGCTCGGCTATGCTTTTGTCGGCGGTCGTTCCAGCCGTTCAAAAAGAAGCCGCAAAGCTGAGCCACGATCTCTCCGAACTGCGCGGCTTGCGTCAGAACGCGGCGGAGGAGCGGTTGAAGGTTGCGGCGGCTGCGGCCGCGCTCGACAAGGATCGGAACGTTTTGAGCGAACTCTTGATTCACCGGCGCAGTCTTGCGGCGCAGACGGATCAATATTTGAAAGAAACGCAGTCGCGCGCGAGTGGGCTTGCCGAACAGGCGGGGGATTTGCGCGCCCTGATTGCAAGCCTAAACGAGGACGCCAAACGGCCTTCGTCGGCGCCCTCCAGCCAGGTGATCACCAAGCAGATCGCGACGGCGGGCTCTGCGCGCACCACGTCGCTGGACGGGTTGAAAGGCATGTTGACCTTACCCGCTAACGGTGAACTTACGGCAAGGTTCGGGGCCGAAGATGGTGACGGTGGCCATTTGGCGGGCATTCGCCTGGAAACGCGCCCCGGATCGGCTGTCACTTCTCCGTGTGACGGGAAAATCATGTTTGCCGGAACCTTCCGAGGCTACGGTCAAATGTTGATAATCTCAGCCAACGGCGGCTATCATGTTTTACTTGCAGGCCTTGCGAAGATCGATGGCGTGGTCGGTCAAACGGTGCTTGCGGGAGAGCCGGTCGGAAGAATGGGTGCGGGCCGGCGCCCACAACACAAGAGCGTGCAGACCGGCAGCGGGGGCGAGAGGCTTTACATCGAGTTTAGGCGCAATGGCGTTCCGGTAGATCCGGCGCCCTGGTTTGCCGGGCTCAAAGACAAGGTGAGCGGATAGTTCCATGAACAAACTTATCTTAGCAGGCGTGGCAGGCAGCATTGGGTTCGGCGCAGCGTTGGCGCTGGCGCCGATGGTCACCGTCGCGAGTACGGATACCTATCGTCAGCTCAACCTGTTCGGCGACGTGTTCGAACGCGTGAAGAACGACTATGTGCGTGAAGTGAAGGACGCAGAGTTGGTCGAGAATGCGATCAACGGAATGCTGACCTCGCTCGACCCGCACTCGAGTTATCTGAACCCGAAGAATTTTTCGGACATGCAGGTGTCGACCCGCGGCGAGTACGGCGGGCTTGGGCTTGAAGTCACGATGGAAGATGGGCTCGTCAAGGTGATCTCGCCGATGGACGGGACACCGGCGGCAAAAGCCGGGATCAAGACCGGCGACCTCATCGCGACGATCGACGGCACGCTGATCCAGGGCATGACACTCTCGGAAGCGGTCGACAAGATGCGCGGCCCGGTCAACTCGCAGATCAAGATCACCATTCTGCGCAAGGGCGAGAAGAAACCGCTTGAGATCACGCTGACGCGCGCGGTCATTCGCGTTGAAAGCGTTCGCTTCCGTCAGGAAGCCGACATCGCCTACATCCGCATCACTACGTTCAACGAGCAGACGGAAGACGGGCTCGATAAGGCGGTCGATCAGGTTAAAGCTAAGATCGGCAACAAGCTGCGCGGCGTCGTGCTTGACCTGCGCAACAATCCGGGCGGCCTGCTCGATCAGGCGATCTTCGTGTCGGACGCGTTCCTCGACCAGGGTGAGATCGTCTCGACCCGCGGCCGTCGCGCGGGCGATACGCAACGCTATGGCGCGCGGTCGGGTCAGATCCTTGCCGGCGTTCCGGTTGTCGTGCTGATCAACGAAGGGTCGGCGTCGGCGTCGGAAATCGTCGCGGGCGCTCTCCAGGACCAGAAGCGTGCACGCGTGATCGGTACGCGGTCGTTCGGCAAGGGTTCGGTGCAGACGGTCATCCCGCTCGCGGGCGGGGTCGACGGTGCGCTGCGCCTGACCACGGCGAAGTACTTCACGCCGTCGGGTCGTTCGATCCAGGCCACCGGCATCGATCCGGACATCCTGGTCGAACAAGCGGCCGATGCGGACAGCGAGAAAGAAGCGGCCGATCGTCTGTCGGAGGCGAACCTGCCCAAGCATCTCGACGCGCAAGAAGGCGGCCGCAAGCCGCATGTCGGACCGGTCGTGAAGCCGAAGGCGGGGGAGAAGTTCGACGACTTCCAGCTGACCTATGCGATGCGCTTGCTGCGCGGCCAGGAGATGGTCTCGAGCGTCACACCGCCGGCGAACGCGCCGAAGCCGAACTGAGGCGGTTTCGCGCCACTTGATTAACGGAGTCCGGACGGGGCACATTCTAGTGCCCCTTCCGGAACGACGACGCCGAGCCCCTCATTCATGTCCATGCCTGGGTATCCCGCCGGTCAGACCCGCGGCCTCGGCGCCTTGGGCGGCAGGCACCTTCTAGGTACCGTCGGCACGATCGTCGCGGTCGTCGCGTTTCTGATCATCATCATCGTATCCGTGTTTGGGGACGCCGACGACGGCGAGCCCAAGCAGGTCATCAAGATCGAGCAGGCGCCGGCTTCATCCGGCACCGGCGGGCCGATCGACGCCGCCGCACCGACGGCCATGTCGTTGGTCTCGGCGAACGGCATCGTCATCAGCGATCCGGGTTTGGTCGAGATGGCGGTCGAAGGGCCGCTGCCCAAGATTGCCGACGACGGGCGCAAGCCGATGGACGTTTATGCGCGGCCCTTCGACAAGTCGGATCCGCGGCCGAAGATCGCCGTGGTGATCGGCGGCCTGGGGCTGGGCGAGGCGGCGACGCAAGCGGCGCTCGACCGCTTGCCCGAAGGCGTGACGCTCGCGATTACGCCATACGGCTCCTCGCTCCAGGGGCGTGTTTCGACGGCGCGCGCGAAGGGTCATGAGGTGCTGCTTGAGGTTCCGCTTGAGCCCTACGACTATCCCGACAACGACCCGGGGCAGGACACGCTGTTGACCGGGGCGCAGGCGGAAGAAAATCCGGGACGGCTGCGGCGGGTGATGGCGAAGGTCACGGGGTATTCAGGTTTGATCGCCTCGCAAGGGGGCAAGTTTTTGGCGAGCGAGCCGGACATTCAGGGTTTGCTTCGCGCGACGTCCGGGCGTGGGCTCTACTTCGTCGACAACGGCGAGGCGGATCAATCGATTGCGCGCGAGGTCGCCGGCGTCGAAGGAGCCGCCTTTGCGCGTGGCGACCGTTTGATTGATCGCAATCCGACGCGGGACGCCATCGACAAGGAATTCACGACGCTTGAGGAATTGGCCAAGCAGCGCGGGTCGGCGATCGGGATTGCGACGGCGTTTCCCGTGACGATCGACCGCGTGACGGCGTGGGCTGCGAGCCTTGAGGAGAAAGGGATTGCGCTGGTGCCGGTGTCGGCGTTGGTCGAGGCGCGGGCCGCCGTGGTGCCGCCCGCCGCGCCGGCGGTTCGCTCGCACCCGCAGCCGCGACATGCGGCGCCGCCTGCTCCTGCTGCTGCGCCGGCGCCCGTATTGCCGGAGGATCCGAAGCCGTTCGAAGGGGCGGCGCCGCATCCATGAGCAAGATCGTCGATCCCGAGACCCTGCCCTATCGTCCTTGTGTGGGCATGATGGTTTTGAATCGCGCGGGCCATGTCTTTGTCGGGCGGCGGATTTTCGGCGACGTCGGCGAGTCGTGGCAGATGCCGCAAGGGGGTGTCGATCCCGGCGAAGACCTGCGTGCGGCGGCTTTGCGCGAGCTTGAGGAAGAGACCGGCATTGCGAAGGTCGACGTACTGGCCGAGGCGCCCGATTGGCTCACGTATGATTTGCCGCGCGAGGCCGTTGGCATTGCCTTGAAGGGTAAGTATCGCGGGCAGACGCAGAAGTGGTTTGCGCTGCGGTTTCTCGGCAATGATTCCGATATCGATCTCGCGGCGCATTCGCCGGCTGAGTTCGACGCCTTTCGATGGGTTGAGATCGACGAGTTGCCCGCTTTGATCGTGCCCTTCAAGCGCGGGGTCTATGAGAGCGTGGTTCGGGAATTTCGCCATTTGGCATCGCCGGGGTAGCGGCCGGCTCACCAGAACAAACCGCGAATACCACGTCTCTGAGCCCGTTGGCGCGGTAACTTGTCCGATAGAAAACCGCCGATCGAGCGAGATTGTTGGCCGGAGAGAAACCTCCCGACCCCTAGAATGGCCGAATGAGCGAGTCAGTTATTTTGATCCATGGTGCGTTTTGCGCTTCTTGGGCCATGGAAGGTTATGCGCAAGTCTTCGCAGCCGGCGGCGCGAAGGTTTCCGTGCCGACGCTTCGGTATCACGACACGGTGCCGGGGCAGCGCGCGGTCAAAGAGTTGGGGCTGACGTCCACGCTGGATTATGCGGCGGATATCGAGGCGCTGGTGCGCACGATGCCGACGCCGCCGGTGCTGGTCGGGCATTCGATGGGCGGGCTTGTGGCGCAGATGGTGGCGACGCGGGTGCCGGTGAAGGCGCTCGTGTTGCTGGCGCCGTCCTCGCCCTGGGGCACGTTGCCGACGACGCATTGGGAGATCATGTCGGCGCAGGGGCTTTATCTGGCGGGGCAGTTTTGGAACAAGCCGCTGCGGCCCGAGGCGTGGATTGCGGAGACGCATGCGCTGGACCTTTTGCCGCCGGGCGAACGCGAGGCGACGTTCGCGCGCTTCGTGCCGGAGTCGGGGCTTGCCACGTTTGAGATTTTGCATTGGGCGATGGACGTGCGGCGCGCGAGTTTTGTGGATGCGCGGCAGGTGACGTGTCCGGTGCTGTGCGTCGCCGGCGCTTACGACCGGGTCAATCCGCCGAAGACGGTGGCGTCGATCGCGCGGCGCTATCGCGAGCGCGGCGAGTATTTCGAGGTCGCCAACGCGAGCCACTGGCTGATCGGCGAGCCGGGCTGGGAGAAGACCGCGCGCTATGTGCGCGAGTGGGTGTCCAACGTGACGTCGCCGGTTTCCGCTTAGTTCACGGTCTCGTGAGACCGGGCCAGATTCTCCAGCCAGTTTCTCTCATTGCGTGAATTTGACGAACGAAACGAGGGCGCGGGAGGTCGTTGGCGTTCGGCGTGGTGGGCTGTAAGTTTCGCGGCCCACATGCCTAACGACGAGATTTTCCATGGCGAAGACTGCTGCGACGAAACCGAAAGCGCCGGCTGCGCGCGGGGTCACGCTGTTGGTCGGCACGCGCAAGGGCGCTTGGTTCTTTCATAGCGATCCGGCGCGTGAGACGTGGCGCGTCGAGGGGCCGATGCTGCTCGGCAATATCGTCAACCATATCGTGCGCGATCCCCGGGGGAAGTCCGGCACGCTGTTGATGGCGGCGAAGACGGGGCATTTGGGGCCGACGATTTTTCGATCCGTCGATAAGGGGAAGACTTGGATCGAGGCGCGTGTGCCGCCGGCGTTTCCGAAGGTCGATGCGGCGCCAAAGAATGGTGGCCTGGGTGCGACGGCTGTGGCTTCGCATCCGCGGGCGGTGGGCCATACGTTTTGGATCTCGCCGGGGCATGCGGACGACCCGCAAGTTTGGTGGGCGGGGACGTCGCCGCCGGGGCTGTTCGTTTCGACCGACGACGGGATTTCGTGGGAAGGGGTTGAGGGCTTCAACGAGCACCGCATGTATTGGAAATGGTGTCCGCCCGACGGCGGCACGCCGGATGGGGCGCTGCTCAATCAGATTCTGATCGATCCGCGCGATCCGCGGCACCTCTATATCGCGACGTCGACGGGCGGCGTGTTCGAGTCCAAAGATCGCGCGCGTTCGTGGGCGCCGCTGAACAAGAACGTCGAGGCGAACTTCTTCCCCGATCCCTATCCGGAGTTCGGGCAGGACGCGCACTACATCGCCTTTGCGCCGACGAACCCGGACCGGCTGTGGCAGCAGAATCATTGCGGCATCTATCGGCTCGACCGGCCCAGCGATAAATGGGAGCGCATCGGCAAGCAGATGCCGAAAGAGGTCGGCGATATCGGCTTTACGATTTTGGGCCATCCGCGCGACGAAAACACCGCGTGGGTGTTTCCGATGGACGGCTCCGACGTGTGGCCGCGCACGAGCCCCGGTGGGCAACCGGCCGTCTATCGCACGCGCGATGCGGGCGCGACGTGGGAGCGGCAGGACAAAGGCTTTCCGAAGAAACAGGGCTGGTTCACGGTGAAGCGGCAGGCGTTCTGCCGCGACGACATGAAGGCCGTCGGCCTCTATCTCGGCACCACGGGCGGGGAGGTGTGGGCGAGCACGAACGAAGGCGGCCGCTTCACGCAGATCGCCGCACACCTGCCGGAGATCTATTCGGTGGAAGCGGTGAGCCGGTTGTGATCGGCGTCGAGCGAAAGGCCCCGCGCCGCCGAACGCGCTCTAGCCCTGGGACCGCGGGCGTCCCCGCCCGCTCTTGTCTTCCTGGGACCGCCGGCATCCTGCCGGCTCTTCTTGTTGCGGCGAGTCAGAAAGGGCCGGCTGGAAGCCGGCGCTCCCAGCGATGACCACCACCGTCACCGTCTTCGTGCCGCAACAGCTGCGCAGCTACACCGACGGCGCCACGCATGTCGCGTGCCAAGGCCGCACCATCGACGAAGCCCTCGCCCACATCAACCAACGCTTCCCCGGCATCCGCTTCCGCGTGGTCGACGAGCAGAACCGCATCCGCGAGCACATGCGCATCTTCGTCGACGGCGAGCGCGTGCACGAGGTCAGCGTGAAATTGAAGCCGAAGGCGGAGGTGCATATATTTGGGGCGTTGAGTGGGGGGTGATGAGATGCAGTCAGATCGCGATACCTCGCAGAGATCTATAGAGGTCGAGGGCATACCGATCTGTCATCGCCGAGATGAAGTCAGTGACACACAGCATCGCCTCGTAAGTATCGGTGGCAGTCGCGATTTCTCGACCCATTAGGCGCGCAAGTCGCTGGGGCGTTCCGGTGAGTTTGTCCCTGTCGAACTTCACCACCTCTAACGCGCGAACAACGTCCGAAAACGTTCCCATCAGCCCTCGAATGATCTCAGAACCAGCTATCTCAAGTTTCGTCTTGCTCTCCGACCAATACAGTTTTTGCTCGGCCACTTGCTTCGCTCTGGCAACTGCATCCCGATACCTTGTATCGTCAAGCAGCGCGGTGGAGTATGCGCCGTCAAGGAGCGGTTGAACATTTGTTGCGAACGCACTCGAACATTCCCGCACGAGATTTCCAATTGCCACCGCTCGCAATTTTCGAATCTGTTCGCTCGGAGTGAGCGCCGCATAAGTTGCATCGGCGATTGGCTCAAGAATGCCCTTCGCTTCGTCAAAGGACAGGAAGCCGATTTCGAACCCGTCCTCGATATCAATTATCGAATAACAAATGTCGTCAGCAGCCTCAACCAAGAAAGCCAGCGGATGGCGACACCAGAACGCTTTCTCCGCAACGCGCTCTGGCAACCCAAGATGCTGCGCCATTTCGATCGCGTACGGCAGTTCCGACTTGAAGAACCCGATTTTTTTTCCGCTAGGATACCCGTCGCCCTCGACTGAACTTGCTCTTGTGTACTTTGCATACGCACCAAGCGTCGCATAAGTCAGTTGCAGGCCCCCGGCCTTCCAGTTGTTCTCAACGTTGGTGAGAATCCTAAAGCCCTGTGTGTTTCCATCGAAATTCTCGAAGTCCCTGATCTGTGAAACATCGAGGCTAAGGCCGCCAGCACCTCCTTCACGAAACCATTGGCGAATTGCCTCCTCCCCACTATGCCCGAACGGAGGATTTCCGATGTCATGCGCGAGGCACGCCGCCTGTACCACGTCGCCAATTGTGTTTGGAGAGAACTGGCGAGCACCATTCTTGGAACAGATCGCAGTGCCCGCAATCGTGCCCAGAGATCGCCCTACAGATGACGCTTCGATACTATGAGTGAGGCGGGTGTGAACATGGTCGTTGAGCGACAATGGATGCACCTGCGTCTTGTGCGCCAAGCGCCGAAAGGCTGATGAGAACACAATCCTATCGATATCCTGCTGAAACGCGCTTCGACCCTCTTGCGGTTCGGCGCCTGGTCTGCGGAGGCGCTCGTTGGACAGAAGCCGCGACCATGACATCGTCATAACTTTTTCCCTGACGTAGATTCTTCGGTCAATTTGCTATCCTAATTATACTGTCGTAACATTCAACCTCCTTTATAATACTGCACTTAGCACTTTTGGACGGTGACTCTGGTGGTCGCAAAACATCTGTATTGCTTTGACGGTATTGATGGCTCCGGCAAGAGCACTCAAATTCGTATGATCGAGGAAGCCTTAGCGAAGCGTCGCCTGGAATATCGGACGTTCAAATCTCCTGGTAGCAGCCCGGTTGCAAACGTGTTGCGGCAAATACTCTTTTCAACGGCTTTCGCGAAGGCGGACCCGATGACGGAGGCACTGACACACTTCGCAGCAATGAACGAAACATTCAGAAAGCATGTGATGCAACCTCTGTCTGACGGCGTGGTGATTCTGATGGACAGATGGTTCTTGTCTACGCTCGCGTATCAGGTTGGGGCGGACACCAACCTCGCTAGGCGGCTTGCTCGAACGGCGCGCATCGTCTTTCCGGTCGACCAGATCTCGCGCATTTACTTGCTCGACATTGATCCAACAAAAGCGCGACGACGCCTGACGCTTCGAACGTCACTTGATCGCTACGATGCGCAGTCGATCGAGGAGAAGAAACAAATTCGACTTAATTACCTGTCATCAGCAGGACGATATCCGCGAAAGATTCGCGTGATCGATGCGGAGCGTGTACCGACCGAGATATTCACAGAAATCTGGACTGACATGCAGTCAACCTTGCCTAGCTAGGGACTCTTCAGATGGGCTTGGACACCAAGAGTGGGGTACTCGTCGTAGGAATTGGTCTGCCGGCTTGCGGCAAGTCGTCCTTGTTCGCGCAAATCTCGGAACGAGTTCATGCGAGAGTCTTTTTGGAACCAGAGGAGGATACATGGCCCGCGGCAGTGCGCGAGCGCGCGCGCGTCGGTCACGCAACCTGCATCCACTGGTTCCGCTCCGCGCGGGTACCTGGTCTTTTTGAGGCCCGAGCGATCGCGAACGATGGCGGAGTGGCCCTTGTAGACAGCTATTATGACAAGCTCTGTTTCCACTATCTAGGCAAACCAGGAATGGAGTGGTTGATCGCGCCGACTGATCCCTATTTTGAAAATATAAAAGAGACAGCACGCATTGATATGCAACACCTTCCGGACGCCGACGTGCTCGTGCTGGTGACGGTAGGCGAGGAGGACTGGAAACGCATGATCTCTCTTCGGAGTCGAAGCCTCGATGAGGCAACGCAGCTACATCACACTTATGCGACGCAATGCTACTTCATCGAGGCTGCGGAAAAATACGCCGCCGCCAGTGGCGCGAAGCTAGTTCGATTTGAGAACACGTTCTCCGACTTGTCGAGCGCAACCGACCGACTGCACGCATCACTTCGTTCCTACGGAATTCTAAACTGAGGCCGACTAAGTGATTTTTCGATTTGCTCGGGTATTGCTCATCGATCAACGTTCCCGTGTGCTTGTGGTTAAGCAACACGGCGCTCGGGGCGCCACGTATTGCTTCCCTGGCGGAAAAGTTGAGCCGGGGGAGACGCCACAGCAGGCTGCCGCGCGAGAGATCTACGAAGAGCTTGGAGTCAAGAAACGCGCACGAGACTTGATTCCGTTGGTCCGCAAGACATTTGTGTTCTCAAGTGTGTCATGGCACGGATCGTTCTACATGGCGTCAGCAAGTGGCCTGTCGCCGACTCTTCGTGAAGCCGACAAGGTGAGCTGGGCCGGCTTCGTCTCGCATGACGAGATACCTCTACTCGATGGTGATCGCGCGTCTCTGAGTGATGTGGCGGAGTTCTGCCGCGCGCAATTAGCCTCCCTAACTAGAACCATTCAGGGGGAAGAAGCATGCGCCCTTATTTCGAATTCTCGTCGCAGATTCGCAAAGGCATTTCCGTTAGCGGCTCTGTTGTCACCGCCTTAGCTGACGCGGTTGATCAGCTTACGCCCGCGCAGAGGGGTGCCATTGTCGCATTCCTTGAACACGCGCCCCAGGCAGCTGGCTATCGAGAGTTGCTGGACACAGTCCTAGCGGCGAAGGACGCGAAACCGTTAGCAAGCCAATCTCGTGAAGACCGGCGAACGCGATCTGGAGGTCTGACGCTCGCATCGTTGCTTACCGGCGCAACGACTTGGTCAGCCTTCGTCCGCAGCGTTACTGATGGTAGCGCCAGTGACATGCAACTTGGCTACTGGTTAGCGGCGGTCACAATGGACGACATGAGTTCGTCTGACGCTATTGAACTGACGGAAGCGATGCGCCGAAGTGGCGACGTGTTCGACTACCGGCCGACTTTTCCTGACGACCGCATGATCCGTAGATACCCGACGGGGGCACTCTCCGAGAAGGTCGCGCTCATCATGCCAATTGTTCTGTCCGCGATACGACATCGCCTAAACAATCGAATTTTGTCGCCATTTATTGTGGCCAAAGCGCTCGGCCATACTGGTGGAACGTGGGACAAACTCTCCGCATTGCCCGGCTTCGTCTTTCCGCTGCCTGGCGAACCAAGTGAGCAAGTACTACGTGAGTGCGGTGTCTGCTATTCGGTCACGCACGGTGCGTTCAACCCGGCGGATCGGCGGCTTTACGCCTTGCGCAGCGAAACGGACACAATCGAGTGCTCGTCACTGATCGTCTCTTCCATTGCCAGCAAGATGCTTGCGTGTCCCGTTCACCGCATGCAGATCGATGCTCGCGTTGGCTCGGGAGCCTTCTTTTCTTTAGATTCCGTGGCAGAGGAAACCAGTCGACAGATTGCTGAGGTGTGCTCGTCCGATGGGATGACCTGTTTTTACACAGTTACACCGGCAGATCAGCCCACCGGCTCAACGGTCGGCAGCCCATTGGAATTGATCGAGGCTATGGAAGCCCTTGGTGCGCCACCAAGCGGAAGGTTCGACGCACGCGGTGTTCACCTTCAACGAGCGATCGTGGCCGAATTTGTTGCCCGACTTGTATCCGAGGAAATCGCTGTTGCGAGAGACGATTTGTATGCATGGACTCTGCAGAGCTTCCAAGACCAGAGCTTTCAAGCCGATTTTGTCCGCGTGCTTGTTGCTCATGGCGTGCGGCGGGCCGACGCCGAAGCTTATTGGACCGCGCCCTGGCAAATCGTTAGCCACCTAACCCCAATCGATGTGCTCGCTCGAGAGACCGGACGCCTTGCGCGGATTGATCAGCGCCGCTTGGGCCTTCTAGCCAACGATAAAACCTCTCCCGTCTACTTTAACCTGAAAGTGAGAAAATTTGACCGTATCGCGGCTGCCCAGCCGCTCTGCGAAGTTTGGACGCGAAAGGGCAGCAATATTCCTATCGACGACGTCGTACGTCTCTTCGACGTGGAATAAAGCACCTATTGCGGCTTTGCTCGGTCGAACATCGTGCGCTGGTGTGTCAGTAGCTGCTGCGCTGGTGCAGCGTCGGCCCCTCCCCCGCAGGCGGGGGAGGATAGCGTTCTGCGCTGACGCGGTTTTTCTTGATTTTTCGGCGATTTCGGCGACAGTCGGCGGTGAAATTCAGTAGATGGTGGAGTTTGTCCCGGACGCGAAAGCGGTCCCGGGTTTTTTGTTTTTGGAGGACTTCATGAGCGAGCGGGAGGGCGATGGGTGCGCGAGGAGGAGCCTTCGGTTTATCTGGTGCCGTCGCCGATGTTGGTGCAGCAGCATGAGAGCGTGGTGAGCGCGTTGAGCGATGAGGAGGTTCTGGCGTACTTGGCGGCGCTTGATGAGGTGATTGCTGCGCGGGGTGAGGGTGGGTGATCGGCGGCCGTCGGAGGCTGAGACGCGGCGTCCGCCTTCGCTTCGCTGCGGCGGATGCGGGCGGGGACGCCCGCGGTCCCAGGGTCTAGGACTTTCCGTGTAGACTTGCGGGCTACGATAGACGGCGCGGAGGTTGGTGATGTTTCGGTTCGAGCATAAGCGGCAGAAGTTGGCGAGCCGGGTGGTGTTTGCGCAGCGCGTCGCTTGGTCTTTGGCGATTGCGGTTGGGTTTATTGCGGTGTCGTTGGCCGGTGGCGTCGCCGGGTATGTCGTGTTTGCGCAGTTGCCGTTGGTCGATGCGTTTCTCAACGCTGCGATGATCTTGAGCGGGATGGGGCCGGTGGCGGTGCTCGACAGCGATGGGGCGAAAATTTTCGCCGGGGTTTATGCGCTGTATTCGGGGTTGTTGTTGATTGCGGTGACGGGCGTCGTGTTGGCGCCGGTGTTTCATCGCGTGCTGCATGCGATTCATGCGGATGAGGCGAAGTGACGGCGGGGCTTGGTTTTAGCGCGTTGCGCTGTGTCGGCCCCCTCCACCGCTGACGCGGTCATCCTCCCCCGCTTGCGGGGGAGGATGAGAGGCGCTGGTGCGGTGGCGCGGCGGAAAGTGAGAGCGGGCGGGACGCCCGCGCTCCCAGACTAGGCTTTGCGGTTCATGAACCAGTAGGCGGCGCCGCCGGCGACGGCCAGGAACGCGATGACGGCGATGATGGTGCCCATGTTGCTGCCGCTGCTGGCGGCTTCTTGTTCGACCGCTGTTTCGGCGGCGGCTTCGGCGGCCGGGGCGCTGGGCGTGTCTTCGACGGCGGCGGGGGGCACGCCTTCCGTCGGCGCGGGCGGTGTTGCGCCTTCGACGGCTTCGGGCGTGTCGGTCGGCGCGACGGGATTCTCTGGCGCGGGTGGCGCGGGCTCGACAGGCGGGGCGTCGTTGACCGTCGGCGCGTTCGGGTCGGTTGCCGGCGTGGGCGGCGGGGTTTCGGGTTCTTCGGGTGGGGCTACGTTCGCCACTTGGAATGCGCCGTCCGTTGGCGCGGCGGCGAAGGCGGTCGCCGGTAGACATGCCAGCGCGAGGATGGCGGCGGCGGTTGTGAGCTTCAGCATCGTCGTCTCCCTTGTTCGGCCACGGTTCGTGGCCCTCGACCCGAGGGAGGTTAGGCGCAAGCTTGGGCGTGCGCCAGCAACCGGGCGGCGGCGAATTGTGGGCTTTTTGTTAGGCGGCTTTCGCCGCGCTGCCCGCGGTCCAGTTGCGGAAGCGCAGGATTTCCCAGAAGCCGCGGCCGGCGATTTTCACCACGCGCGATTCCGGGTGCAGGCCGATGGCGCGGCCGATCATCGCCACCGCGCGCTCGATATGCGGACGGCGGTACATGTACATCGCGCAGGCTTGGTACTGCTGATGGAACGATTTGCGGTCGTATTTGATCTCGTCGGCCTTATCCGCGGGGACGTTGGCGCAGTAGTAGGCGTAGGCGAGTTCGTCGTCTTCTGCCTCATGCAGGCGGGTGGCGGCGATGTAGAGGCGGCGCCAGAAGCCCGGGGGCTTTTCCGGCTGCGCGTGCATGAGATCGTAGAACAGGCGGTAGTGCTTGAACTCGTCCGCCGCGATCAGGCCTGAGATTTGTTTCAGCACCGGTTCTTGCGTCGCGTCGCGCAGCGCGGTGTAGCCGGAGGACGTGCCGCATTCGACGACGCAGCGCGCGATGAGTTCACCGATGCGGCTGCCGCGGACGGAGCCGTCGGCGTTGACGAAATGCTCCGGCGTGTAGCCTTCGCGGAAGCGGGCGAAGGCTTCTTTGAAATTATACGTGGGGTCGGCGATTTCCGCCCAGCGGCCAAGCGCGTCGCCGTGCTGGACCTCTTCCGTGCCCCAGTGTTCGAGGACCTGCATCGTCTTGGGGTCGTTCTTGAACACCTTGCGCAGGTATTCGACGTAGTCCTTGGCGTTGTATTCGACGAGGGCTGCGGCTTTCACGGCGCGCAGAAGGGCCGGGTCGACCTTTGTGGGGTCGAACTTCTGCCAGTTGATCGTGTCGAGCGTCCAATGGTCCGCCATGGCGGCCACTCCCAAGTTGAAACACCCCAAGCCCGCCCGCGTTCGCGGGTCCTTACCGGGCGGAACTTAGCAAAAACCGGGCGTGCTGCCTATCGTAACCGGACTTAATGCGCGAGGGCGGCGCGTAGTTCCCGCAATTGCTCGAGTTGGTCTTGGGCGCGGCGGCGCGACACTTCGTCCTTCGCGTCGGCGGCGTCTTCCTCGGCGTTCTTAATGCGCTGCTCCAGCGCGGCGGTGTCGAGTTCGGCGAGCGGCATTGCCTCTTCGGCGAGCACGGTCAGGCCTTCGAGCGTGACCTCGGCGAAGCCGCCGCGGACGAAGAATTTCTCCGGCGACTTGCCGGTGGCCATCATCGTCAGCACCCCGGGGCGCAGCGTCGTCATCACCGGCGCGTGGCCGGCCAAGACGCCGAAGTCGCCCTCGCTGCCCGGCACGTCGACTTGATCGACGTCGGCCGAGATCAGCAGGCGTTCGGGTGACACGAGGTCGAAGTGCAGTTTGGCCATTTCATCCTACTTTCGCGCGTTAGCGCGACTTCGATTCAGTTTTCACCACGAAGCCTCGAAGAGCACGAAGTTTCACGAAGGAGAAGGACGGGCGCTTCGCGCCGAACGAGCCTTCTTTGTGGAGCTTCGAGTGCTTTGAGGCTTTGTGGTGAACCTTTCTTCTTACGCCGCTTCCGCCGCCAGACGTTCGGCTTTCTTCACGGCGTCTTCGATGGTGCCGACCATGAGGAACGCTTGTTCCGGCAGGTGGTCGTAGTCGCCGCGGCAGAGGCCGTCGAAGCCTTTGATCGTGTCGGCGATGTCGACGAAGACGCCGGGCGTGTTCGTGAAGATTTCGGCGACGTGGAACGGCTGGCTCAAGAAGCGTTCGATCTTGCGCGCGCGGGCGACGAGGACTTTGTCGTCTTCCGAGAGTTCGTCCATGCCCAGAATGGCGATGATGTCCTGCAGCGACTTGTACTTCTGCAGGATCCTCTGCACCTCGCGGGCGACGCGGTAGTGGTCGTCACCGACGACGCGCGGGTCGAGAATGCGCGAGGTGGAGTCGAGCGGGTCGACGGCCGGGTAGATGCCCTTTTCAGAGATCGCGCGGTTCAGCGTGGTCGTCGCGTCCAAGTGGGCGAACGACGTTGCCGGCGCGGGGTCGGTCAAGTCGTCGGCGGGGACGTAAATGGCCTGCACCGAGGTGATCGAACCTTTGTTCGTCGTGGTGATGCGTTCCTGCAGCGCGCCCATGTCGGTGGCGAGTGTCGGCTGGTAACCCACCGCCGAAGGAATACGGCCGAGGAGCGCCGACACTTCCGAACCGGCTTGCGTGAAGCGGAAGATGTTGTCGACGAAGAAGAGCACGTCTTGGCCCTGGTCGCGGAAGTATTCCGACACCGTGAGACCGGTTAGACCGACGCGGGCGCGGGCGCCCGGCGGTTCGTTCATCTGGCCGAAGATCAGCGCGCATTTGGAGCCGTCGGTCGAACCCTTCTTCGGGTCCTTGTTCACGCCGGACTCGATCATCTCGTGATAGAGGTCGTTGCCTTCGCGCGTACGTTCACCCACGCCGGCGAACACGGAATAGCCGCCGTGCTTTTTCGCGACGTTGTTGATGAGTTCTTGAATGAGCACCGTCTTGCCGACGCCGGCGCCGCCGAAGAGGCCGATCTTGCCGCCGCGGGCGTAGGGGGCGAGCAGGTCGACGACCTTGATGCCGGTGAGCAGGATTTGCGCTTCGGTCGATTGTTCCGTGAACTTCGGCGCGTCGGCGTGGATCGGGCGCATTTCGATGCCCTTCACCGGGCCCGCTTCGTCGATCGGTTCGCCGATGACGTTGATGATGCGGCCGAGCGTGCCCGGACCCACGGGGATCGAGATCGGGCGGCCGGTGTCTTTCACTTCTTGGCCGCGGACGAGTCCTTCGGTCGAGTCCATCGCGATGGTGCGGACGGTGGATTCACCCAGATGCTGCGCCACTTCGAGCACCAGACGGATGCTGCCGTTCTTGGTTTCGAGCGCGTTCAAAATCGCCGGGAGTTCGTTCTCGAACTGCACGTCGACGACGGCGCCGATGACCTGAGTGACTTTGCCGGTGATGTTGGTGGGAGCGTTCATGTCTGCCTCTTAGAGCGCTTCGGCGCCCGAAATGATTTCGATGAGTTCTTTGGTGATCTGCGCCTGGCGCGAACGGTTGTACTTCGTCGACAGCGCGTCGATGACGTCGCCCGCGTTGCGGGTCGCTGCGTCCATGGCGGCCATGCGCGCGCCCTGTTCGGACGCTTGGTTTTCGAGCAGCGCGCGGAAGATCTGGATCCCGACGTTGCGCGGCAGCAGTTCGGCGAGGATGTCTTGTTCGTCCGGCTCGTACTCGTAGGCGCCGCCTTTGAGGTCGGCCGTCTTGGTGCCCTTCGGCACTTCGGCCGGGATCAGACGCAGCGCGGTCGGGATCTGGCTGATCACCGATTTGAAGCGCGCGTAGAACAGCGTCACCACGTCGACTTCGCCGAGGTCGAATTGGTCGAGCACTTGTTTGGCGATCGGCTGTGTATGCACGAAGCCCAAGCGGCGGATGCCGCTGAGTTCGACCGTGCCGATGATCAGGTTGGCGTAGAGACGCTTCAGCTGATCGCGGCCCTTGCGGCCGACGCAGAGGATTTTGACTTTCTTGCCGTCGCGCAGCAGCGATTGGACGTGCTGGCGCGCGAGCTTGACGATGTTGGTGTTGAAGCCGCCGCAGAGACCGCGATCGGCGGTCATCACGACGAGCAGATGCGTATCTTCGCGGCCGGTGCCGGCGAGAAGTTTCGGTGCGCCGGCTTGGCCCGCGATGCCCGACGCGAGGTTCGCGAGAACGCCTTGCATCTTTTCAGCGTAGGGGCGCGCAGCTTCGGCGGCTTCTTGCGCGCGCTTTAGTTTGGATGCCGAGACGAGCTGCATCGCGCGCGTGATCTTGCGCGTCGACTTCACGCTGGCGATGCGGTTGCGGAGGTCTTTTAAGCTCGGCATCTGGTTCTACGCGAAGCTCTTGGTGAAGTTTTCGAGGATCGACTTCAGCTTGGCTTCAAGATCCGGCGTCAGCGCCTTTTCCTTACGGATGCCGTCGAGCAGATCCTTGTGACCGGCGCGGATCGACTGCAGCAGTTCGAGTTCGAACTTGCCGATCTGGCTGACCTGCAGCTTGTCGAGATAACCGCGCGTGCCGGCGTAGATCGAGATCACCTGCTCTTCGACCGGGAACGGCGCGAATTGCGGTTGCTTCAACAGCTCCGTCAGACGCGAACCGCGGTTCAGCAAGCGCTGCGTCACGGCGTCGAGGTCGGAGCCGAACTGCGCGAAGGCGGCCATTTCGCGATACTGCGCGAGGTCTGACTTCATCGTACCGGCGACCTGCTTCATCGCCTTGATCTGCGCCGACGAACCGACGCGGGAGACCGAGATGCCGACGTTCACCGCGGGGCGAATGCCCTGATAGAACAATTCGGTTTCAAGGAAGATCTGGCCGTCGGTGATCGAGATGACGTTCGTCGGGATGTAGGCCGACACGTCGGAGGCCTGCGTTTCGATGATCGGCAGCGCGGTGAGCGAGCCGCCCTTGTTCGCGTCGTTTAACTTCGCGGCGCGCTCGAGCAGGCGGGAGTGAAGATAGAACACGTCGCCCGGATAGGCTTCGCGGCCCGGCGGGCGGCGCAGAAGCAGCGACATCTGACGGTAGGCGACGGCCTGCTTCGACAAGTCGTCATAGATGATGACGGCGTGCATGCCGTTGTCGCGGAAGAATTCGCCGAGCGTGCAGCCGGCGAACGGCGCCAGGAACTGCAGCGGCGCCGGATCCGACGCGGTCGCGGCGACGACGATCGTGTATTCCATCGCGCCGAACTGTTCGAGCGTCTTGACGATCTGCGCGACGGTCGAACGCTTTTGGCCGATGGCGACGTAGATGCAATAGAGCTTTTGCTTTTCGTCGCCGGTGGCGTTCACCGACTTCTGATTGATGATGGTGTCGAGTGCGATCGCGGTCTTGCCGGTTTGGCGGTCGCCGATGATGAGCTCGCGCTGGCCGCGGCCGATCGGGATGAGCGAGTCCACCGACTTCAGGCCCGTCTGCATCGGTTCATGCACCGAGCGGCGCGGGATGATGCCCGGCGCCTTTACGTCGACGCGGCGGCGTTCGGTGGAGGCGATCGGACCTTTGCCGTCGAGCGGGTTGCCGAGCGGATCGACGACGCGGCCGAGCAAGCCCTTGCCCACCGGCACGTCAACGATCGAGCCGGTGCGCTTAACCGTGTCGCCTTCTTTGATGTCGCGGTCGTTGCCGAAGATCACGACGCCGACGTTGTCGGTTTCGAGGTTCAGCGCCATGCCTTTAATGCCGCCCGGGAATTCGACCATCTCACCGGCTTGCACTTTGTCGAGGCCGTAGATGCGCGCGATGCCGTCGCCGACGGACAGCACTTGGCCGATCTCGCTGACCTCGGCTTCGGCGCCGAAGTTCTTGATCTGCGTTTTCAGGATCGCGGAAATTTCTGCGGCTTGGATATCCATGGCTGTCTCAGGCGCCTTTCATCGCGCGTTCCAGACGAACGAGCTTTGATTTGAGTGATGAGTCGATTTGACGCGAGCCGACCTTGACGATCAGCCCGCCTAAGAGCGTGGGGTCGACGCGTTCGGCGATGCGGACATCGCGCTTCAACGCGTCTTTGAGGGTGCCGGCGAGCGCGGTGCGCTGTTCGGGCTTCAAGGCTTGAGCGCTCACCACTTCGGCCGACATTTGGCCTCGCTGGTTGGCGAGCAGTGTTTCGAAATCGCGGACGATGCCGGGGAGTGCGAACAGGCGGCGCTTCTGCGCGAGCAGGCCGATGAAGTTTTTCGTGAGCTGATCGACGCCGAGACGATCGAGAACGGCGGCAATCGCTTTGCCTTGCTCATCGCGCGAGAAGACCGGCGAGCGCACGAGGCGCGCCAGGTCAGGACTGCCGTCGATGAGAGCGCTCAGCCGCGTGAGGTCGCCGCCGACGGCATCCAGCGCCTTCGATTCGGATGCGAGTTCGAACAGCGCGGTCGCATAGCGGCCTGCCAGACCCGACACCGAAACGTTCTCGCTTGCCACGGTTTGCTGCTCTCCAGACAAAGGATCGCTCAAGCCCGACGAACGCCGAAATTTCGGCGAGGCTTAAGCCATTGAATTTGCGACAGTTTTTGCTTGTGGGGAAGGCGCGAATTCTACCCCTGCCGACGCCGCGCGCGGGGTCTACCATAGCCCCCATTGCGGCGCAACACGGCGCAAAAGCGCGCCTGAGGACGGATCGTCTCAGGGTGCGTCGGGTATCGTACCGTGGGGGTGGTTGGGACGGTTTAGAGAAGAGCAGGCGAGGGCGCACGCGGTGCCAGGACTAGAGCCTTTTCGACTGAGCCGTGACCTTCGATCTTCTACATGAAGCTCTGTGGGTCGACGTCGATTGTTAGGAAGACGCCTGACGGGAGCTTCACACCTTCGAGCCAGGTGCGGAGGTAGGCTTGGATATTCACCGTGCGCTCGGTGTGGACGGCTAGGCGTAATCTGGTTTGGCCGCGGATCATTGAGAGGGGGGCGGGGGCTGGGCCCCAGACTTGGACGCCTTTCGCGTTGGGTGCTGTGGCGGCTAGTTGTTCGCCGGCTTCGTGGACTTGTTGTTCTTTGCGGCCCGAGATGATGAGCGCGGCCATGCGGCCGAAGGGGGGCAAGCCCGCCATTTCGCGGCGGCCCCATTCGGCGGCGTAGAAGGCGTCTCGGTTGCCGGATGCTAGCGCCTTTAGCACCGAATGATTTGGGTCTGTCGTTTGGATGAGGACGCGGCCGGGGCGGTCGGCGCGGCCGGCTCGGCCTGAGACTTGATGCAGGAGTTGGAAGGTGCGTTCGCGGGCGCGGGGGTCGGCGCCGTCTAGGCCTAAGTCGCCGTCGACCACGCCAACTAGTGTGAGCATCGGGAAGTTGTGCCCCTTGGCCACGATTTGCGTGCCGATGAGGATGTCGATTTCCTGGTTGGCGATCGCTTCGATCGCGAGTTGGATTTGGCGTGGGCCGCCCATCGTGTCGCTGGAGGCGATATTGGTGCGGGCGTTCGGGAATTTTGCGGCGACTTCTTCGGCGACGCGTTCGACGCCGGGGCCGCAGGCGATGAAGGCGCCGGCTGTTTTGCATTCGGGGCAGCTGGGCGGAATGTTCCGGTCGTAGCCGCAGTGGTGGCAGATGAGCTTTCGCTTGTAGCGATGTTCGACCAGCCACGACGTGCAACGCGGGCAGCCCATTTTGTGGCCGCACGCTTTGCAGAGCGTGAGCGGGGCGAAGCCGCGGCGGTTCAAGAACAGCATCGCCTGTTCGCCTTGCGCCAGGCTGTGTTCGACGGCGCGCACGAGAGTGGGCGAGAGGTATTCGCCGGATTTCGTTTCCTCTTTGCGCATGTCGATCAATGCGGCTTCGGGCAGCGTTGCCTTGCCGTGGCGTTCGGGCAGATGCAGGCGCGTGTACCGGCCGCTTTCGGCGTTGACCCAGGTTTCGAGCGATGGCGTCGCGGAGCTTAAGACGATCGGGCAGTTTTCGATGTTGGCGCGCACGACCGCCATGTCGCGTGCGTGATAGATGAGGCCTTCTTCCTGTTTGAAGGCGCTGTCGTGTTCTTCGTCGACGATGATGAGGCCGAGTTCTTTGTACGGCAGGAACAATGCTGAGCGTGCGCCGACCACGACGCGCGCGTCGCCCGTCATCACATGGCGCCAGTTGCGGCGGCGTTGGGCCTGCGTGAGATCGGAATGCCATTCGGTGGGGCGCGCGCCGAAGCGTTTGGTGAAGCGTTCGAGGAATTGCACGGTGAGCGCGATTTCGGGCAGCAGGATCAGCGCCTGCTTTCCCTTTTGCAGCGCGGCGGCGACGGCTTCGAAATAGGCTTCCGTTTTGCCGGAGCCGGTGACGCCGTCGAGGAACATGGCGTCGAATTTTTGCGCGTGGACCGATTTGATCATGTGGGCTGCGGCTTTCGCCTGCGCGATCGAGAGCGTTGGGCCGGCGAACGCGGGATCTGGTTTTGCGGGCGGGCGCGGCGGCAGGACGACTTCTTCGAGTGCGCCGATTTTGACGAGGGCGGTGATGACTTGCGTCGTCACGCCTGCGGTTTGCGCGAATTCTTTCAGGGAGCGCGCCATGCCGTCGGCGGCGACTTCGAGGACGCGGGCGCGGGCGTCCGTTACTTTTTGCGGCGGGTGTTGGCCTAGGCGGATCGCTTTGCGTTCGCGTTCGGGTTCGAGGGCTTCGGGGGCGCGCAGCACGAGACTGATAACATCGCCGATTGGGGCGACGACGTAGTTTGCGATCCAGGTGAGGAAGCGCAGCAGTTCTTCTTTCAGCGGCGGGACGTCGTAGGCGTGTTCGATTTCTTTGAGGCGCGAACGTTCGAATGTGCCTTCGCCGGGACCCCAGACGATGCCGAGCGCGCGATCGCCGCCGCGCCCTAAGGGAACCACGACGATGCTGCCGCGCGTGAGGTTCATGCCCGGCGGCACGCGATAGTCGAGTGGACCCTTCAGCGGACGCGGCACGACGACGCCGACGGTCTCGCCTTCCACAGGCACGTTCGCAATTTCTTCGGCCGTGAAGGGGAGCATGCGCTATGGTCCGCCCGATTATGTTTGGAAGGTCAAGGGCCATGAAATTCTTCATCGATTCGGCGGATGTCGGCGAGATCAAATCCCTGGCGGCGACGGGGCTTATCGACGGGGTGACGACGAATCCCTCGTTGATCGCGAAATCCGGGCGCAATTTCGCCGACACAATTGCGGAGATTTGCTCGCTGGTGGACGGGCCGGTGTCGGCGGAAGTGACCGCGACCGACGTTGACGGGATGTTGGCCGAGGGCCGGGCGCTGGCGAAAATTGCGGATAACATCGCGGTGAAGGTTCCGCTGACGTGGGCGGGGCTTCGCGCGTGCCGGACGCTTAGCGACGAAGACACGATGGTCAACGTGACGTTGTGCTTTTCGGCGAACCAGGCGCTGCTCGCGGCGAAGGCGGGGGCGACGTTTATCTCGCCGTTCGTCGGGCGGCTCGACGATATCGGCGAGGACGGCATGCAGCTGATCCGCGATATTCGCGGGATCTACGACAATTACATGGGGCTTGAGACGGAGATTCTCGCGGCCTCGATCCGTGGGCCGATGCATGTGACGGAAGCGGCGAAGGCAGGTGCGGATGTCGCGACGTTGCCGCCGAACGTGTTCAAGCAGTTGATCGAGCATCCGCTGACGGACAAAGGGCTCGCCGCGTTCTTGGCCGATTGGGCGAAGACGGGGCAAACGGTGCCGCGGAAGTAAGGCGCTGTTAACGCGCACGCTCGCTTCATCAAGCGATGGATGCTGCTGGCGCGATGGTGAGTTGGATGGAGCAGATGACGCATGTGCGTCGTCTGTCGCCGAAGACCGTCGAGGCGTATCGGCATGACGTCGGCGGTTTTCTCGGATTTTTGCAGCAGCACCGCGGTGAGGCGGTTGATCTTGATGCGTTGAAAGACGTGTCGGCTTCGGATGTGCGCGGTTGGCTCGCGACACGGCGCGAGGATGGGTTGGGGCCGCGTGGCGTGGCGCGGGCGGTGTCGGCGCTGCGGACGTTCTTTATGTTCTTGCAGAAGCAGGGGTTGGTCGAGAACCTCAACGTGCGGCGCGTGCGGCCGCCGAAGTTGCCGCCGGGGGTGCCGAAGCCAGTGTCGGTTGATGGTGCGCAGTCGTTGCTGGACGAAGCTGAGATCTTTGGGGCGGAGCCTTGGGTGGCGGCGCGCAATGTTGCGGTGCTGACGCTGCTCTATGGCGCGGGGTTGCGTATTTCAGAGGCGCTGGGATTGAACCGCGAGGCGTTGCCGCTGCCGGAGGCGCTGGTCATTACGGGCAAGGGCAATAAGCAGCGTGTGGTGCCGATCCTTACTGAGGCGCGGATTGCGATCGACGACTACATCAAGATTTGTCCGTATGGCGCGACGCGCGATGATCCTGTGTTCTATGGCGCGCGGGGGAAGCGCTTGAACCCGCGCATCGTGCAGGGGTTGATGCAGTATCTGCGGCGCGCGTTGGGTTTGCCGGAGAGTGCGACGCCGCATGCGTTGCGCCATGCGTTCGCGACGCATCTGTTGGCGGCGGGCGGTGATCTACGCGCGATACAGGAATTGCTGGGGCATGCGTCGCTGTCGACGACGCAGCGTTATACCGCTGTCGATGAGATGCATTTGATGAGCGTGTTCGAGCGCGCGCATCCGCGGGCGCGCGCCGCTAAAGCTGGTTGAACTTCCAGATCCAGTAGTTCACGGCGACGAGGGCGAAACCGTATGCGACGGAGGAGCCCATCACCATGAACGCCCAGCCGGCGCCGAGGATGTCCATCGTGCCGTCGTAGGTGAAGGGGAGCTTTAGGAAATAGACGAAGGTGTCGGGGACCCAGACGACGAATTTTGGGACGACGCCGCAGCTCCACGCGTTCAGGCCGTACTCCTTGCAGGATTCACCGAAGGCGCCGGCTTTGACCAATTCGTCGTGCAGAAAGAAAACGGCGAGCGACGCCGCCGCCAACCAACCCACGAAAATTCCGGACATTCTTGGTTGCCACATCATTCGCTGCCCTGCCTTCACTCCCCTTACGTAGGCAGATAAAGGGCAAATGTGGCTGAACCTCGGCTGAACGCCCTTGCGGATGCGTCAGGTCAGGCGGGTTGCTTGAGGCGGATCCAGCGGATGCCGGCATCGATTCCGGTTTCGTGGGCGTCGATGAAGCCCAGCTTTTCGTAGAATTTTCGGGCGCGGGTGTTGGGCTCATCAACTTTTAGTGCGAGCGGGCCGTCGGCGAATTTTGTTGCGGCTTCGATCAACGCCGTGCCGATGCCGAAGCCTTGTGCGCTTTCGTCGATGTAGAGCGAGTGGACGAAATTGCTGGGACGGAAGAAGGATAAAATTCCGAGGATCGCGCCGTGGGATTCGGCGACGTAGATGTCTTCGCTGTTGGCGAAGTCGATGAAGTCGGCGGCTTTGAACCAGTTCTTCGGGCGCCACGTGAACGTCGCGTTGCCGACGCGTTCGTAGAGGGCGGCGCAGGTTTTTAGTTCGTCGGCGCGCGCGCGGCGGATCGTGACGGGGAGCGTTTTGCAGATCGCTTTCGTCACGATGGCGCTCACATCTGCATCGTCCAGCCGCCGACGCCTTGGGCGGCTTGGCGCAGCGCCTCCGTGAGCGTCGGGTGGGCGTGGCTGGTGCGGGCGATGTCCTCGGCGGCGGCTTGGAATTCGATCGCGAGCGATGCTTCGCCGATCATGTTGCCGACTTCGGGGCCGATCATGTGGACGCCCAGGACGCGGTCGGTCTTGGCGTCGGCCAGGATTTTGACGAAGCCTTCCGTGCTCGCGTTGGCGCGGGCGCGGGCGTTGGCGGTGAAGGGGAACTTGCCGATTTTGTACTGGACGTTGGCGGCCTTCAGTTCTTCTTCGGTTTTGCCGACGCTGGCGACTTCCGGCGCGGTGTAGACGACGGAGGGGATCGCTTCGTAGTTCACGTGGCCTGCTTGGCCTGAGATGATTTCGGCGACGGCGACGGCTTCGTCTTCCGCCTTGTGGGCGAGCATCGGGCCTTCGATCACGTCGCCGATGGCGTAGATGCCCGGGGTCGCGGTTGCGTAGTGTTTGTCGACGGGGACGCGGCCTTTGTTGTCCGTCTTCAGGCCGACCTTATCGAGGCCCAGACCTTCCGTGTACGGACGGCGGCCGATCGAGGAGAGGACGATGTCGGTCTCGATCGTCTCGCGCGCGCCGCCGGCGGCGGGTTCGATGACGACTTGCAGCGCGCCGTTCTTGCGTTCGACGCCCACGACCTTGGAGCCGAGTTTGAAGGTCATGCCTTGCTTGGTCAGGATGCGTTGGAAATTCTTCGCGACTTCGCCGTCGAGGCCGGGGGTGATGCGGTCGAGGAATTCGACCACCGTCACTTGGGCGCCCAGGCGGCGCCAGACGGAGCCCATCTCGAGGCCGATGTAACCGCCGCCGATGACGAGCAGGCGCTTCGGCACTTCGGTGAGGGCGAGCGCGCCGGTCGAGGAGACGACGTCCTTCTCGTTAACGGTGACGCCGGGGAGCGGGGTCGGCTCGGAGCCGGTCGCGATGATCACCGACTTCGCTTCGACGGTGCGTGTCGTTCCGTTGGGTTGCTGGATGTCGACCTTGTTGCCGCCGGCGAATTTGCCCGTGCCGTAGACGTGTTCGACTTTGTTCTTCTTGAACAGGAATTCGACGCCCTTGGTCAGGCCGTCCACGGTCTTGTCCTTGTGGGCCATCATCGCGGCGAGGTCGAAGGTGACGCCGTTTGTTTTGATGCCGAGCGACGGGAAGTGGTTTTTGGATTCGTCGTACAGTTCGGAAACGCGCAGCAACGCCTTCGACGGGATGCAGCCGATGTTGAGGCAGGTGCCGCCGAGCTTGCCGCGTTTTTCGATGCAGAGCGTGCGTTTGCCGAGTTGACCTAGGCGGATCGCAGCGTTGTAGCCGCCGGGGCCGCCACCGATCACGACGGCATCGTAGAGGTCGCTCATTCTCTCGTCCTTCTCGCGCAGAGCGCGATGGCATTTCAGCACGCACAGACGTGCGCGGACTGGGTGGCCGGGTCAAGCCCGGCCATGACGACTTAGGTAGGTTAGAGTTCGAGGACCAGGCGTTCGGGGGCCTCTAAGCATTCTTTCACGCGGACCAGGAACGTCACGGCTTCTTTGCCGTCGACGAGGCGGTGGTCGTAGGAGAGGGCTAGGTACATCATCGGGCGGATTTCGACTTTGCCGTCGATGGCGACCGGGCGTTGTTCGATTTTGTGCATGCCCAAAATCCCCGACTGGGGGACGTTGAGGATGGGGGTCGACATCAAGCTGCCGTAGACGCCGCCGTTTGAGATCGTGAACGTGCCGCCTTGGAGTTCTTCGAGCTTCAGCTTGTTGTCGCGGGCGCGCAGGCCGAAGTCGTTCACTTTCTTTTCGATCTCGGCGAAGTTCAGGCGGTCGGCATCGCGCACGACCGGAACCACGAGGCCGCGTTCGGTACCGACGGCAACGCCGATGTCGTAGTAGTTTTTGTAGACCATCTCGTCGCCTTCGATCTCGCCGTTGACCGACGGGATTTCTTTCAGGGCGATGATGCAGGCCTTGACGAAGAAGCTCATGAAGCCGAGGCGGACGCCGTAGCGCTTTTCGAACGTGTCCTTATGCGCGGCGCGCAGGTGCATGATCGAAGACATGTCGACCTCGTTGAAGGTCGTCAGCATCGCGGCGGTGTTCTGAGCTTCTTTCAGACGCAGCGCGATCGTCCGGCGCAGCCGCGACATGGGCACGCGTTCTTCGCGCGCGGCTTCGTGGCGCGGACCGGACGGGGGCACGTAGACCGGCTTCGGATCGTTGGCGCGCGCTTCGATGGCGGCGAGGACGTCGCCTTTCGTGACGCGGCCTTCGCGGCCGGTCGGTGCGATCGACTGCGGGGCGACGTTGTTTTCTTCGGCGATTTTTCGCGCGGAGGGGCTGAGGATCGGTGCGGCGGTCGTGGGGCGCGCTGCCGGTTGCGGCGCAGGCGTTGGTGCTGCTGCGGCCGGCTTCGGCGCGGGGGCCGCGACTGGTGTGCTGGGCAGCGGTTTTGGTTTCGGCGGGGCGGCGGCTGCGCCTGAGCCTTCGCCGAGCATTCCCAAAATCCCGCCGACGGCGATGGTGCCGCCGGGTTGGACGAGGATTTCGGAGAGGACGCCCGCTTGCGGGGCGGGGACTTCTACCGTGACCTTGTCAGTCTCGAGTTCGACCAGCGGTTCGTCGGCGCGGACGGTGTCGCCTTGCGCCTTAAGCCATTTGCCGACGGTGGCTTCCGTTACGGATTCGCCAAGGCCGGGTACGCGGATTTCGATCGTCATTCCTGCTTCTCTTCCTGCGTCGCCGGGGGGTGGCGACCTTGAATCACACGGTCAGCGCTTCGTCGAGAAGTGCTTTCAGTTCCGCCTGGTGGCGGCTCATTTGTCCGGCGGCGGGTGAGGCCGAGGCGTGGCGGCCGACGTAGCGGGCGCGTTTGGTGCGGGCGCCGATGCGGTCGAGGACCCATTCGATGTTGGGTTCCATGAACGTCCAGGCGCCCATGTTCTTCGGTTCTTCCTGCGCCCACACGATGTCGGCCTTGAGGAAGCGGCCGAGTTCGTTGACGAGGGAGCGCGCGGGGAACGGATAGAACTGTTCGATGCGCATCAGATAAACGTCGGTCAGGCCGCGCTTTTCGCGTTCTTCGAGCAGGTCGTAATAGACCTTGCCCGAGCAGAGAACGACGCGGCGGATCTTGTCGTCCGGCTGAATGGCGACGGTAGAACCGGGATAGGTTTGCGCGTCGTCGTGCAGCACGCGGTGGAATGACGTGCCCTCCGCCATCTCACTGAGCTTTGAGACGCAGCGCTTGTGACGCAGAAGGGACTTCGGCGTCATCAGGATCAGCGGCTTGCGGAAGTTGCGGTGGATCTGACGGCGCAGCGCGTGGAAGTAGTTGGACGGCGTCGAGATGTTGCCGACCTGGATGTTGTCTTCGGCGCAGGCTTGCAGGAAGCGTTCGAGGCGCGCGGAGGAGTGTTCCGGACCTTGGCCTTCATAACCGTGCGGGAGCAGCATCACGAGGCCGGACATGCGCAGCCATTTGCGCTCACCCGTCGTGATGAATTGGTCGATGAGAACCTGCGCACCGTTTACGAAGTCGCCGAATTGGGCTTCCCAGAGGACAAGCGCCTTCGGTTCGGCGAGCGTGTATCCGTATTCGAAGCCGAGTGCCGCCTCTTCGGAGAGGAAGGAGTCGACGACTTCGAATTCGGCTTGGCCGTCGCGGATATTTTGCAGCGGGAAGTAACGGTCTTCCGTTTCCTGATCGACGAAAGCCGAGTGGCGCTGGCTGAACGTGCCGCGGACCGAGTCTTGGCCCGCCAGACGAACGTGGAAGCCTTCGTCGAGCAACGTGCCGAAGGCTAGCGCTTCGGCGGTGGCCCAATCGATGCCTTCGCCGGTTTCGATCATCTGCGCCTTTTGTTGAAGCTGGCGCTGGATCGTTTTGTGCAGATGGAAATCCGAGGGTGCGCGGCTGAGCGCCTCGCCGACCAATCTCAGCTTTGCGAGTGAGGTTGCGGTGTCGCCGCGGCGTTCTTCGCCTTCGGCTTGACCCATGCCCGACCAAGCGCCGTCGAGCCAGTCGGCGCGGTTCGCCTTAAAGCCCGAGGCTGCCTCGAGGGCGGCGGTGAGACGCGCGTCGAAGGCGCCTTTCATTTCCGCGAGCTCGTCGGCGGTCATGGTGCCTTCGTCGAGCAGGCGCTGTTCGTAGAGCGCGAGCGTGGACTTGTGCGCCTTCACCGCCTTGTACATCAGCGGCTGGGTGAACATCGGCTCGTCCGTTTCGTTGTGACCGAAACGGCGATAGCAGAACATGTCGATGACGACGTCTTTGTGGAATTTTTGACGGAATTCCGTGGCGACGCGTGCGCAGTAGACGACGGCTTCCGGGTTGTCGCCGTTGACGTGGAAGATCGGCGCCTGAACCATCAGCGCGACGTCGGAGGGATACGGCGACGAGCGCGAGTGCATCGGCGCGGTGGTGAAGCCGATCTGATTGTTGACGACGACGTGGATCGTTCCGCCGGTGCGATAGCCCCTGGTGCCCGACATCGCGAAGCATTCGGCGACGATGCCTTGCCCCGCGAACGCCGCGTCGCCGTGCATCAGGATCGGGATCACGGACGTGCGTTCGACTTTGTCGTTGTGCTGGCGCTGTTTCGCGCGCGCCTTGCCCAACACCACGGGATCGACCGCCTCGAGATGCGACGGGTTGGCGGCGAGCGAGAGGTGGACTTTGTTGCCGTCGAATTCGCGATCGGACGAGACGCCCAAATGGTACTTCACGTCGCCGGAGCCGCCGACGTCGTCGGGGCTGGACGAGCCGCCTTGGAATTCGTGGAAGATGGCGCGGTAGGGTTTGGCCATCACGTTCGCGAGCACGTTCAGGCGGCCGCGGTGCGGCATGCCGATCGAGATTTCTTTCGCGCCGAGTTTGCCGCCGACTTTGATGATTTGTTCCAGCGCGGGGATCAGCGATTCAGCGCCGTCGAGGCCGAAGCGTTTCGTGCCGACGAATTTGACGGCGCAGAAACGTTCGAAGCCTTCGCCTTCGATGAGTTTATAGAGGATCGCCTTCTTGCCTTCGGGCGTGAAGGTGATTTCCTTGTCCGCGCCTTCCATGCGCTGTTGCAGCCACGCCTTTTCTTCCGGGTTGGCGATGTGCATGAACTGAATGCCGATGTTGCCGCAGTAGGTCTTGCGCAGCACGTCGAGCATTTGGCGGACGGTCGCGGACTCAAGGCCCAGCATGCCGTCGATGAAGATCGGGCGGTCGAGATCGCCGGGGCCGAAGCCGTAGCTTTCCGGATGGAGTTCCGGATGGGGCACGGGCTTCGTCAGTTTCAGCGGATCGAGGTCGGCTTCGAGGTGACCGCGCACGCGATAGGCGCGGATCATCTGAATGGCGCGGACCGTATCGACGACGGCGCGGCGGGCGTCGCCGGACGGGAGCGACGGCGCGATCGCCGTCAGCTTTTGTTGCAGTTCGTGGACGGTGGCTTCGCGCGCCGGGGCTTTCGCCTTTGTGTCGGGCTTCGCGGCGGGGAGCGTGCCGGTCAAGGCGCGCGTCACTTCGTCTTCGGGCTCCGGCCAATCGCGGCGTGCCCACGACGCGCCGTGCGCGGCTTCGGTCGTGCGATCGACGACGGTCGCGAAGAACGTGCGCCAGCTTTCGTCGACGCTGTTCGGGTCGTTCAGATAGAGCGCGAGCTGCTGCTCGATGAAGTTCGCGTTCGCGCCGTTGAGGAAGGAGGTCGCTTCAAAGACGTCGTTCAAGCGTGCGTCTTTGGTCTGCGGGGTTGCCATTTTCGTCTCGTCGTTTCTGCCGATGCAGAGATAATGCCGCCGAAGTGTTTCAGTAGCCTTTCAATACGTGCATCAGGGTCGTACCCAATGCCGCGGGCGAGTCGGCGACGGTGATGCCCGCCGAACGCATCGCTTCGATCTTGCCGCCGGCCGTTCCTTTGCCGCCCGACACGATCGCGCCGGCGTGACCCATGCGACGTCCCGGCGGCGCCGTGACGCCGGCAATGAATCCGACAACCGGTTTCTTGACCTTCGCGCGCTTCAAGAAGTCGGCCGCGTCTTCCTCGGCGGAGCCGCCGATTTCGCCGATCATAATGATGGACTTGGTTTCCGGATCGGCAAGGAACATCTCAAGCACATCGATGAAGTTCGTGCCGTTTACGGGGTCGCCGCCAATACCCACACACGTGGTCTGGCCTAATGCGACGGCCGTGGTCTGCGCGACTGCCTCATAAGTGAGCGTTCCCGAGCGCGAGACGATGCCGACGGAGCCGCGCTTGTGGATGTGGCCGGGCATAATTCCGATCTTGCACTCACCGGGCGTGATGACGCCGGGGCAATTGGGGCCGACGAGGCGCGTCTTCGAACCCTGCAGCGCGCGCTTGACCTTGACCATGTCGAGGACCGGGATGCCCTCGGTGATGCAGACGGCGAGCGCGATGCCGGCGTCGATCGCTTCCAGGATGGCGTCAGCCGCGAACGGCGGCGGAACGTAAATCGCGCTGGCCGTGGCGCCGGTTTTCGCCACCGCTTCAGCGACCGTGTCGAACACGGGCAGGTTCAGGTGCGTGGTGCCGCCTTTGCCGGGCGAGGTGCCGCCGACCATTTTCGTTCCGTAGGCAATCGCCTGCTCGGAATGGAAGGTGCCTTGGTTTCCGGTGAAGCCTTGGCAAATCACCTTGGTGGTCTTGTCGACGAGGACGGCCATCTTGTTTCCTAGTTCTTCGTGCCTTGAGATATGAGGTTCTTCAGTTTGGCCACGTCTTCGCGCGGCAACGGCGCGCCCCGTGACTGAATCTGTACGATGGCTGCGAGATCGGGGCGCACGCGCATGAGTCCGGCGGCGTTGTGTTCGGTCGCCGCGCCGTCACCGATTTCGTATTCGATGAGGCGTGTCGCCGTGCCGTCCTTCGCCGTGCCGCCGGTGCTGTCGATGATAGCGCGGGCGTTGGTGCCGAAGTGGTCGCGGACGATGTTATCGACGCGCATCATGTCGGTGATTTGTTCGGCGGGATTCTTGGAAAGGCCGATGGTGGTGATCGTGACGAGGCGCGTCCATTTGTTGACGTCGGCGCCCGGCGGCACGAACTCCAGCGTCAGGCTGGTCGGATCCGTCATCTTGCCCCAAGCGAACTCGTTGCAGCCGAAGAGCGCGGGGATGGAAGCGACTTCCTTCGCGAACGCCTCGATCGTCGCGCGGTTCGGGTCGGTCGAATTTTTGTCTTTGGCGTAAACGTCGGCGCTGACGGGTGTCAGCGCAGGGCCGACCAGCACGCCAACGGCCAGAGCGGCTGCCGTCACGTGTCGCCAAAGGATGCTCTTGGTGACGGCCATGGTCGCTACTTTCGGATGGCGCTGACGGAGAGCGACAGCATCGACGGGCCGCCGACGAGGTAGTGCAGCGTCAGGTTCGAGGCGTCTTGGATCGACCAGGTGTAGGTGGTCGTGCCATCGACCGTTTCTTTCGTTGACGGTTGGCGCTTCAGGAAATCGCCGTACGCTTTGGCGACGGCCTTTTCGTCGCTCTTGCCGGCGAGAACACTGCACGACGTCATCTTCGAGCCTGAGCGGTCGCCCGCCATGCCGGATGCCGTGCCGCCGGAGATCGAGACGAGATAGCGCGCGCCGTCTTTGGGTACGGCCCAGCCTTCGAGATTGGTGGAGCCGGGCGCGAGTTGGTCGCGTTCGGCCTCGCTGAGCTTGTCCCATTTCTGAGACGTCGCAAGCGAGCGGATCTTGCCGAGGTCGCCCTGTGTCTCGAGGCAGGCGCTGCGGTAGACGTCGAACGGCGCTGCGTTGACAGCAGCGGCCGATGCGGCGAAGGCGAAGGCCAGCACGGCACTGCTTTGAACTACGCGCATCACGTTACTCCACAGCTCTACGAGGGGATCACTTCTTGATGGCTTTGACGATTTTTTCGGCGGCGTCGGCGAGGTCGTCGGCCGGGATGAGGGCGAGGCCAGATTCCGCCAGCATCTTCTTGCCGAGATCGGCATTGGTGCCCGAGAGACGCGCGACCAGCGGGATCGTCATCTTCGTTTCTTTCGCCGCGGCGATGATGCCTTCGGCGATGATGTCGCAACGCATGATGCCGCCGAAGATGTTGACCAAGATGCCTTCGACCTGCGGATCCTTGAGCAGGATCTTGAAGGCGGCCGTCACCTTTTCCTTCGTGGCGCCGCCGCCGACGTCGAGGAAGTTGGCTGGGCTTGAGCCGTAGAGCTTGATGATGTCCATCGTCGCCATGGCCAACCCGGCACCGTTGACGAGGCAGCCGATCGAGCCGTCGAGCTTGATGAAGTTCAGGTCGTATTTCTTGGCCTCGAGTTCGGCCGGATCTTCTTCGTTCGGATCGTGCAGGGCTTCGATGTCTTTGTGGCGGTAGAGCGCGTTGTCGTCGAAGTTCATTTTTGCGTCGAGGCAGATAACGTCGCCCTTGGTCGTGATGACGAGGGGATTGATCTCCAGCAGGCTCATGTCCTTGGCGACGAAGGCTTTGTAGAGTTTGTCGATGAGCACGCCCAACTGTTTCGCGCTGTCACCGGTGACGTTGAGCGACTTCGCGATGCGGCGGCCGTGGAAGGGTTGGATGCCGGTTGCGGGGTCGACGAAGATGGTCAGGATTTTTTCCGGCGTCTTGTGCGCGACTTCTTCGATGTCCATGCCGCCTTCGGTCGAGGCGATGAAGGCGATGCGCGAGGTTTCGCGATCGACCAGCATGGAGAAGTAGAGTTCGCGCGCGATGCCCGCGCCTTCTTCGATGTAGAGGCGCTTCACGGCGCGGCCTTGCGGGCCCGTTTGATGCGTGACGAGCGTCATGCCCAGCATACGGGCCGCTTCGGATTTCACGCCGTCGATCGACTTCACGACCTTGACGCCGCCGCCCTTGCCGCGGCCGCCGGCGTGGATCTGAGACTTCACCACCCAAACCGGGCCGCCGAGATCGTTCGCGGCCTTAACCGCTTCGTCGACCGTGAAGGCTGGAAGCCCGCGCGGAACGGGGACGCCGAACTCTTTGAGGACGGCTTTGGCTTGGTATTCGTGGATGTTCATCTCGGACCTAGCGTTCTGGCGCGACCGCCCGCTTGCCCCTAGAAAAAGCGGACGTTCCGTTTCAAAAGCGGCTGAGCAAACGGCCGCCTGATTTGGGCTCGCTGGTATAGCGGCGAGCCTTCTCGCCCGCAACGGGAAGCGCCTGCGTAAAAAGGCGCGTTCCCTTAGGTCTCAGGTGGGCTCTAGCGGATGCGGACCCCGGCCAGCGCAAACAGCGTGGCGACGGCGGCCGTGATGGCGATTGTCGCTGCGGCCCAGGTCATTCCGAACTGATCGGCGACAGTTTGATGTATGCCCCAGGTCGAGCCTACGGCGAGGAAGCCCATGAACATGGGGCCCGCCGCTTTGTGGACGAAGAAGCTTCCGACGGCGCCGGCCATACCTGCAAAAGCGCCGAGAAGGATGCGGATCAAGAAGAAGCCGCCGACAAAGATTGCGCCGAGGATGCCGAGTTTCACCAGCAACGGTGAGCCGCCGCGGTCGCCGTATTCTCTGGCCGGGCGGTCGAACGCGTCGCGGGTGGCGTTGACGATGCCGCTGTCGCGCGAGGAAGGCCCGAACCTGCGGTCCTGCGTTTCGATGGAGCTGGTCGGCGAAACCGACGGCGGGCCGTCGCCGGAGAAGCCGTAGAAATAGACCGGGATAGCGATGCCGATCAGAAAGAACGGCAGCATCATCAAGAAGTGCCCCCAGCGCGACGACGAACTGCGCTCAGCCATTGTATCCTCCCATAGCTTCAAGCCGTTGAACGGCCCTATTCGAGACGGTACGAACTGTACACCAGATGAATGACGGGCGCGCGGTTGTCATTTCGCTAGCGCTCCCCTTGGTTCGCTCGCCGCCTATGCCGCCGTTTCAATGTGGCCAAATCACGACGAGAATGGGGCGGGCGAAGTCAGACGCCCGCTTCTCGTTGCCGTGGCTCGCGATCCTCATCCGCGGATCATGGGCCGCACTTGAGTGTGCGCGTTAGCGGCCGGTGAATCGCGGCGCGCGTTTCTCGACAAAGTGGGCGACGCCTTCTTTGAAATCTTCGGTGGCGAAACTCTTTTGCATCTCGGCGTCGCCGATCGCGATCGCGTCGTTGAGGTCTTGGTAGAGCGCCTTCCAGACTTGCGCCTTCATCACGGCCATCGCGCGGGGGCTTACGGTGTCGGCGAGTTGCTTGGCGTAGTCCAGGACGGCGGGCAGGAACTTGTCTTGCGGGAAGACGCGGTTGACGAGATTGATGCGGCTGGCCTCCTCCGCCGAGAATTTTCGCGCGGAGAATAAGAGGTCGAGCGCGTGTGCGGTTCCGGTGATGCGCGGCAGGAGCCATGAGATGCCGTGTTCCGCGATCAAGCCGCGCTGCGCGAAGGAAGTTGTGAACTTTGCCTCCGACGCCGCGAAGCGCAGGTCGCAGTAGAGCGTGAAGACGAGGCCGATGCCGGCGCAGGGGCCGTTGATCGCGGCGATGATCGGTTTCCTGATCGACATGAGGTAGCCGAAGCGGCCGCCGTAGAGGTCGCCGACGTCCGGCCCTAAGTTTGATTTCGGCGGCTCGACTTCGTTGTCGGTGCGGGCGAGCTCGCGCTCGTTCCATTTGTCGGCGCGAATTGTTTGCAGGCCGCCCATGTCGGCGCCGGCGCAAAAGCCCCTGCCCGCCCCCGTTACGACGATGACGCGGACATTGTCGTCGTTCGCGGCATCGATGACGGCGCGCTTGATGCTGGCCTGCATCGGCGCGGTCCAGGCGTTGAGCTTGTCGGGGCGGTTCAGCGTGATGACCGCGATGTGGTCCTTCACGTCGTAGAGGATGTCTTCGTAGGTCGACATGGGCTGTTTCCTCCAATGATTTTGTGGGCCAAGCTAAGCGCACAACGAAGGAGAGGCGCAATGGGCGAGGCGTTCCACGACATCAGATTCGACCGGCCGGAACCGGCGATTGCGCGCATTACGCTGGCGCGGCCCAAGCAGCTGAACGCGTACACGACGCGGCTGTGCGAGGAGGTTGTGCGTGCGGTTGAGGCCTATTGGCGCGACGATAGTTTGCGCGTGCTGATCATCACCGGCGAGGGGCGCGGGTTTTGCGCGGGCGGCGACGTGTCAGGCGCGGATGACGCGCATGGCGATTTGATGAAATCCCAGCTCTCTCATGCGCGCGAGATGCGCGACGGGATGCATCGAGTCATTCAGATTTTGCACCGGATCGATAAGCCGGTCGTGGCGATGATCAACGGGCCTGCGGTCGCTGGCGGGTTGACGCTGGCGCTGGCGTGCGATTTCCGGATTGCGGCGGATAGCGCGAAGCTCGGCGATACGTCGGGGAAGTTCGGGTTGCTGCCGGACGAAGGCGGGGCTTGGCTGTTTCCGCGCGCGATGGGTTTGGACCGCGCGTTGAAGATGACGATGCTCGCCGAAGTTTACGACGCGAAGACGGCGTTCCAGCTGGGGCTTGTGACGGAAATCGTGCCGGCCGCTGATCTTGAAACACGCACGATGACGTTTGCGCGGGCGTTAGCTGCACGCGCACCGCTCGCGGTGCGGTTGGCGAAAGCGATGATGGTGCGCGGGCTGACGACGTCGCTCGACCATTCGCTGAGCGATGCAGCGTTGTCGGTGATGGTCGCGAACCCGACACAAGACGTGCGCGAGGGCATGAAGGCGTTCTTCGAGAAACGCGAACCGAGATTCGAGGGGCGCTAACGCTTCGTCGGCGGGGGGGTGAGGATGGTGCCGATGCCTTGGAGGGCGGCGCGCCAGCCTTGGCCGCAGGCTTCGTAGAAGCCGTCGGATTGGCCTTGAGGCGGGAAGCCGGATTGCGTGACGCGCAGAACCGAACCGGCGGCGATTTTTTGGATTGTGAATTCGGCGGTCATGCTGGAGGCGAAGGGGAGCATGCCGGCGCGGGAGCGGGCGTATTCATACGCCAAGATCACGCGTTGGGGGGCGCTGAAGGATTTTATGCGCGCTCCGGTGACGTAATCGGGATCGCTCTCGCGTTCGCCCCAGGCGAAGATCCAAAGGCCGTCGAGTTCGGTGATGATGGCGCCGACCTGATCCCAGCGGCCGCGGATCGCCTTGGGCGACAGCAGGAGATTGAACACGGCCTCGGGTTTCGCCGGCAGTTCGATCTCATGCCATTGGTTGCGCGTCGCCATGCCTAATCAGATCCCCAAGATCAGCTTCGACATGATGTTACGTTGGACCTCGGACGAGCCGCCGTAGATCGTGGCGGCGCGCGAGTTCAGATATTGCGGCATGAAGACGAGGCCGTGGTCGGGCGTGACAGGTTTGACGTTCGCGCCTTGCTTGCGGGCTTCGGGTTCGAACGGGGCGATATAGAACGCCAGCGCCTCGATGCTGAGTTCGGTGATGCGTTGGCCCATCTCGGTGCCGCGCGCCTTCAATAGAGACGAGGCGGGGCCGGGGTTTTGGCCCTGGGCGAGTTGCGACATCACGCGGTGTTCGGTGACCTTCAAACCCTCGAGCTCGATTTCGGCTTCCGTCAGTTTGCGGCGGAAGGTTTCGTCGGCGAAGAGCGCGTCGCCATCGCAGCGTTCGATTTGCGCGGCCTTCTTCACGGCGTTGAATTTCGATTGGAGCGCGGCGGCGTAGGCGTTGCCGCGTTCGAACTCCAGCAGATATTTCGCGATCGTCCAGCCTTGGCCTTCTTCGCCGACGCGATTGGCGACGGGGACGCGGACGTTGTCGAAGAAGCACTGGTTCACTTCGTGGTCGCCGGCCATCGTGATGATGGGACGCACGCTAAAGCCCGGGGTCGAGGTTTCAAGCAACAGGAACGTGATGCCTTCCTGCGGCTTGCCCGCGTTCGACGTGCGCACGAGGCAGAACATGCGGTTCGCGAAATGCGCGTGCGTGGTCCAGATCTTCGTGCCGTTCAGGACGTAGTGGTCCCCGTCGCGCACCGCCTTCATCTGCAGCGACGCGAGGTCGGAGCCGGAGCCCGGTTCGGAATAGCCTTGGCACCAGTAGTCGTCGCCTTTGAGGATGCGCGGGAGATAGAACGCCTTTTGCTCCGGCGAGCCGAACTTCATCAGGACGGGACCGCACATGCGGGTGCCGAAGTTCGCGAGGATCGGTGCGTTGGCCGACGAACATTCGGATGAGAAGATGTAGCGCTGCATCTCGGTCCAGCCCGGGCCGCCGTATTCTTTCGGCCAAGCGGGGGCGAGCCAGCCTTTTTCGTAGAGCGCCTTGTGCCACTTTGCCGTCGCCGGCGGATCGGTGAGGACGCCGCCCGTCTTCTTGCCCGCTTCGCGCAGATCGGGCGTCAGCTTCTCATCGAGAAAGCGGCGCACTTCCGAACGGAAGGCTTCGTCGGCGGGGGAGAGGGCGAGGTCCATGGCGTTTCCGTTTTATTCGTTTCGCCTATCGGACCCCGGCGCGCAACCCAAATCAAGAGCGGGCCTTGGCCGCGGCGTGCCATTCGTCACGTGTGATGGCAAAGATCCGGCAGGGCGCGCCGTGGACCGTGCCGTCGCGCGCGAACCTTTCGCCCAAGCGCTCGGCCACCCGGACGGAGCGCGTGTTGTCGGGGTGGATGGCGCTGATGATCTCGTTTGTATCGAGGTTATCGAAGCCCCAGTCGAGGGCGAGGCGCGCGGACTCCACCGCGTAGCCCTTGCCCCAGACGCTCTTGGAGATGGTCCACCCCAGTTCGAGGCCAGGCCAATCGTAGGGCGCGTTGTAGTAGCCGACGCGGCCTATCAATTCGTCCGTCTTGATGTCGGCCAGCGCCCACTTGCCGTAACCCTTAAGCGCCCAATGGCCCATGTTGATCGCCATGTATTCCCACGCGAGACGCGGGTTCGTCTCCGGCACGCCGCCCGGCCTGATGTAGCGCACGACGTCGGGATCGCTGTGCAGTTTCGTGAGCGCGGGGACGTCGCTTTCACGGAAGGCGCGCAGCGTGAAGCGATCGGCGGAGAGCGTGGGAATGTTCAGCATGGCATTCCCACGCTCCTTATTTGATCAACCGAGCTTCGGTTCGAGTTTCTTGCAGGCGTCGATCAGGCCGCGGACGGAGTCGACGGATTTTTGCAGCATCGCCTGTTCGTCGGCGGTCAGGGTCAGCGAGATGATTTTCTCGACGCCCTTCGCGCCGATGATGCACGGCACGCCGACGTAGAGATCCTTCAGGCCGAACTCGCCGTTCAGATGCGCGGCGCAGGGCAGGATGCGCTTCTTGTCCTTCAAATAGCTTTCGGCCATCGCGACCGCCGACGTCGCCGGCGCATAGAAGGCGGAGCCGGTTTTCAAGAGGCCGACGATTTCGGCGCCGCCGTCGCGCGTGCGTTGAACGATTTGGTCGAGACGCTCTTGCTTGATCCAGCCCATCTTCACGAGTTCCGGAAGCGGGATCCCGGCCACCGTCGAGAAGCGCGTGAGGGGAACCATCGTGTCCCCGTGCCCGCCCAGCACGAACGCCGAAACATCTTCCACAGACACTTTGAATTCGTCCGCGAGGAAATGCCGGAAGCGCGCGCTGTCGAGAACGCCAGCCATGCCGACGATCTTGTTGTGGGGAAGACCGGAGAATTCGCGCAGCGCCCACACCATCGCGTCGAGCGGGTTCGTGACGCAAATGACGAATGCGTCGCGCGCGTGTTGTTTGATGCCTTCGCCTACGGCGCGCATTACGCCCAGGTTAATATTCAGTAAATCGTCGCGGCTCATGCCCGGCTTGCGCGGCACGCCTGCGGTGACGATGACGACGTCGCTGCCCGCGATATCAGCGTACGATTGCGTCCCCTTGAACTGCGCATCGAAACCGGCGACCGGGCCCGATTGCGCGATATCCAGCGACTTTCCTTGCGGCAGGCCCTCGGCGATGTCGAACATCACGACGTCACCCAACTCTTTGAGGCCGATGAGATGCGCGAGGGTGCCGCCGATCTGACCGCCGCCGATCAGTGCAATTTTTTTGCGAGCCATTTTGGTCTTTCCCGATTTGAGGGTTGTTCGAACGCGGCACACGGAGAGCGAGCGTTCATCGTTAGGAAGAGTTGCGATTAACCGTGGGACGGGTAGCGCATGTGCCGACTCAATCGCAAGCGCACAAGCGATGCGTGTGCCTGTGATTTCTGCAACACTGTCAACTCTAATATTGCTTCACCATACCTTTCGATGTACGGTGCGGCATCAAAGTTGCAGTCCGTTAACTGTCACCATACGGCGCATCCGGTCCCCACGGTTCGGGGGAAGCGCGGTCCGGGTTCGTAGCGTAAAACGTGGAGTTGGTTCATGCGTCCAGTCGCGCTTGCTGGAATTCTTCTCTCGACCACCATGTTGGGTGGATGCGCCGGTACGATCGCCGGTGTCACCCTCAGCTCCATCTCCTCCTACGCCGGTTTTGCTTCGACGATTTTCACGGGCGCCGACCTCGGCGAGCACGCCGCTTCGCTGGTCACCGGCAAGGACTGCCGCTTCTCCGAAGGTTTGATGCGCGCGGACCGCGACATCTGCGAAGTGCCCGGCTCTCTGGCCACGCGCGACGACTTCCACGGCATCTTCATCGAACGTATCGACGCCGACGGCACCATCATCTATGCCGCGCCGAAGTACATGGCGTCGGGCGTGGGCATGGGTGAAAACGAATCGACCCCCGATCGCCTCTGGGCCGAAATCAAAACGCAAAAGGCGAAAGAAGAAAACGAACGTCAGCTGGCGCGCACGAACACCGCGACGCAGACGATCGACGTTGCGGCGCTGGCCGCCGGGTCGCTGTCGTCGGAGTCTCTCGCTTTCCTTCCCGCCGGCACGAACGCGGCCGACATCGCAGACGGCGAAACGGCAAGCCAGACGGCTTCGGCGCCGGTGCGTCCGGTCGTGAACGCCGCGAAGCCCGCGGCCGAAAAGAAAACGCAGATGACGACGGTCGCGGCCAATTTGCCGCTTGATGAGCCGGCGATCGACGAAGGCGCTCTGACCGCGCCGCTGAAGGCCGCGAAGGAAAATGGTCAAGGCGGGCCGCTGATCACCATGTCGGGAAGCAGCGCGCCGGTCGCGTCGACGCTGATCAACGGCGAACCGGTCGTGATCTTGCGTCTGCAGCCGATGATCGCTGCGGCCGCGCCGCTCGATACGGCCAGCGCCGAGCCGAGCGCCATCGAAGCGGACGCGTCGACCGTTGTGGCTCTGCCGGCGCAATCCACTTCGATCCCCTCGCCGCTGGCGGTGCTGAAACAAACGGCCCAACCCGTCGAAGTCGCCGCTGTCGAGCCGCAACTCGAAAAATCACGGCCGCGCACTAAGCCTGCGGCTGTCGAACTTGCGCCGGTGACAGAAACGGTCGTCGAAGACGTTGCGGCCGAGAAGCCGAAGCCCGTGCGCCGCAAGCGCGAGCGCGCTGAGCCGGTTGTCGCTTCCGCTCCGCAATCGGACGTCTATCAACCGCCGGCACGCGAGAGCGAGATCGCTTCGTCGACGACGCCGGATTTGATCGCGGCTTCGCCGGTTCATACGCCGGGCGACATTCCGGCCGCGCCGATGCCAACGACGCCGATGGCTTCAGCGCCCGCCCCGGTCGCAGCTTACGTGCCGCAAACGACGCCGAGCGAACCGACGGGTCCTGCGACGTCTGGGCCTGCGCCGCTCTATCCGATCGCGCAGCCGTAAGTTCTACGCAGAAGCCTCCAAGCGCCCGAGAGATCGGGCGCTTTTTTTATGCCTTGGGTTTGTGCGCCTGCGCGAGATAGGCGGGGGTTTGCATTTCGATGAGGCGCGATGACGTGCGTTCGAATTCGAAAGCGCCATCGCCCGTCGCGTAGAGCTCATGCGGCGGGGCGGCGGCGGAGCAGACGAGTTTGACGGTGCGTTCGTAGAGGGCGTCGATCAATGTGCCGAAGCGTTTGGCGTGGTCCCGCCGGTCGGGCGAGAGGCGTGGGATGTCCTTCACGACCATGGCGTGGAAGGCGTCGGCGAGGGCCAGATATTCCTGGGGCCCGCGCGCGGTGACGCAGAGTTCGTCGAAGGTGAAGCGGGCAACGCCTTTGGCCTGCTCCGGCACCGTGATTTTTCGGCCCAGCACTTCGAGTTCGGACGGCGCGCCATTGGCTTCGCCGGTGAGGTCGCGCCAGACGCCGTCGAGAGCCGTGGCCGCGTCGGAACCGAGCGGCGTGAAGTAGACGCGCGCGCGTTCGAGGCGGGCGAGGCGGTAGTCGATGGGGCCGTCGAGCGGCACGACGTTCATGTGCGTTTCAATGAGGTCGATCGCCGGAACGAAGAGCTGGCGGTTGATGCCGTTCTCGTAGAGGTGCCGCGGGTGGCGGTTCGATGTCGCGACTACAACAGCGCCTGACGCAAAGAGCGCCTTGAAGAGGCGGCCCAGGATCATCGCGTCGGCGATGTCGAGGACTTGGAATTCGTCGAAGCAAAGGAGCCCGGCGCTTGTGTGAATGTCGTTCGCGACGTGCGGGATGGGATCGCCGGGGTCCTTCTCACGCCAGCGCGTGATCGAGGCGTGGACCTCTGCCATGAAGTCGTGGAAGTGGACCCGGCGCTTCGGCGCGAAGTCGACGGTCGAGAAGAACATGTCCATGAGCATGGACTTGCCGCGGCCGACGGGGCCGTGGATGTAGAGACCGCGCGGCGGTTGCTGAGACTTGCGGAAGCCGAGGAACGAGCGCTTGACCAGGCGGTAGGCGTCGAGTTGGCCGGCGAGGTCGTCGAGCGCCTGCGCGACCGCCTTCTGAGCGGGGTCACCGGTCAGTTTTCCTTCGGCGACCAGTGCGGCGTAGCGTTCGGCGGGGTGCATCAATTCCGATCTAGTTCGCGCGGCTGTAGGTGCCGTCCATCACGGCGCGCATGCCGCAATAGTCTTGGCAATTTTTCGTTTCAACGACGAGCGAGGCTTCGCTGTCGTTCGGAACGATGGTGATGCGGCAGGACTTGTCGTTCCATCTGACGACGCCTTTGCCGCCGACCGTTGCGTGATCGGTCTCGAAGACGCAGGTGTGACCGTTGTCGCCGACGCTGAGGATGTTGAGGGCGGCTTCGAAGCCGAAGCGCACGATCGTGAGTGTTCCATTCCGCGAGCGGTATTCGGCGAAGGGTTGGTAGACGTTGACTTGCGGACTGAGTGCGGTGAGGCGTGCTTTGTAGGCGCGCTCGATGCAATTGTTGTCGGCGTTGCAGGCGTTGCGGCTTTCGATGAAGTCGCGCTGGCTCGCGATGATGGCCGGTGTGTTTGCGCCTGCCTGCTCTCGCGCGAGTTTGTAGAGGCGTGCGAGTTGGCGGTCGAACCACTGCAGGTTCGGGACGCGGCAGATTTCTTTTTCCGCCGCGCTTGCCGCCTTGTTGCAGTCGTAGCTGGGCGCGGCTTGCGCACCCAGCGTCAATATTAGTGCGGCGAAGACGATGGCGAGGGCGCGCATCGCGTTCACTTCATCGTCGGGATGACGAAGCTTGAGCCTTCGCGCACGCCGCCTTTGGGCCAGCGCGCCGTCACCGTCTTGATCTTGGTGAAGAAGCGGACGCCTTCGGGGCCGTGTTGGTTGACGTCGCCGAAGGCCGAGCGCTTCCAGCCGCCGAAGGTGTGGTAGGCGAGCGGCACGGGGATCGGCACGTTGATGCCGACCATGCCGACTTGGACTTTCGATGCGAACTCGCGGGCGGCGTCGCCATCGCGGGTGTAGATCGCGACGCCGTTGCCGTATTGGTGTTTCGAGGGAAGGCTGGAGGCCTCTTCGAATGTTTTCGCGCGGGTGATTTGCAGGACCGGGCCGAAGATTTCTTCCTGGTACGTGCGCATGGTCGGCTTCACGTGGTCGAACAGGCTGCCGCCGAGGAAGAAGCCGTTTTCGTAGCCCTGCATGCGGAAATTGCGGCCGTCGACGACGAGTTCGGCGCCTTCCTTCACGCCCATGTCGATGTAGCCCTTCACCTTTTCGCGGTGTTCGCGGGTGACGAGCGGGCCGTAGTTCGCGGCCGGGTCGGTGGGGAGCGAGACCTTCAGTTCTTCGACGCGGGGTTTGAGGCGGCGGACGAGTTCGTCGCCGACCTTGTCCGTGACGGGGACCGCGACGGCGATCGCCATGCAGCGTTCGCCGGCTGAGCCGTAGCCCGCCCCGATGAGATCGTCGACGACTTGGTCGAGGTCGGCGTCGGGCATGATGATGGCGTGGTTCTTCGCGCCGCCCATCGCCTGCACGCGTTTTCCGTGCGCGGTGCCGGTCATGTAGACGTACTCGGCGATCGCGGTGGAACCGACGAACGACACGGCCTTGATGTCCGGATCTTTCAGGATCGCGTCGACGGCTTCCTTGTCGCCGTGGATAACGTTGAGGACGCCGGCGGGTGCGCCTGCTTCCAGCATCAATTCGGCGAGGCGGAGTGGGACGCTTGGGTCCTTTTCGCTGGGTTTGCAGATGAAGGTGTTGCCGGTGGCGATGGCGACGCCGAACATCCACATCGGGATCATGGCGGGGAAGTTGAACGGCGTGATGCCGGCGACGACGCCCAGCGGTTGGCGCATCGAATAGACGTCAATGCCGGTGCCGGCGCTTTCGGTGTACTCGCCCTTCATGAGATGCGGGATGCCGCAGGCGAATTCGATGACTTCGAGGCCGCGCTGGATGTCGCCCTTACTGTCGGCGATGACCTTGCCGTGTTCGGACGACAGCATGGCGGCCAGTTCGTCCATGTGTTTTTCGACGAGCGCCTTGAAGGCGAACATCACACGCGCGCGCTTTTGCGGGTTCTGCGACGACCACTCCGGGAACGCCTTTGCGGCGGATTCGACGGCGGCGCGCATTTCGGCGGTGGTGGCGAGCGGCGTCTTGGCCTGAACTTCGCCCGTCGCCGGATTGTAGACGTCGTTGAAGCGGCCGGACGTGCCCTTCACGTGACGTCCGCCAATGAAATGCGTCAGTTCCCGCACCATCGTGTTCTCCATTTAAGCTCGCGCCCTTGGCGGGCCATTTGGCCGGTTGTGTAGCACCGGCGTGGCCTGCGCTCCACCTCTGCTTAGAGGCTTGGAAACACGTGCGGCACAAAGACCAAGAGGCCGATCGTCGCCGCGCCTATAGCCGCGATCAGGACGGCTGCGGCGGCGACGTCTTTGGCTTGTTTCACCAGCGGGTGGAATTCGGGCGAGGCCACGTCGCACAGGAACTCGAACGCGGTGTTGAGCGCCTCTGCCGTCCAGACCGCGACCATCGAGGCGATCAGCCAAACCCATTCTTCGCGCGGGATCGCGAACCAGATGCCCGCGCCGACCACGACGATCGACGCCGTCAAATGGATGCGAGCGTTGTGCTGTGTCCGTAGCATTGCGCCGATGCCGCTCAAGGCAAAGGAGACGCTTTTGATGCGGTCTGCGATCGAGAAGGGCTTCGTCATTAGCGCGTGAGTGTCAGGCCACCCAGGGCTCGCGAACGCCACGCGCCTGGGCCGGCCGAATCGAAGCGGGCAAGGATGACGTTACCTTGTCCGACGAAGACAAGCGCGGCGCCGCTTTCAGCCCAGTAGCGGATGCCGTCAAACCGCCGGTCGCAATCAGGGTCCCAGCGCGCGGCGAAGCCTGCGCCGGCGCGCGCGTTGGTCAGTCTGATGGTGCAGAGTTCGCCGACGCCGTCGGCGACGACGCGCCAGGGGCCGAAGAGTTCAGCGGCGGCGGGTTCGTTCGGGGCTTCGTCGTTTGGCGCGGTGAGGTCGTTGGTGTCGTCGGGCCGGCCCCGTGTCATCAAGTACGATGTGTCATTGCGCGCGCTGATCCAGCGGCCATCTTGCGTGGTGTGAAAGCGCAAGAGGATGCGGCCGTCGGCGCTGAGGAATAGGAGTTCGTCCCCTTCCTCGTCCCACTGCGCGGGACGCGACGGCAGGTCTACGCTGCGGCAGCGTGGGCCGGCGCGTAGACGCTTGGCGCCGAACGCGAGGTCGTCCGATAGGTGAATGCGGCAAGAGCCGCCGTTGCCGAGGTTCGACAGGTACCAAAGGCCCTCCAAGCTTTCAGGCGCATTGCTGTTGGCGGGCGGTGGCGGTGGTGTATCGGCTTCGGCGATGCCGCCGGCTTGCAGATCTTGGTTGGCGGCGAAGTGGAGTTTGCGGTCGGCGTCGGTGAGTGCACAGCCGATGCCTCTCTCGCCGATCGGCAGGCACGTTATCGCTGCCATTTGCGGCGCTGTGAGGACGCCGTCGTGCGAGGTGTCGGCGCCGGTGCCGAGGCTGCGGCGCACGAGTTGGCGGCGGCTGTTGCGCGTGAAGCAGACCAGCGTGCCACCTTCGAGGGCGCAGGCGGGTTCGGTGGTGACTTCATCGTCGGTCGAGGTCACGAGGCCGGGGTTCTGGGCGAAGACCGGCATGCCGCGCCAGACGTGCATACGGCCGCTGCGGCTTTGCGCTGCGCAAGCTGCATCGCCGGATTTGAGGCGCACGCAAGAGGGTTTGCCTTCGATGCGTCCGCCGAGCGTGGTCCAGCCGCCGCTGTTGCCGGTAGCGTCGGGCAGGAAGGCGATAAGTTCGCCCGTCGCGCTGCGGCCGAAACAGGCGGCACCCGTGAGCCCTACGACGATGCATTCGGGATCGGCGCTGAGCGCGCCGCCGAGATCGCGCCATGGCTCCCACGCCTTACCGCCGTTCCAGCGGCGCGACATCAGATGATCGCCTACGCCGCGCGCGAAGCAGACGATGCGGTCGCGCGCGTGCGAGAGACACGCGACGCGCGAGGGTTTCAGTTCGCCGCCGAGCGACGCCCATGCGCCCCATTTGGCACCGTTCAGGTAGATCGTGGCGAGCACGCCTTTGGCACTGACAGCGAAGCAGTTGATGCCGCCGGGGCCGCGCGCGACACAGCTGGGCGGGGCTGCGAGTTTGCCGCCGAGATCTTTGGGCGCGCTCCACTTGCCGTGATCGCGATAGACCCAAGTGAGACTGCCCGACGGCGAGCGCGAGAAACAGTCGATGCGGTTTGGGCTCCACGTCACACAGTCGCCTGCTTCGCGCGCGACCGCGGGCTGGACTTCATCCCAAGCGCGCGCGGGGTTTGCCCACGACAACGCGACGGCCAGCGACAGCACGGCGACATGCAACAGAACGCGCATGGCTTTTGTTTCTCAGCGGATGGTTCGCATGCGTGTTAAACGCGCGGAACGACGATCCAGGTGTCGAGATCGAGAAGAATCGCCGGATCATAAGATCCGTCGGCGAGCTTGTCCGGAAAATCGGCGCAATTGCGATCTTTCGCGGCGAGCGTGCGGACGCGCAGGAAGCCCCAATCTGTGCGCGTGGCGTGAGGAACCTTTTCCGCCACTTCGCTCCACGCATAGATCGTGTCCCCGGCGAAGCAGGGCGACACGTGGCGGCCGGCGTTGATGCCGGCGACGAAGAGCGCGTTCTCGAAGCCGTTGTAGCTCAAGGCGCGCGCAACCGAGATGACGTGTCCGCCGTAGACGATGCGCTTGCCGAAGCGGCCTTGGCGTTCGGTATGGGCGTTGAAGTGGACGCGCGCGGTGTTGTGGTAGAGGCGCGTCGCCATCATGTGTTCGGCGTCTTCGACCGTCATGCCGTCGGCATGATCGAAGCGTTGGCCCTTTGCGTAATCGTCGAAGAAGCGTGCGCCGCCGGTCTCCGTGCGATGTGCGCGCGCGAGGGCGTCGTGCGGGAAGACGTGCAGCGCGTCGTGGGCGACCGCCTTCGGCAGTTCGGGTACGTGCGCTTCGGGGACCGGCGCGTCCTTGGTACGCTTTCGTACCATCACCCAGCGGGCGTAGGTGAGGACCGCTTCGCCGCGTTGATTGAAGCCGGTGGAGCGGACATAGACGATGCCGCTTTCCTTGTTGGCGTTTTCGCGTGTCCCTAGAACTTCCGACTTAGCGCTGAGCGTGTCGCCGGCGAAGACGGGTTTGAGGAAGCGGCAGTCGGCGTAGCCGAGGTTCGCGATCGCGTTCAGCGAGACTTCCGGTACGGTCTTTCCGAAAACTATGTGGAAGACAAGCAGGCCGTCGATGGGCGATGAGGGCATGCCCAAACTGCGCGCGAATTCGGCAGAGCTTTGGGCGGCAAAGCGCGCGCCGTAAAGCGCGGTGTAGAGCGCCTGGTCGCCATCGGTGAGGGTGCGCGGAGGCGCATGATGCAAAATTTGACCGGCGCGGAAATCTTCGAAGAAGTTTCCTGCGCCGGTCGCCGTCGGTGTCGCCGCCATTATTTCTTAGTCAAAGCCGCCAGACCGTCGCGTGCTTCGGGCTGGTTCGGATTGATCGAGAGCGCGAGCTTGTAGGTGTCGATCGCACGCTGCTTCTGGCCGCTGTCTTCGTAGAGACGGCCGAGAACGCCCAGCATGTCGGCATCGCGCGGACGCAGGCGAACCGCCGCTTCGCAATCCGAGATGGCGGATTTGAAGTTGCCTTGCCAGCTGTAGGAAACGCAGCGCGCGTAATAGTAGTCGGCGTTGTTGCCCTTCAACGCGATCGCGGCGCCGAACGACTCGGCGGCCTTCGCGTGCTGATCCATCGCCTGATAGGTCGCGCCGAGTTCGTAGTGGGCGACGTCCATCTTGGGATTGACCGCGATGGCGGCGAGGTAGTCGTCGACCGCAAGCTTGAACTGCCTGGACTCGCGGTAGGCCTTGCCGCGCAGGTAGAAGGTCGTGGCGGTCCATTCGCCCTTCGGCAGGCGGCCTGATGCCAAGATTTCGGTGAAGATGATGATTGCGGTTTTATAGTCGCGCGCCTTGAGGGCGGCCTGTGCCTTCTTATGGTTGCCCTGCCAGTCATAACGCGTCGGCGGGTTGCCACTCGACACCGGCGGCGCGCCGGCCGCAGGGGGCGTCGTGGGCTGCGCCATCGCAGCAGACGCGGCAAGCACCATGCAAACCAAACCAATCACCAGTCGCTTCACGTCGTCACTCCTTTCGTCGGGCGCGGCCGATCAACTTATAGGGCGGCGGGGTTCGCCCAGCCGCCCTCATTCAAGTAGGCCCCGGATGAACCGGGGTTGAACGCAGGTTAGCTGCCGGTCCTCTGTAACCCTTCGGTCGCGACCGGGTTCCCCGGATCGGCGGCCAAGAGCCTGCGGTAGAGTTCCGCGGCACGCTGTGTGTTGCCGGTTTGCTCGGCCGCCTGCGAGGTCGCGGTAAGCAAATTCTTGTCGTTGGGCGTCGCAGCGAGCGCCTTCTCGCAATCGGGAAGCGCGCCGGCAAAATCTTTGCGGTTGAAGAGCATGATGCACCGGGCGCTGCGATACGACACGGCGTCGGGATCGGTCTTGATCGCGGCGTCGATGTCGGCGAGCGCGGGGTCGTCCTGCTTCAGGTCGAGGTAGCAGGCGGCGCGCGAGAAATAGATGTCGCCCTTCTTCGTGAACTCCAAGGCCTTCGTGTAGTCCGCGACCGCCGCCGCGCAATCGCCCTTCTTGCGATAGGCGTTGCCGCGGCCGAAGAAGAGGTTACCCATGGTGTCGGGCTGGTCGTTGAAGGCGCGCGAGTCGATTGCCTTCGTGAAGAGTTCGATCGCGAGATCCGGGTCGTTGTTGTTCAGCGCCTCTTGCGCCTGGTTCGGATATTTCTGCGCTTCGAGCTTCTTGCGCTGCTGACGCTCCGACACGCCCTCCACCGCAAACGCAGGCGCGGGCATCGCGATGGTTGCGACCATGATCGTCATGAGGAGGGAGGCGAAAAACCGCTTAACCATAGGGCACCCCAAATCCTTTTTTTGTGCACGCGAGCCGCCGTGAGGCGGTCTCATAAAAAGCGAGGCCGAGCCCCCCAAAAGGAGGCCCGGCCCCAGCCGTTGATCGTGAGAATATCATTGCGGCGCGAGGAGGGCAAAAGTCCGTTATGCCGCGCCCAGGGCCTCGATCGCGTCGGCCAGGGCGACCGTCTGCTTCGCGATTTCGGCGTGTAGAAGTTCAACCATTCGCCCATCGAGGGCGATCGCCCCTTTGCCTTTGTTCTCGGGCTTTTCGAAGGCCGCCAGGATGGCGCGTGCACGGGCGACCTCCTGCGAGTCGGGTGCGAATATGTTGTTCGCCCCCTCAATCTGGGAGGGGTGGATGAGCGTTTTGCCATCGAAGCCCAGCGCCCTGCCCTGCCGGCACACCGCCTCGAAGCCCGCCGTGTCGGCGATCTCGTTGAAGACGCCGTCGATGACGGTCAGGCCGTGGGCGCGGGCTGCGAGAACCGCCAGGTTCAAGCTTGCGAGCAGCGCTTCGCGGCCCGGTGTGTGTTGGGCGCGCAGTTCTTTGACTAGATCGTTTGTGCCCATGACCAGGCAGGTCAGGCGGCCCTGTGCGCTCGCGATCTCGTTGGCGTTGAAGATAGCGAACGGCGTCTCGATCATGAGCCAGAGAGCGCACGAATCCGGCGCGTCGCCCATATGCTGATCGGCGTGTTCGACGTCGACGAGGTCGTTGACCTTCGGCACGAGGATGGCGTCGGGGGCGGCTTCGACCGCCGCATCCATGTCATCGTGTCCCCACGGCGTCTCGAGACCGTTGACGCGGATGATGACCTCGCGCTTGCCGAAGCGTTTGGCTTTCACGGCGGCGCAGACTTGTTCGCGGGCGATGTCTTTGGCCTCGGGGGCGACGGCGTCCTCGAGGTCAAGGATCAACGCGTCGGCCGGCAGGGTCGCCGCCTTTTCGAGGGCGCGGGCGTTGGAGCCCGGCATGTAAAGGACGCTACGGCGTGGGCGGATGGTCATTGGGCTTTCCTGGGAGTGCCGGCATCGTGCCGGCCCGTTCGTCCTACGCCTGTAACGCACTGGGGCATAAGAAGTAAGAGCCGGCTGGAAGCCGGCGCTCCAAGGGCTGTCGATTCCCGGCCTCGCCGTTCGTCCTATCAGGGCATAAGCTCAAACATGGAGGACGGTTATGCAGAATTACTTGCTTCTTTTGCACGAGGACGAGAGCCAGCGCAGCAACATTCCGCACGAGCGGATGATGTCGATGATCAAGGAATACGGCGCGTGGGCGACGAAGCTGCGGACCGAAGGGCGGCTGGTCGGCGGCGAGAAGCTGGCCGACGATACCGGCCGGGTGCTGCGCGACAGGAACGGCAAGGTCACGGTGACCGATGGTCCTTATGCCGAGAGCAAAGAGGTCGTGGGCGGGTACTTCGTTATCGCGGCGAAGGATTATGACGAAGCGTGCACGATCGCGCGGGAGTGTCCGCATCTGAAGTACTACGGACGCGTCGAAGTGCGCCAAATCGACAAGATGGAATGACGGCGGAGCCTGAAGACCTTCAGGCATTGACGGCGCGTTTGTCGCGCGGCGAGCGGCCTCGTCTCGTCGCGCGGCTGATGCGTATTTTCGGCGCGGCTCATTTGTCGCTGGCCGAGGATGCGGTGCAAGAGGCGTTCGTTGCGGCGCTTGAACTTTGGGCCGAGCGCGGCGTGCCGGATGATCCTTCGGCGTGGCTTCTGACCGTCGCGCGCAACCGGGCTCTGGACCGGTTGCGGCGCGGGGCCCTGTTCGCGGCGCTTGAGCCGAAGGTCGCCGATTGGGTGACGAACTTGCAGGAGCGTGCGTCGCCGGGCGACGGGCCGTTCGGCGACGACGAGTTGTCGATGATTGCGCTTTGCTGCCATCCGCAGTTGCCGGAAGAGGCGCGGTTGGCATTGACGCTGAAGGTCGCGTGCGGGTTCAGCGTTGAGGAAATTGCACGCGCGCTGCTGGCCAAGCCTGAAGCGATCGCACAGCGTATCGTGCGAGCGAAGGCGCGCATTCGCGATCTCGATCTCTCGCTCGATATGCCGAGCGGTCATGCGATGCACGAGCGGATGCCTTCCGTGCTGCGTACGATCTATTTGTTGTTCAACGAAGGATATGCGGCGAGCGGCGGGGCGGACTTGATCCGCCGTGAGATTTGCGCGGAGGCTTTGCGGTTGGCCGAGATCGTCGCCTGTCATCCGCTGGCGCGGACGCCGGAAGCCGATGCGTTGGCCGCCCTGCTCTGCTTTCAGCATTCGCGGCATGCAGCGCGGGCGGATGCCGACGGGACGCCGGTGCTGCTTGCCGATCAGGATCGTGGTTTGTGGGATGGGCGGTTGGTTGCGCGCGGGTTCGCGCATTTGTCGCGTGCGCAAGGTGGCGAGACGTTGACGGCGTTGCACCTCGAAGCAGGCGCGGCGTCTGTTCATGCCGCGGCGCGCCGCTGGGGTGAGACGGATTGGGCGGCGTTGAAGAACTATTACGATATGCTGATGGAGGTTGCGCCTTCGCCTGTCGTGTCGCTCAATCGCGCGGTGGCTGTGGCCATGGTGGATGGAGCGGACGTGGCGTTGAAGGAGATCGAGCATTTGGCGCGTGATCCGCTGGTCGCGAAGTATGTGCCGTTTCATATGACGGTCGGCGATCTTGAGCTGCAGCGTGGACGGCGACGCGTCGCGCGGGCCGCGTTCGAGACCGCGCTGGCGTTGCCGGCGAGCGAGGCGGAGCGGCGGCTGATCTTGCGTAAGATTGCGGCGTGTGCGGATGCCTGAGGCGCGGTGCATTCTCTCGATTCAGTCGGAGGTCGTGCGCGGGCACGTGGGCAATAGCGTCGCGCGCTTTGCGATGCAGCGCGTGGGCGTCGACGTGTGGGCGGTGCCGACGGTGCTGCTGTCAAACCATCCGGGGCATGGGCATTTTCGCGGCGAGGTCACGCCTGCGGCACGTATCGACGATTTGGTTGCGGGGCTTGGCGCACATCGGTGGCTGGCGCGGTGTGACGGCGTGTTGTCCGGTTATCTCGGTGCTGCGGATCAGTCGCGGGCGGTGGCGGACGCTGTGCGTCGCGTGAAGCGGGAGAACCCGCGTGCGATCTATCTCTGCGATCCGGTGTTCGGGGATGATGATGGGGCGTATGCGCGGGCCGGTGTTGCGGAGGCGATGGCGCGCGATCTGTTGCCGTTGGCCGATATCGTGACGCCGAACCGGTTCGAGCTTTCGAGTTTGACGTCCAAACGGATTGGCGACGCGGCCGAGGCCGTGGCCGCTGCGCGGACGCTGGGTGTGGCCGAGGTTGTCGTGAGCTCGATACAGTTTCCCGCCGGCCAGATCGGCACCGTTGTGGTCACGCGCGACGGGGCATGGGCGACGTCTTCCGCGCGGCTCGACAATGTTCCGCACGGGTCAGGGGATTTGCTGGCGGCTTTGTATCTGGCGGCGCGCGTGCAGGGCGAGGCGGCTACCGCGGCTTTGGAACGGGCGAGTTCTGCCGTCGACTTCATTTTGCGGGCGAGTGCGGGGGCCGATGAACTGTTGTTGATTGAGCATCAGCGCGGCTTGGTGGAACCGGCGCCGCGGCTTGCCGTGCGGGCGGTTTGAGTTCGGCTTTGATGCAGCTATGTTAGTGGCTTCAATCCTCTGCGGGAGGGCCTCATGACCGTCCGTTCTTTGGCGCAAGCCGTTATCGTCGCCGTGTTCGCCGCCGTTCTTGTCGCTTGCGTCGGCGCGACGCCCTATCAGCCGGCGCCGCCGCGCGGGTTCGGGTACACGGAAGAGCGGCTGGATCAGAACAAGTTTCGCGTGACGTTCCGCGGCAACGCTTTGACGCCGCGCGAGACGGTTGAGGACTATCTTCTCTATCGGGCGGCGGAATTGACGCTGCAGAACGGGTTCTCGCACTTCTTGGTCATTGGGCGCGATACGGAGAAGAAGACGTCTTACCGCTATTGGATCGATTCCTATGGCGGGCGTGGGTGGTTCGATCACGGGTTTCCCGGTTGGTATCGCGATCCTTGGGACCGCCGGTTCGGCGGCGCCTATGACGTTCAGCCGGTGACGACCTATACGGCGACGGCGGAGATCATCCTGGTCAAAGGCGCGCAGCAGGACGGCGAAGCGCGCGCGTTCGATGCGCAGCAGGTGCTGGCTGCCGTCGGGCCGCGTGTCGTTCGGCCGGAGCAGCAGCCGCGCTAAGCGGCCTTCTTCAGGTGTCTTGCGATTAGGATTTCGGCGATTTGGATGGCGTTGAGGGCGGCGCCTTTGCGGAGGTTGTCGGAGACGCACCACAGCGCGAGGCCGTGTTCGACCGTCGAGTCTTTGCGGATGCGGCTGATGAAGGTGGCGTAGTCGCCGACGCATTCGATCGGCGTCACGTAGCCGCCGTCTTCGCGCTTGTCGATCACCATGCAGCCGGGGGATTCACGCAGGATGTCGCGTGCCTGGTCGACAGAGATCGGGCGTTCGAATTCGATGTTGATCGCTTCGGAGTGGCCGACGAACACCGGCACGCGCACGCAGGTTGCCGTGACCTTGATGTCGGGGTCCAGGATCTTTCGCGTTTCGGCGGCCATCTTCCATTCTTCTTTGGTGTAGCCGTCGTCCATGAAGCTGTCGATGTGCGGGATGACGTTGAAGGCGATCTGCTTGGTGAAGCTTTTCGGTTCGACCGGGTCGGTGACGAAGATCGCGCGCGTTTGGGTGAAGAGTTCGTCCATTGCGTCTTTGCCGGCGCCCGAGACCGACTGATACGTCGAGACGACGACGCGCTTGATGCGCGCGAGGTCGTGCAGCGGCTTTAGCGCCACGACCATCTGTGCGGTCGAGCAGTTGGGGTTCGCGATGATGTTTTTCTTCGCGAACTTCGCGATGGCGGTCGAGTTCACTTCCGGCACGACGAGGGGCACGTCGGGGTCCATCCGCCACTTCGACGAGTTGTCGATGACGACGGCGCCGGCCTGCGCGATCTTCGGCGACCATTCGGCCGACACCGTGCTGCCCGCGGACATGAGGACGATGTCGGTGCCGCGGAAGTCGTAGTTTTCGAGCGCTTTGCACTTCAGCGTTTTGTCGCCGTAGGAGACGTCGCGGCCGACGCTTTTGCGCGACGCGATGGGGACGACTTCGCTGGCGGGGAATTCGCGTTCGGCGAGGATGTTGAGCATCTCGCGGCCGACATTGCCGGTCGCGCCGACGACGGCGATTTTCCAAGACATGCGAAGACTCCCGTGAATGCGCGGATAACTGGGTTCAGGCGGCGAGCTTGTCAAGCGCGGCCAGGATGGCGGAGCCCATCTGCGCCGTCCCAACTTGGCGCATGCCCGGCTGCATGATGTCGAGCGTGCGGACGCCTTCGTCAAGGACGCGGCCCACTGCCGCTTCGATCAGGTCAGCCTCCTTCTTCAGCGCGAAGGAATAGCGCAGGCACATGGCGAAGGAGAGGATGGAGGCGATCGGGTTTGCCTTGCCTTGGCCCGCGATGTCCGGGGCCGAGCCGTGGATGGGCTCGTAGAGCGCGCGTTGTTTGCCTTTGATGCGTTCGCCGAGCGAGGCCGACGGCAGCATGCCGATCGAGCCGGTGAGCTGCGCCGCTTCGTCGGAGAGGATGTCGCCGAAGAGGTTGTCCGTGACGATGACGTCGAATTGCTTCGGATTGCGCACGAGCTGCATGGCGCAGTTGTCGGCGAGGATGTGGGTGAGTTCGACGTCTCTGAAATCGGCGGCGTGGAGTTTCGTGACCTCTTCCTTCCAGAGGAGGCCCGAGGTCATCACGTTGTGCTTTTCGGCGGAGGCGACTTTGTTTTTGCGCAGGCGCGCGAGGTCGAAGGCGACGCGGGCGATGCGGTGGATCTCGCTGGTCGTGTAGACCTGTGTGTCGACGGCGCGGCGTTCGCCGTTCGCGATCGTCGAGATGCCGCGCGGTTCGCCGAAATAGACGCCACCCGTCAGTTCACGGACGATCATGATGTCGAGGCCGGAGACGATCTCGGGCTTCAACGTCGACGATTCCTTCAGCGCGTCGAAACAGATCGCGGGGCGGAGGTTGGCGAAGAGGCCGAGGTCTTTGCGCAGACGCAGGAGGCCCGCCTCCGGACGTTTGGCGTAGGGGATGCTCGCCCATTTCGGTCCACCGACCGCGCCGAACAACACGGCGTCGGCGTCGAGCGCCTTTTGCATCGTGGATTCGGTGACCGGTGTGCCGTGCGCGTCGTACGCACTGCCGCCGACGAGGTCGGTTTCGGTCTCGAACTTCGTGCCGGCCTTGGCGTTGCACCAGGCGATGACGCGTTCGACCTCGGCCGTTACTTCGGGGCCGATGCCGTCGCCGGGGAGGAGGAGAAGCTTCTTCGCGGTCATGAGCGGGGTCTTTGATTTTGTTGGCTTTTCAGAAAACGATGCAATCCGATCCATCTCACCGTCACATCGGCAGATTTCTGCGGTTTCCGCCATCACGGATGCATCACACTGCCATCACATCGGGGGGCGATACATCACGCTGAGGGGAAGGCGCAATATTAGAGCGTCAGGAGCGGCACGGCCATTACGCCGATTGCCTCACGCGTTCCGGCCTTGAGCGGCCGCATGGTAACCTCCGGCATTCTTACGGGGAGGCCCTCATGACGAGATTCCACCTTGTACTCGCGGCGTTGCTCTTCGCGCTTCTGTCTCCCGCCGCAATGGCCGCGCCACCGTCGAAAGATGACGCGGCACGCGTCGAACAGTTGGTCCGCGAACGCTTGGCCGCGAGCGCGCGCGGCGACAAGGCCACGTGGCGACGGCATATCGCGGACGACTGCGTTTGGGTCGGGCCGGGACTCGTTATCGGAACGACAGCCGACGCCGAGTCCGAGCAGATCGGCAGCAAGGAAACGTTTCTCTACAAGGACTTTGAGACGCACGCGTTCGGCGACATCGTCGTCGTCGCGTATGTGTCGCTGGCGAGCAGCAAGAAGGACGGGGTGACGAACGTCCGGCGCTGGCGCAAAGCCGACACGTACCGGCGCTCGGGCGATGGATGGAAGATGATCCAAGCGGTGGAGATCGTCATTCCCATGCGCCAAGCGGCGAAGTTCGATCCGCGGGTGCTGGACGACTATGTTGGCACCTATCGGCTGAAGGCCGGCGTCGAGTTGCGCGTTTGGCGGGACGGCGACCAGTTGATGATGCAGGCGACGGGACAAGACGCGGGCCCGACCTTTCCGGCCGGCAACGACGTGTTCTTCGATGACGGCGAGCACGGCGAGTATCGCTTCGTGCGCGACGGCTCGCGGAAGGTGATCGCCGTCGTCTACGTCAACGAGGGCATCGAGCTTCGGCTGGAGCGGGTCGCGCCTTGAACGGGGGCGGTCGCAGCTGCGTCATCCGCTTCGCCGACGCGCGGCGGTGCGTGCCGACGCCGGCGGGCGAGCACGGTGCTGGTGCTGAAGCGCGGGACGCTGGACGGCGCTTGCGCTTACGCCCACGGTTGAGAGGCGCGTCTCTTTGCTTCGAAGGCGTCGATGCTTTTTTCGTGGCGGAGGGTTAGGCCGATGTCGTCCCAGCCGTTGAGGAGGCATTGTTTGCGGAAGGGGTCGACGTCGAATTTGATCATGCCGCCGTCGGGGCCTCGGATTTCTTGTTTCTCTAGGTCGACCGTCACGACGGCGTTGGCGCCGCAGTTCGCGTCGTCCATCAGTTTGTCGACGTCTTCTTGCGGCAGCACGATCGGCAAGATGCCGTTCTTGAAGCAGTTGTTGTAGAAGATGTCGGCGAAGCTTGTGGCGATCACACAGCGGATGCCGAAGTCGTTCAGCGCCCACGGCGCGTGCTCGCGGCTTGAACCGCAGCCGAAGTTTTGACCGGTGACCAAAATCTGCGCCTTGCGGTAGGCCGGCTTGTTCAACACAAAATCCGGTAGCTCCTTACCGTCTTGCGTGTAGCGCATCTCTTCGAAGAGGTGCTTCCCCAGACCCGTTCTTTGAATCGTCTTCAAAAATTGCTTCGGGATGATCATGTCGGTGTCGACGTTGATCAGCGGCAGCGGTGCGGCGACGGCGGTCAGGGTTGTGAATTTTTGCATCGTGTTCTGCCTAGGAATTCATCAATGACGGGCGGGGCGTTTCGATTCTCGCATAGTGTGCGCCGCCGACAACACTAGAACAATTCCAATATTATCGGGTGGTTGCTAGCGTTCTTCCGGGGATTTTAGGGGGCGCTTTCAGCAAATGCGATTTTTCTTTCGCCGCAAGGGGCTGCCGCCTGCGTTTCCCGAGAGTTTGAGTGTCGCCGCTGCGGGCGACGTACCGTCAACGGGGACCACGCCTATGTCGAGTGAAGGGCTTCACGTGCCGCGCGAGAAGGTGTCGCGCCAGACCTTGCATATGCACTACGCGATTTCGTCGTTGATGGAGGAGCTCGAGGCGGTCGATTGGTATCGTCAGCGGGCGGAGGATACGGACGATCCCGAGCTTAAAGCCGTGCTGCTGCATAACGCGAAGGAAGAGATCGAGCATGCGTGCATGGCGCTGGAGTGGATCCGGCGGAACGATCCGATCTTCGACAAGGAGCTGCGGGAGTATTTGTTCCAGAGCGGGCCGATCGTCGCGCGCGAGCAAGAGGTGATGAAGCGGAAGTAGTTTTCGTTCGTGGGTCGCCGTGCTGAAGGATTTGCGCTGGTCCTGGGGGCGCGGGCGGGACGCCCGCGCCCCCAGGACCAGCGCCTTCTCGAATGAGCGCAGGCCTTCGATCGTGCGCCGTTACTTGTTTTTGGCGAGCACTGTTGTTTCGCGCGGCGTTTCTTCTTGCGTGGCCCAGTTCGTGAGGCGGACGCGGATCATCCAGTAGATCATGAATAGGATGGGGGCGAGCACGGGGACGAATTGCCACGAGCCCAGCATGAATGACGGCAGCATTTGTTGCTGGCCTAGGAAGAACGAGCCGGCGGCGATGAAGAGGCCCGTGCACATGCGCCAGAGGTGGCGGGCGATGCGTGGGGCGCCGGAGATGCCGCCTGCTAGGATCACCTTCAGGTCTGTTGCGGCGGCAAAGCCGCCGATGATCATGAACATGTAGAACGCTTGCGGCGGGGAGTCGTCGAGGGTGCCGGTCGGGCTCGACTGCGCCTCGATGGCGAAGAGGAGGCCCGCGATCGCGACGCCCAGCGCAATGGCGAATCCTAGAATTGCGAAGCGGTCGACGCCGGCGTCTTGCCGCCGCACCGTCGTCCAGGCGGTGAGGATGAGGTAGAACGTCATGATGCCCGCGACCGTGTTGGCCCTTTGGCCGTCGTCGAGGAATGGCGCGACGGTCGCGCCGATGCTGGCCATCACAAGCATCGCGAGGAAGAACACCGTGCCGGCGATGCGGTGCAGCGTCTCGCCCTTGCGCGCGACGAGCGCTGCGGCGCCCGCGACCATCGCCGTGCTGCCGCCGGTGATGTGAAGCAGGAGCAGCATGTCGGCGCCAACGGACATCCAGAGCGGCGCACCGGGGGGAGCTTGAAGAACTGTCATGACCTGCAAGCTATGGGGCGCGGATTCAGCGCGCCATGACGCGCGGTATCAAAAGCGTGACCGTAGGGCTCAGCGGCGGCGGATTGGCGCTGGCCCTGGGAGCGCGGGCGTCCCGCCCGCTCTTGGGGCCTGTTCATAAAATGCTGGTGCATTCGGAGATTCACGAAGAGCGGGCGGGACGCCCGCGCTCCCAGGGCCAGCGCTTTCTGGAAACGCGCTCTGCCCTTCGATCTAATTCAGATCGCGGATGTCGGTTAGGTGGCCGGTGATGGCGGCGGCGGCGGCCATGGCTGGCGACATCAAATGGGTGCGGCCGCCTCGGCCTTGGCGGCCTTCGAAGTTGCGGTTCGAGGTGGAGGCGCAGCGTTCGCCGGGCTCCAACTTATCCGCATTCATGGCCAGGCACATCGAGCAGCCGGGTTCGCGCCATTCGAAGCCTGCGCGCACGAAGATTTGGTCGAGGCCTTCCTGTTCGGCTTGTTCTTTCACGAGGCCGGAGCCGGGGACGATCATTGCGCCGACGGTCGACGCGACCTTTTTGCCTTCGACGATTTTTGCAACTTCTCGCAGATCTTCGATGCGGCCGTTGGTGCAGGAGCCGATGAAGACGCGGTCGACCTTCACGTCCTTCATCGCGGTGCCGGCTTTCAGGCCCATATAGTCGAGCATGCGTTCCATGGCGGCGCGGCGTTGCGTATCCGACTCTGTTGACGGGTCGGGGACATGGCCGGTGATCGGCACGACGTTTTCCGGCGACGTGCCCCAGGTGACGAGGGGCGGGATGTCGGCGGCGTCGAGTTTCACCTCGATGTCGAATTTTGCGTCGTCGTCGGATTTCAGCGTGCGCCAATAGCGGACGGCGGCTTCCCAGGCTGCGCCCTTTGGCGCGTGGGGGCGGCCTTTGAGATACTCGAACGTCGTTTCGTCGGGGGCGATGAGGCCGGCGCGCGCGCCGCCTTCGATCGACATGTTGCAGACCGTCATCCGGCCTTCCATCGACAGCGCGCGGATCGCTTCGCCCGCGTATTCGATAACATAGCCGGTGCCGCCGGCGGTGCCGATCTTGCCGATGATGGCGAGGATGATGTCTTTCGCCGTGATGCCGGGGGCGAGTTTGCCGTCGACTGTCACGCGCATGTTCTTCGAGTGGCGCGCCTGCAGCGTTTGGGTTGCGAGGACGTGTTCGACTTCGCTGGTGCCGATGCCGAAGGCGAGGGCGCCGAATGCGCCGTGGGTTGCGGTGTGGCTGTCGCCGCAGACGATGGTTTGGCCCGGCAGCGTCAGGCCTTGTTCGGGGCCTACGATGTGGACGATGCCTTGGCGGATGTCGTCCATCGCGAAATAGGTGACGCCGAATTCTTTGGCATTGTTCTCCAACGTTGCGACCTGCAGCGCGGATTCCGGATCGGCGATGCCGTGCGAGCGGTCGGTCGTGGGGACGTTGTGGTCGGCGACCGCCGTCGTGAGTTCGGGGCGGCGGACCTTGCGGTGCGTCAGGCGCAGGCCTTCGAAGGCCTGCGGGCTGGTCACCTCATGAACCAGATGGCGGTCGATGTAGAGGACGCTCGCCTCGCCCGGTTCTTCGTGAACCAGGTGGGCGTCCCAGATCTTGTCGTAGAGGGTGGTGCTCATGCGTTTTACATAGCGCGCGTCGGCTTCTAAGAAAACGCCAAAATTTGGCGGGATTCACCGGCCGGCTAGGGATGGCGACATGTCGCGGTTGTGCGGGCCGCCAAAAGATGCACTATTTAATTTATTAGTTAAATGGTGAGACCTTGGCCGACAACGTTTTTGCAGCCCTTGCCTCGACCGCGCGGCGGAAGATTTTGGCCTATCTGTCGGCGACCGACATGACGGCCGGCGAGATTGCCGACCGCTTTGCGATGTCGAAGCCCGCGATCTCGAAGCATCTGCAGATTTTGGAAGGCGCCGGGCTCGTGCGGTCGCAAAAGATCGGGCAGTTCGTCCATTACTCGATCGTGCGCGAGAACATCTCCAACACGCTGAACACTTTCGTCCAAGAGGTTTGTCCCATCTCGCGCCCGCTGAAGCGCGAGAGCGCGCGCATCAAGGAGCGCCGTAAATCATAGGAGGCGACTGCTATGGGGCTTGTGAAGGGATCGGTGCGGATTATTGCGGTAGCCGATAGTGATCCGGCGTTAGGCGTCGTGCGGTGGGCGCCGGTGAAGTCGGTTTGGATCGGGTCGATGACTGTGGTGGGGATCGTCGGCGGGGCGCTGCTGTTTTCTTGGGATGCGTTTGCGGTGTTTCTGGTGTTGAGCGCCGTGACGTTGTGCGGCGGGCATTCGGTGGGGATGCACCGGCGTTTGATTCATAACAGTTTCGCTTGTCCGCTTTGGCTTGAGTATGTGCTCGTTTATCTCGGCGTGCTGGTGGGCATGGCGGGGCCGGTTGGCATGACGCGGCAGCATGATCTGCGCGATTGGGCGCAGCGGCAGACGACGTGTCACGATTTTCTCTGCCACCGGCGCAGCTTTTGGCATGACGCGTGGTGGCAGTTGCATTGCGATCTCGCGCTGACGCGCGGGCCGCAGTTCGTGCTTGAGCCGCGGTTTGCGAACGACCGTGTTTATGCGTGGATGGAGCGGTGGTGGATGTGGCAGCAGTTGCCCGTTGCCCTCGTGCTGTTCGCGATCGGCGGATGGGCCTGGGTCGTCTGGGGCGTTTGCGCGCGCGTGGCCGTCTGCGTCACCGGCCACTGGCTGATCGGGCACTACGCACACCGCGAGGGACCGCAGAGTTATATCGTCCGCGGCGCCAGCGTGCAGGGCTTCGACGTCCCGCTGGCCGGACTCATCTCGATGGGTGAGAGCTGGCACAACAATCATCACGCCTATCCGGGCTCGGCGCGCATCGGGCATTCGTTCGAACAGCCGGATCCGGGGTGGTGGTTGATCCTGGCGCTGGAGCGATTGGGGCTGGCCTGGAACATCCGGACGCCTGAGACGATGCCCGCGCGGGCGGAGTTGGTGCGCGTCGGTTTCGATGTGTCCGGGTGCCCTGTCTTGCGGCGGACGCGGCGCGCGTTTGAACGGCGTTCAAGAGTCGCGCGGGCGCGATGATCGAGACGGAACGCCTCGCGCTCCGCCGCTGGCGCGACAGCGACATCGAACCCTTCGCTGCTTTGAACGCCGATCAAACCGCGATGCGGTTCATGCCGGGCATGATGACAGGGGCCGAAACACGGGCGATGGTTCGCCGGATCCGCGAGCATTTCGACGCGCAGGGCTTCGGCCTCTGGGCCGTCGAGGTGCCGGGTGTTGCGCCGTTCATCGGCTTCGTCGGCTTGCAGCGGCCGACATTCGAGGCGCACTTCACGCCGTGCGTCGAAATCGGCTGGCGTCTGGCGCCGGCATACTGGGGCAAAGGCTATGCGACGGAGGCGGCCGCGGCCGCACTTCGATTCGGGTTCGAAAATCTGAACCTCGATCAAATCGTCTCGTTCACCGTCGCCGCCAACAAGCCATCCTGGTCGGTGATGGAACGCATTGGCATGACGCGCGACCCCGCCGAAGACTTCGACCACCCACGGCTGCCGGAGGGTCACCCGCTGAGGCGTCACATTCTCTATCGGATTCGTCGATGAGGCGTCCGTAAGGTTTCACGCCAAGACGCCAAGCCGCCAAGTGGCTCTGCTTTCCTTGCGCCGAAGGCGCGTCATCGATGTTGATGGCGCTCCGCGCCGAAGGACGGTTCTTCTTGGCGCCTTGGCGTCTTGGCGTGAAACCTTCAGCCGAGCGACTTGCGTAGCACCGTGAGGTGGAAGTCCGTGCGCGTCGCGCCGGGCGCTATATCGAAGGGGAAGGGTTTGCGTTCGCCCGTACGCTTGTAACCGCGTCGTTCGTAGTAGGGGATCAGGTCGGTGCGAATGTTGATGACGGTCATATAGACCGCCTGCAGCAGCCACAGGTCGCGCAAATGCTGCTCGGCCGACGTCAGCAGCCGGTCGCCGATCCCTGAACCTTGCAGGTCCGGGCGCACGGCGAACATGCCGAAATAGCCCAGACCCTTTTCGTTTCTGATGAGAGCGCAGCCGGCAAGGCTGCCATCTTCTGCCTCGGCGACCAGGAACCGCGCGAGCGGGTCGCGCATGATGGCGGCGATTTCGGCCACGCTGGTGCGCGGGCCGGTGAGGAGGTCGGCTTCCGACGTCCAGCCGGATTTGCTTTCCTCACCGCGGTAAGCGCGTTCGATGAGGGCCGTGATCTGCGGCGCCTCATCGGGATTGGCTAAACGGATGGTTGGCTTCACGCGCTCTTTTCGGCGACGGCTTCCGACTTGTGGTCTTGGCGTTCGACGATGCGCGCCTTCTTACCGGTCAGGCCCTTGAGGTAGTAGAGCTTCGCGCGGCGGACGCGGCCGCGGCGGAGGACTTCGACCGAGTCGACCAGCGGGCTGCAGACCGGGAAAATGCGTTCCACGCCTTCGCCGTAGGAAATTTTGCGGACGGTGAAGTTCTCGTTCACGCCTTGGCCTTGGCGGCCCAGGACCACGCCTTCGAACGCCTGAATACGTTCGCGGCGCTTCACCTGCTTGGTCTTTTCGTCGAAGGATTCTTCGACGACCTTGACGTTGACCTTCACGGTGTCGCCGGGTGCGAACGCGTTCTGCTTCTTCTTGGTGAGCGCCGCGACTTGTTCGGCTTCGAGTTGCTGGATGATGTTCATGGCTTCGTCCTTTCAGTCCTGATCCTAGTGTTTCGGTGAGGCGCCGCCCGCACGACGCATGTGCGCGTCGTACAAATCGGGGCGGCGTGATTTCGTGAGTGCGAGGCTTTGTTCGCGGCGCCAGTCGCGGATGCGCTGATGATGGCCGGAGGTGAGAACCGCCGGAATCTCGCGTCCTTCCCAGACTTGCGGCCGCGTGTAGTGCGGATATTCGAGCAGGCCTTGCTCAAAACTTTCTTCGTCGAGCGAGGCTTCGGCGCCGACGACGCCGGGCAGCAAGCGCACGACGGCGTCGATCAAAATCATGGCGGCGAGTTCGCCGCCCGATAAAACGTAATCGCCGATCGAAATTTCTTCGAGCGCGCGGGCTTCGATCACGCGCTGGTCTACGCCTTCGAAGCGGCCGCAAACGAGGAGGGCGCCCGGACCTTCCGCCAGCGAACGCGCGCGCGCTTGCGTGAGGGGCTGGCCGCGCGGGGACATGAGAATGAGCGGACGATCGTTGCGGGCGGCGGTGTCGATCGCAGCCGCGACGATGTCGGCGCGCATCACCATGCCGGGGCCGCCACCAGCCGGCGTATCGTCGACCGAGCCATAGCGGGTGGTCGAGAATTTGTGCAGGTCGATCGTCTCAAGCGACCAGCGGTCTTCGTTCAGCGCCTTGCCGCACAGCGAGATGCCGAGGGGGCCTGGGAACATTTCCGGCATGACGGTGAGGACGGTCGCGGCCCAGGTCATTGGCGGGCCTTTCGCTTCGCGGCGTCGTCGTCGGCTGAGATCACGGCCATCGCGGTTTCCGACAGCGTAATGCGGCCTTCGTCGAGATCTACCTGCGGCACCATGCTTTCGGCGAAGGGCACGAAGCTGGTGCCGCCGCCGTCGCGCGCGATCTCGATCAGGTCGCCCGCGCCGAAGTGCTGGAAGCCTGCGACTTCGCCGATCTTGTCGCCCGCCTCATCGAAGACGGCGAGGCCGACGAGATCGGCTTGGTAGTATTCGCCGTCGTCGGTATCAGGCAGGTCGTCGCGCGTGATCAAGAGTTCGACGCCCTTCAGCGTTTCGGCGACGTTGCGGTCGGCCACGCCCTTGATCGCGGCGATGACGATGTCGCCCTGAAGACGCGCGCGTTCAAGCTTGAAGCGGCGGCCGTCTGACGCGAGCACCGCGCCGTACGACGCCACGGCAAGCGGGTCCGCGGTGAAGCTTTTAATCTTCACCTCGCCCTTCAATCCGTGGGGCCCCAAGATGCGGCCCAGAAGGATTTGCTTGTCGCTCATCGGTTCGTCACCTGCTCATCGCTTTCCCTTTTGGTGTCGTGGTTCGCGAAGGCGAACCATCCACGACTTGATCTCGATCAAACGCCGGACAGTCGTGGGTGGTCCGACTACGCGGACCATGACACCTGAAAGAAAACTAGGCCGCGGCTTCCGTTTCCTTCTTCTCAGCGGCCAGACGTTCCTGCGCCTTCTTGCGGGGCGCGGACTTCGACGGGTCGTTGAACTTCGTCTTCTTCTCGGCGAGGCCCACTTCCGCGAGGAAGCGTTCGACGCGGTCCGACGGCTGCGCACCGTGCGAGAGCCAATGCTTCGCGCGGTCGAGGTCGAGCTTCACGCGGTCGGCGTTGTCCTTCGGCAGCAGCGGGTTGTAGTGGCCGATGCGTTCGATGAAGCGGCCGTCGCGCGGGCTACGCGCGTCGGCGATGACGATCTTGTAGAACGGACGCTTCTTCGTGCCGCCGCGGGCCATTCTGATTTTCAACATGCTTTCGATCTTCCTTCGTTCAATCCAAACAATCCAAAAAAACCACTCAACGCTTTCCGCCGAACCCCGGCGGTAATTTCATGCCCGGGGGCAATTGCAGGCCGCCGCCGCCAAGACCCGGCAACGATGCGCCGGACGGCATCTTGGGTGCGGCGCCGCCGAACAGCGCGCTCATCAAACCCTTGCCCTTGCCCATCTTCTTCATCACGTCCGCCATCTGGCGGTGCATCTTCAAAAGTTTGTTCACTTCGGAGACTTCGGTGCCCGCGCCCTTTGCGATGCGCTTGCGGCGCGAGCCGTTCAGAACATCCGGGTTCGCGCGCTCTTGCTTTGTCATCGACGAGATGATCGCCTCTTGGCGCTTCAACATGCGGTCGTCGAAGCCGGCGGTCGCCATCTGCTCCTTCGCCTTCGCGATGCCGGGCAGCATGCCCATGATGCCCTGCATGCCGCCCATGCGGCGCATCTGGCGCAGCTGCTCGCCGAGATCGTCGAGGTCGAACTGACCCTTCTGAATCTTCTTCGCGAGCGCTTCCGCTTTTTCCTGATCGACCGTCTCAGCCGCTTTTTCGACGAGGCTGACGACGTCGCCTTGGCCGAGGATGCGGCCCGCGATGCGGCGTGGGTGGAAGTCTTCGAGGGCATCGATCTTTTCGCCGGTGCCCAGCAGCTTGATCGGCGCGCCGGTGATCGCGCGCATCGACAGCGCCGCGCCGCCGCGGCCGTCGCCGTCGATGCGCGTCAAGACGATGCCGGAGATGCCGATGCGGTCTTGGAACTGTTTCGCGACGTTGATCGCGTCTTGGCCGGACAGACTGTCGGCGACGAGGAGCGTTTCGTGCGGGCTCGTCAGATCGCGGATCTGCGCGATCTCGGACATCAGGGCTTCGTCGATGTGCAGACGGCCCGCGGTGTCGAGCATCACGACGTCGTAGCCGGAAAGCTTCGCGGCCTGCATGGCGCGGCGGGCAATGTCGACCGGCGTTTGGCCGGCCATGATCGGCAGCGTCGCCACGCCGATCTGCTCGCCGAGGATCTTCAACTGTTCCTGCGCCGCGGGCCTGCGCGTATCGAGCGAGGCCATGATGACTTTTTTCTTGTCGCGGTTCGTGAGGCGCAGCGCGATCTTCGCGGTCGACGTCGTTTTGCCCGAGCCTTGCAAGCCGACCATCATGATGACGGCGGGGGGCACGACCTCAAGCTGAAGGCCCTGCGCGTCTTCGCCGAGCGTCTCGATGAGGACGTCATGGACGATCTTGACGATCTGCTGACCCGGCGTGACCGAGCGCAGCACGTCGGCGCCTATTGCCTTCTCGCGGACCTTCGCGAGGAAATCTTTGATGACGCCGAGCGAGACGTCGGCCTCGATCAAAGCCAGACGCACCTCGCGCAGAGCGGCATCGACATCGGCCTCGGTCAGCGCGCCGCGCCCCGTGAGGCCGTCGAACACCGACGACAAGCGATTGGTTAGAGCGTCAAACATCATGCCTTCGTGCGTTGGCGATTGCCCAAATGCCTATCGCGCCCGCGGGCGCAACGCGCTGGCGGACGTTGACCTTGGGGCGGTCCCCAAGGCGGATCGGCATTCAGACGACCCTGGAAAGTGGCGCGGAACCTATGGTTTTCGCCTCGGCAAGTCAATGCGGGTGGAAACGCCTCAAGGTTTCACGCCAAGACGCCAAGTCGCCAAGATATCCCCCCCTTGCGCCGCAGGCGCAGTTAACCGCGCTTGGACGGCGCTCCGCCTCGGCGTCATGTGGGCCCTTCTTGGCGTCTTGGCGTGAATCTTTCTTCTGCGCAGTGCCGGACGCTAGGTACTGCCGCTTCGCGGCGGTCGCGGCAAATCTTGGTGATTGTTCGCGACCCGCTGGACCCCTTCTTTGAACGTGGCAAAGCCAAAGTTCATGAGAATCCCGACGGGAAGTTTCATCAGTCGGAGGTAGGTAAGCACCTGCTTAGGGTGGACTGGGGCCGGTTTCTCCGTCGCCTTGACCTCGACAACAAGCCTGTCTTCGACCAGGAGATCGATGCGAAAGGCATCCTCGAAAGTTATGTTTTCGAATGTGAACGTCACCGGCCGCTGACGCTCAACACGGAAGCCTCGTTGCTCCAGCGCGCGCGCCATAACCATTTCGTACACCGACTCCAAGAGGCCGGGCCCAAGCTCGCGGTGGATCTTGAAGCCGCAATCGATCGCTTCCCGTGCAATTGCATCAATGTCCATCTGCCCCTCGCGAATGCGCGCTCAACAGGACCAACGTTGATCCCAAGGCGTCTTGGCGTGAGACATTACTCCATCAACTGCTGACGAAAATACGTGAAGGTCAGCGCCAACTGTTCGGCGCGTTGGCGCAATGTGCGGGCGGCGTCGTGGCCGCCTTCTGTTGTTTCGAAATAGAGGTAGGGGTGGCCGTTGGCTTGTAGCTTCGCCGCCATCTTGCGGGCGTGGGCGGGGTGGACGCGATCGTCTCTGGTTGAGGCCAGAAAGAACGTGCGCGGATATTTCACGCCGGCTTTGATGTTGTGATACGGCGACCAGCGCAAGATCGCTGCGCGCTGCATCGGATCGCTGGGGTCGCCGTATTCGGCGAGCCAGCTGGCGCCTGCGGATAGTCTTGGGTAGCGCAGCATGTCGGTGAGCGGGACTTGGGCTACGACGGCGTTGAAGAGTGTTGGGTTTTGGATGAACGTTGCCGTGGCGAGCAATCCGCCTTGGCTTGCGCCCATCACACCCATGCGGCGCGACGACGTGAACCCGCGGGCGATCATGTCGCGCGCGACGGCGGCGAGGTCGTCGATGTTCTTTTGGCGGTTCACGCCTGTCGCTGCGTCGTGCCAGCGGGGGCCGAATTCGCCGCCGCCGCGCACGTTGGCGACGGCATAAGCGCCGCCTTTTTCCAGCCAGAGCTTTCCCGCCGTCGACCAATACCAAGGCGTGGTCGACACCTGGAAACCGCCATAGGCGTAGAGGATGGTCGGCGTCGAACCGTTGTTGAGCGTGTCCTCCTTGCGCACCAGGAAATAGGGAATGCGCGTGCCGTCCGCCGACACTGCCTCAAATTGGTTCACCTCGATCGCGTAGGCGTCGAAGCGGGCGGGCAGTTGTTTGATGACGTGCGGTTCGCCGCCGCGGGTCATCAGATAGATCTGCTCCGGCGTGACGAAGTTTGAGAATTTGAGGAGGACTTCGCCATCGCCATCGTTCGCGGCCGCGATGTCGATGGTGCCGTTGTCGGGCATCGGCACGCGACGCCAGAGCCATTGCGCGCCGTCGAAGGAGACTTCGTGGAGGCGGCCCCTCACGTTGTCCAACAACGAGACGTAGACCGTGTCTTTGCCCGTGGCGACCGAGGTGATGGCCGTTTTCATGTCGGGGGTGAAAAGCGAGCGGATGGTCGGTATCGCGCCGCCGCTCGACACGTAATCGTCTAGCGAGAACGAGACGAGCGAGCCTTGCAGGAAGACGCGGCCGGCGGTGCGCCAATCGCGGTTCAGATAGAAGAGGAGTTGGCGGCGCGAGACGCCTTTGAAGTCGGCGAAGGTGGGAACGCTGATACGGGTAACGCGGAAACTTGCGTCGACGTTGAAGAGTTCCGCGCCGAACGCGCCCAGGCCGCGGACGATGAAACGGTCAACTTTGCCTTCGCCGTCGATGACGGTGCGGGGCGAGATGAGGACATCGGATGTGTCGCCCTGGTAGAGCGTTTGCGCGTCACGGACGTTTTGGCCGCGCCGCCAGACTTTGACGACGCGGGGGTAGCCGGAGCGTGTCAGCGTCTCAGGCCCCCAGTTGGTCGCGACCATCACGGTGTTCGTGTCGACCCAGGCGATTTCCGTCTTCGCTTCGGCGATGTCGAAGCCGCCTCTGACGAAGCTGCGCGAGGGCACATCGAACTCGCGCACGACGACGGCGTCGCGGCCGCCGCGCGAAAGTTTCACCAGGCAGCGGCGATAGGCGGGGGCGAGGCACTGCGCGCCTTTCCAGACCCAGTTCTCGTTCTGCTCGGCGCTGAGCGTGTCGAGGTCGAGGAGGGTCTCCCAATCCGGGTCGGACGACTGGTAGGACGACAATGACGTGCGACGCCAAAGACCGCGCGCGTGCGCCCGGTCCTGCCAGAAATCATAGACTTGGCCGCCGGCGAGGGTGGCGGCCGGGATGCGGTCGCTGGCGGTGAGGATGGCTTCGGCGTCGGCTTGGGTCTGCGCGTAGTCGTCGTCCGACTTTAGCGTTTTGACGGTGAACGCGTTTTGGGTGCGCACCCATTCGAGCGCGCGGGGGCCGCCGAGATCTTCAAGCCAAACGAAGGGGTCGTCGGTGACCGGGTCGGCATGGGCCGATAGCGCGAACAGCAGGGACAGAACGGCAATACTGACCGCTACACAACGCATCAGGCACCTCGGACCATTTGTCCACGTCATGCCCCCATGTGCCCGCCTCTCTATGCCTAACACGGCGTCGGGTGAAACTCACCTGAGTCATTCGCCAATCCGAAAAAATGATGCGACCTCGCATGGACTGGTCATGGCGGGTCGCTCCACCCTATATACCCCCTCTATGAGCGTGGCGTTTTACAAGATGAACGGGCTGGGCAACGACTTCGTCGTTGTCGACGCACGCGCGCGCAAGCTGAAGTTGGGCGCGGACGCGGCGCGACGCATCGGCGATCGTCATCGCGGCGTCGGCTTCGATCAGCTGCTCGTCATCGAACCGTCAAAGGGCAAGGGCGACTTCTCGCTGCGCATTTGGAATCCGGACGGCAGTGAGACGGGCGCGTGCGGAAACGGAACGCGCTGCGTCGCCGACCTGTTGTTGAACGAAACGAAGATGTCGTCGGTGACGCTGTCAACGCTGGGCGGCGTGTTGACCTGCACGCGCGAGGCGGACGGACGCGTGACGGTCGACATGGGCGAGCCGAAGCTCGATTGGCAGGACATTCCGCTGGCCGAGCGGATGGACACGCGTACGATCGACGTGCGGGTCGGGCCGATGGACGCGCCGGTGCTGATCGGGCCCTCCGCGGTGAACATGGGCAATCCACACTGCATCTTCTTCGTCGAGAACGCGCAGGCGCATGACCTAGCTAAGATCGGGCCGATGCTGGAATACCATCCGATGTTTCCTGAGCGGGCGAATATCAGCCTCGCCCAGGTGATGTCGAAGAGCGAGATCCGGTTGCGCGTGTGGGAACGCGGCGCAGGGCAAACGCAGGCGTGTGGGTCGGCCGCTTGTGCCGCGACGGTTGCGGCGGCGCGGCGGAAGCTGACCGATCGTAAGGTGCGTATCGTGCTGGACGGCGGGCCGCTCGACATTGAGTGGCGCGAAGACAACCACGTTCTTATGACCGGGCCGACGGAATTGAATTTCACCGGCGAACTCGACGAGCGTTACTTCGTGGACGGCGCGCCATGACGGTCGAAGTCATCACCCTCGGTTGCCGCCTCAACGCGTATGAGTCCGAGGTTATTCGGGCGAAGGCGCGCGAGGCGGGGCTCGACAACGCGATCATCGTCAATACGTGCGCGGTGACGTCCGAGGCCGTGCGTCAGGCGCGGCAGAATATTCGCCGCGCGCGCAAGGATAATCCTAGCGCGAAGGTGATCGTCACCGGCTGCGCGGCGCAGACCGAGCCCGAGACCTTTGCCGATATGCCCGAGGTCGATCAGGTTCTGGGCAATGCCGACAAGATGGACGCGCGTTCGTATGCGTTCGATGCACCGACCGAGCGGGTTCTTGTCAACGACATCATGTCGGTGAAGGAAACGGCGTCGCATTTGATCGCCGGATTCGACGGGCGTGCGCGCGCGTTCGTGCAGATTCAGAACGGCTGCGACCACCGCTGCACATTTTGCATCATCCCCTACGGCCGCGGAAATTCGCGCAGCGTGCCGGCAGGTGAGGTTGTGCAGCAAATTCGTGCGCTCGCCGCGCAGGGCATTCGCGAGGTCGTGCTGACGGGCGTGGACATCACCGCCTACGGCGCCGACCTTCCCGGCGCGCCGAAGCTGGGTCGGCTGGTCGAACAGATTTTGACTCTGGTGCCCGAGCTGCCGCGTTTGCGGCTGTCGTCGCTGGACGTCGCGGAGTGCGATGAGCGCCTGATCGACCTCGTCGCGCGCGAAGAGCGGTTGATGCCGCATCTCCACCTATCGCTGCAGGCGGGGCACGACATGATCTTGAAGCGGATGAAGCGGCGGCACACGACGGCGCAGGCAGTGGCGTTCTGCGACGTCTTGCGCGCGCGGCGGCCAGACATCGTGTTCGGCGCCGACCTGATCGCCGGGTTTCCGACGGAAACGGATGAGATGTTTGAGGCGACGCTGAACCACGTGCGCGACTGCGGCTTGACCTATCTGCATGTGTTTCCGTTCTCAGCGCGTGAGCGCACACCCGCCGCGCGCATGCCGCAGGTGAAGGGCAACGTGATCAAAGCACGCGCTGCGCGGTTGCGCGATGCGGGCGCGTTGGCGGTGACTCAGCATTTGGCGTCGCTCAACGGACGCGAGGTCGATTTGCTGGTCGAGCAGGATGTCTCCGCGCGCACGCCGACCTTTGCCCCGGTGAAGCTTTCCCATGCTGAAGCCAGCGGGACGTTGCTGCGGGCGCGGATTGTGCGCACCGATGAGCGCTTTGCCTATGCCGAGGCAGCCTGATGTCTCAAGGCGATGGCAAGAAGCCCGGTCTTTTCGCGCGTCTGAAAGCGGGTTTGACGCGCAGTGCGCAGACGCTGACGTCTGGCATCACCCGCGTCTTCACGCGCAAGCGGTTGGATCAGGCCGCGCTCGACGATTTGGAAGAGCTGCTGATCGGCGCGGATATGGGCGCGAAGGTTGCGGCCGATGTCGTTGCCGAGATTAAGCGCACGCGATTCAATTCCGACGTCACGGAAGAAGAAATTCGCGGGGCGCTGGCCGAAGAGGTCGTGAAGATTCTTCGGCGTGTGTCGAAGCCGCTGACCATTCGCAGCGAGTTGAAGCCGCATGTGATTTTGGTGGCGGGCGTCAACGGCTCGGGCAAGACGACGACGATCGGCAAGCTCGCACAAAAATACCGCGCCGAAGGTTTGAAGGTGATGCTGGCGGCCGGCGACACGTTCCGCGCGGCGGCGGTCGAGCAGTTGAAGATTTGGGGCGAGCGTACGGGTGCGCCGGTGATCGCGAAGGACATCGGTGCGGATGCGCCGGGGCTTGCGTATGAGGCGTTCGAGAAAGCGCGCGCTGAAGGGTTCGACGTTCTGCTGATCGATACGGCGGGCCGCCTGCAGAACAAAGCGGGCTTGATGGCCGAGCTTGAGAAGATGGTGCGCGTGATCAAGAAGCTCGATCCGAATGCGCCGCACAGTGCGATCCTGGTGCTGGATGCGACGACGGGGCAGAACGCCGTCGCGCAAGCGGAAGTGTTTCGCGATACGGCGCGCATCAGCGGCATCGTGATGACGAAGCTGGACGGCACGGCGCGCGGCGGCATTCTCGTTTCGATCGCCGAGAAATTCGATTTGCCGGTGCATTATGTCGGGGTGGGCGAAGGGGCGGACGACCTGCAACCCTTCGATGCAGAGAGCTTTGCGAAAGCGCTTGTCGGGGTCGCGGCTTAGCCGGTACGGGTGAGTTCCTTGCTGATTCAGCGTGATTCCGCCGCACCACTCTCGCGAAAACGTGACGGAATGCACGCTGGAGTTATGGCCGCATTCAGCCTCAAGGGACTATCTTCCTGCGTACGATGAACCCTCTCCTAAAACTCGTGCTCGACCTCGGACCGTTGCTGGTTTTCTTCATCGGCAACTCGCAGTTCGGCATCTTCCCCGCGACCGCCATGTTCATGGTCGCCGTCGTCGTGTCGTTGATCATTACCTATGCGATCGCGCGACGTATCTCACCGATGCCGATCGTGACGGGGGTCGTGGTGCTGGTGTTCGGCGGGCTGACGCTTTGGCTCAACGATGAACTCTTCATCAAGCTGAAGCCGACGATCGTAAACTCGATCTTCGCGTCGGTGTTGTTCGCCGGCGTTTTGACCAACCGGCTCTACGTCAAGCTGCTGTTCGACAACGCGTTCCATTTGCCCGATCACGCGTGGCGCGTGCTGACCTGGCGCTGGATTGCGTTTTTCGTGTTCCTCGCGGTTTTGAACGAAGTTATCTGGCGCAACTTCTCGACCGACTTTTGGGTCGCGTTCAAGCTCTGGGGCGTGGTGCCGATCTCGCTGATCTACGGCGCGGCGCAGATGCCGCTGATCATGAAGCACCAGATCAAAGAGCCCGAACCCGAGACGACACCGTCCAAAGCGGGCTAAGGCGCCGGCGGCGGCACGGCCAGATCCACTTTCACCATCACAAGCGCGTTGTCGCCCGAATGCACGGGCGCCGCGTCTTTGGCGCGCGAGCCTTCGAGCGCGCGCGTTTCCTCGCCGTCGGGTAGCGGCGAACGCTCGACGAGGATGAGCGCGGGCGGCGGGCCGTTGGCGTCGAACTTGATTTGGACGGGGATGTCGCGCTCGCCTAGACCCAGGATGCGTGCGATGACCGGTGTATCTTTCAGCAAACGTGCTTCGCCGACGACTTCTTGGCCTTCCACGATCAGCGAGCGGACACCGGCGTTCGACACGAAGCCGATCGCGAGTTGCAGTCCGCCACGCCCGCCGCGGAGGGTCGCGTCGATGACGCGCTGTTCGTTTGCCATGGACGCGCCGGTGATTTGGAGCGTCGGCGGGTTGAGCTTTAGATCGGCAGCGGGCTTGAAGCGATCCTGCGTCTCAGGCAACAGGCCGAAGGGTTTGTAGGCTTCCGGCTGATCCGGGAAGCCGTTGGCCTTCATATATGCTTCGTCCGGCTGGCCGACAAAACTCACCAGCCAGCGTGGGCCCTGCGTGGCCGTGCGGTCGTCATAGTAGACGATGTTCTGGCCACGCGGATGGTTCTCGGCGTAGGCGGGCGTTTGGCTGGCGACGGCGGCGGCGATCGCAGCGACGACCAACGGCGCGGCTGCCACGAGCCAACGCGCGGACGGCGCGAAGAGCGGCGTGAGCGCGAGGACGAATGGAAGGAGCGTCAGGATCTTGAACTGTGTGTGGTCGAAGCCGATGACCAGTTCGAGCGCCAGCAGGTAGGGCAGCCACATAAATGCGATCAGGGCGAAGCCGATCCAGCCCGCGAACTTGAGCGACGTCTTGCGCGTGAAGGTTTCGATCCACGCCGCGACGGCAAAGCCGAGCGTCGGCCAGAGCAAAAGAAACGAGGCGCCGGTGACGAGCGAAGCGACGACGATCCCAAGCACGGCCAGCACAGCCCAGGCCACGAGGAGAAGCGCGCGCTGATCGACGCGTGTGGTGACGGCGGCAATCATGGCGGCGACGAAGATGCCTGCCGCCGTGGTCGCGATGCGCGCGGGCCAAGGATCGGGATGATCGAGCTGATGCACGCCCGGCCAATGGCCGAGCGGGTAGGATAGCAACCAACCGAAACCGTGCAGCAGGATCGGCGCCGCGATGACGGCGGCGATCGCAAGGCCCGTGCCTTTGAGCGAAAAGGCGCCGCCGTGGAAGGGGATGAGCGCGAGGATCGCGACGAACGCGATCGCCGCGAGCGGGAGATTGAGCGCGGCCGGCCAAAGGAACAGCATGCGGCCGTGGAGGTCGAAATAGCTCGCGTCTTCCGGGGACTTCACCGTCGCAAGGTCCGCGTCGGCCAGCGCGAACGCGGTCGCGAACATGTTGTCGCCATGATGCTGCAACGTGTTGCGGTCGAGGTTCGCAAGGTTGTCGCGTTCGGAATGATAGAGCGACGCCGAATTCGAGAAGGCGAAGTTGAAGCCGGTGAGGCCCGCCGTGCTGTAGACGGTGAAGTCCGTGTCGTTCGGCAGGAGTTTGTAGATCTCGTACGTCAGCGAATTGGCCGACGGGTTTTTCACGGTGCGCGCGAAGAGATCCATCAGCGCGGCGTTGTTCGGACCGGTTTCGAACATCATCGAGGGGCCGGACGCGCCGCGGGCTTCGACGTTCACGACGACGCCGACTTGCTTCATCAGCGGATGGCGCTGCGCAAAAGCGACCGCGCCGCGCAGGCCGGTTTCTTCGCCGTCGGTGATCAGGATGATCACGTCGTTCTTGGTTTGGCGATCGGCGAGTGCGCGTGCGAGTTCCAGCACGACCGCCGTGCCCGCGCCGTCGTCGGCGACGCCCGGACCTGCGGCAACGCTGTCGTAGTGCGCGGTCGCGAGAACGGCCTTGCCGCCGCCTGTGCCCTTGTGAACCGCGATGATGTTTTCGACCTGCGTGCAGCCGGGGTAGCGGTCCGGCGGCGCGCACTGGAAGGCGGATTGGATCTCGGGTGAGTAGCCGTAGCCTTTCAGTTCTTCGACGATGCGGTCGCGGACGATTTTGTTTTCGGGTGAGCCAGTGATGTGCGGGCGCTGCTCTTTCAATAGCCGCGAGAGCGTGGCGAAGGCGCGTTCCTGCTCGAAGCCGGTGCCGGCGGGCGACGACGGGGCCAGGAGTTGGCTTTGCCAAATGATCAGGAAGATGGCGCTGAGCACGGCGGCGGCGATCAGCGACGTCCACGGTTCGAAGCGGTTCATGGGCGCGCCCCCCTGGCGCTCGCGCCTTCGTCGGGCGCTTTGGTTTTCGGCTTGAACGGACAGACGTCCGCCACCACGCAATCGTAGCATTTCGGCTTGCGGGCGACGCAAGTGTAGCGGCCGTGCAGGATGAGCCAGTGGTGGGCGTGGGCCATGTATTTGTCGGGCACGACCTTCATCAGCTGATCTTCAATGGCGCGCGGGGTCTTTCCCTTGGCCAGCCCTAGACGTTGCGCCACGCGGAAGACGTGGGTGTCGACGGCGATCGTCGGCACGCCGAAGGCCATGTTCATCACGACGTTCGCCGTCTTGCGGCCGACGCCGGGCAGCGCTTCCAGCGCGTCGCGGTCCTGCGGGACCACACCACCGTGATGCACGATCAGGGCTTGCGATAGGGCGATGACGTTCTTGGCCTTCGTGCGGAAGAGGCCGATCGATTTCACGTAGTCGGTGAGGCGCGCCTCGCCCAGCTTCACCATTTGCTGCGGCGTTTGGACGACCTTGAACAGCGGGCCGGTGGCGCGGTTCACGCCTTTGTCGGTCGCCTGTGCGGAGAGGACGACCGCGACCAGCAGCGTGTACGGATTGACGTGATCGAGTTCGCCTTTGGGGGCGGGCATCGCTGCGGAGAGGCGGGCGAAGATGGCTTCGGCTTTGTCGCGCTTGGACATGAGTGCATCTTGGCGATGGAACTGCCGGTTAGGAAGGTCGCGCTCCCAGACGGCGCTGGCTGCGCGGAGGCGGCTTTGGTACAGTTCGCCCATGGCTTGCAAAGATCAGCTGCTTATTCTCTGCGCGCGGATTGGGTTTAACCCGCCGGCGGCTTGACGCGGTCTTTTTCTGCGCGCCGTTCCCCAAGCCATTCCGACCGAGAGCCCATTCTCATGTCCAGCAAAGCTGCAACGCACAATTTGACCAAGCATTGGCAGGAGATCGATGCCCTGCACCACGTTCATCCGTTCACCGACACGGCCGCGCTGAACAAGAAGGGTGTGCGCGTCATCGTGAAGGCGGACGGCATCAATGTTTGGGACTCGGAGGGGCACAAGCTGATCGACGGGATGTCGGGGCTGTGGTGCGTGAATGTCGGGTACGGGCGGACCGAACTTGCCGAGGCCGCTTATGAGGCGATGAAGACCCTGCCCTATTACAATTCGTTCTTTCAGACGACCAATCCGTATGTGACGGAGCTGGCGGCGAAGATCGCGAGCCTTTTGCCGGCCGGATTGAGCCGGATCGTGTTTGCGAATTCGGGCTCCGAAGCCAACGACACGGCGCTGAAGCTGATCCGTTATTACTGGAATCTGCAGGGGAAGCCGCAGAAGAAGATTCATATCTCGCGCGAGTATGCCTATCACGGGGTCACGATGGCGGCGGCCTCGCTGTCCGGTTTGACGCCGATGCATCCGCAGTTCGACCTGCCGCTCGCCGGATTCGAGAAGGTGCCGACCGTGTATTGGTACGGTTTGGGCGAGGGCAAAGACCCAAACGCGTACGGCCTGGAGGTCGCGCGCAAGCTGGAGGAGAAGATTCTCGAGCTAGGGCCCGATCGCGTCGCTTCGTTCTCGGCCGAGCCCATCCACGGCGCCGGCGGGCTGATGTTTCCGCCGGACAGCTATTGGCCAGAGATCCAGCGGATCTGCCGCAAGTATGACGTGCTGCTGCACATCGACGAGGTGATCACCGGCTTTGGCCGCACGGGTGAGTGGTTCGGATCGCAGACCTTCGGCATCGCGCCGGACGTGATGACGATGGCGAAGGGGATTTCGTCGGGGTATCAGCCGATCTCAGCCGTCGCTTTAGGCCCGCGGATGGGTGATGCGATCGCGACGTCGAACGAAGAGCTCGTTCACGGCTTCACATGGTCCGGGCATCCAGTCGCCTGTGCGGTGTCTTTGAAGAATCTGGAGATCATCGAGCGGGAAAAACTCGTCGACCGCGTGCGCGACGACATCGGGCCCTACTTCCAGGCGAAGATTCGCGAGCTGCAATCGCACCCGTTGGTGGGCGAGGTGCGGGGCAAGGGACTCTTGGGCGCGATCGAGCTGGTGAAGGACAAGACCAAACGCACGTTCTTCGACCGCGACATGGATGTGGGGACGCAATGCCGTAACCACTGTTTCGCGAACGGACTCGTCATGCGCGCGATTCGCGACACGATGGTATTGGCGCCGCCGATGATCGTTAAACGTGAAGAGGTTGATGAGATCGTGCGAATTGCCCGGCGCTGTTTCGACCTGACGGCGAAAGACCTGGGGTTACCCACAGGGTGATTGCATCGGCTCGTGTCTTGTTCCCCACGAATCGCAAAAACCATGTGTCTCCAAAGCCATAGTCATTAACAATGCGTAAGACCCGAAAAAAAAGTTGCCGACTGTGTCTTCGACGCATATAGTGATTCCCAGATGGTCGGTAACACGTTGGTTTCGCGTTGCCCCCCCCGCTAGCGGGACCAATAACTGGCCATCGAAGCGTCAGAATATCCCCTCCTGACGCGTGGCGCGTAAAAGCGCGTTATGACCCTCGGCTGGACGCACAGCCGAGGGTCTTTTCATTTCTGGGCCCTGTTTTAAACCCTTCCTTCCCGCCCTCCGCGCATGACCCTTCGCATTGCAACTTGGAATATCAACTCGATCCGGATTCGACTCGGGATCGTGGCCAAGCTCGTCCGCGATCAGAAGATCGATGTGCTGTGCCTGCAGGAGACGAAGGTCGCGGACTCGTCCTTTCCGCATAAGGCGATCCGCAAGCTCGGGTTCGAGCATGTCGCGATTAATGGGCAGAAGGGCTACCACGGCGTGGCCGTGCTCAGCCGGGTGCCGTTCGCCAAGACCGACGCGCGCGAGTTCTGCGCCAAGGGCGACGCACGGCATATGTGCGTGACGCTGCCCGGCGATATCGAGCTACATAATTTCTATGTGCCGGCCGGCGGGGACATTCCCGATCCGAAGGCCAATCCGAAATTCGCGCACAAGCTTCAGTTCTTGGACGAGATGGAGGCCATGTTCTCCAAGATGCGCTCAAAGGGCTCGGCGCGGCGCGTCGTGGTCGGCGATCTGAACGTCGCGCCGTTCGAGCATGACGTTTGGAGCCACAAGCAGCTTCTGAACGTGGTCAGCCATACACCGCCGGAGACGGAGCGCATGATGGCCGGCTACGCCGCGCATGATTGGATCGACGTGACCCGCTCGCTCGTGCCGCAGGACCAGAAGATCTACAGCTGGTGGAGTTACCGCAATCAGGATTGGAAGAAGTCCGATCGCGGGCGGCGGCTCGACCATGTGTGGATCAGCCCGGCGATGAAGGGCTCTGTGCGATCGCACGAGATCTTGAGGGGGGCGCGAGACTGGAAACGGCCGTCGGACCACGTGCCGATCGTGGTTGAGATCGAGAACTGAGCCTTGAAGCCTGTCCCCTGTACGCCGACATTCGGAGCATGAGCGACGAGGCGGGATCGCCCTATCACGCGGGCGAATGTGAAATTCAGGAACGGGTGGGGTCTCGCGAGCGGGCGGAGGCTGTCGGGCGCGGTTCGATTCGCCCCTTCATGCCGGATCAGCATCGGACGTTCTTCACGCAATTGCCGACGTTCTTTGTCGGCAGTTCGGATGCGCGCGGGCGGGTGTGGGCCTCGGTGCTGGTCGGGCGGCCCGGGTTCTTGCAGTCGCCCGATCCGAAGAGGCTCGACGTGCATGCGCGGCCTTTGGCCGGCGATCCGCTCAATATGAATTTGCGCGATGGCGCGGTGGTCGGTGCGCTGGGGCTTGAATTTCACACGCGGCGGCGCAATCGGCTGAACGGCAAAGTGGAATTGACCGCCGACGGCTTTGCGATCCACGTCGATCAGAGTTTCGGCAATTGTCCGCAGTACATTCAGGCGCGCGCGTTTCATTTTCGCGACGCGCACGCGGCGGCGCCGCAAACGGTTGCGGCGCTTGACGGCGCTGTGCGCGCGATCGTCGAGCGGGCAGATACGTTCTTCGTGGCGAGCCAGCATTTGGGCGAGGCTTCGGATCGGCGCAACGGCGTTGACGTTTCGCATCGCGGCGGGCGGCCGGGGTTCTTGCGTACTACCGGCGCGCGCGAACTGATGTGGCCCGACTATCGGGGGAATTTCATGTTCAACACGCTGGGCAATATCGCGGCCGATCCGCGCGTGGGATTGTTGTTCGTCGACTTCGAGAGCGGCGATGTGCTGCAGCTGACGGGCCGGGCCCGGATTGTCTGGGACTGGGACCGCAGCGATCCGGCGTGGCGGGATGCGCAGCGGTTGGTGTCGTTTGAATTGGACGAGGGCGTTTATCTGCGCGACGCGGTTTCGCTGTCGTGGGATTTCTTGAGCCAGGCGCCGCAGTTCGCGCAGCGCTAACTGGGCTTGCGCGGGCGCATTGCCGCGGCGACGTCGCGACCGCCATAGAAAATTCCGACGATCGTCACTGTGCGTTCGTCGACAGCAAATGCAAGCGTGACGCGCCGGCGAAATCCAATGGTGCGCAAGTCTGGGCGCAGGTCGTCTCGACGCGTCCCCCTCCGGGGCATGTTCTTCAGTTTCTCGCAACGCGCTGCGATCGCTTGGGTGAAACGCAGTGCCACAAGCGGCGATGCTTGGTTCGCGATGTATTCGTAAATTGCTATAAGCTGCGCTTCCGCTTCTGCGGAAAATACGACGCGGTGCACCATCCTAACGCGCCTTCTTGAGCCTCTTCTTGTGCGCACGCAGCAGGGTCGCTCGAACCTTTGAAATCAGAATCGCGCTCTTGGGGTTTGCCTTGACGCGATCGAGCGCGGGAACGACTTCCTCACGCAGCCAGCGTTCAACGGCCTCGTCGCGCGCAGCGAGCGCGCGGAGACCCTCACGGAGGACTTCGCTTTCCGTGGCGTATTCGCCGGACGCCACCTTGTCACGAACGAGCCGCGCCATTTCGTGCGGCAGCGTAATGCTGAGCTGCTGGGTCGTTCTCATAGCGAATCCCTGTTTGTAGGATTAAATCCTATCAAGAATCCGGAGCACATTCCAGAACCCTGTCAGCGCTTCATCTTCGTGATCATCACCGTCGATGACGCGGTGGCGATGAGTTTTCCGGATTCGTCTTTGAGGTCGGCTTCCAGGAAAATAACCGTGCCGCCACGGCGGATGGTGCGGGCTTCGGCGAGGATGCGGGTGCCGGTTTTGCCTTGCGCGATGTAGCTGACCTTCATTTCCAGCGTGGGGGTGATTTGGCCCCATTCGATCGTGAGGCCCGACGCCAAGGAGATGACGTCGTCCAGCATGGCCGCCGTCATGCCGCCGTGGATGGCGCCGTAGCGGTTCGCCAGTGTTTCCGTTGTGTTGTAGGCGACGCGGACTGATCCTGCCTCCACATCTACGTCCAGGATTTCTTGGCCGAGGACCACCGCGCCGGGGGCGGGGCGTTTCAGGATTGCTTGGATGTTGGGCGGGTATTTTTCGGGATGCTCTCGGTCGATCATTCGAGGCCTGCAGCGCGGAGTTTGGCGTGGGCGGTCGAGAGCTCTTTGTTGACGTTGTTCAGGCGCAGCGCGAGTTCGCGCATGATTTCGAGCGTCATTTGGGGCAAGTCGCGCAACAGGCCGAAAAACTGATCCTTCTTGATGCGCAATGTGTCGAGGGGTTCGGCGGCGGTGACCGTCGCGGAGCGGGGGATTTCGCAGAGGAGGGACATTTCGCCGACAATGTTGTTGGCACCCACGCTTGCCACCAAGACGTCGCCGTTCGGGGAGCCGACCGAGATGTCGACCTTGCCGGCGAGGATCAGATACGCGCTGTCGCCGCGGTCGCCTTCGCGGAAGAGGATGGCGCCATTTTCAAACGTCAGGCGTTCGCTGGTGAAGGCTAGGAGTTTGAGGCGCGAGGTGTCGATGTTCGAGAACAGCGGTATGCGCCGCAACAGTTCGACTTCGGTCAGGATACTCATGGCTTACCCACCTTCATTGCGCAGCCTCGCGCAATGTCTGTTGTCTGTCGGCCGCGAGCCGGCCGTGTTCGAAGACGAGGACGCGGTCGAAGCGGTCGGCCAGATCGTCCTTGGTTAGAACCCAGATCGTCGCCTTGCCCGCACGGTGTTTCAGCACGCGGTCGACGATGTTCGTTTTCTGCTGGTCGTCGAGATTGGCGAGCGCGCCGTTGACGACGAGGAGTTGCGGATCCTTGATCAGCGCGCGGGCGAGGCCGAGCTTTTGACGCTGACCGGTCGTGAGGCGCTTGCCGCCGACGCCGGCGTGGAAGGCGAGGCCTGCTTCGATGATGAGGTCGCGGACGTCGAGTTTGTCGAGCACTTCGCGGATCAGGACGTTCACGCGCTCATTCGCTTGGGCGACGCCGTAGGAGACGCGACCCAGCAGGATGTTGTCCTGGATGCTGGCGGCGGCGTTGTATTTTCCTTCTTCGTAGAAGGAGATCAGTGGCTTCAGATTCGCGGGCAGCGTTTCCGCAAAGGTGCGGCGGGTGGCGAGCAGGCGCTCGCGGATGTCGGGCGTGATCAGCCCTAAGCGATGGCGCGCTTCGATGTAGCGCAGCGGCAGGACGGAGAGTTTTGCGCGATCGGGATAGGTGAGGCCCGACGTCTTGGCGCGTTTCATGATCTGCTGATAGACGGGCAGTTCGCTGGACGGGATGAAGCTGAATTCGTCGAAGAACGGATGGTCGGGCGGGAAGTCGCGGAAGAGTTCGAGCATCGTCTCCGCGATCGATTGGCCCATCGCGACCAGATGCTGCTCAAGCCCTTCTTCGGCCACCACGCGCTGGAAGTGCGGCAGCGAGGTTAGATTGTGCGGCTGCATGATCGGGTCGGTCGAGGCGCCGAAGAGGATGTTTTCCGCGATCGAGGCGTTGCGGTTGTATGTTTCGGGATCGAAGCGTTCGACCAAGTTCACGGCGTCGGGCGCGGCGAGACGTTCGTGCAGGGCGAGGCGCGCTTCGACAATGCGGTCGGCGGCCTCGGCGCTGACCTTGGGGTTCAAGCGCGACTGCAGACCGAATTGGTAGACGTCGGATTCGAGGTCCACCATTGTCAGCACATCGACCAGGCGTTCGAGGATGATCTTCGGATCTCGCGTGCCGAGGGCTTCGTAGTCGAGCCAGTCGGCTTCGGCGTCGAAGGCGGGATTGCCGGCGCGGATGGCTTCGCGGCGCGAGCGTTCCGACGCCACACCGTCGCGCGGGCTTTGCTTGAGGCCGTAGAGAAGATTTTCCGTGAGGTTGACGGGGAAGAAATAGCTCTCGGGACCGGCATAGGCGATGCAGCGGCTGGCCGTGGATTCCGACAGCGCGAAGAAGTCTGCGTCGCCCGCTTTCACGGTGCCGTTCTTGATCGAGATTTGGCGGGCGAAGAGTTGGCCAAATGCTTCCTTCCCGCAGCCGCCGGGACCGGTGACGGCCACCGTTTGGTTCAGCGGCAAGGCGAGGTCGACATCGTCGAGGAGCGTGAAGCCGGCGTCGTCGATCGCGGTCACGTTCTTCAGTTCGATGGCGGCGAGCGGGCTGCGCGGCTCTCTCGATGCTTCGTGATGTTCCGGCGGGGTCATGCCGTCGGGCTGGAACTGGTCCATCACCTGGTCGTATTTGATCTGCACGTCTTGGCGCTGGAGGTCCCAGTCGATCAGTTCCTTGATCGGGCCCGGCAGGTCTTTGTAGGCGACGATGACGGCGACGAGCTGGCCGACGTCGAGTTGGCCGGTGATCACGAAATAGCCGCCGGCGGCGTAGAAGATGAACGGCGTCATCTGCGCCATGAAGTTGTTCAGCGATTTGACGAAGTATTTGCGCTGATACAGCTCGAAGCGGATGTCGAAGATGCGCCCGAGGCGGCGGACAATGTCGGCCCGTTCCCAGTTCGACGTGCCGTGGACGCGGATGTCGGCGCCGCCGTCCACGATCTCGCCGACACGGCCGGCGAGTTCGCGCGCTTGCAGCTGGCGCATTTTGCCGAGTTGCAGGATCGGGCGGCGCAGGCGCGGGATGATGATGGCCTGGCCGAGGACGACGACCGCGGAGACGAGGCCGAGCCAGAAGCTTTGGACGAGGATGAAGATGAGGGCGGTGAGCGCTTGGCCGGCGAGGAAGACGGGCCAGACGACGGCGTCGCCGGAGAAGCCGCCCAAGGGCTCGACCTCATCCTTCACCATCGAGGCGATTTCGGACTGCTTCGACTTGCGCAGGTGCGAGGGCGGGAAGCGTAGGACGCGGTCGATGAGGTCGTAGCGCAGGCGGCGCAGCAGGCGCTCGCCCAGGCGGCCCTTCATCGTGTTGATGAGGTATTTGAGGAAACCGTTGAAGCCGACGAGCGCGAGGAAGGCGAAGCTCAGCGCGAAGAGGTAAGGTACGCGTTCAAGCGCGAAACCCTCGAGCAAGACCCATTGGCTGCCCAGCCACTCGGGCAGGCCGACCACAAGGCGCATGAAATTTTGGGTGGCGGTCGCGGTGTCGAAGCCTTCGCCCTGGATCGGGCCGTTGATGATCAGCTTCGGCAGGGTCAGCGTCAGGAAATAGAACGGCTGCGCGGCCAGCGCGATGCTGAGGATGACCAGCTGATCGCGGCGCGAGTGCTTCCAGATATAGCCGTAAAGCGATTGGTGCGTGGTGGCCATGCGATCGTGCCGAATGCTCGCTTCCCAGGCTAGAGTCAATGGACGGGCGATGCTACCCGTGCGAGATTCCCCGACCTTAGAGGCTTGAGGTTTACCATTTCTGCTTCGCCCGGCCGCGTTCTGATCTACAGCCACGACAGCTTTGGGCTGGGCCACATCCGGCGTTGCCGCACGATTGCGCACGCGCTGGCGGAGGCGTTTCCGAAGTTGAAGGTGCTGATCGTGTCGGGATCGCCGATCATCGGCAGTTTCGACTTCAAGGCCCGGGTCGATTTCGTTCGGGTTCCCGGGATTATCAAGCTGCGGAACGGCGATTATGTGCCGTTGAGCGAGCATTCGTCGATCCAGGAGACGACGTCGCTGCGGTCGTCGCTGATGAAGGAGACGGCGCTGGCGTTCGCGCCAGATGTCTTCGTCGTCGACAAGGAAGCGTTGGGGCTGCGCGGCGAACTTGAAGGGACGCTGGAATCGCTGAAGGCGCGCGGGACGCGGTTGGTGCTGGGGTTGCGCGATGTGCTGGATGAGCCGGAGGCGTTGGCGCTGGAATGGCAGCGCAAGCGGGTGATCCCGGCGATCGAGCAACTCTACGACGACATTTGGATTTATGGGCTGCGCGGGATTTACGACCCGCTGCAAGGGATCGGGTTGTCGGCTTCGGTTCATGCGCGCACGACGTTTACCGGGTATCTGAAGCGGACGCGGCCGGTCGCTATGCCGGCGGCGGGGCTTGAGGATGTCGACCGGCGGTTGCTGGTGACGACGGGCGGCGGCGGCGATGGCGAGCTGCTGATCGATTGGGCTTTGAGCGCTTATGAGGCCGAGGCGCAGGGTTTGCCGCCGGCGTTGTTTGTGGTTGGGCCGTTCATGCGGGCGGAGGCGCGGGCGGCGTTCGAGAAGCGCGCGGCGCTTATTCCGTCGATCAACATGCTGACGTTCGAGCCGCGGATGGAGCATCTGATGGCCGAATGTCTCGGCGTCGTTTCGATGGGCGGTTACAATACGTTTTGCGAGATGCTGTCGTTCGACAAGCGGGCGTTGATCGTGCCGCGTCATGTACCGCGGCTTGAGCAGACCATTCGTGCGGAGGCGGCGGAGCGCTTGGGCCTTGCGCGGATGTTGCGGGAGCCTGAGGAGGGTGTCGCGCCGGATGCGCAGGCGATGGTCGCGGCATTGAAGCGGGTGCCGTCGCAGAATGTGCCGTCACAAGGGTCGGTGCATGGGCTGCTCGACGGGCTTGAGACGATCGTCAAGCAGTCGGGTGCTTGGTTCGGGCGGCCGCGCGGTTGATGACCGAGCCCCGCATCGCCGTTGTGGTGAAGGGCTTTCCGCGGCTGTCGGAGACGTTCATCGCGCGGGAGTTGGCGGGGCTGGAGGCGCGCGGCGTTTTCTTTTCGCTGCATGCGTTGCGCAAACCGGGGTCGGATGCGGCGTTGGTCGAGAAGACCGTGCAGGCCGTGCCGCAATATTTGCCCGAGTATCTTCGCGATGCGCCGATGACCGTTGCGCGCGCATTTGCGGCGGCTGTTTCCTTGCCGGGGTTTGGTCAGGCTTGGCGCGCGTTTCGTGCGGACCTGTCATCCGAGTTTGCGGCGGCGCGCGTGCGGCGGTTCGGGCAGGCTTGCGTGTTGGCGCAGCAGATGCCGTCGAGTGTGCGGCATGTGTATGCGCATTTTGCGCATAGTCCTTCGTCGGTGGCGCGTTATGCGGCTTTGCTGCGCGGGGTGGGGTTCAGCATTTCGGCGCATGCGAAGGATATTTGGACGGCGGCGGATTGGGACCTTTCGCGCAAGCTTGCCGACGCTTCGTTCGTGACCGTGTGCAATCGCGCGGGGCATGAGCGGTTGGCGTCGCTGGGCGCTGGTTCGAAGTTGAAGTTGATCCATCATGGGGTGGCGCGGTCGCTGCTGGCGGCAGCTGCACCGTCGCAGTCGCGCGATGGGCGCGATGCGACGGCGCCGGTGCGGTTCGTTGCGGTGGCGCGGGCGGTTGAGAAGAAGGGGTTGCGGCGGGTGCTTGATGCGCTGGCGTTGCTGCCGCGCGATATGGCGTTCCGGCTCGATCACTATGGCGGCGGCGATTTGATGGATGAGCTGCGCAATAAGACGCGTTCACTCGCGCTTGAAGAGCGGGTGACGTGGCATGGGGCGCGGCCGCATCGGGAGATTGTCGCGGCGTTGGATCAGGCGGATGTGTTCGTGTTGCCGGCTGTTATCGGCAGTGACGGCGATCGCGATGGGATTCCGAATGCCGTGATGGAGGCGCAGGCGCGCGGGCTTTGCGTTGTGGCTTCGCGTGTTGGCGGGATTGATGAAGTCGTGCGCGACGGCATCAGCGGTCGGTTGGTTGAGGCGGGCGATGTTGCCGGGTTGGCGCAGGCTTTGACGGCGGTGGCGCGCGATCCGGCTTTGCGGGCGCGGTTGGGGGCGGCGGCTTTGGTTCAGGTCGCGCGGGATTGCGATGCGGAAGCGAGCTATGATGCGGTTGCGGCTCTTCTTCGCGAGCGGATCTGATGCGAGCGACGTTCTATTCGCCGATGGCCGAGCCCGACGCCACAGCGCCGTCGGGGACCGAGCGCATGTGCGCGTTGCTGCAGCAAGCTTTGCGTGCGGCGGGGTGTGAGGTTGCGCGGCCTTCGTTGCCGCGCGCGTATGAAGGGCGCGGTGACGCGGAGAAGCAGGTTGCTCTGAAGGCTTCGGCGGAGGCGGCGGCTGGAGAGTTGCTTCGCGCGTATCGTTCCGGTGCGCAGGCGAAGCCGGATTTTTGGTTCAGCTATCACGTCTATTACAAATCGCCGGATTGGATCGGGCCTTTGGTCGCGCGCGAGTTGCGCATTCCGTATCTCGTGGCCGAGGCGTCGCATGCGATGAAGCGCGCGGGTGGGCCTTGGGCTTTGGGGCATGATGGCGCGACGGCGGCGCTGCAGACCGCGGATCGTTTGTTTGCGATGACGCAGTTCGACCGGTTCTGTCTTGATCCACTCGCGCCGGGACGCGTGCGCGATTTGAAGCCGTTCATCGATGTGCGCGGGTTGTCCATCGCGGCCCAGCACCGCGAGCGTGAGCCGGTTGAACTTGTAACGATCGGGATGATGCGCAATGAGCGCAAGCGCGCGAGTTATGCGTTGCTGGCGGCGGCGTTGAAGGCGCTTGCGGATTTGCCTTTGCGGTTGAGCATTGCCGGTGACGGCAAGTTTCGCGGCGAGGTCGAGGCGATGTTTGCTTCGCCGGCTGGCGGACATGACATCCGGTTCTTGGGTGCGGTTGCGGCGGAGCGGATTCCGGCGTTGTTGGCGGCGAGCGATGTTTTTGCTTGGCCGGGATTGGGTGAGGCTTATGGGCTTGTGTTCTTGGAGGCGCAGGCTGTGGGGCTTCCCGTTGTGGCATGCCGGGATCGTGGGGTTCCCGATGCGACGCGCGATGGGGAGACGACGTTGCTGAGCGCGCCTGACAATCCCTTGGCTTATGCGGCCAATTTGCGGCGGTTGATCGGCGATGTGGAGCTGCGTGAGGAAATGGGAGCCGCCGCGCGCAAATTCGTGCATGAAGAGCGCAGTGTTGAGGCGACCGCGGCCAGCTTGCGGCATGTTTTTGCGGGACTTGGCCTATGAGCGCGCGCGTATTCATCTGGGTGCAGCATTTGTTGGGCTTTGGACATTTCGCGCGGGCGCGCGTGGTGGCTGAGGCTTTGCGCGATGCGGGGCACGACGTGACGTTGGTGAGCGGCGGCGTGACGCCTGCCGACGCTGTGCCTTCCGGCATTGCGTTCGTGCAGCTGCCGGCGGCGCGGGCGAAGAACGAGTTGTTCGACGAGCTTGTCGACGCGAACGGGCGCGATGTCGATCAGGCTTGGCGCGAGGGGCGGCGCGATGCGTTGCTGGCCGCGTTTCGCGAGGCAGAGCCCGACGTCGTGATCACCGAGACGTTTCCGTTCGGGCGGCGGTTGCTTGAGTTTGAGTTGCTGGCGTTGCTCGACGAAGCGCGTCGGGCGCCTCAGCGGGTGAAGGTTATCTCGTCGGTGCGCGATGTGCTGCAGCGGCCCCGCAAGGACGAGCGCGCGATGGGCATGGTGGCGCGGGCGCGCGATATGTACGACGCGGTGATCGTGCATAGCGATCCCAGCGTCATCCGGCTGGAACAGAGTTTTGAGGAGATGGCGGGCATCGCTTCGCGTTGCGTTTACACCGGTTACATCTGCGCCGATGTGGCGCCGTCGACGGGGGCGCGGCATGAGGTTTTGGTTTCGGCCGGCGGTGGCGCTGCGGGGCGGGAGCTGATTGCGGCGGCGGTTGCGGCGCGGGCGCATTCGAAGCTGAAGTCGCGGCCGTGGACGTTCGTGACCGGGCCTTTGAGTGAGGACTATGTGCCGATTGATGGCGTGACGATGGTTCGGAGTCTGCCTGATTTTCGTGAGCGGCTTGCGGGTGCTGCGGTTTCGATTTCGCAGGCGGGGTACAATACGTTGCTTGAGACGGTGAAGGCGGCGACGCCTTGCGTTGTCGTGCCGTTCGAAACGGATCGCGAGCAGGAACAGTTGATGCGAGCGGAGGCGTTTGCGGCGCTTGGGCTGGTCAAGGTTGTGCGCTCATCCGCGATCGAAGCGAAGGCGTTGGCGCAGGCGATTGATGCCGCGGCGGCGTCCACACCGCCGCATCACAATATCGACTTTCGCGGCGCGGCCGGGACGGCGCGCGCCGTGCAGATGGTTCTGAAGCGATGAGCGACGGCTGGGATCGGGTTCGCGAGGAGCTGGATCTGTGGGCGGCGCAGAAGCGCGTTGCGCAGTTCTGGTGGCGGGACGACGATGCTCAGGACACGTCGGATCAGTTGACGGCGATGCTGGCCGTTGCGCGCGTGTTCGACGTGACGATTGGGTTGTCGGCTATCCCGTCGGGCTTATCGCGGCGATTGATTTCGGCTTTGGCGCGCAGCAAGGAAGCGCAGATGCTGGTGCATGGGTTTGCGCATGAGAATCATGCGGGGCCTGGGCGCGCGAAGCGGGAGCTGGGTGGCGCGCGAAAGCTGGATGACGTCTTGAGCGATTTGCAAAGCGGGTTTGCGATGGCGCGCGATGCGTTCGGGGCGCGTGTGTTGCCGGTGTTGGTGCCGCCGTGGAATCGAATTCATCCGGGCGCCCTGCGCCACTTGCCGCGGCTTGGGTTTCGCGGGCTTTCGACGTGGAAGCCGCGGGTGAAGCCGCATCCGGTGCGCGGGCTTTTGCAGGTTAACGCGCATCTCGATGTGATCGATTGGCGGCGCGGGCGGATCGTGAAGGACGAGCGCTTGATCGCGGGGCTGTTGTTGAGGAAATTGCGTTGGCGGCGGCAGGCGCGCGCGCGGGCGAGCGAACCCTTGGGGCTTTTGACGCATCATGCGTATTGGAATCCGGCGAAGGAGCGGATCGTCGTGCGGTTGCTCGAGACAACACGCGAGCATCCTGCCGTTACGTGGCACACGCCGGCGTCCGCCTTCGGTCTATGAGTGAGGTCGGCATTCATCGGTGGCCGACGCCTTCGCTGACCGGCGATTTGGTGCGTGGCACGCTTGCCACCGGTGTTTCGTTTCTCTTTCTGCTGGTGTCGCCTATTGGGTCGATCGCGTTTTGGGGGATGCTGGGTTTGACCATCCTGTTCGCGCTCTATTTGATGACTGCCGTGTCGCGGATAACGAGTGTGGTCGAAGTGGACGATGAGGGGATCAAGCTCAGCGGCGGGTTGTTTGGGCGGCGTGCTATTGCTTGGGCGCGGCTGCAGAAGTTTGAGCTGCGGTGTTTTCCGTTGAGCCGGGATCGCACGCGGGGGTGGATGGATTTGAAGCTGACGGGTGACGGGCAGACGATTGCGATCGATGATCGGCTGGATCGGTTCAACGAGGTGTTGGCGCGGGCTTGGGCCGAGGCGCGGGCGGCCGATGTCGGCATTTCGGATGCGACGCATCACAATTTGACGGCGGCGGGGATTTTGCCGCGCGCGAAGACTTGAGCGCATGGCCGACGTTCTGACAGTCGACAATCTGACAGTTGGGTTTCGCAGCGGCAAACAAGTCGCGCAGATTCTGAAGGGCGTCAGTTTCTCCGTGCCGCAGGGCAAGACCGTGGCGTTGGTCGGCGAGAGCGGATCGGGGAAGTCGACGATCGGGTCGGCGGTGATGGGTCTGCTGCCGGCGGGTAAGACCGAGCAAGCGGGGCGCATTGTGTTTCGCGAGCCGGGGGCGGCGCGGGAGATCGATCTGTCGAAGCCCTCGGCGCGCGATTATGGCTGGCTGCGCGGCAATCGGATTGCGTTGGCGTTTCAGGAACCTTCCGCGGCGCTGTCGCCGGTCGTCAGTATCGGCGCGATGCTGATGGAGCATTTGCAGACGCATCAAAAGCTGTCGAGCAGTGCGGCGAAACGGCGGGTGATCGAGGTTTTGGCGCGCGTTGGATTCCCTGATCCTGAGGCGGCGTTCGGGCGCTATCCGTTCGAGTTGTCGGGGGGATTGCGGCAGCGGGCCATGTTGGCGTCGGCGCTGGTTTGTAAGCCTGCGCTTGTGATTGCCGATGAGCCCACGTCGGCGTTGGACGTGACGGTGCAGGCGTTGGCGTTGAAGTTGCTTGCCGATCTGCAAGATGAGATGGGGTTGAGCCTTCTCTTCATCACGCATGATTTCGGCGTGGTGGCGAACGTCGCCGACTATGTGATCGTTTTGCGCGACGGACTCGTCGTCGAGCAAGGCTCGGTGCGCGAGGTGTTGACTGAGCCCAAATCGGATTATGCGCGCGCTTTGCTGGCGGCGGTGCCGCGGCTTGAGGGTGAGGCGTTCGTTCTCAATCCGCCGCATGCGAGCAGTGGGTCGATTCAGGCGCTGGGTCCCGTTTGGAGCAAGCGCATTGGGCCGCCGGCGGGGGAGCCGCTGATCGAGGTCGTCGATGTCAGCAAGCGCTTCACGGCGCGCAAGCGTGCGGGTGGGGTGGAGACGGATACGGTTGAGGCGGTGCTGGGCGTCAATCTCACCATCAATGCGGGCGAGTGCGTGGGGCTTGTGGGCGAGAGCGGGTGCGGGAAGTCGACGCTGTCGAAGATGATCATGCGCGCGTTGACGCCGGATTCGGGGACGATCCGGATCAACGACGGCAAGGGTATGGTTTCGGTGCCGGACCTGACCGGCGAGGCGCTGATGCAGTATCGCGCGCGCGTTCAGTACGTGTTTCAGGATCCGTTCGCGTCGCTGAATCAGCGCATGACGGCGGAAGAGATCGTCACCGAACCGTTTGTTATTCATGGGCTGGGGACGCCCGCGCAGCGTCTGCGGTGGGCAGCGGCGCTGTTTGAGATGGTGGGGCTCGACCGCATGATGCTGATGCGCCATCCGAATGCGTTTTCGGGTGGGCAGCGGCAGCGTATCGGGATCGCGCGGGCGTTGGCGCTGGGGCCGGACCTCTTGATTTGCGACGAGCCGGTTTCGGCACTGGACGTATCGGTTCAGTCGCAGATTTTGGGTTTGCTCGACGGACTGCGGCAGGACCTCGGCGTCGCCAGTTTGTTCGTCAGTCACAATTTGGCGGTTGTGCGGGCGATTGCGGCCAAGGTTTTTGTCATGTGCCGCGGGCGGATTGTTGAAGCCGCGCCTGTTGCCGAACTGTTCGCGAATCCGCGGCATCCCTACACAAAGGCGCTTTTGGCGGCCAATCCTGAGCCTGACCCCGACCGGAAGTTGGATTTGGGCGCGTTGATGCATGGGCGGGCGTCCGATCCTGCTGCTTGGCCCGAGCCTTACCGGCTGTCGCGGGGCGCGAAGGCGCGCTATGAGACCGTCGGCGAAGGCCATATTGTGGCGGTCGCTTGAACCCCTGTCGCTGAACTTTGTCCTCGAGGGCCGGCATGATGCGTTTGACCTGCGCCGCCTTGTTGCTTGTTTCGATGGCCGGCGCCGCCTTTGCCGCCCCGCCTGCCCCCCCTGCCCCACCCGCGTCTTCGAGCACGCTGCCCAGCGAGCCGTTGGTCGTCGATCTGAAAGCGGCCGGGCGGTTACCGGGAAAGCGCGGCGGGACGCTGCGCATGTTGATGAGCAAGGAGAAGGATGTCCGGCTGCTCAACACGTGGGGTTATGCGCGGCTGGTCGGATGGACGTCGAAGCTGGAGCTCAAGCCCGATCTTCTGAAGGCGATCGAGGTGAAGGACGGGCGCATTTTTACGATGCGGTTGCGTGCGGGGCACAAATGGTCCGACGGCGCGCCGTTTACGGCGGAAGATTTTCGCTATTTCTGGGACGACGTCGCGTCCAACAAGGAGCTTTCGCCCGCAGGGCCGCCGGTCGATTTGATCAACGGCGGCGAGTTGCCGAAGGTTGAGATCGTCGATCCGCTCACCGTGCGTTACACGTGGTCGAAACCCAATTCGCGCTTCTTGGCGTCGCTGGCGCAGGCGCGTGAGCCGTATATCTATCGGCCGTCGCGTTATCTGAAGCAGTTTCACACGAAGTATGCCGATAAGGCCTCTCTGGCGAAGCTTGTGGCGGGCGCGCGGGTGCAGAGTTGGGCGCGGCTGCACAATCAGATGGATTCGATCGACGACAACGACAATCCGGCGCTGCCGACGTTGCAGCCGTGGGTCGCGACGACGGCGATGCCGTCGAACCGGTTCGTGTTCAAGCGCAATCCTTATTTCCATCGCGTGGACTCGGCGGGCGTGCAGTTGCCGTATATCGACGCGATCGAGGTGGCGATCACGGACTCAGGCCTTGTGTCGGCGAAGACCGCGGCGGGCGACAGCGATTTGCAGGCGCGGGGGTTGTCGTTCGGCGACATCACCGTGTTGAAGGCGAACCAGGCGAAGGGCAGCTACAAGGTTCTGACTTGGCCGATCGCGAAGGGATCGCACGTGGCGCTCTATCCGAATTTGAACGCGAGCGATGCCGGGTGGCGGGCGTTGGTGCGCGATGTGAAGTTCCGGCGCGCGTTGTCGTTGGGCATCAATCGCTCTGACATCAACAAGGCGCTGTTCTTTGGCCTGGCGGCCGAAGGGAACAATACGGTTTTGAAGGATTCGCCGCTGTTTAAGCCGGCGTATCTGACGACGAATGCGTCTTACGATCCGAAGACGGCGAATGCGCTGCTCGACGAGTTGGGCCTGAAGGCGCGCAACGCCGAAGGCACGCGGTTGATGGCGGACAAGCGGCCGCTGGAGATGGTGGTCGAAACGGCCGGCGAGGCGAAAGAAGAGACCGACGTGTTGCAGCTGGTGGCGCAGCATTATAAGGCGATCGGCATCAAGCTGGTCGTGAAGCCTTCGGATCGCACGATCATGCGCAATCGCGCCTATGCGGGCGAGGCGGTGATGACGGCGCGGTCGGGCTGGGACACGGGCATTCCGACGACGGAGACGAGCCCCGATGAATTGGCGCCGACGCGGCAGGACAATCTGATTTGGCCGAAGTGGGGCCAGTTCTATGAGACGAACGGTAAGGTCGGCGAAGCGGCCGATCTGCCGGCCGCGCAGGAGCTGTTGAAGCTTGATGCGGCTTGGAGTTCGGCGAAGACGCCGGCCGAACGGAAAGCCGCATGGGAAAAGATGCTGGCGATCCACACCGAGCAGCAATTCATCATCGGTACCGTTGCCGGCGTGATGCAGCCGATCGCGGTGCGCAATACGTTAAAGAATGTGCCCGAGAAGGGCGTGTTCTCGTGGGATCCGGGGGCGCAGTTCGGCATGTACCGGATGGACGAGTTCTGGTTTGGCCCGTAACCGGGTATTCTTCTAAAGGTTCGGCGGCTCGCGCCGGGCTTTACGTGCCTCGACGGGGGAATGATGCTGCGTTACGCGGCCGAGCGTGTGATTTTGATGGTGCCCGCGCTCGTCGCCATCGCCGCGCTTATTTTCATTATCATTCAACTGCCGCCGGGCGACTTTCTGTCGAACCAGATTGCGGAGTTGCGCTCGACCGGTGACGCCGCTGCTGCAGCGAAGGCCGAGTATCTGCGCACCGCGTATAGCCTCGACAAGCCGATGATCGAGCAGTTCGGCGTGTGGCTTGGCGTTTGGGAAGGGCCGCGCGGGTATTCCGGATTGCTGCAAGGCGACTGGGGAATGTCGCTTGAGTTCAACAAGCCTGTCGCCGACGTCGTGGGCTACGCGCTGGGGCCGACGATTGCGGTCAATGTGCTGGCGGTGCTGGCGATTTATCTGATCGCGCTGCCGCTCGGGATCATCGCGGCGGTGCGGCAGTACAGCTTGATCGACTATTTGATCGCGGGGTTCGCCTATGTCGCGATGGCGACGCCGGGGTTTTTGCTGGCTTTGGTCGTTTTGATTTATTCGAACGCTTGGTTCGGGGTTTCGATCGGCGGGCTCGTCGATCCACAATACGCGGACGCGGATTGGACGTGGCCTAAGATCCAGTCGCTGATTGCGCATTTGACGATTGCGGTCGTGATCATCGCGTTCTCCGGCGTTGGCGCGATGATCCGCCGGTTGCGCGCGAATTTGCTGGATGAGTTGGGCAAGCCTTATGTCGTCGCGGCGCGGGCGCGCGGGATCAAGGGATCGCGGCTGTTGGTGCGCTATCCGGTGCGGATGGCGATCATCCCGTTCATTGCGGATATCGGGAATTTGCTGCCGTCGCTAGTGTCGGGGTCGGTGATCGTTTCGATCGTGCTGAGTTTGCCGACGGTCGGGCCGATCCTGGTGCAGGCGTTGAAGTCGCAGGATTTGTTTCTGTCGGGCTTTATTCTCTTGTTCGCCGCGGTGTTGACGTTGGTCGGCACGCTTGTCTCGGACTTGCTCTTGGGCCTCATCGATCCGCGCGTGCGGTTGGGGCAAGGGGTTGAGCGATGAGCGCGGTCACCGACGCGACGCTCGCTAAGTTCGAGACTCCGGGATTCTTGGACCGGCTGTGGCGGCGGCCGGGGGCGTTCTTCTCGCTCGTGTTCCTTGTGTTGCTGTACGGCAGTTTGCCGTTCGTCGAGATGATCGCGCCGTATGGGACGGAGACGCGGAGCAACGATGCGTTGTTCGCGCCGCCGGCGGATGTGAATTGGTTTCACAACGGGGAATTTGTCGGGCCGTTCGTTTATGGGACGACGGCGAGCGTCGATCTGGAGACCTTCCGCCGGAGTTACGCCATCGACACGACGAAGGTCGAACGGCTTCGGTTTTTGTGTTCGGGCGATCCGTACCGGTTTTGGGATTTGGTCGAGATGGATTTTCATCTCGTTTGTCCGGCCGAGGGCGGGAGCGGGTTTTACATCTTCGGCACCGACCGGTTGGGGCGCGATATTTTCAGCCGCGTGATGTACGGGGCGCGGATATCGCTGACCATCGGGTTGTTGGGGGTGGCGCTGAGTTTCGTGCTGGGCTGTTTGCTCGGTGGGCTCGCGGGGTATCTCGGCGGATGGGTCGATGCCACGATCTTGCGCGTGATCGAGTTGTTGCGGTCGTTGCCGGAGTTGCCGCTTTGGATGGCGTTGGCCGCGGCGCTGCCGGCGACGTGGTCGCCGCTTTGGGTTTATTTCGGGATCACGTTGATCTTGGGGCTGCTCGATTGGCCCGGGCTCGCGCGGGCGGTGCGCGCTAAGGTGTTGTCGCTGCGCGACGAGGATTATGTCGTGGCGGCCGAGTTGCTGGGGGCGAGCCGGGTTAGGGTTCTGTTCCGGCATATGCTGCCCAATTTCTCGGGACACTTAATCGCAAGCGTAACGCTGGCTGTGCCGGGCATGATCTTGGGCGAGACGGCGTTGTCGTTCTTGGGGTTGGGATTGCGTGCGCCGGTCGTCAGCTGGGGCGTTTTGTTGAGCGAGGCGCAGAGCATCAGCGCGGTTGAGCTTTATCCTTGGCTTTTGATCCCACTGCTGCCGGTTGTTTTGGTGGTCTTGGCGTTCAACGTCTTGGGCGACGGGCTTCGGGATGCCGTCGATCCCTATTCAAATTAACAATACTTTACGCACCTGACACAGTTCAAACAAACGTTTGAACTAGATCTTCGGGCTTCCTATATAAGTTCCCAGGTTTGGGGAGCAGTCTCTTTTGGGCATCGGCGTATGAACGACGCGACACCTGTGCGGGCGGCGACGCCTAGCGACATCGAACGTACGCTTGGCGTGGGCAGCTCTAAGGCGCCCTGGTGGCGGCGCTGGTGGGTTGTCGCCATCGTGCTGGCGGTCGCTGCGGTCGCGGCGTGGTGGGTTCTAACGCCGGCCAAGAAGACCGAATATGTGAAGGGCAAGGCGGAGGTCGCGACCATCCGCGCGCTGGTCACTGCGACGGGCACGCTGCAACCGATCGACAAAATCACCGTCGGCGCCGAGGTTTCGGGTCGGGTCGATGAGGTGCTGGTCGACTTCAACGACAAGGTCACGAAGGGCCAAGTCATCGCGCGCATCAATACTGACGAGTTGCGTGCGCGGACGGTGCAGGCGCGGGCCAGCGTTGCGCAGGCGCAGGCCAATCTGGCCAAGGCGCAGAACGATTTGAAGCGCGCGGGCGATTTGCAGAAGCAGGGCTTCGTTTCGGCGTCGGCCTATGATCAAGCGCTGGCGTCGCGCGACGTTGCGCGCGCCACGATCGCCAACGCACGGGCGGCCGCGGATCAGGCCGAAGCCAATCTCGCAAAGGCGGACATCAAGTCGCCGATCGACGGGATCGTGTTGAGCCGCAAAGTCGAGCGCGGGCAGACCGTCGCTGCCAGTTTTCAGACGCCGGAGCTGTTCATCATCGCGTCCGACCTGACCAAGCTTGAGCTCACCATCAATATCGACGAGGCCGATATCGGCGAAGTTAGGGTCGGGCAGGACGCGACGTTCACCGTCGATGCCTATGCAGCGCAGACGTTCGACGCGAAGGTCATGGAGTTGCGCAATGCGGCGACCACCATCTCGAATGTCGTGACATATGAAGGCGTTTTGAGCGTCAGCAATAAAGACGGGCGGCTGAAGCCCGGCATGACGGCGACGGCCGACATCACGACCAATGTCGTGAAGGATGTCGTGAGCGTGCCGAACGGGGCGCTGCGCTTCACGCCGCAGAGCACGGCAACGAACAGTTTCGTGCCTGTCGCGACGACCGCTCCCGTCGATCCGATCGCTTCGGGCAAGGGCAAGGTTTGGACGGTCGGCGCCGACGGACAGCCGGTGTCGCGCGACGTGACGTTGGGCGTCACCGACGGGCGGCGCACGCAGGTGACGAGCAACAACGTCAAGGCGGACGAAGAGTTCATTCTGGATATCGCGCAGCCCGGCACCGGCGCAGGCAAATAGCGCCCATGGCCGGCACGCCTCTCATCCGCTTCGACCATGTGTCCAAGATCTACGGCAAGGGCGAAACCGAGGTTCGCGCGCTGGACCACGTGAGTCTCTCGATCAACGACGGCGAGTTCGTCGCGATCATGGGGCCGTCGGGGTCGGGCAAGTCGACGGCGATGAATATTTTGGGCTGCCTCGATACGCCGACGGCCGGACGGTATTTTTTCCGCGGCGTGGACGTCGGCACGCTGAACCGCAGCCAGCGTGCGCTGCTTCGGCGCAACTATATTGGCTTTGTGTTTCAGGGGTTCAATTTGCTCAAGCGCACGACGGCGCGGGAGAATCTGGAGCTGCCGCTGATCTATCGCGGCGACACGGCGGCGGTGCGCAAGGAGCGCGCGTTGAGGGCATTGGGGCTCGTTGGCTTGGCGGATCGCGCGAACCACACGTCGTCGGAACTTTCTGGCGGGCAGCAGCAGCGGGTGGCGATTGCGCGGGCGCTGGTGACGGAACCGGCGGTGATCTTCGCCGATGAACCGACGGGTAACCTCGATACGTCGCGCAGCCATGAAATCATGAAGCTGCTGGAAGACCTGAACCGCACGCGCCATATCACCATCGTGCTCGTCACCCACGAAGACGACATCGCCGGCTATGCGCGGCGGCAAATTCGTTTTCGTGACGGCAAGATCGCGTCGGATACGCTGACGCAGCAAGGTGCTGCATAATGTGGTGGAACACCCTTCAGCTGGCTTGGCGCGAGTTGCGCGCGAACGTGTTGCGTTCGCTGCTGACGACGCTGGGCATCATTGTGGGCGTCGCCGCGGTCGTGATCGTCGTGACGTTGGGCCAAGGCCTGACCATGAAGGTCACCGCCGATATTGCGTCGATGGGGCGCAATCTTCTGTTCGTGTTGCCGTTCACGCCGCAACGCGCGGGGCCGGCGACGCCGCAGACGCCGTTCAAGATGGATGATTCCGAGGCGATCGAGCGCGAGATCCAAGGCATCGCGGCGGTTGCGCCGTCGACGATCAAGCAGACGCAGGCCGTCTATGGTTCGAACAATTGGCAGATCGCGATCAACGGTACGACGAACGAGTACCTAACCGTGCGCGATTGGCCGATCGCGCAGGGCCGTGCGTTCACCGACAGCGAAGAACGCGGCGGGCGCACGGTGTGCATCTTGGGCGAGACGCCGCGCAAGGAGTTGTTCGGGCAGCAGACGCCGCTGGGCGCGAAGATCCGGCTCGGCGCGACATCGTGCGATGTCGTCGGCGTGTTGGCGCCGAAGGGGCAGTCGACGTTCGGGCAAGACCAGGACGACACGATCCTCATGCCGATACTCGCCGTGCAGCGGCGGATGACGGGCGCGACCGACGTACAGCAGATCTGGGTGTCGGCGGCGACGGCGGCGCAGGTACATCCGGTGCAGGAGTCGATTGCGACGCTCATGCGCGAGCGGCGGCGTATCCGGCCGGGCGAGCAGGACGATTTCCTGATCCGCGACTTGCAGTCGGTGTCGAGCCTTGTCGAGTCGACGACGCAGCTTTTGACGGCGGGACTGTCTGCCGTGGCGGCGATCAGCCTTCTCGTCGGCGGCATCGGGATTATGAACATCATGCTGGTGTCGGTGACCGAACGCACGCGCGAGATCGGCATTCGTCTGGCCATCGGCGCGTTGGAGCGCGACGTGCTGCTTCAGTTCTTGATCGAGGCCGTGGTGCTGTCGTGCGTCGGCGGTTTGATCGGCGCGGCGCTGGGTTTGAGCGCGTCGGCCGCGATTGCGTACGCGATCGGCGTGCCATTCGTGCTCAGCCCGTGGGTCGTCGTGGTCTCGTTCGGGTTCTCGGCGGCGGTCGGGATCGTGTTTGGATTCTTCCCGGCGCGGCGCGCGGCTGGCTTGGATCCGATCGAGGCGCTTCGTTACGAGTAACGCTCTCCAGCGAGAGGCAGGCCGATGACGAACCACGCGAATACCGAAGCGAACGAGGTTCTTGGCTTCTGGCGCGACGCAGGGCCCAAGCTTTGGTTTGCGCATGACGAGGCATTCGATGCGCGATTTCGTGAGCGGTTCTTGGCTTTGCACGAGCGGGCGGCGCGCGGTGAGTTGTCGGCCTGGGCTCAGACGGCCGACGGGGCGTTGGCCTTGATCATTCTTCTCGATCAGTTTCCGCGCAATTCGTTTCGCGGCACGGCGCGTATGTTCGCGACGGATGCGGCGGCGCGGCGCGTGGCGAGCGCGATGGTCGATCGGGGGCAAGATCAAGAGATCGATGCAGCGCTGCGGGCGTTCGTCTATCTGCCGTTCGAGCATTCCGAAGACTTGGCGGATCAGGACCGGTCGGTTGCACTTTGCCGGACTCTGGACGCCGAAACGTCAAAGTGGGCCGAGATGCATCGCGACATCATCCGCCGCTTCGGACGCTTTCCGCATCGTAACAAGATACTCGGGCGCTCGACGTCGCCCGAGGAGCAAGCGTTTATGGATGGCGGCGGCTTTGCCGGTTAGGGCTTTGCCGGCGGCGGCGGTGGCGTGGGCGTTGCGGGGTTCGTCGGCTGGAGCACCGTGAATCGGCCGGAGCCTGCGATATCCTCGCGCTTGTTGCCGGAGTAGGAGTTGACCCTCACGTCGCCCGAGCCTGCGATGCCGACGCTGGGGTTCACTGCTTCGCCTTTGAAGGTCACGTCGCCGGAGCCCATGATTTCGACCGAGAACGGATCGGCGCGGCCGCCTTCGATGAGGACGTCGCCGGAGCCTGCCACTTCGATCTCGACGGGACCGTTGACGCTGGCGACGCGAACCTTGCCGGAGCCTGCGATTTCGGCGCTGAGGCCTGTGGTCAGCGGGCCGATGACGACGCTGCCGCCACCTGCGATTTCGACTTTTGCCGCCGAGGCCGAGGCGATTTCAAAATTACCGGAGCCTGCGACTTCAAGGTCGGCGGTTTCCTTCACGGCGCCGATCGCGATGCGGCCGGAGCCGGCGATCGAGACCTGGGCGCTTTGCACACGGCCGAAGCGCGCCTGGATGGCGTGACCGTCCAGACGGAGCGGCGCGTCGAGATCGCCGGCGTTGATCGTGCCGATCATGCCCTCGATGTCGTAGGGCGTGCCGATGGGAGCGGTGATGCGCAGGCTGAGATCGCGGACGTTGCGGTCCTTGCCCCACATGTTGAAGAGATTCCACGGGAACCACGCTTCGTCTTCATCGGTGTCGAGGCGGAGGAAGAGTTCGTCGCCCACCGCGCGGATCTGAAGCTCTTTCAGCGTGTCGGCCTTGCCGCTCGCCTGCAGGCGGATCGGGCCGGACTGGGGCACGGTGATGAGTTCCACCTGCGCGACCATGCCGTCGATGTGCACGCGACGGACCGTAAAGTTTTTGTCGACCGGGCCGCCGACTGCGGTCGCCGCGGTCGCGCCCATGCCGACGATGCCGGTGAGGCTTGCGAGCCCGGGCACTTCCACGCCGATGCGGTGGCTAATGTCGCCAAGCTGCGAAAGCGTGGCGAGGCCGCCCACGCCGGCGGCAACGCCGACGAGGCCCAGTTTGACGATGATGCTCATGAGTTCGGTCCGGTGATGGTGAGCGTCTGACCCGCGCCGCCGCCCGACGCACCATTCGTCACGACGGACGCAGGCGCGGGTTGCTTGAGGTCAGCGAAGATGATCATGCCCGATAGACCAACAAGGCCGACGACAGATGCCACGGTCAGTGCAGCTGCCAACGCCACTTTTGCCAGAACGCTTGTCATAGGTCCGCCCCATAGGTAACCAGGCCATAGTGTGAAGTGTATAATAGGTGTTTCAGCCAGTTTCAAGAGGGGCGGCTGGATTTTGGGCAGCGGATGTGGCGCGTTTACCGAGACGTCAGGGTCCGTAAGTGATTGGCCTGGGCGGAATCCAGGTATTCCTCGAGCCGGGTGATGCGGCCGTCGTGGACCTCGCAGACGATGCAGGCGGGCATGGAGAAGGGACCGCCGGCTGTTTCAGCCTCCAGGACGTGCTGTTGCATAAAGCCGCCGGGGATCGCGACACGGCGTTGGACGCGGTAGTGGCGGTTGGTCAGGTTCTTGGCCACCCACGACAGCACGCGCAGGTTTTCGTCGACGGTCTGCTCGAGGCGGTCGTTGTTGTGCCAGATGCGAGCGTCGGGGGCATAGATGGCGCGGATCGCCTCCACGTCGCCCTTCTCGATGGCGTGGAAGAAGCGGTTGGCGAGAGCGAGGACTTCGTCGCTCATGGAATGAGGCGATAGCCGCCGCTTTCGGTGACGAGAAGTTTGGCGTGCGTCGGGTCGTTCTCGATCTTTTGGCGCAGGCGGTAGATGTGCGTTTCGAGCGTGTGCGTGGTGACGGCGGGGTTATAGCCCCACACTTCGTGCAGCAGCACTTCACGACCGACGACTTTATCGCCCGCGCGGTAGAGAAATTTCAGTATGGACGTTTCTTTCTCGGTCAGGCGCACCTTGGTGTTGTTCGCGCCGGTGAGCAATTTGGCCGACGGGCGGAAGGTGTATTGGCCGATCTTGAAGACGGCGTCTTCGCTTTGCTGATGGCTGCGCAGATGGGCGCGGATGCGGGCGAGAAGGACGCTGAATTTGAAGGGTTTCGTTACGTAATCGTTGGCGCCGGCTTCTAGTCCTAAGATCTGATCGGCTTCGCCGTCGTGGCCGGTGAGCATGATGATCGGGCAGCGCACGCCGGCCTTGCGCATCAGGCGGCAGACTTCGCGGCCGTCGAGATCGGGGAGGCCGACGTCGAGGATCACGAGGTCGGGGAGTTCGGTCTTCGCTTTCTCGAGGCCTGCCGCGCCGGTGGCGGCATCGGCGACGATGAATTCACCTTGAAGATCGAGCTGTTCCTTTAGGGATTCGCGAAGCGGCGTGTCGTCGTCGACTAGGAGGACGCGGCGGGGTGTCGTCATCGTCTTGGAGCTCAGCGGTTGGACTGGCGGCAAATCATTTGCGGCGGTTGCGGGGTAAGCTATAGCAAATCGAAATCGGAGTGCGGGAGGCATGAAATCGATAAGGCGCAAAGCCGCCTCTAAGCGCGCCAAACCCAAGGCGAAGGTAAACGCGCCTTCTACCCTGGCGGTTCGGCTGCATGGGGCGGCGGGGGCGATCGACCGCGCGGCCTCCGAATTGCGCCGTGGTCTGCCGGTTATTGTGGAACCTGCGCGCGGCGCGCCGTCGCTGATCGCGTCGGCAGAGCTCGCGAGCGTGTCGTTAATCGAGGCGATGGCGACGTGGTCGGGGCGGACGCCTCACGTCCTTTTGACCCATCACCGGGCGTCGACGCTGAAGATCCGTCTCTACACGGACGAGATCGTGGCCGTGCCGTTGCCACGGGAGGAGCCGGCGCGGGCGGCGCAGGTGCTGGCCGATCCGACGCGCGACATGCGCGATCCGATGATGGGGCCTTGGGCGGCTGAGCGTAAGCCGCTGTCGGGGGCGGCGAAGGCGGGGGTGCGGCTTGCGAAGATTGCGGCGCTGCTGCCGGCGGTGATCGAGGCGCCGATTACGGCGCGTGCGGTTGCGGGGTTGATGAAGAAGGAAGGCTTCGTCGCGGTGAAGGCCGACGACATTGCAACGTTCGACGTGAGCGCGAGCGTGCAGCTGAAGACGGTAGCGCGCGCGCGGTTGCCATTGGCCGATGCGGAGGAGACGCGCGTGCTCGCGTTTCGTCCGGCGAGCGGTGATAGGGAACATCTGGCGTTGATCATTGGATCGCCGGAACCGCCGGGGCCGGTGCTGGTGCGATTGCATTCGGAATGTTTGACCGGCGATTTGCTTGGGTCGTTGAAGTGCGATTGCGGCGATCAGTTGCGCGGCGCGATTGCGGCGATCGGGAAGCAGGGGTCGGGGATTTTGCTTTATCTTGCGCAAGAGGGGCGCGGGATTGGGTTGATCAACAAGCTGAAGGCTTACGAACTTCAGGATCAGGGGTTCGATACGATCGAGGCCAATCAGCGTTTGGGCTTTGAGGCGGATGAGCGCGAGTTCGCGACGGCGGCGGAAATGCTGAAGTATCTGGGCTTCGCGTCGGTCAAGTTGATGACGAACAATCCGGAGAAGGTGGCGGCGCTGTCGCGCTTCGGTATCGACGTTGTGGAGCGGGTTCAGCACATCTTTCCCAGCAATCCGCACAACGCCGCCTACATCGCGACCAAGAAGGCAAAGGCCGGACATCTGACCTGAAGGCGGCAAGTTTTGCCGGGTGCCTCGGCGTGCTAGCGGCCCGTTTCCTGGGTTTCCGGGTGGCGCATGGTTTGCGTGGGTGACCTCATGATCGAGAGCGTCAACAACGTCGCCAGCCTGGACATGATCGAGTCGCGCCCGCGGCCGGCGCAGAGCGGCGACGGATTCGGCTTCGACGATTTTCTCGACATCATCAATCCGCTTCAGCACTTGCCGATTATCGGCACGGCCTATCGCGCGATTACGGGCGATGAGATCGAGACGCCGGCGAAACTCGCGGGTGGGGCCTTGTTCGGCGGGCTCTTCGGATTCTTGGGGGCGGTCGGGTCCGCGGCGTTTGAAGAGATCACCGGCGACAGTGTGGACAAGACGCTGCTGTCGTTCTTCGGCGGCGCCGACGAGTCCGCGCAAGATGACCCGTACCGTGCGCAACGCGCTTATGCATCGGCGCAGGCATTGATCGACTAGTGCTGGGAGCGCGGGCGCTCTTGCTGAGTATTCGTCGACGCCGGCTCTGGCGAAGAGTCTGAAAGTGCGGGCGGGACGCCCGCGCTCCCAGCAGAAGTTAAGCCGGCGGTCTGGCTCCGAAGATGGCGGTGCCGACGCGGATGTGTGTCGCGCCTAAGCGGATCGCTGTTTCGTAGTCGCCGCTCATGCCCATGCTCAGTTCTTTGAGGCCGGCGTCGCGTGCGAGTTTGACCAGGAGTGCGAAGTGCGGCGACGGTTCTTCGTCGGCGGGTGGGATGCACATCAGGCCCGTGATCGTGAGCGCGTAGGTTTCGCGGCATTTGGCGATGAAGGCGAGGGCGTCTTGCGGGGCGACGCCGGCTTTTTGTTCTTCTTCGCCGGTGTTCACCTGCACGTAGAGTTTGGGCGAGCGCCCTGCCCGCTTGATTTCGGATGCGAGCGCTTCGGCGATGCTGTCGCGGTCGACGGTGTGAATCGCGTCGACGAGGGCGACGGCGTCGCGCGCCTTGTTCGATTGCAGCGGGCCGATGAGGTGGAGGTCGATCTCGGCGTGCGCGGCTTTGAGCTGCGGGTATTTCGACTTGGCTTCTTGGACGCGGTTTTCGCCGAATGTCGTTTGGCCCGCGGCGATGGCGGCGCGGACGGCGTCTTCGTCGTGGGTCTTGGTTACCGCAATGAGCTTGATGGCGGCGGGGTTGCGGTTCGCGGCCTTGGCGGCCTTTTCGATGCGCGCGCGCACGTCGGCGAGGTTTGCGGCGATGGTCTCGGCTATAGTCGCGGGCATGGGTTCACTCAGTGAAGCGCGCGGGAAACTTGCACGGGCGGCGGCGCGGCTCAATGCGCGGCATGGGCGCGGGTTGCCGCCGCTGATCCTGATGACCGACGACGCGCGGGATGTGGATTGGGTGGAGGCCGTTTCGGCTTTGCCGCGTGGCGCTGCGGTGATTGTGCGCCATCGCGACCCCCGAGCGCGCGAGATGTTGGCGCGGCGGTTGCGCGGCGTGACGCGCGCTGCGGGCGTGACGTTGGTGATCGCGGATGATGAGGCGTTGGCCGTGCGCGTGCGCGCTGACGGTTTGCATATACCGCAGCGGCATGGCGTGCGTGCGGCGGCGATCAAGTCGCGGCACCCGCACTGGCTTGTCACGGCCTCGGCGCACGATACGGCGGCGATGCGCGTTCAAGCCGACGCCGTAATCGTTGGACCTGTCTTTGCGACGGCGAGTCATCCGGGCGCGCACGGGCTTGGCGCCGTGCGGTTTGCATCGCTGGCGAATGGCGCGCGGCACGTCTATGCGCTGGGTGGCGTCGATGCCGTATCGGTGCAGCGATTATTCGCGTTGCCGCTTTGCGGCGTCGCCCTGATCGGCGGCTGGGTCAGAAGCTGAAGGTCGTTTCGAGGTAGCCGATGTTGCCGTCGAGGGTGTCGCAGCCGAATTGGCCGGTGTCGGTGAGGCAGACGTCGAAGGGGCCTTCGAATTCGAAGTGCTGGTAGCCTGCGCCGAGGCGGATCGTTTCGTTGAAGGTGTAGGCGGCGGCGAATTGCAGGCCGGAGCCTTCTTGGTCTTCGGTGAAAAAGGGGAGTTCTTCTTCTGCCGTGATGTAGTTCGCGCCGAGCATCCAGGGGCCGCGTTCGTACGTGAGGCCGAAGCTCCAGATGTCGGTTGTTTCGTCTTCGAAGACGTTGGCGATGAAGCCGGGGACGACCGGGCCGCCGCCAGCGACATTCGTGCTGCGGTAGGCGGCACCGAGCGTCCATTCGGCGTAGCCGAGTTTGACCGCGCCGCCCCATTCTTCGAGATCGCCGAGGAACCCGGGGTTGGTGTTGTTGACGTTTTCGCCGGTCACGTAGCCGGCGCTGACGCCGACGTCGACCACGCCCAGCGTGCCGACGTAGCTGGCGCCGAAGTCCCAGACGTTGGCTTGCTCGTTGATCTCATCGTCGCCGAAGAGTTGGCCGGGGTCGCGCGTGCCGTCGGGCGCGAAGGAGACAGCGAAGCGGAAGCCGTCGAAGGTCGGCGTGACGTACATGATCTTCAGATAGTCGTCCGAGCCGTGGATGTCGGAGCGGAGTTGCATGCCGTTCGGGCTGAAGAGCGAGCCCGGTTGCTGCGGATCGGACGAGCAGAAGAGATCGCACGGATAGCCGAGGAGGAAGACTTCCGGGTTGTCGACGCGAATGCTCCTGGAGACCGCGGGGACGCCGAAGCCCAGCACGTCGGCGGCGCCGTCGACCAGGCCGAATTGCAGGCGGCCGAATTTGTCTTCCCAGTAGAACCAGAGTTCTTCGAGGACGTCGGCGCTGCCCGCGTCGTTCAGGAAGGAGTCGAAGTTCGAGGCGTAGTCGAGGTCGAGGGCGATGCGGCCGCCGACTTCGCCGCCGCCATCGAGCGGCAGGATGGCCGAGCCGAACAAACCCGTGTCGACGGCGAGGACGCCTTCGTCGAGGCCGTCCTGGTTCGTTTGGTCGACGTAGGCGCCGACGACGTTGGCGTGACCGTTGAGGCGGAGCTGCAGGCGGTCGAACGTGTCATCAGCGTGCGCGAGGCCGGCGCTCAACGCGACGGCGGCGAGAAGGCTTGCGCCTGCGAAACGGACCATGACCCCTCACGACCTATGGGCAGCGACCCCTTCAGAATCAGAGCCGCCGCGATTTGGTAGCATAGTGGTCTGTCCGCGCGCGCTGTAGCTCCACGGACAGTAAACGGGCCTTGCGTGCGGCCCTTGTCACAGACCGGTTTCCGGTCTTTAGAACGACATCGACGTTTGAACGAAGGCCAAATCGGCGTCGAGCGTGTCGCACGCGGCGCCGGTGCAGACGCCCGCCGGGCCGTCGAAATTGTAGTGCTGATAGCCGGCGGAGATTTGCAGGTTCTCGTCGAATTCGTATGTCACCGCGCCGGTCCAGCCTTGGCCGTCTTGGGTCAGGAAGCGATTTTGATCGTTGAGGACGCCCGGCGGCGTGGCGTCGAAGAACACGGGCAGTTCCTCTTCGAGATCGATATAGCCAGCACCGAATTTCCAGGGACCGGTTTCATACGTGACGCCAGCGCCCCAGATGGTCGTTTGCGCGTCGGGAAGGACGCAGCCCGAAATCGTGCTGCAGCCGACGGAGAGCGATCCAATCGCTTGATCGGCGAGGCCTGCGCCACCGGCGATGTTGGTCACGCGGTAGGAGCCGCCGACCTTGAAGCCTTCGTACGCGATCTGAAGGCCGGTGCCGTATTCTTCGAGATCGTCGGGTGTAAACGGCTGCGACGTGAAGGTGGTCGGCGCGCCGCCGTTGAGGGCTGCGGCGACGACGTCGACCGTGTGGCCGACGGTTTCGCGTTCGTTGTAGCCGGCGACGTAGCCTGCGTAGAAGCCAATGTCGAACGAGCTCAGCGAGCCCTGATAGTTCACGCCGACTTCCCAGATGTTCGACTGCTCATCGAAATCCTCGTCGTCGTCGAAGAGATCGTTGAGGCCGCGCGTCAGTTCAGGCGTGTAGGACGCCGACAGCTGAACGCCGATGAGACGCGGCGATTTGTAGATGATCTTGAACGCATCGCCCGACGCATTCAGGTCGGTGCGCATGTGCGCGCCGTTCGGCGTGAAGGCGGTGTAGCTGTTCGACAGCGGATCCTGCAGCACGTAGGCGCGCGGATCGTCGATGCGGTTGATGTCGGTCACGGTCGGCGAATAGATGCCGGCTTGGTCGGCCGCACCGTCTTCAAGGCCCAGCACCACGCCGCCAAACAGCATGTCGACGTAGAGATAGACTTCGTCGACGAAATCCGGTGCGCCGCGGATGTGGTCGTTCGAGAATTCGTGTTCGCTGGACTGGAAGCGCAGCTGGCCGCGCACGCCGTAGTCCCAGCCGCTGTCGCTCAAAATGGAGGCCTTGCCCCACACTTTGGCTTCGCCGGCGAAGCCGTAGTCGTTGAGCTCGTTGCCGGGGACTTCATCCTGGTCGACCCAGAAGCCCGAGAGCGTGCCGTTGCCGCCCCAGCTGTAACGGATTTCTTCAGCGGAGGCCGCGGCCGCGCCAAGCGCGAGAAGCGATACGGCCGTCAGGGAACGCCATGCATACTTCATGAACCGGCCTCTCACCGAGATTTCACAACAGACTTTACATTCCCCCGCGGGGAGTCATGCGGTGTTTCACGGGATAGGGTCAAGCGGTTAGCGCGTGCAACAGCGCTTCGGATGCTTGGTGTTGCGCTCAATCTGCATGGCACCCACAACCTCCAGTACAAGCGCTTTGACCATACGGGGCCAGGCCGTGTGCGTGTCAGCGCCGGCAAACTTGCCCGCGGCGATTGCCGAGGTTACCGCTCTTCGCGTATAACGCGCCTTCGCTTGTCCCCAAGCTGGCTTCACCCTTACGGCCCTTGCCCGGGCCCTGTCGGTCGCGAGTTAAACCATGATGTCGAAGGTTCTCTCCCTTGCCTGCGCCGCGTTGATGTTGGCTGCCTGCGCGTCGGATGCGGAGGACGCGCCGGCCACCGTCCAGGCGCCGCCCCAGCCGGTGGCGACCCAAGCTTCGCAGCCGGCGACCACGCAAACAGCGCAGGCCGGGACCCCCGGCGGCAGCGTGTTTGATTGGTTCGGCCCCGGCGCGCCGGCCGATAAGCGCACCGGCGTTGCGGTGAACCGGCATCTGTGGCGCGCAAGCCTGGACACGCTGTCCTTCGCGCCCATGGAAACTGCGGATCCGTTCGGCGGCGTGATCAAGACTGGTTGGTATACGCCGACGCCCAACGAGCGTATGCGCATTGCCGTCTACATTCTCGATTCCCGACTTCGGGCCGACGCGCTTCGCGTCTCGGTGTTCAAAGAGGTCAAGAAGCCGACCGGCGATTGGGTCGACGGTACGGTCGATCCGGAAACGGTCACCAAGCTTGAGAACCTCATCCTGAACAAGGCCCGCGACCTCAAGCAAGACGGCGACTAGCCGTCTCGCCTCTTCCTCTGCGTGTCATGGTCCGCGAAGGCGGACCACCCACGACTTGGCGGCGGAGGTTGCGCCCCGAATACACGCGACATCAGAGCGCGTCGCTTCCAGGCGACGTTGCGGAAGAAAGTCGTGGGTGGTCCGCCTTCGCGGACCATGACACCATGAGAAAAAGACGGACTTGAATCATGTCGCGCTATAACGCACGCGAGGTCGAACCGAAGTGGCAGGCGGCTTGGGCCGATGCCCAGGTTTTTCGCGCGAAGATCGATCGGACGAAGCCCAAGTACTACGTGCTGGAGATGTTTCCCTATCCGTCGGGGAAGATTCACATCGGGCATGGCCGCAATTACGTGATGGGCGACGTCGTGGCGCGGTTCAAGCGCGCGATGGGGTTCAACGTGCTGCATCCGATGGGCTGGGACGCGTTCGGCATGCCGGCCGAGAACGCCGCCATGGAGCAGAAGACCCATCCAGGCAAATGGACCTACGCCAATATCGCTGCGATGAAGGAGCAGCTGAAGATCTTGGGGTTGTCGATCGATTGGAGCCGCGAGTTCGCGACCTGCGATCCGACCTACTACAAGCATCAGCAGAAGATGTTCTTGGACTTCGAGCGGTTGGGCTTCGTTGCGCGCAAGGAAGCCAACGTCAACTGGGATCCGGTCGATCATACGGTGCTGGCGAACGAGCAGGTGATCGACGGGCGCGGCTGGCGTTCCGGCGCGCTGGTCGAGCAGCGCAAGCTGACGCAGTGGTTCTTCAAGATTTCCGATATGGCGGAGGAGTTGCTGGCCGCCTTAGGCGATTTGGATCGCTGGCCCGACAAGGTGCGCTTGATGCAGCGCAATTGGATCGGCAAGTCGGAAGGCGCGCGCGTTACGTTTGAATTGAGCGATCCGAAATATGGGTCGCTGGAGGTGTTCACGACGCGGCCGGACACGTTGTTCGGCGCGAGCTTTTGCGCGATCGCGGTCGATCATCCGATTGCGCAGGAGATGGCGAAGACGGACACGTCGTTGGTCAGCTTTATCGCCGAGTGCAAGCGGCAGGGCACCACCGAGGCCGCGATCGAAACCGCCGAGAAGATGGGTTTCGACACCGGCTTGAAGGCGAAGCATCCGTTCATCGCGGGCGCGACGGTGCCGGTCTACGTCGCGAACTTTGTGCTGATGGAATATGGGCTGGGCGCGATTTTCGGCTGTCCGGCGCATGACCAGCGCGACTTGGATTTTGCGCGCAAGTATGGGCTGCCGGTCATTCCGGTTGTCGTGCCGAAGGGCGAGGATCCGAAGGCGTTTGCGGTCGGGACCGAGGCTTATGTCGGCGACGGGTTGCTGGCCAATTCCGGTTTCATGGACGGCATGAACGTCGACGACGCGAAGCGGGCCGTGATCAAGAAGCTGGAAGCGATGGGCGCGGGCACAGGCACGATCACCTATCGCTTGCGCGATTGGGGGATCAGCCGGCAGCGCTATTGGGGCTGTCCCATTCCGATGATCCATTGCGATCATTGCGGCGTGGTGCCGGTGCGCGATGAGGACTTGCCGGTGACGTTGCCGGACGATGCGACGTTCGATCAGCCGGGCAATCCGCTGGACCGTCATCCGACGTGGAAGAATGTCGACTGTCCGTCGTGCGGGAAGCCTGCGCGGCGCGAGACGGATACGATGGATACGTTCGTCGACTCGTCTTGGTATTTCGCGCGCTTTTGCGATGCGCAGGCGCCGGGGCCGACGAACAAGGAGGCCGTCGATTACTGGATGCCGGTCGATCAGTATATCGGCGGGATCGAGCATGCGATTTTGCATTTGCTGTACGCGCGGTTCTTTACGCGGGCGATGCGCAAGGCTGGCTATACGGGCGTGAGCGAGCCGTTCGCCGGTTTGTTCACGCAGGGCATGATCACGCACGAGACCTATAAGGATCAGGACGGCAAGTGGCTGTTCCCGGAAGAGATCGAGAAGCGTGACGACACCGCCATCAAGCGCGGGACCAATCAGCCGGTGACGATCGGCGCCGTCGAGAAGATGTCGAAGTCGAAGAAGAACGTGGTGCCGCCGGAATCGGTTGCGGACACGTACGGCGTCGACGCGGCGCGGTGGTTCATGATGTCGGACTCCCCGCCCGAGCGCGACTCCGAGTGGAGCGAGTCGGGGATCGAAGGCTCGTGGCGGTACGTGCAGCGCGTGTGGCGTATGGTGAGCGAGAGCGCGCCGCACTTGCCGGGCTTTGGGTCTGTCGCGCCGGATGGGTTTGGGCATGAGGCGCTGGCCATCCGGCAAGTGACGCATCGGACGATCGCGGCGGTGACCGAGGACTTGGACCGGTTCCGGTTCAACAAGGCGGTGGCGCGCATGTACGAGTTCGTCAATGCGCTGAGCGATTTCAAACCGGCGAGCGAGGCGGATCAGTGGGCGATGCGCGAGGCGTTAGAGACGCTCACCGTGCTGATGAACCCGATGGTGCCTCACTTGGCGGAGGAGTGCTGGCAGGTATTGGGCGGCGAAACCTTGGTCGTCCACACGCCTTGGCCGAAAGCCGACCCTGCACTCACGCGCCAGGACACTGTTACAATTGCGATTCAGGTGAACGGTAAACGGCGCGACGAGATCGACGTCGCGAAGGATTTAGACCCCAAGGCGGTCGAGGCCGCGGTGCTGGCCATGGAATCGGTGGTGAAGGCCATTGACGGGAAACCGGTCAAAAAGGTCATTATCGTGCCGAACCGGATCGCGAATGTGGTTGTCTGACGGTTGGAGCGGAGCAAGCGGCATGCGTAAGGTCTTTGGGTTGGCGTTGGGCGTGGCCGCCGCGTTGTCGATGAGCGGCTGCGGGTTCAAGCCGCTCTACGCCGTGGGTACGACTCCGGAAGGCGTCAGCAACTATTTCAGCCAAGTGTTTGTCGAGCCGATCCCGGGACGCCAGGGCGTTCACTTGCGCAATCAGTTGATGGATGCGTTGACGCCGGCGGGGACGCCGAGCGCTGCCGCCTATCGCCTGACGATCAAGCTTGAGGACGTGAAAGAGGGTCTAGCGATTCAGGAGAATACGCAGATCACGCGGTACAACTATTCGCTGATCGCGAAGTACGAGTTGCGCGATTCCGTTTCGGGCGAGGTGTTGGATCACGGCACGGCGCGCGCGATCGCGGCCTACAACGTCGTCGACTCGCAGTTCGCGACGCAGTCGGCCGAACGCGACGCGCAGGAGCGTGCGGCGCGTGAAGTTGGCGAAGACGTTCGCTTGCGCCTGGGTCTCTATTTCGAGAACCGGTTTGGTTCCGAGGCGAACCCGGGTTGACGCGGGTCTCCTCGTCCGACGCCGACAAACATAGCACCAGTCCCCCGAAGACCTGGGTCGCCGTTCTTCTGTTCGGCTCCAACACGGGGCTCGTGCGCGAACGCGCGGACGCTTGTGCGCGCTCTATCGTGCCTGATTTGAATGATGGCTTCCGGGTGGCCGATCTGGGCGCGGACGTGTTGCGCAAGGATCCTGCGCGGCTGGGGGACGAGGTCGGGGCGATCTCGATGTTCGGCGGACGGCGTGTCGTGCGCGTGCGCGATGCGACGGACGGACTGTCGGAGACGATCGGCGCGTTTATCGAAGCGCCGGTCGGCGATGCGTTCATCGTCGTCGAGGCGGGTGAGCTGACCAAGACGTCGTCGTTGCGCAAGCTGTTCGAGGGCGCGAAGGGCGCCGGCGCGATCGAATGTTACGATGATAAGCCGGAGGACGCGTCGCGGCTTATCCGCGAGGTGTTGGAGGCGAGCGGTTGGAAGGCGGAGGCGGATGCGCTGGCCTATTTGACCGATGCGCTGCAAGCGGATCGGCGGCTGTTGCGCAGCGAGCTTGAGAAGCTCAGCGCTTATATGGGGTCGGGCGGCGGCGTGCTGACGCGCGCGGAGGCCGTGACGTTGATCGGCGACAGCGGTGCGGTCGAGGCGGATGAGATTGCGGACGCGGTCGTCGCGGGCGATTTGGTGAAGCTCGACCGGCTGATCGTGAAGACGAACGAGTCCAACGTGTCGTGGACCGGGGTGGCGGGTGCCGCTCTCCGTTTGTTTCAGCGGCTGGCGGCGGCGGCCGAAGGCGGTGGTGGCGGCGGATCGTCTTGGGGGCGATCGAGCTATTACGAGCAGCGCATGCAGTCGCAGCTCGTCGGGTGGGATCCCGCGAAGCTGACGCGCGCGATGATGCTGCTGTCTGAATGCGAAGCGCAGACGCGCACGACGGGGCTGCCGGAAGCGGCCATTGCGCAGCATGCGCTGCTGCAGGTTACGGCGTTGAAGCGGCGGGCTTAGCGCTGGCCGCCCTTAAGCAGAACCAACCGCCTTGCGACGATCGCGGATCAGTCGTCCGCCTGACGCCTCACTCCATCGCGAGCGCGGTTTCCTCCGCCGTCGGTACGTGCGGCTTGGGCTTGCGCATGAGCAGCAGTGCGAAGGCGGCCGGGATCGAAACCCAGAACAGGAACATGAAGTCGTTCGAATAGGCGATGATTTCGGCTTGGCGGCCGATCTCGGCGCTGATGCCCGCGAGACCCATGGGGATGTTCGGGTTGTAGAAGAGACCGGCCGCGCCGATGTGGTAGGCCTGGTTGAACGGGGTGACGTTTTCACCGAGCTGCGAATACATCGTCGCCGTGCTGACCGAGAGCAGCCAGGTCGCGATCGAGATGCCGATGGCGCTGCCGATGTTGCGCATCAGGGCGAAGAGCGAGGCGCCGTCGGTGCGGAAGTGTCCCGGCAGCGTGGCGAAGGCCACGACCTGCAGCGGGATGAAGACGAAGCCCATGCCGAAGCCTTGCAGCGTCGTGATCCAGATTAGGTCCGTGCGGCTGACGTCGGGGGTCCAGCCGGTCATCAGCCAGAGCGTAAAGGCCATCGTCGAGATGCCGAAGAGCATCAAGAAGCGCGCGTCGACCCGACCGGAGAGGCGGCCGGCGATCATCATGGCGGCCATGGTGCCCATGCCGCGCGGGGCCATGAGAAGGCCCGCTTCGGTGACGGAGTAGCCGCCCAGGCGCTGCAGATAGCCGGGGAGCAGCGCCGCGCTGGACAACAGCACGAGACCGACGATGAACATGATCACCATGCCGGCGACGAAATTGCGGTCGACGAACATGGCCGGCGAGATGAACGGCTTCTTGGCCGTCAGCATGTGCACGAGGAAGAGATAGATGCCGAGGCCAGCGATGATGGCTTCGATGACGATCTCGGTCGAGGAGAACCAGTCGGCCTGCTGGCCGCGGTCGAGCATCAGCTGGAACGCGCCGAGGCCTAAGCTCAGCACGCCGAAGCCGATCCAATCGAAGCGCAGGTCCTGATCGCGCTTGCCGCCCTTGAGGAAGAACCAGAGGCCGAGCGTGGCTGCGATGCCGAATGGCACGTTAACGTAGAAGACCCAGCGCCAGTCGAACGTGTCGGTGAGCCAGCCGCCGAGCGTGGGCCCCAGGATCGGGCCCAGCATGACGCCCATGCCCCACATCGCCATCGCTTGGCCGCGCTGTTCAGCGGGGTACATGTCCCACATCAGCGACTGCGACAGCGGCACAAGCGCCGCGCCGCACACGCCCTGCATCAAGCGGAAGACCACCATCTGGGGCAGCGATTGCGCGAGGCCGCAGAGCATCGAGGCGACGGTGAAGCCGACGATGGCGGCGATGAAGACGTTCTTGCGTCCGAAGCGCGAGGCGAACCAGCCGACGGGGGCGGTGAAGATCGCGGCGGCGACGATGTAAGACGTCAGCACCCACGTGATCTGGTCGGCTGTCGCCGAGAGGCTGCCCTGCATGTGCGGCAGCGCGACGTTGGCGATCGTTCCGTCGAGCGCCTGCATCAACGTTGCCGCCATCGCGCAGATGGTGACGACAACGCGCGCCATCTTCGGATTGTCCGACGCGCTGGGCGCCGGTGCTGCTGAGGTGTCGATGGCGGTCATGATGCGGCGGCTTAGAAGATCGTGCGCTGGTGGCCGGTGTCGATTTCGACGACGGCGCTCATGCCGGAGCGCAGCGCCGGGTCGTTCGGCTCGCGGTCGACGTGGACGCGGACGGGCACGCGCTGGACGACCTTGGTCCAGTTGCCGCTCGAGTTGTTCGAGGGCAGCAGCGAGAACTCTGCGCCGGTTGCCGCACCGATGGATTCGATGTGCGCCTTCCAGGTCTTGCCCGGATAGGTGTCGATGGTGACGTCGACTTGGTCGCCGGTCTTCACATAGGTGAGGTCGGTTTCCTTCACGTTGGCGTCGATCCAGACGTTGTCGGTCGATACGAGGCCGACCGCGGCGCTGGCGCTGAGGGCGGCCATCGAGGAGACGACATAGACGCCGGGCTGAAGCGAGGAGACTTGCGTCGCGATGCCGTTGAACGGCGCGCGCACGACTGTGTGGTCGAGCTGGCGCTGGGCTTCGTCGACGGCGGATTTCGCCTGCAGATATTGCGGGTGCGTTGTCGCGTCGACTGCGGGGTTGCCGCCCAATTTGGACAACTGCGTTTTCGCGGTGTCTTGGAGCGCGATCAGCTTTTGCTGCTCTGCGCTGAGGGCGAAACGGGCCTGGTCGTAAGCGGCGCGCGAGACGAATTTTTTCGCGAGCAGCGGGACCACGCGGTTGAGGTTCGATTGGGCAAGATCCACCTGCGCGCGCTGTGCGTCGATGTCGCCCAGCATGCGCTGATAGTCCTGCTTCATTGCATCGACGGTGAGCGCGGTGTTGGCGAGATTCGCCTTCGCGTTTTCGAGCGCGATTTGGAACGGACGCGGGTCGATCTTGAAGAGGATGTCGCCGGCCTTCACGGTCTGGCCTTCCTTCACGTCGACCTCGCTGACGACGCCGGAGACTTCGGCGGTCACCATCAGCTTGGCGGCGCGCACGTATGCGTCATCGGTCGACACGTAGCGGCCACCGGTGAAGTAGATGTAGGCCGCGATCAGGGCGACGAGGGCCGGCACGCCGATCATCAGGATCGGGCGTGTGAGGTTGCGCTCGCGAATTGTCCGCAGGATGTCGGTTGTGGCGTCGCGTGCTTGTTGGGCCCACGTTTTTGCGACGCGGGTGACGACGAAAGCGGGGTTGTCCCGCCGTTCAAACTGCTCTGAGACTCGCGCGTCCATCGGTTAGGTTCGCTTTCAATTTTAAAAGGCCATCGATCAGCTGCTCGATCTCGGTCGCGGAGACACCTGAGGTGACTTCCTCGCGGAGAGCGGCTTTGTGTTTTTTCAGTTCGCGTAGTTCCGGTTCGGCGGCCGGTGTCAGATGCAAGCGCCAGACGCGGCGGTCTTTCGGATCGGCACGGCGTTCCACGAGGCCGGCCGATTCGAGACGGTCGACGAGGCGCGCGACGGTGATCGGTTCGACTTCGACGATCGCTGCGATCTCGTTTTGAGAGAGACCGGGCTGGCGCTCGAGGCGCGAGAGAATCACCCACTGCGCACGCGTCATGCCGTGCGTGCGGGCGCGCTGGTCGGCGCGCGTTCTGATCAGGCGCGCGACGTCGTTGAGGAGGTAGAGGATTTCGCGGTCGAGTGATTCGGACATTGAGTTGGCTTTTTATCTGTTCACTTAAGATAAGCAGCGTTATGATCTCGTGCAAGTGCGTTGTACGAATCGGGCGGCCGAAACTTTCGCAAGGGTTTACAGAGGGTTAACGGACGACGCGGGCGGAATTGGCTCGCGGATCTGTAAGCCGCAGCGGACTCTATTGGGGTTTGAAACGGTCGCCGTCCCGTCAAGATGATCCACCGCCCCCTCTGCGGGGCGGTCGATACGGCGAGCGTAGCGATGCCGGATCGGGTGGGGGGACGCTGATTCGACGGAGTCCCCCCACCCGATCCTTCTCCGCCCTTCGGGCTACGAACGATCGACCGCCCCGCAGAGGGGGCGGTAGCTTCTAATTTGAGGGGGCAGTGCTGTGTCGACGGTTAGAGGGTCGACGGGCGGACGACGGACCCACGCCTCGGGCGCTACGTGCCCGTGCCGAGTTTGCGGCAGATGTCGTCGAGTTGTTCGAGCGTCTTGTAGGCGATTTTTAGTTCGCCGCCTTTGTCGCCTTTGTGGGCGATGTTGACGTTCAAGCCGAGTTGGCTGGCGAGCGATGACTCAAGCGCGCGGGTGTCGGCGTCTTTGCCGTGGGGGCGTTTCTTTTTGCCTTTGGCCTTGCGGCTTTTTTCTTCGGCTTCGCGGACGTTCATCCGGCCTTCGATCAACTCCTTTGCCATGCCTTCGGGGTCGGAATGGCCGACGAGCGTGCGGGCGTGGCCGGCCGAAAGTTTGCCGGAGTAGATGTAGTCTTGGACGGTCTGCGGCAGCTGAAGCAGGCGGATGGTGTTGGCGATGTGGCTGCGGCTGCGGCCGATGACGCTGCCCAAAGCTTCCTGGGTGTAGTCGAATTTTTCGATGAGCTGGCGATAGCCGCGCGCTTCTTCGATCGGGTTTAGATCGGCGCGTTGGATATTTTCGATGAGGGCGACTTCGAGCGCCTCAGCGTCGGTGAAGGCTTTGATGACCACCGGCACTTCGTGCAGGCGGGCCTTCTGTGCGGCGCGCCAACGGCGTTCGCCGGCGACGATCTGGTACTCGTCCGGCTGGCCCGGAACCGGGCGCACGATGATGGGCTGGATGATGCCCTTGTCGCGGATCGAGTTCGCCAGTTCTTCGAGCGCTTCGGGTTCGAAATGTTCGCGCGGTTGGAACGGGTTCGGACGCAGGAGCGCGATCGGCAAGGTGCGCGGCGCGCGCTGTTCGGCCGAGCCGCCCGGCGCCTGCTGCGTGGGTTGGAAATTCGGGTTGGTGCTGGCGGCGATGACTTCGCTTTCGACCTCTCCCAAGAGCGCCGAGAGGCCGCGGCCAAGGCCTGAAAAACCGGTTTTTCTGACAGGGGTGTTCATGCTGCCTTACGAGACTTTTCGCGTTGAATGAGTTCACCCGCCAGCTTGATGTAAGCCTGGCTCCCCGCGCTCTTCAGGTCGTAGAGCAGCGCCGGTAGGCCGTGACTCGGGGCCTCCGAAATGCGTACGTTCCGAGGTATTATCGTTTGGTAAACTTTTTCGCCCAGATGTTGACGCACATCGTTGGCGACCTGTTCGGACAGGTTGTTGCGCTTGTCGAACATTGTGAGAACAACGCCCTGAATTTCGAGCGCCGGATTGAGGCTGCCGCGGACGAGATCGATCGTGCGCAGGAGTTGGCTTAGACCTTCGAGGGCGAAGAATTCGCACTGCAGCGGAACGAGCAAACCATGCGCCGCGGTCATCGCGTTGATGGTCAGCAGGTTCAGCGACGGCGGGCAGTCGATAAGAATATAATCATAGGATGTGAATTTATTCACATCGATCGAGATCGCCGTCGATTCGGATTTTTCGACCGGCGCGGCCAGCCGATGCGTGTAGCTGTCGATCGCGTCGCGCAGGCGGAACGAGCGGCGGGGCACGCCGACGAGCTCCATTTCGGCGCCGGCCAATTCAGAGGTCGCGGGGATGACGTGGAGGCCCGGGATCTGAGAGGGGACGATCGCTTCGTGAAACTGGGCGTGGCCGATCATCACTTCGTAGATGGAAACGCCGCGCTGATGTTTCGAGATGCCGAGCCCGGTCGACGCGTTGCCTTGCGGGTCGATGTCGAGGACCAGAATCTGTTTGCCGACGGCGGCCAATGCCGTACCCAAATTGATCGCGGTCGTGGTCTTGCCGACCCCGCCTTTTTGGTTGGCGATGACAATGACTCTGGTCTTGTCGATCGTCCGGCCGCGTCGCGGCTCTAAGACGGTTTCCGGGCCTTCCGCCAAGGGGTCAATCCTGTCACGCGCAAAACAAATCCCGAGGGGTCTGACCGGCTCGGAATGGGGGTTGCGGTAAGGTGCCAGGATTTGGTTGCAGCGGTCAATTCGTCGTTGAGCGCTCTCCCCTTGAGAAACAGGCCGGTTGTCCGGGGGTGGAAGAAGGGGTGGGCTAGCCGAAATAGCAGGTTTAGGGGCGCGACGGCCCGGGCGGTGACGACGTCGGCCTTCAAACCTTGGAGGTCTTCGGCCCTCATATTGTGGACTTGGGCGGGGGCTCCGGTGGCTTCGATGACCGCCTCAAGGAACCGGCATTTCTTCTGGATTGATTCGACTAAGTGGACGGTGAGTCCGGGTTTGTCCGCGAGCAGGATTGCGAGCACCAAACCGGGGAAACCGGCCCCGCTGCCGAGGTCGACGATGGTCTTTGTTCCACGTGGAATCATGGGAATTAGCTGGGCCGAGTCCCACATGTGGCGGCGCCAGACATCGGCCAGTGAGGCATCGGAAACGAGGTTCAGACGCTCGTTCCAATCCCTCAAAAGTTCGACGTAGGTATTTACGAGACTGTGCGTTTCACGTGTGACCTGCGAGTCGCGCTCGAAGTCAAGGGGACCGTAGGTGGTTGGGGTGTCGCCTGTTGCACTCACGCGACTTGCCGCGCCGCGCGGGTCTTCAGGCGGAGAATCAGTGCCGTCAATGCAGCGGGGGTCACGCCCTCGATTCGGCCGGCTTGGCCGAGGGTCGCAGGTCTTATTTTCGTGAGGCGTTGGACGATCTCAGTCGAGAGGCCGGGGACGTCGGCGAAGTCGAGGTCTGCCGGCAGCGGGAGCGATTCGTCCCGGCGGAAGGCGGCGATGTCGGCGGCTTGGCGATCGAGGTAGCCCGCGTAGAGGGAGTCGGCTTCGAGCTGGTCGAGGATCGCCGGGTCGAGGGCTTGGACTTCGGGCCAGACTTTTTGGACGGCGGCACGGCCGGCTTGCGGGTGGGACAGGAGTTCGAGGGCTGTGCGGCGTTGGCCGTCTTCGTTGAGGTGGATGCCCTCACGCTTGGCGGCGGTGGGGGTGATGGTCAGGCCTGCGAGCTGGGTGCGGGTGGCGTTGAGGGATTCGATCTTGGCTTCGAAGGCTTTCTGACGTGTGGCGCCCACGCAGCCGGCGGCGATGCCGATGGGCGTCAGGCGTTGGTCGGCGTTGTCGGCGCGCAGGGTCAGGCGGTACTCGGCGCGGGACGTGAACATGCGGTAGGGCTCGCTGACGCCCTTGGTCACGAGGTCATCGATCATCACGCCCATGTAGCTGGAGGCGCGATCGAAGGTCAGGCCGTCGGAGCCTGCGGCGAGGCGGGCGGCGTTAAGGCCGGCGACGAGGCCTTGGGCGCCGGCTTCCTCGTATCCCGTCGTGCCGTTGATTTGGCCGGCGAGGAAGAGGCCGGGGAGCTTCTTCAGTTCGAGCGTTGCGATCAGTTCGCGGGGGTCGACGTAGTCGTATTCGATGGCGTAGCCGGGGCGGACCATCGTGACCTTCTCAAGGCCCGGGATCGTCGCGAGCAGAGCTAGCTGCACGTCTTCGGGGAGCGAGGTTGAGATGCCGTTTGGGTAGACGGTGTCGTCGTCGAGGCCTTCGGGCTCTAGGAAGATCTGGTGGTGGTCCCGCTGGCCGAAGCGGACGACCTTGTCCTCGATCGACGGGCAGTAGCGGGGGCCTGTGCCTTCGATCTGGCCCGAGTACATCGGGGCGCGGTGCAGGTTCGCCTTGATGATGGCGTGGGTCGCCAGGGTCGTGCCGGTGATGCCGCATCGAACCTGAGGGTTCGTGATCGCCGCCGTCAGGAACGAGAACGGCGTCGGCGGGTCATCGCCGGGCTGCATCTCAAGTGCGGCCCAGTCGATGGTGCGGCCGTCGAGGCGGGGCGGGGTGCCGGTCTTCAGGCGGCCGAGGGTTAGGCCCAGCGACTCGAGCGTGTTGGAGAGGCCGAGCGCGGGGGCCTCGCCTACCCTGCCCGCCGGGATCTTGCGCTCGCCCATGTGGATCAGGCCGCGCAGGAAGGTGCCGGTCGTCAGGACCACGGCGCCGGCGGTGAAGCGGCGGCCGTCGCGGGTGATGATGCCGGCGGCGCGCTGGTTTTGGATGATGAGGTCGTCGGCTTCGGCGGCGATGACCGTGAGGTTCGGGTAGGTCAGGAGCAGCGCCTGCATGTGCCGGCGGTAGAGCTTGCGGTCGGCCTGGGCGCGGGGGCCGCGGACGGCGGGGCCCTTGGAGCGGTTCAGGAGGCGGAATTGGATGCCGGCCTTGTCGGCCACCTGCCCCATCGCGCCGTCGAGGGCGTCGATCTCGCGGACCAGGTGCCCTTTGCCGAGGCCCCCGAAGGCGGGGTTGCAGGACATCTCGCCCAGCGTCTCAATCTTGTGCGTGACGAGCGCGGTCTTCGCGCCGCTGCGCGCGGACGCGGTCGCGGCTTCACAGCCGGCGTGGCCGCCGCCGATCACGATGACGTCGAAGGAGGTGGTGGTGCTGCTCATGTGGGCGCAGGCGATACAGCAAATGTTCCATGTGAGTCAAAACTCCGTGCACGGACGGTTTCATGTGAGTCAGGTTTTTGCTGGGGCTTTGCTTTCCACGTGAATCTTTACGATTGCAGAGCGTTTGCATCCCGCAAGCCGGGGAGGTGGCGCGCCGCGTAGCGGCGTGACGGAGGGGCCCTTTGGCGTCGACGCTGCTTCGGCCCCCTCCACCGCTGACGCGGTCCCCCTCCCCCGCTTGCGGGGGAGGATGAGAGACGCTGGGCCTTTGTGATGATCCGTATACGGTGGATCGCTATTTGCCGATGCAGAACTCGCGGAAGATTACGTCGAGTAGATCTTCCACGTCGACGCGGCCGGTGATGCGGCCTAGGGCTCGCGCTGCGATGCGGAGGTCTTCGGCGGCTAGGTCGAGTGATGGAGCGGTGTCGCTCAACGATGCGGGGACGCGCTTCAGTGCGGCGAGTGCATCTTCGAGGGCTTCGCGGTGGCGGGCTCTGGTCATCGGCATCGACTCTGTTGCGCCGACGCGGGTGATGACTTGCGCTTCGAGCCACGACAGTAGGGCTTCGATGCCTTCGCCCGTCTTAGCGGAGATGCGTAGCGTGTGGTGTGTGCTGGACTCGGGGACAGTTTGATTGGGCGCTAGATCGCTCTTGTTTAGGAGGATCGCGTCGCCTTCCGATAATTCTGGTGACACACGTGAATCATCCACAGATTTCGCATCAACGACACCGAGGCGAAGGTCGGCGTGTTCGGCTTTCGCGCGTGCGCGACGGATGCCTTCGCTTTCGATTTCGTCTGTGGTCTCGCGCAGGCCTGCTGTGTCGATCAGCGTGACGGCGTAGCCGCCGAGGTCGAGATCGACTTCGATCGCATCGCGCGTGGTGCCGGGGATTGCCGAGACGATCGCGACGTCGCGGCGGGCGAGTGCATTCAGCAGCGATGACTTGCCGACGTTTGGGGCGCCGAGGATCACCACGGTGAAACCGTCGCGTACGATCTCGCCGCGGCGCTGATCGGCGAGATGGTGTTCGATCGCGCTCGCCAATGTGGTGGTGCGGGTGCGGACTTCGGCGGCCAGTCCTTCGGGGAGATCTTCGTCGACGAAGTCGATCGAGGCCTCAAGGTGGGCGAGCGCTCTGATGAGGTCGGTACGCCAGTGCTCGTACTGCTGTTTCAGTTCGCCTCCGAGTTGGCGGAGCGCGAGGCGGCGCTGTTGTTCGGTCTCGGCGCCGATGAGGTCGGCGAGGCCTTCGGCTTCTGTTAGGTCGAGTTTGCCGTTCGCGAAGGCGCGGCGCGTGAACTCGCCGGCGTCGGCGGGGCGGAGGTCTTCGAGTTCGGCGAGGCGGCGGGTCATCGCTGAGATGACGGCGGGGCCCCCGTGCAGGTGGATCTCGGCGACGTCCTCGCCGGTGAAACTGGCGGGGGCTGGAAACCAGAGCACCAGGCCGCGGTCGATCGGCGTGCCGTCGGCCAGGCGCACGTCACGGAGGGCGGCGTGCCGGGGTGCGGGTGCGGGGCGCGCCGTCAGGACTTCGATGGCGGCGCGGGTGCCGGGACCGGAGAGGCGGAAGACGCAGACGCCGGCGCGTCCCCTCGCCGACGATAGGGCGAAGATCGTTCGACGGCGGGTCATGTCGAGCAAGCCCTGGGTGCGATCAGCTGCGGCCCTTGGGGCGCGACGACGGCGGCGGCTCGTCGTCGTCCTTGGTGCTGCGGCTGCCGGCGGTGCCGGTCGCGGCGCGCATGATGTTCGAGAAGGCCTCCATGCCCTGCGCGCCCCATGGCACCCAGTTCTTCAGGAGCTGCTGGGGGTCGGTCATGGCGAGGGCTTGCATGGCGCGGCGCTGGATCTCGCCCATCACTTCCGCCTGCAGCGGTTCCACGTCCGGCAGGCCCATGTAGGCCCTGGCTTCGGCGGGTGTACAATCGACTTCAATTGTGATTTTCATGACTCGAACGTTCGGCCTTCCGCTTGATGTTGCCCGCTTGAATGCCTGAATGGGGCAAAGACGCGCGACCTTAGCGCGAGCCGAAGCCGGACGCAGCACTCGGTTTTCGCAACTCCTTTCCGCCGCTCAGGGAGCGCTCCACCCCATGAATCTGCTCGCCCAATCGACGAGCCCGTATCTCCATCAGCACAAGGACAACCCGGTCCATTGGCGCGAGTGGGGTCCCGCCGCCCTTGAGGAGGCCCAGACCTCCGGCAAGCCGATCCTGCTGTCCGTGGGATACGCCGCCTGCCACTGGTGCCACGTGATGGCGCACGAGAGCTTTGAGGTCGAGTCGACCGCGGCGCTGATGAACGACATGTTCGTCAACATCAAGGTCGACCGCGAGGAGCGCCCCGATCTCGACGCCATCTATCAGGCGGCCGTGAACATGATGGGCGAACAGGGCGGCTGGCCGCTGACCATGTTCTTGACCCCGCAGGGCGAGCCCTTCTGGGGCGGGACCTACTTCCCGCCGGAGCCGAAGTTCGGCAAGCCCGCGTTCCCGGATGTCCTGCGCGAGGTGTCGCGTCTCTATCGCGAGAACAGCGAGCAGGTGACGAAGAACATCCAGACGCTGCGCACCGGCCTAACCCAAGCGTTCGAGCAGAACCGTCCGGGTCAGCAGCTCGATCCCATGACGCTCGAGAGCGCGATGCGCCGGGTGTGTCAGCAGTTCGACGTGTTCCACGGCGGCATGTTCGGGGCGCCGAAGTTTCCGAATACGGCCTGCATCGAACTGATGTGGCGCGGCTTCCAGAACTCCGGGATGCTGCAGTACCAGCAAGCGGTCGAACTCTCGCTCATGAACATGAGCCAAGGGGGCATCTACGATCACCTCGGCGGTGGCTTTGCGCGCTACTCTGTCGACAACATCTGGCTCGTGCCGCATTTCGAGAAGATGCTCTACGACAACGCGCAGCTGATCGACGTCATGTCGATGGTGTGGCTGAGCACGCGCAACGCCGTCTATCGCTCGCGCATCGAAGAGACCGTCGGTTGGGCGTTGCGCGAGATGGTGGTCGAGGGCGGCGCCTTCGCGTCGTCGATCGATGCGGACTCGGAGGGCGAGGAAGGTAAGTTCTACGTCTGGACCGAAGCCGAGGTCGACGAGATCCTGGGCAAGGACTCGACGCTGTTCAAGCAGGTCTATGACGTGCGGCCCGAAGGCAATTGGGAAGGCCGCACCATCTTGCACCGCCTGCGGGTGATGAGCCCGCTGCCGCCGGTGCAAGAAGGCAAGCTGAATGCGCTGCGCGAGAAGCTGTTCGTGGCGCGGTCGAAGCGCGTGAAGCCGATGCGCGACGACAAGGTGCTGGCCGATTGGAACGGGCTGATGATCTACGGCCTTGTCCAGGCGTCGGATGCGCTCAATCGCGTCGATTGGCAGGCGGCTGCGGTGAAGGCGTTCTGGTACATCGCCGACAAGATGGGATCCTCTGCCGAGGGCGAGGTCGACCGGCTTGCCCATAGCTCGCGCAACGGCAAGCTGGGTGTCGCGGGGCTAGCCGACGACTATGCGAACATGGCGCGCGCGGCCATCGCGCTCTACGAGATCACGGGGCACCAGCCTTATCTCGACAAAGCGATCCGATGGGTCAACACGCTGAACAACAAGTTCTGGCGGATGGACATCGGCGGCTATGCGCTGACGGCAGACGACGGCGATCCGTTGATCGTGCGCGTACGCACGGTGGCCGACCAGGCGGTGCCTTCCGTCAACGGGACGATGATGCATGTGCTGGCGCGGCTCAACGCGCTGACCGGCGATGCGATCCATGCGGAGCGGTTCAGCGTGCTGACGCAGGCGTTCGCGGAGGATGCACGGCGGCAGCTGATTTCGTCGGCGACCTACCTCAACGGATTCGATGCGATCTTGCGCGCGATCTCGATCGTGATCGTAGGTCAACGCAACGATGCCGGCGTCGCCGCGTTCCGCGATGTGTTCCGCCGCGTGAGCGTGCCGAACAAGATCGTGCAGATCGTGGCGCCCGGCGAGGCGCTCTATGAAGGCCATCCGGCGAACGGCAAGGGTCAGGTCGACAATAAGGTCACCGTCTACATGTGCGCGGGACAAACTTGTTCACCGCCGATCACCGATCCCAACCAACTCGAGCTGCAGCTCAAGACGCGGATGATGCCGCCCGGCGCCGTCGCGACCTCACGCGCTTAAGGAGACACGATGGCCGGCACCGACATTACGCTCAGCAGTCCGGACGGAAAGTTCGGCGCCTATCTCGCGCAGCCTTCGTCGAACAAGGGGCCGGGCATTGTCGTGATCCAAGAGATCTTCGGCGTGAACCAGGTCGTGCGCGATATCTGCGACGGGCTGGCGGCGCACGGATATTTTGCGCTGGCGCCCGATCTCTTCTGGCGGTTGGAGCCGAACATCCAGATCACCGACAAGTCGGAAGCGGAATGGAAGAAGGCGTTCGAGCTTTATCAGAAGTTCAACGCCGAGACGGGCGTGAAGGATATTCAGCTGGCCATCACGCATCTGCGCGGCGTGCCCGGCGCCGGTCCGAAGATTGGTGCGGTCGGCTATTGCTTGGGCGGGTATCTCGCCTATCTGACGGCGGCGCGGACGAATGTGGACGCTGCGGTCGGTTATTACGGCGTGAGCATCGAGCAGGCGCTGAACGAGAAAGACAAGATCAAGAAGCCGCTGCTGTTGCACCTCGCGGAGAAGGATCAGTTCGTGCCGCCCGCGGCGCAGTCGCAGATCATCGATGCGCTCAAGGATCACCCCTTCGTCACCACGCATCAGTATGCGGGGGTCGATCACGCCTTCGCGCGCGTCGGCGGTCAGCACTTCGACAAGGCGGCGGCGGATCTGGCCAATGCGCGCACGGCGGAATTCTTCAAAACCCATCTGAGCTGAGGCTTCGTCCCATGACGCGTGCGATCCGGTTCGAGAAGGTCGGCGGGCCCGACGTGTTGTCGTTTCAGGCGGTGACGCTGGCACCGCCGGGCGACGGCGAAGTTCGCGTGCGGCACACGGCGATCGGCGTCAACTTCATCGACACGTATCACCGGACCGGACTCTACAAACTGCCTCTGCCTTCGGGGCTTGGGATGGAGGCGGCCGGCGTGGTCGAGCAGGTCGGCGCGGGCGTCACGCGCTTTCGCGAAGGCGACCGCATCGTCTATGCGACCGGGCCGCTCGGCGCTTACAGCGAGGCCAACAACGTCGTCGCCAACCGTGCGTTCAAGATTCCCGACGGCGTCAGCGATGAGATCGCGGCGTCGTTGATGCTGAAGGGTCTGACCGCGCATTTCTTGCTGCGGCGGACGCACAAGGTCGCCGCGGGTGAGCCCATCCTGTTTCATGCGGCCGCCGGCGGGGTCGGCATGATCGCCATTCAGTGGGCGCGCTTTCTTGGTGCGACCGTCATCGGGACCGTCGGCAACGACAGCAAGGTTGCGCTGGCGCAGCGGCTGGGTTGTCATCACGTGATCGTCTCGTCGCGCGAGAATATTGCGAGCCGCGTGCGCGAGATCACCGGGGGCAAGGGCGTGCCGGTCGTCTATGACTCGGTCGGGCGCGACACGTTCATGGCGTCGATCGACTCACTGGCGCCGCTTGGTCTCTTCGTCAGCTTCGGAAATGCGAGCGGGCCGGTGCCGCCGTTCGAGCCGGCGCTGCTGGCGCAGAAGGGATCGCTGTTCTTCACGCGGCCGACGATGTTCCACTATGTGACAACGCCGGAGGAATTGGACGCGGCGGCCGGCGAACTCTTCGACCTCGTCGCGCGCGGCGTGATCCGGAAGAGCGAGCCGAAAAGTTTCCCGCTTTCGCAAGCGGCCGAGGCGCATCGCGCGATCGAGAGCCGCCAGACGACCGGGTCGCTGGTGCTCATTCCGTAGTCTGGTGAATCAGGAAGAGCGGTGGGACGCCCGCGCTCCAGACTACTCGGCGGCTTGCGCGGGTTTGCGGAGGTACATCGAATTTTTTGGACGCATGAAGGTGCGTTGGATCATCGGTTCGAAGGCTTCCAGCGGCATCGACTTGAAATTCGGATCGAACGCCACCTGATCGTAGAGATGGCAAAACTGCGCGCAGGGTTCGAAGTGCGGGTGGCCGCGGAATTGGTCGCGCATGTTCCGGTCGAGGCCTAGGAAGTGGAAGAAGTAATAGCCCTGGAACATGCCGTGCTTTTCGACGATCCAGTGGTTTCGCTCCGACACGTAGGGCTTCACGATGACGGCGGCGACGTCGGCATGGTTGGCCGGGCCTAACGTGTCGCCGATGTCGTGGACCAGCGCGCAGACGACGTACTCTTCGTCTTCGCCGGCTTGATGGGCGCGCGTGGCGGTTTGGAGGCAGTGCTCCAATCGGTCGACCGGGAAGCCGCCGCAATCGCCTTTGAGCAATTTCAGATGAGAGATGATGCGGTTCGGCAGATCCTTCTGGAACGGCGCCGCGTGCTTGACGATGATGTCCCAATCGTCCTGTGTGCCGTCCATCATCGCGTGATACTTCGCGCGGTCATGATCTTTGGCGTTCGATTCCCCATCCATTTTCGTCGGACTCCTCATTTCACATTCCGGACAGGGTGACGTGCCGCGGGTCAATCGTCAAATCACGCGATTTGACGTGGTTCTGAAAGACAGAAACAGTCGGGAAATACGTGGAGGTTCGAAATATGGCCGGGAAACTTACGGGACGGGTCGCACTGGTAACGGGCGGCGCGCGCGGCCTCGGCGCCGCGTCGGCGCAGGCGCTCGCGGCGGCGGGTGCTGCGGTGCTGATCACAGACGTGCTTGATGCGGACGGCGAGCGCGCGGCTGCTGCGATTGCAGAGACCGGCGCGCGCGCGGGTTATGTGCATCACGACGTGCGCGATGAGCGCGCGTGGGTCGAGGCGGTGGCGACGGCCGAGAAGCGGTTCGGCGGGCTCGACATTCTGGTCAACAACGCCGGCATCTTTGCCTTGAAGCCGATGACGGCGACGTCGATCGAAGAGTTTCGCCACATGCAGTCGATCAACGTTGAGGGCGTTTTTCTGGGCATGAAGACAGCGTTACCCGCAATCGGCAAACGCGGCGCGCAGTGGCCCGGCGGCGGCTCGATCATCAATCTCTCTTCGGTGGCCGGACTGACGGGCACCGCGTTCGCGGTGCCCTACAACGCGTCGAAAGGCGCGGTGCGTTTGATGACGAAAGGCGCGGCTCTGGAATGCGCGCAATTGGGTTTGAAGATCCGCGTCAACTCCATCCACCCCGGCATCATCGATACGATGATGGGCCAACAGGTGATCGACGATTTCGCCGCCGTCGCCGGCGGTGGCGCGAACGAGGTGCGCACGAACATGATCGCGCTCCATCCGCTGGGACGATTGGGCGTCGCCGCCGACGTCGCGAACGCGGTCGTGTTTCTGGCCTCCGACGACGCCGCGTTCATGACCGGGTCGGAGATGGTCATCGACGGCGGGATGACGGCCCGGTGAGTTATTGCGGGCGCAGGCGCCAAATCTTGCCGTCGCCTTCATCCGTCACGACGTAAATCGAACCGTCCGGGCCCTGCTCCACATCGCGGATCCGTTCGCCCATGTCGATGCGTTCTTCGTCGGTGACTTTGCCGCCTTGGATCGTCAGACGCGTGAGTGACTGCGAGCTCAAACCGGCGATCAGCAAGTTGCCCTTCCAGCCGGGGAACTTGGCGCCGGTGTAGAAGATCATGCCTGAGGGCGAGATGACCGGATTCCAGTACTTCACGGCGTCGGTGAGGTCGGGGCGCGTCGGCGGATCGGGGATGTCGCGGCCGTCGTAGTGGTTGCCCCAGCTGACGAGCGGCCAGCCATAGTTCTTGCCGGCTTCCGGGCGGTTCAATTCGTCGCCGCCCTTCGGGCCGAACTCGATCGTCCAGAGTATGCCGGTCGCCGGGTCGATCGCGGCGCCTTGGACGTTGCGGTGTCCGTAGGACCAGATTTCCGGTTTTGCATCTGTGCGGCCGACGAACGGATTGTCCTTCGGGACCGAGCCGTCCTTGTTGAGGCGGATGACCTTGCCGAGGTGGCTGTTGAGGTCTTGCGACGGATCGAATTTTTGGCGCTCGCCGGTCGTCAGGAACATGTGGCCGTCGCGCGCGAAGACGATGCGGCCGCCGTAGTGGCCGCTGCCGGACACTTTCGGCTCTTGGCGGAATATCACTTTGACGTTTTCAACGCGGCCTTCGCCGAGCGTCGCGCGGGCGAAGGCCGTCGATGCGCCTGCGCCACCGGGTTCGGCGTAAGAGAAATAGATCGTGCGGTTGGCGGCGAAGTCAGGATCGAGCGCGACGTCGAGCAGTCCGCCCTGCCCGCGTGCGCTGACCTCCGGGATGCCCGCCAACGCCGGCGACAGCTTGTTGTCGGTACTTAGAATGCGTAGGCCGCCGTTGCGCTCCGTCACCAGCAACCGGCCGTCGGGCAAGAAGGCCATGCCCCAGGGGTGGTCGAGGCCGGACGCCAATTCTTCGACGGTGACTTTGCCGGATTTGGTGTCGACCGTTTCGCCTTGGGCCTGGGTGCAGGCCGTCGCGGCGGCTGTGGCGATGACGAGCGTGGCGGTGACGTGCTTGAGCGGGCGCATGACGCCTCCTTCCGGTTCGGTGTTCAACGCGACGGCGGGTATGTGGTTCCCCGTCAGCTTCTCGATTGGAACTTGGTGCAGCGGATGTAGGTGCGACGCCATTCCGGAATGGCGACAGAGCCGTCGGGTTTGACCTCGACGTGGATCGTTTCCGGCAGGGCTTCAGCGTTGTCGTAGTCGCGCATGAGGAAGGCATACTTGGCGCCGTCGACGCGGGCGTTTTCGATTTTCCAGTTGGCGACTGGATCGAGCGGCGGGAGCTTTACCTTTGCTTTCGCCGCGAGCTTGTCGGCGAGGGCGAAGCTGTTCCAACGGCTGACGCGGAATTCGGCCGGGCCGATCAGGACGAAGAACAAATATTGCGTTTCGTTGACGGCGCAGCGGTCGCCGGATTTCGCGGCGAGGCGGTCGTCCATGAAGAACGCTTCGTCGCCCGGCAGATCCGCCGCGAGGAATTTGAGGGCTTCGTTGTCGAGGGCGATGGCGGCGCGATCGGCTGCTTTCTGGCAGCGCTTGAAGACCATGGTGTCGACGCCGCCGCCCAATGAGGCTGAGGTGCGGACGCGGTACATGACCTGCGGACCGTCGGGGCGGAAGCGCCAAACGTCGCCGCCGAAGGTGAGCTCGACGATGCCGTTCTCTTCGCCCGGTTCGGTGATGGGTCCGCGCGAGGCGGATTCGGTGCCGTCGTCGGCGAAGGCGACGCCGCCCGAGCGCAAGAACTCAATCGACAACGTCATCACGCCGGTCGGCGGGTTGGTCTGTGAGCAGAGTTTGTCGGCGCTGACCTCGGTTGAGATGCCTTTCCAGACGCCTTCGAGAAAGGCCTGGCGTTCCTCAGAGAGAGGTTCGGCGTGCGCCGCGATGGGGATGAAGAAAACAAGAGCTGCGATGTATCTGCAGAGCGCGCGCATGGATGGTCCGCTGTCCGGTGATGCCTTGAGCCGGCGCAATCTAGCGAAGCGGCGTGCCGCCGTCACGCCGTCAGAAGCTGGACGACGACCTCACGTTGTTGCGGGTCGGCGCGATGCTCCCAGACGTAGATGCCCTGCCATGTGCCCAGAGCTAAGGCGCCGCCGATCACGGGAATTGTGAGCGAGGTCGCCGTCAGCGCGGCGCGGATGTGGGCCGGCATGTCGTCGGGGCCTTCGGTGTTGTGGCGGTAGAGGCCTTCTTCCCACGGCGCGAGTTTGCGCATGAACGTCTCAAGGTCTTTGAGCACGTCGGGATCGGCGTTTTCCTGGATGGTCAGCGAGGCCGAGGTGTGGCGGATGAAGAGGGTCAGCTGGCCGTCGCCTGACGGCTGCTTGCTGAGCCAACGCGCGACGTCGGCCGAGATGCCCGTTAGACCGGGGCCTGTTGTTTTGACGCTGAGTGTCGTCGTGATCAGCTTCATTTGAGGGTGGCCAGATCGAGGATGTACTCATATTCGTCGCTGGTCGAGCCTTTGAATGTGTCGGCGTCTTTGATGAAGCGCTTACGGGTGAAGCCCAAACGTTCGAGCAGCGCCATCGACTTTGCGTTGCGCGTATCCACTTGCGCCGTCGCGTAGGTCAGACGCGCACGCTCGCGCAGATCGAGAAGCACCGTCCGTACGGCTTGGGCAGCAAGACCGCGGCCTTGGAATGCTTCGAATAATTCGTAGGCCATCAATGCGCGGCCGTCGGGATAGCCGGTGGCTTGGACGAGGCCCGCGATCTCGCCGGTCGGCACGCGGATCGCCCAGTTCAACCACAACTCACGGCGGTTCGGCGAGCGCCGGCCTTCGAGGCGCTCATAGCGCTGACGAAGGATTTCGAGCGACGCGGGCGGGTTTTGCGGGATGTAGGTGTAGTGGCTGGGGTTCGAGAGGGCCTCGAACGTTTCCGCTGCGTGACCGGCACGCAGCGGTTCTAAGGCGAGCGTCGGCGTTTGAAGCGTGACGGGTTCGTAGCCTTCGAACGTCGTCACGCTTCCGCCCGATTACGTGTTCATCGCGTCGAAGAATTCCTGGTTCGTCTTCGTGCTCTTGAGCTTGTCGAGCAGGAATTCGATCGCATCGGTCGCGCCCATCGGGTTGAGGATACGGCGCAGGACGTACATCTTCTGCAGCGTGGCCTTGTCGGTGAGCAGTTCTTCCTTGCGCGTGCCGGACTTGAGGATGTCCATCGACGGGAAGACGCGCTTGTCGGAGACCTTGCGGTCGAGGACGATTTCCGAGTTACCGGTGCCCTTGAACTCTTCGAAGATGACTTCGTCCATGCGGCTGCCGGTGTCGATCAAGGCCGTCGCGATGATGGTCAGCGAGCCGCCTTCTTCGATGTTGCGCGCGGCGCCGAAGAAGCGCTTCGGACGCTGCAACGCGTTGGCGTCGACGCCGCCGGTCAGCACCTTGCCCGATGACGGGACGACGGTGTTGTAGGCGCGGCCCAAGCGGGTGACCGAGTCCAGCAGGATGACGACGTCGCGTTTGTGTTCGACCAGGCGCTTGGCCTTTTCGATCACCATTTCGGCGACTTGGACGTGGCGCGAGGCGGGTTCGTCGAAGGTCGAGGAGATGACCTCGCCCTTCACGGTGCGCTGCATGTCGGTGACTTCTTCCGGACGTTCGTCGATCAGGAGAACGATCAGGAAGCATTCGGGATGGTTCGCGGCGATCGAACGCGCGATGTTCTGCAGCAGCACGGTTTTACCGGTGCGGGGCGGCGCGACGATCAGCGCGCGCTGGCCTTTGCCGAGCGGCGTCACGATGTCCATCACGCGGGCCGAGCGATCCTTGATCGTCGGGTCGGCGATTTCGAGCTTGATGCGCTCATCGGGATAGAGCGGCGTCAGGTTGTCGAAGTGGACTTTGTGCTTTTGTTTCTCAGGGTCTTCGAAATTGATCGTCGTGACCTTGAGCAGCGCGAAATAGCGCTCGCCGTCTTTGGGTCCGCGGATCGGACCGTCGACGGTGTCGCCGGTGCGCAGTGCGAAGCGGCGGATCTGAGTGGGGCTCACGTAGATGTCGTCGGGGCCGGGCAGGTAGTTCGACTCCGGCGCGCGGAGGAACCCAAAGCCGTCGGACAAAACTTCGACGACGCCGGAGCCGGTGATTTCGACGTCTTGCTCGGCCAGCTGCTTCAGGATCGCAAACATCATGTCCTGCTTGCGCATCGCACTGGCGTTTTCGATTTTCAGTTCTTCGGCGAGCTCGAGCAGTGCGGCCGGCGTTTTGTTCTTAAGGTCTTGGAGCTTCATCACTTCTTGAAGCGACATCGGAAGATAACTCTCTGGTGAATCAGACTGGTAATGGGAGGCTCAGGCGCTTGGTTCCAAGTTCTAGAAGGGAACCGCGGCACTGAAGGGGAAGGGGGCGTTCGGAACAGTCTCAGCGATGGCTGGGATTTTGCCTGTCACAAGCCTTATCCGTTGCGCACTACAGCGCTATGACGGCGGCTCCGTTGACGGGCGTTGTTTCCGGACGTGTCGGGAGACAAATCACTTGTAGCCTAGTCGGGGACAAGTTTGAAGAGGCCTTTTTTGAGACAGGGCCTCAATTTTGGTGGTCTTAGAAGGGCTTCACCACCACCAGGATCACGATCAGCATCATAAGAACAGCGGGGACTTCGTTAATGATCCGGTAGAACCGCTGGGTCTTGGTGTTTTTGCCCTGCTCGAAGTCCCGCCGATAGCGGGACAGCATGCCCTGAAGGCCAGACATGATGATGACGAGGAGCAGTTTCAAGTGGAGCCAACCCTGCGTCCAGACATCGAGACTGTAGGCCAGCGTTAGACCCAACACCCAAACCGCGACCATCGAGGGGTTGATGATGACCCGCATGAGCTTGCGTTCCATGACGACGAAGCGGTCGTATTCGGGCGTCCCGGGTTGTGTCTCGCAGTGATAGACGAAGAGGCGCGGCAGATAGAGCATGCCGGCCATCCAAGCGATGACGGCGATGATGTGAAGGGCCTTAATCCACGGATAAAGCGCCAGCAGGGTTTCGCTCATGCCACTTTCCTCTCCATGGCGCACTCCCCGCATTTGGCCGGGCACAGTCGGATGCCGCTGCCCGAGCGGGTGCCGGGATGTTCGAGCGAGCCGCGGACGAGTTTCGCCAGGCCTTCGATAAAGTCCGGATGGGTTCCGACGGTGGGAACGCGCAGGTAGTGCGGGACGCCGCACTCGGTCGCGAGATGCGCGTATTCCATGTCGAGTTCGACCAGCGTCTCCGAGTGTTCCGACACGAAGGCGATCGGCGCCACGACGAGGGCGAGCCCCTCATTGCCGGCGCGTTTGATTTCGTCGTCGGTCGACGGGCCGATCCATTTCATAGGGCCGACGCGGCTTTGGAAACAGACTTGCCAGTCGAGGTCGGGTCGGTTCAGGGCGGTGACCAGTGCCTTTGCTGTGTCTTCTACTTGGGCCTGATAGGGGTCCCCGCCGGTGACGATGCGTTCGGGTAGGCCGTGCGCCGAGAACAGTAGGCGGAAGCGGACGTTCGGCGGGACCTTCGCGATTTCTTCCGCGATGAGGGCGGCTTGTGCGGTGATGAAGCCTACGTCCTTCGGATAGCAGCAGACGGCCGACACCGGCGCGCTCAGTTCTTTATCGCGCGCATTGCGGACCCACTCGCGCATCGAGGAGCGGGTCGTGGTGGTCGAGAATTGCGGGTAGAGCGGCAGGAGGACGATCTTGTTCGGGCGGAAGCGGCGGACCTGCTCCGTGACGTCGGACGCCCGCGGGGTCGTGTAGCGCATGGCGACGAAGATTTCGTAGGTCGTGCCGTCGCCCATCAATGCCGTGCGCAGTGCCGACGCTTGATTGTAGGTTTGGCCGAGGATGGGCGACGAGCCCCCCATCTTGGCGTAGATGGCGCGGGCGATCGGTGCGCGGCGTTTTGAGATCAGGCGCGCGATCAGCCAACGCAGCGGCTGGGGCACGCGGATGATGGCGCCGTCGTTGAACAGGTTGAACAGGAACGGTTCGACCGCCTCTAGCGATGACGGGCCGCCGAGGTTGAAGAGCACGACGGCCACTCTCATGCGCGCGTGCCTCTGATTTGCGTCAGGAGTTGCTCGACATGCGCGATCGGCGTTTCGGGGCGGATGCCGTGGCCGAGATTGAAAACATGCGGCGTGCCACGGGTGTCGGCGAGGACACGATCGACGGCGTCGGTGAGGGCTTTGCCCCCGGCGATCAGCGCCAACGGGTCCAGATTGCCTTGGAGCGCGACGTTCGGTTTGAACTGCTTTCGCGCCCATCCAAGCGAAGTGTGGCTATCGAACGAGATCGCCGTGGCGTTGGTCTCGGCGTAGCGCGGGTAGTTGGCGCCGGCTGCGCGCGGGAAGACGATGACCGGGATTTGCGGTGCGTGCTGGTGGACGCGGGCGATGATCTGCTGAAGCGGTTTGATCGAGTAGGCGTCGAGGTGATCGGCGGGGATGGTGCCGGCCCAGCTTTCGAAGAGCTGCAGGACTTCGGCGCCGGCGTCGATTTGGGCGATCAGGTAGTTCGATGTTGCCTCGACGAGGATCTTGAGCAGCGCGGCAAAGTCGGTTGGGTTTTTGTACGCGAAGAGGCGGGCGGGAGTGCTGTCGTCGGAGCTGCCGCCGGCGATCATGTAGGTCGCGACCGTCCAAGGTGCGCCGGCGAAACCGATCAGCGTCGTGGCCTTTGGCAGTTCGCGTTTCACGCGGCCGAGCGTTTCCATCACCGGCGCAAGGGCCGTCGAAACGCCTTCGGGTTTGAAGCGTTTCAGCGACGATGCGTCGAACGTTTCAAGTTTCGGACCTTCGCCGGCCTCGAACCAGACGCGTTGGCCCAGCGCGTGCGGGATCAGCAGGATATCGGCGAAGAGGATCGCCGCATCGAAGTTGAAACGGCGGATCGGCTGCAGCGTGACCTCGGCCGCCAAGGACGGCGTGAGGCACAGGGTCATGAAATCGGCGGTCTTGCCTCGAAGCTCGCGATATTCGGGCAAATAGCGGCCGGCTTGGCGCATGAGCCACACCGGACGTGGCTCGACCGCATGGCCGCTAAGCGCTTTCAAAATCGGTTTTTCGCTAAGCTCGACCAACGTCATCCAACCTAATTATCTATTAAGTTATAGATACTTGAAGAATTGAAGGAAGATGTAGGGCGTGTGGACAATAGGGACAGACTGCCGCTGCATGGGCGATCCCCAAGGTCATACCCAGGCTTCGGTTTCATCCCCATTTGGGGATGCAATGTGGATTCGGTGTCGAATCCTCAGGTCTCGTGCATTGGTCGGTGTGGATAGGGTGAGCATCAATGGGCTTTCTCAAAAGCGGTGGAAAAGCGTGTAATCGGCTTGTGTGCGGTGGATATGACACGGCGCAACCGAGGGGTTAGGTGGGGTCAGGGGACATAGTCCTTGCGTCCCGGTTTTGTCCCCGGTCTTATCACCCCACGTATTCACAGGACGATCCTCAGGCCCCCGTGCAGAGTCCGCGAAGCGTTGCCATCTACTTCCACTTGCATCTTGTGTCGGATTCGACGGGCGAGACGTTGAACGCCGTCGGCAAGGCCGCATGCGCGCAGTTCGATATGGGCCGGCCGATCGAGCATGTCTATCCGCTGGTGCGCAATCGTAAGCAGCTTGAGCGTGCGTTGATGGAGATCGAAGCGGCGCCGGGGCTGGTGCTGCACACGATGGTGAATGAGGAATTGCGCGGGTTGCTCGAGGTGAAGTGCCGGGAGTTGGGGCAGCCGTCGGTGGCGGTGCTCGATCCCGTGATGACGCTGCTGGGCAATTATCTTGGTGCGGAGCTTAGCCATCGGCCTGGCGCGCAGCATGAGTTGGACGCGAAGTATTTTCAGCGGATCGATGCGCTCAACTACACAATGGCGCATGACGACGGGCAAAGCGCTGCGACGTTGGATCTCGCCGACGTGGTGTTGGTCGGCGTCAGCCGGACGTCGAAGACGCCCACGTGTATCTACATCGCCAACCGTGGTGTGAAGGCGGCGAATATCCCGATCGTGCTCGGCATCGCGTTGCCGCCGGAACTTGATCTCATTCGCCAGCCTTTGGTTGTGGGGCTGATCGCGAGTCCGGAGCGGTTGATCCAAATTCGGAAGAACCGGCTGCTGTCGTTGAATGAAGAGACCGAGACGGAATACGTGGATCTCGACTCCGTGCGGGCAGAGGTTGCGTTTGCGCGGCGGCTGTTTGCGGAGAAGGGCTGGCCGGTGATCGACGTGACGCGGCGGTCGATTGAGGAGACGGCGGCGGCGGTGCTGGCTTTGCATAGCCGCGCGCGGCAACAGCCGGTCGAATGAGCGAGCTCATCCTGGCCTCGACCAGTGCAACGCGGCAGCGGCTGTTGCGGGCGGCGGGACTGCGTTTCACGGCGGAAGCGGCGCATGTCGACGAGACGTCGGTCGTTGAATCATTGGCGGCGGAGAAGGCGAAGCCGCGTGATGTGGCGGATGTGCTGGCCGAGTTGAAGGCTGTGAAGATCAGCAATCGGCATCCAGAGGCAACGGTGATCGGGGCGGATCAGGTGTTGAGCCTTGGCGTCGAGATGTTTCAAAAGCCCGCCGATCGCGATGGGGCGCGGGCGCAGCTGCAGCGGCTGCGCGGGCGGGTGCATGTGTTGTCGTCGGCGGTTTGTGTGGCGCGCGGTGGGTCGGTTGTTTGGCGCGTCGTCGAGGAGGCGCGGCTGACGATGCGGGCGTTTTCCGACGATTTTCTCGACGCGTATCTTGTGGATGCGGGTGAGGACATCTTGGGCAGTGTCGGTGCCTATCATGTGGAAGGCGTGGGCATTCAGCTGTTTTCGAAGATCGAGGGCGACGCTTTTACCATTCAGGGATTGCCGCTCTTGCCGCTCATCGATTTTTTGCGCACGCATGGCATGGTGCGGGCATGACGATTTCGGGCGCGGCAAAGCTGGCAGGGGTGGCGGGGTGGCCGATTGCGCACAGCCTGTCGCCGGCACTGCACGGTTACTGGATCGCGGAGCACAAGCTCGACGCGGCATATCTGCCGCTCGCGATCAAGCCGGAGGATTTTGCGGAGGCATTTCGCGCGCTGCCGAAGGCGGGCTTTCGTGGGTTCAATGTGACCCTGCCGCATAAGGAAGCGGCGTTTGCGTTGGTCGATACGCATGACGAGGCGGCGCGTCTGACGGGCGCGGTCAACACCGTGGTGTTCGAGAACGGGCGTGCGAGTGGGCGCAACACGGACGCTCATGGGTTTTCGCAGTTGTTGCGGGACAGCGGTGTTGCGACGCTCGATGGCGTGAGCGCAGTCGTGCTTGGCGCGGGTGGGGCGTCGCGAGCTGTCATTGCGTCGCTGTTGTCCTTGGGCGCGGCCGAGGTCGTGCTGGTGAACCGGACGCTGGACAAGGCCGAAGCGCTTGCCGCGCGGTTTGGTGGCCGTGTGAAGCCTGCTGCGTGGGCGGGGTTGCCGGCAGCGTTGGTGCGGGCTGGGGTGCTCGTGAATACGACCAGTTTGGGTATGTCGGGGCAACCGGCGTTGGAGATTGATCTCGCGCCGCTGCCGTCTCATTCGACGGTTGTCGATATCGTCTATCGTCCGCTTGAAACGCCGTTGTTGGCGCGCGCGACGGCGCGGGGTTTGAAGGCGGTGGATGGGCTTGGGATGCTGTTACATCAAGCGCAGCCGGGGTTTGCGGCTTGGTTCGGTGTGGAGCCGAAGGTGACGCCGGCGTTGCGTGCGCATTTGATTGCGCTCTTGGAGTGCTGAGCGATGTTGCTCGTCGGGCTCACGGGATCGATCGGCATGGGCAAGAGCGAGACGGCGAAGATGTTCGCGCGTCATGGCGTGCCGGTTTGCGATTCAGATGCGACGGTGCATGCGCTGTATGACAAGGGCGGGGCGGCGGTTGAGGCTGTCGGTGCTGCGTTTCCGGGTGTCGTCGTCGACGGGCGTGTGGATCGCGAAAAACTGTCGCGCGAGGTTGTCGGGAAGCCTGAGGCGCTGCGCAAACTTGAGTTGATTGTGCATCCGTTGGTGGGCGAGGCGCAGCGGGCGGCGCTTCAGGCTGCTGCTGCTTCGGGAGCGCGGATGGTGGTGCTCGATATTCCGCTGCTGTTTGAGACAGGGGGGCGGGCGCGCGTGGATGTCGTTGTCGTTGTGTCGGCGCCGGGCGATGTTCAGCGTCAGCGTGTGTTGGCGCGGCCGGGGATGACGCCTGAAAAACTCGAGGCGATTTTGTTGAAGCAGATGCCCGATGCCGACAAACGATCGCGGGCCGACTTTGTTGTTGATACTTCACTAGGATTGGCTCACGCCGAAGCCCAGGTCGTTGCGATCATCGATGCGCTGAAGCATCGTGAGGGCAAGATCTGGACATCGAATCATGCGTGAAATTGTTCTCGATACTGAGACGACCGGACTCGATCCGAACCAAGGCCATCGCATCATCGAAATCGGCTGCCTCGAGCTGCGCAACCGCACGCCGACGGGTGCGAAGTATCATGCCTACATCAATCCCGAACGCGATGTGCCGGAGGAGTCTCAGCGCATCACGAATCTGTCGACGGAGTTTTTGCGCGACAAGCCGGTGTTCGCGGATGTCGTCGACGGGTTCTTGGAATTCATCGGGGACAGCGGGCTCGTCATTCACAACGCCGAGTTCGATCTCAAGTTTCTGAATGCCGAACTGGGCAAGCTGAAGAAGGGATCGATCCCGTCAACGCGCGCCGTCGATACGCTGATGATTGCGCGGCGGCGGTTTCCGGGTGCGTCGGCGTCGTTGGATGCCTTGTGCCGCCGGTTCGACATCTCGCTCGATGATCGGCGTGCGAAGGGTCACGGCGCCCTGCTCGACGCGGCTCTTCTGGCCGAGGTCTATCTTGAGCTTTCGGGCGGGCGTCAGCCTGGCTTGGAACTCGTGGCCAATGCCGGCGCGTCGGACAACCGTGCGATCGTGTTCAAGCCGGTGGTGCCGCGTCCGTCACCGCTGCCCCCGCGCATCAGCGCGGAGGAGCTTGAGCGTCATGCCGTGGCGATCGCCAGCCTCGGCCAATCGGCGATTTGGTTTCAGGCCGAAGCCTGAGCGCCTTGCGTTTTCTGCTGCGCAAGTTGCGCGCGGTAGAGCGTGAGGAAGTCGATCGGATCGAGCATCAGCGGCGGGAACCCGCCGTCGCGGGTCGTGTCGGCCACCACGCGGCGGGCGAACGGGAACAGTTGACGCGGGCATTCGATCAGCAGGATCGGTTGGATGTTTTCCTGCGTGATGTTCTTCAGCAAGAACACGCCGGCGTAGGTCACTTCACAGACAAAGACCGTTTGGTTTGCCGACTTGGCATCGGCGCGGACGCGGATCGAGACTTCGTACTGATCCGTACCAAGACCGCGGGCCTGAACATCGACGCCGACTTCGAGCGCGGGCTTTTGGCCCTGCAGGCTCATCGGCGCCGCGGGGTTTTCGAATGACAAATCCTTAACGTATTGCGCGAGCACCTGGATCTGTGCCGCGGCGCCAGCATCTGCGGCGGCCGGGTTGCCGGCGGCGCTGCCATTGCCGTTACCATTGGGCATATCACTCATTCGTCAGTGTCCTTGAAAGCTGGGGAATTCGCGCGATTTCAACTTGGGCCGGTGGCTATCACGCCGGAGGCAGCAGACACAAGCCAATGCCGTACAACCGCTCAAATGCTGCGAAACTTCGCAGGAATGCGCAAAATTCTCTCGACGCGCGCTATGGACCGGAAAGGTTTACCGCTGTAGGGTTTTTCCCCAAGCGCGGGTTTGACGGTTGCTCTGGCAGGTTATCGCGGGCGACGAACCAAAAAAGTGGGTGGCGCGTGTCCTTCAACGGATCAATTCAATGAGTGGAACGGTGCTGGAGCTCATCATTTTGGCTGGATTTGCGGCGTTTATTTTGTACCGCCTGTATTCGGTTCTGGGCCGGCGCACCGGTAACGAGCAGCCCCCCATCGATATCAATCGGCGCGAGCGCGTCGATGCTCGCCGTCCGACCGCCGTCGGCAAAGACGACAACGTCGTTCCCCTGCCCCGCCCGCGCGACATTCCGCGTCCGGGTTCTGAGATCAAGATTCCGGCGGGCACGCCGCTTGCCGCCGGCGTGGATGCGTTGCGCCAGGTGGATCCGTCGTTCGAGCCCGATGGCTTTGTGCGCGGCGCCAAGGTTGCGCATGAGATGATCGCACGGGCGTTTGCCCAGGGCGACCGTTCGACGCTGAAGCCGCTGTTGTCGGAAGATGTCTACGCCAGCTTCGACGCCGCGATCACGTCGCGCGAGAAGGGCGGACATCAGTTGGACGTTTCGTTCATCGGCTTGAAGCAGGCGAACCTCGAAGAGGTCAGCTTGCGCGGGCGGATTGCGGAAGTGACCGTTCGCTTTGTCAGCGAACTGATCAGCGTGACGCGCGATGCGGCCGGTGCCGTGATCGAAGGCGCTGCCGGTGTGGTGCGCGAGGTGACGGACGTTTGGACGTTTGCCCGCGATACACGCTCGTCCGATCCGAACTGGAAGCTGGTCTCGACGGCGGGCGCCGCTTAGGGCCTTTTCGCGGCCACGTTCTGCCTTTATTCATCGTGGCCATGCGTGCTTCGAAAACGCTTGGCGTTGCGATTCTGTTGCTGGTGGCGGCGTGCAAGCCGCTGACCGGCCTTCTCCCTGAAAAATCGGCCGATGAGCTTGTGCTCAAGCGCGCGGCGTTTGGCGACCTCAACGGGTGGGCGGGCGCGGACGTGCGCGGCGCGTTCGCGGCGTTTGCCGGTTCGTGCAAGCGGATCAACGCGCGTGCCGACGGCGAGGCGCTGGGCGGTGCGGCGGTCTATGGCACCGTCAGTGACTGGCGTGGCGCGTGTGCGGCGGCGGTTCAGTTGACGGCGCCGAGCGCGGACTCGGCACGGCAGTTCTTTGAGGCGTGGTTCGTTCCTGTGCAGGCGTTCAATCGCGCTGGGCCCGTTGGATTGTTCACGGGCTATTACGAGCCGGAGCTTGCTGGAAGCCGCAAACCGGGCGGGCGCTTTACGACGCCGCTTTATCAGCGGCCTGCGGATTTGGTTTCGGTCGATCTCGGCAGTTTTCGTCCGGCGTTGAAGGGCGAGCGGATTGCGGGGCGCGTCGATGGCGGCAAGCTGGTGCCTTACGATACGCGTGCGGCGATCGAAGACGGTGCGTTGAAGGGTCGGTCGGCGCCGATCGCTTATGTCGATGATGCGGCGGCGGCGTTCTTTCTTCATGTGCAGGGATCGGGGCGCGTGCGCTTTGCGGACGGATCGGTGGTGCGCGTCGCTTATGACGGTCAGAACGGGCATCCCTATACGGCGGTCGGCCGCGTGCTTGTCGATCGCGGCGAGATCGCGCGCGAGGCTTTGTCGATGCAAACGATCCGCGCGTGGCTGCAGGCCAATCCGAAGAAAGCGCCGGGTTTGATGAATGAGAATGCGTCGTTCGTGTTCTTCAAGGAGCAAGCGCTTGACGATCCGTCGATGGGTGCGGAAGGCGCGCAGGGTGTGCCGCTGACCAGTGAGGCAAGCCTTGCCGTCGATCTGCGGTTTCACGCGTTGGGCGCGCCGATGTGGATTGACGGCACGGCGCCGGCCGATGACGCGAAGGCGCCCGATGTCGCGTTCAAGCGATTGGTTGTGGCGCAGGACACCGGCGGCGCGATACGCGGACCGGTTCGCGGCGACGTCTATTGGGGTGCGTCGGCGCGTGCGGAAAGCGTTGCCGGACGCATGGCGCATAGGGGGCAGCTCTATGTGTTGCTCCCGAAAGCCGTTGCGGCGCGGTTGAACTGATCCACGTGGTGCGCAAACGAGACCTTCACGACGAAGAGCGCGCGCTGTGGGACGAGGTCATGCGCGACGTGCGGCGTCTGCGCGGCGCGAAGGCTGCGAAAGCAAAGCTTGAGAAGAAGCGGGTTGCGCGCGTTTCGCGTGACGCCCCTGCCCTGCCCGCTCCTACCAGGCCCGCCGCGCCGGTGGTCGCGCCGGCGGCCAAGCCGAAGAAGGTTTCCGCGCCGCCGTTCGGTATGGACGGCTCAACGGCGGATCGTTTGAAGCGCGGCAAAGTCGAGCCGGACGCGACGCTTGATCTGCATGGCATGACGCAAGCGCAGGCGCATGGGCGGCTGGTGTCGTTCGTTCGCCGTGCGCATGAGCTCAGCTATCGCTGCATTCTGGTGGTGACCGGCAAAGGTGCGCCACGTGCGGCACGCGAGGCGACGGAGGCTTTCACCATGCCGGAGCGGTCGAATGCCGGCGTGTTGCGTGTGATGGTGCCGCGGTGGCTTGAGGAAGATGCGCTGCGTGCGCTCGTCGTCGGCGTGCAGGCGGCGCACCAGCGGCACGGAGGCGCTGGTGCGATCTATGTTTATCTGCGGCGCAAGCGGGGCGGTTAAAGATCGCCGCTCATCGGGTCGGGCACCGAGTCCAGGTATTGGCTGGAGCGGCGGCGCGACGATCCCGCTGGACGCGTCGGCTGCGTCGAGCGGATCATGATCAGATAGGGCCCCGTGCCTTCGTAACGGATGCGGCCCGCAGGCACGCCGAGGCGTACCAGTTCGTCCTTTACTGCGTAGAGCCGGCGTTGCCAGAGCGCGTCGTCGCTTTCGCGTGGCCCAAGCGAGACCAGGCGAACGTTGGTGCTGCGGTTCATCTGAACGAATTGCGTGGCGGCCGAGGCGATGGCGTTCATCGCTTCCGGCGTCAGGTTCGCTTTCGTTTCGAAGAAGGCGACATGGAACACCGGCGGCGGCTTCGGCACGACGGCCTTTGGTGCTGGCGGCGGCGCGGTGACGATGGGCGCTTTCGTTTCAGCGACGTTGGTTTTCGGCGCAGACAATGGCGTGGACGTTGTGCCGTTGATACCCGGATACGCAGAGGTCGTTGTTTCCGGTGCGCTTGTCGTGACCGGCAACGGTGGTGCGATTGGCGTTTTTGTTACTGGCGTCGGCGAGGTGACCTGAGTCGGCGCTGATACGGTCGACGTTGTGGTCGGCGCCGGTGCTTCGACGCGGGGCGGCTCGTATGTTTGTTCGCGGCTGCCGAACCAGGTGCAGGCGCCGGTGACGGAGCAGTAGATCGGCGTGATAAGCAGCGCGAGGGCCGTCACAGCGATCAAGCCGGCGATCAGGAATTGAATCAGCGGGCCGATGCCGACGCCGGTTTCTTCCAGCTGCTTGTCGACGTGCGCGTCTTCGCAGCACCAGCAGCTGGCCGACGTCGAATGCGTTTCGGCGCACCAGGTTTGGTATTGGCCGAGGAAGGCGATGTCGAACTTCTCCGCCGAGCCGTCCTTGGTTTTGCGTTCCTGTTTCTTCTCGAGCGCGGTGCGAAGCGTCTTTGCCGCCTTTGCCTTTTCCTTCTTGTCGTCGCCGGGCGTGAAGGTGCGGCCGAGCCATGTCACGAAGTTTTCGACGAGGCCGACAGGATTGGGCGAGACGCCGCCGGTCGGCTTGCCGCCTTCGAACAGATAGACCGGGATGTTCCCCGGCGAGATCGTCAGCGGGGCGCGGTCGAAGACGAACCCGTGGTCGCGTGCGCGCTTCGTCAGCAAGCTGCGCGGTTTCATCCAGCGGTCGGCGCTTGAGGCCTTCGCGGTCGGACGGACCAGCGTCATGATGCGCGTCGGTGCGTCTTTCGGCAGATCCGCTGACAGGCAGTCTGCAGGGAGCGCGGCGCCTTTGCGGCCGATCAGAAGATATTGGGTTTTGTTCTCCGGCAGGTCCGGTGCGCCGAAAGCGTTGGCGTTCAGCAGCACGAGAAGTTTGCGCAACGTGCCGATGATTTCGCCGAGCGAGCCGTCTTGCTCCCAGCCCGTCGGATCGCCGGGGGCTTCGAGAAGGCCCGCCGCGACCAAGGCCGCCGGCGCTTGCAGCGTTTCCATCAGCGATACTTGACCGGTCCCGCCTTGGACGGGGGCGCCGACGATCGGCTGCTGCGAGAGCACAGGCGTTGCGCCGATGTTGATCGTGCCACCGGATAGGCCCGGCGGAAGCGGTGGTTGAAGTTGGCCGCCGCGAAGCAACGGCGATTGCGCGGCCATCGCTTTGAACAACTCCGTGCGCGACATCTCTTCGAGCACACGCAGCGGATTGCGCGAAAGTTCGACGGACGCGTGCGAGATGTCGGGGCGTACGAGGCGGCCGCGATATTGTTCCTCGGCCTGTGCGCCGACGAAGATGCGCGACAGGAAGCGCGTGTAGATGCGCGCGGCGTCTTCGTGCGTGGGCTCTAAGCGCGGTTCGCGGAGGTGGATGTAGGCGTTGACGAATTCGAAGAGGTAATCGCTGTGCGCGACGAGCACGTAGCTTGTCGGCATGCAGACTTGCGCGAAGATTTCGAATTGACCGCTGGCGAGCGCTTTCAGCGTCGCGCCTTCCCACTGCGTGATCGAGTTGTAAGAGGGGACGATCGTGAAATTTGCTTGGCCCGATGCGACGGCATCGAGCGAGTCGGCAACCGATGTTCTGAAGACGAGATGCGCGATATGGCTCGGCTTGAGCATCGCGCGGGCGGCCAAATACGAATGACCACCGTCGCTTTCCGCGAAGCTAACGAAGAGCTTTTTGGACACGCACGACCTCGGTTACAAAAATTTCCCAGGCCGTTAACGTATCGCGAGATGCTTGATTCCTCAACGCGTTACTGAGGTTTTTTATGCGTGGCTCTGAACTCGTCTACTGAGTGTGCGCAGGAAAAGTCTCGCGTTAAAGTATGAAGCGCGAAAGGTCCGCATTCTTCGTCAAAGCGCCTATTTCTCGCGTGACGAATGTTTTGTCGACGACGATGCGCGCACCCTTAGAGTCGGAGGCATGGAAGCTTACCTCTTCCAGCACTCGCTCCATCACGGTCTGCAACCTGCGCGCGCCGATGTTTTCCACCGTGGCATTAACCTCGGCGGCCGCGTCGGCGATGGCGTCGAGGCCGTCGTCGGTGAAATCGAGCTCCACGCCCTCCGTCAGCATCAGCGCTTTGTACTGTTTGATGAGGCTCGCTTCGGTTTCGGTGAGGATGCGGCGGAAGTCGTCGCGGGTGAGTGCTTGCAGTTCGACGCGGATCGGCAAGCGGCCTTGCAGTTCGGGCAGAAGGTCCGACGGCTTTGCAATATGGAACGCGCCTGAGGCTATGAAGAGGATGTGGTCGGTCTTCACCGGGCCGTGCTTCGTTGAGACGGTCGTGCCTTCGATCAGCGGCAGTAGATCGCGCTGTACGCCTTCGCGGCTGACGTCGGCGCCGCCGCGGCCTGCGTTTTCGCGGGCGCAGATCTTGTCGATTTCATCAAGGAAGACGATGCCGTCGTTTTCGACGGTGCGGATGGCGTCTCGAACGAGGGCTTCGTTGTCGATCAGCTTGTCGGATTCTTCGGCGATCAACGGGGCGTAGGCGTCGACGACCTTCATCTTGCGCAGCTTCTGGCGGCCGCCGAAGGCTTTGCCCAGCATGTCGTTGAGGTTCAGCATGCCGATCTGCGCGCCGGGCATGCCGGGGATTTCGAAGGCCGGCATGCCGCCTGCGGTGTCGGCGACGTTGATGTCGATCTCTTTGTCGTTGAGTTCGTTGTCGCGCAATTTGCGGCGGAAGGTTTCGCGCGTGGATTCCGACGCGCTGCTGCCGACAAGGGCTTCAAGGACGCGGTCTTCGGCCGAGCGTTGTGCGCGGTGTTGGACGTCGACGCGGCGGCGTTCGCGCAGCGTAGCGATGCCGATTTCGACGAGGTCGCGGATGATTTGTTCGACGTCGCGACCGACGTAGCCGACCTCGGTGAACTTCGTTGCTTCGACCTTTAGGAACGGCGCTTGGGCCAGGCGCGCGAGGCGGCGGGAGATTTCGGTTTTGCCGACGCCGGTCGGGCCGATCATCAGGATGTTTTTGGGCAGGACTTCTTCGCGCAGGTCTTCAGGTAGCTGCTGGCGGCGCCAGCGGTTGCGCAGCGCGATGGCGACGGCGCGCTTGGCGGCGGCTTGGCCGACGATGTAGCGGTCGAGTTCGGTGACGATTTCGCGGGGCGTGAGGGCGCTCATTGTGTGCCGTGTACTGACGATTGGGGGTGGCGCATGCGTTGCTGCCAGGAATGACTGAGGTGAAGCGCTGCACGCGCTCCCACCCTCACCCCCGGCCCCTCTCCCGCCCAGGCGGGCGAGGGGAGTACTTCAGCGGACGTGATCATACTTAAAGACTTTCGACGGTGATTTCGTGGTTGGTATAGACGCAGATGTCGGCGGCGATCTTCATGGCGCGGCGGGCGATTTCTTCCGCGCTGAGGTCCAGCGGCAGTAACGCGCGGGCGGCGGCGAGGGCGAAGTTGCCGCCGGAGCCGATGCCGATGAGGCCATCCTCCGGTTCGACGACATCGCCGGAGCCGCTCAAGATCAAGCTGGTCGTTGCGTCCGATACCGCGAGCATGGCTTCGAGGCGGCGGAGGTAGCGATCGGTGCGCCAGTCTTTGGCGAGTTCGACGGCGGCGCGGGTGAGGTTGCCCGGGTGTTGTTCGAGCTTGCCTTCCAGGCGTTCGAAGAGCGTGAAGGCGTCGGCGGTGGCGCCGGCGAACCCTGCGATGACTTTGCCGCCCGCGAGGCGGCGGACTTTGCGGGCGTTCGACTTCATCACCGTTTGGCCCAGGCTGACCTGGCCGTCGCCGGCGACCACGACTTGGCCGCCTTTCCTGACGGACAGGATGGTCGTGCGGCGCCAGACGGGCGGCTGCTCGGAGGCGTCAACCATGGACAATCAGGCCTTTCGCTCAAAATTAGGGTAGCTGCTATATGACGCCCAGGGGCCCGTTCGCAAAGGGCTTGAAAGGCTTAAATCCTATGCGCAAGGCGAGCGTCGATCGCAAGACGCGCGAAACAGATATTTCCGTGAGCCTCGACCTTGACGGTGCGGGGGCTTCCGACATCGCGACCGGGATCGGGTTCCTGGACCATATGCTCGAGAGTTTTTCGAAGCATTCGTCGATCGACCTGAAGGTGCGGGCGAAGGGCGATACGCATATCGACTTTCATCACACGACCGAAGATACGGGCATTGTCATCGGGCTTGCGATCGCGAAGGCGCTGGGTGAGCGCAAGGGTATTCGCCGGTTCGGCAGTGCGCTTATTCCGATGGACGAGACGCTGACGCGTTGTGCGGTCGACGTGTCGATGCGGCCTTATCTGATTTGGAAGGTGTCGTTCAGCCGGGCGAAACTGGGCGAGATGGACACCGAGCTGTTCAAGGAATGGTTCCAAGCGCTGGCCCAGAATGCGGGGCTGACGCTGCATATCGAGAACCTCTACGGCGAGAACAACCATCACATCGCCGAGAGTTGCTACAAGGCGTGCGCGCGGGCTTTGCGCGAGGCGTTCGAGGCGGATCCGCGCCAAACCGGCGTGCCGTCGACCAAGGGCAGCCTCTAGGTCCTAAAGGCCGCACATTTGCGCCGTTGACGCGGGTGCTTGGCTTCGCCTCAAGATGCGGCGGCTTTTGTGGTGCCCCGTATCATGCCTGTGCACGATCTCGTTCTGCTGCTGATCTATCAGGTGCCGGCGCTGGCCGCCGGCATCTTGGTTTTGCTCACGATCGCTATTCCCGGCGTGCATGCGTTGTTCGCGGTGGGGCGCGTTCTCACGGGGCGGCCGGCGCAGATCAATTGGTGGGTGATGGGGCGCGTGTTGCCGCTGGCCATCGCTGCCGTGGTTGCCGTGCCGCTTTTTCTGCTGGCGCGGCAGTACACGGCGGATTGGCAGCTTTCGTTTGCGGAGATCGCGCTCGTCTATCTTGCCGTTGCCATCGTCTTCGTGCCGGTGGCGTTGCCGCTCGTTCAAGCTTATGTCGCCGGGGCGCCGCGGCTGGGCACGCTGGCTTATGCGATGGTGGCGATCTTGTCGCTGCCGGTGGCGGGTGCGCTGGCGACCTATGCGGTCGCGAGCGTTACGCACATGATGGACGTGCCGAGCGATCCTTACAGCACGGGGGCGCGGCCGGTCGCCTTCATCGTCGATTCCAGTCTTTCGAGCTGCATGCACACCGTTTTCCGAACGGTGCCGGAGGGCATGGTGACGGAAGCGCCGGTGCCTGGTTGGACACTGGAAGAGGCTTATCCGGCGTATTTCTTCTTTTGGGCGGATATGAGTTTGAAGGCGACGTTCCTCGACTTCTTCGAGGTGTTCGATTGCGGCATTACTAACCTGCGCCACAATCCGGAGCATGTACTGTTGTCGTCCTTCGTTTTCTTCTATCGCGCGTTCGTGTCGATCATCGTGTTGGCGGTGCTGGCGCTGCCGTTCGGACGACGGTCAGCATGAGCCGCGTCGTCGCCATCATCGACTACGGATCGGGGAACTTGCGGTCGGCCGAGAAGGCACTTGCGCGCGCTGTGGCCGACGGCGGGCTCGATGCGCGCGTGGTGGTGACGAGCGATGCGGATGAGGTGCGGCGGGCCGAGCGGATCGTGCTGCCGGGCGTCGGCGCTTTTGCGGATTGCATGCGGGGCTTGCGCGCGGTCGACGGGATGGTTGATGCGCTGAGCGATGCCGTGCGGCGGCGTGGCGTTCCTTTCCTTGGCATTTGCGTCGGCATGCAGTTGATGGCGACGCGCGGGCTTGAACATGGCGTGCATGAAGGGCTGGGCTGGATTCCCGGCGATGTCGTGAAGATGACGCCGAGCGATCCCAGCCTGAAGATTCCGCATATGGGTTGGAACACGCTGCGCGTGGTGTCGCCGCATCCGGTGTTGGCGCATCTGAGCGACGCCGCGGAGCCGCATGCCTATTTCGTGCATAGCTATTGTCTGCGCGCCTCTTTGCGTTCGGATGTGTTGGTCGAGACCGACTATGGCGGCGCGTTTGCCGCTGTGGTTGGGCGGGACAATATGATTGGGACGCAGTTCCATCCTGAAAAGAGTCAGGCTGTTGGCTTGCAGCTGTTGCAGAATTTCGTGCGGTGGCGGCCGTGATCCTGTTTCCGGCGATTGATCTTAAGGGCGGCAAGTGTGTGCGGTTGCTGCGCGGCGATATGAATGCGGCGACCGTGTTCAACGATGATCCGACGGCGCAGGCGCTGTCGTTTCAAACGCTGGGGTTTTCGTGGCTGCATATCGTCGATCTCGACGGCGCGGTGCAGGGTGCGGCCAAGAATGCGGCTGCGGTGTCCGGCATTTTGAAAGCCACTGCCCTGCCCGTTCAGCTTGGCGGCGGCATTCGCGATCGGGATACGATCGATCGTTGGCTTGAGGCCGGCGTCACGCGGGTGATCCTTGGGACGGTCGCCGTGCGCGATCCGGCGTTGGTGCGCGAGGCGGCGCGCGCGTATCCGGGACGCGTTGTCGTCGGGATCGATGCGCGTCAGGGGCGGGTTGCGATCGAAGGCTGGGCGGCGGATACGGATGTTGCGGCGCGTGATCTCGCGCGCCAGTTCGAAGACGCCGGCGTTGCGGCGATCATTTACACGGACATCGCGCGTGACGGCATGGGCAGCGGCGTCAATATCGAAGAGACGGCGCAGCTGGCGGATGCGGTTTCGATTCCGGTGATTGCGAGCGGCGGGATTGGATCGCTCGACGATCTCGCGGCGCTGAAGCGGCAGGCGCATCCGAATATCGCCGGCGTGATTTGCGGGCGTGCGCTCTATGACGGGCGGCTTGATGGGCGGTCGGCGCTTGATCTTGTGAAGGGGGCCTGATGCTGAAGACGCGCATCATTCCTTGCCTCGACGTGAAAGACGGGCGCGTCGTCAAAGGCGTGAAGTTTGTCGACTTGCGCGACGCGGGCGATCCGGTCGAGGCGGCGCGGGCTTACGACGCGGCGGGGGCGGACGAGCTTTGCTTTCTCGACATTACGGCGAGCCATGAGAAGCGCGGCATTCTGCTCGATGTCGTGCGGCGGACGGCGGAGGCTTGCTTCATGCCGTTGACCGTCGGCGGCGGCGTGCGGTCGGTTGAAGACATTCGCACCTTGTTGCTGGCGGGCGCCGACAAGGTTTCGATCAACACCGCGGCTGTCGAGCGGCGTGCGATCGTGCGCGAGGCGGCGGAGAAGTTCGGGTCGCAGCTTGTGGTCGTGGCGATCGACGCGCGGCGGACGCCGTCGGGTGTGTTCGAAGTGTTCACGCATGGCGGGCGAACGGCCACGGGGCTCGATGCCGTTGCCTACGCGCGTGAGGTCGTGGAATTCGGCGCGGGCGAGATTCTGCTGACGTCGATGGACCGCGACGGAACAAAGGAAGGCTACGACCTTGAGCTGACGCGCGCGGTCGCCGATGCGGTCAGCGTTCCCGTGATCGCGAGCGGCGGCGTGGGGACGCTCGATCACCTGGTCGCTGGTGTGCGAGAGGGCCATGCGAGCGCCGTGCTGGCGGCGTCGATTTTTCACTTCGGTGAGGCGACAATCGGTCAAGCGAAGGCGCGTTTGGCGCAAAGCGGCGTGGCGGTTCGGCTGTAAATTTGCTCGAATTTGCTTGAGTTTCCAGCGCGCCGCCAAAACGGGCGCGGAACCGTGTAGCGCTTGTCGCCGCGCGGTCACACGCATCTCGAAAGTGTGTCGCCAGCTCAGAAAATTTTTTCACACCTGGCGCGTAAACTTTAGTTGCATCAAGCGCTTGAGCGAACTTTCACGCGCCTCCTACATCATGTGTTTATGACATTTTGCTAACGTATTTGTGATGATTGCGCGTCCCTGTACGCTCTCGCCTACTGGTTTTGGGGAGAGGGGCGAGAGTTCGCGCATTACGCGGGTCGCCCAATGCTGATGGGACAGGAAACCGAGCTCAAATTCATTGGGCCCGATGAGGCGCTAGCGCGCGTTCGGCGATTGCCGTTGTTTCGCCGGCTTGCGCGCAATCGTAAGCCGCAGACGCGCGCGCTTCACGCCGTCTATTTCGACACGGACGACCTGGCGCTGCGCAAGGCGGGATACGTGCTGCGCGTGCGCAACGAAGGCGAGGGCTTCGTCCAGACATTGAAGAGCGCCAACGGGCCGGACGTCGCGACGCGCACCGAGATCAAGGCCACGGTTGGATCGCTTGCGCCCGATGTCGAGGCGATTTCGGACGAGGCGGTTCGCCGCCGCGTTGCCAAGGCGTTGAAGAAGTCGGTTCTCAAGCCGCTGTTTTCGGTCGAGGTGCGCCGCACCAAGGTGTTGCTGACGCCAAAGCGGGGGACGGAAATCGAGGCGGCTTTCGACACGGGCGTCATCCGGACGTTGGGCGAGGGCCGGTCGTCGCAAGCGCCGATTTCGGAGCTTGAGCTCGAGCTTTTGAAGGGCAGCGCGAACGATCTTGTCGCGTGCGCCAAAGAACTCACAGCGGGACAGCCTTTGATGCTGTTCCTGCAGTCGAAGGCGGCGCGCGGTTATGCGCTCATCAAGGATGAAGCCGAAGCGCCGGTCTATGCGCAACGCTTGGCGCTCTCCGACACGGCGACGGCGGATACGGCGTTTACCGGCGTGATCGGCTATTGCCTGAACCATCTGCTGGGCAATTGGGCGGCGGTGACGATTGCCCGGGATCCCGAAGGCATTCATCAGATGCGCGTGGCGCTGCGGCGGCTGCGCAGTGCGCTGACGTTGTTCGGCGGACCGTTTCGCACATCGTTGAGTGGGGTCGAGGACGAGGTGCGATGGCTGGCCGGCGTGATGGGCGAGGCGCGCGATCTGGACGTGTTTCAGGACGAGGTTTTTCGTCCGGCGGCCGAGGCGCATGGCGAGGACGAGCGGCTGCGTGAGTTGGCGACCGTCGTGCGCACGCGCCGGCGCATCGCGTGGTCGCATGTGTTCGAGGCGCTGGAGTCGGAACGATTTCGCCGTTTGGTTCTTGAGCTTGCCGCGGTGACGTACAGCAAACCTTGGTTCGACGCGTCGATCGGCGGCGAGGACGCGGTTCGCAACGCGACCGAGTTCGCGTGCGAGCGGTTGGACCGTCGTCGGACGCGCGCGGTGAAGCTTGGCAAGCGCATCGACGATCTCGACGTGAACGAGCGGCATGAGCTTCGCAAGCGGCTGAAGAAGCTGCGCTATGCGTGCGACTTCTTTCAGTCGCTGTTTCACAAGCGCGATGTGAAGGCGTTCGTGAAGCGGCTAAGCGCTTTGCAGGATGTGTTGGGCGAGATGAATGACGCCGCCGTGGCGCGGACACTCGTTCGCGATATTTTGGCGGAGCAAGGCGGCGACGGGGCTGCGTCGATCGGTTATGCGGGCGGCGTGGTCGTCGGGTGGCATGTCGGGCATGCGCGTGAGCGGTCGGAGAAGCTGAAGCGGCAGTGGCGGCGGTTCGCCAAGCTGAAGGCTCCGTGGCGCTAAGCACCTGATAATCAAGGTCTATTTCGGCGCTCAGGCTTCTTGACCTCAAGCCCGCTCCAGCTTATGTTATTGCGAGTTAGTCGCAATTAAAGGTAAGGCCTATGTCCCTGGACCTGATCAAGACAGGCACGTTCGCGGTGCTGCATTTCAGCGTCGCGTTCGCGGTTGCTTATTTGCTGACGGGATCTGCGCCGGTGGCAACGATGCTCGCGGTGGTCGAGCCCGCCTGCAATACCGTGGCGTTTTATTTTCACGAACGCGTTTGGCGCTGGGTCCCTGCCCGGCTTACACGTTCAGCAGCAAGTGCTGACGTTCCCACGGGCTGATGACCTGCTGATAGGCGTCGTGTTCGGACGCCTTCACGTCGGAATACAAATCCACGAAGGATTCGCCCAAGAGTTCGCGCAGATCCTGCGAGCCGCGGAAGCGCGTGATCGCGTCCAACAGATGGCGCGGCAGCTGGTAGCGCATCGAGTCGTAGGCGTTACCTTCCATCGGCTTTGTCGGCGACAGGTTTTGGACCATGCCGAGATAGCCGCAGGCGAGCGACGCGGCGATCGCAAGGTAGGGATTGGCGTCGGCGCCGGGGACGCGGTTTTCGATGCGGCGGTTCTTCGGTTCGGATTCCGGAATCCGCAAGCCCACCGTGCGGTTCTCGTGACCCCAATGCGTGTTCACCGGCGCCGAGAGATAGCGCACCAAGCGGCGGTAGGAGTTCACGTAGGGCGCGATGAGCGGCATTGAGGCCGGCAGATATTTCTGCAGGCCGGCGATGTAGGCCATGAACAGGCGCGTGTCTTTGCCGCTGCGCGTCGAGAACAGGTTCACGCCTTTGGCGTCGACGATGCTGATGTGAATGTGCATGGCGCTGCCCGGTTCTTGCTCGTAGGGCTTGGCCATGAAGGTTGCGTAGATGTCGTGGCGCAGCGCGGCGTGGCGAACGGTGCGCTTGAACAGGAACGTGTGGTCGGCGAGCTGCAGCGGGTCGCCGTGGTTGAAGTTGATCTCGACCTGCGCGACGCCTTCTTCGTGGATCAAGCTGTCGATGCCGATCTCTTGCGCTTCGCAATAATCGTAGACGTCTTCGAATAGCGGATCGAATTCGTTCACGGCGTCAATCGAGTAAGCCTGGCGGCCGGTTTGCGGGCGGCCTGACTTGCCGGCGGGCGGCAACAGCGGGTAGTCGGGGTCGATGTTCTTTTGCGACAGGAAGAACTCGACTTCCGGCGCGATGACGGGGCGCCAGCCTTTTTCCGCATAGAGCGCGAGAATGTTCTTCAGGACCTGGCGCGGGGCGACGGGGTTCGCTTTCTCAGCGCGGTCATAGCAATCGCAGACGACTTGCGCGGTCGGCTCGCGGTACCAGGGCACGATGCAGATCGTGTTGGGGTCGGGCGCCAGGATCATGTCGGGCGCCTGGTAGGTCAGCGCTTCGGTCTCGGCGTCGGCGCCGGTGACCATTTGGCCGAAGATGCTTTCGGGCAGGCGCAGCGTGTCGTTCTCGAGACCGGCGAGGAATTTGCTCGTCGGCAAGATCTTGCCGCGCGCGATGCCCGCCATATCGGGGACGAGGAGCTCGACCTCGGTGATCCGGCGTTCTTTTAGCCACTCTTTCAGGTGCGTGCGGTCGCTCATTGCGCGGCCTCCGACTGCATCAGGTGGCCGCGCATTGCTTGACCGAAGGCGGCGAAGAGCGCCTTCGAGAAATCGTTTTCCCAGAAGCGCCATTCGGGATGCCATTGCACGGCGAGCGCAAAGTCTTGCGCCTTACGGACGCGCAGACCTTCGACTTGGCCGTCGGGTGCGACGGCTTCGACGGCAAGCCCCTCGCCTACCTTGTCGACGCCCTGCCCGTGCAGCGAGTTCACTTTGATCGTGCCCATGCCCGCGATGGCTTCGAGTCTGCCGCCCGGCGTCAGGTGGACGTCGTGGATCGGCGCGTACTGGACGTCGAGTGGTTGATGCTTGTCTTCGCGATGGTCGAAGCGTCCCGGTTGTTCTTCGACGTGCTGAAACAGCGTGCCGCCGTAGGCCACGTTGAATTCCTGAAAGCCGCGGCAGATCGCGAGCAGCGGCAGGCCGCGATCGACGATGTGGCGGATGAGCGGGACGGTCGTTGCGTCGCGGCGATGATCCTGCAGCACGCCTTCGCGTGGCGATGGGCCGCCGTAGAGGTTCGGGGCGACGTTCGACGGTGAGCCGGTCAGCAAGACGCCGTCGACCGTGTCGAGGATCTCGTCGATGTCGATCGGCTTTTCGAGAACGGGAATGAGGACGGGGATTGCGCCGGCGCCGTCACGAACGGCGACGATGTATTTCTCGCCGACGGCGTGAAAGGGATGCGGCCCGATCATGCGAAGATCGCACGGGATGCCGACGAGCGGTTTGTTGAGCCTGCGGGTCATGGTTCATTGGCCTACCACCGCCCCGCAAACAGCAGCAAGCGACGTGAAGCTACTCGTCCTTCCGGCGGAATTTGTCGACGTCCTTCAACACGAATAGATCGGGCGGCAGGGCCACCTCGGTCTTCGTGTTTTTCAAGGCAATCATAGTCTGCAAGCCTTGCGCATCGGTAATGATCCATTGGCGCAGCTCGGTCGACGGCGAGGCGAAAATTAAGGTTACTTGGCCCTTAAGAGGGCCCGATTTCTCAGCCGCCGTGATGCGCAGCGTTCCGGCCTGGCGCTCAACCGCGGTTATGCGCTGATCCTTCGTCAGGTCGATATTTTCGCGCAGGATGATGTTCAGCGGGTTCTCGATCAGCGGATAGCGATCGACCGTGCGCATCTTCGAGTTCGCGACCGCGATCGTGACGCCGTCGGAGACGATCAGATACGGGCTCGGCGGCGCATATTCGAAGCGCAGACGGCCGGGCTTTTTGGCGTAGACCATGCCCTGGTCCAGTTCGCCGTTGGGGCCGACCTGGACGAAGCTCGCTTGCAGCGAGGTGATCGCGTTCAGGTAGGCGGAAATCTTGTTCAGCTCGGCGGTGTCTTGGGCGTTGAGGGGCGCCGCGTGGGCCGTGGCCGCGAACATGACGGCGAGTACGGTGAGGATGAGTGTGCGCATGGTCAATCTGAGCTCGGACATGGGCCGCAAGCCTTAGGAAGCGACTGTGGCGACAAGAAGATGGATGGTTCCGGCCCTGGCGGGCGGCCCCGGACTTCGGCCAGAATAGCATGATCGGGCCCGGCGGCCATTAAATGATTGAGAGCCGGAACCTGGCGTGGGGGCGCATTTCGATGGTCGAAGATATTGCCAAGCTGATCTTGGATCCGAACGGGCCGCTCGGCATGAACGAGGGGTTCTTTCAGAATGCGGTGGCGGAATTCGGCGGGTTCATTCTCGGCGCGCTTGTGTTCTCGATCCTCATTCCCGTGATGATCGATGCGCGGCAGTCGTCGAAGTGGCGGCCTGCGCGGCAAAATTTCGGGCAGGAGCTCTTGCTGCTTCACGTTGCAATGGGCGAGACGCTGCTCAGGTTCGTGCGCACGCCGATGGGGCCCGCGCGTGTGCGCGCCGCGGATGCGGTCGACAATGCGTATCGTGCGTTTCCGGCGCTGACGGGTTTGTACGGCTATGCGCTGACCGCGGACATTTCGCGCGAGGTCAACGACTACATGCGCATGCTACGCGCGGTGCGCGATTGGACCTATGAGGCGGCGCATCCGGAAGACGTCGGCTTCCTCGCGGTCGAACGGCGCTTGAAGCAAACGCGCGAGATGTTCTCGCAGGCGAATGCGGAGTTCAAAGACGTGCTCGACGTGCTGCGCGTCAACGGATTCGCCGACGTGTGCTGGAAGCCGGAGATGATCGCCGAACTGGCGACGGCTTATGACGCGACGCACCGGAAGAAGTAGTCAGTCGTCCCTGCCCGAGTGGTCGCCGACGAGGACTTCGCGTTTGCCGGAGTGGTTGGGGCCGGAGATGACGCCTTCTTCTTCCATCTTTTCGATGATGCGGGCGGCGCGGTTGTAGCCGATTTGCAGGCGGCGTTGGATGTAGCTGGTCGAGACTTTGCGGTCGCGGGCGACCACGGCCACCGCTTGGTCGTAGAGGTCGTCGCCTGAGCCTTCGCCTTCGCCGTCGATCAGCATCGAGGGATCGGCTTCCTCGGGTTCTTCGGTGATGGCGTCGAGGTAGCTTGGTTCGCCTTGGGCCTTCAGGAATTTCACGATGGCTTCGACTTCGCCGTCGGCGACGAATGGGCCGTGGACGCGACGGATGCGGCCGCCGCCTTCCATGAACAGCATGTCGCCTTGGCCGAGGAGTTGTTCGGCGCCCTGTTCGCCCAGAATCGTGCGGCTGTCGATTTTCGATGTGACTTGGAACGAGATGCGGGTCGGGAAGTTCGCCTTGATCGTGCCGGTGATGACGTCGACCGACGGGCGCTGTGTGGCCGTGATGATGTGGATGCCTGCCGCGCGCGCCATTTGGGCGAGGCGCTGGACGGCGGCTTCGATGTCTTTGCCGGCGACCATCATGAGGTCGGCCATTTCGTCGACGATGACGACGATGTAGGGCATGTGGTCGAGCGGGAGCGCTTCTTCCTCGTACACCGGCTCGCCCGTTTGGCCGTCGAAGCCCGTTTGCACGGTGCGTTTCAGGGTTTCGCCCTTGGCCTTCGCTTTGGCGATGCGTTCGTTGTAGCCCAGGATGTTGCGCACGCCGACCTTCGACATGCGGCGGTAGCGGTCTTCCATTTCGCGCACCGTCCACTTCAGCGCGACGATGGCCTTCTTCGGGTCGGTGACGACCGGCGACAAGAGATGCGGGATGCCGTCGTAGGCCGACAGTTCCAGCATCTTCGGATCGATCATGATCAGTTTGCACTGCTGCGGCGAGAGCCGGTAGAGCAGCGACAGGATCATGGTGTTGATGGCGACGGACTTACCCGAGCCCGTCGTACCTGCGATCAACAAATGCGGCATGCGGGCGAGATCGGCGATGACAGGTTCGCCGCCGATATTCTTGCCGAGCGCGAGCACCAGCTGAATGTTGGCGTTGTCGTATTCGTTGGTTGACAGCAGATCGCGCAGCAGCACTTTCTCGCGGCGCTGGTTCGGCAGTTCGATGCCGATGACATTGCGGCCAGGCACGGCGGCGACGCGGGCGGAAACGGCGCTCATCGAGCGGGCGATGTCGTCGGCCAGCGAAATCACGCGGCTTGAGCGGATGCCGGCGGCCGGTTCGAATTCGTAGAGCGTGACGACGGGACCGGGGCGGACTTGCGTGATCTGGCCGCGCACGCCGAAGTCGGCGAGGACGCTTTCCAGCATGCGGGCGTTCTGCTCCAGCGTTTCGTCGGATTCGCGCGAGACGCTTTGCGCCTTGCCTTTTTCCAGCAGGTTCAGCGGCGGCAGTTGGTATTCGGAATTTTCTTCGAGCTTCAGCGCGGGCTGGGCTTCGCGTAGTTCGCGCGGGGCCTTCTTCGGCGGCGTGCGCATGACGCGCGGTTCGCGGCGCGCGGCGGCGGGTAGGATGGGTTCGTCGAGTTCTTCTTCGATCGGCGCGATTTCGATGCCGTCGTCGTCGACGCGCGGTTCGCGGCGTTCGATGCGCAGCTTCGGCGTGCGGCGGAACGGACGTGTGAGCGCGTAACCGAGCGAGCCGAAGGCGTTGCTCATGCGGCCGCCGATCGCATCCCATGGCAGGACGGGCAGGGTGAGCTTCAGCGGGTTCATGCCGAGCGAGAGGATGTAGAGCATCAAACCTGCGAGGCCGCAGACGATACCGGCGACGGCGACCGGCGTGGGTATGCCGAGTTGCTGAAGCTGATTTCCGAGCGCGGGCAGGATGGCGTTGCCGAGCGCGCCGCCGAGGGTCGCCGGATCTTGCGCGCCAAGCAGCGGCGGGAAGAGCGAGAGGAACGTTGCGACGAGCAGGATCGATGCGGCCCATGTCGCTGTGCGCAGGATGAGGCGCAAACCGATGCGGCCGTCGACGAGCCAGAGACCCCACGCGAGCGGCGGAATGGCGACGCCCCATGCGGCGAGGCCGACGCTTTGCCAGATGGCGTCGGCGATGTTTGCGCCCCATAGGCCCAGCGCATTTTGCACGAGTGCGCCCGACGCGTTGTTCCAGCTTGGGTCCGTCGGCGCGTAGGTTGCGACCGCTGCGAAGGTGCCGATGGCTGCGGTGATGAACGCGACGCCCAGGCCGCGCGCGATCAGGCGGCGCAGCGTGATGGCGACGGCGGCGCGCCAACCGGTCCATTCTTGCGGCAAGAGCGGCACGCGTTCGGCAGAGCCGAAAACGCCGAAGGCCGAGTGCATCTGGCTCATCGTCCGAATCCCGTTCGTTCGCGCGGCGCTCGTCATTGCACGCGGGGAGGCGACCCCACGATCACAAAATGCGAGTGAACCTATCCAATGCCTCAGACGTCGTTGCGAAGTCGTTAACTAAGGCCACGCGGATAAAGGATTTTCCTGGATTGCCGGTCGCTGTGTCGCGGGCGAGATAGGCGCCTGGCAGAACGCGCAGGCCGCCCTCGCGCCAAAGCTTGGCCGTGGCCTCTACGCCGTCGCCGACGTCGAGCCACAGGAAGAAGCCGCCGTCGGGAATACGAAAGCCGAAACGGTTGCCGAGGCGGTTCTTGGCGAGCTCAAATTTCTGTTTGTAGAGCGCGCGGTTTTCTTCGACGTGGGTCTCGTCGCTCCACGCCGCGGTCGAGACGGCAGCGATGGGGAGCGGCAGCTGCGGGCCGGCCACGTTGCGGAATTCGCGGAAGCGGGCGATCAGGTTTGCGTCGCCGGCGACGAAGCCGGAGCGCAGGCCCGGCAGGTTCGATCGTTTCGACAGCGAATGGAACGAGAGCAGGCGCGAGAAGTCGCCGGTCATCTTCTGGCGCACGCTGAGCGCGCCGGTCGGCGGCTTGTCTGCGTATATTTCCGTGTAGCACTCGTCGGCGAGGACGGTGAAATCGAATTCGTCGACGAGTTCGAAGATGCGGCGCCATTCGGATTCGCTGGCCGCGCCGCCTTCGGGGTTCGAGGGCGAGCACATGAAGACAGCTGCCGTGCGGGCGAGCGTGTCGCGTGGCAGCGATGCGAAGTCGGGCAGGAAATTCGTTTCACGCGTCGCGTTGACGTAGATGGGTTCGGCGCCTGCCGACAATGCCGCTGCCGCGTAGCATTGGTAGAACGGGTTCGGGATCAGGACCGCGGGCTTCTTGCGGTGTTTGTCTTCCGGCACGGTGACGAAGGCGGCGCTGAACAATCCTTCGCGCGTGCCGACCAGCGGTAAGATGTGGCGGTCGGCGTCGATGCCGTTGCTTAGCGCGTAGCGGCGTGTGAGCCACGCGGCGATCGCTTTGCGCAGCGGCTCGGGGCCGATGATCGGCGGGTAGCGGCCGAAGTCGGCGGTGTGCTTCGCCAAGATCTCGCCGACGAAGGCGGGCACCGCGTGTTGCGGTTCGCCGATGTGCATGTGGATCGGCGCGGCGCCGGGCGCGACGCCTTCCAGAAGTTTGTTCAGCCGCGTGAACGGCGAGACGGGCAGGGCGTCGAAACGGGACATGCGCGCAGTATAAGCGCGGCGGTCCTTTCCGAAAAGCGAAGGGCGCCCCGGTTTCCCGGAGCGCCCCGCATTTCGGATCGGGAGAGAGTGCGATCCGCTAGTGAATGCTTTCGCCGTGTTGCGAGAGGTCGAGGCCTTCCATTTCCTCTTCCTTCGTGACGCGCAGGCCGATCGTGTATTTCAGCGCCATCAGGATCACGAAGGTGACGACGGCGCAGTAGATGCCGGCGATCAGGAGGCCTTGAATCTGGACCCAGATTTGGCCGGTGTTGCCGTCGATCGCGCCTTTGCCAAGGCTGTTGATGCTGGAGAGCGCGAAGACGCCGGTCAGGATGGCGCCTACTGCGCCACCGATGCCGTGCACGCCGAACGCGTCGAGCGAGTCGTCGTAACCCAGTGCCTTCTTCAGCCAGACCGCACCCGCGAAGCAGACCACGCCGGCGATGAGGCCGATGTAGAGGCTGCCCGAGGGATCGACAAAGCCCGCGGCCGGGGTGATCGCGACGAGGCCTGCGACGGCGCCCGAGAGAAGGCCCAAAACGCTCGGCTTCTTCTGCACGAACCATTCGATCGCCATCCACGACAGCGCTGCCGCCGCGGTTGCGATTTGCGTGTTCGCCATCGCCATACCGGCGAGCGCGTTGGCCGCGACCGCCGAGCCTGCGTTGAAGCCGAACCAACCGACCCACAGCATCGACGCGCCGATGAGCGCGTAGAGCAGGTTGTGCGGGGCCATGTTCTCATGGCCGTAACCGGTGCGCTTGCCCAGCACGATCGCGCAGATGAGGCCTGCGATACCGGCGTTGAAGTGAACGACCGTGCCGCCGGCGAAGTCGAGGACGCCAAAGGTGCTGATGTAGCCGCCGCCCCAGACCGAGTGCGCGATCGGCGCGTAGACGAGCAGCACCCAGAGGCCCATGAAGATCAGCATCGCCGAGAACTTCATGCGGTCGGCGAAAGCGCCGGTGATGAGGGCCGGGGTGATGATCGCGAAGGTCATCTGGAAGGTCATGAAGACCGATTCAGGGATGGACGCCGCGAGCGAATGCGCTTCGTTCATGCCCATGCCGGCCAGCATCACCCTCGAGAAGCCGCCTATGAAGCTTTGATTATCGCCGCCGTCCGTGAAGGCCAGCGAATAGCCGACGACCATCCAAAGGACGGTGACGAGTGCGGTGATGGCGAAGCTTTGCGTCGCGGTCGCCAGGATGTTCTTCTTGCGCACCATGCCGCCGTAGAAGAGCGCGAGGCCCGGGATCGTCATCATGAGGACGAGGGCGGTTGAGGTCAGCATCCAGGCGGTGTCGCCGGGATTGAGCGCAAGGGCCACAGCATGTTTTGGTAGAGCGGCTGCTGGTGCGGTTTCCTCCGCGGCAGGCGCTGCTTCCGCTGGAGCCGGGGCGGCTTCGGCCGGCGGCGTTGCGGGCGCTTCGGCGGCGGGCGGCGTCGATTCCGTCGTCGTCGGCGTGTCGGCAGGCGGCGTTTCCGGCTGCGCGTAGGCCGGCGTCAAAGCCGAGAACGCGAGAGCTCCCGCCGTCGCCAATGCGATCAGCAAGCGCGGGTGTTTCAGTGTACGGAGCATCAGGGTCCCCATTCTCCGGTTGATGTGTGATTCGGTTTGCGAGGCGCGCACAAACATTACAGCGCCTCATTGTCGGTTTCGCCGGTGCGGATGCGCACGACGTGTTCCAGGGGAAGGACGAAAATCTTGCCGTCGCCGATTTGGCCAGACTTGGCCTTGTCGGTGATTGCGTGGATGACCGCGTCGGCGATCTCACTGCGCACGGCGACTTCGATTTTGATCTTCGGGACGAAGTTCACGGCGTATTCGGCGCCGCGATAGATTTCGCGGTGGCCCTTCTGGCGGCCGAAGCCTTTGACCTCGGTGACGGTCAGACCCTGAACGCCCAATGCCGTCAAAGCCTCGCGGACTTCGTCGAGCTTGAACGGCTTGATGATGGCTGTGATGAATTTCATGGAGCCCAAGCCCCTCCCAGCGGTTTTCGTGACTAGCGAACCTGGGTGGCGTTCCAAGAAGCGTGCCAAGTCGAGACGTGGCGCTAGTCCATTGATTTTGTTGATGTAATTCGCCCGTGCGTTGCGGGGTGTTCGTGGGCGCGGCAGGCGTGTGCATAAATCTTGTGCAGTTTTGCCGAATTGCACAAAGAGGGCGCACTGTGCCGCACGTGCGTGCCTGGACAGGGCGCGTCGCACCCACCACCGTCCGTTTTATGCAGAGCGCTTCGAAATTCGACGTCGTGGTCGCGGGCGGCGGGATGGTCGGTCTGACGCTGGGTCTGGCGTTGGCCAAGGCCGGGGTTGCGACGGCCGTGGTCGACGGACTGGATCCGGCGCGCGTCGTTGACGCGAAGTTCGACGGGCGCGTCAGTTCGTTTGCGACGGCGTCGGGGCGAATGCTGAAGGCGCTGGGGCTGTGGCCGCATCTTGAGTCGCAGGCGCAGCCGGTGCTCGACATCATCGTCGGCGATGGATCTGTGCGGGACGGCGCGTCGGTCGCGCTTTTGCATTTCGATCATAGCGAGGTGGGCCAAGGGCCGCTCGCGCATATGATCGAGAACCGGCATTTCCGGATGGCCTTGCAGCGCGAGATCGACGGGCTCGACGCGTTGACGCTGATCGCGCCGGAGCGCGTCGTGCGGACTGAGATGCAGCGCGGGCATGTGAACGTTGTGCTGGGCGATGGACGCGTGTTGCAGGCGGCACTGTGCATCGCCGCTGACGGGCGCGACTCGCCGCTGCGCGAGGCGCATGGGATCAAGACGATCGGTTGGGCTTATGCGCAGACGGGTATCGTGGCCACGATCGGACACGGACGGCCGCATCTTGGCGCCGCGCACGAGTTGTTCTTGGCGTCGGGACCGTTCGCCATTCTGCCGATGACAGGCAACCGTTCTTCGATCGTGTGGACGGAGCGGCGCGATCAGGCGCCGGCCTATCTCGCGCTCGACGATGCGGCGTTTCTCGGCGAGGTTTTGCAACGCTTTGGCGACCAATGGGGCGCGCTGACGTTGGAAGGGCCGCGGTGGTCATATCCGCTGTCGATGCATCTTGCGATGTCGTATGTCGCGCCGCGTTTCGCGCTGGCGGGCGATGCCGCGCACGGCGTTCACCCGATTGCGGGACAAGGTTTGAACTTGGGTCTACGCGATGCGGCGGCGCTGGCAGAGACGATCATCGACGCGCGCCGCTTGGGCCTCGACATCGGATCTGAGGCGGTGCTTGAGCGCTATCAATCGTGGCGACGCTTCGACAATGCGCTGTTCACGGCGTCATTCGACGCGCTGAACCGCCTATTCTCTAATGACATCGCACCGGTCGCCGCTGCACGCCGGTTCGGCCTCGACGTGGTGGATTCGATCGCGCCGTTGAAACGCTTCTTCATGCGGCAGGCAGGTGGTGAAGGCGCGAATCCGCCGCGCTTGATGCGCGGTGAAGCTGTCTAACCCATCCCCGATGTCGTCATGGCGGGCTTGACCCGGCCACCCAGTCTTTCGCGCGGCAGCGCGATGCAGATTCAGCTTTACCACCAAGGCACGAAGGCACCAAGAAATCACGAAGTTGCCTAACTTCGTGCCTTGGTGTCTTGGTGGTAAAGCTGACTCCGCAACGTACGGTGCTTCAAACGTCTCTCGGCCGCGCGGACGCGCGTCCACTGGGTGGCCGGGTCAAGCCCGGCCATGACGGATTTGGGAGGGCGTTTACGCGTGCGTTCGTTCTATGTGTCGACCGGCTTTTTGTCTTTCATCATTTTGCGCCACTTTGCGCGAAGCAGCGTCGGGCGTTCCGGATATCTGTCTTCCAAGAAATCGGCGGTAACTATGCGGTCGGTGCGGAAGTGGCGGAAGTCTTTGCGGAGTTCGCACCAGGCGGCGAGCATGCGGACTGTTTCCATGTAGCCGATGGTGACGGGCCAGACGTTGCGTGTGGTCTCGCGGCCGTTTTCGTCGCGGTATTTCAGGCCGAGCTTGCGGCCGTGACGGATGTGGTTTCTGAGGCTGACCATGTCGATCGCGTCGGGCGGGATGTTGCGTTGGGTCGAGGCGCCGATCGATGGCTCCAGGATTAAGGGGCGTAGGCGTTCGGGGATGGCGGCGGCGATTTTGGCGATGAGGTCTTGGGCGGCTTTCGCCAGCATCGGGTCGCCGCGGCCGGTGACGAATTGTGCGCCGAGGACGGCGGCTTCGATTTCGTCCGGGGTCAGCATCAATGGCGGCAGGTCGAAGCCGCTTTCCAGTACGTAGCCCATGCCGGCTTCGCCTCTGATGGGGACGCGTTGGCCCATCAGCGTTGCGACGTCGCGGTAAACGGAGCGTTTTGAGGTTTCGAGTTCGGCGGCGATGGCGTCCGCGGTCACCGGGCCTCGGGCGCGGCGCAGGATTTGGATGATTTGGAACAGGCGGTCGGCGCGTCTCATCGGGCCTTTATACACGCCTGCTGACAGCATGTTGGCAGCAGCCTAGTTCTGGCCGTCAACGCGGTGGGCTGCGTTCGGGCCCTTGATCTTGTTGCCGTAGGTGCGGTCGAGGTCGATGTAGAAGCTGCGCGCCTCGGTGATGATGTGGCGCCAGCGGGCGGCTTCGGCGTCTTCGCGGCTTTCGTAGACTTCGCCGTTCCAGGTGACGCCTTCGACGGCCGGGGTTTGTTCGCCGATCTGGTCGACCGATTGGCGGAAGTGGGCGTTCGGGTTCATGCGGTCGAAGTAGGTTTGCAGGTCGGCGTCGCGGCGATCCTGTTCGAATTTGCGGATCGCGCGCATCACGCGGTCGCCCCAGATGCGCCAGGCGATCATCGCGAAGATGAGCGCGACAAAATACCAGAAGCCGTTGAAGACAGCGATGTCGGGGATCATGGCGCCTCGCGGCTTAGGCCTGCCGTCTTCAGTTTCGATTCGTATTCGAACCAGCGCTTGGCTTGCTCGCGGCCGAGTTGGGCGAGGTAGTCCCACGAGAACAGGCCCGTGTCGTGGCCGTCGTCGAAGACGATGCGCACGGCGTAGCGGCCGATAGGCTCCATGCGGTCGATGGCGACGGATTTTTTTCCGGCGACGGTGACTTTGGTCGAGGCGCCGTGACCTTGCACTTCCGCCGACGGGCTTTCGACGCGCAGGTATTCGGCGGGCAGTTTGTATTTCTCGCCGCTTTCGAACGTCACGTTCAGCGCGCGGTCGTCGCGGCTGTAGCGCAGTTCGACGGGCCAGGGGGCTTTCACGGTTTCAGCTCGTCGTCCGACAGTTCGCGCGCTTCGTCGGGTAGCATGATCGGGATGCCGCCGCGGATCGGGTAGGCGAGGCGGGCGTTCTTCGAGATCAGTTCTTGCTTCTCGGCGTCGTAGCTCAGCTGACCTTTGGTCACCGGGCAGACGAGGATTTCGAGAAGTTTGGGATCGGGGCGCGGGTCGCTCATTGCAGCGTGCCTCCGTGCGAACCGTTTTGAGCGGCAGCCATTTCGATGAGTGCGGTGAGGAGTTCGGCGCGATCGGCGAGAGCGGGGGCTTCGAGCAAGGCTTGTTTTTCGGCGATGTCGAAGGGGCAGATCATGGCGAGCGAGTTGACCAGGACTTCGCAGGAGACTTGTTCGATCGATTCCCAATAGTCGTCGATCTTGCGCTGCTTGAAATAGGTTTTGAGGCTTTGGCCGAGGCGGTCGCGGTCGATTCCTTGCTCGCAGCATGTTTCCAGATCGCCGGCGAAGGTGTCGTAGGCGGCTTCGACTTGGCGGTAAGGCGTTGTCGTTTGCAGTTCGGCGGCGACGCGAAAGCGGATAAGGCCGGTGAGGGTGATGTGCAGGCGGCCGTCGCCGGTCTCACGCCATTCCGTCAGGCGGCCGAGGCAGCCGACGGGATAGAGCGGCGGTACTTTCAGATCAGGATCGCACGGCTGGATCATGCCGATCACGCGGCTGTGGCGCAGCGCGTCGTCGATCATCGCGAGATAGCGCGGTTCAAAGATGTTCAGCGGCAAGCGGCCGCGCGGGAGGAGGAGCGCCGGCAATGGGAAGACCGGGATCACCCGCGGCAGGCTTTCCAGCGACGGCGCCGATTGCACGCAGGCCGTCACGAGAACAGCAACGATGAAAGTTTGCGCCGTCCTTCACGTACGGCCGGATCGGCTGCGCCTAGTGCTTCGAACAACGTCAGCAATTGTTTGCGCGCCGCGCCTTCGTTCCAGTTGCGGTCGCGGCGGATGGCTTCGAGAATTTCCGCAATCGCTTCTTCCGATTTTCCGCGCGCGGCCAACGCGACTGCCAGATCGAGGCGGGCTTGGTGATCGTTCGGGTCGGCTTTCGATTTCGCTTCGAGTGCGCCGACGTCGCCAGCGGCGTTCGCTTGGTCGGCAAGTTTCAGTTGCGCCTGGACGGCGACGATCGCTTCGTGCGTTTGAAACTCGGGCGGGACGATGGCGAGCGTTTGCTTGGCGCGTTCGATGTCGCCGCTGGCCAGATAGCAGCGCGCGAGGCCCGCGAGCGCGATCGGGTTTTGTGGATCTTCCTGCAGGATTTGGCCGTAGGCTTGTGCTGCGGTCGTGAGGTCGTCCGTCTTTACTGCTTCGTCGGCGATGGCGAGGAGTTCTTCGACCGGCGATGCGCCGACGGCGTCGCCGCCCAAGCGCTTGATGAATTCGCGGACGTCCGATTCCTTCAACGCGCCCATGAAGCCGTCGACCGGCTGGCCGTTGCGGAAGGCGAAGACGGCGGGAATAGATTGGATGCGCATCTGCTGCGCGATGCGCTGGTTCTCGTCGATGTTGACCTTGACGAGTTTCACCGCGCCCTTGGCCTCGCGCACCACCTTTTCCAGGATGGGGGTCAGCTGCTTGCACGGGCCGCACCATGGGGCCCAGAAGTCGACGAGAACGGGAACCTCACGCGAGGCCTCGATCACGTCGGCCATGAAGGTGTGTTCCGAGGAGTCCTTGATCAGGCCGTCGGGGCTTGCCGCCGGTGCCGCGGTCTTTTGTCCGAGAATCTGCATGTGCCTTCTGCGCGCCCCTTGTTTCCTTGTGCCGCTTGAGATGGTGGCCGTGGGGCCGCTTGCCAAGCCGGGTTAAGCCTTTGTCGCGGCTAACCTATACCGGCTCCGACCGGCGCGGGAAGGTCGGGGTGAGGGGCTTGTGACCCTGGGCGGCCACGAAGGCGAGCAGGCCTTCGGTCGAAATCGCGGTCGTCTTGGTGTTCTCGAGCGGGTGAAAATTGAGCGGCGTTATGTCCAGCATCGCCTGGTCCAGGACCGGGGTCACCGTGTTCGCCCGGTCGTTGATGAGGGCGAAGGGTGTGACCGAGCCGGGCTCGACCCCCAGATGCGCACGGAGCAGATCCGCGGAGGCGAAGGACAGGCGGCCTCGTGCGCCGACCATGGGGCCTAGCGCTTTCAAGTCGACGGGGATGTTCTCCAACGTTACGGCGAGGAAGAGGCGGTCGCTCTTGTCCTTGAGGAACAGATTTTTGGTGTGGCCGCCTTCGATCTTGCCGCGCAGGGACTTTGCCTCTTCGACGGTGAAGACGGGCGGGTGGGTCATCGTGCTGTGCGCGATGCCCAGACGGTCGAGTTCGGCGAACAAATCCGTCGATGTTGCTTTGGCCGTCATGTTTTGGGCACGAAGTGTTGGTCCTGTCCGGCCGCCACATAACGAGGGATTTCATGTTCGCCAAACGGATTCTTGCCGCGCTTAGCGTTTGCGTCGCTTTGGGCGTTGGTGCGGCTGCGCCGTTGAAGGTCGAGAAGCGTGTGATCAAGGCGGAGAAGCCGACCTATACCGTCGACATCTCTTATCCGCGTACGGGACGGCCGACGATCGATGGGCCGATCGAAGCGTGGGCGAAGGGCGTCGAGCGCGAGTTCTATGCGCAGACGCAAGAGATGGGCGGGACGCCGGGGCCTTGGGACGTCAACGTCGCTTATGAGATTGCGCGCAACGACGATGCGATGTTCGCCGTGCACTTTACGCAAGGCGGGTACGCGGGTGGCGCGCATGGCTATGAGTTCACGCGGACGTTCACGTTCGTGCAACCGGACGGCGTCGATGTCGAATTGCCTGAGCTGTTCACGGCGGCGGGCGTGAAGCGGATCAGCGACATTTCGATTGCCCAAATGTCGAAGGCGTTGCTGCAGCCCGGCGGCATGTCGGACGCCGATTGGGTGAAGCGGGGCGCTGGGCCTAACGCGCGCAACTTCAGAGCGTTCGTGTTGAAGCCGAGCGAACTTGTCGTGTTCTTCGATGCGTATCAGGTGGCCGCTTATGCCGCCGGGCCGCAGGAAGCACATATTCCGCTTGTGCAGATCAAGGACACGCTGCGCGCCGATCCGCGTGCGCCGGTGGCCTCATTCGACTGCGCGGCGGCGCGCAGCGACGTCGAGCAGGCCGTGTGTTCGTCGCGCGATCTGGCGCGGTTGGACCGGCATGTGGCTGAAGCTTATTTCGAGAAGCTGTCTTGGGCGGAGGACGAAGCGGGTCGCGTCGCGGTTCGGCAGGCGCAGCGCGAGTGGCTGTCGCGGCGCGACGGCGTTTGCTTGCGCGCGGGGCAGCCGCTTGTCGCGTGCCTCGCCGATTCGTATCAGCGGCGTCTGGAGGCGCTGGAGACCGCTGAGTGACCTAACGCGGTTGGCGCCAGATCTCGAAGCGGCCGTCGACAAGCTTGTGAAAGTAGAGCGTGCCGTCGGCGGCGAGGCTTGGCCCTTCGACGTGGCCGTCGATCTTCAGCTCTTGCGCTTTGCCGAAGGGCTGGTCGGGGTTCGTTCGGGTGGCGCGGAAGATCTTCGGCTGACTGAGCGGCCAGATGCCGCTGGGCCGCGTGAAGAAGAGTTCGAGGCCGTCTTCCGACAAGGCGGGGGCGTATTCAAGGTCGGACGTGTTGATGTTGGCGAAAAGCTTTCGGCCTTCGGTCGAACGCTCGAAGCCTCTCGGTCCCAACGTTGCGAGGTAGAGATCGGCCTCATCGGGCACGTCGTCGCCGGAGAACGTGCCTTCGGCGAAGATCATCGTCTTGCCGTCGGCCGAGAGTTCGACGTCGAAGATCAGGCGGCCCATGCGTTCGGTGGCGAGTTCTGCTTCAGGCTTTGCGTTGTTCACCTTCTTGCCGTCGAAGTCGCCGCACAGCACCGACACGCGCGTGTGCCGATAGTCGCGCGGCGAGACGAAGCAGAAGCGACCGCTGCGCGCCATGGTGGGCACACCGTCGAGGTCGTGCGAGATCGTGCCGAACAGCACGCCGCGGTACTCGAAGCCTCGATCGGCGGCTTCCGCGAAATGGATGTTGGTGTTGCGGCCGTCGTTGCGTGTGTTGAAGAACAGGTACTTGCCGTCGCGCGACAGGAAGGGCTCCATCGCCTCGTCCTGTAGGCCGTTAATGCGCACCGGCTCGGCCTTCTTCGGCGGCGGTTGCTCGGCGGCGGCCTGCGGCGCCGCGGCGAGGGCGAGCGCGATGAAGAGGCTCGCGGGTGCGAGCGCACGGGCGGTTCGTTGGTCAAACATGCTGGATCAGGCCCCAATTCCCGTCAGGCTTCGAGCATATTGCATTGCCCCGGCCTTTACGCCATAACCCGACCCCTTGATTTGAGCGCGGGCGGCTTTTCGGCTTTTCGCGTGACGGAGCGCGGGCGTAGCTCAGGGGTAGAGCATAACCTTGCCAAGGTTAGGGTCGGGCGTTCGAATCGCCTCGCCCGCTCCAACATTTCAAGTAGTGATATCAATGGCTTACGCTCTGAGAACAGAGCGCCACACCGACCCTAAAAAATAGCCGGGTAAGCAGGGGGTAAGCACCGTGCGGGATTTCGCCCGCTCGGGCGAGTCGTGGCCCTGAGCCTCTATTTCTCTCCCGACCGCGTGCCAAAAGAGACAATAGCGCCAATAGCGACAGTTGCGACGATAGCAGCTCGTCTCGCGCGCACGCGCGTACTGCTCCGCGAAGTATCGGCTTGCATCGGTTCGCACCGACTCGACCCGGCGAACGATGGCGACGGGCGGCTTAGATATTTTGATTTCCGTTGATTGTTTATCAAGTGCCGGCCGCCGCCCGTCGATCGCGCAGGCCCAATCTATTCGTATCTACTTTTAGAAACCCGGCGCACTCGCTCGGGCGTTTGAATTCGGCTGATTGTTTTCAACATATCAAACGGTTGGCGAGCTGACCCATGGCGATCCGCTCAAGCATCGCTTTCGCTTCTCGCCCGCCAGGCTCGCGCAGCTCGGGCGCGTTGAAGTCGCCCAAGCGAACCTCGATCCCTCCACGATCGGCGCCGACGCACAGGCCGTCACCGTCCACCACGTAGCTCACCACGCCTGCGAAGGCTTCACCCTTGCTTGGTAGCGGTGCCTCGCATGGATCGGCCAGGGCGGGCGTGAGCGAGAGCGCAAAGCCAAATGCGATGAAGGCTGCGCGCATCGAGTGCTCCCCTGTTATCGCCTGATCCTGCAGACGCGGCGGCGCATTCAAAATGCACCAAGCCATTGATGAGACTCAAGACCGCCCGTTAATCGCCGTTTTAAAACGGCCGCTTCGCACGCGCGGGATTGCTAATTGCTATCCTTTGCTAGTTTGCAAACCGACCGGCCGCGCTGGGGGTTTTTCTCCCATTTTCAAAAACCCCGCTCGCCTTGGCCTGTTCGGTCATCATCGGCTATCGTCGGTTACATGAGCACCGAGCCCAGCGAGCACCAATTCGCGAAATACGATCCGCCGTATTGGCGGCTGGCTCTGTCTGTGGCGGTCATCATCGCGGCGGCGCTGCTGCTGCATTGGTGGCTGGGCCGCGCTGCGTTCATAGGCGCCGGGGTGATGATTTTCGTCATGTGGCTGGCGGTCGGCATCCTGTCCGGCTGGTGGCTTGGTCGCAATTCTCTGCACGATGCGATGCATTTTGAGCTGCAGCGAAAGTTGGGCAACGACACAAAGCCCGGCGACGGCCCCTGACTGGCATCGTCTCCCATTTGCTGCCCGAAGAAACAGCCCGCGTCGTGCCTGCGCTTGTTGCTTGGGCGCAGCCCCAGGCAGCGATCAAATGCATGTGGTTGTTTGGGAGCCGTGCACGCGGCAATTACAGAGCCGACAGCGATCTTGATTTAGCGATCGGCATGGCTAATCCAGAGGGGGATACTTACGCGTCCTGGTTTTTCAAAGCGCGTGAGTGGCGCGTTGAACTGGGCAGCATTCTCCCCTGGCCGATCGACTTGCAGCGGCTCTCGCACGACACCGAGCGGATGCAGCTCTGCATTCGCGATTCAGGCGCTCTGATTTTTCAGCGCGAAGGCTGCGACTGCGAACGGTGGAAGTTGCCGGCGGAAATCACGCCTACGGCCTGACCGAATACCCTCCTGCGACACCGGCCGGTGAGGTCAGCATCCGGCGCAATCCCGACTGCACGCGATCTGCCGTCCGTTGGTTGCCCGCCTGTCGAGCCGTTGCCCGCTCAAGGTCGCGAACGAACGTCGCCGCCGCTGGTCCGCGATGTTCGGTCAGTGCGCGCACCACCTCATCGAATTTCTGATTTTCGCGCGTGAGCATCCGGCGAGGCGTCCGTCCGGTGACGGTCGATACTAGCCGCTTGAACGCTCCCGGGAATTCACCCTGCATCGCCTTCCCGACAGGGCCGGCGTCCGCGAGTTCTCGCGCCATGCGATCGGCAGCCATGCGAGGGAACGTCTTCGAATTGTCGGCAACCCGCGCCCGCAATTCGAGACTGCTGCTGGCTTCGTCCATCTGCTGAAACAATCGCCCGGCCGCACGCTCGCCCAACAGGTCGCCAATCTTCTCCCGGGCGGCATCGCTCGAAATCGCCTTGAGCGCCGCGGCGGCCTGCCGGGCGTCGAGGTTGGGATCGGATGCGGCGCGGTTCACGTTGGCGACAACTTCGTCGAGATGCGCCCGCACGCCTTCGCCGATCGCTCTGCGCTCGGCTTGGCTCATGCCCTGCAGTTCGGTTGCGAGATGGTCGCGCGTGGTCTTGGGCGACAAGAGCGCAGCCCCCAATTCCCGCGCCTGAATTTCGCGGATCGGATCGGCCGCGGTGTCGAGCGCGTGGCCGTACTCAGGCACCATCGCGCGAAGGTTGCCCCGAATGTCCCGCGAGAGGTTTTGATAGGCACGTCCCACGGCAGTCTGTCCCCGCATTGCGCCCATGCCGTCATTCGACTGCGCCACGTCATTGAGCGCGCGCGTGATGTAGTCGAGCTGGCGAACGTCGGGCATCGTCTCGTAGGTGACTGTTCCGTCGTCCGCGATGCGGGCCATGATCTGCCGCGAGCGCGTACCCTCAAGCCTCATCAACTGGTTCGCTCGGTCGATGGCCGTCTGGGGGACACGATGTAGCAAGTCCTCCATAACGGCGCCGCCGTGTGACGCGTAGTCGATCGGCGCAGCGTAAGCGGCATCATACGCGGCCTGACGCGGGGCCGCCGTGCCTTGGCGCGTGGCAGTGTTCGCCGCCTCGACGCCTCGCGTTCGCCCCAACACCTGATCGAAGGCAGCGCGCAAATTCAGGTTCGCGCCGGCCGCTCTGCGGTTGATCGCTTCACGCGCTCGCGTTGCGCCTGTCCCGCCTCTCTGAATTGCGAGGTCAAGCAGGCCCGCCGCGTTCGGTCCCGCGTCAGCAACCATCGCGTCAGAGCCAGCGCGTTGGATGTTCGCGACGCCCTGAGCGCCAAGCGAATTGTCCGCCCCCAGGCTTTCGCCCATGAGCGCGCCCGACTCTCGGGACAGCCCAAGCCCGCGCAATGCTCGATTGCTCGTAAGCGCGTCCGCGGCGCGGCGGTAGGCGTGACCGGCACCCATGCCGACAACGGGCGCGGCCAATCCGAACAACGAGCCCGCGGCGCCACCATAGGCCCCCGACTCTGCACGGTTCTCTGCATCGCCTTCGCCTGCACCGTAGCCGTAGATTGAACCGGCCGCTGCGCCTTCAGCGCCGCCGGCCATGATCTTCTGCAAGGGAGCAACCGCCGGATTGAGCGTGCGCGTGGCCGCACCGCCCGCAAGGATGCCCGGCCCCATGCCGTAGACGTATGTCATCGCGCCCGGGTTTTCTTCCCAATAGCGTTTCTCAAGGTCGCGAGCGCGATCGAGTTCGGCGTTATATTCCGCCTCCTTCGAGAACGTGCGCGCGCCGCCACCCATTTTGAATTGAAGCAGCTTCTGCGGCAGGCCAAGCACCGACTGCGCGAAGCCTTCCGGGTGTCCCATGCCAACGAGCATTTCCTCGCCCGCCGGGAGGTTGTTCGCGACGACAACACCGAAACCCGAATTGCGTTCGTCTTCGGTCATCGGCTTTTTCAAGAGATCCGGCACGCCCTCATTGCGCGGCGCCGGGCCGATTAGCTGCATGTCCTTGCGCCCGAATTTCGCGAACGGATTTTCCTCCGCTGGCTCGGTCTGTTGCGGCGGCTGGGTCTTCGGTGCGAATTTCGCGAACGGGTTCTCGCTCATTGGCGGATCAACATCCTTTTGTGGTGTGGCCGCTGCTGCATCTGTTCGCGTTGGCGCGTGAGGTCATGCAGCCCGTAGGGATCTACGTTCTGGGGAGCGGGCGCGATGGGTGGCGCATCCATCAACGGCCCGCCAGCGGGGCCGGTCGGTGGCACGATCTGCTCAGACGCACCCGGCCCGAACGTCTCATCGAAATACTTACGCATCTGCGGCGTCGGGTTCGGTCCCAACATCTGCACCGCTTCGGGCGGGGGGCCTGCGGGCGCGTCACCCGGGCGCTGATCGCCCACCTCGGTTACGCCCAAGATGCGCTTGATTTCTTCGGGCGGGATGCGGCCACGGCCCGCGGTCTCAACGATCGCCTTAAGCCGTCGCGTTAGGTTCTTCACCTTGTCGAGTTGCGTGGCCTTGGTATCCCCGAAAGTCGGTAGGAACCGCGCAACGTAGTTGGCGGCCTCACTCGCCGGCATACCCGCGCCCGTCAGCAAACGCTGCATTGCATCCGACCCGTCCGATGCTAAGCGCCACACTTGGCCCGCTTCACCGCGCGCCATTGCGAGGTTGGCTTGCCCCTTGAGCCCGCTCGTCACGCCCTTTTCAATTTGGTCGATGATGAAATCGGTGTCCTTGAAAAAGTCCGCCGACAATCCGAACCGCGCCGCGATCTCTCCCGGGATCTCAGCTTGAAAGCCTTCGATCTGCATAAGGCCGGGCTGGCCGGTTTGGGGATTGATGCCCCATTGCTTACCGGTCGGTGCGCTGCCCAGGTTCGCGCGCTTCAACGCTTCACCCGTGAGCGGTACGAGCCCGCCGCCATCGGTCGGCGTGAACTGTGCCGGCGCTTGCGGTTGAGGCATCGGCGCCGCGGCGGGCGCAGGCTGCATAGTGGGCGAGGGTGATGCGCCGGGCATCTGCGCGCGTTCTGCCGATGTCGGACTGAAACGCGAAACGCCACCTCCGTCAGCCATCGGCGGCCCTGCCGCTGGGGGCTGCGTCGTCGGCGCTGGCATCGGCTGCGGCGGTTGCGGCTGCTGCGCGCCTCCACCGCCTGGCACGATGTTCCCTTGCGCATCGACCGTGAACCCTGTCCCTGGAATTTGCGCAGCAAGCGGCGTCACGGCCGACCGCTTAAGGGTCGTCATGAAATCCATGGGCGAGCCCTTGAAGCCGTTTTGCACCGCCCAATCGTATTCACGCATGTTGTCGGTCGCACCGCTCGCCTCGCGTTCGAGCTTCTGCGTTTGCAAAGCGCGAGCGCGTTGCTGGTCCGGTGTTTCCATTGCGCGGGCGTAAAGCGGGGCGAGCATGGCCTTCTGACTCTCCGTCGCCCACTGGCTGATTGCTGGATCCATCATCGCCTCAATGATCGCCCGGTTGCGGTCCGGTGGCGGTTGGGTTTGCTGTGCGCCCTGGGTTGCCTGCACGGGCGATGTCGACGGCAGGGCGTTGGCGGTCGGCGCGGCATCCGAGCCTGACGACGATGTGACGTTTGGCCGCCACGGCATGCGCGGCTCTGGCTTTGAGTCGCCGTCGCCCGGATTCATTTGACCCGCTTGCGGATTGATCCCCGCCAGCAACGCTGTGATGCGATCGGTCGCGCTCTTGCGCTGGTCGGTCTCTTCGCGACGTAGCCGCGCGTCCTGCCATGCGCCCAGCCCAGCGTTGACGACGCGCGCAACACCTTGGCTCCAATGTTGAATCGGCGAGTAGTCGGAACCTGCAGCCATCATGCGCTGAGCTTCTTCGCGTTCGCGCTTGATGTCCTCGGGGCTCCGTCCGTTCGCTGCAACTGCCCGCGGCGGCGGCTCCCGCAAGGTCTGCTGCAATTCCTTCGGACGCGTCAGCATGCGGCGGGGGCCTGCCATCATCGTAGAGGCGAGCATGGGCATTTAGGCGTCCTTTCTTTTTTCGGCCATTGCGACCAACTTTGCGGGGGCGGGAACGCCTTCGCACTTAAGCGCGCCGATGGCTTCGAATAGGCGATCCAACTGAAATTCGTATTGGCAAGCGGCGTGCACCCAATGGCGCGCACGGTCGCCGAATTCGAGAGTGATCAACGGCGCATCGCCCTGCGGCTCACCGCACTTCTGGCAACAGCGCTGGCTTGGGGTCGGCGGGTTCACATGCAACCACCACCAAATCGTTGCCTTGTACGCCCACAGTTCAGCTTCAGCGCGTGGATAGCCGAGAACGCGCTCAAATTCGTCGAGCCCTTCCGCGTAACCTTTGGCCCAGTCGAGGCGATCGGCGTTCGCGCGCATTCGCTCAACTTTTGCGGCTGGGTAGTCGACCACTGGAAATTGCATCATGTCCCTCAAATCCTCTTGATCCCGAGCCGTGCCAATGACTCGACGGCTGCCGATCGGCGGGCCGCCAGAAATGCCGGGTGGCATCGTGAGTGAATGCGCGCCTCGCAATCGGTCGCGAGCGCGATGGCTTCGCCCTCTTGGGCTTCGCCATCGCAATGCACACACGCTGTCCCCGAAACTAGCTCGGGCGGGTTGGTTGCAAGCCAGTGCGCGACGCAATGCTCGAACGCTTGCCGCTCTGCTTCGCGGCGCGGTTCGCCCCCGTCATATTCAGCGATCCCGGCCCGCTCATCGAAGAACGCACGCCAGCATTCCGAGTCCCACCCCAAGCCCTCGGCAGGGGGTAGCGGTTTAGTCGCCAACGACGTTGACCGGCTGCGCGGCGTCGTTTGCTGTCGCGCGCGATCGAGCCACTTACCCATTGGCGCGCGCTCCCTTGATCGCATCCCAAAGGGCCGGATTGACGCTGTAGAGGTTTTTCCGTCGCCCGGCGTTCGGGCCATCTCGCGACGCGGCATCGAACAACCACCCCGCCTCAACGAGCCCGTCAATTGCACGCTGCGCGCGTGAGGCATCGGAAATCCCGCCGACGCGCTTGCGGTAGATGTCGTTTCGGACGTGAATGAATTCCGGCCGCGTCGCCCTGATGTATTGCGCCACCGCCCCGGCGTCGCGCTCGCTTTCAGGCAAGCCCGCATCACCAAAGACGCGCTGCGCCATCGGCAACAGATAATCGGAATAGAGAGCCGCGGCTCGCATCACTGCCGCGCCGCTGATCGCCGCCGGCTGATCGCCTTCGCCCACATATGCCCATTCGAGGAATTCGAGCACGAGCGCCAGACGCAGTACGTGACCGCCACCCTTGCCGCGCCACGAATTCATAAGGCTCCCGCCGTAGGACACGGTGGCTTGGTGCTCGGTGCGCCACTCCGCGAGGATGTCGGCGGCTTCCTCTGTGCAACGAACGTAGACGGGGCGGGGGCCGTGTTCGTCTTCAATCATCGGCAGCGCGCGCAGACGCCTAAAGGCGTCGAGCACGCGCGCCGGGTCGTGCGTGCGCTTCGGTCTGGCGAACGGCCGGGCCTGTGGCCACACCCACAAGAACCGCGCCGCGAGCCCGTCATCGTCAGTGTCACCAACGAGCGAAGTGAACTTCGCAGGTTGAAGACCGCCGAAAATGGAGATTGTCAGGCGTGGGATCGTGAACGATTTTCCGCCCTTGCGGTCAACGCGGTACTGGCGCCCGCCGTAAGCCTCAATCCAATAACTGCGCTCGCCCCCGGCGTTGTAACGGTCCATCCCGCCAAGCCATCCGCTCAATTCATCGCGCGTGTTGAAAATCCCGCGAGGGTTCGCCGCCAGAACGGCCGCCGATGCTTCCGGCGTCACATCCTGCAAGATGATGCGCGGGGGCGAGAGGTCGTCGGGTGTGTTGGCATGATCGGGCTTAAGCGGCGGCTTCGCCCCCTGCTTCGCCGCCACCTTCACCGCATCTTTCCACTGCGCGGTTGCGGCTTCGGCCATCTCGCGCCGGGCTTCGTGCCTCAATCGCTCCGGCTCGAATTTGGTCAATTCCTCTTTCTCGATTTGCCGCATTGCCGCGAGCATGAAATCGGCGCTCGGGGATTTGCCCGAGCTGGGATCGCCTACGGCCCCAATCCAAAGCGTCGGCGGCTCGCTCCACCCGTGCCACGCTTCCGCCCAGCGCGAGTTTCCGATCACGCCCGCCGCCCCCGCCAAGAGCGAGGCAGCGACGTAATCGGCCGGCGCGTTGGCAGCTTCGGCGGCGCGCTCGATCCAATCGGACCACGCGCCGAATAGGTCGATGGGCAATGTTGGCGGCTCGCTTCTGCCATCCCGCAAGGGCGAGAGGTCAATCGCGTCTTGCACGCCACCGACCGAGCCAGCGGCCTCGATCATCTCGACATAGACGCCAGTCGAGACGCCTGCGGGCAATTCGTCCGCCAAGTCCCAACCGCGCGGCCAATCGCTTGGCACCTTTACAACGCGAACGCTCAACGCGCCCGCGGCTGCGATCTGTTCGGCCGCCTCGACCACGTATCGCTTGCCGGGGTCGTCATTGTCGGGCCACAGCGTGACATGGCGCCCAGCGAGCGGGGACCAATCGGCATGACGGGCGCCCGCTGATCCGCCGGCAGACGTGATGCACACTCGATCCGGGAAGATGTTGCGTGCGGCGTCGGCGGTCTTCTCGCCCTCGACAACAAGCACCGGCCCAGGGCGGGCTGCCAGACGCTCAAGGCCGTAGAGCGGGCGCGGGGAGTCGAGACCTTGCGCGCGCCACTCGCGCCGGCCGTGTCCGTCTTCGCAGTACGTGTAGGGCCGGAATTCCTTCTTGCCGTCCTGCGCGTCGAAGCGGCGAACCATCATCATGAGCGTGGCCGTCTCATCGCGATAGAACCACTGCCCCGATGGTTTGCCGAGTGGGTGCCCGGGGATGGTGCGCGGCGCGTCGGTCGGAATGGGAACGATTGGGCGCCACGCTGCGTCATGCCCGTTAGCCGTTGAGGGGGCTTTGCCCGTGACGGGCGCGAAAGGGTCGGCGCTTGCGTGTAGAGCGGTCATCGGCCGCCCCCCGTCTCAATGCCGAGCATGTTCGCGACGCGCTTGGCGGCCTCGATCTGAGGCAGGTTGAAGACGGCCGCCGCGAGCGCGATGGCATCGGCGCCCTTCACGCGATCGTCTGCGAAGTCGACGAAACGGCCGGCACGCGGCCCGGCGATCGTGACCGCGAGCGATTGGCCCGGGCTTCCGTCGATCGATCCGCAACGCCACAACGCACCGTCGCGACGCCCGGCAGGGAGCCAGCGCGCCACGAGTTCGGGCAAGTGAGGGCGGGCCGCCTCTGCAATTTGTTTGAAATCGATTTCGCCTCTCATGCCGCCCTCACCGAACCAACCCGAAGGACCGCAATGCCCGCGCGTGCGCGTTCAGCTGCCGCCAGTGATTCGACCACACGAGCGCACGGCCGCGCTCGGCTGGCGTCCTGGCCTCGCGATAGGCTTGGGCCGCCCGCCGCCGCCCGGCTTGGATTTCGGCCGGGTCGTGAGTCAATGGACGGGGCAGATAGACGATGTTGGTCGATGGTCCGCGCGTGCCGCGCTTCCCATCTCGCGTGAGATTTGATAATTGCACTGCGTTCAATCCTTGCCGGGATGTGAGCAAAAGCACTTTGAGCCACGTGCGGGTTGAGCCCCTGCGCGTGGCTTTTGCTTTCGATGGTGTGGGAATTGGCGAGTGTCACGCCGCCGCTTTCTTGCGGCCGGCGAGAAAGTCGTCGAGGTCAGCCTGGCGATACGCCACGATGCGGCCACCAACGCGGATGAACGGCACTTGCTCGCCGCCGCTCTTTTCGCGCCTGTTGGCCTTGAGCCAACCGACAGACATTTGCAGATAAGCCGCTGCCTGCGGCGTTCTCAGAACAGGGCTTTGCGCCGATGCGCGCGCGGCAGGGGTAGCCTCGATAGCGCTATCCAAACTCATGGGAACCTCTCTCGTTAGGCACAACGAGAGCGATTAGCGACGAAGGGCGGCGAGCGTTCTACGGCGTTAAAGTGTCCCTTATTTGTCGGGAGCCTTGATCGGCTTTGGCTTCCATCCACGTTGCCGGGCCTCGCTCATGCTCGCAACTTTGTAGGCAACCCCCTCTCGCCAACGTTCGACTGTCCTTTCGTGAAGAAGCATCTTCCCGCTCGGACTGGTGAAGCGCTCTGCGATTTCTGTCGGTGGCACGCCCCAGAAGCCGCCGTAGGCGGAGCCGTTTTTCGCCAGGGCCTCACCTTCAAACTGCACCGCCTCAAACTGCCGCCTATCGTCAAGGCGCTCGATCGGTGAGCCGGGGTGCATTGACAAATAGAGTTCAGAGAGCGTGGGGCGATCACGCGGCGGCGTTGACGCTAGCCACTTCGCAAACTGTGTTTCGACCCGAGCGATGGCTGTCGCAACGTCCATTGCTTCCGCTCGCAATCCCGACACATGCGGAACAACAGCGACATAGCCATTCGATCCCCGCGGCGAGCCATAGGGCCAAACCACTATCGGATAGTCAGGGCGTGCGAGTGCGCTGGCCTGCTTCTTTGTCGGGCGGCCAGTCGGCCGGCCGCTTGGCTTCCGCGCCATTGTGTACGCCTCCGCTGGCGTGCCCGCAGGTGAGAGGCGCGGCGATCCGTGCGGAAACGGATGTTTCGGGAGCTACCCTAGCCGGCCCCATTCAGTATATCGAAAGGCGCGGCTTGCGACCGCGCCCCTCGCAACTCGTCACTTCTGTCGACAGTCACGCCGCCCGCCGTGTGATCTCCCGCCCGGATTGCAGCCTGGCAACGATCGCCGCGGCATCGGCCGCTGTGTCGTAGGCATCGGCCAACCGTTGGTCCGGTACGTGGTCGCCCAAGAGAAGGGCGCAGGCAGCCGCCAGCAGAGCGCGCGCCCGCTGGCGTTCTTCGATGTCATGGCGCGAGGTCATAGCGCATGCTCCACGGCTTCGCGGTCGTCGGTGTTGCCGAACACGCCGTCAGGCGTCCATCCCAGGTCGGGTTCATCGTCGCTCGGGTCGGTCGCCACCCATGCCACGGTGAGGCCCTGCGGAATGGGTGCCAGACTGTCGTCACAAGCCTCGCAGCAATCGGCCTCAGGCTCGAAGTCCGCATCGCCGTCCAAGGTGTCGAGCGCGGCAATGGCCCGCTCAATCGCCGCTTCCAGACGCTCGCGCGGCGTCTTCCTCGGTGCCCGCATCATTGTGCGGCATCCCCTAATGTTAGGGGGTGTTCGAGCGCGCCGCCGTCGTTGGCGGTCTTGGGCTGCACCAACCTAGGCTTGCGTCCGCGCTTCGCCCCGCTCATCGCTGGCTTGGCACTCACTTCCAACGCGAGTGCGCCCGGCGACGGATATGCCGCCGCCAATGCTTCGCCGATCGTCTCCAAGTGCGGATGGCAATCGTCCAAGATGCCGCGCGCCGCTTCGAGGGCCCAGCCGATTTGATCGCCTTCCCCTTCCATCGAGCGCGATGCGATTGCGCATACCGACAGAATGCCCAGAACCTTGCCTAGTTTTAGGCTGAGGTCGTCTTCCGCCTCGGTCGGGCGGCCGATAGTCTTCTGCTTAGCTTGAGCCATGAGCTTCTACCTCTTGGTTTGAGTTAGGGCGGTCGGGAAGTTCGCGCTTCCCTTCCGCCTGCTTTTTGTGTACTCCAATAATATGACCAAAGCAATAAGCGTAGTTCAAAAAAAGAGAGGCCGCGGCAGACCGCCGAAGCCCGAGAATGAACTTTTGCAGCCATCAGCGATCCGGTTGCCGACATCGCTGACAACAAGGGTTGAGGCATGGGGCGAAAAACAGACGCCACCGCTCGGCCGGTCAGAAGCAATTCGCGCGCTGATCGAGCGTGGCCTTAAGCGCGATGCGATTCGAGATGCACTGATTGTGGGCGGTGTATCGTCAGGTGCGCCGAAGGCTTTACGGCGACGCCAAAAGTAGCTTCGGAATCGTTGCTACAGCTACTCGCCCCGGACCCAGTCCACCATATCGGCGACCGTCTCAAAGACCCAGTCGACAAGGGCGCCGAAGAACGCGCCAACAAAAAGCCAAAACAGAACGCTTAGGGATCCGACCGCCGCACCATCAGGGTGCCATGAGCCAAATTCCAGAAAGCGCCCAAGTGCAGTATCTGCACCGTTCGTCACGGCTATGATTGCCGGATCAGTGAAGGCGTACCAAGCGCTTAGCCAGAAGTCGGAGATCGTCACGCTCCCGTCCATCCCGGCGTCTGGCATGTTCCATGTTCTAAATATGAAGTAGGCAAACCAGGGCACGGCCATAAGCCACGCCGGCGCACCCTCGTATCGTTTCCACAACATGCGGTCCTCCCTGCTGCCCATCTTGCGAGCCCGTCAGTGCGCACGCGCGATACCGGATAGTCAGCGCCGCAATTCAAAGGAAGGGCCCGACTCACCCGGCCGCATGGTATCGCGTCGCCGGGCTATCCAAGGGCAACTTTAGAACTTTTGCGACTTTAGGAGGGAGGCCGCCGCAAAAATTGAACCACCGGCCACCGACGCTATAGCGTCCGCGGCACCGAGAGTCATACCTCGAATTCCCGCACGAACGGCTCAGGCTCATCGCCACGCGCTTTGAGCTCGAAAACGATCTTTCGGCCCTCGCTCGTCACAACAAACTCCACGCGATCGAAGCCTTCCGCCGCCGCCGCTTTCATCGCGCGTCGCATTTCGGCTTCCGTGAAGACTGCTGGCCGCTTGCTCATTGTTGCCGCGGCTTTGTTTTCTTGGCGCGCAGCCGCTCCGCGACCCGTTGCGCCCGCGCTTCCTTAAAGCCGACTTCGGGTTTTGCCGCGGGGCGCCGCATTGTCATTCCGAATGTGACGCCGGGCAGGTTTCCGGCCCGGTGACTTTCGACGAATTGGTTTAAGTCTGTCTCGGTGAACTTCACCCGTTTGCCGAGGAAGACGAACCCGATCTGACCGTTGCGGACGTACTGGCGCAGGCTTTTGTCGGAGAGGGAGAGCATCTCCGCGGCCTCGCTCAAGGTGTACAGAAGGCGCTTAGGCTTGTGTTCGTCGGCGCCGGCGGTCACGTCCCAACTCCCATACTGCCCCGGCATTTCGGTTCCCAGCGCAGGGAAATTAATTCCCCCTTCACGAATCCACAAATGGCGCAATTCAGCGGCAAGAGCCGTCGTCGCAGGGTCAGATTCGCCGTAGAAAATTCAGACTGATTCGCCTATATTCCCGGTTGCGCGGCCCTTGCTTGGTGACAAGAGCCCCTGGGAGCTTCCGACGTCGTACGACGAAGGATAGCCAAGATCGCGGAATTCGCGGGCCGCGCTTTTTCCTTCAGTAGTGGTGTTTCGTTCCGCGCGCCCACAGGTCGTACTCAGACCCGACGCGGCTCTTGATGAGATCGTACGAGCGAGTGTCGTTGCGCTCCCACTTTCGCTGAAGCGCCCACGCGCAATAGTCGGCCACTTGAAGGCATGGATCCGCCGCGGCCGGACAAAAGTTCACTTTCCATGTTGGACAGCTCACCGTCTGACGCATCACATCTTCGACCGCGCTTTCGAAGGATGCCCGCTCTTTGCGGGTGCCGATCGATGCCGCAGTGGTCATCAACTCTTTAGAAGCGCGCGCAATCTGAGGCGCGAGGTGCTTGTAGTGGTAGAACCAGCCGTATTGGTAGAAGCGCTCCCGTGAAGCGCGAACCTGAGGATACGCCTTCGATTTCTCCATGATCGTGGCGTGCACAAGAAAATCGTGTTTGCAAATCACGTCGAAGACGGCGTTGCGAACCGCCTGCTTGTCCTGCGTAGCGTGAAAATAGTCGCCTAATTCGGCGCCATCCCACGCTAACGTTCGACGCAGCTTGGTCAGCTCGTCACCAACCACGCAGTCATCCATCGCAACGGTACATAAGATGAAGTACCTGCTTGCGGTCCCATTCTTAGAAAACTCGAAGCAACCCGCTTCGTCAGCGAAAACGTAAAGGCGAGACATCGCGCCTAATACCAAGGCGGGCGGGTATCCGCCAGGTGTGGTTTGGACTCTTGCAAATTCGCTCCCAGGGCGAACGCTTGCACGCAGCCGGCGCCGTCAGCACTTGATTCGGCAGCGGCTCTGGCGGCTTGGTCATCTGAGGCGCTTGCCCTTCGCGCCGATGATGACGCCAAACATCCAAGGCGGCAGACCGTCAGGGAGAAAACGCCAAGCGTTGGTGCGTTCGAACACATTCCAGAACAGCGCGACGGCCCATCCCCAGGGCGAGAACGTCCAGAACCTTTGGAGCGGCCAGAGCCACACGTCAGTGCGTCCGCTTGATCCGCGACGACCGATAGGGCGCGCGTGCCTCAGCGCACCAACGGTCTATTTGATCCCGCTGGCTCGCATCGGCCCAGAGTTTCAGCGTCAAGCCGCCGTCACCGATCAATTGCACCATGTGACCGAAACCGGCGCACGAACCCGCCTTGGCGATTTCGCGGGCGCGGTCCATCAGCGCGGGCACGGCAGCGCGACCCGTTGTCGGTGGTGCTGGCTTCCGCTTCACCATCAGCGCGCCCACAATTGCGGGAGGGTCGGATCCGGCGCGCGGTGCCAGGCAGACGTTCCCGCCGTCATCACCTGAATTCGAATTTCAATTCGATCAGTCGATCCGCGGGCGCCGCATTTTTTGCACCGCCGCCGCCGTTTGAAATCCCAAAGGGTACGGCTCGGGGGCTCGAGAGTTGCGAGCTGGCTGGGGGAGAAGGACGCGCTGCGACCGCAATCGAGGCAATAAATCCAGAGGCCATAATTCAGCAGCGCGCTACGCCCGATGGTGCAATCACTCTCGCTAAGGTGCGGGGTTCGGGCCATGTCTAAGCCTGACTCGACTCACACAGCCAACGCAACCTACGCTTTCCGCAAACGACTCACGGTTGTCTGCGGTCATGGCCAAGCACGCGTTTTCAGCCCATCAGCGCGAATTGCGCGACAAGTGGTTCAATCTCGTCGAGCTTGTTGGCGACGAATGGGAAGATCTCGGACCCGTCGGGGAGGGGGAGAGCCAGTCGATCGAAGTCAAGAACAAGGTGGATCGCATGATGGGCGTCGCGAAGCCGGGGCCGGCGCGCGGTGTTGACGTCGATCACTACCGGGCGGCAAACGAAAAACTGGCGTTTGATCTTGCCCACCTCTTGGGTCTGCCCGTTAGCGCGGTGGGTCTGCTTAGTCGCGACATGCCGGGCAATTACAAACGAGGTCGTGCAATCTCGAGCTGGGCGTTCCCGCAAGCAAAGAAATGGAACGTCGCAGACTCGGAGGGCCTTCTCACGTCAGGGTTCAAGCAGGCCTCGGCACCGATAGTGGCGATGATGCGCGCGTTCCACACCTGGATCGGCGATGCTGATCGCAAAGCGGACCACATTATTGTCGATCTCAGCAGCCCGGAAACCGATCCTCGCTTGGCGTTCATCGACCATGGGCATTCGCTGTCGTACACGTTCAAAGCGCCGAACCACGCCGGCACCGTCTGCCCCCATTATCTGGGCGGGGTTCCCGAGGACTCCGACGCCTTGGCCGCTGCGGCCGCCGCGATTTCCGGGGTTCCGGACGCCGAAATTGAACGAGTCGTCAACCGAATTCCTGGATCCTACTTGCCGGACCCCGCCAAGGCGCACATAGTTTCCAATCTCTCGCAGCGCAAAGGTGGGTTGCGCTCGCTAATCGGGTTTTAGCAAAGGATTTTTGACGGTGACCGACAACATCACGGCGATATACGCGGGTCGCCTGAACCTGTCGCGCATCACATATCGTTGTGACCTGGAGCGTTCCGGCTTAGTCATCCCGCTCGGGGTCATGGCTGAGTTTGTGTTGAGCGGCAGGGACGGCAGGACTCGTGTTCTGGGACTGATCGCGCGCACGGCACTCGACCCAAACGAGACCGACACACTTGCGCGCATGGTCCGCGAGCAACTGCAATCACCATTCGACTACCTGAAAAAGGAATTCGACTGGGCATGGCTCAATGCCCCGGCTGGGCAGGCTCTCGGGACACTAGCGAGCCGACATCAGGAGTCGCTGTTATTTGCGGCGCCGGTTTCTAGGGAAATCAAAAAGCCGGCCGAGTCGAGAAAGGCACTTCAGGATCCTGCCAAGCGCGACCTGTGTGAGGCTCGCGATCAAGAATTCAAGCTAATGATCGCCGAGCTTTCCGCCGACGCGCCAGCAGGCATCGAGGAGCACGCCAAGCTTGCGGCATGACCCTCCGCGGGTTGTTGGCCAGGGTTAGGCGCCGCCCTGATACCGTCCTGTTCTCAGGCGTGAATTTCTCCCATTATTTTAGTCCGGCCGGGCGCCATTGATCTCGCATTGTTAGCAATGGCCAAGCCCTTGATTTGACTCGCGCTAGATTCGGCGGGGGGCCAACCAATTGGCGCTATCGTCGCAATTGGCACAGACGGGAGGCGCGGGCATTCGCGTCCCCGATTTCAGCACCTAAGCCGTTGATCTGACTCATGTGAGCACGGCGCCATTGGGCTATTGGCCCAATTGGCGCTATTGGCTCGGGGGAAGATGTAGAGGGGACTACGCCCGCGCCACACCGGGGAAGTCGACAACCGTTCCCTTGTCCTTCACCCCATCGAGAGCGTTGGCGAGCCGGTTCGAGATGCGATCTGCGGCTGCTATCAAGGCCGGATCGGGCGCGGTGGCGTAGCGCGGGGTTATGCCCTTCATCTTGTGGCCCAAGAGAGCCGCAATGATGAGTTCCGAATAGCCGATCTCTACCGCGGCGCTGGCGAACCAATGGCGCATACCGTGGATGGTTACGCCCTTGATCTTCGCTCGATCGCATACCCGCTTCCACACGTCCGGCAGGGCAACGAAGTGCTTGGGGTCGTCGGGGTCGGCGCTGGCCTCCGAGGGGAAGACAAACGGGCTGCCCTTGGTTTCGACCAACGGGCGCAGATGAGTAATCGCGGCCTCGCCCAGGGTGCGCATTTGCGGCCCGCTCTTTGTGTCGGCAAAGCGGACGCAGTGAGATTTGAAGTCAACGCCCGCCTTGAGCATCGAGAGCGCTTCCATGCGGCGGCAGCCGGTGAGCAAAAGGGCACGGATAGCCGCGAGCCCGGTTCTATTCTCGTCATCGGCCGCGGCCTCACGCATCGCCTTCCCCAACGCCTCGATGGCCTCGAATGAAAACGGTGGCTTGCGCGCCTTGTCCTTCGGGCGCTTCACGCCGCGCGCCGGGTTCTTGTCGATCGCGCCAGCATCAACCGCCCGCTGCAGAATTGTCCCGAGCATCCCGACCGTGCGACTCGCAACGGTTGAGCCGCCGGCGGCGAGCCCGCCCCGGCCCTTCCGGTTTTTCGGCTTCTTTTTCGCGGTCTTGCCTTTCGCTATGTCCGCTTGGAATTGCTCGACGTCGCCGCGCGTCAGACTCGCAACCCGTTTGGAGCCTATGAGCGGTTTCACATGGCAATTGATCCGGCTGCGATCCATCGCGAGCGTTGACGCCTTAATCAGCCCCTCGTTTGCCTTGAGATATTCATCACAGAGTTGGGCGACCGTGATGGCCTTGCTCTTGGCCTGTTTCTCTGCGGCCGGGTCGGCGCCCTCAATCTCGGCAGTGTCCGCCGGCAGGCTCTTGGCGAGCCCGATCGTTCCCAGGTGGCTTTTCGCCAACGAGCGCGCGGCCTCGGGCTGCATGTCCGGGTAGCGCCCGAGCGTCAGGCGTCGGGAGACGCCCTCGCGGTTCCGATACTGGATGATGAACGAGCGAACCCCTGTGGTCTTCACGCGAAGACCGAACCCACGGACAGCGCCCTTGTGGTCGCTGTCCCAATGCACGGCCTCACTGTCGACCGTCTTCAGGGCCTCGATGAAACGCTGGGTCAGGTTCGGCATTGGTGTCCCTCGATCCCGGTTCGCTGCTTACCCGTTCCCCGAATTCAGCCCGGGTAAGCACTGGGTAAGCAGTAGGGGTAGTCACCCCTAATCGACGCTAGCCGCTGATACCCTATAAACCGCAGGTAATCAGCCGTTTCCGTCTTGTGTCTGGGATACTATGGACTAACAACGGTTAGCAAGGGATATCCACCTTATCCTTGCCAAGGTTAGGGTCGGGCGTTCGAATCGCCTCGCCCGCTCCAATTACAATCAGGACAAGCATGCATCTCCTAAGCCTCGGGCGCGCAAGCGCCGGCGGGGGCGTGCCTGCTTGGCGCTTTCCTGCCACTCGACGGTGGCGAGCTTCGTCCGCTATGCTTCTGGTCCGGTCATGGGAGGCAGAACGATGAGAAACTGGTTGGCTGTTGGATTTGCCGTTTCGGCGCTGACGGTGGGCAGTGCGTTTGCTGAAGGGGAGACGCCGGCCTCGCCGCCGTCCAACCCGTCGCCTCCCCAGACGTCGCCGCAGCCGACGACGACGGGGCCTGTGATCGCCGAGGACGGCGACCCTGAACTCGACAAGGTCATCTGCAAGAAGGTCGATGTCCCCGGCACCCGCATCGGCGGCAAGAAGGTGTGCAAGACCAAACGTGAATGGAATCAGATCCGACGCGATACCGCGGATGCCGTTCGTCAGAGCCAAGATGCGGGGCTGCGCAACAATCCCACCTCGGCCGCTGGTAACTAGTTCGCGGGCCTCTTACTGCAATTCCACATAATCTCTGCACGGCGGTAACGGCGCGCTCCACTTGAAGATGCCGGTCTCAGCGTTGCGCGCGAGCGTGCGTTCGAACGTGCATGTACGATCGACAAAGCGGATGAGGTCGGCTCGCCGCAATGGGCCTTCGCGATTTGAGTCTTGCGTGCGGCTGCGTGGGCCGGGGAACGAGTCGGCGCGGCTGCGGTAGACGAGGCGCGCGTCGTTTGGACGTTGCGGCAGCGCGGTCAGCGTTGCGCTGTAGCGGTATTCGTCGTGGCAGGCGCCGCGGCGGGCGCGTTCGTCCTCGCGGGTGAAGCAGGCGCGGATCATGACGTCGCCGCTCAGCGGGGCTTCCAGTACGGGGCGCGGCTGGGCGCCGTCACGTATTTCGAACAGCGTAAGGCGAACGACCGATGCGCCGCCGCCGGAATACATCTCGCGTTGCGTTTGCTCCACGCCGACGAGGGCGATTTCGGTTTGCCCTGGGAACGCCAAGCGGACGATCGAGGGCCACAGTTTGGACTCGACGCGGTCGTCCTCGTTCTGCGGTAGCGGTAGGTGCGCGAATTCGCCGTAGCGGCGGTTCTCGTTGTGCAAGACGGTCACAGCATCGTCGCCGGTGCGGACAACGCACCAGATGCGGTCGCTCGTGCACATGCCTTGCGCGCCGCGTTGGACACGCAGTTGATCGATCCTTGCGGCGGCATGGGTTTGTGCCGCGCAGGCGATGACGGCGGCGAGTGCGATGATCAGATGTTTCATGCGGTTGTTCTCGGCCGCCGCGGGGCTTGCGTCAACCGGGGTCTATCGGTTCAGCACGATAGAGAAAACGCCGGTGCGTGTGAGCGCACCGGCGTTTCTTGTTTTCGCGATCAGCCTTCGATCGGTTTGCCGTGTTCGACTTCGGCGCCGTTTAGGGTGCGCGTCGTTGGGGTGGGGATGCCGCCCTCTTTGAATTGCTTCTTCAGCTCTTCTTTGCGCTCCGCCATGCGTTGGCCCATTTCTTCGAGGTCGATGTTGGCTTTCTTGGCTTGGGCGAAGAGGCCGTCGCGCTGTTCCTCTTCCTTGACGTGATGCTTGATCATCTCGGAGAGGACTTTGACCTTCGCGTCGTAGAAATGCTCGTCCGGCGAGCCGTTGAGAATTTCCGCGATCAGCATCTTGGCGCCGTCGTGTTCGACATAGGCTTCATTGACCAGATCTTCTTCGATTTCGTGATGGCAAATCGGATAGAGCAGCTCTTCCTCGATCGTCGCGTGGATCGACAGCTCAAGGCAGATTTGCTGGGCGAGTTTGGCTTTTTGAGCCTTGCCGGATGCTTCTTCGAACTCGGCAAAAAGCCCTTCGACGGTGCGGTGATCCGCCTTGAGAAGCGCGATCGCGTCAATGGTGGCTGTCTTTTTCGACATCTTCGTCGTCTGTGTCGCGGCGGGCATGAGTAACGCTCCTGATGCGTGCGCCAATAGCGGCGCACCGGTGTTTGTGGCGAGAGACAACGCCACGCCTACACGGAGGTTCCGGTTTGCGAGTTGTTCGCAGAAATTAGTCTTTGGCGCCCCACGGCGGAGGCGGTGCGGCGACCGCGCGCGCGGTGTCGAACTCGACGCGGAAGAAGCGGTTGGCGCGCCGAAGTTCGTAGGCAAAGAGCGTCGGCGTTACGTCGATCGCCCAGATGTTGGTTACCGAGGCTTTCAGGTTTTCGCGTTCGAACATGGCGATTGAGTAGCTATCGACCGGGAACTCCTGGCGCTGAGCGGTGCCGTCGTTTGCGGTGTCGCCGCCATATTGGGTGACTTTGTCTTCGCTGCCGTCTTCATGACGATGTTCGTGTTTCAGACGAACGCCCGATACCGTGCGGGTGACGACCCATGTTCGCGAACGGTTGTCGCCGACATGGAAGGGGATGCGCACGCTGTCAGCCGTGCAATCGCGCACGTGCATGACGAGACGTTCCTTCGCCATCGTCGCATCGGCTTTGTCTGTGGAGACGACCTTGCCCTCAAAGGCTTTGCCGCAGAGCGCCTTCATGTTGGCCATGAACGCGTCTTGGGGCGAGGTCGGCTCCGGCGGGTGCGTGCAAGCCGCAAGCAGGGCAAGAGCGGGGATGAGGATCAATCGTCTGGCCCGTGCACGCATGAAGGTGATCCCTGTTGGCTGCGCTTGCTTATCTTAAGACGCTGCGTTCGACGCCGCCAGCGGCCGGTGCTAAGAACGAGCTGGGAATTGGGCGGGGACATCATGCCGATGAATGAAGTGATCTTACGCATCGTTCTGGTGATCGGCGGGGCGTTTGCGGCGTTTACGGGTTTCGACTTCGCCGTCGGCGGGATTCGGTCGCTGGGTCTTGAAGGTCCGGTGTTGTCGTTGACGGCGACCGATCCTCATGGGCTCGACGTGCGCGACAGTCACGCGCGGTTTCTGGGCGGCGTTTGGATGACGGTGGGTCTTGTGTTCTTGGCGTCCGCCGCGCGGCTCCACGCGTTGAAGGTGGCGCTGCTGGCATGCACGGTCATGATCTTCATCGGCGGCGTTTCGCGGTTCTCGACCGGCGTCCCCGAGGTGTTGTTCGAGTCCGCGATCATCGGTTCGCTGACGGCGGAGCTGATCGGGATGCCGATCTTGTTCTATTGGGTTTGGAACACGCGGCGCGCGTGAGCGCGGTTTATGCCGTTCACATCTTGTTAGGCGTGGTGCGGCGTAGTTGAAGCGCACGCCGCGCGATTCGGCGTCATGCAGGAGGGCGCCATGGCTGTCACCGAAACCCAAGCTCCGCGATTCGATTTCGGACGTGTGACATCGCGCATCGGCGGATTGATCGCGCGCAACATCGTTCCGTTCGGCGTGCTGTCGCTGATCCTTTCGGGCGCGCCGTATTTTCTGATGCTGCTCGTGCCGCTTACCTTCGGCGCCGAACCCGGCGCGGCGGGTGCGGTGTCGGTTGTGGCTCTGCTTTTGGTAGTCGGCGCGGGGCTCGTGCTCCAAGCTGCAATCACACGCGCGTCGATCGACGATCTCTCAGGCAAGGGTGTGTCTATCGGCGCTGCGTTGAGCGCGGGTGTTGCGGTTGCGTTGCCGCTCCTCGGCTTTGGTATCTTGTTCGGCATCGGCGTCGTTCTCGGCATGATCTTGTTGATCGTGCCCGGCATTTATTTGGCGCTGCGTTGGGCGGCGGCCGGTCCGATCATCGTGGTCGAGCGCATCGGTGTATTCAAGGCGATGGGGCGTAGCGCGACGCTGACCGAGAATCACCGGTGGGCGATTTTCGGGATGTTCCTTCTCTACGTGGTTTTTGCGGTCATCGTGCAGTTCCTGATCGCCATGGTCATCCCAGGCGCGGGTGCCGCGATGATGGGTTTGCAGGGGGACGTCGGGGTGCTGGCGCTGGTGGCGTTGGTCGCGTTCCAGACGTTCTCGTCGATCGTCGGTACGGTCGGGATAGCTGCCATCTACTTCGAACTGAGGCAGATCAAGGAAGGCGTCAACGTGAGCGAACTCACGAACGTTTTCGCCTAACGGCTCACGTGGCGTCGTGCTTGTCGCGTTTGCGTTTGCCGAAGAGCAGGCGTTGTTCGAGGCGGCGGCGCAGGTTCGTGTAGTAGGCGTTCAGGAATTCCCTGTCGGTTTCATAGGTGGTCTTGGTCCAGCCGATTTTGGTGCGGATCTGATCGGCGACGGCGACGATGGCGGTTTCTTCGTCGCGGCGCAGCACCGTTTCCAGCACCTGCAATTCCTTGACGCCATAGGTGTCGAGTTGCTTGGCGGTGAAGGCGTATTTCGCATCGGCGATTGCCGGGCGGTCGGTCGTGAGGTCGGGGAGAAGCGTTTGCTTCGGCGCCTTTAGGACCCAGGTGCCGGCGATGAGATCGCCGCCGCGCAGACGATCGCGGTTGAAGAACGGCAGCAGCACCAAGATGCCGCACCAGACAATTCCTGCGAGAATGATCCAGGTTTCGGTTTCGGTCGCGCCCTGCGCCAGAAACATCAGCGGCAAATAGAGTTCGAGTTCGCGCATGGCGTTGCGGGCGACGACGGCGTCCGTCGTGAGCGCTGCGCCGTCGCGGGCGACGACGCGCAGACCCATCATGCGTTTGCCGGGCGTTGCCGCTCTGCGGCCGCACTCGAAGAGCGTGAAGTAGAAATTGCGTAGGACGAAGAAGCCCAGGAGCCAGATGATCTGCGCCACGGTTTCGCTGTCGCCGCCGACGAAGAGCGAGGCGGCGCCGATGGTGAGGGCGAGAAGGCTGCCGATGATGATGAAGAGGTCGATCATCAGCGCGATGCCGCGCTCGCTGACCGCGGCGAGGCGTACGCGCAGGTCCACGCCCTCAGGCGTGACGAGGGAGCGGATGTCGGGATCGGCTGTGCTAGCGAGCGAGCCCACCGCGGTTCCCTCTGTAGAAATACATGCTCCAGGCGACGGCGGTGGCGGCGGCTATGCTGAAGCGGATGGCGTCCGAGGTGATGAGCTGACGTCCGAAGCCTTCGAGGAGGCCCGCGATGAAGAGCATGACGACGACGCCCATCATGACGATCGCGCCTTGGCGGCCGGCGCGTTCGGCGGCGCCGATGCGGCTCAACTCGCCGGGGAAGGCGATCGACCAACCGATGCGCAAACCTGCCGCGCCCGCGAGCACCACGGCGAGAAGTTCTGTTACGCCGTGGATGAAGATCCAGCCCGCGAACTCGACACCCAGGCCGCGCGAGGCGAAGACGGCGAACATCGCGCCTAAGGTGCAGCCGTTGTAGACGAGAAGCAGCGCGGTGGGCGCACAGAAGGCGAAGCCGAGCGCGAAGGCGAAGATCGAGATTTGCGCGTTGTGCGTGAAGAGGAACGTCGCGAAGGTGCCGAGGCCGTCGCTGTCGCCGCCGTCGTAAATCGTCGAACGTAGGAATTCCGTCGTGGCGTTGGGGTCGCGGCCGCTTGCCATTTCGGGGGAGATGAAGGCCGAGTACCAATCGGGATCGGCGCTGACGAGCAGGAAGGCGGTAATCGTGCCGGCCAGCATCAGCAGGGCGGAGACGATGGTTTCGCGCCATAGCTGTTTTACAGCGTGCGGCCAGTCGTGGGCGAAGAAGCCTTGCAGACGTTCGAGCAATGTCGCGCGGGCGCCATAGACGAAGAAGTAGGCGCGGGCGGAGAGTGCTTCCAGATAATCGACCAACGCTTGATCGAGCGAGGTGGCGCGCGCGACGGAGAGCGAGGACAGCGCGGAGCGGTAGAGCGCGGGGATGGCGAGCATCTCATCGTCGGTGAGGCTTTTGGGCGCGTGGCGCTCGGCGCGGTCGAGCAGCGTTTCGAGCTGGCGCCAGGACTCTTCGCGTTCTTTGCGGAAGCGGAGCGAGCGGAGGGTTTGGTCCATCAGATGCGCTCCCGGCGGCGGAGTTCGTCGTAGGCGCGCACGAGTTCGGGGCCGAGCTTGTCGGCCGGGGCGTCGACGATGAAGACGCCGAGGCGGCGCAGTCGCGCGAGCACCAGGCTGCGTTCGCGCAGCAGCTGATGCGCGATGACGGCGCGAGACATGTCGTCGGGGGTTTGCGGTTCGGCCGCGCGCAGCGTTTCCAGTTCTTCGTCGTGGAAGGCGACGAAGACGATCATGTGGCGGCGGGCGAGGCGGGCGACGTTTTCGACCATCAGCTCCGCGCTTACCGTGTCGGCGAAGTCGGTGAAGACGACGACCATCGAGCGGCGCTGCAGGCGTTCTGCGAGGGTGGCGAGCCCTAAGGTGTGATTCGTTTCTTCCGTTGAGTAATCGAGCGCGGCGGTGACTGCTTTCACGTAGGCGAAGGCGCGGGTGCCGGAGACGAAGCCTGTGGCGAGGTGGGGTTTGGCGTCGAAGGCGAAGAAGCTGACGCGGTCGCCGAGTTTCAGACCGACATAGGCCAGCATCAATGCGGCGTTCAGCGCGCGATCGACGCGTGGGGCGCCGCCAACGGGCTCGCACATCATGCGGCCGGTGTCGATGGCGAAGGCGATTTGGTGGTTGCGTTCGGCGCGGACTTCCTTGGCGAGCAGGTTCAAATGGCGTGCGCTTTGTTTCCAATCGACGAGGCGGCGGTCCATGCCGGTTTCGAACTTGGCGAGGGAGTCGAACTCGGAGCCGTCGCCGCGGTCTTTCATCGGCTTCAGGCCGTGGACGAAGGTGCGCGAGAAGAGACGCGTGGCGTTGCGTTCGACCGCTTCGAGATCGGGCGTGATCGCGATCTTGTCGTCGAGCGGCTCGATGCGTTGGCACCAGGCGAGGCCGAGCGGACCTTGCCAACGGATGTAGGCGCGCTCCAAGCGGGCTTGGCCGCGGCGGACGGGATCGAGGTGGAAGCCCGCGACGGTCTGGCCGTCGTGCACCGGCGATTCGTGGCGCGGCGTCGTGACGGTGACGAATTGGTTGGCTTCGAGCGCGAGTTCGGCGACGCGCGGCGGCGACTGTGAGAAGGTGAGGCGCACCCAGGCTGTGATCGCGCCCGCGCCGATGCCGACCATGCGCGGCACTTTCGTTTCGACGAGGAGGCCTGCGTTCGGCCGGCCGAGCTGTGCGTCGGCGATAATAAGAGCGATGACGCCTAAGACCCACGCCGGGCCCAGCGGCCATGCGGCGGGGGCCGCTGCCGCAAGCACGAGCGAGATCGGCGCGCCGATGGCCGCCAGTAGAATCGCGCGTGCGGTGGGTGCGATCATCGCGGGGCTTCGGTCTGGTCCATGATGGTCTTCAGCGCGGCGTCGGTGGTGCGGCCTTCGATTTCGGCTGCCGGTGAGAGGATCACGCGGTGGCGTAGCGCCGGTAACGCGAGCGCTTTGACGTCGTCGGGGATCACGTAGTCGCGGCCGTCGAGTGCGGCGCGCGCGCGGGCACCGGACGCAATCATGGCGGCAGCGCGTGGGCTGGCGCCCAGTTCGAAGGTCGTGCCTTCGCGCGTCGCGCGCACGATGCGCACCACGTAGTCGATCACTTCGTCGGGTAGGCGCACGGATGCAGCGACGTCGACGGCTTTGTTGAGTTCGTCTTGGGTCAGGATCTTGTTGATCGCGGGTGCCGCGCGGTCTGTCGCGCGCGTGCCGTGACTGGCGACGATGCGGCGTTCTTCTTCGGCCGAGGGATATGAGACGACGTGCTTGAAGAGGAAGCGGTCGAGCTGGGCTTCGGGGAGCGGGTAGGCGCCTTGTTGCTCGATCGGGTTTTGGGTGGCGATGACGGTGAAGCGCGGGCTCAACTGATAGCGTTTGCCGTCGAGGGTGACGCCGCGTTCCTGCATTGCTTCCAGGAGAGCGGCTTGCGTCTTGGGCGGCGTGCGGTTGATTTCGTCGGCGAGCAGTACGTCGCAGAAGATCGGGCCCTTGGTCAGAGCGAAGGCGCTGGTCTGAAAGTTGAAGAGGTTCGAACCCAGGATGTCGCCCGGCATCAGGTCGGGCGTGAACTGGATGCGGCCGAACTGCAGGTCGAGCGTGCGCGTGAAGCATTGCGCGAGCAGCGTCTTGGCCGTTCCCGGCGGGCCTTCGAGCAAGACGTGGCCGCCGGCGAAGAGCGCGGTCAGCAGCATGTCGATCGTGTCGGCTTGGCCGACCACTTGGGTCGCGATTTCGGCGCGGATGCGATCGGCGGCCGCACGAAGGTCAGCGAGTTGCACGTATCATCTCCTCAGTCCAGGCATGGAGTTTGCGGGCGGCGTTGAGTGCGTCGACGCCGTTTTGTGCGGCCGCGGCTTCGGCCGCCAGCGTCGAGAACGGTTGGCTGAGACCGCGCGCCATGGCGACGCGATCGAGTTCGGCGGAGGTCGTTTCGCTGCCGTCGCGGGCGACGCCGATGCGTTCGGCGACGATGGCGCGGACGAAGTCGGCGTAGCGCGGGGCCATCGTGTGTTCGCGGCCCGCGAGGCGGATCAAGGCCGCGGAGTTATCGGCGAGGATGCGCTTGCCGTAGGCGAGGGCGCGGTTCTTCACCGCCGCCGGGCCCTCGCGCGTCGCGGCGCGCCAGGCGATGAGGCATGCGATGAGGAAGAAGCTGAGCGTCGCAGCGAGGAGCGGCGGTTCGAACAGCAACCGCAGCAGATTGCGCACGCGGGCATAGCCGTTCAGCGTGACGTCGAAGGTGATCGTGTCGCCTTCGTTGCGTAGAGCGTTCAGCAGATCGAGCCCGACGGCTGCGGTTGCGGCGTCGGCGATGCCCTGTGTGTTCAGGAGGTCCGGTTCGCTGAGGATGTAGATGTCGGGAAAATCTTCGCCGCGGATGACGCCGAGGATGGTCTTGCCGTCCTTTGTTTTGGCGACCGGTGTGATGTTCGGCGCGCTGATCGTCTGCAGGTCTTTGATCGTGCCGGGTTGGAACGTGGCTTTCGTGGCGACGGAACGGGTCTGGCGCCAGTCCATCTCGATGACGGGCTTTTCGGGTTTGCTCGCGCGCGTAATCAGGGCCTCGGTCGAAATGTCCTCCAGGAGATCGGCGACCCCGGTTTCGGACATCGGCGGTGCGGCCATCACATAGCCGGGGCGCTGGAAGCTTGGGATGGTGAGCCATTTGGGGAGCACGATCAGGACGGCCGAATTGCCCAAGCGGTTCACGTCGTCGATGCTAACCCTTGCGTCGGGCGTCAGGACGACCAGGGCCGACTTGCTGGTTTCGTAGGAGTCGGTGCGGCCGATGTTGACGATGGCGCCGTTGGCGCGCGCGAGCTTGACGATGCCGGCGTAGCCGATGGCCGAGCGAGAGAGCGCATGAGCGCGCACGTCGCCTTCGGTCACTTCGGGCGCGAAGGCTGACAGCGTGAAGTAGGCCGAGAACGCGAACACGCCGACCAGTACGAGGACGATCGCGACCGGGGTCGAGAAGGCGGCGGGGGCTCGGCGGGCAGCCGTTTCGGCGTTCGTCATGCCGGGCGGGCCTCGAAGACGAAGCTTTCATAGGCTTTGCGGCAGTCGGCGAATTGGGCGGCGGTCAATGGGCGGCCGGCGAAGAGGCTTGCTTCGACGGCTTGCGCGATTTTGACGAAGGTCGTGCGGCCCTGTGCCGAGAGATAGTCGAGCAACGAAATTTCGCGGCTGGTCATGCTGGGCACGATGGTTGCCGGGAACGCTTGATCCATGTCGTCGATGCTGCGGTGGAGCAGAATGCGGACGGCCTCGCCGTAACGGCCTTCGGCGGCCAGGCGATCCGCCTCTTCAAGCAGAGCGCGGGCGCGGGCGGCGGCGGGGTGGAACTCGGCCTTCGGGATTTCGGCCGGGACTGTCAGCGTTGCGTTCTGTTGCGGGAAGCGGCGCATGACTTCCATGACGATCGCATAGATGATCATCGCGGCGACAATCGCGACGCCGGCCCAGAAGACGTAATAGAGAATTGGCGATAGGGCGCGGAGCAGCTCGACGAGCGGTTCGAGCCAATCGGGCGGCGGTTTCGGCGCCTCGATCTGCTCGAAGGAGAACTGCAGCGTCGGGTCGCTCAAGAGTTCGCGATGGGCGCGTTCGAAATTCGCGCTGGCTTCAGCCGCCGACCCGTTCGCCATCGCTGCAAATCAAATCCCGCGTTGCCCGGCTTTCTTGCCAGAGTTTTGCGCGGGTGCGCAACGTTACGTGCCGTTGGGGACCTGGCGGCAGGCAAACGTCGCCTGCAATCCTGAGGCGGTCTTGTGTTGAATGGCACCGTTGCGCAGGTCGATGGTCATGCGGTCCGGCGCTTCGCCCGGCGTTTGGAACGCGATGGTGTTCGCGTCTTGGCTGACGATCTTGCACGGTTGGCCGGGGACGGAGCAGGCGTAGCCTTTCACCTGCGCTTCCTTCAGGAAGAAGTAATAGGTGCCGTATTTCGGCAGGATTTTCGGGCCTGCTGTGTGCATGCAGCGGACGGTGAATGTGGCCTCGCCCGCGTTGGCGAACGTTGCGACGCCGGCGAGGGCAAGGCCCAGAGCCAGGGCAGTTGTTATGGTCCGCATGCGCTTCATGCCTTCAGGTTTCAGTGGTCGGCCGGCGGCGGAGACTAGCCGACTTGTGGGGCGCGCAGAAGCGGCGATGCGGGCCTTGGTTCAAGCGGGGTGGTGGGATTGTGATTCCCGCACCAAACCTTCGATTTCCGGCAGAACACGCTCGGTCGCGGCGGCGCCGATGGCAATGGCTTCCTCGGCGCGGTCGAATTCGAGGAGGGCAATCCGGCCGATTTCCGACGTGACGGTGACATCAGGCGGGTCGCTTGCCAGGCGGACGCGGGTCATGCGGTCGAGCAGGATGTTGAGAGCGGCGACCGACACTGACGCGGTCGTGAGGGAGCCGGGTTCGTCGCCGAACAGCTGGCGCGCGACGAAGCGTTCGGGCTCGCGGAAGGCGGCGGTCGCCTTCTTCCACGCGGACAATTCGGCTTCGGGCGTTTCACGGGCGAAGCGTGCGGCCGGCGTGTAGCTGGCGGGCAGCGGCACGGCGATCACGATGTTGGCGCCCATCGCGCGGCAGGCGGATACGGGGACAGGATTGGCGATGCCGCCGTCAATTAGCGGGCGGCCTTCGTTCGGCGAGGGCACGAAGATGCCCGGCATGGCGTAGGACGCGCGCATCGCTGTGATGAGGTCGCCGGTCTCGAGCCAGACTTCGTGACCGGCGGGGAGTTCGGTTGCGACGGCGGCGAATTTCTTTTTCAGGTCTTCGATGTTGTGGGTGCCGATGATTTCGGTGAGCTTGTTGGCGACGCGCTCGCCGGTGACGAGGCCGCCGCCTTTGCCGAGGTTCACGTCGACGAGACGCCAGATGGACCGGCGGTCGATGGAGCGCGCGAAGGCTTCGAGTTCGTCGAGGCGGCCCGCCGCGCAGGCGCCGCCGACGATCGCGCCGATGGAGGTGCCGGCGATGATGTCGGGCTCAAAGCCCGCCTTGATCAATGTGCGCAGGACGCCGATATGCGCCCAACCGCGCGCACCGCCGCCACCCAGTGCTATTCCAATGCGCATGGCGATCTCCGTCGTTCGCCCCTGATCTTGGGCGTGCGAGGCAGGTCCGGCAAGGCTTTGCAACATTACCCGTGCGTGAGGGAGCGCGGTGTCGGCGTGAGCCTGAGGATTTGCGGGTCCGATTTGAGCTTCGCCCGGAGACGTTGCGCGAGTGCTTGCCATTGTGACGCACGTTCCAGCGACGCGCGGTGCGCATCGTAGGCTTCCATCGACGGAAACGTGGCGATGCGGACGAGGACGTTTTCGTTCTCGCGGATCGGAAGGCGCGGGTAGTTGTTGGCGCTCTTCTCGGTGACGTAGGCGGCGATGGCCTGTGCACCGGCGGTTTCGAGGTCGGTGTTGAATTGCGTAATCGATTCGGTGGTGGCGCTCTGGTCGAACGCGTAGACGGCGACCTCGACGACGCCAGTCGCCGCTTCATCTTGCGGGCGTTTTCCGATGGGCAGCGGTTTCAGGGGGCGCAAGAGCAGGACGTCGCTGACGTCGATCATCGTGTCGTTCGCGGCGTTGCGGTGTTTTTGCCAGATGGCGCTGGTGTAGAAGGCGTCCAACGTTTTCGGTCGCGCTTCCATGCCTTTGAAGCCGCGGAACCATACGAAGCGGTTGGGGCGGTCGAGGTCGCGGAATTGGCCCATGATCGTGTTGCCGGCGGCTTCCTGGGCGTCGACGAAGATTTTGTCGAACATGTCGATGAGGACGTCGCGGCCGCCGGGTTTCATTTCGTATTGGCGCAGTTCGACGATGGCGCAGCAGGCATCGGCATGCGCCGGCGCGGTGCTCAAGCTTGCGGCGAGCATGGCTGTCATCAGTGTTCTCCGTAATGCGCGCATGGCGGCGTTTACCCTTGTTCGACTTTCGACGTTACGCGCGTATTCCTGACACCCAATGTCATGATTATCTGGTACGGTCCGATTCATGCGGGCGAGCCGGTTGCTGACCATATTGATGCTGTTGCAGACGCGCGGGCGGATGAGCGCGTCGGCGCTCGCGGCCGAGGTCGAGGTCGATCTGCGCACGATCTATCGCGACATCGACGATCTGAGTTCGGCGGGCATTCCCGTTTATGCGGAGCGCGGGCGGTCCGGCGGGTTCGAGCTGCTGGAGGGCTACCGCACCAAGCTGACTGGCTTGACGCGCGCCGAAGGTGAAGCGCTGTTCTTCGTCGGGTTTCCGGGGCCTGCGGCCGAATTGGGGTTGGGCGACAGTTCGGCGGCGGCGCGGTTGAAGCTCCTGGCGGCATTGCCGGTCGAGGCGCGTGTCGCGGCCGATCGCGTGTCGAGCCGGTTTCATTTCGATCCGACGCCTTGGTATCGCGATCCGGAAGCGGGGCCGTTGTTGCGCATTATCGCCGAGGCTGTGTGGGCAACGCGGCGTCTGCGCGTGCGGTATGAGAGTTGGGACAAGGTGGTCGAGCGCGATCTCGATCCGCTCGGGTTGGTTCTGAAGGCCGGCGTTTGGTACCTCGTCGCGCGTGCCGATCGGTCGGTGCGGACGTATCGCGTTGCCAAGGTTCTTGAAGCGGCGGCGCGCGAAGACAGCTTTGTGTATCCGGCCGGCTTTGATTTGGCGGCGCATTGGAAGCAGGCGGCGAAGACGTTTGAGGAGAGCGTCTATCGCGATGAGGCCGTGCTGGTTGTGACGGAGCGTGGGCACAAGTTGTTGCGGTCGCGTGGGGCGGCGATCGATCGGGCGGTTGTGAAGTCGGCGAAGCCCGCCGGTGCCGGCAAATGGCGGGTGACGATCCCGATCGAGTCCGTCGAGCAGGCGGCGCGTGATCTGCTGTCGCTGGGGGCGGAGGGTGAGGTTATCTCGCCGGCGCCGTTGCGCGCGGCGATTGCAGCAGAAGCTGTAGCGGTTGCCGCTCTTTATGCGAAGGCGGTTCCGAAGAGGCGGCGGTCGTCTTGACGCGTGCTTGGGCTGGGGCCGATGGTGAGGGCATCGCTATTGGAGTTCCGTCCCCATGTTGAAGCCGCTCGCCGATCAGATTCTTGAGACCTATTCGCCCGAGCCGAAATATGGGCGGACATTTCCATTCGATCCGCCGGTCGATCTCGCGCATTTTCAGCCGTTCCTGAAAGGGCAGCCGTTCGATGCGTTCAAGGCTATGCGCGAGAACGCGCCGGTGTGCTGGTGCAAAGAGCCGGCGGAATACGGCGCCGGGTTTTGGGCTTTGACGCGGCATGACGATGTTCGCGCGGTGTCTTTGAACCCGCAGGTGTTCTCGTCGCAGAAGGGCGGGATCTTGATGGGGTATGGGAAGCCCGAGACGCGGCATCCCATTCTGCATCGCGCGTCGCTGGATCAAATGATCAACATGGATCAGCCGATCCATTTCGAATTGCGGCGCGAGCATTTGCCGTTCTTCACGCAGAAATATGTGGCGGACCTGAAGGCGAAGGTCGAGGGGAAGGTGACGACGCTGCTCGACGCGATGGCGCCGATGGGCAAGTGCGATCTGGTCGAGCATCTGTCGGCGGAGCTGCCGCTGTTCACGCTGTCGGAGATTCTGGGCATTCCGGAATCGGACCGGCCGAAGCTGGTCAAGTGGATGCACTTTTTGGAGATCGCCGGCTACATCGTGGCGGAGAAGAATTTCGGATCGGTCGATCCCGCGTTCTTCGGCGAGTTCATGTCGAATGTCGGCGAGATGTTCGAGTATGGGCGTGCTTTGTTGCTGAAGCGGCGCGCCGATCCGCGGGCCGATTTACTGACGGCGCTGGCGCAGGCGAAAGTCGGCGGCGACGTGCTGCCGGACGAGTATCTTGACGGGTCGTGGTTGCTGATCGTGTTTGCAGGCAACGATACGACGCGCAATTCGATTTCCGGCACGATGAAGCTGCTTACCGAATTCGCAGCTGAGAAGGCGCGCGTGCAGGCGGATCTGTCGTTGCTGCCGACGATGGTGGATGAGGCGATCCGGATGGTGTCGCCGGTGATGTATATGCGGCGGACGGCGACGAAGGACACCGAGATCCGCGGGCAGAAGATCGCAGAAGGCGAGAAGGTGATCATGTATTACGGCGCGGCCAATCGCGATCCGTCGGTGTTTCCCGATCCCGATCGCTTTGATCCGGCGCGACCGAACGGGAAGGATCACGTAGCGTTCGGCATCGGGCCGCATGTGTGTCTGGGGCAGCGCGTGGCGAACATGCAGCTTGAGGCGGTCTATCGCCAGATATTCACGCGCTTCCCCGATATGCATTGGACGGGCGAAATCGACATCGCGCCGAATAATTTCGTGCATGCCATCCGCAAGCTCGGCGTGGAATTCACGCCGGAGAAGCGGCGGGCGGCGTGAGCGCGCTGGTTTATCTCGCGGGGCCGGACGTGTTCTTGCCCGATGCGGTCGAGGTCGGGCGGCGCAAGGTTGAGATTTGCGCCAAGCACGGATTGCGCGCGCGCTTTCCCTTGGATGCGGCCGTCAGCGGCGAGGGGTTGGATCCGGAGGCGCATGCGTTCGTCATCGCGCAGGCCAATGAGGAGTTGATCCGGGACTCGTCGATTGTGCTCGCCAATATCTCTCCATTTCGGGGACCGAGCCTCGATCCGGGGACGGCTTTCGAGATCGGATTTGCGCGCGCCATTGGCTTGCGCGTGTTCGGCTATAGCTGCCGCGAGATGCCGTTCGCGGCGCGCACGATCTATTACTCCGGCATGGAAGACGATGCCGAGCGCGACGTGCACGGCTATCTGATCGAGCGGTTCGGGCTTGTCGACAATCTGATGATCGACGGTGGGATCGGGGCGAGCGGCGGCAAAATCGTGTGCGTCGAAAGTGACGACCTGTCGGCTTTCGCCGCCTTCGAGCAACTGGTGGCGGACGTCGCACGCGCTTATATGTGAGCGCATGGCGCGGCCGCGAAGCTTTGAACCGAACGATGTCTTGGATGCCGCGCGCGATCTCTTTTGGTCGCGCGGGTATGAGGGGACGTCGCTCGACGACATCACGGCGGCAACAGGCGTGAACAAGCCGAGCCTTTTCGCCGCGTTCGGCGACAAGGCGAGCTTGTTTCACGCCGTGCTCGATCGCTATCACGAGATGCTGCTCGCACATGCGCGGCATTCGCTGGGCGGCGACGGGCCGGCACGCGCCGCGGTGCGTGCGTGGCTGGGCGGGTTTCTGCCGGCGTGCTCGGGCGAGAAGGGGCGGCGCGGGTGTTTGTCGGCGAATGCCGGCGTGGCGCCGCCGGATGAAGGCGTTGCCGATCGTGTGGCGGCGTACAACGCGTCGCTTGAGACGTTGTTGCGCAAAGCCTTGCAGCGCGGGCGGAAAGCGGGCGAGTTTGCTTCCGACTTCGACGTGCGCGGGGCAGCGCGGGCGCTGCTAGCGGCGCAGATCGGGCTCATGATTTTGGCGCGGCAGCAGCCGACCCTTGCTGAGACCAAAGCCGCCGTCGAGCGGATTCTGTCGATTTTGGCGTGAGCCAAAATTCTTCCACGAGGGGGTTGCGGCATCGACTTGCCTCATTATGTACTATGTGGTACAAAATACGAGGAGAGCCGACATGACCACCGTTTCCGTGATTTATCATTCGCCGCGCGAGACCACACACGGCCAAGCCCAAGCCATCGTCGACGGTGCGCGCACTGTCCCCGGCGTGACCGTGCATGCGATCCGCATCGACAAGGCTCAAATCAAGGACGGGCACTGGTACGACGCCGATGCGCTAGACAAGCTGAACGCGTCCGACGGCATCATTTTCGGCAGCGTTACTTATTTCGGTATGGTGTCGGGGCCGTTTAAACTGTTTCTCGATTCGACGTTCGGGCTTTGGGCGCAGCAGGCTTGGAAGGACAAGTTCGCCGGCGGGTTCACGAATTCGGCCGCGTATAACGGCGACAAGCAGGTGACCTTGATGCAACTCCTCACCTATGCGGCGCAGATGGCGATGATCTGGGTGCCGATGGGCGATCATCCGAGCGCGAACTGGAGCGGGGCGAGCCACGACGACATCAACCGCACCGGGTCGTTCCTTGGACCGACGGCGCAGACCAACTCGGATGCGGATACGACGCCGGAGAGCGATCTGGCTACCGCGCGGCGCTACGGGCAGCGGTTCGCCGAGATTGTGCGCCATTGGAAGCGCGAAGGGGACTATGCGACGGAGCGCTTGATGGACAAGGCGACCATTGCCGCGGTGCGCAAGCGTGGACTGACGTCCGTTCCGCAGCAGGTTGCCTGACGGGCCGCGACCGCTTCGGCAGAATTCTCGACGCGCGGGCCGGCGAAGGCTGGTCCGCCGTGGTTTATGGCGGGTAGATTGGCATCGATGGCCCGCCGCACCGCGAACTGGATTATCCGCGCCGCCGAGAAACGCGATGCGCCGTTTCTTGGTTGGGCTTGCGTCGCGGCGGCGCGCAGTCATCGGCCGCGAGGGTGGTTCGATATCGTGCTTCGCCGCGATGAGGCGTTCGTGAATGCCTATGCGACGGCGCTGACGTTGGCCGACGCACGGTCGTGGTGGCACTGGTCGCTGTTTCGCGTGGCGGAGATCGACGGCGTCGTTGCGTCGGCGTTGTGTGGGTTCGGCGATGAGTCGGTCTACTACAAGTCGAGCGAAGCGATGGCTGAGGCTTCCGCCAAGATGGGTGTGCCGAAGGCCGAACACGCTCAGTATTGGCCGCGCGGGGCGTTCATCGTCTCGACGGCGACGAGCGAGTCGAATGCCTGGACCATCGAGAATGTGGGGACGCGGGCCGACAGCCGGCGGGCCGGCGTGACGCTGGCGCTCGTCGAGAATGAGTTGGACGTTGCGCGTGCGGCGGGGTTCAAGCGCGCGCAGGTCAGCTTCTTTATCGGCAATACGCCGGCGGAGCGGCTCTATGCCAAGGCCGGCTTTGTCTTTGCCGAAGAGAAGCGCGCGGCCGACTTCGAAGCCGCGATGGGGACGCCGGGCACGATCCGGTTTGCCCGCGATCTCTGAGGCGCGGCGGGTTGCCTGGCCTGCCCCGGCGCTCCATGATCGCGCCCAACGAAAAATTGGGAGCGGGTATGAGCTGGGAAGCGGATCTGGATGAGTTGCGGCGGCGCCAGGCGTTGACGCAGCTCATGGGTGGCGACGAGCGCGTCGCCAAGCATAAGTCGCTGGGTAAGCTGACGGTGCGCGAGCGGATCGATGCGCTGCTCGATCCGGGATCGTTTCATGAGATTGGCTCGATCACGGGATCGGCGGAGTATGGGCCCGACGGCCAGATGATCGGCTTTACGCCGGTGCCGTTTCTGTTCGGGCGCGGGTTGATCGACGGGCGGACTGTCGTTGTCGCGGGCGACGACTTCACCGTGCGCGGCGGGTCCGCCGATATGGCGGGCAAGCGCAAGCAGGAAGTGGCCGAGCAGATGGCGCGCGAGTTGCGGCTGCCGATCGTGCGGTTGATCGATGGGTCGGGTGGCGGCGGGTCGGTGAAGACGTATGAGCAGACCGGCTTTACCTATGTGCCCGCGAATCCGGCTTGGGACGACGTCGTCGCGAATTTGGCGACGGTGCCGGTGGTGTCGCTGGCGCTGGGCAGCGTTGCGGGGCTTGGGGCGGCGCGGGTGGTGACGAGCCACTATTCGCTGATCGTCAAAGGGACGGCGCAGATGTTCACGGCGGGACCGCCGATCGTGAAGCAGATCGGCGAGGACCTTACGAAGGAAGAACTAGGCGGCAGCTCCATTCACGCGAAAAACGGCGCGGTCGACGACGAGGTCGAGAGCGAGGCCGAAGGTTTTTCGCGAGCGCGGCAGTTTTTGTCGTACCTGCCGTCGTCGGTGTTCGACTTGCCGCCGCGTGGGCCGCGCACCGATGATCCGGCGCGGCGCGAGGAGATGTTGATCAAGGTCGTGCCGAAGTCGCGGCGGCAGGTCTACAAGATGCGCTCGATCATCGAGGCGGTGTTCGACAAAGGCTCGTTCTTCGAGATCGGGCGGCAGCATGGGCGCTCGTCGATCACGGGGTTGGCGCGGCTCGATGGGTGGCCGGTGGCGGTGATGGCCAGCGATCCCTTTCTCTACGGCGGCGCGTGGACGGCGGAATCGAGCATGAAGGTTGTGCGCTTCATCGATATGGCGGAGACGTTTCATCTGCCGGTCGTGCATCTCGCCGACATTCCGGGGTTCCGCATCGGGCTTGAGGCGGAGCAGGCGGCGACGATCCGGCATGGCGCGCGTGCGCTGACGGCGATTTATCAGGCGACGGCGCCGTGGTGCACGATCTTGATCCGCAAGGCGTTCGGCGTTGCGGGTGCGGCCATGAGTAACGCGACGCGCTTGCCGTTTCGTTATGCGTGGCCTTCGGGGGATTGGGGTTCGTTGCCGCTTGAGGGCGGGATCGAGGCGGCCTATCGGCGCGATCTCGAGGCTTCGGATGATCCGGTGAAACTGCGCGCGGAGATCGACGAGAAGCTCAATCGCGTGCGTTCGCCGTTTCGTACCGCCGAGAAATTCGGTATCGAGGAGATCATTGACCCGCGCGATACGCGTAAGGTGCTGTGCGAGTTCGCGAACCTTGCCGCGCCGTTACGCACGGCGGGGCAGCGCGGGGCCGCGTATCGGCCGTGAGCGAGGTTCGCAAAGCGCCGGGCGGCGGCGGGACGTTTCTCCGCTTTGCTTGGCAGCAATTGACGAAGCGCGGCGCAGCGTTTCCGAGCTTGCCGAGCTATGCGTCGATTGCGCCGGCGTTGCGGTTGTTGCCTGGTGAGACGCTGTCCCGTGTCGTCGAGCTTGATTTGCTCGCGACCGATCAGGGATGGTGCAGCAGTGGCATCACCGTGCGCAGGGCCCAAGGGTTTACACTGTTCGCCGATGGCGCCGTTTGGATCGCGAAGGCGCTCGGCGTCGGTGCTGCGCCGGGGACCGCGCTTTGGGTTCGCATTGGCGGGCGTGCGCCGATCCGCAAGATGGCAGCGAATGCGACATCGTTCGAAGCTTGGGACGACGGCCAGCTTGAGCTTTGTTTGAAGCCGCCGGGCGAGTGGCTCGACGACAGCGGGCGGTTTGATCCGGCCGTCACGCGCTCCGGCGCAACGGGCAAGATCGCGGTAACGCTCGCGCTATGGCCCGGCGATGCGGCTGCCGGCGTAGCGGCGTTTGAGCGGGTCACCGGGTTGAAGGGGCTTGTCACTCGGGCGGAGGCGCCGCCGGGCGGATGGTCTTATCTGTGGCGCATCGGCGATGGGTCGATCTATCGGCCGCGCGAAGAGGATGGCAGAGCTTGCATCCATGTGCACACGCACGGCGATGTCGGGATTTTGCAGTATCCGATCGAGGCGCCGCTGGATGACGATGCGGTGTTGGAGTGGCGCTGGAAGGTCGATCGTCTGCCGTCGTCTTTGCCGGAGCATATTCAGCCGACGCACGATTATCTGTCGATCGCGGTGGAATACGACAATGGGCAGGATTTGACTTACTTTTGGAGCACGTCGTTGCCCGTCGACACCGTGTTCAAGTGTCCGCTGCCGTGGTGGGATAAGCGCGAGACGCATTGGGTCGTGCGCAGCGGTTCCGCTGGGCTTGGGTCTTGGATGACGGAATCGCGACGGTTGAAGGCCGACTATGCGCAGGCGATCGGTGGCGCTTTGCCTGCAAAGATCGTGCGGGTTTGGCTGATTGCGAACAGCGCCTTTCAACGCGGGCATGGCGAGGTTACATTTGCGGACATCGCGCTGACGAGCGGCGGCAAACGTATCCAGATCGCTTAGGCGCTTCGCCTTTCACTTCACACGGCAGGAGTTGGACCATGCGCTATCGCAAATTGGGTCGCACGGGCATGATCGTTTCGGAGATTTGCTTCGGGACGATGACGTTCGGCGGCGACGGGTTTTGGAAGGTCGTCGGTCAGCAGGATCAGAAGACGGCGAACGAGTTGGTGAAGGCGGCGTTCGACGGCGGGGTCAATTTCTTCGACACCGCCAACGTCTATTCGTTCGGCACATCGGAGACGATTTTGGGACAGGCGATCAAAGATGTTGGCCTGAACCGCGACGACGTGGTCGTGGCCACGAAGGTGTTCGGGCAGATGAACGACAAGCCGCTGCAATCGGGTCTGTCTCGGCAGCACATCATGGCGCAGGTGGACGCTAGCTTGAAGCGGTTGCAGGTCGACCACATCGACCTCTATCAGATTCACGGACGCGATGTGGCGACGCCGATCGAGGAGACGCTTGAGACGCTGAACGATCTCGTGCGGGCGGGGAAGGTTCGCTACATCGGCTTCTGCAATTTGCCAGCGTGGTATGCGGCGAAGGCGCTTGGTGTTTCCGAGCGGCGTGGGTTCGCGCGGTTCGAGTCGGCGCAGATGTATTACTCGATCGCCGGGCGCGATATCGAACGGGAGATCGTGCCGCTGGCGCAGGAAGAGAAGCTTGCGATTTTGCCGTGGTCGCCGTTGGCTGGCGGGTTTTTGTCGGGCAAGTTTTCCAAGGACTCGGCCGGGCCGAATGATGCGCGACGGACGGCGTTCGACTTTCCGCCGGTGAACAAGGATCGTGGGTTTGCCTGCATCGATGCGATGAGACCGATCGCCAAGGCGCATGATTGTTCGGTGGCGCGTGTGGCGCTTGCCTGGCTGTTGCACCGGTCGCCGGTCACCAGCGTCATCATCGGTGCGAAGACGGTGGAGCAGCTGACCGACAATTTGGCGGCCAAGGATCTGAAGCTTTCGGCGGATGAGTTGAAGGTTTTGGACGAGGTGTCGAAGCTGCCGTCCGAGTATCCGGGCTGGATGTTGGAACGGCAGGGGATGGACCGCTCGAAATACCTGTAATTCGGCGTTTCGCGGCCTAGGTTTGATGTCAGAAAGCGGGGTGCGGTTGTGGCCGCGCCCCGCCATCTTCAGTCCACGATTGATGAGGATTGGAGATGTTGAACACGGAAAACGAGATCGTGGCGAACGGTCAGACTTATGCGAGCGAGGCGGCGCGGTATCGCGCGTTTGCGGCGCGTGACGTCCATGCCGACGGGCAGTTCATCGTCGCGGTGAAGACCACGGGGATTTATTGCCGGCCGAATTGTTCGGCGCGGCCGCCGAAGCGCGAGAACATCGAATTCTTCGACGATATTCCTTCGGCTCGGGTGGCCGGATATCGCGCGTGCCTGCGCTGCAAGCCGGATGAGGCGCCGCAGTCGGCGCGTATTGCGAAGGTAATCACGGAAGCTTGCCGGCGGTTGGAGCGGGACGAGAATGTCCCGAGTGTCGCCGATCTGGCGCGCGGCGCGGGGTTCAGCGAGGGACGGTTTCATAAGCTCTTCAAGCGGGCGACGGGATTGTCGCCGAAGCAGTATGCGCTGGCCAAACGGGTCGAGAAGTTTCGCGAGCGGTTGAAGGGCGGCGAGACGGTGACGGCGGCGCTGTATGACTCCGGATTCAATTCGTCGAGCCGGGCTTATGAGGCGAGCCGCCGATTGGGTGCGCGCCCGCGCGATGTGAAGACGGGTGGCGCGGCGCTGACGCTGAAGGCGGCGGTGGCGAAGTGTTCGCTGGGGTTTGTCGGGATTGCGATGAGCGAGCGTGGGCTTTGTGCGCTGGCGTTCGGCGACTCTGCGAAGGCGGCGCGGGACGCTGTGCAGTCGCGGTTTCCGAAGGCGCGGTTGATCGAGGCCGACGGCGAGCTAAGCGGCGCGTTGGCGCGCGTCGTTGCGTTGGTCGAGGAGCCTTCGGGCGCGCTTGATTTGCCGCTCGACATTCGCGGGACCGCGTTTCAGGAGCGCGTTTGGCAGGCGCTGCGGCGCATTCCGGCGGGCAAGACGCGGTCTTACGGCGACATCGCCAAAGCGATCGGGCATCCGACGGCGCAGCGTGCTGTGGCGCAGGCGTGCGGTGCGAACAAGATTGCGGTCGCTATTCCCTGTCACCGAGTCGTGGCGAGCGACGGTAGCCTAGGCGGGTATCACTTCGGGCCGAAGCGGAAGAAGACGCTGCTCGCCAAAGAAGCGGCGGAATAGCGATGTCCTTATCACTCAAGGCCGCGCGCGGGATGCCGCGCGCGGCGCTCTCTGCCGTCGACTGGACGCAAGTGGAGGGCGATCTTCATGCGCATGGCTATGCCGTCGCGCGCGGCGTGTTCTCCGTCGAGACATGCGCGGAGGTTCGCGGCTGGTATGCGCAGCGCGATCTGTTCCGCAGCAAGGTCGTCATGGGGCGGCACGGGTTTGGTTTGGGCGAGTATCAGTATTTTGCTTATGACCTGCCGCCGTTGATCGACGAGATGCGGCATACGCTTTACGAGCGTTTGGCGCCGGTCGCGAATGTTTGGGCCGAGCAGTTGGGTTCGGCGACGCGGTATGCGGGCGATCTCGATGCGTTTCTCGCGCATTGCCATGGCGAGGCGCAGGCGCGGCCGACGCCGTTGCTGCTGAAATATGGGGCGGGGGATTACAACCGGCTGCATCAGGATCTCTATGGCGGCGTGCAGTTTCCGATTCAGGCTGCGGTGCTGTTGAGTGTGCCTTCGTGCGATTTCGACGGTGGCGAGTTCGTGCTGACCGAGACGGCGCCGCGGCGGCAGACGCGGGCGCAGGTCGTGCCGCTTGGGCAGGGCGACATGGTGCTGTTCGCGGTCAATCACCGGCCGGTCAAGTCAACCAAGGGATTTTCGCGCGTCGCCCTGCGGCACGGCGTGAGCACCGTGCGCGCGGGCGAGCGTTATACGCTTGGGGTTATTCTGCACGACGCGGCTTAGCGCCGGTCGATCCTGCCGGCGAAGCAGCCGCGGCGGGCGAAGTGGGCGTGCAGGTAGGCCGCCTCTTCGTTGGCGAAGAAGCGTTCCACCAACGGCTTTAGTTCCTTGCCGTCGACGACGTCGGCGTCGATCATCATGTCGTCGCGATCGTAGGCGCGCAGCGAGATCAGGCGCGCTTTGAATTGATCGGGGATTTCGTCGATCCATTCGGCGCTGTCCGCGCGGCGTTCACGTACGAAGATCGGGCCTTGCGAAGCGTACGCCGTGGCGCAGGGTTGGTGGCGGTAGTTCACCAGGAGCACGCGTTCACCTTCACTCGCATCTTCCAAGGTGACGCGGCAGGGAAAGCCGGGGCCGTCGGCGACGTAGCGTTTGGCATGATGTTCGGCCAGGGCTTCGTCGCTGAGGCCGAAGAGATGTTCGAATTGGCCGGCGTCGATGCCGGTGATGCGGAATGACATTTGAACCTCCGTTTGATGGAGGCGAACGTGTCTTGCGCGGGCGATGCGTGCACTCCGCAACCTGACTTCGAACTTCGGCTATTTCAGGTTTGCGTCGGTGGCGATGCGGTCGAGCGCGGCGCAATAGGCTTTCAGATCCTGTTTTTCGGACCAGGCGAGTAGGGCGTTGCTCATCGTCGTGTTGAAGGCAACGTATTGGTCTTGTGTGATCGTGCCCGCTTTGCGGCTTTCGACCAGCTTGTGGGTGATGTCTTGCGCCTTGACGCCGGCTTGTTCGGGCGTGGTGCAGGCGGTGCGCATCGGCGGGCTTGTGCCGGACGAGTTCTGCGGCGGCGCGCTCTCACCGCATCCGGCAAGGGCGAGCAGGGATAGGCAGACGGCGGCGGTGAGGTTGCGCATAAGTGGAGTCCGGTGAGTCGACGGCACAATTCAGACCAATGCGGCCCTCGTCAATTGGGCCAATTCGGACCTTGTATCAGATGGGCGGCGTTCGGCTATGGTGCGGCCCGGAACGATTGGAGATGTGGGATGACGCGTCTATTCGCTTTGGCCCTTGTTGCATTTGTCGCGGTTGCCGGTTGGACGTCTTCGGGACGCGCGGACATGCCGCCGCCCTATGACCCCTATGGGATCGGCGCGCGGCTGGCCGAGGCGCAGCCGTTTCCGAAGCTTGCGGACTTGCAGGCGAATAGTCCCGCCGCGAAGGCCGGCTTGAAGAACGGCGATGCGGTGATCGCGATCGACGGGTCGTATTCGGCGGGCGGGCGGGTGCCGTTCTATTTCTTTGCGCGCGGGATGCAGGGGCCGCGGAACAGCACGATCGAACTGGTTATTCTGCGGAACGAGCAGCAAGTGTTCACGGTGAAAATCGTGCGCGCGGTTGCGATCAAGAAGAATTGGTGAGTCCCATGGGTTTCGATAATCGCATCACGCGGATGTTGGGCGTTCAGTATCCGATCGTACAAGCGCCGATGGGGTGGATCGCCCGGTCACAGTTGGCTTCAGCCGTTTCCAATGCGGGCGGGCTTGGGATCATCGAGACGTCGTCGGGCGAGCTCGACGCCGTGCGCGGCGAGATCGCGAAGATGAAGACGCTGACGACGAAGCCGTTCGGCGTAAACATCGCGCTCGCCTTCGTGCGCGATCCGAACATCCTGAAGTTCGTCGAGGATGCGATCGTCAAGCAGGGCGTCACCTTTGTGACGACGTCGGCGGGCGATCCCGGCAAGTTCTGCCGCGAGTTGAAGGCGATGGGGCTCACGGTGTTTCACGTCGTGCCGACACTGAAGGCGGCACTCAAGGCGGTCGACGCCGGGGTCGACGGGCTTGTCGTGGAGGGTGGCGAAGGCGGCGGGTTCAAGAATCCGCAGCCCGTGATGTCGATGGTGCTGTTGCCGCTCGTGCGCGAGAAGGTTGACGTACCTATCATTGCGGCGGGCGGCGTGACCTGCGGACGATCGATGGCGGCTTCGTTTGCGCTGGGGGCTGAGGGCGTGCAGATGGGGACGCGGATGGTGTCCGCCGCCGAGTCGCCGGTGCATCAGAATTGGAAGCGCGCGATCGTCGAGGCCGAGGACACGAGCACTGTGTTTCTCAATCAGTTTTCGCGGCCGGCGTTGCGGGCGTTGCGCACGGAGAAGACCTCGCGGCTGGAGCGAGATCTGGTGCCTGGGTATCAGGGGCCGTCCGTCATGGCCGAGTTCGGCCACGCGAAGGATCTCTACTTCGGCGGCGATATGGAGGCTTCGATCGCTTTGTCGGGGCAGGTCGCCGGGCGAATCGATAGTGTGAAGCCCGTGAAGCAGATCATCGACGAGACGGTTGCTGAGTTTCGCGAGACGGTCAGCGGGCTTGGACGGCAATACGTGTGAGATAGACTGCGCCTTCAGATTCGCTGGGATTCATTGATGCTCGCACCTGCTTCTGTTTCGGACTATCGCGAACTCGCGCGGCGGAAGTTGCCGCGGGTGATGTTCGACTATGTCGACGGTGGGGCGTTCGATGAGTCGACGCTGCGGGCCAATCGCGACGATTTGCAGAAGCTGGCGCTGAGACAAAAGGTTTTGCGCGATGTGTCGGCGCTCGATACGTCGGTGACGTTGTTTGGGCAGAAGCTGGACTTGCCGATCATCCTTGCGCCGGTTGGCTTTGCGGGGATGATGGCGCGGCGGGGTGAGACGCTTGCGGCGCGCGCGGCGGAGAAGGCGGGTATTCCGTTTACGCTGTCGACGGTCGGCGTGTGTCCGATCGAAGAGGTGCGGAAGGCGACGTCGAAGCCGTTCTGGTTTCAGCTTTACATGATGAAGGATCGCGGCGTCGTTCGCGAGATTCTGGCGCGTGCGTCGGCGGCGAATTGCGGGGCGTTGGTGTTCACCGTCGATCTGCCGGTGCTGGGCACGCGCTATCGCGATATCCGAAACGGGTTCGGCGTGAAGCTGAACTCCGTGGGGCGTATGCGGTTGGGGTGGAACGTCGCGCGGCATTCGTCGTGGGTCTACGACGTCGGTTACAAAGGCCGGCCGCTGACGCTCGGGAATTTAAGCGGCATCGTGCCGAATGCGACGTCGCTGGGTGAGTTGTTGGCATGGACGTCGACGGCGCTTGATCCGAGCGTGACGTGGAAAGACTTGGAGTGGATCCGTTCGTTGTGGAAGGGACCGTTGATCATCAAGGGTGTGCTCGACGAGGACGATGCGCGTGAAGCCGTCGCGTCCGGCGTAGAGGGGATCGTCGTTTCCAATCACGGCGGGCGGCAGTTGGATGCGGCGCTTTCGTCGATCGCGGTATTGCCGAAGATCGCCGAAGCCGTCGGCGACAAGATCACCGTCTTGATGGACGGCGGCATTCGTTCGGGGCAGGACGTGACGCGTGCGCTGGCGCTTGGCGCGAAGGCTTGCATGATCGGGCGGGCTTGGGTTTACGGCGTCGCCGCGAAGGGCGAGGCGGGCGTGACCGGCGTGCTTGAGACGATGAAGCGCGAGTTGCGCACGAGCATGGCGCTGATCGGGAAGCCACGGATTGCCGATATCGATCGTTCGGTCTTGCAGACTTAGAGCGCTTCCGGCGCCGCCGGAAGCAGTGGCGATTCAGCTTCACCACAAAGCCTCAAAGAACACGAAGGTTCACAAAGGCGTGTTGCGCCGCAGGCAACGACATGACTGGCGCTGCGCGCCGGGAAAATCTTCGTGGAACTTTGTGTTCTTTGAGGCTTTGTGGTGAAGCTGAATCGCCGCTGCGGGTCCGCTTCAAGCAAACGCACTCTAGGTCTTCAGCAGCAGCAACGGTGTTGCGAGTTCGCGCAGGAAGCGGGGGCGGGCGATGAGGGCGTCGGCGATCGGGTCCTTGGCGTCGACGACGGCGAGGACGGCGCCGAGCCTGCGAACGGTGGTCGCGATGTCGCCGGTTTCTTGGCGCTCGGCGCGGGCTGCCGGTGCGCTGTTGTGTTCCACGATCTTCAGCGGGGCGCCGAGCGCTTCGGCAATGCGGTCGGCTTGTTCGATGAACGTTTGCGCGTGCTCGCGGTGTTCGACGATGGCGACGACCGGACCGACGATCGTGCGTTCGGTGGCGGGCAGCAGAAGAACGCCGCGGGCGTGGGTTAGGGTCGCCGCTATCTCCTCACGCAGTTCGGCGCGGGAGACTTCGAGGCGCGGCAGTTCAATGGCGACGATGTCGTCGTCGTCCATCGCGCATTCGCTTGCGAGGATGCCGGCGCAGTGGACGACTTCGAAGGTGCAGCTTGCGCTTTCGCGTTTGGCGAGGCCGGTCAGTTCGCGGCGCAGGTTGGCTTCGGCGTGGCGCAGTTGGCGTTCGACCTTTGGGCCGGCGAAGGCTGCGGCGAAGCGCGTGTCGGCGATCATGCGGGCGGCGAGTTCGGCGTGGAAGGCCTTGGCCAAGCGCATCGCGTGAGGCAGCGCGCCGTCTTGCAGCCTTGCCGGATCCAAACGCAAGACAATGCGGCGCGCGATGACGGTCATGATGTCTTGCCCTCGTCGACGCCGAATTTGCGGCGGGCTTCGGCGAAGGCGATGAGGCGGTCTTCGACGCGGCGGTTGATCGTATCCTTCGGGAAGCGGCCGTCGGGGCCCGGTTCGCCTGCGGGGACGCCGGTGAGGATTTCGATGCCCTCGTCGATCGTCGAGACGGAGAAGATGTGGAACTTGCCTTGCTGGACGGCGGCGACGACGTCGCGGCGCAGCATCAGGTGTTGTTCGTTCGCCTTCGGGATCATCACCGCGTGCGTGCCGTCGAGACCGCGGGCGCGGCAGAGCGCGAAGTAGCCTTCGATCTTGTCGTTGACGCCGCCTATAGCTTGGACTTCGCCGCGTTGATTCACGGAGCCGGTGACGGCGAAGCTTTGCCGGATCGGCACCTCGGCAAGCGCTGAGAGCAAGGCGTAGAGTTCGGTCGACGAGGCGCTGTCGCCGTCGACGCCGCCGTAGGATTGTTCAAAGACGAGGCTTGCGGAGAGCGATGTCGGGCGATCGGTGGCGTAGCGGCTGGCGATGTAGGACGAGAGGATCAGGACGCCCTTGGAATGCAATGGTCCGCCGAGAGCCACTTCGCGTTCGATGTCGATGACGCGGCCGGTGCCCATGCGTACGCGCGCCGTGATGCGGGTCGGCTTGCCGAAGGCGTAGCCGCCCAGCGACATGACGCTGAGGCCGTTGATCTGGCCGACCTTTGCGCCGGCGGTGTCGATCAACATGATGTTGCGTTCGATCATTTCCTGCGCGCGGATGCTGACGCGTTCGTGGCGACGTTCGTAGGCGGACATGGCGCGGTCGACGTCGGGTGCGTCGATGACCTTGTGGCCCGCTTCGGCGGCCCAGAAGTCGGCTTCGCGTAGATGGTCGGCGAGGTTGCCGATGCGCAGCGAGAGCTTGGCGGCGTCTTCGGCTTCGCGCGCGAGTTCTTCGATGACGTGGGCGACGGCGGAGGGCGAGAGCGGGCGGAGCTCTTCGCGCTGCGCGATCGAGCCGATCAGGTTGGCGTAATCGTTGGCGCTGGCGTCGGTCCAGTTCACCGTGTCCTCGAAATCGACGGCGATTTTGAAGAGTTCGGCGAAGTCGGGGTCGCCTTCAAAGAGGGCGTAATAGAGATGGCGGTCGCCGAAGAGGATCACCTTGGTCGACAGCGGGATCGGATCGGGCTTCAGCGATTGTGCGGTGAGGATGGAGACGCGGTCGGTCGGGGACTCGATCGTGATCTGGCGCGCGCGCAGGCAGCGTTTCAATACCTCCCACGCGTAGGGTTCAAGGAGAAGGCGGCGCGCGTCGATGAGTAAGTAGCCGCCGTTGGCGAGATGCAGGCTGCCGGCGCGGATGAGCGTGAAGTCGGTGAAGAGAGCGCCCATCTGCGCTTGCTGTTCGATGCGGCCGACGAGGTTGCCCATCGACGGGTTGTCTTCGATGACGACGGGGGCCGATTTTTTCTCGCCGTCGCCGACTAAGAGGTTGACGCGGAAGCGGCGGAAGCGCGGGTCGGCCTCGGTCACGATGTCGGCGACGGCGACGCCGGGGGCGACCTCTTCGCGTTTGGCTGCGGAACTGACGCGGAAGAGGCCGACTTGCGACACCAGTTCCTGCGTCGTCGCTTCGATGTGCGAGAGGACTTCGGGTAGATCGCTGAAGGTTTTCGCGACCTCGCGCATGATGTCCAGAATGGCGAGACGTGCGTATTCGCGGTCGAGTTCGGTCACCTTCTGGCGGCGTTCGCGTTCCCAGCCAGGCATGCGTTCGAGCAGAAGCGCCAGATCTTTTTGCAGCGCTTCGATTTTGTCGGTGAGGATTTTGCGCTCGGCGTCGGGCAGCTCGTTGAATACTTCCGGTTTCATCACGGCGCCCGCGGCGATCGGGGCGAAGGTGAACCCGACGGGCGTGCGGAGCAGTGCCACGCTTTGCGCGCGGGCTTTCTCGTTCAGGGCTTCGAAAGCTTGCTCTTGCGCTTCGTTCACGTCTTCGAGAGCGGTGCGGCGGCGGGTTTGGTACTCCTCGCTCTCGAACACGGCCGGAATCAGCGACAGCAGTTCGTCGACGGCGTGGTCCATCGCGGTCTTGAATTTTTCGGCGCGGCCGGGCGGCAGTGCGATGGCGCGCGGGCGGTCGGCTTGCGAATAGTTCGCGACATAGACCCAGTCGGACGGGGCGGGCATGCGGGCGGCGTATTTGTCGATCAGGCCGCGGACGGTGCCGTGGCGCGCGGTGCCGCGTTCGCCGAGGACGAAAACGTTGAACCCGGGCTTGTCGATGCGGGCGCCGAGATCCAGCGCCTCAAGCGCGCGTTCTTGGCCGACGAGGCCTTCGAAGGGCTTCAACTCCGCCGTCGTCTTGAATGTGAACGACTTCGGGTCGCAGGTCCGACGCAACTTTGCCGGGGGCAAGCGATTTTTGTGTTTCGAGAGATCCGGCGTTGTCTCAGCCATGTCAGCCCTTGAGATAGTTGCCCGCCGTGTTTCGCACCGGCGAGATGGCCCTAATTTCTTTGTCGAATTAGAGCGTTGGCGTCGGCAACGGTCTATGACGGCGGCGGGGCAGGCGTCTATAGTGGGCGTCCGGGGTGCTTCATCATAATAAGAACAGTCTCGCTTCGTGCGCCCTTTGGAGGAGACCGAACGCACTATGAGTATCGACGCCATTGATGCGCCGGCGAAACCTCAGCGGCCGGGCATGAAGGCCACTGACATCTCGAACCCCGACTATTTCCATAAGGTCGTCGACTGCCAGTGGGCGTGTCCCGCGCATACGCCGGTGCCGGAGTACATCCGGCTGATCTCGGCGGGGCGGTACGCAGATGCGTATATGGTCAACTGGAAATCGAATGTGTTTCCGGGGGTGCTTGGGCGAACGTGCGACCGGCCGTGTGAGCCGGCGTGCCGGCGTGGGCGCGTGGAGGATGAGCCGGTTGCGATCTGCCGCTTGAAGCGCGTCGCGGCCGACAACAAGGGCGATGTGCTGGACCGGTTGCCGAAGCCTGCGGTGACGAAGAACGGGAAGCGCGTGGCGTTGATCGGGGCGGGGCCGGCGTCGCTGACCGTGGCGCGGGATTTGTTGCCGCTTGGCTATCACGTCGTCATCTACGATCAGGATCCGTTCGCGGGCGGGATGATGCGGACGCAGATTCCGAAGTTCCGCTTGCCGGAGACGGTGCTGGACGAAGAGGTCGGGTTCATCACGCAGCTTGAGCCCGAGCTGCGCATGGGCAAGCGCGTCGACAGTTTGAAGTCGGTGCTGGCCGAAGGTTACGACGCGGTGTTCGTCGGTTGCGGTGCGCCGCGCGGGCGTAATCTTGAGATTCCGGGGCGCGAAGAGGCGGCGGCGAATATTCACATCGGCATCGACTGGCTGTCGTCGGTTTCGTTCGGACATACGACCGAGATCGGCAAGCGCGTGATCGTGCTGGGCGGCGGCAACACGGCGATGGATTGCTGCCGGACGTCGCGACGGTTGGGCGGCGATGACGTGAACGTCGTCGTGCGGTCGGGCTACGACGAGATGAAGGCGTCGCCTTGGGAGAAGGAAGACGCGCAGCGCGAAGGGATTCCGATTCACAATTTCCTCGTGCCGAAGGAATTCAAGCACAGCGGCGGGAAGTTGACCGGCGTTCTGTTCGAGAAGGTGAAGGCCGAATTCGACGCGAAGGGTAAGCGCAGTCTGGTGCCATCGGGCGAGCCTGATGTGCTGATGCCGTGCGACGACGTGCTGGTCGCGGTCGGTCAGGAGAATGCGTTTCCGTGGATTGAGCGCGATGTCGGGATCGAGTTCGACAAGTGGGGTATGCCGGTCGTCAACGAGGTGACGTATCAGTCTTCGAACCCGAAGGTGTTCTTCGGCGGCGATGCTGCGTTTGGGCCTAAGAACATCATCTGGGCTGTGGCGCACGGGCATGGCGCGGCGATTTCGATCCACAAGGTTTGCCAGGCTGAGGACGTGAACGATCGTCCGCCGCCGTTGATGAACCTCATGAGCCAGAAGATGGGCATTCATGAGTGGTCGTACGACAACGATGTGGCGCTCGACCTGCGTTACAAGGTGCCGCATCTGCCGAACGAAGTGGCACTGAAAGACGTGCGGGCTGAAGTCGAACTCGGGTACGACCGCGGGCTTGGCTACAAAGAAGCGCAGCGTTGTTTGAACTGCGACGTGCAGACCGTTTTCGCCGCGAAGCTGTGCATCGAATGCGATGCTTGCGTCGATATTTGTCCGCTGGATTGCATCACCTTCACGCAGAACGGGGACGAGGCCGATCTGCGCACGCGGCTGACGGTGCCGGCGAAGAACAAGACGCAGGATCTTTATATCGGCGATGGGTTGAAGACCGGCCGCGTGATGGTGAAGGACGAAGACCTTTGCCTGCACTGCGGGCTGTGCGCCGAGCGCTGCCCCACGGGCGCGTGGGACATGCAGAAATCGCTTATTGAAATTGTGCAGGCGGACTCATGCCAAAGATAGAGGCGACGAACGATTTCGTCGTCAAATTCGCGAACGTCAACGGTTCAGGCTCGGCGAGTGCGAACGAGATGTTCGCGCGGTCGATCCTGCGCATGGGCGTGCCGATCGCGACGCGCAACATCTTTCCGTCGAACATTCAGGGCCTGCCCACCTGGTACGAGGTGCGCGTCTCGGGTGAAGGGTGGCTCGGGCGTCGCGGCGGCGTCGATCTGATGGTGCCGATGAACCCGCAGACGTGGGACAAGGACGTCGCCTCGATCGATCCGGGCGGTTATCTGTTCTATGACTCGACGAAGCCTTTGCCGCCGTCGAAGTTTCGGCCCGACATCAACGTGATCGGCGTGCCCCTGACGGAGATGGCGAACAGCCGGTACGACAATCCGCGCGACCGGCAGCTGCTCAAGAACATGATCTATGTCGGCGCACTCGGCGAATTGCTCAACATGGATCATGGCGAGATCGAGAAGCTGGTCGGCGAGCAATATGCGGGCAAGGATCGGCTGATCAAGCCGAATCTCGAGGCGTTGGGGTTGGGCCGCGATTATGTGCGCGCGCATCTGAAGGGCTCGTGCGGGCTTTCCGTGAAGCGGTCGGACAAGGTCGGCGATCGTATCTTCCTCGACGGCAACGATGCGGCGGCGCTAGGCGCCGTTTACGGCGGGGCGACGGTTTGTGCGTGGTATCCGATCACGCCGTCGACCTCGATGGCCGAAGCGTTCATGAAGCACTGCAAGCGCTTTCGCGTCGATCCGGAGACGAAGAAGAACCGCTTTGCGATCATCCAGTCGGAAGATGAGTTGTCGGCCATCGGGTCCGTCATCGGTGCGGGATGGAACGGCGCGCGGGCGTTCACGTCGACGTCGGGGCCGGGCATTTCGTTGATGCAGGAGTTTCTGGGGCTCGCTTATTTCGCTGAGATACCTGCCGTGATTTTCGATATTCAGCGTGGCGGGCCTTCGACGGGTATGCCGACGCGGACGCAGCAGTCCGACTTGACCGTGTGCGCTTACGCCAGCCACGGAGATACGAAGCACGTGTTGCTGCTGCCGGAGGATCCGTACGAGTCGTTCGAGTTCGCGGCGCAGTCATTCGACTTGGCGGAGCGGTTGCAGACGCCGATCTTTGTGCTGCTCGATCTCGATATCGGGATGAACGACTGGCTGACGAAGCCTTTCCAGTGGGATGACACGCGGCAGTATGACCGCGGGAAGGTGATGACGTTCGAGGATCTTGAGTCGGGGACAGAGTTCGGCCGTTACCTCGATCGCGACGGCGACGCCATTCCCTACCGTACGCTGCCCGGTACGCATCCGACGCGCGGCGCGTATTTCACCCGCGGGACGTCGCGCAATCGTTATGCGAAGTATTCGGAGGAAGGCTCCGATTACGTCGACAACATGCAGCGTCTGTTGCGCAAGCTTGAAACGGCGAAGCAATTGGTGCCGGCGCCAGTCATCCGTAACGCCCAGCAAGGCTCGCGCTATGGCGTGATCTATTTCGGGTCGACATCGGCTGCGATGGATGAGGCGATGGCGTCGCTTGAGGGGCAAGGCATTCATCTCGATACGATGCGCATACGCGCGTTTCCGTTCGCCGATGAGGTGATGGAGTTCGTCAACGCGCACGATCAAGTCTTCGTCGTCGAGCAGAATCGCGATGCGCAGATGCGCATGCTGCTGGTCAACGAAGGCGCGATCGATCCGGCGCGCATCATTTCGATTTTGCACTACGACGGTACGCCGATTACGGCGCGCTTCATCACCAAGGAAATCGCGGACCGGCTGAAGGCCTTCGGCAAGCCGCCGCGTACGAAGGTTGCGTCATGACCTATCTCACCAAGCCGAAGTTCCGGCACCCCGGTCTCGAGAAGAACGAGCGCGGGTTTACGCATCGCGATTATGAGGGCGCGATTTCGACGTTGTGCGCCGGTTGCGGGCACGACTCGATTTCCGCAGCGCTGATCCAGGCGTGTTTTGAGCTCAACATCGAGCCGCATCGCGTGGCGAAGCTGTCGGGCATCGGGTGTTCGTCGAAGACGCCGGATTATCTGCTGGGCCAGAGCCACGGTTTCAACAGCGTGCATGGGCGCATGCCGTCGGTGCTGACGGGCGCGAATATGGCGAACCGGAATTTGCTCTATCTCGGCATTTCCGGCGACGGCGACTCGGCGTCGATCGGGTTGGGTCAGTTCGTGCATTGCGTGCGGCGCGGCGTGAACATGGTCTACATTACCGAGAACAACGGCGTTTACGGTTTGACCAAGGGGCAGTTCTCGGCGACGGCCGACCGCGGGTCTAAGTCGAAGGCGGGTGGCACCAACAACGACGCGCCGATCGATCTGGTCGGCATGGCGTTGATGGCGGGCGCGACGTTCGTTGGGCGCTCGTTCTCGGGCGACAAGGGGCAGCTCGTGCCGCTGATCAAGGCGGCGATGGCGCATAACGGGCCGGCGTTCATCGACGTGATCAGCCCCTGCGTCGCGTTCAACAATCATGCGGGTTCGACCAAGAGCTTCGATTTCGTGCGCGAGCACAACGAGGCGGTGAACACCATCGACTTCATCGAGAGCCGGGCGGAAATCACGGTCGACTACGCGCCGGGCACCGCGCAGGAGGTCGAGCAGCACGACGGGTCGATCATCCGGCTGCACAAAATCCATGACTCGTACGATCCGACGAACCGCGTGGCGGCCATGGACTATCTGCAGAAGCATCACGAGAAGGGCGAGTTGGTGACGGGGTTGCTCTATCTCGATCCCAATCCGCGCGATCTGCATGGGTTTTTGCGCACGGTCGATGTGCCGTTGAACCGGTTGGGGGCGAAGGAGCTTTGCCCGGGGTCGAAGGCGCTCGATGCGTTGAACGACGAGTTCCGGTGAAGGCGCGTTTCTTCGCCACGCCTGCCGAGTTTCGTGCGTGGCTTGAGAAGAACCACGCGGCGGCCGATGAGTTGCTGGTCGGGTTTTGGAAGAAGAGTTCCGGCAAGCCGTCGATGACCTATGCGGAGGCGCTGGACGGGGCGTTGTGCCTCGGGTGGATCGATGGCGTGCGGCGCGGGGCCGCGGATCACCACACGATCCGCTTCACGCCGCGCAAGGCGAAAAGCAAGTGGAGCGCGATTAACGTCAATCACGTCAAGCGGCTGATCGCCGATGGGCGGATGAAGCCTGCCGGCACGAAGGCGTATGAGGCGCGGGGTGAAAAGGCCGGGCTCAACTATTCGTATGAAACGCGCCGGCCGTTCGATCCGGCGTTGAAGGCGCTGTTCGAGTCGAACAAGCGTGCCTGGGCCTTCTTCACCGCGCAACCGCCGGGGTATCAGCGTATCGCGCTGTGGTGGGTGATGAACGCGAAGCGCGAAGAGACGCGGTTGAAGCGGCTCAAGACGCTGATCGCGGATTCCGCGGCCGGGCGGCGGCTTGCCGGGGCATCGGGTTCGGCGAAGAAAGCGGGCTGAATGCCTGGGAGTGCCGGCATCTTGCCGGCTCTTTATTCGCTTCGCGAATGCCGGCTGGCCGCCTTCGCTAAAGCTACGGCGCCCCTCGAGGTACCTCAAGCTGGGCGAAGCCTTGGCGGAGGCTGGAAGCCGGCGCTCCCAGGGGTTAGAACCGCCTATCCGCATTCGAACAATAAGAGGGTTTCATGGGACGGCTTCAGGGTAAGCGCACGATCGTCACGGGCGCGGGATCGGGCATCGGGCGCGCGTCGTCGAAGCTGTACGCGAAGGAAGGCGCGCAGGTATTGTGCGTCGACAAGAGCGAGGCCGTGCACGAAACCGTCGAGATGATCACGAAGGCGGGTGGGCGCGCGATCGCGCTGACCGGCGATGCAGGGTCTGAAGCGGACGTGAAGGGTTACATTGCGCGCGCGGTGAAAGAATTCGGCGGCGTCGATGCGATTTATGCCAACGCCGGGATCTCCGGCGGGTATGTGCCGATCGTCGAGCAGACGGTCGAGCAGTGGCAGGAGATTCTTCGCGTCAATCTGATCGGGCCGTTTCTGGCGATCAAGCATGTCGTGCCGTTGATGGTGGCGCAGAAGAAAGGCGCGATCGTTTGCACGGCCTCTGTCGCCGGCATTCGCGCGAATGCGGGGCCGACGCCTTATTCGGCCTCGAAGGCCGGTGTGATTTCATTGGTGCAGACGACGGCGAACGAACTTTACGGAACAGGCGTGCGCGTCAATGCGATCTGTCCGGGGTTGATCGAGACGGGCATGACGAAGCCGATTTTCGACGGCGCTCGTGCGCGCGGGAATGAGGGCAAGATCGGGCAACTCAATCCGACGGCGCGGTATGGCGTTCCGGAGGAAATCGCGGCGATGGCTTTGTTCCTGGCGTCGGATGAAGCGTCCTACGTGAACGGACAGGCTTTCCCGGTTGACGGCGGGCTAACGTCAACGTTGCCGTTTGTGGGTCGGAAATAGAATGCGAAACGAGTGGAAGCTCTGGGCAGCGGTACCACTCGTGTTTGCGATGACACATACGAGTATTTCACTGGTGTGGCTCTCGGCGTACACGGTGAAGTACTTTCTACTCGAGCCGTCCGGCTCCTTCGCGGCATTTCTCGTTGATGCACGGTTTGTAAGCCTTTACATGGTCAGCCTTGTGTTTTCAGCCGTGCTCACGGCGTTTTTTGCTGTCGTTGCTTGGATTTCGAACGCTAAGAGTGCGAAGGATCGAAATCGTATCGAGACACTGATCGATCGGTGGGTTAGTTCGCTAAGTCGTGGCGACCGGTAGGGTCTCCAGAATCGGGAAAGATCGCCAGATGTTTGATACGCAACGCTTGAAGCAGCACGTCGATGGGGTTTGGGGCGATGCGATCGTTCCTTCGCTGACCGAGTACATCCGGATTCCAAACAAGTCGCCGGCTTACGATCCGAAGTGGATCGAGCACGGGTATATGGATGATGCGGTCAAGCTGATGGAGGCTTGGGCGCGTAAGGAGATTGCCGGGTTGCCGGGCGCGACGCTTGAGGTCGTGCGGTTGGAGAAGCGGACGCCAGTGATCTTCATCGAGGTGCCGGGGACGGGCAACGACACCGTATTGCTCTACGGGCATCTCGATAAGCAGCCGGAGATGAAGGGTTGGTGGGACGGGTTTGGGCCGTGGACGCCGGTTCTGAAGGACGACAAGCTTTACGGACGTGGCGGGGCGGACGACGGTTATGCCATGTATGGGTCGATCGCGGCGCTGACGGCGTTGAAGGATCAGGGCGTGCCGCACGCACGCTGCGTGATCTTGATCGAGGCTTGCGAGGAATCCGGCAGTTACGATTTGCCGTTCTACATCGATCATTTGGCGGCGCGGATCGGTAAGCCGTCGCTGGTCGTGTGTTTGGATTCGGGTTGCGGGAACTACAATCAGCTGTGGCTGACGACATCGTTGCGCGGCAACGGCGTGGGCACGATGACCGTGAAGGTGCTGACCGAAGGCGTGCACTCCGGCGATGCGTCGGGGATCGTGCCGTCGAGTTTCCGTATTGCGCGGCAGTTGCTGTCGCGCGTTGAGGATGAGGCGACGGGGCGGATTTTGCCGAAGGAGCTCTACGTCTCGATCCCGAAGCAGCGCATCGCGCAGGCGAAGGCGGCGGCGAAGGTTCTGGGGCCTGAGGTTTATTCGAAGATGCCGTTTGCGGGCGGTACGTTGCCGGTGGCCAAGACGTTGTCGGAGCTCGTACTCAATCGGACGTGGCGGCCGCAATTGGCGGTGATCGGGGCCGATGGCCTTACGCCTTCCGTCGATGCGGGAAACGTGATGCTGCCCTACACGACGTTGAAGCTGTCGTTCCGTTGGCCGCCGACGTTGAATGCGAACAAGGCGATCGAGGCGGTCGAGAAGTTGCTGACGAAGAAGCCGCCCTACAATGCGCAGGTCGAGGTTAAGTTCGATCGCGGCGGAACGGGGTGGAATGCGCCGGCCCTTGCGCCGTGGCTGGAGTCGTCTGTCGCGCGCGCGTCGCAGATGGCGTTCGGCAAGCCCGTCGTCTACATGGGCGAGGGTGGGACGATTCCGTTCATGGGCATGCTGGGCGAAAAGTTTCCGGAGACGCAGTTCGTGATCACCGGCGTGCTCGGGCCGCATTCGAACGCGCATGGGCCTAACGAATTCCTGCACATTCCGACGGGCAAGAAGGTGACGATGGCGATCGCACAGATCGTCGCCGATCATTTCGTGCGTGGCGAGTTCAAAGCGAAGAAGAGCAAAGGCGAGACGCCTGTGAAGGCGCGGAAGAAGAAGTAGCGCCAGCGTTTTCCCCAATCCGTCATCCCGGAAGTTAGGTGAGCCCAACCGCGAAGCAGTTGGTTGCGAGCCTTACTGTCCGGGACCCAGGGCCACGCGCTCCACCACTTGATGCCGCGACCCTGGGTCCCGGACAGCAAGCTCCGCTACGATCGCGTTCCGCGATCGAGCTTCGCTAGCTTCCGGGATGACAGAGATGTGTGAACGTTAGCGATAGCCTCTGACGACTTGTGTTGCGCCGAGACGTGGTTGGCCGGGCGGTTGTCCGGTGACCGGGCTGGGGTGGCCGTCCAGGCGCATGTTGAACAGGAAGTATGTGGGGACGCAGAAGCCGACTTCGTTTTTGTGTAGGGCTTCGATGGCTTCGCCGCGGATCTTCGATGGGGTTGAGAGGTTGGCGCGTTGGCCGTTGGCTCTGATGTTGCCGTAGTTGCTCGTCGCGATTTTGTTGTAGGCGGGGAATTTTTGGCAGATGTAGTCCTCGCGGCAGCCGCGTGTTGGGGAACATGTGTCGAGTAGGCCGCGGACCACGCGGGCTTCGAGGCAGGCGCCGGAGTTGCCGGTCGCTGCGCAGAGGTCGAAGCCGTTGCCGCCTTGGTTGGCGCAAAGTTGCGGCGGCGTTTTCTTCGCGAGGTCGAGGCCCTCGAAGTTTTCTTCTTCCATCGTGCATTTGCGGCTTGAGCGGCCGAGCGGGGCGCCGCTTTGTGGCAGTACGCAGCGCAGGTTGCCGAGTTCGCCGCCGGCGTAGGCCGAGCCCTTTAGGCTCCATTTGTCCTGGAAGGCGAAGAGGTTGTAGGCGGGAATGGGGCCGCGGTCTTGCGGCAGCTTCGTCGTTTCCGTGATTTCGCCTTTCCAGCAGACGGCGCCGGCTGACGCGGGGCTGCCCTTCGCGACGCATTCCCCGAAGATCACGGGTTCGGTTTTCGAGGTGACGGTGCGCTGACATGTCGTCTGTTGGCCGCACGCCGGTGCGCCGGCGAAGTCGTTGCCGGCCACGCAGAGTTGGCCGACGGCGGCGGGTCTGAATTTCGGTTCGCCTGCGGCGGCCGTCCACTCGCCGTCCGAGAAATTTGAGTGCGGGCGGAAGGTGTTGGGTTTGCGGCCTGCGGCCAGGGCTTCGACGTAGGCTTTGCGGCGGACGGTTTCGGCGGCGGCGTGGGGCGAGAGGGCTTGTTGCTGTTTGTTGAAGCCGTGGGAGAAGCGGTCGTCGGCGTAGCCCAGCAGGTGAAAGCCTGCCGTGCCGCCGGATTGGTGACAGCCCATGCAGGTTAAATTGTTCAGGCGTTCGACGAGGGCGTCGTGGGACTTGATGAACTTGAGACTTGCGATGTCGATGGACTGGAGGTCGGCGCGGTGGTTTTGGAAGATGCGGCTGTAGGGTTTGTTCGCCGTGCGGGCGCGGCCCATCGTCGACCATGAGATCGAAAACTTCGTCATGAGCGACGGATCGTCGATGACCAACGTGCCTTCGTCGAGACGGGCGAGGTGATCGCCTTGTTTCAAGTACGCCACGAGTTTCTTCAGCAGGGCGGGGTCACGTTCGAAGGCTTGGACGTCGGGCGTGTTCTCCAGGGCGACCGGTTCGAGTTTGCCGTTGGCGAGGCGGAAGATGCGCTGCATGTACATCGCTTGGCCGCCGAAATCGTGCATGTAGCCGGAGGTGAAGCGCAGCGATTGGAAGTTTACTTCCATCTGCTTGAACGAGAGGTCCTTCAGCGCGGCGTTGCGCAGGGTCGCTGCGGAGACGCTTGTGAGCTGCCAGCGTTTGGCGAATGGCGCGCAATCGGCTTGCTTGGGATAGGTTTTGACGATGTTGAGGAAGAAGGGCAGCGACGAGCTCGACTTCGGCGACCGGTAGCTTAGGCGGTAGATGAAGCGGACTTCACCGCAGCTTGTTGGGTCGAAGTCGGCGCGGTCCATGCGGTTGATGACGGCGATCAGCTTCATCTCGGCGTATTTCGAGTTCAGCCAGCGTTCGTCGAAGTGGCGCGGTTCGTCACCGTCGCGTTCGACCGTGTAGGGGTGCTGCGAATTGTTCGAAACGTGGCGGATGAAGTAGCCGCCCTTGGTGTCGTTGTTCGAACGCTTGCCCTTGTCTTCGAAGTTGCGAATGAGGCGAACCATCTCGGGGATGTCGCCGGCGTCTTGCGGAATGTCGGCTGGAAGCTGGTCCGTTCCCGGATCGTGCGGCAGGGGGCGGCCGATCACGTCGGCGAAGCTGCGGTAGAGCGCGTTCGCTTGGTACATGTCGGCGGTCGAGGCCGCTTTCGCGCCGCCGAGTTGTTCAGAGAGGCTGAAGCCTTCGGCTTCCAGCGTGTTCAGCGTCTTCGTGTCGAGGACGTTGACGACGGTTTCAGGCGCGGGTTGCGCGAGCGCGGCGACGGCGAACGCCGCGACGACGAGTCCGATGATCCAGCGCACGTTTCCCCCATCAATGCTCGCCGTCAGAGCGAGAGCATGTGTCCTTCTTCGGCTTTGACCTTGCCGTCGACCATGTCGCGGTAGACGCGTTCGACGTCGGCTTTGCCTTTGCCTTTGACGATTTTCATCCAGCCGTCGACCGAGGAGATGAAGCGGTTGGTGGCGGTGGCGAGGCGATTTTCGAGGCCCTCGGCGCCCCATTCTTGAAGGCGCTTCTTCACGCGGTCGGGGGCGAAGAACATTTGCGGCTTGGGGCCGGGCAGGCCTTCGCTCGACGCCATGTTGTCCCAGTGGGTCGCGCCGACGGCGCAGCTGTATTTCAGGCGCTCGTCCCAATGACGGTGGACGTTGGCGCGGACCTCGCCGTTGCCGGCCATGTCGACGAAGACGGCGGCGCGGTCGCGCGGGCTTTGGGCGATGGCGTCGTAGGCGACGACGCGGTCGTAATAGCGCGTCTTCTCGACGAAGGGCACGTTCGCCTTCGACGTCAGGCCGACGACGGCGATTTGGCCACGGCGGTTGTTGTGCAGCAGGAAGGCGAGGCCCAGCGATGTTTTGCTCGACGCGCTCGACAGGATGACTTCGCGCGCGCCGAAGAAGTCGGCTTCGGCCAGGAAGTCGTCGATCAGGAACGAGGTCGTGAACAGCGGGCGGAGCAGCGCGCGTTCGGACTCGCGTTCCTTGTTGTAGTTCGGGTCGGCGGCGGCGCGGATATAGCTGTTGTAGACTTGCGCCATCTTTTGGCGGTGCGCGGCGCCGTCGGAGAAGCCATGGGTGGTGACGCGGGCGGGTTCGACGATGAGATGGGTCGAGATCGGCCAATAGCCCCAGAAGCGTTCGCCGACCTCAACGCCTTTCGCGTTGGACTCGACGACGTCGGCGAAGCCCCAGACGGGCACGCGGCCGAAGCCTTCGGGGGCGGGGAAGAAGTTCCAGTACATCATCGCGTCGCCGAACGCGCCGTAGGTCACGTTGTTGGCGGTGAAGGCGAAGGTGTCGATCTTGAACAGCGCCTGACCTGGTTTCAGCGCCGGCAATTCCGTCTCGACAAATTTGGTTTCGTGCAGGTTCTTGCGGCTGGTCAGCAGATCGGTCGAGGTCGTCGTCATTTTTCGCGCGGGCTCCGGGGTTGTCCCCAGTGTGTCACGGCGCGGAGGTCCGCACCATGACGCCGAAGGCACGTATGGCTAATCCATGTCGGGTTTCTTGCCGCGCAGGCGTTTCACTTTGCCACGGTGGACCTTGTGTTCCACGCGTTCGGCCCGGGCGGCGCGGGAGGGTTTCGTCTTCTTGCGCGGCTTTTGGACAATGGCCGCCTCGCGGATCAGGGCGATCAGGCGGGCCAGGGCGTCCGCACGGTTGCGTTCCTGCGTCCGGTGGGTCTGGGCCTCAATAATCAGGATGCCGTCCTTGGTCAGGCGGCGGCCGGCGAGCTGCTGGAGGCGGATCGAGACGTGGTCGGGCAGGCTGGGCGAGCCGCGCACGTCAAAGCGCAGTTCGACCGCCGTCGACAGCTTGTTGACGTTTTGGCCGCCGGGGCCGGAGGAGCGGACGAAGGTCTCCGTGATTTCGTCGTCCCGCAGCGATATTTGGTCGTTGATCTTGATCATGACGGGTCAGGTCATAGAGCCGATTTGCTCTGATCTCAAAGGCTTGGCAAAGTCCGGCCGCAAATTTCCCTACCGTTCGTGAGGATCGTTCGCATGCGGGTTGGTCGTCTTGTGGCTCTGATCGCCGTCGTCGCCTTGAGCGCCGGCGCCGTGGGGCAGGCCGTTGCGGCGGCCAAGCTGCGTCTGTCGATCGCCACCGGGGGCACCGGCGGTGTCTATTATCCCTATGGCGGCGGGCTCGCGCGGGTGCTGTCGAAGCATGTCGCGGGGGTGCAGGTGACCGCCGAGGTCACGGGCGGGTCTGTCGACAATGTGAAGCTGGTCGGCGCGGGCGATGCGGATGTCGGGTTTTCGACCATCGACTCGGCTGTCGACGGCGTGAACGGGACCGGGGCTTACAAGGATACCGGCGCGCAGAAAATTCAGGCGATTGCAGTGCTCTACGACAGCTTCGTGCATGTCGTGACGCGGGCGGACTCGAAGATCGCCAAGGTCGCGCAGATGAAGGGCAAGCGCGTGTCGGTCGGCTCTGCCGGGTCGAGTACGGAGGCGATTGCCGACCGCCTGCTGGAGGCGGCCGGTCTCAATCCGATGAAGGATGTCACGCGCGACAATCTTGGCGTGTCGGAATCGGTTGCGGCGCTGAAGGACAGTAAGATCGATGCGATGTTTTGGATCGGCGGCTTGCCGACGTCGGCCATCACCGACCTGGTAACGACGGGGAACGTCAAGATCGCGTTCGTGCCGGCGGGCGATTTGCTGGCGAAGCTGAATGCGAAGCATGCCGACCTCTATCGTGGCTTCACAATGTCGAAGGCGGTCTATGCGGGGACGGCCGCGGACGTGCCGGGTGTGGGCGTTGCGAATATTCTGTTCGTCGATGCGGGGATGAAGGCGGAGACGGTCGATAAGATCCTGAAGGGCATCTTCGACAATCTGGCCGAGGTGCAGAAGATCCATCCCGAGGCCAAGACGCTGACGCTCAAGGGGGCGGCTGCAAAGACGGCGATCCCGTTCCACCCGGCGGCGACGGCTTTCTATAAGGCGCGCGGCGCGATCAAGTGAGCGCGAGCGACGCCGGACTGAACATCACCGAGGAACAAGCGACGCGGCGGCTCTCGGGGCCGAACGCGTGGATCGCGGGTGCGCTGGCGTTCAGTTTGGCGGCGCTGGCGCTTTACTGGACGCAGTACTCGATCGGGACGACCACCTATCGCGCGGCGTTTCTGGGGCTTGTGCTGGCGCTTGCGTTCTTGTGGTACCCGCCGCTGCAGAAGATGCGCGCACGCGACGCGGTCTGGATCATCGACTGGCTGTTCATCGCGCTTGCGGCGGCGTCGCTGATCTATCTGGCGACGCATATCGAGGCGGTGAAGACGCGGGCGACGCGGCCCGAAGATCTCGAAGTGTTCCTCGGCGTCGGCCTCATCGTGTGCATTCTGGAAGCGACGCGGCGTACGACGGGATGGGCGCTGCCGGCGGTCACGGTGGCGTTCTTGGCGTATGCGTTTGCCGGGCCCTATATGCCCGAGCCGCTTGATCATCGCGGGTATTCGCTGGCGCGCATCGTCGGGCAGAACTATCTGACGCTAGAGGGGATTTTTTCGACGCCGCTCGATGTGGCGGCCACGTTCATCGTGCTGTTCACGATCTACGGCGCGGTGTTGGCGAAGAGCGGGGCGGGGGCGTTCTTTATCGAATGGGCGTTTGCGTTGTTCGGCAAGCGGCCGAGCGCGTCGGCGCCGGGGCGGGCGACGGTGGCGTCGGGGTTTTTGCTTGGCACCGTGTCGGGCAGCGGTGTCGCGACGACGGTGACGCTGGCGACGCTGGCGTGGCCGATGCTGAAGCGGTCGGGCTATCCGCCCAATGTCGCGGGCGGGTTGTTGTCGGCGGCGGGGATCGGGGCGTTGCTGTCGCCGCCGACGTTGGGTGCGGCGGCTTTCATTATCGCGGAGTATTTGCAGGTCACGTATCTCGACGTGCTGGTGATGGCGGCGATTCCGACGCTGCTCTATTACCTGTCGTGCTGGCTGATGGTGGAGGCGGATGCGCGGCGGCTTGGCGTCAAGCCGGTGAAGACGAGCGATGCGTCGGCGTGGGCGCTGACGATGCGCCAGGGCTATCACTTCATTTCGCTGGGCGCGATCGCGGTGCTGCTCGCCACCGGCATGAGCGCGTTTCTGGCGGTGTTTTGGTCGATCGCGTTGGCGTTCGGGTTGAGCTTACTGAAGCCTGAGACGCGGCTGTGTCTGTTGCCGGGGGCGGTGGCCGGCGCGGTAATCGCGGCTCTCGCCTATGTTTTCGGGGCGCGTGCGTCGGAGGCGGTGTTTTTGGGCATCGTCGGGGCGACGTTGTTTTCCGTCGCCATGCATCTGGGGGCGCGGTGCGAGAAGACGGCGCCTGATGATGCTTCGCTGCGCATGGTCGATGCGTTGATCGACGGCGCGCGGAACGTCGTGGGCGTCGCGGCGACGTGTGCGTGCGCTGGCATCATCGTTTCGGTGATTACGCTGACGGGGCTTGGGCTCAATATCTCGGGGCTTATCGTCGAGTTCGGCGGCGGGAGTTTGTTTCTGACGATCGTGTTCGCGGCGCTCGCCATGTGGCTGCTGGGGACGGCGGTGCCGGTGACGGCGTCCTACATCATCGCGGCCGTCATGCTGGTGCCGGCGCTCACCGATGTCGGCGTGCCAGAGGCGGCGGCGCATATGTTCTTGTTCTACTACGCAGTGCTGGCGGATGTTTCGCCGCCGACGGCGTTGGCGCCGTTCGCGGCAGCCGCCATCACGCGCGGTGAGCCGTTCGCGACGATGATGCAGGCGTGGAAATACTGCATGCCGGCGTTTCTCGTGCCGTTCATGTTTTGCCTGTCGCCGGAGGGCGTCGGCCTCTTGTTCCAAGGCGATGCGGCGCAGATTGCGTGGACCTTCCTCACGGCGTGCATCGCGGTCGCCTCGCTCGCCGCGGCGTTCGGCGGCTGGATATTGCAGGCCGCCAATCTCAGCGAGCGTGTCGTCGCTGCTGCCGCGGGTTTGGCGTTGTTCTATGCGGACCCTTGGGCGGATGCGGCGGGGCTGATGCTTGCCGCGGCAGCGGTGGGGGCGCACATTGTGCGGGTCAGGGGCTGGATGCCTGCCGCGCGGGATCGAAATGGTGACGACGAAGACGACTAACGTGTCGACGATCGAACTTAGCGTCCGGGAAATCGCGCAGCTGTTCGAAACGCTCGATCCTTATCCCTTTCTGCAACGGGACTTGGACAAGGATGCGGAGGAGTTCATCGTCGGGTGGGCGCGCGAGTTGCCGCGCGATCATCAGCTCAAGATTCTGGTCCACGTCCCCAAGAGCGAAGCGGACACGCCCTCCGGCCAGGAGCTTGCGCGCAGCATGAAGGCCTATTTCGCGCACCGGGCCGATGCCGTTCGACGCGATCTGCGCGAGTTGTTCCGCATCGGGCGGATGTCGTTTGCGATCGGCGTCGGCGTGCTCGTCGCCTGCGTGATCGCGGCCCAGTATGTGAGTTCGATCCTCGACGAAGGGCCGCTGGCGCGGGTGATGGAGGAAAGCCTGATTATCTTGGGCTGGGTCGCGAATTGGCGGCCGCTCGAGATTTTCCTCTATGAATGGTGGCCGATCGCGCGGCGGCGCAATCTCTATACGCGCTTGGCGGCGGCGGATATCGCACTCAATCCGCTCTAGCTGGTTTCAACGCGCGGCCGACCTCGTCCGTGTCTTCGATGCTGCGCAGGTAGCGCGGCGGTTTGCGCGCCTTCGTCTTCTGTTCGAACGCGTAGGCGAGTGCGAGCAGTTTGGCTTCGGACCAGGCGGGGCCGATGAAGGAGATGCCGAGCGGTAGGCCGCTGGCTTCGCCCATCGGGACGGTGACGTGCGGATAGCCGGCGACGGCGGGCAGGGTGGATGCGGCGCCCAGGAAGTGATCGCCGGTGATGACGTCGATCATCCAGGCGGGGCCGCCCGTCGGCGCGATGAAGGCGTCGAGCTTGTGCTTCTTCAGCAGGCGGTCGAGGCCGTCGCGGCCGGCGAGGCGTTTGGCTTCCGACGCGGCCTTGATGTAGGCGGGGTCGGACAGGCCCTTCGTTTGCTCGGCCGCTTCGAAGAGGTCTTGGCCGAAGAGCGCGGTTTCGGCGGGCGTACGCGCGTTGAAGGCGATGACGTCCTTCAGCGAACGCACAGTCACCGCCGCGGGCGCCTTCGCGAGATAGGCGTTCATGTCGGCTTTGAGATCGGTGAGCAGGACGACGAGTTCGTATTCGTTGATCTTCTCGCGGTTCGGGAATTGCTTGATCTCGACCAGTGTGGCGCCTGCCGCTTTCACCTGTTCGACGGCTTGCGCGAAGGCGCGGTCGGTCGCGGCGTGATAGCCGGCGTGGAAGGCGAGAACGCCGATGCGTTTGCCGGTGAGCGCGTTGGCGTCGAGCGCCGCGGCGTAGTCGGTCTTGTGTTTGTCGGCGTCTTTGGTGGCGGGATCGGCAGGATCGCTGCCGGCCATCACGGTGAGGAGCAACGCCGTGTCGGCGACGGTGCGCGTCATCGGGCCTGCCGTGTCTTGCACGTGGCTGATCGGGATGACGTGCGTGCGCGAGACGAGGCCCACCGTGGGCTTGATGCCGACGATGCCGTTGGTGGAGGCGGGGCAGGTGATGGAGCCGTCGGTTTCCGTGCCGATGGTTGCGGCGGCGAGGCTTGCGGCGGCAGCGACGCCGGAGCCCGAGCTTGAACCGCAGGCGCTGCGATCGAGCGCATAGGGGTTGCGCGTGAGGCCGCCCAGCGCGCTCCAGCCGCTGCTCGATTGCGAGGAGCGGATGTTCGCCCACTCCGACAGATTGGTCTTGCCCAGGATGATCGCGCCCGCCGCGCGCAGCCGCGCGACGAACGGCGCGTCGCGGCCGGCGAGATTGTCTTTCAGCGCGAGCGAACCCGCGGTGGTCGCGACGGGATCGAGCGTGTCGATGTTGTCCTTCAGTAGGATCGGAATGCCGTGGAGCGGTCCGCGCGTTTTGCCGGCCTTGCGCTCCGCATCGAGCGCGCGGGCGTCTTCCATCGCGCGCGGGTTGAGGGCGAGTACGCTGCGCAAGGTCGACCCGGCGCGGTCGATGGCCTCGATGCGGGCGACGTAAGCGGCGACGAGCGCCTCCGAGGTTGTCGCGCCGCTGGCGAGATCGGCTTGGAGTTCCGCAATGGACTTTTCTTCGACGACGTACTGCGCGGCAGCTGAAGGTTGGCCCGACCATATCAGCGCGACCAAAACAAGGGCCGCAACCCGCGCTGCTACCGACATCATCACGCACTCCCCGCCGAACGTTGGGGTGAACCTAAACCGGATTGCGATGGTGGAGCGAGGGATGGTGCCGCCTGCGTGACTCGAACACGCGACCCCCGCATTACGAATGCGATGCTCTACCGGCTGAGCTAAGGCGGCAACTGGCGTCGAAGAGGCGCGGAAGATAGGCGGGTGAGGCTTCGCTCGCAACACGGGAATTCACGTGTGCGTCACCGCCGTCGTCCTGTGCTTGACATCTAGTGGTTAGTTTATACTAGCTGGCGGCACAAGAGGGTGGGGGCGTTGCTGTGGGATTTCTGCGGGCGATTTTTGTCGCGGTGGTTGGCGTTTGGCTTGTGCACGCGGCGTTTGCGGCCGAGCCCACGCCCGACGACCTCAAGAAGCTGTTTCAGGAGACAATTGTTGCAAGCCGGTTGCCTCTTGAAGTGCGAGGCGGGCGGCTGTCGGGGTCCGGCGCTGCGTTTCTGAAAGAGCGCGCGGGTGAAGCGCATTACGTCTTGCTGGGCGAAGAGCATGGCGTCGCGACCATCGCGGACACCGTGCGGATGTTGTTTGCGGATTTGAATCCGCTCGGCTACCGGCATTTTGCGATCGAAGTCGATCCGTGGATGACGGGGAAGCTGGAGGCGACGTTGCGCGGCGGCGGGACCGAGGCGCTCGCCACGTTCCTGGGCCGGGAGGACGCGAGGCTCTCAACGCCCTTCTACAATTGGTCGTCGGAGGCGGCGCTGGCGGAGGCGGTCGTGCGCGCAAACGGGGATGCGACGCCGGCGTTGTGGGGGCTCGATCAGCTGTTCATCGGTGCGGCCGGCTTGCTGCTTGGCGATGTGGCCACGCAGGCGTCGAACGCAGAGGCGCGGGCGTTGGCGCAGACGCTGGCGGGGCGGGCCAAGGGCAATCTGCAGTTCTTGGGCGAGGTCGATCTTGGCGAATTGCAGAAGCTGCGGTCGTTGCTCGGCGACGAGAAGGATCGCGCAGCGGCGCAGCTTGTCGATGACATGATTTTGTCGGCGCGGATTTATGGGCCGTTCGTGACGGGTAAGGGCTTGAGCGTTTACGCCGCCAATCTCGAACGCGAGAATTTGATGAAGCGTTTGTTCCTGGCCCGGTTGCGCGAGGCGGAGGCGCGGGACGGCAAGACGCCGAAGGTGCTGTTCAAGTTCGGCGCCAATCACATGATGCGCGGGCTTTCGACGACGCATGTGCCGTCGCTGGGCAACTTCGTTTCGGACTATGCGCTGGCGAACGGACGTCAGACGTTTAGCGTGTTGCTGCTGTGCGGGCCGGGGACGAAGGCCGGCGATTTTCAGGGTGGCGAAGGCGATTGCGAGTTCAGCGTTGCGGGATCGTTCCCGGATCTCGTGGCACATCTCGATGCGAAGGCGCCGACGCTGTTCGACTTGCGCGTTTGGAAAGACAAGCCGCGGCGGTGGGCGCATCTTTCGCCCGAGGTGCGCGAGATGATCTGGGCTTACGACGCTGTGCTGTTCGTGCCGAACGGGAAGCCCGCGAAGGCGCTGAAGTAGGCTTACGGACCGGGCGGCGCGGGCGTCAGGAAGTCGCGCACCGCGCGGGCGGTTTGCTCGGGGACTTCTTCCATCGGGATGTGGCCGACCTTGTTGTAGACGATCAGCTTCGAGCCCGTGATCGCCGCGTTGTAGGCGTCGCCCATGTCGCGGGGGGTGAGCGTGTCTTCGGCGCCCCAGAGAATGAGCGTCGGGGTTTTGATTTGGCTCGCGTTGTTTTGGACGTAGCCGTCATCCGGCGTCTGAAAACGTTTCAGCGAGGCGGCGCGGTTGCCTTCGCGGCGGTTCAGTTTCCAAAGGCGGTCGATCATTTCGGGCGTGACGAGCGTGTCGTTGTAGAAGGCGGTCTTCAAGCCGTCTTCGAACAGATTGCGCGGCGTCACGTAGAGCACCAGGTACTGAATCACCGGCGTGCGCGCCAACGTGAAGCCCAAGCCCGGATCGCGCGGCGTTTTGGTCGGCATGCCGCTGGCGTCGACCAAGATGAGGTGCGTCAGACGCTCCGGATGTCGGAGTGCATAACGCGCGGCGACTCCGCCGCCCATCGAATTGCCGGCGAGCGCGAAGCGTTCGACGCCGATTGCGGTCGTGAAGTCGTCGACGAATTTCGCCATGCCTTCCTGGCTGTAGTCGTCGCCGGGCACGGGGCCGGTGAGGCCGTGGCCGGGCAGGTCGACGCTGATCATGTGGAAGGCGTCGCCGATCTCGCGCACCCACGGCTCCCATGTGTGGAGCGACGAGTTCGAGCCGTGCAGCAGAACGAGCGCGGGGCCGCTGCGCGAGCCTTGGTTGCGGTAGTGCACGCGGGCGCCGGACGGCAACACGACGAACTGCGAGGGCGGGGTTGCGTATTGCGCTTCGAGTTCGACGGCGCGGGCATCCGGATCGGCAAGGAAGGCGATGCTGATGCCGCCGACGATGGCGACTAGCAGGATCAGAACGAACAAGCCGCTGAAGAAGCGTCCTACCATGCTCCCCTCCGTTTGCGACGGTCATCGTCGCTGAGTGTGTAGTCTTCGCCGTCCGGACCCGGATCATCAGGCGCGCTCGTTGGGAATGCCACCGCGTCGTCCGGCGTGACGTTGCGCATCGCCGGTTCTGTTTCGCGCGCGCGCACCGGCGGGCGGATGTCGTCTTGCTTGACCACGTCGCGGTAGAGCGCCGTGCCGTTGTCCGTCGCGTCGACGAAAGCTTGCGCGACTTCACGCGGCGTCATCGCTTCGACCGCGCCGCGCGAGCCGCTTTGCCAGCTTAGCGTGTCGAAGCCGTTGCAAGCGCTGCAGGTCGGGCCCCACGTGTTGTGCGTGCGCGCGCAGGCGGAGCAAGACCAATACGCGTCGCGCGGTGCGCGGTTGGCGCGCAAGGCCCACTCGCGTGCGGCGAGGCCGTCGGCGCCGCCGAAGCCGCGCTCGATGTCGGCCATCAGGAGGCAGACGCGGGCGACGGGGAAGTGTTCGACGAGCGGGCGCAAAATCTCGCGCGCTTCATCCAGGCGGCCGATCGACATCGACGCGGCGGCGCTGAGGATTTGGCTTTCGGGATGCTCGGGGTTCGTTCCCGCGAGTGCGGCCAGACGTTTGGCGCGGGCTTGGGGCGATTCCTCGGGCTTGAGGCTCGCGTAGCTGCGCGCGAGGTCGGGGTGCGGTTCTTGCGCCCAGGCGGTTTCGATGAGGCTGCCTGCTTTCCACTGGCGGCCTTGGGCGGCGAAGTGTTTGGCGGCGATCAACGCTGCCGGCGCAAAGGCCGGGGCGAGCGTGAGGGCGTCTTGCGCGTGACGCAGTGCGGCTTCGGCGTCGCCTTTGCGTTCGCACTCGATGGCGGTCGCGGTCGACAGGACGGCGCGGCGGCGCTTGGCGATCGCGAGGTCTACGGCCTTGGCGCGGGTTTGGGCGTCGAGGGCGGTGGCGGCTTCGGTCCAGTTGCCGCGCGCGACGTTGAGGTCGAAGAGGGCGTTCAGGGCCCAGCGCGTTTTCGGGCGCAGTACGCGGGCGCGTTCGGCGATCGAGATTGCTTGCGGGCCGTCGTTGCGGCGGACGGCAGCCATGTAGAGACCGCGGAGACCGAGGAATTCGGTCTCCTTCGATTGCAGCATCTGCGTGTAATAGCGCTGCGCGGTTTCGTCGTCGCCTTCGAGCTGGGCTGCTTGCGCGGCGAGGAGGAGGGCGAGCGGCGGTTCGCCGACAAGGGTGATGGCCTTGCGGGTTTGGCGGCGGGCTTCTTCGTCGTCACCGGCGGCGACGGCGACGAGGCCGCGCGTGAGCGCCGCAAAGCCTTTGCGGCGGCGGCCCATGGCGCGCCAGCGGAAGAACTCGGCGGGCGCATCGATGAAGGTCGTGATGATGCGGTAGGCGGTGATGGTGAGGATCGAGAGCGCGATGACGAGGACGGTCGCGACCGACAAGTACATGCGCGTTTCGCTGTCGCCCAATTGGATGACGACGGTGCCTTCTAAGTCGGCGATCACGGTCGCCGCGAATGCGAGGCCTGCGATGATGATGAACAGCCAGAGGGCTCTGATCATGGCTGTTCCCTATGGCGCCGGCAGTTGCGGCACGGGGTCGGACGATTTTTCCGTGGCCGGGCCGGACAGCGCTTCGATGGCGCGCGTGTTCAACTCGGCCAGCACGACTTCTAAGCGGATGCGGGCGGCGGCGTCGGCGAGCCAGGGCTTTAGCGGCTCGCTTGCCGCGCCCTGGATGCCGTTCAACTCGCGGACGGCGGCGCCGAGGTCGCCCGCCTTCATGCGCACTTCGGCGCGCGCGAGGCGGCCTTCGGTCGAGTTGTCGCCGGTCTCGCCGACTTTGCGCGAGGAGATCAGCGAGGTGAAGTTCGCCCACCAGCGGTCCCACATGCCTTCGCTCTTGGCGATGCGTTCGAGATCCATCGCGCGATCGGCGAGGTTGCCGAAGGAGCCCATCAACGTGCCCGCGGTCGGCAGGCCCTTGGCGGCGAGCGGTGCGATCGCGGCGAGGCGCGTGTCGCTCGGTGAGAGGGCGGCTACGACGTCGAACTCGGCCTTGAACGGGGCGGATCCTTGCGAGGCGCGCATCAGGTTCGCGATGGCCGAGGCGAGTGAGGCGCGGCGGGCCATTTCGAGGAGGTCGGAATTTTCGATGCGCTCGAGGCGGCCGGCGAACCCGTCGATCTTGGTCCCGAGGTCGGTTAGGCTTGTCGTCAGTGTGCCGATCGAGGTTTGCGCGGCTTTGACGTCGTCGGGTGTGGTGCCGACTTTGCCTTCGAGCGCGGCGAGGCGCGTGCCGAGATCGTCGATGAGTTTGTTTGCGGCATCGGTCGTTGCGGGGACTGGAATGGCGCCGCCGGGCGTGGTGCCGGCTCCGGGGACGCCGAAGGCGGTGGCGGCGAGGCCGCCGGCGACGCTACCTGCGGTCATCGCGACCTCGGCGTTGCGCAAACGGGTTTCGAGTTTGCTCACGCGGTCTTTGAGTGCCGCGAACTCCGTGCCCTTTTCTTGGCCGAGGCGCGCTTCGACCGCGCTCAGCCGCGATGTGACGTCCGCGGTGAGATGCGTCGCCCCCTCGTCGCCTTCGGGCCAGAAGCGGGCGAGGAGGGCGCCGAAAAACGCGGCGACCAGCAGCAGGACCAAAATGCCGAGACCATCGCGCCAGTCCTCGATCAAGCCGTGGCGGACGCGGCGGTCCGCAGGCTTGGTCGCGCCGTTTCCGGGCGTTGAGGGGGCGATGTCGTTCATTCGGCCGGTCTCATTTGCGTGGTTGGGCCGCAAGCTACTGGGGCGCGCCGTGAGCTACAAGGCGGCGTCCGGTTAGACCTGTGCCAACCGGTCGAGTAGGGCATCGGTGTTTGGGTGCGCCGCCGCCAGAATCTTGCGAAAGCGCAAGGGCGCCAAGGCTTTGGCGACGGCGTCGCTGAGGGCCAGGGCCGCTATTTTTTCGCACGGCTTCTCCAGCCGGGCGGTGCGGATCAAGGTTACGAAGTGCTCCGCCGTGCGCGGCGAAAAGAATGTCGCGGCGTCAATGCGGTCCGCGGTCAGTGCGGCGGTGAAGGCTGCTGAAAGGGAGTCTGCGGCGCGCGCGTCATACAGCTGTTCGGTTCGCACGACGAAGCCCGCGGGTGTGAGTGCGCCTCTCAAGTCGCCGGCCGTCGCCGTTCCCGTGACGTGCAGGAGCGTGCCTTGCGCCGGGTTCAGCTGTTCGCGGACGGTATGGGCGAACGTCTCGACGCCTTCGCCGGTGCTTTCACTGACGCGCGTGAAGCCCAACGCTCTTGCTTCGGCGCCCGTCGCGCGACCGACCGCGAGGACGCGGATCGCGCGGTCCATTGTTCGCCGAGCTGCGGCGCGTGCGCCGTTGGCGCTTGTGAACAGTAGGGCTTGCACGCCGGCGAGATCGAGGGCCGGGCCGTCGGCGAACACGATGTCGATCATGGGTTCGATCAGCGTCGTGTGGCCGAACGCGTGTAACTGCGCCGCCAGTGCTTCGGCGTCGCCTCGGGGTCTGGTGATGACGACGTGCATGGTCAGACTTCGAAGAACTGGCGGCCGGCTTTGGCTGCGAGTTCGCGGCCGGCGTCTGTACCGATTTGTTCGGCTTCGGCGGCCGTCGTGATGGCGGCTTGTCTCGCGACGTCGATGCGCGTTCGGCCGTCGGGTGTCAGAACGCAGCCGTTGAAGACGACGTTTGCTTGGCGGCGCACGGCGAGGCCTGCGATCGGCGTGCGGCATGAGCCGTCGAGGACGGCGAGGAAGGCGCGCTCCAATGTGACGGTGATGTCGGTTTCGTGGTCGTTCGCCGGCGCTATGAGATCGCGGACCCTCGTGTTGCTTTCCAGGATTTCGACGCCGATCGCACCTTGCGCGACGGCCGGCAGCATCTCTTGCGTCGTGAAGATGTGGCTGGCATGCGCTTCGGCGTTAAGGCGCTTGAGGCCTGCGAGAGCCAGGATCGTGGCGTCGGCTTCGCCGTTCGCGAGTTTCTTCAGGCGCGTTTCGACGTTGCCACGGAAGCCAATGATGTCGAGGTCGGGCCGCGCGTGGTGCAGCATCGCTTTGCGGCGGACGGAACTCGTGCCGACGCGGGCGCCTTGCGGCAGATCGTTCAGGGATTTGGCGGCTTTTGCGACGAGGGCATCGCGCGGGTCTTCGCGCGGCAGGTGGCACGCAAGCATCATCCCGTACGGCAAGAGGCCCGGCAGATCCTTCAGCGAATGGACGGCGGCGTCGATCGTGCCCGCGATCAGCGCTTCTTCCAGTTCTTTCGCGAAGAGGCCCTTGCCGCCGATGTCGGCCAGCGGTCGGTCTTGGACCCGGTCGCCCGTCGTCTTGATCGTAACGATCTCGGTGCCCGCTTCGGCTTCGTCCGCGCTCCAGCCGTGGACGCGTGCGAGCGCCGCGATAACCATGCGCGCTTGCGTGAGCGCGAGCGGGGAACCGCGAGTGCCGATGCGCAGACGAGTTTGCACGCTTGAAGGCCCTGGTGTTACGGGGTGGCGGACGCTATCGACCTTCATGGCCGCGCGCCACATATAGGCGTGTGACGGATTTCTTGGAAACGGGATTTGGCTCAAGACCTTACAGTGCTGGGCATCGAGACGAGTTGCGACGAGACGGCGGCGGCCGTCGTTCGCGGCCGCGCGCCTGGGCCGGGCGTGATGTTGTCGAACGTGGTCGCGAGCCAAATCGCCGCACATAAGCCCTACGGCGGCGTCGTTCCGGAGATCGCGGCGCGGGCGCATGTCGAGATTTTGGAAGAGGTCGTCGAGCGCGCCTTGGCGGATGCCGGCGTTGCTATCGCGGATCTCGATGGGATTGCGGCAACGGCGGGGCCGGGGTTGATCGGTGGCGTGGCCGTCGGACTTACCGCGGCCAAGGCTATTGCGTTGGCGTCAGGCAAACCGCTCATCGCGCTCAATCATTTGGAGGCGCATGCGCTGACCGCGCGGCTGACGCATGGCGTGCCATTTCCGTTCTTGCTGCTGCTGGTGTCCGGCGGGCATTGCCAGCTCTTGATCTGCGAGGGCGTTGGACGCTTTACGCGGATGGGGACCACGATCGACGACGCCGCCGGCGAGGCGTTCGACAAGACCGCCAAGTTGTTGGGGCTTGGCTTTCCGGGCGGGCCGGCGATCGAAGAGGCGGCGAAGACCGGCAATGCCAAACGATTTCGTTTCCCCCGGCCGCTCGCGGATGCCGACGGTTTCGACTTTTCGTTCTCCGGGTTGAAGACGGCGGTGCGCCGGGTCGCAGACAGCGTCGATTTCGACGATCAGATCGTCAGCGACATCGCGGCAAGCTTTCAGGCGGCTGCGACCGAGGTATTGGCAATGCGGTCGCGTAAGGCTATGCGCGCGGTGCGGGAGATGGATTTGAACATCAACCACCTGGTTGTTGCGGGTGGGGTTGCGGCGAATGAATCGCTCAGCCGTTTATTGTGCACTGCAGCGGCCGATGAAGGATTCGAGTTGGTTGTTCCGCCGGTCAAGCTCTGCACCGACAACGGCGCGATGGTCGCGTGGGCGGGACTCGAACGTCTTCAACTTGGGCTGATCGATACCTTGTCTTCGGTGGCGCGGGCGCGGTGGCCGCTGGATCGCCGGTCCGAAAATATTGCAGGCGCGAAGGCCTGACGGCGCTTACGTCTAATGCGTTGATCCCAAAAAGAAACGAGCGCCCGGTGATACCGGACGCTCGTTTTCTGGGGAGCTGATTTTAGGCTTCAGCTTAGAACACGTTCAAGGTGTTGAGCAGGAACACCAAGCCATACGCGCCGAGGACAAAGCCGGCCAGCGTCGTGGAAATCTGGGTCACCAGGTTGTTGCGGTTCGTCATTTTGGTCTCTCCGTTGATCTCGTTCGGTGGCTCTCGCCGCCTGATGAAACCTATATACGGGAGCTCTGATCTGAAATCAATGAATGAAATCGTTTTTGTTCACTCGTCACTCACAGTGCGACGTCCTGCCGCAGCCTGTTAACCTTTGATGGCTCAAATGCTGACGAGGGTTTCGGATTTCTGTTCGTCCGCGGCTTTGCGTGGCTGGTCGCGGCCGGCGCCGCCGTCGTCCAGTCCGTTGAGGACCAGGTGAACGACCCCCTCGAGTTCCCGCTCCAGTTTCTCGTAGGGCAGCTTGGAGTGGAGTTGGGGGTAGCGGAACTTCATGGTGGCGGATTGGATCATCTCCGCCGTGAAGACGACGTCTTCTATGGCGAACTCGCCGGAGGCGTTGCCGGCCGCCAGGATCTCCGACAACAAAGCGCGGTGAAGCGCCAGAATCCGGTTGGCGAATTGGGGGCGGTCCATCATTACGACGCGGGCCATTTCATAGACCTGCTTGTCGTATTCCAGCTGTTCGTAGGTGAGGCGCATGTCCGCGAACATGAAGTCGCGCAGACGCTCCTTGGCGCTGCGGCCAGGGCGTTTCAGCACATCTCTTAGCTTTGCGATTGCTTGTTCGCCGGCTTCGCCCGCGATCGCCTCGGCAATGTCCAGTTTCCCTGGGAAGTACCGATAGAGGTTGCCGGGGGACATGCTACAGTCCGCGGCGATCTCGGCCATCGTGGTTTTGGCGTAGCCGTAGTGTACGAAGCGCTTCTTCGCAGCTAGTAGGATGTTTCCTCGGACTGTGTCTTTGCACAACATTTGTTCGAATAATCTAGCCGGTCCGGGTAAATATTCAACAAAACATTCACGTGGTGTCGTTCACGACAGGGCGAATCAGGCGAAACCGTGGGGAAAAGCCACTTAGCGGTAGCCGGCGGCGGGGCCTGGGGCACCGCTCTCGCTCAGGCGTTTGTCGGCTCCGTTGATCGGGTCACGTTGTGGGCGCGTGAAGCCGACGTGGTTAATCAAATCAATACGCGTCACGAGAACAGCACCTTTTTACCGGGCGTAGCGTTGTCGCCGTCGATCGTGGCGACGGTCGCGATGCGCGATGTGGCGAGCGCCGATCTCATTCTTCTCGTGTGCCCGGCGCAGCACTTGCGCGCGGTGGTTCGTGGTTTACGGGCGGAGGTTTCGACCGGTGCCCGCGCTTTGATTTGCGCGAAGGGGATCGAACGGCCGACGGGCAAGTTGATGACCGAGGTCGCGCGCGAGGAAGCAGGCGATCTGCGGTTCGGGATGTTGTCCGGGCCGAGCTTTGCCGGCGAAGTCGCTCGTGGGTTGCCTTGTGCTGTGACCGTCGCGTTCGATGACACGGCAACGGCGGATGAGATTGCGCGGATGCTGAGCTCGCCGACCTTTCGACCCTACGCTTCGACCGACGTGACTGGAGTTGCGATCGGTGGCGCCGTGAAGAACGTGCTCGCCATCGCGTGCGGGGTCGTCGAAGGGCGTGGGTTCGGCGAGAGCGCGCGGGCGGCTTTAACCACGCGCGGCTTTGCAGAGATGACGCGCTTCGGGCTCGCGCTTGGCGCGCGGCTTGAGACGATGGGTGGGTTGAGCGGGCTTGGCGATTTGATGCTGACGGCGTCGAGCCGGCAGTCGCGGAATTTTTCGCTCGGCGTCCGGCTGGCGCAGGGCGGGCTTGCCGATGACGGTGGACCGCTGGCCGAAGGCGCGGCGACGGCGGAGGCATTGGTGACGCGTGCGCGGGCGGCTAATGTCGAGATGCCAATCGCGCAGGCGGTGGCCGATATCGTGGCGGGCCGCGTTGCGGTGGATGCTGCGATCGGCGCGCTGTTGTCGCGGCCTTTGAAGAGCGAGCACTAGAGCCCATGCTGTTTGCATTGATCTGTACGGATAAGCCGAACTCGACGCCCGTGCGCCTGGAGGCGCGGTCGCGCCATCTCGCGTACATTCAGTCCCGCATCAACGACGTGAGGATCGCGGGGCCGTTCGTGTCGGAAGACGGCGCGACGATGCTGGGCAGCATGCTCATTCTCGATCTTCCCGATATCGAAGCGGCGCGCGCGTTTGCGGCGGCCGACCCTTATGCGCAGGCGGGCTTGTTTTCGAGCGTCGACATTCGTCCGTGGAAGTGGACGGTCGGCGCGCCGAAGGAGTGAACGGCATGGCTTATTGGCTTTTGAAGACGGAGCCTGAGACGTTCGGTTGGGACCATCAGGTGGCGCGCGGCAAGAAGGGCGAGCCCTGGAGCGGCGTCCGCAATTTCGTTGCGCGCGATAATTTGCGGGCGATGAAGAAGGGCGAGCTCGCGTTCTTCTATCACACCGGCAAAGAGAAGGCCGTCGTCGGCGTCGTGAAGGTGATCAAGGAAGCCTATCCCGACACCACGGCAGACGAACCGTTCTGGTCGATGGTCGACGTTGAAGCGGTGGCGCCGTTTCCGACGCCGGTGACGCTCGCGCAGGTGAAGGCCGAGCCGAAGCTCGCGGCGATGGCGCTCACGAAATATGCGCGGCTCTCGGTGCAACCGGTGACGGACGCGGAGTGGAAGCTCGTGTGCAAGATGGGCGGGTATAAGGGCTGATGAAGCACGCGGGTCCGGACGCGCTCGCGATGCTGGAGCCGTTGATCAAGGATTTGCGGGCGTTGCCGGCATTGAGCGAGCGCTCACCCGGCGTGTTCTACCGGCGCAGCAAGGTGTTCTTGCATTTTCACGAAGACGACGCGGGCTTGTTTGCCGATTTTCGGTTTGCCGATCGCGGCGATTTCGAGCGCGTTCGCGTGTCTTCAGCGGCGGAGCGGAAGCGGTTCTTGGCGCTGGTGCGCAACGGTCTTCAATGAAGCATGTCGTTTGCCGAGCGACCGATGTTGAGGAGGGCCAGGCGCGCGTCTTTGTCGTTGGCGAAGGTGCGACGCAGATTGATCTCATTCTCGTGCGACGCGGTGGCGACCTGTTGGGCTATGTGAATTCCTGTCCGCATCAGGGTGTGCCGTTGGAGACGTTTCCGGACAAATTTCTCACAGCGGATGGGTCGCGGTTCATCTGCTCGGCGCACGGCGCGCGCTTTCGTGTCGAGGATGGCTTCTGCGTGAGCGGGCCGTGCGAGGGCAAGAGTTTGCGCACTCTTGCCTTCAGCATCGTCGACGGGGCCGTCGTGATCGACTGCTAGCGCGGCGAAGTCCCAAGGATCGAACCCGATGAGAACTCTGCGACTGTGGAACGATGCCGAGAAGCCTCTAAGAGTGCGCATCGAGCCGCGCGGTGCCGCCTACGATATCGGGCCGAACGCGTTTGTCGACATGAAGGGATTTGATCCGGCGGAAGAGGTTTTGGATGCGATCGTGCAGATCGACCTTGATGGTGCGACGGTCACGCTTCGCTCGTCCAATGAGATCGTTTTCTTCGTTGGCGAACGATTGCCTCCGTTGCGCCGTTCGTATCTGCGGCGGATGGACGAATACTTCCGACGCCGATCGGATGTATCGCGGACAACGACGCTGCGGATTGAGAACAAGACGGACGATACACTGGGCCTGTGGGTGGAGCCCAATCCCGACTATTATCACCTAGCAGCAGGGAAAATTGCGGAACTGAGGGGCTTTGACCCCACGCTCGACCATAAGTGGGATATTTCGCTGGTTGTTCGCCCAGATGAGGCCTTCGTTTCGATCGGCCCCTTTGGCGAAATTACTGCGGTTGTTGCGGGCCAGCGCCTCCCGAACGTGCTGCCGATCTGAGTCCTTAAGCTGCCCGCATAAACGCGTTGTAGTCCGCGATTAGTCCCTTTGCTGCCGCCTCGACGATGCGTTTGCCTTTTTCGGGGGTGGCTTGGCTGGGGTCGGAGCCGATGCGGCCGTCGGGGAATTGGCGGCGGTAGTCGTCGGCGTCGCGGATCGAGCCGTTGGGCGCGATCTTCGGGTGCATGTCGACCTTCTTCTGCGCGTCCGGATAGGCGAAGTAGGTGACGGCGACTTCGGACGCCGTCGCGTGGCTGCCTTCGCCGACGGGGAATAGTTCGCGGCAGAGGTCGCCGACGCCCGGCAGTTCCCACCAATTGCGCAGGAAGAGGCGGATGGGTCTGCGGTTCGAGCCGGCGCGGCCAAAGGAGAACTCCGAGTAGATTTCGCTGAACGCCGAATTGATGGGCGCGATGTTGCCGCCGTGGCCGTTGAACCAATAGATGCGGTCGAAGCCGTGGCGGGTCAGCGACGACGTCCAGTCGTACATCGCGGCGATCATTGTCGAGGGGCGCAAGGTGATCGTGCCGGGGAAGCCCAGATGGTGCTGGGCCGAGCCGACGTTGAACGTGGGGCCGACCAGGATGCCGCTTTCGTCGCCGGCGGTCTTGGCGATGAACTCCGGGCAGATGGCGTCGGTGCCGAGGAGGCCGTTGGGGCCATGTTGCTCGGTTGAGCCGATGGGCACGATCAGGCCGGTCGAGGACTTCAGATATTCTTCGATTTCGGGCCAGGCCGCTTGGTGGAGTTGCATTTGTCGTGCCTCTGGAGTTTCGCGCGTCGCCGGGGCTAGGGTTAGCGCTTCACGCTATCGATGCAAAGAGTTCAGGAAATGACAGGCAAAACCAAGGCTTCGCAGGGTCCGCTGCACGGGATCCGGATCATCGATCTGACGCAGTTCGTGCTGGGGCCCTATGCGACGCAGACGCTGGGCGATCTCGGCGCGGACGTGATCAAGGTCGAGGAGCCGTCGGGCGATCGGCAGCGCAATCAGGGCAAGGCGCCGAAGTCGCAGAATATGGGGCCGCTTTACGTTGCGCTCAATCGCAACAAGCGGTCGGTGGCGATTGATCTGAAGAGCGATGAGGGCAAGGCGGCGCTGCGCAAGCTGATCTCGACGGGCGATGTGTTCATTCACAACATGCGGCCTGAGGCGGTGAAGCGGTTGGGCTTTGGGTATGACGACGTCGCGGCGATCAAGCCCGACATCGTTTATGTCGAGGCGGTCGGGTATGGGTCGGGTGGGCCTTATAGCGGGCGGCAGGCGTTCGACGATTTGATCCAGGGTGCGTCGGGGGCTTGCGATCTGCTGCGGCTCTACGACGGCAATGAAGAGCTGCGGCCGTTTCCTTCGATCATCGCGGACAAGACGTGCGGGTTGTTTGCCGTGATCGCGACGCTGGCGGCGCTTCAGCATCGCGCGCGGACGGGCGAGGGGCAGTTCGTCGAGGTGCCGATGCTCGAGACGTTCACCGGGTTCATCCAGGCGGAGCATATTTGGGGCAAGACCTATCCGGATGTGCCGGGGAAGTTCGGGCATCCGACGACGATCACGCCGCATCGCAAGCCCTATAAGACCAAGGACGGGTATCTCGTCGTGCTGCCGGCGAGCCGCGAAGGGTCGGTGAAGTTTCTGGAACTCGGCGGCATTCCGGATGCCTATAACAGCGAGCGGTTTCTGTCGGCGGCGGACGGGAAGGCGCGCGTCGAGGCCTATTACCAGATGATGCGCGATGCGGCGGCGACGCGGACGACCGAGGAATGGATGCAGCTTTGCGCCGAGCATCACGTGCCGGCGATGCGGGCGAACGAGATGACGACCTTGTTCGAGGATCCGCACTTCAAGGCGGTCGATTTCTTCGAAGAGCGCGAGATCAAGAGCGAAGGGCGCTATCGCACCATGCGGCCGGGCCTGAAGTTCGCGAAGACGCCGTGCTCGATACGGCTCGATCCGCCGACTGTGGGGGAGCATACGGATGAGGTTTTGACGGAGTTGAAGGCGCAAACGTAGCGCTTGCCGGGGCGTCGCCGGGCCGCGCATAGTCTGGCAAAAATAGCCTCGCGAGGAGACGTCTTATGTCCGATCAGCTGTTGCCGGTTCCGGCCGAGTGGGCGAGCCGCGCGTTTGTCGATAACGGGAAGTATCTCGATCTCTACAAGGCTTCGGTTTCGGATCCTGTTGCGTTTTGGCGCGAGCAGGGTAAGCGCGTTGATTGGATCAAGCCTTATTCCAAGGTGAAGAACGTCTCGTATGACGCGAAGGATCTCTTCATTCGCTGGTACGAGGACGGCGCGCTGAATGTTTCGGCGAACTGCATCGACCGGCATTTGGCGAAGCGCGGCGATCAGACGGCGATCATTTGGGAAGGGGATGATCCGAAAGATTCGAAGCACATCACCTATCGCCAGCTTCATGACGAGGTTTGCCGGTTCGCGAATGTGTTGAAGGCGAACGGGGTCAAGAAGGGCGACCGGGTTACGATTTATCTGCCGATGATCCCGGAGGCCGCTTACGCGATGCTCGCGTGTTCGCGGATCGGGGCGGTGCATTCGGTCGTGTTCGGCGGATTTTCGCCGGACAGTTTGGCGGGGCGGATTCGCGACTGTCAGTCGGACGTGGTGATCACGGCGGATGAAGGGTTGCGCGGCGGCAAGACGGTGCCGCTGAAGCAGAACACCGATTTGGCGATGACGCAGTGTCCGGATGTGAAGCGCGTCGTCGTCGTACGGCGCACGGGACACAAGGTGCTGATGCACGCGCCGCGCGACGTTTGGTATCACGAAGAGGCGGCGAAGGTTTCGTCAGAATGTGCGCCGGAGGCGATGAATGCGGAGGATCCGTTGTTCATCCTCTATACGTCCGGGTCGACGGGGAAGCCTAAGGGCGTGCTGCACACGACGGGCGGGTATCTCGTGTTCGCGTCGATGACGCATCAGTACGTATTCGATTATCACGACGGCGATGTCTACTGGTGCACGGCCGACGTTGGTTGGGTGACGGGTCACAGCTACATCGTCTATGGGCCGCTGGCGAACGGGGCCACGACCTTGATGTTCGAGGGTGTGCCGAATTACCCGACGGTGTCGCGGTTCTGGGAAGTCATCGATAAGCACAAGGTCAACATCTTCTACACGGCGCCGACCGCCATTCGCGCGTTGATGCGCGACGGCGAAGCGCCGGTGAAGAAGACGAGCCGTGCCTCGTTGCGTCTGCTGGGTTCAGTCGGGGAGCCGATCAATCCTGAGGCTTGGCTTTGGTATCACCGCGTTGTGGGCGATGGGCGTTGTCCGATCGTCGATACGTGGTGGCAGACGGAGACGGGCGGCATTCTAATCACGCCGCTGCCGGGGGCGACGGCCTTGAAGCCGGGGTCGGCGACGCGGCCGTTCTTTGGGGTCGTGCCGCAGGTGGTCGATGCGGAAGGCAAGGTGCTGGAAGGCGAGACGACGGGCAATTTGGTGATCGCGGATTCGTGGCCAGGCCAGATGCGCACCGTTTATGGCGACCACACGCGGTTCGTCGACACGTACTTCAAGACGTATCCGGGCAAGTATTTTACGGGCGACGGGTGCCGGCGGGATAAGGACGGGTACTACTGGATAACGGGTCGTGTGGATGACGTGATCAACGTGTCCGGGCATCGGCTTGGTACGGCTGAGGTCGAGTCCGCGCTGGTGGCGCATCATCAGGTGGCGGAGGCAGCGGTTGTCGGATATCCGCACGATATCAAGGGGCAGGGGATCTACGCGTATGTGACGCTGATCGCCGGGGTTGCGCCGAGCGAAGAGCTGCGCGCGGCGTTGGCGCAGTGGGTCGGCAAGGAGATCGGTGCGATCGCGCGGCCGGACGTGATCCAATGGGCACCGGGGTTGCCGAAGACGCGCTCGGGCAAGATCATGCGGCGCATCCTGCGCAAGATCGCGGAGGGCGATACGTCAAATCTTGGTGATACGACGACGCTTGCCGACCCCGCGGTGGTTCAGGATTTGGTGGCGAACGCGCGCAAGTGAGCGTAGAAGGCTTCCCGCTTCACGCGAGGGAGACTGCGATGGCCAAGATGCAGAAACAAATCGTGCCTTATCTGACGGTCAGCAACGCCGTTGCTGCCATAGCTTTCTACAAGAAGGGATTCGGCGCGACCGAGATCATGCGCATGCCGGCCGAGGACAAGAAGCGTCTGATGCACGCGCAGCTCGAGATCAACGGACACGCCGTCTATTTGTCGGACGACTTTCCGGAATTCTCCAGCGGTGATACGGGCGGCGGACGGACGCCGGAGAAACTGGGCGGGTCGCCTGTGGGCATGTTTATCCAACTCGATGAGCCGAAGGCCGTCGATAAGTGGATGGCGAAGGCCGTGAAGGCGGGCGCGAAGGTGACGATGCCGGCGGCCGATCAGTTTTGGGGCGACCGCTTTGGGGTGATCACCGATCCGTTCGGGCATTCCTGGCAGTTTGGGGCGCCGATCCCGAAGCCTAAGAAAACGGCGGCGCCGAAGAAAAAAGGCAAAAGTAAGTAAGTTTCGAAGGGCGCCCCGCGAGGCGCCCTTTTTGTTTTCGGCCGGGTTGTGACGGGCGCACGTCTGTGTTGTTGGCGGCGCCTCACGAATCCGGATTGAATGATGGCTGCTGCTGGAAGGTCACCTGCCCGTGCGCCGTTATGATCTGGTCGTTGTCGGAGCGAGTTTCGCGGGGCTTGCGTGTGCGCGGACTGCCGCCATGCGCGGGCTCAAAGTCGCCGTGGTGGAGCGCAAGCGCGATCCGGGCGAGGCGGTGCGAACCACCGGCATCCTCGTCAAGGAGGCCGCCGAAGAGACGGACATTCCTTCGCACCTGACACGGTTGATCCGCGGTGTTCGGCTCTACGCGCCGAACGGGAAGTTCACCGACCATTCGGCGCCGGGCTATTACTTCCTGGCGACCGATACGCCGAACCTCATGCGTTGGATGGCGGATGAGGCGAAGCGCGCGGGTGCTGAACTGATGTTCGGTGCCGGGTTCAAGCGTGGGACGCAGACGAATGAGGGCGTCGACCTGCCGGAGCTCGGCATCGGCGGCCGGCTGCTGATCGGCGCGGATGGCGCGACGTCGACGGTGGCGCGTGTGTTCGGGCTGGAGACGAACCGGCATTTCCTGGGCGGCGTCGAGTTCGAGTTGGAGCCGGACGAGGATCTCGACGGGCGGTTCTTGCATTGCTTCTTGGATAGCGTGTTGGCGCCTGGCTACATCGCTTGGGCTGTGCCGGGCGTCGGCGTCACGCAAGTTGGGCTTGCGGCCAGTCGCGGTGTGCGGCCGGATGCGCAGGCGTTTTTGCGCGCCTACACCGCGCGGCTTGGATTGCGGCCGCCGCGCATTGTCGGGCGGCGGAGTGGGTTGATCCCGGCAGGGGCGACGCTTTCGCGAACGTTCGACGGACGCGTGATGTTGATCGGCGATGCGGCCGGGCATGTGTCGCCGCTGACCGGCGGCGGAATCGTCCAGACGCTGCGGTTGGGGCGTCGGACGGCACAGCTGGCGGCGGATTGGATTCAAGCCGGTGCCGAGCATCCGGCGAAGGCGCTTGCGCGCGAGACGCCGCGCTTCCGGCGGAAGCTCTTGATGCGGCGGATGCTGGATTTGGCGCCGCCGAACTGGGTTTGGAATTTGGCGTTCGGGACGGCGCCGTTCCGCGCCTTTGCGCAGAGCGTTTATTTCCATCGCCGCGGCGCGGCGGGTGATGAGATGATGGAGCGGCCGTTGATCGTCAGCGAAAGGACCCGAGATGAGCGTGCCTGAGTTCAACAATCCGGCCGGCGTCGCGGCGCCTGTCGGCGCCTATTCGCATGCGGGCTGGATCAAGGCCGGGTCGGATGTGCTGTTCATCGCGGGCCAGGTCGGCGTTGCGCCGGATGGGATCTTGGGCGAGACGTTTCACGAGCAGGCTGACGAGACCTTCGCGAATATCGCGCGTATCTTGAGCGGGAACGGGCTCAAGCCGATGCATCTCGTGAAGCTGAACGTGTTCGTCGTCTACGGGCAGCCGGTGAATGTGGTGCGCGAGGCACGGCGGAAGTACTTCGGCGACATTCGCCCGGCTTCCACCTTCATCTATGTGCCCCAACTGGTGGAGCCGAAGTATCTGATCGAGGTCGAGGGCGTCGCTGCACGCTGACGCCCCCGCCAGCTTACATCTGCGCGGGCGTCGAGCTGCCGATCGTGCGCTCGTGGATTTCGAACACCGCGAGGCAAATCTCGGCGGCAATGCGCAAGCCCAACACGCCGAAGACGACGCCGATCACCGAGGTGATCATCGTCCAGAGGCCGTAGAAGAAGCCGGTCGTGAACAGGCCGAAGAAGCCCGTGAAAAAGAAGATCACGCCGCCCAGGACGATCAGGACCAGCCCGATCCAATAGAGCGGCTTGATGATCGTCGGTGCGATTTTCTTGTCGAACGAGAAAAGATCGCCGAATTCCATTTTGAACCTCACCTTTGCGGTTGCGATCGGCGCCGCCCGCTTCGGCATGAAGCGGTAGCGTGTGCGGCCGATGCGCCCGCTTTGCCTTAATTCTTTAATGCCTAAAGCGTTTTCGATGCGTAAACGCAATGCACGATCGTGGGCTTGACGTGGCTGCGATGTCGCATCGCGGCCTTGAGCCTTAAGAGATTGGGAATGAATGCCGCGCGAGGCCTGTCGCGAAATCAACTGGCGGGGGCCGGGGCGGCGTGCTTATAAGGGCGCAAATCCGTCGCGCCGCCGCCCATTTCGTCGAGTGCCGCCCATGCTTCGCGCCTTCGGCCTGCGAGAAAACTGCCTTCGCCGCAACCTGACGTGCTCTGGCGAGTCGTTGGATCCCATCACCGTGCCGCAGGAGTCGCTTTGGATCGACCTCTTCGATCCGACGCCCCAGGAGCGCGAAGCGGTCAAAACGCTGTTCGGGTTCGAGCCGCCGACCAAGGAGGACATGGAGGAGATCGAGATTTCGAGCCGTCTTTATCAAGAGGACGGCGCGATCTTCATGACGGCTTTGGTGCTGTCGAAGACGGAGTCGGGCGACCCGGAGTGCCTCGGCGTCAGTTTCATCTTGGCGGGCGAACGGTTGCTGACGGTGCGGTACTCGGAGCCGCAACCGTTCAACACGTTCGCCAACCGGGCGGAGCGGCAGATCAATCTTTGGCCACGCGGCGAGATCATTTTGGCCGGGCTGCTTGAAGCGATCATCGACCGAACGGCAGACGTGCTTGAGAAGGTGGGCAGCGACGTCGATGCGGTCTCGAAGCAGGTGTTCAGCGCCAACGGCGACGATCCCTCGCGCGACTATCAGAAGATCCTGCTGAAATTGGGCAGCCGCAACGACTTAGCGTCGAAGGCGCGCGAGAGCTTGATCAGCATGGGGCGGATGCTGGCCTTTTTGTCTCAGGCGATCGACCTGAAGACCACCAAAGACATGAAGGGCCATATCAAGGTGATGACGCGGGACGTGCAGTCGCTCGCCGATCACACGACATATCTTTCGAACAAGATCACGTTCCTGCTCGATGCGGTGCTGGGCGTCGTCAACATCGGACAGAGCCGTATCATCCGCATTCTGTCGGTCGCCGCGACGGTGTTCCTGCCGCCGACCTTGCTTGCCAGCATCTGGGGCATGAACTTCAAGTTCATGCCCGAGCTTGAGTGGCACTACGGGTACGCCATCGCTTGGGTGTCGATCGTGTCGTCGGCGATCGTGCCGTACCTCATCTTCCGTTGGCGCAAGTGGTTGTGAGCGAGCGAACTGGCGGCGTCGATCTTTCGTCCTCTTCGAATGCCTTGCTGGGGATTGGGCTCAAGGTGGGGGCGACGTTCGCCTTTACGCTGATGGCCGCGATCGCGCGGCATCTGGGCGATACGATTCCCGTGGGACAGATGGTGTTTTTCCGCTCGGCGTTCGCGTTCGTGCCGATCGGGGTGTTCATGCTGTTCGCCGGCGCCGGCGTGCGGACGCTGGTGACGAAGAACCCGCTGATGCATGCGCGGCGTGCGTTCACGGGGGTGCTGGCGATGTTCACCTATTTCGCCGCGTTGACGTATCTGCCGCTGGCCGATGTGACGGCGATTTCTTTCGCCTCGCCGTTGATCGTTGTCGCGCTGGCGGCTGTTCTGTTGGGTGAGGCGGTGCGCCTTTACCGGTGGAGCGCGGTCGCCGTTGGGTTTGTCGGCGTCTTGATCATGGTCTCGCCGCATTTGGGCGAAGGGTTCGATCAGGGATCAGCCGGCATCGGCATCGCGCTTGCGGTCGTGAATGCGATCCTTGTCGCCTTCACGATGATCTTCATTCGCATGATGTCGGGGATCGAGCCGGCGTTGACGATCACGTTCTATTTTCAGCTGACGTGTACGTTGGTCAGCGCGCTGACGTTGCCGTTCGCCTGGGCGTCGCCGACGTTCGAGCAGGTTGTTCTGCTGGTCCTGCTTGGGATTCTGGGCGGGATCGGACAGCTGTTGATGACGAACGGATACAGGTTCGCGCAGGCTTCGACGCTTGCCAATTTCGACTATGCGGCGATGATCTGGGCCTTGCTGTTCGGCTGGCTGTTCTTTGCAGAGTTGCCGGTGGCGGCCGTCTATGTCGGCGCGGTGATCGTAATCGGATCGGGGCTGTTCATCGCCTGGCGCGAGCGGGAGCTTGGGCTGAAGCGGTCGGTGGAGAGTGCGGTGAAGCCGGTTTAGAGCTTTTGGCCGTAGAGGGCTTTGCCGTCGCCGTCGCTGTAGAAGTCGACCAGCGTGCCCATGCGGGAAAAGCCCAGCGCTTCGTAGAGTTTGTGGGCGGCGGCGTAGTCGTGGCGCGTCGAGGTGTCGATGAACATGTGGGTTGCGTTCAAGGCGCGCGCTGCGGTCATGCTTTCGGCGAGCAATTTGCGGCCGAGGCCCTTGCCTTGCGCGGTCGGCGAGACGGCGATCCAGTAGAGGTCGAAACGGTTGGCGGTGCCGTCGATGGGGCCGAAGCAGGCGAAGCCTTCGAGTTCGCCGCCGTTGTCGGCGAAGAGGAAGTGGTAGCCGGTGACCGTGCAGCCGCGATCGAGGGCGGCGTCGACAATTTCGACGGCCCAGCCAACTTCAATGTCGGAGAAGACGCCGGTTTCGGCGACCAAACGGCGGACGGCGCCGCGATCTGAGGGCTGCGGCGTCGTGCGGTAGGTGGTCACGCCGCCATCGCGGCGTCGGTGATCATGCGGATGGCTTCGTGCGGCGCGATCTTGGCGCGGGTCGCAGCAGCCATGAAGCCGGCGTCGAGCGAGAGGTCGGGGTTTGCGTTCACGTCGACCACGAAGGGCACGCCATCCTTGCTGACGCGGTAGTCGATGCGGGCCCAGCCGCGCAGGTCGAAGCCGGACCAGACCTTGCGGCTGATCTCTTCCAAAGCTTGCAGCAGCGGCACGTCGCTTGATGGGAAGTCATAGCGGCGGTTGGTGTTTTTGTACTCGAAGCTTTGATCGTCCCACTTTGCCTTGTAGTCGATGATCTTGTGCATGTCCTTGGTGTAGTTCTCGAACATGATCTCAGCGATGGGCAGCGTGCGCGCGCCGCTCTCGGTTTGGATCATCGAGACGTTGAATTCGCGGCCATCGACGAATTCTTCGATCATCCAGTCGATCTTGTGTTCTTGCTCCAAGGCGACGGCGAGTTCGATTGCGGCAGTCGTGCCCTGAACGACGTTGGCTTGCGACATGCCGTAAGAGGCGTGTTCGTGCTGCGCCTTGACGATCCATGTTCCGGGTTGGTTCGCTTCCATGGACTTTGGAATGCCCCAACGCGGCGTCGGCGCGTTGAGCATTTCGAGGATGCGTTTCGCCAGGACCTTGTCGTTCGACAGTTCGATCGCGTGTGCGGGGCAGCCTGTGTAGGGGATGCGAAGTTCTTCGAGATAGATCGGCGGTACGTGGATCAGGCGACTGGTGCCGGAGACCGACTCGACCAGATTGAACACGCAATCGGGACGTTCGCTGTCGATGACGGCCTTGAAGGCCTGCGGCAGGTAGTCGAAATGGCGGATAACGTGCGAATAGCCCAAGGTATCGTAGTGCTTGGCGAGTTCGCGGGCCGTCGAGATGGTCGCCAGATTGTCGTCGGGCTCAACCTCTTTGAGTTCCGGAACGACAATCATGACATGCGACGTGTTTTGCATCGGCCTCGCCTCGTTTCGAGCCGCGCCGAACCCGCCACTCTTTGATTCACTGGGCCTTATGGCCTCCGTGGCTATTGCGCGGCGACACGCAGCCGCGGTTTGTCGCGACCAAGTGTGCCCTCCGGGTCCGGATAGCGGTAGATCTTTCCTTCGAAGTTTCTGAGCAGCAGGTCGTCACCGTCACGACCCGCGACCGCGTCGGGGCCCAACATGATTTTCCCGCCGCCGCCTGGTGCGTCGACCACGAACATCGGGCAGGCATAGCCCGTCGTGTGTCCGCGCAGGGCTTGAATGATTTCGATCCCCTTATGCACCGGCGTCCGGAAGTGCCCGGAACCTTTGATGGGGTCGCATTGATAGAGGTAGTAGGGCTTGATGCGCATGGTCAGAAGGCTGTGCATCAGCTGCTTCATGACCTCGGCGTCGTCGTTGACGTCTTTGAGCAGCACCGTCTGCGAGCCGAGCGGGATACCGGCGTCGGCCAAGCGGTTGGCCGCTTCGCGCGTTTCCGGCGTGATCTCGGTCGGATGGGTGTAATGGACGCTCATCCACAGGGGATGGTGCTTCCGGAGCATCTTCACGAGGTCGCGCGTGATGCGCATGGGCAAGACGGCCGGGATCTTTGATCCGATCCGGACGAACTCGATGTGTTTGATCTTGCGTAGACGGGTTAACAGCCAGTCGAGCTTGTCGTCGCCGATCGAGAGCGGATCGCCGCCCGAGAGCAGAACGTCGCGGACCTCAGTGTGGGCTTCGAGATAGGCGAGCGCCTTTTCCCACTGTGAGGTCGAGAAATTGTACTCACCGCCCGGATTGCCGACCATGCGCGAGCGCGTGCAATAGCGGCAGTAGGTCGAGCAGAAGCCGGTCGTGAGGAACAAAACGCGATCGGGATAGCGATGAACGAGTCCCGGCGCGACCGTGTCGTGGTCTTCGCCCAAGGGATCGTCTTCTTCGCCGGGTAAACGGACGTATTCGTCGTTGACCATGATGTGCGTGCGGCGAAGCGGTTCCGACGCATCGGCGTAGGCCATCAGCGACGCATAGTAAGGTGTGATGCCGACGGGCAGCGAGCCTTTATGGCGCAAAGCCGCCGATCTTTCGTCCTGCGAGAGGTCGAACATCCGCTCAAGCTGTTCGAGCGTGCGGATGCGGGAGCGGGCTTGCCAGCGCCAGTCGTTCCAATCGTCGGCCGTCGTGCCGGGGAAGTTGCGCTTGTAGAACTCGCGCGACTCCGCACTGACAGGGAAGCGATTGGCTTTTCGAGCGGGTTGTCCTTGGGGGGCAAGGACGGGAGGGATCGCGGAAGGCGAAGGCGGGATGATGCGAGTCGTCTGAGTGCCGGCATCGTGCTCGGCGATCGGACTTCGTTCAGCCAGCTTACGTCTCGTCGGCGATCTCAAGTGCGCTGCCGTGTTGGCGCCCTTTACGAAGGTGTGCACTGTCATCGGTTAGGTCTGACGCCCCTCAAGAGTTTGTCCGACTGCATTTCCCCGAAAAGTCCGCGCGCAGCCCGCGCTTTCCCCAACGATGCGAATCATGCAGCACGATTCGTGAAGCGTCAAATAGATCAGCCGAGTAAACGATGGATTAGCGAAGGACGAGCGGGTGGTCGTCGGTGTATTCGGCATGCATGTTTGTGAAGTAATCGCAGATTGACATGCATAGTGTGAATCTAATCGTGCAGTTCTTCTCGAAGCGAATACCCGTAATCGCGGTGCTGCGCCAAAGGGCTCTCGCGTCTGATATTCACTTTATTCCGCGCGAGAGTGTGTCGATTGCGAATCGGGTTGGGCTTAACACTTGCGAACGTCGTATGAAGAGTGCGTGCGTACAGCATTCGCACTCAACGATGATTTGCATCGAATATCGATTATTCCGTAGACGGACGATTAAAAAATTTTCGGAAAACGTCTTCGTTGAGCGGTCCGACGAGTTTGAAGACGAAAAAAATGCGCGTTCGCTTCGAATCGAGTCGCGTTTCGATCGTCGCGATGCGTTCGGCGCGTGCGAACGCGCTCGTGACGTCGCTCGCGTCCGTTCTGCGCGTGACGAAGATCACGTTTGACGCTTCATCGGCGCGCAAGGCATACGCCGCTTCGTACTCATTGCCTGCGTGAAGCTTAGGCCACATGCGCAAAGGCTGTGTTCGTGCGCGCGTATAATAGAAGAGCGACGCCATATCCTCGCGATCGTCGCTCAGGATCGCCGCAACGTCGTTCGATGCCGCCAAGCTCACGATTTGCGCGCCGGCTTCAGGCCATCCGCGTAAACGTTTGACGGAGTTTTCTTGTCCGACTGCGCTGACGAACGCGGGCGATACCGCAAGAAGCGCGACGATGACGCCGATCGCGACGTTCAAACCGGTGTTTGCGAGCAACAGACGTGTGCGCTGTTGTCGCAGGGCCCATGCGCAGACGAGAATCGTCAGCGCCACGAAGGCCGGCGCCGCCCAATTCGCGTTGGCTCGCGAGATGAACGCCTGAACGGCGACGATGGCGATGATCGGCAGCGATAACGCTAGCAGAAGCGTGTCTGGATGATCGTAGTTACGTCCGCGCCAGCCTTTGATCAGCCCCCACACGATCAATGCGGCCGCGATCGGCCCGATGATCCCGATCTGTGCGCCGAGAAACGAGAAGAAGCTCTTGAAGTTGAAGAGGTTCGCCGCGTTCCAATTGGCGTTAGAAGCCGTGTGGCTGACGGTTGCGAAGCTGTTGAACGCGTTCCACAGGACGTTCGGTGCGAAGATTGCGATGGCGGCGAGGGCTGCGACCAATCCGGCGCGGCTGAAGATGAACGAACGACCTGCCGCCGTCGGCAGATAGGCGAGCGCGATACCTAACAAAAAATACAGCATCGCGTATTTCGACAGAAGGCCGAGACCGATCGCGATGCCGAGCAGCACGGCCCATTTCAGATTCATCGTCCGGCGGAGTTCGGCGAGCGCGCACAGCGACAGCGCCCAGAAGAACAAGAGCGGTACATCGGTCGTGATGAGCAGCGACGAGAAGCTGGTGCCGGGCATCACGGCGTAGGTGAGCGCGGACCAGAAGCCGACGCGTTCATCGTAGAGCGCGCGACCGGCGAAGTAGACGGCGAACGCGCTTGCGGCGTGGAAGAGCGGTGCGCAGATGCGGATGCAGGCTTCGCCGTCGCCGCACATCGCGGTCGATGCGCCGATGATCCAGGCGATCATCGGCGGCTTCGAGAAATAACCGAAGGCCGGCGTCAGGCTCCACGACCAGTATTGCGCTTCGTCGGGGCCAAGATTGAGCGGCGTTGCAATGAGGATCGCGATGCGCGCCGCGGTGAGAAGGACGACGGCCGCCGCTAACAGTGTCAGCGGCGGCGCGTCGGTCAGACGCTTCAACAGCGGCGTCACGGTCCGGTTTTGCGCAACCGGTAGAGCGTCAGCGTCACTTGCCGGCCGTTCGAGTAGTTGAGGCCTTTGACGTTGCCGATCGGTTCGGCGACGAAGTTCTGCTGTGTCAGGCGTTGATGGAATTCGGCGTCCATGCGGCTTTCCACCATGGCGACGGAGTTCGGCGTCTTGGTCAGGAAGTCGGCGGCGTCGACCGCGCTTTGGGCCAGCGTGATCTTCGTGCCGACTTGGAAGACGATGGACGGTTCGTGGAAGCCGACGATGGCGACCGCCTGCGGCAACGCGCCGGAGCGAGCGATCAATTCGGCCGCGCGTTGGCTGACCGTCACCTGTTCGAGGCGTGGCATCACGGCTGCGAACACGATCGCTGCAAACATGGCGCCGGCGGCTATGGCCGCGGCGGAAGCATTCTCACCCTCACCGCGGAGCAGGAACAACACGGCGATGCCGGCCGCTCCCAACACCGGAAGCGCGAGGGCCCAGAGCAATACGCTGTCGCCGTCGCCGTAAGCCCCGGGCAGATAGAAGAGCGCGCCGCCGGTGAGGGCGATGGTGATCATCAGCCAGAAGACGGCGCCGACTTTCACCGGCATGTTGTCGAGGAAGCTGCGGCTTTCGCGAACGCCGGCCATGACGGCCGCGCCGCAGAGAAGCGCCAAGGCGGGATAGATCGGCAGCGGGTAGTGCGGCAGCTTCGTCGGCGCGAGCTCGAGGATGATCCAGGCCGGGATGATCCAGGCAAGCAGGAAGCGAACGGCGCCTTCGCGCGAGCGCGCGATGGCGTAGACGATGCCCGGGGCTAAGAACAACCAGCCGGGCCAGAAGCCGACGAGCAACGAGACGAGGTAGTAACCTGGCGGACCCCAGTGGCTTTCTTGCGAACTTATCGCTTTGCCCAGGAAGTCCTGGCCGATGGCTTCGGCGAAGTATTCGCCTTTGGTGACCAGACCGATGGCGACGAGCCAGGGCACGTTGATCAGGATGATAATGCCGAGGGCGAAGATCGGCCGCATCGACATGATCCAGCCCCATCGGCGTTCCCATATCGAGACCGCGATCACGCTCAGGCCGACGAAGAAGAGGATCATCGGTCCCTTGACCAGGATGCCGATGCCGATGGCGAGGCCCATGAGCGCCGAGTATCGGACTTTGGGCTGTGGCGCGCCCTGCCTTGCGGCCAAGAAGAACTCGGCTATGAGCAGCTGCGCTGCGGCGACGCAGGCGAAGAGGACGGCGTCGGTCTTGGCTATGTGGGACTCGCCTATGACCAAGAGCGATGAGGCAAGGATGCCGGCGCTTATGAGCCCAACCTCCTCGTCAAAGAGCTTTCGCCCTAGTCCGAAGACGAAGAGGACCGCGAAGATGCCGGCCAGCACCGATGGAATGCGATAAGCCCAGATGTCGTTGTGCGGTTCACCCGTCAGCCAGCCGGCGGTGATCGCCTGCATCCAATAGATGCCGATGGGCTTTTTGTTGCGGGCTTCGTCCTGGAAGCGGATCTCGATGAAATCGCCCGTTTCGATCATCTGCTTGGTCGCTTGCGTGAAGCGAGACTCGTCGCGATCGAGGGGCGGTACCGACGCGAGGCCGGGCACGAACATCAAAAGGCACAGCGTGACCAGCACGATGCGCGGGTGCGCGAGCGCCAAGGACCAGGGGCTCGAGGAATCATAGGCGGCGGCGGATCGGCGTGTGGTCATGGCTTAAGGGTTAACCATCGAAGGGGCACTCGGCGCAATGCCCGGAGGGGCACGGGCGCCAACCGGACAATGGCTATCGCATTGCGCGGGCGGTTTCGTCTACTGGGGTGACGGGGTCGCGGGCCCTGGCGGGGGCTCGATTGCACTTGTATAAGCGCCGCGGACTTTAAGGAGTATCGCGTGACGGGTTCGCCCGAAGTCTCGGTCGTCGTGCCGGTGAAGGATGAGGTCGAGAACGCGGTTCCGCTTCTCAACGAGATTGTTGCTGCGTTGCGCGGCAAGGCGTCGTTCGAAGTGCTGTTCATCGACGACGGCAGCGCGGACGGAACTGTCGGCGCGCTGGTCGCGGCGCGGGCGACGACGCCGGAGCTGCGGGTGCTGCGGCATGCGAAAAATTCCGGGCAGAGCCGCGCGGTGCGTTCGGGCGTTATTGCCGCGCGCGGCACGCTGATCGCGACGTTGGACGGCGACGGGCAGAACGATCCGGCCGACATTCCGAACCTGCTTGCGGTGTGGCGGCGCGAGGTTTCTGGCACGCCGGAGCTTGGGCTTGTCGCCGGGCAGCGGCGCAAGCGCGAAGACGGGTTTATGAAGCGGTGGGCATCGCGCGTCGGTAACGGAACGCGGCAATGGTTGCTGCAGGATGGGACGCGCGATACGGGCTGCGGCTTAAAACTGTTCTCGCGCGCGGCATTTCTGTCGTTGCCGTACTTCGATCATATTCATCGCTTTATCCCGGCGCTGATGCTGCGCGAGGGCTATCGCATTGCGCATGTGGACGTGAACCATCGTCCGCGTGAGCATGGTCGTTCGAAATACGGCACGCTGGACCGGCTGATGGTTTCGATCTCGGATTTGATGGGCGTCAGGTGGCTTCGGCGCCGGGCGCGCAACCCTTTGCGCGTTGACGAGGTTTGAGGCGGCGATGTTCGATTGGCTGACGTGGGAGCATATTTGGATTCTGATCGGCTTCGGCGGTCAGGCGCTTTTCATGTCGCGCTTCGTCGTCCAGTGGTGGGCGAGCGAGAAAGCCGGGCGCAGCGTGGTTCCCGTGGCGTTTTGGTACTTCAGCGTCGGCGGCGGGATCGTTCTCCTTGTATACGCGATCTATCAGCGGGATCCGGTCTTCATCTCCGGCCAAGCGTTCGGTTTGATTGTATACGCCCGTAACCTATACCTCATATTCGCTGAACGTTCCGCCGCCGGCCGCGTCGACGCCGGCGAGCCCCCCGCCACAAAATAGCCACGTATCCTCCGGAACTTGGCCATGCTTGCCGGTGCTGGTAGGGTCCAGCTCGTGGTGGTGATGGTCCTGACTATGAGGTGGTTTCTATGATTGCGCTTGTGATTACGCCTTTGCTGGTGATTCCGCTGGTCGTCTACAATTTGATGGCGCTGTTCGGGGCTCCGGCGGGTTGGATGTTCAAAGCTCTGTTCACGATAACGATGTTCTCCGGCGATCAGTGGGACGTGTCGTCCGGCGATGTGTTCCTGGCGCTGAGCCTGATGCTGCTTTTCATTGAAGTGACGAAGTCGACGCGGACGGACGCCATCGCGATCATCAATCACGGGCTGTCGATGCTGATCGCCGTCGTGGGGATCATCCAGTTCGTCGCCGTGCCCGGATTTGCCAATTCGGTCTTTTTCATCTTTGTGCTGATGATGCTCTTCGACGTCGTGGCGGGCTTCACCGTAACGATCGTCGCCGCAAAGAGAGACTTCGGCTCCTCCGGCGGCATCGCCGGAACCAACTGACGCGCGACTATTGCGGCTGCGCCTCATGGTGCAGCCGCAGAGGCCGTGAAGGCAGCGAGATGACCGTGGCGCGTCCCAAGAATGGGCGCGCCATTTCTTTACATGAACAGGAAGAAGACGAAGGTTACGACGACGGCGCCGTCGAAGAAGCGGCGCCACATCGGGTCAACGTAGCGGCGGCGGCGGCGTGGACGCATTTCGGTCTTCATGACCAGCTGCGCGAAACGCATTTCACCCAAGGTCGGCGTTGCCATGCGAATGATCCCTCTATGGGCGGCGTCGTGCCCAAACGGGACACGCGCGGCCTCTTCAGAGGTCGATGTCGCAAAGGGTATGCCCGGCGCGTTGTGCCGTTAACTACGCCAGCGCAGGGTCGTTTCGGGGACCGGGTTTACGAACGGGCGCTTCGCGGCGGCGGCGTCGGCCCATTCCTTCTTCAGCTTGTGATACCAGATCGCGGGCACGTCAGCGTCTTGGATCAACATGAGACGCGGGTTGAACTTTAGGCCTTCCTGCTGAAGCGTGACCATGTTGCGGTCTTGCCCTAAGAACACGCGCGCGATGTGTTGGGCGATCGGCTTGAATGGCGCGATCCAGCCGATGTTCCAGAAGAAGGTCTGCGTGACCTCCGTCTCGTTTTCGGTGAGCGGCGTGCAGGTCGTGAGGCCGACGACTTCGTTGCGGCCGGCCTTGATGTGTTCAACGCGCGTGCCCGGCAGTTCGAAGGTGATTTCGGTGGTGATGTCGCCGCCCAGCAGCTTGTAGAGCGTCGAGTTGCTCGACGGCTTGTGCGAGACCATCGTGAAGCCCAGATGCGACGGCGCGTATTTCTTGGCCTTCGCGTGGATCGACTTCTTGGATCGCCACCACCAAGCTTTGTGCACGAAGGGGCCATGCGCCGGGTCCATCAGGCCGATCACCGCGTGATCGATGGCGCAAGGAAACAGCTGACCTTCGATCAAGGTCGGCATCGCTGCCGGCGTCAGCGGGAGTTCGGGGGCGGGTGTCGCCGGTTCACGCGTTTGCGCGTCTTCCGCCATGTAGATCCAGATCAGGCCGTTGCGCTCGACCAGCGGATATTTGCGCACGCTGATCTTCGACGGTTCGACGCCTTCTTCGCCGACGAGCGAAGGGATGTGCGAACACTGGCCCGATGGTTTGAAGCGCCAGCCGTGGTAGGGGCACTCCACGGTGCCTTCCAGGATCTTGCCCTTCGACAGCGGCACGCCGCGGTGGGGGCAGAGATCGCGCAACGCGAACACCTCGCCGGATTCGGTGCGGCCGAAGACGACGGGCTCGCCGAGCAGCGTCTTGTGCTGAAGGCGGCCGGCTTTCAGCGCGCGGCTGTGCAGCGCGAAATACCAGATATTTCGCAGGAAGAGCGGTGTCTTGACGTCTTGAAGGCCCATGGCGCGCGGGCACAATGCCAAAGCGCGCTGCTTCCTGCAAAGGCGGCAAATCGCGCTACAGTGAACGGCGTCGATGCGTCCTCAGGAACAGCCATGACACAGCCCGATCTTGCCCATTTGACCTATGACCTTCGCGATCACGTGGCGGTCGTGACCTTGAACCGGCCGGAGGTGCGCAACGCGCTTAACGCGCGGGCCTATGCGGACCTCGAGACCGTGTTCCGTCACATTCAGAGCGACAACGAGGTGCGTGCGGTGGTGATCACCGGCGCCGATCCCGCGTTCTGCTCCGGCGAAGACGTCAAGCAGATGATGACCGGACCGCAGCGCGAGCAATCGCAGGCGCGGTTGACGTCGGTTCGTCCGCGGCTGACGCCGGCGGCGGCGGCCGTCATCGATTGCGACCGGCCGATCATCGCGGCGGTGAACGGGGTCGCGGTCGGGTGGGGGATGGAACTTAGCCTGTTCGCCGATATCCGTATTGCGTCGGAGCGTGCGCAGTTCGGCGAGATTTTCATCAAGCGTGGGCTGGTGACGGATGCGGGCGGAATGATGATTTTGCCGCGGCTTGTCGGGCCCGCGAAAGCGGCGGAGTTGTTGTTCACCGGCGATGTCATTGATGCGCGCGAAGCAGAACGCATCGGGCTGGTAACGAAAGTTGTCCCACATGGCGACCTCTTGGAGGCAGCGTTCGGTCTCGCGGCACGGATTGCGGCCAATCCGCCACTGGCGCTGCGGCACATGAAGGAAGGTCTGCGCCGGGCGTCCGCGCGCGACGTGCATGAGTTCGGCAGTTGGGTGTCGGGTACGCTCGGGCGGTTGTTTCAGACTGAGGATCATCGCGAAGGCGTGGCGAGTTTTCTCGAGAAGCGCGCGCCGCAATTTAAGGGACGCTAGCGATGGCTCTGTTTTTCGATCAGGCTTGGTTCGATGCGCAGCTCAAGGCCGTCGGCATGACGCGCGATGAGGTCGCCAAGCAGCTCAAACTATCGAGCGAGCAGGTCGCCGAGCTTTGGAAGGATCAGCGCGAGTTACGCGCGGCGGAGGTCGCGGCTCTGGCGCGGCTGCTTCAGGTCGGGGCGGCGGAGGTCGCCAAGCGCGCGGGGATCTCGACGCCGGTGCCGGAGGAGAGCGGCAGCGTCGAGCAGCGGCTTTTGGAGATGAGCGAGCGATTGACACGCATCGAGCGAATGATCGTCGAGCTCAAGACGTTGATCCTGACGCCACGCTAGAGCGACAATGGCAGTCGTGCTAAAAGGACCACCGGCGTCGATCAGTCGACGACGCGTGGAGGTGCGGTAATGGCTAGGTACACTGGTCCGTTATTGACGGTCGCGGCGATTGGCGCGCTCGGGTCGATTTCGCCGTCACATGAGTTTCGCCGCAACGTCTATCTCGATGCGGACGATTGCCGGCGCGACTATCCCGGCAGCCTTTGCACAAACGTGGCGACGGTGCGTGGCGAAACGCGCTCGTTTGGGCCTTGGTATACAGGCGAGCGCGCGGCCGCCGTCTCGCAGCTTGCTATCGGCGTCATCACCGAGGTGCGGCGCGGCGGCTTTGGCGGCTGGGCCTGTGGTCCCGGCGACGGCCGCGACCGTCGCGGCGGAGGCGGATGAAGCGCGTCGCGGTCGCCGCGCGGCCGGGGTGGGAAGAGCGGCTGAAGGCGGTCGGCTTCGACGATTACGTGCGGCCTGACGGCAGCTTCTATTGGATTGAAGACGCTTGCTTTGAGTTGAGCGCGGCTGAGGCCGATGTTCTTCGCAAGGCTGCGCAGACTTGCGAGGCGCTGATCGCGCAAGCCGTGGCGCGCGTCGTTGACGATGTTGAGAAGCTTGCGCGGCTTGGGTTGAACGACCGTCTCGCGCGGCTGGCGCGCATCAGTTGGCGGCGCGGCGATCCGTCTTTGTTCGGCCGTTTCGATTTTGCCTGGGACGGTGTCGGCGCGCCGAAACTGCTTGAGTACAACGCCGATACGCCGACGACGCTTTACGAAGCAGCTGAGGCGCAGGCGGAATGGGCGGTACGCAACGACGTGCGGGCGCAGTTCAACGGTGTGCATGACGCCCTAATCGTGGCGTTTCGTAAGCTGGCGCCGGCTGTTCCCGCGGGCGGGCGTCTGCACGTCACGTCGCGGCACAGCGCGTTCGATACAACCGCGACCGCAGCCTATGTCGCCGATTGCGCCGCTCAGGCGGGGCTTGAAATCCGAACGCTGGACATTTCGGAGATCGGGTTGAGCGGCAGGCGGCTCGTCGATGTTGAAGCGCGCCCGATCACGCATCTGTTCAAGCTCTATCCGTGGGAATGGCTTGCGAACGAGGACGCTGCGTTCTTTGCCGCGCTCGACGATATCGGCGTGTTGGAGCCGGCTTGGCGCGCGATTGCGTCGTCGAAAGCGATTTTGGTCGAGCTTTGGGAGGCTGCGCCGGAATGTCCGTATCTCTTGCCTTCATTTTGGAGCGAGAGCGCGATTGGCGGTGAGCGCGTCGGCAAACCATTGTTCGGCCGGCAAGGCGCGAACATTATCGCGCGGTTTGGCGATAGCGAGCGCTGCGGTGAGGGGCCTTACGGGCGACAGCCTCTTGTCTGGCAGGCGCGAGCGGCGATGCCGGCGTTCGATGCGCGTACGCCGGTGTTCGGCGTTTGGGTTGTCGCGGGCGAGGTTTGCGGCCTGGGAATTCGCGAAGACGTCACCGATGTGACGGGGCCAGGGGCGAGCTTTATTCCTCATCGGATTGTTTGAAGCCCATGCCGACGGTTCTCATCACAGGCGCCACGGGGTTTCTCGGCGGGGCGACGCTTGCGCATCTTGTGCACGCGCGGCCCGATTGCCGTGTTCTTGCGCTGGTGCGTGCGGCTTCGGTGGTGGAGGGCGTTCAACGCATCGTGCGATCGCTGGCTCGCTTCGAGGTCGTGGCGCCGCGGCCGATCGAGATTCTCTGCGGCGATATCGCGGATTTGGCGACTTTCGGCGACGCGCGCCTCGAAGACGTGACACACGTCATCCATCTGGCCGCGAACACGTCGTTCCGCTCTGTGCGCAGTGTCCGGCACGTCAACATTCTAGGCACGATGACGCTGGCGCATCGGATGCGGCGTGTGCGCAAGCTTCAGCGGTTTTTGCATGTCGGAACGGCGTTCAGCTGCGGGGTCATGGCGAGCGGCACGACGGTGCGCGAGGACGACTATCCGCGCGGCGACGCCCGGCATCTTGTCGAATACACGCGGTCGAAGGCCGAGGCCGAGATGCTTCTTCAGAACACCGCGCCGGAGTTGCCGCTGGTGATCGCGCGGCCCTCTGTGGTGGTCGGGCATTCGCGGCTTGGATGCGGGCCGTCGGCCAGCATCTTTTGGTTTTATCGGACAGCGGATCTGTTGCGGCGATCGGCGGTGCCGATAGACGTGCGCGACGATATCGTGCCGGTCGATTATGCGGCGGCGGCGTTGGAGACCTTGCTGTTCAAGCCGCGCCTCGCGCATCGCCGTTATCACGTGTCGGCCGGCGCGGGTGGGTGCACGTGGCGCGAGGTGTCGGCGGCGTTCGACCGGCATCATGGCGCGCGCCCGGATGATCCTTATCGCATTGTCGACGCGGAGAAGCTTCCGCTTGAGCGCAGCCGTATGGCGAGCCGTTTGGGGCCCGGCGATGAGGAGCGGATGCTGATGGCATTGCGGCTATATTATGGGTTTCCGACCCTGACGTTCGGTAACGAGCGGCTGTTGGCAGAGGGTATTCCGCCGCCGCCGCGGTTCGTCGATTATCTCGATGTGTGCATGACCAGGCCCGGCGGGCAAAGTGTCTATGACGAGATGACAGACGACGATTAGAGCGAGGTGACCGCGATCTTCGGCAGTTGGTAGGCCAGCGCGTCGATGGCGGCGTAGGCTTTGGCGGCGTCGCGGCTGTCGGGTTCGGCTTGTTCGTATTGCGCGAGGACCTGGGTCACGAATGTGGCGACGGGCAGGCGCGCATGAACGACGGCGGGGCCGGCGGGGGCGTCGGAAGGGCGGCGCGCCGGCCGCAACTCCTCAACCGCAGGCCGCGCTCCCCAAGCCTCAGAACGGGAGGTGGCTGCGGCCGGCGCTATTCGACGCGTGCCGTAATACGCCGGTCGCGTCGAAATGGGACAGTTTGTGCTTACGCTGAGCATCGCCCTGCGGAACAACGCAGCGGACATGCCATTTTTGGGAGGCGTTTCTTAAGGCTAACCGCGTGTTGGCCACACCAAGCTGGCGTTCACGTCAGGGCCATTTTCGCTTTTCTTAAATGTTGCGCCGCTACAGTCCGCGTCGCGTTAGCGAGAAAGGGCGAAGTCCCTCCGCACGCTAACTGAGTGGGGTATCCCCTTGAACGTGTTCAGCCGTCGCCAAGCAGCACCGCTGCAGAAACTTGCTGAACTCAGCGAAGGCGAGAGACTGCGTCTCGCGCTCGCCGCGACGGGTGACGTGGTCTACGAGTGGACGCCCGGCGATGGGCGGATCGTGTGGTCGAGCGATCCGAGCGCGCATCTGGGTCGAGGCGATCTTTCGATTTACCAGAGCGACAAGGGCTATCACGGGCTGATCGAAGACTCCGCGGCCGAAGCGCGACTGCGTCTCGTGCTGTCGCCGCCGGCCGAAGGCCATCCGTTTCATTTCGAGTATGAGCTGAAGTCTCCCGGTGCGCCGGTGTGGGTCGAAGATTGCGGTGTATGTCTGCCGGGTCCGAGCGGCCAGGCGGAGCGCGTCATCGGCACCGTGCGCAACATTACGGAACGCAAGCTGCGCGAAGAAACGCTCGCGTGGGCGGCGAGCTTTGACGAGATGACGGGGCATCTCAACCGTTTGCGTTTGCGCGAACAGTTGGCGCTGCATCTCGAACAGGTTCCGACGGCCGAGCGCAAGCCGGCCGCGTATTTCGTTGCCGCGATCGACGATTTGGCGGTGATCAATGAGACCTATGGCTTTGACACCGCCGACGAAGTGATCGTGGCGATCGGGCGCCGTTTGGCCGAAGTCGCGGGACCGAACTCCGTGATCGGGCGCACGGCCGGCAACAAATTCGGGTTGATCGTGCCGGGCTGCACGGCGACGCAGATTTCCGAGCGGGCGTCCGCGTTCCGGACGGTGGCGCGCTCGCGCGTGATCCCGACGCGCAACGGCGCGGTTTCGGTAACGATTTCGGCTGGTGCGATAGCGCTGCCGCAGGACGCGCGCAACAGCCAAGAAGCGATGGCGCGCGCCGAGGAAGCGCTCGACCGCGCCAAGGCGCACGGACGCGACAATTTCGCAGCCTATGCTCATTCGCCGCAACGCGAGTCGCTGCGCAAGCGTACGGTTCAGATCGGCGATCAGATCGTCACTGCGATGGCTGAGAACCGCATTGTGCTCGCCTATCAGGCGATCGTCGATGCGAAGACCAATCAAGCGAACATGCATGAGTGTCTGGTGCGCATCGCGCGGCCGGACGGGCAGATTATTGCGGCCGGCGATTTCGTCCCGGTGGCCGAGCAGTTGGGTCTGATCCGTCAGCTCGACCGGCGCGTGCTGGAGCTGACTGTCGCGGCGCTGATGAAGCATCGCGGCGCTTGTCTGTCGCTGAACGTATCGGGCATGACCGCGAGCGATCGTCCGACGCTTGAGGCGTTCGTGTCCTATATCGAGGCGCATTCGGATGTGGCGCCGCGTATGATCGTGGAATTGACCGAAACGGCCGCGCTCATCGACATCGAGGAGAGCATGCGTTTCGTCAGCCGCGTTCGCGCGCTGGGGGCGAAGGTTGCGATCGACGATTTCGGCGCGGGCTATACCTCGTTCCGCAATCTGCAGTCGCTTAAGGTCGACATGGTGAAGGTCGACGGCACCTTCGTCAAAGGTCTGGCCGACAGCCGCGACAATCAGATCTTCGTGCGCACGCTGGTCGATCTCGCCAAGAACTTCAATTTGTCGACCGTCGCCGAGTGGGTCTCGGATGCACGCGAAGCCGATATCCTGCGCGCTTTCGGCGTCGACTATCTGCAAGGTTTCTATTTCGGTAAGCCCGAAATCAAAGAGCCTTGGGCGATCTAAGGTCCGAGACATCACGCCGCACAAGCGGCAGGTGCGTTTCGCGCCGCCGAGGCCTACATCCTGGGGCGACCAGGAGCGTCATATGACCGCCCAATTTCAGCAGCGATCGATCTGGGCCGGACTTCAGCGCGGGGCGTTGGGCCGGTGTCCGCATTGCGGCGAGGGGCGGTTGTTCTCGTCGTATCTGAAGGTCGCGCCGACGTGTTCGGCTTGCGGGCATGAGATCGGGCTTTATCGCGCCGATGACGGGCCGGCCTATTTCACGATCCTGATCGTCGGACATCTCGTCGTTGCGCCGCTTCTGTTTCTCGAATTCGTGCGTACGTGGCCGGTGATTTGGGTCATGGCGATCCTGCTGCCGACCATCGTCATCTTGGCGCTGGTTCTGCTGCCGCGGGTGAAGGGCGCTTTTGTCGGCGTTCAGTGGGCCGTCGGCGACCGCTCAGGGCGCTTGCCCGACAATACCTAGTACGGGCAGCGCGGCGTCTCGATCCCTTCGGGCAGACGGGTCGTTGCGTCGCCACAGGCCGTGCGCAACTGCGCCTGCGTCAGGCCGATGACATTTCTCATGTCGACGCCTTGCAGCTGCGCGCCGATCATCTTGGCGCCGGTGAAGTTCGCACCGTCGAGCTTGCCACCTGCGAACCATGCCCAGTTGAACCAGGCGTTAGAGAAGTCGGCGTTGCGCATGTCGGCGCCCTGAAGCTGTGCGCCGGAGAAGTTCGTATAGGTGAACGTGCCGTTCGACAGGTTCGCGTTGTTGAGTTGGACGCCGCCCATATTCGCGCTGTCGAATTTCGCACCCGACAAATTCGCCTCGATCATGTTGGCGAGTTGGAAAAAGCCGTTGCGCAGGTCGGCGCCCGACAGGTCGCAGCGCACGCATTCGGGGATCTGCTTCGTGTTCTTGGCGCGCGCGATGTCTTTCTTGTTCGCGGCGTCGACACTGCCGGCGAGGGCCGCGGCTGTCAGCATGATGGCGATCGTGACGCGTGTACGAATTCCGAAGGCCATGGTGCTCGCCTGTTGTTTCTAGGGCCCTCTTTGGCAGTCGAAGGTGGCTAGATCAAGTCGGGGATGAGGAGGCCGAACCAGGCAAACAGCAGTACGGCGGCGCATCCCGCTGCCAGCACGAGCCAGAGATGAACGGCATAGGCCGCGGGCCGTTCCGCCTTTTCGGCACCAAACAGTAACGTCATCGCGCCCCAACCGAGCAGGGCGATGCCGGTCCAGGGTAGGATGAACGCCGAAATGCTGGTTCCCGGCAGACCGATCATCAGCAGCAATGGCGATCCGCCGGCTGCGAAGGACCTCGCGAACGCGATGAGTGCGGCGATCAGCGTAACGGCGGCGAGGCCGAGTGGGGCGCCGGGGCGATGCCAAAAGCCGGACCATGCTTGCGCGCCATAGCGCAACGCACGTGTCAGGCCCACGAAGCTCCATGTCAGGGCCGATACGATCATGAAGGCGAGCGTGCCCACGAGGGCGACGCCGGCCGGTCCGGCCGCGGGGCTGTCATGTGTGTCGAGCGCGGTGATTTCGCGCGCGACGGCAGGGGCGCGGATGATGCTGGTGAGGAACGCGGGCGGCTGTTTTTGGCGCGTGCATGAGGCGTCCGGCGCGTTGGCCGGCTGAGCGAGGAAGGCGCGGATCATCGGCGCGCCGCACGTTCTATCGCTGCGTACCCCGTGGCCGTGGAACGGGAGTTCGACGTAGTGTGCGCCGAGTTGTCCGGCGACGCTTCTCGATGTCTCCGCCGGTGTGATCGGATCCCACGATGCGCCGAGCACGAGTGTCCGGACGGTCGTGCGTCCCGGAATGCGCATCGGTGCATCGGCCTTGGCGCTCCAGTTGCCGCAGATGTCGAAGTGGCGGACGATCAGCGTCATGTGATCGCGCACGAGCGGCCATGGGGCCGACGCCTGTTCGTAAGCGTCGCGCGAGTCGAAGGGGAACCGCTCGTAGCATTCGACGGCCGCGTATTGGCCGTGGGTAACGCCGTTGGCGCGGCCGCGGAATTGATCGACGAGAAGCGCAAAGACTTCGCCGTCGCGCGCGGCCACGCGGTCGATCACGTAGGGAATGAGCGGATAGGCGTCGCGGTCGTACAGCAGCTGGTGGATCACGGCGAGGAAAGCTGACGGGCTAATCTTCACTTTATCGGTCCAGTCGGCGGTCGCGTCGAGGGACGGCACGACCAGCGGCTCGCGGACGAGATCAGCGAGGGCTTTCTGGAACAAGGCTTCGACGTCGCCGAAACGCGCTTGGCATGCGGTGTTGGCTGTGCAGGCGGCCGACAGCTTGCCGAGCGAGGCCATCATGTTGGCGACGACGTTGCTCGCCGGCGGCGCGTCCAACGCGTAGACGGAGTCGAGGACCAATGCGTCGATGCGGTCGGCGTGGTCGCGCAGATAGGCGAGGCCCACGGCCGTACCGTACGAGATGCCGTAGACCTTCCACTTCTCGAAGCCGAGCGCGGTGCGGAGCGCTTCCATGTCTGCGACGGTCGCGTCGGTGTTGTACTTCGTGAGGTCGAGCCCGTCGGCGATCAGGCGGTCGTGGCAGCGTTTGTGGGCAAGGACGAGGTCGGCGGTTTCGGCATCGGGCGAGAGACCGCGGACGCTCGCGGTGAAGATGGCGTCGCCGAGTTCCGGGCAGAGCGTGGGCTTCGAGTGCTGGACACCGCGCTGGTCGAAGAGGATCAGCGTGCGCGGGCCGAGCGGTTCTTCCAAGCGGTAGCGATAGGCATCGACGTCGCCGCCGCCTGGTCCGCCGTGCAGCATGACAAGCGGGTCAGTGGGTTTGTTCGTCTTGGGTTCGACGACGGCGACCGCGAGTTCGATCTGGCGGCCGCGCGGCTTTGCGTAATCTTCCGGCACGCGGAGCCAGCCGCAGCGGACGCGAGCGCGTTCTTCTTGGGTCAGTGTGCCGACGTGTCGGCAGTCAGCGGCGCTGAGCTTCAGCGGGGCTGCATTCGCGTCAGCGACGAATATGGTGAACGCGGCGAGCGTCAGAGCAACGACTTGAAGCCATCGCTCCATGTGAGGCCCCCGGTGGCTGGATCAGCTTTGTTTGCGGGTCGCGATGTCGTCGAGTTGACGGCGCATGATTTCAAGCTGCGCTTTCAGGTCGGCGATTTCTTCGTCGCGCGGTTGGGCGGGTTCGGCCATGTCGTCGCTGCCGTTGGCGGCCGGGCCGCCGCCTTCTTCGCGCGCCTTCATCAGCGCGCCGAACGGCGTGAACATGCGCATCGCGCGTTCGAACATCTGCATGTTTTGGCGGGCGATGGATTCAAATTCCTTCAACATGCCTTTGCCGCCGAAGGTGGACTGCACCTGCTCGCGGATGCGTTCGTGATTGCGCGAGAAGGAATCCATGCTGAGATTGAGATAGCCGGGCACCAAGGCCTGCATGCTGTCGCCGTAGAAGCGGATCAGCTGGCGCAGGAATTGGATGGGCAGCAGTTGCTGGCCGCCTTTGCCTTCTTCTTCGAAGATGATCTGCGTCAGCACCGAACGCGTGATGTCGTCGCCGGACTTCGCGTCATAGACGTTGAATTCCTGACCGCGTTTTACCATGTCGGCCAAGTGGTCCAGCGTGACATAGCTTGACGTCGCCGTGTTGTAGAGGCGGCGGTTCGCGTATTTCTTGATCGTAATCGGTTCGTTCGGCTGGGTCGTCATTCGATGCCCTCGGTGTTCGGCTTATGCTGCGCCGCATCCGCATCAATGTTGCGCAGCATTCTACGCGACTTCGTGGTGCATTCCTATCGCAGATGCGTTAAGGCGAGGTGGTCCCCGGCGGTTTTCACGGGGTCTTCACTTTTGTCGTAAATATGGCTCCAGCGCTTGGCCGCAAGGTCTGCGGCGTGCCATTGTCAGTGTTAACGCAGGTTCAAATTCCGCCTTTCAGGAGACCCCTCATGACCGACGTCGCCATTGTTGCAGCTGCTCGCACGCCCGTGGGTTCGTTCAACGGATCCTTCGCCAACTTGCCCGCGCATGACCTGGGCAAGGTTGCGATCAAGGAAGTTCTCAAGCGCGCGCAAGTCGACGCGAAAGAGGTCAGCGAAGTTATTCTCGGTCAGATTTTGACCGCGGCGCAGGGGCAGAACCCAGCGCGTCAGGCGTCGATCAACTCGGGCGTTCCGGTTGAGGTTCCGGCTTGGATCGTCAATCAGCTTTGCGGTTCCGGTTTGCGCGCGGTGGCGCTCGGCCATCAGGCGATCGTGAACGGCGACTCGTCAATCGTGGTTGCAGGCGGGCAGGAATCGATGTCGATGGCGCCGCACGCGGCTTACCTGCGCGCGGGCCAGAAGATGGGGCCGCTTGAGTTCATCGACACGATGATCAAGGACGGACTGATGGACGCGTTCAACGGCTATCACATGGGCAATACCGCCGAGAACGTCGCCAAGGAATGGCAAATCACGCGCGAGCAACAGGACCGGTTTGCCGTTAGCTCGCAGAACAAGGCCGAGGCGGCGCGCAAGGCCGGGCGCTTCAAGGACGAGATCGTGGCCGTGACGATCAAGGAGAAGAAGGGCGAGAAGGTCGTCGACACGGACGAGTTCATTCGCGACGGCGTGACCTATGACGCGATCAAGGATCTGCGCGCGGCGTTCTTGAAGGACGGCGGTACGGTGACGGCGGCAAATGCCAGCGGCATCAATGACGGCGCGGCGGCGGTCGTTCTCATGTCGTTGAAGGAAGCGGATAAGCGCGGGTTGAAGCCGCTCGCGATCATCAAGTCGTGGGCGCAAGCCGGCGTCGATCCGAAGATCATGGGTACGGGGCCGATCCCGTCTTCGCGCGCGGCGTTGAAGAAGGCCGGCTGGTCGGCGAGCGACTTGGATCTCGTCGAAGCCAATGAAGCGTTCGCGGCGCAGGCCTGCGCGGTCAACAAGGATATGGGCTGGGATACAGCCAAGGTGAACGTCAACGGCGGCGCGATCGCGATCGGCCATCCGATCGGCGCTTCGGGCGCGCGCGTTTTGGTGACCCTGCTGCACGAGATGCAGAAGCGAGATGCGAAGAAAGGTCTTGCTACGCTGTGCATCGGCGGCGGCATGGGCATTGCTATGTGCCTGGAACGCTAAGAGGCAACCTCAGGCGTCATGAGAAAACGCGTTGCTCTGCTTTCGATCGCTGCCTCGTCGCTATTGCCGGCCGCGGCGATCGCCGATTCCACTATGCCGGACGGGGTGTTCGCGTGCCAGGTTCTGACGGTCGATCGGCTGACCGGTACCGGCAGCGATCGGTTCGCGCCGTCGGTGCTCGGCACCTTCTCGTTCGACGGCCTCGGTCGTTACACCCGCCTGGGCAAGACCGGTTTCGTCAATGTTCTGGGCGCCGAGATTAAGTTCGTCAGCGGCGAAGCCGAGGGCATCGTGGCGGTGATGAAGCTGGATCCGCGAGGGCGAACCTATCTGCATATCGACGGCGAAGTGACGGTCGTGCCTGCGGGCGACCCGAAGCTGGCCGACTTTGTGTGCTATCAACAATGAGACAAGGATCGGCTCCTGAGAGGCCGACGCAACGGAGGAACGAATGTCACGGGTAGCGATTGTTACAGGCGGCACGCGCGGTATCGGCGAGGCGATTTCCGTCGCGCTGAAGAAGGCCGGTTACAAAGTCGCCGCGAACTATATGGGCAATGACGAGCGCGCCAAAGGTTGCGCGGACAAGCACGGGATCGCGTGCTTCAAGTGGGACGTCGCCGATTACGATCAGTGCATCAAGGGCGTCGCGGAAGTGGTCGCAAAGCTCGGGCCAGTCGACATTCTCGTGAACAACGCCGGTATTACGCGCGACGCGACGCTAAAGAAGCAGTCGCGGGCGCAGTGGGATGAGGTGATGGACACCAATCTGGGCGGTTGCTTCAACATGTGCAAAGCCGTGTGGGACGGGATGTTGGACCGCGGGTTCGGTCGCATCGTCAACATCGGCTCGATCAACGGGCAGGCCGGGCAGTACGGCCAGGTGAACTATGCCGCCGCGAAGTCGGGCATCCACGGTTTCACAAAGGCCTTGGCGCAAGAAGGCGCGCCGAAGGGCGTCACGGTCAACGCCATTGCGCCCGGCTACATCGACACCGACATGGTGGCCGCCGTGCCGCCGAACGTGCTTGAGAAGATCGTCGCGAAGATTCCGGTTGGGCGCTTGGGCAAAGCCGAAGAGATCGCGCGCGGCGTGATGTTCCTGGTGTCGGACGACGGCGGCTTCGTCACCGGCTCGACGATGTCGATCAACGGCGGCCAGCATATGTATTGAGGCTTTGCGCTTCACGGTTTGAACGGCGTCGGGTGTTCCGGCGCCGTTTTTGTTTGTGCGATTGGCGGCGAGGGGCTAGCCGCTGATCTTGCCGATGGGATTGAACATTACGTCAGAGCGCAGGACGTATTTGCGGCCGCGTGCGACCGGGCGGCCCTCGTGGAAGATTTCGTGGTGGAAGAGGAGCGCGAGGCCGCGCTCGGGCACAATCGTTTGGCCGGGAAATGTTGTCTCGCCGCCTTCGTAGGCGTCGTTCAGATAGATCATGAAGGTGAGCAGGCTCGCTTCGCCTGTCGCGCGGACATAGGCGTTGTCGACGTGCCCGCGGAAGCGTTGCGACGGGTCGTAGCGGTAGAAGCGAAAGCGTTCGTTGAGGCCGATGGCTTGGCGGCCGGCGACGAAGGGCGGGACGTGCGGCTTGAGTCGCTGCCAGAGATCGTTCGCCAGATCGTGATCGTCGATGATCACGCGGTCGTTGTTGCGGACGGTGTCATCGCGTTCCGCTCCGCGCTGGGTGTTGATGGTCGCCGCTTCGAAGCCTGCGGCTTCGGCGCGCGCGATCAGGTCTTCACATTCCGCGGCGGAGGTGAAGCTCGGGACGGTCCAAATGTCGGGCGCGGTCGCGGACATGCCGCTTCACTAACCGCTTCGCAGCGTGCTCGCAATTCAAGGAGGCGCGGATTGGCGGGGGCATCGAGGGGCGGCACGACAGGGGCTCATCGCGCGCCTGACGGTTACAGGCAGGGTTAGGAAGGTGTGTTCGTCGTACGCTTCGGGGCTTGCTGACGCGGTGTGATCTATCGGTGTCGTTTGCGGCAGTCGGTCGTGGCAGGAATGCCGCAATGGACCGAACATCGCCTGCGCTTTCGACAGCGATGCGCGGCGGTCAGTAACCTGTGATTAACGCTGGGGAATCTGGGCGTTAATCGAACCACATTGTTGCCATCATCCAAGGCCATAGACGCTCTTCGGGATTCGCGGGGTGTGGCTTGTTCGTGGGCGGCCTGAAAAGGGCCGGGGCCTGCGCGTCCCGTATTTGGAGCGTCGCCGTTGCGGACTATCGCGCGTCTGATCATCATTGCCTTCGTCGCGCTGACCAGCGCGGGCGCGATGGTGTCGCGCGCGAACGACCGGCAGTTGGCGCCTGTCGCGCACTATGCGTCTGAATTCTCAGGCATCGGATTTGTGCTCGATCTGTCGAGCGAATTGCCCAAGGTCCGGTTCGACCGGACGGATGAGATTCTTGTTTTGCGGTGGCAGCCGGCGGCGGGCGGGGACCGGATCCTGTTGCGCGACGACGGCGAGATCGTGCTCAGGCTTTCGGGCCTCGGCGGGGTGACCCTATTCACGCCGGAGAACCGGCGTGGCATTCCAATGGCGCCCAACGGACCTGCGCAGCCGCTGATGTGCCAGTCGCCCCCGATCGGGACCATCCGCGACATCGCCGGACGCATCATGATGCAGCTGCGCGCCGAGATCGGGCGCGAGGTGCTGTTTGAGGCGAATTGGAACGCGGCCGGCAGCAATGCCGTCGCGCGCTGCGTCTTGTTCGATGCGATCCGCAATGCGGGCACGGCGCTATTCGCCGTGGTGCGCACGGGCCCGGGCCGCGCGGGCGTTTCGAATTTTCTCAAACGCGCACGTTTTGCGCCCGGTTATCCCGGCATCTCGATGCAAGGCGACATGCTGATCGTCAGCTTTTCCGTCGAGCAGGGCTTGGGCGGCCGACCGTCGTCGTTTGCCATTCGCAAGCAGCTCAGCCAGATTTTCCGCTAGGCCGGGCGCCAATTTGGCGGGGCCATTTCGAAGGCCTCGAACATGAACGCCGGCGCAACCGTGCAGCCGACGAGTGTGAAGGCGCCGAGCGGCTTTGCGCTTTGCCAAACATTTTTCGGCACGATGATTTGCGGTCGTTCGCCTTTGGCGATGTTTGTGCCGAGTATCTGTGTTTGGGTCGTGCGGCTGTCGGTCGAGAGTGCGAGTTCGAGCGGGTCGCCGGCGTAGAAGTGCCAGACCTCTGCCGCGTCGACGCGATGCCAATGCGAGCGTTCACCTTGCTTGAGCAAGTAGTAGATCGCCGTTGAGGCACCGCGCGCGCCGTTCGGGTCGCGGAAGGTTTCGCGGAAGTGACCCCCTTCGGGATGCGGCTTGAGATCGAGCGCGCGGATGATGTCGTCGGCGGTCATTTCGTTGGCTTGTTGCGGACGATGACCATGGGGCCGAAAGGGACGGCTCTGTCGTCGCGGTTTTGTGAGGGGACCCAGAGGCTCGAGACGCTGCCGTCGAAGTAGAGCGCGTCGGTGCAGTCGAGGGCGTCGCGGAAGAGGCGCGCGAATTTACCGAACGAGACCGGGTCTTCGCTGATCGCGAAGAACGCTTTGCGCGAACCGCGAATGCCGACGCCGTTGCGGATGAGGCGCGAGGGGCCGTCGTCTTGGATCGAGGGATGCATCGCGCCGTTGATGAGAAGCATCGGGCCGGACTGCGTGGCGGAGTCTGCGTTCGTGCGCTTCAGGAACGTGTCGGTGGTTTCGATGCCGACGTTGTCTCCGCTAAGGAAGAAGACGCCGTTCGGCTTCATGTGGAAGTTGCCGGGGCCGTCTTTGGTCGAGATGCGGCCGATGTCGCGACCGTCGATCTTCAGGAGGCCGACGGGCGAGCCGTCGAAGTGGAACATGCCGGCGTTCATCGCGAAGCGGACCGACTTGGTGTCGTTCTTTTCCGCGTAGATGTGGAAGGCGCGGTAGGGCGCGCCGCTCTTATCGGCCCAGGCGAGTTCGATATCGTGCGCCGTCGTGTCGACGGGGCACACGGTGAAGCGGCTGCCGTCGAAGGTTTGTTCGGCGCAGGGCGGTTTCGCATCGGCGCTCGCGGCTTGGGCCGTGATGAGCGAGATGATGAGGATCAGCTGCGCTCGCATGTGTGCGCGCTACTTGAAGACGTCTTTGCGCTGCCGGGTTTCGGCGAAGACCGCGACGACGTCTGCGTTTTCCATGCCGAGCGATTTGCGCAGTTCGACGCTTGCCGGACGCAGGAACGGGTTGGTTTCTCGTTCCAGGCCGATCGTTGATGGGATCGTGGATCTGCCGGCGGCGCGCAAGCTTTCGACTTCGGCCATGCGTTTCTTCAATGCGGCGTTGTTGGGTTCGAGGGTCACGGCGAACTTGCCGTTCGAGAGCGTGTATTCGTGGCCGCAGAAGACGCGCGTGTCGGGCGGCAGGGCCGCGAGTTTCGAGAGGCTGGACCACATTTGGGCTGGTGTGCCTTCGAAGAGGCGGCCGCAGCCCATGGCGAACATGGTGTCGCCGGTGAAGACGGCTTTGTCGGCTTCAAACCAGAAGGCGATGTGGCCCTTCGTGTGCGCGGGGATGTCGAAGATTTTGGCTTTCGATGCGCCGAGCGCCCAGACGTCACCTTCGCCGACTTCTTCGTCGATGCCGGGGATGCGTTCGCGGTCGGCGCGCGGGCCGACGACGCGGGCGTTGTGTTGCGCTTTCAGTTCCAGATTGCCGCCGGTGTGGTCGAAGTGATGATGCGTGTTCAGGATGTGCGTGAGTTTGAGTTTGTGCTTGTCGAGCGCGGCGTTGACGGGTGCTGCTTCCGACGGATCGACCACGGCGACCAGGTTCGTCGAGGGCTCATGCACAAGATACGCGTAGTTGTCGCTGAGGCAGGGGACGAGGTGGATGTTCAGCATGGCGCTCAGCTCGAGATGTTGTAGGCGGCAAGGGCCGCCATGTTGACGATGTCGCTCATCGTGGCGCCGAGGGGCGCGATCTGCACCGACTTCGACATGCCGACGAGCAGCGGGCCGATCACCGTGGCGCCGCCGATCACTTCCGTCATCGTGGTGGAGATCGAGGCGGAATGGATAGCGGGCATGATGAGGACGTTCGCGGGTTCCTTCAAGCGGCTGAAGGGATAGCGCGCGAGGCGGAGTTCCGCGTCGAGGGCAATGTCCGCGTTCATTTCGCCGTCGTATTGGAAATCGACGTTGCGCTTGTCGAGGATGTCGACGGCTTCGCGCACACGCTGCGAACGTTCGCCCCACGGCTGGCCGAAGGTCGAGTAGGCGAGGAGGGCGACGTGCGGCTCGTAGCCGAAACGGCGGACCACCGCTGCGGTCTGCACGGTGATGTCGGCGAGGACGTCCGGTTCCGGCATCTCGTGGACGTTGGTGTCGGCGACGAAGACCGTGCGGCCGCCGTGCAGGATGATCGAGACGCCCATCAGGCGCTCACCGGGCTTTGGATCCAGAACGTGGCGGACGTCGGCGAGGGCGACTGAGTAGTGGCGCGTCACGCCGGTCACCATCGCGTCGGCGTGGCCGGCGGCGACGACAGAGGCGGCGAAGATGTTGCGGTCGAGCGTCACTTGGCGCAGGCAATCGCGATGCAGGGCGCCGCGGCGCTGCCAGCGTTTGTAGAGCGCGTCGGCGTATTCGGCGGTGCGCGGGCTTTCGCGGGCGAATTGCACTTCGAGTTCGCGGAATTCTTCGATGCCGGCTTGGCGCGCGGTTTCCTTGATGCGTTCCGGATCGCCGACGAGGATCGCCTTGCCGAGGCCGGAGGCTTGGTAGGACAGCGCTGCGCGGATGACGGCTTCTTCTTCGCCCTCGGCGAAGACGACGCGCTTGGGCTGCATGCGCACGCGGGCGACGACGCGCTGGACGATCGAGGCGACGGGGTCGAGGCGCGAGGCAAGTTCGTTGGCGTAGCGGTCGAGGTCGGCAATCGGCTTGCGCGCGACGCCGGACTCCATCGCGGCCTTGGCGACGGCGACGGGAACGCGGGAGATCAGGCGTGGGTCGAAGGGCACGGGGATGATGTAGTCGGAACCGAATTTCGGCCGTGCGCCAAGGTAGGCGGCGGCGACTTCGTCAGGCACGTCTTCGCGCGCGAGTTCGGCGAGCGCATGCACGGCGGCGATTTTCATCTCATCGTTGATCGTGCGCGCGCGAACGTCGAGTGCGCCGCGGAAGATGTAGGGAAAGCCCAAGACGTTGTTGACCTGGTTCGCGTAGTCGGAGCGGCCGGTGGCGATGATCGCGTCGCTGCGTACGGCGCGCACGTCTTCGGGCGTGATTTCCGGGTCGGGGTTGGCGCAGGCGAAGATCAAGGGCTTGGGCGCCATCGACTTGACCATGGCTTGCGTCATCGCGCCTTTGACGGAGAGGCCCAAGAACACGTCGGCGCCTTCCACGGCTTCGGCCAAGGTGCGCATCTTGGTCGTCACGGCGTGGGCCGACTTCCACTGGTTCATGCCTTCGGTGCGACCTTTGTAGATCACGCCTTTGGTGTCGCAGAGGACCGCGTTCTCGTTCGGCATGCCCATCGCCTTGATGAGTTCGAGGCAGGCGATGCCGGCGGAGCCTGCGCCGTTCACGACCATTTTCGCGGTCTTGATGTCGCGGCCGGTGAGGTAGAGCGCGTTGATGAGGCCTGCCGCGGTGATGATGGCGGTGCCATGCTGGTCGTCGTGGAAGACAGGGATGTCCATCAACTCGCGCAGGCGTTGCTCGATGATGAAGCAGTCGGGGGCTTTGATGTCTTCGAGGTTGATGCCGCCGAAGGTCGGGCCCAGGTAACGCACGCAGTTGATGAACTGCTCGACGTCGGTGGTGTCGACTTCGAGGTCGATAGAATCCACGTCGGCGAAGCGCTTGAAGAGGACGGCCTTGCCTTCCATGACCGGTTTCGACGCCAGGGCGCCGAGGTCGCCTAACCCCAAGATCGCGGTGCCGTTCGAGATGACGGCGACGAGATTTCCCTTGGCCGTGTAGTCGTAGGCTGTGGATGGATCTTCGGCGATGGCGCGCACCGGCACCGCCACGCCCGGAGAATAGGCGAGGCTTAGGTCGCGCTGTGTCTCCATCGGCTTGGTCGCGCGGATTTCCAGCTTGCCAGGCTTGGGCTGGCTATGAAAAAGAAGGGCTTCCTGATCCGTAAATGGACGCTTTTTTGACATGGACTCGCCGTGGGGTTCGCGCGGGCGCCTGCGTCCCGGCGCGGGGCCGATTTTGCTGATGCCTGAATACCTGCGCGGCGGCCCAAGGCACAAGGGCGGACGGCGATGAATCGCGTGGTTGCAGCGTTCGACACGGAAGCGGCCGCGCCCGCGTCATCGCCCATGATGACGCAGTATCACCGCATCAAGGCAGCGCATGCGGATTACCTGCTGTTCTATCGTATGGGCGATTTCTACGAGCTGTTCTTCGACGATGCCGTCAAGGCCGCGGCGGCGCTTGATATTGCCCTTACGAAACGGGGTAAGCATCTGGACGCCGACATTCCGATGTGCGGCGTGCCGGTGCATTCGTCGGAAGCCTACCTGCTGACCTTGATCCGCAAGGGGTTCAAGGTCGCGATTTGCGAGCAGATCGAAGATCCTGCCGAGGCGAAGAAACGCGGGTCGAAGTCAGTCGTGGCGCGCGACGTGGTGCGCGTTGTTACCCCGGGCACGCTGACCGAAGATCAGTTGCTGAGCGCGCGGCGGCACAATTATCTCGCGGCGCTGGCGCGCGTGGGTGGCGCGTACGCGCTGGCGTGGGCCGACATTTCCGACGGCGCTTTTCACGTTGCTTCTGTCGACGAGGCGGGCCTCTCGCATGCGTTGGCGCGTATCGAGCCGGCCGAATTGTTGGTGCCGGACGTCCTGATGGACGATGCGGCGGCGGGGCCGGTCGTGCGCGAGCTTGGGCCGCGCGCGACGATCCTGCCGGTGGTGAAGTTCGACTCGGCGACGGGTGAGCGATTGTTGCGCGCGCAGTTCGGCGTCGCGACGCTCGATGCGTTCGGCAGTTATTCGCGTGCCGAGATCGCAGCTGCGGGCGTTGTGCTTTCGTATTTGGAGCTGACGCAGAAGGGGAAGCTGCCGGCGTTGTCGCCGCCGCGGCAGGAAGCGCCTTCGCACGTCATGACGATCGACGCGGCCACGCGGCGCAATCTCGAAATCGTCGAGACCTTGGCGGGCGAGGCGAACGGGAGTTTGCTTTCGACCATCGACCGGACGCTGACGTCGCCGGGCGGACGCGAGCTTTGCGAATGGATTTTGGCGCCGCTGACCGATGTTGCGGCGATCGAGGCGCGGCTTGATGGCGTCGCCTATTTCGTCGGCAATGCGGCTTCGCGCGATACCGTTCGCGGGGTGCTGCGACGGATGCCGGATATGGCGCGTGCGCTGGGGCGGCTCAGCGTCGATCGTGGCGGCCCGCGTGATCTGGGCGCTGTGCGCGACGCGTTGATGCTGGCGTTTGGCTTGCGCGAGGCCGTGGCGCATAAGAGTGACGCGTTGACAACGTTGCCGCCGTCGTTGACGCAGGCGTTGCAGCTGATTACGGAAAGTGAGCGTGCGCTTACGCCGTTGCTCGATCGGTTGCAGGCGACTTTGGGGGCAGATTTACCGTTGATGGCGCGCGATGGTGGATTCGTCGCGACGGGTGCGCATCAGCGGCTGGATGAGGCGCGCGCGCTGCGCGATGACGCGCGGCGTGTGATCATCGATTTGGAATCGCGGCTGAAGACCGATACCGGGATCGGCTCGCTGAAGGTGCGGCACAACAATGTGCTCGGCTATCACATCGAGATCACGGTCACGAATGCCGAGAAACTGAAAACCACCGAAGCGGGGCGGAGTTTTATTCACCGCCAGACGACGGCGCAGGCGCAGCGTTTCACGAACACTGAGCTGTCCGAACTCGCGTCACGCATTGCGGATGCGGCGGGTGAGGCGCTCGCGATCGAGCTTTCGCTGTTCGATCAGATGACCGAGGCGGTTCGTGCTGCGGCGGCTGCGATCAGCGTTGTCGCCGGCGTTGTTGCGCGCATCGACGTATTGGCGGGACTTGGCGAATTGGCTGTCGAGGGCAATTTTGTACGGCCCTCGATTAAGACGGGGTTCGCTTTCAAGATTTCGCGTGGGCGTCATCCCGTGGTTGAGGCGGCGCTTCGGCGCAATGCGCAGGGCTTTGTCGCCAACGACTGCGATTTGTCAGGCGTTGGATCGGGGCGGCTTTGGCTTGTGACCGGGCCGAACATGGCGGGTAAGTCCACGTTCCTCCGCCAGAACGCGTTGATCGCGATCATGGCGCAGGCGGGGTCGTTTGTGCCGGCGGCTTCGGCGGAGATTGGTGTCGTCGATCGGTTGTTCAGCCGCGTCGGTGCGGCAGATGATCTCGCGCGCGGACGGTCGACGTTTATGGTCGAGATGGTCGAGACGGCGGCCATCTTGAACCAAGCAACCGAACGCTCGCTCGTCATCTTGGATGAGATCGGTCGCGGAACCGCGACGTTCGACGGCTTGTCGATTGCGTGGGCGACGGTCGAGCGGTTGCATGGCGTCAACAAATCGCGTGCGCTGTTCGCTACGCATTATCACGAGTTGACGGGTCTTGCGGGCCGGCTTGATGGCGTCGCGAACGTCACCGTTCGCGTGAAGGAATGGCAGGGCGGGATCGTGTTTCTGCATGAAGTCGCGCCGGGTGCTGCCGACCGGTCTTACGGCATTCAAGTTGCGAAGCTCGCGGGTTTGCCTGGCGATGTGTTGAAGCGCGCGCAGGAAGTGCTGCACGCGCTTGAGCGTGGCGACAGCGGACGCCGGGCAAAGACGGTGGTCGATGAGTTGCCGCTGTTCGCCGCTGCTGCGCCGGCGTCGGCGCCGGTTGCGGAAGCGAAACTCGAGGCGCGGCTCAAGGCCGTCAACGTTGACGAATTGTCGGCGCGCGATGCGCTGCAGTTGGTTTATGAATTGAAGGATCTCGCCAAGGATTGATCGGAGCCGTCGATGCCGGACTTGCAGATGTCGGATTGGGTGGCGGTCGCATCCGCCGGACTATCGGTTGTGGCATTGCTGCTCAACATCATGATCACGACGCGTCAGACGCGTGTCGGCGTCGAGTCGCTCAAGTTCAACAACGATACGCAGGTTATGAGCTGGGCCAATCGCACCGTTCTGGCGATGGCCGAAGCGCAGCAGATTTGCGCATCGCCAAATGTCAGCGCGCTCTATTTGAACGAGCGCGGTATTGCGCTTGCGACGTCGCTGTCGGCGCTGATCGACGAGGGCAGGTGGTACTTTCCCAATGTCGGACGGCGGCAGACCGATCCCGATAAGCCGGGCGCCTATCGCGGTACGCGCCAGCCGATCCTCGATCATGTTCACGCGGCCTATGAAGGCGTTCAAGACATGATGCGTAACGACGATGCGCCGCGTGAGGCGTTGGCGGCCAAGATCGCCGAAGCGAAGAGGCACTTCGTGTCGGAGGTTCAGCACGCGGTCGATCCGCGGCGGCGCGCCTGGGTGATGGATCGCTTCCGGAAGTACTGACATCCACATACCGGCGAGTTCTGTCCCACATGACTCCCCCTTGGGTTGTGTAGTTGTGCGGAAAGTCGTGCGTTCCCGGCGACACCGCCAATCATGATCTCGTGCGGGCGCTTCAGAGCGGTTCTAAACCTTGAAATCCGGCGGTACAGTGATCGTCTGGTAGAGGGCGTCCCTCATGGGGTGGGGCGCCCGTGTGTTTTGGGGGCATTTTGATGGCTGCGGCTTCTTCACTCGACGGTATTGCCGTGCGCGCCGGTGTCGCGCTGTCGCTTGCGGTCGCGGGTCTGGCCTGGAGCGGCGCTATCGGTCTGGCCGCCGACCCTGTCGTTGAAAAGCCCGCAGAGCCGACCACGGGTGCCGTCCCGCTGTCGGCGCCGATGATGATCCCCGTCAATTCGACGGGTACGGTGATCATGAGTGCGAGCGGCGCGACGTTGCCCAGCCTCGCCGATATCGTGCAGCGCGTATCGCCTGCGGTTGTCAGCTTGATCGCCGCGAAGGGTCTTGGATCGGGCTTCGTGATCGATCCCGCCGGCTATGTCGTCACCAACAACCACGTCATCCAAAGCTCCACCACGGTGGAAGTGCGCTTCGGCGACGGGCGCAAGTTCAAGGCGCGCATCGTGGGCACGGACGAGGCAACGGACGTCGCGCTCTTGAAGATCGACGGCGCGCCGCCGTTGCCTAACGTGAAGTTCGGCGATGACCGCACGGCGCGCGTCGGCGATTGGGTGTTGGCGGTCGGCAATCCGTTCGGCTTCAGCGGCACGGTGACCGCGGGCATTATCTCTGCACGCGGCCGGGACGAGGTCGGTTCTGCGCAGTTCACGGATTACCTGCAGCTTGACGCTGCGATCACCAGCGGCAATTCGGGCGGTCCGACATTCGACATGACCGGGCGCGTCATCGGCATGAATACGCTGGGCTATGTTTCGCCAACGGGCGAGCGCATCGCGGGTTTGGGTTTTGCCATTCCGGCGTCGACGGTTCGCCGCGTGGTCGACGATCTGAAGGCTTCGGGTTCGGTGACGCGCGGGTTTCTTGGCGTGCAGATCGAGTCGTTGAGCGATGAGGCGGCGACGGCGTTGGGCCTTCCCAATTCGAACGGCGCGATCGTGACAGACGTTATCGCGGGCAGCCCGGCCGAGAAGGCAGGCATCAAGCGCGGCGACGTCGTTCTGAAAATCAATGGCACGGCGGTAAAGGACAACCGCGACCTCTCGCGCCGTATCGCGGCGCTGCAGGCGGGTCAGACGGCGACGTTCACGATCTGGCGCGACAGCAAGACGATCTCGATCAGTGTAACGGTCGCCAAGCGCGAGCGCGTGGCGGAGGCCGAGATTCCCGCGGCGACGGGACCGAAGATGACGTCCATGGGCCTTGGCCTTCAGACGATCACGGATGCGCTCAAGACCGAGTTTGCGTTGAAAGGCGACGTTAAGGGCGTGTTGGTGACGGACATCGATCCGATCGGCAACGCTGCCGAGCGGGGTCTACGCGTGGGCGACCGGATCGTCGGTGTGGGGACGACGGACGTGAATTCGCTGACGGATATCAATTTGGCTATCGAAGCGGCGAAGGCTGCAAAACGCCCGTCGGTGCTGCTGTTCGTCGTCACCGCACGCGGCGCTAAGGGCCATGTGCCGGTGAAGATCGAGAAGTAAGGCGTCTCTCAGGGTCGCCATGAAAGGCCGCGGCGCTTACACGCCGCGGCCTTTTTTGTCTGGGGTGTGACGCGGTAAGGTTGCGGCCGTTCCATACCAGGGTTGTCTTATGGCCAAGAAGAAGAGCGCGTTTCCTGCTGAGGGCGGTTGCACCTGTCGCGCGATTCGGTATCGGATGACGACAAAGCCGTTGTTCGTCCATTGCTGTCACTGCACATGGTGCCAGCGCGAGACCGGCTCGGCGTTCGTGATCAATGCCATGATCGAGACCGATCGCTTGAAGATACTGAGCGGCACGCCGATTGTCGTGCTGACCCCGTCGAACAGCGGCAAGGGTCAGAAGATCATGCGATGCCCTGCGTGTCGCGTCGCGCTGTGGAGCCACTATTCCGGGGCCGGGTTGAAGGCGGCGTTCGTGAGGGTTGGTACGCTGGACGATCCGAATCTGTGTCCGCCGGATATCCACATCTTCGCGTCGACGAAGCAAAAGTGGGTCGTGTTGGATGACCGCGTGCCGGTGCGGAAGGGCTATTACGAGCGGGACAAATTCTGGCCGGCCGACAGCCTGAAGCGCCGCGAGGCGATGTTGCGGTGACACAATCACTTCGACGCGCTTGAAAGCGGTTCCAACCCGCCCACCCTTCGTTGCTGGCGTGGGGGCATTGGGCAAACCCACGAGATTCAGCGCTGTCATAGTGGGTTTGATGAGGTTAGAATCGATCCAATGAGTGCTGCCCCCGCGACCGAAGGAAAGCCAGGCGATGCGTTGCGCAACGCGCTGACGGCGCTTGCGCGCGAGCAGGGCGGCGATACGTCGAAGCTGCGGGCGGCGGCGTTGCCGTTGTTCAAGGATGGATTGGCGCAGGCGCGGGCGATCACACGGGCGGCGTTGGAGAGCGGCGGCACGGGGCTGGGGACGGCGCAGGTGCTGTCCGGCGTCATGGATACCCTGATCCACGTGCTCTACGACTTCACGGTCAAGCACGTGTTCTATGCGCAGAACCCGACGGAGTCGGAGCATATCGCGGTGATCGCGGTCGGCGGGTATGGACGCGGGGCGCTGGCGCCGGGGTCGGACATCGATCTGCTGTTCGTGCTGCCTTACAAGCAGACGGCTTGGGGCGAGAGCGTGATCGAATTCATGCTCTATATCCTTTGGGATTTGGGGCTGAAGGTCGGGCATGCGACGCGGTCGCTGGATGAATGTATCCGGCTCGCGAAGTCCGATCATACGATCCGCACATCGGTGCTTGAGGCGCGGTTCATTTGCGGGCGCGAGCAGCTTTGCGACAAGTTGAAGGAGCGGTTCTGGAAAGAGGTCGTCACCGGCACGGGTCGCGACTTCGTCGAGGCAAAGCTTGAGGAGCGTCACCGGCGGCATATGGCGGCGGGTGAGAGCCGGTATCTGGTCGAGCCGAACGTCAAGGACGGTAAGGGCGGGCTGCGCGATCTGCACACCTTGTATTGGATCGCGAAGTATCTCTATCGCGTCGAGGATGTGAGCGAGCTTGTCGGCGCGGGGTTCCTGACGGCCGACGAGTTCAAGGCGTTTGCGGATGCCGAGGAATATCTTTGGCTGGTGCGGTGCCATTTGCACTTCCTGACCGGGCGTGCCGAAGAGCGGCTGACGTTCGACGTGCAGGTCGATTTGTCGAAGCGGCTGGGCTTTGAGGACGTTGGGCGCGCGCGTGGCGTCGAGCGGTTTATGCAGCAGTACTTTCTGACCGCGAAAACCGTCGGCGATCTGACGCGCATTTTCTGCGCGACGTTGGAGGCGCAGCATAAGAAGCCTTGGCCGATGTTCGGGCGGATCATTCCGACGATCGGGCGCAAGAACGTCGACGTGCCCGGGTTCTTCATCGAGCAGAACCGCGTGAATATCGAAGGACCGGAGGTGCTGCGGGCGCAGCCGGTGAACTTCCTGCGGCTGTTTCATGTGGCCGATCAGAAGGGCGTGGACGTTCACCCGGATGCGCTGAAGCATGTGACGCGCAATCTGGCGCTGATCGACGATGCGCTGCGCGCGGACCCGGAAGCGAACCGGTTGTTTCTCGAGATACTTTGTTCGCGGCGCGATCCGGAGCGGACGCTGCGGCTGATGAACGAGGCGGGTGTGTTCGGCGCGTTCGTGCCGGACTTCGGGCGCATCGTCGCGAAGATGCAGTTCAATATGTACCACCACTTTACGGTGGACGAGCATTTGATCCGTGCGGTCGGGCATCTCTCGCGCATCGAGCGCGGCGACTACAAAGACGAGCATCCGGTTGCGAACGAGATCATCCATAAGGTGCTCTCGCGCGAGGTTTTGTACGTTTCCATTCTGCTGCACGACATCGCCAAGGGCCGCGAAGGCGACCATTCGGTCGTCGGCGAAGAGGTGGCGTTGGCGCTGTGTCCACGGTTAGGGCTGAAGCCCGACGAGACGGAAACAGTGGCGTGGCTGGTGCGCTATCACTTGGTGATGAGCGACGTCGCGCAGAAGCGCGACCTGTCGGATCCCAAAACCATTCGCGATTTTATTGCGGTGGTGCAATCGCCAGAGCGGTTGCGATTGTTACTGTGCCTGACGGTCGCCGACATTCGTGCTGTCGGGCCTGGTGTGTGGAACGGGTGGAAGGGCCAGTTGCTTCGCCAGCTTTACTACGAGGCCGAAGCGCAGATGCTGGGCGGGTTCGGCGCGACGGCGCGGCCGCAGTTGGTGGCCGAGGCGAAAGAGGCGCTGGCGGCGCGGCTTGGCGGTTGGCCGGAGGAGGCGCGGCAACGGGCGCTATCGCGGCACTATGATGCGTATTGGCTGGCGCTCGATACGGACGCGCATGAGCGGCAGGCCAAACAGATGCGCGCGGCAGACGAGAAGCGCGAAGCGGTGAGCCTGACAGCGAAGACGGACGAGTTCCGTTCGGTCACCGAGGTTTCGATCTATACCGGCGACCATCCCGGATTGTTCTCGCAACTGGCGGGGGCGGTTGCGATGTGCGGCGGCAGCATTGTCGACGCGAAGATTTTTACGACGACGGACGGCATGGCGCTCGACCTGTTCTCGATCCAGGATGCGGATGGGCATCCGCTGGGCGACGCGCGACGGGTTCAGCGTTTGCACGAGACGATCGCGCGTGTGCTGTCAGGCGAGGTGGTGCCCCGGACGGTGATCGATGCACGGCATGTGCGGCGGCGCGAAGAGGCGTTCCGCGTGGTGCCGCGGGTGCTGGTCGACAACAGCGCTTCGGATACCTACACGGTGATCGAGGTGAATGGGCGCGACCGGCCGGGGTTGTTGCACGATCTGACGCGGGCCTTGTTCGTTGCCGGGCTGACAATTCATTCGGCGCAGATCGCTACGTTCGGCGAGCGGGCGGTCGACGTGTTCTACGTGAAGGACGGGTTCGGGCTGAAGATCACGCATCCGCAGCGTCTTGAGGCGGTGCGCGAGAAGATGCTGGAGGCCTTGGGCGACGGCGGCGTTCGGGTACAGCGGCGCAAGCGGCTCACGCCTTGATGCTTGCGGCGGGGCCGGGGTTCGGCGCATAACGCCCGGCCTTTTGTGACTTAGCACCTATGGATTTCGGATGAGCGGATCGCACGAACCTTTGGTTTTCTCCGGCATGCAGCCGACTGGGAACCTGCATCTCGGCAACTATCTGGGCGCGATCCGGAATTGGCTGAAGCTGCAGCAGCAGTACCGCTGCATCTACTGCGTCGTCGACATGCATGCGATCACAGTCGATCACGATCCGAAGGCGCTGGCGCAGGCGACGCGCGAAGTCACCGCGGCCTATATCGCGAGCGGGATCGATCCCAAGACCTCGATCATTTTCAATCAGTCGCAGGTTGCGGCGCACGCCGAGCTTGCTTGGATTTTCAATTGCGTGGCGCGGGTGGGTTGGCTCAACCGCATGACGCAGTTCAAGGAGAAGGCCGGCAAGAACCGTGAGGCGATGAGCGTCGGGCTCTATACGTATCCGGTGCTGATGGCGGCTGACATTCTAGCTTATCGCGCGACGCATGTGCCGGTCGGCGACGATCAGAAGCAGCACGTGGAACTTGCTCGCGACATCGCGCAGAAGTTCAACAACGATTTCGGCGTGCCGGATTTCTTTCCGGCGCCGGAGCCGATCATTACGGGGCCGGCGACGCGGGTGATGAGCTTGCGCGACGGGACGGCGAAGATGTCGAAGTCGGATCCGTCGGATAATTCGCGCATCAATCTTACGGACGACGCGGACACGATTGCGCAGAAGTTCAAGCGGGCGAAGACTGATCCGCATCCGTTACCGGAGGCCGAAGAAGAACTGGCGGCGCGGCCCGAGGCTGACAATCTGATTTCGATTTACGCGGCGTTTGCCGAGAAGTCGAAGCAAGCTGTGCTTGACGAGTTCAAGAGCGCGCAGTTTTCGACGCTGAAGGGCGCGCTGTCGGAATTGGTGGTCGCGAAATTGTCGCCGATTGCGGGCGAGATGCGGCGCTTGCTTGCCGATCCGGCGGAGATCGACCGGATTTTGCGCGACGGGGCGGAGAAGGCGCGCGCGACGGCGGCGCCCGTCATGGCCGAGGTGCGGCGGGTGGTCGGCTTCGTCTCTTGAGGGTTAACGGCTGACCGTGGCAGGTTGGGTCTATGGCCGACGAAGCATCAACGGCAGCGGCGCGACGGCGCAAGTTCCTGGTCGTCGTCGACAAGTCGCCCGAATACAAAAAGGCGCTGCGGTTCGCCGCGCGCCGTGCGGCGCATACGGGCGGCGTCGTCTCGCTGCTCACCGTGGTCTCGCCGGCGGACTTCCAGCATTGGCGCTCGGTCGAAGACGCGATGCGCGAAGAGGCGATGGAAGAAGCAGAGAAGATGCTCTACGACGCCGCGCGCGAGGTGAACCATGTGGCCGGGCTTATTCCCGAAGTCATGGTGATCGAGGGCAAGGCCAGCGAAGTGGTGATGAAGCTTCTGAAGGAAGATCCCGACATTTCGATTCTCGTGCTGGCGTCGGGGACGAGCCGTGAAGGGCCGGGGCCTCTGGTTTCGATGGTGGCGCAGCAATCGGCGCAGGCCTATCCGATCCCGGTGACGATCGTGCCGGGCGTGCTGAGCGACGAAGAGATCGATCTGCTCGCTTAGTCGGGCGTGAAGATTTCGCGTGGTTCGCGGACGCCGCGCAGGACATGGCTGCCCAGCGATTTGACGTCAATGCCCGATTGCAGGTTGGCGAAGGCGGCCGTCAGCAGGATCGAGTGGCCGAGGACTTTGGTCAGCGGTTCGATGCGCGAGACTTCGTTGACCGCGGGGCCGATGACGGTGAAGTCCAGGCGGTCGCGGCTGCCGATGTTGCCGAAGGTGACTTGGCCGACGTGGAGGGCGAAGCCGGCCGCTAGGCGGTCCACGCCGTCGGGCAGGCGTTCCGATGGAATGGATTCGAGGGCCAAGCGGGCTTCGCGGGCGGCGTCCAAGGCTTCGCGGGCGACGCGGCCGGCTTCCATGTTGCCGGTGATGGGAAAGATCGCGATCATGCCGTCGCCGATCATCTTGATGACGTCGCCGCCGTGCAGACGCACGGCGCCGCCGACGGCGTCATAGTACTCGCCGAGGATGGAAATCACTTCGCTGGGCTGCAGCGTGTCGGTCAGGCGCGTGAAGCCGCGCAGGTCGCAATAGAAGATCACCGAGTTGATGTCTTCGCCGAGCGAACGGCGGATGTTGCCGGACATGATGCGGCGCGTGGCGTCGCTGCCCAGATACGTCGTGAGCAGCTGTTCGGTGATGCGTCTGGAATGCGCGAGTTCGAGGCGCATGCACATCAAGGGCAGGATCAGGTCGAGGAAGGTGACTTCTTCGGTGGTGAAGCCGTCGTGGCGATCCGTCGTCCACGATACGAAGTGGCGCGTCGTGTCGGAGAAGACCAGCGCCATGGCGACGTAGTCGGTCGCGCCTTGCGCGCGCAGTTCGCGCGTCACCGCGAAGTCGAGGACGGCGCCGGGATCTTCCAAACGGCGGCGCAGGCCTTCGGCACCTTCGGCGATGATCCTGATGGGACTATCCCAATAGGCCTCGTTGCGCTTGGGGGTGTAGGCGCGGTCGGTGATTTCCATGCCCTTGCCGCGCGTCCAGGCGTAAGCGCGGCCGATGACTTCCGGGCGGTAGTCGGAGAGGTTCACCGCGACGCGGTGCAGGGGCAGGCCGTCGCTGATCACGCGAGTGCCCAGACCCTCGACGATCGCCTCGATCGTCAGGCCTTCACCACGATGATCGGCGAGGAAGTGGGCCGTGGCGGAGTCGGCCAAAGCCCCTAGTTTCAGCTTGCCTTGACTTTCGTTCACATCCGCCAAATGTCTTGCCTTCGAAGCACCGCTATATAGGCGAGAGAGCCCATGTTCATCCAGACCGAGTCAACGCCCAATCCGGCGACGCTGAAGTTCTTGCCCGGACGCGACGTTCTTGGCCAGGGGATCGCCGATTTCCCGACGCGCGAGTCGGCCGCAAAGTCGCCGCTGGCGATGCGCCTGTTCGAGATCGAGGGTGTGTCCGGCGTCATGTTCGGTTCGGACTTTGTCACCGTGACTAAGTCGGGCACTGACTGGCCCCAGCTGAAGCCGATGATCCTGGGCGCGATCATGGAGCATTTTACGCAAGGGCTGCCGGTTATCGAAGGCGAGGGGCCGTCGGCGGCGTCGCGCGAGGAGTACGACGCGGCGGACGAAGAGATCGTCGTGCAGATCAAAGAACTACTCGATACGCGGATCCGTCCCGCCGTGGCCCAGGACGGCGGCGACATCGTGTTCCGCGGCTTCGAGAGCAAGTCGGGGACGGTGTTCCTGAACCTGCGCGGTTCGTGCGCGGGTTGCCCATCGTCGACGGCGACGTTGAAGAACGGCATCGAAAACATGCTGCGGCACTATATTCCCGAGGTGAATACGGTGGAGGCCGTGGCGGCCTAAGGCCGGTAGGCTTTCCCCGCCGGCCTATCGCTTGGTACAAGCGGCGTGCGCCGTATCCCGGACGCTTGAGGGCCAAAGCCTTGCATCACGCCATTTCCGACGACGCACTCGATCAGCTGTTCCGCTTGGCGCGGACGCAGAACAAGTGGCAGGCGAAGCCCGTGTCGCAGACGCTGCTGCACGCGCTGTACGATCTGCTGCGCATGGGGCCGACCAGCGCTAATTGTTCGCCGGCGCGCTTTGTGTTCGTGACCACGGATGAGGGGCGGGCGCGGTTGAAGCCGCATCTGTCGCCGGGCAACGTGCCAAAGGTGATGAGCGCGCCGGTCACGGTCATCATCGCCACGGACTACAAATTCTACGACAAGCCGCCGCAGTTGTTTCCGCATACGGATGCGCGGAGCTGGTTCGTGGGCAACGAGAAGCTGAGCGATACGACGGCGTTTCGGAATGGGACGTTGCAGGGTGGGTACTTGATTTTGGCAGCGCGCGCGGTGGGGCTCGACTGCGGGCCGATGTCCGGGTTCAACAATGCGGGCGTCGATGAGGAGTTCTTTCCCGACTCCAGCGTGAAATCGAACTTCATCTGTTCGCTGGGTTACGGCGATCCTTCCGGCGTGATGGCACGGTCGCCGCGTCTGTCGTTCGATGAGGCCTGCCAAGTCGCATGAATGATCGGCTTATCCTAGCGATCGACACGTCGTTCGGTCCGGTCGGCGGTGCTTTGCTGACGCTGGCGGGCGATGTCGTTGCGAGCTTTGAGGCCGACAATCTTGCCGGGACGCAGGCTGAGACGCTACCGCCGCTGGTGGCCGAGATGTTCGCGACGTCGGGGGCTTCGTTCAAACAACTCGATCGTGTCGCGGTGACTGTCGGCCCGGGTGCGTTTACCGGAGTGCGCGTGGGTCTCGCGTTTGCCAAGGGTTTGCGGCTCGCGACGGGTGCTGCGAATCTCGGCGTGACCACGCTTGAGTGTTTGGCGGCGCAGGTGGCGCGCGATGTGCCGGGGCACGCTGTCGGCGTCGCGATCGATGCGAAGCGCAGCGAGGTTTATGCGCAAGCGTTCGATGCGTCTGTCTCGCCGTTGACGGATGCGGTCGCGGTTGCTGTCGAGAGCGCGGCGCCGGCGTTTCGCAAGGCGTTGGCTCAGCCCTTCGTGCTGACGGGTTCGGGCGCTGCTTTGCTTGGGCTCGATGCGCGGATCGTTGAGGCGGGGCGCGTAGATGCGAAGCTGTTGGCCAGGCGCATGACGACGGCGGATCCGGCGCGGTATCCGGCAACGCCTGCCTATCTGCGTGCGCCGGACGCGAAGTTGCCGTCATGACCAAGTTCCGCATCTGGAGCGGCGGTCCTCGCGATGCTGCGGTGTTGGCGCGCCTCCATGGACCGTGCTTTCCCGATGCTTGGCCGCAGGAGGCGTTTCGATCGGTGCTTGTGCGCGACGGCGTGAACGTCCTGATGGGCGCGCGCGAAGGCGTGAAGAAGGCGAAAGGATTTGTGCTCATTCGCGCGGTCGCGGGCGAGGCGGAGATTTTGACCTTCTGCGTTTCCGACGACGTGCGGCGGTCAGGGCTGGGTGGCGCTCTGTTGGACATGGCTTATGACACCGCGCGCGGTCTTGGCGCCGACGAGATGTTCCTTGAGGTTGGTGAAAAGAACGAGCCGGCGCTTGCGCTCTATAAGCGCGACGGGTTCGTGGTCGTGGGGCGCAGGGCGGCCTATTATCATCACGGCGATAAGCCTGCGGATGCGCTGGTGATGAGAAAGAGTCTCAAACAGCCTTAAGGCCGCACTTTGAGGGTGGACATTTCGGGGCTGTGCTTCCTGCGGCTCCCGGAATCGACTACAAGCTCTGCCTTGGTCCAATAGTGCTTGGTGATCGATGGATCGGATTGAAAAGCTCTGCGTTGAAAAAGGCTTGCGGATGACCGGCCAGCGGCGCGTTATCGCGCGCGTTTTGTCGGAGTCGCAGGATCATCCGGACGCGGAGGAATTGCACCGGCGTGCGGCTGCGATCGATCCGCATATCTCGATCGCGACGGTCTACCGCACGGTGCGGCTTTTGGAAGAAGCGGGCATCCTGGAGCGGCATGATTTCCGCGACGGGCGTTCGCGCTATGAAGAAGCACCCGACGTTCATCACGACCATCTGATCGATGTGCAGTCGGGCAGGGTGATCGAGTTCCAGAACGATCAGATCGAAGAGTTGCAGCGGATGGTGGCCGAGAAACTGGGCTACAAGCTCGTCGATCACCGGCTTGAGCTTTACGGCGTGCCGATCGACAGCGCTAGAGACGCTGCGAAGCGCAAGAAGGCCTAAATGGGCATCGTCCGCCTCACGCGTGGCGTCGGTGTCGCCATCGGTTTCCTCAGCATCACGCTGTTCTTCATGCCGATGCAGTGGGCGGCACTGCGTTTCAATTGGCGGATCAAGGACGTTCTGCCGATCCAGTACGCGCGGGGCATTTGCGCGGTGATGGGTATTCGCGTCGAGACGTTCGGGCGGCCGTGCCGCGAGCGCGGGGTGCTGCTGGCGGCGAACCACACCTCTTATCTCGACATGCCGGTGTTGGCCGCTGTCATTCCGTTGGCGTTTGTCGCCAAGTCGGAAGTGGCAGGGTGGGCCTTGTTTGGCACGCTGTCGAAGCTGGCGCGGACGGTGTTCGTCGAGCGCGAGCGGCGGACGAAGGCGGGGCTTCAAGCGGACCGCATTCGTCAGCGGTTGGAGGAGGGCGGCACGATCGTCCTGTTCGCCGAAGGTACGTCGAGCGACGGCAATCGCGTGTTGCCGTTCAAGAGCGCGCTGCTCTCGGCGGCCGATGCGATGGTGACGGACGAAAACGGGAACAAGCGGCGCGTGTTGGTGCAGCCGGTTTCGGTCGCCTATACGCGGCTGCACGGGATCCCAATGGGTCGCGAGATCAGGCCGTATTTTGCCTGGTATGGCGACATGGAACTCGTGCCGCATCTGTGGGAGGCATTTTGCCTTGGGCCGATCGACGTGATGGTTCACTACCACCCGCCGATCACGGTCGATCAGTTTCCCTCGCGCAAAGACCTGACAGCCGAGTGCGAGCGGCTGGTGGCCGAGGGCGTGGCGCATGCCCTGGCGGGGCGGCCTGGCGCCGTGGGTCCTGCCTATGAGGATGAGCCCATTGAGGTGCCGCCGGTCAGCGGCGATGGTTTACAGCCCAGCGCGGCTTGAGTTCGGGCAGCGGCTTCGTGCATATGTCCGGCCCGTTTTTGCGGCTAGACTGATCCCGTGACGCGCAAGATTTTCATCAAGACCTACGGCTGCCAGATGAACGCCTACGATTCCGCACGGATGGCGGACGTGATGGCGCCGCACGGCTATGCGGTCGCGGACAGCGCGGACGACGCCGACATGGTGGTGCTCAACACGTGCCACATCCGCGAGAAAGCGGCGGAGAAGGTTTATTCCGAACTCGGCCGTCTGCGCGTGATGAAGCGCGATCGTGCGTCCGAGGGCCGGCAGATGATCATCGCCGTCGCGGGCTGTGTTGCGCAGGCCGAAGGCGAGGAGATGCAGCGCCGGTCGGATGCGGTCGACATCGTGGTCGGGCCGCAGGTTTATCACCGGCTGCCTGAGTTGGTCGCGAAATTGGGCCACGGGCGGCGGGTGCTCGATACGGATTTTCCGGCGATCGATAAGTTCGACAGCATGCCGCAGACGAAGCGCGTCGATGGGCCGACGGCGTTTCTGACGGTGCAGGAAGGCTGTGATAAGTTCTGTACGTTCTGCGTCGTGCCCTATACGCGCGGGTCGGAATACTCGCGCTCCGTCGTTCAGATAGAGAATGAAACGCGGCACCTGGTCGATCTTGGTGTGCGCGAGATTTCGCTACTCGGCCAAAACGTCAATGCGTTTCACGGGGTTGGACCGGATGGCGAGATTTGGGGCCTTGGCCGCTTGATCCGCCATTTGGCTCGGATTCCGGGACTTTACCGGCTGCGCTACACGACCAGCCATCCGCGCGATATGGACGATGATTTGATTGCGGCGCATGCGGACGAAGAGAAACTGATGCCGCAGTTGCATCTGCCGGTGCAGTCGGGATCGGACACGGTGCTCGATGCGATGAACCGCGGGCATACGGCGGACGACTATCGCCGGCTTGTGGCGCGTATTCGTGCGGCGCGGCCCGACATCATGTTTTCGTCGGATTTCATCGTCGGGTTTCCCGGTGAAACTGATGCCGATTTTGAAGCGACGATGGGTCTGGTGCGCGAGATCGGGTTCGCGCAATCGTTCTCGTTCAAGTATTCGTCGCGGCCTGGCACGCCTGCCGCCGCTGCGCGCAAGCAGATTGCGGAAGATGTGAAGGCGGCGCGGCTTCAGCGGCTGCAGGAGCTGCTGAACGAGCAGGAGGCGCATTATTTGCGCGCCAGCGTTGGTCTTGAGGTCGACATATTGCTTGAGAAGCCTGGGCGCTTTGAGGGGCAGATGATCGGGCGCAGTCCGTATTTGCAGCCGGTGCATGTTGTGGCGCCCGGCTATGCGATCGGTGACGTGGCGCGTGTACGGATAACGACGGTGATGTCGCATAGTTTGGGTGCGGATCTTGTTTCCTCTTTTGCTCCGGCGGCGGTGGCGATTTGACGACGAAGAAGACGCGCGACGAGGGGCAGGCCTCGCATCTGGAGTTCGACGACAATGCCGTGCTGGCGCGCGTGGTGGGCGCGCACGACCGGCATTTGGCCGAGATCGAACGCAAGCTGAATGTCGAGATCACGCGGCGTGGCAACAAGTTCACGCTGCAGGGCGGCTCGCCTGCGCGGGCGCATGCGGCACAGGTTTTGCGTGATCTTTACACGCATGCGCGCGACGGGCAGGACGTGAGCGTGCTCGATCTCGACCGCGCTTTGCGGTTGGGGCTGACGTCGGATTCGGTCGTGGCGAGCGGGACGAACGTGACGACGCCGCGCCGGGTGATCCGGCCGCGCACGCCGGGGCAGGCGCGCTATCTCGAAGCGCTTTCGAAGAACGATCTCGTGCTCGGCTTGGGGCCGGCGGGTACAGGTAAGACCTACCTTGCCGTGGCGGTCGGCGTCAGTTTGCTGGCGCGGGGTGAGGTCGATCGTTTGATCTTGTCGCGGCCGGCGGTCGAAGCCGGCGAGCGGTTGGGGTTCTTGCCGGGCGATATGAAGGAGAAGGTCGATCCGTACTTGCGGCCGCTCTATGACGCGCTGCATGACATGCTGCCGGCGGAACAGATTCAACGGCGGATCGATGAGGGCGTGATCGAGGTGGCGCCGCTGGCGTTCATGCGCGGGCGCACGCTGGCGCATTCCTATGTGATCTTGGACGAAGCGCAGAACACGACGACGCAGCAGATGAAGATGTTTCTGACACGTCTGGGCGAAGGCGCGCGGATGGCGGTGACCGGCGATCCGACGCAGACGGACTTGCCGCCCGGCATCGTGTCGGGCTTGAGTGAGGCGCGGTCCGTGCTCGACGGCGTCGAGGGCGTCGACATCGTTCAGTTCACCGAGGAAGACGTCGTGCGCCATCCGCTGGTGCGCCGGATCGTGCAAGCCTATGCGGCGCATGATTCACGCCGGCTTGGGGCGAAGCGGCCGGTGTGATGGCCAAGAGCCGCCTAACCGTCGACGTGCAGATCGAGTATCCGGCTTGGCGCAAAGCGTTTCCGCGCGCGGGTACCGTCGTGCGTGGGCTTGTGCGCGAGGCGGCGTTGCGGCCGGAGTTGTCGGGGCCGGCGGGCGAAGTCGCCGTCGTGTTCGCCGATGATGCGAGGCTGCGGGGGCTCAACGCACGCTTCAGGGGTAAGGACAAGGCGACCAACGTTTTGTCATTCGGTGATCCAGGGAACCCGCTTGGGGGCATTGCGCTGGCGTTTGAGACGGTTTCGGCCGAGGCAACAGCACAGAATAAAAGTTTCATTAACCATACCAAGCACCTGATTCTGCACGGTTTCTTACATTTGCTGGGTTACGACCATGAAACAGGTCGCTGTGCGCGCTTGATGGAGGGGCTCGAAATCGCCATCCTTTCCGACATGGGCATCCCCAATCCCTATCTCCTGAGGACCAAAACGCGTGCCTGATTCAGAAGCGGGCGCAGCGACGGCAGAGCCTAGTCCCGAAAATCAGAAGCCGTCATCGTGGCCGACCTTGATCGGCCTCGTGCGTCGTCTGTTGCCCGGGCGGGGTGACGCGGCGCGTCTGCGCGAAAGCCTTGAAGAAGTCATCGAAGAAAGCGACGCCGTCGACCGGCCGCTCGCGCGCGAAGAGCGCTCGATGATGCTCAACATTTTGAATTTCGGCGAGCTGAAGGTCGCCGACATCATGGTGCCGCGCGCGGACATCATCGCGGTCGAAGCGAGCACGCCGCTGCCGGATTTGGTGCGGATTTTCCGCGATGCGCAGCATTCGCGGCTGCCGGTCTATCGCGATACGCTCGATAACCCGGTCGGCATGGTGCACATCAAGGAATTGATCGGGCTGGCGGTGCCGGAGTCCGAAGGCAATCCGCATCCCAAGACCATGGCCGATATCCGCCGCGACGTGCTGTTCGTACCGCCGTCGATGCCGGTGGTGAATTTGCTCGTGAAAATGCAGTCGACGCGCATTCACATGGCGCTGGTCATCGACGAGTACGGCGGGACCGACGGGCTCGTTTCGATCGAGGATTTGGTCGAGCAGATCGTCGGGGACATCGAAGACGAGCACGATACCGACGAGGCGAAGCTCATCATTCCGCGCAAGGACGGCGAGTTCGACGCCAGTGCGCGCGCGGATCTGGAAGAGGTCGAGAAGGCGGTCGGGTTCTCGCTGGTCGACGAGGAAGAGGCGGAAGAGATCGATACGCTGGCGGGGCTTGTGTTCTCGCTCGTCGGTCGCGTGCCGCAGCGGGGCGAGATTGTCGCGCATCCGGCTGGTGTGGAGTTCGAGGTTCTGGACGCCGACCCGCGGCGGTTGAAGCGCCTGCGTGTGCGGGTGACGAAGCCGAAGGACGCCGAAGACGCCGCTGCCGAGGATCGCAAGCCGGCGGCCGTGGTGAATGGCTAATCCCGTCCTGGACGGCTTTCGACGGTTGGAGATTTCATCGAGGCTGACGGGCGCGGCCGATTGGCTGCGTGCGCTGCGCGGGTGGCGGCGGCGGGCGATCGCTGTCGCGCTAGGGGCTGTCACGGCGCTGGCCTATGCGCCATTCTACGTCTGGCCGATTTTCTTTCTGAGCTTTCCCGCGCTGGTGTTCTTGATCGACGGGACGCGCTCGCGCCGCCCTTGGCTTGAGGCGGCTTTGGTCGGGTGGGCGTTCGGCTTTGGCTATTTCCTCATTGGCTTGCACTGGGTGGGGTTTGCGTTCGTCGTCGATGCAGACAGGCACGCCTGGCTGCTGCCCTTCGTGGCGCTTCTATTCCCCGGCGGGCTGGCACTGTTTTTCGGATTGGCCGCTGGCCTTGCGCGGCTCAAGTGGTCGAACGGGTGGGCGCGGGTGGCACTGCTCGCGGCGAGCCTGAGTGCGGTTGAGTGGTTGCGCGGGCATATCCTGACGGGTTTTCCGTGGAACTTGCCGGGCTACACGTGGACGGGTTTCGACGCGATGTTTCAGACGGCGTCGATCTACGGGATTTATGGCCTAAGCCTCGTCACGCTCGTGGCCGTGCTGTTGCCGGCGGCGATGGTGAATGCGGATGGGCGGGCTTCGCGATTGCGCTGGCCGTTGCCGACGTCGGCCGGCATTTTGCTGGCGCTGTTCGTGTTCGGTTGGGTGCGGTTGCCATCGGCGGCTGTGCCGGACGTCGATGGCGTTGCGTTGCGCATCGTACAACCGAATGTTCCGCAGGGTGAGAAGTGGAAACCGGAGCTGCTGGAGCGGAACTGGAAACTTCTCATCGATCTGACGCGCGAGACCGGGCTTGAAACGCGTACGCATGTCCTTTGGCCGGAAGCGGCGCCGCCGTTCTTTTTGTTGGAGGAAACTGCGGGGCTTGAGGTGGTCGCGCAGGTGCTGCCGGACACGACGACGTTGCTGACCGGAACTGTGCGCATCGAACGGAACGGCGAAGCGCGGCGCTATTTCAACAGCATGGCGGCAATCACAGGGGACGGTCGCGTCGCCGGCGTTTACGATAAGGCTCATCTGGTGCCGTTCGGGGAGTATTTGCCGCTCTACCAACTGCTTGAGCCGTTGGGCGTGACGAAGATTACCGGCGGCAGCGAAGGCTATAGCTCGGGCGCCGGCGTTCGGACGATGTCAGTTCCGGGGACGCCGAGCTTCGGTCCGTTGATTTGCTACGAGGTGATTTTTCCGGGCGAGGTGGTGGAAGCAGGTAAGCGGCCATCATGGTTGATAACGCTAACGGACGACTCCTGGTTCGGACCTTGGACAGGGCCCTATCAGCATCTTGGGATTGCAAAGGTTCGCGCAGCAGAGGAAGGACTTCCCATTGTTCGTGCAGCGAGTACGGGTGTCTCTGCAGTCATCGATCCGTTCGGGCGAGTGACCGCTTCGCTTGGACTCGATAGGACCGGCATCCTCGATGCGCCATTGCCAGTAGAACTTGCACCGACCGTGTATTCATTCGTCGGTGACGCGATTTTCTTCGTGCTCTTGCTCGCGCTTACCGTCGCCGGGTTGTTTTTTTATCGAGCTGCGCAATAAGGTAGTTGACCATTACAACTACGTAGCTTTAAGTGAGAATCATTGAAGTCCAGGTTGGCTACTGGGGGTCGACTTGGTGCTTCGGTTGTAGCGCAGGGGTGCGCAACATCCGACCTGACCCCCATACGACAACTTGAAATTGCGTCCGTGGAATACGACGTGCCGTGCAGTGCCCTCGGGGGGCAAGACCGTCAAAAAAAGACGGTCATCGACAAGAATTTTTCGTGGCGTTCGATTCACGCTCTGGTGGTCGTGGTCGAGCATCTTGTCAGTCGTAAAAGGAGTCCCCCCCTTGGCCAAGAAACAACCCTCTTCAGTTGACGCACATGTTGGCAGCCGCGTTCGTTTGCGCCGGATGCTTATCGGTATGAGCCAGGAAAAGCTTGGCGAACTCCTGGGGCTTACGTTCCAGCAAGTTCAAAAATATGAGAAGGGCGCAAACCGCATTGGTGCGAGCCGTCTCTACGAAATCTCCCACATCCTCGGCGTACCGGTGTCGTACTTCTTCGACGACGTCCCGCTGAGCGAAGGCGCGACGCGCCGCGCGGGCCATACGCCGACGACGACGGATGTCGACGCTGGTCCTTACATGATGGAATTCGTGTCGAGCGCCGAGGGCTTCCAGCTCGTTCGCGCCTTCACGAAAATCACCGATCCGCGCGTCCGCAAGCGGATGCTCGAGCTCGTTAAGTCGTTGACCGGCGAAGAAGAAGTCTTCCCGGACTTCCGCGTCGTCGAACTGCGGGAAGCGCAACGCGCTTGACGTAACTGACTATCCCTGACAGAAAGCCGCGCTTTTCGCGATTTCCCGCGAAAAGCGCGGCTCTTTTTTTGATCGGCAGCCCCACACTCATGTCCTCTCGCAAGAATTACCTCTTCACCAGCGAATCCGTTTCCGAAGGCCACCCGGACAAGGTGTGCGACCGCATCTCGGATTCCATCGTCGACCTGATGCTGGGGCATATGCCCGAATCGCGCATCGCGCTCGAAACGTTGGCGACGACGAATCGCGTGGTGCTGGCCGGCGAAATTCGCGGGCCCGAAGCGGTCGGCCACGATCAGATGATCGAATCAGCGCGGATGGCGATCAAGGACATCGGCTACGACCAGGAAGGTTTCGATTGGCGCAAGGCGCGCATCGAGTGCCTGGTTCACGCTCAGTCGGAAGACATCGCGGTCGGCGTCGACGCGGCCGGAAACAAGGACGAAGGCGCGGGCGACCAGGGCATCATGTTCGGTTATGCCTGCCGCGAAACCGACGAATTGATGCCGGCGCCTATTCACTATTCGCACCGCATCCTCAAGGCGCTGACCGACGCGCGCAAGTCGGGGAAGGCCAAGGGCCTTCTGCCGGACGCGAAGAGCCAGGTGACGCTGCAATACGAAAACGGCAAGCCCGTGCGCGCGACGAAGATCGTCGTGTCGACGCAGCATGTCGATGGGCTTGAGTCACGGGACGTGCGCGAGATCGTGAAGCCCTATATCGAAGCGACGATGCCTTCGGGCTGGATGTGCCCGGATGACGGCTTGTTCGTGAACCCGACCGGCCGCTTCGTCATCGGCGGTCCCGACGGCGACACGGGCCTGACGGGCCGCAAGATTATCGTCGACACGTATGGCGGTGCAGCCCCGCATGGCGGCGGCGCGTTCTCGGGCAAGGATCCGACGAAAGTCGACCGCTCGGCGGCTTATGTCGCGCGCTATCTGGCGAAGAACGTTGTCGCGTCCGGCTTGGCTGAGCGTTGCACGATCCAGATTGCTTATGCGATCGGCGTTGCGGATCCGATGTCGTTCTATGTCGACCTGCACGGCACGGGCAAGATCGACGAGGCGAAGCTTGAGAAGGCGTTGCCCGAGATGGTCAACCTCAAGCCGCGCGGTATTCGCGAGCATCTGAAACTGAACCGGCCGATCTATGCGCGCACGTCGGCTTACGGCCATTTTGGCCGCGCGCCGGAAGCGGACGGAGGGTTCTCGTGGGAGCGCACGGATCTCGTGGGGCAGCTCAAGGGGCTCGCCTAAAAGAGCCGGGGCGCCGGCGCAGCGAACTCTACGGCCGCCGTCTGGGGCGGCCGCTTAGCCCGCATCAGACTGAACTGATCGAGACATTGCTGCCGAAGATCGCGGTGCCGGAAGGGCCGCTCGATCTTCGCGCGCTGTTTCCGTCGTGCACCGCGTTCGGGTTCGAGGTCGGGTTCGGCGGCGGCGAGCATGTGGTGGCTCAGGCGCTGGCGCATCCCGACACCGGGTTCATCGCCTGCGAGCCGTTCGTCAACGGCGTCGCGAAGCTGTTGATGGCGATCGAGGCCGAAGGCCTTTCGAATATCCGCGTTCATATGGGCGACGCGCGCGATGTCTTGATCCGCGTGCCGGACCGGTCGCTGTCGAAGGCGTTCGTTTTGTTTCCCGATCCGTGGCCGAAGCTTCGGCATCACAAGCGGCGGTTCATTCAGCTGCAGACGCTGGATCAGTTGGCGCGCGTGTTGAAGCCGGGCGGCGAGTTCCGCGTTGCGACCGACCATGCCGACTATCGGGTGTGGGCCTTGCAGCATCTGATTGCCGATTCGCGCTTTCGCTGGGCGGCGACGTGTGCGTCGGATTGGCGCGTGCGATCGGCCGATTGGCCGGCCACCCGATATGAACAAAAGGCCGTGGCGGCGGGCCGGGCATGTATTTATCTGCGGTTTATTCGGATTTGACTGGCCTTTCGCCCTTGGCGGCCCCGGGGCTCGCGGCTATATTCCCGCGCATTCCTTCGGACAAGATGAGCTTGTTCGCTGGCTGGGTTCACTCAGCCGGGCGGGAAAACCTGTTTTCTTGAGGCCTCTTTGCCTACGACGCGCATTGCAGAATTAGAGCGCTTGATCGGCCCCATCGCGGAAGCGTTGGGCTACGCGCTCGTTCGCGTGCGGATGTCGGGCGCTGCGCGTCCCGTGCTGCAGATCATGGCGGAGCGGCCGGACGGGCAGATGGACGTCGACGATTGCGCGAAGCTCAGCCGCGCGATCTCGACCGCCTTCGAGGAAGACGATCCGATCGAGAGCGAATACGTGCTGGAAGTTTCGTCGCCCGGGATCGACCGGCCGCTGACGCGCCGGCGCGACTTTGAATTCTATGCCGGGCATCAGGCGAAGGTCGAATTCAAGGAAATGTTCGATGGGCGCAAGCGTATGCGCGGGACATTGAAGGGGCTTCGCGGCGAAGACGTGATCTTCGAGACCGAGCTTGGGGCCGACAAGGTGCGCGGCGAACTTGCCGTGCCTTACACGATGATCGGCGAGGCGAAGCTTTTGCTGACCGACGAACTGATCGAACAAGATTTGAAACGCAGGAAGGCAGCCGGCAAAGCCCCGGCGCAAACGGAGTGAACAATGGCAGTCAGTGCGAATAGACTTGAACTTCTCCAGATCGCCGACGCCGTCGCGCGCGAGAAATCGATCGACAAGCAGGTCGTGATCTCGGCGATGGAAGAGGCCATCCAGAAGGCGGCGAAGTCGCGCTATGGCCAAGACAACGAAATCAAGGCGGAGATCGACTCCAAGACCGGTGAGACGCGGCTGCATCGCCTGCGCCTGGTCGTCGAGAAGGTCGAGAACGAAGCGACCGAGATCACGCTGGACGAAGCGCAGATCCGCAACCCGGCTGCGCAGACGGGCGACTTGATCGCCGAGCCGCTGCCGCCGATCGACTTCGGCCGTATCGCAGCCCAGGCCGCCAAGCAGGTCATCTTCCAGAAGGTGCGCGACGCCGAGCGCGAGAAGCAGTTCGACGAGTACAAGGATCGCGTGGGCGAGATCGTGCACGGCACGGTGAAGCGCGTGGAATACGGCAACGTGGTCGTCGATCTGGGCCGGGGCGAGGCTTTCGTGCGCCGCGACGAGTTGCTGCCGCGCGAGACGTTCCGCACCGGCGACCGCGTGCGCGCTTATATCTACGACGTGCGCCGCGAAGCGCGTGGGCCGCAGATTTTCCTATCGCGTACGCATCCGCAGTTCATGGCGAAGTTGTTCGCGCAGGAAGTGCCGGAAATCTATGACGGCATCATCGAAATCAAGTCGGTGGCCCGCGATCCGGGTTCCCGCGCGAAGATCGCGGTGGTGTCCAAAGATTCCTCGATCGATCCTGTCGGCGCTTGCGTCGGTATGCGCGGCAGCCGCGTTCAGGCGGTGGTTCAGGAGCTTCAAGGCGAGAAGATCGACATCATTCCGTGGTCCTACGACGCGGCGAACTTCGTCGTTAACTCGTTGGCGCCGGCCGAAGTTTCCAAGGTCGTGCTCGACGAAGACGCGCGGCGTATTGAAGTTGTGGTGGGCGAAGACCAGTTGTCTCTCGCGATCGGACGGCGCGGACAGAACGTGCGCTTGGCCTCGCAGCTCACCGGTTGGCAGATCGATATTCTGACAGAAGCGGAAGAATCCGAGCGCCGCCAGGAGCAGTTCCGCAAGCGCACCGAGCTGTTCATGAACACGCTCGATGTGGACGAAACGCTGGCGCAGTTGCTGGCGGCGGAGAATTTCTCGGCGGTTGAGGATTTGGCTTACGTGGTTCTAGAGGAGTTGGCTGAGATTCAGGGCATCGGCGAAGAGACGGCGCAGGAACTGCAGCGCCGGGCGCAGGATTATCTCGACCGCCAGAACGCGGTGTTCGACGAGAAGCGCCGCGAGTTCGGCGTCGAGGACGCGGTGCTGGAGATCGAAGGCGTGACGCCGGCGATCGCGGCGGCGCTGGGCGAGGGCGAGGTGAAGTCGGTTGAAGATTTGGCCGGCTGCGCGACGGACGATCTCTTGGGTTGGACCGAGACGGTCAACGGCGAACGCAAGCGTACGGCGGGCATTCTCGAAAGCTTTGCAATGTCGGCCGATGACGCCAACGCGATCATCATGGCGGCGCGCGTTGCGGCCGGGTGGATCGAAGCGCCGCCGGAGAAGGTCGAAGAAGAAGTTGTTGCCGAGGAAGCGGCGGAGGAACCGGCCGAGTGACGCGAGGCCGCGGCCAAGCCGCGAAGGTCGAGGACGAAGGCGTCGAAGGTCCGCTTCGGCGCTGCATCGCGACGGGCGAGGTTCAATCGCCCGGCCGCATGGTGCGCTTCGTCGTCGGACCTGATGACGTCGTGGTGCCGGATGTGGCGTTGAAGCTGCCCGGCCGCGGCTTTTGGGTGACGGCGTCGCGAGAGGCCATCGTTCGCGCTTGCGAGCGCGGGCTGTTCTCCAAGGCGGCGAAAGCTTCGGTGAAATGTCCCCCGGATCTTGGGGGGCAAGTGGAACAGTTGTTGGTTCGCAGATGCATCGATCATCTGGGGCTGGCGCGGCGCGCGGGTCTTTGCGTGATCGGGTATGCGCAGGTCGAGGAGACGCTTCGGTCCCGGGATGGGCGTTTCGCCGCACTTGTGGAGGCCAGCGACTCAGGCCCAGCGGATCGCAACAAGCTTGTGACATATGCGCGTAAAATCGGCGGTATTGCGGTCATCGGTTGCTTAAATCAGACGGAAATCGGCTTGGCATTCGGGCGTGAAAATGTGGTACATGCTGCGCTCTCGTCGGGAGCGCTCGCCACGCGTTTTGTGGCTGAAGCTGAGCGTCTTGGCGGTTTCCGCGTTTTGTGTCCGCCTGACTGGGGCGCGGCTTGATGACCGCGGGCCGAGAGATTTGTTCGGCGTTTGAATGGACTGACTGAATTTTTTGACGATCGAAAGGCACGCATGACTGACGCTAAGACACCCGACGGCGAGAAAACACTGCACGCCGCTGGTGCGCCTAAAACACTGTCCGTGAAACGACCGGACAGCGGCGTCGTGCGCCAAGCGTTCAGTCATGGACGCTCGAAGGCCGTGGTCGTTGAGAAGAAGCGGACGCCCGTTCGTCCCGGTGTCCCCGCCGCGCCTGTGAAGGCAGAGCCTGTGAAGGCACCGGTGGCTGAGCCCGTGAAGGTCGAAGTCGCCGCAGCGCCTGCCGCGAAGCCGAAGCCGCAGCCCGTGCAGCCGAAGTCCGGCGGCATGGTTCTGCGCACGCTGACCGACAAAGAAAAAGAAGCTCGTTCGCTCGCGCTCAAAGACGCGCGCGTCGCCGAAGAAGGCGAACGCAAGCGCGCGCAGGAAGAAGCGAAGCGCCGCGCCGAAGAGGACGAACGTCTGGCGCGCGAGCGCGAAGCCGCCGCCAAGCGCAAGATCGAAGAAGAAGCGCGCCGCGTCGCCGAAGACGACACGCGCCGCAAAACGGAGGACGAAGCCCGCCGCCGCGACGGTGGCGACGCTGCGCCTGCGCCGCGCTCTTCGGGACCGCGTCCTGCCGGTGCGGCTGGCGCGCGTCCGGGTGGCGATCGCGATCGTTCGTCGGGTCCGCCGCGCACGCCCGGTGGTCCTGGCGCTGCGGCGCGTGGACCTGCTGGTGGCGCCGGTCGTGGACCTGCGCCGTCGACCACGACGCCTGGTGCGCCGAGCCAGTTTCCGCCGCGCCGCGTGACGGGACCGGAAGAAGACGATCGCGCACGGCGTAAGCCGGGCGTTGCGTTCAAGGCTCCGCCGAAGGTACCGGTCGCGCCGCGCAAAGACGACAATCGCCGCGGCGGTAAGCTCAGCGTCGTGACCGCGCTGGACGATTCCGAACGCGTTCGCTCGATCGCCGCTTACAAGCGCCATGTCCAACGCACGCAACGCGCGCAGATGGGCAAGAGCACGGAAGCGCCGCAGAAGATCATCCGCGAGGTCATCATTCCGGAATCGATTACGGTTCAGGATCTGGCCAACCGCATGGCGACGCGCGCCGTCGACATCATCAAGAACCTGATGAAGCAGGGGCAGATGGTGACGATCAACACGTCGCTGGACGCCGATACGGCGCAGCTGATCGCCGAAGAATTCGGCCACACCGTAAAGCGCGTCGCAGAGACCGACGTTCTTGAAGGCCTAAAGGGCGACGTCGATACGGACGAACATCTGGAGCCGCGTGCGCCGGTCGTGACCATCATGGGCCACGTCGACCACGGCAAGACCTCGCTGCTCGACGCGCTGCGCCAGACGGACGTGGCGGCCGGTGAAGCCGGCGGCATCACGCAGCATATCGGCGCCTATCAGGTGACGTTGCCGGGCGGGAAGAAGATCACGTTCCTCGACACGCCGGGCCACGCCGCGTTCACCGCGATGCGCGCGCGCGGCGCGAAGGTGACGGATATCGTGGTCTTGGTCGTGGCGGCCGACGACGGCGTCATGCCGCAAACGATCGAAGCGCTCAATCACGCGAAAGCGGCGAAGGTGCCGATGATCATCGCGATCAACAAGATCGACAAGCCGGGCGCCACGCCCGATCGCGTGAAGACCGAGTTGCTGACGCATGAGATCGTCGTGGAATCGATGGGCGGCGACACGCAGGCCATCGAAGTCTCGGCCACGAAGAGGTTGAATCTCGATAAGCTCGAGGAAGCCATCCTGCTGCAGGCGGAAGTGTTGGACCTGAAGGCCAACCCGAACCGTCCTGCCTCGGGCGCGATCGTCGAAGCGAAGCTCGACAAGGGCCGCGGTCCAGTTGCGACCGTTCTGGTTCAGCGCGGCACGATCAAGGTCGGCGACATCGTCGTTGCCGGTGGCGAATGGGGCCGCGTGCGTGCGCTGGTGAACGAGCGCGGCGAGCAGGTGCCATCGGCTGGACCGTCGGAGCCGGTCGAAATTCTCGGCCTGTCGGCGCCGCCTGATGCGGGCGACGAATTCTCGGTCGTCGAAAACGACGCGCGTGCGCGCGAAGTCGCCGACTTCCGGGCGCGCAAGAAGAAGGAAGCGCGGTCCGCCGCCAGCGGCCGTGCGTCGCTGGATCAGGTTCTGGCCGCGCGCGGTCAGGGCGAGACGAAGATCCTGCCGCTCGTCGTGAAGTCGGACGTGCAAGGCTCGGTCGAGGCGATCACCTCTGCGTTGCAGGGTTTGTCGACAAACGAAGTCAAGGCGCAGGTGCTGCATGCCGGCGTCGGCGGCGTGACGCAGAGCGACATCATCTTGGCCCGTGCGTCCGGCGCGCCGATCATCGCGTTCAACGTGCGCGCCAGCGCCGAAGCGCGCGAGTTGGCGAAGCGCGACGGCGTCGAGATCCGCTATTACTCGATCATCTACAACATCATCGACGACATCCGGGCGGCCCTCTCGGGCATGCTGTCGCCGACGTTGCGCGAGAACTTCTTGGGGTATGCCGAGATTCTCGAAGTCTTCAACATCACGAAGGTCGGCAAGGTCGCCGGCTGCCGCGTGACGGAAGGCAAAGTTCTGCGCGGGAACAAGGTGCGGTTGCTGCGCGACAACGTGGTGATCCACGAAGGCACGCTATCGACGTTGAAGCGCTTCAAGGATGAAGTGAAGGAAGTCGTGACCGGCCAAGAATGCGGCATGGCTTTCGAGAACTATCAGGACATCCAGAAGGGCGACATGATCGAGTGCTTCGAGGTTGAGACGGTGCAGCGGACGCTGTAGCGGCAATTAAGGCTTTGCGCTTCTCCCTCTGGGAGAAGCTGGCGCGCCGCAGGCGCGACTGATGAGGGACTTCGGTGAACCGAGGTCCCTTTTTCTTTGCGCTCTGGACCGGAGTCCCTCATCCGTCACGTCGCTTCGCGACGCGCCACCTTCTCCCAGAGGGAGAAGGGCAACGCTAACGGGTTAGGCTGCTTTCACCGGCCAGGTTCCGACATAGCGCGACTGCGGGCGGATGAGGCGGCCGTTGGTTTCTTGTTCGCGGATGTGGGCGATCCAGCCGGATGTGCGCGCCAGGGCGAAGACCGGGGTGAAGGCTTCGCGGGGGATGTTCAGGGCCTCCAGAAGCAAGGCCGTGTAGAATTCGACATTGGTGTCGAGGCGGCGTTCGGTTTTGAAGTCGCGGAGCGCGCGCAGCGCGGCGGCTTCGATGGCTTCGGCGAAGGCGATGCGGTTGGCGCGGCCTTTGAGTTTGGCGACTGTCGTTTTCAGGACGTTCGCGCGCGGGTCGCGGACGCGGTAGACGCGGTGGCCGAAGCCCATCAGGCGTTCGCCCCGTTTGAGCGCATCGGCGATCCAGGTGTCGGCGTTGCCGGCCTTTTCGACGCCGTCGAACATGTCGAGGACGGGGCCGGGTGCGCCGCCGTGGAGCGGGCCTTTGAGCGCGCACAGGGCGGCGACGACGGCGCTGGGCAGGCCTGCCGCCGTCGAGGCGACGACGCGGGCGGCGAAGGTCGAGGCGTTGAGGCCGTGGTCCAAGACGGTGACGAGGTAGGTCTCGAAAGCGGCGATCTCTTCGGCGTCGCCGGCCTTGCCGCGGATCATCCGCAGCACATCGGCGGCGTGCGAGAGGCTGGCGTCCGGTGCTATGGGGTCTTCGCCTTGCGTCACGCGAGTGGCGAAGGCGGCGGCTACGCCGGCCGCCGCTAGAACGTCGGTGGGTTCGCGGTCGTGTGCGCCGTCGGGGATCGACGACAGCAGCAGGCGCATGGCTTCGACGGTTGTGAGGCCTTTGAGATTGGCCGCCAGCGGTTTGAAGCGCTCGTAAGCGCGGACGCGGGCTTGTCCAAGTGCGGCTTTGGGATCGCCTGATTTGACGATGCCGTCCCAGAGCATCGCCGTCGCGTCTTCGAAGGTTGCGTGACCGGCGAGGTCTTCCAGATCAATGCCGCGGATGATGAGGCGGCCGGCTTCGCCGTCGACGTGGCTTAAGACGGTTTCGGCGGCGATGACGTTGTCCAATCCCGAACGCATGGCGGATATCCCTTTTCAAACTTGCCTTGAAAAGGTGGTTCTCGCGGGCTCCGTCGTCAATCTTGAATCAATATATCAATGTGAGAGGTCAACTGCGCGCGCGGGCGAGCCTTAGCCACAGGCCCGCAACAAGTGCGGCAATGATAATGGCGATCCACCCGGCGACCAGCGTCGTGAATATGGATTTGCCTTCCATCGCCAGCGTCAGGAGGTCGAGGTTGCCGGTGCGCCAGAAGATCCACTCGCCCGCCACGCTCGTGGCAAGCAATCGATTGCCGGTTTCGAGAATAACGATGCCGTCGCCTGTCGCGGGGTCGAGCCTTGCGGCGGTGTTGATTGCCGGCTCGTTGTTGCCGTCGTGGCCGATGATGTAGTCGCCCGCGTTGTTGGGGGCGTAGAGGATCGTGCCCAATCCCCAAATGTCCACACCGAACTGCGTAGCGTGCGCACGGCGCATGTCCTTCAGCGTTTGAGGTTTCAGGATGCCGCGTCCCGGCGGCTCGCCGCCCTGACCCGGCATATGGGCCTGCAGAAAGCGGGTCATGTCGGCGGCGGTCGTGTAGAGCGATGCGGCGGCGAGCGCGGTGAAGCGGTAGTGCGTCGCCAACTTGCCGTCGACGTCATAGAAGTCGGCGACGTTTGCGGCGGGCTCGTCGAGAATGAACGTGGAGCCGGTCATGCCGAGCGGGCCCAGCACGTTGGCCTTCATGTAGTCGTTGAACGGTTGGCCGGAGACTTCTTCCATCAGCAGCTGAAGCAAGGTGTAGCCGCCGCCCGAATACTGGAAGTTTCCGGGTTCGATACCGACGCGGACGATGCCGTCGTGGCCCGGCGAAGCGTCGGCGGCCTTGGATAAAGAGGCTTCGAGCGGTTGGATGGGTTCGCCGGGTTTGAAGCCCGCGTAGCCGAGGCCGTCGGTCAGTCCCGCCGTGTGGCTCAGCAGGCGGCGGACGGTGACTTTGTTGTTGTCGAATTGGCTCGGCGGCAGTTTCCAGCGTGTCAGATATTTCGACACCGGTGCGTCGAGGTCGAGCTTGCCGGCTTCGACCAACGTCATCACGCCCCAGGCCGTGATCCACTTGCTCATCGAGGCGACTTGGAAGCGCGTGTGACGATCGACGGGTTTGCCGACGGAGACGAAGTGATCGCCGACGACGGCGCCGCGATGGAGAAGAACGAACGCGGCGTTGCCGCGGTGTTTGGCGTCGATCTCGGCGATGGCCGCTGCAAGGAAGGCTTTCGTATCGCCCGCCGGCGCCATCGGCGTGCGCCACCATCCTTCGATCGTTCCGCCGATGAAGACGCCCGTCCAGACGAACAGGGCGAGCAATGTCAGGACGACAAATCGAACGATCATTGGCTTTCCCCCAAGCGCTGATCCCTCTTTCCAACGCTGCCGAAAACGTGGAGGTTGGGCCGGTTGGGGTCAATCTTGAATCAAGATATCAATATGAGTGCGCGAAAAGCGAGCAAGCCGAACCGGACGCGTTTGCAGGCATTTTTGGAGGCCGAGGCGGCGGCCAAAGCGCTCGGGATCAGCCGCAACACGCTTTACGCTTATGTGAGCCGGGGTCTGGTTCGTTCGACGCCGCATCCCTCGCTCGCCAAGGCGAGCCTTTACGACGCGGCCGACATTCAAGCGCTGATCACGCGCAAGGCGCGTATGCGCCGTCCGCGCGCGGCAGCCGCCAGCGCTCTCGAGGGCGGCTTGCCTGTCCTCAAGACGCGCATCACCCACTTCGAAGGCGATCGCGTTTTCTACAGAGCGAAGGAAGCAACGTCGTTCTCGCGCGAAGCGACGCTTGAAGACGCCGCGCGGTTGCTGTGGGACAGCGGCGATGTCGATCCGTTCGGCGAGGCCGCGTTCGACCCCCGGGAGGTGCCGGGTTGGATCGAAATCTCGACGCGCTTTTTGCCGCCGAAGGCGCCTGATCGCGCGTCGATTTTGCTATCGTTGCTCACAACGCGCGAACCGCCCAGCGCCGGCAAGCCCAACACGCAAGCCTTCGGCGCGGCGGCGCGGCTTGTCCAGGCTGTCGTCGCCGCTATCGTCGGAGTCGACCGTCCGCTCAACGGACCTATTCATGAGAAGATCGCTGCGGCTTGGCGCAAACCGAAAGCGGCCGATGCGATACGGCGCGCGCTTGTGCTTATGGCCGATCACGAGTTGAACGCCTCGACCTTCGCTGTTCGCGTGATCGCGTCGACGAACGCGCGGTTGACGCATTGCGTGCTGGGCGGGCTTGCGGCGGTCAGCGGGCCGCGGCACGGCGGCGCGAGCGACCGGGTTCGCGCGTTTCTGGAAGGGATCGAGACGGGCGAGGACGCGACGCTGGCCGTCGGTGCGCGGCTGCAGCGCGGCGAGCGTCTGCCGGGGTTCGGCCATAGCTTCTACCGCGACGAGGATCCGCGTGCGGTCGAGCTGTTTTCGATCGTCAAGCCGGACGAGGTGATGGCAGGGGTGCACGCGGCGGCTCGATCGATGGCGGGGCTGGAACCGAACGTCGACTTCGCGCTGCTTGCTTTGGAGCGGCGGTTCGATTTGCCTGCGGGTTCCGCCTTGGCCTTGTTCGCCATGGGGCGGACGGTGGGATGGCTTGCGCATGTGTTCGAACAGCGCGCCAGCGGCACGCTGATCCGGCCGCGGGCCGAGTTCGTGCTCGAGTAGCCAACGTTTTTGTTGCGTTGGGCGCGTTGGTTTGGGCAGTTTGGGCTCGATGGCATCTCCACTACATGTTCAGTTGGTGCAGCGCGCGGTCGCTGCGTTTCAGCAGCGCGCTTTCGCCGAGGCAGCCGGCTTCGCGCAGCAGGTGTTGAGCCAGTTCGGCGAAGACGCGAACGCGCTCATGATCCTCGCCGGCATTCGCGGCGAGGCGGGCGACACCGCCGGTTCGATCGAACTTTACGAGCGGGCGCGGGCGGTGATGCCCTCGCATATTCACGTGCTGACCAATTTGGCGGCGGCCTATCGCGCGATGGGGCGATTGCACGAGGCGCGGATCGTTTTGGAAGAGGCGCTGCAGATCGACCGGCGGTTTGCGATCGGGCACAACAACCTAGGCAACGTGCTGCTGGATATCGGCGACCGCGAGGGCGCCAAGCGTGCGTATGAGCGTGCCGTCGTCGTGCAGGCGAACTATGCGGAGCCTGTTGCGGGACTTGCGCGCATTGCCGAGGAAGAGCACCGGCTGGATGACGCGCGACGGTTGGCAGAGCGGGCGTTGTCGATGCAGGCCGGCATTACTTCGGCTGCTATGACGCGGGCGCGAGCGGTCTACCGGCTTGGCGATGCGGCGCGGGCGGCGGCTGATTTAGCGGCTTTGCTGCGGTCGCCGGCCTTGACCCCGACCAATCGCGTGGTGGCGGAGGGGTATCTTGGCGAGGCGTTGGATAAGCTCGGCCGATACGACGAGGCGTTCGCGGCGTTTACACGCGCTAACCAGCAGCAACATGTGCAGAGCGCGGCGACGTGGGCGGCGGATACTGGGCCGCTGTCGCTGAGTGCTGTTGAGCGGCTGACCGCGTTTGTCGAAAGCGTCGATCTTTCGACATGGCGGCCAGCGCCGCCTTCGCATCCGGGCGATCCCTCGCCGGTGTTCTTGGTCGGGTTTCCACGGTCGGGAACGACGTTGCTCGATCAGATCCTGGCGTCGCATCCGAAGATCACGACGCTGGAGGAGCGCGACACGCTGGTCGATTCCGCGATGGCATTGGTGAAACCGGAGGGTGGTTTCGACTTTTGGGCGACGCTCAGCGATGCCGATATCGAGCAGATGCGGACGCTCTACTGGCAGCAGGTGCAGGCCGGTTTGTTGGGCCAGCGGATGCGCGATGTGTTTGTCGATAAGCTGCCGCTCAATGCGGCATTGCTGCCGGTCATCTATCGCTTGTTCCCGGACGCGAAGATCGTGTTCGCGATCCGCGATCCGCGCGACACGGTGCTCAGCTGTTACCAGCAGCGGTTCGGGATGACGGGGGCGATGTTCCAGTTACTTCGGCTGGATACGGCGAGCCGGTACTATGATGCGGTGATGCAGTTGGTGCGCGCTTCCCGCGCCAAACTTCCGCTGGCGGTGCATGAGGTTCGCTACGAAGCGGTCGTGTCGGATTTCGATGCGACGGTCGGCGGGTTGCTTGAGTTCCTGTGTGTGCCTTGGGACGACGGCGTCCGTAACTATGCGGAGACGGCGAAGACGCGGGCGATCGGGACGCCGTCGGCGTCGCAGGTGGTTCAGCCGCTATATGCCACGGCGCAAGGAAAGTGGCGGAATTACAGGTCTTTTCTTGAGCCTGTGCTGCCGGCGCTGGAGCCTTGGGTGCGTGCGTTCGGTTATGAGCCGTCTTGAGGCTTGGCTTATCGGGCTCAGGCCTATAAAGCCTCGCCCCCAATGGCACGCAAATTTTCCCGACCCTCACAACCTGGACCCAGTCAGCGGCAGCTGCGCGTGGCGGAAGAAATTCGCCACATCCTCGCCGGCGTTTTGGCGCGTGGCGACGTGCATGATCCGCTGGTCGAGGGCGTGTCGGTGACGGTGTCGGAAGTGCGGATCAGTCCGGACCTCAAGGCGGCGACCGTGTTTGCGCTGCCGTTTGTGGGTTCGGATGTCGCGAACGTGTTGAAGGGATTGAACCGGTCGGCGCCGTTCTTGCGGTCGCAGGTGGCGCAGGCGTTGCAGCTGCGCCATGCGCCGACGCTGGTTTTTGTCGAAGACACGTCGTTCGACGAGGCCAAGCATATCGACGACTTGCTGCGGTCCGAAAAGGTGGCGCGCGATTTGAAGCGCCAGTCGGACGATGGCGAGGCGTAACAAGGGCGAGGCCGTTCACGGCTGGCTCATTCTCGACAAGCCCTTAGGGATGACGTCGACGAAGGCGTTGTCGATTGCGCGCCGTCTGCTCAACGCGAACAAAGCGGGGCACGCGGGGACGCTTGATCCGCTGGCGACCGGCGTGTTGCCGCTGGCGTTCGGCGAGGCGACGAAGACGGTTCCGTATCTCGTCGACGCGCGGAAGACGTATCGCTTCACCGTCGGGTGGGGTGCGGAGACGACGACCGACGACACCGAAGGTTCGTTCACGCGCACAAGCGACACGCGGCCTTCGGCCGAGGACATTCTGCGGGCGTTGCCGTCGTTCGTGGGACGGGTGATGCAGGTGCCGCCGGCGTTCTCGGCCATCAAGGTCGACGGCGAGCGGGCCTATGACTTGGCGCGCGACGGCGAGGACGTGCAGCTGGAGCCGCGGATCGCTCACATCCACCGGCTGGAACTCGTGGAGACCCCGGACGAGGGGCATGCCGTGTTCGAGATGCTGTGCGGCAAAGGGACCTATGTCCGGGCGTTTGCCAGGGATTTGGGCCGCGCTTTGGGGTGCCTGGGACATGTGCAGGCCCTGAGCCGCCTGGCGGTCGGGCCGTTTGGCTTGAAAGCGGCAATTTCGCTGGAAATGCTGGAGGAATCTGCTAAAGACCACGCCGCCAAGCGCTTGCTGATGCCGCTTGCGACCGCCCTGGACGACATCCCGGGGCTGGCCGTGACGGATCAGGAAGCAGCCCAACTTCGGTTGGGTCGGGCGATACTCGCGCGAGGCCGAGTCTCTCTCCGTGAAGAGGCCGCTGCAGAGGGTGAAGGCGATCAGCCTTTGCCCGCCTACTGCCGTAGCCGCGGCGGCGATCCTGTTGCGATCGTTGCCTTCGAACGGGGGGAGTTGAGGCCGACGCGGGTGTTCAACTTCTCATCTTAGAAAAGGATCCCCGATGTCGTTGAATCCAGAACGTAAGACCGAAGTCGTGCAGCAATACGCCGTGAAGCCCGGCGATACCGGCTCTCCCGAAGTGCAGGTTGCCGTGCTCTCCGAGCGCATCAACGGCCTGACGGATCATTTCAAGACGCACGTGAAGGACAACCATTCGCGCCGCGGCTTGCTGAAGATGGTGTCGCAGCGCCGCCGGTTGCTCGACTACCTCAAGAATACCGACAAGGGCCGCTATGAAGCGCTCATCGGTAAATTGGGCCTACGGCGCTAAGGCGCCGGCCGGCTGAGCGGTATGAACCGCGGCCTCAAGCTCGATCACACACCATGCGTGACCCGCGTGCCAACGGCATGCGGTCGCGCGCTCACGCCTACACAACAACGCATGGCTGTCCGCAATCCGGCGGCGGCACATTTTAGAAAGACAAAGCATGTTTGACATTCAACGCCAGGAAATCGATTGGGGCGGGCGCAAGCTCATCCTCGAAACGGGCCGCATCGCGCGCCAAGCCGACGGCGCCGTTCTTGCCACGATGGGCGAGACCGCTGTTCTGGCCACCGTCGTTTCGGCGAAGTCGCCGCGGCCGGGCATCGACTTTCTGCCGCTCACCGTCGACTACCAGGAAAAGACCTTCGCCGCGGGCCGCATTCCCGGTGGCTACTTCAAGCGCGAAGGGCGTCCGACGGAACGTGAGACCCTGATCTCGCGCCTGATCGACCGTCCGATCCGTCCGCTGTTCGTCGAAGGTTATCGCAACGAAACGCAAGTCATCGCGACCGTGCTGTCGCACGATCTCGAGAACGATCCGGACATTCTGTCGATGGTCGCCGTGTCGGCGGCGCTGACGCTGTCGGGCGTGCCGTTCCAGGGTCCAATCGGCGCCGCGCGCGTCGGTTACATCAACGGCGAATACGTTCTGAACCCGCTGATCGAGAAGATGCCGGAGTCGAGCCTTGAGCTCGTCGTCGCCGGTACGCACGACGCGGTGATGATGGTGGAATCGGAAGCGAAAGAGCTTTCGGAAGACGTCATGTTGGGCGCGGTCATGTTCGGCCATCGCTCGATGCAGCCGGTCATTCAAGCGATCATCCGCCTGGCCGAACGTGCGGCGAAGGATCCGCGCGATCATTTCGTTCCGGACAACGCGGTGTTGCTCGACAAGATCAAATCGCTGGCTGAAGCCGATGTGCGCGCGGCCTATCGCGAGCGTCAGAAGCAAGTGCGCTACGAAAAGGTCGGCGTCGCGAAGAAGCGCGTCCTCGAAGAATTCGCGGGCGAAGGCAAGGCCGATCCGCTCGTGGTCGGCGGGCTCTTCAAGGATCTCGAAGCGGCGATCGTTCGCAACGATATTCTTGATACCGGCAAGCGCATTGACGGCCGCGACACCACGACGGTCCGCCCGATCATGGCGGAAGTCGGCGTTCTGCCGCGTACGCACGGTTCGGCGCTGTTCACGCGCGGTGAAACGCAGGCGTTGGTCGTGACCACGCTGGGCACCGGCGAAGACGAGCAATACGTCGACTCGCTCGAAGGGACGTACAAGCAGCACTTCATGCTGCACTACAACTTCCCTCCGTTCTCGGTCGGTGAGACGGGCCGCGTCGGTGCGCCGAAGCGCCGCGACATCGGCCACGGCAAGCTCGCCTGGCGCGCGATGCGTCCGGTGATGCCGCCGAAGGAAAGTTTCCCCTACACGGTTCGCATCGTGTCGGAGATCACGGAGTCGAACGGTTCGTCGTCGATGGCGACGGTTTGCGGTTCGTCGCTGTCGCTGATGGATGCGGGCGTTCCGCTGAAGAGCGCGTGCGCGGGTATCGCGATGGGTCTGATCAAGGAAGGCGATCGTTTCGCCGTTCTGTCGGACATTCTGGGCGATGAAGATCACCTTGGCGACATGGACTTCAAGGTGGCGGGCACGGCTTCGGGCGTGACGTCGCTTCAGATGGACATCAAGATCGCCGGCATCACCGAAGAGATCATGCGCGTCGCCCTCGCTCAGGCGAAGGACGGACGCATTCACATTCTCGGCGAAATGGCGAAGGCCTTGACCGGCGCTCGCGCCGAGCTTGGCGAGCATGCGCCGCGCATCGAAGTGATCAACATTCCGACCGACAAGATCCGCGAAGTGATCGGGCAGGGCGGCAAGGTGATCCGTGAGATCGTCGAAAAGACGGGTGCGAAGATCGACATCCAGGACGACGGCGTGGTGAAGGTCGCGTCGGCGAACGGCGAGTCGATCCGCGCGGCACTCAAGTGGATCAAGTCGATCGTGGCTGAGCCGGAAGTCGGCGAGATCTACGAAGGTAAGATCGTCAAGGTCATGGACTTCGGCGCGTTCGTGAACTTCTTCGGCGCGCGCGACGGCCTGGTCCACATCTCGCAGCTTTCCCGCAAGAAGGTCGCCAAGACCGGCGACGTCGTGAAGGAAGGCGACAAAGTGTTCGTGAAGCTGCTCGGCTTCGACGATCGCGGCAAGGTGCGTCTGTCGATGAAGATCGTCGATCAGGTCACCGGCAAGGAAATCGCGGACGACGGCAGCGACAAGGCCGCCGAAGGCTAATCGCGATGGACGCCGTCATCTTCGACTGCGACGGCGTTCTGATCGATTCCGAGACGATTGCACATGAAGTTGAGGTCGAGGCGCTCAAGCGCCTCGGCCTTTTGTTTGAGAGCAATGCCTATCGCCTGCAATTCCAAGGCCTCGCGGTGCGGGATTGGAGCAAGGCGCTGGACGCCGCGCATCACGCGCAGGTCGGGCGGCCGTTGCCCGATGGTTTCATTCGCGATCTGAGCGCCGAGATTTCGCGGCGCATTCTTGGCGATATCCGTCCGATCGATGGCGCCGCGGCTGCGGCGCGGGCCTTCGGCGGGGTGAAGGCGATCGCATCGTCCAGCCCCAAGCACGAGCTGCACAAGAAGGTGCGCGCGCTGGGCCTGTGGGACGATTTCGACGGTCATGTGTATTCCGGCGACGACGTCACCCACGGCAAGCCGGCGCCGGATTTGTATTTCTTGTCGGCCGAACGCTTGCACGTCCGGCCAGAGCGCTGCGTCGTGATCGAAGACAGCGTCAACGGTGTGAAGTCCGGCGTCGCGGCGGGGATGACCGTGTGGGGTTTCACGGGCGGGCCGCACTGCATGCCTGACCAAGCGGAACGCCTGTCCGGCGCCGGCGCGGTGCGCGTGCTGGCGCATATGAGCGATGTCGAGGCGGCGCTGCGGCTGCTGCGCGACTGACCTTTATCACCTCGTCGCTGCGCGACGCGCCACCTTCCCCCAGCGGGAGAAGGGCAACGTTGCGGTGCCGGAGAGCGGCGCTACTGCTCGCCGTTGTCGTTCTTGGTCAGGGTTTTGAGTTCGGCGGTGTTGGGCATGCCGGTGATGTTGTAGCCGGCGTCCACGTAGTGGACCTCGCCGGTGACGCCGGCGGACATGTCGCTTAGGAAATAGAGGGCGGCGTTGCCGACGTGGGTGAGGTCGACCGTCTTTTTCAGGGGGGCGTTGTTCTTGTACCATTTGAAGACGAGGCGCGCGTCGCCGACGACCGAACCTGCGAGCGTGCGCATGGGGCCCGGAGACACCGCGTTGATGCGGATGCCGTCGGGGCCGAGGTCGGCTGCCAGGTAGCGGACGGATGCTTCCAGGGCTGCCTTGGCGACGCCCATGACGTTGTAGCTGGGCATGACGCGGGTTGAGCCGGCGTAGGTCAGGGTGATCATCGCGCCGCCGTTCTTCATCAGGTGGCTGGCGCGGCGGGCGACGTCGGTGAACGAGTAGCAGGAGATTTCCATCGTGCGGCGGAAGTTGTCGCGCGTGGTGTCAACGTAGCGGCCCTTCAGTTCGTTCTTGTCGGAGAAGGCGATCGCGTGGACGAGGAAGTCGATGCTGCCCCACTTGCGTTCGAGTTCGCCGAAGACGGCTTCGAGCGATTGGTCGTTCTCGACGTCGGCCTGGATGACGATTTTTGCGCCCAGCGTTTCGACGAGCGGTTTCACGCGCTTGCCGAAGGCCTCACCCTGATACGTGAAGGCCAGTTCGGCGCCGTGTTCGTGCAGGGTCTTCGCGATGCCCCAGGCGATCGAGTGGTCGTTCGCGACGCCCATGATGAGGCCGCGCTTGCCTGCCATCAATTTTCCGGCGGTGGTCATCCGTTGTAGCGCTGGAAGACGAGGCTGGCGTTCGTGCCGCCGAAGCCGAAGGAGTTCGACATCACCGTGTCGATCTTGGCGTTGTCGATGCGTTTGCGCACGATGTTCGCTTCGGCGACTTCGGGGTCGAGTTCTTCGATGTTCGCGCTTTCGCAGATGAATTTGTTGTTGAGCATGAGGAGCGAATAGATCGCCTCATGCACGCCGGCGGCGCCCTGGCTGTGGCCGGTCAGCGATTTGGTGGCGCTGATGGGCGGCATGTTTTTGCCGAAGACCTCGGTGATCGCCTTGATCTCCGGGATGTCGCCGACGGGGGTCGAGGTTGCGTGCGGGTTGATGTAGTCGATCGACGTCTTCGCCTGTTCGATCGCCATGCGCATGCAGCGGACCGCGCCTTCGCCCGACGGGGCCACCATGTCGGCGCCGTCGGCCGTTGCACCGTAGCCGGTGAGTTCGGCGTAGATTTTTGCGCCGCGGGCTTTCGCGTGCTGCAGTTCTTCCAGGATCAAGATGCCGCCGCCGCCGGATATGACGAAGCCGTCGCGGTTCTTGTCATAGGCCCGGCTCGCCTTATGCGGCGTGTCGTTATACTTCGACGACATCGCGCCCATCGCGTCGAAGAGCACCGAGAGCGTCCAGTCGAGTTCTTCGCCGCCACCGGCGAACATCACGTCCTGCTTGCCCCACTGGATCATTTCGTAGGCGTTGCCGATGCAATTGGCCGACGTCGAGCAGGCGGACGAGATGGAATAGTTCACGCCCTTGGTCTTGAACCAGGTCGAGAGGTTCGCCGAACAGGTCGACGACATCGCCTTCGGCACGGCGAAGGGGCCGACCTTCTTCGGGCCTTTGACGGGTTCGGTACGCGCGGTATCCGCGGCGGCGACGATCGCTTTCGTCGACGGGCCGCCAGATCCGACGATCAGGCCGGTGCGTTCGTTCGAGACGTCCTTGGTTTCGAGGCCGGCGTCGGCGATGGCTTGGGTCATCGCGATCCACGCGTAGGCTGCGCCGTCGCCCATGAAGCGTTTGGCGCGGCGGTCGACGGCGGTGTCGAGGTCGACCTTCAGACTGCCGTGCACTTGGCTGCGAAAGCCCATGCGCTGGTAGTCTTCGGACGCGACGATGCCTGATTTCGCTTCACGCAAGGAAGCGATGACTTCCTGCGCGTTATTGCCGATCGAGCAGACGATGCCCAATCCCGTAACGACGACTCGTCTCATGATCGTTTAGCGCTTGCGCTTGATGCGGACAGGGATGGGGCGCGGCGCCTTCGCGGCCAAGGCGGCTGCGGCAATGGCGGCGGCTGCGAGAACTGCGGCGATAGCGATGATCATTCGAGTCTCCCGCGCCAGCGAGGCGGCGCAACGTAAGTGATCAGGCGCCCTGCGGCGCGTCCGGGGCAAGCAGGACCCGCAGGTCTTTTGCTTCGTAGGCGATCCTGCCGTCGATCTTCATCACGCCGTCCGCGATGCCCAGCACCAGTTTACGCATGATGACGCGCTTCAAGTCGATGACATAGGTAACGAGGCGTGCGTCTGGAAGGACCATATCGGTGAATTTGACTTCGCCCACGCCGGCGGCGCGTCCACGGCCCTTGCCGCCCATCCAGCCCAAGAAGAAGCCTACCATCTGCCACATCGCGTCGAGGCCGAGACACCCCGGCATGACGGGATCGGACTCGAAGTGGCATTTGAAGAACCAGAGGTCCGGCTTGATGTCCAATTCGGCGATGATCTGACCCTTGTCGTTCGCGCCGCCGGTGTCGGCGATGTGCGTGATGCGGTCGAACATCAGCATGGGCGGCAGGGGCAAGCGCGCGTTGCCGGGGCCGAACAGCCGGCCATGGGCGCAGTCCAAGAGGCCGTCCATGTCAAAGGAACTACGCGCTTTGACCAGATTTGTGGCTGCCGACGGGGCACTTGACATCAAAGGTTAACCATCCAATTTCCCCCGGATGCAGTTTTGAGCTATTCAAAAGTGCGCAGGGGCGGGTCGCGTGTTATAAGCCCGGCAACTGTATGCGGTGCATCAGGGGGTTTCAACCTCCGCCAAGTCAGGTTTTGAACGGGTCCTATGCGTTCCACAGTGTCCAAAGCCGTTTCCGCGCATAAGGGCGATCTGGTCGCGAAATTGCGGGCCGCAGGTTTGCGCCCGACACGCCAGCGCATCGCGCTCGGCAAGTTGCTGTTCGCCGACTGCGACCGTCACGTGACCGCGGAATGTTTACACCAAGATGCGACGCGCGTCGGCGCCTCGTTGTCATTGGCGACCGTGTACAACACGCTGCATCAGTTCACGAACGCAGGGCTGCTGCGCCAGGTTATCGTCGACGGCGAAAAGACATACTTCGATACAAATACCGGCGATCATCATCACTTCTATTTTGAAGATCAGTGTTTGCTCGCCGATATTCCCGGCGACGACGTGCGCATCGACGGTTTGCCGAAGCCGCCTGCCGGCACGGAGATCGAGCGCGTCGAAGTCATCGTGCGGTTGAAGTCTCGCGACTGAGTCGCAATTCTTAGAATCGTTCTAATATATTGACATCGCTTTTGCCGTAGCTATCGTGGTTCCCGAAAGCGGGGATGGCTAGTGTATCTCCGCGTTTCTGAGGAGAGAAAAAGTCTGATGGCAAAACTTGGTGGCACCAAAACGTTCGACAATCTGAAAGCTGCGTTCGCGGGCGAAAGCCAGGCGAACCGGCGCTACCTCTATTTCGCGCAGAAGGCCGACGTCGAAGGCTATAACGATGTGGCCGCCGTGTTCCGTTCCACCGCGGAAGGCGAGACGGGCCATGCGCACGGACATCTTGAGTTCATGGAAGCGGTCGGCGATCCGGCGACGGGTCTGAAGATCGGTCCGACGGGCGACAACCTGAAGGCCGCGATCGCGGGCGAAACGCACGAATACACCGACATGTATCCGGGCATGGCCAAGACAGCGCGCCAGGAAGGCTTCGACGAAATCGCCGACTGGTTCGAGACGCTGGCCAAAGCCGAGAAGAGCCACGCGGGACGCTTCCAAAAGGCGCTCGATACGCTGGGCTAAGTCTGGGAGCGCGGGCGTCCGCCCGCCCTTCTTTCATTCTCAACACCTACGCCAGTTGTGGTCACGGGAGAGCGGGCGGGACGCCCGCGCTCCCAGACTGCGCATGCGCTAGATCCAAGGACGGCTCGTGAGAGAAGGAAGTTTAGAAGCACCCACGCGCCATCCTTTGAATTGGCAGGATCCTGATTTCACGGATCCCGTGAAGCTCGATGAAGAGATGCGGCGGGTGTTCGACATCTGTCACGGGTGCCGGCGCTGTTTCAATTTGTGCGACTCGTTTCCGCGGCTGTTCGATCTCGTCGATAACTCGCCGACGGAGGAACTCGACGGCGTGAAGTCCGAGGATTTCTCGCCGGTCGTCGAGGCGTGCACGCTTTGCGACATGTGCTACATGACGAAGTGTCCGTATGTGCCGCCGCATGAGTTCAACCTGGACTTTCCGCATCTGATGCTGCGCTACCGCGTCGCCGAGGCAAAGGCGGGCAAAACGCATTTCGTGGCGCGCCAGATGGCGAAGATGGATCGCAACGGCACGATGGCGGCGGTGGTTTCCCCGGTCGTGAATTGGGGCAGCGACACCAAGAACAAGTTTACGCGTGGGCTTGCGGAGAATGTTGCCGGGATCGACGCGCGGGCCGATCTGCCGATGTTTCATTCGCGCACGTTCACGATGACGGCGCGGCAGGAGCCGGTGTTTACCAACGAGAAAGCGCCGGCGTTCGGCAAGCGCAAAGCGCTGCTGTTTGCGACGTGCTTCGTGAATTACAACCGGCCGGCAACGGGTGTGGCGGCGCGTAAGCTGCTCGCGCACATGGGCGTCGAAACGATCGTCGAGTATCCGGGTTGTTGCGGCATGCCGTTTCTGGAGCAGGCGGATTTGGCGCGTGTTACGGCGCAGGCGGAGAAGGTGTCGGCGGCGCTCGTGCCGTTCATCGACCAGGGCTATGACATTATTGCGCTGACGGCGAGCTGCGGGTTGATGTTCAAGTTCGAGTGGGCGCTGATCGTTCCGGGCAATGAGAACGTGAAGAAGCTTTCGCAGGCGACGTTCGACATCGACGAGTATGTGGTCGATGTCGCGAAGAAGCATGGCATGCCCGAAGGGCTGCAGCCGATCGAGGGTGGGGTCAGCGTGCATCTTGCCTGTCACGCGCGGGCGCAGAATATGGGGCCGAAGGCGGCCGAAATGCTGAAGCTTATTCCGCAGACGAAGGTCGACGTGGTTGAGCGGTGCTCCGGCCATGGGGGCACGTTCGGCGTGTTGAAGCCGACGCATGACTTGGCTCTGAAGATCGGGCGGCCTGCGGCGCGCACGGCTGCGGGGCAGGGCCATGCGCATGTCGTGTCCGATTGTCCGCTGGCGGCGAAGCATCTGAAACAATTGATGCGCGGCATGGACGGCGACGGTCCGACGCCGTCGGAGGCGACGCATCCGATCGAACTGATGGCCAAGGCCTACGGGCTGGTGGAGTGACACATGCCTGCTGATCAACGGCGTATCACGCGCGGCGACATCATCTCGATGACGCAATACGGCAAGGAGCGCGCGGAGCGGCGCAAGGCTCTGCTGCCGACGAAGAAGCTGCGCCGCGTCGAGGTCGGGCCGCACGCGACGTTCTACTTCGAAAGCTACGACACGATGTGGCTGCAAGTGCATGAGATGCTCTACATCGAACGCGGCGGTGATGAGCAGATTGAGGACGAGTTGCGCGCGTACAATCCGCTCATTCCGCAGAAGGGCGAACTGGTCGCGACGCTGATGTTCGAGATCGACGACCCAGGCGTACGCGCGCGGGTGCTCAGGCAGTTGACGGCCATTGAGGAGACGGCGTTTGTCGATGTGGGCGGCGAGCGCGTGAAGGCATCCTTCGAGACGGACGTCGACCGCACGGCGGAAGACGGCAAGACGTCGTCGGTGCATTTTCTGAAGTTCGCGTTGACGCCTGCTCAGGTGACGCGCTTCCGTGATGACGGCACGACGGTGATGGTTGGGTTCACCCACGCGAATTACGGGCATATCGCCGTGATCCAGCCGACCTCACGCGCGGAACTCGCGAAGGATTTGGCCTGAAAATCACTGTCATCCCGGAAGTTAGGCGAGCCCGCTGCGTAGCAGCGGTCTTGCGAGACTTACTGTCCGGGACCCAGGGTTGGCGCACCAAAGTTTGCGCGGCGACCCTGGGTCCCGGACAGCAAGACGCGTTACCCAAATGCTGCGCATTTGGACGCGTCTAGCTTCCGGGATGACAAGGTGCTTTTCGGCGTGCCTGCGCCTAGTATCTCTCCATGGCTCTTTCCGACGATCAGCTCGAACGATATGCGCGGCACATCATCCTTCGTGAGGTGGGTGGTGCGGGGCAGGCGCGGTTGGCGAGCGCGCGTGTGCTGATCATTGGTGCGGGTGGGCTTGGGTCGCCGGCGCTGCTTTATCTTTCGGCGGCGGGTGTGGGGACGATTGGGCTTGTCGATGATGATGAGGTTTCACTTTCCAATCTTCAGCGGCAGATTGCTCATCGGACGCAGGATGTCGGGCGGTTGAAGGTCGAGAGTGCTTCGGAAAGCGCGCGGGCGATCAATCCGGATACGCATATCAACCGGCATGCGACGCGGATCAATGCGCATAACGCGCTTGAGCTCGTGCGCAATTACGATGTCGTTCTCGACGGGTCGGATAATTTTGCGACGCGGTTTTTGGTGAATGATGCTTGCTTCCTTGGGCAGCGAACGTTGGTGTCGGCCGCCGTCGGGCAGTTCGATGGGCAGCTTGCGACGTTCAAGGCGCATGTGCATGTCGATGGAAAGCGCGCCTTTCCCTGCTATCGCTGTTTGTTTCCGGAGGCGCCGCCCGCCGGGACTGTGCCGTCGTGTTCGGAGGCTGGGATTTTGGGGGCGCTGACCGGCGTCATGGGGTCGCTGCAGGCGTTGGAGGCGATCAAGGAAATCCTGGGGATCGGCGAGACGATGGCCGGGCGGTTGATGCTGTATGATGGGCTTTCCGCGGCTTTCCGGACGGTTCGGGTGAAGCCCGACCCCGTGTGCGCGCTGTGCGGGCCTGAGGCCACAATGCGTGACCTATCTCACCATGAGGCCATTGCGGGCGCTTCCACCCCCTAGAAACGCCGCGCGCGCGGGCGTATTCCTCCCGGCCCAATCACCGAAACCGAGTGGCCCAAGTCATGGCTGTGTCCCCACAGGGCCGCCATAAGAAGCAGCGATTCGCGGCGAGCCTGCTGACGCAGGAGCCCGATAGCGAAGCCTTGCCCGAAGTCGGCAAAGGCGTGCGCGTGCCGGGAACGCCGTTCGCGTTCTTGGGCTTCCTCGTCTCGCGGCATTATCGGGCTCGCTTGGCGGTGTTCATCGCATTCGTTGCGGCGGCGACCGTCGTCGAGGCGATGATGCCTTACGTGCTGAAGCAACTGATCGACGCGCTGACGGCGGCGGCGAAGAGTGGGTCGCATGAGTGGACCGGCATCGCCTTCTTCGTCGGAATGTTCGCTGCGGTTTGGTACTTGCCGGCGTTGATCGTGCGTGGGGCCGAGGCTATCGACATTTACATGAGCCCCCGTATGCGGGCGTTGGCGCAGAAGTATTTGTTCGCCTACATGCTGGGGCACAGCCCGCGGTATTTCCAAGAGAACTTCGCGGGCAAGCTCGGGCAGAAGATCAAGCAGGCGGGACAGGCGACGGTGTCGCTCTTGAGCATGCTGGCGTTCGACAGCGTGCGCATTATTGTGCTGCTTGCGGTCGGCGGCGTGTTGCTGGCGATGCAGAGCGGCACTTACGCGGCGTTCTTGTTCGGTTGGACAGCCGTGTATTTGGCGGTGGTGACGTGGCTGGCGCGGCGGTGCGTCGTCCTGTCGAAGGCGTTTTCGGATGAGGTCTCAACTTCGACCGGGCGGCTGATCGATGCGATTTCCAATTCGGATCTCGTTCGCGCGTTTGCGCAGGCGGCGTTCGAGCGGCAGTTTCTGTCGCGGTTTCTGGCCGATGAGATGAACGCGTCGCAGTCGTTGCGCTGGTTTCTGATTGTCATGCGGCTCTTCATGTCGACGGCGATGCTGGTGCTGCTGATGGGGCTCGTCGTCTTTGCGATCGGCGATACGCTATCGGGCGCGATCACGGTCGGCGCGTTCACGATGATCTTTTTCTTAGGGACGATGATTGCTCGCTCGGTGCAGGAATTGTCGTACAGGATGCTTGATTTCTTCGAGCAACTCGGAACGTTGGCCGAGGCGCTGGAACTCGTGACGCAGGTGCATGAGATTCAGGACAAGCCGGATGCGAAGCCCGCCGTCGTGAAGCAGGGTGAGATCGTGTTCGAGAACATCTCGTTCTCGCACTCGGACGGGCATCCGGTGTTTCAGGGGCTCAATCTGCTCATCAAGGCCGGCGAGAAGGTGGGGCTGGTCGGCAAGTCGGGTGCGGGTAAGTCGACGCTGGTGAAGCTGCTCAGGCGTCAGTTCGAGCCGCAGGGCGGACGCATCTTGATCGACGGCCAGGACGTTGCGGACGTGACGTGGGATTCCGTCAACGAAGCGATTGCCGAGGTGCAGCAGATGCCCGGCGTGTTCCACCGGCCCGTGCGCGACAACATTCGCTATTCGCGGCCCGAGGCTGAGGATCACGTCGTCGTCGGTGCGGCAAAGGAAGCGCATGCGCATGACTTCATCACCAACCGCGAGGCCGGCTACGACACGATTGTCGGCGAGCAGGGGATCAAGCTGTCCGGTGGCGAGCGTCAGCGCGTCGCGATTGCGCGGGCTTTGGTAAAGGACGCTAAGATTTTGGTGCTCGACGAGGCGACGTCGTCGCTCGATTCAGAGAGCGAGCATTTGATCCAGGAGGCGCTGTTCGAGCTGATGCGCGGACGGACGGTGATCGCGATCGCGCACCGCTTGTCGACGATCGTGGGGATGGACCGGATCGTCTATCTGGAGAATGGGCGCATCGTTGAGCAGGGCAATCACGCCGAGCTGATCGTGCGCGGTGGGCCCTATGCGCAGCTTTGGAACCGGCAGGTCGGCGGGTTTATTGCCGCGGCTTGAGGTTCGGCTCGAGCGGCTGTTTTGCTTTTTGTTTGGCTTTGATCTCGGCGATCGCGCCTTGCAGCGCGTGCAGGCGGTCTTCGCCTGAGGGGTGCGTCGCGGTGACAGCCTTTGCGCGCGTCGTTTCGTTGAGGCGGCGCCAGAAGGCTTCTGCAGCCGTGATGTTGTAGCCCGCGCGGGCCATCAGATAGAGGCCGACATAGTCCGCCTCCTTCTCGTTCTCGATCGAATAGGGCGGCGTTACCGTTTTCGCGACCGCCGTGCCGATCGTCGCGCGGACAAAGGCGTCGAGGAGGCTGCCGGATTCCTTCGGCGCCGGGTCCTTCTTCAAGTGGCCCAGCATGTTGTGCGCGAGTTCGTGGCCGAGGATCAGCGCGAGCTCGTCGTCCGAGCGCGTCAATTCGAAAAGGCCGCTGGTGATGGCCAGGACGCGGCCGTCGGCCGCCGCGTTGATTTCCGAGCTGCGCACGAGAAGCGTCGGGAATTCGCAGACGATCTGCGGCAGGGCGGTCAGGGTTTGGCCGTTTGAGAGGCGGAAGCGCACCGCGCCTTTTTTCGATGCGGCGTTCGACAATTGGATGAAGCGTTCGGTTGCGCCTTTGCCTTCGCCGAGCGGCTCTTCGTTGACGTGCGTGACGATGATGCCGGCCTTCAACCCTGAGCGCGCTGCCGGTGCGTCTTGGACGGCGAGGGCGACGGTGACGGCGTTGGTCAGGCCGAAGGATCTTTGCAGGCGCGCGCGGTCTTCGTCATTCGAGAAGTTCGCGAGCGACCAGACGATGACGCCGAGGTCCAATCTGACGTTGCCGTCCTTGGCGCAGGTTCGCGCTGCGGACTGGCGCAGGCGGAAGCCCACACGTTCGACCTGCGCGCGCTGCTGCATGTATTGCTCGATGCCTGCGGTGACGCTGGCCGTCGGCGGCAGCATGTTGGGGTTGGGTGTCGTCGCGGGCGGCGGCGGTTGGTCGGGCGTCGATGCGCACGCGGACAGGAGCAACGCGGCGGCAATCGCGAAGAACGTGCGCACTCTCAACATCTGCAAACTCAATCGAGTTGATAGACCAGAGATTTCAAATAGGCCGTTTCCGGTAACATCGGGTGAACGGGATGATCGCAAGCGGCGCCGCTTGCGCGGATCAACCTTGCGGTGCGTCCCGCGCGCGCGAGGCCTTGCGCGCACTCTAGCTGAAAACGATCCATGTCTATCGCGTGGCTGCACGAGGCCAGGCACAAAAATCCGCCGTGTGTGACAAGCGGGGCGGCGAGGCGCGCCAACTTGCGGTAGCCGCGCGCGCCGGACTCAAGGTCTTTCTTGGAACGCACGAAGGGCGGCGGATCGCAGGAGACGATGTCGAAGCGTTCGTCGGAAGGCCCCAGTTCTTCCAGTTCCTCCAGCGCGTCGCAGCGGCGCATTTCGCAGCGATCGGCGAGGTTGTGCGCCTTCGCGGTGGCGGCGGCGGTGTCCAGGGCGGCTTGCGAAGAATCGAGCAAAACAGCCGATTTTGCGCCGACCTTGAGCGCACCCAGTGCGAGTGGGCCGACGTAGGAATAGGCGTCGAGGAGCGTTGAGCCTTTCGCCAGACCGATCAGGAAGGCGCGGTTGTCGCGTTGGTCGAAGAACCAGCCGGTTTTCTGGCCGCCGATCGGATCGACGCGGTGGCGGATGCCGGCTTCTTCAACTTCGACGACGGCGGCCTCGCCATACGCGACGCGGACGTCGTCCTTTAAGCCTTCGTGCGCGCGTGCCGGCGCGTTGCTTTTCACGATGATCGCGCGCGGTTTGAATTCGTCTTTCAGCGCCTGCAGCCAAAACTCGCTGAGCGCATCCATGCCGGCGGTGCCGGACTGCACGACGAACACGTCGTCGAAGCGATCAATGACGAGGCCGGGGCAAAGATCCGCTTCGGCGTGAATGAGGCGGTAATGGCTGCCGCCGATCACTTTGCTGCGCAGCGCGGCGGCGCGGTCAAAGCGTTCGCGGAAGAAGTCGGTGTCGATCTTGGCGCCCGGATACGACGCCAGGATGCGCGCGGCGATCAGGCTGTGCGGGCTGAAGTAGGCGGTGGCGACACCGATGCCGTTGCCGTCGACCACGTCGACCAGCGTGCCCGGCGGCAGCGCCTTCATCGCCTTGTCCATGACGACTTCATTCGAATACGCCCACGGCGATCCCGCCCTTACGCGGGTGCCATGTTTGGGAAGGAAGCGAAGCTTCGGGCGTGCGTTCACAGCATCGCCGCGAGGACGCGGTCGGGCGGACGGTGACCGTCGGCGAAGGTTTTGATGTTGATGATGACCTTTTCGCCCATGTCGACGCGGCCTTCGATGGTGGCCGAGCCCATGTGCGGCAGAAGCACGACGTTCTTGAGCTTCAGAAGTTTCGGGTTCACCGCCGGTTCTTGTTCAAACACGTCGAGGCCGGCGCCTGCGAGTTCGTTCGCTTCCAACATGCGGGCGAGCGCGTTCTCGTCGATGATTTCGCCGCGCGCGGTGTTGACGATGAATGCCGACGGTTTCATCAGCTTCAGACGGCGCGCCGAGAGCAAGTGATACGTGGCGGGCGTGTGCGGGCAGTTCACGGACACGATGTCCATGCGCGCCAGCATTTGATCGAGGCTGTCCCAGTACGTCGCTTCCAGTTCGGTTTCGACCGGCTGCGGCACGGGTTTGCGATTGTGATAGTGGATTTGCAGGCCGAAGGCTTTCGCGCGGCGCGCGACGGCTTGGCCGATGCGGCCCATGCCGATGATGCCGAGACGCTTGCCCGTGATGCGGTGGCCCAGCATCCAGGTCGGCGACCAGCCTTTGAATTCGCCGCGCGCCAGAACTTCGCCGCCTTCGACGATGCGGCGCGGGACGGCGAGGATCAACGCCATCGTGATGTCGGCGGTGTCGTCAGTGAGGACGCCCGGTGTGTTCGTGACCGTGATGCCGCGAGCGCGCGCTGTTTCGAGATCGATGTTGTCGACGCCGGCGCCGAAATTCGCGATCAGCTTCAATCGGTCGCCCGCGCGGACCAGGATCTTCGCGTCCAACCGGTCCGTCACGGTCGGCACCAGAATGTCGGCCGTTTGCACCGCCTCGATGAGCTTTTCGCGCGACATCGGCGTGTCGTCGACGTTGAGGCGCGTCTCAAACAGCTCGCGCATCCGCGTTTCGATCGCGTCGGGCAGCTTACGGGTGACTATGACGAGGGGTTTCTTGGCGGGCATCGGTTCGGTGTGGCTCTTCACCCCTTCCTTAGCAAGGGAGGGCGGAACTTCCTAGGGTCTAACAAATCGTCTCTCTTTCTTCGCGTGATAACCCAAAATTAAGCGCGACCCTGCTGATATTGCACATCATTTTCGCCGCCAAGAACCCCTCCCGATGGCCATGCGCCAAGGCTCGGATCGATGAACATTTGGACTGCCCTGACTGCCTGCTGCCTTGTCCTTGCCGCGGCGACGTTCGCGGCTGCCTCGCCGACGCGCGAGGGCGTGCCCCTGCCTCGCCCGAAACCGATGCTGGAGGCGGCGCTCGCCCCGGTACCGGTCGCACCGCCGATGGTGGCCACGGGGATGCCGGTGCCGCGCTGGGTGACCGTGAAGGCCGAGCGGGTGAACGTCCGGCGCGGGCCGTCGCTCGATCAGGATGTGCTTTGGACCTATGTGAAAACGGGCACGCCGGTCGAGGTGATCGCCGAGTACGACGCGTGGCGGCGGATACGCGATGTCGACGGCGTGACCGGCTGGGTCAAAGGCGCGATGCTGGACGGGCGGCGCAACGTGGTCGTGACGGGGCGGGTGAACACCGCGATCCTCGGCGAGCCGAAGGCTGACGCGGAAGCCGTGGCGTTCGCGGAGCCTGGGCTGGTCGCGAAGCTTGTCGCCTGCGCCGGCGAGTGGTGCGAGATTTCCTCGCGCGGCTATGACGGGTACGTGGCGCGGGACCGGCTCTGGGGCGTCTATGAGCACGAGACGGTGAAGTAGCGCTTCTAGGCCCTCAACCCAGTGTCATGGTCCGCGAAGGCGGACCACCCACGACTTCTCTTCACTGTTGTTAGATTGAACCACCAAGGGCACCAAGCCGCTTATGCGGTTTCGAGGTGTTGTCGATTCACGAGTGGCTTGGTGCTCTTGGTGGTTCAATCTTTCGGCGTTGACACTTGGCGGCCGACAAGTCGTGGGTGGTCCGCCTTCGCGGACCATGACACGAATTTTGTCTTGCGCGGCGGTGGCTGGTCAGAGGCCGTCGAAGAGGGCTGTCGAGAGGTAGCGTTCGGCGAAGGAGGGGATGATGGCGACGATTGTCTTACCAGCCATGTCTTTGCGCGTGGCGACTTCGAGGGCGGCGGCGACGGCTGCACCGCTTGAGATGCCGCCGGGGATGCCTTCCATCTTGGCTAGTTTGCGCGCCGTTGAGAATGCTGTTTCGTTGCCGATGGTGATGACTTCGTCGATGAGGCTGCGGTCCAGGATGCCTGGGATGAAGCCTGCGCCGATGCCTTGAATTTTGTGCGGGCCGGGTTGGCGGCCCGAGAGGATGGCGCTGTCTTCGGGTTCGACGGCGACCATGCGGACCGACGGTTTGCGTTGCTTTAGGACCGAGCCGACGCCCGTGATCGTACCGCCGGTGCCGACGCCGGAGATGACCACGTCGACTTTGCCGGCGGTGTCGTTCCAGATTTCTTCGGCGGTGGTGCGGCGGTGGACGGCAGGGTTCGCGGGGTTTTCGAATTGCTGCGGGATGACGGCGTTCGGGATTTCCTTGGCGAGTTCGGTGGCGCGGGCGACGGCGCCTTTCATGCCTTGGGCTGCCGGCGTCAGTTCAAGTTTCGCGCCGAGTAGCAGGAGCATCTTGCGGCGTTCGATCGACATCGATTCCGGCATCACCAGGATCAGCGGATAGCCTTTGGCCGCGGCCACGAACGCGAGTGCGATGCCGGTGTTGCCGGAGGTCGGTTCGATCAATGTCGTGCCGGGTTTGATGACGCTGCGGGCTTCGAGATCTTCGATCATCGAGACGCCGATGCGGTCTTTCACGCTGGACAGCGGGTTGAAGAACTCGAGTTTCAGCAGGACTTCGCCGACGGCGCCGGCTTCTTTCGCCATGCGGTTCAGGCGGACGAGCGGTGTGTCGCCGATGGTTTGCGTGATGGAGTCATAGACGCGACCGCGTCCGGGAGCGTGGTTCGGGTCGGCTTGCTTGCGTGCGGCGTCGCTCATCGGCGTGGTCCTTCTCTGAGGTTCTTCAGATCGCGAAATCGGCGCGTTCGCCGATGGGTTCGGCAAGGCCGCGTTCTTCGGCCCGGCGGCAGAGATCTTCAACTGAAATCTCGTCCAACTGGCGCATCAGTCCACCGTGGATCTCTTCCACCATTGGGCGGACGATGCGTTCGCCGATGGGGGAGGAGCCATTCAACGGCGGTTCGTCGGCAGCTTCAAGCTCGGCCACGATACGGACGATTTCGCCGGCCGTGATGCGGCGGCGTTCCTTGGCCAGGCGATAGCCGCCGCGTGGGCCGCGCACGCCTTTGAGGACGCCGGCGCGGACGAGGGCTTGCATCACCTGCTCAAGGTAGCGATGCGGCACGCCTTGGCGTCGCGTGATTTCTTTCGATTGGACGGGTTCGGGGCGCGAGTTGCAGGCGATGTCGACGACCGCCTCCAGCGCCAAGATCGCTTTTCTCGATAGACGCAGCATGGCGCGTCAGCCCCCCTTCACGCCTGTCGAGCCGAAGCCGCCGGCGCCACGCGCTGTATCCGGCAGCACGTCGACGCGTTCGAAGGTGACGGGCGCGACTGCCGCGACGACGAGCTGCGCGACGCGGTCGCCGCGCGCGACGCGAAACGGTTCGGGGCCGTGATTGATCAGGATGACCTTCACCTCGCCGCGATAGTCGGCGTCGATGGTGCCGGGTGCGTTCAATACGGTGACACCGTGTTTCAGCGCGAGGCCGGAGCGGGGACGGACTTGGCCCTCGTAGCCTTCGGGAATTGCGAGCGCGATGCCGGTGGCGACGGCGTGGATGCCGCCGGGTGGGATCGTCGTGTCTTCGGCCGAGACGATGTCGGCGCCTGCCGCGCCTGCTGTCGCGTGCGCCGGAAGGTTGAGGCCGCGGCCGTGGGGCAGGGTTAGAATTTGCACGCGCGCTTGGCTCACGCGGCGGCTCCTTTCACGTGTTCGGCAATTTTTTGGACGAGGCGCGTGGCCACGTCTTTCTTCTTCATCAGCGGCCAGTTCTCGACGCCGGATGCAGTGACGAGATGGACCATGTTGTCGTCGCCGCCCATCACGCCGGTCGCGGGTGAGACGTCGTTGGCGACGATCCAGTCGCAGCCTTTGCGTTGGCGTTTGGCTTGCGCGTGCTCGATGACCTTCTCCGTTTCGGCGGCGAAGCCGATGACGAGGCCTGGGCGCTTTGTCTTGAGCGTCGAGAGCGTGCGCAGGATGTCGGGATTCTCAATTAGGTTCAGGCTCGGCAAGCCGCCGGCCGCTTTTTTTATTTTTTGGTTGGCCGCGTGATCGACGCGCCAATCGGCGACGGCTGCGGCGCAGATCGCGACGTCGGCGGGCAGTGCGTTTTCGCAGGCTGCGAGCATTTGGTGGGCGGTCTCGACGGCGACAAGCTTTACACCGCGCGGGGCGGCGATGCCGGTCGGGCCAGAGACGAGCGTCGTGTTGGCGCCGAGGTCGGCGAGTGCCCCGGCGATGGCGTAGCCTTGCTTACCGGAGGAGCGGTTCGAGATGAAGCGCACCGGATCGATGGGCTCTAACGTCGGGCCTGCGGTCACCAGTGCGTTGATGCCTTCGAGTGTACGGGGCAGGGCCAGCATCTTCTCGATGGCGGCGATGATTTCGGCGGGCTCCGCCATGCGGCCGGGGCCGAATTCGCCGCACGCCATGTCGCCGTCGTTCGGGCCGACGACGCCGATGCCGTCGGCTTTCAGCTGCGCGAGGTTTCGTTGGGTCGCTGCATGCTGCCACATGCGCACGTTCATCGCGGGGGCGACGAGGACGCGCTTGTCGGTGGCGAGCAGGGCAGTTGAGGCGAGGTCGTCGGCGCGGCCGTGGACCATCTTGGCCATCAAGTCGGCTGTCGCGGGGGCCACGACCAACAGGTCGGCGTCACGGGAGAGTTGGATGTGGCCCATCTCGGCCTCGTCGGTCAGGCTGAAGAGGTCTTGGAAGACCTTCTCGCCGGAGAGGCTGGAGACCGAAAGTGGGGTGACGAAGTGGGTTCCGGCGTTGGTCAGGATGGCGCGCACAGAGGCGCCGCGGTCGCGCAGACGGCGGATCAGTTCCAAGCTCTTGTAGGCGGCGATACCACCGCCAATGACGAGCAGAATTCGTTTCCCAGCCAGCACGGACTGCTCCAATTCCTACTGTTAGATGGAAATTACACTAATCCCCGACAAGGGGTGTAGAAACTTTATGTGATGGTGACGGAAGGGCTAAGTCCCTGAATTGCCTCACGTGTTAGAACTGCGCGATGGCGATGGCGGCGAGGGCCGCGGCGCCGATCCAGATGGCCCAGCGGACGTGGCCTGTGCGGCGGACCTCAGCTTCGGCAATGGCTTGTGTGGAATCCGGGTGCAGTTTGATGCCGCCGGTCGAAAGCTGGGCGGCGATCTGTTCGGCGTTGCGCAGGACCTCCGGGAAGGCGGCGATGGCGCGGCCCAGGGTCGAGAGGCCTTCGGATGCTTCTTTGATGCGTGCTTGGGGGCCGATGGAGTCGATCATCCATTGTTCGACGACGGGGCGCGCGGACTCCCAGATCGAGTGTTCGGGGTCGAGTTGGCGGGCGACGCCTTCGACGACGACCATCGTCTTTTGCAGCATCACGAGTTGGGGCTGCATCTCCATGTCGAAGAGGCGCGTGACTTCGAAGAGTTGCGTGAGCAGGCGCGCCATCGACATGTTGCTGGCGGGGCGGCCGAAGATCGGTTCGCCGATCGCGCGGAGGGCTTGCGCGAAATCGTCGACATGGTGGCGCGGGGGCACGAAGCCGATCTGCAGATGGATGTCGGCGACGCGACGGTAATCGCGCGCGAGGAAGCCTGCGAGCGTTTCGGCCATGAAGCGGCGCGAGATGGGGTCGAGGCGGCCCATGATGCCGAAGTCGACGGCGACCAGGCGGCCTTGGCTGTCGACGAAGAGATTTCCCGGGTGCATGTCGGCGTGGAAGAAGCCGTCGCGCAGCGCGTGCTTCAGGAAGTTTTGGATGACGCTGGTCGCGAGGCGCTTCAGGTCGTGGCCTTGCGCGCGCAACGCGTCGATGTCTTTGAGCGGCGTTGCGTCCATCCATTCGGTGGCGAGGACGCGGCGGGTGGTGAAATCCCAGTCGACGATCGGCACGCGGAAGTCGTCGTCGCGGGCAGTGTTCGCGGCGAGTTCGGCGGCGGCCGCCGCTTCCAGGCGCAAGTCCATCTCGATGGCGACGGAGCGGGCGAGCGTGTCGACGAGGGCTGTCGGCTTCATGCGGCGCATGTCGCCGCCGGTGCGTTCGGCCATCCGCGCGGCCCAGGCGTGGGCTTCAAGTTCGCGGGCGAATTCGATGTCGACGCCGGGGCGCAGGATCTTTAGCGCGCGGTATTGCGGCGGGTCGCCTTCTTTGGCGGGCTTCAGCGTGACTTTGTGGACTTGCGCGATCGAGGCGGCGGCGACGGCTTCGCCGATATTGCCGAGGCGCGCGATCTGCGCACCGTCGAGTTCTTCGCGGAGAATGCGTTCGGCTTCCGCGCGCGGGAAGGGCGGCATGCGGTCTTGCAGCTCGGACAAGTCGCGCGCGATGTCGCTGCCGATGATGTCAGGGCGGGTGGCCAGGAATTGTCCGGCTTTGATGTAGGCGGGGCCGAGGTCGGTGAGGGCGCGCGCCAGGCGTTCGCCGGTGCGGCCGTGCATCTTCGCTTTCTTCTTGCGGAAGATGAATCCTAAGAAGCGCGCTTCGGGCGGCGCCATCGCGGCCCATTCGGCCGGCGGCAAGACGCCGTGATGGCCCAGCACGCGGGCGGCGCGGAGGAGGCGGCGGATCTTGGAGATCGCGCTGGCCATCAGAACTTCCAGCCGGAGTGCATGGCGGCGATGCCGGCGGAGAGGTCGCGCCACTTCACTTGGGTGAAGCGAGCGGCTTCGATCATGTCGGCGAATTTCTTTTGCGGCGGAAAGCGGCGGATGCTTTCGACCAGATACTGATAGGACGCGCGGTCGTTGGTGACGACTTGGCCGATCGCCGGGATCACGTTGAAGGACCAAGCGTCGTACAGCGTCGAGAGCAGCGCGTTGTCGACTTTCGAGAATTCCAGGCAGAGGAAGCGACCGCCGGGTTTCAGGACGCGGTAGGCCTCGCTCAGCGCCTTGTCGATGTGCGTGACGTTGCGGATGCCGAAGGCGATTGTGTAGGCGTCGAAGGTTTCGTCGGCGTAGGGCAGGCGTTCGGCGTCGCCGCAGGCGAAGGCCACACGGTCGGCGTAGCCTTGCTCTCTCGCGCGTTCGCGGCCGACGGACAACATTTCGTGATTGATGTCGCAGACCGTGGCGCGCGCGTCGCCGGCCTTCGTGCCCAAACGATCGAGGAAGCGGAAGCTGATGTCGCCAGTGCCCCCGGCGACGTCCAGCAACTGCGTGCCCGGCGCTGGCGAGAGCCAGTCGATCATCGCCTGCTTCCACACGCGGTGGATGCCCATCGACATGAGGTCGTTCATGACGTCGTAGCGGCGGGCGACGTTCGTGAACACGCGACCGACGAGGCGCGATTTCTCGTCTTCCGCGACATCGCGGAAGCCGAAGGAGACGGTGGGTTTTTCGTCGGTCATGGGGCTAGCCTTGGGGAACATAGTGCTCGCAAATTCCTTGGGCTACGTTACACAGCGTCCCATGCCTGAGCTTCCTGAAGTCGAAACCGTGCGGTTGGGGCTTGTCCCGGTGCTCGAAGGGCGGGTGCTTGCCAAGGTCACCGCCCGGCGGCCGGATTTGCGCATCCCTTTGCCGCAAGGGTTTGCCAAACGGTTAACAGGGCGGCGGGTCGTTAAGCTGACGCGGCGAGCGAAATATATGCTCGTGCATCTCGACGGCGACGAGATACTGCTGGTGCATCTGGGCATGTCGGGACGTTTCACGGTGCACGGTAAGGCGGTCGGCTCGTTCGTGCATCGCGCCGTCGATGCCGAGAACGGATTGGGTGCGCACGATCACATTGTGTTCGACACGGATGCGGGCCAGCGCGTCGTCTATACGGATCATCGCCGGTTTGGGTTGATGACGCTGCTGAAAGCGTCCGAACAAGATGCGCACAAATTGCTTGCGGGGCTTGGACCGGAACCTTTGTCGGCGGAATTTTCCGCGGCTTCGTTGAAAGCGGCGCTTGAGGGCAAGCGTACGCCGATCAAGGCGGCGTTGCTCGATCAGCGCGTCGTCGCGGGGCTCGGCAATATCTATGTGTGCGAGGCGCTTTATCGCGCCGGAATTTCGCCGTTGCGTCTTGCCGCTACGATTCAGGGTGCGCGTCTCAACAAACTTGTTAATGCGAGCAAAGCGGTGTTGCGCGATGCGATCAAGGCCGGTGGTTCGACGTTGCGCGACTACAAACATACGGACGGGGAACTGGGTTACTTCCAGCACACGTTTCAGGTTTACGGCCGCGAAGGGGAAGCTTGCTGCACCAAAGGGTGCAAAGGGGTCGTGAAACGTATCGTGCAATCGGGGCGTTCGACGTTTTATTGCGCGACGTGTCAGCGCTAGCACGCGCGTTGGGCTTGGGCTAAACCGTGCGCCTGAATTCGAAAGGCGCTTCCCCCATGAGCTTTGAAACGATCAAAACCGAAACGCGCGGCGCGGTGACGCTTATCACGCTCAATCGGCCGCAGGCGTTGAATGCGTTGAACACGCAGCTGATGGAAGAGCTGACGCGCGCGCTTGATGCGGCGGAGAGCGACAAAGGCGTCGGCTGCATCGTGATCACGGGATCCGAGAAGGCCTTTGCCGCCGGCGCCGATATCAAGGAGATGCAGCCGAAGACCTATATGGAAGCGTTCGGCGACGACTTCATCACGCGCAGCCACGAACGCGTGGCGACGTGTCGCAAACCGGTGATTGCCGCGGTCGCGGGATTCGCGCTGGGCGGCGGGTGCGAGCTTGCGATGATGTGCGACTTCATCATCGCGGCCGACAACGCGAAGTTCGGTCAGCCTGAGATCACGCTGGCCGTCATGCCGGGAATCGGCGGTACGCAGCGCCTCACGCGCTTTGTCGGTAAATCGAAGGCGATGGAAATGTGCTTGACCGGCCGCATGATGGATGCCGCGGAAGCCGAACGCTCTGGGCTTGTGAGCCGCGTTGTTCCGCTCGCCGAATTGGTGAGTGAGGCGATGAAAGCTGCGGAAAAAATCGCAAGCATGTCGATGCCGATCGCCATGATGACGAAAGAAACGATCAACCGCGCGTACGAAACGACGCTGGCGGAAGGCATTCGTTTCGAGCGCCGCGTGTTCCATTCCATGTTTGCCACGGCGGACCAGAAAGAAGGCATGGCCGCCTTCATCGAAAAGCGAAAGCCGAAGTTCGAAAACCGCTGAGGGTTGCGACAACAATTCCTGGTTGACGACCCCTAAGTCGGTGCCTATAACCCGCGACCCCTGGGCAACACAGCAAGCCCTTTGAAGGACGATCCACTATGGCGAATATCCGCTCGGCAGCCAAAGCAGCGCGCAAAGCAAAGCGCCGCGAGGCCATCAATACCGCGCGGAAGAGCCGTGTTCGTACCTTCGTCCGCCAGGTCGAGGAAGCCATCGTCAAAGGCGACGCCAAGGCCGCTCAGGAAGCCCTGAAGGCCGCTCAGCCCGAGATTATCCGGGGCGCCAATAAGCGCGTCCTGCATAAGCGCGCCGCCGCGCGCAAAGTGTCGCGTCTCACGCGCCGCGTTAAGGCCCTGTCCAAGTAAGCGTCTCCGCGTTGAATCTGGACTTAAACTCCTTTTAATTTTTCGACGAAATTCAAAGCGCACGACGTGCGCCCCGCATGGATTCTCGTGGTTCGCGAACGTGCAGTCGTCCGTCTACAGACCATTGATGAAATGGCCACATTGACCGGGGTGACGATGGTGGTAGCGTCTTCATGCCAGCGAGCAATTACCTACCTTTTCTCGCTGCAGTGCGCGCGTCGTGCGCCCGTTCCTCATTCGTAAAATCAGTTCACATAAAATTCGAGAAGCGCACGCTGTGCGAATTTTTGGACGAGTTCTCACTTAGTTTCCTTGCGCATGGTTCGTGTTGTAGATATGGTAAACGCAAGATGAAATTCAGGACGGCGACAATGAATAAGAATACTGCCAGCAAACGCATAACGGTGCGTCCTGTTCTTGGTGAGTCTTCTTCCCCCGCCTTTTAAGTTTCTGACCTGTATGACAGGTCTTTCTCTTTCACAATTCTGATAGAATACTTGAGCTGACGCTGTAGGGGCGGCGGCGACAGGGATTTCTTGCGCAAATTGGGGTGCGCTTATCAATGACATATGCCGGCAACATCAGCGCGAAAGAGGCGTGGGAGCTCCTGAAGAGCGACCCTAAGGCCCAGCTCGTTGACGTGCGCACGGCCGCTGAATGGTCGTTTGTGGGCGTGCCGGACCTTGCCTCACTCAAGCGCGCTGTCGTTCGCGTGGAGTGGCAGAGCTATCCGACCATGGCGCGCAATCCGGCGTTCGAGGCGACGGTGGCGGAGCAGCTGAAGGCCGCCGGTGCGACCGAGGCAACGCCGATCTACTTCCTCTGCCGTTCGGGCGCGCGAAGCGCGGCTGCGGCCGCGGCTATGACGGCGGCCGGATTTGCGAAATGTTTCAACGTGTCGGCGGGCTTTGAAGGCGATCTCGACGCCTCGAAGCATCGTGGACGCGCCAACGGTTGGAAGGCCGACGGCCTTCCGTGGGTTCAAGCATGAGTTCGGGTTCTGAGGGGGATCTGAACGGAATGGCAGTGCAGTAGGGTCGGGGCGTCGGTTTCTCTCGCAGAGTCCAAAAAGGGCTTGCGCTGAACCTTCCCGAGGATTCTTTAGGTGACGTTGGGCTCGGGCGCTTATGGCGGCCGAAACAGGGGGTCATTGCCCAATGAGTGACGCGTGTAAGTGCAGCAGTACTTCCGGATTGTGCGACGATTGTCGGCAAGCGGAAGTGATTGGGGCAAGGCAAGGCAGAAGGGAAAACGAAGTGACCTCACAAGAAAACAAAACACTTACTAACGAAAAATTTGATGGGATCTGGGCGCGCATTCGTGAGCGTTTGAGATTGGAATTGGGCGCTCAGCGGTTTCAGTATTGGGTAGAACCGCTCCGCGTCGTGTCGGCCGAAGACGGCCGCGTCGTGATCGCCTGCACCAGCCGTTTCGAACGCGACAAGGTCGTCGAGACGCAAGGCGAGCATATCGCGAACCTGATTGCGGAGTTGGCCCCGGAATACGGCGCTGTCGACTTCATCGTGGACTCGCGCCCGCGCGTCGTTGCGCCGGCCGCCGTGAGTTCGCGCGCGACGACGCTGGACAGCCTCGGTGCGCCGCCGGTCGAGCCCGTGCTTGCGCAAGGGTCTATCCCGCTCAATCGCGCTTATTCCTTCGATAGTTTCGTCACGGGGCGTTCGAACCAAATCGCCTTGCAGGAAGCCAAGCGTACGGCCGATAGCGATGTGCCGGTCAGCAATCCGCTGTTCTTCTATGGTTCGACGGGCCTGGGTAAGACGCATCTTATGCACGCGATCGCGTGGCGGAAGCTGCAGCGCAATCCGAATTTGCGCGTTCTGCTGATCACGGCGGAAACGTTCATGCGTATGTTCGTGACCGCGATCAAGTCGAACGACACGCTGGCGTTCAAGAACCAGATGCGTAACGTCGATTTGATCTTGGTCGACGACGTTCACTTCATCTTGGGCAAGGAAGCGACGCAGGAAGAGCTGCTCGCGGCGCTTGATTGGCTCAGCGATAACCAGAAGCAGATCATTCTGTCGGCCGATCGCTCGCCGTCGCTGTTCGAGAATATTTCGGACCGTGCGCGCTCGCGTCTGCTGAAGGGCGCTTCGGTTGAAATCGGCGCGACGGATTTCGAGCTTCGTCTCGCGATCTTGGAGTCGAAGGCGCGGACCGTGTCGCGCGAGCGGCCGGGCTTCACACTCAACACCGAAGCGGCGCATTTCATGGCGCAGCGCATCAACACCAACACGCGTGAGCTTGAAGGCGCCTTGAACCGCGTCGTCATGCAGAGTGGCGACGGTCAGCGCCCGATCACTCTTGAGAATCTGAACGTCTGGCTCGCCGATTTCCTGCGTGCGTACGACCGCCGCGTGACGATCGAAGAGATCAAGAAGAAGGTGGCCGATCACTACAATCTGAAGACCTCGGATCTCGAGTCGCCGAACCGGTCGCGCTCCATCGTACGCCCTCGCCAGATTGCAATGTACCTCGGGCGTTTGCTAACCCCGCGTTCGTATCCGGAGATCGGACGCCGGTTCGGAAATCGCGACCACACGACTGTCATGCATGCTGTGGAGACGATTACGCGTCTGACGTCGCTCGATCCGTCCTTCGCGGAAGAGGTCGAGCAGCTTCGTTTGTCGATCCGGAATTGGCCGGTTGAAGGCCCTCAGGGCAACGTTCGCCCGGGTGCGGTGACGGAGGAAGCTCCGCCTCCGGGACGGGCATAAATTTCCCTTAAGTTTCAATACTTTATAGGGTCAATTTTGGCGGCGTCCCGGGGCGAATTTTGTTCCCTTGGGGCGCCGTATGCCGTTATATTCAGACCCACTAGATTCCGCGCGTTGCGGCGTTCACGGCCATGGGCTTGAGCGCCGCCGAAAGGCGCGGCGTTTTCGTCTTCACCCCCATGCTTCCTTCGGACGTCGGATGCGGATCACAATCGAACGGGCTAGCCTTCTCAAAGCGTTGAACCACGTGCAGAGCGTCGTCGAACGACGCAACACGATCCCCATTCTGTCCAACGTTCTTCTGAACGCGGACAAGGGAACGCTGCACCTGACGGCGACCGATCTCGACATCGAGGTCGTGGAGTCGGTGTCGGCCGACGTGATGCGCGGCGGTGCGACTACGGCGTCGGCCCATACGCTCTACGACATCGTGCGCAAATTGCCTGACGGCGCGCAGGTGCAGCTTGAGTTCGGCGAGGGCGACGGGCGGTTGACGCTGTCGGCCGGACGCTCGCGCTTTCAGCTTCAGGCGCTGCCGCGGGAGGATTTCCCGACGATGGCGTCGGGCACGTTGCCGCACAAGTTTTCGCTGGGCTCGCGCGATCTCGCCGAGTTGATCGACAAGACGCGCTTTGCGGTGTCGACGGAAGAGACGCGGTATTACCTGAACGGCATCTATCTGCACGCGCTGCAGGAGAAGGGTAAGACCTTCCTTCGCGCGGTAGCGACGGACGGACACCGGCTCGCGCGCTATGAAGCACAGGCGCCGAAGGGTGCGGCGGAGATTCCGGGCATCATCGTGCCGCGCAAGACGGTCAACGAAGTGCGCAAGCTGCTGGAAGATATCGACGATGCGGTCGATATTTCGGTGTCGGAGACGAAGATCAAGTTCAACATCGGGTCGGTGACGCTGACTTCGAAGCTGATCGACGGCACGTTCCCCGAGTATCAGCGCGTGATTCCGCAGGGCAACGACAAGGTGCTTGAGGTCGTGCGCGACGAGCTGAAAGAAGCGATCGATCGCGTGTCGACGGTGTCGACCGAGAAATCGCGCGCCGTGAAGCTCAATCTCGAGAAGGGCAAGTTGACGCTGAGCGTCGTGAGCCCCGAGGCTGGTACGGCGACGGAAGAGCTTTTGATCGAATACAAAGCGGCGCCGATCGAGATCGGGTTCAACGCGCGCTACATCATGGACATTCTGGAGCGTATCGACGGGGCGAAGGCGGTGTTCCTGTTCTCGGACGCGGGTTCGCCGACCTTGGTTCGCGAGGCCGAAGGCGAGGCCGCGCTTTACGTTCTGATGCCGATGCGCGTTTGAGCATCGCAGGTTCCAAACGGTTATGAGTTTCGGGGAGCCCAAGGCTGAGGTGTCGGCTCGCGCGACGGCGCGCGTCGCGATCACGCGCCTGATGCTCACGAATTTTCGGTCGTACGGGATGCTCGATCTGCGGATTGAGCCGGGGCACGTGGTGCTTGTCGGGCCGAATGGTGCCGGCAAGACCAACGTGCTTGAGGCGTTGTCGATGCTGGCGCCGGGGCGCGGTTTGCGCGGCGTGAAGCTTAGCGAATTGGCGCGTGCGGCTCCCGGCGAGGCTGCGGGCCGGCCGTGGGCGGTGTCGGCGACGGTGGCCAGCGGCGGGTTCGACACGCAGCTGGGCGTCGGTTACATGCCGGGCGGCGAAGATGCCGGGGTTGCGAAGCGTGCGGTCCGGATCGACGGCGTACCTGTCGGCAATCCGGCGGCTTTGGCTGAACGCGTGCGGTTGATTTGGCTGACGCCGTCAATGGATGGTCTGTTCGTCGAAGGCACGTCGGAGCGGCGGCGGTTTTTGGACCGGCTGATTTCAGGGTTCGATCCGGCGCATGCGCGACTGTGGGCCTCGTATGAAGGCGCGATGCGCGAGCGGATCGGCGCGTTGCGTGCGCATGCGCAAACGGCGTGGCTGAATGCGTTGGAGCGGACGATGGCGGAGGCCGGTGTGGCCCTGGTCGCGTCGCGGCTCGCAGGGCTTCGTCAGTTGGAGCGGGTGATGGAGACGCAGCGCGCGTCGACATTTCCACGCGCCGACATCGCGGTTGCCGGGTCGATCGAGGATTTGTTGTCGCGGATGGCGGCGGTCGAGGTCGAAGATCATTTCGTCGGTCAGCTTGCGGCGTCGCGGTCGAATGACCTCGATGCCGGGCGCACCAGTGTTGGGCCGCATCTGACGGACTTTGTCGTGCGGCATCGTGAGAAGGGGCGCGAGGCACGCGCTTGCTCAACGGGCGAACAGAAGGCGCTGCTTATCCGGTTGACGCTTGCCGGTGCGGCTTTGCCGGCGCCGGGCGGGTTGGAGACGCCGGTGTTGCTGCTGGACGAAGTGGCGGCGCATCTCGATGAAGGGCGGCGGCGCGCGTTGTTCGACGAGATCGACGCGCTCGGCGTTCAGGCTTGGATGACGGGCACCGATCAATCCGCATTTTCCGCACTCGACGGCTCCGCGCAGTTTCAGCGCGTGAGCGAAGGCCACATCCGGCCGGTTTGACGTTTCGACATATTGGATCTCGACAGATGACTGACGAAAAAGAAGTTCCGAAGAACGGCGACGACTACGGCGCGGACAGCATCAAGGTGCTGAAGGGCCTCGACGCCGTGCGAAAGCGGCCGGGCATGTATATCGGCGACACCGACGACGGGTCGGGTTTGCATCACATGGTCTATGAGGTCGTCGATAATGCGATCGACGAGGCGCTGGCGGGGCACGCGAGCGAGGTTTACGTCGCGCTGAACGCGGACGGGTCTTGCACGGTCTATGACAACGGCCGCGGCATTCCGACGGACATTCACACGTCGGAAGGCGTGTCGGCGGCCGAGGTCATCATGACCCAGCTGCATGCCGGCGGTAAATTCGACCAGAATTCGTACAAGGTGTCGGGCGGTTTGCACGGCGTGGGCGTTTCGGTGGTGAACGCGCTGTCCGAATGGCTAGACCTGCGCATTTGGCGCGACGGGAAGGAGCATCATGTCCGCTTCCGTCACGGCGATCCGGAAGCACCGCTGAAGGTTGTCGGCGACGCGAAGGGCAAGCGCGGGACGGAAGTCACATTCCTGCCGTCGACCGGTACGTTCACGAAGACGGAGTTCGATTTCGCCACGCTTGAGCATCGCCTGCGCGAGCTTGCGTTTCTGAACTCGGGCGTGACGATCAAGTTTGTCGATCAGCGCGGGGTCGAGCGCAAAGAAGTGACGCTGCACTACGACGGCGGCGTCGAAGCGTTCGTGCGCTATCTCGACCGGACGAAGACGCCGCTGATCTCGAAGCCGATTACGTTCAAGACCGAGCGCGAGGGGATTACGGTCGAGGTCGCCTTGTGGTGGAACGACAGCTATCACGAGAACATGCTGTGCTTCACGAACAACATTCCGCAGCGGGATGGCGGCACGCACTTGGCAGGTTTTCGCGGTGCGCTGACGCGTGTCGTCAACGGTTATGCGACCGACTCGGGCTTGGCGAAGAAGGAAAAGGTCGCGCTGACCGGCGACGATTGCCGCGAAGGGTTGACCTGCGTGTTGTCTGTGAAGGTGCCGGATCCGAAATTCTCGTCGCAGACGAAGGACAAGCTGGTTTCGTCGGAAGTGCGGCCGGTGGTCGAAGGCGTCGTCAACGAGCAGCTCTCGACGTGGCTCGAAGAGCATCCGGCGGAAGCGAAGGCGGTCGTCGCGAAGGTCGTTGAGGCGGCTGCGGCGCGCGAGGCGGCGCGCAAGGCGCGTGAGCTGACGCGGCGCAAGAGTGCGTTCGACATGTCGTCGCTGCCGGGGAAGCTCGCCGATTGTCAGGAACGCGATCCGGCGAAGTCCGAAATCTTCATCGTCGAGGGTGACTCGGCAGGCGGTTCGGCGAAGCAGGGGCGCAACCGGTTGAACCAGGCGGTGTTGCCGTTGCGCGGGAAGATCTTGAACGTGGAGCGCGCGCGGTTCGACAAGATGCTGTCGTCGGGCGAAATCGCGACGCTGATCACGGCGCTGGGAACCGGGATCGGGCGCGAGGAATTCTCGCCGGACAAGGTGCGGTATCACAAGATCATCATCATGACCGACGCCGACGTCGACGGCGCGCATATCCGTACGCTGTTGCTGACGTTCTTCTACCGGCAGATGCCGGAGTTGATCGAGCGCGGGCACATCTACATCGCTCAACCGCCGCTCTACAAAGTGACGCGCGGCAAGTCCGAGCGTTATCTGAAGGATCAGCGCGAGTTCGAAATCTTCGTCATGGCCGAAGGCGTGCGCGACGCGGTGCTGAAGCTTGCCAACGGCGAGCAGGTGGCGGGGCCGGATCTCGGCGCGCTGGCTGAGTTCGCGCGCACCGTCAAAGGCGCGCTGACCAGCTTGGCGACGAAGTACCCGACGTTCGTGATCGAGCAGGCGGCGATCGTCGGCGCGCTCAATCCCGACACACTGTCCGATCCGCAGAAGGCGGCGGAGGCGGCCAAGTCGGTCGCGACGCGGCTTGATCTCGTGTCGAACGAGCTTGAGCGCGGGTGGACGGGCGAGGTGATCCCGAACGGGCTGCTGTTGCGGCGCATGGTGCGGGGCGTGGCGGAGGAGTTCGTGTTCGACGCGGCTGTTGTCGGGTCGGCGGATGCCCGGCGGCTCGACAAATGGTCGGCCGAACTGCACACGACGTTCGGACAGGCCGCCACGATCACGCGCGGCGAGGACACGAAGGCGATCTGGGGTCCGAGCGAACTGGTCGATGCGATCTTGGGCTGGGGCCAGAAGGGCCTGACGCTGCAACGCTACAAAGGCCTCGGCGAAATGAACCCCGAGCAGCTTTGGGAAACGACGCTGGACGACAACGTGCGTTCGCTGCTGCAAGTGCGCATCTCGCACGGCGACACGGCGGACGACATCTTCTCCAAGCTCATGGGTGATGTCGTCGAACCGCGGCGCGAATTCATCCAGGATAACGCGTTGGCGGTAGCGAATTTGGACGTCTAGTTCGCTCAAGACGTAACGGTATGCCAAGGCCGCCGTCGCTCGACGGCGGCCTTTTGCGTGCTTAGTCTGGCGGCATACGTCATTTCAGCGAGGCTTGCTCCCATGAAAGTTTCAGACGCGATCAACTCGCGCATCACGACACGGGCATTCTTGGATAAGCCCGTGCCGGGCGAAGTGCTTCGGCAGATTCTTGAGACCGCGAAGCGTGCGCCTTCGGGCGGGAATCTTCAGCCTTGGCATGTTTGGGTTTTGGGTGGGGCGGAGATGGTGCGCTTCAAGGCGCTCATCAAGGAGAAGATGCCGAGCCAGCCGCGTGGGGAGGGGACGGAGTATCAGATTTATCCGCCGGAGCTGAAGGAGCCTTACAAGGCGCGGCGGTTCAAGTGCGGCGAGGATATGTATGCGACGATCAACGTGCCGCGGGAGGACAAGTTCGGGCGGCTGATGAATTTCGCGCGCAACTTCGAATTCTTCGGCGCGCCGGCGGCGTTCTTCTTCGCCATCGATCGGACGATGCAGCAGGGACAGTGGGCGGATCTGGGCATGTTCATGCAGTCGATCATGCTACTCGCGCGCGAGCATGGGCTGCACACGTGTCCGCAGGAGGCTTGGGCGATTTGGCACAAGACGTTGGGCGAGTTTTTGTCCATCCCGCCGGAGCTGATGCTGTTTTGCGGGATGGGGATCGGGACGATGGACGAGACGCAGCCGATCAACACGCTCCGCACGGAGCGCGCGGCGTTGGATGAGTTTGCGACGTTCGTCGGGGTCTAGGCGCTATTTCTTCGCTTGCGCGGCTTCTTTGGCGGCGGCGGCCTGGGCCGGCGTGAGTTCCAGCTCCGTGGCGACGCGGTCGATCATGAGCGTCTCCATGCGATGGAGTTGGCCGTCGACGAGCGCCACTTCCCAGAGATGCTTCACGATGTCGATGCGTTCGGGCATCGAGTAGCCCTTCTTGATGGCTTCGCAGAAGACCCAGTCGTCGTAGGTGTTGGCCTGGCGCGCTTCGGCGAGGCCTAAGAGATCGCGGGCTTGGTCGGCTGGAAGGTTCAGCGTCTCGCGCAGCAGGCGCACGACCGTGCCTTGTTCGACGGCGTCGTAGTGGCCGTCGAGGCGCGAGGCTTCGATCAATAGGGACGCGACCGCGACTTGGCGGCGCTCGAACGGATCGGGGTTGATCGCATTCTGCTCCATCCGCTTTTCCAGATAGGAGACGATCTTGTCGAACATGTCGAAACTGCTCCGCGGGCGAATTGGTGAGAACGGAGTCTGACAGAAGGCCCCTAAAAGGCAAAGGGCCGGAGTTGCCTCCGGCCCTTTGATTCCGCGTCTTCCGCGGCTGAGAGTTAATGCCAGTGGCCGCCCGGCTCCGGACCCGGGTAGGGCAGCTTCTTGCGCGGCAGCAGGGTGTCGAGCACCACGGCGATGCCGGGCAAGGCGGTGAGGGCCATGATCATGTTGGTCAAGAACATGAAGGTCAGCAGCGTGCCCATGTCGGCCTGGAACTTCAGCGGCGAGAACGACCAAGTCGAGACGCCGAGGGCGAAGTTCAAGGCGGTGAAGAAGACGCCGTTGCCGGTCTCTAGGATCGTCTCCTGATAGGACTCGGTGATATTGGCGCCGGTCGACAGATGGTACTGCAGTCGATTGTAGATGTAGTACGCGTAGTCGACACCGACACCGACCACCAACACGATCACCGGCAGAGTCGAGACCTTCAAGCCGATGTCCAGCTCCAACATGAAGAAGTAGCCGAAGAACGTCGAGAACAAGAGCGGCAGCATACAGCCGACCGCGGCTCGCCAGTCGAAGTAGGTGATGTAGGTCAGGAACAACACCATCGCGTACACGATCAGCGTCGAGGGCTGTTCGTAGAACTCGATCGTTTCGTTGACCGCGGCGGTGACGCCGGAGTTGCCCGAGGCCAGGCGGATCGTGAACGAGTCGGGCACGCTGCCCAACACGTAGAGCGACGCGCCTTTGAACTCAGGCTTGTTGATGACGGACGTCAGATCGACTTTCGCTTTGCCGTCTTTGTCGGGCGTGATTTCGATTTGACCGACCGCGCCTTTGACGGCTTCGCCGGGTAGACCCAACAGTTCCAAGTCGCTGCCTGGCGCCGGCGGGAGATAGCCCGTGACGCTGAAGATCTGCTTCTGATCCTTGATCTGCTCAGGCGCGTTGTAGGTCAGACCCACGGCCTGATCTTTGGTCAGCGTCCAGGTCGACGTCGGGTTGGCGGGTTCGCGGCGCGGCTTGCCGTCGGCCAAGAATTCCGGCGGCATGATGCGGTCACCGTTGTTGCGGCCGGCTGACAGCACGTGCGCAAAGCCGCGCGCGGCCATCCACTCCTTCACCGCATCGACCACGTGATGGATCGTCGTCGCCTTGCCGTCGATCAGGAAGACCTGCAGCGGCAGCAGCGTGCAGTCGATGTCGATAAGGCCCGACGATGACGGGATCGGTCCCACGGCCTGGACGAGGGCGTATTGGTTGCGCGGCAGGGCGCGCCATTTCAGGTTGCCTTCGTTCCAGCCGGCGGCGATCTGCTTGGCGGTGAACGGCGCGCTTTGTACTTCGCGCACGCCTTCGACGTTGCGCATGTACCAGCTGAACTCGTTCAGATAGTTCATCGACGCGTAGTTGATACAGGCCTGCGGCGGCGTCTCGACGACGATCGTCAACAGGTCGAGGCCGACAGAGAATTTCTCAGAAATCACGCGGGCGTCGATGTTGTAGCGCGCGTCGGGACGCAGTTCCGGCGAGCCCGGATGCAAGTCGCCGACGTGGCGGTCTTTACTCGCCCAGATGGCGCCGCCGAAAAGCAGCAAGAACACAAAGGTCAGCGGGAAGGCGACCGCCGGGGTGCCGAACACGCCCAAGAGTTTCATGAACTTCAGGCGCGAGGCGCGGGCGCGCGTGATGCGCTCGCGATAGCTGTCGGCGAACGTGAAGTACGAGGCGATGACCGGCAGCATGATCAGGTTCGAGATCAGCTTCAGGCCGGTACCGATCGAGGCCGTGACCGCAAGTTCTTGAATCTGCGGGATCGGCACGACGTAAAGGGCGGCAAAGCCGACCACCGCGGTGATCAGCGACAGGGAGCCTGGGATCAACAGGCCACGGAAGCTAGATCGCGCCGCAGCCTCGGGTGTGAGGCCGTGCGATAGCTCCGATGTTATCATGTTGAGCTGTTGTACGCCGTGACTGGTACCGATGGCGAAGACTAGGAACGGCACCAGAATCGCCAACGGATCGAGGCCGTATCCCATCACCGTCAGAAGGCCGAATTGCCAGATCACGGTGGTCAACGAGCAGCCCACCGTCAGCCAAGTCAGCTTCCATTCCCGGCAATAGAAGTAAACGGCGGCGATCGTGAGCAGGAAGGCGCCGCCGAAGAACAGGGGCGTCGATTCAAGGCCGCCCTTGGCGATGTCCGAGATGTTCTTGGCAAAGCCAATAATGTGAATCTCGAGGCCGTCTTTCTCGAATTTTTGCCGAATTTTCTCTTCGAGCTGTTCGCCGAGGTCGATGTAATCCAGCTTCGTTTGCGTGGCCGGATCGTACTCGAGCAATTCGGTGACGATCAGCGAGGCGGTGAAGTCGTTCGATACCAAGCGGCCGACGAGGTTGCCTTTCAGCACGTCGTTCTTCAGCTGCTTGATCGCCGGGCCTTCCATCTTCTCCGGCGTAATCGTGCCGGGGATGACGTCGCGCGCGGAGATGCCGTCTTCGGTGATTTCAAGGATGCGGGTGTTGGGCGTCCAGAGGCTGGTCACCGTGCGGCGGTCGACGCCGGGCAGGTAGAACACGTCTTGCGTGACGTCGTTCAGGCGCTGCAGGAATTGCTTGTTCCAGATGTCGCCCTTGGTGTTGCGCACCACAATGATGACGCGGTTCGCACCGAAGAGGCGGTCTTGGTATTCGAGGAACGTCGCAATGTATTCGTGACCGGTCGGCAGGCCTTTGTAGAAGCCCGCGTCCATGCGCAGCTTCGTGGCTTCGTAGCCCAGCACGAGGGTGATGATCGCAATCAACGCGAGGACGAGTACGCGGCCGCGGAAGAAAACAGTTTCGAGAAAGCGGATCATGTGACTCGTCTACTCCCTGCGCCCGGCATCGAGGCCGCGCATTCTGGTTGCTTTAATTGCGACTGATGAACTCGACGTGGTCGCGCGTGGCGCGTCCGAGCGTCCGGAATTTTTGCGACGGGCGCAACGAGGCGCAATTCGACAACTCACTGTGCGTCCCTTCCCCCATCTCAACACTTCGACGGCCGGTCGCACTCCCCCGAGTGGGCCGTTCCGCGCTGGGACCTGCTACCTCTGGTGGGCGGCTTGCGATCCCTTGGAATTGCTCTAACACACTCATGACATTGCGCGAACCTGCCACCTTTCCGCGTGTTCATTACCCGCTTCAGGTGTGGGGCCTAAGCCTCAGTCCCGGTTCGCCCTCTTCCCCGCCGATTCCATCTATGGTTGCATTTACAATAACACGCGCGCCCTTAAGGCTGCTCTAACACGGGTGCGGTAGCGTCAAACTTGACGGAGCCGTCACTCTCAAATTGACGCAGGCGTCATCTTTGTATAGCTTGGATTTCGAGGAATTTCTTCCCGGGAGTGAACGACCGATGACGGCGATGCAGATTACCAAGGACAACGCATACGACGCGCTCGACCCCACAGACTTCCCCGCGATGATGGAAGTCGACCGCTACAACGCGCGGTCCACCGCGTTCGACAAGATCATTTCCGCGACCCACGACCATTTCTGGGATCCGCTGGACAAGAAGTACATCGACTTCTCCGAGAAGTTCGACATCGAGAACGATCAGATCCTGCCGGACGAATTCTTTCCGATCTTCCAGACGAAATTCGGCGAGCAGCTGACGGCGAAGCAGAAGGTGAAGTTCGCGAACGAATCCGCGCGCTGGATCCTGTCGTCGATTTTGCACGGCGAGCAGGGCGCGCTGTCGCTGTCGGCTTCGCTCTGCCACATCCTGCGTGACCCGGGTGCGCAAGAATATGCCGCGAACCAGGCGCGCGAAGAAGCACGCCACGTGACGGGTTTCGCGCGTTACGTCCAAGCGCGCTGGGGCAAGCCGCTTCCAGTTGGTCCGACGCTGGGTGCGCTGTTGACCGACCTCGTTCTCGCGCCTGAAGTTTACAAGAAGATCGTCGGCATGCAGATGCTGGTCGAGGGCCTGGCGATGGGCGCGTTCGCGACGCTTTACACGAAGGCGCGCGATCCGCTGCTGGTCCGCCTGACGCAGCTTGTCATGACGGACGAAGCGTTCCACCACAAGTTCGGCAAGATCTGGGCCGACCGCACGATCCCCAAGCTCAGCAAGCAAGAGCAGGACATCGTGGAAGATTGGGCCGCAAGCTGCTTCCAAACGCTGCTGTTCAACTTGATCAATCCGGAGCAGATGAAGTCGGTCTATGAGTCCGTCGGCATCGACTGGAAGGCGGCGCATGAGTCGCTGCTTGAAGCGATCACGGACGAGCATCGCCGCGAGCGCATGCGCGAAGGCACCGATATCTTCCGCGTGCTGATCAAGACGTTGCTCAAGGCCGGCATCATCACGGACCGCACGAAGTCGTTCTACTCGATGTATGTCGATATGGATGAACTGCGCGCCGAGGGCGATCACATGATCGGCGACGACATCGCGGAAGAGGGGATCAAGTACCTCCAGACCGTGAACTTCGGCACGAAGCGTTCGGGCTCGGCGCTGTTGGCCGCCGCTGAATAAGCCAGTATTTATCTGTGTTTTCGAGGGCGGCCGGGTTGGCCGCCCTTTTCTTTTGAGCCTGAAAGATTCGTTGGGCGCCAACCTTCTACTCCCCTCGCCCGCCCTTGGTTGGGGGTGAGGGTGGGCGTGCCATACGCTTAGAGAAGAAAGAAGAAGATTGAACCACCAAGCACACCAAGCACACCAAGAGCACCAAGACGCTCAGGGACATTCGGCGACGTCGCTGCGCTGAAAGCGACTGGCGCTGCGCGCCGTAGGAAGACTTGCGCGAAGCGCTATCGATGATGCGCGCCAGTGGTCGATGTTTGCACAAGCGGCTTGGTGTTCTTGGTGTGCTTGGTGGTTCAAGCTTTCTTTGTGCCTGAAGGACCGCGGCGCTTGTGGGACGCCCACCCTCACCCCCGGCCCCTCTCCCGCCCTTGGGGCGGGCGAGGGGAGATTAGGGGCGAGCTTGCGGGAGTTTTAGACGGAGGATTTTGGTTGGGGCGAAGGGTTCTTCGCCTTGGGCTGCGCCGTCTTCGCCGAAGCGGGACCATTGGCCGTTGCCGATGAAGACGAGATCTTCCCCGACGATGGCCGCCAGTGTGGGTTCGCTCATGTCGGGTAGGTTCGCGGCGAGGACGTCGATGCCTTCGACGGCCGTCCAGCCCGGCGCCATTCGAATGAGGATCACGCGCTGCGGATCGATGCCGTTCTGGACGCCGATCAGATCGCGGCCATGGCGCACAAGCGCGTCGATGCCGTGCAGTGTGGTTTGCGCGGGCATCGGCAGAATGCTGTGCTTCTTGCCGTCACGGCTGACGATATGGATGCCGTTCGAATAGTCTGCGATCGCCATCGTTGTTTCATCACCCGACAGCGCGAGGCCTTGTGGCGAGTGGAACTCTTCGCTTTCGATCATCGCATGCAACGTGCTGGCGCCGGGCGCCAAGCGATAGATGCGGCCGCTGATGGAGTCCGACGCGTAGACGTCGCCGGTTTGCGCGACCGTCAGATCGCCGAGATTGAACTCTTCCTTTGGGGCCTGGAGAATGGCGCGTTTCAAAAGCCGCCCTTCGGCGTCGACCGCAAAGATGCCGGCGCGGCCTTTCTCACCAGTCTTGAGGCCCGCGGTTTGCAACGTGCCGCTGCTTGCGACCCAAAGCCTGCCGCCCGTCCACGACATACCGAACGCGCCCAGCAGGCCGTGCACGCCCGACGCCACCAGCGTTGATTTGTTGCCGGCCGAGTCGATTGCGAGAATCCGGCGATTGTGAACGTCGCCGATGAAGAGGCGGTTGGTCAGCGGATCGACCGCAATGCCTTCGGCGAGAAGGCGCGGTTCGTCGAGGGTCGCCGCAACTGTGACCTCGCCGGTCGGCAACGCGTTCTGCGCCAGCCTTTCGCGCACGGCTGCCATGCGTGGATTGGCGGCGAGCGCAGCGAAATCGCGATGGCCTGCGTCCGTTTTCAGGCCCATCGCTGCGTAGTCTTCCAGCGCGCGCAACGCCTCTTCTTCGCGGCCGGCGCGCGCGCTGGCGCGGGCGAGGCGCAACGTCAGTCCCGGATGGTTCGGCCGCAAGGCCAGTGCTTGCGCGAAGATGTCGGCGGCTTTGGCGTGGTCGCCGGCCTCATCGGCCTTGATCGCTTCGGCGGCACGTTGCTGGCCTTCTGTGACGGCGTCGGCATGCGCGTTCGCGCCGGCGATAAGCGCCGCGATTGTCAGCGCGATGCGGGCAAATCCGTGGACTTTTTTCGTGGACACGCGCGATTCCCTGGTGCTGCGGCTCTTGTTCTGCGTGGCCGGTTCACATGTGATAGGTCAAGGTGCAGTTTACGGCCACTCACGGAATTGCGAGATCGCATGGGTGACGCGGGCAGCGGCATTTTCGGCATTACGAGCGACGTCGCGCGCGGCGTGAGCCGCTTGCTGCTCGAACGCGGGTGGTCGCCGCTCTATGAGTTTACGTTGCCGACGGGGCGGCGTGTCGACGTTGCCGCGATTTCTGATTCGGGCGAGATCGCCGCGGTCGAGATCAAGGTCAGCCTCAGCGACTTTCGCGCGGACGTGAAGTGGAACGAGTATCTCGATTTTTGCGACCGTTATTACTTCGCTGTGCCGGAGGGGTTTCCGCACGAGATCTTGCCTAACGATCACGGGCTGATCGTGGGCGACCGGTTCGGGGCCGCGATCGTGCGCGAGGCGCCGCATTCACCAATCGTGGCGGCGCGGCGCAAGGCGCTGCTCATCCGCTTTGCGCGGGTGGCGGCGGAACGGTTCGCGCGCAGCGCCGATCCTTTTGCACCTTAACGCTTAACCGGACCTGCCCTCCGGCGTTGATCGGCGGGGGCCAGCATGCTCAACATCGGGCATGAGCGAGCGTGCGTCATTGACCCGTCACGTCGAGCCGATGGCTCGCGTCAAAGTGCTGTGCGTCGGCGACGTGATGCTCGACCATTTCATCTATGGGTCGGTCGACCGGATTTCGCCCGAGGCGCCGATACCGGTGCTGAAAGTTTCGCGCGAGGCGCGGATGCTGGGCGGCGCGGGGAACGTGGCGCGCAATGCGACGGCGCTGGGGGCGCGCGTGTCGTTGATCGGCGTCGTCGGCGACGATAACGCGGGGGCCGATATTCAAGCGCTGATCGCGGGGCATGCCGATGTCGTTGCGCGGCTGGCCGTCACAGCGGAACGGCCGACGACCGTGAAGATGCGCTATGTCGCGCATTCGCAGCAGCTGCTGCGTGCGGATCGCGAGGATGTGGCGGCGTTGGGCGCCGATGTCGAGCGGCGGCTGATGCAGGCGATCGACGGTGAGATCGGCGATGCCGGCGTCGTCGTGATTTCGGATTACGGCAAGGGCGTCGTGAGTGCGACCGTGGCCGCGCATGCGGTGAAGGCTGCGCGCCTCGCCGGTAAGCCGGTGATCGTCGATACGAAGGCGGTCGATCTGGCGGCGTTTCGCGGCGCGAGTTTGCTGACGCCGAATGCGCGTGAGCTTGGTCTTGCGTCGCGGATGCCGGCGGGCAGCGACGATGAGGTTGCGGCGGCGGGGTTGCATCTTGTTTCGGCGTTTGATCTCGGCGGCATCGTTGTGACGAGGGCCGAGCGGGGAATGACGGTGATCGAGCGCGGGCGACCCGGCGTGCAGCTGGCGACGGAGGCGCGCGAAGTTTTCGACGTGTCGGGCGCAGGCGACACGGTGCTTGCCGTGTTGGCTTTGGCGCTTGGCGCGGGCGCCAGTCTGCGCGATGCGGCGACGTTGGCGAACGCGGCGGCGGGCGTCGTCGTCGGCAAGGCGGGGACGGCGGTTGTCTATCCGGACGAACTCGTGCGCGTGTTGCGCTCGTCGGAGATGAAGGGCGCGCAGGACAAGATCGTGTCGCTTGATGCAGCGGTGGAACGTGTCGCGGCCTGGCGGGCTCAAGGGTTGAGCGTCGGTTTCACCAATGGCTGCTTCGATCTCTTGCATCCGGGGCACGTGTCGCTGCTTCGCCAAGCGCGCGCGGCGTGCGACCGACTGATCGTTGGGTTGAATACGGATGCTTCGGTGCGCGGTCTAAAAGGCGACGGGCGGCCGGTGAATTCGGAGATGGCGCGCGCGGTGGTTCTGGCGGCGCTGGAGACAGTCGATGCGGTCGTTCTGTTTGCAGAAGAGACGCCGCTGAAGCTGATCGAGGCGCTCAGGCCGGATGTTTTGGTGAAGGGCGCGGACTATACGATCGATCGCGTGGTCGGCGCAGACTTCGTGCAGAAGCACGGCGGGCGCGTCGTGCTGGTCGATCTGGTGCCGGGGCAAAGCACCACCAGCACCATTCAGCGGATGGGCCGCTAATTTATTTCGGCGAGCGTTTGGCCAGGATGCGCTGCAGGGTGCGGCGGTGCATGTTGAGGCGGCGCGCCGTCTCCGACACGTTTTGACCGCAGAGTTCGTAGACGCGCTGGATGTGTTCCCAGCGTACGCGGTCGGCCGACATCGGATTTTCCGGCGGGGCGGGTTTGGCGCCCGGCGACGAGAGCAGGGCGTTTGCCACGTCGTCGGCGTCTGCCGGCTTTGAGAGGTAATCGATTGCGCCGTGCTTCACCGCGGCGACGGCCGTCGCGATGTTGCCGTAGCCGGTCAGCATCACGACGCGGGCGTCGGGGCGGGCTTGGTGCAGGACTTCGACGACATCGAGGCCGTTGCCGGATTGTCCGATGCGCAAGTCGACGACCGCGAAGGCCGGCGGGGATTTGCGCGCGAAGGCGACCGCTTCCTCGGCGGTCTCGGCGGCGGTGACGAGGAAGCCGCGCGCTTCCATGGCGCGGGCAAGCCGCTGGCGAAATGGCGCGTCGTCGTCGACGATCAATAGCGATTTGTCGGGCAGGCCTTCGGCGGACAGGGCCACGTGTGTTTCCCCTCGGGTGAGCGGGTCGGAATATAGGTGCGAACGGTGCGCGAAGCCAGTCCGAGGTTTCGCGTTATCCTCTTGAATTCGCAGGGCTCTCAAGGTTCTTGCGCGGCAGGCTCATGCGGACGATGGCCCCGCCCTTTGGTTTGTTGCCGAACGAGATCGTGCCGCCGATGCGTTCGATCAGGGTTTTCGCAATGAAGAAGCCGAGGCCCATGCCGGCGTGGCCGTCCGCGTGAAGGTTCGCGGGGGCGCCTTCCTTGCGGTTGGACTCGAGGCCAGCGCGTGAGGTGACGTAGGGCTCTCCCAGCCTTTGCAGGATTTCGGCGTTGAAGCCTGTGCCGTCATCGCTGATCGTCATGTCGACCTTTTCGTCGGTCCAGACGGCTTCGATGTCGACGCGGGTGTTGGCGAAGTCGACGGCGTTCTCGATCAAGTTGCCGATGCCGTGAACGACTTCCGGATTGCGCACGACGACGAGGGCGCCGCTGCCGTTGGCGTGCACGTTGACGTCGATACCGAAGCCACGATGCGGCTCAGCGATTTCGTCGATGAGCGCCGCGAGCGGCAGGCGCTGGGCGACCGTGTTTTCATCGGCGCCCGTGCCCTGCTGCGACAGACGCGTCAGGATTTCGCGGCAGCGTTCGGCTTGGCTGCGCAAGAGTTTGACGTCTTCGGACCAGGCGCTGCCCGCGGGCATATCGCGTTCGAGTTCGCGGGCGACGACGGCAATCGTGCCCAGCGGCGTGCCGAGTTCGTGCGCGGCGGCGGCGGCGAGGGCGCCGAGGTCGGAGAGGCGCTGTTCGCGCTCCAAGGCCGATTGCGTGGCGGCGAGCGCGGTTTGCATGAGGCGTGCTTCCTCAGCGGTGCGCCAGGCGTAGATCAGGCAAAAGCCGATGCCGAGGGTGAGGGCGATCCAGACACCGGCGATGTAGAGCGGCGGCAGGAGCAGCGGGTTCTGCGGGTCCCAGGGCAGGGGCCAGTGCAGGAACGCGATCACCGAGATGTTGATGAACGCGAGGAGCGCGAGGCGTAGGGTCGAGGTCAGACTCAAGTTCGTCGCCGAGATGACGACCGGCGCGAGGTAAAGGATCGCGAAGGGGTTCTCGATGCCGCCGGTTAAGGCCAGCATTGCCGTTAGCTGCATGATGTCGAAGGCGAGGTGGGCGCTGGCCTCGCGTTCGCTGAGCATATGGATGCTGGGATAGAGGAAAAGCATCACGGCGTTGAAGGCGATGGCGACCGCGATCACCATAAGGCATTGGCCGATCGGCATCTGATACTTCAGGCCGAAGAAGACGATGAAGATCGCCACGACCTGGCCGATGATGCCGAGCGAGCGGACGAAGACCAGCGTGCGGAGACGGACGCTCGCGCCGCTGGACAGATTGGCGACGGCCAGGATGTCGGCCGGCAGGAGCGCCGCGAGGAGGTTGGGTCGTCTCGCTTGGGGGAGCGGTTCGGCGACTATTTTTTGCTCGCTTTCGTTAGCAGGGCGACGATCGCGGTTTGGCTGTTGGCCTTGGCGATGTCGAGCGCGGTCGCGCCGGAGGAGTCCGTGTCTTCGAGGTCGGCGCCGCGTTCGATGAGAAGGGCGACGACGGCGGCATGGCGCGCGCGCGTGGCCTTGATCAACGCTGCTTCGCGCAGCGCGCCGGGCAGGTTCACGTCGGCTTTGTTGTCGAGGAGGTATTCGGCGATGTCGTAGTCGCCGTTGCTGGCGGCAAGCGTTAACGCGGTGGTTTCGTCGCGGGATCTGTCGTCCGGGCGCGCGCCGTTTTCGATCAGGATCTTCACGACGTCCAAGCTGCGGGCGCCGACCGCGATGATGAGAACCGGTGTGCCGTCGGCCGCGCGCTTGGTTGCCGGTTCGCCCGCCACCATGGCCGCGTTCATGTCTTTGACGGAACCTTCGCGCGCGGCGCGGACGATCGGGGCGTCGCCGAAGAGGTCGTCGATGGGGCTCGCCTGCGCCGGCACTGTCCATGAGAGGACGGCCAAGGCGATCAACGTCCAAAGACTGCGTGTGCGTGTCATCTCATCGTTCCGCTGTTGCCGCCCTCAAGACCCGTTCGGCGGCGATAATAACCCTCCTTCCGGCGATGGAAAGCGGGACTATCCACAAGGCAAATTTGCCAGGATTTAGCCGACGTTAAGGCGCCCTCTTTAGGTTCTGGAGCTGGTTTCACAGGATTTCGACGCGACGATGGGCAAAGGTAACGGCAAGCGGCGGTCGCCGCGGCGCGCGTCCGCCCGAAAGGCGCGTCCGGAAGCCTACGGCGACGAGGACGGCGACGGCGGCAGCAAACGCTGGAGCCTTCTCCACGGCGTCGCCGTTGCGGTGGTGTGGGCCGGCGTTGTCGTTGCCGGCACGCTCGCCTATTTCGCCGCCGATCTTCCGTCTACGGAGGGATTATGGCGGCAGGAGCGGACGCAGGCGGTGACGTTGCTCGACGCGGGCGGGCGCGCGATCTCCAGGCGTGGGATCGATTCCGGGTTGCCGGTGACGCTGAAGGATCTGCCGCCGCATGTCGCGCAAGCGGTGCTCGCCAGCGAAGACCGCCGGTTCTATTCGCATTTCGGTTTGGACTTTTGGGGCCTGGGCCGCGCGGCGTGGGTGAACATGCAAGCCGGGCGCGTGGTGCAGGGTGGCTCCACCATCACGCAGCAGCTTGCCAAGAACTTGTTCCTGAAGCCTGAGCGGACGTATGGGCGCAAGATTCAGGAGGCGCTTCTTGCCGTCTATCTCGAGATGTCGTTTTCGAAGGACGAGATTCTCGCGATCTATCTGAACCGCGTTTATTTCGGCGCGGGCGCATACGGCATCGATGCGGCGTCGCGGCGGTACTTCAACAAGCCCGCTTCGCGGTTAACGCTGGTCGAGGCTGCGATCCTCGCGGGTTTGCTGAAGGCGCCGACGCGTTACTCGCCGGTGAACGGCATCGAACTGGCGCAGAGTCGTGCCAGCGTCGTGCTGCAGTCGATGGTCGATGTTGGCTATATCGGCAAGGCGGATCGCGACGAAGCGCTTCATACGCGGCCGAAGCTTGCGACCGGGCAGTCGGTGCAAGGCAATCAGTATTTCGCCGATTGGGTGATGGAGCAGTTGCCTGGGCTGGTTGGGCGGCCGGACACGGACATTGTCGTCGAGACGACGCTTGATCTTGAGCTTCAGCGGGCGGCGGAAGACGCCGTCGTGAAGACGTTGCGGGAGAAAGCGTTGCCGAATGCGCAAGGCGCTCTGGTTGCGATGGCGACGGACGGGTCGGTCAAGGCGATGGTCGGCGGGCGCTCGTACATGATGTCGGAATTCAACCGTGCAACGCAGGCCAAACGTCAGCCGGGTTCTGCGTTCAAGCCGTTCGTCTATCTGGCGGCGATGGAAGCGGGGCGTTCGCCCGCGTCGCATATGGTCGATGCGCAGGTGACGTATCGCGGGTGGACGCCTGCGAACTACTCCGGGACTTACGAGGGCGACATGACGCTGGCCGATGCGCTGTCGCGGTCGGTGAATACGGTTGCGGTGAAGCTGTGTTTGGAGCTTGGACCTGAGACTGTCGCGCAAACCGCGCGGCGCTTAGGGATCGTATCGGATCTCGCTGCTGTGCCGTCGCTGGCGTTGGGGACGTCCGAGGTATCGCTGATCGAGCTCGTCAACGGTTATGTGCCGTTTGCGACGGGCGGACGCGGCGCTATTCCGCACGGCATCACGCGCGTGACGTCGATCAACGGCGAGGTGCTGTATGAGCGCGCAGGGTCGGGGCTCGGCAACGTGACGACGGCTGAGGCTGCCGGCGCGATCAATCGCATGCTGATGCAGGCGGTGCGGACGGGCACGGGTAAAGCGGCGGCGCTCGACGGGCGGCCGGTCGCTGGCAAGACGGGCACGTCGCAGGATTTCAAGGACGCTTGGTTCGTCGGTTATACGCGACAGCTCGTCGCCGGTGTCTGGGTCGGCAACGACGCGAACCAACCGATGGGCAAAGAGATCCGCGGCGGCACGCTGCCGGCCACGATGTGGAAGTCTTTCATGGTGCGCGCGATGGACGGCCAGCCGATCATGCCGCTGCCCGGCAGTGATGTGATCGACGCACCGAGCGACGACGACGATGCGTCGGCGTTCGACGAGTTGCTGGCGGGGCTGTTCTCCGATTCGAAGCCGGAAGCTGCGACGACGAATTAGATCCTCCCCTCGCCCGCCCCCGGGCGGGAGAGGGGCCGGGGGTGTGGGTGGGCGATCAACACGCACCGCGGTTGTCGTGATGCGCAAGAAGATTGAACCCCCAAGAGCACCAAGCCGTTTGTGCAAACATAGACGGCCGGTGCGCGTCATTGATTGATAGCGCTTCGCGCGGGTTCTTTGGGCGCGTAGCGCTACTTTCAGCAGCGACGTCACCGCATGTCCACGAGCGGCTTGGTGCTCTTGGTGGTTCAATCTTTCTTCTCTGAGCGTGCGGCACGCCCACCCTCACCCCCGGCCCCTCTCCCGCCCAGGGGCGGGCGAGGGGTGAAGAGAGAGCGTCTTCTTGAAAATGGAAGCTGCTAGCCCCGCCGGCGCTTTGGTTTTTGGGCGTTGTAGCGGTGGAGTTCGCTGCCGAATTCGCGGAGCCAGGCTTGGGCGGTTTCGGCTTCGTCTTGGCCGACGAGCTTATCCACGATGCGCCAGAAGCGCGTGCCGTGGTTCATTTCGCGCAAGTGGGCGACTTCGTGGGCGGCCACGTAGTTGAGGACCGAGTTCGGGGCCATGATCAGGCGCCAGCTCAACGAGATCGCGCCGCTGGTGGAGCATGAGCCCCAGCGGCTGGTCGCGTCGCGGACGGTGATGCGGCTGACCTTCACGCCCAGTTGGTCGGCGAGCGCGTTGATGCGGCGGGTGATGGCCGTGCGGGCTTGCTTCTTCAGCCAGTCTTCGACGCGGCGCGGGGCGTGTTCGCGCTTGCCGGAGACGCGGATGGTCGGGCGCGTCGCGTCGTTGTCGATCCAGACGCTGCCGCGGTCGGGGCTCAGGCGCAGGACGTAGAGGTTGCCTTTGAAGAGGACGGTATCGCCGGGTTCGAGATAAACGGGGTCGGGCACGCGATCGAGGCGGCCGGCGATCCAGTCGCCCTCCTGCCTGGCGAAATCGAGGGCCTTTTGGACCGAGCGTTCGCTGGGAGCCACGACGGCCACTTCGCCCGTCGAGGGGTGTACTTTGACGATCAGACGGCGAGCTCTGGGGTTCAAGCGCACCTTCACGGATACGGACTTGCCCCCAATTCTCATCGTCTCTTGCCGCGCCCGCTTTTCCACGTCCTTAGAACCCTCGCTCAAAACTCGTTACACTCGGTCCCCAACACGCATTTCCAATGGACTCCTCACCCGTTGCTCAGAGTCAGATCATGTCGGACCGACCGCGTTTTCACTTGGCCTTTCCCGTCCACGACCTGCACATGGCTCGCGCCTTCTACGGCGGTGTGCTCGGTTGTCCTGAAGGTCGATCTGCTCCCGATTGGGTCGACTTTGACTTTTTCGGGCATCAAATCGTTGCCCATTTGAGCCCCTCGCCGAGGGCAATGGAAGGGGCAAACGAGGTTGACGGCGAACAAGTGCCGGTGAGGCATTTCGGTGTCATACTAACCCCTTCAAATTTCAGGGAAATCGCCGAAAAACTGCAGGCCGCGCAGGCGCAATTTCTGATCGAACCGCAGACGCGATTTCAAGGACTTCCCGGTGAGCAATTAACGATGTTCGTAAGGGACCCGTCGGGCAACGCCTTAGAATTCAAGGCCTTCGCGGATGACCGAATGGTCTTTGCGAAAACTTAACGAACAGCGGGTTCCTTAATACCAGATTAGGGTTAACGAAGAGTTATCCCCAGGTGGTGCTCGAGCGCCGCCAAGGCGGGTTCGGCAGCCTCGACCTTGATGGTCGTCATGCCCAGTTCGCGGGCCGGTTTCAGGTTGATTCCGAGGTCGTCCAGATAGATCGATTTCTTCGGATCGACCTTCAGTTCGTCGAGCATCATTTTGTAGATGCGCGGGTCGGGTTTGCGCACGCCGACCTTCGAGGATTCTATGACGTGGTGGAACAGCGCCATCGCTTCATCGACGGCTTTGTTGCGCCAGGTGTTCTCGGCGCCGCCGTCGGACTTGACGTTGTTGGTGATGCAGCCGGTCTTGTGCTTGGCCGAGATGAGCTTCAGCGCTTTGAGCATCGACGGACGTACCGCGCCGTAGAGGCAGGCGAGGACGTCACGGCCGGGGAGATCGTGGCCCAGGGCGCGGGCTTCGGTGGCGAAGGCGATGTCGAAGGCGGCGAGGTCGATGTCGGAACGCTCAAAGCGCGCCCATGCGTTTTCGTGCGGGTTGGTCGCGTTGAGGCGGCGGATGGTGTCCTTCGGGATGCCGCGCTCGGCCTCCAGACGGTTGAACGCCTCAAACGGACTTTCGGTGATAACGCCGCCGAAATCGAAGATGACCGCTTCGAACAAGAGAACCTCCGTGTACTGCGTGCGAGTTTGGCACGGCGCGCGTTGTGCGCTCAAGGTGCGCGGGTGGTGCCGTGGTGCCGTGGTGATTCAGCTTCACCACCAAGGCACCAAGAAGGGTACCAAGGCACTCAGGCCAACATCCGCCGTCGTTACACCCCCCCATGTGTCATGGTCCGCGAAGGCGGACCACCCACGACTTCCTTCAGCGCCGCAGATTGGTCAGACGCTGCTTGTTTCACGCCAAGACGCCAAGGCGCCAAGAGTCAGAAAGCCATTCGGCGCCGCAGGCGCCATTCGGTCGTGTGAGTGGCGCTACGCGCCGAGAGCGAACGCTCTTGGCGCCTTGGCGTCTTGGCGTGAAATGATAAGCATATCCGCTGCGTAAACGCAGAAAGTCGTGGGTGGTCCGCCTTCGCGGACCATGACACATGGGATGCGTTGCGATGCGTTGGGCGGTGGCTTGAGCGTCTTCGTGCCCTTCTTGGTGCCTTGGTGTCTTGGTGGTGAAGCTGAATCTTAACCGCGCCAGATTCGGCAAGCGGGTCCACCGCGGATTGTGGCGTCGCCCTTGCGGCCGTATGTCCCTTATGAAAGTTTCGCCGCGATCCTATTCTCCCCTCATGACCGACATACGAGGACCTGAGACCCATGGCTGAGGCGCGTTCCGGGGGGCAGTCGGCTAGGCCGCGTTCGCCGCATCTGGGGATCTATCGCTGGCCCATCACGATGGGGACGTCGATCCTGCATCGGGTGACCGGTGTCGGGTTGGCGTTCGGGCCGTTGCTGGTTGCCTGGTGGCTGGTTGCGGCTTCGATGGGGCCGGAGAGCTATGACACGTTTGCGCGCGTGGCCGGGCATTGGTTCGGGCAGTTGGTGCTGTTCGGATTTACCGTGGCGCTCATCTATCACGCGGTGAACGGCGTCAGGCATTTGTTCTGGGATGTGGGCCGGGGCTTCAAGATGCACACTGCGAACACGTCGGGCATCGTCGCCTATGTCGTGACGGTGGCGCTCACCCTTATCGTTTGGCTGGTCGCGTATCGTTCGATGGGGGTGATCTGATGACCATTCAGACACCGCTTGGCCGCGTGCGGGGCCTCGGCTCCGCCAAATCGGGCACCGCACATTTCTGGCACCAGCGGGTGACGGCGGTGGCGCTGCTGCCGCTGACGATTTGGTTCGTGTGGTCGATCGCGCGCTATGCCGGTGCGCCGTACGCCGAGGTGCTGGAGTTCCTACACAATCCGTTCAATGCGGGGGCGATGCTGTTGTTCGTGCTCGCGGGCCTTTATCACATGGTTCTGGGTGTCCAGGTCGTGATCGAGGACTACATCCATCGCGAGAGTACGAAGCTCGCGCTTCTCTTGTTCACCAATTTCGCCGCGTGCGCGGTTGGTATGATCTGTGTGATCGCCGTTCTGCGTATCGCCGTCTAACTTTCGGAAGTTCACATCATGGCTGCCTATCCCATCACGGATCACACCTTCGATGTCGTCGTCGTGGGGGCGGGCGGCGCTGGCTTGCGCGCGACGCTGGAAGCGGCGAAGCTCGGGTTGAGGGTCGCGAACATCACCAAGGTGTTTCCGACACGCAGCCACACCGTTGCGGCGCAGGGCGGCATCTCGGCGGCGCTGGGCAATATGGAGCCGGACGATTGGCGCTGGCACATGTACGACACCGTGAAGGGGTCGGACTGGCTGGGCGATCAAGACGCGATCGAATATCTGTGCCGGCATGCGCCGGAAGCCGTGTACGAGCTTGAGCATTTCGGCGTGCCGTTCAGCCGTACCGAAGAAGGCAAGATCTATCAGCGCGCGTTCGGCGGCATGACGAAGGACTACGGCAAGGGGCCGATCCAACGCACGGCAGCCGCCGCCGACCGGACCGGTCACGCGATGCTGCATACGCTCTATGGTCAGAGCCTGCGGTATGACGCGGAGTTTTTCATCGAGTACTTCGCGCTCGACCTCATCATGGAGGACGATCGCTGCCGCGGGGTGATGGCGTGGTCGCTCGACGATGGGTCGATCCATCGCTTCCGCGCCAGCAGGGTGATTTTGGCGACGGGCGGCTATGGGCGCGCCTATTACACCTGCACCGGCGCGCACACGCAGACGGGCGACGGCAACGGCATGGTGTTGCGCGCCGGCTTGCCGCTGCAGGACATGGAGTTCGTGCAGTTTCATCCGACCGGCGTCTATGGCGCCGGCGTTCTGATCACAGAGGGCGTGCGCGGCGAAGGCGGGTATCTGACGAACGCGAGCGGCGAGCGCTTCATGGAGCGCTATGCGCCGAGCGTGAAGGACCTTGCGTCACGCGACGTGGTCAGCCGCGCGATGACTGTGGAGATCCGCGAAGGCCGTGGCGTCGGTCCGCACAAGGATCATATCCATCTGCATCTGAGCCATCTCGACCCGAAGATCATTCACGAGCGGCTGCCCGGGATTTCGGAATCGGCGCGCATTTTTGCGGGTGTCGACGTAACCAAGCAGCCGATTCCGGTGCTGCCCACGGTGCACTACAATATGGGCGGTATCCCCACGAACTATCACGGCGAAGTCGTGCGTCCGAAGGACGGCGATCCGGATGCGGTGGTGCCGGGCTTGATGGCGATCGGCGAGGCGGCATGCGTGTCGGTGCACGGGGCCAACCGGTTGGGTTCGAACTCGCTCATCGACCTTGTGGTGTTCGGGCGGTCGGCGGGCATGAAGTGCGCGGCCGACGTGAAGCCGAACGAGCGCCAGCCGGAGTGGGCGAAGGGCGCGGGCGACGAGGCGCTGGCGCGGCTCGATCGTTTCCGCAATGCCAAGGGCGGCACGCCGACGTCGGCACTGCGCTTGCGGATGCAGCGGGCGATGCAGAACTATTGTCCGGTGTTCCGCACCGGCAGCGAACTCGCCAAGGGCGTTGATGCCGTGGCGCAGGTCTACAAGGACTCGCGTTCGATCGAGATCAAAGATCGCTCGATGATCTGGAACTCCGACCTCGTCGAGACGCTGGAGTTCGACAATCTGATTTCGCAGGCGAACGTCACCGCGGCGGGCGCGATGGCGCGTGAGGAAAGCCGCGGCGGCCATGCGCGCGAGGACTTCCCGAACCGCGACGACGCGAACTGGATGAAGCACACGCTATCGTGGTTCGACGCGAAGACCGGCGCGGTCAAGCTCGACTACCGTCCGGTGCACACCTACACGATGTCGAACGACATCGAGTACATCGCGCCGAAAGCGCGCGTGTACTGACCCTGGTGCGCGTCCTCGTCACCGGCGGATCCGAGGGAATCGGCTTCGCCGTGGCGGCGGAGGCGGTGAAGGCGGGCGCCGAGGTCGAGATCTGGGCGCGGCGTGAGGACAAGCTCAAAGCGGCAGCCGAACGGTTGAACGCGATGCGCGCGGGCGCGGCGCATTGGCGGCGCGTCGATGTTTCCGATCCGCTCGACGTGCGGACGGCGGCGGAGAAGTATCTGGCGCACGGTCCGCCGGATCGCTTGTTTCATTGCGCGGGCTTTGCGGTCGCCGCGTTTCTCGACGATGTCGCCGACAATGACGTTGAGGCGATGTTTTCCGTCAACGCGATGGGTTCGATCTATGTCGCGCGCGCGATTGGGCCGTCGATGGCAGCGCGCAAGTCCGGTGCGATCGTGCTGACGTCGTCGGATCTCGGGTTTATCGGTTTGTTCGGTTGGTCCGTCTACGCGGCGACCAAGCATGCGGTCGTCGGATTTGCATCGTCGTTGCGCAACGAGTTGAAACCGTTCGGCGTGAGCGTGCAGGCGCTGTGTCCGCCGGCGACGCAGACGCCCGGCTTCGATCGCGAGAACGAGATGAAGCCGCGTTCCGTTCGCAAGGCCGAGCAGGCGGGCGGGGTGATGAGCCCGGAAGATGTTGCGCGCACGGCTTGGGCACGCTGCGGCCGGGGTGGGCTCTACATCATCCCGAACCGCACCTCCCGCATTCTGTTTGCGCTGACGCGGGTGTCGCTTCGGCTCGCACACGGGCTGGTGCGCGCGCCGGGGCCCGGCGACGCGCGCTAAGGTAGCGCGCGCCAGGCGGCGGCGAGGTCGGCGCCTTTGGCTTTGCGCCAGGCGACGCAGCGGTCGATCGTCTCCAGTGCGTTGGCGAAGGTGCGCGGGGCGCCGATCATGTCGGCGACCATGGGTTTGAAGAACCACTCGACCTCAGCGTGGGCGGAGTCCGTGCAGAGTTGACCGGTGAGGCCGATGAAGCGGGCGCGGCCTTCCTTCGGTACCGGGTCGGTCAGGCGCTGGAAGTCTTTGCGCATCCACGCCCAGGCGCCGGCGCGGCGCTCGGCGTCGGCGAAGAGTTCGCGCAAGTAGGTTCGCGTCTCCCGCACGCGCAATGAACCGGAGGCCACGAATTCTTCGATAACCGCAATCGCTTTCGGATCGCGCGCTGCCGTCAGGGCGGTGATGGCGGCGATACGGAACTCGGCTTCGGATGAGGCTTTGATGGCGGCGAGGGCGTCGCGCGCCACCGGTTCGCCACCGGTGAAGACGGCAGCCCACAGCGAGACGGGCACGAGTTCGGGCGGTGTTCCGGGGTTGGGCTGCGACTGTGCCACCGCGCGCAGGTGCGCTGCGCCTCTGCCGGCCATGGCCGAGAGCGTCGAGGGATCGCGGCCGACCATGACCATGATTTCGGCGAGCGTTGCGCGGGCGAGCGTGGTCGCCGCCGGTTCGCCGCGTCTTGGTTCGAGGCCGACTTTGGCGAGCGCGGGGGTGATCCAGGCGCGCGTCTTTTGTTCAAACAGCGGGACGTCGGCGCGGGTCAGCAGGTTGCCGCGCATCTCGGTCAGGAATTGCTGAATCGTTTGCAGCACGTCCCACGGCGCGTTCTGCGCGACGGTTTTCAGCGTGGCGACATAGGTCGCCGCGTCGGTGTCGCCGGTGCGGAAGGCGGCGCGCAGGCTGTGCAGCAGCGCCATGTGCTCGGCGGGCGTCATGCGCGCGGTCGCGGCGGCGAGCTTTTGCCATTCGTCGCGCGCCATCGAGAAGCGGTAATAGCCCGCGCCGTTGGTGTTGGGCAGCAGCGTCGCGCCACATTGGCCGGGCAAGGTCGTCGTCGCCGTGCGTTCGCTGAGCATCGTGCAGGCGAGCGGCCTGCCTTTGGCGACGTCGCGCATGCAGACGGGGATCGACCAGGTGCGCTTGTCTTCGACGTTCGGCGCGCCGAAGGGGGTTTGCGACAGCTCGACAATGAGGTCGCGGTCGCTGCACGTGGACTTCACGCGCACCAGCGGCACGCCGGGTTGATTCAGGAAGGTTTCGAAGGCGGGGACGACTTCCGGTTTGCCCGAGCCTTGCGCGAGCGACTCCATGAAGTCGCGGACGTCGGCGGTGCCGTGGGCGAAGCGGCGCATGTGAGTGCGCACCCCTTCGCGGAATGCGTCTTCCCCCAGATAGCTTTCAAACATCTGCAGGACGGCGCCGCCCTTGTCGTAAGTCAGGCCATCAAAGGCGTTGGCGATGTCGTCGTTGGTTTCGATCGGCTGGCGGATGGCGCGCGCGCTGGAGAGGGAATCCGTGTCCATCACGTCGAGCGCGTCGTGGATAGTTTCGCGCGCGAACTCGCCTTCCGGCCAAACGGCGAGCGAGGCCTTGTTGCCCATCCAACTGGCGAAGGCTTCGTTCAGCCAGATGTCGTTCCACCATTTCGGCGTGACCAGATCGCCGAACCATTGGTGCGCGACTTCGTGCGCGTGGAGCAGCATGAAGTAACGCTTCTGGCGGATCGACGAGGCGTCGTCGAGCAGGATGCCGCGCTCGGTGTAGGTGATGGCGCCCGCATTCTCCATGCCGCCGGCGACGAAATTGGGCGGGGCGATGATGTCGAGCTTCGGATAGGGGAAGGGGGCCGCGAAATAGTCTTCGAGCCAGCGCATGAGCGGCGGCGTGTGGCGGAGCGCGTAGATCACGCGGTCACCTTTGCCTTGCACCGTCAGGCCGCGCAGCGGCACCGGCGGGCGCCCTCTGAAGGCGGGGACCGTCGGGCCTTCGGTCACGTCGTAGGGGCCGACGGCGAAGGCGATGAGGTAGGTGGGCAGCGGCTCGGTGGTGGCAAATGTGATTTTCTTCAGGCCGCCTTCCAGCTTCTCTTCCTTGGCGGGCGGCGTGTTCGTCACCACCGCGTCCGCTTCCTTTGCGGTAAGCGTGATGTCGAATGGGGTTTTGAAGCGTGGTTCGTCGAAGGAGGGGAACGCGCGGCGGGCGGAGTTCGATTCGAACTGGGTCCAGGCGTATTTGGCGCCGGTGTCGGTCATCGACGTCAGCGCGTCGGGTTCGGCGTTGAAGGTGGACTTGAACGGCATGCTCACCGTGACCGTGCCTGCGGGCAGTTCTTCTTCGAACGTGAGCTTGGCGACGCCGCTGTCGTGGACTTGCGTGTAGACGCCCTTCACCTCTTCGCTGCCGGCGCGGCGCGCGGTCACTTGCGTCACGTCCAGGTCTTGGCCGTGCAGATAGATTTCGCGCTTGGCCGTCTTCAGGTCGAGTTCGATCGTGACCGTGCCGTCGTAGCCCTTTTCCTCGGGCAGGATTTTGAGGTCGATCGTGTAGTGCAGCGGCGACACGTCGGCCGGCAGTTGTCCCAGCGGCGCACCCGGATCTGTGACGACGCGCGGCGCGCCTTCGGGCGGAGACGGCGGTGTTTGCGAGTCACACGCAGCTAGACTCGTCGTGGCGAGCAAGCAGGCGATGACGAAGCGTGAAGCTAGGCGCATGCGGAGTCCTCGAGGCCTTTGTGCCGCGACATTAAGGGGCGGAAGGCGTCTTGTGTACCGGGTGGACGTTCGGGCGCGAGCGCGTTAGATCAAGATTCAGAGATATTACCGCCACTTGCGAGCTCAGCACCCATGGCCGAACTGACATTGCCCCGGAACAGTAAGGTCAAACCGGGCAAGACTTGGCCTGCGCCCGAAGGCGCCAAGAACCTGCGGACGTTCAAAGTCTATCGCTGGAGCCCCGACGACGGGGAAAACCCGCGGCTCGATACCTACTTTGTGGATATCGATAATTGCGGGCCGATGGTTCTGGATGGGCTGATCAAGATCAAGAACGAGATCGATCCGACGCTGACGTTCCGCCGTTCGTGCCGCGAAGGCGTGTGCGGGTCGTGCGCCATGAACGTCGATGGGTCGAACACGCTCGCCTGCACGAAGGCGATGGACGAGATTAAGGGGGCGGCGGTCGCGGTCTATCCGCTGCCGGCCATGAACATCGTCAAAGACCTCGTGCCGGACATGACGCATTTCTATGCGCAATATGCGTCGATCGAGCCGTGGCTGAAGACCAAGACGCCGACGCCGCAGACGGAATGGAAGCAGTCGCCGGAAGACCGGGCGAAGCTCGACGGCTTGTACGAATGCATCATGTGCGCGTGCTGCTCGACGTCGTGCCCTAGCTATTGGTGGAATCAGGACCGGTACCTGGGGCCCGCGGTGCTGCTGCAGTCGTATCGGTGGCTGGCCGACAGCCGCGATGAGGCCAAAGGCGAGCGGCTCGACAATCTCGAAGATCCATTCCGGCTCTATCGCTGCCACACGATCATGAACTGCGCGAGCGTGTGCCCGAAGGGACTGAACCCCGCGGAAGCGATCGGCGAAATCAAACAGATGATGGTCAAGCGGTCGGTTTAGGCCTCGCTCGGGCGAGGTCTATCCGTTTCGCTTGAACCAGCCCGGCGTTCGGGCAAAGTGCGTCCGGAAGGCCGTCGTCATGTGCGATTGGCTTGAGAAGCCGACGACCACTGCGATCGCCGCCAGCGTTAGTTTTCGTTCTGCTATCAGCCGCCTTGCCCGCTCGAGTCTTCGATGTGTGAGATATTGATGCGGGGTCTCGCCGCGCGCGGCCTTAAATCTGCGCGCAAAATGATAGGCCGACAATCCCGCTGCGGACGCCAGTTCGACAAGGCCGATCGGGTCCCCCAGGTGAGCGTCGACGAATGCATGAACCTTGTTCATCTGCGTGAGCGACAGGGGCTGCTTTTCGGGACGGCGCAAGGGTTGTGAGCGCATCTTTTCGGCGACGGTGTGCGCAACCAGAACGGCTGCGCTGTCGATCCACGGCAGGCCCGCGTCGCCCTCAGCGCCAATGCGCGTCCACAGCTGCGAGATAAGACCGTCCAAGAACGGACTGCGCCATGTCCGCACGGCGGTCGGCTCCCAATCGATGTCTCGGTCGTCGTTGGCTTCGCGAAGCAGCGAGCGAAACCATGGGCCGTCCAGCACCGTCATTTGAACGGTCACTGAGCCTTCGGCGAAGCCGCTTACGCCGTCGCTCAGCGGTTGAAGAACGAAATCGCCTGGATAGGTCCGTTGCTTCAGCTCGAACCCGGCGAAGTCGCATTCGACGTAGGGATGGCCCTGGATCGGCGTGGTGAGCAGATAAGCGTCGCTCTGCGGGTCGCCGAAAGGGATCCCGGCGTGCGATACCCGCACGATGCCAAGGCGCTTGTTGCGCAGCAAGCGCGCTTCGGACGTCGTTTCACCTGGTGCCCGGCGCTCATGCTTCCGTGCGTATTCAGCGGCTGCTGACATTCGTCCGACGCTCACGTTCTTCGTTGCGGAGCTCACACTATCCATCTGCGCGAGAGCGAAGAAGAGCAAGATTCTGACAAAACCGCCGCACGGCCCTGAAAGGAATCGCGCTCAAGGCCCCCCAAGTTTGTCGACTGTTGGCGGGGGGCAGCCCCGCGGTTCTCATCCCACTTGGAGACATGGATGTCCGTTCGACTTCGACTGAGCAGCGCCGCTGCAGCAATTTTCTTGAGCGCCTTCATGGGACTACAGGCCGCTCACGCTAAGCCTCCCGCACAGACGGCTGCGCTCGCGCGGCCGACGCCCGCGACCACGGCGTTCGTGTACGTGGACTATGTCACCGGCCTCGACAATCTGTTGACGACGGTTCCGGGAAAGCAATACCGCAACAACGTCGCGGCGTTTGCGAAGATGGCGCCGCTTTTCAAATCGGACGTCGCCATTCTTGGCGAAGAGAACGAGTACTACGGCACCTTCCTGCCCGAGATTAAGGCCCTCTTCGCACAAGGAGCCAAGAATTTTCCGCGCACCACGCCTACCGGGTACACGAAAGACTTCGCGGCGTGGCTCAAGAAATCGGGCAAGACGAATGTGGTCATCGGCGGCATCTCGATCGACAATTGTACACTGCACACGGCGCTCGACCTGCTGCGAGCCGGTTTCAACGTCTACGTCGTCGTCGATGTCTCAAGCACCAACAGTCAGCTTGCCGAGGATGCCGCACTGATGCGCCTGACGCAGGCGGGCGCAGTGCCCGTGAGTTGGCTCAACGTGTTGACGGAGTTGGGTGGCGACTTCGCCGGACCTTACGGCAAGGGCATGATGGAGATTATCCAGAAGCACTGGCCTGCATCGACCGTGGGCACGGTGCAAGACACGACGCCCGACGGTCACGGCATGCAACTGCCGAAAAATTGAGAGGCAGACTTCCGAACGATGGGCGCCATGGACGCCCATCGTCCGGCTTATCGGTGCACGGCCGCCTCGCGAACAACATCCGTCATGGCTGACGTTACGATCTTTAGTTCATCGTCCGTGACGGTCAGCGGCGGCGTCGTGTAGACGATGTTGCCGAAGGGGCGGATCCAGACGCCTTTTTCGATGAAGCGGCGGCGTAGGTCGTCCTTGTTCAACTGCTCCAGTTCGATCACGCCGATGGCGCCCTTGACGCGCACGTCGCGGACGCCCGGGATTTCGCGGGCGGGTTCGAGACCGCGGCGCAAGGCCCACTCGATCCGCGCGGCTTGGGCGATGCGCGGTTCTTGCTCGAACAGATCCAGGGACGCGTTGGCTGCCGCGCAGGCGAGCGCGTTGCCCATATAGGTCGGGCCGTGCATCAGGGCCTTCGATGCGTCGTCGGAGAGGAAGCCTTCGAAGATGCGGTCGGTGGCGACCGTTGCGGCCAAGGGCAGCGTGCCGCCGGTGAGGGCTTTGCCGAGGCAGACGATGTCAGGGACGAGGCCGCCTTGGTTCATCGCGAACATCGTGCCGGTGCGGGCGAAGCCGGTGAAGATCTCGTCGAGGATGAGGACCATGTCGTGGCGGCGCGCGGCGTCAGCGATGCGGCGCAGCGTCTCCGAGCTATGGAATTTCATGCCGGCCGCGCCTTGCACCAAGGGTTCGACGATCACGGCTGCGATCTCTTTCGCGTGGCGGTCGAGGATGCGGTCCAACGCTTCGGTCTTCAGGTGATCGGACGGCAGGTCGACGACGAATTGTTCGCTGAGCGCGCCTTTGAACAGGCTGTGCATGCCTTCGTCGGGGTCGCAGATCGCCATCGTCGCGAAGGTGTCGCCGTGATAGCCGCCCTTGAAGCTCAGCACCTTGGTGCGGCCGCGTTCGCCGCGGTTGATGTGGAATTGGATCGCCATCTTCAGCGCGACCTCGACGGCGACCGAGCCCGAGTCCGAAAAGAAGACGCGGTTCAGATCGCCCGGCAGGAAGGTCGCGAGGCGTTTGGCCAGCGTAAAGGCTTGTTCGTGCGCGAGGCCGCCCAGCATGACGTGCGGCAGCTTCTCAAGCTGGCGTGCGACGGCTTCGCGGATGTGCGGGTGACCGTAGCCGTGCGCCACCGTCCACCACGATGCAACGCCGTCGATCAGCTCGCGGCCGTCGGCGAGCTTCAGCCGCACGCCGTTCGCGCCGACGACGGCGAGCGGCGTCGGCGCCGTCTGCATCTGCGCGTAGGGCAGCCAGATATGCGGCCAACCTTCGGTCAGCCACGCCGGCGTTTTGGCGCTCAAATCTCCATCGGACGAACGCCGAGCTTTGCCCAGAGCGCGTCGTCTTTCTCTTTCGCGGGGTTGGCCGTGGTGAGCAGTTTGGCGCCGATGAAGATCGAATTGGCGCCGGCGAGGAAGCAGAGCGATTGTAGTTCTTCGCTCATATGCTCGCGGCCTGCCGACAGGCGTACGACGGAGGCCGGCATCATGATGCGCGCGGCGGCGATGGTGCGGACGAATTCGATGCCGTCGATCGGATTGCTGTCGCCGAGCGGCGTGCCCTTCACCTTCATCAGCGAATTGATCGGCACGGATTCCGGCGGCGTCGGCAAGTTCGCCAGCATGACCAGCATGCCGATGCGGTCGTTACGCTCCTCGCCCATGCCGACGATGCCGCCGCAGCAGACGTTCATGCCGGCGTCGCGCACGCGCTCCAGCGTGTCGAGGCGGTCTTGCAGCGTGCGCGTGGTGATGACCTTGCCGTAATACTCCGGGCCGGTGTCGACGTTGTGATTATAGTAATCGAGGCCCGCGTCGGCCAAACGTTCGGCTTGGCTTTCAGTCAGCATGCCGAGTGTCATGCAGGTCTCAAGGCCCATCGCCTTCACTTCGCTGACCATGGCGCAGACCGCGTCCATGTCGCGGTCCTTCGGTTCGCGCCAGGCCGCACCCATGCAGAAGCGCGACGCGCCGCCGGCTTTGGCTGCCGCCGCCGCCTCTTTCACGGCGTCAAGGTTCATCAGCTTCGTCGCCTTGAGGCCGGTGTCGAAGTGCGAGGACTGGCTGCAATAGCCGCAATCCTCCGCGCAGCCGCCGGTCTTGATCGACAGCAAGGTCGACATCTGGACCTCGTTGGCGTCGAAATTCGCGCGGTGCACCGTCTGGGCCCGGAAGATCAGGTCGGCGAACGGCAGTTCGAACAGCGCGCGGGCTTGCGGCGTCGTCCAGCGCAATTGCGTGGACGCGGTCGGCACGGCGGGGGCGGCTTTAGGCCGGGCGGCAATTGGTTCGATGGTCATCGCGCTGGTTCGGTTGAGGGCGGGAAGCGGCGCAGCATAGGTACGGGCGCGGCTGCGTCAAGAAAACTAAGGGCGGCACGGAGAATCACGGGCGTCGAATCTGTTCTTGCTGTGTCTTGTGTTTCCGGACCAGCTCCATTTGAATGCGCCAATGTTTTGCGCAGGTTTGTTCGGCAGGGTGGTACGATGCGTTGCGTGGCTTTCGGTGTCGTTTCAACTGTTTTTGTTGCGGCCAGTTTCGGCTCGACGACGGCGTGGGCAGCACCTGGCGTCGACGTCTACGGCGCGCCGGCGGCGCTTGAGAACGTTATCGTTTCGCCGGACGGCAAGCACCTTGCCATGATGGTCCCGGGCGGCGACACCGGCGGCGTGAGCATTCTCAAGATCGGCGGAACGAGTTGCGCCTTCGGTTCGAAGGAACTCAAGTTTCGCGACATCTTCTGGGCGAACTCCGAGCGGCTGGTGGTCGAGGTCAGCTTCACGTACGCCGCGGACAAAGATTCACCCGATCCGCGCTACACCTACGAAATCTCGCGGGCGATCTCGGTCGATGCGAATTGTCAGGATTCGAAAGAGCTGCTCGCCGACATGCGTGGGCTCGGGCGCATCACCGGCTTCGACGTCATCGGCCGCGCACCGGACGGCCGCAATTTGCTGGTCGCCGCGCTCAACGTGCGCGCGCCGGCACGTGCCTTGGACACGAAACTGAAAGGCATCGCAACCACCAGCGTCGACGTTTTCCTGGTCGATGCGGCGACGGGCAAGAGCGAGAAGTACGAGAACGGCTCCAACAGCACCATTGAATGGTACGCCGACGCCGCGGGCAAGCTGCCGCTGCGGCTTGAGAAGGAGGAGAACTCCGGCCGCATCACGGCGCAGGCGCGCATCGGCGGATCGAAGGACTGGGAAACCGTCTACGACAGCGCTGCCGTAAGCGACGCCGCGCGCGGTCTCAGCTTTCTTGCCATCGGCAATCGCCCCGATACGGCTTACGTCATGACGCGAAACGGCGGCGACAAGTACGGTATCTACGAGTTCGACTTCAAGACCAAAGCGGTGACGCGGCAGGTGTTCCAACACCAGCGCGTGGACGCGTCCGGGGTCATTCTCGATCGATATTCGCACCAGGGTGTCGGCGTTGCTTATATCGACGATTATCCGGTGGCGGAGTATTTCGACCGCGGCTTTGCGCAGATGCAAGCCGATCTGCAAGCGACGTTTCCGGGTGAGCATGTCGAAGTTCGCTCGGTCAGCAGCGACGGCAAGAAATTCGTGGCCTTCGTCGAAGGCAAGCAGAATCCGGGCGGCGTGTTCCACTTCGTCGATATGACGATCCCCAACATGAGCATCGTCGGCGAGCGGTATCCCGCAATCAAGGCGGCGGACATCGCGCCTGTGACGTCGTTCACCTATAAGGCGCGCGACGGGATGACCATCCCGGCCTATCTCACGCTGCCGCCGGGTTCGAGCGGCAAGGGTTTGCCGCTTGTTGTCTTACCGCACGGCGGACCGGACTCGCGCGACAACGCCAGCTTCAATACGTGGCCGCAGTACTTGGCCACACGCGGCTACGCGGTACTGCAGCCGCAGTTTCGCGGCTCCGAAGGCTTCGGCGCGCGGCATGAGGATGCGGGTTACCATCGCTGGGGCCTGGAGATGCAGGACGACATCACGGACGGCGTGCAGTATCTGATCGCGAACGGGACGGCGAACCCCGCGAAGGTCTGCATCTTCGGCTGGTCGTATGGTGGCTACGCCGCGCTGGCTGGCGTGGCGTTTACGCCCGACCTCTATAAATGCGGCGTGTCGGGGGCGGGTCCTTCCGATTTGCTGTTGTTGGTCGGCGATGCGGCGCGGCGTAGCGAGAGCGTGCATCTCGCAGGCAAGTCGTGGCGCAGTCTGCTCGGCGATCCGACAAAGGACCGCGCCCGGTTGATCGCGACGTCGCCGGCGAAGCACGTCGGCAACATCAAGGCGCCGGTGCTCTTGATCCACGGCAAGGATGACATCGTGGTCCCCATCTGGCAAAGCACGGTCATGGCGGACGCCATGAAAGAAGCGGGCAAGCCGGTCGAAATGGTGACAATCACCGGCGACGATCACTGGCTGTCACGCGCGTCGACGAAAAAGCGCGTGCTGCAGGAAGTGGATCGATTTTTGGGGACATATTTGAAGTAGTCCCATCGGCGAGGTCATAAGGAGGACAAGAAGGGTTTCACGCCAAGCCGCTAAGACCGCCTCCCGCCTTTCGCGAGGCTGCAGAAGGCGAGGGGGGCGTGCTATTGTCTCCTCATGAGCTCTCTGGATGATTTCGCGTCGCGCAAATTGGCGCAGCTTGAATCGGCTTCGCTGCGGCGGACGCTGCGGACCGTTGATACCGGGGCTGGGCACCGCGTGCGGGCCGGCGGGCTTAATTTTTGTTCCAACGATTATCTCGGGCTTGCGAACGATCCACGTCTCGCCGAGGCGGCGCGGGCGGCGGCGGATGAGTTTGGTGTGGGGGCCGGGGCATCGCGGCTCGTGACGGGTAATCATTCGCTCTATGACGTGCTGGAGCGCAAGATTGCGGCCGTGAAGGATACCGAAGCGGCCGTTGTTTTTGGGGCGGGGTACCTGGCCAATCTTGGGGCCATTCCGGCTCTGGTGGGTGAGGGCGATCTTGTTCTGACGGATGCGCTTTCGCATGCTTGCATGATGTCGGGCGCGAAGCTGTCGGGCGCGAAGGTGATGACGTTCCGGCACAACGACGTCGACGATCTGCGCGCGTTGCTCGGGACGCATCGTGCGGGCGCGCGGCATTGTCTGGTGCTGACCGAGGGCGTGTTCAGTATGGACGGCGACTTGGCGCCGTTGCCCGACATCGTCGCCGTCGCGCGCGATCATGATGCTTGGGCGATGACCGACGATGCGCATGGGCTTGGCGTCGTGGGCGACGGGTTCGGCTCGGCTGCGCATTGGGGCGTCGCGGTCGACGTGCAGATGGGGACGTTGTCGAAGGCTGTGGGTTCGTATGGTGGCTACGTCGCCGCGAGCCAGCCCGTCGTCGATCTTCTGATCAACCGGGCGCGGTCGTTGATTTACGCAACGGGGTTGCCGCCGACCGTCGTCGCTGCATCGATTGCGGCGATCGACATTATCGCGGGTAATCCTGCGCTGTGTGCCGTGCCGCTCGCGCGCGCGCGCTTATTTGCGGCGCAGTTGAATTTGGCCGTGCCGCAGTCGCCGATCGTGCCGTTGATCGTGGGTGCGTCGGATGCAGCGCTCGCGGCGTCGCGTGCGTTGGAGGAGGCGGGCTTTCTCGTCACTGCCATTCGGCCGCCGACGGTGCCGGATGGCACGGCGCGGTTGCGCGTGACGTTTACCGCCGCACATAGCGAAGACGACGTGTTGCGCTTGGCGGCGGCGGTGCGGTCTGTCGTGCCGCTGAACGGGCTTGCGCGGTGAGCGGTTACTTCATCACCGCGACAGGGACGGGGCTGGGCAAGACCTATCTGACGTGCGGCGTTGTCGATGCGCTGACGCGCCGCGATTTTGCGGTCGACGCCATCAAGCCCGTGATCAGCGGTTTTACGCGCGAGGCAGCGGCGGAGAGCGACAGCGGGTTGATCCTGCAGGCGCTTGGGCGTTCCATCGACGATGCGGCGTTGGATGATGTTTCGCCGTGGCGGTTTCGCGCTGCGCTGTCGCCTGACATGGCCGCGGAGCGTGAAAAAGCCGTGGTGCCGGCGGGCGCCGTCGGCGCGTTTTGCGCGCGGGCGCTTGAGAATGCGGACGGCGTTTGTTTGATCGAAGGGGCGGGCGGGTTGATGTCGCCGCTCGGCCGCGACTTCACGAATCTCGATCTGCTCGCGTTGCTCGATGTGCGCGTCGTGTTGGTTGCGGGCACTTATCTGGGCACGATCAGTCATACGCTGACGGCCTGTGCGGCGCTGGCTGCGCGCGGGCGTGAGCCTTGGGCGATCGTGCTGTCGCAATCGGTGGACGATCCGGTGACGCCCAGCGAAACCGCTGCGTCGATGGGCCGGTTTGTCGATGCACCGATTTATCTCATGCCACGCGGCGGCGGCGTGCCCGACGATTTGGTCGAGACGATGCTGGGCTGATACGGCCCTCTCCACTAGGGCTTGATGAGGATCGGGGTGCCGGGGCGGATCATGGCGTAGATCTCCTCGACCTCTTTGTTGGTCACGGCGATGCAGCCCAGAGTCCAATCGGGGATGCTGCCGTCGGCGGCGACGAGGGACTCAGGCGTGCCGTGGATCATGATGGCGCCGCCTGGCGGTACGCCGCGCTTGCTGGCCGAGGCTTGGTCTTTGTGGTCGGGATAGGAGACGCGCATCGAGAGGTGGAAAGCGGACCACGGGTTTTTGGCGTCGATCGTGTAGCGGCCTTCGGGGGTGCGGGAGTCGCCTTCTTGTTCTTTGTGGCCTTCCGGGTTGCCGCCGAGGGCGATGCGGTAGGTCTTGATGGTTTTCTTGCCGGCGTAGAGCGTCATGATCCGCTTGGCCTTTTCGACCACAATGAGGCTGGCCTTCTGCGTGCTGGCGTTTGCGGTGGTGGCGGCGAAGGCCGCCAAGAGGATGAGGGCGATGATGCGCATGGGACTCACTCGACGTTGGGGTCATGCTTCGATGCCACGCAAAAGCGGCGAGGGCGGGGCGCATGTGCCGCATTTCGGCCCGATTTGAGTCATGATCCGATCAGATGGAGAATGCGAACTGATCAAAGGATGAGGGAGAAGTCCGATGAGATACGCGTTTCTGTTGGCCGCCGCGGTCGTTGGGTTTGCGATGTTCGGCGGTGCAGCTCAAGCGGCGCCGGTGCCGCCGGGCAGTTATCTGCAAACGTGCCGCGATATCACCGCGACCTATGACGTGCTCGCGGCGACATGCCGGATGCGCAACGGCAATTGGAATTACACGACGCTCAGCGACTATCGCGATTGCGACGGCGACATTGTGAATGCGAACGGCCGCTTAGCGTGCGTGCGGGAGCCGTACCAAGACGATGACTGGCTGCCGCGCGGGAGTTATCAGGAGACGTGCCGGCGCGAGCATGTCGAGGGCGATACGTTGACCGCGGAGTGCGTCGATCGCAACGGCCGGTGGCGGTACACCGAACTGCAGAGCTTCCGTTCGTGCCGCAGCGACATCCGCAACGTGAACGGCATGCTGCAATGCCGGCGCGGTTCGGACGACGGCGATGACGACGATGATGCGGACGACGGCAGCTACGATCTGCCCGACGGGAATTGGCGGGCCAGCTGCCGTAGACCGCGCGTCTACGGGTCGGTGTTGTACGCCGAGTGCCGCGATCGCATCGGCGCTTGGCGCGAAACGTCGATCGATCTCGAGCAATGCGACGACGACGTCGAGAACCGCGGCGGGCGTCTTGTGTGCGCCTTCGGCGGGACGGCGCGGATCACGCTTTACCGGCATCCGAACTATGCCGGGACGTCGCGGACCTATGTGGGCGAGGTTGCGGATCTCAACCCGTTTGCATTTGGGAACCAGGCTTCCAGCGCGGTGGTACAGGGCGGGGTTTGGCAGCTCTGCGACCGGCCGAACTACCGTGGTTTCTGTGTGGTCATCGACCGGTCGGTGGCGAACCTCTGGACGCTGGGTTTCAACGACCGGGCAGAGTCGGTTCGTCGCATCCGCTAAGCGGGACTCGCGCTTGGCGCGCGGGGTTTGCTAGAGTTGAGGGAGGCTGGGTGATCACCCGGCCTTCTTTCGTTCATAACCCCCGTTTCCAGGAGGTCGCCCATGACTGAAGAGATCATCAAACGCGTCACCGGTACGCCGCTGAACCGCCGCGCCTTTGCCGTCACGAGCTTGGCCACGGGGTTTGCGCTGTCGGTGCAGCCGATCTCGGCGGCGACGATCACGACGGATGCGAGCGGACTTGAGACGGGCGAGGCGAAGATCCCGGTCGCGGACGGTGAGATCCCGGCTTACTTCGCGAAGCCGGCGAAGGGGACGAAGCTGAAGACCGTCATCGTCATCCAAGAAATTTTCGGTGTGCATGAGTGGATCAAGGACGTCTGCCGCCGCTTTGCGAAGGAAGGCTATCTGGCGGTCGCGCCGTCGCTCTATTCGCGGCAGGGCGATCCGTTGGCCTATACGGACATCCAGAAGCTGGTTGCCGAGATCGTGATGAAGGTCGACGACAATGTCGTGCTGACCGATCTGGACTCCACCGCGAAGTGGGCGGCAGGCAACGGCGGCGATCCGGCGAAGTTGGCCGTCACCGGATTCTGCTGGGGTGGGCGTCAGACGTGGCTTTACACGGCGCACAATCCGAACGTGAAGGCGGGCGTCGCTTGGTACGGGCAGCTTGTGCGCAAGGAAGGCAACACGCAGCCGAAGCATCCGGTTGAAGTTGCGGCGGCGTTGAAGGGACGGGTGCTGGGTCTCTACGGCGAGCTCGATAAGGGCATTACGCTGGCGCATGTCGAGGCGATGCGCGCGGCGATCAAGGCTGCGGGCGACACGTCGGAGATCATCGTTTATCCGGGCGCGGACCACGGCTTCCTGGCCGACTATCGTCCGACCTATCACGAAGCATCGGCGAAAGAAGCGTGGGGCAAGTGTCTCGCGTGGTTCAAGAGCCACGGCGTTTGAGTTGAGGAAGGGGCGTACGCGGGTTGGGTGACAGTGGAACGGATCGTCGTCCGCCCGTGAACGCCGACGCGGCAGCAGAGGCCAAGTTCCAGGAGGAAGTGGCCGCTAATCTGACGCGAAACTACTTGAGCCAGCTTGCCCACGGCATGCTGGCGATGACGGGCTTCCGGCTCGTCAATGCGCCGACGTTCGTGCCGGCCTATCTGTTTGTCTTGTCCGGATCGCCGACGGTCGTGGGCCTCGCGCTCGCCACGCAGTATCTGGGCGCCTTCTTCTCCAGCGTGTTCGGCGCGACCGCGATCGAGCACCGGCGCAAGATCGTCGACCTCGGCCTGCGCTATGGCTGGGCGATGCGGCTGTCCGTGCTGGGGCTCGCACTCGCGGGCTTTCTGCTGCCGCCGGAGGCCGCGCTTTATGCGTTCGCCTTGTGCCTCGGTCTGCTCGGCGTTTTCTCGGGCATGCAGAACGTGCTGTGGAACGTGCTGCTGACGAAGACCATTCCGCCCGACCGGCGCGGCATGTTGATCGGGCTGCGCAATTTTCTCGGCGGGATGACGGCGGCCGGCGTTGCTTATGTCGGCGGCAAATATCTCGTCGAGCAGAATGTGCTCGGCAACGGTTATGCGACCACGTTTCTTCTGGCCTTCGTGCTGACGGCGGCAGGGTTGACGCTGCTTTATCTCGTGCGCGAGCCGGAGTCGCCGACGGTGCGTGCGGCTGTCGGCGTGCGGGAGCGGTTGGCGGACATTCCGGCGCTGCTGAAGGACCATGGCTTCGCGCGTTACTTTTGGGCGCAGACGTTGGCGACTCTCGGCACGCTCGCGCTGCCGTTTTATGTGATCTATGTCGGGCAGACGCAGACGGCGGCGCTGACCGGCAATACGGTTGCCAATCTTTCGGCGGCGCTTCTTGTGTCGCAGACGGTCGCCAATCTCGGGTGGGGTTGGCTCGCGGACAAGATGGGCTTTAAGGCCGTGTTCGTGCCCGCGCTCTTGATGTGGGCGGGGGCGACGATCGCTTTGTTGTTCGCGCAGGATATGAATGCGTCGATCTTCTGCTTCGTCGGGATCGGTGCGGGCTATGCCGGGTTCTTGATCGCGGCGCAGAACATGGTGCTGGAGTTCGGGTCGCGCGACGATCTGCCGATGCGGATTGCGATGGTTAACTCCGCGCAATCTCTGGTGCAGGTGATCGGTGCGGTTGCAGGGGGGGCGATTGCGTCATCGCTGGGATTTGAGGTTGTGTTCGCCGCTGCCGCGGTTGCGATGCTCGCGGCGGCCGGCATGTTATGGTTCTATGTAAGCGAACCGCGGAAGAGACGGCCTTTGGGGGAGGTCGTCGTGGACGCGGGTGAGGGATTTGAAATGTCAGTCGGTGGCGATGGGGCCGCGTTTCCCCCAAACGCGGGCGGTCCGCAACAAGCTCAAGGCAAGGCGCCTCGCGGGTCGGAGGGCGACCCTAAGCGCGCGCGCTCAGCGCTGGGCGTTCGCGTCGACGACATCAAGTGGACGCTGATCCCGGCGTGGCTGGCCCTCTTTATCCTCGCGATTTGGACCGGCGCGTGGATGTTTTGCTTTGTGCTGGCGTTGGGGGTCGCGCTTTTTGCGGTGGCGCGGTTGGGTTTTGTGCGCAGCCTGCCTGAGCCCGCGTTGGTCACGCCGCCGGTGGTGACGGCGGCGGCGCAAGCGCGGGCCGATGCCGTGGCTCAAGCCGCCTCACCGGCGACTGCGAGGCCGGACTTTGGACCTGCCGATCTCATCCGGAGGCTCCCTGATCCTGCGATCCTGACCGATCACACCGGGCGCATCGTTGCGGCCAACGACGCGCTGGAACAGGTGTTCGGCATCGTCGAACCGCGCAAGCATTTGGCGAGCGTCATTCGCGCGCCGCAGGTTTTGGGCGCGCTTGATTTGGCGCTGGCCGGGCGCGGGGCGCAGCGGGTCGAGTTTCCGATCGTCGGCACGCCGGAGCAGATGTTCGAATGCTACGTGACGCCGATCGAGGGCGAAGATCGCGTCTTGCGGGCGGCCTTGATCGTGCTGCGCGATCTGACGAAGGCGCAGCGCGTGGAGCAAATGCGGGCTGACTTTGTCGCTAATGCCAGCCACGAACTGCGCACGCCCCTTGCCTCCCTGACCGGGTTTATCGACACGTTGCGCGGGCACGCGAAGGACGATCCGGATGCGCAGGAGCGCTTCCTGGGGATCATGTCCGAGCAGGCGACCCGCATGCGCCGCTTGATCGACGATCTGTTGTCGCTGACCCGCATCGAGTTGAACGAGCACGTGCGGCCTTCGGGCAATGTGAACGTCAGCGATGTCGTCGAAGAGGTCATGAACGCGTTGGCGCCGGTTGCGATTGCGGCCAACATTCAGCTCGAGATCGTCGAGCCTTCGTCATTGCCCAACGTTGTCGGCGATCGGGACGAGCTGTTTCAGGTGGTGCAGAACCTTGTCGACAACGCGATCAAATACGGACGGCCGCAGACGCCGGTGACGCTCGAGCTGGGCACGCGGCGCGCGGGACCCGGCGAGCCGGGACCGTCGCCCGCCGTCTATGTCGCCGTGCGCGACCGGGGTGAGGGGATCGCGCGCGAACATATTCCGCGGCTGACGGAGCGGTTCTACCGGGTCGACGTGCGGCGCAGCCGGGCGATCGGCGGCACGGGGCTGGGGCTTGCGATCGTTAAGCACATCGTCAACCGCCATCGCGGGCGGCTGACCATCGAAAGCAAGGTGAGCGAAGGCTCGACGTTCACGGTTTACCTGCCGCTGGCGACAGAAGCCGGGACTGGGGACGCGCCGCAACAGGGCCTTCTGACGGCGTCATAAATCCTTCATTGCTTTGTCACACTAGGTCTGTGCAAAGGTCATAAGTCGGGCTCTGTCACAGATGACGAGCGGACCTTGCCGGAAATGAGCCCGACGCGCGCACACGCTGTCACGCACGAGGCGAACATGTCTGAGCATATCGTCAAATCATTCCACGACCAGCTTGAAGCGTTGAGCACCGGCATCGTCCAGATGGGCGGGTTGTGCGAGACGCAGCTTGCCAACGCGATCGACGCCATCTCGCGCCGCGACGTGGCGGTGGCCGAACAAGTTGTCGCGTCGGACGGGCGCATCGACCTGCTTGAGGAGCAGATCGAGCAGCAGGTGGTGCAGCTGCTGGTGCTGCGCCAGCCGCTGGCGATGGATCTGCGCGAGACGATTGCAGCGCTGAAGATTTCCGCCGACCTTGAGCGCATCGGCGATTTGGCCAAGAACGTCGCCAAGCGCGTGTTGGTGATCTCGCGCGACGCGCCGGATGCGCATCTGACGCAAGGTTTGGCGCGGATGGGCCGGCAGGCGTTGGCGCAGTTGAAGAACGTGCTGGACGCTTACGCGCGGCGCGACCCGAACGCTGCCATGACGGTGTGGAAGAGCGACGGCGAGATCGACGAGATCTACAACTCGCTATTCCGCGAACTGCTCACGTACATGATGGAAGATCCGCGCAAGATCGGACCCTCTACGCATCTTCTGTTCGTTGCGAAGAATTTCGAGCGCATTGGCGACCACGCGACCAACATTGCCGAGACCGTCCACTATGTCGTGACGGCGGCGAAGATCGGCACCGATCGGCCGAAGAGCGACATCACCGCAACAACCACCGTGCAGCCACATGACAAATCTTGACGCTCAAGCAGGCACCCTCAGACAGAGCGCGCCGAAGAAGCCCCTAATCCTCGTTGCGGAGGATGAAGCGCCGCTGATGACGCTGCTGCGCTACAATTTGGAGAAGGAAGGCTATCGCGCGCTTGAGGCGCATGACGGCGATGAAGCGTTGATGTTGGCCGCCGAGGATACGCCCGATCTCGTCCTTCTCGATTGGATGCTGCCCAAGGTGTCGGGGATCGAGGTTTGCCGCCGTCTTCGTGGCCGCGCGGAAACGCGCAATGTGCCGATCATCATGCTGACCGCGCGCGGCGAGGAAACCGATCGCGTGCGCGGGCTCGATACCGGCGCGGACGACTACATCACCAAGCCGTTTTCGATGACCGAGTTGCTGGCGCGGATCCGCGCCGTGATGCGGCGTATCCGGCCGGCGCTGGCGGAAGACGTGGTGTCGTTCGGCGACGTGACGATCGACCGTTCGGCGCACCGCGTAAAGCGTGGGGACAAGGATATTCACCTTGGGCCGACCGAGTACCGGTTGCTCGATCACTTCCTCCAGCATCCGGGCCGCGTGTTCAGCCGCGAGCAGTTGCTGGATGCGGTGTGGGGCTCAGGCGTTTATGTGGATGCGCGCACGGTGGACGTTCACATCGGACGTTTGCGCAAGGCGCTGAACGAGCCGGGGCAGCTTGATCCGATCCGCACGGTGCGGTCGGCGGGATATGCGCTGGACGAGTCTTTCAAAAATTGACTTGAGCAATAAAAAAAAGGGCCCACCCGTTAGGGCCGACCCTTTTCGCTCCCCTCAAGGGCTTAATTACGTGTTCGCCAAGTAGCGGCGGAAGTCTTTGTCGCGTTCGCGGTCGCGACGACCTTGAGCGGGTTGGAATGCTTTCACGCAATGCGCGTCGCAGTAGGGCGAGCCTGCCTTAGGCGGGTGACCGCAGAAGTGGAAGTCTGCCGTCGACGGGTCGCCGATCGGCCATTTGCACATGCGGTCGGAGATGGTCAGCACCGTCGTCTTGCGGCCTTGTTCGTCGATCACCGGGTCCCGTTCGATGATCGGCGCTTGGATCATCGGTTGCGGACGCGGGCGCGTGACGCGGCGGGCGACCTGCATCCGGGGGCGCTCAGCGCGGGCCGGGGTGGCGCGGCCGGCGAGGCCCAAACGGTGGACTTTCCCGATGACGGCGTTGCGGGTCACGCCGCCGAGTTGGCGCGCGATCTGGCTGGCACTTAGGCCTTCTCCCCAGAGCTGCTTGAGAAGCTCTACGCGCTCTTCCGTCCAGCCCATTTCGTTACTTCCTCCACTCGGGTAGGCATGGTTAAGACGATCAATAGTATGGAAGAGCCTTGGAACTACAAGATGATACGGGTGTCACCACATCTAGTTATTGGGGATTGTTACTCCACAGGCACAAATGGTTAACATCACGTAAACGGCTGCGCGCGTTCGCTCCGTTGACAGGTATTGGGGTGCCACCAAATACTAGGCTTTCTGCGGAAACCCGGACGTGCTTCCGCGCTTTTGTTAGGAAAATCCGTGATTACTCCGATTTTGCCGACCTATGCTCGGGCGCCGGTCGCGTTCGAGAGGGGCGAAGGACCCTTCATTTTCGCGACGGACGGCCGGCGCTTTCTCGACTTCGGCGCGGGCATTGCCGTTAATGCGCTGGGGCATGCGCATCCGCATCTGATCGCGGCACTGACCGCGCAGGCGGGCAAGCTGTGGCACACCTCGAACCTCTATCAGGTGCCGGGTCAGCAGCGATTGGCCGAGCGTCTGGTCGCGGCGACGTTTGCGGACACCGTCTTCTTCTGCAATTCGGGCGGCGAGGCGCTTGAGTGTGCGATCAAGATGGCGCGCAAATTTCATTCACATAATGGCGCGCCGCAGCGCTATCGGTTGATCACGTTCGAGGGCGCGTTTCACGGACGCACGCTGGCCACGATCGCCGCGGGCGGGCAGAAGAAATATCTCGAAGGTTTTGGGCCGAAGGTCGAAGGGTTCGATCAGGTGCCGTTTGGCGATCTTGAAGCGGTCAAGCGCGCGATCGGACCCGAGACAGCGGGCATTTTGATCGAACCTATTCAGGGCGAAGGCGGCATTCGGCCGGTGGCGCCCGAGAAGATGCGCGCGTTGCGCCAGCTGTGCGACGAGCATGGTTTGCTGCTCGTGCTCGACGAAGTGCAGAGCGGTATGGGGCGCACCGGCAAACTCTTTGCGTATGAATTGTCGGGCGTGACGCCGGATATCATGGCGATCGCCAAGGCGTTGGGCGGCGGGTTTCCGGTCGGCGCTTGCCTTGCGACGGAGCGGGCCGCATCGGGTATGACGGCCGGTGTTCATGGGTCGACGTTCGGCGGCAATCCGCTGGCTATGGCCGTCGCCAATGCCGTGCTCGACATCGTGCTTGAGCCTTCGTTTCTGCCGCACGTCAACAGAATAGCGAATTATCTGAAGCAGCAGCTTGCGATGGTCGCGGACAAGCACCGCGATGTCATCGAAGAGGTGCGCGGCGAGGGGCTTTTGCTCGGTCTCAAATGCAAAATGCCCAACAATTTGCTGATCGACGCGATGCGCGAGCGCGGTTTGCTGGCGATCGGCGCGGGCGACAATGTCGTTCGTATTTTGCCGCCGCTGATCATCGACGAGGACCATGTCCGCGAAGCGATCGGCATTTTGAATGACGCCTGTTTGAGCCTAACTCACCGTCCCATGAAAGACGCCGCGAAATGAACGCGCCTGCCAAAGCTATGACCGCCAAACACTTTTTGGATCTCGACGCGCTGGATGCCGTGACGCTGCGCAAGCTGATCGACGATGCGAAGCGCATGAAGAATGCGCGCGGCGCGCGTCCGAAAGGTGCGGAAGACGACACGCTGCCGCTCAAAGGGCGGATGCTGGCGTTGATCTTCGAGAAGCCGTCGACGCGTACGCGCATTTCGTTCGACGTCGGCATGCGCCAGTTGGGCGGCGAGACGATGTTCTTGGACGGGCGCGACATGCAGTTCGGGCATGGCGAAACCGTCGGCGATACGGCGCGCGTCCTGTCGCGTTACGTCGATGCGGTGATGCTACGCACGAAGCGGCATCAGAGTTTGATCGAGTTGGCGGAGGCGTCGACCGTTCCCGTCATCAACGGCCTGACCGACAAGACGCATCCGTGCCAACTGATGGCCGATATCATGACGTTCGAGGAGCATCGGGGGCCGATCGCGGGCAAGACCGTCGTGTGGTCTGGCGCCGGCAACAACGTTTGCGCGTCTTGGATTCATGCGGCGGTGCGGTTCAAATTCGAGCTGCGCGTTGCTTGTCCGCCGGAGATCGCGCCGGATCCGCGTTTGTTGGCGTGGGCGCGTCAAGAAGGCGGGAGTGTGCATATGGTGCGCGATCCGCTTGAAGCAGCGTCGGGCGCTTCGGCGATCGTGACGGACACCTGGGTGCAGATGTCGGAGACGGATAATCTCGGTGAAGGCGGGATGCGGGCGCGGCACAATTCATTGTCGCGGTACCGGGTCGACGAGAGATTGATGGGCGCGGCTAAGGACGCGATTTTCATGCATTGCCTGCCCGCGCATCGCGGCGAAGAAGTAACGGATGCCGTGATGGACGGGCCGCGTTCGGTCGTATTCGACGAAGCGGAAAACCGTCTGCATGCGCAGAAGGCCGTGCTTGTTTGGGCGATGACGTGACCGCACCGGACTTCGTTCGCAGCTTCCAAATCGAAGGCATGAACGTCCGAGGGCGGATCGTTCATTTGACGGATCTCGCCGATCGCGTATTGGCGGCGCATGCCTATCCTGACGCTGTTTCGCGCGTTGTCGGCGAGGCGTTGGCGTTGACGGCCTTGCTAGGGGCGTCGTTGAAGTTCGAGGGTGTGCTGACCTTGCAGACGCGCGGTGACGGGCCGCTGCGCATGATCGTTGCGGATTACTCTTCGCCGGGGACGTTGCGGGCGTGCGCCACGTTCGATCGCGACGCGGTCATCGCGCTGGGGCCTTTGCCGGCGTTCGGCGATCTCGTCGGCAAAGGTTCGCTGGCTATTACGATCGATCCCGGCGGCGATATGGAGCGGTATCAGGGGATCGTGCCGCTGGATGCTGAGGGATTGGCCGAAGCTGCGACAGCTTACTTCGAGCAATCGGAGCAAATTCCGACGCGCATCCGGCTTAGCGTTGCGACGTTGATTTCGCGCGGCGATCCCAATCCGCACTGGCGCGCCGGTGGGATCGTGATCCAGAACCTCGCCGCGTTGGGCGGGCACGATGCGCCGAAGCCTGGGCATGATGTGGATGAGGATTGGAATCGGGCGTCGATCTTGTTTTCGACGATCGAGCCGCATGAGCTTGTCGATCCGCAGGTGGAGGCGGAACGTTTGCTGATCCGCCTGTATCACGAGGACGGCGTTCGCGCTTTCGATGCTCAGGATTTGACGTTCGCCTGCCGCTGTAGCCCGGAGCGGGTGTCGGCGGTGCTGTCGCAATATCCGGAATCGGAAGTGCGCGAGTTGGCGGGCGAGGATGGGCTTGTCCGCGCGACGTGCGAGTTCTGCTCGACCGTCTATAGTTTCCAGCCCGATGAGCTGCTGAAAGCTCAGACGGCGACCTGATCTACCAGGCGGCGCATGAACGTCACGCAGGCGTCGATCTGCGATAGCTCGATGAACTCGTTCGGCTTGTGTGCTTGCAGGATGTTGCCTGGGCCGCAGACGACGGACGGGATGCCTGCTTCTTGGAAGAGGCCCGCCTCCGTGCCGTAGGAAACGGCTTCGGCATGATTGCGGCCGGTGAGTTGTTTCGCCAGGACCTCGGCCGGGCAATCGTCGCGCGCGACGAGCGGCGGTACGTGGGCGCGCGGCGTCGTCACGATGTCGGCTTCGGGTGCGACTTCGCGCAGGCGCGGCAGGATTTTCTCGCGGGCGTGGGTGTTGAAGGCTTCGAAGATGTCGTTGGCGCTGGTGCCCGGCAGATAGCGGAATTCCCATTGGAACGTGCAGTGGTGCGCCAGGATGTTGAGCGCGGTGCCGCCTTCGATGGTCGAGGATTGCACTGTCGTATAGGGCGGCTCGAAGCGGCCTGAGGCGTCGCCGTTTCGTCGCATCTCTTCGGCGAGGTCGCTGATTTTCATGATCAGTTCGGCCGCGACCATGACGGCGTTGACGCCTTTGTCGGTGCGGCTGGAGTGGGCTTCGCGCCCCGTCACTGTCGTTCGGAAGGAGCGGATGCCTTTGTGAGCATTCACGACCTTCATGTCAGTGGGTTCGCCGATGATGGCAAGCTTCGGCGCCGGGAGGTTGCGCGCGATGTCGGCGATCATCGGGCGGACGCCGAGGCAGCCGACTTCTTCGTCGTAGGAGAGCGCGATGTGGACGGGTGTCTTCACGCCGCGCTTCAGGAATTCCGGCACGAGTGCGAGGGCTACGGCAGAGAACGTCTTCATGTCGGCGGTGCCGCGGCCATAGAGCTTGCCGTCTTTCTCGATCGCGGTGAACGGATCGGTGTGCCACTCCTGATCGTCGACCGGTACGACGTCGGTGTGGCCGGAGAGGATGATGCCGCCGGGTTTGTCGGGGCCGAGCGTGCAGAGGAGGTTCGCCTTCGTGCCCTCCGCGTTCGGGATCAGACGCGGCTCAAGCCCGTGCTCGCGCAAATAGCCGGCGACGAAATCGATCAGCTCGAGGTTCGAGCCGCGGCTGGTGGTGTCGAACGCGATCAGGCGTTCGAGCATTTGGCGGGGCGTGTAGGTGGCGACCATGGATCTCCCTCGGCCGCCAACTTAGACCGCTCGCTTCTAGCCGTCGATGCTTGAGGCGGGGTTGCCGATGATGTGCAGGAATTCGCGGCGGGTGAGGGGGTCGTCGCGGAAGGCGCCCAGCATGGTGGAGGTGACCATCGTGACGCCCGTCTTGTGCACGCCGCGGGTGGTCATGCATTGGTGGCGGGCCTCGATGACGACGGCGACGCCTTTGGGCTCCAGAATGTTTTGGATGGTGTTCGCGATCTGGGCGTTCATTTTTTCCTGCACTTGCAGGCGACGGGCGTAGGCCTCGACCACGCGGGCGAGTTTCGAGATGCCGACGACCTTGTTCGATGGCAGGTAGCCGACATGGGCCTTGCCGATGATCGGGGCGAGATGGTGTTCGCAGTGCGACTCGAAGCGGATGTCGCGCAGGACGATCATCTCGTCGTAGCCATCGACCTCTTCGAAGGTGCGCTTCATGTAGTCTTCGGGGTCTTCGTTGTAGCCCGAGAACCAATCTTCGAATGCGCGTGCGACGCGGGCCGGCGTGTCCAACAGGCCTTCGCGCGTCGGGTCGTCGCCGGCCCAACGAAGCAGCGTTTCGACGGCGGCTTCGGCTTCTTCGCGCGATGGGCGGCCGGGGTGATCGGTGACGACGGCTTTGGGCTTAATCGATTGCTTGCGGATGATCGATGCCATGTCTTGAATTTGCTCCTTCGGCGTGGGGCGTTCTCCAACGCCGACGAATTACCTAGTGCGGATACGCCGGATGTCAGTAGCCGGATCAAAGCACTCAGAGCTATGATTTCAATAGAAAGAAAAAAGCGCGGGGATTCCCGCGCTTTTTGAGCTCAAACCACAATCTGCCGCGGGTGATTAATGCGCGCGGCGAACCTCGTGCGGGCTGTCGAGCGGGAAGACCGGGATGTCGACCTGGAAGGCTTCGCCGTCCGCGGTCTGCATCTGATAGGCGCCCAGCATCATGCCCGACGGCGTTTCCAGCGGCGTGCCGGATTTGTATTCGAAGGATTCACCCGGACGCAGGATCGGCTGTTGACCGACCACGCCAGCGCCCTTGACCTCGATCGTGCGGCCGTTGGCGTCAATGATGCGCCAATAGCGTGCGCGCAGCTGAACCGTGTTGCCGCTGCCGTTCTCGATCAGGACGGTGTACGCCCAGAAGAAGTGATTGCTGTCGGGTGCGGACTGATCCTCCAAAAAGGCCGGCCGCACCGTGATCTTAATTTCTCGCGTCGTGCGGTGGAACATGTGATCCCCACCCACGATCTGAACCGGCGTCCCCACAACGCTCGATCCAATCCCCGTTTCCCGCTTCATTGCCAGTCTACCGTTACTTCCGATTTCACCGAGTTTGCGACAAAGCAAGTTTCGTGCGCAGTGCGATGAAGGTCGGAAAGCTCCCCCGTTGATGGTTGACGCGCGCCCGAGAACGCAACCCTCGGGCGGAGCGAGACGCGGGCGACCCAAAATTTGCCCGTCGCGTTTCGTTCCAGTACGCCTGTAGCTTCGTCGAAATAGGTGTCCACGGTGAAGCGCTTTCTCGCGCAGAGTGCAAGAAAGGTCAGCATGTGGCACGTAGACAACGATGCGACGAAGGCCTCTTCGGGGTTAACGCGATCAGCGTCTCCTTTGAATTCCGGCGCAGCAGACCAAGGAATTACCTCGCCTCCGGCGAATTTAACCTCATGCGCGCGGTTGTAGGTGTCGTAGGTGAACGCCTCTGACGTGCGTCGCCAGGATGTCGTCGCTCGGTATTCGTGCATAGCCCGGTTCCTACACGGCCTTGAGGGCGTTGGTCAGGTCTTGCGCGATGTCTGCGGGGTCTTCGAGGCCGACCGATAACCTCAACATGCCGTCGGTGACGCCGAGCTCGGCGCGGGCCTCGGGCGTCAGGCGATAATGCGTGGTCGTCGCCGGGTGCGTGATCAGCGTTTTCGCGTCGCCGAGATTGTTCGAGATGTCGATGAGTTTGAGCGCGTTGGCGAAGCGGAAGGCTTCGGCTTTGCCGCCGTCGACTTCGAATGTGACCAGCGATCCGCCCATGCTCATTTGCGCACGCGCGAGGGCGGCTTGCGGGTGATCGGGGCGGCCGGGATAGACGACGCGTTTGACCTTGCGCTCGCGTGCAAGGATGTCGGCCACGGCGGCCGTGTGTTCGCACATCGCCCGTACACGAAGGTCCAGCGTCTCCAGTGCCTTGAGCAAGACCCAGGCGTTGAAGGGGCTCAAGCTGGGGCCGGTGTTGCGGATGAAGGGCAGGAGATGGTCGGCGAGGAATTTCTCGTCGCTCAAGATCACGCCGCCCAGACAGCGGCCTTGGCCGTCGATGTGTTTGGTCGCGGAGTAGACGACGATATCGGCGCCGTATTCCATCGGTCGCTGCAGCACGGGCGTAGCGAAGACGTTGTCGACGATGAGGCGCGCGCCGGCTTTGTGCGCGATTTCGGCGACGGCTTGGAGGTCGATGATTTCGAGCGTCGGATTCGCCGGTGTTTCGAGGAAGAGGACCTTCGTCGCCGGTGTTACGGCTTGGCGCCAGGCTTCGAGGTCGGTGCCTTCGACCAGCGTCGAGGTGATGCCGTAGCGGGGGAGCACGTCTTCGATGACGAAACGGCAGCCGCCGAACATCGCGCGCGAGGCGATGACGTGATCGCCTTGGCGCAGATGACAGAGCAGCGCTGTCGTGACGGCGGCCATTCCGGTGGCTGTCGCGCGGGCGCAAGGCGCGCCTTCGATCAACGCCATGCGGTCTTCGAACATCGCAACGGTCGGGTTGCCGAAGCGGGAATACATGAAACCGGCTTCTTCGCCCTTGAAGCGGGCCTCAGCGGACTCCGGGCTGTCGTAGGCGTAGCCGGAGGTGAGGTAGAGAGCTTCTGAGGTTTCGCCGTTCGGTGAGCGTTTTGTTCCGCCGCGCACCAGTCTCGTCTTCAGGCCGTATTTGCGGCCGGGTTCTAGTTCACCCATCGATCGTCACTCCAAACAAAAAACCCCGGACCAGGGGGTTGAATCCCGTAGCCAGGGTCGGAGGTCGGTCGACCCGGCCTTTTAGCTGTTTGTTTAACGTGGCCGCGAAGCTGACCGGCTCAAATCACCACGTGGGCGGAACTTACGGCGGCGGGGCTGGCTGGTCAATCAAGCGCGCGGCTTGGGGACATTCGGCCGCAATGCTTTGACGCGCGCGGGGAGTGGCCTAAAACGTAAGCCATGGCTCAGAATTCCACATTGTTCACGCCGCCCGACGATGCGGGCGATCCGGCCCGCGGGCATTCGACCGGCATTCTCCCGGCGAGCAGTTTGCGCGCCATGATCCATCGCGGCCGCTTGCAGGCGTTGAAGGATATCGAAGAGGCGCAGATTCAGCCGGCGAGTTTGGATTTGCGGCTGGGCTCAGTCGCGTGGCGGATTCGCGCGAGCTTCCTGCCGGGGCCGGATGCGACGGTGAAGCAGCGCATCGATCAACTGGCGTTGCATCAGATCGATTTGACTAAGGGCGCGGTGTTCGAAGCTGGTTGCGTCTACGTCGTGCCTCTGCTTGAGAGCGTCGCCCTGCCGTATCGCGTCGCGGGCATTGCCAATCCGAAGAGTTCGACGGGTCGGCTCGACGTGTTCACGCGGCTCATCACCGACCGCGCGAAGGAGTTCGACCGGATTGAGCCTGGGTATGAAGGGCCGCTCTACGCGGAGGTCAGTCCGCGATCGTTTTCGATTTTGGTGCGTGAAGGGTCGCGGTTGAACCAGCTGCGTTTGCGGCGCGGGTCGCCGCCGTTCTCGGATACCGAGTTGCGCCGCTTGCAGCAGGAGCAGGGGATCGTTGCGGGTGAGGCCGACATCAGCGACGGCATTGCGCTGACGGTCGATCTGAAGGGCGCGGGTTGGAACGAGTTGGTTGGCTATCGCGCGAAGCGTCACGCGGGTTTGATCGACGTCGACAAGCCCGGCATGCATGACGTGCATGATTTCTGGGAGCCTATTCGTGCGCGCCAGGACGCGACGATGGTGCTCGATCCGAACGAGTTCTACATCCTCGCCTCGCGCGAGGCCGTTTCGATACCGCCTGAGTATGCGGCCGAGATGGTGCCGTATAATCCGCTGGTCGGGGAGTTTCGCGTGCACTATGCGGGCTTCTTCGATCCGGGGTTCGGGTACTCGGGTGCGGGTGGCGCGGGATCGCGGGCGGTACTCGAGGTGCGCAGCCATGAGGTGCCGTTCATTTTGCAGCACGGGCAGATCATCGGGCGGCTTGTGTTCGAGCGTCTGACCGAGCCGCCGGAGCAAGTTTATGGACAGGGCATCGGCTCGCATTATCAGGCGCAGGGCCTGAAGCTGTCGAAACACTTCCGGCTGTAAACCTCCATTTCATCGTGTCGCCGAGTTCCGCTTCGGAACGTGCGGAACCATGCGCGCGTGCTGGGCGTTTTCGTTTGTCTGGATGTGACGTGGAGACGAGCGATGACCGTTCCTGGCCAACGCGTGGAACACGCGGATATTGAAAAGACGCCGACAGACGCGCGGCAAGGCATGAAGACGGGTCACATGCGTTACGTGCTCGGCATCAGCCTCGGCATGGCTGTGTTGCTCATGGTCGTTGCGTACGTCGCGTATTTCTGAGTCGGAACCCGGAGCGCCGCGTCGGCGTTGTGTGGATAATGAAATCGGTCAGGAGGATCACATGTTGCAATGGGCATTGATTTTCTTGGTGGTCGCTTTGATTGCGGGCGCCATGGGGTTCGGCGGGATCGCCATCATTTCGGTCGAACTCGCACGGATATTGTTCTTCGTATTCTTGGTGTTGTTTGTGGTCAGCTTGGTCGCAGGTTTGCTGCGCGGCCGACCGACGATTTGAGCCCACTTACAGCAGCCAAGACGAAAGAGGGTGCGCTCCGCGCGCCCTCTTTTTTTGCTGGGAACTACGGTGCTCGACCACGCGTTGTTGTCTTGTAACCGAGTGAGGGTGTCATGGCCGGTGAAGCGCAATTGATTGGTTTGTTTTTGCTGTTCGCAGGTGTCGTGCATTTCGCGGTGATCGTTCTTTCCGACGCGGCCAGCACGCGCGACTTAAGCCGGCGCTTTCGGGTGTTGCGTGGTGCGGCGGAACCGTACGCGCGCGGCGCGCGTTAATGCGCCGATAACCAACCTGGAGACCTTCCCCATGAAACTGCTGCTCATCTCGACGTCGGCGCTTGCGCTTTTGGTCATGACCCCGTTCGCAATGGCTGCCGACAAGCCTGCGACTGAAACAGTTGCGGACGCCGCGAACGACGCCTGGTCGTCGTTCAAGACCGGCGCGAAAGAGGCATGGGACGCGACCGTGCAGGCGTTCGACGATGCGACGCGCAAGTCCCAACAGGACATTTTGTTGCCGAAGGCTCTGCCGGGTGCGCTGTCCGGCAAGACGTTGATCGGCACGCCGATCGAGAACGCCAAGGAAGGTCGCGTCGGTTCGATTTCGGATCTCGTGCTGGGCAAGGATCAGCGCGTTGACGCGATCGTTGTCTCGGACGGCGGCTTCCTGGGTATCAACAACGCGCAGATCGCGGTGAAGCCCGGCCTGATCTCGATCAAGCGCGAAGCGAACGGCACGTTGAAGGCGCGCACGAACGTGACGGAGAGCCAGCTCGACGGCGCGTCCGCCGCGGCGTTCTCGACGCGCATCGAGGCGATGAACGACGGCTTCAAGCGGCCGGACGTGAAGACCGTTTCGAAGCTGATCGGCGCGACGGTTGTTGGTCCCGACAACAAGACAATCGCTACGGTCAACGATGTTCTTCTGTCGCCAATCGGAGAGGCGCGTTATGCCCTGCTGAACGTCGGCGGCACGATGGGCGTCGGCAGCAAGCTTGTGGCCGTGTCGGTGACCAGCTTGACGTTCACCAACACCTCGCAGCCCCTGAAATCCACTCTGACCGCCGAACAGCTCGGCAAGCTCGCGCCGGTGCGTGCGCAAGCGTCGGCTACCTAAGCGTTTCATCGCCAGTCGAGACTTTGAAAGCGGGCCGTCCGACGGCCCGCTTTTTCTTTGGGCCTACCAGGTGGCGCGCAGCCCTAAGGACAGCGTGCCGGCGCGGGTGTCGTCGCTGAAGGCGCCTTCCGCGTCGAGGTAGCCGGTCACACGGCCGGAGACCGGGACCGTCATCGAGCCGCCGAGCGCGAAGACGTCGCGGGCGGTGGGTGAACAGCTGACCAGGAACGTCACATCCGGCGCGCCGGCGAATGCGGCTTCGAAGGTGTGGGCGCGGTCGAGATATTCGTGACGCCACTCGACGCGAAGCTCCGGCACGATCTTGCGGTCGCCGATGTCGTAAACGCGCGATACTCGGCCGCCGACAAGCGAGCGCAATGAGTTCAGGTCTTGCGGGTCGATGATAAGGCCAAGGCCGCCTGCGCCGCCTTCGGCGTATTCATCGGTGATTTGGAGGGCGTAGTTGATCCCGATGTTCGGCTCCAGCCGGTAGCCGTCGATCTCGAAGATTTTTCCGGCCTCAAGCGACGTGGTGTAGGTCGTGGACGGGAAGCGGACGGATGCCGCGTAGTCGATCGCGCCGATCGAGAAGAAGCGATCGGTTTGCGAGCGCGTGCCGATCACGCTGGCGTTGCCGTTCACGTACATCTCGGCGCCGCCATAGGAGAAGTATGGTCCTACTTGCACGGCTTCGACGAGTGAGCGGTTGGCACTGCCATCGAAGTCTGCCGTCGTGTTGACGTATTGGCCGGCGATGCCGACCAAGAATGTGCCACTCACGACGTGATCGGCGCCGCCGACGAGGCCCCGCGTGCGCTGGCGCGAGCCGGGCGATGACGCGCCGCCGTCGCTTTCGCCCCAGACGCCGACGATGCGGCCCCACATGGACGTCGTGCCCGAGTCGCGGAGACCCGTCTCCAGCCAGTCGAACGCGTGCGGGTCTTCGGGGGTGTCGGTGGTGATCGGGCTTGGCGCTTGTGCGTAGCGGCGGAAGCACCAGGTTTCGCCCGCGACGGTGCAGCCGGTGGAGCGTGCGGCGTTGACGCGCTGACCGACGGATTGCTTCCACGGGTCGTCGGTTCTCAATGCCGCCAAGCCGGTTTCGGCTTGGGTGGAGCCGGCGATGGCGTCGAGGATGTCGGCGATTTCGTCGCCGGTTGCGTTCGCCAGCGTGTCGATGAGGTTGAGGAGATCGGGATCCGTCGTGCCGTCTTGGTAGATGTCGTCGAGCGCCTCGCCGACGCTGACCTGATTAGGGTTGGTCGTTTCGATGAGATCGGCGAAGGAGTTCAGCGAGATCGTGACGTCGAAGCTGTTGTAGGCGGGCGTGATGGAGAACAGGTTCGGCGCGCCGAAGATCGTGACCGAGTTGAACGTGCCGGTCACGTTGCCTGCGATAATGCCGTCGTAGACCCACTCGGTTTCGCCCGAGCCCAAGAAGGCCTGCGGATCGATATGGGCGATGAAGGCGCCTGCGAGATTCGCCGTACCGTCGACGTTGATCGTGGGATGCGCGGCGGTGTTGGTGGTGAGGTCGGCCTCGAAGGTCGAGGTCGGCGCGAAGGTGGCGTTGACAGTGTTGATGACGGCGTCGTTCGACATGTAGAGCGTCGCGGCCGCGCCGATCGACATCGCGTTCGTCGAGATCTGCGTGTCGCCCAGATATGCCGTGCCGGAGTTGACGGCGAACGATGCGAGGTTCGACGCGACGCCGGTGACGTAGTCGAAGCGGCCGTTCAGACCGGCGTTGACCTCGAAGATGTCGTTGAAGTCGGTGCCGGCGTCGATCAAGCCGTAGAGTTCGCCGCCCCGGAAATCGAGCGTCGTGATTGCCGTGTCGCTGAGGCTGAACGTGGCCAACGGCGCGCCGGTCAGCGCGTCGTCGCCGGTTTGGCGATAGGTGAAGCTGGTGGAGGCGAGGCTGACGTCGATGGCGCCCTGGACGATACCGCTGTTCTCGATGTCGCCGCCGAGTGCGCCGGTAATATGTATCGCGGTCGGGCCGCTGATTGTGCCCGAGTTGACGATCCCGCCTGTCGCGCCGGCTTCCAAGCTGATCGCCGCGTTCAAGTTGCTGGTGATCGAGCCTGTGTTCACGATGCCGCCGTTGAAGGCCTGGGTCGTGCGCACGCCGAAGACGCCGCTGATGTTGCCGGAGTTGACGATGTCGCCCGAGAAGGTTCCGAAAGAGAGGATGCCGGCGTTGCTGCCGCTGATCGAGCCGGCGTTGGTGATGCCGCCGTCGAACGTGCCGCCGAGGACCACGCCCCAGAAGCCACCCTGCAGCGAACCGCCGGCGTTGTTCAAAATGCCGCCGCTGAAGGTGCCGGTGGAGAAAATGGCGCCGAGTCCGCCGGTCATGAAACCGCTGTTCGTGACGCCGTCTTCGAATATGCCGGTCGCGTCAATCGAAAGGCCTGCGCCGCCCGAGCCGAAGATGGAGCCGGTGTTTTGAAGGCCACCGACGAGGCTGTTTTGGAGATGGATGCCGTTCGTGTTGCCGTTGATCGTTCCGCCGTTTTGGATGCCGCCGGACAGTTCGCCGCTGATAAGCATGCCGGAGATGGCGGCGTTGATCGTTCCGGAATTCTGAACACCGTCGTTGAGCGTGCCGAGCCCGAGGACAAGGATGCCGTTGTTCGCGGAAGCGAGGATCTGGCCCCCATTGTTGATGCCGCCGTTGAGGATGCCGCCGACTTCGATGCCCGAGCCGCCGCTGATGAGGTTGGTGCTCGTGATTCCACCTTGGAACACCGCGGTGTTGGCGAGAACGATGGCGGTGTCGCCCGCGCCACTGATGACGCCCGTGTTATTGATGCCGCCTGCGAACAGGTCGTTGACGAAGATGCCGTAGGTCGCGCCACGGATTTCGCCGGCGTTGGTGATGCCGCCAGAGAAGTCTTGGCCGACGGTGATCCCTAGGAAGGTGGTGCCTTCGATGAGGCCGCCCGCCAGGTTCGTAATGCCGCCAGTGAGGATGCCTTGCGTAGCCGAGATGCCGTACGTGCCGCCGATAATGTCGCCGCTGTTCAGGATGCCGTTGTCGAGCAAGCCGTCGTTTCGGATCCCGTAGACGCCGCCTTGTATGAGGCCGGCCGCTTCGTTCGTGATGCCGCCACTCAAGATGTTGGCAAGCCGGATGCCGTCGAGATTGGCGCCCGCGATAGTGCCGCTGTTGCGGATGCCGCCGGTCCAGTTCGCCGCCATGTAGATGCCGTCGAGCGTGCCGTTGATCGAACCGGTGTTCGTCAGGTCGCCCGTGACGGTGCCGACCATGTCGATCGCGGTATTGCCGCTGATCGTGCCCGAGTTCACGATCCCGTCCGCGAGGGAACCCGACAGCGACACGCCCACTGACGAGCCGTTTATGTTTCCGGAATTGTTGATGCCGCCGTTGTGCGTCCCGGTGATGCTGATGGCTGTGTTGTTGGAGGAGATCACGCCGGCATTGTTGAGGCCGCCCGAAGATGTGCCCTCGAGACTGATTGCGCTGTTCAACCCGCCGGAGATCGTGCCTGTGCTGGTGTTCGTAATGCCGCCGGTGAAGGTGACGGCGTTGCTCATGCGGATCGCGAAGACGGTGCTCGTGATACTGCCTGAATTGTTGATGCCGCCCGAAAAGCCGCCGAACGAGAAAATGCCGGCGTTGCTTCCCGAGATAGTCCCCGCGTTGTCGACACCACCTGCAAACGTGCCGCCCAAGACGACGCCCCAAAAGCCACCGGCGATTGAACCTGTGTCCGTGTTCAGGATGCCGCCGCTGAAGTTTCCGATGCTGAGGATCGCCCCAACGCCGCCGGTGATCGAGCCGCTGTTGGTGATGCCGTCTGCAAACACCGCGCCCGTATCGACGCGGATGCCGGCATCGCCGGAGCCGGAAATCGTGCCGGTGTTTTGAATCCCTCCGGAAAAGTTGCCTTGAGCGAGGACGCCGGCGGTCCCGCCATCGATCTGACCGCCGTTGACGATGCCGCCGGAGAAACTGAACTGGGAGGTAATACCGTTCGTCGTGCCGGAAATCGCACCGGTGTTTGCAATCCCGCCGCTGAAAAGGCCGCCGTTGAGGATGCCGGTCGACCCGGAGATGACGCCTGCGTTTTCGATGCCGCCGTTGAAAACGGCGAAGATGCCGATTGCAGAGCCGTTCGAGGCTGTGATCGTGCCCGTAGCGCTGTTTTGGATTCCGCCTGAGAACGTCAATGGCGTCGTGTTGAATGTGCCCAGACCGATGCCGCTGCTGACGCCGGAAATTTGGCCGTCGTTGACGATCCCGCCGCTCCACTCATCGAAGGTACCTTCGGTGAGGATGGCGAAATTGCCCGCGATCAGCGCGCCCTGGTGGTTCCACAACGTGTTGAGAAGTTTACCCGCGATCCCTTCGAAGCCGATCGTGCCTTGGATCGTGCCGAAATTGTCGATGGCGCCCGTTTGGATCGACGCGACCGGCACGCTGTCCACGACGGCGCCGATCGAAAACGCGATGCCCAGAGGGGAGATGATACTGCCGTTGTTGACGATCCCGCCTTCGACGTCGCTGCCCCACGTCGCGAACGCGGCATTCAAGCCGAAATTGCCCGACTGCGTGAGCGTGCCATTGTTGACGAACTGTCCCGTGACCGTGCTGGACTCGATCACGAAGGCGTTGTCGTTGATCAGGGGGCCGCCGATGTCTGTATTGTTGAGGATGTCGCCGACGATGAACTGACCGCTGACGCGCGCGCAGTCGACCGGCGCGACGATCACGATCGGGCCCGTGATCAGCTGCTCGTTCGGACAGAAGGCCTGTGCGGGTGCGACGGTGAAGAAGGTCGCGGTCGCGGCCAGGGCGGCGGCGCCAAACGCTCGCAATGCAAAAATCGAAGTGCGCGGCATCAGTTGCACCCCTCGACTTTGCCCAATTGGATCTGGCCGAACTCGCCGCCTGCTTTAATCGTGACCTTCTCGCCCGCGTTCAGCGTGATCGACTGTCCGGTTTGGTTTGACGTCACCGTGATCGAGCCGTCGTCCACGCCGACGGTCGTCGTTCCGTCTTCGTCGACGACCGTTCGCAGAACGGTGCCGCGAATGCCGATGTTTACCGTCGGCGTTTGGATCTGAACTTTGTCCTTGGGGATGGTGCCGGAGACGAAGCGGAAGAATCCCTTCGTGTAGCGAACCGTTTGGCGGCCTGTTCCACCGGGACCGGCGTAGACATACTCATCGACGACGACGTTGGAGGCGCCGCCCATGCTGAGACGGCTGCCGTCGGAGAATGTCACCTCGAGTGCGCCGCGCGGGCTTGTCGACAGCAATGCGCCGCGGAAGATCGGCGCGAAACGAAAGATCTCCACCTGCCTGGCGCGCGGCGGTGTTTGCAAAGCGACCGTGCGCAGATTTGTCGCCTGGCCGACTTGCTGTGCATGAGCGTTCGTGGCGCCGATCGACAGCACCGCCGTCAGTGCCAATATCGTCGCGAATACAGGCGCGCAAAAACGCCCCGTTTCCCACCGTCGCATATGCCCCCAGCCCCAAGCTTGTGCTTTTGATTAGCCTATCGGTTTGGAGGGCCGGCGCGTGCGCGTCCTGACGCTGTCGATACGATTGCTTCCAAACCGTGTTCGCCGGCAACGACACAAAAGGTGGTGGGTTAGGGGCGTTCGCGAAGGCTACAGGTGGTCTGAGGCGGCTGTCCTGATGTCGGCAGCATGTCGCCATGCACGCCGCTGGGGTGTTGTCTTAACGCCTGTTGTATAGCGCCCCCGAGAGCCCACTCGCGCGTCGGGGGTGCGCGCACGGCGCGACGACGCGCGTCGGCGTCGATCATCCGCTGTTGCGCGTGTGGAGTTGGCGGCGGCTTAAGGTGTTTGCACTTGAAGTGCTGAGCAGCGCTGTCCGTTCGGATGGCATCGAATAGCTGCGCTGCGTGCCGTCTGGTCTCAATCACGATCGAACTGCCCGCGTCGTCTGTGCGCGGAACCAGCGGGTCATGGACGCGTCGTGTTCCACCTATCCGGCGCTTCACATGCATGCGGTGGCGGTGGTATCTATGACTCGCGGCGCGGGTGTAGCTCAATGGTAGAGCAGAAGCTTCCCAAGCTTACGACGAGGGTTCGATTCCCTTCACCCGCTCCAATCCCATCCGGCCAATCTTGGAACCAATTTCTCTGCGTTTGTGCGCGCGATCGCTTTAGGGCGCCGTCGAGCGGCGCGTCGTCGTTGACGAGCCGGCAAATTGCCGGACTAGACTAGCGGACGTCTTGGCCGATGGCGGCGCTGATGTCGGTTAGTCCGTCGCGCTGCAAGAGGGCGAGCAGGTCGGCTTTGATGCGAGTGACCAGCGCGGGGCCGTCGTAGGTGAGGGCAGTGTAGAGCTGAACCAGCGACGCGCCGGCGCGGATTTTGGCGTAGGCGTCGGCGCCGGAACCGACGCCGCCGACGCCGATCAGAACGATCCGGCCTTGGGTTAGGCGGCGCATGCGGCGGAGGATTTCGGTCGACGGTTCGAAGAGCGGGGCGCCCGAGAGGCCGCCCGTCTCGGCCGCGTGTGCCCCGCGCAGGGACGGCGGCCGGGCTATTGTGGTGTTTGATATGATCAAGCCTTCGATGCCGTGTTCCAGCGCAAGCTCGGCAATGTCGGCGCAGGCCTGATCGTCGAGGTCCGGCGCAATCTTGACCAGAAGCGGGACGCGGCGCGGGAGGTTCGCGCGCTCGGCGGTGACGGCTTTGAGTAGCGCCTTCAGTTCATCTTTGTTCTGCAGGCCGCGGAGGCCCGGCGTGTTGGGCGATGAGATGTTGACGGTAACGTACGAGCCTAGCGCGCCGAGTTCCCTTAAGCCGGTGACGTAGTCAGCGACGCGGTCGGCGGCGTCTTTGTTGGCGCCGATGTTGATGCCGCGGATGCCGGGTTGGCCTTGCGCGGCGGTGAGGCGGCGGTGGGCGGGTTCTATGCCTTCGTTGTTGAAGCCCAGTCGGTTGATGACGGCGCGGTCTTCAACCAAACGGAACACGCGCGGCTTTGGGTTGCCGGATTGCGCGCGCGGCGTGACCGTTCCCGCTTCGACGAAACCGAAGCCGAGGGACAGCATCGCTTCGGTGACTTGCGCGTTTTTGTCGAAGCCGGCCGCCAGTCCAATCGGGTTGGGGAATTCGAGTCCCAACGCTTGCACGCGCAGTCGCGGGTCGTCAGGTTCCAATGAAACTCTCGTGTTGACGATGCTGAGCGCTTTGATGGTCAACGTATGCGCGAACTCGGGATCGAGCGACCGCAAGAAGGGCCGCGCCAGAGTTGAAAGCGCGCGAATGAGGTTCATCGTGCTAGGATCAGAATCACAGGTGACGGTATCGTTGTAGTGGGACGCTGCGTCTTCGCAAGCGTGCGGCGGAGTTCATCCATGACGTTTTTCGGTTCGGTCGACGATGTTCTCACATAAGCACATCTGGGGCGCGATCGACGCCCTCGCGGCACGTTACGGCCATTCGCCGTCGGGTTTGGCGCGGGCGGCGGGGCTGGACCCGACCACCTTCAACAAGAGCAAGCGGTTGGGGCCGCAGGGGCGGCTGCGTTGGCCGTCGACGGAGAGTCTGTCGAAGATTCTCGTGGTGACGGGGGCGAGCATCGAGGATTTCGTTGCGCTTTTGTCGCGCGGCGGGGGCAAGGCGCCGTCGCGAATGGTGCCGTTTCTGAAGCTCAAGGATCTCGCCAAGAAGAAGGCGTTCGACGGCGACGGCAAACCGGCGCTGAAGGCTTGGGAGCGGTTGTCGTTTCCCGATCTGAACGACGATACCGCACTTGCGATCGAGGTGTCGGGCGATGCGGCGGCGCCGGTGTTTCGCGACGGCGATGTCGTCGTGGTGTCGCCGACCGCCGAATTGCGCAAGGGCGACCGCGTGCTGGTGAAGAACTCAGACGGTTGGGCCTTGATGCAGCTGGTGCGGCGGACGGCGAAGAAGGTCGAACTGAAGCCGCTAAACGGTGAAGACGGCGGCGGCGTGTTCGACCGGGCTAAGATCGAATGGATCGCGCGCGTGGTGTGGGCGCGGGGGTAGTGCGCGTTCGGCTTGGGCGGAGTTGTGGTGAAGCTGAATCGCCACTGTCGGTGCGCTTCGAGGAAGGGCTCTAACGTGCGCCGGCTTGTGCGGTCGCTGCTGGGTAGCCTTGGTAGTGGCGGACCAGTGTCTCGATGTCGTCCTGCGACCCGCCTTTCAGTTTTTCGATCAGGGTGAAGGCGCGCTTGCGCGTGAAAGCTGTCATCGTGTCGGCTCGTGGGTCTTTCAAACCTGCTTCGAGTGTCGCCAGAGCTTCGTCGCGGAATCTCTTGTCATCGAGCGCGAGGATCGAAAGCGCGAAGTGATAGTGCAGCAGCAAACTGCCCGGGTCGCCTTTGATGGCTGCTCGGAAGTTCGAGAGGCCTTCCTCTTCGTTGGCGCCGTAGAGAACCGAGGCCAGGATGCTGCCGGCGCGATGCACGATTTCCAGATGCCAGCCGCCGAGCGATGCGCGCGCCCACGAATTCAACGGATCGAGTTCGCGGGCGCGGTCGATGGCGGCGCGACCTTTTTCGGCGAGGCCTTCGGACTGTGCGTCCAGCGTGCTCACCAAGCGTCCGCGGAAGCCGATGGCGATCGCGAGTTGGACGTAGCCTTCTGCTTGGTTCGGATCGCGAGAGATTGCGGCTTGGGCTAGCGCCTCGGCTTTGATGAGACAGTCGAGGCATAGGTCGTCGCGCATGATCGCATCGGCGATGCGGGCGCGGGCTGCGAAGGCGAGGGCGTCAGCGGAGCCTTCGGCTTCCGCCACCGATGCGGCTGCGATGAACTTGCCGTCTGCGTATGCGGTTTGCGCGGTTTGCGGCACCTCCGCCGATGCCGGTGCGCTAACGACCGCACACAGGGCAAAGAATGCGACCGCTGGATACGCGTGTTTCATGGCGGAAAGTCTACGCCTTTAGCGCTTGGCGCGTCAGGCGAGAAATTTGCCGGCGAGGCCTTCGCGGATGAGATTAGCGGTGTTCGTCACACCGTAGAGGGCGGCGAAGGAGCCGAAGCGGGGGCCTTGTTCTTGGCCGAACAGGACTTCGTAGAGGGCCTTGAACCAGTCGCGCAGGGGTTCGAACGTGTGCTTCTTGCCGATCTCGTACACGACGTTTTGTACGGCTGTGCCGTCGGTCGTGTTGCCGAGGGCGTCGAAGGCCGTGGCCAGTTCTTCGAGGGCTAAGCGTTCTTTGTCGGTCGGGGCGCGGTACTTCTTCTTTGGCAGCACGAAGTCTTGGTAGTAGCGGATGGCGTAGCCGACCAGGCGATCGAGCGCGGGGTTGTCCTTTGGGTTGGCTTGCGGGGCGTAGGCGCGGATGAAGCCCCAGAGCACGTCCGGCGTCGACGCGTTCGAGGCGGAAACGAGGTTGAGGAGGAGCGCGAAGCTGACCGGCCAAGCTTCTTGCGGCGGGTTGCCCGCGTGGATGTGCCAGACGGGGTTCTCGAGACGCTCGCTCTCGTTTTGCGTCTGATACTTGTCGAGGTGCGTGACGTAGTCGTCGACCTCCTTCGGGATGATGTCGAAGTAGAGGCGCTTTGCGGTCTTGGGCTTTTGGTACATGAAGAGCGCAAGGCTCTCGGGCGCGGAGTAGGTGAGCCATTGCTCGACCGCGATGCCGTTGCCCTTGGTCTTCGAAATCTTCTGACCCTTGTCGTCGAGGAAGAGTTCGTAGGTGTAGGTTTCCGGCGGCGGCACGTTCAGCGCGCGGCAGATTTTGGTCGACAGTTCGACGGACGGGATCAGGTCCTTGCCGGACATTTCGTAATCGACGCCGAGCGCCATCCAGCGCATGGCCCAATCTACTTTCCATTGCAGCTTTACGTGGCCGCCGGTGACAGGCACTTCGGCGGTGAAGCCGTCGGTGTCGCGATAGGTGATCGTGCCCTTTTCGACGTTGCGCGCGATGATGGGAACTTGCAGCACGTGGCCGGTGCGGACGCAGATCGGCAGGAAAGCCGAGTAGGTCTGCTGACGTTCTTCGCCGAGCGTGGGGAGCATGATGTCCATCACGCGGTCGTATTCGGCGAGGATTTTGAGCAGCGTCGGGTCGAAGCGGCCCGAGGCGTAACATTCGGTCGAACTCAGGAATTCGTATTGGAAGCCGAACGAGTCCAGGAAGCTGCGCAAGCGCGCGTTGTTGTGGGCGCCGAAGCTTTCGTGCGTGCCGAAGGGGTCCGGCACTTTGGTGAGCGGCATGCCGATGAATTCGCGCAGCTTCTCGTGGTTGGGCACGTTGTCAGGCACCTTGCGCATGCCGTCCATGTCGTCGGAGAAGGCGAAGAGGCGCGTCGGCTTGTCCGACAGTTCCGCGAAGGCGCGGCGGACCCAGCTGGTGCGTGCGACTTCGCCGAAGGTGCCGATATGCGGCAGGCCGGAGGGGCCGTAGCCGGTTTCGAAGAGGACGTAGGGTTTCGTCGCGCCTTTTGCTTCGTCGCGGTTTACGCGGTCGAGCAGTTTGCGCGCTTCTTCGAAGGGCCAGGCCTTGGCGGCCATGGCGAGGTCTCGGCGGGTCGTCATGTGGGCAAGCCTTATGGGCAGCTAGGTTCAGCGTCAACGGCGCGGCATAGTGGGCGCCATGGAATCGACCACTTCGCACGCGCTTGATGCGATCCCCGTCCTTGTCGCGACGTTCCGCCGCGCGGTCATCGCGCATGGCGACGGGCGGTTCGAAGAGCTGAGCGCCGAGCAGGCGTCGCAGGCGGCTCATGCGCGGCCGCACATGGTGGCGCATGCGGGGCTGACGCTACAGCGGATCGGGCGCGCGTCGCGGTCGGAACCGCGGGCGTCGCATTTCGACGTGCTGGAACTCTTCGCGTTCGTGCGGCCGGCGCAACCGATTGCGCCCAGCGTCGGTGCGCTGGCGCGGGCGTTGAAGATGCCCGCGCCGACGAGTTTGCCGGAGCAGGCGATGACGTTGCGTGATGCGGCGACGCAGTTGCTCAACGAGGCGGAGAATGTGCCGGGGCGGCCGATGGCGGCGCGGGTGGCTGCCGCGATGGGGTTGAGCCATTGGGCTTGGGCGCCGTTGTTGCTGGAGCGGATGGATCCGGAGGGGCGTGCGCGGGCTGCGCCGCGGATGGATGTGTGGCGCGAGTTGCCGGAATGGGAAGACGCGCCGCCGCTGGGTCAGCCGGGGAGCATGCCGATTTCGCCGGAGGAGGCGCGGGCGCATCTGGCGGCGATCGTGGGCAGCGGGGCTGAGACGCGTCGGACGCAGTCGGATTATGCGGCGCTGGCTTCGCAGGCGTTTCGGCCGCGCGCGCATGAGGGTGAGCCTGCGGTGGTGATTGCCGAGGCGGGGACGGGTCTGGGCAAGACCGCCGGGTATCTCGCGCCGGCGACGTTGTGGGCGGAGCGGAACGACGGGTCGGTTTGGATTTCGACCTACACGAAGAACTTGCAGCGACAGATCGCGCAGGAACTTGCACGGGTTTATCCGGATGACGCGGAGCGGGCTGAGAAGGTCACCGTGCGCAAGGGGCGCGAGAATTATGTGTGCCTGCTGAACGTGGAGGAGGCGACGAGCCGGTTGCCGGTTTTGATCGAGCGCGAGACCGTGGCGCTGGGGCTTGTCTCGCGGTGGCTGACGGCGACGAAGGACGGGGATCTGCTGGGCGGGGATTTTCCGGCTTGGGCTTGGCCGCATGCGGGGTTTGCGCATGGGCTGACCGACCGGCACGGCGAATGCATTTATGCAGCGTGTCCGCATTATCGCCGCTGTTACCTTGAGCGGATTGTGCGCAAGACGCGGGCGAGCCGCGTGGTGGTTTCCAATCACGCGTTGACGATGGTGGAGGCGGCGCGGCATTCGGCGGCCGTCGATCCCGATGCCGAGGATCGCAGTGCGCCGCCGCTGCGCTATGTGTTCGACGAGGGGCATCACATCTTCGATGCCGCGGACAGTTTCTTCGCGATTCACATCACGGGGTGGGAAGGCGCGGAGTTGCGGCGTTGGCTGCGTGGCGCGGAGGGGCGCAGTGCGCGGCGTGGGCGCGGGCTCGTCGAGCGGTTGACGCCGGTGTTGCAGGATGAGCCGCGCGAGCTCGATCGCTTGCAGGAGATTGCGCAATTGGCGTTGGGATTGCCGGGCGATGGATGGTTGTCGCGGGTGGCGAACGAGACGCCGCGCGGGGCGATGGAGAAGTTTTTGGGCGCCGTTCGCGCGCAGGTGCGGGCTCGTTCCGAGGATGTGTCGTCGCCTTACGGTCTTGAGTGCGAGGTTTTGCCGGCGACGGATTCGCTTATCGTTGCGGCCAACGAGTTGAAGCATGCGTTCAAAGCGCTGGTGCAGCCTTTGAACGAGATTGCGCTGTCGCTTCGCCGTTTGTTGCGCGAGGAGCCGGAGACGTTGGCGCAGCATCGGTTGCGCGCGGAAGCGGCGCTGCGCGGGATTGAGCGGCGGGCGAAGCTGCAATTACCAAATTGGATTTTGGCGCTGGATGCGGTCGGTGATGCGCCGCCGACGGGGCATGTCGATTGGTTGGGGGTCGAGCGGTTCGACGGGCACGACTCGAATATCGGCTTCTATCGCCATGCGATCGACCCGACGGTGCAGTTTGCGACCGAGGTGCTTGAGCCTTCGCATGGTGCGTTCATCACGTCGGCGACGCTGCGCGATCGTGGGCCGGAGGGCGAAGAAGCGGGAGACGGGTGGCGGGCGGCTGAGATTCGTACCGGCGCTGCGCATCTTGTGTCGCCGCCGGTTCGGGCCTCGTTCGAGTCGCCGTTCGATTATAGCAAGCAGACGCGTGTGCTTGTGGTGCGCGATTTGAATCGCGATCAGGATTTGATGTCGGCGGCCTTCCGCGATCTGTTTGTGGCGGCCGGCGGTGGGGCGCTGGGGTTGTTCACGTCGATCCGGTCGCTGAAGAATACCTACCGTGCGATTGCCGGGCCGTTGAGCGCGAACGGTATTCCGCTCTATGCGCAGCATGTCGATGCGCTGGATACGGGATCGCTCGTCGATCTTTTCCGCGATGACGAGGATTCCTGTTTGCTCGGAACGGACGCGTTGCGCGACGGCGTCGACGTGCCGGGGCGGTCGTTGCGGCTTGTGGTGTTCGAGCGCGTGCCTTGGCCGCGGCCGGATATTTTGCACAAGGCGCGGCGCGTGGCGTTCGGCAAGACGTATGACGATCAGCTGACACGGTTGAAATTGGCGCAGGGGTTCGGGCGGTTGATCCGGCGGGCCTCCGATCGCGGCGTGTTCGTGCTGCTCGATGCGCGCACGCCGACGCGGATGCTGAGCGGGTTACCTCCGGGCGTCGAGGTGGAGCGCATCGGGATCGCGGATGCTATTGCGATCGTTAAGGACTTTCTGCACGCGCCCGGCCTTGCCGACCTGCGCGGGGCCCCATAAGTTGCGCCCGCAACCCCGCCCCATTTCCCAGGGACACTTTCGGCGCATGGCACAGAACCCAACGCTCAACCCGCATGCGGCATTGATTTACGTGATGGTGGTCGTCTCGGCGGCGGACGCGGAGATGAGCGACGCGGAGATGCACGCGATCGGCGATCTGGTGCGGTCGCTGCCGGCGTTCCGCGGTTTTAGCGACGATAAGATCATCCCGGTGGCGCGCGAGTGTGCAGCGATCCTGCAGGAGCGCGAGGGATTGGCTGCAGTGTTGGGGCTCGTAAAAGAGACGTTGTCGCCGTCGTTGCGCGAGACGGCTTATGCATTGGCCCTCGACGTGGTGTTGGCCGATGCGCCGGTTCACTCGGAAGAGAACCGGATCTTGCAGGTGTTGCGGTCGGAGCTGGAGATCGACCGGCTGACGGCGGCGGCTCTAGAGAAGGCCGCGATCGTGCGGCATGCGCGAATTGCGACCTGATATGGGTGCGGAGAGCGAAGCTCTTCTGCGTCTCTCGATTTTTGTCGGCGTATTTGGCGTGCTGGCGGCGCTGGAGACACTTTGGCCGCGGCGTGTTCCTTTGGTTGCGCGTGTCCGGCGCTGGGGCGCCAACGTCGGGCTGAGCGTGTTGAACACCGCCCTGCTTCGGTTGTCGTTCTTCGTCGTGCCAGCACTCAGTGTGCTTGCCGCCGCTTACGGTGAAGCGCGGGGTTGGGGCGTGTTTCCCTTGCTCGGTGTGCCCCAGGCCATCGCCGCGGTTGCCGGGTTTTTGATTCTGGACTTGGCGGTTTACGCGCAACATTTGGCGTTTCACTTCGTGCCGCCGTTGTGGCGTATTCATCGCGTGCATCACGCCGACACGGAGGTCGATGTTTCGACCGGCATTCGTTTTCATCCGATCGAGATTTTGATCAGCCAAGCTTGGAAGATTGCGATCGTCCTCACGCTTGGGGTGCCGGCGATCGCGGTGCTTGTTTTCGAGATCGCGCTTAACGCCACGTCGATGTTCAGCCACTCAAATCTGCGGCTGCCGGGGTGGGCCGATTCCATCATGCGCTGCGTGATCGTGACGCCGGATATGCACCGGGTGCATCATTCGACGGCGCCTGTGGAGACGAACTCCAATTTCGGTTTCAATCTCGCTATTTGGGACCGCATTTTTGCCACCTATCGGGCGGCGCCGGCGTTGGACCACGTGACGATGCCGTTGGGGCTTGCGTCCTATCGTGGTGATGAGCCGCGGCGGTTTTTGTGGCTGCTTCAATTTCCGTTTGTGCGAGGGTCGGCCCGATGAAAACGATTTATCTGCTGCGCCACGCGAAGTCGGATTGGGACGACGCTGCGCTCGGCGATCACGACCGGCGGTTGAACGAGCGTGGGCGCGAGGCGGCGCCGCTGATGGGGGCCTATATCAAGGCCAAACGGTACAAGCCTGACCTGGTGTTGTGCTCGACGGCGCGGCGGACGATGGAGACGTTCGAGCTCGTCAAAGGCGATCTAGGGCGCGAGGTGACCGTCGAATTCGAGGAGGGGCTCTATCTCGCCGAGCCTCGGCATCTGATGCAGCGGCTGCGGTCGCTGGACGACGCCGTCAAGGCGGTCATGTTCATCGGGCATAATCCCGGGATAGCGCAGTTTGCCATTGAACTCAGCGCTTCGCCGAAGGATGCGGCGGAAGAGAAAGTTCACGGACGGATGCGCGAGAAGTTCTCGACGTGTGCGCTTGCCGTCATTCAGTCGCCGGCGAAGGCATGGCGTGACGTGCGCGCGGGCGGTGGCGCGCTGAAGGATTTCATGCGGCCGAAGGATCTTGCTTGAGGCGCCGCTGCCTCGGCGACTCAGCTTCACCACAAAGCCTCAAAGAACACGAAGGTTCACGAAGCTGCTTGCAGTATTGCGCTTGCGCTCCCTCGGCCGTCATGGCCGGGCTTGACCCGGCCACCTAGTGGCCGCGCGTCTGCGCGGCCTTTAAACTCTCTAGACATCGCGATTCAATTGATGACGCCGTCGCGTTTCCAGCGTGCACGGACGTGCGCGCACTGGGTGGCCGGGTCAAGCCCGGCCATGACGATTGGCGAACAATGTGCTCTAGCCGAGCGGTGGTTCGGGTTCGGCGTTGCGGCCGACGCGTTGTGGGGGTTTGCCGATGTCGAGGGCGCGCCAGCCGTAGCCGACTTCGCGCATCGTCTTGCCCCAGACGGCGTGCTCGCGTTCGGCGACGATGTGACCGCCCATGGCTTCGTAGAAGAAGCGCGAGGGATTTTCGCCCAGCGCCCAGATGACCATCCCGCGGCAGTTGGCCTTCGAGAAAATGCGGAACATCGACGACAGCATCGCGGCGCCAAGGCCTTGGCCGGTCCAGCCGGGGGCGACGTAGAGCGTGTAGACCTCGCCTTCAAACGGCAGGGTTTTGTCGCGCGAGGGACCGGCGCTTGCGAAACCGAATACGTTCGATTTTTCGTCTGACGCGACGAGGACCGGGTTGCGCAGGTTCGAAGCTTTGATGTTGCGTTGCCAGCTGGCGGTGTGGTCGGCCTTCGACATCCGAAGGAGGCCCGCATCGGGCAAGACGCCCGCGTAAGTATCGCGCCAGGAGTCGACGTAGACGGAGGCAATGCCGGCCGCGTCGGTGGGCCGTGCCATGCGGATTCCTATGCGAATGCTCTCGTCCACGACGCCAACCCCTGCCTAAGAACAGGAACGCGATAGGTGAAGCATTTCACCCATCGCGTCACAGTTCAACAGAATTGCGCGACGGCCTGGTGAACCGCCGCGCGGCCTTGGTTCAGTACAAACCCATGCTGTCCATCGTCGACGCGCCGGCGACGCCGTCGGCCGAGATGCTCTTCGACTTCTGGTATGTTTCGACGGCTTCTTTGACGTCGTCGTCGTAAACGCCGTCGATCGGGCCCTTGTAGGCGCCGGACTTTTTCAGCGCTTCCTGCAGGCGTTCGACTTCGAGGCCCTTGTCGCCCTTTTGCAGCGAGAAGCCGCCGCGCTTGCCAGATTTGGCCTGATACAGGCGCTGCTTCGACGCCTTCAGGTAATCTTTCTGCGCCGTCGGGGACGCCGCCGCTTCGTTCATCTGGCGGTTTTCGACGTTGATCGCTTCAATCTTGCGGCGGACGCGTTCGTCGTTCAGCGACTGGTTTTTGGCTTCAAGATCCTTCACCAGCGAGGACATGTTCTTCTGCGCCTCGTCGCGCTTTCCGCTTTGGTAAAGCTTCACTTGCTCCTTCTGGACGCGGTCGCTTTCGGCCAAGGTGGCTTCGGCGGCCGCTTCCTTGTTGCGGGCGCGGTCGACCGCGGCGCGGTCGGACGATACGTCGACGGCGAGGGCCTGGCTGAACGATTTGGCTTCGCCGGACTTCGCGGTTTTGTATTTCAGCTGCACTTCGCCCAGGTCGACGCGGCCGGACGACGGCGCGTCGATTTCCAGGCGCAGGAGGACGGAGCGCTTTTCGCCTTCGAATACGTCTTCGAGGGAGCGGTGGGCGGTGTTCGTGCCGGCGGCGTCGTCGTAGCCGACGACTTCGACCTTGCGGACGATGGCCTTGCCGCTGAAGTCGATCTCGACGTCGCGGGCGCAGGTCTCGAACAGCGAGCCCATTTCTTCCTGGAAGACGCGGGCCATCTGGGTCGGGTGTTGGATGTAATAGTAACGCCCGCCGCCGTTTTCGGCGATCGCCTGCATCAGGTCTTCATCGTAATCGCGGCCGAGACCCATGGCCGAAATGCGGATGCCTTCCTTCTTGGCGCCGCGGACGAGGCGGCTGATTTCGCCGGGGTCGGTGATGCCGGCGTTGGCCAGGCCGTCCGACATGAGAATCACGCGTGTGATGGTGCCCGATTTCGAGGCGGGGCCGTCCAGCGCTTCTTTGGCTTCGTCGACGCCGCGCATCATGCCGCCGGTCAGGTTGGTCGAGCCGCGCGGGTCGAGGCCGTCGATCATCGCCTTGACCTCCGACAGGTTGGCGACGCGCTTGGCCGGCCACATGACCGTGATTTGGTCGTCGTATTCGACGACGGAGAGGGTGTCCTTTGTGCCGAGGCGGTCGACGGCGAGCTTTGAGGCGCGCTTGAGGTAATCGATCTTGCCCTCGTCCGACATCGAGCCGGAGCGGTCCAGAACCAAGGAAACGTTGAGGGGCGGCCGTTCTTTAGTGGGGCCGGGGTCGATGTCGATGCCCTCGAAGGTCACGACGGCGTAGACCACCGTCTTGCCGCCGGCCAGCACGGTCGGCTGGTCAAGCTGAACTTGGCCGCGGATCGGGTCTGCCGCATAGGCAGGAAAAATTGCCGCGCTGCTGAGCAACGCCAGGCTGCACAAAACGCTAGTAGCCGAACGTCGAAAGACGTGGCCCAAATAATACGAACTTGGATTGGACATAGGACATTCTCTCCCTTGGGGGTGCGGGGTGTCGCGCGGGCGGGGTGCGCTTCGTTCATGTCGACGCGCTGCCCTGCAAACCATGGGAGAATAAATCGCTTGCTGTGGCGCAAAGCGGCCCGGAATGCGGCGGGATTGCGGCCCGGTATGCGGCGAAACGATCACGGCGCAACAGCGTAGATGCTGCGCTGCGAAGAATGGACTAGGATGCCATCCTCGAAGTTGTACACTTGTTCAGACGCAAATCACCTTCATGCGAAATCCGTTGCGGTAAGCGGGTTCAGAGTGGTTTACGATTGCTAAAGGGGATGGGGGCACTACTTAGGAAGAGATGAGCTTTTTGCTCTTGTGCCGGTCACCGTCAGACGCCGCCGCAGACGTTTTGAAGGCGACATGACCGCAAGAGCGCGTAACAGCGGGATAGGCGTGAACTCCATGAGCGGCAACCTCGACGTCTTCGACGCATTCTCTCGGGCCTACGCGCGCGAGAAGTATGAAACAATGTCACTGCGCGACTACCTCCTCGCCGCGCGCGACAATCCGATGATGTACGCCAGTCCGGCGGAGCGGATGATCGCAGCGATCGGCGAACCGGAATTGGTCGACACCTCGCGCGACTCTCGATTATCGCGGATGTTCTTCAATCGCACGATCAAGATGTATCGCGCGTTCGAAGGCTTCTACGGCATGGAAGACACGATCGAGCGGATCGTCGGCTTCTTCCGCCACGCGGCACAGGGTTTGGAAGAGCGGCGCCAGATTCTCTATCTCCTCGGGCCTGTGGGCGGCGGTAAATCTTCGCTCGCCGAGCGGCTGAAGGAGTTGATGGAAGTTCATCCGATCTATGTTTTGAAAGCCGGAGACACGATCAGCCCGGTGTTCGAATCGCCGTTGGGTCTCTTCCGCACGAGCGAGCTCGCCGATCTGCTGCAGGAACGCTACAACATCGAGCGGCATCGCCTGACCGGCATCATGTCCCCGTGGGCCGTGAAGCGCCTCGACGAATTCGGCGGCGACATTTCGAAGTTCGAGGTCGTGAAGCTGATGCCGTCGAAGCTGCGCCAGATCGCGGTGGCGAAGACGGAGCCGGGCGACGAGAACAACCAGGACATCTCGGCGCTGACCGGCAAGGTCGACATCCGCAAGCTTGAGAAATACAGCCAGAACGATGCCGATGCGTATTCGTTCTCCGGCGGCTTGTGCCATGCGAACCAGGGTTTGCTTGAGTTCGTCGAAATGTTCAAAGCGCCGATCAAGGTGCTTCACCCGTTGCTGACGGCCACGCAGGAAGGCAACTACGTCGGTACCGAAACGCTGGGGCCCATTCCGTTCCAGGGCATTATTTTGGCGCACTCGAACGAATCCGAATGGACGCAGTTCAAGGCGAACAAGAACAACGAAGCGTTCCTGGACCGTATCTGCGTCGTGACGGTGCCGTATTGCCTGCGCGCCGCGGACGAGGTGGCGATCTACAAGAAACTGCTGAAGGGCAGCGAGCTTGGCAACGCGCCGTGCGCGCCTGAGACGCTTGAGATGCTGGCGCGGTTCTGCGTGCTCACGCGCATCAAGGAGCATGAGAATTCCAATCTCTACTCGAAGCTGCGGGTTTATGACGGCGAGAAGCTGAAGGATACCGATCCCAAGGCCAAGACGCTGCAAGAGTACAAGGACGCGGCCGGCGTCGACGAAGGCATGAACGGGATTTCGACGCGCTTTGCCTACAAGGTGCTGTCGGAGACGTTCAACTACGACACCAACGAAGTGACCGCCGACCCCGTGCATCTGATGTATGTGCTGGAGCAGGCCATCAAGCGCGAGCAGCACGCGGACGAGACCGAGAAGCGGTATCTGGAGTTCATCAAGGCCGAATTGGCGCCGCGCTATGCGGAGTTTATCGGCAAGGAGATTCAGAAGGCCTATCTCGAATCGTACAGCGAGTACGGTCAGAATTTGTTCGACCGTTACATCTCGTATGCGGACGCTTGGATCGAAGACCAGGACTTCAAGGATACGGATACGGGCCAAATGCTCGACCGGCAGAACCTCGACAACGAGCTGTCGAAGATCGAGAAGCCGGCCGGTATCGCGAACCCGAAGGACTTCCGCAATGAGGTCGTGAAGTTCGCGCTGCGCCATCGTGCGGCGAACGACGGGAAGAACCCGGCGTGGACGTCGTACGAGAAGATCCGCAACGTCATCGAGAAGCGGATGTTCAGCCAGGTCGAGGACTTGTTGCCGGTGATTTCGTTCGAGTCGAAGAAGGACTCCGACACGCAGTCCAAGCACAACGAGTTCGTCAAGCGCATGTTGGCTCGCCACTACACGGCGCGTCAGGTGCGGCGACTGGTCGAGTGGTATATGCGGGTGAACAAGGCGGGTTAGTCGCGCTGATCAGCGCGGCTCCCCTCCGGCGGCACCCATGACGAACTTTATCGATCGGCGACTGAACCCCAAGGGCAAGAGCCTTGCCAACCGGCAACGCTTCATTCGCCGCGCGCGCGCCGAGATCAAAGAGGCGGTCCAGAAGTCCTTGAAGGACAGGACCGTCTCGGACTTCGCGAAAAACCAGAAGATCTCGATTCCGACGAAGAGCACGAAAGAGCCGCGCTTCCGGCTCGATCCGGCGTCGGGCGGGGAGAACGAACGCGTTCTGCCGGGCAACAAGGACTTCGTCGAAGGCGATCAGATCAAGAAGCCGCGTCAGGGCGACGGCCAGGGCCGCGGCAAAGACGCGTCGACGAGCGGCGAGGGCGAGGACGATTTTTCGTTCACGCTGAGCCAGGACGAAATTCTCGACATTTTCTTTGAAGATCTCGAGCTGCCGAATTTGATCAAGACGGCGCTGAAAGAGATCAAGAGTTATTCGTGGCGGCGCGCGGGTCTGACCACCTCGGGGTCGCCGACGCAGATCAATCTCGTGCGTACGATGCGCAATTCGTTCGGCCGGCGGATGGCGATGCGGCGGCCGAAGGAAGACGACATCGAGGTGCTGCGCCAGCGCGTGCTGGAGCTGCGCTGCGGGGCGACGCCTGACGCCGACAAGCGCGAAGTCATCGCCGAGCTTGAGGAAGAGATTGCGCGGATGGAGCATCGGCGCAAATGGGTGCCGTTCCTCGATCCGGTCGACGTGCGTTTCAACGCGTTTCAACAGCAGCCCATTCCGACGAGCCGGGCGGTCATGTTCTGTCTGATGGACGTGTCGGGTTCGATGGGCGAGCGGGAGAAGGATCTCGCCAAGCGGTTCTTCATGCTGCTGCATCTGTTCTTGCGGCGGCGGTATGACCGGTTGGATATCGTGTTCATCCGCCATACGCACGACGCGCAGGAAGTGGACGAGCATACGTTCTTCTACTCGCGCCAGTCGGGCGGCACGATCGTGTCGACGGCGCTTGAGGAGATGAAGAAGATCGTCGCCGAGCGTTACAACACGGGCGAATGGAACATTTACGCCGCGCAGGCTTCGGACGGCTATACGCAGACCGGCGATGCGTCGCGCTGCGTGGACCTGTTGAATCAGGATCTGATGCCGATCTGCCAGTACTACGCCTACATCGAGATTCTCGACGAGCGCGAGATGGAAGTGTTTTCCAGCGAAGAGTCGGGGGCGGAGTTGTGGCGCGCCTATCGCACCGTCGCCAAGGATTGGAAGAACTTCGCCACCAAGCGCATTGCCAAGCCGCAAGACATCTTCCCCGTCTTCCGCGAGCTGTTCGCGAAAGAAGGTACGGAGGCCAAGGTATGAACTTGGCCGGCGCGCGGGCTTGGGGACGGCTACTGATGTGGCTCGAACACGAGGCCGAGACGGACGCGTTTGCGCGTTTGCGGCGGACGCCGCTCGCCAGCGACGACACGGCGCGGCTCGATGCGTTTCTGGAGAAGGGCAAGCTCGATACGGCGAAGGCTGATCGGGCGTTTGGGCACATCGCGCACCGGCTGCGCGCGTCGCACATTCTGTTCGTTCCGGCGGTATTGAGCGGGATTGCGCTGAAGGCGAGCCGGCTTCGGTTGGTCGAATATCTCACGCATCAGGTTCGGCAGTTACGCGACGAAGGCTTCGACGCCTCGATCGCGGATATCGATACGGGCGCCACGGTTGAGCGGAACGGCGAACGGCTGGCGGAGATCATCGCCGCACGGCATTGCCCGACATGGATCGTCACGCACTCGAAGGGTGGGCTCGATACGCTGCAGGCGTTGGTCGCGCATCCGGAGTTGCGCCGTTATGTCGATGGCTGGATTGCGTTTCAGGCGCCGTTTCATGGCTCGCCTATTGCCGATGTAGCGTCGGGCACGAAGCGCGCGCGGCGGATTGGCGGCGCGGCGCTGAAGATTCTTGGCGCCGACCTCGACGCGATCGGCGATATCGGGACCGAGCGGCGCGCGCGGTACATGGACGACAATGCGGGCCAGATCGAGCAGGTGCTGCGCGATGTGCCGACGATGTGCGTCGGTACCGTCAGCGGTTCGTCGGCGGGGGCGACCAGCCTGATGCCGGATTGGCCGACCGGGCGGTGGATGGCGTCGCTGGGGCTCAAGAACGACGGGTTGGTGCCGGTGAATTCGACCATTCTGCCCGGCTCGCGGTTCGTGAAGCTGTGCGGGTTTGCGCACGGGCAGGTTGCGACCCATCATGTGCTGTCGGGACGCAAGGTCGAGCATGTGGACTTGCTCAAGGTTCTGTTCGCGCTGATGTTGGAGCGCACTGCATCACAGGCGGCGGCATGAGCGGACGCGAACTGCTATTCGACGGCGCGGAGTGGGACTTTCCGCTGTTGCAGAAGGTGTTCGGCGCGATCGAGGATATCGGCCTCAACGACCTGAAGCTCGACGTCTATCCCAATCAGATCGAGATCATCGCGTCGGAGCAGATGCTCGACGCATATTCCGCGCACGGCATGCCGCTGATGTACCATCACTGGTCGTTCGGCAAGATTTTTGCCCGCGAAGAGACGATGTACAACAAGGGCTGGTCGGCCCTGGCCTATGAGATCGTCATCAACTCGAACCCGTGCATCGCCTATCTCATGGAAGAGAACACCATGACGATGCAGGCGCTGGTCATGGCGCATGCGTGTTTCGGGCATAATCACTTCTTCAAGAACAACTATCTGTTCCGGCAGTGGACGAACGCCGAGGCGATCCTCGATTACCTTGCGTTCTCGAAGAAATACGTTGCGGCGTGCGAAGAAAAGTACGGGGCCGAGCAGGTCGAATTGATCCTCGATTCCGCGCATACGCTGATGGAGCAGGGCGTGTTCCGGTATCGCCGTCCGCCGCGTCCGTCACGGGCGCAGCGCGAGGAACGGTTGCGCAAGCGGCGTCAGTACGAGGAAGAGAGCTTCAACGACATCTGGCGGACGTTGCCCGGCGCGTCACGGGACATGAGCGCAGATCTGGCGTCGGTCGACGAGGACGAGACCGTCGGGCTGCACGCGCAGATGAACCTGCCGGAAGAGAACATCATCTACTTCCTCGAGAAGCACTCGCCGGTGTTGAAGAACTGGCAGCGCGAGATTCTTCGCGTGGTGCGCAACGTCGCGCAATATTTCTATCCGCAGATGCAGACGAAGGTGATGAACGAGGGCTGCGCCACGTTCGTGCATCACTACATCATGAACGAGCTTTGCGACCGCGGGCAGATCGGTGCGGGATCGATGCTGGAGTTCATGCATTCGCATTCCAGCGTGGTGATGCAGCCGGGCTTCGACGATAGCCGCTATTACGGGATCAACCCGTATGCGCTGGGCTTTGCGATGATGTCGGACATCAAGCGCATTTCGGAAGCGCCCACGCCTGAGGACAAGGATTGGTTTCCGGAGTTCGCCGGCAAGGGCGACTGGCGCGACGTTCTCAAGCACGCGTGGGCCAATTATCGCGATGAGAGTTTCATCCAGCAGTTCTTGAGCCCGAAGGTGATGCGGGATCTGAAGCTGTTCGCCGTGCGCGATGGGGCCGAAGACCCGGTCTATACGGTGGCGGCGATCCATAACGAGGGCGGCTATCGCAAGCTGCGGACGTCGCTGGCGCGGCTCTACGATCTTTCATCGCATCAGCCGGACATCCAGGTGGTCGGGGCGAATCTCGCGGGCGACCGCACGCTGACCATCCGGCATAACCGGCATCGCGGCATTCCGCTGGCGCAGGGCAACAAGGACGCCGTGCTGAAGCACGTGCGCCGCCTGTGGGGGTACTCGGTCGAACTGGAAGAGCCCGAGTCCTAGAGTCTGCGAAAGGCACCAAAAAAGGGCGCGCCCTGTGAGGTCGCGCCCTTTTCGTTTGGACTTGGCGGTTTAGTGCGCTTTGCGCATCGTGACGGTCGTGCTGTCCATCAGCGCGATGCAGTGGGCGGCCAGATCCTTTTCGGCGACGCCCCTGCAATCGGCGGGCAGGCGCTTGCCGGTGATGGTCATCACGTAGTTCGGTTTGTTTTGCTCGGCCGCAATGGCGTCGGTCGCGAAGCTCGGCGTCTGCGCACCGCCGAACGTCAAAGCCACGACGGGCACGATGGCCAACGGAAGCGCCAAAGCCCAGTCTTCCCAATTGCGCGAAAACATCTGCGGTCTCTCCTCAAGATCCTGTCGTCTTGTTGCGCGTGTAGGTATGGTTGATGGCGTGTGGATTCAAATGAAGATTGGTGTCACATAGCAGGCATGCGCGCTTCGCATGTCATTTTGGAGCGTGTGTCACATTGGCGGCGTCGAATGCGCGAAAACTGTGCGTGCGCGCTGTGATCAGCGTCACGGCGTGTCGGCGGTGTGAAGGGTTTTTGACAAAGAAATGGCGGCGGCCTCGCGACTATTGCGAGCGAGGCGCACCGCCTAAAAATTCTTAGCGGTCGGGTGTTACGACGACTTTGTAGACGTAAGCCGGTGTCGACATGCCGGTTTGTTGTTGGACGAAGTATTCCGTCCCGGCGACGACGCCGATCGCCAGCACCAGCGACCACGCAATCCAGTCTGCATATGAGCGACGCATAGCGGCCTCTCCTTCGAAGGTTCAAAAAATACTCGAACGCAACTGAGAACCACGTTTGGGGAGGGTATGCCTGTCCACGCCGTAAGCAAATCACGATGCGAAGATTCGCGCGCATCCAGTTCGCAACTGCGGTGCGATGGAGCAAGGTCGAGCGCGCGAAGCGATCCTAACTAAATGGGATCGCTGTCTTTCGGCTTGATGAGGAAGTGGCCGTGCAATGCAGCAATCGGACGCGAGCGTTCGTCTTGCCAGGCCTCGGCGCGCACGTTGCAGACGCGCCGGCCGTGTTTTGTGATCGTCGCGCGTGCATATGCGTCGACCGGGCGGCCGGAGCGGAGGTAGTCGATTCCGATGTCGACGGGCTTCGGCAGATCTTCGGTTTCGGCCTCGAGCATCAGTTGGATGACGGCGGTCACCTCGAGGAATGCGCCGACGACGCCACCGTGCAGTGCCGGCAAGATGGGATTGCCGATGAGCTTTTTGTCGAAGCGCAGGATCGTCGTCAGTTCGTTTCCCTTACGGTCGATCTCTATCCCGAGGAAGCGGCAATAGGGGATTGCGTCGACCAGCGCCTGCAAGTCGGGTTTGCGGCCTTCAGCGATGGCGCGCTTGATGATTTCCATCTAACTGCCTCCGCCGACGTTGGCGCCCTTGGCGTTCTTCGTGCCGAGCATGAAGGCGGCGGCGCAGGTGGCGATGGGATCGTTGCGGTCGGTGTGGTAGGCGAGGCCGCGGACAAAGGCGATGTTCTTCGTCACCTTGTAGCATTCGGCGAAGGCGAAGATGTCTTCGCGCGGGGTGGCGGGCTTCATGTAGTCGATGCGCAGATCGAGCGTTGCGATCTGTCCGCGGAGCATCGTCTTCGAGCCGACCGCGATGCCGCAAGCGTTGTCGAGCAGCGAGGTGATGACCCCGCCGTGGACGACGCCGGTGTCCGGGTTGCCGACCAGATGCTCCGCGTACGGCACTTTGCACACGGTTTCACCGGCCCTGATCTCTACGACCATGAACTGTAGTGCTTCGGCGTGGGGCACGCCGGTGAGGAGGAAACCGGGTTTGTGCTCTGGGGTCGTCGTGGGCAAATCGCTCATCGGCAGGAGTGGACGACGGGGCCATTTGCTCTGTCAACAGCGCGGGGCGGCGGTCTTGACGCGTGCGGGCTTGGGATGGACTGATGGATGGAAGGATAAAACCTTGGGGAAGCGTCATGTCCTATGCTCAACGTCTTACCGCCGCCGTAGCGATAACGGTTGCGATGACCGGCTCCACCGCGATCGCGGCCGACGATTATTCGGTCAGCGAACTTGTGGGCCCGTCGGTGTTCCACGGCATTCACGGCATCGCCGCAACACCTGACGGCAAGCTTCTGGTCGGCAGCGTCGTCGGGCAAACGATCTATGAGGTCGATCCCGACACCGGGGCGACGTCAATCTACATCGCGCCGCCGACGGGTATGGCGGACGACATCGCCTTCGCGCCTGACGGCACGATCGCTTGGACCGGGTTTCTGACGGGCAAGGTGTTTCTGCAAGCGCCGGGCGGGCCGATCGTCGAAGTCGCGAAGGGTCTGCCGGGCGCGAACTCGCTCGCCTTCACGAAAGACGGGCGGCTTTACTTCACGCAGGTGTTTTTGGGCGACGCGCTTTATGAGGCGGATGTCACGGGTAAGACGCCGCCGCGCAAGATTGCCGAGAAGATGGGTGGGCTGAACGGGTTCGAGGTGGGGGCGGACGGGCGCATCTATGGGCCGCTTTGGTTCAAGAATGCGATCGCGGCGGTCGATCCGAAGGACGGCAAGGTCGAGGTGATCGTCGACGGGTTTAAGACGCCGGCGGCGGCGAATTTCGATTCCAAGGGCAATCTTTGGGCGATCGATACCCAGGAAGGCGCGCTCTACAAGATCGACGTGAAAGCGCGGAAGCGCGTGAAGGCAGCGCAGCTTGACCCGGCGCTCGATAATCTCGCGATCGATGCGAAGGATCGGATATTCATCACCAACATGGCGGACAACGCCGTCTATCGCGTCGACGACGCGACGGGGCAGGTGACGACGGTTGTGAAGGGCAAGATTGCGGCCATCGCCGATATCGCGCTGGCGCGCGGCGACGATGCGACGCTCCATGTCGCCGATGTGTTCACCTATCGCAACGTCGATACGAAGAGCGGCGAGGTGACGACGAAGGGGCGGATGTTCGGCAGCGATATCGACTATCCGTCGGGCGTCGGCGTTGGCGCGACGTATGTGCTGCTGGCCAGCGCGACGTCGAACACGGTGCAGATCATCGATCGCAAGACGGGCAAGACGATCAGCATGGTGCACGAGTTCAAGACGCCGGTTGATGCGGTGGAGGTGGATGGTCGCGTGTTTGTGCTTGAGGCGCAGACCGGTTCGCTGTTGGCGCTCGAAGATATGAAGGGTACGAAGCGCAAGACGATTGCGTCGGGCTTCAAGGGGCCGGTTGCGATGGTGGCAGATGGCAAAGGCGGCGCCTTTGTGACATCGGCCGACGGCACGATCACGCGCGTCGAGTTGAACGGCGGCGCGAAGAAGGTCGTTGCGTCGAAGCTGGCGGGACCTGAGGGCATCGACATTGCGCCGGATGGGCGGTTGGTCGTCGCGGAGGTGGGTGCGAAGCGCGTTGTGTCGGTCGATCCGTCGACGGGTGCGGTTACGACGATTGCCGACGAGCTTGCGATCGGACTGCCGTCGCCGGAGGGGCAGGGGCCTTCGTTCCTGACGACGGGCGTCGCGGTTGCCGGCGATGGGACGATTTACGTCGCGGCCGATCTCACGAATGCGGTGTTGAAGATCGTGCCGGCGAAATGACGTTGGTTCGCTTTCCGCTGGGCGAGCTGGAGCGCTTGCCGTTCGAAGTGGGTGCGCCGGCGCATGAGCGTATTGTGTCCGGGGCGCCTGCGTTCCGGACATGGACGTTCGAGGAGAGCGCGGACGGGAAGACCTTTGCCGGCGTCTGGGAATCGACGGCGGGGAAATGGCGCGTCGTCTATGATGAGTGGGAGTATTGCTCGATCCTGAGTGGGGTCAGCATCGTCACGCGCGAGGGTGAGGCGCCGCAGCGTGTGGGCGCCGGTGACGCGTTTGTTTTGCAACCCGGCTTCGTTGGAACTTGGGAGGTCGTCGAGACGACGCGCAAGCTGTTCGTCGTGCGGCTTCCTTAACGCCGTGGTGCAGTGCGGCAAAAGTTGACGCAGTGTCATGAATTGTTAGAGTGGCCGCGGATGACAACTCCGGGGCCAAATGCCAACGCCGCGTGCGCCTGATCCTAGACTGCCCAAGACGTGCATCATCGGTGCGGGATCGAGCGGGATTGCGGCTGCCAAGGTGCTGGCCGAATGCGGCGTACCGTTCGACTGCTTCGAGAAGTCGGATCGTGTCGGCGGCAATTGGGTTTTCAAGAACACCAACGGCATGTCGTCGGCTTACCGGTCGCTGCACATCAACACGTCGCGCGACAAGATGGCGTATTCGGATTTTCCGATGCCGCGCGAGTTTCCCGACTATCCGCATCACGGGCAGATCGCGGCGTACTTCGATGCTTACGTCGAGCACTTCGGTTTTCGCGATCGCATTCAGTTCAACACGGGCATCAAGCGCGTCGAGCGCACGGCGGATCATCTGTGGAAGGTGGTGCTGGAGAGCGGCGAGCAGCGGCTCTACGACGCGCTGATCGTAGCCAGCGGGCATCATTGGGACCCGCGTTGGCCCGAGCCTGCGTATCCGGGCTCTTTCGACGGCAAGCAGTTTCATTCGCACTATTACATCGATCCGACCGATCCCGTTGATTGCGCGGGCAAGAACGTGCTTGTCGTCGGTTTCGGCAATTCGGCCCTCGACATCGCGTGCGAGTTGGGACGCAAGGGCGTCGCGCGGAATCTGTTTTTGTCGCAGCGGCGCGGGTATTGGGTCATTCCGAAATACATGGCGGGCGAGGTGCTGGACGCGCATGTCCCGCATCCGTCGAAGGATCCGCCTTGGTATCAGCGCTATTTGCCGTCCGACCTCATGCGGTCGCTTGTGGAGCGGCGGTTGGCGGCGACGGCGGGGCGGCCGGAGCAGTACGGCTTGCCGAAGCCCGATCATCCGTTGTTCTCAACGCATCCGGCGGTCAGTCAGGAACTCTATATTCGCGTGGGCTCCGGTGATGTGAAGCCCAAGCCTGGCGTGCGCGAATTGCGGCCGTTTCAGGTGGCGTTCGTCGACGGATCGGTCGAGGACATCGACGTCATCATCTGGTGCACGGGCTACAAGATCAGTTTCCCCTATTTCGATGAGGGCGTGATTTCGGCGCCGGGCAACGACATTGCGCTGTGGAAGCGGATGGTCGATCCGCGGTTTGCGAACCTGTTCTTCGTCGGCTTGGTGCAGCCGTTGTGCGCGATGATGCCGATTGCGGAAGAACAATCGAAGTTTGTCGCGAACTATCTGATCGGGCGCTATGCGATGCCGCCGGTCGAGGTGATGAACGCGGAGCGCATCGAGATGCATGAGCGTGCGAAGTCGCGCTTTGTCTCGACACCGCGGCACACGATCCAGATCAATTGCGGCGAGTACACCTACGATCTCAGGCGCGAACTGGCGAAGGGTTTGCGGCGCGCGGCGGCGCAGGGTTATGCCCTGCCGATCGAGCCGCGCGTGATCCGACCTTCGCCCAAGCAAACGGTGGCGGCATGAGCGCTGATCTTGACCTGAAGGCGCGCGGCAAGCGTGAGGAGACGAAGGCGAGCAATCGTCAGGCCATCATCGATGCGGCGCGGCGGGTGTTTGCGGAGCTGGGCTACGGCGCGACGACGGTGCGCGACATTATCCGGGCGACGGAGTTGGCGTCGGGGACGTTCTACAATTACTTCAAGTCGAAGGAAGAGGTGTATCAGGCGCTGCGCGACGAGACGGCGTTGCGCGTGCGTCCGCGCCTGCGCGCCGAACGCATTCGCGCGCGCAATTTCGAGGAATTCATCTCGGGCTCGTTCCGCACGTTCTTCGATTTCGTGAAGAGCGATCAGGCGACGTTCGCCAGCATGGGGCGCAATCCGGATATGCAGCACGTGCGCATCGATACGCCCGAAGTCATCGCGGGCTTCGACGAGTTGCGCGCGGACTTGGAAGTCGCGATGCGCGCGGGGCTGGTACCCGACACCGACGCCGATTTGCTGATGGCCACGATCGTCGGCGTCGCGTTCGAGGTCGCCAATCATTTGATCACGCGCGACGATCTGAGCGTCGACGATGCGGCAAAGTTTGCGACGGCGTTGTTCATGGGCGGCGTGTCGGCGCTGCCGAAGCGCAAGCACGCCAAACGCTAAGCCGATTTCGCGCCGCGGATCAGTTTGCCGGGCAGTGCGCCTGTCGCTTTGCCGTTCCGGTATGTGACCGCGCCCGATACGATCGTCGCTTCATAGCCGTCGGCGTATTGCACCAGGCGGCGTCCGCCGGCGGGGAGGTCGTAGGCGACCTTTGGGCGGTGGAGCGTCAGGCGGGCGTGGTCGATGACGTTGAGGTCGGCTTTGTAGCCGGGCTTCAGCAGGCCGCGGTCGTGCAGGCCGACGGCTGCCGCCGTGTCGCGGCTTTGGGCTTTGATCACCCATTCGAGCGGAAGCTTTGCGCCGCGGGTGCGGTCGCGCGTCCAGTGCGTGAGCATCGAGGTCGGGAAGCTGCCGTCGCTGATCATGCCGACATGCGCGCCGCCGTCGCCGAGCCCGAGTACCGTGTGCGGGTGGCGCATCATGGCGAGTGCGGGCTCGAGATTGTCGTCGGCGTAGTTCAGGAACGGGAAGAGGATCAGCGCGCGGCCGTCGTCTTGCAGCATCCAGTCGTAGGCGAGTTCTTCGGGGCTGACGTTGCGTTGGGCGGCGCGGGCGCCGAGGCTTTCGTCCGCGGTCGGTTCATAGTTCGGCGGGTCGGCGAGTGGGAACATTTTTGCGAAGTTGCGCAGGACCGCTTTCACGAACGGGTTGTCGGAGTTCGGCTTTTCGTTGAGCAGTTTTGTGCGCCATTCGGGTGTGCGTAGGAGTTTCAGGCGTTCGGCGAACGGCAGGTGTTCGATCGTCTTGTAAGACGGATGCGCGGAGAACGGGTTCAGCGTTAGCGATAGCCCGAGCAGGAGGCCCACGGGGCGGCCGCAGACTTGGGCGCGTACGGGCAGGCCGTCGGCGTTGCATTGGTCGACCCAGCCGAGAAGCATCTTCCACGCCTCAGGGCCGCGGTCGCTTTGGAGAAGGGAGAACGACAGGGGGCGGCCGGAGTCGGTCACCATGCGTCGGAGCATCGTGAGTTCGCGCGCGGGGTCGGCGAAGTCGGAGACGACTTGCAGGACGCCGGCGTTGGCGGCCTTGAGGCCCATGGCGATGCCGACAAGTTCGTCTTCGGCGGCGGTGAGGGTCGGCGTCGGTTGGCCGTCGCTGGTGCGGTGGTTGAGCGTGCGCGAGGTCGAGAAGCCGAGTGCGCCGGCCTTCACGGCGTCGCGTGCGATGGCGGACATCTCGCGGATGTCGCCGGCGGTGGCTGGGTCGCGGTTCGCGCCGCGTTCGCCCATGACATAAACGCGCAGCGCGCCGTGCGGGACTTGGGCGGCGAAGTCGATGTCGTGCGGGTGGGCTTCGAGGGCGTTGAGGAATTCGGGGAAGGTTTCCCAATTCCACTTCAGGCCTTCGGTCAGGACGACGCCGGGGATGTCTTCGACGCCTTCCATCAAACGGATGAGCATGTCGTGGTCGTTCGCGCGGCAGGGGGCGAAGCCGACGCCGCAATTGCCCATGACCGCTGTGGTGACACCATGCCAGGCCGAGGGGGTCAGGTGTTGGTCCCAGGTCGCTTGGCCGTCGTAGTGCGTGTGGATGTCGACAAAGCCCGGGGTGACGATCTTGCCCTTGGCGTCGATTTCTTCGCGGCCACGACCCGCGATGCGGCCGACGCTTGCGATGCGGCCGCCGGTGATGGCGACGTCGCCTTCAAAGCCCTGTTCGCCGGTGCCGTCGAAGACGGTGCCGTTGCGGATGACGAGGTCGAAGTCTGCCGACATTTGCGCACAAGTCCTTCAATGGCTGGTTGGCAAGAGGTTAACACGGATCGGCCGGGCTTGACACATCGGTTGCGTCCCGCATTTTGCGACGCATGCGGAAGATGTTGGTTCGTACGCTATTGAGTTTGCCCCGGAGTTGGCTGGTCGCGATGGCCGGCGGCAAGCCGTTGACCATTGCGGATCGCACGCTCGATGCGCGGTTGCAGTTCTTGAGCGCGATGGCGAAGCGCCAGCCTTCGATGGCGACGTTGACGCCTGAGGCGGCGCGCAAGGCGGCGAGCGAGGGCCTGGCGCTGCTTGAGGCTGAGGCGGCGCACGATATCGACATTGCCGATGTGGCGTTGCCGCTGGTCGACGGGCGCGCGATTCCGGTGCGCACGTATAAGCCGCGCTTGCCGAACCGGTTGGTGCCGACGCTCGTCTACTTTCACATGGGCGGTTGCGTGATCGGCGATCTTGAGACGTGCCACGTCTTCTGTTCGCGCATTGCGCACGAGGCCGGGTGTCTGGTCGTATCGGTCGATTATCGTTTGGCGCCTGAGCACAAGTTTCCGGCGGCGGTCGAGGATGCGCTCGCGGCGTTTCGCTGGGTGCGGGACAATGCGCCGTCGCTGGGCGGCAATCCCAACCTGGTTGCGGTCGGTGGGGATTCGGCGGGTGGGTATCTTTCGGCGGTGATCGCGCAGGAGATGAAGCGGGCGAACGAGAAGCCGCCGGTGCTGCAGCTTTTGATCTATCCGGTCGTCGATTGGTTGTCGGCGACGGAGTCGATGAAGGCGTTCGGCGATGCCTATCCGTTGACGACGCCGATCATGGATTATTTCCGCTCGCATTATTTCGCCAACGTCGAGACGGACGCGAAGGATTTGAAGGCATCGCCGGGATTGAGCGACGATCTCAGCGGGTTGCCGCCGGCGCTCGTCTACACGGCGGGGCATGATCCGTTGGTCGATCAGGGGCGCGACTATGCGGAGGCGCTGAAGATTGCGGGCGTACCGGTGATCTATCGCTGCTATGATCACTTGAGCCACGCGTTCACGGCGATGAGCGGGGCCATTCCGGGCGCGCGCGTGGCGCTGAATGAGATCATCGCCGATTTGAGACGGGCGATCGGATGAGCAGGGCCTTGATCGTTCGCGCGCTGTCGGACGATCTCTCGACGTTGAAAATGGAAGATGGCGCGTTGCCTGCGCCGGGGAAGGGCGAGGTCAAGGTGCGCTTGCGTGCGGCGAGCGTGAACTTTCCCGACATTCTGATGGTGCAGGGGAAGTATCAGCTGAAGCCCGAGTTGCCGTTCTCGCCGGGCATGGAAGGTGCGGGCGACGTCGTCGCCGTGGGTGAGGGCGTCGCGCGCGTGAAGGTCGGCGACAAGGTCGTCTTCGGCTCGCGCTTCGGCTGCTATGCGGAAGAGATTGTCGTGCCCGAAGCGGCGGTGCGCGCGCTGCCGCGCGGGTTCGATTATGCAAAGGGGGCCGCGTATCCGGCGGCCTATCTGACTGCCTACGTTGGGTTGGTTCGGCGCGGGATGCTGCAGGCTGGCGAGACGTTGCTGGTGCAGGGGGCGGCGGGTGGCGTTGGTTTGGCTGCCGTCGATCTCGGCAAGCTGCTTGGCGTTACGGTGATCGCCACGGCTTCAAGCGAGGAGAAGCGCGCTTTCCTCAAGAGCTACGGCGCGGATCATGTGTTGCCGTCGTCCGGCTTTCGTGAGGCGGTGAAGGATCTGACGCAAGGGCGCGGGGCGGATGTCATCTACGATCCCGTTGGCGGCGATGTGTTCGATGAGAGCGTGCGCTGTATTGCGTTCGGCGGGCGGTTGCTGGTCATCGGGTTTACGAGCGGGCGCATTCCGACCGTTTCGGTGAACATGCCGCTGATCAAAGGGTTCTCCGTCGTCGGCGTGCGCGCGGGGGAATACGGGCGGCAGTTTCCGGCGAAGGGCGTCGAGAATATTCGCACCATCGACGCGTGGGCCGCGGAGGGGAAGATCCGGCCGCATGTGTGTGCGGCCCTGCCGCTCGAGCGCGCGCTTGAGGCGATGGCGATGCTTCAGAATCGCAAGGTTATCGGCAAGGTCGTGCTGACGATGTAGCCCTTCACGGCTGCTTCAGCACGCGTTCCATGAAGCGCTTGTCGAGAACCGACTCTTCTTCCGATTCCGGTATCAAGTCGGCGGGCTTCATACCGGCGGTGTGCGCGATCGCGGCGACGCGGCCTTGGCCTAGGAACAGCGTGTCGGGTGCGATTTTTGCGATCGGGTCTTCGTAGGCCGCCGTCGGTGTGACGATCGTCCAACCGTCCTTGCGCAAAGCGGCGACAAGATCGCCGATGAACTGGGCGGCGAGATCGTTCTCGTGCAGCAACAGAACGTGCCGGGGTGAGCGGCCGAGCGCCTTCACGGCGAGGTCGTCGTAGAATTTGACGCAGTCCATCAACGTTTCAACGTAAAGGTCGCGGAGCGCTGTCTGATCGACGGTCTTACCGGCCTTCTTCGCATCATTGGCGAGCGCGTTCAGATACCAGTCGTAATTGTCGACTGTGACATAGCCCTGCGCGTAGTTCATGACGATCAGGCCCGCGCGAACCGTGTCGCGCTTGTCGCGCGTTTCGCCTTCGGACAGGAATGGAAAGCGAAACCAGGCGCGAAAGTTCGGCATGGTCTTCAGGATTGCGTGGGCGGCGGCGATGTCGGCGAGATATTCCTCCGCCGTCAGGTTGCGCAGGTTTGGATGCGTGTTCGAGTGGTTCGCGATCAGGTGGCCGGCACGCGCGTACGCGGTGAGGCGCGCGAGCTCAGCCGGTGTACGGCTACGCGGGACGGCAAAGAATGCGGCTTGTTCTACGCCCGCCTTCTTCAGGGCCTCGATCAGCATTGGCGTGCGCGCGTCGCCCGTCATGATCGCGCTGTCGGGGATAGGGGCGTCGTCGAAGGTAAGTGCGATTTCGCGGGCGTGAGCCGCACCGGCAAGCGCCAGCGCGGCTGTTACGAAGAGTCCGAGGACGAAGCGCATCAGACCGAGCGCTTTGTGCGGTCTTTTTCGTTGGTGCTTTTGATCATGTTGCGGATGTTTTCCCAGTCGCTGTCGCCGAGTTTGGAGAGCTGGGAGAAGTTGCCGCCGCCGGCCAGGAATGCGCCGCCGTCGATGGCGATGGTTTCGCCCGTGAGGTAGTCGCAGCCGTCGGACATCAGGAACGTGGCGAGGTTGCGCAGTTCCTGCATTTGGCCGACGCGGCCCATTGGGTTGCCGGAGGCGCTGGAATCCTGCTCGCTGCCCATCGCGCCGGAGCGCATGCTGCCCGGGTTCAGGCGTTCCCATGCACCTTTGGTCGGGAACGGGCCTGGCGCGATGGCATTCAGGCGGATGCCGTGTGCGGCCCATTCGACGGCAAGCGACTTCGTCATCACGTTGAGGCCGGCTTTCGACATCGCAGATGGGACGGTGAAGGGGCCGCCGTTCCAGACCCATGTGGTCAGGATCGAGATGACGTTCGCTTTTTGCTTTTGTTCGATCCAGCGTTTGCCGGCGGCCAGCGTCACGTAGAACGTGCCGTGGAAGACGATGTTGGCGATGGCGTTGAAGCCGTTGGGCGACAGGTCTTTCGTGCGGCTGATGAAGTTGCCGGCGGCGTTGTTGACGAGACCGTTGAGCGGGCCTTCGTTGAAGATGCGCGTCATCATGTCTTCGACGGCGTCGGGCACGCGGATGTCGCAGGCGATGCCCGTGACGCGGACGTTGTTCTTCTTCGACAGTTCCTGCGCGGTCTCTTCGATCACCGGGCCGCGGCGGCCGCAGATGTAGACCTCGGCGCCCAGGCTTGCGTATTCGTCCGCCATCTCCTTGCCGAGGCCGGTGCCGCCGCCGGTGACGAGGATGCGTTTGCCTTTGAACAGGTCCGCGCGAAACATCGACATGCTTGGTCTCCTTACAGTCCTTTGACGCCGCCGCAGGAATAGAGCGCGGTTAGCGCCGCGGCAATGGAGTCGAACTCATTCTTGTTGTCGAGCGAGGGAACTTGTTCGTCGATCCAGTAGGTGACTTCGCCGACCAGGCCTTCGTCGGAGAGTCCGCTAGGGAAACAAAGCTGCGCCGGCGCGCGCTGGCCGGGCGGCGGGTTTTGGATGACGCGCGCGACCTCTTTGATCTTCGCCGCGCAGCCCGTCTCGTCCGTCGAACAGCGGTAGAGGAAATCCTTCGTCGTCGCGGCCGACGCTTCGTGCGCGCTCGCGAGGCTGAGCCCAAGGGCCAGCACCATCAGTGTCTGTCGCATTTTCTCAAGTCCTCCCGGCGGCAACTATGCCCGGACGTAGGATTGGCGCGCCAGACCCTTGTCGTAGGTTTGCGTGCCGGCCAGCTTTAGCGCCATTTCCGGGCGGCCGGGCGTGAAGAGCGGGATGCCTTCGCCAAGCAGGATGGGCACGGTGAAGAGGTCGATGCGGTCGATCGCGTTCGCGGCGAGGAAGGCATTGATCGCCATCGCGCCGCCCATCACCCACGCGTCCTTGCCGCCCGATGCGCGCAAGGCAGCGGCGAGTTTGACAATGTCGGCGTTCACGCGCGTGACCGTCGGCGGTGCGTCGTCGTCGAGCGGGCGTGTGGTGATGACGAGGCTGCGCGCGTTGGGGTAAGGCCAATCGCCGAAAGAGCGTGCGAGGTCGTAGCTCGCGCGGCCCATGACGACGGTGCCGATCTCGGCGATGAATTTCTCGTAGCCGTAGTCGACGGTGTCGAACGGGCGCAGCCAATCGATGCCGCCGTCGGGGCGGGCGATGTAGCCGTCGAGCGATTGGGCGATGTAGACGCGGATAGCCATGCGCGCTGCTTACAGCAATCAGCGCGGCGGCAACAGGCGTTCGAGCGCGTCGATGTGGTCGGCTTCGGCGGGTGGTTTGTCCCAGCGCAGGCGGTTGATGCGCGGGAAGCGCATGGCGACGCCGGATTTGTGGCGCGGCGAGCGTTGCAGGCCCTCGAAGGCGACTTCGAAGACGAGGCCGGTGTCTTTGGTGTGCGTGACTTCGCGGACGGGGCCGAAACTTGCGATCGTGTTGTTGCGGATGAAGCGGTCGATTTGTTTCAGCTCGTCGTCGGTGAAACCGAAATAGGCTTTGCCGACGGGGACGAGGACTTCGTCTTTCCAAACGCCAAACGTGTAATCGGAGTAGAACGACGAGCGTTTGCCGTGGCCGCGTTGCGCGTACATCAGAACGGCGTCGACGAGGTGCGGGTCGCGCTTCCATTTCCACCACAGGCCTTTGACGCGGCCGGGGAGGTAAGCGCTGTCCTTGCGTTTCAGCATCACGCCTTCGACGGCGGGCGAGGGTTGGCTTGCGCGTTTCGCTGCGAGTTCGTCCCAGGTGGCGAAGGGCACGAGGGGCGAGAGGTCGATGCGATTGAGTTTGTGTTGCTTGATGAGCGTGTCGAGCCGGGCGCGGCGTTCGAGGAACGGCAAGGTGCGGAGGTCTTCGCCTTCCAGCATCAGGCAGTCGTAGGCGCGGATGCCGGCGGGGAGCGCGGCGAGTTGTTTGGCGCTGACGACTTTGCGGTTCAGGCGTTGCTGCAGGTCGTTGAAGGTCTGCGCTTCGCCGTCGCGGATGATGAGGAGTTCGCCGTCGATGACGGCTTCGGTTTGCAGCGCGTCGAGCACATCGGGGAAGGCGCCGCCGATGTCTTCGCCGGTGCGCGAGTAGAGGCGACGTTTGCCGCCCTCGTTCACGGCTTGCACGCGGATGCCGTCCCATTTCCATTCGGCGACGAATTCTTCGGGTGCGAGCGTGGGGAGGTCTTTGTCTTCGATCGCGTGCGCCAGCATCACGGGGCGGAAGATGGCGTGCGATTTGCCGGACGGTTTTTCGGCGCGGCCGTCGAGCCAGGCGAACAGGTCTTCATACGGCGGCGTGAGGGCGGGCCAGAGTTCTTCGATTTCGTTCGGGTCGACGCCCTTCAATTCCGCGACCGCGGTTTTGGCGAGGCGCGCGGAGACGCCGATGCGTAGACCGCCGGTGATGAGCTTGATCAACGCCCAGCGGCCGTTGGCGTCGAGGGCGTCAAGCCACTTTTCTAGACAACGTGGGAGTTCGGTTTTGCCGAGCGTCGATAGGCGTTCGACGATTTCGCTCAACGATGGGCCGACGTTCGCGCCGTGCTTGGGGGGCCAGATGAGCGCGATCGTTTCGGCGAGGTCGCCGACGTAGTCGTAGGAGAGCGCGAAGAGTGTGGGGTCGACGCGCGCGTCGACGAGGCCGCGCACGAGCGCGGGCTTGGCGTTGGCGAACTTCAGCGACGACGTGATGGCTGCGAGCGCGTAGCCGCGATCGGGGTCCGGTGTGTGGCGGAAGTAGTCGGTCAGCAAGCGCAGTTTCAGGTTTCGCTGCGGCTGGTAGGCGAGACTGTCGAGCAGCTCGGCGAAGCGGTTCATCGCGTGGCACAAACTGCTCCCCTCGCCCGCCCTTGGGCGGGAGAGGGGTTGGGGGTGAGGGTGGGCGATAAGCCGAGCTGTGTTTCGACGTGTTTGGTTCGTGTGACGTGTCTTGAGGTGCTGAGCTTGTCTTCGCTCCCACCCTCACCCCCGGCCCCTCTCCCGCCCGAGGGCGGGCGAGGGGTGAAGAAGGTGCGCCTCATTGTATTTCTTCCGTCGGTGCGGCGGGCGGTGCTTCCGGCGGTGTGGTGTCTTCTTCCTCTTCGTCGCCGTAGCCTTTGATGGCGAGCGGCCTCGCAGGGATGCCGTTCTGCTTCGACCAGTAGACAAGCGCTTCTTCTTCGCCGTGGGTGACCCAGAGTTCGGCGGGGGCGACCTCGCGCACGGTGCGGGTGAGTTCTTCCCAGTCGGCGTGGTCGGAGACGATGAGCGGGAGTTCGACCAGGCGTTGGCGGGCGCGGGTGCGGACGCGCATCCAGCCGCTGGCGAACGACGCGACGGGGTCGGGGAGGCGACGCGACCAGAGGTCGTTCAGCGACGATGGCGGGGCGATGATGATTTTGCCTTGCAGCTCGGCCTTCGGCACGCCCGCGACCATCGTCAGTGCGCCGAGGGCCAGGCCGTGGGCGATGTAGAGATCGCAGAGCTTCTTCATCGCGCCGTGCAGGTAGATGGGATCGTCGTAGCCGGCTTCGCGCAGCAGCATGATCAGACGCTGCGCCTTGCCCAACGAATACGCGCCGACAAGGTGGGCGCGTTCGGGGAAGACGCTGAGCGAGTGCAGAAGTTTGGCGATCTCGTGTTCGGCCGGGGGGTGGCAGAAGACGGGCAGGCCGAAGGTCGCTTCACTGATGAAGATATCGCACGGGATTGGTTCGAAGGGCGGGCAGGTCGGATCGCGCGCGCGTTTGTAGTCGCCCGAGACGACGACGCGGCCGCCCTTCGCCTGCACGAGCGCTTGCGCCGAGCCCAGAATGTGGCCGGCGGGTTTCAGCGTCACGCGTGTGTTGGCGAGTTGGATCTCTTCGCCGTAGCGCAGGGCTTGCGTCGAGGCGGCGAAGCGTTCGCCGTAACGCTCGGCCATGATGGCGAGCGTCTCCTTTGTCGCCAGCACGGCGCCGTGGCCGGCGCGCGCGTGATCGGAATGGCCGTGGGTGATCACGGCGCGGTTCACGGCGCGCGTAGGGTCGACGTAGAAATCACCCGCCTCGCAATAGAGGCCGGCGGGCGTCAGTTTCAGGATTTCGGCGGCTTGCATGGGGGTGAAGATAGTGGCCCGGGGGCGCGCCGGACAGGCGTTACTTCTTGCCGATATAGGCCATGCATTCGACCTCCACTTGTGCGCCGAGGGCTAAGGCCGCGGCGCCGAAGGCTGAGCGGGCGGGGAGGCGGTCGGGTTTGAAGTGGGTTAGGTACACTTTGTTGAAGTCGCCCCACTTCGACATGTCGGTCATGATCACGAGGCACTTGAAGACGTCGTCGAAGGTGAGGCCGTTGTCCTTTAAGACCGCGCCGATATTTTCCATCAGTTGGCGCGTTTCGGCTTCCATGCCGCCTGGGACCAATTCCATCTTGCCGGGGACGTTGCCGAGGCAGCCCGAGAGATAGAGCACGTCGCCGACGCGGACAGCTTGGCTGAACGGCATTTTCGCGGCTTTGGCGGCGGCGGAGTTGATGAATTGCATGGGTGATCCTCCTCTTTGGCAGCCCGCGCTTAGCACGGATCGAGGACGCAGATCACTTGCGTTTGGCGAAGCGGCCGCTTTCGACGAAGGCCTGTTCAAGGGTCTTCGCGAGTTGGGCGGCGAGTTTGCCGTCGGGGTCGAGGTCCGGATCGAAGATCGTGACTTCGAGGCCGACGGCCTTGGGGCTTGCGAGCAATGTCGCGAGAATTTCCTTTAGCTGCACGAACGTTAGGCCACGCGGGTTTGGGGAGTCGACGGCCGGCATGATCTTGGCGTCGAGGACATCGGCGTCGACGTGGATCCAGAAGCCTTCGGTCGGCGCGTTTTCGAGCGCTTTGCGGGCCTCGGTTGCGGTCGTACGGGCGCCGCGGCGTTCGATGTCTTCGATGGAGACGATCTTAATGCCGGAGCTTTCGAAGGTCTCGGTGGCGGCGAATTCCGTGTCCGCCGGTTCGCGCGAGAGGCCGATCTGCACGGCGTCTTCGTTGCGGATGTAGGGCTTGTGGTCGTGGAGATCTACGAGAGCGTCGGGGCCGTGGCCGGTGACGAGGCCAAGCGCTAAGCCGCCTGCTGCGTAACGGCCGCGGTATTTGGGGTCGCGCGCGTAGGAGAAATCGTCGTGGGCGTCGATGTAGGCTAGGCCGTAGCGGCCGCGTTCCTTCAGCGCGAGCGCGGGGCCTAAGAGGATGCCGCAGTCGCCCCCGAGGACGAGCGCGAACTCTTTGCGGTCGAGGATGGGCTTGAGGTTTGCGGCGAGGGCTTCCGAGAAGCGGGCGATTGCCGGACCGTTGCGGAAGCCTGTGTCTGCGTTCGGGCCTGGTTCGTAGGGCGGCGCGTCGACGCGGCCGGCGTCGCGGGCTCCCAAGCGTTCGATCAGGCCGGCTTTGCGCAATGCGCTGGCCAGATGTTTGACACCGGGTTCGACGTTCGGCTTCGGCGGGCGGAGGCCGAGATTGCTTGGCGCGTCGATGACGGCGATCGGGGTGGGCTGCATGGCCGGTGCTCCCTGTGCGGCGATAGCGAGGAGGGTCAGCGCAAGGCCGAAGGCGACTATTTGCCAATGTGCGTGGTGGAGCATGTGCCTAACCATCTATGTATCATTTGACGGTTATGTAGGCATCGCCTATCTAACCTGTCAAGATTGTTTTGCCGGTTTGACTGATGCGCAGGGTTCAACACATATTCCGCGCCCACGATTTGGTGGGCGGCGATTTGGCGGTCGACTTCGTCAACACGGTCACGGCGCGCGACAGTGAGCCGAGCGACTGGGTCGACGGGTATGGTGCGCTGCTGGGTTGGGCGGCGTTGACCGGCGCGTTTTCCAAGAAGGATCTTGCGGCGTTGTCCGACCTCGCGGAGGCGGAACCCGCGCGCACGACGGCGGCGCTGGCGCGATGCCGGTCGCTGCGCGAGGCGTTGTGCGGCGTGCTCTATGCGATGATCGAGCGGCGCGCACCATCGGCTGATGATCTTGCGGTGGTCGATGAGGCGCGGTTGGCGGCGGCGAAGGCGGCGAGGCTCGTCTCAGCGCGCGGACGGGTTACGCCGGTTTGGAGCGTCGAGCGGTCGGGGCTTGATTTGATCGCGCATGTCGTGGCGGGGCAGGCTCTGGCGTTGCTGCAGGATCCCAAGCTCGACCGGTTGCGTGTGTGCGACGGGCATGACTGCGGCTGGGTGTTCGTCGATACGTCGAAGAACGGGCGGCGGCGGTGGTGCGATATGGCGACGTGCGGTAACACCGCGAAGGCGCGGCGGCATTACGAGCGGCAGCATTAGGCCGTATTTCGCGCCGGAAAGCGTCGCGCAGGAATGCGTGCGGCGGTGTAGTGTCCATGTCCCGCGCCACTATTCGAGCCCGCTCCTTGCAAGATTTTGCCGACCTTGGTGAATCGACGTTGCTGCCGCCGGCGTTCTCGCGCTGGTTTGCGGCGCGCGGGTGGCAAGCGCGACCGTTTCAGTTGGCGTTGATCGAGGCCGCGGCTGCGGGGCAGTCGGTGTTGCTAACGGCGCCGACGGGTGGGGGCAAGACGCTTGCGGGGTTTTTGCCGTCGTTGATTGAGTTGTCGTCGCCGCGAACCGCGTTGGCGGCGACGGTCGATGCGTCGCGCGGCAGCGACAATCCTTTGATCGCGAAGTTGAAGGCGAAGGCGGCGTCGCGGCCGCGGGGGATACACACGCTTTATGTTTCGCCGTTGAAGGCGTTGGCCGTCGATATTGCGCGCAATCTGGAAATCCCCGTGAAGGAGATGGGGCTGAAGGTGCGGATCGAGACGCGCACGGGCGACACGTCGGCGCATCGGCGGCAGCGGCAGAAGCATTTGCCGCCGGATATTTTGCTGACGACGCCGGAGCAGATTGCGCTCTTGCTGGCGACGCGCGAGGCGCCGCAGTTGTTCGGCGATCTGCGTTGCGTGATCCTGGACGAGTTGCACGCGCTGGCGCCGTCGAAGCGCGGCGATTTGTTGGCGTTGGATTTGGCGCGCTTGTCGACGTTGGCGCCGTCGCATCGGCGGGTCGGGTTGTCGGCCACCGTCGATGATCCGGAGTTGTTGGCGCGTTATCTCGTGCCGCAGGTTCAGGGCGAGGTGCGGGCGGCGCGGGTCGTGCGTGGCGCGCCTGGCGCGAAGCCTGACCTTTCCATTCTGGCGTCGTCGGAAGATGTGCCGTGGGCCGGGCATTTGGCGCGGCATGCGTTCGGCGAGATTTTGGCCGCTATCAAGACGGCGAAGACGGCGCTGATTTTCGTCAATACGCGCATGCAGGCGGAGCTTGTGTTTCAGCAGCTGTGGTCGATGAACGGCGAGAACTTGCCGATCGCGCTGCATCACGGATCGCTGGCGCCGGAGCAGCGGCGCAAGGTTGAGGCGGCGATGGCGAAGGGTGTGCTGCGCGCCGTCGTTTGTACGTCGACCTTGGATCTCGGCATCGATTGGGGGGCGGTCGATCTCGTCATCAATATCGGTGCGCCGAAGGGGGCGAGCCGCATTGCGCAGCGTATCGGGCGGTCGAACCATCGGATGAATGAGCCAAGCCGCGCGCTGCTGGTGCCGGCCAACCGGTTCGAGGTGTTGGAGTGCGAGGCGGCGCGCGACGCGTTGATGCATGGCGAGCTTGACGGCGAGAAGCCGCGGGAAGGCGCGCTCGATGTGCTGGCGCAGCATGTGTTGGGCATGGCGGTGGCGGCGCCGTTCGATGCGGATGCGCTTTATGCCGAGGTCGTGAGAGCTGCGCCTTACGCACGATTGACGCGCGAGGATTTTGACAAGACGTTGGATTACGTGGCGACGGGTGGGTATGCGCTGCGCGCTTATGAGCGGTATGCGAAGTTGAAGCAGACCGTTGAAGGGCTTTGGCGGGTGGCCAGTCCGCAGGTGGCGCAGCGTTATCGGCTGAACGCGGGCACGATCGTCGAGACGCCGATGCTGAAGGTGCGCGTCGTGCGGCATTATCGCGGGCCGCGCGTGACGTATTCGGGCCGCGTCGTCGGTCAGGTCGAGGAGTGGTTTCTGCAGCAGTTGATGCCGGGCGATACGTTTCTGTTCGCGGGGCAGATCTTGCGCTTTGAAGGCATCGTCGCGACGGAGGCGATCGTGACGCCGGGGCCGCCCGGCAATCCCAAGATACCGTCGTTCGAGGGCGGGAAGTTTCCGTTGTCGACGTTTCTGGCCGAGCGCGTGCGCGAGATGCTGGCCGATCCGAAGCGGTGGGCGTTTCTGCCCGATCAGGTGAAGGAGTGGTTGGGCATTCAGCGATTGCGGTCGATGTTGCCCAAGGCGAACGAGATGTTGATCGAGACGTTTCCGCGTGGGGCGCGTCAGTTTCTCGTTTGTTATCCGTTCGACGGACGCTTGTGCCACCAGTCGCTGGGCATGTTGCTCACGCGGCGGTTGGAGCGGTTGGGCATGAAGCCGATGGGCTTTGTCGCGAGCGACTATTCGCTGGCGATCTGGGCGCTCGGGCCTTTGCATACGCTCGATATGAACCGGCTTTTCGATGAAGACATGATGGGCGACGATCTCGATGCGTGGCTCGCGGAATCGGCGTTGTTGAAGCGCAGCTTCCGGCAATGCGCGGTGATCGCGGGGTTGATCGAGAAGCGCAATCCGCGCGAGGAGCGCACCGGACGGCAGGTGACGTTTTCGTCCGACCTGATTTACGATGTCTTACGCACGCATCAGCCGGATCACATTTTGCTGCGGGCGGCTTATGACGATGCGGCGACCGGGGCGCTCGATATCGCGCGGCTTGGGGCGTTGTTGAAGCGCGTGAAGGGGCACATTGTCGTCAAGAAGCTGTCGCGCGTGTCGCCGCTGGCGGTGCCGGTGTTGCTGGATATCGGCAAGGTGCCCGTCGGCAAGGACGCCAACGAGGCGCTGCTTGCCGAGGCCAGCGACGAGTTGATCCGCGATGCGATGGGCGAAGACGCCTAGGCGACGGGGTTGCTGGACGGTGACATGCGCCGAACTGGCAGTGCGGCAGCGGAGTTAATTTCGTTCGCGAGCTGCGCGAGGTTGTCGGCTGCCCAAAATTCGAGACCGCATTGCTCGCTGAAGTATCGTGCTTGATCTCCCGTTGGTTTCTTTTTGCGGGTGACCAAGATCGCTTTGTCAGCGCGAAAGCAGTGTTTCGCTCCGGCCAAATCTCTGATGACAGACACGGGAGTATTCCCGCGAAGGTACTTGCATTGAAGGATCATCGTCGTGCACCCGTCACAGGCAAATATGTCCACACCATGATCGCCGGATGAACCGGTTATGCCGACCTTAAAACCCTTTTGCCGCAATAGCGCGGCAACTTCCATTTCAAACCAGACGCCGAGCGCCTTTCGCCAGTTCGGCGTCGATACGGTGTCGCTCGGTACCAGCAGCGCGAGGTCTTCCGGAGTTTCGTCTTCCGAGTCGTCATACGAGAATTGCAACGCTTCGGGAGGTAAGTTGGGTACGGTGTTCTTTAATTCCTGCGACCAAAAGTTTGGACTGGTGCGGCGCCGTCGCCCAGGGAGAACCTCTTCGAAGAAATGTTTTTCCGCCGATCGAAACCGCTCGCGTTCGTCGGATAGCGAAGCCAACTGCTCCCGCTCGCAATTGTACTTCGTTAGACGATGATCGCCTGTCGCGAAGAGGATCGATGCAGCACCGATAGTCGTTAGCAGAGAGAGGGAGACGCTGTCTGAATTTAGGATCGTTGGCCACTCCAGAAGAAAAAGCGCCAATATCCAAAGGACCGGAAGTGCAATCGAAGTTGCCAACACCAGGACGCCGAGCCGGCGCGCCGACCTGGTTGTTTCATCACGCAACGCGAACGCGCGGTCGTCGAGATCGACCTCGTCGAGCCTAAATTGAGACAGGTCAGGCGGCGAGATTGACCAAAGATCGCTGAACCCATCGCGCTCAATTTGACCATCGCTCAACGAAGCGACGCGCGTCGCATCCTTGAAGCAGGCGAATGAGTTGATTTCCATGAGAGCCCCCGATCCCATGTGGTCGTCCTATCACCCAAAGGTCCGGAAGTCCGCATGACGCAACTTTGGGGGGAAGCGGGGTTCTGCTTTCGCCTGTGTCGTTCGACCTGACCCGCCGGCCTGATGTTGGCGTGCTACGTGTCTATCGAAGCAACTAGGCGACGAGTTCGGCGAATTTCTTGAGGTCGATGTTGCCGCCGGAGACGATGGCGACGACAGGCCCTTCGTATGTGCCGCGCAGGGCGGCGGCGAGGGGTAGGGCGCCGGCGCCTTCGGATATGACGCGCGCTTTCTCGGCCATGACGCGCATGGCGTTCTTGGTTTCGTCGAGGGTGACGACGGCGTAGTCGTCGACGATCGGCTTCATGCGTTCCCACATGCGCGGGAACATGCTTTGGCCGCCGGCGCCGTCGACGAACGACAATTTCCAATCCTTGTAGACTTGCGGCGAGCCCATCTTGTGGGAGAGCGCGGCGGGGGCTGCCGTATCGGGTTCGACGCCGATGATTTTGATGCCGGGCTTTAGGGCTTTGATCGCGCTACCGACGCCGACGACGAGGCCGCCGCCGCCAATGCCGCCGATGATCGTTCGCGTATCGGGCGCGTCCTCAAGAATCTCCAAGCCCATCGTGCCGTGACCGGCGATGAAGTTGTGATCGTCGAAGGGGTGGATGAACGTGCCTTCCACGCCTTCATATTTGCGTTCGTCGAGCGCGCGCCAGGCGAGGTCGTAGGAGACGGTGACGAGTTTGGCGCCGAGCGCTTTCATGCGTTCGAGCTTCGCGATCGGTGCCGTTTCGATGGCGACGACGGTGCAGGGCACGCCCGCTTTACGTGCGGCATAGGCGACGCCTTGGCCGGCGTTGCCGGCGCTGATCGTCCACACACCGCGTTTGCGTTCAGCGTCCGACAGCATCGCGACGGCGTTCGCCGCGCCGCGAAGTTTGTAGGCGTTGATCGGTTGCAGGTTCTCGAGCTTGAGGCGGATGTCGGGACCGTTGGGGCCGAGTTCCAGGCGCACCAGCGGTGTGCGTATCGCAGTGCCGGCGATGCGTTTGCGCGCAGCCTCGATTTCGGCGACGGCGATGGGGCGGATGGCTTCGAGCGCGTTGGTCATCGGCGGGTTTTAGATCAGCGGTCCGCGCGTGTCACTGGCCGCGGGGTTTGGCGCGGGCGGTCGGGATGGCGGTCCATGGGTCGTCGGGCCAGTGGTGTTTGGGGTAGCGGCCTTTGAGGTCGCGTTTGACTTCGGGGTAGCCGTTTTTCCAGAAGCTCTTCAGGTCGCGGGTGACCTGCACCGGGCGGCGTGCTGGCGAGAGCAGGTGAAGGGTTAGGGGGACACGGCCGTTGCCGATGGCCGGCGTGTCGGCGAGCCCGAACATTTCTTGCAGGCGTACGGCGAGGAACGGGGCGTCGGTGCTGTAGTCGATCGCGATGTGCGAGCCGGAGGGGACGGTGATGTGCGTCGGTGCGAGTGTTTCCAGGCGCTTCTTCTTCTCCCAATCGAATAGAGCGTGGAGAGCGGTCGAGAGGTCGATCCGTGGAAAGTCGTTGGCGCGCGTTACGTTGGCGAGGAACGGTTGTAGCCACTCTTCGAGCGACGTCGTGAGCGCTTCGTCGGAGAGGTCCGGCCAGTCGGCGTCGGGTTCGAGTTTGCGGACGAAGGCTGCGCGGGCGCGGAAGGTTTCGAGGTCGTTGCTCCACGGCAAAGTGCGTAAACCCAATTCGCGGATGCCCGTCAGGACCGCGGCCGCAACTTTTGCGGGGTCAGGTTTCTTGAGCGGGCGTTCGGCGAGGGTGAGGGCGTGGAGGCGTTCTTCTTCGCGCGCGATGACGGCGCGGTCGCGGGTGCTCCACTCGGTGAGCTGGCGCGTTTCGATGTGGGTGGCGAAGAGGTCTTCGATGTCGGCGAGCGTGATCGGGGCTGCTTGGTGGATGCGCGCGTTGGCGCCGGCGCCGTCGAGGGCTGCGATCGCCAAGTAGTCTTGCGCGGCGAGCGGGTCGGTTTCGGCGAGCGTTGCGCCGCGGCCGTTGGCGAGGCGGAAGCTGCCGGGGCCGCGGCGTTTGGCGACGCGGTCGGGGTAGGCGAGGGCGGTGAGGCGGCCCGATGCGTTCGTGTCGAGGGCGGTGTCTTTGATGTCGAGCGTGCGACGCCAGGCGCGGGCTTGTTCGCGAGCGCGGGTGAGCGCGCCGCGGTCGACGCTCATGCCGCGTGCGAAATCGGCGTCGCCGACGAAGGCTTCGAGGCGCAAGCGCAGGTCGGCGTCGCGCGCTTCGCGTGAGGCTTTGACGATGTCGCGTTCGCCGAGGATGGCGGCGAGGGCGGCGGCGCTGGCGCCGAGGTTTATCTCTCTCGCGCGGATCATCATGTGGGCGAGGCGTGGGTGCGCGCCGAAGCCGAGCATCGCGCGGCCGTGCGGGGTGATGTTGTTCTCTGCGTCGATGGCGTCGAGTTCGCGCAGCAGGTCTTGCGCTTCCGCGAAGGTCGATGACGGCGGTGGGTCGAGGAGTTTCAAGCGGCTGGCGTCGCGTTCGCCCCAGGCGGCGAGGTCGAGCGCGAAGGGGGCCAAGTCGCTGGTCAATATTTCCGGCGGCGTGAACGGTGCAAGCGATCGCGTTTCGGCTTCGTCCCACAGGCGGTAGCAGACGCCTGCTGCGACGCGTCCGCTGCGGCCGCGGCGTTGGTCGGCCGAGGCGAGCGAGACGCGTTGCGTGACGAGGCGGGTCATGCCGCTGGCCGGGTCGTAGCGCGCGAGGCGTTGCTGGCCGGAGTCGATGACCACGCGGACGTCTTCGATGGTGAGGCTGGTTTCGGCGATGGCTGTGGCGAGAACGATTTTGCGTTCGCCCTTCGGCGCGGGGCGGATGGCGCGGTCTTGCGCGTCGGCGGGCATCGCGCCGCAAAGCGGGTAGAGCGTTGCGCCGCGCAGGTCTTCTTGCGCGAGTTGCCGTTCGACGTTGCGGATTTCGCCTTCGCCCGGCAGGAAGACGAGGAGGCCGCCTTCCGTTTCGTCGAGCGCGCGCAGGATGACGTTGGTGATCGCGGCCTCGATGCGTGCGTTCGCGGGCGGCGGGACGTAGCGCATCTCGATCGGGTGTAGGCGACCTTCGCTGCGAACGATCGGCGCGCCGTCGAGAAGTTTGGCGACGCGCGCGCCGTCGAGCGTCGCCGACATCACGAGGATTTTCAGATTCTCGTTCAGCGCGGCTTGCGTTTCGAGCGTGAGCGCCAACGCGAGATCAGCGTTGAGACTGCGTTCGTGGAATTCGTCGAAGATGACGAGGCCGACCCCTTCGAGGGCAGGGTCGCTTTGCAGGCGGCGCGTGAGGAGGCCTTCGGTCAGGACTTCGATCTTTGTCTTGGGGCCGACGCGGCTGTCGAGGCGCACGCGATAGCCGACGGTGTCGCCCACCTTCTCGCTGATGAGATCGGCCATGCGGGCGGCGGCGGCGCGGGCGGCGACGCGGCGCGGTTCGAGCATCAGGATCTTTTGACCATTGAGCCACGACTCGTCTTTGAGCGCGAGCGGAACTATCGTCGTCTTGCCGGCGCCGGTCGGCGCTTCGAGCACGCAGGCGCGCGCGGCGCTCAACGTGCGCTTGAGTTCCGGCAGGACGTCTTCGATGGGTAGTTTGGCGGTCATGCGTGCCACGTTGGTACGGCGAGCGTTGACATGCGGTCAAAGCGTGTGACGGCGGCTACGGCAAAGCGCCACAGGCGCAGGGTCTGACACAGAATTGCCGCGTTCGGGCTTAACCTGCCGCGCAAATCTGGGAGAACACGCTCATGGTGGCTTTTGGTCGGTTGCGCGCGGCTTTGCTTGCGGCTGCGTTGGTTGTCGTTGCGCCGGTTGGTTTCGATGCGGTTCAGGCTGCGCCGCGTGACGATGCGCGGAATGCGCCGCGCGGGACGTTGACGCCGTTCCGGTCGGATCAGGAGTTGCAGCAGTTCCTTCAGCGGATTCGTAAGGCGCAGCGTGCGCGGCAAACCGCATCGCCGCCGATGCCGGCGCCGGTGGCTTCTGCGGAGGCTCCCGCCGATGCGGCTGCAGCTCCGTCGCAAGACAAGGCCGTCGGCGAGAGCATCACCAATACGCAGGAAGCCGGTGTCGATGAGGGCGGGATCGTCAAGGTGTATGGCGATCTGCTGGTGATCCTGCGCCGCGGGCGCTTGTTCACCGTGTCGACGGCGCGCGGGGATTTGCGGCCGATTGATTCGATCGATGCCTATCCGCCGGGCGCCGAGGCGCGGGGCGATTGGTATGACGAGATGCTGATCTCGGGCAACCGCGTCATCGTGATCGGCTATAGCTATAGCCGCGGCGGTACCGAGATCAATCGTTTTCGCATCGGCAATGGCGGGGCGCTGTCGTTCGAAGATGCGTATCATCTGAAGTCGAACGACTACTACTCGTCGCGCAATTATGCGTCGCGTTTGATCGGTTCACAGCTGATCGTCTATTCGCCGCTTTATCTGCCGTATGGCGCGGAGTCCCTCGATTGGTTGCCGGGCTTGCGGAAGTGGAGCGGTGATCCGCGTGCGGGCTTCACGCGCATCGTCAGCGCGCGCGAGATCTATGTGCCGCGCCAAGTGCTCGATAGCGAAAATCCGGACGTGAATGCGCTGCACACGGTGACGACGTGCGATCTGGCGTCGCCGGTTTTGCGCTGCCGTGGCGTGAGCGTGCTGGGGCCGAGCGGGCGGACGTTCTATGTCTCCGGCAACGCCGTCTATGTTTGGGCGACCGTCAATCGGTGGTGGCGCGGCGATGACGAGCGCGATCGCCGTGCGCCGCCGTCGTCTATGTTGTTCCGCATGCCGCTTTATGGCGGCGCGCCGTCGGCGGTTGGCGTGCGCGGCGGGCCGACGGATCAGTTCTCGTTCCGCGAGGATTGGCGTGAAGGCGTGCTGAACGTGCTCGTGCGCAGCGAAGGCGGCGGCGATGCGATGTGGCGTGGCGAATTCTCGTCGGGCGCCGTTGCGCTGCTGCGTCTGCCGCTGTCGTCGTTTAGCGATGGGACGGATGAAGCGCCGTGGGGACGGTATCGTCCGCTGCCGCGGCCTTCGCAGGATTCTTATACGTTTCAGAACCGCTTCGTCGGCGACTACGTGCTGTACGGCAGCGGCAACAGTTGGGGACGGCCGCAGGATCGGCGCACGTCGCTGGTCATGACACCGGTGCGCGGTGGGCCGGTGACGCAGATGCCGCTGACGCACAGCGTCGATCGGATCGAGGCGATGGGACGCGATGCGGTTGTCGTCGGCAGCGATACGAGCGATCTGCATTTCCAGGCGATCGAGCTGACGTCGGGATGGCAGCCGGTGCTTGGCGATCGCTACACGCTGGAACGTGCGGCGCAGGGGGAGACGCGCAGTCATGCGTTCTTCTACAAGCCGGAGTCGCCGGACATGACCGACGGCGTGTTGGCGTTGCCGGTAGCGCGTGCGGCGCGGCCTGCGTATCGCCAGCTTGTCGAGAGTTCGGCGGCGGTGATCTTCCTGCGGCGCGCGCAGCGGCAGTTTGCGCCGCTGGGCGAACTTGGCGCGCATGAGGACGGCGTGAAGGACGATGCGTGCAAGGCCTCGTGCGCGGATTGGTATGGGAATGCGCGGCCGATCTTTTTGCGCGGGCGTACGTTTGCTTTGATGGGCTATGAGCTTGTCGAGGGCGAGCTTGATCGGAATTCAATTCGCGAAACGCGTCGCGTGAATTTCGCGCCGCGCGGTTGGTGACGTTGGCGGTGAGCTACCCGGATCGGGCTCCATCGGAGTTCTGCTCCGGGTGGCATCGCGTCGGGCGCGTGCGGTGCAGCAAGTCCTCGGAACAAATTTAGAACAATTGGCGGGTGGCGTGACAGGCTGCGCTTAATGCGCAACTGACACATTAGCAAACTAGTTTTTGGGGCCGACTCCTGACATCTCTCAGGGGATTGGAGTAAGCATCCGCCTCGCCACGGGCGATCGTTCCCCTGCGTTCCAAGGACACACGGTGCCAACAGACAATTCGACCGACGCTTCGCCGCTTTCGCGCGACGCGCAGACGTGGGCGCAAATTCTGATGCGCTATCGCGAGCCCAGCGTGCCGCGCGGGGTCGTGGAGATCGCGATCACCGCGGGGCCGTTGTTCGCGATCTGGACGTTGATGTGGCTGGTCAGCGGGTTCAGCTATTGGCTGGCGCTGCCGCTGGCCATTCCCGGCGCGATGTTTCTCGTGCGGTTGTTCATGATCCAGCACGATTGCGGGCATGGGTCGTTCTTCCGGAACAAGCATGCCAACACGTGGGTCGGGCGCGTGTGCGGGATCTTCACGCTCACGCCGTTCGGCGTTTGGCGGGCGACGCATAACATGCATCACGCGACGAGCGGCAATCTCGATCGGCGCGGCCTTGGCGATATCGAGACGCAAACGGTGGCCGAGTATCTGTCGCAGCCGTGGTATGAGCGTTTGCGCTATCGCCTCTACCGGCATCCGATCACGCTGTTCGTCATTGGGCCGGCTTATGTGTTTCTGATCGCGAACCGGCTGCCGGTGGGGTTGATGACTTCAGGCTGGCGGCCGTGGGTGTCGACGATGGCGAACAATGCGGTGATCGCTTCGGTCGTCGTGCTGCTCATGTATCTCATGGGCGTGGGGCCGTTTTTGATCGTGCATTTGCCGGTCGTGCTGCTGGCGTCGTCGATCGGCGTTTGGCTGTTCTTCGTGCAGCATCAGTTCGATGAGACGGTGTGGGCGCAGGGCGACGACTGGAACTTGCAGCACGCGGCGTTGAAAGGTTCGTCGCATTACGATTTGCCGGCGGTGCTGCGCTGGTTCACGGCCAATATCGGCGTGCATCACGTGCATCATCTGTCGAGCCGGATCCCGTATTACCGCCTGCACCACGTGTTGCGCGATCATCCGGAGTTGAAGGATGTCGGGCGGCTGACGCTGTGGCAGAGTTTCAAGTGCGTGCGGCTGGCGCTGTGGTGCGAGACGCGGCGGCGGATGGTGTCGTTCGGCGAGGCGCGGGCCCTTCGGGCGGCGACTTAGAAAACGCGTTCAATTCTATCCGTCACGGCGTCACATCGGCTCGTTCGTTCAAGTCGCAGCAGACGTTTGGCCCGGCTGGCGAGGCGAAAAACGCTGAAAGAACAAATATAGAACTCTGGGGCTGGAATCGCAAGAGTTTGTGCGGCTTGTGAGGCCGCAAGAGCGGGCGGGACGCCCGCGCCCCCAGGGCAAGCGCGTACCCGCGAAGTCCGCACCCTTCGATCGAAGAAACGCAACGCAGTCGGAAAGGCGCTAGTCCTGGGGGCGCGGGCGTCCCGCCCGCTCTTCCCCGCGGTTTAGCCGCCGCGCAGGCGTGTCGCGCGGTCTTTCAGCGACGTGGTGAGGCCCGCGATGTCGCCTCTGTTCTGCGAGAGGACCGAGGCGAATTGATCGCGCTGTTCCACCGACAGCCAGATGCCGGCGACTTGCACGTCGACGATCTTGTAGGCGCCGCCTGAGCCCGTCAGGCGGAAGGCGATGCGAAGCGGCTCGTTCAGGCCCGCGCCCTCGGCCACCGTCATGACGGTGACGTCGCCCGGCTTGTTGGTGAGGTCGCCGGTCACGCGCAGGCTCGCGTCGGCGAAGTCCACCAGATGCGCGCCGTAGATCGCGGTCGAGTAGTCGGTGAAGGCGGCCACGAACGGCTCCACCACGCCGTCGGGCGCGCCGCGGCGATAGTTGCCCAGCGTGAACAGCGCCGTCTTGCGCGCGTCCATGTGGCCGACGATGAAGGCGTTGAAGTTCGCCACCCGCGCGGCCTTGTCCACGCGCGTGTCGCGCAGGATGCCAAAGCCTTTGTCGATCAGGGTTTGCGTGAAGGCGCGTGCGCCGTCGTCGGCCGATGCGGGCGGGGCCGCGTGAAGGCCTAAGACCAAACCAAACGCCGCGACCATCGCGGCGAACCAAGCCGGAAACTGTAAGCCGCGCATGGATACTCCCCCCTTGCACGAAGGAGAGATTCTAACGCGGAAGGCCGTGACTCAACTGCCACGTGTACGGAGTATTTTGTTTGCTGCAGGTGCGAGAGTCGGTAGGTCCCTCCCGTCTCCGATGTCGCTTACTTCGATTGCGGAGCGCCGTCGTTATCGTCTATTGAAATAATAAAGATACTCAATGGTGAGTCTATGAAACTCAGAGAATATAGGGTTCGCGAGTTTAGGAGCATTTGGGATTCTGGGCCCATCAAAGTCGATGACAAAACGACGTGTCTAGTCGGGAAAAATGAGGCTGGAAAAACCACGCTCCTTACAGCCCTTTACCGTACAAACCCGATCATTCCGGGGGATGCGGCATTCAACGAAACCTATGATTACCCTAAGCGCGAGGTCGAGGACTACCGCTATGCCGTCGAGAGCAAGCAGCGCAATGAGGCCATTGTTGTCGAGTGCTCGTATGAACTGGACAAGGAAGACTCCGAAGCGGTGACGTCGGTTTTTGGCCCTGGCGTGCTCAACGGCAAGACGGTTGGCCGCAGCACGTATTACGGCGCAGCCAATAGCCGGTTTTCACTGACAGCGAACGACGCCGCAGCCCGCAATCATCTTGTCGACAACCCCTCATTGCCTGATGCGCTCAGGAACGCGCTCGCTGAGACCAAGGATTGGTCGGGCTTTGCAGCGGCTCTCGACACGGCAGAAGCCACTGAGGCGGTCAAGGCACTCAAGGGGCTTGTCGCCCAGGTCCGCGACAAGGGCCTTGCCTACTACATATTCAACTCTCTGATTTGGCCGCGCGCGCCGAAGTTTTTGTATTTCGACGAATACTATCAGATGAAGGGTCAAGCTAACCTCAACGCGCTGATTGGCCGCGAAGATGCAAAGCAGCTTTTGGATTCGGACTATCCCTTGATCGGCCTCATCAATTTAGCGCGACTCGACCACCGCAAACTCGTGGAAACGAAAAACACGACTGAGTTGAAGAACAAGCTCGAAGGTGCCGGAAACCATCTGACCAACCGAATCGTCAAGTACTGGTCGCAGAACCGGCACATTCAGATGAGATTTGATGTCCGCGATGCAAAGCCCGAGGATCCCGAGGGGATGCAGACGGGCGTCAACGTCTGGGGCGAGGTGTACGATACCGTGCATTGGGCTCACACGCCGCTACGCAGCCGCTCGCGAGGCTTCGTCTGGTTCTTCTCGTTTCTTGCTTGGTACGAAGATGTCAAGCGCCAGAAGCAGAATGTCATTCTCCTGCTCGACGAGCCGGGCCTTTCTCTTCACGGTCGTGCGCAAGCTGATCTGCTAAGGTATTTTGAGGAGGAACTGGCCGCGCATCAGCTTATCTACACGACACATTCGCCGTTCATGATCGATTCTGCGAAGTTCGAACGCGTGCGCATCGTTCAAGACTTGGGCATCGACGCGAAAGAGGCGTTGCCCAGAGATCAAGACGGCACGAAGGTTCTGACCAACGTATTCGATGCTACCGATGACAGTCTGTTCCCTTTGCAGGGGGCGCTCGGATACGAAATTCAACAGACTCTCTTCATCGGACCTAACTCGCTTGTCGTCGAAGGCCCCGCAGATTTGCTCTACCTCCGAGCCGTCTCCGCAGAGCTTGAGCGCGAGGGCCGCGTCAGTCTGTCTGAGGAATGGGTCATAACGCCTGTCGGTGGCAGTGGTAGGGTTCCCGCATTTGTGGCTCTCCTAGCGCCGCAGAAGGGGATGAATGTCGCTACGCTGCTCGATATTCAAGAAGGCGATCGCGCGCAAATCGAAGATCTCTACAAGAAGAAGCTGCTCCAAAAGAAGCAGGTCGCAACCTACGCGGATTTTGCTGCCAAGAAGGAGGCGGACGTGGAGGATATGTTTGAGCGCGATTTCTACGTGCAGCTCGTAAATGCGGAATTTGCTAAGCAGATGAAAGTGCCGATTGATCTGGCGAAGCTGAACGCGAAGGACCCGCGTATATTGCGATCGATCGAGGAATGGCTAAGCGCGGATCCGCTGACCTTCGGTAAGTTTGGGCACTACAGGCCGGCGCGCTACTTTTCCGAACATGTCGCGACACTTTGGCCCCAAGTCTCGAGTGCAACCAAAGACAGATTTGAGGCAGCGTTCAAGCACCTAAACGCGCTCCTCAAGTGACGGCACTTGTTGCTGCCAGCGTGGGGCGTGCCCAGTCTCGTCGCTTCATGCGCGATGCGTCATCGACCACACTTGGTGCAGGTCGATGAATATTCTGCTCGCATAACAGTCTCTATTGTCCCACGGATAAACTGCTATAGTACCGCAGTTATAAGCAGGAGATTTGTGTGATGGTCAAAGAGGTCTACGAACACACTAATATCTTCGGGCAAAAATCCTACCGGGTACGCGATTCGTCGGAGCCGATAATAGCTGGTATTGTCGATCTTATTTTGCACCCGTGGATGCTGCTGATTTATATTGTTGTCGGAGTCCTGGGAGCCATCGGCGACTCGGGGAGTGGCCCAGCGGTCAGTTCGCGCGAGATGCCTTTAGGGTCGCCGCAGGCACCGGATCAGCAGCCGGTTCGCGAACGGGAGCCGGAACCGCGAGACTATAGCAAGTGCACAAGATTCAACGATCAGTGGATCTGTCCTTGAGCGGGTTCACCGCAGGGTAACATCCCATGAGACTACTCGCCGCTTTCTTGTCACTCGTTCTGTTTACGGTGACAAGTGTCGGTTCAGCGCAACAGCCGTTCAGGGATCAGGCACCATTCTCGCTAATACCTATCGACGGGCTGTCAGGGAGTTTTCACCGCGGCTTCCTTTTGCGCGCCTATCGACAGTCGCTTGGACAGCTTAAAGAGGTGCATCCTTGTTTGGGTTATCAGGGACGCAGGATCTCAAGCCCTGTTATTGTGATCGCTGATGGTTCGATCGACCTTGCGGACGAAAACCGCGTGCTCTCGATACTGGAGCCTGTGCGGAGTGGACTCTTCAAAGTGTGTTCGCGTTTGGCGCTCGGTTGGGATTGCGGCAATACCGTTGAGAAGTATCGAGATCGCGACAATTGTCGCTCGTATTTGCCTGAGCCGATGAACATTTTGATCTACCGTGGAGATGTTGCCGCGGAAAATTGGGAGACGGCATGGGTTGTCGGGGCCGGGGTAAAACGTGATCCGCGCGAAACTGACTTTCGCTCAATTACCATCTACGTCCCGGTGCATAAGGCGGCTTTTGGCAGCTACCACAACAAACTGCTGGATCAGATGGAAGGTCGAGACGTGTCGGATCGGCCGACCGTTTTCGACCGAGCTCAGGCGCAACGAAGTGAAAACGAACGGCGTAAGAGTGCCGCTGAGCGCCGAGCGTCTGAACATCTTAGGGCATCCGGCTATGGACTTTAGTGAGGCGGCGGGCGGTTTCTCATGAGCGGTGGTTTTCAGATCAGATTTGCCAATCGAATAGTGGCAATAGCGCTGGCGTCCTTTGCCCATTCGCTCCCATCCGTTGCAGCACCGTGTGATCTCTCGGGGAAAGAGATTTCGTTCTCGCTCGAAACGTGCAGTGATCAACTGTGCATGATGTTGCGGAATAAGCGATTGCGTGTCGTTGGCGAAAAGGTCCTCGAGTTCCAGAGTAACGATGCCAATTCGGGGATTGTGTACTACATTGGCAGGAGGCGAGACGCTACCGAAGACGGAAAGCAGTCGTGGAAGAAATTCTATCCGCCAAACGGGTACCAAGAAAAATTCTTTGTCGAGGCTTCGTTGTCCGGCAAGGAGCTGAGGACGTCGTTTGAAATACAAGGCCTCGATGATCAGGGTAAGTTGGCGTATCGAGTAGTTGCAGGTCGATCTCTGGATGTCGTTAGCTGTACCGACTGCAGAGTGAGCTACGATAATGTGAATGTGTCTTACTACGACAAAGAGCAATTTAGAGAGATCACGTCGAAGCGCTACACGATGAGGAGATCCATTTCCTGCAGTATCGTGAGCGCTAAGTAAATCGACCTTGCCCCGGTGTGAAATCCTCCGGAGCGCGTCCAGGGTGGCGGACCTTCCTGTCTCATCGCCCGCGTCCCACCTTGGTACATTGCGCATTGGGGAGGTTGCGCGTCCTCGATCTAGAGAAAGCAACATGCTGACAGTGCATCATCTAGGCATTTCGCAGTCGGAGCGCGTTGTTTGGTTGTGTGAGGAGTTGGGGGTTGCTTACGAGCTGAAGCGGTATGAGCGGGATGCGGTTACGCGGTTGGCGCCGGCTGCTTACAAGGCGCTGCATCCGATGGGGACGGCGCCGGTCATTACCGACGGTGATGTCGTGCTCTCGGAGTCGGGCGCGATCATCGAATACATCATCGGCAAGCATGGGCAGGGGCGGCTTGCGGTTGGGCCGGATCAGGCGAACTTCGCGGACTATCTGTTTTGGTTTCACTTCGCCAATGGGTCGATGATGCCGAGTCAGATGGCGGGGCTTGGCGCTAAGACCGGGGCTGAGGAGAGTCCGCGGGCACAGTTTATGCGCGCGCGTGCGGATCGGGCTTGGGCGATGGTCGAGGCGCGGTTGGGGAAGGTGCCCTATCTTGCCGGCCACGACTTTACGGCGGCGGATATCATCACGCTGTTTCCGCTGACGACGATGCGGGCGTTCGTGCCGCGCGATATTTCCGGGTACCCGAATATTTTGGCTTATCTGAAGCGGATCGGGGAGCGGCCGGCTTATCGGCGCGCGATGGCGAAGGGTGATCCGCAGATGGCGCCGATGTTGAGTTGACGCATTACGTCAGCGTGTGCGCGGGTTCGCGACGAGATTGTTCAGCGTGCGCGAAGGGTCAGCGCGTGATTTCTGAGGTGAGACCGAGCGAGCCCCCTGGGTGAATTGAGGGCGGACGAATTCGTGCCATCCAGGAATCGTGCAACGCGGATCTAAAGTTAGCTGACAATGAACTCAAGGACCGACTCTCAGTGTGTGCGGCCTTTTTTTTGCCCATATTAGATATGAGAGTCAAAAATACGGCGTAGTTTTCTAGGCTCAAGGGGAAAATTATGGCAACTTCAGATCAGACTGCCAGTGCGAGTATTCCAGCCCGTGTCATGCACGTCTATGTGGTGCTTTGGGTATCGAATTTCGCTTTGTCGCTACCGGCCACCATTCTCTCCAACGGTTTTTTTAGCGTGCCGCTGTATCAAGTCGTAAACGTGAATCTTTCGATTACGCTCTTTGTCGTCTACTGTTTTGTGGTCGTGTGCGTGGTCGCGTTCTTTGTCCTTGCCCTGACAGGACGCTTTCTGGGTGCAATCGGAGTAGCGATTGCAGCGATCCTTGCGCTGACGGTGCCGTTCTCGTCGATCGCCGCCTACGAGTTCTACGCCTACTTAGGCGGCATCAATGAGAAGCTTGCGTCCGCCGAGACTGGGTTTGTCTACTATGAGTATCTGGAATTTTTGCGGAACGTCTGGGGCACAGTTTTTCCCGATATCAACACGGTAGCCATCTACGCAACAGTTGCGAGCTTTATATTGGCTCTCATCGTCTACCTAAATAGGGCGTCTGAGCGACGGGCCGGCTAGCATCAACCGCGAGCGATTTATTCTGCTGCGCGCGCCAGGACCGGCTTCGTGCCGGTTCTGGCCTTGGAGAATTCCAGGGCTTCGTCTTCGATGGGGGCTTTGCGCATTTCCTTGATGTCGGCGAAGTAGTTTTGGTTTTGGCGCCACGGCGCCTTCGCGCCTTGCTTGGGCAGCATCGTGACGGCGCGTTGGACGTAGCCGCTTGAGAAGTCCAGCCAGGGTTCGGGTTGCATGTTGGGGTCGGCGGGCTTCGGCAGGGCGATGTCGACGCCTTTTTCTTCCATCTTGTTCAAGAGGCGGCAGACGTATTCGCAGATGAGGTCGGCGCGCAGCGTCCAGCTGGCGTTCGTGTAGCCGAAGACCGACGCCAGGTTGGGCACGCCGGAGAACATCAGGCCCTTGTAGGTGAAGGTTTTGCCGAAATCGATTTTGCGGCCGTCGACCGTGACCTCGGTGCCGCCGAGGACTTCGAGCTGTAGGCCCGTCGCGGTGACGATGATGTCGGCTTCGAGTTCCTTGCCCGACTTCAGCTTGATGCCTTTTTCGGTGAACGTGTCGATGTGGTCGGTGACGACTTCGGCCTTGCCGGACTTGATCGCCTCGAACATGTCGGCGTCGGGCACCAGGCACAGGCGCTGATCCCACGGATTATATTTCGGCGTGAAGTGGGTCTTCACGTCGTAACCTTCGGGCAGAAGATCGGCGACGCCTTTGATCAGGCGTTCCGCCGTTTGCGTGGGCTTCTTGCGCGCGATGTTGAAGAAGAAACGCTGCAGCACGATGTTGCGCCAGCGCGGGATCGCGTAGGCCCAGCTGGCCGGCAGCCAGCGGCGCAGGAAGTTCGCCGTCTTGTCCTGCTCAGGGCGCGAGACGTAGTAGGTGGGCGAGCGCTGCAGCATCGTCACGTGGCCCGCGGTCTTGGCGAGGTTCGGGATCAGCGTCACCGCAGTTGCGCCGGAGCCGATGACGATGATGCGCTTGCCGTCGTAGTTCAGGTTCTCAGGCCAGTGCTGCGGGTGGATGACCGTGCCCTTGAAGTTATTGCGTCCCTGAAACTCGGGCGTGTAGCCGGCGTCGTATTTGTAATAGCCGGCGCAGGAGAAGAGGAAGTTCGCGGTGAGGGTGACGGTTTCTTCGCGGCCTTTGTCGTCGCGCCTCTGCGCTTCGACGGTCCAGCGGGCGGTGTTTGAGTCCCAGCTCGCGCGCGTGACCTTGTGGCGGAAGCGGATGTGTTTATCGATGCCGGCGTCTTTGGCGGTGTCCGTGACGTAATCGCGGATCGCGTCGCCGGGGGAGATGGCGCTGGGGTGCGTCCAGGGGCGGAAGCGGTAGCCCATGGTCAGCATGTCCGAGTCCGAGCGGATGCCGGGATAGCGAAAGAGGTCCCACGTGCCGCCGATGCGCTCGCGGTTTTCCAGGATCACGAAGGTGCGGTTCGGCGCGAGCTTCGTCAGGTGCCAGCCGGCGTCGATGCCGGAAAGGCCGGCGCCGATGATTAGGACGTCGTGGTGTTCGGCGGGCATGGGGCTTCCTCGGGATTTTTGAATAGCAATGTTGGGGGGAGCGTAGCACATGACGGGTAAACTGACAATTTGTCATTCCTCGGCGGAGGAACCTTGATTTCACGGGGATGTGAGTTGTCGTTGTTATTGTGTAGCGATAATTTCTTTCTGTGGTCTCGGGAGAGGATTTATGGCGATGGCGGCATCGGCGGCGCAGCAGAAAGCGGTGCGAACGACCGGCTTGTGGGTGGGGTTGTCGACGCCGATTTTGTTCGCGGCGGTCGTGCTGCCGTTGATCGGGCGGGTTTATCTCGCGCTGTTCGAGCCGGCGGGCGGCGTGGTCGCGTGGCCTGTCGTCGCCGCGATCGTCATTGAGGCGCTGCCGCCGCTCATTCTGGCGTGGTGCATGTTCGGCATGGTCAGCGTGTTCGCCGAATATCAGATGGCGCGCTACGTGTCGCTGCGGGCGAGCGCGGGGCTGAAGCGCGCAGGCGTGGGGGCGACGGTTGCCTTGCTGCTGCAGGTGATCGTTGTACCGGTGGCGCTTGCGGCGTTGAAGGGAGAGCCGTTGTGGCCGGCGATCAATGCCGACGTGTTCGATCTGGCGGTGATGATCTTCGCGTCGAGCATGCTTACCGTGGGATCCGTGCTGGAATCGGCGGCGCGGGAGCTGCAAGACGAAGTTGATCAGATGGTTTGATGCGCATCGTCGTCACCCTCGACGTGATGCTGGCGCGGCGGAAGATGAAGGCGAAGGATCTCGCCGAACGCGTCGGCATCACGGAAGCGAACCTGTCCCTGCTTCGGACGGGGAAGGTGAAGGGCGTGCGCTTCGAGACGCTGGCGAAGATCTGCGAGGTGCTCGACTGCCGCCCCGGCGACCTGCTGGACGTCGCGCATGACGACGACGCGGACACCGGCAACGTCACGCCGTTTCCGGCGCGGGCGGTGCGGCGCTGATCAAATTTATCCGTCATGGCCGGGCTTGACCCGGCCACCCAGGGTCGCTGCCCGAGCATCGCCATCGCAACGTTGACTCTCAGCGCGCGCAGACGCGCGCGCACTGGGTGGCCGGGTCAAGCCCGGCCATGACGATGGTGGTGGTCGTGTTCAGTCCCACCAGAAATACCACCAATCGCTCACCATCAGTTCGGCGGCGTAGGGCAGAAGTTCTTCGATTTCGCTGTTGTAGTCGCTGTGTTCGCGCGCGAGCGTCATGGCTTCGTCGCGCGTTTGCGGGCGGCGGGCAACCCGGAACTCCACGACGTCGCTTCCCATCGAGACAAGTTCGGCCCCGTATTTGTCGCGCCAGTAGCGCGCGGCGGCGACGTGGTGGTGCGGCTTCGGGCACGCGTTCCAGCCGCCCCAATTCAGGTAGGCCGGGATCTCTGTAGCGTCGCGCGTGGGGATGAGCGCGATGTGGAGTTTGTCGTGCAGCGCGCGCGTGCGGATGTCGTGGGCGAGGCCGGGTCCCGGCATCGGCGTGGTGAGCGCCTCTGTCGGCCATTCACCCATCGGCGGGTCTTCTTCGATCCAATCGGGCTCTTCTTTTTGGAACCTGGCGACTTCCGCCGCTTGTTCCGCACGCAGTGCTTGCGGGAACGGGTTGTTCGCGGCGTCGCGCAGGATGTCTTCGACGCTGCGCTTGCTCTTCTTCGTGAACTCCAGGTGTTCGATGGTGCGGGTCAGCATCGCTTCGCCGCCGATGATGACAGGCGAGCCCTTGCCTTCGCGCTTCAGGCGGTCGAAGGCGGCGAGGGCTTCGCTGCCGTGGACAATTTCGAGCGGGTAGGGGAAGGCGGCCGGCGGTGTTGGTCCGCGGTCGCGTTTGAACCAGTTGAACATGGACCCCTCCCGATGGGTTTCGCCTTTTGTACCCGGCTGTGCATAACTTCGCCGTCGGCGTTTTGCCATCCTGGTGTTCGGTTATGACTGACGCGTTCCGAGTTCGGAGTTTTCGGATGGTCGCGTCGGCGCCTGCGCAGGATATCGAGATTTTGGGTGCGCGGCTGACGGCGGATCCTTCCGGCGTGGTGTGGTGGGCGGAGGAGCGTTTGCTCGCCGTCGCGGATTTGCATTTCGAGAAGGGCTCGGCGTTTGCGATGCGGACGGGGCAGATGCTGCCGCCCTATGACACGCACGCGACGGTCGCGCGGCTTTCCGCGGTGGTCGAGCGTTTGCAGCCGAAGACGATCGTTTGTCTCGGCGATAATTTTCACGACGGCGACGGGCCTGCGCGGCTCGACGATGCGGCGCGGCGGGGGATCTACGCGTTGATGCGCGGGCGGCGGTTCGTTTGGATCGAGGGCAATCACGATCACGCCTCGGCGCTGGCGCTGGGCGGGGAGTGCGCGCCGGAGCTTTCGATCGGGCCGCTGACGTTCCGGCACGAGCCGACGCTTGGGCGGGTGAGCGGGGAGTTGTGCGGGCATCTGCATCCCGCGGCTTCGGTCGAGACGCGGGCGCGGCGCTTGCGGCGGCGCTGCTTCGTCGCCGATGGGACACGCTGCGTGCTGCCGGCGTTCGGCGCGTATACCGGCGGGCTCGATGTTTTTCACGAGGCGTTTGCGCCGCTTTTCCCCGCCGGGTTTGCCGCCTATCTGCTCGGGCGGGACCGGGTTTATGCGTTCGCGCATTCGCGACTCGCGGCAGAGTAGCGAATCAGATTCGCTGCAACGGCTCACGCCCGCGCGCCTTCGGCAAGTCCGTCAACCAGGGGGCGCCCACAGCTTTCATTTTGCTGTTCGCGACCTCTGTTTTGAGTCTTTCGCGCAACGCTGAGTTAACCTTTTCTTAACTATTTCAACGTTAATCAAGGTTAACGCGACAGGAAAGCAACACGCGCAGCTCTAGTAGGGGCGCGTCTGCTTTACACAAGATATTTGCGTACCTACCGTCGCTTGATAAATCGGGGGAATTGATTCGCATGCGGCCCGGCGTTCCGTGGAATGTGAAGGGGATCGAGGCGGAAGCTCGTGAGGCGGCGCAGCTTGCGGCGCGGCGCGCGGGCGTTAGCCTTGGCGAGTATCTCACCCAACTCATCATGACCGAGGGTCGTCCTGGCGGCGGCTCCTCAGGTTATTCACAGGCTTATAATCAGGCCTATCAACCGGGCGACGGGACCTATGGTCCGCAGCCCAATCCGCAGTATCAGCCGCCGTTGCCGAGCCTGCGTTATCCGCACGCCGTTCCCCAGGCGCAGCCCCAGTCTTATTCACAGGCGTTCCAGCAGCACATCGCCAACGCGGTGCCGCAACGCCAAGAGCCGCGCTATGAGCAGCAGCCGCGGTACGACCAGCAACAGCCGCAAGCGCGCTACGAGCAGCAACAGCAGCCGCGCTATGAGCAACAGCAGCCGCAGCAATATCCGCAGCATCCGCAGGGCCAGCCGCAGCAGGATCCGCAGGCGCAGCAGTTCGACAATCAGCTGCGCGGCAGCGAGTTCGCCGTCGTGGCGCATGGCCTGCGTGATATGGCCGACCGGCTGGAAAGTTCGGAACGCCGCGCGCAGACGGCGATCGCGACCGTCAATCAATCGGTCGCTGCGATGCAGGATCGCATCGACGCCGCCGAGCGGGTGAAGCATCTCGCCGACGTGGCGTTCACGAGTGCCGCCGACGCGTTGGCCCAGTCGGCCCGCGATCAGGTGCATGCGTTCGAGTCACTCGAGACAACCGTGCGCAGCGTTCAGAAGCGCATGAACGACATCGAGGCCGGCAACGTCGAGTGGCCGAGCAAGGATGCGATCGGCAAGCTTGAGACGGCGCTTGGGCAATTGCAGAAGCGGCTCGGCGACATCGAAGCGGCGAAGCCGGAGCCTGTCTACAAGGACGCACTCAGCCGGCTTGAGGTGACGCTGGGGCAGCTGCAGAAGCGGCTGGGCGAGATGGAGCAGGCGAAGGCCGAGTTCCCGAACAAGGATGCGCTGACGCGTCTTGAGACGTGGATCAACGACGTCCGTCACGACGTTGCCGATTCCGAGAAGCGGTCGCGCGAAGACATTTCGCAGCTCGCGAAGTTCATGCGCGAGTTGGGTTCGCGGGTCGACACGACGGAAAAGACCGTCGCGCAGGTCAACAGCAACTCGAAGAGCGTCTCGGAAGGCGTTTCGGCGCGGCTTGACGCTTTGGAAGCGCGGTCGTCGTCGATGTTCGACGAGATGCGCGGCCAGCTGAGTTCGATCGACGGGCGCTTGGCGCAGACGTCGGCGGCCAAGAACGCGATTCAGCCCGAGCAGTTTGCGTCGCTGAAGAAGTCGGTCGAAAGCCTGAGCGAGCGCGTGGAAGAGAGCGCGTCGAAGAGCGCCGTTCATCCGGAAGCCTTCGCGGCGCTGAAGCGCTCGGTCGATACGCTGTCGAGCACGTTCGACGGTTTGACGGAGCGGCTCGATCTCGTCTCGGATCCGGTCAACGGTCCGCTTGCGGGGTCGCTGAGCGCGATCGGATCGACGCTGGAAGCGTTGACGACGAAGATCGAGGACGGCGAGCGTCGCGCGGCCGATTCCGTGTCGACGGTGTCGAGTGCGCTGAAGACGATTTCGACGCGTCTGGACGATTCGGAAAAGAAGCAGACGCAGTCGCTGCAGACGATCAACCGCCGGTTCGAAGAGGTCGCGTCCGAGTCTTCGCGCGTTGTCGAGGATTCGCTGAAGGCACTGACGCAGCGTCTGGAAGTTTCGGACAAGAAGCACAAGGAAGCGATCGGCGGCTTGCGGCTGACGGTCGATGGCCTGGTCGCGAAGGCGGCTGCTGAGGCCGTGCCGCTCGAGTCGTTTTCGGGCCGGCACAGCACGCATCCGGCCGCGCTGAGTTCATCGCCACCCTATTCGCCGCCGCCGCCGATCAGCCCGCCGCCGGCCGCGCTCGACGAGACGCCGGACTTCCCACCGTTCTCGACGACGACGGCCAAGGCACTGTCGGGGATGACACCGCCGCCTCCGTCGTTCATGGACGATCTGCCGCCGCCGAAAGCCGATGATGGATTCTCGGTCTCGGCGTTGCAGACGATCATGGCCGGTACGCTGTCGACGCCGCCGCCGACAACCGAGTTGCCGGATCTTGAACCGGAATCGTTCGAACAGGCCTTCGAGCAGGCCCACGGCGACGCGGCCGGATTGGACGAAACGCCGTTCCAGCCGAAGAAGGAAGATTTCCTGACGCAGGCGCGCCGCGCCGCGAAGGCTGCGGCTGAGGCCGAAGCCGATCGCGTGGCGCATCGTCGTCCGAAGTTCCCGAGTGCCGAAGAGGGTCAGGGTCGCAAGGTCGGGCGGCTTGTGATCATCGCGATCGCGGGATTGGCTGTGATCGCCGGTATTATTGCACTGCTCTTCACGCTGCCGGGCGGCGGTGACGACGAGATCAATCGTCCCGATCCGGGCGCCAGCATCGGCGAGATTTTGAACGGGCCTGCCAGCTCGGGCAATTCGGCCAGCGCCGGGTCGCCGGCCGAGTTCGCGCCGCCGTCCGCGCCGGAAGCCGGTGCGTCGGGTGCGGCGAGCGTCGCGGTTGAGCCCAACGGCATGGGCGTTCCCACGAGCGACACGCCGCCGGCGTCGTTCACGGCGGGGACATCGGTCTTGCCAGGTGGTGCGCCGCCGGACGTGACCATCGCCAATCTTGAAGCGGGCGCGGTTCGTGGCGACGTGAATGCGCAGTTCTTGCTGGGCCTGCGCTATGCGGAAGGCCGCGGCGTTGCAAAGGATGACGCGAAAGCCGCGTCGTTGGTGACGAAAGCCGCGCAGCAAGGTCTCACGGTCGCCGAGTATCGCCTGGGCGCCATCTATGAGCGCGGCGTCGGTGCGCCGAAGGATTTGGTGCAGGCTAAGAATTGGTACGAACGCGCGGCGAAGGGCGGCAATCGCAAGGCGATGCACAATCTTGCGGTGCTGTTCGCGGACGGCACGGGCGTCGGCCAGAACTTCCAGGAAGCGGCGCGCTGGTTCCGCGAAGGCGCGGACTACGGGCTTGCTGACTCGCAGTACAATCTGGGCATCCTGCTGGAGCGCGGGATGGGCACGGAGAAGAACACGAACGAAGCGGCGAAGTGGTACGCGATCGCGGCGAGCCAGGGCGACTCGGGCGCCGCGGAGCGCCTTGAGCAGCTCAAGAAGACGATGAGCGCGGCCGACATTGCGCTCTCGCTCGAAGCGGCGCGTAAATTCCAACCGAAGCCGATGAACCCGACCGCCAACGAGGCGCCCGCGTTCGCCGGTTAAGCATCCCGACGCTTCGTGCCGCGACCAATGTTCACAGTTGTGACGACGTGAACTAGCCAGACGCTGCGGCGCGGGTTAAGCGTGGGGACGTCGCCTCCCGCGTCGCGATCGACCCGCACGGCACTCATGCAAATTTATCTGCCCATCGCCGAGATGCCGGTGAACATATTCCTCATCATCGGCCTCGGTGCGGCCGTGGGGTTTTTGTCGGGCATGTTCGGTGTGGGCGGCGGGTTCATCCTGACGCCCTTTCTCATGTTCTGGGGCATTCCGCCGGCGGTCGCCGTCGCTACGCAGTCGACGCAGATCGTGGCGTCGTCCGTGTCAGGGGTGATCACGCACTGGCGCAAGGGCAATGTCGATTTCAAGATGGGCGGCGTCCTCCTGGGAGGGGGACTCGTGGGCTCGGTCCTTGGCATCCAGGTGTTCAATGCGTTGAAGGCGGCCGGGCAGGCGGACCTCTTCATCTCGCTGTCCTATGTGATCTTTCTGGGCTCGGTCGGCGGGCTGATGTTTTGGGAGAGCGTGCAGACCATCCGGCATGGCGGATCCAGCGTCGGCTCGGTTCGGCGCGAACCTGGCGGGCATTATTGGGTGCATGGCTGGCCGCTGAAGATGCGGTTTCAGCGGTCGAAGCTCTACATCAGCGCGATACCGCCGGCTTTGCTCGGCGTACTGATCGGGTTGCTTGCCGTCATCATGGGCGTCGGCGGCGGCTTTATTCTCGTCCCGGCGATGATCTATCTGCTGCGCATGCCGACCTCGATCGTGATTGGCACGTCGCTGTTCCAGATTATCTTTGTGGCGGCGTTTTCGACCTTGCTGCACGCGATCACGAACCAGAGCGTCGATGCGATCCTGGCGGCCCTGTTGATCGTGGGCGGGGTGTTCGGCGCGCAGTTCGGTATTCGTTATGGCGAGCGGCTGCGGAGCGATTGGCTGAGGCTTTGCCTGGCGGCGCTGGTGTTGATGATCTGTTTGCGCCTTGGGTTTGATCTCGTCTGGCCGCCGGCGGATCCGTTCAATCTGTCCATCGAGGGGATCGAATGAGGGCGATCCTGGCCGCGCTGGGGATTGCGGCGGCGTTGTCCGCAGGCTCAGCGCGCGCCGAGGATTTGGCGGCGGGTATTTCGCGCGACAAGATCGAGATCACCTCGAGTTTCACCGGCACGGACATCGTCGTTTTCGGCGCCATCGAAACCGATGAAGGCACGGCGTTGCCGGCGACCGAGGTGCGCGATGTCGTCGTCGTGATCCGCAGCGACAAACCGTACTTCGTGACGGTTCGTAAGAAAGAGCGGGTCGGGCCGATCTTCATGAACCGCGAGGAGCGCAGCTTCGCCGGCGTGCCGGGGTTCTATTTCCTGTCGTCGACGCGGCCGTTGCGCGAGATCGCGGGCGCCGACGTGTTGGATCAATTCGAATTGGGGTTGGACCGCATTGCGCTGGGGCCTGCGCCCGGCTCAGTCGGCGGGCCGCGCGAGTTTCGCGAGGCGATTTTGCGGACGAAGATCCGCCAAGACGTCTACGCGCAGCATGAAGGTGCGGTGAGTTTCCTGTCGGGCAGCTTGTTCCGCACGACGGTGGCGCTGCCGCCGAATGTGCCGGCGGGCAATCTCAAGGTGATCGTCTATTCGTTCGCTCACGGGCAGGTCACCAGTTCGAGTTCGATGACGTTGTTCATCGACAAGACGGGGATCGAGCGGCGGCTGTCGGACTTCGCCCGGTATGAGCCCACGCTCTACGGCATCGTGGCGGTGCTGCTTTCCGCGTTGGCCGGGTTCTTGGCCTCGTTGGCTTTCCGCCAGCGTCACTAAGGATGTACTCGCCTGTGCCGGGAGGCGGTTGGGTTACCGGCTTTCATTATTGCGAGGTATTTCAACCGGTTATGCATCCTGCGGGATGTGATTTGACGTTTACGTCAACGGAAGTATATGGACTGTCACGCTTGCAATTGAGGTCCTATCCCTATGAAGACCTATTCGATAAGCGAATTGGCGGCTGAGTTCGGCATTACGCCGCGCGCCATTCGTTTTTATGAAGACGAAGAACTCATCAAACCGACACGCCACGGGCAGTCGCGCATCTATTCGCCGCGCGATCGGGTTCGGCTGGCGCTTATTCTGCGCGGCAAGCGGGTTGGGTTCTCGCTGATCGAGATCAAGGAGATGCTCGATCTCTACGACATCAACGACGGGCAGGTGACGCAGCTTGCGGTGACGGTGCGCAAGTTCTCGGAGCGCATCAGTTTGCTGGAGCGTCAACGCGCCGACATCGAACACGCGCTTGAAGAGCTTCGCACCGCGCGCGCGCGGATCGAGGTGTTGCTGTCGGAGAAGGATCCGCACCATAAAGCGGAAGAGCCGCACGGACGTTTGATCGGGTTCTCGGTTAACTCCGGCGTACACGACTAAAAAACAAAGAATACAAAACGGGTGGAAGCATGGGCGTTCTGCAGGTCGAAACGGCCGCATGGATGACGGAGGACCTTAAGGTCTTCGAAGGTGAAGCGCGGAAGTTCATGGAGCGCGAGTGCGTTCCGCATTCCGAAAAGTGGATCAAACAGCAGCACGTCGATCGCGCGACCTGGACCAAAGCGGGGCAGGCGGGGTTGTTGTGCGCGTCGACGCCGGAAGAATACGGCGGCGCGGGCGGGTCGTTTGCGCATGAGGCGGTGCTGATCGATTTGCTGGGCCGGCTCGGCATCGACGGGTGGGGCATCGTTCTGCACAACGCGATCGTGGCGCCGTACATTTTCCATTGCGGTTCCGAAGAACAGAAGAAGCGGTGGTTGCCGCGGCTGGCGTCGGGCGAGTTGGTGGCCGCGATCGCGATGACGGAGCCGGGGACTGGGTCGGATCTTCAGTCGATCAAGACGACAGCAAAGCGCGACGGCAATCACTATGTGATCAACGGGTCGAAGACGTTCATCACCAACGGCGGCACGGCGAATTTCATCATCGTCGTCTGCAAAACCGATCCGACGCAGGGGTCGAAGGGGACGTCGCTGATCGTCGTCGAGACGGATGAGGTTCAGGGATTCCGGCGCGGGCGGGTGCTTGAGAAGATCGGGCAGAAGGCGAACGACACGGCGGAGCTCTTCTTCGACGAGGTGCGCGTGCCGACGTCGAATTTGATCGGCATGGATGAGGGGCGCGGGTTCGTGCATCTCATGCAGCAGCTGCCGCAAGAGCGGTTGATCATTGCGCTGCAGGCGATGGCGGTGATCGAGCGGGCGATGGAGCACACGATCGCCTACGTCAAAGAACGCAAGGCGTTCGGCAAGCAGCTGATCGAGTTTCAGAACACGCAGTTCAAGCTCGCGGAGTGCAAGACGGAGGCGACGGTCGCGAAGGTGTTTTGCAATCACGCGACCGGGTTGCTGCTCGAGGGCAAGCTCGATCCGTTCATGGCGTCGATGGCGAAGCTGTGGCTGACGGAAGTGCAGTGCCGCGTGGTGGACGAGTGTCTGCAGTTGCACGGTGGGTACGGGTACATGAACGAGTATCCGATCGCGCGGATGTATGCGGACAGCCGCGTGCAGAAGATTTACGGCGGCACGAACGAGATTATGAAGCTGCTTATTGCGCGGTCGTTGTAAGGCGGCGGCGCTACGGAGGACGCCCCATGTACGCTCCCAAACACTATGCGCTCGACGCGCTTTCGGCGCAGCACGATCTGATCGATGCCTGCGATTTCGGGATCGTCGTCAGCAACGGTCCGAACGGGCTTTTCGCAACGCATATTCCGTTGATGCTGAAGCGAGACGAGGGGAAATTCGGGACGCTTTATGCACACGTCGCCCGCGCGAACCCGCATGGTTCGCTTCTCGGTGCCGAGGCTTTGGTGGTCTTTTCGGGGCCGCACGCTTACGTGTCGCCCACGTGGTTTTCGGACCGGACGGCAAATGTGCCGACGTGGAACTATTCCGCCGTGCATTGCTACGGCGTGCCGCTCGCCGTCGGCGAGAATGAACTCGATCTGCTGCGTCAGATGACGGAGCGGTACGAGAGCCAGCGTCCGAACGGATGGACCGTCGACGAGTTGAAGCCGCAGATCCGGGAGATGGTGCCGCGCGCCATCGTTCCCATCCGCATGGAGATTACGCGCATCGAAGGTAAGGCAAAGCTAAGCCAGAACAAGCCACGTGAAGAACGCCAGCGTGTGATCGATGGGTTGCGGGCCGACGGCGAGGGCGAACTGGCCGAACTGATGGAAGTCACTTTGGCGAGCGGTTGAAGATCGAATTTGGACAATCGGAGGAAAAAACATGACTGAATGTTTCGTTTACGACACCGTGCGCACGCCGCGCGGCAAAGGCCGCAAGGATGGCGCGCTTCATGAAGTGACGGCGCTGGAATTGGGTAGCCAAGTGCTGCGCAACATCCGCGACCGCAATAACCTTGATACGTCGAAAGTGGACGACGTGATCTTCGGCTGCGTCGATCCGGTCGGCGAGCAGGGTTCGAACATCGCGCGTATCGCGGTCTTGAACGCGGACTACGACGAGAGCGTTGCCGGTGTGCAGATTAACCGCTTCTGCGCGTCGGGACTTGAGGCCTGCAACATGGCGGCGGCGCAGGTGATGTCGGGGCAGTCCGACTTGACGATCGGCGGCGGCGTCGAATCGATGAGCCGCGTCGGCATGGGCGCTTCGGGTGGCGCCTGGGCGACGGATCCTGCGATTGCCATTAAGAGCTATTTCTCGCCGCAGGGTATCGGCGCCGATTTGATTGCGACGCTGGAAGGGTTTTCGCGCGACGACGTCGACGCGTATTCGGTCGAGAGCCAGAAGCGCGCGCAGCATGCGTGGAAGAACGGCTACTTCAAGAAGTCGGTCACGCCGGTGAAGGACATCAACGGCCTCACCATTCTGGATCATGACGAGCATATGCGTCCGGATACGACGATGCAGTCGTTGGCTTCGTTACAGCCGGCGTTCCAGATGCCGGGCGAGTTCGCGTTCGACGCTGTCGCGCAGCAGCGTTATCCGGAAGTCGAGCAGATCAATCACGTGCATCACGCGGGCAACTCGTCGGGCATCGTCGACGGTGCGGCGGCCGTTTTGATGGGCACGAAGGAAGCCGGCCGCGCGGCGGGCTTGAAGCCGCGGGCGCGCATTCGCGCGTTTGCGTCGATCGGGTCCGAGCCTTCGATCATGCTGACGGGTCCGACTTATGTGACCGAGAAGGTGTTGAAGCGCGCGGGCATGAAGGTTGAGGACATCGACCTTTACGAACTCAACGAAGCGTTTGCATCGGTCGTGTTGCGGTTCATGAAGCACCTCAACATTCCGCACGACAAGGTCAACGTGAACGGCGGCGCGATCGCGATGGGGCATCCGTTGGGCGCCACCGGCGCGATGATTTTGGGCACGGTGTTGGACGAGCTTGAGCGGCGCAACAAGACGACGGCGTTGGTGACGCTGTGCGTCGGCGCCGGCATGGGCACCGCCACCATCATCGAACGCGTCTAAGGAACACAGATCATGAAACTCAACGTTTTCAAGTGGGATCAAGACGCCGACGGCATCGTGACGCTGACGTGGGACGATCCCGAGCGCACGATGAACGTGCTCTCGAACAAGGCGCTGGCCGACATCGGCGCGGTCGTTCCGAAGGTCGTAAGCGACGCGACGATCAAGGGCCTCATCATCACGTCGGGCAAGTCGAACGGTTTTTGTGCCGGTGCGGCGCTTGACGAGATGGAAGGTGCGGCTTCGGGCGCCGGCGCGCCGAAGACGGAAGAAGAGCGCATCAAGCAGCGCTATGACGGCATGGTGCAGTTCAACAATCTGTTCCGTAGCCTCGAGAAGTGCGGCAAGCCTGTGGTCGCGGCGATCAACGGCTTGGCGCTCGGCGGTGGGTTGGAAGTGACGTTGGCGTGTCACTATCGCATCGTTGCCGACAATCCGCGCATTCAGCTCGGTCTGCCGGAGTCGAAGGTTGGGTTGCTGCCCGGCGGTGGCGGGACGCAGCGTCTGCCGCGTTTGATCGGGGCGCAGAATGCGCTGCCGCTTATTTTGCAGGGCACGTCGCTCGATCCGCAGAAGGCGTTGGCGCAGAAGCTCGTGCACAAGGTTGTGCCGGCCGATCAGCTGATCGCGGAAGCGAAGCGCTGGATCAAGGAGACGCCGGATGCGGTGCAGCCTTGGGACAAGAAGGGCTTTGAAGTTCCGGGCGGTTTGCCGAACGAGAAGGGGTCGTCGACCGTCTTCACGATGGGCAACGCGCTCTATCGCAAGACCTCGTACAATAACTATCCGGCGCAACGGTACATTCTGTCGTGCGTCTATGAAGGCCTGTCGGTGCCGATCGATGCGGGTTTGCGGATCGAGGCGCGGTACTTCACGAAGCTGATGATGGATCCGGCGTCGCGGAACATGATCCGCTCGCTGTTCCTTTCCATGCAGGATTTGGGCAAGGGCGCGCGCCGTCCGGCGAATGTGCCGGCGACGACCGTCAAGAAGCTCGGCGTGCTCGGTGCGGGCATGATGGGTGCGGGTATCGCTTACGTGTCGGCGCAAGCGGGCATGGAAGTGGTGCTGCTGGACCGTTCGATCGAAGACGCCGAGAAGGGCAAGGCTTATTCGACGAAGCTGCTCGATGGGCAGATTTCGAAGGGCCGGTCGACGGAAGATAAGAAAACGAAGCTTCTGTCGTTGATCAAGCCTACGACCGATTATGCCGATTTGAAGGGTTGCGATCTGATCATCGAAGCGGTGTTTGAGACGCGCGAGATCAAGGCCGACGTTACGAAGAAGACGGAAGTGCATCTGACCGATAAGGCGGTGTTCGGTTCGAACACGTCGACCTTGCCGATCACGGGCCTTGCGGAAGCCAGCGAGCGGCCGGAGAATTTCATCGGCGTTCACTTCTTCTCGCCGGTCGACAAGATGCAGCTGGTCGAGATCATCATGGGCAAGAAGACGAGCGATTATGCGCTTGCCGTGGCGATCGACTATGTGAAGCAGATCAAGAAGACGCCGATCGTGGTCAACGACTCGCGCGGGTTTTACACGTCGCGCTGCTTCGGCACGTATGTGGGCGAAGGCCAGGAGATGCTGGCGGAAGGTATTGCGCCGGCGATCATCGACAATGTCGGGCGCATGACGGGCATGCCGCGCGGGCCGCTTGAGTTGGCGGACGACGTGGCGCTGGATCTTGCCTACAAAGTGCGCGAGCAGACGAAGAAGGATCTGGGCGACAAGTATGAAGCCGGTCCCGCCGATACCTTGATCGAGACGATGGTGGCCAAGCTCGGCCGCTATGGGCGCAAGAACAGCAAAGGCTTCTATGACTATCCGGCCGACAAGGGCGGCAAGAAGCGCTTGTGGCCGGGGTTGAAGGACATCGTGAAGTTCAAGATCACGTCGTCCACGCCGGAGCTCGTCGACGAATTGAAGAAGCGCTTTCTCTATCGCCAGGCGATCGAAGCGGCGCGTTGCTTCGAAGAGAAGGTCGTGACGGATCCGCGCGAAGCGGACGTCGGGGCGATCCTGGGGTGGGGCTTTGCGCCTTATACCGGCGGGCCGCTTTCGATCATCGATACGGTCGGCACGAAGAAGTTCGTCGAAGACTGCGATCGCTTGGCGCAGAAATACGGCAAGCGCTTCCTGCCCGGCAAACTGCTGCGCGACATGGCGGAGAAGGGCGACACGTTCTACGGCCGCTTTGCGCCGGCGACGAAGAAGGCGGCCTGACGGCGCTTTCGACTTGACTGAAACGGGGCGCAGCTGCATAAGCCGCGCCCTTTTTGTTTGGTCGGACGACCTCCATGCGCGGCGATATGCCGAAGGTCATTGTGGAACGACCCCGCCGCGGTGGGGGGTGGGTGCGCAAGGGAAGAGCCTTGCGCGACAACGACCTGTCTTTGTCCGCTGTCGCGGTGAAGGTGCATGATCGCGGACGCGGCACGTCGAAGAATCTGAACGAAAATCTGGCGCCGCTGCGTCGGTATCTTGAGGCGCAGGTCGATCGGCCGTGGGGCAAGGTGTGGTCGGAGATCTGCGCGCATTTGAAACCCACGAATACCGTGCAACAGCACGTGCGCGATCACATTCCCGACTTCGTCGCGATCAAGACCAGCCTGCGCGACGGTGAGGTTTGGGTAACGGAGCGATGGCGTCAGGGGCCTGTGCGGTTGAAAGACAGCCGTCTGCGTCTCTTCGTCGATCCGACAAGCGGTCTCCTTCGGCGCAACAAACATTGGCTCTCCCGCGGCGCGCATAAGCGCGTCGCCAACGAGGCGGAGGCGAAGGCACGCGCAGCATGGATGCGTGTCGTATCCGATAAAGTTCAGCTTCATCTTCATCGCGATTGCTGGTGGGAGGTGAGACTGGCCGCCGTGCCGACATCGGTCGAGGTCGTTAAGACGCCCGCCGGGGACACACGTCGCGTGACTTTCGAGCGCCCGGTGGAAGACGTATTGCTGCGCAAAGACGGGACAGCGCATGCGCGCGAGGGCCGCTATGGGCGGCGTGGCGTCTATGCGGCGGCCAAGCGGCAGCTCACCACGAAGGAAATCCGGGCGCTTGGTTTGCGGTGATTGCGTGCCGTTGTGACCGGGCTCACTCAGCGGTTGCGCGGCGCTGTGCCGTCGTGCCCCTTTTCCCGGGCGGTGCGGCGTGTAATCTGCGCCGACTCAACAGGGGTGTTCGCTATGCGCGCCGTCTTTCTTTCCGTTCTTTTGATGTTTGCCTTTTCGGCGGCGGCCCAGGCGGCCGACCGGAAGATCTCCGACTTCTACGGCGTCTATCTCGGCCACGGGTCGGAAGAGCCTGTGCCGGGCGAAGCGGCGCACGGCGACCAAGGAAAGATGACGCGCTTCAGCCAGGTCGTCATTCGACCGGAAAAGGCTGAAGGCGGTTTTTCGATCGAATGGTCGACACTGAAGCTCGAAGGCGACGAACTGCCGAAGGAGGCCGACACCAAGACGTACGTGCAGACCTTCCGTGCCACGGACAAGCCGACGCTGTTTCGCGACGTTACTTCCGGTGATCTGAACCTCGGCGCAGACACGGCGTGGGCTGTCATCAATGGCGATACGCTGAGCATGGTGCAGATCTCAGTCGCCCCAGACGGGAATTATCACGTGGTCCAATACGACCGGACGTTGACCGAGAAGGGCATGGACGTGCGCTTTACCCGCTTTGAAAACAGCCGGATTGTGCGCGCGATCAAGCTCAGCCTGCTCAAGGGGCCGGCGAAAGTTAACTAGGCGTCTCAGCCGTTGCAGGAGACGGGGCCCCCGTGATTTGATGGGCCCCGTTCGTGGCTCGGGGCGGCCAAACTCACTCAGGGATATTCATTCATGCGCATCGCATTGGCGCTTGGCTTTGTCGCGCTGTCGCTGGCATCGGCGGTTCAGGCCGCAGACCGCAAGATCGACGAATTCTACGGCCGCTGGATCGGTACCGGGCAGGCGACGCAAGGCGTCGCGAAGCCGGTCGCCACACAGGCGCGCGACTCCGAAGTGATCATCGAGAAGGCGGCCGACGGGTTCAAGATCAGCTGGACGACGATGTCGTCGGACGTCGCCGACATGTCGAAGTCGAAGGTGAAGACGTCGTATTTGACGTTCAAGCGCGGCAAGAGCGCCGGGCTCTTCGTCGATCTGAAGTCGGGCTACGCGCTCGATGGCAAGAAGACGACGTGGGCGCGTCTGTCGGGCGACACGCTGTCGATCTCGCAGCTTGTCATCGGCGATGACGGGCAGTGGGATGTGACCGTTTATGACCGCACGCTGAAAGGCGCGGATCAGATGGCGCTGGCGTTCACGCGCATTACGAATGGCGCGATCGGGCGTCAGGCGTCGCTCGCCATGACGCGCGCGAAAGACTGATTTTCGTTTGAATTTTTGAACGGCGTTCAAAGGTCGCGCGCGAGCGATTGCGTGCGGCCTTTGTGTCTTTGTTCAGTCGCGCGGGGCTGGCACACTGCGCGCCATGCAACTGATTCAGGATCATGCAACGCATTTCGCGAAGCGCGTGGCGGTCGATGCGACCGAGGCGCCGCGCGAGGCGGTTCATTGGCCTGAGCGGCGGTCGCTCAAGACGTGGGACGGCGAGACCTCGGTGCTCGCTTGGGAGAAGGCCGATCCGCGCGCGGCGTCGCTTTTGTTTTCGCATGCGAACGGATTCAACGCGCTGACCTATCGCACGTTGCTTGCGGGGCTTGCGGACGAACTTCGGCTCTATGCGGCCGACCTGCGCGGACACGGCAAGACGACGCTGGCGGCGAACCCAAAGGGCATGACGTCGTGGATGATCTATCGCGACGACATCTTGCGCATGCTGCAAGAGATCGACGGACGGCCGAAGATCTTGGTCGGACATTCGATGGGCGCGACGGTGAGCTTGATGGCGGCGCTGGCGCGGCCGGATTGGGCGACGGGGCTTGTGCTGATCGAGCCGGTGATCGTGCCGCAGCGCGACCTGCGCTGGCTGCGGATCACGCGCGCGTTGGGTCTGGGCGACCGGATGTTCCCGATGGTGGCGCAGGCCAAGCGCCGGCGCAGTATTTGGCCTTCGCCGGAAGCGATGTTCGACGCCTATCGCGGCAAAGGCGCGTTTCGCACGTGGCCCGAAGGCGTGGTGCGCGACTATGTCGAGGGCGGCACCGTCGACTATCTCGAGGATGGTCAAGTGCGGCTTGCCTGTACGCCGGGATGGGAGGCCGCGAACTACAGCGCCGGTCCGCTCGACGTTTGGGAAGAGCTTGGCAATTTGCGCTGCCCGACGACCTTGATCGTCGGCGCGAAGCGGTCGACGTGTTCCGAGCCGGTGATCGAGTCGCTGCTCAAGATCCGGCCGGACATCACCGTCGTGCGCGTCGGCGACGCCAGCCACTTCCTGCCGATGGAATTCCCCGAACTCGTCCGCCACGAAATTCGCGCGGTCGCCGATATCGCGAACCGCCGCGCGAATGTTTGACTTGCCTCTAAACAGATAGGCCTGGGATCACCAGGCGTTCGAGGTTCGCGCGCATGTCGGGCGGGATTTCGATTGCTTTGCGTTCGACGAGGTCCATCGAGATCGCGATCGCTTCGGCGGTTGCAATGTTTTCGCCGGACTCGCCGTCGAACAGCCAGTGGCACCAGGTGTAGGTTTTGCCGGTGATGGATTTGAGGCCGCTTTTTAGTACCAGCAGATCGCCTTCGCGCGCCGGCATGCGGTAGACGAAGCGGTATTCCAGCGCCGCGCCGCCGATGCGGCTGGTCGAGCGGTCTTCGCCGCGGGTTTGTGCGATCAGGTTCGGAATGCCGTCGGACACGCGGCCCATGTAGTGGCGCATGGTGAGATAGCCGGTCGCGTCGCAATGTTCGCGCGAGACCGTGCCGCGGAAGGTCGAGACCATGCCGAGATCTTCGGCCTCTTTCAGATTCGGCGCCGGGCGTTGCGGCGCCATGTCGAGGCCGCGCGGTGCGCCGTGCGGCGGCAGCGTTATGGTGAGCGGGGCGGCTTTGGCGATGGCGCTTACCGGTAACGGTAGGCCGCCGCGCGTTTCGACTTCGCACCATTCGGCGCGCGTGACCAAGGTTGCGGCGATGCTGCCGTTCGCCGCGTTCTGCATTTCTTCGTAGACGATGAGGCCTTCGGGCTTCGTTTCGATGACGCCGCCTTTCACGACGAACGGCGCGCCGGGGCGAAGTTCGCGGTGGAAGCGGATGTGGTGTTCGCGCGGCGTGAGCGCCGCGAAGTTGCTGCGTTGGGCGCGGGCGCTGAGGCCCAATGCAGCGGCGAGCGCAGCGAGGCCTTCGTCCGCTTTCTCCACGTAGAACTGGACGTTCATGTGGCCCATCTGATCGCACTCCCACGTTTGGACGCTGGAGCGCGCGACTTCGATCATGTCTCCCATGGGATGCTTTTACTCCGAGCGGCGGTTTGCGAATGATTTCGGCCAGAGGCGGTAGACGAGAAGGCCGATGCCCGTGATGGTGAGCGTCAGGCTCAAGAACGACATGATGACGACCGGCCAGTTGTTGAAGTTGTCGCGCCCGGCATAGTCCATCGTGTGCAGCGACCAGAGGAAGTCGTACGTGCGCCAGAGGCCGCTGCGGCGCGCGACGACCTTGCCGGTCAAAGGCGCGACGTAGAGGTGCGTCTCATCGGCGTCGTCGAAGATGAACTGCCAGACGGGGAGCGCGGCGCGGTATTCGATGGGCGGATATTTCTCGATCAAGGTGGCCGAGACGATCTTGCCCTCGCCGGCGTAGTCGGCGGTTGCGATGTCGCGCGCCGCTGTTTCGTTGAGCGGCGAGATCATTTTGCTCGTCGCGATGTCCATCAGCGCGTGCGGTTTGCCGGCGACGTCGATGCGCCACATCCAGCGGCCCGCGATGTCGACGAGTTCGAGGCGCGAGATTGGAACCGACAGCGTGGCGAGTGCGGCGGTTGCGGTCGTGAGGTCGACGGATTGTTGGACGGCGCGCGGAGCGGCTTCGCGGATCAGGTGTTCGTTACGGACTTTCTCGATCGGCGACCAGGTCATGAAGAGGCCGCTGACCATCCACGCCAGGACTTGGAGCGCGACGATGAGGCCGATCCATTTGTGGGTCCAAAACCACCAGTAGCGCATGCGGGATTCCTGCTTCGGATGGATCGTTTATCACCGATGCGGCGGTGCTCGGCAAAGGGATCGGGATTCGTTGCGAGGTTCGGGAGTATTCCGTAACGCTCCCCTCGCCCGCCTGGGCGGGAGAGGGGCTGGGGGTGAGGGTGGGAATCTCCAGCACAGCAAATGTGGACGATGTTCTCTGAGCGTTGGCGACGCCTCCCTCTTTTCGAAATGCGCCGAGCGGCGGATGGTCCCACCCTCACCCCCCGGCCCCTCTCCCGCCCAAGGCGGGCGAGGGGTGCAGAAAGTCCAAGCGGGGTGGACAAGCTGCGCTCGTGGATCGACAACAGCGGGAATTCTAGGAGGCTTGCGTGGCGCAGGGACCGCTTGATGGCGTGAAGGTGGTGGAGTTTGCGGGGCTGGGGCCGGCTCCGTTTTGCGGGATGCTGCTTTCGGATTTGGGGGCTGATGTTATTCGCATCGATCGCAAGGATGCTCGGCCGGCGAAGCCCTTTCATGTGACGCATCGTGGGCGGCGGTCGTTGGCGCTTGATCTGAAGAACAAGGATGCGACGGCGCTGTGTCTCGATCTTTTTGCGAAGGCGGACATTGTCTTCGAGGGGTTTCGGCCTGGCGTGATGGAGCGGTTGGGGCTTGGGCCTGACGTCGCGCTCGCACGTAATCCGAAGCTTGTTTATGGGCGCATGACGGGGTGGGGGCAGGATGGGCCGTTGGCGCAGGCTGCTGGGCACGACATCAATTACATCGCGATCACCGGGGCGCTGCATGCGATCGGGACGCGGGAGCGGCCGGTGCCGCCGCTCAATCTGATCGGTGATTTTGGTGGTGGAGCGTTGTATCTCGCTTTCGGTTTGCTGGCGGCGCTGACGCATGCGCGCGCGACGGGAAAAGGCCAAGTTGTCGATGCGGCGATGGTCGATGGAGCTGCATCTTTGATGTCCTATTTCTACGGCTTTCGCGCCGAGGGTACGCATGGACCGGAGCGGGCGACGAACCGGCTCGACGGCGGCGCGCACTATTATGACGCCTACAAATGTGCGGACGGGAAGTGGGTCGCTATCGGGTCGATCGAGCCGCAGTTCTATGCGTTGCTGCGCGAGAAGGCGGGGTTGAGCGATCCTGAGTTCGATCATCAGTTGGATCGTGCGCGCTGGCCGGCGTTGAAGGTGAAGCTTGAGGCTGTGATTGCCACCAAGACGCGCGATGAGTGGTGCGCGATCATGGAAGGCAGCGACGTTTGTTTTGCGCCGGTGTTGGAGATGGATGAGGCGCCGTCCTATCCGGCGAACGTTGCGCGCGATGTGTTCGTCGAGATCGACGGCGTCGTGCAGCCTGCGCCTGCGCCGCGGTTCAGTGCGACGCCGGGGGCTGTGCAAGGGCCGCCGCCCGCGATCGGCGGGGATAATGTTTCGGGGTTGAAGGATTGGGGTTTGGGCGACGCGCGCGTCGACGATCTCAAACGCAAGGGAGTGATCTGATGGTTCGTCGCGCTGCGATCGTGGCGCCGGTTCGTACGCCGGTCGCGAAGTATTTGGGTGGTCTGAAGGACGTTCCGGCGGAGACGCTGGCGGCGCACGTGGTTCGCGCGGTCGTATCGCGCAGCGGGATTGATCCGTCGCGCATTGACGACGTGGTGTTTGCGCAAAGCTATGCGAACAGCGAAGCGCCTTGCATCGGGCGGTGGGCGGCGTTGGCGGCCGATTTGCCGATTGAGGTGCCGGGGTTGCAGATCGACCGGCGTTGCGGCGGCGGGCTTCAAGCGATCGTGACGGCGGCGATGATGGTGGAGACGGGTGCCGCCGATGTGGTGATCGCGGGCGGCGTCGAGAGCATGAGCAATATCGAATATTACACAACGTCGATGCGTTCCGGCGCGCGTGCCGGGAACGTGACGATGTACGACCGGTTGGAGCGTGGGCGTGAGCGGTCGCAGCCTGTCGATCGGTTCGGTGTGATTTCCGGAATGATCGAGACGGCGGAGAATGTGGCGCGTGAGTGTCAGATTACGCGCGAGGCGTCGGACGCGTTTGCGGTCGAGAGCCATCGTCGCGCGGCGCGTGCTTGGGCCGAGGGCAAGTTTGCCGATGAGGTCGTTGCCGTGCCTGTGCCGCAGAAGAAGGGCGATCCGGTGATGGTTGCGCGCGATGAGGGTTTCCGCGCCGACACGACCGTTGAGGCGCTCGCGGGGCTGAAGCCGATCATCAAGGGCGGTGTGGTGACGGCAGCAAATTCGAGCCAGCAGAATGATGCGGCGGCGGCTTGTTTGATCGTCGCCGAAGATAAGCTTGCCTCGCTTGGGCTTGAACCTATGGGCATGCTTGTCGGGTGGGCGGCGGCTGGGTGTCATCCGGCGACGATGGGGCTTGGGCCGGTTCCCGCGGTTGAGAAGTTGTTTGCGCGGTTGAAGCTTACGTGGAAGGACATCGATCTTGTCGAGTTGAACGAGGCGTTCGCGGCGCAGGTTCTGGGTGTGCTGAAGCGTTGGGGGTGGGATGATCGCGATAAGCTGAACGTCAACGGGTCAGGAATTTCGCTTGGGCATCCGATTGGTGCGACGGGCGTGCGTATTCTCGCCACGCTGATGCATGAGATGAAGCGGCGGAAGGTTCGCTACGGGCTCGAGACGATGTGCGTCGGCGGCGGGCAGGGTGTCGCTGCGGTGTTCGAGCGGGTTTAAACCAGAGCTGTCATCCCGGAAGTTAGACGCGTCCAACTGCGAAGCAGTTGGGTCACGCGTCTTACTGTCCGGGACCTAGGGTCGCCGCGCAAACGTTGGTGCTATGTCCCTGGGTCCCGGACAGTAAGGTTCGCAAGAGCGTTGCTGCGCAACGCGCTCACCTAACTTCCGGGATGACAGTTCTTCTTTAAGTCCCCGTCGCTTCGTCGCGTTCCGGGGCCGTTTTCAGGCAGTGGGCGATTTCGCGGAGGGCGCTGGCGGAGGTGACGCCGAGTTTGTCCAGCTTGCCCATGCGGGCGAGCGTTGCCAGGCCGATGGCGGCCGACGAAAGCCCTAAGGCGCGCGCTTGTGCTTGGTCGGGCGGCAGGTGTTCGAGCTTCAGGGGTTCGCCCACTGTTTGGAATAGGGCGATCAGGCGGCCCAGTAGGGCGCGTTCGGAGCCGGGGCTCAATCGATTTTCTGAATCTTGTTCAAAGATCGTGTGGGCGGTCGCGAAGACTTCGGCGGCTTGCGACGCGCGGTCGGCGGCGTCGCGCGCGGTGGTTGAGCGCAGATGCTTCGTCAGGCCGGAGAGTTCGCTGACGGCGAGTTCGGAGAGGATCGCGGCCTTGGAGTGGAAGTAGAAATACACGGCGCCGGGGACGTAGCCGGCCTCTGACGCTACGGCGCGGATGGTCAGGCCCTTGGGCCCGTCGCGGCCGAGCACGCGGCGAGCGGCGGCCAGAATCTCGGCGCGCTTGTTGGCGTGGGCGGTTTCGCGGCGCTCTTCGCGGCGGCGTTCGGTCGGAATCTCTGCGTGAGACAAGGCGCATCCCCCCGGATGAAAAACGACGAATCACTGTCGTCTTATTTTCATCGCTCATGTTTGAACGGCGTTCAACACACTAGAAGCGATAAAACCGGTGCGACACAGCTTGTGCGCTAGAATGCCGTGTCGCTGCTGCAACAGCGGTTGGAATTACGGTTCGGACTCGGGGACAGCGTGCGGAACCACGGCTTGGCGCACCATTATCGGGACGGCGTGATCGAAAAGTGCGGCGGCGCACACCAGCACGGTGTCGGCGCCGCCAACCTTGCCGCGGCGAGACCTTCGCGTCAGACGCGGAAGAAGAGCATGAGGCCGAGCAATGCTTCGATGCCGAGGAAGACCCAGATGAGGCTGTTCGTGGGCATCTCCAGCCAGGCCGAGTAGCCGCGGCCCGCGGCCATGCCGATGAGGGCGAGGCCCGAGGTCAGCAGGATACCGCCGCTCAAGGGCGAGTAGACCATGGCGATGAACATCGCGAGCGCCATCGCGACGCCGAAGCCGCCATAGACGGCGCGTGCTTCGTTGCGGGACTCGACGGTCGACAGTTCCACGCCGGTGAGGCGGGTCAGATACTCCGGCTTCCACAGCATGACGCCGCCCATCGCGGCGAAGAGCGTGAAGGCCAGAAATGTTGAAACGTGCATGTCAGGCTCCGAAGCGGCGAGGGGTTGCGCAGAGTGTCAGGAGTTCATTCCTCTCACAACCCTCATAGGCCCATCTGGCGGGCGGCGAGGTCGCGCATGATTTCTTCGGAGCCGCCGCCGATGGCGTTGACGCGGACTTCGCGGTAGATGCGCTCGACGCGGCTGCCGCGCATGTAGCCGTTGCCGCCGAGGATCTGCATCGCCTCGCGCGCGCAGTACTCCATGGTGAGCGTCGCTTGCACTTTGAGGAGGGCGAGGTCGGCTGCGGGGGTTTCACCGTTCTGGACGCGCCAGGCGCACATCTCCAGATAGGATTGCGTGGCGTTGATCTGGCGGACCATGTCCGCGATCTTGTGGCGGATGACTTGGTGGTCGGCGAGGCGTTTGCCGAAGGTCATGCGTTCGCGGGCCCACTTCACCGCTTCTTCCAAACAAACGCGCGCGTAGGCGTTGGCGCCGGCGGCCATGCCGAGACGCTCGCCGTTGAAGTTCAGCATGATGCCGATGAAGCCCTGGTTCTCGCCGCCGATGAGGTTGGCGGCGGGCACGCGCACGTCTTGGAAATAGATCGCGGCGGTGTCGGAGGCCCACCAGCCTTGCTTCTTTAGGTTCGTGCGCGAGACGCCGGGGGCGTTTGCGTCGATCAAGAGGAGCGAGATGCCGCCCATGCCCGGGCCGCCGGTGCGCACCGCGGTCGTGATGTAGTCGGCGCGCATGCCGCCGGTGATGAACATTTTTGAGCCGTTGACGACGTACTCGTCGCCTTCGCGGACGGCGCGCGTTTTCAGCTGGGCGACGTCGGAGCCGCCGGACGGTTCGGTGATGCCGAGGCATATGCGTTTGTCGCCGGCGAGGACGGGCGGCGCGATGCGCTGCTTCATCGCGGCGTCGCCGATGGCGAGGATGGGCGGCAGGCCGATGCCGTGCACCATCAGGCTTGCGGTGACGCCGCCTGCGCCGAGACGCGACAGTTCCTCAGACGTCACGATGGAGTGGAAGCGGTCGAGGCCTTCTTTGATGCCGCCGTATTCTTCCGGATAGCCCATGCGCAGGAGGCCGAAGTCGGAGGCCTTCTTGTAGAGCTCAAGCGGGATCGCGCCTGCTTCGTCCCATTCGTCGGCGAAGGGCATCATTTCGCGGTCGACGAATTTGCGCAGCTCACGGCGCCAGGCGTGGTGGCTCTCGTTGTAGAAAGGTGAGGAGGGGCGCGAGCTATCGAAGTCGAGCGTTTGAAGGTTCTTGGTCATTTGGCGTTTCCGGTCGGCGTTTCAGCGTTTTCGCTTCTCTCCACTGTGTCATGGTCCGCGTAGGCGGACCACCCACGTCTTGTGCAGTGCACGCCCCTCAAAACGTAAAGGAAGGAAGTCGTGGGTGGTCCGCCTACGCGGACCATGACACATGAGAGGGAGGGTGGATGTCGTTGCGTTTTGTGGCTCGTGGACGCAAGCTTGGCGAAATCGCCATTACAAATCGGAGGAACTTCCATGAGTGCCGCGCCAACCGTGTTTCCGGGTTACAGATTGGGCCGCATCGACGATGAGATTGTGAACCCCGAGCTTTATCAGAGCGAGGCCATTCACGACGTCTATTCGAAGTTGCGGCGCGAGGATCCGGTGCATTGGACGGAGCCGAATGGGTTTCGGCCGTTCTGGTCGGTGACGAAGCATGCCGACATTCTGGAGGTTGAGAAGAACCATCAGATTTTCGTCAATCGCATGCGGACCTATCTGTCGCCGATCCAGGGCGAGGAGTGGGTGAAGTCGGTGACCGGCGATACGCATTTGTTCCGGACGCTCGTCGATCTCGACGATCCGGTGCACATGAAGTTGCGCGGGCTGACGCAGAGTTGGTTCATGCCGCCGAACCTCAAGAAGCTTGAGACGCGCATCGCGCAGATCGCGAAGGATCACGTCGATCGGATGGCGGCGCTGGGTGGCGAGTGCGACTTCGTGAAGGAGGTGGCGCTTTGGTATCCGCTGCGCGTCATCATGATGATCTTGGGCGTGCCGCCGGAAGACGAAGCGTTCATGCTGAAGATGACGCAGGAGATTTTCGGGCCGGGCGATCCGGACGTGGCCGCCGAGACCTCGCATAAGGCCGACACGGGCGCGTTCAGCGCGTCGGGCGATAACACCGTCGATCTGATGCAGACGGCGATGAAGCTGTTCGAGTATTTCGGCAAGGTCACCGCCGACCGGCGCGCGCATCCGAAGGACGACGTGGCGAGCGTCATCGCCAACGGCATGATCGACGGGCAGCCGATCGGCGACCGCGAGGCGATGAGCTATTACATTATCGTCGCGACCGCGGGGCACGACACCACGAGTTCGACCGTGGCGGGCGGGTTGCTGCAGCTGATGAAGAATCCGGAGCAGATGGCGAAGCTCAAAGCCGATATGAGTTTGGTTTCGAACTTCGTTGAAGAATCGATCCGGTGGGTGACGCCGGTGAAGCATTTTATGCGCACCGCCGTGCAGGACTACAAATTGCGCGACAAGACGATCAAGGAAGGCGACGGCCTTTGCATGTTCTATTGGTCGGGCAATCGCGACGACGAGGCGTTCGAGGATCCGTTCAAGTTCAAGGTCGACCGCACGGTGCAGAAGCATGTCGCGTTCGGTTACGGCATTCATCTGTGCCTGGGCATGCATTTGGCGCGCATGGAGATCAAGGCGCTCTACAACGAGCTGCTGCCGCGGCTGCAGTCGATCGAGCTCAATGGGACGCCGAAGAACACGCTGGCGAACTTCGTCAGCGGGCTGAAGAGCCTGCCGGTGCGGTACAAGATAGCTTGATCGTAGGGCGGTGAGGTTGAGGAAGAGCGCTGGTCCTGGGGGCGCGGGCGTCCCGCCCGCTCTTTTGCGACTCGTTGAAGGCGCGTGCGCTTGGAGACTTTGGGAAAGCGGGCGGGACGCCCGCGCCCCCAGGACCAGCGCCTACTTGTTGGCGTTCGGACCTGCGATCTTTAGTGTCACCAGTGTCTGGCGCATGGCGACCTGATCGCCGGTCTTTGCGGTGACGGTGTCGACAACGCCGTCTTTCGCTGCGCGCAACTCGTGTTCCATCTTCATCGCTTCGAGGATGACGAGGAGTTGGTTCTTCGCGACCTTTTGGCCGGGTTCGGCCAGCACTTTGACGATGCGGCCGGCCATCGGGGCGCGGATGACGTTCGCGCCGCCTGCGCCTTTGGGTTCGGCGGGGGCGTAGGTAATGTCTTCGAAGAGTGCGTCGCGGCCGTTGTAGTGGACGTGCACACGGGTCTCGTTTCGGTAGACCCAGGCGTCGTCGAGGCGGCCCTCATTCTCAATCTTCAGGTGGACGGTTTTGTTCGATGTCGAGCGGGTCGTCTCGGCGATGTGGAGCGTGCCGATGCGGTTGTTCTCGACCACGAAGCGGCGCGTGCGTGTGCGTTCGCGCAGGATCACGATGGCGCGGCTGGGGCCGGTGGAGCGCCAGGCCGTGCCGTTCTCCGACGCCAGCCACAGCGCGGCGATGTCGCCGAGCGGCGGCTCGAGATTGTTTTCCGCGTAGGCGGGTTCGCGTTCGAGCCAGCCGATGTCGACGGCTCCTTTGACGAAGGCATCGCGTTTTAGGACGTCGATCAGGAAATTGCGGTTCGAGCGGAGGCCTACAACTTCGGCTTCTTCGAGCGCGGCGATGAGTTTCTCCCGCGCCTCGTCGCGCGTTTCGCCATGAGCGATCAGTTTCGCGAGCATCGAATCGTAATGGCCGGATGCCGGATTGCCGTCTGCGGTGACGCCGTCGGTTCGGGCGATCCGCGTGACGTGAAGGTCTTCGATGTGGCCGGACTGCGGTGCGAAATTGTCGGCAGGGTCTTCGGCGCAGAGGCGCGCTTCGATGGCGTGGCCTTTGATTGTGACGTCGCCTTGTTTAGCGGCGAGCGGTTCTCCCATCGCGACGGCGAATTGCATGGCGATGAGGTTGAGGCCGGTGACTTCCTCGGTCACTGGGTGTTCGACCTGGATGCGCGTGTTCATCTCGAGGAAGTAGAATTGGCCTTCGCCGTCGAGCAGGAATTCCACGGTGCCGGCGTTGGTGTATTTCACGGCCTCCGCCAAGCGCACAGCGGCGTCGCCCATGCGGGCGCGGAGCGCTTCGCTGAAGCCTGGCGCGGGGGCTTCCTCGATGACTTTCTGATTGCGGCGCTGGACGGAGCAGTCGCGTTCGCCCAGGTGGATCACGTCGCCTTGCGCGTCGCCGAAGACTTGCACTTCGATATGGCGAACGCTTGTCAATGCGCGTTCGAGGATCATGCGGTCGGAGGCGAAAGCTGAGAGCGCTTCGCGACGGGCGGAGGTGAGGGCGTCGAGGAACGCGCTCTCGTCCGTGACGCGGCGTTGGCCGCGGCCGCCGCCGCCGAGTGCGGCCTTGATGAGGACGGGCCAGCCGACCTTCTTGGCTTCGGCGAGGAGTTTGGCGTCGGATTGATCGTCGCCGTCGTAACCGGGAATGACGGGAACGTTCGCTTTGATTGCGAGCTGTTTGGCGTTGCCCTTGTCGCCCATGGCGCGGATCGCCGATGGCGACGGGCCGATCCAGACAAGGCCGGCGTCGATGACGGCTTGGGCGAAGTCGGGGTTTTCCGACAGGAAGCCGTATCCGGGATGGATTGCTTCGGCTTTCGTCGACTTCGCGGCGGCGAGAATGTTCGTAATGCTTAGGTACGATTGCGCTGCGGGCGCCGGGCCGATGTAGACGGCGCCGTCAGCTTCTTCGACGTGTCGCGCGCCTTTATCCGCATCGGAATAGACGGCGATGGCTTTTAGGCCCGCCGCCTTCGCCTCTTTGACGATGCGCGCTGCGATTTCGCCGCGGTTGGCGATGAGGATGGATTTGAAGGGGCGGTAGTTCACGCGTTGCCACGTCCGGGGAGGGTGCCCATGTGTTTGGCTATGATTTGCAGCATGACTTCGTCGGCGCCGCCGCCGATGGAGGCTAAGCGGCCGTCGCGGTAGCGGCGGCTTACTGGGGTTTCGGCCATGAAGCCCATGCCGCCCCAGTATTGGAGGCAGGCGTCGTTGACTTCGCGGTTGAGGCGGGCGGCCTTCAGTTTGGCCATCGACGCTAGTTTCGTCATGTCTTCGCCGGCGACGTAGCGTTCGACGGCGTGCCAGGTGAGGGCGCGCAGGGCCTCGACTTCGGTTTGCAATTCGGCCAGGCGGAAGTGGACGACTTGGTTGTCCAGCACCGACTTGCCGAAGATTTTGCGCTCGCGCGTGTAGGCGATGGTTTCGTCGATCGTCTTTTGCAGGCTGGTGAGTGCGCCGAGCGCGGCGTACATGCGTTCTTCCTGGAACTGGACCATTTGGTAGGTGAAGCCCAGGCCTTCTTCGCCGATGCGGTTTCGTTGCGGCACGCGCACGTCGTCGAAATGGATTTGCGCGGTGTCGCTGGCGTACATGCCGAGTTTCTTCAGCGTGCGGGCGACGGTGACGCCCTTGGTCTTCATCGGCACGCAGATCATCGTCTTGTTGCGGTGGCTGGGGCCGTCGCCGGTGTTGGCCAGCAGGCACATCCAGTCGGCTTGAGCGCCGTTGGTCGTCCACATTTTGCCGCCGTTGATGACGTAGTCGCTGCCGTCCTTGCGTGCGGTCGTTTTGATCGAGGCGACATCGGAGCCGGCGCCGACTTCGGAGACGCCGAGGCAGGCGACGTATTTGCCGCTGATCGAGGGGGCCAGGAATTCGGCGCGGACTTCATCCGTGCCGAAGCGCGCTAAGGCGGGTGTCGCCATTTCCGTTTGCACGGCGATCGCCATCGGGATCGCGCCGCAGTTGATGTGGCCCAGCGCCTCGCAGTAGACGGCGGCGTAGGAGTAATCGAGGCCGAGGCCACCGAAGGCTTCCGGCTTTGTGATGCCGAGGAAGCCCGCCTTTCCCATTTTCCCGAACAGTTCATGCGCGGGGAAGGGCGGGTGTTCCTCCCACTTGTCGACGTGCGGGTTGATCTCCGTGTCGATGAAGCGGATGAGCGAGCGGCGGAGTTCTTCGTGCTGTTCGGTCAGTTTCATTCGCGCGTGCTCTTCGGGCCGACGCCGCCGCCGACCGCCATCACCAGGCGGTAGATGATCCAGAGCGGCAGCACGACGATCGCGCCGAGGATCGCGTATTTCCAACCCCAATCGAGGGCGTCGAAGACCAGTGTCCAGGCGCGCTGGATCGTCGTGCCGAATTCGCGCCAGAGATCGACGGGGTCGATGCCGAAGATCGCGAAGACGAGGCCGACGATGAAGGACAGCACCGCGAGCTTGAGCAGCGTTGCTACGATCGGGCCGCCGAAGATTCTTTCCATGGGGGTCTCCTTGATTACATGCGCGCCACGCCGAACGAGTTCGGGCGCAGTTGGCGTTCTTGGGCTTCTTTGCAGACGTCGAGGCACATGCCGACGACGCGGCGGGTGTCGCGCGGGTCGATGATGCCGTCGTCCCAGAGGCGCGCGGTCGCGAAGAGGGCGGTGGACTCGGCGTCGTAGGTGTCGATGATGTTCTTGGCGGCGGCGGCTAGGGCCTTCGTGTCGGGTTCGCGGCCGGCGCGGCGGGCGCCGTCTTCGGCGATGATGGTCATCACTTTCGACGCCTGTTCGCCACCCATGACCGCGATGCGGTTGTTGGGCCAGGCGAAGATGAACTTGGGATCGAAGGCGCGTCCGCACATGCCGTAATTTCCCGCTCCAAATGAGGCGCCAATGTGGAGCGTGATCTTGGGGACGGCGGCGTTCGTTACGGCTTGGATCATTTTCGAGCCGTGTTTGACGATCCCGCCACGCTCGGCCTCGGTTCCGACGATGTAGCCGGTCGTATTCTGCAGGAACAAAAGCGGGATGCCGGATTGGTCGCAGAGTTGGATGAACTGCGCCGCCTTGACGGCGCCCGCCGTGTCGATGGGGCCGTTGTTGCCGATGATGCCGAGGGTGTGGCCTTCGATCGCCGCGTGGCCGCAGACGGTGTGCGGGCCGTAGTCGGGCTTGAAGTCGAGGTAGTCGGAGCCGTCGACGATGCGGGCGACGACTTCGCGGACGTCGACGGGCTTGCGGTAGTCGAGCGGGACGACGGAGAGGAGTTCTTCGGCGTCGTAGAGCGGTTCTTTGTATTGCGGCTTGGCGGCGAGTTTGCCCCAGGCGATTTTGGCGAAGATTTCGCGGGCGAGGCGGATGCCGTCCCGGTCGTCTTCGGCCATGTATTCGGCGAGGCCGGAGACTTGGTAGTGAAGCTCTGCGCCGCCGAGGTCTTCGTCGGTAGCGATTTCGCCGGTGGCGGCTTTGAGCAACGGCGGGCCGGCGAGGAAGATTTTGGAACGGCCGCGGACAACGACGACGTAGTCGCTGAGGCCCGGTTGGTACGCGCCGCCTGCGGTGGATGAGCCGTGGACGACGGCGACGACTGGGATGCCGGCCTTCGACATTTTCGCGAGGTTGGCGAAGCTGCGGCCGCCGCGGACGAACATCTCGGCTTGGCGCAGCAGGTTTGCGCCGGCGCTTTCGACAAGTTGCACGTAGGGCAGTTTGTTTTCGAGGGCGATCGCTTGCGCGCGCAGCGTCTTGTCGACGCCCATCGGCGTCGCTGCGCCGCCTTTGATGCCGGCGTCGCTGGCGTTCACGACCACGCGCGCGCCGGAGACGGTGCCGATGCCGGTGATGACGCCGCCGCCGGACGCGTTCTCCGCACCGTCGTCGTCGTGCATCTTCAGGCCGACGAGGGTGGAGAGTTCGAGGAACGGGGTGCCGCGGTCGAGCAGGAGGTCGATGCGGTCGCGGGGGAGGAGTTGGCCCCGCTCTTCGAATTTTTTCGCGGACTTTGCCGAGTTGGCGCGGACTTTGGCTTCGAGGGCGCGTACTTCGCCCAGGAGTTTGAGGTGGCCCTCACGGTTGGCGCGGGCGGTGTCGGAGGTCAGGTCGACGCGGGATTCAATGGCTGGCATGGCCGAAGTGGTACGACGGCGATGCCGGTTTGTCTTCCCCCTCCCCCTTGTGGGGAGGGGTAGGGGTGGGGGTGCTCTTGAGCCTGTGTCAGCGCAGTTGTTTGTGGAGATGCCGCGGCACCCCCACCCCTACCCCTCCCCACAAGGGGGAGGGGGAAGAGGGTGCGCACGTCCTCGGTGGTGGAGCGTGGTGGTGGGTGGCCGGTATAACGGGTTGCACTTAGCCCTGGGGTATATGCCTGTGCTTGTTCGTCTCTTGATTGCAGCTTCGGTTGTTGCGGTGGCATCGTCGCCTGTTTTCGCCGCCGACGTTCGGCGTGTTGAGCGCGGTAGTTTGATCCTTGAGAACATTCCGGACACGCCGGCTTCGGTGAAGGAGCGACTGCGGCTGTATCAAGCCGTGCGTGGGGCGGTGTTTTTGGATTTTTCGCCGGATGGGCGTGGGGTTTTGATTCAGACGCGGTTTGGCGAGACGAACCAGCTGCATCGGGTGGAGTCGCCGCTCGCCATGCGGCGGCAGCTTAGTTTTTATGACGAGCCGGTGAATTCGGCGCTGTACCGGCCGGGGAAGTGGCCGGAGCGGACGGTGTTGTTCAGCCGCGATAGCGGCGGGGACGAGCAGTTTCAGCTTTATCTATTGAACGATCGCAACGGCGATGTGGTGCGATTGTCGGATGGCAAGACGCGCAATACGGATGCCGTGTTTTCGCGCGATGGGAAGTGGGTGGCTTGGACGAGCGTGCCGGCGGACTCCGCGCGCTATCGGGTGATGGTGGCGGATGCTTCGGATCCGAAGTCGGCGCGCGCGGTGCTGGAGGAAGACGGCAGCTGGAGTTCGGCGGATTTTTCGTTCGACAACAAGACGCTAGCGGTGACGCGCGATGTGTCGGTGAGCGAGCAGCAGATTTGGCTCGTCGATCTCACCATCGGGCGGAAGGAGCAGATCAAGCCTTCGCCGGTGAAAATTTTCCGCGGATCGCCGAAGTTTTCGCCGGACGGGAAGTCGCTCTATTACATCTCGGATGAGGATTCCGAGTTTCGGCGCATCGTTCGCTATGACCTTAACACCGAAGACGAAGACATTCTGACGGACAATCTGCCTTGGGATGTCGAGGCGATGGAGATGTCGCCGAACGGGCGGACGTTTGCGGTGACGGTGAACGAGGGCGGGACGTCGCGGCTTTATCTGATGGATGCGAAGCGTGGGAAGCTTTCGGCCGGGCCGAAGCTTGCGCCCGGCGAAGTCGAGAATATCCGCTTTAGTCCGGACAGCCGGCGGCTTGGGTTTACGCTGAACGGGACCACAGGGCGCGACGTGTTTGTTTGGGATTTGGCGAAGCGGCCGCCGGTGGCGTGGACGGACAGCGAGATCGGCGGGCTGGACAAGGCCGACTTCGTGGCGCCGGCGTTGGTCGACTACGACACGTTCGATGAGGTCGACGGGAAGCGGCGGAAGGTCTCGGCGTTCGTCTATAAGCCCAAGGGTGTTACGCGAGCGCCGGTGTTGATCTCGATTCACGGTGGGCCGGAGTCGCAGTTCCGGCCGAACTTCAATTCGTTCATCCAGTATCTGGTGCAGGAGTTGAAGATCGCGGTCGTGGCGCCGAACGTTCGCGGGTCGACGGGGTACGGCAAGTACTTCGTCGAACTCGACAACGGCAACAAGCGCATGGATTCCGTGAAGGATATCGGCGCGACGCTGGATTGGATCGGCAAGCAGGGCGATTTGGACGGGCGGCGCGTTGCGGTCTATGGCGGGTCGTATGGCGGGTTCATGTCGTATGCGTCGATGATCGAGTACAACGACCGGCTGACGGCGGGGATCAGCGTCGTCGGGATTTCAAACTTCGCGACGTTCTTGAACAATACCAGCGGGTATCGGCGCGATCTGCGGCGGGCGGAATATGGCGACGAGCGCGATCCGCGGATGCGCGAGTATCTGGAGCGGATTTCGCCGCTCACCAACGTGTCCAAAATCAAAAAGCCGATGCTGATCATCCAAGGCGCGAACGATCCGCGGGTGCCGCAGTCTGAAGCCGCGCAGATGCTCAAAGCCATTCGCGCCAATGGGGCCGAGGCTTGGTACATCCTGGCCAAGGACGAGGGGCACGGCTTCCAGAAGAAGTCGAACCGCGACGCGCAGAACGCGGCGATCGCTTCGTTCTTGAAGCTGAAGCTGCTCGGTCAGCGCTTGGAGTAGTTGCTGGGGTTGCGTGCGACCATTTCCAGCAGCGCGACTTTGTCGTCGGTCACGTTGAAATATACGGTCACGGACGTGGCAGGCGCGATATAGCCGACGTCGATTGCCGACAGAATACGGCCGGAGCTGAGCGTTACGGTCAGTGAGAGCGATCCGGTCTGCGCGATGAAGTTGGCGGATCGCATTTGGCCGGGTTCGATCTGGCCTACCGTTGCTTCCCGGTCGCCCTGTCGCAACCGAGCGCTGTCGATCGTCGCTGCAGATCGGTTGATGAGCGTGACATGGCTCAGCCTGCCGTCATTGTAGAAGGCGCGCGCACCAACTGCCGCAACGAAGGCGAGGAGGACGATGCCAGCCAAGATCTTCTCTGTCAGGCCGCCTTCCATGTCAGCTAGTCGTCCGAGCCACGCTTTGTCGTGGCGCGGGTGAGGATGAAGAGGACGAAGGCGACGACGGCAAGCGCGATGACCGCGTTCCAGCCGCCGAAGATCGAGTTGGCGACCGTGCCGACGACCATGTTCGCGAACCAGAGAATGAAATCCCAAGCGCGCCCTAGAAAGTAAGCGAGATCCATCAGCCCAACCCTTTAGACCGCCAAACGCGTACTTGCGCTCTAGCGGCACCAGCCCGTAACTCTGCCCACTGGTGCCCATATGGGGTGATTGTGGCGAAATATGAACGGGTCGATCCAAGAAGTTCTCGAGCTGCTCGCCTTAGAGGCGATCGAAGTGAATATTTTCCGGGGCGGAAGTCCTAAGGATCGCTGGCAACGCGTGTTCGGCGGCCAGGTTTTGGGCCAAGCGTTGGTCGCGGCGTACCGCACGGTTGAAGAGCGTGTGTGTCATTCGCTTCACGCTTATTTTATCAGGCCGGGCGATCCGAAGGTGCCGATCCTCTACGAAGTCGACCGTGCGCGGGACGGGAAGACGTTCTCGACGCGGCGCGTCGTTGCGATTCAGCACGGCGAGCAGATCTTCAATATGTCGGCGTCGTTTCAGGTGCCGGAGGCCGGGCTCGAGCATCAGTTCGATGCGCCGATGGTTGCGGGACCTGAGGGGCTTGAGACGGAAGAGACGCGGCGCAAGCGTTTGTCACATCAACTGCCGGAGAAGGTGCGCGAACATTTTACGCGGCCCAATCCGATCGAGGTTCGGCCGGTCGAACGGGCGGACGATCTGATTAATCCGGCGAAGACAGCGCCGCATCAGAACGTCTGGATCAAGGCGAACGGCACGATGCCGAGCGAACTCGCTATGCATCAGTGCGTACTGGCGTATGCGTCGGACATGACGCTGCTGGACACGTGTTTGCTGCCGCATGGGGTGAGTTGGTTTTCGGGGCGGCTGCAGTCCGCGAGCCTCGATCACGCGATGTGGTTTCATCATCCGTTTCGCGTCGACGATTGGCTGCTTTATGCGCAGGACAGTCCGAGTGCGGCGGGGGCGCGCGGGTTCAATCGCGGCAGTCTGTTTACACGCGAGGGGAAGCTCGTCGCTTCTGTGGCGCAAGAAGGATTAATTCGGTTGCGCAGCTGAGTTTCTGCGGGCGGGGGAACTGCCGTTACGGCCTGCAGCTACAGCGCGAAGCTTGAGGTTTCTACAATTAGTATTTTGTTAAGGAATGGCCGCTAACGTTTGACTCATTGGTAAGCCGGTTTCCCCAAGACCGGTCACGAGTCCCCCGCCGGCAGAGTCGTCCCCCATTCATCCGACTCTACGGCACAGTAGGCGGCCAACCAGCGACCCCCATCGCTGAATGGGAACGGGCGTGGATGAACCCAGCATCCACGCCCCCGCCTGTTTCTTGTACCCACCACCAATCCAGCCCATGTTAACGACTGGCCAAGTCGTTGCGGTGGCGTGTGAATTCGGATCAGCCCTTAAGCGAGACGTTCGCCACCGCGCCCGCGCGCGGACGCTTTGGCGTGGGCGTCGTCATTGCGCTGGTGGTGCACGTTGCGGTGCTGTGGGCGTTGGCCGGGTCGATATCGTTTCAACTTCCGGTCGAGCGACCGCCGCCGGAGCCTAAGATTATCGCGCTGGCACCGCAGTTGTTGCCGCCGCCGCCCGATGTCGAGAAGTTCGGGCCCGTCGACATCATCACCGCTCAACCGCGGTTCCGGCCGCGCGAGGCGGCGGTTGTGCCGGAGCGGCAGAAGCGCGAAGGCGATCCGGCGCTCGCGGTGTGGAAGCATCTCTGCAATGACGATGTTTCGCTGAGCGTGGCTGCGAAGCGCGACTGTCCGCCGAATTTCGGCAATGTCGATATGGGCGCGCTCGACCCGTTGAACCGGAACGGCGATGTCGGTGCATTGCTTGGTGCGGATACGACGACGATGTCGTTGGAAGAAGCCGGCGCGAAGAAGGGCTGGCTGAAGCCGAAGTCAGGATGGCAGGGCAACGGGGCGCGCGAGAAGGGCAACGAACTTGGCCTTCCCGGGCACGATCCGTTTGCGATCCTGCCGGGGCACAAGACAATCCGTTAGATCAGTGGGCGGCGTGACGACGGCGTTCGACGTCGCCGGCGCGGGCGAGGGCGGCGGCGATGTTGTTCAAGCGCTCGATCGATTCGAACACCGCGTGGACGGCGCCGTCGGTCGCGCGTTCGACTTCGCGTAGGCCTGCTTCGCGTTCGGCCGGACTCAGGTCGTCGCGGATTTCGGTGAAGCGCGCGGCGACCGCCGACTGCGAGAGATGCTCGGCGCGGGCTTCGAGGCGGCCGATGAGTTGCGCGAGAGCTTGGAGATCGGCTGCGGCGGCGTCGGTGTTTTGGGGCGCGGGTTCATCATCGTCGTCATCGGCGGCGAGTGTTGGTGCGTTTTCGAAATAGGAGAACAGAGATTCGGCGCGGGCGCCGAGGTCGATCGCCGCTTCGCGCAGGGTCGCGGCGTCTTTGACGTTGTTCGATTGCGCGCGGGCGGCGACGGTGCGCAGTTCGCTGGTGATGGCGTGGATTTCGTTGCGCAGCGCGCCCGACGACGGTTCGACGGCCTTGGCGTGGGTTTCGATTTCGTCGGCGTGGTGCTCGAGGGCCTTGCCCATGTTCCGCATGCGGGCCGAACGGTCGGCGTTGGCGGCGAGGGTTTTGACCTCGGACGCGAACGAGCCGAGCGCGTCCTTCAGCGACTGTGCGTGATCGAGGCGCGATTGCGCGGCGTTCATTTCGGCGGCGAGATTTTGGAGGCGCGACATGATCTCGGCGCCGGGCACGTCGGCCAGCGTCATCTGGCGCGGTGCGTTCTGATCGGGCGCGGCTTTGCTGGTCAGGAACGGCATGTCGGCGCCGGCAAGAAGGCGATCTTCCGTCAGGCGGACGGCGAGGTCGCGGATCTCGTTGCGGATCGACTCGCCCTGATCTTGCAGCGCTTTGGCGAGGGCCGTGATTTGCGGGGCGTCGACGGTTGGCGTTGTGACTGCCGGACGATCGAGTTGTGCGGCGATGGTGTCGAGGCGCGCGATCGCGGCGGCGAGTTGGGTTTGGGTTTCGGCGGCGTCGCCGATCGTGCGCTGTGCGGCGAGAACTGTCTGAGCCGAGGTTTCGTGCGACGCGGTTTGGTTGTCGCGGACGCGGCGGAGCGCTTCGTCGAGACCGGCGAGGGTTTGCGTCATGCGTGCTTGCGCGGCGATGCCGCGTTCGTCGAGCGCGGTTGCCGCGTTCTTCAGCGCGGCGGTCGTGTCGCCGGCGCTGCCGTCCAGTTTGGCGAGGATTTGCGTCAGATGCTGTTCGAGATTGTCCAGGCCCGTGAGCTTTTGCGTCAGGCGCTGGTCGATCGACCCAACGGTGTCGCTGAGACGTGCGGCTAGTGTGCGGACGTTACCGGTCGTGGTCGCCGCGTCGGACGAGATCTTTTCGTACGCGGTTGTGAACGTGCCTTGAGCCGCGTGCGCGTCGTTGGCCAGCCGTTTCAACGTGTCGTTTGACGCCGACAATTCGTCCGCGGCAGCGATCGCCTTGTCCTTTGCTGTGGCGAAAGCTTGTTCGAAGGCGCGGCCGTTTTCGTCGACGCGGGCCGTTACCGCGCCCAGATGCGCGAGGCGGTTGTCGACTGTTTCTGCGAGCCGTGCGTTCGAAGCCCGGATCTCGTTCACGGCGGCGCCGGCTTCATTGTTCAGCGCCTTGGCGGCCGCGTGGAAGCCTGCGCCGGACTGCGCGAGCTTCTCGACGGTTTTTTCGAATTGGCGGCGGTTTTCGTCTTGTTGGCTGACGATGCCGGCCGATGCGGTCTTGAGCGCGTCGGTCGCGGTCGTGACGTCGGCGACGAGTTTCTCGAATAGGACCGAGGCGTTGCCGTCGAGCGTGACGTGCAGTTGGCCTTTGTCGGCCATCGTCTTCAGCGCGCTTGTCTCGGCGAGACCGCGGCGGACCTTTTCGCCGGCGCGGGCGAGGGCGCCGAATTCGTCCGCGCGTTCGATGCCCCAGATTTTTTGGCTGATGGCGCCGTCGCCGACGGAGGCGAGGCTGTGTTCCAGCGACTTTAGCGGCTGGATGATTCCCAACTGCAACAGTGCGGCTACGATGATGAGAGCGAGTACGACGAGCGCGAGTGCGCCGATGATGAGGGCCTGACTCCAGTTCAGCGCCGACGCCGCGCCGCCGAGTTGGTGTTCGATGTCGGCTTGTCTGAGGCGGTCGAGCGCGCTGCGTAGAGAGAGATAGGTCGCTTCGAGTTGCGGGGCCTGGGGGAGGGAATTCAACGTCTCCATCCCGGCCGAGCCGCGCAACGCAGCGTCTCCTAATTGGGGCGCGATGCGGGCGATGTGGGCGAAGGTGTCGGTGACGGCGGCGGCTTCCGATAGCGCTTCGCCGGCGGTGCGGTCACCGGCGTAGATCTGCTTGAGCGTGGCGATGGCGCGCGCGGCGTCGTTGGCGTTCTGCGTCAGTTGGGGGCGCGAGGCGGAATCGCCGGTCAGTCGATAGTTGCGATAGGCTTTGAGGAAGCCCGCGTAACCCAATGATTTTTCGAGCGTCGCGATTTCGTTCGTGGCTTGGCGGCGCAGGGAGGCCGGATCGTTAAGGTCGCGCTGAATCTCGCCGACATAGCCGACAAAGTACGCGCCGCCCAGGATGAGGGCTGCGGCAACGATGGCTGCCGCCACGCACAGAGCGCGGCTGGTCGACGATAATGTGCGCACGATTCCCCCGGCGGCGAGCCGCCCGCGCTAATGATTCGTTTACGGAGTTTAAGGGACGGGGCGGCGCGGGGATGTTGCGCTTAGATCACGTGCGCTGGCGTTCGACGCGTTCCACGATCGCATCGATGCGCGCCATCATGGCGCCGAGACGCATGATCGCGGCTTCGTTGGCGTCGCGCCACGCGGTGACATGTCGGCGCAGGCCTTGATGGAGAGCTTCGAGTTCGAAGGCTTCGTCGTTGAGCGTTTGAGAAACCACTTGCCGCGCGGTTTTCGTATTTGTGGACGTGGCGTGCGCGGTGTTCATCTCAGTTTCTTCTCCCGCTCGACACGAAACGTGCCGCTGAATGTCATTCAGCGGCACGCTAAACGTCACAGGTAAAGAGTGCGTAAGTTTCGCGACGCTATTGACGCTGCACCGTCGTCGAACGCCGCGGCTTCAAATAAAACGTATCGCTCACCGTCATGCCGTCGGTGAGAAACATGCCGAAGAGCGTCCTATACGTGAAGCTCACCTCGGTCATGACAATTCCCTGGTTGTCGGGAACGATGCCGTCGGGGACGTCTATCGGGGAACCTTCGGCGTAAGCGCCGGTGTTGCGCGCATCGCTCCAGGCGGCGGTTGTTTCGCCATCGGAATCGGCGACGACAGAGGTGATGCGAATCTGCGCCTCATCCGGATCGAACGGACGCAACACGACGTCGAGCGCACCCATGATGTCGGCCATTTCGCCGTCGTTGATCACCGTGTCTTGCGCGACCAAGTCGGCCGCCGATGACGCGACGTTGGAGACCTTGCGGGCGGCCAAGATGTAGTTCGCGATTTCGGCGATGCCGAAAAACGTGACCAGCATGACCGGAATGATGAGCGCGAATTCGATTGCGGCGAGGCCGCGATCGGAACGGCGAAAGCTGTTGAAGAAACGCATCATGACAGCACCTCAGTTCTGAATCGGGCCGTTGAACGGCTCGTTGCGGAAAGCGATCGTCGCCTCCAAGAGGCGATGGCCGCCGGCCATGTTGGCGAATTGCATGCCGACCGTCGGCGTGAGCATCGGCCAGGTGTAGAAGGCGCGTACGACGACGACGTCGCCGGCGGTGCCGGGATCGAACGTCAAGTTGCCGGTCATGTTGCCGCTGTCGTCGAGGGCGGCGGGGAATTGGACGTTGCTGAAGCCGGAGTATTTGCGCACATCGAGGCCGAGGCGCGCGTCGCAACTCAAGAGCATCGATATTTCGTTACAGACGAGCGTTCGGAACTGCGCGGCGGTCATGTTCGCGGCCTGAGCCTGGCCTGTGCGGATTTGGCGCGCGGCGGCGACGAGACCGTTCTCGAGCGTCGTCGAGGCGAAGAAGATGAGCGCGACGTCGAAGATCGCGTAGAGCAAGAGGAAGAACGGCAGCGCGACCATCACGAACTCGATCGCGGCCACGCCGCCTTTTGCGCGCTTGAATCGGCTTAGGAACAGCATCGTGTGCGGCAGCAGAAGCATGGCGCTCCCTCCTTGTTTCCGACGCGCGTAAACGTGCGCGCATTCCGTGGCGCAGATTACGCGATCAACCCCAAGCGTTTATCACTACAGGCTAGGCAGGAGAGAGGGCGAAATCCGATCGTGCTGAATAATGTCCTAACGCGATCGCTCATATCTTTATGAAATACGTCTTTGCGTTAGCGCTTTATTCACTCATCGCTCTCGATTCACGTTTCCTTAAACCTTCCCGCTCAGTGTCTTGAGTCAAAGCGTCCAAAAATGCCCGTCTCAAGGGCGGTTTCATCACGGGTTCAATGGTAGGAGCGAATATCATGATACGCTCGATCGCTTGCGCTGTGCGCGCGGCAGTTCATAAGTTCCGCGCCTCTAATAAGGGCAACGTCGCGATGATCTACGCGCTGGCGTTGCTGCCCTCGCTTGCGGCGGTGGGATCAGCCGTCGACTTGACGCGCGCGATGGTCGTGAAGATGCGGCTTGGCGAAGCGCTGGACGCGGCCGGCCTTGCGGTCGGCGGCACCGTGGGCCTTTCCGAATCGGAAATGACGGCGAAGGCGCAAAAATTCTTCTACGCCAACTACCCGGATGACGAACTCGGCACGGTGACGGGGCTGAACGTCAACGCGTCGGGCAACAATCTCGTCACCGTGTCGGGATCGGCACGGATAGACACGGCGTTCATGGGCCTTTTCGGCATCCATTATCTGGACGTCAGCGTGAACGTCGAAGTGACGCGCGAGTCCAAGGGGCTTGAGATTGCGCTGGTGTTGGACAACACGGGTTCGATGGCGGAGTCAGGCAAGATGCCCGCCCTCAAAAGCGCAACGAACGAACTGATCGGCATCTTGTTCGGCGATCAGAATACGCCGTCGCATTTGAAGATGGCGCTTGTGCCGTTCTCGCAGACGGTGCGCGTCGATACGACCATGTTCAACAACAACGGCTGGATGGACTCAACCGGTACGAATCCGACTGCCAAGCTGAACTTCACCAGCGGCCGGTATGCGTTCCAGGTCTGGGCCTCCATGAGCAACAAGAGCTGGGGCGGGTGTCTGGAAGCGCGTCCGAACGGCTATGAGGAGACCGACGATGCGCCGAGCGCGAGCACGCCGGCCACGCGGTTCGTCCCGTATTTTGAACCGGACGGTCCCGACTCCAGCGCCTATAGCGGCTACACCACGTATCTAACGGACGGCGTAACCGGCAACCAAGAAACGCGCCTGATGCGCTATCAAAAGTATTCCGGTCAGAACAAGACCGATCCCAATAAAGACTGCAATCTGCAGAAGATTTTGCCGCTGACGAACAACAAACTGACCATCCAGAACTACGTCAACGGCATGGTCACGACGGGCAATACGCACATCAATCTCGGCGCGAGCTGGGGCTGGCGCGTGTTGTCGCCGACGGCGCCCTTCACCGAAGGTGTCGACTACACCGATCCGGAATGGACCAAGGCGATGGTATTCATGACCGACGGCGTGAACACGATCCCGACCAACAGTACGTTCCACAAATCGGCGTATACGGCGTTTAACTTCCTGAATCGAGGCCTGCTGGGGACGACGAACGGTGGCACAGCGGAAGCCGTCCTCGACGCCCGGACGCAGCTCGTCTGCGACCGCATCAAGGCGAACGGCATTCGCGTGTACACGATCCTTCTGATGGAGACGTCGTCGCGCTCGCGAAATCTGATGCGCAATTGCGCGACCGATCCGTCATTGTACTTCGACTCGCCGACGGCGGGCGAGTTGACCCCGGTGTTCCAGGCGATCGCACAAGACTTGTCGAACCTTCGCCTCAGCGAGTAAGCGAGGCGAGGTCGGCGCAAAGAAGAAGGCCCGGCAGGTGACTGCCGGGCCTTTTCAATTTCGGCTGTTGAGGGGTTATGCGATCAGCGACGCTGCGCAGCGAGTTCGGCGGACTTGCTCGAGATCTCGATCTTCTTGTCGGCGTCTTGATACATGTCCTGCATCTGCTTGTCGCCCTGCGTGACCGTGCGCTCGCATGTCGGCGCGCAAGCCATGTTCTGCTGGCCGACCGGGCCGCGGTAGAGCGTGACTTGCTGGTTCGTCGGGGCGCCGACGGTCACGAGGGTGTTCAAGATTTCATTGCCGTCGGCGTCGAGGGCGATGATGTTCGTGTTGCCGAACATGCGGCCCTGAACGTAGACGGTCTTCTCGCTGACCAGCAGCGCATCGGCGACCAGCGGGTTGCCGATCACAACGGTCTTGGCGGCGCGATCGAGCTTTACGACGGTCGCTTGGTCGTACTCGACGCGCATTTGCGGGCGCTGTGCGACGTCGTCGGCGTCGGCCGTGACGGGAAAGAAGGAAATCGCCGCGGCAGTCAAAAGTGCAGCGCGAAAAGCGGACATGACGTTCTCCGAGTGTCGGTTCGTACTTTCGGAGGGTGGCGCAAAGCCATTAAGGATGTCTGAACCGTATTTGGGGTGGAAGCGGCGATTCCGGGCGCCAGGTGTGCGATTTCGGTACATCGAGCGGGTTCTCTAGTTCATTTTTCCTTTCTTTGATAACTCTTTATTATCGACAACAGCTGTTTTTCTATTCCAACGCTGCATCCTCGACCTCGAATACTGTTATTTTAAGATCTTGTTAAGGCCGTCTGCCTAAGCTGACCCCTGTTTGCGCGACCGGTTGAGAAAAGCCGTGCGGGTAAACGGTGCAGTGGTGTCAATTGAAGGAGGCCTCAATGAGCCGCTTTGTTACGCGTTTTCTGAAGAATGACTCGGGTGCGACCGCCATCGAATACGGTCTGATCGCGGCGCTGATCGCGGTTGTGATCATCGGTTCGGTTGGTTTGGCCGGTACTCAGGTCACGGATACGTTTACGACGGTTGCGGGCGCCCTCTAATCGGGCGTTCGTCGAGAGGGGCGCGATGGCGCCTCTCTCCGTTTGATTCAAGCGCCAGCCCCATGTTCGTGGGGCTGGCGTTTTCGTTTTCTTTCATTCGCACCGTTGCTTAAGCACCCGGTAACGGGGCGGCCGTAGGCTCTACGCGCGTTTGCGGGGAGTTTCGACGCGCCATGATCGAACCGGTTTTGCTGACGCTGGTCGGCGCAGCGATGATCGCAGGCGCGGTGTACGACGCCGCCACGCTCACCATCCCCAATTGGATTTCGCTCGTTCTGCTGGCGTTGTTTCCGGCGGTAGCGTTTTTTTCAGGCGTGGGCTGGACCGAGGCCGGCATCCATGTGGCCGTGGGCTTTGCGGCGCTGCTTTGCGGCATGGCGCTGTTCGCCGGTGGGTTCATTGGCGGCGGCGACGCGAAGCTGTTCGCCGCGATCTCGCTCTATGTCGGGGCGGCAGGGTTCGGTTTCTATGTGTTTGCGGTTGCGCTCGCCGGCGGCGTTCTCGCTGTTCTTCTTATGAGCTTGCGCTATCTCGCGCAGTTCGGCATCGCCGCGCGGCTCAACGCATTCAGACATCTCGCCATGAGCGGAGCGGGCATTCCTTACGGAATAGCGATCGCTGCCGGCGGGTTGTTCGTCCTTCCGGCGACGCGTCTGTTCACAAGCGCCGCGTACTGATCATCAGCTAACGGACGAAATAAGACACAACCGATTGCATTGTTCGCACGACGTTAAGTCCGCGGTTACCGAATTAACCATAGCTTGAGACTTGGGCGATAGAACTTCAGGAAAAGACGGGCAGATGGGCAGGGGTCAGGAGAGAAAGCCATGAATTTGACGCGGATCCTCATACTTGTTGCGGCGTTGGGCGCCGCAGGCCTCGCCGCATTTTTGGCGCGCGGATTGATGGGCGGACAAAATAACGCCACCGCCGCGAGCAACATGGAGATGACGGAAATTCTGGTCGCCGCGAAGGCGATTGAAGTCGGCTCTAAAGTGGGGCCCGGCGATCTGAAATGGCAAGGCTGGCCGAAGTCGGCCGTCGATCCGACGTTCGTGTCGAAGCAGAACGCGCCGCAGGCGCTTGAAGACATGGGCCAAGGCTCGGTCGCGCGCGTGCCGCTGGCGAGCGGCGAACCGGTCACGGGACAGAAGGTCATCAAATCGGACGGCGCGGGCTTCTTGGCCGCGGTTCTGACGCCCGGCCGTCGCGCCGTCGGCGTAAAGCTGACGACCGATCGCGGCGCGGGCGGGTTCATTCTTCCGAACGACCGCGTCGACGTCATCATGACGCGTAAACTCGGCAACAACGAGATGGGCATTCCGGCGTACCGCGCGGCCACGGTGTTGCGCGACGTGCGCGTACTTGCGGTCGACCAGACGGCGGAAGAAGACGGCGAATCGAAGTCGATCGTCGGCAAGACGGCGACGCTGGAGCTGACCCCGCAACAGGCGGAGATTCTGGCGCTGGCCGAGGCGATGGGCGACCTATCGCTGTCGCTGCGCTCGCTGACGTCGGCAGACCAGACAAACTCAGAAGATCAGGTAAGCGCCAAAGGGCTCGGCGGCGATGAAGAGGACCGCGTCGTGGTCCTGCGCTTCGGCATTCCGAGTCAGACGGCCACAAACGCGAAAGAGTAACGGGTGAAGCCATGAAGCTATTCCGCCTTCTGACGATCGCCGCGCTTGCCGCCGGCCTATGCTTGCCGGCGGCCGCCGATGGCGACGGTAAAGACCGCACCGTGCGGCCGGAGCCGACGCAGAAGCTGCGCATTCGCGCCGGCGGAAGCGGGCCGCAGTCGCATCACCTTAATCTCGGCATCAACAAGGCCGTGATCATCGAGCTGCCGGAAGACGCGCGCGACGTGCTGGTGTCGAACCCGCAGGTGGTCGACGCGGTGGTGCGCACGCCGCGCCAAGTCTACATCGTCGGCATGGCCGCCGGTCCGGCGAACGCGTTCTTCTTCACGGCGAGCGGCAAGCAGCTGTTGAACCTGGAGATCCGGGTCGAGCGCGACATGCCGGAGCTCAAGAGCATCATCGAGCGCAACGTGAAGGGCTCTGACATCACGGTCGAAACCATCAACGACAACGTCGTGCTGAACGGTTCGGTCAAGAACCCGGCGGACGCAGAGGCTGCGCGTCAGATCGCGATGCGCTATGTCACCGATCCCGGCAAGACGCTGCGTCCGGACTCCGTCGTCAGCCGCGTCGGCATTCGCGGCGGCGATCAGGTGATGGTGCGCGTGCGCGTCGCCGAGATGCAGCGTTCGCTCGCCAAGCAGTTCGGCGTGGACTTCGGTGCGGCGTTCGACATCGGCAAGAACCTGCCGATCACGCTCGCCAGCTCGAACCCGTTCTCGTTGCTTGGTCAGGCATTGTCCGGCTCGCAGAGCTTCAACTTCGGCAGTTTGAAGGGCGGCAGTTCGGTCGAGGCCATTCTGAAGGCGTTCGAGCGCTCGGGTTTGATCCGCACGCTGGCCGAACCGAACTTGACCGCGGTGTCGGGTGAGTCGGCGAAGTTCCTGGCCGGCGGCGAATTCCCGGTGCCCGTCGCGCGCGACCGCGACGGCAACGTGCAGATCGAATTCAAACCGTTCGGCGTCGGCCTCGGCTTCACGCCGGTGGTTTTGTCGGAAGGCCGCATCAGCCTGCGCATCTCGACGGAAGTGTCCGAAATCACGGGCGAGAACTCGTTCGTGTCGCAGGGCGGTCTGGGCGTCGACGGCAACGGCGACCTGGTCCAGATCCCCGGCATCACGATCCCGGGCCTGCGCGTACGCCGCGCGGAAACGACCGTCGAACTGCCGTCCGGCGGCAGCATGGTCATCGCGGGTCTCTTGCAGCAGTCGATGCGGCAGAATCTCGACGGCATTCCGGGTCTGAAGAACCTGCCGATCCTCGGCACGTTGTTCCAGAGCCGCGACTTCCAGTCGGGCGAGACGGAGCTGGTCGTTATCGTGACCCCGTATCTCGTCGAAGCGACGTCGCCGAAGAACCTCGCCGGGCCGACCGACGGGTTTGTCGCGGCAAGCGATGCGGAGACGATTTTGCTGTCGCGCCTGAACGCCGTCTACGGAAGCAAAGGGGCGCCGGCCCAAGGATCGTTGAAGGGGCCTGTCGGGTTCATCGTTCGCTAACGCTATTGATGAACCAAAGCAACAATTTGGAAATTACCGAAAGCTTAGGATGACCGTCATGAACCGCATCGCTCTCGCCATCACCCTGGGCTTCGTGGGCATCGCAGCCAGCGCGTGCACCAGTCCGCCGCTGACCAACGGGCCACGCCAGTTGGCCGATGCCCAGGCCGCGTTTCCGATCTCGGTGGAGCCGCAGGTTGCGACCTTGGTCGTCAGGGTCGACGACGGGCTGCAGGCCTTGGGCCGCGGCGAGGATCAACGCATTCGCGCCTTCGTCGAGCACTGGAAAGCGCGCGGGCAGGGCATTCTGAACGCCGCATCGCCGACCAGCACGCCGAACCAAGCTGCGGCCACAGCGGCGCTTGGGCAGATCAAGAAGATGCTCGCGGCACAGGGCGTCGAGAAGGGCTCGGTGCAGTACACGTCCTATCGGCCGGCCGAGGGCGACAATCAGGCGCCGATCACGCTGAGCTTCGTCACCTATGTCGCGAACGCGGCGGAGTGCGGCGGCAACTGGTCGGAGAACTTGGCGTTCTCGCCGCGCAATTTGCCGTGGCCGGAGTTCGGCTGTTCGACGCAGCACAATTTCGCGGCGATCGTCGCCGATCCGCGCGATCTGATCGAACCGCGCACGAGCGATCCAGCCGACGCGATGCGTCGCGGAACCGTCATGGAGAAATATCGCGCGGGCATGCCGACACGCACGCAAGACGAATCTGATGCCGACAGCGGGAAAGTCAGCACCGTTGCGCCCAACTAACGAGAGCGAAAGCGCTTAGGAGCCAAATTTCGATGAGCAGATCCAACGCTCCAGACAAGACCGAGACGCCGTTCGGTGCCGCCATACAAGACCGCCCGGTTCCGCGCATCTCGATCCACGCGTTCTGCGAGAATCCGGACACCGGCGCGGTTATCCAGCGCGCGGGCCAGGACCGCCGACTTGCGAAGGCGCACCTCACCGTCCACATGGGCGGCGTGTTCGGCGCGGTCGAGTACTTCCAAGACTCTTCGACGCCGAACGTCATCATGGTCGAAACGCGCGAGGTTGGCGCTTCGATCTTGAACGAGCTCGAGAAGCTCGCGCATGTGTGCGATCCGGGGACGAAGGTCGTCGTGATCGGCGGTTCGAACGATATTACGCTCTATCGCGAAATGATCCGCCAGGGCGTCAACGAATATCTGGTGGCGCCGCTCAATCCTCTGCAGGTGATCGAGGCGATCGCGTCGCTCTATCACGGTCCGGCGACGGCGCCGGTGGGCAAAGTGTTCGCCTTTGTCGGCGCGCGCGGCGGCACGGGGTCGTCGACGGTGGCGCACAATACGGCCTGGGCGATCGCGGAAGATCTGCTGATTGCGACGACGATCGTCGATCTCGACGTGCCGTTCGGCACGACGGGTTTGGACTTCAATCAGGACATGGGGCAGGGGATCGCGGAAGCGCTGACCAGCCCCGATCGCCTCGACGATGTGTTGCTCGACCGGTTGCTCATCAAGCATACGAGCAAGCTTAGCCTCTTCGTCTCGCCGGCGCAGCTTGACCGCGAAGCGTCGTTTCCGCCGGAAGCCGTCGAAGCGGTGCTCGATGTCGTGCGCCAGGCCGCGCCGTGCGTGATCGTCGACATTCCGCATGTATGGGCGCCGTGGGTGAAGCAGGTGCTGATCTCGGCTGACGAGATCATCGTGACGGCGACGCCGGATCTCGCCAGCCTGCGCAACGGCAAGAACATCTATGACCTGCTGAACCAGTCGCGTCCGAACGACAAACCGTTGAAGGTCGTGCTGAACCAGGTCGGCATTCCGCGCCGTCCGGAAATTCCGGTCAAGGACTTCGCCGAGGCGATGGGCGCCGAGCCCGTCCTCGTGCTACCGTTCGACCCGCAGACGTTTGCGACGGCCGGCAACAACGGGCAGATGGTCGGCGAACTGAACGCGCAGTCGCGCGCGGCGCAAGGCTTCCGCGAATTGGCGCAGAAGCTGACGGGCCGCGAACCGCGCACGGATGCGAAACCTTCGAACAAGCTGAGCTTCGACTTCCTCAGGCGCAAGAAGGCCTGATAACACATGTTCGGTAAGCGTCCCGGAGCAGGCGACACACCGCCGCCGCGGCCACAACCCGCGGCGCCTGCGGCTGCGGCTGCAAAGACCGCTGCGCCACCGCCGCCGGCGTTAAAGCCGCGCGGGGAGATGCCGCCTGCGCCGCCGCCGATCACGGTCGACAACCGGTCGGAGCAGTATTACGAAATCAAGACGACGATTTTCAACGCGCTGATCGACACGATCGATCTGGCGCAGCTCGCGCAGCTCGATGCGGAATCAGCGCGCGAGGAAATTCGCGATATCGTCAACGAAATCATCGCGATCAAAAACGTCGTGATGTCGATCGCAGAGCAGGAACAACTGCTCGGCGACATCTGCAACGACGTTCTGGGTTACGGTCCGCTTGAGCCGCTGCTGGCGCGCGACGACATCGCCGACATCATGGTCAACGGCGCCGAGCGCGTGTTTATCGAAGTCAGCGGTAAAGTGCAGCTGACCAACATCCGCTTCCGCGACAACGCGCAGCTGATGAACATCTGCCAACGCATCGTGAGCCAGATCGGCCGCCGCGTCGACGAATCGTCGCCGATATGCGACGCGCGTTTGCCGGACGGTTCCCGCGTGAACGTCATCGCGCCGCCGCTGTCGATCGACGGGCCCACGCTCACCATTCGTAAGTTCAAGAAAGACAAGCTGAAGATGGCGGATCTGATCCGCTTCGGCTCGATCTCGCCGGAAGGCGGGAAGGTCTTGGACATCATCGGCAACTGCCGCTGTAACGTCTTGATCTCGGGCGGTACCGGTTCAGGCAAGACGACGCTGCTCAACATGATGACGGCCTTCATCGACCTCGATGAGCGCGTGATCACCTGCGAAGACGCCGCCGAACTTCAATTGCAGCAGCCGCACGTCGTGCGGTTGGAAACGCGTCCGCCGAACCTGGAAGGGTCCGGCGAAATCACCATGCGCGATCTGGTCAAGAACTGTCTGCGTATGCGTCCGGAACGGATCATCGTCGGCGAGGTCCGCGGACCCGAAGCGTTCGACTTGCTGCAGGCGATGAACACGGGCCACGACGGTTCGATGGGCACGCTCCACGCCAACACGCCGCGCGAAGCCCTTCAGCGTATCGAATCCATGATCACGATGGGCGGCTATAACCTGCCGTCCAAGACGATCCGCGAAATGGTGACGGGCGCCATCGACGTGATCGTGCAGGCCGCGCGTCTGCGCGACGGTTCGCGCCGCATCACGCACATCACGGAAGTGATCGGGCTCGAAGGCGACGTGGTCATCACGCAGGATTTGTTCCTGTACGAGATCACGGGCGAAGACGAATCCGGCCGCGTCAAGGGACGGCATGTTTCAACCGGCATTTCGCGTCCGGCGTTCTGGGAACGCGCGCGCTATTACAATCGCGAGAAAGAGCTGCTCGAGGCACTCGAAGCGGCGGCTGCAAAGTAGGGAGGTGGAGCGAACAAGCTCCATGACGCCGCTATGGATCAATCAACACTCATTCTGATGGCGATTGCGCTCACCGTGGCGCTCGCCGTCGGCGGGGTCGCGTTCGCGTTTCTCGGCGCGAGCGACTCGGCCAGGACGACTAAACGCGTTGCATCGGTGTCGCGAGGCAGCGGCCGTGCCACGGGCAAGGTCAGCGCGGACACCGGCGGCGAGTCGACGGCCAAGCGCCGCAAGCAGGTGCAAGAAACGCTCAAGGAAATCGATCGTAAAGCGGTGGCGGTCAAGCAGCGGCCGACGCTCGGCGCGATGCTGGAGCAGGCCGACTGGAACGTCGACGCGCGCATGTTCCACATGATCACGATCGGCGTCGGCGTCGTGACGGCAGGCGCGTTCATGTTCCTGGGCTATTCCTGGTACATCGCGATCGGCATCGGTTTCGCCGTCGGTTTCGGCCTGCCGCGCTGGCTGCTTGGTTTCACGATCAACCGCCGCAAGAAGGCGTTTACGCGGGAATTCGCGAACGCCATCGACGTGATCGTGCGCGGCGTCAAGGCGGGTCTCCCGCTCAACGAGTGTTTGAAGATCATCGCCAACGAATCGGGCGAGCCGGTCGGTCCCGAGTTCAGGCAGATCATCGAGAGTATGAAGGTAGGCGTGACGCTCGAAGAAGCCTTGAAGAAAATGTACGACCGCATGCCGATCGCCGAAGTGAACTTCTTCCAGATCGTTCTGACCATTCAGCAGAAGACGGGCGGCAATTTGTCGGAAGCCCTGGGCAACCTGTCGGGCGTGTTGCGCGACCGCAAGCGTCTGCACGGCAAGATCCAGGCGCTGTCGTCGGAAGCGAAAGCATCGGCCGGCATCATCGGTTCGCTGCCGATTGTGGTTATGGGCCTCGTGTATGCGACGACGCCCGACTACATCGCGCTTTTGTTCACGGACCGCTTCGGCAACTTCCTGCTGTTGTGCTGCGTCGGGTGGATGTCGGTCGGCATCTTCGTGATGAAGAAGATGATCACGTTCAAGTATTGAGGAGAGCGGTTCGATGATGAAATATATCAACCTTCTCTTCGATCGAGAGTTCGTTGTTTCGGTTTTGGCGGCGATCGCGGTGTTCGCCACCATTCTGACGCTGGCCTATCCGCTGCTCGCCGGCGACAAGCTGGCGGCCCGATTGAAGAGCGTCGCCACGCGGCGCGAAGAACTGCGGCGGATTCAGCGCGAAGCCTTGAACAACAAGAAGGGCGCGTCGGTATCTTTGCGCTCGACGCCCGTCGGCTTCATGAAGCAGACGATCGAAAAGCTGAACCTGCGCAACATCCTCGAATCGCCGAACACGAAGGAAAAGCTGGCCCGCGCCGGCTATCGCGGGCAAGCCGCGATTTACGCCTTCATGTTCTTCCGTTTCGTCATGCCGTTCATCGTGTTCTTCGCGACGGTGGTCTATTTGTTCTTCATGTCGAAGCACAATCTGCCGCCCATCGGTAAGGTCGGCATCGCGTTCGGCAGCGCATTCGCGGGCTTCTATCTGCCCGACCTCTATGTCCAGAACATCATCGACAAGCGCATGGGTTCGATCCTGAAGGCGTTTCCGGACGCGCTGGACTTGCTCTTGATCTGCGTGGAATCGGGCATGTCGGTCGAAGCGGCGTTCAACAAGGTTGCGTCGGAAATCGGCAGCCAGTCGGTGGAGCTTGCGGAAGAGTTCGCTCTGACGACGGCCGAACTTTCGTATTTGCCGGATCGCAGGCAGGCGTACGAAAATCTAGGCAAGCGGTGCGCGCATCCTGGCGTGCGCGCGGTTTGCACCTCGCTGATCCAGGCGGAACGATACGGTACGCCGCTGGGCACGGCCCTGCGCGTGATGGCTCTTGAAAACCGCGAAATGCGCATGATGGAAGCCGAGAAGAAGGCGGCGTCGCTGCCTGCGAAGCTGACGGTGCCAATGATCGTGTTCTTCTTGCCGGCACTGTTCATCGTCATCTTGGGCCCGGCGTCGATCAAGATCATGGCCCTCTAACAAACAAGCGACCACGAGATCTGGAGCGGGCCCGAAGGTGACTTCGGGCCCTTTTCTTTTGCGCCGGAATTCACACACAAAAAAAAGCCGCATCCCGAAGGATGCGGCTTTGGTTTGCTTCGGCGCGGCCTACTGGGAAGCGTTGGCGACCGAGACAGCCGACGAGCGGCGGTAGACGTCGTAGGTTTTGCGGAGCACCGGCGTCGGCTTGCCGGTCGCTTGGTTCGATGCAATCGGCTTCGTCTCGGGCGCCGGGGGCGTTGCGGCGGTTTCGGCCTGCGGCGCAGGGGCGGCTTGCGCCGACTTTTCCGCCGGCGCAGGAGCCGCCGGCGCCATCTGGTCGCCTTCGTCGGTAATGGGAGCCATCATATAAGCGGGCAGCTTTGCCTTGGACGGTTCCTTGGGCGCGGGCGCGGGTTGCGCTTCGGCGCTTTGCGGCGCGGGCGTTTCAACGGTAGCGATTGCCGGCGCGGCGACCGGCGCGGCCGACGTTTTAGCGGGCGCGACGGGCGCCGGCGGCGGTAGTTCCTGCACGTTGATCTTGGCGTTGCGGGCGTCGAGCTGGCGCAGAACGGCAATGTTGTTGGTCGCTTCGCTGGGCGGCAGGTCTTCGCGGGCCAACTGCTCGGCTTCGACGACGTTGCCTCTTAGCGTTTCGACCATCGCCAGGTTCTGGCGCATCTGCGCGGTTGCGTCGGGACGTGCGACCAGGCGGCGGAAAGTCGTCTCGGCCTGATCGATGCGGCCGTCCAGCATCATCGACATAGCGAGATTGCTTTCGACGACGGCGTTGTTCGGCGAGAGCGTCAGGGCGGCCTGATACATCTCGCGGGCGGTCGCGTGGCTGCCGGTTTGGTCCAGCGCGACGCCGTAAGCCGACAACGTGGTCCAGTCGTCGCCTTTCATCTGCGCCGAGCGCGAGAGGAAGGGCAGGGCGTCTTTCGCACGGCCGGCCGCGGTCAGCGCTTTGCCGTACTCGGCCAGCACGCGCGTGTCGTCCGGCGCCTTCATCACCACGTCCTTGAGGACTGCGACAGCCTGACGCGCGCCGCCCATCATGCGCAAATTGCGCGCGAAGTTGAGCGCCGCGCCCGTGTCTTCGCGGTTCGCCTCGTACTTGGCGCCCCAATAGGCGGCGCCGCCGACGAAGTCTTGCGTGTCGGGCGCCGCCGCTTCCAAGGTTGTTGCCGTGCGTACGGCCTCGTCGTCGGTCGCCAATGTCGGCGTACCACCGCATCCGGCCAAGGCGGCGGCTGTCGCGGCGACGATCGCTATCCTGCTTGCGGTGCGCAAGAGGTCGCGGCTCGGTTTGAAGCCCATGGGAGTACCCTCGCTAGAATCGAAAGCGGCCGGTCACGCAGATGGGCAGACGGGTCCGCAGGTTGATGCGGCCCTCATTTCGCCGCAAAGCGGATAACAAATGTTTAAGCATAATAGCGAGTTACCGATGCTTCCCGACGCGGAGGCGTGCGCGTATAAGAATGTCGTGAGGTGAGGGTCTCATTCGTGATGCAAAGCGCGCGCTGGCTGATAGGCCCGCTGGTCGCTGTTGTCGCCGGCCTCATCATTGCGCCTTCACTCGCGCAAACGCCGCCTCCCGAGTCGCAACGCATATCGTTTCAGATCGCGACCGGTCCGGTTTCGGGCTCGTATATCCGTGTCGGCGAAGCGATCGCGCGCATCATCAGCAATCCGCCGGGGCTCGCGCGCTGTGAGGTTGCCGGCGCTTGCGGGCCGGAAGGGCTGATCGCGACGACGCGGTCGTCCAGCGGCTCGATTGTGAACGCGGTGTATGTGAATGCGGGGCGGGTAAAGTCTGCGATCGTGCAGGCCGATATCGCGGCGGCGGCGTTCGCGGGCGAAGGGCCGTTCGTGCAGAACGGGCCGCTCAAGAATTTGCGCGTGATCGCGCGGCTGCACGACGAGACGTTGCATCTTGTCGTCGGAACCAAGGCGCGGATCAGGTCGTTTGGCGATCTGGCCGGTAAGCGCGTCGCCATCGATTCCACGAAGGCGGCGACCAACTTCACGGTTCGCACGGTTTTGGCGGCCGCCAATATGCCGACGCGGCGCTTGCGCCTGTCGTATCAGACGGCCGAGCAGGCGGCGCGCGATCTGCGCGACGGCAAGATCGACGCGTTCTTCGTCATCGGCGTGGCGCCGATCAATCTGGTCGACGGATTGGTTCGGCGTGGCCAGGCGAAAGTGATCGGGCTTGAACCTTCGACGATTTCGGCGTTGTCCAAGAAGCATCCGATGCTGAGCCGGGGCGAACTACCAGACGACACCTATCGTGCGTCGAAGCGGGTCGTGACGTTGAACGTCGCCAGCCTGTGGCTCGTTCATAAGTCGATGCCGCGCGACGTGGTGCAGGGCATCCTGCGGTCGTTGTGGAATCCCGCCAATCGCGGGGAGTTAGAGCGGTTGGGTGCGTGGTCGCGCACGATCAACGTCGCGAAAGCGGCGGAGAATTTGCCGCTTCCGCTGCATGAAGGTGCGCAACGCTTCTATGCCGAAGCCGGGCGTTAGACGTTCGTGGCGGTGGGCGCAACGCGACAGCCGCTTCTCACATATCTCGTCCTTATCGCTCTCGGATTGATCCCGACGGCGTTGGTCTCGCACTATTACGGCATTCTTCCGCAGAGGCTGGTCCTTCAGTGGGACACGTTCGGCAACATCACCGTGATCGGCACCAAGCCGCGCACCGTGCTGACGATTGCGAATGTTGCCGCTGTCGTTGCACTGACCGCGGTTGCCGTTGCGGTTTGGCAGCAGCGGACATTGCTTCAGCTTGGGCTGCGACGTGCGTTCTTGGGCCTTAACCTCGCCCAGATCGTGGCGATCAATCTCGTGTGCGCGATGTTGGTCAGCGATGCGTTGGGCATGCGGCTGACGATCAAGCCGATGGTGCCACCGGCGATGGCGGTGCTGCTGTTCGCCGCCGGCATTTTGTTTTGGCGGCTGCAACAGAGCGGGGCGAATGCTGTTGCGCGCGCGGCGGCGGTGGCGCTGATGGGGGCAGGCCTGGTAGTGCTGGCGTTCAGCGCGGTCGCCATGAATGCCGTCGTTGGTTATTTCGCCTCGGCGCTGGCGCTTCTGGCCATGGCGGCGCTGGCCTTGCCGCAAGAGCGTTAGTCCACCGTTGCTGAGGGTGTGCGCGGACGGCTAGAGTTCCCGCTCCCTCCACCCACGCTGTCCGGTCCATGAACATCACCGATTTGTTTGCGGCTTCGAGCCCAGGCGCCGTTCCGATCTATGCCGTCAGTCAGGCGATGCTTGAGAGTGCGTTGGCCGGCCCCCTGGAGCGGCATGCGAAATGGTTGCGCGGGGCCGGGTTCAACGCGGCGAGCGGGAAGATTCAGTTGCTTCCGGGGGATGACGGCGTTGCGGGCGTCGTTTTTGGATTGGGCGGCGATGACGATCCGTTCGCTTGCGCAACGCTGTCGTCGCAGTTGCCGGCGGGCACATATGCGTTCGCGCTGACGCCCGCGGGGACGAGCGGAACGACGCTGGCGTTGGCGTGGGCGATGGGGGCGTATTCGTTCTCGCGCTACAAATCGCAGGATCGCGTGAAAGCGCGGCCTGTGCTGGCGTGGCCGGCCGATGCGGATCAGGCGCAGGCGACGCGGGCGGCGCACGGTCTTTTTCTGGCGCGCGATCTCGTCAACACACCCGCGAGCGATATGGGGCCGGCGGAGCTTGCGAGCGCCGCAGAAGGTGTGGCGCGCGATCATGGGGCTCGGTTCTCGGTGATCGAGGGACGTGCGCTGATCGAGCGGAACTATCCGATGATTTGGGCAGTGGGGCAGGGCTCACCGCGGTTGCCGCGACTGATCGAGCTCAAGTGGGGGGACGAGAAGCATCCGCATGTGACGCTGGTCGGCAAGGGCGTCTGCTTCGACTCCGGCGGGCTCGACATCAAGCAGGCGAGCGCGATGCTGACCATGAAAAAGGATATGGGCGGCGCGGCGGCGGTGCTGGGCATCGCGCATATGGTGATGGATGCGAAGTTGCCGGTTTCGTTGCGCGTCCTGATACCCGCAGTCGAGAACAGCGTGTCGGGTGAGGCTTACCGGCCGGGCGACGTGCTGAAGAGCCGCAAGGGCTTGACGGTCGAGGTCGGCAACACCGACGCCGAGGGGCGGTTGGTACTGGCTGACGCGCTGGCCGATGCGGATGCGGAAGCGCCAGAGCTTATCATTTGCATGGCGACGCTCACGGGCGCGGCGCGTGTTGCGACGGGGTTCGATCTGCCGCCGTTCTTTACGCAGGACGATGCGCTGGCGGCGGATTTGATGCGCGCGTCGAGCCAAGAATCGGATTCGATGTGGCGCTTGCCGTTGTGGCGCGGCTATCGCGGGTTGATCGAGAGCAGCATCGCGGATCTTACCAACAATCCGAATTCGCCGAATGCGGGCGCAATTACCGCGGCCTTATTTCTCGAGCGGTTTGTCGAGAAGGCGAAGTCGTTCGTGCATTTCGACATTGCGGCGTGGAACGATCGCGTGAAGCCCGGACGGCCGCTGGGCGGGGAGGCGCAGGCGATCCGCGCGATCTTTGCGATGCTGAAGGCGCGGTATCAGTAGCCGCGGTTGAAGTCGACGAGGTTTTCGGGCGGCAGACCTTGATCCATGCGGCTGATCGTGTCGGCGACGTGGCGCATGAATGCCGCCGGGTCGGTCATCGCAGCAACGTGCGGGGTCACGACGACTTTCGGATGCGACCACAGCGGACTAGACCCGGGCAGGGGCTCGGTCTGAAAGACGTCGAGCGTTGCGCCGCGCAGATGGCCGCTGTCGAGCGACGCGATCAAATCTTCTTCGATCAGATGACCACCGCGGGCGCAGTTGATGACGCACGCGCCTTTCGGCAATTGCGCAAAGGTCTTGGCGTTCAGGATGCCTTTGGTGTCCGGCGTCAGCGGTAGCAGGCAAACCAGAATGTCGGTTTGCGCGAGGAAGGGCGCGAGACCGTCTTTGCCGTGGAACGTGGTGACGCCGTCAATGTTCTTCGGTGACGCGCTCCAGCCGGAGAGTTGGTAGTTGAGTGCTTTCAGCGCCGCTGCTGCGTGCTGTCCGAGGACGCCGAAGCCCAAGATGCCGACGCGAACGGCATCGGCGCGCGGGATAGCGAATTGCTTCCATTTGCCTGCCGCCTGCAGCGACGCGAGGTCGCTCACGCGGCGATGCCAAAAGAGCGTGTGGAGCACGACGTATTCGGTCATGCCTTGGCTCAGCGTGTCGTCGACGACTCGCGAGAGCGGCACGTGTCTGGGGTAGGTCGTATCGGCGACGATGCCGTCGACGCCGGCGCCCATCGAGAAAACGACTTTGAGATTCGGATAGCGGCTTAGACTGCCGGGCTTCGGCTTCCAGGCGACGCAGTACGCGATGTCTGCCGGGTGCGCGTCTTCCTCGCCGATGCGGATGTCGAGGTCCGGCATCAGGCGGCGAAGATGGTCGGTCCACATTTCATGCCGCGTGGCGACGGCCTGAAAGAGGAGCGCGCCTTTGGGCATTCAGATCAGTGGCCGCCGCCCGCTGGTTTTGCAGGCGCAGGCGCTGGCGTCGCGGGGGCCGACGCTGGCGTTGCGGGAGCCGGCGTCGCAGGAGCCGGTGTGGTGGTCGGCGCAGTCGTCGTCGGATTGGCTGGCGCCGATGTGCCAGGCGCCGCGGCCGGGTCAGACGAACCAGGCGTTGTGGTGCCTGGCGCGCCGGGTGCCGGCGCCGTGCCGGGCGGTGTTGCTTGAAGTTCGCCGGCCGGTTCCGTGCCATCGGCTGGCGCGGCAGCGGGAGCTGCAGGCTCAGCCGGTTTCGGCGCGGGGATTGCGAGCGGCGCGTCGGACAGCGTTCGCAGATAGGCGATCAGGTTCACGCGCTCCGTCGTCTTCGACAGACCGGCGAACGCCATCTTCGTGCCCGGGATCGCGCCCTTCGGATTCTTCAGGAACGCATCGAGTTCTTCATAGCCCCAGGTTTTGCCCTTCAGCGCGGCCATCGCGGACGAATAGGCGAAGCCTTCCGCGTGGGCATGTGTGTTTCCGACGATGCCGTAGAGATTGGGACCGATCTTGTTGGGTCCGCCCTTTCCGAAGTCGTGGCACTGCAGGCAGCGGCCGTGGACTTTTTCGCCGGCGGCGATGTCGGCTGTGGGCAGAACGGTGCCCCAGTCGGGGGCGACTTCGGCGACCGGCGTTTCACCAGGCGTCGGCGCTTCCGCTACGACCACTTCCATGCCGGGCTTGTCGGACTTGTGCGGGGCCATGTAGCCGCCGACGACGATGTTCAAGGCAACGATGAACAGCGCGGTGCCGAGGACTGCACCGAAGATCTTGTTCCACTCGAAGGAATCCATTGAACAATCCTTGGAAGGTCGTGCCGGGATAAGGCATTAGGGTCTACTCGCGGGAACGCGAACGCGAGGGTGTGAGCGGGCTGGACAATAGCGGGGGCGACTTTCGGGTCATTGCGGCGGAACGTCGCATTTTGGTGTACGCCGGAAGCCTAGAACACACTGATTGAAGATGAGCGAACCTCTGATCCTGATACCGGCGCGTATGGCGTCGACGCGGCTGCCCGGGAAACCGCTTGCCGATATTCACGGCGCGCCGATGATCGTGCACGTGTGGCGGCGCGCTTGCGAGGCGAACGCAGGACGCGTGGTGGTCGCGGGCGCCGAGGCTGAAATCGTCGATGCGGTCGTACGGGCAGGCGGCGAGGCGGTGCTGACAAAGCCGGATCATCCGTCCGGGTCGGACCGTATCTTCGAGGCTGCGACGCTGCTGGACGCGGCGCGGCGGCATGACATTGTTGTCAATGTGCAGGGCGATCTGCCGACACTGGATCCGGCGCTGGTGCGCGGTGTCGTCGATGCGCTGGTCTCGTCGAATGCGGACATCGCGACCTTGGCGACGGAGATTAAGGACGAGGCCGAGCGTACGAACCCCAACGTGACCAAAGCAGTGATCGCGGTCGAGCCGAACGGTACTCAGGGGCGCGCACTCTATTTTACGCGCGCTACGGCGCCTTGGGGCGAGGGGCCGGTTTATCACCACATCGGGATTTATGCTTACCGGCGCAAGGCGCTTGACCGGTTTGTCGCCATGCCGCCCTCTCCCCTCGAGAAGCGCGAGAAGCTTGAGCAATTGCGCGCGCTGGAGGCGGGGATGAGCATCGTGGTGCGGATCGTGGACGCGGTGCCGCTGGGCGTCGATACGCCGGACGATTTGGCGCGCGCGCGTCAGATGCTGGGAGCGAAGCGATGAACGCGAAGGCGAATACGATCGCGTTCCAGGGTGAGGCCGGCGCGAATTCGCATCTTGCCTGCGTTGAAGTGTTTCCGCAGATGACGGCGCTGCCCTGCCAAACGTTCGAGGACGTGTTCGCGGCGGTGAAGGATGGTCACGCGCGGCTTGCGATGATTCCGGTGGAGAATTCGCTGCACGGGCGGATCACGGACATTCATCATCTGCTGCCGGAGTCCGGGCTCTACATCATCGGCGAGCATTTTCTGCCGATCCATCATCAGTTCATGGCGGTGAAGGGCGCGAAGCTTGAGAACATCAAGTCGGTGATGAGCCAGATCCCGGCGCTGGGTCAGTGCCGCAACATCATCCGCTCGCTGGGCCTGAAGATGATCATCGGCGCGGATACGGCGGGATCGGCGCGGCACGTTGCCGAAGCGAAGGATCCGACGGTCGCGGCGCTGGCCTCGTCGCTCGCCGCGGAGATTTACGGGCTCGACATTCTGAAGGCGGACGTCGAAGACGCTGCGCACAACACGACGCGCTTCCTCATCATGTCGAGCGAACCGGACGACGCCGAATATGGGCCCGAGCAGGTCGTGACCACGTTCGTGTTCCGCGTGCGCAACGTGCCGGCCGCGCTCTACAAAGCGATGGGTGGGTTTGCGACCAACAGCGTGAACATGACGAAGCTGGAATCTTATCAGCTCGACGGCGCGTTCACGGCGACGCAGTTCTATGCCGACATCGAGGGGCATCCGGAAGAGCGTAATGTGCGGCTGGCGCTTGAAGAGTTGCAGTTCTTCACGTCGCACATGCGTATCTTGGGCGTCTATCCGGCGCATCCGTTTCGCAAGACGATCGCGAAATAGGCGTCAGGGCCTGCCGGCGTGTCCGACGTCGACTTTGGTTGTGAGAAGTTTGCCGCCCGGCTTGTGGACGCCATCGGGTCCAAGCGGCGGCGCCGTTAGCATGAACAGCGTGCGGCCGTCGTCGCCGCCCAGCATGCAGGCGTAGCAGGGCTGGTCCGTGTTGACGACGTGGAGGACTTCGCCGCCTTGCGCGATCAGCGCGCATTCGGGTGCGACGGGGTTCGCGATCCAGACATTGCCTTCGGCATCGAGCGCTATGCCGTCGGGCACGCGCGGCATTGTCGCGGCCCAAACGCGGCGGTTGCTGAGCTGGCCGTCATTGCCGATGTCGAAGGCGGTTAGGCAGCCGCCAAATGTTTCACCAACGATGAGCGTTTTGCCGTCGGGCGTGATCACGGAGCCGTTCGGGAAGTGCATGTCTGTCGCGGCGACGGTCACGGCGCCCGTCGGCGAGACGCAAGCGAGCTTTGCGGTCGCATGTTGGGCGAGAACGGATTCGATGCCGCGCGCCGCGAGTTCCGCGTCGAGATCGAAGCCGAAATTGCCGACATACGCATAGCCTTTGGCATCGACGACCATATCGTTGCAGTGGAATGTCGCGATGTGGTTCAGGTCGGCGTGGACGGCGATCTTGCCGTCTTTCGTGCGGCGTAGGACTTGGCGCTTCTTCATCGAGACGACCAGCATCGAGCCGTCGGGCAACCAGCCCAGTCCCGACGGTTGATCGTCAATCTCGAATTCCGTGCGCAGATCGCCGGTGAGCGAGACCGATTTCACAGCGTGTGCGAAGAAGTCGCTGAACCATAGGCGGCCTTCGTGCCAGCGCGGGCCTTCGCCGAAATAGATGCCTTCGGCCAGGACGCGCGTCGCATGGGTCATTGAGGCTAGCCTTCTTCTGCCCAGCTTTTGCAGAGTTGGTGGGCGATGGCGAGGGGCGGCGGTAGGCGCAGTTCGCCCTTGTTGCCTTTCACCATGGCGTCGCGGACTTCGGCGCGGGTGAACCAGCGCGCGTCCGACAACTCGTTTTGGTCGACGGTGATTTCCGTCGTGGTCGCTCTCGCGTAGCAGCCGATCATTAGCGATGACGGGTAGGGCCAGGGCTGCGTCGAGTGGAAGAGAACGTCGCCGATTTTGATGCCGGCTTCTTCCATCAGTTCGCGCGCGACGGCTTCTTCGATCGTCTCGCCCGGTTCGACGAAACCCGCGAGGGCCGAGTAGAAACCGTTCGGCCACTTCGCTTGGCGGCCCAAGAGGCAGCTGTCGCCTTGCAGCGCCAGCATGATCACGACCGGGTCGGTGCGCGGGAAGTGTTCCGTGTTGCAGGATTCGCAGTAGCGCTTGTATCCGGCGTCGGCCTGCGTCGTCGGCTGGCCGCAATTGGCGCAGAAGCCGTGGCGTTGATGCCAGTCGATGACCGACTTGGCTTGCGCCAGGATCGCGGCGTCGCCGAGATCAATTTCTTCGGCGATCGTGCGCAGGTCGGCGAAGGTGCCGAGGCCCGCCAGCACGCCGTCAGCCGTGGGGTCGGGGGAGCCGGAGACGTCGATTGCGAAATGCGGCGTGTCCTTGTGGACGCCGAGGAAAATCGTCGTCGCCCCCGGACGCATCAGCGGCATTGCGAGTTCCGTGGTGATCCAGCCCGCCTCACGCCGGCCGTCCCGGTTCTTGATCAGGAACGGCATCAGCTTCCAGACGGGGATGAAGAGCGTCCGCTTGTCGCTGAGGGCGGCGGCGAGCCATTCCTGGTTCGTGCGTAAGTGACCGGCGCGGTCCAGCGGGGAGTTCGCAAAGACGTTGGGATTTTTGGGCAAGACGAGGCTCATGGGGACTGCCGCTTAAGCCTTTCCACAGGATTTATCGGGCGCGACATTGCACGGCCCTGGCGGACCTCGCAACGCCCGAAACCTTGCCTTTCGGGGGCGGCCCCCTGATATAGTCCCTTCGGGAGGTTGGTGGCGGGCGTGTCTCTCGCCAACCCGGTCAGGTCCGGAAGGAAGCAGCCGTAACGAGTTTCGACTCGGGTCGTTCATCAGCCTCCCACCTTCGCCTAAAGGCTTCGGCGGGCGCGGCCCACCTACGGATTTCCTCATGGCTAAGAAAGACAAAGGTTCGGACGCCGTTGCGGACGAGCCCAGCCTCGGATTGACGGGCGGCGCGGCCAAGGGCGACGGCGCCTATCGCGTGCTGGCGCGAAAATACCGGCCACAGAATTTTGAAGACGCGTTCATTGGGCAGTCGGCGATGGTGCGCACGCTGGGCAACGCGTTTGCGGCCGGGCGGATTGCGCATGCCTTCATGCTCACCGGCGTGCGCGGCGTCGGCAAGACGACGACGGCGCGCATTCTCGCGAAGTCGTTGAACTGCATCGGCACCGACGGGAAGCGCACGGAGCCGACGATTGCGCCGTGCGGCGTGTGCGATCCATGCCGGTCGATCGCCGAATCGCGGCATGTTGACGTGCTGGAGATGGACGCGGCCTCGCGCACCGGCATCGACGATATTCGCGAGATCGTCGACGGCGTGCGTTATGCGCCGGCGGAGGCGCGGTTCAAGGTCTACATCATCGACGAAGTTCACATGCTGTCGAAGGCGGCGTTCAACGGGTTGCTCAAGACGCTGGAAGAGCCGCCGCCGCATGTGAAGTTCATTTTCGCGACGACGGAAATCCGCAAGGTGCCGATCACGGTGCTGTCGCGTTGTCAGCGGTTCGATTTGAAGCGCGTGACACTCGATGATCTCGCCGCGCATTTGGCGTTCGTCTGCAAGGCAGAGAACCAGCCGGCGGACGACGCGGCGCTGCGCTTGATTGCGCGGGCGGCGGAAGGATCGGCGCGCGATGCCTTGTCGTTGCTCGATCAGGCGTTCGCGCATGCGGGCGGCGGCACGATCGAAGAAGAGCCCGTGCGCACGATGCTGGGGCTGGCCGACCGGTCGCGCGGGCTTGAGTTGTTCGGGCAGTTGATGCGCGGGCAGATCGCCGAGGCGCTGACCGTGTTTCGGACGCAGTATGATTCCGGCGCCGATCCGTTGGCGGTGCTGCAGGATTTGACTCAGATTTGCCATGAGGCGACGCGTGCGCGTGTCGTGCAGGGCGCGCCGAACACGGGCGCAGGGACGGAAGAGGCGAAGCGGATTTCGGATCTCGCCAGCAAATTGACCGTGCCGCAGTTGGCGCGCACTTGGCAACTGTTGCTCAGGGCGCTGACTGAAGTGCAGACCGCGCCGGATGCAGCGGCGGCGACGGAGATGGCTTTGATCCGCATCGGTTATGCGGCCGAACTTCCGCCTACGGATCAATTGGTGAAGAGCGCGAGTTCTGCGCCGGCGCAAGTGTCTGCGCCGCGCGGCGTGTCGGCGTCGCCGGCGCCGCCGCCTGCGCCGCGGCCGTTGATGAGTTCGCGCGGTGAGACGGCGACGGCGCGCAGCGAGCCTGCGCCGTCCGCGCCGCCAGCGCCGGTAGCGAGCGCGCCGCCTACTGCGCCGCGCGTCGTGGTGCAGGATTTTCTCGGCATTGTGGCGTTGGGGCGCGAGAGCCGCGAGGCGCGGCTGGTCTACGTTCTGGAAAATTTGGTTCATTTGGTGCGCTTTGAGCGCGGGCGGCTGGAGTTGCGGCTGGCACCGGGCGCGAATGCGTCGTTCCCGGGCGAGCTTTCCGACAAGCTTGCGAAATGGACGGGCGAGCGCTGGGTCGTTTCCGTGTCGAGCGCGGAGGGTGAGCCGACGATCGCACAGCAGCGCGAGGCGGCCGATCAGGCGCGGCGCGCGTCTGCCGCGCAGGATCCTTTGCTGAAGGCGGCGATGGCGGTGTTCCCGGGCGCGCGCATCGTGAGCGTTCGCGATCGCGACGAATTTGTGCCAGAGCCCGACAGTGAGAGCGACGAGGCGTCATGAAGAATATCGGCGATCTGATGAAGCAGGCGCAGCAGTTGCAATCGCGCTTTCAGGAAGCGCAAGAGCGCGTGAACCTGATCGAGGCCGAAGGGCAATCGGGCGGCGGTATGGTGCGCGTGACGATCAACGGCAAAGGCCAGGCCAAGAGCGTGCGTATCGACCCGTCGCTGATCGACCCGAAGGACGCGGGCATGCTGGAAGATCTGGTCGTCGCCGCGATCAACGACGCGCGCGCGAAAGTCGACGCGCGGATGCAAGACGAGATGTCCAAGGTGACGGGCGGGTTGCCGTTGCCGCCGGGGTTCAAGCTCTAAGCATGGCTACACCGCTTTCCGGGCCTGAGATCGAACGTTTGGTGCAGCTGCTCGCCCGGCTGCCGGGGCTGGGACCGCGTTCGGCGCGGCGTGCGGCGCTGGTGCTCATCAAGAAGAAAGAGACGCTGCTTCAACCGCTGACCGCGGCGCTCGAAGAAGCCGGGCGCACGATCAAGGCGTGCGACACCTGCGGGAATCTCGATTCCGCGAACCCCTGTGGCGTCTGCACGGATCCTCGACGCGACGCCGGGTTGATCTGCGTGGTCGAAGACGTCGCCGACCTTTGGGCACTGGAACGCGCCGGTGTGTTCCGCGGTCGCTATCACGTGCTGGGCGGCACACTGTCGGCACTCGACGGCCGGGGGCCCGATCAACTGAACATCGGCGCGCTGGTCGAACGCGTCAAAGCAGGCGGCATGCGTGAAGTGGTGCTGGGCCTCAACGCGACTGTCGAAGGGCAGACGACGGCGCACTACGTGACTGATCTGATTGCCCCTCTGGGGGTTGCGGTTACGCGGCTTGCGCACGGCGTGCCGGTCGGCGGCGAGTTGGATTACCTCGACGAAGGTACGCTGGCTGCGGCTTTTGCGGCGCGGCGGGCGATGTAAAATCGCGTTCACCAAGGTGTCCGTCTTGACGGTTTCGTGGTGTTGCCCTACGTCCGGAGTATGGCTTTGCGACCCATTCTTGTGGCTCCCGATCCGCGCCTGAAGCAGGTTTCCGAGCCTGTTGCCGAGGTGACGGATGAGATTCGTCGTCTCATGGACGACATGTTGGAGACGATGTACGAGGCGCCGGGGATCGGGTTGGCCGCGATCCAGATCGGCGTGGCGAAGCGCGTGATCGTCATGGATTTGGGGAAGCCCGACGACGACGAGGACGAGGGCGCGCCGAAGAGCGACAAGGACAAGAAAGACAAGAAGGTCGAGCGTGAGCCGCGCTACTTCGTGAACCCCGAGATCGTTTGGGCTTCCGACGATTTCGTGTTGTGCGAGGAAGGGTGTTTGTCGGTGCCGGATCTCTATGAAGAGGTCGAACGGCCGGCGCAGGTGCGGGTGCGGTTTCTCGACTATCACGGGAAGCAACAGGAGATCGATTGCGACGGGATGCTGGCGGTTTGCATCCAGCATGAGATGGATCACCTGGAAGGCATTCTCTTCATCGACCATCTGTCGCGGCTGAAGCGCGAGATGATGCTCAAGAAGCTCGCCAAGGCGCGCAAGGGCGCCGAGCGCGAGAGCGCTTGATCCGCCGCCCGACTTCGTTATCCCTTCGGCCATGACAAAATTGCGCCTCGCGTTTCTGGGCACGCCCGCGTTTGCGGTGCCGACGTTGCGTGCGCTGGTCGCCGCCGGGCATGAGGTGGCGGCTGTTTATTCTCAGCCGCCGCGGCCGTCGGGGCGCGGGCACAAGCTTCAGCCGTCGCCGGTGCAGCTTGCCGCGGAGGAGTACGGGATTCCGGTGCGCGTGCCTGTTTCGCTGAAGGGCGCGGACGCGCAGGCTGCGTTTGCGGCGTTGTCGCTCGATGCGGCGGTTGTGGTGGCTTACGGGTTGTTGTTGCCGAAGGCGGTGCTCGATGCGCCGCGGCTTGGGTGTTTCAATTTGCATGGGTCGTTGTTGCCGCGCTGGCGTGGGGCGGCGCCGATCCATCGTGCGGTGATGGCTGGCGACAGCGAGACCGGCGTGATGGTGATGCGGATGGAAGTGGGGCTCGATACGGGGCCGGTGCTTTCGACGTGGCGCACGGGCATCGGCGATGAGACGACGACGGGGCAGCTGCAAGAGATTTTGGCGCATGAGGGCGCCAAGCTGATGGTCGCGAGCCTTGAGGCGTTGGCTGACGGGCGTGCGCGCGAGGTCGCGCAGAGCGGTGACGGCGTCACCTATGCGAAGAAGATTGTGCCTGAGGAGGCGCGCATCGATTGGGCGCGGCCTGCGCGTGAGATCGTGCGGCATGTGCATGGGCTCAATCCCGCGCCTGGGGCGTGGACGATGGCTGGCGATGCGCGGCTTAAGATTTTGCAGGTGAAGGCGGTTGCCGGGCAGGGTGCGCCGGGGGCGGTTGTCGGCGCGCCGCTTGTCGTTGCGTGTGGCGATGGCGCGGTTTCGGTCGAGGTGCTTCAGCGGGCGGGGCGGGGTGCGCAGGGTGTGGCCGAATTCCTGCGCGGGTTTTCGTTGCCGCCGAAGTTCGACTGATCATGGCGCGGTGGAAGTTCACGATTGAGTATGACGGGCGGCCGTTTGCGGGCTGGCAGCGGCAGGACAATGGGCCGTCGGTGCAGGCGTCGCTTGAGCAGGCGATCCTTAAGTTGAGCGGTGAGGCGGTGAACGTTGCGGCTGCCGGGCGCACGGATGCCGGTGTTCATGCGCTGGGGCAGGTGGCGCATGCGGATATCGAAAAGGCTTTGGCGCCTGACAAGATGCGCGATGCTTTGAACGCGCATTTGAGGCCGCATCCGGTTTCGGTTCTTGAGGCTGAGATTGCCGCCGATGATTTTCATGCGCGGTTTCAGGCGACGGCGCGGCATTATCTCTATCGCATCGTCAATCGGCGCAGTCCGCTGACGTTGAGCGCGGGGCAGGTTTGGCATGTGCAGGCGGCGCTCGATGCGGGCGCGATGCATGAGGCTGCGCAGCGGCTGGTCGGGCTGCACGACTTCACGACGTTTCGCGCGGCGGAGTGTCAGGCGAAGTCGCCGGTGAAGACGCTCGATGTGCTGAATGTTGCGCGGGCGGGTGACGAGATTCGGATCGAGGCTTCGGCGCGGTCTTTCCTGCATCATCAGGTGCGTTCCATCGTCGGGACGTTGAAGATGGTGGGTGTGGGGAAGTGGACGGCGAACGATGTCGCGGCGGCGTTGGCGGCGCGGGATCGGGCGGAGTGCGGGCCCGTGGCGCCGCCGGATGGGCTTTATCTCGTGCGTGTGGATTACGGCGCGAGGTCGATGAGTTCGACCTGATCGGGCGCGATCTCTGCCCCTAAGAACAGGCTGCCGGCGCGGGCGAAGCGTTCGGGGGCGTCGGTGCCTAGGAATGTCGGCTTTTGGTTTGGCCCGGTGCGGCGGAGGTTGCGGTCGTCGAGGATCGTTTCGACTTCGCGTGCGGTTGTCGCGGCGCTGTCGACGAGGGTGACGTTCGCGCCTACGGCTTTGGCGATGGGGCCGACAAGGATCGGGAAGTGCGTGCAGCCTAGGACCAGCGTGTCGGGGCTGTCGGCGCTCGCGAAGATGTCCTTCAGGTATTTCTCTGCCGCGAGTTCAGGGACAGGGCCGTCGGTCCAGCCTTCTTCGGCGAGCGCGACGAAGAGGGGGCAGGCGCGTTGCACGACCTTTGCGTCGGGTTTCAGCGCGTGGATGGCGCGGACGTAGGCGCCGCCGCGGACCGTACCTTCCGTCGCGATGACGGCGATCGTGCCGCCGCGGCTGGCGGCGACCGCGGCGCGGGCGCCGGGCTCGACCACGCCGACGACGGGTGTCGATCCGTAGGCTGCGGTCAGCACGGGGAGCGCGACGGCCGAGGCTGTGTTGCAGGCGATGACGATCATCTTCGGTTCGAAGCGCATCAGGGCGCGCGTTGCTTGCACGGCGTAGCGCGTGACTGTCTCGGCGCTTTTGGTGCCATAGGGTAGGCGCGCTGTGTCACCGAGATAGACGAGGCGCTCGTTCGACAGGCGCTTGGCGATGGCGGCGGCGACGGTGAGGCCGCCCACGCCGGAGTCGAAGATCGCGATGGGGGCGTCGCTCATGTCGCGGCGGCGACCCAGAGGTTTTGGATCTGCGACATGGCGAAGCTGTAGTTCACTTGGAGCAGGAGGTCGATCATTGCGATGCCGGCGGCGAGCAACCACGTCGCGCCGAGCGCCGTTTGGACGATATAGAACCGATAGTAAAGCGTGAAACCGAAGACGATCAGGCCGAGGTCAAACGCCAGGCTGTTTGAGATGATGCCGGCGGTGAAGAGCAGGAACGCCGGCAGGTGAAGCAGCCAGATGACCACCGTCGACCAATTGTGCGCGATGATGAGCGTTGCGTAGCGCTGCCCGAGTCCCAGATAGCGCAGCAGGAAGACCATCGCGACCGGAAACAAGAGCCACTGTACCGAGAGTGCGATTGTCGAGAACAGCGCGTCGGCCATGCCGTAGAAGGCTTCTGCGGCGGGTTTGCCTTGGCCGGTGCTTTCAGCGATGGCGAGTTGGTTGTTCATGATGTCGGTGACGACGTTGAGCGGCAGGACGATCAGCATCGCGGCGAAAGAGCGGTAGAAACCGTCCGCCGTCAGATCGAATTTCGTCCAGGCGCGCTGATCGCGGACGACCAGGTCGAAGGCGGCGTCGACCGAGCGGGTCATGTAGGCGACGTCGACGCTCATGCTTGGTCTTTCGCGAAGTAGGCGTCGAGGATGGCTTCGTAGATTTTGGTCAGACGTTCGAGGTCGGCGAGGCTGACGCGTTCGTCTGTCTTGTGCATCGTCGTGCCGGCAAGCCCGATTTCGGCGACGGGGCAGTGGTGATGGATGAAGCGTGCGTCGGACGTACCGCCTGTGGTCGAGAAATTTGGGTGGTCGCCGGTCGCCTTCGTGATTGCTTCATCGAGTAGCGCGGTGAACGTGCCTTGCTTGGTCAGGAACGGATGGGCGCCGCGGTTGAATTTGATGTCGTGCTGAAGTTTTAGGGGCACTAGCGCGGCGTTGCATTCGCCGTTGATCCAGTCTTCGAGGGCTTGCGCGTTTTGTTCGGTGTTGAAGCGGATGTTGAAGGTGGCTCGGGCTTCGGCGGGGATCACGTTCGCGGCCGGGTTGCCGACGTCTACGGTTGTCACTTCCAGGTTTGATGCTTGGAAATGTTCGGTCCCGGCGTCGAGTTTTCGCGCGGTGAGGCGTTGGAGGACCGCCACGAGACCCGGGATCGGGTTCTTGGCGCGGTCGGGGTAGCCGACGTGGCCTTGCATGCCTTTGACGCGCAGGTAGCCGGTGAGGCTGCCGCGGCGGCCGATCTTCACGGTGTCGCCGGCTCCGTGTTCCGCGGTTGGTTCGCCGACGATGCAGTGGTCGAGGCGTTCGCCTTTTTCCTTGAGCCAGTCGAGCACGCGGGTCGTGCCGTCGACCGCGGGGCCTTCTTCGTCGCCGGTGATGAGGAGGCTGATCGAGCCGCGGTTGGCGTGGCGGTCGGCTGTGCGGGCGACGGCGGCGATGAAGGCGGCGATCGCGCTCTTCATGTCGGCGGCGCCGCGGCCGAAGAGTGTGCCGCTGTCGACGGTGGCTGCGAAGGGGTCGAAGCGCCAGGTTGCGGTGTCGCCCGGTGGAACCACGTCGGTGTGGCCGGCGAAGCAGAAGTTGGGTGCGGCGGTTCCCAGACGCGCGTAGAGGTTCTCGATCTTGGGGCCGCCGCTGTCGAAGGCCAAGCGCGTGCAGGTGAAGCCTAAGGCTTTGAGCGCGGTTTCGAGCACCGCAATGGCGCCGGCGTCGTGCGGCGTGACGCTACGGCAGCGAATGAGGTCTTGGGCTAAGGGGAGCGGGTCGGCGAGTCGCGCGCGCACTTGTGTTTCCATGGCGGAGATTTAGAACCGACGTCCAAGCAGGGTCAATCAAACCAGAACCCGATTAACGGCGAGGATAAGGCATGACCGGACGTCTCAGCGGAAAAGTGGCCGTGATCACAGGCGCGGCGTCCGGAATCGGTCGCGGCACAGTCGATCTATTCGTGAAAGAGGGCGCTAAGGTTATCGCGGCCGACATCCAGGACGACAAAGGTGCGCGCATGGAGGAAGCCCACGGTAAGGCGATGCGCTACATCCGTTGCGACGTCACGAAGGAAGGCGACATCAAGGCGGCGATCGATCTGGCGCAGAAGGCGTTCGGGCGCGTCGATTGTCTGTTCAACAATGCGGGGTCGCCGGGACCGCTTGAAAACATGGAAACCGTGACGGCGGAAAGCTTCGATGCGGTCATGCACTTGCATGTACGGGCCGCGATGCTGGGCATAAAGCACGTGGTTCCCATTATGCGCGAGCAGGGCGGCGGGTCGATCATTTCGACGGCGTCGATCGCCGGGTTGCAGAACGGGTTTGGGCCGTTTCTCTATTCGGTGGCGAAGGCCGCGATCGTCCATCTGACGAAGCTGTCGGCGGCGCAGCTTGGGCCGATGAATATTCGGGTGAATTGCCTTTGCCCGGGCCTGATCGCGACGCCGATCTTCGCCAAAGGGATCGGGCTTGCAACGCAGGTTGCCGATCAGACGGTGGCCGCTGTGACCGAAGCGGGCAAGAACGCCCAGCCGATTCCGCGTACGGGATTGCCGCGCGATATCGCGGAAGCGGCGCTCTATTTGGCATCGGATGGGTCCAGCTTCGTCAACGGGCATGCGCTGGTCGTGGACGGCGGGATTACGGTTGGGCCTACGGGCAACGCTCAGGCGCAAATGTTCATGCCGTTCGTGCAGGCGATGGGGATCGATCCGGCGGTGCTGCAGCAGATGATGCCGGCGGCGCCGCAATGATCATCGTCGCGGGGACCGTGCGCATCGAGCCCTCCAAACTTGGGTCGGCGCGCGGCGAGATGGAGAAGATGATCAAGGCTTCGCGCGCGGAGGACGGATGCATCGACTATTCGTATTCGGTCGATGTGCTGGACCCGAGCGTCGTGCATGTGTTTGAGGCGTGGCGCGACAAGGATGCCCTGCAAACGCATTTCAAGATGCCGCATCTGAATGCGTGGCGCGCGGCGTGGACGGAGATCGGCGTCTCCGACCGCAATTTGCATATGTACGAGATTAGCGCCGCGTCGCCGCTATGACGCGCTGACCGGCGGGGCGCGTTCTATCGCTTCGACCAGAAGGCCGAGGGCGGCTTCGGTGAAGGCCCACATGTTTTCGACGCGGTTGTCGCTTGCCGTGCGCAAGGTGCGCGCTTCGGTGAGCGGGCCCGCGACGGCGAAGCAGGTGTGACCTGCGGGGTCGCCGTAGGGATTGCCCGTGGGGCCTGCTGCGCCGGTTTCGGAGAGGCCCCAGTCGGCGCGGTGTTTGGCGCGGATGGTTTCGGCGAGGAAGGCGGCGTAGGGCTCGCTGGATGAGCGCATGTCTTTGAGGTCTTCGCGTTGCAAGCCGAGTAGTCCCTTGAACGCGCGCGCCGTGTAGATGATTCCGCCGCCCATGAAGTAGGCGGACGCGCCGGGGACGGCCAGCAGGCTTGCCGAGATCAGGCCGCCGGCCGACGACTCTGCGACGGCGATGCGTTCGCCGCGCGCTTTCAGCAGTGCACCGGCTTTGGCGCCGAGATCGGCCAGGTTACGCATCGGCATCTCCGTGACGTTCCGCCTCTTGTGCGGGTGTTTCGCTTGATCTTGATTGTGGTCAGGCAACGAGCGAGAGGTGTTTTGATGGCAAAGGTCTACAGCCAGATCGACGACAGTCTCGCCGCCTTCATCGGCCGCCAGAAGATGTTCTTTGTCGCGACGGCTCCGCTTTCTTCGGCCGGACACGTGAATGTCAGTCCGAAGGGATATAACTGCTTTCGGCTTATTTCGCCAACGCGCGTCGCTTATGCGGATCTCGGCGGGTCGGGGATCGAGACGGTGGCGCATGTGCGCGAGAATGGGCGCATCACGATCATGTTCTGTGCGTATGAGGGGCCGGCGTTGATCCTGCGTCTCTATGGGAAGGCGCACGTGATGCAGTTCGACGAGCCTGGGTTCGACAAGGAGCTGAGCCTTTTTCCGGAGATCGAGCGGGCGCGCAATATCATCTTCGTCGATGTCGAGCGGATTGCCGACAGTTGCGGCTGGGGCGTGCCGTTCTATGAATTTAAGGGCGAGCGCGATCAGTTGAAGCGCGCCATCAATCACCGTACGCAGGAAGAGTGGGCCGAGCGGCGCTATGTTTCGAACGCCGAGAGCATCGATGGCTTGCCTGGCCTTCGGCGCGGCTAGTCGCGCAGCAGTTCGTTGATCGATGTCTTAGAGCGTGTGCGTTCGTCGACTGTTTTCACGATGACCGCGCAGTAGAGCGACGGCTTGTCGGGACCTGCGGGCATTGTGCCTGAGACCACCACGGAATAGGGCGGGACGCGGCCGGTGTGGATTTGGCCGGTGGCGCGGTCGACGATTTTTGTCGAGCCGCTGATGAAGACGCCCATGCCGATGACGCTGCCTTCGCCGATGATCACGCCTTCGGCGACTTCGGCGCGCGCGCCGATGAAGCAGTTGTCTTCGATGATGACGGGGTTTGCTTGCAGCGGTTCGAGGACGCCGCCCAGGCCCGTTCCGCCGGAGATGTGGCAGTTCTTGCCGACTTGCGCGCAGGAGCCGACGGTCGCCCAGGTGTCGACCATCGTGCCTTCACCGACATAGGCGCCGACGTTGACGAAGGACGGCATGAGGACGGCGCCGCGGGCGATGTGGGCAGAGTGCCGGACGATGGCGCCGGGAACGGCGCGGAAGCCTGCGCGCGCGAAATCTTCGGCCGTCCATTTCGCGAATTTCGACGGGACCTTGTCGTACCAATGCGCGCCGCCGGGGCCGCCGGGGATGGGCTCCATCGGGTTCAGGCGGAACGAGAGCAGCACCGCCTTCTTGATCCATTGATGCGTGTGCCATTCGCCGCCGGTTTTTTCGGCGACGCGGAATTCGCCGGCGTCTAGCGCGGCCAGTGTTTCTTCGACCGCTTTGCGCGCGGGGCTGTTCGTCGTCGGCGAGATGCTGTCGCGCGATTCCCAGGCCTCGTCGATCGTGATCTGCAGCTTGTTCCAGCTCATGCGTGCGGGCTCCGGAGGCGGATGGTCGAGAGGAAGCTGGTGAGGTCTTCCGTGCGATAGTGGACGTGCGGCGCGTCAGGCGCTTCGCCCCAGCTGCGCACCGCCGGGTCGGCGTGGCCGTTTGCGTCGCGCACTAGCACCGTTGTCATACCCATATCGTAGGCAGGGGCCAAGTTGCGGTCGAGGTCTTCGAACATCGCGGCGTGTGTCGGTTCGATACCGTGCTTGGTCACGAAGCGTTGGAAGGTTTCGCGCTTGGGCTTTGGGATGAAGTCGGCGTGGACGATGTCGAAGATGTCTTCCACGTGATCGTGGATGCCGATTTGATTCAGAACGCGCGCGGCGTGGGCGACAGTGCCGTTCGTGAAGACCAGGCGGCGGCCGGGCAGGCGTTCCAACGCTGTCGCGAGTTCGGGGTTGGGCGGGACGACACTAACGTCAATGTTGTGGACGAAGTCGAGGAAGCGTTTGGGCTCGATGCCGTGGACGGTCATCAGTCCCGACAGCGTCGTGCCGTGATCGCGGTAGTATTGCTTTTGGAGGCGGTAGGCCTCGTCGCCGTCGACGCCCAGAAGGTCGCTGATGAAGGCGCGCATCTTGACGTCGATCTGCGCGAACAGGTTGCAGGACGGCGCATAGAGCGTGTTGTCCAGGTCGAACACCCAGACGTCGATTTTCGTGAAATCGGGCGATTCAGAGGGTTTAGGGGTCATGAGCGGGCGGGAAGATGCGTCATCGGCCGCCTGTCCGCAACCCGACATTAACCACCCTGTTCAGCCGGAAGTTAAGCCGCCGTGCCGTACCCTTGGGTGGGGCACCAGAAGGGTTGCATCCAGGGGGTGACTGATGCGCGGCGCGGCGCCGGCAACGGTTCAGAACGATTGGGACGCGACTGCGTGGGCAGTGGCGCAGGTGCGCGCGAGCGCCTCGCCGGCTTTCGTCGTTCGCGGCGACGGCACGCTCGTGACCGCAAATGCCGCGGCCGAACCTTTGTGCGGGCGCGGCGAGCTAAACTCGAGTTTGCGCGCTCTCATCATCGATACACGGCTGAAGGATTGCGCGCAGGCAGTGAAGGTTGCCGTGCCCGACCGCGCCGGCGGCGCTTCTCGGTGTTTCGACCTCGCGATTATGCCGGTGCCTGTGGGTCAGGTGTTCGTCATCGGGCGCGAGATTACGCTGGAGACGAACGTGATGGCGGCGCTGGCCGCGTCGCGCGATCTGTTTCGCGATCTGGCTCTGTGCTTCACGGATTTTGCGTTCGAGACGGATGCCGCGGGTGTGTTTTCGTGGGTGTCGCCGGGCGGACTTCTTGGCTACGGCGCGGCGGAACTGCACGGGGCGGATCCGGCGAAGGTGCTCGGCGGGCTTGAAGCGTTGCCATTTACGACACGCGAGCCGATCAACGGGCGCGAGATTTGGGTGGCATCGAAATCCGGCGAGGAGAGCTGCCTGACGGTCACAGCCTCGCCCGTCGTCGACGCGAAGGGGAATTGGCGCGGCGTGCGCGGTATCGCGCGGGATGTGACGGCGCTCCGGCAGTGCGAACGGGAAGCGGCAACGGCGAAGAAGCGTGCGGATCTGATCGCTGCGGTCATCGACGCGGTGCGCGCGCAGGTCGAGCCGCGGCGCATGATGCTGGCGGCGGCCGATGCGTTAGCGGCTGCGACGGATTCCGATGCCGTCGTTGTTCGCGCTTTGGGTTCCGACATTTTGATCGGTGTGGGCGAAGGGGTTCCGGGCCTCTCGCATGTCCGCGAGGTTGTTACGAGTTATCAGGGCAAGCCGAACGGGAATGTGCGTTTGGCGCGCGCCGCGTCCAAGGGGGCCTACGGCGAGGTTGAGGGTTCACTTGTCGATGCCGTCGCACCGCATTTGGGCGTCGCGTTGGCGCTCGCGCAGACGCTGGATACGGGTGGCATGCTGCGGCGCGACCTGGTGACGGGTCTGCTCAATCGGCGCACCTTCCTGAGCGAAGCAAACAAGAAGCTTTCGGCGGCCGCGCGGGCGGGGCGCGGACTCACGCTCTTCGTGTTCGACTGCGATCATCTCGAAGAGATTAGCCAGTTGCCGGGGCGCGCGACGGGCGACGAGTTTTTGGCGGAGCTGGGGCGATCGCTGGCGCGAGCCTGCGGCGAGGGCGAGCTTGCCGGGCGATTGGACGAGGAATCGTTCGCGGTTCTGACGGATACCTTGCCGGATCCATTGTTGCGGGCGGCGGGCTTGTGCGCGGATTTGATCGGTATTGCGCGCACGCTCGGCGTACACGGCGAGGTCGGCATTTCGGCCGGCTGTGCGGTCGGCGAACCGGAAGACGGCGAGACGCTGGAAGATCTTTTCGGGCGCGCAGAGTGCGCCCTTCATGCAGCGAAGCGCGAAGGGCGCAATCGCGTTGTGCTGGCTCAGCCCATGCAAAAGGTGACGTCATGCTGAAACGGCTCATCAAAAGGCTTGCCGGGCAGGAAAGCCGCGATGGCAAGATGTCCTATGAGGAAGCGCGCGCGGCGCTTGAGTCGCATGCGCTGAAGGCTCGCCGCTTTCTAGCCGGACGGCCGGATGTGGAGCCGGAGATTCTCTATTACCTTGCGGCGGACGAAGCGGCCGATGTGCGCAAGCTGGTCGCCGGCAATCCGTCTACGCCGCATCAGGCGAACAAAGCGTTGACCGCCGACGGCGACGACGATGTGCGCTGTGAACTCGCGCGCAAGATCGGGCGGTTGGTGCCGGGGCTTGAGGGCGACGAATCGCATCGCGTGCGCGACCTTGCGATCGAGGTGATGGAGCGGCTGGCGCGGGACACTCTGCCGCGCGTTCGTGCGATCCTGGCCGAGGAAATCAAATCATCGCCGCGCGTGCCGGCGCATATCGTAAAGCAGCTGGCCCAAGACGTGGAGTTGATCGTCAGCGCGCCGGTTCTCGAATACTCGCCGATGTTGTCGGACGAAGACTTGGTCGAGCTCATTGCCAGCGCGCGGGTCGAGGGCACGTTGTCGGCGATCGCGCGGCGGTCGAGCGTCAAGGAGCCGGTGGCGGATGCAATCGTCGCGAGTCTCGACGTGTCGGCGATCGCGGCTTTGCTCGCCAATCCGAACGCTCAGATTCGCGAGGCGGCGCTCGACAAGGTGATCGAGCACGCCGAGGCGATCGAGGCGTGGCATCAACCGGTGGTGATGCGGGCGGACCTTTCCGTGCGCGCGGTGCGGCGCATTGCGGGCTTCGTCAGTTCGGTGCTGCTGTCCACGCTGTGTCAGCGCAGCGGGCTTGATGAGGAAACAGCGACGTATCTCAACAAGCGCGTGCGCGAGCGGCTTGAGGAAGAGGGCGTCAAGGAAGACACGCAATCGGCGGATGCGAAGGCCATGTCGCTGGCGCAGCAGGCGCAGGCGGAGCACAAGCTCGACGACGAGTTTGTCATGAACGCGGCCGAGAGCGCCGACCGCAAAGTCGTTTCGTGCGCGCTTGCGGTGATGGCCAATGTGCCGAAGCCGGTGGTCGACCGGATTCTCATCAGCCAGTCGGGTAAGGCGATCGCATCGCTTGTGTGGCGCGCCAAGTTGTCGATGCGGGTGGCGGTGAAGATCCAGTCGTCAGTTGCGCATTTGCCTAGCGCCAAGATGGTGATGGCGCGCGAAGGCGTGCATTTTCCGCTGACGCCGGAAGAGATGGCGTGGCATTTGAGCTTCTTCGGGATCAGCGAATAAGTCGGGCTATTCCGGACGCACTTCGGCGCGGCGGGGCGCGAACTCGAAGGTTAGGCCTGAACGGCCGCCGGTTTCGATTTTCATGAAGCCCGTCGAGGTAAAGCCGCGGCCCGAGCAGTCGGTGACGTCGTCGATCTCAAAGCTCGAGTCCTTGGTGCAGAACTGTTCCGTTCCGCCCCAGGTTTCGGGGACGCCTTCGGTGTGGTCGGCGACGGCGAAACCGTACATAACGCGGTCGTCCATGCGGTCTTTGACGACCTTGGCGCAGGCGCCGGGCTGCAAACGCCACCAGCCTTTGCTTTCCTTCTTGCCCTGATAGTCCTGGCCCAGCGCGGTCCAGATCACGTCCTGCGTGCGGTTGCAGAAGGTAAGGCCGGCGACGGCTTGGGTTTTCGTCGCTTCGGCGAGAAGCCGGGCGTAAAGGCCCGCGGCATCGGTTTGGCCGACGCCGAGTTCGGTGCGCGCTTGCGTCAGTGCTTCGCTGAATTTCGGGCCGGGTACGCCGTCGATGGGACCTTCAAATCGGCCGAGGTCGTAGAGCAGGCGTTGCAGGCCCGCGACGCGCGCTTGCTCCGACGTTTTGAAGCCCGCACCTTCGGAGAGCGTCGTCGTCCAGGCGGCTTTGCCTTCGGTTTCGACCTTGGCGAAGCCCTGGGCGTCGTAGCCAGCGGCGCATTCCTCGCCGCCATCGCTGGTGGCTTGGAAGGGGCCGTTGCCGATGCACAGCGTCTGCGTGCCGCCCCATGTGCGCACGGGACCGGTGTGGGCGAAGGATGAGCGGGCGAAGACATAGTAGGTCGACTGCGTGAGTTGTCCCTTCACGACGACTTTGCATTCGCCGGCAGGCACGGTCCACCAGCCGCGCGTCAGCCAAAGACCGCCGTTGCGGATGCCGACGGCGATCGTCGCTGCATAGGAGGTGCGATTGCAGAATGTGTAGTCGGTCGTCGCGCCGCGCGGGCGTTCGGCCGTTGGGCTTGCGGGCGGCGGTGTCGTGTTGAGCGATGGCTGCGTCGTCCCGGCGGCCGGCGTACCAGGCGCGGTGATGATGCGCGGTCGTGGACTGTTCGGCGGCCTTGCCGGTTGCTTCTTGAGTTCGCTGCCGGGCGTCATCGGTAGGATGATCGGGCGCGACGGTGTCGTCGGCTGCTCAGGCGGCGGCGGATCTTCGGGCTGCTGCGCGAAGGCGCTGCTTGCCGCCACGATCAACGCCGCGCTCAACAGCGATAGGTGCCGCAACAGTTTGACCGACACTTCAAACCCTTGAAAAGACGGTCGTTTTCAACCGCGCATGATCATGGTGCCCGCGCCATGTTCTGTAAACAGCTCGATCAACAGAACATGTTGAATGCGTCCGTCGAGAATGACGGCGGCGGTGACACCTCGTTCGACCGCATCAATACACGTTTCGACCTTGGGAATCATGCCCCCCGAGATCGTGCCGTCGGCGATGAGTGCGCGCGCCTCGGTTGTGGTCAGGCGTTCGATCAAGTTACCGTTGCGGTCCATGACGCCTGGGACGTCCGTCAGGAGGAGCATGCGGTCGGCGTTCAATGCGCCCGCGACGGCGCCTGCCACCGTGTCGGCGTTGATGTTGTAGGTCTCGCCCTGTTCGCCGACGCCGATGGGCGCGATGACCGCGATCATGTCGGAGCGGACGATCGACTGCAGCACTTCGATGTTGACCTTGTCGGGTTCGCCGACGAAGCCGAGGTCGATGGTTTCGCTCTTGCCGGTTTTCGGATCGGTTTTGGTGCGGATCAGTTTCTTGGCGATGATGAGTTCGCCGTCTTTGCCCGACACACCGACGGCGCGGCCGCCGGCGTTGTTGATCGCCGAGACGATCTGCTTGTTGATGGTGCCGCTCAACACCATCTCGACGACGTCGATCGCCGCCTGATCGGTGACGCGCAGGCCGTCGATGAAATGCGATTTGATCTCGAGACGTTTCAGCATCGCGCCGATCTGCGGGCCGCCGCCGTGCACGACGACCGGGTCGATGCCGGTCTGACGCATCAGCACGACGTCTTGCGCGAAGTGTTTGGCGACGCCTTCTTCGCCCATGGCGTTGCCGCCGTATTTTACCACGACCGTCTTTTGGTCGTAGCGCAGAATGTAGGGCAGGGCTTCGGTCAGGACGCGCGCGGTGGCGCGCCATTTCGCAAGCTGACGCAGATTCGCGACGCGTTCGTCTTTGCCTACAAAGGTGGGGTCGTCGGGACTCGAACTCATTAGCGTCTTCCGCTGGCGGCGGCCTTATAACCCGTTTCCGAGACGATCGCGAGATGGGCGCGCAACTCCGGGAGGCCCCAGCCCTTTTCCGCGGAAGTAGCGAAGAGTTCGGGATGCGCAGCGGTGTGTTCGCTGGCGACGATGCGGGCGTCGTTAACCGCTTTGGCGCGTTCGGTCTCGTTCAGCTTGTCGATTTTTGTCAGGACGATGACGAAAGCCGCGGCGGTCGCGTCGAGCAATTTCATCATGTCGCGGTCGTTGTCTTTCGCGCCGTGACGGGCGTCGACGAGCATGCAGACGCGCCGCAGCTGCGGGCGCCCGGTCAGATACGTCACGATCAGCTTGCGCCATTCGGCGGAGATCGATTTCGACACGCGCGCGAAGCCATATCCCGGCAAGTCGGCGAGCGTCAGGCGGCCGCCGAGGTCGAACAGGTTGATGTCGCGTGTGCGGCCGGGCGTGTTCGAGACGCGGGCCAGCGTATTGCGGTTGGTGAGTGCGTTGATGAGGCTCGACTTGCCGACGTTCGAGCGGCCGGCGAAGGCGACTTCGAGCGGCTTCGTCGGCGGCAGGTCGGAGAACTGCTTGATCGGGCGCAAGAACGTGCACTCTTGCGCGAACAAGAGATGGCCGCGCCGAAGCGCGGCCTTGTCGGGTGGAGCTTGTTCGTCGGTCATTCGCCGGGTGCTTGATCCGGCGGCTTCTTCGCCGGCGAGAGCCACGACGGTAGCTTGAAGTTCTTTCCCAATTCGATCGGCACGTTCATGCGGCGCATGATCACGTATTGCTGTCCGATCGAGAGCAGGTTGTTCACCGTCCAGTAGATGACGAGACCGGCCGGGAACGACGCCATCAGGTAGGTGAAGACCGGCGGCATCATGGTCATCATCTGCTGCTGAACTGGGTCGGTCGCGGGCGGGTTCATCTTGGTCTGGAACCACATCGTGATGCCCATCAGCACGGGCCATACGCCGACATGCAGCCACGAGGGTACGACGAACGGCAACAAGCCGAAGAGATTGAAGAGCGACGTCGGATCGGCCGCGGCCAAGTCTTGAATCCAGCCGAAGAAGGGCGCGTGACGCATTTCAATGGTCACGAACAACACCTTGTAGAGCGAGAAGAAGACGGGGATCTGAATCAGAACCGGAAGGCAGCCCATCATCGGATTGACCTTCTCGCGCTTGAAGAGCACAGCCAATTCCTGCTGCTGCTTCATGCGGTCGTCTTTGTTGCGCTCCTGAATCTCCTTCATCTGAGGTTGGACCTTCTTCATCTTGGCCATCGACTCGTACGAGCGGTTGGCCAGCGGGAAGAAGAGGATCTTGATGAAGATGGTGAGGAGGATGATCGCGACGCCGAAATTGCCGACGAGCTTGTTCAATCCATCCAGGCCCTTGAACATCCAGTAGGTGATGATCGAGAACCAACCCCAGTCGATCGTCATGTCGAAGCGGAATATGTCGAGCTTTTCCTGATATTCTTCGATCAGCGACACGACTTTGGCGCCGGCATACACATTGTGCGTGACGGTGACGGCACCGCCTGCGGGCACGTTGCGCGCGCCAAGCAGATAATCGGCACGGAAGACTTCCTTGCCGGCGGCGTCGGTCGTCAGCGAGAAGCGGCCGGTGAATTGTTCCTTTTGGGGCGGGATGAGGGTCGCCATCCAATATTTGTCGGTGATGCCCACCCAGCCGCCGGTGCTGTCGAGTTTCAGCTCCTTGCTTTCGTACTCGCGCATTTCCGCATAGGTGGTCTTGTCTTGCAGGCTGCCGCCCAAGACGCCGACCAAGCCTTCATGCAGGATCCAGTTCGTCGCGTGTTTCGGTTCGCCTTCGCGGGCCACGACCGCATACGGGTACAACGTGACCGTCGCGCCCGACGTGTTCTGCACCGTGTCGGTGACGGTGAACATGTAGTTCGCGTCGAGTGCGATGTTACGCTTGAAGACGAGGCCTTGGCCGTTGTCCCAGCTCAGCGTGACGGGTGTCGACGGCGTCAACTTGTTGCCGGACGCGACGGTCCAGACGGTCTTGGCGTCCGGCACCGTCGTCGCCGAGCCGGGGGCTCGCGTCCAACCGATTTCGGCGAAGGTCGCGCCCGTGGTGCCGTGGGGCGTCAGGAAGACGATCTCCGGGCTCTTCGGATCAACGGTTTCGCGGTAGTCCTTGAGGCGCAGGTTGTCGATCTGGCCACCGGTCAGGCGGATCGAACCGTCGACCTTGGGATTGTCGAACTCTAGGCGCGCACCTCCGGTCTTCAACGCGTCTTCGAGCGGCATCGTCTGGCCGGGCGGCAGCAGCGCCGGCGTGATCGGCGCGCCGGGTGCCGCCGGTGCGATCGTCGGCGCGGTGGTCTTTTGCTGCTCGGCGGCGCGTTGTGCTGCCTCGCGCTGCTTTTCGACCTGCGGGTTTACGAAGAAGAATTGCCACGCGACCATGACGACGACGCACAACAGCATCGCGGCGATCAGGTTGGTGCTATCCGGTTTGTTGTCTTTCATACCGCGAAGGTTTCTCAGTGACGGTGATGGGTGCAATTGTCGGGGACAGGGTCGAAGCCCGAGCCGCCGCCGCCCAGCCACTTGACTGGATGACAGCGCGCGAGACGCCGCACGGTGAGCCAGACGCCCTTAACTGGCCCGTGCTTCTCGATCGCTTCGAGCGCGTAGGCGGAACAGGACGGCTGAAAGCGGCACACGGGGCCGATGAAAGGCGAGATGGTGTAGCGGTAGAGATGGATCGGCGCCTGCGTCAGCCGCTTGAGAGCGTGCAGAACCGGCGCGACGGTCGTCATCGTCATGGCTCCTCCGCTTTGGGGGTACGCCCCCCATGCACTTTGCGGAGAGCCTGTTTCAAATCTTCGATGAGCGAGGCAAAGGGCCTTTCCGGCGTCGCCTCGCGCGCGATCAGTACATAGTCATGGCCCGGGGAGCCATAAAGGGGCAGGACCGCGCGCGCAACCTCGCGTAGTCGGCGCTTGGCCCGGTTACGCACCACGGCGTTGCCAATCTTCTTCGTGACGGTGAAGCCGGCGCGCGCCTCTGTGGTTTCGACGGGTGTTTGCGCCATTTGGAGAACGAGGCCGGGTGCGGCCCATTTGCGTCCGCGCGCGAGCCGCAGGAAATCGGCGCGAATCTTCAGACGCGACACTTTGACCTTGCCGGGCGGGGTCTTGTCAGGTGGGGCGGCGCCGGGGGGCGACACGCGCGCTTTGGGAGTTTAGGCCGACAGACGCTTGCGGCCGTGGGCGCGGCGGCGGGCCAGAACCTTGCGGCCATTGGCGGTGCCGGTGCGCGAACGGAAGCCGTGACGGCGCTTTCTGACGATCTTGGACGGCTGATAGGTGCGCTTCACGGCGACGATTCCTTGGACGGTCTGTCAGGCGATTGGAAGGGCGCGCATATAAGGGAAATACGCCCCCCAAGTCAAATCTGGCCCTTCCGTCAAAGGCTTGTGTTCGCGGCCCCGGTCTGGGCGTGGCATAAGCCCTTAGGTTAGAGGCAACAAACCGGGCATGGCAATGCGTCGTAGAACGATCATGCTTGCGCTTGGCGCCGCCGTTCTGGCGCGGGTTCCGGTGCGCGCAGCCGACCCTTCAACGACAGCAGATCCTCACGCCATGACCGTCGATCACACCGCTTGGCAGAGCATTCTCGACCGTTACGTGTCGGCGTCGCCGGATGGGATCAATCGCTTTGCGTACGGGCGAGTGAGTGCTGCCGACAAAGGGGCTTTGAAGGCATATCTCAGCGCGCTACAGGGCGTGCGCGTATCGGCGCTCGGCGAGAGCGAGCAGCGTGCCTATTGGATCAATTTCTACAATGCGCTGACCATCGACGTCGTGCTGGACCATTATCCGGTCAAGTCGATCCGCGATATCGGCGGTGGTTTGTTTGTGACGGGGCCTTGGAAGAAGGAGATCGTCGCGGTCGAGGGGCGGAAGCTCTCGCTCGACAATATCGAGCACGACATTCTGCGTAAGACATGGCGCGATCCGCGCGTTCACTACGCGGTCAACTGTGCGTCGATAAGTTGCCCCAATCTGATGCGCGAGGCGTTCACCGGCGCCAAGCTCGAACAGATGTTGAACCAAAGCGCGCGCGATTATGTCAATCATCCGCGCGGCGCCAGGGTCGTGAACGGCAAGCTGACGCTTTCGCAGATTTACGAGTGGTACCGGCGTGACTTCGGCTCGCGCGACAGCGAGGTGATCGCTCACGTCGCCCGCTATGCAGAGCCGAAACTCAAGACGCAGTTGGCAAACATCGAATTCATAGCCGGGTACGACTATGACTGGTCGTTGAACGAGGCTAAGTGAGGGTCCATGGAAACGCCGACCACCAACGACAGCAAACCGCGTTTGTCGATCACGCGTCTGATTCCGCTCTTGATCCTCGGGGCGGGGCTCATCGCGTTCTTCGCGCTTGGGCTCAACAAGTATCTGACGCTCGATCTCCTGAAGGAGAACCGGGAGGTCTTGAAGACCTGGGTTTATGAGCACAAGACGGAGGCGGTGCTGTTGTTCATCCTCGCCTACGTGATCACGGCGGCGTTCTCGTTACCGATCGCGTCCTTGGTCAGCATCACGGGTGGGTTTCTGTTCGGCAGCGTGTTCGGCGCCGCTTGGGGTGTGATTGGGGCGACCATCGGGGCCACGATCCTTTTCATCGTCGCGAAGTCGGCATTGGGCGATCCGATGCGCGTGCGCTTTGCCTCTCAGATCAAATCGATGGAGGAGGGGTTTCGCGCCAATGCGATTAGCTACCTTCTGTTGTTGCGCCTTGTGCCGCTGTTTCCGTTTTGGCTGGTTAATTTGGCGGCGGCGTTCACTGGTGTTTCGCTGATTACCTTCGTGATCACGACGTTTGTCGGAATTATTCCGGGCGCGTTTGTTTTCGCCAGCATCGGAAATGGAATCAACGCGTTGTTCGAGGCAGGCGAGCAACCGGATTTGAGCTTGTTCACGCTGCTGGCACGTCCGGATTTCTACATACCAATCGTCGGTCTTGCCGTGCTGTCACTCATTCCCATCGTTTATCGTGCCTTTGCGCCGAAGAAAGCCTGACGCATGGCTGAACTCATCAAGGCCGATCTTTGCATCATCGGTGCGGGGTCGGGCGGGCTTTCGGTTGCCGCGGGCGCCGCGCAACTGGGGCAGAAGGTCGTTCTGATCGAGCGCCACAAGATGGGCGGCGATTGCCTCAACTATGGCTGCGTGCCGTCGAAATCGTTGATCGCTGCCGCGGCGCATGCGCAGGCTGTGCGTCGTGCGCCTGAGTTTGGCGTCGATGCGGGCGAGCCGAAGACCGACTTTGCGCGCGTCATGAAGCATGTGCACGACGTGATCGCCGCGATCGAACCGAACGACTCGGTCGAACGGTTCGAGAAGCTGGGCGTGCGCGTGGTCAAGGCGTCGGCGCGGTTTGTCGGGCCACATGAGGTTGAGGCCGGCGATCTTCGGATCAGTGCGCGCTATTTCATCGTTGCGACGGGGTCGTCGCCGTTGAAGCCGCCGATCCCGGGGTTGGAGCAGACGCCGTACTTCACCAACGAGACGCTGTTCGACAACACGGTTCTGCCTGAGCATTTGATCATCATCGGCGGCGGGCCCATAGGGATCGAGTTGGCGCAGGCGCATCGCCGGCTTGGTTCGCGGGTGACGGTCCTGGAGGCGAAACAGATTCTGCCGAAGGACGATGCGGACGCGGTCGCCATTGTGCGGGAGGCGCTGACCAAAGACGGCGTCGTTATCCGCGAGGGGGCGTCGGTCACTGCCGTCGCCAAGACGGAGAGCGGCGTGTCGGTGACGATCATGCGCAACGGGCAGAGCGAGGTCGTAACGGGGTCGCATCTGCTGTTGGCGGCGGGGCGGACGCCGAACGTTACCGGGCTCAATCTCGAAGCGGCCGGTGTGAAGTATTCGCGCAAGGGCATCGAGGTCGATGCCGGACTGCGGACGGCGAACAGCCGGGTCTATGCGATCGGCGACGTGGCGGGCGGGCTGCAGTTCACGCATGTCGCGGGGTATCATGCGGGCATCATTATTCGCCGGCTGCTTTTCAAGGTTCCGGCGAAAGCCAATGCGGTGACGCCGTGGTGCACCTATACCGATCCCGAACTTGCGCATGTGGGCCTGACCGAGGCGGCGGCGCGCGAGAAGGGACTTAAGGTTTCGATCGCGCGATGGCCGTTGCACGACAACGATCGCGCGCAGGCCGAGCGTGAACTGCATGGACTTGCGAAGATCGTCGTGGTGAAGGGTCGGGTGGTTGGAGCCACCATCGTTTCGCCGCATGCGGGCGACTTGATCCTGCCGTGGGTGATGGCGGTCGGGCAGAAGATGAAGTTGAGCGCGATGGCGGGGCTCGTCGCGCCCTATCCGACGCTGAGCGAGATTTCGAAGCGGGCGGCAGGGTCTTATTTTACCCCGACGCTGTTTTCGGGGCGCACGCGCGGCTTGATTAAAATCCTCTCATGGTTCGGGCCGAGCCGCTGACGGCGGTTGTTGTCGTAAACTGGCTGCTGCAACTCTTGTCGCGGATGGGTTAACCGCGCGAAGTTTTTCGCCCGCCGCCGCCCGCTGTGCTATCCCTCGGCCCCAAGGCGATGGTCGGATTTTCCAGCTCAGTTCGGACGTTCTTTCGCAGGCTTTTTTTCGAGAGCCTGTCGCGGCGTCTTTTGCTGTTCACGACCGCGTTCGTGATGCTGGCGGAGATCCTCATCTATTTCCCGTCGGCCGCGCGGCAGTATCACGATGTGCTCGCCGCGCGTTTGGCGTCGGCGCAGATCGCCGTGCTGGCGCTGGACGAGGTACGGGACACCGAGTTGTCGCCGACGCTGCGCAACGAGCTTCTGGCGAATGCGGGTGTGCGGTTGGTGGCGTTGAAGCGCAACAATACGCGCCGGCTCTATCTGGCCGAGACGATGCCGCCGACCGTCGACGTCGAGATCGACCTTCGGCGCGCGTCGCTGCCAGAGCTGATTTGGGCGAGCATGGATTGCATCTTGTTCGGCGAGGGGCGGATCTTGCGGGTGCAGGGGACGCCGCGCCTCGGCGGCGGCGATTTTATCGAAGTGCTGGTCGACGAGACCCCGATCCGCAGCGACATGGTCACGTATTCGGTGCGCGTGTTGGTGTTGTCGCTGCTCATCGCGCTGGTGACGTCGGGGCTAGTGTTTGCGACCTTGTTCTATTCGTTCGTGCGGCCGATGCAGCGGGTGACGCAGTCGATGGTGCGCTTCCAGGAACGGCCCGATGATGCGCAGCGCATCATCATACCGACCGATCGTTCCGACGAATTGGGTCAGGCGGAGCGGGTGCTTGCGGCGATGCAGACGGAGTTGCGGCAGGCCTTGCAGCAGCGCGAGCATTTGGCGGCGCTAGGGACAGCGGTCGCCAAGATCCAACACGACCTGCGGAATATTCTGGCGAGCGCGCAGTTGGCGTCGGACAGGCTTGCGTCCAGCAACGATCCGACGACGAAGGCTTTGGCGCCGCGGCTTGTGCAGTCGATCGACCGGGCGATTGCGCTCGCTACCAACACGTTGAAGTACGGACGCGCGGAAGAAGCTGCGCCGAAGCGCATTCGTCAGCCGCTGCTGGCGATCGCGGACGAAGCGATGCATGCGGCGTTGGCGGCGGGCGACGGGCGGACGGGGTGGAACAATGCGTTCGATCCGGACTTGCTTGTCGATGCGGATGGCGAGCAGTTGCTGCGCATCATCATCAATATCGGACGAAACGCCGTACAGGCGCTGGAGGGGCATCCTGGCGCCGCGATTACGCTGTCGGCGCAGCGCGATAACGGCGAGACCGTGATCGACCTCGGCGACAATGGAACCGGGATTCCGGAAGAGGCGCTGAAGCACTTGTTCGAACCGTTCGCGCGTCGCGGGCGGTCGGGCGGTACGGGTCTGGGTCTCGCGATTGCGCGGGAGTTGGCGCGCGGGCATGGCGGCGATGTCGTGTTGCTGCGAACTGGTCCTGAGGGTACGACGTTCCGGATCACTATCCCGGATTCGGTGCCCGCCTTGCTATGACTGCCGAAGCCCTTCTCGCCGATATAGGCGGAACGAATGTGCGGCTTGCGACGCTGACCGCGGATGGGCGGATCGCGAATGTCGAGTCGTGGCTGACGGCGCTCTATCCGGATTTTGGTTCAGCGGTGCGGGCCTACGCCGAGTTGACCGGATTGACGCTGCCGGTGCGCGCGGCTTCCGTGTGCGCGGCGGGGCCGGCGATGGGCGAGCGGATCGATCTCACCAATTGTTCGTGGAACGTGTCGCGGTCCGGAATCGCCGAGGCAACCGGTGCGGTGTCGGTTGCGCTCGTGAACGACTTCGCTGCGGTCGCGCATGCGGTGCCGGGGCTCGGCGAAGGTGATCTCGTGCAGATCGGCGGCGATGCGCCGCTTTCCGGTGCGCCGAAGGTGGCGCTTGGACCAGGGACCGGTCTTGGCGTGGCGAGCGTCGTGCCGGATGGTCACGGCGGTTGGGTCGCGGCGCCGGGCGAGGGCGGGCATGTCGATCTTGCGGCCACGAACGATCGCGAGATCGCGGTCGTCTATCAGCTGCTGCGCGAGTTCGGGCGCGTGTCGGTCGAGCGCGTGTTGTCGGGGCCGGGGCTTGAGACGTTGTATCTCGCGCTCGCATCGCTCGACGGCGTGAAGATGAACGCGAAGCCGATCGCGCACGATATAGCGAAGGCGGCGTTTGCGAAGAGCGATCCTGTGGCCGTCGAAGCCGTGGCGCTGTTCACCGGATGGTTGGGAAGCGTTGCGGGGAATTTGGCGCTGACGCTGGGCGCGGGCGGCGGCGTTTATATTGCGGGCGGTATTGTTGCGCAGTGGGGCGACAAGTTCGACGCCGCGTTGTTCCGCCGCCGCTTTGAGGCGAAGGGGCGGATGAAGAGTTTTCTCGCACCCATTCCTTGCTACGTCGTCACGGCGAAGGATCTGGCGTTTCGCGGACTTGCGGCGATCGTCCGTTAGTCACCGCCCACCGTGCCTTCGCGGCGTGGGTCGGCGGCGGCGTCGAAGCCTGATTTCGTGACGCGGATGCTGTTGAGGCCGCTTGTCTGTTCCATCATTTTTGTTTCGTGACCCATGGCGGTCAGCGCTTGCGCCGCGCCGTCGAGGTCGCGGGCGGTCTCGAGTTCGGTTGGAACGCCGCGGCTTGTGGTGTTCGGCAGGGCGATGGCGTCGGCCATGTTCATCTTCCAATCGATGAGGCCGATCAGCGTTTTCGTCACGTAGGGGATGATGCGCCAGCCGCCGGGTGAACCGACGACGGCGAAGACTTTGCCTTTGCTGTCGAAGACGATCGTGGGCGTCATCGACGAGAGCGGACGTTTGCCGGCTTCGGGGGCGTTGGCGAAGCGGCGGTTGTCGGTTTTCGGTTCGAAGGTGAAGTCGGTGAGTTGGTTGTTCAGGAAGAAGCCTGCGGCCATCAGATGGCTGCCGAATCCGCCTTCGACCGTCGTCGTCATGGCGAGCGCGTTGCCGTTGTCGTCGATGACGCTGAGGTGGGCGGTGCCAGGGCGCGAATTGTCCGGGATGGCGAGGCGGCGCAGCGTGAGGTTCGCGCCTTTCGGGTTGCCGGGTTCGATCTTCGTGCGGTCGATGATGGTTTGTAGCGACAGAAGTTTCGAGCGGTCGGTGAGGTAGCGCGCGTCGATCATGCCGGGCAGCGGCGGTGGGACGAAATCCGGATCGGCGAGGTAGGCGCCGCGGTCGGCGAAGGCCAGGCGCTGGGCTTCGGTGAAGAGATGGATGGCTTGCGGCGAGGCAGGCTTCAGTTTCGCGACGTTGAAGCGTTCCATCATTTTCAGGATCTGCAGCGCAGTGACGCCGCCGGAACTCGGCGGACCCATGCCGCAGATCTTGTAGGCGCGATAGAAGCCGCAGATGGGCGTGCGCTTCTTTGCTTTGTAGCCGGCAAGGTCTTGCAGCGTCAGGTCGACGGCGCCGCGCGGGGCGTTCTTGACGGCATTGACGATCGCGTCGGCGACGGGGCCGCGATAGAATCCGTCGGCGCCTTTTTCGGCGATGAGGCGCAGCGTGTCGGCGTAGGTCTTGTTCTTGATGATCGCGCCTTGCTCAAGTTTCTTGCCGTTGGGAACGAAATAGGCAGCGGCGTCGGGGAGTTGCGGCAATGCCGGATCCCGCGCGATGGCTTGCGCGAGGCGCGGGCTGATCTCGAATCCGTTCTCGGCGATGGCGATCGCGGGCTTGAAGAGGTCGGCCCACGGTAGGCGGCCTTGTTCTTGGTGCGCGAGCGCCAGCACAGCGATGGCGCCTGGCACGCCTACAGAGCGGCCGCCGACGACTGCTTCGACGAAGCCCAGCGGTTTGCCGTCGGGGCCGATGAAGAGGTTGGGCGTCACCGATTGCGGCGCGGTCTCGCGGCCGTCGTAGGTTTCGAGTTTCTTTTTCTTGGCGTTCCAATGCACCAGGAACGCGCCGCCGCCGATGCCCGAGGATTGCGGTTCCACCAATCCCATGACGAGTTGGGCGGCGATCGCGGCGTCGACGGCGCTGCCGCCTTTGCGCAGCATCTCTAGGCCTGCGTCGGTCGCGAGTTTGTGCGAGGTGACGATGACGTGCTTGCGCGGCAGCGTATCTGCGGTCGCGATGCCTGCCACGAAGACGGTCGCGATCAGCAGCGAATTGCGCATCAGGCGCGCGAGCGTTAGCGTTGGCATCATGGTTCGACCTGGTCCGAAAAATCTCATCACCGACGTTCGCGGCATTACGGTCGGCAATGCCGAGGATGCAACGGCGATGACGGGTGTAACAGTCCTATTTGCTGAGCAGCGCGGGGTGGGGGCTGCTGATATTCGCGGCGGTGCGCCGGGCACGCGCGAGACGGAAGCCCTGCTGCCCGAGGGGTTGAACGTCGGCGTCGACGCGATCGTGCTCGCGGGCGGGTCGGTTTATGGCCTAGATGCTGCGGGCGCGGTTACGAATTGGCTGGCGCAGACGGGACGAGGGTTTCGTCTTCCCGGCGCGCCGATGGTGGCGCCGATCGTGCCGTCGGCCATCCTGTTCGATCTCACGAATGGTGGGGACAAAAATTGGGGAGCGGAGCCTCCGTTTCGCAAGCTTGCGATTAAGGCCTGCAAGAGCGCGGGCGCTGCGTTCAAATTGGGCAATGCGGGTGCGGGATATGGCGGGCGCGCGGGTGCCTACAAAGGAGGGCTTGGGTCGGCTTCGGCTGTGACGGATGAAGGTGTGACGGTCGGCGCGATCGTCGCGGTCAACTCGTTCGGCTCGCCGGTGATGCCGGGGACGTCGACCTTGTGGGCTTGGCCCTATGAGCAGGACGGCGAGATGGGGCGACAGGTGCCGCCGCGCGGTGTGAGCGTGCCCATGGGTTTGCCGGACGACGTGAAGCGTCCGCCTCAGCCGGGTGGCAACACGACGATCGCTATCGTCGCGGTCAACGCGATGCTGACGCCCGCGCAGGCGAAACGCGTCGCGATCATGGCGCAGGACGGATTGGCGCGGTCGCTGCGGCCGGTGCACACGCCGCTCGACGGCGATTCGGTGTTCGTGGTGGCGACAGGCGAACGTCCGCTCGCCGATCCCGTCGCGCTTGAGCTTACGGTGTTGGGTTCGCTCGCCGCCGATTGTCTGGCGCGCGCGGTCGGGCGTGCGGTGTTCGAGGCCGATGCGTTAGGGCCGTGGGAAGCTTATCGCACTGTGCATGCCAAGGGCTTTGGCGGGCCGCCGCGGTAAGAAATTGGCTCACGCGAAGCCGCGAAGATCGCGAAGAAGACAGATTGAACCACCAAGCACACCAAGCCGCTTGCGCTATCGTTTCAGGTGTAGCGGCGCGCGGAGCGCACGACATAGGCGCTTCGCGCCGATTAGCGTCACCGCGGAATCACATGCGGCTTGGTGTGCTTGGTGGTTCATTCTTCTTCGTTACTTGCTTCACCGCGCGTGGATGCGGACTTCGGAGAAGCGTTGGCCGGCGCCGGCGGCGCTGAAGAGGCGGATCTTTGTCGTGTCGACGCCGAGGGTTGCGAGTGTGTTCGCCACTTCTTGCGCGCGCGCCGTGGAGTCCGCTGTGATCGATGGGCCGGCGGCGACGCCGATGACGTCGAAGGTTGCGTCGGGCTTGCGGCGCTTGGCCGTCGAGACGGCTTGGGCAAGCGCGTCGCGATAGCTGACATTGGCGCGGTCGAATTTGATGGTCACGAAGGCGGGCTGCGACAGCATGGCGGCCGAGGCCATCGCGGGCGCGGCCAACGTTGCGGTCGCCGTCGGCGTCACACCGAGCGCGGCGAGCGACGCGCGCTCCTTGGCCAGGAACGCGGACTGCAGCGCCCATTCGTTCGAGATTTCGTTGACCAGCGCGTCGAGTTGGTTTGCGGTCTGCGTGATTTCGCCGCGCAGTGTGTTGAGCTGCGCTTGATCGGCTTCGTTGTTTTCGCGGATGGCGAGCGATTCGTTCATCAGCTTGTTCGCTTCGGCGGCGCCCTTGGCGAAGATGCGCATCTCGCCGTCGAGCGAGGCGGTGGCGGCGGCGAAGCGGTCGAGCGCCCCTTGCGCCTTTTGCAGTGCTTGCGGGTTGGGCGGTGTGGTCGTCGCGCTGTCGCTCTTCGAGATGCGATAGAGCGCGCCTTCGCCGGCCGCGCGTTGGCGCAGTTCCGAGAGGTTTGCGTTGCGCGCCGACACTTCGCCCTGCAGCGCGACGAGACGGCCGCGCAGTTCGCCGATCTTGGCGCTTTGTGGTGTGCCGCTGTTCGAGCCCGGCGTCACCGGAACGGGGGCGAAGAACGATGTGCCGGCGTTGGGCAGCGTCGCGGTCGATGCGGGCGGGAGGGGGCTCTTCGGTTTTTCCGGAAACAAGGCGCCCGACATGGTCGAGCACGCGCCCAAGCTTGCGCAGAGGGTCACTACCGCGAGAACACGGGAGGAATGTCGAGGAACCATGGCAATACCCCAGAAGGCGGCGGCCGAACGCATGAGGACCGCGCCCCGCCCGCGCAACAAGCACTGATTTGCGGCGACAATACGCCAGGCGTCCCATCTTGCAACGCTTGCCGGCCAACGGGTCGCAGTCAGATCCGGGACCGTTACCGACGTTTCATCTCTTGCGCGACCGCGCCGCCCGCACTAAGTTCCGCGCCTTCTTGCGTCGAGAGCCGCTCTTTTTGCGGCGCTTCGCATGCGACGGCACAGGCACCCGTAGCTCAGCTGGATAGAGCACCAGACTACGAATCTGGGGGTCAGAGGTTCGAATCCTTTCGGGTGCGCCATCGCTTTCAAGGCATTTTCACGCGGTTTGCGAATTTCGGGTCGCCGTTCTCGCGCTCTCCTCGTGAGGCCGCTAGCCGCTCTCACCATTGATGCTCGATCCCGGGGGCGCTGAAGTCGCCCAACCGCACCTTGAAGGAAGATTGAGGCGTGGCGGGCGAAGCTGTCGAGTCGCAGAAACTGTCGAGGGCCGCTTAGTTCAAGCGCTGGTAACAGGTTGCTTCGCGTTGCGCGGACAGCATGCCGTTGCAGCGCTGTTCGCCTTGCTGAAGCACGTAGCCCTGTTCGCGCATGCAGTTGGCGCGGAAGACGTGTTCGTCGGGCACGCGCGCAGGGTCGGGGTAGATTTTAAGCGTTTCGGCGTTGCAGTGCGCCAGCGCTTTTGCTCGGTGTTCGTCAGGTGACTCGCAGGCGGTCAGTGACAATCCGACGAGTGAGATGATGGCGAGCGTGCGCAATTTCAGTCTCCCTGAGTCGTGCCTTGCGCATCAACTTATCACTTCACGATCCGGATGGGCTCGCTTCCGTCCCAGCCGATCGCGGACTTTTTGATGTGTTCGAAGAAGCGGCCTTTGTTGCCGCTGATGTCGGAGATTTCGATGACGGTGCCGGGGTGGAATTGGGTGTCGAAGTAGCAGAAGCGGCCTTTGTCGCCACCGATCTGGCCTTCGTGGCCGACCTTGAAGCCGTTCGATAGCGCGCGGTCGTAGACCGTTTGATAGTCCGTCGTCCAATAGGACATGTGTTGAAGGCCTTCGTGGCCGGCATCGAGGAATTCCTTGTACATCGACGGCGCGTCGTTCATCTGCTGAATGAGTTCGATCTGCAGATCGCCGGAGTTCGCGAGCGCGATGCTCATTTCAACGTTCGAATCTTTGCCGCGGTGGCGGAAGTAGTCGGTCTTGACGCGCTCGATATAGAACCAGGGACCTACGCCCATCACGTTGATCCAATGATCCATGGCGGCGCGCAAATCGCGCACGACGTATCCGTTTTGGGTGACGGCTCCAAAGTGGCGGCTCATGTGACCTCTGGTTCGCGTTGGCGGCGTGGTGCCTGCTCGCCGATGCTACCAGACCATTTCGGTCGCGTCGGTGCCGGTTTTCACGGCGTCGCAGCGGTCGAACTCGCGGAATACCTCGAGCAGGTCGCCGGCATCCAAGGCCGCGTCCGGGTCGGCGCCAAACTTGAAGCCCCAGAAGCTGGTCAAGTGGCTTGCGACGCCGACGTGGTTTCCGATGTCGACGAACAGTTCCGGCGATTTGAGCAGGAAGTCTTTGAACGCCGTGGGGTTGTGATCGACGGTCATCTGCTTGAAGGCGTGGTCGTAGACGTCGAGCAGCCCCTTGATGAGTTTCATCTTCATGCGGATCGTCGTCGCGGCGCGATCGCGCATCTTCTTGACGGCCAGCACGGTGTTCGGGTCGCAGCGCGCAAAGTTGATGTTCTGCATCACGTTGAGCATTTGACCGGCTTTGGCCAGAATGTTCGAGAACTTCCATTTGTAATAGAGGAAGCCCTTCCAGCAGAAAACGCCCTCGATCCATTCCGGGCCGTTCAAGCCCAGGGCGGCCTTCAACGGCGCCAAGCTTTCCGCGTTCTCGTCGGAGAGGATTTTGGAGGCCATCTGCCGCGAGACGCTGATCTGCCCCGCGGTGTTGCCGGCGCCGCCGGAGAGCGCCAGTTCGATCAACCGGTTGACCTGAGCGCTGACAAACTCCTGCATGCTCGACAGATCGGCATCCGAAATCTGAAAAAAGCAGCGCGCGGGCTCGCGCCCCATGATGCGCAACCGTTCGCGAAGCAGGAACGGGTCGAGCGAGGGCAGTGCGGCTAGCGCTTCTAAAAGTTCGACGTCGCGCCGGAGGTCTTCGTCCTTGTCATAGCCTTTGGCGAGGTCGCGTAGCGCCTGCTCGAAATTTTTCTGTCCGACAAACAGATTTGTTCCGCCGATCGCCAGATCGTCGTTGGCGAAGGGCAAAATAACCTTCGTGACGTTGTGCTTTTGCGCGTCGGCAAACAGATACGTTTCCGATCCGCGCACCGTGTGCTTCATAATCATGGAAGAATTCAGGCGCTTGCTGCGAAAGAGCGGCTGCTTCTCGAACGCCTCGGTCGCGCCGAAGCGCTGATGCACGATGTGCAGATTGAGAATGCGGGATGTCGAGCCCGACTTCTTGATCAGCTCTAAGCTACGGAAGCCGGTCATGTGCCCTCGCCACAAGGCAGAAAATTGCCCCACCGGCCTTAGCGAGAATAAAGCCGTCTCGTTAATTTCAGTTATCCGCGAAGTTTGGGCGCTCCCGGATTCGGGCAGTGCTAAATGCAAATAGTTCGTTGATTTGGCCCGCCTGGCTGGTGCGGACGGCGGCTTCGACGCCGGGGGCGGAGAAGGTGCGCGCTGGGGGGCAATCGAGCGGCGCGTTGGCGACGAGGCGGACTTCGTCGGACGCCTTGGTGCAGTCTTCGACGACGGTTTTATATGGGCGTTCATGGGGTGCTCCACATTGTCAGGCAAGCGCCGCCTTGTGCGCTGCGGCCATGGCAGCCAGGGTCGGGAATTCGAAGTCCAGCTTCGGCTTGGACGCGACCGGCTTTGTCGCGCCGGAGCCTGCGCCGGTGTCGCCGCGTCGGTTGATCCAGCAGCGGGCGATGCCGACGCGTTCGGCCGGCGCGTGATCGTGGAACAGGCTTTGCGCGGTGTGCAGGATTTCGGATTTGTCGTGGCCGAGCGCGCGGACGGATGCGATCAGATCCTCGAAGTTTTTCGGGTCCGGTTTGTAGCTGCCAATGTCTTCGGCGGTGCGTATCGCGTCGAAGGCGACGCCGAGTTTTTTGTTCGAGGCGGCGAAACTTTGGCGGTCGACGTTGGATAGGATAACGAGTTTGTAGTGGCGCTTGAGGTAGGCGAGCGCCTGTGCGGAGTCCGGGAACGCGGGCCAATTGCCGATCGAAGCGCCGAAGGACTCGTCTCTCGCTTCATCCGGCGGTGCGCCCCATTGCGCGGCCAGCTTGGCGTGCACGCGTGCGAGGACGTCGCGATAGAGAAGGTTCGGCGTTAGCGCCTGCTGTTCGGATTCCAGGGCACCGAAGGTTTCGAGGGCTGCATCGCGAGCCATCGTTGTGCGGCTTGCCTCGATCAGTGGTTGGAGTGCGGCCCAGAGGCCCGTCTCCCAATCGATCAGCGTGCCGTAGCAATCGAAGGATAGAACTTTGAAATAGGTGACCTTCATCGGCGGGGTTCCGTCTGCTACGGATGACGGCGGGAGAGCCGGGGCGCATGACGAATATCAAGATTCTGGGCTGGGTTCACATCGTCCTGAGTGGCTTGCTGTTGGCTTTCGGATTGGTGTTGTGCGTGGCGTTGCTCGCGTCGGGCGACAAGCAAAGCCGTGCGGGGGCGATGATCCTGCCCATGTTCGCGACTATGGCCGTGTGGCTGCTGATACCGGGGCTGGTCGGCGGCATCGGGCTGCTCTATCTGCAGTCCTGGGCGCGGATTTTGATCATCGTCTTGTCGTTGATGCACGTGTTCCTGTTTCCGATCGGCACGGTGCTTGGTGGGTTTGGGCTTTGGATCTTGCTGCGACCGGATGCGAAGGCGGCGTTTGGCGACGCGATGGTGCGCTCCATGTCGGCGGCTGCGGCGCGTTTGCCGCCAGGTTCTTCGCCGCAGCCCTTCATGGGCATGGGGGGACTGTTGTTGGCGATCGCCGGCGTGGGGGCCGGGTTTGTCGTGGTGATCGGTGCTGGGTTCATGATCTCCGGCGATCCGGCGCCGGTTGAGATCATGGACTTGTTCTATCCGGCGGTCGGCCTACTGATCGTTGTGCTGGGGTTTGCGGCGCGCGCGATCTTTCAGCGCACGCGCGCTTGAGTCAGACGAAGATTTTGTAGGCGACCGTCTCGCCGTCCGGGCGTTTGAGGGCGAACTCGCTGCCCTTCTCGTGTTCGTCGACGAGGGCTTCCAGCAGACGCAGGGCGTTGCGGATGACCTCGGCGTACGAGGCGGCTTCCGTCTTGTCCTTGAGACGCTGGAGGCGTTCCATCGCTTGCGGGGGGAGTTCGAGTTGGACGCGCGTGGTCGTGCGTTCGCCGGCTTCCGGCGGCATGCCGTGGCGGCGGGCGAAGCCGTGTCCGTGACGATGGCGCATTAGATTGTTCCTTTGGGTTCGTCGTCGCGCGGTTTGTCTTGCGCGTCGGGACGATCGTGATGGCGGTGGTAATGATCGCGATAGGCGTCGCGGTAGCGCTGCCAGCGGCCGTGACGGTGCGCGGCAGCGACAAGGCCTGCGCCGCCGACCAAGCCCAATGTGACGAGCGGGTAGAGGATCGCGGCTGTGACCGATGCTGCGGCGACGGGCAGGATTACCAGCGCTGCGCCGGCTGCGTGTGCGCCATGACGATGGTGGCCGTGGCGGTGATGGCGCCAGCGGTGGCCGCAGCCGTGCCGCTCATTCGATTGGTTGGGGTTGTCGTCGAGTGGGAATTCTTCGCCGACGCCGACATTCAGTTTGCTCATGTTGTTTCCTCCTTAGGGGAGCGAAAACACATGTAGGCAGGCGGCACTCATATTTCAATCAAATAATGATGATCGATGTAAGGTATTGAAATTGCTGACGTTTAATTGCCTTTGAATGTCGGTTTTCGCTTTTCGAAGAAGGCGGAGACGGCTTCGCGGAAGTCCTCGCTGGTGGTGGCGAGCAGCCATTGGTCGGCGTCCATGTGCATGACGGCTTGGTCGAGCGCGCCGGAGACTTGGTTGATCGAGCGCTTGATCATTTGCACCGCGATGGGCGGGAGCGCGGCGTATTCTTCCGCCATCTCGCGCGCGGCTTTGTCGAGATTTTCGCGCGGCACTAACTCGTCGAGAAAACCCCATTTCTCCATCGTCGCGGCGTCGAAGAGCTTGCCGGACATGATCATGCGCTTGGCGCGCGCGGGGCCGATGAGGTGCACGCAGGTCGGGACCGCGTGCCACATGAGGTTGATGCCGACTTTCACTTCGCCGTAGCCGATGCGCGCGTCGTCGGCGGCGATGCGGAAGTCGCAGGCTGTGGCGATGCAGGCTGCACCGCCGGTCGCGATGCCTTGGATGGCGCAGATCGTCGGCTGATGGATTTCTTTCAGCGCGCGCATCATGAGGCCGCCCAGTTGGAGTTGGCGGCGGCGGATGAGGAGCGATTGCGGATCGCCTTGGAAGCGCGGTTGGCTGAGGTCGGCGCCGATGGAGAAGTCGCGGCCTTCGGCGCGCACGATGATGACGCGGGATTTTTCGTCCTTCGCGAAGTCGCGGGCGATGCGTTCGATGTCCTCCATCATCTCGTTGGTGATGGCGTTGCGCTTTTCGGGACGGTTGATCGTCAGCGTTGCGATGTGGCCGTCGCGGGCGACGTTGATGTGGGCGGTCATGGTGTCACCAGTTGTGCATCGTGCCGTCTTCGAGACGGTTCACGGGAAGGCTTGCGCGAGCGTACGGGTATTGAGCGGCGAGGGCTTCGTCGATGTCGACGCCGAGGCCCGGTTTGTCGCCTGGATGGAGATAGCCGTCGGCGAAGGTGTAGGCGTGCGGGAAGACGGCGTCGGTTTCGGCGGTGTGGCGCATGTACTCCTGGATGCCGAAGTTCGGGACCCAAAGGTCGAAGTGGAGGGCTGCTGCCATCGCGACGGGCGAGAGATCGGTTGCGCCGTGGCTGCCCGTCTTGACGTTATAGAGATCGGCGAGGCTTGCGATGCGGCGAAGGTGGGTGATGCCGCCCGAATGAACCACCGTCATGCGGATGTAGTCGATGAGCTGTTCTTCGATCAGGTTTTTCGCGTCCCAGATGGTGTTGAACACCTCGCCGATGGCGATGGGCGTCGTCGTGTGCTGACGGATGAGACGCAGCGATTCCTGGTTCTCGGCCGGCAACGGGTCTTCGATCCAGAACGGGCGGTAGGGTTCGAGATCCTTGCCGAGGCGCGCGGCTTCAATGGGTGTCAGGCGGTGATGGACGTCGTGCAACAGATGCACGTCCCAACCGAGAGCGTCGCGCGCGGCGGCGAAGAGTTTTGGCACCGTCGGCAGATATTTTGTGGTCGACCAGACGTTCTCGGTCGGGTTCGCGGCGTCGGCCGGTTCGTAGAACATCTTGTCGCCGGAGACGCCGTAGGTGGACGGCAGGCCGGGGACGCCGCATTGGAGGCGGATGGCGCGGTAGCCGAGTGATTTGTATTTGCGGGCTTCGGCGATGGCGTCTTCGATGGTTTCGCCGTTCGCGTGGCCGTAGACCATGACGCCGCTGCGGCTCGCGCCGCCGAGCAGTTGATAGAGTGGCAGGTTCGCTTGCTTGGCCTTGATGTCCCAGAGCGCGGTGTCGACGGCGGCGACTGCCGACATCGTCACCGGGCCGCGCCGCCAGTACGCGCCGCGGTAAAGGTATTGCCAGATGTCTTCGATCTGCGCGGCGTCGCGGCCGATGAGCGTCGGGATGACGTGGTCGGTCAGGTAGCTCGCCACCGATAGTTCGCGGCCGTTCAGCGTTGCGTCGCCGACGCCGGTGAGGCCGGCGTCCGTCTCGATCTTGAGCGTGACGAAGTTGCGGCCGGGGCAGGTGATTATGATGCGGGCGTTCGTGATCTTGGGCATGGGCGAGATTGCAATTCTGGCCATGAATGGGTCAAGTTCATAGGATGCATCGTTCGCTTGCCAATCCGCCTTTGTTTGCTGTGACGCGCGAAGAGCGCGGGCATGTGACGTTGAGTGAGCCGCTGGGCGCGGTCGTACATATTTTCGTTCTCGAGGACGACATCATTCGCGTTGCGGTGCTGCCCGAGGGCGGGTGGAAGATGCCGTTGACGTGGGCGATTGCGCCGGGTCTTGAGGATATTGCAGCGGAAGGGCGCGGGCGCGAAGACGTCAGGGGGTTCTCATGTCCGGCCTATGCGCTGAGCGAGGCGAAGGGCATCGTCACCATCGAGACGGCGCGGTTGCGGCTTTCGATCAAGCTTGCGGGTTTCTATTGCCGCTGGGCGATGCAGATGGGGGGCGCGTGGGTGCCGATCGCGCGCGACCGGTTTACGCAGGCGTATGATTTCGGCTGGTGGGACGGGCGCGTGCGCCATTATTTGGCACGGCCGGAGGAGGAGAAGTTCTTCGGGCTTGGCGAGGTGTCCGGTGCGATGGATCGTGCGGGGCGGCTCATCCGTCTCTCGAACACGGACGCGTTGGGTTACAGCGCGCGTACCAGCGATCCGCTCTATAAGCACATCCCGTTTTACACGACGTACAACACGAAGACGCATGCGGCGTTCGGGATTTTCTACGACACGCTGTCGGATTGTTCGTTCGATTTCGGTTGCGAGCGGTCGAACTATCACGGGCGCTATCGCTTGTTCGAGGCGGAGCATGGCGATCTCGACTTCTATGTGATCGCGGGGCCGAAGGTGGCCGACGTCACGCGTCGCTTCACGTGGCTGACGGGTAAGCCCGCGTTCATGCCGAAGTGGAGCCTTGGCTATTCGGGCTCCACGATGAGCTATACGGACGCGTCCGATGCGCAGGCGCGGATGAACGAGTTTCTGGAGAAGTGCGCGGAGCACGACATTCTGTGTAACTCGTTCCATCTGTCGTCGGGCTACACGTCGATCGGGTCGAAGCGTTACGTCTTCAATTGGAATCGCGACAAGTTTCCCGATCCGGCGAGGTTCGTGGCGCATTACCTGGATCATGGGGTGAAGCTGGCGCCCAATATCAAGCCGGCGATGCTCTCCGATCATCCGCTTTACGAACACTGCGCGCGCGAGGGCTTTTTTATCACCGGCGCCGACGGCAAACCCATGATCGCGTATTTCTGGGACGCTCTCGGGTCTTATATCGACTTCACGAATCCGGCGGCGGCTGAATGGTGGAAGGCGCAGGTGAAGAGCGCGCTGCTCGACATCGGGATGGCGGCGACGTGGAACGACAACAACGAGTGCGAGCTGAAGGATCCGACGGCGCGCATGAATTTCTTCGGCAAGCCTCACGCCGCCGTCGAGGCGAAGCCTGTGCAGAGCTTGCTGATGATCAAGGCGTCGCGCGAGGCGCAGCTTCAGTATGCGCCGAACAAGCGGCCCTATTTGGTGACGCGGGCGGGCATGGCGGGCCTGCAGCGCTATGCGCAGACGTGGTCGGGCGACAATCTGACGGCGTGGGAGACGATCAAGTACAATATTCGCATGGGCCTTGGTCTGGCGCTGTCCGGCGTGTCGAACGCGGGACACGATGTCGGTGGGTTCGCCGGCAATGCCCCGGACGCGGAGTTGCTGTTGCGGTGGGTCGAGTGCGGGATCTTCATGCCGCGCTTTTCGATCCATTCGTGGAACGACGACGGGACCGTCAACGAGCCCTGGATGCATCCGGAGGTGACGGCGCATGTGCGCGATCTCATTCGGTTTCGCGCTTATCTGCAACCCTATCTCTACGATTTGATGTGGCGCTATCACGATGCTTACGAGCCTGTGTGGCGGCCGACGTTCTATGACTTTCCGCGTGACGAACGGTGTTTGGAAGATTGCGACGAGATGATGTTGGGTCCGTCGTTGCTGGTCGCGCCCGTGGTCGAGCCGGGCGCGACGACGCGGACCGTCTATCTGCCGGCGGGCGCTGATTGGTATCACTACTGGAGCGGCGCGTTTATTTCCGGCGGGCAGAGCGTGACGGTGCCGGCGCCTTGGGGACGGCCGCCGTTCTTCGTGCGGGCCGGTCATGTGTTGCCGGTCAACATTGCTCAGCAACGCTTTGGGCAGCCCGCCGACACGCGGGCGTTCGAGGTGTTCCCGCTTCCGGACGACGCCGGTTTTGCGGGTGAATTTTTCGACGACGACGGCGAGTCGTTCGACTATCTCCGCGACAACTTTGCGCGTTGGAGCGTTCACGCGACGGCGCAGCGCCTGCGGGTGACGATCGTACGCCTTTCGACGATGTCGGCGCCGGCGCAAGTCAGTTTGATTTTCCCGGGGGCGGAACAGCGTCCGATCACTACCGACGATCCGCGTCGAATCGTCAGCGATGTGGTCGCGGACGGACGGCGATGGGTGACCCTCGCGCTCGGCCGCGGCGGATAAGAGATGGGCGAGCACACACTCTTTCGGATACTGGGCGGTGCGGCGGTTCTGGGCGGCGGGTTACGCATCGTCTCCGCGTTTGTGCCGTGGGAGCAGAACCTGGCTTGGCTTGAGGCGTTCTACTTCGTGATCGATGTCGCGTTGTTGTTCGGCTTGATGGGCATTTATTTCGCCGAGCGCGCGCGACTGGGCTTTGCGGGTTTCGCCGCCTTCGCGCTCGCTGAGACGGGTATCGCGTCCATCGTCGGACCGGACGGGATGGCGTTCGGGCTCGACGTCTATCAGCTGGGGGTGTTCGCGATTTCGATCGGGCTCGCGATACTTGGCACGGTGATGTTGGCGACGCGCGTGGGATCGGCGATTGCCGCTTCGTGTTGGATTTTGTCGCTAGTCGTCGGCCTAGCGGCGACGTTGGCCAATCAGCCTGAGGCCGGGTTCGTCGCCGGCGGCGTGCTGTTCGGGCTTGGCTTCGTGGTGGCGGGCCTGGGGCTTATGCGGCCGGCGGCCAGCTGATTGCTTCGAATATGCGGCGGAGTTTTTCGCCGCGTTGCGGGTTCAGCGATCCTACCCATGCGATGCGGCCGTCGAGGTGGTCGCGGAAGTTCGGGTGCGCGTGACGGTTCTGGCTTGCTGGGCCGTGTCTGACGCAGTTGGTCAGCGTCGCCTTCAGCGCATCGTAGGTTGGACGCGTGACATTGATGTGATCGTTGACCACGATGCCGGTGACGGCTTGTCGCGTGCTGCGCGGCATGATGCGGGTTTTCGGCGTGTTGAGTGCGAAGCCTTCGTCCTTCACGATTTCGGACACGGCGCGAAGGAACGACGGGATTTGGCGGTGGAACGCGCGATCGCCGGAGAATGTGAGATCGTCGGCATAGCGCGTGTAGCGGGCTTCAAAGCGGTGTACGAGACCGGCGATGCGGCGGTCGAGACGCTGCGCCGCGAAGTTCGCAAGCGCGGGTGACGTCGGCGCGCCTTGCGGCAGATGCGGCGTGGCGAAACGCTGGCGCGTGAGGAAGTCGACTTGCTGCGCATCGAGGACGGTGAGTGGCGTCGCGGTGGTGCATAGCCGGGTCAAGGCGCGGGCGACGGAGTAGGGATAGCCAAGGCAACGAAAGATTGCGTGCACGCGCGCGAGTGGGACGTTGAGGAAGAAGTTGCTCAGATCGACCGTGACGACGACGTCTTCGCCTGCGTGCTTTGCGGCGGCCGTTGCGCAGCAGCGGTTTCTCACGAAGCCATGGGCCGCGTCGTGTGGGGCGAGGCGGTCGAGGATTTCGCGCAGGATGCGCCGCTGTATCTCCCGCAGGCGGGGCTTCGGCGCCTCGATGAGGCGATGCGTGCCGTCGCTCTTTGGCTTCCAGACGTGTTCGTAGTGGTGCAGCGCGGGCCTCGTTTCGCGGCGTAGCGTGTGGCGGTCGTCGGTCAGCCAGTCGAGGTGTGCAAGCGGAACTTGAAGCCAGTGAGCGAGATCGCCTTCGGTGGCGAGCGCCGGAGCGTTAATGTGCTTCAGCGCTGGAATGGGGTGGAACGCTGGCGGATGCGCGGCGACCGTCAGGTTCATGATGCGGTCAGCAGCGGCGTCGCTGATGCCCTCGAGCGCGTCGGCGGTTTCGATCAGTCGCACCAACTGCGCCCATCGCGGCGCATAGGGTATTGGCGCTGCGGTCAGCAGTTCTTCTATCAGCCGTCGCGCGCGTTTGCGCGAGCGTGGGCCAAAAGCGTTGGCGGCGCGTGCTTCGAGCGAGCGCTTGGTCCACGGGCCCGACAGGAGCACGAACGCCAATACGGCCGCTAGATTTCCGGGGTTGTGCACCGCGCCTGTCATCCGAACTTTTGCGGCAGGCGCTTCAACCCGTCGTGTCATGCATAAGCTGTCCTGGGTGAAGGCCCAGCGGGGCTTATGCCGCGTTTGGAGGCGTAAAAATGCTTCCCTGGGGTAACCCCAGAGATGCTTGAGCCGCACCGAAATGCAGTTCAGGCAAGTCTTGAAGCGTCTGCCGCTTCGTCACGATAAGAAACGGGCGGCCACAGTCAATCTGTTTGGCCGCCCGCGTGTGGTTTCACACTATCTTCAAGAAACCGGGAAGCCGCGGTCGCGCATGAGGGCGTTGGTGTCGACGTCGCGGCCGCGGAAGCGGCGGAAGGCTTCGTCGGGTGGGATTGAGTTGCCCACGCTCATGATCGAGGTTTCGAGGAGTTTGCAGGCCTCTTTGTTGTAGAGGCCGCCTTTTTCCATGAAGCCTTCGTAGACGTCCGCGGTCATTGCGTCGGCCCAGATGTAGACGTAGTAGCCGGCGGAGTAGCCGTCGCCCGAGAAGATGTGGCCGAAGGCGGCCGCCGGGTGGCGCAGGACCATTTCCTTCGGCATGCCGATCTCGGCCATCGTTTCGCGTTCGAAGGCGGCGATGTCGATGCGCTTGTCCGGGGTCGCGGCCAAGTGGATCTTCATGTCGTAGATCGCGTTCGCCAGGTATTCGACCGTCTCAAAACCCTGGTTGAAGTTCTGGGCTTTGAGGATGCGGTCGACCAGTTCCTTCGGAATCGGCTTGCCGGTTTGGTAGTGGACGGCGAACTGGTTCAGGACTTCCGGCGTCGCCAGCCAGTATTCGTTCACCTGGCTTGGGAATTCGACGAAGTCACGCTTCACGTTGGTGCCGGCGAGCGTCGGATACGTGACGTTTGACAGCAGGCCGTGCAGCGCGTGGCCGAATTCGTGGAACAGCGTGTTGGCGTCGTCCCATGAGATCAGCACGGGTTCGCCGGGTTTGGCCTTCACGTAGTTGCAGTTGTTCGAGACGATCGGCGTCGTGTCGTCTTTGAACTTCTCTTGCGTGCGGTACTCGTTCATCCACGCGCCCGAGCTCTTGCCGGCGCGCGCGTAGGGGTCGAAGTAGAAGAGGCCGATGCGCTTGCCGCCGCGGTTGACTTCGTACGTGGTGACGTCCGGGTGATAGACGGGGAGTCCTGAGACCTTCTTGAACTCCAGGCCGTAGACTTGGCCCGCGGCCCAGTGCATCGCCTCGACCATTTTCGAAAGCTGGAAGTAGGGCTTTGCTTCGTTTTGGTCGACGTCGTACTTCGCCTTGCGCACTTTCTCGGCGTAGTAGCGATAGTCCCACGGCTCGATCTTGATTTTCGCGCCTTCTTTGTCGGCCAAGGCTTGCATGTCGGCCACTTCTTCGTGGACGCGCGCGACGGCCGCCTTCCAGACCTTCAGCATCAGGGTCATCGCGGCCTCGGGCGTGCGCGCCATGCCGTCGTCGACGATCCAATGTGCATGCGATTTATAGCCCAGCATCTTCGCGCGTTCGGCGCGAAGCTGCAGGATTTCGCCGGCGATCGCTTTGTTGTCGCGCGCGTCACCGTTGTTGCCGCGGTTGTTCCACATCCGCCAGCCCTTTTCGCGCAAGGCGCGGTTGTCGGCGAAGGTGAGGAACGGCTCCATCGACGAGCGGGTGTTGGTGAACACCCACTTGCCCGGCTGCTTGGCTTCTTTCGCGGCCTCGGCCGCGCCTTCGCGAATCGAATCGGGAAGGCCCGCCAGGTCGGCTTCCTTGTCGATGACGAGGGTGTAGTGCTCTTCGTCGCCGAGTTGGTTCTGGCTGAACTGCGTGAACAGTGTCGCCAGGCGCTGGTTGATTTCGCCCAGGCGCGCCTTCTGCGTCTTGTCGAGCGCGGCGCCGCGACGGGCGAAGCGGTTGTAGTGGACGTCCGTCAGACGTTGCTGTTCCGGGTTGAGCCCCGTTTTCTCGCGCGTGTCGTAGACGGCCTTTAGGCGCGCGAACAGGGTTTCGTTCTGGATGATCTCGTCGTTGAAGGCGGCGAGGACCGGCGACATCTCCGCCTCGATCTTCTGCATCGCCTTGTCGTTCATGGTCGATGTGTAGACGCCGAAGAAGCTCTGCACGCGGCCGAAGGGGCGGCCTGCGTCTTCGAACGGCACGATCGTGTTGTCGAAGGTGGCGGGCGCGTTGTCGGCGGTGATGGTGCGGATTTCGGCGCGTAGCAGATCCATGCCCTTGATCAGGGCGGGCTTGAAGTCGGCGACTTTGACTTTGTCGAAGCGCGGGATGCCCCCGTTGGGCCCCGTCCACGGCTCGAGCATCGGACCCAATGCGGTCTCCTTTGATGACTTGGTTGCGGCGAAAACGAAATTGGGCGCGCCTGCGCCAAGCGCGGCGGCGGCAGCGGCCGTACCTAAGAACGTGCGTCTTTTCATGAAGCTTTCAAGTCCCCGATTGCATCGGCATCACTCGTGCCTTGTAGACCAGTTTAGCGAAGGCGGCTGGCCTGGCGCTACGCGTCATTCTTACGGGGGTGCCTGAATGTTCCCTGGGAAAGAGCGCGCAAATGTCTTGATCTCGCGGTTGCGATACGTAGGGTCGGGCTTCCCGAGTGCAAATCTCTGTGAGGTCTTGTGAATCCGTCTAGCAATCCGAAGGTCGTCGTCCGCGTGGTTCCGGGTAAGGGGCGCTGTGTGTTCGCGGCCACCGATATCCCCAAGGGCACGCTGGTGCTTGCCGACCACGTGATCTTCGTGCCGGGGGACGAGTCGGACCATACGGACCAAACCGTGGTCGGGCGCTATGTGTTTCAGTGGAACGAGGAAGACGATCTGTGCGTCGTCCTCGGGCTCGGCAGTTTGCTCAATCATGGGCTGCCCGAGAACGTCTCGCTCGTTTCGAATTACGAGCAGATGATGATGGAGTTCTACGCGCTGACCGACATCAAGGCGGGTGAGGAGCTGGTCTATGACTATGGGCATGAGGGCGATGAGTTGACCGGCTATTACGGGATCCCGGCGGAGGCCCTTGCGGCCAATATGGCCGGCGACTAGGGCCGCCCCTGCGGGCGCGGCGCGCCGTTATGCTAAGAGTTTTGGGCCGGGGGCTTTGTCCTCGGCCTTTTGTTTTTCTTCTTCGCCATAGGGATGCGCCTTGATGGATCCGCGCCAAGTCAAAACGGCGGCCGACGCTCGCGCCATCGTCGAGGAGCGCAATCTCAGCCACGTGAAGGTCGGCGTGTTCGACGTCGATGGGATCTTGCGCGGCAAGTACATGGGGCGCGAGAAATTCTTCTCGGCGTTGGAGAAGGGGTTCGGGTTCTGCGATGTCGTCCTGGGATGGGATTCGAACGATCAGCTCTATGACAATGTGAAGCTCACGGGGTGGCACACGGCCTATCCGGACGCGAATGTGCGTGTGCTGCCGTCGACCTGCCGGGCGTTGCCGCTTGAGGGCGACATGTTGATGTTCCTGGGCGAGTTCGAAGGACGGGCTGAGGAATGTTGTCCGCGCGGTGTGTTGCGGCGGGTGATCAAGCGGGCGGGCGATCTTGGGTTTTCCGTGCGGGCGGCGGCGGAGTTCGAGTTCTTCGTGTTCGACGAGACGCCGCAATCGGTGCGCGCGAAGGGCTATCGCGATCTGAATACCATCACGCCGGGGTTCTTCGGGTATTCGGTGCTGAGGTCGTCGGTGCACGCGGAGTTCTATCGCGATCTGATGAAGCTCGGCGAGGAGATGGACTTTCCGCTGGAGGGTTTGCATACCGAGACGGGGCCTGGGGTGCTTGAGGCGGCGATCGTGCATTCGGAGGCGGTTGAGGCCGCTGATCGCGCGGCGTTGTTCAAGACGTTCTGCAAGGTGCTGGCCGAGCGGCGGGGGTGGATGGCGACATTCATGGCGAAGTGGTCGAAGGATTGGCCCGGGCAGTCGGGGCATCTGCATATTTCGCTGGCCGATAAGAAGGGTAAGTCCGCGTTCTTCGATGAGAAGGCGACGCATCATATGTCGGATACGATGCGCTGGTTCGTCGGGGGGCAGCAGAAGTTGATGCCGGAGTTGCTGGCGATGATCGCGTGTACCGTCAATTCCTACACGCGGTTGATACCGGGGTTTTGGGCGCCGACGGATGCGACGTGGGGCGTTGAGAACCGCACCTGTGCTTTGCGTGTGATTCCTGGGTCGGCGAAGAGCCAGCGGGTTGAGTACCGCATCGCGGCGGCGGATATTAATCCGTACATCGCGCTGGCGTGCGCGATCGGGTCCGGGCTTTGGGGGATCGAGAATAAGATCGAACCGGACGCTGCTATCGAGGGCAATGCCTACGAGAAGACGTTTCCGAAGAACCGGTCTTTGCCGCGCAACTTGTTTGAGGCGGCGGAGCGGCTTGAAGGGTCGAAGGCGGCGCGCAGCCTGTTCGGCGATGCGTTTGTGGAGCACTATGCGGCGACGCGGAAGTGGGAAGAGCGCGAGTTTCGCAAGGCCATCACGGACTGGGAACTGGCGCGGTATTTCGAGATCATCTAGCACTGCCGCCTACGCCCCAAGATCGCAGAGGACGCCATGACCGACATCGTTTGCATTTCGCCCATTGATGGCCACGAGGTTGCGCGGCGACCCGTCGCCACCGACTCGCAGATCGACGCGACGCTGAAGGCGGCGCGGGCGGCACAGCGCGAATGGGCGAAGGTTTCGATCAAGGATCGTTGTGCATTCGCGCTGAAGTTCATGGATGCGATGTTGTCGCTCAATCAGGAGATCGTGCCGGAGTTGGCGGCGCAGATGGGGCGGCCGGTGCGGTTCGGCGGCGAGTTTCGCGGCTTTGAAGAACGCGTTCGCTACATGACGATGATCGCTGAGGATTCGCTGAAGCCGGTTTTGCCGGCTGATCCGAAGGCGGGCTTCAAGCGCATGATCAAGCGGACGCCGGCGGGGATCGTGCTGGTCGTGGCGCCTTGGAACTATCCGTATCTCACCGCTGTGAACACGATTGTGCCGGCGTTGATTGCGGGTAACGCCGTGATTTTGAAGCATGCGTCGCAGACGATTTTGGTCGGCGAACGCTTCGATCAGGCGATGAAGAAGGCGGGAGCGCCGAAGGGGTTGTTCGCCAATGTCGTGCTCAGCCACGATCAGACGACGCGCTTGTTGTCGTCCGGGTCGGTCGATCATGTGAACTTCACGGGCTCGGTCGAAGGCGGCAAGGCGATCGAGCGGGCGGCGGCGGGCACGTTCACGACGATGGGGCTTGAGCTTGGCGGCAAGGATCCGGCTTACGTGCGGGCGGATGTGAAGCTCGATCATGCGATCGAGAATCTCGTCGATGGCGCGTTCTACAATTCCGGGCAGTGCTGCTGCGGGATCGAGCGTATCTATGTGCACGAAGCGGTGTACGACAAGTTTCTGGATGGGTTCGTGAATCTCACGCGCCAGTATGTGCTGGGCAACCCGATGGATGAGGCGACGACGCTCGGGCCGATGGCGCATACGCGCTTTGCTGCCGTCGTGCGCAAGCAGACGGCTGAAGCGCTGGCCAAGGGGGCAAAGGGGCACATCGACGTGAAGTCGTTTGCGGCGAACCGTGAGGGGACGCCGTATCTCGCGCCGCAAGTTTTGACCAACGTCGATCACTCGATGAGCGTGATGATGGAGGAGAGTTTTGGGCCTGTCGTCGGCATCATGAAGGTGAAGTCGGATGAGGAGGCGGTGCGGCTGATGAACGATTCGCCTTACGGTCTGACGGCGGGGATTTGGACGAGCGATCTTGAGGCGGCTGAGCGTATCGGCGATCAGGTCGAGACGGGGACCGTGTTCATGAACCGGTGCGATTATCTTGATCCGGCATTGGCTTGGACGGGCGTGAAGGATACGGGGCGCGGGGCGTCTCTGTCGCCGATCGGGTATGAGATGCTGACGCGGCCGAAGTCGTATCATTTGCGTCAGGCGATTTGAGGCGATCATGACGCAGAAGGCGAATTGGAATTATCCGACGAGCGTGCGCTTCGGCGTCGGCCGTATCGCTGAGCTTGCGGATGCGTGCAAGTCCGCCGGAATGACGCGGCCGTTGTTCGTGACCGATCCGGGGCTTGCGCAGTTGGCGCAGACGAAGGCGGCGTTCGAGTCGCTGAGGGCGGCGGGGCTTGGCGCGGCAATGTTTTCGAACATCAAGTCGAATCCGGTCGAGACGAATGTGGCCGACGGCGTCGCGGTGCTGCATGCGGGAAAGCATGACGGTGTCGTTGCGTTCGGCGGCGGGTCGGCGCTGGACGTCGGCAAGGTGATTGCGTTTATGGCCGGGCAGACGCGGCCGATGTGGGACTTCGAAGATGTCGGCGACTGGTATACGCGCGCCGATCCGAAGGGGATTGCTCCTGTCGTTGCCGTGCCGACCACGTCGGGCACAGGATCTGAGGTCGGGCGCGCGGGCGTGATCACGCAGGAAGCGACGCATACGAAGAAGGTTATCTTTCATCCGAAGATGATGCCGGTGGTGACGATCTGCGATCCGGCGCTGACCGTCCGGTTGCCGCCGCACATCACGGCTGCGACGGGGATGGATGCGTTTGCGCATTGCCTTGAGGCTTATTGCGCGCCGGGATTTCATCCGCTGGCGGACGGCGTTGCCGTCGAAGGTGTGCGGCTGGTCAAAGAGAATTTGTTGCGGGCGGTGAAGAACGGCAGCGATCTTGAGGCGCGCGGGAACATGATGGCGGCGGCGGCCATGGGCGCGACGGCGTTTCAGAAGGGGCTTGGCGCGGTGCATGCGTTGTCGCATCCGATCGGGGCGCTATACGACACGCATCATGGGCTGACCAATGCGGTGTTTATTCCGTACGTGCTGGCGTTCAATCGCAAGGCGATCGAGGAGAAGATTGCGCGGCTGTCGGCGTATCTCGGTCTTGGCGGCACGTTCGATTCGTTTCAGGGATTTGTGCTCAACCTGCGCGACGAGGTTGGCATTCCGCACACGTTGAAAGGTTTGAAGGTCGATGATCGGCAGGCCAAGCTGATTGCCGAGATGGCGGTTGTCGATCCGACGGCGGGCGGCAATCCGGTTTCGCTTGATGTTCAAGGTGCGCGGCGTATCTTCGATGCGGCGTTGAACGGTGATTTGAGAGCAGCATGAGCGGACCGCGTTTGTTGGTCGTCGAAGGGAACACGGCGGAAGGGCGTGCGCGCCATGTCGCCGCCGGCGGCCGTGCGGCGAGCGACGGGTATGCGGATGTGTTGCGGCGGCTGTCGCCCGGTGCGCGCGTCGATGTTTGCTTTCCGGCGGACCTGGGCGCGAACTTGCCGGATCGCATGGGGCTTCAGTCCTATGACGGTATCGCGATCACCGGGTCTTCGTTGAACATCTATGACCTTGGGCCCTCGATCATGCGGCAGATCGAGTTGGCGCGTGCGGTGTTCGAGACCGATACGCCGTTCTTCGGATCGTGCTGGGGCTTGCAGGTGGCGACGGTCGCGGCGGGCGGCACGGTGCGCAAGAATCCGAACGGGCGCGAGATCGGGTTCGCGCGCTCGATCATGCTGACCGATGCGGGCGAGGAGCACGATCTTTATTGGGACAAGGGTCCCGTGTTCGACGCGATCACCGTGCATATGGACGAGATCGAAGAGACAGCTCGCGGCACGACGATCTTGGCCACGAACGCGTGCAGCGCGGTGCAGGCGGCGGAGATCAAGTCGCGCGGCTGTACGTTTTGGGGCGTGCAGTATCATCCGGAGTATTCGTTCGGCGACATTGCGGCGGTGATGAAGCGGTTGAAGGCGGCGACGGTGGAGCAAGGGCTGTTCCACGGCGATGCGGATCACGCGCGCTATGTCGGCGATCTGGAGGCGCTTGAGCGCACGCCGGGCAATCGCGCGCTGGCGTGGCAGCATGGGATCACGACGGCCATTTCCGACTTCGCCGTGCGTACGCGCGAGATCAAGAATTGGATCGAGCGGCAGGTGTTGCCGATGCGCTCAAAGCGCGGACGCGCCTGAGGTTAGTGGAAGTTCCGGCCCTTCGGCATGACGGCGTGAATTTTTTGCGCGGCGGTTTCGGCGTCGTATTCGCGGACGGGCTGAAGGGGGCGGACGTTGCGCGGGTGTTTGTGCAGTTCGGCGCGCTTGGCGCCCGGATGCGTGCCGCGATTGGGCGGCGGATGTTTGACCTCGTCGGCGCGCGCGAGGGATTCCACGGGCGATGGGTCGGCGTGGAGGCGGTCGAGCAGTGGGGTCATGTCGATGATTTCGTCGGCGATGACGTGGATGACGTTGCTTTCGCTTTGCAATTGGCCGCGCACGCAGGCGAAGCGGGCGCCGAGGACGACCGGGCGGAATTCTTCGAACACTTTTGGCCAAACGACGATGTTGGCGATCGAGGTTTCGTCTTCAAGTGTCATGAAGATGACGCCGCTTGCCGTGCCGGGGCGTTGACGCACGAGGACGAGACCCGAGACGGTGACGATGCGGTTGGGTGGGATCGAGGGCAGCGTTTCGTTGGCAACGATGCCGCGGGCTCTGAGTTCGTTGCGCAGGAAGGCGACGGGGTGCGCTTTCAGCGAAAGGTGTAGGTGGCGGTAATCCTCTACGACGTGTTCGCCGAGCGGCATGGTGGGGAGCGCGAAGTCGGGTTCGTGTTCGCGCGTGGTGCTGAAGGTGAGCAACGGCAGGTCGTCTTTGTCGCCTGAACGGCGCAGACCGCGCACGGCCCATAAGGCTTCGCGGCGGTCGAGGCCTAGCGAGCGGAAGGCGTCGGCGTCGGCCAGGCGTTCCAACGCCGATGGTTCGATGCCGGTGCGCAGCCAGAGGTCGCGGATGGAATCGTAGCCGCGGCCGCGCTGTTCGACGATTTTCCGGCCGTCCTCTTCCTTTACGCCGGAGACTTGGCGGAAGCCCAGACGCATCGCATGCGTGGTGCGGATGTCGCGAACCATTTCGGCATGACGCGGGTGCAGGCGCGTGATGACGCCGACGGTTTCGTCGAGGCCGGGTTCGAGCGTGTTGTCCCAGTCGGAGATGTTGACGTCGGGTGCGAGGATTTCGACGCCGTGTTCCTGCGCATCGCGGACGATCTGGGCAGGGGCGTAGAAGCCCATGGGCTGAGAGTTCAGGAGCGCGGCGGCGAAGACGTCGGGGTAATGGCACTTGATCCACGACGAGAAGTAGACGAGCAGGGCGAAGCTTGCCGCGTGACTTTCGGGGAAGCCGTAGTCGCCGAAGCCTTTGATTTGTTCGAAGCAGCGTTCGGCGAAGTCGCGCTCGTAACCGTTGTCGACCATGCCGTTGATAAACTTGTCTTCGAAATTTTTGATCGTGCCGAGGTGGCGGAAGGTCGCCATGGAGCGGCGCAATTTGTCTGCTTCATCCGGCGTAAATTTGGCGGCGACAATGGCGATGCGCATGGCCTGCTCTTGGAACAGCGGCACACCCATCGTTTTCTGCAAGACTTCCTGAAGTTCGGGTTTGGGATACGAAACCGTTTCGAAACCTTGCCTTCGTTTGAGATAGGGATGGACCATCCCGCCTTGGATGGGTCCGGGGCGTACGATCGCGACTTCGATGACAAGGTCGTAGAATTTTCTCGGCAGGAGGCGCGGCAGCATCGACATTTGTGCGCGGCTTTCGACCTGAAACACGCCGATGGAATCGGCGCGGCACAGCATGTCGTAGACTTCCGGTTCTTCCTTCGGGATGGCGGCGAGGTCCGGGATCAGGCCGTAATGTGTGTTCAACATCTGCAACGCTTTGCGGATGCACGACAGCATGCCGAGGGCGAGGATGTCGACTTTCAGGATGTTGAGTTCGTTCAGGTCGTCCTTGTCCCACTCGACGACGGTGCGGTCTTCCATCGCCGCGTTGGAAATAGGGATGACTTCGTCGAGGCGGCCGCGCGTCATCACGAAGCCGCCGACGTGCTGGGAGAGATGGCGCGGGAAGTCGATGAGGTCTTGGGCGAGCCTTAGTGCGAGGGCGAGGCGCCTGTCGGTTGGGTCGAGGCCGATGCGTTTGACTTCGTCATCTATCGGCGCGTCGGTCGACCAGCCCCACAGCGTGCCGGACAATGCGCCGATCGTGTCTTCGGAGAGACCGAAGGCTTTGCCGACGTCGCGGATGGCGCTGCGGCCGCGGTAGCAGATCACGGTGGCGGCGAGGCCTGCGCGTTCGCGGCCGTAGCGTTTGTAGATATATTGGATGACTTTTTCGCGCTCTTCGTGTTCGAAGTCGACGTCGATGTCGGGTGGTTCTTTGCGCTCCTCAGAGAGGAAGCGTTCGAAAAGAAGGTCAATTTGGCTGGGGTCGACCTCGGTTACGCCAAGGCAATAACAAACGACAGAGTTCGCGGCCGAGCCGCGTCCCTGACAAAGAATTGGCCGTTTTTCTTGGCTTGGAATTTGTATGTCCGAGCGCGCGAAGCGGACAATGTCGTGAACCGTGAGGAAGTACGGCGCGTAGTTCAGCTTTTCGATCAGCTTGAGTTCGCGATCGAGCGCGGTGCGTACTTTGAGCGGCAGACCGTTCGGATAACGTTTGCGCGCCCCTTCTTCGGCGTAGTGGATCAGCGCTTCTTGCGGTGTGGCGAAGCCTTCGCGTGTTTCGTCGGGGTATTCGTATTTTAATTCGGTGAGCGAGAATGTGCAGCGGTTGGCGAAACGGGTGGTCTCCGCGATTGCTTCGGGCATGCGGCGGAAGAGGCGGGTCATTTCCACCGGCGTCTTCAGGTGGCGCTCGGCGTTGGATTCGAGGCGGAGGCCGGCTGAATCCAAGGTTACGTGTTCTCGGATGCAAGTGAGGACGTCTTGGAGCGCGCGGCGTTCGGGGACGTGATAAAGCGCGTCGCCGATGGCGATGGGTGGGACTTTATGTTCGGCGCAGAGTTCGCCGATGCGCGTGAGGTGGCGGGAGTCGTCGCCGCGATAGGCGATCGACGCGGCGAGCCAGAGGTTGCGGGATGTGACGGTGCGTAGGCGTTTTAGCGTCGGGCTTGCCTGCGCGATGTTCGGACGCGGCGGTATGACGATCAGCAGTAGGCCTTCGGCGAATTCGATCAGGTCGTCGAGCTTCAGGATGCAGTCGCCTTTTTCGGCACGGCGGTTGCCGACGGTGAGGAGGCGGCAGAGGCGGCCGTAGGCGGCGCGATCGGTCGGGTAGGCGAGGATGTCGGGCGTGCCGTCGCTGAAGACGAGGCGCGTGCCGACATGGATCGGGAAGTTCAGTACTTTCGCTTGGCTGAAGGCGCGGACAACGCCGGCGAGGGAGTTGCGGTCGGTGATGCCGATGGCGGCGTGGCCCAAAGCTTGGGCTTGCGCCACAAATTCTTTCGGGTGTGAGGCGCCGCGCAGGAACGAAAAGTTGGTGGTGACGGCGAGTTCGATATAGGGCGCAATTGCGGGCGGCGTCGTTTGTTTTGGCGGCGGCAGATCCACTACATTTGTTTCGGCCGTCATGCGAAGAGACCGTGCAAGAACCAGCGTGGTGTCTGCGTTTCGGGGCCGAAGAGGCCTTCGCGGTAGAGCCAGAATCTTCGACCGTTGTTGTCTTCGACGCGGAAATAGTCGCGCGTCATGGGTTGGCCTTTTTCGTTGCGCCACCATTCCATGGCGATGCGTTCGGGGCCTTCGGTGTGGGTGACTTCGTGGGTGACCCGTCGCCAATCGAAGCGTGCAGGTGGGCCGTCGGGGACTTCGGCGATTGCTGAGATTTCTTCCGGGCGTTCGAAGAGGCGCAAGGGGCGAGTGGGGCCTTCGGCATCTTGTTGACGCAGGCTGCGCTCCTGCGAAGGTGGAGAAGGATGATGGGCGGGGACTTCGATTACCGCGTATTCGGGGATGTGGGAGTCGTTGGGGGAAAGACGGGTGACGCGGTTTAGGCCGAAGCGTACGCCCATGCGGTCGATGAGGTGGTGGATGTCGTCGCTGCCGGTGGCGCTGGCGACGATGTCTTTTTGGGCGGCGCTGGTTTTTTCGGCTGTCGTTACGCTGAGGCGGACGACGTCGAAGCCGTAACCGGGGTCTAGTTCGTCCACCAATGTCGAGAAGCGTTCTTTGAAGAGGCGGCAGAGGGCTCGCGTGTCGCGCAGGGGTTTGCTGGTGGCGACGGAGAGGCGGCGGACGGCGCCGTCGACGCGATAGAGTGTGACTTGTAGGGCGCGGGCGCCTTCGCCGCGCTCTTCCATGCGGCGGGCGAGTTCGGCGGCCAGGTGCTCGATCGTTTGCAGGATGTAGGCTTCGTGCGTGATCGGTTCGGCGAAGCAGCGTTCGGCGATGTAAGGCGGCAGCGGCAGGCGCGGGGTGATGGGTTCTTCCATCACACCCATCGCTTGATCGAGGCGGCGCAACAATATGGCGCCGAAGCGGGCGGCCAAGGGTGCGCGTGGGCGATCGGTGATGTCGGCGATTTTCTTCAAGCCTACGCGGGTGAGGGCGTCGATTTTGTCGGCGTCGATGCGTAACGCGGCGAGCGGCAGGGCGCGCAGCGTGTTGCTGAGATCGGCGTTGGCGACGATGCGTTTGTCGCCGAAGCGGGCGAGGGCCCAGGCGGCGCCGGCGGTGCCTGCGATGGCGAGGCGCGATTTGAAGCCTTGCAACGCGAGGCGGCGGCCGATGTCTTTGCGCATTGCCTCTTCGCCGCCGAAGAGGTGTGCGCAGCCGGAAATGTCGAGCATCATGCCGTGAGGCGGGCTTAAGCCCACCAGCGGCGTGTAGCGGCCTAGCCAATCGTTGACGGCTTCGGCAAGGTTCTGATCGGCGATTTCGTCGGCGTGATCGACGAGGATCGTCGGGTACATCGCCCGGGCATCGGCCAAGGGCATGCCGACGCGCAGGCCGAGTTCGGCGGCCTGCGCGTTCATCGCCGTTAGACGAAGCGCGCTTTTGATCTCGGTGACGACGACGCGCGGGTCACGCGGTCTTGGCGAGAGGGCGCGTTCGATTCGGTCTGTCGGCAAATGTTCCAGCCAGACCGCGAGATAGCGACGAGATAGCGAAAGTACGCTCATGGGACTGCCACTCAACGCGCCATTGGGCCGATGGACCGAAACGGTTTTTCACGAGATCGAGGTTCATGTTCGGCGCGCCGATGCCGCCGTAACGATCGGGAATGCTGGGCGCGGACGACACCAGCCAACGGGTGGTCGCAGCGTTGGGTTCGATGCCGGCCGAGTGACGCAGGATGATGCCGAAGCCCAGGCCTTCTTGCGACGCGAGCGCGAGACGGCGCGTCATCGTCAGGTCGAGGATGCGCGTCTGCGGCGGGAATTCGGCGATGACGGCGGAGAAACCCCGGCACTTCAAGGCTTCGCCCATCGCCCACAGCACGTCTTCGGCGCGGGGGACGTGGAGATAAATGAGCGCGTTGGTATCGACGCCCATCATCTTCAGGCCGGGCAGATAGGGACGGCCGACCTCGATGCCGGTGAAGTCGTGCTGGATATAGAGCGTGTGTGCGCCTGCGGTTTCGGCGCGGGCGGCGAGGCCGAAGGCGAAGCCCGCGGCGCTGGCCATATCTTGGGACGTGCGGGGCAGGATTTCGTGGATCGAGCCGCGCATCAGGCCGCCGCCCAGCGCGCCGTCGATCTCGGCGATGCCGGTCTCGACATGTACGCGGGCGCTCGCCGGGCCCTTGCGCATGCAGGCCGCTTCGATCGCCGCGATCGTCTGTTTGAGGGATGCGACTCCCTCCGCCGCCAAGGGTGTTGGCACGGGTCCGCCTTTCAGTGCTGGACGTATGTTCCTTATTTGTTCTAGTATGCTCGGCCCCGTTGCAGAGTCAAGCGGGTGAGACCTAAACGAGTCCGAATTGTGATGCGCGGCTTCGCCTGCTCATCACGTGGTTCGGTGCGTCTCGTGTGCTGTAAGTTCGGCGCCTTGCGTCATTCGAGGAGCCGCCATGAAAGCCGCCGTCTATTACGAGAATGGTCCGCCGTCCGTCTTGAAATACGAGGACGTCGAAGATCCGCACGTCTATGCGCCGAGCGTTTTGATCAAGGTCGAGGCGGTCAGCATCGAGGGCGGCGATACGCTCAATCGTATGGGCGGGCCGCTGATCACGGTGCCGCATATCGTCGGTTATCAGGCGGCGGGGACGATCGTTCAGGTCGGCAAGGATGTTACGCATCTGAAGGTCGGGCAGAAGGTCGTGACGGTGAATGCGTTCGGGTCGCATGCCGAGCTGCGCTCGGTGCCGGCGCGCAATGCTTGGGTCGTGCCGGATGGGTTCGACATCCGCCAGGCATCCGCGATTCCGGTGCCGTTCGGCACGGCGGACGATTGTCTGTTCGAGTTCGGGCGGTTGAAGGCGGGCGAAACGGTGTTGGTGCAGGCCGGTGCCGGGGCGGTCGGCCTTGCCGCCATTCAGCTGGCGAAGCGCGCGGGTGCGCGCGTGTTCGCGACGGCGTCGAGCGAGGAGAAGCTCGCGAAGCTGAAGCCGTTTGGTCTGGATCACGGCATCAACTATGCGAAGCAAGACGTGGTGGCCGAGGTGATGAAGCTGACCGACAACAAGGGCGTCGATCTTGTCGTTGATCCCGTCGGCGGATCGACGCTGGAGAAGAGCATCGCGGCGACCGGCGCGCGCGGGCGTGTGTCGATGGTGGGCAATGCGGGGCGTGAGGATTCGCGCGTCGACGTGCGGCCGCTGATGGCGGCCAACCGGTCGCTGACCGGCGTGTTCCTGGGCGCCGAGATTATGACCGATCGCGTGCACGACATGATCCAGCGGCATATCGACGATGCAGCGGCCGGCAAGCTCAAGGTCGTAATCGACAAGACGTTCGCGCTCAAAGACGCGGCGGCGGCGCATGCTTACATCGAAGGGCGCGGCGCGGTCGGGCGGGTGCTGCTCATTCCATGATATCCTGTGATCTGTCGGCTTAGGCTTCGTTGGGAGACGACTGCATGGAAGGCTTGTCAGCCAAAGACGTGGTGACTGCGGTCTTGTTGCTCGCGCTCGGGATTGCGATGGTGATCACGAGCATTATAGTGAACTTCCGTCACCGCCATCAATTCTTGTCGTCGCTCGGCGGTTTCTTCTATGTCGGTTTCGCGTTGGTCGCCGGTTTGTGCGTTCTGCTGGCCGCTAGCCTCATCGTGAGAGGACGATTTGATCTGGCCGCCGCGTACATCGCCATCGCGTTCGCGCTCTACCTCCTAGGTCTTGGACTAAGGCGACTGATGGTTGGCCACTAGTGCTTGTGATTCGCGGCGCCGTCCGCACATCGCGTGTTCTTACTGCGGACGAAGAGCGCGATTACCGCAATGGAGACTCGCCGAAGCGCGCCCAGAGCTTTGGGTAGCGCTTGGCGAGATAGGCTTCGTCGTCGTCGAACGGCGTGCCGGCGAGCTTTTCCGGATAGGGTGGGTAGGTCAGTTCGGGAAAGTCGCTCGATTGTTTGCCCGTCACTTTGGACCAAGCGTCGTATGCCACGTAGGCGAATCCTTCGAAATCGACCGTTGAGGCGTCGTTCGGAATATAGCTGGCGAGACTGTCGGGGTTCGCGATGGCTCGATCGAATGTCGTCCGGCCTTGTGCGATCAGCCAGCTCTTGAAATATTCAAAGCTGTCGTCAGACATGCCGCCAGTGATGACGTAACCCGCACCCCAGAGATCCCAACTGTACGCACGCCTGGTTTCGACGGCGTACGCGACATCGAAGGCTTCGATGTCCGCGGCCGTAAGCGCGACCAAAGCCTGGCGTAAGGCCTCGGCTTGTTTCGCCTGGTCGTTCTTGAACGGCAACGTTTTCTCGATCAGCGCCCAGAAGTAGTCCGGTGGCATGGCCGCGATCATCGTGTCGTCCTTCGAGGCGCGGGCTGTAATTGCACCGGCTGTGCTAAGCGCCAGTGCCGCGCCGACCAGCACAGATCTTCTGCAGAGCTTGCTCATCGCGTTCTCCCCGGCCTCAGACTATCGCCGCGCGATGACGTTTGTGCAAAGCGCTAGAAACGGCCGCCGGTTTTGAAGCCGCCTGTCTTGAAGCTGCCGCCTGTTTTGAAGCCTCCGGTTTTGAAGCCGCCGCCCATCTTCGGCATCGACGATGAGGGGAAGCGGAATTTTGGGCCTGACTTTGTGCCCCAGGGTTTGGCGCGTTCGCCGCCCTCTCCGCCTTCGCCGCCGAACCAATCGTCGTCGTCGTCATCGTCGTCGTCGCGGCGTTTGCGGTAGGCGCCTTCGAACAAGGTCCAGAGGGTGGCGCCTTGGACGGCGCCGCGGATGATGCCGCCGATGATGTCTTCGACGGCGTTGTCGCGGCCGAATTCGAACTGGCCCGAGGGGCGGTCGTAGCGGTTGCGGCGGAAGTTGTCGCGGACGCCTTCGAGTTCGCCGCGGCGGCGGGCGATTTCGCGGGCTTCGTCGCGGATTTTTGCGACCTCGGCGTCGGCCTTGGCGATTGAGCCTTGCGTGCGTTCGATTTGCTGGACGAGTTGGTCGTCGTCGGGCGTCGGCGTCGCGCGGGCTTGGGCGTACATCGTCTGCAGGTCTTTGCGGGCGATCGCTTGTGTCAGGACGGCGAGGGCTTCGTCGTGGGCGCGGCGGTCGCCTTCGTCGAGAAGTTTGGTGCGTTCCTGATCGAGCGCCGTGAGCGCGGCTTGCGCCTTCGTCAGTGCGTCGGTCGCGGCTTTCAGTTCGGCTTGCGCGGTGACGAGCGTCGTTTCGAGCGGGAGTATGCCGGCGTCGATCAGGAAGTTGCGTTCGATCTGTTCGAGTTTTTTGTCTTCGTCCGCGACCCGTGCCGCCAGTTCACTCGCGTGTTCGCGCAGGCGGGTCGGGATTTCGTTCAGCGACATGTAGTTCGGGCGTGCGGTGTCGTAGCCGACGAGCCTTGCCACTTGGCGGTCGAAGAAGCGGACGAAATTTCCCGCCTTGTACGACGGCGTCGCGAAGCCGCGCTTCCAGAGATACATGAAGAGTGGGTCGGCTTCGTAAGGCTTGCCCTTCGTTTCGCGGTCGGCTTCGGCTTGGTCGGCCTTCTCGTCGGCGGCCGTCGCCATCTTTGCCGTGTTGTCGACGCGGGCGCGTTGGGCGGTCCAGGTCGGGTCGGTCGACTTTTGTTTTTCGACCTGGAATTGGAGCGTCTTGATGGGTTGGGTCGCGGCTTCGACGGCGGCGATTTTCGCGCTCTGTTCGGCTTGCGCAGCGACGACCGCGCTTTGCGCGCCGCCGTGACGGATGAGGATTTGGTCGAGCTTGGCCTTGTGCGTGCGCAGGAGGTCGAGTGCGCGGCGTTCGGCGGCGTCGAGTTCGCCGACCGCTTCGTTGCGGACGAGGGAGTCGAGGCGGATCAGGGCGAGCGCCTTGAAGCTTTCGGCGAGTTGGGTGCGCTGGCGTTCGGCTTCGGCGGCGGCCGAGCTTAGGACTTGCGTCAGGCGGTTTTCGTTCGAGCGGACCGAGCCGATGGCGTCTTCGACGGAGGCTAGGGCTTCGCGGGCGGAGACGAACATCAGTTGTCCCAGCTCGTGACGGTGCCGCCCAAGACCGACATGGCGTAACGCGGGTCGAGCTCGCCGCGGCGTTTTTCGGCGAGCACGCGGTTTTGGATGATGCCGTCGTCGTTCTTGTCCTCGCGCACTTCTTCGAACACGTCTTCCGGAACGCGTACGCCCCAGGTCGTCACGCTGCGTATCTTGCCGTCTTCTTCGTTGATGACGGGCATGGTGAGCACTTCGCCGTTCGCGCCGATGGCTTCGACGACGAGGTAGAAGTTGCGCGCGTCGGAATTGGCGTCCGGCACGCGCCAGAAGCCGGAGTCGCGCTCGCCGGTGACGATGCGCAGTTGGTAGGTTTGGATGAGTTCGCCGCGGAGTTTGTCCAAGCCTGCGACGGCGGTTCGCGCGGCGGCGGCGTCTTTGTTGGCGAGGGCGGTGCGGCCGTCGGAGAAGAGTTGGTCGGCGCGGGTGCGGGCGGCGGTGACTTTCGATTCGCGCAAGGCGTTGTCGTAGGCGAGCTGCAGCGACTTTGGGAGGGTTTCGGCGAGTTCGACCTTTGCAGCAACGGCCGCGCGTTCGGCGGGGGCGACGATGCCGTATTGGTAGCCGGCCCAGAGTGCCGTGCCGCCGATCAGGATGGCGGCGATGACGCCGACGATGCGGTGGCGTCTGATCCAGATGAGGGCGAGCGTGCGGCCGAGGCTGGGCGGCGGCGGCGTGTAGACGAAGCGGCTTTCGCGCAGCGCCTTGATGCCTTGGTCGATGATGCGGTCGGTGACCGTCAGGCCCTGGCTTGTGTAGATGTCGCGCAGGCGTTGGCGCAGCGCTTCGTCGCGCTCGCCTTGGCCCAGTTCGCGTTCAACGAGAAGCTCGCGATGGCGGATCGTGTCGACCACGTCCATCGCGAGCATCAGTTCGTCGAGCGTTTGCGGCTTAGCGGCCGGGACCGCTGCTGCACTTCCGGACATCAGAGATTAAAGGCCTTCCCTTGCGCGACCAGCGAGGCGAGGCGGCGTTTGCCGTCTTCGACGGCGTCGCGGATCTCGGCCGAGTTTTGCGTCGATAGTTTGCGCATTTCTTCGATGATGATTTGCGACTTCTCTTGGAAGTTCACGACGCTGTCGACGAGTTTCTTCACGGCGTCGGCGCGGATGGTCGGGCCGTAGCCGGCGCGGACGGCGGCTTCTTGCACCTTGTCGCCGATTTCGGAGAGGACCTCGATCGACTTCGAGACGCCTTCCTTCATCGCGTTCACGGTCTCGGTCGATTCGTGGAGGCCGAACATGCCGGTGAAGGAGGCCTTCAGCGCGGTCAGCACCGTGTCGTTGGTCGAGAAGAAGCTGACGGCTTGCGCGTAGATGCGTTCCTTCGCGTTCGTCGTCTGCATCAGGCGGGCCATGATGACTTCGGACGTGTTGTAGCCGATCGTCAGATTGTCGGAGAGGTCCTTGGCGATCTGATAGCGTTTGTCTTCGTCCTGCGTTTGGCGGAGGACTTCGTCGCGGATGAGTTCGAGCTTCGCGCGTTCGGCGGGTTCGGTGCCGGCGAAGGTCGAGACGGCGGTGGCGGCCTCGTTCAGCTTCTTCTTTGCTTCGTCGAGTTTCCACTCGGCCTTTTTCAGCACTTCCAGCGCCATCACTTCGGCTTGCTTCAGCGCGCCGCGGAAGTCGCGGTAGGCTTCCAGGATCGCGGCTTCGCGTTCGATCTGGTTTTTCGTTTCTTTTGTCACCGCCAGATAGATGCCGCGGATCTTGTCGAAGCGGTCGGCGACGTCGCCGCGCGTCAGCTTCATCCACGAGTTGGTCGCGCGCTCCCAAGCGCTGATTTTGCCGTCCGAGATTTGGTCGACCATCGCCTTGGCGTCGTCGCGGATGGAGTTGAAGCCTTCCGTGATCTGGCGATAGCGGTCGCCGACCTGCATGGCCGAGACGTGTTCGCGGACGATTTCGTTGAAGTTCGACGCCTGGTTCAGCGTGCGGGCGATGACCGTGATGCGGTCTTGGTCGAGGTCGGATATTTTCTGGAGCAAGGCGTTGATTGGGGCGTCTTCGCCCTTCGCCGGGACGATGCCCATGTCGCGCAAGGTGGTCAGCGCGCGGTCGAGATACTGCATCGGTGTGCGGACAACGACGTCGGCCATGTCTTCAAGTCTCCCTCAGCCAGCTTTAAGCGCGGGGCAACATGTGGTCCGTCCGGACCTGGCATGCAAGGTTTACCGGGCTTGGCTCGCGTAATTTTGTTGCGGGACGTGGGTTGCACCAAGCCTTCCGGATGATTACAGCGGGCGGCGCATCTAGGAGCGGTGGTCATGATCAGGGTCGGTATCGGCGGTTGGAACTTCCCCGAGTGGCGCGGGACGTTTTACCCCAAAGGCCTGCCGCAGGCGCAGGAGCTGCACCACGCCAGCCGGACGCTGACCTCGATCGAGATCAACGGCACGTTCTATCGCACGCCCAACGCCGAGACGTTTGCCAAGTGGGCGGCCGAGGTGCCGGACGGGTTCGTGTTCTCCGTGAAGGGGCCGATGTCGGTGGTCGGCAAAGGCGTGCTGGCGGAGACGGGGCCGGCGCTGGAGCGCTTCTTCGGCAGCGGCGTGTTGGGGATGGGCGATAAGCTTGGGCCGTTCTTCTGGCAATTCATGCCGGCGAAGAAGTTCGACCCGAAGGATGTCGAGGCGTTCTTCAAGATGCTGCCGAAAGAGAAGGGCGGCGTGAAGCTGCGTCATGCGATCGAGGCGCGGCATGTGACGTTTGCGACGCCGGAGTTCGTCGATTTGGCGCGGGCGTATGGCGTGTCGATCGTGCTGGTCGATTCCGACAAGCATCCGTTGATTGCGGATGTGACGGGTGAGTTTCTGTATCTGCGTCTGCAACGGACGCAGGAGAAGGTGGCGACCGGGTACAAGCCGGCCGAGATCAAGACGTGGGCCTCGCGCGCGAAGGCGTGGGAGGCGGGCGGCGCGCCGGACGATCTGGAGCCGATGGGCAAGAAGGCCGCGAAGAAGAAGCGCGACGTGTTCGTGTATTTTATCTCCGGTGCGAAAGTGCGGGCACCGGCCGCGGCGCAGGCGTTGATCAAAGAGCTCAGCTGAAACGAGAGGGACCTGGTCCTGGGACCGCGGGCGTCCTCGCCCGCTCTTTGGGAGTCTCCGCTTGTGCCGGCGTTTGTGGATGGGCCGTAAGAGCGGGCGAGGACGCCCGCGGTCCCAGGGCTAGAGCGTGTCTTGAACCTCTGCGCCTTATGTTCGCTAGATGTGGATCGCGTGGCCGAGCGCTTTTAGGGCGGCTTCGTGGAAGGCTTCGCTGAGCGTCGGATGAACGTGGATTGTGCCGGCGATGTCTTCCAGCAAGGCACCCATCTCCAGAGCGAGCGCGAATTCGGCTGAGAGTTCGCTGACGTGGGCGCCTACGGCTTGGATTCCTAGGATGCGGTGGTCGTCTTTTCTTGCGATGACGCGAACGAAGCCTCCGTTGTCGGCGCCGTCCATCGACATGGCGCGGCCGTTGGCGGCGAAAGGGAATTGGCCGGTGATGGTTTCTTCGCCTTTGGCTTTTGCTTCGGCGGGGGAGAGGCCGGCGCTGACGATTTCGGGTTCGGTGAAGCAGACGGCGGCGATGGCGACCGGAGCGAAGCGGCGTTTGTGGCCCGCTATGAGTTCGGCGACCATTTCGCCTTGCGTTGCCGCTTTGTGTTCCAGCATTGGTTCGCCGGTGAGGTCGCCGACGGCGTAGACGTCTTTCATCGACGTGCGGCAGTGGTCGTCGACTTTGACGAAGCGGCCGGCCATGTCGACGGCCATGTTTTCGAGGCCCCAGCCTTCGGTGTTCGGCTTGCGGCCCACCGTGACGAGAATTTTGTCGGCGGGGAGGTCGAAGGTTTCGCCGTCCGCGCCTTCGACGATGAGCGAGGTGCCTTTCTTTCCGGTCTCGGCGGTTTTGGCTTTGGCGCCGAGGTGGATGGTGACGCCGTTTTTGTCGAGCCAGCGTTTGACAGGCGCGACGAGGTCGGCGTCGTAGAGCGGCAGGATTTGTTTTTCGGTTTCGACGATCGTGACTTCAGAGCCGAGTTTCGCGTAGGCGATGCCGAGTTCGAGGCCGATGTAGCCGGCGCCGACGACCACGAGTTTCTTCGGGACGGCGTCGAGCGCGAGGGCTTCGGTCGAGGAGATGACTGGGCCGCCGAAGGGGATCGACGGGAGCTGTACAGGCAGGGAGCCGTTGGCGAGGATCACGTGTTCGGCGGTGATGGTGACGGGGCCGGTGGCGGCGTCGACGCTGCACGTTTTGCCGTCGGAGAATTTCGCCCAGCCGTTGACGACGCGGACCTTCGAGCGTTTCAGCAGGCCCGTGACGCCGGTGTTGAGGCGGTTCACGATGCCCTCTTTCCACTTCACCGTCTCAGTGAAGTCGATGGTGGGGGCGCTGGCTAGTTTTAGGCCGTGCGTGGTTTTCGCGGCGGCGTGGCGCATGGTTTCGAATTCGCCGGCGACGTGGATGATCGCCTTCGACGGGATGCAGCCGCGGATGAGGCACGTGCCGCCGAGGCGGTCGGCCTCCACCAGCACGGTGTGGAGGCCGAGTTGGCCGGCGCGGATCGCCGCGACGTAGCCGCCGGGGCCGCCGCCGACGACGAGGACTTTGGTTTTGATTTGTTCGGTCATCTTCTTGCCTGGGAGCGCGGGCGTCCCGCCCGCTCTTTCTTCGCACGCTCGTGCGGTTGAGATTCAGATTTCACCACGAAGACACGAAGGTCACGAAGGTGCACCAAGAAAAGCGGGCGGGACGCCCGCGCTCCCAGACTAATCCATGAACAGCAGGGCCGGGTGTTCCAGCAGGGCTTTGATGCGTTGGATGAATTGGGCGGCGTCGTAGCCGTCGACTACGCGGTGGTCGAAGCTGGATGAGAGGTTCATCATTTTGCGGATGACGATTTGGCCGTTCTTCACCACTGGGCGGTCGATGATGGCGTTGGGGCCGATGATGCCAACTTCGGGGTGGTTGATCACTGGCGTTGTGACGACGCCGCCGATGGGGCCTAGGCTGGTGATTGTGATTGTGCCGCCGGTCAGGTCTTCTTTGCTCGCCTTGTTGTCGCGGGCGGCGGCTGAGACGCGCGTTACTTCGGCTGCCGCTTGCCAGACGTCTAATGCTTCGGCGTGTTTGACGACGGGGACGATGAGGCCGTTTGCGGTTTGCGTCGCGATGCCGATGTGGACGGGGGCGTAGCGGTGGACCACGCCGTTGTCGTCGTCGAAGCGGGCGTTGATTTGGGGGAAGTCGGGCAGGACCTTCACCAGTGCGCGCATGATGAAGGGGAGGAGCGTTAGCTTCGGTTGGTCGGCGCGCTTTGTCGCGTTCATGTGGACGCGCAACGCTTCGACTTCCGTCATGTCGATTTCTTCGACATAAGCGAAGTGGGGGATGCGGCGTTTGGCGTCCTGCATTTTTTCCGCGATCTTGCGGCGCAGGCCGATGACTTTGATTTCTTCTTCGCCTTGGCGCTGCGTGTAGCCGCCGCCGCTTGGGCGCGATGTCGGCGCGCCTTTGGCGATGTAGGCGTCGAGGTCGGCGTGGGTGATGCGGCCGGCGGGGCCCGAACCGGGCACGTATTGCAGATGGATGCCGAGTTCTTGCGCGCGGTGGCGGACGGCGGGTGAAGCTAAAGGTGCGTCGCCGGGTTTGCGCGCGACCATCGGTGAGGTTGCGGCTTCGAACGGCTTTAGCGTCGATGCGGATGCGGCTGCCGGTTTCGGCGCGGCTGCGGGTGCCGGTTTCTTTTCTTCGAGTTTCGGTGCGGGCGGCGGCGGTGGCGCGGCTTTCGCTTGTTTCGCGGGCGGGGCCGAGCCGTTCTTCGGTTTGTGTTGGGCTTCGTTGCCTTCGCCTTCGACCTCGAGGATCACGATCGGCGCGCCGACGGGGGCCATCGTGCCCGGTTCGCCGTGGAGCGAAAGCACCTTGCCGGAAACCGGCGAGGTCATTTCGACCGTCGCCTTGTCCGTCATCACGTCGACCAGGTGTTGGTCTTCGTTGATCGTGTCGCCGACGGCGACATGCCAGGCGACGATCTCGGCCTCTGCGGTGCCTTCGCCGACGTCGGGTAGTTTGAAGATAAAGCGGCCCATATTCGTTTAGCCCTCCATCGCGCGGCGCATGGCGGCGGCGACGCGGTTCGGTCCCGGAAAGTACTGCCATTCGAAGGCGTGCGGATAGGGCGTGTCCCAGCCGGCGATGCGTTCGATGGGTGCTTCGAGATTGTAGAAGCAGTGTTCCTGAACCAGTGCGGTGAGTTCGGCGCCGTAGCCGCTGGTCTTCGTTGCTTCGTGGACGATGACGCAGCGGCCGGTCTTTTCGATCGAGGCTTGGATCGTTTCGATGTCGACGGGCAGCAGCGTGCGCAGGTCGACGACTTCGGCGTCGATGCCAGTGTCCGCTGTCGCCGCGAGCGCGACGTGGACCATCGTGCCGTAAGCTAGGATCGTCAGGTCGTTGCCTTCGCGCGCGATCGCGGCTTTGCCGAGCGGGATTTTGTAGTAGCCGTCGGGCACTTCGCTGGCGGCGTGTTTCGACCACGGCTGTACGGGTTTGTCGTGGTGGCCGTCGAAGGGGCCGTTGTAGATGCGCTTTGGCTCGAAGAACATCACGGGGTCGTCGTCTTCGATGGCGCTGATGAGGAGGCCCTTCGCGTCATACGGGTTCGACGGGATGACCGTCTTGATGCCGCAGACGTGGGTGAAGAGGGCCTCAGGGCTTTGGCTGTGCGTTTGGCCGCCGAAGATGCCGCCGCCGTAGGGCGAGCGCAGTGTGATCGGCGAGGTGAAGTCGCCAGCGGAGCGATAGCGCAGGCGCGCTGCGGCCGAGACGATCTGGTCGTAGGCCGGGTAGATGTAGTCGGCGAATTGGATTTCGATCACGGGGCGCAGGCCGTAGGCGCCCATGCCGATGGCGGTGGCGACGATGCCGCTTTCGCCGATAGGCGAGTCGAAGCAGCGCTGGACGCCGTGCTTTTTCTGCAGGCCGTCGGTGGCGCGGAAGACGCCGCCGAAGTAGCCCACGTCTTCACCGAAGATGAGAACGTCCGGGTCTTTCGAGAGCATCACGTCCATGGCGGAGTTGAGCGCCTGAATCATGTTCATCGTCGCCATGTCAGTGCGCCTTGCTTTCACCCCTCGCCCGCCCATGAGGGCGGGAGAGGGGATGGGGGTGAGGGTGGGCGTCGATCAAGCTGTGCGGCTGGAGACGCTGTTTTGATTCACGCCAAGACGCCAAGTCGCCAAGAGGTTGGAGCACACCGGCGTCGTTTGCGCGTTGTTGGTCTTGCTGGCGCTTTGCGCCGAAGGATGAGTTGTTGGCGCGTAGCGCCATCCACCTTACGTCGCTGCGCTGATGGTTCTTGGCGACTTGGCGTCTTGGCGTGAAATCTAATGGGTTTGCTGTGAGCGCTGAGCTTGTGTTGCGCCCACCCTCACCCCCGCCCCCTCTCCCGCCCTTGTGGGCGGGCGAGGGGAGAATGTTGTTGCACATCCTTAGACTCCCATCTCTTGGCGTTGGCGGCGGATGTGCCAGGGCATTTCTTTGTAGACGTCCTCGAACATGGTTTTGACGCTGGGCATTTTTCCGCTGCCGAGGGTGCCGAAGGATTCGGCTTCCTTTTGGATGACGCGGATTTCTTCGGCGACTGTTTTTTCCAGCTCGGCTTGTTCGGCTTCCGACCATTTGCCGAGCGCGATGAGGTGTTTCTTCAGGCGGTCGATCGGGTCGCCGAAGGGCCAGGCTTGCGCTTCGTTGGCTGGGCGGTAGCGGCTGGGGTCGTCGGACGTCGAGTGGCCTTCGACGCGGTAGGTGAAGTGTTCGATCATCGTCGGGCCTAGGTTCGAGCGCGCGCGATCGGCGGCCCATTTGGTCGCGCCGTAGACGGCGAGGAAGTCGTTGCCGTCGACGCGGAGCGCCGGGATGCCGTAGCCGACGCCGCGCGCGGCGAAGGTCGCGGCGTCGCCGCCCGCTATGCCTTGATAGCTTGAGATGGCCCACTGGTTGTTGACGACGTTCAGGATCACCGGCGCCTTATAGACCGCCGCAAAGGTGAGCGCGGTGTGGAAGTCGCCTTCGGCGGTCGAGCCGTCGCCGATCCAGGCGGAGCAGATGCGGTCGTCGCCTTTGTAGGCTGACGCCATCGCCCAGCCAACGGCTTGGCTGTAGTGCATGGCGAGGTTGCCCGCGATCGAGAAGAAGCCGTGCTTCTTCGACGAGTACATGATCGGCAGCTGGCGGCCCTTCAGGGGATCGCGTTCGTTCGAATAAACCTGGCACATCATGTCGAGGAGCGGATAGCCGCGCGCGATGAGCAGCCCCTGCTGGCGGTAGGTGGGGAAGCACATGTCTTCCGGGTCGAGGGCGGCGGCTTGGCTGACGGCGATTGCCTCTTCGCCCGTGCACTTCATGTAGAACGACGTCTTGCCCTGACGCTGCGCGCGGTACATGCGGTCGTCGAAGATGCGCACCGTCACCATGTGCTTGAGGCCGCGCTTCATCGTGTCCACGTCGAGGCGCGGGTCCCAGGGGCCGTGGGCTTTGTCGTCTTCGCCGAGCACGCGGATCAATGAGTAGGCAATATCCTGCGTGTCCTTCGCTGGGACGTTCAGGTCGGGGCGGCGGACTTCGCCGGCCTTCGGCTTCTTGATGTGGCTGAAGTCGGGCTGGTCGCCGGGGCGATGCTTTGGCTCGGGGATGTGAAGCTTCAGTGCGGTCTTGTTCGGAAGGACTGGGGCGGTGGACATAAAGCCTCTCGCGCGGAATGCGGGCCGTGGTTGGGCGGCAGTGGATAGGCACGCGACCCCGTAGCGTCAACGCCCAACGCGCGCCAAGGTTTGCGCGAGGTAGTATTTCCCCCGGCGAGAGCCGTTCGGTTGTTTCGTTCAATCGTGAACGAGGGCGCGCAATCTTCGGACGCGCGTTGTGCAGTGCATATAGAGTGCCTGCGCCTTGGGCAGATTAGGCGCGCAGGGCCAAGGTTAGGGCCGCGAGCAGATCGTCTGGTTTGCCGGTGCCGAAGATGTAGCGGTCGGGGCGCACGAGGATGGCTTCGGCGCCTGTCGTCTCGAACCATTCGTCGAGGCGGCCGGTTTCGTCGGCGATGTCGCGGGTGAGGTCGATGTGGCGGACGTTTGCTGGCGTCGTCGTGGGTGCGCTGTCGCGGGTGATGAGCCAGAAGCCTTCGCGGGCGAGGTCGTCGAAGCGGCCGCAGAGGCCGGTGGTCGTGCATGCCTGCATGGCTTGGGGGAAGAGTTCGCCGGCGCGGTTCGATGTCGTCAGGCAGCCGCCGTTGATGCCGGGGAGGCCGGGCATCGGGTCGACCTTCTCACCTTTGGCGGCGCGGGCGGCTTTCATGCCTTGGTCGCGCATGCTGGCCGCTTGTTCGTCGAGGACGCAGACGACGCGGCCCATGCCGATCGCGCCTTCGATGATGAAGCGGACGTGCGGGTCGCGTTCGGCTTGGTAGGTGTCGAGCAGGCGTGGGGTCGCTTCGCCGTGCAGGACGGCGATCAGTTTCCAGGCGAGGTTGTCGGCGTCGCGGATGCCGGAGCACATGCCTTGGCCCATGAAGGGCGGCATTTGATGCGCGGCGTCGCCTGCGAGCAGGACCGATGCGTTGCGCCAGGTTTTCGCGACGAGGCCGTGGAAGCGGTAGACGGCCTTGCGCACGACTTCGGCTTGGCCGGGTTTGACCCACGGTGCGAGGAGTTCGGCGATGCGGTTGTCGTCGAGCATTTCTTCCGGGGTTTCGCCGGCTTTGAGCATGAACTCCCAGCGGCGGCGGAGTGGGGCCATCGGCATCACTGTCGTCGGACGTTTGGGGTCGCACATTTGGACGCCGAAGGGCGGCAGGCCTTCTTCGTGCTTCACGATCGTGTCGATCACGAGCCAGGGTTCGTCGAAGCCGTAGTCGAAGAGTTCGCTGTCGATGAGGCGGCGGGTGAGGCTACCGCCGCCGTCGGCGCCGATCAGATATTTCGCGCGGACTTGGGTTGGTTTGCCGTCGATGGTGACGGTGGCTTCGACGCCGGTCGCGTCGTTGCGTTCGAGGCTCACGATGTTGGCGCCGAGGTGGACGGTGACGGATTTCAGTTGGGCGACGCGGGCGCGCAGGACTTCTTCGAGCGCGGGTTGGTGGAACATGTAGCTGGGGGCCCAGCCCGATGGGGCGGCGCGGCCGCGCTGGTCGAACTGGATCAGCGGTTCGCCCGCTGCGCAGCGGAATTCGTATTGGTACATCTCGCGCGTCGATGGGAGGACGGCTTCGGCGATGTTCAGCTTTTGCCAGATGCGCATGATCTCGTGATCGAAATGGGCGGCGCGCGGTTGGCGGTAGACCTCGTGGTCGCGTTCGACGACCAGCGTTTTGATTTCGGCTTGGCCGAGGAGCGCGGCGAGCGTTTCGCCGGTGGGGCCGTAGCCTGCGATGAGGACATCGGTTTCGATCATGGCGGCCTCAGTGGAAGCGGGGTTAAGCGGCGCGACCCAAGATCGCCGACAGGGCGTTCTGGAGTTCGCGTTGCGGCGCTTGCGCGGCGCCGTGGCTGCGCCACGCGACGAAGCGGTCTGGCCGGATGAGTGCCGCGCCTTGCTTGCCGAATTGGCGTTGGCGGATCCAGGCGTTGCGCGGGTCGCGGTAGTCGCCGTCGCTGTGGCCGATACGGATGGCGTCGATGGGCAGGCCCGATTGTTTGGCGAGAACGTGGGCGGCGTCGCACCAGGCCGTGCCGTCTTCGCCGGCGATGAGCAGGAAGCGGCCCGGCTTCACCAGATCCATCAGGGCCACGCGCTGATTGTCGGCATCGTGGACGAAGGCGTGCGGCAGCGGCGAGCCCGGGCGTGTATCGGGGACATAGACGCGGACGTCGTCGGGTGTCTCCGTGGCTTGTGTGCCGTCCGGGATGACGGCGTTTGACTCGTAGCGATAGCCGGCTTCGACGTTGTGTTCGTCGAACTCCATCGATTGCGTCGCCATGTGGCGCAGCGCGTTGCGGCGGTACTCGGCGTCGGCCGGCGTGTCGCCCCAGAAGCGGTTCATCTGCGTCCAGTTGGCTTTTGGGTCGCCGTCGCGAACCAAGCCCAGACTGTCGCCGAAGGCGAATTGGTTCATCGCGTTTTCGAGCGAGCGTTGGACGTTGCGGCCGGTCGCTGCGCGGCGTTCGGGTTCGTAGCTGTCGAGCAGGCTTTCGTCCGCTTGGCCGTTCAAGACGGCGGCGATCTTCCAGCAGAGATTGTGTGCGTCTTGGATGGCGCTGTTGAGGCCGAGGCCGCCGGTCGGCGGGTGGCGGTGCGCGGCGTCGCCGACGAGGAAGACGCGATCCTTGCGGAATTTGTCGGCGAGGATGCCTTCCATCGACCAGCGCGAGATTTTGTGAATCGTCATCGGATGATCGCCGATGGCAAGGCTCGCGCGCATATCCTGCTCGACCGCTTTGTCGTCGAGCGCGCGTTTGTCGTCCGGCTGGTAGCCGAGGTGGATCACCCACTCCTCGGTGTTCGGGCCCCAGTTCTTCGGACCCATGGGCACCATGACAACCATCGTTCCGCTGTCGGGCATCCAGATCCAGCGAATGAGCACGTCGGGATCGCGCGCCCATTTCGACAGGTCGGCGGAGACGTAGAACGAGACTTGGTTCGAGAGGCTGCGCGGACCTGCGAGTTCGATGCCGAGCTTTGGTCCGACGCGGCGGCCGCCGTCGCAGCCCAGCATGTATTTCGCGCGCACTTCATAGGTGCGCTCGGCTTTGTGGTCTCGGATGACGGCGAGGACGTGGTCGCTCTTTTGTTCGAAGTCGACGAGTTCGTGGGCGAAGCGGATTTTGCCCGGCGCGAGTTCTTCGGCGCGTTGCTTCAAGAGCGGTTCGAGACGGATTTGCGGCAGATTCGTCGGCAGGCGTGCGCTTGCCGACGTCCAGTTCGGGTTTTGGCCGCCGCCGCCCCAGCATTCCATTTTGCCGATCATGCGGCCGGCGTTGGGCTCCGTGCCGGCGAAGCCTGCGTACCACGCGGTCGCGCGCATTTGTTCCGGCGGCGTGCCGACAGCGTAGATGCGGTCGGCGGCGCCGACGTCGGTCAGGATTTCCATCGTGCGTTGGTTGAGCACGTGGGCCTTGGGCAGGATCGACGTCGTCGGCAACGAGCTGACGAGCAGCGTTTCCACGCCGAGTTTCGAGAACAGCATCGACGCGGTCAGACCCGCGCCGCCGCCGCCGATGATGAGCACCGGTACGTCAATCTGCGACATCAAGCGTTTCCTCTGAACTTTTTTGTTTCTAGGCTTCTGCTGCAATCGTCGCTTCGATGGCGCCGATTTTGTCGATTTCGATGCGGGTGACGTCGTCGATCTTCATGAACCGCGGCGGCTTCATCGCCGCGCCGACGCCGCCTGGGGTGCCGGTGAAGATGATGTCGCCGGGCTCCAGCGTCATCGCTTGGCTGAGCAGGGCGATTTGGTCGAAGACGTTGAAGACGAGGTGTTTCGTGTTCGACTCTTGGCGCTTCTCGCCGTTGACGAAGGCGCGGATGCCGAGCGCATGCGGATCGCCGATTTCGTCCGACGTTACTATCCACGGGCCGAAGGGGGCGTGGGTGTCGAAGGATTTGCCCAGCATCCATTGCGGGGTTTTGAACTGCCAGTCGCGGACGGTGACGTCGTTGCCGGCGGCGTAACCGAAGATCACTTCGTGCGCTTTTTCCTTCGGCACGTGTTTGCAGCGCTTGCCGATAACGGCGACGAGTTCGGCCTCGTAATCGAGGAGCATCGAGACCTTCGGCATCTGCACGGGCGCGAAGGGCGCGTTGATCGAGGTCACCTGTTTGCAGAACCAGACTTGCTGTTCCGGCGTCTTCTGGCCGCTCTCTTCGATGTGGTCGGCGTAGTTGAGGCCGATCGCCAGGATTTTTCCGGGGCGCGGGATGGGGGCTTCGAGTTTGACGCTGCTTAAGGGTGCGTCGGCTTTGCGTGTGGCGGCGCGTTCGACGGTGGCGCGGTGCGTCGGCCATTCGCTCATCAGCGTGATCATGTCGCGCGGCAGGTCGGCGTCGGCTTTCTTCAGGTCGACGATGCCGTCGTCTTTGGCGATGCCGATGCGTGTGCCGGCGTTGTCGGTGAATGTGACGAGTTTCATTTTAGCCTCCCATGTTCGCGGGCATCTGCATGCCCCATTGCACGCCCATCAGGTCTTGCATGGTCGCTTCGCGCGAACCCCAGTCGGCCGTCATCAGGTCGCCGTCGGTCCAGTGTTCCAGCGTGTGGCCCCACGGGTCGCGCCAGTAGTCGAAGATTTGGCTGCCTAGGATGTGGCGGCCGATGCCCCATTCGGGCGTGTAGGATTTCGACTTCAAGAGGTCGTGGCCCTTCATCAGGTCGTCGAGATCGGCGACTTCGAAGGCGGCGTGGTTGAACTTCGGCGTGCCGGTGCCGAGCAGGAACAGCGTGTGGTGATCGGCCGGCTGGTTGCCGCGGTCGCAGCGCATGAAGGCGCCGAGCGCGAATTCGGGCGCGAGTTTGATTTCATCCGAGGTGATGAAGCCGAAGCGTTGCTTGTACCACTGCTCGCTTTGGCGGAAGTCTTTCACGTTCAGCACCGCGTGGCCGAGGCGCTTTACATGTGCGGCGCCGGGTTGCGTGCGCTTGAAGGCGTTGAGGCGCGTCTTGATGCGGCCGTCGTTGACGGGCGTTGCGTCCGGCAATGTCTGCGCGGGTGATGGCGTGCGGCCGGCGACGGCTTCGACGTTGAAGCCGTTCGGGTCGACGAGGCGAACGCGGTGGCCGCCGCCGGGGCCGTCGAGCGGTTCGACCTTCGTGTCGTTTGCGCGCGCGAGCTTTTGAAGGTCGTCGACGGACTTGGCTTCGAAGGCGAGGCCCGCGAAGCCCGGTTCGCCCTTGTGCGTCACGTGATAGTACGGGTCACCGTCGGCGCCTCGCATATAGAGCGTGTCCGCGTCGCGGTGGGCGCGCGTCAGACCGAAGTCGGTGAGGAAGGTTTCCATCGCGTCGAGATCCGGCGCGTTGAAACGGACGAACGCGATATCGTCGACTTTTGTCGTGATCATGATTTGGCTTCCTTCCTGCGCGCCGTGACGGCGGCGCTTGCTAAACGTTTGGCTTCGGCGTGTTTGAGGCCGAGGGCGACGAGAAGTGTGGTTACGACGTCGGTCGCGAAGGCGTGCGGGTCGGCGACGCGGTGGTTGGTGTCGGAGAGGCGCAGGATCGCCGACAGCGTGCCGCCGATGACTGTAGCGAACGCTGCGTCGATGGAGGCGGCCCAGAAGCGTCTGGTTTTGACGCCGAGCACGATGTCGCCGCGGAGCCCTGCGTTCATTTGTTCGGCCGGGTCGACGGCGCGGGGCTGCAGGCGGAGCAGCGCGCGGGCGCGGATGGGGTTGGCGATGGCGAAGGCGAGGCTGGTCGAGAGGCCGTTGGCCATGCGCTCGCCCGCGTCGGTGACGCCGCGGTTGAGGGTGGTGATCGCGGCTTCGAGTTCCATGCGACCGCGAAGGGCGATGGCGGCGGCGAGATCGTCCTTGTCGGCGAAGTGCGTGTAGAAGGTGCCCTTTGCGACGTCCGCCGCCTCGACAATGTCGTCGATGGAAATGGCGTCGATGCCGCGCGCGGCGACCAGTGTTTCAGCGGCGGCGACGAGTTCGCCGCGCGTGCGTTCGCGCTTGCGGATGGTGCGGGTGGGGGAAGCGGTTTCAGCCATAAATGACTGTATAGTCAAAAATGACTGATTAGTCAAATCTTCGTGGCGCGCGCTTGGATCTCCCCTCGCCCGCCCTTGGGCGGGGAGAGGGTCGGGGGTGAGGGTGGGCGTGGATCACGCTGTACGCATGGAGACGCTGTTTTGTTTCACGCCAAGACGCCAAGTCGCCAAGAGGCTGAGGCAAACCGGCGTCGTTTGCGTGTTGTTGGTTGCGCTGGCGCTTCGCGCCGAAGGATGGGTCGTCGGCGCGTAGCGCCATCAACCTTACGCCGCTGCGTTGGTGATTCTTGGCGACTTGGCGTCTTGGCGAGAAATCTAGTGGGTTTGCTGAAAGTGCTGGCGCGCCTACCCTCACCCCCGGACCCTCTCCCGCCCAAGGGGCGGGCGAGGGGAGTCACTTAGCGATCAGCGTTCGGGTTTGGCGGGTCTGAACGTGTCGATGCGGCCGCGCATTTGTTTTTTGGCCAGCGAGCGTTGCAGGCGCATGCGCTCTTTTACCGTTAGCGGGCCTTTGGCTTTTACAGAGGCCAAGACGTTGTCGCCATCGCTGTAGTCGATCGTCCAGTTGCGGATGGGGCCCGAGTCCAGATGGATGAAGTGCGACTGCGGGTACCAGCCCACACCGCCGCGCGTCATCTTGCGCGCCACCGTCGCGGCCGACCGCAGGTTCGAGTCGAGTGTGATGTCGAGGGCGCGGCCGGCGAGATGCTGACTCTTCTCGGCGACGCCGAAGAGGCGCGACGCCAGCATGCGGTTTGTTTTTTGCGTGCGGTAGGCGGATAGGATCGTTGCGCGCTGTTGGCTTGCGTTGTCGATAACGTCGGCCAGGAAGTCGAGCGTCTCGACGAAGACGGGGCCCGCCAAATTCTCGTGATGGTCGCGCAGGAAAATCGCGAGGTCGACCATGGCGCTGGGAATGGGGCCTATGTGATCGCGGTAGGGGCCGTCGAAGGTCTCGCCCGTGTGCGCATGGCGAAGGTTGAGGCGGCGCGGCTTCGATAGCGGCTCGAACACATATGGGTCGTCGACCAGCACGCGCGCGTTCGCCGCCGACCCGAACACAAGGGTCAGCCCCGTCGCTAGAAGAAAATCTCTGCGCCGCAGTTCCATCGTTCCATCATGTATGTGCCGCAGGTTGATAAGGCCACCACATCCGACACAATTTTTTGCTGCGCCTGCACTGCGACGGCCTCGCCTTCATGTTAACACGCTGTTAATGCTTGCGGGCTTGCGGCCCAAGCAATCCCAATCCTCGGTTCACGGGGAAGGCCGCCGACCGGCACCCGCCGGTCCTCGCACAGCAAAACGTGGTGGAGGAAATAACACATGCTCTACAAGCATTTGCTCATGGCTTCGGCCGTAGCGCTCGGACTCGGCATTCCTGCCGCAATGGCCAAGGTTCCCGCAGATCAAGCGGCGCGCTTGGGCAAGGACCTGACGGTCAACGGCGCCGAGACAGCTGGATCGGGCGATGTGCCCGCTTACACCGGCGGACTTCAGGCGCCGCCGGCCGGTCTCAAGTTCGATCCGAAAAAGCAGCATCCGCCCAATCCGTATTCCGGCGACAAGCCGAAGTTCACGGTGACCGGCGCCAACGCCGGGCAATATGCCGACAGGCTCACCGACGGGCAGAAGGCGCTGCTGAAGGCGCTACCGACATACAAGATGAATGTCTATGAGTCGCGGCGCAGCTGTACGGTGCCGCAATTCGTTCAGGCCGCAACGAAGAACAACGCGCTTGTCGCCGAACTGACGAAGGACGGCGAGGGCGTTACCGGCGGCATCATGGGAACGCCGTTCCCGATCACGACGAATGCCATGGAGATGGTTTGGAACCATCGCCTGCGCTATCTGCCGCACAAGCTCTACCGCTCGTACGCGACGGCGCCGGTGCAGGCGAACGGGTCCTACAACATCATCAGGTATCAGGACGAAGCGCTGATCAAGTGGACGGATCCGACCAAGAAGAAGGCGGAGGACCTGAACAACATTCAGCTGATGTACCTCCAGAACACGGTGGCGCCGGCGCGGTTGGCGGGCAACGTGATCTTGGTGCACGAGTCGTTGAACAGCACGGTCGAGCCCCGCAAAGCGTGGTCCTACAATCCGGGACAGCGGCGCACGCGTCGCGCGCCGGACATCGCGTACGACAATCCGGGCTTCAATACGGACGGCATGTCGACGGCGGATTCGTTCACCGGCTTCAACGGCGCGCTCGACCGGTATGAGTGGTCGTTCAAGGGCAAGAGCGTGAAGTTCGTGCCTTATAATTCGTACGACGTCGTCAACTCCAAGTACGACCAGCTGATCAAGCCGAAGCACTTGAACCAGGACCTCGTGCGGTACGAGCCGCATCGTGTGTATACGGTCGATGCGAAGCTCAAGCCCGGGCAGCGGCATGTCTATGCGCGGCGCGTGCTGCATATCGACGAAGACAGCTGGGGCATCGTGGCCGGCGAACTCTATGACGGTCGCGGCGGTCTGTGGCGCGTTCAGGAGCTGCACAGCATCAATTTCTATCAGGTGCCGCTGTGCTTCTCGATCGGCGAAATCGTCTATGACCTGACCAGCGGCGGACGTTATCTGGCCGGTTCGCTGATCAACGAAGAGACGCCGTTCAACTTCGACGCGGATGCGTTGAACGAGAGCCGCTATACGCCGGAAGCGTTGCGAACCATCGGCGTGCGCTGATCGTTCATTCCGGTTGATGCATTTGGAGGAGCCGCGCGTTGCGGCTCCTTTTTTGTGTGGCTAAAGGGCGTCCGGTTCGGCTGGAAGCGGTGGCGATTCAGCTTCACCACAAAGCCTCGAAGGACACGAAGGTTCACAAAGGCGTTTTGCGCGGCAGGCAATGAGATGCTTGGCGCTGCGCGCCGGCAGACTGCAGGTCCGCCTCAAGCAAAAGCGTTCTAGCGTGCTTCGAGCGTGATCGCGTTCGCCTGGGCGCGGACCGTGATCCACCTTAGCTGCGGACCGAAGGTGAGCGGCAGGCTGGTTGCGACCGGCGTGTGCAGCGACGCGTAAGGCGTCGAACAGGCGACGAGGTCGGCGGTGAGGCTGAGGCCGTCGGCCGATGTGGAGGTCACTACCAGTTCGGCGGCTTCGCCGTCGCCGACCGCCATGCCGGTCAGGTGTGCGACCTTACCGTCAGCGCCGTTGATCACTGTGCCGGAGTCGATGCGCGCGACGATGCTCTTGTTGCAACCGACCGTCGAGGTGGGTTTCGTCGATACGTGCGGAACGAACGGTACGGTCTTCAAGCCGGGGTTGAGGTTCGGCACCACGAGCTGATTTTGCGGCGCGGCCGTGGTGGCTGCAGCCAGTGCGGTTGCCAATGCTGCGATAGCTATCGTGCGCGACATAGTGTTCGATCCCCGAAGTTCATCGCGCGCATTCTAGATGTCGGGCCCGGCCACGCTCCACCGCAGAAGGGGCGGAGCGTTAATGCCGGGGACGCGGTTAATGCGGCTTACTTCGCGAGTTCGGCGAAGAAGGGTTCGAGGCGCTTCTTGGCGAGCGGCGGGACGTAGGCCGCCTTGGCAGCGGCGAGATTGCTCTTGTCGTTGCCGACCACGACCAATCCGACCATCCCCATGCCCAGATGCGGCGTGCATTTGTAGACGTAGATGCCGGGCTTATCGAATTTGTACGTGACCTCTTTGGCGAAGGGCGAGGTGAAGAGCGTGACGCCCGCGGGGACACCGCCGGCGACGAAGGCGACGTTGTGGCCAGGGTTTGCCGCTATCCATTTCACGGTGTCGCCTTTGGCCACTTTGACGAGGCCCGGCTTGAACACGTTCATCGTGTTCGTGGCTTTGTCGCGGTTCAGCATTTCGACGACGACTTCGGCGGCGGTCGCGACCTGCGCGGCAGCTAGCGAAACGGCGAAGGTACTCAAGATCCAAAGCGTACGCATGGACATCTCTCTTTGTTATCCGGGCAGTGAATTATGTTCGTGGCCCCGTGACCTCAAGAGCGCTCAGGGTCATACAGGCGCGGCGCGAGAGCGCACCCAGTCGTTCACGATCGTTTCCAGTACGGGAAGCGGCAGAGCGCCGTTTTGCAGAACCGTATCGTGATAGGCGCGAAGGTCGAATTTGGACCCGAGCGCGGCCTTCGCCCTCTCGCGCAATTCCAAGATTTTGTTCTTGCCGAGCTGATAGGCGCAAGCCTGGCCCGGGTAAACGAAGTAGCGATCGATCTCGCGCACGATGTTGTCGCGGCTAAGCGCGGTGTTGGCCATGAAGTAGGCGACGGATTTTTGGCGGCTCCAGCCCATGGTGTGGATGCCGGTGTCGACCACCAGACGGCAGGCGCGCCAGAGCTCCATCGTGATGCGGCCGACTTCGTCGAGGTTGTTTTCGTAGAGGCCCATCTCTTTCGCGAGGATCTCGGTGTAGAGCGCCCAGCCTTCGACGTAAGCGGTGAAGAAGAGATATTTGCGGAACTCGGGGATGTTCTTCGTTTCTTGCGCGATCGAGATTTGCAGGTGGTGGCCGGGGATGCCTTCGTGGAAGGTCAGCGCCGCCATCTGCCATTTGGGCAGCGTCGCCATCGATGCGAGGTTGTAATAAACGAGGCCAGGACGCGAGCCGTCCGTGGACGGGCTGTTGTAGAGCGCGATGGTTTGGCCGTTCTCCATGAACGGCTCCATGCGCTTCACGTCGACGGGCGCCTTTGGCAGCGCCCCGAAGGCGGACGGCAACGCGGCGTTCGCCTGTTGCAGCAGGCCGTGTGCGCGGGCCAGATATTCGGCGCGGCTGTTTTGCGTTTCCGGGTAGAGGTAACGTTTGTTGGTGCGCAGGTCGGCGTAGAACGCTTTCAGCGGGCCGCGGAAGCCGAGCTTTCGCTTCAGTACTTCCATCTCGGCCGCGAGGCGCGCGACTTCGCGCAAGCCCAGGTCATGGATTTGCTGCGCCGTCATTTTCAGCGTCGTGTGGTTGGCGATCCGCTCTTCGTAGAACGCTTTGCCATTGGGCAGCGTGCCGACGCCGTGGTCCGTCTTTGCGGTGGCTGCGATCTCTTGAGCCGTCGCGATGAGGCGTTGATAGGCCGGGCCTAACTTTTCGGTGAGGGCCTTGGCGGCATCGGTGGTCAGTTTCGCCTTTGTCGCGTCATCGAGAGTCAGCTTGGCGATCTTTGATTTGAACGATGCGAAGATGTCGTTCTCGCCTTTGCCGGCGAACGGTGCGCCGGAGACGGTGGCGCGCAGATCGGCGATCATCAGTCCGTATGAGAAGTGCGGCAGCGTGATGCCGGCTGCTTGTTGCTCGCGCATGAAGGCGACCATCTGGTCGATCACGGTCGCGGCGTTGGCGATGCGGGCGATGAAGGCTTCGGCGTCGGCCGTGTCGTCGATGCGGTGCTGGTTGATCAGCAGCGTGGGGATCGTGAGGGGCGGGCCCTCGAAATGCGAGATGTCGTAGTTTTGGAGGCGGAAGGGGTAGTTTGCGGCGCGTTGTTCTTTGTCGAAGATGAAGACGTCGTAGGAGATGCGCAACGACGGCGAGAGCGCGTTGCGGTCGATCTTGGTGCGCATGAAGTCGAGATCGGCGAGCGTGTCGCGGTTGGCCTTCTCAGCGTGGGCCGCGGAATAGTCGTCCCATTCGCTGTAGCGCTTCTTCATGCCGATTTGCGTCATGGCCTCGGGCGAGTCTTCGAGATCGCGCGCAAAGCTCTCGGCGAAGAAGTTGAGGAGCTTGCGGTCTTCGGGCGTTTTAGGCGCGCCTGCGTCCATCTGGGTCAGGTCGTCAACACAGCCGGCGAGGCTTAGCGCGGCGGTGGCCGCCGACAGTTTCAGGAAGGCGCGGCGTCCCAGCATGTTCGTCCCCCGGTTATCAGGCGGCGGCACACTAGAGGCGGGCCTGGCGGCGCGCTAGGTTCGCTTCCACACAAACGCGCGAGCGCCATGCCTCGATCTGCCAAGTTCGCTTTTCTCGATCATCCCGGGGTGTTGGCGTTCGCCCATCGCGGCGGTGCGCTTGAGGCGCCGGAAAATACGATGACCGCGTTCGAATACGCGGTCGGGCTTGGCTACCGGTATTTGGAGACCGATGCCTATGCGACGCGCGACGGGGTGCTGATCTCGTTCCACGACGACAAGCTCGATCGCGTCACCGATGCGAGGGGCAAGGTCGAGGCGTCGGTGTGGGATGATGTGAAACGTGCGCGGATCGGTGGGGTTGAGCCTATTCCGCTGATGGAGGATTTGCTGGCGCGGTGGCCGGATGTCCGGATCAATATCGATCCCAAGCATGATGCGGCGGTGGCGCCGCTGGTCGCGTTGATCAAGCGGATGGGGGCTGAGGATCGTGTCTGCATCGGCTCGTTTTCCGATAAGCGCATCCGGCAGGTGGTCGACGCGTTCGACGGACGGGTTTGCACGTCGTTTGGGCCTGCCGGTGTTTTGCGGCTGAAGACGGGTTGGCCCGGGCGGCGTGTCGCGCAGGGCTGTGCGCAGGTGCCGGTGGCGGCGAACAACGTCACCATCGTCACGCGGCGGTTCGTCGAGGCGGCGGAGCGATTAGGGCTGCAGGTGCACGTGTGGACGATCGACGATGAGGCGGAGATGAACCGGCTGCTCGACCTCGGCGTGCACGGGCTCATGACGGACCGGCCGGCGGTGTTGAAGAGGGTGCTGGCTGAGCGTGGGGTTTGGGGTTAGCGTTTTTGCAGGCCGTGCTGTTGCAGGCGCCATAGCAGGGCGTCTAGGCGGTCTTGGCCGAAGAAGGGTTCGCCTTGGAAGGCGAAGGTCGGGACGCCCCAGTGGCCGGCTTTGCGGTGGGCGTCTTCGTTTTCTTTGATGATCGCTTCGTAGTGGTCGGGGTCTTTCTCGATCGCCTTGTTGAGTTCGCTGAGGTCTAGGCCGGCGCGAGCGGTGGCTTGCGCGAGGTGCGTGCCTTCGTGCCAGTTTTGGGTGCGGCCGGAGAAGATTAGCGTCGAGATCTCCGTCGCGAAGGGCAGGCCTTGGCCGCGCTCGGCGGCCGCGGCGCCGAGACGTGTGAGGCGATGGATATAGGGTTGGTCCTTTGGGACGTCGCCGGTTTTCATGTTCATGACGATCGGGTCGGGGCGCGGCCACATGAAGGGCGTGTCGTGCCGCTGCGCTTCGCGAATCACGTCGCGAATGAAGTACGACACCCACAGCGGGTCGTTCTTTTTGAACCAACCATCGAGTCGAACCGCGATCGGGTAGACGACTCTCACAAAAAATTTGAGGTCCCACTCCTGCTCGAGTGCAACCATCCGCGGTGTGGCCAAGTACGAGTATGGCGAGCGGAACGAAAAAAACACATCGATTGGGAGAGTCATCGCTTCACACCGTTTTCGCCGCGCGGGGGAATTCGTCTATAGGCGCGAAAGGCATTTCCTAGTTAATCGGGAAATGGTGCGACCACAAATTGCAATGGGCCGCAACCCGTGGTCCGAGGCCGCCTGTGCATTGCCAGTTCCGCGTGCGCGCGCATGGGTTGATCCTCTTCGAGTGAGCTGTGCGAAACATCGCCTAACACCATGTGTTTATAACGGATTTCTACCGTGGCGCGCTTGACACTTCTTTGGGGCGTGGCACTCAATGCCGCCATGTTTCGATCGCCCGTTTCAGCAAGGATTGCGGTCAGCGTGGTCTACCTCAGTTTGTATCGCCGCCGTCAGTCGAGGGAACTCATGCAGCGGAATCGCGCCTCCAATGACCCTCGTCCCGTGATGTCCATGGGCCGGCGGCTTTCGTCTCTCGCGCGAACGTCGCTGCTCGCGGCCGCGGCCGTCTGCACGATGACGACCATCATGCCGGCGCGCGCGGACGTCGCGGAGTGCGAACGTTCGTATCAGCTGGGCCGCAAGGACGAAGCGATTCGTCTCTGCCGTCGCGCAGCTTGGCAGGAGAACGACTTCTTCGCGCAGGTTAAGCTCGGCGATATTTATTCGGCCAAGCGCGATGACGATAAAGGCTACTACGATCCGGTCGAGGCGTTCGTTTGGTATTTTCTCGCCGGACGTAACTCTGCGATCTTCGATCACATGCATCTCGATCCGGCCGCCGATGCGGTCGTGAATCGTTTGGTCGGCGCGGACACCGATTCGCGCGGCATCTATCGCAATCTTCTGCAGGACGAGCGGATCGACGCGCGCAATCGCGTGACCTACATCGAAGCGTGCCGTGGCGGCGAAGGGTTCATTCTTCTCGGTCAGCTCCACGATCCGTTTATCGCGCAGCGCCATCAGGGCAGCCAAGGTGCGCCGTTGACCGGCGTGACCGATCAACCGTATTGGCGCCGTCCGGTCGGCCGCGGCAGCGGTTTGCTGCCGCCGCGTTCGACGCCGGCGCCGTCGCCTTATCCGTCGTCGTCGGGTTCGGGTGGTTATCCGGGTTCGTCGTCTTCGGGGTCGCGTTTCGGCGCGGACTTCTGGGGCAACAAGCTTTGCAACAACAGCGAATGGCTCGGCTGGATGACGCCGTCGAGTTCGTGCTCGCGCTATTCGACGGGCGACGGCACCAGCAGCGTGTTCCCGACCAGCGTGATCGAGTCGATGGTGTTCTATCAACTCGCCGATCGCGCCGGGCATCCGATCGCAAAGATTTACATCGACGCCTTGAAGAACTGGCCGTCGGACTATTCGAACGGCAGCGACACGAAGAGCGGTCAGGCGCCGGACGTGTTGGCGAAGGCGAAAGCGCAACGTTGGCTGGCGCCGTTCGAGTTCTATGCGGCCGAGACGCGCTATCGCGGTGAGACGCCGTCGGGTCTGGTGCACAGCGACGAGTGCACGATCAATTCGCGGCGCGCGCAGGCGCTGGCGTTGGGCGAGCGGTTGATCCCGCAGCATATTCGCAAGGATCTGCTGCAGTTCCTGGGCTTCTTCCGGGGCGATAACGCGATGCCGCGGGCGATCGCGAAGTATCAGGATTTCTTGGGCGATCCGCAGACAGGGCAGTTCACGCCCGTGCAGCTGACGCGCCTGGTGCAGATCGGTGCGGTGCGCGGCAATGCGCGGGCGCAGCGGGTGCTGGGCATTATGTATGTCAAAGGCATCGGCGTGGTGACGGATTACGTGCGCGCCGAGAAGTGGCTGTTGGCGGCTGCCGAGCAGGGCGACGGCGAGGCGATGTATGCGCTCTCCGAGCTTTACACGCAGGGTGCTGACGGCGTCGATAAATCGGAAGACCGGGCGAACCGCTTCCGTCAAGGATCGGCGTCTGCGGGCTTCCAGCCGGTGAAGTCGGAGTTCCTGCGCATTCTTGAAGCGGCGCCGTCGGCGCAGCCCAAGGGCTCCGATGAATGCAAGACGCGCCGTTGCCGCCGTGAGCGCGAGCGTCAGCAGCAGCAACAAGATCAGGGCGAAACGGACGACAGCGGGATCCCGCCGTCGTGATGGGTGGGTTCGAGGTGAAGAACATGCGGTATGGTTTCTGCGCGGTCGCTACGCGCTTCTTCGCTGCGGCGGTGTTGGGCGCAGGCGCGCTGTACGCGCTGGCGGCTAGCAGTGTCGCGGACGCTTATAGCGGCGCGCAGGCCGAGGCGCAGTCGGATCCGCGTTCGCTCGATCCATACAGCTTCCCCAATATCGACCTGTGCTGCAAAACGGCGAAGAAGAAAAAGAAGCCGCATCGCCGTGGCGGACGCGGTGGCGGTTATGGCGACGATCCGTATCGCGGCGGCGGCTACGGCGACGACGATTACGGCGACTACGACGATTCCGACAACAGCCACCGCGGCGGCCGTGCGGTGCGCGTCAGCTGCGGTGCGCCGCAGCGTTATTCCTACTCGTCGATCGGCGAGGCTTTGGAACATGTGCGCGAAGGCGGACGCATCGTCGTTCGTCCCGGTGCGCCGTGCGACGTCTCTGGGCTGACGATCGATCAAGGGATCACCATCGAATCCGACGACTATGAATATGGCGGGCGCGCGGATCTGCGCGGTAACGGCGAGTGCGTGACGATCTCGCCGTCCTATGCGAGTTCGGTGGTGTCGTTCCGCGGCGTCGATATCGACGGCTGCCTGACGCTGCAGAACGGGCGGCTCGATTTCAAAGAGGTGAACCTGGCTTCGCGCGGCAGCGACGATGCGGTGCGCATCAACGGCGGCACGTTCTCGTCCACCGACTCCACCATTCGCGCGCGCGGTACGGCGATCAATGCAAAGCGCGGCGTGATGGTGTCGCTTACGGGCGGCGGGTTTGCGAGTTCGGCGCGGGCTGAGCACGTGATCCGTCTAGAAGTGGACGGCGCCAATCTGCAGAACACGATGGTCAAAGGCGGTCTCACCGGCATCTTCGTCGGCATGCAGGGACGCTATCCGGTGACGCTGAGCCGCGTGCAGGTCGTGCGCGGGGAGGTGAGCGAGATCTATCAGATCGGGCCGGGCAAGGCCGGCATCGTGATCGGCGGTTCGGCGCCGGGCGACGATCTGCCGTCGCTCCCCAATCTGCCAGGGACGACGGTTACGATCGATGGCGGTGTCGTTGCGGGTTACGTCGATGGCTTGGTCTTCAAGTCCGGCGTCCGCGGTGCGGCGAAGGGCGTCAATATCGTTCATCCGGCGCGCGGCATCGTCGTCGAGGCGGGCGCGGCCGTGGACCTGCGGGAAAACAAGATCACGCATGCTAAACGCACGGGGATCGACCTGGCGCAGGGCGCGTCGGGATCGGCTTCGTTCAACGACATCCAGTGCGACGACGGACACTGCGTCTGCTATGACGGCGATTGCACGTCGCGGTCGGATCGCGAGTTCGGGCGTGGCGCGTTCCGCATGAGCGGCACGCGTTGCGACGACTGACAGGCGGGCCGCAAGTATGGGTGCAGTGATGGCCGATAGAGATCACAAGCTGATCAGCACGCCGGTGTCCGTCAATGACGGGTTCAAGAGGGCGGACTCGCGGACGTGGTTCGTGCTGCTGATCACGGCCGCGGTTGCGGTCGTCGTGGTGGTCATCATCCAGCTGGCGGTCGAGAAGCCAAAAGTGAGTTGGCCGGATTCGCCGAAGCAGGCGCCGGCTGCGGCACCAGCATCGGAAGAGCCTCGGACTTATGACGTGGCGCCGCCTGGCGCTCTGCCGCCGCCAGGTTGATCGACAATGGCCAACGGAAACGGCACCAAACAAAAGCGCGCAGACAGTGACGACCGCGACGATCGGCGCAGAGGTGGGGATATGGGTAAACGCCTGATCGAGTACGCGCTGGTGATCCTGGTCGCGATCATCGTGTCGATGCTGCTCATTTATCTTCTGTTCCCGAAGAACACGACGTGCACGAACTGTGTCGTGTCGATGCCTCAGGTGCGCGCGGAGTGCGACAAGCAGTTCTTCTCGTCCGGTCAGCGGGCGAAGCAGTTGGATGCCGGCGCCGAGGATGAATTCCTGGTCGCGTATGTCGAGAACCCGGCCGATCAGAGTTCGAGCAGCGGCGGTTATTCGGCCCCGGGCAGCAGCAGCTATCCCGGGGTCGGGTCGAGTTCGCCGCCGCCGCCGCGCGGCCCGGGATTCGTGATGGTGCGGGCGCAGCCGCAATTCGGCTACGATTACTCCGGCAATCAGACATCTAGCTATGGCTCAAGCGATCCGGCGAACACGGCGCCTGAGACGCTGTGGGAAGACGTGACGGTGACCGTCGCGCGCTATGTCAATCCGCTGCGCAACGATGCGGCGTGTAGCCAGACGGCCGTTCGTTTCCGCGAGGGGCGGTTTGAGACCTATTGCGAGATGCCGCACAAGTTCACCGCGGAAGACGGCGGGCAGGCGACGTACCGCATCTTCGTGCGCAACGAGAGCAGCGTGCCACTGGAATACTGCATCGTCACGAACTGCGACGCCTCGGCCCCGTACGGCCAAGGCATGCTCTGCCAGGTCGAGCAGCCGCCGGCGCAGTAACAAGATCGCGATACGCCGGCGAGCGCAGGCCCGCACGTTAGCCAGCGGCTTCAATTGCTGTGGGATGGGGACTAAGCTGGCGGCCGCTCACCTCGCCGCCGACCGGCCGCTGTTCTCCGGCACAAGGATGTTTCCATGAAGACTTTTCTCGCCGTCTATCTCGGCACGCCGACTTCGCCGCAGCAGAATGAGTGGAATTCGCTCAGTGAGGCTGAGCGGCAGAAGCGCATCGACGCCGGGATGAAGGCTTGGCATGCGTTCGGCGCACAGTATGCGGCCGTGACGACCTTTGAGGGCGGACCGCTCGGCAAGACCAAGCATGTCTCGGCGCGCGGCATTGCCGACGTGAAGAACAATATGGCCGGCTTCACGATCGTGAAGGCGGAGTCGCATGAGGCGGCGGCGCGCATGTTCGAAAAGCACCCGCACTTCTCGATTTTCCCCGGCGAGTCGGTGGAGATCATGGAAATCATGCCGGTGCCGGGCCGGTAGTCGCGCGACGGGGCCTACCGCCATCCTTCGCTATCGACGTTCGTGCGTGCTGGCCTGCCAGCCGTAGCCTTGGCGAAGGCTGGTGCACCCAGCACGACTCGAACGTGCGACCTCTGCCTTCGGAGGGCAGCGCTCTATCCAACTGAGCTATGGGTGCTTCGCCACGTGGCCTCAATTGTTCCTAGACGAACCGTTCGACCACACCTTTCGGGACGCGGATGGGTCTTGCGCTTGTGCGGTCGAGGATGGCCCACGTTGTTTGGGCGCGGACGATCGTACGGCCGTCTTTCGAGAATTCGGCGTAGCGGTCGAATTTTGCGCCGACGGCTTCTTTTGCGACCCAGGTGCGTCCCGTAACGCTTTCGCCTTCCTTCAGATTGCCAAGGTAGTCGATCTCGTGCCGGACTACGACCCAGATGTAAGCAGCGATCTGCGTGGGCGTTGCGGCAGCGCCCCAATGTGCGGTGGCGAGGTCTTGGACCCAGCGCACCCATACCGCGTTGTTGACGTGTCCGAGTTCGTCGATGTCGGCTGTGCGGGCGGTGAAGCTTTGCTCGAATGGACGCATGGGATTCTACACGCTGGGTGTCGGCACGAAGTCGGCCGGAATCGGGCAGTTCGTGCAGACGCGATTGTCACACAAGCGGCAGAGCGTGCGCCGTTCCATATCTGTCGTCTCCATTGACGACAGCATTTTGTGCAGGAGTGCTGCAAATGTCTCCTGCTCCGCGCTGGTCAACGGCTTCAAAAGCTGGCGGATGCTGGCCAACCGTTCCTTGAGCAGTTCCTCGCGCAGGGCTTTGCCGCGCTTGCTCAGATAGAGCGCGATCGCCCGTTTGTCGCGTGCTTCGCGACGTTCGACGAGGCCGTCGGCGACAAGCCGATCAATGAGGCGCACGGTTCCCGGGTGAGACAAGCCCAGCACGCGGCGCATTTGATCGTTCGAGGGGCCGGTGCCGTAGCCGATGACGACGAGCGCTGCGGGCGTTTCGCCGGCGTGGCTAAGGATGTCGCGCGCGGCCGCCTCGATGCGATCGGCGACGGCAAGCCCAACAACGCCGAGCAGATTGGCAGTGCGGTTCGTCATCGCTCGACAAGATACGTGCGGCGCGCACATTTTTCAACTTGACAGTATGTGCGTAGCGCACATAATTCGAGCAAGGTAACTGAAATCACAGGATCGCGCGATGCCTAGCGGACCCAAGACGTCACTCACCCCCGAGCACCGGGACTTCTACGAGCGCTTCAAGTCGTTCTGGAATGCTCCCTCCGGTGCGCGCGTGGCAGAGATCATCCGCGCCGACGCCAAGATCCACTTCACCGGTCAACCGTCGATATCGGGGGCTGAGTACATCGGCTACATGGACGGGATGCTTGCCACTTTCCCCGGCATGACGGTCACGCCCCTCGACTGCGCCGGCAACGGCGACATGCTCTACATCGCATGGGAGACATCCAGTGTTATCCATGGGAAACAGCGCAAGTTCCTGGGTGTCGATCGCTTTCGGATCGTCGAGGGTATGGCGGTCGAGGAGCACATCATCTTCGACTCAGCGGTACTTTCACCCGAAGGCCGGCCCGGCATCGATGACTGATTACCGGCGGTGCTGGCGCAGACAGCGCGTTTTCGGTGGTGCATCACCTGACCGTTCGCGTCACCACCCACTTGTGCTTCCCGATGAGCCGCGCGCGTTTGAAGCCGAGGCGTTCGAAGGTGGATAGGGCGCCGTTGAACAGGAAGGCCGGCGAGGCTTTTCGACCTTCGGTGTCTTCCGGGTAACCCTCGATGCGCCCGCCGCCGAGTTTCTTGATCTGCTCGATCGCGCCCCTTAGGGCGGCTGACGCCACACCGTTGCCGCGATAGCCAGCGCCTGAAAAGAAACAGGTAACCCGCCAGTCTGGAAGCGCTGGGTTGGTTGCCAGATAAGCGCGTTGATTGTGGATTCGCGGAAGCTCGTCCGGCGAGCCGAACTGGCACCAGCCGACGCAGTCCTTGCCATCAAACACGAGAGAGGCATGCGCCCGTCCTTCCCGAACGAGGCACTCTTTCGCCTTACGCCTTAGCGCGGGCGAGTCGTCTGCGCTTTTGTCCTTGGCGTGATACCACATGCACCAGCACCCGCCCCAAACACCGTTGTTCGCCTCGACCAGGCGCGCGAAGGCTGGCCAGGTCTTCGCATCGAGCGCTTTGGTTTCGTATTTTGGCATGGATTGACTCTGCGACTGCTGATTCCAGAAGCTTTCGGCTCGTTTGGATGTCAACACTGGAGCGGATTTGGCCATGGGCTGCCCTGCTTCGCCAAGGGGCTACGCAGGGCACTTTTTTGCCTTTGGCAAAAAAGTGGTGCACCCAGCACGACTCGAACGTGCGACCTCTGCCTTCGGAGGGCAGCGCTCTATCCAACTGAGCTATGGGTGCTTTGACGCCAGTATGGGGAAACTAGCGAAACTCCCTCGCGCACGCAAACGTGGGGCGTTTCCGGGCGTGGCGCGCGGGGCCAAGGTGCGGTATTGGATCGGCCGAACCTCCATCGATCGAAATTGTCATGAACACACCAGCTCCCGAAGTCATCGTGGTCGAGAAGCGGCGCATCGCCTGTGACGGCGGCGGCGGGGCGCTTGGGCATCCGCGCGTTTATTTGGAAATGGGAACCGGCACCGAGGTCGAGTGCGGGTATTGCGACCGGAAATTCGTGCTGTCCAAGGCGGCGGCCGAGGCCGATCACCATTGAGCGCGAAGGCGGCGGTCAAGACGCGGCCGATTAAAGCCGGTGACCATCTCTATCTCGTGGATGGGTCGGGATATATTTTTCGAGCGTTCCATGCGCTGCCGCCGCTGACGCGTAAGAGCGATGGCTTGCCGATCGGGGCGGTCGCGGGCTTCTCGAACATGCTGTTCAAGATGCTGCGCGAGTCGAAGGCGGGCGAGCGGCCCACGCATTTCGCCGTGATCTTCGACAGTTCGCGGGCGAATTTTCGCAATGCGATTTATGCCGACTACAAGGCGCACCGGCCGCCGCCGCCGGACGATCTGATCCCGCAATTCGGGTTGATCCGCGACGCAACGCGGGCGTTCGGCGTGCCGGCGATCGAGCTCGAAGGCTATGAGGCCGACGATTTGATTGCGGCTTATGCGAACGAGGCCATGCGCGCGGGCGCGACCGTTACCGTCGTGTCTTCCGACAAGGATTTGATGCAGCTTGTCGTCGATGGGAAGATCGAGTTGCTCGATCCGGTTAAGCAGAAGCCGATCCGATCAGCGGAGGTTATGGAAAAATTCGGTGTGCCGCCGAGCAAGGTCATCGACGTGCAGGCGCTGGCCGGGGATTCGACCGACAACGTGCCGGGGGTGCCCGGTATCGGCGTCAAGACGGCGGCGGAGCTGATCAATCTCTACGGCGATCTTGAGACGCTGCTGAAGAAGGCTTCCGAGATCAAGCAGCCGAAGCGGCGCGAGACGTTGATCGAGAATGCGGAGAAGGCGCGTATTTCGAAGAAGCTCGTGACGCTGGACGATAAGGCGCCGGTGCCGGTGCCGATCGGCGAGTTCGGCGTGATCGAGCCCGATCCGCGCGAGTTGCTGGCATTTCTGAAAGCGATGGAATTTGCGGCGCTGATCAAACGCGTGGCCAACGAATGGGATATGAGCGAGGCCGACGTTCCGGCGGCGAAGCTCGAGGTTGCCGGCGTGAAAGCGGCGGCGCCCGTTGAGGCGAGCGGCGAGAAGCTTGCGGTGCCGGGCGCGGTTTACAATCGGGCGGCGTTGATGAAGCCGTTCGACCGCAAGTACGAGACCGTGACGACGGTCGAGATGCTGGAGCGTTGGATCGAGCGTGCGCACCAGGAAGGCGTCGTTGCGCTGAAGACGATCGCCATCGGTGCGTCGGAAGTTCTATCCGAGCTTGTCGGTGTGGCGTTGGCGGTGAAGCCGGGTGAGGCTTGTTATGTGCCGTTGGCGCATGGGACGGGCGGCGGGTTGGACTTTGGCGGCAGCGGGCCTCAGCAGGTGCCGCGCGAGTTGGCGCTCAGGAAATTGAAGCCGTTGTTGCAGGATTTGGCGGTGCTGAAGATCGGGCACGACGTCAAGCATGATGCGCATGTGTTTCATCGCTACGGCATTCGGATTGCGCCGTTCGACGATACGATGCTGATTTCGTATGTGATCGAAGAGGGCGTTCGATCGCACAATCTTGAAGAACTTGCCGACGCGCATCTTGGACACAAACTTCCGGCGCAAGCCGACGTGCTGGGCAAGGGGAAGGGGCAGTTGGCGTTCGACCGGTTGCCGATCCCGGATGCGACGACCTATGCGGCCGAATGCGCGGATGCGACGCTGCGGGTGCAGGGTGTGTTGAAGCCGCGGCTGGCGGCCGATCGGTTGACCACGGTCTATGAAACGCTGGAGCGGCCGTTGGTGCCGGTGCTCGCCGACATGGAGGAGGAGGGCATCCTGGTCGATCGCGATGTGCTGGCGCGGTTGTCGCAGCGGTTCGCGCAGAAGATGGCGCAACTGGAGGAGAGCATCCATAAGCTTGCCGGCGAGAAGTTCAATTTGGGATCGCCCAAGCAGCTTGGCGATATTTTGTTCGGCAAGTTTGCGTTAGCCGGCGGGCGCAAGACCAAGACGGGTGCGTGGTCTACGGATTCCGATGTGCTCGAAGAGCTTTCGGCGCAGGGGCATGAGTTGCCGAAGGAATTGCTGGAGTGGCGGCAGCTTTCGAAGCTGAAAAGTACGTATACGGATTTGCTGCCCAACTTCATCGATCCGAATAGCGGGCGGGTTCATACGTCCTATGCGCTGGCGTCGACGACGACGGGGCGGTTGTCGTCGAACGACCCGAACTTGCAGAACATTCCGATCCGCACGCCGGAAGGGCGCGAGATTCGCACGGCCTTCATCGCGCCCAAGGGCATGACGCTGATCAGCGCGGACTATAGCCAGATCGAGCTTCGTCTGCTGGCGCATATCGCCGACATTCCGGCGTTGAAGAAGGCGTTTGCAGAAGGGCTCGACATTCATGCGATGACGGCGTCGGAGATGTTCAACGTGCCTATCAAGGGCATGCCGGCCGACATCCGGCGGCGGGCGAAGGCGATCAATTTCGGCATCGTCTATGGCATCTCGGCGTTCGGCCTGGCGAACCAGTTGTCGATCCCGCGCGATGAGGCGCAGGCTTATATCCGGACGTATTTCGAACGCTTCCCGGGCATTCGCGCCTATATGGATCGCACCAAGGCGCAGGCGCATGAGCAGAAGTTCGTGACCACGATCTTCGGGCGCAAGGTGAACCTGCCGGACATCAACGCGTCGAATCCGTCGCTGCGCGCGTTCAACGAGCGGGCGGCGATCAACGCACCGATCCAAGGCTCGGCCGCCGACATCATCCGCCGCGCGATGGTGCGGGTGCCGGATGCGCTGAAGGCGAAGAAGCTGAAATCGAAGATGCTGCTTCAGGTGCACGACGAGCTGGTGTTCGAGGCGCCGGACGCCGAGGTCGCGGAGACCTGCAAGATCGTGCAGCGCGTGATGGAACAGGCGTGCAAGCCGGTGCTGGAGCTATCCGTGCCGCTGGTCGCCGAGGCGAAGCCCGGGCGCAACTGGGACTTGGCGCATTAGATTCCGCTTTTGCGATGTGATATCATTTGGCCATGAACATTGTTTTACCCGCTCGCTGGAAAAAGTTTGTGGATGCTCGGATTGCGGCCGGGCAGTATGAGAGCGAAAGTGATTTGGTGAGCGCCGCGTTGAAGTTGCTGGAGACGCGCGACGCGCAGATCGCCCGACTTAAGAGCGACATTGAGGACGGGCGGCGCAGCGGAAAGCCGCGCGCTTTCGATCCCGAGGCGATCAAGCGCAGAGGCCGAGCGAGGCTGGCCGCGAAGGCCAAGTGATCGTGCGCGGCGTTCGAACGACGCCTCTCGCGGATCAAGACCTGGACGAGATTTGGTTCACGATTGCCGCCGACTCGATTCCACGGGCGGACAAATTCGTCGATGCGCTGACCAAGCGTTTCTTCACTCTGGCTCGTTCTCCGCGAGCAGGCCGTGCGCGGTCCGAGCTGCTGCCGGGCCTGCGGTCGTTTTCATTCCGGAGCTATGTGATTTTCTATTCGGTATCGGGAGACGGCGTTCTGATCGAGCGCGTCCTTCACGGTGCCCGCGACGTCGGGAAGCTTGTTCGCGAACCCTAGCTATGGCCGGTGTTAGCTTGCCTTCTGCTTCAGCGCCGAGCGAACCTGCTTGGGCAAGCTTGCGATCGTGCGCAGGTAGGATCGCGCCGTCGCGTCGGGGCGGCGAGCGCCTTGCTCCCAGCTTTGCACGGTGCGCAGGGGGATTCCGTAGGCTTCCGAGAAATCTTGCTGCGACATCTCGAGTTCTTCACGGAGTTCTTTGACGTCTACAATCCAAACTTTGGTCTCGCGGACGCCATTGGATTCGCCCTTCAGATAAGCAAGCGCTTCGCGGGCAGCGGCAACAATTTCTCGGCCGGCCTTGGTCGATTTCGGGCGTCTCTTCATGACAGTCTCCGTCGCTTTCCTTGCGCCTTCAAAGCGGCGATCGTATCTGCGAAAGCCTGCTTATCGTCCGAGCCGATATCTGCGCGCTCGTTCTTGGCGTAGAGCGCGAACAGAAACACCGGCAATGTCTCGTCGTAGAAGTACGTGATGACCCGCGTGCCGCCGCGCTTTCCCATACCGGCGCGCGCCCAGCGAACCTTTCGCGCGCCGCCCGTTCCTTCGATCACATCGCCGGCATCCGGATTTTGCGAGATGAAGTCGACGAACTCGTCGTGCTCTTCGCGGGTCCAGAGTTTCGCCGCCTTTCGTGTGAATGCGGTCATCTCGCAGACGGTGATCAGGCGCCATGTCACAATTACCGTATACTACATTGTAGTACAGACGTCAAGCAAGCTCGCGTCAGAGTCCGCAGGCCTTGAAGAAGCGCTTCAACTTCGATCCGTGCGGCGGCAACTGCTCTGCGGCGAAGCGGCCTTTGGTGGCGTGGTCGATGATGATGGCGAGTTGTTTGCCTCTTTTCAGACTTGCGAGGAACGGCTTGTCTTTGATCTTGGCGGTCGTGAGGAAGACGAGGTCGTCGAGGTCCATGCGTTCGTCCGTCTTGGCGGCGACTGCGGTTTCGTGAGTGCCGGATTTCAGGTGGACCTCGTAGGGCGTGTGCGGTTCGAGTTTTGAATCGACGTAGGTCAGCGTTAGTGCGCCTTTGCCGGCGCAGTCCATCCAGAGGAGGCCGCCGTCGGATTCAGGGATGGCGAACATTGCTTTGAGGCCTTCGGGATGTTCGACCACCATCCAGGCCATGTCCGGTTCGTCGACGGGTCTCACTTTGGACCAGTCCGCCGGCGCGGCGTATGCCGCCGATGCAGCGAGGCTTAGCAGGATGAGTGCTGTCGTTTTGCGCATATGATCCACCTTTGGAGGTAATCCTAGGCGCGGGTGCGCAGGTCAGGATAGCGCGGCCGTCACACGTTGGACGGCTTGGCCGGTAGTTTCCTGCGCGCTGTCGATGACGAGGCGGGTTCGGTCCCAGGTGTGGTACTCGCGCGACGTCACATCGGTCCAGCTTGGCAGTGTGTGGCCCGCGATGTCGGCTGCGCGGGTTTCGACACGGCGGCGGTGTTCCGCCTTGTCGCTGCAGATGATTTCGACGTCGATGCTCTTTGTGCCGGCGCGGGTGGCGACTGCGCGCCAGGCTTCGCGCGTGAGCGCGATTGGATTGACGCTGTCGGCGATGACGGTTTGACCGAGACAAAGATTGTCCTCGGCGAGCGCGTAGGCGATGCGGTAGCCCTCGTCGGTGACATTGCTCAAACCGGCATTGCGCAAGGTCTGTTCGATTGTGTCGATGCGCAGATGCGTGGCGCCGATGGCCTTGGCCGACGCGCGGGCGATTGTGGTTTTGCCGGTGCCTGGGAGGCCGCTGAGGATGATGAGCATCAGGTGGTTCTTCCGCGCACAACCCTATCCGTCATGGCCGGGCAAGCGTAGCGCGACCCGGCCACCCAGTGCGCGCACGTCCGTGCGCGCTTGAAAGGGCTGATGAGTCTTGCGGCCGCGCAGACGCGCGGCCACTGGGTGGCCGGGTCAAGCCCGGCCATGACGACCCTTCAGAGGCTGGAGAGTTTATTCCGCCGCTTGCGCCAACTTCGGGGCGGCGGCTTTTACGTCGGCGCCTACGTGGGCTTCGAATTTTTTGAAGTTGTCGCGGAACATGCCGACGAGTTTGATCGCTTGGCGGTCGTAGGCGTCTTTGTCCGTCCAGGTTTCGCGCGGGTTTAGGATTTTGGCGTCGACGCCGGGGACCGAGACCGGGACTTCGAAGCCAAAGTGGGGGTCGGTGCGCATTTGGGCGGACTTAAGTGTGCCGTCGAGGGCTGCGGAGAGAAGGGCGCGGGTGACTTTGATCGGCATGCGTGAGCCGGTGCCGAAGGCGCCGCCCGTCCAGCCGGTGTTGACCAGCCAGCAGTCGACCTTGTGCTGCGCGATCAGGGTGCGGAGCAGGTTGCCGTATTCGGTCGGGTGGCGCGGCATGAAGGGGGCGCCGAAGCAGGTGGAGAACGTGGGCTGCGGTTCTTTGCCGAGGCCTTTTTCGGTGCCGGCGACCTTTGCGGTGAAACCGGAGAGGAAGTGGTACATCGCTTGGCTCGGCGTCAGCTTCGCGATCGGCGGCAGGATGCCGAAGGCGTCTGCCGTTAGCATCACGATGTTGGACGGTTGGCCCGCGGTGCCGATGGTGCTGGCGTTCGGGATGTAGGAGATGGGGTAGGCGCCGCGCGAATTTTCGGCGAGCGTCGCGTCGTTGAGATCGAGTTCGCGGGTGGCTTCGTCGATCACGACGTTTTCGAGGACGGTGCCGAAGCGTCTCGTCGTCGCATAGATTTCGGGTTCGGCTTCGGGCGAGAGGCGGATCATTTTCGCGTAGCAGCCGCCTTCGAAATTGAAGACGCCGCTGTTCGACCAGCCATGTTCGTCGTCGCCGATGAGCGTGCGGTTCGGGTCGGCCGAGAGCGTCGTCTTGCCGGTGCCGGAGAGGCCGAAGAAGATTGCGCTTTCCTTATTGTGGCCGACGTTGACCGAGCAGTGCATCGGCATGACGTTCTTGGGCGGCAGCAGGTAGTTCAGGATCGTAAACACCGACTTCTTCATCTCGCCGGCGTAGGACGTGCCGCCGATGAGGACGAGCTTCTTCTCGAACGAGACGGCGATAACGGTGCCTGACGCGGTGCCGTGCAACGCGGGGTCGGCTTGGAAGCCGGGGAAATCAATGATGGTGAAGTCGGGATTGAAGCTTTGGCGTTCGCCCGTGTTCGGTTCGATCAACAGATGTTGGACGAAGAGCGAGTGCCAGGCGAGTTCGGTGACGATGCGGACGGGCAGGCGATGCGTATGATCGGCGCCGCCGAAGAGATCTTGCACGAAGATCTCGCGGCCTTGCGCGTAGGCGCGGAACGAATTCAGCAGCGCATCAAAATGCGCGGGCGTCATCGCCTTGTTGTTGTCCCACCAGATGTGACGCTCGACCGAGGGTTCGCGGACCACGAATTTGTCGCCGGCGGAGCGGCCGGTGTGGATCCCGGTCTTCACGACCAGCGGGCCGTCTTTCGCGATCAGGCCTTCACGGCGCTCGACAGCTTCTTGGACGAGCGATGCCATCGGCAAATTCCAATGCACCGCGCCCAAATTTTTAAGGCCGATGCGATCAAGGCCGTATTGGCTCTGCTGCTGTCCGCTCGTCATTCGTCAAATCTCCAACGCGCCGCGTCCCGGTTATGGGACCGGCAGCCGTTTCCCGTGGTTTTCCTCTTGCCGCCAACCATATGGGCTGACGCCTTCAGGGCGCAATGGCCCCGCGGCGCTCGCCCTGGCGGCGGTTTGCCAAACGTGGAATAGCTGACGGCAACCTCAATTGGCATTCTCACATGTTGTCGCAATGCAGCATCGGGCCGGTTTAACCGAACGGGCCGGGCGTTTGTCGCGCCTATGGTTGGACGAAGGGTGGCCGACGCTACGTCTTGCCGCGCCGGTCATGGTCGCGCGCGCCGGCATCATCTTCATGATCGTCGTCGACAGCCTGATGGCTGGCCGCGGGGGCGCGGCCGAACTCGCCTATCTGGGACAAGGCTTCGCCGCGCAGTCGGTGATGATGATGATTTCGGTCGGGCTGCTGCAGGGCTCGATGGTGCTGATCGCGCAGGCGTTCGGTGCGGGCGAGGGCCTGTCGTGCGGGTTGACTTGGAAGGCGGCGATGGCGATCGCGGCGCTGCTCGGCCTGTTTTTCGCGGGCGCGTTTTTCTTGGTCGAGCCGGCGTTGCTTGCCACCGGTGTCGATCCCGCACTTGCGAACGGCGCGGGCCGCGTGTCGCGCCACTTCGCGTGGGGCATGCCGGCGATGCTGATCTATATCGCGTGCGGTTACTTTCTGGAGAGCATCAAGCGGCCGATGGTCGGTATGGTCATCATGCTGGTCGCGAACGTGGTCAACATCGTTGCCGATGGAATCTGCGTTTTGGGTTGGTTCGGATGGGTCGAGCCTATGGGCGCGGTCGGTGCGGTAATCACGACGTCGGCGATACGCTGGGGCTGCCTGGGCGCGGCGGTCGCTTATATCGTGACGATGCGCGACGCCGCGTCCTATGGCGTGTTCGAGCCGGTGTCGGCGCTGTGGTCGCGGGGGCTACGGATTCTGAAAATCGGCGCGCCGATTTCAGTGGCGCTCGGGCTCGAGACGGCGGCGATGAGTTCGCTTGCGTTTATGGCGGCGCATCTGGGGCCGGAGGCCGCGGCCGCGCATCAGCTGACGTTCAACTTCAACGCGCTCATGATTATGGTCGCGGTCGGCATGTCGGCGGCGACGGCGGTTCGCGTGGGGCACGCGATCGGCGCGGGGAACCATGAGCGCGTGAGTATCGCGGGGCTGACCGGGATCACGCTCGCGTTTTTGATCATGTTGGTGGTTGGGCTGATGGTCGCGTTGCTGCCGGAGACGATTTCGACGGCTTATGTCGACGACGCGGCGGTTCAGGCGATTGCGCGGCAGACGCTGACCGCCGTCGCCGTCATGGTGGTCATCGACGGGGTGATGACGGTCACGATGGGGGCGCTTCGGGGAATGGGCGACGTGCGGTGGCCCGCCTTCATGCACGGCATCGCGTTCTGGGTGGCGGGCGTTCCCGCCGCCTATGTGCTCGCGTTTCCGGCGGGAATCGGGCCTGTAGGGTTAATCCTGGGGATAAGCCTCGCCATGCTGATCTCTCTGATATTGCTGGGCTTACGGTTCCGCGTCGTCGCGGCGCGCGCCATTGTTCGGGCATAGTTCTGCGGCATAGCTGGCGCGGCGCGCGATGCCTATATTCGCGGACGCTAAGCAGATTCATAAGGGCACCATGACGACCATCGCTCTCGTTGACGACGACCGAAACATCCTCTCCTCGCTGTCGATGGCGCTGGAGGCGGAAGGCTTTCATGTGCGCACGTATTCGGACGGCGTGACCGCGTTGACCGCGTTGCAGGCGACGCCGCCGGCGCTCGCCATCCTCGACATCAAGATGCCGCGGATGGACGGGCATGAGGTGCTGAAACGGTTGCGCCAGACGAGCGATCTGCCGGTCATCTTCCTGACGTCGAAAGACGACGAGGTCGATGAGATGGTGGGTTTGAGCCTTGGGGCCGACGATTACATCAAGAAGCCGTTTTCGCAGCGTCTGCTGTTGCAGCGCGTGCGTGCGGTGCTGCGCCGGGCGGAGGCGCGCGGTCAGCCGGCCGCGGCGGCCGGCGCGAAAGAGGTGATGTCGCGGGGCAAGCTGGTGCTCGATTCACAGCGCCACTCATGTTCGTGGGACAATAAGGACGTGCAGTTGACGGTGACGGAGTTTCTGATTTTGCAGGCGCTGGCGCAGCGGCCCGGTTTCGTGAAGAGCCGCGATAATCTGATGGATGCGGCTTACGACGATCAGGTCTATGTCGACGACCGCACGATCGACAGCCACATCAAGCGGCTGCGCAAGAAGTTCAAGGAAATCGATGACTCGTTCGATTCGATCCAGACGCTGTACGGCGTCGGCTATAAGTACGTCGAAGTTTGAGTGCGACCGACACGACAAACGATGTTCCGCCGGATGAGAAGGCTCAGCGCCGGTCGCGGCCGCTGAGGTCTTTGCTCGGCGCGTTCTGGCGTTCGCGCGAGCGCGGGCTTGCGCCGCGCACGCCGCGGCGGCGCGTGTCGGCGCTTGCCGGGCAGATCATTCTTCTCAACCTCATCGCCTTCTTCGCGCTGTCCGCCGGTGTGTGGTGGGTGCAGTCGGCGCGCGACAGTTTGGTCTCGGAACGCATCAGTTCGTTGATGGCGCAGGCGCAGATCATTTCGGCGGCGCTCGCGCGCTATGCGCCGAAGGGCGATGGCGAAGCGGAAGACGCGGCCACCGACGTGGACGCGCAAAAGGCGGCGGAGCTTTTGAATCTGCTCGTGGGACCGACGGGTATGCGCGCGCGTATCTTCGGACGCGACGGCGCGACGGTTCAGGACACGCGTTTCATCCTCACACGCAATCAGGTGCAGTCGCGCGCTCTGCCGCCGCCGGGGCAGCCCGACGTCGTGGGCGAGGCCGAACGTTGGTTCAACCGGCAGGTCTATTCGATCATGCCGGGCGACGAGCCGCCGCCCTTCGTCGACGACGAACCGCGGCCCAACGGCAAGGTGTTCGAGGAAGTCAAAGGCGTGCTCGATACGGGCGAGCCGGGTTCGGGCCGCCGCATCAACGCCGAGGGCAACCTCATCGTTTCGGTCGCGGCGCCCATCAAGCGGCTGCAATTCGTCATGGGTGTGTTGATGCTGTCGACAGAGGCGGGCGACATCGACGACGCGTTGCGGCAGGAGTGGACACAGCTTCTGCTGGGCGGCGGCGTGGCGATGGTCGTGCTGGCGTTTGCGTCGTGGTTCGTTCTGACGCGCATCACCGAGCCGCTGCGGCGGTTGGCGCAAGGCGCCGATGCCGTCCGGCGTGGCGGTCGGCGCATCGACGCCATTCCGAATTTGAGCCGCAGGCTTGACGAGATCGGCGACCTTTCGGTTTCGCTGCGTTCGATGACGTCGGCGCTTTATGCGCGCATGGATGCGATCGAGCAGTTTGCGGCGGACGTGGCGCACGAGATCAAGAACCCGCTGACGTCGGTCGCCAGCGCCGTCGAGACGCTGCGGCGCACGACGGACGAAGACAAACGGGCGAAGCTGATGACCGTCATCTATGACGACGTGCGGCGGCTGGACCGGTTGATCACGGATATTTCGGATGCGTCGCGGCTTGACGCCGAGCTGTCGCGCGAGCGGACGCGCGATGTGAACCTGACGGAGCTTGTCGGCGCGATCGCGCAGATGTTCGACGATCCGGACGCGAAGAACAGCCGCCGCGTCGTTTTGGACTTGGCCGACGGGCTGATCGTGCGCGGGCTCGACGGGCCGCTGGCGCAGGTGTTTCGCAACATCATCGAGAATGCGGTGTCGTTCAGTCCCAAAGAGGGCGAGATCCGCGTCGCCGCTTATGCGCGCGACGGGCGCGCCGTCGTCACCGTCGAAGATCAGGGGCCGGGGATTCCGGAGGACAATCTCGAGGTGATTTTCCGGCGCTTCTATACGGAGCGGCCGACGTCGCACGGGTTCGGGAAGAACTCGGGGCTTGGACTTTCGATTACGCGGCAGATCGTTGAAGTTCACAACGGCCGGATCACGGCTTCGAACGTGCGCGATGCGGACGGCGCGATCAAAGGTGCACGCTTCACGGTCGAACTGCCGCTCTCGCGGGGCTGAGGGCCACATGCTGGTGCATGCGACGACGGTCGATATCGCGGGGCTTGGGGTGCTCATTCTCGGCGAGTCAGGGGCGGGCAAGAGCGATCTTGCGCTGCGCTTGATCGCGGATGGCGCGTTGTTGGTGGCCGACGATCAGACCGACGTTGCGGTTGTCGGCGATGCGTTGCGGGCGACGTCGCCGGCGACGATTTCGGGGCTGATCGAGGCGCGCGGTGTGGGCGTCGTGCGCGCGCCGGTGAAGGCTGCGACGCGGCTTCGGCTTGCGGTGTCTGTGATTGCGACGCTGCCTGAGCGAATGCCGGAGTCGCGCGCTTGGTCTTTGCCTGGACACACCAGACCGTCGATTCCGCTGATTGAGCTTGGCGCTTTTGAGGCTTCGACCGTGGAAAAGGTGCGACGGGCGCTGACCGCTGTGCCCGATGCGTAACGGTCAATCCCCTTGCCTGGCGCTGTCACGCGTTGAGGCGCATCGCGAACAGGACTATGTAATGCGCCGCCCTGAGCCGTGCCCTCACTGATTTGGGCATCCGGGGACCAGGAGTTTCTTTGAGCCCATGATAGGCGTCGTTCTGGTTACCCATGGCCGTCTTGCCGATGAGTTGAAGTCGGCCACCGAACATGTCGTTGGTCCGCAAACCTTGTTCCGCACTGTCTGCATCGGTCCGCAGGACGATATGGAAGTGCGGCGCGAAGACATCCTGGACGCGATCAAGGCGGTCGATGTCGGCGAAGGCGTGATCCTTCTGACGGACATGTTTGGCGGCACGCCCTCGAACCTCGCGATCTCGGCGATGGGTACGGGCAAGGTGGAGGTGATCGCGGGCGTGAATTTGCCGATGTTGATAAAGCTCGCGTCGGTCCGGCCCACGGCCAAGCTTTCGGATGCCGTCGACAAGGCGCAGGAGGCGGGCCGCAAATATATCCGCGTCGCGTCGAAGGAACTGGCTGGTGGCTGACGACGGCGCGGAATTCACGCGCGTCGTCACGATCGTCAACACCAAGGGCTTGCACGCGCGCGCTTCCGCGAAGTTCGTGCAGTGCGCGGTCAAGTTCGACGCGCGAATCTCGGTCAAGAAAGACGGCAGCGCGGTTTCCGGTTCGTCGATCATGGGGCTTATGATGCTGGGCGCGGGAATCGGGAGCGAGCTCTCGATGACGGCGAGCGGGCGGCAAGCACAGGCGGCGCTCGATGCGCTGGCGGAATTGATCGCGAACAAGTTCGGTGAGGATTCTTGATGCGTTGGCTGACCGCGCTTGTCGCCCTGTTCCTGATCGCTGCGCCGTTCGCGCAGGCGGCGGACGAGCCCGTCATTCCCGAAACCGCGACGCCGGCTTTGTGGACGGTCGAGAAGGGCGGCAAGACGCTCTATCTCTTCGGCTCGATCCATCTGTTGCCGCCGCAGACAAAATGGAAGCGCGATGAGATCGACCGCGCGCGTGAGGCGTCTCAGGTGTTCGTGTTCGAGGCGCCGCTCGATGAAGGCGGGCAGGCGATGCTCAAATTCGTCGAAGAGGGCGGCAAGCTGAAGAACGGCGAGACGCTGAAAGACGTGCTGGCGCCGGAGCTGCATGCCGACATGGAGAAGGCGGCGTGGCAGGTGCAGTACCCGCCGAAACTTCTTGCGCCGCTCAGGCCATGGCTGGCGTCGGTCTACCTCGAACTCTACGCGTATTTGAAGGCCGGGTTCTCTTCGTATTACGGCGTCGATCATGTGATCGAGGAAGAGGCCAAGGCAGCGAACGCGCAGTTTGCGTATTTCGAAACCGTCTCCGAACAACTCGGGTATTTCGCCAAGCTTGATCGCAAAACCGAGACGGCGTTTTTGAAGGCGACGGTGAAGGGCGTTCTTGAAGAGCCGAATTTGCCGTTCGATCTTTTGAACGCGTGGGCTTCCGGCAAGCCGGAAGATCTGTCGCGGCTTGTCGATGACGGATTCAAAGACGTGCCTCAACTGCGGACGCAATTGATCGTTGCGCGCAACCGGAAGTGGCTGCCGCAGCTGCGTGTTATGCTGGCGTCGGACAAGACGCATTTCGTAACTGTTGGGGTCGGACACTTGGTCGGACGCGACAGTTTGATCGCGATGCTGCGGGCCAAAGGATACAAAGTTACAGGCCCCTAAAACGCGGATTTTCGCGGGTCCCGGATGCTTGTAATAACTGACAGGTGGCCATATCTTATTGGCTGTGACGGCTGCACCTAGGTGACGTGCGGACAAGATTGACGGCGGCGTTACAGCCTTCGTGCAAGACGGTTCCTCCATTCCTTTCGCATCGCCTCTCACGACGCCGGAGCATGTCGCTCTGGTGAAACCGCCTGCATCAAAGGACTTGAATCGCATGTCGCAGAAGACCGGAACGGTCAAATTCTTCAACGCCACAAAAGGCTTTGGCTTTATCTCGCCGGAAGGCGGCGGCAAAGATGTGTTCGTGCACATCTCGGCTGTCGAACGCGCGGGATGGCGTACGCTCAACGAAGGTCAGCGCGTTAGCTTCGAAACCGAAGCCGATGCTCGCGGGCCGAAGGCGATCAATCTGAAGGCGGCGTAATCGCCCCTTCCGATTTGAACTTAGGGCGGTCTTCGGGCCGCCCTTTTTGTTTAGTTCCCCTGTGCTATCTCGAGTTGATGAGCGATAAGCGGCCGGTCGTTTTGGTGGCGCATGATCCGGCGTGGACGAAGCGGGCGGCGTATGAGCGTCTGCGCATCGTCGAGGCGCTGGGCGACATGATCGTTGCGGTGCATCACATCGGCTCGACCTCCATCCCGGGTATCATCACCAAACCTATCGTTGACTTGATGCCTGTCGTGCGTTCGATCGAGCTGCTCGATACGCAAGAGAGGGCGGTGCTGGCGCTGGGGTATGAGTGGCGCGGGGAGTTCGGGATTGTGGGCCGGCGGTTTTGTACGCTCAACGATGCCGCCGGCAATCGCATCGTGCATGTTCACTTCTTCGCACCGGACTCCGCTGAGATCGAGCCCAATCTTGCGTTTCGCGATTACCTGCGTGCGCATCGCGACGAGGCGCTGGCCTATCAGGCCGAAAAGTTGCGGGCGGCGGCCCTGCATCCCGACGATTCCACCGCCTACACGGAAGAGAAGGGCGCCTGGATCAGGGCCTGCAAGGCGCGGGCGCTGGCCTGGGCGCGGCGTTGACAGAGCGCCGGGGGACCGTGCTCAATTCCGCGTCTCAGGTGTTCGGGCAGGGGCGCGCCTCATGACGGAGTCCGCAATGAACCACCGATCGATGTTGCGCTTGGCGCGCGGCGCTGCCGCGGGCGCTGTGCTGTTGGCCGCGGCGGGATGCGCCGAATTCACCGATTTCATCACGTCGGATACGGACGGCAAGGCTGAAGCCGTCAAGCAGGAAGAGGCTGCGAGCCTCTGGGAGATGACGCTGATGGCGGGGCGCTATGGCGTCATGCTCGATCAGGCGCGTGAGATCTTGAGGCTGCCGGAGCAAGCGGCCGGCGGGGCTTCGTTCCCGACCGGCGACACCGAGAACGACAAGCAGCGCGAGGCGCTGGCGAGCTATCAGGCGGCCGTGGTGAAGGAGTTCGCGGTCGACGTCGGACGCGCCTGTGCGCGGCGGCGGACGCCGAAGAAAGTGCGCGCTCTCGCGTGCGAGCAGCAGAAGAAGCTGCCGGCTGAGTTGCGCATGCCCGTCTCGCCCGAGATGCAGGCACTGGCTGTGCGCAACGACAACGTCGGCGAATACGTGATGACGTGGTGGGACGCCGTGTGCGCCACGGCGCCTAAACCCAAGAACGACGGCGACATGCCGGCGTGCGCGATGGAGTAGGGCGCTGCGTGGCGCTTCGCTCAACGCTTAAGTCCGACTTTGAAGCTGCGGTCGGCGCGGCGTTTGAAGCTGCCGCCAGGAGGAGCAACGGGCTCTCGTCCGTCTTTGGGTCTCGACCTACCGCAACGACTGCCGGTGTTGATTTTCTTGAGGGATACGATCCGCGGCGCGTGTCGCGTTTGAGCGATGCCATGCGGCGGATTGTCGAGCGCCAAGCCGATGCGCATTTCGGCGCGCGAATCGGATGGCGAACGAAAAGCGATGCGCAATGCGTGCCGGCAAGCGCATTGTTCGCGGTGTCACCTGCGGCTGTCTTTGCGTTGACGACGCATGGATCGGGGTATGTGCGCGAGGCCGCGCTGCGCGCGATATCCGATATCCCAAGTTCGTTTGCATTGGCGCTCTTGATTCACAGATTGAACGATTGGGCGCTCGAGGTTCGGCTTGTGGCCGAGGGACGGCTCGCACATCTGAAGGATCGAATCCGTCCCGATATTGTAGCGTCGTGCATTGAGCTTTTGTGGGCATTCGACGCGTATGGGCGCGCGACGGTTCGCGCGGGCCACCTTGTTTCGTCTATCGTGCGAGACGAGAGCGTTTTGAAGATCTTGCGCGACGGGCTTCGTCTTTCGGCCGATGTGCGGTCGGCGCGTCTGTTGCACCACCTGCTGCGATCGGATTCCATCGACGGCGAGTTAGAGGCGCTCGCGACGCAATCGCGCAATGCATCGGTTCGTGCGGTGGCGATGCGTGCGGCGCTGTCCGGCTCGTATCATTGGAAAGGCAAGGCCGGTGCGAACCAGCGGGCGATTCCGTTCAGCGGGGACAGGCAGGCCTTGATGCGTCGTGGGTTGCGCGATCGCTCCGCGAAGGTTCAGGTGGCCGCACTCGAATGGGTCGTCGAGAATCGATCTGCGGTTGCCGAACCGTCCGCGTTGCTCCTGCCGTTTGCTCTCCACCGTGCGCCGAGCGTCGCCGACTTGGCGCAGTTCGGGCTCACGGCGCTCGGCATCGATTGGCTCGCCATCGCGCGCTCAGAGCTTGTTGGAGCAAAAGGCTCTAATCGCTTTGCTGCCGATGTTCTCGCTCACCACGGGAACGCGGAAGACGGGCAGCGCATCTTCGATGCGGCGAGCGGTCTCACGGAGCGTGAGGCGTTTCCCTTTCTCGGCGCGAGCGCGCGGCTTGGACATGAGAAGGCGGTCCAGGCGCTGATGGCGATTGCTTTCGAAGGCACCGATCTCGAGGCGGCGCGGCGGGCGGCGGCTGCGTTGAAGAAAGCCCGCGCGGTCGTGCCACCGGCAAGGCTGGCGGTGTTGGCCGATCGGGGTGACGCATTCTTCGCACGCGGCTTGGGCCGGTTTGTTGCGCATTTGGGCGTGCTTGAGCAGCTGGAGATCATCTGCCGCTGGGAGCGAGCGGGCGCTACGTTCGACTTGGATCTGTGGTTTGAGTTGCCGCGCAAGAAAATCAACCGCGCGGCTTTCTTGCCGAACCCGTCGGACCTCGAGCGATTGCTCGCGCTGCTTCGGTCGTGTCCTGAGACAGGGTCGCGCGCCAAATGGTTTTTGGCCATCGATTCCGAGCCAGCATCATGATGATCCGGTCGTGTGCGCGGGCTACCGCCGGGTCGTAAAGCCTTGGGACTTAAAGATATAAACATTTCTTTATGTCCCGCTTGTGGGGCCGGTTTGCGGGTGGTATAGGGTCGCGAAATGGCGCCTCGGGGGCGCCTTATGCACGGAGCTTTTCAATGGCACACGATTACGTCGTCACCGATATCAAGCTTGCGGATTGGGGGCGGCGCGAGATCGCGATCGCCGAGACCGAAATGCCGGGCCTGATGGCGACGCGCGAAGAGTACGGCGCATCGAAGCCGCTCAAGGGCGCGCGGATCGCGGGCTGTTTGCACATGACGATCCAGACCGCCGTTTTGATCGAGACGCTGAAAGAACTGGGCGCGGATGTGCGTTGGGCGTCGTGCAATATTTTCTCGACGCAGGATCATGCGGCGGCGGCGATTGCCGCTTCGGGTACGCCGGTGTTCGCCAAGAAGGGCGAGACGCTGATCGAGTATTGGGAATACGTGCACAAGCTGTTCGAGTGGGCTGACGGCGGCGTGCCGAACATGATTCTCGACGACGGCGGTGACGCGACGTTGCTGTGCGTGCTGGGGCCGAAGGCCGAGCGCGACATCGGCGTGATCTCGAAGCCGAAGAACGAAGAAGAAGAGGCGCTCTTCGCCGTCATGAAGAAGACGATCGAGAAGAAGCCCGGCTTCTATTCGAAGATCGCAGCGGCCATCAAAGGCGTCACCGAAGAAACCACGACGGGCGTGCATCGACTTTATCAGATGGCCGAGCGCAAGGAACTTCCGTTCCCCGCCATCAACGTCAACGACAGCGTGACGAAGTCGAAGTTCGACAATCTGTACGGTTGCCGCGAGAGCTTGGTCGACGGCATCAAGCGCGGTACGGACGTGATGATGTCGGGCAAGGTTGCGATGGTCGCGGGCTTTGGCGACGTGGGCAAGGGCTCGGCGGCGTCGCTGCGCAATGCGGGTTGCCGCGTGATCGTGTCGGAAATCGATCCGATCTGCGCGCTGCAGGCTTCGATGGAAGGCTATGAGGTCGCGACGATGGACGATGCGGCACCGCGTGCCGACATCTTCGTCACGGCGACCGGCAACGTCGATGTGATCACCGTCGATCACATGCGGGCGATGAAGGACCGCGCGATCGTCTGCAATATCGGGCACTTCGATTCCGAGATTCAGGTTGCGGCGCTGCGCAATTTCAAGTGGCACAACGTGAAGCCGCAGGTGGACGAGATCGAATTCCCGGGCGGCAAGCGGATCATTCTGCTGTCGGAAGGTCGCCTTGTGAACCTCGGCAACGGCACGGGTCATCCGAGCTTTGTGATGAGTTCGTCGTTCACGAACCAGACCTTGGCGCAGATCGAGCTGTGGCTGAACCACGCGAAGTACGAGAACAAGGTGTTCACGCTGCCGAAAAAGCTGGACGAGAAGGTTGCGCGTCTGCATCTCGCGAAGCTGGGCGTGAAGCTGACGAAGCTCTCGCCGCAGCAGGCTGAGTATCTGGGCATCGACCGCGAAGGTCCGTTCAAGACGGACCACTATCGCTACTAGGAGCCACGCGAGATGCGCGTCGTCTCGCTGCACTACTATCCGCTTAAAGGGGCGCGCGCCGTCAACACCGACGGCGTGCGCGTTGAGCCGCGGGGGCTCGACAATGATCGACGATGGCTTGCCGTCGATCGGACGGGGATGTTCCACACGCAGCGTTCGCGCTCGGCGTTGGCGACTATCGCGGCGGAGCCTATCGCCGGCGGTGTTCGCTTGTCGGCGCCGGGTGTGCCCAAGATCCTGGTGAGTATCCCGTCGGGCGCTGAGCGGCTCGACGTTACCGTTTGGGATACGACGGTGAGCGCCGCGGTGGCGGATGCGCAGGCGCATGCTTGGGTGTCGGCGGTGCTGGGCGACGATGCACTGCTCGTACACATGGACGCGCGGACGGATCGGTTGAAGCGTGGGATTTGGACGGCGGAGCCGCTGCCCGTCACGTTTGCTGATGCCTATCCGGTTTTGATTGCGACGACGGGATCGCTCACCGCGCTCAACGACGAGATCGTGCAGCGGGGTGGCGCGGCTGTACCAATGGCGCGCTTTCGGCCGAACATCGTCATCGCGTGCGATGAGCCGTGGCGTGACGATTACTGGAAGGCGTTGCGCATCGGCGGGATCGAGGTCGATCTCGTGAAGCCGTGTGACCGCTGCATCGTGACAACCAAGGATCAGATGACGGGCGAGAGTATGGGGAAAGAGCCTCTCGCCAGTCTTGTGCGCTTACGCATGTCGGCCGATCCGCGGGTGAAGGGCGTGCTGTTCGGGTGGAACAGCGTTCCGCGCGCGATCGGGCGGGTTGCTGTCGGCGATCCGGTTGAGGTTCTGGCGGAGCGGCCCGAAGGATTTCCCCTTGCGCGGGTGTGAGCGCGCCTTCATTTCGACGATGTTTCGCGCGACGTTGGCGCGTCATTTAGGGAGACACTCATGGCCTTTCGTTCGCTTGCAGTTCTGGCCGGCACCTTCGTTTTAGGTGGGCTTGCGCTTGCCGGTGTCGAGCGCGTGACGGTGAGCGCCGAGGCGGCGCCGAATTGTTCGGCGGCCGCGTGGCGGGATTGGACGCCGGCTCGAGGCCGTACGTATCGCACTGAGGCTTTCTCGAACGGCGGCAATTGCGCGACGGCGGTGGTAACGATCGCGGTGCGCGCGCCTGACGGCACCGTGTTGTGGAGCGAAGCGGCGCCGGGCGCGCAGGTGATGATCTTCGCCGGCGTGAAGACGCGGGGCGAGATGGTGAAGGCGCTGGGTGAATGGCTGTCCCAAGATCACATGTTCAAGTCGTCGGCGGATTTTCCGGCGTGGGCGGCCGGCGACGAGGCGCCGAAGAGCGGCGAGTTTCCGTTCTATCCGGAAGCGGGCGTCGATCGCGAAACGTATGAGCAGATCCGGGCGCAGCGGCTGCCGGTGTTTTGCTACGTGCAGGGGATGGAGAGCCTTGCCTGTCTGACGGCTACGGCCGACGGGCAGATGGAGAAGGTCGGCGTGCAGCTCTTCCCAGGCTAGTTCTTGAATTTGATCTCGGCGAGGACCGCGCGGTGATCCGAGCCCGGGATCGTCACGAGGGTGCGCGAGACGAAGGTGATCTCCTGCGACGCCAGCATGTGATCGATCGGGATTCCGAGGTCGCGCGGCAGGAAGGTCGGCCAGCTGCCGCTTGGGCCTGTCAGCACGTCGAGGGCGGCGACGGTCCGTGCGTGCGTAATGACGGCTCCCCACGTCGCCGCGTTGAAGTCGCCGACGAGCAAGCGTGGGCCGGTGCGGCTGTTCACGGTCTCGGCGATTTCCTGCATCTCGGCCATCTGTGAGCCGCGTCCTTCGAGGAGCGGTGGCAGCGATAGGTGCGCGGCAAAGAGGGTGAGTGTGCGGTCGCCGATCGTGACCTTCGCTGCGCCGAGGGGGCGGCGGTGTTTGGGCACGGGAAGTTCGGCGGCGAGGTCTTCCAGCGGGAAGCGCGAGAGGATGAGAGCGTCGGCCGGACGTTCGAGCCAGCTTTCGACGCGATAGGGGAAGGCGTCGGCCATCGCGTCGAGATCGGGGCGCACACGCGGGATTACTTCGTGCAGGACGACGATGTCGGGGTTCAGTTCGTGCACGACCTTCGCGGCTTCGTCGAGGCGTTTGTTGTAGTAATAGACGTTGAAGAGCAGGACCTTCACCGTCGGCCCCGTCGCTTCGCTCGGCGTCGGCTTCTGGATCCAGGGCCAGGCGATCAGGAGGTTCGTGAGGAGCGCCGCGACGGCGACGAGCGCAATGCCGTAGCGCGCCGTCATGAGGGCGATCAGCACGATGATGACGGCGCCGACGAGCGCCGGGAGCACAAACTGCCCGAAGAGATCGAGTAGCGGGTGGAGGCGGCCGAAGGCTGCGCCGAACGCGACGATGAAAAGGCCGATCAACACGGCATTGCAGAACGCGCTGATCAAGGTGTGCATGCGAGAGAGGGTTCCCGGTTTCGCGGGACACTAACGCGGCTGGATTACGTTTGCTTGTGGCTGGTGTCACGCTGGTGCGCTGTCGGCCCTCATCCGTCTCGACGCCTTTGGCGTCGATCCACCTTCTCCCGGAGGGAGAAGGGCAACGGTTTGAAGAGGGGATGGAGGCTGTGCGCTGCGGGCCGTTATTGGACGTGGTTCGTTTGGGTGTTGGCTGGCGCAATTACGCAACATGGTGACGGGGCGTTGTTTTAGTGGGCGGCTCTTGAGACGTTGGATGATGTGGGCGGGCTAAATCGTTACCGAGACGTTAAAATCGCCAAGCTCGCATTAACGTCTGCGGACGGGTCCCAAGCCTCTGACGCGGCTTGGTTTTCGGGCGGCGTTAACCATCTGCGCGGGGACAGGACTCGGGGGCCTTCCTATCATCGGAGCGAAGAAGTGATTCTCGCAAACAGGGGGTACGGGCGCGGGCGACGGGGGCTGTTCGAGGATCGACGTGTGGCGCTCTTAGGAGCTGCCTCCGGTCCTTGTGGAAAACGGACACTGTTCTTTCCGCGTGAGGCGCCGTTTGGGTGCCGGCCGTCGCTCCTGCAACAAGGCATGGGGTCGGATTGGATTTCTCAAACGACATCGCATTTCTGCTCCCCTTCGGGGTGACGCTGGGGGCGATTGCGCTCGCGGGGTCGCTGGCGCTGGTCATGATGGCGATGCGCGTGCGCTCGGACGCGTTGCTGAAGCGGGCGGCGCGGCGCACGGCGCGGGCTGAGGCGAAGTTTCAGAAAGAGGCGGCGATCGTTTCGGCGGATCCGGGCGCGCTCTTCGTGTGGCGCAATATCGACGGTGACGTCGAAGCGCGCGCGGGGGCGGCGGCGGTCCTCGCGGGCGTGCTGGAGAACGACGCGCATGGCGATTTGCAAGATGCGCTCAGCACGCTCGAATCCGGCGGGTCACTGTTCTCGCTGACGGTGCCGGGCGCGGACGGGCGGGTGTTCCAGGCTTACGGTAAGCCGGCGGCGGGGCAGGCTGCGTTGTGGTTGCGCGACGTCACGCCTGATGCGGAGGCCAACTACAATCTCACCGTTCGATTGACGGCGAGCGAGATCGAGCGGGCGAGGCTTGGCGATCTGCTCGACGTGTCGCCGATGCCGGTGTGGCGGCGTGGGCAGAATCTCGATCTGTTGTGGGTGAACCGCGCGTATACAGCCGCGGTCGATCCCGGCATCGGGCAGGACGCGATTGCCGATCAGCTTGAGCTTGATCGCGACAGCCGCGCGTTGGCCGAGAAGGCGTTGGAGACGAACGAGCAGCAGACGGCGTTGCACTACCTCGTCGTCGGCGGGCAGAGGCGCGCGTTCGAAATTCAGTGCGTGCCGATGGGCGATGGCGTCGCTTCGTTTGCCGTCGACGTGACCGACGTCGATGAGACCAAGCGGCTGTTGCAACAGCATATCGATGCGCATGAAGAGACGCTGCATCGCTTGCCGGTCGCGGTTGCGATCTTCGGGCCGGATCAGCGATTGAAGTTCTCGAACAAGGCGTTCGTGAAGCTGTGGGATTTGGAGGAGCGCTGGCTCGCCACGCATCCGTCCGACGGCGACATTCTGGAGCGGCTGCGCGAGTCGCGGCGGTTGCCGGAGCAGCGCGACTTTGCGGCGTGGAAGAAGGAGCGGTTGGCGCTCTACACCAGCGTCATCGAAGAGCGTGAAGAGCATTGGCATTTGCCGCGCGGCACGACGTTGCGCGTGACGTGTCAGCCGCATCCGTTCGGCGGGCTGATCTTCATCTATGCCGACGTCACCAATCAAATGGCGTTGGAACGCAGCCTCAATCAGCTTTCCAGCGTTCAGCGCACGACGATCGATCACTTAAGCGAGGCGCTCGCCGTGTTCGGCACCGACGGGCGTTTGAAGCTGTCGAACCGGGCGTTCGCCGAATATTGGCGGATCGATCCGAAGCTGCTTGCCGATCAGCCGCGCTTTGCCGACGTGTTTGCACTGTGCCGTCGCGTGCTGCCGGACGAAGGGCACTGGAGCATGCTGACCATGCTCATCACGGGCGCTGCGGCCGAGCGGCGCGTGACGGTCGACAATCTGGAACGCAACGACGATAAGGTTTTGAGTTTCTCGGCGGCGCCGTTGCCGGACGGATCGCTGCTGCTGAGCTATCGCGACGTCACCGATACGGCGATGCGCGAGAAGGCGCTTGAAGAGCGTAACGCGGCGCTGCTGGCGTCGGACAAGTTGAAGTCCGACTTTATCTCGAACGTTTCCTATCAGCTGCGTACGCCGTTGAATTCGATCATGGGCTTTACCGACATGCTGGCGCAAGGCATTGCGGGTCGGCTGACGGAGAAGCAGAACAGCTATCTCGCCGATATTCTGAACGCGTCGAAGACGCTTGAGACGCTGATCAACGACATTCTCGATCTGGCCCTGATCGAGGCGGGGACGATCGAGCTCGACCGCCGCGACATCGATGTCGGCGACGTGCTGGCGAGCGTACGGCCGCTGGTCGAGGAACGGGCGCGCAAGGCGCGGGTCGAGATCGTCAACGAGGGCGGGCCTACGGACGGTGCGGTGTGGGCCGATCAGAAGCGGCTGCTGCAGGTGGTCTACAATCTCGTCATCAACGCGATTGAGCATACGCCGCCGAACGGACGCATCGTTTATGGCGCGGAAGGCGTGGCGGGCGAAATCCGCGTCTACGTCAACGATACCGGCGTCGGAATTCCGTCGGAGTATCAGCCGGTCGCCTTCGAGCGGTTCGAAAGCACGACGCGCGCGAAGGATGCGCGGCGTGCGGGGCTTGGGCTTGCACTCGTGCGCAGCTTCGTCGAACTGCACGGCGGGTGGGTCGAATTGGACTCGGTCGTCGGCAAGGGCACGCGCGTCACGTGTCACTTCCCGCGACATGCGGTTGCAGAGCCTGCAGGCGAAATCGCGGTCGAAGGCGGCGCCATGAAGGCGTCAAAGAAGGACGCCAAGAGAGGCTGACTATCGCGAGGTCGCGCGTTTGCGGGGGCTGGTGCCGGTCCAGCGGCGGAAGGCGCGGGAGAACGCTGACGGTTCGGAAAAGCCGACCAAGTAGGCGGTTTCGTTCACCGAGACCTTCTTGCCGTTCAGATAATGCAGCGCCATTTTGTGCCGCAGGTCGTCGAGAAGTTTTTCGAAGGTGACGCCTTCGGCCTTGAGCTTGCGGTAGAGCGTTTGGCGGCTCAGGCCCATTTTCTCCGCAATGCGTTCGATGCTCTGCTCGCCCTTATGTAGGTGCGGGATAAGCAGGCTCTCGACTTGGCCGCTCGTCGTCTTCGCGCTTTCGAGACTTTTGAGAAGCGCTTCGGCGCGGTCGCTCAGCACGCCGAAGACGTAGCGGTTGATCGGCGGATGCCGGAGCGTGAGAAATTCCGGATCGAATCTGAGCGCGTTCCAGTCGGCGCCGAAGGTGACGGGCGCTTGGAAGACGCGATCGTATTCGGCGCGGTAGCTCGGTTCCGGATGCGAGAAATGAAGTTCGAGGGGGAAGGGCGACTTCTGCAAGTGCGGATGGCTGGCGAACATCGTGCGCGTGTTCCAAACGAGGCGTGCGAACTCCGCTTCGATGACCAGCTGGTTGGTATTGAATGTCTGGCTGGTGACCTGCATCCAGAGGCCGTCCGGCCGGCTAACGAGGCGCACCATGCTGTACGCGTCGCCAGCGTTTTCGTCGAACACAAGCCGGCCATACCGGTTCAGCTGCGTGCCGACGTCGAGCGTGGTCTCGCAGGCTTCGCAGATGAGGCCCACGATCGAGAGATCTTGCATACGCACCGCTTCGCCGTATTGCAGGGCCAGCGCCGGTTCGTTGAGCAGCTCTATGCCCGCCTGCATCAGCGCGACATAGCGGCTGAGCAAAATGCGGTTGTCCAAGTCGTCGATGTCGGCATCTGAGATTTGTGCGCGCTTCAACAGCATTGCGCGCGGCGCTCCCTTGGCGACGGCGAAGTCGAGCAGACCCTTCGCGTAACCTGCGCCGACCGTGGGTTCGGCGTTGAGACGTGGGGTCATGTTTTTGGCGGGTGCGGTCATAGGGGTAGGGGCAAGGGCTGAGCTAGGATGCGCTTAACTGCGTTGAGTTTACAGCAGTTGAACCCGGCCCGCGAAACTCGGCGGCGACGCTAGGGATTCCGACTGTGGCCGGGTTTGGGGTGGACACCTGACATGCTCGACCGCCTCTTTCCTAAGCAGTTCGACAACGATTATCGCGGCTATTGGCTGGGGATCTGGATATTGGCGCCGATCTTGCTGATGAAGCTTGCTATGGGCTTCAACGTCGCCGGGCTCAATCCTTGGATTAGCAATCGCCAGATCGCTATCAACGCCGATGGGCTCGCCGTCGACAGCTACGGCAATGAAGCCGCGTCCGTCGTTATGTTCATGTTCGCGAGCTGGGGTCTCATCCTTCTCGTTCTCAGCCTGTTGGGCATCCTTGTCCTCGTGCGTTATCGCGCGATGGTCCCGCTGATGTATTTGTTGCTCGGCATTGAACAGTTCGGGCGCAAAGCAATCGGGCTGCTGCAGCCGGTCGCATCGCACCCAGCAACGGCCGAAAATTTGACGCCGGGCTTTATCATCAATACCGGCTTCATGGCCGCGCTTCTGATCGGCTTTGTGTTGTCGCTCGCGGCGGCGCGCTCGCGCTGAGACGTGAGGCCACGTTTTTGAGCGCTGCGGTCATGTGCCGTAAGGAGAGCGAAACCTAGGCTTTCTGTCTGCGGTGTGCGGCGGAAATCTGGGGGCATTCATGACGGCGGACATGGCTCTTGATCGGGTGGCGAGGCCCAGCCGGTTTGCCGACGGCGCGTTGAAATCTGCGGCGGCATTTTGGTTTTTGATCGCATTGGCCGGTCAATGGATCTTCGTTCTTTACATCGGCGCCTTCTATTATCCGGCGACCCTTCAGGGCGATTTCGAGGCGTGGAGCCGCAACAAGATGCTGATCCACGGCTATGTTGCCGGGGACACGCCGGGGAATTTAGCTTTCGCCGCGCATGTTCTGATGGCCGCCGTGATCACGTTCGGCGGGACGCTGCAGATCATTCCGCAGCTTCGGGCGCGGGCGATCGCCTTTCACCGTTGGAACGGACGAGTGTTCATCGCGACTGCGTTCGCGATCAGCCTTGCCGGGTTCTTTCTCAACGCGACGCGCGAAACCCCCGGCGCATTTAATCAACTGGCTATTTCGTTGAACGGTCTGTTGATCATGTTTTGCGCGGCGCAGACGATCGGCTTCGCGATGGCGCGGGACATCGACACGCATCGCCGCTGGGCACTTCGCACGTTCCTGCTCGTCAACGGCGTTTGGTTCTTGCGCGTCGGATTCATCGGCTGGATGGCGGTCAAGGTCGGCGTATTCGGCGGCGCGATGGAGCTCGACACCGACTTCTTCGCATTCTGGTCTTACGGCAGTTATCTCGTGCCGCTTGCCGTGCTTGAGCTGTATTTTCTCGCGCAGAAGCGAGGCGCGGTCGCGAAGACGGCGATGGCAGCCATGCTGTTGGTGCTCACACTCGCGATGGGCGCCGGCATTGCAGGCGCCACCATGATGATTTGGTGGCCGCTCATCGCGGCGGCATGAGCGATGAATAATCCTGCACTCTTGTGATCGTCGTGCTGGTTGGTTGTTCACCGGCTGCTACAGGCCGTCGAGCACGATCGCGGAGACTGGCGCGCGAGGGCGGCGGCATTGACGCCGAGTGCCGGCAGGATGCCGGCGCTCCCAGCCTAGTGCTGGTTCTTCGGCATGCGGACGGTGATGCTCGTCCTGAACACCCGTCACTCGGACTGGCGCGCCGCGAGCGGAAAGTCGGGTGGCGCTGTCGGGTTCGTGCGCTCGTTCGTTGCGTGCCGGCGCGTCGTGTCGGCGTCGCGGAACACGTAGTAGCTACGCAACCAGCGTTCGGGCTTGAACAGCCAGTATCTCAACTCCGTGAAAAGTTCGCCGGTTGGCAGCTTGGTCACCTTTTTTCGGAACGGAAGCGGCGCGGTCGCCCAGAAGACGCGGACCAAATCCCAAAAGTCCGACGGGAAAAATTCACGCCGCGATATCATCGCGCGCAAATTGTCGACGATCAGGATGTCCCCCGGCTTCAAGGGAATGCTGATCGCGTCGCGCCTGCCGCGCCGTATGGCTTCGCGCAGTTCGTGCAAGGCCTCTTCGGCGAGCGGATCACCGTTCATCGCCCGCACGCGCTCATGATCGTAGCTCATGATCCAATCGCCTTCGCGCAGACCCTGACCCAAAACCGGGCCCCCGGGCTGCCACTGCTCGCGATGGAGTTCCTGAGAACGGGGCCGGCGGCGTTCGTAGCGCTCCTCGGTCAAGTGCTTGATGACCGTCTTGCGCTTTTCGTCTTCGGCGGCGTTCGGGCACAAGTGCTGCTCGATGACCTCGCGCACCGGCAACAGGTAAACCGACTGGCGCCAGAGGTTCTTTACGCAGAGGAAGATACGAAAGACGCAGCTCTCCTCCGTGTTCGTGAGTTCGCTGGGCTTCGGCAGGTTCTTTTCGACGGTGCTCTGTTGAAACCTCAAAGCCATGTCGATGTTGTCGAGGTCGCTGCTTTGCTGCTCACCGGGGTCCGTCAGCAGGTTCCTGACAAGGGGAGAGTCCGGGTTCTCGTATCGCGCGCGGACTGTGCCTCCGACCATCCGCGCCAGCCCCGCGACAATAAAGTCCGCGTTTTGAAATGCCTTATCCAGCTTTTCGCGCTTCTCAAGCAGGCGCTGCTTGGAAGCGGCATTAAAGTCGTTGGGGTCGATATCCGGACGACCCGTTCGCAGCTTATCGACGTACTCGGTGTCGCGATGCTTCTGCTCTTCCGGAAACTCGCGGTCGGAGGGAAACCTAACCATCCAGCGCCATGGCCAGAAGCCGAGCGCAGGCAAGCCCCTTATGAGCAGGTAGGTTGTGTCCTTTGCGTCTCGGAGGTTTTGTAGACGTGCGCGCTGCGAATTCGAAAAGTCAGCCTGCACGTGTTTACGGGCGTGGCTGCCAAGATGGGCGGTGTCATCACGCGTCAGTCCGTATCTCGGCAATATCCGGATAAACGACGGTGGGTAGTAGTAGCGGCTCGCCCTCGTGCGCGCGTTGATGAATGGAATGGGCCAGACGTTGATGACGTTGGTTGCGCGAAACGGCTCGCGCTCAGAGAGGCCGGTGATCGAGTTGAAACGGCGCGACGACCTGCGCTCGGCCGCCGGTTTTGCGCCGTGCTTTCCCTTGTCGTCTTCCTGATGGGCCACCGGTGCCCCCTGACCGATAACTGATCAGTTGTAGCCATCTTTGTGGGCATGGAGTCGACTTTTGAGCAGTTCGTGATTTTTTATTGATCACCTGTAGCGCGAGGACAATCCAAATGACGCCCCAAATGGGGATCGCACCGCCTCAGCAGTCGCTCAACAGTTGTGCGCCTGTGTTTTTTTTCACCGACAAACGTCTGAACGAGCAAACACGCTCAGCCTAGTGCTGGCTCTTGGGCATGCGGACGACGAAGCCGTCGAGGGCGTCCGTCACTTTGATCTGGCAGGAGAGGCGGCTGTTCGACTCGACGCCTTCGGCGAAGTCGAGCATCGTTTTTTCCATTTCCTGCATCGGCTCGATCTTGGCCGTCCAGGCTTGGTCTACGTAGACGTGGCAGGTGGCGCAGGCGCAGGCGCCGCCGCAGTCGGCGTCGATGCCGGGGATCAGGTTCTTGACCGCCCCTTCCATGACCGACATGCCGGGCTTCACGTCGACGACGTGTTCTTTCCCGTTGTGTTCGATGTACTTGATCTTGGCCATGGGTCGTTTGGTCCGAAGGTGACGGTCAATGGTGGTGTCAGGCCATGTCTTTCATAGGTACGGCCTTGTCCGCAAGACGCTCAGGCGCGACCTTGGCGCGCGCGGCGATCAGGCGTCGGCCCATCATGTATTCCGGGGCCGCGTTGACGGCCTCTACCGCTACGATAACGCCGTCTTCCAGGTGAAAAACGGCGAAGCTGCGGTCCGCCGGTTTACCGCGCATCACCAGCTGTCCGTTGCCGCTGTGCAGGCCCGCGATCTGGAGTTTTAGGTCGTACTGGTCGGACCAGAACCACGGGACCTCATTGTAGGGCTTGGACTTTCCGCAGATGTTAGCGGCCACGTGCTTGGCCTGGTCGATGGCGTTCTGGACGCACTCAAGGCGCACCCGTCCGCCGGGCGCATAGGTGTTGGGCAGGCTGGCGCAGTCGCCGATGGCGTAGATCGCGGGGTCTTCGGTGCGGCCGAATTGATCGACGACGATGCCGTTGTCGACGTTCAGCCCAGCGACCATCGCCAATTCGACGTTGGGCACGATGCCGACGCCGATGAGGACGGTGTCGGCGGCAAGCGGGCCTTCGGACGTTCGCACCATCAGGGCGTCGCCGTTCTTTTCGATGGCTTCGAGTTTGGTGTTGAGGCGGATGTCGACGCCGGCCTTGCGGTGCGTTTCAAGATAGAACGCAGAAACCTCGGCGCAGGCCGCGCGCGCCATGACGCGGGGCAGGGCTTCCAGCACGGTGACCTTCAAGCCGCGTTTGACGGCGACGGCCGCGACTTCGAGGCCGATGTAGCCGGCGCCGATGATGACGAGGCTGGCGCCCGGCGCGATGCGGTTCTGCAGATGTTCGACGTCGGCAATGCCGCGCAGGTAGAAGCAGCCGGGCAGGTCGCCGCCGGGCAGCGGCAGGTTGCGCACGCGTGAGCCTGTCGCCAACACCAGGGTCGTGTAGTTGAGTTCCAGGTCGTCGGTCAGCTTCACCACCTTACGCGCGCGGTCGATCGCCACGGCGCGGGTGTTCAGCATCATGTGGCATTTGGCTTCGGCGTAGAATTCTTCGGGCTTGATGAACAGGCGTTCGCGCGCGAGGTCGCCTGAGAGGAACGCCTTCGACAGCGGCGGGCGCTGATAGGGGATGTAGGGTTCGTCGCCCACAACCGTGATCGCGCCAGCGTAGCCTTCGGTGCGCAGGCTTGCGACCAGCTGTGATGCCGCCTGGCCTGCGCCGACGATGACGACCGAATCGCTCATCTTGCTTGTGGAAAAATCCGTGGCTTACTGGGTTGCGTTAGCACGGTGGCCGTCCGCCGATCAACCGCGCGTTGCCTAAGCTTTGTGCGGCGTTTCGGCGGCGTTGAAGTGGGCATGGCAGGCGGGTACAAGGGCGCCGATGCTCGCACCCGCCATGTCCGTATCCAACACCAGTTTCTTTCAATGTTTGACGCTCAAAGGTGAGGCCGAAACGGCAGCACTCGGGCGGCGCGTCGCCAGGCTCTTGCGGCCCGGCGATACGGTGACGCTGACCGGGCCCTTGGGCGCGGGCAAGACCGTGTTCGCGCGCGGCTTGATCCGCACGTTCCTTACCGGCGAGGAGGTGCCCAGCCCGACCTTCACGTTGGTGCAGACCTATGAGACGGCGGGCTTCCCGATTTGGCACGTCGATCTCTATCGCTTGAAGGCGGCCGGTGAGGTGCGGGAGTTGGGTCTGGACGAGGCGCTGGAGCGCGGCGTGCTGCTCATCGAGTGGCCGGACCGAATGGGGCACGCTTTGCCCGCCGACCGGCTCGACATCGTCATCGAAGGCATGGACGAAGAGAACGTCGACGAAGAGCGCATCGTGAAGGTGGTCGCGCGCGGGGCGTGGGCTTCGCGTGTCGGCGACCTCAGCGACTTTCGGAGCGGCCGGTGAGCGACCGGCAAGCCCAGATGACGGCCTTCATCGAGAAGGCCGGATGGGCGGGGGCGGAGCTGCATCCACTGACCGGCGATGCGTCGACGCGGCGATACGTGCGGCTCGCGCGGCGCGGCGGTACGGCGATGCTGATGGATCAGCCGCGCGGAGCGGAGACGGCGGCGTGTCCGCCGGATGCTTCGGCCGATGAGCGCCGTAAGCTCGGCTATAACGCGATGGCGCGGCTTGCGGGGCCGGACTGCCGGCCGTTCGCTGCGGTGGCTGAGCATTTGCGGCGGTTGGGGTTGAGCGCGCCTGAGATACTTGCGCACGATTATGCGAATGGATTTTTGCTGATCGAGGATCTTGGGGATGGGCGGTTTGCCGACCTGATCGTCGACGGCGAGGCCGAGCGGCCGCTTTACGAGACGGCGATCGATACGCTTCTGCGTCTGCATCAGGAGGCGGCGCCGAAGCGGCTTGCCGTGCCGGGTGCTGCGGGCGACGTGCATCTGCTCGGCTACGATCCCGTGGCGATGGAGGCGGAGGTCTTACTGCTTCCGGAGTGGTTCTATGCGGCCGCGGCGGGAAAGCCGCTCGATGCTAGCGCGCGCGAGGACTATCTCGCGGCGTGGCGGCCGGCTTTGGCGCGGTTGCCGACTGAGAACGCCGTGATGGTGCTGCGTGACTATCACGCGGAGAATTTGATGTGGCTGCCCATGCGGGGCGGCGCTTCGCGTGCGGGGTTGCTTGATTTTCAGGACGCGTTGGCGGGGTCGCCTGCGTATGACCTGATCTCGTTGACGGAAGATGCGCGGCGCGACGTCAGTGTCGAGTTGGCTGACGCGATGACGCGGCGGTACATCGCGGGACGGCGGGCGAGCGATGCGCAGTTCGACGAAGAGGCGTTCCGGTTTGCGGCGGCGCTTCTGGCGGCGCAACGGAATACGAAAATCGTCGGCATCTTCGCGCGGCTTTGGAAGCGCGATGGCAAGCCGCGCTATACGCAATTTTTGCCGCGGATGTGGGGCTATCTCGCGCGCGATCTGAACCACCCGGCGCTTTCGCCGCTGAAGGCGTGGTTCGATCGGCATGTGCCTCAGGCGTGGCGCGGGACATTGGGGAATTAGGGCGGACGATGGCGATCAAACCGACGCGTGGGATGGTTTTGGCGGCGGGTCTCGGCACGCGGATGCGGCCGCTGACCAATGATCGGCCGAAGTCGCTGATCGTGGTGGCGGGGCGCACGCTGCTGGATCACGCGATCGACCGGTTCAAGGACGCTGGGATCACGACCATCATCGTCAACGTGCACTACAAAGGTCAGATGGTGATCGACCATCTGAAGAAGCGCACGGATGTCGAGATCATCATCCAGGACGAGCGCGACAAGCTGCTGGACACGGGCGGGGCGCTGAAGAAGGCCTTGCCGTTGTTCAAGGGCGAGCCGGTCTTTACCTACAACAGCGATTCCATCTGGCTCGAGAGCTTGGGCTCGAACATCACGCGCATGGCGCAGCGGTGGGACGACGCGGAGATGGACTGCCTGATGTTGATGGCGCCGACGTTCAACTCCATCGGTTATGACGGGCGTGGCGATTTCATGATGGACACGCTGGGGCGTTTGGCGCGGCGGCAGCCGCAGCGGGTGACGCCGTTCGCTTGGCCGGGCGTGCAGATCATTCATCCGCGCTTGATCGAGCGCGGAACGGGCGACGTGTTCTCGACGAACCGGCTATGGGACATCGCGATCGAGGAGGGCCGGTTGTTCGGCATCCGCCTCGACGGCAAGTGGATGCATATCGGCACGCCCGACGCGAAGGACGAAGCCGACGCCTTCCTGGATGTGTATCATGTCGAACCGTAGCTGACGCCACATGCGCGGGATCAACCTCTTCACGATCCCGGCAGGCGCGGCTTTCGCGGATGAACTCGCGCGTGGTGTGCTCAAGCGCTACGGCGCGGGTGATCCGTTTGCGCTGTCGCGGGCGTTGATCTTGGTGCCGACGCGGCGTGCGATCCGGACTCTGGGCGAAGCGTTTGCGCGGGTATCTGCGGGTGGCGTTGCGGTGTTGCCGCGCATGCGGGCGCTGGGCGATTTCGATGAGACGCCGTCGCCGCTGGATGATCCGGCGGCGTATGATGTCGCCGCCGACGTTGTCCCGGATATGCCGCCGCCGTTGCCGGTGTTGCGGCGCGAGTTTCTGCTCACCAAGCTGATCCAACGCTGGGCGCTGAACGCGGCGAAGGACGAGGAGCGCAGTGCGCTGGGTGCGACGACCCCGGCATTGGCGTTGAAGCTGGCGCGCGAGCTTGCGGTGTTGCTCGATCAGGCGACGGCGGAGGGATTGGCTTGGGAGAAGCTCAAGACCATCGTGCCGGAGAACCTGTCGCTGCACTGGGAGCAGACGGTTCAGTTTCTGTCGATCCTGACCGAGCAGTGGCCGGCGCTGCTGGTGGCGGAGAAGGCGTCTGACCCCGCGACGCATCGCGATGCCGCACTTCGACTGGCGGCGCAGCGTTGGGCGGCGTCACCGCCGAGCTTTCCGGTGATCGCCGCGGGCTCGACGGGTAGCGTGCCGGCGACGGCGGAATTGCTGCGTACGATAGCGTACATGCCGAACGGCGCCGTCGTTCTGCCGGGCATCGACCTTGGGCTTGATCGCGACGCGTGGGAGGCAGCTGAGTCCGGGCATCCGCAGCACGGCATGCGGCAGTTGCTCGAAAAGCTCGATGCGACGCGGCTTGATGTCGAGGTGTGGGGCGAGGGCGGCGATCCGCGTGCGGCGCGGTCGCGGCTGATCGCGGAAGCGCTGCGGCCGGCGGAGACGACGCCGGCGTGGCGCGACTTCGTGCATGAGCAGCGGGCGGCCGTCGAAGCGGGATTGCGCGGCATGTCGATGTTCGTCGCGCGAACACCGTCGGAAGAGGCGCTGGCGATTGCGTGTGCGCTGCGGGCGGCGGTTGAGGTGCCGGGTAAGACGGCGGCGCTGGTGACGCCCGATCGTAATTTGGCGCGGCGTGTGGCGAGTGAATTGAAACGATGGGGCATTGCGATCGACGACTCGGGCGGCGTGCCGTTGTCGCAGACCGTCGTCGGGCGGTTCTTGAGTTTGATCGTCGATGCGGCCGCCGATGCGTTTGCGCCGGTGCCGTTGTTGGCGTTGCTCAAGCATCCGCTTGCGGCTTTGAATTTTCCGCGACGGGTCGATGCGCGGTTGTTGGCGTCGAAGCTTGAGGAGAAGGCGCTGCGGGGGCCGCGGCCTGCTGCGGGGCTAGGCGGCTTGCGGGATCTTGTCGGTGACGCGCCGGATCTTGTGAAGCTGATTTCACATTTGCAGATCGGGTATGGGCCGTTTGCCGAGATCATGACTGAAGGCCGTCACGACGTGACGGTGTTGGCGCAGCGGCATCGCGAGGCGGCCGAGTTGCTCAGCATGGATGAGGCGTCCGTCGCCGAGCTTTGGACTGGAGACGCGGGCGAGATTGCCGACGGGCTGTTCACGCGTGTCGGCGAGGCGGCGGCCGAGGTTGGGTTGGTGATGGACGGGCGCGAGTATGCGTCGTTCATCCGCACGGTGATGGATACGGTGCCGGTGCGTCCGAAGTTCGGGCGGCATGCGCGTCTTTCGATTTTGGGTCCGCTGGAAGTTCGGTTGCAGCATCCGGACTTGATGATCCTGGGCAGTTTGAACGAAGGCGTTTGGCCGCCGGCGACCGATCCCGGGCCGTGGCTCAATCGGCCGATGCGGCGCGAGCTTGAGGTCAGTCAACCGGAGCGGCGCGTGGGTTTGTCGGCGCACGATTTTGCGCAAGCGGCTGCGGCGCCTGAAGTGGTGCTGACGCGCGCGGAGAAGGAAGGTGGCGGGCCGACGACGCCGTCGCGGTGGTTGACGCGGTTGACGATGCTGGTCGATGGCGCGGGGTTCGGCGACCGGTTGATCGACGAGCGTTGGTTGGATGTTGCGCGTGCGCTTGATCGGCCCGCTGGTTTGCCGCAGCCGGTGGAGCCGCCGGAGCCGCGTCCGCCCGTCGCCGCGCGGCCGCGCAAGTTGCCGGTGACGCAGATCGAACGCTGGTTGCGCGATCCCTATGCGCTTTATGCGCGGCAGATTTTGCGGTTGAAGCCGTTGGATGCGATCGACGAAGCGCCGGGCGCGGCCGATCGCGGCACGAAGATTCACGATGCGCTGGACAAGTTCGTGAAGGCGTATCCGAAGGACTTGCCGAGCGATGACGATGAAGCGTTTCGCGCGCTGATCGAGTTTGGCCGCGAGGCCTTCGGCGATTTGTTGCAGCGGCCTGGCGTGCGCGGGTTCTGGTGGCCGCGGTTCGAACGGATCGCGCGTTGGTTCATCGACTTTGAGCGTGACCGGCGGGCGGGCGCTGTTTCGATCATGGCGGAGCAGAAGGGCGAGATGACGTTCGACGCGCCGGGTGGGCTGTTCACGTTGACCGCCACCGCCGACCGCATCGAACTTTGGCCGGGCGATGCGATCGTCGTCGCGGACTACAAGACGGGCGGTGTGCCGTCGTCGAAACAGGTGATCGCGGGGTTCAGTCCGCAGCTGACGCTGGAGGCGGCGATTGCGCTTGGCGGTGGGTTTCCCGGTATCAGGGCGCGCACGGTCGATGGCTTGATCTATGTGGCGCTGAAGGGCGGCGCGGTGGCCGGCGAATTGAAGCGCGTGAAGTTTGAGGATTTGACGCCGGACGAAGAGGTGGAGCGGGCGCGGGCCGGGCTTCAGAAGTTTGTGGCCGAATTCGACTCGCCGGACATGCCGTATCACTCGAAGCCGCGCGTTCTGCTGGAGCGGTATGCCGGTGACTACGACCACTTGGCGCGCGTCAAGGAATGGTCGTCGGGGGATGAAGAATGACGGCCGAGGCGTTTGATCAGAAGCTCGCGACCGATCCCGGCCATTCGGCTTGGGTGGCGGCGAATGCGGGGTCGGGCAAGACGCACGTGCTCGTCGATCGCATCGCGCGGTTGCTGCTGTCGGGCAGTGCGCCGGACCGGTTGATGTGTCTGACGTTTACGCGCGCGGCGGCGGCGGAGATGTCGACGCGATTGTTCAAGCGGCTCGGCCAATGGACGCTGCTGCCGGACGAGGCGTTGGCGAAGCAGCTGACCGAAGTCACGGGCGAGGTGCCGACGCCTGATTTGATGGACCGTGCGCGGCGGTTGTTTGCGGAGGCGTTGGAGTCGCCGGGCGGTTTGCGCATTCAGACCATTCACGCGTTTTGCGAACGTTTGCTGAAGCGGTTTCCGCTGGAAGCCAAGGTCGTGCCGCAGTTCGAGGTGTTGGATGAACGCGCGACGGAGCAGCTGATCGAAGAGGCGAAGGATGCCGTGCTGGCGCGGGCGGCGCTGCAGGATGCGGAGCTTGCGGATTCGATTGCGTCGCTGACGGAATATGCGGGCGAAGAGCGGTTCGACGTATTGATGCGCGGCATCGTCGCCGATCGGGGGTGGATCGAGCCGTTTCTCAAGGCGAAGTCGGCGCGGCAGCTGCGCGAGGCATTGTGGAGGAAGGTCGGCCTTGCGCCGGAGACTAGCGCGGCTTCGATTTTGGGCGATGCGGTGGCGGCGATCGGGCTCGACAATGTGCGGCGCGCGGCGGAAGGGCTTTCGCGGGGCTCGAAGACCGACAAGAAGCGCGGCCAAGTGATGGCGCAGTTTGCGCGGCGGCCGGATCGCGACGGGTTCGACGATGTCGTCGATCAGTTCGTGACGGATGCGGGGAAGTTGCGCAAGCAACTTGCGACCAAGGGTTTGGTGGAAGACGAGCCTTGGCTCGGGGAACTGCTCGATCGTTGCGGCGCGACGATTATGGCGACGTGCGAGCGGTTCAATGCGCTCTTCATCGCCGAGCAATCGTCTTATCTGCTGCATGTCGCCGGGGCGGTGCTTGAGGCTTGCCGCGAGATCAAGAGCCGGCGGGCGATGCTGGATTATGACGATTTGATTGGGCACGCGGTGGCGTTGTTCGAGAGTCCGGGCGCGAGTTGGATTCTCTATAAGCTGGACGGCGGTATCGATCATATCCTGGTCGATGAGGCGCAGGATACCAGTCCGAAGCAGTGGAAGGTGATCACGGCGATCGCCGCCGAGTTCTTCGCGGGGCTTGGCGCTGATCGGCCTGGTGGGGCGAAATTGCGGACCGTGTTCGCCGTTGGCGATGTGAAGCAGTCGATCATGTCGTTCCAGGGTGCGCGACCGGCGCAGTTCCAGGCGACGCGGGATCATGTCGGCGAAAAGGCGCGCGATGCGAATGCGCGGTTCGAGCCGGTTGAGCTCACGCGGTCATATCGAACGACGCCGCGGATTCTTTCGCTGGTCGATGAGGTGTTTAAGGACGAGGTCGCGCGCACCGGCGTTGCGTTCGACAGCGTTGCCATTCATCACGACGCGGTACGTGACGATATTCCGGGTCTCGTCGAGCTGTGGCCGACGGTGAAGCCGCCGAAGGCGGTAGAGACCGAGGCTTGGGATGCGCCGAGGGATCGCGTCGGCGCGGAAAATCCCGCCGTGAAGTTGGCGCAAACGATTGCGACGCGGATCGAAGGCTGGCTCGCGGGCGGCGAGGCGGTGTTCGACAAGCAGCTTGGGCGGCTGCGGCCGATGACGCCCGGCGACATCATGATTTTGGTACGGCGGCGCAACTTGCTGGCGGATGAGATGATCCGGCAGTTGAAGCGGCGGTCGATCCAGGTCGCGGGTGCCGACCGGTTGAAGCTGGTCGAACACATCGCGGTCATGGATTTGATCGCGCTTGGCCGCTTTGCGTTGATGCCGCGCGATGATCTGACGTTGGCGACGGTGCTGAAGTCGCCGTTTTGCGGGTTGGACGACGAGGCGTTGTTTGAGGTTGCGCATGGGCGCACGAAGCCGCTTTGGTATGCGCTGCGCGATCGCAAGGATGAGCCGCGGTTTGCGGCGTGTGTCGCGTTTCTGGAGCGTGTGTGGGATCGGGCGGATGTTTTGCCGCCGTATGAATTCTATTCCAGCATTCTGGGAGAGCTTGGCGGGTGGTCGCGGATGTTGGCGCGGCTGGGGCTTGATGCCGCCGATCCGATCGAAGAGTTTTTGAATGCGGCGCTGGATTTCGAACGCGCGCGGACGCCGTCGCTGGAGGCATTCCTGCATTCGATCCAGCAGACGCAGACCGAGATCAAGCGCGATCAGGATCGCGGCGAAGGCGCGGTGCGCGTGATGACGGTGCACGCTTCGAAGGGGCTCGAGGCGCCGGTCATTATTCTGCCCGATACGACGACGACGCCGCGGCACGGGCGGTTCGATCGCGATTTGTTGCAGGCCGATGAGACGCCGCTGTGGAAGATCGAGACGTCGCGCGACGAACCAGTTAGACGAGGTGCGCGTCATACGGCGCGCGACGAGCGACTGCGCGAATACCGGCGCTTGCTTTATGTGGCGCTGACCCGTGCGCGCGACCGGCTTTATGTGTGTGGCTATGAGGGCCGGGATCGGCACGATGCCGACTCTTGGTACAATCTTGTGTCGGGTGCGATGGGGCGGCTGCATGCGCAAACGATCGGCGAGGGTGAGGATGCGTTTCTGCGCTATGGCGAAGCAACGCTGACCGAAGCCGCGCGTGCGCATATCGGCGCTCCGAGCATCGTGGAGTCTTTGCCCGCGTGGGCGCGCGTGCCGGCGCCGGTCGAAGCTGAGATGCGGCACGTCGAGCCGTCGGTCGTGATGCCGCGGCGCGCGGTGATGCCGGGCGGACGTGGCGATGCGTCGGCGCTCGATCGCGGGCGGGCGATCCATCGTGCGCTGGAACAACTTGCGTCGGCGCCGTCGGAACGGTGGAGCGCGATTGCCTTGCAGGCGGCGTCGACGATTTTGACCGACGCGGCGGCGGCGCAGAATGCGGCGGGGGAGGCGTTGAAGGTGCGGCGCGATTTGTTGCTCTCGCATCTCTTTGCGCCGGGGTCTTACGGCGAGGTTCCACTGCGCGGCGTTGTCGAATGGCAGGGGGTGAAGGTCGATCTCGCGGCGCGGCTTGACCGTGTGGTCGTGGGCGAGCGCGATGTGATGATCGTCGAGTTCAAAACCGACCGGGTGGTGCCCAAAGTCGATTCGTCGATCCCGGCTTCGTATGTGACACAGCTCGCACTTTATCGTGTTGCAGTTGCCCGTCTGTTCGAGGGGCGGCCGGTTAATTGCGCGATTCTCTGGACGGCGGAGCCACGGTTGACGGTTCTGCCAACAAGGCTGCTTGATGCGGCCGGGCTGGCGGCTTGACCCCCCTTGGGGCGGTTCCTAGATTTCATCCACGTAACGCTATCGAGTCCCCGCCGGGACAATCGTCCGGGCGGCGGTAACACAGGATTTCAAGACAATGGCTACCAAGGTCACGGACGCGAATTTCGAGAAGGACGTGCTGGGCTCGTCGAAGCCGGTGCTCGTCGACTTTTGGGCCGAATGGTGTGGTCCCTGCCGTCAGATCAGCCCGGCGCTTGAAGAGCTTGCCAATGAGCTCGGCGGCAAGATCACGATCGCGAAGCTGAACGTGGATGAGAACCCTACGGTGCCGGTGAAGTACGGCGTGAAGGGCATTCCGACGCTGATGATCTTCAAGGACGGCCAGGTGGCGGCCACTAAGATCGGCGCGATGCCGAAGGCGAAGATCAAGGAGTGGATCGACTCGACGGTTTGAGTCATCCTTTCCTAGCCTTCCGATTCCTCTTCTGATTTCCGGAGAATGCCGATGAGCGTCGACGTGACCGATGCCACGTTCCAACGCGACGTGCTTGCGTCGTCCAAGCCGGTGCTCGTCGACTTTTGGACGGAGTGGTGCGCGCCGTGCAAGCCGCTCGCCGTTTCGCTCGATGAGCTGTCGTCGGAGATGGGCGCCAAGATCACTATCGCGAAGGTGAACGCGGAGACGAGCCCGAGCATCACGAACAAATACGGGGTGCGCGGGTTTCCGACGATGCTGATCTTCAAGGACGGCCAAGTGCTTGCCTCCCGCAGCGGCGCGATGCCGAAGAACAAACTGCGTGAGTGGATCGAGCAGAGCGTCTGATCCTTCGCGTGCCATCATGAGCGTCGAGGTCACCGCGGAAGTGTTTCATCGCGATGTGCTCTCATCGCCGGTGCCGGTGCTTGCCGTCTTTTTCCTTGATTGGTCTGCGCCATGTCAGATGTTGGCGCCGGTGATTGATGAGTTGTCAGGTGAGCTTTCCGCGACGATGAGAATCGTCAGGCTGAACGCTGAGGCAAACCCAAGCATCACCGACCAGTATGGTCTGACTGACTTTCCGACGCTTCTAATCTTCAAAGGCGGCCAATTGGGTGCCTCGCGCGATGGGACGGTGCCAAAGAACGTGCTGCGCGCTTGGATCGAGCAGAGCGTGTAGTTCTTCAACGCTTGCTGCGCGTCGTTTCAGCTTCACCACGAAGGCACGAAGATCACGAAGGTTCACGAAGAAGAGCCGACATGACGTCGACTGGTTCCCTCCTGTGTCATGGTCCGCGCAGGCGGACCACCCACGACTTTCTTTCAGCGCCGGGGCCTGCTCCGGCGCTGTTTATTTTCACGCCAAGACGCAAAGACGCCAAGGCTTCCGGACCTGGTTCGGCGCCGTAGGCGCCATTCAAACGTGTGATAGGCGCTTCGCGCCGAAGGACGAACATACCTTGGCGTCTTTGCGTCTTGGCGTGAAATGATCAGCGTGTCCGCCGCGTCGACGCTGAAAGTCGTGGGTGGTCCGCCTGCGCGGACCATGACACATAAAAAAGGAACGTCAGCTCAGAGGGAACGTCAGCCGTTTTCGCGTAACACCACGCCCGCCAGATGCAGCGATCCGCAGATCAGGATGCGGGGTGGCACTTTCGAATCCGTGAGAGCGGCGCGGGCTTCGATTTGTAGGATGGCGTCTTCGATGGAGGGGGCTGGGTGGGCTTCCAGGTCTTCGGCGCGGGCGGCGTCGTAGAGTTGGCCGGCGCCGTACGTCGCCGGGTCGCCGGGGATTGCTACCGTCGTGACGTGTTTGGCTAGGCCGCGGAACGCTGCGAAGAAGCCGCGCGGGTCTTTGGTCTGCAGCATGCCGACGATCATGTAGAGCGGGCGTGGGGTGCGTTCTTCGAGGTCGGCGATGGCGTGGGCGAGCGCGCGGGCGGCATGGGGGTTATGGGCGCCGTCGAGCCAAACCTCTGCTCCTTTCGGAGCGCACGAGACCAACGGACCGTGGGTTAGACGTTGGAGGCGGCCGGGCCATTCGACCGACATCAGGCCGTCTTCGATGGCGCGGTCGGAGACCTTTAGGCTCGGCGCGTTGCGCAGGGCTGCGATCGCGGTGGCGGCGTTGACGATTTGGTGCGGGCCGGTGAGGCGCGGCAGGGGCAGGTCGAGCAGGCCGTGTTCGTCCTGATAGACCATGCGGCGGTGTTCTTCGTGCGCGGCGAATTCTTGGCCCCACATCCAGAGCGGCGCGTCGAAGGCCTGTGCTTTGCGTTCGATGAGGTCGCGCGCTTCGTCTTGCTGTGGCCCCATGATCACGGGCACGCCGCGTTTGATGATGCCGGCTTTTTCGCCCGCGATCTCTTTCAGCGAATTGCCGAGATAATTTTGGTGGTCGAAGTCGACCGGCGTGATCACCGAGACTGCGGGGCGGTCGATCACGTTGGTCGCGTCGAGTTTGCCGCCGAGGCCTACTTCCAGGATCACGGCGTCGGCCTTTTGGCGCGTGAACGCGAGCATCGCTGCTGCCGTCGTGATTTCGAAGAAAGTGATCGGGTCGCCCGCGTTTTGGTCCTCGCATTCTTCGAGGAGGGCGGAGAGTTGGTCCTCGTCGATGGGCTTGCCGCTCAAGCGGATGCGTTCGTGAAAGCGCACGAGGTGCGGCGACGTGTAAACGTGGGCTCGGCGGCCTGAGGCCTCCAGGATCGCGCGGATGAAGGCGACGGTTGAGCCTTTGCCGTTGGTGCCCGCCACGTGGATCACGGGCGGCAGGCGGCGTTCGGGATGGCCGAGCTTGCCCAGCAATCGCTCGATACGGCCGAGCGACAGGTCGATCATTTTGGGGTGAAGCGCTGTCAGGCGAGCGAGAATTTCATCGCTCGCCAGCGTGTCCCGCGGCGTGCCGCTCATACCGAGGGCTGGGTTGGCCGTTCGAAGGGCGTCGGTTGTGCGGCCTGCAGCATCGGTACTGCGTAGGGGCCGGTTTCATAGCGTGCGGACGATGCGCGCGTCGTCTTACGCGTCAGCAGTTTCAGCAGGCGTCCGAGATTTTCGCGCATCTTGTGACGATGCACGACCATGTCGACCATGCCGTGTTCGAGCAGGTATTCGGCGCGTTGGAAGCCTTCCGGCAGTTTCTCGCGGATCGTGTTTTCGATGACGCGGGGGCCCGCGAAGCCGATGAGGGCGCCGGGCTCCGACACGTGGACGTCGCCGAGCATCGCGTAGGAGGCGGTGACGCCGCCGGTCGTCGGGTCGGTGTGGACGACAACGTAAGGCAGGCCTGCTTCGCGCAGCATCTGAATGGCTATCGTCACGCGCGGCATCTGCATCAACGAGAGGATGCCTTCCTGCATGCGCGCGCCGCCGGAAGCGGTGAACAGCACATAGGGCGTGCGGTGGTCGAGTGCGGCGCGCATTGAGGCCACGAGGCCTTCGCCGACCGCCATGCCGAGCGAGCCGCCCATGAAGTCGAAGGATTGAACGGCGACCGTCGTGCGCACGCCGCCGACGTTGCCGCGCGCGGCTTGCAGCGCGTCTTGCTGACCGGTTTTGGCGCGGGCCTCGCGCAGGCGGTCGGCGTAGCGTTTTTCGTCTTTGAATTTCAGCGGATCGATCGGCACGTCGGGAAGCGCGATCGTGTCCCACGCTGCGTCGTCGAACAGATACTTCATGCGTTGCGACGCGTTGATCTTCAGGTGGTGGTCGCAGTGCATGCAGACGTACTGCGCGGCTTCAAGATCGCGGTGGAAGATCATGCCGTTGCAGGAGGGGCACTTGCGCCAAAGGTTGTCAGGCGTGTCCGGCTTCGAGCCGCTCCAGAGCGACTTCACCTTCGGGCGGACGAAGTTGGTGATCCAATTCATGCCCTGATCGCTTTACCTACTGTTAACCACAGTTACCGATGATGATTCGAAGTCTATCAGCGTGCGTTGTGCGCTGCACCTGCGAGTTGACGGGTCAAGCCTAGCACAGCTTCCGCGGCACCTGGCGAGACTTTGCCATCCGGCCCCACGAACCGGCTGATTTCCGCCACCAGTGCCGAGCCGACAACAGCCGCGTCCGCCACCTTGGCTACCGCTGTGGCATCTGCCTCGGTCTTAATCCCGAAGCCGACTGCGATGGGTAAAGATGTGGCCTGTTTGATGGCTTTCAAGGCAGATGTCATTTCCGCCGGGTTAATGCTCTTGGTTCCGGTCACCCCCATGATCGAGACGTAGTAGAGGAAACCGGTGGCGCCATCGAGCACCGTGGGCAGGCGGGCGGCATCGGTCGTCGGGGTCGCGAGGCGGATGAGGTCGAGACCGGCGGCCTTCGCGGGGCCGCGCAGTTCGTGGTCTTCCTCGGGCGGCAGGTCGACGATGATCAGGCCGTCGACGCCGGCGGCGTGTGCGTCCTTCGTGAATTTTTCCACGCCGTAGGAATAGATCGGGTTGTAGTAGCCCATCAGGACGATCGGCGTTTTCGTTTCGGTTTCGCGGAAGGTGCGGACCATGGCGAGCGTCTTCTGCATCGTCTGTCCGGCTTTGAGCGCGCGCAGCGACGAGAGCTGGATCGCGGGACCTTCGGCCATCGGGTCGGTGAAGGGCATCCCGAGTTCGATGACATCCGCGCCGGCTTTCGGCAGGCCTTTCAGGATCTCGAGCGAGGTTTCCAGGTTGGGATCGCCGGCCGAGATGAAGGCGACGAAGCCGGCGCGGTTTTCTTTCTTCAGCTCGGCGAAGCGGGCGGCGATTCTCATTTGAAGCTCCGCGCGTTCTTCTCCCCTCGCCCGCCTGGGCGGGAGAGGGGCCGGGGGTGAGGGTGGGACTCTGTGATGTGTGGTGAAGATCGCGTTGCACTGAGCGGCGTTTTGTTTTTGGTGATGATGGAGGTTTGCACGTGCTCCCACCCTCACCCCCGGCCCCTCTCCCGCCCAGGCGGGCGAGGGGAGAAGAAAGGTGCGCCTTGCACTATTCGCGCTCACAGTTTTGTTCCCAGGTGTTCGGCGACGGCGAAGATGTCTTTGTCGCCTCGGCCGCACATGTTCATCAGGATGATTTTGTCCTTCGCCATTTTCTGCGCGAGCTTTTGTGTGAAGGCGAGGGCGTGGGCCGGTTCGAGTGCGGGGATGATGCCTTCTTGTTTGGCGCAGAGTTGGAAGGCGTCGAGCGCTTCTTTGTCGGTCGCCGAGACGTAGTTCACGCGCTTCATGTCATGCAGCCAGGCGTGTTCGGGGCCGATGCCGGGGTAGTCGAGACCGGCCGAGATCGAATGGGCTTCGATGATTTGGCCGTCGTCGTCTTGCAATAGGTATGTGCGGTTGCCGTGGAGGACGCCGGGGCGGCCGCCGGCGAGTGAGGCTGCGTGTTGGCCGGTTTCGAGCCCAAAGCCCGCTGCTTCGACGCCGTAGAGCGCGACTTCGGGATCGTCGAGGAAGGGGTAGAAGAGGCCCATCGCGTTGGAGCCGCCGCCGATGCAGGCGACGGCGGCGTCGGGCAGGCGGCCTTCGGCCTTTTTCATTTGCGCCTTGGCTTCGTTGCCGATCACGGATTGGAAGTCGCGCACCATCGCCGGATACGGATGAGGGCCCGCGACGGTGCCGATGATGTAGAAGGTCGACTCGACGTCGGCGACCCAATCGCGAAGGGCTTCGTTCATGGCGTCTTTCAGCGTGCGCGAGCCTGATTTCACCGGCACGACTTCGGCGCCGAGCAGGCGCATGCGGAAGACGTTCGGCGATTGGCGCTTCATGTCTTCTTCGCCCATGTAGACGACGCAGGGCAAACCGAAGCGGGCCGCCACCGTTGCCGTCGCGACGCCGTGTTGGCCGGCGCCGGTTTCGGCGATGATACGCTTCTTGCCCATGCGGCGGGCGAGCAGGATTTGGCCCATGCAGTTGTTGATCTTGTGCGCGCCCGTGTGATTGAGCTCGTCGCGCTTGAAGTAGATTTTGGGCCCGTCGAAATATTCGGTCAGGCGTTCCGCGAAATAGAGCGGCGAGGGGCGGCCGACATAGTGTTCCAGGAAGCTGTCGAGTTCGGCTTGGAACGACGGGTCCTTCTTCGCGGCGTCATACGCTTTCTCCAGATCCAGGATCAGCGGCATCAGCGTTTCGGCGACGTAGCGGCCGCCGAAGATGCCGAAGTGGCCCTGGGCGTCGGGGCCGGTGCGGAAGGAGTTGGGCTTTGATTGACTCATACTTCGGTGCTTTCGGAAAATGCGGTGCGCGCTGCGGCGACGAAGCGTTCGATCAGCGCAGGGTCTTTTTCGCCGCGTGATTTTTCAACGCCCGATGAGACGTCGACGCCGGTTGCATGTGTCGTGCGGATGCCCATGGCGACATTGGCTGGCGTGAGGCCGCCGGAGAGCATCCACGGCTTTGTCCAGTTCGCCTTGGCGATCAGCTGCCAGTCGAAAGCGAGGCCGTTGCCGCCCGGCAGTGCTTCCGGCTTGGCATCGAAGAGCAGCCAGTCGGCGACCTTTTCGTAGGCGCGGGCGCGGCCGACGTCGTGCTTGCTGTTGATCGCGATCGCTTTGATCACGGGAACGCGGAACATGTTGCGTATCTCGGTGACGCGCTCCAGGCTTTCGTCGCCGTGGAGTTGCCACATCTGCGGATGCAAGCCGGCGGAGATTTCGTGCAGCAGCTTGTCGTCGGCGTCGACGACCACCGCGACCGAGCGCAATCCCGGCGCGCGGGCAGCGATGGCGCCGGCGCTGTCGGGCGAGGTTGCGCGGGGGCTCGGCGGATAGAAGTTGAAGCCGACGTGCGTCGCGCCGGCGCGGGCGGCGGCGTCGATGGCTTCGGGCGTTTTGATGCCGCAGATCTTGATGGAGCCGCTCATGCCGCGGCCGGGAACAACTCGTCGCGAATGGCGCGGGCGGCTGCTGCGGGATCGGCGGCTTCGGTGATCGGGCGGCCGATGACGATGATCGTCGCGCCGAGCGCGAAGGCTTCGCGCGGGGTCATCACACGCTTCTGATCGGCGAGGTTGGCTCCTGCCGGGCGGATGCCGGGGACGATGAGCATGAAGTCTTTTCCGCACGCACGGCGCAGCGGCTCGATCTCATGCGCGCTGCAGACGACGCCGTCGAGGCCGGATGCCTGCGCGAGCTTGGCGAGGCGCACGACGTGTTCCGACGTGGTGCCGGTGACGCCGGTCGCGGTCAGGTCCGATGCATCGAGGCTGGTCAGCATCGTGACGCCGATGATCTTCGGACGTTTCGCGCCAGCCTTTGCCGCTTCGGCGGCGGCGGCGCGCATCATCGCGGGGCCGCCCGAGGCGTGGACGTTGGTGATCGCGATGCCTAGTGGCAGCAGCGCGCGGATGCCGCCTGCCACCGTGTTCGGGATGTCGTGCAGCTTCAGGTCGAGGAAGATCGGCAGGCCCACTTCGGCGACCTTCGCCACGCCCTGTGGACCGTTGGCGTTGAAGAACTCCATCCCGATCTTCAGCCCGCCGACATACGGCTTGATCGCCTTCGCCCACGCGAGCGCTTTGCTCACATCGGTGGTGTCGAGGGCGCAGAAGACAGGGTTAGCGGACGTGCTCATGTTGCGCCGCTTATAAGCACGACCGGAGGCGCTGGCAACGGCCGCTCGCGAGGCCGCTATTCAGCCGCAAGGACGCGGATTCGGCCGGGCGATTTACCGCGTTTGGGCGTGCGGACGACGATGTCGATGTCCCGGCCAAAAGCCGTCAGCATCCGCATCAGACGCTCCGTCGAATACCCCCGGAACCGGCCGCGCAGGACGTTCGACAGGTCGGGCTGGGCGATGCCGATGACTTTGGCGGCGGCCGTCTGGGTCAGCTTGCGGGATTTGATCGCGCTGTGAAGCTCGACCACGATCTGAGACTTCACCAACATCTCTTCCGCGTGGGGCAGGCCCAGGTCAGCGAATATGTTGCCGCTGCCCCGCTTGAACGTCGTGCGCTCTCTCATGGTTCGCGGCTATAGCAGAATTACTATAAGGGCGGGAGCGTAGTCTGGGAGCGCGGGCGTCCCGCCCGCTCTTAGGGAACAATCAATTGCGCTCGTGCTTGGGGAAAGTCAGACAGAGCGGGCGGGACGCCCGCGCTCCCAGACTATTCCAGAGCCGCGTCCAGGTGGATGTCGACCGCGGCCAGTGCCTTAGAGACGGGGCAGCCTTCTTTGGCTGTTTTGGCTAGTTCGGCGAATTTGGCGGCGTCGAGGCCTGGGACCGTGGCGCGGGTGACGAGGTCGATGCGGTTGATTGAGAGGCCGGCAGAGGTGGCGGCCAGGTGGACTGAGGCTTCGGTGCGGATGCTGGTGGGTGGGGTTTTGTTCGTCGTCAGTTGGGCGGAGAGGGCCATCGTGAAGCAGCCGGCGTGGGCGGCGCCGATCAGTTCTTCCGGTGTGGTTTCGCCGGCGCCGCCTTCGCTGCGGACCTTGAAGCTGTAGGGGCCTTCGAAGACGCCGCTTGAGAATTTGATGCGGCCGGAGCCTTCACGCAGGGTTCCGTTCCATTGGGCGGTGGCTTTGGCGGTGGGCATGGGTGGTGATCTCCTGGGGTGGTTCGCATTGGAACATAGGTTGGGGAACGTAGAAGTCTAAAGGCTTGAGCGGACACGGATTTCCGCGTTGCTCGAAGAATCGTCAAAAAATGCGGAGCCATGTCGATCGGATGGTCTTTCGTCCGACGTGTCTGTAGAGCCAAGGTCGACCGAGACCTGCTTCTAACCGATGGAGATTTCAGATGCGCGTGATGGTGATCGTCAAAGCGACGAAGGACAGCGAAGCCGGCGTGATGCCGAGCGAAAAGATGCTGACCGAAATGGGTAAGTTCAACGAAGAGCTGGTCAAGGCCGGCGTCATGTTGGCGGGCGATGGTTTGCATCCGAGTTCGAAGGGCGCTCGCGTTCGGTTTTCGGGGACCAAGCGTACGGTGATCGACGGGCCGTTCGCGGAGACGAAGGAGCTGATCGCCGGTTATTGGATCTGGCAGGTGAAGTCGATGGACGAGGCGATCGCTTGGGTGAAGCGTTGTCCCAATCCGATGCTCGAAGATTCCGAGATCGAGATCCGTCCGGCGTTCGAGGTAGAAGACTTTGCCGAGAGTATGACTCCGGAACTGCGCGCGCATGACGAGAAGTTGCGCGCTCAGCTGGCGGCGCAGCAGAAATAGGCGCGGGCCCTGCCTGTTGAACCGATGGCGTGAAGTTGGTCTGATCGGTGGCGATGACCGCCACCGATACTCACCGTGCCATTGACGCCGTTGGTGATCCGGCGCGGCTTCACGGCGTTCGCGCGCGCCAATGCGATCGGTCGGCCTCTCGAGTTCTGTGCTGCGTTCGAGCGCGCCGCATCGCTAACGTGCAATGCGCTGGAGCGTGAGGTGTTGCTCAAGCGAGCGGCCGTTTGCGCTTAGGGCGTTGAGACGATGCGGAAGTTTGGCGGCGATGGCGGTAGTGGTTTCGTGCAGGCGGCAGTTACTTTGTCAGGCTTGCCGGTTCGGGTGAGCGTGACGTCGGCATTCTGCTCGCAGGCTTTCTTGAGCGCGGCGTGAGCTGCTGGCAGGTGGCTGTAGAGGCTGTATCCGTTTAGCGTGTCGATCTCGGGGTCGCCGGAGAGGGGCCCGCAGCGGTCGCCCGTGTCGAGTTTCATGTGGTCTTCTTCGCGCCACATGCCGCGCGTTCCTTCGCAATAAAGGTCGAGCATGTGAACGATCATGGCGTCGCGCAGGGTTTCGTCTGTGGGCGGTTGGGCCAACAGGTTGACGCCGAACGGCTTCAAGCGAGCAGGTAGCGTTTGCCAGCGTTCGTAGCCTCCGTCGGCTAGGAATAGCGCGAACGCTTCCTTTGCTTGAGGCGTGGGCGCGGCGCGTTCGAATATCTCGTTGGCGGTGTAGATGCCGCCGCTGCTCTCGGCTTTGTCGAAGATTTGGCGCCACAGCGTGAAGATGTCTTTCCGGCCGTTAGAGCGCTTCTTGGCGATGACGTCGGCAAGCCAGTAGAGGGTTTCGCCGCAGACGTATGTTGCGTTCGATCGGTGGCCCGTGAACGGGCGATCGAGAAGCGATGAGACGCACGCGTTTAAGGCGCGTTCTATGTGATCGCTGCGGCCTCTGACGGTCAGCCGGCGCATAACGGCGACGCGGGCGTCGAGCGCCCAGAGTTCGGCGCTGCCTTCCCACAGCCAGGCGGGCGAGCCTTCCGCCGCGTGAAACGTGTCGGCGTTCCAGAAGTGTGCTGCCTCGTGCGCGATGAGGTGATCGAAGTTGTCGGACTTGGGATCGAAGGTAAGCCAGCGTTTGCCGAACAAGCGCAGAGCGACGGTCGGGCCCGTCGTGGTGTCGCCCTGGTTGCCGGCGCTGTTCGCTTCGGCATTGGTGGCGAGGATGATCACCGGTTTGACGGGCAGGCGGCGTCCGACCTTGCGCGCGTAGAATTCGATCGCGCCGTCAACGTTGCCGCGGATTCGTTCGCGCAATGCCGGCGCGGCGTCAGAGGGCAGCACGAAGCGCGCGTTGGGGCTTTCGCTGACGTAAGCCGGCGGGCCGACAAAGATGTAGCGATGCGCGGTGTTGCGGTGAAAACCGGCATCGACTTGCCAGGTGTTGCCGTCGAGCGGGAAGCCGACGACGACACGGTTGTCCGCGGACGGCACTTCAATCGTGGTCGCGAACTCTTCTTCTACGCCGGTGAAATAACCGGCGTAGAACGCAAGACCGTCTGCGCCGACGCGGAACAGGCAAGGGTAGGTGGCGTCCGTCTTTTCGTTCCGCGCTTCGATTTCAACGGTGATCGCGTCGAAGACAGCGTTGTCAGCGTTTGCGATGAGTGTGCCGTAGCGCGTCAGCCCCGGCGTCGTGATCTTCCAGGTGCGGTCGCGGGTGTCGTCGGCGACGTAGCTTAGGCGGAACGATTGCACCGGCCGGTCGAAGGCGAAGCGTGCTGTGGCGCCGTTGCCGCTTGGCTCGATGGTAACGCGGACGTTTGTGCGCTCATCGGCGTGCGCTGCGACCGCGGCAATGCATAACGCAAGGAAGGCGACGGCCGCGAGGAGGGCGCTACGCAAGTTCGAGTGCGCGGCCGGTGGAGGGCGACGGCTGGACGATGATCTTCTGCGCGACTTCGATTTCGCGTTCGAGGCGGCGGATTTTGTCTTCGTTTTCGCGGACGGTTTGGCGCAAGGGGGCTTGGGCGAGCCAGCTGGACCAACCGCCCAAGACGATGCCGATGAGGGCTGAGCCTAGGATGATCCAGAACAGTTTGACTTGAACAACCACGGCGGGGGCGGCGGAATTGAAGGGGTCGAAGCTCAACGGCACGTAGTCGCGGTTGGCGACGGCAAGGACGGCGGTCGCGACGGCGAGCGTCCAGAAGAAGAGGGTACGGAAGAGGCTTTGCATGTCGAACCACTCGCGGTTTGAGCCGACGCGAATGACGGAATCGCGTGGCCGCTATTTTTCAGTGTTTAGGCGGTCGCGCAATTCTTTGCCGGTTTTGAAGAACGGCACATGTTTCGGCGCGACCGAGACGGCTTCGCCGGTGCGCGGGTTGCGGCCGGTGCGGGCGGGCCGCGACTTCACAGAGAAGGCGCCGAAGCCGCGGAGTTCCACGCGGTCACCCTTTGCCAACGCGGTTGCGATTTCGCCGAAGATCGTCGCCACGATTTTTTCGATGTCGCGCTGATAAAGGTGCGGATTTTGTTCCGCCAGCTTTTGGACCAGTTCCGATTTGATCATCGACGGCCGTTCCCTTGGGATCGTGCCCGGCTTCTTTTGGCCGGCTCGAAGCGACATTCGAGGGCAAGCTGCCAAGGGTGCGGTGGCCCGTCAAGCGGTTTGCACCTGCAAGCTATTCTAAAATAAGGGATATTTCGTGCTGCGGGCGCTCTGCGTCGAGCGTCGGTGGCTCAGCGTGGCGATGATATAAAGACATAAATATCTCTTTATATCTGGCTTGTAGCGCCGGTTTGCGGGTGTTATGGACGCGTGCTGCGGCCGAATGGGGGAGCACCGTCTATGACCAACCTGACCGTCAAAGAGATTTGGCGCTACCCGGTGAAGTCGATGCGCGGGGAGATGCTGGACCGGGCGGAGGTTCGGCGGGGCGGCATTTCGGGTGATCGGATTTGGCTCGTGCGCGGCCCCGATGGCGCCATGATTCCGGATCGGAAGAATGCGCTGGCCGGCTTGTTGAACTGTTCGGCGCGTTACGACGACGTGTCCGGCGATGTCGAGATCACACTGCCGACGGGCAAGCGGATCGTTCTCAACGACGATACGAAGGCGGACGTTGCGGCGGCGCTTCTGCCGCTGGTCGAGGCGCCGGCGATCAGTTTGATGCGCGCGGGGCCTTTGCGGCCGGACAGCGTTCCCGACGATGTAGCGGCCTCCGCGGTCGAGAAGGAAATCCGGCGCGTGTTCGGCTTTAAGCCTGACGATGTTTCGTTTCCGGCGTTCGCGGACTATCCCGTCTCCGCGTTGCAGTCGACGATGCATTCGTTCACGCGCTGGCAACGGCGCACGGAACTCAGCGGCGTGCTGGGCTTCGATTTCTTTCCAACGAATATTTTGACTGAGGCGACGTTGCGACATCTGGAGGCGACGGTCACGCATGCGCCGATCGACCGGCGGCGCTTTCGCTCGAACGTGTTGATTGCCGACGATGCGGATTTGGCCGAAGCGATTGAAAACGGATGGGAAGGGCGTGAGGTTGCCGTTGGCGCGGTGCGGCTCTTCTCAGTGTTGCGCTGCGTTCGATGTGTGATGCCGTCGCTGCCGCAGGGCGGGCAGGGCGCCGATCTTCCGCGCGACGCTGTATTCAATCCCGCCAACACGCGGGCGATGCACGTCGTCGGCATGTACACGAGCGTGCTGGGCGAGGGTGTCGTCGCTGTGGGCGATGCAGTGCGCGTCGCCTAAACAAAAAGGGCGGCCATCAGGCCGCCCTTTGCTGCAATCGTCGTAGCGAAAAACTATTCGCCCTTTTCTTTCTTGCGCAGAGCTGCGCCCAAGATGTCGCCGAGCGAGGCGCCGGAGTCGGATGAGCCGTATTGCGCGACGGCTTCTTTCTCTTCGGCGATTTCGCGCGCTTTGATCGAGAGCGTGATCTTGCGGGCGGCCTTGTCCACGTTCGTTACGCGGGCGTCGACCTTGTCGCCGACCGAGTAGCGTTCCGGCTTTTGTTCGGCGCGGTCACGCGACAGCTCGTTCTTGCGGATGAAGGCCTTGAGGTCGCCGACGACGACTTCGAGACCGCTGTCGGTCACTTCGGTCACGGTCGTGGTGACGATGTCGCCCTTCTTCACAGGCCCCAGGCTTTCCATCGGATCGCCGGAGACTTGCTTGACGCCGAGCGCGATGCGCTCCTTGTCGGTGTCGACGTCGAGCACCACCGCTTTGACGCGGTCGCCCTTCTTGAACTTCTTGATCGCTTCTTCGCCGGGCTCGTTCCAGTCGAGGTCCGACAAATGCGCCATGCCGTCGATCTCGCCGTCGAGACCGATGAACAGACCGAATTCGGTGATGTTCTTGATCTCGCCTTCGATGATCGAGCCGACCGGGTGCTTGTCCGAGAACGAGTGCCACGGGTTGTCCATGGTCTGCTTCAGACCGAGGCTGATGCGGCGCTTCGTCGAGTCGACTTCGAGCACCATCACTTCGACCTCTTGGCTGGTCGAGATGATCTTGCCCGGGTGAACGTTCTTCTTCACCCACGACATTTCCGAAACGTGCACCAGACCTTCGACGCCCGGCTCCAATTCCACAAAGGCGCCGTAGTCGGTGATGTTGGTGACGCGGCCCTTGAACTTGGTGCCCAGCGGATATTTCGCTGCGACGCCTTCCCACGGATCGGCCTCGAGCTGCTTCATGCCGAGGGAGATACGCTGGGTCTCAGGGTTCACCTTGATGACCTGAACCTTCACGTTCGCGCCGATCGAGAGCACTTCGCTCGGATGATTGACGCGGCGCCAGGCGATGTCGGTCACGTGCAGCAGGCCGTCGACGCCGCCCAGATCAACGAACGCACCGTAGTCGGTGATGTTCTTGACCACGCCGTCGATGACTTGGCCTTCCTTGAGGTTGGCGACGAGTTCGTTGCGCTGTTCCGCACGGCTCTCTTCGAGAACGGCGCGGCGCGAGACGACGATGTTGCCGCGGCGCTTGTCCATCTTCAGGATCAAGAACGGCTCGTTCTTGTTCATCAGCGGGCCGGCATCGCGCACGGGGCGGATGTCGACTTGGCTGCCCGGCAAGAAGGCGACGGCGCCGTCGAGGTCGACGGTGAAGCCGCCTTTGACGCGGCCGAAGATGACGCCGGTGACGCGCAGCTTGTCTTCGAACGCGCGTTCGAGCTTGGTCCAGGATTCTTCGCGGCGCGCCTTGTCGCGCGAGAGAACCGCTTCGCCCATCGCGTTTTCGACGCGATCGAGGAAGACCTCGACGTTGTCGCCGACGACGATCTTGTTGGGCTGACCGGGAATTCCGAATTCTTTGAGCGGGATCTTGCCTTCGGTCTTCAGACCGACGTCGATGATCGCGTATTCTTTTTCGATCGCGATGACGCGACCTTTGACGACGTTACCTTCGTCCAATCCGTTGGACTTGAAGCTTTCTTCGAGAAGGGCTGCGAAGTCCTCCCGCGAAGCCGTCATCGTCATGTCTTTGTTGGTGGTTGTGCGTGCGGCAGCTCGTGCCATTTGATCTCCAGAGGCATTTTTATGCGCGTGCCAACCGGCGTTGTTCGCCGGCGGTCTTGGCTTTTGACGAGCGCGTGGGGTTAAGCGGTTCGAAAAGCCCGGTCCAAAACAAAAAAGCGCTTCTGAGGGCCCCACCTCAAAGCGCGTGCACCCATCTAGTGCGAGAGGCCCGCCCTGACGACTTCAAGCGCCCGGGCGACGGCGGTTTCTATATCCAAATGGCTGGTATCCAGCAAGTACGCGTCGTCCGCTTGCCGTAGGGGTGCGACCGCACGACCCGTGTCCCGGGCGTCACGGGCCCGGATGTCGGCCAGGACCGCCTCTTCCGTACGCGGGGAGCCTTGCGCGTGCAGTTCCGTATAGCGGCGGCGGGCGCGGATTTCGGGGGTTGCGGTGACGAAAAGCTTCACGGTCGCGTCGGGGCAGATGACGGTGCCGATGTCGCGGCCGTCGAGAACCGCACCCTGGCCACCGGGCGGGTGCGCGGCGAAGTTGCGCTGAAAGTCGAGCAGAGCGTCGCGGACGGCTTGGATGACGGCGACCTTTGAGGCGGCGGCGCCGGTTTCGTCGCTGCGCAGCGCGGGGTCTTCGAGCAGCGAGAGATCGAGCGATTGGACGGCGTGAAGCGCCACGTCGGGATCCGACGGGTCTTCGTTGCGGCGAAGCGCGCCAAGACCCACGACGCGATAGAGGCTGCCGGTGTCGAGATGCGCGAAGCCCAACGCCTGCGCGATGCGGCGCGCGAGCGTGCCCTTACCGGACGCCGCCGGACCGTCGATGGCGATGATCGGGAGTTTGGTCATCTTGCGCTGCTGTGCCGTCGGCTCAGAAAGGAAGATGTTTCACGCAAAGCCGCAAAGACGCCAAGGCGTTTGCGCGAAATTGTCGGCGCCTGGGCGCGTCGCGGGATTGAAAGGCGCTTCGCGCCGAAGGAAGAGAACCCGGCGCGCAGCGCCTTGCATTTGTTCGGCGTCGCGACCGCGCCTTCAAATATTGCAGAGCGTCTTGGCGTCTTTGCGGCTTTGCGTGAAAGCTTTCTTAGGAGGCTCCGAGCGCTCGGCGTTTGGAGGAGAAGGCTGGTGCCGCTCATTTGTTCGGCCGCGTTAAGATCGCGCCGAGTTTTTCCATCATGGGCACGAAGGTGGGGAAGCTGGTCGCGACGAAGCTGGTGTCGTCGACGGTGATGGGGTTCTTTGCGGCGAGGCCTGCGATGAGGAAGGACATGGCGATGCGGTGGTCCATGTGGGTGGCGATCTTGCCGCCGCCTGGCATGCCGCCTGTGCCTTCAACTGCGAGCCAGTCTTCGCCCAATTCGATTTTGACCCCGCAGGCCTTGAGGCCGTCGGCCACCGCGGCTAGGCGGTCGCTTTCTTTGACGCGTAGTTCGGCGAGGCCTGTCATCTTGGTGCGGCCCGTCGCGTAGGCGGCGGCGACGGCGAGGATGGGGTATTCGTCGATCATCGAGGGGGCGATTTCGGGTTCGACTTCGACGCCTTTCAGGGCGCTGGCGCGGATGACCAGGTCGCCGACGGTTTCGCCGCTCTCGCTGCGTTCGTTTTCGATTTTGATGTCGGCGCCCATCCGTTTCAGCACGGTGATGAGGCCGGTGCGTGTCGGGTTCAGCATCACGCTGTCGATGCGCAGCTCCGATCCCGGCACGATCAGCGCGGCGACGAGCGGGAAAGCGGCTGACGATGGGTCGGCCGGCACGCGCACGTGCGTTGCGGTGAGTTCGGGTTGGCCGACGACAGTGATCGCGGTGAGGCCGTCGCCGGTCTGCTCGCGCCGAACGGTGGCGCCGAAATGGGTGAGCATGCGCTCGGTGTGATCGCGCGTCGCTTCGGCTTCGAGGACCGTCGTTTCGCCGGGGGCGTTGAGGCCGGCGAGGAGGACGGCGGACTTCACCTGCGCCGACGCTACCGGCAGGCGGTAGGTCACCGGCATTGGGTTGCGCGCGCCTTTCAGGGTGATGGGCAGGCGGCCGCCTTCGCGCGAGGTTGCCTCTGTGCCGAAGAGTTCCAATGGGTCGAGCACGCGGCGCATGGGGCGGCGGCGGAGGGAGGCGTCGCCGGTAAACGTCGCGGTGATGGGGCTTGTCGCGACCGCGCCCATCATAAGGCGGACGCCGGTGCCGGAATTGCCGTGGTCGAGGACGTTCGCCGGCTCAGAGAAACCGCCGACGCCGAAACCGTGGACGTGCCACTGTCCGGCGTTATCTCGCCTTATGTCCGCGCCCAATGCGCGCAGGACGACCGCGGTGTTGAGAACGTCTTCGCCCTCCAGCAGGTCGTCGATCAGCGTTTCGCCGACGGCCAATGCGCCGAAGATCAGCGCGCGGTGCGAGATCGACTTGTCGCCGGGGACGCGAATCCGCCCTTTCAGAGCGCCTGACGCGCGGGCGGTGAGCGGGGCCAGGGTCGGTTGGTCGGTCAACGGCTTTGCGCTTTGTGCTTTTGGGGGTCTTGATTGCAGGGGTTTGCGCTGCAACTTGTCTTTGACAGGCGGCCCGCTTCGTGGCAATGGGACGCCCCTCAATTTCCCCCTCAAACGTCTAGGATATCGCCCGGTGGCTGCTCCGGATTTAGGTACCAAGCGCATATGCCCGAGCTGCGCGTCCAGGTTCTACGACCTGACGAAGCGCCCGATCGTGTGCCCGAAGTGCGCGTTCAGCTTCTCGCCCGAAGCGATCGTGAAAATGCGCCGTCCGCGGACGGCTGGGGCGGCATCCGTTCTGCGTGACACCGAGGAAGGTCTCGCGCGCGCCAAGGCCGAACGGGAAGCCGCCGACGGCGACGACGAGAACGAAGTCGCCGAGTCCGAGGACGAAGAAGAAGCGACCGAGGAAGTCAAAGAAGTCGCTCTCGACGACGAAGTGGTCGCCGAGCCGCTGGTCGACGAGGAAGAGGCCGAGGACACCGACGAGTCCAAGCCGGAAGTCGTGGGCGATGAAGTCGATCTCGAAGACATCGACGCGGACGACGATGACGACGAGGAAGACGACGACACGCTGATCGAGAACGTCGACGACGACGCCGATGTCGGCGACATCATCGACAAGGACGAAATCGAAAAGGAATAGGACTGGCGCGCGTTCGCGTTTGCGGATGCGCGGTTCAGTTGCTATGGAGTGCCGCGCCGCTTCCCAAAGCGGCGCGTTTCTTGGTTAGGGGCCATAGCTCAGTTGGGAGAGCGCTTGAATGGCATTCAAGAGGTCGGCGGTTCGATTCCGCCTGGCTCCACCAGCCTTCGCTCGCGAAGCGAGTGATGGCTGCCGCGCCGTAGCCCACTTGGGCGAAGGCGGGCGTGGCGTCCGCGAGCTACGGCTCGGCAGGCCATGACGCTCCAGAAAATCAATCTTCTGCCGGCGGGTTCGGTTCTCCGATCTCCAGCCATAGCGCGTTCAGAATCGCGAAGGTGCAGGCGAAGCCTAGGCCTAGGATCCATGCGAAATACCACATCGGCTTTTCCTCAATAGCTGGCGTCGCTGCCGGCGACGTCTTTGTCGGTGACCTTGCCGCGCAGCACGCGGTAGACCCAGGCGGTGTAGGTGATGACGATCGGCATCAGGATCACTGCGGCGATGAGCATGATCCAAAGTGTGTTTTGGCTCGACGACGCGTCCCACACTGTCAGCGAATGCGCGGGGTTCAGCGACGACGGCAGGATAAAGGGGAAGAGCGAAAGGCCTGCGGTCGCGACGATGCCGGTGATCGAGAGGGACGAGAATGGGAACGCCCAGCCTGGGCGTTTGGACCAGACGAGCATGAACGCGATCGCGGCGCCGGCGAAAGCGAGAAGCGGGGCGATGATCGTCCACGGCATCGCGGTGTAGTTCGCGAGCAGGGCGCCGGGTTCGCGCGCGACGGTCTTGGCCAGGATGTCCACGCCTGACTGTTCGACGATACGGTAGCCGTCGATCATGCTCGATGCGATTCCCCCGATGGCGAAGAGCACGACGGTCGTGACGGTGGCGATAAGGGCGGCTGTGCGTGCGCGTGCGGCGACGGGGCCTTCCGTCTTGGTGGCGATCCAGATGCCGCCTTGCATCACGATCATCGACAGGCTCACCAAGCCGCAGAGAAGGGCGTAGGGGTTGAGGAGGCCGATGAGGTTGCCGGCGTAGGTCGGGCGCATGATGTTGTCGAAGCTGAAGGGCACGCCTTGCAGTGCGTTGCCCATGGCGACACCGAAGATCAGGGCGGGGACGCTGCCACCGATGAACAGTGCCCAGTCCCACATGGTGCGCCAGCGTGTGTTTTCGATCTTGGAGCGGAATTTGAAGCCGACGGGTCTCAAGATGAGCGCGAGCAAAACCAGCAGCATCGCGAGGTAGAAGCCGGAGAAGCTGACCGCGTAGAGCGGCGGCCAGGCGGCGAAGATCGCGCCGCCGCCGGTGATGAACCAGACTTGGTTGCCTTCCCAGACGGGGCCGACGGTGTTGATGACGACGCGGCGTTCGGCGTCGGTCTTGGCGACGAAGGGCAGCAGCGCGCTGGTGCCGAGGTCGAGGCCGTTCATCACGGCTACGCCGATCAGCAGTACGCCGAGCAGCAGCCACCAGATGACTTGCAGCGTGTCGTAGTCGAGGAGGACTGGCACCATGGGTTTGTCCTTACGCCGGTGCGGCTGCGGGGGCGTGCAGCTTGAAATAATTGTCGGGGCCGATGCGCGTGTACTTCACCATCAGATAGACGTCGGCGACGGCGAGCGCGGTGTAGAAGAGAACGAAGGCGGTCAGCGAGGCGATGACGTTCTCGGCCGGCACGTTCGAGACGCCGAGGAATGTCGGCAATATGCCGTCGACGACCCAGGGCTGACGTCCGTATTCGGCGACGATCCAGCCGAGCTGCGAGGCGATCCATGGTGCGGGCAAGATCGCGACGGCGACAATCATCAGCCAGCGGTGGTTCAGCAACGTGCGGCGCGAGGCGAGGACGAAGGCGGTCGCGAAGAAGAGGATAAAGAGGAAGCCCAGGCCCACCATGATGCGGAACGACCAGAAGAGCGGGGCGACGTCGGGCACGGTGTCCCAGGCGGCCTTCTCGATTTCCTCCGGCGTCGCGTTCTCGACGTCGGCGCGGTATTTTTTGAGGAGCAGCGCGAAGCCCAAGTTGCGCCAGCCTTCGGCGACGATGGCGCGCGAGGCCTGGTCGGTTTTGTCGGCGCGCGCTTTCTCCAGTGCGACGTAGACGGGGATGCCGGCCTGAATGCGCGCCTTGTTGGTGGCGACGAGGTCGATGATGCCGGGGAGTTCGGTGGTGAAGCTGCGCGTCGCGATGATGCCGAGCATCGCGGGCACTTCGATCTTCATGTGCGTGGTGCGTGCTTCTTGGTCGGGGATGCCGATGATCGTGAAGCTGGCCGGGGCGGGTTCGGTGTGCCACATCGCTTCTATGGCAGCGATTTTCATCTTTTGGTTTTCAGACGCGCTGTAGCCGGACTCGTCGCCCAGCACGACCACCGACAGCGCCGACGCCAATCCGAAGGAGGCGGCGACCGTCATGGAGCGGCGGGCGAATTCCAGATTGCGGTTCTTGAGCACGTACCACGCGCTGATCGACATGACGAAGACGGCGCCGGTGACGTAGCCGGCGGAGACGGTGTGCACGAACTTCGCTTGGGCGACGGGATTGAACATCAGGGCCCAGAACGAGGTCAGCTCCATGCGCATCGTTTCGGGATTGAAGACGGCGCCGACGGGGTTTTGCATCCAACCGTTGGCGATCAAGATCCAGAGCGCGGAGAGACTTGTTGCGATGGCGAGGGCCCAGGTGACGGCGAGATGTTGGATCTTCGACAGGCGTTCCCAGCCGAAGAAGAAGAGGCCGACGAAGGTTGCTTCGAGGAAGAAGGCCATCATGCCTTCGATGGCCAGCGGCGCGCCGAAGACGTCGCCGACATAGTGGCTGTAGTAGGCCCAGTTGGTGCCGAACTGGAACTCCATCGTGATACCGGTCGCGACGCCCATCGCGAAGTTGATGCCGAAGAGGACGCCCCAGAACTTCACCATCTGACGCCAGATGGGGCGGTTCGTCATCACGTAGACGCTTTCCATGATCGCCAGCATGAAGGCGAGGCCCAGCGTCAGCGGCACGAAGAGGAAGTGATACATCGCCGTCAGCGCGAATTGCAGGCGCGAGAGGTCGACGACGGTGAAGTCCGGGGTCATGGTTTCGGTTCCGTCTGCGCGGGTTTGGACAGCAACGACTTCTCGACGGCGAGGTCGTCGATATGCTGCCGGTGTTGCGGCCCGAAGAAGGCAAAGAACAATACGGCGAGTGCTACGATCTTGATGCAGACTAAGACCGCAATTTCGCGCGCCAACGGATGGTTGAACATGCCACGCCTCCGACGCCCAGTTATGTGCGAATCGGCCTCGTTGCGCATATGACGGGTTGCCCCAGCGACGGTAGCACGCAGTGGTGTTTAAAGGCGCTAGCGCTTCCCTGACTTCATCTCGCGATCCCACGGCGCCGTGCCATTCCATTCCTTGGCGAGCATGTCGATGAAGGCGCGGAGTTTTGCATTTGGTGCGGCGCCCGGCGCGTAGAGGGCTTGGATCGTCAGTTCGCGCGGTTTGAAGGTGGGCAGGACTTGAACGAGCGCGCCGCTGGCGATGTCGCAACCGATGGAGAATGTCGGCTGGAGGATGAGGCCGAGGCCTGCGAGCGCGGCAGCGCGTAACGCGTCGCCGTTGTTCGAGCTTAGGGTTCCTTTGACGCGGACACGTTCGATGCGGCCGTCTGGATGGGTGAGCGGCCACTCGTCGCGCAAGGCCCAATGCGCGTAGCCCAGGCAGTTGTGCTTCGCCAGATCGGCGGGTTGTTTCGGCAACCCGTTGCGGCGGAGGTAATCGGGGCTGCCGACGATGATCAGGCGGCCTTCGGTTAAGCGGCGCATGATCAGGCTTGAGGGTTGCGGTACGCCGATGCGGATGACGAGGTCGTAGCCTTCGTCGATGAGATCGACGGTGCGGTCGTTGAGCGTCAGGTCGATCTCGACGCCGGGGTGGTCGCTTAAGAAGCGCGCGACAAGCGGCGCTAGGTGGCGGTTGCCGAACGACACCGGTGCGTTGATACGCAGCTTGCCGCGCAGCACGGTGTGTAGTTCGCGCACCGCGTCTTCGGTTTCGTTGAGCTGGTCGATCACCGCGCCGGCGCGGGCGGCAAGGGCGCGGCCCGCTTCGGTCAGGCTCACGCGGCGGGTGGTGCGCTGGAAGAGGCGGACGCCGAGATGGTCTTCGAGATCGCCGATGTGTTTGGAAACCATCGCGCGCGTGAGTTTCAGATCGCGCGCTGCGGCGGCGAAGTTCAGGCGCTCGGCCGTTCTGGCGAAGACTTCGAGGGTGCGGAAGCGGTCCATTCCGCTATTGTCAAGTAAATGTAGACAATAAGTCAATTGCTTCGAAGATTGTCATTCGTGTTGGGAGGAACAAAATCACCCACAGCGTCATTCATCCGTGGGCGGAGCCCGCCACAAACCAACAGGTGTTCACATGACTCGTCACATTGCCGTCGTTGTCGGCAGCCTTCGTAAAGACTCGCTGTCGCGCAAAGTCGCGCAGCATCTGGTCGAAACGGCGCCTAAGGGATTGAAGCTTCAGATCGTCGAGATCGGCACTTTGCCGCTCTACAACGAAGATTTAGATCACGCGCCGCCGGCCGAATGGACTGCGTTTCGTCAGGCGTTGAAGCGCGCGGACGGCGTTCTGTTCGTCACGCCGGAATACAATCGTTCGGTGCCGGGCGCGTTGAAGAACGCGATCGACGTCGGGTCGCGTCCTTATGGATCGAGCGCATGGGCGGGTAAGCCCGGTGCGGTCGTCAGTATCTCGCAGGGCGCGCTCGGCGGCTTCGGCGCGAACCATCATTTGCGTCAGTCGTTGGTGTTCCTCGATGTGCCGACATTGGCGCAGCCGGAGCTTTATTTGGGCTCGATCCAGAAAGCGTTCGACACGGACGGGCATATCGCCGATGAAAACGTGCGTGGGCTCTTGTCGGGCTTCCTCACCAGGTTCGACGCTTGGGTTGGCGCGCACGCTGCGCCGGGTTTGGCGCGCGCCAGCTGAGGATCAATGCAAGCGGAGGCGTTTCCATGACAATGCCAACTTTGTTTCTCTCTCATGGGGCGCCGACGCTTGCGATCAACAACACCGCGGCGAGCGCGTTTCTAAAAACACTCGCCGCGCATGTGCCGGCGCCGAAGGCGGTTCTTGTCATTTCCGCGCACTGGGAGGAGGCGACGCCCACGCTGGGCCTCGGCACAGATACGATCCACGACTTTTACGGCTTTCCGCAGCAGCTTTATCGGATGACCTATCCCGCGCAGCCTGCGCGGGATGTGGCGGAGCGTGCGGTGGCGCTGTTGCACGCGGCGGATGTTGCCGCCGGCGTCGATGAATCGCGGGGGCGCGATCACGGCGTTTGGATTCCGCTGATGCTGGCGTGGCCGAAAGCGCAGGTGCCGGTGGCGCAGCTCTCGCTTGTGCGAGGCGCGGATCCCGCCGTTCACTTTGCGATCGGGCAGGCGTTGAAGCCTTTGCGCGACGAAGGGGTCCTCATCATCGGATCGGGCAGCGCCACGCATAACTTACGCGCGAGGCCCACGCCTGCGCCGGCGGAATGGGCGACGTCGTTTGCGGATTGGCTCGACCGCACGTTGGAGTCAGGCGACGATGCCGGGCTTCAGGATTGGAAGCGCGCCGCGCCCTATGCGGAGATCAATCATCCGTCGGCGGAGCATTTCGATCCGATTTTCGTGGCCCGCGGGGCGGCGGCGGGTGAGCCCGCGCGCAAGCTGCATCAATCGTGGGAGTTCGGATCGCTGTCGATGAACGCCTATGCGTTCGGGGCGAGCGCCTGACGCACTCGCCCCTCTTTGCGTTTAGCTGCTTTTGCCGGCGCTGCGGATCTTCTGGGCGCGCGCGGTAAGGTCGGCGGTAAGCGCTTTGATGTCGCCTTTATTCTTAGAAAGGAACGTGTTGAACGCGTCGCGTTGTTCGATGGAGAGCCACACGCCTGCGGCCTGAACATCCACCACTTTGTAACTGCCGTTTGCGCCGTTGAGTCGGAAGGCGATCTTGATCGGATCGGTCGCGTTCGGATCGTTCGCCTGCGCGTTGACCGTCACGTCGCCCGCCTTGTTGTCGAGCGAGCCGATGACTTTCAGCGATTGTTCGCTGCGCTCGGAAAGGCGTGCTTCGTACACGGCGGTCACGTAGTCGCGGAAGGCGATGGCGTAAGGGCCGAGGTCGCCGGGGCTGGCGTCGCGGCGGTATTGGCCGAGCGCGAAGAGACCCGTCTTTTCCGTGTCGATGTTCGCCACCACAAAGTCGTGGAAGCGTGCCTTGCGTTGCGCTTCGCCGCCGTTTTTGTCCTTGAGGATCGTAAAGCCTTGGTCGATGACGCCTTGCATGTGTTTTTCAGCGGCGGCGTCTGCCGCTGCCGGCTGGACCGCGAGCATGGCGACGCAGGCCCAGGCGGCCAAGAGAAGCGCGCGCGGCATCTGGAAACGTTGCGAATGGGGTGACATGGCTGGAGCGTCCTTTGTTGCAGTGCCGGAAGACAGTGAACGCGGAGCCTGCGGGCAAGTTCCTGAGGGCCGGATGGAACTACTTGCGCAATGCGCGTCGGCGTCGCATGAAGCTTAACTTGGCTTTTCGGGGATCCATGGACATGCGGTTTTCGACTTTCTTCGGCGCGGCGGTTGTGGCCCTTGCTGCTGCCGTAACGGCGCAGGCGTCACCGACGGACGCGGAGAAGAAGCAGGCCCTCGACATCTATCGGACCGTCGTCGAGATGGACACCTCCGTCGAGGGCGCGCGTGTGCCCGAGATGGCGAAGTACCTGGCCGATCGGTTTCGCGACGGCGGGTTTGACGACAAGGACATCAATCTCGTTCCGTTCGACAAGACGGCGGCACTGGTCGTGCGTTATCGCGGCGACGGTTCGGGCGGCAAGCCGATCCTGTTCCTGGCGCATATGGACGTGGTGACGGCGCATCGTGCCGACTGGGAACGCGATCCGTTCAAGCTGATCGAAGAGAACGGCTATTTCTTCGGCCGCGGCACCGAGGACAACAAGGCCGGCCTGGTGCTGATGGCTTCGACGTTCCTGACCTTGAAAGCAGAAAAGTTTGTGCCCACGCGCGATCTTATTCTCGTGCTCACGGGCGATGAAGAGACGTCGGGGGTGACGGCGAAGTCTTTGATCAAAGATCATCGCGAGTTGGTTGACGGTGAGTTCGCGTTGAACTCGGACGCGGGCGCTGGCGAACTGGCGGAAGCCGATGGTAAGCCCGTCACCTATGGTTTGCAGACGGCGGAGAAAACGTTCGCCAGCTTTACGCTGACGGCGCGCAATGAAGGCGGGCATTCATCGGCGCCGCGTAAGGAAAACGCGATCTACGACCTTGTCGGTGCGCTGGCGCGCTTGCAGCGTTATGCGTTTCCGGTGATGTGGAACGAAACGACGATCGCGTCTTTCCGCTCGGTGGGGCAGATCAAAAAGGACAAGATCGGCAAGGCGATGGCGCGGTTTGCGGCGCGGCCGGGGGACAAACGCGCAGCGGCGGTGTTGTCGGCCGATCCGTTCTCGGTCGGTCAGGTGCGCACGACGTGCGTGGCGACGATGTTGGCGGCGGGGCATGCCGACAACGCCTTGCCGCAGCGGGCGGTGGGGACGGTCAACTGCCGCATCTTCCCGGGCGTCACCATCAAGGCCGTGCAGGCGCAACTGCAGCGTCTGGCGGGACCCAAGATCGAGATCGCGCCGATGGACGACTACACGTCGAGTGACGCCTCACCACTGCGCAAAGACGTGGTGGCGGCGATCACGGCCGCGGTTCATTCCGGCTATCCGGGGGTTCGCATCGTGCCCAGCATGTCGTCGGGGGCGACGGACGGCGTGTTTTTCCGCGCCGCGGGAATTCCAACGTATGGCGCCGGCGAGCTGTTCATGAAGGACAGCGACTCCTTCGCGCACGGTTTGAATGAGCGGGTTCGGGCCGACGCCTTTTATCAGGGGCTCACGCACTGGCGCGTGCTGATCACGAAGCTCGCCGGAAAATGATTTGGCCGCCCGCGTTTGGGGCACGGGCGGCCATTGCAGTCTGAAACCCTGCTGGGAAGAGCGGGCTTACCGGCGCCCTTGACGATTGGGATTGGGACTGGACGCAGTAACAGCAACGCTTGAGCTTGGCTGGTGTTCCGTGCCGACCCGACTTCACCGGCATCGTTGCAGCACGGCCACAGCGGTTGCGGTGTGCGGCTTGGAATGGTGCCCCCAAGGGGACTCGAACCCCTGTTTTCGCCGTGAGAGGGCGAAAAACGGTCTTTCGGTGCGTTTCTGTTCACGGTCATGCAATTCAGGCGGGCCAATGATTCCGCACTATTGCGCTTGCAACTGCACTGAGCTGCATCCACATATATTACCCAAAACGGACGGGATTCTACCCAAACCCCTTGGAGGCCAAGCCGATGGGTCGACGTGTTCGCAGTGTTCCCCTCGAAAATCGGACGTCGCGGTTCAAACTCGCGATCAGATCGGACCCGTATTTCGTCAATCTCGGTGGCGGGCTGCATCTCGGGTACCGGCGCCGCGCCTCTGGCGGCTCATGGCTGGCGCGCTCGCGCACCGACGATGGCGTTTACCGCGAAGAACGGATCGGCCTGGCTGACGACTTCAACGACACGGACGGGGTGAAATTTCTCAATTACGGCGAGGCGCAGCAAAAGGCCCAGGCTTGGGGCGGCGTGCGTCGCGTCGCTGAGGCGGGCGGGGTCAATGTCGGGGCGGCCTACACGGTCGGGGACGCGATGCGCGAATACCTCGCGGACTATGAGGTTCGCGGCAAGGCGATCAGCCAAACCAAACACGTCATCAATACCAAGATCGTGCCGGCGCTGGGCTCAACCCGGCTGTCAAAGCTAACCGCGGCGCAGGTCCGGAAATGGCGCAATGACATTGCGGGCGCAGCGAGCATGAAGCGCGGCGGCAAGCCTCGCGCCAAAGAGGCGGGCGACGACGACGCGCAGCGTAAGCGGAAGGTGTCGGCAAATCGGGCGCTTGGTGTGTTGCGGGCGGCGCTGACGTTCGCGTTCGAGCACGACCGCGCGGTTTCGGATTTGGCTTGGACCAAGGTCAAACCATTTAAGGGTGTCGACCGCGCAATTCATCGGTTTTTGTCGGAGGGCGACGCAGGCCGCTTTATCAATGCGGCCGATGACGACTTCGCGGACCTCGCTCGCGGCGCGTTGCTGACCGGGTGTCGCTATGGGGAATTGATTCGCCTCAAGTGCGGCGAGGTGAACCCAGGCGCAAAGGTGGTGACGGTTCGGGAAGCGAAGGCGGGCAAGTCCCGTCACGTGTTCCTGACCAAAGAGGGCGCGCGGTTCTTCGCTTCGATGATCGCAGGGCAGGCGCGCAATGCGTTGGTGTTTAAGCGCGCCGATGGGCGCGGCTGGCGGAAGTCCGAACAGCTGCGGCCGATGGCGGCAGCGTGCAAACGCGCGCGGATCAAGCCCGCGATCAGCTTTCACATTCTGCGCCATACACACGGTTCATGGCTCGCGATGGCGGGAACGCCGTTGCAGGTGATCGCGCGGCAGCTTGGGCACGCTGATATTCGGATGACCGAACGTCATTACGCGCATCTCATCCCTAACTATGTGTCCGACACCGTGAGCGCGAACCTGCCCGAACTCGGGATCAAGTTTCCCAGCGTGGCGACGATCGACGACGCAAAGCGAAGGATCGCAACAAGCTGATAGAATGACCTTGGCGCGGCTTAGCTTTGGCCAGCGAAAAGCGTGTGTTCCGTACACGCCCGCCGCGCCGCTCTCTCTACGGACACGCCCACGGAAGGCGCGCAATGCCATACCTATTCGATGATGCCGCGGCGGTACCGCCACCCGTATTTGCTGGCGAAGACCATGAGGCGGGATTTGCAACGATGCACCGTTGCGTCTGGCTTATTTCGTTCATGCTCTTTCCGGCCATCTCGGCCGCGGCGGATCGAGCCCGGAACGCTTTCCGCGCACAGGCGGGCGCCCTGTTGATCCCGACCGCGATGGACATTCTCGCGAAGCCTGGCACGGACGCGGCCGCAAACGAGAGCCGCGCAATTCGGTTTTTTATGACGCCGTCTGGCGGGTGGGGTGCGCTGGCGGGCGCTGCGGGCGTCGACTATCAGCGGATGTTTGACGAGCGTTTGCCGGACGTCATCACGGTTGGAAAGATTTTTTGCGTGTTGCGCACCATTGCAGAGCACCACGCGGACAAACTCGAAGGCGGGGCGAGTCTCGGGAAGGCACGGGATTTCTTTGTGAAGCGTGATCGGGATGACGTGATTGGAATTGCCCAATCGAGCAACACACTCGACAAGGCGTGGAGCGAGCTTAAGCCCGTCGCTCATCTCTGCGCCGCGCTGACCTACATGAGGAACGCGGGGATCACATGGGCCGATGACCTCGCCGGCATGAGTCCCGAAAAGGCCCATTTCTACGAAATAACCGCCCAGCAACGCGCCCAGGAAAAACTCGACTTGTTCTTGAGGCTGGCGGCTAATTTCGAGGTGTTTGGCGTCGATTTTCGTTCGCGCGGCTACATGGCGCCATTGCTGGACAGTGATGCGATTTGGAGCGTGGGCACAGACCCGCACCCGGAAACGCTCTCATTCCCGCCGCTTGACGGTGATTTGTGGGACCGAATGCGCAAGCGCCGCGCGACCAGTGGCGGGCGCGTGAAGGACTGACATCACCCAAGGTGTCCCTGGGTCACCCAAGTTAGTTCCGGTCGAATTCTAAGTCGGTCCCTGCGGGATCATTCCTTTGCGTGCAGCGCGCCCCGTGCGCCCAGCAAAGGAGTGATTGATGAGCTTCACGCCGGACAACCCGCCGACCGTCAGCCCCTGTCTGACGATCAAAGAGACGGCCATCGAGGGCCGCCTTAGCGAGCGGCAGGTTTATAATCTGATCAAGGACAAGAAGCTGCGCGCCCGCAAGATCGGACGCAGCACGCGCATTCTGCGATCGGACTTCAACGACTTCCTGCAGTCGCTTCCGATGGCGGCGGCCTAAGCGCCGATGCGCGCCGCGATCTCCCCGACCCCAAACGAAAACGCCGACCGCGGAGCGATCCAGCGGCCGGCGCAATTTCATTTCAGCAGCAGCAAGCAGTTCCGGGCGGCAAACCCGGTCACCATCCCCAATCAAGGACACGATGACGATGCAGAACCTAATCACTGAGCCCGTGAAGGGCAAGCGCCGCGAGCGAGTATTGGACGGCGAAATCATGGGTGCGGCACCGATTGCCAGCGATTTGCTCAACCGAGTCCGAGCCGGGTTAACGGCCGGGTACAGCTTGGCCGGCGCAGCGGGTAGCCGTCGCACGCAGTTGCAGATTTTGGACGCTTTCAACGCTCTGCGGGGATTGTCCAGATGAGCGATGAAATCCTCATTCACCGGATGCCCAAGAACGCCCGCGAGCATATCCGGGTGAGCCTTGGCGAATTCAAAGGCGCGAAGCACGTTTCGGTGCGGCTCTGGTACGCCGATGGCGACGAGGAAAAGCCGACTGCAAAGGGCGTGAACTTCAAACTCGACCAGTTTGACGAGCTGGTCGACGCTGTCACCAAAGCGCGCGCAGAAGCCTTGCGCCTGGGCTGGATCGAAAGGGCGGCGGCATGACCGAGTCCAAGATCCCGACACTTGCCGTTGAGGTGACGAAATGGCGGCGCGATAAGCGGGGAACGCGCGTTGCGTTCGTGTCCCTGCTTTTGCCCGAAATTGCACTCTCAATTCGTGACGTGGCGGTGCATCGGTTCACTGAGGGCAACACAGATCGCCTTTGGATTTCGATGCCGTCGCGCACCTACACCGATAACGAAGGGCGCGCGCAATCGTTCGCGCTCTTTTGGTTTTCGCGCCCCGTGCATGAACAGATCGCAGACGCCGTGTTCGATCGGCTGAAGACGATCGCGCCCGACATGCTCGCCACAAAACAACAAGAGGAGTGCGCGGCGTGACCATGCGCGAAGAATGGCCGAAGGCGGCAGAGGCGGCGCGGATGCTCGCCCGGCTGATTGACGACGTCGTTCCGCGTGAACTACCCGGCGCGATCAAGTCGCACGGGTATTGGCACGCCGGATCAATCGCAGGCGAAAAAGGCTCAAGCCTCTTTGTGGGCAGAACGGGGCGCTGGAGAGATAGCGCCACCGATGACGGCGGCGACCTTATCGACTTGATTGCGGCGGCTCGCGGCATTTCGCTTTCCGATGCGTACCAAGTCGCTTGCGTCGAATATCTCGGGTTTGCCGCTCGCGGTGATGCGCCGAAGTCCACACCGCGGGCGCCGGTTGTCTTGCCGGTGGCGGATGACGACGACGACACAGAGGCGCGGAATATCGAATTTGCCCGGCGCCTTTGGCGGGCGTCCAGTTCGATTGCGGGGACGCCTGCGGACGTCTATCTGCGCACCGCTCGTGGCATCACGGGCGACTTGCCGTCTTGCCTTCGCTTCCATCCGGCTTGCCCGCGCGGCAGTGACGAGAGGTTGCCCGCGATGGTCGCGGCGATGGTCGACATAGGCACCGGCATTGGCTGCGGCATTCATCGGACATTCCTGCGGGCCGATGGCGCCGGGAAGATCGAGCACGGCAAGGCCAAGATGATGCTGGGCCGTGTGACGGGCGCGGCGATCAAGTTGACGCCCGACGCCGAAGTCACGACCGGCCTAGGAATTTGCGAAGGCATCGAAACCGGGCTCTCGCTGATCTCTTCCGGCTTTCAGGTCTGGGCGGTTGGGACTGCCGGCGCGATCAAAGCCTTTCCCGTTCTGGCTGGCGTCGATTGTCTGACGATCTTTGCGGACAACGATCCGGTTGGGATCAAGGCCGCAGAGGCGTGCGCTGAGCGCTGGGCTGACGCCGGTCAAGAGGCGCTGACGGTCGCGCCGAAATCAGAGGGACAGGATTGGAACGATTGGGCGAGGCAGGCGGCATGACCGACCTATCACCCAACGCCGTCGACCGCGCGGCCACGACGCGGCATTTCAAACCAAAGGCCAACGGTCACGACCGCAGCCGGGCAGCTCGCGCCGATGACGCGGCCCCGGCCAAGCTGTTGCTGTTGCAGAGCGCATCGACGATCGCGATTGAAGTCTCAACCCGGTATCTCTTGAAGGGGCTCATTCACGCGGGCGACCTGTCCGTTTGGTACGGCCCCAGCGGATGCGGCAAGACGTTCTTAGGGCTCAACGTCGCGCACGCCCTCGCCACAGGCCGCGAAGTGTTCGGCCGGCGCGTTCGTCAGTGTCGCGTTGCCCTCTTTTCGCTTGAGGGTTCGGCCGGGCTCGCAAAGCGGCTGACGGCAGTGCAAAGCGAATTTGGTGCGGCGCCTGACCTCTTTGTGCATCGGGGGGCGCTCTCGCTCTTTCGCAATGAGCCGATGGTTCAAAGCGTCATTGCCACGATCAAGGATTGCGGCGCTGAGCTTGTCATCATCGACACGCTGAGCCGTGCCATGAGCGGGGCGGACGAGAACGCGCCCAACGATATGACGCACATGGTGGGCGTGTTCGATCGCATCCGATCCGAAACCGGCTGTCACGTGATGATTGTCCATCACACCGGTAAGGATGAAAGCCGGGGCTCACGGGGACACAGTTCGCTTAGGGCCGCGGTGGACGTCGAGGTTGAGGTTTCGGCCGGTGAGGGTGGCGAGCGCGCTGCCCGCGTCTCAAAGGGCCGCGACGATGCAGACGGCCAGGTCTACGCCTTCCGGCTCAAACAGGTCGCGCTTGGGATCGACGACGATGGCGACACGCAGACAACGTGTGTGATCGAGGAAAGCGGACTCAGCCAGCGCGTCAACCGTGCGTCCAATCGGATCAGCAAGGGCGATAAGCAGGCGCTGGGCTGGTTGCGTGAGGCCGTCGAGGAACACGGTCAGCAGGCCCCCGAAGGGCTGCCCAACGTCCGCGTCACGACCAAAGAGATTTGGATGATGGTCGCGCGCAAACGCACTGGCGAAATGTCGGACGAGGCGCTGCGTAAAGCCATCGCTCGCGCGATCACGAACCTTAGCGTTTCGCACTTGGTCGGGGTGCATCACCCGCATTTTTGGGTGATCAAATGAGCGCCCAAAACGCCGGACAAACGTCCGGACATGTCCGGACAAATTCCGGACGGACAGGACAGAACCCTATAGGGGTGTCCGTGTCCGTCCGGGCTCATTGGCGGAATTCCGCGGGGTGGCGGCCGTGAGCATTTTCACCCCGATCATTGGCCGCCTGTTGCTGGAACGCCTGCACGACACCGGCGCCGACGCTGCGCTCGATGGCGACCGCGTCAAACTCATTGGCCGGTTGCCGTCCGAAGACCTCACGGCGGACGTGTTCGAGAACATGCCGGCGCTGGTCGCGTTTCTGCGCACCCGCCCGACCGTCCAAGCCATCCCCAACGAAACTGGAACGGAGCACTAGCGATGGCGAGCATTGACGCCCTCACGGGTCACACGCTGGTTGATGCGAACGGCACGCCATACCCCGGCGCCCGCGCGTTCTATTGGGCGGACGTCGGCATTTCGACACCGTTGGCGACCTACTCAAACGCATCGCTCACGACACCCAACACCGCGCCCGTCACGGCGGACGCTTCGGGGACATTTGGCCCGATCTTTCTTGCGGCGGCGCGATACTTCCGCACCGTGACGACGGCGGCCGGGGTGACCTTGCCGCAATTCTGTGTCGGGCCGATCGACCCCGCGCCGGGTTGGATCGTTTCGGCCACGGCGCCAAGCCCGACCTACAAAGCCGTGTGGCCGCTATGACCAAGCGTCAACCCGATCTCTTGCAACACATCCTCGCTGAAATCACGATCGAGCGTGCGGCATCGCTGGGCTTTCTTGTGGTGGAAGACGATGGCCGCGCGGTGCTGACCGGCGGCGTTGGGCTTTTGCCCCCGGACGAATTGGTTGCGCGGCTTGAGGCTCTCAATGACGCAATTCTAGCGCTACTCCCGGCCTGCACGCCGGGTGCGTTCATGCTCGCGCAGTTCAACGGTAGCGAGGCGGTGCATTGATGCAGGCCCCCTCGCCCTTTCTCATTGTCGGGCTGCCTCGCTCGCGCACCGCGTGGTGGTCGGTGGTGGCGTCAACGCCGCAATCAATCTGCCTGCACGAACCGTTGAGGGTCTGCGCATCGTTCGAGGAATTGCGGGCCGTCTGGTTCTCGCTCTCGCTGCCCTATGTCGGGCTGTCGGATAGCGGCCTTACGTTTCAGCTTGGGCGGATCCTGTCAGAGATCGAGCCGCGCACCCTCATTGTGGAGCGGGACACGGGCGACGCGCTGATTTCATTCGAGCGCTACATGGATGGCGCCGAATTCGACCGGCCCAAGGCGATTGATTTCTTTCGCGACTGCGCACGCATCTTGGGCGCGTTCCACGATCACCCGCTCGTGAAGGTGGTTCGCTTCGATGACCTGCAGAACTTCGACGTGGTGCAGGACGCTTACCGTTGGCTCATGCCGGGCAATCATTGGCCGCTGCGCACCGACCTGTTGCAAATGAACGTGCAGGCCGATCGCGCCCACTTTCTCGCTGCAGCCGCTAAGCCCCAATCGTTTTGGTGGTGCCAGCAATGAGACATTTCGAGCTGATCCAAAGCGGCGTGCAGATTGACGGGGTGTTGCGCGAACTCGACGCGCGGCCGGACCTTTGGGACCAACACAGCCGGCGCAAGACCGCGCCCGGCACGCCTCACGCGCAAATGTCGGACATTTGGGTTCGCTACAACGACGACGCGCCGCACCGGGCGTCTGGCGATTGGTCGCGCTTCAACGACGCGCACGTTCCGATTTGGTATCCCGCTTGGGACGCCCTGCCATCGCTCAAGCCGATCGCGTTCGACCTCATGGCGCGCGTTCAGGGCGAAATGATGGGCGGCATTCTCATCACGCGCATTCCGCACGGGCTCGGCATCGACCGCCACACAGACGACGGATGGCACGTTCAGCAATACGACAAGTTTTATTTGAGCCTCAGAAGCGCGCCGGGCGCTCGCTTTTGGGCTGAGCATGACGGGGTGCGGGAAGCGCTCGAACCACGACCGGGTGAAATATGGTTGTTCGACAATCGCAAGTCGCACTGGGTCACCAACGATAGCGGGCAGGATCGCATTACCTGCATTTTCTGCATTCGCACCGAGAAATTCGGCCGCGGACCATTGGAAGGGAAAAGCGTATGCCTTGGGCAGTAGCAGCGGCGGCGGTTGGCGCGGCCGGTTCGATCTATGCGAGTAGCAGCGCATCGGACGCGCAGCAAAAAGCGGCTGAGCGATCGGCGGCGTTGCAGCAGCGACAATACGAACAGACGCGCGGTGATTTCGAGCCGTACCGCGCGGCCGGTGGTAATGCACTCTCGCGCCTCAACGCGCTTTACGGTTTCGACGGGGCGGAGGCGCAACAGAAGGGCTTTGACGAATTCCGCGAGGATCCCGGTTATAGGTACGCCTTAGATCAGGGGACACAGCAGGTTCAAAGCAGCGCGGCGGCTCGCGGCATGTTGCAGAGTGGCGGCACGTTGAAAGCCATTCAAGACCGGGGCATGAACCTAGCGGATCAGGGTTTCAGCAATTACATTTCGCGATTGCGGGCGGCGGCAGAGAGCGGGCAGAACGCAGCCGCTCAAACGGGCACGTTCGGGGCGAACGCGGCGGCCGGTCAGGCGAACGCCTTTACAGCGGCCGGGAACGCTCAGGCCAATAACGCCATCACGAGCGCGAACAGCTTCAACAATTTCCTGAGCCAGGCGGCCGGCGCCTACGGCGATTCCAAGGGCGGCGCATTCGGCAACCGCCGCAGCAATGCCTACGACGATAACCCCTGGGTAAACCCGTTCTGAGGATTGAGACGATGGCCGGATATGACATTCAGCAACCCGACATTGTCGGGAGTTTCCTGGGGCGGATGCGCGACGCTCAGCAATTCGGGCAGGCGCAGCAAGACCGCGAAACGAACCTCAGCCGCTTGCGGACGCAGGATCAGCGCTCGCAAGTCACGTTCGATGAGGAGCGGGCGGCGAAGAATGCCGAGAAGGTGGCGAGCATCGCCTACAGTCTCGACACACCGGAAAAATGGACGTCGTTTCTGAGCGACCCAAAGAACCGGCAGGAATTCGGACTGCCCGACACCATTGCGAACCTGCCCTTTACGGCGCGTGAGCAAGTGATCGCCAAGGCGCAGACGTTGCAGCAAAAACAGGCGCAGCAGATGAGCGAGCGCAAATTCGGGCTTGAGGAACAACAGACGGCGGCGCAAATCGCAGCATCACGCGCCAACGCTTCCCAGAGCTACGCGGCGGCCGACGCTTCGCGCGCGACTGCGGATTACACCCGCGGTGGTCGCGGGCAATCCACAAAGCCTCTGCCGGTCGGGTTGCAGAAGGCCGAAAACGATATGCTCGAAAAGGTGCAAATCGCGTCCAACAACAACGCGGACGTGACCAACATCATGGGGCAGATCGACAACGGCCAATTGGACCCCGGCTTGCTCTCGAACAAGTACAGCGAGGCCAAATCATTTTTCGGCGCCGTCGATCCCAACGACCAGAACACGCGCAACTACAATTCGTTCGTAACCACGATGGAGCGGCTGCGCAACGAAAGCCTACGCTTGAATAAGGGCGTGCAGACGGACGGCGACGCGCAGCGCGCTTGGGCTGAGCTATTCAAGAACATTAACGACAAGACGATTGTCCGCGATCAGCTGGCCCGTATCTCGATGCTCAACGAACGGGCGGCGAAGCAACACGCATCGCTTGTGCGCAACCAGCGTCGCAATTTCTTTGGCGACCGCTACGAGGAACCGAATTGGGAAGAGTTGGGCGTTGATGCGACCATGTTCGAGGATCGCAAACCCGCGACGTCATTCGTTCGGGGTGGGGCTGGGATTTTCTCGCAGGGACCGGCGGCGGGCGGACAACCCCAACAAGCGCAAAGCGCGCTGCCTAGCCCAAGCGCTGCGGCGACCATGCAGGGTGGCGGGCGGATGCCGGGGAGCGGCGGCGGCAGTGCCGGTGCGCCGCTGCAGGAAGGTCAAAGGGGTGTATCGAAATCAGGCAAGCCGATGATCGTGCGCGGCGGAAAGTGGGCGTATCAGTGATGGCGAATTTTCTCAGTCAAATGCGCGACACGCAGGCCCCGCAAGCCGGTCGGCAATTTCAGGCCATGCAGTATGTGCCGGACGACGACCTGCCCGACACGGGGCAGGCGCCGGGCGCCAACGCATCGGCGGACGTGCCGGACGATGATTTGCCGGATGAGTTTCGCACAGCGCCGGCCGATCCCTATTCCGGCAAATCTCTCGAGGAATTGAAGCGCACGTATCGCGGGTCAAAGCTGGTCGACGCTGGCGACGGCACGCGGCGCAAGATCATGGACGCCTATGTTGCGAAGCAGGCCCAAGAGGGCGGGTTCGGGTACGCGCTCGATGACGTGATTCGCCAAGCGGCGAAGGGTGTCCCTGTAATCGGGGGCGCACTCGACGAAATCAGCGCGGGCGCGAACTCGGTTCTGCCGGAAGCGCTTGGGGGCGCACCCTATGAGGAAGGGCTCGAATATCAGCGCGCGCGTGATCGCTACCGCGAAGAACAGAACCCGGAAAGCTCAACCGCGGTGCAATTGGCAGGCGGGATCGGCGGCACGGTTGCAGGGCTTCGCGCCCTTGGCGTTCCGCTGGGTGTGAATTCAACGGTCCCGCTTTTCACGCGCGCCGCTGGCGGTGGTGTGATTGGCGCCGGGGTCGGGGCGTCTGACGGATTTGTTCGCGGTGAGGGAGGCGCAGCAAATCGCGGCATTAGTGCGGGGGTCGGCGGCTTGGTCGGCACTGCCGTTGGCGTGGCCGCGCCCGTGGTCGGTCAGGCTCTCAGTTCAGGCGCTCAGCGTGTGGCCGATTTCCTTTCGTCGGACGCGATGTTGCGCCGGCTGGGTATTTCGCGCGAGGCGGCGAACGTCATCATTCGCCAGCTCGGCACGGATGACACGTTGAGCGGAACGGGCGCGGCTCGAATTCGCCAAGGTGGTCCGGACGCAATGGTTGCGGACGCCGGACCAGCGGCGGCCAATTTGCTTGATACCGCCTTGGAGCGTTCCGGCCCCGGATCATCGGCGGCACGCGCTGCGATCGAGCGCCGGGCAACGTCCGCCAATCAGCAAATGGGCGCGACGCTTGACGCTACGATGGGGCGGCCGGTCGGGGTTGAGACTCGGCAGGCAGGAATTCGTCAGGGGACGGCCCAAGCGCGCCGCACCGCATACGATGACGCCTATGACCAGCCGATCGACTACGCCAGCGCGGGCGGACGTGAGGTTGAGGGCTTGCTGGGCCGCGTCCCGCAAGAGGCCGTGAACCAGGCGAACCGGCTCATGCGCGTTGAGGGGCAGCAGTCGCGGCAGATCATGGCGCGCCAGAACCCAGACGGCACGGTGACGTTCGAGAGAATGCCGGATGTTCGACAACTGGATTACCTCACGCGCGCGCTCAATGAGGTTGCGGCCGGCGCTGAGGGGCAGGGCGCCATGCGCGGCACGACGGCGGCCGGTCGGGCATATGGCGGGCTCGCGACCGAAATTCGCCAGCGCTTGCGCGCGCTCGTTCCGGAATACGGGCAGGCTCTCGACACGGCGGCCGATCCGATCAGCAGAATTCAAGCAACGGAATTCGGGGCCACAATCCTTAATCCACGGGTGACGCGCGAACAGGTGACGCGGCAATTCGCGGGTATGGGCCGCGGGGAGCGCCGGGCTGCTATTTCCGGCCTTCGCGACCAGATCGACGAAATCGTTGCGAACGTCAAAGAGATGGCATCCGACCCCAACACCGACGCGCGCCAATTGCGCGAAATGCTCAAGTCGCTGTCGTCTCAGGCCGCACGCGAAAAGGTCACGGCAGCAATTGGGCAGCCAGCGGCCCGCGCGTTTTATGGTCAGGTGGGGCGATCCGCTCGCGCCTTGGAGCTACGGGCATCGGTGGCGCGCAATTCGCGGACCTTTGGGCGCCAGGCGACGGACGCGCAGGTGAAGGCACAGACAGAGCCGGGCGTTATCGGTCTTGCCATGTCGGGTGAGCCGCTGAGAGCCGTTAAGAAGGCCGTACAGAGTCTCACGGGGATGACGCCCGAACGGAGGCTCGCGGCTGAGGATCGACTCTACGGCGAAATCTCGGACGCCCTGACCCGTGTTCGAGGCACCCAGGCCGAACAGTACCTGCGAACGCTCTTGCGGGCGGTTCAAACGCGATCGACGAACCGGAACGCCGGGCAGCGAATTGGTGAGCGGGGCGCAGCTGCGCTGATCGGTGCGACGCCTACGCCCGTGGATCGCCTGATGCCCGGCCGCTAGCGCGCTCTAGTTTGATGCGGTGCATCAGCTCAATCACCATTTGCTCGGTGGGGCCGTGCGTGCCGATCCAATAGCCGGAGGTGATGCCGATGCCGAGCCAGAAGGCCACGAGCCCAAAACCGAACCCGGCGCCACCGGGAACGCCCCAGAGGGCATATGCGAGAAAGCCGATGGCAAAGAGCATCAAGACCGCGACGTACTGCCGGGGGCCGTTGGGATCGTGTCGCTTTTCAAAATCGTCATGGGGCATGGGGCGCAATATGACCCTGACGCCCGACGCGCTCAAGCCGCGACCGCGGGGCCGTGAATGACCAAGCCCGGCGGCAAATCAAGCACCCCTGATAGTACAGGGCCGAAACAGGGCGGTGCGCCACCATTCCAACCAGGCCAATCTGGAAACCCTGCCGGCCGTCCGCCGGGAGCGCGCAACAAGCTGGGTGAGAAATTCCTTGAGACGTTGATGAACGATTTCGAGAAGAACGGGCAAGACGCCGTCGACCGGGTGCGCGCTGAAAAACCGGACGCCTACTTGCGCACCATCGCGGCTGTTCTCCCGGTGCCAAAGGCGCGCGCGGTGCAGATCGACTTACCCGACCTGAAAACCGCCCAAGACGGACTCGATGCGCTCAACACCATCATTAAGGCGGTGAGCGGTGGCGAGCTGTCGGTAGACGAAGGCCAGCAGCTCGCATCGCTGGTCGGTGAGCATCGCAAGGCCGTCGACTTGGTGGCGATCGAGGAGCGGTTGCGCAAATTGGAAGAGGGCGGCGGACTGAAATGAGCACGCACCAAAAGCGCAGGCTGGAACGGCTCGAAAGGCGCAGCGATGGGGAAATTCCGCCCAATGCCCAAATCGTGTACCTGCGCACCGGACAGACGGCCGATGCGTGGCGCGCTGAGCAAACCGAACCGCAGCACCCCAGGCGGCCGGTGATCTTTGTCACCATCCCAACGGAGAAGCGAAATGACCTCAAGCCATTTGCGACGCATCACTAAGCTGGAAAGCGGCGCGGCGTGGTCGAGCTGGCGTCAGTATGCCTCGCGGCCTATGGACGAATGGCCGGACGAGGCGCTTTTGGACTATCTCGCTTTCGGCCCGAACGATGGCGACGACCGCGGCCAATTGATCGCGCTGGGGTATAGCGCCGATGACGTCGACCATCTCGCGCAGTCTGTCGAGGCGCACCGCGCAAAGCGCCTGCGGGTGCTGCAATGAACCGGGGCAGCGTCATCCGCCTTGAGAAACTTGAGGCGCGCCGGCCAACGGCAAACCCGTGGGCGCAGTATTTCGGAACGCCGCTTGAGCAATGGCCGCCCGAAGTGGTCGGGGAAATCATCTTTGCGGTGAGTTTTGGCGACGATCGCCACACCTGCATTCAGGGCTGGAACGCAATTCAGTCGGTCGGCACCCACGCATGGCAGCAATTCACACGCGCGCGCACCGACGCCCTTTTTGACGAAATCCAAGCCGCGCTCGAAACGTGGCGAGCGGACGGGCATCCACCGGCCAAACTGTCGCCGCTCGCGGCACGCTGGATGGCCCGGCCGTGCTAGGCTCACGCTGTCGCATCGACTCCACGGGGGAAGGCTATGAACGAGGCTTTTCTATTTCAGTTGTTAGGCGCGCTTGTCGGCATGTTCCTATTCACGCGCGCGGTTCGTTGGGCGCTCTATCGCACCGGCTCGCGTGATCCGGGCCTAGCGGTGCTGAGTGTCGCAATCATGACCGCAATTGCGGTGGTGGTCGGGGCATTCGGATTTGCGGATGGCGGTCCGCCGCAATGGGAGCGCGCGCTTTGGCTCTATGTTCCGACCGGCGCCCTAGTCTTGGTGTTCGACCTCATCGCGGCGCGAGGGCGGGCGCGGCAGCCCTAGGGATTCATTTTCGCGGCTGCCTTGGTCGTGCGCGTTCGATCATCTCGCAATTGCTCCATTTGGTGCGCGATCGATTCCGGCACAGCCCGCGCGCTGCGCTTGGTCGGCGGCATTTCATAGCGCCTGACCTGTTGCTCGCTCACGTCGAGAACGCGGGCGAGCTCGGCAACGCTGAAATCCAATTGATGCCGGATGTTCTTGAACTCTGAGGGATTCATCCCCGCGTTATCGGTCAGTCACCGCGCCGGGGGCAAGTCCCGGACGGACGGACACATTCCTAGTGATCTGTCCTGTCCGTCCGGAAGGAAATGGCGCTAATCCGCCAAAGCCAGGGAAGCGCTCGCGCGTTCCTCTGCTTCGATTGCCCGGATCAAATCCCCAATCGGATCGTCCGCCCGCGCGGGTGATTCGGCCGCCAGTTTGGCGCGCTGGTAGAACGTGAACGCCCCGGCCCGCGTGCCTCGCTGATTGACCGCCCAATAGGGCCGCGCGCCGGAATGAAACCAAAGCGCGCCCTTGGTCGGGTCGGGCATGTCGCCAACGCGCCGGCCGTCGAGGATGAGGGCGCACGCGACCTTGAGGCGGCGAAACCCCTTGAACCGATCTAGTCGGGGATCCGTGACCACAAGGTAATTCGCATCGGTCGGAAGCCAGGGCGAGAACTGACGCCGGGCAAGCGCGACTTGTTCGATGGTACGGCCCCAGCGGGCGGACGGGTGCAGCCATCGGTTCGCGATCACATGCACAATGTAGGACTGCACCCAACGGGGCTGGTTGCGCGCTTCGCCCCAAGCGGTGCGAGCGCACAATTCAACGTCAAGGGCAGTGGCAGGGGTTCGATGCGTTCCGGCATCGGCGGGCAGAGCCGCGACTAACAGGCAGGCGGTGACCGCGACGCGCGCGGCAATAGACAGACGCATTGCACAAATCTCCCGTGCGAAGGCGCGCCGCAATGGCGCTGATTTGGAGAGTCTAAATCGGGGAGCTTCCCAAAGGGGTTAATTTCGGTGGGTCGGACCGAATTATTTTTGGTCTACCGTTATTGCGTCGGTAGTATTTATGGTCTACCGTAATTGTGTGGCCGGGTGGTGCGCTAACACCAACCCGGCCGTCTACCTCAAACACCGGACGGAACCCGATGCTCAAAGCAGACCAAACGCCTACCACGAAACCGGCCGCCAAGGTCGAAATGCTGAGCTTTGCGGCTGAGCTGGCTTACGCCCTGCAATACAAGGCGAAGTCCGACAATTGGAACGCGAACGACCACTACAGCACGACGTTCTATTCGACGGCTTCGCAAGATCGCGCCTATGACGAATGCCGCGCCACGGCTTCGCTGGCGGATGACTGCCATGACCTCGTAATGGAAATGGAAGACGCCATTTACGACGCCACCAACGCCAACCGTGCGGCGCTGGAAAATGCGGGCGTTCACGTGGTGACGGAAAATGACCCGATCCCGACCGGCGCGGCGCTGATCCTGCAACCGCACGAGCTTATCGCGATTGCGGCACAGGTGGCGCGCGGCGATGCGCAACGGCAGGTGGCGTGATGGGAAGGCGCTACCCCTCGCCACGCGCGCGCCTTGAGGCTTGGATTGAGCGCGCAATTGACGCGCTCGATTCCCTAGACGGCGACGCTGAGCTTGAGCCGTCGCTGGGCTCGGTGAATTCATCGGCTTACGTGTCGGCGGACGACCAATTGGTTTGGGCCGCGGGCGCGAACGACGATGACCGCGAGCAAGACGCCGGGGACATGGCGGAACAGGTTTTCCACGCGGCCGAATAGGGTTGCGGCGGGCACTGGTCGGGGCGCTGGGTAATTCCGGCGCCCTTTCTATTTGCGCTTGCCCTTCGCCTGATCCGCTGACCAGCCGGCCGCGCTGGCGTCCAAGCCGATCTCAATTAGGCGACGGACCGCAGCGGACCGCGAAGGCTTGAACTCATGATTTCCCGCCCATGTGTCGATGCGCGCAACCAAGTCGTCAGGCAGGCGCGCTGAAACCATAGGGTCGCGACCGCCAGTAAACGGTCGACCCCGCCCCGCGGGCTTTTTGGCTGACATGTGGCGCACACTCCAAGGTTGCCGATGCTCGCCAAAAATAACAGGCGCGGCCTGTGGCTGCAATGGCGCTTTTAGGGCAGACCGGAATTGACCATATGTCATTTTAGGTCTACCGTAATTGGGTAGCGAGTGGGTGCGCTAACGCCCGCTCGTTCAATCGAACCCCAACGATAGGACGGAACCCTATGACCAAAACTCAACACACCCGCCGCTCAACCCTGGCAGAAGACGGCGGCGACTTGGAAGATGTGATCAAGCTGCGCGTGATTCAGGCACGGGCCTTGGTCGATTTACTACAGCCGCTCGCCACGAAAGACGCGCACGGCATCAACGAAACGACGAACGCCGGATTCGACCTTTTGGCCGAACTGCTCATGAAGATCGAGCGCGACGCAGATTTTCTGCTTGATTCGGGTCGCGGAGGATCACCGCGCCCAGAGAAGGCCGTGAAGCCCGGAAAGAAGCGCGGGCCGAAGCCAAAGACGAAGGTCGGCGCGAACGGCAACGGAGACGTCCGCGACCCCGCGTTGCAGTCGGAAGGCGGCGCGCAGTGAGCCAGGGCGAAACAACCCCGGCCACAGTGCCGGCGGCTGAGCGCGACGCATGGCGGAATGCCATGACGGACGCCGTCAGCCTTTGCGATTACGACCTTGAGCTTGCCGCGGTTGTCGCGGACTTGCTCAAGGGTGCGTCTGAGCGCGGATCAATCAGCGCTCACACGGTCGCGCACGCTGCGCGCGCAATTAACGGCATGATCGCGGACGTCCAAAAGAAGGCCCGCGACCTCAAGGCCCAAGCTGAATTGAAAGGCGGTGGCCAATGACGGCGAACGCAAACGCAACAGAGGAGAGCGTGCTAGTCGCCATGGCGCGGGAGTGGAAGGCGCTTTGGGAGAGCCCAAGCGATCACGACTACGACCGCACAGACACCCTGTCCGATGCGATCAGCTTCACGCCCGCTCAAGATATGGCGGATGCTCTCGCGCAAGTGAGGGTCGCGCGCTTCGAAATCTGCCGCATGTATCCCGAAGAGGCGGACGAGGTTACGGCGGAAGTCATCGGACGCATCGAGCGCGTATTGATGAGCCTGGACGGTCTATTTGCGGCCGCCGTGCCGGAACTCGCAAAGGAACTGGCATCGCAAATCTATCTGCGCCCTGCCGACCGCTTCGACGTCGCGGCTTGGTTTCGGGAGACTGTCGCGGCGGGTCAACGTCCGCTCGTGGCGACGAACGAGAAAATCGGGTGGCAGATCGAATACCTGGGGCGCGACTACGAAGACGCGGACCATGCACTCCGGTCGGCCGCGCTGGACAACAAGCCCGCGGTGGTCGCGTTCTTGGTGCGTCGCGGCTTGAGCTGGGATTGGGTGTTGGACTTCGACAAGAGCCCGGCCCGCTGGCAAGCCATCGTTGACGAAATGGAGGTGGCGAAATGATACCGCGCCCCCTCACACGTGCGGCGCTTTCGGATGCGATCGAGGCGGCCATTGCCGCTCTCGACGTCATCGACGGCGAGCCGGATTTGGAGCCGGACAACGAAGACGGATGTTACGCGGAAGACAATCCGTTGATTGGCAAGCCCGACCCTTACGTGAAGGGCGGGGAGATGGAAGACGATGAGCCGTCGCTTTGCGGCGTTACGGTCGACCCGTGGCACTTGCGGAAGCATCACGACGACGGCGACCGCGAGGGCCCGGACGATGACGCAGAGCCGACCTTGGGCTCGATCGCGGCGAACTGCGACGAACACCAAGGCAATTGGTGGCGTGGCCGGAACACCGATGGTGAAGATGAGCCGTCGCTGGGGTCGCCAGAGGGCGCGGCCTATCGTCAAACCTTATGGGCGTCCGGCGGCAATGTGAACGAGCGGGAGATGGATGCGGATTACGAACACGACGGCAACCACGGGGCTTGGGGTCACCCGCCCAATATGCCGCTCGTGCATCGTGACTGCATCGACTCCGCGTACATCATGGGCGAGCGCGTCGCCGTCGACACCCTGCCGGCCGATTGGGTGCCGCCATTGCTGACGATCCCGGCGGCCTAACAGGCGCGGGGACACAATAGGGCGTCGCGGTGACGATCACTGCGGCGCTCAATTCATTCCGGCTTAGTGTGTCCGTTTGATCCGGGTCCGCGTCGACTGGAAGGGTTCGCGCGCCTTAGCGCACAGGCGGTCTATTTCGTCCCGGTCGCTGGCGCTCGCCCAAAGTCTCAACGTCAACCCGCCGTCACCAATCAATTGCACCATGTGACCGAACCCGGCGCACGAACCCGCCTTTGCGATTTCGCGGGCGCGATCCATGAGCGCTGGCACTGCCGCGCGGCCGGTGGTCGGGGCCGGGGGCTGTTTTCGCTTCGCCATCATCGCGCCCACAATTGCGGGAGGGTCGGATCCGGTGCGCGGTGCCAGGACGACGTTCCGGCCGTCATCACCTGAATTCGTATCTCTATGCGGTCGGTCGACCCGCGCGCGCCGCATTTCTGGCACCGGCGCCGGCGCTTGAAATCCCAGAGGGTCCGGCTTGGAGGCTCGAGAGTTGCGAGCTGGCTGGGCGAGAGCCCGACGCACCGGCCGCAGTCGAGACACGAAATGTGGAGCCCGTAATTCAGAAGCGCCGCGCGTCCGATCGTGCAGTCACTTTCGCTGAGGTGCGGGTCCGGGCCATATCCCAAGCGTGCCCGACAGAGCATCAAGAGTCACGCGGGCGGGCGGGTGCGGCGTCAATGCCTAGACCGAATCCGCCACGCGGCGACGGCTTTCCATGAACCTGTCACGGGCCGCTTTGTCTGCCCAATTGACGATCGTCGACCCTTTCGCCAGAACGGTTTGCGCAAATTCGACGGCGTCGCCGCCGTCTCCATCGCTCGGTCTGATAATCGAGACCGCTTCTGCGCTCGCTTCGATCGCCTTAATATCTTCGAACATGTAGGCCATCCAGCCTGCGCGCTCGCGAATATGCTTGGCCTTGGGGCGCGCCAGATCGATGAATTCCATTGTTGTCAGCAGTCCGTTTCGCTGAACAAACGACGGTGTGTGTGTGACAGTGCGGCCAATGACTGTCGTGTTGCGCATGATCGGATGCCGAACGAGCAACTGAGCGTCACCAAGCAAAGAAAGCGACTTGAACGTATCAGCGATCTCGCTCCGAAAATCTTGATCCTCGGTGGCCGTCTCGTTCCACTGGTATGCGTCGGCGACGCCGCCGGGCGAGACCAGCATTCGGAACAAAAACTGACACACTTCGTTCGCGCTATCCTCGCCAATGTCGGCCACCTCGCCACCAACAACAACGGAGTAGTTCGCAGCGCTCCCATCAACGGCGCGCTCGATGCCGCCGTCTGTAACAATCTCCGAGCGCCAATAGTCACGCCACTGATTGTATACGGACGGGTGCAGAAACTTTGAACCGAGCTTTCGCGCGTCAAACACGCCGTCGTCTCGTTCACCAACGAACCGTGCCGCAACATCCCCGTTGACCGACACAATGACTCCGACGTTTCGGGGTTCATTGCGGAACACGTCTTCGACGTTTTTCGCTATCCAATATCGGGCGGTCATGGCGTGCCTTTGGGAAGCTTAGGAAAGCTGCCTGCGTTCGAGGTCACAAGGGTCTCGATACTGTCGCGCCGGCGCTTTAAGAAATCACTGACGGGCTGCTTCTTATCCGCCGGGATCCCGAACCGAGCCGCTGCATCAACGACACCGTCCAAAAAGTAATCTGGGAGGCTGCCGATGCGATTCAACGAGGCGGTCTTGCCGTCATCGGTCGCGATCTCACGTGCCAGGCAGTGCTTCCCGATGCACATCTGTTTGTCGGCGCTTAGCAAGCGCGCGTCAATATCGCCCGACGGCCCAAGGAGGGCGTGGCTGTGATCGAAAATGTGGAGTTTCTTTGTGGCAGTATCGAACGCAATATTCTTGCGATGCCGGTCCGCATTCATGATGAACGTATCGAACGAAATCACGCCCCAGCTTTCCCGCGGAAGCTGATCGGTCACGTTGGCGGGCGTGATGGGCGGAAGCGAGTGCCCTGCAACATTGAAGTCCAGCGAGAAGAAGTATGGCTCGCCGCCGTGCTCCATGATCGCGCCCGGAGGGCACGGCAGGAGAAGCGCGAGGCCAATCCGGTTGCAAATCAGCTCGTTCGCGACAATGTAGGGGTGCGCTGGCGAAGCCTTCTTCGCGATCCCGGCGATGGAGACGTAGATCGACTGGGTGACCCCGTCGCCCACTGCGGCCCCCGTCGAAAAAACCTTGTATGTCGAAGATGGCATTTACCGTCTCCGAGCTGCGGTATTACCCAAAAAGTACCCAAAATGGGACCGTTTCGGACGCAACTCTCTTTAAGTCTTTGATTTTTAATGGCGCCCCCAAGGGGACTCGAACCCCTGTTTTCGCCGTGAGAGGGCGACGTCCTAGACCGCTAGACGATGGGGGCTGGCGGCCGATGTGTTGCTATACGCGAGCGGGGGGCGGGCGATCAAGTCATGGTCCGAACGCACGCCGGCGGCCGACTGGTGCGGCCGCCGACGGCTGGAGGTTCGTCCGATTACGCTTCCGTGCGCGCGCCTAGGGCGAGCATTCCGATGCCGATGATGATCGCGGCTACGGCTGCGATCTGCGGGATCGGGATGGTCTTTTCCTTGTCCGCTTCGATCTCGATCGGGCCGACGTCAACGACCTTTTCCGTCTGCGTATAGGTGATGTAGGGCGTCGCGAGAGCGGCAATGCCGCCCAAGATGAGAAGAATGCCGAGGATCTTGCGCATGGCCGTCGTTCCTTTGAATGCGTTTGGAGTCAGCATGAGAACGACGAGCGCGCCTTCGGGTTCCCGCGATGTGACGCGCGCGTGATGCAGGCGTGGTTGGCGCATGGAACCGGCGCGCTCAGGGCGCGTTTGCTCTGGTGAGACACACTGGTTCAACTTCAATGTCATCGGCGTTTCGTTACGACTGGGGGGCGCGGTTTATGGACGTTGCGCCCGTGCCGTTCGATCCGGTCGTGCTGGGCACGTTTACGTCGCGCGAGCCGTGGATGGATGCCGCGGTCTATCGCGGCGACGTTCGCGCGGACGATCACTATCGCTTGCCGTATCGCTTGTGGCTGCCGAAGCGGCCGCGCGCTGCCGTGCTTTTGGTGCATGGGGTTTGCGATTATGCGGGCGCGTTCGATGCGATCTGCCCTTATTTTGCAACGCGCGGCTATGCGGTGTTGGCGATCGACCAACGCGGCTTCGGTCAGACGCGCACGCGCGGCAAGTGGCCCGGCGCTCGTCGCTTGGCGCGCGATTTGGGCGACGCTGCGTCATTTCTGAAGCGCCGCGTGCCGGGTGTTCCCGTCTTCGTTATCGGCGAGAGCATGGGCGGGGCGCTGTCCATTCTTGCGCAAACGCGGGGACATCTTGACGGCGTTGCGGGGATGACGCTGGTGGCGCCAGGGGCGCTCGGCTGCACGATGCGGCGGTTCGCATTCGGCCTTGCGATCCGGGCTCTGAGGCTGTTCGGCGCGCGCGCCGATCTTTTCGTCGAGCGTGTCAATTGCGATGATCTGTCGGCGGACGCGGCTATTCGGCTGCTCGCCGATCCCTTGGTGCTGCGTCGGGTTTCGCCCGCGTTGATGGGCGGTCTGTTGCGGCTCGGCGAGAGCGTTTACGACGCTGCGCCGGAGGTGGACGTTCCGACGCTAACGCTCGTCGGTTCGCGCGAGGACGTCTCGCCTTTGCGCTGCATCCGCAGCATGAGTGAGCGCTTCAAGGGCGATGCGAGTCTCGTCGAATTTGAGGATGGCCCGCACATGCTGCTGCATTGGCGCGAGCGCGATCGCGTGCTGGAGACGATCGGCAACTGGATGGACGCGCGGCTGCCGGCACGCATCGAGACTTGCGCGGCGCGTTAGCCAGCGAACGATCCGCCGGCGGCAAGCGGGCCGAAGCGCACCAAGCGGCTGGTGAGCACCGCGGCTTGGCGATGCACGACGGCGAGCTTGTAGTCGGGATCGGTGATCATCGCGAGGAAGGCGCCTGCGTTCGGGTAGCGCGCGATGAAGGCCGCGTCCCATTGTTCGTTCTGCGGGCCCGTCAGCATCGCTTCCATCTTGCCGCGCCAGATGGTGCGGCCGCCCACGCGCGCGAAGATTGGCTCGCTGGTGCGGCCGTATTCGGCATAGGCCTGCGCGCCCGTCAGATTGCGGCCCGCGTGGCTGTGGCCTTCCGGATAGAGCGCGCGATCGCGATAGCGCACCAGGTTCAGCATCTCGATCGGCGTATCGCGGGGCAGCGCCTTGAAGGCGTTGAAGCTCTCGCGGGTCGGATCGATGTAGGGCGCGTTGGCGTCGGTCACGTTGGGGCTCCGATCTAGAGGAATGCGCGCAGTTCGGTCATGAATGCTTCGAATTGGTCGTGGTGCAGCCAGTGGCCGGCGTTCTTGAAGGAGATGACGCGCGCTGTTTTGAAGTGTTTGGCGCGGCCGTCTTTCTCTGGGTTCGAGGCCCAGCTGTCTTCGCCGTACATCAGGAGCGTCGGGCAGGTGATGGCGCTCCACATCGTTTCGACGTCGGTTTGCGTCACGTCGAAGGGCGGGAAGACGCGCATGTAGGGATCGAACTTCCAGGTGTAGCTGCCGTCTTCGTTCTGGCTCGCGCCGTGGATCGTCAGGTGGCGCGCTTGCTCGTCAGAGAGGTGGTGGTTTTCTTCCTTCATGCGCTTGAAGGCTTCTTCGATCGTCGGGTAACGGCGCGGCGTGCGGCCGGCGATGGCGCGCTTGGCGTCGATCCAACCGCGCAGGCGCTCGTCGATCGGTTTGTTGAAGCGCTCGGCAAGCATTTTGGGCGACGGGCCTAACCCCTCGATGGCCACCAGCTTTTTCACGTTGGCCGGATAGACGCCGGTGTAGCGCAACGCGATGTTGCCGCCGTAGGAGTGGGCGACGATCGTCACCGGCGCCAGCTTTAGCTGATGGATCAGTTGCGCGAGATCGTACAGCATCGCGAGGCTGCCGTAGTCGCCGTCGGGGGACCAATCGCTGTCGCCGTGGCCGCGCAGGTCGGGCGCGATGACGTGCCAATCGCGGCGTAGTTCTTGCGCGGTCCAATCCCAGCTGCGCGCGTGGTCGCGTCCGCCGTGGAGCAGGATCAGCGGCGGCGCATCGGGATTGCCCCAGTCGACATAGCGCAGGCGCAGACGCTGGGAGATGACGCTGTGCGTGGTCGGGCCGGCGATCATGTTCTGCTTTCGGGTCGAGGGCTTATTTGCAATGCGCTAGACTACGGACATGAACGGTTTTGCGAAAGCCTTGCCTACGCCGCCGCTTTGGCGGCAGAGGCCGCGGGCAGACGGAGGGTCACGACGGTGCCCTTGTCCAACTCGCTTGTGATGGTGAGCTCACCACGGTTCAGCACGATGAGTTGATGTGCGACCGACAAGCCGATGCCGCCGCCGTCGAATCGGCGTGTGTGGCCGTGGCCGACTTGGAAGAAGGGGTCGGTAATCTTGCTCAAGAGGTTGGCGGGTATGCCGACGCCGGTGTCCTGCACCGTGATTGTGATCCATCCGGCCGCGGTCGGTTGCGCGCTGATGTTGACGGCGCCGTTGTCCGTGTTGAATTTGATCGCGTTGCCGATGATGGCGATCAGCGCTTTGGTGATCATCGCAGGATCGACGCAAACCGAAGCCCGAGCGTCGATGGTTTGGGTGATAGCGATCGGCAGTTTTTCCCGAAGCGAGCTGAGAAACATCAGGGCGCTATCAACCAACGCACCCGCCGTAACGACGACCGGCACGACGCGCGCCTTGGTATCGACGCTGCTGAGATCGAGAAGGTTGTTCACGAACGTCAGTAGATCCTGCGCCGCGCCATTAATCAGGCGCATGTAGACTTTGTAGCGATGGCTTCCGAGGGGACCGAACGCTTCCCGTTCGATCAGCTGGCCGAAGCCGATGACGGCGTTGAGGGGCGTGCGCAGTTCATGCCCCATCATCGACAGAAACTCGCCTCTGGTGCGGCTAACGGCTTCGGCTTCGCGCAGCAGCGCCAACAGGCGCATCAGCAAGAGACCGCAGGCCACAGCAGCTGCGCCGAAGGCCAGGATGATTGCGGAGAAGATCGTGGTGCGGATTCGCGCGCGGCCGGCGGTGTATGCGGTTGAGGCCGCGTTGATCTTGTCCTGGGCCTCGGTCTTCGCACGGGATAGTTCTGTTAGAGCGCTCGTGAGATTCGCGTTCGCTTGGTCGAAAAGGGCGCGCTGCGTGGCTGTGCCGGCGGCGGTTGTGCCGTCCAGGTAGCGTCCCAGGGTTGTGCGATATCTGGCGAAAGATGCTGCAATGTCGCCGAGAGCGAGGGTGCGGCCGTCCGCTGTTCGAGTTTCGCGCATCATCACGCGAAAATTGCGCTCAGCCTCCGCCGCTTCGCGCCGCCAGCGCTGGCGCAACGGGACGTCGGTCCGTGCGGCGTCGCCAAGCAACTGAATGATCGTGAATTGGAGCGACGTGTGATCGATGAGCTCATCGACCTCGTTGGCGGCGATGAACTTGTCGAAGGCAGCGTCAAGCTGCACGGTGCCGATTTCAAACGCGCTTATCATTGCGGCGATCGCCAGGACGACAACGACAGGGAAGGCAACCAGGAGCCGCAGCAAGAGCGCATCCTTGGTGGCATCGGCGACACGGCTGGCCAAGGTGCGACGCGCGCTGCCGCATCGCGCCACGATCGCGCTCACGCCGTCGGCTATCGCTTGCCACTTCATGGTCTTTGGACGTTCCCCGTGCAGGGAATTATTCCACGCGCCCGACAAGAAAGAGTGAACTCGCGTTAAGTGGGTATCACTGAGTTTGGTGCGTCAAAGACATGGTTTGCCAATGCCGTCTGCTTCCGGCCGTCGCAGCCTTGCAGTCCGCGCAGGGCAGGCGCTGCGCGCCAGCCCTGCGCGTTGCGACGTCGTTCAGCGTTCGGCCGAAACGGCTTTGGCCGCCTTCTTAATCAGGGCTGCGACGTCGGCCGGTTGCGAGACGAAGATCGCGTGGCTGCCTTTGCTGTCGGCGACTGTCGCGCCGGCGCGCTTGGCCATCGAACGTTGCGCCGGCACGGGAATCATCAGGTCTTCGGTCGCGACCAGGTACCAGCTGGGCTTCGAGCGCCAGGCCGGTTCGGTGATCTTGTTGTTAAGCGCGGTCACAGACCACGGCACCTGAGAGTCGGCCATGAAGGCGGCCTTCTTGGGGTCGACGTCGGCGGCGAAGGCGTGCGGGAATTTCGCTTTGTCGACGATGAGGAAGCCGTCTTGCGGCGGCAGGATTGGCGGCACCGGTGCGCCCGGCACTGGGGTCGCGATGAGTGTGCCGACTGACTCGCCCTTATCGGGTGCGAAGGCTGCGATGTAGACGAGGCCCGCAACCTTTGGGTTGTTGCCGGCTTCGGTGATCACTGCGCCGCCGTAGGAATGACCGACGAGGATGACCGGCCCCTGGAAGCCGTCGATCGCCCGCTTCGTGGCGGCGACGTCGTCTTCAAACGAGGTGAGCGGATTTTGGACGACGGTTACGGCGTAGCCGTCCTGCTTCAAGCGCGCGTAGACGTCTTCCCAGCCCGAGCCGTCGGCGAAGGCGCCGTGAACGAGGACGATACCGGCAGTGGCCATGGCAGTGATGGACATGATGACTTCTCCCTATCTAATCGTTCGCGATTAAATCGCGTACGATCTTATAATCAGGGCGGATATCCTTTGTCAATCGCTTGCGATTAGATCGTGTGCTATCTATATCGTCGTGGGCGCGATACTGCGTCGTGAGGTCCGCTAAGTTGATGAAAAAGAATGTGAAAATCGAAGAACCGGCGGCGCCGGCGACGCTGTCCGACTTCCTATGTTTCGCCATCTATTCGGCGAATCTGGCATTCGGACGGGTGTACAAGCCGCTGCTCGAAGAACTGGGGCTTACCTATTTGCAGTTCATCGCACTCGTCGCCCTTCATGAGCAGAACGATCAGACGGTCGGAAGCCTTGGCGAAAAGCTCTATCTGGATTCAAGCACGCTCACGCCGTTGCTTAAACGGTTGGAGGCGATGGGCTATGTCACGCGGCAACGAGACTCCGTCGATGAGCGGCAGGTTCGCGTCGGTCTGACCGAAGCCGGCCGCCAGGTGCGTGACAGAGGCTCATGCGGTCTGTCGCCGATCGTCGAGGCCACGGGCCTGCCGCCGGAGGATTTTCGGCGGCTTCAGCGCGATTTGGTGACGCTGCGAGATAGCCTCATCAAGGCGTCCACATAGCTTTTCGTTCGCGCGCACGTGTTCTGGGGACACTATGGCGTCTTCCCGGCGGTGGCCGGTCTAGGGCGCCTTCTTGTTAAAGCGCACGCGGCTGAGGACGCGGGACTTCGTTGGGTCGATGACCAGGATCTCGTCGGCCTCCGGGCCTGCGATGCGCACGACCAGATTGGCGCCGTCCATGCGGGCTTCGGCGACGCTCGTGCCGGGGGCCAAGTCCAGGTTCAGTTCGGGCACTTCGCCGGGCTTGAAGGTGGCGGTTGCGGCGGGTGCGGCAGGTTTGTCGAAGACGGCTTGCTTAATCGCCATGCCGATCATGAGGGCCAAGACGATAATGATCGCAATGCCGAGGCCGATGACCAGCATCCAAAGGCCGCGATTTGCGGGCGGCGGTTCTTCAGGTACGACATCGGCCATGACGGAATCCTCGAGCGACGGCGAGCGTCGTACACTGACGATCGATGAGAGCCAAGCGGGCCAGCGCCTTGACCGGGTGCTGGCGGGCGCGTGGTCGGATTTGTCGCGCTCCAGGCTTCAGCAATTGATCGCGGCAGGGGCGGTGACGGGCTCCGCCCGCGCGTTCGACGATGCGTCGCAGAAGGTTAAGTTGGGTGAGGCGTTGACGCTGCTCATTCCGCCGGCAGTGTCGGCCGTGCCGGAAGGCGAGGATATTGCGCTCAACATCGTGTTCGAGGATGCGCATCTGATCGTCATCGACAAGCCTGCGGGTTTGGTCGTGCATCCGGCGGCGGGCAATCGGGACGGGACGCTGGTCAATGCGCTCATCGCGCATTGCGGGGAGTCGTTGCGCGGGATCGGCGGCGAGCTTCGGCCCGGGATCGTGCATCGCATCGACAAGGACACGACCGGCCTGATGGTTGCGGCGAAGACCGAGAAGGCGATGACCTCGCTCGGCAAACAATTCGCGGCGCATGCGATCGAGCGCGTCTATCGCGCGATCGTGTGGGGTGTGCCGCGCGAGCGGTCGGGCACGATCGATGCTGCGCTTGGGCGCAGTCCGTTGAACCGGCAGAAGATCGCGGTGCTGCGCGTCGGTGGAAAAGCGGCGCGGACTCACTATAAGGTGATCGAGGCGTTCGGGACGACGGCAGCGTTGATCGAGTGCCGTTTGGAGACGGGTCGTACGCATCAAATTCGCGTGCATATGGCGCATATCGGCCATCCGCTGGTCGGCGATCCGGTTTACGGGCGGCCCCGCACGATTCCCGGATTGACCTTAGGGATTTCGCGCCAGGCCTTGCATGCGGCGGTGCTGGGCTTTCATCATCCGGGTACCGATAAGCCGATGCGCTTTGAGAGTGTGTTGCCGGAAGACTTCACCGAAACCTATCTTGCCCTCAAAGGTTTAGGTCAGGCGGATCGTGGGTCTTAAAATCGCCGCCATCCGTACATATGTGATCGTGCTCACGCTCGGGCCTTGGGAGGACGAGGGCGTTGATTTGGCAGGAACTTCGGGGCGAAAACGCACGAGGTTTCGGGTCGCGCAAAGGGGTTTGATATGGCCGCAGCAGGCTATCTGACGTTGACGCCGGAAGGCGGGTTGCACCGGTATCTCTCTGAGATCCGTAATTTTCCCATGCTGGAGCAGGGCGAGGAATACATGCTCGCCAAGCGTTGGCGCAAGCATGAGGATTCCAATGCCGCCCACAAGTTGGTGACCAGCCATCTTCGCTTGGTTGCGAAGATCGCGATGGGTTACCGCGGGTATGGCTTGCCGCTGGCCGAGATCGTTTCCGAAGGGAACGTCGGTTTGATGCAGGCGGTGAAGCGGTTCGAGCCCGACAAAGGGTTTCGCCTTGCGACGTACGCCATGTGGTGGATCCGCGCTTCGATCCAGGAGTACATCCTGCGGTCATGGAGCCTGGTGAAGATCGGCACGACGGCTGCGCAGAAGAAGCTGTTCTTCAACCTGCGCAAGGCCAAGGGGCAGATCAAGGCGATTGAAGAGGGCGATCTGCGTCCTGAGAACGTGAAGCAGATCGCGACCAAGCTTGGCGTCACCGAGGAAGAAGTGATTTCGATGAACCGCCGTTTGGCGGCGCCCGATCACTCGCTGAACGCGCCGCTGCGCGCGGACTCGGAAGGCGAGTGGCAGGACTGGCTCGTGGACGAGTCGCCGAATCAAGAGATGATGCTCGCCGAACAGGAAGAGAAGGGCGACCGCAGCGAGTTGCTCACCGAAGGTTTGAAGGCGCTCAACGATCGCGAGCGGCGCATTCTGACGGCGCGGCGGCTGCAGGAAGAACCCGCGACGCTGGAAGACCTGTCGAAGGAATATGACATCTCGCGCGAGCGCGTGCGTCAGATCGAAGTGCGCGCGTTCGAGAAATTGCAACGCGCGATCCGCGACGCGGCGAAGCAACAACGCATCGGCGGTGCGCAGCCGACGCGTCCGCCGGCGCTGCCTGCGAGTTAGCGTGTGATCAGGCCGCGTAGGTAGAAGAGCGGCCAGATCATCAAGGCGAGATTGACGGCCCACCAGGTCGGATCGAAGTCGCCTCGGATGGCCCAGAAGCTGATGGCCATGAGGCCGGCGCAGAAGGTGAGCGCGAGGGACACGATCGCGAGCCCCTGCCAGGCGCTGCTGCCTCTGCGGTGTAACGCTACCGCCGTCAGGCCGCAGATCGACAGCATGATGTCGAGCGGCATGAAGGACCAATTCCACGCGACGACGAGCGGGTTGGCGTAGTCGCTGTAGAGATACTCGCCGGGGATGTTGATCAGTCCGGCGGCGGCGAGTGCGGTTAGCGTCCAGTAGGCGATGAAACCTATGTCGGTCAGGACGAGCGCGGTTTTCAGGCCGCGCGGCAGCGGCGTCATGCGGCGAAGGGGTCGCGGACGAGGATGGTGTCGTCGCGCTCGGGGCTGGTTGAGAGGATCGCGACCGGTGCGCCGATCAGTTCTTCGACGCGGCGGACGTACTTGATGGCGGCGGCGGGGAGTTGGGCCCAGCTGCGGGCGCCTGCGGTGGTTTCGCTCCAGCCTTCCATCGACTCGTAGATGGGCTTACAGCGGGCTTGCGCGTCGGCTGCGGCGGGCAGGTGGTCGATGCGTTTGCCGTCGAGGTCGTAGGCGACGGCGACCTTGATCTCTTTCAGGCCGTCGAGGACGTCGAGTTTGGTGAAGGCGATGCCGTCGATACCGCCGGTGATCACGGTTTGGCGGACGAGGACGGAGTCGAACCAGCCGCAGCGGCGTTTGCGGCCGGTCACGGTGCCGAATTCGTGGCCGCGTTCGCCGAGCCTGGCGCCGATCTCGTCGGTGAGTTCGGCGGGGAAGGGGCCTTCGCCGACGCGGGTGGTGTAGGCCTTGGTGATGCCGAGGACGTAGGAGATGGCGCGGGGCGCGATGCCGGCGCCGGCGGCGGCGGTGCCTGCCACCGTGTTTGACGAGGTGACATACGGATACGTGCCGTGGTCGATGTCGAGGAGCGCACCTTGTGCGCCTTCGAAGAGGATGCGTTCGCCGGTCATGCGCGCTTCGTGCAGGCGGCGCCAGACGGGTTTGAGGAAGGGCACGACCTTCGGCGCAATGTCCTTCAGTTTGGCGACGAGGGCGCCCGCGTCGATTTCCGTTTGGCCCATGCCGCGGCGCAAAGCGTTGTGGTGGGTGAGGAGATTTTCGACTTTCGCCTTCAGCGTCGACGGGTCGGCGAGGTCGATGGCGCGGATGGCGCGGCGGCCGACTTTGTCTTCGTAGGCGGGGCCGATGCCGCGCTTGGTCGTGCCGATGCGGGTGCCGGCGTTGGAGGTCTCGCGCATGGTGTCGAGCTCGCCGTGCAGCGGCAAGATCAGCGGGGCGTTTTCGGCGACGAGCAGGTTGTCCGGCGTGATCGAGAGTCCCTGGCCTTTCATACGCTCGATCTCATCGATCAGGGCCCAGGGGTCGACGACGACGCCGTTGCCGATGATCGAGAGTTTGTCGCTTCGCGCGATGCCCGAGGGGAGGAGCGAGAACTTGAAGGTCTTGCCGTTGATGACGAGCGTGTGGCCCGCGTTGTGGCCGCCTTGGAAGCGCACCACGATGTCCGCGCGTTCGCACAGCCAGTCGACGATCTTGCCTTTGCCTTCGTCGCCCCACTGAGCGCCGATCACCGCGACGTTTGCCATCTTAGAACACCAGAGCCTTCGCCTGCTTCACGACGGCGATCTTGCGGATGTCGGTGAGTACCGATTCCGGAACAGGGCCGTCGACTTCGACGAGGGCGATGGCGTCGCCGCCGGCTGTCGTGCGGCCCAGGTTGAAGCTTGCGATGTTGACCTTCGCGTCGCCGAGCAGCGTGCCGAGTTTGCCGATGAAGCCCGGTTTGTCTTCGTTCGTCACGTAGAGCATGTGCGGGGCGAAGTGCGATTCCATGTCGATGCTCTTCACCTGAATGAGGCGCGGTACACCGTTCGAGAAGACGGTGCCGGCGACGGAGCGTTCTTGGTTCTCGGTCGTCACCTTGAGCAGCAGGTAGCCTTCGTAGATGCCGTGTTGCGTGCGGCGGACTTCGCTGACCTGGATGCCGCGCTCCTTAGCGACGATCGGCGCGTTGACCATGTTGACCTCGCTGAGCGCGGGTTTGAGCAGACCGGCGAGTGCGGCTTGCGTGAGAGCGCGCGTGTTCAGGTCGGCGACGTTGCCTTCGTAGACGATCTCGACGCCTTTGATTGCGGTCTCCGTCAACTGGCCGGCGAAGGCGCCGAGTTGTTCGGCGAGCTTGATCCACGGCTTCAGTTTCACCGCTTGGTCGGCGGTGATGGAGGGCATGTTGATGGCGTTCTGGATTGCGCCGGTCAGCAGGTAGTCGGACATTTGTTCGGCGACTTGGAGCGCGACGTTCTCTTGCGCTTCCGACGTCGACGCGCCGAGGTGCGGGGTGGCGACGACTTTGTCGGAACCGAAGAGGACGTTGTCTTTCGCGGGTTCGGTTTCGAAGACATCGAGCGCGGCGCCGGCGACGTGGCCGCTGTCGAGTGCTTCACGCAGCGCCTTTTCGTCGATCAGGCCGCCGCGCGCGCAGTTGATGATGCGGACGCCCTTCTTTGTTTTGGCGAGCGCTTTGGCGTCCAGGATGTTGCGCGTCTTGTCGGTCAGCGGCGTGTGCAGCGTGATGAAGTCAGCGCGCGGCAGCAGGTCTTCGAGTTCGACCTTTTCGACGCCGAGTTCTTGCGCGCGTTCCGGGCTCAAATACGGATCGAACGCCACGATCTTCATGCGCAGGCCTTTGGCGCGGTCGACGACGATCGAGCCGATGTTGCCGCAGCCGATGACGCCCAGCGTCTTGCCGGTGAGTTCGACGCCCATGAAGCGGTTCTTTTCCCACTTGCCGGCGTGGGTGGATGCGTTCGCCGCCGGGATTTCGCGGGCGAGGGCGAGCATCAGCGAGATGGCGTGCTCCGCTGTCGTGATCGAATTGCCGTGCGGGGTGTTCATCACGATGATGCCGCGCGCGGTGGAGGCCGGGATGTCGACGTTGTCGACGCCGATGCCGGCGCGGCCGATCACCTTCAGATGGGTCGCGGCGGTGAGGAGGTCGGCTGTGACCTTCGTCGCGGAGCGGATCGCGAGGCCGTCATAGCGGCCGATGATGGACTTCAGTTCTTCCTTGGTGAGGCCGGGCTTCACGTCGACGTCGACGCCGCGGTCTTTGAAGATTTGGACGGCTGCGGGCGACAACTGGTCGGAGATGAGGACTTTGGGCATGGGAAACTCCAGGCGCGAGCGTGTTGCTCGCAAAAAATTTGGATGTGGGGGAGAAGGGCGGGCGGGACGCCCGCGCTCCCAGACTAGGCTTTGACTTGTGCCCAGGCCCAGTCGAGCCAGGGTGTCAGCGCCTTCATGTCCGCGCTGTCGACGGTGGCGCCGGCCCAGATGCGTAGGCCCGGTGGGGCGTCGCGGTAGGCGGCGATGTCGAAGGCCACGCCTTCCTTGTCGAGAAGGTCGGCGATCTTTTTCGCAGCCGCGGCTTGGCCGTCAGCGTCTTTGGCCGTGAACCATGGGTCGACGATTTTCAGGCACACCGACGTGTTGGAGCGTGTCTTTGGATCCTTCGCCAGGAAGTCCGCCCAGCCGGCCGTCTTCGTCCAGCGCTCGATGACGTGCAGGTTTTCATCGGCGCGGCCGATCAGGCCTTTGAGGCCGCCGACGCTTTCGGCCCACGTCAACGCGTCGAGATAGTCTTCGACGCAGAGCATCGAGGGCGTGTTGATCGTTTCGCCCTTGAAGATGCCTTCGTTGAGTTTGCCGTCCTTGGTCATGCGGAAGATTTTCGGCATGGGCCAGGTGGGCTTGTGGCTTTCGAGGCGGGCGACCGCACGGGGCGAGAGCACCAGCATGCCGTGCGCGGCTTCGCCGCCCAGCACCTTTTGCCAAGAGAATGTCGTTACATCGAGCTTTGCCCACGGCAGGTCTTGCGCGAAGGCCGCCGATGTCGCGTCGCAGAAGGTCACGCCTTCGCGTGTGTCGGAGATCCAGTTGCCGTCGGGCGCGCGGACGCCGGAGGTGGTGCCGTTCCAGGTGAAGATGACGTCGTGCGCCGGGTTCACTTGGGCGAGATCGGGCAGGTCGCCGTAGCCGGCCTTCAGTACACGGACGTTCGGCAGCTTCAGCTGCTTCGTGATGTCGGTCGCCCAGTCGTTGCCGAAGCTTTCCCAGACGAGGACGTCGACGGGCTTTGGTCCCAGCATCGACCACAGCGCCATCTCGACCGCGCCGGTGTCGGACGCGGGCACGATGCCGATGCGATAGTCGGCGGGGATGCCGAGGATCTTGCGCGTGCGCTCGATCGCTTGCTCAAGCTTGGCTTTGCCAGGCTTCGAGCGGTGCGAACGACCGATCAACGCTTGATTGAGTGCTTCGGGGGTCCAGCCGGGGCGTTTTGCGCAGGGGCCAGAAGAGAAGTGCGGCCTTGTCGGCCGCCCTGGAGGCTTCGTCGTCATGTTGTTCCATTCCTTACAGAATGGGCGCGTCCCGTTGGGGGGACGTGTCCCGTCCGATCTGTCGCGCGAATCAACGGGCTCCGTCAATCGATATTCGGGGATGCAGCATGCGACGGATGAACATGAACGGTGGACAACAGCGGCGTGTGTGACGGCCGCTTTGTAGGCGCGCTGGGACACCCTCGGTACATATGTCGCGCCCAAAGCGGTCGTTAAGGCTTTCTTTGGGGACTCAAGAACCAAGGAGGAGCCATGCGCTTCATAGCGCTTATCGCCGCCGCAGCGGCACTTTGCGCCGGACCGACATTTGCGGCCGGTTACAACGACTTCACAGGGCGATGGGAAAACGCCGACACGAACACCAGGGATCTGACGCGCCTGCGCATCAGATTCGATGGCGATAATCTGGACGTCCGTGCGTGGGGTCAGTGCGAGCCGCGCGACTGCGATTGGGGTACGGTTGATGCCGTGGCCTATTCGCCGAATCCGGGAGCGAACCCTGCGTCGAGTGCGACGGAAATCATCGCGGTCTACAATCCGGGCTTCGCGCGCAAGACGCTGATCCTGACGTTGCGTCCGGGGAACCGGATTTCGTATGCGCTGTACACGCGCTTTACGGATTCATCGCGGCGGCGGCCTTATGTCGTGCGCGGTTTGCTCCGCCAGAGAGGCGGCGGTTGGGGTGGTGGTTGGCCTCCCGGCGGCGGCGGTGGCTGGGGTGACGAGCCCGGTGGCGATGGACCCGGTGGTGGTCCGGGCTGGCCTGGCAGTGACGACGACGATGGCCCGGGTGGGCCTCCCGGCGGTGGCCCTGGCGGCGGTGGTGGCGTGAGCTTCGATGAGGAGTGCATCGGGTTCAATCCGAACCAAGTTGAAGCGCGTAACATCGGCGGCGACTGGAAGGTGGTTCAGGATCGCAGGTGGTTGTTGAGCTTTGGTCCTCGCGCTGCCGAAGCGCAGCGGGCGGCGAACATCATCCGCACCTATCGCTTCAACCAGCAGTGCGTTGTCGGACGGTCGAATGGGTCGATGTCGTACTGGAAGCGTGGCGACCGCATTCCGTCGAACGGCTATCCGGGCGACGATTGCACGACCAATAATCCAGACACCACGCGCGCCGTGTTCCAAGGCGGGCAGTGGCGCATCGTCGACGGCAGCCATTTGCTGATGTCGTTCGGCACGCGCGGCGCAGAGGCGCGCAAGGCGGAGGAAGTCATCCGGTCGTACCGGTTGAACCGCCACTGCTTCGTCGGACGGCCTAACCCGTCGATGGAGTATTGGCTGTCGGAATAAGCGACGGCGTTTGAGATGAAAAACGGGCCAGCCACGTTGTGTGTGGCTGGCCCATACTCATTTGACGGCGGCGGCTTGTTGGCCGAGCAACCATTGGATGCCGGCCACATGTTGCTGATCGTGGCTGCACAAGTAGTGGATCAAGCCAGCCAGCGTGACGTCGCCGTAGCCTTCGAAGACGCCACGGCGCGCGAAATGCTTGGGCTCCAGCCCATCCAGAATTTGCATGGTTTGCTCGCGTGCGGCGGCGAAGGCGTCGAGCGCTTGGGCGATTTCGGTTCGATCGTAGTTGCGCGGTTCGATCAGCGCGTAAGTGTCGATCGATGCGAGCGTCGGATTTTGTTCGGCGAGCACGCGTTTGAAGCGGACAATGTAGCCGTCGGCTTCGATATCGCGCAGATGGCAGAGTTGCTGGCGGACGGTGAGCTCTTCGCTTGGGATGCCTTCCCAACTCTTGGGACGCCAATCGAGTGTTTCACCGGGCACCGTCGCGACGAGGGCGTACAGCGTTTGGGGAAACGCGCGCAGCGACTCGATCGACCATTCGATGGCGGACATGATTTGCTCACCTTATGAAAAACGCCGCCGCAGCGTGAGCTGCAGCGGCGTCGCCTGCGTTTCCGGCCGTTCGATTAGAACGGCAGGATGTTGCGTTCGCGCGTGTAGCTCAAATAGCCTGCGTTGACGCCAGCGCGGATGCCGAGGCCCGTACGCATCGGCGCGAGCGAGATGCGGCCGGTGCGTTGATAATTCACGCCGATGCCGGCGATGAAATAATACGTGCCTTCGACGCCGGGATAGCGCTGGAAGATCTCTTCCTGGCGGCGGATTTGATAGACGAGCGTGAAGCACTTCGAGGCATTGGCGCCGATGTCGAAACCGATCGACGGGCCTTGCCAGTAGACCTTCAGGCGCTTGTAGCCCTTGCGGGTCATGTGACCGCTGCCATAGCGCAGGCCGACGGCGATGGCGCCTGACGCCTCTTCGCCGGTGATGTAGGCGTTGGGGCGGCCGAGGTCGCGGAAGATGCGCGACACGGCCTTGGCGACGGCTTCGGTCGTCATGCCGAAGAAGTCGGAGGCGATGCGCACGATTTCAGGTTCGGAATAGGTGTCGTCGGCGGCCATCGCCGTTTCGTTGACCAGCGCCAGGGCGGCGGCCAACGACATGGCGCCGCCGGTGCCTTGAGTTAGGGCCTCGCGGCGGGTCAGCTTCTTTTTATCGGTCATGTCGTTCTCCGAGAGATTTCAAGCCCCTTGCGGGTGAATTCTAGCCTGGCCATATGACAAGTGCGAGGCGAGATGCAAGATACCCAGGTGTGAGCTTCGCTATGAATCCGGCTCATAGATATGCTTCCGGTTGATTCGGGGCGGTCGTCGTCTGCCTCGTCAAATTCATGAGGGGCCGCCAATGTTCCAAGAATCCGGGACCGTCTTTGTTCTCTTGTTCCTTTTCGCCGCGCTTGTCGTCGTTTTCCGCGCGATCAAGTTCGTGCCGCAGGGTTACGGGTGGACCGTCGAGCGCTTCGGACAATACATGCGGACCTTGAAGCCCGGCCTTGGGCTCATCAATCCGTTGTTCGAGCGGATCGGGCGCAAGATTTCCATGATGGAAATGGTGCTCGACATTCCAAGCCAGGAAGTCATCACCAAGGACAACGCGCAGGTGACGGTCGACGCCATCGCATTCATTCAGGTCGTGGATGTCGCGCGGGCGGCGTATGAGGTTCAAGACTTGAACCGCGCCATCGCGAACCTGGCGCTGACCAACGTGCGCACCGTGATCGGTTCGATGGATCTCGACGAGGTGCTGTCGAAGCGCGACGATATCAACGTAAAACTGTTGCGCATCATCGACGCGGCGACGCAGCCGTGGGGCGTGAAGGCGACGCGCATCGAGATCAAGGATTTGTCGCCGCCGGCGGACATCACCGAGTCCATGGCGCGGCAGATGAAGGCCGAACGCGAGCGTCGCGCGGAAGTTCTGACCGCCGACGGTCAAAAGCAGGCGGCAATTCTTCGCGCCGAAGGCTCGAAGCAGTCGGCCATCCTTGAAGCCGAAGGACGGCGTGAGGCGGCGTATCGCGACGCCGAGGCGCGCGAGCGTTCGGCAGAAGCCGAGGCAAAGGCGACGTCGATGGTTTCGGATGCGATCGCCAAGGGTGACGTTCAGGCGGTGAATTACTTCTTGGGTCTGAAATACATCGAAGCCTTCAAGGATTTGGCGAACGCGCCCAATCAGAAATTCGTCATTCTGCCGATGGAGTCTGCGGGCCTGCTGGGTTCGATCGCGGGCATCGGCGAACTTGCGAAGCTTGCGGGCGAGCGCGGCGTCGGCGCTGCGACCGCATCGGGACGCGCGGGCATCGTGCCGCAAACACGGTCGTAGTGTACGCATCACCCGGGGAGGGACGCGCATGGATATCTTCGCCGACTGGCTGCTGACTGTCGGGCCGTATCATTGGCTGGCGCTTGCGGCGCTGCTGATTGGGCTCGAGATGGTGATGCCGACGCAGTATCTGATCTGGCCCGGTATCGCCGCCGCGGTGACGGGGCTTGCTTCGGCGCTGATCGTCATCGGATGGCCGGCGCAGATCGCGATCTTCGGCGTGTTGTCGATCGTGCTTGTGGTCGGGTCGCATTACTTACCGCAAGCCAAGGCGCTGACCGGCGCGATGGCGACGCTCAATCAGCGTACGGATCAGATGATTGGGCACACCGCGACCGTGACGGAAGATTTTCACAACGGGCACGGCGCGGTGACCGTCGGCGACACGCGGTGGTCGGCGCATAGCGTCGACGGCAGCGATTTCACGGCCGGGACGAAGGTCGAGATCGTGTCCGCGGAAAGCACACTGCTGAAAGTGAAAAAGGTTTAGCGGCCCCAGGCGACGAAGCTTGGGTTCGCGAAGTTTTCGCGCGCATTGCCGTAGGTGAGCGGCGTCTTGCCGTCGAGGCGCGTGACTCTGCCGCCGGCCGCTACCAGCACCGCGTGGCCCGCGGCGGTGTCCCATTCCATCGTCTGTCCGTGGCGCGGGTAGATGTCGGCTTCGCCGGCGGCGATCACACAGAATTTCAACGAGGAGCCCGCCGCGATCAGATCGCGGATCGGGTAGTGCGCGAGATATTCCTCGGTCAGACGGTCGCGGTGGCTGCGGCTTGCGATCGCCGTCATGCCGTCGGCCGGCGTGGGACGCGTCTTGATTTGCTTCGCCGGGTTCTTGCCGTGCTCTTCGATGGCTTTGTCGTCGCAGCCCCAGAACATGCGGCCGATGGCGGGGGCGAAGACGACGCCCGCCGTCGGGCGGCCGTGTTCGATCAGCGCGATGTTGACGGTGAACTCGCCGTTGCGGTTCAGGAACTCCTTCGTTCCGTCGAGCGGGTCGACGAGGAAGAAGACGCCGCCCGATACGTCGGGCTTTGCGCCTGCCGCAGCGCTTTCTTCTGCAACCACCGGGATGGCGGGCGCGACTTTCGCCAGGTCGCGGATGATTAGATATTCGGCTTCTTCGTCGGCCAGTGTGACGGGTGATTTGTCGGCCTTTTCGCGGCGGACGATTTCGCCCGCGTAGTGGCGCATGATCAGCGCACCGGCGTTGCGTGCGGCGTCTACCATCTGTGCGAGCAGTGTTTCGCGCGCGTCTGGCGAGAGCTTTGTCGTCACGATGCCCGTCCTGCGGGATCGACCGGTTTCAATTCCGCATTTCTGATGTTGATCACGCGTTTTCCGGCATTTTCGAAGTTCACTGTGACGCGCTCGCCTGCAACCGACTGGACTTGTCCCAATCCCCAGTCGTGGGCGCCTTCAAGCACGACATATTGGCCTGGTTCAAGCATGCTGCCCAAAGATTCGTGCTTCGTCATGGTTTCGAGCGGCTGCGCTTAAACGTTTCTTAAGCGGAACTTGGTGGTTTAGGTTTATGCAACGCGCACACTCCGAATATCTGTCACTGGCTGCGGCAACAAACAATGCCGCGCCGCAGGAAACGCATCAACAGCCCATGAACGAACTGGACCTCGGCGCACTTCTGGTGTCGCGCGTTTGTCACGACCTGATCAGTCCTGTCGCGGCGATCTCGAACGGACTTGAGATTCTGGCCGACGAGGAAGACGCGGAGATGCGGGCGCACGCGATGCGCCTGATCGAGCACAGCGTGGGGCAGGCCAAGGCGCGGCTGCTGTTCGCGCGGCAGGCTTTCGGCGCGATGGGGTCGGCCGGTGCGGAGATCGACCTGCGCGAGGTGGGCGAAGTCGCGGGGGAGTTCTTCCGGGCGGGCAAGGCGAAGCTGGACTGGCATGTGCCGGCAATCGCGGTCGACAAGGAAATCGTTCGCGTGGTGCTTAATCTTGCGGCACTGGGTGCGGACTGCATTCCACGCGGCGGGCTCTTGACGGTGAAGGTCGAGACGCCGCGCGGCGCGGTGGTGATATCCGTCGTCGCCAAAGGGCTGAAGGCGAACCTTGCGACCGACATCAAGGAAGGCCTGGCGCTCAAGACGCCACACGAGGATTTGACCGGCCGTACGATCGCGCCGTTCGTCACGGCGCTGCTGGCGAAGAAGCTGGGCGGCATGGTGGCTTATGCCCATGAAGGGGACACCGTGCGCTTCGACGTGCGGTTCGATCGCAAGCCGGGCTGAGCGTTAGTCGAGCGTTATTCGGCGGCGCGCAGATGCGCCGTCCGTTCGGGCGAGGCGCTGTTGTGCTTGACGATGATCGTCAGCGGTTCGCCGCGCTCGCCGCCTACCACCTTGCCTTCCACACCCCATACTTTGCGCAGCAGATCGACTGTCAGTACGTCGGCCGGTTTGCCTTCCGCGGCGATGCGCGCGTTGTGCATGACGAGGATGCGGTCGGCGAAGGCTGCGGCGAGGTTCAGGTCGTGCAGGATGGCGAGCACGGCGCCGCCTTCGTTCGCGAAGGTCTTCGCGCGGGCGAGGACCATGCCTTGATGCGAGAGGTCGAGCGATGATGTCGGCTCATCCAGCAGCAGATGGCGCGTGCGGCCGTCGGCGAGTGGGCTCCAGACTTGTGCCAAGGCGCGGGCGAAGTGGACGCGGTGGAGTTCGCCGCCCGAGAGCGTGCGGCAATCGCGTAAGGCGAGGTGTGTGACGTCGGCTGCGGCCATCGCGCCGTCGATCGCCGCGCGGTGGTCTTGCGGGTTCGCTAAGCCACGATGCGGGTAACGGCCGAGTTCGACGACGTCGCAGACACGGAACGGGAAGGCGAGGGTCGGGCTTTGCGGCAGGACGGCGCGCTGCAGGGCTTGTGCGTCGGTGTTCCAGGCGTTGAGCTTGCGGCCGTTCAGGCTGACGTTGCCGTTCGCAAGTTTTGCTTCGCCGGAGAGCGAGCGCAGGAGCGTTGACTTGCCCGCGCCGTTCGGACCCACGATCACAGCGAGTTCGCCGGCGGCGAGTTCCAGGGACACGTCGTCGAGGATGGCGCGGCCGCCGGCTTTCACCGTCAGGTTCTGGCCGGCGAGGGTCATCGTTTGGCGCTCCCGCGGCTGCGCAGGAGCCAGAAGAAGAAGGGTGCGCCGACGGCGCTGGTGACGACGCCGATCGGCAGTTCGGCGGGGGCGACCATCGTGCGGGCGAGTGTGTCGGCGCCGACGATGAGCAATGCGCCCAGCAGGGCCGAGCCGGGCAGGACGAAGCGGTGGTCTGCGCCGCCGATCAAACGGATGATGTGCGGGGCGACGAGGCCGACGAAACCGATGACGCCGGTGAGCGCGGTGCCCGCGCCGACGCCGAGAGCGACCGCCGCGACGGCGATGCGCTTGGTGCGTTCGACCTTGACGCCGAGGTGACCGGCTTCGGCTTCACCGAGCGCGAGGGCATCGAAGGGGCGGGCGAGGGGTACGAGCAGGAGAACCGAAATGCCCATCATCACGGCGGCGGGGACAATAGTGGCCCATGTGGCGCCGCCCAGGCTGCCCAAGAGCCAGAAGGTCAGCGAGCGCATCTGCACGTCGTTGGCGAGGAAGACGAGGTAGCCGAGGATTGCGCCGGACAACGCTTTCATCGCGAGGCCGGCGAGCAGAAGCGTCGCGACGTCGATGCGGCCTTCGCCGCGTGCGATCAGCATGACGCCGGCGGTGGCGATCAGGCCGCCGACGAAGGCGACCAGGATCAAGCCCCAGGCGCCGAAGCTCGCAAGGCCGAGGCCGCCGAGGACGATCCAGGCGACCGCGCCGCATGCTGCGCCGTCGGCGACGCCGATCAGCGTCGGGTCGGCGAGCGGGTTGCGGAAGAGCGCCTGAAGGCTTGCGCCGGCGATGCCCAGCGTCGCGCCGCAGCAGAGTGCCAAGAGAATGCGCGGCAGGCGCACGCTCATCAGAGCTGCGGTTTCGTAGGGCTCGATGTTCGTGCCGGTGTCGATGCCCATCGCTTGGAGCAGGATTTCGATGACGCGGGTCGCCGGGATTTCCATCGCGCCAGCACCAAGCGCTAGGACCGTTGCGATGACCAACGCGACCGCCAACCCCGACAAGGTCGCGCGCCGCCAGATTTTTAGCGGATCGCGCGCCGGGTCATAGGTTTGGATCGCATCGGCGACGGTCATTTCGCCTCGGCCACGTCGATCTTGACGGTCGGATGGACGGCGCGGGCGAGCGTGGCCACGGCGTCGGGCGTGCGCGGGCCGAAACCCAGCAGAAGTTGCGCGTCCATGACGACGATACGGTTGTTCTTGCCGGCGGGTGTGATCGCGATTTCCGGACGCAGCTTCAGTTTGTCGACGCCGCCCAGCATGGTGACGGCGTGTTCGGCGACGATGATGATGTCGGGAGCGAGCGCGACTGCAGATTCCGGCGTCAGAGGTTTATAGCCGTCGAAGCCGGCAGCGACGTTGGTCGCGTGGGCGAGTTTGATCATCGAATCCGCGGCCGTGCCTTTACCCGCCGCCATCGCGCCGCCGGGCCCTTGGGCGAGCAGGAACATCGCCTTGGCGTTGCTGTCGGCAGATTTCAGTGCCGTTTCGACCGCGGTCATGCGCTTTTCGATCGATGTCTTCAGGGCGGCGGCCTTCGGCGTGACGCCGAGGGCGGCGGCTACGGCATCGACCTTGGCGTAAACGCCGGTGATCGACTCGTCGCTCTTGACGAGGACAAGTTTGATCTTCGCGTCCTTCAGTTGCTCCAGCACCGCGGGCGGCCCCGCGAGCGACGTCGCGATGATCAGTTCCGGTTTCAGGGACAGGATGCCCTCGGCCGCCAGATTGCGCATGTAGCCGACTTTGGGCAGCGCCTTGGTTTCGGCGAAGGGGTACATCGAGGTTTCGTCGGCGCCGACGAGGCGTTTGCCCTCGCCGAGCGCGTAGACGATTTCGGTGATGTCGCCACCGATCGCCACGACGCGCTCAGCCTGTGCGGCCGCGGCCGAAGCAAAGGAAATTGCGGCTGCCAGCGCCGCGGTGATGAACATTCTCATGTGTGCTTCAAGCCTTCGGCAGCGCCGCGACGATGTCGCGCCAAGGCTGAAGTTCCGGCTTGCCGGGTTTGCGTGCGCCGAACAGCTGCGCAAAGCAGAAGCCGTCCTTGTCGTAGAGTTCGAGCGAGGTAACCGTGCCGTCGCGCGTCGGTTTGAACACCGCCCAAGCGCTGGCGATTTGGTCTTCACGCAGATGCAAGTTGAAGTCCGGGTCGAGGACGTTGAACCACGGGCCCATGCGCTTCAGGTTCTTCACGGGGCCGGTGTGGATCTGGATGCAGCCGGGGTTGCCGACGAAGACCATGACGGGCGTGTCGCTGGCCGCCGCGCTTTCGAGCGATTGGGCGAGGGCTTCCGTCTTCACTTCGTAGGCGAGGTCGTGACCCGCGAGGCGCAGGGCCTGCAAACGGCCGACGTCGAATTCGCGCAGCAGACCGAAGAAATCGTGCGTGTCTTGCAACGCTTTCCAATGTGCGCGCAGGCCCGTCGCGTCGATCTCGCTGTCGGGGCGGTCCTTGCGTTTCGGTACGGGGGCGAGGGCATGGAAGTTCGGATCTTGGTTGTCGCCCTTCCATTTCGCGATCAAAGCGTCGAAGGCGGCGATGTCGGTGTGGGGCTTTTGGAAGATTTTGTGTACGGCGGTCCCGGAGGCGTCGAACACTTGGATCGACCGCCGCAAACCTTCCTTCGTGTCCTCAAGGACCGCAAAGGCGTGGCGCCAGTGGGCGGGGAAGATGCGCAGGTCGATCTGCTCGCCGAGGACGAGGCCGGTGCCCGGGTTGATCGAAATCTTGACGTAGGGGCCGATCTTTTCATGGACGCAGCTTTCGTTGCGGGTCAGCGCCATGACGGGGCCAAGAGCCTCCACGTCCTTAACGATATCGGCTTGGGCTTCGCGCAGGCGGATCGCGCGGGTGTCGCCGTCGGTAGCGCCGCACAGGCTTGCGATCAGTGCGCCTTCGCTGACGCCCAGTTCGTGCGCGGCATCACGCGCCCGCATCTGCTTTTGTGACTTGAGCCTGCTCCAAGCCTGACGCAGCTCCACACCGGAGAGCATCAAGTCGGCGTGTGCAACTGCCGCCATGTCATTTGTCCTTTTTTTGTTCCAGATCAAACGCAATGCCCGCGACGTCAGGGCATCTAATCCCGCGCGAAACCAAAGCCGCCCGGCGACCATATTGCAAACGACTCGCAGGTTCAATATCAATGATAATGAGAGTTGCTAGCATTCACCTTCAGGTTGGCGCCTTGGGGACGTTCGGCGTAAACCGTGCGCGGGGAAGAGCAGACATGAAATTACGCATCATCGCGCTGGGTTCGGCGTGTGTCGTCGCGCTTTCAGGCGCCGCGCTGGGGCAGGATTCTGCACCGGCTCAGCCAAGCGCCGCGCCGAACGATAAAGCGATCGAGGGTGCAGACGCGCCGGCGGAGAAGGCGCCGGAAAAGGTCACGGTTTACGGCACGAAGAATCCGCGCGCGGCGCAGACCTATCCCGGCATGGTCGACGTCGTCACGCAGGACCAGATCCAAGGGACCGTTCCGTCGACACCGTCGGACCTGGTGAAGGAAATGCCGAATGTCGAGTTCGGCGGCGGGCCGCGGCGTACGGGCGAGGCCCCGGTCATTCGCGGTCTCGGCGGACAAGACGTGTTGGTCATGATCGACGGTGTGCGTCAGAGCTGGACGTCGGGACATGACGGCCGCTTCTTCCTCGATCCCGCGCTGCTAGCGAGCGTCGAGGTCATTCGCGGGCCGGCGTCGGCGCTGTACGGTTCAGGTCCGCTCGGCGGCATCATGGGTTTTCGTACGGCGGATGCCTCCGACTTGCTCGACGACGGCGCGACGGCGGGTTTGCGCGCGGTGCTCGGCTATCAAGACGTGAACGACGAGTTCTTGCGTGCCGTCACCGGCTACACGCATCAGGGCGACGTCGATTTCATCGCGAGCTTCGGCCATCGCACGTCGGGCGACATCAAGCTAGGGTCGGGCTTCGATCTCGAGTCCGACGACGATATCGTCAATGCGTTTGCCAAGTTGGGCTACACGCCCAGCGACACGTTTTCGGTGAAGCTCTCGTATCAAAGCTTCGAGAACGACGCGGTCGAGCCCGACAACGGGCAGGGCGTGAGCACCGGTACGCTGCTCAACAAGGCGATTGAGTCGACACAGTATTCAGCGAACGTGCGTTGGGCGCCGACCCGGCTGATCGATCTGCATTTTACGCCCTATCGGATCGAAGGATCGGTCGCGGAGGTTGATCCGACGACGGGCAACGCTTTGATCCGCGAGATCGAAACCACTGGGTTCAGCCTCGACAACCGCTCACCGTTTGCCTTCGGCGACGTTAGTGGGCTCGTGACGGTCGGCGGCGAATGGTACGGCGACGAGCAAGTCGGCCGCGATACGAGCGTGCCCGGCGGCGTGCGCTCCGGCGTGCCGAGCGGCGAGGATACGTTCTGGGGCGTGTTCGCGCAGATCGAAGCGACGATTGCCAATCCGCTGGGTGCGCCCGGCGAGCTGACGCTGATTCCGGGTGTTCGCTACGATGCCTATGAAGCATCGTCGACGGGCAATCCCGACAAGGAAGAGACGGCGGTGTCGCCGAAGATCGCGGCGACCTATCAGCCGGTCGAGTGGTTCTTCGTGTTCGGCAACGCGGGCAAGGCGTTTCGCGCTCCCGGCATCAACGAGCTTTATCTGAGCGGCACGCATTTCACGCTGCCGCATCCTTGTTATCTGTTCGGCATTCCCGGATGCCCGGCCGGTCTGCCGAATGTGATCAACAGTTTCGTGCCCAATCCCAATCTCGATCCCGAGACCTCGACCTATTGGGAAGCGGGGGCGGGTTTGTCGTTCGACGATGTCGTCGCGCAGGGCGACGTGCTGCGCTTCAAAGGTTCGGTCTGGCACCAGGACGTCGACGACTTCATCAACCTTGCGGTCGCGGTGACGTTTCCGCCGACGTGTTTCTTCGGTCCGCGCGTGCCGTGTAACGCGGGCACAGCGACGGCGAACAACGTTGACGCTGAGCTCGATGGCGGCGAGATCGAAGCGCGTTACGATTCGGAGCGCGTGCGCATTCAGCTGGGCTACGGCACGGTCGAGGGGCGCGAGCGTGGCGCGCCGTTCGATCTGACGGCGCTGCCGCCGGATCGCTTCACCGCTTCGTTTACCTTGAAGCTGCCGGAGATCGACGGGCGCATCGGCGTGCGCGCCGAGTTCGCCGACGATTTCGCCAAGAGCTACAACCCGGTGACGAGCGATCCGGCGATCGAACTGCGCGACGGGTACACGGCCGTCGATTTGTTCGCGACGTGGGCGCCGGACGAAGACGTGCTGGGCGGGGCGCTGAAAGGCCTGCGCCTCGATGCGGGCGTCGACAACGTGACGGACCAAGATTACGAGCGCTCGTTCGAGGGCGTCAGCGAGCCGGGGCGGAATTTCAAGTTCACGGTCGCTTATTCACTCGCCTTCGGCGGGTAAGTCGTCCTCGAGCCGGTGGCGCTTGCGCTGCCGGCTCGAGACCCTTCAGGCACAACCGCAAACGATTTGTCGCAGCGCGCGCTCTGTCTGTGAATCATTATTGCAACTGACTCGCAGAGTCATTATCAAGCATAGTTGCGAATGATTATCACTTAACTCTGGGTGTGTCCGATCCGGCCGGGGGCGGGGCGGCAGCCCGATCCGATGGGGAAATGACCGATGACGTTGCGCGTTCTTTTGCTGAATAGCGTTGCCGCTGTGGCGATCGCGGCGCCTGCCGTGGCCGACGATGCCGGTGCAACGTCTGCGGCGAGCGCGCCGGTTGCCACCCAGGTCGCGTCCAACGACAAGGTCGAAAAGGTGACCGTCACCGCGACGCGCCAGAAGCGCCGTACCGACGAAGTGCCCGCGACCGTTACGGTCATCGTGGATAAGGAGATCGAGGACAATCTGGCGACGGACGTGAAGGACCTCGTCCGCTTCGAGCCCGGCGTTTCGGTGCGCACGAATCCGGCGCGTTTCACCGCCGCCGGTTCGTCGACTGGCCGCGACGGCAATAGCGGCTTCAACATCCGCGGCCTTGAAGGCAACCGCGTCCTTATTCAGATCGACGGCGTTCGCGTTCCCGATGGTTTCAGCTTCGGTCCCCAAGCCGTAGGACGGGGTGACTACCTCGATCTGGACATTCTGAAGTCGGTCGAAATTTTGCGAGGGCCCGCATCGGCGCTCTATGGCAGCGACGGCGTTGCCGGCGCGGTCAGCTTCATCACGAAAGATCCTCAGGACATCATCGAGGACGGCGAGACGTTCGCGGCCCGTGCGCGCGTGTCTTACTCGTCGGCGGACGACAGCTTCGCGGAAGGCGTGATGGCGGCGACGCAAACGGAAGACGGGCAGTGGCAGGGTTTGCTCGCTTATACGCGCCGCGACGCGCATGAGACGGAAACGCAGGGCGACAACGATTCCGCCAACACGACGCGCACGACGGCGAACCCGCAGGACATCGAGTCGAACTCGGTGTTCGGCAAGATTTTGTTCGTGCCGAACGCGCACAACCGCTTCCGCGTGACGGGCGAATATTTCGACCGCAACATCGACACGGAAGTGCTGAGCGCACGCGCGGTCGTGCCGTCGTCGGCGGCGGCGAACGTGATCGACCTCGACGCGGTCGACGAGACGACACGCAACCGCGTGGCGTTCGATCACCGCTACGAGGGCGAAGGCTTCATCTCGAGCGCCTCTTGGAGCGTCTACTATCAGACGGCCGAGACGCGCGAATTCAGCGACGAAGATCGATTCACATCAGCGGACCGCACGCGCGACTCCAAGTTCGACAACAGCGTTTGGGGCGCCGCGGGGCAGCTGGAAAGCAACTTCGACATCGGCGGCATTGCCAACAGCCTTGTCTATGGCTTCGAGTATTCGCTGACGCGTCAGGAAGGCTTGCGCGACGGCGTCACGCCGCCTGCGGGTGAAACGTTCCCGACGCAGCCGTTCCCGAACACCGACTTCACGCTGGCCGGTTTCTTTATCCAGGACGAAATCTCGCTCGCCGACGGCAAGCTTAAGCTTTATCCGGCCGTGCGGTACGACTCGTTCGAGATCGAACCGGAGGCGAGCCCGCTTTATCCGGGCGCGATTTCGCCGCAAGAAGACAGCGCCATCTCGCCTAAGTTCGGCGCGGTGTATTGGCCCGTCAACGCGTTCGGCCTCTTCGCCAACTATGCGCAGGGCTTCAAGGCGCCGGCGCCGAGCCAGGTGAACAACGGGTTCCAGAACGCGGCTGCGAACTACATGTCGATACCGAATCCGAACCTGCGTCCGGAGACGAGCGAATCGTATGAGGGCGGCGTGCGCTTCCGCGATATCGAATTCGCCGGGGCGAACGTTTCGACCAGCGCGACGGCGTTCATCGCCTACTACGAAGACTTCATCGACCAGGTGACGATCAGCGGAACGTTCGCGCCGCCGCCTGCACTGCCGACCGTGTTCCAGTACGTCAATCTGGGCGAGGTCGAAGTCTCCGGCTATGAAGCGAAACTCGATGCGCGTTGGGACTCGGGATTTTCGCTGACGATGGCGGCGTCGACCGCGCGCGGCGATCAGGTGAACCTCGGCGTGAAGTCGCCGCTGCCCTCGATCGAGCCGTTCAAGATCGTCGGCGGCGTGCGGTACGACGATCCGGAGGGCGTCTTCGGCGGTCAGGCGATCATGACCTATTCGGGCCAGAAGGATCGCGACCGCGTTCCGGCGACGCTGTGCGCGCCGAGCTGCTTCATACCGGATGGTTTCACGATCCTGGACATGACGGCCTACTGGAACATCTCCGATGACGCGACATTGCGCGTCGGCGTGTTCAACGTGTTCGACGAGAAGTACACGTGGTGGGGCGACGTGCGCGGCGTGGCTTCGAACTCGGCCGTGGTTGATGCCTATACCCAGCCTGGGCGCAACGCGAGTGCTTCGTTCGTGTACCGCTTCTAGGCGCTTCCATCCTGATGCGGCCGCGCCGGGTTCAAGGGCTTGCGCGGCCCTTTTGTTTGCGGTTGGTTCAGCGGAACCAGGGAGCGAAGCGGATGAGCGATATCGTGCAGCCGGCGGGGACGCATTTGGCGCAGTTGAATGTGGCACGAGCGCTCGACGATCTTGAGAGTCCACGGCTTGCGGAGTTCATGGGGGCGCTTGACCGCGTGAACGCGCTGGCGGAGCGGTCAGCCGGTTTCGTGTGGCGCCTGAAAAGCGACGGCGGCAATGCGACCGACATCAAGGTCTCCGACGATGCGCGCTTCATCGTGAATATGAGTGTGTGGGAGACGGCCGAACATCTCGAGCAATTCGTGTGGAACACGGTGCATGCGCGCGTGTACGAGAAGAAAGGGAATTGGTTCGAGGCGATGGCGACGCCGCATCTGGTCATGTGGTTCGTGCCGGCCGGGCACCATCCGACGGCGGAGGAGGCGATGGCGCGGCTTGCGCATCTCACGGCTCACGGTGCATCGGCGCATGCGTTTGGCTGGGAGAGCCTGCCGAACGTCAAGCTTTGGAAAGACAAGCGTTGCGCGTGACCTGTCGCGCCCAACGAAAAGGCGCCGCCGTTTCCGGGGCGCCTTAAGACTTCAAATTTTCGGATTTAGGCGATCGTGCGCTGGGTGAGTTCGAGGTTGCTGATCAGCACCTTCCCCGATTCTTCCACGGCGGCATGCGGGCCCTTTTCGATGGCGACGAGCATCGCATCGAGGTGCAGTTCGATAGCCATGATCGCCCGTTTGTTCGGCGACGACTGCGGCGGCAGCTTGGAAAAGAGGGACATGAAGGTACTGAGGCGGTCGCCCACCTGAGCGAGAAGGGGATTGCCCAACACGTTGCCTTGGTCTTGCGCCTCAAGCGCCATGCCCGTCAGTTTCTGAACGAGTTCGGCGTTATCGCCGCCTGCTTTCCAGGCCACGATCGCTTCACGCGATTCGGCGATGGCTTTCAGCGTCGCCTCGCGCAGCATGTCGGTGTGATCGGCCATCACCTGATCGGCGGCGGTCTTCATTTCTTCCAGGCTGACGCCATGGCCGCGTGCGGCGCGGCGCTGCAGCGTGTTCGCTACTTTGATGAACGTCGGTTGGCCGGTCATGTCGCCATCCTTTCCGATTTCGACGACTGTGCGCCGTTGTTTGAGGTGTCGGCTTCAGTCGTAGCGGGCTTGCGGCGATCGGGGCCTTCGTACGGCCGTTGTTTGCGGCGGCGGTCGGGGCCCAAGAATCCTTCGACCCGCACGAAGACGCGCGGGCTTTCGATGACGTAGATGATCCGCTCAAGCAGCGTTATGCCGGACAGCGGAAGCTTCAGAAACTCGGTCGCGCCGGCGTCGCGGGCGCTCGCCACGCTGCCGACCGAAGTTTTGATCGACGTGGCGATGAAGGGGACCAATGCGTTGGGCGATTTTTCGATGTCGCGCACGGACTTCAAGAATTGCAGACCGGCTTCGGACGTGATGTCGCCGAAGATGATGTCGACGGGATTGGTCTTGAACGCTTCCCACGCGGTCGCGCAGTCGCGTTTGGAGATCACCAGATTGAAGTGCAGCGAGCGGCACATGTCGGTCAGAAGTTGGCGCGCGAACTCGGACTCGACGAAGAGCAGCAGCGTGAAGGAAGAGAAGTCAAAGGTCCGCGTCAGCCGCATACGCCGTCTCACATTGCCGCGCTCGGCGTTTGCCGAAACAAACGAGGCGACCCCCGAGTGGGGGCGCCTTCGTGGGACCGAATGTGCCAAACGGCAGTGAAATTGACGTTAAGGCACTCGCGAACCTGACATGGTTCGAGGTCTAAAATTCGGTTCCATTCGGTTCCGCGATGCAGGTCTTTGTCGTACTGAGCGAAGACATGAGACGGCAACGAAAAAGGGCGCCACCGTTTCCGGTAGCGCCCTTCCAGACCCCCTCAGGTCCTTAAGTCTTAAGCTGCCTTTTCTTCCATCGGATCGCGCAGCACGTAACCCCGGCCCCACACCGTTTCGATGTAGTGCTGGCCGGCGGCGGCCTGCAGCTTCTTGCGCAGTTTGCAGATGAAAACGTCGATGATCTTGAGTTCCGGTTCGTCCATCCCGCCGTAGAGGTGGTTCAGGAACATTTCCTTCGTGAGCGTCGTGCCCTTGCGGAGCGAGAGCAGCTCAAGCATTTGGTATTCTTTGCCCGTCAGGTGGACGCGCTGGCCGTCGACTTCAACGGTTTTCGTGTCGAGGTTGACGGTGAGCTTGCCGGTCTGGATGACCGACTGCGAGTGACCCTTCGAGCGGCGGACCACGGCGTGAACGCGCGCGATCAGTTCGTCCTTGTGGAAGGGCTTGGTCATGTAGTCGTCGGCGCCGAAGCCGAGGCCTTTGACCTTGTTTTCGACCTGCGTTGAGCCCGACAGAATCAGGATCGGGGTCGCGATCTTGTTGACGCGCAGCTGCTTTAGGACGTCGAAGCCCGACATGTCCGGAAGCTGAAGGTCGAGAATGATAATGTCGTAGTCGTACAGTTTGCCGAGGTCGACGCCTTCCTCGCCAAGGTCCGTCGTATAGACGTTGAAACCTTCGGACTTGAGCATCAACTCGATGCTCTGCGCCATGGCGCTATCGTCCTCGATCAAGAGAACTCGCATGCTGTTAAGTCTCCCCTCGCAACCGGGCTACAACCGGCGCCCTTGTTGGTTTGTTCACCAACGAATCTAGTCGGTAATGTTTAACAAAGCTTAATCGCGAGAGCTTGTTCGTAAACCGCGGACGTAAAATTGTCCGGACCCTGACGTTTTCAAGCCACTCTCCTGAAGTTTAGGGCAACCTTAAGTCGCGTGAAGCCATAGTCGTCCGTGGTTTAGACGGACTTACTCATGCACGCGCTTATCTCTGCAGTGGCGGCGGCGCCCCGTTTCCGGAGTTACGGCCGGGTAACAGGCGTCCAAGGACTGCTCGTAGAAGTAGCAGGGACGGTTGACGCGCTCGCGATCGGGACTCGGCTCGCGATTGCGGGACCGCGCGGTCAGGATATCTCGGCTGAGGTTGTAGGGTTTCGGAACGGCCGGGCGCTCGCCATGCCGTTCGCGGATCTCGACGGCGTGCGCATGGGTTGCAAGGCGTTCGTCGAAGCGGAAGTTGCAGAGGTTTTGCCGTCCCGGCGATGGCTCGGGCGCGTGATCAATGCGCTGGGCGAGCCGGTCGACGGACTTGGGTACCTGCCGCAAGGCACGAAGCCTTACCGCGTGCGCAATACGCCACCGTCCGCGCATGCGCGGGCGCGTGTCGGCGCGAAGATGGATCTGGGCGTGAAGGCGCTCAACGCTTTTACGACCGCCTGTCAGGGGCAGCGGCTGGGCATCTTTGCAGGCTCGGGCGTCGGCAAGTCGGTGCTGCTGTCGATGATCGCGCGCTATACGGCGGCGGACGTTATCGTCATCGGCCTCGTCGGCGAACGCGGCCGTGAGGTTCAGGAATTCTTGGTCGACGATTTGGGGCCGGAGGGCCTGGCGCGCAGCGTTGTCGTTGTGGCCACGTCTGACGAAAGCGCGTTGATGCGCCGGCAGGCGGCTTATATGACGCTGACGACGGCCGAGTATTTCCGCGACCAGGGTCTGCAGGTGCTTTGCCTGATGGACTCGGTCACGCGGTTTGCGATGGCGCAGCGTGAGATCGGGTTGGCGGCGGGCGAGCCGCCGGCATCGAAGGGTTATACGCCGTCGGTGTTCGCGGAATTGCCTCGGCTGCTCGAGCGCGCCGGTCCCGGCGTGCGCGGGTCTGGTTCGATCACGGGCCTCTTTACCGTGCTGGTCGAAGGCGACGATCACAATGAGCCGGTCGCGGACGCCGTGCGCGGCATTTTGGACGGGCACGTCGTGCTCGATCGATCGATTGCGGAGCGCGGAAGGTTTCCGGCGGTGAACGTGTTGCGGTCTCTCTCGCGCACGATGCCGGGATGCAATACGCGCGAAGAGCAGGCGGTCATCGACGAGACGCGCCGCGTTCTCGCGACCTACGACAACATGGCGGAGTTGATCCGTCTCGGCGCTTACAAGGCGGGATCGGACCCTGAGGTCGATCGCGCCATCAAATTGTTTCCGAAGCTCGACGCGTTCTTGTCTCAGCGCAAGGACGAACGCGGCGATCTTCCATCGGGGTACGGGCAACTCGCACAAATTCTAAGCGGGGCATAAGGGTAGGGGTGAGGACATGAAATCTCGTGAGGCACTGATCAGACTCCACCGCTTTCGCGTGGACGAAGTTCGCAAGCGTCTGAAGTCGCTCGACGACATGCGGGCGGATCTGACCAAAAAGATGACCGACCTTGAGACGATGATGGCGGAAGAGCAGCGCCGGGCCGCGAATAGCGACCTGGGGCGTCTCGCCTATCCTTCGTTTGCACGTTCGGTGCAGGCGCGGCGCGAGAATATTCAACGCACCGTCGATGAAGTCGAGCGTCAAGCGGCGCAGGTTACCGAAGAGCTGCAGAACGCGTATCGCGAGCTGAAGAAGCACGAGATCGCGGCGGACAACGAACTGACGCGCGATCGCGTCGAGTTCGCCCGGCAGGTGCAATCGGACCTCGACGACATCGCCCTCGGCCGGCACGTCCGTAAGGCTTAAAGTCTAGCGCGTCCGTTGACCCCGGCGGACGCGCGTTTGCCCTTCGCCGGTTTGCGCGTGACCGAGTGGGGAAGGTTGTCGATCAGCGAGTCGACCAACTCCTTCTGACGCTTGGCCGGGATTTCGGCGCCGGTCAGCAGAACGCGCACCCCGATGCCGTCGACCAGCGAGATAATGCTTTGCGCGGCGCGCGTGGGGTCGACTTTCGGCGACAGTTCGCCCGTCGCCTGCGCGCCTTTGACCAGCGTCGCGATACGGTCCTGCCATTCCTTGTAGCGTTGCTCTGTGATGTCGCGGACTTCCTTGTTGTGGGTCGCGCGATCCCAGAAGCCCAGCCACACGTTCCAGGTGCCGCGCATCTCCGGCGTCATTGGCAGGGCCTGGTAGATCACGTGCTTTAGAGCGTCGATACCTTCGCGCGCGGTCTCATGTTCCTGCATCCGGGTGCGAACGATGATGCCGCTGTATTCCGACGCGCTGATCAGGACCTGGTCCTTGGATTTGAAGTAATGCACGAGCGCGCCGGTGGTGAAACCCGCCTCGCGTGCAATTTCGCGGACGGTCACGCGCGCGAGTCCCCGCTTTGCGATGACGCGGAATGCGGCCCCTGCGAAGGCTAGTCTGCGTTCCTGGTGGTCGACGATTTTTGGCATGCAGGTCATGCGTTTAGCGCAGGACGACGCGTGAGGCCAGAGCGTTCGTCACACGGTTGTTTTTCCACGATCGATGGTGCGGTGCAGCGGCGTTGCTCTCGCACTTGCTAAGCGACTTTGCGCCGCTGCGTTGAGCGTAAAAAGAACACGTGTTATAAATCGCGCGTTATAGAAAAGAACAACGGGGATCCGGCCGACGCTTTGATACGATAACCGAGCGGGGCCGAGAGTGGGGGAAAGATATGTCCGCGAAATGGCGATTGGGGTTGCTTGCTGGGACCGCGTTGGGTGCATCGGTTGCGTGTTTGAGCGCCGCCTCTGCCGACGACAAAATCGAAAAGGTGGTCGTGACGGCGCAGAAGCGATCGGAAGACGTGCAGAAGGTGCCGATCTCGATGAAAGCCCTGACGGGCAATCAGCTCGATGAGCGCGGCGTCGACGGATTCTCAGCGCTGCAGACGCAAGTGCCTTCACTAACCTTCGGCGGACAGGTGACGGGCGGCGAGAACGCGATCACCTTGCGCGGTGTCGGTAGCGAGAACGTCACCGGCGGCGGCGACCCGGGTGTCGCCTATCATGCGGACGGCGTCTATCTGGGGCGCACCGTGGGCATGGACGAGACGTTCTTCGACGTCGAGCGGATCGAGGTGCTGCGTGGACCGCAGGGCACGCTCTACGGACGGAACTCCACGGGCGGCGCGATCAACGTGATCACGCGCAAACCGCAGCTGGGCGAATTCAGCGGCGCGGCGAATGTGACCTTCGGCGATTACGGGCGTCTGACGACGCGCGCGATGGTCAATCTACCGCTCGGCGACAGCGTAGCTATCCGGGTCGCCGGCGTCGTCAATCAGCGCGACGGGTATCAGGATATTCTGTCACCACCTTCGGTGTGCGGGGATTGCGAAGGGGACGCGGCGGACAATTTCAATTTGCGCGGTCACCTCTACTTCAAGCTTTCGGACGCTGCCGACCTTCTGATCACGGCCGGGCATTATGAGAACAACGAGTCCGTCGGCGTGCGTTTGCGCGAGTCGTTTCCGGCAAACCTATCGGGCTTCCTCGGGAGCGATCGATTTGTCGGCGCGTCGCCGAACCCCACGGACCTTCGGGAGGTGCATAAAGACTTCAAAGACGCGATGGACATGAACACGAGCAATGTCAGCGCGACTTTGAACTGGGATATCGCGGAGGGCGTCGCTCTGACGTCGGTCACGGCGTATCAGAAGCTGTTCTGGAATCAGGCGACCGACGGCGACGGGTCGGATTTGCCGCTGGCGTACACGCCGTACTGGATCAACGACTCGCATCAGGTGTCGCAAGAGTTGCGTTTGGCGTCGACCGGCGAGGGTGCGAACAAGTGGCTTTTGGGTGTGTTCCTCTATCAAGAAGATGTGCATCAGGACTTCCAGTTCATCGACACGGGTTACAACGTGTTCGGACCGGCGGCGCTTCCGGGCAATTTATTCACCTTCACGAACGGCGGCGACATCAAGACGACGTCCTACGCCGTGTTCGGGCAGGACGATTATCGCTTCGAGGACGGGTTGTTCGGGTTGCCAACCACGCTGACGGCGGGGTTGCGCTATACGCACGACGAGAAGAAGGGCAACGACTTCCAGGACTTCATCTTCTTCGGCGCTTGCGCGCTGGTGGTGCCGTCGACGACGACGCATTGCGCGGCGAAGACGTTCGACGACACCTGGAATACGTTGACGGGCCGTGCGGGTTTGCAGATCGAAACGTCGGAAGACTCGATGATCTACAGCACCGTGTCGCGCGGTTACCGGTCCGGCGGTGTGTTGGTCGGCAATTTCCCCGGCTCATACAATCCGGAATACATCTGGAACTACGAGTTGGGCCTGAAGTCGTTGTTCTGGGACGACCGGATGCAGTTCAACGTGGCGGCGTTCTGGAACACCTATTCGGACATGCAGGTGTTCATTCAGGACATCGCCGGGTCGCGGATCGAGAACGCGGCGGAGTCAACGATCAAAGGCATCGAGATCGACTCGGTCGCGAAACTTAGCGACGCCTTTACGGTCAACTTCGGGTTCGCGTGGCTGGACGCGACGTATGACTCGTACACGACCGTCGACAGCCGTGCGGGCTCGTCGGGTTTGCCCGAGGACTTGACCGGCAACCGGTTGAACCGCACGCCGGAATTCACGGCGGTGCTGGGTGCGCAGTACGATATTCCGACGAGCGCGGGCGTGTTCTCAGCGCGCGCGGACTTCCTGTGGGTCGACGAGGTGTTCTTCCGGGCGCAGAACCTCATCGAGGATCGGCAAGAGGCGTATACGAAAACGGATCTGCGGTTGATTTGGTCGGCGCCGGGGGGCGACTTTAAGGCCGAGGCGTTCGTCCAGAATCTCGAGGATGAGGATGTGATCAACAACATCGTCATTCCGGCTCAGACACTGGGCGGACCGACGTCACAGATCACGCTCAATCCGCCGCGGACGTTCGGCGTTCGTTTGAGCAGTTACTTCGGGGGCTGAGATGGAACGCGGCTGGGCGATCGAGCGCATGTACCACACGGTCGTGAATTCGACCGATCTCGATCGCACGGTCGCGTTTTATGAAGCGCTGGGGTTTGCGGTGTTGAACGACCGGCGGCACATCACGTGGCCCGACTATGTGGCGGGCGTGTTCGGCTTGAAGCGCGCGCAGGGGCGGGGGGTTCTGATGAACCTGCCCGCCGATCCGAGCGGGCCGATGATGGACATCATCGAGTGGACGGAGCCGAAGGCGAAGCCCATTCCGGCCGACGGTGTGACCGTGCCGCGCGTCATCGCCTTTCGCGTCAAGAATGTTCACGCGGCGGCCGCAGATTTGAAGGCGCGCGGGATTCCGATCACGACTCTGATCGAGCCGCAGCCCAAGGAGCTTGGCGTCGTGGGCTGCGTGTGCGCGCGCGATCCTGACGGGACTTTGATCGAACTTATCGAACTTCAGCCGGGCGTGCGACATTCGCGCGCCAACGAGACCTTGAGCAAAGCATGAGCGCCAAGCCTTGGACCGATGCGGATATTCACGCACTGTTCGATCGCGTGAAGAATTGGGGCAAGTGGGGAGCGGACGACGAGAAAGGCACGCTGAACTACATCACGCCAGAACGGCGGGCGCGCGCGGCCATGAGCGTGAAAAGTGGTCGCATTGTTTCGTGCGCGCGGAACTTTCCGGTGCATCCGCATCCGGAGAACCCTTTTCCGGCCCAGCACCACATGGTGATCGCGGGCGATGATCCCTGCATTCCGGGCATCAAAGGGCTTGAGGTTTCGACCGACTATATCGGCATCGCGTTTCACGGCATGGCGTCCAGCCATATCGATGCGCTTTGCCACGTGTTCGTCGACGGCCGGATGTATAACGGGCATCCCGCGACCGACGTGAAGAGTACGGGTGCGCGGCGCAATACCATCATGTGCGCGAAGGAAGGCATCGTTGCGCGCGGCGTGCTGCTCGATTTGCCCGCGGCTTATGGCGTGCCGTTTCTCGATCCGGACGTGGAAGTGACGACGGCAGATCTTGAGGCGGCGGAGAAATTTCATCGGGTGAAGGTCGAAGAAGGCGATGTGGTGCTGATCCGTTTCGGGCGGGATAAGCGGCGTGAGGTTGTGCCGACGTCGACGCCCGAGGGGCAGAAGCTTGCAGGCCTTCATGCCGAGTGTATCGACTGGCTGCATGGGAACCGGGTCGCGGTGTTAGGCGGCGACGGGATCCATGATCCGCTGCCGAGCGGCACGAAGTACGACCACTGGCCGATACCCATTCATATGTGCGCGCTGGCTGGCATGGGATTGCACCTGCTCGATAATCTCGATCTCGAGGTGCTCACCGAGGCATGCAAAGCGGAAGGCCGGTGGTCGTTTCTGTTGACGATCGCGCCGCTTCGTATCGAGGGCGGAACGGGGTCGCCGGTCAATCCCATCGCTTTGTTTTGAACCGCGCGGACGCTCGATTTCGGCGGTTTTGGTTTTGTGTAACACGTGTTATATTTAAATCGACAAAGGCCGGATGAGGCCGCCTTAAGGGAGTGATCCTCATGAAGTTCGATATCTTCTGCGAAATCCAAAAGGCGAAGCCCTGGCCGAAGGATCACGAGGCCACTCTGTTCCGCGAAACGCTGGAGCAGGGTGAGGCGGCGGATCGCGCGGGCTTCGACACGTGGTGGCAGGTCGAGCATCACGCGGCGGAGGAGTTCAGTTATTCGTCGGCGTCGGCGTTGGTGCTGACGGCGCTGGCGGGGCGGACGAAGCGCATTCATCTGGGGCATGCGGGGGTGCTGGCGCCGTTCAAGATCAACAATCCCTACCAAGTGGCGGAGCGGGCGGCGACGCTCGACCTGCTCAGCAACGGACGGGTCGAGCTTGGGCTTGCGAAGTCGGGCGGCAAGGAGTGGGAGACGTTCGGCGTCAATCCGGAGACCGCGCGCGATCAGGTACGCGAGGCCTTTACGATCATCAGCCGGTTCTGGACGGAAGAGTCCGTAAGCTACAAGTCGCCTGACTTTTCAATTCCCGCACGCGAGTGCGTGCCGAAGCCGTTGCAGAAACCGCATCCACGCTTCTGGCAGACGTGCGGGAGCCCTGAGTCGTTCTTCATGGCCGGCGAGTTGGGCGTCGGATCGCTGGGCACGACATTACTTTCGCCGGTGCCGTTCATGGGGCAGATGCTCGATCACTACCGCCGCGGTCTGAAGGCTTGCAAGCAACCGGTCGGCAAGATCCTGAACGACGAGAAGGGTGTGTTTACGTTCGTGCATGTCGCGCCGTCGCGGTCGGCTGCGATCAAGGCGCGGGCGGCGTGGTCGGCGCTTTGGTACGTCAACGCCGCGCCGATCGTGTTCAAGGTGCCGCGAGCGGTTTGGTACGACATGATCCGCTCAGGCCTGCATCCGAATGCACCGCGCGACACGGCGGCTTTGAGCGGCAGCGATCAGACGAGCCTGGACATAGCGCCGGACGAGATTCCGGTGCTTCGGCTGCTCAAAACGATGGCGAAGGGCCAAGAGGTTTCGGCCGAAGAGGCGCACGAGGTTCTGGAAGAACTCGACTCGGTCATCATCGGCGATCCGGACCACTGCCGGAAAAAGTTCGAGGCCTATGAGGCGATCGGCACGGACCGCATGATGTGCCTCACGCAATTCGGGCAGATCCCGCACGACGCGGCTGTGCGTTCGATCGAATTGACCGGCGAACATCTGATCCCCTATTTCGCGAACCGGAAACGGGCGGCGGCGGAGTAGTGCTCCGCCGCCGCATCGTCGCGCTCTCTCATGCTGCACGCGACGCGAAGAGTGAGGGCTGGTAGGGGCGCGCCCGCGGCGCGGCGCCGACAGCTTGAAGTTCGAGTACGCTGTTCTCGGTCGGCTTCATCAGCTCGATCAGCGTCTCGAGCGTCGCGTCGGGGTTCAGCCATTTGGTCACGCCGGCATCGTCCAAGATGACGGGCATGCGGTCGTGGATCTGGCCGATGAGCCTGTTCGCCGGGCATGAGATGTAGGCGAAGCACTCGGCGGGCTTTACGTTGGGGTTGGGCGAGCGGCTCCAGAGACCGGCGATCATCATCGGGCGGTGGCTTCTGAGCCTGAAGACGTACTCGCGGGTCTTTACGCCGCCGACGCGCGTCCATTCGAAGAACTGATCGGCCGGGACAACGCAGCGTTTGGCGTTCAGCAGGCGGCGCCATTCGATCTGCTCGGCGATTGTCTCGGCGCGCACGGCAATGAGCGGCCGCGCGGGTTCGCCTTCGTGCGTCGTTTCCGGCACCAGGCCCCAGCGCATGGGCGATAGGCCGACTTCGCCGAAATCGCGGCGGCGGATCACCATGCGTTTGGCCTCAGGGTCGCCGTCCCAGCGCTTGCGGGGGGTTACGCGCAGGACATCGCCTTGGCGCCACTGGTCGCCGGTCATGCGCAGGATCTTCTCGGGGTTCACTTCACGCCGTCCGAACATCGTCATCACCTATCGCTCAATCTGTCTGTGCCCCGTCCTCGTAATGTTCTTATTTTGTTCCATGCTGTCAAGCGGCAATCGAGAACAAATTTTTCGAGCGGGAGGGGGCGCGCAGAAATTTGGTGTCTTCGGGACCTCGTGGCAGAGTTGTGACGATGCTTCGCGCCCCTGCTGGCGGCGCTATGACGACGCCGTGAACTTGAGGGGACAGATATGGCCGGGCAGGACATTCAAGATTCGGCGACCGCCGCGGCCGCACCCGAACTCAAGCGAACGCTCGGTCCCTGGCAGCTGACGGCCGTCGGTATCGGCGCCATCATCGGTGCGGGTATTTTCGTCATCACGGGTAAGGCGGCGGCTGAGTATGCGGGGCCGGCGGTCACCATCTCGTTCATTGTCGCGGGCTTCGGGTGTCTGTTCGCGGGGCTTTGCTATGCCGAACTCGCGGCGATGATTCCGCAGTCGGGGAGCGCCTACACCTATGCCTATGCCGCGTTCGGGCGCTTTGCCGCTTGGATCATCGGGTGGGACTTGCTTCTTGAGTACGGCATGTCGGCTGGCGCTGTGTCGGTCGGGTGGTCGGGCTATCTCTCGTCGGTGATGGTGAAGCTGGGCATGCCGTTTCCGGAGGCGTTGTCCAAGGCGCCCGTCGCATTCGATGCCGGCGGGCACTTCGTGCTGACCGGCGCCATCGTCAATCTTCCAGCAGTCGCGATCGTGGCCTTCCTCACGGCGTTCTTGGTCGTCGGCGTTCGCGCGTCGGCCAGCGCCAACGGGTTCATGGTGCTGGTCAAGATCGTGGTCGTTCTGCTCGTCATCATCTTCGGTTTGCCGTTGATCAATCAGGCGAACCTGGTGCCGTTCGTGCCTGAGAACACGGGCACGTTCGGCGAGTTCGGATGGTCGGGTGTGTTGCGCGCGGCGGGCGTGGTGTTCTTTGCCTATATCGGGTTCGACGCGGTGTCGGCGGCGGCGCAGGAGGCGCGCAATCCGCAGCGCGACTTGCCGATCGGCATCTTGGGATCGCTTGCGATCTGCACCGTGCTTTACATTCTCATGTCGTTGACCATGGTCGGGTTGACGCCGTATCCGACCCTCAACGTCGAAAATCCGGTGACGATTGCGATCCAGGCCGCGGGGCCGCAACTGCATTGGCTGGAATGGATCGTGGACGTCGGCGCAGTCGCCGGTTTGACCACCGTCATTCTGGTGTCGCTCTATGGACAGACGCGCATTTTTTATTCGATGGCGCGCGACGGGATGCTGCCGCCGATCTTCGCGGCGGTACATCCGACGTACAACACGCCTGCGCGCGGTACGATCCTGGTCGGCATCTTCGCGGCTTTCTTGGGCGGCGTCTTTCCGATCGATATTTTGGGTGAACTGGTTTCGATCGGAACGCTGCTGGCCTTCGTGCTCGTCTGTCTCGGCGTGATCGTGCTTCGCGTGCAAAGGCCCGACGTTCCGCGGCCGTTCAAGACGCCGTTCTCGCCGGTCACGCCGATCCTTGGCGTCGTCGTGTGCGGCGCCATGATGTACGGCTTGCCGGGCGACACGTGGATCCGGCTGGGTATCTGGTTCTTGATCGGCGTTCTGATCTTCGCGCTCTACGGCGTGCGTCATGCGAAGCAGCCGGCTTGGACGCTGTGGGACGACGCTCCTAAGAAGTGATCAGACGGATACCGGCGTTCCCGCCTTGCGGGGCGGGACGCGCAGGGTGCGGGCGACGTTGAGGACGATCTCGCTTTCCATCTGCGCGAGGTCTTCCATTGCGCCGTCGTACGTCCCGCGCCAGATCGCGTGGCGGCCGTTCATGAGGCGGATGGTCATGACGACGCGCGGGCCGGTCTTGCGCACAGCGCCTTCAAGCGCGAGGCCGGCAAGGGCGTCGCCGATCGCGGGCTCGATCCGTTCAAAGCGCTTTAGGCCGGCCGTCAGTTCGCGGGCGATGGTCGCGCCCAAATATAGGTGGTTCGGATCGGGCTTTAGTTCTTTGAGTGGCCGCACCATTACCCGCAGCGGGCCGTCGCTGGGAAGGGGTACGGGCTTGCCGCGCATGAGGCCGCGCACGACGAGCGCCAAGACGGCGGCCAGCAGCGCCAATCCCGCTAAAATCCACAATTGTTCGTCGGCCGGCGGCATGTTGTGTCAGATCGTTCGTTCGGCGGTTCGTCCGTTCGCGGCTAGAATCGACCCCGTAGAGTCGGCCGCGCCACTAGTTTAGCGGCCTTTGGAGAGATGCTCCCATGTCGTTCGGCGAAAACATCGCGCCCCTGGTCGGCCGTTGCATGATAGCGGCCTTCTTCATTCTATCAGGCGTCGGTAAGTTGCAGAATTGGGACAGCACGACCCTCTACATGGCAGAGCATGGGATGTCGGCGATCCAGCTCTTGTTGGCGCTGTCGATCGTGATCGAGTTGGGGGGAGGGCTTGGGCTTATTCTCGGCTTCCGCACGCGGCTTATGGCGCTGATCCTGTTCGGGTTCACGCTGGCGGTCAGCTTTCAGCTGCACGATTTCTGGACCCTGGGAGACACGGAGGCGGCGCGCAGTACGGAGATGGCGCTCTTCGCTAAGAACATGGCGATCGCCGGCGGGCTTTTGGTGCTGGTCGGGTTGGGCGCCGGCAGCTGGTCTTACGACAGCTGGCGCGACGCCGATTAGGCTATTCCAGTACGCTGGCGCGGAACATGTCGACGCGTGTCAGGCTGAAGACGATGATCAGGAACGAATAGGCCGCGTATTCCGCAGCGATCGAGAGCGGTTCAAGCTTTTGCGCGGCGGCGGACAGTTGGTCAGGCAGGGTGCCCATGTCGCCACCGCTTATCAGCAGCGGCAGCGCGGTCAGCCCGACATGGTGGATGACCACGGCGATAGCCGCCAAGATAAAGCCCGGCAGGACGCGGTTCGACGTTAGCGATAGCAGCAAACTGAGCGGCAGGGCCCAGATTGCCCATTCCAACGTGAACACGTGGACGACAAGATCGATGAACTGTTTTTCCATTTCCGTCCCAGTACCCAGCTATACGCCACGGGAGTCGGGGTCTCACGCGCCCCTTTTCACCCGCGCCGTCTCATATTGTCATATTTAGGCGCACCACAGCTGTGCTTTTTTTGCCGCGCGCCGCGCCTGTCGCGGGACAAAATCCCGCGACCGGCCCCAGCATTTGCCGGTTTTAGTGCCCGCCGCCGCCGCTTGCCGCAACGCCGTTGCGAATGAGGTGAACGACCGTGATCACGATGGCAAAGGCGAGGAAATAGATGACCAGATCGCCGACCGGCATGATCTTCAGGTCACCCCAGGCCGTCGAGGCGATCGTCTCCGCCTGTGCGCCTTGGGTCAACGTGTAAGCCACCCGCAGTAATCCGAAGATCACGAGCGCCCCTACGGTAACCTGAATGATGCGGTTGATGCTGCCCAAAAGCATGCCGGCGGCAACGACGACGAGCAGCATGATGATGAGCGAGATGCTGTCCGTGGTGAACACGCGCATCACGATGTCCCACATGTCTTGTAGGATATCCATTGTTCCAGTTCCCTCCCCCGAGAGTTAGTTGTCAGGGCAGCGTATCGAAATCGCTGGGGTGGCGAAACGCACAGAGGCTGTGTCGCGTGCCGTTGTGGCTGGACTGCCACGTGATTCTTGGCGGTTTTCTGCGGTTGCGAAGGTCTAAGCGGCTTGGCCGAAGGCCAACGATCCCGTTAGGCGCGCTTTCAAGAAGGCTTCGAGGCGGTCTTCGACCGGCGGCGTCGGAAGGGGTGGTGCAGCTGCCGCGAGAAGGTCGTCATCGACGGCGGCGCGGACGACGACGCCTTGGCCGCGCGCCGCTTGGTCGATCGCGATGATGACGGCGGCGGGGCCCATCTCGTTGCGCACGAGGGCCATGGCGGCTTGGGTGGTGGCGGCGGTGAAGGTGCGAATTCGCATGGTTTAGATCTGGCCCAGGGTGCGCAGGCGCGCCGACGGATGGATTTCGTTTTGCGACATGACGAACGTCTGCGGGCGGAAGCGTTCGATGATCGAGCGCACGTAGGGACGCGCGAGCGGAGAGGCGAGGAGGACCGGCAGTTCACCTTCGTTCGCTGCGTTGTCGAAACGGGCGCGGACGGTTTGGATGAATTCCTGCAGCTTCGACGGCGCGAGGGCGAGCTGCTTTTCGTCGCCTTGGCCGATGAGGGCTTCGGCAAAGGCTTGCTCCCACACCGGCGAGAGCGCGATCAGCGGCAGGTAGCCGGCGTGCGATGTGTTGGCCGAGGAGATCTGGCGGGCGAGGCGCGAGCGGACGTGTTCGGTCATCTGCAGCGTCGTCGACGAGCGCGAGGCGGCTTCGGCGATGCCTTCGAGGATGGTGGCGAGGTCGCGGATCGAGATGCGTTCGGCGAGCAGTGATTGCAGAATGCGCTGGACGCCGGTCACGGTGATTTGCGACGGGATGAGGTCGTCGACGAGTTTCTTGTTCTCAGGCGGCAGATCGTCGAGCAGCTTCTTCGTCTCCGCGTAGGAGAGAAGTTCGGCCATGTTTTCCTTGAGCAGTTCGGTCAGGTGCGTGGTCAGCACGGTCGCCGGGTCGACGACGGTCAGGCCGCGGAAGGTTGCTTCGTCGCGCAGGCGTTCTTCGACCCAAGCGGCCGGTAGGCCGAAGGCGGGCTCGCGCGTCGGTTTGCCGGGCAGGTCGATCGGGCCGCCGCGCGGATCCATGACGAGCAATTGGCCGGGCTGCAGTTCGCCTTTGCCGGCCTGCAGTTCCTTGACGCGGATGACGTAGTCGGTCGAGGCCAGCGCCATGTTGTCGATGATGCGCACCGAGGGCATGACGAAGCCCATCTCGGATGCGATCTGACGGCGCAGTGCTTTGATCTGATCGGTGAGGCGGTGGCCTTTGGTGTCGTTGATGAGCGGCAGGAGGCCGTAGCCGAGTTCGACTTTGAGGTAGTCCATGGCGAGCGCGGTTTGGATCGGCTCGTCGGTCGGGCCCTTCGCCTTCTCCGCGTCGGAGACGGCGTTGGTGACGGCGTCGCGTTCGTTTTCTTTGCGCTGCGCCGAGAGATAGGCGAGGCCGCCGGCGCCTGCCGCCAATCCCAAGAAGATCAGCGTCGGGATGCCGGGCAGGAAGGCCATCAAGCCCATGACGAACGACGACATGCCGAGGGCTTGCGGATAGTCCGAGAGCTGGTGGACCAGGGCTTTTTCGGCCGAGCCTTCGACGCCCGCCTTCGAGACCATCAAACCGGCGGCGGTGGAGACGAGCAGGGCAGGGAGCTGCGTGACCAGGCCGTCACCGATGGTGAGCAGCGTGTAGGCGTGGCCGGCGGCGGCGAAGTCCATGCCGTGCTGGCCGACGCCGATGATGATGCCGCCGATGACGTTGATGAAGGTGATCAAGATGCCGGCGACGGCGTCGCCGCGCACGAACTTCGAGGCACCGTCCATCGAGCCGTAGAAGTTGGCTTCGTCTTCCAAGCGCTTGCGGCGTTCGCGCGCTTCTTTTTCGTTGATGAGGCCGGCCGACAGGTCGGCGTCGATCGCCATCTGCTTGCCGGGCATGGCGTCCAGGGTGAAGCGGGCGCTGACTTCGGCGATGCGGCCCGAGCCCTTCGTGATGACGACGAAGTTCACAATGATCAGGATCGCGAAGACGATTATCCCGATGACGAAGTTGCCTTGCATCAGGAAGTTGCCGAAGGCCTCGATGACGTGACCGGCGGCGCCGGTGCCTTCGTGGCCGTTGGTCAGGATCAGCTTGGTCGACGCGAGGTTGAGCGACAGGCGCAACATCGTCGAGATCAGAAGGATGGTCGGGAAGGTCGACAGCTGAAGCGGGCGCTCGATGAAGAGCGCCGTCATCAGGATCAAGACCGACACGGTGATCGAAATGCCAAGGCCGATGTCCAACATGAACGTCGGCATCGGGAACAGCAGCACGGCGATGATCGCCATGATGCCGAGCGCGAGCGAGAGATCGCCGCGCTTGAGCATATCAAGGCTGATATTGAACACGCCCGAGCCGCCGTTGAGACGTCCGTTGGTGTTGGCTTCGGCCATGTGTCGTTCCGCCTAGAGCGTTCTTAGTTTCAGTAGGCCCGCAACTCGCCGCCGCCCGGCATCGGCACGCGCGCGCCGTCTTCGGCGTACAGCTTCAGCTTGTTGCGCAGGGTGCGGATCGAGATGCCCAAAATGTTCGCCGCGTGCGTACGGTTGCCGAGGCAGTGATCGAGCGTTTGCAGGATCAGGTCGCGCTCGACGTCGGCGACGGTGCGGCCGACCATTTCGCGTTGGATGGCTTCGGCGGCCTGTGCGGCGCGGGCGATGGCGGTCGGGGTGGTGATCGCGATTTCGTCGCCGACGCGCGAGCCGTCCGGCAAGCGGATCGAGGCTTCGGTGATGTCATTGCCTTGCGACAACAGGACGGCGCGATGCACGGTGTTTTCGAGTTCGCGCACGTTGCCGCGCCACGAATGCGACATCAGCGTTTGCTTGGCGGCTTCCGACAGCGGACGCGCCGGCACGCTGTTGGCGGCGGCGTATTTGCGCGCGAAGTGGGTCGCGAGAGCGAGAATGTCGGCCGGACGCTCACGCAGCGGCGGGATCTTCAGGTTCACGACGTTCAAGCGATAGAGAAGATCTTCGCGGAACGTGCCCTCGCGCACGGCCTGCGCCAGATCGCGGTTCGAAGTCGCGATGATGCGGATGTTGACGCGCACCGGCTTTGAGCCGCCGACGCGGTCGACGATGCGTTCCTGAAGCACGCGCAGGAGTTTCGCCTGCAGCCGCACGTCCATTTCCGAGATTTCGTCGAGCAGCAATGTGCCGCCGTCGGCTTCTTCGAACTTGCCGATGCGGCGCGCGACGGCGCCGGTGAAGGCACCCTTCTCGTGGCCGAAGAGTTCGGATTCGAGGAGGTTGTCGGGGATGGCGGCGCAGTTGATCGAGATGAACGGCTTGTCGGCGCGGTTCGATTTGCGGTGAACGTGGCGCGCGACGACTTCTTTGCCGGTGCCGGATTCGCCGGTGATCAGGATCGAAGCTTCGCTGGGCGCGACTTGTTCGGCAAGCGCGATGACGCTCGCCATCGCTTTGTCTTCGAAAATCATCTGATGCGATTCGTCGGCGACGGCGGCGAGAACCGCGCCGATCAGCACCGCGTCGGGGGGCAGGGGGATGTATTCCTTTGCGCCGCCTTTGATTGCTTCAACGGCCGCGCCGGCGTCCGTGCCGATGCCGCAGGCGACGATCGGAACATGGATGCGTTCGGAGCGAAGCTGGGCGGCGAGCAGCGCGATCGGCATCGCGACGTCGACCATGAGCAGGTCCGCGCCGCGGCCGTCGCGAAGCTCCGCGAGGCCTTGCTCGATCGTCGTGGCGTGGGTGACCTTGGCGCCCTTGTCGATGGCGATCTTGGTCGCGGCGCCGATCTGGCCGTTCAGTTGTCCGATGATGAGGAGACGCATGGGGTTTTCTTTCGAATGTTCCGTTTACGACCGGTCGCCTTTGACGATTTCAGTCATCGTGATGCCAAGGCGATCCTCGACCAGCACGACTTCACCGCGGGCAACGAGGCGGTCGTTGACGTAGATGTCGATGGCTTCGCCGATCTTGCGATCGAGTTCGACGACCGCGCCGCGGCCGAGCTTCAAGAGGTGACTGACCTCCATCGTCGCCTTGCCGAGAACCGCCGACACGTTGACGTTGACGTCGAAGACGGCTTCGAGGTCGGTCGCGGTGCGCTTGATTTCCTGCTCCTGCGACTGGTCGGGCGTGTCGGTCGCCGTGGTCTGCAGGTCGGGCAGGTTGACGTCCGTTGTCGTTGACATCGTTTAGCTCTCTTCGGTCGGATTGGACGAGCGCCAGCGTTCGGCGCCCTGTTCAATGGCGGAAAATGTGGTGGCCAAGTCGCGTTCGACGCCGCCGTCGGCCCACTCGATGCGGCAGTCGGAGCCGGTGAGCGCGGGTTCGGCGATGATGACGATGCGGCCGGCGAAAGCATGCTGCTGGCACAGCGCGTCGATGTCCGTGCGCAGCGCTTCGGCATTGGCCGGCGCGAGTCGCACGACGATGCGTGGTTCACGGTGGAGTTTGTGAAGGCAGTCGGCGAGCAGCGCTTCGATTTCCTTGAGCGGGAAGGCGTCAAGCGCGACTTCAGCGAGTTTGCGGCCGACTTCGATGGCGATCGCGGCGCTGTCCTGACGCATGGATTTCACCACGGCGTCGAACTCACCGATCATGCGGATCAGGCTTTCGGCGATCGCCGCAAGCGTGGCGGCGCGTGCGGCGGAGGCCTGCGCTTCGGTGTCGGCCTTGCCGAGCGCGAAGGTTTCGCTGCGGATGGCTTCGACTTCGTCGGACGAGTAGGTGCTGCGCACGTGAGCGGTCGCAGCCGAACCGTTCGTGCCGAACACGGTGTCGAAGTTGAACTTGGTGGGGCGGTTCGGTTGCATGTTCTCGCGCGCGCTCAATAGACCAGTTCGTCTTCGTTGTTGCCCTTGGAGATCATGATCTCTCCCTTGGCAGCGAGGTCTTTGGCGACGTTGACCATCGCCATTTGCGACTCGTCGACGTCTTTCAAGCGGACGGGCCCCATCGATTCCATGTCGTCGCGCAGGATCTTGCCGGCGCGTTCGGACATGTTCGAGAAGAAGAGATCGCGCAGCGCGGCGGACGCGCCCTTGAGCGCGATGCCGAGCTTGTCTTTGTCGACGGCGCGCAGCAGCGTTTGAATAGAGCCGGAGTCGAGCTTGCCGAGGTCTTCGAAGGTGAACATCAAAGCTTTGATGCGCTCGGCGGCTTCGCGGTTGCGCTCTTCCAGCGCCGTGATGAAGCGGGACTCGGTCTGGCGGTCGAAGTTGTTGAAGATTTCGGCGATCAACTCATGCGCGTCGCGCTTGGCGGTGCGGGCGAGGTTGGTCATGAATTCCTGACGCAGGGTCTGTTCGACCTTGTCCAGGATGTCCTTTTGCACGGACTCGAGACGCAGCATGCGCCCCACGCATTCCAGCGCGAAGTCTTCGGGCAGGGCGCCCAGGACGCGGGACGCGTGTTCCGGCTTGATCTTGGTCAGAACGACGGCGACGGTCTGCGGGTATTCGTTCTTGAGGTAGTTCGCGAGAACCGACTCGTTCACGTTCGACAGCTTGTCCCACATCGTGCGGCCGGCGGGGCCGCGGATTTCTTCCATGACCGTGCTGACGCGGTCCTTGGGCAGGAATTTCTGCAGCAGACGCTCGGTCGTGTCGTATGAGCCCATGACGGAGCCCGTCGACGAGATCTGCGATACGAAGTCGACAAGCAGACGCTCGATCAGCGACGAGGAGATGGTGCCGAGGTTCGACATGACCTGCGACACTTCTTTGACTTCGTCGTCGTCGAGGGATTTCCAGATGCTGGCGCCGTGCTCTTCGCCGAGGGCGAGCAGCAGCACCGCGGCCCTTTCGGGTCCGCTCAGCGACTTGACGTCTTCGCGCGTAACGGCTTTTGCGGGTTTGGCCATGGGTGCTTACGCCGACTCGTGAAGCCACTGACGAAGGATCGCCGTCGCTTCGTCCGGATGCTTGCCGACGATTTCGCCGACTTTGCGGACCGATGATTCCTTCACCTGACCTTCGACCTGGGCGATGTCGATCATCGCTTGGACGCCGGATTGCGTCGGCGCGATCAATGTCGGACCGGGGGATGAGGCGAGTTGCGTTGCGCTGGCGGCGCCGCCGCCGGGCAGCGCACCGGGCGCGCCGCCGGGGCCGCCGAGTTGTTGCGATGCCAACTGCTGGTTCGGCATCGGCGAGACCAGCGCTTTGATGAGGGGGCGCATGACAAAGAAGATGAGAAGGAGCGCGATCATGCCGAGGCCACCGAACTGGGCGATGCGCCAGTAGTCGTCCTTGACGAGGCCGAGCAGCGGCTCTTCCGCCGGCGGCAGGGCTTCGATTTCGGGCTGAGAGAAGCGCAGGTTCACGACCTTCAGCTGATCGCCGCGCTTTTCGTCGAAGCCGATGGCCGAGCGCACGATCTGTTCGATCTGCTGCATCTCGTCGGTTGCGCGCGCTTCGTAGGTGCGGACGCCCTTGTCGTCGGTCTTGTAGTTGCCGTCGACGGCGACCGCGACCGACAGGCGTTTGATCTTGCCGCCTTCTTGGACCTCGATCGATTTCGTCTGCGAGACTTCGTAGTTGATCGTTTCGTCGGTGCGATCTTCGTTCGACGAGCTGCCGCCGCCCGAGCCGCCGCCGCCGTCGGCCGCGCCGGCGGGGAGCGAGTTTGTGACGGTCACGCCTTGCGCGCTGCTGCCGTCGGAGTTGTTGGCTTTGGTGTTGCTGGTTTGCTGCGAGATCACGACCTGGCCGTCGGGGTCGAAGGTTTTGCTTTCCTTCGTGATGCGGTTGTAGTCGACCTCGGCCGTCACTTGGACGCGGGCGCGGCCCGGGCCGACGACGCTGGAGACCAGGTCTTCAACTTGCGAGCGGATGCGATCTTCGAGCGAGGCCGTGCGTTCGTCGGCGCGGATGGAGGCGCTGCCGCCTTGCGCGGTGCCGCCGCCCAACATGTTGCCCTTCTCATCGATGACGGTGACCGAGCCGGCTTGCATGCCGGGTACGGCGGAGGCGACGAGGTTCTGGATCGATTGGACCTGCGCCGGGGACACGGTGCCGCGCGAGCGGAGCACGACGGATGCCGTCGGCTCAGGCTGCTTCTCGGCGAAGAGTTCGCGCTTGGGGATGTTCAGATGGACGCGGGCGTTGGCGATCGAGGAGAGCGAGCGCACGGTGCGGCCGAGTTCGCCTTCAAGAGCGCGGATGAGGTTGACGTTCTGGACGAAGCTTGTCTGGCCGAATGAATCGCTGCGATCGAAGATCTCGTAGCCGACGGAGCCGCCTGCGGGCAGACCTTCGCCGGCGAGCTGCATGCGCAGGCGCAGCGCTTGGTCGGACGGAACCAGGATCGTCGAGCCGTCACCTTCGACGGAATAGGGGACTTTCAACGCATCGAGGCGGCCGACGATTTCGGCGGAGTCGCGCGGGTCGAGGCCTGAGAACAGCAACGCCTTCGGCGCATCCGTCATCGCCCCCATGATGTACATGAAGAAGCCGGCGACCGCGATGGTGAGGCCCATGGCCGCCCCCATTCGCGCAAGGCTCATCGATTTCAGCATGCCCTGCAAAGCGAAGACTCCCGCACCCTGGTTTTTCTTCCTGCACCAAATCCGCACACCAAACTTCGGGTGAGATCTCGTGTAGGCAAAAATTACCCATGGTGCGGTAAAGCCGCGGTTTACAAGAGTTCAAGAAAGCATGAAGGCCGGCGGCGGGATTCCGCGGCCGGCCTCAATTCTCTAATAGTCCGTTGACGGACTAATTCGTTAGTTGCGGTATTGCTGGACCCGCGTCGTGCGCAGACCCGCCAAACCGTACTTGTCGATCGCGCGCTGCCAGGCGAGAAATTCCTCGACCGTCAGCGTGTAACGGGTGCAGGCCTCTTCGAGGCTCAACAGACCACCGCGTACCGCGGCCACGACTTCCGCCTTGCGGCGGATGACCCACCGCTTTGTGTTCGGCGGCGGCAAGTCGGCAATCGTCAGCGGACTCCCATCGGGACCGATGACGTATGTAACACGCCCTTGCCTCTCTTCGCTCATCACCATACGCGCTCCTGCACCCAACATCCCACCATTGCCGCGAAGCCTACGCGCCGGGCTCCTAAAGCGAGCCCAAGAAACACGATTAACGCGGCGTTGCAGAGAACAACGCAAACTGCATGCCAGCCGAAGCGGGACATTCACATGTGTGAACGTCCTACGCGGCGATTAGCGCTTCAGCCGCGTCAGCTCCTCTAACATTTCATCCGCAGTTGTAATGATCTTGGACGCAGCGGTGTACGCGCGCTGAATCACGATCATGTTCGAAAACTCTTTGGCCATATCTACGGTCGACTGTTCGAGCGCCAGATTGGCGATGGAACCGGCGCCGCCGACGTCGGCGTTCTTGAAGCTGGCGCCGCCCGACTCGACCGTCGCGCGGTACGAGTTGCCGTTCAGCGGGCCAAGGCCGTCCGCGTTCAGGAAGGTCGCGACGGGCAGCTTGTACATGCGCTTCTCGACGCCGTTGTTGAACAAGGCGATGACGTAGCCTTGTTCGTCGACGCGCACGCCGGTCAGACCGCCGAACAGCGTGCCGTTCACGTCGGACGAGTAGAGCGTCGAGGTCGTGTCGAACTGCGTGAAGCCGTCGGCTTGACCGGGGGTGCCGAAGTTCAATTCGATCGGCTGCGCCGACAGACCCGACGTTGCGACGAAGGGAACGGTGATGGTCGGCGGCGTAGCCGGCGTTGCGACCGTGCCGTCGGTGTTGAACGTGACCGAACCCGTCGAAATCGGGTTCGCCGTTGCGCCGCCGATATCGGCCGCGTTGCCGTCATAGATCACTTCGTACTGCCACGTGTTCGCGGCCGTCTTGACGAAAGCGAGGCGCAGAGGGCGCGCGCCGCCTTGGCTGTCGTAGAATTCGATCGACGTTTCGAACTGGGGCGAGATCGTACCGTCGGCGAGGTCGCCGGCCGTATAGCCCGCCGTTACCGCCGTGCTCGATTGCAGGTTGGCGCGTAGAGCGGCGGTGGTCGTCGGCAACGCCGTACCCGTCACTTGGCCCAAGCTCACCAGCGTCATGTCGTTGGCGTTGGTCGGAATGTTGCCGTTGGCGTCGAGCGCCCAGCCTTGCAGGTAGTACCCGCCGGCGTTCTTGAGGTTGCCGTTCGCGTCTTTCGTGAAGGCGCCGGCGCGCGTGTAGAGCAGCTCGCTGACGTTCGGGTTCTGAACCGCCGTGTTGGTCACGACGAAGAAACCTTGGCCCGAAATCGCGAGGTCGGTCGACGATGTCGTCTGCGCCAAGTCGCCCTGTGCGGTGACCTGCGGCAGCGCCACGGCCTTCACGCCGCCGTTGGCGCTCGTGCCGAGCGAGGCGGTCGAGGCGAGCAGGGTCGAGAACTCGTTCTTGGTCGTCTTGTAGCCGACCGTGTTGACGTTCGCGATGTTGGTCGAGGTCGTCGCCATCGCGCGGCTATTCGCGGCGAGGCCGGCAACGCCGGTGTAAAGGGCACCATAGAGACTCATGACTTTATTCCCTGTTGTCTAACTTGGAACTTTGCGTGCCCTTCGAACCCGCTGTTCCGTTTGTCCGTTGGCGGCGCTTTGCGCCGCGTGCGCATTCCTTGATCGTCAATTCACAAAGCTCAGAACATCGGTCAGCGAGACGCCGCGGTTGCCGATGGTGAGCATCGGGCTCGCGCCCGACATGTCGATTTCCTTGATGAGGCCGATGCCGCCGACCGTCGTGTCGATGGCCGTGCCGTCCGACTTCTTGGCGTTCACCGTCAGTGTGTAGGTACCGGCGGGTTGATCGATGCCAGCGTCGTTTTTGCCGTCCCAGGTGAACTCATGCATGCCGACGTTCTTGTCGCCGGTCATGGTGCGCACGGTCTTGCCGCTGGCGTCTTTGATGGTCAGCTGCAGGGTGTTCGCGTCGGACGTCAGGGCGTAGCGCCACTTGGCAGCGCCGCCTTCGAGGGCCGTGGCCGAACCTGCCGTCAATACGGTCTTGCCGAGATACGTGACCGCGTTCGCGCCGATCGCCGACTTGTTCAGCGCGATGAGCGATTCCAGGTTGGCGTTGGTGTTGATCTGTTGTTCGACCTGCGAGTACGAGACCAGCTGTTCGGTGAACTTGGTCGCGTCCATCGGCTCGAGCGGGTCTTGGTTCTGCAGCTGCGTGGTCAGCAGTTTCAGGAACGTGTCGAAGTTACCGCTCAGCGAGTTGCGCGCTGTGGTCTGGGCTGCATTGTTGGCGACGGCACCGACGTCCATGGGTCCTGCTTTCCGTTAAACGCGAATATCGAGGCCGTCGGGATTCCGAACGGCGATGTAGGCTTTGGCGGCGTCTTGCTTGGCGGCGCCAGCGGCGTCTTGCGCGTCGGCGAACGCCGGCCAGCCCGCGAAGGGCGCCTGGCGTTGCTGTCCGTTACCACCGGACAGAGAGAAGCTAAGTGCGTTCGATCCGACTTCAAGGCCGGCCTGGCGCAGCTGCTGTTCGAGCGAGCGGGCGTCGCGCTGCAGCAGGTCGAGCGTTTCCGGACGTTCCGCACGCATCATGGCGTGGACGTGGCCGTCGTCGCCGACGCTGAGCGAGATGTCGACTTTGCCGAGGTCGGCCGGGTGGAGGCTGATCTCGAATTGGCTGAGGCCCGCTTCGAACCGGCGCGCGATCTGGACAGCGAGCGCTTCGAGCGGCACTGGCGCTTGCGGCGCGGCCGAGACCGTCACGCTCATCTGCTGCGCGTCGATCAGCGTCGGGAGGACGGGGCCGGGCGTTGCGGCGAGCGAGGTCATCGTCGTCGGCGCGGCGCCGTCGGGTTTCGCCTGCGTGGGCGTGTGCGCCGGCAGCTGCGAGCCGTCGGCTTGCGCGTGTGTGCCGTTACCGGCCGTCGGTGCGTCGGACGGCTTTCCGGCCGGCGGTGTGTTCTGAGCTTGGGTCGCGGCTGCGGCGTCGGCCGTCGCGCCTTGTGCTTTGCGTTTCGCGGCGTCGGCCACCGTCTTGGCCGGCTGCGTTTGCTGCGGCTGTGTTTCGTTCTTCGGACGCCCCATTCCGTTGGGGGCCAGCAACGCTGCGGCGGCGTTCTCGGCGGCTTTGGCGTTTGCGGTCGATTCCGTCTGCGCCGGTTGTTGGGCCGGCGTTTGTTCCGTCGCTGCGGCGGGGATAGTGCCGCGCAGACCCAGGTCGGTCGGCGCAACCGGGGTCGTAACCACCGCCGTTGCGGCCGTCTGGGTTGTCGTCTGGGTCGGCTGAGCGGTCGAGCTTTGTGTTTGGAGCTGCAGCGCGGCCAGCATCGCGGCGACCGACGTGTCCGCGTTCGTGTCCGGCGCGGCCGATTTGCCGGGCTGCCCTTTGCCACCGGTGTTCGCCGGATTGAGCAGCGCGAGGAGAGCGTCGATCTGCGGCGTGTTCTCGCCCGCGGGCGTGCCGGTCAACGCCTGAAGCTGCGCGGCGAGTTCTTCGGTCGAGAGCGACTTGGCGGATTGAATGAGGCTCGGCGGCAGCTGCGACAGGATCTGTGCTGCCTGCTGCGTGGGATCGATCGGCAGGGCGTTCTCGGCCGTCAGCGCGTTTTGGAGTTGCGCCAGGATGCTTGCGAAGTCGCCGTCCTGTGTTCCGGTCTGCGCACGCGCGCCGGCGCCTGCCGCATTGGGCAGCGCCGTCGGGGCGAAGAAGGAAACAAGTTGGTTCATCTCACACGCAATCGTTCGGCACGCATGCCGTCGGGGTTTTGTTAGCAAGGCCCTTGCCAAGCGATTTGCGGCGGTTTCGTGCGGACAGCGGCGTCGCGCTACGCGCTCCAAGCGGCAGAGTTTGCAGCTTGCGCGGCAGTTTCGTCCTTCTGCCGGGCGCTTTGATGACGTGGCATCGGCGTTGCACTCATGACCGCGAGGCAACAGGTCAGCGAGGGCCGCTATGTCGAGTGCGTCGTCAGATCGCCAATGTTTTGGCGGGTTTTCTGTCGTCGGTCGCCGTGGCGGTCCGGCCCTCGCGGGCAGAATTTGCGGCGCGTCCCGGCAAAAGCTGCCGGTTCGCAGCCGCGTTTAGGAGTCGTTCATGTCGCTCAATGCCATCTTGAATACGGCGACAAGCGGTCTGCAGACCAATCAGGCCGCGCTTCGGGTCACGTCGAACAATATCGCGAACGTCAACACGCCGGGCTATCACCGCCGGGTCGTCGACTTCGGACCGCGGCTGACCGGCGGCGTGTTGAACGGCGTCAACATCGATGAAGTGCGGCGCATCGCGGACTCCTATCTCGCTGGCGAAGCGACGACGGCCATCGGAGCGCTGGGCGGCGCCGAAGTTATGGCGACGTATCTCGACCGCGTGCAAGATTTGATCGGATCGCTGGACGGCAACTCGTCGCTGGGCGCGCGCATTTCGACGGCGATGACGGCGTTGACGCAGCTCAGCGTCGATCCGTCGTCGGCGGCGCGGCGCAACTCGGCGATCTCGTCGGTGACGGCGGCGCTGAATGCGATCTCGGGCATGGCCGCGAACGTTCAGTCGCTGCGGCAGGATGCGAACACGCAGCTGACGACGAATGTTTCGACCGTCAACACGCTGATGTCGCGCATCTATGAACTGAACACGAAGATCAAGCTTGCGGTGGCGGGCGGCGATACGTCGACGGGCTTGCTGGACCAGCGGGATACGGCGATCGCCGAACTGTCCAAGTTCATGGACGTGCGGACCTATGATCAGACCGACGGGCGCGTGTTCGTTTCGCTGTCCGACGGCACGACCCTGATTTCGGATTTGACTTCGGAGCTGCGGTACGCGGGTCCGACGGCCGTGACGGCCGGTACATCGTTTCCGCCTTTGAACCTGCAGCGCGTCGATCCGGAAGGCGATTCCGACATCGGCCAGCCTCTTGCGCTCGAGGGGCGTATCGCGGGCGGCGAGATTCGCGGGTTGATCGACATGCGCGATAAGGCGCTGCCTGATCTGGCCGAGCAGTTAGGCCTCGTCGGTTCGGCGTTGGCAGAGCAGCTCAACGCCATTCACAACGACAGTTCTTCGGTGCCGCCGCCGACCACGCTGACCGGGCGCAATATCGGGCTGCTGTCGACGGACCCGTTGAACTTCACGGGCAATGCGACCATCGCGATCGTCGATCAGCAAGGCGCGTTGGTGCAGCGGCTGGATCTCAATTTGTCGAGTATCGCGACCGTCGGTGCCTTGGTAACCGCGATCAATGCGGGTCTCGGCGGCAACGGTACGGCGAGCTTCACCAACGGCGTGCTTTCGATCACGGCGAACGCCGGCAACGGCGTCGCGCTGCAGCAGGATGCGACGACGCCGTCGGCGCGCGGCGGACGCGGGCTGTCGCAGTTCTTCGGCTTGAACGATTTGGTCACGGCGGCAAGCCCGTCGAGTTTCGCGACAGGCGTCGCGGCGGGTAACGCGCATGGGTTCAGCGCCGGCACGGCGGAGTTCGTCTTGCGCGGGACGGACGGTTCGATCCTGCGGACGTTCACGGCGACGGTCGGCGGTTCGACGTTCTCGGATATCGTGACGAGCTTGAACAGCGCGGCGGGTGGCGCGGCAACATTCGCGCTCGACGCCAATGGCACGCTGACGATGACGCCCGCTTCGGCCGGCGCACGGCTTGAGGTCAAGAACGATACGACGACGCGCGGCGCGACCGGCGTTAGCCTTACGCAATTCTTCGGCATGGGGTCGGCTGCGCGCCAGAACCAAGCGGCGTCGCTCGCCATCCGCAGCGATGTGGCGGCGAACAGTTCGAAGATGGCGTTGGCGCAGCTCGACCTGTCGTCCACCACGGTTGTCGGCGACACGGTGCTTGGCGTCAGCGACAACCGCGGCGCGTTGCGTTTGGCGGCGATCGCGAACAACAGCATGACTTGGCCGGCGACGGGGGGGCTTGCTTCGGGCACGATGTCGCTGGGCGACTACGTTGCGCAGATCATGGGCGGGCAGTCGGACCTGAAAAACGCCGCGGACGCCGAGGTTTCCTATCGCAGCGATGTCAGCGAGGAAGTCGAGGCGCGCCGCTCGTCGGTCGAGGGCGTCAACATGGACGAAGAACTCGCCAACATGATGATTTTTCAGCAGGCCTACAACGCTGCAGCCCGGCTGCTGACCACAGTTCAACAGATGTACGACACGCTTCTCGATGTCGTTTGAGAATAGGAACATGCCATGCTCGATCGTGTGAGCTCTTTCTCGTTCGGCCAGTCATTGGTCAGCGAATATTCGCGCATTCAGGGGCGCACCGTTGACACGCAGGCGCAGATCGCGACCGGCAAGGTCGGCAATCAGTATGCCGACGCGAAGGATAAAGCCGGCGTACTGGCGGCGGCGAAGATGAAATCTTCCGACGTCGAAGCGTTCACCGCGACGACGAAAGAGGTGCTGAACAAACTGAACCTGCAGGATCTTCACTTGCAGCAGTTGAGCGACATCAGCGCGCGGTTGCGTTCTGCCATCGGCGAAGCGTTAGCGGCGGGACGTGCGCCGGCGCTGATGGAAGACGTCAAGAATCTCTACAACGAGGCGGTGTCGCTGCTCAATTCGCGCGTCGACGGCAAGTATATCTACGGCGGTTCGCGCACCGACCAGCCGCCGGTGAACGCGACGGATTTGGCGGCGTTGGTCGCAGCGCCGACGGTTGCCGACATTTTCGACAACACCGACCTGAAACAGACGCAGCGCATCGACGAGAGCGAGACGTTGGAGACGGGGCTGACCGCGAGCGACATCGCGACCGACTTGATGCAGACGTTCAAGGATATCGCGACGTTCGATGCGGGCGTGAACGGTCCGTTCGGCATGGATACGACGGCGGCGCAGACAACGTTTCTCACAGCGCAGCACGTGGCGTTGCCCGACGTGCAGGAGGGCATCAATACGATCGCGGCCATCAACGGGACGCGGCACGAGCAGGCGACGATCGCGTTGGATCGGCACGAGAGCATGACCGCCTATTTCACGAAGTTTATCGGCGACATCGAGGACGTGGATCTGGCCGAAGCGATTGCGCGCCTTAACCAGGATCAGGTGGCTGCGGAGGCTGCCGGGCGGATGATTGCCCAGGTGAACCAGCTTTCGCTGTTGAATTTCCTGCCGCTGGGCTAAGGCCGGAAGCGTCGCAGGCCTGGCGCCTTGCGCGGCGGCGGTGCGTGCCTATATTCGCGCCGCCATGATGAGCATCGACGATATTCGCGGCTTGATGAGCCTGCCCGGGGAACCTGGGCGGACGCGCGTCGTCGCGGCCATGTCGGGCGGCGTGGACAGCGCGGTCGCTGCAGCGCTCGCCAAGCGCGCGGGTTATGATGTCGTCGGTGTGACGTTGCAGCTTTATGCGTCGGACGGGCAGCCGAAGCGTAAAGGTTCGTGTTGTGCGGGGCAGGATATTTATGACGCGAAGGCGGCGGCCGATCGCATCGGCATTCCGCATTACACGCTCGACTATGTGGAGCGGTTTCGTACGTCGGTGATGGAAGATTTTGCCGCCTCGTATGCACGCGGCGAGACGCCGATCCCGTGCGTGCGCTGCAATGAGACGGTGAAGTTTCGCGATCTGCTGAACGCGTCGAAGGATATGGGGGCGGTTGCCCTCATCACGGGGCATTACATTCGTCGCGTCGACGGCGCGAGCGGACCGGAGCTGCATCGGGCGGCCGATGCGTCGCGCGATCAGAGCTATTTCCTGTTTGCCACCACGCGCGAGCAGCTTGAGTTCGTCCGCTTTCCGCTCGGTGGCTTACCCAAGAGCGAGACGCGGGCGCTGGCGGCCGAACTGGGGCTTGAGCTTGCGGCGAAGCCCGACAGCCAGGACATTTGCTTTGTGCCGAACGGGCGCTACAGCGACGTCGTGCAGCGGCTGAAGCCCGGTGCGATCGAAGCGGGTGACATTATCGATCTGTCGGGGCGCGTGTTGGGCCGGCATGAAGGCGTCATCAACTTCACCGTCGGGCAGCGCAAGGGTTTGGGTCTTGGGCATCACGAGTCGCTGTTCGTGATCCGCATCGATGCGGCGAAGCGTCAGGTCGTCGTCGGTCCGCGCGAGGCGCTTGCGACACGGCGCGTCTTGTTGCGCGACGTCAATTGGTTGGACGTTGAGCCGCCATCGGCGAGCCCACGTGCGGTGCTGGCGCGCGTGCGGTCGACGCGCGAGCCCGTTCGCGCCGAAGTGCGTGCCGGCGCGGACGGCGTCGAGGTCGACCTTCTGGTGCATGAAGAAGGCGTCGCGCCGGGGCAGGCGTGCGTACTCTATGACGCGGCCGATCCGGGGCGGATGCTCGGCGGCGGCTGGATCGTGAAGGGCGAAGCGGCGCTTGCGGCCTAAGGCCGTGTTTGCCTTGACAGCGCGAAGCCCCACGCCTTACATCCCGCGCTCCGTTTTGGGCTTTGGCAGCGTAGCTCAGTGGTAGAGCAGGGGAATCATAATCCCTTGGTCGGGGGTTCAAATCCCTCCGCTGCTACCAAATCCGCATGCGGCAGATTTCTCCAGGACATTGCGATGCCGGTTACGCTTGAAGACGTCCAGCGCGCGGCAACGGCGATCACAGGGGCGATCGAGTCGACGCCTTTTCATCACTCGCGCACGCTCTCGCAGGTGACCGGCGCGGACGTTTATCTAAAGTTCGAGAATTTGCAGTTCACCGCCTCGTTCAAGGAACGCGGTGCGCTGAACAAGCTCTTGAGTTTGACGCTGGCGGAGCGGAAGGCCGGGGTCATCGCGATGTCGGCGGGCAATCATGCGCAGGGTGTCGCCTATCATGCCTCGCGGCTCGGCATACCCGCGACCATCGTGATGCCGGAGTCGACGCCGTTCGTGAAGGTGAAGCACACCATGGGGCATGGCGCGCGCGTGATTCAGCAGGGCGCGACGTTGGCCGACTCCGACCGAATCGCGCATGAGGTGGCGGAAAAGGAAGGGCTCGTGTTCGTTCATCCTTATGATGACGATCACATCATCGCGGGGCAGGGTACGGTCGCGCTCGAGATGCTGGCAGCGAACCCGGATCTCGATACGCTGGTTGTGCCGGTCGGCGGCGGGGGATTGATTTCCGGTATGGCGATCGCGGCGAAGGCGGTGAAACCCTCGATCCGCATGATAGGCGTCGAGACCGAGCTTTATCCGTCGATGTACAATGTGTTGAAGGGCGGCAATGCGCCGATCGGCGGACAGACGATCGCCGAGGGCATTGCGGTGAAGAATGTCGGTGCGAAGACCGTCGAGGTCTGCGGCAAGCTGCTCGACGATATCGTGCTGGTGCCGGAGGTCGCGATCGAGCGGGCGATTGCGCTGCTGCTCTCGATCGAGAAGACCGTGGTCGAAGGCGCCGGTGCTGCTGGGTTTGCGGCGTTGCTTGAGCATCCGCAGAAGTTCACCGGGCATAAGGTCGGGCTGGTGCTGTGCGGCGGGAACATCGATCCGCGCCTGCTGTCGAACGTGATCATGCGCGAGTTGCAGCGCGAGGGCCGCATTCTGACCATTGCGGTGGAGATCGAGGATCGGCCCGGCATTCTGGCGCGGGTTGCCACCATCGTCGGCGAGGCGGGCGGCAATATCATTGAGGTCGCGCATAACCGCATGCTGACGGACGTGCCGGCGAAGGCGGCGGAGCTGCGCGTCAGCATGGAGACGCGCGATGCGGGGCATGCGCAGTCGATTTGTCAGGCGGTGCGCGATGCCGGCTATGGCGTGCGCGTGTTGGGGTCGACGGCGCATCACTGATTAGCGCTGGAACTTTACGCTGAGGACGATCGACGACATCGTTTTCTGCACGCCCTTCAAGTGGCCGATGGCGTCGAGGACAGCGTCGATGCGGGCCGTCGTTTCGGCGGCGACCTCGGCCATCATGTCGTAGGTGCCGCTGATCGCCGATAGCGCGCGGACCTCCGGCATTTTCTTCAGGTCGGCGGTGAGGCTGACCGCCATCTTGGGATCTACGCTGATCATCACGTGGGCTGCGATTTGGCGTTCGGCGAAATCGTCGCCGGCGCGGATCGTGTAGCCGGCGATGACGCCCGAGCGTTCGAGGCGCGCGATGCGTTCCTGCACCGTGGAGCGCGCGAGATCGAGTTTGCGGGCGAGGGAGGAGACGGGCTCGCGTGCGTCCGTGCGCAGCAGGGCGAGGAGTTGACGGTCGGTCGGGTCGAGGGTGGCCATCCGGCGATTTGACGGCTGAACCGGCGATTTGTCCATCAAATTTCTACTTTTCGACGGTTTGCACGCTGCAGTTCGGCGGAAGTTGAGGATAATTGTGGGGGCGTTCGACGGTTTTGGATTTTTGGAGACGGTCCCATGGTGAAGCTCATTCTTCTCGGCGGCGGCAAAATCGGCAGCGCGATTGCGGCGATGCTGGGCTCGACGGGGGAGTATCAGATCACGGTCGCGGACCGCGACGGGGACAGCTTGAAGCGTCTGCCGACGAAGAACGTGAAGACCCAGATTCTGGACGTGGCCGATCCGGCGGCGCTGCGCGCGGCGATGAAGGGGCACGAGATCGTCGTCAGCGCGATGCCCTATCACCTGACGCCGATCATCGCGTCGGCGGCGAAGGATTCGGGTGCGCATTACTTCGACCTGACCGAAGACGTCGAGAGCACCAAGGTCGTGAAGAATTTGGCGAAGGGCGCGGATACTGCGTTCGTGCCGCAATGCGGTCTGGCGCCGGGGTTCATTTCGATCGTCGCCAACGACATGACGAAGAAGTTCGAGAGCCTGCGTGATGTGAACATGCGTGTCGGCGCGCTGCCGGTCTATCCAACGAATGCGCTGAAATACAATCTGACCTGGTCGACCGACGGTTTGATCAACGAGTATTGCAATCCGTGTGAGGCGATCGTCGATGGGCATCTGCGCGAAGTGCCGGCGCTTGAGGAGATGGAGCATTTCTCCCTCGATGGCGTCGATTATGAGGCGTTTAACACGTCCGGTGGTTTGGGCACGTTGGCCGAGACGCTTGAGGGGCGCATCGAAAATTTGAACTATAAGACGGTGCGTTATCCGGGGCACCGCGATATCGTGAAGACGTTGGTGCGCGATCTGCGTTTGGGTCAGCGGCGCGATATCTTGAAGGACGTGCTGGAGACGGCGATCCCGATCACGTATCAAGACGTGGTGCTTGTGTTCGTGACGGTGTCGGGGCAAATGCGCGGGCAGCTGACGCAGGAGAGCTATGCGAAGAAGGTCTATGCGCATGAGGTCGGCGGGCAGCTGATGAGCGCCATTCAGATCACGACGGCGGCGGGTATCTGCGCGATGGTCGATTTGCTGGTTGCAGGCAAGCTGCCGAAGCAGGGTTTCGTGCGGCAGGAGCAGGCGGATCTGAAGGCGTTCCTCGCCAACCGTTTCGGTCAATACTACGCCTAAGACGCGCCGATGGCGGTATTCGAGCGCGCACTCTTTTGTCCGTCATGGCCGGGCTTGACCCGGCCACCCAGCGCGCGCACGTCTGTGCGCGCTGGAAATGCGTTGGGTGCGAACGGGTCTTTCGGCCGCGCCGACGCGCGGCCACTGGGTGGCCGGGTCAAGCCCGGCCATGACGATTTAGAGATTGGAGCGTTGTCGTGAGCAATCTTCGGACCGGCGGACAGATCCTCGTCGATCAGTTGAAGATTCACGGCGTCGATCTGGCGTTCTGCGTGCCGGGTGAAAGTTATCTCGCGGTGCTGGATGCGCTTTATGATGCGCGTGAGCAGATCAAGCTCATCACCTGCCGGCATGAGGCGGGTGCTGCCAACATGGCCGAGGCTTATGGGAAGCTGACGGGCAAGCCCGGGATTTGCTTTGTCACGCGCGGGCCTGGGGCGACGCATGCGAGCATCGGCTTGCACACGGCGTTTCAGGATTCGACGCCGATGATTTTGTTCATCGGGCAGGTCGCGCGCGACCAGACGGAGCGGGAGGCGTTTCAGGAGATCGACTATCGCCGGATGTTGGGGCCGCTGACGAAGTGGGTGGCGGAGATTCCGTCGGCCGATCGCGTGCCGGAGTTTGTGTCGCGTGCGTTTCATACGGCGGTGAGCGGGCGGCCGGGGCCGGTCGCGCTGGCGCTGCCGGAGGATATGCTGACGGAGTTGATGGCGGCGTCCGACAGCAGGCCCTATCAGCGCGTTGAAGCTGCGCCGCGGGTGGAAGATCTGGCGCGGCTCACCGAAATTTTGTCGTCGGCGGACCGGCCGCTAGCCGTACTCGGCGGCGGTGGGTGGACGGCGAAGGCGTGCGAGGACGTGCGGCGCTTTCTTGAGGTTTGGAATTTGCCGGCGGTGACGTCGTTCCGTGGCAAGGACCGGCTCGACAATCGGCATCCGCTTTACGCCGGCGACATGGGGATCGGGATCGATCCGAAGCTCGGCGCGCGGATTGCGCAGGCGGATGTGCTGGTGGTGATCGGGCCGCGTCTCGGTGAGATGACGACGAACGGGTACACGCGCGTCGTGTCGCCGGTGCCGGCGCAGCGGCTTGTTCATGTCTATCCGGCGGCCGAGGAGTTGAACCGGGTTTATCAGGCGGAACTCGGCATCGTTTCGGGGATCGAGGCGTTTGCCAAAGTCGCGTCGACCACGAAGCCGCCTGCGGTCAATCGTTGGCGCGAGTGGGCGAAGTCGGCGCGGGCGGACTACGAAGCGTTCGTGCAGCCTGTTGCGGTGAAGGGCGCGGTCAATCCGTCGGAGATTTTCGCTTGGTTGAACGAGCGGTTGCCGGAGGATGCGATCCTGACCAACGGCGCGGGCAATTACGCTGGTTGGCTGCACCGGTTCTTCCTGCATAAGCGGTTCAACACGCAGCTTGCGCCGACGAGCGGGGCGATGGGGTATGGCGTGCCTGCCGCTGTCGGCGCGAAGGCTGTGCATCCCGATCGCGTCGTTGTCGCTTGTGCGGGTGACGGTTGCTTCCTGATGAACGGGCAGGAGTTGGCGACGGCGGCGCAGTATGGGCTGAACGTTATCATTCTCGTGTTCAACAATGGCATCTACGGCACCATACGGATGCATCAGGAACGGGAGTATCCTGGGCGCGTTGTCGGCACGGATTTGAAGAACCCCGACTTCGCGGCGTATGCGAAGGCGTTTGGGTTTTGGTCGACGACTGTGCGCGCGACGAATGAGTTTGCGCCGGCGTTTGACGAGGCTTTGGCGTCGGGGAAGCCCGCGCTCATCGAGATCATCACTGAGCCCGATGCGATCAGCCCGACGGCGACGTTGAGCGGGATTCGCAAGGCGGCTCAAAGCAAAAGCTGATTGGAGGGATACCATGGTTTCCGCGACTCTCAAGGCGTTGGGGATTTCGGCTGAAGACGTTTCGCGCGGCGATATCGTCGTGAAGAGCCCGATCGACGGGGCCGAGATCGGTCGCGTGCGCAGCGACAGTGCTGCCGAAGTTGACGCGAAGATTGCGGCGTCCGTGGTTGCGTTCGAGGCTTGGCGCAATGTGCCGGCGCCGCGGCGCGGCGAGTTGATCCGTTTGTTCGGAGAGGAACTGCGCGCGAACAAAGAGGCGCTTGGCCGGTTGGTGACGATCGAGGCGGGGAAGATTTTTCAGGAAGGGCTCGGCGAAGTTCAGGAGATGATCGACATCTGCGATTTCGCGGTCGGTCTGTCGCGGCAGCTTTATGGCCTCACGATTGCGTCGGAGCGGCCGGGGCATCGTATGATGGAGACGTGGCATCCGGTCGGGCCTGTCGGCATCATCAGCGCGTTCAATTTTCCGGTTGCGGTGTGGGCTTGGAATGCGGCGCTGGCCGTCGTGTGTGGCGATTCCGTGATTTGGAAGCCGTCGGAGAAGACGCCGCTGACGGCGCTTGCTACGCAGAAATTGTTCGAGCGCGCGGTGGCGAAGTTCGGCGATGCGCCGAAGGCGTTGTCGCAAGTGATCGAGGGCTTGCGCACTGCCGGCGAGCAGTTGGCCGCCGACAAGCGCGTGCCGTTGATCTCGGCAACGGGTTCGACGCGCATGGGCAAGGCGTTGGCGCCGGTGGTGGCGGCGCGGCTTGGGCGGACGATTTTGGAACTTGGCGGCAACAACGCGATGATCGTGGCGCCGTCCGCGGATCTGAAGCTGGCGGAGCGTGCGATCACGTTCTCGGCGGTTGGTACGGCAGGGCAGCGTTGCACGTCATTGCGCCGGGTTATCGCGCATGAATCGGTGCGGCCGCAGTTGGTGGCGCGGTTGAAGACGATTTATGGGGCGATCAAGATCGGCAATCCGCTTGAGGCGGGCACGCTGGTTGGGCCGCTGATCGACGCACAGGCGTTCGACGGTATGCAGAACGCGCTTGTCGCGGCGAAGGCGCAGGGCGGGAAGGTGTTCGGTGGCGAGCGGGCACTCGGCAATCAGTATCCGAATGGGTTCTATGTGCACCCGGCGCTGGTCGAGATGCCGGGGCAGACCGACATCGTGAAGCACGAGACGTTTGCGCCGATCCTTTATGTGCTTGGCTACAAGGATTTCGATGAGGCAGTGGCGCTGCAGAACGGCGTTACGCAGGGTCTGTCGTCGTGCATCTTTACGCGCGATATGCAGGAGGCGGAGCGGTTCGTGGCGGCGTCGGGCAGCGATTGCGGCATTGCCAACGTGAATATTGGGCCGTCGGGCGCTGAGATTGGCGGCGCGTTCGGCGGCGAGAAGGACACCGGCGGCGGGCGCGAGTCTGGGTCGGATTCTTGGAAGGCCTACATGCGGCGGCAGACGGCGACGATCAACTATTCGAACGCGTTGCCGTTGGCGCAGGGGATTAAGTTCGACACGGAGTAGGGTGCGCGTCGGCCCTCATCAGTCTCGCCGCTGCGCGGCGAGCCAGCTTCTCCCAGAGGGAGAAGCGCAACACTTAGTATTGCTGGCCGGGTTTTTGTTCTTGCCCTTCTCCCTTTGGGAGAAGGTGGCGCGGCACGCTTGCGTGCCGTGACGGATGAGGGCCTTCGCCTCCTCTCAACCGTCCATCCACATGCGCAGCAGGTTGGCGTGGCTGCGGGAGATGATGTCGAAGTCGCGGGATTTCTTTTCGCGTTCGAAGATGCCGCGGCGGGCGATGTCGAGGTCGTAGAGTATTTCGCGTTGGGCGGCGTCGCGGACGTAGCTTTGGCACCATCCCACCGCCGACACGCGTTCGCCCTTCGTCACCGGCGTCACGCGGTGCAGCGTCGTCGAGGGGTACATGATCATTTGGCCGGGCTTGAGCTTGTAGGATTGCTCGCCACCGCTTGTTTCCATCACCAGTTCGCCGCCGTCGTATGACGACGCGTCGGCGAGGGCGAGCGTGAAGGAGATGTCGCTGCGCATGTTGTACATGATCGGATCATCGACATGCGTGCCGTATTCCATGCTGTCGCGATAGCGGCTGAAGAGCAGCGGCGTGATGTGGCGCGGACGCGCTGCCATGCGGAAGACGGGATGGCGCAGGAGCGCATCCGTGACGGCCTTGTTCAGTGGCGCATACTCGGGTTGCTGACGGTCGGCCTGGAGATTGTTTTTGACGAGCTTTGCGTGCCAGCCGGCCGTGGTCGTGCCGTCGACGAACCGCATCGCCGATAGCTTGTCCGTTACTTTCGCGACGTCGTCGGCGGACAGAACGTCGTTGATAACCAGGATCATGAGCGGTTCCCGCGCAAAGTCTGACCGCATCGATAGAACGGCTTAACCCTAAAGCCAACGGACCGGACGTTGTGCGGGCGTTCGCGCTAGTATCGCTCTGGGGAAAATGGAGTGCGCTATCCATGCGCCTGTCCCAGTTCGTCGGGCTTGGAGTCACGGCCCTCGTCGTGTTCGGCGTCGATTTGCCGATCGATTGGCTCGTGCTCGTCGCCATGCTGTGCGGCGCCTTTGCGATGGCGCTCGTCGAGACGGCTCTGCGCGAACGCCGTTAGGCCGCCGGCGCGGCGTTCAAGGCTTCTTCGAGTTTCGCAAAGCTGGGCTGGAAGTGCGAAGGCACGCTGCCACGGCCGATTTCGACGGAGACTTGCGCCGCGTTGCCGTGCAGATGCGCGACGAGGACGTCGCGGATGACGTGGTAGAAGTGGCCTTCTTCGTCGACGGCGGCTTTCAGGCGATTGGCGAACGGCGCCAGGAAGCCGTAGGCGACGAACACGCCGAAGAACGTGCCGACGAGAGCGCCGCCGATCATTTCACCCAGAATTTCCGGCGGCTCGGTGATCGAGCCCATGGTTTTGATAACGCCGAGAACAGCGGCGACGATGCCGAGCGCGGGCATGCCGTCGGCCATGCTTTGCCAGTGCGTGGCGGCGACCAAGGCCTCGTGATGGTGCTTTTCGATGAGCTTTTCCATCGCGTTTTCGACCTGATGCGGGTCTTCGAGGCTCATCGTCATCATGCGGATCGTGTCGCAGATGAAGTCGAGCGCGAAGTGGTCTTTCATGATGCGCGGGTAGCGCTGGAAGATCGTCGACTCTTCCGGCCGCTCAATGTGCTGCTCCAGCGCGATGAGGCCTTTGGACTTCATCGTCTTGGTGAGTTGGAAGAGGAGGGTGAGCAGGTCGACATAGTCCTGCTGCTTCCACTTCGAGCCGCCCATGATTTTACCGAAGGAGCCCAACACGGCTTTGAGGTCGCTGGCGCCGGAGGCGATGAGCAATGCGCCGATAGCGGCGCCCAAGATCTGAGTGCCTTCGTAGGGAAGGGCGTGCAAAATCACGTCGAACTTGCCGCCTGCGAGCACATAGCCGCCGAAGACAGTCGCGAAGACGAAGATAATGCCGCCGATTTGAAACATGGACTGAACGCGCACACCGGTTCGACCGCGCGCAGCTGCGCGGACTTCAGGTGGGCCAAGTATGGCTATCGGCGCTTAAGGATCGTTGAAACGCTTGCGAAGAATAACTTAAGGAAGCCGTAACGAACGGCGGCCCGCTTAAGGTTTCAGATATTTTTGAACCTCGGGGCGTTCGCGCAGCCAGCCCGCCCAACGGCGCAAAACCTTCTCGATACGCGGGGCGGCGACGCCCAGTTGCACCATCGCGACGCCTCCGTTGACGCTTTCGCGATATTCGGCGATCAGGCCGTCCTTCAGGACAAAGCGACTCATGCCGTCGATGACAACGTCGTTGCCTTTGAAATCGGGCACCGTGGAGACGAATTTCGACAGCGACCAGGCGTAACCCATGTCGCCGTTGCAGACGGGATCGAACATGCGCCAGTCGTACTGCGTGGCGTCGCGGTGGAAGAGGTTGACCAGCATGTCGGCGATCGACGCGCGGCCAACGTGCGGACCGTAGATATAGTCGTGGTAGACGCCGTCTTCGGTGAAGCAGGCGGCGAACGCCTCGCCGTCGCCGCGCGAAGCGGTGGTGCAGAAGCGATCCAGAAGCTTGGCGAAATCTTCGTTGGTCATTGTCATGCCTTTGCCGTAACGAGCCAGACGGCGCCGCCCAGCGTGATGGGGTTCTTCGCGGCGTATGGCTTCATGGCTTCGGCGAGCGCGGCGGTGGCCTTTGCCTTTTCGGCGTCGTTGGCGGTCGCGAGCATGCGCGCGACGGGACCGAATTCCTGGATGTAGGTGACCGCTTCATCGTAGGTCGAGCCCAGCGGCATCGGCGTGTCGAAGGGGCGGGCGGTGATGGCGTCGAAGCCTGCGGCGCTCAAAATGCGGCGGACGCGGGCGAGATCGGCGAAGGCGAAGGGGCCCGGGTCCTCCGGTCCCAATTGGGGTTGGGGCGGGACGTGCGGGCGGATGGCGCCGATGGGGACGTGCACCCATTCGTTCGCGCGGGGTTCGCGCCAGCAGACGAAGGCCAGGCGGCCGCCGGGTTTCATCGCCTTGTGCAGGTTCGTGAATGCCGCATCTGGGTCGGCAAAGAACATCACGCCGAAGCGCGAGACGAGAAGATCGAAGGGCTGTGCAAAGCGGTGGTCAGATGCGTCGGCTTCGACGGCTTCGAAGTTCTTGAGGCTTTCGTCGGCGGCGCGTTGTTTTGCGCGCGCCAGCATGGGGCGTGAGACGTCGACGCCAGTGACGTGTGCACCTGCCTTCGCCAAGGCGATCGATGTTTCGCCGCAGCCGCAGCCGACATCGATGATGCGTTCGCCGGGTTTTGCGGCGGCCGCTTTCATCAGTTCGGCGGTGATGGGCACGAACATCGCGTCGAGGCGGTCTTGCGTCTTCACCCATTTGTCGCCGGCGTCGCCGTTCCAGAACGCGATTTGGTCGGCGTTGGATTGCGGTTGGGTCATGGCTGTTCCTTCCAAGTGTTCCGCGAACCTAGCACGTTGCTAATGCGCGTGATCGGGCGAGACGCAGTTCGAGTGCGAGTGGTCGGCCAGGACCTTGATCACGCGGCAGTCGGAGACGCGGCCGTGGCCGCAGTGGCGGATCATCCGCTTGAGTTCGCCGCGGAGGCTTTCGAGACGCGCAAGTTTGGCTTCGACGTCGGCAAGGACATCGCGCGCGACGCGATCGACGCGTTCGCAGGATTGATCCGGCTTGTCGGTCAAATTCAGGAGTTCGCGGATGGCGTCGAGCGGGAAGCCCAGTTCGCGCGCGTGGCGGATGAACGCCAGGCGGTCGGCGTGAGCGCGCGAGTAGCGACGCTGGCCGCCTTCGGTGCGCGCGGGAGGCGGCATCAGGCCTTCCTGTTCGTAGAAGCGGATGGTCTGGACTTTGGTCGATGCGCGGCGCGCGAGGCTGCCGATCGTCAGGTTTTCCGCCATATCTTTTCTCTTGAAGCTATAGTCGCTGTAGGATGTAGCGTGTCTCCGTAGTCGGGCCAAGGGCCCGATTCGGAGGATTTCCCATGGATGCTTGCTGCTCGGCTCCCCCGCCGCCTGACCGGTCGTCTGCGTACCGGCGCGTGCTTTGGATCGCGCTTGTCGTCAACGCGGCCATGTTCGGCGTCGAAGCGATCGCGGGCATCGCGGCGGGGTCGGTGTCGCTGCAGGCGGATGCGCTCGATTTCTTCGGGGATGCGGCGAACTACGCGCTTAGTCTTTCGGTGTTGAGCCTTGCTCTGGTGTGGCGCGCGCGGGCGGCGTTGGTGAAGGGGCTCAGCATGGGCGTGTTCGGCGTGTGGGTGCTGGGCGCCGCCGCCTTCAACATCATCGGCGGCGGGACGCCGCATGCGATCACCATGGGCGTGGTGGGCTTTGTGGCGCTGATCGCCAATGTGGTCGTCGCCTTGCTGCTGTACCGGTTTCGCGAAGGCGACGCGAACATGCGCTCCGTCTGGCTGTGTTCGCGCAACGATGCGATCGGCAACGCGGCTGTGATGGTCGCCGCGCTCGGTGTCTTCGGGACGGGCACGTTGTGGCCGGATATCGCGGTCGCGGCTGTGATGGCGGGTCTTGCGCTAAGCGCCTCCGTCGAGACGGTGCGAGCTGCGTTGCACGAACTGAGAACCGGCGTTGCCGCGCCGCGCGATGCGCACGGACATGCCCACGATCACGGATGAGAGACATGACACCATTGTTGTTCGGACTTGCCTTTGTCGGCGTGACGCTGGCGCGCAGTTTTTGGCTGTGGCGGACGGCGGGGGTCAATCCCTATGTCATCGATCATCACGATCCGTTGCACCGGTTTGTGGCGCATGTGTTTGCCGTCGTCGTCGCGTCGTTGCTCGTGTATTGCGCCGCGTTGGCGTTTTGGCCCGGGCTGGAGCAGGGGCTTGGGTTGCTGACCTGGGCAGCGGGCGACGCCACGCGTTTGGCCGGTGCGGGTTTGATGAGCGTCGCCATCGTGTGGACCGGCTATGCCCAGTTTGCGATGGGCAAGTCGTGGCGCATTGGGATTCCGAGCGAGGCGCCGCCGTTGCGCACCGACGCGGCGTTTTCCGTTTCACGCAATCCGATTTTCCTCGGCATGCTGGCCTTCGTCGCCGGGATGACGCTGTGGTCGCCGAGCGTGGTGACGGTCACGCTGCTGGCGGCGACCTATATTTCGCTTGAGGTTCAGATACGCAGCGAGGAGGCGTTTTTGGAACGCGTGCACGGGGAGGTCTATCGCGCCTATCGGGCGCGCGTCAGACGCTGGTTCTGATCCTCAGAAGGGTTCGTGCAGTTCTTCGCTGTGACGGCGCGCGTCGTCGATCGCGCCGAGGGCGATGAAGCCGATCAAGCCGAACACCCACGATCCCATGAGGATGGGGCGCCAGATTTCGAGCATCGCATTCTGCTGAGCGGTGATGTAGCGGGTATGACCGCGCTTGAGCGGCAAGGCGTGGACGTATTCGCCTTGAGAGACCGTCGGTTGGTCGATGGCGTCGGATTGGATCTTGGCGCACACGATCCACCCGGCGACGAAGCAGCCCATGCTGACCGCGATGACGATGCGGCAGAGATTAATCCACCATTCGTGCACGACGCGGACTCCTTGGAGAATCGTGACTTACGCTTCGCCGATGTCGGGGCCGCTGTTCAAGTGCGGGGCGAGCAGGCTTGCTTGGTTGAGGAACGTTTCGGCTGCGCGGTCGAGGCGCTGACGGGCAGCGAACAGGGTGAGGCGCGCGGCTTCGATTTCGTCGTTGGTCGCGAAGAGTTCGTTCGGCGATTTCAGCGATAGGCCGCGTTCGCCGGCAACCAGCGTGATGTGACCGATGGCGTGGCGGGGATGGCCGCCCTCAGGGATCGTGACTTCGATTGTCTTGCGGGCGCCGTCGATGAGGTTCACGCCTTCGAAGGTTGCGCCGGCCGCGACGGTGTTGATACGCGAGCGCAGCTCTTCATAGCGATCGGCGATCATCGCGCGCTTCGTTTCGTCGGGATGGGCGAGCGCCTCGGCCGTGAGGTCCAGCGCTTCGCTCAAGTAGCTGTGAATCGAGTCGATCGCGACCAGTGTGCCTTCGACGGCCGATACGGCGCGCGCGGCGGTTTCGGTCACAGAGGCGTGAGCGCCGACCGGACGCACTTGGCGCAGCGCGCGGTCGATGCCGGAGCGGATGTCCACCGGATCGACGGGCGCCGTGACCGGCTCTTCCTTACCCGACAGAACGCGGCGCGCGTAGGCGAACAGGCCTTCGGCCTCGACGCGCTTTTGCTGGATTGACATGGACGTCCCCCGATAGCGAATTCCGGCCTGGAGCGTACCGTCGGAGGGGTTAGGGAACGCTTTACCCGGGCATGCGTATTGCGGTTAAAACAGCGTGACCATGAGCACACTTCCCGGACGTATCGTCGGCTCTTCCATCTATGCCTACCAGCGCGTCATGCGGATGACGCGGGTCGGGCGCTGGCCCTTAACGATTGGTGTACGGATCATCGTGCGCGACGACGAAGACCGCGTGCTGCTCGTTCGTCACACCTACACGCCGGGCTGGCATTTCCCGGGCGGCGCGATCGATCGGCGCGAGACGGCGGTGGATGCCGCCGTGCGCGAGCTTCGCGAAGAAGCGTTGGTCGAGGCGACGTCGCCGCCGCGGCTGGTGGGCGTGTTCTTGAGCACGACCAACCGCAAGTCGGATCACATCGTGTTGTTCGAGGCGCGTGACTGGCAGCGGATCGCGGGTAAGGCGCGACCGCTTGAGATCGCGGAGACCGGTTTCTTTCCGATCCGTGATTTGCCGAAGGGGACAACGGGGGGCACGCGGCGGCGCTTGGCCGAATTGTTAGGCGAGGCGGAGGCCGGCGCTAGCTGGTGAGCGCGCGCCGGCTTCGCAGGTCAACCGACGTTGATATTGCCCATGCCGCTGAAGATGCCGAACACTTGCAGCAACCAGAGGACGACGGCGATGACGACGACGACGTTCAAGATCTGCTTAATCTTGCCGTCCATCGGGATGTAGGTGTTGATGAGCCAAAGCAGGACGCCGACGACGACGAGTGCGATGACGAGGTTGATAAGTGGCATTTCGTTCTCCCTATTTGGCGTCGATGGCGTTGTCGAGCTTCTCGCCCGCGCGTTCCATCGGACCGTCGTTCTGCGGCTCGATGTAATGGTTGTAGTAGTAAATGCCGCCGCCGATTGCCGCGGCGGCGAGTACCAAGATCAGCAATGTTCTGCTCATTTTGTCGGCCATTTGGATGCTCCATCGCGTCCCCTCAGCACTGCCGGATGGCGATACCGCTAGGAGCGTCAGGATAAGAACGCGCAATGGAACCCAAAGGTTCCACAGCGGGCCATGCTTTACGCAACAAAACGGCCGCCGTGCGATCAAGAGCCAGGCGGCCGTTCTTCATGCGCTGCGTCTATTTGCGTTTTATGCGCGAAATCTTCGAGCCTTCGATGCTGACGCCGGCCATCAAGCCTTGCTGATTGAAGACGAACGCATAGGCGTCGTCTTTCAACGTGCTGGTCGAGAGGTTCTTCGCGACGCCCTCGTCGACGATCACGACCGTCGGACCGACGCCGATTTCCCAGCCGTCGCTCTTGTCGACGTATTCGACCGCCTTGTTGTTCATCAGGAAGACAACGTAACCGTAGGACTGTGCGCCGGCCTGCAGGCCCCATGAGCCCGTAACTGAGTTGTAGTACTCGGTCACTTTGCCGTTCTTCATCAGCGTGCCTTCGCCATACGCGCCGCCGAACACGAGACCGGCCTTGACGATGTTCGGGAAGACGAGAATGGCGCGGGCGTTACGCGAAATGTCCGCTGCGGTTCTGTTCGACTGCGTCAACTGTTTCAGCGCTTGAGCGCTGTCGCGGTTCAGGTCTTCCGCATCTGCGGCTTGTGCGCCGCCGGCAGCCGCAAGCGAGAGCGCGGCCATAACGGCGAAGGCGCCGGCCATCAACGAGCGTCGAGCAATGTTCATGTTTGAGTTGTCCTTTGTGTTCGCGCCACCCGCGCCTCTAGCGGCTCAGGCGGCGGCGAAATGAGAATCCGAGCAGCGAACGGCTCGAACTGGTGGCGGCAACGCGAGGTCAGCCGAAAAGGTTCCGGCGGCAAATCTGCGTCAGCGTGCGCTCCTTTGGTTCGCGCTGGTGTTTATTCGATCGAACTCCTCATGAACGGCTCGTTTGAGCCGTTTATCGATTGTTGCCGGCGGCAACTTCTTCGAGCGATCTCGCGTTGCACCACTGGAGGCCCCGTGTAGGTGTGGCCGGCCAAAGGGGACGACGATGAGAGTTCTTGTGTGGGCAAGCTTGCTGCTGATGTTGACTGTTATGGGTTCGGCGGGGGGTCTAGCCGGCATGATCGGCATGCCTATAGGCGCCGAGTTTTGGGCCGCACTTCTTACGCTGGGCACAGCGGTCGGCGTTTTGGGCGTTGGCTTGGTCGTCTTTCCGGAGCCTCGCTTCACTCCCGTTCATGCGGGCCGCTGAGTACCCTTCAACCAAAATACGGCGTCCTGACACGTTCGATGTTATAATCGGACCTGACTTGGCGCCGCGGTGGGCGGCGCCAAAACGAGGCAATTCCCATGTTAGCGACGTTGCGCGTTGTACCGCTGCTGATGTTTCCGCTGGCGGTCTTCATGCTCATGGCGCTGGTGCTTGGCGCCGGATGGACCACGTCGACCCTCTTTGAAACTGACATGTTCTCCGGCGCGCATTGGGCGATTTCCTATGGCGACGTGTTCGTCTTCGTGAGTTTGCTGGTCTTGTTCATCGAGATTGTGAAGTCGGTGAACACCAACGCGACGGAGATTCTCAATCACGGGCTGTCGATGATGGTCGCCCTGGTCTGCACGATCTTGTTCGTGACGGGCGCCGCCTTCACCAACTCCACCTTCTTCCTTTTCACCACGATGTCCTTCATCGACGTGGTTGCGGGTTTTGTCATCACCATTGTATCGGCGCGGCGCGACTTCGGGCGGTAGCCGGGATCATCGCCGGGGCGGCGGCTTCGGCGCCGTGCGCGAACGTCAAAGTTTCGCGTAGCGGTCGGTCCAGGGCTGCGCTTGTTCGAGTTGCGCGGCGAGGCGGAAGAGGGTTGCCTCGTCGCCGAAGCGTGCGGTGAACATCGTGCCGATGGGCAACCCCGCTTCGTTCCAATGCAGCGGCATGCTCATCGAAGGTTGACCGGTGATGTTGTAGATGCCGGTGTAGGGAATGAAGGCGATCATCTCCCGGTACATTGTCTCAAGGTCCCTGCGTTCCATGTCGAGGATGCCGACCGGCAGCGGCGGTTTCGCCATCACGGGCTGCAGGATGACGTCGTATTCTTCCATGAAGGCGGCGAACGTGCGGCCGGCATAGTGCAGCGTGTTCATCGCCTTTGCGTAGGCCGAGGAATCGGTCGCGCGCGCGCGCTCGACGCGGAACCAGGTGGCATACTCGACATCCTCGGCGCGGGCGGCACGGCCTAACGCGGCCGCGGCCTCATCTACCGTGAAGGCGACGTTGGCGCTGATGACGACGCCTTGCGCCGTCATGATGTCCAGACCGTCGTATTGCGGCGCCACTTCTTCGACTTCGTGCCCCAGGCTTGCGCAGAGGCGCGCGGCTTCGTGCACGGCATGAACACAGTCGGGATCGACGTCGCCGGGAATGGCGGGTGTCGTCGAGACTGCGATGCGCAGCTTGTTCGGCTTTGCCTTTGTTTCGTCGAGGAAGGCACGGGCCGGGGCGGGCGCGGCGTAAGGATCGCCTGGCGCGGCGCCCGCGGTCGCGTCGAGGAAGGCTGCGCTGTCGCGTACGGTGCGCGAGACGACGTGGCCGATGCTGAGGCCGCCCCAGCCTTCACCGCGCTTTGGTCCCATCGGCGTGCGGGCGCGCGTGGGCTTCAAGCCGAAGAGGCCGCAACATGAGGCCGGGATGCGGATCGAGCCGCCGCCGTCGGTCGCGTGCGCGACGGGGACGATGCCCGCCGCCACCGCCGCGGCCGCGCCGCCGCTTGAGCCGCCCGCGATGCGCGAGGTGTCCCACGGATTGCGCGTCGCGCCCCACAGGCGCGACTCCGACGACGGGCTCAAACCGAATTCCGGCGAATGGGTTTTGCCGAAGATGACCAGGCCCGCTTTCTTGCAGCGTTCGACGTAGGTCGTGTCGGCGACGGCCACGCTCTCGCGTAAGAGGTTCGAGCCGCCGGTGGTGATGGTGCCCTTGAGTTGCTGGCCGAGGTCTTTCAGCAGATACGGCACGCCGGTGAAGGGGCCTTGCGGCAGGCCGTCTTTGATCGCCTTGCGCGCGACGTCTTCGTGGTCGAGGACGATGGCGTTCAGCTTGCCGTTCACTTCCTTCGAGCGGGCGAGGGCGGCGTCCAGCAGCTCTTGCGGGGTGACCTTCTTGGTTCTGACGAGTTCGGCCAAGGCCGTCGCGTCATAATCCCGGTACTCCGCAAAAGCTGCCATGCGCCGTCCCCATATCTTAGAGTTTCGGTACGTCGGCGATCAGGATTTCGGAGTCGTCGATCGCCTCGATGTCGATCTTTTCTACGCCGTGGATGGCGACCCCGTCACGTGCTTTCACCGTCTGACCGTTGATGATCAGCTTTCCCAACGCCGGGACCAAATAGAGGTAGCGGCCGGTTTCCAGTTCGTGTTGGACTTTCTGGCCCGGCTTCAAGGTCGCGGCCAAGATCGATGCGTCCTGATGGATGGGCAGGGCGCCTGAGTCCTTCTTGCGGCCTGAGGCCAGGGTGATCAACGAGCCCGAGCGGTCGCCTTTCGGGAAGCTCTGCGACGCCCAGCCCGGGGTGATCCCGGTTTCGTTCGGGAAGATCCAGAGCTGGAAGATCTGCGTCGCGTCGGCTTCGCGGTTGTGCTCCTCGTGCAGGATGCCGCGGCCGGCGGACATGACTTGGACATCGCCCGCGACCGTGCGGCCTTCGTTGCCCAGGTGATCCTTGTGCGTGATCACGCCTTTGCGGACGTAGGTGATGATCTCCATGTCTTTGTGGCCATGGCGGTCGAAGCCGGTTTTGGGTTTGATGGTGTCGTCATTCCACACACGCAGAGCACCCCAGTTATCGCGGGCGTTGTCGCGGTAGCCGGAGAAGCTGAAGTGATAGTGGGCTTTGAGCCAGTCGTTCTGGAAGGTGCCCAAGCTTTCGAAGGGGCGGACGTCGATCATGGTGGTTCTCCAATTCTTGAGTGGCAATTTCCGTTGCTCGCTCAAGTGGTGGCGTATGCGACAGGTCGCAAGGCCGGGTCGTTGCCGTGTTCGTGAACGGCGGGGCCTCTTGACAGACATGGTGTCCAAACCAGTTCAATCTATTGGCTTAGAAGGAGCATATCCTATGCGCGCATTCATTCCGGCGGCCGTTCTGGCGGTCGCGTTGATTGGTTCGGCGGCTGCGTCGCCGGTGGCGTATCAGCCGGGCGCTTTTCCGCGCGACGAAACGTCGTTGCGCGATCTCGACAGTCAGCAATTGCGTATCGTGCGCCGCGCGGGCGCGCAGTGCTGGCATTCGGGTGAGGGGGGCTTCCGATCGCGCAGCGCAACGGCGCGTGCGTGCATCATTGGTCTGACCGAGAACGCCATTCGCAGTTCGGAGAGCGAACCGCTGCAGGCGTATCACAACGCGCTGCCGTTCCATGTCCGGTACAGCGAGTATCGGCCCGCCTATTACTGGCAGCGTTTCGCTCAGCGTTAGGTCACCACGCCGCACGCAAGATCTCCATCGTGTCCCCAGGTCCGCTGATGGGTCTGGGGTTCGAAAGAACCGTCGGATGTTTGGCTGCTTCCTCGGCGATGGCGGGAAGTTGATCCCCCTTGATGCCGACATCACGCAGGCGGGCGGGCATTCCTAAATCTTCGATCAGTTCGGCGACGGCGTCGGCGAGGCGCGCGTTGGGGCGACCCATGGCGGCGGCGAGTTCGCGTTGGCGGGCGGCGGTTGTGGGCTCGTTCCAGCGCAGGACATGCGGGAGCATCACGCAACTTGAGTGGCCGTGGTGGACGCCGTAACGGCCGCCCAGGATGTAGCCGATGCCGTGACTGGCGCCCGTGCCTGAGCGCGAGGAGTTGGCGCAGGCGAGGTAGGCGGCGACTTGGCTGTCGATGCGGGCGAAGGGGTCGCCGGGGATTTTCTTCGTGTGTCTGAGCGAGGTGGCGAACAGGCTGAGCGCGCGGGTCAGGGCGATGTCGGTCAGCGGGTTGGCGTTTTTCGCGATGTAGCCTTCGCAGCAGTGGTCGACGCCGCGGATGGCGCTGGAGAGCCAGAGCCATTCGGCGGTGAGCGCGCCGAGGGCCGGGTCGTAGATGATCACTTGCGGGACGAGGCTTAAGCCGGCGAAGCCGAGCTTGCCGCGTTTGGTGTCGGTGCCGCCGCCGAAGGGTGTTGTCTCCGCGCCGGAGAGTGTTGTCGGGATGGCGATTTGGCGGATCGTGGCCGGCTTTGTGTGGCGCCGGCCCGCCAGCGCGATCAGCGCGTCCGGTGTGTCGGCGTTTTCGGTGAGGGCGAGTTGGACGACTTTCAGGCCGTCGATAACGGAGCCGCCGCCGATGCCGACGAGGAGGTCGGCTTTTGTTTCGCGCGCGGCTTTCGCGGCGGCGAGGACGCCGTCGAGTTTGGCGTGTTCGGCGATGTCGTCGAAGATGGCGACGCATTTGGCGCCGAGGGTTGTGGCGATCAGGGATAGGGCGCCGGTGTTTTGGCGCAGGGTTTTTGAGGTGGCGATGAAGATGCGTTTGGCGTTCAGGCGTTCGACTTCGTCGCCGAGGGTTTCGCGGACGGATTTGCCGAAGTGGACGCGGTCTTGGGGGTAGGCTTCGTGGGTGAAGGTCATTGTGTCCCTCCAACCAACGACGTCGTCATGGCCGGGCTTGACCCGGCCACCCAGTGCGCGCACGTCCGTGCGCGCGGGATACTCACTTCGTTGTTGAGTGAGGCGACGACTGCTCTTGAGTCTTGAGGCCGCGCAGACGCGCGGCCACTGGGTGGCCGGGTCAAGCCCGGCCATGACGAACTTTTTTTCTGCGTCGTACTCAAATTGGATCCCAGCCGAAGACGGAGGTTGTTGCGCCGGCGTCGTACATTTGGTTCTTCAGGGCGGGGAAGGCGTGGTTGCAGATTGTTTCGGGGGTCCAGCCTTCGATTTTGGCCATGCCGCGCAGGGGCCTTGATTGCGACATCAGGAAGATTTCGTTGCCTCTGGCCACGAAGATTTGGCCGGTGACGTCTTTGGATTCCGGGGCGCAGAGGGCGATGGCTAGCTGGGCTACCTGGTCGGCGCGCATGTGGTCTTTCATGCGTTGGACGCGTTTGGCGGACGCTTCGTCCTTTATCGGGATCGTCGCGATCATGCGGGACCAGGCGAAGGGGGCGATGATGTTGGAGCGGACGTTCTTTTGTGCGCCTTCCATGGCGATGATGCGCGAGAGGCCGGCCACGCCCATCTTCGCGGCGGCGTAGTTTGCTTGGCCGATGTTGCCGATGATGCCGCTGGTCGAGGTGAAGAGGACGTAGGCGCCGTCTTGTTTTTCGCGGAAGTGTTCGATGGTGGCGCGGCAGACGTTGTAGGCGCCGTTCAGGTGGACATCGATGACCATGTCCCAGTCGGCGTCGTCCATTTTGTGGAACATCTTATCGCGGAGAATTCCGGCCGGATTGATCACCGCGTGCAGGCCGCCGAAGGTGTCCATGGCCTGCTGGATCATGTGCTTCACCGCCTTGCGGTTCGTCACCGATTCCGAGTTGGCGATCGCCTCGCCGCCCGCGGCCTTGATCTCGCGCGCGACCATTTCGGCGGGGCCGGCTGACCCTTCGTCGCCGCCCGCGGCGCCGCCGCCGAGGTCGTTGACGACGACTTTCGCGCCTTCTTTCGCGGCCAGAAGCGCGCATTCCTTGCCGATACCGTTCGCGCCGCCGGTGACCAGAACCACCTTGCCCGTCAGAACGCCCATGATTTCCTCCCTGTTTTAATTGCGTCGAGGGCGCCGACGTTAACCGCCGCGCGCAAAGCGTTCCAGTCCCAAGCCGGGCGTCCTATAAGCTGCGCTCGCCTGACCGTACGAATCGCCACGTTCCAGGAAGGACGCTTATGAACACGCATCATTTGCTGCAGACGCTTGAACACCGGCTCGGCCTCGGCAAAGACGCCCAGTCAGAGCGCAAGCGGAAGATCCTGAAGCACGTCATCGATCGCACCGTCGTCAGCCGCGACCTGGTAGCGGAAGCGGACGTGAAGAAGGATACGTTCGGCGAGCGGCTGGCCGACAAGGTGGCGGAGTTCGGCGGCTCGTGGACGTTCATCATCATCTTCTGCTCGTTCCTGGTGTTCTGGGCGCTGCTGAATACGATCATTCTGCTCAGCGCGTCGGTCGACCCCTATCCCTTCATCTTTTTGAATTTGCTGCTGTCGATGGTGGCCGCGTTGCAGGCGCCGATCATCATGATGTCGCAGAACCGGCAGGCGCAGAAGGATCGTCTGACCGCGCAGCACGATTACGAGGTGAACTTGAAGGCCGAGCTTGAGATCATGGCGCTGCACGAAAAATTCGATCAGCTGCGCACCGATCAGCTGGCGCAGATGCTGGCCAAGCACGAGGAGCAGCTGAGACTTCTCTCGCAGCTGTGCGACGCGAAGCCGAAAGCGTAAGCGATGGCATTGATCCGGCTTGAGACTGCCGCCGACACCGCCGCGTGCGATGCGATCGTGGCGGCGGCGTTCGGTCCCGGGCGTTATGCGAAGACGGCCTATCGTCTGCGCGAAGGGGTGAAGCCGGTCGCGGCGCTGTCCTTCGTGGCGCTGGAGGACGCGCGCATCGTCGGCACGGTGCGTTATTGGCCGGTGATGATCGGCGGGCAGGCGGCGTTGATGTTGGGGCCGATCGCGATCGTCGCCGACCGGCAGGGGCAGGGCATTGCGCTCGCGCTTATGAACACGAGTTTGGCCGCCGCGCGGGAGGCGGGCCATCGCGCCGTCGTGCTGGTGGGGGATGAGCCCTATTACGGGCGCGCCGGGTTCAAACGCATTCAGCCTTATGGCCGCATCACGATGCCGGGGCCGGTGGATCTTTCGCGCGTTTTGGGGTTGGCGCTGGTCGAGGGGGCGCTCGATGCGATGGCGGGCGAGATCCGCAAGGCGCGGCTGGACGAGGCGGTCGCGGCGCCGGGATGTGCGCTCGGCGTGCGCGGGGCGTGAGACGGCCCTCAGAGCGACGCGGACTTCAAGGTGCAGAGGTTGTGCGCGTGTTCTGATCGTGAACTAGGCGCCAGGTGTTGGCTTCTTTGCGAAAGGCGAGGGAGAGGTAGTTTTCGGTCGCTGTCGTTTTCGTGCCTTCGCGTTCTTCGTAGTGGGTGCGGGCGGTGATGATGGCCATGTCGCCTCCTGTCGGGACGGCGAGGGGTTCTAGTTTCCAGGTCCAGTTTGTTTCTTTGAACCAGTCGCGGTGGAGGTCGACGTATTCGGCGCGCGTCGTCATGCGCTTGCCGTTTGGGAGGATGAGGTCGAGCGTTTCGCCGGTGGTGATTGTTTTTTCCAGCGCGGGGAGGTCGCGGGATTGGACGGCCTTCACGTGCGCGTCGAGGGTGGCGGCGAGGTCTTTGTCGGGGATGGTTATGGGGGCCGCCCAGGTGGTTGTTGTTGTGAGCAGTAGGGCGGCGATCGTGAGCAGCGTCGTTTTCATGTGGGCTCTTGTCCTGGGAGCGCGGGCGTCCCGCCCGCTCTTTGTGATTCTACGTGAAGTTTGCGTTTGTGGAGAGGCTCGAAGAGCGGGCGGGACGCCCGCGCTCCCAGGGCTTTGGCCATCTCGTCTTGGCGGTGCTCTTCGATCAACCGTCCGGATACGGCGTGCCGTCTTTGTGGGTGAAGCGGCCGTCGGCGTTTGTGCTCATCATGTCGATGTCGGAGCAGGTGGTGATGTCTTCGGGGTGGCGGGAGCCGACTTCCAGGTAGGTCGCCGTCTTGTTTGATTTGTTGATGAGGTGGTGGCCGTTGCCGGTGTTCTTTGGGAACGTCGCGCAGTCGCCTGCGCGTAGGATGGTTTCGCCTTCGTCTTCGATCAGTGTCAGTTCGCCTTCGAGGACGTAGACGAATTCGTCTTCGTGGGTGTGCCAGTGGCGTTGGCTCGACCAGTTGCCCGGCGGCAGGCGCATCAGGTTCACGCCGAAGTCGGTGAGGCCGCCGGCGTTGCCGAGTTTCTGGCGCACGCGTTCGGTGTGCGGCGCGTCGAACGGTTTTGGGTAGGGGCAGCCTTTGCGTTCGGGGACCGCTGCGATGTCGATCTTGGGCATAGGCCTGCACTTCCTCGTGCGCGATGGTTTGCGCTCGAGGTTTTAGCAGGCGGTGCGTCTCGCGTTAAGAATGCGGCGGCGCCGCCTTGTCAGATCAAGCGGCGCCCGGGTGTGCTTCGTCTAGTACCAGCGTCCACGGCCGTAATAGCCGCCGCCGCCAAGCAAAAGAACGACAACCACGATAACGAGAAGGGTCGTGAGATCCATGTCGGGCTCCTATGAGTGCCGGCCTAAACGCGCGCGTGCGCAAGGCGTTCGGCACTCCCACAAGGAACAAACGATCACAGGGCCGGTTTCGTTCCCGCCTCCGCCCAGGGCTTCGGCGGGCAGGCCCGCCGGTGGTAAACGTGCGTTGACTACGCGACGGCGGCGGAGAGGATTTGGGCGATGGCGTCTTCGCCTTCGGGGCTGTGGATCCAGCTTTGGGCTGCGGCTTCCGATTCGAATTGCAGCGGGACGCGGTGAGGCTTGATGCGTTCGGGGACGGGCACGAAGACTTCGTAGGTGCCTTCGAAGCGGATGTCCTTGGTCAATTGGGCGTAGGGGGCGGCGAGGCCCTTTTTCTTTTTCATCGTACGATCTCGTTTGGCTGTTGGCCGCCTCGTAGCCTTTTTGGGGCGCGCGGTCGGTCGGCGGATTGACGCGGGGTTCGGTAAACGGCTGTTCTCAGCGGCCTTCGCGGCGCCAGCCTAACATGAGTCCACCGATGATGAGCACCAGCGCTAACGCCGGGTGGAACAGCGGGGTCTGGCGCGTCGACGCCACCGCGTAGGCTTCGTTGGCGCGCAGGCCGATCCAATTCGCGTCGGCGGCGGCGCGGCCGGGTTTCGTGCGGCGGATTTCGGGAATGCCGTCGCGCTTGATCCAGTGGATGCCGCCTTCGGCCGCGTCGGTGACGGGCTTTAGGATTTTATCCGTCGCGCGCACGTCGGAAAGTTCGCGCGGGTTCAACGGGCCCGCCGCTGCGACGGCGCTTAGGTTGCCGTCGCGCAGGCGGTAGAGGCCCATCTCTTCCGCTTTGATCGTGCCGGAGAAGGCGCCGTCGGCGGTGGGCGTCAGGTTCACTTTTTCGATGCGGCCCGTCGGGTACGTGACTTCGACTTGCGCGGCGCGTTCGGCCATCGTGCGGCGCGTGACGATGAGGCGGTCGCCGCTGATCGTGCCGGTGAGGCGTTCTTCTTCGAGGTCGGGCTCCTTCATCAGCCAGTGCGCGAGGCGGCGCAGGAGTTCGGCTTGCGGGCCGCCGCCTTCGTAGCCGCGCGTCCAGAGCCACGCGTGGTCGGAGAGCAGCAGCGCGACGCGGCCTTGTTGCACGCGGTTGAGGACGAGCAGCGGTTGTTGTTCCGGGCCGCTCATCAGCGTTTGGCCGCCGAGCACCGTCGCCTGCACGAGGCGGAACCAGCGGCCCCAGGTTGGCTCTTTGTCTTTGGTGTTCGCGCCGGGCAGGCCGGCGGTGACGGGGTGGCGTTCGCCGGCGCTGGTGAGGCGCGGCTTGTAGCCTTGCTCGATCACGCGTTCGACGGGTTCGGCCGGCAGCACGGAGGCGAGCGGCGAGCGGTAGAGGCTGAGCGGTTCGCTGAACTCGGGGCCTGACGCGACGAGCAATGCGCCGCCGTTCTCGACGTAGCGCGCGACGTTTTCGTAGTAGGCGAGTGGCAAGACACCGCGGCGCTGATAGCGGTCGAAGATGATGAGGTTGAACTCGTTCAGCTTCTCGTCGAAGAGCTCTCGCGTCGGGAACGCGATGAGCGACAGTTCTTCGACCGGCGTGCCGTCCTGCTTTTCCGGTGGGCGCAGAATGGTGAAGTGGACGAGGGAGACCGACGGGTCGGCTTTGAGCAGGTTGCGCAGCGTGCGCTCACCCGCGTGCGGTTCGCCGGAGACGAGGAGGACGCGCAGCTGGTCGCGCACGCCGTTCGTCACCACGGCGGCGCGGTTGTTGAGGAGCGTCAGTTCGCTGGGGCCGGCGCTCGCTTCGATCTCGATCACGTTCTCGCCGCCGTGGGGCAGCGTGATGTCGAGCGGCGTGTCTTCGCCGGTGCGCGCGGTTTCGAGCGCGGTGACTTTGCCGTCGATGCGGATGGTGAGTTCGGCTTGGGCTTGGCCTTCGATGCCGAAGTCGTCGACGCGCACGGTGAATTTCAGCGGCTCGTTTACGATGCCATAGCGCGGCGCCTGCACGACGGTGAGCTTGCGGTCCTTCTCGTTCGGTTGGCCGGTGAGGAGCGCGTGCAGCGGGTAGGCGGGTTTGGCGGCGGCGCCCGTCGGTACGTCATGGACTTGGCCGTCGGTGACGAGGATGGCGCCCGCGATGCGGTCGGACGGAACGTCGGCGAAGGCGTCGGCGAGCGGGCCGAAGAGGGAGGTGCCGCCTTCGCGTGCGTTGCGGCGGTCTTCGGTGACGGTGATGACGCGGACGTCGAGGTCCTTTTGCTGCTCCAGTTTTTCACGGAGCTTGGTCACGGTGTCGTCGACGGTTTTCGAGCGGTCGCCGATCGCTTGGCTTTGCGTTTGGTCGGCGACGATGACGGCGACGTCGGGTAGGCCTTTGCGTTCTTCCTCGACGATCGCCGGGTTCGCGAGCACGAGCAGCGCGCCCAACATCGCGGCGGCGCGCCACCAGGCGCCGGGTGCGCGCAGCAGCAGGCCCGCGCCGACCAACGCGACGCTCAACACCGTCAGGACGAGAATCCAGATCAGCGGCAGATGGGGGACGAAGACGACGTCGAGCGCCATGGCTATTGGCCTAAGCGTTCGAGGATGTGTTCGACGTGGACCTGGTCGGTCTTGTAGTTGCCGGTGAGCGTGTACATCACGAGGTTTACGCCGAAGCGCATCGCGATTTCGCGCTGGCGGTCGCCGCCGGGAACGACGGCGGCGAGCGGACGGCCTTGGTCGTCTTCCGCCCAAGCGGCGGCCCAGTCCGCGCCGCCGACGATGATCGGCGAGACGCCGTCGGAGGCGGTGGTCGCTGCGGCTTGACCGTCGGTGGCGGCGTTCTGCGCTTCGACCCAGACGCGGCCCGAGGCCCAGCGGCCGGGGTATTCGCGCAGGAGATAGAAGGCGCGCGTGAGGACGTGTTCTTGGTTCAGCGGCTGCAGCGGCGGGATGTCGAGGCCGGAGAGCATGCGGCGCAGGATCTGCGAACCGCTTGCCGTGCGGCCTGTGGTGAGCGGGAGTGCGGTGTCTTGGTCGCGCGTGTCAAAGACGATCGTGCCGCCGTTGCGCATGAAGGTGTCGACCTTGTCGAGCGCGCGGGCGGAGAGTTGCGATTGGCTGGTCGTCACCGGCCAATAGAGAAGCGGGAAGAACGCGATCTCGTCGGACTCGATGTCGACGGCCATCGGCTCGCCCGGTTCGACGGCGGTGCGTTCTTTCAGAATGCGCGTCAGGCCTTTTAGGCCCGCTCGGCTCATCGCGTCGACTTCGGGATCGCCGGTCAGGACATAGCCGAGGCGGTAGTTGAGCGAGGCCTTCATCGCGAAGGCGTCGTCGGCGCGCGCGTCGTGAACTTGCGGCACGAGCAGCGCGACGGCGACGAGCGCCGTCGTTGCCGCGCGCACGGGCAGGCGCGGCACGGCAACGAGGCCGCGCAGGATCAATCCCGCGACCAGGTCGATGAGCGCCAATGCGATTGCCAGTGCCATCAGCACGTATTTAAGCTCAAGCGCTTGCCGCAAGCCAAATGTTGCAAGCTCGACACCGGCGGGCAGCGCGGGCAACGGTTTCAGCGCGGCGTCGGCCTTGAAGAGGTTGAACGCGCGGCGCACGCCGCCGTCGCCGTAGAAGCCCGGCGGATGTTGCGGTCCGGGCGGGACACCGTCGAACTCTGCGGCGCGCATCGGTAAGGCGGAGGCTGCTGGTGCGCCCAGGCGGCCGAAGCCGTCGAGGGTTTCGGCGGGAACCAATGGACCCAATGCGGCGCTCGCGGCGGGGTCGTCGCCGGTGACGCCGGACGACAGCGCGACGGTGCGGCGGAGCATGTCGACGAAGAGGCCCGAGATGGGCAGCGACGACCAGGCGGTGTTCGCGGTGACGTGGAAGAGGATGATCCAGCCCTTCTCTTGGCGCATGGCGGTGACGAGCGGCGTGCCGTCGCCGAGTTGCGCCCAGGTGCGGATGTCGGTGCCGGCGCCAGGTTCGGTCAGCACTTGGCGCGTGATGGTGACATCGGGCGCTGTCTGAAGACCGGCAAAGGGACTGTCTTCGGGCCAGTCGGGGCTTAAGCGTTGCGGTTCTTCCCAGGACATGGAGCTGCCGAGGAGGCGGCCGCCGGTTCGGAGCTTGCCGGGGATGAGTTCGTCGGATTGCGACGCGAGCTTGGGGCCGGCGAAGCGGATGAGCACGCCGCCGCGCGCGATCCATTCGCTGACCGCCGCTTTGTCGTCGGCGACGATTTGGCCGACGTCGGCGAGGACGAGCACCGATAGGCCCGAGCGCACCAGGTCGCCGATCTTGCCGTGGTGGAGTTCGGCGTAGGGCTGCAGAGCGCGGTCCAGATAGAAGAGGTCGGAGAGCAGCGGCTGCGCGGTGTCGACGGTTTGGCCGGAGACGAGGCCGACGGGGCGGCGGCGCCAGCGTTCGTCGATGAGGACGACGCTGCCTGCCGATTGGCGGTCGGCGATTTCGACGCGGGCGAGGTCGTTGCGCAGTTCGGTGGCGAGATCGAATTTCACGGCGACGCTGTTTTGGCCGGCGGGCAGCGTGAAATCTTGCGTGGCGAGGAAGCGGCCTTGGGTGCCGGTCGCGCGCAACGTGCCTTTGACGTCGCCTTCTTCGTTGCCGCGGACGACGCGGAAGAGGAGAGCGCTGCCGTCCGCCGTCGGCGGCGTGAGGGCGAGGGCTGCGTTGAGCGCGTCGTCGGTTTGGACGCGCAGGGTGCCGATCTCCGACAGCGCGCGTGCGAAGTCTGCCGCGTTGCCGTCCTCGAGGCCGTCGGTCAGCCAGATGATGTCGGGGTTGTCGTTGAGGCCGAGGCGTTTCAGTGCGCCGAGCGCTTTGGAACGATCGACGCCGAAGGGTTGCGGGGCGACGGATTTCACCGCGCCTTGGGCTTCGGAGCCGGACATGAGTTTCAGCACGACAGCGGCGTCGCTCATCGCGGTCGGTACGACGACGAGCGGGCGGTTGTCGCGTTCGGCTTCGGCGGCCATGGTTTGCATTGCGCCGATGCGGTCGTCCCAGCGCGCGGCGGCGGCCCAGCCGTTGTCGACGACGATGACGACCGCGCTTTTCTTCAGGCCGGCCGATTGCGGATTCAGGTACGGGTCGGCGAGTGCGAGGATGATGAGGGCTGCGATCGTCATGCGCAGGATCAAGAGCCAGAGCGGCGTGTGGGCCGGCGTTTCTTCCGCTTGCGGAATGCCCAGCAGCAGTCTCACGGCAGGAAAGCTGACGCGCTTCGCCGCCGGCGGCGTCACGCGCAGCAGCCACCAAATGACAGGCAGCGCGATCAGTCCGAACAGGACCCACGGAACGCCAAACGCCAATGGACCGATTGCCGTCAACCGCTCACCTCATCTCGAAGGGGCGGTGGGCGGAGAGCGCGGCGTAGGCGGCGAGCAGCGCACCTTGCGGGCGGCGGTCGGTGCGGTGGCTCGCGAAGGTCCAGTCCTGGCGGCGGCAGGCTTGTGCGACTTCGGTGCGCAGTGCCGTCAGGCGATTGAGATAAGCTTCGCGCATCGTTTCGGCGCGGCGGGCGAGCATGCGCGTTTTCGATTCGACGTCTTCGAATTCGGTGCGGCCGTCGAAGGGCAGATCTTCTTCGGCTGGATCGAGTACTTGAATCAAATGACCGCGCACGCCCAGCGCACCGTAATGGCGCAGGATGTCGAGCACGCCTTCGACCGGCGTCAACCAGTCGCTGATCAAGATAATCTGCGAGAAGCGCGGCAGCGGCATCAACGGCGGAAGGCTTTGCTTCGACGTCATCTGCTGCGTCATCTGCAAGGCGAAGCGGTTGAGGCCGGGGCGGCCGCCTGAAGCAGGGCGCGGGTCGTTGAGGTCGCCGACGCGTTCGCCGCCGCGCACCAGAAGCGACGCGAAGGCCAGCGCGAGAACCGTCGCGCGTTCGACCTTGGTGGTGCTGGCAACGTGCGACTTGTAATGCATCGACGGCGAAGCGTCGCGCCAGAGCCAGATGCTGGCGGCGGCGGCCCACTCGCGTTCGCGCACGAAGAGATGTTGCGACTTTGCGGATTGACGCCAGTCGACAGCGGTCGATGGATCTTCTTGGCGGAAGCGGCGGAATTGCCAGAAGGCGTCGCCCTGGCCGACGCGGCGGCGTCCGTGTTCGCCTTGCGCGACGGTGGAGGCGACACGTTCGGCTTGGATCATCAGCGCGGGCAGACGCGCGCCGAGGCGTTCGGCTTGCGTGCGCATGTCTTCTTCGCGCTTGGGGCCGGAACCCCATGCGCCGAAGACCGATGACGCCGAACTCGCCATTGCCGGGTTAAACCTCTTGCCGTGCTGCGATCATGGGATCGCGCGAACTTACAAATACGGTCTCGTCAGCCGATTGATCACATCGGTCATCGTCACGCCGTCGGCACGCGCCGCGAACGTCAGCGCCATGCGGTGGCGCAAAATGGGTGGGGCGAGCGCGACGACGTCGTCGACCGACGGCGCATAGCGTCCTTCGATCAACGCACGCGCGCGGACGGCCAGCGAGAAAGCTTGCGACGCGCGCGGGCTTGGGCCCCAGGCGACGTGTTGTTTGATGTCTTCGGCGCCGCCGAGTTCGGGGCGCGCGCTGCGGACGAGGGCGAGGATGGCTTCCAACACTTTTTCGCCGACCGGGATCGAACGGACGAGGCGTTGGAAGAACATCAGGTCCTGCGCGCGGATGATTTCTTTCGGTTGTTCCTCGGCGACGCCCGTGGTCGCGAGCAATACGCGGCGTTCGGAGTCGAGATCGGGATAGCCGACGTCGATCTGCAGCAGGAAGCGGTCGAGCTGGGCTTCCGGAAGCGGATAGGTGCCTTCCTGCTCCAGCGGGTTTTGAGTCGCGAGCACGTGGAAGGGATGGGGCAGGTCGTAACGCTGACCCGCGACCGTCACGTGATGTTCCTGCATCGCCTGCAGCAGCGCGGATTGCGTGCGGGGGCTGGCGCGGTTGATTTCGTCGGCCATCAACAGCTGAGCGAACACCGGGCCCTTGATGAAGCGGAAGGAGCGGCGGCCGGCTTCGCCTTCTTCAAGGACTTCGGAGCCTACGATGTCGGCGGGCATAAGATCGGGCGTGAACTGCACGCGTTTGGTCGCCATGCCGAGCACCGTGCCCAGCGCGTCAACCAATCTGGTTTTCGCGAGACCGGGGACGCCGACGAGCAGACCGTGGCCGCCCGCGAGCATGGTGATCAGGACCTGGTCGACGACATCGCGCTGACCGAAAATGACACGGCCGACCGCTTCGCGGACGGCAGCGAGGCGGGCGACGGCGTGTTCAACTTCACGCACGATGGAATCGGGATTGTCGAGGGCTTGCATGGGGTTGGACACTAGAGCCAATTCCGCTGGGGTGAAATTGAAAACGGATTTAGTGTTCGGGTCGCGGCTTTTTCGAGGCGCTGGCCAAACCGGTCGGTTCTGTCCATGTATAGCCAATACCGGGCCATGGACAGAACGGTTCAAGTTCCTATGCTCAATGATTGTTGATCGACCACGTTAACGTTTGAGGGCAGGCCTCAAGCGGCGGATGGCAAGGCGGCCCCATGTCCAATTCGGGACAAGACCCACTGCATTGGGGTGCTCCGGCGCCGGACGTTCTGCGTGGGCTGGCGGAACTGCAGGCCGAGACGGCGCACACGCGCAAGTTGCCTCCGGTCGAGAAATGGAATCCGCCTCACTGCGGCGAGATCGATATGCGCGTCGCCACGGACGGCACCTGGTTCTATCTCGGAACTCCGATCGGGCGGCCGGCGCTGGTGCGGTTGTTCTCCACCATTCTGCGGCGTGAGGCGGATGGGTCGTACGTTCTGGTGACACCGGTCGAGAAGGTCGGGATCGAGGTCGAGGATGCGCCGTTTATCGCGGTGCGTGTCGATGCGGCGGGTAAAGGCGAGCGGCAGACCCTGTCGTTCATGACCAATGTCGGCGACAGCGTCGAGGCGGGGCGCGAGCATCCGTTGCGCGTCGAGTTTCGCGGGGCGGCGCGTGAGCCGCGGCCTTATGTTCATGTGCGCGGCGGGCTTGAGGCGCGGATTTCGCGCGCGGTGTTTTACGAATTGGTCGCACTAGCCGATGAGCGTCCGACGGAGACGGGGCGCGAACTTGGCGTGTGGAGCGGCGGCGTTTTCTTTTCGCTGGGCTCGCCCGATCCATGACGGCGGTCCATAGATTGAACCACCAAGGGCACCAAGCCGCTCTGCTTTACCGGCATGGCCGTCAGGAAGATTTGCACGCGAAGACGCGAAGGCGCGAAGGTGCTTGGACTCGATTGGGAGCGCCCAGAGTTTCATCGATTGGAATGGCGCTTCGCGCCGGCGGATTGTTTTTGGCGCGGAGCGCCTTTTTGAATCGACCACGCGCTCTTGCTGATCGTGATGCAGAGCGGCTTGGTGCCTTTGGTGGTGCAAGTTTTATTTCTTTTCGCGTCCTTCTTCTTCGCGACTTCGCGGCTTCGCGTGAGGTCTTCCTTTGAGCGAGGCGGATTTGAAGGGGCGGCTGAACGAGCGGATACATCGGCGCAACGTCCATGCGCGCGAGCGTGGGGACTATGATCTCAATCCGAAATGGGCGGAGACGGTTTCGCAGGCGCGGACGCTGAAGCCGGCGGCGGTTTTGATTCCGATCATCGAGCGTGCGGCCGGTTTGCGTGTGTTGTTTACGCGGCGGGCGGACCATTTGGCGCGGCATGCGGGGCAGGTGAGTTTCCCGGGTGGGCGGCTGGATGAGGGTGACGACGATGAGGTTGCTGCGGCTTTGCGCGAGACGGAGGAAGAGGTTGGGTTGAGCCGGACCTTCGTCACGGTACTGGGCGAGTTAGATCGTTATGAGACGGGGACAGGGTTTGCGATTCACCCGTTTGTCGGGTTGGTGCGCGAAGGGTTTGAGCTGAAGATCGACAAGGCGGAGGTGGCGGAGGCCTTTGAGGTGCCGCTCGCTTTCTTGATGGATCCCGCGAATCATGAGCCGCGCACGGCGACGTGGCAGGGGCGCGAGCGGCGGTTTTATGGGATGACCTATGACGGTCATTACATTTGGGGTGCTACGGCCGGCATCTTGATCAATCTCTATGAGCGGCTGTACGGCTGAGCCCCCATGACGACGCCCTCGATCAAAGATCAGGTTTGGCTGAACGCGCCGGCGACGCGCGCGGTGATGGACGCGCTGCTGGCCAATGGCGGGGCGGCGCGGTTCGTCGGCGGTTGTGTTCGCAATGCGCTGTTGGGCGTCGAGGTCAGCGATATCGATATTGCGACGCCGCTGACGCCTGACGACGTTGTGCGGCGGATCGAGGCCGCGGGAATGCGCGCCGTGCCGACGGGGATCGAGCACGGGACGGTGACGGCGATTTCGCATTCGACGCCCTATGAGATCACGACGTTGCGTCGCGACGTGTCGACGGATGGACGGCGGGCGACGGTCGCGTTCTCTTCCGATTGGGCGGAGGATGCGCAGCGGCGCGATTTCACGATGAACGCGCTTTATGCGGATGCGTCGGGGGCAGTGTTCGATACCGTCGGCGGTATCGCGGATTTGCAGGCGCGGCGTGTGCGGTTTATCGGCGATCCGGGCAAACGCATTGCCGAGGACTATTTACGCATTCTGCGGCTGTTCCGGTTTCACGCTTGGTATGGGAAGGGGGAGATCGACAGCGTTGGTTTGAACGCGTGCGCCGACGCGCGTGGTGAGATCAAGACGCTGTCGGGCGAGCGGATTCAGAAAGAGATGCTGAAGCTGTTCGAGGCGGACGATCCGGTGCCGGTGATGCGGGCGATGGCGGCGTCGGGGATTCTGGGCGAGGTGTTGCCGGGGCAGCATCGGTTCGAACGGTTTGCGAGTCTCATCGAAGACGACAATGACGGTTTCTTTGCGCCTGACGCGGTTTTGCGGCTGGGCGCGTTGATTGCCGACGGCGATCAGGCGCGTGCGGTTGCGACGCGCTGGCGGTTGTCGAATGACGATCGCGACCGGTTGGTCGAGATGATGAAGACGCCGGTGAAGGTCACGTCCTACATGTCGATCATCGAGGTGCGGCGGGCGCTTTATCGCTACGGCGTTGCGGCGTTCAAGGATTGGCTGCGGTTGCGGTGGGCTGAGGATCCGAAGGCGTCGAACGGCATCCAGTGGCGCGCGCTGCTGGCGATCGCCGATTCGTGGACGCGGCCGGTGTTTCCGCTCAACGGCGCGAATGTGATGAACGCGGGCGTGCCGCACGGGCCGATGGTCGGTCGCGTGCTGAGCGAGGTCGAAGATTGGTGGATCGACAGCGATTTCACCGACGACGAGTTCTCGCTGGCGGAGCGGCTGAAGGCCGTCGTGCAGGCGACGATTTAGTTTTGACGCTGCCATTTTCGACGAGCGTCACAAACTGCAGCGATTGCAATAATCCGCAGCAAGTCGTGGGTGGTCCGCCTTCGCGGACCATGACACCCTAATGTGAAATACGGCGATGGAGTCGGTGAGGGCATGGCGCGTATTCAAGTTATCGAGGGTCTCAGTCTTCCCGGGTCGCCTGATCGGGTGAATGAGGATGCTCTGGGGGCGGGGCATTCGATTGCCTTCGTGCTCGACGGGGTGACGGGGCTTGCGGATACGCCCGTCATGCCGGGCAAGAGCGATGCGGCTTGGGCTTCGCATGCGGCGCGGGATTTGTTGATTGTGCATGAGGCGACGAGCGACTTGCGGACGCTGGTCGGCAATGTGGCGCGCGATATGACGGCGCGGTTCGAGGCGGAACGTTTGCGGCCGCCTGCGGCGCGGTATGAGATTCCTTGGACGACGCTGAGCATGATCCGCGTCGCGGATGGGCGGCTTGATGTGGCGTTCGTCGGCGACAGCCGCGTGCTGGTCGAGACCGCGTCCGACGATGAAGTTCATAACTTCGGGATCAATCCGTCGCGATCGGCGCTCGAGACGAAGCTGGCAGAGAAGATGCTGGCGGCGCGCAAAGGACAGGCGCTGGGCGTCGAGTCCATTCGTGCGACGGTGATGCCCGATCTGCGGCGGTCGCGCGATACCGTGAACACGCCGCAGGGATTTTGGCTCTTGGGTCCGGATGCCGCCGTGGGCCCGCACGTCTCCGTCGCCTCGCTTGAACTTCAGGGGCCGGCGACGGTTCTGCTGGCGACGGACGGGTTCTATGCGCTTGTCGAGGATTACAAGCGGTACGGCGATCGCGAGCTGATTGCTACGGCGCAGACTTTGGGTCTTGCGATTTTGGGGCGCGAGCTTCGTCATATCGAGGACGACGATCCCGAGGGTGCGAAGTATCCGCGGATGAAGAAGAGCGACGATGCGACGGCGCTGTTGGTGCGCGTCGAGCCTTAGAGCTTGCGCTTGACTTCGATCAGGCCATGTTTTTCGAGCATGGCCATTTCGTCGCCGGCGACATAAGCGAAGATTTTTGGCGTGTCGTTGCGCAGCGTCTGCAGGAGATAGGCGACGTCGAAGTCGATGGAGACGGGGCTTCCGTCCTTGCGTGTGTAGTGCGCGCGCCAATGAACCATGGCCATGTGGTGGTTGACGTCGATCGTCGTGACATCGACACCGCGGACGACCATGCGTTCGGTGCCGACGTCTTTGTAGAATTTGTAGCCGCCTTGCAGAACTTCGCGAAAGTGCGGACCGTTCTGGCCGCACAGCACGCCTGCGGGGCCGGCGCCGACGAAGCTGTCGGCGAAGCACGCCATGATCGCGTCCGCGTCGACCTCGTCGCCGAGGGAGCGGTTGAACGCGGCGGCGTAGGCGTCGAAGAATTTCTCGAAGTTGGGTTCCATCAGGCACGCACCTCTACGGGAGGAACGCGACCGGCTTATGGCGGTTCCGTAAAGCTAGCGTAGCTTGCGGAGGGAACCCTTCACGGTACGGACGAATTTGCCGTCGTTCACGTTGGTGAACTCGAGCTTCATTTCCTTGCCCAGCACGCGGCGGGTGTAGGTTTGATACTCCGGGCGGCCGTCGGGGTTGATCGTGAAGGCCGAGATCACCAGGCCGCGGCCATCGAGACGGGCCCAATACAGAATGCCGCCGGTGTAGGGATCGGTGTCGGCTTTGGCGCGCCAGGTGTTGGGTGCGATCGAGGGGACGAATTCCACCGTCGTCGACTTCAGGACTTCGAGCGGCGCTTTAGGATTCCCCTTTTGACGCTGCAACGTCGACCACGAGAGCAGGAAGCCGCCGATGTCGGTCTTGGTCACCGAGACGGCGATGTCGCGTTTGGTATTCGGGAAGTCTTCGTCGGTTTCGCTGAGCGCGGTCGCGGTGCCTTGCCAATCGCCGTAATAGATGTCGATCGCGAGAGGGGCGACCTTGCCGGCGGTCGGGGCCGCGCTTGCGGGGATGGCGATGAGGATCGCTAGCGTCAGGCCTGCGAGGAAACGGACGAGCGTCATGGATGAACTCCGGCGCGCTTGAACTGGCGTCGTCTAGCGATACCGCCCTTGGCGGCCGTGCATCAAGGCCAGCGGACCTCGGGCGGCATGGACATGAGGATCGCTTCCACGTTTCCCCCGGTTTTCAGGCCGAATTGGGTTCCGCGGTCATAGAGGAGGTTGAATTCGACATAGCGCCCGCGGCGGGCGAGTTGATGTTCGCGGTCGGCTTGCCCCCACGCGCGGTTCATGTGGCGGCGGACGATCTGCGGGTATGTGTTCAGGAAGGCGAGACCGACGTCGCGGGTGAAGGCGAAGTCCGCTTCCCAATCGCCGGTGTCGAGATAGTCGTAGAAGATGCCGCCCACACCGCGCGGTTCGTTGCGGTGGGGCAGGAAGAAGTATTCGTCGCACCAGGCTTTGAAGTCCCGATAATAGGACGGATCGTGCCGGTCGCAGGCGTTGCGTAAGGCGGCATGGAAGTCAGTCGTATCGGCTTCGTTGGGCGTCATCGGCGTCAGGTCGGCGCCGCCGCCGAACCAGCCCTTCGTGGTCACGATGTGGCGCGTGTTCATATGTACGGCGGGCACGTGCGGGTTCTGCATGTGGGCCACCAACGAGACGCCGGCGGCCCAGAAGCGCGGGTCCTGGGTGGCGCCGGGGATCGAGGCCGCGAACTCCTTCGAGAACGTGCCGTGGACGGTCGAGATGTTGACGCCGACCTTTTCGAAGACGCGGCCGTGCATGACCGACATCGTGCCGCCGCCGGTGTCCGGGCTGCCAGCCTCGGCTTTGCGGGTCCAGGATTTGCGCTCGAAGCGACCGGGCGGGCGATCGGCGAGGGGGCCTTTCAGCTCGTCCTCCAGGCGTTCGAACTCGGCGCAGATGCGGTTACGCAGTTCTTCGAACCAGCCGGCCGCGCGGCTCTTGCGTTCAATGACGACGTCGATGTTCACGGTGCAGTCTCCTTCGACGGCGGGAAGGCGCCCGTTTGGCGCAACGCTTCGCCCAGTATCATTCCAGCCGTAACGGCAACGTTCAGCGAGCGCATGCCGTCGGCCATCGGTATACGGATCAACGCGTCTGCGGCGTTGACGACTTCGTCAGTCACGCCCGCGCTTTCGCGGCCGAATAGAAGCGTGTCGCCGGGCTCGAAGGCAAAGTCCGTGTAGGACCGGCGTGTCTTTGTCGTCGCCAGAATGAGACGGCCCTGGAGTTTTCCCCGGAAGGTCGCCCATGACGCGTGGCGGTCCAGGCTCGCGCGTGGCAGATAATCCAACCCTGCGCGCTTGAGTGAGGCGTCGCCGAACGGAAAGCCGCACGGTTCGATGATGTCGATGGCTATACCCATGCATGCCCCGAGGCGAATGATCGTGCCTGTGTTGGCGGCTATGTCGGGCTCAAACAAAGCGATGCGCATTGATCGGAATCAACACGACCGCGACACGATGCGCGAGCGCGAATCATTCGCCGCACAACGCATGCCTTCGACATTTATGCGGCATCGTGACGCAAGACCGAGTAGGGGCGACTCTCTATTTTGCGGGCGAATTCAATACCTTCGTCCGGTTTGCCGCGATGTTCCTCGTGGCCGTCCGCCCGTATCACAACCATCTCTTCGTTGCAGCCCAAGAGGGGGCATCTGAACCGTGGCGCACACCGTCGACAACGCCAACGTTACCCGGCGTGATTTCCTGTACGTAGCATCGGCCGGCATGGCCGCAGTAGGCGGCGCGCTCGCGCTGTGGCCGTTCATCGATCAGATGAATCCGGCCGCCGATACGTTGGCGCTGAAAGAGGTCGAGTTCGATCTCACGCCGATCGTGGCGGGTCAGATCGTGACCATCGAATGGCAGAAGAAGCCCGTGTTCGTACGCCGCCGCACGCCGGAAGAAATCAAGGCCGCGGAAGATACGCCGCTGGCCGATCTCAAAGATCCGGCAACCGATCAATCGCGCGTGCAAAAGCCGGAATGGCTGATCCTGGTCGCCACGTGCACCCATTTGGGCTGCGTGCCGAGCAAAGAGATCAAGGGCGATTACGGCGGCTGGCTGTGCCCGTGCCACGGTTCGCACTACGACACGTCGGGACGCATCCGAAAGGGGCCAGCGCCGAAGAATCTGGCGGTGCCGCCATATGAGTTTTTGTCCGACACCAAGGTCTTGATCGGCGCCGCGCCGAAGCCCGCGGCGCACAACGCTGCTGAACACGGTTGAGGGCGGACATGTCGCACGGCAATTACTCCTACACACCGAAAAACGGTTTCATGAAGTGGCTGGACTCGCGCTTGCCGCTCGTCCGCTTCGTCGATGAGCACCTGCTGCAGTTCCCGACGCCGAAAAACTTGAACTACTGGTACACGTTCGGCGGCATTCTCGCGTTGATGCTGGTGGTGCAGATCATCTCCGGCGTCGTTCTGGCTATGCATTACGTGCCGCATGAGACGATGGCGTTCGACAGCGTCGAGCGCATCATGCGCGACGTGAACTACGGTTGGCTGCTGCGGTACATTCATGCGAACGGCGCATCGATGTTCTTCATCGCCGTCTACCTGCATATCTTCAAGGCCTACTACTATGGCTCGTACAAGGCACCGCGTGAGGTGCTCTGGATCCTGGGCATCGTCATCTATCTCTTGATGATGGCGACGGGTTTCCTTGGCTATACGCTGCCGTGGGGCCAGATGTCGTTCTGGGGCGCGACCGTCATCACGAACTTCTTCTCGGCCATTCCGCTGGTGGGCGAAAGCATTACGCAGTGGCTGTGGGGTTCGTTTGCGGTCGACAACTCGACGCTGCAGCGGTTCTTCTCGCTGCACTATCTGCTGCCGTTCGTGATCGCGGGCGTCGTGGTGCTGCACATCTGGGCGCTGCACGTGCCGGGCAACAACAATCCGCTGGGCATCGACGTGAAGGGGCCTGCGGACACGGTGCCGTTCCATCCGTATTATACGACGAAGGACTTGTTTGCGCTGGTCGTCTTCGTGCTGTTCTTCTCGCTGTTCGTGTTCTTCATGCCGAACATGCTCGGTCACACGGACAACTACGTGCCGGCCAACCGGCTGGTCACGCCGGCGCATATCGTGCCTGAGTGGTATTACCTGCCGCTCTATGCCGTGCTGCGCTCGGTGCCGGATAAGCTTGCGGGCGTCATCCTGATGTTCGGGGCGATCTTCGTTTGGGCGCTGGTGCCGTGGCTCGATACGTCGCGCGTCCGCTCTAACAAGTTCCGGCCGCTCTATCGCCAGTTCTTCTGGATCCTGATGGCCGTGATTTTGATCTTAGGCTATCTGGGCGCGCAGACGGCAGACGACTCGAACGTGGTCGTGCCGTGGACGGGCGTGGAACTGCCGATCGGCAAGCTGCTGCTGTCGCAGATTCTGACGATCTACTACTTCGTCCACTTCTTGATCATCACGCCGGTGGTCGGTCTCTGGGAAACGCCGCTGCCGGTGCCTGAGAGCATTTCCAAGGCGGTGCTTTCGAAGAAGGGCGTTACTTCAGCGCCCGCGGCTGCGGAATAAGGGGCGCGACCATGAAACTCAAAGCGCTTTTGGCCGTCGTACTCAGCCTTGCCGCCGCCGGATTGGCGTCGGCGGGGGAATCGAAAACCGCCGCGAAGCATCCCGAGCCGCAGACCTGGGTTTGGGACGGCGTGTTCGGCAAGTTCGACCGTCAACAGCTTCAGCGCGGCTATCAGGTTTACAAAGAGGTCTGCGCGGCCTGCCACTCGATGCACTTGGTCTCGTTCCGCAACCTGTCGCAACCGGGCGGGCCTGAGTTCACCGAAGCGCAGATGAAGGCGATCGCGGCGTCGTTCAAAGTGCCGGCCCTGGACGAGAACGGCGAAGTCGTCGAACGCACCGGCATTCCTGCCGACCGCTTCCCGTCGCCCTATCCGAACGAAGCGGCGGCGCGCGCGGCGAACAACAACGCCTATCCGCCGGATCTGTCGGTCATCATCAAGGCGCGGCATGGCGGCGCCGATTATGTGCATGCGTTGCTCACGGGCTATTCGGATGCGCCGGCGAATTTCGCGCTGCTTCCGGGCTTGAGCTACAACGAGTATTTCGAAGGGCATCAGATTGCGATGCCTGCGCCGCTCGTATCGGACGGGCAGGTGACGTGGGCTGAAGGCAATCCGCCGGCCACAGTAGACCAGATGGCCAAGGACGTTTCCGCGTTCCTGACCTGGGCGGCCGAGCCCAAGCTCGAAGAGCGCAAGACGTTGGGCGTGCAGGTGGTCTTGTTCCTGCTCGTGCTCTCCGTGTTGCTCTACTTCGCCTACAAGCGCCTGTGGCGCGACGTCGATCACTAAGGTCGCTTTCCGGCGGGGATGCGCAAACGCGTTCCCCGCCATTTCTTCCAAATCACCGAACGGTTGCCCGGTCGGCGGCTGAAACCAATTGCGCCCCCCGGCTCAAGTGATACAAAGCCCCGCTTTCGGCGGAGGCTTGTGTCTGCATGACCACCACTGTTCTGGGCGTGATCGGCGGCAGCGGCGTTTACGGCATCGACGGGCTTGAAAACGCGCGGTGGGAGCGGGTGCGCTCGCCGTGGGGCGAGGCTTCGGACGAGTTGCTGTTCGGGCGGCTGGCCGGCGTCGACATGGTCTTCCTGCCGCGTCACGGGCGCGGGCATGTGCATTCGCCCTCCAGCATCAATTATCGCGCCAACATCGACGTGCTGAAGCGCGTTGGTGTCACCGATGTTCTGTCGGTGTCGGCGTGCGGTTCGCTGAAAGAGGAATTGCCGCCGGGGACGTTCGTGCTGCCGGATCAGTTCATCGACCGGACGTTTGCGCGCGAGAAGTCGTTCTTCGGGCCGGGCTTCGTCGCGCACGTTTCGATGGCGCATCCGGTTTGTCCGAAGCTGAAGGGCGCGCTTGCCGAGGCGGCGCGCGAGGCTTCGATCAAGTGCGTGACCGACGGGACGTATCTGGCGATGGAGGGGCCGCAGTTTTCGACGTTTGCGGAATCGAATCTCTATCGTTCGTGGGGTTGCAGCGTCATCGGCATGACGGCGATGCCCGAAGCGAAGCTCGCGCGCGAGGCGGAGTTGCCGTACGCGATCCTGGCCATGGTCACCGATTACGATTGCTGGCATCCGGGGCATGACCACGTGACCGTCGATCAGGTTATCCGGATCTTGAACGATAATGCGGATCGCGCGCGCACGTTGCTGAAGCGTGTTGCGCCGAAGCTTGGGCCGAAGCGTGTGCCGTCGCCGCTGAACATCGAGACCACGTTGGATACCGCGCTGATCACCGCGCCGGAGAAGCGCGATCCTGTTCTTTTCGCCAAGCTGGATGCCGTCGCAGGGCGCGTCCTCAAGAAGGTTTGAGAACTCTCATGGACATCAAATCGGTCATTCGCACAATCCCGGATTATCCGAAGCCGGGGATCATGTTTCGCGACGTGACCACGTTGCTGGGCAACGCGCGGGCGTTTCGCACGACGGTCGATCTGCTGGTGCAGCCCTATGCCGGTTTGCGCATCGACAAGGTCGCGGGGATCGAGGCGCGCGGGTTCATCATCGCGGGTGCCGTGGCGCATCAGTTGTCGGTCGGGTTCGTGCCGGTGCGCAAGAAGGGCAAGTTGCCTTGGAAGACGATCGCGCAGACCTATGATCTGGAGTACGGCACCGACACGGTGGAGATCCACGAGGACGCGGTACTGAAGGGCGAGAGCGTGCTGCTGGTCGACGATCTGATCGCGACGGGCGGCACCGCCGAGGCTGCGATCAAGCTGATCGAGAAGGCGGGCGGCAATGTCGTCGGCTGTAGCTTCATCATCGATTTGCCGGAGTTGAAGGGCCGCAAGCGGCTGGAGAAGCTGGGCAAGAAGGTGCTGTCGCTGGTGGAGTTCGACGGACATTGACGTTGCAACACCGTCGGCAGACACCCCTCGCCCGCCCAAGGGCGGGCGAGGGGTGAGGAGAACCGTATGAAAATTCATGGCCGTCATTACCGCACGATTTGGATCGCCGAGGATGGGTGGTCGATCGAGGTTATTGATCAGACGAAGTTGCCGTTTGCGTTTGCGACGAAGCGGATTGCGAGCGTCGAAGAGGCGGCTGAGGCGATCAAGTCGATGGTGGTGCGTGGCGCGCCGTTGATTGGGGCGACCGGGGCCTATGGGGTTTGTCTCGCGCTTCGCGTCGATGCTTCGGATGAGGCGTTGGACCGGGCGTATGAGGTGCTCGTCAAGACGCGGCCGACGGCGATCAATTTGAAGTGGGCGTTGGATGAGATGATGGCCTCTGTGCGCAACCGGCCGCGTGGCGAGCGCGTCGCGGCGGCTTATGCGCGGGCGGCGCAGCTTTGCGATGATGATGTGGCGACCAATGAGGCGATTGGGCGGCATGGTTTGGCGATTATCGAGGATATTGCGAAGCGCAAGCCGGGGAAGACCGTCAATGTGCTGACGCATTGCAATGCGGGGTGGCTCGCTTGCGTCGATTGGGGGACGGCGTTGGCGCCGATCTATATGGCGCACGACAAAGGGATTCCGATCCATGTTTGGGTGGATGAGACGCGGCCGCGCAATCAGGGTGGGTCGCTGACGGCCTATGAGCTTGGCGCACATGGCGTGAAGCATTCGATCCTGACCGATAATGCGGGCGGGCATTACATGCAGCACGGCGAGGTCGACATGTGCATCGTCGGCACGGATCGCACGACGGCGTCGGGCGATGTGGCGAACAAAATCGGGACGTATCTGAAAGCGTTGGCCGCGAAGGACAACAACGTGCCGTTCTATGTGGCGCTGCCTTCGTCGACCATCGATTGGACGATCGACGACGGCGTCAAAGAGATCGAGATCGAAGAGCGGTCTGCGCGCGAGATCACGCACGTGCAGGGGCGCACCGAGACGGGCGAGGTGCTGACCGTCGAACTTACGGCGCCTGGAAGTCCGGCGCGCAATCCGGGGTTTGACGTGACGCCGGCGCGGCTGGTGACCGGGTTGATCACCGAGCGTGGGACGGCGCCGGCGACGCGCGAAGGGTTACTTAAGCTGTTTCCGGAACGCGCGTCGTGAAGCGAACCGCGGTGCGGCGCGTTCAGCGGGTGCTGCAAAAGCGCGCTGAGCCTGCCGTTGCGACGGCGGGTGTGCGGGCGGAGATCGTTTCGTTCGGGCAGCGCATGTCGTCGAGCGGGTTGTCGCCGGGTAAGAGCGGCAATATCTCCGTGCGCGTCGATGGCGGGATGCTGATCACGCCGACCGGCATCGGCTATCACGAGATGCGGGCCGCGGACATTGTCGAGGTGCGGCTCGACGGGCGTGTTGCGCCGGGGCAGCGCGTGGCGTCGAGCGAATGGCAGATGCATCTCGCCGTCTATAAAGCGCGGGCGGATGTTGGCGCGATCGTGCATACGCATTCGCTGAATGCGACGGCGCTGTGCTGTGTGCATCGTGGCATTCCCGCGTTTCATTATATGGTGGCGGAGTTCGGCGGCGACCGGATTGCCTGTGGGCCTTACGCGACCTATGGCAGTGAGGCGTTGGCGCGGATTGCGGTGAAGGCGCTTGGTGCGCGGCATGCGTGCTTGCTCGCCAATCACGGCGCGGTGGCGGTGGCCGAGACGTTGCGCAAGGCTTATGAGCGGGCGGGCGAGGTTGAGGCGTTGGCGGCGCAGTATGCGCGGGCGTTGGCGATTGGGCGGCCGCGTATCTTGAACGCGCGCGAGATGGCGCGCGTCGTCGAGAAGTTCAAAACCTACGGCAAGCAGACCGAACTGAAGGCGAAGTCATGAGCGTGGTTCTGATCACCGGTGCGGCGAAGCGGTTGGGGCGCGCGATTGCGCTGAAGCTGGCCGACGGCGGGTATGACGTTGCGATCCACTATCGCGGCAGCAAGCTGGAAGCTGAATCGTTGGCCGCCGAGGTCACCACGATGGGACGGCGGGCGGCGCTGGTCGATGGCGATCTTTCGGATGAAGCGTCGGTGCAGACGATCGTGCCGCGCGCGTCGTCGGCGCTTGGGCCGGTGACGGCGCTGGTCAACAGCGCCTCGGTGTTTGAGGATGACCGCGTCGACACCGCGACCCGCGCGTCGTGGGACAAGCATCTGAATACGAATTTGCGCGCGCCGTTTGTGCTCGCCCAAGCGTTTGCTAAGCAGCTGCCGCCGGGTGCGAACGGCGCAATCGTCAATCTGATCGATCAGGCGGTGCTGAATCTGACGCCTCAGTTCATGTCCTACACCGTGTCGAAGGCGGCGTTGTGGACGTTGACGCAGACGTTGGCGCAGGCGCTGGCGCCGCGCATTCGGGTGAACGGGGTGGCGCCGGGGCCTTCGCTAAAGGCGGAACGGCAAAGCCAAGCCAATTTCGATGCGCACGTTAAGGCTACGCTGCTGCAGCGGCCGTCCGCACCGCAGGACATTGCGGGGGCGGTGCACTATCTTCTGACCGCGCCGGCCGTGACCGGGCAGTTGATCGCCGTCGACAGCGGGCAGCATTTGGGCTGGTCGCGCGATCAGTTTTTGGAATGAGCGGGGTGTTGGCATGACCGATCGGACGAATGTGCATCCCTTGCGGATCGCCGATGCGAAGCGGCGGATCCGGCATGTATTCGTGCGCGATCTGGAACTCAACGCGAATATCGGCGTCTACCGGCGCGAGAAGGGGACGCTGCAGCCGGTACGGATCAACATCGACCTGACCGTCGAGGAGACGGAAGGAGAGGTTGATGACAAGCTGGAGAACGTCGTCGATTACGGTGCGGTCGTGGACGGGATCAAGGCGATCCTGGCCGGCGGGCATTTGAATTTGGTCGAGACGCTGGCCGAGAAGATCGCTGCGCACTGCCTTGAAGACGCGCGCGTGAAGGTGGCGCGGGTGCGAATCGAGAAGCTCGAGGTGGTGCCGGAAGCGCAGTCCGTGGGCGTCGAGATTGAGCGCGAGTCCGGGCGCTAAGGCTGATCATTTCTTTCGCCGTCGCTTCTGTTCGACCGGAATGTTCCGTCGTCGTGACAGAAAGTCGCCTTTGGGCGCCGACAAGAGATGCTGCACGAAGTCGAGTTTGGTGTTTGAGGTGTTTCGATCCGCGAGGCTGGCGTATCTATCGGCGGAGATCAGCACAGCCACTCGCTTGCCGTGCTTGGCGATCACCTGCGTCTCGCCGCGCGTCGCTCCTGCCACGAGTTCATCGAGTTTGTTGCCGGCCTCTTCCAGTTTCCAAACGCGTTCGGTCATGCGTTTCAATCGTCCCCGTTACCTGCTCGTTTTATCAGATAAAGGTCGCCGCCGTCGGGCCGGGACCTCAGAGCGCAATTTCCCCCTCCCCCTTGCGGGGAGGGGTAGGGGTGGGGGTACACGACAGTTGTGTGACCGCCTACCTTTGAGAATCACACTGAGGCCCATGACCCCCACCCCTGCCCCTCCCCGCAAGGGGGAGGGGGAATGATTGTGCGATGAGTAACGACGAGTCTGACACCGCTGCTGCTGAGACACCGGGGCTTTTGGCCACCGGGGCGTCGGTCATTGCCGATTATCTGACGCGGTTGCCGAATGCGCCGGGTGTTTATCGGATGATGGCGGCTAATGGCGATGTGCTTTACGTCGGTAAGGCTGCCAATCTGAAGAAGCGGGTGGTCGCTTACACGAAGCCGTTCGATCAGCCGGCGCGGATTGCGCGGATGATTGCGACGACGGCTTCGATGGAGTTCGTGCAGACGGCGTCTGAGGTCGAGGCGCTGTTGCTTGAGGCGAACCTGATCAAGCGGTTGAAGCCGCGGTTTAACGTTCATCTGCGGGACGATAAGTCGTTTCCGTTTATTCTGGTGACGGCGGACGAGCGCGCGCCGCAGATCATCAAGCATCGCGGGGCGAAGTCGCGTAAGGGCGAGTATTTCGGGCCGTTCGCTTCGGCCTATTCGGTGACGCGGACGCTGAACACTTTGCAGCGGGCGTTCTTGCTGCGCAGTTGTTCGGACTCCGTTTTTGAGAGCCGGACGCGGCCTTGCTTGCTGTATCAGATCAAACGGTGCTCGGCGCCTTGCGTGGGGAAGATCGCGCCGGCCGATTATCAGCATTTGGTCGATCAAGCGGTCGCCTTCTTGCGCGGCAAGAGCGACGACGTGAAGGGTGAGCTTTCGCGCGAGATGGAGCTTGCCGCGGAGGTGCTCGATTTCGAGAAGGCGGCGCGGTATCGCGATCGCATTCGGGCGCTCGCGCACGTGCAGCTTCAGCAAGGGATCAATCCCGATACGATCGACGAAGCGGATTTGTTCGCCGTGCATCAGGAGGGCGGGCATACGTGCATTCAGGTGTTCTTCTTCCGGTCGGGGCAGAACTGGGGCAATCGACCGTATTTCCCGAAGCATGATCGCGGCGTCGAGATTCCGGAGATCCTCGATAGTTTCATCGCGCAGTTTTACGACGATCGCGATCCGCCGAAGATGGTTTTGATCAGCCACGAAATTCCGGAACACGATTTGTTGGCGCAGGCCTTATCGGTGAAGGCGGATCGCCGCGTCGAGGTTTTGATGCCTCAACGTGGCGAGAAGCGCGAGGTGATGGCGCAGGCTGTCATGAATGCGCGCGAGTCCCTGTCGCGGCGTATGGCGGAGAGCGCGACGCAGATCCAGTTGCTGAACGGGGTGGCGACTGCGTTGGGTCTTGATGAGGCGCCGCGGCGGATCGAGGTTTACGACAACAGCCACATTCAGGGGACGAGCGCGGTCGGGGCGATGATCGTTGCGGGGCCTGAGGGGTTCATCAAGAATCAGTATCGCAAGTTCAACATCAAGAACGCGGAGCTGACGCCGGGCGACGATTTCGGGATGATGCGTGAGGTGCTGACGCGGCGCTTCAAGCGGTTGATGAAGGATCAAGAGGAAGAGGCGGCGGCCGAGGGCGACGCGCCTGTTGTGTTCGACGAGAAGGACGATGACGAGCGTGAGCCGGGGAACGCGCCGGATCTTGTGCTGATCGACGGCGGGCAGGGCCAGCTGTCGGTGGCGTGCGAGGTGTTCGCGGCGCTTGGCGTGACGGGGGTGAAGCTGGTCGCGATCGCCAAGGGGCCGGATCGCGATGCGGGGCGTGAACGATTTTTCATGCCGGGGCGCGAGCCGTTTCAGTTGGAGTTCAAGTCGCCGGTCTTGTTCTATCTGCAACGGCTGCGCGATGAGGCGCATCGGTTCGCCATCGGGACGCATCGCACGAAGCGGGCGCAGACGATTACGTCGTCGCCGCTGGACGAAGTTGAGGGGATTGGGCCGACGCGCAAGCGGGCGTTGTTGAACCATTTCGGCTCAGGGCGGGCGGTGACCAAGGCTGGCTTATCCGACATCGAATCGGTCAAGGGGATCAGCAAGGCGCTGGCCCGCAAGATTTATGAGCATTTTCACGATAAGGGCTGAGAAACCCTGCTGAATTGGCGATTCCCCTTTCGCCGGGCTCGGCTTAGAGTGAGTGGATGGGCGACCATCTTCCCAATCTTTTGACGCTGACGCGCATCGTGTTGGTGCCGGCGTTCGTGGCGGCGTTCTGGATTCCCGATCAGGAAGTCGGGCGCTGGGTTGCGTTCGTCGTGTTTATCGTGGCGGCGATCACCGACTACGCCGACGGCTGGATTGCGCGGAAGCGGCAGGCGGAGTCGCGGCTGGGGCAGATGTTGGATCCGATCGCGGACAAGCTGCTGATTTCGTCGGCGTTGTTCATGCTCGTCTATATGGACGACATTCGCGGGTGGGTGATCTTTCCGGCGCTGATCATTCTGGCGCGCGAGATTTTGGTTTCGGGGATGCGCGAGTTTTTGGCGACCATCGCGGTGACGGTGCCTGTGTCGTCGATCTCTAAGTTGAAGACGGCGGTGCAGGTGATCGCGATTGCGATGCTGATCGTCGCGCCGGCGATCGAGCATGTGTGGGGCGGGTTGCATCGCGCCGGCATCTTGGCGCTGTGGGGTGCGGCGGTGCTGACCATCTACACCGGCTTTTCGTATGTGCAGGCGAACTTGGCGCATGTGTCGGGCGAGCATGCGCGGCCGCGGCGCAAGAGCGTGCCGGAGACCGGGCCCGTATCGTGAAGCTGATCTACTTCGCGTGGGTGCGGCAGAAGGTGGGGCGCGCCGAGGAAGTCGTCGACGTACCGCGCGAAGTCGCGACCGTCGGTGCGCTTGCTTTGTGGCTTCAGGCGCGCGGCGGCGGGTATGCCGAGGCGTTCGCGGATTTGAAGCGGATGCGCGCGGCGGTGAACCAGGAGCATGTCGACTTCGCGACGCCGGTTTCGGCGGGCGATGAGGTTGCGTTCTTTCCGCCGGTGACGGGCGGATGATCCGCGTTCAGACAGAGGATTTCGATCCGGGCGTGGAGATTGCGCGGCTTCACGCCGGGCGTGGCGATATCGGTGCGGTGGTGAGTTTCGTCGGGCTCGTGCGTGGCGAGAGCCATGGCGAGAAGCTGACAAGCATGACGCTGGAGCATTTCCCGGGGATGACGGAGCGGGAGCTGACCCGCATTGCCGATGAGGCGCGCGAACGTTGGAAGCTCGACGGGGTCGTCGTTGTGCATCGCGTCGGCGAATTGAAGCCGGGCGAGCGGATTGTGATGGTGGCGACGGCGTCGGGGCACCGGCAGTCCGCGTTCGAGGCGGCCGAGTTTTTGATGGATTATCTCAAGACCCGTGCGCCGTTTTGGAAGCGCGAGCTGCGCGCTTCGGGCGAGCATTGGGTTGAGGCGCGCGGCAGCGATGACGAAGCTGCCGCGCGGTGGCGCCGTTAGAGTTTGTGCTTGCCGCGGATGAAGTTCGAGTAGTCGTCCATCAGCGTGCGCGTGACGTTGCCGACTTCGAATTTCCAGTCGCCGATCGAGCCGACCGGTGACACCTCCGCCGCCGAGCCGGTGAGGAAGCATTGTTCGAAGCTGCCGACTTCCGAGCTTTGGATGTATTTCTCGACCACTTCGATCTGGCGCGCTTTGGCGAGGTCGATGACCGTTTGGCGCGTGATGCCGTTCAGGAAGCAGTCGGCGTAGGGCGTGAAGAGCTTGTTGTCTTTGACGAAGAACATGTTCGCGCCGGTCGCTTCCGCCACCAGACCGCGCCAGTCGTACATCATCGCGTCGGCGTAACCTTTCGCTTCCGCTTCGTGCTTCGAGAGCGTGCAGATCATGTAGAGGCCGGCGGCCTTCGCCTTCCACGGTGTCGTTTCGGGGGCGGGGCGGCGCCAGCGGGAGATGTCGAGCTTGATGCCCTTGTTCTTTATTTCGGGATCGAACATCGACGGCCACGGCCAGGAGGCGATGGCGACGTGGATCTTCGACTTTTGCGCGCTGACGGCCATCATCTCGCTGCCGCGCCAGGCGACGGGGCGCATGTAGGCGTCGTCGTTGCCTTGGGCTTCGACCACCTGTTTGCAGGCGTCGTTGATTTGCGTTTCGGTGAATGGGATCTCGAAGCCCATCAGGCGTGCCGACTCGAAGAGGCGGCTCGTGTGCTGTTCGAGCTTGAACACCTTCTTGTTGTAGACGCGCTGGCCCTCGAATACGCAGGAGCCGTAGTGGAGGCCGTGAGTCAGAACGTGAATCTTCGCGTCGCGCCAGGGTGTGAGCTTGCCGTCGAACCAGATATGGCCTTCACGATCGTCGAAGGGGATGAGCGACATGGCTGTTCCTGCAATTGTGGCGCGTGGTTAAGCGGGTAGACTATACCCGCGGCGCTTGCGACAGGTACACCCTGGGCTCTACTATGGCAGCATATCTGCCATAACCGGCGTGCATGACGCCATCGGACTTTTTGCGAATGAAAGCTGCGCCGTCGCTGCTCTATCTGCGCGAAGAAGAACTCACCGACGGGGTCGAATTGTTCTTTTTCGCCGGGCGGGATTTCGCCAAGACGTTGGATCAGCGGCTGACCGAATTGGGTTTGGGGCGCGCACATTATCGGGCTTTGCACTTTGTTGCGCGCCACCCGGGACTTCCGGTTTCGGATCTGCTGGGTATCCTCGGGATCACGAAACAATCGCTCAGCCGCGTGGTGAAGAACCTGACCGACGGTGGATTTTTGACTCAGGCGCAAGGGTCGCGCGACCGGCGGCAGCGATTGCTGCGGCTGACGGGCAAGGGCGCCGGGGTTGAGGCAGAGCTGACCGCCCTGCAGCGCACGCGGTTGGCGCGGGCGTATCGCGAGGCGGGGCCTGAGGCGGTGGCAGGATTTCGGGCTGTGTTATCCGGCCTTCTGGCCGAACAAGAACGGGCGGGCGTGTTGCGCCTGATCGCCAAACGATGAGCGCTGAAGCTGAACTCGACGACGTCGAAACGCATGTGCATCACCTGCTTATCGTGGACGACGACACGCGTATTCGCACGCTGCTGCAGCGGTATCTCAGCGAGAACGGGTATCGCGTGACGGCGGCGAAGGACGCGGCCGAGGCGCGGCAGTTGATGGCAAGTCTCGATTTCGACTTCATCGTGCTCGACGTGATGATGCCGGGTGAGGACGGGTTTGCGCTGACCAAGGCGATCCGTGAGACGTCGCGCGTGCCGATCCTCTTGCTGACGGCGCGCGGCGAGACTGGCGATCGCATCGAAGGGTTGGAGCGGGGCGCGGACGATTATCTCGCCAAGCCCTTTGAGCCGCGCGAGTTGCTGCTGCGAATCGCCACGATCTTGCGTCGCGCAGGGACGCCGATCGAAGTGGTGAAGCAGATCATGCAGTTGGGCACCTGCCGGTTCGATGCGGAGCGCGGGGAGCTGACGCGTGACGGGAAGCCCGTGAAGTTGACGTCGGCGGAGCTGCAGTTGATGCGCGTGCTGGCTGCCAATCCGGGGCAGACGTTCTCGCGCTCCGATTTGTCGGAGCGCATGGGGGCGGTGTTGGAGCGGACGGTCGACGTGCAGATCACGCGGTTGCGGCGCAAGATCGAGAACGATCCGAAGCTGCCGCTTTATCTGCAGACGGTGCGCGGCGTCGGCTATGTGCTGATGCCGGATCGGGTGGGTTAGGCCATGTCGTCGCGCGGGTGGTTTCGCCGGTCGATGCCGAAGGGGCTGTTCGGGCGCTCGCTGATCATCATCGTGATGCCCGTCGTCGTGCTGCAGGCCGTGGTCACGTATCTGTTGTTCGACCGGCAGTGGGAGACGGTGACGACGCGTATTTCCCGCGGGGTGGCGGCGCAGGTGGCGCTGTTCGTGCAGAGCTACGAAACGCTCGGGCGGGAACAATTCATCGTGAAAGCGCCGAAGCTCGGCGAGACGTCGTTTGGTTTGATCCCGTCCTTGAAGGTGGGCGAGCGAATCCCCGAAACTGAGTCGCCGACGTACGGCCTGCTCAAGCAGGTGTTCGTGAACGAACTCGGGTCGCGTATTGGCCGGCCGGTTTGGATCGACTCGGAATCGCTGGACGATAAGGTCGATATTCGCATTCAGTTGGATGGCGCTGTCTTGCAGGTGATGGCCGACCGCAAGCGCGTGATGTCCACCAATACCCACGTCTGGGTGCTTTGGATGATCGGCACGTCGCTGATCTTGCTCAGCGTCGCCATTATCTTTCTGCGCAATCAGATCCGGCCGATCGAGCGCTTGGCCGATGCGGCCGAGGCCTTCGGCAAGGGGCGCGACGCGCCGGACTTTCGACCTTCGGGCGCGACCGAGGTGCGGCGCGCGGCGCTCGCCTTCCTGGACATGCGCGAGCGTATCTCGCGCTTCGTGCAGCAGCGCACCGATATGCTGGCCGGGGTGAGCCACGATTTGCGCACGCCTCTGACGCGGATGAAGCTTGAGCTTGCGATGATGAAGGACAGCGCCGCGATGCAGGCGCTGAAGGGCGACGTCGAAGAGATGGAGCGGATGCTGGAAGAGTATCTGGCGTTCGCGCGGGGGCAGGCGGGCGAAGGCGCCTCCGAGACGGATCTTGGGCAGTTGCTGCGCGATGTCGTGGTCAGTGCGCAGCGCAAGGCCGATGCGAAATCGCCGGAGAAGACCGTTGAGCTTTCGGTGAAGAACGACATCATGGTCGAGCTGCGACCGAACGCCATGCGGCGCTGCGTGATGAACTTGGTCGAGAACGCGATCCGGCATGGCACGCATTCGCAGGTGAGCGCGGTCGAGAACGGAACGATGATCGAGATCGCGGTGGACGACGACGGGCCCGGTATTCCTGCCGATCAGCGCGAAGAGGCGTTTCGCCCGTTCCACCGGTTGGATAGCGGGCGGACATTGGCCGCCGGCGGTGTCGGCTTAGGTCTTGCGATCGCGCGCGATATTGCACGCGGGCATGGCGGCGACATCATTTTGGGCGACAGCAGGATGGGCGGATTGCGCGCGGTCGTGCGGCTGCCGGTCTAAGGGAGCGGACATGATCGTTGTGCTTGGAAGCATCGTTGCGCGGCCGGAGACGTTTGAAGCACTCAAGCGGTTGGGGCTTGAGCATGTGCATCGCTCGCGGACCGAGCCCGGGTGCATCTCGCATGCGGTGCATGTCGATACCGAGAATCCGATGAAGCTGGTGTTCGTCGAGAAGTGGAAGGATGTCGCGGCGCTTGGCGCGCATTTTAAAGTGAAGGCGTCGATTGATTTCGTGACCAAAGGGCGCGAGATGGGGGCCGAGGCGCCGACCATCGAGATCTACGAAGCTTCGCCGGCGAAGATGGGGTGACCGCTTACGCCGGGTGGTGAAAGATCCGCGGCGGGCCGATCGGTATCAGGAAATTTTGGTCGCGGCGGCTTAGCGGCCTGCATGTCGGACGCCCAGAGGTGGAGCGCGGCGTAGGCGCGCCAGGGGCGCCATTTCTCGGCGCGGGCGAGCAGCCAGGCGGGCGTCGGGCGCTTGCCGTCCTTGCCTTCCATGGCCCGTAGGAGGCCGATGTCGCTGGCGGGGAAGGCGTCGGGTTCGCGCAGTTCGCGCATGGCGATGTATTGCGCGGTCCATTCGCCGATGCCGCTTAGGCCGCGAAGTTGGGTTATCGCTTCGTCGAGGCCGCGGCGCGCGCCGAAGATCTGCGGATCGGCCGCGACGGCGGCGGCGAGCGACGACAGCGATTTTATACGCGCACGCGGCATGCCGAGGACGGAGAGGTCGGCTTTTGCGATCGTCTCCGCCGATGGGAAGATGCGGGTGAGGTTTGGCGACTGCGGGTTCGCGATTTTTTCACCGAAGGTGTTGGCCAGGATGCCGGCGAGGCGTGTCGCGGCGCCGACGGTGATTTGCTGCCCTAAGATGGCGCGGACGGCGAGTTCGAAGCCATCCCACGCGCCAGGTACGCGCAGGCCTGGGCGTGCGGCGACGAGAGGCGCTAGCTTTGGGTCTTCGCGCAGATGTGCGCCGATGACGGCTGGGTCTGCCGCCAGGTCGAAGACACGGCGTACGCGCGCGATGATCACCGGCAGGAATTGTACGCGGGGGAAATCGACCGTAACGTTGAGCGTGTCACCTTCGCCGCGTGTGACGCGGATGGTGCCATGTTCGCCGGCGAACGTGATCGTGCGCGCGTAAGCGTCGGCCGTGACCCACTCGACGTTCGGGATGGCGCGCGCGGAGAGAAACGCGAGGATCGTGTTCCAGTCGTAGGGGGCGCGGTAGGGGAGTTTGATCGCGATCTCGTTGCCGCGGCGGTCGGTCTCGCCGGCGCGGCGGGCGCCGCGAAGTTTGGCCGGTGGGCGTTTGAAGAGGGCTTGGAAGGTTTCGTTGAAGCGGCGGACACTGCCAAAGCCTGAGGCCATCGCGATCTCGGCCATCGGCAGGTTGGTTTGATGGATGAGCTGTTTCGCCAGCAGCACGCGTCGCGTCTGTGCGACGGCGATCGGTGAGGCGCCGACGTGCTGCTGGAAGAGGCGGCGCAGTTGGCGTTCGCCGACGCCGAGGCGCGTGGCGAGCGCGTCGACGTCGCCGTCGTCGAGGGCGCCGGCTTCGATGAGTTGCGTGGCGCGGGCGACGGTGTTGGCCGTGCCGCGCCAGATCGCGAAATCCGGGGACGCTTCCGGGCGGCAGCGCAGGCAGGGGCGGAAGCCCGCCTCCTGCGCGGCGGCTGCCGAGGCGTAGAACGCGACATTCTGCTTCTTCGGCGTTTGCGCGGGGCAGATCGGGCGGCAGTAGATGCCCGTGGTGTGGACGCCGATGAACAGGCGTCCGTCGAAACGCGCGTCACGCGTTTGGATCGCCCGGTAGCAAGCGTCGTGGTTCAGGTCCATGGATGCGATCATCGCCGATGGCGCTTGGGCTGTCTCGCGGTTTTCGGACGTGACGGGCTAGAGCAGTTTGGCGCCGTTAGGGATGCGTTTGTCGGCGTTGATGAGGACGACGAGCTTGTTGTCGTCGTGGAAGCCCAGCGTGAGCACTTCCGACATGAACGGGCCGATTTGGCGTGGCGGGAAGTTCGTCACGGCGCAGACTTGGCGGCCGATGAGGTCTTCGGGTTTGTAGTGCTCCGTGATTTGGGCGGAGCTTTTCTTGCGGCCGATGTCGGGGCCGAAATCGATGACGAGTTTCAGCGCGGGTTTGCGCGCCTGCGGGAACTGTTCGGCTTCGACGACGGTGCCGATGCGGATGTCGACGGCGAGGAATTGGTCGAAGGTGATTTGGGCCATCTGCTGGTCACCGCGCATCGGTCAGAATGATCTGTATCGCGTGCCGCTTCGTGGCCTCCCGAACGTGAGTATCAAGCAGCGCTGCATCGAATCTTGTTTGTGCGAAATACTTCGCTGATGGGAGGAATGTCACCGATGTGCCGCGTCGGCCATCTGAACCTCGAACCATTTTCAGCGGTGTGATAACCTTGCCCGCGAGAAAACGAATGTGAAATTCCTTAGCTTCTCGCCAGATCGTGAGATCAAGCCATTCGGAAAGTGCGTTCACCGCGCAAAGGCCGACGCCAACTAGTCCAGCGCGCAGCTGTTCGAATCGTACCTCAGGATCCACTGTACTGCTGTGGAGGTTCGTCATGATGAACTCCGCAGCCGACACGCCGTAGACCGGATGAGGATCGACTGGAATTCCTCGACCATTGTCTCGCACGGTGCAGGAGCCGTCGCTATTGAGCCTAACCGAGATGCCTGTTGCGTGACCGGTCAACGCTTCGCTGACTGCGTTGCCAAGTACTTCAAAGACCATGTTGTGCAGCCCGGTGCCGTCGTCGGTTGGTCCGACATACATACCGGGCCGCCTTTGTACGGCGGCGACGCCGTCGTTGATGCTCACTTTCTCCCAGCGGAAATCTTTTCGGCGAGTTCTTGCATTTCGGAGATGGACTCTTTGGCGCGGTCTTGCATGACTTTGAAGGCGTCGCCGTTGGCGTCGATGGTGAGTTGGGCTAGTTCTTTCATATGTTTTAGGGCGCGGCCGATTGTTTTTTCGACGAGTTCGGCTTGTTTCTTCGGCAGTTCTTTGCCGTCGTTCGCTTTCATCAGATCGGCGACCGACTCTTGGATGGCTTGCATCGTTTCGGTCATGATTTCGGCTTGGCGGCGCATGAGGTTTTGGTAGCCCTCGGCGGCCTTTTGGTTCGCCTTCACCAGGGCTTCGAAGTTTTTCTTTTGGCTTTCCATCAGTGCCGTCGTGTCGATGCCCGGCATGCTGAAGCGTTCCATGAAATTGGAATCGAAGTTCGGCCACTTGAAATCGAATTCGGGGAACGGGCTTTTCGCCATGGCGGCTTTTCCTTTTAGGTTGGGGGCTCTAGTCGGCGGCGGCTTTTGTTTTTTCGGGCTCGTCTTCGGAGTCTGGTTCGGCGGTGAGGCGGCGTTGGAGCGCCTCAGCCCATTCTTCGATGGTGCGCAGGCGGCGGTCGACGTGGGCCATCGTCTTGGCCAAGTCGTCGCCGTCTTGCAGCCAGACGCTGAGCGTTTCGGCGAGGAGGATGCCGATGCCGCGTGTGGTGACGAAGCCTTGCCAGCCTGAGGTCGGGAGGCCCGCGATGTCGGCGATCCATTGCGCGCTGCGCATCGTGGCGGGCAGCACGTCGAGGAAGGCGCCGGGGTCGCCTTTGCTTTCGTCGTGGATGATTTGGATCGTCGACTTCAGCGGCCCCATCGCTTCGAAGCAACTTAGGATCGCGTCGAAGGCGCGGTCGCGCGGCGGGATGTCGGCGTCGGGTTCTTGCGCGCGTTCGATGAGGCCGATGTCGACGCGCTTCGCTATCAGCGCCAGCAGCGCGCGTTTGTCGGGGCAGAGGTCGTAGAGCGTCGCCGCGTCGATCTTGGCCTTGCGCGCGACCGCGATCAGCGACAGCGATTTCCAGCCGGTCTTCTCGATCGTGGCGAGAGCCGTGCTGACGAGCTTTTCTTCCGGGGTGAGTTTCTTGGTGGTCGCCATCGCCCTTCAAGTCCTGCGAACGTTGGTAGGGTGCAGTCTAGGCGGGCTATCGCGTTTTGGCGAGTTCGAAGCCGCGCGCGGTCGCGGCGCCGACCGCTTCGATGAGCAGGGTCTCGAATCGCTCGTCGGTCATGAGGACTTTCAGCGCGGCTTCGGTGGTTCCGCCGGGACTTGTGACGGATTTGCGCAGATCGGCGGGATCGGCCTCGGTGACGGCGAGCATCGCGCCTGCACCTTCGATCGTTTTGCGCGCGAGGCGTTTGGCGATGTCGGGGTTGAGGCCCTGGCGTTCCGCCGCGGCGGCGAGGGCTTCCACCAGCAGGAAGACGTAGGCGGGGCCGGAACCCGAGACGGCGGTGACGGCGTTCAACATCTCTTCACCGTCGAGCCACACCAGATCACCGACGGCGCAGAGCAGGGTGTGGGCGAGTTTGCGTTGGCTCGCCGTCGTGGTCGGCGTCGCGAACGCGGCGGAGATGCCTTTGCCGATCGAGGCGGGAAGGTTCGGCATCGCGCGGACGATGGCGCGCGGTTTGTCGAGCCAGAGGCTGAGGCTTTCGATCGAAGTGCCGGCGGCGATCGAGATGACGACCGCTTTCTTCGCGGCGATGGCGTAGGTCGGCGCGACATACGCCATCAACTGGGGTTTGACTGCCAGGATGAGCGCTTCCGGGTTTTCGTCGGCGATCACTTGCGGGTCGTGGTCGAGCTTGGCGCCGGCGGCGCGGAAGGCGCGGGCGTCGGCGGGCTTTACGTTTGGGTCGATCAGGATGAGGCGCGAGCCGTGGCCGGCGACGATCAGGCCGCGGGCGATGGCGCCGCCCATGTGGCCGACGCCGACGATGACGATCGGGCGCTTGGCGCCGGCCGGTAGTTTGACTGCGGTCTTTGGGGTTAGGCGCTGCCTTGGCACTGATAGACTACCGCTGCGGCCGCTTCCGAGGCCGATTTGCCGGCCCAGATCACGAACTGGAAGGCCGAATAGTAGCGGTCGCACGCTTCGAGTGCAGCATCAATCAGGCCTTCGCATTGCTCGGGCACCGCCATGGCGCCGCGCAGCAACAGGCCGTGCCGGAAGATGATTTGGCCTGAGTCGGGCCACATCTCGAAATGGCCGAGCCAGAGCTGCTCGTTGATGATGTTGAGCAGGCTTGCGATCTCGGCACGCTTAAGCTTCGGCACCTTTACTTCGAGCTGCGCCGAGAGCTGCAGCGTTTCGACGTTGTGGCGCCAGTTGATCGAGAAGTGGTGGTCTTCTGTTTGGCCGGGGAAGGAGAGATGCATCTCATCCTCGCCGGCGCGATCGAACAGCCATTCGTTTTGAACGGCGAGCTGCTCCATAAGGTCGAGGGGGTTGCCCTGATTCACTACGGCTTGGATCAGTTGGGTGCTGCTCATCTCGTCGTCCAGCCTTTCTTGGCCCTCAGAGTCAACCCGCCGCCGGAGGGGGCCGGCGGCGGTGAACACGCGAGGGTGAATTAGCAAGGGGTACGCAGGAGGATGCTCCGGGCCCGGAATTACAAACGCTCCACATAAAGCCCGACGCGAAGCACCCTCCATGAATCGCAGGGTGCATCAGCGATGGAATCGCATGCAAGGGAGTCGCTGCGAATAACTTCGCGTGTGTTGCGATCCCTTGTGGAATCTCTAGCGGCGCTTTGGGGATTCCCTGAGGACTCTTTTGCTGCGCTGAGTTTTGAACAGGCGTGAATCGCGTGAATCATTTTTGGCGCATGCGATTTCGAGCACTGCGAGTCGCGCGCGCAACTCTTCAACCTCTTTGCGAGACTTCGCGTGCATCGATTTCATCGCGTCGAACTCTTCGCGCGGAACCAGATTGAGATCGTTCACGATGCGCTCGGTCTGCGTCTTGATGAGCGTGCCGAGTTCGTCGCGCATGCCCTTTGCGGCGCCCGCCGCGTTGGTCAGCAACTTCGACAGTTGGTCGAGGAGCGGGTTGTCGGTCGCCATGGTCGGTTCCCACGTGATGTCATTCAATTGTTAAACACGACACACAGACCCCTATGGTGTCGTGGTCCGCCTTCGCTGACCATGACACCGACAGGATGCGTATGTACGTAAGTACGACGCTGGCCATCTGCAATCGGCGGCCTTGACAGGGTTCGACGGGCGGCCGCAAGACTGCGCCGTTCACGCAGGATTTTCGCATGTTTGCGCTGCAGTTCCCGGACTTCGATCCCGTTCTCATTCAGATTGGGCCGCTGGCCATTCGCTGGTACGCGCTCGCCTATATCGCGGGCTTGCTCGGCGGGTGGTGGTACATTCTGCGGCTGCTCAAGACGCAGTATTTGTGGGATGGGCCGCCGTTCAACGGCAAGCCTCAGGTAACGGCGGATCACATCGGCGATCTCTTCGTTTGGGCGGCGCTGGGCGTCATCCTCGGCGGTCGGTTGGGCTACGTCCTGTTCTACGGGTTGATCTATGAATGGGAGCACTTCGCAGAGGCGCCGTGGCGCGTGTTCGCCGCGTGGGAAGGCGGGATGTCATTCCATGGCGGCGCGATCGGCGTCGTGCTTGCGATCGTTTTCTTTGCGCGGGCTAAGAAGCTCGACATGGTGGCGCTCGGCGATCTTGTCGCCGTTGCCGCGCCGATCGGGTTGTTCTTCGGACGCATCGCCAACTTCGTGAACGGCGAGCTGTGGGGCAAGGTCAGCAGCGTGCCGTGGGCGATGGTGTTTCCGAGCGATCCGAAGCAACTGCCGCGGCATCCGAGCCAACTCTATGAAGCGGCGCTTGAGGGGCTGGTGTTGTTCATCATCCTTCATGTGATGATCCATCGCTTCGGCGCGTTGCGCCGGCCGGGGCTTGTCATCGCCGTGATGTGGGCGGGGTACGGACTGTTCCGCTTTCTGATCGAGGAATTCTTCCGCGAGAATTCGCATCAGTCGCTGGGCTTCATTTCGATGGGTGCGCTGCTGTCTATCGGCATGTTCGCTTTTGCGGCGGTGTTCTTCTGGTATTCGCTCTATCGCAAAGGGCCTGCCTTGCAGACGCAATGACGCACGTCGTTCAGCATCTGAAGGATCTGATCCGCGCCGACGGGCCGATCACCGTGGCCGAGTTCATGCGCATTGCCCTGACCGCGCGCGGCGACAGCTACTATCGCAGCCGCGATCCGTTGGGCGCGGCGGGCGATTTCGTCACGGCGCCGGAAGTGTCGCAGATCTTCGGCGAGTTGATCGGGCTGTGGTGCGCGGATGTTTGGCGGCAGCTTGGCGCGCCAAAGAAGTTCTCTCTGGTTGAGCTTGGCCCCGGACGCGGGACGTTGATGAAGGACGCGCTGCGCGCTGCGCGCGTTGTGCCCGGATTCCTCGACAGCGTGTCGGTCGTTCTGGTCGAGGTGAGCGAGGCGTTGCGGCGGGTGCAGCGGGATACGCTGCCGGCGTTGCCGGTGCATTGGTGCGACCGGTTCGACGACATCGACGATTCTCACGGACCGATGATCGTTGTCTCTAACGAGTTTTTCGACGCGTTGCCGGTGCATCAATTCGTGCGGACGCAAGCTGGGTGGGCCGAACGGTGCGTCGGATTGAACGCTGCGGGCGAATTGATGTTTGGTGCGTCGGCGGGCGGTGCGACGGCTGTGCCCAATGTCTTGCGCGATGCGGCGGTCGGGTCGATCGTTGAGATCGCGCCGGCGCGAGTGGCGGTGGCGCAGGTGGTTGGCGAGCGCATCGTCTCGTCGGGTGGTGCGATGTTGGCGATCGATTATGGGTTTGCCGGACCGGCGGTGGGCGACACGCTGCAGGCGGTGAAGGCGCATCGCTTTGTCGACGTGTTGTCTGAGCCGGGGGCGGCGGATTTGACGTCTCACGTTGATTTTACAGCGTTGCGTGAGGCGGTGGCCGTGGGCGGGGCGCGGGTTTGTCCTTTGACGGCGCAGGGCGATTTTTTGAAGGCGCTCGGCGCGGAGGCGCGTGTGGCGGCGTTGAAGGCTCGAGCGAACGTGGCACAGGCGGCGGACTTGGATGCTGCGCTTCACAGGTTGACCGCGGGCGACGCCATGGGCAGCTTGTTCAAAGTGCTTTGCGCAGTCGCGCCGGCTTCGCTTCAACCTGCGGGCTTTTACGGTTCATGACGCCGCTTCAGTCTCCAGCTCTCCACGTCCTTGACGGAATCGCTCACGGGTTTTTCGGGCGGCGCGGCGGCGTGTCGACGGGGATCTACGCTTCGCTGAACTGCGGCTACGGGTCGGGCGACGACGTCGAGAGCGTGCGCGAAAACCGGTCCCGGGTTGCTGCGTCGCTTGGAACCAGCGAGCCGAAGCTCGTGACGCTCTATCAGATTCACAGCGCGGAGGCCGTCGAAGTCTCGGATACCTGGGTGCGCGGCGAAGGCCCTAAAGCCGACGGGATGGTGACGACAATGCGTGGCGTTGCGCTTGGTGTGCTTGCCGCCGATTGTACGCCGGTGCTGTTCGCCGACGCGGCGGCGGGCGTGATCGGGTCGGCGCACGCTGGATGGAAAGGCGCGTTCACCGGCATCATCGAAGCCGTCGTGGCGCGGATGGAGACGCTTGGCGCCAAGCGCTCGCGCATTATTGCCGGCGTGGGGCCGTGCATCAGTCAGGTTTCGTATGAGGTGGGGCCTGAGTTTCGTGTGCGCTTCATGGAGCAAGCCGAAGCGAACGAGAGCTACTTCGTGCCGTCGACGCGGGCCGACCATTGGCAATTCGACTTGCAGGCTTATGTGCGCGCGCGTCTCGTTGCGGCCGATGTGGAATGCGACATGTGGTCGTCGTGTACCTACCAGAACGAACACGAGTATTTCTCGTTTCGCCGGGCGACGCATCGCGGCGAGCCGAACTATGGCCGCAATCTTTCGGCGATCATGTTGAAGCCATGATGCGGATCGGTCTCATTGTTCTTGGGTTGGCGTTTGGGCTTTCGGCTTGCGCGGGGGTGACCGAACCCTTGGGCATGTCGGATCCGTTCGCGATCGCGCAGCCGTTCCGGGGCGTGGAACGCAACGATGAGATGATCGCGCAGGCGATCGAGGTGCCGGCGCTGGTCGTCGACGTTCCGCAGGGCATGGCGAATGAGGTCGGCACGGCGCTGCGCGATCAGGTCGTCGAAGCGGCGCGCAAGCATGACATTCCAGCGCTGTCTCAGGCGACGCCGCTGGCGTGGATGTTGACTGCGCAGGCGGCGACGATTGCTGCGAGCGACAAGGCGGGTGGCGAGCAGACGGTGATTTCGTGGCGTCTCTTCGATGCGTCGGGGAAGGAGCGGACGCAGTTTCCGGTGACGTTTGCGGGTACTGAGGCGAGCCTTACCGTGCCCGGCGTGCAGCTGCTGGCGGAACAGACAGCGAGTGCGCTGGAGACGGCGCTGACGCATCCCGGGCGTCAGGTTGCAACCAACGCCGCGAAGATCGTGCGGCCGATTGCTTGGGTTGGCACGATCAAAGGTGCGCCGGGCGATGGCAACACGGCCTTGGCGCGGGCGCTGCAGGGTGTGCTGCCGCTCAAGGGTGTGAAGGTCGATCCGCAGAAAGACAAAGCCGCGTGGCGCATCGAGGGCGTCGTGAAGGTGACGCACGGCGCGGGCGACAAGGATGTCGTGACGCTGACGTGGCGGGTTCTGGACGCGAAGGGCAAAGAGGCGGGAACGATCGCGCAGGAGAACGCCGTGCCGCGCGGGCGGCTGACCAAACCTTGGGCAGAGATCGCGGGCTTTGCGGCGGAGGCGGCTGCGGAAGGGATCGCGCAGCTTATTCAACAGATTGCTCAGGCCGAGGCGGGGTAAGTCGCATTGCAACGCGGTATGGGCGTTGCTACAAGCCCGGCATCATCATTGAACTGACATTTGTTCGCCGTTTGTGCGGCTCGCTTCCGGGACATCACGCGACATGAAGCTCCTTGCCGGCAACAGCAACCATCCGCTCGCGAACCAGATTGCCGAATATCTGAAGGTGCCGCTGACGAAGGCGATCGTGCGGCGCTTCGCCGACATGGAAGTGTTCGTCGAGATTCAGGAGAACGTGCGCGGCGAGGATGTGTTCGTCATCCAGTCGACGTCGTATCCGGCGAACGACCACTTGATGGAACTTTTGATCTGCATCGACGCGCTCCGGCGGTCGTCGGCGAAGCGGATTACGGCGGTGGTTCCTTACTTCGGTTACGCGCGTCAGGATCGTAAGCCCGGTCCGCGCACGCCCATCTCGGCGAAGCTGATTGCCAACATCATCACACAGGCAGGGGCAGGGCGCGTTTTGACGCTCGATCTGCATGCGGGGCAGATCCAGGGCTTCTTCGATATTCCGACGGACAATCTTTATGCCGCGCCGATCTTCGAGCACGACATCAAGGAACAGTTCGACGGCGAGAGTTTGATGGTCGTGTCGCCGGACGTCGGCGGCGTGGTGCGTGCGCGGTCTCTGGCGCGGCGCATCAATGCGGACCTTGCGATCGTAGATAAGCGGCGCGAACGCGCGGGCGAGTCCGAGGTTATGAACATCATCGGCGACGTGTCTGGGCGGACGTGTCTGCTGATCGACGACATCGTCGATTCAGCGGGGACGCTGTGCAACGCGGCCGAGGCGCTGATGAACAAGGGTGCGAAGGCGACCTATGCCTATGCGACGCACGGCGTGTTGTCGGGCGGGGCGGTCGCCAGGGTTAAGGGATCGAAGTTGAAGGCGCTCGTCATCACGGACTCCATCGCGCCGACCGAGGCAATGCGGACTTGCCCGAATATCCGCATCCTGCCGACGGCCCCCTTGCTTGGCGAGGCAATCCGCCGCATCGCTGAGGAACGCTCGGTTTCGAGCCTGTTCGACTGAGCTGAAGGGTACTCCCACCCCAACCCTTCGCCGCAGAGGGGAGGGGGAATTGTTGCGCGTTGCGTTGGGGCGCGGGTTCGGATACATCCGCCGCTCTTTCCGATAGGCGGAATGAACAAGATAGGGGGCTGTGGCGCTCCCGAAAGGGTTCAGGAACCATGGCAGACGTCATCACTATCCCTGCGAAAAAGCGCACCGGCAGCGGCACAGGTTCGGCTCGCGCCGTTCGCCGCGAAGGTTTGATCCCCGGCATCGTCTACGGCGCCGGCGGCGATCCCGAGCAGATCAAGTTCGCGCTGCGCGACATCGACAAGCATTATCAGACCGGCCGCTTCACCTCGACGCTCATCACGCTCGATGTCGAAGGCACGAAGCTGCGCGTCATTCCGCGCGAGGTGCAGATCGATCCGGTTACGGACCGTCCGATCCACGCGGATTTTCAGCGTTTGGTCGCGGGCGCGCGCATTCGTTTGTTCATCCCGGTGCACTTCAACAACCACGGCGACTCGCCTGGTTTGAAGCGCGGCGGCGTTCTGAACATCGTGCGTCACGAAATCGAATTCGTCTGCCCGTCGGAACACATTCCGCAATTCATCGAAGCGGATCTGGCCGGCATGGATATCGGCGACAGCTTGCACATTTCGGCGATCAAATTGCCGGAAGGCATCGTGCCGGTGATCCGTAACCGCGACTTCACGATCGCGACTGTGGCGGCGCCGTCGGCATTTGCCGACGTCGAGACGAAGCCGACGGCTGCGGCGGAAGGCGATGCGGCTGCTGCCGCTGCTGCTCCGGCTGCGGGCGCTGCTCCGGCCGCTGGTGCGAAGGCGCCGGCTGCGGGTGCAAAGGCTCCGGCTGCTGCTGCGGCGAAGGCTCCGGCCGGCAAGGCCGCGCCGAAGGCTCCGGCCGCGAAGAAATAGCGGCGACGCTTCTTCAGTGCTTGCGGCGGCCGCCAAACGATTGGCGGCCGTTCGCGCATGTGGAGGTCTTTAAGAGACGAACATGTTGCTCATCGTCGGTCTCGGCAATCCGGGCGAGACCTATCAGAACCACCGCCACAACGTCGGATTCATGGCGGTCGATGCGATTGCAGCCGCGCACGGCTTTGGCCCCGCGCGGTTGAAGTATCGCGCGCATGTGTCGGAAGGCACGTTGGGTTCGGAGAAGACGCTGATCCTGAAGCCGATGACCTTCATGAACGAGAGCGGCAACGCGGTGCGCGATGCGGCGGCGTTTCATAAGATTCCGCTCGACCGCATTTTCGTCATCTATGACGAGCTTGATCTGGCCGAAGGCAAGGTGCGCGTGAAGCTCGGCGGCGGGAATGCGGGGCACAATGGGTTGCGCTCGATCTCGGCGCACGTCGGCAACGACTATTGGCGCGTGCGGATCGGGATCGGGCATCCGGGCGAGAAAGAGCGCGTGACCGGTCACGTGCTGGGCAATTTTACGAAGGCCGATCGGACGTGGGTCGATCCGTTGTTGGATGCGATCGCGCAGGCGGCGCCGTTCTTGGCGAAGGGCGATGAGGCCGGGTTCATGAACAAGGTGACGTTGCTGACGACACCGAAGAAAGAGCCCAAGCCGAAGCCGAAAGACGACGAGCCGCGGCAGAACAAATCAAAGGACGAGTGATATGGGTTTCAAATGCGGCATCGTCGGATTGCCGAATGTCGGCAAGTCGACCTTGTTCAACGCGCTGACGCAGACGGCTGCGGCGCAGGCGGCGAACTATCCGTTCTGCACGATCGAACCGAACGTGGGCGAGGTGGCGGTGCCCGATCCGCGGCTCGACCTCCTGGCGAAGGCCGGCAAGTCGCAACAGATCATTCCGACGCGCCTCACGTTCGTCGACATCGCGGGGCTCGTGCGCGGCGCGTCGAAGGGCGAGGGACTGGGCAATCAGTTCTTGTCGCATATTCGCGAGGTTGACGCGGTCGCTTACGTGTTGCGCTGCTTTGACGACGGCGATGTCACGCATGTCGAGAACCGGATCGATCCGCTGGCCGACGCCGACACGGTCGAGACCGAGTTGATGCTGTCGGATCTCGACAGCCTTGAGCGGCGCGTCAATGCGACGGAGAAGAAGGCGAAGCAGGGCGATAAGGAAGCCAAGGCGCAGTTCGAGGTCATGTCGGCCGTGTTGCCGCTTCTGCGTGAGGGCAAGCCCGCGCGCACCGTGAAGCTTACCGACGAGCAGCGGCCGGTGTTCGAGATGCTTCAACTGCTGACGGCCAAGCCCATCGTCTACGTCGCGAATGTCGACGAAGGTTCGGCGGCCAAGGGCAACGCGTATTCGAAGAAGGTGGAAGAGCGCGCCACGGCCGAAGGCGCGGCCTTCGTCGTGATCTCGGCGAAGATCGAATCCGAGATCGCGCAGTTGTCGCCGGCGGAGCGCGACGATTTTTTGGCGACGCTGGAGCTTGAAGAGCCGGGTTTGAACCGGTTGATCCGCGCAGGTTATTCGCTTTTGCACCTCATCACGTTCTTCACCGTCGGGCCCAAGGAGACGCGGGCTTGGACTGTGCACAAGGGCGCGCGGGCGCCGCAGGCGGCGGGCGTTATTCATACGGACTTCGAGAAGGGGTTCATCCGGGCCGAGACGATCGCCTATGCCGACTTCATCGCCAACAACGGCGAAGTCGGGGCGAAGGAGGCCGGCAAGATGCGGCTGGAAGGCAAGGAGTACGTCGTGCAGGACGGCGACGTGATGCACTTCCGCTTCAACACCTGAGCTGCGGTTTACGCTAACGCGAGCGGCGTTTGATCATTTTTGCAGGGCGGTCAATAATGCGGGCGGGGAGCTTTGTGTATGACCGTCTTGCCTGCTTGCGCCAACTGCGGCACGGCGCTTAACGGGCCTTACTGCTCGAATTGCGGGCAGAAGGCGTCGGATTATCATCGCCCGTTCTGGTGGATATTCGGCGAGTTTCTCGACTCGGTCTTCGGCTACGACTCGCGCACCTTCCGCACCATTTGGCTGCTGTTCGCGGAGCCTGGCGAATTTACGCGGCGCTACAATGCCGGACAGCGGGCCTCGCTGTTGCCGCCGTTTCGTTTGTTCCTGATTGCGACCGTCGTCTTCTTTGTGACGCTGCAACTGACGGGTCTCGCCCTGGTCGCGTTCCGGACGCAGACCATTGACGCGACGTCGTTGCCAGCCGAAGCGCTGGAGCAAATCAAGAAGAAGGATAACAGCGCCAGCGTGACCATCGAGAGCGAGGGCAAGCTCAGCGTCGTCACCATCGATCTGTTCGTACCGGCCGAGTCGATTCCGCACCAGAAGCCTTCGGCGCAGCAGCGGAAGGATATCGCCGATGTCCGCAAGGCGCTTGAGGCCGACGCGGCGACCGCAAATCCCGAGGAGGCGGGGATCATCAAATGGTTCGAGGCGCGGGCTGCGCGCATCGGCGAAGGCTATGAGCGGGCGTTCGAAGACCCGATCAAGCTGAACGGGCCGCTGAATGTTTGGCTGCCGCGGCTGATGCTTGTCCTGGTGCCCATTTTCGCGTTGTTGCTCGCGCTCGTGCATTGGTGGCCGCGCGTCTTCTTGTTCGAGCATCTGGTGTTCTCGATCCACATCCACACTGTCTTGTTCGTGGCGCTGTCGTTGGTCGCGCTGACGACGGCGATCTTGGGCAGTGCGGGCTTTTTGTGGGCCGTTTGGCTCATTCTCATCATCTATCTCTGGATGGCGATGTACCGCGTCTATGGACGCAGTTGGTGGCTCACGACGTTGAAGGTCGCGGGCGTACTTATGGTTTATTCGGTCGTCCTGATGGCCGGGCTTGGCGCGATTTTCCTGCTGGCGCTGTCCGAGGTTTAGCCGACGGCCGTCGCCGATCCGTGATCTGTCTTACGCGCAGTTCATCCTGTGGACATCCTGGTGCAAAGTCGCGCTGGCATAGTGGTTCTTGCGCGGATCGGACTGAAGTCCGGGCGTGTGGAGTCCTCAGCACTCGATAAGTTCGCACGCTTGCCTCGTGTGCGAACGACTGACAGGCCGGTATGTGTGTCCCCCAACCGCATACCGGCTTTTCTTTGCCTGAGGCCTTGGCGAAGGCCAATTATTTTTCTTCGTTCAGCCACCTGTTGAACAGGCCGGCTGCGACGGCGCCGACGAGCGGCGCAACCCAGAACAGCCACAGCTGCTCCAACGCCCAGCCGCCGACGAAGATCGCAGGACCGGTGCTGCGCGCCGGGTTCACCGACGTGTTGGTTACCGGAATGCTGATCAAGTGGATGAGCGTGAGCGCGAGACCGATGGCGAGCGGGGCAAAGCCGGGCGGGGCTTTCTTTCCGGTCGTGCCTAAGATGATCAGCAGGAACATGGCCGTCATCAAGGCTTCCGAGACCGCGCCCGACGTGAGGCTGTAGCCGCCGGGCGAATGCGCGCCATAGCCGTTCGAGGCGAAGCCTGCGGCCGGGTCAAAGGTCACGGCGCTGGAGGCGATGATGTAGAGGAGCCCCGCGCCGGCAATGCCGCCCAAGACTTGGCTTGCCCAGTAAGGGACAACATCCTTCATCGGAAAGCGTCCGCCCGCCCATAGGCCCGCCGTTACCGCTGGATTGAAATGGCCGCCCGAGATATGGCCGAAGGCGTAAGCGCCGGTGAGCACCGTCAGGCCGAAGGCGAAGGACACGCCCAGAAGGCCGATGCCGACGTTCGGAAAGGCGGCCGCGATGACCGCGCTGCCGCAGCCTCCGAGGACCAGCCATAAGGTTCCGATGAACTCTGCGGCCATACGCCGTCCGATATCCATGCCGATTCCCCTCTAACGCGCAGTGATTCGCGCGGATTCCCTAGTGTCGGGGAAGTCACAGAGGTTGTCGATGTGTTGCGCGGCAACGTAGACGGGTCGCAAGTTTGCTATTCTTGGGCCTTGGACTGCCGATCGCTGGGGGGCGAGGACGTTGGTGGGGCTTTGGATCGTTTTGGCGTCGTCGGTCGCTGCGGCTCAGCCGCAGACGATGGCTGCCGTCACGACCACGCCGGCGACCGTGCAGCCTGTCGTGCAAAGCGATATGCGCCTCGAACAGTCGGCACGCGCGATCGACGACGGCAAGTTCGCCGAGGCCTTCGCACTGGTCGGGTCCGCGATCAAGGACGACAACCTTTCGCAGACGGATGCCGATTGGGCGTCGTATCTGAAGGCGCGGGCGCTGGCCGGGTTGGGCAAGGCCGACGAGGCGCAGGCGACGGCGAAGGCCCGATTTGCCGCGAACGCCAACGCCTATACCTGGGCGTCGCTGGTCGCGATCTTGGTCACCATCAGCCGGCATGAGCAGGCGGCGAGCGCGATCCTCGATCTTGAGGAAGAGGAATTCATCTGGGTCAACCGGTTGCGGCCGGCGGTGGTTGAGAATGTCGTTGCTTGGCTCGATAGCAAGCCCGCGGTGCGTGACGCGCTGATCGTGCGTCTGGTCGAGGGGCGTTACAACGGGCCGGCGTCGCGGCGTGTGCCGGACACGCTGCGCCTTCGCTACATCAATCTGCTGTTGCGCCAGCGTCGGCTGGAGGATGCGGCGCGGCAGACGACGGCGGTCGAAGCGCCGGCGATCTTGAGCATTCTGTTGACGGACAAATCGTTCGAGCCTTTGTGGGACCATCCGTCGTTGCGCGGCTTGTCAGCGCCGGGTGCGTTGGTGGCGCGCGTGGAACGCGGCGTGCAGGCGCGGCTTGAAGAGCCGGCGCTGTCGTCGTCGGATTGGCTGGACCTGATGCGGTCGTTGCGCATCATCGGGAAGGCCGACGAAGCGGTGCGGTTGGGCATCCATGCGCTTGAGCAAGCGCGGGCGGAGAAGCGTCCGGCGGGACCGGCGCTGCGGCTTGAGATGGCGCGCGCGTATTCCGAGCAAGGGCAATCGTGGGCGGCGCGGCGTGCGGCGCGTGAGCTGCTGCGCGAGGAACCGTCGCTGCCGATCGCGACGCGCGTTGAGATTGCGCAGGTTCTGGACGATGCGGGCGACGACGAAGGTGCGTTGCTGTTGCTCGGCACGATGCAAGGCGCGGCGCGTACGAGTTCGGTGCTGATGCTGACGGCGTGTGCTGCGCACGACATGGGGCGGAATGAACAACGCGACGTGGCCATCGCGGCGCTCGAGGCGCAGGCGGCGAACGCACCGCTCGATCTGTTCGACGCGTTGCTGTGCACGGGGCAGCGCGACAAGGCGGCGTTGATTTTAGGGCAGATGTTGAAGCAGCCGGCGTTGCGGACTTCGGCGATCTTGCGGACACAGCTCTATGCCGATCCGGCCAATCCGGCAGCCGATCTCAATCACATGCGCTATCGCATGACGGCGTTGGTGGCGAGCGCGGCGGTGCAGGAGGCGATCAAGCCCTATGCGCGATCGATCGCTCTGCCGTTCACGATTGCCAACGCGCGGAACTAGACCGGCGTCATCTTCACGAAGTTCTTCGTCGTTGCGACGCGGGCGAGCCAGGCGCCGACCGCGGGATATGATTTCAGGTTGAAGCCGCCGTCTTCGGCGCAGTGCGTGTAGGCGAAGAGCGCGATATCGGCGAGCGAATACTGGTCGGCGACGAACCAGTCGTTCTTCTTCAGATGGCCTTCCATCACGCCCAGCGCCGCGTTGCCGCGCGCGTGCCATTCGGGGATGAGGTGTTCCTTCTCGCGCAATTTTTCTTTGGGCACGAACTTCATCCAGAAGCGGGCGACGGCGATGTAGGGCTCGTGGCTGTATTGTTCGAAGAACATCCACTGCAGCATCTGCGCGCGGGCGAAGCGGTCGCTTGGGATCAGGGCTGATCCTTCGGCGAGGTACCAGGCGATGGCGTTCGACTCCGGCAGTATCCGGCCGTCGTCGAGTTCGAGCGTCGGCACGCGGCCGTTCGGGTTCTTAACCAGGAACTCCGGTTTGCGGGTGAAGCCGGAGGTGACGTCGATGTCGACCGTCTTCAGCGGGATTGCGAGGTGCGCGGCGGTCAATATGGCTTTGTAGCAATTGCCGGAGCGCGGATCTTGGTAAAGCGTGGGCATGGGGCTCGCCGTTTTTTGAACGGCGGGACATTAGCTACAGGGCGTGCCCAAGTCTCGGGCCAGTTTATGTGCGATGGTCCGGCTTGACCCCCGGCGCGGGGTTCGCAAAATGACGGCTGCCATGGCTCAGACGCAAACATCCGACGGATTGGAAGCGGCGCGCGCGCTCGACGCGGCAGGACGTCACGACGAAGCTCTCGACGTGCTGCGGCGTAGCGCTGCCGGGTCGGCGGAAGCGGCGAGCGCGCTCGGCATCCGGCTGCTTGTCGGGCGCAATGCGCCGTTCGATCCGCAGGCGGGCATTTCGCTTCTCACCTCCGCCGCCGGGCGGGGTGATGGGGAAGCGCTGGCGCAGATGGCGACGCTGAAGGCTGCCGGTGCGTGGATGCCGCCGAATTGGACGGAAGCGCTCGACCTTGTTCAGCAGGCGGCGGAGCGCGGCTCGGCGCGGGCGCGCGGTCAGCTGATGGTGCTGGGCGACGCGGCGCTGGCTCAGCGCGCGCGTGGCGGGGAAGGCGGTCTTTGGGCTGCTTTGCGGCAGAGCGTCGATCTCAAGGCTTGGCTTTCGCCGTCGTCGCGGCGGGTGATTTGTGAGGCGCCGCGCATTCGTGCCGCCGACAATTTCGTGCCGGTCGCGGTGTGCGATTGGCTGCTGGCGCGCGGCGCGGGCCGGTATCAGCGCTCGATGATGTTCGACGGGCAGAAGTCGAATTTCTTGGCCACGCGCACGTGCAGCGACTTCAAGTTCGATATCGTGGAAGCGGATCTCGTGTTGCAGATCGTGCGCGAGCGGGTGGCGGCGATCACGACGTTGCCGACCGTCGGGTTCGAACCGCCGCAGATTTTCCACTATGCGCTGGGCGAAGAGATCAAAGCGCATTACGACGCTCTGCGCTTGGGCGACCAAGGCTATGGGCAGAGCGGTTCGTACAAGGGCGACCGGATCGCCACGTTCCTGCTCTATCTCAACGACGACTATGACGGCGGGGAGCTTGAGTTTCCGCTTGTGAAGTTGCGGCATCGGGGGAAGGCGGGCGACGGCGTCTATTTCGCGCATGTCGATGCCAACGGCAAGCCGGAGCGCTTGAGCCTTCACGCGGCGCTGCCGATCACGCGCAACGAGAAGTTCATTCTGTCGCAATGGATTCACGACCGGCCGTTCACGGCGGCCTAACGACATCGCCCGCCGTTTGAGGGCGGGCGATTTGCGTTTTCGATTAGTCCGGGCCTATTTGGACCATCAGCGGTTGGAAGTATTCGATCAGCGTCATGGCGGTGCCGAGCAGGAGTGCTGCTTGGAGCTTCTTCATGATCGATCCTTGAGTTCGGCGCGTGTTCGCCTGTGCGGTGTGTGTTCGCAGTGGATTGCGCAATTCAGGCGAGTAGCGCTTGCCCGCTGACTCGCATTTCGCGGTGCGTTACTATGAGCGCACGGCCGTGAGACGGGGTAGGGGGATTTCAGATGGCAGACAGCAATATGCTCAAGGCGCTCAAGACGTCGATCGAGGATTTTTCGACTCTGCCGCCGGGCGATCTGGTCGGCCGGCTGCGCGACCCCGAGCTTCTAAAAAAGATGAAAAAGTTCGGCGTGAACGAGGCGCAGGTTCACCGCGTCATCCTGATCCTGCAGGAGCACAAGCCTGACTCGAAAGAGTTTAAGGCGTTTCTGAATTCAAAGCTGGTCTGAGGCGGGCGAAGAGCGTCGCCTTCGGTTTCACTACCGGCGGCTTCGCTTCAACAGCAGTGCGCGCTGCGGCGACGTGCTCGCGCAGTTGTTCGACGCGTGGGCTGTTCGGCACGATCGTCAGCATCGTGTCGAGCGCGGTCAAAAACTTCACAGCGTTCTCGGTCGCTTCGCTGCCGGCCTTCGAGAGATCGGGATAGGTCCCGAGCCTCAGTTCGATCAGATCGGATGCTGCGCGGAAATCATCTTCGTGAATGCTGGGCTTGCTGATCGCGTGGCAGCATTCGCGCAAGAATTCCTGCGTGACGCGCAGCGCTTCCTGCCATTGGCTGCCTTTGAGCCAGGCGTTCGCGGCTTCGTCGAGCATGTAGAGATGCGTCATCGCGGTCGAACGCGCGACGTCGCCCGGGTCTTTCGCTTTGCGTTCGAGATTCTGCGCGGCGTTGGCCCAGTTGGTGCTCTGCTTGCCGATCGTGCGGTCGAAGAGTTCGGCCTCGGTCGCGGCGTGACGCTTGCGCAGCTCAAAATATTCGAGCGTCAGGCTCGTGATCGCGAGCAGCAGCAACGCGCAGATCGTCGTCGCCGCAATTTCGTACAGCGACGTATCGGCAGCGAAATTCAAGATCGTGGCTATGAACTCGCCCACGAGGTCCCCATCACCAGTTTCACGTCTTCCCAAGTCCCCCAAGAAGATCGCGAGCCCATAGTAAATTCATGTGAGCACCAACGCTAGCGTGTGCAAGCGCGTTGTTGCACCTAAACCACGGCAAAAGTTTGATGTCGCAGGCATCCGGCCGGTGGGCTGATATGCGCGGGAAGCATACCCGAAAGGGGTACCTCATTGGGTCAGATTAACCATAGATAAGCGCAGAATTCCAACAGTATTATGGTCACTGGTTTATCCCCCTTTTGCCTAGGATTCTTTTCTTTACTTTGCGTTCCCACGCATGTGATGGTCCGCCGCCTTTTCTGCACCGCGCAAAACCTTCTTAAAACCATGCGGTGCAGCGCTTTTCTTAACTTACTTCATCCCTGGGTAATGGAGACCTTCATGAATTGGAAAATGGCCGGTATGGCCGGTACCGCTATTGTCGCGATCGCTCTGACGGGCGTGAGCGCAACGGCGGCTGCCAACAAGTTCACCGGCAACATCAGCTTGGCTGTTGGTCAGTCGTTTGAAGACGACGATCTGAACTTCGGCGGCTTCGAGATTTTCGACGACTCGTTCACGTCGATCACCGGCGAAGCGAAGATCAACGTCGCCTTCTCGAACAACCTGAACCTTCAGCTCGACTTCTTGGGCGTGGGCAGCTTCACCGACACGAATATCGGCTTTTCGCTCGACCGTGACGCAGGCTTCCAAGGTGCGGCGCATCTTTACTGGCGTACTGAGCAGTATGCGCTGGGCGCTTTCGCCGGTCTCGGCGTCGCTTCGACCGAGTTCCTGCCGACGGGCGAATACTACTTCGCCGGCGCGGAAGGCCAGTACTACTGGAAGAACTTCACGTTCGGTCTGAAGGCCGGCTACCTCGACTCGTCGTCGGATCTGCCGTCCTTCCTGCCGCCGACGATCTCGGAAGACGATCTGTATCTGAACAGCGCCTGGTTCGCCGACGCTGAAGTGCGTTGGTATGCGTCGCAGAAGTTCGCCCTGTCGGCGAACGTCGGCTACATCTCGGGCGAAGCCGGTTTCGACTTCCTCGACGTCGATGTCTGGCACTGGGGCGCCAAGGCCGAATACTGGCCGGAAGAGAAAGAGCCGCTCAGCCTGTGGGTTGCTTATGAAGGCCGCACGACGAACTTCGACGTGAACCCGGTTGCGTTCGACGTGGACAAGGACGTCCACACGATCAAGATCGGCGTGACGTTCCACTTCGGCGTCGATGACAACAACGCCCAGTCGAACGACCGCAATGGTCCGGCGTGGAATTCGATGGACTACGGCGCGATCGTCGTCGGCGGCTAAGCCGACCTATCGTTGCTGAATTTGAAACGGGCGCCGGCGACGGCGCCCGTTTTGTTTGTCGCTACCAATTTTCGCCGAAGGGGCGGATGACGGTGTCGAAGGCCCAGGTCGAGCGGTCTTGGTGGGCGATGTCCCAGGCGACGTTCGCGATGGAGGCGGGCTTGGCGAAGTAGTCGTCGGGCTTGTCGGCGAATTGCTTGCGCGTCCACGGCACGTCGATGACGGCATCGATCGCGAGGTAGGCGACGTGGATGCCTTTGGGTCCGAGACTGCGTGCGAGGGATTCCGCCAGGATGCGTTGCGCGGCTTTGGTCGGTGCGAAGCCTGCGAAGTTCGCTTTGCCGCGATAGGCCGACGTGTTGCCCGTCGCGAGGATCGTGCCTTCGCCTGCGTCGATCATGGCGGGCGTCACGGCGCGCGCGAGATGGAAGAGCGCCATGACGTTGGTCTTGAAGTTGCGCTCCAAGACCTCCGGTTCGATTTGCATGAAGTCGCCGAAGGCGCCGCCGACGGCGTTGTGGATGAGGACGCTTGCCGGGCCGAGGTCGCCGGCGATGCGAGCGAGCGCCGCCTTCAGTTGCGCTTCGTCGGCGACGTCGCAAGGGAAGGCTTTTGCGTTTGGTACTTCGGTGGCAAGTTCGGCTAAGCGATCGGCGGAGCGGGCGAGCATTGCGACTTTGAAGCCGCCTTCGGCGAAGCGGCGGACGAGTGCCGCACCTGTGCCGGGGCCCACGCCTGTTACAATGCAGACGCCCTTCGACATGTCAGCCTCCGTTTTGGCGCGTACATTTTAGCGCGCGGGCCGCGGTGCTGTCGAACGGTTAGCGGTCGTTCATGGCGTCGTCATTCCATTGGTCCCGAGCGTGGTGCAGGGCATCCTGATCTGGCGCGCCGTCACGCGTCATAAGCCGCGGGCCGTCGCGTCACTTGCAGAATTGGACGTGCAGTTGTCGTGATCGCTATTCGGCTGCGAGCGGGACTGGATCGTTCGCCTGTTCCGATGCAGGTGCGCTGGCGCGGCCGGCGGCGAGGAACGGGGCGATGTTCTTCACGTCGTCGTAGACGCCGAGCGTCAGGCACTTCGCGCGTTCGATCAGATTTTCGTAGCTGAGCGATGTGATGCGGACGTTGTGGTACCAGCCTTCGATGCGCGGGCCGCCTTCGTGATCGTGCACGCCGCCGCCGATGACGTAGCAATCGACCGGTTCGCGGTCGGGCAGGGCGCCGGCGCGGACGAGTTGGCGGATGTAGCTCGACGCCTGCGTTTGGTCGGCGGTGCCGATTTCCTTGTTCGCGTTCTTCAGTTCGAGGAGCAGCGTGCCTTCTTCGCCGTCTTGCCATTGATGGTTCGGCTGAAGGCTGAGCTGCGAGCGCGAGCGGGCGACGATGTCCGGGCGCTGGCTGATTGTGTCGGAAACGTCGAGGCCGAAGAGTTCGTTCGCGACGGTTTTGACCGAGGCGTTGACGCGATGGCGTTGGGGCTGGACGACGAAGTCGGGCTCAAACACCCATAGCGAGCGGGCGACGACAGGCGTCACATCGCGCACTTCAAGCGCCTTCTTGTCGCGCCAGACGCGTTCCATCTCGGCGATGTCGGTGAGGCGTCCGCCGAGTTTTGCGAGCGTCGATTCCAGACCGTCAATCGACCATTGATGCTGCAGCGTCAGCAAGCGCTCGAGATCGAGCGGCGTGACGTTCTGCATCAGATGCGAAGCGACTTCCGGCGAGAGGCTGCGCACGTAGTCGAGCCAGGTTTGCGCGTCGGCCAGGATGTCCTTGCTGGCGGCGATGCGGCGGGCGCGTTCGTCCTGCGAAAGGCCGTGGAAGTCGAGCGCGCTCAGCAGCGTGTTGTGTTCGGTCGCAAGTGCGGCGAAGCGGTTCTCCGCCGCTTCGGCGGAGACGTCGCGGTCGCGGTCGGTCAGATAGAGCATGAGGGCGAAGGTGATCGCCGGCAGGCCGAAACTGACGAAAAACAAGGCGGTGTCGACCAAAACGCCATCGACCATCGGCATCTGAAAACCCTCCCCACAGGGTGTGGACGGCCATTACGCTAACAGAGCGCACCGTATTGCGATGCAACTTGGGTGCAACGTTGTAGAGTGTTTGAGATTCAACCTAAACGTCAGGCGCGTGCGCGAGAGATGGTCAGCGCCGCCGGCCGCGATACGGTGGGCGCTGGCCGGGGCGGCCGCCGCTGGACTTGCCGGTGGGCGTTGGGGCGCGGGTGCGTTCGGTGCCGTCCTCGTTGAGGCGGGGGCGTTTGCGGGCGGTGGCTTCTTCGGCGGCTTCGGCGATGGCTTCTTGTCTTGCGAAGGGGTCGTCGGCGATGGCGAGTTCGGTGGCTTGCAGGCGTTTGATTTCGTCGCGGAGGCGGCCGGCTTCTTCGAACTCCAGGTCGGCGGCGGCTTCTTTCATGCGCTTTTCCATGTCGACGATGTGGGCGCGCAGGTTGTGGCCGATGAGCGGTTTGCCGTTCTTCTCGCCGATGTCGACGAGGACGTGGTCGCGCTCGTAGGGGCTTTGGATGATGTCGCCGATGGATTTGCGGACGCTTTCGGGCGTGATGCCGTTGGCTTTGTTGTATTCGTCTTGGCGGGCTCTGCGGCGCGAGGTTTCGGCGATGGCGCGCTGCATCGAGTTGGTTTCTTTGTCGGCGTAGAGGATGACGCGGCCGTCGATGTTGCGGGCTGCGCGGCCGATCGTTTGCACCAACGATGTTTCGCTGCGCAGGAAGCCTTCCTTGTCGGCGTCGAGGATGGCGACCAGCGCGCATTCGGGGATGTCGAGGCCTTCGCGCAGCAGGTTGATGCCGACGAGTACGTCGAAGGCGCCGAGGCGCAGGTCGCGGATGATCTCGATGCGCTCCAACGTTTCGATGTCGGAGTGCATGTAGCGCACGCGGATGCCTTGGTCGTGCAGATATTCGGTGAGGTCTTCGGCCATCTTCTTCGTCAGTACCGTGACGAGCGAGCGGTAGCCTTTCGCCGCCACCTCTTTGCATTCGGCGACGAGGTCGTCGACCTGGTGTTCGATCGGGCGGATGATGACCGGTGGGTCGATGAGGCCGGTCGGGCGGATGACTTGTTCGACGAAGACGCCGCCGGTGCGTTCCATCTCCCATGAGCCGGGGGTTGCCGAGACGCTGACCGTTTGCGTGCGCATGGCGTCCCACTCTTCGAACTTGAGCGGGCGGTTGTCGATGCATGACGGCAGGCGGAAGCCGTACTCGGCGAGCGTGAATTTGCGGCGGAAGTCGCCCCTGTACATGCCGCCGATCTGCGGGATCGTGACGTGGCTTTCGTCGGCGAAGACGATGGCGTTGTCGGGGATGTATTCGAACATGGTCGGCGGCGGCTCGCCCGGTTTGCGGCCGGTGAGCCAGCGCGAATAGTTTTCGATGCCGGGGCAGGAGCCGGTCGCTTCCATCATCTCAAGGTCGAGAAGGGTGCGTTGTTCGATGCGCTGGGCTTCGATCAGTTTGCCTTCGCGCTGGAACTTGTCGAGCGTGACGCGCAGTTCGTCTTTGATGCCCTTCATCGCCTGCGTCAGCGTGGGGCGCGGCGTCACGTAGTGCGAGTTGGCGTAGACTTTGATCGCTTCGAGTTCGGTGGTCTTTTGGCCGGTCAGCGGGTCGAATTCGTGGATCGCTTCGACTTCGTCGCCGAAGAGGGTGATGCGCCAGGCGCTGTCTTCATAGTGGGCGGGGAAGAGTTCGACGGTGTCGCCGCGCACGCGGAACGAACCGCGGGTGAAGCTGGCGTCATTGCGGCGGTACTGTAGCGCCACCAGGTTCGCGAGCAATTCGTTGCGCGAGATGCGCTTGCCGGCCTCCACGCTGAACGTCATCGCCGTGTACGTCTCGACCGAGCCGATACCGTAGATGCAGGAGACGGAGGCCACGATGATGACGTCGTCGCGCTCCAACACCGAGCGCGTTGCGGAGTGGCGCATGCGGTCGATCTGTTCGTTGATCGACGATTCCTTCTCGATGTAGGTGTCGGTGCGCGGGACGTAGGCTTCAGGCTGGTAATAGTCGTAATAGCTGACGAAATACTCGACCGCGTTTTCGGGGAAGAAGCTTTTCATCTCGCTGTAGAGCTGTGCCGCGAGCGTCTTGTTCGGCGCGAGGATCAGGGCCGGGCGTTGGGTCGCCTCGATGATCTTCGCCATCGTGAAGGTTTTTCCGGAACCGGTGACGCCGAGCAGGACCTGGTCGCGCTCGTTCGCCTTGAGGCCGGCGACGAGTTCCTTGATCGCGTTCGGCTGATCGCCCTTGGGCGTCATGTCGGACACAACTTTGAACCGCTTGCCGCCCTCGGATTTCTCCGGGCGGGCGGGTTTGTGCGGGACAAACATGGCGGCTGGCGCTTCGGCCAGGCCGTTCTTGGGGCGGGTCGGGGGCATGGGCTGCGAATATAGGTTCGGATCGCGCATAGGTCGATATAGCGCGGCCCACTGCCGGGATTTGGCAGCAGCGTGGCGTTAGGCGGGTGCGGGCGGAACGATCGCGGTTACGGTGCTAGGCGCGCAGGCGCGCGCGGACGTCCATCAGGATGCGGCCGAGCAGGTTCTCGCCTTGCCATTGCGTGGGATTCAGTGCGCGGGGGTCATCCGCCGCAAGCGCGATGCCCCATATCGCGTCGCGGGGGTTGGCTTCAGCGAGGATCGCCTCGCCGGTTTGCAGCAAGCGTTTCTTGAGGCCGTCGTTCTGCGAGAATTTTGCCATGTTGCCGGTCGTGACGATTTCGACGCGATGGTTGCACCACGTTTCTTCGACGAAGCCTTCGACGCTGGCGCCCATCTGTTTCTGATCGTGCGGCTTCGCTGCGTTCAGAATCCGCGCAGCCATCGCCGTGTCGCCGAACAGCAGCGCCTTGCGATGCATCATGTATTGTTCGGCGCAGTTGTAAGCGATCCCGCCCACCGTGAAGCGGGCGGGATGCCATTGGCTCAGCGGTCCGGTGAGAAAGAGATGGACCGCCGGAGCCGTCATGGTGTCGTCGCCCTGCGTTAGCGGCCGGCGAGGGCTTCTTTCAGGCCCGGGATGTGTTCGGCGCCGGCGGGTACTGCCACCGACGAGCCTTGGAAGTCTTGGCCGATCGGTTCGAAGCGACCGCCGAGGCATTGCGCGAGGAAGCCCTCCGAGATCGCGTAGAAGGAGATGCGGTTTTCGGGGCGCGCGAAGCCGTGGCCTTCGTCTTTGTAGAGGACGTAGGTGACGGGCAGTTTCTTCTGCGTCATCGCGCTTACGATTTGGTCGGACTCGGCTTGTTTGACGCGCGGGTCGTTGGCCCCTTGGGCGATGAGCAGCGGGCGCTGGATTTTGTCGGCGCGGAAGAGCGGCGAGCGGTCCTTGAGCAGCTTTGCGCCTTCGGGCGTTGTCGGGTCGCCGACGCGGCGCTTCAGGTTGTCGAGGAACGAAGCCCAGTAGGGCGGGATGCTGCCCAAGAGCGTCGCCAGGTTTGACGGGCCGACGATGTCGACGCCGCAGGCGAACGTGGTCGGCGTGTAGGTGAGGCCGACGAGTGTGGCGTAGCCGCCGTAGGAGCCGCCGTAGATCGCGACCTTGTCCTTCTGTGCGATCTTGCTGGCGACGGCCCAGTCGACGGCGTCGAGCAGGTCGTCGTGCATCTTGCCGGCCCATTCTTTGTCGCCGGCGTTGGCGAAGGCTTTACCGAAGCCGGTCGAGGCGCGGAAGTTGACCGACAGCACCGCATAGCCCCGGTTGGCGAGCCATTGGTGTTCGGGATTGTAGCCGAAGCTGTCGCGGCCCCACGGGCCGCCGTGGACGTTGAGCACCATCGGCAGCGCCTTGTCGGGGACGCCGTTGCCGTCGGGGTCGCTGCCTTTCGGCAGGGTCAGATACGAGACGAGCTGGAGGCCGTCGCGTGCTTTGATCACGCGCGCGTTCATGTTGGTGAGGGGGGCGCCTTCGAGTTTGGGACGGGCGCTGAAGAGCGTCGTGAGCTTCTTGGCCTTGCGGTCGTATAGCGCGAACTTCACAGGCTCGGCGACGTTGTCGATGCGCAGCGTCCAGACGTTGTTGTCTTTCGTCTGGCTGAGCAGATTCCATTCGCCGGGAATTTGGGCTTTGAGGAACGCGAAGTCGGCGTTCAGTGCCGGATCGAGGGTCGTCCACTCGTTGCGATCGAATTCGGCGGCGTAGGCCAGCACCTTCTTCGACACCGGGTCGGAGATCACCTCGGCCACGTCGGCTTTCGCGGATTCGCCGACCACCGTGACGGCGCCTGTATCGGCGTTGACGAGCGTCAGCGCGCTCTTGTCGCGGCCGCGGCTGTCGAGCATGTAGATCGACTTGTCGTCGCCGGTGAAGAAGAGCGGTTGTGTGGTGAGTGAATCGTCGCCCGGGATTTTCGCGAACGGTTTCCACGCCGCGCCGTCGGGACGCAGGATTTCTTGGCCGCCATCAGGCGTCGGCTTCGAGGCGAAGCGGACGGCGAGTTTGTTGTCGGTGAGGAAGCCTGCGAAGCCCTCGTTCTTCTGCACCAGCTTACCTTGGCCGGTGACGATGTTGATGATCCACGCGTCGTGCCATTTTTCGTCGCGGTTGTTGAGGCCGATCATTACCTCGTCAGGGCGGCTGTAGACGGTTCCGATGAGATCAGCCTGCGTCTTGGGATAGGGCGTCAAATCCTTCGTCGTGTTCTTGGCGACGTCGACGGCGTAGATGTGGAAGTTCTCGTCGCCGCCCTGGTCTTGCGCGTAGAGCAGATGCGTTCCGTTCGCGGCCCAGGCGTAGATGCGGATGGGGCGAACCTTCTCTTGCGTGACCGGCTTTGCGGCGGCGATGTTGTTGGCGGGGGCGACCCAGACGTTCATCACGCCGTTCACCGGCGCGCCGAACGCGATCTTCGAACCGTCGGGACTGATGAGCGGTTGGTTCTTCTCGGGATTGCCGAAGATGATTTTGCGCGGGATCACGTCGTCGGCGGCGACGGCGGTGAACGATGCGCTGAGGCCCAGGGCGAGCGACGTCGCGATGGTGAGAACGCTGAAGCGGGTCATGTGGATCTCTGTCTTGGGAGGCGGGCCAACTGGCCCGGCACATCTGGCCCGGAGATTATCCAAAGTTCGCCGGTGTGGCGACACACGCGGCGGAATTGGTGGCAGCTGATTTCTCTCGTTCCGGGCGAACGCACTGCTATTTCGGGAGCGTTCTCACGTATCCCCAGACGCCAATCACGGCGAGCGCCAGCATCACGTGGACCGCGATCACCGGGGGCCAACCGATGAGATAAAGCACGTCGTTGGCGAGGCCGGGTTTGAAGGGGCCGCCGCCCATCGCGAGGCCGCGGGTGCCGAGCATGGCGTGGAAGTAGGTGGGCACGGTGAAGAGCCAGGTGGTGACGATGGCGCTCCAGAAAAAGATGCGGTGCCACTGTGGGGTCAGGTAGATGAAGCGGCCCCCGAGGCCCAGCGCCATCAGCAGCAGGCCTTGCGTGATCGCTTCCATGTGGACCATGCGCCAGGCGCGTTCGTCGCCGGGGACTTGGACGTCGACGGGTGGGATGACGGGCCAGAGCACGATCTCGCCGAGCAATGCGAAGAACCAATGCCAGCCGACGAAGACGGCGAAACAGAAGAGGGCGATGCCGTTCAGAAACAATAACGCGCGGCGGCGCTCCGGCATTTCGGTCATGGATTACTTTCAGACGGTGCGAGGAATGGGGATGGGTGATGCGAGGCGGGTGGTGTCGAGCTCGCCGAGGCCGTTGCCGCCTTCGCTATGCAGACGCCACCATTCGCCGGCCCATGCGGGGTCGACGACTTGGCGTGGATCGTAGCCAGGGCGAAGGACGCGCAGCAGGCGCGGCGTGACCTTGAGTAGGATGCGCGCGAGCACTCGATACAATGTCAGGCGCGAACTCAGCGTGTACCAACGCCCGTCTTCGATCAGCATCGCGCGATAGCCTTGGCGGGTGCGCGCCATGATGTGGATCGTCGCGTAGAGCAGGCCGTAGATGCGCCAGGCGTAGCGACCGTCGAGAGCCTTAAAGACGTCGTAGGTGACGCACTTATGTTCGATCTCTTCGACGAAGTGCCAGAGCACGAGCGACGATACGGCGGGGTCGGCGTCGGCGAAGAGGAATTCGCGGTCTTCGACAAGCATGTGGCCGATGGTCAGCGCCATCGCCTCAAAGCCTTCGGCGTACGCGATGTTGAACGTGAAGGAGCGCGTGCGGGAAAAGGCATCGTAGTCGGCTTTCAGTTTTGCTTCGAGCGCGGGAACGGTTTTGTAGCCGAGGTCGGCCAGGCGTTTGTTGAATTGCTGATGCTGGCGAAAGTGCGTGGACTCTTGGCCGATGTAGAGGTCGACTTCTTGCTGCAGCTGTGGGTCGGTGATGCGCTCTTTCGCTTTGCGCATCGTCTCGATGAGGTAGGGTTCGAGGAACGGCATCGCGAGCGATGCGGCGTTGACGATGTGACTGAATTCGGGCCGCGCCCGATTCCACCACGCTTTGAGACTGTCGGGATAGGGAAAACGCATGCGGCGCACGACCATGTGCTGCGGCGCGTTCTGGTTCGGCATCGGTCTCTCCCGTCCCGGCGCCTTCTTTGTGCGGCCGGCTGGGCCGAGGTTATTGCTTTCTCAGGGTTGAGGGAACCGGCTGGCGGCTAGTCGAGCGACGGTTCTTCCTGGGGTTCGTGATCGGTAATCGACGGTTCTTCGCTCGACTCGTCGTTCGACTCATCACTTGAGACCTCGCCGCCGCCAGAGGATTCGCTCGAGGAGATGATGGGCTCGGCGGCGGGCTTTTGCTTCTTGGTCTTGGGCTTTTTCAGCTCTTCCTGCTGCAGTTTATAGCGAACGTCGTCTTGGGCGTAAATCGGACGGGCGTGGTCGCCGCGCGTCTTCGGGGACGACAAAAATATGCCGCCGAACAGCGTCAGGCCGACGATGGCGCCGCACACCACGATGATCGTCTGGCGGTCCATTTCCATAGGCTCGTTCCCCTCGGTTCGGGGCAGCGTAGGAAAAAGGCCTTAATGCTTTGTCAAACGCCGGCGGCCGGATCGTGCCGGATCGGGACGATGTCTTAGGGCCACCACAGGAAAAGCAGGACGATTTGGACCGCAACGCAGACGCCTTGGAAGATCAGGAAGGTCAGCAAGACGCGCCGGTTGAGCCAGTCCCATTCCCGGGCCTGGCCGTAGGCTTGGATGCCTTCAGCGGTCGCGAAGAGGGCGAGTGCGCTGAGCGCCGCCTTGAGGCCGCCTCCGCCGGCTACCCCCAGCCACATCAGCGCGCGGCTCACCAGGTGACTTGCGAAGGCGACGCCGCGTTCGGCGAAGAACGCGTTCCAGCCGGCGGTCTGCTTTGTCTTCGTCTGAGCGCGCTTTGCGGCGATGGCGGGGATCAGAAGGACCACGAGTTCGGCCAACGCGGCGCCGACCGCCATGACGAGGGCGTCGGCAAAGCTTGCGTTCCAAATCCAGAAGGCGAGGGCGGCGAGGCCCAGTTCGCAGATCGAGGACCAGACGCCTGACAGAACGGAGGCCGCCCAATCGCGCAACGCGATTTGCGTCGAACTTTGCACGACGAAATCCGCGAGGACCTTGAGCGCGACGGCCAAGACCCACGTACCGGCGCCCAGAAGTAACCAGCCCCAAATCGACATAGGCCGGACTATGGCGATGGGATTCTCCGATGTCGAGGAAAGCGCCGCGATATCCGCAAGCCGTCGTTGTGCTATGGCGTTGGCGCGATATTCACGAGGGTGCCTGCGTGCTTCCCCATGCTTCGATCGACGACATTCCAGGGGCGGTGCAAACGGTGATTCGCGCGCGACTCGATGAGCTTGAGCGCGCGCAGAATATTCGCATCGTGCTGGCGGTCGAGTCCGGTAGTCGCGCGTGGGGCTTTGCCTCGCCCGACAGCGACTACGATGTGCGGTTCATCTATGTGCGCCGCGTCGAAGACTATGTCGCGCTGTTCGTGCCGCGCGACGTGATCGAGCGGCCGATCGACGACGAGATCGATCTTAGCGGGTGGGACTTGCGCAAGGCGTTATCGCTGGGCCTGTCGTGGAATCCGGCGTTGGTCGAATGGCTGACATCGCCGATCACGTATCGCGAGAGCGGGTGGGAGGCGGGGGCGTTGCGGCAGTTGTTTGCGCGGCCGCTCAACCGCGACGCGTTGATGCGGCACTACTACGGGTTGGCCTCCAAGCAATTTGCCCGGCATGTCGGTGGGCGCAGCGCGATTAATCTCAAGAAGTACTTCTACGTCGTGCGTCCGGCGGTGGCGCTGTTGTGGATCGAGACTCGGCCCGACGAGACGCCGCCGATGTCGTTGCCGATGCTGTTGGACGGTGTCGAGCTGCCTGCGGATGTCGGCGACGCAATCGTCGCGCTGCGTGAGCGCAAATCCACGACGAACGAGTTCGGAACGGGTGAGCCGATCGAGGCGCTTGATCGATTTTGCCGCGATCGGTTGTCGTGGGCCGAAACGCGCTTACCAAAGTCGGCGATGCGCGTGTCGGGCGCCGCGCGCCGTGCGGCGGCCGATGTGTTTCACGCGTCAGTTTTCGCTTTGCCCGCGCCGGTTTTCAGCGTTACCGACTAGCGGGCGGTTGCGGCGTCCAGTAGAGCGCGCCGGTGCGATAGCCCATCGCCGCAAGCTTCGCGACGAGCTGTGTGCGCGTCTCGTTCGGGATTTCCGGCGTGCGTGAGAGTATCCAGAGATACCGGCCGGAGGGTTCGCCGACGAGCGCCCAGCTGTAATCGTCCGCGAGATCGAGCACCCAATAGTCGCCGGCGAAGGGCCAGAAGAAGGTGACGCTGAGTTTCGCGTTGGTCGTCGTGTCGACGACCTTTGCCGTGCCCTCGGCGATATCTTCTGTGCCGTCGAGTTTGCCCTTGCGGCAGCTGTTGACGACTTTGATCGTACCGTCCGGGTTGAGGCTGTAGGTTGCCGTGACACCGACGCAATCGACTTCGAACTGGTTCGGGAACCGGGCGACTTCGTACCAGCGGCCCAGATAGCGCTGGAGATCGACGCTTTGGACGGTCGAGAGCGGTTGGGCGCCCTCTCGATTGACCGGCGGCTGTTCGCAGGCGGCGAGCAAGAATGCGGTCGCCAATACTGCGGTTGTGCGCAGAATCGCTGTTAAACCGTAGGCCCGCAGGCGCACGAAGTCTGTGGTGTGTGGCAGGGTTGCACGCATCGGAGCCTCAAGAATGATATTATGAAATGCTTGGTACGCGAGTCTGGTTCCGAAGGATCAGATTGCGAACTGCTCTTAGAACAGGTGCCTGACATGGTGCGGAACATCCTCATCGGCTTGGTTGTGTTGGTCGTCGTTGTGGTCGGCGTCGCCTTCGTGCTGCCGCAGAACATTCATGTGGAGCGGTCGACCGTCATCGGCGCGCAACCGGCCGCGGTGTTCGAGGTCGTCAACGATCTCACGCGCGCGAAGGAATGGGGGGCTTGGTACAAGCGTGAGCCGAACATGCAGCTGACGCTCGAAGGGCCGCCACAAGGTAAAGGGGCGAAGATCAGCTGGATCAGCGAGACGCAGGGCAACGGCAGCCAGGAAATCATCGAGAGCACCGAGTTTTCGTCGGTCAAAACCAAACTCGACTTCGACGGACAGGGCACCGCCTTCGCTGCATTCAGCCTCACGGCGGTCGAAGGCGGCACCAGGGTCTTGTGGACCATGGATACGGATGTCGGGATGAACCCCGTGATGCGCTACATGGGACTGATGTTCGATACGTGGATCGGCAAGGACTATGAGGAAGGCCTCGCCAATCTGAAGAAGCTGGTCGAAACCAACGCGACGGCGGAAACGAATGCGGCGCTGTCGACGCCGGGCGACGGCACGCTGCCGCCCGACATCCCTCCGCCGCCGGCCGACGCCGATCCGACGAAGGGCGCCGAGATCACGACCGTGGAATCGCGACCCATCGTGCTGACGCGAGCTACGGCGAAGGCGACCGACGCGGCTGCGATCTCGGCGGCGCTGGGGGCTGCGAACCAAAAGCTTCTCAATTATGCGCAGGAGCACGGCTTGGAGATTGCCGGTGCGCCGCTTGCCATCACCGTTTCGCATAACCCCGCGGGCGATTGGGTGTTCGACGCGGCGTTGCCGCTGGCTGCGAAACCTACGTCGCCGCCGGCGGAAGCCGACGGCGTCAAGGTCGGCGATACTTACGCGGGGCGCGTCGTGAAGCTAACGCACAAGGGTCCGTACAACACGGTGGCGACGAGCTTTGGACGACTGGATGCGTACACGAAAGAGAACGGGCTGAAGGAAAAGCCGGTCAAATGGGAAGAGTACGTTAGCGACCCCGTCGAGACTGAAGAGGGTGAGTTGCTGACGAACGTGTACGTGGCGGTGGAGTAGAAGCCGGGGACTAGTCCGGCTTTGTGCACGACTCCGGCTCTTCCTCGCCGGCGACGAGGAGCGTCGCCTTGGCGGCGCGCATCCAGAATACCGTCTGACCGTCAGAGTATTTTTGGCCCTCGTCGGAGGGCACCGACTTCAGCTGAATCTCCTTGTTGGCCAAGGCGAGGACGATGGCTTTGCCGTCTTCGCCGACCGGGCGCACGACGACGCGACCGAGCTGATCGCAGTCGAAGGTTGCTGGTCTCGTGTTCATCATCGGCGGTCTGACCAGCGGCGACTGCACCAGTTCGGCGCGGTCGGCGGGGTCAACGCAGGCGGTCAGGGGCAGCAGGGTCGCGCAGACGGCGGGGACGAGAAACAAGCGCATATTCGACACGGGTTCGCCTTCGCTTAAGAGTCGGAAGCAGAAGATGTCCGTGGTAGCAGGCCGTGCTTAATGCCTGCAAGTGCGCAAGGGTATTACAGGCCGGCGTCTTTGCGGATCTGGTCGAGGGCGCTGCAGTAGGCGCGGTGGTTGCGGTCGCCTTTGAACTTGGCGCCTGCGGCCATGACCTTGGCGCTGATGTCGCCGGCCGTCATCGCGTCGATCTTGCCGGTCCCTTGGGCCTTGGTCAGGTCGTCGGTCAGGATGGTGATCTTTTGGGCCACGCCTTCGGCCGTCGCGCACGTGCCGTGCGCCGCGCCCTCACAGGCTGAAAGTCCGATCGCGAGGGCAAAAACCGACGCCGCGACCGCAAACTTGCCCCTCATTCAGCCCACCACACCAAAAAAGCATCTAGTACCGGGACACCATGCCGAAAGCGGCCTCGCTTGCCAACTGGGATCTGTCGCAGGGTTAGCGGGAGGCGAAGGTTTTGACCGGGAATAGCTTGATCCTCTCGGTCAATCGGCCGCCAGCGTAGAAATTGAAGGTCATCCCGTGCGACTTCGGGTCGTAAAGGAACAGGGGGGCATAGCCGCCCGCCTTGGTTATGACGTTGTCCTTGAAGTCGATCTGGCCCTCGACCGCCATGGGCCATTGGGCGGCCAGAGATTTCTTGATCTTGTCGGTCAGTTCCACGCGCTTGGGCAGCGATACCCCGGCGACGCTGACGGACAGGGCGGTCGCGTGGATCACATTACCCTTGTCCACCTGCAGGCGCACGGCAACCAGCCAACTCGCCGATTGGGAGAAGCCCTCCCAGCGGCCGGCCGGTGCGTTCGAGTCGCCGCAGCCGGCGAGGGTGAGAGCGAGGGCGACAAGCAGGCCCAGAGTCCGTGGCGCCATGTTGGGCCTCCGACGTTTTGCTTTGGACGCATTGTCGCTCCGCCCGGCCTAAAGAACGTTTAAATCGCTTAAGGTTTTGATCCGGCTCTCGAAATCGGCGGGTGTGCGTGTGCGAACGAATCTGCTACACACCCGCGTCATTCCTAAACGTGGATACAAGAAAGATGAGCGGCTCAGCGCTGCCTAGCGGCTTTCTGTCGAAAGCCCTTCAACGCATCAAACCGTCGCCGACGATTGCGGTGTCGCAGAAGGCGCGCGATCTGATCGCCGCCGGTCGCGACGTGATCGGTCTTGGCGCGGGCGAGCCGGATTTTCCAACACCGGAGAATATCAAAAAGGCTGCCTATCGCGCGATCGAGCGGAACGAGACGCGCTATACGGCGGTCGAGGGCATTCCCGAACTTCGTAAGGCGATCACGGAGAAGTTTAAGCGCGAGAATGGCCTCGACTATAAGCCGTCGCAGACACTGGTCGCGCCAGGCGGCAAGGCGATCATCTTCAACGCGTTCGTGGCGACGCTGAATCCGGGCGACGAGGTGATCATTCCGTCACCGTATTGGGTCAGCTATCCGGATATCGTTCAGTTGTGCGGCGCGACGCCGGTCATCGTGCCGGGTCTTGAGGCGAACGGGTTTCGCATCACGGCCGAGCAACTTGCCAAAGCGATTACGCCGAAGACCAAGTGGGTGATGTTGAACGCGCCGTCGAACCCGACGGGCGCCGCTTATTCCGCGGCGCATTTGAAGGCGCTGGCGACCGTGTTGTTGGACCACCCGCATGTGTGGGTGCTGACCGACGATATGTACGAGCACATTCTCTACGACAACTTCAAATTTGCGACGATTGCGCAGGTCGAGCCGAAGCTCTATCCGCGCACGCTGACCATGAACGGGTGTTCGAAAGCCTATTCGATGACCGGTTGGCGCATCGGTTATTGCGCTGCACCCGAACCGCTGATCAAGGCGATGGCGGCGATCCAGTCGCAGTCGACGACGATGGCGGCTTCGGTCAGTCAATGGGCGGCGGTCGAGGCTCTGACCGGACCTCAGGATTTCATCCCCGAGCGCGCGCGTCAGTTTCAGGTACGCCGTGACCTGGTCGTGTCGATGTTGAACCAGGCAAAGGGTTTGAAATGCCCGACGCCGGAGGGCGCGTTCTACGTGTACCCATCATGCGCGGGTACGATCGGCAAGGTTGCGCCGTCCGGGCGGACGATCGACAACGACGAAACCTTTGCGGCCGAGCTTCTCGAAGCCGAAGGCGTCGCCGTCGTTCACGGCGCGGCGTTTGGATCTGCGCCGTATTTCCGCATCTCCTATGCAACGTCGGAAGACATTCTCGAGAAAGCGTGCGAGCGGATTCAGCGTTTCTGCGCGAACCTTCGTTAAACGCTTTTCCCCTTGCGCGAGGGGCCGTTCCGTTGAAACGATGAGGGCGCCCGGTAACTCAAGGGCGTGCCTCTAGCGTTGGTTGCGCCCCCGGGCGATCAGGGAGCAACCTCATGGCAGAAAAGAACGGTAAGGGAGGACATGGGCCGCGTTGCGTGGCCCTCGTGGGACCTCAGGGCGGCGGGAAGACATCGCTGCTTGAAAGCATGCTGTGGATCACGGGTACGATCACACGCAAAGGGACTCACGCACAAAGCACGGTCGGCGATGCGTCGGCCGAAGCGCGCGAGCGCATGATGAGCGTCGAGGTCACGGCCGCGGCGACGAACTACCTCGGCGACCACTTCACGTTTCTCGATTGCCCGGGATCGATCGAGTTTCAGCAAGAGACGTTGAATGCGCTTAGCGGCGTAGATGCCGCCGTCGTCGTGACGGAGCCCGACCCGACGAAGGTTGCGCTTCTGCAGCCGTTGTTGAAGCGGCTTGGCGATCTCGGCGTTCCGCATTTTCTGTTCGTCAACAAAATCGATAAGGCGCATGGGCAGATCCGCGATTTGCTCGCCGCGTTGCAGCGCGTGTCGGCGCTGCCGCTGGTGCTGCGTCAGGTGCCGATCTGGAAAGACGGCATCGTCTCGGGCTTCGTCGATCTCGCGCTCGAGCGCGCGTTCGTCTATCGCGAACATGCGGCGTCGGAAGTCGTCGCCATTCCCTCAGACATGGCGGACCGCGAGCATGAGGCGCGGTATCAGATGCTGGAGAAGCTTGCCGACTACGACGACCATCTGATGGAGGAGTTGCTCTCCGACATCGAGCCGCCGCGCGACGAAGTGTTCAGCGATTTGTCGCGGGAGCTGGCTGAAGGTTTGATCGTGCCGGTGCTGATCGGGTCCGCCGAGAAGGACAATGGCGTACGGCGATTGCTGAAGGCCTTACGGCATGAGGTGCCTGACGTTTTGCGGACGGCGAAACGGCAGGGGCTTGAGGCCGTAGGCGATGATCCGGTCGTGCAGGTCGTGAAGACCTTCCATGCGGCCGGTGGAAAGATGTCTTTGGTGCGCGTGCTGCGCGGCATCTTGAAGGACGGCGCGACGCTGGCACGCAGCGATGGCGGCGATGAGCGGGCGTCGGGTCTGTTCTCGATGCTTGGCGATAAAGCAACGAAGGTGCCGGGCGCCGGCGCCGGCGATCTTGTCGCTATCGGTCGGCTTGAGAGAGCGCAGACCGGCGACACGCTTGCCGCGCCGCGGGCGGTGAAGGCGTTGAAGCGGCCGGAGGTTTTGCCCGCGGTCTATAAGCTCGCCATCAAGGCTGCGAACCGCAACGACGACGTGAAGCTGTCGAGTGCGATCACAAAGATGCGCGAGGAGGATCCGGGCGTCGGCTTCGAACAGATCGCCGAGACGCACGAGTCCGTGCTGCTGGGTCAAGGCGAGGTTCACTTGAAGACGGCGTTGGCGCGGATCGAACGCAAGTTCGGCTTAAAGCTTGCCGCGCATCCGCCGCATGTCGGTTATCGCGAGACTATTCGCAAATCGACGGAGCAACGCGGACGTCACAAGAAGCAGTCGGGCGGTCACGGGCAGTTTGGCGACGTCGTGCTGCAGATCAAGCCGCTGCCGCGCGGCGGCGGTTTCGAATTTCTCGATCAGGTGACGGGTGGCGTGGTGCCGCGGCAGTTCATTCCGTCGGTCGAGAAGGGCATACGCGACTATCTGCATAAGGGGCCGCTGGGCTTTCCGGTCGTCGATGTGTCGGTGGCGCTGACCGACGGCAGTTCGCACTCGGTCGATTCCAGCGATGCCGCCTTTCAAATGGCGGCGAAGGTCGGCATGTCGGAAGGCATGGCGAATTGTTCGCCGGTGCTGCTTGAACCGGTGATGGCCGTTTCCGTGCATACGCCGGCGGAACATACGGCGCGCATCAATCAAATCATCACCGGCAAGCGTGGGCAGCTTCTGGGTTTTGACGGGCGCGAAGGCTGGCCGGGGTGGGACACGGTGCAGGCTCATATCCCAGAGTCCGAACTGCAGACGTTTATCATCGAACTGCGTTCGGCGACCCAGGGGGCAGCGACCTTTACCTACAAGTTCGACCACTTGGCCGAGCTGACGGGCAAGCTTGCCGACAACGCCATTGCCTCGCGCGCGCAGGCGGCCGCGGCGGCCTGAGATACCAATTTGCGGGAGGGGGTCTATATGCTCCCTCTCGTCTCCGTGATTGGTCCGTGCGCGTGTCCGCGCCGTACTAGCATGGAGACACGTCAGGAGATTTCCCACATGGATCGTAGAACTTTGCTTGGCACGGTCGCGCTTGGCGGCCTGGCGGCAGCGATGGCGTCCGTCTTTTCGATGCGCGGCACGACGGCGGCCGCGGGAAAATTCGAAGTCACGAAAACCGAAGCCGAATGGCGCAAGCAATTGACGCCCGCGCAGTATTACGTGCTGCGCGATCACGGGACGGAGCGTCCGGAATCCAGTCCGCTCGATAGAGAGAAGCGCCGGGGTATATTCCACTGCGCCGGTTGCGACTTGGCGCTGTTCTCGTCGGACGCCAAATACGACAGCGGCACGGGTTGGCCGAGTTTCTGGAAGCCGCTGCCGAACGCGATCGGAACGCAGGCCGACAACACGTTGTTCACGGTGCGCACGGAAGTTCACTGCCGGCGCTGTGGCGGTCATCTGGGCCATGTGTTTCCCGATGGCCCTGCGCCGACGGGGCAGCGCTATTGCATGAACGGCGTCGCGATGACTTTCAAGCCGGCGACGGCGTGAGGCGGATATGAGCAAGGGTTTTGGATTCGGACGGGTTATCCTGCTGTCGCTGATCGCCGGGCTTGCGGTCTTCGGTTTGCGGTTTGCCGATATCGTGTTGGGTGTGAGCGCTGCGCCATCGGCGCCTGCGCCTGCAGGGAGCGCGGTTGCGATCTTTGCGGGCGGCTGCTTCTGGTGCGTCGAGTCGGACTTTGACAAGGTGCCCGGCGTGCTGTCGACCACGTCGGGCTACACCGGCGGGACGGTGGCGAACCCCACGTATGAAGACGTGTCGTCCGGGGGCACGGGTCATGCAGAGGTCGTCAAAGTCGTCTACGACCCGCAGATGGTGACGTATGAGAAGCTGCTCTACGTCTTTTGGCGCAACGTCGATCCGCTGACGAAGGAGGCTCAGTTCTGCGACTACGGTACGCAGTATCGCTCGGCCATCTTCTATCTCGACGAGAAACAGAAGCAGTTGGCTGAGGCTTCGAAGGCGGCGCTGCAGCCGCGGTTCAAGCGGCCCATCGTCACGGAAATCGTCAAGGCCGGGCCGTTCTATGCGGCGGAGGACTATCACCAGGACTATTACAAGAAGAATCCCGTGCGCTATAAGTTCTACCGGTACAATTGCGGCCGCGACGCACGCCTCGACGAAGTGTGGGGCAAGGAAGCGCGCGGCCACTGAGGGTTCGCATGTTCGCGGTCGAGAAAGTCTCAGGCAGCAAGAGTGAAATCTACGAGGAGCTTGCGCGTCAGACGCGCGGGCTTCTCGACGGCGAGCGCGATTTGATTGCGAATGCCGCCAATGTCGCCGCGTTGATCTGGCAGATCGTGCCGGATTTGAACTGGGCCGGATTCTATTTGATGAAGCGGGGCGAGCTCGTGCTGGGCCCGTTCCAGGGCAAGCCCGCTTGCGTGCGCATCGCCGTCGGCAAAGGCGTTTGCGGGACTGCGGCGGCGCGGCGCGAGACGGTGCTGGTCGAGGACGTACATGCGTTTCCAGGGCACATCGCTTGCGATTCCGCGTCCAACTCCGAAATCGTTGTGCCACTGATCAAAGACGGCGTGGTGCATGGCGTCCTTGATCTCGACAGCCCGTTGCTTGCCCGCTTTGACGACGTGGACCGGCGCGCCTTGGAGGCCGTGGTTCAGCTTTTCATCAACGCCACTGACTTTGCGAGGGAGCATGCTTGAGCTTCGGCCGAACTGCGAATGTTGCGATCGCGATCTGGGGCCTTCGGCCACCAACGCGATGATCTGTTCGTTCGAGTGCACGTTCTGCGCGGATTGCGCGAGCGGCGTGCTGAAGGGCGCTTGCCCGAATTGCGGCGGCGATTTGATGCGCCGCCCGACGCGCAGCGCAAAGGCGCTGGCGAAATATCCAGCGTCGACGAAGCGGGTGCTGAAGGAAAAGGCTGCGCCGCTTAGAGCGACAATCTGCCCCCAAAAAAAGAGAGGGCCGGACTGCTGGGGTTGAGTCAGCAGCCCGGCCTCGTCACGCCTTGCCGGTGCGTTGGGGGCAACACCGGCCGCTTTTCCAGGAAGGGGAAATCCTGGGACCGGAGCCCTGTATCTGGGGGAGAACCGCTCCGGCCATTATCAAATAGGTGCGCCGTGCTGAGTTCTCAAGGTGTGCGGAACCTGCCGAAAACAGCGGTTAGAACGCCCATTCACGCGCTTGTGAAACCACGAAATCGCGGAACACGGCGACGCGTTTCGAACCGCGCATCGATTCTGGATAGCAGAGATAAATTTCGTAGCACGGGCCCTGCGTGCTGCAGGCGACGCGCGTGAGATTTGGATTGCCGTGCGCGAAGTAGTCGGGGAGCGAGCCTAAGCCGATGCCGAGCTCGATCGATTTTCCCATCGCGATGATGTTGTTCACGCACAGCGTCGGCGGGCGCGGGTGGCCGGCTTTGCGTCCGACGTCGGCGAGCCAGTTCACTTTGCTGAGTTCGGGTGGTGCGTTGCCGTAGGTGATGATGTTGTGGTCGTCGAGTTCTTCAATCGTCGCCGGCTGGCCCTTGCGCTTGATGTAATCGGGCGAAGCATAGATGTGATAGGTGACGTCGAAGAGCTTGCGCTGAATGAGGTCGCTCTGCACCGGTTGGCGCATGCGCAGGGCGACGTCGGCCTCGCGGTGGACGAGGTCGAGTTCCCCGTCTTGCAGGATCAGGTGGATGCGCACATCAGGGTTTTCATCGACGAATTTGCGCAGGCGCGGCGTCAGCCAATAGGTGCCGATGCCGACGGTCGCCGTGACGCGTAGGTCGCCGCGCGCCTTCTCGCGACTTTCCAGCAGCTCTTCTTCGACGCGGTGCAGGTGTTCGAAGATGCTCTTGGTCGAGTCGTAGAGGCGTGCGCCTTGCTCAGTGAGGATCAAGCCGCGGGCATGGCGCGAGAACAGCGGGACTTTCAGTTCGTCTTCGAGTGCGCTGATTTGGCGGCTGACCGCCGACTGGCTGAGGTCGAGTTCCTCGCCCGCATGCGTGAGGCTTCCTGCGGTGGCGACCGCATGGAAGACGCGCAAGCGGTCGAGGTCCATCGCCATCTATTCGGCCGCGTGCTTCATCTGTTCGTGGTGGGCGATGAATTTTTCCGCTTCGAGTGCGGCCATGCAGCCCATGCCTGCGGCGGTTACCGCCTGGCGGAAGATGCGGTCCTTTACGTCGCCGGCGGCGAACACGCCGGGAATGTCGGTCGCGGTCGAGTCGGGCTTGGTCTTGATGTAGCCGTCGGCGTCCATATCGACTTGGCCCTTGAACAGCTCAGTCGCGGGGACGTGGCCGATGGCGACGAAAAGGCCATCGGTGGGCAGATCGCTCACTGCGCCGGTGTGTGCGTTGCGCAGCTTCACGTTCGTCACCGACTTGGGTTCGCTCGTGCCTTCGATGTTGTCGACTTCGGAATCCCACACGACTTTGATCTTCGGATGCGTGAAGAGGCGTTGCTGCAGCATCTTTTCCGCGCGCAATGAGTCGCGGCGGTGGACCAATGTCACCGACTTGGCGAAGTTCGTGAGGAAGAGCGCTTCTTCGACGGCCGTGTTGCCGCCGCCGACGATCGCCACGTCCTTGCCGCGATAGAAGAAGCCGTCGCAGGTCGCGCACGCCGAGACGCCGTGGCCTTTGAAGTTCTCTTCCGAGGGCAAGCCCAGCCAACGCGCTTGCGCGCCGGTCGCGATGATCAGCGTGTCGCAGGTGTAGATCGTGCCGCTGTCGCCGGTGAGGCGGAAGGGGCGCGTCTTCAGATCGGCGTTGATGATGATGTCGTCGACGAGATTGGTGCCGACGTGTTCGGCTTGCGCGCGCATTTGATCCATGAGCCATGGGCCTTGGATCGTTTCGGCGAAGCCCGGATAGTTTTCGACGTCCGTCGTGATCGTCAGCTGACCGCCCGGCTGTAAGCCCGCGACAAGCGTGGGTTTGAGCATGGCGCGTGCAGCATAAATCGCGGCCGTATAGCCCGCGGGACCTGACCCCAGGATCAGTACTTTTGCATGATGGATTTTCGACATTCAGCCCTGCTTGCGGCCCGAAGCACCGCTTTGCCTCACAGCATATAGGAACCGCTCAACCCCTCTCGCAAGTGTAGAGGGGTTCACGGGCGGTTTACCTTGGAATTACAGGCCTAATCTGCGGCGAATGTGCTCAGCGACACGCGCCGTTTCGTTGAGCGGCTCATATGTCCATTGCTCGATTTTGCCGGCGAAGGTGCGGGCGATTCCGCGGTTCCGCAGCGTCTCGTGCAGGCGGTCGAATTTGGCGCCGCCGCCGGGGATATCCACAATGTAGACGGGCTTTCCCGTCGCCGCCGCTTCGACGGCCATGTTGGTGGAATCGGAGGTCACGAGAATGGCGTCGGCGAGCGCGAGGAGGCCTGTGTAAGGGTTCTCGCCTTCGCCGTTGAACACGTACGCGCCGGTGCCTTCGAGCGCGTCGCGGATGATCTTTGTTTGCGCGTCACCCGTCCGGCGCGAGGTCGTCGCCATGACACCGATGTTTTGTGCGGTGAGATCCTTCAACGCGGCTGCGAGTTGGCGCGCGTCGGCTTTGCTGAACGTGTGGGACTTCGATGCGCCGCCGATCAGGACCGCGACACGCGGGTGAGGAAGGCGATCGAGTTGGGGCGACCATTTGCTCGCTGCCGCGTCGAGGCGCGCGCGCGTGACGCCGTTTGGGCTGCCGATGATTGGGATGACGTTCGCGCCGGTGAGATTGTCATGCTCCGGCGGGACGACGAGGTCGAAGAGCGCGGGGTCGACGCGTGGGTGTTGGAGCTGGACGGTGAAGGTCTTGCCCTTTGAGAGGCGCTTCACGGCGAGCATGTAGGGGATGCTGCGCCAGCCGCAGCCGATAGCGACGCGGGGCCAGGGGGGCTGGAAGGCGTCGCTGTTCGTGGCCAGCGCCGGCCATCGTGTCACCGGGAGAAGGGTCCAGGGCAGCCGGGGGTGGACGGTCTTAACCTGAATGGGCAGGCCGACGGCTTCGGCCAGGCCGCGGGCCTGGTTGAGAATCCCTGCGCGGCCGTCGGTTATGGCCCAGGTGACGTTTTCCACCGCCGCGTCGTTCACAGTGTTTCGTGATCCCGAAATTTTATTGCTGAAATCCTCGGCCTATCGCGGTAGAACGAAAGCCGCGAAATAATCTGACCCTGCGGTGGTCTTTTCATGCAGCGGATCAAGCTCGACGCCATCGACCGGCGCATTCTTCACGAACTTCAGGACGACGGTCGTATCACGAACGTCGAACTGTCTCATCGAGCCAAGATATCGGCGCCGCCCTGTTTACGGCGCGTGCGCGCCTTGGAGCAAGCGGGCTTCATCAAAGGCTATCACGCCGACCTGGACGCCAAGGCGCTGGGCTATGAGGTCATGGCCTTTGCGTTTGTGGGGCTCAACAGCCAGGCGGAGCCGGATTTACGGGCGTTCGAGGCTCAGGTCGCCGAATGGCCGATCGTGCGCGAGTGCTACATGATGTCGGGGGAAACCGACTTTGTGCTCAAATGCGTCGCGCACGATCTCAGCGAATGGCAGAGCTTCGTCACCGAGAAATTGACGGCGGCGAAGAACGTCGGGTCGGTGAAGACGGCGCTGACTATCCGCACCTCGAAACGCGATCCGGGCGTCCCGGTCGAAGTTTGACATCATTCCAACTCGATGTTGCGCGTGTCGCGTGCGCTGCGCATGACGCGGATGACTTCAATCCCGCCCTCAAAGCGGCGAAAGAGGATCAAGTACCTGCCGACGGGAAATACGCGAACCGTCTCGGCAATTTGGGGCCGGGTTGTACCTAGGCCTTCATGTCTCGCCAGCATTTCAAAGGTGCGCGTGAGCGACCGCATGAATTTTTCGGCCGCGGCCGGATTGTCGGCGTCGATGTAAGCCCAAATCTTGTCGAGATCGTCGTCTGCCAAAAGCGACCGGACGACTCTCGGCACTATCGGGCTTTCACCTGACGCTTCGACGACGTGCGCTTGGCCTTCCGTTCACGGGCTTTCTTCAGGAACTCGTCGACGTCCCATTCCCCGGCTGTCCCGCTGGCAATGCCGTCTTCCCAAGCCTTGCGCAGATATTCGCTCTCTTCTTCCCAGGCGCGTAGCGCGTCTACGATGACTTCGCTGTTCGATGCAAAGGCGCCGCTTTTCACGGCCTTGCGCACGTGCGCGGCCTGTTTGGCGGGGAGCGTGATCGAGAGCTTGGCGCTCGCCATTATTTGAATTCCACCTTCATCACTTCGTAGGAGCGGCCGCCTGAGGGGGTGTTCACTTCGACGGTGTCGCCGCTGCTCTTTCCGATGAGGGCGCGGGCGAGGGGGGAGGAGATCGAGATGCGGCCTTTGGCGAAGTCGGCTTCGAGGTCGCCCACGATCTGGTATTTCGACTTTTGGTCGGTGTCTTCGTCGACGAGCGTCACCGTCGCGCCGAACTTCACGGCCTTGCCGGAGAGCTTGGAGACGTCGATGACCTGGGCGCGCGAGAGCTTGTCTTCGAGCTCCATCACGCGGCCTTCGACGAAGCTTTGTCGTTCCTTCGCGGAGTGATATTCGGCGTTTTCCGAGAGGTCGCCATGGGCGCGCGCTTCCGAAATCGCCTTGATGATGGCCGGACGTTCCACCTGTTTGAGGTGTTTGATCTCCGTCTCAAGAGCCTGGAAGCCCTGAGCGGTCATCGGAATTTTTTCCATTGCCATACTCGACTTTCTTCGTCGCACCCTGAGACAACAAATTCAAAGGGCCTTGGTGGTGCGACCGCCCAAGACCTGACAACAGTTTCAAATCGCTCGTTGGAGGTTCCGCTGCCGAACAGGGGCGCAGGACACTACTTCCTCAAACGCGAGATACAATTATAGCGAAGGGGCCTGAAAATTCAAGGTCGGACGGCAGCTTGGCTGTCGAAAGAATCGTTCTAGTTCAACGTGTTAACGCGCGTAAGATTGCAGTGGCGCGACGTCTAGACTGGTGGTGCGCAAAGCTTGGATCGCTTGGACCGCGGCCTGCGATCCGGCAACCGTGGTGTAGTAGGGGATCTTGAGCATCAGTGCGGTGCGGCGGATCGAGAGCGAGTCTTTCAACGCTTGCGCGCCTTCGGTGGTGTTGAAGACGAGGTCGACGGTGTTGTCCTTCATCGCGTCCACGATGTGCGGGCGGCCCTCGTAGACTTTGTTGATGCGCGCGATCGGAAGGCCCTGATTGATCAGATAGGTCGCGGTGCCGCCGGTCGCGATGATCTTGAAGCCCATGTCGATCAAGTCGCGCACCGGTTTCAGGATCGCTTCCTTGTCCATGTCGCGCACGGAGACGAAGACGGTGCCGCCGTTCGGCAGCGTCAGGCCGGCCGCGATTTGGCTTTTGGCGAAGGCGCGGTCGAAGCTGACGTCGATGCCCATGACTTCGCCGGTCGATTTCATTTCCGGACCGAGCACGACGTCGACGCCGGGGAAGCGGGCGAAGGGCATGACGGCTTCTTTGACCGAGACGTGTTTGGGCAGTTCGTCTTTCAGCTTGAACGACGCGAGCAACTCCCCGGCCATGACGCGCGCGGTGATGGCGGCGACGGGGATGCCCATGGCTTTGGCGACGAAGGGCACGGTGCGGCTGGCGCGCGGGTTCACTTCGAGGATGAAGATTTCGCCGGCTTGGATTGCGAACTGCACGTTCATCAGGCCCACGACGTTGAGTTCGCGTGCGAGGGCCGCGGTTTGGCGCTTGAGTTCGACGACAGTTTCGGCGTTCAGCGACCAGGGCGGGATGGAGCAGGCGCTGTCGCCGGAGTGAACGCCGGCTTCTTCGATGTGTTCCATGATGCCGGCGACGAAAACGTCTTTGCCGTCGGCGATGGCGTCGACGTCGACTTCGATGGCGCTGCGCAGGTATTGATCGATGAGGACCGGATCGTCGCCGGAGATTTTGAAGACGTCGGTTTGCGCGAGGGTTTCGCGCATGTGTTCTTCGTCGCGCACGATGGTCATGCCGCGGCCGCCCAGCACGAAGGATGGGCGGATGACGACGGGGTAGCCGACTTCGCGCGCGGCCTGCAGCGCTTCGTCGGTGGTCAGCGCCGTGCGGTTCACCGGTTGCTTCAGGCCGATGTTGTCGATCAGGGCTTGGAAGCGTTTGCGGTCTTCGGCGGCGCCGATGGCGTCGGGCTGCGTGCCGAGGATGGGGATTTTCGCGGCTTCGAGCGCGCTTGCGAGTTTCAGCGGAGTTTGGCCGCCGAATTGGCAGATGACGCCGACGACTTCGCCGTTCGCTTGTTCCGTGCGGATGAGTTCGACGACGTCTTCGGCCGTCAGCGGTTCGAAGTAGAGGCGGTCGGACGTGTCGTAATCGGTCGATACGGTTTCGGGGTTGCAGTTGACCATGATGGTCTCAAACCCAGCCGCTTTCAGCGCGAAGGCGGCGTGGCAGCAGCAGTAGTCGAACTCGATGCCTTGGCCGATGCGGTTGGGGCCGCCGCCGAGGATGACGATCTTCTTTGCGGCGGTCGGTTCGCTTTCGCATTCGACCTTGCCGTTCAGCGGCGCTTCGTAGGTCGAATACATGTACGGCGTGAGCGCGCGGAATTCGGCGGCGCAGGTGTCGATGCGCTTGAACACGGGCGTCACGCCGAGGCGGCGGCGGTGGCCTGCGACTTCGCTCTCGCGTTTGCCGGTGAGGCGGGCCAGGCGCGTGTCGGCGAAGCCCATCGCCTTGAGTTCGCGCATGCCGTCTTCGTCTTGCGGCAGGCCGTGTTCGCGGATGCGGCCCTCGGTCTTCACGATCTCTTCGATTTGGTCGAGGAACCACGGGTCGATTTTCGACGCCGTGTGAACTTCGCCGACGGTTAGCCCCAAGCGGAAGGCCTGCGCGACGACGCGGATGCGGTCGGGCGTCGGCTTGGCGAGGGCTGCGATGACGGCGTTCCTGTCGTCGCCGGAGCGCAGGCCCGGGATGTCGATTTCGTCGAAGCCGGTCAGGCCGGTTTCGAGCGAGCGCAGCGCTTTTTGGATCGACTCCGCGAAGGTGCGGCCGATCGCCATCGCTTCGCCGACGGATTTCATCGACGTGGTCAGCACGGCTTCGGCTTCGGGGAATTTTTCGAAGGCGAAGCGTGGGATCTTCGTCACCACGTAGTCGAGCGTCGGTTCGAACGCGGCGGGCGTCGCCTTGGTGATGTCGTTGTCGAGTTCGTCGAGCGTGTAGCCTACGGCGAGACGGGCCGCGACTTTGGCGATCGGGAAGCCGGTCGCTTTCGACGCCAACGCGGATGAACGCGAGACGCGCGGGTTCATCTCGATGACGACGAGGCGGCCGTCCTTCGGGTTGACCGCGAACTGTACGTTCGAGCCGCCGGTCTCGACGCCGATCTCGCGCAGCACCGCGATCGAGGCGTTGCGCATGATCTGGTATTCTTTGTCGGTGAGCGTCAGCGCGGGCGCGACGGTGATCGAGTCGCCGGTGTGGACGCCCATCGGGTCGATGTTTTCGATCGAGCAGACGATGATGCAGTTGTCCGCCTTGTCGCGGACGACCTCCATCTCGAACTCTTTCCAGCCGAGTACGGATTCTTCGATCAGCACGGATTTGACCGGCGAGGCGTCGAGGCCGCGGTCGACGATTTCGACGAACTCTTCGCGGTTGTAGGCGATGCCGCCGCCGAGGCCGCCCAGCGTGAACGAGGGGCGGATGATGGCGGGCAGGCCGACATATTCCAGCGCGATGAGGGCTTGGTCGCGCGACGTCGCGATCAGCGAGCGCGGGCAGTCGAGGCCGATGCGTTCCATCGCTTCGCGGAAGAGCAGGCGGTCTTCGGCTTTGGCGATGGCTTCGGGTTGGGCGCCGATCATCTCGACGTCGTATTGCTTCAGCGTGCCTTGCTTGTGCAGGTCGAGCGCGCAGTTGAGCGCGGTTTGGCCGCCCATCGTGGGGAGCAGCGCGATGCGGCTTTTGGGATGTTCTTTGCGCTCGCGCGCGATGATTTTGGCGACGAACTCCGGTGTGATGGGTTCGATGTAGGTCGCGTCCGCCATATCCGGGTCGGTCATGATCGTCGCCGGATTCGAATTCACGAGGACGATGCGATAGCCCTCAGCCCGCAACGCACGGCACGCCTGGACGCCCGAATAGTCGAACTCGCACGCCTGCCCGATGACGATGGGGCCGGCGCCGATGATCAGGATGGTGTCGAGGTCGGTGCGCTTTGGCATTACGCGAAACCCCCGACGTTCGCGGCGTTCATTGCCCACCCCCCAGCGCATCGAGCGCGGTCAATTCCCAGGCGATGTTTTCGCGGGCTTGTTCGGCGTATTCGCCTTCGAAGATGCCGGTGCGGAAGATGCGCGGGGCGGCTGAGATTTTTTTCAGGAACGTGCCGCGGCCGTTGAGCCAGGCGGTGTCGTCGACGTGGGCGTATTCGGCGCGCACGTCCATCACGTATTGGCGGTACTGGTCGTGCGGGCTGCCCAGAATCGCGAAGTCGGCGTCCAGGAAGATGTCGTCGTCGTAGTCGCGGCCGCCGGACATGTGGTTCTTGGTGGCGAGGATCAGCTGCACCACGTGCGAGCGCAGCGCGCCCTCGGCGCCCAGCGCGTCAAGTTCTTTCATCGCGCGTTCGGCGCTTTTGGCTTCGTTGTCGGTGCGGCGCGGGTCGTAGACGATGTCGTGATACCAGGCCGCGAAGGCGAGGCGTGCCGGATCGCCGATCTCTTCGCCGTGCAGCTCCAGGCAATCGAAGATGCGCGTGAGGTGGTTCAGCGTGTGGTAGTGGCGGTGCTTCTCCGAATAGGACGCACACAGATTTTCGAACGTGCGCGCGACAACGTTGGGATCGAAATTACCCAGCATCTGGACGTGCGTGCGCCAGCGGGCTTTCAACGCTTCCCTCATTGCAGGCTCAACCCAAAAAACACGAGGACGGCCGTCAGTGCGGCGGTGATCAGGCTGTCAAGTCCCACGTTGAACGTCCTCTCCGACAAATGGACCAAGCTTGCCACGATCATGTCCTCGACAAACCGCAGGTTCACCTGGGGTGCCTCAAGTAGTTTGCGCCCTGCAGTCAATTCGACAATTTTTGCTGCGGTCTCTTCATCTAGGTCGGCGTTGAGGCCCCGAAGTGCTTCAATCGCTTCGTCGAGCGTTGCCTTCACCTCCTTGAGTTCTCTGGAGTTGTGGCTTAGCGAGACGTACCGATCGGCGGCGGGAACTATCGAAGAATCAGGCTCAACGGTCGGTTGGGAAAAACCTTGTTCGTTTGCAATGTTTGACGCGTCCGCCAAGCGCGACGCATCCAGAGCGAATGTTTCCCCGCCCGCACCCTTCAGCGCGTCGCCTGTTCGTGCCGCGATGGCAGCTACGGGCTTGGACTTCCCACGCTCCAAATTCCTAAGGACTTCCGCAAGCCACCACACACCCAGGACGGAATACTGGTGAATCGGGTTGTCGGTATCCATGGAATTCTTAGACACGAATGCGCTTATTGCGTCATGCGAGGCGACGTAGCGGGTTTTCCAAAGCTGTGAGCGATACGCGGTGACCAATTTTGCCGATTCACAGGCTCTCATAGTAGCCTCGATCTCGGCGTCGCTAAGCGCGATTGTCCATGTCTCAAACTCGCGATCATAAGGTGAAAGCGATCGAACGTCGTCGTCGGAGAAAGGGCCTTGCAAGGTTCCAGCTTCCAATCGCGTCTTTAGTTCGACAACAACAAAAGCGAGTACAAGCTGCGCCCTCCTCATTTCTTCGCCTCCATCGCTTGCTTGAAGCGGTCGAAGAGGTATTGGCTGTCGTGGGGGCCGGGGGAGGCTTCGGGGTGGTATTGGACGGAGAAGACGGGGCGGCCTTCGAGGCTTAAGCCGCAGTTGGTGCCGTCGAAGAGGGAGATGTGGGTTTCCTTCACGCCGCGTGGGAGCGTCGTCGTGTCGACGGTGAAGCCGTGGTTCATCGAGACGATTTCGACTTTGCCGGTCGTGACGTCTTTCACCGGATGGTTCGCGCCGTGGTGGCCTTGGCGCATTTTCTTGGTCTTCGCGCCAAGGGCTAAGGCTAGCATTTGGTGGCCGAGGCAGATGCCGAAGGCGGGGAGGCCTGAGTCCACCAGTTTGCGGATGACGGGGCCTGCGTATTCGCCTGTTGCTGCCGGGTCGCCGGGGCCGTTGGAGAGAACGACGCCGTCGGGTTTGAGGCGGGCGATGGTTTCATAGCTGGTGTCGGCGGGGACGACGGTGAGGCGGGCGCCGATCGAGCTTAGTGAGCGCAGGATGTTGCGTTTGACGCCGTAGTCGATGACGACGACGTTGAAGCGTTGTTCGGCTTTGGCGCTGTAGCCTTGGCCCCAGATCCAGCGCGTTTCGTCGAGCGTCCATTGTTGGCGCGCGGTCACGTCTTTGGCGAGGTCCATGCCTTCGAGGCCGGGCCATTTCGCCGCCTCTTTCTTCAGCGCGTCGATGTCGAACGAGCCCGTCGGGTCATGCGCGATGACGCCGTTGGGCATGCCGTTTTCGCGGATGAGGCGGGTGAGGCGGCGGGTGTCGATGCCGCTTAAGGCCACCATGTTGTGGCGCTTCAACCAGATGTCGAGCGCCTGGGCGTTGCGGTAGTTCGACGGTTCGGTGATCGAGGCCTTCACGATCAGGCCGCGGGCGGCGGGGGTGACTGTCTCTACGTCTTCCGTGTTCGTGCCGACGTTTCCGATATGGGGGAACGTGAAGCAGACGATTTGGGCGGCGTAGGACGGGTCCGTCAGGATTTCCTGATAGCCGGTCATCGCGGTGTTGAAGCAGACTTCGCCGACGGCCTTTCCGGCGGCGCCGAGGCCTGCGCCTTCGAAAACGGTTCCATCGGCGAGGACGAGCACGCCCGTGATTCGTCTCCGCGTGGGCGCATGGCCCTGCTCGCGGGGGCTTGTGGCAGTCTCTGTCATGGTGCTCGCGTCTTTGCGGGTGTTTGGCCGTGCGCGCCCGCAAATTCGGGGGTCCATATGGAGCCAAACGCAAGCCCCGTCAAGGAAACCGAACGTCGCTGTCCCCAGGCGGGAAGCGCTTTCCCCGCCAAAGGGTTAGGCAGCAACTCTGGCGGCGCTGTATGCTGAGGCTACAAGGAGGAATTTACGACACATGCTCAGGGACAAGTTCACCGCGGCCTTGAAGGAAGCGATGCTGGCCAAGGATCAACGGCGCGTGGGCACCGTGCGTCTGATCATTTCGGCGCTGAAGGACAAGGACATCGAGGCGCGCGGGTTGGGCCGCGAGAAGGCCAACGATGAGGAGATCCTGGGTCTGCTGCAGAAGATGATCAAGCAGCGGAACGATTCCATCGAGGCGTTCGATAAGGCGGGGCGGACGGAGCTTGCCACGCAGGAGCGCGAAGAGAAGGCGATCATCGAGTCGTATCTGCCGGCGCAGATGAGCGCGGATGATGTGCGCGCGGCGGTTTCGGCTGCTGTCGCTGCGACGGGCGCGACGTCGGTGAAGGATATGGGCAAGGTGATGGCCGAGCTCAAAACCAAGTTCGCCGGCAAGATGGATTTTTCGAAGGCGAACGCCGTGGTGAAGGAGATGCTTTCGCCGCCGGCATAAGGGACCACAGAATGTGTCGTGGTCCGCGTAGGCGGGCCATCCACGATTTGCGGCGTTGGTTCGAGATCAAGTCGTGGGTGGTCCGCCTACGCGGACCATGACACTTAAGTATTTGTTCTCGCAATTTCTGACGCGATTTACGTCGGCGCTTAGAGGAGCGATTGTCTCGATAGATGCGGTTTAGTCCACGGTTTGTTGAGGAGCTTCGCGACCGGGTTTCGATCACGGATGTGGTCGGGCGGAAGGTGAAGCTTGTTCGGCGTGGGCGGAATCATCTGGGGCTTTGTCCGTTTCATAGCGAGAAGACGCCTTCGTTCAATGTGAATGCGGACAAGGGGTTTTATCATTGCTTTGGCTGCGGGGTTCATGGCGACGCCATTACGTTTGTGATGGAGACGGAGGGGCTTTCGTTTCCTGAAGCGGTTGAGCAGTTGGCTTCTTCCGTCGGTATGCAATTGCCGGCGCGTGATGAGCGGGACGATGCGCGGGAGAAGTCGCGGCGGTCGCTTTATGATGTGATGGAGTTGGCTTCGCTCTTCTTTGAGAGCGAGTTGAAGGGTTCTCGTGGCGCGAAGGCGCGCGGGTATCTCGATGGGCGGCAGTTGGTCGGGCCTTCGGTCGAGCCGTTCCGGTTGGGGTTTGCGCCGGACTCGCGCTCGGCTTTGAAAGAGCATCTGATTTCGAAGAGCGTTTTGGTTGAGGACATGGTCGAGGCCGGTCTTCTCATTGCGCCTGATGACGGCGGTGCGCCTTACGACCGGTTTCGCGGGCGGGTGATTTTTCCGATCGCCGATGGGCGGGGGCGGGTGATTGCGTTTGGTGGGCGGACGCTCGATCCGGACGGCAAGCCGAAATATTTGAACTCGCCGGAGACGCCGCTCTTCAAGAAGAGCACGGTGCTGTTCAATCTCGGCGCGGCGCGCAAGGCGGCCTCGCAAGGCGCGATGCTGATTGCGGTCGAGGGTTATGTCGACGTGATCGCGTTGGTGGCGGCCGGGTTCCATGGGGCGGTCGCGCCGCTTGGGACCGCGCTCACCGAAGAGCATCTCGAGATGATGTGGCGGATCGCGCCGGAGCCGGTGTTGTGTTTCGACGGGGATGCGGCGGGGATCAAAGCTGCCCAGCGTGGGATCGACTTGGCTTTGCCGTTGTTGGAGCCGGGGCAGTCTTTGCGGTTTGCGCTGCTGCCGGGTGGTCAGGACCCGGACGATCTCATTCGGGCCCAAGGGTCCGCGGCTATGCAGGCTGTCTTGGATGAGGCGGTGGGACTGGCCGACATGTTGTGGCGGCGGGAGATTGCCGAGGCCGACCTGGCGACGCCGGAGCGGCGGGCGGGCGCCGAGGCCAATTTGATGCGCCATGTGGCCGAGATCCGGGAGCCCAAGGTTCGGGAGCACTATCGGACCGTGATGGGGCAGCGGCTGAAGGAGCTGTTCCAGCCGGCTGGCAGCGGCGGCGGCGGGCGCGGGGGCTATGACGGGGCTCGGCGCCAGGGAGGGGGCGGCTGGGCACGTGGAGGGCCTGGATACGCACCGCGTGCGTCTTTTAGGCCGGGGCCGCAGGACAAGATCAACGGGCGGCCGACCTGGACCCCGCCCGTGTCGGAGGCTCTGCGGCGATCGGTTGCAGGGCGTGGGTCGGCTCGATCCACAGATCCGTTGCATGCCGGGGCGGCCGGGGAAGAGGCTCTATTGCTCGCTGGGTTAACGCATCCCTTCCTGATTGAAGAGTTTGCGGAGCAGTTCGCCTCTATGCCGATTGCAGAGCCTATCCTTGACAAACTGAGACGCGAACTTCTACATGCGGCCTCCTCGGGACAAACCCTTGACAGTCAAGGCCTTCGCGACCACCTCAGGCTCAACGGGGCCGCGGACATTTGCGAGCGGTTGGAGCGGCGGCCGATGCTCAGAGCGATGGCTATGACTCGGCGCGAGACACCACATCATGAGGTGTTGCGCGAGTTCCAGCACGTACTGGCCCGCCATCGCAAGTTGACTGAGCTTGAGAGTGAGCATGCGCAGGCCGCCGAAGCGCTGAAGCGTGAGGCGACGGAAGACAACGTCGCGCGGCTGCGCGCTATTGCCGAGGAGCTTAATTCAATCATAGGGGCGGAAGCAGGTCCGCCGGACGCTTTCTGAAGGTTCCATAAGCCTTCGGTGTTTTCAATTTTTGAGCAGACGACGACGCCGTGACGAACAAGCAGACGACGAAAGACCGTAAGGGCCAGGGATCGAAATCCTCCGCCCCATCAAAGGTTGAGAAGAAAGCGGCGGGGAAACCCGCTGCGAAGTCTGCTGCAAAGACCGATGCGAAGGCGAAGCCCCAGGATCTGAGGTCGATCCTGAAGTCGATGATCAAGCCGTTGCCGCCGCCGAAACCTAGGCCCGCGAAAGCGTCAGGTTCAGCCGGAGCCAATGGTGCCGCACATTCCGCAACTCAAGTAACCCCGACCGGTAAACCGATGGCAAAACCCCCCGTGACGGCCGCCGCAGCGAAACCGGCGCAACGTCCGCTTCAACAGGCGGGCAAAAGCGCTAGCGCAAAGACGAAAGCCGACGGTGAGGGCGAACGCGAAGAGAGAGGCGATCCGCTTCTCGATCTGACCGATGCGGCCGTCAAGAAGATGATTGCGCGCGCGAAGACGCGCGGCTTCGTCACGCTTGATGAGCTGAACAAGGTTCTGCCGTCGGAGCGCGTGTCGTCGGAACAGATCGAAGACACGATGTCGTTGCTGTCCGACATGGGCATCAACGTCGTCGAGTCGGAAGAGAAAGAAGAAGAGACCGAAGGCGGCGCCGTCGCTTTGCAGCGCGAAGAAGCGCAGGTCACGAAGGTCGAGACCGAAGAGACTGAGCGTACCGACGACCCCGTACGCATGTATCTGCGCGAGATGGGCTCGGTCGAACTGCTGTCGCGCGAAGGCGAAATCGCCATCGCCAAGCGCATCGAGGCCGGCCGCGAGCTGATGATCGGCGCGCTGTGCGAGAGCCCGCTGACGTTCGAAGCCATCATGGTGTGGCGCGACGAGTTGAACGAAGGCAAGATTCTGCTTCGCGACATCATCGATCTCGAAGCGACGTATGGCGGCGGGCCGGAAGCGAAAGCTATGGCGGCCGAAGGCGGCGTGGTGCCGGTCGACGGCGCAGGTCAGCCGTTGCCGGGGCTGCCTCAGGCGCCCAAGCCCTATCAACCGCCGAAGCCCGTGTTGCGCGTCGTGCAGCCGGCGCCAGCGCCCAAGCCGCGTGTCGATCCGGACGACGTCACCAACGTCGAAGCGCCGTCGCGCGTCGAAGAAGACACGGGTGAGGACGACGAAGGTTCACTGTCGCTGGCCGCGATGGAAGCGGCGTTGAAGCCGAAGATCCTCGAGACGTTCGACGATATCGCCGGGCGCTATAAGAAGCTCGGCAAGCTGCAGGACGCCGAAGTCGAAGCGCATATGTCGTCGGAAGAGCTCTCGTCGAGCCAGGACCGGCGCTTCAAGAAGCTGAAGAACGAGACGATCGATCTCGTGAAGAGCTTGCGCCTGAACAACGCGCGCATCGAGGCGTTGGTCGAGCAGATGTATTCGATCAACAAGCGCCTCGTGATGTTGGAGTCGCGTCTGCTGCGGTTGGCGGAATCGCACGGCGTGGCGCGCGAGGACTTCTTGAAGGAATATGACGGCGAAGAGCTCGATCCGAACTGGATCCGCCGCGTCGGGCGTTTGACGCGCCGCGGCTGGAAGGAATTCGCCAGCGACGAACGCGATAAGGCACGCGATCTGCGGACCGAGATTCAGACGCTGGCGCAGGAAATGCGGCAGCCGATCACCGAGTTCAAGCGCATCGTGCGCACGGTGCAGAAGGGCGAACGCGAAGCCCGTCAGGCGAAGAAGGAAATGGTCGAGGCGAACTTGCGCCTCGTGATCTCGATCGCCAAGAAGTACACGAACCGCGGCCTGCAGTTCCTGGATCTCATTCAGGAAGGCAATATCGGACTGATGAAGGCCGTAGATAAGTTCGAGTACCGGCGCGGTTATAAGTTCTCGACCTATGCGACGTGGTGGATCCGTCAGGCGATCACGCGTTCGATCGCCGACCAGGCGCGCACGATCCGCATTCCGGTCCACATGATCGAGACGATCAACAAGCTGGTGCGCACGTCGCGCCAGATGCTGCACGAAATTGGCCGGGAGCCTACGCCCGAAGAACTCGCCGAGAAATTGGCGATGCCTTTGGAGAAGGTGCGCAAGGTGTTGAAGATCGCGAAGGAGCCGATCAGCCTCGAAACGCCGATCGGCGATGAGGAAGATTCGCATCTGGGCGATTTCATTCCGGATACGAACGCCGTGCTGCCCATCGATGCGGCGATCCAGTCGAACCTGCGCGAGACGACGACGCGCGTGCTCGCGTCTCTGACGCCGCGCGAAGAACGCGTGCTGCGCATGCGCTTCGGCATCGGCATGAACACCGACCACACGCTCGAAGAAGTGGGCCAGCAGTTCTCGGTCACCCGCGAACGTATTCGCCAGATCGAGGCGAAGGCCCTGCGCAAGCTGAAGCACCCGAGCCGGTCGCGGAAGCTGCGGAGCTTCTTGGATAACTAAGGCATGGCGGCGCGGGGGATTACGTCTACTCCTCTGCCGCCTCCGCCTGATGGGTATTACTCCGACCGATATCAAGTCGGCGTTGACGGGCGATTGCTCGGCCTGTTCTCCACCTTCGATACCAAGTCTGCGGTGCGGCGCTTTAGGGCTGCGCAGAAGTCCAATCCTGCTGTCTCCTTGGAGAACATTCCCGCGGGCGCGGAGGGGGTGTTGGCCGTTGCAGTGGGCACCGGCTGGCGCCCGTTGGTTTCTTTTCCGTTCAGCACCTACGCCTTCGATACGGCACCCGACGGCTGTTGCGTGATTGCGCGCCGTCGCTGCGAGCCGGATGAAGCGAATGCGACCGTGTTCTTGGGCGGCGCCGAGATCGCCCGCTTTCACGCCGGCGACGGGATAAATCATCTGCAGTGCGACAACCGGGGTGGAGTCTGGACGGGTTACTTCGACGAGGGCGTCTTCGGCGACACGATCGGACGGTATGGCATCGTGCGTTTCACACGCGACGGCGAGGTGGCGTCCTACCAAGCTGGCGACATTGCCGATTGCTACGCACTGAATGTCGCCCGTGATGCAACGTGGTCGTGCTGGTACAGCGATTTCCCGTTGGTCACCCTGGACGACAACTGTTCCGAGCAGCGTTGGTCGAATAATCTTGCGTCCGGCGTTAGTGCGGTTGCGGTGAGCTCGCCCTATGCTCTTTTGGTGGGTACCTATGACGAGCGTAGCAAGCTTACCCTCGCAAAAATGCATGGCGACCAGCTCCGCTTGGTTCGCGCATTCGATGCGCGGGACGCGCTGGGGGTCGATCTCACCGAGGCGTGGTTCACCGCCCGGAACGATTGCTTGTTTGTCGTCGACGCCGAGTGCGCTTACACCGCCCCGGTCTCCCATTTTGTTGCCGCCGGATTTCGGTAAACTGCCGCGGATCGACGACGGAGGCTTATCCTATGTTCAGCCATGTGACGCTCGGGTCCAATGACTTTGCGAAGGCCGAGAAGTTCTACGATGCGGTGATGGGGGTTCTTGGGCATCCAGTGATGTTTAAGGCGTCCGGGAATGTGCTCGCCTATGGGACGCCGATGGGGGAGAAGCTTTTCATTGTTCGGCCGTTCGACCAGAAAGAAGCGCGGCCCGGGAACGGGGTGCACGCGGCGTTCAAGGTCGAGAAGCGCGCCATCGTTGATGCGTTTCATGCGGCGGCGTTGGCGAATGGCGGGTCCGATGAAGGGGCGCCGGGGCTTCGGCCGCAGTATCATCCGAATTATTACGGCGCTTATGTGCGCGATCCGGACGGCAACAAAATCCAGGCAGTTTGTCACCGTTCCGGCGGCTGATACAGGCGATCCGATGGCCAATTAATGGGCCATCTGTCCTCGGTTTTCTTGGTGTTCCTTTGGTTCCTTGAGTCAACGTGCAGTTGCGTGATAATGTGTCCCTGACGATTGATGGGGTTGGGGGGCGCCGTGTTGCGTAGTTTTCGTGTTTTATTGTCGCTTGTTTTTGTCGCGTCTGTTTGTGCGTGCCAGACGCTGCCGCAGATTCCCTATGACCGGGTTTCGGCAGGTAATCCGAAAACCGTCCGTGTCCTGACACCCGCCGCGCCGACGCGCGCCAGCGTCGTGCTTGCCTCGACGGTGGGTCAGAGTTTCGGCCTCATCGGGGCTTTGATCGATGCGGGGATGCAAAGCAACCGCGAGAGCGATTTTGAGAAGATCACCGTCGCGCGCTCGTTCTCCGGCAAGGACGTTTTCTTGCGGAAGACGATCGAGGCGCTGAAGGCCGGTGGTTACGACACGGCCGAGGGAGCCATCACGCGCAATGAGCGCGGGTTCCTGAAGGCATATCCGTCGGCGACGGACCTGCCTGCCGACGCCTATCTCGATATCAGCATGAACTACGGGTATCTGGCCGCCGGTATGTCGACGCCTTATCGACCGTTCGTTTACGCTGAGTGCCGGATGGTGCGCGCGTCCGACAAGGCGGTCCTGATGCAGCGGACAATTGCGTACAATGTGCTCAACACCATCAACATTCCAGAGACCGCGGTGACGATTGCTCCGGATCCAGCGTACGAGTTCAAGGACTTCGACGCGTTGACCGGCGATCCCGATCGCGCGGTGCAGGGGATTGATGCGGCGCTCGGTCAAGTCGCATCGGCGACCGCGACGTTGTTGCGCTGATATGGCCGACACGATTGCCCGTGTTGCGGCGTGGGCGGCCGTGGTGGTTTTCCTCGCGGGGTGTGCGGCGACGCGTGAGAGCATTCCGTCGCGACTTGATCTATCGGCCGCGGCTTGCGGAAGCGACATTCCGGTTGCCAACGCCGTCGCATTGACGCGCGAGAAAGCGGATCAGCCGTTCAAGGCGACGGTGCGGATTGGCGATGGTGCGCCTTGCGTCACGGATGCCAGTGGCGCGCGCAGTACGTTTCAGGCGTTTGCGATACCGCCGGGCGAGGCCCTGATGATCACGGTCGTCAGCCGGCCGTTGGGCGAGACGATTTTCTCGCCGCGATTGCAGATGCGCGATGCGAACGGCGGCGTTCTGCGCGACGTCGCCCGCGATATGTTCTTGTTCAACGGCAATGCTCTGCAGATACAGCTGCGGTTGCGCGACGGCGAGCGTTTCGTTGTGGTGCTCTCGGATCCTGCAACGGTTGGCAAGTCGGTGACGAATATCGCGTCGTCGACCTCGACGACGGTTGTGCCGGCAGGCCCGGTCTTCATACCCGTTACGACCGGCGGCGAGAGTTCGTCGAAGCTGACTTTTGCGCATAACGGCGAGGTCACCGTGATCGTCGGTCCGATCCCGGATGCCGCGCGGCGCTGAAGGTTTGATCAGACGCCGACCGTGGCGCGGGCCGAGGCCACGGCGTTGCGACAGAAGTCACGCATGACCGGGTCTTCGATGCGGCCGTAGCACGCCTCGGCTTCTTCGAAGGCCGCTTTGGCCTCGACGGGTTTGAGGGCTGCGTGGAGCGCGCGAGCGCGTGCTTCGTGCGTATGGCCCTCGCCGAAGGGATCGCCGCCGGCGAGGGCCAGTGCTTCTTTGAACGCGTGTTCGCCGTCGGCCTGGCGGCCGTAGCGCGTCAGCGAATAGGCGAACTGGATGATGATGCCGCGCTTGATGACGAGGTTCGTCGTTTTTGCGATGGCGAGGCGCCAGTATTTGTCGCCGGCGGGATCGCCGTTGCTGGTGAGGGCGGCGGCCATGACTTCGTATTCGGCGGCGGTGGCGGGGCGTTTCAGTTCTTCGAGCGTGTCCATCATCAGGCGCGCGAGCGTGTGCTGGCTCTTCATGTTGTTGTCGCGTGCGGCAGTGAATTCTTCGATGCCTTCCTGCCGGCGCAGCGCCTTGATGTTGAGCAGCTGTTCCTCGGCGCGAAGGGTGAGCAGCTTTTGCGTGAGGTCGCCCGCGGTCATGCGCAGCTGACGCTGATCCTCATAGTACTTCGCGTTCAGAGTGATCGCGGTCGAGATCACGCCGCCGACGAGCGCGAGGGCGGACATCGACAGGGTTGCCATATCGACGGTGGTGAGTTGCGACAGGAATTCCATGGGTTTCGTCCCTCGGTCACTCTCGCGGGCATCATACCGGATTGACTTGGATCAAGGTCATGCGCGGGCGTTAGCGGCGATGCTGGCTTGTGGATGAAAGGGTTCAACGATGAGCGCGGGAGAGATTGCGCGACGCCATTTCGCTGCTGCGATGGCCGATTGCGCCGCCGGGGCCCAAGACGCCGATGCGGTGGCGCGCGCGATGTTGTCGGCCGTGGTCGGCTCTATGCTGGAACGGCGCGGCGTTGCGGATGTGCGGGCCGAGCTGCTGGCGGCAGCGGAGAACGTCGATCCCGACACCGACTATGCCTTCATGCGGCCGTGACAGAGGCGGGCAAATCCGGCTAAGCCAGCGGCGGGTTTTGTTTGGTGGGCTATGCCGGGCAGTCAGGATTACGCGAGCGATCCGCGCAATGAGAGCGTGCTCGTTTATTTGAACGGGGCGTTGGTACCGCGTGGGCAGGCCAGCGTTTCGATTTTCGACGCGGGGTTCGTGCTGGGCGACGGGGTTTGGGAGGGGCTGAGGCTGCACAAGGGTGCGCTGATGTTTCTCGACCCGCATCTCGACCGGCTGTTCTGGGGCGCGAAGCAGATTGCGCTCGATATCGGGTTGTCGGCCGATCAGGTCGTCGATGTGTTGTGGAAGACGCTTGACGCGAACGGCATGACCGACGGCGTCCATATCCGCCTGATGGTGACGCGGGGGCCTAAGAAGACAGTCAATCAGGATCCGCGTAATGCGGCGGGGGCGCCGACCATCGTGGTCGTGGCTGAGCATAAGCTGCCGTCGCCAGAGATCGTGACGAAGGGCTTGGCGCTGGCGACGTCTTCCATCCGCTGTACGCCGGCGGACATGTTCGATATGCGGCTCAATTCGCATTCGCGGTTGAATTTAATCCGGGCGCTGGTCGAAGTGATCGACAAGGGGGCGGACGAAGCGCTGATGCTCGATCCCGATGGTTTCGTGTCGAGCTGCAATGCGACCAATTTCTTCTTCGTGCGCGACGGGGTGCTTTGCACGTCGACGGGCGATTATTGCTTCAACGGGGTGACGCGGGCGAACGTGATGGCGCTGGCGCGCGCGAACGGGATGGCGATGAAGGCCGGCAACTTTACGCTCGATGATGTGTGCGGCGCGCAGGAGGCGTTCGTCACGGGCACGTTTGGCGGGTTGACGCCGGTGCGTTCGATTGACGGACGTGCGCTGCCGGCTGTGTTGCCGGGGCCGGTGACGGCGCGGCTGCGCGGGTTGTACGATGCGCTGAAAGATGCCGAGGCGGCGAAGGCGGTGCGATGAACGACGGCGCCGTTCGGATCGCGATGTGGTCAGGGCCGCGGAATATCTCGACGGCGATGATGCGGTCGTTCGAGAACCGGGCGGACACCGCGGTCGTCGATGAGCCGTTCTATGCGGTTTATCTGGCGGCCACGGGCGCGGATCATCCGATGCGCGACGAAGTGCTGGCGTCGCAATCGACGGACTGGCGTTCGGTCGTTGGCGATCTCGTTGGTCCGGTGCCGGACGGGCGGGGCGTGTACTATCAGAAGCACATGACACATCACATGCTGCCTGCGATCGGGCGCGATTGGACGGTGCAGGTGCTCAACGCGTTTCTGATCCGCGCACCGGAGGATGTGCTGCTGTCGTATGCGGAGGTGCGGGGCCAAGCGACACTTGAGGACATCGGCGTGCCGCAGCAGCTTGAGTTGTTCGAGCGCGAGGCGGACCGGTTGGGGCACGCGCCGCCGGTGGTCGATTCCTATGACGTGCTCAAGGACCCGCGCGGCGTGTTGGGGGCGCTGTGCAAGGCCGTTGGGATTGCGTTTTCGGACCGGATGTTGAGCTGGCCCGCGGGACGACGTGCGAGCGACGGTGTGTGGGCGCCGGCTTGGTATTCCGCCGTCGAGCGGTCGACGGGATTCTCAGCGCCGCGTGAGCGTGCGCGACTTGAGGATTTGGCGGATGATCTCAAGCGCGTGGCGGATGCGGCGCGGCCGGCTTATTCGCGGCTGGCGCAGTTTCGGCTTGGAGTTTCAGGCGACTAGGACGATCTCGACTTGAGCCGGACCGTATGTCAGGATTCAGACATGACGACGATCAAACGAACAATTGAGCTCGATGCCAGCACGGACGCCGCGTTGGTGAAGATTGCGTCGGCGTCCGGCTTGTCACCGTCGGCGTTTGTCGAGTCTGCTCTTGCGCAGCTGTTATCCGACGGCGACGATCTGGCAGAAGAGACGCGCCGGTGGGCCGCCTACGAGCAAGATGGGAAGTCCATCGCTGCTGAAGACGTTGATGCTTGGATCGATAGTCTTGGAACGAAGACGCCGTTGCCTAAGCCGAAATCGTGAAGCTTCGATACCTGCAAGCCGCGTTGGATGACATTGATCGGTTGCATGCCTTTCTTGCCGAGAAGAATCCAGACGCGGCCGCAGCTGCAGCACGCAAGATTAGAGACGCCGCGCAGAGTCTGATCGATTCCTCGCCTGAGCGCGGGACGCCCATAGGGCGCGCCGGATTTCGTCAGCTGTTCGTTCAGTTCGGTCGCAGTGCCTATGTGATCCGATATCGAGCCCATGTGGCGCGAGGCGAGCTTGTGGTTGTCAGAGTTTGGCACGGACGCGAGCGGCGAAATTGACATTCAAGCGTAGTTGAAGCTGATGCTGATGCGGTCTTGGCGGGCTTGGTTGGGGGGGACTTCGTGGCGGAGCCAGCTTTCGAAGAGGATGAGCGAGGTTGCTTCCGCGGCGGCGTAGATGAAGGGTTGGGCTTCGCGCGGGGCGGTCTGTTTCTTGATGGGGGCGGCCATCATCAGGCCTAGGCGCGGGTCTTCGAATTTTAGGGCGCTCGATCCTTTGGGTGTGGCGACGTAGTAAGTGCCGCTGATCACGCTGTGCGGGTGGATGTGCGAGGTGTGGGTGCCGCCGGGCTTCAGCACGTTGATCCAGATGCTGTCGAGTCTGAGTTTGCGCGCGATGTCGTAGTGGAGCGCACGGGCAAACTTCGCGACGTGCTTGTCGAGGTGGCGTGCGAGGTCGGCGAATTGCGGGGCGCGCACCGGTAGATCGTTCAGCGAACTGTAGGATGTGTAGCCGTGATAGGCGTTGGCGCGGCACCAGGTTTGGCCGGCTTTGTCGTCGCGCGCGATCGACAGGCAGGCGCTGTGCAGGTCGCGGTTGAGCGCAGGCACGTCTTTGCCGGCCAATTTGGCCTGATAAATCTGCGTCGCGAACAAGGTTAGGATTTGCCCCATCTTTGGCTCATACGCGCCGACGCGTGAGCCGTCAAAGGGCGGTGGCGTTTATGGTAATCGGCTAACGCGCCGCGATCACGCGGGCGATGTCGTCCAGGCTTTCGATCGTGATCGCGACTTCGGCGTCGAGGGGTTTTCCGGTTTGTTCTTCGATCGCCAGCAAAATGCGCATGTGCGCAAGGCTGTCCCATTGTTCGAGCTGACCGAGGCGCGAGTTTGCCGGCAGATCGGATTCCGATAACGCGAGTGCTTCGGCGAGCAAGCGGCGAGCGTTCATGCTTTCGTTCCTTTGCGCGCGCGCCATTCGTCGCGCAGCATGCCGAAATGATATTGGTCGAGGCGCGAGCCGTCGCTGATCGACTTGCATTGACCTTTGAGTATGCCCTCGAGACGCCAGCCTTGGGCTTTGTAGTTGAAGACGGCGGGAAAGTTGCGGGCGAGCGGGGTGCCGTAAGCTTTTTCCGTGCCGCGTTGTTCGAAGAACTCGTCGAGCAGGGCGGCGCGCACTTCGTTGACCACGCCCTTGCCCCAATATTGCTTGTCGCCGATGACGAGGTTGAAGCCTGCTGTCGCGTGCATCTTGTTGGCTTCGATCATAAAGAAGCCGATGTGCAGCGACATCGTCTTGGCGAAGACGCCGATCATGAAACCGTTGTCGTTGTCGAAGCGCGCGATGTAGCGGGCGAGATCTTCCTTCGACATGCGGCGCGTGGGCACGTTCAGCGGACCCATGACGTCGGGGTCGGCGGACCAGCTGCTCCAGCGGTCTGAGACGTCGGGCGGCGTCAGGCTACGCACGATGAAGCGTTCGGTCTGCAGTGCGATCGGGCGGCCTTGCGGGCGTTGGCTCATTTGATGAGCGCCTTGCGGACGGCGTCGCGGCTGACTTTGCCGCGCGAGGTTTTTGGGATTTCTTCGACGAAGAACCAGCGTTCCGGCGTGGCTTCGCGGCGCAGGCGTTTCAGGCACCAGTCGCGGAGCGACGCTGCATCTTCTTTGGCGTCGGCGTTGAGGCGGATGGCGGCGGCGACGATTTCGCCGCTGACGGTGTCGGGTGCGCCGAAGACGCAGGCTTCGGCGACCGACGGGTGGCTGTCGAGCAGCATGTCGATCTCCGCCGGTTGGACCTTGAAGCCGGCGCGGTTGATTTCGTCTTTGGCGCGGCCGGTGAGGCGGACGTTGCCGAGCGCGTCGACTTCGCCGAGGTCGCCGGTGGCGTACCAGCCGTTGTTCATCACGGCGGCGGTGAGGTCGGGGCGGTCGAGATAGCCCGACATGAGCGACGGTGTTTGGACGACGATCTCGCCCGCGCCTTGCGTACGGATGATGCCGTCTTCGCCTTTGACGCCGGCCGTGCCGCCCCAAGGTCTTCCGATGAGACCGTCGGTGGGTGTGTGGTCGCGCGAAGAAGCGCCGCCGATCCAGTTCGCGGTTTCGGTGATGCCGTAGCAGTTGACGACGTCGCAGCCGGCCCAATCGGCGATGCGCGACCAGAGCGTTGCGGACAGCGGGGCTGAGCCGATGTGGACGCGTTGTAGCGTCCCGTTCTTCGCGCGTGGGCTCATACGCAGCGCCATCTGCCAGAGCGAGGGCACGGAGCTCATGAAAGTGATGCGGTGTTCGTCGATCAACGCGCCGAGTGATTGCGCGAGGGTCAGGCCGCGTGGGACGAGGACGATGTCGCCGCCTGCAGTGAGCGGCGTCAGTGCGTTGCCGATCAGGCCGTGGCCGAAATGCGTGGGCAGCGTGACCAGCGTGCGGGCGAGGGTGTCGCGGCCGATCTCATATTGATTGAGCGCCAGGCGCGCGAGGATGGCGCGGAAGGGGAGCGCCACGCCTTTCGGTGCGCCGGTCGTGCCTGAGGTGAAGAGGATGAGGGCGGTGTTTTCCAGCGATTGGTCTTTGCGCGGCGGGGCTTTTGCGGTTGCCGTCATTGACCCGTTCTCGCCGAGGACGAGGACGGGTTTGCAGAAGGCGATGACGTTCTCGCGCTCCGACGCCGTCAGCGCGGGGTCGAGGCAGGCGGCAGCTGCGCCGCAGGACCAGACGGCGAAGAGGTCGGCGAAGAAATGGGCGGTACCGCCGTGGGTGATCGCGACGGTCGCGCCGGGGGCGGCACCCGCTTTGGCGAGTTCGATGGCGCGCGTGCCGACGGCGTCGGCGAGGGTGCGCGAATCCCACGTGACGTTCAGGGTCTTGTCGACGATCGTGCCGAAGCGGTCGAAGGGAAGGAGCATCTGTGCGCGCTGTGACCAGCGCCCTTGCCATGGTGATTCCAAGGCGGTTTATCACACGCACGGCAGGAGTGTTCAAAACATGCGGCTCAATCAGGTGACCGTTTCGGCGCGGGATCTCGACGCCTCGATCGCGTTCTATCGCACGCTGGGCTTGAAACTGATCGTGAAGAACGACCACTACGCGAGGTTCGAGTGTCCGGACGGTGGGTCGACGTTCTCGCTGCATCTGGATTCCGCGGCGCGCGGGGTGTCTGAGACCACCATCTATTTCGAGAATGACGATTTGGACGGCGAGGTTCAGCGATTGAAGGCGCGGGGGGTGACATTTGACGCCGATCCTGTGGATCAGACGTGGTTGTGGCGCGAGGCTTACTTGCGCGATCCGGCTGGCAATCGCGTGTGCCTCTATCGCGCTGGGGAAATCCGGCGCTTCCCGCCGTGGCGGCTGAAAGAGGCGGACGCGTGATCGTAAACGGGCGGCCGCTGTTGCCCTTACGGTGGCAAAGTAGTTCACTAAGCGTGGCTGACGGTTCCGGGAGGCGCGCGATGCGCAGTGTGTTTGTTGTGTTTGCATGCGCGCTTGTCGGCGTTGCGTTGTCGGGCTGTGCAGCGATCGCCATCGTCGATACCGCTGTCGGCGTGACGACAACGGTCGTGGGCACGACGGTTGATGTGGCGGCAGGCGCTGTCGGGGCCGTTGCCGGGTCATCGGATGATGACGACGACGTCGATTGCGACGACAAGGACAACAAGGACCGGAAAGAGTGCAAGAAGGCGCACGCTTCCAAGGAATAGGGGCGCTCGACAAGGCGCGCGGCAGCCACTAAGCCAGCGCCTGGGTTTCACTTGTATCCGGCGGGCGCAGTGGATCGACTCCTCGAAGGTTACCGGCGGTTTCGCGCCGGGCATTGGCTGGACTATAGCAAGCATTACGAGAGCTTGAGCGAGGCGCAGGCGCCGCGCATTTGCGTCATCTCGTGTTGCGACAGCCGCGTCGATCCGGTTTCGATATTCGATGCGGAGCCGGGCGATCTGTTCGTCATTCGCAACGTTGCCAATTTGGTACCGCCCTACAGCACCGACGACGGTTTGCACGGCACGAGCACGGCGATCGAGTTTGCCGTGCGTACGCTGAAGGTCGAGACGATTTTGGTCTTAGGGCACGCGCGCTGCGGCGGCGTGCAAGCGGCGATCGGTGCGGGGCCGCCGGCGGATGCCGTGTTTCTGAAACAGTGGATCAGTTTGCTCAATGACGCGAAGCTGCGCGCGGGCGATCACGATGCCGACGCTTTGGAACATACGTCGATCAAGGTGTCCCTTGAGCGGTTGATGACGTTTCCGTTTGTGGCCGAAGCCGTGAATGCTGGGCGTATGTCACTGGCGGGGGCGAGGTTCAGTATCTTCGACGGCAAGCTTGAGCTGTTGGATCCAACGACCGGGGAGTTTTCGGATGCCCAGTAAGCGCGATGAAACCGAAGGTTTGATCCGCCGCTATTACGAACGGTTCAACGCGCAAGACGCGGCGGGGATGATGGCGTGCCTGAGCGAGGATATCGTTCACGACGTGAACCAGGGTGAGCGGCGGAAGGGTAAGGCGCTGTTCGCCTCGTTTATGGAGCATATGAACCGCTGCTATCGCGAGCAGTTGAAGGACATTGTCGTCATGTCGAGCGCGGATGGCGCCCATGCCTCGGCCGAGTTTGTGGTGCATGGCAAGTATCTCGCGACGGATGAGGGTCTGCCGCCTGCGGACGGGCAGAGCTATGTGCTGCCGGCGGGTGCGTTCTTTGCGATCAAGGACGGCGCGATTGCGCGGGTGACGACGTACTACAATCTCAAGGATTGGATGGCCCAGGTCGTTGGATGAGCGGTATTCGCATCGAGACGCTGACCGGGGAGCGGTTGAAGGCGCATTTGCCTGACGTTGCGCGGTTGCGGATCGAAGTGTTTCGCGACTTTCCGTATCTCTACGACGGCGATTTGGAATACGAGGCGCGCTATATCGCTTCGTTCGCCGCGTCACCGAATGCGCTTGTCGTTGCGGCGTTTGACGGTGATGCCGTGGTCGGTGCTTCGACGGCCGCGCCGATGGCGACGCAGATGGATGAGGTGACTGAGCCGTTTCGGGCGTGGGGCGAGGATCTTTCGCGATATTTCTATTTCGGCGAATCCGTGTTGAGCCGGGCCTATCGCGGGAGCGGTGTCGGCGTGCGGTTCTTCGAGGAGCGCGAGGCGCACGCGCGGGCTTGCGGCGCGTCGGTCGCTGCGTTCTGCGCGGTTGTGCGCGAGCGCGAGCATCCGGCGCGGCCGGCGGACTATGTGGCGCTCGATGCATTTTGGCAGCGGCGCGGGTTTGCGCTCACGCCGGGCTTGCTTTGCCGGTTGAGCTGGAAGGAAATCGGCGCGGACGGCGAGTCGGCGAAGACGATGCAATTTTGGACCAAGAGGCTTTCATGATCGTGCGCGTCGCCGCAGCGCAGTATCCTATCGACGCGATCGCGTCGTGGGAGAGCTATGCCGATAAGATTGCGCATTGGGTTCGCGATGCGGCGCAGAACGGCGCGCGGCTGCTTGTGTTTCCCGAATATGGCGCGATGGAGCTGGCGCGGTCGTTTGCGCCGGAGGTTTGGAGCGACCTGCAGCAGTCGATCGATTTCGTCGGCGCTATGCGCGGCAAGATCGATGCGCTGCATGCGAGCCTGGCCGAGCAGCACGACGTCGTCATCGTTGCGGCTAGTTTGCCGGAGCGCGATGAGGAAGGCATTGCGCACAACGCGGCGCGTGTGGTGTCTCCGAAGGGACGCGTGGGCGAGCAGCGGAAGCTGATGATGACGCGCTTTGAGCGCGAGCAGTGGCATGTCGCAGGCGGCGATGAGGTCAATGTGTTCAAGACGCGGGCCGGTACGTTCGGCGTTGCGATTTGCTACGACAGCGAGTTTCCGTTGATTGCGCGCGCGATGAGCGAGGCGGGGGCAACGATGATTTTGGTGCCGAGCTGTACGGATTCGGCGCACGGGTATCATCGCGTGCGCGTTGCAGCTCAGGCGCGGGCGCTGGAGAACCAGTGCTATGTCGTGCAGTCGCCGACGGTGGGCGAGGCGTTGTGGTCGCCAGCGGTGGACGTGAATGTCGGCGCGGCCGGGGTGTTTGGGCCGCCGGATCTCGGCTTTCCGGCAGACGGGGTTGTGGCGATGGGTGAGATGAATCAGACCGCATGGCTCTATGCGGATCTTGATCTTGCGGCCGTCGCGCGCGTGCGGTGTGAGGGCAAGGTCCTGAACGACAAGCACTGGGCGGAGCAGCCGGGGGCTGCGCCACTGACGGCGAACGTGATCGAGCTTTAGGGGTTGGTGAGGGCTTCCTTGAGGCCTTTGATGTGCTCCTTACCGGCCGGGACGGCGACGGACGAGCCTTCGAAATCGTCGCCGATGGGTTCGATGCGGCCGCCGAGGCATTGGCCCAAGAACGCTTCCGAGATGGCGTAGAATGAGAGCTTGTTCTCCGGCCGTGCGAAGCCGTGGCCTTCATCGGAATAGAGCGCGTAGGTGACGGGTAGGTGTTTGCGGTTCATCACGGCGACGATCTGATCGGCCTCTGCCTGCTTCACCCTTGGATCGTTGGCGCCTTGGCCGATGAGCAGGGGACGTTGAATCTTCGAGGCGCGGAAGAGAGGCGAGCGGTCTTTCAGAAGTTTGCGGCCTTCCGCGGTCGAGGGATCGCCGACGCGGCGTTTGAACTGGTCGAGGAACGAGGCCCAGTAGGCCGGCGTGTTGGTGAGCATCGTATTCAGATTCGACGGGCCGACGATGTCGACGCCGCAGGCGAATTTTTCCGGCGTGAAGGTGAGGCCGACGAGCGTTGCGTAGCCGCCGTAGGAACCGCCCATGATGGCGACCTTGTCTTTCTTGGCGATGCGTTGGCCGATCGCCCAATCGACGGCGTCGATCAAGTCGTCGTGCATCTTGCCTGCCCATTCCTTGTCGCCGGCGTTGACGAAGGACTTGCCGAAGCCGGTCGAGCCGCGGAAGTTGACGCTGAGCACAGCGTAGCCGCGGTTGGCGAGCCAGGTGGCGGGCGGGCTGTAGGCGAAGCTGTCGCGCCACCAGGGTCCGCCGTGGACGTTCAGCACCATGGGTACCGGTTTGTCGGGCACGCCATCGGCGTCGGGATCGCTCTGCGGGGGTAAGGTCAGATAGCTCACCAGCGAGAGACCGTCGCGCGATTTGATCGTGCGTGCGTACATCTTGGGTAGCGGTGCGCCTTCGAGATTGGGGCGGGCGGAGAAGAGGATTTTCAGCGACCGTTTCTTGCGATTATAGAGGCCGAACTTTATCGGCTCACCGGCGTTGTCCACCCACACGGTCCACAAGCTTGCGTCCTTCGATTGGCTGAGGACGGACCAATATCCGGTGACTTGTCTGTCCAGGTATTCGATGTCGGCGTTGAGAGCGGGGTTGACCGCTTTCCATTGCATACGCTCGTACTCAGAGGCGTAGGCTTGGACCTCCCATGTCACCGGATCTTGGATCGCCTCCCGCACGTCGGCCTTGTCGGATTCGCCGATGATCGTCGACTTCATGGTCGTCAGATCGAGGCGCGTGAGCGCGCTCTTATCGCGGCCTCGGCTGTCGGTGAGGTAGATGGCATTGCCGCCCGGCGCAAAGGAGAGCGGCTCTGTCGTCAGCGAGTCGTCGCCGGGTACGGTGAAGAGCGGCTTCCACTGATTGCCGTCGCGGCGCAGATATTCCTGGCCGCCGTCGGGCTTTGGCTTGGCGCCGAGGCGAACGTTGAGATCGATATCGCCGTACAACATGGCGAAGCCGTCGTTCTTCTGCACCATCTTCGCGGCGCCGGTGACGACGTTGATGATCCACGCGTCGTGCCAGCGCGCATCGCGGTTGTTCAGACCGACGAGGATTTCGTTCGGACGCTTGTAAGAGATACCGATAAGTTCCGCGCGCACACCTTTGTGCGGCGTCAGATCCTTCGTCGTCGCGGTTTTCAGATCGACGGCGTAGATGTGATAATTCTCGTCGCCGCGCTGATCTTGCGAATAGAGCAGGTGCGTGCCGTTGGTCGCCCACCAGAATTTTTGAATCGGGCGCTGCTTTTCCTGCGTGACGGGTTTGGCGGCTTTGAAATCGTCGCTGGGGCCAACCCAGATGTTCATCACGCCGTCGACCGCCGCGGTGAAGGCAATCTGCGAGCCGTCGGGGCTCAGTATGGGGGCGGTGCGGTCGGGGTTGCCGAAGATCACTTTGCGTGGGATCAGGTCGCCCGCGCCGTAGCCTGCCGATGCGACACCGTTCAGCGCGAGCGCTGCGCTTATCAGAACGAGGGCCGCCGCCGGCCATTTCAGTCGCATCAATCGCATTACGCTTCGGGCCGTTTACTCAGTGTGCGGGCGGCGGTTCGTCGAGAGCGAACATAGGCCGTCCCGCACACACACAGCTTCACAATTGTGGCACGTGGTTGTGACCGATTCCGTGCCAGTTCCGCGCCAATGCCTAGGTAAACCTATTGAATCTCAAAGGTTATCGAGACGTTGGCCGAGACGGTCTGGGTCCCTGCGGCAATAGGAACCGAGGCGTCCGCGGCCATCGCGGCCTCGCGGCGGTACATCGGCATCGGTGGGATCACGGCGTTCGACTCCGAAATCTGGATCACCTTGCCGAGGCTGACGCCGGCGGCTTCGGCGTAGAGTTCCGCCTTGGCGCGCGCGTCGGCGACGGCTTTCTTGCGCGCTTCGTCGAGTTGAGCCTTCGGTTCGTCGACGCCGAACGCGATACCGTTGATTTGGTTTGAGCCGGACTGAACCAGCGTGTCGAGGATGCCGCCGAGCTTGGCCAGGTCTTTCACTTTCGCCGTCACTTGGTTTGAGACCGTGTAGCCGACGATCCGCGGCGCGGTCGTTTGGTTCGGCTGATAGGGCGGGTATTTCGGCGACACAGAGAAGTCCGATGTCTGGATATCGTCTTCGGCGATGCCGGCGTTCTTGAGCGCGGCGATGACGGCGGCCATCGCGGCGTTGTTCTTGGCGAGCGCGTCTTTAGCCGTCGTGCCTTCGGAGACGACGCCGGTCGAGATCGTCGCCATATCGGGGCGTGTTTTCACTTCGCCGAGGCCGGAGATGGAGATGACGCGCGGCAGCGGCGTGTCCGTTGCCGAGATGCCTTGGCCGGGCCCGATCAAGGCTGCGGCTGCCAACGAGGCCACGATGACGAGGCCCGAACCGATTGCGACTGCACGAATGTTCATGGGTTTATTCCCGCTTGAAACGTTGCGGGGAACATATCTTGTCGGATCGGGGCGAAACAAAGGCTTCCGGCTGCGACAAACGGGTTTGAGCCTTGCCGGTGGATGAACGAGCGATCACAAAACCGAGGGCTTCGTGATTTGGCGCGGTTTTGCTATAGCGAGGCCTTGCCAAGCCGTAGCTTGCGGGACGCGTCGCCCGCCTTCGCCCAAGAGGGCTACGGCGCGGCAGCTTCACTCGCGTGTCCCGCGAGCGAAGCTGGTGGGGCCTGTAGCTCAGTTGGTTAGAGCGGGCCGCTCATAACGGTCTGGTCGCAGGTTCAAGTCCTGCCGGGCCCACCACCCTTCGCTCGCGACGCGAGGGAGGGTTGCACGCCCCGTGGCCGCTTGGCGAAGGCGGGCGATGTGTCCGCGAGCTTCGGGTGGCTTACGCCGCGATGGAATTTCAATCGAGAGGTTCGGCGAGGAGGTCTTGGTACTCGGCGTGTTTTTTTATGAAGGCGGCGATGAAGGGGCATTTGGCGATGACCTTCTCGCCGCGTGCGCGCACCATGTCGAGCGCGCCGCGCGCTAGTTTTGAACCTACGCCTTTGCCGCCAAGCTCATCGGGCACGAGGGTATGGATGAAAGTCACCACGCCTGGTTTGTGACGGTATTCGGAAAAGGCGATCACGCCGTCCACTTCAAGCTCGAAGCGGTTCAGGGCGGGATTGTCGTGAACTGTAGACATGGCGTGTCTCCGCGGTTTCGCGTGATTTGGTGCAAATTTGGGCAGGGGTCAATTGATACTTGGGTATGGCTTCCCCTGCCGCGGTCTCGCGCCTATGTTCGCGCCGACCTGATGAGGAGACCCCCATGTATCAATCGCATATCGACCTTTCGGCGCACGTGCGCAAGGGCGTGATCACGCTGTTGCAAGCTCGGCTGTCGGACGCCATCGACCTTGAAGCGCAGATGAAGCAGGCGCACTGGAACGTGAAGGGTCGCGACTTCTTCCAGCTGCATGAGCTGTTCGACAAGATTCACGGCGAGGTCGAGGAGTTCGTCGACACGATCGCCGAGCGCATCACGGCGTTGGGCGGCATCGCCGACGGGCGCGTGCAGACGACGGCGAAGAATTCCCAGCTCTACGAATACTCGTTGGAGACGAGCGGGGGCGAGGCGCATCTGAAAGCGGTGGCTGCGGTTCTGGCGCAGTTCGGCAAGGCCGTGCGCGCCGACATCAATGCGGCGACAGAAATCGGCGACGCCGACACGGCGGACGTGTTCACCGAGATTTCGCGCGCGACCGACAAGCAGCTGTGGTTCGTCGAGGCGCATCTCGGCTAGACGCACTGCCTTCCGGCTATCAGACGAACGCGCGGGCGTGCCGCCTCGGATAACGCCGTTCGCGGCTGACAGGGCAGGTCGCGCTTGGCCACGCGGTCTGCCTTATCTTGTTTGACGTGCGCGTCGTGGCGATCGTCTTGTCATCATTTCTTTACGATGGGACCGGCGTCCGGCCGCCGTTCCAAACCGGTCATTAAGACCTGTTTCAGCATAATCCTAAGCGAGATGCGCGCTCCTTTGTGTTCGCGACCGATCAGCTCTTGCTCAGGATTTGACCGCATTATGATCGCCACCAAAATTCGCCGTCCCATTCCGGTAGCCGCTCAGATTGCGGTCTTGTCGCTGGGTGTCAGCGCCATGCCGTTCCTCGCGCGGGCCGACGACGCGGTGCAGCAAGCCGAGTGGGTGTGGGGTGTCGCGGCGCGTGAAGCTGCGGCGGCCGAAGCCTATGCGCCGGTTTTCGATACTTTGGCCGCGCGCGAGCGCAAGCCGAAGACGCCGCCTGCGCCTCCGGCACCTCCTGTGCCGCCGGCGCCTCCGGTGGTCGAGACGGGCGGGAACACGGGCGGTGGTTTGGATGCGCTGGCGACCTCGACGGGCGCGGGCGTGCTGATCGCGATCTTGGATACGGGCGTCGATCTCGACCATGCGGAATTCGCAGGACGGATCAGTCCCAACGCGACGTGCTTTGGCGGCGGTACGGTTTGCGACGGCGCTGCGTCGTTGGGCTATGACGATCACGGACACGGCACGCATGTCGCGGGGATCGCGGCGGCGGCGGCCGACGGCTTCGGCACGACGGGCGTTGCGCCAGATGCGACGCTGTTGCCGGTCAAAGTGCTGGGTGCGTCAGGCGCGGGCTCGTACGGGGCGATCGCTCAGGGTATCGCGTTCGCCGCGACCGAGGGCGCGCAAGTCATCAACATGAGTTTGGGCGGGCCGCGGCCGACGAATTCGACGGAGTACAACACACTCGTCAGCGCGTTGACAAACGCAGCCGAGACCAGCGTCATCGTGGTGGCGGCGGGGAACGACGGCTCGGGCAAACTGCCGTGGTATCCGGCAGCTTTTGCGACGCTGCCCGACATTGCCGGCAGCATGATTATCGCCGGTTCGGTTACGCCAAGCGGTACGAAGCTATCGCGTTTTTCGCAGTCGCCGATCAATCAACCAGGCTCGGGCTGCTCGGGAACGCGTGCGGCGCGCGTGTGTTTCATGGACGTCTTCCTGCTGGCTCCGGGCGAGAACATTTTGTCGACCCTGCCGGGCGGTGCGTACGGCGCTGCGACGGGCACGTCGATGGCGGCGCCTTACATCTCCGGCGCTGCCGCGCTGGTGTGGAGTGCGGCGCCCTATCTGACGCCTGAGCAGGTCACGGCAATTCTGTTCGAGTCGGCGATTGATTTGGGCAAGCCGGGCAAGGACCCTAAGTATGGCCGCGGGCTTGTGAATCCGGCGGGTGCGATCGCGCCGCTGGGTTCGCTCTCGGTGGCGACGTCGGGCGCGACGACGTTTACTGCGTCGGGCACCGGCGACGTCAAGATTGCGCAGCTTTCGGGCGTTCTGGCTTCGGGATTGCGCTCGTCGCATGCGGCGCGCGATTTGGCGTTCTTCGATGATTTCGGCCGCGACTATCGCGTCGATCTGACCAAGTCGATCGCAAGCAGCGCCGTGTCTTTCGGCGGGGTGTTCGGTGAGGGGCCGGCGTTGCGCCGCTCGACCTATTTCGGTGACGGGATAGCGGCGTCGGCGCTTGTCGGCGCGGAAGACGGCAGCATGATCGCGTTTGCCGGCCGCGACGACGTGCGCGTGTCGGACGCTCGCGATGTCGTTCTGACGGCGCAATTGGCAGACGACGCGTCGGTCACGATCGGCTATCGCGCGGGCGCCGCGGGACGCATGAACCAGCTGGATCTTGCAGCGAGCGAGGCTTACGACGGGTTGTTCCTTTCGGCCTCGGCGATGAACTCGCCGTATCTTGGGTTCGCGTCGGATGCTTCGCTGGCGGCGGCGAGCGTTGCGCTTGCCGACGACGTGTCGCTGTCGTTCGGGCATGTGTCGCGCGCGAGCGATCCCTTGGCGCCTTACGAAGACGAAATTCTGACGGTCGAAGAGCGGCTGGTGCAGCTGCGCGAGGATCGCGCGCATTTGGCTTCCGGCGAAGGTTCGTCGGCGGCGGTGAGCTGGCGCGTCGCGCCGTGGGGCCTCATCGGCGTGAACGTCACCTATACGGATGAAGACAACGCGCTGTTCGGCGGCCTTGAAGGCGGCGCCCTGGCATTGACGGCGGAGGCTTCGACCGCGTCGGCGGGTGCGGGCATGCGCGTCAATCTCGGTTCCGACTGGGTGGGTTCGGCGTCTTGGAATGCGGGCGTCACGCGGGTGGTGCCGCTTGCCGACGGGTTGTTCACGAACGTCTCGGATCTGCGGACGGAAGCTTACGGCGTGGCGCTGGCCAAGCGCGGGGTCTTTGCTGCGGCCGATGCCGTCGGGTTCGGCGTTTCACGGCCGCTGCATGTCGTCGACGGGCAGGCGGTGATGATCGCGTCGACCGGCGTGACGCGCGATCGCGAAATCGTTTACACGACGGAAACCATAAACCTCGCAAGCGCGACGCCCGAAACGGACCTTGAGTTCGGCTATACGGCGGCGCTGGGGTCGGTGACGTTCCTGCAGGTCAACGCGATCTATCAGATGGACCTCGGCGGCGTTCAGGGCGAGGACGCGATTGCCGGCCTCGCGACCGTGACGACGCAGTGGTAAGGGCTCGTTAAGGCGCACAGTTCGCTTCAAATGCTTGGTTCTTGAAAAACCCAGCATTAGGGCGGCACAGGCCAAGATCGGTTTCCGTGGGGAGACCGCCGATGACGATCCTGAGCCGTATCGCCTTGCTGTCGCTTGCCGTCAGCGCGTTGCCTTTCGCGGCTTTCGCGCAGGAAGATACGGGGACGCCATGGGTCTATGGCGTCGCCGAACGGCATGATGCCGAGACCGGCCAAGGTAATGTCTGGTACAGCGGACTCGACGACGAAGACGGATTGCTGACGGCGCGCGAAAGAGCGCCGAAGCCGCCAAAGCCGGTCAAGCCGCCGAAGACGCCGCCGGCACCAACACCTCCGCCTCCGCCGCCCCCACCTCCTCCGCCGCCGCAACCGGCGGGGAATACGACCGGCGCCGGTATCCTTGTGGCGATCGTGGATACCGGCATTGATCTCGACCATCCGGAATTCGCCGGGCGCATCGCGGCGGGCGGGACGTGCTTCGGCGGGTCGGTGGCCTGTCCGGGGCTTGCGGCGCAGGGCGACGACAATAACGGTCATGGGACGCACGTCGCGGGCATCGTGGCGGCTGCTGCGAACGGCACCGGCAACACGGGTGTCGCGCCAGGCGCTTCGCTTTTGGCGGTGAAGGTCTTGGACGCGTCGGGCAGCGGCAGCTATTCGGCGGTCGCGAGCGGCATTTCATACGCGGCGTCGAAGGGCGCGCGCGTGATCAGCATGAGTCTGGGCGGCAGTTCTGCGTCGACGACGCTGCTTACGCCGTTGCAGCAAGCGGCGCCGACGGCAGTGATCGTGGCGGCGGCGGGCAACAGCGGCAATGCCTATGCGCCCGGCTATCCGGCGGCCTATGCGACGCAAGCAGGCGTCGTGGGCAGCATGATCATTGTGGGCTCGGTCGGGCCGAGCAATGTGATCTCGTCCTTCTCGCAAACGCCGGGTAACGGCGGGTGTGTCGCCTCGGGCGGCAAGACGACGTGTTTCAAAGATGTGTTCCTGGTCGCGCCTGGGCAGGCCATTTACTCGACCTATGTGGGCGGCGGGTACGCAACGATGTCGGGTACGTCGATGGCGACGCCGTATGTGTCGGGTGTCGCGGCGCGCGTGTTGGGCGCGGCGCCTTATCTGACGTCGAAGCAGGTGGTGAGCATTCTGTTTGAGTCGGCGACGGATTTGGGCGCGGCCGGTACGGATGCGGTTTACGGACGCGGACTTGTCAATTTGACGAACGCGCTGGCGCCGCTGGGGACGACGTCGGTTGCGACGTCGGGCGGCACGACGTCGAGTTTTGCGGGCACGCGCGACACGCGCAAGGCCGGCGTGACAGGCGTGCTGGCGATGGGTTTGCGCGGGTCTCAGGTTGCGAAGAACTTGGTGTTCTTCGACGCCTATGGGCGCGACTACAAGACTGATCTTTCGCAATCGGCGACGAACAATGCGATGAGCGTCGCCGGGTTTGTCACGCAGGGCTCGGGTTATTGGCGCAGCGTGGAGGTTGCGGGTCAAGGCTTCAGCGTCGCCGGCTTCGTGTCGGACGAGATGCCGAACGCCGTTGCGACCGCGGGGTTTGCCGACCAGGCGCACACCGAGCTGAACGACATGGTCGTGCGGGCGAAGCTTAGCGACGATGCATCGGTGATCGTGGGTTATCACGCGTCGCCGGTTGGGCATTTGAACCAGCTCGATCTGGCCGCCAGCGAGGCTTACGACGGGCTCTTCATGTCGGCGTCGGCGATGAACTCGCCGTTCTTGGGGCTGACGTCCAACGCGCAGTTCATGGGCGCGGGGGTGAAGGTTGCGGACGACGTGACGCTGACCTTCGGCCATGCGGCGAGCGAAGCGACCGGTGTCGAGATGTATGAGGACGGCTTACTCACCATCGACGAGTCGCTGGCGCTGCTATCCCAGGATCCTGGGCATTTGCGTTCGGCCGAAAATTCGGTGGCGGCGATGAGCTGGCGCTTTGCACCGTGGGGCGTGGCGGGTTTCAACGTTGCGCAGACGAGCGAAGAGAACAGTTTGCTGGGCACGCAGGAGCAGGGTGCGCTGGCGCTGACCGCCGATGCGGCGACGACGTCGGTCGGGTTCGGTGCACGCATGAATCTCGGCGACGATTGGGTCGCCTCGATGTCGTACACGCGCGGCACGACGGATGCTTCGCCTGTGGCGGGCGGGTTGATCCAGAGCTTCTCGTCGATCGAGTCCGAAGCCTACGGCGTTGCGCTGTCGAAGCTTGGCGTGTTCGGGGATACGGACTCGATCGGTGTCGCGATCTCGCGGCCATTGCACATCACAGGCGGGTCGGCGATCATCAACGCTTCGACCGGTGTCACGGAAGAGCGCGAGATTCTTTATTCGAGCGAGGTCATCAATCTGGCGACGTCAACGCCGGAGACGGACTATGAGGCCGGTTACACTGCGCGGCTTGACGACAATCTCACGCTGCAGGCGAGCGCCATGTATCAACAGAACGTCGGCGGTGATCCGAACGAGGATGCCGTGGCGGGCTTCGTGACGCTGAAAGGCACTTGGTAACTCATGATCGTCCGCCTTCGCCCGCTGGGCTGCGGCGCGAGCGACGGCTGCTATTCGCCTTTGCGGATCTGCTCACGCGCCGATTGGATCTCGCGGCGCAGCTGTACCGGATTGCCGACCATGCGGACGTGAATCTGGCCGGCGCCGGTGCCGTGCACGTCCACGTTGCCGTAGCCGAAGATGCGGCCCAGGATCGACTCGTTCACGTTCACTTCCTCGATCTTGTCGAGGCTGACCTCTTCGCTCTTGATCGAAATCAGGCCCGTCTTTTTCACGAAGCGGTCGGTCGTGACCGCGACTTCCAGCGCGATACCGTGCACGAAGTAATAGAGGCCGTAAGCGAACGGCAGGAACGCCAAGGCGAGATAGAGAAAGTCGAGGCCGGCATAAGGCAGACCGCCGATCGCCACGGCGATGAAGGGTATCGTGATGATGGCGACGCCTAGCCAGTAGAGCCAGTGATAGCCGGTGAGAAAGAGCACCTTCTCCTTGTTGCCCAGTGTGCGGCTGACGTAACTCATGATTTCCCCGGGAATACTGCCGTGATTGACAGCAAGGTGTTCATATGGCGGCGGAGCCTGCAAGTGCCTTGAGGCGTTCCGCGTCACGGATTTCGACCTCTTGCGCCGAGGCCAATCGGATGACGCCCAGCGATTTCAAGCGGCTGAAGGCGCGGCTGACGGTTTCGAGGGTCAGTCCTAGGAAGTCGGCGATGTCGCCGCGCGTCATCGGCAGTTTCAAAACGCCGGCCGATGTCTTCGCGCAGCTGGACGCGTGCAGGTCGAGCAGAAAAGCAGCGACGCGTTCCATCGCCGTGCGACGGCCGAGTGCGTAAGCGTGTTCGTAGGCGTCTTCGAGTTGGCGCGCCGCGCCGGTGCGGTAGCCTTTCTCGACGGTTGGGTGCCTTTCCATCAACTGCTCGAGCTTGCGCTTGTCGAAGCGGCAAACCTCCGATTCTATCAGAGCTTCGACGTCGAAGTGGTAGGCGGCGTCGGACGGGATGCCGACGAATTGACCGGTGAAAAGAAAGTCCAGAATTTGACGGCGGCCGTCGTCGCTGGTCTTCGAGGCGCGTAATGCACCGTGCGTGACCACGTAGGTGAATTGTGCACCGTCGCCGTCCCACACCAGCGTCTCGCCGATGTTCAGGTGAATGCGCTGCGAGTTGGCGGCCAGGTCGCGGATCTCGGCATCGTCGAGGCCACCGCAAATGTCGCTCTTGCGCGCGGGGCAGGTGATGCAGGCGAGGGATTCGAGGATCGGGTGCGCGTTCGCCTCGACGAGCGCGCCGAGGCGCGCCGCCGGTTCGGCCATTGCTTGAGCGCGGTCTTTGGGCGGCGGTTGCATTGGGCCCATTGTAGGCGCCGCAGCGCAGGCGGTGCAATCCGGACGGCTGGTTATGTCGCGGCTTGCGGGGGCGGCCCTGCTTAGCTTAGAAGGCGCGCTCATTCCGGCACAAGATAGAAAGCGGCGGGTCCCTATGGCCTCCTATCAATATGTTTACGTGATGAAGCAGCTGGGGAAGAGCTATCCCGGCGGTAAGCAGGTTTTGAAGGACATTTATCTGTCGTTTTTTCCAGGCGTGAAGATCGGCGTCATCGGGTTGAACGGCGCGGGTAAGTCGACCCTGCTCAAAATCATGGCCGGCATGGAGAAGGAATTCACCGGCGAAGCTTGGGCGGCCGAAGGCGCCAAGGTCGGGTATCTGGCGCAGGAACCGCAGCTCGATCCGACCCTCGACGTGCTGGGCAACGTGATGATTGCCGTTAAGCACAAGAAGGGGTTGGTCGACCGGTACAACGAGATTGCGGCGAACTATACCGACGAGACCGCGGACGAGATGTCGAAGCTGCAGGACCAGATCGACGCGCTGGGTCTGTGGGATTTGGATTCGCAGATCGAGCAGGCGATGGATGCGTTGCGCTGTCCGCCGGGCGATGCCGATATCTCGAAGCTGTCGGGTGGCGAGAAGCGTCGCGTAGCGCTGTGCCGGTTGTTGCTTGAGGCGCCGGATCTGTTGCTGCTCGACGAACCGACGAACCATTTGGACGCCGAGTCCGTCGCGTGGCTCGAGCATCATTTGCAGGCGTACAAGGGCACGGTCGTAATCGTCACCCACGATCGCTACTTCCTCGACAATGTCACCGGTTGGATCCTGGAGCTCGATCGCGGGCAGGGGATTCCGTACGAAGGTAACTATTCGTCCTGGTTGGAGCAGAAGGAGAAGCGGCTGGCGGTCGAAGCCAAGGGTGAAGAGGCGCGGCTTAAGACGCTTGTGCGCGAGCGCGAGTGGATCGCGGCGAGTCCCAAGGCGCGGCAAGCGAAGTCCAAGGCGCGTATCCGCGCTTACGAGGATTTGCTGGCGGAGGCGAACAACACCAAGAACGATCAGGCGCAGATCATCATTCCGCCGGGGCCGCGGTTGGGCGGTGCGGTGGTTGAGGCGGTTGCGCTCAACAAGGCTTATGGCGACCGGCTGTTGATCGACGATCTGAACTTCAAGCTGCCGCCGGGCGGGATCGTCGGCGTGATCGGGCCGAACGGCGCGGGCAAGACGACGTTGTTCCGTATGCTGACGGGGCAGGAGATGCCGGATACGGGGTCGCTGAAGGTCGGCGATACGGTCGTGATGGGTTACGTCGATCAGTCGCGCGATGCCTTGGACGCGAAGAAGACGGTCTGGGAAGAGATTTCAGGCGGGCTCGATATTCTGGAGCTCGGCAAGCGGCAGATGCAGAGCCGGGCCTATGTTTCTGCGTTCAACTTCAAGGGGCTCGATCAGCAGAAGAAGGTGGGGCAGCTGTCGGGCGGTGAGCGCAATCGCGTGCATTTGGCGAAGATGCTGAAGTCGCACTGCAATCTGCTGCTGCTCGACGAACCGACGAACGATTTGGACGTCGAGACGCTACGCGCGTTGGAAGATGCGCTGACGGCGTTCGCGGGCTGCGTGATGGTGATCAGCCATGACCGTTGGTTCTTGGACCGCATCGCCACGCACATGCTGGCCTTCGAAGGCGACAGCCATGTCGAGTGGTTCGAAGGGAATTATCAGGATTATGAGGCGGACCGTAAGCGGCGCCTCGGCGACGATGCGATGGTGCCGCATCGGATCAAGTACAAGAAACTGGTGCGTTAGGTCTGGGAGCGCGGGCGTCCCGCCCGCGCTCCCAGACAAAAAAAGCCCCGCTCGATGGCGGGGCTTAATCTTGTTCGCTTGAGGCAGGCTTAGCGCTGGCCGCCGGCCATGATCTGTTGCGCTTGCGTTTGCAGGTGCGCGGTCAGGCGGGGGATGTTGCCGTTGTTCTTCGACAAGAACGCCGCGAACTGTTCGCGTTGATCGATGGAGAGCCAGATGCCTTCGACCTGGATGTCGACGAAGCGATAGGCGTTACTGCCGCCGAGAAGACGGAAGGCGACGCGCAGCGGATTGGTCGCGTTCGGATCGACGACGATCATGTTGACGGTGACGTCGTTCGCCTTGTTGTCGATCGAGCCCACGACTTTCAGCGTCTGACCCTTGTATTGGTCGAGGCGGGATTCGTAGACGGCCGTCGCGTAGGCGGTGAACGCTTTCACGAAATCTTCGACGTCCGCGTCGGCGGCGCCGCGGCGGTAGTTGCCGAGCGTGAATATCGCCGTCTTACGGGCATCTGCATATTGTGTGATGAAATCACGAAACTTGGTGCGACGGGCAGGGTCGCTGGTATTGCGAAGAATGCCGACGCCTTGGTCGATCAGGCGCTGCGCGAAGGCTTCTGCATCCTGACCGGCGTTGGCGGGTGCGACGGACATCCAGGATGCCGCGACCACCAAGACCGCGAGAAACGCACGACGACCCAACAAAACGAAGCTTTCCATGTCTCCTCACCCCCGCGCGTTCGGCGCGGTTTGACTACGCGATTGCAAACCCACGGATGCTATTGCGCACTCAAATTTGGGCTAATTGGTGACGGCGCTGTGATGCCGCCGCCCGAATCGAAGTCCGGAAGATCATCCGACGGCGCGCCGTTGCGAATAGAGTCCGCACGGGATTGCCGATAGAGGCTACGGATCGAGGCGTAATAGTCAACGGACGAGCGCTCAATATCGTCGAGCGTCTCGATGTTGCGCGAGCGCAGGTCGATGACGTTCAGCACAGTGCGCGCGATAGGCACATATTCCAGCTCATCGTCGCCCCAGTTGACGTAGGTCAGCGGGTCGAGGCCGCGGTCGACCACGAAGCCCGTGAAGTCACGCGCGCTCGAGGGTCCCATCAGCGGGAAATAGAAGTACGGGCCTTCGCCCACGCCCCAGACCGCCAACGTCTGACCGAAGTCTTCGTCGTGATAGGGCAGGTCCATGTCCTTGGCGACGTCGATCAAGCCGCCGATGCCGATCGTCGAGTTGATGCCGAAGCGCGCCAGCGTCGTGCCGGCGCGATCGCCTTCGCCCTGAAACAAATCGTTAGCGAAGATGACCGGCGAATTCAGGTTGTTCATGAAATTCCGGACGCCATCGCGGGCAAAGTCCGGAACGATCGAGCGATAGACCACGGCGACCGGACGGAGAAGGATCTCGTCCAGCACCTGGTTCACTTCGAAGAAGAAGCGGTTCGATCCTTCGAACGGATCGTTCGCGTCGTTTTGGACGTCTTGCGTCGTGACCGTTGTCGATGTCGGCGGCGCCGTTGCGGGCTCCGCGTCTGCAGCCCAGGCACTCGTGCTCGGGACCGCAACCGCGCCCATAGCCACTGCCATCAAGATATTTCGAACCGCGCTCATGCGCCGCTACCCTTTCGACACCACACATCGAGCCGCGGCTTGCGTGGCACACCACGCATTCCTAGACCCCACCCAAGATCGGCTTCGCGACCGCCAACCGGCAAGCCTACGTATTATCCGACCAATTGCTTATACGTTACATGATGATGGCGACATAAGGTTACGATCCCGTGAGGGAAGGGAATGTTTCTATATGTTGCGACTATGACGCGTAGGTCACAGTGTGCACACACCTACAGGTTGGGTATTCGGGGTTCCGGTTGGCTGAAAATGGCGACTGGATAATGATATAAAGATATGTTTATGTGTCGTTCGGAGGTTCGATGGTGACCCTGGACGATATTTTGAACGGCCTGAAGGCGACGGCGGAATCCACCCGGCTGCGCCTGCTCGCCCTTTTTACGCGCGGCGAACTGACCGTCAGCGAGGTCACGCAGATTTTGCGGCAGAGCCAGCCGCGGGTGAGCCGGCATCTGAAACTGATGACGGAAGCGGGGCTGATCGAGCGCTTTAAAGAGGGCAGCTGGGTTTTCTATCGGCTGTGCGAAGACGGACCGGGGCGGGCGATCGTGCAGAAGCTGGGCGAGCTTTTGCCCTGGGATGACGCGACGTTGAAGCGCGATCTCGAGCGGCTCGACGCCGTGCGCAAGCAGCGCGAGGAAAATGCGCAGGCGTACTTTGCGGCGAATGCCAGCGAGTGGGATGGCATTCGCGCGCTGCATATTCCGGAGGATCAGGTCGAAGGGGCGTTGCTGGAATTCGTCGGGCCGTCGCAGGTCTCGGCCTATTTGGATTTGGGGACAGGGACGGGGCGCATTCTGGAACTTGTGGCGCCGCGGGCGTCGCGCGCCGTCGGCATCGACTTGAACGGCGAGATGCTGACGCTGGCACGGGCGCGGATCGAGCGTGCGTCGCTGGCGCATGTTCAGGTGCGGCGTGGGGATTTGTTCGAGTTGCCCTATGCGGACGACAGTTTCGAACTGATCACGGTGCATCAGGTGCTGCATTATCTTGAAGATCCGTCGGCGGCGGTGGCCGAGGCCGCGCGTGTGTTGAAGCCGGGCGGACGTTTGGTGATCGCCGATTTTGCGCCGCATGCGCTGGAGTTCTTGCGCGACGCGCATCAGCATCGGCGATTGGGCTTTGCCGATAAGGAAGTGGCGCAGTGGTTCAAGACGGCGGGGTTGTCGCTGGCCGGAACGCGCGCGCTGCCACCGCGTGATCAATCGGGATTGACCGTGATGGTTTGGCTTGGCGTGGCGCCGGCGGTGCCGCAGCGGCGTCACAAGACGGCGGAGGCGGCCTGATGTCTCTTGCGGTTTCGTTCGAATTTTTCCCGCCGCGCACCGACGAGATGGAAGCGCAGCTGTGGCGCTCGATCGCGCGGTTGGCGCCGCTTGAGCCTTCGTTCGTATCGGTGACCTATGGGGCCGGCGGTACGACGCGCGAGCGAACGCATTCGACCATCAAGCGCATCTTGGCCGAGACGAATTTGAAGCCGGCCGCGCATTTGACGTGTGTCGGCACGTCGAGGGGTGAGGTCGATGAGATCGTGCAGGGATACTGGCAGTCAGGGGTGAAGCACATTGTCGCCTTGCGCGGCGACATGCCGGAGCCGGGGCCGTATGCGCAGGTTTCCAACGGTTATGAATCGACGCCGGATCTCATTCGCGGCATTCGCAAGGTGGCGCCGTTCGAGGTGAGCGTTTCGGCCTATCCCGAGAAGCATCCGGATTCGCCGTCGGTCGAGCATGACTATGCTTTGTTGAAGGCGAAGATCGATGCGGGCGCCAATCGGGCGATCACGCAGTTCGTCTACGATACCGACGTCGTGCTGCGCTTTGCGGACCGCGCGTATCGCGAGGGCATTCGCATTCCGATCGTGCCGGGCATTATGCCGGCGACGAACTTCAAAGGCGTCGTGCGGATGTCGAAGCGTTGCGGGGCGTCGATTCCGGAGTCCTTGGCGCGGAAGTTCGAGGGGCTCGACGACGATCTTGAGACCCGAAAGCTGATCGCGGCGACGGTGGCGGCCGAGCAGGTCGAGCGGTTGCGGCGGCACGGCTTCGACTCATTCCATTTCTACACGTTGAACCAGGCGGATCTGACGTTTGCGATCTGCCATCTATTGGGCGTGCGTGCGCAGCCCGGGCGACAAGCAGCATGAACATCACTGAACGTAAGTCGCGCTTCGACGCGTTGATGAAGGCTTCGCGCGAGCGGATTCTGCTTCTGGACGGCGCCAAGGGCGCGATGATCCAGAACTATAAGCTGGGCGAGGAAGACTATCGCGGCGCGCGGTTTGCTAATTTGCCGAAAGATCTAAAGGGCAATCACGATCTGTTGGCGATCACGAAGCCTTCGGTCGTGAGCGACATTCATGACGCGTTTCTGGATGCCGGGTCGGACATCATCCAGACGAACACGTTCAACGCGCAGCGCATCAGCCAGGCCGACTATGGCTGCGAACATCTTTCGCATGAGATCAATCTGGAGTCGGCGCGGCTGGCGCGGCAGAGCGCTGATAAATTTTCGACGGCGGATCGGCTGCGTTGGGTTGTCGGTTCCGTGGGGCCGACGAACCGGACGGCTTCGCTGTCGCCGGATGTGAACGATCCCGGGTACCGGGCGATCACGTTCGACGATCTCGTCGGGGCTTATCGCGAGCAGATTTCGGCGCTGATCGAAGGCGGCGTCGACGCGCTGATCATCGAGACGATCTTCGACACGTTGAACGCGAAGGCGGCCGGGTTCGCGGCGGCGACGGTGTTCGACGATGTCGGGTTCAAAGTGCCGATCTGGTTCTCAGGTACGATCACCGACAAGTCTGGGCGCACATTGACCGGGCAGACGACGGAAGCGTTTTGGCATTCGATCCGGCATACGAAGCCGTTCGCCGTTGGTTTAAACTGCGCGCTGGGTGCGGCCGATCTTCGCCAGTATGTGGCCGATCTTTCGCGCGTCGCCGACACGATGGTGTCGACGCATCCGAATGCCGGGTTGCCGAATGCGTTCGGCGGGTATGACGATTCGCCGGAGTATATGGCGGGGGTGTTGGGTGAGTTCGCGCAGGCGGGGTTGTTGAATATCGTCGGTGGCTGCTGCGGCGTGTCGCCGAAGCATATCAAGGCGCTGGCCGCCGCGGTTGCGCCGCACAAGCCTCGCGTGATTCCCGAAGTCCCGCGTTATATGCGCTTGTCGGGGCTTGAGCCGTTCACGATGACGCCTGAAGTGAACTTCGTGAACGTGGGCGAGCGCACGAACGTCACTGGGTCGGCGAAGTTTCGCAAGCTGATCACGGACGGGAAGTACGACGCGGCGCTGGACGTGGCGAAGGACCAAGTCGAGAACGGCGCGCAGATCATCGACATCAACATGGACGAAGGCTTGCTGGACAGCGAGAAGGCGATGGTTCGCTTTCTCAATCTGATCCAGGCGGAGCCCGATATCGCGCGTGTGCCGGTGATGATCGACTCATCGAAATGGTCGGTGATCGAGGCAGGACTGAAGTGCGTGCAAGGCAAGCCGGTCGTGAATTCGATTAGCTTGAAGGAGGGCGAAGAGTCCTTCATTGCGCACGCCGAGAAGTGCCGGCGCTACGGCGCGGCTGTGGTCGTTATGGCGTTTGACGAGAAGGGTCAGGCGGACACGGCGGCGCGGAAGTTTGAGATCTGCAAGCGGTCGTACGACATCTTGGTCGAGCGGCTTGGGTTCCCGCCTGAGGACATCATCTTCGATCCGAACATCTTTGCGGTGGCGACGGGGATCGAGGAGCACAACGACTACGGCAACGCGTTCATCGACGCGACCGGCCGGATCAAAGCTGGCCTGCCGCACGCGCATGTCTCGGGCGGGGTGTCGAACATTTCGTTCTCGTTCCGCGGCAATGAGCCGGTGCGCGAGGCGATGCACTCGGCATTTCTCTATCACGCGATCCGCAACGGCATGGATATGGGGATCGTCAATGCCGGCCAGTTGACGGTCTATGAAAATATTCCGGCAGAGTTGCGCGACGCGGTCGAGGACGTGCTGCTCAACCGGCGCGACGACGCGACGGAGCGGTTGCTGGCGATCGCCGACAAGTACAAGGGCAAGGGCGAGGCGAAAGCTGAGGCGACGTTGGAGTGGCGATCGGCGCCCGTTGAGGAGCGGATCAAGCACGCGCTGGTGCATGGGATCGACGAATTTGTCGTGGCGGATGCGGAAGAGGCGCGGCTGAAGGCGACGCGGCCGCTCGATGTCATCGAAGGGCCTTTAATGGCCGGCATGAACGTCGTCGGCGATCTGTTCGGCGCGGGCAAGATGTTCCTGCCGCAGGTCGTGAAGTCGGCGCGTGTGATGAAGAAGGCGGTCGCGCATCTTATTCCGTACATGGAAGAAGAGCGGTTGGCGTCAGGTCGCGCGCATGAGCCGGCGGGCAAGATCGTCATGGCGACCGTGAAGGGCGACGTTCACGACATCGGCAAGAACATCGTGGGCGTTGTGCTTCAGTGCAACAACTATGACGTCGTCGATCTGGGCGTGATGGTGCCGGCGGCGAAGATCATTGAGGCGGCGATTGCGGAGAAGGCGGACATCATCGGTTTGTCCGGGTTGATTACGCCGTCGCTCGACGAGATGTGCCATGTGGCGGCGGAGATGGAGCGGGCCGGGTTTGAGATTCCGTTGATGATCGGCGGGGCGACGACGTCGAAGGTCCATACCGCCGTCAAGATCGAGCCGAACTATACGAGGGGCGCAACCGTTTACGTCGCCGATGCAAGCCGCGCGGTGAGCGTGGCGTCGAGCCTGTTGTCGAAGGACAATCGCGGGGCGTTCATCGATGCGACGCGGGCGGAGTATGCGAAGGTCGTGGCGTCGTTCTCACGCGGCAAGACAGGCGAGCGGCGGTTGCCGATCGGCGAGGCGCGGGCGAACCGGATGAAGGTGGACTGGAAGGCGTATGCGCCGCCGGTGCCTCGGTTCTTCGGCGTGCGCGCGTTCGACAAGATCGATCTTCGCGCCGTGTCGAAATACATCGACTGGACGCCGTTCTTCCGCACGTGGGAGTTGGTCGGATCGTATCCGATGATTCTTGAGGACGATAAGTTCGGGCCGACGGCGCGGGCGCTGTATGCGGATGCGCAGAAGATGCTGGTCAAGATGATCGACGAGGCGTGGTTGAAGGCGCGCGCGGTCGTCGGGTTCTGGCCGGCGAATTCGGTCGGGTTCGATGATATCGAGCTCTATGCGGATCCGGAGCGGCGTCAGGTTCTGGATACGCTGCACACGTTGCGTCAGCAGATGCGGCGCGACGATGGGCGGCCGAATTTGGCACTGGCCGATTTCGTGGCGCCGAAGGAGACGGGCGTCGGCGATTATATGGGCGCGTTTGCCGTGACCGCGGGGCATGGCGAGATCGAGCGCAGCCGTTTGTTCAAGCAGGCGAACGACGACTACGACGGGATTTTGTTCAAGGCGCTGGGCGACCGGTTGGCCGAGGCTCTGGCCGAGTACACGCATGAGCGGGTGCGGCGCGAGCTTTGGGGTTATGCGCGCGGCGAGAATTTGAGCAACGAGGAGCTTGTCGCCGAGAAGTATCGCGGCATTCGTCCGGCGCCCGGTTATCCGGCGCAGCCTGATCATACGGAGAAGGCGACGTTGTTTCGCATTCTTGATGCGGGCGTGAATGCGGGGATGGAATTGACTGAGAGTTTCGCGATGATGCCGGGATCTTCGGTGAGCGGATTCTATTTCAGCCATCCGGACGCGGTGTATTTCGGCGTCGGCCGCATCGATCGCGATCAGGTTGAAGACTACGCCGAGCGCAAAGGGATGACGCTGGCGGAGGCTGAGCGGTGGCTGGCGCCTGTTCTTGCGTATGTGCCGGGGAAGGCTGCGGCTGCGTAAGAGCGATCGCTTGCGCATAGCTTTACCCCTCGCCCGCCCTTGGGCGGGAGAGGGGGCGGGGGGAGGGTGGGCGATCCACCGCTTGCGCGTTTGATGCGCTGCTTTCACCACGAAGACGCGAAGGCCTCAAAGGTTCACGAAGCTAGAGCGGAAACGGCATGACCGGTGCCGCTTCGAATCGAGACGGCGCTTCGCGCCGAAGAAGACTTGGCGCGAAGCGCTATTCAAACCGACGTAGGGCTGCGTCAAGTTCGAGATGCGTTCTTTGTGAACCTTCGAGGCCTTCGCGTCTTCGTGGTGAAATTTTGCGGCGCTTCCATACGCACAGTTTGTGGGGCGCCCACCCTCACCCCCGGCCCCTCTCCCGCCCGGGGGCGGGCGAGGGGTGAAGAGGGCGGCGCTTGGCCCAGCGTTCGGCCCAAGCGTGTAGGCCCATGAATTCGGCGAGCAAGTGTTTGCCTTCCGTTGTTAGCGTGTAGCCGTCGTTGTTGAGCGTCACGATGTCGGCTTCGCGGAGTTCGGATAGGCGGGTGTTTAGGATTGTGGGGCTGATGTCGCCGCAGGCAGTGCGGAGGTCGCGGAAGTTTAGTGGCTTGCGGCTGAGTTCCCAGATGACGCGCAGTTGCCAGCGGCGGCCCAAGAGGTCGAGCAGGGCCATGATGGGGCGGCCGGTTTTTGAGCCGCGTACGGGCTTGCCGGGGCGTGGGGTGCTGGTCATGTTCGCTTAGGTTGCTACATTTTGTGTAGCAACGCAATGTTCGTCGTGCTACAGTTATTGTAGCAACGATGGAGATTGTCATGGCTGCCCGGATCGAACCTGCTCAGCCGCCGCTTTCGGAGTTGGTGCAGCAGACGTTTGAGCGGTTGATGCCGCCGGGTGTGCCTCCGTTGGTGTTGTTCACAACGCTGGCGCGGAGTGAGCGGGCGTTTTCTAAGCTTATGGCGGCGGGGTTGTTGGATAAGGGGCCTCTGCCGATGCGCGATCGTGAGGTCATGATCCATCGCACGACCGCGCGCTGCGGGTCCGAGTATGAGTGGGGCGTGCATGTGGCGCTGTTTGCCGAGCGCGTCGGGTTTACGAAACAAGAGATCGCGGCGACAGTCGCGCCGGGCGTGAGCGAGGTTTGGTCGGCGCGGGAAGCTTTGATCGTGCGGATGGCAGATGCGCTGCATGAGAGCGTGGCCATCGGCGATGATTTGTGGGCGGCGCTCGCGGCGGAATTTTCCGAGGCGCAAATCCTGGAGCTGATCTTGCTGGCCGGGTTCTATCGCACCGTTTCTTACCTTACGAACGGACTCAGGTTGCCGCTGGAGACGTACGCCGAGCGCTTTCCGGCTTGAGGCGAGCGGGCTTGCGCGTCGCGACTTTAGGTTGTGGGGTTAGGGTTAGTGTTAGTGTGATGCTCCGTACAAAGAGAAAGGGCCGGCGATTGTTACCGCCGGCCCTTTCAAAAATTCCCCGCGTCGTGCGCGTCGCGTCTACTACAGCAGGCCGATGATGATGGCTCCCAGAAACGCGAAGACGACCCCTGTCGTTATCAGACTGAGCTGCTCTGCCATGAGCGTTTCTCCTTCCCTGTCAGGGTGTCATAGTTAGCGCACAATATGTCGCAGCCGGGAAGAGTAATTCGATACGGCGCTGCAGCATACGGCTTAGGTTGCGCTTGTAACACACTGAATTACCACGGTATTTCTGTCCCATCATAGTTAAGATAGCGGCCGCTATCTGAGGGCGAAAGACCGGAAATGACCCGCCGCATTTCGGTGATGGACTGTTTTGGGGTCAGTGGTGCAGATGCGCCACCCATGTCGGTTTGGACCCAGCCAGGGTGCATCGGCACGACGATGATGCCGTCGGCTTTGAGCGCGATCGAGAGGCCGCGCATGGCGTTGTTCAACGCCGCTTTCGACGAGCGATAGATCAGCGCCGCGCCGTCGTGGCGGGTGTTCGAGCCCATGCCAGATGTGATCGCGATCACTTTCTTATCGCGGCCTTTCACCAAGTTGCCGCGCAGCGTTTCGATCACGCGGACGGGGCCAAGCGCGTTGACGCTCATCGTTCTGATCCAGGTCTCGTAGTCGATGTCGCCCAGGCGCTGGTGGTCGCCGCCGTAGACGCCCGCGTTGTTGATCAGGATGTCGATTGGCTCGGCGCCGATGTCGCTCGCCAGATGCGCGACCGACGCATCGGAGGCGACGTCGAGCGGGTGGACCGTCACCTTGCCTTTGGACGCGGCGGCGAAATCGAGCAGGGCCTTGGCTTCGCCCGGATGTCTGGCGCAGGCGAGGACGCGCGCGCCTTCGGCTGCGTATTGATGCGTGAACTCAAGGCCTAGGCCGCGGTTGGCGCCGGTGATCAGTACGGTGGTGGTCATGTGGTCATCCTCTCAGGTCGCCAGCTTCAGTCCGATGATGCCGGCGACGATCATGCTCAAGAACAAAATCTTTGGGAGCGAGGCGGTCTCACCCAGAAACGTCATGCCGATGATCGCGACGCCGACCGCGCCGATGCCGACCCAGACGGCGTAGGCTGTGCTCATCGGCAGGTCTTTGAGCGCGAGCGACAGGAAATAGATGCTCACACTCATGGCGGCCAGTGTTGCGGCCGACCACCCGATTTTGGTGAAGCCTTGCGTGTACTTCATGGTGGTCGCCCAGACGATTTCGGCAAGACCGGCCACGATCAAATAGATCCACGGCATTCGAAAACCCCTTAGCTGGTGCGCCTCAACATGGCCGCGCCGCGGGCGGGGTCAATGGTGAGCGTCAGTAGTGCAGCTTCATCGGCAGGCGGTTTTCGCGGGCGAGGCGGCAAGATTCGTGGAAGACCGCGAAGCCGAATTGAGCCTGCGACTCGAATGAGTCGCCCTCGCCGAGGTCGCGCGTGCGCCAGGTCGCGATGTCGTCGGCGCTGGCGCCCCAGTTCACTTCGTTCAGGTATTGCAGCGCTTTCCAAAGAAGTTCGATCGAACCTGCCTTGAGCGGCGTGCCGGACGGATCTTTGAGGCCGATGCCGAAGCCAAACTCATCGGGCAGCCAGATGCCGCAGTTCATCACTTCCCACAGCGCGTCCTTCTTCTCGGCCTTCATCGAGGCTTCGATGGCGGGGTCGCCTTCCCAAGTGCGCATGAACATCACCGGGCGCTGCATATGGGCGTAGTTGGTGTAGGCGGTCAGCAAGATGGCGCCGCCATAACCGCTAAGTCCCAACTCGCCGACGAAGTAAGGCGGCAGCATGCCTTCCTGCCAGTTCAACGGCTCTTTCAGATGATCCTTGAGTTTGACGGACGCGGTCTCGCGCCATTCACCGATGGCACCTTGCAGCTCGACCGGATCCGTCACGGCGTGCGGCGTCGTCTTGTGGCCGAACGGCGATGGGTAGCCCGCGCGTGTGCGGCCGTCCTGCCAATCGGTGGAGTAATACCGTGTCAGCGTGCCGACGAAGAGTTCGACGATCATGGGAGTCGTGGCGGACATGCAAGGCCTTATGTCTTGTTGCTACTGCCGTAACCCCCGCCGCCCGGGGTTTCAATGACAAAAACATCGCCAGGTTCGACAGCTGCGACCGCGCAGCCGGGCAGTTCTTCAACTTTTCCGTTTGTTCGGCGGATCGCGTTGCGGCCTCGTTTGGCGTCGCTGCCGCCTTTGATGCCGAACGGCGCGGTGCGGCGGCGGGTGGAGAGGATGCCGGCGTCCATCGCTTCTCGGAATTCGATCTCGCGGATGGCTCCGTCGCCGCCGGTGTGCGCGCCTGCACCGCCCGAGTGAGTGCGGACTTCGAATTTGCGGACGAGGACGGGGTAGCGCCACTCCAGCACTTCCGGGTCGGTGAGGCGCGAGTTGGTCATGTGCGTGTGGACGGCGCTGGCGCCGTCGAAGGTTGGGCCGGCGCCTGCGCCGCCGCAGATCGTCTCGTAGTATTGGTGGCGCGCGTTGCCGAAGGTGAAGTTGTTCATCGTGCCTTGGCATGCGGCCATGACGCCGAGCGCGCCGAAGAGGGTGTCGGTGACCGCTTGGCTGGTCTCGACGTTGCCGGCAACGACGGCTGCGGGGTAGCTCGGGTTCAGCAGCGACTTCTCCGGCACGATGATGCTGAGCGGGCGCAGGCAGCCGGCGTTCAACGGGATGTCGGTGTCGATGAGGCAGCGGAAGACGTAGAGCACTGCCGCGGTCGTGACGGAGCGGGGGGCGTTGAAGTTGGTCGGGCGTTGGTCGCTGGTGCCGGTGAAGTCGACGGTGGCGCTACGGGCTTTGCGGTCGACGGTGATGCGAACTTTGATTTTGGCGCCGTCGTCCATCTCGTGCTCGAATTCGCCGTCGTCGAGCGCGCCGATGACGCGGCGGACTTGTTCTTCCGCGTTGCCTTGGACGTGACCCATGTAGGCGATGACCACGTCGCGGGTTTGTTCGTCGCAGAGTTTTTTCAGTTCTTCGGCGCCCTTCACGCAGGCTGCGATCTGGGCCTTTAGGTCGGCGATGTTTTGCGTCGGGTTGCGGGCGGGATAGCTGCCTGAGCTCAAGATCTTTCGTACGGCCGGTTCGTCGAAGCGGGCGTCGCTCATGATGCGGTCGCCGTTGAAGAGGACGCCTTCCTCATCGACGTTGGTCGAGCTGGGCGGCATGGATCCCGGCGAGATGCCGCCGATGTCGGCGTGGTGGCCGCGCGCGGCGACGAAGAAGGCGGGGCTTTTCTCCGCGTCCATGAACACCGGCATGACGACGGTGATGTCAGGCAGGTGTGTGCCGCCTGCGTAAGGGGCGTTGAGTGCGAAGGCGTCGCCTCTGGTCATGTTTGCGCCGTGTTGCGCGAGGACGGCGCGGACGCTTTCGCCCATCGAACCTAAGTGAACCGGCATGTGCGGGGCGTTGGCGATGAGATTAGCGTCGGCGTCGAAGATGGCGCAGGAGAAGTCGAGGCGTTCCTTGATGTTCACCGACGATGCGGTTTTTTCCAGCGTCACGCCCATCTGTTCGGCGATCGACATGAAGAGGGCGTTGAAGATTTCGAGGCGCACGGGGTCGGCGGCCGTCGACGAGCGCGCTGTGGTTCGTGCGGCGGTTTTGATCGCGATGAGATTGCCGTCGGCGCGGTATTCGGCTTGCCAGCTTGGATCGATGACGATCGTCGAATTGGGTTCGATGATCAGCGCGGGGCCAGGGATACGGTCGCCGGGGTCGAGTGTTTCGCGCAGGTAGACCGGCGCTTTGTGGCTTTGGCCGTCGACGAAGAGTGTCGTTGTGGTGCGCGGCATTAGGGGGCCGGTGCGCTTGCGTTCGATTGTCGGCAGCGAGGGTGGGGCGGATTGGCCGGCGGCGTCGATCGCGATCGCTTCGACGATGAGCGTGCGGCCTTGGTCCCAGAAGCCGAAGCGGGCGCGGTGGACGTCGGCGAAGCGCGTTTCGATTTCAGCGAGCGTGCCGAAGGGGACAGCGAGTGCGGTGTCGGTGCCTTGGTAGCGCAGGTGAAGCGTCACGTGCGTCGTGATCGCTTCGCGGCCGATGCCTTGAGTGGCGACTTCTTCTGTTGCGGCTTTCGATAAAGTTTCGGCCGCGGCCTGCAGCGCGGGCATTGCGTTGGCGTCGAGTGGTTGCTCGACGGCCTGTTCGCGGCGGGCTTGGATCTGCGCGAAGCCCATGCCGAAGGCTGAGAGCACGCCGGCGAGCGGGTGGATCATGATCGTGCGCATACTGAGCGCGTCGGCGACGCGGCAGGCGAGTTGGGCGCCGGCGCCGCCGAAGCATTGCAGGGCGTATTCGCTGACGTCGGCGCCTTGTGCGATCGAGATGCGCTTGATCGCTTCGGCCATGTTGGCGACGGCGATTTTCAGGAAGCCGTCGGCGGTTTCGTGCGGTGTGGTTTTCAGTTCTCGCGCGAGGGTTTCGAATTTTTGCGCGACGATCTTCGCGTCCATTGGCTGGTCGGCTTTGGGACCGAAGACGTGCGGGAAGAATTCCGGGTGGACGCGGCCGGTCATGACGTTGGCGTCGGTGACGGTCAGCGGGCCACCTTTGCGGTAGCAGGCGGGGCCGGGGTTGGCGCCGGCGCTCTCGGGACCGACGCGCATGCGGGCGTTTTCGTAGAAGAGGATCGAGCCGCCGCCCGCCGCCACCGTGTGAACCGCAAGCATCGGTGCGCGAAGGCGAATGCCGTTCAATTCGTTTTCGAAGATGCGCTCATAGATGCCGTCGAAGCGCGAGACGTCGGTCGACGTGCCGCCCATGTCGAAGCCGATGACTTTGGTGAAGCCCGCCGCCTTTGCGGTTTCCGCCATGCCGATCACGCCGCCGGCGGGGCCGGAGAGCAATGCGTCTTTGCCGGAGAAGTGGTCGGCGTCGGCGAGGGCGCCGCTGGAGCGCATGAAGCGTAAGCGGCCGTCTCGTGCCGCATCGCCGAGCGGGCCTGCGACCTTCTCCACATATTTGCGCAAGACTGGCGAGAGGTAGGCGTCGGCGACCGTGGTGTGGCCGCGGCTGACGAATTTCATCAGCGGGCTGACTTCGTGGCTGACGGAGACTTGGGCGAAGCCGAGTTTGCGCGCGATCTCCGCCACCGCCTTTTCGTGCGCCGTGTGGCGGTAGCCGTGCATGAAGACGATGGCGCAGCTGTCGTAACCGTCGGCACGCGCTTTCTTGAGGTTACGTGCGACAGCGGAGATGTCTGGGGCCGTTAGGATTTTGCCTTCGGCGTCGATGCGTTCGTCCACTTCGACGACGCCGTCGTAGAGCGGGGCGGCGCGTTCGATCTTGCGGACGAAGAGTTTGGGGCGGTGCTGATAGCCGATGCGCAGTTGGTCTTTGAGGCCGGGTGTGGTGACGAGAAGCGTGCGCGCGCCTTTGCGTTCGAGGAGCGCGTTGGTGGCGACCGTGGTTCCCATGTGAACCGCGGCGATCAGGGCTTCCGGTATGGGCGAACCTTGCGGAACGTTCAGCAAACGCCTTATTCCTTCGATCGCGGCGTCGGCGTAGTGTTCGGCGCTTTCGGACAGAAGTTTTGTCGCGTGAATTTGGCCATCAGGTCCAAGCGCGACGAGATCGGTGAACGTGCCGCCTCGGTCGATCCATACATGCCAGCGACCGGCGCGCGTCATATCTTCGCCTCAATCGCTGCCGATGTAGTTGGAACGTAGGGCTGAACGAGTATGTCGATCTGGGGCAAGATTGCGGGCGCGGCCGCCGGGCTGGCGTTGGGCGGACCGTTGGGCGCGTTGCTTGGCGCGATCGCCGGGCACATGTTTCTCGACCGCGAGACGCGTCGCGACGTCGAACGCGCGCCGCAATATCGCGAGGAGCGCGCCGGTCGTGACGACCGCGGCATGCGCGACCGCGACGAGGTCGCCTTCACCATCGGCGTGATTGCGCTGGCCGCGAAGCTCGCCAAGGCGGACGGCGCCGTTACGCGCGAGGAGGTCGACGTCTTCAAGCGGGTGTTTCCGGTTCCGCGGGAGCAGGAAGCCAATGTGGGGCATTTGTTCAATCTCGCCAAGCAGGACGTTTCCGGTTTCGACGCGTACGCGCAGCAGTTGGCCGGGTTGTTCCGCAGCCGGCCGGGCGTGCTTGAGGATTTGCTCGACAGTTTGTTTTTGATCGCGAAGGCGGACGACCGGCTACATCCGGGCGAGCTCGAATATTTGCGGCACGTGTCGCAGATCTTCGGGTTCTCCGAAGGCGAGTTTCAGCGCATTCGCGCGTCGCATTTTGGGCCCGATCGCGAGGACCCTTACGTCATCTTGGGCGTCGAGCGGTCAATCTCGGATGAGGATTTGAAGAAGGCGTATCATCGGCTGATGCGCGAGAACCATCCGGACAGCATGATTGCGCGCGGCGTGCCGGAGGAGTTCGTGAAGCTTGCGAACGAGAAGGTGGCGTCGATCAACGGCGCCTACGACATCATCAAGAAGCAGCGTGGGATTGTCGGATGATCCCGATCGGTGAGGAATCGCCGGCGGCGATGACCTTGGGCAAGCGCGTGATCGAGAGCGATGCCGAGCGCGGGTACATCAAAGCCTCGTTCGTTGCGGGCGACAATTTCATCAATCGCGGCGGGCGCGTATTCGGCGGGTTCTTGTCGGCGATGCTGGACGCGCTGTGCGGGCATGCGACGCGGCTGACGCATCGCGAGCCGAACACGCCGCAAGTGACGCTGGAACTGAAGACGTCGTTTGTCGGGCGCGCGGATAAGGGCACGTTCATCGGCGAGGGGTGGGTGAGGCATCGGGGCAAGTCGATCGCGTTCGCCGAGGCTGAGTTGCGTAATGAGGCTGGCGAGGTTGTCGCGCGTGGGAGTGCGACGCTTAAGGTGGGGAAGTAGTTCACCACTAGAGTCTTTTGCCCTTCTCCCTCGGGGAGAAGGTGGATCGCCGCCCGTAGGCGGCGAGACGGATGAGGGCCTTCGGCGCACCGGAGTCCCTCATCCGTCACGGCGCTTCGCGCCGCGCCACCTTCTCCCAGAGGGAGAAGGGCAAACATTTTGGGGTTACGCCTCGGTTGCTCCGCGCGCTCGCAACATCTGCAGCAGGGTCGTTGCGTTGCGGTGGCCTTGGTCGCGGTGGGTGTTGTTGAAGAGGACGTGGATTTCGAAGGCGGTCAGCGTTTCCAGGTGGTCGGCGATCTCTTCCAGTTCTTCGTCGGAATACATGTAGTCGAAGCGTTCTTCGACCGTGGCGCCTGGCGTGCCCCAGTGGCTGGTGTTGCGGCCGTGGAGGCGCAGGATCGCTAATGCGGCGTTGGTGACTTTCCAGATCGCGAGCGCGCTGTTCGAGAAGCCTTGCGGTGTGTCGGCGACCACGTGGACGAAGTTGTGGTTGCGGGCGAAGGCGAGCGTTGCTTCGCGGTGTTCGTCGTTGAACCAGATCGTGTTGCGGAATTCCAACGCCAGCGTGTAACCGGGCAGGCGCTTGGCGCAGTCTTCGATGTGTTCGAAGACGCGCGGGGCGGGTTTGACCCAAGGGGCGAATTGGAAGTGGACGACGCCGAGTTTGCCGGCCTCACGCAGCGGGCGGATGCCGGCTTCGAAGCGGGTCCATAGTTCCGTCCGCAATTCCGGGGACAGGTCGCGGTAGTAGATTTCCTTTTCTTTATCGAAGTGCGGCTTCAGCAGAAGTTTGATGTCGGCAGGGAAGCCTTGGTCGGGCGTTTGGTGGCCGGTGAAGAGGCGGAAGGCCTTTACGTTGAACACGAAATCTTCGGGGGTGCGTTCGACCCAGGCTTCCGAATTTTTGATGGCGGGCAGGGCGTAGTAGGTGGAATCCACTTCGACGATCGGGAATTGGCTGGCGTAGAAGCGCAGGCGCGCTTCGGCGGTGCTGCAGCCTTTCGGATAGAAGTTGCCGTGTTTGACCATGCTGGGGTCGGTCCAGCTCGCGGTGCCGACACGAATGCGTTTTGCTTGCGTCATTCCGCCAGAATGTCATGTTGTGGGTATGCTGAAAATCATCGAACGGCCGTCGCCGAATTTCAATGAACGCCAAGGCGTGGCCGGTCCCGATATTCTGATCATGCACTACACGGGCATGCAGACGTGTGAGGCGGCGGTTGCGCGGCTGACGAGTGCGGAGGCGCGCGTGAGTTCGCACTACACGATCGACGAGGACGGTACGATCTACGCCCACGTGCCGGAGGATTTGCGCGCGTGGCACGCGGGTGTTTCGCATTGGCGGGGGCTAAGCGACATCAATTCACGCTCGGTCGGGATCGAGATCGTCAATCCGGGGCATGAATTCGGTTATCGTGCGTTTCCATCTGTGCAGATCGATGCCGTGATTGCGCTGGGGCGCGAGATCGTGGCGCGGCATCGCATTCCGGCGCGCAACGTCATCGCGCATTCGGATATCGCGCCGGACCGGAAGGAAGATCCGGGTGAGTTGTTTCCGTGGAAGCAGCTTGCTGCGTCGGGCGTTGGGCTTTGGGTCGAGGCAGAGGACAACGGTGAAGCGTCGCTGGCGCTTGGCGCGACGGGCGAGAGGGTGGCGGCGATGCAGAGCGCGTTGGCCCGCTATGGTTACGGCGTTGAGACGAACGGGTTGTTCGATCCCTATACGCGGCTCGTCGTCGTCGCGTTTCAGCGGCATTTCCGGCCGTCGCTGTTCGACGGCGTGGCGGACGGCGAGACGCTCGCCATTCTCCGTGCGCTGATGGAACGGCTTGACGCTGCGGGCTGAGACGATGCTTGACGATGCGGAGCGTAAGGTCGTCGACGATGTCGCGCGCTACGGCTTCCATAGCCTTAACGTGGGCGCCGGGGATGGTGAAGCGCAATTCCGCTATTCGATCGGGTTCTGGGAATCCGCCTCGCCGGATTTGATCATCTTCGGGCTTGATCCGAAGCTGATGCACAACATGCTGTGGGAGATGTTCCGACAGATCCAGGCGGGAAACAGTCTCTCTGAGCACAAACGATATTCCGACCTAATCGAAGGTTCGGATTGCATCGTGCGCCAGGTTCACGCCTCGCAGCTTAGAGAATATTTCGGTTTTGGCCTTTGGTATCGCCGTCACAAGGGTTACGACCCGATGACGTTGGTGGCCTATCAAGTATTTTGGCCGGGTGCCGTGCAGGGTCTCTTTCCTTGGGAGCCTGGTTGCGTGGAGGAGGTTCGAGACTTTCAGCCGCTGCTCTATTTGGCACGCACTGACCAAGCCCGTTGACGTGCGGCCCTGAGACGATCACTTATCGCGGTGAGCCAGAGGGCTGGATGATCGCTGAGACGCAAGTCTTGGAGGAAAGTCCGGGCTCCACGGAAGCATGGCGCCGGGTAACGCCCGGCGGGGGCGACCCCAGGGATAGCGCCACAGAAAACAAACCGCCGCGTTCGCGCGGTAAGGGTGAAACGGTGCGGTAAGAGCGCACCGCGCGACCGGCAACGGAAGCGGCACGGCAAGCCCCGCCAGGAGCAAGGCCAAATAGGGACGGCAGTTGAGCTGCTTCAGGCTCGTCGTCCGGGTAGGCTGCGCGAGGCGTCCGGCGACGGGCGTCCCAGAGGAATGATCATCCATTCCCGGCAACGGGAGGGACAAAACCCGGCTTACAGGCCCTCTGGCTCAATTTTCTACGAGATGTTGTTGCGTGATGCCGGCGCAACACTACATCTGTGTTCATTGTTCTATATTTGTTCTATTTTGAATATGTCCGCACTGCACTGTTTGAAGGCGAAGTGTTGTGAGTTGAATGGAGCGTAACGCCTTGAATTTCCAAGTAATGGCGTTGACGCCCATGCTGGCCCATGGTATCCCATGGCGATGCTGAGGCGGCGTTTTGCGGCCTCCAAAAGGGTAGGCCCGCGGGCCGGGCGGCGTTGCCGCTTGGACACTGCGGTTGGGGATCAGGTTGTGGCGGAAGGTATGTCTCCTTCGTTAAGGCGCGGGGCGCGGCGATGAGATCGCTGTCGCGGCCGTTCCTGTCGACCTTCGTGAACCGCATCGACGCCAAAGGGCGCGTGTCGGTGCCCGCCAAGTTTCGCGATATTCTGGAAGCGCAGGGCGCGCGCACGATCTATGCGCGCACGTCGACGGTCGAGCCGATGATCGAAGCGGGCGGGCCGGAGTGGATGGCGCACACCTACAGCCAAATCGAAGAACACGATCCGACGAGCGAACTCTACGACGACTACGCGATGTCGTTGTTGGGCGACACGGTTGAGCTGACGGTTGATTCCGAAGGGCGCGTCGTGCTGCCGGAAGGTTTGCTGCGGCATGCGGGATTGGACGAGGCGGCGGCATTTGTCGGTGTCGGCAGCCACTTCCGCATCTGGGAGCCGAAGGCGCTGGAGATGCGCATGGTCAAGGCGCGCCGGTCGGCGGCGGAGCATCGCGGGCAGTTGCGCGTGAAGAACGGCGGTGGCGCGCATGACTGAGACCAGCCACGTTTCAGTGATGCTGTCGGAAGTCGTCGAGGCGCTTGCGCCGCGCGACGGCGAGGTGATGGTCGACGGTACGTTCGGCGGCGGCGGTTATACGCGCGCGATTTTGAAGGCGGCGCGGTGTTCGGTGATCGGTATCGATCGAGACGCGGCGGCGATCGAGCGGGCGGCGGCTGTCGTGCGCGAGTTTCCGGGACGTTTGACGATGGTGCATGGGCCGTTCGGGTCGATGCGCGATCTGCTGGCGGCGCAAGGGATCGAGGCGGTGGACGGGATCGCGCTCGATCTCGGCATGTCGTCGGATCAGATTGAGACGGCGGAGCGCGGGTTTTCGTTTCAGCTCGACGGGCCGCTCGACATGCGGATGGGTTCGACCGGCATTTCGGCGGCGGGCATCGTCAATACGTATAGCGAGCAGGTTTTGGCCGGCATTCTCTATGTGTACGGCGAGGAAGAGCGGTCGCGCGCGATTGCGCGGGCGATCGTTGCCGCACGCGCCGAGGGGCCGATCACGCGCACGCTTGAGCTTGCGAATATTTGTGCGAAGGCGATCGGGCGCGGGTCGAACGGCATTCATCCGGCGACGCGGACGTTTCAGGCGCTGCGCATTTATGTGAATGACGAGCTTGGCGAGTTGGCGCGTGGGCTGGCGGCGGCCGAGCAGTTGCTGCGGCCCGGCGGACGGCTTGCCGTGGTGTCGTTTCATTCGCTGGAAGACCGGATGGTGAAGCGCTTCTTGCAGGAGCGGTCGGGACGGGTCGCGCAGATGTCGCGGCATTTGCCGTCGCATGGCGTGAACGGGCCGGCGGCTTCGTTCGATATGTCGTCGCGCAAGGCGGTGGCGCCGACGAAGGCCGAGACGTTCCGCAATCCGCGCGCGCGGTCGGCGAAGCTGCGCTCGGCGATCCGCACGACGGCGCCGGCCATTCCGTTCGACGCCGTGAAGGCGGGTGTGCTGCCGGAGATGCGCGCATGATCAGAGCCGTCAGCATCATCAGCGTTGCGTTGCTCGTGCTGGTGAGCTTCGAGCTTTACAACGGCGTGCATCGCGTGAAGGCGCAGGAGCAGGCTCTGGTTTCCATGTCGGCGCAGATTGCGCGCGAGGCCGAGCAGATCCGCGTGCTGAAGGCGGAGTGGTCGTATCTCAATCAGCCGGATCGTTTGCAGGCGTTGGCGCGGCGGCATTTGGCGTTGGCGCCGACGGGGGCCTCGCAGATCGTGGTGCTGACATCTTTGCCGATCCGGGGCGATGCAATGTCGACGGCGCCGTCGCCCGTCGTTGACGCGCAAGACTTGCCGTCGCGTGTCGTGACCGACGTGCCGTTGCCGCGTCCGAAACCCGTTCCGCCGAAAGTTGCACCGTGACTCAAGAGGAACGCATCACGCTGGAAGGCGCGGCGAAAGCGGCGATGGCGCGCACGCGCAGCCGGTTGAATTTTTCGATCGTCGCGTTCGGCGTGGTGTTTGCGGTTTTGTTCGGGCGGCTCGTCGAAGTGACGATGCTGCGCGAGGGGCAGGAGCGTAAGACAGCGCGCGTCGAGACGAACGTCGCCTATTACCGTGCCGACATCGTCGACCGTAACGGCGAGATTTTGGCGACGGATTTGCAGTCGGCGTCGCTCTATGCGGACGCGCGGGTGATCTGGGATCCGGCGGAGACGGCGCAGGCGCTGGCCGGCGTGCTGCCGACGGTTGATGCGACAGCGCTGACGAAGCGGTTGGCGACGCGGCAGGCGTTTGTTTGGATCAAGCGCAATATTCCACCGCGTCAGCAAGAGGCTGTGCGTCAGCTCGGCATTCCGGGGTTGCACTTCCGCGATGAACCGCGGCGCGTTTATCCGAACGGGCGGACCGCGGCGCACGTGCTGGGTTACGTGAACGTCGACAATCATGGCTTGGCCGGCGTTGAGCGTGGCGCGGAAGATTTGATTTTGGAGCGGCGCAATCACGGCGGCGTGGTCGAACTCGCGCTTGATCTGCGCGTGCAGCATGCGTTGCAAGATGAGATGTCGGCGGCGCTGGCCACGTTCAAGGCGCGCGCGGGTTCCGGCATCGTGATGGACGTGAATACGGGTGAGGTGCTGGCGCTGGCGTCGTTGCCGGACTTCGATCCGAACGAGCCGGGGGAGGCCGCGAAGACGGCGCTGTTCAACAGCGTGACGTTGGGCGTCTATGAAATGGGGTCGACGTTCAAGACGTTCACGACCGCCATGGCGCTGGACACGCAGAAGGTGACGTTCGCCTCGCAGTTCGATGCGACCAATCCGATCACGATGGGCCGCTTTACGATCACGGATTTCCATCCGGAGAATAGACTCCTGACGGTGCCTGAGATTTTCGTCCACTCGTCGAATATCGGAACGGCGAAGATGGCGCTGGAGGTGGGGACGACGACGCAGAAGGCCTATCTCGCGAAGATGGGTTTGCTGACGCCGGTGTTGAGCGAGATCAAAGAGGTCGGATCGCCGATCGTGCCCAAGCGTTGGGGCGATCTTGAGACGATGACAGTGTCCTACGGGCATGGGATAGCGATTACGCCGCTGCATGTCGCCATGACGAGCGCGGCCTTGGTCAACGGCGGCAAGCTGATCAAGCCCACCATGCTGAAGCGGGAGGCGGGGGCGGTTGTGCCCTTCAACCGCGTCGTCAGCGAGCAGACCAGCATTCAAATGCGCGAGTTATTGCGCATGGTCGTGACGCAGGGCACTGGATCAAAGGCCGATGTGCCGGGTTATCCTGTCGCCGGAAAGACTGGGACAGCCGAGAAGGCTGCCGGCGGCGGCTATGCGCACAAGAACCTTTTGTCTTCGTTCATGGGTGTGTTCCCGGCGCGTAGTCCCCAGTATTTGGTGCTGATCGTGCTCGACGAACCGCAAGGCAACGATGCAACGGCCGGTTATGCCACCGCGGGCTGGACCGCGGCGCCGACGGCGGGCAAAGTGATCGCGCGCATTGCGCCGATGCTGAACGTTCCCGTCTCGCCCACCGAGCCCCAGGGCCCTCCCACCACCATGGCATCGTACGAGGATCTGCATTGAGGTTATGCGACTTAGCGCGCTCGCCAACATCGCTGTTCCGGGCGCCGATCCCGAGATCGCGGGCCTGACCGCCGACAGCCGCGCTGTGAAGGCGAACTATCTGTTCGCCGCGCTGCCCGGTGCGAAGGCGGATGGCGCGGCGTTCGTGCCCGATGCGTTGGCGAAGGGTGCGGTCGCCGTGTTGGGCGGGGAGGCGTTGCGCACGCGGGCTGAGCGGGTTTCCAAAATCGTCGATGCGAATCCACGGCAGCGACTGGCGCAGCTCGCAGCGCGGTTTTATGCGCGGCAGCCTTTGACGATTGTCGCGGTGACGGGCACGAACGGGAAGAGTTCGATCGCGGCTTTCGTGCGCGAGATTTGGACTTCGCTCGGCTATCCGGCGGCGAGCTTCGGCACCGTCGGCGTCGTTGCGCCGTCGGGCACCAAGCCGTTGCAGCACACGACGCCCGATCCTGTTGAGATACATCGTTTGCTGTCGGAGCTTGCCGACGAAGGCGTCGATCATGTGGCGTTCGAGGCGTCGAGCCATGGGCTGGCGCAGTATCGCGCCGACGGGGTCGTGCTGCAGGCGGCGGCGTTCACGAATTTGACGCGCGATCATCTCGACTATCACGAGACGTTCGAGGCGTATGAGCAGGCGAAGCTGCGCTTGTTTTCCGATGTGCTGCCGACCGGTGGCGTTGCCGTCATCAATGCGGACTCGCCGTCGGGTGAGCGGTTTGCGCAGGTGGCGCGGGCGCGTGGTCAGCGGTTGATTTTGGTCGGCGAGGGTGCCGGCGCGACGTTGCGCATTACTGCGCGCGTGCCGCATGCAGACGGACAGCGGCTTTCGATTGCCTGGGACGGCGCGACGCATGACGTGGCGTTGCCGCTGGCCGGTGCGTTTCAAGCTTCGAACGCCGTAATTGCGGCGGGGCTGGTGCTTGGTCTCGGCGCGGATGCTTCGCGCGTGTTTGCGGCGCTTGCGACGTTGAGGGGCGCGCCGGGGCGATTGGAGAAGGTTGGCGCCACCGTCTCGGGTGTTCCCGTTTATGTCGACTATGCGCATACGCCGGATGCTTTGGAGACGGTGTTGACGGCGCTGCGGCCGCATACGGCGGGTAAGCTATGGGTCGTGTTCGGCTGCGGTGGCGATCGCGATGCGGGCAAGCGTCCGTTGATGGGCGCTGCCGCTGTTGCGTTCGCGGACAATGTGATTGTCACAGACGACAATCCGCGTACGGAGGACGCGGCGAAGATTCGCGCGGCTGTGCTGAAAGGCGCGGTGGGGGCGCATGAGATCGGCGACCGGGCATTGGCGATCGAGACAGCGGTTCAGTCGGCGGAAGAGGGCGACGTCGTCGTCATCGCCGGCAAAGGGCATGAGACAGGGCAGATCGTCGGGCGCGAGGTGCGGCCGTTCAATGATGCGGATGAGGCACGCGCGGCGATCGCGCTGACGAAGGGAGGCTCGCGGTGAGCGCACTGTGGAGCTTGAAGGATATTGCGGCGGCGGTCGACGCGAAGGCGGGGATGGAGGGCGAGGTCAACGGCGTTTCCATCGACACCCGCACACTGCAACCGGGTGATCTGTTCGTCGCGTTGAAAGACGCGCGCGATGGGCATGAGTTTGTGGAAGATGCGATTGTGAAGGGTGCCACAGCGGCGCTTGTTTCGCGCAACGTGTCAGGCGTTGCTGCCGAAAAGCTGATTAAGGTCGAGGATACGCAGGCGGCGCTTGAGGCTTTGGGCCGTGCGCGGCGTGCGGCGGTGAGCGCGCGCATTGCGGCAGTGACCGGCAGCGTCGGCAAGACGAGTACGAAGGAGGCGTTGCGCCATCTGCTGAGTTTGCAGGGACGGACGCATGCGTCGGCGGCGTCGTACAATAACCTCTGGGGCGTGCCGTTGTCGCTGGCGCGCATGCCGCGCGAGGCGCAGTACGGCATCTTCGAGATCGGGATGAACCATCCCGGCGAGATCACGCCGTTGACGGCGCAGGTACGTCCGCATGTGGCGATCGTGACCATGGTTGCGGCCGTGCATCTGGAACATTTCGGTTCGGTCGGCGAGATCGCCGACGCCAAGGGCGAGATTTTTTCCGGGCTGGAGCAGGGCGGCGTTGCCGTCATCAACGGCGACCTTGAGTTTTGCGCGCGGTTGAAAGCGCATGCGATGGAGGCGCGGCCGTCGCGCATCGTGACCTATGGCCGTGCGGCGGGGAGCGACGTGCGGTTGGTGTCGGTCGACCTTGGCGAGCAGACGTCGGACGTGCGCGTCGAGTTGTTCGGCAAGACGATCGACTATCGGATCGGCGCGGCGGGCGAGCATTGGGCGATCAACAGCCTTGGCGTGCTGGCCGTCATTGCGTCGCTGGGCGGCGATGCGGAGCGTGCGGCGAGCGACATGGCGTCGCTGAGCGCGCTTGCGGGACGCGGCGCGCGCGAGAAGATCGAGGGCCCCCGGGGGGCGTTCGAGCTTATCGATGAGAGCTATAACGCCAATCCGTTGTCGATGGCGGCGGCGATTGCGACGTTGGGGCGTGTGCGGACAGGCCCCGGCGGGCGGCGAATCGCCGTGCTGGGCGACATGCTGGAATTGGGGCCGACGGCGGGCGAGTTGCACGCGGGACTCAGTAAAGCGCTGAGCGAACACCACATCGATGCCGTTTTCGCCAGCGGCCCGTTGATGCACCACCTGTGGCAAGCGATTGCCGAGGGGCAGCGCGGCGGCTATGCACCCACATCGGCCGAGATCGCGGATCAGGTCACGGGCAGCGTCAAGGCCGGCGACGTCGTGATGATCAAAGGCTCGTACGGTTCGAAAATGCGCGTGGTGGTCGAGGCGTTGCGCGCGCTCGACGATGCGAAACACTAAGGCTGCTTCATGCTGAATTTGCTTGTTCCCTTCGCCGACGATTTTCAACTGTTCAACGTGTTCCGCTACATCACGTTCCGGACGGGCGGGGCGATCATGACGGCGTTGGTGATCGCGTTCGTGATCGGACCGCCGTTGATCCGTTGGCTGAAGATTCGTCAAGGCAAGGGGCAACCGATCCGCGAGGACGGGCCGCAGCGCCACATTCTGGAGAAGAAGGGCACGCCGACGATGGGCGGGCTTATGATCCTGATTGCTGTGACGGTGTCGACGATCCTGTGGGCGGATCTGCGCAATCTTTATGTCTGGATCGTGCTCGGCGTGACGCTAGGTTTCGGGCTGCTTGGATTTTGGGACGATTATCTGAAGGTGACGAAGCGGTCGTCCGCCGGCGTGTCGGGGCGGTTCAAGCTGGTGACGCAAGCCGTGATTTCCATCGTGGCCGTCGTCGCAATCATGGAACTGCATCGCACGCTGCCGGGCGGCGTCGGATTGTCGGGGGCGGTGGCTGTGCCGTTCCTCAAAGATGTGCTGATCTATCTCGGGCCGTTTTTCATCATCTTCGGGACGCTGGTGATTGTCGGCGCATCGAACGCCGTGAACCTCACCGATGGGTTGGACGGACTCGCGATCGTGCCGGTGATGATTGCGGCGCTGAGTTTCGGGTTGATCGCCTATATCGTCGGTCGCGCGGACTACACGACCTATCTGCAAATTCATTTCGTGCCGGGCACGGGCGAGCTCGCGATCATTTGCGGGGCGATGCTGGGCGCGGGGTTGGGCTTCCTTTGGTATAACGCGCCGCCCGCGATGGTGTTCATGGGCGATACGGGATCGCTGGCGCTTGGCGGGATGCTGGGCACGATGGCGGTCGCGATCAAGCATGAGATCGTGCTGGGCATTATCGGCGGGTTGTTCGTATTGGAAGCGGTGTCGGTGATCGTGCAGGTCGCTTCGTTCAAGCTGACTGGTAAGCGCGTGTTCAAGATGGCGCCGATCCACCACCACTTCGAGCAACTCGGGTGGCGAGAGCCTACGATTGTGATCCGGTTTTGGATCATCGCCGTGATCTTGGCGCTTATCGGTCTTTCGACATTGAAGATTAGGTGACACGCAACGTGATCCCTGTTCCGCAGTTCAACGGCAAGACGGTCGCGGTGTTCGGGCTGGCGCGCTCTGGCGTGTCGGCTGCGCGGGCGCTGATCGCGGGCGGCGCGAAGGTCGTCGGTTGGGACGATAAGGCGGAAGCGCGCGATGCGGCGGCGAAGGCCGGCGTCACCATCGGCGATTTGAATGGCATCGATTGGCGCGGCGTGGCGGCCTTGGTGTTGGCGCCGGGCGTGCCGTTGACGCATCCGAAGCCGCATCCGTTTGTTCTCGCGGCGCAGGCGGCGCGGACGGAAGTGATCGGCGATGTGGAGTTGTTCTTCCGTGTCGTTCGGCCGGACGACGATTCGATTCATGCGAAGATCGTTTGCATCACCGGCACCAACGGGAAGTCGACGACCACGGCGCTGATCGGGCATTTGCTCTCGCGCCTTGGTTATGACGCGGAAGTGGGTGGGAATATCGGAAAGCCGGTGTTGGAGTTGGCGCCGCCGACGCCGCGTCGGGCGTATGTGCTGGAGCTTTCGTCCTATCAGATCGATTTGACGCCGTCGGTGAAGCCCGATGTCGCCGTGCTGATCAATGTGACGCCGGATCATATCGACCGGCATGGGACGCTTGAGAATTACGCCAACGTGAAAGCGAATATTTTTCGCCATCAGGGGCGTGGCGATATCGCGGTGATCGGCGTCGACGACGCGCACTCGTCAGAGATTTGCACGCGCGTGTCGTCGCGCGGGGCGCTGTCGGTGACGCCGGTGTCGGTGGGCAAGGTATTGGGGCGCGGGATTTTTGTTCTCGACGGCAAGCTCTATGACGCGACCGGTGCGACGTCGCGCGAGGTGCGGGATTTGCGGTCGCTGACGCGGATGCCGGGCGCGCATAATTGGCAGAACGCGGCGATCGCCTACGCTGCCGTGCGGCCCTTGGTGAAGGATCCAGGCGAGATCGCGAATGTGATGTCGTCGTTTCCTGGCCTGCCGCATCGGATTGAGCAGGTCGGCAAGATCGGGCGCGTGAGCTTCGTCAACGACTCCAAGGCGACGAATGCGGATGCGGCGGCGCGGGCGCTCGCTTGCTATGAGGATATTTATTGGATCGCGGGCGGCAAGGCGAAGGCCGGTGGCATCGAGGATCTCGCGCCGTTCTTTCCGCGCATCAAGCGGGCCTATCTGATCGGCGATGCGATGGATGCGTTTGCGGCGACGCTGGACGGCAAGGTTGCAGTCGTGAAGGCCGGCACCTTGGAAGCTGCGATGCGCGCGGCGGCGAAGGATGCTGAGGCTGATCGCGGCGAGGGCGTTGTGTTGCTGTCTCCGGCTTGTGCATCGTTCGACCAGTTCCGCGATTTCGAACATCGCGGGGAAGAATTCAAGCGCATCTATCAAGTGATCGCGGACGAAGCGCGCATGAAGGGAGCCGCGTGATGGCTGTGTTGTCGCGCACCGATCGCAGCATGCTGGCCAATTGGTGGTGGACCGTCGATCGCTGGTCGCTGGCCGCGATCATGGCGTTGATCGCCTGCGGCATTCTGTTGACGTTGGCGGCGAGTCCCGCGGTTGCAGGCCGCATCGGGCTTGAGCCGTTCTATTTCGTCTATCGCCAGCTCTCGTTCGTGGCGCCGGCGTTGTTGATCGTCTTTATCATCTCGCTCTTGGGGCCGCGCGATGTGCGGCGCTTGGCGCTTGGCGTTTATGGCGTTTCGTTTGTGCTGATGGTCGCGACTTTGTTCGTGGGGCCTGAGATCAAGGGTGCGACGCGCTGGTTGACGGTCGGGCCGTTCTCGCTGCAGCCATCGGAGTTTGCGAAGCCGGCGTTGATCGTGCTGGCGGCGGCGGCGCTTGCGGAAGGCAATCGTTCGCCCGGGTTCCCCGGTATGGCAATTGCTGGTGCGCTTTATGTGGCGATCGCCGGTGTTTTGATTTTGCAGCCGGATTTCGGGCAGACGATGCTTCTCACGATTGTTTGTGTGGCGCTGCTGTTCTTGGCCGGCGTGAAGTGGCAGTGGCTGGCGGCTGTGGGCGGCGCAGTCAGTGTCGGCGGCGTTGGCGCATATTTGCTGCTTCCGCATGTGGCGAGCCGCGTCGACCGGTTCATGAATCCGGATCACGGGGACACTTATCAAGTTGATACCGCGCTCAACGCGTTTGCGCATGGCGGCATGTCGGGTGTCGGGCCGGGTGAAGGATCCGTGAAGTTCGTGCTGCCCGATGCGCATGCGGATTTCATCTTTGCGGTGGCGGGGGAGGAATTCGGGTTGCTTGCCTGCACGGTGCTGATGGCGTTGTTCGGTGTGGTCGTTTGGCGTGCGCTGAAAGTGGCGCTTGATGAGCGTGATCACTTTATTCAGCTGGCAGCGTCGGGCCTTGCCGTCATGTTCGGGCTTCAGGCCGTCATCAACATGGCGGTCAATCTCAGTTTGATCCCGTCGAAGGGGATGACGTTGCCGTTCGTGTCGTATGGCGGGTCGTCGATGTTGGCGGTGGCGTTTACCGTGGGCATGCTGCTGGCGTTGACGCGCCGGCGTGCCGTTTCGTATCGGGCCTATTGATGGCGGGCGCCGTCGTCATCGCCGCGGGCGGGACCGGCGGGCATATCTTCCCGGCGCAGTCGCTCGCTCAGGAGTTGGGCAAGCGTGGCCGCAAGGTCGTGCTGATGACCGATGATCGCGGGCACAACTATGCGCAGGCGTTTCCGCAGGCTGAGATCGTGACCGTGCCGTCGGCGACGTTTGCCGGGCGCGGGACGGTCGGGAAGGCGTTTGCGGTGTTGCGGCTCGCGCGCGGTGCACTGTCGGCTTATTTCGCACTGGGCAGGGTGAAGCCTGCTGTTGTCGTCGGGTTCGGTGGGTATCCGGCGTTGCCCACGATGTTTGCGGCGGCGCGGCGGGGGGTGCCTTCGATTATTCACGAGCAGAACGCGATCTTGGGGCGTGTGAACCGATGGCTGGCGCCGGCGGTGACGCGGATTGCCTCGTCGTTCGAGAAGCTGTCGCACATGGACCCGCTGCTCGCGCCGCGCGTCGTGCGGACGGGCAATCCGGTGCGGCCGGCGGTGCTGGCGACGGCGCGGCCTTATGTTCGGCCGGATGGGAGCGGGCGGTTCAACCTGCTCGTCTTCGGCGGCAGTCAGGGGGCGCGGGTGTTTGCGACCTTGGTGCCTGAGGCGATTGCCAAATTGCCGGCCGAGCTTCGCGCGCGGCTGGACCTGACGCAGCAGTGCCGGCCAGAGGATTTGGATAACGCCAAGGCGCGCTATGCGGCGATAGGTTTGACCCCGACCTTGGCCTCGTTCTTTGGCGACATGGGAGAGCGGCTCGCGGCGGCGCATTTGGTGATCAGCCGTGCGGGGGCTTCGACCGTGACGGAGCTATGCGCGGTGGGGCGGCCTGCCGTCCTTATTCCTTATCCCTTCGCCATGGACGATCATCAAAGCGCCAATGCACGCGAGATGGCGGATGCCGGGGCGGCGTGGACCTTCAAAGAAGCCGGGCTAACCGCCGATATTTTGGCGGCCAGGATCATAGAATTGGCGCAAACCCCGGTTCTGCTTGAGACGGCCGCTGCGAAAGCGCTAAGCCTTGGGCGAAGCGACGCTGCGGCGCGGCTGGCCGATCTCGTGGACGAGGTCGGGGCTTTGCGGGCGTGATCCTCATTCGGAGTCGAATTCCTTGAACTATCGCGATCGTTGGTTGGTGCTGGCATGAGCCGGATGACGCTGCAGATCGGGCCGCTGCATTTCATCGGCATCGGCGGGATCGGGATGAGCGGCATCGCGGAGGTGATGCACAATCTCGGCTACAAGATCCAAGGATCGGATGCGAGCGACAGCCCGAACGTGAAGCGTTTGCGGACGCTCGGCATCAAGATCGCGGTCGGACATGCGGCGGAGAATCTCGGCGAGGCTGCGGTCGTCGTTTATTCGTCGGCGGTGAAGGGCGACAATCCGGAACTCGCCGCGGCGCGGGCGCGGCAGACGCCGACCGTGAAGCGGGCCGAGATGCTGGCTGAGCTGATGCGGTTGAAGAGCGCGGTCGCGATCGCCGGCACGCACGGCAAGACGACGACGACCACGATGGTCGCGGCGCTGCTGGAAGCGGGCGGGTTCGATCCGACTGTGATCAACGGCGGCATCATCAATAAGTACGGCACCAACGCGCGTCTGGGTCAGGGCGAGTGGATGGTGGTCGAGGCGGACGAGTCCGACGGCACGTTCACGAAGCTGCCGGCGACCATCGCCATCGTGACGAACATCGATCCGGAGCATCTCGACCACTACAAGGGGTTCGAGGGGTTGAAGCGGGCGTTTGATACGTTCGTCGAGAATATTCCCTTCTACGGGTTCGCGGTGCTGTGCATCGATCATCCGGAAGTGCAGTCGATGATCGGGCGGGTCAGTGATCGCCGCTTGATCACCTACGGCAATGGTCCGCAGGCGGACGTGCGCGCGGTGAATGTGCGCTTTGAAGGCGGCATGTCGCATTTCGACGTGTTGCTCTCCGACCGCGTGAAGGGTGGGGCTCGGACGTTCGCGGGGCTGACGCTTCCGATGCCGGGTGAGCACAACGTGCAGAATTCGCTGTCCGCGATTGCCGTGGCGCGCGAGCTTGGTGTGCCGGATGTGACGGTGCGCGAGGCGTTGGCGCAGTTCGAGGGCGTGAAGCGCCGCTTCACCAAGACGGGTGTTTGGAACGGCGTGACCGTCATCGACGACTATGCGCATCATCCGGTCGAGATTCTCTCCGCGATGAAAGCGGCGCGGCAGGTGGCGATGGGGCGTGTGATCGCTGTGCTGCAGCCGCATCGGTTCACGCGGCTTTGGGAACTGTTCAAAGAGTTTTCGACGTGTCTGCACGGCGCGGATGCGGTGATCGTGTCGGATGTTTACCCGGCGGGTGAGCAGCCTATTCAGGGCGTCTCGCGCGATGCGCTCGTCGACAGCATGCGAGCGCATGGGCATCGCCATGTGGTGGCGCTGAATTCGCCCGACGATTTGCCGAAGATGGTGGCCGAGATTGCGAAGCCCGGCGACTATGTCGTGTGTTTGGGGGCGGGCTCGATCACGAATTGGGCGAATGCGCTGCCCGGCCAATTGCAGGCTCTGAGCGAGAGGTAAGCGATGGCTGCGGCTGGCGTGATCGCGCGCTTGCCGCGCGTCAAAGGTCCTTATCAAGAAGGCGCCGCGATCAAGGATCTCACTTGGTTTCGCGCGGGTGGGCCGGCTGAGGTTCTCTACATTCCGCCGGACGTGGATGATCTCGCCGCGTTTCTGAAAGAGCTGCCCGAGGATGTGCCTGTCACGGTCATCGGTGTGGGGTCGAACTTGCTGGTGCGCAACGGCGGTGTGTCGGGCGTCGTCATTCGGTTGGGGCGCGGTTTCATGAATGTCACCGCCGATCCGATGCATCGGCTGCGCGCTGGCGCTGCGGCGCTTGATGTGGCGACGGCGAAGGCGGCTTTGGAGGCGGGGCTTACGGGTCTTGAGTTTATGCGCGGGATTCCGGGTACCGTCGGCGGCGGCTTGCGGATGAACGCGGGCGCTTACGGGCGTGAGTTCAAAGACGTACTGGTCGAGGCGCTGGCTTTGAACCGGCGCGGTGAGCGCGTGAAGCTTTCCAATACGCAGATGGGGTTTGAGTATCGGCGGTCGAACGTGCCGGCCGATCTGATTTTCGTCGAGGCGGTATTTCAGGGTTCGCCCGGCGAGAAGGCCGAGATCGAGGCGCGGATGAACGAGATCACCGATGCGCGGTCGGCGACGCAGCCGATCAAGAGCCGCACCGGCGGATCGACGTTCAAGAATCCGGATGGGCATAAGGCCTGGCAGCTGATCGACAAGGCGGGGTGTCGCGGGTTGCGTCATGGCGATGCCGAGGTGTCGACCTTGCACTGCAATTTTTTGATCAACCATGGAAAGGCTTCCGGCGACGAGATTGAGGCGCTGGGCGAAGAGGTTCGCGCGAAGGTCAAAGCCGCGACGGGCGTCGAGCTTGAGTGGGAGATCAAGCGGATCGGGACGAAGGGTTCGTAGATAGCGAGTTCTGTTGCGCTTCTCCCTTTGGGAGAAGCTGGCGCGCCGAAGGCGCGACTGATGAGGGACTTCATTAAGCGCTCTGCACCGGAGTCCCTCATCCGTCACGTCGCTTCGCGACGCGCCACCTTCTCCCAGAGGGAGAAGGGCTAGATTTATTTTTTCTGGAGGAGTCGCATGACCGAGCAACGGCACGTCGCGGTTTTGATGGGTGGGTGGTCGGCGGAGCGGCCGGTTAGTCTTGTGACCGGCAAAGGTTGCGCGAAGGCTTTGCGCGATGAAGGGTTCAAAGTCACCGAGGTCGACGCCGGTCGCGATCTTGCCGACGTGCTCATGAAACTGAAGCCGGACGTGTGTTTTAACGCGTTGCACGGGCAGTGGGGCGAAGACGGTTGCGTGCAGGGTTTGCTCGAAGTGCTCGGGATCCCGTACACGCATTCGGGTGTTTTGGCGTCGGCGGTTGCGATGCACAAGGAACGCGCGAAGGCCGTGTTCCGTGCGGCGGGGATCCCTGTCGTGAACGACATCGTCATTTCGCGGCACGATGTGGCGAAACAAACAACGATCAAAGCGCCATTCGTGATCAAGCCCGTTAATCAGGGATCAAGTGTCGGGGTCTTTATAATCAGACCTGGAGACAACCGTCCGCCGGAAGAGCTGACGAGTCCAACATGGAACTTGGGTGAAGAGGTGATGGTGGAAGAGTTCGTGCCCGGTCGCGAGTTGACCGTTGCGGTGATGGACGGGAAGGCCTTGGCCGTGACCGACATCGTTCCGCGCACGACGTTCTACGACTTCGAGTCCAAATATGCGGAAGGCGGGTCGGAGCATGTGATCCCGGCGCGCATCCGTAAGAACGTTTACGAGGAGGCGTTGTCGGTCGCCGAGCGCGCGCATGCAGCCTTGGGCTGCCGCGGGGTGAGCCGGACGGATTTTCGTTACGACGACACAAAGGGTGAGCCGGGGCGGCTCATCATTCTGGAGACGAACACGCAGCCCGGCATGACGCCGACGTCGTTGGTGCCGGAGCAGGCGGGGTACAAAGGCATTTCCTACGGCGCGCTGTGCCGGTGGATGGTTGAGGACGCGTCATGCGATCGCTAGTGGGCGCCGCCCGCGACGAGGATTTTGACGACGACGCGCCGCCGCCGAAAAAGCGGGCCAAGGCGAAGGGTAAGCCGCGCGCGGGGCGCGCCGGCGGCAAGCGGCGCGCGAGCGAGCGTGCGGTGTCGCGCTGGACGTCGGCGCTGAAGTCGACGATGCGCAGCATGGCGTTGTGGTCGGCGGTGCTGGCCCTGTTCTTTGTCGTCGTGGTGATCGCCGGGTTGTTCTCGGGCGGGCATGTGTCGGCGGCTCTCAACGGGGCGAAGGACTACGCCAACACGTTAATGGGGTCGGCGGGATTCAAGGTGAAGACAGTGACGCTCGAAGGCCGGGCAGAGACGGCGCCGAAGGAAATCGGGCGGATGCTGGGTATCCAGGCCGGCGATCTGATGCTCTATGTGGACGTAGACGAGGCTCGCGCACGCATTGAGGCGCTGCCGTGGGTGAAGTCGGCCGAGGTTCGCCGTGTGTGGCCGGATAAAATTGTTGTGCGCATTCAAGAGCGCCGGCCGGTTGCGCTGTGGCAGATGGACGGGGCGGTTGCAGTGATCGATGCGACGGGCAAACCGATCTCGGGTGAAGATCCGGCGCGGTTTGCTCAGCTTCCGCTCGTCGTCGGCAAAGGTGCGGAGACGCAGGTCGGCGCACTGCTTGCGCTTATTGGGACGCAGCCGAACTTAAAGTTGCGTGTGAAGGCCGCCGTGCGAGTGGGTGAAAGACGTTGGAATTTACGGCTCGCTAACGGTGTTGAAGTACGACTGCCTGAGGAGGGCGCGGAAGCGGCCTTGGCAGAGCTGGTTCGGCTCGAACGTGAGGACAACGTTCTCGCGCGCGACATCAAAGCGATCGATCTTCGCTTTCCGGACCGGTTCATCGTCAAGCTGCCACCCGGGTCCCCGTTGGTCACACCGCAGCCTCGCGCAGGCGGCAGGGAAACTTGATGGTCATGGGGCTTGGCAAAGGACGGCACTCCGGTCGGGGCGCCAAGAGCGGCATCGTCGCCGCGCTTGACGTCGGCTCGACCAAGATTGCCTGCCTGATCGCAAAGCCCATCGGCGGCCGGGAAGGCTCGCCGCAGCTTAAGATTCTGGGCGTTGGTCTCCATGCGAGCCGGGGCGTGCGTTCCGGCAATGTTGTCGACATCAACGCGGCCGAGGATTCCATCCGCGCCGCCGTGGAACAGGCCGAGCATCAGGCCGGTGTCACGCTGAAAGAGGTCATCGTCGGCATTTCCTGCGGTCAGCCGCAGAGCCGGACGATCAACGTCGAAGTTTCGATCGCCGGCCACGAAGTGGGCGAAGAGGATTTACGCCGCGCCTATGCCACCGGCCGCTCGCAGGTGCCGAACGCGGAGCGCGAGATCATTCACTGCATGCCGGGATCCTATGCGATCGACGGCAGCCGGGGCATCCGCAATCCGCGTGGGATGGTGGGCGATACGCTGGGCGTTTCCATGCACGCGATCACGGCCGCGGCCGGGCCGATTCGGAACCTGGAAAGCTGCGTCGGGCGTTGTCATTTGAACGTGGCGGGCAGGGCGGCTTCGGCCTATGCGACCGGCCTTGCGACGCTGGTCTCGGACGAAATGGATTTGGGCGCGACCGTCATCGACATGGGCGGGGGCACCACCTCGATCTCCGTTTTTTTCGACGGCGGGCTTGTGTTTGCGGATGTTCTGCCGGTCGGCGGGAACCATGTGACGAGCGACATTGCGCGCGGGCTATCGACCTCGCTTGCCAATGCAGAGCGGCTGAAGACCTTGCACGGCAGCGCGCTGACCGGTCCTAACGACGGGCGTGATCTGGTTCAGGTGCCGCGCCTGGGTGAAGACGATCCGGACAGCGACAATGAAATTCCGCGTTCGGTTCTGACGGGTATCATCGGGCCGCGGCTTGAAGAGACGTTCGAGTTGGTGCGCGACCGGTTGGTCGATTGCGGCATGACTTCTATTTCGGGACGGCGCGTCGTGTTGACGGGCGGGGCCTCGCAGATGAGCGGCGCGCGCGAAGTCGCGACGCGGGTTCTATCGAAACAAGTGCGCTTGGGGCGGCCGTCGCGGCTGACCGGTCTTGCTGACGCTGCGTCGGGACCGGCGTTCGCGGCAGCTGCGGGCCTGAGCGTGTGGGCCGCGCAACGGCCCGGTGAAATTCAACATGGGCGCGATGATGGCGATCTGCCGTTCCTCGCCTATGGTACGACTGATGCCGGTTCAAACGGTTTCAGGGGACTGACGCGCTGGATCAAAGAGAATTTTTAACTTTTTGCAGCGCATGTGTAGACAATAACGGCAGCACGAATGTGCGCCACGGTGGACGTGTCTGAATCGGGAAGGTGGCTTGCCATGGAGAGCAATAGATGGCCATCAACCTTTCTGCGCCCGACTTCACTGAACTGAAGCCCCGCATTCTTGTCTTCGGCGTGGGCGGCGCGGGCGGCAACGCCGTCAATAACATGGTCGCCTCTAAGCTCGAGGGCGTGGAGTTCCTGGTCGCGAATACCGACGCGCAGGCGCTCGTTCACTCCAAGGCTTCCTATCGGCTTCAGCTTGGTTCGGCGTTGACGCAAGGCTTGGGCGCGGGATCGCGGCCCGATGTCGGCGAGGCGGCAGCCGAGGAAAGCGGCGACGAAATCAAGCGCCAGCTCGAATCCAGCCACATGGTGTTCATTACCGCGGGCATGGGCGGCGGCACCGGCACGGGTGCGGCGCCTGTCATCGCGAAGATCGCGCGCGACATGGGGATTCTCACCGTCGGCGTCGTGACGAAGCCGTTCGCGTTCGAAGGCGGACGGCGTATGCGGATTGCGGAGGAGGGGATCGAGAAGCTGAAAGGCTTCGTCGATACGCTTATCGTCATTCCGAACCAGAATTTGTTCCGTATCGCCAACGAGAAGACGACCTTCGCCAAAGCGTTCGAAATGGCCGACGAGGTGCTTTATTCGGGCGTGCGGGGCGTCACCGATCTGATGGTGATGCCGGGCCTCATCAATCTCGACTTTGCCGACGTGCGCACTGTCATGTCCGAAATGGGCACGGCGATGATGGGCATGGGTGAAGCCGAAGGCGAACGTCGTGCGATCGAGGCGGCCGAGGCTGCGATCTCCAACCCGCTGCTCGACGTGTCGTCGATGCGCGGCGCGCGCGGCGTGTTGATCAACATCACGGGCGGCATGGATTTGACGCTGTACGAGGTCGACGAAGCGGCGAACAAGATCCGCCAAGAAGTCGATCCGGACGCGAATATCATCGTGGGCTCGACGTTCGACGAGCGGTTGAACGGACGCATGCGCGTATCGGTGGTCGCCACTGGCATCGCGACCGAAGTTCGCCAGCAGGCGATGCCGACGCGCGCTTCGGCCTCGGTCGACGTGCGCCGCGCGAATGCGAGCGAAGCGATTGCCGAGCCGCGCCGTTCTGCGGGTTCCACGCCGATCGTGCAGCAACCGATTGCGGCCAGCGTCAGCGGGTCGCCCGCGATTTCCCATCCGGTGCATTCGATGCAGAGCGAGATCGTGCAGTCGGGTTTGGCGAGCGACGAGATCGACTTCGTCACGCGCGACATTGATCAGCGGTCAGGGCCGCTGGTCGAGAGCCATATCTTTGACCGCGACATCATCGGCGCCGCAGGACCGGATCCGCGCGATCGGTCGGCACGCGAGCCGTCGCGTACGCGTTCGAGCTTGCCGCCGTTGCCGCCGCAACTTCAGCCGCAGCCGGAGAAGAAAGCCGGCGGGTTCTCTATGTTCGGGATCACCATCGGCGCCACACCGAAGAAGCCGCTCATTCAACGGCCGGCAACGCCTGCGCCGAGTTCCATGCGCCTGACGCCCGAAGCCCAGTCGCCTTTCGGCGCCGAACCGCCACGTCAGCTAAAGACGCCGAAGAAGACGGCGGACGAGGTGTTCTCCGCGGCGGATGACGAGCTGGAAATTCCTGCGTTCCTGCGCCGCCAGGTGAATTAGCGCCGGGCAGCGCCAAATTGCTTCCGCATGACGGTTGCAGGCCTGCGTTTTCGGGCAGGCGGCGCAACGAACGGTGAGCGGTGGTGCGGAATCGTCACTACAATAAGTAGTCCGTGGACGGCGCATTAACGCTATCCCACGTGTTCAGCTTAATTCTTATGTGTTGTTTGCGCATCGTCGGATGCCCTCATTGCGTGTTCAACCTCCGATAGATTGAAGCGCCAAGCGAACTCTGTGCGATATTTTCCCCTGGGGAAGGCATGAGGTTCTGTTGGGGGACCTCGTTGCCTGGCGGCGTTGGGAGCCGTCTACAGTTGGGGGAATGAGATGGGGGGCTCGCGTGCCGGCCGTGGCGTCACGGCTTGGTTCAGTGGCGATCTTGTACATCGCAAGCACGGCAAGGCTCACGCAACGGTTTGGGGGATCGTTGCGTTGAGCCTGGCCGGTTTGTCGTTGCCGGTTCCGGCGTTCGCGCAATCGGCGCCCGGCCAAGTCGAACGCGAGTTCGAGAACAAGACGAAGCCTGCAAAGTCGCCATCGACGATCACGGTGCCTGCGCTCGATCGCCAGGGGCCGCCGGCGAATGCGGAGCAAATCCGCTTCGTGCTCTCGTCCGTCGACATCGACGGCAATACCGTTTTGTCGGACGCGCAGCTCAACCAGCCTTTCGCCTCGTTGATCGGGCAAGAAGTTTCGCTGGCGCAGATGTTTGCGGCGTCGAATGAAATCACGCGCATGTATGTGAAGGCGGGCTATGCGCTCAGCCTCGCGTTCGTGCCGGCGCAGGAAGTGAAGGGCGGCGTCGTCCGCATCCGCGTTATCGAAGGCTATATCGGCGACGTCGAGTTCCAGGACGAGAACGCGTTCCACAGCAAGTTGTGGGGCGGGTTCGCGCGGCGCTTGATGGCGTCGCGGCCGCTGCGCACGAAGGATCTTGAGCGCTATCTGCTGCTCGCCAACGACATTGCCGGCGTCGACGTGAAGAGCGTGTTCGAGCGCATGGAAGGCGATCCGGGCGCGACCAAGCTTGTCATGTCGATCGAGCGCAAGATGCTGGACGCCGGGATCGAGTTCAACAATCGCGGCTCGAAGGCGATCGGTCCGTTCCGCGTACAGGCGCAGGCGGCGCTGAACAACCTGATTGGCGCGGAAGAGCGCATGACCCTGTTCGGCGTGCGCGTTCCGGACGGCGAGGAGCTTTCCTATCTCGCGGGGCGGTTCGATATTCCGCTGACCAGCGACGGCTTGAGCTTCAACCTCGACATTTCGAGGTCGCATTCCAAGGTCGGCACACCGGTGATGGTCATCATCGACTATCAGACCGACGGTTGGACAGGTGGTTTCAATTTGAACTATCCGTGGATCCGCTCGCGCAACGAGAACCTCTATTTCTCGCTGGGCGTCGGCTACAAGGATTTGACGGCCAATATTCTCGGCGCTGACTACACGCACGACACGATGACGATGATCGTGGCGGGGGCCGAGTACGATACGCACGACAAATGGGGCGGGTTGATCCAGGCGGCAGCGACGCTGCATGTCGGGCTCGACGTGTTTGACGCGACGCAATCGAACGACCCGCAGGCGAGCCGTCCCGGTGCTTCGGGCGAGTTCCTGCGCTTGGACGGCTACATCTCGCGCCTGCAGTCGCTGCAGCGGTGGCCGTGGCTGCAGCTCTACGGCGAATTGGCGGCGCAGGTTGCCGACGGGTCGCTGCTCGTTTCCGAACAATGCGGCTACGGCGGCGGGCATATCGGCCGCGCGTTCGATCCGTTCGAGATCTCGGGCGACCACTGCATCAAGGGCTTGGGCGAGGTTCGGTACGACGTGCCGATGGACAATTGGGCGAACGACTGGGCCATTAACATGGTGCAGCTCTATGGCCTTGCCGACTTCGGTTACGTGCTGACCAGCGGCGATGTGGCGCCGCCGAACAAGAGCAGCGACTTCGGTGCGTCGGTCGGCTTGGGCATGCGTTGGCGTGCACTCGACCATGTGTCAGGCTTGGTCGAAGTCGTGCAGCCGATCGGATTGGGCGTGGCTTTCGAGGACGGCGAGAAGAACGCGCGCGTCTTCTTCGGGTTGTCGCTGGATTACTGACGTGACGTTTGCGCCGTGCGGTGGGGACCCGCGGTGCAGGATGGGATGCTGGGGGGAAGACGATGAAGCGCTTGGCGGTTGGCGAGCAGGGTGAGTCCTTTGCTCGGAACTTGTCGGGACGGGGTTTGAAGCGGGCGCTGTGCGCCGGCGTCAGTGCGCTGGTCCTCACGTCGCTTGCCCTGGCGGGTCCCGAAGGCGGCAACGTTGTTGCGGGTACGGCTACGATCTCGACTCCCACCACGACGACGACGCAGATCGACCAATCCAGCGACCGGGCGATCATCAATTGGAACAGCTTCGACGTCGGCGCAGGCGAGTCGGCGGTTTTCATTCAGCCGAATGCGACATCGGTCACGCTGAACCGCATCTTCGACAATGATGCTTCGGTGATCGCCGGCCAAGTCAGCGCCAACGGGCGGCTGGTCCTCATCAATTCGAACGGCATGGTGTTCGCGAACGGTTCCAGCGTCAGCACGGCAGGGCTGATCGCGACGACGGCCGACATTTCGAACAACGATTTCATGGCGGGCAGCTACGCGTTCAATCAGGCGGGTGCGGCCAACGCTTCGATCGTCAACAACGGGCAGATCACGGCGGAAGAGGGCGGCGTGGTCGCTTTCGTGGCGCCGTCGGTGCGCAATTCCGGCGTCATCACGGCGAAGCTGGGCAAGGTGGCGCTGGGCGCCGGCAATACGTTCACGCTCGATCTCTACGGCGACAATCTCATCTCGTTCCCGGTTTCGGCCGAGGTCGCCCAGCAATTGACGGGGCCCGACGGTCAGCCGCTCAACGCCTTGGTCGACGTGTCGGGCAAGATCGATGCGGGCAACGTTCAGCTGACGGCTCGCGCGGCGCGCGGGATCATCGACAGCGTCATCAACGTCGACGGCGAGATCATAGCCTCGGGCGTTACGCAGTCGGGCGGCACGGTTGCGCTCGTCGGCTCGTCCGGCAGCGGTGCGCCGCAGGCTCCGGCCAACGGCGCATTCCCTGCCGGCTATGGCGGGGCGATCACGATCGATGGCGGGCAGAACCGCGTCGACGTCGGCGGCACACTGAACGCTTCGGGTACGCATGGCGGTTCGATTTCGTTGAGCGGTTCGCGCGTTGACGTTGCGGGTTCGCTGAACGCCACCGGGTCGGCGGGCCAAGGCGGCACGGTTTCGATCGGCGGCAAAGAGATCAATCTGTCGGACGCCTCGATCAATGCGTCGGGCACGACGGGCGGCGGCAGCATAGCGATCGGCTATACGGGGTCGGGCGCTTCGCGCAGCGTCAACGCGGACACCGTGTTCGTGTCGCAGGGCTCGACCCTGAAGGCCGACGCGATCGACAGCGGCGACGGCGGGCGGATCGAGTTCTGGTCGAACGTCGCGACCGATTTCCGCGGTTCGATCTCGGCCACGGGCGGCGCGGCGTCGGGCGACGGCGGTTTCCTTGAAGTCTCGTCCAAGGGCGATGTCGGCTTCATGGGCACGGCCGACGCGTCGGCTGCGAACGGCGAGGCCGGTATTCTCTCGCTCGACCCGAAGAACATCACCATCTCTACGTTCTTCGCGTCCAATCTGCCGTCGAATCCTTTAACGTTCTCTGCGTCGTCCACGTCGTCGCTGACGATCAATCCCAACTCGATCACCAGCGTATTGAATACGGGGACGGCGGTGACGCTGCAGGCTTCGAACGACATCACGGTGTCGTCGAACATTACCGTCAACAATCCGGGGGGTAATGGCGGTGCATTGACGATGCAAGCCGGCCGCAGCGTTATTATCAATGCCGATATCACGACCGATAACGGCAATCTGACGATCATCGCCAACGACCTGTTGTCCGCGGGCGTGATCAACGCGCAGCGCGATCCAGGCTCGGCCGTCATCACGATGGGCTTCGGCGCCGACATCGTCGCGGGCACGGGTGCCGTCCGACTCGCGATTTTGAACGGTGCAGGCAAGACGAACCTGACATCCGGCGACATCACCGTGCGCAACATCAACGCGGGCACGATCCTGGTCGAGAACCTGGGCACTACCGCGGGCAGCGACGTCAGTCTCTCGGGCAACTTGGTCGCGACAGGTACCGGCACGCCGCTGGTCGTCGCCTCGCAGACGGGCACGTTCGACAACAACAACGGCTCGAACGCGCTGCAGACGCCGAACGGGCGTTGGCTCGTCTATTCGCAGTCGAATGGCGCCACGGATCGAAACGGGCTGGTTGGCACGTCGTATAACGGCACGGCCTACAACCCCGCGAACCCGACCGGCATCTCGGCGACGGGCAACAAGTTCGTGTTCTCTCAAGCCGCGAACCTGACCGTTACGCCGAACAATGTCTCGCGCGTTTATGGCGACGCCAATCCGGCGTTCACCTATGGGGTCACCGGCCTTATCGGCGGCGACACGCTGGCGGGCGCTGTACAGGGCGCGCCGAACATCACGTCGGCGGCCAACGCAACGAGTTCCGTCGCAGGCGGGCCGTACGCGATCACCGCGACGCTGGGTACGCTGTCGTCGCAGTACAATTACGGCTTCACGTTCACGCCGGGGCAGCTCACCATTACGCCGGCAACGCTGACCTATGTCGCCGACTCAAGGAGCCGCGAATACGGCGATCCGAACGGACTGCTCACCGGCACGTTGATGGGTCTCAAGAACGGCGAGACGGCGGGCGACGTCGCCGCGGGCACATTGTCGTTCGCAACGCCGGCCGATGAACAAACGACGATCGGGACTTACGGGATCGTGGGTGGCGGCCTGACGATCACGAACAGCAACTACAGCACGACGGTGAGCCAGGCCGCTTCGAACGCGACGGCGCTGACCATCGTTCCGGCGCAACTGACGTATCTGGCCGATATCATCACGTCGACCTATGGCGACGTCGATCCCGGCGACGTCGACGGCGAGCTTGTGGGCCTGAAGAACGGCGACGAATTCGATGACGTCGGCGTGGGTATCCCCGCTTTCGTCAGCAGTGTGACGGCGACGTCGGGTGCGGGCACGTATGCCGTCACCGGCACCGGTTTTGTGGTGACGAACCCGAACTACGAGATCAACGTCATTCAGGCGCCGACCAATGCGACGGCCTTTACGATCCAGGCGGCGCAGTTGTTCTATCAGGCGAACGACGAAGACCGCGAATACGGCGACGCGAATCCGCTGTTCGACGGCAATCTCGACGGCCTCGTCAACGGCGACACGCTGGAGAGCGTTGTCTCGGGCACGCTGACCTTCACGAGCGCGGCGAACGCCGGTTCGAACGTCGGGCTCTATGCCGTGGACGGTTCGGGCCTGACGGTGATCAATCCGAACTACGTGCTCACCATTCTGCAGGACGCCGACAACGCGACCGCGCTCGAGATCACGCCGGCGACGCTGACCTATGTCGCGGATGAGGCGGTGCGCTTCTACGGCGATCCCAACGCCGGACTGACTGGCACGCTGACCGGCTTCAAGAACGGCGAGACGCAAGGCGACGTGACGAGCGGGACGATGGTGTTCACCTCGACGTCCACACCGACATCGAATGTCGGCCAGTACGACATCACGGGCAGCGGCCTGACGGTGACGAGCGGGAACTACGTTTCCGTCATCGAGCAGGATGCGGGCAATGATTTCGCGCTTGAGGTTGTGCCGGCGCAGCTGTTCTACACTTCGAACGCGATTACGCGGATATACGGGCAGGTGAACCCGACTCTAACCGGCTCGATCACCGGTTTGAGAAACGGCGAGACGATGGAGCAGGTCACGCTGGGCAATCTGGTGTGGGAGCCGGGCGCGGACGAAACCTCCGACGTCGGCATCTACTTCATCGACGGCGCAGGACTTGTGGTGACGAGCAGCAACTACGAGTCGACGATCGAGCAGTCGGCGTCAAACAACTTCGCGCTGACGATCACACCGGCGCAGCTGACCTATCGCGCCGATCCGAAGTTCCGGCTCTTCGGCTTCCCGGAACCCGAATTCACGGGTGAGCTTCTGGGTCTCGTCAACGGGGACGACATCGAAGACGTGACCGCCGGGACGATGGTGTTCACGACCAACGCGAGCATCGACTCGGTCGGCGGATACTATGCGATCAACGGCGGCGGCTTGACCCTGGCCAGCAATAACTATATCGCGACCATTATCCAGGATCCGGGCAACGCCGCGGCGCTGACCATCCAGGATATTCCTTCGCAAGCGACCCAAGCCAACGGCGAAACGATGAACGAAAGCGGCGACGGCGCCCTCCAGCAGGAGCAAGACGACATGTCCTCGCGACCGAACGACCTTGGGATCGTCGGCGTCGATATCGTCAGTGACGATCTCTCCGACGGCAAGAACGACCAGCTGGCCAATCAGTTGTGCGTGTTGGGCGCGGCGGAAGCGGCGAACGCGCCGGGCTGCGTCACGCAGCAGCAGATGAAGGGCCGCTAAGCCCGTGGCGCGGCGCGGAAGCTTTGCGGCCATCGGCGGGGTTCTGCTGTTGGCCGGTGCGGGATTTGGCGTCTGGAGCTTGATGAGCGGCGGCGGTCCGCTGTCCTCCGGCGAGACGCCGTCCTCGGCGTCGTTCGGCTTCGATGCGTGGCTCGTGCGTTGTCAGGCGGTGAAGGACACCGTCGGCTGCGGGATGTCGCAGCAGATTCTCGATCAGCGGTCGCGCCAACCGGTGTTGCAACTTCATCTGGCGCGCGCGCCGAAAGGTGAGGGGCATCAACTGGTGGCCATCATGCCGCTGGGCGTCACCGTGCCGCCCGGCATCGTGATCCAGATTGGCGAGAATAAACGCAACGTCGCGTTCACGCAGTGTCTGCCGGGCGGGTGCGTTGCGCCGGTTGTGGTCGATGCCGCGTATCTCTCCGTTTTGAAGTCCGGCGCCGAGGGTCGCGTCGGCGTTGTCGACCGGCGTGGCCAGACCGTGGCGGTTCCGTTTTCGCTGAAAGGATTCGTGCCGGCGTTCGACAAGATGGAAGAGCGCGGTGGCATGGGTTCGGGCGGTACAACTTGGTGGAGTGGTTCTGAGAACTCTTCGGAAACGAAGTGACAACTTACAACTCACCGGAAAAATTGCGATTTCCATGAAACGATTTTTAACGCTTCTCGTTGTCGCCGGTTCGCTGATTGCGACGCCGGCTTTGGCGCAGCCCGCGACGGAGACGAAACCATCGGGTCCGCCGCCCGTCACGACGAAAGCGTTCGACGATTGGCTCGTGCGCTGTCCGATGTCGCCGCAGCCGATGCCGTGCGACGCCGTTCAGTTGCTGCTGGAGCCGAAGTCGAAACAACGTGTACTGAGCGTTTCGGTCGCTTACGACCAGGTGAAGGCGGCGCAGGTCGTGCGCATCATCCTGCCGCTCGGCGTGTGGTTGCCGAACGGGGTCACCGTGCAGGCGGGCGGGGTAAAGATCGACAAGGTGGTGGTCAGACGGTGCGAACCGTTCGGCTGCGTCGTCGAAGGATTCTTGGACGCGAAGTTGCGCGAGGCCATGCGCAAAGGCGGCGATGCGAAGATCGTCGTCTACGACCAGAATCAGAAGCCGCTTGACCTGAAATTTTCGTTGAAGGGGTTCGCGGCGGCCGAAGACCATATGACGGCCGAGACGAAGAAAGTGAAGTTGCCCGTCGTTGAAGCGCCAGTGGCGCCCGCGCCGGCTGCTCCGGCACCCGTGTCGCCCGCGCCGTCGAAACCCGCAACGCCCACGCCGTAAATCGCTCTCTTGCCTGCCTCGGTGGGTGAGAAGCCATCTTGCCGCCCCGGAACCTTACTTTTCTGTCAGAATCTTCCTCGTTTGCTCTACCTAGGCGGTCTGGCGGTGGGCGTCCGGTTACGGTAAAGAGGTGGGCGTTTTTCCGCTCCTCGAACTTTGTCGGTACCCATGTCGTTTGCTGATCGCTTGGTCCGTTTCGGCGCCGCCCTCCTTATCGCCGCGCCGCTTGCCGCTTGCGCCGGGGACGACGACCGTCCGCGTGCGGAAATGCCGGAGACGCCGCCGGAGCAGATCTATTCGCTGGCGCTGACCCAACTCGACAAGGGCAACTGGATCCCGTGCGCGCAAGCGTTCGACGAGGTCGAGCGGCAGCATCCCTATTCGGTGTGGGCGCGGCGCGCGATTTTGATGTCGGCGTTCTGCTATTATCAGGGCAACAAATACAACGAGGCGATCCTGGCTTCGGACCGTTTCATCACGCTGCATCCGGGCAACAAAGACGCACCGTACGCTTATTATCTGAAGGCCGTTTCGCTGTACGAGCAGATCGTCGACGTCGGCCGCGATCAGCGCCGTACGGAGCAGGCGATGGCCGCGCTCGGCGAGCTCGTGCGGCGCTTCCCGCAGACGGACTATGCGCGCGACGCGCGGTTGAAGCTCGACCTGACAAAGGATCACTTGGCCGGCAAGGAAATGGCGATCGGCCGTTACTATCTGCGCCGCGGTGAGGAATTGGCTGCGATCTCGCGCTTCCGCACCGTCGTCGAGAAGTATCAGACGACCAGCCACGTGCCGGAAGCGTTGCACCGCTTGGTCGAGGCCTATCTGCAGCTTGGCGTCGTGGGCGAAGCGCGCACTGCCGCCGCCGTTCTGGGCCACAATTATCCGGGCACGGATTGGTACGAAGATTCCTATGCGCTGATGGCGGAGTATGGGAAAGAGCCGCGCGGCAAGCCGGTGATGCAAGCCAAGGTCGGCGAAGGCAGCGACGTGACTCCGGTGGCGCAGCCCGCGCCGGGTGCGGGCGCCGTGCCGGTCTCCGCGCCCGCGACGACAGCAGTTGTGCCTCCGCCGGCAGAGCTGAAAGCGCCCGCGCCGGAGGCAGAACCGGAGGCGGCGACCACCGCCACCGACACCATCGCGCCTGAACCTAAGAAGGACGATGAGGGCGGGTTCTTCGACTGGTTCTAGAGTCGTGTGAGAGCGGGCTTCCTGTCCGCTCTTTTCTCTTTTTGTTCTTTCGGTTAAGTCTGCACCGCTTGCCAGAGCGGGCGGGATGCCCGCGCTCCCAGGAGTGCCCCCATGCTGACTTCGCTGTCGATCCGCGACTTTGTGTTGATCGAGCGGTTGGATCTGGAATTTTCGCGCGGTCTTTGCGTGCTGACCGGCGAGACGGGCGCCGGTAAATCGATTCTGCTCGATGCGTTGGGGCTGGCCACCGGTGGGCGGGCTGAGCGGGGGTTTATTCGCGGCGCGGCGGGCCAGGCGTCGGTCACCGCCGTGTTCGATCCACCGGCGGGGCATCCGGCGCGTGCGGCTTTATCGGGCAACGGGCTTGAGAGTGCGGGCGCGCTGATATTCCGCCGGGCGATTTCGCCGGATGGGCGCAGCCGGGCCTTCATCAACGATCAGCCGGTGTCGATCGGGCTCATGCGCGAGGCCGGCGCGATGCTGCTCGAGATACATGGGCAGCATGACGATCGCGGGCTGCTGGATGCTGTCGGGCATCGCAATCTGCTCGATGCATTCGGCAAGCTGAGCGACGAGGTTGCGGACGTTGAGTCCGCTTGGCGGGCGTTGGCGTCGGCGGAAGAGGCCTTGCGCGCGGAGGCGGAAACGCAATCGCGCGCGGCGCAGGATTTCGAATATCTCAATCATGTGGCGGAGGAATTGCGCTCGCTGGATCCGCGTGCGGGCGAGGAGAGCGAACTTGCCAACGCGCGCGCGATCATGATGGCGTCGGAGAAGATCGCGGCCGATCTTTCCGAAGCGGTCGATGCGTTGATGGGGCGCGGCGGGGTTGAGGCTCGGTTGAATTTGGCGCTGCGACGGTTGAGCCGCGCGCAGTCGTCGGCGCAGGGAAGATTGGATGCGGCGGTTGCAGCGCTCGACCGCGCGGTGATCGAGGCGACCGAGGCGCGGCGTGCGGTCGACATCGCGTCGAAGGGTTTGGCGTTCGATGCCGGGTCGCTGGAGAAGGCCGAGACGCGGCTCTTCGCGTTGCGTGCGGCGGCGCGGAAGTACGGCAGCAATTGCGACGGCTTGGCTGCGAAGCGCGCGGATACCGAGGCGCGGCTTGCGGCGATGTCGAGTGCGCGGTCGCGGGCGGTGGAGTTGGAGCGCATGAGAGCTGCGGCGCGCAAGGCCTATGACGCGGCGGCGCAGGCTCTGACGGCGGCGCGGACAAAGGCGGCAGCGGCGCTGGACGCTCGCGTGGCCAAGGAACTCGCGCCGTTGAAGTTGGGGAGCGCGTTGTTCCGTACACAGATTGATCGGTTGGCGAACGATCAGCCTGGGCCGGTGGGGCAGGATCGCGTCGAGTTCATGGTGGCGACGAATCCCGGCGCGCCGTTCGGGGCTTTGACGCGGATTGCGTCCGGCGGCGAGTTGGCGCGGTTCATTCTGGCGTTGAAGGTGGCGCTGGCGGATGAAGGGTCGGCGTCGACGTTGATCTTCGACGAGGTCGATCGCGGCGTCGGCGGGGCGGTCGCGGATGCGGTCGGCGAACGGTTGGCGCGGCTGGCGCAGGGCGAGCAGGTGTTGGTGGTGACCCACTCGCCGCAAGTTGCCGCGCGGGGCACGCATCACTTGCGGGTCGCCAAGGCGATGGCGGCCGGCGCGATGACGACGCGCGTCGAGCTCTTGGATGCGGCTGCCAAGCGTGAAGAGATTGCGCGCATGCTGGCCGGCGCGAAGGTGACGGATGAGGCGCGCGCTGCGGCCGACCAGTTGATCGGTGCGCCGGTTGCGAGCCTTCCCAAGCGTCGGCGGGCCACGTGAGCCAGAAGCCTGTTCCGGTCTCGAAGCTGACCGAGAAGGACGCGAGCGACGAGTTGGCGCGGTTGGCGCGTGAGATCGCCGGGCACGACAAGCGCTATCACGCGGAAGACGCTCCGACGATTTCGGACGCCGACTATGACGCGCTGAAGAAGCGCAACAACGCGATCGAGGCCAAGTTTCCGGAGTTGATCCGGCCGGACAGCCCATCGCGGCGCGTTGGGTTTGCGGCGTCTGGGAAGTTCGGCAAGGTCAAGCACGGCGTGCCGATGCTGTCGCTGGACAACGCGTTCGACGATGAGGACGTGACGGATTTCGTCGAGCGCGTGCGGCGGTTCTTAGGGCTTGGCGACGACGACGAGTTGGCGTTCACGGCCGAGCCCAAGATCGACGGGTTGTCGGCGAGCCTGCGCTATGAGGACGGCAAGCTCGTCGTGGGCGCGACGCGCGGCGACGGCGAGGTCGGCGAAGACGTCACTGCGAATCTCAAGACGGTCAAAGATATTCCGCACGCCCTCAAAGGGCGGGGCGTGCCCGAACTGATCGAGGTGCGCGGCGAGATATTCTTGGGCCACGCCGAGTTCTTGCGTGTAAACAAGGATCAAGAAGAGCGGGGCGAGAAGATTTTCGCCAATCCGCGCAATGCGGCGGCGGGGTCTTTGCGCCAGCTCGACTCGACCATTACTGCCCGGCGGCCGTTGAAGTTCTTTGCCTATGCGTGGGGCGTGGCGTCGATGGTGCCGGGCAAGACGCAGAGCGAAGTCATCGAGGCGTTCGACGCGTGGGGCTTTCCGACCAATCCGCTGATGACGCGCTGCACGACGGTTCCGCAGATCCTGAAATACTACGAGAAGATCGCGGGTAAGCGCGCGTCGCTGGGCTATGACATCGACGGCGTCGTCTACAAGGTCGACCGGTTGGATTGGCAGCAGCGGTTGGGGTTCGTCAGCCGTGCGCCGCGGTGGGCGACGGCGCACAAGTTTCCGGCCGAGCAGGCGGAGACGGAGCTGCTTAACATCGACATTCAAGTGGGGCGGACGGGGACGCTGGCGCCTGTTGCGAAGCTCAAGCCCGTCACCGTGGGCGGCGTCGTGGTCTCGAACGCGACTCTGCACAATGAAGACGAGATCGCGCGCAAGGATGTGCGCATCGGCGATACCGTTGTCGTGCAGCGCGCGGGCGACGTGATTCCGCAGATCGTGCGCGTGGTCGAGGAGAAGCGGCCGAAGGGGGCCAAACCCTACAAATTTCCCGATAAGTGTCCTGCGTGCGGCAGTCATGCGGAGCGCGAGGTCGATGACGACGGTGAAATGTCGGCGGCGCGGCGTTGTACGGGCGGGCTTATCTGTCCGGCGCAAGCTGTAGAGCGGTTGAAGCATTTCGTTTCGCGCAATGCGTTCGACATCGAGGGCTTCGGCGCGAAGCATGTGGACGCGTTCTTGGCCGACAAGATGATTGCGCATCCCTCCGATATCTTTGCTTTGGCTGAGCGGTATGGGTCGGGGCCTAAAGCTATCGCGGCGCGCGAAGGGTGGGGGCCGCAGTCGGCGGCGAAGCTGTTTGCGGCGATCGACGCGCGGCGGACGATTGCGCTGCACCGGTTCATCTATGCGCTGGGTATCCGGCATGTGGGGGAGTCGACGGCGCGGTTGCTGGCGCTGAACTACGGCACGGCGAAGGCATTCGTGAAGGCGATGATCGCAGCGTCGGACGAGGACTCCAAGGCGTTCGCCGAACTGGATTCGATCGAAGGGATCGGGGACACGGTGGCGAAGGCGATCGCGCAGTTCTTCGCCGAGGATCACAACCGCGAAGAGATCGCGCGGTTGCTCGACGTGTTGGAGGTCGAAGAGGCGGAGAAGCCGAAGACCGACACCGCCGTCTCGGGAAAGACGATCGTCTTCACCGGCACGCTGGAGAAGATGGGCCGCAACGAGGCGAAGGCGCGCGCGGAGTCGCTCGGCGCCAAGGTGGCGGGCTCCGTCTCGGCGAAAACGGATCTGGTGGTGGCGGGACCTGGCGCGGGCTCGAAACTGAAAGACGCCGAAAAGCACGGCGTGACGGTGATCAGCGAAGACGAATGGCTGAAGCTGATCGGCGGGTGAAACGCGCCGGTTCGAAACGGAAAGACACACTCGCGTGCACTGATGCAACACCCTGGCTTTATCCACAGCGACTCGACGTAGGGTTGCAAGTTCGCGTTCCGCGTGTGGCGCGATTCCGGAAGCAGTTTACCATTGTAGGCCTGACTTGTTGGGGGCGACAATGGTTTGGTGGGGCTATGCCGGGTTTTCCGGCGCAATCGTGGCGTCGATCGCCATGCTCACGTCTGTGTTGGGATTGTCGGCTGAGGTTACGCTGAGCCTCGTCGCGTACACCGCCGCCGGGATGTTGGGCCTGGGCGTTGCGGTTCACCTGCTCGTGCTTTTGCTGCGGATCGCTAGCGCGCCGCGCACGCGCCCTGCGCCTCCCAAACGGATGGAGCCCGTCTTCCTGCGGCCGGAAACCGTGCAGGCCGCGGCTCAACCGACGCCTTCGGCGGTCCTGCTGAAGCCGATCGGTAAGCCTGCTGCGCGTAGGCCCGGTGCGATCGGCGTGTTGTTCCCACAACAAGCCGCGCAGTAGGTCCACGTCTCAGACAAACAAAAGGCGCCGCGGGTTAGGCGGCGCCTGGAGGTGCTTGGGTTTGGTCTGCGAGGCTTACTCGGCCGCGGCTAAGCCGCCGACGTAGATGGGGCGTTCGATCTGCACCGGGGCCGTTTGGCGGCGGGTGTGGAGCGTGACGTATTCCCAGGCGCTGCGGCGGGCGAAGAGTTCGCGCAGCAGCTTGTTGTTCAGCGCGTGACCGGTCTTGTAGCCGCGGAATTGCGCGAAGAGCGGGGAGCCGGCGAGCGACATGTCACCCACGACATCCAGCAGTTTGTGGCGCACGAATTCGTCGGTATAGCGCAGGCCGTCTTCGTTCATGATCGTGTCGCCGTCGAGAACGATCGAGTTGGCGAGCGAGCCGCCGAGCGCGTGGCCGTTCTTCTGCAGATATTCGACCTCATGGCGGAAGCCGAAGGTGCGGGCGCGGGCGAGTTCGGCCTTGAACGACGGTGTGTCGAGGTCGAAGGCGTAGAACTGGCGGTCGATGACCTTGCAGTTCTCGAAAGCGATTTCGAGTTCGGCGGAGAAGCCGATGCCGGGGCGGAGTTCGGCGTATTTGTCGCCGTCTTCGACGCGGACGACTTCGCGCACGCGGATCGCGCGTTGCGCTTGCGTTTGCTTCACGACGCCGGCGCATTCCAGCAGGAACACGAAGGGCGCGGCGCTGCCGTCCATGATCGGAACTTCGGCGGCGTCGATTTCGATGATGAGGTTCGTCACACCGCAGCCGACGATCGCGGCCATCAGGTGTTCGACGGTGTGGACCTTCACGCCGTAGACGTTGCCGATCGTGGTGCCGAGGCGCGTGTCCGTCACGCGGTCGAAGCGCGCGGGAACGACGCCGTCCATGCCGGGGTGGTCGGTGCGGCGGAAAATGATGCCCGTATTCTCAGGGGCCGGAAGAAGCGTGACCGTCGAGGTGATGCCGGTATGGACGCCCACACCTTCGCAAACTACGCGGTTTTTAATCGTCGTCTGAAGCGCCATCGCCCCTCACAGTTACTTGTACTCGTGCTGTTCGAACCCGCCGTCGGATCCGCCTTTTTCAAAGCGAACGTCGAAAACGACACCCGCGGGGCAACCGGATACTCTGGCCGGCCCCGACCGGTTCTTCGAACAGCACCTACCCCCTCAAGTCGGCGCTATCCCGTGAATTCACTTGAGCGGGTGTTGTATGGTGAACCCAGTACCCGCTCAGGTGGCTCCATCGCCTGGAAAAAGGTAGCAGTGTGTCCGAATCGGTCGAAATAACTTGTTGTTTCCGATTGTTACCGCAGAAATCCGCCGTTTTTTGAGGGGCCGGAGGGGTGTGTCCTGACGCCTTCGCCTGGGCGGGAACCCAAGGTTAGCGGCGGCTTAGCCGTGGCGGGCGCCCCGTGATTCCGCAGATGCACACGTCGATGCTCTCCTAACGGGGTTAGATGCGCGTGCGGTCGGTCCACCAGGCTAGGGCGGCGAAGGCCAGGTAGGCGGTGATCCCTAAGATCGAGAACATCGCTGGGTTCGGTTCGGGCGGGGTGAACCAGTTGAAGCCTTGCACCGCCAGCAACAGGGTCAAGAGCACCCAGGGCATGATCTTGCCCGTCGTTCCGTTTGGCTTTGTCGCGTTCATGAAGAGCGCGAAGCCGGCGAAGAGGAGGCCGAGTTCCAGCGGCACCACCAGTGCGGGGTGATCCCAGAGCGCGAAGCCCAGTTTCTGCTCATCGTCGTGGAGCAGTGTCAGGTCGTGGCGGTGGACGATCAGATCCAACACCCAGTGCGATAGGACCAGCGCGCCGATGATCACCGCGTTCAGCGCGCGGCGGCCGGCGGGTGAGACGAGGGCTGTGATTGCGGCTGCGCCTACCGCCCAAGCCGCGCTGCCCGCGAGGCTGTGGGTGAAGGGCATGTAGTAGAGATCGACGGGCATGAAGCCTTCGAGCGTGGGGTTCAGGCGCCACTTCTCGATCCCGAAATACGACAGCGAGAAGAAGCCGAGGTCGACAAGCTGGACCGCGACGAAGCCTGCGCCGAGGCCGGGCTGGCGGCCGGCGGCGGCGAGAGCGAAGACGGGGGCGTAGTGACCGACGAACATGGGCTTCTCCTGTTTGTTGGGTCTAACGTCGCCCATGCGCGCGCGTTTAGGAATTGGCGATCGGCGGCGATCTGCTATACGTTTTTGTATGGCTGAGACGTTGGATTGGACGCTGGTCCGCTCGTTCCTGGCGGTGGCGGAGCACAAGAGTTTGTCGGCGGCGGCGCGGGCGTTGTCGCTGACTCAGCCCACGATCGGGCGGCATGTCGATGCGTTGGAGGCGGCGCTGGGCGTCGTGTTGTTCACACGCTCCGTACACGGATTGAAACTGAGTGACGCGGCGCTGGATCTCGTGCCGCATGCGAAGGCGATGGCGGCGACCGCTGCGGCGTTGGCGCGGGCGGCGTCGGGCGAGGCGGCGGATGAGCGCGGGACGGTGCGCATCACGGCGAGTGACGTGGTTGGGGCGGAAGTGTTGCCCGGAATTCTCGCGCGGGCGCGGGCGGCGCATCCGGCGATCGCGTTCGAGCTGGCGCTGTCGAACCGGACGGAGAACCTGATGCTGCGCGAGGCGGATATCGCGGTGCGCATGGTGCGGCCGACGCAGCGAAATCTGATCGCGCGCAAGATCGGGGAGGTGCCGGTGATGCTTTACGCGCATCGGTCGTATGTGAAGCGGCGCGGGCTGCCGCGCGCGATCGGCGATCTCGCGGGGCACGACGTCATCGGTTACGACACCGATATGCGGGCGTTGGAGGCGTTCTCATCGCAGGGCTTGGCGGCGTCGCGCGACGTGTTCGCGCTGCGCACCGACAATCAGATCGCGCAGCTGGCGCTGTTGCGCGCGGGCGCGGGCATCGGCGGCATGCAGCGGCAACTGGCGGCGCGCGAGAAGGATCTTGTGCCGGTGCTGCACGGCGCGGTGCGCATTCCGCTCGAGATGTGGCTCGTCACGCACGAAGACTTGCGAACTAGCCGGCGCGTGCGCGTGGTGTATGACTTTCTCGGCGAAGCGCTGATGGCTTACGTGCGCGGTCGGTAGTCTGGACTATTCGGCGAAGTGCAGGAAAAGGCCGTGCGCGGCGCTGGCGGGGACGACGATGCCGGCTTTCGTTTCGCGGTGGGCGATGCGGCCCATTTCCAGCATCGCGCCGACGGCGTCGACTTCGTTGACGCGGATGGTGAGGCCGACGATGCCGGTTTGCGGCGCGCCTTTGAGCGCGTCCGGCCCATGCTCAGCTTCGATATCGGCGCGGCGGGCGAGTTTGATCTCGGCGTTGTCGAGGTGCCCGTTCGCGCGGTCTTTGCCGAAGAGGGCGCCGAATTCCGCTTGCTGATCGTGTGGGTGGTCGTGGGCGACGATCACGGTCGCGACGCCGGTCGCGCCCGACGGGTGCAGTTGCCATTCGCGGCGCGCGCGGGTGAGTTCTGGCGTTATGTGCGTGCAGACGAACTGCATCGTGTCGGGGAGTTTCAGGTCGGGCAGCATCACGTTGCGGAAGCGGACCATGTCGCGCTTGCCGTCGAGATCGAGGGGGCGCGCGAGGTCGACTGGGTCTTCTGCGTTGACGCCGGCGGCGCGCAACGCGGCCGTGGTTTTGTCCGCGTCGTCGGCGCCGTAAGCGATGCCGATGCCGCCCTCGCCGCGTTCCTTCACGCGCTGCGCGAGCCGGCCTTGCGCACCCGTTTGATCGACCACGCCGAGCAGCTCGACATAAGTGTTCGGGAACATGATGCAGTGGTTGCCGGTGCCCTTGCCCTCATGCAGCCCGCGCGGGGTCAGCGTGAAGCCGAACCTGCGATAGGTCGTGGTCGCCGCGTCGAGATCGGCGACGGCGATGATGACGTGGTCGAGGCGGGTGATGGGGGGCATACGGTCGTGTCCTAGCGACTGGTGCAGTGGCGACTCAGCTTCACCACGAAGCCTCAAAGTACGCGAAGTTTCACGAAGGTTCCTCCCGGCGCGCAGCGCCCGTCGTTCCGTTGCCTGCGGCGCTAGGCGCCTTCGTGAACCTTTGTGTTCTTTGAGGCTTAGTGGTGAAGCTGAGGCGCCACCGATAGCACTCGGACGAACTTGATCTAGATCGCTCTCGTCGATTCCTCAAACCACGCCTGCGTGTCGGCGTCGAACTTGCCGGCCAGCTTTTGGCGGACTTCGGCGTGGTAGTCGTTGAGCCACTTGCGTTCCTGTGGGGTGAGCATTGTGACTTCGACGAGCGAGAGGTCGATGGGGGCGAAGGTGAGGGTTTCGAATTCCATCATTTTGCGGTCGCCGCCGACGTCTTTCAGCTCCGTCACCGCGATCAGGTTTTCGATGCGGATGCCGTAGTGGCCGACTTTGTAGTAGCCGGGTTCGTTCGAGACGATCATGCCGGGGCGGAGCGCGATGTTGATCTGGCGCTTTGAGATGTTCTGTGGGCCTTCGTGCACGCTGAGATACACGCCGACGCCATGGCCGGTGCCGTGGTCGTAGTCGAAGCCGCCTTCCCACAGCGACATGCGGGCGAGCGTGTCGAGTTGAACGCCGGTCGTGCCTTCGGGGAAGCGCGCGCGGGCTAGCGCGATGTGGCCCTTGAGGACGCGGGTGAAGCGGTCCTTCATCTCGGCCGTCGGTGTGCCGATAGCGATGGTGCGCGTCACGTCCGTCGTGCCGTCGAGATACTGGCCACCCGAGTCGATGAGATAGATCTCGCCAGCTTGAATCTTGCGGTTGCTTGATTTGGTGACACGATAGTGGGGCAGCGCGCCGTTCGGGCCTGAGCCGGAGATCGAGCCGAAGCTCAAGTCTTTGAGGCCGCCGGTTTCGGCGCGGAAATCTTCCAGCACGCGGCAGGCTTCGATTTCGTCGACCTTGCCCTTCGGGCCTTCCTTGGCGATCCACGACAGGAAGCGCGAGAGCGCCACGCCGTCGCGCAGATGCGCGCGGCGCGTGCCTTCGAGTTCGGTCGCGTTCTTGCACGCTTTGGGCAGCAGGACGGGATCGGGCGCGCGCACGATCTTGGCGCCGCCTTCGTTCAGGCGATCGAAGGCCCAGGCCGATGCAGTGGCGGGATCGATCTGGATGCGCTTGCCCTTTTGCGCTTTCAGGTGGTCGCCGAGTTCTTCTTGCGGGCGGACGGTGACGTGGTTGCCGAGCCAGGTGTCGATGCCGGGTGTGAATTTGCGGCGGTCGATGAAGAGGTCGACGTGGCCGTCGTTGTTCAGCATCGCGAAGGCGTGCGGGAAGGGCGTGTGCGGCACGTCGCTGCCGCGGATGTTAAGCAGCCAGGCGATCGACTCGGGCAGGGTCAGCATCGCGGCGTCGGTCTTGGCGTCGCGCAGGGCCTTGGCGATTTCCTCGCGCTTATCCTCCGACGACTTGCCGGCGTATTCGAGTGGCTGCGTCGTCACCGCGCCGAGCGGCGGCGCGGGCTGATCGTCCCACGTCGCGTCGAGCGGGTTGTCGGTCACCGCAACCAGCGTGCCGCCGGCGTTCGTCACCGCGGTGCGTAAGGCGTCGACACCGGATGCGGTGTGCAGCCACGGGTCGTAGGCGAACTTTGCGCCCTTCGGCAGGTTCTCGGCGATCCAATCGGGCGGCGGTTCGTCGACCAGCGAGCGGTATTCGAACGCCTTGCCGTCAACTTGCTCTGCCGTTTGTACGGTGTAGCGACCGTCGGTGAAGATCGCGGCTTTGTCGAGCAGCACGACCGCGGCGCCGGCCGAGCCGGTGAAGCCCGTCAGATACGAGAGGCGGTCGGCGCGCGGGGGCACGTACTCACCTTGATACTCGTCGGCGCGGGGGACGATGAAACCGTCGAGGCCGCGCTTCTTCAGCTCGGCGCGGAGAGCCGCGAGGCGTGGCGGACCCTGCGTGGGGCTCGTGGTTTCGGCGAAGGATTGGAATTTGGTTTGGTGCAGCATGGGGGCAACCTATGCGTCCGCTGCGCCGCTCTCAAGAGGCCTGGCGGCCGTGCATTTGGCGGTACGCGGCCGGGGTCATACCGAACCTTCGGGCGAAGGCGCGGATCAGGTGGTCGGGGCCTGAGAAACCGGCCTGATCGGAGATGCGGGCGAGGTCCATCGTGCGTTCGTCCAGCAGGCGGCGCGCGGCATCGAGGCGCACGGCTTCAACAAATTTTGCGGGGCTGACGCCCAGTTCCTGGCGCACGTGGCGGTGGAAGGTGCGCGGGCTCATGGCGGCGCGGTCGGCTAGAGTTTCCACGTCGAGGCGGGCCGCGAGGTTTCCTTCGATCCACGTTGCGAGTTTCGCGAGGCGATCGTCGGTTGCGCTCTGCGCGTTCAATGCGGTCGAGAACTGGGTCTGGTGTCCGGGCCTTCGCATATAGACGACAAGCTGGCGCGCGACGGCGGTGGCGGCGTCGCGGCCGTGGTCTTGTTCCAGCAACGCGAGCGCCATGTCGATGCCGGTGGTGACGCCGGCCGACGTCCAGCACTTGCCTTCGTTGACGTAAATCGACTCCGCATCGACGTCGATGTCGGGATGGATGCGTTGGAGGTCTGCCGTCGCGCTCCAGTGGGTGGCGACGCGTTTGCCTTTGAGCGCGCCGGTCGCCGCCAAGAGGAACGCGCCGGAGCAGACGGAGCAGGCACGGCGCGCTTCTTTCGCGGCCGCCGCGATCCACGCCATCAGTTGTTTGTCGCGCAGTGCGTCGCGCACGCCCTGGTCGTCGCCGCCAGGGATGATGAGCGTGTCGATCGACTTGGGCGGGACGGCGCGCAGCGGTTCGGCGGCGAGCGCGAAGCCTGCGGTCGTCTTCACCGCGCCCGCCTTCGTCGCGACGAAGCGGATGCGATAGGCCTCAAACCCCAAGAGTTGATTGGCGCTGCCGAAGACTTGGCCCGGACCTGTGGCGTCGAGCGACTGGAGGTTCGGAAATATGGGGAGGGCAATGGTGCGGGTTTTGGCCATGGCAGAAATCGTCGATTGTTTGTCATTTCTGCCATAGGGCGGCGGTGCTATGCAAGGGGCCAACAGGAGGAGGTTCTTCGCATGACTGCACCGTTTCACATCGGCATGCTGCTCTACCCCGATTTGACGCAGCTTGATCTCACAGGCCCCGCACAGGTGTTGTCGCGCGCGCCGGGGGTGAAGATGCACTACCTGTGGAAGACCATCGAACCGATCCCGTCGGATGCGGGCCTGGCGCTGATGCCGACGACGACGTTCGCGGCTTGCCCGCAGCTCGACATGATTTGTGTGCCGGGTGGTGCGGGGCAGGTCGCGCTGATGAAGGACGAAGAGACGTTGAGCTTCCTGCGCAAGCAGGGCGAGGGCGCGAAGTATGTGACGTCCGTTTGTTCGGGGTCGCTCCTTCTGGGCGCAGCGGGTTTGCTCACCGGTTACAAGTCGGCGTGCCACTGGATGTATCGCGACTTCCTGCCGGCGTTCGGCGCCATTCCGGTGAACGCGCGCGTGGTGAAGGATCGCAATCGCATCTCGGGCGGCGGCGTGACGGCGGGCATCGACTTTGCGCTGACCGTCGTCGCCGAGATTTGGGGCGAGGACGCGGCGAAGATGATTCAGCTGCATCTCGAATACAACCCGCAGCCGCCGTTCAACTGCGGCTCGCCCGAGACGGCGGGGCCGGAGATGACGGCCCGCGCGAAGAAGCTGTTCGAGGAGTCGCTGAAGCGGCGCGAGCAGGAAATCAACGAGGCGGTGTCGCGGCAACGCGCGAGCGCCTAAGGGAGACTGACATGAGCACGGCCGGTTTGCCGTTTCAGTTCGCACGCTTCGCCGCGGTGTTTGTTTTCGCGGCGAGCGTGGGACTGATCTACCTCACGGCTTGAGAGTAACGTCAATGAAGGTTCGAAGCATCGCGGTTTCGGTCGCGGTTGTGACGGCGCTTGCCGTTGCGGCTGCCGGTGTCGCCGTCTTCCAGCTTCCGGCGGATCGCGCGCCTGTTCGCACTGTCGTGGTGCCTGCCGATGAGCAGGCGGCAACGATCGCGGCGTTGAAGCCGCCGAAACGGGCGCGGCCGGTGGTCGCCATCATCGGTGCGAACGACGGGACGGAGACGACGGATTTCCTTCTGCCATACGGCGTGTTGAAGCGTTCAGGCGTGGTCGACGTCTTCGCCGTCGCGACGGAGCCTGGGCCCATCAGGATGATGCCGTCGCTAACGATCGTGCCGGATATGACGGCGGCGGACTTCGAGCAACGCACGCCGGATGGCGCGGACTACGTCATTGTGCCGGCGCTGCATGACCCTGCCGATCCGGATGTTCGCGCGTTCATTCTCGCGCAGGCCAAGCGCGGCGCGAAAATTCTCGGCATTTGCGACGGGACGCTGGTGCTTGAGAATGCGGGACTGCTCACGGGGCATCGTGCGACCGGGCATTGGTTTGCGATCGGTAGCGTCGCCGCGCGCAATCCGACGATGCGTTGGGTACGCGACCGGCGCTATGTGATCGACGGCAATGTCGGCACGACGACGGGTGTGAGCGCTTCGCTGCCGTTGTCGTTGGCTCTGGTGGAAGCCGTCGCGGGGCACGAGCGTGCGCGCGAGTTGGCCGATGAAGTCGGCGCGGCTGGGTGGGGTTTGGCACACGACAGCGGACACTTCCGTTTGACGCGCACGGACGCGTTTAGCGTGGTCACCAATGTGGCAATCGCATTGCTGGCGCGCGACACGATCCGCATTCGTGTGGATGAGGGCGATGACTTGATCGCGCTTGCCTTCACAGCGGACGCCTACGGCCGCACGTTCCGTTCGCGTGCGGTCGTCGTTGGGGATCGTCCGATCACGACACGCGAGGGCCTGCGCGTTCTTCCCGATGCGGCGGGCTCCGCGGACGCCGTCGAACTGCCGGAAGACACCCCGCCCGCGCTGGCGCTTGATGTGACCATCGCGGACATTGCGGCGCGGTACGGAGAGTCAACGGCAGACTTTGTGCGGACGCAGCTTGAGGATGCCCGGCATACGGCCGGAAACTTAGGGGCGCTCGAGGGTCAGCGTTATCCAGCCTTCGAGGGCGGAGCGCTTTAAGACGCGTAGGTTTTGCGTGCGGGCCATGTTGCAGATGGCGTTGGCTTGTTCGTCGAGGAGGCCGGAGAGGATGGCGTTGCCGCCTCTCGCCAGGTTCGCGCGGATGCCGGGCATCAGTTTCATCAGCGGGCCGGCCAGGATGTTCGCGAAGATGAGGTCGTAGGGGGCGTTCTCTGCGATCAGCGGCGTTTTGAAACCGTTTGCGGTGGCGACGCGCATGAAGGCGTTCGCGCGGTTGAGCTTTGCGTTTTCGATGGTCTTGAGCGTCGCCAACGGGTCGATGTCTGTCGCAACGACCGGCCTGTGCGCCAATCTGGCGAAGGCCATGCCGAGGACGCCGGTGCCGCAGCCTAAGTCTAGCGCGTTTCTGAACGTGCGGCGCTTGGCGAGGCGTTCGTAAGCGAGGAGGCAGCCGCGTGTCGTGCCGTGGTGGCCGGTGCCGAAGGCGTAGGACGCTTCGATCTTCAGGCCGATGGCGTTGGCGGGGACAGTTTGCGCGCTGTGTTCGCCGTAGATGTAGAAGCGGTTCGTCTGGACCGGCGGCAGGCCTTCGAGGGCGCGGGCGACCCAGTTTTCGTCTTCGATCGGGATGATGCGCATGGGCACGCCGAAGCGCTTGAGCAGATCCGTTTCGTCGGGTTCGTGGGCGAAGAAGGCTTCGACTTCCCACATCCCACGCTCGCCGAGTTCGAAGGCGGACACGACGGGCGAGGGTTCGAGTTGTTCGAGTGCGTCGCTTAGGGTTTGCGCGTCGCGCTTGGGCAGGATGGCGCGGGCTTTCCAGCAGACGGGCATTAGGCTCTCGCGAGGTAGGAGGCGATGACGCGCTTTTCGCCGGCTTTGTCGAAGTTGACCGTCAGCTTGTTGCCGTCGAGCGCGGTCACGCGGCCGTAGCCGAATTTCTGATGGAACACGCGTTCGCCGCGGCGGAAGGTTTCGGCGGCGGGATCGGATGTGGCGACGAGTTCGGCGTTGCCTTCGATTGCGGGGCGCGAGCCGAAGACTTCGCCGCGTCTTGCTTGCGCGCGTTGCCAGCCGGGTGACGAGTAACCGCTGTCGAAGATCGGCGCGGTCGAGAGATTCGATTGGCCGCCGTAGGGCATGCCGGGATCGCTCTCGACGGTGATCGCGTCGGCCGGCAGTTCGGCGATGAAGCGCGAAGGCATCGAGCTTTGCCATCTGCCGTGGATGCTGCGGTTGGCGGCGTAGGAAATCTTCGCCGTTTCGCGCGCGCGGGTGAGGCCGACGTAGGCGAGGCGGCGCTCTTCCTCGAGGCCCTGCAGACCGTTTTCGTCGAGCGTGCGTTGGCTTGGGAAGACGCCTTCTTCCCAGCCGGGCAGGAACACCGTTGGGAATTCGAGGCCCTTGGCGCCGTGCAGGGTCATGATCGTGACCTTTTCGGTGCTTTCGGATTGCTCGATTTCCATCACCAGCGAGACGTGTTCGAGGAAGCCGCCGAGCGAGTCGAATTCCTTCATCGACTGGACGAATTCGTTCAGGTTTTCGAGGCGGCCCGGCGCTTCGGGTGAGCGGTCGGTTTGCCACATCGCGGTGTAGCCGCTTTCGTCGAGCACCATCTCGGCGAGTTCGATGTGGCTGAGGGCGGTTGCCTGATCGGCCCAGCGGATGAAGCTTTGCACGAGGTCGCGCAACGCGCTGCGCGTGCGGGCGGGGAGTTCGTCGGTTTCGATCATCGCGCGCGCGGCGGCGAAGAGCGGCACCTTCATGGCGCGCGCCATTTTGTGCACGGACTGCAAGGCGGCGTCGCCGAGGCCGCGTTTCGGTTTGTTGAAGATGCGCTCGAACGCCAGGTCGTCGTCGGGCTGCATGATGACGCGCAGGTAGGCGAGGGCGTCGCGGATTTCCTGGCGCTCATAGAAGCGCGGGCCGCCGACGACGCGATAGGGAATGCCGAGTTGGACGAAGCGCTCTTCGAAGGCGCGCATCTGGAAGGAGGCGCGGACGAGGATGGCGACGTGGCTTAGCTTTTCGCGGTTGCGGACTTTTTGTTCGATGTCGTCGGCGACGATGCGGGCTTCTTCTTGCGCGTCCCACACGCCGCGGACGCTGACGCGGTCGCCCTCCGGCGCGTCGGTCCAGAGCGTTTTGCCGAGGCGGCTTTTGTTCGCTGCGATGAGGCCGGAGGCTGCTGCCAGGATATAGGGCGTCGAGCGATAGTTGCGTTCGAGGCGCACGATCTTCGCGCCCGGGAAGTCGCGTTCGAAGCGCAGGATGTTGTCGACCTCCGCGCCGCGCCAGCCGTAGATCGACTGGTCGTCGTCGCCGACGCAGCAGATGTTGCGGCGCTGGCCTGCGAGCAGGCGCAGCCAGAGATACTGCGCGACGTTGGTGTCCTGATACTCGTCGACCAGGATGTAGACGAAGCGGTCTTGGTATTCCTGCAGGACCTCCGGGTGCGTCTTCAGGATGGTGATGACGTCGAGCAACAGGTCGCCGAAGTCGACGGCGTTCAGCGACTTCAGGCGTTGCTGGTACGCCTCGTAGAGTTCCGCGCCTTTGCCGTTGCCGTAGGCGAAGGATTCGCCGGGCGGTACGTCCTTAGGGCTCATCGCGCGGTTCTTCCACGAGTCGATCAGCGACGACAGGTGGCGGGCCGGCCAACGCTTTTCGTCGATGCGCGCGAATTCGATCACTTGCTTCAGAAGGCGCAATTGGTCGTCAACGTCGAGGATCGAGAAGTTGGGCTTGAGGCCGACGAGTTCGGCGTGGCGGCGCAGGATCTTCGCGCAGATCGAATGGAACGTGCCGAGCCACGGCATGCCTTCGACCATGCCGCCGACGAGCGCGCCGGTGCGCTCGATCATCTCGCGTGCGGCTTTGTTCGTGAAGGTGACCGAGAGGATTTGGCTGGGCCAGGCTTTGCGCGAGGCGATGAGGTGGGCCAGGCGCGTGGTCAGCACGCGCGTCTTGCCGGTGCCGGCGCCGGCCAGAACCAGCACGGGGCCGTCGAGCGCGAGCACGGCCTCGCGCTGCTCCTCATTGAGGCCGCGCAAATAGGGCGGTTCCGCGGACGCGGGCTGATGGGCCAAGGGCTGGGTCATGATTCAGAGGAGATATAGAAGGATTTTCAGCGGCATGGCCACCCTGACGGATGCGGCGTTTCCGCGGGTTTTGAGGCTGTTGCCAAAGTGGCCCCCAGACTTCAGGCCCGGTTTTGTCGTGCGGTGCGATGGCGAGTCAGCTTCACCACAAAGGCGCCAAGGACACAAAGGATCACGAAGAACAAAAATAGGCTGTCACTTGGTGATCGCGTTGAAGCCTTCACGGCGAATGCGGTCGCCGTTTTCGTCGAGTTTGGGGGCGCTGGGGCGCGTCGTGGAGTCGGCGAAGGCTGAGAGTTTCATCGGATTGCCGGCCAGTTTCATTTCGCCGATGTCGGGGTCTTGCATCGTGACGACCATGTTGCGGGCGATGACGTGCGGGTCGGCGAGGACTTGCGCGACGTTGTTGATCGGACCGCAGGGGACGCCAGCTTGCTCGATCAGGTTTAGCCAGTGGGCGGCGGTGTTCGTTTTCAGCGTGCGTTCCATCTCGTCGGCGAGCGCTGTGTGATTTTCGTTGCGTTGGTCGTTGGTTTTGAAGCGTTCGTCGTCGGCCAGTGCCGGCGCGCCGATTGCCGTGCAGAGGCGGGCGAAGAGTTGGTTGTTGCCGGCGGCGATGATGATGGGGTTGTCGGCTGTGGCGAAGGCGGCGAACGGGGTAATCGAGGGGTGGCGCGCGCCGAGTGGGACGGGCGACTTGCCCGTTGCGACGTAGCGGGCGATCGCATTTTCCAGGATGGCGACTTGGCTGTCGAGCATCGCGACGTCGATCTTTTGGGATTCGCCGGTGCGTTCGCGGTGGTAGAGGGCCGTGCCGATGGCCGATAGCGCGAAGAGGCCTGCGGTGATGTCGCCGATGGACGTGCCGACGCGGGTGGGCGGGCTGCCTTCGTGGCCGGTCAGGCTCATCACGCCGCCCATCCCTTGGACGACCATGTCGTAGGCGGGCTTTGTTTTGTAGGGGCCGGTGTGGCCAAAGCCGCTTATCGCGACGTAAATCAGTTTCGGGAAACGCGCGTGTAGGCTTGGCCAATCGTACTTAAGTTTTTCCATCGTGCCGCCGCGGTAGTTTTCGACGAGCAGGTCGGCTTCGCCGAGCAGGCGTTCGAAGACTTCGCGATCGGCGTCGGCCTTCAGGTCGAGCGCGATCGAATGTTTGCCGCGGTTCAGCGACATGAAGTAGGCGGACTTACCTTTGATGAAGGGGCCGATGTGGCGGGCGTCGTCGCCGGTCTTGGGCGTTTCAACCTTGATCACCGTCGCGCCGAGGTCGGCCAGCATCATCGTGCAGTAAGGGCCTGCGAGAACGCGCGTGAGGTCGACGACCTTCAGGCCGCGATAGGGGCCGTCGATCATTTCGCCTTGTCGTCTTCGAGGCGCTTGGCGTCGATGTCGGCTTGGGCCTTTTTGCGTTCGGCCTCGCTGAGCTTGCGCAGGTGTTTGGGCGTGCCGTGTTTGATGCGGTTGTTGGCCGCGGTCTTTTCGGATTCGGCCTTTGCCTTGGCCTTGCGCGCGCGGTTCAGGTTTACGATGTTGCTCATGTCATTTTTCCCTTGGCCCACGGTAGTGCGCCAGGACGAAGACGCGCAGTGCACTGGATAGATTTTGATCGCGGCCTTCGCGTTTGTCGACCTCGTCGATGAGGCGGGCGAGGGGGCGGCCTTTTTCGGCGGCAATGTCGGCCAGCGCGGTCCAGAACTCCGCCTCCAGCGAGATCGAGGTGCGGTGGCCGGCGAGGGTGACAGAGCGTTTGAGCTTTTTCACGGTCATCGGTCAGTTCAACGGCTTATCGCTTGAAGCGCTGCGAGGCCGCGCCTGCGTGTCGTTGAAAAAACGTTGGAATCGGTCGGCGCGAGCGCTTCGGCGAGGACCGGCATCCGATCGCGGCTGAGGTCGGAGAAATTGTCGAGCGTCATCGACTGACCTTTCGTTTTTTCAATTGCGACCGTGGCGCGCGGCGTCTTTCAAAAGCCGAATGCCTCCTTCGGGATGTGGCGGGCTTTTTCGCATTCGGCTTTGAAGTCGTAGGGTACTTCGTCGGCGCAGTCGGGCCAGTTCTGCGTGGTGAGCCAGAATTCGACGAGGCCCAACCGCGCGCAGAGTTTGACAAAGCGCGGGTCGTTGCGGATTTCCGGCATGATCTTCCAGAACAGGATGCCGGTGCGATAGGCGTCAGGCCCTTTCGTATCCTCGGCGGTGCCTTGCGGCCCTAGGTGTGTAGTTTCGACGAGGCGGTACACGTCGTCGGTCAGGCCGATATGCGCAGCATAGACGAGGCGTTGGGCGTCGACGGCGCCGGTGCGCGCGACGGATGACTCGATCGCGGTGCGCATGCGGCCGATGTTTTCGGGCGTCGGGTCGCGCTTGGCTTGGATGAATTCGATCCCGTCGGTGAACTCGCGCAGCGGACGGTTCGCGGCCGGGTCGACCAAGAGGTCGATCGCGGTCCAGTCGTTTACGAACGCGTAGGCGCGCAACAGATTCGCGAACGGGAAGGCGTCGGTCGGCGAGTTCGCCATGACCTCTTCCAGAAGCGGGATGGCTTCGGCGACTCGACCCGCCGCCATGCGCGCAACGGCGGTGGTGATCGCGAAGGGGCCGTTGAGCATATCCAGGCGATAGAGCGCCTCGGTGATCTCGGCGCACTCGCGTGTTCGACCCAACGTGCGCGCGTGCCAGCCGACGAAGGCGTGCGCGTCGGCGCGGCCGGGCGTGCGGCGGATTTTTTCCATAATCGCGTCGCTGCGTAGGAAGTCGCCGTAGGGCGGTAACGCAAAGAACTGCGCGGCGAAGGCGTCGACGTTGTTAGGGTCGAGCGACAAGGCGCGTTGCGCGTCGGCTTCGATGACGGCGGTGAGCGCTGCGTGGTCGCGGGCCGGCTGATAGAAGCGGTTCCAAGTGCGGTAGTAGGCGAGGCGACCCCAGGCATCGGCGAAGTTGGGGTCGCGGCGGACGGCTGTTTCGAGTAGCGCAACGCTGGCGCGCACGGCATCCGGCGTCAGCATATTGAGGCTTGCGCGCAGATAGAGATCGTAGGCGGTGGGGTCGACGGTTTTCTTCGGCGAGAAGCTGGTGAAGGTTTCGTGGAGTGCGTCGGCGATCGCTTCGGAGATTTCGTCTTGGACGGCGAAAGTATCGTCGATCCCGCGGTCGTAGCGGTCGGACCAGATGGTCGTGTGCGACGATGCCTCCACGAGGTGGGCCGCGATGCGTACGCGTGCGCCGGCGCGGCGGACGGAGCCGTCGAGCACGTGGCTGCATTTGAGGGCGCGCGCCGCTTCGCTCTTGCGCTCGCCGCGGAACTGGAAGCTCGACGTGCGGCCGATGACTTTCAGCTTTGCGCCGCGCGACAGGCGTTGGATGATTTCTTCGCTGACGCCGTCGGAGAAAAACTGCATCTCCGGATCCGTCGACAGGTTGTCGAAGGGCAGCACGCTGACGATGGGGTCGGCGTTTTTGGATAGCGGCTGCGTGGTGATCGGCGCGACCGGCGAGCCCGCGACGATGAGCGCGAAGGCCTCGATCGTCTCGGCCATTTTGTCGAGCCTAAGGTGGCCGCGCGATTGCAGGCGCTCGGCGACGGGACCCCGGATCGTTTGGCGCACAGCGCCTGACACCAGTGCCGCGCCGGGTTGTGACTGCGCCATGAGCCTTGCGGCGACGTTGACGCCGTGGCCGAGGAGGTCGCCGTTCGGTTGGACCGCGACGTCGCCGAGGTGGACGCCGACGCGGACTTTGGGTTCGCATTTTTCGGCGAGTTCGAACGCGGCTTGGACGGCGGCGAGGCTTGAGCCGAATTCCAGCATGAAGCCGTCGCCGGCGGTGTTGAAGACGCGGCCTCCGTGGTGGGCGGCGATGGCTTCGATGACTTTGCGTAAAGCTGCGACTTCGGCCGTCGTCTTTGCTTCATCCGCTTCGGTGCGCGCGGAATAGCCCGCGACGTCGAGCGCCACGATTGTCGCTAGTTTGCGTGCTGCGTCGGTCATCGCGGCGGATGCTATGCGAGGACTTGCGTTAACGCCAATCCGCTACTTCGGGCCGATCATGTCTTCGGGGCGCACGATGCGGTCGAAGTCTTCGCCGTTGATGAGGCCGGTTTTGAGGGCCTCTTCGCGCAAGGTGGTTCCGTTCTTGTGTGCGGTCTTGGCGATCTTGGCGGCGTTGTCGTAGCCGAGTTTCGGCGCGAGAGCGGTGACCAGCATCAGCGAGCGGCGGAGGAGTTCGTCGATGTGCTTCTTGTTCGGCTCGATGCCGGCGACGCAGTGATCGGTGAAGCTGACCGACGCGTCGCCGATGAGGCGGATCGATTGCAGCACGTTGTGGATGATCACGGGCTTGTAGACGTTGAGCTCGAGGTGGCCTTGGCTGCCGGCGACTGTGACGGCCACGTTGTTGCCCATTACCTGCGTGCACGCCATGGTCAGCGCTTCGGCTTGGGTCGGGTTCACTTTGCCCGGCATGATCGATGAGCCCGGTTCGTTTTCGGGCAGCATCAATTCGCCGAGGCCCGAGCGCGGGCCGGAGCCCAGCAGGCGGATGTCGTTCGCGATCTTGAACAGCGATGCGGCCAGCGTGTTGAGCACGCCGGAGAATTCGACCAGCGCGTCGTGAGCGGCGAGGGCTTCGAATTTGTTCGTGGCGCTGGAGAAGGGGTAGCCGGTGATCTTCGAGACTTCGTCGGCGAAGCGTTCGGCGAAACCGGGGAGCGCGTTCAGGCCGGTGCCGACCGCCGTGCCGCCTTGGGCGAGCGGGTAGAGGCGGGGCAGTGCGTTTACCACGCGTTCGATGCCGAGTTCGACTTGGCGGGCGTAGCCGGAGAATTCTTGGCCCAGGGTAATCGGCGTCGCGTCTTGGAGATGCGTGCGGCCGATTTTGATGATGTCTCTGAAGTCGTGCGACTTCGACAGCAGCGAGCCGTGCAGGCGGCGCAGGCCGGGCAGCAGGCGGCGGTGGATTTCCAAAACCGTCGCGATGTGCATCGCGGTGGGGAAGCAGTCGTTCGACGATTGGCCGCGGTTGACGTGGTCGTTCGGGTGGACGGGTTTCTTCGTGCCCATCTCGCCGCCCAGCATTTCGATGGCGCGGTTGGAGACGACCTCGTTCACGTTCATGTTGGTCTGGGTGCCGGAGCCGGTCTGCCAGACGACGAGCGGGAAGTGATCGTCGAGTTTGCCGGTGATGACTTCGTCGGCGGCCTTGGCGATCGCGTCGGCGACTTTCGGGTCGAGATCTTTGAGCGCAACGTTGGCGATGGCGGAGGCCTTCTTCACGACGCCGAAGGCGTGGATCAAGGCGGGCGGCATGCGCTCGCCGCTGATCTTGAAGTTTTCGAGCGAGCGTTGCGTTTGCGCGCCCCAATATTTGTCGGCGGGAACGGCGATGGGGCCGAAGGTGTCGGTTTCGGTGCGGGTCGCGGTCATCTTTGTCTCCTTGGGCGGAGAGGGATCACTTCTTGCGGAATTTGTCGAGACTGACGACGGTGGGTTTGTCGTCGTGCGGTTCGGGCGGCTCGTCGGTGGACTTCGCGGCGGGCGCCGGTAGGGATTCCACTTTAGTTGCGGGCTCGATCTTCGGCGCCGGTTTCTGTGGCGCGGAGGCGGCCATGCCTTCGGGGCGGATCTGGAAGCCGAAGTTCTGACTCGGATCGCGGAACTCGACGATGGCGTCGAAGGGGACGACGACGGTCTCGGGCATCTTGTTGAAGCTGAGGCCGACTTCGAAATCGACGTCGTGGATCTTCAGGTCCCAATAGTGGTTCTGCAGCACGATGGTGATGAAGTCCGGGAAGCGTTCGCGCATCGTGTCGGACAGCTGCACGCCCGGGAAGCGGGTGTTGAACGTGATGTAGAAATGATGCGCCGCCATCACGCCGCCCTTGGCAGCGTGGGTGAGCGCCGCGCGCACGACGCTCTTCAGCGCATCGTTCAGCAGCGCCTGGTAGCCGATGAAGTCCTTAGCCATCGCATGGATGTAGCGCCGGGGCGGGTTGGCTGCAAGGCGGGGTACGCAAGCACCGCGGCGCTCCCGTCGCCCTTCCCTATGGAAGTGAGAGGGGCCGGGGTGTCGCCAATCGGGGTGGAGCGCCCTCCCTCACCCTCAGCCCCTCTCCCTCCCGAAGTGGGAGGGAGAGGGGAGCTTGACTATATTCCTCGGAATGCATATTATATTCCTAGGAATATGGAGAGCGGTTGTGGATCGGACGCGGGAATATGGGACGGCCTTCGCTGTGGCGGTCGTGCATGTGGTGTTGTTGTCGGTGGGGTTTTTGATTCTGGCGGATCAGTTTTCGTTTCCTGAGATTCTGCGCGCGACGTCGCAGGAACGGCTGGCGCTGTTTCGCGAGCATCAGGCGTTGATCGTGCCGGCCTATTACATGATGGGTCTAACGGGCGTCACGCAGATCATGCTCGCCGTTCTCTTTCATCAAAGTTTTGCGCGACCCGGGAGCACGTTGCTCACCGGTGCTTTGGTTGCCGGCGTTTTGGCAGGCGCGTTTCAGCTGATGGGTTTTATGCGGTGGCCGATTGCGGTGCCGTATCTCGCGGAGCAAATGGCGGGTGCGCCGTCGGCGGAGGTGCAGGGTACGGTCGCGCTGCTTGAGGGTCTGCTCAACCGCTACGCCGGAATGGTGATCGGCGAGCATCTGGGTTTCCTCGCGCAAGGCACGTGGACGGCGCTCATCAGCCTCGCGATGTTTCGCGGTCGGTTGTTCGCTTGGCCGTATGGGTTGGTCGGGCTTGTGCTTGGCGTTCTGATCATCGTCAGCGCGTTCGAGCAGCTTGGCGGGCCGTTCGAAGTCATCGGGTTTTTGTCGGCCCCTGTTTCGGCCGCTTGGCTCGGTTGGCTGTTGATGTGCGGCGTTTCGCTGGTGCGTACGCGCGCCGACGGCGAGGGGCCTGCGTTCTTCTTGGTGTCGGCGTTGGCGATGGTTGTTTTGATGGGCGCACTCGTTGCGCCTGCTATTGGTTGAGGGAGGATCAGATGGCTACGCGTCGTACGTTTCTTCGGATTGCCGGCACCTCGGCTGTCATCTTGGCAGCCGGTGGCGCTGCGCTGACGCAGGTGGATCAGATGCCGGACGCCGCTGTGGAAGGGTGGCGGGGCCCTGTGGCCAGCATCAGCGACCCGCGCGTGCGCGCGATTTCGTACGCGCTGCTCGCGCCCAATCCGCACAACATGCAGGCGTGGATGGCGGATCTGAGCGAGCCGAATGTGGTGACGTTCGTCTGCGACCCGAGAGGATTGCTGCCGCAAACGGATCCGTACTCGCGCCAGGTCGTGATCGGTTGCGGCTGTTTCTTGGAGCTGCTGCGCATTGCGGCGGCGGAACAGGGTTTTCGCGTCGAGCAGCAATTGTTTCCGCAAGGGATTTGGCCGGAGAAGGCGGTCGGCGATACGCCCCTGGCGCGGCTGACATTCGTGAAGGACCCGAACGTTGCGCGCGATCCTTTGTTCGCTCAAATCTTGCGGCGGCGGTCGACGCGGTCGAACTATCGCGCCGGGGAGCCGGCAAGCGACGCGCATGTCGCGGCGCTGGCGGGGGTGGTGAGCGCGCCGATTTCGTTTGCGTCGACGCGTGCGCCGGCCGACGTCGCGCGGCTGCGGTCGATTGCGGCGGCGGCCTTTCTCGTCGAGTCGACGACGCCGCGGACGCATGGCGAAACGGTCGAGCGGTTGCGCATCGGCGCGGACGCGATTGCCAAACATCGCGACGGGCTTTCGATCAACGGTCCCGGCATTTGGTTGCTGAAGATCGCAGGCGTGGCAACGCCCGAGGCGTTCGCCGATCCGACGTCGATCGCGTTCAAGCAGACGATCGATCTCTACACGGGTTGGATCGAGAACTCATGGTCGTTCGGTTGGATGACGACGGCCGTCAACGACCGCGTGGCGCAGATCGAGACGGGCGCGGCTTATGTGCGGGCGAACCTGAAGGCGGCGGAGGTGGGGCTCGCCATCGCTCCGCTCAGTCAGGCGTTGCAGGAGTTCCCGGAGATGGCGCGCGAAATGCAGGCGATCCTTGCCGCGACGGGGACACCCTCGGGCCATACGTTGCAGATGTTCTTCCGCATGGGTTATGCCGATCCCGCGGCGCCGACACCGCGGCGGCCACTCAAAGACTTCATTCGGACATGACGTAAGGCGGTATGGCACGTTTCAGCGAAGCGCAGGCGCAACTCGGCTGGCGCATTTTCAATTGGATCGGGATCATCGATCAGCTGGCGACGGCGCGCGCCGAGAGGACGCTTGCCGAACTCAAGTTGCCGTTTCCGCAGTTTGTGATGCTCAATCACTTCAGCCACCGGCCGCAGGAGGCGAAGACGGTGACGTCGGTCGCGTCGGCATTGCAGCAGCCGCAACCGGGCGTGACCAAGACGATCCAAAAACTTGTCGCGCGGAAATTTCTGAAAGCGGATCCGGCGCCGGGCGATGCGCGGTCGAAGCTGCTGACTGTGACGCCGAAGGGTCTTGAGATTCATCAGCGCGCGATCATCGCGTTCGTGCCGCGCTTTGCGGAAGCGTTTCAAGGTTGGGACGATAAGGAGATGGAGGATCTGGTCCGCCATCTCGACCGGCTGAAAATTTGGATGGATTCGAAGGGGCGGGAGTAGTCGCGACATTATCGCTGTCATCGCCACACTTCACCCCTCGCCCGCCCGTGAGGGCGGGAGAGGGGATGGGGGTGAGGGTGGGCTCTCCACACGCTCAGAGAAGAAAGGTTGAACCACCAAGCACACCAAGAACACCAAGCCGCTTGCGCAAATGGGGCGCGGCTAACGCGTGCGCGATGATTGATGGCGCTACGCGCCGCATGCCTTCGGCGCGCAGCGCCACTGGCTGTCAGTGCATCGATGTCGCCGAACCTGCATAAGCGTCTTGGTGCCCTTGGTGCCCTTGGTGTGCTTGGTGGTTCAATCTTTCTTTGCGCGGCGCTTGTGGAGCGCCCACCCTCACCCCCGGCCCCTCTCCCGCCCAAGGGCGGGCGAGGGGTGCAGGAAGGGAATTGTGGTTTGTCGTTAGTGCAGAACCGGCAGGGCTTCGAGGGAGAAGGGTTTTAGGTCGTTGAATTTTCCGGCCTTCACCAGTTCAGCCCAGTTCGGGTTGACGATGAGGGCGCGGCCGACGGCGACGAGGTCGAAGTCACCTCTGCTGAACATTTCGATCAGGCGATCGAGCGAGGCGGGGCCGGCGGGTTTGCCGCCGTAGGTGGCGATGAATTCTTCGTTGAGGCCGACCGAGCCTACCGTGATCGTGGGGAGGCCGGTGATCTTCTTCGTCCAGCCGGCGAGGTTGAGGTCGGAGCCTTCGAACTCAGGATCCCAGAATTTGCGCGTCGAGCAGTGCATGCAGTCGACGCCTGCTTTCACCAGCGGGTCCAGGAATTTTTCCAACGCTTGCGGCGTGGGCGCGAGTTTGATCGTGTAGTCCTGCTGCTTCCATTGCGACCAACGCAGGATGACGGGGTAGTCTTTACTCACCGCGCCGCGGATTGCCTTGATGACGTCGACGGCGAATTTTGTGCGCTTGACCATGTCGCCGCCGTAGTGGTCGGGGCGTTCGTTGGTCCCTTCCCAGAAGAATTGGTCGATGAGGTAGCCGTGCGCGCCGTGCACCTCGACGCCGTCGAAGCCGAGTTCTTCGGCGTGGCGCGCGCTGGTGGCGTAGCCTTTGATCACTTCGTCGATGTCGGCCGTTGTCATCGGTTCGGTGACTTTCTTGCCGGGTTTGGCAAGGCCCGAGGGGCCGACGCCGGTGAGGTGCGGGTTGGGGCCGGAGCCGGGCTTGCGCATCAAACCTGTGTGCCAGAGTTGCGGCATGATGAGGCCGCCTTCGGCTTTCACCGCCTTCAACACCTTCGCCCAACCGTCGAGCGCGTCGCCGTGAAAGTTTGGGACGTTGTGGTCGTTCAGCGCGACGGGATGATCCGGCGCGACGCCTTCGGTGATGATGAGGCCCACACCGCCTTTCGCGCGTCTGCCGTAATAGGCAGCGACGTCGGGGCCTGGGATTTGGTCGGGGCTTTTTGAACGCGTCATCGGCGCCATGACGATGCGGTTTGGGATGGTCAGGTTCTTCAGCTTGTACGGCGTGAAGAGCGGGGCAGGGGATAAGGACATGAGGGTGCTCGACGTTGAATGACAGGTTGGCGCATCGAGCATCCGCCTACGGATGATTGCAAGCGGGAATTGCGGGTGGGCGAATTACGCGCGTGCTAACGTGAAATTGCGCCGGTGCTCGATTCGAGGCTGGCGCAGTGGCTCACGCAGGAAGGGGCATTCGTATGCTGAAAGAATTTAGGGAATTCGCGCTTAAGGGCAACGTTGTCGATCTCGCCATCGGCGTCATCATCGGCGGCGCGTTCGGAACAATCGTCAGCTCGCTGGTCGGCGACATGATCATGCCGCTGATCGGCGCGATCGGCAGCGTCGACTTTTCGAACTATTTTGTGCCGCTCAACGAAGCCGTCACATCACCGGTGCTTGATGAGGCCAAGAAGCAGGGCGCGGTGCTGGCCTGGGGCAAGTTCGTGACGGCCGTCATCAACTTCATGATCATCGCGTTCGTACTGTTCCTTGCTGTGAAAGCCATCAACAAGCTGCGCCGTCAGCCGCCGCCGGTGGATGCCGTGCCGGCCGCGCCGCCGGAAGACATCAAGCTGTTGACCGAGATCCGCGATCTGCTCGCGAAGCGTTGAAGCAATTTGAAACAAAGGGTGCGGGCGCTGCGACGCCTGCGCCCTTTTCAATTGCTGGAGCGGCGCATAGGTTCGCGCCGCATTGGACAAGACACCCGACATAGACACGAACGCCGTCACCACCCTTGAGGCGCCGGCTCCGGCGGTGCCGACACACGGCGCCTTGTTCAGCGTCTTTCGCCACCGCAATTACCGTTTGTTCTTTACCGGCCAGACGATCTCGCTGATCGGGTTTTGGATGCAGGCGATTGCGCAGTCGTGGCTGGTCTATCGGCTGACCGATTCGCCGTTGCTGCTGGGCTTCGTAGGGTTCGCGTCGCAGGCGCCGGTGTTGTTCGTATCGCCGTTCGCGGGCGTTATCGCCGACCGTTTGAACCGGCGGCGCATTCTGCTCATCACACAGACGTTGATGATGTCGTTTGCGACGGTGCTGGCGCTGTTGACGCTGTCGGGCCTTGTGCATGTTTGGCATATCATCGTCATCGCGGCGCTCGCGGGTACGGCGAATGCGTTCGACATTCCGACGCGTCAATCGTTCACGGTCGAGATGGTGGGGCGGGGTAATCTGCCGCGTGCGATTACGCTGAACTCGATCATGTTCAATTCCGCGCGGCTCGTGGGACCCGCGATGGCCGGGTTCGTCGTGGGCGTTGTCGGCGAAGGGTGGTGCTTTGCGCTCAACGCTTTGTCGTATGTGGCGGTGATTACGAGCCTAACGATGATGCGCGTCATGCCTCAGACGGTGCGGACGCCCAGCCATCCGCTGACCGATTTGCGTGATGGGTTCCGGTATGTCTCGACGCATCCGCAGATGCGGGCGATGCTGCTGTTGCTGTCGACGTCGAGTTTTTTCGGCGCGTCCTATCTGACCTTGATGCCGGTGTTCGCGCGCGATGTTCTGCACGGGGGATCGGAGAGCCTTGGGATTTTGATGTCGGGCGTCGGCGCCGGTGCGCTCGTTGGGGCGTTTGTGATGAGCCGCGTGCCGCACCACCTCTTGCACCGGGTGCCGATCGCGAGCGCGGCGTTGTTCGGTCTGTTTCTGATCGCCTTTTCTCAGTCGACGAGCTTGATCTTGTCGCTGGCGCTGCTCGTGCCGGCGGGATGCGGGCTGATGATGCAGGGCATCTCCACCAATACGCTGATCCAGACGGTCACGACCGACGCGATGCGCGGGCGGGTTATGGCTTACTACGTGATGGCGTTCATGGGGATGATGCCGGTCGGGGCGCTTGCCGCCGGGTGGCTGTCGCATCAATTGGGCGTGCCGGAGACCGTCGCGCTGGGCGGACTGGCATGTATCGCTTGCGCCGGCATCGCGCAGTTCTTTGCGCGAAAATAAGGTGGAGGGGCTTCTGTTGCCCGGCGCCCCTCCGAGCCGCGCTTACCTATTAGGCAGCGAGGGCCATTTCATTGTCGTTGGCACCTATACAGACAGCCCGATAACGGTGAGCCTTGCCGAGCAAAAGCAACGTCTTTACGCGTCCGTCGATCCTATTTCGCCCCCACAGCTGAGCAGGTTCTCCTGCGCAGGTGGTGGAGGCGCCGGGTACCGCCCCCGGGTCCGAGCCGTTTATTACACGCGCGTTTATCGCCATAGCCGGCGAACCGGCAGGCCTTATATAGGCGCTTGCGGTAAAGAAATGAAGCGGCTGGGGACGCGCGGTTTCCGGCCCTTTAGGCGCTGCAAGCGAACCGGTAAGATCGACGACGATTCAGGAACCTGCCGATGCGCCAGTATCTCGATTTGATGGAGCATGTGCTGCGCCACGGCGTGAAGAAGCACGACCGGACGGGAACCGGCACGATCTCTGTGTTCGGGTATCAGATGCGGTTCGATCTCTCCGACGGGTTTCCGCTGGTGACGACGAAGAAGCTTCATCTGAAGTCGATCGTGCATGAGCTGTTGTGGTTCCTGAAGGGCGATACGAATGTCCGCTACCTGCAGGACAACGGCGTCAAGATTTGGGACGAGTGGGCGGATGAGCGCGGCGATCTGGGTCCCGTGTACGGTGCACAGTGGCGGTCTTGGCCGGCGCAGGATGGGCAGACGATCGATCAGATTTCGAAGCTGATCGAGATGATCAAGCGCAATCCGGATTCGCGGCGATTGATCGTGACGGCGTGGAATCCGGCGCAGGTGGACAGCATGGCGTTGCCGCCGTGTCATTGCCTGTTCCAGTTCTATGTCGCGGAGGGGCGGTTGTCGTGCCAGCTCTATCAGCGGTCGGCGGATATCTTCCTCGGCGTGCCCTTCAACATCGCGTCGTATGCGTTGCTGTTGCAGATGGTGGCGCAGGTGATGGGGTTGAAGGCGGGCGAGTTCATTCATTCGTTCGGCGATGCGCATCTCTATCTGAACCATATCGAGCAGGCTGAGTTGCAGCTGTCGCGCGCACCGCATGCGTTGCCGCGTATGCATATCAATCCGGATGTGAAGGATATCTTCGGCTTCAAATACGAAGACTTCCGGCTTGAGGGTTATCAGGCGCATCCGCATATCGCGGCGCCGGTGGCGGTGTGAGCGCTGGTCTGACGATCCGCGCGGCAACGCCGGCGGATCGTGATCTTGTGTTCGCTTTCATTCGTGATCTGGCGGAGTACGAGAAGCTGCTCGACGATGTCGTCGCGACGCCGGACGATGTTGCGCGGGCGTTGTTCGCGCCTCATCCGCGGGTGTTCTGCGATCTCGCGGAATGGGACGGCGCGCCCGCGGGATTTGCGTTGTGGTTCTACAATTTTTCGACGTTTCGCGGGCGGCACGGGATTTATCTCGAAGATCTGTTCGTGAAGCCTGCGTTTCGCGGCAAGGGCATCGGCAAGGCGTTGCTCGCGCATTTGGCGAAGCGCGCTGTCGCCGAGGGTTGCGCGCGGGTAGAGTGGTGGGTGCTCGATTGGAACGAGCCGTCGATCAAGTTCTATGAATCGCTGGGCGCCATTCCGATGGAGGAGTGGACGGTGTTTCGGCTGACCGGCGATGCGTTGAAGCGGCTCGCGGGATGAAGACGCCGGTCGTTGCGCTCATCGTGGCCGTTGCCGAGAACGGTGTTATCGGGCGCGACAACGCGTTGCCGTGGCGTATTCCTGAAGACATGAAGTGGTTTGTCGCGCGGACGAAGGGCAAGCCTTGCGTCATGGGGCGCAAGACGTGGGAGAGTTTTCCGAAGAAGCCGCTGCCGGGGCGGACGAACATCGTCGTGACGCGCGATGCGGCTTACAAGGCTGACGGCGCGGTTGTCGTTGGATCTTTGCAGGCGGCGCTGGACGTTGCGGCAGGTGAGGATCCGGAGGAGATCATGATCTTGGGTGGCGCCGAGATCTACGCTCAAGCCTTGCCGCTTGCGGGGCGGATCTATCTGACCAGCGTTCACGGCGAGGTTGCGGGCGATACGACTTTCCCGGCGCTCGACCGCGACAATTGGAATGAGACGATCGTCGGCGTCTACCCCTCGTCAGCGGAGCGGCCCATCGGCTACAGTTTCATCATCCTAGATAAAAAATGAGAGGAAGCGCCCATGACCGTCCGTGAGATCGCCTCTGGTTTGAGATTTCCCGAAGGTCCGATCGCGATGGCGGACGGCAGCGTGATCTTGGTCGAGATTGCCCGGCAGTCGCTGACGCGCGTTTGGAAGGGGAAGAGCGAAGTGATTGCGCAGCTCGGCGGTGGTCCGAACGGCGCGGCGCTTGGGCCTGATGGTGCGGTCTATGTGACCAACAACGGCGGGTTCGAGTGGCACGACAACGGCGGGCTGTTGTTTCCCGGCGATCGTCCGCACGACTATACGACGGGCCGTATCGAACGCGTCGATCTGAAGACGGGGAAGTTCGAGCGCGTCTATGACAATTGCAACGGGATCAGGCTGAACGGGCCGAACGATCTGGTGTTCGACGCGCATGGCGGTTTCTATTTCACCGATCTCGGCAAGGGCTATGGGCGTTTGCATGATCGCGGTGCGGTCTATTACGCGACGCCGGATGGGAAGCACATCAAGGAAGTCGTATTCCCGATCGACATGCCGAACGGCTGCGGTTTGTCGCCGGACGGGAAGACGCTCTACGTCGCGCAGACGATGGCAGGGCGGCTCATGAAGTTCGACATCACGGCGCCGGGCGTGCTCGCGCCGCCGACGGGCGCATTGCAGGGAACGCTCGTGTGCGGCTTGCCCGGTTTGCAGTTGTTCGACTCGCTGGCGGTCGAAGCGAACGGGCGCGTTTGCGTCGCGACTATCGCGTTTCCGACCGGCGGCATTTCGTCGATTGCGCCGGATGGGTCGTATGAGCAGACGATGTTTGCCGATCCGCTGGTGACGAACATCTGCTTCGGCGGCGCTGATCATAAGACGGCGTATGTGACGTTGTCGGCGACAGGAAAACTTGTCGAGACGCAGTGGGCGCGGCCCGGCCTGAAGTTGCATCACGGCGCGTGATGAGCGGCGATCTGCATACGGGCGGATGCCTGTGCGGCGCCGTGCGCTTTGAAGCGCGCGGGCCGGCGAAGTGGACCGGATACTGTCACTGTCATTCGTGCCGCAAGCACACTGGCGCGCCGGTGTCGGCGTTTGCGGGGTTCGAACGTAGCGCGGTGACATTCACCGCGGGGCTGTTGGCGACATTCGCTTCGTCGCCCGGTGTCAAGCGTGGCTATTGTTCTGTGTGCGGTTCGACACTGACGTATGAAGGCGATCGTTGGCCGACCGAAATCCACTTTCACGTCGGCGCTTTTGACGCACCGCAAGACTTTGCGCCGAAGGGGCAGGCCTTCGCCGAAGAGCGGGTTTCCTGGCTTCATCTTTCTGAAATTTAATTCCTGCGGCACGCGGTAGGCGTGCTGTCCGCTTGCACACACCAGCGCTCGCGGACTACATCGGCGACCGCGTCCGGTTTCGGACGACGAAGCTTCAAAAACAAAATGGGAAGAACAACGATGAAACGTATCCTGGCTGGTCTTGCAGTCGCCGTGTTCAGCACATCGCTCGCGTTCGCATCCGCGGATCCGATGCAGAGCCGTTACGACAACACGGTCACGATCACGAACGCCAAGGGCGAAGTGACGAAGCTGCACTACAACAAGGACGGCACGGTGAACGTCGTTCTGCCGGACGGCACGAAGGCGACCGGCAAGTGGGCGCTGAAAGACGGCAAGCTCTGCGTGACGCCGGACGCCGGCCCGACGAAGGGTCAGGAGCAGTGCAACGCGTTCGACGGCACCAAGAAGCCCGGCGACACGTGGGAACTGACGGCCGCTGACGGTTCGAAGTCGAAGGTTGCGATCGTCGCCGGCCGCTAAGGCCTCGCTGACGTTCTGACGATGGGGGCCGGCGTTCGCGCCGGCCCTTTTCTTATTCCATGACGATGCGGGGGGCGGCGCGGTCGTCGCCGGCGTCGAGTTTGGCGATGATGCGTTCGGCGAGGTCCAGAAACGCTTTAGATTGCGGTCCACCGGGATCGCGCGCGGTGATCGGGGTGCCGCCGTCGGAGGTTTCGCGGATGGCGATGTGCAGCGGGATCTCGCCTAAGAAATCCGTGCCGAGTTTGGCCGCCGTTTCGCGTGCGCCGCCGTGGCCGAAGATGTGGGACTCGTGGCCGCAGTTCGGGCAGACGAACGTGCTCATGTTCTCGACGATGCCGAATACGGGGACATGGGTCTTCTTGAACATGGCCAGGCCCTTGCGGGCGTCGATCAGGGCGATGTCCTGCGGCGTCGAGACGATGATCGCGCCGGCTAGAGGGACACGTTGGGCGAGCGTCAGCTGTGCGTCGCCGGTGCCGGGCGGCATGTCGACGACGAGGATGTCGAGCGGGGCCCATTCGACGTCGTAGATCAGCTGGGTCAGCGCGGTCATGACCATGGGCCCGCGCCAGATCATGGGCTGATCCTCGTCGATCAGCGAGCCGATCGAGATGGCCTTTAGGCCCCAGGCCTCCATCGGCTGTAGTTTTTTGCCGTCTTTCGACGTCGGTTTGCCGGTGAGGCCCAGCATACGCGGGACCGAGGGGCCGTAGATGTCGGCGTCGAGCAGGCCGACCTTGCGGCCAAGCTTATGCAACGCCACGGCGAGGTTCACGGCGACGGTCGATTTGCCGACGCCGCCTTTGCCGCTGGCGACCGCGATGACGGCTTTGACGCCGGGCGGACCTTGGCGCTCGGCTGCGCCGGCGCGCGGTTGTGCTTCGGCCTGCATCTGCGCGTTGAGGCCGGCGCGGCGGGGTGGGGCGCTGGCCGGCGCTTTGTGCGCCGTCAAAACCGCCGTGACGGAGCGTGCGCCTTTCAGGGCCAGAACCGCCTTTTCGGCAGCAAGACGCAGCGGTTCCTTGGCGCGGCCCTCCTCCGGCGCCACCTCAATTGCAAACGAGACGTGCCCGTCCTTGACGACCAGGCCCTGTATCAGGCCGAGTACAACGACGTCTTTATTCCTATCGGGATCGATGATCGTCTTGAGCGCGCGCAGAACGTCGTCGGACGTGAGGTTCGACATCGAAAAACTCTTGTTGTTTCCGGCCCTTGACGCTGTTTCGAGACACTCCACATACAAGCCCTGGTGCGGCTTGCGTGGGGCGCGGCGCGTGGTTTGCGCGGGCGGGCTTTAAACTCTTATAAACCGCTACAGACGGTACATCCATTGTGGTTTGTGTCGAGTGATTCGCTAGTGGATGCGCCGACTGCCGAGACACCAGTTTCGCGCCGGTGCGTCCGCGTATTGCCCCATCCGCTGGGTGAGATGAGAGGACGAAATGCCTTGGAACGACAATAAGGGCGGTGGCGGCGGCTGGACCCCCGGTGGCGGCGGTGGCCGCGGCCCGTGGGGACAGGGGCCGAACAACGGCGGCGGTGGCGGCGGGCGTGGGCCCAACATTCGTCCCCCCGATCTCGACGAAGTGTTCAAGCGCGGCCGCGACTGGCTGAAGAAGATGTTCCCGAACCAGTCGCCGGGCGGCATGCTGGTGGCGCTCGTCGGCGGCGCGTTGCTGCTGCTTTGGGTCGCGACGGGGTTCTATCAAATTCAACCGGCCGAGCAGGGCATCGTGCTGCGCTTCGGCCAATACGTCGACACGATCAATTCCGGTCTGCACGTGCGTTTGCCGCCGCCGCTCGAGACGGTGCTGCGGGCGAATGTCGGCGCGCGCAATCAGATCAATATCGGCTTTCGCGCCGGGAGCGACGGACGCACGACTCAGACCGCGGACCTCACGCCTGAGAGCATGATGCTGACGGGCGACGCGAACATCATGCATGTGCAGTTCACGATCAGCTGGCAGATCACGAACGCGCAGGATTATTTCTTTCAGGTTGAAGACGTCGAGCCCACGATCCGCGCCGTCGCCGACAGCTCCATGCGCGAAGCGGTGGGGCAAAGCGAGGTCGATCTCATCCTGACGAAGGACCGCGCGAAGATTCAGGAACAAGTGCGCGCGACGATGCAGTCGGTGCTGGACAGTTATCGCGCGGGGGTCACGATCATCGCGGTCGCCTTGCAGGACACCAAGCCGCCGGCGCCGGTGGTCGAGGCCTTCAACGATCAGCAGGCGTCCGACACGGACCGCCAGCGCAGCATCAACGAAGCGAAAACCTACGCCGGTTCGATCGTGCCGAAGGCGCGCGGCGAGGCGTCGAAGATCGTGCAGGACGCGGAAGCGTTCAAGACGCAAGCGGTGACGCTGGCCCAAGGTGAGGCGAAACGGTTCTTGTCGATCTACGAGCAGTACAAGGCGTCGCCGCAGGTGACGCGCGAACGGCTCTATGTCGAAACGATGCAGCGCATCTTGAGCCGGTCGAACAAAATTCTGATCGACGGCAAGGCGACGTCCGGGGTGACGCCCTATCTGCCGCTGCCGGAGTTGCGGCGAACTCAGCCGCCTGTTGAAACCCGCGCGACGACGGGAGGGACGCCATGAGGAACTGGTTAGGCATTGCCGGCGCGGCCGCTGCCGTACTGGTGTTCGTTCTGTTCAACACGCTATTCGTGGTCGATCAGCGCGAGCAGGCGATGGTGGTTCAACTCGGCAGCCCGGTGAGGGTCATCAAGGAGCCGGGCTTGGCGACGAAGATACCGTTCTTCCAGTCGGTCATCTTCTTCAACAAGCGCAATTTGAATCTGGACGCCGAGCCCAGCGTCGTGATCACGGCCGACGTGAAGAACATCGTCGTCGACGCGTTTGCGCGCTTTCGCATCGCCGATCCGCTGAAGTTCTATCAGTCGGTGAAGGACGAAGAGAGCGCGCGGTTGCGCCTTGTGCCGATCGTGAACTCGAACTTGCGGCGCGTTTTGGGCGAGCAGAATTTCGACCGGCTGTTGTCGGGCGAACGCAGCCAATTGATGCGCACCATTCGCGACGGCGTCGCGGTCGAAGCGCGCGCCATGGGCATCGAAATCGTCGACGTGCGCATCCGGCGTTCGGATTTGCCGGAGGCGAACTTGACCTCGGTGTTCGACCGTATGAAGACCGAGCGCCAAGAGAAGGCGCAAAGGACGCGCGCCGAAGGCGGCGAAGAGGCTCAACGTATTCGCAGCGCCGCAGACCGCGAAGTCACGGTCATCCGGGCGACGGCGACGCAGAAGGCCGACATCCTGCGCGGTGAAGGCGAAGGCGAACGGAACCGAATTCTGGGCGAAGCGTACGGGCAGGACGGCGAGTTCTTCGCGTTCTACCGCTCGCTGCAAGCGTACGAGGAATCCATGACGGGCGACAACACGACGATGGTGCTTTCGCCCGACAGTCCGTTCTTCCGCTACTTCCAGAACGGGCAATCGGGTCGGCGCTAGAGCGTCTCGTAAACCTGTTCTTTACCACGCGCGGCGCTGATCTATCGGTCGGCGCCGTTGTCGTTTCGGCCGCCGTGTGTTTGAGGGGGCTTTGGTGTTGATCAGGATCGTCGGCGTGCTTGCGGCGGGTGTGTTGTGCGTGTCCGCGGCGTTCGCGAAGCCGGCGCCGGACGGGTTTTCCGAACTGGTCGAGAAGCTGTCGCCGTCGGTCGTCAATATTTCGACCGAGAAGCCGCTGCAGAACGCGCAGGGCCGAGCGCCTGTGCCGATGCCGTTTGCGCTGCAGAAGAGCGCGGCGGCCAGCGGATCGCGGTCGTTGGGCTCGGGCTTCGTCATCGACGGGGCAGCGGGGCTGATCGTCACGAACAATCATGTCATCGAAGGTGCGCGCGAGATTTTGATCGGGTTTCACGACGGGACGCGGCGCGGGGCGACTGTCGTCGGGCGCGACGAGAAGACGGACATCGCGCTGTTGCGCATTGTTGGGTCGAAGCCTCTGACGGCCGCGTCATTTGGGGATTCCGATGATGCGAAGGCGGGCGATTGGGTTTTGGCGATCGGCAATCCGTTCGGGCTTGGCGGCAGCGTGTCGGCGGGGATCATCAGTGCGCGGAACAGGCAGCTCGACGCCGAAATCTACGACGATTTCATTCAGACGGACGCGGCGATCAATCATGGGAATTCCGGTGGGCCGCTGTTCGATATGGACGGGCGGGTCATCGGTTTGAACTCGGCGATGCTGTCGCCGACGGGTGGATCGATTGGAATCGGCTTCGCCATTCCGTCGAACACGGTGAAGACCGTCGTTGCGCAGTTGAAGCAGGGCGGGCATGTGCGGCGCGGCTGGATCGGCGCGAATGTGCTGGATGCGGCGGGCAAGCGCGGCGCCGTCGTCGGGCACGTGACGCCGGGTGGGCCTGCGGCCGGCGCCGGTTTGGCGCCGGGCGACGTGATCACGCGCATCGACGGCAAGGACGTTGCCGACTCGCGGGTTATGCAGAAGCTGATCGTCGAATCGAAGGTCGGGCGGAAGCTGGACGTGAGTTTGACGCGTAAAGGTTTGGCGCGCGCCGTCGTCGTGCGCGTGGCGCGGCGGCCGGACTGACGTTGTTTGGTTGATATTTTGTTAACGGTTCCGCGGTGCTAGGCGCGCGTTAATACCCCGCGCGCGACAATGGCGTCATGAGCGGATTATTCGGTTCGAGCGGCAGCGGGCGATCGCTGCCAACATTCGATTTTTCGGTCCTGGAGGGGTACTACCAGGCCAGGGCGCAGTCGCGCACTTCGTCCGCTTCTCAAACGCAGGTCAAATCCGCGGGCGCGAAGGATGTCGTGTCGTTCGCGCCGTGGGATCAGAGCTCGGCCAACGCGACGCCGGTTTCCAAGTTGCGCGATGCGTTGACCGCTTCGTCGTTCATCGACGTGCGCGATGGGTCGTTCGATCGGGCGGGCGTCGACCAGGAATACAAAAAGCTGTTCGCGCTTTACACGGGCTTGTCGCGCTTGCAGGCGTTGGCTTCGCGTGCGTCGGAAGAGCCGACGGCGCTCGCCGAACTCACCGGTTTGAACAAGCGTTTCCAGACGGGCCTCACGGAGGTCAAGAAATACCTGACCGGCACGACGTTCAACGACCTGACGCTGTCGTTCGGCAAGCGCGAGTCGACGGCGCAAAGCGCGTTCAAAGTTGTGCGGCCGCCGACGCAGTATAACGGCCCGTCTCTCGTCAGCGGCGCGGGCACGAACGCCATTCCGGGCATCGTGGGCAACGAGGTTTTCACCGTCTCGGCGCTGAAGGGAAGTGCCACGACGGATGTGACGATGGATCTGTCGGAGATCTCGGGCGATGTCTCCGTCACCAGCGTCGTTGCCTATATGAACGGCAAGATGGAAGCCGCGGGACTTTCCACGCGCTTCAAGACGACGATCTTCGACGGCGCGACAGAGACGTCCGCCAAGCGTTACGGCCTTGGGGTGCAGACGGTGGCGACCGAGCGGATTTCGTTCGCAGCGGCGGCAACGAAGCCTGCCGTCTATGTCGCGGGCGTTGCGGGTCCGAGTGCGACGCAGAGCGGGCAGCTGATGAAGCTGACCGACGAAGGCACGGGTGTCAGCGCGAATTTCACGGCGAAGATTGCGCCGCCGACGGGCGTCGCCGACGTCAAGGCGACGGCCACGGATGCGACAGGCAACGTTTATGTCGTCGGCACCGTCACAGAGGATATGGGCGCCGGCATCGTCCAGGGCGATCAGGACGTCTATCTGCGCAAATACGATGGCGCGGGGCAGTTGGTTTGGAGCCGCCTGTTGGGCTCGTCGGAACGCGCGAGCGGCTTTGCGCTGGCGACGGACGCGAACGGCAACGTCGCGATTGCGGGTAAGGTCAGCGATCGTTTGACGACGACGGCGATCGGCGGCGGCGACGATACGTTCGTCACGAAATACGATACGGACGGGCGCGAAGTCTTCACGCGGCAGGTTGCGCCGATCACGGACGATCAGGCCAATGCGCTCACGTTTGGCGCGGACGGCTCGCTTTATGTTGCGGGCCAGACGAAGTCGGCCGTCGCTTCGGGCGTCACGCATGGCGGCGGCATCGATGCCTATGTGATGAAGCTGACCTCGTCGGGCAGCTATGTGTACGCGCGCCAGTTCGGCGGGGCGGACGACGATCGCGCGACGTCGATTGCGGTCGACGGCAACGGCGACGTTATTCTGGGCACGGTCGAGGGTGGTACGGCGAAGGTTCGCAAACTGCTGTCGGGTGACGGCACGTCGCCGCCGGTGTGGGAAGTTTCGCTGGGCAGTCTCGGTCAGGGGCAACTGAGTTCGATCGCCGTGGACGGTGGATCTGTCTACGTCGCCGGTTCGACGGACAATGCCGCACTGACGGCGGGCGGGCAGGCCTCTATTGTAACGGCGCATGGCGGCCAATCGGACGGCTTCGTGATGAAGATCGCGGACTCCGGTTCGACGGCAACGGCGGATTTCATTTCGTATGTTGGCACCTCGGGCAACGACAGCGTCACGGGCGTCGCTGTCGCTGGTGGCGCGGTCTATGTTTCGGGATCGACGAACGGGTCTCTGACGGGCGGCGTCGCGCCGGCGAACACCAACGGCTATGTCGCCAAGCTTGACGCGAACGGGGCGCAGGTTTGGACGCATCAATACGAGAGTCAGCAAGGCGCGGCGTCGGCGCGGGCGATCACGGTCGATGCGCAGGGCGGGTCGGTGCTCGACAAGCTCGGCATGCCGCGCGGGGCGATCAAGTTCGACGAGTCGCGATTGATCACGGCGGGGTCGACCGCCCGCGCGGGCGACCATTTCTACGTCAAGGTCAACGGCGGGCAGGCGTTCAAGGTCACCGTATCTGCGACCGATACGATGCGCTCACTCACCACGCGCATCAATTCGGTGATGCTGTTGAAGGGCGAAGCGGTGCTCACGCGTTCGGGCGGCGACGGCATCAAGATCACCGCGCGCGAAGGCAACAAGATCGAGCTGCTGCGCGGCAGCGAGGGCTTGGATGCGTTGGCGGGTCTTGGGCTTCAACCGACGCTGCTCGACAACACGAAGGACAGCGAACCGGCGGCGAACGCGAAGAAAAAGGACATCAATGTCTTTTCGCTCGATCTCGACGCCAAGTCGGCGATCACCGACAAGACGATTGCGAAGACGCTGGCGCTGCAGCTGTCGTCGGCGATGATGGTTGTTCAGAACGCCTATCTGGCGATCAACCCCGCCGCCAAGAACAGCGCCGGCGCGAACGCGCAGGCCGCGGCAGCGTACCAGAACCTGCTGGCCGCGCTGGGCGGGTAGTCGCAATTCGCCCGAAACCCGCCGTCCGGCGGTCTTCATCACTTCCTCAATCCCCTCCCTCGTCTGCTATAAGGCTGGCGCGATAAGCGCCTACGATTCCGAAGTGGCCGACGCCAGCGCCAGTGGTGTCTCTCGGGTTGAAGCGCTGTCGAGGGAGTTGGGAAAGCATGAGCGGTGCCGCGCGTAAGTTAGCCACGATCGTCGCGCTTGACGTCGCGGGCTATTCTGCGCGCGCGGAAGCCGATGAGGATAAGACCACCGCCGAGGTCGCCGCGCTGCGCAAGGTGATCGAAGGTATCGCTTCGCGGCATGGCGGGCGGGTGTTCAACACCGCCGGCGACGGCTTCATGATGGAGTTCGGGGCGAGCTTGCTTGCCGTTGAGGCGGCGTTCGAACTCGCGGCGACGTGCGAGCCCAAGGTGCGCGTCGGCGTGCATCTCGGCGATGTGATGGTGCAGCCGAACGGCGATTTGCTCGGCCACGGCGTCAACGTCGCGGCGCGTTTGATGGCGCAGGCTTCGCCGGGATCGGTTCTGGTGTCGGCCGACGTCCGGCGCATGATGCGCGGGCCGCTGGCGCAGTCGTTGCGTTCGCGCGGCACGATCAAGCTCGCCAAGATGTCGGAGACGATCGAGGTCTTTACGTTTGAGCCCGACGCGCCGCCGCGCCGCGGCTTGCATGGACGGGCGGCTTATCTTCGGGCGTGGGTGGCGTCGCGTATCTCCAAACGGGTCGCGTTGGCGGGCGGCGCGGTAGCGGTGGCCGCGACCGCTGTGGTTCTGACGCTGATGCTGACGCGGTTCGCCCCGCAAGATGATGTGCCCGTCGCGTCCATCGCGGTGCTGCCGTTTGAGAATTTGAGTTCGCAGAAGGATGCGGCGTTCTTTGCCGTGGGCGTGCAGGATGAGATCCTGACGCGGCTGGCGAAGATCGGGTCGCTCAAGGTTATTTCGCGCGCGTCGACGGCGCATCTGGCCAGCCGGCCGGAGAATTTGCGCGAGTTGGCGCGGCAGCTTGGCGTCGCCAACGTTCTGGAAGGCAGCGTGCAGCGCGAGGGTGACGCGGTGCGTGTGAACGTTCAGCTGATCAAGGCGTCGACCGACGGGCATTTGTGGGCCGAGATCTATGACCGCAAGCTCGACAATATTTTCACCGTACAGAGTGAGATTGCCGTCGCCATCGCCGGCGCGTTGAGTGCGACGGTGACGGCGGAGGAGAAGAGATCGATCGCCCTGCGGTCGACGACGGTGCCTGCCGCTTACGACGCCTATCTGCGCGGCGTGGCGCAGCTTCATCAGCGTGAGCGCGGCGGACGGGCGAAGGCGGCGGCGTTCTTCAAGGAAGCCGTCGACCTTGATCCGGAGTTTGCGTTGGCTTGGGCGTATTCGGCGCGGCTTGCGGCGCAGACGTACAGCCGGCGCGAGACGACGGAGGCGCAGCGTGCGATTGCGCGCGAAGCGTTGGACACTGCGGTGCGTCTGCAGCCGAACTTGCCGGAGGTTCAGCTCGCGCAGGGGTTCTACACCTACTATGTCGAAGACGATTATGCCCGTGCGCGGCAGCAGTTCGAGAAGGTGCGGTCGACGTGGCCGAATGAGATCGAGACGTTCGTTGCGCTAGGTTCGATCGCACGGCGACAGGATCGCTGGGAAGAGAGCAAGGTCCATTACGAGAAGGCGGTTGCACTCGATCCGTTGCGTGCTGATTTGCGGTCGAGTTTGATCAGTGTGCTTGTGGGCACGCGCGATCTTGGCGCGGCGTTGGACGCGGCCGATGCCGCACTCGTTCGCTGGCCACAGGATGCGGGGTTCATCGCGGAGAAGGCGCGTATTCTGCAGCGGCTGGGGCGGCTGGACGAAGCGGGCGCGTTGCTGAAACCATTGCGCATGCAGCCGGAATCGAACGTGTATCGGCGAATAGTTTTACAAGCGGTGCTTCAGCGGCAGTATGCCGACGCGATCGGCGTGTTGGAGGCGCATCTCGCGGGCAATCCCGATCCGCCGACGATGGGAAGTTTGCGGTTGGAGTTGGGCCGGTTGCGCGGTTTGGCCGGCGATGCCGTCGGGGCGACGTCTGATCTTGAGAAAGCGCGTGCGATCTTCGCGACCGAATATCTCAGCGATCCGAAGAGTTCGAGCACGCTTGTCTCGCTGGCGCTGACGTATTGCTATCTCGGCGATCGCGAGAAGGCGTTGACCTATGTGCAGAAGGCGATGGGGGTTTCGACGTCCGGCAGTTCGCGCGCCGAGGATGCGCAGATGCGCATCTGGGCCTATTTCGGCGATCGGGATTTGGCGATTGCGGCTCTGGAGCGGTTGCAGAAGATGCCCGGCGCTTATTACTCGCCGGCGATCCTGCGGCTTGAGCCGATCTTCGACAAGCTGCGCGGCGATCCGCGGTTCGACGCGCTGCTGAAAGACGGCGTCAAATCTTAGACGGCTTGGTTGAACGTCAGCGCCGCGGTGCGCGGGGCGGCGGGCGGTTTTACGACGTAGCCTGATTTGCCGTAGACGCCGCTCGCTTCGCGGGCAGCGAGAGCTTCGGCGACGGCTTTGACCATGCCTTCGGTCACGTGGCGGAAGCGGGCGAGCAGGCGGGCTTGCTCTTTCAGCGCACTGTGCAAGCGGTCCGTCGATTCCCTCAAGCGCTTTTGGATCGGCGCGGGCAGGGCGGCGACGGCGGTCTTGCCTTTGAATTCGGCCATCGCCTTGCCGTAAAGCAACGTCAGCGTTCCGCGTTCGTCTTCGTTTTGCGTCAGTGCGGCAGGGCGGTTGCCCTTCAGCACCGTGACGTCGCGTTCGGCGAAGGCGGCGAGTTTTGTGGTGAGGGCGATCAGTTCCTCGGCTTTGGCGGGCGTCGTCATTTGCGGCCGTGCTCCTGCATCGCGATCAGTTCGCGCTTCACGGTGTCGGCGAGGCCCATGCCGCCTTGGTCGGCCATTTGGCGGCCGATCTCTTGCACCATCATGGAGCGGAAGATGCGCTCGCCCGAACCGCCGCCGCCCAGACCGTCTGTCTTCACGTCGGCGAACATCTGTTCGAACATCTGCGAGATGAACACCGCTTCGAAATCGCGCGCCGTCTCGTCGACATTCTTCATGCCTTCGACCGGCGCCTTCGGCATCGGGCCGCGCGCGGCGTTGGTGAGCTGAAGCGAAGCGATGTCCATTACATCACCTCGATTTCGGCCTGCAGTGCGCCGGCGGCTTTGATCGCCTGGAGAATGGCGATCATGTCGCGCGGACCGACGCCCAGCGCGTTCAGGCCGTTGACCAGCTGCTGTAGGCTGATGCCCGATTTCAGGACCGCGAGTTTCTTGTCGGACGAATCGTCCACTTCGATTTCGGTGCGCGGCAAGATTGCGGTTTGACCTTCGCTGAACGGTTCCGGCTGGATCGCTTGCGGGAACTCGGTGACGCGGATGGTCAGGTTGCCTTGGGCGATGGCGACGCTGGAGACGCGCACGTCCGAGCCCATGACGATGATGCCTGAGGCTTCGTCGATGACGACCTTCGCGGGCAGGTCGGGTTCGACGCGCAGCTGTTCGATATCGGTGAGGAGGCCCACGACGTTGCCTTTGTAGCCGCCGGGGACGCTGATGTTGATCGTGGCCGGGCTCGAGGCGTTGGCGACCTTGGTGCCGACGAAGGAGTTGATCGCGTCGCTGACGCGGCGGGCGGTCGTGAAGTCCGGGTTGCGCAGCGCGAGTTTTAGGTTGGGCAGCGAAGCGAGGTCGAACCTGATCTCGCGTTCGACGATGGCGCCCGACGAGATGCGGCCCGAGGTCGGCACGCCCTTGGTCACCGACGAGGCTGCGCCTGACGCCGTATAGCCGTTGATCGAGATCTGGCCTTGCGCGATCGCATAGATGTTGCCGTCGGCGGCGAGCAGCGGGGTGACCAGCAGGGTTCCGCCCTGAAGGTTCTTCGCGTCGCCCAGCGCGCTGACCTGGACGTCGATGCGCGTGCCTTGGGTGGAGAAGGGGGGCAGGTTCGCCGTGACGATGACGGCGGCGACGTTGCCGCTTGAGATGTTGGTGCCGCGGGTGTTGACGCCCAAGCGTTCCAACATCGCCTGCAACGATTGCTGCGTGCCTGGCGCGTTGCGCAGGCTGTCGCCGGTTCCGTTCAGGCCGACGACCAGGCCGTAGCCGACCAGCATGTTCTCGCGCACGCCTTCGATGTCCGCGATGTCCTTGATGCGGGAGAAGGCGTACGCGGCCGGCCCCGTCGTGACGGCGAGGCTGAAAGCGGCGATGAGCGTCAGTAGGCGGCGCATGGGAGTCCTTCTGTCTCTTTGAGCGCAATGGTCCGTCGTTTCATTAGCGAAGGGCGTGCCACGTCACGTCGGCGTGCAAGCCGTTGATTGTGCTTGGGTTCGCTTTTGGGAACGCCGCCTTGGACGCGAAGGGTCCGGCAAATATTGCCCGGTGCTAGGTCTTATTTTCAGCCGATCTTAACCGCGCTGCGTCATGTTTAAGCGCGGATTAATAGGATCTCTTCGTGACGCCCATGAAAGTCGACGGCCCCAAACCGATCGAAACGGTGCGCACCACACGCGCCCGGGCGACGTCCGGCGCGGCGGGCGCCTTTGCGCCGGCCATGCAGGAAGAGGTGCGCGCCGCCGGGCCGTTGGCAAGCAGTTCGCCCCTCGCGGCTGTTGATACGCTGATTGCGCTGCAAGAGCTGCCCGACAGCCTGGCCGGCCGGACGAAGGCCGCGCGGCGCGGGCGCGATGTGCTCGATCTGTTGGACGACGTGCGCGATGGGATGCTCTCCGGGGCGGTGTCGCGCTCGACCTTGACGCGTCTGGTGGCGCTGGTGGGGGAGAAGCGGGAGGATTTCGTCGACCCGGGCCTCGCTGCCGTTCTGGACGAGATCGACCTGCGGGCGCGGGTAGAACTCGCCAAGCTCCACTTCGAACCTCCGGCCTGACCTGGGGTCCCCGGCCCACAGTCATAAAGCCTTAATATCCCTACCGTTTTCTCCCGTTGCTGTTTGCGCGGGGCCGGTCATATATTCCGCCCGCTTTGACGCCTTTGTTGTGTCGCGAAGGAAGTAGAAAAAGATGGGCTTGGAGCTGCCGCCGAACTACCGGCCGTCCGACGACGAGCCATTCATGAACGAACGCCAGCGCGAATATTTCCGCCGTCGGCTCGTTCAGTGGAAAGACGACATCATCCGCGAGTCGAAAGAGACGCTGCAGAATCTGGCAAGCGACTCCGTGGCGCATGCAGACCTCGCCGACCGCGCGTCGAGCGAGGCGGAGCGCGCGAACGAGCTGCGCGCACGCGATCGGCAGCGCAAGCTGATCTCCAAGATCGACTCGGCGCTGCGGCGAATCGATGAGGGCACATACGGCTTCTGCGAAGAGACGGGCGACCCGATCACGCTGCGCCGCCTTGAAGCACGCCCGATCGCAACGCTGAGCCTCGAAGCGCAAGAGCGCCACGAGAAGCGCGAGAAGGTTTACCGGGACGATTAGGCTTCCGGTGGCGCGCCAGGACTTCGGAACGTAGAGCCGGACGATCGAAGGCGAGCTCTAGCCCTGGGGGCGCGGGCGTCCCGCCCGCTCTTGAGGCGTATGAGTCGCCGAACCTTCGGATTGCTACCGCTTCATTTCCTGCGGGACGTTCACAAGCTCGCAGCCGCGGCCTGTGCCGGCATGCCGGCGGCAAGTTGCGTGAGGAGCAGAAACAGCAAGCCCCAGATAAATGCCGGTGTCGTTCGTCCGGCCCAGCGAGCTTTGGTTTGCGCGATTTTCGACAACGCGTACGCATCGATCAGCACGGCCTTCGTGAGATCCGTGTCGGCGATGTGCGTGGCCTCGGACGCGTATTCGTCCGCGGTCTCGTGCGCGGCGATGCCTTGAAAGAACACCACGCCTTTCTTCACCGGTCCTGAGCGCGGGCTGAGGCTGACGACGGCGCAGAGGAACGCAATTGCTAGCATCGCGGTCGACAGGAATCCGAAGATGGATTGCCACGCGCGCGGATTGAGCGGCTCGGCCGTCAGCTGCGCGAGAAATGTTGGATCGAAAATGGCGGTCACGTGCGCCATGGCGCTCAATTGCTGAACGTCGTAGGCGATCGCCGCGGCGGTGAAGCCCATGATAATCGACACTTTGGTGTCGAGTTGCCCGATCGTGAAGGCCACATGATCGTGCACGAATCCGGCGAAGCCCGCCGGTCCGCGAAAGTCTCGCGCTTCCAAAGCCTTTTCCCCCCAGAACAAGGCAAGAGCGCCACCCTACTATTCGATCTTCAGCTCGTGCAACGGCAGGGCGACAAGGCGTTCCACGGTTTCGGGTTCGCCGGGTTTCGCCTTTTCGGCGATCGACCAGCCTTGTCCCACGTGTTTCGCGCGAAATTGCTTGTGCGATGGCTGAAGGTCGAAGAAGGGCCAGTTGGCTTCGTATTCGGACAGCGAGTCGACGACCGCGGGCAGGGTGAGCAAATGCCCCGGCGCGCTTGCGGCCTGCAAACGCGCGCTGCGCGTGACGGGGCGGCCCTGTTCGAGGCGCCGCGCGCCCGTGTCGGGATGTTCGCCTGACGTCACCGGACCGAAATCCAAACCCACGCGCACGTTGGCGTCGAGGAGCGACTTTTTCAGTTCGGCGGCGATGCGATGGGCGGCGCGGATGAGGATGTAGCCGTTGCGGTCGGCGAAGGCCGCGCCGTCACCGCCGACATTTTCGTGAAACTCGATCCCGTCCAGCACCTCTTCCACGATGGCGTCGAAGATGGGGCGAAAGGCGCTCGCCCGCACGGGGTCGGAGCGGATCATTTCGGAATCGCAAATGTCCATTTGCATCACGTACATGAGACCGTCGGGGTCGAACCATTTTTGGTCCGGCGCGATGATGTTGACGGTGTGCGCGCGCCATTTGTCGGGCGTGTATCTCTGGCGCAGGTAACTGCCCAACACATTGTGGACCAGATAGTTCTTCGACGTCGGCAGCTCTTGCCGTTCGCGTTGGATCGACGTGTGCATGTCGAACACGGATTCGAAATGCTGCACCTGCCCGGACGTCACGCTATGCGGCCTGGTCGTGCCGATAAGTCCTGAGGCGTACATGTCGGCGAGCGCGGAGCTGCCCGTGCCCCCTTCGGCCAGCCAGCGCGATTCGTGTTTGCGCGCTGCGGTGTCGTACGTGCGGGCGACTTTGCGCAAGTGATGCGGCTCCAGCACGTTGGCGTCCAGCGCGCCGAACATGATGTCTTCGTCGAACCAGATGAAATGCGGCGACACCTCCGTCAGATACGCTTTGGCGAGTTCGGCGGCCGCGCGGTTGACGGCCAGGCGCACCTCTTCCGGCGTGCGCCGTTCGCGGCGGAGCGCCGAGATCTCGCGCCCGATCGTCATGAAATCGCGCGGGCGCCCGAAGGTGTGGCGGCGGATATAGTCGAAGATGTGCTCCATCTTGCCGGTGAAGGGATGGCGGATTTTTACGGCATCGGCGCCGACGAAGCGGACGAACGGGTCCGCCGCGTTGGGGTCGACCAGGCGGTCGGGGCTTTCGGCTTTGATGTTGTCGATGAAGATGTGGCGCAGGTCGTCGTAGTCGAATTTGATCGAAATCATATGCGCGCGCACGTTTGCCAGATCTGGGATTTCCGATTGGCGCGCGCGGAAGGCTTCGGTGCGGATGGTGGCGAACACCTTTACATGCGGGTTGTGGCCGGCGATCTGGCGCACCGCCATCAACAGGCCCACTTGCGCATCGTGCCAGAACTCGTTGGCGATTTGTCCGTGCAGGCCCGATCGCCGTTCGCGCGTGAGGTGATGGCCGAAACATTCGTCGACATTGTCGATGAACAGGGCCACTTGCGAGTGCGAGCGGGAAAACGCCGGCAGCAGGCGCGCCTGATATTCGCGCACGACTTCGAAATATTCGCGTGGCTGGAGGTACAGCAACTGCACGAAGATGTGGAACGGGTCGACCAGGTCTTTGTTGTCGGCGATGGCGCGCAGGGCGGTGGCGTTCAAATCGAATGAGCCGCGCGGATCGCCGCGCAGCACGGCGATCGACAGCGCGATCTGCCACAAGGTGCTCCAGTATTGTTTGCTTTCGCGGATGTGGCGGGTGCGTTCGTCGTCGAACGGCGGCGCATAGCCGGGCGCAAGCGAGACCAGCTGATTGCTGGGCAGCATGTCATAGCCGCGGTTTTGCAGCAGCTTGCGCTTGTGCTTGATCAGCAGCGTCTTGCCGCAGCCCTTGGGCGCCAGAACGACGGTGCGTTGGGTGTTGTCGTGCTTGAGGTATTCTTGGATGACCGATGTCTGATGGATGCCCGTTTCGGAGATGTCGTCGATGACGTGGTATTCTTTGGCATCTTCGATCCAGGGCTTACCCATCGCGCGTGTTCCCCACTGTCATCGGATTGAGCAGGCTTGCTGCCGATGCCCCCGCGGGTCCACGATAGGCCATCGCAAATATCGGAGCAAAGCGGCCGGTCCCTGGGGGCGCCGGCTGCCAGCGAAGCCCCGTGGCGATTCGGCGGATCGAGGAGGGGACCTACGGTTCTGCGAAGAGACGGCCGATCCGATCAGGCTGCGCCGTCTGGAAGCGCGCTCGATCGCGACGCTGAGCCTCGAAGCGCAAGAGCGGCACGAGAAGCGCGAGAAGGTTTACCGGGACGATTAGGCTTCCGGCCGCGCGCCAGGACTTCGGAACGTAGGGCCGGACGATCGAAGGCGGGCTCTAGCCCTGGGGGCGCTGGCGTCCCGCCCGCTCTTGGAACGTTCGATCAGCGATGTGCGCGCCGGCACCGCTACATCGCGCGCCTGCATTCCGACTGCTCGATCTCAGGCCGCAATTCGTCGGCGTCACCCATTGCAAAACCGCCGAAATCGATCGTTCTTTTTACTACGCGAAGGTCGGATTCCCCCAGAGGGCTTTCTTCGCAGATAGCTCGATGTCTTGACGTGCGCCCGCTGGCCAAACAGGAGTATGCGGCGTCCCGAAACGTGTGCGATTTGTTGCGGTGGCGGTTTGCAGCTGCGATGACGCCGATGGGATTATCGGCGGTAGGCAAATTCGCCGTCGGGTTGCAAATCAAGCTCGTGCAATGCGTTCGTTGAATCAGGTACATGTATGCTCATTCAGCATTTGTCTATTCAATGAAATTCTAATCGCGCTTGCGTTAATGCAGCGAATGATGTCCCGGCAGAGTTGAATCCAAAACCAGACGGTGGAGCAACGTGGACGTTTTTGACCTCGATCGCACTTTGGTTGCTGACTACGAGCGATTTGCTCGCTCATTCACACGTCTCCGCGCACCGGATATTCGCCAGCAAGTCGATGAGATCTATGCAAGCAACCGATTTTGGCCAGAGCCACTGATCAGCATAAACCCCCACTTCGAGCTGGGTCATACGATTGAGGACCTCGTACGGACCGGATCCCTACATACCAATACGGCAAAGATTTTTCGGATTGGCGGCCAGCCACTGACATTGTTTCGGCACCAATCTCAGGCGGTTGCGAAAGCAGCATCAGGCCAAAGCTTTGTGGTCACGACAGGAACTGGCTCAGGCAAGTCGCTTTGCTTCTTCGTTCCCATTATCGATTCCGCAGTGCGCGCCAGAGCGAAGGGCGAAGCACCGCGAACGCGCGCGATCATCATTTATCCAATGAACGCTCTGGCTAATAGCCAGATGAAAGAACTTGAAAAATTCATCGAGCAATCCGGCCTGCCGACAAATTTGCGCCCTACGTTTGCGCGCTACACGGGGCAGGAGTCTGAAGACGAGCGGACCGCAATCAAGGACAGCAAGCCTGACATCATACTCACGAACTTCATGATGCTAGAATTGCTGATGACGCGGCAGAATGCCAAGGACACCACCGTCATCGCGAACGCCGACGGCTTAGAATTCATTGTTCTGGACGAACTGCATACCTATCGTGGTCGTCAGGGTGCAGACGTTGCAATGCTAGTTCGCCGCCTAAGAGACCGCGTTTGCCGAAACAACATACCGATATTCATTGGTACGTCCGCGACAATGGCCTCCGAGGGCGGTGACGAATTCAAAGCGCGTGCGGTCTCTGAGGTTGCATCGCGATTGTCGGGGATGAGTGTGCCGCCTGAGGCGATCATCGATGAAAGCTTGGCGCGAGCCACAGATCAAACCATCAAGCTCTCGAAGATCAGGAGTTCCCTCGGTAAGGTCATAGACGAAGAACTGCCGACCAAGCTCGATGATAAATCGCTTCGGCAGCATCCTCTCGCCGTTTGGATCGAACTTGAGATCGGCCTAGATGATGCACAAAGACTCACGCGACGCGCTCCTATCACCATCAGCGCTGCGGCGACGCGGCTAGCCGCCCAATCCGGACGGTCGCAAGAAAGGTGCGAACACCAATTGCGCACCATGCTCAACCTTATGAGCCAGCCCGAGACAGAACGTGGCGGTGCCGGCGATCGCGCATTCTTGGCGTTCAAACTCCACCAGTTTATTTCGGGCGCTGGCTTTGTGTACGCGACGCTGGGCGAACCCGGGAAGCGGCGCGTGACGCTCGACGGTCAACGTTTCGATCCGCATGCACCAGAAGCGCGGCTCTACCCAACGTTTTTTTGTCGTTCGTGCGGTCAGGAGCACCACCCCGTCGTGCTTAGTCATACTGATGGCACACGGCAGGCATTGCCACGTTCCATAGATGACACGCCCACCGATGACGCGGACTCGGAAGATGAGGCCGGCTATCTTATGCCGGAGCCTGTCGGCGATGCGGAATACGAATTCGATGGCTCGCCGGAATCGTTTCCAGACGACTGGCAAGAACAAGCTCCAAGCGGCATTCGCTTGCGCGCCGACCGTCGCAAGCTCGCGCCGAGACATGTGTTTGTTGAGCAGTCTGGTGCCATCGGAAGCACCGGCAAGTCCGCTTGGTTCTCACCCGGCAAATTCAAATTCTGTCCAGCTTGCCGTCACCAGCCCCCGGGCCAAGCGCGCGAAATCAACAAACTTGCAGGCTTGTCTGCGGAAGGCCGTAGTTCGACGACAACGTTGCTGGTTACGACTGCGCTAAGGTGGATGAACCGTCAGGGCGAGCGCATCAGGCCCGATAAGCGTAAGCTGCTCGGCTTCACCGACAATCGTCAAGACGCCGCTCTGCAAGCAGGGCACTTCAACGACTTCATTTTCATCACGTTGCTACGCGCCGCAATTCTGACTGCAGTTCGATCGGCCGCACTTGAAGGGCTGGCCGATGACGAATTTGGCCGCAAAGTGCAAGCGGCGCTTGGGTTCGTTGCATCGAAGGTCAAGAACCGTCGCGAATGGATGCTTGATCCCGATGTCAAAGGGGTTGGCCAAATCGACGCCGAGAAGACCTTGTCGCGCGTTCTATCGCACAGGGTTTGGGCGGATCAGCGCCGCGGTTGGCGATTTACGAACCCCAACCTTGAAGAACTGGGGTTGATTCAGGCGAGTTACGTCGCACTCGAAGACCTGGCGAAGGACAAGGACGCATTTTCGTCTGCTCCACGCGTGCTGGCAGAGCTCGATCCGGCCAAGAGGCTGCGCCTACTGAAGGAATTGCTTGATGCAATGCGGCGCGGCCTCGCGGTCACGACCGATGCGCTCGACGCGAGCCTCACAGAGTCCGTTGGAAATGCATCGCGTCAATACTTGCGAGAGCCTTGGTCGATTCCTCAGCAGGAGGAACCTCGCTCGGCCGCGTCCTTCATGATCGACGCCCCGCGTCCGGCGCAGATTGGCATGCGCGGCGAACCTCTGGTCGTTCGGGGCAGCCCGAGCAGCGCGATTGGTCGCCTCATCGGCAAAGCGGAAAACTGGGGACGCAAACTCAAAGCAGCGGAATGCCGAGAAGTTGTTGCCGCTCTTCTGTCCGCAGCAGAATCTTATCAGATCGTCCGACGCATCAATACGGTCTTCGATGTCGAAGGTTGGCAGCTTGTGGCAAGTGCCGTGCGCATCTTGCCTGGAGACGCTGCGCCAGACAGACGTACAAAAAATCCTTTCTTTATCGATTTGTACGAGACGCTTTCCGGCGCGTTGGCGACTGGGACTGACTTGCTCTTTGGTCATGAAGGGCGAGAGCACACGGCACAGGTCGATCAAGAGCGGCGCGAATGGCGTGAGAATCGTTTTCGATGGGGCGAGGACGACCAGAAGAAGCTGGCACAGGATAAAGAGAAGCTTCGGCAAGTTGGCGAACCGGACGTGTTCCTACCGGTTCTATTCTGCTCTCCAACCATGGAACTTGGCGTCGACATTTCCGCACTGAACGCGGTTTACCTTCGCAACGTCCCGCCCACGCCTGCGAACTACGCGCAACGATCAGGGCGCGCAGGCCGATCGGGACAAGCCGCGTTGGTGGTCACCTACTGCGCCGCGCAGAGTCCTCACGACCAATATTATTTCGCGCGGCCGGAAGCGATGGTGAGAGGCATCGTTCGTCCGCCGTCGCTCGATCTCGCGAACCGTGATTTGGTCGAGGCTCATCTCCATGCTGTCTGGCTTGCAGAGTCCGGACAAGAACTTCAGGCCGATATTCCTCACGTCTTGGACATCACCCAGTCAGGACTTCCTGTAGGGAAGGCAATTGCTGAGGTGCTGAGCGATCCTTCTCTCACTGGACGTTCCAAGGTTGCTATGCGACGTCTGTTGCAAAGCATTGACAACGAGCTGACGGCTGAAGCGGCGCCGTGGGCGGGCGATAGGGATGCATTCGCCGAAGGTGTCGCTGCCGGCGCTTGCGCTGCCTTTTCAAATGCCTTCGGACGGTGGCGTCAACTTTATTTGGGTGCGCGCGAGCAGCTCTTGGACGCCAATAGAAAATCCGAGATCCACGGCCTCGGAGCGAAGGAGCGCCGAGACGCGAAACGAGATCAAGCGCAGGCAAACGAACAACTGGCGCTACTTGAAAAAGGACGCGCCAGCGGCGGATCGGACTTCTACACCTACCGCTATTTGGCAACTGAAGGATTTCTGCCCGGCTACAATTTCCCCCGTTTGCCACTTTACGCCTACGTACCTTCCGTGGGACCGGGAATTGGGAACGCCGCATACCTTCAGCGCGCGCGTTTCCTGGCGATCGCTGAGTTTGGCCCCGGTAGCCTCATTTATCACGAGGGCCGCGCATATCGGGTTCATAAGGCCAAGCTTCCTGCGGGACTGCGGAGCGGCGATCATGGTCGCCTAACCACCACTTCGCTGTGGGTGTGCGATCAATGCGGCGCGTCGCACCCTACAGAAGTCGAGCGCTGTCAGGCGTGCAGCGCTAGCATCGCAGAAGTCGATGCGATCAACAACATTCTACGGATCGACAACGTCGAAACGCGCCCAGCCGATCGCATCACAGCCAACGATGAAGATCGCCAGCGACAGGGGTTCGACCTGCAAACGGTGTTTGCCTGGCCACAGCGCGAAAATGAAACCTATCCAAGATCAGCGGTTGCTCGCGACGACGACGGGTCAATCATGCTCATCGATTATGCGCCAGGCACATTAATCAGCCGCGTCAACAAGGGTCTTCGCCGCCGAAAGGACAAGACTGTCTTGGGATTCGGAATCGATCCTTCGACGGGGCGCTGGACGAGCAAACCCATTGAAGGTCCGGACACCGATGACGGTCCGGAAGAACCGGTAAAGCAGCGCGTTGTCCCTATCGTTCAAGACAACAAGAATGCCGCGTTGTTTCGTCTAGCAGCTAGCGAAACTCAGTCCGAGACCGTTCTCACAACGCTTCAACACGCGCTAACCCGTGGAATCGAATTCGTGTTTCAGCTTGAAGAAGGAGAAGTCCTGACCGAACCAACGCCATCTCGCGACAATCGAAAAGCCATCCTTGCCTTCGAAGCGACCGAAGGTGGTGCAGGCGCACTGGGGCGCCTGGTCAGCGACAACGCTTCGATAGGTCGTGTCGCGCGAGCCGCGCTTGAGCTCATGCATTTTGAGAATGTAGAGGTAGCCATCGCTGCATCGGATGCTTCCAAACTCACCGATACGCCGAACTCCGAATGCGTAAAGGGCTGCTATCGTTGCTTGTTGTCATACTACAATCAGATGGATCACGAGCTGATCGATCGGACGGATGAGGATGTGCGGCGGACTCTCATTCGATTGGCGCGATGTGAAGTCGTGCCGTCCGCTGGGCGCGCACGATCAGATGCTGGCGGATGGGTCGATGTGATTGCTGGTTGGGGTTTTCCTTTACCAGATGCGACACCGATGATCGTGGGGGCCGTAACTTTCCCGTTGGTTTGGCGTTCGCATCTCGCCGTCGCTCATGCCGGAAGCGTCGATGATGCTACTCGGCAAGACCTGGAGGCGCGCGGTTATTCCATCGTCATCTTGACCGAGCCACCACCGGCGGAACCGCCACAAACGCTTTCCACTCTGTTTGGAGCGGATAGGTGACCCAGACATTTGCAACGGGCGATCTCGTGCGCGCGCGGGGCCGTGAATGGGTCGTCCTGCCCTCGACTGAAGAAGGTTGGCTGCGGCTTCGCCCTTTGTCGGGGTCCGAGGCCGACGTGCAGGTATTGCATCCCGCGCTGGAGCGCGAACCGGTCAAGCCGGCGCAGTTTAGTGCGCCTGGGGCTGATGAAATCGCAACTCAAGACGCTGCTCGCCTTCTGTCGGAGGCGCTTCGGCTATCGCTTCAGCGCGGAGCGGGCCCCTTCCGGTCGGCGGCGCGTCTGTCGTTCGAACCCCGCGCTTATCAGCTCGTTCCGCTATTGATGGCGCTGAGATTGCCGGTTGTGCGCCTGCTCATCGCCGACGACGTGGGTATTGGGAAGACGATTGAGGCCGGACTTATCCTTCGCGAACTGATCGATCGAGGTGAGGCTGATCGTTTTGCCGTTCTGTGTCCGCCTCACCTTGTTGAGCAATGGGTCGGAGAACTTCGCAACAGATTTGACATTGATGCAGCAGCGGTAACCGCATCGACCGCGACGCGGTTGGAGCGAGGGTTGCCCGCATCTCAGACACTTTTCGACGCTCACCCGTTCACCGTTGTCAGCCTCGACTATATTAAGGCGGATCGTCGGCGAGAGAGCTTCGCACGATCTTGCCCACGCCTGGTGATCGTTGACGAAGCCCATTCATGCGTCGGAACGCATCAGGGTCGCCAGCAGCGTTTTGATCTCTTGAAACGGTTGTCAGAAGATGCCGAGCGTCACCTGATCCTACTCACTGCAACGCCACATAGTGGCGACGAAGCAGCATTCGATCGCTTGCTTGGTCTGCTCGACAGCAAATTTGATCAGGCAGATTTGCAAAACGAGGCCACGCGAATTCGACTGGCGCGGCACTTCGTGCAAAGGCGACGCATCGATATTGTCGGCAAGGAATGGGGTGAAGCGCGCACGTTTCCCAAGCATGAAACGGCCGAACGCACGTATGAGTTCGACAAAGACCATCGCCTCTTCCATGACGCCGTATTGGATTATTGCCTGGGTGTGGTGGAGGGTGCCGGCCGGGATCAACGGCACCGGCGGCTCGCTTTCTGGGGCACGCTTGCGTTGATGCGATGCGTCGGCTCGTCGCCAGCGGCTGCGGCGAGCGCGCTTCGCAATCGCCTGATTGCCGACGCGCAGCATTTGGAAGAACAAGTGTTCGATGATGATGCGGATGAAACCGACGCTGTCGACATCGAACCCGCGACGGGGCTCAACGCCGAAGGTCCGCTCGCCGATTTGGTCACACAGGCCGAGCGGCTCGTTGAGAAGTCGGACCCAAAACTCAACGCGATGATAACGGAGTTGAAGCCGCTTCTCGCGGCTAACGCGAATCCTGTCGTGTTTTGCCGTTTCATCGCCACTGCGGATCATGTCGCGAAGGGGCTGAGGAAAGCATTCTCGAAGCTTCGCATCGAAGTCGTGACCGGCGCCCTTCCTGCCGAAGATCGGCGCGCACGCGTGGAGGAAATGGGCGAAGCACCTCAACGCCTTCTGGTCGCGACAGATTGCTTGTCCGAGGGCGTCAACCTTCAGCAACTCTTCGACACCGTTGTGCACTACGATCTTTCATGGAATCCGACACGCCATCAGCAACGCGAGGGCCGAGTAAACCGCTTTGGGCAACCCGCGCCGTTGGTGCGTTCGATTCTGCTCTTTTCGCCGGACAGCGCGATAGATGGTGCAGTACTTCAAGTCATCTTGAGAAAAGCTGAGGCCATTCGACTAGCCACCGGCGTGACCGTGCCGCTGCCGGAGGAGCGCGTCGCCGTCACCGGCGCCCTGATGAATGCGCTTCTGTTGCGCAAGGGGCGGTCGAGTCAACTCTCTCTGGATTTAGGCTTCGGTGCAGACTCCAAGGTGATCGAGGCGCGCTGGCGCGACGCGGAGGAAGGCGAGCGCCGCTCGCGTGCGCGCTTTGCGCAGAATGCGATAAAGCCCGAAGAAGTCGCGCCGGAATGGAAGCGGTGGCGTGAACTGCTGGGCAGTCCAGAGGAAGTGAAACGTTTCGTGGGTCGCGCAATGAGTCGCCTCGACGATCCGCTGGAGACCTCTGGTCGCGGCGTAACAAAAGCAAACCTTGCAGCCCTTCCCAAGGCGATCGCGGAGCGGCTTGCAGCACGTGGCCTGGAAGGTTCAGTTCGGATCGTCTTCGAAGAGCCATGCCCGGCGTCGGCAACTGTCGTCAATCGCAGTCACCCGCTCACCAGCACGCTCGCAGAAGCCTTGATGGAAGGTGCACTCGACCCGAAGTCGAGCTTGGTCGCACCGCTTGGCCGGCTCGGGGCATGGCGGTCGACCGTCGTTCGGACGGTGACAACGGTTTTTCTTCTGCGGCTACGCTTCAAGCTCACGGTGCACGGCCGCAAGGAACGGCTGCTCCTCGTCGAAGAAGCCCAGGTCCTAGCGACAGCTGGCACCGCAGGAAAGACGGTGGCGACCGGCGAAGAAGCTCTTACCCTGCTTGAACATGTCGCGGAAGCGGACTTGGCAAAGGTTGCGCGCGATCGTGTCATTGCAAAGGCGACGGAAGCTATCGATATGGCGCAGAACGGTGCGATCGCAGCTTTTGCGCGCGAGCGTGCGAAAGCGCTGGCCGACGATCACGCGCGTGTGCGTGCCGCCGGTGCAGGAGTTCCACGCGTGACGGTCGAGCCGGTCCTGCCCGCCGACATTGTCGGTCTGTTCGTTCTCGTGCCGGCGGAGGCCTAGAGTGGCGCGAGCGAAGTCCCAGCCTTTCGCCTTTGACGCCATAACCATTGAAGGTGGGTTGATTTCGCCAGTAATGCTCGCGCGAGTTTCGACGCGCGAAGCGGGGGAGCAAACCGAAGCCGACTACGCCGTGCCGAAGGGCTTAACCGTTCGCGACGAGATTGCCCGCTATTTCCGCATCGGGCAGGCTCTCTTTCGAGAGGCTTTCGCAACGCCCACTCCGGCCATTGCGAAGACAGTGTCGTTTACCGAAGATCTCCTTCGTGATGTTTTCGGCTTTCGCGACATCAAGCGCGTCGGCAGTCGCAACGTCGGCGGACATCTCTACGCCTTGACGCTCGAGGGCTTGGATGGCCGTGTGCCCGTTGTCGTCGTTCCCCCAGCAGACGAACTTGACCGCGCAAGCCAGCATCTTCCGACAGACGGGCGTAGGCGCTCGGCTTCGTCGGCGCTCCAGGATTGGCTGAACGCGAATGATGAAGCGCTTTGGGGGCTCTGCTGCAACGGCGAGCGACTGCGGCTCCTCCGCGACAACGCAAGCCTCACGCGTCCGGCCTATATCGAAGCGAACCTTCGCCAGATATTTGAGACGGAGGACTTCGCAAGTTTTGCTGCGCTCTGGCTCTTGTTGCATGCAAGTCGGTTCGGTGGAGCCAGCAAGCCACCGACAGACGCGCCGCTTGAGCGTTGGCGGGATGCCGGTGCGAAAGAAGGCCTGACCGCGCGTGATCGTCTGCGCGACGGCGTAGAGGCGGCACTGCTAGCTCTCGGCAATGGTTTCCTCTCCAGTTCGGCAAATACTGATCTGCGCAAGCGCGTAGTCGACGGAAGGTTGCCCTTGCCCGATTTCTTCGCGCAACTCCTGCGCCTCGTCTACCGGCTGATCTTTCTAATGGTGGCCGAGGACCGCGGTCTGTTACACCCGCCCAACGCAAACAGCACTGCGCGCAAACTCTACGATGAAGGCTATTCGCTGCGGTCACTGCGCGAGCGCGCGATCCGCAGCACCGCGTGGGATCGCTACGGCGACAAGTGGGACGGTTTGATGATCGTCTTCAAAGCGCTCGCGCGGGGCGAGCCGAAATTGGGATTGCCCGGCCTTGCCGGCCTGTTCGCGCCCGCCCAAACGCTCGACCTCGACGGCGCGCGACTCTCCAATCGCTCGTTGCTCCAAGCGATCTATCGTCTCGCCTGGCTGAAGGACGATGGGGCGCTAGTGCCGGTGAACTGGCGCGATATGGAGACTGAGGAGTTAGGTTCGGTCTACGAGAGTCTGCTCGAACTCACGCCGCGCCTGATCGATGAAGGCCGCGGCTTTGCGTTTGCCGACGGTGGGGAAACTAAAGGCAACACACGCAAGAAGACCGGCAGCTACTACACACCCGACAGCCTCGTTCAGGTATTGCTCGACAGCACACTCGATCCCGTCCTCAACGGCGTGGAAGCGGACGCCGAAGATCCCGCAGCGGCGCTGTTGGGCGTTTCGGTGATTGATCCGGCTTGCGGCTCGGGCCACTTCCTGTTGGCGGCGGCTCGGCGTATCGCGACGCGTGTGGCGCGAGCGCGCGCAGGCGGGGTCGCCTCAGCTGAGGACTATCGACACGCGCTGCGCGATGCCGTGCGCGCTTGCGTCCATGGCGTCGATCGCAATCCGATGGCTGTCGAACTGGCAAAGGTCGCGCTGTGGATCGAAACAGTCGATCCCGGCAAGCCTTTAGGATTTCTCGACGCAAATGTTCGCTGTGGCGACGCGCTGTTTGGCGTCTTCAATCTCGATGCGTTGCGCAGGGGCATACCAGATGAAGCATACAAGGCTTTAACGGGAGACGACAAAGAGACGGCAAAACATTTTGAGCGGCTGAACAAAGCCAGTCGTGAGGGCCAAGGCAGCCTCGACTTTTCGAGCGGCGGCGGAAAGCTGCCGGCGGCACCGCCCCTAGCGGGGGCAGCGCGTGCGCTGCGCGCGTTGCCCGAGGACAGTCCCGATGAAATCGCCGAGAAACGTAGCAAGTTTGAGGCCGCGCGAAACGACCCAAGGCAAGCGAGTTGGAAGGTCGCGGCTGATTTGTATGTGGCGGCATTCCTCACGCCAAAAATGGCGGGCTTGGCGACGGTCCCGACAACTGCCGCCGTTTGGAACGCGCTGTCGGGAGGAAGCATCGATCGTCCTCTCAAGGAACGCGCCCTAGAACTTGCTGGAGCAGCGCGTGCGTTTCACTGGCCGCTCGAATTTCCCGACGCGATCAGTTCCGGTGGTTTTGATGTCGTCCTCGGCAACCCACCTTGGGAGGTGATGCAACTTGGCGAAGAAGAACACTTCGCGCAACGGATGCCTGAACTCGCGGAACTACAGGGGGCAGCACGTAAGCGCGCGATTGCGTCTCTTGCTAGCGAACAGCCAGGCGCATTTGCCGACTTTGAATTCGAGAAACGACGGTTTGAGGCTGGCAACGAGTTTGCGCGCGCGTCAGGGCGCTTCGATCTTACCGCGCGTGGCAAAGTCAATACGTACGCGTTATTTGCCGAGATGTTCGCCGCTCTCGCCACGAAGCGAGGGAGGGCCGGCGTGATTGTCCCGACGGGCATTGCGACTGACGCGACCACCGCTCCATTTTTCGACGACCTTATCTCGCGAAAGCGCCTATTTAGTCTGCACGATTTTCAAACGGGATTAGGGTTCTTTGATCGCATCGGGCACGCTCGATTCAAGTTCTGCTTGCTCACTGTTGGACAACCGGGAACCGGCTCATCGACCCCGGAGTTCAGTTTCTTCTCGAGAACGGTGGAAGAGTTTGGAGACCGTCGCCGACATTTCACCCTTTCATCAGAATCGATTGCGCGCATAAATCCAAACACAAAAACCGTCGCCACATTTCGATCAGCAAGCGATGCCGAGCTAGCGGCCAAGATTTATGAACGCGTCCCGATTTTGCTTGATGAAACAAAGGGGGCCGCCGGAAACCAATGGAACATCGAATTTCGTCAAGGCTTGTTCAACATGACTTCCGACAGCGGGCTGTTCCGAACGGCTTCGCAATTGGGCGACCTAGGATATGCGCGCGATGGAGCGAACTGGATCTCGCCAAGTGAGAACTCGCCAAGACGGGCAGCCCGCAGTAGCGCCTCCACTCTCAACCCAAAGGCACACCAATACGTGCCACTTCTTGAGGCCAAGATGATTCATCAGTTTGATCATCGTTGGGCCACTTACCAAGATTCGGACAGCCGTGACTGCACACTCGCCGAAAAAAAAGACCTGAACTTCGAACCCACACCTCGCTACTGGGTGCCGGAATCTGAAGTGAATGACCGACTATCAGGTAAGAGTTGGTCACGGGGTTGGCTGTTGGGCTGGCGTGACATTTGTCGGGCAACCGACGAACGAACAGTAATTTCGACAGTTTTTCCAAGGACCGGCGTCGGTAACAAGATACCCCTGATATTTCCACACCAAGAACAACCAGCAGCCCTCATCGCTGCGCTGTTTGGCAATTTGTGTTCGCTAACGTTGGATTATTGCGCGCGCCAAAAGGTTGGCGGAACTTCACTCAATTTCTTTTTGCTTTATCAGTTTCCGGTGTTGAGACCATCGGCGTATGGTGCTGCAGATATCGCCTTCATATTGCCACGGATTCTGGAGTTGACCTACACGAGCAACTCCATGACGCCGTTTGCGCGTGACCTAGGTTTCAACGGTTCGCCATTCGCGTGGAACGAGGAACGTCGTGCCTACTTGCGTGCAGAACTCGATGCTTGGTATGCGCGCGCTTATGGAGTGACTCGCGACGAATTGCGCTACATCATCGACCCTGCCGACGTCATGGGCGACGACCATCCTTCCGAAACCTTCCGCGTGCTAAAAAAGAACGAAATGGCGCGCTTCGGTGAGTATAGAACGGCGCGCCTGGTATTGCAGGCATGGGATTCGCAGAAAACCACACGCTGATCGAACGGACCAACAATGGAAAACCCAAAAAACTTGCAGGTCGGCGCGATCTTCAATGAGTCGAAGCGCTTTGTCGTCCCGATCTATCAGCGGACTTACGAATGGACGATCGAGAAACAGATCGGCGGCTTGTTCGATCATATCGAAGCCAAGGCTCGAGCGCGGCTTCATGGTGAACCACAGAGCTTCGCGCACTACATGGGCGCGCTGCTGCTCATTCCACGCGGCAACTTTGTGTTTGGCACGATACCGGTCTTAGACGTTGTCGACGGCCAGCAGAGGCTGACAACGTTTCAGATCGTGCTGGCTGCGCTACACGATCTGGCGCGAGCGAATGGATTTGACGGTGTCTCGTCACAACTTCGGCCGTTGCTTTACAATCTTGACGAAAGCAACATGCAGGATCGTAAGACCGAAAAGTACAAGCTTGAACCGACGCGATACGATCGCTCGCTGCTTCGTGATTTGTTCGATCTGGGGGCCGACAAGTTGCGTGAAAAGTACGGCGATCATTTCTTCAAGAACGGCAAGCTGAAAACCAGTTCCGCTCCCAAACCGCTGAACGCGTTTTGGTACCTGCGCGAGGAGGCCGAAGAATTTATTTTTGAGAAAGATAGCGAGAAACCTGAGCTTCGCCTTCGGGCTCTGCTTGGGGCGCTTCTTGAAGACCTGCGTCTGATCGTTATCACACTCGACAAAGATGACGACGCACAAGTGATTTTTGAAACCCTGAACAGCGGTGGCCAACCACTGGCGGCCATGGACCTTGTTCGCAACGATGTCTTTCACCGCGCACGGAAGCAGCGTGAAGACGCTGACGACTTGATGGACTCTCGTTGGTCGCGGTTCGAGAAGCCCTTTTGGAAGCAAGAAACCTCGCAAGGCCGGCTCAAGAAGCCGCGCATCGATTTCTTCCTGGCGCATACGCTGGCTGCCGAGACGGCCAAGGAAACGGCGCTGACTGAGCTGTACGTCGCGTACAAGCAGTTCGTGGCACAGCGAAAGTTTGCGACTGTCGACGCCGAACTTGACGTTCTGCTGCGCCATGCGCCGACATACGAACGGCTGGTGCAGCCGTCGGGTGACGATGCCTTGGCGAAGCTGGCGCGTGCGCTCGACGTCTTCGACGTCAGCACGGCCTATCCTTTGGTGTTTGTCATCGCCGCGAGCGCTGCAGACGATGAGACAAAGGCAGCACTGTACCGCCTCATCGAGTCGTATGTCGTCAGACGCGCGCTCTGCGGACTGACTGCAAAGGGCTACAACAACACGTTCATACGTTTGGCCGGCCAACTCAATGGCGCGGGCGTTACGCTCGCATCCTTGTCGGCTGCGCTTGCCGCGCCCACCGCGTCGTCCGTCAAATTCCCGAGCGATGCCGAGGTTGCCGCGGCAATCAAGTCGCGAGAGCAATACGGATACATCCCTCAGCCGCGTCTCAGATACATACTGGGCAAATTCGAGAATGCCGCGCGCGACGGGTTCGACGAGACCGAGGGTCTCCGCGAAGGATTGCAGATCGAGCACATCTTACCGAACAGCTGGATGGAACATTGGCCTCTGCCCGACGGCACAAAGGCGCCCCCCGATTTGACGACCGGCTTAGATGAGGCGCGTCGCGCGCTCGTCCAACAGCGCGAGGCGGTAAAGAACACGTTAGGCAATCTCACCTTGCTGACCCAACCTGCGAACATCGAGGTGCTGAACTATGCCTTCTCGCCATCCAAGCGCGAACGCTTGCGCTCTTCGCTGCTGCGCTTGAACCAGGACATTGCTGCGAAGGATGCGTGGAACGAAAGCGAGATTGGACTGAGAGCGCAGCGCTTGACTGAGTTGGCGGTTCAAGTGTGGCCGCCAGCTTCACCGATTGCGGGCTAGTACGGTGAGCCTGGAAGACCCTCCGGGCTTCATCGTCTCCACCGAGGCGCAAAAGGCCGCGTGGGAAAACGGCTTTCGTATCGAGCGGGGGCGCGAAGGCGCCTGGCAACGTTACGCGTCGGCCACAGCCAACGGAGACATCTGGATTGCGGCGGCGTCCCCTGCCGGACCGTGGTTTCTGTCGCTTAGTCACGGGGGTGTCGCGGCCGAATTACGCCAGGGTGGTACCTCGAATGTGATGGGACCGGGGCTCTCCACGTTTGTCTATGAGTTCAAACAGCAACTTCACGATGCTATCGGTCGGGCGTACCGACTGACCCTCAGCCTGCCGGACGTGCCGCTGCAACAGTTCCGCACCGACACAGCAAGCCTGCCACGTTCCACAGAGGCGGAACGGATCGTGATACAGCGCGTCGGCCAAAACATCTTTCGCGCGGCGTTGCTGGAGTACTGGAACGGACGATGCCCGATCACCCACATCGCAGAGCCCGAGCTGTTGCGCGCCTCGCACATAGTTTCTTGGTCTGAATGTGACACCGATGAGCAGCGACTCGACGTTCACAACGGTCTATTGCTCTCCGCATTGTGGGACGCCGCATTTGACACGGGAATTGTCAGCTTTGCGGATGACGGCGCATTTCTGTTTGCGCCACAATTGAACGAGACAACGCGAGCGATCTTACTCGGTAGTGCCGCGATGCGGCTGGACGGGTTGACGGCGCAACATCAACGAAACCTCGAATGGCATCGCCGGACGCACGGTTTCTGAATAGCTCGATAGCTCCGAACAAGAAAGTACGTCATGGCATCTAGCGGCAAGTTCGGCCCGTCGGCGTCGCTCGATTTCTACGTCGATCAATTCTATTCCAACATGGAATTCGCTCTCCGGGTCGAGCTCGTATCCACGTTCGGAAAACTGGTTGATTGTCGATCCGACGACGAGTTGTTGAGCGTCGTGACCGCGCGAGAAACTCAGGAATTTGATCACCTGCCTGTTATTCGCGACGGCAGCTATGTGGGGCTGCTACATCGAGCTGCGCTTGGCCAAGAAGTGGCAACCGGGCTGGTGCTACCGCGATCTGTTGGTGAGGCGATGGAGGGCTTAGGAGAACGAAACCTTATCGCCGCCGAATCTCCGCTATTCGATTTCATTGCTGAAGCCGACGTATCTCCCGCCCGACTTGTACTAAAGGGCGCAAAGATATGCGGAATCGTGACTGTGTCGGACCTACATAAGCTTCCAGTGCGCACGGCGCTTTCACTTCTCCTCACGCATTTCGAACTTCTGCTGACGTCGGTTCTGCGCGCGCGACTGCCTGCTGATCAGCTATTCGGCGCCATTCGAGACAAGAGTCGAAGCATGCGTGCCGCTAAACGGTGGGAAATCCTCCGAGCGAACGATCGAGCAATTGATCAATTTGGTGCGCTTGACCTTCTCGATAAGTACGAGCTGCTGCTCGACACAGCGGACGTTCTGGCCGCGCTGGGTAGTCCTGGTGCCGGCATACGGGCGGAGCTGGAGGCTGTATATGAATTGAGAAATGCAGTAGCACACGCACGAGATTACGCGTTGACCGGCGAAAAAGTCGGAGCGCTCGTCTCCACGACGAACCGTCTTCGCGACTGGATTTCGAGACTGAGGGGAATTTCTTCCTGACGTCGCACCTGCCCATCTAGCGACGCCGCCGTTATTCAGCCTACACGCCGATCAGCGAGCGCCAGAACACTCACCGCCGTTTCAACTCGACCCAGCTTGGTCGCGAGATACGACGGCGGCCGTTCGTTTTGATACGGCAATCCCGCCTACTGGAATTTTGCCTCCTTAGTACGCACGATCAGCTTGATCGCACCTAATCGCCCCTGTTCGCGTTTGTGGAACGTTCGGTCGGGACGAACGCGATCGACGATTTCGTCGCGAGTGCCAAGAACGTCATGGCAGTCTCGACATTGGCATCGCAGAAAATCTTCATCGCGAAATACGACGGTGGGCGTTCGCCGTCGTAGTGTAGGCCGGCGCGCAGCAGCTTTTCCTCAGTCGTGCGCACGACAAGCTTGATCGCCTGCCGGCGCGGTTGGATCTCGACGCTCCAGAAATTGTCGGGCGTCTCGACGAACAGGCGCGGGCTGGCCGCGCGGGCCAGGGCGCCGTCGTGGATCGCGCGAATGCGCGTCATCAACGCCCGGCCCGTGCGCGCCATGTCGCTGCCGATTTCGTTCAGTTCGGCGATGAAGGCCTCGTCGTCGCCGGTGTCGCACGGGCGGCGCGGCGTGGGTGACGGCGCGGGCGTTTCCGCCGCTGCCTCCGGCGATGCGTTTGCGTGGTCATCACCGGTGGCCGCGCGCACGTCCGCCGCGCTTAAGAAGATGGCGGCCTCGGTGGACCCCAACGCCAACACGCTCACGCCGTCGAACGGCGCCTTCAACACCTGGCCGTCCCACGCCGGCCGCTGCAACAACAACACATGCGGCCCCGCAATCTTCAACGGCGCGCCGGGCAACCGCTTCGCGTCACCCTGCGACAGCGCCCCCGTCCACACACCGGCATCGATCGCCCGCACCCGGCCAAACGACACGTCCATTCAAAACCCTCACCATTGTTGCGGCTTCGAAGGGCAGGGCGACTTGAAGACAATGCGCCAAGACAAACCTGTGTCTTGAAGATTTGTCTTGGCCGGGCGTCTTGGAAAACGTCTTGGCCATGCGTCGATGGCGCAGTCCAAGCGGCGATCCGGCCGCACGCTCCTTTGTGGGCTGACCCTAAGCCATGGCGCGCAGGTTCGCAATTTGTTCTTGCACTTTTCGGCACTTTCGGCTATGTTCGGCGCTCTCGAACCTTATGTGCAGAACTGCGTTCGGCGCACACGCGGGTGCGCGGCTGCGGCCGCCGGCGACTCCAACATGGCTGCTTATTTTAGCGGTGGTGTCTGCCGGGTGGCTCGGTGTTCCGCGTCGACCAATTCCAACCCGTCTCCCGCGCAATGCGGTCTTCAAAGTCGCAGGAGGCTGTAACCAAGTACCCGCGTGCTCTGAGGTCATTGATCAACAACACGGTTCCGGCCTGGAAAGGCTCGCCATGCTCTGCGCGTTCTTCCATTGCCGAAACTTCAACCGTTAACGGCGAGCACTCGATCGGATCATAAGTTTGGCGCGACCGCGCATGAACGTCAAAACCCGTGTTTCTGAAAACCCGGGCATCGACCGACAACTCTTGGAATGCGGCAACGCATACGTCCACGGCTTCTTGCACGCGCGTCCGCTCGTCATCGGTGTCTATGTAAAGGCGGCAGTAGAGCTCCGACATCGGCGCATTCTAAGCCCGATGCCGGCGCTGGACCAGCGTCAAACCACACCGGCAGTCGCTATAGGTCGCAGTCGAAACTGTTGCTCGCAACGGGCTCTAGTGTCGCCCCAATGCGAAAGATCTGAAAGTCATTCTGGCAACACGCTTCGTCGCACGCATCGTCCGCAGACCACGCAATGAAAACGTATCGCGCATCCGCGATACGGAAGCCGACTGCTGTGGCGATGGTCTTGGATTTCGTTCTCTTATCGTCACTGGTCAACTCGTAAGACGCCGCACCCTGTTTGTCACGGTAGCGCAGAGTTCGCGCGGTGCTGTCGTCGCTCAGTAACGCAACAGCGTCCGGGATAAGCGACGGCGTGGCGCCGCCCGTGGACCAATGAACGAATCCGCCGGGCGCCGGCTTAGGCGCCACCGCAACGACGTAGCCATAGAATGCGGTGCGCGTGATGACGCGGCGATCGAAGCGGAACGAGACCGTTCCGCGGAGCGCGGTCGGCGAAACCGGCTGAACGCCTTGCGGCGAGATGAAGACATAACTTGCTCGAGAGAGCGCGGGATCAAGCGGGGCGTCAAACTCAAGCTCGGCCGAAGCCGTCACTTCGTTCACACGACTGGCCAGCATCGCGATTGCGGCCGCTGACGGATGGTCCACATCGACATCTCGCATGTACTTTCGCGCGAGTGCTTGCCAATCGATCGCCACCTGCGCCTCGTGCAGTACGCGGCTCGAAGGCTTATCGCCGTAAGCTCTCAGGAAGGCGCCGTCGTCCGCTCGTGCGAGTGTGGTCGATGCGGTGAGAAGGCCGACAATCAACGAACGAAACATGGGTGCGATCCGCTGTTGCCGCCTGATGCTAGCGATAGGCGCGTTGCGGAAGTCTTATCGGCGTCTGGCCCGGTGGCTGCGACACGAACTGGGCGTGACAAGCGTCGGCATCGCCAAATCTTCTTTCGGGATTTGGCGCAAAGGCTTTAACGCAGTGGCCAGGCTATTTCAGTCGGCGCCGTTAGCTGGTGAAACGCATCATAGGCGCGCGACATCCGGCCGCCGACATAGCTGCGGCGACTTGTCATACGCGCAAGCCACGCGGACGCGGCGTCCGCTTCGGCCAGAAGCGCCGCGCCTTCGGGCGTCCGTTCAAAAAACAGCAGCTGAGGAAGAAGAAAACTATCTGCAAGCGTGACCGCGTCTCCGGCAAGAAAGGGACTCTCGCTCACGGCCTCATTGATGAGCCGTATCTGCAGAAGCAACGGCTCGCGCGCAGTCGCGATGAAATCTTGATCCGGCTTGCCACCAAAGGCCGGTCGAACCAGACGCTCCTTCATAAATCGATTCATGATCGGGAAGATGTAGGCATTGACCATGCTGATCCAGCGCAGCACGCGCACCTGCCCGCGAACATCCGCCGGCTGCAGCGGTGGGCCTGCGAACGCACGGTCGATGTAGTGGGCAATCGCGGCGCTTTCGTAGAGAAAAAAGTCGCCGTGCTGCAGAACAGGCATTTTGCCGAAGGGGTGCAGCTTCAAATGTTCCGGCGAACGATACGCAAGCGGCGCCAAATCATAAGAAACGCCTTTCTCGTCGGCGACATGCATCACCGTCCAAAGATAGGCGCTCTCCTCCATCGAATGGAAAACGACGTCCGCCACGAACCAGCCCTCCGTCAATCACACGCATTCTGCCCAGCGGCTCGTGCGGTGGACTTGATCGAGATCAGATCCGATTGATTCAGGTCAATGCCTAAGCGTCGGGTGGGGGCCTAGCAGTGTTGCGTCATCGATCTGGGGGCAGGGGCTCATGGGCGTGGATGTCATGGCCGGCCGGGCCGAGGAAGCATGGGACGCGCCGGATCCATTCTTGCGCGACCTTTGGTACTTGGCCTGCCATTCGTCGGCGTTGAAGCCGGGCGCTATTCGGCGGCGCGTGCTGCTGGGCGAACCCGTGTTCCTGGCGCGGCGGAAGGACGGTCTTGCCTTTGCCCTGCGCGATGTGTGTCCGCATCGCGGCGTGCCGCTGGCCGCGAAACGGCTCAACGACGACGGCACCGTCACGTGTCCCTATCACGGCTGGCGTTTCGGGGCCGACGGCGCGTGCGCCGCCATCCCCTCACTCGTCGACGAGAAATCCGTCGAACCCGGCCGTATTCGCGTGCGCACCTATCCGTTGCGCGAACAAGACGGTCTCTTGTGGATCTACATGCCGAGCCTGGGCCAGGAAGCGTCACTTCCCAAGATCGACCCGCCGAAAATTCCGCTCGCCGGATCGCCGACACCGAACTTCATCGAGACGCAGGTCTTCCGCTGCGATATCGATCGCACGACGGTCGGTCTTATGGATCCCGCGCACGGGCCTTATGTGCATCAGGCGTGGTTCTGGCGGTCGCCGGCCAAGACCATCGCGAAGGCCAAGGCCTATGAACCTTGCACGCGCGGCTTCACGATGACGGCGCATAAGCCGTCGGCGAATTCCACGGCGTACAAGGTGCTGGGGGCGGACCTGTCGACGGAAATCAAGTTCGAGCTGCCGTCCGTCCGCACGGAACATATTCGCGCCGGGCGCCACTCGGTCGTCGGGCTCACCACCTGCACGCCGATCGACGCCACGACCACGGAAGTCACCCAGACGATGTACTGGACGATGCCGTGGCTGTGGCTCGCAAAGCCTGCGATGCGCGTGTTTGCTCGGATATTCATGGCGCAAGACCGCCGTATCGTCGAGCTGCAGCAGACATGGACACGCTTCGATCCGCGACAGATGCTGCTGCCCGACGCCGACGTGCCGGCGATCTGGTATCACAAACTCAAGAAGGCCTGGGCTGCGCACCAAACCGGGGCGGACTTCGTCAATCCGGTGCAGCCGTCGGTCCTGCGCTGGCGGAGTTGAACATGATCCTCCGCGTGTTGCAGGCGCGCATCGCTTGGTTAGCGATCGATTAACCTCCCGGGCGTAGCGGTTGTGCGTTCAGTCCTCGCGGACGGGTCCAGGCGCGAAAACTGATCTTGAACAAGGATCACATCGCCATGAGACTCGCTTCGCTTCTCTGCGGCTCGGTTGCGGCCGCTCTCTTACTTCCTGCCGTAGCTCTCGCCGACAATGACGGCCCATGGATGGTGCGGGCCCGCGCCATCGGCGTTCTGCCCGACGAAAGTGCGACGGTCGTTCCGATTGGTGGCGACACCGAAATCGACGACACGCTCGTGCCGGAACTCGATTTCACCTACTTCTTCGCCAAGCACTGGGCGGCGGAGCTTATTCTCGCCACAACGCCCCACGACGTTTCGCACACGCCGACGGGATTGGACCTCGGCAGCGTGTGGCTGCTGCCGCCGACGTTGACGGTGCAGTACCATGTCGCGCCCGACAGCCCGAGCTTTCGCCCCTATGTCGGCGCCGGCGTCAACTACACGATCTTCTACAACGTCGACGAACCGACCGGTCTCAGCATCGATTACGAGAATTCGTTCGGTTTCGCGCTGCAGGCGGGTGTCGACTTTCCCATCGGCGACGGTTGGATGATCAACGTCGACGTGAAGAAGGTCTTCCTCTCGACCGATGTCACTATTGCGCCGCTGGGCGTCACGGCGGACGTCGATATCGATCCGTGGATCGTGGGCCTCGGCGTCGGCTATCGTTACTGATAGCGGACGCGGGACGTAGAAGTCTGCCGGGCGAGCTTCAGCTTCGCCCGGCCTTGTCGCCGCGCGCTGTTGCGACCGTTAGCGCGGTTGACCCAAGTCAATGTGTTGGCGGCGGGGCGCAGGCGACAATCGCCCTCGATGGCCAAAGTCACCTACATCGAACACGACGGGACCGAGCACGCGGTCGATGTGCCCGACGGGCTTTCCGTCATGGAAGGCGCCGTCCGCTATACGATACCCGGCATCGACGGCGACTGCGGCGGCGCGTGCGCCTGTGCGACCTGCCACGTGTATATCGGTGACGGCTGGTTCGAGAAGCTCACGCCGATGAACGAACTCGAACGCGACATGCTCGACTTCGCGTTCGACGTGAAAGAGAACAGCCGGCTGGCGTGTCAGATCCGCGTGACGCCTGCGCTTGATGGCCTGATCGTGCGCACGCCGGCGCGCCAGTATTAAGAGCGGCTCTCAGTCTCAATCACGCCCGCGTTGACTTGAATCAAAACGCTCCGGTGACGCCTGAGTCATTCTTCGACCATCAGACGGAGGATGACATCATGAGTGCGCAGCTTGCTCCCAAAGTGGTGACGAAGGGCAAATGGGAAGTGACCATGACCCCCGACGATTTCTATCGCAATCCGATGGAGATCGCGTGGTCCTTCGACTACCTGCTCGGCAAGGGCAAGGTCGAAGATCTCTACAAGCGTGCGAAGCAAAGCCAATGGGACGCTGCGGAAGCGATGCCCTGGGATACGCACGTCGATCCTTCAAATCCCCTGATCGCCGATCGCTCGTCCATCTATCACAAGATGCCGTTCTTCTCGAAGCTGTCGAAATCTCAACGTGAGACGTTCACCGCGCACTCGACGGCCCAGTTGCTGTCGCAGTTTTTGCACGGCGAACAGGGCGCGCTGATGACGGCCGCCTGCGTGACCCACTCGGTACCGGACACGACGGCGAAGCTCTACGCGGCGACCCAGACCATGGACGAAGCGCGCCACGTCGAAGTCTACGCGCGCTACTGCGACAAGATCGCCATGGTCTATCCGATGACGCCGTGGCTGAAGGCCTTGATCGACGCGACCTTGAAATCCGATCGCTACGAAAAGGTCATGATCGGCATGAACATGATCGTCGAAGGCCTGGCGCTCGGCGCCTTCAACAACATGTACCAGGTGACGAACTGCCCGCTGCTGAAAGCGATCACGTTCAACGTCATGCGCGACGAGTCTCGGCATGTGTCTTTTGGACATGCCTACTTGGGGCCGGTGATCAAAAAGCTCGACGAGGCGGCGCGCGAGGATCTCGCCGACTTCGCGTTCAACGCCGTCTACCTGATCGTTCAAGGGACGCAAGTGGGTGGCGGACAGACCTTGGCCAGCCGCGCAGATCCGGGCTTCATGGAGGTGTTGAAGAACTCGGAAATCGATCCCGACGATTTCTTCAAAGGTCTGGATGAGGCGGCCGGCGTAGGCATTCTGACCGAACTGCCGCCCGGGCAGATTCACTCGCTTAAGGACCTGATGATCCCGGCCTTGCATCGCGTCGGGCTGATCACGCCGCGTGCGCGCAAGAAATATGACGATGCCGGCATCGACGTTTCGACGGATATGCGCATCCTTCATCAGATGGAAGGTGGCGCACCAAGCCTCGGGAGCGCTGCGCAATAGCGGTCTCTGAGCCGGGGCAGTGCAGGCCGCGCCCAGGCGACGGCCGCACTGCTTCCGCGAGCGATGAAAGGGCAAGCATGGCGCCGGCGCGGATCGAAACCAAGCAGGGCTTCTTTGAAGCGCTGGTCGAGGCGGTGCCCGAAGCGATCGTGGTGAGCGCCACCGACGGCACGATCGCCTATGTCAACGCGGCGCTTGAGAGATTGTTGGGCTATGCGCGCGCCGATGTGCTCGGCCGCAACATCGCCATGCTTGTGCCGCAGCGTCCGGAACGGCGCGCGGACGCGATGAAGTGGCTCGCACGTTGGGCGCACGAACCCGCGGAGACGCAGTCGCGCTTTCTCGATCTCATCGCTCAAACGAAGGCGGGCAAGGAAATGCCGGTCGACGTACGCGTCGCCGCTTGCCGCCTCGACGGCGTGCAACGCTACATCGTGACGGTTCGCGACAACACAGCACGCCGGCAAGAGCTGGCGGCGTTCAGGCAAGCGCATTTGCGCGCCTCGCGCATTCTACAGGTGGCCGAGGACGGCATCGTCTCGGCTGACGGTGCACAGACGATCACCTTCTTCAATCTCAAGGCCGAGGCGATGTTCGGCTATCGCGCCGAAGAAGTGCTGGGGCGGCCGTTGTCGATACTGATGCCGGCGCGTTATCGCGAGCGCCATCCGATCGATGTCGCCCATTTCGGCAGCGGCAAGCAGGCGTCGCGGCAAATGAACGAGCGCGGCCAGGTGGTGGGTTTGCGCAAGAGCGGCGAAGAGTTTCCGATGGAGGTCGCGATCACCAAGGTCTCGACCGGCGGCGCGCTCACCTTTACCGCGCACATACGCGACGTCACCCGGCGCAAACGCCAAGAAGAGCGCCTGAACGAAAGCGAGCGCCGTTTCCGCGCCGTCTTCGAACATGCCTTCGAAGCGATGGGTTTGCTGGCGCCGGACGGCACCGTGCTTGAGATCAATCGTGCAGGCCGGATGATGACGGAAGGCCAGTCCGAACTTGTGGGCCTGCCGCTCTGGGATTTGCCGTGGGCCGGCAGCGAACTCGCCCCCGACGACACGGCGCGTCAACGCCTCAAGGCCGCGATCGCCGAGGCCGCGCGCGGCACGGTCGTGCGCTACACAGCCGAACTGCGGCGCAGCGAAACCGACGCGCGCAAGATCGACATCTCGCTGACGCCCGTCAGGGACGAGTCAGGCCGCGTGGTCTATATCGTGCCCGAAGGCCGCGACGTAACCTGACAAGCGCCGCTGCGGCTAGCTGGGCTTGCACATACCACAGCAGCGCCCGCATCCATCCGGGTGTTGATGTAGGTCAACGTTGTCGTCCGACGCGCCGCCTAGATGTTATGCAGCGCGCACGGCAGAGGAGGGCGAGCCTATGAGAGTTCTCGTGTCGATAGTGACCCTTGCGCTCGCGCTGGTCGGCGCTGCCTGGTTCGGTTTGCCGCCGCTCGTCAGAGGCCTTGGTCTCCATCCCGACTATGTGGGGCCGACAGTCGATTTTCCCGGCGGGCGCGCGCTGATCGTGACGACGAGCCAGGCGACGCTTGCGCCCGGCAGCGCCGCAACGGGCGTCTTCGCTTCCGAGATGACGGGACCGTATTATGTGTTCCTGGAAGGCGGCATGCAGGTCGACGTCGCCAGCATCAAAGGCGGCGCCATCCCGATCGATCCGCTGTCGTTTCGGTGGTTCGTGGAGTCCGGCACCGACAAGCGGTTCAAGATCGATCCGGAATTTCGCCGCAAGACGCAAGGCTCGCTGAAGATCGACGACGTCGACTTTGCGAGCTATGACGTCGTCTACCTGGCCGGCGGTTGGGGCGCGGCCTATGACCTCGGCACGTCTGACGTTTTGGGTGAGAAGATCTCCGCGGCGTGGAAAGCCGGGCGCATCGTCGGCGGAGTCTGTCACGGACCACTGGGGCTCTTGAAGGCACGCGATGAAACCGGTGCGCCTTTGGTGCGCGGGCGGCGATTGACCGCAGTGACCGACAAGCAGGTCGAAGAACTGGGCATCACGATAACGCCGATGCATCCCGAGCGTGAACTGCGCGCCGCGGGCGCCGCGTTCGAAAGCGCTGCAGGCTGGCGCGATATCTTCGCCAATCATGTCGTCGAGGACGGCCGCTTGATCACAGGCCAGAACCAGAACGGTGCCCTGAATGTCGCCGTCAAAATGATGGCGGCGGCGCGCAACCAGCCAAAGCCGTAAGCGAACAAGAGCGCGTGTGCATCCACAGAGTTTGCCCGTAGACGCGATCAATCAGCGCGCGGCGCGGCCACGATGTGGGACAGGCGACCCTTGTCCCACTTGTCCCGCATGGGCCGGTTGAGTCACACACATGGCACGCGATGTTGCACACTGAACCCTTGTGCCACGTGTGCCACTTCACCGTGATTATCCAGCGCTTTTGCGGGGCGCAAATGAAAAAGGCCGGGATTGCTCCCGGCCTTGGTCGTTCTTTGCCGGTGGTGATCGGCTTAGAACGGGAAGAGGATGTCGACGATCTGTTGGCCATAGCGCGGCTGTTGGACGTCGGTGATCTGGCCGCGGCCGCCGTAGCTGATGCGGGCTTCGGCCATCTGCGTGTGTTTGACTTCGTTCGTCGCGCTGATGTCTTCGGGGCGGACGATGCCGGACACGGCGAGGTCGCGCAGTTCGAAGTTCACGCGCACTTCCTGATGGCCCTCAAGCACCATGTTGCCGTTGGGCAGGATCTGCGTGACCACCGCGGCGAGCGTCAGTTCGACCTTCTCCTTGCGGTTCACCGAACCCTGGCCGTCGGTCGTCGACTCGCTGCCTAGGTTGAGTGCGACGCTGGGGTTGTAACCGTTCGGCAAAAGCTGACCGACCGCTGCGCCTTCCAGGCCGAGCAGGTTGGTGAGGTCCGCGTTCTCCGACGACGTGCGGCTGCGCGAGGTTTCGTTCGACACTTCCGCCTTGTCGGAAATGTCGATCAGGACGGTAACGATGTCGCCGATCTTGGTCGCGCGTTGGTCCTTGAAGAAGGAGCGCGAGCCTGCGGCCCACAGCGAGTTCGACTGGTAAAACGGCACCTCCTGGCGCGGCATCGGCATCGTCACCTGGCGGCCGCCGTTGCGGTCGCGCGGGTCGAGGATGGGCGTCATGTCCGGGGCTTGGCCGACGGCATTGAGCTTGTCGACCGTGGAGCAGGCGCCCAGCAGCAGGGTGAGCGATGCGGCCGCGATGGATTTGGCGTTGCGCATGGATGTTCTCTTCTTCGTTGGTCGTTAGCGGGCGGCGATGGCGTTGGCGTTCGCCACGATGACGGTGGCGGCGCCGGAGCCCGTGACGCGCGCATCGATCGTACGGCGCGAGCGGGTGTTCAGGATCGCCACCGTGTCACCGAGACCGGCTTCGGCTTGCGCCTGGCCTTGGGCGGTGAGCTGAATGCCGTCGACGGCGTAGGTAACGATGACGAGTTCGCCCTTCTTGATCAGGATGGGCTTCTTCACGTCGAAGGTCTGCAGAGCCACGTTGGCGCGCAGCATGCGGCGGGCGGCTTGGCCCGCGATGTTCGTGGACGAGGTCAGGATCTGCGAGCCCAAGCGATCGGCCGGCATCTCGATCGTCGTCAGATCGGCCTCCGAGATCGTCTCGCCCGGCGCAACGTCGCGGAGGAGAGCTGGGACTTGAACCACCGCTGCGGCCGCGCCGCCGATGCGGACGTATTCGCGGTCGCCGCCGGCGTTCGTGTAGGCGAGCGCCGCCGTGAACGACTGGCGCGCCGGGTCGAAGGTCAGCGCCGCGATGTCGTAACGGCCCTGCGCCGACGCGGGCAGGTTGAGCTGATAGCCGGGATCGGCGAGCGCGACTTTGTAGCGGCCGGGCGAGGGCAGGCGCGCTGCGATCGTTTCGCTGATGCGGGTCGCGATGGCGTCGGCGGTGACCGCCGTGTCGGCTTGCGCCTGACCGGCGACCGAAAGCGCCACGATGGCCGCGAGGAGAATACGCATGGTCTACTGTTCCTTCGGTTTACGAGCGGCTGAGGCGCGCGGTCATCGACAACATTTCGTCGGACGCCGTGATCACCTTGGAGTTCATTTCGTACGCGCGTTGCGCGGTGATCAGCGCCGTGATTTCGGCGACCGCGTTGACGTTCGACGTTTCGAGGAAGCCTTGATTGATCTTGCCGAAGCCGGTCGATCCCGGTGTGCCGGTCTGCGCCGAGCCCGAGGCTGCCGATTCGAGGTAGAGGTTCGAACCCTGCGCATCGAGGCCAGCTTCGTTCGCGAACACGGCAAGGTCGAATTGGCCGACCAGCGTGTCGGTCGTCTGACCCGCCAGGCGAACGTAGACTTGGCCTTGCGCGTTGATGGTCGTGCTGGTCGCGCCGTCGGGAATCGTGATGCCGGGTTGGATCGTGTAGCCGTCCGGCGTCACGATCTGACCCTGCGCGTTGAGGCCCAAGGCGCCCGCGCGGGTGTAGGCCGTTTCGCCCGACGGCAGGTCGACGCGGAAGAAGCCGCGGCCTTCGATGGCGACGTCCAGATCCTTCTCCGTCGCGATCAGGTCGCCCTGCGTCGTGATGCGGTAGACCGAGCCCGTCTTGACGCCCGAGCCGACTTGGATGCCGGACGGGATCACCGTGCCTTGATCCGACGACGTCGCGCCCATGCGTTCCAGGTTCTGGTAGAGCAGGTCCTGAAAGTCCGCGCGTTGACGTTTGAACGCCGTCGAGTTCATGTTGGCGATGTTGTTCGAGATGACCTCGACGTTCAGCTGCTGGGCCAACATGCCCGTCGCTGCGATGCTGAGTGATCTCATGGCCGGCTACTCCTTTAAACCTTGACGTCGCCAAGCTTTTGCAAAGCCTTGCGCATCAATTCGTCTGTTGCGTTCAGTGTTTCGGTCGAATGCTGGTAGGCGCGCATGACCTCGATCATTTGCGTCATCTCGACCACCGGCTCGACGTTTGAGCGTTCGATCATCCCTTGCAGGACGCGCGCGCTCTTCGGTTGGTCGGGCGGGATGTCGGCGCTGTAGAGGTTCTTGCCCTCCTTGTGCAGCGCGCCCGGCGGGAACGCGACAAGGCGGAAGCGGCCGATGACGTCGTTGCCGGCCGAGATCGTGCCGTCTTGTGCGATCTTGATGTCGGTCGTGTTAGGCGGCACGGAGATCGGTCCGCCGTCGCCCACGACGGGACTGCCGTCGGCGGTGACGATCTGTCCCTGCGCGTTGATCTTCATGTGGCCGTCGCGCGTGTAGCGCTCGCCGGCGTCCGTGCGGACCACGAGCATGCCGTCGCCTTCGACCGCGACGTCGAACGCCGATCCGGTCTGCAGCAAGGGGCCTGAGGTCATGTCGCGAAGAACGCCCCAGTCGCGCACGAACGAAACCTCGCGCATCGATCCGGTGTCGGCCTCAATCCCGGCCAACAGTTCTTCAAACATCGGCGTTTCGCGCTTGAAACCAGTCGTGGACACGTTCGCGAGATTGTTCGCGATTATGTCCATATTCCGGCGCAGCGCGATTTGCGCCGACAATCCGACGAGCAATGCGTTTTCCATGGGCGGTCACCACTCCGCGAAGCCCATGAATTTGCATGAGCCTCGCTTCATCCTTAAGCAGCGCGCGTGCCATGAGCGAAATGCGCGGAAACGCTGATATTTCCTTGGTAATCTCTCGTTAAGCGGCGCGATTGGCCCGGCATTATTTGCCGCGCGGCGAACTGAAATTTAACCAGGATGGCCCATTTTTACCTCACGGAAACTGTAACCCGTCCGTACACGGAGTGGTGGGCAAGAACATGGCTGGCGACAAAAACGCCGATAAGGACAAGGCGAAGGCAGCAGACGCCGACGCGAAAACCGAAGGCAAGGAAGGCGAAGCGCCGGCGGAAGCCGCGCCGAAGAAGAAAGGCCTCCTTGGCTTCATTCCCAAGATCAACCTGTCGCGCAAGACGCTGATGTTCGTCGTCGCGCCGGCGGTGCTGGTCGTGGTGCTGGGACTTGGCGCCTACATGTTCCTGTTCTCAGGCGGAGACGAGGAGCATGCGGTCGCGGAGGGCGGGCATGGCGAAGCGGCGGCGCATGGTGCGGAAGGTGCGCACGGCGAAGACGTGGTGCATCCGGTGTTCTACGATGTGCCGGACATTCTTGTGAATGTGGCGACGGGCGAAGACAGCAAGCCGGCGTTCTTGAAGCTTTCGGTGTCGCTCGAGCTTGAAGGCGAAGCCGAAGCTGCGAAAGCTGCGATCGAGCCGGTGATGCCGCGCGTGGTCGATCAGCTTCAGACTTATCTGCGCGAGCTGCGCGTCGAGGATCTGACGGGGTCGGCGTCGGTCTTCCGCCTCAAGGAAGAGATGCTGCGTCGCGTGAACCTGGCGGTCGAGCCGGTCAAGATCAAAGACGTTCTGTTTCGCGAAATGATCATCCAGTAACCTCGAGTAACGCTCCCGTGACGACGAACAACGAATCCGGCGAAGTTGAAATGGAAGAAGCGGGCAGCGAGGCGGCGAAGCCTGACGCTGCGGCTGCGCCGGCCGACGGTGCGGCGACTGCTGTTGCCGGCGGCGAAGCGGGCGATAAGCCCGCCGAGGAAGGCTCGGCAGAGCGCGTTCTCAATCAAGACGAAATCGACAGCCTTCTGGGGTTCGACGCCAGCGGTGGGAATAGCGAAGAGCGCACGGGCATTCAGGCAATCGTCAATTCGGCCTTGGTGTCCTATGAGCGTCTGCCATTGCTCGAAATCGTGTTCGACCGGCTTGTGCGCATGATGACGACCAGCTTGCGCAACTTCACGTCGGACAACGTCGAAGTCAGTTTGGACAACATCTCGTCGGTGCGGTTCGGCGACTATCTGAATTCGATCCCGCTGCCGGCCATTCTGGCGGTGTTTCGCGCGGAGGAGTTGGACAATTACGGGCTGCTGACCGTCGACTCCAACCTGATTTATTCGATCGTCGACGTGCTTCTCGGCGGACGCCGCGGTACGGCTGCGATGCGCGTCGAAGGCCGTCCTTACACCACGATCGAGCGGACGCTGGTGCAGCGGATGCTTGAGGTCGTGCTGCAGGATTTGAAGGTCGCGTTCGAGCCGGTCTCGCAGGTGCAGTTCCAGCTGGACCGCATTGAAATCAATCCGCGCTTTGCGGCGATCGCACGTCCCGCCAATGCGGCGGTTCTGGTCAAGCTGCGCATCGACATGGAAGACCGGGGCGGGCGCATCGAGTTGCTGCTGCCTTACGCGACGCTGGAGCCGATCCGCGAATTGCTGCTGCAGATGTTCATGGGCGAAAAATTCGGCCGCGACTCGATCTGGGAAGGCCATCTTGCGACCGAGCTGTGGCGCACGAATGTCGAGATCGAGGCGGTGCTTGATGAGTTGCCGCTATCGCTGAACGACGTGATGAATTTCGAAGTGGGGCAGACCCTTCTGCTCAACGTGGGGCCTGAGGCGCGCATCGAATTGCGGTGCGGCGGCGTCGGGCTTCTCAACGGACGCATGGGCCGTGTCGGCCATCAGGTCGCGGTCAGAGTCGAAAACACCATCAGAAAGCGCCCAGTGGCGGCGGAGATGATTTAGTCATGGATACGGGTCTTGTTATCGACGTCGTCGTCATCGCCATGCTTGGCGCCACGATCTTCTATGCGTTTCGGCTTGAGCGCCGATTGGCGAACATGCGCAGCGCGCAAGCGGCGCTGACGGACGTCATACGCGAGCTGAACAATTCGGCGGCGCGTGCGGAGGCCGGCATTCACGGACTGAAGGCGGCGGCCGTTTCGTCCGGGCAAATGCTTGACGACAAGATCAAGCGGGCGCGCGGTTTGAACGACGAACTGGCGCTGCTTCTGCAATCGGGCGAGCGGCTGGGTCAACGATTGGAATCGGCGCGGCCGCAAGTCGCGCCGCGCACGGCGCCGCGGGTCGGCGGCGAAGCACTGCGGGCTCTCGGCGGCCTGCGCTAAAGAAAGAATAAGATCATGTCGTCGCGCGTTCGTCTTCTGCCTGTTCTGATCGGCACCGCCGGTATCCTGTTGACGTTGCGGATCGGTGCGCTGGCATCGAGTGCATCGCCACAAGCTGAGCCTGCGGCGCCGCCTGCCGCGGAAGCGCCGGCTGCGGTTGAAGCGCCCGCGGCCGAGGCGACGCACGCACCTACCGAGACCACGCCAGCGGCTGCAGCGCCTGCGCCGGCACCGTCGATCGGGCAGGCACAGACGAAGGGCGAGGCGGAAGTCTTGCAGAATCTAAGCGCGCGGCGCGCAGCGTTGGACGAGCGCGAACACGACCTCACCATGCGCGAGCAGTTGATCGGTGTGACGGAGAAGCGCGTCGAAGAGCGCCTCGCTGAGCTCAAGGATTTGGAGACGCGTCTCAACGCCATGCTCGCCAAGCGCGACGAGGCGGAAGAGGTGCAGATGACCTCGCTCGTCAAGACGTATGAGAGCATGAAGCCCGCCGATGCGGCGCGGGTGTTCAACAAGCTGGATCGCGGCGTGCTTCTGAGCGTTGCGTCTCGGATGAAGCCGCAAAAGATCGGCGCCGTGCTGGCGGCGATGGATGCGTCGAAGGCGCAGGATCTGACGGTTATGCTGGCGCTTAGGCTCAATGTGCAGCGGCAGCGTGCTGCGGAACCGGCGCCTGCCGCGCAGCCGCAGCCTGCTGGTGCGGCAACGCCAACGCCGCCGCCCGCCTGATCCTTAACGCAGACTTAACCGCGCGGTCGCTAGCCTCGGTCGGTTCAGAACTCTTTGCAGGGCCTTCACTCGTTGCGCACGTTATTGCCCATCGGCTTCGTGACGTTGGCGCTTGCGTCCTTGGCGTTTGCCGAGGGCGCGGACAAGCCGACCGTGAAGGTGAGCGCCGCCGCGCAGGGCGGGTTCGGACGCGTGACGTTCGATTGGTCCGACGATGTGAAGGGCCAGGGCCAGATTGTCGACGGCGTGTTCGTCGTTCGCTTCGATGAGACGTTCGACGCCGACACCGAGTTGCTGGCGCGTGCGCTTGATCCCTATGTCGCGTTGGTTCGGCAAGACGCCGACGGGCGCACGTTGCGCTTTGCGCTGAAGGGGCCGGTGCGGCTCAAGAACGCCACTCAGGGCACGCGTGTGTCGTTCGATCTCGTGCCGCCGTCGTTTGCGGGTGATCCCCCGGCGCCGGCCGCGCCCGACCCGACGACGCAGAAGGAGAGCCGCCAGCTTGTCGTGCGCGTCACCGAACGCGAGAAGACGACGCGGCTGCTGTTCGATTTTCCGGGCAAGGCCATTCACACGGCGAAGCTGGCCGACGGCAAACTCACGGTTACGTTTTCCAAGGAAGCTAAGGTCGACCTTAAGCGCTTCACGCAGTCGCCGCCCGGATGGGTGCGCGGTGCTCGATCGAGCGTCGCCAACGGCAAGCTGACGGTCGAGTTCGACGTCGACCGCGAAGCCGATTTTCGCGATGCGAGCGAGGGCGATCAGATCGTCCTTGAGCTCAGCGATCCGAAGTCGGACGCCGCCGCTGCTGCGGAGACCGCAGCGACGTCGGCGCCGAAAATCTTGATCCCGGATCAGACCGCTGATGCGGTGCCCGCGCCGCCGGTGCTCGTGGCCGAGAAAATCGCTTTCAAATTGCCGCCACGCAAAGGCGAGGCGCCGCCTCCGGCTGCCGCTGCGGCCGCTGAACCCGCCAAACCTACGACGGTCGTCGATGCCAAGGCTGCGGACGTGAAGGTTGCGGCGCACTCGGATGCTGCTGCGATTGCTGTTGCCGATCACGCGCCAGATCCCGATGCGCCTGTCGCGTCGCCGACCGATCCCAGTCCGTTGCCACCCGCGTTGCGGCTTGGGCAGAGTGATCTTGAAGCGGCGCTGTCGCCGTTGCCGGCAGCAACCGCTGCCGTGCCGGGGCAGGCGCGGGCGGAGATTTTCGGTTCGATGCTGCGGCTTGAGCTGCCGTATTCGAAATTGCCCCCGGCTGCCGTGTTTCGGCGCGGTCTGGCGATTTGGTTCGTCGCGTCGAGCGGCGAGACTATGGATTTGAGCGCGCTCGCCACTTTGCCGAATGCACCGGCGCGAATCTTATCGACGCCGACGGAGATTGCGCCGGGCATTACCGCCTTCCGTCTGGAGGCGCCGGCATCGATGTCGGTGTCGACGTCGGCTGCCGGCAACAGTTGGGTGATCGCGGTCGGCAACACGGTGCCGGATATGCCGGCGCAGTTGCAGTTGGTGCGTCAGACGTCGGGTACGAACACGAAGATGCGCGCCTATTTGCCCGGCGTGCAGCAGGTCGTTTGGATGCGCGATCCGCAGACGCAAGACCGCCTCGCCGCGGTGTTGAGTTACGCGCCGGCGCGCGGTCTGGCCACGGGACGCAGTTTTGTTGAATTCGCGGCGCTGCCGTCCCAGCAAGGTCTCGCCGTGCAGGCGATCGCCGATGACGTGACCGTTACCGTGGAGGGCACGGATGCGGTGATCGCGCGGCCGAACGGGCTCAATATTTCTGACGCGCTGTTTGCGCGTGCGGTGACGACGGACACGCCGACCTTCGCCAGCGGCGAGAGTCCGGCCTATGTCGATTTTGCGGCGTGGGGCAAGCCGGTTGCCGAGACACGAGCGGAAGCCGTGCGCAAACTCATGCGCCTGTCGGCGACGAGCCCCGGCGGCATGAGCGCGCCGCGCATGTCGCTGGCCCGTTACTACATCGCGGAGGGCTTTGCGGCGGAAAGCTTGGGCGTGCTGGGCAACATTGCACGCGAGGATCAAACGGCGGAGGCGACGCCTGCGTTCCGCGTGACGCGAGCTGTGGCGAATCTGATGATGGCGCGGCCGCGCGAGGCGTTGACCGATCTCAGCATGGAAGCCTTGGGCAACGATGCGCATGCGGCTTTGTGGCGGGGCTTGGCTGCCGCCGGCGTGCGCGATTGGCGGTTGGCGCGCAGCAATCTAATGACGGCGACGAAGATTTTGAACCGCTATCCGCCGGTCTGGCAGGCGCGGGCGCGCACGTCGCTGGCGGAAGCCGCGCTTGCGCTCAACGAACCGTCAAGCGCGACGCAAGCTTTGGCCGGCATGCCGCAAGGCCCTTTGCCGGCTGACGTCGAGGGCAAGGCGAAGCTTGTGCGCGCCGAGCTGGACGTCGTGTCGAACAAGATCGATGCTGCGATTGCCGCCTACGACGAACTGGCGGCGTCGTCTTACAAGCCGATCGCTATGCGGGCGAAGCTTGAGGGGACGGTGCTGAAATCGCAGAAGGGCAAGATCAAGCCTGAGCAGGCGATCGATGCGCTGGAGCGCTTGCGCTATCAGTGGCGGGGCGATGAGACCGAACTGAAGACGCTGACCGAACTCGGCAAGCTCTATGTTGAGAACAACCGGGTGCGCGACGGGTTGAACACGATGCGCCTTGCGGTGCGTCATTTCGCGAACACGGACGAAGCGCGCGCGACGGCGGCGCAGATGGGCAAGATGTTCGAGGGATTGTTCCTCGCCGGCAAGGCGGATGATCTTCCGCCGGTTCAGGCTCTGGCCTTGTTCTACGATTATCGCGAGTTGACGCCGGTGGGCTCGCAGGGCGACGAGATGATCCGTAAGCTTGCGGACCGGCTTGTGTCGGTCGATCTGTTGCCGCAGGCGGCGGAGTTGCTGCAGCACCAGGTCAGCAATCGTTTGGAGGGGATCGGCAAGGCGTCGGTCGCGACGCGGCTGGCACTCATCTATCTCCTCGATCGCAAGCCCGAAAAGGCGTTGGGCGCCATTCGCGACACGAAGCAAACACGGTTGCCGGACGACTTGATCGCGCAACGCAGTTTGATCGAGGGGCGGGCGCTTGCCGATTTGAAGATGTACGACGAAGCGCTCGATCTCGTTGCGGCGGATATGACGCCGGAGGCGGATCGTTTGCGCGCCGACATCTATTGGGACGCGCAACGCTGGCCGGATGCGGCGGCGAAGGCCGAGACGATGCTGGGCACGCGGTATCAGGATGCGACGGCGATGACGCAGACGGAGCGCGACGATCTGATGCGCGCGTGCGTCGCCTATTCGCTGGCCGGGGACGGCGCCTCGCTGGAGCGGTTGCGCACGCGGTATGAGGCGAAGATGTCGTTGTCGCCGGACGCGAAGGCGTTCGCGGTGGTGACACAATCGCCTGACGTGACCGGCGACGATTACAAGAGCCTTGTCAAACGCGTGTCGTCAGCCGACACGCTGAGCGCCTTCTTGCAGGATTTCCGCGCGCGCTATGGCACGGGTGGGGTCTCGAACAACGCGCTTGCGACGACGCCCGCGGCCGCTGTTACGCCGCCCGCCGCACCGGCGACGACCGCGTCGAACTGAACGCGCCCGCCGCATTTCAAGAGTTGATCCGTGGGTGACCTCGCGGTCTAGTGAGGCCTTCGAGGGAGGGCGTCATGCGCATTTTTGCGATCGTTTGGACGGCGTTGGCTTTGACGACCATTGCGCACGCGGCGGACGCGCGGCGCAGCAACGACGAGATTGACGCCGAGGTCGCGAAGGTGATGAAGGCGACCGGTGCGCAGGGGCTTGCAATCGCCTATGTCGAGAACGGCACGCCGGTTTACGTACAGGCCTACGGCAAGCGCAACGCCAAGGGCGATCCGCTGCAGATTCACACGATCATGTACGGCGCGTCGCTGACCAAGGCGGCGTTCGGGCATCTCGTCGTGCAGTTGGCGGATGAGGGCAAGATCAATCTCGATGCGTCGATTGCGACGTATCTGCCGAAGCCGTTGCCGGACTATCCGACGGAGGACAAGTATGCGCCGTGGAGCGACCTCAAGGGCGACGAGCGGTGGCGGCGTCTGACGCCGCGTATTCTGCTGACGCATAGTTCGGGCTTTGCGAATTTCGCGTTCTTGGAGCCGGACGGGAAGCTGCGTTTTCATTTCGAGCCCGGCTCGCGTTACGCCTATTCGGGCGAGGGGCTCATTCTCTTGCAGTTCGTGTTGGAGAAGGGGCTTGGGCTGGACGTGGGCGAAGAGATGCGGCGGCGCGTGTTCGAGCCGTTCGGCATGACGAACACCAGCATGATGTGGCGCGCGGATTTCGCGAAGAACCTTGCTGACGGATTTGATGCGAACGGCAAGGTCGAACCGCATGACGAACGCAGCACGCCGCGTGCGGCCGGATCGATGGATACGACGATCGACGATGTGGCGCGGCTGGCCGCGGGGTATGTCAGCGGCGAGGGAATTTCGCCGCGCGCACGTGCCGAACTGACGAAGCCTTATTTGCCGATCACGACGGCGTCGCAGTTTCCGTCGCTGCAGCCTGAGCTGCCGGTGGCGGAGCGGCGCGCCGATCTCGCGGCAGGCCTTGGCGTCATCGTGTTCAAGGGACCGCAAGGACCGGGCTTCTACAAAGGCGGGCACAACGACACCACGGGCAACACATGGGTGTGCGTCGAGACGCGGCGTAGCTGCGTCGTGATCCTGGCAAATGACGTGCGGGCGGAAGCCGGCTTTCCACGTCTGGTGAAGTTTCTGCTCGGCGAGACCGGCGCGCCGTGGACGTGGGAGTACGGCGATATGAAGTTCGTGCCTTAGACCGGTTTGAAGTCGAGGCCGAGGTCTAGGACTCTTGCCGAGTGCGTGATGGCGCCGGAGGAGATGAGGTCGACTCCGGTGGCGGCGATGGCGGCGATGGTGTCGGCGTTGATGTTGCCTGAGGCTTCGAGTTTGGCGCGGCCTGCGGTGCGTTTGACGGCTTCGCGCAGGGTGTCGGGTTTCATGTTGTCGAGGAGGACGGTGTTTGCGCCGTGGGTTAGCGCTTCTTCGAGTTGGTCGAGGCTGTCGACTTCGATTTCGACTTGGACCATGTGGCCCGCGTGGGCGCGCGCTGCGGTGATCGCTTGGCGGACACCGCCGGCTGCTACGATGTGGTTGTCTTTGATCAAGATTCCGTCGTCGAGGCCGAAGCGGTGGTTTTGGCCGCCGCCGCAGCGCACGGCGTATTTTTCGAACACGCGCAGACCCGGCGTTGTCTTTCGGGTGCAGACGACTTTGGCTTTGGTGCCTTCAACGAGCGCGACGAGTGTCGCCGTCGCCGTTGCAATGCCGGAGAGGCGGCCCAAGTAGTTCAGCGCGACGCGTTCGGCGCTGAGGATCGGGCGTGCGCGGCCTTCGATGACGGCGACGGTGTCGCCGCGTTCCACGTTTGCGCCGTCGGGCGTGTGGATCGTGACTTTGATTTTCGGATCGAGCAGATGGAATGCGGCGATCGCGAGGTCGAGGCCCGCGATGCGGCCGGGTTCGCGCGCGGCGATCACGCCGTGGGCGGCGGCATGCGGTGGGATTGTCGCTTCCGTCGTCAGGTCGCCGCCGCGGCCGAAATCTTCGAGCAAGGCCGCGCGGACGGCGGGTTCGATGATCAGTGGCGAGAGCGGTTGCACGGCGACGGCGGGCGTCTTCATTTCACCGCCTGGAGTTTGGCGGGCGCAGTGGCGCCGACGGCTTTGGCTGCTGTCTTGCGAACTTCGGCTAGGGTTGTGAACGTGCGTTTGGCTTTTGCGTCCGTCTGCGGGTAGTCGCTGCGGAAGTGGCCGCCGCGGCTTTCGTGGCGGTTGAGGGCCGCGCCTGCGATCATGAGAGCCGTCGCCGTCATGTTGCGCATGTCGGCGTCGCCGGCGTTGGCCTTCTCAAGTTGCGCGATGGTTGCGAGCGCTTCGGTCAAGCCTTCGGCGTCGCGTTCGAGGCCGACATTCATGGTCATCGTGTGGCGCAAGGTTTTGACGGCGACGGCTGTCGGGAGCGTGCCGTTCGTGACGGGTCTTGCCGCGTTCGTCTCGTGGCGGGCGACGTGAGCGACGTCTTTGGCTGCGCGGGCGCCGAAGACGATGGCTTCGAGCAGCGAGTTCGAGGCGAGACGGTTTGCGCCGTGCGCTCCCGTCGACGCGCATTCGCCGATGGCCCAGAGGCCTTTGAGACTCGTGCGTGCGTGTTCGTCGACCGCGATGCCGCCCATGTGGTAGTGTGCGGCGGGGGCGACGGGGATCAAGTCGGTGCGTGGATCGATGTCGGCCGACTTGCAGTAGTCGAACACCGTCGGAAATTTTTCGGCGAAGCGCGGGCCGATGGCGGTGCGCGCGTCGAGGAAGGTTTTGCGGCCTTTGCGGATCTCGCGGAAGATGCCGCGTGCCACCACATCGCGCGGCGCGAGTTCGGCGTCTTTGTGGATCGCCAGCATGAAGCGTTCGCCGCGGTCGTTGACCAGGATCGCGCCTTCGCCGCGCAAAGCCTCGGTGGCGAGCGGTGCGGGATCGCGGCCGATGTTGATCGCGGTCGGGTGGAATTGGACGAATTCCGGGTCGGCGATGGTGGCGCCGGCGCGGGCGGCCATGCCGAGGCCTTGGCCGCGGGCTTGCGGCGGGTTGGTCGTCACTTCGAAGAGGCCGCCGACGCCGCCGAGGGCGAAGATCGTTGCGTCGGCGCGGATGAAGACGGGGGCGGCTTTGTCGTTCACGCGGTGCGCGTAGACGCCGGCGACGCGGCCGTCTTCGATCGCGAGTTCGAAGGCGACGTAGCCTTCGACGACTTTGATGCGCGGTTCGTTGTTTACCGCTTTGATGAGCGCGGCCATGATTTCCGCACCGGCGCGGTCGCCGGTTACGCGGACGATGCGGTTGCGGCTGTGCGCGGCTTCACGGCCCAGGACGTAGCCGCCGTTGGCGTCGCGGTCGAAGGGCACGCCGAGGCGCGCGAGGTCGTCGATGCGGGCGGCCGCCTCCGAGGCAATGAGGCGCGCGATCTTCGGTTCGACGATGCCGGCGCCTGCGATCTCGGTGTCTTGCGCGTGGAGTTCCGGCGAGTCGTCCGCGCCGAGTGCGGCGGCGATGCCACCTTGGGCCCAGGTGCTGGACGCGCCGGAGCCGAGCGAGGCGGCCGACAGGATCGTGACCGGACCCTTGATGTTGAGCGCGGTGAAGAGGCCGGCGAGGCCTGCGCCGACGATGAGGACGCCACCCGAGTTGATGATGTTGTCGTTCGTCATGTCAGTGCACCGCGGGTTTGGGTTTGCCGACGGCGAGCATGGCTTCGACCGAGGCTCTCGCGCGCTTTGCGATTTCGGGGTCGACCTTCACCTCGAACTGCATCGTCTGGAGCGACCGCAGGATCTTGTCCAACGTGATGCGCTTCATGTGCGGGCAGAGGTTGCAGGGGCGGAGGAATTCGACGTCGCGGATTTGCGCCGAGATGTTGTCGGCCATCGAGCATTCGGTGAGCAGCACCACGCGCGGCGGACGTTTCTGGATCACGTAGTCGGTCATTGCCGATGTCGAGCCGGCGAAGTCGGCTTCGGCGACGACGTCGGCGGGGCATTCGGGGTGGGCGAGGACGATCGCGCCGGGGTGGTCGGCTTTGAAGCGGCGGATGTCGGCGGCGGTGAAGCGCTCGTGTACTTCGCAGCGGCCGTGCCAGGCGATGATCTTGATCTTGGTTTGGTTGGCGACGTTCTGCGCCAGGAATTTGTCGGGGATCATGATGACCGTGTCGACACCGCGTTCCTTGGCGATCGATTCCACGACCGCGACCGCGTTCGACGAGGTGCAGCAGATGTCGCTTTCCGCCTTCACGTCGGCGGACGTATTCACGTAGGTGACGACGGGCAGGTTCGGGTATTTTTGTTTGAGCAGGCGTACGTCGGCGCCTGTGATCGAGGCGGCGAGGGAGCAGCCCGCTTCGAGGTCGGGGATCAACACCGTCTTATCCGGGGACAGGATCTTCGACGTCTCAGCCATGAAGTGGACGCCGGCTTGGACGATGATCTTCGCATCCGTCTTCGCCGCTTCGCGCGCGAGTTGGAGGCTGTCGCCCACGAAGTCGGCGACGCAGTGGAAGATTTCCGGCGTCTGGTAATTGTGCGCGAGGATGACGGCGCCGCGCTCCTTCTTCAGGCGGTTGATCTCGGCGATCAGCGGCGCGAAGTGGGGCCACTCGATCTCGGGGATGACGTTCGAGACCTTCGCGTATAGCTCACGCGTCGCGGCGGCGACTTCGGGCGTGTAGGCCAACTTGGCGTGGGGCGCGGGGGCTGACATCATATCCTCGTTATGCTCAATCTGAGCATATATATGGTATCAAAAAACGGCGGGTCCAGATGCCGCCTTGGAATAAATGCTAGGGTTGAGCATAAGGTGAAGTCAAGCGGGCGTGAGGATCTCGGCCAAATAGGTCGCAGGTCACATGCGCGTCACGGCTTTTTGCCATAGAACCGCCTCTCGACGCCCCCTGCGTTAGCTTCTCACCAGTTTTTTTGTTTCACCTGTTACAAGTGATCTTTAGATGCGGATTCTGTTGAACGCCGTGTGGTTCTCCGTGCTTTTCGGGGTTGTGTGGTCGGCGATGGCGTTGATCGGCGTTTCCGCCGCGTCACTGCATTGGTCGTTCGATTTGGCGGGGCAGTTTTTGCTACCGGCCATGGTCGTCGCGGCATCGGTCGCGCTTGTCGGGGCGATGTTTCAGTGGTGGCGCCTCGCGGGCGTTGCCGCCGCAATTGCGGTCTCGGCCTATTTGACGGCCATGCCATGGACGACACCGCCGCCGCCGGTCGCCGCCAACGCTCCGCGCTTCAAAGTGTTGCTCTTCAATGTGTGGTTCGCGAATGGACGTTTGGATCAGGTGCGGGCGATGGTCACCGAGGTCAATCCGGACATCGTCGTGTTCGTCGAGACAACGCAGCGGATACGCGATGCCTTGCGTCCGCTGGAGCCGCAATTTCCGTATCGCTTCGATTGCGTCGGCAACGGACGCTGCGACATCACGATCTTCTCGCGCGCGCGACTGACGTCGCCCGCGGTCAAGGCGACGGCCGATCCGGAGCGCTCGCCATTGGTTCAGATCGACACGCAACTTGCCGGCTGCCAGATGAAGATTTTCGCCACCCATATGACGCGGCCGTTTCCGAACCGGCCTTGGTGGGCGCAGCGCGCGCAGGCCGACGAGATCGCCGGCGATGTGGCGGCGTGGCCCGGGGCGAAGCTGGTGCTGGGCGATTTCAACGCGGCGCCTTGGGGTTATGTGATGCGCACCATCGCGGAGCGCGGGAACGTCAACATTCTTACCGGCGCCGGCGGGACGTGGCCGTCAAGATTGCCGCCGCAGATGCGGATTCCCATCGACAATTTGCTCGTCGGCCCAGGTTTGAGTTTTGTTTCGCGGGATGTGCTGCCCAAGATGGGGTCAGATCATCTGCCGGTCGTGGCCGAGATCGCGGTGACCGATCCGGGGCAGTGCGGCTAGAGGCGCGCCGCGCGGCGTAGCGGGACTTTCACGCCGGGTGCCGGACGTTCGCGCAGCACTTCGCGGCGGAAGCGGAATTCTTCCGCCGGGCGGCCGCCGGCCTTCGTGGTGCGTTTGCCGGTGCGTTCGACGAGGCCGCTTGTTTCGACGAGGCGGCGGAAGTTTTGCTTGTGCAGGCGGATGCCGGAGATCGCTTCGACGGTGCGCTGCAGGTCGAGCAGCGTGAAGGTCGCGTCCATCACTTCGAAGACGATTGGGCGGTATTTGAGTTTGCCGCGCAGGCGGCCCATGCCCGTCGCCAGTATGCGGCGGTGGTCGAAGAGCATCGCTTCGCCGAAACGCGTTTGATCTTCCGCGGACGGCGCCGATGAGGGCAGCGTGCGGCCGTCGCGGCGGGCCTCGATGACGACGCCGGCCTCGTAGAGAATTTCGTAGCGCTCCAGCACTTTCTCTTCGTCCCAGTGCAGGCCGTCGAAGCCGAAGCAGAGGCGCGCGCGTTCGTTGCGCGTCTGGCTGTCGGCGAGTTTCGCCCAGGCGTCGAGACGCGGGCGGATCATCGCGTCTATGATAGCGGGGCGTTCTTTGCGCCAATCTTCCCACGGAAAGAAGTCGTAGATGTTGCGCCAGCGGCCGGCGCTGTCAGCGCCTTGGCGAGTCAATGCGAGATAACCGACGGAGACGACGCGCGGGCCTTCGCCGGCTTCGAGTTCGTGGCGGCCGCGATCGCCGAACGTGTAGAGTTGCTCGACGTAGCCGAGCGACACTTGCATCTGTTCCTTTACCAGATTGCGCAGACCAATCTCGAGCGTGCGGTGGTGTTCGGGCTCGAAGGGGCCGAAGGCGAGGCCGTCGGAGGCGTGTGCTTTCGATACGGGATCGCGGCGCACGACCAGGACGCGCGGCATGTCATCGGCGACGGTCACGATGCAGGCGTTCAGACCGATGATGACCGCGTTGGCGGCTTCGGCTTCGTTGCGGGTGAGGCGGTTCTGGCTCATTCCAGGGTGAGGGCGAAGAGGCGGCCTTCGAAAACGACTTGGCCCGGACCCATCGCGTCGACCGCGTCGACCATGCGGCCGTCGCGTTCGAGCAGCGCGTCGGCGAAGGCGACGATGCGCGGGTTCGGCTGCGCGTGCGGGGCCGCTTGGCGCAGGCGTTGCGCGATCGCCAGTTCGCTGCCCGGTTTGCTGACCATGCAGGCGATGGTGAAGGCTGAAGCGGTCGAGCGGCTGATGCCGGCCCAGCAGTGAATCAGGATCGGCTGCCTTCGGTCCCAATCGCGGGCGAAGGCGATGAGTTCGCGCACGTGCATCTGATCGGGCGCCGTGTATTCGGGGCGTGCGGTTGCGATGTCGTGCATGCCGAGACGCAGATGGCGGTGGCCGGGAACGTCATCCGGCGTTGGCATGTCGTCGGCAGGATCGAGAAGCGTGACGAGGTGCGACGGGCGCAACTGCAGAACGCTTTCCGGCACTTTGCTTTTCGGGCAGACGTAGATCGCGGGCATCAGTGTTCCTGCGTGCTGGGCAGCAGTGTCTTGAAGCGTTCGACGAATTCGCGTTGCGCCTCCGCCGCCGGCAGCGGTTTCAGCTTCATCGGCGCGATGCCGCGCGGCGAGCCGAAGAAGGAGAGCGCCTCTTCCGTCGCGAAGCCCGCGAGCTGCGTCGCTTCGAAGAAGGCCGAGACTTTGTCGGCGCGCTTGATCAGCGCCGTCGTTTCTTCCGGCAGGGTCGCCGGCAGGCCGAAGCGGAGGTGGATGGCGGCGAGCAGTTTGTTCTCAAGCGATTTGTAGTCGAGCCCCACCGCCGCCTTGAACGGGCTGATCAAGTCGCCGACGACGTATTCCGGCGCGTCGTGCAGCAACGCGGCCAGGCGCCAGCGGTGGGCGACGCCGGGCTTCAGCTGCGCGACGCAGTCTTCGACCAGCATGCAGTGTTGTGCGACCGAGAATGCGTGGTCGCCGTAGGTCTGACCGTTCCAGCGGGCGACGCGGGCGAGACCATGGGCGATATCTTCGATCTCGACATCGAAGGGCGAGGGGTCCAAAAGGTCGAGTCGGCGGCCTGAAAGCATGCGTTGCCAGGCCCGCGGTTTCGGCGCTTTCTGCAGTTTGACCATGGAGCTTTCGCGCCCTCGTTCGCGTTCAATTGTTGAGCTTAATTGATTGATTCAAGTCAAGGAGAGCGTAGCCCCATTTGGCTAGTTTTCTTGCCACGACCAGGAGGGTCCAATGTCATATCGCAAGATTCTAGTACCGTTGACCGGCGGCGAGCGCGACTCGCATGTCCTCAACGCCGCGTTTGAGGTGGCTAAAGCGTTCGGCAGTCATGTCGCCGGCGTTTATGTACGCCCCGATCCGAGCGAGGTCCTGCCTTATTTGGGCGAAGGGGTTTCAGCCGGCGTGATCCAGGAGATCATGGATGCTTCTCGCGAGGCGTCCAACCGGGCGGCGGCCGTGGCGCGCGGCAAGCTCGACAATCTGGCGAAGGCGGCCGGCGCGTCCACCGATCAGACAACGCAGAAGGGGATCAGTGCATCCTTCCAGATGCGCGAAGGGTTGTCGGAAGAAGTTGTCGCGGAAGAGGCGAGACTTTCGGACCTCGTCATCTTCGATACGCCCGCTGATGCGAAGGACATGACGATGCGCGCGGCGATGGAGTCGGCGCTGATGAACGGACGCAAGCCCTTGCTGCTCGTGCCCCAGCGCCCGGCTGCGATCGTGGGCGCGAAAGTCGCGATCGGTTGGGATGGCGGCGCCGCCGCGGCGCATGCTGTCGCGGCCGCGATCCCGATGCTGGCGCGCGCGCAAGCGATTGAGATTATCAACGTCACGTCGGGACCGATCGATACGGTGCAGATGGACCGCCTGCGCGATTATCTACGCCTGCATGGGTTGGCGGCGGTCGAGCACGGCGTCAATCCGGGCGGCCAGAGCACGGCAACCGCGCTGGTCGATGCAGCGCAGCGCGCAGGCGCGGGGCTGCTCGTCATCGGCGGTTACGGGCACAGCCGTTTGCGCGAGCTGGTGCTTGGCGGTGTGACGCGGCACGTGTTTACGAACGCCGCGATGCCGATTCTGATGGCGCACTGAGGAAAAATCGATGGCTCTTTATCATGTGCGTTTGGAACTCGCCCGGTCGAAGGAATTCCCTAACGGCAGCGCGATGCATGGATATGAATTCATTGCGCCGCTCGACGCGGGCGGGCATCTGAATTCGGACGAGTGGAAAAAGGCCAAGGCGAAATGCACCGTGCGCCGGTTCACGGCGGGCGAGCCCGACGAGATCGGACTTCTGATCGACGTCGGGCGGGGCTGGCATTTCGACTACGACGCCGACGATCGCGATGACGACGAGCCGCTCTATAAGCTCGACCGGCATGAGATCAAGAAGGGCGAGTATCTGTCCATCACCGAGCACGACGGCGTGATGCGAACGTTCAAGGTTATTCGCGTCCAACCGGTCTGAGACATCGCCCGTCGTTGACGTGTGCAACGACGGGCTTTGTTTTACGTGTCAGGCCGCGATCGGCGCGGTGCCGTACTTGCGGATGAGGCGCGGGGCGGCGGCGCGGTCGACGTTGACCTTGCTGATGTCGCCACCGGCCCACGCCATCACCTTCGGGTCCATCACTTTGAACCAGAGCGAAGGCACGGCGGCGAGGGCATACATGCCGGGGTAGCCGCTTGGCAGGCGGGGCAAGTCGGCGAAGTCGCGCAAGGCTTGATAGGGGCGTTGCGGGTTCGCGTGGTGGTCCGAGTGGCGCTGGAGGTGGAACGTCAGCAGGTTCGAGAAGATGTGGTTGGTGTTCCACGAATGGCGCGGTGCGGTGGGTTCGTAGCGGCCATTCGCGCGCTTCTCACGCAGCAGGCCGTAGTGCTCGACGTAGTTCGCTTGCGTGAGGCCGTACCAGCCGACGAAGTGATGCGCGATCAGGAAGGGGATCATAATCCAGCCGAACATCGCGATTAGGACGGCGGCGACGGTGAGCGTGATCGCGTAGCCCTGCAGGATTTCGTTTTCGAGCGACCACGGGCCTTTGCCGCGCTTAGACAGGCGCAGCGTTTCCTGTTCCCAGCCGCGCTTGAACGTGCCCGGCAATTCGCGGCGGGCGAATTTGTAGATGCTTTCGCCCATGCGCGAGCTGGCGGGATCTTCTGGCGTCGAAACCCAGACGTGATGGCCGCGATTGTGCTCGATAGCGAAGTGCGCGTAGCCGACGATCGCCAGGCAGATTTTTGCCGCGAAACGATCGACCGGGCTGTGCTTATGACCGAGTTCATGTGCGGTGGTGAGGCTGCCGCCTGAGACCATGCCGACACCGAGGGCGAGTGCTGCGACCGACCACCAGGGGAGGTCCTGCGTGCCGACCATGACGGCGGTCGCGATGAAGCTGACCCAGTAGATCGGCACCGAGATGAGGGCGAGGACGCGGTAGTAATTGTCCGCGGACATTTCCGGCACGACTTCCTCGGGCGGGTTGTGGGTGTCCTCGCCCAGCATCGCGTCGACCATCGGGATGAGGCCGAAGATGAAGAGCAGGGGTACGAGCGTCACCAGCGCGTTGTGCCCTAAGGCCAAATAGGCGGCGACGCTGAGCGCCGGGATAAGCGGGATGACCAGCGACAGCAGATAGAGATACCGCTTGCCGTCGACGTAGGTGATTTCGCGCCCGTCTGCGGTTTTGCCCGTGAATGTCATGACGTTCTCCCTTCTAGGCTTTCTTGTGGTGGCCTGAAGGTACGCGTTGGCCGTGCCGGGGGTGAGTATCGCGCGCGCCAGAAATGTGGCATTTTGCGCCACATGGTGGTTCGAGATTCCAAGCGCGACGCGGCGAAGTCGGTGCCGGCACCGGCCGGCTACATGCGCCTTCTGCTAAGGCAGTTCGGGACGACGCCTGAGTTGCGCAAGGCGCTGATGGCGGGTGTCGATATCGACGAGGCGGCGTTGGCAAAGCCCGGTGCGGAGGCGACGCTGTACTCCTTCATCGCTTTCAGCGCCAACATGCATCGCATCGTCGGCGAAGATTGGCCGCTGAAGGCGCTGGCCGTTTGGGGAACGGCGACGCAGGGTGCGCTGGAAGTTGCTGTTCGCAGTGCGGCGACCGTCGGCGAAGGAATAGAAATTCTCGCGCGCTACGGACATGTCCGGGGACCTTTTCTCAGCCTGCGCATGGCGCGCGATAAGGCGAAGACGACGCTCTTCATATCGTCGGGCGTCCCGTTGGCCGAGGCCGTGTTCCATGCGATGGCCCAGACGGCGGCGATGAGCGCGAAGTCGATGCTCGATCCCGTGCTTGAAGAGGCGCGCGATACGGTCGCCTATCAGTTTCCGGGCAAGGCGCCGGAGCATGCGGATCATCTGCGCGCGGTGCTGGGCGGCACGGTGAGTTTCAATCAGCGGCACTACGCGGTTGCGATCAGCAACGCGGTTTGCGCGAAGGCGTCGCCTTATGCCGATCAGGATTTGCTGGCGACGGCGCTCGCCGAACTTGAACAAGCCGCGCAACGCATTCGCGGCGAGGACACGCTGACGCTGCGCGTCGAGCGTTTGCTCAAGCGCAAGCGGACGGGGCGGTTGTCGGAAGACGAGGCGGCGCGGGAGCTTGGGCTGTCGCGGCGCACGTTGGTGCGCCGGCTTGCGGCGAACGGCACGAGTTATCGCGCGCTGCTCGATGCGAATTTGAAGCAGCGCGCGCGGCAACTGCTCGATGCGGACAAGCACTCGCGCGCGGACATGGCGGAGATGCTGGGGTTCGAAGACCCGACGAGTTTCAGCCGCGCCTGCCGCCGGTGGTTCAAAGCGGGCTGAATTTCTTCGCTACACCGTCCTGACGGCAAAATTCAGTGACAAAGAAGGTTTCGTGAACACCGTGTAAGACTGCTTTTCATTGTCGCCTGGAGCCAATCTCTAATGGAATCAGAGTACCGGCCGCTCGTCCTGCGCGATCTGTATCGCATTAGTAACATCTAGTGGCGCGTAAAACACAGAAGTTCCAAGATCGTTCTCAGTCTGTTTCAGAGCCTATATCCAACTTTTCTGAACGAACGCCGTATCTCATTGATTTCGTTATGATTTAGAGGGTGGCGAAATGCTTCATGATGCGCGTTGTAGTGGTTTCAAGAGCCGTCGCCGGCGAGGAAATGGCGCGCTTCTGCCGTTTCGGAGGTTGCTCTTGTCCGAAACCCTTCGCACTTGCGAGACGGTTTAGTGGTGCTTCCGTACGATGACGTTTCCGGCTGAATAGCCGGCGCCGAACGAGCAGATGACCCCGAGGTCGCCGGCCTTCAGGTCGTCGCTGTATTTGTGGAAGGCGATGATGGAGCCCGCCGAACTTGTGTTCGCGTAGGTGTCCAAGATGACGGGGGATTCGCCCGCCACCGGATCGCGGCCCAGCACTTTGCGGGCGATGAAGTCGTTCATGTTGATGTTGGCTTGGTGCAGCCAGAGGCGCTTCAGGCTTTCGGGCGCGATCTTCTCGTCGGCGAGGTGGCTGACGATCAGTTCGGCGACCATGGGCACCACTTCCTTGAAGACCTTGCGGCCTTCTTGGACGAAGAGTTTGTCGGGTTTGCCGATGCCTTCTGGCGCAGCGCGGTTCAAGAAGCCGAAATTGTTGCGGATGTTGTTTGAGAATTGCGTTTTGAGGCGCGTGCCGAGGATCTCCCAGGCGTGCTTGCCGCGCGCTTTTTCTTTTGGCTCGACGACGAGGGCGGTCGCGACGTCGCCGAAGATGAAGTGGCTGTCGCGGTCGCGGAAGTTCAGGTGGCCGGAGCAGATTTCGGGATTCACCACAAGTGCGGCGTGCGCGTTGCCGGCGCGGATCATGTCGGCGGCGGCTTGCAGGCCGAAGGTAGCGGACGAACACGCGACGTTCATGTCGAAGCCGAAGCCTTGGCAGCCGAGCGCGTTCTGCACTTCGATGGCGATCGCCGGATAGGCACGTTGCAGGTTCGAGCAGGCGACGATGACGCAATCGATGTCGGTGGGTTTTTTGCCGGCGCGGTCGAGCGCTTCTTTCGCGGCGATCACGGCCATTTCGGCTAAGATCGAGAGTTGGTCGTTCGGTCGTTCTGGGATGCGCGGGGCCATCACGTTCGGATCGAGGATGTGATCCTTCTCGACGACGAAGCGACTCTTGATGCCAGAGGCTTTGTGCACGAAGTCGGTGCTCGACTCGGCGAGCGCTTGGACCCTGCCGGCGGCGATGTCGGCGCCATGTTCGGCATTGTGTTTGCGGACGTAGGCGTTGAAAGCGGTGACCAGCTCTTCGTTGCTGATCGAATGGGGCGGGGTGTAGAGACCGGTGCCGCTGATCGCGATGGCCGTCACGGTTAATCCTTATGGTCCGTGGGATATTCGCGCTGGTTTAGCCCATTGCGTGGGGGCGTGCATCCCCTCAATGTGCGGCCCGATTGTGCAGTTGCTAAGGTCGCTTCGTGACGGACGGTAAGAAAGCGCTGGTTTTGTTTTCCGGCGGGCAAGATTCGGCAACGTGTCTCGCCTGGGCGCTGGATGCGTTCGCGCATGTCGAAACCGTCGGGTTCGCTTACGGGCAGCGGCACGCCGTCGAGATGGACGTGCGCACGCGGTTCGCCGATGGGTTGCGGGCGCTGTTTCCGGACTGGGCCAAGAAGCTCGGTGCGGATCATGTGCTGGATCTGTCGGTGATCAGGGCGTTGGGTGCGACGGCGTTGACCGGCGATGGCGAAATCGCGATGGGCAAGAACGGGTTGCCGACGACGTTCGTGCCGGGGCGAAACATCTTCTTCTTCACGGCGGCGGCGGCGCTGGCCTACCGGCGCGGGATCAAGCATCTCGTCGGCGGTATGTGCGAGACGGACTATTCGGGTTATCCCGATTGCCGCGACGACACGCTGAAGAGTTTGCAGGCGAGTTTGAATCTGGGGCTCGACGCGCGGCTGGTGATCGATACGCCGCTGATGTGGCGCGACAAGGCGGCGACGTGGGTGTTGGCTGAGCAATTGGGCGGCGCGGCGCTGGTTGACCTGGTCGTCGAGGAGACGCATTCCTGCTATCGCGGCGATCGGTCGAAGCGGCATGCGTGGGGTTATGGATGCGCCGATTGTCCGGCGTGCGATTTGCGGGCGAACGGGTGGGCGCGCTTCAAGGCCGAACGCGCATGACGTACGCGGTCAAAGAGATTTTCTACACGCTGCAAGGCGAGGGGATGCGCGCGGGGCGGCCTGCCGTGTTTTGCCGCTTTGCCGGATGTAATTTGTGGTCGGGGCGCGAGGTCGATCGCGCCGACGCGCAATGCACGTTTTGCGACACGCAGTTCGTCGGCACGGACGGCGAGGGCGGCGGCAAGTTTGAGAACGCCTCGGCATTGGCGCGCGCGGTTGCTTCGTTGTGGCCTGCGAATGGCGGCGGCAAGCGGTATGTCGTTTTTACGGGCGGGGAGCCTTTGCTGCAGTTGGATGGGGCGTTGATCGATGCGGTTCATGCGCTCGATTTCGAGATCGCGATCGAGACCAACGGGACGATCGAAGCGCCTGCCGGGATCGATTGGGTTTGCGTCAGTCCGAAGGCCGGCACCGAACTCGTGCAGCGGCGCGGGAACGAGCTGAAGTTGGTTTATCCGCAAGCGGGTGCGGAGCCTGAACGGTTTCAGGCGCTCGCGTTCGAGCATTTCTTGTTGCAGCCAATGTGGGGCGACAAGACGGTTGAAAACATGCACGCGGCCGCGCGCTATTGCATGGCGCATCCGCGCTGGCGGCTCAGCGTGCAGACACACAAGTGGATCGGCATTCCGTGACGGGTTTTATCGGATATCTCTCTGTTGGTGTCATGGTCCGCGTAGGCGGACCATCCACGACTTTTTCGCGCTGCGATTCTTCGTCAAGTCGTGGGTGGTCCGCCTACGCGGACCATGACACTTTTGGAGTGGAGGTCGGCAGATGATCTCCATCACTAAAGAGTTTCGTTTTGATGCCGCGCATTTTTTGCCGACGGCGCCTAAGGGGCATCCGAACTCGCGGATGCATGGGCATTCGTTTGCCGTGGCGTTGACGCTTGAAGGCGTGCTGGATCCGGCGAAAGGTTGGATCAGGGATTTCGCCGAGGTTGAGCGTGCGGTCGGCGATCTCCGCGAGCGGTTGGATCATCACACGTTGAATGAGATTCCGGGGCTTGAGTTGCCGACGTTGGAACGCATCGCGCGGTTCATCTTCGACGATCTGAAGGCGACGTTGCCGGAGATTGCGTCGGTCACGGTGCGGCGCGACTCGCTCGGCGAATCTTGCACCTATCGGGGGGCGTGATGGCCAAAGGCAAAGACCTTACGCAGCTTGGCAAGCCGTCAACGTTGCCTGCGTCGCCGGACGAGGCGGTGCTTGAGCGCGTCGCCAATCCGCATGCCGACACAGACTATCTCGTGCGCTTCACCGCGCCGGAGTTTACGTCGCTGTGTCCCGTCACGGGGCAGCCGGACTTTGCGCATCTCGTCATCGACTATGCGCCGGATGAATGGATCGTCGAGTCGAAGTCGCTGAAGCTGTTCTTGGGTTCGTTCCGCAATCACGGTGCGTTCCACGAGGATTGCACGATCGCGATCGGTAAACGCGTCGCGGAGACGATCGCGCCGAAGTGGCTGCGCATCGGCGGCTATTGGTATCCGCGCGGCGGCATGCCCATCGACGTGTTCTGGCAGACCGGCAAATTGCCGAACGGGCTGTGGGTGCCCGAGCAAGGCGTGGCGCCTTATCGCGGGAGAGGGTGATGGCTTCGACGCTCGAGTTTTGGTTCGAGTTTGCCAGCACCTATTCGTACCCGGCGGCGCATGCGGTTGAGGCGGCGGCTAGGGCGCGGGGTGTGCCGGTCGCGTGGCGCTCGTTTCTGCTCGCGCCGATTTTTGGCGCGCAGGGTTGGAACGACTCGCCGTTCAATATTTATCCGGCGAAGGGTGCGTATATGTGGCGCGATATGGCGCGGCTGTGTGCGGCGCAGGGTTTGCCGCTCGTGCGGCCGTCACAGTTTCCGCGCAATGGGTTGTTGGCCGCGCGCATCTCCTGCCGGTTTGCGAATGAGGCTTGGTTGCCGGAGTTTGTGCGGCGGGTCTATTCGGCGAATTTTTCGCGTGATCTGGATATCTCGTCGCCGTTTGTAATCGGCGAGATTTTATCGACGATGGGGCAGAACGCGGCCGAGGTCATGCGCGCGGCACAGGCGCAGGAGTCGAAGGACGCTTTGCGCGTGCAGACCGAGAGGGCGGTCGCCGTGGGTTTGATCGGCGCGCCGTCTTATGTCGTTGACGGCGAGGTGTTTTGGGGTGGTGACCGGTTGGATGCCGCGCTCGATTGGGCTGTGGGCAAGCGCGCCGTTGTTGAGATTTAGCGCCGCGCTAGTTTTGCGCATTCCTTGTGGCGGAAACATTGGGTGGTGTGGTCGTTGACCATGCCGACGGCTTGGGCGAAGGCGTACACTATTGTCGGGCCGCAGAAGGTGAAGCCGCGTTTCTTTAGTTCCTTTGACATGGTTTGGCTCATTGGGGTTTCGGCGGGGACGCTTTTGATACCGTCCCACTTGTTCTGAATCGGTTTGCCGTCGACGAAGTTCCAGAGGAAACCGGAGAAGCCGTTCGGTTCTTTCTCCATGATGTCGAGGTAGGCGCGGGCGTTTTTGACGGCGCCTTCGATTTTGCCGCGGTGGCGGATGATGCCTTCGTCCTGCAGGAGCTTGGCGATCTTGGTTTCGTTGTAGCGGGCGATTTTCTTTGGGTCGAATTTGTCGAAGGCGCGGCGGAAGTTTTCGCGTTTGCGCAGGATGGTGATCCAGCTGAGGCCCGCTTGGAATCCATCGAGGATCAGCTTTTCGTAGAGTGCGCGGTCGTCGTATTCGGGCACGCCCCATTCTTCGTCGTGGTAGGCGACGTAGAGCGGGTCTTCGCCGGGCCAGGCGCAGCGTTTCATTCCGTATCTCCGGTCGGGAGGATGAGTGGGTAGGCGGGGCGGCCGATACGGATCGGCGTGTCGCCGGCTGTTGCTTCCTTGGCGTCACCGAGGCGATCGAGTCGGATGAGGGCGAGGCCCTTGTTGCCGATCGCGCCGCGCAGTTCGCCGATGTCGGTCGCGCCGCGTTTGATCGGCGTGCCGGGTGGCGGCAGTGGGGCGTCTGCGGTGACGGGCAGCATGCGGCGGCGGGCGGTCGCACGGTGCTTCATGCGGGCGGTGAGTTCTTGGCCGACGTAGCAGCCTTTATCGAAGGACACGCCGTGGAGTTCTTCGAAATTGCAGTCGAGCGGGAACAGGGTTTCGGACGGGATGTCTGTCGCTGCATCGGGGACGCCGAGCAATAGGCGATGTTCGTCGTAGGCGCTGTCGTCGGCTTGTGCATCACCGGGTGTTGTCGCGATCGCACGCGTGCCTAGAGCAGGCAGGCGCGGGTCTTCGAAGGTGACGCCGGCTTGGCCGTTGGCGATGACGTGGAGTTCAGCCGAGCGGTCGGTGATCGTGACCTTGGCGCGGAGTTTGTATTTCTTCAGGCGGGCGGCGAGGTCGGCCGCGTTGGCCCTGACGCAGTCCAGCCAGAAGGCCTCGCTGGTGCCTTGAGCGATCAGGAAGTCGTGGATGATTTTGCCTTGCGGGGTCAGCAGCGCAGCGTAAATCGCGCGGCCGTCCGCCACGTCCGTCATGTCGTTGGTGATCAGGCCTTGCAGGAAGCTGGACGCGTCGGGGCCGGCGACCTCAACGACGCCGCGGTCTTTCAGCAGGATGGGCGGGTGGGACATCGAATGAGAAGTAGGGTGTGGGGCTTTGCGTTGGCAAGGGCGGAGAGTGGCAACATTGGGTGTTGTTGGCGCGTACACTCTGCTATCGCATGGCGCGACGATGACCTCACTGGGCGGACGGGAATGAGCGAGAGTTTCGACCTGCTTTTGACGAACGGAACCGTGGTGACGCCGTGGGGGACGTTTGCCGCCGATGTCGGGGTGACGGGCGGGCGGATTGCGGCGGTCGGAGCGTTGGGCTCGGCGAAGGCCAAGGCGACGCGCGATGTGCGCGGGCTGCATGTGCTGCCCGGGGCGATCGACAGCCAGGTGCATTTCCGTGAGCCGGGACCGACGCATAAAGAAGATTTGGAGACGGGATCGCGGGCGGCCGTGTTGGGCGGCGTCACTTCCGTGTTCGAGATGCCGAACACCGCGCCACCGACGACGAGCGCGGACGCGTTGAACGAAAAGCTGACGCGGGCGCGTGGGCGGATGTGGTGCGATCACGCGTTCTATGTCGGCGCGACGCCCGACAACGCCGAGGCGCTGGCCGATCTCGAAAAGATGCCGGGCGCTGCCGGTGTGAAGATGTTTATGGGGTCGTCGACGGGCACGCTGCTTGTCGCCGATGACGATCATGTGGGGCGTGTGTTGCAGCATGGGCGGCGGCGCGTGGCGGTGCATGCGGAGGATGAGGATCGGTTGAACGCGCGCAAGAATCTGCGCGTGGCCGGCGATCCCCGTTCGCATCCGGTTTGGCGCGACGCGCAAGCGGCGTTGCTGGCGACGCTGCGGGTGGTCTCGTTGGCGCGGAAGGCGGCGCGGCGGGTGCATATCCTGCATGTGTCGACCGGCGATGAGATGGCGTATCTGCGCGATCACAAAGACATCGCGACCGTCGAGACGACGCCGAACCATCTGACGCTCGTCGCGCCGGAGTGTTACGAGCGGCTTGGGACGTACGCTCAGATGAACCCGCCGGTGCGGGATGCGTCGCATCGCGAGGCGATTTGGGCTGCGGTGCGGGCGGGCATCGTCGACGTGCTGGGATCGGATCACGCGCCGCATACGCGTGAGGAGAAGGACAAGGGGTATCCGGATACGCCGTCGGGCATGACCGGGGTGCAGACGTTGGTCCCCATCCTACTCGATCATGTGAATGCGGGACGGCTGACCCTCGAGCGGTTCGTCGATTTGGTCGCGCATGGGCCGCAACGGATTTTTGGTTTGGCGACCAAGGGGCGGATTGCTGTCGGGTTTGACGCCGACTTTACGATCGTCGATCTGAAGGCGAAGCGGACGATCGAGAACAAGTGGATCGCAAGCCGCTGTGGCTGGACGCCGTTCGACGGCGTGACCGTGACGGGCTTTCCTGTCGGCACGATCCTGCGCGGCGAGGTCGTCATGTGGGACGGCTCGTTGCAGGGCGTCGCGCGGGGCGCGCCGCTTACTTTTCTTGAGACGCTTCAACCTGTCTGAGGGAGAGCCTCAGTGCAGGCTGATTTCCGTTCCGACGTAGCGCATGTCCAGCGGCGAAAGAATGCCGCAAGAGGCGACGCGTACGGAATGCAAACGTCCTTCGATGCTCGTCTCCCAGAACTTCAAGAACTTGTTCAGCACCGGGTATTTCGGCGCCAGATCGAGTTCTTGCCAAAGGAAAGTTTGGAGAAGATCCGGATGATCGGGCATGCGGTAGAGGATTTCCGCCGTGGTGAGGCGGTACCCTTTCAACATCAAGTTCAATTGGCCCAACGCACACTCCCCGCGGTTGATTACGCCAAACGCGTCGCGCATCCCACTCAAGGCTACGCTCCACGGACTGCCCCGCAATCATCAGTGTGCGGCGCATTCCGTAAAACAATCGTAGGCACGACGTTTGAGAACTGTCGAGACGCGACGTGGTTCCTAAATGGTAACGCTTGACGTTCGTGTCGAATTGCTGTGCCTTCGCAACACTTTCGCCTGCTAGCGCTTACCAATCGCGAGTGCCAACCCAAGGACAAACGATGTCTGAAAAATTCCGCTGCATCTTGGTAACCAAAGGCGACGCCGGTCCAACGGCCGCACTGTCGGAGTTCAGCGAGGCGGACTTGATGGAGGGCGACGTCACCGTCGCCGTCTCGCACTCGACGTTGAATTACAAGGACGGGCTTGCGATTACGGGCGCCGCGCCGGTCGTGCGGAAATTTCCGCTGATCGCTGGGATCGATTTCGCGGGCAAGGTCGTTTCGTCCGGCGATGCGCGGTTCAAGCCCGGCGACGGCGTCGTCTGCAACGGCTGGGGCATGGGTGAGACGCATCACGGCGGCTATGCGACGCGCGCGCGGGTGAAGGGTGAATGGCTGGTGCCGCTTCCTTCGGCATTCGCGGCGGCCGATGCCATGGCAATAGGCACCGCTGGTTACACATCGATGCTGTCGGTCATGGCACTGGAGGATGCAGGTCTCACGCCGGCGAAGGGGCCGGTGCTGGTTACGGGTGCCGCTGGCGGCGTGGGCAGTGTCGCGATCGCGTTGTTGTCGAAGCTCGGCTATCGCGTCATCGCGGCGACGGGGCGGGTGAGCGAAGAGGCTTATCTCAAGGAGTTGGGCGCATCGGAAATTATCGACCGGGCGGAACTCAATACCGATGTGCGGCCACTGGCGAAGGAACGTTGGGCCGGCGCTGTCGACTCCGTCGGGTCGAAGACGCTGGCGAATGTTCTATCGGCGACGCAGTACGGTGGTGTGGTTGCGGCGTGCGGGTTGGCGCAGGGAATGGACCTGCCGTCGTCGGTCGCGCCGTTTATTCTGCGCGGTGTGACGTTGGCGGGGGTCGAGTCGGTGTATTGTCCGCGCCCGCGCCGCTTGAAGGCGTGGGAGCGGCTGGCGAAGGATTTGGACCTGACGAAGCTTCGCTCGACCGTCACAAAGGCCAAGCTTGCAGACCTTCTGACCCTGGCGCCGCAGATTTTGAAGGGCCAAGTGCGCGGGCGCGTCGTCGTCGACGTGCAGGCCTGAGGGCCTTGGCCCGCCGCACGAAGGAAGTGTTAACCAGGATCGGCCAGCCTCCGCTGACGGTGCTGATTCCTGTTACGGGCTGGAGTCTGTATTGTCGCGCGCATAAATACGACCAAAGATCCGGGGGCGGACGCCAGTGACTGCAGGTTTGGACTGGCTCACTCTAATCGGCGGCGGCCTGGTTATCGGCCTCCTGGTGGCCGCGCCGATTGGGCCGGTCAATCTCATATGTATTCGCCGCACGCTGTCTTATGGGCAGTTGAACGGATTTCTGGCCGGTCTCGGCGCGGCGCTTGGCGATGGGATTTTTGCGATCGCGGCCGGGTTTGGCGTACGGGCCGTGTTTCAATTGATCGAAGACATGGGCGTGATCCTGCAGCTGGCGGGTGCCGGCTTGCTCATCTTCTACGGCCTGCGCGTCTTCATCTATGCGACGCCGCCTGAAATTATGCGCAATCCTGACGGCAGTATCCAAAGCGGGTCGGTCGGCGATTTGGCTGCGGCCTTCGCCAGCACGTTTGCGCTGACCATTACGAACCCGGCGACGATGTTGGGTTTCGCCGCGTCGTTCGCGGGTCTGCGCGCCATCGTCGATTTCCAATCCAGCACGCTTGCGACGGGCGTTTTGGTCCTGTCGGTGTTTGGCGGCTCGGCGTTGTGGTGGTTTGTCGTCACGGCGATTACCGGCATCTTCCATAAGACGATCGGGCCCCAGACGCTGAAGATCATGAATCAAGGATCTGGGCTTTTGATTTTTGCCACCGGGCTCGTTTTCCTGGGCTATGCGGTTTGGCAGCGCGTTCTTCCGTGAGCCGGGTTCCGTTTTCGCTGGCGGCGCTCGACCATGTGGTCCTGCGCGTGCCGGATATGAAGAAGGCGTTGGCGTTTTATTCCGACATTCTGGGCGCCAAGGTCGAGCGGCGGGTCGAGAATTTCGGGCTCGTGCAGCTGCGCGCGGGCGACAGCATCATCGATTTGGTGGATGTGGGCGCGGCCTGGTTGAAGGCAGAAGGCGCGCGGCCGTTCACGCCCGAAGTGCGCAACGTCGATCACATCTGCATCCGCATCGATCCGTTCGACGAGGCCGCGATTGAGCGGCATCTGGTGATGAACCGTTTGGAGATCATCGAGCGCGGGCAGCGGTACGGCGCGCAGGGGAACGGACCCTCAGTCTACGTCCGTGATCCTTTCGGGACTGTTGTCGAACTCAAAGGGCCGGCGACGCCAATCGAGTCCGACGAGCCTGTCATCAGGACAGAGCGGCTGACGTTGCGGCCGTTGCGGGTCAGCGATGCCACGTCGTTACTGCCGACATTCATGGACGGCGAGGCGTTGCGGTATTGGTCGCATGCACCCATCAGCTCGCTGCGCGATATGGAGGGCATCATCGCGCGTAATCTGCCGCCGCAGAATCGCGTCGAAGGATCGTTCGCGATTACGGCCGGCGACGATCGTGCGATCGGGTGCGTGAACTTCTACAACGAGCGCGATGCGATGTCGGGGATGGGTTACATCCTGGAGCGCGCGGCGTGGGGAAGGGGTTACGTCGCCGAAGCGGTGAGAGCTGCGCTGGTGCATGGGTTCGCGCGGCTGAAGCTGCACCGCATTTGGCTTGAGATCGATCCGCGCAATGCGGCGTCGATCCGCATTGCCGAGAAGTGTGGGTTCATGCGCGAGGGCTTTGCGCGCAAGTCGTTCTTCTTGAGCGGCGAATATCAGGACAGCGTCTTCTACGCGATGCTGTATGAGGATTGGATCACGCGTGCTGACGTAGCCGTCCCATCCGATCAATGATTTTTTCCGCGTCCGCCGTCATGCGCTTGATGATTTCGGCGCAGGGTAGGATTTCGTGTATCGCGCCTGCGCCCTGGCCCATCGCGAACGCGGATTTTTCGCGCACGAGGCCTTCGACTTGGCCGCCGATGCCGCCCATCGCGTTGTTCTGGACGGAGATCATCGCCTGCATCGGGAAGGGTTTGATGTCGCCAGGGCGGCGTTCCCAGTCGGCGACGTAGTCGTTCTTGAACACGCGCATCGGTTTGCCGGAGTAGGCGCGGGTGATGATCGTGTCTTCGTCGGTCGCGTCGACGACGACTTGTTTGTACATGTCCCCGGCATGCGCTTCGGTCGAGGCGATGAAGCGCGTGCCGACCCACACACCTTGCGCGCCGAGCGCGAGGGCTGCAGCGAGGCCGCGGCCGTCGACGATGGAGCCTGCGGCAACGACCGGCACTTTCACCGCGTCAACGATTTGCGGGATGAGGGCGAGGCCCGCGATCTTGCCGGTGTGGCCGCCGGCTTCCGTGCCTTGGGCGACGACCGCGTCGAGACCGCCGTCTTCGCCGGCTTTCGCGTGACGCACGGTGCCGCAGACGTTCATCACCTTCAGGCCCGCGGCGTGGAAGCGGTCGACGAGATGGCGTGGCGGGACGCCGAGGCCGGAGATGAACGCGGACGCGCCTTCCTCGATGATGATGTCGGCGGTTTTTTCCAGCGACTCCGGCACGGCGGCGAGGAGGTCGACGCCGAAGGGCTTCTTCGTCAGCTGGCGCACTTTGCGCATCTGCGTGCGGATTTCTTCCGTCGAGCGGCCGGCCATGCCGAGTGTGCCGAAGCCGCCGGCTTCAGACACCGCGGCGCAAACCTCCGCGTAGGAGACGCCGCCCATGCCGGCGAGCATGATCGGATGCTGGATACCGAGAAGGTCGCAGAGCGACGTGCGGATGGTCATGGGTCCTGGGCTTTCGCTTTGTGTGTTTCGCGCATTCTTTGCAGCGCGAGCGCTTGCGCTCAAGCGCTTTCGGAAGATAAGGCCGCCGCTGACCCTACGTCGGGCGTGCGGGGGCTTTGCACCCGCATAGCACGACCGTCGTTGCGCTCTCGCGCCTGGGACCGCGGCGGCCCCGTTCTCCCTATGGAGCAGGCCAGTGGCCTGCGAGTTGCCCGACGGCGATTCGAGTCAGCGATGCTTTCCCGAAGCCCTAGGCGAACCTCTTCAAGCTAAAGCACGTCGTCGTCCGGGCCAAAGGGATGATCGGCGTCGGTCGTTGCCGGCGCCGGTGGTTTTCCTTTGCCCGAGAAATCGAAGATGACCGTGTGGCGGCCGTCGGAAGACTGCATCGCCTGGAGGGCGCGCAGCTGCATCAATTCCGGATTTCCTTGCGCCATGCGCGCGGCGTTGGCAAGTGCGCGCATCGAGGCGACTTCACCGCGCGCGCGTTCGAGCGTCGCCGCCGCCGTCTTTTGCGCGATGGCGTTCGCGGCGTAGGCGTCGCGCAGTTCCTTGGCGATCATGATGTCGCGCACCGCGACCTTGAGCAGTTTGATGCCGGCGTTCGACAGGCGCTCCACGCTGGCGGCGCGCACCATCTCGGGCAGCGCGTCGCGATTCTGGATGATTTCGTCGAGCGTGTAAGTCGCCGCCGCCTCGCGGATAGGGATTTGGATCAGCGGATAGATCGCGTTGGTGACGTCCATCGGCGACGACAGCGCGAATGAGCGCATGAGGCTTGCCGGGTCTTCGATTTGGTATTCGGCGACGAGCGTGACTTTGAGGCCGAGTGCGTCGCGGCTCAGCACTTCTTGGCCGGGCACCGTCAGGAATTGCGGGCGGCGGTCGAAGACCAGCCAGCTGTGCGGCGGCGCAAAGAAGCGGTACTTGCCGGGGCCGAGCGTGCGCTTGTAGACGCCGTCGTGATAGAGCAGGGCCGTCTGCCAATCGAAGACGATGAGTCTCGCGCGCGTGGCGAGCAGCCACAGGACGAGCAGCACGGCGACGACGACCGCGGCGATGGCGATCGTGTCGATCTCGGTCATTACAAAATCATACGCTGACATGAGGCCATGATGACCGCGTGCGGCTCCGTGCTCAAGTTGGCTTCGCGCAACCTTTGCGATAGTTTGCGCTTATCGTTATTCGGAGGCCTTGATGTTGCGGTTTTTGTCGGTGCTTTGTGTCGCTCTTATGATGGGCGTGACGGCGGTTAACGATGTTTCCGCAGCGGCAGCCGACAATGGACCGCCGTATACGGACGAGCAGTTCCTGGCTTTGGCGCCGGAAATTCTTCCCAACGGCTTTGCGCGAATTCTGCCGGGGTGGTGGCCGCGTGCGCCGGAATATCTGCGCAAGCGCGTGCTGAGTGCGCGCAGCGATATGTGGTGGCCGATCATTCAATGCAATTTCATGGGCTTCCGGCCTGAGGGCATGGCGCCCGGTGGTGCGGACAAGTGCGAGAAGGATCAGTATCAGGCGACGCAGCGCGGACGGAGTTCTTGGTCGGCGGACGGTCAGTGGATCGGGCCGTCGGAAGAATGCAAGAAGCGCGACAAGCGCACGCAGTGGGGCGAATTGATCTGCGATTGACGTTTGCTCACGCGTAACGCGACTGGGCCGCGAGCGTGAGGCCCAGCGCGACGGAGAGGAAATCGTCGCCGCGCTTGATGGCGGCGTTCGGGATTTCATCGCGCAGCACGGCTTCGACCGCCGGCACGAGGCTTGAGCCGCCGGTCATGAAGACGGTGTCGATGCCGTCGGCATCTACGCCGGCGAGCGCCAGACAATTCCATACGGACAGACGCAGGCGCATCAGTTCGGCGTCGATCGCTTCGTCGAACGTTTCGCGCGTGGTCGGCGCTTTGAGCCCGGCTTCGACGAGAGCGAGCGAGATGTCGGCCTTCTGCGCGGCGGTGAGTTCGATCTTCGCGCGCTCCACTGCGAAGGCGATGTGGTGGCCCAGGTGCTTGGTCAGAACCGTGAGAAGGCGCGCCGTCCGTTGCGGTTCGACGGCGAGGCGGTGCAGCTCTTGCGCTTCGCGTACGATCTTGGGCGTGTAGCAAAGGTTGATCGTCGGCCACCAGGCGAGGTCGGCGAAGATCGAACGCGGCATCGGCAGGTTCTTGTTGATCAACTCCGTGCCGAGGCCGAGCGCGGGCATGACCGCTTCCATGCTGAGGTTGCGGTCGAAGTCGGTGCCGCCGACGCGCACGCCGGTGTTCGCCAGGATGTCGTCGCGGCGGTCACTTTTCGCGCGGCGGTCGGGGCCGATGCGGACGATCGAGAAGTCGGAGGTGCCGCCGCCGATGTCGGCGACGAGGACGACTTCTTCTTTCGTGACGCTCTGTTCGTATTGCGCGGCGGCGGCGACGGGCTCGTAGACGAACGAGACATCGCTGTAGCCGGCTTGTTTGGCGAGGCCTGTGAGCGTGGTCTCGGCGCGCGCGTCGGCGGCGTCGTCGCCTTCGACAAAGCGCACGGGGCGGCCATGGACGACGGCTTCGATCGGGTGGCCGAGCGCTTCTTCGGCTTTGAGGCGCAGGTGGCGGGAGAACATCGCGATGACGTCGGTGAGCAGGATCGAACGTTTCGATAGCGCGGTGCGCTCATTGATCAGCGACGTCGAGAGAATTGTTTTCAGGCCGCGCATCAGGCGGCCGTCGTTGCCGTTCACATACGCATCGACGGCGTCGCGGCCGTAGTGCGGTTTGTCATGATCGGTGAAGTCGAAGAATACCGCCGTCGGGATCATCGTCGACGGGCCTTCGATCGGCGCCAACGCGGCGCTGTTGCCTTTGACGATTCCGATGGCCGAGTTGGAAGTTCCGAAGTCGAAGCCTGCCGCGCGCATGTTGTGTGCCCCGTTTGCTTGGCGATGAGGGGCTTCCACTTAGTACGTGAATTCGTGGCTTGCCAGACTGTTTCTTTTGCGTATTCTGGAGGAGCCGATACGGATGAAGGGCGCTAGTCCATCACGAGATCGGTATCCCGAAAGTCTGCTCGTCAGTTGCCCGCGGCGTTTTCCGCTGGACCCGAACGCTCGCTCGGTCGGAATAGCTTCACTAAAACTCGCCGGAGCGGGATCCACATTACGACGATAAGGCTCGTCAATTGCCGCCGCAGCAACAGGTAGGTTGTTTGAGCGAGAGAAATTGAACCAGCCCAGGCCAAGTAGAGTCGTAGGCTAGCAACGTAGGCGATCGCCGGTACGTCACCGTCCGTTTGCAGTGCGCTAGGTGCTTTCCATCCTAACACGTCAGGCAGGTTGAGAGCGGCGCCACGCCACGAGTGCTCCCAGATGAATGCGAGCAATTGCGGTGAGCGCGTGCAACCGTCGACTGCCGCTGCCGGGTGCAGCGCCTTTCCAGGGAACAGCCACGTCCACAGGAATGCCATCACGAAGAATCCGGCAACCGGCAGCAGAAATCCGAAGATGACCACGTGGTTTAGCGCGATGATCGGTCCTCGCGTTTCGTTAAGCCAGTTGAAGAATCTGTTGTTGAGGGCTTGCAGAAGATTTTCAGGCTTTATGTTCGCTCCGCCACGGCGCGACCATTTGATGTCCCGTGCAAGAAACGCTTCCAAGTCGTTAGCTCGACGCCGCGACCAAACGGCACCGGCCATCAGTATTGCGACCAACAGACCAAATACGAACGTACGCTGAGCGATCGGTGTTACCGTTACGCCGAATACGTCGGCATCGCGCGCCACAAGTCCCTCAGTGCAGATCTCAATTGGCACTACGGCCGGTGCCAAAGCGCCGCTCTGATGAAGTAATACGACACAACCAAAAACAATGAGTGCTGCCGCCACCGGCACTACTATCGTGCTGACTACTCGCATTCGCCTGCCCCAAGCGTCCCCCTTTGCACGTTGGAGCGGCGACAACAATTGTGCCAGCCGCTTTAGTCGAGGAGTTCTGGCGAGTGCTTATTTGCCACTATCGGCGGCACATTGGATGAGCGAATAGCGTGCGTGCTGCACACCGCTCGCGTGTGTTCTGTTAGTCCATCACCAGATCGGTGTCCCTGAATCCCTGCAGATACAACGCCGCGCTCAAATCGCTGTGGTTGAGGCGTGCTTGTGCGGCTGCTGCGACCACAGGCTTGGCGCGGTAGGCGACGCCCAGGCCTGCTTCGTTGATCATGTCGAGGTCGTTGGCGCCGTCGCCGATGGCGATCGCGTCGAGCGGGTTGATGTTGTGTTCGTGCGAGAGGCGCAACAGCGCTTCGCGTTTGGCGGCGCGGCCTAGGATGGGTTCGCGCACGGTGCCGGCGAGGGCGCCGTTCTCGATGATGAGTTCGTTCGCTTGATGTGTGGCGAAGCCTGCGGCTTCGGCGACGCGGCTGGTGAAGAACGTGAAGCCGCCGGAGATGAGGGCCGTCGTCGCGCCGTGTTCGGTCATGGTGCGCACGAGGATGCGTGCGCCGTCGTTCAGGTGGACGCGCTCTTTGAAGACGCGGGCGAGTGTGGATTCGGGCAGGCCTTTGAGAAGCGCCACGCGTTCGCGCAGTGCGCTTTCGAACGGAATCTCGCCGCGCATGGAGCGTTCCGTGATCGCCGCGATTTGCGGTTTGATGCCGGCGAAATCGGCGATCTCGTCGATGCACTCGCAGCCGATGATGGTCGAGTCCATGTCGGCGATGAGGAGGCGTTTCTTGCGGCGTTCGTTGGCGACGACATTGACGTCGGCGCGCGTTGCGCCGATTGCTGCACGTGCGGCGTCGACGATCTTCGGGTCTGCCACGCGGAACTCGCAGGCTGTGCCGGGCGAGAGCCAATGCGGCGTTATGCGCGCGACATCGGCGACCGTCTTCACACAGGCGTCATCCAGCGCGCCGAGCGCTGCCGTCAGAACCAGCGTATAGTCCATGGGCGATTTGCGTTTGTTGATGTGGAGCGACGATGGGCGCGCCTGATGCCGTCCTTATTGCAGGGCCTACCGCCAGCGGCAAGTCCGCGCTGGCGACGAAGCTGGCGCGCGACTACGGCGGGGCGGTGATCAATACGGACGCGTTGCAGGTCTATCGCGAGCTGCGTGTGTTGTCGGCGCGGCCGGACGCGGACGAGGAGAAGCTGGCGCCGCATTATCTCTATGGTTTCGTGAGTGCGTTCGAGCCGTTTTCGGTCGGGCATTGGCTTGAGGCGGCGAAGACCGCTTTGGCGGATGCGCGGGCGAAGGGGCTGATGCCGATCTTCGCGGGTGGGACGGGGCTCTATTTTGCGGCGCTGTTGCAAGGTTTGTCGCCGGTGCCGGAAATTCACGCGTCCATACGTGTCGAGGCGCGGCAGAAACTCAGCGAGCTTGGGAATGAGCGTTTCCATATCGAGCTGACGGCGCGCGATCCGGTGATGGGGGCGCGGCTCAATCCCGGGGACAGTCAGCGCATCGTGCGCGCGTGGGAAGTGATCGAGGCAACGGGGCAATCGCTTGCCGAGTGGCAGGCGTTGAAGGGCGTGCCGGCGCTGACGGGCGATCTCGCGCGCTTCGTGCTGAAGCCCAATCGCGATTGGCTGATCGAACGCATCGCGCGGCGCTTTCGGTCGATGGTGGAGCAGGGCGGGCTCGATGAGGTGCGGGCGCTGCGCGACGGCGGCATCGCGAGCGACGCGCCGGCGGCGCGGGCGCTCGGCGTGCCGCAGCTAATAGCGCATCTCGAGGGGCGCGTTTCGCTTGAACAAGCGGTGGAGCAGGCGATCGTTGAAACGCGCCGCTATGCCAAGCGGCAGATGACATGGTTCCGGCACCAAATGCCGGATTGGTCGGTGGTCGAGCGCAGCGACGTGAGCGAAATGGCCGCGGTCATCGAGCGGGAGTTGGAGTGATTGGCCCTCTTGACGCGGTGCAGCACTGGGGTTAGAAGTTTCGTAATATTCTTGCTGGAAACTGCCGTTATGCGGAATTTTGTGCTTGTAATTCGTTGCGCCGCTGGCCCCGTGACCTGAAAAAGGTCGTGGCAAGGCGGTGTGTCCGAGGGCCCTGACGGGGCCTTTTCTTTTGCCCGAAACGCTGTGAGTTCGACGATGAAGACCGAAGCGATGCCCCAAGAGCCGACCGGCGCGGAGATGGTGATCCGTGCGCTGAAGGATCACGGCGTGAGGCATATTTTCGGCTATCCCGGCGGGGCGGTGCTTCCGATCTACGATGCGCTTTTTCAGGACTCGGGGATCGAGCACGTCCTCGTGAGGCATGAACAGGGCGCGACGCATGCGGCGGAAGGTTATGCGCGGTCGACAGGCAAGCCCGGCGTCGTGCTGGTGACGTCGGGGCCGGGGGCGACGAATGCCGTCACCGGATTGACCGATGCGCTGATGGATTCGATTCCGCTGGTGTGCATCACGGGGCAGGTGCCGACGCATCTGATCGGCATGGACGCGTTTCAGGAGGCCGACACCGTCGGCATCACGCGGCCTTGCACGAAGCACAATTGGCTGGTGCGCGACGTGAACGATCTGCCGCGCATCATGCATGAGGCGTTCTACATCGCGACGACGGGGCGACCCGGGCCCGTGGTCATCGACATTCCGAAGGACGTGCAGTTCAAGCGCGGGCCGTATGTGGGGCCGTCGAATATCAAGCACAGGACGTATCAACCGCGCGTCAAAGGCGATCTGAAGAAGATCGAGCAGGCGGTCGAGATGATCGCGGCGGCAAAGCGGCCTGTGTTCTACACCGGCGGCGGCATCATCAATGCGGGGCCGCTGGCGTCGCAGCTGTTGCGCGAGTTCGTGCGCATGACCGGGTATCCGATCACGTCGACGTTGATGGGACTTGGCGCCTATCCGGCTTCGGATAAGCAGTGGCTCGGCATGTTGGGCATGCACGGGACGTATGAGGCGAACCTGGCCATGCACGGCTGCGATCTGATGATCGCGATCGGGTCGCGGTTCGACGACCGCGTGACCGGGCGGCTCGATCAGTTTTCGCCGAACTCGAAGAAGATTCACATCGATATCGATCCGTCGTCGATCAACAAGACCGTGCGCGTCGACCTCGGCATCGTCGGGGACGCGGCCTTCGTGCTCGAAGATATGATCCGGCTTTGGAAGGCCAAGCAGTTGAAGGCCGACCGTGCCGCATTGAGCGGCTGGAGCATGCAGATCGACGGGTGGCGGGCGCGCAATTGTCTTGCCTACAAGCCTTCGAAAGAGGTGATCAAACCTCAGTACGCGGTCGAGCGGCTGTATGAACTGACCAAGGGGCGCAACACTTACATCTCGACCGAGGTCGGGCAGCATCAGATGTGGGCGGCGCAGTTCTATAAGTTCGAGCAGCCGAACCGGTGGATGACGTCGGGCGGTTTGGGCACGATGGGATATGGCTTGCCAGCGGCCGTCGGCATTCAGATCGCGCATCCGGATGCGCTTGTCGTCGACATTGCCGGCGAAGCATCCGTGCAGATGACGATGCAGGAGATTTCGACGGCGGTTCAGTATGAGTTGCCGATCAAGATTTTCATCCTGAACAATCGTTACATGGGGATGGTGCGGCAGTGGCAGCAGTTGCTGCATGGCGGGCGGTATTCGCATTCGTATTCGGAGGCGCTGCCGGATTTCGTGAAGCTCGCCGAGGCTTACGGGGCTGTGGGCATTCGTGCGACGCGGCCGGATGAGCTTGACGACAAGATCAAAGAGATGATCGACGTGAAGCGGCCGGTGCTGTTCGACTGTGTCGTCGACCAGCACGAGAACTGCTTCCCGATGATCCCGTCGGGCGCTGCGCACAACGAGATGATCTTGGGCGACGGCGTCGACGAGCCCACGGTCAGCGAAGCCGGAAAGGTGTTGGTCTGATGACGAAGCAACCCGGGTCCGCGTACTTTCTGGTCGACAAGAAGGATGCGGAAATCCGCACGACCTTGGCCGTCCTCGTCGACAACGAGGCGGGCGTTCTTGCGCGCGTCATCGGGCTGTTCTCCGGGCGCGGCTACAATATCGAGAGTTTGACGGTGGCCGAGGTCGATCACCTCGATCATACCTCGCGCATTACGATCGTGACGTCGGGCACGCCCGAAGTGATCGAGCAAATTCGCCATCAGCTGGAACGGCTTGTGCCGGTGCACAAGGTCGTCGATCTTTCGACTGAGCGGCCGGGGATCGAGCGCGAGATGGCGCTGGTCAAGGTTGCGGGTACCGGCGACAAGCGCGTCGAAGCTATGCGCGTGTCCGAGGTGTTTCGCGCGCGGGTGATCGACACCACGCATTCGAGTTTTGTGTTCGAGCTTACCGGCGCGCAGCAGAAGATCGACGCGTTCGTTGATCTTATGAAGCCGCTGGGGCTGGTTGAAGTTTCACGGACGGGTGTTGTCGCGATTAGCCGCGGCGCGGAGGCGATGTGAGCCTCCGCGCCGCTGGTCCCCGCCTCAAGGTCGCTTCCGGCTGGCGGAACGCGAAAGCGACCGTTGCTGCCCAGTCGGCCGTTGGCCACTGGCCGGCCTGCTTCGTCAAATCGGGTGCGTGCGGCCTGTCCGCAAGTGAGGCTCGTCACGCGTTTCGCCCCAATTTTCAGTTGAACTCTATCCTTCCAACACGGAGACGGTGATGCGCGTCTATTACGACCGCGATGCGGATGTCGGCCTGATCAAGGGCAAGAAGATTGCGATTATCGGTTTCGGTAGTCAGGGGCACGCGCATGCGTTGAACCTGCGCGACTCTGGCGCGAAGGAGGTCGTCGCGGCGTTGCGGCCCGGTGCGTCGGCGAAGAAGGCCGAGGCGATGGGCTTCAAAGTCATGGATGTGCCGGACGCTGCGAAGTGGGCGGACGTCATGATGATGGTGACGCCCGATGAGCTTCAGGCCGACATCTACAAGCAATCGCTGCATGGGAACATGAAGCAGGGCGCGGCGTTGATGTTTGCGCACGGCTTCAATGTGCATTTCCGGTTGATCGAACCGCGGCCCGATCTCGACATCTTTATGGTGGCGCCGAAGGGGCCTGGGCACACGGTGCGTTCGGAATATCAGAAAGGCGGCGGCGTGCCGTGTCTGATCGCGATCCATCAGGACGCTTCAGGTAATGCGAAGGAGATCGGGCTTTCGTATGCCAGCGCCATCGGTGGTGGGCGTGCCGGGATCATCGAGACCACGTTCCGCGAAGAGTGCGAGACCGACTTGTTCGGCGAGCAAGTCGTGCTGTGCGGCGGGTTGGTGGAGTTGATCCGCGGCGGTTTCGAGACGCTGGTCGAGGCGGGCTATGCGCCGGAGATGGCGTACTTCGAATGCCTGCACGAGGTGAAGCTGATCGTCGATCTCATCTACGAGGGCGGGATCGCGAACATGAATTATTCGATTTCGAACACGGCCGAGTACGGCGAGTACGTCACGGGGCCGCGCATCATCACCGAGACGACGAAGGCGGAGATGAAGCGCGTGCTCAGCGATATTCAGTCGGGCAAATTCGCGCGCGATTGGGTGCTTGAGAACAAGGCGGGGCAGGCGAGTTTTAAAGCTACGCGCGCCAATCTCTCTCAGCATCAGATCGAAGAGGTTGGCACGAAGCTGCGCGCGATGATGCCGTGGATCGGGAAGAACAAGCTGGTCGATCAGGCGAAGAACTGATGAAGCGGCCGCCCATTCCGGCGCCGCCTTATCACGGCGGCTGTTTGTGCGGGGCTGCGCGTTACACGTTGAACGCGCGGCCGATAGCGGTGAATGCTTGTCATTGCGTCGACTGTAAGAAGCTGACTGGCGCCACGAACCTGCTCATGGTCTTGGCGCCGCGCGTCGGGTTCGTGCACGAGAAGGGTGCGCTGGACCGCTATCGCAAGCGTGCGGATTCCCGGAACGAGATCGACATCGTGCGCTGCGCCGTGTGCGGCGTTCGCATGTGGCACGAGCCGTTAAGTGCACCGCAGCTGGTGATCGTCGCGGTCGGGACGCTCGACGATCCGAGTTGGGCGGTGCCGACGTCTCATATCTTTGTCCGCAGCGTGTCGCCGGGGGTCGTGCTGCATGACGATGCGCTGGTCCTGCAAGACGGGCCTGGCGACCGAAAGGCGTTGTTCGACGCCTTCGCCAAGATTTATCCGACGGTGTAGAGGATGCGCGTCATTCGCGGCGCTGTCTTGGGGGCCTTGGCGGTGGCGTTGGGGCTTGGCGTTGCGTGGGCGCAGGACGTGTTCGGTATCCCCAAGCATATCGTGCAGATGATTTGGCTGGGGTCGCTTTTTGTTGCGCTGGGCTTTGCCGTGTGGGCCGCGTGGGACTATTACCGTGCTCTTCGCGACGACGACCACTGGGAATAGATCATGCGCATCGGGACACCGCTTTCGCCATCGGCGACGAAGGTCATGCTGTTGGGTTCGGGCGAACTCGGCAAAGAGGTGGTGATCGAGTTGCAGCGGTTGGGCGTCGAGGTGATCGCCGTCGACCGCTATGCAAATGCGCCGGGGCAACAGGTCGCGCATCGGGCTCATGTCATCGATATGACGGATGCGAAGGCGGTGCGCGATCTCGTTCTCAAGGAGCGACCGCATCTCGTCGTGCCGGAGATCGAAGCGATTGCGACCGACGAGCTTGTTCGGATTGAGGCCGACGGATTGGCGCGCGTGATTCCGACAGCGAACGCGGCGCATATCACGATGAACCGGGAACGTATTCGCCGGTTGGCGGCGGAAGAGTGCGGCTTGCCGACGTCGCGTTATGCGTTCTGTTCGTCGCTTGAGGAATTGCAGGCCGCGATCGACGGCGGGGTCGGGTATCCGTGCTTCGTCAAGCCCGTCATGTCGTCGTCGGGCAAGGGGCAGTCGAAGATCAAGGATCGCGACCAGGTCGCGAAGGCTTGGGACTATGCGATGGCGGCGGGGCGCGTCCGCCAAGCGCTGGTGATCGTCGAGTCCGAGATCAAGTTCGATTTCGAGATTACACTGCTGACCGTGCGGCATGCAGGCGGGACGGCGTTTTGCGACCCGATCGGGCATGTGCAGGTCGACGGCGATTATGTCGAATCGTGGCAGCCGCAGCCGATGTCGAAGGTTGCCTTAGAGCGCTCGCAGGCGATCGCGAAGGCGATCACCGACAAGCTGGGCGGCGCCGGCATTTTCGGCGTCGAGCTCTTCATCAAAGGCGACGAGGTTTGGTTTTCTGAAGTGAGCCCGCGGCCGCACGACACGGGCCTTGTCACGCTGGTGTCACAACATCAAAGCGAGTTCGCTCTGCATGCGCGGGCGATCCTGGGGTTGCCGGTCGACACGAGCTTGCGGACGCCGGGGGCCAGCGCGGTGATCTATGGCGGCGCGGACGCCAAAGGAATTGCCTTCGAGGGCGTGGCTCAGGCGCTCGCGGTGCCGGGCAGTGAGCTTCGGCTGTTCGGCAAGCCGGAGGCGTTCAAGAAGCGGCGGATGGGCGTGGCGTTGGCGCGCGCCGAGACGATCGACGTCGCGCGCACCAACGCCAAGAAGGCGGCATCACTCGTCAAGCCGATTGCCGGCACTTAGAGTCGGTCGGGCTATAGTGGGGGCATCGGCTTGCGAACCAAGGACAGCGGCAATCGCGTTTCCCTTTATCGGCGGCTTTGGTGGACCGAGGGCGCGAACTGGCGGCTGGCGGTTGGGCTGGGTTTTTTTGTGTTGGGATGCGGAGTTTTCATGGCCGCGTTCATGTGGGCGTTGCCGATGGCCTTGGAGCCTCCGCGTCGCGCCGATCTTGTCGCGATCGCCGGGGTCGTTCAAAGCACCGAGTACGATGGCGGCGAAGTTTCCGTTGTCCTTGAAGAGCAGCCGCGTTCCTTTCGCTATGGCGCTAAAGCCGGCGAGCTCGACGCCGTCGTTCGCGCCGTTGTATCCGGTGCCAAAGTCGAATTCTTGGCGTCTGAACAGACTGGGCTGAGCGACGAAGTGCCAGTCTATGCCGTGATCGTTGATGGTCGGAGCATTCGCTCGCTTGAACAAGTGCAGCAAAGCTGGCGCCGTGATAACGACGCGATCCGAAACTTGCTTGGCCCGATATTCCTGGCATTCGGCTCACTACTGGCTGCGGCTTTTTTTGCAACTGCTGCTTATGAACAGCGTCGCCATCCAGCTCGTGCAGAGGCGAAGGGTATTTGAATTGCTACTCTAAGTTGCGACCCCTGTAGCCGACCATGAGATCGGCGCCGGCACGGCGTCTAGACGTGCGAACTCAACGTGAACGATGCGGCGGCGGTCTGGGTGTTTGGCCGGCGAGGAGGCGTGCAGCAAGAGCGGGCGCATCAGCAGGGCCGAGCCCAGCTGGGCGGTGACGGTTCGTTCTGGTGCGGTCTCGCGCAGAGCCTTGATGTCGTCGCGGGTCAAGCGGCCGCGGGCGTGACTGCCGGGGATGACCCGCAGGGGACCGTTGTCGGCGTGGCAGTCGTCGAGGTGGAAGCGGATCGTCAGCATGGCGGCGAGCAGGGTCGCCGGCGGCTCGACATGGATGCCCCCGGCCTTGGTCGACCATGGGCCCCAGCCCTCACGGTCATGACGCTGCGACACCGCGATGGTGAGGTCTTGATGCCAGAGGACGGGCCAATTCGCCTGCGGGGTTTTGTCGAAGAAGAGGGCCCGGACGGGGATGGCGCTTATGCCGACGATCGGTTCGACGAGGCGGCGGATCGCCGGATCGTCGGCCAAACTCCTCACTTCCGCGAGGTCGAGCAGATTGCGGGCGCCGTAAACGGCGCCGGCGCGGCGGGACTGGGCGATCTCCGGCCGCGCCTCCAAAACGCTCCGTAGGCGGTCGATTTGGGTGCGCGCCAGCACGTTCGGCACGATGGCAAAGCCGTCGCGTTCGAGGGCGATTCGTGCTTCCAGTTCCTGTGCCGGCACCTGAGTCCTATCTGCAGGCGTGACCAACAATTGTTCAGAAGTCTAGCAAATCAGCGTGCTTTGTCGTTGCTCGCGTGGGCGTTTGGCTCTAATGATTCTGCTGTAACGGCGCGGGTTTAGGCCTTGAGTTTCACGAGGTCTTAACGACGACGCCATATGGTGAACGCTGGCAAGCCACGCTGGCGCGTGAGGCAAAGTTCGTATGGGTGCAGTTCGCACAGACAACGTGATCGCGGGGGCTTTTGCCTTCCGTTCGCGTTTGTGCGCGCCCACCCCGTCTCACCTGTCTCTTCGGGTTGATCTCGGACTACTCCTTCTTAGAAGCCCCTAGGCGCGTGAGCGTCCGCGATCGAACGCCCAACGGCGACGCGGACGGTGCTTAGGGGATGAAGAGAAGAAGCCGGGCCTGATACCGAAACCGCTGTCCAGCGGGCTTAGAGAGAGACAATGCCAAGTTCGAACCGCGTCTTGATTTTCGACACAACCTTACGCGACGGCGAGCAATCGCCGGGCGCGGCGATGAATCTCGACGAAAAACTCAAGATCGCCGACATGCTCGAGGAATTGGGCGTCGACATCATCGAAGCAGGCTTTCCGATTTCGTCGAACGGCGACTTTGAAGCCGTGCAGGAAATTTCCAAGCGCGCGAAGAAGGCCGTCATCTGCGGTCTCGCGCGCGCGGGCGTGAAGGACATCGACCGCGCGGCGGAGGCATTGAAGCCGGCGAAACGCGCGCGCATCCACACGTTCATCTCCACGAGCCCCGTTCATATGAAGCACAAGCTTCAGATGGAGCCGCATCAGGTGCTTGAAGCCGTGATCGGCAGCGTGACGCGGGCGCGCAACCACGTCGACGACGTCGAATGGTCGGCGGAGGACGCGACGCGGACGGAGTTCGAGTTTCTCTGCCGCTGCGTCGAAGCCGCGATCAAAGCGGGTGCGACGACGATCAACATTCCCGACACCGTCGGTTATGCGATCCCGTCGGAGTACGGCGCGTTGATCAGGGCGCTGATCAACAAGGTTCCCGGCGCGGAACGGGCGAATTTCTCGACGCATTGCCACAACGATCTTGGTTTGGCGGTCGCCAACTCGCTCGCGGGCGTGGCGGCGGGCGCGCGTCAGGTCGAATGCACCATCAACGGCATCGGCGAGCGGGCGGGCAATGCAGCGCTTGAAGAAATCGTCATGGCGTTGAAGGTGCGGGCCGACATTCTGCCGTATTCGGCTGGCATCGATAGCGTGTCGATCGCGCGCGCGTCGAAGTTGGTGTCGAACGTTACAGGCTTCCCGATCCAGTACAACAAGGCCATCGTGGGCAAGAACGCGTTCGCGCACGAGTCCGGGATTCACCAGGACGGGATGCTGAAGAACACGCAGACCTACGAGATCATGACCCCCGAATCCGTCGGCGTGTCCAAGACGTCGTTGGTGCTGGGCAAGCTGTCCGGACGGCACGCGTTCAAGGACAAGCTTGAGGCGATGGGGTACGAGTTGGGCTCGAACGCGCTCGAAGATGCGTTCAAGCGCTTCAAGGATTTGGCCGACAAGAAGAAGCACGTGTTCGACGAGGACATCGCGGCGCTTGTCGACGATGAGATCGCGCGCGGTCAGGATCGTATCCAATTCGTGAACCTTCGCGTCGTGGCCGGCACGTTCGGGCCGCAGAGTGCGGAGTTGGAATTGTCGGTCGATGGCGAGACGCGGCTTGGCGTTGCGCGCGGCGACGGTCCGGTCGATGCGATTTTCAACGCAGTCAAATCACTGTTCCCGCATGAGGCGACGCTTCAGCTCTTTGAAGTGCACGCCGTGACCGAGGGCACGGACGCGCAGGCGGGTGTCACTGTGCGACTTGCGGAGGACGGCAAGAGTGTCACGGGCCGCGGGTCGGACACGGACACGATGGTCGCGGCGGCCAGAGCCTATGTGCATGCACTGAACAAGCTTCTCGTAAAGCGGCAGAAGACAGCGCCTGAGGCGTTGGTCGCTATGCGAGGCATTTGAAGAACAACAACCAGTTGGCGGGTCGCTGAGGGGCGGTCCGCCATAAAAACGGGCGGAGAAGGAAGTCAATGTTTTCGAGTTTGCTTGGAATGCTGTCGTCGGACATGGCGATCGACCTTGGGACCGCCAATACGTTGGTCTACGTGAAGGGACGCGGCATCGTTCTGAACGAACCGTCCGTCGTCGCCATCATGAACAAGAACGGCAAGAAGCAGGTGCTGGAAGTCGGCAACGCCGCGAAGATGATGCTGGGCCGTACGCCCGGCAACATCGAAGCGATCCGCCCGATGCGCGACGGCGTCATCGCCGACTTCGAAGTCGCGGAAGAGATGATCAAGCACTTCATCCGCAAGGTTCACAACCGCCGTTCGTTCGCCAATCCGATGATCATCATCTGCGTGCCTTCTGGCGCGACGGCGGTTGAGCGCCGGGCCATTCAGGAATCGGCTTTGTCGGCCGGCGCGCGGCGCGTTTATCTGATTGAAGAGCCCATGGCGGCGGCGATCGGCGCGGACCTTCCGGTGACGGAAGCGACGGGCTCGATGATCGTCGACATCGGCGGCGGCACGACGGAAGTGGCCGTGCTGTCCTTGGGTGGCATCGTCTATGCGCGTTCGGTGCGCGTGGGCGGCGACAAGATGGACGATGCGATCATCTCCTACATCCGCCGTCACCATAACCTTCTGGTTGGCGAGGCTTCGGCCGAGCGGATCAAGAAGGAAATCGGTTGCGCGCGCGCGCCGGAGAAGGGCCATGAGATTCGGATCGAGATCAAAGGGCGCGATCTTCTGAACGGCGTGCCAAAGGAAATCTCGATCAGCCAGGCGCAGATTGCCGATGCGCTGCAGGAGCCGGTCAGTCAGATCATCGAGGCGGTGAAGGTTGCGCTCGAAGCGACGCCGCCGGAGCTTGCCGCCGACATCGTCGACAAGGGCATCGTGCTGACGGGTGGCGGGGCGCTGCTCACCAATCTCGACCAGCTGTTGCGCGAGGAGACGGGTCTGCCCGTCTCGATTGCGGACGAGCCTCTTTCCTGTGTGGCTTTGGGGACCGGCAAGGTGCTTGAGCACATCAACACGCACAAGCAGGTGCTTTCGTCGGTTTACTACTGATTTATTCTGGGTGGGCGCGTGATTCGCTGACGCGCCCCGAAGTGTCGGACGAAAGGTAACAGTCGTTGGCGATGGCGTGGGATCGCAGGCGCCGGAGAGGTTCGGATCGGGGCCCGTTGGGTCTCGTCGCGAACAATCTTGCCCTTGTGCTTTGCACGGTCGCCGCGCTCGGCGTTCTGGTTTGGGCGCGGGTGCAGGACTCGTCCTTCGATGAGGCGCGCGGTTGGCTGAACGACGCGACGGCGCCCTTCATGGAGATGCTGTCGGGTCCCTCGGCCGAAGTGCGCCGGTGGAGCGAGGGCGTCAGTTCGTTCTTTACGGTCTATTCGGAAAATCAGAAGCTGCGCGAAGAGGTCGAGGCCTTGCGTGCGGCGCAGCGCGACCTCGCGACGTTGCAGCGCAAAGTGCAGCGCTATGAGGAGCTTCTAAAGATCCCGGCCGATGCCGCCGTCACGTCCGTGGCGGCGCGCGTGATCGCCGACTCGTCGGGTCCGTTCGTGCGCACCGTGCTGATCAATGGCGGCGGCGGGCAGGGCATCGTCAAAGGGCAGGCGGTCGTTGACGAGCGCGGGTTGCTGGGGCGCGTCATCACCACAGGTCATCGGTCGTCGCGCGTGTTGCTGTTGACCGACCTCAACAGTCGTATCCCGGTGATGATCGAGGGTGCGAATCTGAAAGCCATTTTGGTCGGCGACAATACGGGTTTGCCGGTTCTCGAATATCTGCCGCCCGGATCGCGTATCACCGTTGGCGCGCGCGTGATCACCACACCGGACGGCGGGGCGTTTCCGCCGGGTGTGCCGGTCGGCGTGATCGCTGCCGGTTCGCGCTCGCCACGCGTCGAGCTCTTCACGAATGAGGGGCGCGCGGACTTCGTTCGCATTCTTCAGTACACGGCGCCGGTCGACGTCGATGAGCCGGCGCCGGAAGCCGCACCGGCGACGCCGGGTGCGCCGGCTGCGAAAAAGCCGACTGCGGCGACGACGCCTGCCCCGACGCCCGTGAAACCGTTGCCACAGGCCGGTGCGCCCCTGGCCACGCCCGTTCGGCCGACGTGAGGCGCGCCGATGCTTGAGGTGTTTCAGGTTGCGCTTCTGACGGTGTTGCGGTGGCTGTGGCTTTCGTTGCCGGTGATCGTCACCGGGCTCGCCACGTTCGCGTTGATGGCGCCGATGGATTTGTTGCCCATACCGACGCCCGACATCGTGCTGATCGCCGTCTTCTTCTGGGCGATATCGGGGCCGGCGTTTCTGCCGCCCTGGGCGGTGCTCGCGCTCGGGCTCGTTCAGGATTTGGCGACGGGCGCGCCGCCGGGATTTTGGGCTTTGATCTATCTGCTGGCTTACGGCTTTACGCTCTCGCAGCGCGTGTTCTTCAAGGGGCGCACGGGGCTTGGCGCGTGGATCGGGTTTGCGCTTGTCGCAGCACTCGCTGCCGTCGCGACGTGGGTGTTGGGCTCGATCGTCTACATGCGCTGGCTGCCGCCGCAGCAGATCTACATGCAAGCGATGGTGACGTTCGTTGCCTATTGGCCGGTGTCGAAGGTGTTCCTTCTCATGCGGCGCACGTTGACCACTGCGCGGGAAGCGTTGTGAGGAGCGCCTGCCCATGATGGACGGCCGCGAAAGTGTTCGTTATCGCGCGTTCTCACGCCGCACGGCGCTCGTGTCGGCGGGGACGCTGGGCCTCTTCACGCTGCTGACAGGGCGGATGTTTCAGCTTTCGGTCTTGCAGAACGATCAGTTCGCGATGCTGGCCGAAGACAACCGCATCAATTTGCAGCTGGTCGCGCCGCGCCGCGGGCGGCTTTACGACCGCGTTGGCGTCGAGCTTGCGAACACCGCGCAGAATTTCCGCGTGCTGCTGGTGCCGGAGCAGACGAAGGATCCGCGCGCGGTGTTGGAGCAGTTGGCCACGATTGTGCCGAACTTGTCGCCGCAACGGATTCAACGCGTGTTGCGCGATATCAGGCGGGGCAAGAAGTTTAATCCCGTGCTCGTGGTCGAAGGACTGTCATGGGAAGAGTTCGCGAAGGTCAACATCAATACGCCTGATCTGACCGGCGTCGTGCCCGACGTTGGCGAACTGCGGTCGTATCCTTACGGCGCGTGGCTCAGCCACGTGTTGGGGTATGTCGCGGGCGTCACCGACAAGGATATCGAGAAGCAGCCTGAGCTGTTGTCGCTGCCGGGTTTTCGCATGGGGCGCTCGGGCGTCGAGAAGGCCGCTGACGACGCGTTGCGCGGTACGCCTGGCGCTTCGAACGTCGAGGTCAATGCGCATGGGCGTGTGATCCGCGAGCTGTCGCGGCGCGAAGGCACGCCCGGTCAAGACGTCGTGCTGTCGCTCGACATGGAAGTTCAGAAGATCGCGCAGGAGAAGCTCGTCGGTCAGAGCGGTTCCGTCGTCGTGATGGATGTCGAGACGGGCGAGATTATTTCCATCGTTTCGGCGCCGGGGTTCGATCCCAACGCATTTACGGGGACGGTGTCGCCGACGATTTGGAAGCAGCTCAACGAAGACGAGCTGAAGCCGCTGCTCAACAAGGCGATCACCGGCATTTATCCGCCGGGTTCGACATACAAGCCGATCGTGGCGCTCGCTGCGTTGGCGTCTGGCGCGATGACACCGAACATGCGCGTGCATTGCTCGGGCGCGCGGGCGTTGGGCAGCCATGTGTTCCACTGCTGGAAGCGCGGCGGGCATGGCTCGGTTGATATGCATCAGGCGATCAAGCAGTCGTGCGACAGCTATTTCTACGAATGCGCGCGGCGCACGGGGATCGAGGCGATCGCGGCGATGTCGCGCAAGTTCGGTCTCGGCCAAGTCTATGGCCTTGAGATTCCGGGTGAGAAGAGCGGGTTGATGCCCGATCCGGAATGGAAGCTGCGCGCGCGCAAGGATACGTGGCGCGACGGCGATACGTTCAATGTCGGCATCGGACAGGGCGCCGTGCTGACGACGCCGTTGCAGCTATGCGTGATGACGGCGCGGCTGGCCAACGGCGGCAAGGCGGTGATGCCGCACGTGATCCGTTCGTTCGGCGGTGTGGAGCGCGTGTTGCCGCCGCCCGAGGACATGGGACTCGATCCCGCGCATGTGGCGATCGTGCACGGCGGCATGGACGCGGTGACCAATCAAGGCGGCACCGGCGCGCGCTCGCGCATCGACATCGAAGGGTTCGACATGGCGGGCAAGACCGGCACGGCGCAGGTACGCCGGCTGACCGCCGATCTGCGCGGGCGCAGTGCGGATTCGATTCCGTGGAAGTTCCGCGATCACGCGCTCTTCATCGCCTTCGCGCCGGTGGACAAGCCGCGCTATGCGATTTCGGTGGTCGTCGAGCATGGCGGCGGCGGGTCGAAGACTGCGGCCCCGATCGCCAAGGATGTCATGACCCTCGTCGCGCAGCGCGATCCGGCGCGTCAGAAGCTGTTCGTGCCGCCGTCGCGCACCGCCGCGGTTGCGAACCAGAGGGCCTGAGTCGATGCCGCTCAACGAGCATTTCGGGCCGACCGGACGCGAACTGCGCGTGATGGGAAAGCTACGCGCGATGAACTGGTTTCTGGTCGCGCTGATCACAGTGACGTCGTGCATCGGGTTTGTGCTGCTTTATTCCGTCGCCGGGGGCAGCTTCGATCCGTGGGCGGACCGTCAGATCGTGCGCTTCGGCATCGGCATGCTGCTGTTGTTGGCGGTGGCGCTGATCGACATCCGCATCTGGTTTCAGCTGGCCTATCCGATTTACGGCGTCTCGCTACTGCTCCTGGTCGCGGTCGAGTTTTTCGGGCGCATGGGTAAGGGGGCGGAGCGGTGGATCGACATCGGGCCGCTGCAGTTGCAGCCGTCGGAGTTGATGAAGATTGCGCTCATCCTCGCGCTCGCGCGGTTCTTGCACGGCATCTTGGTTGAAGACGTCTCGCGGCCGACGCGGTTGTTTGGTGCGCTGTTGTTGATCGCTTTGCCGGCGGTGCTGGTTTTGATGCAGCCCAATCTCGGAACCGCGACGATTCTTATCGCCGTGGGGGCGGGGCTTTTGTTTGTCTCCGGATTGAGTTGGAAGATTATCGTGCCCGTCATTGTGCTCGCGGTTGCTGCGGTGCCGGTCGGGTGGGAGTTTGTGCTGAAGGATTATCAGAAGCAGCGCGTCTATACGTTTCTTGATCCGGACACGGATCCGTTGGGTTCGGGGTACAACACGCTGCAGTCGAAGATTGCGCTTGGGTCGGGCGGGGTGTTCGGCAAGGGTTTTGGTGAGGGCACGCAGAGCCGCCTCAACTTTCTGCCGGAGAAACAGACCGACTTTATTTTCACCGTGCTTGGCGAAGAGTTCGGGTTGTTCGGGCTTATGATCTTGATGGGGCTTTATCTGACCATCCTGACGCAAGGGGTGATGATAGCCCTCGACACCCGAAGTCAGTTCGGACGGCTCGTCGCGATGGGGGTTTGTCTCAACTTCCTGCTCTACATCCTCATCAACACGTCGATGTCGATGGGGTTGATTCCGGTGGTGGGCATTCCGCTGCCGCTCGTTTCCTATGGTGGCACGGCGCTGATCACCGTGCTGCTGGGGTTTGGGCTTTTGCTCAGCGTGCAGATCCACCGCGGCGTCGACATCCCACGATCGGCGTCGAATTTGCTGTAAGTCTGGGAGCGCGGGCGTCCCGCCCGCTCTTCCGGAGTCTCCTCACCCACAGCATCAGTGGTGATGCCGCAAGAGCGGGCGGGACGCCCGCGCTCCCAGACTACGCGCGTCTTGCTCTGCGCCAGAGCCAGCGGACGAGGAAATACGCGCCGAGGAAGAGCGGGATCCAGGGGATGATCGCGACGATGAGGCCGAGGGCCGCGGCGGCGCTGTTGCCCATGACGCGCAGGGATTCTTGCCAGACGTCGCGCACCGGCTGGAACGCGTCGCTGACCGTCGATTGCGCTTCGAAGGAGATCGAGAGGTTTTCCTTGGCGATGCGGTCGGCGAGATCGCGGCGTTGGCCTTCGATCTGTTCGATCTCGCTTTGGGTGCGCGAGATTTCGCCTTCGATCTTGATGAGGTCGTCGGTCTTGGCGCCGCCGCGCTTCGACAGCTCCATCATGCGGTCGCGGTAGTTCGACAGTTGCGCGAGACGCGCGTCGATGTCTCTCACCTGATTTGTGACGTTCTGCGCGTTGGTGTTGCGGGCGCGGACGACGACGTCGTCTTTGCTTTCGCCGGGTAAGAGCGCGAGCAGGCCTTCTTCGAACGGGGCCATGGCGTCGTGAGGCAGGGCGACGCTGAGGTTCGCGATCGGCAGTGGCGCGTCCGGTTCGCCGACCAGGCGGAACGAGGCGGCTGTGATTTTGCACTTCAGCGCAGGGTCGTTTTGGCAGCGGTCGCGTGCGCGTTCGAAGCGCGCCTTGATGTGTTCGCTCGCCATCGAGATCGAGATGTTGTGGTCGTAGACATAGGATTCGCCGGACTGTGCCTTCGCGTTCGGCTCCATGCCTTTGGTGCCGGCGCTGAATTGAAAGGCGGTCGTCTGGTCATAGAGCGGTACGGTAGCCTCCGCTGGCGTAGCCGGCGCCGGCGCATAACGGCTTTCGGCTTCGGTCGACGTGCCTGTGCTCTGGGACTCTTTGTTATCGCACCCGGCCAGTGCGGCGGTGGCGAGCAGCAGGGCTAAAGGCAGGCGCGTCATGGCGGATCTCCGGGCGGGTACAGGGCGATATGGCCGCGCAATTGTGGCGGCGACTGGACAAGAGTGGGGCGGGTGCTAAGAACGTGGCTTCGTGTCGCAAGCGAAAGGCTAATTCAGATGCGGAATTTGTTCTCTCTCGAAGGGCGTACGGCGTTGGTGACCGGGGGCTCGCGCGGGATCGGGAAGATGATCGCGGCCGGCTTCATCGCGCATGGCGCGAAGGTCTACATCTCCTCGCGCAAGGCTGAGGCGTGCGAGGCGGCGGCGAAGGAATTGTCCGCTGGCGGGGGCACCTGCATTCCCCTGCCGATCGATGTCTCTTCGGTCGCGGGGGCGAAGGCGCTGGCGGCGGCGTATGGGAAGCATGAGCCGAAGCTCGACATTCTGGTGAACAATGCGGGCGCGGCGTGGCTCGAAAAGTTCGATGCCTTTCCGGAGAAGGGCTGGGACAAGGTCATGGACCTGAACGTCAAGGCGCCGTTCTTTCTGACGCAAGCGCTGCACGGTTCGTTGCGCGAGGCGGCGCGTGCGGAGCGGCCTTCGAAGGTGATCAACATCGTTTCCATCGACGGCATCGCGGTCAATCCGCAGGAGACGTATTCGTACGCCGCGTCGAAGGCGGGGCTCATCCATCTGACCAAGCGTCTGTCGCTGACGTTGATCAACGACAACATCGTCGTGTCCGCCATCGCGCCCGGCGCGTTCGCGTCGGACATGAACGTCGACGCGCGCGACAAGGGCGCCGACGTCGCCAAGCGCATTCCGTCGAAGCGCATCGGCACGGATGAGGACATGGCGGGCGCCGCGATCTACCTTGCCTCGCGCGCGGGCGACTACGTGGTGGGCGCCACGGTCGTGGTCGACGGCGGGGTAAGTTTGTCGCGGGTTCAGTAGGGCTGGAAGCGCCGGCTTCCAGCCGGCTCTTTTTGGTGCGGTTCAGAGGGGGCCGGCTGGAAGCCGGCGCTCCCAGATACTTCCTGGACAGGCGGGGGTAGGGTTGCTATACGCACGCCCTCTCCGCACCGGGCTGACCTCCCACCGCGCGAGGCCGCGCCTATGGGCCGGACGGGTGATTAGCTCAGTTGGTAGAGCAGCTGACTCTTAATCAGCGGGTCGCAGGTTCGATCCCTGCATCACCCACCAATCTCCATTTGCGGCGTTAGGGGTGAGCGCGGCGCTCGATGCCCTCTCAGCGCCTGTATCGAAGGGCGCGTGCGGTGACTTTCTTTCTTATGCTGTTTGCATCCCGGCTCGTCGATCCGTTCGTTATCGCCGCAGGCATCGTGCCCTATTTCGGTATTCGCAACGCGCCTTGGCGATCGTTGGCGGGGGCCGCGACCGCCGGCGCGTTCATGGGCGTCGTCTATGGCACTTCGACCTTGTTCTCGCCCGTCGTGTTTGCCTCATCTTTGTTGGCGACCGCTGCGGCCGCTTGTGTCTGGTGGGCTGTTTTGCACTTTGGACGAATGATTGCGAAGGCCAGGGCGCCAAAGGCGCGAGAGAAGTCGCGCGGGCCGCGCCTGGTGCGCGATGAGGATGACTGGCGGCGCTGAACGCCTGCGGCGTCTCTGCCTCCAGAGCATCTATTCGGATTTCGAACGTGGCCGAGTTATTTTATCTTGCGGCCGAAGGTGGGGCGGGGTGCTGGGTTGCCGCCTTGATGTTGGGGCGGTGCGTTCGAGGCGCCTTCCGCGGGGCGGTTGGCCATATAGCGGGCTAGCACCGCATCGGCGTCGAAGTTGTCTTGCTTTGGCGCGTCATTGCCGCCGCGCCCGCTTGCTGCGCTTGAACGCAGGGCGATGAGCATGCGGACGACCTTCAAGATGAGTGGAATGGAGAAAAGCAAACCGACCACGGCCAGTCCCACCATGGTTGGGCCTAGGCCGATCGCGTCCGCTTCGCGTATCGATCCAGTGCGATCGACGAAGTAGTACAAGAGGCCGCCGCAATAGACGACGGGCATGAGCGCTCCGATGATGCCAAAGAAGCTCTTGAAACCGCGCATGCCTCACCTCCACCGCCGCCATCATGACGCGGTATCGGCAATAAAATCTGAACGCTCGGGTGACCTAAAATGGGTCACCTTTCGCCTCGTAAAATCGCAAAAATGCGGGGCATTACGAGCGCGGACATGTTTGCGCTGTAACGCTGCGTGGCAAGCTTCAAATACGGGGACATAATATTCGCTGTGCGCGCTGCAGCGGGTTTTCGATGGTCTTGGTTTGCGAACGCGCGTGCCGTGAAGAGCACAGTGGCGCGGCATGCGGGTGAGCAATTGGTGTTGTTCGATCAATCGCGGGCGCGCACGCTGGCTGCGTGTTGAGCGGCGTGTGATTCGCGTCAGGTATTTTCAGACATCGAGGGGATTTCATGAAACGGAGAGCGATATTGCTCGGCGCCGTCGCGGGGCTCGCGCTTGGCGGCTCGTCGGCGAAGGCTGCGAATTTCCATGGTTTGTATGTCGGCCTCGAGGCCGGCGGGAACTGGGTGCAAGACGCGGACATGGTGTCGGAGCTCGGTCCGTTCAGCGCGCCGACGCTGACGTCCAATGCGGTCGTGAATTACGACGCAGGGTGGGCCGTCATGGGGACCGTGGGCTACGATTTCGGTCAGTGGCGTATCGAGGGCGAGGCCGGCTATCGCGACAATCAAATCGATGTTGCGACATATCCCGGGCTTGGTGGTTTGGCGCTCGGGTGGGTCGATCCGTCCATGAGCGAGCTCACCGTCCTTGCCAACGTGCTCTACGACATTCAGCTGGCGCCGTGGTTTACGTTCTCTCTCGGCGCGGGCGCCGGCGGGGACTTCGCCAAGTTCGATACCGGCGGCGGCTTGTTCGACGATTCCGATTGGAGCTTCGCCTATCAGGGCATCGCCGAGTTGAGCTTCGCCTTAGCGAGCCGCACCGACTTGACGATTGCCTACCGTTATCTGCGCGTGTCCGAGCCTGAATTTTCGCAAGAGCGCGGTATTCCCGATGTCCGCAATACGTATGACGACATCTCAAAACACGCGGTCACGATCGGTCTTCGTTATGATTTGACGCCCGAGCAAGCGCCGATGGTTGCGCCGCCACCCGCGCCGCCAATGGCCCCTCCGCCGGCAGCGCCGAAGCAGTTCATCGTCTTCTTCGGCTTCGACAAGTGCAATATCACGACGGAGGCCGATACGGTGTTGAGCGAAGCGGCGAACGTCGCGAAGTCGTCGGGGAGCGCGTCCGTGCGCATCGTCGGGCACACCGATACTTCGGGTTCGCCGAGCTATAACCAGAACCTTTCCGAGTGCCGCGCGAACGCGACGAAGACGAACTTGGTGGCCAAGGGCATCCAGGACAGCGCCATCAGCACGTCGGGGAAGGGCGAGTCCGAGCTTATGGTTCAGACGGGCGACAGTGTGAAGGAACCGCAGAACCGGCGCGCAACGATCGATCTCCAGCAGGCGCAATAGATAAGGGCGCCGGTTTGACCCGGCGCCCTTTGGTCTTCGTTGAAGACGGTTCGCTTAGTTCGGCGTCGCGGGGACGGCCGGCAGCTGTTCGACGTCGGCCTTGGTCACGGCGGCGACGAGGATGTTGCGGTCCTTCAGATAGGTGATCTTCGCCGCGTCGATCGAGACGCCGCGTTCGCCAACGTTGAGGAAGCCGCCGACTTCGACGATCACGGCCGTGGCCTTACCGTCCGGGCCGACGACGACCGAGCGGACTTCGCCGAGGGCCTCGCCGCTCGAGGTCTTGACCGAGGCGGTGGAGAGCGTCGTCGCGGGGCTGGGAACGTCTTTCGCGTTCAGGCCGGCGGCGATTTCTTCCTGCGTGATCGTGGCCGCGGGGGCCGCGGCTTGTTCGACTTCGTTACCCGCTTCAGCCGCCGTTTGTTCGACGGTGGTGGGCGCGGGTTTCGCGGCCAAGTCGTCCGCTTGCGTTTGTTGCGATTCCGATTGCTTCTGTTCCTTCGGTCCACACGCCGTGCAGAGCAGCAGGACGGCGACGGCCGACGACGCGAGGAATGTCGTTTTCAGCATGATTTTGTCTTTCGATAACGGCCACTGTCGGATCTCGGCCCAATGCCGGCGACGGTGCGCGGGTGGAAAACGCAACAGGTTCCATTGGGTTGCGTGGGTGCGACAAAGCGGCAGGTTCGGAGCGGCTCAGGCGGTTTGTTTTCGCGTCTGACCCGACAGCGTTTCGATCTCGCCCATGATGCCTTCGTAAGCGCCGGCCGCGGTTTCGTTCGACGCGGGAAGTGGGGTGCCGTCGGCCATCATGACGGTGAGCGTGTGACGTGCGCGCGAGACGCGGCTTTTCATCGTGCCGACGGCGCAGGCGCAGATTGCGGCTGCTTCCTGATAACTGAAGCCGCCGGCGCCGACCAAGATGAGTGCCTCGCGTTGTTCGTCGGGGAGCGTGCTCATCGCGCGTTTCAAGTCGGTCAGCTCGACCCCGGCCTGCTGTGAAGCGCCGGTGACGAGGCGGCGATCCATCGCTTCGTCGTCCCAGCCGACCTGACGCCACGTGCGTCGGTGCGCAGAATAATAGGTGTTGCGCTGAATGGTGAAGAGCCAGGCTTTCATGTTTGTGCCGGGCGCGAACATGGCGCGGTTCTGCCACGCCGTTCTGATCGCCTCTTGCGCCAGATCGTCGGCGCCGTCGCGATGTCCGCACAGGGTGCGGGCGAAGGCGCGCAGGTAGGGCAGCAATTCCAGCAGCTTCGCGCGAAACTCTTCGTCCGCGCTGAGCGGCGTTTTCGCAGTCTCTGACATGTGTTGTGTCTTTCGCCAGCGAGCGCCGCGGGTCTATCGCGGTCTTAGCGGCACACACATAACGGCGAACGCGCCTCTTGGTTCCGCACTGGGGAACCAAATATTCGCGTATTTGCTGCGTTCTGGAGAAATTGGCCGAGCGCTGAGGCTCGGCCAATCAAGTTCGTATCGCGAAGTTTATACCCCTGACGTTGTGCGCAGGATTGGCCGTTCGGTCGTAACGCGCGTCGTGGTCGTTTCGACTGTGCGATCGCCGGCCATGGTGGTGGCAAACGGGCGTTCCATGCGCTTGTGCTTGACCATGATGGCTTCGATCGCCGCGACGCTCTTGTCGGGGACGCGCACCGAAACGAGCGTGCCGCCGCTGCGAACGCGTTCGACGTAGATCTGCGCGTCGTCCTTATCGACGCCCGCGCCGACCAGTGCGCCGACAATTCCGCCGCCGGACGCGCCGAGCGCGGTCCCGATCGCCGTTGTGATCAGCCAGCCTACGCCCAGCACCGGTCCGATGCCGGGGATCGTGAGCAAGCCAAGGCCCGCCAGAAGGCCCGCGCCGCCGCCAAGGACGCCGCCGATCGTCGCGCCGTCGGCCGCGCCCGTCTCGGCCATGTTGTTGTCGACCGTTTTGTCGGCCGCGCTACGTTCTTCGCTTTGACCGTCGACCTTGTTGGTGACGATGCTGATTTCTTCCTTGGAAATGCCTGCAGCCTTGATCTCGGCCACGGCGTTTGCCGCGTCGGTACGCGCTTCAAACAGGCCGGTTACTGTCGTGGTCATGTGGCTACTCCTGAATTGGTTGCGGATTGCGAACGGTCGTGCCGTCGATCGCGCTTGTGTTGAAAAGCACGCAGTCAGATAGGGCTTGTCGGCCCGGATGCATGAGCAAACGCGCGCTGTCCGCAGAACGTTCCCGCGCGCGCGACGTTTGTATCTTTTGGCGTTGCTTTCATTGAACAAAACGACGCTCGTGGAATTGCTTAGGTGTGGCGCAGCTTACCTGGTACGTTACCGTACTAATCTCACTCTGGGACAAGTAGGCAGACGGATGTTGTTGCGTTGAACGCAGCGTCCGAACGGCGGCTCGCGCCGCTAAGGCACATGACAAAGTCGGGGTCGTCCTGTTGCCATGTGCCGGGAAGATCGAACGTGTCGAAGATGCTCTTTGATGGAACTGTGCCGTTGGTCGTCGGAATCGGCGCCTCGGCCGGGGGGCTCGCTGCGTTCAAAAAATTCTTCGTCAACATGCCTGCCGACAACGGTATGGCGTTCGTGCTGGTCCAGCACCTCGATCCTAGGCACGACAGCCTGCTGGTCGATCTGATCGGCGCTCAAACGAGCATGAACGTGGTTGAGGCGCGCGACGGTGATCGATTGAGCGCGAACCGCATTTACATCATCCCGCCGGACGCCACGTTGACGATGAAGGGCGGGCGGCTTCGCATAACAAAGCCCGCGCCGCCGCGCGAGGCGCGCCGGCCGATCGACACGTTCTTCACCTCGCTCGCCGAAGATCAGGGCGAGAACGCGGTGTGCATCGTTCTGTCGGGAACCGGAACCGACGGCACGCTGGGACTTAGGGCCGTCAAGGAGAATGGCGGCCTGACGCTGGCGCAGGCCGAGTTCGATCACTACGGGATGAGCGGCATGTCCGACAGTGCCGTTGCGACGGGCCTGGTCGATCAAGTGATGCCGGTCGGGGAGATGCCGGCGCGGCTGATCGAGTATCGCGCGCATCTGCTGGATGTCGCGGGCGAAAAGGACGAAAACGGCACGCGTACCGACACGGCGGAACATCTAAAAGCGATCAGCGCCATTCTCCGACGCGGGATCAGCCACGATTTCGGGCAGTACAAGCAGAACACGCTTGTGCGGCGGGTGCAGCGGCGCATGCAGGTGCTGCAGATCCGCACCGTCCCGGCGTTCATCTCGCATCTGGAGCAGGAGCCGCGCGAAGTCAAGTTGCTGTTTCGCGAGATGCTGATCGGCGTGACGCAATTCTTCCGCGATCCGTTTGCGTTCGATGCGCTGGCGAGCAACGTCATTCCCAAGCTGCTGGCGAACAAGCAAGGCGGCGATCAGGTCCGCGTTTGGGTGGCGGGCTGTGCGACGGGCGAGGAAGTGTATTCGATCGCGATCCTGTTCAAGGAGGCACTGGGCAATCAGGTGAGCGCGCCGCGTGTCCAAATCTTCGGCAGCGACATCGATGACCGCGCCATCGCGCGAGCGCGTACGGGGCGCTATCGCGGGCCGCTTGCCGGCGTTTCGGCGGAACGGTTGGCGCGCTGGTTCACGCCACTCGAAGACGACTATTGCGTGTCGAAGGAGGTGCGCGAAATGTGCGTGTTCTCCGCGCACAGCCTGATCAAGGATCCGCCGTTCTCGAAGCTGCATCTCGTGTCGTGCCGGAACGTGATGATCTACTTCGATCGCGACCTGCAGGATCGGGCGATCCGCAATTTCCACTACGCGCTGGCGCCGGGCGGGTTTCTGTTCCTGGGTGCGTCGGAAGGCGTGACGCGCAACGCTCCGATGTTTGTGACCGTGGACAAGAAGAATCGCATCTTCGAACGGCGGAATGTTGCGCGGCCCACGCTGCCCGACTTTCCGATCGCGCCGGAGACGCGAAGCGCACAAGAGGGCGGCGGATCCATTCGCACCACCGAGGACCGCATCGATAAGCTTGCGCGGCGCGTTATGGCGAAACACTCGCCGGCTTATGTCGTGGTCGATCAGGACTCGCAGATCGTGCGCTTCTCAGGCGGCGAGTGCGGGCCTTATCTTGAACCCTCGGCGGGCGTTGCGACCCTCGATCTCTTCGCCATCGTGCGCAAATCGCTGCGCGCGGCGGTGCGCGCCGCGGTTCAGACGGTCCGCACGAAGCACGAGACGGTGGTTACGGAAAATCTGAGCGTGACGGTGGAGGGGCGGCGGCGGTTGGTTACGCTGATCGTCGAACCCTTGGGCGACGAGGGCGCGGAGATCGGTTTGTCGTTGGTCGCGTTCAGCGACGCCGGCGAGGTCAAGACCGCGAGCCATGTGCGCGGCGCAACATATGACGGCACGGAGGCAGACCTTGAGCGCGAACTGACGGTGACGAAGGCGCTTTTGCGCGGGTCGATCGAAGAACTGGAAACGACGACGGAGGAAATGAAATCCTCGAACGAGGAATTCCAGTCCGTCAACGAAGAGCTTCAAGCGTCCAACGAGGAACTGGAAACCGCCAAGGAGGAGATGCAGTCGGTCAACGAGGAGCTGCGGACCATCAACTCCGAAATGATCGACAAGAACGAACAGCTTGTACGTTTGAACAGCGACTTGCGAAATCTGCTCGACAGCACGCAGATCGCCACGATCTTCCTGGACAACGACTTGCGCATCAAAAGCTTCACGCCGGGCATGGTGGAGCTGATCCACTTGCGCGAGAGCGATCATGGGCGGCCGATCACGGAATTGGTCAGCCGGCTGAATTATGCGGGGCTTGAACAGGACGCGAGGGACGTGTTGCGAACGCTCAAGGTTGTCGAACGCGAAGTTCGCACCGGCGACGACAACGTCTTGATCATGCGCGTGCGGCCCTACCGCACCGTCACAAACATCATCGACGGCGTCGTCATCACCTTTGTCGACGTGACCGCGCGCACGCGTCTTGAGGATGCGTTGAAAGAAAGCGAACGGCGGCTCACCTCGATTGTCCAGCAAGCAACCGCGGGACTGGCGGAGACCGATCTCGACGGGCACTTCACGCTGGTCAATTCGTTGTTCTGCCAGATTGTGGGACGCACCGAAGCAGAGTTGCTCGGCCTTCGCACGCACGACATCACACACCCCGACGATCTGCCACACAACGCCGAGCTGTTCGCGCGGCTGGTCAGAGACGGTGCAGGGTTCGAGCTCGAGAAGCGTTATATGCGGCCTGACGGGTCGGCGGTGTGGGCGCACAAGAGCATGTCGCCGATCTTGGACGCGGAAGGCAGGGTGCGCAGCGCGTTGGCCATCGTGCTTGAGATTACTGCGCAAAGGCTGGCGGAGGCGCATCGCGAGCTTTTGCTGCACGAACTTAGCCATCGGGTGAAGAATACGCTGGCCACCGTGCAGTCGATCGCGGCGCAGACGGCGCAGAGCGCGACCACCGTGAGCGGATATCGCGACGCGTTTATGGCGCGGCTGAGGGCGCTGGCGGCGACGCACAATCTGCTGCAGGTCGGTGATTGGCACGGGGCGGTGTTGCGCGACGTGGTGGCGACGGAGCTGGCGCCCTATGAGACGGACGCCGTGCGCTGGACGTTGACGGGAGCGGACGTTTTACTTGACCCCGATACGGCAGTCGCCTTCGGCATGGTGGTTCACGAACTGACGACGAATGCCGCGAAGTACGGCGCACTGTCGAATGCGGACGGGCGTGTGGACGTGTCGTGGACGATGTCGACGAATGAACGCAATCGCCGCCTTCACTTCGCGTGGCGCGAAACAGGCGGTCCGCCGGTGAAGGCCGCCGGGCGTAGGGGTTTTGGTACGCGTCTCATCACGGACGGATTGGCGTTGCAGCTCGACGCTACAATCGCGCTTGAATTTGCGCACGAGGGCGTCCACTGCACGATCGATGTTCCATTCAGGGAGGCCGAACCATGAATGCGCTGAAGGGCAGGCACGTTTTGATCGTCGAAGACGAAATGATCGTGGCGCTTGATCTAAGCGATACGGTCGAGCGTCTTGGGTGCACGGCGGCGGTGGTCGGTCGCGTCGGCAGGGCTTTGCAGGTTGCGTCGACCCAGCGCTTTGACGTTGCGATCTTGGATCTGAACTTGGCGGGTGAGCCGGTCTATCCCGTCGCGGACGCGTTGCGCGAGCGCGACACGCCCTTTGTAATCGCAAGCGGCTATGGAGCGGACGGAATCGACGCTGGCTACCGCGACGGGCCGCGTCTTGGCAAACCGTACTCGCCGCGTGAAGTCGAGACGGCGCTGCTGCTCGCTTTGGGCTTGGGCAGCGACGCCTGAAACGGGCTTAACCAACTTAGGTTGCGTGGTTGGCGACGCGCTTTTCGAGCAACCAATGGGCGAACCGCGTGTTGTCTCTCGTACTGAGACACGTCAGGCCGGCGCCGTTTGCTCGCTCGCGAGTTTTTGGCGGCGCGCGCAGGTCGCAGCAGCTTTCTCAAAACGTGAAGGACTTCATCATGAAAATGACAACGGCGACTCGCGTCGCCGCCATTGCGATCGGCCTGAGTTTGGCCGGCGCGACGGCATTCGCCGCCCCCGGTGATGGACGCCGCGGCGACGATAACAACAAGCCCAACGCTAGCGATCAGCAAAAGCCCGACCAGAAGGGCGATCGCAGAGGGCGTAACGCTCGCCAAGCGGCGCCGGCTGCAGCCCCGGCTGCGCCCGCGACGCCACAGACTGCACCGAGGATGCGCGGTAGGCAGAGCATGGACAACAATAGGCGCGGACGCGACAACAACGTGACCAATACGCGCCGCAACAATACGCCGCCGGTTGCGCGGAACGACAATAACCGCCGCGACGCCGGCAACCGGAACGATCGCCGCAATACCGTCGACCGCAACGATCGCCGCCGCGTGAACAACGCGAACGACCGTCGCGACGTGCGTGGCAACAATGACCGCCGCCGCGTTGATGTTCAGCAGTATCGCCGCAACTACAATGCGCCTCGCCGCTATCGCGTCGCGCAGTACCGCTGGCGCGACGGGTACTCCTACAATCGCTACAGCTATGGCCAGCGTCTGCCGCGGAATTTCTATGGCCGCAATTATTGGCTTACGAATTTCTTGATCTACGGCTTGTTCTCGCCGCCAGAGGGCTATGTTTGGGTTCGCTATGGGCCTGACGCGCTTTTGATCGACGAGTACACCGGCGAAATCGTGCAGGTGCGCTACAACATGTTCTATTCGTAAGATCTTGTTGGCGGGGAGGCGTTCTTCCCCGTCACCATTCCTCTATCAGCTTCAGGGTCGTGCGCACTTCGCCGTAAACGCGGAGAGTGCACGGCCCTGCTGCCGCTGGGACGGTCCATTCCGCGGCCGCGTCGACGCGGCTTAGCGTTTGTTGTTTGACGCAACTCAATTGGAAATCCTGTACTTGGCCCGAGAATGACGCGAACTTGAATTTGCGGCGTGAGAGCGGGTGTTCCCAAACGCCGCCGCCGTCTTTGCCGGGTTTGGCGGTGAGGGTCGCGTCCACCATCAGCGGTTCGGGGCTGCCGAGTTTTTTCAACGCTTCGGCCACGACCTTCATGGTCTCGGCGCGATCCGCGCCGGTCGGGTCGAAGCTGTCGGTTGCCGGCAGCGGCGGGGCGCAGGCGGCGTATTGGTAATTTCCGTTTGCGACTTCGAGCCGGAGGCGCATGCGCTGCGCTGCGGGCACCACGGCCTTCTCAAGGAAACTGCCCCCTTCGATCATCGCGTGACGGACGTGGACCAACGCGCGGGGCAGGTCTTTCGATTTCTCGTGGGCGAAGGCGAGGGCGAAGGACAGCTTTGCCTGTTCGTAGAGCGTGAGTGGCAGTTCGAAGGCTTGCTCCAACACCGCAACGCCTTCGCCGTATTTGCCGGCGGCGACCAGCGTGCGGCCTTCATCGTATTTCACGACGACGTTGTCGTGCACGAGCGTGTTGCCGACGTGGCCGGCGCGGTAGAGGATTTCGGCGGCGTTGCCGTATTGCTCGACGGCTAGGCCGTCTTGCGTCGCCGGCTTGTAGGTCCAACGCGAGATGGCTTGGCGCGCGGCTTTGATCATGCTGCGCGAGCCGACTTGATCGAGTATGGCGATGTCCTTGGTCTCGCCCGACGTGCTGATCGTGAAGCCCAAGCGCACCCAGCCTTCGCTTTCGTCGTCGGCGTCCGTTTCCGGAAACACGGGCGGCGCACGCTCGGCGGCGACGGCGGGTTTGAAGCCGGGCGGCGTCATCTTGGCGACGCAGAGTTCGGCGGCGGCGACCGGCATCGCGCCGAACGCCAGATACAAAAATGCTGCGATCGCCAGGTGGAGTTTCATGGCCTCCGACAGTCGCCGACGTACCGCGGCGTTATGCTTAGCATCATAGCAGACGCTCGTTCTGTCATCGTGTACCGGTGCGCGCATCGGCGCACCGGTTCCCGTTTGAGTGCGTCAATGCTTGATCCGCAGCGTCGCCCCGATCATGCGCGGCTCGCCGAGGAACGCGTCGACGGTGCTGGTCGCAGCCGAGGTCGGCGAGACGGCCGAGCCTTGGAACGGCGAATCGATGGCGGTGTTGATGTAGCGTTCGTCGAACAGATTGCGGGCGAAGAACTCCAGCCCGATCCATTCGCCCTCGCCGTAGACGCCGATCTTTAAGCCGACGACGGCGAAGGCTTCTTGCACCTTGCGCGGGTCGAGGTTTGAGCCGGTGTTCATTTCGCTCTGCCAACGCGCGTCGACGTGGACGCGTGCGGTGAAGGTGTCGATGAACGGCGTGCTGTAGTCGATGCCGCCGGTCAGCGTCCATTCCGGCGCGTGGGTCAGCTGCGCCTCGTTGCCGAGCATGAAGAGGCTGGGGTTCTGCGCCAGGAATGAGCCCGGCGTCGCGAGTGAGCCGACGTCGCCGTAATGGGCGTCGTTGTACTGCGCGGCGAAGTTGGTGGTCAGCCCTTTGACCGGTGTGGCCCAGAACGTTTCGACTTCGACGCCCTGGCTGATCACTTCCGGCACCGACGTTACGATGAACGAGATGCCGGTGAAGGTGTTCAGCTGGAAGTTTTCGAACTCCTGATAGAAGACCGCTGTGTTGACGAAGAAGCTGTCGTCGAACGACGTCTTCAAGCCGATCTCGAACGCGTCCACGAACTCCGGGGCGAAGCTGGTGTCGGGGGCGCGAACGGTTTGGACCGGCGGCACGACACCGGCATAGACGATGGGCGAGACGATCGAGCCGTTCGCGTCGGAGAAGGCGCGGTCGAGGTTGAAGCCGCCTGCTTTGTGTCCGCGCGAGTAGGTCGCGTAGGTGTTGACGTTCGTCTCGACCTGCCAGGAGAGGGTGGCGACGCCGGAGAACTCGTCTTCGGTGCGTTCTTGGTGGTGCGGGGTTGTCGCCGTCAAGACGTCGAGCGCATTGCGCGCGTAAGGCAAGCACGCGAGCGATGCGACGCGCGCCTGGGTCGACGCTGCGCCGAAGTCGGCGCCGACGTGGGACACGGGATCCAGGCCGTATTGCGCTTCGATGCTGTCGCAGCCGCCGTTGCCGGTGGTGCGATAGACCGCGTCGACCTCTTTCGTCTCCGTCGTCCAGCGTAAGCCGGCGATGAGGTCCAGCGCGTCGTCGAGATGGAAAACGTTATGCGTGAACAGAGCGAAGCTTTCCGCGTTCTGCTCATAGCGGTCGTTGTCGCCGAGGGCGCCGGTGAAGACGGGGATGCCGACATCGTGCGCGAAGAAGGCGTTCAGTGCGCCGCGGAAGGAGGCCGGGTTGTCGCCGATGCGGTGGAGACTGAAGAAGGTTTCCTGCTCGGTCCCGAAGCGCAGCGTCGAGCTGCGGGTTAAGTCTTCGTCGGCGTAGTAGACGCCGAAGAGCCAGTTTACCCAGCCCGCTTCACCGGTGATGCGCGATTCATGCGTGAAGGTCTGGAACTCGTTGAAGTTGGTGCCGTCGTCGGCGAAATAGACGATGTCGGCGCCGGAGAAATCGGCGTCTTGTGCATAGGCGGCATGCCAATCGCGGACCGACGTGATCGACGTGAGCTTTGCGCCGGCCAGATCCCAGTTGAGTTCGCCGGAGATGCCTTTGTCTTCCACGTCACTGGCGGTTGAACGATTACCGAACGCCACCTGCTGATCGACCTGATTGCTCGTCGCCTTGCCGACCAGCGGCGATTCGATCGCGTTGATGATCGCGGGGCCGGACGTATCGGGGAACGTTACCGTCGGCACGCGGCCGAAGCTGCCGGGGAACACCGTCGCCGCGGAGCAGCAATCGTCACGCCGGTCGGCGTAGTCGACGATGATGCGGATTTCTGCGTTCGGGGTTGCCTGCCAGAGCGCCTGACCTTTCAGGTTGTAGTAGTCCTTCGAATTGCCGTCGTACGCATCCGGGCGGCCCGGATTGACGTCGATGTAGCCTTCTTGCTGATGCCGGACGCCGAAGAAGCGAAGCGCAAATTCGTCTTCGGCCAGCACGAAGTTTGCCATGCCTTTGCCGACGAGTTGATCGTACGAGCCGACGGTTGCTTCCGCTTCGAACTGGTCTTCGATGAGGGACGGCTTTTTCGTGATGATGCTCAGGATGCCTGCCGACGTGTTGCGGCCAAACAACGTGCCCTGTGGTCCACGCAACACTTCGACGCGTTCCAGTTCGCCGAGATCGCCCATCGCGACGCTGGCGCGGTTGCGGTAGACGCCGTCTATGAACGTGCCGACTGCGGCTTCGAGGCCCGGGTTGTCGCCCTGCGTGCCGATGCCGCGGATGCGCGCCGTATAGCCGGTCGGGTTGCCGTTGTTCGTCACCTGTAACGACGGGACGACCGCCACCAGATCCTCGATGTTTTCCACGCGCGCGGCTTTGAGCGTTTTTTCCCCAACCACGGTGATGGCGACCGGCGTTCTCTGCAGCACGGTTTCGCGGCGCGTCGCGGTCACGACGACTTTTTCGACTCTGTCGTTGCCGTTGTCCTGGACTGCAGCTTCTGCTTGCGGCTCTTCCGGCGGCGGCGCGGGCGTTTCGCCGGCGGGCGCTTCGTCCGATGCGGCGTCTTTGGCCGGCGTCGGAGTTGCGGGCGCGCCTGGCGTCACTTGAGCCGGCGGGCCTTTCGCTGCCTCGTCCGCACTGGCGGTTGAGACAGGCAGCATTGCCGCCGGCGTCAGCGCGAGAAGCGCCGCCGACAAACAAAGATGCCGTTTGAGGTTTTTTGCCCGCTCTTTGCGGTTCTCACTCGCCAATGCTCCCGCACTGGCGCCGTTGCCGATCGCCATACGCACCACCACCAACCCTTTTTTGTACGAAATATTTTTTTGAGCCGAAGCTCTTACGAATCAAATGTACGCGCGTGGGTGAGCATTGTCTGCCAAGTGGAACGTGTACTGCGCTTCATGAAAAGACGATCTCGTGCATTGCACTGCCAAGTTCGGCGGCGATCAACGCAATATTGTCCGTACACGTTGAAGCGACGTCGCGGTGCGCGCTGCGGATTATTGCGGACGAACGCATGCGTCGCGTTCGGCCGGATCTAGCGATGAGATCCAATCGGCGCCGTGCTTGGCCTTCGCGAGCGAGATAACGTTGAGGCAATAGGTTTCGGCGCGGGCGCGCGTCGTTGCTTCCGCCGCCGGTGCGGTCGGGAGCGGCGCCGGTATCGTCGCCGGCGCAGCCGATTGCGCTGCAAGGTCGGCTGCGGCTTTGCGCGATATGCGCTGCTGCTCCCAGGCTTGCTGGATTTCGGCGGCGCATGTCGTGTCGCTGGGGTCGAGGCGCGATTTCCACACGTCGCCGTAGTTCGCCTTGGCCAGTTCGATAAACTCGGCGCAGTGGGTCGGCGACACGCCGGCCTGAGATGTTTGCGGCCAACGCTCGATCATGCGCTCGATGCGACCGGCGACCAGGTAGAGCAGGAAAAGGCCGACAAGCCCCGCCAGCATCCACATCACGGTGGGTCTGTATGCCTGCAAGCGCTCGCTGGCGCGGGCAACCTGGGTTGGCATCCCCGTTTGCTCCCTCAACGGTTCTAATATAGGCCCGATCAGGTTCGAAATTAAGACGGCGATATTCACGAACGCCTGATTTCGCGCGCCCGCGGCGGTTGTTTTTGGTTCCCAGGCCGGTTGCGTGATTTGTAATACGGGGACACTTTGATACGGGAAAGCTAGTTGGCTGTGTGCCGCGACAGGCGCTTCGCCCGGGGGTGGTGCGGTGGTATGCAAGGGCATCCGACCGAAAGGCTTCCCGTGATGCGGCCAGCGAACGCCATCATTATTCTGCTCGATAGCCTGAACAGGCACATGATCGGCGCTTATGGGGGGCGGGAGTTTGCGACGCCCAATCTCGACCGGTTGGCGAAGCGGGCGCTGCGTTTCAACAAGCACTACGCCGGTTCGCTGCCGTGCATGCCGGCGCGGCACGATATTCTTTGCGGCGCGTGGGACTTTCTGTGGCGGCCGTGGGGTTCGGTCGAGATCTGGGAGGACGCGATCACTTATCCGCTGCGCAAGGCCGGGGTAGTGACGCAGCTAGTCTCGGATCATCCGCATTTGTTCGAGACCGGCGGCGAGAACTATCACGTCGACTTCACGGCTTGGGACTATCAGCGCGGGCATGAGGGCGATCCATGGAAGACGCGTCCCGACCCCAGTTGGGCGGGGGCGCCGCTGTTCGGGCGGCAGCACATGCCTTACGACGATTCACGCGGCTGGTTTCGCGGCGAGGAAGATTTCCCCGGACCGCGGACGATGGCGGCGGCGGCGAAGTGGATCGACGACAATGCCGGGCACCACAAGCGCTTCATGCTGTTCGTTGACGAATTCGATCCGCATGAGCCGTTCGACACGCCAGAGCCCTATGCGTCGATGTACGATCCCGATTGGGACGGCGGCGCGCATCTGATCTGGCCGCCTTACATGAGAGACGCCGTTGCGAAGGGCGTGCTGAGCGAGCGGCAGGCGCGGCAATTGCGAGCGCAGTACGGCGCAAAGGTCACGATGATCGACGCGTGGCTTGGGCGCATACTTGATGCTATCGACCGGCACGATTTGTGGCGCGACACCGCCGTTATTCTCTGCACCGATCACGGTCACTATCTGGGCGAGAAGGATATTTGGGGCAAACCGGCCGCACCGATCTACGACACGCTAGGTAAGATTCCGCTGATGGTGGCGTGGCCTGGTCAAGGAGCGCGCGAGGTTGATGCGCTGACGACCAGCGTCGATTTGTTCGCGACGCTTGCGGACTTGTTCGGCGTCTCGGTTCGTCAGCGTACCCACGGTAAATCGCTGATCCCCGTGATCGAAGGCGTGGCCGATCGCGTGCGGTCTTGGGCTCTCATGGGTGTATGGGGGCGGGAGGTTCACATCACGGACGGGCGCTGGAAGTATGCGCGGGCGCCGCACGCCAAGAACGAGCCGCTGGCGATGCTGTCGAACCGCTGGTCGACGATGCCGACGCATGTGCTGTCGCGCGAACAGGCCCTTCCGTTGCCCGATGATCGCGCCGTGCTTGGACGTATGCCCGGCAGCGGCGTTCCCGTCATTCACCAGACGTGGGACGCGAGCGATGCGCTGCCGTTCTGGGCGTGGGCGAAGTTCAGCGGCAACCATCTCTACGACACGCTGAGCGATCCGGGCGAGGAGCAAAATCGTGCGGGGCAGGCGGAGGAGGCGCGCTTCGCAACTTTGCTGCGCGATGCGTTGGTCGAGATCGAGGCGCCGCGCGAGCAATTTTCGCGTTTGGGCCTCGAATAGCGCGCAGGCGTCAGCCCGTGTGTTTGATCGGCGCGCTCTGCATGTTCGCGTCCCAGGTGCGGAAGGCGCCGTGAGCCATGGGGGCGGCGCCGCCTTTGACAAGACGGAAGCTTTCGCTGTGCGCATGGCGGGTGACGAAACCTTCGGGCGGCTTGGAGTTTGCGAGGACGGCCAGCGTCTGGGCGAACGTGGGCACGTCGAGTGCGCCGGCTACGGCGGCGAAGTAGGCCGTCCATTCGGGTGACGACGGCGGCTTCTTGCGCGAGACGTGCAACTCGCCGCTCGCCCATTCGTCGATCTCGTTGGCGATGGCGATCGCAACGACTTCCGCATCGTCGACGCTGAGAGCATCAACGGGGTGCGCGTCGCGCCAGGCGTCGGGCGATTGCTGGAAGCGCGCATAGCGGCGGATCAGCTGTTCGACGCGCTCGCTAAATGTGGCGCTGATGCGTGTCGAGAGTTCGTTCAATGCGGCGTGCGGCTGCGGGCCCAGTGGGGCGTGAGAGTAGGCCGCGTGCAACAAGCCAGCGACGACGACGCGCGGTGCGAAGCCGAAGGCGACGAGCGCACTCGCGGTGCCGATGCAGTGCGCGGAGAAGGGGCGCATGCACGACCTGAAGCCGCCCACGAACATCGTCATCGCGGCGTTGTGCGCCTTGGTGAAAAGGTCGAGATCGGCTTGGCTGTAGCCTTGCGCGAAGGCTTGGGTCAGCAGGCCGTAGAGGGATTGCTTCACGTCGTTCGGGTCGAGCGGCTGCTGCGGGCGGGACCGTTCCAGCCACGGCACAAGCGGATTGATGGCCGACGTCAGGTCGTCGACGAAGCCGCGAATGCCCTTCATCGACTGATCGTCGTCGACCAGGTCCCATTTGCGGCAGAATGCGAGCAGGCTGCTTTCGGCTGCTTCGCGGCGCCAGCGCCAACGATGGAAGGCGAGATCGGACAGCGTGTAGGGCGCAAAGGCGTATTGGGTGACGACCGCCGTCGGTTCGAATATGACGGGCAGGTTCGCCGCCTTCGACTCGAGCGCGACGTCGATGTGTTCATGGACGCAGACGATGTCCTCGCTCAAACCGCCGGTGCGACGAAGCAAGTCGGTGCGCGCAAGTGCACAATGATATTCAACGAAGTCGCAGGCCCTGCGCGTCAAGGCCGCGCTGTCCGCCAGCGGCGCGTTGAGACGTTCGTGACGCTCGTGCAGCGCGACGCCGGCGGCCGTCTCGACACGGCTCAGCGTACCGCCCGCCATGTGGATGCGCGGCTCACCGACGCCGTCGGACACTAGGTAGAGCGGGCCGACGAGGCCCGCGCCCGTTTCCTCGGCAGCGGCGACAAGTTTGCGCAGCCAGCCGCGTTCGACCGCCACGTCGTTGTCGATGAAGGCGACATAGGGTGTATCGACATACGGCAGCGCCAGGTTGCGGCCGACGTTGGGCCACAGCCATTCGGGGCGGCGGATCAGCATGCCGCCGACTTCGTTCACGCGGCGTTCCAGGTACGCGCGAACCGGTTCGGGCGAACCGCCGTCGACGTAGATGAGGCGGAACGGCTCGGACTGGTCGGCGAGGATATTCTCAAGCGACATTTCGCTCAGCGCCATGCGCTCGCGCTGGGTGATGACGACTGTAACGTTCGCGGACACGGCTGGCCGACCTCGATGGTGATTCGCGTCGGCTCAGTTTACGGTTTGCGAAGGCCACATGTCGTGGCGATGCAGGGTGTGCGGTTCTCCCGCTGCGTCTGCGCGAGCGCTAGCGGGCCGATGACTTGTTCAGGGCGGCTGCCGCCCTTATGAGCGTCTTGAACGCGCCTTCGTTTATCTCTTCGCCCTCACGGATATCGATGGCGCGCCTGATATTGCCTTCGAGGCTGGAGTTGAAAAGACCAGACGGGTCCTTGAGGGCCGCGCCTTTGGCGAAGGTCAGCTTAACGACGCTCTTGTACGTCTCGCCGGTGCAGATCAGTCCATCGTGATACCAGCAGGGGACGCCTCTCCACTTCCACTCTTCGACGACCGTAGGCACGGCCTGTTTGATGAGGGCGCGGACACGCGCGAGCGTTTGGCCCCGCCAATCACCCAACGCCGCGATTTTCGCGTCGATCAGTTTAGAGGGAGAGCCTCCACCTTTTATTTCCTTCGCGCCGCTCTTGGCCTTCTTCTCTGGGGCTGCTGGTTTTTTCATGGCCGTTCTCACATGCGTTCGCCAGGCAACTGGCTGGCTTGTTTGACCCACGCGGCGAACTGGCGTTCGTCGAGTTCGTCGTCCTCGCGGATGTCCAGATAGCGCACTTGCTTTTGCTTGGACGGGCCGGGCGGCAGAGGGTGCAGCGACGCGCCGCGGAAGAAGGCTACTTTGACGTATTTCGCGAAGACGTGAAAGCTGAGGAACCACACCCCGTCCTCGACGCCATAGAACGGCGAGTTCCACTTTACTGCTTTGCGCACGCCCGGAACGGCCCGCACGATAAGGGCGTCGAGACGCTTTGCCAGGTCGCTCTTCCAACCGGGCATCGCCGCGATGTAGGCCTGCACCGGTGCATCGCCGTAGGCCTTCGCGATCTGCGGGTTGCCGCCGGAAAGCAATTTGGGTTTAGCGGTCGCCGGCTTCTTACGTGCCATTGCTGTCTATCGTCCGCCGCGCCACTTGGCGGCATACGGCAGCGCGAACAGGTAGAGACCCGTGAGCAGGAGCAAGCCAAACGGAAGCAGCGTCGCGACACCCACCCAGAGCGCGATCGGTTCCTGTCCGATGACGATGATGTTGGCGATGACGGCCAAGGTGAAGATGGCGGCCACCCAGCGGTGAAACTCCCGAATCCTACTGTTCATTTGCGATCTCCGTTGATAGCGAATTGTCTCGGTGGATATCAGTCCGGCTGCGCCAAGACCTGCTCCAGTTTGTCGAAGAACTGCTGCCACCCGGCGTTGGCGCCGCCGAAGGCTTGTCTTTGATCCGGCCGGAAGCCGGACTGCTCCATGCGCAGCCGCGTGCCGGTGCTCGTCGGCGTCAGCGTGAAGGTCACGACGCTCGTCAGATTGTAGGCCGCGTCGTCGTGCGCGAAATTCCAGCTGTAGGACAGTGTTCTGTTCGGCTCGATCGCCAGCACCTCGCAGTCCAACACGCCGCCCCAGTCGCCGCGCAGATTGAAGCGATGACCCAGGGCAAGTTTGAAGTCGTTCTTCATGAGCCACTCGGCGATCAAGTGCGGTTGTGTGAGCGCGCGCCAGATCCTTTCCGGCGGATGCGGCATGTCCCGTTCGACGACGACGGAGCGCGTTTCACTCGTGGGCTTGTTCATTGGTCCATCCTTTTCAGTAGATCTTCGAGGTGGTCGAAACGGCCTTCCCAGAAGCCGGCCATCTGACTCGTCCAATCGATCAGCGGCGCCAACGCGCCGAGCTGCGCGCTGTAATGCGTTTGGCGGCCTTCGTGGCGGTCGCGCACGAGCCCGGCCTGCTTGAGAAGCCCAAGATGCTTTGACACGGCCGGCTGCGAGACCTTGGCCCGGATGGTCAGAGCCCCAACCGTCTGCTCGCCGTCGCGGCACAGACGCTCGAAGATCGCCCGCCGCGTCGGATCGGCAAGCGCTCTGAACAGCGTGTCTTGAGCTTTCGGCATGAATCCATAACCCGTTGGCTATGAGTAAACGTATAACTGGATGGCTATGGATTGGTCAACTGGGAATCCGAACCTGGCCGGCGGCTCGGCTTCGTTGCGCAAAACCCTCCGAAGTCTACCGTTGCTGCTTGGCTCGATTGACCCGTTTACACGACCTTAAGCTTGCCGGTTCCCGCGAATTTAAGGGCTCACGCGTCATAGTCGTCGCCGCAATTCCGGCACGAAAGGGGAGCCTTACATGACGCAACCGTTGCGGATCGAATATCTGGACGAAACGCTGCGCGCAAGCGGGCTTATCGAGAGCCAGCATGCGCTACAGCTGCGCCGCATGATCTATGCGAAGGGTTCGGTCACGCGGAAGGACGCGGACATTCTCTTCAAGCTCGATCGCGCGTGTTCGCAGAAGGATCATTCGTTCGCAGCGCTCTATGTCGAGGCGTTGACCGATTATTTCGTTTGGCAGACCGAGCCCAAAGGTTACGTGACGCCGGAGCTGGCCGCCTATCTCATCGAGAACGTGGCCGCCGACGGACATTTAGAACGCAAGACCGAACTCGAACTCGTGCTCAACATCGTGCATTGGGCGCGTTCGTGCCCGGACAGTGTCGTGACGCTGGTGCTCGAGCAGGTGCGGCAGAGCGTGTTGCTCTCGCGCGAGAGCGTGTTCGGCGCCAACCGGCCGCGGGCGGCGATCGGCGCGGGCGACGTCGCGATCCTGCGCAAGGCGCTGCATGCGCCGGCGGGCGACGGCAGTTTGCTCGTGACGCGGCGCGAGGCGGAATTGCTGTTCGGCTTGAACGAGGCGACGGGGGCGGGTGAGAACGATCCGGCGTGGCAGGACTTCTTCGTGCGCGCGATCGCCAATCATCTTCTCAATCCGATGGATGCGCCCGTTACGCCGACACTGGACGAGGCGGCGCGGCGCGAAAGGTGGCTGTCGGATCGTGGGTCGGTCGGGCAGTTGCTCTCGGGCGTCGGCGGTGCGATTGCGCGCGGCGAGATTCCGGTCGCGAAAGTATGGGGCGAGTTCGATCCGTTCGGTGTGGCGCAGGCGCGCAAGGACGCGGCGGCCGAAGATCATGCTACCCGCGTGCGCTTCTCACGCGAGCAGGTCGACGCGGACGAGGCGAAGTGGGTGGCTGAGCGCATCCTGCAGGATGGCGCGATCGACGAGAACGAGCGCGCGCTGCTTTCGTTCCTCAAGCAGGAATCGCCGGTGATTGATCCGGCGCTTCAACCGTTGCTGAAGAGGGCGGGGCTTTAGGGGCGGTTACCCGGCCGGAAAAATACCGGCCGGGGCTTCTGGATTCGCCTGGCGGATTTTCGCCAGCTCTTGCGCCGGGTCGCAGCCTTCCTCGACGCAGGGGCGGGCCACGACCTGCCAGCCCTGCGCGGTCTTGTGCAGGAGCCAGGACTCGCTCTCGTAGCTCTGCGTTCCGTCCTTCGATTGCGGGGCGGCGGTGACCCAGGCCCAGTCGCCTTGCACCAGGAAGTGGCTGGTGACGTAGGTGAGGTCGCCCTGATCGCGGCCGACGCTTATGGCCGCGAAGATCGCCTCACGCTCGGCACTGCCTTCGGGCGGGGTCGTGGGGCCGGCTTGCGAGCAGGCAAACAGCAACAAAGCGAGAAGCGGGGCGGCGAGCCTGTGCATGGGTTTCGGCCTCGTGTTATGTCGAGCGCCAAGCTAGCAACGAAAGAACGCTATGGCCACGTACGACTTCGATCTCATCACCATCGGCGCCGGCTCCGGCGGCGTGCGGGCGACGCGGATGGCCGCGAACTATGGCGCGAAGGCAGCCGTCGTCGAGGAGTTTCGCGTCGGTGGCACGTGCGTCATCCGCGGCTGCGTGCCGAAGAAGTTGATGGTCTATGCGAGCCGGTATGCGGAGGACTTCGAGGATGCGGCCGGGTTCGGCTGGCACGTGCCGCATCCGAAGTTCGACTGGGCGACGTTGATCGCCAACAAGGATCGCGAGATCGCGCGGCTTGAGGGGCTTTACAAGAAGAACCTAGGCGTTGCGGGTGCGACGATCTTCGAGGACCGCGCGGTGATGCGCGATCCGCATACGGTGCATCTGCTGAAGGCCGACAAGACATTTACCGCGAAGCATATTCTGATTGCGACGGGTGGGCGGCCTTGGATCCCTGAGGAGGTCGAAGGCGCGGATCTTGGGATTACGTCGAACGAGGCGTTTCATCTCACCGAATTGCCGAAGTGCGTGATGATCGTGGGCGGCGGGTACATCGCCGTCGAGTTCGCCGGGATCTTCAAGGGGCTCGGAAGCCGGACGGTCTTGGTGCATCGCGGCGATGAGATCTTGCGTGGGTTCGATCGGGAGGTGCGCGAGCGCATGCGGCATGAGCTGCAGAAGCGTGGGATCGACGTGCATCTGAAGACGCATGTCGTGTCGATCAAGCCGCAGAACGGGCGCAAGCTGGTGCGGCTGAGCGATGGGACGGAGCAGGAGGTCGATGAGGTCATGTTCGCGGTCGGGCGCAGGCCCAACACCAGCGGCCTTGGGCTTGAGCATTGCGGTGTGGAATTGACGGGGACGCGGGCGGTTCAGGTCGATGCATATTCGCGTTCGACGCAGCCGCACATTTACGCGGTCGGCGACGTGACGGATCGGGTGAATCTGACGCCGGTTGCGATCCGCGAAGGTGCTGCGTTTGCGGAGACGGTGTTCAACAATTCGCCGACTGCGATCGACCACGCCGACATTCCGACGGCGGTGTTCGGCACACCGGAGGTTGGGGCCGTGGGCCTGTCCGAAGAGGCGGCACGGGCGCAGTACGACAAGGTGGATATCTACAAGACCGCTTTCCGGCCGATGCGCGCGACCATGTCGGGCCGCGATACGCTGATCTTCATGAAGCTGATCGTCGATGGCGTGAGCGACCGGGTGCTCGGTTGTCACGTGATGGGCGAGGCGGCGGCGGAGATGATCCAGTGCGTCGCGATCGCGGTGAAGATGAAGGCGACGAAGCGCGACTTCGACGCGACCGTCGCGCTACATCCGTCGGCGTCGGAAGAATTGGTGCTGCTGAAGACGAAAGCCTGACCTATTTGGCCGCGCGCCAGCCCATGATGGCCAGCGCGTTGCCGTCGGGGTCTTTGAAGAAGCGGATGGCGTGCTCTTTGCCCTCGGCGCGTTGGACGACCTCGGCTTCGCGTTCGAATTTGAGGCCGCGTGCGCTGAGGGCGGTTTCGGTGGCGTGCCAGTCGCCGGCGTCGAAGTAGATATACGTGTTGTTCTGGAGCGCACCTTGGTGATGGGCGGGGCCGATCATCAGGCTTGTGCCGCCCGCGTCGAAGAACGCCATGCCGGAAACTTCGAACTTCAGCGGTAAGCCCAGTGTGTCGCGGTAAAAGGCGACGGCTTTGGGCAGGTCGCGGGTCGATAGGGCGATTTGTGCGAGTTTCGACAGCGTCATCTTGATCCTCCCATGCTATGCGATATGATTAGCTTTGCTAACTAATTATGTAAAGAGGTCTCGTTGAAAAGAAGTAGCGGGCAGGCAGGAGACGCTCACGCGATCGCCGAGCGCGTGCATTCGGCGGCGATCCGGTTGCTGCGCCGGTTGCGCAAGAGCGATGCGGCGCAAGGTTTGTCGGGGCCGAAATCGTCTGCGTTGTCGGTGCTGGTTTTCGGCGGACCGCAGACGTTGAAGGATCTGGCGGCGGCGGAGCAAGTGCGCGCGCCGACGATGTCGCGTCTTGTCACCGAGCTGGAAGCAGAAGGGCTCGCGGCGAAGGCCGGCGACAAGAGCGACGGGCGCGTGGTGCGGATCGCGGCAACGGCCAAGGGCAAGGCATTGCTGGAGGCCGGACGGGAGCGACGGCTTGAGGTGTTGACGGCGCAGATCGCGGCGTTGCCCAAGCAGGAACGGGCGGTGTTGATGCGGGCGGCGGCGCTTCTCGCGAAGCTCAATGAGGCAGGCTAGAAAGCAAAGCGGCCCGCCGGAGGGGCGGGCCGCTTCGACCTTCGTTCTGACGGGCTAGTTGCCCCCGCCGCGGGGCACGTTGACGAACGGCACGGCAGAGCCGGGCACGAAGGTCGTCGGCAATTTGCCGTCCCATTTCTCCGTGGCGATCAGGGCGACGAGGTTGGGATTTTCGCGCAAGGCGTCGGCCTTCGCTTTGATGGCGCCGGCTTCGGCTTCGCCCCTCAGGCGGATCGCATCGGCTTCGGCTTTCGCGGCGGCCACGCGGGCCTGGGCGTCGGCTTGTGCCTGGACGACGACCCGCTCGGCGTCGACCTTCTTCTGCTCAAGTTCCTGGCGCGCTTTGCGCACCATCGCTTCGGCTTGTGCTGCTGCTTCGATCGCTTGCTCGTAAGCGTCGGAGAAGTCGATGTTTTCGATTTGCACCGTCTTGATGATGATGCCCTTCGGGATTGCTTGGCGGACCGCTGTGTCGACTTCGATGCCGAGGTTTTTGCGATTGTTGACGATCTCGCGCGAGTCGTACTTGCCGAAGACTTCCTTGAAACGCTGGTTCACCACCGGGGCAATGATCGTCTCGACGTATGACGCGCCGTATTTCGAGAAAACGTTGATCGCCTCATTCTCTTCGATGGCATAGTTCACCGATACTTTGACGTCGGCGACCTGCGTATCCTTCGAGTAGGCGTTGAGCGGCGGCGGCGCGTAGAGCTTCTCAACCGTCGGCAGGATGATGACGGACTCCATGCCGGGCACCACGATGTTGATGCCCGGGCGAAGGATGTCGACGGCTTGACCCCAGCGCAACTTCACGCCGACCTCACCGGTTTCGATGGTGCGGAACGGCCAGAGAATGAAAATCGCGATAACGATGATGCCAACGATGACGAGCGTGGTGACCGGAAGGCGCATGCCTCCGCCCGGCAGCGACGGGCCGCCCTTGCCAACAGTGTTGCCTGTACGCGGCGTGAAAATATTCGACATCTGGATCGTCTCTCCTCGACCGAAAATGCGCGTTGTCCACAACGGCCGACAACGCGGGGCATGTGGGGACGCAGTAACTTCGTTTCAATCATGGCAGGGAAGCGCTAAATGGTTGATAATAGTTTCATTTGAAACTATGTTGCGCCTGAGATCAGCCGAAACCAATGCCTGGAGGCCGCCACGTGACCGATCTGTTCCACAATCCCATGGGTACCGACGGGTTCGAATTTGTCGAGTATACGGCGCCGGATACGGCTGCCTTGGGCCGTTACTTCGAGACCTTGGGGTTTCGCGCGGTGGCGCGCCACCGGTCCAAGAACGTGACGCTGTACCGGCAGAACGACGTCAACTTCGTCGTCAACGCGGAGCCGGACAGCCACGGCGCGCGGTTCGCGCGGGCGCACGGTCCGTCGGCTTGTGCGATGGCATTTCGCGTCAAGGATGCCGGCAAGGCGCATGCGATGGCGCTGGCGAACGGCGCGAAGGCCTATGAGGGCAAGGTCGGGCCGATGGAGTTGAACATTCCGGCGATCGAGGGCATCGGCGGCAGCTTGATCTATTTCGTCGATCGCTACGGGCCGGGCGAGCTTTCGATCTATGAAGTCGACTTCGTGCCCACGGACGTGACGAAAGGGTTCGCGCATGACGGCGTCGGCCTGACGGAAATCGATCACGTCACGCACAACGTCTATCGCGGCAACATGGACAAGTGGGCGGAGTTCTATGAGAGGCTCTTCAACTTCCGCGAGATCAAATATTTCGACATCGAAGGGAAGCTGACGGGCTTGAAGAGCAAGGCGATGACGAGCCCGTGCGGGAAGATTCGCATACCGATCAACGAAAGCTCCGACGACAAATCCCAGATTGCGGAGTATCTCGCCGAGTACAAAGGCGAAGGGATTCAACACATCGCGCTGGGGACCGAGAATATCTATGAGACGGTCGAGAAGGCGCGGAAGTTGAATGTCGCGTTCCAGTCGACGATCGACACCTATTACGAAGGCATCGACAAGCGCGTGCCGAACCACGGCGAGGATGTGGCGCGGTTGAAGCGCAATAATATTCTGATCGACGGCGGGCCGGATGACGGGTTGCTGCTGCAGATCTTTACGCAGAATGCGATCGGGCCGATCTTCTTCGAGATCATACAGCGCAAGGGCAATAATGGGTTCGGCGAGGGCAACTTCAAGGCGCTGTTCGAATCCATCGAACTCGACCAGATCCGCCGCGGGGTGCTGAAAGCATGAGTAAGAACTGGATCAGTTTCCCGCGCATCGAGGGGCAGACATCGCGGCAGGCGCATGCGGATTTGCCGGAAGGCACGTATGAGCGGGAGATCGGGCGCGAAGGGTTCTTCGGGCCGGCGACGCATATGTATCACAAGCATATGCCGACGGCCTGGTCGTCGTTCACCGGACCGCTTCGGCCGCGCGCCTACGACACCAACAAGTTTTCGTCGTTCGGGCCGACGCCTTGGGCGGCGAAGCCGTTGCTTGGCAACGCGAAGGTCAAGGTTCGCGTGTGGCGGCTGACCGAGAATATGCATGAGCTGGCGCGCAACAGCGACGGCGACGAATTGCTGTTCGTGCATTCGGGCTCGGGCGATTTGTTTTGCGACTTCGGACACATGACGTTCAGCGAGGGCGATTACATTGTCCTGCCGCGCGGCACGATGTGGCGGATCGAGCGGCGTGAGGATTGTACGCTGCTGATGATCGAGGCGGTCGACAGTGCGTACCAGCTGCCGGATCGCGGGATGTTGGGCGAGCATGCGCAGTTCGATCCGGCGGTGCTGGAGACGCCGAAGATCAATCACCGCTTCCTGATGCAGCAGGGCGAGACGGAGTGGAAGGTGGCGCTGAAGCGGCGCAATCAGATTTCGACGATCACCTATCCGTTCAATCCGCTGGATGCGCAGGGGTGGAAGGGGACGGTCGTGCCGGTGAAGTTGAACTGGCGCGATATCCGGCCGATTACCAGCCACCGCTATCATCTGCCGCCGTCCGTACACACGACGTTTCTGGCCGACCGGTTCGTCGTTTGCACCTTTGTGCCGCGGCCGATCGAGAGCGATCCGGGCGCGCTGAAGGTGCCGTTCTTCCATAACAACGACGATTACGACGAGGTGATCTTCTATCACGCCGGCAATTTCTTCAGCCGCGACAACATCAAGGCCGGGATGATCACGTTCCATCCGGCGGGCTTTACGCATGGACCGCATCCGAAGGCGTTTGCAGCGGGCGCGAAATCTGAGCGTAAGGAGACGGATGAGGTTGCGGTGATGATCGATACGCGCGACGCGCTGGACGCGACGCCGGAGGCGGAGTCGATCGAGGATCGGTCGTATGTCGAAAGCTGGCGGGGTGCGCGGTGAAGCTCGCATCGCTGAAGCACGGGCGCGACGGAAAGCTGATCGTCGTGTCGCAGGATTTGTCGCGGGCAATTGCGGCCGATGGGATCGCGCCGACGCTGCAGGCGGCGCTCGATACGTGGGAGCGGTCGGCGCCGCGTCTCGAGCGGCTCTATCGCGAGGTGACCGACGGCGCGCCGATCGGGAGCTTCTCGTTCCGAGCCGGCGATTGCGCTTCGCCGTTGCCGCGGGCCTATCAGTGGGCGGACGGGTCGGCTTACGTCACGCATGTCGAGCTCGTGCGCAAAGCGCGCGGTGCGAAAATGCCGGAGACCTTTTGGACCGATCCGCTTATGTATCAAGGCGGGTCTGACAGCTTCATCGGGCCTGAGGACGATATTCTCGCCGCCGACGAGGCGTGGGGCATCGACATGGAAGGCGAGGTGGCGGCCATCACGGGCGACGTGCCGATGGGGTCGTCGCCGACGCAGGCGCGGGTGCATGTGCGGTTGCTGATGCTGGTGAACGACGTCAGTTTGCGCAATCTCATTCCCGGCGAATTGGAGAAGGGGTTTGGGTTCTTTCAGTCGAAGCCGGCGACGGCGTTTTCGCCGGTGGCGGTGACGCCGGACGAACTTGGCACGCATTGGAAGGACGGCAAGGTTCATTTGCCGCTGCTGATCGATCTCAACGGGCAACGCTTTGGATCGCCGAACGCCGGCGTCGACATGACGTTTTCGTTTTACGATCTGATCGCGCATGTCGCGAAGACGCGCGAGCTGGAGGCAGGGTCGATCATCGGGTCGGGCACGGTGTCGAATTCCGATCGCTCAAGCGGGTCGGCGTGTCTTGCGGAACGGCGGATGCTGGAGACGATCGAGAAGGGCAAGCCCGAGACGCCGTTTCTGCGCTTCGGCGATCGCGTGCGGATCGAGATGAAGCTGCCGGACGGACAATCCATTTTCGGCGCGATCGATCAGAAGGTCGTGCGCTATGAGGGGCCGAAATGAAGCTCTACGATTACGCGAATTCGTCGGCGGCTTATCGCGTTCGCATTGCGATGAACTTGAAGGGGATCGCTTACGATCGAGCCGTGATCAGTCTGATCAAGGACGGCGGGCAACAGCATTCGGCGGCGTATAAGGCCGTTAATCCGCAGGAGCTTGTGCCGTCGTTGGACGTGGACGGGCATGTGATTGGGCAGTCGCTGGCGATCATCGAGTATCTCGATGAGACCTATCCGGCGCCGCCGTTGTTGCCGAGTTACCCGATCGAGAAGGCGCGGGTGCGCAACATCGCCTATGCGATAGCCTGCGATATTCATCCGCCGAACAATCTGCGCATGCGTGCGCAACTCAAGGCGCTTGGTCATTCCGAAGAAGAGATCATGGCTAAGTGGTATGCGCACTGGATCACGGTCGGGTTCACCGGGCTTGAGGCGATGGTGAGTGCGTCGAAGGAGACGGGGACATTCTGCCACGGTGATGCGCCGACTCTGGCCGATATTTGCCTCGTGCCGCAGATGGCGAACGCCTACCGGTTCAAGGTGCCGGTCGATGCGTTCCCGACGCTGGTGCGGATCGACAAGGCTTGCCGCGCCTTGCCGGCGTTTGCTGCGGCCGCACCGGAGAAGCAGCCTGATGCCGTCTGAGGCGTTGAAAGCGCGGCGCGATGGGTTGCTCTTCTTGGAGCATTTCCTGCCGTACCGATTGTCCGTGTTGTCAAATATCGTCAGCGGACGGATTGCGAAATCGTATGAAGAACGGTTTCAGCTGACCATCGCGGAGTGGCGCGTGATGGCGGTGCTGGGGCGCTTTCCCGGGTTGACCGCGGCGGACGTCACCGAGCGCACGGCGATGGACAAGGTGCAGGTCAGTCGCGCCGTCTCACGCTTGAAAGAGACGCAGCGCATCGAACAGCGCGCGGTCGAAGGCGACCGGCGTGCGCGGCACTTGTTTTTGACCGACATCGGCCATGACGTTTATGCGGAGATCGTGCCGCTGGCGCTCGACTATGAGCGGCGCTTTGCGGCGGGATTGAATGCGGCGGAGCGAGCGCAGCTGGACCGGTTACTCGACAAGCTCACGGCGGCGGCGGCGACGCTTTAGTTTCTTGGGGACTTGGTCGGCGAGGGCGTAGGTGCTGTCGCGTAGGAATTCCATCAGCTGCTTGCGGTCGCTGATGCCTTTGAGCGTCTCGTAGGGGATGCGTTTGCCGACGCGTACGACCAATTCGGTGCCGATGCGGTCGTGGACTTCCTTGAACAGAAGCGCGAGGCGCAACGTCATGCTGACGTGGCTTGCCATCTGGAACATGCGCGAATTTTGACCGGCGAAGAAGACGGGCACGACAGGTGCCTTGCCTTGCACGATCATGCGGGCAGTGAAGGTTTTCCACTCCGGGTCTTTGGCGGTGCGCGCGAGCATGGTCGGCGTGGTCGAGACCGTGCCGCCGGGGAAGATAACGAGGCAGCCGCCTTTTTCGAGTAAGGCCTTCGCCTCGGCGCGCGTCTTGATGTTGGTTTCGAGGGCGGCCTTCGTTTCTTCGAAATCGATTGGCAGCAGGAAGGGCTTGATCTCTTCGGCGCGGTTGAGCAGCGCGTTGGTCAGGACCTTGAAGTCTTTACGCACGCGCGCGATCAGCCAACAGATCACGAGGCCGTCGAGCACGCCGAAGGGGTGGTTCGCGACGACGATGACGGCGCCGGTCGCCGGGATTTCGCCGAGCGCTTCTTCGTTGAGTTGGATGTTGAGTTGAAGCTGGCGGACGGCGGCGTTCCAGAAGCTTTCGCCCGGCACCGGATGGTTTTGATGCTTGAGATACATGCGCTTTAGTTCGGGCTGACCCGAGATGCGCTCGACTAGTTGGATGACGAGACGCTTGAAGCGCGGGTCGTCGGGCGAGGCGTAGGAGAATTCGTCGACTTCGGCCATGTGGGTCTTGGCGTCCCAAATCATTCCGTCAACGGGTATTGTGCCCAAAGCTGCGTTTCATGGCGATAGGCGCGTAGGAAATCCTTGAGGCGGGCCGGCTTGAAGCCGCGCTTGGCGTTCTCGGCGCCGGTTTCCCACAAGGTTTTGTATTGGTGCATGAGTGCGGCGTAGGCCTCTCTCAGCGTGGTGCGGCGGTCCCAGATATGGGTCGCCTCGGCGCCCGCACCGTTGACCTCAACGATGGTGAAATTGCGGCCGGCTTGCAGGTCTTCGATGGCCGGGAAGCGCACGTCGAAGCGGCCGAAGTAGAATTCGTTGATGTCCTTGCCGATGCGGTCGAAGGCGTCGGTCATGGCTTCGGTGATCAGGTGATTGCCGTTGCGGAAGATGGTGCCGCGGCTGTGGCTGCCGGCGAAGGCGATGCGGAAGGGTTGGCCCTTGGGCACGATCCAATTCCATCGCGTGCAGTGACGGGGGCGGTAGATGTGCTGCAGCAATCCGGCCCGTACGTCGCGGGCGATGAGTTCGCCCAGCGTCGACGTGCCGTCGCCATAGACATAAGGGAAGTATTTCAGTGTGAGCGAGACGATCCGGCCGCGTTGTTCGCTGGGCTTGCGGATGTAGAAAACGCCGGCTTCGGCTTCGTGATCGACGAGCGCTTGGAGCACGATGCGCTCGTTCATCGGGAAGGCTTTGATGTAGTCGGCGAGCTCGGCTTCGCTGCGGATGCGGCGGACGCCTGCGCCGCGGCAGCCCATGTCGGGTTTGGCGACGAAGGGCAGGATGAGACCTGCTTGCTGCGCGACGTGGAGCGCGTGGCTTGCCGTGAGATCGGCCGTGCGCTCGAGGGTGGCCCACGGCGCGATGAAGCGGCGAGCGTACGCGCCGGCTTGATCGAAGACGGAGGCTTTGGATTCGCCCACCCAGCCGCCCATCGGGAACAGCGGGTTAGATATCGTCGGCAGCGTGAAGCCGCCGTGACGGACGGACAGCCACATCCAATAAAAGAAGATCGGCGCGTAGAAATAGCGCTGGGGCCAGAACTCGAAATACGAAAGCTGCGGTCCCGACATATCGAGCGGCGGCATGCCTTGGTGCGGGATCCGGATTTCGGCTGCGATGGCGTCAGTCATGATCGGCGTCCGCCGGAGGGCGGGCGAAACGTTCGGCAAGCATTGGGCCGGCCAGGATAAGCGCCACGAGTGCGGCGGCGAGCGCCCAGCGCCAAACGCCGAGGCTCTCCACGATCATGACGCCGAAGAAGAAGACGAGGCTGAAGATCAGCGTCGTCCAGACCATGCCGGCGCCGAACGCGACGCCGGCGAAGGGCCAGAACGGAAGATTCAAGAATCCGCTTGCCGTGTAGGTGGGCATGCGGAATCCGGGCATGAAGCGTGCGCCGATCAACGCGGGCACATAGCGGCGCTTGAGCCATAAGCGGCCTTTGACCATGCGTCGTTCGCCGATCAGTTTTCGCAGCCATTTGCGCGTGCGGGCTGCGGCGCCCAGGCCGTAGAGACCGAGGTCGCCGGCGAAGATGCCGACGAACAATGCGCTGAGCGCGATCAATGGTGCGACTTGACCTGTTGCGGCGAGGAGAGCTGCGGCGATGGTCGTGACGTCTTCAAGCACGAAGGTCGCGAGCACAATCGCGAGCGCGATGGCCCACGGATTTGATCCGAGCGCGAGCAGATCGGTAGTCATGGCGCGGACGCTTCCATCATGGCGAAGGCTTTGGCTATCGCGGCGTCGACCTCGCGCTTGGAATTCCAAGGCAGGAAGTGGTTCTGGCCGTCGATCACGGTGACGTCCATGGCATGCGTGCCCGTAAGATGCGCTTTCATGAAGGCCACATTCTCGAACGGGACGAGGTCGTCCTTCGTGCCATGTACGATCGTGACGGGAATGTGGATCGTCGCCAGGCGCGGCGCGAGGGCTTCAAGCTGAGGTTCGAGGGCGATGATCTCGCGGTTGGTGTTGCGCAACCAGCGGGGCAGCAGCGCGCTGACCGGCCAGGTATCGCCGACATATTGGATGAAGGGCACACTCTCTTGGGCGGGGTCGAGCGAGCCGGCGAGGACGACGAGAGCGGCCACCAGATTCGGACTATCGACGGCGGCTTGCGCGATGATGGGGCCACCGAGCGAGTGACCCACGAGGACAGCGGGCTTGCCGCCGTTGGCGCGGATTAAGGCGGCGATGGCTTGCGCTTGCTCGGCGAGCGAGACCACGGCGCCGTCGGGGCCGCTGTGGCCGAAGCCAGGACGGTCGATAGCGATGTAGCGGAAACCCTTGGGCACGCCCATCAGGTAGTCGGCCCAGGCGTGCGCGTCGCCCGGCGTGCCGTGGACAAAGATGGCGAGGCGGCCGCCCGGTTCGCCTGCGTCGAGGTAGCTTAAGCTGTAGCCGGCGGCGAGCGCGAGGTCGTGGCGCGGGAGCTTTTCGGCCACGTCGGCTTCGCTGGTGTCGGGGCCGGGGATCGAGCAGCCCGCGATCGCGAGAGCGCTGCCCAGGAAGGCGACGCGCCGGACCCATGGTCCGAAGAATGGCGTCGCTTGGAATGCCATGCTGGCTCACCGACCGTTGACGGCGGCGAGTTTTCGTCTCACCCGCACGCTTTGGCAAGCGCGGAGGTGATCACCCGTGCATCACGCCCGGGTGAACGGCCGTTTGCTTGGCGGCGGAGGTGCTCGCAGGTGCGGAACCGCCTAGGAGGCGAGCGGGACCGGCATCATGACGGCGTTGATCTTCTGCTGCAGCGTCGCGGCGTTGAACGGCTTGACGATGTAGTTGTCGACGCCGGCGTGCTTTGCGGCGACGACGTTCTCAGCTTTGGATTCGGTCGTGACGATGATGAAGGGCGTCTTATTCAGCTTGTCGTCGGCGCGGACCTGCTTCAACAGGTCGTAGCCCGTCATCGGCTCCATGTTCCAGTCGGAGATAACCAGGCCGTAGTGCGCCGCGCGCAGCTTCGCGAGTGCTTCGTTGCCGTCGGCGGCCTCGTCGATCTCGCTGTAGCCGATTTGCGCCAACTGGTTGCGAATGATGCGGCGCATCGTGCTGTAGTCGTCGACGACGAGAACCTTCATTTGGACACCCGAATGCGCGGTTTTGGCTGTTATTGTTTTTGTTTCAGTGGAACAGTAACGGATCGTCGTTTCGGATTGGTTGATGGCGGCGTCGATTCGGCACGACTGCTGGCGCGCTATTGTTAGCGAGAGGTAAATCCGCGTTGATAAGTGGTGGTCGGCTTAAGTTTCGGGAGGCAGCGGCGGCAATGCCGCTCGTGGCGATTTTGCGCGGACTTCAGGTGCCGCGGGCTCGAGGAGTGGCGCGCGTTCTTGTCGATGCCGGGTTTCGTATTATCGAGGTTCCGCTGAACCGGGATGATGCTCTCGAAGCCATGCGCGTCGTCATCGATGCTGTGCCGCCTTCGGTCGTGGTCGGCGCAGGGACGGTGCTAAGGCGCGAGCAAGCACAAGGCGCGCGCGATGCCGGTGCACAGATTTTAGTGATGCCGCACTTCGATCGCGCCTTGGTGGAGCACACGCTTGGGCTGGGCGTCGCCGTGATGCCCGGTGTTATGACGCCGTCGGAGGCGTTTGCCGCGCAGAGCTTGGGCGTCGATGCGCTGAAACTGTTTCCGGCAGAGGTGGTGGGGCCGGATGGCTTGCGGGCGCTGCGGGCGGTGCTGCCTTCTTCACTTGCGCCGATATATCCTGTGGGCGGCGTTTCGCCCGATACGATGAGCGCGTGGCGTGCTGCGGGGGCCGACGGGTTCGGTCTCGGCGGCGCCTTGTTCAAGCCCGATTTCGACGACGACGAGATTGGATTGCGGGCGCGCGCTCTCGTGGCGGCGTGGCGGTCTGTGAAAGGGATAGACGGATGAATCTGCAGGGCAAGACTATCGTTGTCACGGGTGCGACGGACGGCATCGGCAAGGTGGCGGCGCGAGAGCTCGCGAAGGCCGGTGCCTCGGTCACGATCGTCGGGCGCAATAGGGCGAAGGGCGAGCTGGTGGTCAAAGAGCTGCGCGCGGCCGCGGGGCATGACCGCGTGGACATCGTACAAGGCGATTTGCTGACCCTGAAGGGCGTGCGCGGCGCGGCTGCGGCGTTGAAGGGCAAGTTGAAGTCGATCGACGTTCTTCTCAACAACGCGGGCGCTGCGTTCATCAAGCGCGGCGTGACGGAAGACGGTATCGAGCAGACGTTTGCGCTCAATCACCTTGGCTATTTCTTGATGACATCGTCGTTGTTGGATCTTCTGAAGGCGGCACCGTCGGCGCGTGTCGTCAATGTTGCGTCGGCTGCGCATGTCGGCGCGAAGCTCGACCTTGCCGATTTGCAGAATGCCAAATCCTATTCGGGGTGGCGGGCGTATCAGCAGTCGAAGCTTTCGAACATCTATTTTACCTATGAACTGGCGCGGCGGTTGGAGGGGACGCAGGTGACCGCCAATTGCCTCCATCCAGGCTTTGTCGCATCGCGGTTCGGGGACAACAACAAGGGTATCGTCGGCATGTTGTTCGGCTTTATCAAATCGATCGCGGCGATATCGGAAGAGGAAGGGGCGAAGACGTCGATCTATCTCGCCGGCTCGCCCGAGGTTGCGGGCGTCAGCGGCAAGTATTTCGACAAGTGCAAGGCCGTGCGCTCTTCGGACGTATCGTACGACGAAGGTATCGCACGCGAATTGTGGCGCGTGAGCGAGACGATGGTCGGACGCGGCTAGCCTTCAAAGAGGCTCGAACCTGCACGGCCAGAAAGGCCGCGGATCAAGAGATACGCAAGCAGCCCGATGGGGCCAACCAAGAACGTCAGCAGCAGGCATGGGATCAAGATGAAGTGGTTGAGCCCAATGCGTTGGGCGTCGCGCGCCTGCCACGCCCCGACGAAAAGATCGAAGACGAGGTAGTGCGCCCAACCGGCGAGCAGCGCCTCTTTGACGGAGAACAGCTTCATCAGGCCGTCGAGCGAGTCGAAACCCGCGCCTTCCGGCAACGGTATTCCGCCGAACAAGGCCGTCGCGAGGAGCCAGGCGTAGGTCACGCCCAGGATGATCGGCACGGCGACGGAGTGGACCAACGTATCGGTGAGTTTGAAGACGGGCGCCACGATCAGCAGCAGCCAAAACGGCAATACGCTGAAGTTCAGCACCATGAACAGTGTGTCAGGCGTAATGTGTGCGAGTTCCGACATGTGCGCGGCCCCAGTCCCGGATGCATCCTAGCGCCGGAACGGGAACTGGCAAATCTTCGATCGCGCCGTGCTTAACCAAAGCGGCGTTTGAGCCAACCGGTAATGACGCGGTTCAGTTCTTCCGGCTTCTCGGCCTGCGTCCAGTGACCGCAATCCTTGATCAGGTGCTTCTCGAGGTCGGGCACGAAGGCTTCCATGCCGTCGGCCATCGACGGGCGCAGGACGATGTCGTTTTCGGCCATCACTTGCAGGCAGGGGACTTCGACCCTTTGCACCACGCCTTCGGTCGTCTGCCAGTTGCGGGTGAAGTTGCGGTACCAGTTGATGCCGCCGGTGAAGCCCGTGCGCGCGAAGGACGAGCGGTAGAATTCGAGTTCTTCCGCGTTGAGCAGGACCTTGCCCGGCCACATGGTTTCATCGGATTGTAAGGCGTGGACCAGCGCGAGGTTCTTTTCTTCGGCGGGGCGCTTGTCGAACTCTTCCAGTGTCATGCCTCTGTGGCGGTAGAAGAAGCGCAGTGTCTTGGCGGGGTCTTTGGCCAAGAGTGCGTCGGCGACGCCGGATTCTTGGAAATAGACGATGTACATGTTCTCGCCGTAGGCGGCGCGCATCAGCGCGATCGGGTCCATCGGCGCGCGCGGCATGAACGGTGTGTTGACGCCGACGACGCCGAGCACGCGCTGCGGGTGCAACAGCGGCATGGCCCAGGTGACGATGCCGCCCCAATCGTGGCCGACGAATACGGCCTTCTCGATCTTCATCGCGTCGAGCATGCCGACGAGATCGCCGGTCAGGTGATGGATGTCGTATGAGTCGATCGCCTGCGGGCGGTCGGTGAGGCCGTAGCCGCGCTGATCCGGCGCGATGGCGCGGAAGCCTGCGCTCGCCACAGCCGGAATTTGGTGGCGCCAGGAATAGGCGAGTTCGGGAAAGCCGTGGCTCATCACCACCGGCACGCCGTCACCTTGTTCGTAGACGGCCATGCGGATGCCGTTGGTTTCGACGTAACGCGGCGAGCGCCAATTGATGGACATGAGCGTTGAGGCCTTCAATGTTTCGAATAGCGTGTTGAGGGAAGCGGAGCAGGCGATGCGCCTTTGGTCAAGCACCCTCAAGTCCAAGTTGCGATAGCATCTCGCTGCGCTCAGGGCCTAGCTTCGGCGCATAGAGCGCAGCCTTGAAGCGTTTCGGCGTCGCCCATGTGATGAGCACGCGCAGCACGATCGCGGGCTTGCGCAGCCAGGCGGCGGGCGTCGAGAACATATGAAAGCCCTTCATGATCGCGCGATGGACCGCGAGGTTGCCGCGGCTTGCGGGGCCGACGGCGTCTTCGGCGAAGCTCTTGATCAGGCGGGCTTTGAAGCGCGGTTTGTAGCCGGGGATCTGTTCATTCTTGGCGCGGCGGATGGCGCCCAGGTCCTGCTTGACGATGACGTCCCAGAACGGGCGCAGGCTGGTGCGTGTGCGCTGGCTGAAGGTCATGGCGCGCGCGACCGGATCGGCCGTCTGGTCGAGGACGTCGGCGAGCGCGTGGGCTTGGATGACGGCCGATGAGCAGCCGCGGCCATAGAGCGGGTTTGTGCGCAGGGTCGAGTCGCCGACGGCGAAGTAGTTGAGAACGACCGGCGCGCCGTCTTTGACGAAGTGGCGCCAGACGTTGTGCAGGTTGCCCATGCCGAAGACTTTGGTCACGCCCTCGGCGCGCGTGGGTTCGATCCAGCGCGCGGCGCCCGGCATCTGACGGCAGATGCGGTCGAACGTATCCGGGTCCATCGCGGCGACGCGCAGTTTCGTTTCGATTTCGGGGACGCAGATGGTGATCGAGAAGTGGCGGTTGTCGCCGATGAAGACGCCGTACTTGATGTAGCCGAGGTCGCCCGCGCCGGGGATCAAGTCGCGCGGCGGTTCTTCTTGGCCGGGCAGCAGCCGGTAGTGGCGGGTGAAATAGAGGATGCCCGCGGGTTTGCTCTCTTCGTCGATCGCGATGCCGTGTTCGCGGAGCCAATCAACGAGTACCGTCGTGCGGCCCGATGCGTCGACGATCAGGTCGGCTTTGAACTCTTCCGGTTCTGCGCCTTGGCGCTCGATGGTCAGGCCCGTAACTTTGGGGATCGGGCCGGTCTTGTCGAGCGTCAGTGTGCGCACGCCGGCTTCGGTAATGAAGCGCACACCGGGGAGCGACAGCACGTAGGCGCGCATCGTGTGTTCGAGCGTCGTGCGGCGCGAGAAGAGGAACGACAGGTCGCGGTCGGCGGGGTCGCTGGTGTATTCGTCGCGCAAGGCGAGCGGGAGGCCCGCTTCGAAATCGAACTCGCGCGCGCCTTGTTCGCGCAGCATCTTGTGCAGGCGCGGATGGCGGTCGCGGATCAGGCTGACGAGTTTGCCGAGGAACACGTGACTGTGACGCAGCTGCGTGACGCCTTTGCGTTCCCACGTGTCGAACGCGACTTCGACGTTTTCAGGGGCCGGCGGATCGCGGTCGATCACCACGATCTCTCGGCCCTCGCGGGCAAGCGCCATCGCGGTGCCTAAGCCCGCAATACCTGCGCCCACCACAGCCACACGTTCGGCCATGTCGTTAATCCTTCGAATAGCGAATGCTCTAGATGTAGCGGAAAAGCGCGGTGTGTCGAGCGTTGCGGAGGTGACGTAGCGTTAGCGCCGCGAATTCGTCATTCTCTCCGGCGGGGAGGGCTGCATGCGAACAATTGTTGCGATCGTGGCGCTGCTTTGGGCAGCGGCTGCCGCTACGGCGGAGGATATCCGCTATACGCTCACGCCGCAGGTCGAGAACGGCGCGCTGAACGGCATCGCCGTCGAGATGGAGCTCACGGGCGAGGCGGACGGCGAGACCGTGATCGAACTGCCCGATGCGTGGGGCGGCAAGACCGAACTGTGGCGCGGCATCAGCGACTTCCGCGTTTCGGGGCAAGGTTTGAAAGTGGATGCGGGCGGATCGCCCGCGCTGAAAGTTCTTCGTCATGCGCCGCGCGCGACGCTGACCGTTCGCTATCGTGTCACCCAAATGTGGCAGGGCGAGCCGGCGGTTACCGGGTCGAACGAGTATCGGCCGGTGATCAGGCCGAACTATTTCCATCTCATCGGCTGGACGATGATGGCGCGGCCGAAATGGAGTCTCGCGACGACCGCCACGGTCTCGTTCCATGACATGCCGGAAGGCTGGCAGTGGGCGTCGGACCTCGAGCATGGGTCTCTCTCGCTCGCCGACGTTCTCGAGAGCATCAGTGTGGGCGGCGATTTTCGTGTGCTCAAAGCCGGGACGTTGCGGGTGGCGATCCGCGGGGCGTGGGCCTTCACTGACAACGATTTCATCAAGCGCCTACAGCCGATCATCGCGTCGCATCACAAATTCTGGGGCGATCAGCCTGCGCCGTTTCTGGTCACCGTGATGCCGCTGCAAGCGGAGGTCGGCAGCATGTCGTTGGGCGGGACCGGGCTCAACGATGCGTTCGCCTTCTTTGCGACGCCGAACGTTGCCGACCGGCAACTCACGCGCATTCTGGCGCACGAGCATTTGCATTCCTGGATTCCGCGCCGCGTCGGGATGATGCCGCAAGGCGACGCGGATGCATTGGAGTATTGGCTGTCGGAAGGGTTTACGGATTTCTACACGTATCGGCTGCTGGTGCGCGAAGGTTTGTGGAGCGCTGAGGAGGCGGCGCGAGCCTATAACGACGTGATGTGGGCCTACGCATTTTCGCCGGTGCGCGATGCGCCGAATGCGAAGGTCGCCGCGGAATTTTGGCAAGAGAGGGCGATGAATGATCTGCCGTATCAGCGCGGCCTGTTGTTCGCGACGCTGGCCGATGATCGTGCGCGCCGGGCATCGAAGGGGTCGCGCGATCTGGACGACATCGTGTTGGCGATGAAGCGGACAGTGGACGGGTTGGGCGAGGGCGCGATTCCGCCGGCGATCCGTGGCAACTTCGTGACTCAGGCCAAGGCGGTTGGCGTCGACGTTCAGGACGACTTGGCGCGCTACGTCGAGAAGGGCGAGACCATCGCGCTGCCGGCCGATGCGTTGGCGCCGTGTGGCGTGATCGAGACAAGTGCAGTGGCGGAATTCGATCGCGGTTTTGACGGGCGCAAGACGATCCTCAACAACAACATCGTCGCCGGCGTCGATCCGAACGGGCCGGCGTTCGCCGCGGGGTTGCGCGATGGGATGCAGATTTTGAGCCTGGACCTGTCGGTGGGGCGGGATTCGCGTGTGCCGCTGACCTACAAGGTGCGCGCTAATGGCGTGACGCGGGAAATCAGCTATCTTCCGGCCGGCAAGCGGAAGGTCACGTTGCAGGAATTGAAACTCAAGCCGATGTCCGACGAAGCGGTGCGAAAGGCTTGCACCGCGCGGTTCGCGGGCAACGGCTGACGGAGGGGCTCATGCGCATTCTGTTGTGGATCGTCGGCATCATTGCGGTGTTGATCGGAGCGGCGTTTCTGTTCTTAGGCGATCCGGAAGTGCCGCGCGACGTGTTGCTGCAGAAGTACGGTCAAGCGCCGTCGCAGTTCGTCGATCTGCCGTCCGGCGCGAAGGCGCATTATCGCGATCAGGGAAATGCCGCCGGTCCCGCGCTTGTGTTGCTGCACGGGTCGAACGCATCGCTGCACACGTGGGAGCCCTGGGTCAAGAATCTCGGCGACGCGTTTCGTGTCGTGACGGTCGATCTGCCGGGACATGGATTGACGATTGCGAAGGCCGACGAGACGTACACGGCGGAGAGCATGGCGGCTTTCGTTGGCGAGTTCACGTCGACGATCGGCGTGGAGCGGTTCGCCGTCGCGGGCAATTCCATGGGTGGCGGCGTCGCTTCGCGCGTAGCGATCGCGCTTCCCGCGCGGGTCACGCATTTGATCCCGATCGATTCAGCGGGGCTTGTGCCGGCGAACATGCCGGAGCCGCCGGCCTTCTTCTATCTGGTGCGCACGCCGGTGCTGCGCGAATTCTTGCGCCTTATCCCTGGGCGGCCGGTGGCGGAGGCGACGCTGAAGGCGTCGTTCGCGCATCAGGAGTTGGTGACTCCCGAGATGATCGACCGGTACTGGGAGCTCAATCGTGGGCCGGGCATTCGCAAGGCGACGCGGGCGCGGTTCTCGATGCCGATGGAGTATTTCCTGGGCGAGGACAAATTCTTTCGCGAGAATCTGCCGAAGCTGACGGTGCCGACGTTGGTCTTGTGGGGGCGGCAGGACAAACTGATCCCCGTCGAGGCCGCGGAGCTTTTCAAGCAGGCGATACCGGGCGCGCAGGCGATCATTTACGACGACGGCGGTCATATTCTGCAGGAGGACTTGGCCGAACGGACCGCTGCCGACGTGCGCGCATTCCTAACGGCGCCAGCAACGGGCGCGCCGACGACGCCTTAGGTCAAGCGGCCGGACGCGTTAGAGAATAGGCGCCGATCGCAAACAGCACCCAGCCTGCCATGAGGCTGACGCCGCCCACGGGAATGAGCGCGCGGACTTCCGTCAGGTTCGCGGCGCCGTAGCCTAGGTAGATGCCGCCGCTAAAGCAGACGATGCCGGTCAGGAACGCCCAGCCGGCGAGGTCGATCAGCAGCTTGCGGCCGAATTGCGCGCTGACGACGCCGACGGCGATGATCGCCAAGGCGTGGACGAAATGCATCTCGCGCGCGGTGTCGAAGACGGCGCGGATGACGGGGACGAATTCACCCTCGAGGCGGTGTCCGGTTGCTGCGGCGACGATGAGCGCCAGAAGCATGTTCGCCGCGCCAATGATGAGCCAGAACCTGTGCATGCGTTGTGCCCCTCTTGGGTTGCGCAAAGTGATTGCACGCCATGATGCGCTGCACAATCGGCAACGCGATTGCGTGGCGCGGCGGGGCACGTCATTGTCCGCCCTCCGCCATTCAACGCAAGTCAGATACATGCTCACCAAAGCCGACGACTATCCCATTCATCAGACGGCCGAACCGATCGCTTATGCGGGGACGGACCGGAATTTCTATGACCGGTATTTCTTCAACGGGTACACGCCCGACGGATCGGTGTTCTTTGCGGCGGCGCTTGGTGTTTATCCGGCACTGAATGTGATGGACGGCGCGTTTTGCATCGTCGTCGATGGGGTGCAGCACAATTTGCGTGCGTCGCGCGTACTGGGCATGGAGCGGATGGATACGCGCGTCGGGCCACTGCATGTCGAGGTGGTCGAGCCGTTGCGGTCGTTGCGCGTGCGCGTTGACAAGAACGAGCATGGGATCGCCGCCGATGTGACGTTCCGCTCGCGCGCGCCGGCGATCGAGGAGCCGCGGTTCACCCGCCGCATCGGTCCGCGCACCATCATGGACTACACGCGGCTGACGCAGAACGGCAGCTATACCGGTTGGATCGAAGTGAAGGGCAAGCGCATCGCGATCGACGAGCGGGTGCTGGGGACGCGGGATCGGTCCTGGGGCATTCGGCCCGTCGGGGCGCAGGATTCGCAGCCGGTGGCGCCGCCGCCTCCGCCTCAATTCTATTGGCTTTGGGCGCCGTTGAATTTCGAGGATCGCATCACGCTCTATCACGACAACTCGGATGCCGAAGGGCGGCCGTGGAATACGCATGCCGTGATGGCGCTGACCGGTGAGAACGGCGAGAACCATATGGGCTCGTGCGCGTCCGACATCGTCTTCAAGAGCGGCACGCGGCATGCGAAGGCGGCGACGATCCGCATGACGGACGAGCATGGTGGTGCGCACAAGATCGAGCTGACGCCGCAGTGGAACTTCTACATGAGCGGCCTTGGGTATCTCCATCCGGAGTGGGGGCATGGTCGCTATCGCGGCGAGCTTGCCGTCGGCTATGACACGATCGACATTGCGACGGCGCCGGAGAGCGACATGCTGCATCTACATGTGCAGGCGTTTTCGCGCGCCGTGTTGACCGGGCCTGACGGGTTGGAGCGCAAGGGTTGGGGCGTCCTGGAGCAGCTGATCATCGGTGCGCATAAGCCAAGCGGGTTCGTGTCGCTGCTGGACGGAGCGAAATGAGATGAGCGCAGATCTTGAAGGGCGGATCGTCCGCTATCTTGCGCATCGCATGCCGGAGGCGGGGCGGGTGTCTGTCGTTGCTCTGTCGCGCATTCATGGCGGGGCGAGCCGCGAGACGTTTCGCGTACGCATCGAAGCTGAGCGTGGCGGGCAGCGTGGGTTGATCTTCCGGCGGGATCCGGTGTCGACGTTGATCGAAACGGAGCGGGAGGTCGAGTTCGCGGCGTATCGCTCGTTCATGGGATCGGCGGTGCCGGTGCCGGGGGCCTTGTTCCTTGAGCGCGAGCTTGATTGGTTGGAGCGGCCGTTCTTCGTGATGGAAGAGGTCGAGGGTTGTACGGCCGGGTCGATCTTGGCCGCCGATCCCTATGGCGCGCACCGGCGCAAAATCGGCGAGCAGTTTTTTACCATCCTCGGGCATATCGCGAAGCGCGATGCGGCGTCGTCGGATTTGGCGAAGCATTCGCCGATGCCTGCAGCGAGTGAGGCTTGGAAGGCCGAACTCGACAAGTGGGAGAAGGTGGTCGACGAGGATGAGCTTGAGCCGCAGCCGATTGCGCGGGCGGCGATCCGTTGGATGCGCGCCAACCCGCCCCCGGCCCCGGCGCGCGTCTCAATCGTGCATGGCGACTATCGCACCGGGAATTTTTTGTTCGATGGGTCGGGATCGATCCGTGCGGTCCTCGATTGGGAGATGGCGCATTTGGGCGATCCGCTTGAGGATCTCGGCTGGGCGCTTGATCCGTTGTGGTCGGTGGATCGCGAACATCCGGGTGGGATGTTGAAGCGCGACGAAGCGATTGCGGTATGGGAACGCGCGAGCGGGTTGAAGGTCGATCCCGTGGCTTTGCGCTGGTGGTCGATGTTTGCGTCGTTCAAGGGGCTCGCCATTTGGATCTCCTCGGCGAAGGAGTTTCAGGCGGGGACGAATACGGATCCGGTCATGGCGTTCTCCGGGCTTTATTGTTTGCCGTTTCATAACAAGCGGCTGGCCGAGTTGTTGATCCAGGCGAAGGAGATCGCGTCGTGAAACCGTCACCTGATCTCGTTCTGAATCATGCGTTTGCGAAAGTGGCGATGGAGATGGGGCCGGCGCTGCCGCCCGGCTACGGCCAAGGTACGGCGACGCTCACCGGCGTGCTGCTCTTGATGGTGTCCCAAGAATTCAACCGCGCTGCCGATATTCGCGCGAAGGAGAACGCGGCGCTGCGGGCGTTGTTTGCGGACGCGGCGTCCGATATCGGCGGTGATCTTGGTGCGCGGTTGAAGGCGGCGGCGAGAGAGGTCGACGCGGACATCAACGTGGCAACGCTCGATCGATCGAATGCGGCGCTGAAGGCGTTGCTGATTGAGCTGCATGTTCATGCCGAGAAGGCGGGCGTGCGTGCGCTTGAGGCGCGCATCTTGAAGTTGCTGGATGAGGCGGCAACGGCGCGGCAGGTGTTCTTGCCGGCGATGTGATGGTGGTCGCGCGCTTTAGGAAACTTAATGGATCGACAGTTTGGCTCGGCGACGATTTGATCTTTGTCGCAAGATATGTCGGCAGAAAACCGCCGTTTTTCGGGCGCTCTTATTAGCGCTTTAAAGGCTTTTCTGTTGAACTCGACCTCGTGCAGCGCAATTGACGAGAGATGCGTTGTTAGACGCGCGCTCGTCATGCCCTCGATAGGTCGAACCAATGGACGTTGAAGCAAAGCCGGGAGAGCTAAAGCAAGCCGAAGGGCCGATGGCCCAGGCGCGCGCCGCCTATGCCAAGGTCGCCGACAGCTCGATCGGTAAACGTGTGAAGGGCCTTGCGCCGAAGTCGCAACGCACGCGGTGGATCGCGTTGGCGGTGGCGATCGTGTTGCTGGCCGGGCTTGGCTATTGGCTTTGGGGCGGGTCCAGTGCGTCGAGCGAGGCGTTGATCGTCACCGTCGAGCAGGCGGATGTCGAAGACTCGGTCACGGCGCTCGGGAATTTGCAACCGCGCGACTACGTCGATGTCGGTGCGCAGGTGTCGGGGCAACTCGACACGTTGCATGTCGATGTCGGGGCGACGGTGAAGAAGGGCGACCTTCTGGCCGAAATCGATCCGCAGCTACAGGCGGCGAAGGTTGCCGCCGATCAGGCGCAGCTCAAGAATCTGCGGGCGCAGCAAGCTGACCGGCAGGCGCAGCTCGATCTCGCGCGTGGGCAGTATTCGCGGCAGAAGATGCTGAAGGCTGCGAACGCGACCAGCGAGGATGCGTATCAAAGTTCGCTGTCGAGCATGCAGTCGGCCGCCGCGGGCGTGAACTCGATCAAGGCGCAGATCGAGCAGACGACGTCGACCCTGAAGGGCGATCAGGTCACGCTGGGCTACACCAAGATTTATGCGCCGATGACTGGCACGGTCGTGTCGGTGACGGCGAAGCAGGGGCAGACCTTGAACGCAAACCAGTCGGCGCCGGTCATTCTGCGCGTTGCGGATCTGTCGACGATGACGGTGTGGACGCAGGTGTCGGAAGCCGACGTGCCGAAGCTGAAGACCGGGATGGCGGCGTACTTCACCATCCTTGGATCGCCGCGCAAACGTTGGGAGGGCAAACTGCGCCAGATTCTGCCGACGCCTGAGAACGTCAACAACGTCGTGCTCTACACGGCGCTCTTCGACGTCGACAACAAGGACGGCGATTTGATGACGCAGATGACGGCGCAGGTGTTCTTCGTCATCGCCGGCGCGAAGGATGCGATCAGCGTGCCGATCGCGGCTTTGAAACGTTATAAGCCGCGGGAGAAGCTCTATAAGGCCATCGTCGTGACCGAAAGTGGGCGGCAGGAAGAGCGCGAAGTGAAGGTCGGCGTCACCAACCGGGTCTCCGCGCAGGTGCTCTCCGGCTTAAATGTGGGCGATCGCGTGATCGCGGGCACCAAGACCGAGACGTCTTCGTCCGGGCAGCAGCGTGATCGCACGGGCGGCAGCGGGCGGCGCAGCGGTGGTCAGGGCGGCGGCGGGTTCAGAGGCTTCCCATGAACAAGCCCACGCTGGGCTCGTTTCAGGCGGTCGAAGCGGCGCCCCTCATCGAAGTCACCGATCTGCGCAAGACGTTCAACACCGGCGACGTTGCGGTCGAAGTGCTGCATGGGATTTCGCTGACGATCTTTCCGGGCGAGTTCGTGGCCATCATGGGCGCGTCGGGTTCGGGCAAGTCGACGCTGATGAACATCGTCGGCTGTCTCGACCGGGCCACCTCAGGGACCTATCGCTTCAACGGCGAGGACGTTTCGGGGCTCGAAGCGGACGAGCTGGCGCTCCTGCGGCGCGACGCGTTCGGCTTCATTTTCCAGAGCTACAATTTGATTTCGACGTCGAGCGCGACGGAGAATGTCGAAGTGCCGGCGGTCTACGCCGGTCTGTCGGCGGAGCAGCGGCACAAGCGCGCGGAAGAGTTGCTGACGCGGCTGGGGTTGGCGGACCGTTTGAATCACCGCCCGAACCAGCTTTCGGGTGGGCAGCAGCAACGCGTTTCTATCGCGCGGGCGTTGATGAACGGCGGGCAGATCATCCTGGCGGACGAGCCGACCGGTGCGCTCGACAGCAAGAGCGGCGCGGAGGTGATGGCGCTGCTGAGCGAATTGTCTGCGCAGGGTCACACGGTCCTTCTCATTACGCATGACCGCGAAGTTGCGCAGCATGCGCGGCGTATCATCGAGATCAAGGACGGGATGGTTCTCGCCGATAGCGGCCCTGATACCCACGCCGAGATCGAGAAGGCGCAGGCGCGGCTTGCCGAAGTGGCGCGCGAAGACGGCGCGGGCTGGTCCGATGCCGGTGAGGCGGTCGGGATGGCGCTGCGGGCTTTGCGCGCGAATTTCTTTCGCACCGTGCTGACGCTGCTCGGCATCGTCATCGGCGTCGGGTCGGTGGTTACGATGCTTGCGATCGGCGAGGGCGCCAAGCAGGCGGTTGTCCAGCAGATCGGATCGATGGGCACCAATCTGCTGCTTGTGCGGCCGAGTGCGCCGCAGCAGCGTGGCGTCGGCGGGACGGCGGCGACGATGGTGCCGGCTGACGCTGAGGCGATGAGCCAGGTGCCGAACGTGATTGCCGCGGTACCCGAATTAACGGGGTCCGTCACGGCGCGCTTCGGCAGCATCGACTATCAGACGCAGGCGAATGCGACGTGGACGGATCTGCCCGCCGTGCGCAGCTGGCCGGTGTCGCAGGGCACGTTCTTCACCGAGGAAGATCAGCGTAGTTATGCGTCGGTCGCGGTGCTGGGCGTGACCGCCTATCAGCAGCTGTTCCCCGACGGCGACAATCCGATCGGGCAGTATATCCTGCTGAAGAATGTGCCGTTCCAGGTGATCGGCATCATGTCGCCCAAGGGCGCGACGTCGAACGGCAACGACGCCGACGATGTGATCTTCGTGCCGTTGTCGACGGGCAGCTTGCGGCTGTTCGGGCAGCGGTTCCTGCGTTCGATCACAGTGGCGGTGAAGGACGTTGCGCTGATCGACGTGACGCAAGATGCGCTGACCGAGCTGTTGACGGCGCGACACAACGGGAATGAGGACTTCTTCATCCGCAACATGGCGGCAGTCGTGGAGACGGCGTCGGAGGCGCAGAACACGCTGACCATCCTGCTGGGTTCGGTCGCGGCGATTTCGCTGCTCGTCGGCGGCATCGGGGTGATGAACATCATGCTCGTCAGCGTGACGGAGCGGACGCGCGAGATCGGCATCCGCATAGCGACGGGTGCGCGGACGCTCAACATTTTGCAGCAGTTTTTGACGGAAGCGGTGGTTGTTTCGGGGCTCGGCGGCATTATCGGTGTCGCGGGCGGCGTCGCGGTGGCGCTGATCATTTCGGCGTTCGGCATGCCGGTCGAGTTTACAATTTTGCCGATGGCGTTGGCGTTTGCCGTGTCGGCGGCGACGGGGCTTGTGTTCGGGTTTGAGCCGGCGCTGAAGGCGGCGCGGCTGGACCCGGTGGTCGCGTTGTCGAGCGAATGAGGTCCCCCATGAAGTACGCACGGTTTTCGATCTTGCTTGCCGCGGCAGCGCTGAGCGCTTGCGCGTCGGTTGAACCGGGCGGCGGGCTTGAGCCGACCGATACGCCGGCGAATTGGGATGCGCCGATCCCGACCGATGCGTCGACATGGCCGGAAGCCGGCTGGTGGCGCGAGTTCGACAGCTCCGAACTCGATCGGCTTGTCGCTGACGCGCAAACGCAGAACCTGGACTTGGCGATCGCAGCGACGCGGATCCTGCAGGCCGAGGCGCAGGTGCGCAGTGCGGGTGCGACGTTGCTGCCCAGCGTCGATCTGCGCGGCGGGGCTTCGCAGTCCGGCCAGCTTGAGCCGTCGTCGAATTCGCAATCGTTCAGTTTGAGTCTTGGCGCGTCCTATGAAGTGGACTTTTGGGGCCGCAATAGCGCCGGCGTGACCGCCGCTCAGGCGAGTTTGCGGGCGAGTGAATACGACCGCGAGACGGTGGCACTCACCGTCGTGTCGAGCGTCGCATCCACGTATTTCCAATTGCTGTCGGTGCGCGACCGGATTGCGATCGCCAAGCGCAATCTTGAGAACGCGCAGGGCGTGTTGAAGATTACCGAAGCGCGGGTCAATGCCGGGGTTGCCGTTCCGCTTGAGCTTGCGCAGCAGCGCGCGAATGTTGCCGGGCAGGAAGCGAATATTCCGTCGCTGGAACAGCAGGAGCGGGAGACGCGATCGGCGTTGGCGCTGTTGCTGGGGCGGCCAGTGCAAGGCTTCGATGTGTCGGCGACGACCATGGCGGGGCTGAAGGCGCCGACCGTGGCGCCGGGCTTGCCGTCGGAGTTGCTGGCGCGGCGGCCGGACGTGCGGCGGGCCGCGGCCCAGTTGGTGGCCGCGGACGCGAACATCACGGCGGCGCGGGCGGCATTCTTTCCGTCGATTTCGCTGTCGGGGTCGATCGGTGGCGCGAGCGCCGCGATTTCGAGTCTGCTCAATCCCTCGAACATCGCCTACACGATCGGCGCGTCGCTGCTGCAGACGATTTTCGACGGCGGGCAGAACCAGGCGAATTTGGATTTAAGCGTCGCGCAACGCACGGAGACCTTGCTCAACTATCGCGGCGCGGTGATTGCGGCGTTCTCGGATGTCGATGTTGCGTTGGGGGCCGTCGCCAGTCTTGAAGCGCGCGAGCGGGCGAGCCAGGTGCAGGCGGATCAGGCGCAGGAAGCGTATCGCATCGCCGAGTTGCGCTATCGTTCGGGCGTCGAGGATTTTCTATCGGTGCTGGATGCACAGCGGTCGTTGAATTCGGCGCAGGACCAGTTGGCGCAGGCGCGGCTCGCGCGGTTGCAGGCATCCGTCACACTGTTTCGTGTTTTGGGCGGCGGTTGGACGGATGAGTCAACGACGGCGGCGGTCCCGCGCAGCTAAAGCGCGGTTATCCTCAGGCCATGCGATCACAGTCACATGCGGAGGCTGTGGCGGCGGGTTAAGGTGCCGGCCTCGTCCTTCGAGGATGCCATGCGCGTTCTGCTGATCAACGTGCCGCACCCGGCGATCGGTAGCCGGATTCCCCGCGAGCAACTACCGCCATTGGGCCTGCTGTCGATCGGCGGGCCGCTGATCGATGCCGGCCACGACGTGCGGCTGATCGACGGTGAATTCGGGCCGATGAAGTATGAGGCGATCGTCGAGCAGGCGCTCTCCTTCGCGCCGGACGCCGTGCTGTTCGGGCATACGGGATCGACGTCGGGCCATCCGATCGTGATGAAGGTGTCGCGCCTGATACGAGCGTTGATGCCGCGCGTGCCGATCGTCTATGGCGGCGTGCATCCGACGTATTTCTGGCGGGACATTCTTCGCGATGAACCGCAGATCGACATTATCGTGCGCGGCGAAGGCGAAGAGACCGTCGTGCGCTTGTTCGATGCGCTGCGGTCGCAGCAAACATACGCGCACATTCCGGGGCTCGCCTTCCGCGTTGAGGGCGAGGCGCGCGCGACGGCGGCGGCGCCGGTGATCAAGGATTTGGATGCGTATCGCGTCGGTTGGGAGCTGATCGATCACAAGCGCTACTCGTATTGGGGCGGCAAGCGCGCCGTCGTGATCCAGTTTTCACGCGGGTGTCCTCATCTGTGCAATTACTGCGGTCAGCGTGGGTTTTGGACGCGCTGGCGGCATCGCGATCCGAAGAAGCTGGCGGCAGAGATCGCGCGGCTGCATCGCGAGCACGGGGTCGAGGTGTTCAATTTCGCCGACGAGAATCCGAGTGCGGGGCGCAAGCCTTGGCGCGCGTTCTTGGAGGCGCTGATTGCTGAGAATATCGACGTCACGCTGATCGGGTCGACGCGGGCGGACGATATCGTGCGCGATGCGGACATTCTGCACCTCTACAAGAAGGCCGGATTCGAACGCTTCTTGATGGGCATGGAGAACACCGATGAGGCGACGCTCGCGCTCATCAAGAAGGGCGGGACGACGGCGAGCGACCGCGAGGCGATCAAGCTGTTGCGCAAGCACGGCATTCTTTCGCTGGCGACGTGGGTGGCCGGGTTCGACGAGCAGACCGACAAAGATTTCTGGCACGGGCTGCGGCAGCTGATTTCTTATGATCCCGATCAGATCATCGCGCTCTATGCGACGCCCCACCGCTGGACGCCGTATTATCGCCTTGTTGAAGACCGGCGCGTCATTCAGCCGGATCAGAGCAAGTGGGATTACAAGCATCAGGTTCTGTCGATGCGGCACATGCCGCCCTGGCGCGTGTTCCTTTGGGTGAAGTTCGTCGAGATGGCGGCTCAGACACGGCCGCGTGCGCTGATGCGGCTGATTTGGCATCCGGACAAGAAGATCCGGCATGCGATCCGCTGGTACTACCGCATGGGGCGGCGGGTTTGGTTTCACGAGATGATCAGCTTCTTCCTGCGTGAGAAGCGCGTGAAGGACGGGATGACCGTTCGTGCCTTCCTCGGCGCCGCGCAAGATGCAGAGGAAGAATCGATGGCGGTGAAAAAGCGGGCGGCCGCGTGACGCGTATCGTTCAAGCAAACTAAAACCGTGTCATGGTCCGCGTAGGCGGACCACCCACGACTTCAAGCCATTGAAGGTTGGCGTATGACGCGCCACTGCTGCCTGCTGCTTCGCATCGACTCAACAAGTCGTGGGTGGTCCGCCTTCGCGGACCATGACACCGCTTTTGTGTGTTGTCCTAGTCCTCATCCAGCGGGAAGCGCTTAGCCCAAAATTTCGTGAGCCGTGGGTCGTTGTCGACGCGTTTCATCACAGGGGTCATCTTTGGAGCGGCTTCGTAGAAGCGGGCGCGCCAGGGGCCGAAGCGGGAGACGACTGTCACGTAGAGGTCGAGGACTGTGAGGTCCTCGCCGAGCAGGTATGTGCTTGGCGTCAGTTGCGTGTCCATGTTTTGCCAGCAGAAGGCGATACGGTTGTGGACGGCGTCGATCACGCTGTCGCGCGCCGTCGCTGGGGCGCCGATGCGGGCGACGTCTGGTTTGATCCAGTGCAATGAGTAGATCGCGGATGAGACGTAGAGCATCCAGCGAAGGAATTGGCGGCGGCTTGGGTCGTCGATCGCTGGCGCTAGTTTGGATTTCGGGTGGCGGTCCGCCAGATCGATGAGGATCGCGGCGCTTTCCGTCATGATCTCGCCGGTCGGGTAGATCAGCGTCGGGATTTGGCGCATGGGGTTTGTGGCGGCAACGCGGTCACGCGCTGAAGCCTCAGCCCAGGTCGCGCCTTCGATCAGGTCGTAGGGGATGTCGAGCAGGGTCAGTGCTGCTTCGACGGCGATGGAGCCTGAGGCTTGAGCGCCGTAGACGGTGAGGTTCTTCATACGCCGATGTCCTTGAAGAAGTGGTCGACGATGTCGTTGAAGCGTTGCGGGCGTTCGAAGTAGGCGGAGTGACCGGCCTCTTCGATGTGCGCGACGCGGCTGCCTGGGACGACACGGGCTATGGCATCGGCGGCGAAGGGTGGGATGACCACGTCTTCGTCGCCGGAGATGAAGAGGATCGGACAGGCGACGGCGCGCAGTTCCTCGGGCTTGCGCGTGCGCAGCGCGAAGCACCGGGCGGCGATCGCTTGTTTGTCGAGGGCGGCGTTTTGGTCGTCGATTTGGCGGTAGAGCAAATGCATTGCAGGTTGTTCGCGCGCCATGCGTTCGCCGCCGGCGGGGTGGATGCCGCGTTCGAAGAGTTTCGGCGTTCTCGGGAATTCCGTTTCAAGCCAGCTTGCGAGGCGCGTGCGTTCCGGTTCTTCGATGAGGCGCGGGTCGATCGTGCCTGTCGTTCCGGCGAGGACGATGGCTTTCAGGCTTGGGGGTTTGGTCAGCGCGTATTCGACGGTGGACCAGCCGCCCATCGATTGGGCCACGATGCGGACGTCGGTGAGCTTTAGGTGTTCGACCAGGGCCGCGAGATCGCCGGCGTAGTCCGCGGGGTTCGGTCCGCCCTCGATCGGCGAGGACGGTGCGAAGCCGCGATGGGCGATGGCGATGCAGGTGTAGCGGTCGGCGAAGTGGGCGACTTGCTGAAACCACGACATGTGATTGCCGCCCAGTCCGTGCGCGAAGACGATGGCGGGGCCTTGACCCACGGCCTCGTAGAAGACGTTGCAGCCGGAACGGTCCAGTCTGCCGTGGCGGCGGGGTGGTTGCATGGCGTTCAACTCGTCTTTTGAGCGCGTTCCGCTTCTTTGCGGCGCCAGACGTTGCGGGGTAGGCGGAAGTGGTGCAGCTGGATGAAGCCGTCGCCCGACGCTTCCGTCTTCTTTTCGGTGCGCTCGCGGATCCAGCCGTTCTGCTCGAGCACTTTCAAGATTTGCGCGTTGTCTGCGACGGCAGTGCATCGCGCTGTTTCCAGATTCATGTCTTCGAAGAAGTAGCGGTACATGACGGTGCGCGTCTGCGTGCGCGCGCCTTTGTTGCGGGCTTCGGATTCGCCGATTAGGACGTTGACGAGAAATTCGCGCCGCCCGAGGTTGATATAGATGGCGCGAATGCCGATCAGCTTTCCCGTTTGCTTCTCGAAAATGCCGAGCAGATGCGACGTCGTGCGGTTGAACGAGGCGATGTATCGGGACACGATCTCTTCGCTCATTTCTGTGGGACGAGCGTTCAGATTGCGGGCCGTCTGCGGGTCGGTCAGCCAGGCGCGCCAGGGCTCCGTCGGATCGCCGGGTTCCAGCGTGCGAACGATATAGTCGGGTGTCTCAAGCGTGATGACGCGCCCGCGCGCCCCGAGTTTCCCGCCGCTCACCAGACGCCCGTGTTCGGCATCGTGGTCCAAGGTTCTTTCGGCGGCAGGGCTTTGCCCTTTTGTAGGAACTCAATCGAAATGTTGTCGGGCGAGCGCACAAACGCCATGCGGCCGTCGCGCGGCGGTCGGTTGATCGTGACGCCCGCCTTCATCAGGCGTTCGCATGTTTCGTAGATGTCGTCGACGGCGAAGGCGAGGTGGCCGAAATTGCGGCCGCCGGCATATTCGTGCTCGTCCCAATTGTAGGTCAGTTCGATTTCGGCCTCGGGCGTTTCGGGCGCATTCAGGAAGACCAGGGTGAAGCGGCCGGCTTCGTTTTCGATGCGACGGCTTTCATGGAGGCCCAGTTTGTTGACGAAGAAGTCGAGCGCGGCGTCGAGATTTCCGACGCGCAGCATCGTGTGAAGGTATCTCATTTTCAACTCCGGTTGGCTTGAGCGCCTTATAGCAGTTTCAGCTCTTAGCGCAGAACGACTGTCTTGCGGCCGTTGACGAAGACGCGGCGCTCAATGTGGGCTTTGACGGCGCGGGCCAGGGTCAGCGCTTCGATGTCTTGGCCGACATGGACCATTTGCGCGACGGATACCGCGTGATCGACGCGATCGACCGTCTGGTCGATGATCGGGCCTTCGTCGAGGTCTTCGGTGACGTAGTGCGCGGTCGCGCCGATGAGTTTGACGCCGCGCGTGTGGGCCTGCTGATACGGGTTTGCGCCTTTGAAGCCCGGCAGGAACGAGTGATGGATGTTGATGCAGCGCCCTGCGAGGCGGCCGCAGGCTTCGGGCGTCAGCACTTGCATGTAGCGCGCGAGGATCACGAGTTCGGCGCGTTCGCGTTCCATGGTTGAGAAGAGAACGGCCTCGGCTTGCGCCTTGCGCGCGGCGTCGACCGGCTGATGGATGAAGGGAATGCCTTCGCGTTCGACGATCGCCTTCAGCGTCGCGTGGTTGGAGATGACGGCGGCGATTTCCATCGGCAGCCAGCCCGTGCGCACGCGGTAGATCAAATCGACCAGACAGTGATCGAACTTCGACACCATCACGATGGCGCGCGTGCGGTCACGCAACGGTCTTGCGTCCCAGGCACATTCGAAGCGCTCGGCCACGGCAGCGAAGCCTTTGGCGAACGCTTTGGCGTCCCACGGTGCGCCGGCTGCCGGATGGAAGACGGTGCGCATGAAGAAGCGGCCCGTCTCGGGGTCGCCAAATTGATGCGTCTCGTCGATGAAGTGATCGCTACCGGCAAGGTAGGCCGTCACGCTGGCGACGAGGCCGGTGCGGTCGGGGCAGGAAATTGTCAGGACGACGGGGACGGCGGTCATGCTTTTCCTGCGCGGTGCGCGACGTGATGGCGGATGACTTCTTTGATGATGAAGTTCAGGAATTTCTCGGCGAATTCGGGATCGAGTTTCGCCTTCATGGCGAGCTCGCGCAGGCGCGCGATCTGATCGGCCTCGCGGGAGGGGTCGGCGGGGGGCAGACCGGTTGCGGCCTTCAATTCACCGACCTGTTTGGTGAACTTGAACCGTTCGGCCAATAGATGGATGAGGGCGGCGTCGATGTTGTCAATCGAGTCGCGCAGTCGTTGAAGTTCTTGTGATGTCGCGGCGTCGGCCATGGTTTCACCGGGGATTCGTCGAGATTTCCGCCAAGTAAGCACATGGGATCGCACCTGTCAGCGGCGAACGGCCGCGACTTGCGGCTCGACGGGCAGCGGATAGGCGATCTATCGTGACCGCCTAACTCGAATTCGCCGTTTTTGCGGGACGGGACGACCGCCGTGCTCGTTATCGTTATCGCTCGATCAAGGAGTCTTTGACTGCAATGACCAAGGCTGTACGTGTTTCCGCGCTCGCGTTGATGGGTGCACTTCTGTTGGCCGGCGCGGCGTTGGCGTCGCCGGATGCACCCCCGGCTCCGCCCACGCCGCCTTCGCCGCCCGCGCAAAGTGATGCAGTGCCGCCGCCCCCGGAGGCGCCGGCACCCACACCGCCGGCAGCTCAGACGGACGAGAAGGACCCGCTTGACGAAGTGGTCTGCAAGAAGGACGAGGCGATGGTCGGATCCCGGCTGGGTTCGCGCAAGGTGTGCAAGACGCGCCGTCAGTGGCGCGACGAGCGTGACGCCGCCGCTGCCCCTGATGGCTCGATGGCCCCGAAGGTCAACAACTAACGACCGCCTTGATCGCTGGCGCGGCGTCTTGGGGCGCCGCGCGCCCTTCTTCTAAGCCGCGGTGACGAGTTTGGCGGGTTCGATCACGCGTTCGCGCGGCAACCGTATCGTGACTCTGGCGCCTTCGCCCGGTGCGCTTTCCAACGTCAGCGCGCCGGCGTGCAATTCGATCAGGCCTTTGACGATGGGAAGGCCGAGACCCGTGCCGCGTTCATCGGTGTTCGTGATGTCGTGGCGGGCTTGGCCGAAGGATTCCAGGACCTTCTTCATGTCTTCCGGCCTGATGCCGATGCCGGTGTCGGCGACGGTCAGCGTGACGCCTTGATCGTCGCGCGCGGTTTGCACTGTGATGCGGCCACCTTCAGGCGTGAATTTGACCGCGTTCGACAGCAGGTTGGCGACGATCTGGCGCAGCGCGCGTTCGTCCGCGTAAACAATCGCGGGCGCCAGCTCCTCTAGGACCAGCGTCAGGTTCTTGCGCGCGGCTTGCGGCTCTACGAAGTGCAGCGCATCGCGCGCGACGTGCGCGAGGTCGATGTTGGCTTCGTCGAGTTCGCGTTTGCCGGCTTCGATCTTCGAGAGATCGAGGATGTCGCCGATTAAACCCAGCAGATGCTTGCCGCTGAAATGGATGTGGCTGCCGTATTCGGCGTAGCGGTCGAGCGCGTCGCCGAAGACGCGATCCTTAATGATTTCGGAGAAGCCCAGGATGGCGTTGAGCGGCGTGCGGAGCTCGTGGCTCATGTTGGCTAGGAACTCGGACTTTGCCGTCGAGGCGGCCTCCGCCTTTCTCTTTGCCGTCGTGGCATCAACGAGAGCGTGTTCGAGGCGATCGATCAGTTCACGCTTTTCGATGCGCAGGCGCAGCATATCGTCCGACATAAGCCAGACCGATCGCGCGTAAAGCGCGACGAGAACGATGTAGCAGGCCTGGAGGAAGGCGACGCCGAGGTTGATGGGAAACGGCTCGTGGGCGAGCGAGATGTAGAGAAAGATCGCGGCGTAGGGCGTGAGGTTTGCGACGCAAACAGCGGCACTGGGCGCCGATTGCGCGCCGGCGCAGGCGAGGCCGGCCGCGACTACGCAGTACAGGAGGATGTTGTTCAAGCGGTCGCCGTCGACCCAGAACAGCATCGAAACCGCGGCGAAGGCGAAAGACGAGATGAAGACCGCGACCGCGACCGCAACGATCCAGCGCGTTCCATTCTCGACACGGCGCGGGTCGCTGAGAAAGAAGCGGATGGCGCCGATGGTGATCAGCCAGGTGACCGTGGTCACGATCGCCCAGGCGATCACCGGCGGCGCCGAGAACCACTGCATCAGAAGCAGCGCGAAGCTTGCGATGACCAGCGGCAGCGGCAGCAGATTCGTGAAGAGATAGCGCGCGGAAGTTTCGAGATGATGCACGCGCAATTCCGCGGCAGGCGCTGGGGGGCGCGCGGAGTTTTGGTCCGTGCCGTCGTCGGTCGTCGTCACCGGGCTCTCAAGCGCGTTGCGTCGGCCAGTTTAGGCAGGCGGCGCTTAATGCTCCGCTTACGAGCGTGACGGATGCGTCATGGTTTGGCGAGCGTTAACGGGCAAGTAACGATGGCGTACGCGGATTTTCGAGTTGGAAGGCGAGGTGCGCTTTTACCGCCGGCCATTCGCTCTCGATGATCGAGTAAACGCATGTGTCGCGAAGCGCGCCGTTGGCGTAACGCTGATGGCTGCGCAGGATGCCGTCGAGTTTAGCGCCCAGGCGTTCTATGGCGCGGCGGCTTTGGTGGTTGAAGAAGGCGGTGCGGTATTCGACGGCGATGCAGTTCAGCTTTTCGAACGCGTGCGTCATCAGCATCAGTTTGCATTCGGTGTTGAGCGGCGTTCGCTGCACGCGTTTTGCATACCAGGTGGAGCCGATCTCAACGCGTTTGAACGTCGCGTCGATGTGCATGAACGTCGTCATGCCGGCGCATTTTCCGGACGCGTCGAGAACGGCGAAGGGCAGCATCGAGCCCTTCGCTTGAAGCGCCAAACGGCGATCGATTTCGGCGGCCATGCCTTCCGGCGTGGGGACGCTCGTGTACCATAATTTCCACAGTTCACCGTCGTTTACGGCTTCAATCATGCCGGCGAGGTGCTTTTGCGCCAACGGTTCGAGCGTGGCGTTGCGGCCTCGTAACGTGACGGGTTCCGGCCAGCTCATGAATGATGTTCCTTGGATCTTGAGTCGTTGACGACGCTGATGCCGGAGATTATGCGGCGGCGGGAGGAATTTCCATGGTGCGTTCACTGGTGTTTTTAGCTGCGGCGATCACGCTTTTGAGCGTCGTCGCCGTTGCTGCTGAGCGCAAGGAAGGCGACTTTATCGCACACGACTTCAAGTTTCGCTCGGGCGAGACGATGGCGGAGTTGCGGCTGCATTATACGACGCTGGGATCGCCCAAGCGCGATGCGGACGGGCGGGTCACCAATGCCGTCATGATCCTGCACGGCACGGGCGGTAGCGGGCAGCAGTTTTTCCGGCCGCAGTTCGCCGACGTGTTGTTTGCGAAGGGCGGGCTACTTGATCCGGCGAAGTACTACATCATTTTGCCGGACGGGATTGGACACGGGAAATCATCGAAGCCCAGCGACGGAATGCGCATGGCGTTTCCGCGCTACGACTACGACGACATGGTGGCGGCGCAGCATGTGCTGCTGACCAAGGGATTGGGCGTCGATCGGCTGCGGCTCATCATGGGGACGTCGATGGGCTGCATGCATGCGTTCGTGTGGGGCGAGACGCATCCGGATTTCGCGTCGGCGTTGATGCCTCTCGCGTGCTTGCCGGTCGAGATCGCCGGGCGCAACCGGATGTGGCGTAAGATGACGATCGACGCCATCATGCTCGATCCCGATTGGGCCGGCGGCGCGTATGCGGTGCAGCCGCAACGCGGCTTGCGCACGGCGGTCAGTCTGCTTGTCATCGCGGGCAGTGCGCCGATCCAGATGCAGAAGGCCTATCCGTCGCGCGAAGCGGCCGACAACTACGTTGAGCAATCGATGGCGGAGCGGATCGCCGAGTTGGACGCGAATGATTTGCTGTATCAGGTCGCGGCATCGCGGACCTACAATCCCGCGCCGAAACTGGAAACCATCAAGGCGGAGGTGATGTGGATTAACTCGGCCGACGACTTCATCAATCCGCCGGAGCTTGGCATTGCCGAGCGCGAGGCGCGGCGGATCGATCGCGGGACGTTCGTGCTGCTGCCCGCGACACAAGAAACGCGGGGACACGGTTCGCATACGTGGGCGTTGTTGTGGCAGGACTATTTGGCGGCGCTGTTGGCGGCGACCGACTAGGCACAAAAAAGCCGCCTTCGAATCTTGCGCTCGAAGGCGGCCTTTAGGCGTGCGCCGCGTTACATCAAGAATGTGATGGTCGCGGTGGCTGTGTGATTGTCGTGGTCGAGATCGCCGCCCACGGTGTTTCCGACGCCAGGTGCAAACAGGGTCACTTCAGGCCCCGAGAAGTAACGGTACCCAACACCGAGCTGCACGTTCGGCGAGATTTGGAAGTTGATCCCGCCGCCGACTTGCCAGGCGAAGCCGTCGTCCGAGTACTTGAACGCCGGTACATCACCGCCGAGGAAGTTGCCTTCGACTTCGACATCGGCCCAGCCGATGCCGCCGCCGATATACGGCCGGAAGCCGCCGACGTCGAAATCGTACCAAGCGTTGGCAAGTACCGACAGGCCGGTGTGGTCGTACTCAAGCAGGCCGGCGTCGGCGATGACGCCCGTTGTCGATACCCAGTCGCCGTCGACCGAGTTCTCGCGATAGCCCACTTCAACCTCGACCCGCAGACCCGGTGTCACGAGCTGCGAGAGGCTGTAGCCGACCGCACCGCCAACGAACCAACCGGTGTCGCTTTCAGTGTTTACCGCAAGTGTGTCGACCCCATTGGATACGGCGAAATCATTATCGTCGAGCCAATTGGCGCCGCCTGATAGGCTTAGGTACCAGCCGCTGCCGGCGGCTTGGGCTGGTGCAGTCATCGCGAGCGCTGCGATGGCCGTGGTAGCAAGCAAGGTTATTCTTGTTCGCATGCTTTTCTCCTCAGTTTCGCCTTCTTCCCCCCGCTGAGGAGGTGAACGCGCGGTTAACCATTCGCACTACTTGCTTGCGAATCGGTTAATCGAGATGAGGGGACACAGGCGGAGACGTGCGCGCTCCGTCACATGGGAGCGTTAAAGGCGTCGCTGTCTCTGCGAGGTCACGTGCTCTCACAAACCCATGAACGCTTCCTGAAGAAGCGGGTTGGGCGTGCCCTGTAAGCGGTCGATGAGCGCGTTGCGGCGCAATTCCTCCGCATCCGGCGGATCCATCGTCATCCAGTCCAGGAGGAGGCCTTTGTCGGCCACCGCCTTCTCGAACGGCAGGCCGTAGACGAAGTGCATGTAGACAATCGAGCGGGCGAGGTCGCCCTTGATGTCGTCGCGTGGTTCGACGATCGCTTTCGAGCCGGTCCCGCGCTCGTAATCGGGGCAGAATTCGGCGTAGCGGCGGGCGTCCTCACCCGGGATTTCGCCGTAGCGAAGATTGCTGCGGCTGGAGTTTACGCGCTGAAAGGCGGGCCACAGGTTTTGCAGGTCGGCCATGGCGCGCTGCGCTTTGGGGACCGCGCACGTGCGGTTGGTGCAGCCCGGTTCGTTCTCGGCGATCGCGTCGGCGGGGAAGACATGTTCCACCGACAGCGATTGGTTCAGCGGGTTCTTGCGCGCGCCATCGAATGTGACCGCGCAGTAGAGTTCCGTTCCGCCCTTTGGATACATCTGCTTCCAGAAGATCCGGCGGCTGTCTTCATAGGTCTTGTACGTGGTCTGACCGCCTTGCGGCCAGGGCAGGTCGGCGATGTTCTCCCAGCGGACGGCCGGGGAACTGGCGCCGATCGCCGCTGCCGGCGGCATCGTTGTCGGAAAGACCTTTTCGGGGCCGCCGCACGCGGCGAGGCCTGCTGCTAGTGCAACAAAGACGAAGGTGCGGATTAAGGATCTCATGGGTACCCCGGACGCGTACGAATCACCTTGAGCGGTGGAGTCTAGGCGCTGTGCCGCGGGTGCGTTACCGCCCAGAAGTTCCGTCTGTGTTGCGCTCTATGCGTCGGGTTCAACGTGGTATCTAAGAGAAGCATCGGCGTTGTCGTAGGGCTGACGGAACCTCCGTGAGTAATTTAGTTCGCGCCATAAGGTCGACCGTTTCGTTCCTGTCGCCGGCGCTGCGCGGCCGGTCCAGCGCGCCCCCGCTCGACGGCGTGACGCAATGGGCTTTGGTCAGCCTTTGCTTCGGGACAGCGACATTGATCCGCGCGGTGGTCGGCGTTTGGGTACCTGGCGTCGTGCCATTCGCGACCTATTTTCCTGCGATCGCGATTGCCGGACTTGTCGGCGGGTTCTGGCCCGGATTTTGGACGCTGGTTTTGTCCGTGCTGGCGGGCGTGGTCTTCTTCACGGGCGCGCATGGGTTTTCCGGACTGTCGGTCACGGAGCTCACGAGCGCCGCTTTGTTCGTCGTGTCGGCGGCGGTGGAGTTGGTGCTTGCCATCGCGCTGCGCGACTTGTTTTGGCAGTCGCGGCGGAACGAAAACCGCTATCGCGCCTTGGTCGAAGCGTCGACGAATATCGTCAGCGTCTTTGATCCGGCCGGCGGCTGCCGAGAGCCCCAGCCGGGGTGGGAGATGCTGTCGGGCATGACTTGGCCTGCCTACAGCGGCATGGGCTGGCTGGATGCCGTGCATCCCGATGACCGGCAGAAGGTTTCGTTGACCGCGCCGGTGGACGTGCGTATCCGCGATGCCGGAAGCAACGATTGGCGCTGGTTCTCAGTGACGGCTGTGCCGCTGCTCGACGGCGACGGCAAGGTCGAGGAAATCGTCGCGTCGCTGCGCGATGTGACCGAGCGCAAGGCATCGGAGACGCGGCGCGAGTTGCTGCTGGGCGATTTGCGGCACCGGTTGACGAATTTCATCGCGGTCATTCGTGCGCTTGTCAACGCAGCCATGCCCAAGGACAAGCTGGACGTCGAGGCGTTTGCGCAGACGTTCCTGCGGCGCGTCGGGGCGTTGCAGAGCGCCGGCGATTTGGTGCTGAAGGCGAACGCGCAGGACGTGGATCTTGCGGACGTGGTGCCGGCCGCGCTGGCGCCGTTCGGCAGCGAGGTTCAGACCAAGATTTTTATCGAAGGGCCACCGCTGCTGTTGAAGGAGCAAACCGTCGGCGGCATCGCGCTTGCGTGTAACGAGCTGGCGACGAATGCGGCGAAGTATGGCGCTCTTTCCAATCAGGACGGGAAAGTTTCCATCAGGTGGACCAGAGCCGTCGAGGGCGAGACGGAGCGCGTGACATTCGAGTGGATCGAACGCGATGGACCGCCGGTGACGGCGCCCACCCGCAAAGGATTTGGCACGCGCATCGTGAAGGCCGCGGTGGATAGCGAGCAAAACGCGGAGGTGACGCTCGACTACCGGCCGGAGGGGCTCGTCTGCCGCATGGGGTTCACGCGTTCGCGCACGAAGCCCGTCGCGCTGATCTAGAAAGATGAGGGCCCGGTTTGCACCAGGCCCCCAAGTTTAGGGAGGAACGCATGAACGGCTCCCGCCGGCGTCGGCGCGGCGGGACAGAGGGTGTCGCGTGCTAGAATGCAGCGCGCAACAAACGTCCCCGCGGCGGCGCAAGGCGCGTCGCGGAGTTTTCGGCCTGCACGACAGACGCGAAAGTCTTGCCCTCAAGCGGGGCGAAAGTCGGATCGACGGCGACGAAGCGGTACCCGCTGCGCTCGCGAAAAACGGCGCCGGCGGCTTGGCCGCGGACTTCGATGACAAAGGCTTCGGACATGAATTTTCGAACCCATTTTGGTCGGCGCGCAGATTGCGCCGGTTCTAAGACACTGCGTAAGCGGCGCGACGGGCGCCGGGCCGGCCGTTCGGGGCCGGGGTGATACACATTCGACAGGGGCGCAGGGCTTGAGGTGCGCAAGGCGTCGTCATGATCGTTTGCTCCTCTCTGTCGGTGTCGTTACGGGTCATATTCAAATACGATATACTCTATGTGTTTGGTCGTGTAAACAGGTTTAATCACATGTGCTATCGTCAATAGGAACACCCGAGAATTCGATGATCACCCCGCTACGATCGCTGCCGGTAATCGATATTGCGCCACTGCTTGAACGCGGCCGGCGCCGCGATGGCGTTGCCCGCGAGATCGAGCGTGCGTGCCGCGACACCGGCTTCTTCTATATTGCGGGGCATGGCGTCGATGCCGATGTTGTGGCGCGGTTGGATCGCGCGAGCCGCGCGTTCTTTGCGCTGCCAAACGACGAGAAGATGACGATCGCCATGGCGCGCGGCGGTCGTGCGTGGCGCGGGTTTTTTCCGGTCGGCGGTGAGCTGACGTCGGGTAAGCCTGATTTGAAGGAAGGCGTCTACTTCGGGACGGAGCTTGATGCCGACGATCCGCGCGTGCGAGCGGGCGTTCCGATGCATGGCGGCAATCAGTGGCCTGCGGCGGTGCCGGAGCTGAAGCCTGCGGTGCTGGACTTCATGGCGCGCACGACGCGTGCGGCGCATGCGGTGATGCGTGGTGTGGCGTTGAGCCTTGGGCTCGATGAGGATTACTTCGCGGATACCTACACGGCCGATCCGACGGTTCTGTTTCGCGTGTTTCACTACCCGCCGGCGCGTACGCCCAACGAAGCAGGTGGCGATGACGAATGGGGCGTGGGGGAGCATACAGATTACGGCTTGCTGACGTTGCTGGCGCAGGACGATTGCGGGGGGCTGCAGGTGAGGGCGCGCGATGGGTGGATCGAGGCGCCGCCGATTCCCGATACGCTCGTTTGCAACATCGGTGACATGCTTGATCGGCTGAGCGGCGGCTTCTATCGCTCGACGCCGCATCGCGTGCGCAACGTCAGCGGACGCGACCGGTTGTCGTTTCCGCTGTTTTTCGATCCATCGTTCGACGCGGTGATTGAGCCGTTGCCTGAACGCGCGTCGGCCGTGCGCGACGACAGCGCGGAGCGGTGGGATCGCGCAAACGTGCACGTGTTCCAAGGCACGTATGGCGAGTATCTGCTGGGCAAAGTGGGTAAAGTGTTCCCCGACCTCGGGCGCGACGTGCTTTAGCCGGCGCCGTTGGAACTAGGGCTTCCCCTGGTGCGTTGTTAGGTCGGCGCATGTTCCCTGCCGCGGGAAGGATCACCTATGTCTATCAAACGGATTTTTGTCTTGAGCTTGGCCGCCACCGCGCTTTCGAGCGTGGCCTGGGCGAGCGATACGTATCAATGCGGCGAAAGCCGTTGCTATGACGATCAAGCGGATGAGACGCGCGAACTCAATCTCAGGCAGCTAGATGATGCACGAGCGGTCAATGGTGACGATCGCGGTTATGATAATGCTGACGGATCGTATGACGACTCCGGAAACGCCCTCTACGATGACGGGGACGACGACAGCGATATCAACGGTCAGGGTGGCCCTTACGATCCCTATGATCCGGATGCGGACGATCGTGGCTATGGACCACCGCCGCCGGATGTCGGTCTTCCACCCGATGGCGCATACGGGCCGTCAGATCGCGGCGCTGATCCCGATGATGGCGATGACGACGCCGGCCCCTACGACGACGATGACGCGCCGTATCCGGGCGATGACCAGTAATCGCTGAGCTTTGAAGAATGCGCGACGTCGGTGATCGTTGTGATCGCTGGCGTCGTTTGCGTTGAGCTTGGCCGCAATCGACCACGCGTTGGCGCGTGTTCCCTTCGATTTGGCATTAACATCAGGCAATGTCCGGAACGTACCGGCTTGGCGGACGTTAGGAATTTATTGGTTCACAAGGAGGAAACGCTCATGTCCATTAAATCTCTTGCGCTCGCCGGTGCGGCGATTGTTGCGCTCTCAGTCGGTGCGGGTATCGCTCAAGCGGACGATCAAGACGCGGAAGTGCGCGCATTGAATCTTCAGCAGCTTGAGCAAGCTGGCGGCGATGCCAGCGACGTGGATACGACCATGGCGCCTTCGCCGGCAACGCAGCAAGACGGTCAAGGTGGTCCCGATTTGCAAGGTCCGCCCACGCCTGACGATGGCATGATGGACGACGAACCGTCGGACGAGCCTGCGACGGACGATACAAGCGACGACGAACCGGACGCCGATGAGCCGGGTCAACCGGAGCCGAAGCCGGAATAAACGCTTCTATCATTTTTAAGAGCGCCCTTGCGTGCCATGTGCATGCGGGGGCGTTTCTTTGTGGCTGCGGTGGTGGTGAAGCATGCGGCTGCCGCGACACGGCGGCCGTTACGGCAGGTTCAGTACAACTGAATTCGGCACGGAAAATGTGGGCTTTGCGGTATTGCGGGCGATGACTCAGGCGCTCATCATTTGCCCCATGAAGCTCACCGAATGGCTCACTGCCAACAATGTATCGCGCGTCGAGTTTGCGCGCCGAACGCATCTTTCGCCGAGCGCCGTCACTCAGCTTTGCAACAATGACGGCGCTTGGCTGTCGCGAGAGACGGCGGAGGTCATCTTTCGCGAGACGCGCGGCCAGGTGACGCCCAACGATTTCATGTCACCGGTTGCGCCGCCGGGCGAGGCGGATCTGCGTGCGTCGAGTGTGCCGGAGGTGATCGAAGCGTTTGCGCGCGGCGAGATGGTGATCGTCACCGACGATGACGACCGCGAGAACGAAGGCGATCTCTTTATCGCGGCATCGAAGTGCACGCCGGAGAAGATGGCGTTCATCATCCGGCACACGTCCGGCATCGTTTGCGCGCCGGTGTCGAGCGAGGTGGCGCATCGTCTGCGTCTCGATCCGATGGTGGCGGCGAACGATGCGCCTCTCGGCACCGCGTTCACCGTTTCGGTCGATGTGCGGCATGGATTGACCACCGGCATTTCGGCGGACGAGCGCACGAGCACTGTGCGCGCGCTGGCGAACGGCAATACGGGTGCGGGCGATTTTGTGCGGCCGGGGCATGTGTTTCCACTGATTGCGAAGGAAGGCGGCGTATTGATGCGCACCGGGCATACCGAGGCGTGCGTCGATCTCTGCCGCTTGGCGCAGCTGCCGCCTGTTGGTGTGCTGGCGGAATTGACCAAGGACGACGGCTGCGTGATGCGTGGGCCGGAGGTTGCGATGTTCGCGCATCGCCATGGGTTGAAGCGCATCTCGGTTGCGGATTTGATCGCCTACCGGCAGGCGCGTGAGAAGCTCGTCAAATGCATTGCGACGTTTCCTGTCGAGACGTCGATCGGAGCGTTGACGGGGCACACGTATGTGACGCCATTCGACTCCGTGCACCACTTCGCGTTTACCTATGGCGAAATCGGCAGCGGGCACGATGTGCCGGCACGGCTGCATCGGGCGCAGGTGGTGGGCGACGTGTTCGGCGGGGCGAAGCTGATCAATGCGGCGCTGGCGCGATTTGCGCAGGAAGGGCGCGGCGTGCTCGTCTATTTGCGCGATGGCGCGGCGGGCGTGCCGGTGTTGCCGCTTGCTGACACGGAACAGGTGAAGTCCGAGGTCGTGCGTCAGCGGCAATGGCGCGAGATCGGTCTTGGCGCTCAGATTCTGCGCGATCTGAATATCTTTTCGATCAAAAACCTGGTGACGCGGCCGCAAGCCTATGTGGCCCTGTCGGGCTTTGGCGTCGAGATCAGCGCGACAGAGGTCTTGGAATAACGAGCGCCGCGATAGGCTCCAGGCCCATCGCGGCGCTTTGCTAGAGCCCGGCAGTTCTTGGGGGGACCGGGAGGGCTCCGGCTAGACTATTGCGGCGGGCGTGGTCCACGCGGGCCGCCGGGCGGAGGTCCACGCATCTCGTCCGGTGCAATGACGCCATCGCCGTCCCGGTCAGCGTTGATCGCCATCGCCTTCATCGGCAGCGCGAATTCGTCCGACGACAGTTTGCCGTCGCCGTTCCAGTCGGTGGCGTGGAAGCGCGCAGCAGGGTCGAAGCGTGGGTGCGGCGGCGCACCTTCCGGCGGCTTTGGGTGGTCCGGGTGATCGGGCGGTTTCGGCATCGCGGCGACGAATTCCTTTTCGTCCAGAGCGCCGTCGCGGTTCGTGTCGCTTTTCTTGAAGCGCGCCGCGATACCCGCGTCCACTTCGGCGCGGGTGATGCGGCCGTCGTTGTCGGCGTCGGCCTCTCTCAGCGGCGGCGGCATGCCGGGACCGTGGCCGAATCCGGGTGGTGGTGGCGGCGGCGGCGGGCCTTCAGGTTCGGCGGCTTGCGCGGCGCCGATCCATAGGCCCGTTAGCAAACTTGCCGTGAAGATAATGCGTACTGACATTCGTTGTTTCCCCTCAGTCTCTTGACCTTGCTCACGTCCGCCAGGGCGCCCCCCCCCGGACGTCCTTGACCCGGCGGTCCACCGCCGGGCCTTCCCTGCGGGCGGCCTCTGGGCATTTCCCGGGCCGCCAATTCTTCCGCCGTTACGATGCCGTCGCCGTCGGCATCAGCTCTGCTGAACAAGGTGCGCCACTGCGCAGCGAACTCGTCCATCATGATGTGGCCGTCGGCGTTCCAGTCGATGATCGGCGAGATCTCCCGTTGCGTCAGCAGCCGCTCGTTTACGGCACGGGTTTCGGCCGGATCGAGTTGACCGTCGTTGTTCTTGTCGGCGCCGGTGAAATCGACCTTGATCACTTGATCCAACTCGACCCGGGTGATCGTTCCATCTGCGTCGGCATCAAAGCGGCGCAGTTGGAGCTCGCGTGCCTGGACTTCGCCGCCGCCCATCATGGGGCCGCCGCCACCGGGGCCGAACCCGCCAGGCGGGCCGCCGCGGCCACCGCGCTCATGCCCGCAGGCGCCGAGAAGCAGTGCCGCCGCGCATATCGTAACCATAACTGGAACTCTCATGCCGCCGGCTTCTCCATCACTGGTGGCATTCAAGCTCAGGAACATTGCGGGGGTTTGCCGGGCATGTCCTTAATTGTGACGGGGGCGGCACAAAGGCCTGAGGCGACACAGTCTGTCACAAGGGGCGGCTTTCTTCCGGGGCGCGTCGTTCGTAGGTTCGGGGTTATGAGCACCAGCGAACCCCACATCTTGATCGTCGACGACAATCGCGAGATTCGCGACGGCCTCTCTCGCTATATGCGGGCAAACGGATATCGGGCGACGGCGGCGGAGAGTGCTGCTGCGGCGCGGCGCGTGTTAAAAACCAACGGCATCGACCTGGCGGTCGTGGACGTGATGATGCCGGGTGAAGACGGCTTGAACCTGACGCGCGGCATGAGGGCGGAAAGCGCATTGCCGATCATTTTGCTGACGGCGCGCGGGGATGAGGTTGACCGTATCATCGGGCTTGAGATCGGCGCCGACGATTATGTCGTGAAGCCGTGCAATCCGCGCGAGTTGATCGCGCGCATCGGCGCGGTGCTGCGGCGTGCACGAGGGCAGGGTGGACGGCCAGGAGATTTGCAGGCGCAGCGCGTGCGTTTCGAGAACTGGACGTTGGACATCGCGCGTCGCGAACTCATCGGCGCCAACGGTACGGCGCTGCCTTTGAGTTCGGGTGAGTTTCGCTTGCTCGTCGCGTTCATCGAGCGGCCGAAGATTGCGCTGACGCGCGATCAGTTGCTGGACATCACGCAAGGGCGGAATCTTGATCCGTTCGACCGCAGCATCGACAGCGCCATCAGCCGGCTGCGGCGCAAGATCGAAATAGACACCCGCGCGCCCCGCTTGATCAAAACGGTGTGGGGCGGCGGGTATATCTTCACCGCCGAACCCGTGGCGGCATGAAGCGATTTGTACTGCCGTTGTGGCTTGAGATCGCGAGCGCGATCTTGGTCGCGTTGGCGCTTTCCAATCTGGCCACGATCGTCTTCTTTCGCATCAGTGGCGAGCAGCAGTTCTCGCGGTTTGCGGCCGATCTTCAATCGCAGCGTATTGCGGGCGTCGCCGGGCTTGTCCTCAAGTCGCCGGAGAGTTTGAGGGGCGAATTGGTCGCCGAGTTGTCGAGCCCCGGCTTGCGCTTGTCGTTGGATGCCGCGCCGCTGGTCGGCGATGCGGTGTCGCGGGATGCGGCGGTTGAGGCCTCTATCGGCGAGCGCCTGAGGCCGGAGATCGCGACAGGTTTGCGCGCGCATGCGTTGAGCGACGTGGAACGCGCCGTGCCCGTCGACGCACGGCCTCCGCCGCCGCGAGAGGGGCATGGCGAGGGGCCTGCGATGCCCGAGCATGCCGCGAGCTTGCATGTCTCCATTCCGGCGGGCGCGCAGTGGCTCAATGCCCGGTTCGGCATGCCACCGCCGCGGCCGCCGTCGTGGCCGATGTTTTATGCGGGCGGCGTCGTCATTGCGTCGCTGCTGCTTGTGTCGCTGTGGATGGGGCGGCGTGTGGCGCGGCCACTGCAGCGGTTGGCGGAAGCGGCGCGTCGGTTGCGGACGGGCGAAGCGCGCGAAGCGGTGCCGGAGACCGGTCCTCAGCCGGTTCGCGAAGCGGCGCGCGCGTTCAACGCGATGTCGGAGCGTGTGACGACGACGTTGCAGAGCCAGCGCGCGCTGATGGCTGCGGTGGCGCATGATCTGCGGACCCCGATTGCGGCGTTGCGCGTGCGGGCCGAGTTTGTGACGGACGAGGATACGCGCTCGCGTCTTCTGCAGACGATTGGCGAGATGCAGTCGATAACGGAGGCGGTACTCGACGCGGTGCGTATCGACGGGTCGGGTGAGCCGGCGCGATCGGTCGATGTCGCTATGCTGGCCGACAGTCTTTGCGCCGATATGGCGGAGGTCGGCGGTGATGTGAACTATTCGTCGGATGTGGCGCTGGCCTGCGTGTGCCGTGCGGCGGAGTTGCGGCGTGCGCTGCGAAATCTGATCGAGAATGCGATGCGCTATGGCGTGCGGGCGCGGGTCAGCGCAGAAGCCGCCGGAGGGATGGCCGCGATCCATGTCGATGACGATGGGCCTGGGATACCGGACAACGAGTTGGATCGGGTGTTCGAGCCGTTTGCGCGGCTTGAGCATTCGCGCAGCGCGGAGACGGGCGGGTATGGCCTCGGGCTTGCGATCGCGCGTTTGATTGCGCGTGGGCATGGCGGCGACGTGACGCTTTCGAACCGCGCCGGAGGCGGTTTGCGGGCGACGTTGACGGTCCCTTTGGCTTAGCGCGAGCCAAGCGGCTATACAGTCCCCGACTCTTCAGGAGCGGGGCGGATGGCGAAGCAGCAGAAATCGGTGGTGGTGACGGGCGTGTCGACCGGCATCGGGTGGGGCGCGACCAAGGTTTTGACCAAGGCGGGCTATCGCGTGTTCGGCAGTGTGCGCAAAGAGGCGGACGCCAAGAAGCTATCGGCGGAGTTCGGCGCCAACTTTGTGCCGTTGATTTTTGACGTGCTGGACGAGAAGGCGGTGCGTGCGGCGGCTTCGACCGTTCGTCAGGCGTTGAACGGCGAGAAGTTGTTTGGGCTCGTCAACAACGCGGGTATCGCGGTTGCGGGGCCTCTTGTCTACATGCCGATCGAGGAGTTTCGTCAGCAGATTGACGTCAATCTGACGGGTGTCGTGATCTCGACGCAGGCGTTTGCGCCGCTGCTGGGCATCGACCCCGATCTGAAGGGGAAGTCAGGGCGCATTGTCAATATTTCGTCCGTGGGCGGAAAGAATGCGACTCCGTTTCTGGGCGCTTACAACACGTCGAAGTTCGGGCTTGAGGGCCTGTCGGAGGCGCTGCGGCGCGAGTTGATGCCGTTTGAGATCGACGTCATCATTATCGCACCGGGTGCGGTTGCGACGGCGATATGGGGTAAAGCGACGGAGACGGACATTTCGCGCTATGCCAACACGCCTTATGCGACGCAGCTTGCGAAGCTGCAGACGATCGCGGCCGAGCAGGGGCGCAAGGGTTTGAAGCCTGAAGCACTGGGGCGGGTGATCATGAAGGTGCTGACCGTCGCGAAGCCGAAGGTGCGCTATACCGTGACGCCGGAGCCGGTGTTGAACTTCGTTCTCAACACCGTTCCGAAGCGGACGGCGGATCGCATGATCGCCGGGCGATTGGGTCTTACCCCCGCCAAGAAACAAGCGCGTTAACTCGCGATTTACTCGGCGCGGCGGAAGTCCGCCAACGGGCACGGGTTCGCGAACGCCATAGAGTTACGGAACCTCAAAGCTCGTCGCGTAGTGTGGCTGGTGGTGGCGAAGGACCCGCGGGCCTCATGGACCTGGACGCGTTGACGTTGGCGATTTTGTGTGGCGCGGTGATTTTCGCCGCGAGCCTCGCCATCACTGCGCGCGCTGTCTTCTTGATGCGGCGCGCCGAGCAAGCGCGCGCTGCGTTGGCGCGAAGCCAGTCGATGCTGGCCGAGGCGCAGCGCATCGGCAACATGGGCAGTTGGCAGTGGGACGTGCGCACGGGCAAGATTTCTTGGTCGGATCAGGTCTATCGCATGTTCGGGATGGAGTTGGGCTGCGAGCCCAATTTCGACGAGTACCTCAGGCACATTCACCCAGATGATCGCGATCGCTTGGTGATGTCGATCCAGGCGGCGATGTTTCAGGGCCTGCCTTACCGCATCCAGCATCGCATCGTGCTTTCCAGCGGCGAAGTGCGCACGCTGAATGCGCAAGGCGAGGTCGAGTTCGGGGCTGACGGACAGCCGTTGACGATGGTCGGTATCTGTCAGGACGTGACCGAACTCGTGCGTCTGCAGGAAGAAGCCGAGGAAGGCCGGCGCAAGCAGCGCGAGATGCTGGACAGCATGTTCACGTTTGTCGGGTTGTTTTCGCTCGACGGGACGCTCATCGATGCGAACCGCGCCGCGGTCGAAGCTTTCGGTCTGACGCGCCAGGAGATGATCGGCCGCAAGATTTGGGACACGTACTACTGGTCGCATTCGCCTGAGGTTCAGGCTGCCGTGCGCGACGCTGTCGCGCGCGCTGCGAAGGGCGAGGTTGTGCGCGGCGACCATGTCGTGCGCGTTGCGGAAGGCGAGTACCTGACCGTCGACGTGATTCACGGACCCTTGCGCGACCGCGAGGGGCGGGTTGTCGAGGTTATTGGGTCGGCGGTCGATGTAACCGAGCGCGTGAAGGCCGAGCAGGCTTCGCAGCAGGTTCGCGAGCAGCTTGAGCAGGCGCAACGCATCGCCAACATCGGCAGCTGGGAATGGGAGTTCCGCACCAACAAGTTGTCATGGTCGGATCATTGCTTCCGGCTCGTCGGGCTGGAGCCAGCCGCGACGGCGCCGACGTTGGATGCTTTTCTTTCGTTCGTTCATCCCGACGATCGAGCGCGTTTGCGCGACACGATCCGCGGCGGTGTCGAGGAAGGTCGGTCGTGCGACTACGATCACCGCGTGATATGGCCTAACGGCGACGTTCGCGTGCTGCATCAACTGGGCGAAGTAAAGCGCGACGCGCAGGGGCGGCCGGTGAAGATGATCGGCACCACCCAAGACGTGACCGAGATCAGCGCTGCGCGGGTCGAGTTGCTGGAATCGAAGTTGAAGGCCGAGAGCGCCAATCAGGCGAAGTCGCGCTTCGTCGCCAGTATGAGCCACGAATTGCGCACGCCGCTTAACGCGATCATCGGGTTTTCCGAATTGCTGCAGAGCGATGACGCGCCGCTAAGCGACGAGCGGCGCAAGGAATACGCCCGCGACATTCACAATAGCGGTCAGCATCTGCTCAGCGTGATCAACGACATTCTGGATATCTCGCGCATCGAGGCGGACAAAGTCAGCCTGGATGAGGAAGAGACGCCTGTGTCTGACCTGATCGAGTCGGCATTTCGTATGATCCGACCGGGAGCTGAAGATACGGGGGTTGCCGTGTCGTGGAGCGTTGATTCCGCGGTAGGCAGCGTGCTGGCCGATCGGCGGCTGCTGCTTCAGACGTTGCTCAATCTGACGTCGAACGCGGTCAAATTCACCGAACGGGGCGGCGAGATCGATATTACCGCGCAACCGTCGAAAGACGGTGGCGTCGAGATTGCCGTTCGCGACACCGGCATCGGGATGAGCGCGGACGACATTGCGCGCGTCGGCGAGCCGTTCCTGCAGGTGGACGGGCGGTTGTCGCGCAAGTTCGAGGGCACCGGGCTTGGCTTGGTGATTGCCAAACGCTTGATCGAAATGCATGGCGGGACGCTTGTGATTGAAAGCACTGTCGGCATCGGTACGACGATGACCGTGCACCTGCCGGCGTCGCGTAACTTGGCCGATCGTGCAAAGGCGCTCGCCAACGCTTAGGCTTTTGCATCCGCCGGCTGCGGCGGGTTGACGATGACGCTGGGCTGCGGGAACGAGAGGTCGATGTCGTGCGTCTCCAGCGCGCGCAGGATTGCCAAGTTTATTTCCTGATGCACGTCCATGTAGACGTTGTAGTCGGGGTCCAGCACGAAATAGACGAACTCGAAGAGCAGCGCCGAGTCGCCGAATTCCTTGAGGTGACCGCGGTCGAAGCGCGTCTTGTTGCGGCTGGTGATGGCTTCGCGCACGAGGTTGGGGATCAGCGCCAGCTTGTCGACGGGTGTCTTGTAGCTGACGTTGAGTTTGAACTGGATGCGGCGTTCGTAGAGCAGCTGATAGTTGCGGATCGTCGCTTGCAGGAGGTTCGAATTCGAGACGACGATTTGTTCGCCGGAGAGCGAGCGGATGCGCGTCGACTTGATGCCGATGCGCTCGATCGTGCCCATGTGTTCGCCGAAGACGACGAAGTCGCCGCGCATGAAGGGGCGGTCGAGGATGATCGAGAGCGAGGCGAAGAGGTCGGCGAAGATGCTTTGCGCCGCAAGACCGATCGCGATGCCGCCGACGCCTAGACCCGCGACGAGCGCGGTGACGTCCATGCCCATGTTCGACAGCAGCACGAGGGCCACGATCGACCAGACGGCGACGTTGATGAAGATTTGCACCAACGACATCGCGTTCGCGAGGGCGCTGCGGTCGGTGGTTTTGCGCTCGGCGTAACGGGCGACGAATTCGCGCAGGAACGATCCTAGCCATAGGCCAACCTGCACGACCAGCGTGGCGCCGATTACGGCGCGCCACCATGCGGGCGAGAGGCCCAAGATGGCGGCCGCTACGGAAGCCGACAGGACGAAGAATGAGACGCGCCAGGTGTTGGCGACGACGGAGGCTGCGACCGAGCGCCAGATGGCGCGGTCCTTGTCGTCGCGCAGAATTGTGACCAGACGATCGCGGGCGAGTTTAAGGCCGAGATAGATCGCGGCCCCTGCGGCGAGAGCGACGACGATCCAGAGCAACGCGGTCAGCACTTCGGGCCAGTGGGATTGCAGCCACGCGGACGCGCCGCTGACATTCAGCGGTATGCTGGCAAGAACATCGACCGGGTCAGCCGGCGCGGCACGTTGCATGCGAGAGTTCCCAAGCGCGCGACGCGGCGCTTGGGGACACGATAGGTGGCGCGATGTGTTTGCTCAAGTGCACGCGACCTTCAAGCTTTGACGTTCAGCAGAACGTGCTGGACACGCCTTCGATCATGGCCCGCTTCGCAGGGCTGAGCTTGCCTAGGGTTTCGAGGAAGTTTTTGTGCGTCAGACCGGTTCCGAGGTAGGTCCAGCGGTTTGCCTGATGTTGCGCCGACATGAACGTCTCGCGGTCGTGAGAGTTAAGCGTGCGTCCGCAGGCAGCCTCGAGAGCTTCGAGATCGAACGTGGTTTGTTGTTTCAAGCCGTCGTCGATGAAGGCGCCGATCTTGAGGAAGCCGTCGACGCCTTCGTCGATTTGAGCTTGGGTCATGCCGTCCGCGATCGTCTCGCACATGAGTGTGTCGAGCTGGGCGTGCTGCATTTCTTCCATCCAGTGGTGCTTCAGCAGGTTTTTGAACTGCGGGTCGAGCGTGCCGTCGTCGTGGATCGAGTCCTGGAAGTGGCGCTGGGTGGTCCATTCGATCATCAGAATGGCGAGCGCCACCGACAGCGGGTGGTGCGAGAGGATGTGCTTGGCGATCGCGTCGGCCGGTCCGATGACTTTGCAGCCGACGTGGAAGCCTTTGACGAACTCGTTTTCAAAGCAGCGGAAGAGGTGGATGTGCTTTGCTTCTTCGCCGGCGAATTCCAGGAACGCGCGGGTGCGATAGTCTTCGCCGTTGATAAAGGGACGCGCGTGGTCGAGCACGAACGGCAGGATGAACTCTTCGATGACGCCGAAGAGCGACAGATAAGCGTGGCCGCGAATCTGATTCAGTATACGCTTCTCGGCCGGCGACAGGAATGCCAGGCCTTCGACGCGCGCAAGGCTTTCGGGCATGAAGGGCTTGGCGAAATCGAGCGTCTTGCCTTCGCCGATCAAATCTTCGACGCGCCAAACAATGCGCTCAGCGCGGCCGAGGACGTCTTTGAAACTGTATTGGTAGCTCATGGGCTGTTCTTCGTGGGTTTGAGTCTGTGGTTTAGAGTGAGACGGCGCGCAGATCCGCCGTCGCCGGCTGCGTCTGGCTGCCATCGGTGGAATGGACGTGGACGGTTGTTCGTCGGGTGCTAGTGCGGGCTAGGCGCTAGAGTGGTGCATGGCGTGCAACCTCGGCGGCGATCCAGATCATCACGATGATCTGGGATAGGAAGAACAGGAATCGGATCATGACGGTCGTGTTTGTTTCGGCGAATGTCATATGCACCAGCGTTTGGCATATGCGTGCCGCAATGAAGACGAGGGCGAGGGTGTCGATCGTGGGGCTTTGTGCTTGCGCCGCGAAGGCAGCGACCGTGACGGCGCCGTAGACGGGCAGGTTCTCGACGCAGTTTGCGTGTGCCCGCACGGCGCGGCGGTAGGCTGGCGTGCCGTGCGGCGTATCTGCCGGAAAATCCGTGAGCTGCGCGTTGCCCGTCAGGACGAGCGACCAGCGGCGGATGCCGATGCCCACCATGAGGACGGCGAGCGTCCACATGGCGAAAGCGAGCAAGACCCAGAGCGGTATGGTCACGACACGTTCCCTTAGGCCGCGAGGATGATCGGCGCGTGCGCGTTGTTCGCGGCAGCGACGACGTGCGCCGGCGCTTCGAAGAACTGCATGTTCGCTTTGAACCACCCGGCGACCGCGTGATACGGCGCGATGCGGTGAAAGCCGGTGCTGGCGTAAAGCTTCTGCGCTTCGGTTTGGCGCGGGCCGGTCTCCAGGCGCAGCGTTTCGTAGCCGCGTTGCATGGCGACGCACGCGAGCCTTGCCAGCAAGGCGCGTGCGACGCCGAGGCCGTGATAAGCGGGGCGCACGAACATGCGCTTGACCTCGCCCACGTCTTCGCCGATGCCGCGAAGCATGACGCAGCCGACCGCCACGCCGTCCGCGCGTGCGAGCAGGATGCCGCCGAAGGGCGCACCGTAGTGGCCCTTCAGGTCGGCCAGCTCGCTTTGCCATTCGTTCTCGTCGAAATGCTTGTCGAGAATCGACATCTCGGGGGCATAGCGGCGGGTCAGCCAAAGCTTGTAGTCGCGCAGCAGGGCGACGACCTGATCGATGTCAGATGCGTGTTCCGCTTCGACGATTTCGAACTTGAACGCGACCATGGCTTAATCCTCGACTTTCCGGCTGAAGTGCCGTTGTGCCGCGGATATCTACGAATTCCGACCCTTTGACTGAATGACCGGGACACCGGACCTCTTGACCGAAACGCCAGGTGAATGTGATTTCCTCCACATGGATGCGTTGTCGGACGTATTGCGAGTCGTAGGGTTGACGGGCGGGGTCTTTCTCGACGCCCGGTTTACCGCGCCTTGGTGCATCGTCGGCAAAGTGGCGCCTGAGTTTTGCAAGCCTTTCATGACGCCGCCGGCCTACGTCATTTCGTTTCACTATATCGTCGAAGGTCGCTGTTTTATTGCGGTGGACGGCGAGGCGCCGTGCCAGTTGGAGGCAGGGGATGCGATTCTGCTGCCGCACAATCAACAGCATCGGTTGGGCAGCGACCTTGACGTCAAAGCCATACCGGCAGCGGATTTGGTGGCGCCGCCGGAAGGCGTCGGCGTCTCGCGCCTCGATCACGGGGGCGGCGGGGCGCCTTGCATGATGGTGTGCGGGTTTCTGGGTGGTGACGAGCAGTTGAAGCCGTTGATCACCACGTTGCCGTCGCTGATGAAGATCAGTCTGACGGACTCGCCGGGCGGTGAATGGATGTCGCATTCGTTCCGCTTCGGCGCGCAGCAGCTTGCGAACGGCGATCCGGGTGCTGCGACGATTATGTCGAAGACGTCGGAGCTGCTGTTCGTCGAAGCGGTGCGGCGCCACTTGACGGCGATGCCGGCGGAGCGGACAGGTTTTCTCGCGGGGCTGCGCGATCCGGCGGTCGGCCGGGCTCTGGGGATGTTGCACAGCCAGGTGACGCGCGAATGGACGGTCGATGATTTGGCGGCGGCGGTGCACATGTCGCGTTCGGCGTTCGCCGACCGGTTCTTGGATCTGATGGGGCAGCCGCCGATGAAGTATCTGACCAATTGGCGGATGCAGGTCGCGGCGCAGAAGCTGCGCGAGGGACGGCTCACGGTTGGGCAGATCGCGTTCGACATCGGGTACGAGTCCGAGGCCGCGTTTGCGCGTGCGTTCAAGCGTGAGATGGGTACGCCGCCTGCGACTTGGCGCAAGCGTGCGGTTGCCGCTTAGGCCGCGGGCTCGTTCCGCAGCGCAAAGTATAGATGGCTGATGATCGTCGCGCCGAGCGTTGTGCCGACGAGGCCGGAGATGAAGCGGGCGATCTCTTGGTAAAAGGCGAGGCGTCTGCCATCGATGACGCTTTGAATCTCGATGTTCGGGTGGCGCGGTGCGCTCGCGCCATCGCTCGCTATGCTCGCGAAGATGGCGCCGAGGTCTTGGTAGCCGGCGGCGACGAGGCTTGAGAGGCCCGCAAGACCGAGGATGGCGATGGCAATCGCGGCTGTCGCGGCGATGGTGGCAAAATAGACGACGGTTGTGAGCGTGCGGTGCCGGGTGAGAGCCAGCGTGTGGCGGAGCGGCGCGTCTTCGGTTGCGGCGAGCGATGGCCACGGTGCGATGCGGATGATGAGCGCGAACGTGGCGATGACGAGCGCGACCCAGAGAGCATAGTTCAGCGGTGGCATTTCGAAGATCGGGAGTTCGCCGGGGAAGGCGAACATCGATAGAACCCAGGGGCCGAGTTCGGCGTAGGGTTTGGCGACGCTGATGATCGTGTCGGTGCTGATGTCCGGCCAGGTGAGTTGGGCTGCGTATTGGCCGGCGATGAGCGTGATCATGAGGGCGTAGGCGACGACGCCCATGACGAAGTACGCGCGTTCGTGCTTGCCGAATGCGAAGGCGAAGAACTCGCCGCGTTTGCGGTCGCCTTCCACGACGAAACGATGGACGGCGACGGCGGCGGCCGAGAGGGCGATGAGCTGCAGCGTCAGGAAGATGAGGGTGCCGTCTAAGGTTTGCGGCAGTGGGAGGAGCAAGATGCCGTTCGCGGCAGCGGGGTTTTCGCGAGACTTGATGAGTGCGATTTCGGTGAGGCTGTTCCAGTGGGTCCAGTAGTAGGACGTCGCGGCAAGCACCGCCAACGGGAACCAGGTCAGGCGCAACAGGGTTGGGAGATTTAGAATCCAGAACCGGATCGCGGATATCGCGCCAGCCATCGCACGCCACACAACCACTGAAGCCCCCAACTGCGCCAAGACGCGCGCGTCTTTATGCGGACGCGCGCGTGCGCAGGCAAGTCTGGACGTGTGGCTGGGTTACGGCGCGGTCGCCGCCGCCGATTTTCTGGCGGGCATTGTGACGGCGAGGTACGGAGCAGGCGCCGTTGCGTCCGGGGCGGTCGGTGGCGGGGCTTCGCGATGGACCGGTTTCAGCGTGCGCAGATACGCCACGATGGCGTAGGCGTCGTCGTCGCTCAGGCTTGCAGGCTTGCGAAACTTTGCCACGGCATGTTCGGGGACAGGATGCGGCCGTCGGGGCGTTCGCCCGTGCGGATCGCCTTCACGATCTCTTCGTCGCTCCAGTTGCCCAGGCCGGTTTCTTTATCCGGCGTCAGGTTGCGGCCGTAGAAGTAGCCAAGGTTTGGGATGAAGAAGCCGACGTCGCTGCCCGCATATTTCTGGCTCTCGTCGGGTTTGCCGAAGAAGAAGCCGGGCGTGTGGCAGTCGCCGCAGACCATGACGGTGGTGAGGTAGTCGCCGCGTTTGATCTGATCTTGCTTGGACGGTTTGGCTTCGCTCTCGCAGGCGGCGAGCGTGATTGTCAGGCCTGCCGCTATCAGAATTTGTTTGATGGGATTGGCGGAGGGCATTGGAGCCTCTTTTTGCTGAGGCACGAGATTTGGGAATTCGGGAGGGGGTTGTTCCAGAGGGGCTGGAGACTTAACCGGACAGGGGTGTGACCAGCGTCGCAGCGTGACAGGCCGCACAAAAAAACGCCGACCCTTGCGAGCCGGCGGTTTGAAGTTTCCCTCGCCCCTGAGGAGAGAGTGGGGGGCGAGGGCCGGGAAAATCAGGCGGCGGCGCGGGTGGCGTTGCCGATTTCTGCGAAGACGGCGTTGGTGTCGAGAACCGTTGCGGCGGCTTGCACGACGGCGGCGATGCGAACGGCGGCTTGGATCGCTTCGGTCGAGACGCCGTGTTCGCGCAGGACCTTTTCGTGGCTGTCGATGCACATGCCGCAGCCATTCACGGCGGAGACGGCGAGCGACCAGAGTTCGAACGACGCCTTATCCGTGCCGGGCTTTGCCATCGCGTTCATGCGCAACTTCGCTGGCATCTGTCCGTAGTCGGGCGACGACGCCAGATGCGTGAAGCGGTAGTAGACGTTGTTCATTGCCATGATCGCGCCGGCGCTTTGCACGGCGGCGAGTTCTTCCTTCGTCAGCCCGGGTGCGAACTCGGCCAAGATCGCGCGCAACACTTGGGCGTTGCGCGCGGCCATTGCGGAGACGATGAACGTACCGGCGCGCTGCATTTCCGTCAGGGCGCCTTCGTTCGCGAGCGAGGACAGGTTGAGTTTGATGTCCTTTGCCGCGTCGGGCAGTGCGTTCTTCAGATCCTCGAACGTATGCATGGCTTAGGCCGCCTTCAGGACGTCGTCGCCCTTCTTCCAATTGCAGGGACAGAGTTCGTCGGTCTGAAGAGCATCGAGAACGCGCAGAACTTCCTGCGGGTTGCGGCCGACGCTGAGGTCGGTCACGTAGACGAAGCGGATGATGCCTTGCGGGTCGACGATGTAGGTCGCGCGCTGCGCCACGCCCTCGTCCTTATCCAGAATGCCAAGCGCCGAGGTCAGTTCACGCTTCGTGTCGGCGAGCATCGGGAAGGGCAGGTTCTTCAGGTCCGGATGGTTTTGACGCCAGGCGAGGTGGACGAACTCCGTATCGGTCGAGGCGCCGTAGAGCACCGCGTCGCGGTCCTTGAAGTCGCCGTTCAATTTGCCGAACGCGGCGATCTCGGTCGGGCAGACGAAAGTGAAATCCTTCGGCCAAAAGAAAACGACCTTCCACTTGCCGGCGTCGTCGCCTGCTCCGATGTTGCGGAACGCCGTCTTGGGGTCCGTCGAGACCACCGCTTTTAGGTCAAAGTCCGGGAATTTCTGGCCGACGCCGAGCATGCATTTCTCCTTAGATATCAGTGAGTTGGTAAATCTTACGGCTCCCCGCCGCGTGTGCGAGTGATAATTAGAATGGTTCTAGTATATGTCAAGAGGGCAAATGCTGCTTTGCAGCGAATGGCCGTTAACGGCCGAGCTTCGAGCATAACTGCTCAACAAATGAGCATTAGATATGGTTGACGTTGTGCGTGCCGCCGTTGCCTTCTTCTAAGTCAGCTAAGGGGAGTATTTCGTCCGTATGGAACCAGCCAGCGCGCGCGTACGTCCGACGATCGTGAGCAATCGCGCGCGACCGGGACAAGACAAACCGTTCGCCGACTATGTGCTGGGCGCCGCGTGGGACGAGATGTTCAACGCCGACGGTACGCCGCATGCACACGCGGCCGGTCTCTATGAAACGCTGACGATGTTGCCCGCCGAAGAGCTCGTGCGCCGGCAGCAGACGTGCGAGCAATCGTTCCTGCATCAAGGCATCACCTTCACCGTCTACGGCAACGAAGAGGCGACGGAGAAGATCATCCCGACCGATCTTCTGCCGCGCATCGTTCCGGGTGCGGAGTGGGACAAGCTTGAGGCGGGATTGCGTCAGCGCATTACGGCGCTGAACATGTTCCTCAAAGACGTCTACAACGACGGCAAGATTTTGAACGACGGTATCGTGCCGCGCGATCTTGTCTACGGATCGAAGCACTACCTTCGGCAGATGCGCGGCGTGCAGGTGCCGCTTGATGCCTACGTCAACGTTTGCGGTACGGACATCATCCGGCGTGAAGACGGCAGCTTTGTGGTGCTGGAAGACAATCTGCGTGTGCCGTCGGGCGTGTCGTACATGCTGGCGAACCGCGAAGTGGTGCGGCGTGCGTTTCCGGATCTCTATCGGGCGTGCAGCGTGCGGCCGATCGACAATTATGCGCAGGAATTGTTGACGACGCTGAAAGAACTGGCTGTCGGTTTCCGCGATGAACCGCGTATCGTTTTGCTGACGCCGGGCATTTTCAATTCGGCGTATTACGAGCATGCGTTCCTGGCGCGCCAGATGGGCATCGAACTCGTCGAAGGGCGCGATCTGTTGGTGCATGACAACGTCGTCTATATGCGCACGACGTCGGGCGTGAAGCGCGTTGACGTTATCTATCGCCGCGTGGACGACGACTTCATTGATCCGCTGGCGTTCCGGCACGATTCCATTTTGGGTCTGGCCGGGCTGATGAACGCCTATCGGGCGGGCAACGTCGTCATCGCGAACTCGATGGGCACGGGCGTTGCCGACGATAAGGCCGTCTATTCCTATGTGCCGGCGATCATCAAGTACTACCTGGGCGAAGAGCCGTTGATCGGGATCGTTGAGACGTTCCGTTGCCGCGAGCCGAAGGCTTTGCAGCATGTGTTGGCCAATCTCGACACGTTGGTCGTGAAGGCCGTCGGCGAGAGCGGCGGGTATGGGATGCTTGTGGGTCCGCATGCGAGCGCGTCGGAACGCGCGGCGTTTGCGGAGAAGGTGAAAGCCGATCCTGCGAACTACATCGCGCAGCCGACGATCCAGCTTTCGACGTCGGCTTGTTGCATCGGGTCGGGTATCGAGTCGCGGCACGTCGATTTGCGGCCGTATATTTTGACGGGCAAGAAGACGCGGTTGGTGCCGGGCGCGTTGACGCGCGTGGCGTTGAAGCGCGGAAGCTTGGTCGTCAACTCGAGCCAAGGCGGCGGGTCGAAAGACACGTGGGTGGTTGGTTGAGCAGCGCGGGGATGCTGTCGCGCGTCGCGGACGCGCTCTACTGGACCGCACGTTATATGGAGCGGGCTGAGCACAGCGCGCGTGTGCTCTCCGTTAAGCTCGAGGCGATGCTCGATCAAACGCAGGAAGATGCGGGCGAGGCGTGGATCCGCGTCGTTGGTGCGCTGGCTTGGCCGATGACGGAGGCGCCTGAGGGGCAGCCGATCGACATTGCGCGGCAGCTGACGCTCGATAAGGCGCACCCTTCCAGCATCATGACCAGCATCCGCTTGGCGCGCGACAATGCGCGGCAGGTGCGCGAGCTGATCTCGACGGAGATGTGGGAGGAGTTGAACAAGCTTCACCTGAAGCTGCATTCGCACGACGTTCAGCATGCGTGGAATGCGCAGCCGGTGCCGTTCCTGCAGAGTATCGTCAACGATCTGCTGCTGTTTGCGGGCATTACCGATTCCACGATGCGGCACGGGGAGGGGTGGCATTTCATTCAGCTGGGCCGGCACATCGAGCGGACGCATTTGGTGAGCCGCCTGCTCGACCTGCATTTCGGTAATTTGCCGGACGATGTGCCGGTGCCTGTGCGAGCGCCGCGTTACTTCGAATGGCTCACGCTGTTGAAGCAATGCACGGCGTTCGAGGCGTACTGCAAGGTTTACACGGCCGACGTTCGGCCGGCGAAGATCGCCGAGTTTTTGATTTTCGATTCCGAGTTTCCGCATTCGATCCGGTTCTCCGTCGATCGCGTGCAGGAGGAGTTGGGGCATCTGGGCGCAGGCGGGTCGACGACGCGGCGTCTTCAGGCCGAACGCTTGGCGGGGCGGTTGAAGGCCAGTCTCGATTACGGGCAGGTCGACGAATTGCTGGCGGGCGACATCGACGGCTTCCTGCGTTCGACGCAGGAGACGTGCAAACAGATCCATCAGGCGGTGTTCGACGCCTATGTCGGCTATAGCGTCGACGAATTGCTGCCGGGATAGAGGCGATGTTCTACACGATCCGACACGTGACCCGTTACCGCTACGACGCGCCGGTGCGCGAGAGCGTGATGCAGCTGTACATGCAGCCGAAGAGCGACGGGGCGCAACGCCTGCAGTCGTTTCAGGTGGCGACGCATCCGCGCGCGGGGCTGCAGGCCTATACCGATCACTTCGGCAACGCGGTCTATCACTTCGACGTGCCGGGCGTGCATCAGGAGTTGACGGTCGAGGCCGACGCCGAGGTCGAGACCTATCCGCAGCCTGCGCCGCCCGAGTGGGTGGACGCGGCGGCGTGGGCTGCGCTCAACAACGATCAGGTGAGGGGCGAGTATTTCGACATGCTCGAAGATCGCGGCGTGGCGCGCGCCACACCTGCGCTGGCGGCGTTTTTGAAAGAGAGCGGGGTTGCGAAATTCGACGATCCGATGACGACGCTGCGCCGGTTGACGCGCGTGGTGTTCGACGCGTTCGCCTATGCGCCGGAAGAGACCGAGGTGGACTCGCCCATCGACGTCGCGATCGCGAAGCGCAAGGGCGTGTGCCAGGATTTTTCGCACATCATGCTGGCGGCGGCGCGCGGCTGGGGGATTCCGGCGCGCTATGTGTCGGGCTATTTGTTCACGAAGCGCGACGCGGGCGATCGGTCGGCGGCGGACGCGACGCATGCTTGGGTCGAGGCGTTCATCCCGTCGTGCGGTTGGGTCGGGTTCGATCCGACGAACAACGTGATCGCGGGCGAGCGGCATATTCGTGTCGCCATCGGACGCGACTACGACGACGTGCCGCCGGTGCGCGGCGTGTTCAAGGGGCCCGCGAACAGTGAGCTTGCGGTGGCCGTGAGCGTGCGGCCCGCGCAGACGCCGCGCCGCCGCGACGACTTCCTGCGCGTCGTGCGGCCAATGTCGCGCAGCATTTTACGCACGGGCGCGGACCCGTTCGAGGTCCAACAGCAGCAGCAACAACAACAGTAACCCGTCGGCGGCGCTAGTTGCCGATGTGGGTGGCGAGGAATTTCTCGAGTTCGGTGAAGAGCTTCAGACGAGACTCCGGCTTCAGGAAATTGTGGCCCTCGTTCTTAATTTCCACGTACTGCACCTGCTTGCCGGCGGCGCGCAGAGCTGCGTCCATGAGCTTGCTTTGGTTGATCGGGACGGTGACATCGTTGAAGCCGTGGACCAACAGCACCGGCACTTTGAAGTTTGCCGCGTGCTGGGCCGGTGAGAACGCCTTCATGCGCTCAAGGTCTTTGGCCGGATCGCCGATCGTTCTCCTGACGTAATCGTAGATGCCGGATTCCTCGCCGTAGCGAAGCCTTTCGCTCTCGACGAGTGCGGGTAAATCCGTGACGCCGGCGATCGAGACGACACATTTGTAAAGGTCCGGCGTGTAGGCGCCGCCGGCGAGCGCGGCGTAGCCGCCGTAGCTGGCACCGACGATGCAGATGCGTGATGCGTCTGCCGTGCCGTCGGCGATCAGCGCTTTGACGCCGTCCGTGACGTCATCCTGCATGAGCTTGCCCCATTGGCCGTAGCCTGCCTCGGCATAGGCTTTGCCGTAGCCGGCCGAGCCGCGGAAGTTCGGCTGGAACACCGCGTACCCGCGATTGGCGAGCACTTGCGACCAGGACTCGTAGTAGACGATGTCGCGCGCTTCGGGACCGCCGTGCGGCAGTACGATCAGCGGCAGCTTCTTGTCGCCCTTGCCGGGCGGCAGCGTCAGGTAGCCAGGGATCTTCGTCCCGTCACGGGCCTTGTACTTGATGATCAGCACGTCACCCAACTCCGCGGGCGCGATGTCGGGGTGGGCGCGGCCGATGAGAGACGCGTGGTTCTTTATGGGATCGTACATGTAGAACGAGCCCGGGTCCTTAGGTCCAGCTGCGGCCACGATGAACTGCGCACGGTCCTGCGACCAGGCGATTGGCCCGATGCTGGCTACGTCGGGGAACGTCGCATCAAGCTTGTCTTGTATGGCCGCAAGCGCCGGATCGAAATAGTGCCGGTGCAAGGTGTCTTCGGCATAGATGATCCCGGTGAGCTTTGAGGTGTTGGGGTCATAGATGGGCCCGCCAACGGGTTCGCCGATGTCGACGACGGGATGTTCGAACAGCGGTTTGCCGAGCGCGCGCGTGGCCAGGTTGTATTCGTAAAGGCCCAGGCGGTCGCCGTTGCGGCGTGCGACGGCGATCGCGGTGTCTTTTTCATCGGTGAAGCCGACGATCTGGAACTGCGGGATTTCGCGCACGCTGTATTCGTAGATGAGCTCGAAGTCTTCGCTGCCGCTTTTGCGCGCGTATATCTCGATGCGATCGCGGCGGGGGCGGTAGTCGATGCGCACACGCGGTTCGCCCTGCGTGTCGGTCATCCAAGCCCGTGTGTTCACGTTGCCGCGGCGGACGATCGCCGAGGCGCCGGTGTCGACGTTCACGCGATAGATGCTGAGCCTGCGATCACCGTCGTCGGCGGCCATCAGCACGGATTTGGGGTCGCCCGGTAGGTCGTCGAGAATGCCTGAGAGATTGAGATTGCTGCGCAGTTTGCGCGCGTTTGCCAGGAGGACTTTGTGATTGCTGCCGTCGCGGTTGAAAGCGATGACGCGCGAGGGCGTCGTGTCGTAGGTGGTGCCGTACCAACGTTCGGTCGACGGCTTGGAGAAGCCCACCAGGATGCGGTCGTCGTTCGCCCAATCGATCCAGTCGATCTCCACGCCCGCCGGCATGTCGATGCCGTTGATCGTGCCCGGTGTGGCGACGTCGTAGATCAGGACTGTTTCGATCTTGTCCTTGCGCGTCGCCACGGCGACGTGTTTGCCGTTGGGTGACAGGCGCGGCGGGTCCATTGCGGCGTTGGCGGCGAACGTCTCAAGCGGCACACGGGCCCCGGCCTCAGGCGCGAGTGCGGTGCACAGTGCTACGCCCAGCCCCAATAGAATCTTACGCGACGACAACATCTGTTCCCCCTGATGGCGTCCGGCATTCTGGACCGGTCCAGGCTAGAAATACAGGCATGGCGTGCTCATGACAAAGGGCGAACCTTGGCCCGCCCTCTGTGCCATGCGCGGTGTGATTTCGCAGGTCGACCGTAGCGTGCCGGTTTTGCGGTTCTTTGACGCTGTCGCCGGTTTGGCGCGGCATTCGGAGAGCGCTGGATGTATTTCGGCAAACCGACGGTGTCGGTGTGACCGACGTCCAGCGATTGCGCGCAGAGCGCTGGGGCTATTCGCCTGGGGCGGGATTCAGCGCGGCCTTGTCTGCGGCCCGGTCGGAGGCGCGATCGAGGCGGCCGAGGAACGGCGACAGGATCAGTACGCCGATGCCTAGGGCCGCGCCCCATATCGCCACGTTCGTGAACACGGTGATGTAGTTTTGGAGCGCTGCGCCGGGGTCTAGTACCTGACCTGCGACTGTCGGCGCGGCCGTGAGCTGCGCGATCAAGGCGCCGGCGTAGCCTGCCCAGGCTGAACCCAGAAACCACGTCGCCATGATGGTTGCGACCGTTGCCGCCGGCGAGAGCTTCGTCATTTGCGAGAGGCCGACGGGTGAGAGGCAGAGTTCACCCGTCGTGTGGAAGATGTACATGACGAAGAGGAAGACCATGGGCACGCGGAATTCGGGGCCGACGAAATTCTCGGCACCCCAAACGAGGACGGCGAAGCCGGCTGCGATCTGCAACAGCGCGAGACCGAACTTTGCCGGCGCGTTCGGGTCGAGATGGCGCGGTTCAAGGAAGGCCCACAATGCGGCGAAGATCGGCGCCAGGATCAGGATGAGGCCTGCGTTGAAGGATTGTGTTTGGGCCGGTGTGATGGCGGTGCCGAAGACGTTGAGGTCGACGTTGCGTTGCGCGAATTGGTTCAGCGATGAGCCGGCCTGATTGAACAGCGTGAAGAAGATGACGGAGAACAAGATGAGCGCGAGCGCCAGCAACATGCGTCCGGCTTCGACGCGCGTGCATTGCGTCGTCATGAAGTAGAAGATGTAGCTGAGGACGCCGACCGAACCTGCGGCGAGGGCGTAGCCAACGAACTCAAAGCGTTGGACGAAGAGCCAGACGATGCCGATGCCGGCGAAGGTCAGGATGTAGAGCAGCCATTCGAGCCTGATCCCAGCGACCGGTTTCTTCAGTTTGACCGGGTCGGGCGGTTCGCCTTTGCCGTCGAGCATCGGCTTGCCGAGGACGAAGACCACATAGCCGATCGCCATGCCGATGCTGGCGGCACCGAAGCCTGCCCACCAGCCGATCTCTTGGCCAAGCCAACCGCACAGGATGGCGGCCCAGAACGAGCCCAGGTTGATGCCGTAGTAGTAGAGCGTGAAGCCGGCGTCGCGGCGCGGGTCGGCTTGGTTGGGATAGAGTTGCCCTACGAGCGTGGAGATGTTGGGCTTTAAGAAGCCGACGCCCATGACGATCAGCGACAGCGCGAGGAAGAAGATGCCGGTGTAGAGCGGGTCGCGGCCTTTGACGGACAGCTCGAACGAACCTTTCGGCAATGTGGCGGGGAGGGCGCCGCCTTCGGGCATGTCTTTGATTTGGAGGCCGCCGTCGCTGGACGCGCCGACGGTATAACTTGCGTCGCCGACGGTGATACGCGGTTGACTGGCACTGCCGCGACCTTCGATGGCGAAGACGTATTCGGTGTTTTGGTAGGTCAGGACTTGGGTGGCCGTCGGGCCTTCGAGCGCCATGGTGGCGTGGCCCGCGACCAGCAGCAGCGCGCCGAAGGCGACGGCCTTGCGCGTGCCGAGGTAGTGGTCGGCGAGGAAGCCGCCGACGAGGGGCAGCAGGTAGACCAGCGATCCGTAGGCGCCGTAGATGCCGTTGGCGAACTTGTCGTCGAATAGGAAGTGCTGCGTCAGATAGAAAATGAGCAGGCCGCGCATGCCGTAGAAGGAAAAGCGCTCCCACATCTCGGCGAAGAACAGGATGACCAGGCCGCGCGGGTGGCGGCGAAGCTGCACGATCACGGGTATCGCCGTCAGGATGGTCAGGGCGATTCCGAAGGTGAAGATATTCATGCGCGCGCGGTCCCCTTGCTGACGCCGAACGCCATGCAGACATACCGGCGGTGCTAGAGCAAGCCGTAAGGTTTTGGGCGGGTCATGACAGGCGACCGCTGGGTCCGCTAAGAGTGCGCCTCCCGACCCTGATTCCGTGACACGTTAATCCGCCCATGGCCGCGTTTCGTTTGCCGCAGCCGCATCCCGACGCGGTGCGGTTTGTGCCGTTCTATATCGGGATCAATTTGATAGGCGGCGTGCACCTGCCGTTCTTTCCGGCGTGGCTGGCGAGCGTCGGGTTCGATCCCCAGGCGACCGGGCTGCTGATGGGCGTGATGGGGGCTGTGCGCGTGCTCACCGGTCCGGCGCTGGGGTTTGTCGCGGACGCGTTTCACGCGCGGCGGCTTGCGATCATTCTGCTGATGGGGTTGGCGGCGTTTTCCTACGCCGGTTATGCGGCGATGCCGGGGACGGTGTTCGTTATTCTGTTTTCGATCACGTCGAGCGCGGCGTTCTCCGCCATCGGGCCGTTGATCGAGGGCGTGACGTTGAAGACGGCGATGCTGCATCAGTTCGACTACGGACGCGTGCGGTTGTTCGGGTCGATGGCGTTCATCGCGATGAACTTTTCGAGCGGCTTGTTCTTGGCGCAGGAGGGCGTCGGGTTCTTTCTGCCGATTCTGATCGCGGCAGGGTCGTTCGCGTTTGCGATGTCGTTCGTGTTGCCGCCCGAGCCCGTCGTTCATCGCGCGGAGGATCACGTCAACGGCATGTGGGGTGAGGCGCGTAAGCTGGCGCGGCATCCGGCGTTCATCGTGTTCGTGGCGACGGCCGGCGTCGCGCAGTCTTGTCACGCGTTCTATTACGGGTTTGGGACGCTGAACTGGAAGGCGTTGGGGTATGGGCCGGATCTGATCGGGTTCTTGTGGGCACTCGGCGTGATTGCGGAGATCATCTTGTTTTCGTTCTCGAACCGCGTCGTGGCTCGGATCGGGCCGGTGAACTTGATGATGATCGGGGCGGCGAGCGGATTGTTGCGCTGGACGATCACGGCGTTCTCGCCGCCGCTTTGGGTGTTGATCCCGGTGCAGTGTTTGCATGCGGGAACTTTTGGTGCGGCGCATCTGGGCGCCATGCATTTCATCGCGCGTGCGGTGCCGCATAGTTTGATGGCAACGGCGCAGAGCCTGTATTCGGCGATCACCATCGGCGTCTTCATGGCGGCCGGGCAGTTCGCGTCGGGGTACTTGTTCGCCGACTTCGGGGCGTTTGGTTACCTGCTGATGACCGCGACGAGCGCGGTTGCATTGGGGTTGTCGCTACTGCTCAGCCGTCTTTGGAATGGGGCGGTGCTCGACCTCAAGAGTTGACGGCGGCTCTCAGTGTCTTACGCTGGTGGCAGATAAGAAGAGGAACGCCCTTTGCCCCGTTTGCGTCAGGTTGGCCGCGACGACGCGCATCCGTTTGCGAAGACGATCTACAAGGCGCTGTTCGGCGATCGCGATCCGGTGAAGGAGCCGGGCACGGATACCGGCACGCCCGGTAACTGGTGGACGGTGTTCGCGGTTGTGCCGGATGCGTTCGATCATGCGGTCGCGGGGTTTCAGTTTTATCGTTCGCCGAATCGGAAGCTGTCGCCGAAGCTGCGCGAGTTGGGACAGACGCGCGCGGGCTGGGCGCGGGGGAGCCAGTTCGTCTATTCGCAGCATTGCAAGGCGTCGCGCGGCGTGGGCTTAAGCGACGAGCAGATCGCGGCTATTCCGGCGTGGCAGACGGCGACATGCTTCAGCGAGATCGAGCGGGCGGTGTTGGCCTATACGGACGATCTCGTTCTCGGCGGCGGGCGGGTGCCGGACGGGACGTTCGCGGTGTTGAAGAAGCATTTGTCGGACGAAGAGATTCTTGAACTGACCTATACGACGGCGCTCTATGATTTTCATGCGACGATTTCGAAGGCCTTGCGGCTTGAGTATGACGACGTCGACGACCGGATCGTCGAGGTCGGCTCGCCCAAAGGCGGCGACGTCATGCGCATGGTGGATCGGTAAGAATAAGCATTGGAGGAACGCACATGGCCTATCATCACTTGGCGCTTGCGACGCGCGATATGAAGGCGATCGACCACTTCTACCGCGAGGTGATGGGGTTCGATCTGAAGAAGGTGGAGATCGGGCCGACGCCGATCGGCGGGTGGGCCAAGCACTTCTTCTATGAGATCGAGCCGGATCGCTTCATCGCGTTTTGGGAACTGCACGGCGAGCCCTATGAGAAGCCGTTCGAGACGGGCTTGTCGAAGGCTGCGGGTTTGCCGGAGTGGGTCAATCACATCTCGTTCTATTCGCCGACGATGGAGCATTTGCGCAGCAAGCGCGACATGTGGCTCGCGGGCGGGCACGACGTGATGGAGATCGACCACAATTGGTGTACGTCGATCTACACGCGCGATCCGAACGGGACGCTGGTCGAGTATTGCGTGACGACGGGTCAGTTCACGCAGGCCGACAAGGATCTGGCGCTGAAAGCGGTGACGTCGAACGACGTGCCGCACTCGGCGCCGCCGAAGTCGATGCAGATGCACAAGGCGAAAGATTTTCGCCGCGCCGCCGAATAAGTTTCGCCACCTGGAGAACATCATGAAAGTCGTTGAGATCCCGCAATACGGGATCGACAATTTGCGCGTCGTCGAACGCGATACGCCGCAGCCTGGACCTGGTCAGGTGCTGGTGAAGATGAAGGCCGCGTCGCTGAACTATCGCGATTTGGTCACGGTGCTTGGCGCATTCGGAGCCATGTACAAGCTGCCGCTGGTGCCGCTGTCGGATGCGTGCGGCGAGGTTGTGGCCGTCGGTCCCGGTGTCACGCGCGTGAAGGCGGGCGATCGCGTGGCGTCGATGTTCTTTCAGCACTGGCTTGCCGGCGCGTTGACGCGTGAGGGGCAGGCGAGCGCTATCGGCGGTTCGCTCGACGGCGTGTGGCGGGACTATGCGCTGCTGTCGGCTGACGGCGTGTCGAAGGTCCCGTCGTATTTGAGCGATGCGGAGGTCGCGACGTTGCCGTGCGCGGCGCTGACGGCTTGGCGATCGCTGGTGGTGGAAGGCGGGTTGACGGCGGGCGAGACCGTGGTCGTGCAAGGCACGGGCGGCGTGTCGATCTTTGCGTTGCAGTTCGCGAAGGCGGCGGGGGCGGAGGTGATTATCACCTCGTCATCCGACGAAAAATTGGCGCGCGCGAAGGCGCTCGGCGCGGATCATCTCATCAACTACAAGGAAACGCCGGATTGGTCGAAGGCGGTGCGCGAGATCACGAACGGGCGCGGCGTCGACCATGTCGTCGAAGTGGGCGGCGCGGGCACGCTGGAGCACAGTCTCAAGTCCATCCGCATTGGTGGGCATGTGTCGATCGTCGGCGTGCTGTCGGGGCATGTTAAGGATCTGCAGATCGGCATGGTGATGACCGCGAATGCGAAGGTGAAGGGCGTCACCGTCGGCTCGCGCGAACAGTTCGAGGCGATGTGCCGCGCGATGACGCTGCACAAGATCAAGCCGGTGATCGACAAGACGTTCCCGTTCGCTGCGGCGAAGGAAGCGCTGACGACGATGATGGGGCAGGGGCACTTTGGGAAGATCGCGATCGATCTGGCGGCTTAAGCAATACCTGTCATCCCGGAAGTTAGGTGAGCCCAACTGCGAAGCAGTTGGTTGCGAGCCTTACTGTCCGGGACCCAGGATCGACGCACGAACGCTTGATGCAGCCACCCTGGGTCCCGGACAGCAAGCTTCGCTAGATCGCTTCGCGATCAAGCTGCGCTAGCTTCCGGGATGACAGCATTTGGTTTGGGCTAGCCGCCGATTCTTCTGAAGCGGTACGCGGTGTTCGTGCTCGCCGCGTCGGCGATGGCCATGTCGCGCATCTTCGCGTGATCGGGGGATAGGGCGCAGGCGGGGTCGGTGGCTGCGGCTTCGCCGGTGATGGCGAAGGCTTGGCAGCGGCAGCCGCCCCAGTCGATTTCGGCGCGGTCGCAGCCTTGGCAGGGCTTTGGCATCCATGCCGTGCCGCGGAATTTTGTGAAGGCCTCGCTCGTTTCCCAGATGTCGCTGAGCGAGCGGTCGCGGACGTTGTCGAAGGTGAAGCCGGGGAGCGTACTCGCGGCGTGGCAGGGGAGTGCTCGGCCGTCCGGCGTCACCACGATGACTTGGCGGCCCCAGCCGCCCATGCACGCTTTTGGGCGTTCGGCGTAGTAGTCGGGGATGACGTGGTCGATGACCAGCGTACCTTCGAGGCGTTTGCGCGCGTCCTCCACGATCTTTGCCGCGGCCATGAAGTCGTCGCGTGTGGGCATCAGGGTGGCGCGGTTGGGGATGGCCCAGCCGTGGTATTGCACATGCGCGACTTCCAGGCGGCCGGCGCCGAGTTCTTCGGCGAGGTCGATGATGGCGGGGACGTCGGCGATGTTGCCGCGATGGATGACCGCGTTGATGGTCAGCGCCAGGCCGTCTTCGACCACGAGTTTGGCGGCGTCGCGTTTGGCACGCGATCCGCCTTTGTAGTGAGCGACGGCGTCGGCGCGCGTGGGGTCGATGCCTTGGATCGAGATCTGCACGTGGTCGAGGCCGGCGGAGCGCAATTCCGTCAGGCGTTGCGCGTTGAGGCCGATCGCCGAGGTGATCAGGTTGGTGTAGAGGCCGGCGAGGTGGGCCGCGTTCGTCAGTTCGGCGATGTCTTTGCGGGCCAGTGGTTCGCCGCCGGAGAGATGCACGTGCATGGCGCCGAGGTCGGCGGCCTCATTGAAGACGCGTTCCCATGTTTTGGTGTCGAGTTCCTGGTTGGCGCGGACGAGGTCTAGCGGGTTCGAACAATACGGACAGCCGAGCGGGCAGCGGTGGGTGAGTTCTGCGAGAAGGCCGATGGGCCTCAAGTTCTCCGTCACGACTTCACGTAGCCCTTTGCGGTTAGATCTTTGAGCAGGTGGTCGATGTCGGCGCGGATGTCTTCGGCCTTCGCGTCGTATTCCTTGGCAAGCGCGGCTGCGATTTCCGAGACGCGTTTCGTGCCGTCGAATTGGGCGACGATGGCTTGCGCGATTTCGTCGAGCTCAAGGATGCGTTCGGGGGCCATGAGCATGGGCCCGCGCTTTGCGTCGGTGCGCAATTTGACGCCGGGGGCCAGTCTTGGTTTCGCGTCGTCGCTCATGGTCTGAAGGCGCCGGGCGGAATGTGCCCCGGCGCTACGTAGGCGTGGTACAGGGCGTCCAGCATGGCCCAAAGCACGTTGCATTTGAAGGTCAGAGCGGCGATGCAGGCGTCTTGCTGATCGCGCGTTTTGGCGGTTTCGATGCAGTAGCGCAGGGCGAAATCGGCGTCGCGCGGGGCTTGGGTCATGCGCGCGCCGAAATAGGCCAGCGTTTCGCGCGAGACGAAGTCGTAGCCTGAGAGCATGCCTTCCACGCGCTCGGCGATGATTTTGGGCGCGAAGAGTTCGGTGAGCGAGGAGGCGACGGCCTCCAGCAATGTGCGATCGCGAACGAAATGCACATAGGCGTCGGCGGCGAAGACGGTCGCGGGCAGGACGGCTGTTTCGGCGACGACCATCTTGCGGTCGAGGCCTAAGACGTCCGTCAGTTTCAGCCAACGGGCGATGCCGCCGTCAGTGCCGTCGGTGCCGTCATGGTCTTCGATGCGCACGCGCCAGAGGGCTCGCAGTTCCGGCGTCGGCAGGCGTGAGACGATGATCGCGTCTTTGATCGGGATGCGCGATTGGTAGATGTAGCGGTTGAGCGCCCACGCTTGGACCTGCACCTTGTTCAGCTTGCCGTCGTGCAGCATGCGGTGGAAGGGGTGGTGGTTGTGATAGCGCTCAGCGCCGACGGCCTTGAAGCGCGCTTCGAATTCAGTCGGCGAGAGCAGCGTCACAAGTCGATCCTCATACCGTCTTCGGCTATGCGCCAGCCTTGGGCTTCGAGGCTCAAGCGTTCCGGCGAGGCGCGGTTCAGCACCGGGTTCGAGTTGTTGATGTGAATGAAATAGCGCGCGCGCGCCTTGACCTCGCGCAAACCTTCGATCGCGCCGTCTTTGCCGGTCATGGCGACGTGGCCCATGCGGCGGGCCGTCTTTTTGCCCTCGCCCGTGCGGATCATTTCGTCGTCCGTGTACATCGTGCCATCGAAGAACAGTGCGTCGGCGCCGTCAACGCTGGCCCGGATATCATCCGTGATCTCGGCGCAGGAGGGCACGAAGGCCAGCGTCTTGCCGCGCGGGTCGCTGATGCACAGACCCACCGATGCGCCGTCGGCGGGGCCGATGCCTTCGATGCGTTCGAGGTAGAGCGGCGGCTTGCCCGGCGTCGCGAAGGTGCGGCAGGTGAGGCCTTCGACCGGGGTGAAGGGCTTGTCCGGCATGGACTCGAAGTTGACCGTGCCGCGGTCGAGGACGTCGAAGACGGGGTTCGCGGCCAAGACGTTGTGAACGTAACCGGTCGCCCAGAGCGAAAACGGTTGGCGCTCGCGCAGGGTCAGTAGGCCGGTGATGGCGTCGATGTCGGCGCCGGTCAGCGCCACCGCCTTGATAGGAGAGGAACGCGGCGCGATCTTCGGATGAAGTTCGCGGGTGGCGACGATCTGTTCGCGGATGTCGGGGCTGGCGTTGAGCAGCAGCCAATCTTCGCCGTTGGCCGAGACGGCCAGGCTCGCTTGCGTTTGTCGGGGGCAGTCGGGGTCGCCGGCGAAGGCCTTGGCGTTGTTCGTGCTCGCCGCGTTCCACTGGGGGAAGCCGCCGCCTGCCGCGGCGCCGAGAACGATGATTTTCATAAGGGAGAAAAGCCGGCTGGAAGCCGGCGCTCCCAGGTTATTCGGCCGAGCAGTAGCAGTTGATTTCCATCGCCGCCGAGATTTCGCGGGTCTTCGGTTTGCGCCAGGTTTTCATGTCTGAACTCCTCGATGTTGAACTGACAGTGTGTCGCAACGGGATGCGTCTGCCAAGGGGTCTCACGGAGCCGTTAGGCGGGCGACGACAGGCCCTTAACGGCCTGTGCCACAACGGCTTCCGCCCGCTGCCAGACCATTTCCTTCCAATCGTCCACGTCGGGGTAGAACGCGCAGCGAACGTCGGTCTTGATGGCGGCGGCTTCCGGACCCAATGGGTTCCCATGTACGTGCAGCCAGTTGTCCGCACGCAGAGCCTGAAACACTTCCACCGTTGAGTAGGTTCCGAATTCGAGCGTCGTCATGGTCACTTCGCTGCGCGGTAACAGGCCGGGGACCGCGGAGTCCACGCTGCCCGTGACGTGGGCTGAGACCGAGTCGCCGGCTTGGGTCGAGCGGACGGTGTCGCCCCACCAGGCGCGGGCGCGGCGGTAGGCGAGCGAGTCGGCGGGGTCTTCGCAGATGAGTTCGCCGTAACCGTAGGGACCAAGGCCGGTGTGGAAGTCGACCACGCCGACGACGCGGCAGTTTCCGAGCTGACGCCGGACGATGTGGCGGAAGACGCCGGCCGACCATTGTTCGCGCGCACCGCCGTAGTACATGCCGTCGGGGTGTTTGTACTGGCCTTTGCTGATCGCCTCCTGCAGGGCGAAGGCGCCGTGCGCTTTGCTGTAGGCGCGCAAGGTGGCGTCGGCTTCTTTCAGCGTGTCGGCGTTGAGGTTCGGCGGGGCGATCGCGTTCTTCAATTCTTCGTACCCTTCGTTGGCGGGGCTCGCGCCGTGGTCGACGAAGCTGCGGTTGAGATCGACGTTGTCTTCGGTGACGCGTCTGTTCCAGGCGAAACCGTACGGGTTCAGCGCGTGGATCATCACGATCTTGAGCTGCGGCGGGAAGGCATCGTTACGTTCGCTCTTCAGCCAGCCGATCTGGCAGGCCGAGCCCGCGTAGCCTTCGACGCCGTGCGTGCCTGAGATGAGGAGGAGCGCGGCGGTTGCGGTGTCGGGGCCTGTCGTCGCGACATCGACGAAGAGGTCTTCGCCCTTCGGGCCCTTCGCGTAGGGGTTCAAATGCGACATGAGCTTGCAGCCGCGCGCGGTCGCGGCCTTCAGAAATTTGTCGCGGGCTTCGAAATAGTCGGCCGCGAAGAGGGGGAGGGGCTCGGTCATGGCTGGCGCATTGATATCGCCGTCCTGGGCCTATGCCTACTTTTCTTTGGCGGACCAGGCGCCGTCCCAGCCTGGAGGCGGCGGTTCGAGTTCGTAGTGGGCGATGCGGTCTTCGTAGAGTTCGAAGATGGCCTCCGGCGCACCGGGGATGGCGCGGCCTTTGGCGATGGCTTCTTTCGCGGCGGCCCAGTTCTGTGCGCGGAAGGCGGTGAAAAGGGTTTGCAGCGCGTCGTTCAGGATCTGGAACGCCTTCGTCTCGCGCACGTGGGCGTGGCCCATGAGTGCATAGATGTGGGTCGGCGTCGCGCGGCCTTTGACGGCGATGTAGTCGAGTTCGAGGAAGGCGAATTTTTCCGCGACGATTTCTTCGGTGTCTTCGCCGATGGCGATGGGGAATCCGTAATTGCCGGCGAACGATTGGATGCGCGCCGAGACGTTCACCGCGTCGCCCAGCGCCGAGTAGTCGAAGCGCAGGTCGGAGCCCATGTTGCCGACAACGCACACGCCGGTGTTGACGCCGATGGAGACGTCGATCCGGTTGACCTTGTGGCTCTCGTAGAAGCCTTCGGCGGTCAGTTCGTTGTTGAGGACGACGAGCGAGTCCATCATCGCGAGCGCGCATTCGCAGGCATGCCTGGCGTGGTCGGCGTCGTCGATAGGCGCGTTCCAGAACGCCATCACGCAGTCGCCGATATATTTGTCGATCGTGCCGTGGTGGTTCAGCACTTCGCGCGAGAGCGGGGTCAGCGCGCGGTTGATGAGTTTGGTCAGGCCTTGCGGGTCTGAGCGGAAGCTTTCGGCGATCGGCGTGAAGCCGCGGATGTCGCAGAACATGATCGACAGTTCGCGCGTGTCGCCGCCGAGTTTCAGTTTCGACGGGTCGGCCGCGATCTGCTCGACGACGTCGGGCGGCAGGTATTGCGCGAAGGCGCTGCGCACCGTGCGCCGCTCGGCCTCGGTGCGCATGAACTTCACAAGGCTGGCCGCGGCGAAGACGAGCGCGATGTTGAGCGACGGGGCGATCGGGTCGAGCAGCCAATAGTGTTCCGTGAACGCCCACCACGATGTGCCGACAGCGGTGACGACGGCGATGAGGGCGATGCTTGCGATCCAGTAGACCGGCACGCGCGAGATCGTGAGGAGCACGAAGAGGCCCAGCAGCGTCGCGAACGCGAGCTCTAACGCTGGCGACCAGTCGGGGCGTTCGATGAAGTGCTTGAGGAGCATTTGCTCGAAGGCTTCGATGTGAACCTCGACGCCCGGCGAATCGAGTTTCATCGGCGTTGAGCGGAGATCGAGAAGGCCGGCGGCGCTGGTGCCGACAAAAACCGCAGCGCCTTCGAGCTGTGTCATGTCGGCCGAGCCGTCGAGGATTTTCCATGCTGGTACGCCGCGCTTGGCGGTTTGGTTCGTGTAGTGAACCCACATTTGCCCGTCCTTGGTGGACGGAATTTCGAAAGCGCCGATTTTCACACCGACGATGCGATTGGGGTCGCCGGCGGAAATTTCATCCGAGGCGCCTGCCGTCTTTATGAGATAGGAAGGCGTTGCGCCGGTTTCGTTGCGCTGGGCGATGCGCAGCGTTTCAAGCGCGAGGCCCGGATAGATCTTGTCCTTGTAAGCAACAAACAGGGGAACGCGGCGTACGATACCGTCAGCGTCGGGGAGCGTATTGAACGAGCCCGATCCCGGGGCGGCATTCTGCAGAACATCAAGTGATGCGGTCGCGCCGGAAAATGAGGCAACTGTTTGGGCGGGCTTGCCGTCGCCGACGACGGCCAAGCCTGCCTTCAGGACAGGTAAGTGGCCGGTGTCGCGATCGACCATGATGAAGCCGAGGACTGCCGGCGACTCGCTCAGCGTTTGTGCGAACTGCGCATCGTTGTTGGGTAAGGCTGAGAGCTGAGACCGTGCGCTGTCCCACTCAGCGCCGGCCGGCAGGCCGCGCGCGATCATGTCGGGCGATGTGCGATCGGGTTCGGGAAAGACCATGTCAAACGCGATCACGGCGGCGCCGGCGTCGCGCAAGCGTCTGGTCAACTCCGCGACCGTCGTTCGCGGCCACGGCCATTGACCGATGCGCCTTAGGCTCTCCTCGTCGATGTCGACGTAACGCGTGGACGTGTCCTGATACGTGCGTGGATACGCGCGTTGATAGGAGTCGAAGACTTGGTTTTGCAGGCCGGTGATGATGCGGCCGGGATCGTAGAGCTGGAACAGCGTCATCAGCAGTAGGACGGCCCACGGCACGAGGCCCAGCCAACGCAGCAGGCCCGCGATGCCGGCCATGGCCAGCGCGCTTTCCCGCGAGGTTGCGTCGCGCTGCGCCATGTGTCCCCGTTTCCCCTTCGCGCCGTCGTCAGGCGGCGCTGGCGCGCCGGCCTTGCGTGAAGTCGTATAACTGATCCCAGAGCGTGTCGAGGCGAGCGAGCGCATCCCCCAGGGGAACGACGGCTATTTTACCTTCTTTCTGCGCGAGAAGGCCCAACCCTTCGAGCTTCGACAACGCGTCGGAGACTTCGAAGTCGACCTCGACGCCGAAGGCCGACTTCAACCACGCCTCGATGCGGTGGTCGAGTTCGGCGGCGCTGGCCGTGGGGCCTGCGGTCAGCAGCGAGTGGTAGGCCAGGATGACTTCTTTCGTTTCCTGTTCTTCCGCCGCGTTGATCAGCGTTTCGAAGACGCCGGCGTTGTTGTTGACGTTCTTGAAGTAGACGTTGTCCGAAACGCGCTTTTGATATTTCAGCTTGCGGAAGGAATAGTTCGAGTACTGACGAAACATGAACGCGCCCGCGCCGACGAGCACGGAGAGCGCGCCGACCGCCTTCATCAGTTTGTCCTGCGTGACCTCGCCAGAAAATCCGAGATAGGCGCCGAGGACGACAAGAACGACGGAGAGCGCCGGGACGATGTTGAGCATCAAGGGCACGCCGCCCATGAGCGCGGGGCCGCCCAGCATCAGCGCGTCCTTGCGGCTCATGACGACCTTCACTTCGGGCAATAGTGTCGGCAGTTCGAGGCGCGTGATGTTGCGGAAGAGTTTGATCATGACGCTGCCGGGCTCGGCGTCGCCGGGCAGCGCGCGGCGGCGGGCGAGCGGCAAAGCGCGCTTGGGGGTTCCATCCGGCTGTTTGAAGCGCACGAAAACGAGGATGTCGTCGTAGACTTCGGTCGCGATCGTCTTTTTGCTTTTGAAGCCAAGCGCGTTCGGCTGCATTACCGTGTCGGCGCGGCGGCCGCGGTAGAAAATGCGGATGGTCTCGTAGGCGTCGAGCGGCGTTCGGGTCTTGACGTCGAGAAGCGGGTGATCGCCGCCCAGTCTCTCGATCTCGGCCTTTGGAAACTCGGCGAAGTTCGCCCGCGCCATGACGCTTTCGAGCGTGCTGCAGAGTTGGCGGTAGGCCGCTTCGGGCTCGTCGGGCGGGCGGCGCGTGGGCCGGGGTCCGGCCGGTGAGAACCAGGCATAGACGTCCTTCAGCTCGGTCAGTTCGTCGTAGAAATCGTGGTGAAAATAGGCGCCAAGGAAGGCGCAGAGCGTATGAAAGTCGCTGCTCTCGCCGCTGGTAAAGCCTTGTTCGGCCAGGGTCGGGATGAGGTCGGATTTGAGGACCGGGATGAACGCCGTGCGGTGGTTGGCAGATATCTGCGGCGTGTGGCTTTCGGCCGCCATGGGGGCGATCTCTCTCGATTTAGCGCATCCGAAACGCGAGGACCGCCGTTTAAACCTCAATTGCGAATCGATTTTCGCCGTCCTGGGCATTAAGGCAAGCGCGGTGCTGTGGTCCCGGTCACGCGGGTCTTAACTAAGGGCGGTCCATGGCGCGCAACTTGCACACGAACTTGGCACAGATGTGCCCTGCGGGCACACTCCGATTCGTGCCTTTCGGTGGCGCGCATGAGGGTTGCGCATCGCGGGCGTTGGGCACAGGGCAGGGATAGAGATGGCGGGGCAGGCTCAAGCTTGGCTTGACGTGTCGGATGACGCGTCTGCGCTGACGCTGCGCCCGCAAGGCGAGTGGGTCGTCCAACACGCCCAACAGCTGGACAAGACACTTCAAGCCATCGACACGGTAGGGCGGCGCGCGGCGACGATTGACCTTTCGCATTTGGACCGGCTGGACACCGCCGGCGCATGGCTCATCTATCGCACGGCGCGCACGTTGGAACGCGCGGGCGTTCAGGTGACGACGGCGGGTGGAACGGCTGCGCAATCGACGCTGCTCAATGCCGTGGCCAAGAGCGACCGGCCGATCAAGGTCGAGCCGCGTGAAGGCAATGTGCTGACCAACCTCATCGTGCGCATGGGCGCCGGCCTCGACGAGGGCGGGCGTACCGGGCGCGATCTCGTCGCGTTCTTGGGGCTGATCCTCGAGACGTTGGGCAAGACGGTCTTGAACCCGCGGCGCATGCGCGCGACGTCGACCGTTTATCACATGGAGCAGGCGGGTCTGAACGCGGTGCCGATCGTGGCGTTGATCTCGTTCCTGATCGGCGCGGTGTTGGCGTTTCAAGGCTCCGAACAGTTGAAGCGTTTCGGCGGCGAGATTTTCACCGTCAACCTCGTTGCGGTGTCGTTCCTGCGCGAGATCGGCATCTTGCTGACGGCGATCATGGTGGCGGGCCGGTCGGGCAGTGCGTTCACGGCGCAGATCGGTTCGATGAAGCTGCGCGAGGAAATCGACGCGATGCGCACGCTGGGGCTCGATCCGATGGACGTGCTCGTGCTGCCGCGGGTGATTGCGCTTCTCGTCATGATGCCGATCTTAGGCTTCATTTCGGCGATGATGGGGTTGCTGGGCGGCGGGCTGGTTGTCTGGTCGGAGCTTGGGATGTCGCCGGCGATGTTCATCGCGCGCCTGCATGACTCGATCGGGTTTTGGGATGCGGGCGTTGCGTTCATCAAGGCGCCCGTGTTCGGCCTCGCCATCGCGATGGTCGGCTGCTTCGAAGGCATGAAGGTGGAAGGCAGCGCCGAGTCAGTCGGTCAGCGCACGACCGCGTCGGTGGTCGAGGGCATCTTCACGGTCATCGTGCTCGACGCGTTGTTCTCAATCCTCTTCGTGAAGCTCGGCATATGAGCGAGCGCGAGGTCATCATTGCCGTTCGGGATTTGCGCAACCAGTTCGGACCGCAAGTCATTCACGATCATCTCGATCTCGACATCTATCGGGCCGAGGTGCTTGGCATCGTCGGCGGGTCGGGCACGGGCAAGTCGGTGCTGCTGCGTTCAATCCTTGGGATCAACAAGCCGCGGTCGGGGCGCATCGAGATTTTCGGCAAAGCGCGCAGCGATATGACGCCTGAGGAAGAGCGCGCGGTCGAGCGGCGCTGGGGGGTGCTCTTTCAGGATGGCGCGTTGTTCTCGTCGCTAACGGTCGCGCAGAACATTCAGGTGGCGCTCAAAGAACACCTGCATATGCCGCAGAAACTGATGGACGAGATTGCGGCGGTGAAGATCGGTCTGGTCGGGTTGCCGCCTGAAGCGGGACCTAAGTTCCCCTCGGAACTGTCGGGTGGCATGCGCAAACGCGCCGGGTTGGCGCGGGCTTTGGCGCTGGACCCGGAGATCGTGTTCCTGGACGAACCGACAGCTGGCCTTGATCCCATCGGCGCGTCGGCGTTCGACGAGTTGATCAAGAACCTTCAGGCGACGCTGGGTTTAACCGTGTTCATGGTCACCCACGACCTCGACAGTCTCTATGCGATTTGTGACCGGATCGCGGTGTTGGCCGAGAAAAAAGTGCTGGTGACCGGTAGTATCGACGAGATGATGACCCAGGATCACCCCTGGATCCGCGAGTATTTTCACGGGCCCCGTGGACGGGCGGCGATGGCCGCCAAGTCCGCGCCGCCCAAGTCTTAAAGAGGAGCGCTTCGATGGAAACGCGCGCGCATCACCTTCTGATCGGCAGCTTCGCGATCGGCATCGCGGTGCTGACGGTGTTGTTTCTGCTGTGGATCGGCAAGGCCGAGTTCAACAAGCAGTACCAGATCTACGATTTGAGGTTCGAAGGCTCGGTGTCGGGGCTGAGCAAGGCGGCGGACGTTCTCTACAACGGCATCAAGGTCGGCGAGGTCGTCAACTTGAAGCTCGATGAGGAAGATCCGAACAACGTGCTCGTGCGCATTCAGGTCGACCGCATGACGCCGGTGAAGGAAGACTCGTACGCCAGTCTCGAGACGCAAGGGTTGACGGGCGTCGCCGCGGTGCTGATCGCCGGCGGATCGCCGAAATCGAATCCGCTGGTCGCAGGCGCGGATCAAGAATATCCGATGATCGAGACGCGCAAGTCGACGTTCCAGAAACTGTTCGCGGGCGCGCCGGAGCTGATCAACCGCGGCAACGCGGTGCTCGACCGGTTGTCGAATTTCTTGAGCGGCGAGAACGAGCAGAAATTCGCCGACACGATCGCGCATGTGGAGCGTCTGTCGGGCAACCTCGCGAAGGCGTCGGACAAGTTCGAATCCATCGCGTCGAATGTCGACAAGCTGGTCGCCGGCGACGCCAAGGCGACGCTTGCCGACGTGCGCGGGGTTGCGGCCGATATCCGCCAGGTGATGAACGAGGCACGCGTGCCGCTGCGCGACTTTGCGCGCGCAGGCTTGCCGGAATTGCTGCTCGCCATAAGCGATGCGCGTCAGATGATCGCTTCGATTGACAGAGCGGCGCAGCGTCTTGAAAGCAGTCCGTCGTCGCTGATCTTCGGCGACAAGGCGGTCGAATATAAATCGCAGGGAGGACGTTGATGGGGGCGCGTTTTGCATCGTTTGCGATTGTCGGCGCGCTGGCGCTGACCGGTTGCGCACTGCCGGATTTGGGTAGCGGGCCGCCGCCCGACCTCTATGTGCTGTCGCCGAAGAGCACGTTCGCGGACGACATCCCGACCGTGACGTGGCAGCTCGTCGTCGAAGAGCCGTCGACGGCCAAGGGTATCGACACCGACCGCATCGCGATCGCGCCGTCGGCGCTTGAGGTCAAATATATGGGCGGTTCGCGCTGGGCCGACCGGGCGCCGCGCATGGTGCAGCAGCTGCTCATCCAATCGTTCGAGAATACGAAGAAGATCGTGTCGGTGGGGCGGCAGTCGATCGGCCTGCGCTCGGACTTCGTGCTGAAGACGGAGCTTCGCGAATTCCAGGCCGAGAAGACGCCGGAGGGCGGCACGGTCGTGCGCGTTCGCGTAAACCTGAAACTTGTGCGGCCATCGCTGGGTACGATTGTGGCGTCGGAGAGCTTTGAATCGGTGAAGCCCGCCAACAGCGAAAACGTGCCCGACATCGTGCAGTCGTTCGACGATGCGGTCGGCGCAGTGCTGAAGCGCGCGGTCGCGTGGACGATGACGTCGGGCGAAGAGAATATGAAGAAGTCACCGAAGGGTTGGAACTAGGCCAGCGCGATCGACCAACCTCTCGTGTCATGGTCCGCCTTCGCCACCATGACACCGTTTTTAGTTTCCCGGCGCGGGCCCTATGTCGTCTTGGCCGCCAACCTGCTTCACGTCGCGCAGTGGGCTAGGCCAACCGCCCTATGGCCGAAGCCAAGGCCACGTAAACCTTGCCGGTTTGCGACGTCAGGTAGGTTTCGACCAAGACGTTTTCGCGGTCGCTGCGGGCGGTTTGTTCCATCAGCGTTTCGAACTGTTGGATGTAGCGGTCGACGGTTTCCCTGAACTCGCCGTCTTCGCGGTACTTGCGGCCGATGCGTTCGGTCTGCTCGCGCCCCAAGATGGAGACGAGGCGGCGGGCGAAGACGTTGCGTTCCCCCGCGCGATAGCGGCGCAGGAGGTCGAGCGGCGGATCGTCTTCCAGGAAACGATCGAGGTCGATCGCCATCGCTTGGAGCGTCTCGATCATATGGCGCGCCGAGGTGTGCTGCGCGGCGTCGCCATGTTGAGGCTGAGCTTGCTGCGGCATCTGCGGCGGTGCGGATTGGGCGCGCTGCGGATGTTGGGGCTGCGGCTGGCGCGGGCCGGGCGCGTGATTTGTCGGCTGCATTGCTGCGCGGTCGAGGCGCTGGTCGATGCGGCGCGTGTGCGCGGGCTGCGGTTTTTCGTGCTCGGCGGCGGCCAGGAGGGACTTCATGTCCCAGCCGTTACCACTGCCGTTGCCGCCGGCGGGGCTGCGTTCGTCGACCGGCGGGAAGCCGTCGCCTTCGCCGGGTGCACGCACGAAGCGCTTGGCGAGACCGAACCAGCCGCGCGGTTCGCCGTTCATCTGTTCGGCGGCGGCGTGTTTCTCGGCCGGCAGCGGCACCTGTCCGCGCGACGGCGGCGCCAAGTGAGCGGCCGGCGGCACGCTGAAGTTCGGGATCGACGCTTGTTGCGGCGGCGCGTTCAGCGACGTGGGCTGATGCTTGTTGGTTTCGATGGCTTGCACGCGGTCGAAGGCGACGCCGACGCGTGACGACAGATCCGACATCGCGCCCGATTGTTGATCGAGCATCGCGCGCAGTTGCTGCGCGTGGCCGGCGGCTTCGGCGGGGAGATCCTGCAGCAGTTTGCCGAGGCGGCCGACAGTGCTTTCGATCTGGTGCGAGGCGGAGGCCGCGGTTTCGCGCAGGCTGATGAGGACGGAGCCCAGGCGGCCCGCCGCGTCGAACGACGAGTCGCCGGTCGAGCGGATCGTCTGCATCGCCTGTTCGAGGCCGGAGGTCGTGAGTTCGGTCGAGGTGCGCAGTTTTTCGGATTCCCGGGTGAAGAGCTGCGTCGTCTCGACGATGCGCTGGGCCATGATGGCTGCGGTTTCGTCCAGGCGGCGGGCGCCTTCGACCGTGAACGTGCCGATCTTCTTCGTCTCGTCGACCATGACGGTGACGAGCTTGTTCAAGCCCTCGCGCTGATAATCCAGCGCGCGAGCCATGTGGTCGTTTTCCTGCTTCAGGCGGTCGATCGTTTCGGCCAGCGCCGAGCGTTGACGTTCGTGGCGGGCGACGACCTGTTCCGAGCGGGCGGCGGCGGCTTCCGAGGCGGCATCGAGGCGTTGGGCCTGGCGTTCGATTTCCTTCGCGGACTCCGATGCCTTGGCGGCGACGGTCGTCGAGGCCGCTTGTAGCGTCGAGATAAGGCCGGCGATGGCGCCGTGTTCGTTGTGCAGGCTTTCGCTGGCGTTGCGCGCGGCGACGCGGGCGTCTTGCAGGCGCTGGGTCAACGTTTCGGATGCTGAGAGCACCGCTTGGTCTAGCGCGTGAGTGAACTGCGCGAGTTTTTCGCGTTCAGAACCCAGCTTGCCGGTGGCGCGGTCGACGCGTTCTTGGGCGGCGACGGCGGTGCGCTCGATCAGGGCGAGGCGTTCGTTCGTTTGCGCTTCGAGCGTCGACATGCGCGCGCTGGCGGATTCGATCGACGTGTTGAAGAGGTCGAGTTCGCGGCGGATGGCGCGGCCGAGTTTGGTCAGACTGCGTGCGGCGTGGTCTTCGGGCTCCATCAGTTCGGCGGCGGCGTGGGCCAGCTGAACGGATTGGCGGCGCAACACGCGCATCTCACGCGACAGGAGCGCGATGAAGATCACGAGGATCACTGGGACGACGAGAATAGCCGCGATCAAACCGTACCACTCAATCGGAACTTGGAGCTGAACGAGTCTGTCCCACCCAAACAGACCGACGACGTATGAACTGATTCCACCCAGCCAAAACAGTATGAAGAGGAATGAGCCCCAAGAAACGATCGCGCCAGAGTCTTCTGATACGTAGACCGGCGTCACCTCAACGTGCGGTGTGTCTTGCGCTTCGTCGGCGATCTTTTGCTGTTCGGCGCGTTTGGCTTCGGCGCGCTTATCGATGCGCGGCGCTTCCTCACGCTTCGGCGGCACTTCGCCCAGCGGCGAGGTGAAAGCGTGGACGTTTGACGGCTCTACCCGTTCCATGCGGTGCTCATGCCCCAGGCCCGCACGGAAGGCGGGCAGATTTACGAAATGTTACCATTTCCTGCGGGTGGCCGCACTGCAGAAGATTCGCCACAGGGCAAGCCGTCTGTGGATCGGAAAACCTTAACGGCGGGGGTGAATCCGTGTTGGATTCCAATGGCTTTGCGTGCGATGCGTCCAGCAACTCTGACGCGGTGCCGGCAAAGCGTTGCATGATTGGATCAGTCGGCGGCGCCGCGCTTCCGCGATGATGTAGCGGCGCTGATTCGCAACCTGCGAGGTTATGGGAATGACGATGTTGATCCTGGCGGCTGCCGTTTTTCTTGGCTTCCATCTCTTCATTGCGGGGACACGATTGCGCGACGCGATCGTCGGCGCGATCGGCGAAGGGCCGTATATGGGGCTGTTCTCGCTGGCGAGCGCGGGCGGGATCGTGTGGCTGGCGATAAGCTACAACGCGGCTTTCGCGGCGGGCAGCGACGTGCTTTGGGACTTCGGTCCGGGCGTCAGTCATCTCGGCATTATCGTAGTGGCCCTCGCGTTCCTTCTCGGCGTGTCAGGTTTGCTGACGGCCAATCCGACCGCGATCGGTCAGCAGGCCGCCGCGGCACAAGAGCCCACCGGCATTCTGCGCATCACCCGGCACCCGTTCTTGTGGGGCGTCGCGATTTGGGCCGCGTTTCATGTGGCCGCGAATGGCGACGCCGCGTCGGTTCTGTTCTTCGGGACGTTCTTGGTGCTCTCGGTGCTGGGCACCTTCTCGATCGATGCGAAGCGGGCGCGCAAGATGGGCGATGCGTGGACGGCTTTCGCGGCGAAGACGTCGAACGTGCCGTTCGCGGCGATTCTGGCGGGACGCAATTCGCTGAAACTGGGTGAGATTTTGACCTTCCGGCAGGCGGCGGCGCTTGCTGCGTTTCTGGCCGTCTTGTTCCTGCATGCTTGGGCGTTTGGTGCGTCGCCGTTTCCGGGCGGCTGGCGGCCATTCTAGGGCTAATGGCCCGTTAACGGGTTGGTTGGGTCTTCGGGCTAGACTCCTCGCCGCAAAACGGTCAGGGGCTTCGTTATGGCGGCCGCCAAACCTGTCGACTATCAGCACCTTCAAACGCAAGCAGCAGGCGATCGCGGTGTCATGCGCGAGGTCTTGATGCTGTTCATCACGCACAGCGAGCAGGTGATCGCCGAGCTCGAGCGCGCCGACGACGCCAAGACGTGGAAGCAATGGACGCACACGCTGAAAGGCTCGGCGCGCGGGATCGGCGCGTTCGCAGTGGCGGAAGCAGCAGCTGTCGCGGAGCACCATCTTATGGACAAAAGCAAGCTTGAACCGCTGAAGCTCGCCTTCGCGGAGGCGCGGTCTTATATCGGGCATAACCCATTGTGACGCTTGTCACTTCCGGCTCGAAGGGTTCCTCTCTGGCCCTTTGAGACGGCTATTCTCGCCCGCGGGCGGTTGAGGGCATTCAAGGCAGATGGCGTTCAAGATCAAGTTCTGGGGTACACGGGGGACCGTCGCTTGTCCGGGCCCGAACCATCTGGCCTTTGGCGGAAATACCAGCTGCATCGAGGTCGCCATGGGCGGCCGGCGGGTCATCTTCGACTTGGGCACCGGCGTGCGCAATCTGGGCAAGTGGTTCATGCGCAAGCAGATGCGCGAGGCGACCATTCTGATGTCGCATACGCATTGGGACCACATTCACGGCTTCCCGTTCTTTCAGCCGGCGTTCGCGGAAGGGAATAATTTCCGCATCATGGCCGGTCATCTGGATACCGGTTTGAAGATCCAGAACGTGCTGGCGGGTCAGATGACCCATCCGTTCTTCCCCGTGCCGATCGATATCATGAAGGCGCAGATCGACTTCGTCGATTTTCGCGCCGGCGACTCGTTCGGCATCGCCAACGACATCAAGGTGCGCACCGCGCCGCTCAACCATCCGGACGGCGCGACGGGCTACCGGCTTGAGTATCAGGGCAAGTCGTTGTGCTACATCACCGATACGGAGCACACGCCGGGCAAGCCCGATCAGCGGATCTTGGGATTGATCGAAGGCGCGGATCTGATGATCTACGATTCGACGTACACGGATCATGAGTTTCCGGCCAAGCGCGGCTGGGGGCATTCGACCTGGCAGGAAGGCATGCGCCTGGCGCGTGCGGCGAACGTGAAGCGGCTCGCCATCTTCCACCATGATCCCGACCATGAGGATCACTTCATGGAAGAGATCGAAGCGGCGGCGCTGGCGGCGTGGCAGGGCTGCTTCGTCTCGCGCGATAATATGCGCGTCAATTTGATCTGATCTGCCCTCCCGTATCCGTCATGGCCGGGCTTGACCCGGCCACCCAGTGCGCGCACGTCGTGCGCGATGAAGACTCACTTTTCTTTGTTATTGATGATTGCGGCGCTTGAGAAGTCTCGCGGCCGCGCAGACGCGCGGCCACTGGGTGGCCGGGTCAAGCCCGGCCATGACGGACAGGGGCGTGCATCAGAACCGCGGCGACGCGCGTTCGATCATGCCTTTATCCGTCGCCATCTTGTGCGTCAGCGTTTGATCTTCGTGCGTGAGGCGCCACGAGAGCAGCTTCTGCGCATAGTGGAGCACCGTTGACTTGTGGTTTGCCGCGTTCGCCAGGTTCGTGAATTCGCCGGGGTCGTTCTTTATGTCGAAGAGGAGCGGGGGTAAGGCGGCGAAGTGGACGTATTTGTAGTTCTCGTCGCGGATGACCGTCAGATTGCATTGGTGGAGCGTGAGGCCCAGGTCTTTCTCGGGACCATCGAAGCTCACGTCGCGGAAGTCGTATTCCCAGTGGGCTTCGGAGCGCCAGGTCGGCGCGCTGCCGCGTTCGACGAACGGTATCAGCGAGCGGCCGTCGCATTGCGGCGGGATTTCGGCGCCGGCGAAATCGAGCAGCGTCGGCATGATGTCGACGTGTTCGGTGAAGGCGTCGATCGTCTTGCCGCGTGACGCGTCGGCTGACTTGCGCGGGTCGCGGATGATCAATGGGACGGCGTAGGACTGGTCGAAGTAGCCGGTCTTGCCCAGCATCCAGTGGTCGCCGAGTTGTTCGCCGTGGTCGCTGGTGAAGACGATCAGCGTGTCGTCCCATAGGTCTTCGAGTTTCAGGTAGGCGAAGAGGCGGCCGAGGTTGTCGTCGACCTCGCTCATCAGGCCGAAATAAACGGCCTGCATGCGCGCGAGCTGTTTGGCGTTGTCGGGCGCGACGTGGATCGGGTGTTTCAGTTCGTGCGCGAGCCAGGGATGTTGCTGGCCTTCGTCGGCGACGCTTTCGCGGCGCGTCGGTTTCGGCATCGCTTGCGGGTCGTAGAGTTTGTTCCACGGTTCGGAGGCGACCCAGGGCGGGTGCGGGCGCAGCAGCGAGAGATGCAGGATCCACGGTTCGTCGTGGTGTTCGCTGACGTAGTCGATCGCTTGGTCGACGTGCCAGGTCGTGTCGTTGTGTTCGGCCTTCACGGTCCAGGGTTTGGGATGCGGCGCGCCGTCTTCGTAGTCGGGACCGCTTTCGCGCATCCAGATGATGAAGCGTTCTTCCTCCGGCAGCGTGTAGCCCCGCGCGCGCAGGAAGTCGGCCCACGGTCCTGGATGATCCATGCCGGTGTCGGCGACGACCGACAAGCCGGGCAGGATGCCTTCATACGTCGAGAGGCGCGGGTCGCCGGGTTTGAGGTCGCGCGGGTCGGCGGTCTGATCGGTGTAGCCGATGAGAGCGGGGTCGTAGCCCTGCTTGCGCGTCTCGATGGCCCAGTTGGTGTGGCGGCGGTCGAGCGGCGTGCCGTTCATCGCGACGCGGTGATTGTGCTGATAGAGGCCGGTGTGCAGCGTCGCGCGGCTAGGCGAACACGGCGAGGTGTTCGAGAAGTGGCGCGCGAAGAGTGTGCCTTCGCGCGCCAACGCGTCGAGGTTCGGCGTCTTCACCACCGGATGGTTCAGCGCGGACAGACAATCGCCGCGCCATTGATCGGCGGTTATGAAGAGGATGTTCTTGGGGCAGGTCATGCGGCCCCGACCTTAGCGTGCGGCGGTCGCCCGTGCAGGTGCCTTCGCTTCGTCGAAGACGTCGAACTCGTGGGCGATGCAGCCGTCCATCAGGCGGCGCCAGACGGGTTCGGCGATCGAGTTGGGGAAGCCCTCGCGTTCGCAAGCCGCCTTCACCTTGGCCAGCACGTCGTTGATGCGGGCTTCGTCGCGGACGGTGCTGCGTTCGGTCTTGATGTGGCCGGCGCGTTCTATGTAGGTCAGGCGTTCGGCCAGGATCTTGATCAGGGCGCGGTCGATGCGGTCGATTTCGCGGCGGATGTCGGTCATCGACCGGCAGTCGGCGGCGGGCACGCCTTCGAGGTCAGGCCAGGGTGCTGGCATGGGGTACTTCCTTCTCGATTGGCGCCGACCGGTGCGGATATGGCTGTTGCGCGGGGGCGGTGCAACGTGTCATCCGGACGCGCGAAATTGTGACGGGCGCGTTGAATTTCTGTGGCGCGATCCAATTTCTACATATAATTTCGCATGAATGTCATGAATAACGAAAGCGGAATGTAAAAATGTCTGCACAGGTCGCCCCCGCGGGCGGACAGCACAAGACCGACGTCGTCATTATCGGCGCGGGTCCCATTGGCATCTTTGCGGTGTTCGAGTTGGGGCTGCTCGATCTGAAGGCGCATCTCATCGACATTCTCGATCGGCCGGGCGGGCAGTGCACGGAGCTTTATCCTGAGAAGCCGATCTACGACATTCCGGGTTTGGTCGAAGTGACGGGGCAGGGGCTCACCGACCGCCTCATGGATCAGATCAAACCGTTCGGCGCGACGTTCCATCTTTCGCAGATGGCGGAGGCGTTGGAGAAGACCGCCGACGGCTGGCGCGTGACGACGGATGCGGGGACACAGATCGAGGCGAAGGTCGTGGTGATCGCGGCGGGCGGCGGGAGCTTTACGCCGAAGAAGCCGCCGATCCCGGGGATCGAGGCTTTCGAGAACGAGTCCGTGTTCTATGCCGTGCGCAAGATGGACCGGTTTCGCGACAAGGTCGTCGTGATCGCCGGCGGCGGCGACTCGGCGCTTGATTGGACGTTGAACCTGCAGCCGATCGCGAAGAAGTTGGTGCTTGTGCATCACCGCGACGGTTTCCGTGCGGCGCCGGACAGCGTCAACAAGATGCGCGCGCTGGTGGCGGACGGGAAGATGGAATTCCACGTATCGAGCATCAAGGCGCTGCACGGAGCAGACAAGAAGCTTGAAGGGATTACGCTGAACAACAAGGAAAAAGGCGACTATCGGATCGATGCCGAGATGATGTTGCCGTTCTTCGGGTTGACGATGAAGCTCGGGCCGGTCGCCAATTTCGGTTTGAACCTGCACGAGAATCTGATCCCGGTGGACACTGAGAAGTTCGAGTCCAGCGTGCCGGGCATCTTCGCCATCGGCGACATCAACACCTATCCGGGCAAACTGAAGCTGATCTTGTCGGGCTTTCATGAGGGCGCGCTCATGGCGCAGCAGGCGTTCCGCTATTGCAAACCGGACGAGAAGCTGCGCTTCCAATACACAACGTCGTCGTCGAGCCTGCAGAAGAAGTTGGGCGTGGCATGAAGCTGATCGTCACCGACCGCGAAGGCAAAGTTCACGAGCTCCAGGGCCGCGAGGATTGGAGCGCGATGGAAGTCATCCGCGACGCGAACCTGCCGCTGTCGGCTGAGTGCGGCGGGGCGTGCGCGTGCGCGACGTGTCACGTCTATGTCGACGAGGCGTGGACTGACAAACTTCCGGTCGCGCAACAGCAGGAGATCGACATGCTCGATTTCGGCGTGGCGGTGCAGGAGAATTCGCGGCTGTCGTGCCAGATCAAGATGACGCCAGAGATCGACGGGCTGCAAGTGACGCTGGCGCCGGAGAGTCTGTAAGACTCGCACGGGTGCTGCGCGACCGGATTTCGGTGTGATAGCGTTCGCCCGCGTTTCGGGGTGAGCGATGCGTTTTCATTTGTTGGCGGCTTTCACGAGCCTTCTGTTCCTTGGTCCGCACGTGGCTGAAGCCAACGCCGGTTTGTCATGCGCGATGCAGAAGGCGCGTGACGTGAGCTTTCGCAATGCGACCGCCGAAGACGTTCTGGAGATTTCGATCGGCACTGGGCCATGCGAGCGCGCGACGCTGACCATCGTCATTCGCAGCGATCTTGGGCATATCCTCTATTCCTACGTCGCACCGTTCAAGCAGCACGTGGCCGACTGGTACGTTCCCGAGTTGGATAAGGAGGCGCGCCAATTCGTCGATGGGCTGATCTTGCAAGGCGTGGAGTCGACGGCGAGCTTGCCGCCGTGGGAAGAGCCGGACGCCTACGAAGAGAAGCACGCGGGCCATGTCGACGTTTCGCGCGAGATCTACGAAGAACTACGCGCCAAGCCGCGGCCGATGCTTTCACATCCGACCTATCATGAAGGGTGGAAGTCGGTGGTGTACGACGAAAGAGCTGGCGAGTCCGTGGTTGTTGTGACAGGCGGCGTTTAGCGGGCCGAAATTGCATGCCCCCGGTCGCGAGGACTTTATCGGCCGCAGCGATGAGCGTCTTTCGGAGCATTTTCTTGTTGTGGCGGGCGGCTTGCCGCCGCCCACAACACGTGGATGCTCTTACGCGGCGGCTTTGCCTTTGGTGATTTGCCAGATCTTCAGCGGCGTCGTCGGCATGTCGATGTGGTCGATGCCGTAGGGCGCTAGGGCGTTGACCACCGCGTTGATGAAGGCGGGGGCGGCGCCTACCGTGCCGGCTTCGCCGCAGCCTTTGACGCCGAGCGGGTTCGTTTTGCACGGGACCTCGTTCGTCTTGAACGACATCGTCGGCATGTTGTCGGCGCGCGGCATCCAGTAGTCCATGAAGGTGCCGGTGATGAGCTGGCCCGATTGCTTGTCGTAGACGGCCTCTTCGCCCATCGCTTGGCCGATGCCTTGCACCACGCCGCCGTGGACTTGGCCTTCGACGAGCATCGGGTTCACGATCTTTCCGAAGTCGTCGACGATGGTGTAGCGCGTGATGTCGGTCGTGCCGGTCTCCGGGTCAATTTCGACTTCGCAGATGTGGCAGCCGTTCGGCCAGGTGTTGGAGCCGTTCTTGAACTCGCCGTCGGCCGCGATACCTTCGACGCCTTCGATGTTCGCTTGGGTTTTCGCGATGCGGGCGACTTCGAAGAGGCCCATCGAGCGGTCGGTGCCGGCGATGCGGAATTTTCCGGCGGCGTATTCGATGTCGGTGGCCGCGGCTTCGAGTTCGTTCGAGGCGATTTGTTTGCCCTTCTCGACGATGTCCTTGACCGCCACGCCGATCGCGCCGCCCGCCATGGTCAGCGAGCGCGAGCCGCCTGTGCCGCCGCCGGCGCGGAGTGCATCGCTGTCGCCGGAGGTGACCTTCACGATCTCGATCGGCACGTCGAGGCGTTCGGCGACGAGTTGGGCGTAGGCGGTTTCGTGGCCTTGGCCGTTCGACTGCGTGCCCGCGATGACGTGGACTTCGCCGTCGGCTCGGACCTCGACGTGGGCCATCTCGAAGCCGCCCGCCGTCTTCTCGACGTAGTAGGCCATGCCGATGCCGGCGAGTTTGCCTTTCGCCTTCGCGGCGATGGCGCGGGATTTGAAGCCGCTCCAATCTGCGCGGTTCATCGCGTCGTCCATGTTGGCCGCGAACTCACCGCTGTCGAGCGCGAGTTTGTTCGGGAAGGTGTAGGGCATTTGCTCGGGGCGGATGAAGTTTTTGCGGCGCAGTTCGCTGGCGTCGATCTTCAATTCGTGCGCGGCTTTATCGACGAGGCGTTCGATTAGGTAGGATGCTTCAGGGCGGCCGGCGCCGCGGTAGGCGTCGACCGGCACGGTGTTGGTGAAGACGCACTTCGTCGCCGTATAGAAGGCGGGTATCGCGTAGACGCCGACTTGCATGCCGGGCGCGGCGAGCGTCGGCACGAACGGCGCGAAGTACGATAGGTGGCCGCCCATCGCGGCGACCGTCGTGGTGCGGATCGCGGTGATGCGGTAGTCTTTGTCGAGCGCGATGGACGATTCCGTGACGTGGTCGCGGCCTTGGGTGTCGGAGAGGAAGGCTTCGCTGCGCTCCGAGGTCCACTTCACAGGGCGGCCGAGTTTCTTCGCCGCGAACATGACCAGCGGGTACTCGTGATAGATGAACGACTTCATGCCGAAGCCGCCGCCGACGTCCTTGGTGATGACGCGCAGTTTGGCTTCGTCGATGCCGAAGACGTGCTTGGCGATGCCGCCGCGCATGCCATGCACGCCTTGGCTGCCGGTGTAGAGCGTGTATTTGTCGGCCGCCGCGTCGTAGCTCGCGAGGCAGGCGCGGGGCTCCATCGCGTTGACGACGACGCGGTTGTTGATGAGCTTCAAGGTCGTGACGTGCGCGGCCTTGGCGAAGGCGGCGTCGACGGCGGCCTTGTCGCCGAGTTCGTGATCGAGCGCGACGTTCGACTTGGTGCCCGGATGAATGGGTTTCGCCGTTACGGCGGCGAGCGTGTCGACGACGGCTTCGAGTTCGTCGTAGTCGACGCGGATAAGTTCGGCGGCATCGCGCGCTTGGGCCGCGGTTTCGGCGACGACGGCGGCGACGGGTTCGCCGAGGTGGCTGACCAAATCCTTCGCCAACGCGTAGCGCGGCGGGACGACCATCGGCGTGCCGTCCTTATTGGGCATCACGGCGGCGCAGGGGATCGGCTTCAGGCCGGCGGCGTCGATGTCTTTGAAAGTGTACACGGCGGCGACGCCTGGCGCTTCGCGGGCGTCCGTCGTGTCGATGTTGCGGATCTTGGCGTGGGCGTGTGGGGAGCGCAGCAGCACCATGTGGGCGGTGCCGGGCAGATGGGTGTCGTCGGCATACTCGCCGTGACCGGTGATGAGGCGATCGTCTTCGAGCCGGCGAACCGACTGGCCTGCGCCAAACTTCATCTGGGCGTCCTCGAATGGTGAGAGAGCGCGAACCTTGCGGCCGCGCTCTAATGCTGAAGTTTCAAAACCGATTGCGAATTCAGTTGCGGTACGAAGGATCTTTGCGGTCGAGCAGGCGCAGCAGCGGGGGCCAAACGAGTTTGTCGGCGAAAGCGCTGCTGGTGGTCATGCCTGAAATCTGCTCCGCGACTTTGTCCGGGACGCCCTCGTTGGGCAGGTTGATCTTCGTGCCACCGCTCAGCGCGCGAACTTGGATCGTGCAGGCGCGTTCCAGATTGTACAGGCGCAGGAACGCGTCGGCGCAGGTTCTGCCCACCGTCAGCGTGCCGTGGTTGCGCAAGATCATCACGTTCTTGGTGCCCATGTCATTGACCAGGCGCGGGCGTTCGTCGTGATCGAGCGCGACACCTTCATAGTCGTGATAGGCGATGTCGGCGTGAACGAGCATCGCGTGCTGGCTTATCGGCAAAAGGCCGTGCGCTTGGCACGATACAGCGACGCCATCGGCGGTGTGGACGTGGATGACGGCGTGGGCGTCCTCGCGCGCCATGTGGATCGCAGAGTGGATCGTGAAGCCGGCAGGGTTCACGGGGTGCGGGCTTTCCATCACCTTGTTGCCGTCGACGTCGACCTTCACGAGGCTGGACGCCGTGATCTCGTCGAACGTCATGCCGTAGGGATTGATGAGGAAGTGATGCTCAGGCCCCGGCACGCGGGCGCTGATGTGGGTGAAGATCATGTCGGCCCAGCCATGATGGGCGACCAAGCGATAGGTCGCGGCGAGGTCGGTGCGGATCTGCCATTCCTCTTTCGAGACCTTGTCGCGAACGGACGGGATGGCGTGCAGGGCTGCGGACATGGGCGGCCTCCTAATGTCGGTGTTGGGTCAATGGTGGCCCCGGGGTCGGGCGGTGTCAAATCGAACGCTGGCTGAGGACCCGGCCGACGGCTTCTTTCCAGCCGGCGTACTTAGCGTCGCGTTCGTCGGTTCCGATGTGGGGCTCGAAGCGGCGTTCGCAGCGCCAGCTGGCGGCGATCTCGTCGAGCGAGGCGTAGAGGCCGCTGCCCAGGCCCGCGAGGTAGGCGGCGCCGAGGGCCGTGGTTTCGATGACCTCGGGGCGTTCGATGGGGCGGCCGGTGAGGTCGGCGAGCCATTGGCAGAAGACGTCGTTGACCACCATGCCGCCGTCGACGCGCAAGGCGGCGGGGCTGCCGAGGCCGGCGGCGGACATGTCGGCGGCCATGGCTTCGAGGAGGTCGCGGGTTTGGAAGCACACGGACTCGAGTCCTGCCTTGGCGATTTCGGCGTGGCCGGTGTCGCGCGTCATGCCGACGATCGCGCCGCGCGCTTCGGGATCCCAATAAGGTGCGCCGAGGCCGACGAAGGCGGGGACCATGTACGTGCGCGAACGCGGGTCGGCTTTGAGGGCGAGCGTTGCGCTGTCGGCGGAGGTCTTGAACAGCTTCAAGCCGTCGCGCAGCCATTGGATCGTGGCACCGGCCATGAAGATCGAGCCTTCGAGGGCGTAGGTGCGTTGGCCTTTCTGCGCATAGGCGATCGTGGCGAGGAGGCGGTTGTGTGACGGCGCCATCACGGGGCCGGTGTTGACGAGGGCGAAACAGCCGGTGCCGTAGGTCGACTTCATCAGGCCTTCCTTCAGGCAGGCTTGGCCGACGGTTGCGGCTTGTTGATCGCCGGCGATGCCGGTGATCGGGATCGCGGTGCCGAAGAGGGTGGGATCGGTTTCGCCGTAGCTGGCGGCTGAGTCGCGGACCTCTGGCAAGACGGCGGCTGGGATGTTGAGCAGGTCGAGGATCTCGCCGTCCCAGCGGCCTTGGACGATGTCGTAGAGGAGGGTGCGCGAGGCGTTGGTCGCGTCTGTGGCGTGGACCTTGCCGCCGGTGAGGCGGTAGACGAGCCAGCTGTCGATCGTGCCGAAGGCGAGTTCGCCTTTCTCGGCACGGGCGCGTGCACCGGCGACGTTGTCGAGCAGCCACGCGAGTTTGGTGCCGGAGAAGTATGGATCGAGGAGGAGGCCGGTTTTGGCCGTCACCATTTCTTCGCGGCCTTCGCTCTTCAGGCGTGCGCAGAGGGCGGCGGTGCGGCGGTCTTGCCAGACGATCGCGGGGTGGACGGCTTTGCCGGTTTTGCGATCCCACAGCACGGTCGTTTCGCGCTGGTTGGTGATGCCGATGGCGGCGACGTCGCTGGTGGCGGAACCTGCGAGTGCGTCGCGGACGACCTTCATTGTCGCTTGCCAGATTTCCTCAGGGTCGTGTTCGACCCAACCGTCCTGGGGATAGAATTGGCGGTGTTCGGCTTGCGCGGTGTTGAGGGGCGTTCCCTTGACGTCGAACAGGATGGCGCGGCTGGAGGTCGTTCCCTGATCGATGGCGAGGATTTTGCGCTTCGTCATGTGATTTCTCGTTGGCGTTTCCCGGCGGAAGTTAGCCACGATTCCGCGTTCGTTGCGACCCAAGCACTGGACTGAGGGGCCATGGCTGCTAAGTTCCCGGTTATGTTCGATCCCTTCGGCCGCCAGATCACTTACTTGCGCGTGTCGGTTACGGACCGGTGTGACTTCCGCTGCACGTATTGCATGGCGGAGGACATGACGTTCCTGCCGAAGGCGGAGCTGTTGACGCTGGAGGAGCTGGACCGGCTGTGTTCGGCGTTCGTCGCGAAGGGCGTGCGCAAGTTGCGGCTGACGGGCGGCGAGCCTTTGGTCCGGCGCAATGTGATGGGTCTCGTGCGCAGTCTTGGGCGGCATGTGCGGTCGGGGGCGCTGGATGAGCTAACCCTGACGACGAACGGCAGTCAGCTGGCGAAGTATGCGGGCGAGCTGAAGGACGCCGGTGTTCGGCGCATCAATGTGTCACTCGATACGCTTGATCCGGTGAAGTTTCGCGACATCACGCGGTGGGGGCGGATTGAGCAGGTGCTTGAGGGGATTGAGGCGGCGCGCTCAGCGGGGCTGCACGTCAAGATCAACACCGTGGCCTTGCGCGGCATCAATGAAAGCGAGATCGAAAGCCTGATGCTGTGGGCGCACGGCAAGGGGATGGATTTTACGCTGATCGAGACGATGCCGATGGGCGATATCGATGCCGATCGGACGGATCAGTATTTGCCGCTGTCGTTGGTGCGCTCGCTGCTGTCGCAGCGGTTCACGCTTGAAGAGAGCGACTATCGGACCGGCGGGCCGGCGCGGTATGCGCGGGTTGCCGAGACTGGCGGGCGGATCGGGTTCATCACGCCGTTGACGCACAATTTCTGCGAGAGCTGCAATCGCGTTCGTTTGACGTGTACGGGGACGCTTTACATGTGTCTCGGTCAGGACGATGCGGCGGATCTGCGTGCGCCTTTGCGGGCGAGTGCGGACGACGCGTTGTTGAGCACGGCTATTGACGAGGCTATTTCGCGCAAGCCTAAGGGGCACGACTTTGTCATCGATCGGCGACGCAAGGCGCCGGCTGTGGCGCGGCATATGTCGGTGACCGGCGGCTGATGCGGTTTTCGAAGCCCACCTTTGCCGCGTCGAGCGCGCCGGAAGCTCAGGCTGCGCTGCGCGAACTCACGAAGCTCTATGGCAATGCGAAGGCGGATGCCGACGTCGTCGTCGCGCTGGGCGGCGACGGATTGATGCTGCAGACGGTGCACAAGACCTACAAGAAGGGCTTGCCCATCTACGGCATGAACCGCGGGTCGGTCGGTTTCTTGATGAACGATTATTCGACGAAAGGTCTGCTTGAGCGGCTGGATATCTGCGAGGCGCAGGCGATCCATCCGTTGCGCATGAAGGTCAAGACGCGCGCGGGGAAAGCGAGTTCTGCGTTGGCGTTCAATGAAGTGTCGATGCTGCGCGAGACGCGGCAGGCGGCGAAGATTCGCATTACCATCGACGACGTCGTGCGGATGGAAGAGTTGATCTGCGACGGCGTTCTGCTTTCGACTCCGGCGGGATCGACGGCCTATAATTTATCCGTGCATGGACCGATCTTGCCGATCGATGCGGCGCTCTTGGCGCTGACGCCGATCAGCGCGTTTCGGCCGCGGCGCTGGCGCGGGGCGCTGCTGCCGCGGCGGGCGAAGGTCTTGTTCGAGATGCTCGAGTGCGACAAGCGGCCGGTCAGTGCGGTCGCCGATCACATCGAAATTCGCGACGTCGCTGAAGTTGCGGTTGCGGAAGAGCGTTCGTCGTCGGTGCGCATTCTGTTCGATCCGGACCGCTCGCTTGAAGAGCGGATGCTGGCCGAGCAGTTCGTCACCGGCTAACCGCGCAGGGACGACATCGGTTCTTCGATTTTGCCGTAGCCTGCTTCTTCCGGGATGACGAGGAGCTTGGCGCCGTCGCGCTCAACGACTTGCGGTTCGACGGTGACGACCGGATCGGTTTTGGCGCGGGCGATGGCTTCGGCTGCGGTTTTCGATTTGCCGAGTTTCAGCAGGTTCATCTTGGTCGGGAAGATGATCGTCCACTGCTTGTCTTCGATGGCTTCGAGCGGATTGACCCAGACCGAGTCCACGGATTCCGAACCGTCGTGGCGGCCGAGTTGGCCTTCCGGCGTCGCTGCTACGTAGAAGTACGTGTCGAAGCGTTTGGGCATGAAGGTGGGCGTCACCCAATGCGCGAAGGGGATCAGGCCGTCGCAGGCGAGGCGCAGGTTTTCTTTGATCAGAAATTCGACGAGGCCGACTTCGCTGGCGTTGAGTTTCGGGCGCCAAGGGGCGAGCGCGCTTGAGGCGGCGGCGTCGATGTAATCGCGTTGACCGGGTTTCCGCGCGAGCAGGATGCCCGATTCTTCGAAGGCTTCGCGGATCGCGCAGGCCGCCAAACTGAGCTGCAAATCGCTGAGCGTTCCGGCGCCGTCGGTGAGCGCGCGCAACGCGGGATCGCTGTCGTGTTTGTCCGTCTTGCCGCCGGGGAAAACGAGCGCGCCTGAGGCGAAGTCGATCTGGTGATGGCGTTTAACCATGAAAACTTCGACGCCGTTCGCGCCGTCTCGAAGCAGCAGAATTGTTGCGGAGGCTAAGGGCGCTGGCGGTTTTTTGGCGTCAGACATCGATCGTCCCAGTTTGTTTCAAAAGGTAGAAGTTCAAATGCACGCCTGCGGCTGGAGAGGCCTTTAAAGGGTCCCGCGATAAGACCGATGTGACAAGCGGTACATCGTCCGCGCCACAGAGGTTCACCTGGCCCCATGAGCGACAGAACATTCCGTCTTTCGGCATCTGACATCGATAAGGCGTTCGAACGCAACGAATTCCGCGTGGTGTTCCAGCCGAAGATCGATCTGGCCAGCGAGCGCGTTACGGGCGCCGAGGTTTTTGTGCGCTGGCAGCATCCGCAATACGGGCTGCTTCCGCCGGGCTTGTTCCTCGATTTCATCGAGGCGAACGGCCGTATGCCGGATTTGACGGGCTTCGTATTTCATGCGGCGTTGGACGGCGCCAAGCGCTGGAAGGCGCAGGGCAAGGATTGGGCCGTCTCGATCAACGTGGCCCCCGGCACGGTGACATCTGAGGGTTTCTCGGAAGGTCTTGCGAAGTTGCTGCAGGAATATGGGCTTGAGCCGGCGCGCGTCATCATCGAGGTGCCGGAACGCGCGATTGCGCAGGAGCCGGAGACCCTGTGCGAAGCACTGCTTGAGGTGCGCGAGATGGGCGTCCATGTGGCGCTCGACGGCGGCGGTATCGTGCCCGTCGATCTAGCTCAGTTCGTGCCGTTGCCATTTACGTCGATCAAGGTCGGCGGTCCGGCGAGCATTCGTTTGGCCCAGCGTTTGGGCCTGCGGGGCAAGGGCGCTATCGCGGCGCGTCTGCGATTTGCGCATCAGTATAACCTCGAAGCGGTGGCCGTCGGCGCGGAGGACGAAGCGACGATGCAGGGCTTGTCCGATGTCGGCTTTACGGCCGCACAGGGCATCTGGATCCAGAAACCGATGCCGCTTGAAGATCTGTTGAAGTGGAATGGGACGTGGGCGCGCGGACGCGTGTCGATGGAGCCTCTGCCGGCGGCGACGCCATCGAAGGCTGCGCCGCATGCGGCGCAGCCGAAGGGTGAGATGGAAGCGGTTCGCGCCAAGCGTGCGGCGCCGCAACAGCCCGTGCTTCAACCCAAGCCGCAGCAGAAGGTGATGCCTACTCTACCGGCTATGGATGTGTCCGATCTCGAAGACATCGTCGAGGACGAGGAGGCCAGCGTGGCGCCGGTCAAGCGTCAGGGATTTGGTCCGCCGGCGGAAGGCTGTCCGCCGATGAAGGGTCTTGTTCAACGCAAAGTGCGCAAAGGGTCGATGCAGGATTTAGTCTAGTTGCCGGATGCTGGCAGGTGATTTAGGGCCGCTTGCGGATCGCAAGCGGCCTTTTCTTTTCGCGGTTGCCGATCGTGCTATCTATCGAGTATCGGAGGCCTGCCCCATGAGTTTCTATGAACATCGCGTTTTGCCGTGGCTTCTTGACTTGGCGATGAGCGCCAAGCCGATCACGTATCAACGCAAGAAAGTCGTGCCGTTGGCGGAAGGTCGGGTGCTGGAGATCGGCATCGGCGCGGGACAGAATCTCGAATTCTACAATCCGGCGAAGGTCAGTTACGTTTGGGGGCTTGAGCCATCGGCGGAGATGCGCGAACGGGCGTTAAAGAGAGCAAAGGACGCCAAGTTCAGTTTGGAATTTCTGGATCTGAAGGCGGAAGAAATTCCGCTGGACGATAAGGCGGCGGACACGGTTCTCGTGACCTATACGCTGTGCACGATTCCCGATGTGGCGCGGGCGTTGAAGGGTATGCGCCGCGTTCTAAAGCCGGGCGGGCGGTTGATCTTTTGCGAACATGGGCGAGCGCCCGACGCGAACGTCAGCAAGTGGCAGGACCGGATAACGCCTGTGTGGAAGGCGCTTGCCGGCGGCTGTCATCTGGCAAGGCCAATTCCCGACCTCATCCGGCAGGGCGGCTTTGAGATCGAGAAGATGGAGCAGATGTATCTGCCGTCGACGCCGCGCTTTGCCGGGTACAATTACTGGGGTTCGGCGAAATAGTAGCGTTTCGTTAAGCGTAACGCTTACCGGCGTATTTACTCGGCCCTGTCACGATTTCGTCCATGAAAACGAGCATTGCCATCACCCTGGGGTCGGGCGTCTTCGCGGTTTTGCTGGGCGCCTATTTGTTTGCGTACGCCACGACGGTTCAGGAACCGGTCGATTGGAAAGACGGCGACGTGATCGTTCAGGATTCGAAGATCGAGAACATTCTGCCGGTGTTTGCGGCGGAAGGCGGTTTCACGCATGTCGGCATCGTCGAAGCGCGGGCAGAAGGCGCGGTCGTGATCGAAGCGGCCGACAAGGTCGTCGAGACGCCGATGCGGAGCTTTCTGGCGCGCAGCGAAGATGGGGCGTTTGCGGTCTATCGGTTGAACGCGCTTACGCCTGAGCAGGGCGCCGCCGTCGTCGCCGCCGCGCGGCGGCAGATCGGCAAGCCGAACGATTTCTTCCTGCGCAAGAGCTGGGATCAACTTTACTCGAGTGAGCTGGTGCGGCTGGCGTTCAGCGACGTGGGCCTTGAGGTCGGGCAGCCGCAGAAGATGACGCGGGTCGTGGGCGATCTCAGCACTGTGCGGTCGCGCTTTATGCGCGAGTGGTCGACGAATGAGGATTGCCAGAAGCGAAAGCTGACTCAGGACCAGTGTTGGACGGTGCTGACCAAGCAAGAGGTCGTCACGCCGTCGAGCATCGTCAACGACAACCGCATGACGAAGATCTTCGAAGTCGCGAAAGCCGAGAAGAAGGGCTTCACGCTGTCCCGCGCGAACGAGAAGAAGGACGAAGCGCCCGCGCCCTGACGTGCGTCAGGCGCGGCGCGCGCAATAGATCGAGATCGAACCGGTCGGCGTGGGAATGACCACGTTTTCCTTCACGTCGATGAAACCCGCTTCCGCCATCAGTTCCGGCAGTACGCCGTCGGCGTTCGGCTGCGTGTTGCCGAAGCCGTCCAGCGTTTGCACCTGACGGAAGGCGAAGCGCATCAGGGGCGAGCTTTGCAGGCCGTAGTCCGCAATGTGCAACTCCCCGCCAGGCTCTAGACCCGCATACGCGTTCAGGATGGCCATGCGCTTGGCCGCCAGCGGCATCTGGTGGAGCACCAGGCTGGAGACGACCTTGTTCGGGCGAATGCGTGAGGCAATGGCCGCCGTGTCTTGCGCGAACCCTTGGGCGAAATGGACCAGGACGCCAGCGTCGCGCGCCTTGATTTCGGCCCGCGTCAGGATGTCCGGATCGGGGTCGATGCCGTAGACCGAGGCGCCGGGTTCTGCCTGTTTCAGCAGAACCGCCAACGAACCCGTGCCGCAGCCCAAATCGAGGATGACGTCGCGGGGTTCGGGGGCGATTTGCTTAACGAAAGCGCGCCGCCACGTCCTCTCGCAGGTCATCAGCGAGATTGTCGTATCGTAAAATGGCGAAAGGCGGTGATCGCCCAGCGCGGGTACGAAAGCTCGTGTTTGCATTGCCGGCTCCCCGCCGGAGCGGTTAGCCCCGGATGTAATCACGAACATGCTTCGATTCAACATCTTGAATATCGACGTTTTGGATATCGCGCGTGTGACAGTCCTCACGGAAGGCGCACCGAATATTCCATGCCGTGACCGATCGGCAGTGTGACGGATTCGAATCCGTTTGTCCGGTCCTGCATGTGCGCAACGTACGGGCGCAGAGTCTTTTTGAACGTGAAGATATTGTCAGCAAGAACCACCGCGCCTGCTCTCATTTTGGGCGAAAGCATCTTGATCATCGGCAGATAGATGTCTTTCCAACCATCGAGCAGGAGGAAATCGATCTGATGTTCCAATGCTGCCAAGGTTTTCATCGCATCGCCTTCGCGAATGTCCACAAATTGCGCCAAGCCCGCTTCCGCGACATTTGCGCGCGCGGCCTTAACCTTTGTCGGCTCCATTTCGGTTCCGATGATTCGTCCGCCGTTCGCGCGCGCTGCTGCCGCTAGGTAAATCGTCGAGATTGCGAACGACGTGCCGAATTCGACGATCGTTTTCGCTTCGATCGCGCGCGCGGTGACATAAAGCAATTTTCCCTGATCGGGATCGACTGGGATATAGGCGTTTTTCAGATACGGCTCGATCGCGTCGAATGCTTTTTTGCCTTTGAGCGCAGCGAACGCTGCGGCGGGCAGGGCACGCAATAGAATCCAGCGATCGCCTTTTGCGCGCGTGTGCAGCTTTTTCAACGTGGCTGCGACTTTCGGATCGGCGAGGCCGCTGTCGTCGTTTGTTGGCATCACGCATTTTCCTGCGTGACGCGGGTGAGGCGGATCGCTTTTTCAGGACAGGCGGCGACGCACAGGCCGCAGGCGTGACACGCGTCGGCGTTGATCACGAACGCCTGCTTGCCGCCGTGCACCACGACTTTCAGCCACGGGCCGAAGGGCAGGGCTTTCATTTCGGGCTTTGTCAGCTTGCGCAGTTGGAACACGTCGTAGGGACAGACGTCCTCACAATCGCCCGCGCCTTCGCAGCGATGTGGGTTGATGACCGGCGCCACGACTTTGGGCGGCTGCTTGCAGTCCTGGGTCTGCGGGGCGGCGCTCATCTTTCCGTCTCTCTTCGATTGTAAAGTTGTGTAAAGTGAGCTATTACTCATGTTATACGAGTTTTTGCTCGGGTTTGATACTCGCAAACGGAACGGCCATGGCGCGCAGCAAGAAAGCCCTCCCAACGCCGCGGAAACTGCCGGAACAGGACCGTTCGCGGGCAACGGTCGATGCGATTGTCGCCGCGGCTGCTCGCATTCTGGTCAGGCATGGGTACGACGCCTTTACGACCAACCGCGTGGCGGAGAAGGCAGGGGTGAGCATCGGTTCGCTCTATCAGTATTTTCCGAACAAGGATGCGCTGCTCAGCGAACTGATGCGCCGGCATACGTACGAGATCGAAGACGGCATCGAGGCGATGGCCGAGCGGGCGAAGAGCGCGCCCTTGGCCGAGGTCGTTCGGATCGCGATCGAACATAATGTGCGCTCGCATCTCATCGATCCGGAATTGCACCGCGTGCTCTCGGAGGTGCCGCCGCTGGGCAAGCTCGATTGGGAGGCGGCTTTCACAGAGCGGATGGTGTCGCGCGTGCGGGATGCGTTCGAGGCCAAGCGCGCGGAAATCGTGGTCGCGGATCTCGACCTTGCCGTTTACGTCGTGACGCATACGGTCGAGGCGGTCGTACATAACGCGGTGACGGAGCGGCTTGCCGATCTGAAGTCGGGTGCGTTGGCGGAGGAGGTCACGCGCATGCTGGTCGGCTATTTGACGGGCAAGGCCGTGCCGGCAAAGCGGCCGACGCGTTCGGCTGCGGAATAGCGCGCCTTCCCGGGCACAGGGGTGCGGCGAAGTGTACGGACTGCCTGTTCCCGCAGGGGCGGCGTCTGGGCCGTTGCTTGACTTGGGATATGGGGGCGCGGAGCATCCCGCCGCTAGACCAGAAGATAAGGGGACGACCGTGGGATCGCTCATCAAAGCCATCTACGACAACTGGCGCAGCTTCGTTTCGTTTCTGCTGACGTTCGTCGTCATCGGCGTGTTGCTGGTCTATGAGCCCACGTGGATCAGCGCGGTGACGCAGTTCGCGCGTGCGCTGAAAGAAAGCGCGATTGGGTTTGCGTCGTTCCTGGGGTGGGACACGCTTGCGGCGGCTTTCGACTTCACGGTCAGCGATATTGCGATCGCGTGGGGGCTCTTCATGCTGCTGACGCGGGCGTTCATCATCACGTCGGTCGTTTGGATTGCAGGCTATATCGGCCGCGCCATCACCAACCGGCGCAGCGCCGACTAACGCGCCCTCATCGCTCGGTGCTCGGCGAAGACTTCGTTTGGCCGCTTTGGGGTGCGAGCGTCGTCGTCGACTTTGTCGACCAGCCCGGCGTTTCCGTCGAAGACACGGTCGTCGTCGGTGTTCCGCATCCCGGCATCTTCGGTTTTGTGCCGCGGCGTCCGAATGGCGGCGCCGTCTTGATCTGTGCGGGCGGCGGTTACACGAAGCTTGTCATCGGCAAGGAAGGCGTCGAGATCGCGCGTTGGCTCACCGGATTGGGCTTCTACGCCTTCGTTCTGGCGCATCGCTTTCCGAATGCGGCGAACGGCGTTCAGGCGCCCGTCGACGACGCGATGGAGGCTATGCGCGTCATTCGGGCGCGTGGCGCTGCGATGGGGATCGGCCGCGTCGGTGCGTTGGGTTTGTCGTCCGGGGGACACCTTGCGGCGTCGCTTGCCGCCGCTTATCCGAGTGCATGGCGTGCGCCGGTTTCAGCGCATGCAGGCTTCGCGAGCCGTCCGGATTTTCTGATCGTGGGCTATGCGCCGATCTCGACGAACGCGGCGGGGCGCGCTGTGGTGGCGGGCAAAGCGCCGCTGCCGCCGCCGGAGAAGCAGGCGCTCTATGACGCCGTGCAGCCCGACGCGCAGCTACTGGCGGAGCCGCCGCCCGCTTTCATTTTCTATGCGGCGAACGACGCTGTGGTGCCGGTTGAGAACGCGCGCCGCCTTCACGCCGCATTTGGTGCGCGTGCGGAGTTGCATGTCTTTGCCGATGCGCCGCATGGCTTTGCGTTGCGCACGCCGGAGCTTCCTGCGGGGCAGTGGCCGGTGCTTTGCGAGGCTTGGCTGCGGCGGATCGGTGAACTACCGGTTTAGTTCGCGCATCGCCTTGTCGAGGCCTTCGAGGGTGAGCGGGTACATGCGGTCGCTGACGATCTGTTTCATGATTTGGATCGAGGGCGTGTATTCCCAGTGGCGCTCGGGGACGGGGTTGAGCCAGATCACGTGCTCGTAGATGCGCGTCAGGCGTTCGAGCCAGACGGCGCCGGGTTCTTCGTTCCAGTGTTCGACAGAGCCGCCGGGATAGGTGATTTCGTAGGGGCTCATCGTTGCGTCGCCGACGATCACGATCTTGTAGTCGTGCGGGTATTTGTGGAGCACGTCCCAGGTCGGCGTCTTTTCGTTATGGCGGCGGCGGTTATCCTTCCACAGGCTTTCGTAGACGCAATTGTGGAAGTAGTAGAAATCCATGTGTTTGAATTCGGTGCGCGCGGCGGAGAACAGCTCCTCGCACAGCTTGATGTGCGCATCCATCGAGCCGCCGATGTCGAAGAAGATGAGGACCTTCACCTTGTTGTGGCGCTCAGCCCGCATCACGAGGTCGAGGTAGCCTTGATGGGCGGTGTGGCGGATCGTTTCGGGCAGGTCGAGTTCGGTCAGTGCGCCTTCACGCGCCCACTTGCGCAAGCGGCGTAGCGCGATCTTGATGTTGCGGGTGCCGAGTTCGACGCTGTCGTCGAGGTTCTTGTATTCGCGCTTGTCCCAGACTTTGACGGCCTTTCCGTGGCGGCCTTTGTCCTGGCCCATGCGGATGCCTTCGGGATTGTAGCCGTAGGCGCCGAAGGGCGAGGTGCCGCCGGTGCCGATCATCTTGTTGCCGCCTTCGTGGCGTTTCTTTTGTTCCTCGATGCGCTTTTTCAGCTCCTCCATCAGCTTGTCCCAGCCGCCGAGGGATTCGATCTGCTTCTTCTCTTCCTCGGACAGGTATTTTTCGGTGAGGGCCTTTAGCCAATCTTCCGGGATCTGGGCGAGATCGGTGGGGTCGAGCGCTTCCATTCCTTTGAAGGCGGTCGCGAAGACGCGGTCGAATTTGTCGAGGTTGCGCTCGTCTTTTACGAGGGCCGTGCGCGAGAGGTAGTAGAACTCATCGACCTTCATATCGATGACCTTCTTATCGAGCCCCTCCATCAACGCGAGGTACTCTTTCAAGGTCACCGGGATCTTGGCCTGGCGCAGGTCGTGGAAGAAGTTCAGGAACATGGGCTGGCACCGAAATAGCGAATGACGCCAGTCTAGCGGGGCGCAAGGGAAAGCGCCACCGGGCCCGATTTACTGCCGTTTAACTCGATGGCGGTGATACGAACGCGCTCACGTTCCGGGCTTGGTGTCGCCCAACGGTAAGGTGATTGTGTTCGTTCCTTCGGTGAAGGAAACGATCGCGCCTTTTTTGCCGAGGGCCAGATCTTTGACGAGTGGCGCGAGTGTCGTCGCGCTTGGGCGGCCGCTGTAGAAGGCGAAGATGAATGTCGTGTCGGCTTTCTTCGTCGTCAGTTGATGGATGACCGGACCGCCCTTGGCCTTTTCGTCGATAAGGCTTGCCGTGGGATTGCCCTCGGACAACAGGATCGGCGGTTCGCTGACGGTCATCAGGCTCATGCGATCGAATGCACCGGCATTGCCCGCGTTGGCGATATTGCGCCAGAACAGCATCGGCACTTCGCGGTCGCCGGCGGGTTCTTCGACACACCATTGCTCCGCGATTTTGGTCTTCGGTTCGTCGTCGCCGACGGCGCCGAGCGCGCCGATCAGCGACAGCGCGCCTAGTCGATCCGTATCCGTGATTTGCGTGCCGGGGCGCTCGGCCGCCGGTGCCGCGGCGCAGGCGGCGAGATGGGTGCCGGCGGTCGTGCGGGTCCGGTCGGTCAGCTCGGACATCGCATCGAGTACTTCGGCTTGGCTGCCTGCGACATAGGTTGCCCGGAATTTGAACGTCCAGCCGGACACGTCGGCGACCCAAACGCCGGTTCGCGTGCCGTCGCCGAGTTCGTACAGCGCACCGGTGAAGGTCATGCCCTTCGGCATCGGCACATCGCCGGACACGCTGTTGGCTTCCGGCAGTCTCTGCTTCAATGCCTCCTGCGCGCCGACGAAACTGTCGTTAAGGGTTTGTCCCTTGCGCCTCGTCATGTAGAGGCTGATGACGGCGTTGCCGTCGCCTGCGAAGAAGTTGCACCCGACGTCAAGACCATACCCGTCGAAGGGGACGAGATCTTTGCGCTGAAACGATCGCGCGCTCGATGGGCAGATCATTGTCGACTGCCAGTGCGTGGCGACGCCCGATGCATCGACGCGCCACACGCTCTTCGGTGGCTCGTTCGTGGCCAGCTCTATTGTTTGCTCGGTGCGCGGTTTGACCACGCGTTCGTGCGCGGTCGCCGACGGTGTGTCCGACGGCATGATGAACAACGGTATGATGGCCAGCCAAGACATGATGCACCCCCTACAATCCCCACGGGGAGTATAGCTCAACAGTCCGCAGGACTGCACTTGCTAAGACAGGGCGACAGTTGCCTATTCGCCGCACTTTGCCGACAAACATTTGTCGATCATTGGCCTGCGACCTACGGAAGTCTTTCGGTGATCAATTTTTTTTTCGAGCCAGGACCTGAAGCCAGCCCGTTTCCGTGCCGTCGTACCCTTTGCCGCGACCTTGATTGATGTCGATTGATCGCCAGGCTCCGGCATCGCGCAACAAATCTGTCAGTTCGCCCGCGTCGAGATAGTTGTAGTAGCGCCCGAGTTTGTCGCGGCCATCAGTGTCGCCCGACTTGAAGCTTGCATAAAGAAGGGCACCAGGCTTCAGAGCGCGATATACGCGCGCGAACACTGAGGAAAGTCCCGCGCGCGGTACGTGGAGCAGTGACGCGTTTGCCCAGATGCCGTCGAAGGCGGCGACGTCGTTCACGTCTTCGAACAACTGAACGCGGACCGCGATGCCGAGCCGTCTCTCCGCTTCGCGGGCCATCTCCGGCGAACCGTCGACGGCCGTGACTTGCATGCCGGCATCGATGAGTGCGCGGGTGTCGCGCCCGGTGCCGCAGCCGAGGTCGAGGACCACAGCGCCTTTCGGGAGCTGTTCGAGGAACGCGGTCAGCGACTTTGAGATGCCGAGGCCGTCCGAGCGCGCGCCATACGCCGATGCTTCCGCCGCGTAGAAATCAAGCGTGCGCTTGTCGTGGGTGTCGCCGTCGCGGCCCATTCGATCAGTTTCCCGGCGTCGACGCTTTCGGCAAGGTCACGGTGTTGGTCTTCGGATCGTATTTCGCAACCGGTCTTATCGAGCCTTGGATGATGCTGCGCACCTGCGGCTTGAGAGTCGCGAGAGACGGGCGGCCGCGATAGTACGTGAACATGAAGACTTTGCCGTCGCGTGGCTCGGTCAGTTGGTGGATGAGCGCGCCGGGCCCGTCCCTCGCGTCGACCAACATGCTGGCTGTGGCGTTGGCGCTGATGATCCAGGTCGGCGGTTCTTCCTCGGTCATCAGCGTCAAGCGATCGACCGGGCCGTCGGCGCCGGTGTTGGCGACGTTGCGCCAATAGAGCATCGGGGCTTCGCGGGCGTCGATCTTGTCCTCGACACACCAGCGCTCGCGTTTGGGCAATGGCGTCACGTTCTCGTCGCCTGCCTGCTCCGACATGCCGGCGATCAGCGAGAGGCGGCGGGTGAGTTCGCGGTCGACGATTTGTACGCCGCTGCGTGCGACGGGCTGCGCGGCAGCGCATGCCGCGAGATGAACGGCGGCGGTCGTCCGGACTTGTTCGGTGAGTTTCGCGAGCGCTTCGAGGGTTTCCGAGTGCGCGTTTTCGAGAAAGAAGGCGCGATATTTGAGTGTCCACCCGGAGAGGTCGGCCATCCAGACGCCGGATGCGGCGTTGCCGTCGTCGAGCTCGTAGGATGCGCTTAGGAATGTCGGCGGACCGGAAAGCGTGTCGGCCATTTTTTCGCTGAGCGCCTGGTCGGGCCTGTGCACCGCGATCGCTGCGCGGGTGGCGTCAAAGTCGCCGCGCAACGAATGGCCGCTACGCTTGGTTAGAAAGACCGTGATGCGGGCGGCCTTGGGCAGGTCGAAACTGCAGCTGACGTCCAAGCCGAAGCCGTCGTGGACCGTCGCATTGCCGCCTTCGAAATTGCCGACGCGTGCGGGGCATACGAGCGTCGATTGCGTGTGGGTTGCGTTGCCGGCAGCGTCGACGTGCCAGATGCTCTTCGACGTGGGAATGGGTTCGACCGCAGCGAGCGGTTCAAATGTCCGCTCGTGCACCAGCGCCGGTGTGACCGATTGTGCGGCGATCGCCAGGATACTTGCAAGCGCGGCCATGCAGGCTCCCGGTCATGTGGCGTTGGAGTGATATCCAACGCCGCAGATTCTACTTCAATTGCGCTCTCTGCGCGCCAAGAAGGCCAGGCGTTCGAAGAGGTGGACGTCTTGCTCGTTCTTGAGCAACGCGCCGTGGAGGGGTGGGATGAGTTTGGACGGATCGCGTTCGCGCAGGGTTTCGGCGGTGATGTCGTCGGCCATCAGGAGTTTTAGCCAGTCGAGGAGTTCTGACGTGGACGGTTTCTTCTTTAGGCCGGGGACGTCGCGGATTTGGTAGAAGATGTTCAGGGCTTCGCCGACCAGCTTGTCCATGATCTTGGGGTAATGGACGTCGATGATTTTGTTCATCGTGTCGCGGTCGGGGAACTTGATGTAGTGGAAGAAGCAGCGGCGCAGGAAGGCGTCCGGCAATTCCTTCTCGTTGTTCGAGGTGATCATGACGATCGGGCGCTGTTTCGCCTTGATCGTTTCGCCGGTCTCGTAGACGAAGAATTCCATGCGGTCGAGTTCGAGCAGAAGGTCGTTCGGGAATTCGATGTCGGCCTTGTCGATTTCGTCGATCAGCAGCACGGGGCGTTCGTTGTTGGTGAACGCCTCCCAGAGCTTGCCCTTCGAGATGTAGTTTTTGATGTCCTTCACGCGTTCGTCGCCGAGCTGGCTGTCGCGCAGGCGGCTGACGGCGTCGTATTCGTAGAGGCCTTGTTGGGCCTTCGTCGTCGATTTGATGTGCCACTGGATGATGGGTACGCCGATGGCCTTTGCGACCTCGAACGCCAGGACGGTCTTGCCCGTGCCGGGTTCGCCTTTGATGAGTAGCGGGCGTTCCAGCGTGATCGCGGCGTTGACGGCGATGCGCAGGTCTTCGGTCGCGACGTAATTGCTGGTGCCTTCGAACTTCTTCATGGGATTCCCTGGCAGGTTGTGAAATAGCGGTCCCGCGAAACTAGGGGGTCGGCGGCCCCCACGCAAGACGACCACCCTTGTCACCCAAACGTGAGGGTCTGGCGCTGTTGCTTCCGGCCCTTGGCCCGCGATACTGCGCGCCGGTTTGGGATGCGCTTTTCGCACGGGAAAATCATGCTTAGGACGACACTGACAGCGGTTGCTCTTGTTGCTTCTTTCGGGACATCGGCGCTGGCCGCGGACGCGAGGAAGCCCGAGTACGGGACTTGGGGGCAGGACCTTGCCGCGATCGACAAGACCGTGAAGCCGGGCGACGACTTCTTTCTCTATACGAACGGCACGTGGGTGAAGAACGAGCCGATACCCGCCGATCGCACGTTCACCGGGATTGATCTCACCATCGACAATACGTTGAAGCCTCGCCTGCGCGGGCTGGTCGAGGACGCGGCGAAGACGAAAGCGGCGGCCGGCAGCGTGCAGCAGAAGATCGGCGATCTCTATGCCAGCTACATGGATGAGGCCGGGATCGAGGCGAAGGGCTTGTCGCCGATCAAGGCGGAGCTCGATGCGATCGAGAACATGAATACGAAGGCCGAGATGGCGATGCGCTTTGGCCTTGCCATGCGCAACAATCTCGACACGCCGATCGCGGGTTACGTCGACATCGATGCGAAGAAGCCGACGCGGTACATCTTCCGCTTCTATCAGACGGGTTTGAGTTTCGCGGACCGCGATTACTATTTGAAGGACACGGCTGAGTTCAAAAAGCTGCGCGGCGAGTTGCGCGCGCATGTCGAGCGGATGCTGAAGCTTGCGGGCGTGAAGAACGCGGGGGAGCAGGCAGATTGGGTGTTGGCGATCGAGACCGAGATCGCGAAGGCGCATTGGCCGCTTGAGAAGGCGCGCGACGACGAGTTGACCTACAATCTGTGGCCGAAGGCGAAGTTCGACGGCCTTGGGGTCGGGTATAATTGGAACTTGATCCTTGAAGCTGCCGGCGTCGAGAAGCAGACCGAGTTTTTGGTCGGGCAGCCGGATACGCTCATTGCGGTGTCGAAGCTCATCGACTCCGTGCCGCTGCATCAGTGGAAGGCGTATATGCGCTATCACCTGTTGGCGGGGTACGCGCAGTATCTGCCCAAGGCGTTCGATGCGGAGCGCTTCGCATTCTACGGCACGATCGTGCGCGGACAGCCGAAGCAGCAGGAGCGCTGGCGGCGCGGGATGGACATGCTGTCCAACTACCTCGGTGAGCCGTTGGGCCAGCTTTACGTCGCGAAGTATTTTCCGGCGTCAGCGAAGGCCGATGTCGAGACGATGATCAAGCACTTCAGCACGTCTCTCAGCAATCTGATCGACAAGGCGTCTTGGATGAGCGCGTCGACGAAGCAGGAAGCGCATGCGAAGCTTGACGCGTTCGGGGCGAAGATCGGCTATCCGGACAAGTGGAAGGACTATGCGTCGCTCAAAATCGATCGCGGTGACCTGGTCGGTAACGTCGTGCGCTCGACGGCGTGGCAGTGGACGGACATGCTGAACAAGCTGGGCAAGCCCATCGACACGCATGAGTGGCTGATGGTGCCGCAAGAGAACAACGCCTATTACTGGCCGCAGCGGAACGAGATCGTGTTCCCGGCCGGCATTCTGCAGGCGCCTTACTATGATCCTGCCGCGGATCTTGCATCGAACTACGGCGAGATCGGCGCGACGATCGGGCATGAGATGAGCCACGGTTTCGACGACCAAGGGCGCAAGTCGGATGCGAAGGGCGTGCTGCGCGACTGGTGGACAAAGGAAGATGCCGCGCGCTACACGGCCGAAGCGCAGAAGCTGGTCGGGCAGTACAACACGTATGAGCCGATCAAGGGGCTGAAGATCAACGGACAGCAGACGTTGGGCGAGAATATCGCCGACCTTGCGGGTCTTATCATTGCCTATGACGCCTACAAGATTGCGCTGGGCGGCAAGCCTGCGCCGGTGATTGACGGGTTGACCGGCGATCAGCGGTTCTTCCTGGCGTATGCGCAGTCGTGGCGGGTGAAGTATCGCGAGGAGCGGCTGCGCGATCTTCTGGTCAGCGACGTGCATTCGCCGGCGATGGCGCGGGTGAACGGCGCGGTGCGCAACGTCGACGCTTGGTATGCGGCATTCGATGTGAAGCCGGGCGAGAAGCTTTATCTGAAGCCGGAAGAGCGCGTGCGGCCTTGGTGAGTTAGAGGCCGAGCGCGTCCATCTTCGGCGCTTCGTAGGTGTCGTTCTCGCCGGGATAGCGGAGTTCGGTTTCGAACTTGCCGCTTTCCTTGGCGAGCGCCCAGATGAGGCTTTGGCCTGCGGGCGCGATGTTCGGTTCGCTTGCGTAGAGCGGGTCCGCGAAGGCCGTTGTGGCGTCGATCAAGCGCCAGCCTTTGTCACGAAAGGCCGATAAGGCCTCCCCGAGGAACAGGCTGCAGGCGAGGTTGTGGTGCAGCAGCAGCGTGTGGGGCGGCGAGCGGCCGAGCACTCGCCTGGCAAGGTTGTCGTAGTACGTGGCGCGTTCAAGCAGGTGATCGACGTAATAGCGGTGGTAAGGGTCGAGGTCGGGGTTAGGAACGTCGGCGAGGCGCTTCATCATGCGTTGATTGATGTACCAGTCCGACGTGTCGATGGTGACGTGGCCGTTGCGATAGCCGTTTTTCTTGAGAAGGCCGCGCATGGCGTCGCGTGCTTCGGGCGTTTTTCCTTCGGCGAGATAGGGAAAGCGAAATACTTTGGCGTAGGTGCGTTGCCGTGCGCAGACCTTTTCGGCACGCCGTATGTCGGCCATCGTCGCCGCCGGATTCTCGCCGGTGTAGGCGGCATGTGCGTAGCTATGGTTGCCGATCATGTGGCCGTGCTTGGCCCACACTTCGAGTGCCGCCTTGCCAAACCAGTTGTCCACGTTCTTCCCGGCCGGGAAGCCCGCGGCTTTGATATTGAAGCGGTCGAGCGTGATCATGATGTTGCCATGGCGCGCCAATCCGCCGGCGAACTTCGTGTTCGAGAGATCGAAATCGTCGATGGTCACCGCGAGCTGCGGCGCCTCATCGATGGCGGCGGTGGCCGGATTCGACAGAGCGATCAGCGCGGCTGCGCTGGTTAGAAACGTCCGACGGTCGATCATGCTTTCTTACGCTTACCCTTGAGCTTCGGTGTGGCATTAGTCGTTTTCGCAGGCGATGGCGGCGCGGTCAGTTCCAGTTCGGCTTGCAGCTTCTTCGTTAGGCCGGAGGCAACAAGGACGTGGGCGCGCGTCAGGTACGCTTTGAGTTCTTTGTCAGCTAAGCGCGTGGGTTTGTCGAGTTTAACCCAGTGGGCGCGCGCTAGGTAGGGTGCAGGGATGACGCCCGGTAGTTCGGTGAGGATACGGAAGCTCTCTTCCGACGCCTTGAACGATATGCCCGACGTCTTGTCTTCGTGCGCGCCGAGGACGGCGAACATCTTGCCGGCGATCTTGAAGACGCGGTCGTTGCCCCATTGGACCGTGACGGTTGCGTGCGGCAGTGACAGCAGGAATCTTTCAACCTCGGTGGTCTTCATCGCGCGGCTTTCTTGGTGGCGCGAGAGTTTTCCATGCCGCGACGGCGAGCGCCAGAGCGGCGGCGATGGGGGAAACCAACGCGTCCGGCTGCTCCATCGTCCAGAGCGTGAGGCCGGTGAAAATGCACCAGAGGAATGGGATCAGCAGCAGATGCCCATGCGGCCTGCGCGCGAGCAGGAGAATACCGAGTGTGGCGATGGCCGTGGGGTCCGGCGCCAAGCCGAAGATCTCTGACTGCGTCCACGGCCGGCCGAGAAGCAGCGCGATCGCGGGTTGGATAACGATGGCGAAGGCGAAGAGAGCGACGCCCGTACGGGACGGGCTCGAGAGGTCGAGTGCATTCCGGGCGACGCCGGTCAACAGCAGCAGCAACGATTGCAACGCGAAGGCAGCCGCGAAATAGACGGCGGCCCAGTTGATCGTGGCGTAGCGGTCGAGGTGGAACGCCCACGCCGTCCATAGCCATGTGATTGCCAGGATCGCTGCGACTGTGCGGCCGTCGTTGCGGCGTATCGATATAGTGATCGCGATGGCAAGTGCCGCTGCCGCGATGTGCGCGGGCCAGACGGCTTCGTTGTAGAGTTCGAAGAGGCGATGATAGGTGCGCGGCGAGAACAGCAGGAAGTCGGAGAGCGAGTAGGTCCACCACTCCGACATCAGGCCGTGCCCACCGCGGCGAGGATGCGGGCGCGCATCGCGGTGTCGGGGAGCGTGCCGGATGCCGCCGCGAGGTTTTCTTGCACGTGGTCGACGCGCGTCGTTGCCGGGATCGGGCAGGTGACGGCGGGATGGGAGATGATGAATTTCAGCATGATCTGCGCCCAGCTTTTGCAACCGATCTCGCCGGCCCAAGCGGGTAGGGGCTTGCCGTTCGTCTCGGCGATGAGGTCGCCGCCTTCGAAGGGGCGGTTGATGATGACGGCGATGCGGCGCTCGGCGGCGAGCGGCAGGATGCGGGCTTCGACGTCGCGGCTCGCCACGTTGTAGGTGACTTGGACAAAGTCGATCGGCTGCGTCTTCATGATGCGTTCGAGTTCATCGTGGCGCCGGCTGTGCGATGTGGTGACGCCGACGTAGCGGAGTTTGCCTGCGGCCTTCATCGCGAACAGCGTCGGCAGATGTTCTTCCCACGATAGTAGATTGTGGACCTGCAGCAGGTCGAATTTCGGAATGCCCCAGAGAAGGCGCGAGTCTTCGATTTGCGCGGGGCCGTTTTCGCCGCCGGAGATCCAGACTTTCGTTGCCGAGAAGAGTCGTGCTGCGTTGCCTGCTTTTTTGATGCCTTGGCCGACGACTTCTTGTGACGAACCGTACATCGGCGAGGAGTCGATTAAGCGGCCGCCGGCGGCGAAGAAGGCGCGCATGACGGCCGTCGACGCCGCGCGGCCCGCGGGGTCGTCGCCGACGTTGAAGGTAATCCAGCTGCCCAGGCCAACCAGCGGCAACGCCTCGCCGGATTTTGGGACGGGGCGCGTCAGGATCGATTGCTGGGCCGTTGATCGCGTGGGTAGCGTTGCCGCTGCGGCGCTCGCAACCAGCATCGCGCGGCGGGTCAGGGGTACATGCGTCAACGCCGGCTCTCCATTCGCTTTGGAACGGGAGTCTATCCAAGGGGAGCGAAAGGTCACGCCCGCGTTTGCGGCGCCAGTGACGCTGGCTTCACTTCGGCGTGAAGGCCTGGCTTTGCCGTCAGGCTGCGGCGAAGGCTTCCATTTCCCGCGCGACGTCGGTCATCAAGCTCGACCAGTCGCCGAACTTTTGCGGCGTGAGGACGCGCGTGTTGGCGTACCAGGGATAATGATCGGTGCCGAGCTGCGGCCACACCCGGCCGGCGGTCAGGAACCAGGTTTCAGTGCCTGTCGCCGCCGCGAGGGAGGCGGCGGCCGTCGGTGCCGAGATCACAAGGTCGAGCGCGGCGCTTAGCGCGGCGTTGTCGTCCAGGTGCATTTTCAGGTCGATGTCTTCGAAATTGTGAATCGCCACGCCGAGTTTTTCGCGGACGTAGTCCAGCTCGGCTTTGCAGTCGCCGTATTGGAGGTTGATGAATTTCACGCCGGTGTTTTCAAGGACGGGCGCCCAAACCTCGAGTGCGCTGAAGAATTTTTTGCGCTGCGTCGTCATCAGCATCGAGCGCCAGCAAATGCCGACATAGGGGCCGGGTCCCAGCAGCGCCAATCGGTCCTGCCAGAAGCGAACGCGCGCCGGATCCGGCTTCAGGAAGGCGCGCTTGGGAAAGGTGTCGACGGTGGGGCGGAGCGTGGCAAGCGGCGAGCCCATCGGCGTGTAGTAGTCGGCTTTGAGTTCGCCGGTCGCCCAGGGGACGACGCGCACCGGCTTTGCGTTGTGCTTGGTGTGCAACTCGATCCCGACATGGGTTTGCGGGAACGAGCGTTGGAGCAGCGGGACGAGGCGATGGTCGCAGGCGATCATGACTTTGCCTTGCGGGCCGACGCGTTCGATCAAGTCGGGGATGAGGCCCGAGAGCATGACTTCGTCGCCGAGGCCTTGTTCGCCGGCGACGAGCAGCTTCTTGCCGGTTAGGTCTTCGCCGTCCCAACGCGGGGCGTCGACGGCGAAGTAGCTCGATTGGCTGAAGGCCGGGTTGTGGCGCTCTTCGTATTCCGCCCAGCCTTCTTTGAGGCGGCCCATGGCGGCGTAGCAGAGCCCGCGCGCGTGGAGGATTTCGGCGCGGTCGGAATCGATTTCGCAGAGTTCGAGGGCGCGCGTGTAGTTCGCGATGGCTTCGTCGAGCGGACCGACGTGGTTCAGCGCGTGGCCCATGTTGTGGAAGGCGCGCGACATCTTCGGGTCGAGGCGCTGGGCCTCCTTATAGAACATGACGGCGTTATCGAAATCAGTGATCTCGCCCATGATCGTGCCGAGCGTGTTCCACAGTTCGGCGGCTTCCGGCATGCGGAACAGAGCGTTGCGCGCCAGGTCGATCGCGGCGTCGATCTGGCCCATGTCGCGCAGGCAGCCGGCGAGATTGTTGTAGCCCTTGGGGCAGTCCGGCCGCATCTCGATATAGGCGCGGAAGGATCTTTCGGCGCCGTCGAAGAGGCCGAGGCCCCAGGCGGCGGTGCCGATGTTCAGATAGAGGTCGGGGTCGTGCGGGTCGAGGGCGAGCGCACGCTCGTACATCTCGAAGGCCTTGTGGCGTTGGCCCAGGTTGTCGAGGGCGAGCGCGAGGAGATGGAAGGCGGAGGCGAATTTCGCGTCGGCGTCGGCGGCTTCGGCGGCGGCGATTGCGGCGGGGGCCCATTCGCCCTTCTTGTAGTGGCCGACGGCTTTGCGCAGCGCGTTCAACGACTCGCGGCGGGGACCCGAAGGCTGAGACGCGTTCTCGGCGATGAGCGTCGCAAGGGCGTGCGCCTTGCTTGCGGTCGTGTCGTTCTTGCCATGCGCGCTCGCGGCCATGCGCGTTGATCCTTAGACTGATGATCTGTCTACGGACTATAGTTCCGCACGCTTAATGCGACGCTAAGGCTGACAAAGGCTGAACGCCGGGTGCGTAGGATTTTGTTTATTCAAATTCGTCTTGGCCGAAGCGCTTCATTAACCGTACGGGCCTATCGTGCGGATCAAGTTGCAACCCTAGAAGAGGGGCGCGCCGCAAGACGGTGCGAGACATGAGATGCCGCTGAAACTTTCCCTTAAGCCGGGTGAAAAATTCGTGTTGAACGGCGCGGTGCTGACCAACGGCGACCGGCGCGTGAGCCTTGTCATCGAAAACAAGGCCTCGATCCTGCGCGATCGCGACATCATGCAGGCCGACGAAGCGAATACGCCGGCCAAACGGATCTATTTCCCGATCATGATGCTCTATCTCGATCCGGAGCAGTCGGAGAAGTATTATGAGGAATTCGTGTCGCGCATGAGCGAGTTCATGAACGCGATCACCGATCGTGACGCCCTTGCGACTTGCGTCGCCATCTCGCGCGACGTGCTGCAGGGCCACTATTACAAGGCGCTGATCAAGTGCCGCCAACTTTTCGAGTTCGAAGGTCTGAGGTTGTCTTATGTCCCTGCAAGCCTATCAGAAAGCGCAGCGGTCCGCTGAAAACCCGCGCGACACCGAGTACCGGTTGTTCGCGCAGGTTACACAAGCATTGATCGAAGCGAACAAGGTCGGGCGCTCGAACATCGCGCAGCTCGTCGACGCGTTGGATTGGAACCGGCGGCTGTGGAGCGCGCTGGCCGTCGACTGTTCGTCGAAAGGCAATCAACTGCCCGACGCGTTGCGGGCGCAAATCATTTCGCTGTCGTTGTGGGTGTCGCGCTTCTCCAGCGACATCGCCAGCACCGGCGCCTCTCTAGATCCGTTGATCGACGTCAACAAGTCGATCATGGCGGGACTGTCGCAGCGTTCGGCAACCTAACGGCCAACGCGGAAAGAATTGACCGGCAGCGAACAATGCCCGGCAAAACTTGCAAGACTTACCTGGCCCGCCATCGTGCGGGCCTTATTTTTAGCGGATTTCCTTGCATTTTCGGATTGGCACGAGGGTTGCGGTAACCAAACCGAGGACGAACGCCATAAAGAACGTTCGCCCAATGCAGTCCAGAATGGAAGGAGCCCACTGCCATGATCAGCGTGAACACCAACTACGGAGCGATGATTGCGCTCCAGAACTTGAACGCAACGAATTCGGACCTCGAGGGGGTTCAGAACCGCGTCAACACCGGTCTCAAGATCTCGGGACCCAAAGACAACGGCGCCGTCTGGGCCATCGCTCAGAACATGCGCATGGACGTCATGGCGTTGAACGCCGTGACCCAGAGCTTGAACCGTACGCTGTCGGTCGCCGACACGGCGGTCGCGGCCGGCACCGGCATCTCCGAGCTTCTGAAGGAGATGAAGGAGAAGGCCCTGGCGGCGAAGGATCCTTCGATCGACGCCAACGCCCGCGCGGCCTATAACGCCGACTTCACGGCGCTGCGCGATCAGATCACCAAGACGGTAGCGAACGCGGCCTTCGACGGTTCGAACATCTTGAACGGTTCGGTCACGAACATCCAGGCGCTGGCCAATGCCGACGGCAACTCCTTCATCACGGTCGCGTCGCGCAACTTGTCGCTGGGCGGTTCGATCGTGACCGTGGCGTCTACGTCGACCATCTCGACCGCGGCGCGCGCCTCGACGATGATCGCGACCATCGAAACGTCGCTGAACGCCTTGAACCTCGCCCTGTCCCAGCTTGGTACGGACTCCAAGAAGGTGACGCTGCACAAGAATTTCATCTCTAAGCTCTCGGACGAGCTTGAGCACGGTATCGGCAACTTGGTCGACGCAGATCTGGCCAAGGAAAGCGCCCGCCTGCAATCGCTGCAGACGAAGCAGCAGCTTGGCATTCAGGCCCTGTCCATCGCGAACCAGGCGCCGCAGGTGATCTTGAACTTGTTCCGTAGCTAAAGCCTACCGCGGGGCGCCCGATCGCGGCCCGTAGATAAGACTGGCTCCTTTCTAGCGTGACTTTGGCGGCGTCCTCGGGCGCCGCCTTTTTTCGTTTTGCTCCGGCAGGAAGTGCCGGGTGCGGCAGAATTTGCCGGGCAGCTTTTGCCGCGCGCCGCCCGAGGGCCGCGCCGGCGCATGGTGAGCACCGAATTACCGCCGGTTCCAAACGGCGTCCGCCCTTGATCCGAATGGTTGAGAAAGTGCGAACAAACTTCGCGCGTTTTTCAGGTACGCACATTGCGACCAAGGGCGTGCGGGGCAAAACGCTCTGCGGGCAAAACGCCACCCACGACCAGAACGGAGAGAAGTTCACATGGCTATTTCAGTCAACACCAACTACGGCGCGATGGTCGCGCTGCAAAACCTGAATGCGACCAACAAGCAGCTCGAAACCACGCAGCAGCGCATCAACACCGGCTTGAAGGTTGCTGGTCCGAAGGACAACGGCGCCATCTTCGCGATTGCGCAGGGCATGCGTTCCGACGTTCAGAACTTCAACTCCGTTACGAACTCTTTGAACCGCGCCATCAGCGTCGTCGACACGGGCATTGCCGCCGGCACGGCCGTTTCGGACCTGCTGAAGGAAATGAAGGAAAAAGCGCTCGCGGCGAAAGACACCGCGATCGACGCCAACGCTCGCGCCGCCTACAACGCGGAATTCACCGCTCTTCGCGACCAGATCACGAAGACGCTGTCGAACGCCACGTTTGACGGGTCGACGCTGGTCACTGGCTCGACGAACATCACCGCTCTCGCCAACACCGACGGTACGTCGGCCATCACGGCGACGGCGCGTAACCTGTCGCTCGGCGGTTCGCTTGTAACCGTGGCGGCGGCCGGCAACGTGTCGACGCAGGCTGCGGCCTCGACGATGGTTGCGACCATCGAGACTTCGCTCAACAACTTGAACCTGGCGTTGGCGCAGCTCGGTACCGACTCGAAGAAGCTCTCGATCCACAAAGACTTCGTCGTGAAGCTGTCGGATGAACTTCAGAACGGCATCGGTAACCTCGTCGACGCCGACGTGGCCGTCGAAAGCGCCCGTCTCCAGTCGCTGCAGACGAAGCAGCAGTTGGGTATCTCGGCGCTGTCGATTGCCAACCAAGCGCCGACGGTTCTGTTGTCGCTGTTCCGGTAATCGCCGGTAAGTAGTTGAGAGCGGGGCCGGCGCGTTAAGCCGGCCCCGTATCTCGTTGAAGAACGAATCTGTTCCCTCATGAAACCGTGAAGATAACAAGAACAAGAGGTGTGTCGGGGACTGAGAGAGGAGGTCGACTTTGAGCGATCCAATTCAAGTGTCGCCACCGTCAGCGGTGGCCGTGCCTCGCATAGCGCCGATCCGGCCGGAACCTCCGGTCGAGCCGCCGCGTAGATCGCAGGCCGATAATCGCGCGACGGACGATTATCGCGAGAGCCAGCGGAAAGCATCGGCCGAAGCCGAGCGTCACATGACGATCTCACGCGACAAGAACACACGCGCGTTCGTCTACCGCTCGGTCGACGTCGAGAGCGGCGATGTGATTTGGCAGTATCCGGCTGAGGAGATGCTGCGCCGTTCCGAATATCTGCGTCAGATGGAAGACAGGCGGCGCGAAGATATTGCGCACGAGATCGACGAGCGAGCTTAAAGCCCCAGTGCCTCGCCCAGTGCGCTTACGACGCGCGCGGGATCTTCGTCAGTCATTGCCGGGAATAACGGCAGGCTGAGCGTGCGACGATAATATTCGTCGGCTCCCCGCAGCTTCAACGCGGGATCGAATTCACGATAGTAGGGTTGGCGGTAGACAGGCAGGTAGTGAACCTGCGTGCCGATGCCTTGCGCGGTTAGGCGCTGCATCACCGCGGCGCGGTCGACTCCGAGTTCTGCAAAATCAATCAAGGCGATGTAGAGGTGCCACGCCGGCGTGACGCCTGGCGTGCGCGCGAGCAGTTTGACATGCGGGCTGAGGTTGGCGAGCGCGGCATCATAGATGGCGACGAGTTCGCGCCGGCGCGCGGCGAAGCGGTCTAGCTTCTTGAGCTGACTGGTGCCCAGCGCGCAGAGAATGTCGGGGATGCGGTAGTTCAGCCCCGGCGCTTCCATTTCGTAGTACCAGGGGTTCGCTTCGTTGCGCGGGTCGAGCGCTTCTGCCCTCTGGACGAAGTCGTTCGGGTCGCGCGTCATGCCGTGCGTGCGGTCGCGGGCGATGATGCCGGCGAGGGCGCTGTCGTTGGTGGTGATCGCGCCGCCTTCGCCGAGCGCAATCGTCTTGACCGGGTGGAACGAAAAGCAGCTGAGATCGGCGTATGCGTTGTCGCCGATGCGGTTGCCGCGGCCGTAGCTTGTGCCGATAGCGTGGCAGGCATCGTCGACGATGCGTAGGCCGTGGTCGCGCGCCAGGGCGTGGATGCCGACGACATCGCCGCATTGGCCGGCGAGGTGGACGTTAAAGACGGCGCGGGCGGCGGTGTCGCAGCGCGATAAGGCGTCTTCGAGGTCCGATGCGCGCATCAGGCCGGTGTCGGGATCGACGTCGGCGAAGACGACGTCGCCGCCGTTCAGGCGGATGGCATTCGCCGTCGCTAAGAACGTGACGGCGGGGACGATAGTTGTCGTGCCGGGTCCGAGATTGAGTGCGCGCGCTGCGAGGTGCAGCGCGGCCGTGCCGTTGGAGCATGCGATCGCATGCTTGGCGTTTGTCGCGGCCGCGAGCGCTTGTTCGAATTCGGCGACTCGCGGGCCGGTGGTCAGGTAGTCGCTGCGCAGGGCCTGCACGACGGCTGCGATGTCGTCATCTTCGATGACTTGGCGGCCGTAGGGCAGGAAGCTCATGCGAAAGCGTCGGCCAGCATGTTTTGCAGCACGCGGGCGTCCAGGCGTTCCGGGTTCGCGTCGCTTGAGTAAGCGAAGCCTTCGCGCACGGGTTTGGCGCCGCGTTCGATGTAGGCGTTGCGCGGGCCGGCGAAATAGCTGGGCAGGATCACGTAGCGGTCGATGAGTTCCAGCGTCTGGCGTGCGTCGTCGGCGGAGATCATGATTTCGTGCAGCTTTTCGCCGGGACGGATGCCGATGACTTTATGCGGCATTTGCGGGGCCATCGAGCGCGCGAGGTCGGCCGTGCTCATCGACGGAATTTTGGGGACGAAGATTTCGCCGCCGTGAACGAGCTCCATCGACGACAGGACGAGGTTCACGCCTTGGGTCAGTGTGATCCAGAAGCGCGTCATTCGCGGGTCGGTGATGGGAAGGGAGTCGGCGCTCTCGGCGATCAGTTTTTGGAAGAAGGGCATGACGCTGCCGCGCGAGCCGACGACGTTGCCGTAACGCACGACGCCAAATCGGCAGCCGTCGGCGCCGGAGAGGTTGTTGGCGGCGACGAAGATCTTGTCGGCGGCGAGTTTGGAGGCGCCGTAGAGGTTGATCGGGTTCGCGGCCTTGTCGGTGGAGAGGGCGATGACGCGCTTGACGTTGCGGCGGATCGCGGCTTGGACCACGTTCTCGGCGCCGATGACGTTGGTCGCGATGCATTCGAAGGGATTGTACTCGGCGATCGGCACCTGTTTCAGCGCGGCCGCGTGAATGACGTAGTCGACATCGCGCATCGCCATCTCAAGACGGTCGACGTTGCGCACGTCGCCGATGAAGTAGCGCATGAAGGGGAAGCGGTCCTGCGGGAAGACCTGCGCCATCTCGTATTGCTTGAGTTCGTCGCGCGAGAAGATGATGAGCTTCTTCGGCTTGTAGCGGGCGATGACCGTGCGCACGAAGTGCTTGCCGAATGAGCCCGTGCCGCCGGTCACCAGCACGGTGCGGTCGTTCAGGTCGATCGCCGGATGCAGAAAATCGCGGGTCTGCTGAAGCAGGCCGTGAGCGCCGGGAAGGGCTTCGTCATCGTCGGTGGCGTAATGGGGCTGGCTGGCAGCGGACATCGGGGACCTGATCGCAGGAGGAACTTCAGCGAAAAGGTAAGGCCGTGTTGGTTAAGGACGACCGAAAATAGTGGAAACGAGACGTTAACGCAGGCCGCGGCTAACGCAGTGTCAGGCCGTAGCGGAAGCAGCGAGGGCCGGTCACAGGATCGGGCTTGCGTGTCTCGTCGAGTTCGAGCGCGGAGAGTGCCAGGCGGCAGAAGAAGCCTTCGCGTGTGCGCTGGTGTTGGACCATGCCGACGAGTTGGGCCGTGGTGCGGTCGACGTCGACGCGGACGGCGCGGTTGTCGTCACCGATTTCTATCCAACCCTCCGTCATGCCGACGCCGGTGGAGGCGGAGACGAGGAATGAGATCGGGCGCCCATGGTCGACCGTTTCGTTGAGGGCGAAGGTTTCCGCGCGTCGGCCGCCGTTGTGAGTCGCGAACGACAGGCGGTCGTGGTCGAAGGCCGCCGGGTTCAGCAGGAAATTTCCGAGACGCAGCGAGCCGCGGCCCCAGTCGTTCCACGCGAAGGCGATCTCGAAGTCTACGCGCGGCGCGTGGGCGGCGAAGCGCAGGCGTTTGAAGATGGGGCCGAGCGGCGTCGCGATTTCGGCTTCGACGATGGCGTCGCCGGTTTGCTCGTCGCCGTAAACGTTGGGAGCGGCCCAATCGAGGTCCGTGGTTTTTGATACGCCTGGAGCCTCAAAGGTGCAGTTGCCGCTGTACCAATCGAATTGGAGGTCGATGTCTTCGTAGTAGCCGTGGAGGAGCGAGCCGAGCATCGCCGGGCGGCTGTCGTCGCGCGCGCGGATTTCGTGGATGGCGAGGCCGCGGCGGCGGTTCAAGATGGCGGAGAGCGAGGGGGTTTCGATCTCCAGCCATTTGTGTTCGGTGCGGCCTGCCGGCGCGCCCGTTGGGGCGGGGATCGGCTGCTGCGGTACGGCGAACACGTCTTCGGCGGCGCTGAGGCGTTCGCGGTAGCGCAGCCAACGCGTCTGGGTGATGTGGGTGCGGAAGTCGCTGGACCAGAGGTAGCAGAGTTCGCGCCAGGCGTTGGGGTCTTGGACGTTGCGGTCGTTGAGGCCCTGGAGGATGCGGTGACAGCTTGCGTTGACGGCGAGGTCGTCGCGGCCGGACACAGCCCACCGGGTGATGTTGTATTTCTTCTGCTTCTTCACCGGCACGGGATAGGCGGCGGTTTGCAGGTCTAGCAGTTGGTTCGCGGCGGCGTTGTCGGTGAGCGCGAGGGCGTCCGACGGCTTGATGAAGCGTGCGCGCGCGGAGTGCGCGAGGCGGGACCAGGCTTCGGCGATACTTTGCCATTCGCCGGCTCGGATCGCTTCCTCGGTGTGCAAGCGCTTGGGGCGGAAGTCGAAGATTTCGGCGTCGTTGCTGTATAGCGGCAGGACGCGCGGGTCGCGGCCGCGCTGGGCTTCGACGAAGGCCAGGTATTCGCGTTGTTCGATGTCGCCGTGGGCGAGGCGTTGGAGTTTTTGGAACGCCATCGTGTGCGTCCACAGCAGGCCGATCTCCGAGCCGTCGGGGCCGCGCGCGCGTTGCGGGTGGAATTTGGTTTCCTTGTCCCAGTCGGAATGGTGCGCGGCGACGTTGTCCCAATCCATCAGGATCGCGCGATAGCCGGCTGCGAGATAGAGCGGCACGAGGCCTGCGCCGTAGGCTTGTTCGTTGACGAGCGCGATGGTCGGGCGGACGCCGAGTAGGCTTTCGTAGACGGTGTGGCCGATCGCCAGGTTCGCTTCGTTCACCTGAGCGGGCACGAGCGGGCCGATCAGTTGCGCGTAGCCTGAGCCGATGAATTCGATGCGGCCCAAGCCGATCAGCCGGCGCAGTTCGCCGATCCATCTTGGATCGATTGCGGCGATGCTTTCGAGCGTGTATCCGGTCGCTTCGATGGCGATGGGGGCGTTGATGGCGTCCGGGAGATTCAAGAGCGGCCAGTAGCAGCGGGCAACGACTTCGGGCCGTTGTTCTTCCTCAATCGACGAGAAGGCGATGTTGAGGTGGAAGAGCGCGAAGACGTTTAACTTGCTCATGCGCGCACGGTTTCTATTTTCAGCGCGGCGAGGGCTGCCGTGGCGCTGGTGCGGGCGGCGGCGACGCTGTTGCCGGTGGCGAGCACCATGGCGGCTGTGCAGCCGGAATGCGTCGGCGGGTGGATTTCGTCGCCGAGCGCGACCGTGACGATGAGTTCTTCGATGCCGGGGACGCGGCGCGCGTCTTCAAGGCCGGTAATGCGTGTGACGCGGCCGGGTTCGGGGAAGGCGTAGCGTTGGACGATGGGGGTTAGGCGTTTCGGTATCAGGTCGGCGGCGTCGACGTGTTCGCCCAGTGCGATCTTGATCACCGCGCCGATGAAGTCGACGCCGGTGTTGAGCGGGATTTCGCGGGTGCAGAAGTAGCCGCCCGATGCGCGCGCGGCGAGTTCGATGACGTACGGTTTGCCGCCGACGACCACGAGGTCGCCTTTGATGTTGCCGGTGCTGACGCCGAGTGCGCGGCCTGCGGCTTCGGCTGTGCGTTTGACAGCTTCTTGCGTTTTCTCGTCGAGATGGCTGGGCAGGTCGCCGCCGTTCTCAATGAAGTACGGGGCGTAGCGGTCGAGGAATTCGTAGTTGCGGTCGGAGAAGCCGGGAGTGAAGCCCTCGCCTTCGATGAGGATCGATTCCGTCGAGATCTGCGCGCCGGCCAAATACTCCTCCACCATGACGCGGCGTGTCGGCGATTGCGCGGCGGCGCGGTCGAAGACGGCTTCGAGATCGGCGCCGGGTTTGAGGCGTTGCACGCCGCGGCTGCCGCGGCTGTCGACGGGTTTGACGACGAGGCCGTAGCCGCGCTGTTTGATGATGACGTGGAGTTGTTCGGCGTCGGCGAGCGGGGCGAACCACGGCACCGGCACGCCGGCTTCGGCGAAGCGGCGTTTCATCGCCAGCTTGTCTTGCGCGAGTTCGGCGGCTTCGATCGGGATGCCTGGGATTTTCAGGCGGTCGGCCACGGTTGCGACGGTCAGCGGTGCGTCGCAGCCGATGGTAATGACGCCGTCGATCGGGCGGACCGTGCGGTGATAGTGCTCAGCGGCGGCGAGGGTTTGCGCCGGGTCGTAGGTCGAGGCGATCAGGCGGTCGTCAGCGAGGTCGAAGCCCGGCGCGTTCGGGTTCAGGTCGCTGACCACGACGTGGCAGCCGAAATCCTTCGCGCGTTTGATGCCGTGCGTGGCCTGCACGCCGCCGGAGACGATGAGCAGCGTTTTCTTCTTCATCAGAAGTACAAGCCGCCGTTGACGTTGATCGTCTGCGCGGTGATGTAGCTGGAGGCGGGGCCTGCAAGATAGACGACGGCATCGCCGACTTCGTCAGCTGTGCCGAGGCGGCCGAGGACGATGGTTTCGGCTGCCTTCGCGACGGCAGGTGAGGCCATGCCGGCGGCGGCCATTTCGGATTGGATGAGGCCGGCGGCGACGACGTTGGAGCGGATGTTCGATTTGGCGCCGAAGCGGGCGATCACTTGGCTGAGCGAGATGAGGCCCGCTTTCGACGCGGCGTAATGTGCGGTGCGCGGGCCGCCGTATTGGCCGCTGACGGAGCCGATGTGGATGATGGAGCCGCCGCCTGCTGCTTTCAGATGGGGTAGGGCGACTTGGCTGCAGATGAAGGGACCTTTGAGATTGACGCCCAGGATTTGATCCCAGTCGGCGTCGGTGACTTGGTCGAAATCGGTCGGTTTGTTGATGCCGGCGTTGTTGACCAGGATCGAGAATTCGCCGAAGCGTTTTGCGGCTTCATCCATCGCGAGCGTGACGGAGGCGCGGTCGGTTACTTCCATCCGCAAAACGGTGGCGGTGTTGTCGAGTTCCTTTTGCAGCGCGAGGGCTTGGTCGCGTTCGCCGCGATAGGTGAAGGCGACGCGTGCGCCGGCTTTCACCAGTTTTCGCACGATGGCTTTGCCGATGCCGCGGCTGCCGCCGGTGACGAAGGCTGTGCGGCCGTCGAGCGGAGCGGTCATGAGCGGGCCTTGCGGGCGATGGCGCGACGTGCGGCTTCGGCGATGTGGGGTGCGGTGAGTTTGTAGTGTTCGGCGAGTTCGTCCGGTTCGCCGGATTGACCGAAGACGTCGCGCACGCCGACGAATTCGATCGGGCAGGGTGTGGTCTGCGCGAGCGCTTCGGCGACGGCGCCGCCGAGGCCGCCGTAGATGTTGTGATCTTCGGCGGTCACCATGCAGCCGGTTTCCTTCGACGCGAGTGCGAGGAGCGCGGTGTCGATCGGCTTGATGGTCGGCATGTTGATGACGCGAGCGGCGATGCCGTCTTTCGCCAGCAGCTCCGCGGCTTCGACGGCGCGGGCGACTTCGACGCCGCAGGCGACGAGCGTCACGTCGTTACCGTTGCGCAGGACTTGGCCTTTGCCGATTTCGAATTTGTGGTCGGGGCCGAAGAGGCGCTTCGATCCGCTGCGACCGGTGCGCATGTAGACGGGGCCGTCGAAGTCGAGAACCGCGCGGGTGGCTTGCGCCATTTCTTCGGCGTCGGCGGGCGAGATCACTGTCATGCCGGGGATGGCGCGGAAGGCGGCGAGATCTTCGAGGGCTTGCGCGCTACCGCCGTCGGGGCCGACGTCGAGGCCCGGGTGGCTTGCTACGATTTTCACGTTGCGCTTGGCGTAGGCAATGGAGAGGCGCGCTTGTTCGATGGCGCGCAGGCAGAAGACGGCGAAGGTTGTGACGACGGGGATCAACCCTGTCGCCGCCATGCCGCCGGCTGCGGCCATCATGTTCTGTTCGGCGATGCCGAATTGGAAGAAGCGGTCGGGGTGGGATTTGCGGAAGTGGTGCACGCCGGTGCCGCCCGCGATATCCGCGTCGAGGACGACGAGGTTCGGGTAGTCGTTGGCGCAGGCGCTGAGTGCTTTGCCGAAGGCCTCGCGCAGCGAGTCGCCGCTGGAGCCGATGAGTTGCGGGCTAGCGGACATCGAGCAGCTCCTTGACTTCGATGGCGGAGGCGCCGAGCGACAGCAATGCGGTTTCCGTCTGTTCGCGCGTGAGTTTCACGCTGCCGTGCCAGAGCGGTTGATCTTCCATGTAAGGGACGCCGCGGCCTTTGATCGTGTGGGCGATGATGACGGTCGGGCGCCAATTGATGGCGCGCGCTTCGTGGAGCGCTGCCGTGATGGCCGGGATTTCGTGGCCTAGGATTTCGAGCGTGTGCCAGCCGAAGGCGCGCCATTTTTGCGCCAGCGGTTCAAGGCCCATGATGGCTTCGTTTCGGTCGTCGGACTGGAGTTTGTTGTAGTCGATGATGGCGCAGAGGTTCGATAGTTTGTGATGGGCGGCGCACATCGCGCCTTCCCAGACTTCGCCTTCTTGCATCTCACCGTCGCCAAGGAGCGTGTAGACGCGTGCGGTCTTGCGCTGATGGCGTAAGCCCAGCGCCATACCGATGGCGGTCGAGAAGCCTTGGCCGAGGGAGCCTGTGCTTGTTTCGGCGAGCGGCGTGTCCAGTACGTGCGGATGGCCTTGGGCGATGCTGCCGAGTTTGCGCAGCGACAGTGCCGTCTTGCGATCCATCAGGCCGAAGGAGGCCCACGTCCCGTAGAGCGCGGGGGCCGCGTGGCCTTTCGACAGAACGAAGCGGTTGCGGTCTTGCGACGTGGCGTTCGATGCGTCGAGCCCAAGCTCCTGGCCGTAAAGAACCGATAAGATGTCGGCGCAGGAGAGTGAGCCGCCGGGGTGTCCTGACGTTGCGTGATAGATCGCGGCGACGGATGTGCGGCGGATGTCGCGCGCGTGCGCGGCGAGGCGGGCGAGATCGCCGCTTTGCGCTGCTAGGCTTGCGTTCAGTTGGGACAGCTGAATGTTTGCGTTCATCGGTGGTCCGTTACGCCGCCATTTGCGTTTTGGCGCGCGCGAGGAGGTCGGTGTAAGCGAGGACTTCGCAGCCCGGCGCGCGTTCTTGAGCTTCGATGCGGATTTCGTTGGCGAAGCTGCGCGACATGACGACGACGATGTCGGGTCTGACGTTGCCGAGATCTTCCGGCGCCGTAAGGCGGACGCCGTGGGCTTCGTTCGCGTAGCGGATCAAGTGTTTGTCGACGACGGCGGCGAGCGCTTGCGGGCGCAGGCCGCCGTTCAGGATCAGGCTGTTGAGCAGGCGGCCGGCGCCCCAGATCGCGACTTTGCGCGGGGCCATGGCGTCGATCATTGCGGCGACCTGGACGAGGGCGCTGAGGTTCTGCAAGCGCTGCGCGTGGTACGCGGAGATCAAAGCGGCGGCGGCTTCGACTTCGCGCGGGTCGGCGGCGACCGTTGGCAATACCGCGTCGGCTTTCACGGCGACGACGGTGATGTTCACGCTGTCGCGCGGGTCGCCGATGGCGACGGCGCGGAAGCCGCAGACGGAGAGCAGCTTCGCCAACGAGCGCGGCGAGAAGTGGTAGAGGTGTTTGTCGATGAAGAATTCTTCGACGATGTCGTTGGAGCCGATGATCGCGGTGTTCGGCACTTCCAGCATCAGGTAGCCGTTCGGCGCCAAGTTTGCGCGGTGCGCCAGGAGGGACTGGCGCGGGCTCTTCAGGTGTTCCAGCGTGTGGCAGGAATAGATGACGTCGAAGCCTTCGTCTTCCAGACGCGTGTCTTCGAGACGTGCGTGCAGCCAGGTAAAGCCGGACTTGCCGGCCCAGGCGCCGACGACGCGCTCGTCCGGCTCGATGCCCATGATGTGGGCTTTCGGATAGGCGGACTTCAGTTCGAGGCCGAAAGCGCCGCGGTTGGCGCCGATGTCGAGGACGCGGAGCGGACGCTGCTTGTGCAGGAATGGTCTGAGCGTTGCGAGGTTCGCTTCGGCGCGGAAGCCTTTGCCATAGCGTAGGTTGCCCCAGTCGGCGCCCGACGAGATCGTTGCCTCTTTTCGTTCGGCGCGATCGGTGCGCGGCAGGCTCTGCAGCAAGCCGCAATGCGAGCAGAGCCAGACGGTGAGGCGGCGAGGGGAGTTCTGCGGCGCGTACACCTGCTCAAGCGAGGTGTTGTCGCAAAGATCGCACGAGAAGGTCATTGAGGGTCCGCGGGTGGGAGTGCAGCCAACCCCAGCGTCGGACTCTCGTGGTTAAGTTCGGGTTTAGATGCGGCGTTATTCGTTCCCTTCACCCCTCGCCCGCCCTGGGGCGGGCGAGGGGAGTTAGTATGCTACTCGATATTCGGGCCTGCGGTCGTAGCCGAAGCTTTGCATCACGTCGCCGGCGATGAGTTTGAACTGTTCGTTCTGTTCGCGGGTCAGCGGATAGTCTTCGGGGCGGTTCACATTGTGCGGGCGGTTGAGCAGGCCGACCACGCGGTCGTCCCAGGGCAGGCCTAAGAAGTTAAGCAATCCTTGACGCGCGTCGGCGCGGCCGACGAGATCTTCGAGACGCACCGTGTGACGGCGTTCCTGCGGGATGACGTCGAGGTCGTGGATGATCGTGCGGTTGACCTCGGCCCAGTGGAAGGCGATGCGCTGAAACTGATTGTAGGTCAGGAATTCCAGTTCCTGTTGATGACCGCGCGGCGGCAGAGGCCACCAGTATTTCTTCTCCGGCGGCGGTGCGGGTAGTTCGCCGCGCGCGTCGTAGTAGCGTTGCAACGCTGCGGTCGAGTGATCGTCGTAGCACTCGGCGCCGAGCTTGTGGAAATAGGAGCTCGCGACTTTGCGGCCGTCGCGGATCAGGTGGACGAAGCGCGCGGTCGGGAACATGAGTTGGAGCGCGGGGATGAGCCACGACAGCTTGTTCGACGCGTCGCCCCAGAGCGGCGCTTCTGAATAATGGATCGCGGCGGCGTGGGTGGCGCGCAGCGTGTGCATCGCTTCGCCAAGGCCGATGAGGCCCATGTGGTACTTCACGGCCGCGGGCTGGATGTGATGCACCATGTATTCGTGATGCATCTCGGCCTGCGGGAAGCAGCTGAACAGACGTTCCATCATCGCCGTGCCGGAGCGGCCGGAGGAGACGATAAAGAAGGGCGTGGTTTCGCTCGACATATTTACGCCCAGGATTTGCGCGCGACGATGATCGCCTCGCGTCCGATGCCCGCTTTCGCGAGCGCGCCGTACAGTTTGCGGCGAACGTCGCCGAGACCTGCGTTTTCCAGCGCCAGATCGAATTGCTTGCGGCGCAGATGGCATTGGCGGCCGACGGTGTCGTTGCCGACGTAGTTTTCGCCCATGAGCAGGAACAGTTCCATCGGGAAACTCGTCAGCGTTTCGATGACGTCGAGCCCGAGTCGCTTTAGTACGCCTTCCAGCGATGCGAAGTCGAAGTAATTCAGATGATGCGGCGGCGCGAGCCACCATGGTGGTGTGCCAGACGCGCGCGCCGCTTCTTGCAATGCGTTGTAGTCGTTGGGCACGCCGACGCAGATCAACCCGCCGGGCCAGGCGCGCGCGATCGCGAGACGCAAGAGTGCGATCGGATCGGCGACGTGTTCGAGCATGTTGTTCAGATGGACGACATCGGCGCAGTCGACGCTGGACGCCGTCGTTTCGTCGAACATCGCGTTGATGATATCGAGGCCGATGCTTTGCGCGTGTTGGGCGGCTTGGCGTGAGGGCTCGATGCCTTGTGTTTTCCAACCACGATCGGCGGCGACTTTCAAGAACCAACCGGGGCCGCAGCCGATGTCGAGGACGCTGAGCGCGCGCGTCGCTTCTGGCTTCAATAGATCTTCGAATAGCGAGAGGCGATCGTCCCAAGCGAGGCGCGACCATTCCGCGTCTTCGCGCGCGCGCGTGAGATACGTCGGCTTTTCGTCCCGGTAGTAGGCTTCTTCGTAGGCCGCGCGCTGCTCCTTCGCCGTCGGCAGCGGCAGCACATGGCGGAAGCCGCAGGTTTCGCAGGCGACGATGTCGAAGCCGTTCACGCGGTCGATGATCGCGCCGCGATGTGTGCCGTCGTTGGCGATCGGCGTCGATTTCTGTGTTGCGGCGGTCACTGAGCGTCCTCGCGCTTCGGCGGCGTTATGAACTTGGTAACGGTCGCGGCTTTAGAATTGGTTAACGTCTGTTTACGGATTGGTTGGGGCGACCGATGGCGTGTCTGTTCATTGCCGAAGTCTCGAGCAATCACGACCGCGACCTCGCGCGCGCGTTCGAATTTATCGATCGCGCCGCCGCCATCGGATGCGGGGCGGTCAAGTTTCAGCTGTTCAAGATCGACGAGATGTTCGCGCCTGAGATCTTGGCGCAAAGCGCGAAGCATCGTGCACGGCGCGAATGGGAGCTTCCCGTCTCGTTTCTGGGGCCGATTGCGGAACGTTGCCGATCGCAGGGTGTGCAGTTCATGTGCACGCCGTTTTACCTGAAGGCGGTCGAGGAACTTCGTCCGCATGTCGATGCGTACAAGATCGCGTCATATGAATTGATGTGGGACGCGTTGCTTGCCGCGTGCGCAGCGACGGGGAAGCCCGTGATCCTTTCGACCGGCATGGCGACCATGCCGGAAATCACGCATGCGGCGGATGTGTTGCGCAAGCATGGCGCGCGCGACGTGACGTTGCTTCACACGGTGTCGGCCTATCCGACGCCGCCGGATGAGGCGAACCTCGGTGCGCTGAAGACGATTGCCGATGCGACGGGGTTTGCTTGCGGCTGGTCGGATCACACGGTGTCGCCGGGCGTGATCTTGCGCGCGGTCGCCAAGTGGAATGCGCCGATGGTCGAGTTTCATCTCGATCTCGACAAGACGGGGGCGGAGTATGCCGCCGGTCATTGCTGGTTGCCGGAGCAGATGGCGCCGGTGATCGCGATGGTGCGCGCGGGTGAGCGTGCGGACGGTTCGGGTGTCAAAGAACCGCTGCCGTCGGAATTGCCCGATCGCGAATGGCGTGCCGATCCGTCGGACGGGATGCGTCCGCTCAAACATATCCGGCGCAGTTGGCGCCCAGAGGCTGCGTAACAGATGCCGAAGAAGCCGCACATTGCCGCCGTCGTGCAAGCACGTATGCGTTCGACTCGCTTGCCGGGCAAGGTGTTGAAGCCGATCGTCGGCAAGCCGCTGCTGTGGCACATCCTGCATCGTTTGCGGAAGTCGGAGTTGATCGAGACGATTTGCGTCGCGACGACGATCGATCCGGCGGACGACGTGCTTGCCGAGTATGCGCAATCGCAGGGTGCGGTTGTCGTTCGTGGGCCGGAAGACGATGTGCTGGCGCGGTTTGCGCTGGCTTCGCATACGATCGATCCCGACATCATCGTGCGCGTGAATGCGGATGCGCCGCTCGTCGATGCGGGGTTCATCGATTATCTGATTCGCGAAATGATGCGGTTGCAGGCCGACTTCGTGACGTTGAAGCCGGGTGTGTCGGCGATCCATGACGGCGCGGATCCCATGACGCGCTGGGCGCTCGACAAGCTGGTGGTGAAGGCGCACGACGATCCGATCGCGCGCGAGCATGTTAGCGCCTATTTCAAGATTCATCCGGAGTTCGTGAAGGTTGCGCAGATCGACATGCCGGCGAAGTGGCGCTTCAAGGGCGCGCGGTTGTCCGTCGATACGCCGGCCGACGTGACGTTCATCGAGACGATATATGACCGTCTGCACGCGCAGGCGGGCGAGGCGACGCTGACCGATCTGGTGGCGCTGCTCAATCGGGAGCCGGGTTTGCTCGACCTCAACGCGCATGTTCAGCAGAAGGCCGCGACGGCTTCGAGCGGGACGGTGCTGATGCGCTGCGACGGCAGTGCTGCGATCGGACTTGGTCATGTGCGGCGGTGCCTGAGCGTCGCGAAGGCGCTGCGCGACCGCGAAGGGTTCGGCGTTCGCTTTGCGATGCAGGATGACGCGCTGACGATCGAGCCGGTGCAGGCGGCCGGGTTCGCCATCGATGTGATGCCGAAGGGCGCGAAGGAGATCGATTGGCTGCTGTCGCTTGCGGCGGAGCATAAGCCTGTCGCCACGGTTCTCGATGTGCGGACGGATTTGTCGGCGACGTCGGTGATGCGTCTTCGGGGCGCCGATATGATCGTGACGTTGATCGACGACGGCAGCGCGCGGCGGCTTACGGCCGATGCGTCGTTCTATCCGCCGGTGCCGCAGGTGTTTGCGCTGAATTGGGAAGGCGCGGAGGCCGAGCCCTACGTCGGTTGGGAGTGGGTCGTGCTTGGGCACGATACGATGCCGCCGCTTTTGCGGCGCGACGGACAGCCGCGCATCGTTGTTTCGATGGGTGGGTCTGATCCGAATGGGTTGACGCGCACGGCCGTGCGGGCGTTGGCTTCTCTAAAGCCGGCGTTCGATGTCACCGTGGTTGTCGGGCCGGGCGCCGATGCGCGCATGGAAAGCGACATTGCGAAGATTGCGCCGCGCTACACGATCGTGCGCAGCCCGAATGATCTGCCGCGTTTGATGAGCCAGGCGGATTTGGGGCTGATCAGTTTTGGCGTGACGGCTTACGAGCTCGCGGCGCTTGGCGTGCCTGCCGCTTATTTGTGCCTGACGGAAGATCATGCGTCGTCCGCGTCGGCTTTCGAGCGGGCGGGGATGGGTGTGTCGCTCGGCGTGGCGTCGCGCGTCAGTGAGGGCGATATCGCCGAGGTCGTCGCCGAGTTGCTTGAAGATCCTGCGCATTTGCGTGCGATGGGAGCGGCGGGGCGGATGAATGTGGATGCGCGCGGTGCTTCGCGGATTGCGGAGCATGTGCGACGGTTGGTCGTCGAACGTGCCGAGGCGCTTAGCGTTGTCGGCGCTAAGCCGTTGGCGATTGCTGTTTAGGAAGGAAGAGCGGGCGGGACGCCCGCGCTCCCAGACTCACCCGACGCCGTAGCTTTGGACGAGGCTGCCGGCGACGAGGGCCCAGCCGTCTACTAAGACGAAGAAGATGAGTTTGAACGGCAGTGAGATTGTCACTGGCGGTAGCATCATCATGCCCATCGCCATCAAGAGTGAGGCGACGACGAGGTCGATGATGAGGAAGGGGATGAACAAGAGAAAACCGATTTCGAAGGCGCGGCGGAGTTCGCTGATCAGGAAGGCTGGGATCAGGATGCGGAGCGGGGTTTCCGCGGCGGTGGCCGGCGGGGCTTGTTTGGCGAGGTTGAAGAAGAGTTGGAGGTCGCTTTCGCGCACGTGCTTCAGCATGAAGGCGGCGACGGGGGCGGCGGTTTTGGTGAAGGCTTCGGCCGGTTCGATCTTTTCGGCCATGAGCGGTTGGATGCCTTCGTTGTAGGCCTTCTCGAATGTCGGGGCCATGACGAAGGCGGTCAGGAACAGGGCGAGTGAGATGATGACGCTGTTCGGCGGGCTTTGCTGGATGCCGATCGCAGTGCGCAGCAGCGAGAGCACGACCACGATGCGCACAAAGCTCGTCACCATGATGAGGACGGACGGTGCGATGCTGAGGACGGTGATCAGCGCGACGAGCTGAATCAAGCGCTCGGTCATGCCCGAGCCGCCTTGGCCGAGGTCGAGCGTCACTTGTTGCGCGGCGGCGGGCTCGACCGACAGGACGAGCGCGAACAACGCCGCGAGAATGGCGGGAACAAACTTCACAGACGTGCTTCCGTTTTGATCGTCACGAAGCTGGAGCCCGACATCTGCGGCTCCGGAATGCTGACGGCGTCGATGTTGGCGTCGACGAGGGTTTCGCCGGTGGGCGACAGGAGAAGCAAGTATTCTCTGTTGTCGCGGCGGACGATGACGAGACGGCGGCGTGCGTCGAGCAGCATCGATTCAACGACGCCGAGGCGGCGATCGTTTTGACGGCGGCCGCCTTGTTGAATGAAGCCGAAGGCGCGCAGCGCATAAGCGGCAGCGCCGATCAGTGCGAGTACAAATATCAGCGCTGCAACGAAGCGAAGATATTGGGTGGGGTCGTCCATTTCGGCATCTCGCGAATAGTGCTTTCGAGATGGAGAATGGGTTCGTAACCTTAAGTCCGACTAAACGCGCGGCAGATTTTTCCTGGTTATCATTCGGTGAATATCGGTTAGCGCAAGATGAAGAATGCGCGCGAGCGGCGGATATGCTTGAGCAAATTCGTCAGATCGTTCGAATATCTTCTCCGGTCTTAAACTGCTTTTAAGCGTCCTCGGCAAAACTTGCCTCTGCCACATGTGCGGGATCGGTCCCGCGTAGGATAGACGCAAGATGAGCTTCGCAGACCTTCCGATCTTCAATCTGATGCAGCAGAAGATGAGCTGGCTGGGCAACCGCCAGGACGTTCTGGCGCGCAACATCGCGAACGCCTCGACGCCGGGTTTCGTGCCGCAGGATTTGAAGAACATCGATTTCGGCTCGGCGCTGAATGCGGCGACGCGCGGCGATATTCAGATGACGAACGCGCGGCACTTGTCGAGCAGTTCGTCCGCAGGCGGAGCATTTCGCACCATGGCTGCGCCGGGCTCGCAGTCTTCGCCCGACGGCAACTCCGTCATTCTCGAAGAGCAGGCGATGAAGGTGGCCGACACGCAAATGCAATACGCAGAGGCGGCCGGTCTCTACAAAAAGATGATGTCCATGTGGCGTTCCGCGTTGGGCGGCCACGGTTAAAGGAAAGGGTCGATTCATGGATACGATGAAATCTATGCTGATCGCGGCGTCGGGCATGCGTGCTCAGTCCGAGCGTATGCGGGTGATCGCCGAGAATTTGGCGAACGCGAATTCAGCGGCGTCGGGGCCGGGCGAAGATCCCTATCGCCGTCAGCTGCCGGTGTTCAAGAACGAACTCGATCGCGTGACCGGCGTCTCCGCCGTGCACGTGAAGAGCATCGTTAAGGACAACTCGGATTTCCGCGAGCAGTACATGCCGGGTCACCCGGCGGCGGACGAGCGCGGCTATGTGAAGATGCCGAACGTCAATTCGCTGGTTGAAATGATGGATATGCGCGAGGCGCAGCGCGCCTACGAAGCGAACCTCAGCATCATCGACAATACGCGCACCATGATGGCGCGCACCGTCGACCTTCTGAAGCGGTAAGGACCTAACCTATGGCAGCCGTCATCAATCCCGCCGCGATCAACGCCTATGCCCAAGCCGCCAAGATGGGCGGCGCGGGCGGCGCTGAGGCTGCGGCCGCGCCGGGCGCGTCGTTCGGCGACATGCTGTCGAACGTGCTGGGCGAAGCGTCGAGCACCGGCAAGATGGCGGAAGCCAAGGCCGGCGAGCTGATGAAGGGCAAAGGCGACATCGTCGACGTCGTCACTGCGGTCAACGCGGCCGAGATGTCCCTCGAGACCGTCGTCGCCATTCGCGACCGCGTGATCGCCGCCTATCAAGACATCATGCGGATGCCGATCTGATTTTTTTGTGCTTGGCGCTTTCAGTAACGTTACGACGGAGTTGATTTCATGACCGGCGGTGAAACCCTGGACCTGGCGCGCGAGGCGACGTGGGTTCTGATCGTGATGGCGGGGCCGGTTATGGTGATCGGACTCATCGTAGGCGTGGTCATCGGCATCTTGCAGGCGTTGACGCAGATTCAGGAATCGACGCTGGTCTTCGTTCCGAAAATTCTCGCGATCTTTGCGTCGGTCATTCTGCTGCTGCCGTTCATGGCGGCGTCCATGTCCGGTTTAATGGACACCATCGTTCAGCGCATCATCGCGCAGTAGGCATCCGCCATGATCGGCGGGCTCGCTGATATTCTTCCCGCCGACGTCACCACCTTCACGCTCGTGTTTTCGCGCGTGGGGACGATGGTCATGGTGCTGCCGGCGTTGGGTGAGGCCACCATCCCGCCGCGGGCGAGGCTTGCGCTTGCGCTTACGCTTACGCTGGTGATGACGCCGGTGGTTGGGGCGTCCTATCCGGCGACTGCCGGGAACTTGGGTATGACCACGGGTCTCGTGATCTCCGAAATCGTCATTGGTCTGGCGGTTGGGCTCATCGTGCGGATGGTAATGTCGGCGGTGCAGGTTGCGGGCAACGTGATCGCGACGCAGACGGGTCTCGCGTTTTCGCAGACTTTCGACGCCAATCAGGGGACGCAGAGCGCGCTCGTTTCCATGTTTTTGTCACTGCTCGCGGTGACGCTGATCTTTGCGACCGACATGCATCATTTGCTCATCGCGGGGATCGAGCATTCGTTCACGCTCTTTCCGCCGGGCAAGCTGCCGCCGCCGGCCGATTTCATGAATCTGGCGATCCAGACCGTGTCGGGCCTATTCACCACGGGCTTGCAGATGTCGGCGCCGTTTATCGTTTTCGGCCTCATCATCTATGCGGCGTCCGGCGTGATCGCGCGGATGATGCCGCAGCTTCAGGTTTTCTTCATTGCCATGCCGCTTAATATTTTGGCGGGCTTCGTCCTTTTGGGACTTACGTTGTCGACAATGATGCTCTGGTTCTTGGAAGCGTTCCAAACCCAAGCTCAGCTGTTCGTGCCCCACTAAGGGTCGAACGCTGCGATGTCCGACGATAAAGACGACGCACAGAAAACCGAACAACCTACCCAAAAGCGGCTGCAGGAGGCCGAAGAGAAGGGTGACGTTGCGCAGTCGCCGGACATCGCGGCGTGGCTCGTGCTCGCCGCCGCGACCGTGTTTATCGCTATGTGGGCCGGGACGACGGCGGGCGGTCTGCGCCAGATGATGACGGGGTTTCTATCGCAGCCTCACACGCTGTCGCTCGATCGCGCGACGACCAGCGGGCTGATGGAGGGCGTTGGGTATCAGCTGCTGTGGATCCTTGCCATTCCGTTCGGTCTGTTGCTCGGGGTTGGCGTGGGCGCGCATCTCGTTCAGCACAAGCCCGTGTTCGCGTGGACGAAGCTGAAGCCGGAGTTTTCGCGGCTGAGCCCGATCAAGGGGCTCGACAAGCTATTTGGGCGCGTTGCGCTCATGAATTTCGTCAAGGGGCTGCTGAAAACGGTCGTGGTCGCCGTCGCGGTGTGCATGACCGTCTGGGCGGCGCGCGATCAGCTGTTGGGTCTGATCACTATGCCGATCGCGGGGCTTCTGCCGATCGTGCAGAGTTTGACGGTTCAAATCTTAATCGCGGCGCTTGCCGTGTTGGGCGTTATCGCGCTCGCCGACTTCGGCTGGCAGTATTTTGAACGCATGCGTCGCCTTCGGATGACACGTCAGGAAGTGCACGACGAGCACAAACAAAGCGAGGGCGATCCGGCAGTTAAGGCCCGTATCAGACAAATTCGTTCAGAACGTGCCCGTAAGCGTATGATGGCGAATGTCCCCAAGGCCGCCGTCATTATCACCAACCCGACGCACTATGCCGTCGCCTTGGCCTACGAATCAGGCAAGATGGGCGCTCCCATCTGTGTCGCCAAAGGTGTCGACGACATTGCGTTGAAAATTCGTGAAATCGGCAAGGAACACAACGTTCCGATCGTTGAAAATCCGCCGCTTGCACGAGCCCTTTACGCCTCTGTCGACGTGGATGAGAGCATCAAAGCCGAGCACTTTACTGCCGTGGCCCAGGTCATCGGCTTCGTGATGCGCTTGAAGATGAAAGCCTCGTCCGCGCGTACAGAGCGTCGTAAATGAAACCTGCGATTGAGTCCGCCGCCGAAGCCACTACCGAACTCTCCCCGGCGAAATCGAACCGACAGTTCCGCCTGAAGCTCTCGATGGGGCAGTGGGCGCTGGCGCTGTTTGCGGTCGCGTGTCTGTGCGGCGTGAGTGTCGTTTTGTGGCCGGACGCCGCGGGGCTCGGCGGGCTTGCGTTTCTGATCGCGATTACGCTGTGCGGCGCGGCGCTGATGTTTGTCTTCACCGCCGGGCGGCTCGTGTCGCCGGAGGCGCCGGCGCGGTTGTTCGGTGCGGCGCTCGATACGGATCATCGGGCATGTTCCATTACATCGCCGGATGGGTCGGTCGCTTATGCGAACCCTGCTTGGCGCAAACTGTTCGGGCGCAGCGCGTCGGGCGGCGAAGTGTTGCCGGTCGCTGGGTTTTCGGCTGACCCTGAGACGGCGCAGCGGCTTTATCAATTGGTGCGCGCGGCGAGTTTGAAGGAAGCGCGTGAAGAAGAGCTGAAGCTCAAGAACGTGGCTGGCAAGTGGGTGCATGTTTCCGTCGCTCCGGTCAGTCCGCAGGGGCACACGGTATGGCGCATCGTCGATTCCTCGCCGCGACGGCCGGTGCTGCACAGCGTTGATGCAGCGCGTCAGTCGGTGGTGGTGCAGTTGCGCCCGTTGGAGCAGCCGATGCTGCCCGGGTTCAGCGGTGTCGAGGCGCGCATCCCGCGGTTCATTCAGGATGCGCCGTTTGGCATTGCGCTGATCGATGCGGATGGCGTGCTGGTCGAAGTGAACGCGGCGTTTGCGGCGGTTCTGGGCAGCGATGCGCGGAAGCTGAAAGAGCGCGTGCTCTACGATTTTCTGCGCGATCAGGCGGTGCAGGAAACGCGGGCGCGGTTGACGTCGCTGGGCGTCGGCGATGTTTCGCGCGCGCCGGTCGACGTGCGGTTCAAGGCGGGCAATGAGCGGACGGCGCAACTGTTCGCGAGCCGCTTCGATCCGGCGGAGATCACCGGTGCGTCGTATGCGGTCTATCTGATCGACACCACGGGGCAGACGGCGCTTGAGACGCAGTTTGCGCAATCGCAGAAAATGCAGGCCGTGGGGCAGCTCGCCGGCGGCGTTGCGCACGACTTCAACAATCTTTTGACCGTGATCAACGGCTATGCCGAGTTGCTGTTGCAGCGGCATCAGCCGGGCGATCCGTCGTTTGCGGATTTGAACGATATTCGCAACACCGGTTTGCGCGCGGCGTCGCTGGTGCGGCAGCTGCTCGCGTTCTCGCGTCAGCAGACGCTTGAGCCGCAGGAGTTGAGCCTGACCGACCTCGTCGCCGATTGGTCGGTGACGTTGCGCCGGTTGATCGGCGACCGCGTGAAGCTGAAGGTCGAGCACGGGCGCGATTTGTGGCCGGTGATGGCGGACCCGACGCAGATCGGCAACGTGTTGATGAACCTCGTTATCAATGCGCGCGATGCGATGCCGCACGGCGGTACGCTGACGATCCGCAGCGCCAATGTCAGCGTCGAAGAGACACGGTCGGTCGGACAGGTCCTGATGCCGTCCGGCGACTATGTGACGATCGAGGTCGAGGATACCGGTGTCGGGATCCCGAAAGAGAACCTCGCCAAGATTTTCGAACCGTTCTTCACGACGAAGGAGAAGGGCCACGGCACGGGGCTAGGTCTCGCCTCGGTCTACGGCATCGTGAAGCAAACCGGCGGGTACATCTTCCCCGAGTCCGAAGTCGGACGTGGGACCGTGTTCCGCATCTATCTGCCGCGCCACACGCCGCTTCCCGTCGCTCAGCCATCAGCGGCTGAGGTGGAGAAAGCGCAGACGCCGCGCGACCTCACCGGCGTCGGCACGATCCTGCTCGTCGAAGACGAAGACGCCGTGCGCGACTTCGCTGTGCGCGCGTTGACCATGCGCGGGTACAAGGTGCTCGACGCGTCGGGCGGCGAAGAGGCGCTCGAGATCGTGCGCGATCATGACGGCGGGATCGATCTGCTGATCTCCGACGTCGTGATGCCGGGCATGGAAGGGCCGGCGCTGCTCAAGGCCGTGCGCGAGATCATGCCGAATCTGCGGGTGGTCTTTATCTCAGGCTATGCCGAAGAGGCATTCCGCAACTCGCCGGATAAGCCCGAAGACTTCCACTTCTTGCCGAAGCCCTTCAGCCTGAAGCAGCTGACGAGCAAGGTGAAAGAGGTGCTGGGCGAGGGCTGAGCCGTCAGCGCCAGAAGGGTTTCCAGGCTTGTGCTTGGCTGGGGCGGTCGAAGTAGCGTACGCGGTCCTTGAATCCGTTCGGTTGGAGTGGTGCGTGCGCGATTGCGGCGTCCAAGGCCGGGTCCGCGCCGGCGAGCCAATCGGCGAAGCGCGAGGGCACGAAAACGTCCGGGAAGATCCAGCGGCGCTTGTCGTGCGGACCGCCGTCGTACCAGCGTAGGGTCGAGACCATGGCGGTGATGCCGGTGGCCTCGCCGGTAAAGAACTCGGGATCGCCGTGAAGATTGGGTGCACTGCCCGTTGGTTCGCCAACGAACGTCGCGAGCGTTTCCCGCTCTAGACGGTTCGCGAGATTTTGTGCTGCCGAAAAGGTTTGCGGCGAGGTCAATACATAGAGCCCGCCCGCTGCGTTAAAGCGCGAGCGTGCGAGTTCGCGGCGTAGTGTTTCCGCTTTGTAATTGTCGCCGCCGCCGTTGCGCCGCAGGTCGACGATAACACGCTTGGTCGTCGTCGGCGCCATTGCGGCCAAGATGTCGTCGCTGAGCTTCTCGAAGGTATAGCCCTCAACGTCGTCGATTTCGTCGATGCTGACGTAGAGTGTGCCGCGGTCGTTCAGGGAGCGGACATAGTTGCCGCGGCCCGTTTCTTTCGCAAACGTCTCGGAGCGGGTTGGTGTGCGGGTCAACGGCGCGAGATCGGTGTTGCCGCCGTCGCGCGGGTGCACGTTCACCGACGCTTGTTTGCCTGTCGGGTCGATTGCTTCGACGGCAATGTCGGCGTCTGGTGCGCCGGACACGGCGCCGAGGCCGTGGAGCAATCCGGCCGAAGAGAGCGACAGCCAGGCCCAATTGTGGCCCCATGCCGGATTTTCCGCAGCCCACGATCCGACCATCTGTGCGACCAGCTTTTCGATCGGTTGGCCGGCGATGCGAACGATCTTCGAACCCAGCAGAGGTGCGGCTTCGTCCTTGGCGCGCACGACCCACATGCCGTCGTCGAAGACGCGGGCGCGCAGCGGCATGGTCTTGCCGAATGGCCCGGCTCTCAGTGGATCCGGAACCGCGCCGGTGAACTCGAACGGCAGCACAGTCGTGTGGCCGTCTTCAAACCAGGCGAGTGCTCGCCGCGCGCGAACGACATACGCACTGTCACTGAGCGTATCGGCTTCGGCTACGAGCTTGGTCCAGGTGTCGCGCCATGAGCGGCTTTGCGCGGCCTCGATGCCGCGTGGGTGTTTCTGTTCGGCAAATCGCCGCAAGGCCTCCGCTTCCGCGCGGCGGGTTGGGCGGGCAGCCAGTGCCGGGGTGGCCGTCAGGACAAAGCTGGTCCCCGCAACGAACCGTGCAATCTCGCGTCGTGTCAGCATGTGCGTCCCCCTTCTACAGTTTATGGGACGGGCAGGCCCGTGCCCGATCACATTTGCGACAGCGCGCGGATTGTATCTGGCGCGTGGGATGATCCGAGCCGTTGTGGCATTCTGAGCTTTGGGTGAAGCAGGTCGAGCAGCATTCACGAACGATGAATTCCGATCCCGAAACCATTCTCTACCGCGTTTTCGCGCAGCGATTTCCGACCGAGGATTCTTGTCTCGATCATCTGCTTGAGATCCGGTTCGGCAATCCGGGGGCTTGTCCGTCTTGCGGGCGGGTGGGCCGGTTTCATCGGTTGCGGCAGCAGCAGGCCTATGTGTGCCAGTGGTGCGCCTATCATATTCACCCGAAGGCGGGGACGCCGTTTGCGCGGTCGCGCACGCCTTTGCAGGACTGGTTCTATGTGATGTTTCTCTACTGCGCGGGGCACAAGCGGATGACGGCGCGGGAGGTGCAGCGGCAGGTGGCCGTCACCTATAAGACCGCCTGGCGCATGTCGGATGCGATCAAGAAATATCTGGGCGGGTGAGGCTAAGGTGCAATTGCTCGGCGTCTGGTTTCGGGCGCATAGTCCCAATCGCATTCGAGGAAGCGCCGTTATGTTCGCCGCAGGACGTATTCGTTCGTAGCTGATCCATCAGCATCGCGTGCCGCGCATTCGTGGCTTAGCGATTTCGCGCGTCCCTGCATCTCTTCCTGAAGCGGCTTTCTCATGGCTTATCTCGGCAATTCGACCGTCAACCGGATCAATGCGCATTACGGCATTCACGCTTTTGCCTTAGGGGCGGGCGGGATATTTCTTCTCGTGTTTCTGCTCAAGATGGGGTTGTCGGTGCCGGCGACCCTCTTGGCGCTGGCGGCGATCGTTGCGGGACGGTTTGTGTTGCGGCCGATCGTGTTGCCGCTGGGCAAGCGGTTTGGGCTGAAACCGCTGCTCATCTTCGGCACCCTGGTTCACGCGTTGCAGTATCTGGTGCTGGCCGAGGTCGACGGCATTGGTCCGGCGCTTTTCCTTTTCGTCGCTGTGTCGTCGCTCGGCGATGTTTTCTATTGGACTTGTTACCACGCGTATTTCTCGTCGATGGGCGACGCGGAGCATCGCGGGCATCAGGTCGGCGCGCGCGAGGCGTTGGCCGCGGTCGTCGGCATCATCGCGCCCCTGTTCGGGGCGTTTGCGCTTGAGATGCTGGGGCCGCGGCCGGCGTTCGCGATCGTCGCCCTGATTCAGGCGTCGTCGGTGTTGCCCCTGTTGGCGGCGCCGAACATCGCGGTCAAGCCTGTGGCCGAGGGCGTGATGCGTTCGGCGCGCTTGAGCATGGCGCTGTTCTTGTTCGATGGGTGGTTTGCGGGTTGCTATTATCTGATCTGGCAGATCGCGCTCTTCATCTCACTGGGCGAGAGCTTCTCTGCGTATGGCGGCGCGATGGCGCTCTCGGCGTTGGCGGGTGCGGGTGCGGGTTTGATGCTGGGCCGCCAGATCGATGCGGGGCGCGGTCAGCGTGCTGTGTTGATCGCATGGATCGTGGCGGTCGGCGTCGTCGTGATGCGCGCGTCGAGTTTGGATTGGCCGGAGTTGGCGGTGGCGGCGAACGCGCTCGGTGCGCTCGTTGCTTGTCTGCTGACGCCCGCGCAGATGACGCCCATCTACAACATGGCGAAGGTGTCGCCTTGTCCGTTGCGGTTTCACATTGCGTCTGAAGGCGGGTGGGACGTCGGTTGTTTTTCGGCAGCGATTATGGCGGCGCTCTTGGCGTCGGCCGGTGTTTCGCTCGCGGTGCCGATCCTTCTTGCGGTGCCCGCCGTGACGGTGATTGCGGTGCTGCTTCGCGGATATTACGCGCGGCACGCGGTGGCGATCGATTTGCCGGTCGTGCCGGCGGAGCCAGGCATCTTGCCCTAGCGCCGCGTCGAGTCAGCTTCACCACGAAGCCTCAAAGCACTCGAAGGTACACAAAGAAGAAAGAGTGGGGCGCTTTGCGCCCGTTCTTTGAAATGCGTTCCGGCATTTCCGTGGCTTAAGCGGCTTGGTGAACCTTCGCGCACTTTGAGGCTTCGTGGTGAAACTGACTCGTCGCGCTCAAGCGGTCGGACGTTTGCGCGGTTTGGGGCCTCGGGCCTTGCGAGGTTTCTGCGCGGGCTGGCGTTTGGGTTCGACGGGCGGGGCCATCGCGGCCAGCAGGCGGTCGAAGCGGGCCATCGCTTCTTGCGGGCGGCGGGGTGCGGGCGGGGCTTTTTTCATGCGCGCGATTCGATTCGGGTACGGGCTTTAAGGGGATACTGGCGCATTTCCGCCGTTCGCGTTTGCTGTCCACAGATGTACGCCATTCGGCGGTCCATTTAATACGTTGTCGAAGGGGATATTTTAAGCATGCTGTTTGGAGAACATATTTCGAACTTGAGTCTAAAACCTCTTTTATAACAATGTGATACGTCCACGTTGCGGAATGAGAACAAACGACGTACATTTACCTTCATTGCAGCGGCACAAGCCAAATGGAATAAGGGAGCTACAGAGATGAGTTCGGCACTTCGCGTCGTAGAACAGCAGGGCGAAATGGATCGCAAAAAAGCACTCGAAGCTGCCTTGAGCCAGATCGATCGGGCCTTCGGCAAGGGCTCCGTCATGAAGCTCGGCGCCAACCAGAAGGTGGCGGAGATCGAGGCGGTCTCGACCGGGTCCTTGGGCCTCGATATCGCGCTTGGGATTGGCGGGTTGCCGCGCGGCCGGGTGATCGAAGTTTATGGCCCGGAATCGTCGGGCAAGACGACGCTGGCGCTGCACATTGTGGCCGAAGCTCAGAAGATGGGCGGCGTCGCCGCTTTCGTCGACGCGGAGCACGCACTCGATGTCGGGTATGCGAAGAAGCTGGGCGTCGATATCGGCGAGCTTTTGGTCTCGCAGCCGGACACCGGCGAGCAGGCGTTGGAGATCACCGATACGCTGGTGCGGTCGGGTGCGGTCGACATCATCGTGATCGACTCGGTCGCGGCGCTGACGCCGAAGGCCGAAATCGAAGGCGAAATGGGCGACTCGCTGCCGGGCCTGCAGGCGCGGTTGATGAGCCAGGCGCTGCGCAAGCTCACGGCGTCGATCTCGCGGTCGAACACGATCGTGCTCTTCATCAATCAGATCCGCATGAAGATCGGCGTCATGTTCGGCAATCCGGAGACGACGACGGGCGGAAACGCGCTGAAATTCTACGCTTCCGTGCGGTTGGACATTCGCCGCATCGGCGCGATCAAGGCCGGCGAAGATGTCGTCGGCAGCCAGACGCGCGTCAAGGTCGTGAAGAACAAGGTGGCGCCGCCGTTCCGTCAGGTCGAGTTCGACATCATGTACGGCTCGGGCATTTCGAAGACGGGTGAGCTTGTCGATTTGGGTTCCAAGGCCGGCATCGTCGAGAAGTCGGGATCGTGGTTCTCGTTCGACAACCAGCGCATCGGGCAGGGCCGCGAAAACGCCAAGGCCTTCCTGGCCGAGAACCCCGATATGGCGGCGAAGATCGAAGCGGCCGTCCGGGCGAATGCCGGGCTGCTCGGGGTGGCGCTCGCCACCACGCCTGAGAAAGACGACGAAGACGACGAGTAAGAGCTTCTAGGCTTCTCTCCACCCCCTCAGTGCCCCCCACGAAAGTGGAGAGAACGGCCCGGGTCTTTCCCCCAAGACCCGGGCCACCCTTGTTTATTGCTGGGAGCGCGGGCGTCCCGCCCGCTCTTGCGACGTTTGAGCGCGCCCGGCGTCAGAAAGAGCGGGCGAGACGCCCGCGCTCCCAGCAGAGTGGACAGACCCGGACCTGGCCGATTACATCCGGCGTAGGCTGATTTTCCGCATTTCCCGGGCACTTTGATGATCGCGCTGAACGACATTCGCACCACGTTTTTGGATTACTTCGCGAAAGCGGGGCACGAGGTCGTGCCGTCGTCGCCGCTCGTGCCGCGGAACGACCCGACGCTGATGTTCGTCAACGCCGGCATGGTGCAGTTCAAGAACGTGTTCACGGGCGCCGAAAAGCGGCCCTATGTGCGGGCGGCGTCGTCGCAGAAATGCGTGCGCGCGGGCGGCAAGCACAACGACCTGGACAATGTCGGCTATACGGCGCGGCATCTGACCTTCTTCGAGATGCTCGGCAATTTCTCGTTCGGCGATTACTTCAAAGACGTCGCGATCGAGTTGGCGTGGAAGCTGATTACGACCGAGTTCAAGCTACCGAAGGACCGGCTGCTGGTCACCGTTTACTCGGAGGACGACGAGGCGGCGGCGTTGTGGAAGAAGATCGCGGGCTTTCCCGACTCCAAAATCATCCGCATCCCGACGTCCGACAATTTCTGGTCGATGGGCGATACGGGTCCGTGCGGACCGTGTTCGGAAATCTTCTTCGACTACGGCGACAAGGTGCAGGGCGGGCCGCCGGGATCGCCGGATCAGGATGGCGACCGCTATGTCGAGTTTTGGAACAACGTCTTCATGCAGTTCGATCAGGTCGGCGGCAGTCAGCGCGTGCCGCTGCCGAAGCCGTCGATCGACACCGGAATGGGACTTGAGCGCATCGCGTCGATCCTTCAGGGCAAGACCGACGTGTTCGACACGGATTTGTTCCGCCGCTTGATCGAGGCGTCGGCGCAATTGACGTCGCAACACGCGGACGGCGCTCACGCGGCGAGCCATCGCGTGATCAGCGACCACTTGCGGTCGTCTGCGTTCTTGATCGCGGACGGCGTGCTGCCGTCGAACGAGGGACGCGGTTACGTGCTTCGCCGCATCATGCGGCGCGCGATGCGGCATGCGCATATTCTGGGTGCGAAGGACCCGCTGATGCATCGGTTGGTACCGACGCTGGTGGGGGAGATGGGCGCGGCCTATCCGGATCTCACGCGCGCGCAGGCGTTGATCGCCGAAACGCTGAAGCTTGAAGAGACGCGCTTCCGTCAGACGCTGGACCGTGGGCTCAAATTGCTCGACGAAGCGACGGGCGGCATGGGCAGAGGCAAGACGTTGCCTGGCGACGTCGCGTTCAAGCTCTACGACACGTTCGGCTTTCCGTACGACTTGACCGAAGACGCGCTGCGGCCGCGCGGCATTTCGGTGGATCGCGCGGGCTTCGACGCGGCGATGGCGAAGCAGAAGGACGAGGCGCGCGCGGCGTGGAAAGGCTCCGGCGAGTCCGCGACCGAGACGGTTTGGTTTGAACTTCGCGAGAAGGTCGGCGCCAGCGAATTCCTGGGTTACGACACGGAGTCGGCGGAAGGCATCGTCACGGCGCTCGTCAAAGGCGGCAAGCCGGTCGATCATCTGAGCGCGGGCGATGCGGGGCAGGTGATCGTCAACCAGACGCCGTTTTACGGTGAGTCCGGGGGCCAAGTCGGCGATGAAGGCGCGATGTTCACGAAGACCGGCGCCGAGTTCGCGGTTGAGGATACGCTGAAGAAGTTGGGCGACGTGCATGTGCATGTCGGCAAGCTTGCGCGCGGGACGTTGAAGGTCGGCGATGTTGTCGATCTGCGAGTCGATGGCGTGCGGCGGACGGCGACGCGGGCGAACCATTCGGCGACGCATTTGCTTCATGAGGCGCTGCGCCGGGTGTTGGGGCCGCATGTGACGCAGAAGGGTTCGCTCGTCGCGCCCGACAAACTGCGTTTCGATTTCAGTCATAACAAGGCGTTGAGCGAGGCTGAGATTGCTTCGATCGAGACGTTGGTGAACGACAAAGTGCGTGCGAATGAGGACGTCAGCACGCGTCTGATGACGCCGGAGAAAGCTGTCGCTGAGGGTGCGATGGCGTTGTTCGGCGAGAAGTACGGCGAAGAGGTGCGCGTGTTGTCGATGGGCTCCGACGACGGCAAGACCTATTCGGTCGAGTTGTGCGGCGGCACGCATGTGCGCAGGCTCGGGGATATCGGATTGATGAAGATCGTGGGTGAGAGCGCGGTGGCGGCCGGTGTGCGGCGTATCGAGGCGCTGACCGGCGCGGGTGCGCTTGCCTATTTGAACGAACAGCATCGGTTGGTGCGCGAGGCGGCGTCGGCCATGCGCGCGGCGCCGGCGGAATTGCCGGAGCGGATTGCGCAATTGCTGGACGAGCGCAAGAAGTTGGAGCGCGAGCTCGGCGATGCGCGGCGGCAGCTTGCGATGGGTGGCGGCAGCGGCGGCGCTGCTGCGCCGGAGGCCGTCGACATCGGCGGCGTGAAGGTTATGGCGCGCATTGTCGAAGGCGTAGAGCCTAAGGATCTGCGGTCGCTGGTCGATCAGGCGAAGCAGCAGATCACGTCGGGCGTCGTGGCGCTGGCGACGACGAGCGACGGCAAGGCTGCGATGGCGGTCGGCGTCACCGAGGATTTGGCGAAGCGGTTCAATGCCGTCGAGTTGCTGAAGCGCGGCGTCGAGGCCGTGGGCGGCAAGGGCGGCGGCGGGCGACCCGACATGGCGCAAGGCGGCGGGCCTGAGGGCACGAAGCTGCAGGCTGCGCTCGATGCGATCACGGCGGCGATCAAGGCCGCCGCCTAGTGAGCCCGCGCGACGCGCATCCGCCGACACTGCGCCGACGTCTCTATCTCGCGCTCGAAGCGAGCAGTCCGGCGGCGCATGTCGTCGACAATGTGCTGGTCGTCTTGATCCTCGGCAATATTCTGGCGGTGGTGCTGGAGAGTATTCCGAGCGTTCAGACGGCCTATGCGCAGGCGTTCGATGTTATCGACATGCTCTCGATTACGATTTTCACGATCGAGTATGCGCTGCGGCTGTGGGTGTCGATCGAGATTCCGGCGGTTCGTCAGCGCGGTCCATGGCACGGGCGGCTGACGTTCGCGACGCGGCCCTCGATGATCGTCGACTTCTTCGCGTTCGCGCCTTCCTATCTCACGTTCATTTTCCCGGGACTCGATGCCCGCGTGTTGCGCGTGTTCCGGTTGCTGCGGTTCTTGAAACTCGTGCGGTTTTCGCCGGCGCTGACCACGTTGAGCCGTGCGCTCTACGACGAGCGCCGCGCTCTGATCGGCGCGTTGGTGCTGATGGTCGGCACGGCGGTGTTCTCGGGCGCCGTGATGCATGCGATCGAAGGCTCGGCGCAGCCGGAGAAGTTCGGCACCATTCCGGATGCGATGTGGTGGGCGCTCGCGACGCTGACGACGATCGGTTACGGCGACGCCGTGCCGATCACACCACTGGGCAAAATGTTCGGCGCCTGTGTGATGGTGTTCGGCTTGGGGCTGTTCGCGCTGCCGATCGGCATTATCGCCACCGCGTTCGTCAACGAGATTCACCGGCGCGACTTTGTCGTGACATGGGGGATGGTCGCGCGGGTGCCGTTGTTTGCGGGGCTCGATGCCGGGTCGATCTCGGAAGTCATGACGATCATGCGCACGCGCATGGTGCCGCCGGGCACGGTGCTGGCGGCGAAGGGCGATGAGGCGGAAGGCATGTTCTTCATCGCCGACGGCGAGGTGCAAATTCGCTTACGTCATCGCACGGTGACGCTGGGGCCGGGAGATTTCTTCGGCGAAGTGACGCTGCTTAAGAAGGTGCACCGTGTGGGCACGATCGCGACGCTTACGCGCTGCAATCTGATGCTGATCGATTCAGCCGACTTCGAAGGCCTGATGCAGCGCAATTCCGATTTGCGCGACCAGATCATCGCCGTCGCCGACGAACGGCTGGCCGATTGGGCCGACGAGACCGGCGACGTGATCGCGGAAGAGTTGGCGCAGGCGCGTCAACCGACGCGCCCGGCCGATGATCCCATCGCCTGAGACTTACATCTTCATCGCTTTGCGCAGGTTCTCGTCGATCTTGTCGAGGAAGCCTTCGGTCGAGAGCCACTTCTGATCCGGGCCGACCAGCAGCGCCAGGTCCTTCGTCATGAAGCCGGACTCGACGGTGTCGATGCAGACCTTCTCCAGCGTTTGGCCGAAGTGGGTGACGTCGGGCGTCGCGTCCAGCTTGCCGCGGTGTTCGAGGCCGCGGGTCCAGGCGAAGATCGAGGCCATCGAGTTCGTCGACGTTTGCTCGCCCTTTTGCCATTGGCGATAGTGGCGCGTGACGGTGCCGTGGGCTGCTTCGGATTCCATGATCTGGCCGTCGGGGGTGAGCAGCACGCTGGTCATCAGGCCCAGCGAGCCGAAGCCTTGCGCGACCGTGTCGGACTGAACGTCGCCGTCGTAGTTCTTGCAGGCCCAGACGAACTTGCCGCTCCACTTCAAGGCGGAGGCGACCATGTCGTCGATCAAGCGGTGTTCGTAGCCGATCTTCTTCTTCGCGAACTCGGCCTTGAATTCCTTGTCGAAAATTTCCTGGAACAGATCCTTGAAGCGGCCGTCATAGGCCTTGAGGATCGTGTTCTTTGTCGAGAGATAGACGGGCCAGCCGCGCTGCAGGCCGTAGTTGAACGACGCGCGGGCGAAATTGCGGATGGACTCGTCGACGTTGTACATCGCCATCGCGACGCCGCCGCCGGGGAACTTGTAGACCTCGTGAACTTCGGGCACGCCGCCGTCGGGCGTGAAGGTGATCGTCAGCGTGCCTTTGCCGGGGACGACGAAGTCGGTCGCGCGGTATTGGTCGCCGAAGGCGTGGCGGCCGATGACGATCGGGTCGGTCCAGCCGGGGACGAGGCGCGGCACGTTCTTGCAGATGATCGGCTCGCGGAACACCGTACCGTCCAAGATGTTGCGGATCGTGCCGTTGGGCGACTTCCACATCTTCTTCAGTTTGAATTCTTCGACGCGGGCTTCATCGGGGGTGATGGTCGCGCATTTGATGCCGACGCCGTAGCGTTTGATCGCCTCGGCCGCCTCGACCGTCACCTTATCTTCCGTTTTGTCGCGGTATTCGATGCCCAGGTCGTAGTATTTGATGTCGATGTCGAGATAGGGAAGGATCAGCTTCTTCTTGATGAGATCCCAAATGATGCGGGTCATCTCGTCGCCGTCGAGGTCGACGACGGGGTTCTTCACCTTGATCTTCGCCATGGCTGCCTGTTCTCTCGAGGAAATGTCGTTGGAATATCGGATTGTCGCGGGTTGTTTAGCCGCCGTGTCCCGGGCGCGCAAGGCTTGGCGGGCGTGGGCGTGAGCGGGCCCGCGATCATTCTGTCGCATCCGCAGCTGGGCGAGAATATCGGCGCGGCGGCGCGCGCGATGCTGAACTTCGGGCTGACGGATTTGCGCCTGGTTGCGCCACGCGACGGGTGGCCCAACAAGAAGGCCGACGCCATGGCTGTCGGCGCCGTGAAGGTGCTGCAGGAAGCGCGCGTGTTCGAGACGACGGAGGCCGCCGTTGCCGATCTGGGCTTGATCTTCGCGACGACGGGGCGCGACCGGCTGATGTCGAAGCGCGTGTCGACGCCCGACGAGGCGGTCGTCGAGTTGGCGGCGGAACTTGGACAGAAGCGGACGTGCGGGATTTTGTTCGGCGCGGAACGCATGGGGTTGACGAACGAGGAGGTCGTGCTGGCCGATGCGATCTTGACCGTGCCGACGAACCCGCATTTCGCGTCGCTGAATTTGGCGCAGTCGGTCGCCGTCGTCGGCTACGAGTGGTGGAAGGCGACGCATGACAAGCCGGACTTCAAGGTGCCGGCGAAGTACCGCCGTTCTCAGCCCGCGAACAAAGAGGATTTGATCGGATTCTTCGAACACATCGAAGGCGAACTCGATCGCGTCGAGTTTCTGTATCCACCGGCTAAGCGTCCGGCGATGGTGCAGAACCTGCGCAATATGTGGCAGCGCGCGGGGCTGACATACCAAGAGGTGCAAACGTTGCGCGGGATCGTGCGCGCGCTTGCGGGTGGTCGGAAGCGGAAGAGGAAGGACGAGTAGGCGTTGTGCGGTCTCTCACTTGAGAGCGCGCTCTAGGCGCTCTACCGTGTCCTTGTCTGCGATCGGGAGGCGGCCATGTTGCTTGATGAGACCAAGGTCGAGACTTCCGACAACGCCCTCGTCGCACAGTTTTCGCCGAAGTGGGAGATCTGGGGACCGAACGGCGGATACCTTGCCGCGATCGCGTTGCGCGCGGCCGCCACCGTGGTCCCTGCCGGACATCGGCCCGCGAGCATCTCGTGTCAGTTCATCTCGCCCGGCAAGTTTGCCGAAGCGCGTGTTACGGCGACGCCCGTGAAGAAAGGACGCGCCGCATGGTGTATCGACGTTGAACTGAGCCAAGGCGATCGTGCAATTCTGACCGCGCAAGTCTGGACGACCGATCGCCTTGATGGGCCACGGACGCTACGCGCGCCGATGCCGCGTGTCGCGCGGCCGGAAGGTCTGGCCAGTTACGGCGAGCTGCATCGCGACAAGTCACCGCCGCATCCCTATTGGCGCAATTTCGACGTGCGGCCGGTGTCGTTGCCCTGGCCGTCGGGTGAAGAAACAGTACCGGCATTGCAGGTTTGGTTCCGCTACGGGGACTTCGCTGCAACCGACGATCCTTTCGCCGATCACGGCCGCAGTGTCATTCCGATCGACACGCTGCTGTGGCCGACGCATTGGCGAAGCCGCGCCGAGCGCGTCGACTATTTCGCGCCAAGCCTAGATCTTTCCGTGTGGTTTCATGAAGCGCCTGGAACGTCCGAGTGGTTGCTGGTTGAAACGCTGTGTGACACCGCGGGTGGTGGGCTGATCTTTGGGCAAGCACGCGTCTGGTCCGACGACGGTCGGCTGATCGCGACGGGCGCCAGTCATATGCTTCACACAACGCGATAGACGCAGGTCTACCGTCTTGAAGTCGTGGGTGGTCCGCCTTCGCGGACCATGACACACTTAGGCGACGAAATTGGGTTGGTGGTGATGATCCGTCACGGATTTGCCGAAGCGAATGAGTTGAAGCTGCACTACGCGGCGAGCGGGCCGGAGGACGGGCATTTGTTGCTCTTCCTGCACGGGTTTCCGGAGTTTTGGTATGCTTGGCGGCATCAGCTTGAGGATCTCGGGGACACGTATCGTTGCGTCGCGCCGGATTTGCCGGGGTACAATCTTTCGTCCAAGCCGCCGGAGGTGGCGCGCTATCGGATGAAGCGGTTGATCGACGACGTTGTTGCGTTCGTTGCGCCGTTTGCGGGCAAGAAGAAGTTCACGCTGATTGCGCATGATTGGGGTGGGGCGCTGGCGTGGGCGTTTGCGATCAAGCGGCCGGATTTGATCGATCGGCTTGTGATCATCAACGCGGTGCATCCGGGTGCGTTTCAGCGCGAGATGGCGAGCAATCCGGCGCAGGGCGCGGCCTCGCAGTATATTCATGACCTTCGTGCCGAAGGGTCGGAGGCGCGGTATGCGGCCGACGATTATGCGTTGTTGTGGCGGACGCTTTCGAAGACGGCGGAGGCTAGGCATTTGACCTCTGCGGATCGTGCGGCGTTCGTGAAGGCTTGGAGCGAGCCTGGTGCGCTGACCGGCATGTTCAATTGGTATCGCGCGATGCGGATGGATCCGCCGAAGGCGGGGGCCGCGGCACCGGCGGCCGACGTCTATAGCGATGATGCGATGATGGTGCGCGTGCCGACACTGGTGATTTGGGGCGATCAGGATACGGCGCTGTTGCCGGGTTGCGTCGAGGGGCTTGAACGCTGGGTGCCTCAAGTCGATGTCCGGCACGTGCCCGATGGGACGCACTGGATCGTCTACGAGAAGCCGAAATTGGTCAGCGACATCATCCGCGATTGGTTGAAATGAAATTCGGCGATCCTGCGGTTAAAGCCGTCTTCGCTTCGTATGAGCCACGCTTGCGTGCGCGGCTGCTTGAGTTGCGCGAGCTGATCTTTTCGGCGGCCATTGATGCGAAGGTGGGTTCGCTCAGCGAAACGTTGAAGTGGGGCAGCCTGCCTACCGGCCCGTGAAAGCGAAGACGGGCACGCCGGTGCGCATCGACGCGTTGCGCGGTGCGGACGACAAATATGCGCTCTTCGTACCGTGTTCGACGACGCTGATTGCTTCGTTTCGCGAACGTTATCGGCGCGAGATGGCGTTCGAAGGCAATCGCGCCGTCGTGTTGCCACTCGGCGCGAAGGTGCCTTCAAAGGCGTTGAAGCATTGTATCGCGATGGCGCTTACGTATCACCGCGCCGACTAAAGCCGCGAGCTTGGCTTGTGTGCGTCGTCCCGTTTGCACGCGCCTTCGATGTCGCACGTCATCTTGAACGTCGTGCAAGCCTTCTTGGCGTCGATCGCTTCGCAGCCGTCGGCAGTGCAGCAGTGGGACGTCGACTCGGTGCGTCCCTTCGACATGTTGAGCGTCTCGATCGTCCGGCCGTTGAGCAGAACTTTGACGCGGTGAACGAGGCCACGCGTTGTGTGCTGGATTTCATAGATTTCCGGCTCGGCGGCGGCGACGGTCGTGGCCGCCGCGGGTGCGGCCTCGGCCGTTGGTTTCTCGCCGCCGACGAACGACGGCATCATCGAACAGCCCGCGAGTGCGGCGGCGGCTGCCAACATCAATATTGCTGAGCGCATGAAGGTTCTCCCCAAACAAACCTAGGGCGAGACCGTATTGTCCGCCGATCCAGTTCGACAAGCGTTTGGAGACCACACCGGCCCGGTATGTGTTTGAGGCGCGGCGATGGGCCATTTGACAGGCGGGTGGAGGCCCCGTAGAACCCGCGCCTTCGTTGGGGTTTGGCCCCAGCGGGATGGAAGCACCCGTGGTGGGGAAGCCCCCACCTGTCGGCCCGGTCTATCGGGGCAGAGGAGGGCAGCATTTCCTGGCTTAACCACTTGAATCTACAGGAAAATTGCGAATGACGAAGCGTCAGAGTTCAAAATATAAGATCGATCGCCGCATCGGCGACAATCTGTGGGGCCGTCCGAAGAGCCCGCAGAACAAGCGCGAGTATGGCCCCGGGCAGCACGGCCAGCGCCGCAAAAACAAGATTTCCGACTACGGCGTACAGCTCAAGGCGAAGCAAACGCTGAAGGGCTATTACGGCAACATCACCGAGCGCCAATTCCGCAAGATCTACGCCGAAGCGTCCCGCAAGCGCGGCGATACGGGCGAGAACTTCATCGGCTTGCTCGAGCGCCGTCTGGACGCCGTCGTCTATCGCGCGAAGTTCGTGCCGACCGTTTTCGCGTCGCGTCAGTTCGTCAATCACGGGCATATCTCGGTCAACGGCCGCCGCGTGAACATTCCGAGCTTTCTGGTCAAGGAAGGCGACGTCGTCTCCGTTGGCTCGAAGGGCAAGGACATGGAACTCGTCGCCGTCGCCGTTCAGTCGCCTGAGCGTGACGTTCCGGATTATCTGGAAGTCGATCACTCGAAGCTGACGGCGAAGTTCACACGGACGCCGAAGCTCAACGATGTGCCCTATCCGGTCCGCATGGAGCCGAACCTGGTCGTCGAATTCTACTCGCGCTAAAGCGCGGTGGACTTGCTTCGCACCGTCATCGTTTTCGCGGCGCTGCTTCACGGCAGCGCCGCTTTTGCGTCTGAGGACCCGTGCGCGCTTGCCGATGTGACTGACGTGGAGCGCGTGTTGGGCGGCGCCATTGTGCCGGTGCCGGTCGAGGAGATCGGCGAGGAGACGGCGCCCTATTGTCGTTGGGCGACGGCGGGGCGGAAGGCCGAGATCAAGGTCGAGATTTGGTCCGACGCCGAATTGCCGGTTTTGAATATGCCGGATGCCGAGAGCTATTTCGTGAAGTTGGAGGCGGAGGCGCGGTTACAGCCGGGCTTTATGCCGCTCGACGGGCTTGGCGCGAGGGCGTTCGAGGCGGACGGCACGATCGTGTTGCTCAAGGCGGGGCGCGTGATCGTGTTGGATTCCGTTCGCGTGCATCCCGAGCACTTGCGCCGGCTGGCCTCGCAAATCGCCGGCCGGTTTTAGCGCTCTAGAGCCATTGCTCGACCGAACAGGTCGGCGTCGACGTTGCCACCCGAGAGAACGACGGCGATCGTCTTGCCCTTCGTTTCGAGTTTGCCGGTGAGGACGGCGGCGAGGCTTGTTGCGCCGCTGGGTTCGGTCACCAGTTTTAGTTCGTAGAAGGCGTGCGCCATGGCGCGCAGGGCTTCGTCGTCGGTGACGGCGAGCGCGCCGGTTTTGGTTTTCTGCAGGATCGGGAAGGTGAGTTCGCCGGGTTTGTCGACCATGAGCGCGTCGCAGATCGACGATGCGCCTGGCGCGTTGCCCACGCGTTCGCCCACTTTGAGCGAGCGGGCGAGGTCGTCGAAGGCTGCGGGTTCGACGGCGTGGACTTTTGTCGACGGCGATAGTGCGGCAAGGGCGGTGGCGATGCCTGATGTGAGGCCGCCGCCGGAGCAGGGGGCGAGCACGGCGTCGAAGGTGATGCCGAGTGCCTTTGCGTCTTCGGCAAGTTCGAGGCCGATCGTGCCTTGGCCTGCCATCACGGCGTAGTCGTCGAAGGGCGGGACGAGGGTTAGGCCGTGGTCGGCGGCTAGTTTTTTGCCGATGGCGACGCGGTCTTCTTTTTGGCGGTCGTAGAGGATGACTTCGGCGCCGTAGTTGCGGGTGTTCGCGATCTTTAGTCGTGGCGCGTCGGCGGGCATGATGATGGTCGCGCGGGTGCCGATCTGTTGGGCGGCGGCGGCGACGCCTTGGGCGTGATTGCCGGAGGAGAAGGCGACGACGCCGCGTTTGCGTTCGTCGGCGGTGAGTTGCGCCAAACGGTTCATCGCGCCGCGGAACTTGAAGGAGCCGGTGCGCTGCAGGACTTCGGGCTTGATGAAGATGCGGCCGCCGGTTGCGGCGCTGGCCGCGCGAGCCTCGATCAGTGGGGTGCGAACAGCAAGGCCGCGGATACGTTCCGCGGCCTTTTCAATATCTGCGAGGGTCAGGCTCACGCGGCTTCGAGCGCGATGCCTTGTTCGACGAGGAAGGGTTTCAGTTCGCCGGTCTCGAACATCTCTTTGACGATATCGCAGCCGCCGACGAATTCGCCCTTCACGTAGAGCTGCGGGATCGTCGGCCAGTTCGAGAAGTCTTTGATGCCTTGGCGGATTTCGGCGTCGGCCAGGACATTGACGCCCTTATACTTCACGCCGATGTGGTCGAGGATGTGAATGACGGTCGCGGAGAAGCCGCATTGCGGCGTCGCGGGCGTGCCCTTCATGAAGAGCACGATGTCGTTGGAGTCGACTTCGGCTTTGATGCGGTCGTGAACCGATTGGGTCATGGGTGCGCGGCCGGCGGGCCGTCCTCTGAAATAGCGGTGCGAATTAGGTAAGCCCAGGCCTTGAAGGGGTCAAGACGCCGGGTCGGGCGGAACGGAGGTCTGCAGGGCCAAGGCGTGCAACTCGCCGCCCATACGGCCTTTCAGCGCGTCGTACACCATCTTGTGCTGCTGGACGCGGGTCTTGCCCTTGAAGGCCGCCGAGATGACTTCGGCCGCGTAATGGTCGCCGTCGCCCGCCAGATCGCGAATCGTGATCTTCGCGTCGGGCAGGGCGTCTTTGATCAGACGCTCGATATCTCCGGCATTCATGGGCATGGGAAGTAACCTAGGAGGCGGCCATGAGTTTGGGTAGCCAGTCTTCGTTCAATTGGCGAAGGCGGGCGGTCGGGAACGGGTCTTCGCCGTCGAGTTTCAGGTGATCGGCGGCGGTCGTGCCCAGTTTCGTCACGGGAATGCCGGCTGCTTTGGCGTCGGCCGCGATCTTGTCGGCGTCGGCTGCTTTGGCGGTGACGACGTAGCGGGCTTGGTCTTCGCCGAACCAGAATTCGCCGCGCGGCTTGCCGGCCGGTGTTGTCAGCGCCGCGCCGAGGCCAGATGACATCGACATCTCGGCGATCGCGACGGCGATGCCGCCGTCGGAGCAGTCGTGCACGGCGGTGACCTGACCTGAGGTGATCAGTTCACGGACGAAGTCGCCGTTGCGCCGTTCGATCTTCAGGTCGACCGGCGGCGGGGCGCCTTCTTCGCGGCCCAGGATTTCGCGCAGGTAGATCGATTGGCCGAGGTGGCCCTTCGTTTCGCCGATGACCAGGATCGTTTCGCCGGCGGCTTTGAACGGGATCGTCGCGTGTTTGTGAACGTCTTTCAGGATGCCGACGCCGCCGATTGCGGGCGTCGGCAGGATGCCTTGGCCGTTGGTTTCGTTGTACAGCGAGACGTTGCCGGAGACGACGGGGAAGTCGAGGGCGCGGCAAGCATCGCCGATGCCGCGCACGGCCAGCACGAACTGGCCCATGATCTCGGGGCGCTGCGGGTTGCCGAAGTTCAGGTTGTCGGTGATGGCGAGCGGCGTGCCGCCGACGGCGGTGATGTTGCGCCAGCATTCGGCGACGGCTTGGACGCCGCCGGTGTAGGGATCGGCTTGGACGTAGCGCGGGGTGACGTCGGTCGTGAGGGCGACGGCCTTCTGCGTGTTGTGGATGCGCACGATGGCGGCGTCGCCGCCGGGCTTTTGCACCGTGTCGGCCATGACCGTTGAGTCGTATTGTTCGTAGATCCAGCGGCGGCTGGCGAGGTCTGGCGTTGCGACGAGTTTGGCGAGCGCTTCGGTGATTGATTTCGGTTCGGCGACGGCTGCGAGCGGCGCGGGGCGTTTCGGTTCTTCCCACGGGCGTTCGTAGAGCGGGGCTTCGTCGGCGAGCGCCGTCACCGGAATGTCGGCGACGGTTTCGCCTTTGAATTTCAGGACCAAACGCTTCGTGTCGGTGGTGATGCCGATGACGGCGAAGTCGAGCTCCCACTTCTTGAAGATTTTCTCGGCTTCTTTTTCGCGGCCCGGCTTCAAGACCATGAGCATGCGCTCTTGGCTTTCCGACAGCATCATCTCATAGGGCGTCATGCCTTTTTCGCGGCAGGGGACGTGGTCGAGATTGAGTTCGATGCCGCTGCCGCCTTTGTCGGCCATCTCGCACGACGACGAAGTGAGGCCGGCGGCGCCCATGTCTTGGATGCCGACAATGGCGTCGGTCGCCATCAGTTCGAGGCAGGCTTCGAGCAGCAGCTTTTCCGTGAATGGATCGCCGACTTGGACGGTGGGGCGCTTTTCTTCCGAGGCGTCATCGAATTCGGCCGAGGCCATCGTCGCGCCGTGGATGCCGTCGCGGCCCGTTTTTGATCCGACGTAGACGACGGGATTGCCCGAGCCTTTCGCGGCCGAGAGGAAGATGTTGTTCGCTTTGGCGAGGCCGACGCACATTGCGTTGACCAAGATGTTGCCGTTGTAGGATTTGTGGAAATTCACTTCGCCGCCGACGGTCGGCACGCCCATGCAGTTGCCGTAGCCACCGATGCCGGCGACGACGCCCGACACGAGATGCTGTGTCTTTGGATGGTTTGGTTCGCCGAAGCGGAGTGCGTTGAGCATCGCGATGGGGCGTGCGCCCATGGTGAAGACGTCGCGCATGATGCCGCCAACGCCTGTCGCCGCGCCTTGGTAGGGCTCGATGAACGAGGGGTGGTTGTGGCTTTCCATCTTGAAGATGATCGCGTCGCCGTCGCCGATGTCGATGACGCCGGCGTTTTCACCCGGGCCTTGGATGACCCATGGCGCGGTGGTCGGCAGTTTGCGTAAGTGGACGCGCGAGGATTTGTAGGAGCAGTGTTCGCTCCACATCACTGAGAAGATGCCGAGTTCGGTGAGATTCGGCGCGCGGTTCATTACGCGCAGAATGTGTTTCCACTCGGATTCGATGAGGCCGTGTTCGATGGCTTGGGCGAGGGTTGCTTCGGTCACGAGAGGGCGCTCACCAAGCTGTCGAAGATCGCTTTGCCGTCCGTGCCGCCGAGGAGCGGATCGCAGACGCGTTCGGGATGCGGCATCAGGCCTAAGATCGTGCGTTTGTCGTTGAAGATGCCGGCGATGTTGCGCGCGGCGCCGTTGGGGTTCTCGCCTTCGACATAGCGGAAGGCAACGAGGCCTTCGTTCTCCAAGCGGTCGAGCGTGGCGTCGTCGGCGAAGTAGTTGCCGTCGCCGTGGGCCACCGGGATTTTGATTTTCTGACCGGGCTTATAGCGCGCGGTGAACATGGTGTTCGCGCCTTCGACGGTCATGGTCACGCTCTTCGATGCGAACTTCAGACTCGCGTTGCGCATGAGAGCGCCGGGCAGCAGCTTCGTCTCGCAGAGGATTTGGAAGCCGTTGCAGATGCCGAGTACGGGTGTGCCCTTGTTCGCGCGGTCGATCACGTCGCGCATGATCGGCGACTGTGCCGCCATCGCGCCGCAGCGCAGGTAGTCGCCGTAGGAGAAGCCGCCCGGTAGGACGATCAGGTCGAGATCTGCGGGCAGACTTGCGTCGCCGTGCCAGACCATCTGTGTGGGCTTGCCGGTCGCCTGTTTGAGGGCTTCGGCGACATCGCGGTCGCAATTCGACGCGGGGAAAACAACGACGGCCGCTTTCAAGACCGGAATCTCCTAGAGAGGCGCGTGGGCGCGCTTTAGATAGCGGCTTGGGATTGGAAATGCGAGGGCGGACGGGCGCGCTATTGCGTCTCGACTGTGCGCTGAATCGCCCATGGAAGACCCAGCAAAAACGGCAGGACCATCACGGCGAAAATGGCCGGAATGGCCAGCGTGTAGGGCACGGTCAGGTATTCGCCGAACTGGATCTCCACGCTTTTGGGATCGGCGAGCAGGCCATCCATCAGTGGGAAACCCATGTTGACCAGATGGAAGGCGGAGGTTGCCGCGACAATGAGCATCAAGGGACCGGGGCGATTGCGAATCGCGATCCAGGAACTCAAGGCGGAGAAGAAGACGACGCCGCCTGCGATGAGCGTTACCGCGAGGCCTTTGTCGGCGTGGAGGAAGCCGTAAGTGTAGCCGACGTAGTTCGGGTCGAGTGCGCCGCGAATCGGCGCTGCGCCGTTGACGATCACGACCGCGAGGCAGGCCAGGCCCACGATCAACGCGATCCACGACCAGCGGCGCGCGAGCGCGAAGCAGACGAACGGAATGGCAGCGGCGGCGCCCATCGCGAAGGCGACGTAGGGCCAGTAGATATCGGATGCGGTCATCGACGCGACTCAGCTTGTGATCCCCCTCCCCCTTGCGGGGAGGGGCAGGGGTGGGGGTGCGCTGACTCGCAATCCTTCGGCGTCAGAGATGTGGAGCCGTCGTGACCCCCACCCCTACCCCTCCCCGCAAGGGGGAGGGGGCGCGCTCACTTGTTTTAGCTGACCAATGCCGGGGGCTTGTTCAGGTGTTCTTGTAGGCGCTGTTGGATGCGGCGGCCGACGTCGGCGCCCCAGTTGCGGCCGATCTCGGCGATCTCGCGCTGAAGGTCTTCCTGCTGTGCGCGCAGGCGTTGGCCGGCGGGCGAGCGGTGGAAGGTTGCGATCTGGCGCAGGTCGGTGACCGTGAAGCGGCGGGCCCAAGCGTTCGCCATTTGCGACAGAAGCTTATTCACGCCCAAGGTCATTTCATCGCGCATCGAGCGTTCGATGATCGTGCGCGTTTCCGGCGTGATGGAGGGGAACTGCGCTTGCAGCGCCTGCATCTGCGCCGGGATGACCCGGTCGATTTGTTCGAGAACCGACTGGCGGCCACCCATGGCTTCAATCAGATCGGACGCGGCCGCCAGGCGCGCGTTCAAGTCGGCGTTCGCGGCTTGCGCATTCGCCACCGCGGCGAAGGGCAACGTGATCAAGGCAAGGCAAAGCATGCTTAAGACGGAGATGGAGCGCGTCATCAGCTTGAAACCCCTTATGGCTACCATTTTTGACCCATTCTTCCTTGCGCCTGACGGTCCCATCCGTCGCAGCGCAACCCAATGCACTTCCATTCCCCCAACACCGCACAGTTTCGATTTCCCAGATCGTCCGTGTGCGGCGTATTTCGTTTTGGCTCCTTATCTCAACTCGATCGCATAGTTTTCGATAACGGTGTTTGCGAGCAGCTTCTCGCACATCTCGGACAGCTTGGCCCGTGCGTGCGATTGATCCGTCTCGTCCAGTTCGATCTCGATCACCTTGCCTTGACGAACGTCACCGACATTCGAGAAGCCCAAACGGTTCAGCGATTGTCCGATCGCCTTGCCTTGAGGGTCGAGTACGCCTGATTTCAACATCACTGTAACGCGCGCTTTCATTTAACGAGCACCGGCCCTTTCCGTTCCGTGTTCTGCACTTCGGTTAGAATTCCCAAACGCCGTGCAACTTCGCCGTAGGCTTCGGTCACACCGCCAAGGTCTCTCCTGAATCGATCCTTATCCAATTTTTCGTTTGTGCGTAGATCCCACAAACGCATCGAGTCCGGAGAAATTTCGTCAGCAAGAATGACACGCATCATCTCGCCTTCCCAGAGCCTTCCGAATTCTATTTTGAAATCCACAAGTCGGATGCCGACTCCCAAGAACAACCCTGAGAGGAAGTCGTTGATTCGAATCGCCAGCGCCGTGGCATCGTCAAGTTCTTGGGGCGTCGCCCAACCGAATGCCGTGATGTGCTCTTCAGTAACCATCGGGTCATGCAACTTGTCGTCTTTGAGGAAGAACTCGATGATTGATCGCGGGAGAGTCGTTCCCTCTTCGACTCCCAAACGTGTCGAAAAACTTCCGGCGGATACATTTCGAACCACAACTTCAAGTGGAATGATTTCAACCTCGCGGATCAACTGCTCGCGCATATTCAATCGCCGCATGAAATGGTTCGGCACGCCGATGCCGGTGAGCTGCGTCATCAGATATTCGGAGATGCGATTGTTGAGGATGCCTTTGCCCTCAAGCACCGCTTTCTTCTTCGCATCGAACGCGGTCGTTTCGTCCTTGAAGTACTGAATGAGCGTGCCCGGCTCTGGTCCTTCGTAAAGGATCTTCGCCTTGCCCTCATAAACGAGCTTGCGGCTTTTCATTTGCGTGCAATCCGATTTGTCGTGGACCGAAAGCGCGGAAGGAATTTCCACGCCGGCCACCGTCTGAAACGACGACGCCCGCGAGGAGGGAGGGTTGATCCTTCTCTCTGCGAGCGCCACATAAGGTTAGCGCATCGGGTAAGCCCCGCACAATGCGGGGACGTTGCGCAGGCGAAGTCGATGACATAGGTTCGCGTCAACGAATTAGCCATGGATTGCCAGAGGTTTAGGAGAATTCAGCCGATGTCCGGTTTCGATAAGCGCCGCGAAGGTTACGAGAGCAAATTCGCCCACGATGAGGACCTTAAGTTCAAGGCGACGGCGCGCCGGAACAAACTCGTTGGTTTGTGGGCAGCCGGAAAGATGGGGCTGACCGGAACGGCAGCCGACGACTATGCCAAAGAGGTCGTTAAGGCCGATTTCGAAGAGGCGGGCGAGGAAGACGTTTTCCGCAAGATCCGCCGCGATTTCGACGCCAAGAAGCTCGCCATTTCCGACCATCAGATCCGGCGCGAAATGGAAGACCTGATGACGACGGCGGTCGAGCAGATTCAAGGCACCAAATAGGCGATCTGGCTCGGTCGATACACGCGACAGGGCCGACCGCTTCACGCTAGAATTCCCCAGGTTATTTCGGGGGATGAAATGGCGCGCGCGATTCTCGTCGCACTCATCGGCATCGTTTGGAGTGCTTCGGCGTTCGCCGATGCGGGCTGGTCGTATTACGGCGGCGATGAAGGCGGGCAGCGCTACAGCGTCGCGGCGCAGATCACGCCGGAGAACGTCGACGATCTGATTCCGATTTGGACGTACTCGACCGGCGATCTCGCGAAGCGCGATCCGAAAACGATGCGGCGTACCTCGATGCAGGTCACGCCGATTCTCGTCGGCGACAAGCTGCTCGCGTGTTCGAGCTTCAACGAGGTCTATGCGCTGGATCCGGGGACAGGGAAGGAGCTGTGGCGCTTCGATCCCAAAATCCCAACCGAGGAAATTTATCCGGCTAACAAGTTCAACTGCCGCGGCGTCGCCGTGTGGTATGGCGCACACCCTACGCTTCAGCCTCAGTTAAGTACGGCATGCAGCGACCGCGTGTTCGCAGCCACCAACGATGCGCGGGTGATCGCGCTCGACGTTTGGACCGGAAAGCCTTGTGCCGATTTCGGCGAAGGCGGCGAGGTTAAGCTCGACAAGGGCATGGAATTGGTTTGGCCGGGCGAGTTTCAGATCACCTCTGCTCCGGTCGTCATCGGCGATGTCGTCATCGTCGGTTCGTCGATCGGCGACAATCGGCGCGTGGTGGCGCCACACGGGAGCGTGCGCGCCTACGATGTGCATACGGGCGCCTTGAAGTGGTCATGGGATCCGGTGATGCGCGACGCCGCCAATCCTGAGACGGCGAAGAACTGGGGTGAGGCCTACAAGGACGTCGGGCATGCGAATGTGTGGGCGCCGATGTCAGTGGACAGCAAGCGCGGCTATGTGTTCATGCCGACGTCCAGCGCAAGCCCAGATTTCTTCGGCGGCCTGCGGCCCGGCGACAATCGCAATGCGAATTCTGTTGTGGCGCTGAAGGCCGAGACCGGCGAACTCGTTTGGGCTTTTCAGACCGTGCATCACGACGTTTGGGACTATGACGTGCCGGCACAGCCGACGCTGGCCACCATCGACGTCGAAGGCGCGCCGCGTGACGTGGTGATTCAGCCGACGAAGACGGGATTTGTCTTCGTGCTGGATCGCGACACTGGCGTGCCGGTGTTTCCCGTCGAGGAGCGTCCGGTGCCTCAGGGCGGCGTCGCGGGCGAGGTGTTGTCGCCGACGCAGCCTTATCCGACGCATATCCCGGCGCTGGTGCCGCAGAAGATTTCGGCGGATGACGCGTTCGGCTTCACGCCGTGGGACACCGGCGCATGTCGCGAGGCGATTGCTTCGGCGCGCAATGAGGGGCTCTACACGCCGCCGTCGGAGAAGGGGACGATTCTCTTTCCGTTGACGGGCGGCGGGGTGAATTGGGGCGGCATCACGGTCGATCCCGTGAAGCAAATTCTCTACGCGAATACGTCGCGCGCGATGCATCTCATCACGCTGTTCCCGGCGGCGAAGTTTGAAGAGCTGGACGCCAAGTATCCCGACAAGGAAGTGTCGCAGCAGGAAGGCGCGCCTTGGGGGATGATCCGCGAGCTCTTGATGTCGCCGCTGGGTCTGCCGTGCAACGCTCCGCCGTGGGGCGCTCTGGCGGCTGTCGATCTGAAGACCGGCAAGATCATGTGGGAGTCGACGCTGGGTACGTCGGAGGAGTTGGCGCCGCTTTCGATCGCGCTCAAAACGGGGACGCCGACCTTGGGCGGATCAGTGGCGACCGCGGGCGGCGTGCTCTTCATCGGCGCGACGATGGACAAATACCTGCGCGCGTTCGATGCCAAGTCGGGCGCGGAGCTGTGGCAGGGAAAACTGCCGGCGACCGGGTTCGCCACGCCGATGACTTATGAGTGGAAGGGGCGGCAGTTCGTCGTGATCGCCGCCGGCGGCCATGGGCAATTGGGTTCGCCGCCGGGGGACAGTTTGGTGGCCTTTGCTTTGGCGGGGCCGAACGATCCGAAGCCGACGTGGTGGTCGCGCAAGGTCGAGCGGCCGGGCGGGCGGATGTGGATCAATTTCGGTTTGATCTTTGCGGGGACGCTGGTCGTTGTCGCCGGGCTGTGGTGGCTGATCAAGCGCTTGTGGCGCGCGCGGCGGTCGAATGACGATTGATACCGGGACGCTGCTTCTGGGCGGCGTCGTTCTTTCTGTTTCGCTGCTGTTGATCGTGCTGATGATCTCGATCGGCGATCAGTATTCGCGCTTTGGCTCGGCTTTGCGCTTTGCGCTGTCGGCGGGAATCTTGGCGCTGGTCGTTGCTTACGATCTGCCTGAGGGCTTCGGCTTGAGCGTTGCGGGCAGCGTGGTTCTGTGGGTTGCGGCCGTGGTCGGTACTTTTCTGTTGGCGGTTGCCGCTGTCGTGCAGTTCGTGACTTGGGTGCGGCTGGGTGAAGGGGATCCGCCGCTTCCTTCACCCCAGCGCGAACCGCGCCGCGATCCCGAGGACGGCGCTGAGCGCGAGAAGGCCTAGGATCGGCATCTTGAAACGCAGCAGCGCGATCGCGGCCAGGGTGGCGAGCGCGAACGCCACGACGTCGAGCGATGCGATGTCGGGGACGGTTACTTGCATGGGCCCCGCCGTCACTGTGTCCACCTTCGCGAACAGGACATGCAGCGCAAACCACAGCGCGAGATTCAAGATCACGCCGACGACGGCGGCGGTGATCGCGGCCAGCGCGGCGGAGAGCGCGCGGTTCTCGCGCACGCGTTCGGCGTAGGGCGCGCCGGCGAAGATCCAGAGGAACGACGGCGTGAAGGTGACCCAAAGCGTCACGATGGCGCCGAGGATTCCTGCGAGCAGCGGATCGAAGCCCGCGTGGCGGAAGGCGGCGAGGAAGCCCACGTGCTGCAAGACGAGGATCAGCGGGCCTGGCGTCGTTTCGGCGAGGGCTAGGCCTTCGAGCATCTCGGGTGCGGTGAGCCAGTTGTAGGTCGCGACGGCTTCCTGCGCGACGTAGGCGAGGACGGCGTAGGCGCCGCCGAAGGTCACGACCGACATTTGGCTAAAGAAGAGCGCGAGTTTGGCGAAGACGTTTTCGCCGCCCAGGATCGCGACCAGTACAGCGACCGGCATCAGCCAGATGGCGAGCCAGACGGCGATGGTCAGCGCGGTTTTGGTTTTCGTCGCGCGTGTGTGGGTGAGTTCGCCGCGGGCGAAGGCGGCGTCGACGGCGTAACTGTCGGCGGCGTCTTTTCCGGTGGCCTGTCCCGCCGCGCGGAATTGGTCCGGCGCGATCTGTACGCCGATGAAGCCTGTGATCGCGGCGGCGAGCACGACGAGCGGGAAGGGTACGGCGAAGAAGAACAGGGCGATGAAGGCTAAGGCCGCGATCACGATCATCGCGGAGCCGGTGAACGCGCGCTTGGCGATGCGGAAGATGGCTTCGATCACGATGGCGAGGACGGCCGCCTTGACGCCATAGAAGATGGCGTCCACCACGGCGAGGTCGGCGTAGTTCACGTAGAGGATGCTCAACGCGAGCATGACGAGGGCGCCGGGCAGGATGAAGAGGAGGCCTGCGGCGAGGCCTCCCTTTACGCCGTGCATCAGCCAGCCGATGTAGGTCGCAAGCTGCTGCGCTTCGGGGCCGGGCAGGAGCATGCAGTAGTTCAGCGCGTGGAAGAAACGCGCGTCGCCGATCCACTTCTTGTCCTCGACGAGAAGTTTGTGCATCAGCGCGATCTGCCCCGCCGGGCCGCCGAAGTTGACGCAGCCGAGATAGGCCCAGAGTTTAAGGGCTTCGCCGAAGGTGGGCATTAGAAGCGGCTTGAGCGGGCGGCTTGGATTTCTTGGCTGGCGACGAGGATCAAGAGCAGGCCGACCATGATGCCGTAGCCGAAGCCGCCGCCGGTCAGTTCGAGGCCGATGAAGAGGAAGCCGACGGCGACGCCGATGTAGCCGACGATGAGGCGTGCGGTCGGCATCGGTAAGAACATGCTGAGCACCGCGCGGGCGATGTGGCCGCCGTCGAGCGGATGTCCGGGCAACAGATTGAGGAGCCCTAGGAAGATGTTCGCCTGCATCACGCGGGCGAGGATCATCCACGTGTGTTCGGACAGGAACGCGGAGCCGCTATTGTAGAGCCACAGATAGAGTATGCCGCCGATGGCGAGGTTCGTGGCGGGGCCTGCGAAGGACACGACGATGTCCTCGACGGCGCGGCGTGGCGGAGGATCGAGGCGCGCGTAACCGCCGAAGAAGCTGAGCGTCACGTCGAGCGTTTTGATGTTGAAGAGCCAGGCGCCGGCGGCGTGCCCCATCTCGTGCAGGAAGATGCTGACGAAGAGCAGGATGACGAACGTCGTCTGGTCCAGCACGTCCTGCAGCGTCGGGTTGTTGCCGAGGCCCGTGAAGATGAAGAGGCCGGCGACGAGCAGAACCGTCAGTTCAACGCGAACCTGGACGCCGAACAGTTTGCCTAGCTCGATCGGCGTGCCCATCATGCGGTGTTGTTTGCCCCTCAGCCCTTACCGAACACGCGGCGGAAAATCGTGTCCACGTGCTTCAAGTGATAGGCGAGGTCGAAGAGGGCTTCAAGTTCGCGCGGGGGCAACGCTTTTGTGACGTCGGCGTCGGCCTTGAGATTCTCAAGGAAAGACGTGCCCTGGCGGCCGTGGTGCATGTTCTGCCAGACGGGCATCGCGTTGCGCTGGACCAGGCGGTAGGCGTCTTCGCGGGCGACGCCCTTTTGCGTCAGGCTCAGCATGACGCGCTGCGAATGGACGAGGCCGCCCAGCAGATCCAGGTTGCGCTGCATGCGTTCGGGATAGACGACGAGTTTGTCGACGACGTCGGCCAAGCGGTTCAGCGCGAAGTCGAGGGTGATCGTGGCGTCGGGGCCGATCATGCGTTCGACGGACGAGTGCGAGATGTCACGTTCGTGCCAGAGCGCGACGTTCTCCATCGCGGGTTGGGCGAAGGCGCGGACCATGCGGGCGAGGCCGGTGAGGTTTTCGGTGAGCACCGGGTTGCGCTTGTGCGGCATGGCGGACGAGCCCTTTTGGCCTTCGGAGAAATACTCCTCGGCTTCCAGGACTTCGGTGCGCTGCAGATGGCGGATTTCGGTGGCGAGATGTTCGACGGAGCTTGCGACCACGGCGAGCGTCGCGAAGAACGCGGCGTGGCGGTCGCGCGGGATCACTTGCGTCGAGACGGGTTCGGGTTTGAGGCCGAGCGCCTTCGCCACGTGTTCTTCGACGCGCGGGTCGATTTGCGCGAACGAACCGACGGCGCCGGAGATCGCGCAGGTTGCGATCTCTTCGCGGGCGGTGAGAAGCCTTGCGCGGTTGCGTTCGAACTCGACGTAGAAGCCGGCGAGTTTGACGCCGAAGGTGGTGGGCTCGGCGTGGATGCCGTGGCTGCGGCCGATGGTGGGCGTCGTTTTGTATTCGTGCGCGCGCTTTTTCAGCGCGGCGAGGACTTTGTCGGTGTCGGCGATCAGGATGTCGGCGGCGCGTTTCAGCTGCACGCTGAGGCAGGTGTCGAGCACGTCGGACGAGGTCATGCCCTGATGGACGAAGCGGGCGTCGGGGCCGATGAATTCGGCGAGGTGGGTGAGGAAGGCGATGACGTCGTGTTTCACCTCGCGCTCGATGGCGTCGATTTTCGCGACGTCGAACTGCGCGTTGCCGCCTTTTTCCCAGATCGTTTTCGCCGCCGACTTGGGGATCACCCCGAGTTCGGCGAGCGCGTCGGCGGCGTGCGCCTCGATCTCGAACCAAATTTTGAATTTGGTTTCGGGCGACCAGATGGCCGTCATTTCGGGGCGGGAATAGCGGGGGATCATGTCATCTCGCAATCTGTCTTGCGCTTCTCCCTTTGGGAGAAGCTGGCGCGCCGCAGGCGCGACTGATGAGGGCCTTCAGTGCACCGGCGTCCCTCATCCGTCTCGCCGCTGCGCGGCGATCCACCTTCTCCCAGAGGGAGAAGGGCAAAGAACGGGGAGGTGTAGTTGCCGGTGCTTCGTTCACGCCACCGCTTTCAGCGATTCTTCGAGAATCGACAAGCCCTCATCGAGCACTTTGTCCTCTACCGTTATCGGCACGAGGACGCGCACGCCATTGCCATAAAGGCCGCAGGTTAGGAGGATCAGGCCGCGTTTTAGCGCTTCCGTCGTGAGGCGCTTTGTCCGTTCGGGATCGGGTTCGTGGCTGCCGCGCGTTTTGACGATGTCGAAGGCGACCATGGCGCCGAGGCCGCGGATGTCGTCCATCGGCGGCAGGTCGTTGCGCAGCGACATTTGCTTGAGGCGCGCCATCAGCTTGTCGCCGAGGGCGAGGCTTTTCTCGAGGATGTTTTCCTCTTTGATCACGTCGATCACGGCGAGGCCCGCGGCGCAGGCGAGCGGATTGCCGGCGTAGGTACCGCCGAGGCCGCCGGGGTCCGGCGCGTCCATGATGGCGGCTCGGCCGATGACGGCTGAGAGGGGCATGCCGCCAGCGAGGCTCTTCGCCGTCGTGATGAGATCGGGTTTGACGCCCGAGTGTTCGATCGCGAACAGCTTGCCCGTGCGGGCGAAGCCGGATTGGATTTCGTCGGCGATCAGAAGAATGCCGTGCTTGTCGCAGATCGTGCGCAGGGTTTTCAGGAAGTCGAACGGGGCGGTGTAGAAGCCGCCTTCGCCTTGCACAGGTTCGATGATGATGGCGGCGACGCGCGCCGGTTCGAGATCGGTTTTGAAGAGCGATTCCAGCGCTTCGAGCGATTGCTTCGCGGTGTGGCCGTGGCTCTCGACGGGGAAGGGCAGGCGGTAGACCCCCGACGGCATGTCGCCGAAGCCCGCCTTGTAGGGCACCGTCTTGCCGGTGAGCGCCATCGTGAACAGCGTGCGGCCGTGGAAGGCGCCGGAGAAGGCGATGACGGCCGAACGCTTGGTGGCGAAGCGGGCGAGTTTGATCGCGTTTTCGACGGCTTCGGCGCCGGTCGAGAAGAAGATCGATTTGGCCGGGCCATCGATCGGCGCGAGCGCGTTCAGTTTTTCGGCGAGCGCGATGTAGCTTTCATATGCGTTGACCTGGAACGCGGTGTGGATCGTGTTTTGGAGTTGGGCCTCGATCGCCTTCACGACCTTCGGGTGGCGGTGGCCGGTGTTCTGCACGCCGATGCCGCCGACGAAGTCGATGTAGCGCTTGCCTTCGACGTCCCAGAGCTCCGCGTTCAAGGCGCGCGCCGCAAAGACCGGATGCGCGGTGTTGACGCCGCGCGAGACGGCGGCCTGGCGGCGGGCGAGGAGTTCGGCGTTGGTGGTCATTTCTTGGCAGCCTCTTTGGCTTCGATTTCGGTGGCGCGTTTGAAGGCGGGGCGGGCTTGGGCGCGTTCGGCGAATGCGACGAAGGCCGGGCGCTTGTCGATCATGCCGAATTGCATGCCGAAGCCGAGGCCTGAGGCGATGTAGAGATCGGCTGCCGTGAATTGGTCGCCGAGGAGCCAGGGGCCGGGCTTCATGGCGGCTTCGAGTGCGCCCATCGCGCGGTCGTAGTCGCCCCAGCCGGCTTGCAGGCTGTTCACCGGGTGGCCCATGCGCTTTTCGAGCATCGCAGGCTCCATCGTCGTGGCCGAGAACATCAGCCATTGGAGGAAGCGGCCACGCTTTGGATCGGTCGGTGCGGGGCTGAGTTTCGTCTGCGGGAATTTGTCGGCGACGTAGAGAAGGATCGCGGCCGTCTCGCCGAAGCCGACGCCGTTGTCTTCAAAGCCTGCGACCTTACCCATCGGGTTGATCTTCTTGTAGGCGTCGGTCGGGTGACCCGACGCGCGAATGTCGACGCGCACGATCTCATACGGTTGGCCGGCTTCTTCCATCATCCACAGCGCGGTGAACGCGCGGGTCTGCGGGCAGTAGTAGAGTTTCATGCTCAATCATCTCCTTGTTCGTCATGGCCGGGCTTGACCCAGCCACCCAGTGGTCGCGCGTCTGCGCGATCTAGGGACTCATAGCGCGTCGATGTCCGCAGGTTGGCAGTAGGGCGTCTCGCGGCGCACTGCCGTGCGCCGACTGGGTGGCCGGGTCAAGCCCGGCCATGACCGATAGGGAGGTGATCATCACGTACCGAGGCCGCCCATCGCCAGGTATTTTACTTCGAGGAAATCTTCGATGCCGTATTTTGAGCCTTCGCGGCCGATGCCGCTCTCTTTCATGCCGCCGAAGGGGGCGACTTCCGTCGAGATGATGCCTTCGTTGATGCCGACGATGCCGTACTCGAGGGCTTCGGCTACGCGCCAGACGCGGCCGAGGTCCCGGGCGTAGAAATAGGCGGCTAGGCCGTATTCGGTGTCGTTGGCGAGGCGGATGGCGTCGGCTTCGGTTTTGAAGCGGAAGAGCGTCGCGACGGGGCCGAAGATTTCTTCCTGGGCGATCGCCATCTGTGTGTTGACCTCGGTCAGTACCGTTGGTTCGAAGAAGGTGTGGCCGAGCGGGTGGCGTTTGCCGCCGGTCGTGATCTTCGCGCCTTTGCCGGTCGCGTCTTTGATCAGGCGTTCGACCTTTTCGACCGCTTCCATGTTGATGAGCGGGCCTTGCATCACGCCGTCGCCCAGGCCGTCGCCGACTTTGAGCGTGCCGACCGCCTTCGAGAGCTTTTCGGCAAAGGCGTCGTAGACCTTGTCCTGGACGAAGATACGATTCGCGCAGACACAGGTCTGACCCATGTTGCGGAATTTTGAGAGCATCGCGCCGGTGGTCGCGGCGTCGAGGTCGGCGTCGTCGAAGACGATGAAGGGGGCGTTGCCACCCAGTTCGAGCGAGACCTTTTTTACGGTCGCCGCGCACTGACGCATGAGCAGCTTGCCGATCTCGGTCGAGCCGGTGAACGAGAATTTGCGGACGATCGAATTGCCCGTCATCTCCTGACCGACGCGCGAGGAGTGTTTCGTCGTCACGACGTTGATGATGCCCTTCGGAATGCCCGCGCGCTCTGCCAGCACCGCCAGCGCGAGTGCCGACAGCGGCGTTTCAGCCGGCGGCTTGATCACGATCGGGCAACCGGCTGCGAGCGCCGGTCCGCATTTGCGCGTGATCATGGCGTTGGGGAAGTTCCACGGCGTGACCGCGGCGACGACGCCGATGGGTTGCTTCAGCACCAGGATGCGGCGGCCGGCCTGCGTCTGGGGGATGATGTCGCCATAGATGCGTTTGCCCTCTTCGGCGAACCATTCGATGAACGATGCGCCGTAGGCGACTTCGCCGCGCGACTCGGCGAGCGGTTTGCCTTGCTCGGACGTCATGATGATCGCGAGGTCTTCTTGGTTCGCCATCATGAGGTCGAACCATTTCCGCATGACGGCGGCGCGTTCCTTCGCGGTCTTTGCCGCCCATCCCGGCCAGGCGGCGTTCGCCGCTTCGATCGCGCGGCGGGTTTCGCCTTCGAGCATGTCGGGCAGGCGCGAGAGGACCTCGCCGTTCGCGGGGTTCGTGACTTCGAACGTGGCGCCGGCGTCGGCGGCGATCCACTCGCCATTCACGTAGGCCTTGTCACGCAGAAGTTGTGGGTCTTTCAGGTGCATCTTCCTGCCTCCGGTTTGGCGGTGTTTTAGACCCCCGCGCGGCCTGCCGGAAGGTGCCAAAAGCAGGGTCCCTGTGGGGCCAGACGCGCCGTGACAAAGCGGGGCGGGGCATGCAAGGTGCCCCCGCCCGGACGGGTTTCCAACGACTTCAGGATTATTGCATGCGCTTTGCGGGTTTTGTTGCGATGAGTGCCACGTTCCTGAGCCTTTCGGGCTGCACCACGATCAACGACATGATGCCCTTCGGCGGGACGACGGGCACGACGCCGACCGAGGCGACTTCGACGACGCCGGGCCTCGCGATCGACCGCAAGACGGGTTATCCCCCATACGCGATGATGAAGGGCACCGTGCTGATCGCGCCGCATGGGGCCAAGCGCACCGACTATTTCTTCTGGATGAACGAGAAGAAGACCGAGAAGGTCATCCGCTATCTCGACGAAGAAAACAAATACGCCGGCGAGTTGATGGCGCATACGTCGGACCTGCAGAAGGTTCTGCGCGAGGAGATTCGCGCGAAGGCCGCCGCCGTGCAGGGTACGCCGCCGTTCAAGGACGGCGCCTATTGGTATTACGAGCGTTACGCGGCGGGAGCGGACTATCCCGTCATCGCGCGGCGCAAGGGGTCCATGTCGGGCGCGGAAGAGGTTTTGCTCGACGGGCAGACCGAGGGGCCGAAGCATCAGCAGTTCAAGGTCAACAATTACGGGGCGTCGCCGGACGGGAACATCTTCGTCTACGCGGTCGATTATTCGGGCGACCGCTGGCATGAGCTGATCATGCGTGACATGCGCACGGGCGCCTTGATCAACGACAAGATCGAGCATGTGTCGCCGGATTTTGCTTTTGCGGACGACAACAAGACGCTGTTCTACATCAAGCTGCAGCCGGGGTTGGCGCGCGCTTATCTTTTGATGCGGCACACGCTGGGCACGGATCCGAAGACCGACAAAGCGATCTACGAGGAGAAGGACCAGCAGTATGAACTTGCGCTGAAGCGGTCGAAGGGTGGGCGCGTGCTGCTGCTCACCAGCGAGCAGACGACCACGTCGGACGTGCGCTTTCTCGATGCGAAGACGCCTGAAGGCAAGTGGACGCTGATCAAGCCGCGCACGAAGGGTGTGCGCTATTTCGCGGACGAGTCGAACGGGCAGCTTTACATCCGCACCAACCTCGGCGCGCCGGACTATCGCATTGCCACGGCGACGCTGGCTGCGCCTGGGACATGGACGCCGCTTATCGGCGTGCAAGAGGGCGTTTACATCGAGACGTTCGAGGTGATGAAGGGCGGCGTGATCGCGCTTGACGAATATGCGAAGGGCGGGTCGCGCATCCGGTTGGTCGACACGAAGTCGGGCGATGAGAAGTTGATCACGCCTGACGCGCCGGCCGGGCATATGACCTTTTCGGATACGTTCAGTTTTCCGAACTTACGCAACACGGATTCCGAGACGACGAAGCTGCGCTATGCGTTCTCGTCGCCGGTCAATCCGGATGTGATTTATGATTATGACGTCGCGACGGGAACGAAGACCGAGGTTCAGCGTATGGCTGTGCCGGGGTTCTCGACCGCCAACTACACGATCGAGCGCGTGTTCGCGCCCGCGCCGGACGGCAAGCAAATTCCGGTGACAATCGCTTATCGCCGCGACAAGTTCGAGAAGGGTGAGAACCCGGTTCTGGTCTACGGCTACGGCGCCTATGGGTCGAGCAACGATCCGGTGTTCAAGACCAAGTGGCCGAGCTTGCTCGATCGCGGGTTCGTCATGGCCTACGCGCATGTACGCGGCGGGCGTGAGATGGGCGAGGCTTGGTATCAAGGCGGCAAGCTTCGCAACAAGAAGAACACGTTCACCGACTTCATCGCGGTCAGCGAGTCGCTTGCCAAGGGCGGCATGGTCGATCCGAAACGCATGTTCGCGATGGGACGCAGCGCCGGCGGTTTGCTGGCGGGCGCCGTCGCGACGATGCGGCCTGATCTCTTCAAGGGCGTTGTTGCCGGCGTACCGTTTGTCGATGTGGTGACGACAATGCTCGACGATTCCATTCCGCTCACGACATTCGAATACGAGGAATGGGGCAACCCGGCCGAGCCCGGCGATTACGACTACATGCTGAGCTATTCGCCCTACGATCAGGTCGAGAAGAAGGCGTATCCGTCGCTGCTGGTCACCGCGGGCTACAACGATAGCCAGGTCGGTTATTTCGAGCCGGCGAAGTGGGTGGCGAAGATCCGGCGCAACAAGACGGACCAGAACCCGCTCATCTTCCGCACCAATATGACGGCGGGCCACTCGGGCGATTCAGGCCGCTTCGGCGCGGTCGAGGAAGCGGCGTTCACCAACGCCTTCCTGCTGGATCAAGCGGGGCTGAACACCGGCAACAAGACGGCGAAGGCGGATTAGGCCGAGCGCTTCTTCTTCGCTCTCGCTTCGATCGCGTTGCGAACGAAGGCGACGACTTTTTTTAGGTCGTATGGCTTGGCGAAGAAGGGTTCGTTTTCGCAGAGCGTCTTGGCGTTGTCGGATTTCTTGCGGTCGCCGGACGCGAGTTGGATGGGCAGGTCGGGCCGGTATTTGTGGATCCACTGCGCCAGGGCAAAGCCGTCGATGTCGGGCATTTCGACGTCGCTCAGCACCAAGTCGACTATGTATTTGCGTGACTTTAGCAGCGTGATCGCGTCGGCGCCGTTGCCGGCTTCGTAGACCTTGAAGCCGCAGTCGCGCAGATATTCGGCGAGCGCCACGCGAAGCAGCACCTCGTCTTCGACGACGAGAATGGTGGGCTTTCGCCCTTCGATTCCGCGAAACGGAGGGCGGAGGGTTTTGGGTTCGACCATGGACATTTCAACCAACGTCCCCGGGCCGCGGTTCCGCTTCCGCAACGTCGAAATGGCGGAACCGGGCGACTGGTTTTGCGTTGGCCTTGGCCATCGTTAGGCCGTAGCCGTGCCGTCGCGCGCTTCGGCGCGGGCTTTGGCTTTCGCGGCGAGGAGCGCGGCGACACGATCCATGTGATAGGGTTTCAAGAAGAAGAGCCCGGCGTTGCTCAGTGTGCTGATGGCCTGGCTTTTGCCCGGCGTACCCGACGTCAAGATCACCGGTACGTTGGGGTGATGTTGCGCAGCCCACGCCAGCAGCGCGAGGCCGTCGACGCCGCCCGGCATCATGATGTCGCTGAAGATCGCATCGATGTCGTTGCCGTGATGCGTCATGAGGTCGACGGCTTCGGCGCCATTCGCGGCCTCGTATACGGTGAGCCCCGCGTCGCGCAGATGGTCGGCGAGCGCGAGCCGGATCAAAATTTCATCCTCCACGACGAGGACGATGTTGGGCCGTGCCGGGTGTTCGGGCACGGGGGGCTCCGCGGGTTCGGGGGTGCTCATCTTCGTCTCCAGTCACACCGCAACGCGCAACGGCGGTCTGGGTTCCCGAGGGCGAATTCACGTTTCGAACCAGGCGCATAACCGGCCGGAGCATTGCCGAAAATGCCAGGCGTGCGTGGTCGCAACGGCCGCGCACGCCAACGGGGGAAATTATCAGCGCGGGGCCGGGTTGGGCATCCGCCGTTCTAGAGCCTGCCGGCAGGGCTCGGAGAGATTCTTCAGATTGTCGCGCATGCATTGCTTGATGCGGCCGTTGCCGCGCGGGACATTGGCGCAGTAGCGCTGGTAGTCCGCCTTGCAGGCTTCGCGCAGTGCGGACTTGGAGACCTGCGGTTCGGCGGCGCCGGCAGCGACGGCGAGGAAGGGCAAGGCGAAGACTCCGATTCTGATCATGACTTTCTCCTTGAGTTTGAGGGGGCGGCACGTCTAGTCGGGCATTTGTTTGATCAGCTCTTCGACGGCGGTTTCGACGACGGATTCCATCGTCACGGGCCGTTCGCGGATGGATTCGATCTGGCGCGCGGCTTCGGCGGATTGCTCCCAGACGATGCGGCCCTCGCGGCTGTCCCAGATCTGCGCATATAGCCGAACGCTGGCGGTTTGGGTTTGCAGCACGCTCATGCCGAGGTAGCCGAAGCGCGGTTTGCTCGATTGATTGAAGGACTGAAGCTTGAGTTGCACGAGGTAGCGCACGCCAGTGGCACCGCCCACCGCGCGCAACACGTCGCGGTCGAACAAGCCTGTCTGCGCATAGTTCTCGTACATGGCCTTGTATGGTGCGGCGAGCGCGGTCGCGTTGAGGCGCGAGAGCGTTTCAGCCAACGGCACGGTCGGCATGTCGGGACGCAATTTTACGATCGACGTCGCGAAAATCTGCGCCACCGATTGGCGGTTTTCCTCCTGCCCGAAGGCCGCCGTGGGCGTGAGGATGGCGATGCCGCCGGCTGAAATTTTTTCTTCCTGGCCGAATGTCGCGGTCAGAGTTGGTAGGACGGGGAACGTGTCTAGGCGAACGCGCTCTTGCGGTCTGAAGAATGCGACGATGCACACGCCGATCGCGGACATCGTCGCCAGTTCGAACCTCGACGGGCGGATCGCCGAAGCTACCCAGCTTAGTATACGGAGCATGTGACTCTCCTCATTGGCGGGCGGCGGATCAGAAGTGGAAGTTGAGGCCGGCCTTGACGGCGTGGAGGTCGATGTCGTGCGTCCAGCCGGGACCGGGGCCGCCGCCGTCGGGCAGGGCCAGTTCGTCGCGAAAGTCCGTGTACTGATATTCGAGGCGGATCGACCATTGGCGGGACAGTTGGCGTTCGACGCCTGCGCCGATCGTGTAGCCCCAGGTGCTGTCTTGCGTCGTTGCGACGCTGGGTGTGAAGGCGCAGGGGGCGGGTGTTGGGCAGGACTCGAAGGTGCGCGCTTCCAGTTCGGCAACGGTGACGCCAAGACGTCCGTACACGGTCCATTCGTCGCCGAGCCTGACACCCAGCCTTCCGGACAGGGTGGCGTAGGCATCGTAGTCGACCGTGCTTTGCACCTGCGCGAAGGCATCGCTGCGCACGATGTCGCCCGATTGGCCCAAGAGGCCGCCTTCGAGTTCGACGCCGGCGACGACCTTGTCGAAGTTGGTCTGCCAGCCGACCAGAACGCCGCCCATGATGTTGCCTGTGTCGGGGAAATAGGTGCGCGGGCCGTTGATTTCGGTCACCTCATCCTCGCCGGCGCCGTAGCCGAGATTGATTCCGGCGTAGAATCCGGACGGATGGGATTCGGCGGCGAGCGTCGGCGCGGAGGAAAATGTCAGGCAAACTGCGGCACTCAGGGCGAGCGGGGAACGGAACATTGCGGGTCTCCGGGGCAAAGTGTTCATTGATCTTCAACGCTAAATTCTTTATATATCGCGATAGAAACTTTATGCAATACGTAAAGTATCACAGATCTGAGAGGTGACGTATGGGAGACCGTCTTCGCGGCTCAGCACGGCTTTTGCGCGTGTTCGTTTGGATCGGGATCGCCCTGTTGCTGCTCGTGCCAGTCGTGCGCTGGTATGTGCCGGAGCTGACGAGCGGCGGGGCGTTGGCGCGCGAGCCGCTTGCGCAATTGGGCGGCGGACATCGTTTCGCCGGCTTGGTTCTCGAGTACCCGCCGTTTCTGATCTTGGCGGGGGGGCTGGGCCAGCTCTTGGGGTTCTGCCGCAAGCTCAGCGGCCGGGTCGTGTTTTCACAAGCGGCGGCGACGGCGCTGCGGAACTTCGGTTGGTCGCTGATCGCGGCGGCGATTGCTCTGCCCGTGTCGCGCACCTTGTTGTGGCTCTATATCGGCGCCGTGTCTGGCGACGCGTCTTCAGGGCCCTTTTCCGTGCTGATGCCCGGACTGCTCTTGCCGGTTGCGTTTGGGGTCGTGTTCGGACTCGTTTTTGTCGTGTTCGCGGCCGTACTGACCGAGGCTTCGGCGATCGCGGATGAAAACGCCAGTATTCTCTAACTCAAGGATCGCGCCCCTATGGCGATCGTTATCCGTCTCGATGTCGTGCTTGCCGAACGAAAGATGAAGTCGCGCGAACTCGCCGCGCGCATCGGCATTTCCGAGGTCAATCTCTCGCTGCTCAAGACGGGTCACGTAAAAGGACTGCGCTTCGAAACCTTGGACAAGATCTGCGCAGCGCTCGGGTGCCAGCCCGGCGATATCTTAGCTCACGTGCCCGGAGACAAACCTTAGGCGGTCAAGCACCGCTGGTTTGCGAAAGGCGCACCGGCAACTTTTTTTGTGTGACGTTGCGCGGAAGTCCTGGGGGTTCCACTTGACACAAGGGTTTGCCGGGGCGCGCGGCGGCGTGCGATGATTTTCATCGGCGTTGCTTTCGCACATCTGTCACATGATGCGTACCGCGTGCAATGTTATGGACCCGTGAACGTGAAAGAAGGACCGTCATGTTCAATGTCGTCACGCAGACCAGTGAACTGCGGGAAGAGCGGCGATTTCGCGACAAGCCCGAGGCGATGAACTATGCGATCCAGCGGCTGACGTTTTACAGCGGCGATGCGGTCGTCAAAATCGAGAACGACGGCGGCATCGTTTTCAACGAGCAGGATATCAGGCGGACGTTCGAAACCGTCCGCGCTTGATCGCTTCGTCAGCGCCGCACCACGACGCGCGTTGCGGGCGTTGCTTTCGACAAGAAGGCCAGCAGGTTGTCGCGCGCTAAGGCGACGCAGCCAACGGTCGGGCTGTAGTTCGCTCTCGCGATGTGAAGGAAAATCGCGCTGCCGCGGCCCGGCACGACCGGGTCGTCGTTGTAGCCGAGGACGGCGATGACGTCGTAGATGCCGTCCCTGCGCCAGAGCGTTTCGGCGCTAGCGGCGTACGGCAGTTGAACGGGGCGGTTGTAGTTCGGGTCCGACGGCGCGTCGCACCAGCCGTCGTTCGGCTTCAGTTCGCGGACGTCGAATTTCATGTTGGGCAGGCGAATGCGGTCGGGCCGGAAGAGCACGTACCTGATCGGCCAACTGCCCGCCGGTGTTGCGCCGTCGCCTTCCTTCTTGTCGGCTCGAACACCGCCGTAGCCGACCGCGCATCTGTAGCGGTTGCGGCCGAAGCGGGCGGTGTTGCCTGTGACGACGATGTCCGTCGCGGCGAGGGCGGGCGCTGCCGCCATGAGCAGCGCGCCGGCCGATGCGGTCAGCAGTGTGCGCCGCGTCTGTTCGATGATGGGGCGCACGCCGGTTCTCCTGCTAACGGGCGATGTTGATCACTTGCAGCTGGGTGGTGAGAACCTCTTCCGTCGCCGGATTGAGGACGTTCATTTTGCTGTCGCCGTCTTCCATGCGGCCGTTGATCAAGAATTTGTAGGCACCCATCACCATTTCCTCCGCAGGTTTATCGTGATGCGCCATTGCATACCGACGCGCGCCGTCGAGCAAGCCCAGTCCGGTTTTCCGTCGCGTCGTTTTCGGCGAAAGGTGGACCTCCGCTACATCAACCCGAGTTGTTTCAGGCTCGCGTGGCCGTGGCGGCCGATGATGAGGTGGTCGTGGACGGTGATGTCGAGCGTCTTCGCGGCGGCGACGATGTCCTTTGTCATCTCGACGTCGCTTCCGGAGGGCGTCGGGTCGCCGCTCGGATGATTGTGGACCAGGATGATCGAGGAGGCGCCGAGTTCGAGGGCGCGTTTGACGACCTCGCGCGGGTAGACCGGCGTGTGGTCGACGGTGCCGCGGCCTTGGACTTCGTCGCGCAGGAGTTTGTTCTTGCGGTCGAGGAAGAGGATGCGGAATTGCTCGGTCGGCTCGCGCGACATCTGCGCCATGCAGTAGTCGACGAGCGCGCGCCAGGAGGAGAGGGTGACGTCGTTCTTCTTCGCCTTCTCGAGCAGCAGGCGGTTGGATGCGGCGCGAACGATCTTCAGCTGATCGACAACGGCGTCGCCCACGCCGTCGATCTCTTTCAGCCGGTCGCGGCTTGCGGCGAAGAGTTCGGCGAGGTCGCCTTTGAAGGCCTCCAGCATGCGCTTGGCGAGTTCTTTCACGTCTTGACGCGGGATCGCGGCGAAGAGGACGAGTTCGACGATCTCATAGTCGGGCAGCGCGTCTTCGCCGCCTTCGCGCAAGCGTTCGCGCAGCCGGCTGCGGTGGCCGATGTAGTGCGGGAGGTCCGCCGGTAATGACGCGTCGGAAAGGCCGCGCCGCGGCATTAGGCGTAGGGCGGTTTGTGCAGGCCGACGGGCGAGGCCGTGAAGATCTCGACGCCCGTCGCCGTCACGCCCACGGTGTGTTCGAACTGAGCGGAGAGCGAGCGGTCCTTGGTGACCGCGGTCCAGCCGTCGTTCTTGAGCTTCACGGCGTATTTGCCGGCGTTGATCATCGGCTCCACGGTGAAGATCATGCCTTCACGCAGGGCGAGGCCGGCGCCGGAGCGGCCGTAATGCAAGATATTTGGCGCGTCGTGGAAGACTTGGCCGACGCCGTGGCCGCAGAAGTCGCGCACGACGGAGTAGGAGTGAGCTTCGGCGTAGGCTTGGATGGCGTGGCCGATGTCGCCGGTGGTGGCACCGGGCTTGATCGACTGAATGCCGCGCATCATCGCTTCGTACGTGACGTCGACGAGGCGGCGGGCTTTCAGGCCCGGGTCGCCGACGAGGTACATGCGGCTGGTGTCGCCGTGCCAGCCATCGACGATCGACGTGACGTCGATGTTGATGATGTCGCCGTCCTTCAGTTCGCGGTCGCTGGGCATGCCGTGGCAGACGACTTCGTTGATCGACGTGCAGCTGGCGTGGCGGTAGCCGCGGTAGAAGATGGTCGCGGGCAGGGCCCCGTGCGCTGTCACGAAATCGTAGACGAGGTCGTCGATCGCCTGCGTCGTGACGCCGGGGACGACCTTCTCGGCCAGCATGTCGAGGCATTCGGCGGAGACGCGGCCCGCCTTGCGCATGCCCGCGAAGCCTTCTGGGCCATGCAGCTTGATGGCGCCCGAGGTGCGGGTGGGTGCGGTTTCCGAGGCGGGGACGTAGGACATGCGGGCTTCGCCAGGCTCTTTCAGTGGACCGATGTTCGAATGGACGGACATAATATAGGACGATACCGGGCGTTGGCTAATGTCTCTTGAAGGTGCAGAAAATGGACGCTGAGCCGATGTCGCGGACGCGGGGCGCCGCCATTCTCGTCATTGGGGACGAGATTTTGTCGGGACGGACGCAGGATACGAACACCGGCTATATCGCGCGGTGGCTGGGGCAGATCGGGATTCCCGTGCGCGAGGCACGGGTCGTGCCCGATATCCGGGACGAGATCGTGGCGGCGGTGCGGGCGTTGAGCGCACGCTACGACTACGTGTTTTCGACCGGCGGGATCGGGCCCACGCATGACGACATCACTGCCGACTGTATGGCGGCGGCGTTCGGGACGGGGATTGATCTTCACCCGGGTGTGTTTGCGGCGCTGTCCGCGCGATATGCGTCGATGAATATCGGCGGCTTTAACGAGGCGCGGCAACGGATGGCGCGCATTCCTTACGGCGCGAGTTTGATCGCCAATCCGTTGTCGGCGGCGCCGGGGTTTCAGCTGGGCAACGTGTTCGTGATGGCGGGCATTCCGGCGGTGATGCAGTCGATGCTGGAGGACGTGCGGCGGCGGTTGGTGGCGGGGCAGGCGCTGACGGCGGTGACGGTCAGTGTCTTTCTCGGCGAAGGAGCCATCGCGGCGGGGCTGGCGGCGTTGCAGAAGACGTATCCGGACGTGCCGCTCGGCAGCTATCCGTTCGCGCGGGACGGGCGGTTCGGCACCAGTCTCGTCGCGCGGGGGAACGATACGGCGCGGCTTGCGGAGGTGCGGGAGGCCTTGGCTTCCATGGTTCGCGCTGTGGGCGGCGAGCCTCTGGTGGAGGGGGCGGGCTGAGGCTAGGTTCGCGACTCGCAGGTCAAGCCCTCTTGGCGGAACTGGTAGACGCAACGGACTTAAAATCCGTCGTTCGCGAGGACGTGCCGGTTCGAGTCCGGCAGAGGGCACCAAAACGAAAACGCCGCCGGCTTGCTCAGCGCGGCGGCGTTTTGAAACTGCAAATTCTTTAGGCGACTTTCGACGAGCGGCGACCGCGCGCGACGGGAACGCGGCCGAGGCCGATCTTTTTTGCGAAGGCCGAACGCAGACGCGCATAGGCCGGCGCGACCATGGGATAGTCGTGCGGCAGGTCCCACTTCTTGCGGTACTCTTCCGGGGACATATTGTAGTGGGTTCTGAGGTACCGCTTGAGCATCGTCAGCTTTTTGCCGTCTTCAAGACAAACGATGTATTCGTCGCTGACCGATTTCTTGACCGGCACGGCAGGCTTGCGTTCGCTTTCGGCTGCGGCTTGCGCGCTCATGCCTGCGGCTTGCGCGAGTGCATTGTGGAACATCTTGATCAAGCCCGGAACGTCTTGCAGCGGTACTTGATTCCGGCCCACGTAAGACGAGACCAAGTTCACGGTGAGATCGACCAAGTGATCGCCCGTTGAGGCGACGACCGCGCGCTCTTCTTGTGCCTCTGATTTCGGTCTGCGTGCCATCCGACTAAGAACTCCGGTGTAATTGCGATTGTGCGAAAAATTACTATTCTAGAATCGACCGGCGCGTCTACTAGTCAAACGAACTATCGTTTATGCGGTTGATCAGCGGGGGGGCGGGGTCGTGAGATGGGGGGACACGGTAAACGCCGACGGCGGATATGCCAGAACTGGCAGCCGCTCGACGCGTTACATCGTCGATGCCGGATTTCTTGCTCACGGACTCGGTAGGGCGCTGGATCGAATACTTAAAGTCTACAACGCCTCGACTGGCAAGGCACGCAATTGTAACAGATTTTCGCAGGGTTGCATTGCCATAACCCGTGTTACGGAAACCTGGTCGCCGTGGTTGTCGGCAACCGGCTTCGCGAACTCACAAAACCGTGAGGGTGGGGGGCGATCCCTAAATCGGGCAAATGTCAACCCGCTGGCGGTGAAAAAAACGGCAGGTCATAGTCGGCGTTAAGGATGGGGAAAACGCGACTCCACCATCGGCTAATTGGAGGAGTGTCCCAAGTATGTCGTCCCCGACCGCCAAGACCGACCGCGTGAAGGCCTCTTGGCTGTTTGCCTATTCCCTCCCCGGCATGCCGATCGCCGCCATGGGATTGCCGCTGGCCGTCCACTTGCCGCCGTTCTACGCGAGCGAAGTGGGCATGGGTTATGCCATTGCGGGGACAGTGTTCCTGTTGCCGAGGTTTCTCGACATTTTTCTCGACCCCGTGATGGGGGTGCTTTCGGATCGCGTTCGCACGAAGTGGGGACGGCGCAAGCCTTGGATGGCGATGAGCCTGCCCGTTCTCATCTTGGCGGCGGTTCTCGTTTTTATGCCGGCGATCGGAACGACTTGGCCGTTTGCGGTGATGTCGCTTGTCATCCTTTTCATCGGATGGACGATGCTGACCATCACGCATCTGGCGTGGGGCGGGGAACTAACCGGCGATTATCACGAACGATCGCGGGTGACCGCGTCGCGCGAGGCCGCTTACATTCTCGGCAGCATTGCGGTGTTGATCCTGCCCGTTCTGATTCAGAACTACGGCGATGATTGGGGTATCGGCAGCGATCGCGTGGCGCAGGTGTCGTCCATGGGTTGGTTCATCATCATCACGCTGCCGTTGTGTGTCGCGTTCGCGTTGTTCGTCGTGCCTGAGCGTCAGGTGCCGCCGACGCCGCACATTCCCATGAAAATCGCTGTAGCCGCGATCCTGACGAACAAGCCGCTGCGCTACGTGTTGTTCTGCGATTTGATCGCGGGCCTTTCGACCGGGACCGTTGCGACGCTGTTTCTCATTATGGCGAACGCGGGTCTTGGTCTCGGCTCGCAGGCGAACGTCCTGCTGCTGATCTATTTTGCGATGGGCGTTGTGCTCATTCCACCGATGGTGTGGGTCAGCCGTAAGCTCGGCAAGCATCAGACGCTTACCTATTCATCGCTCGTCAACGCCGTGTTGATCCCGTGCATTTTCCTGCTGCCGAAGGGCGAATTCTGGCCGGCCGCCGCACTGTGGACGTTCTTCGGCGCCAACATGGCGGTAGGCCCCTTCCTGTTCCGCGCGATCATGGCCGATGTGGCGGATCACGATCATGTGGAGACGGGACAGGCGCGCGCCGGCGTTTATTTTGCGCTGCTCGCGCTAACGAACAAGGCCGGGTATTCGATCGCCATCGGGGTCACGTTCTGGACGTTGGCGCTGATCGGGTTCGAGCCGAAGGCGCCGAACACGCAGGAAGCCATCGATGCGATGATGCTGCTCTACATCCTGCCGCCGACCATTGTGTCGGTTGTGGTGGCGGCGGTGATGTGGCGTTTTCCGCTCGATGAGGCCAAGCAGCGCGAGCTGCGCCGCATCATCGATGAGCGGACCGCGGCGGGCACCATCATCGGCGAGCGTGTCGGCCATCCGCTTGAGAGCGACACTGAAATTCCCGACGGCGCAGGCATGCCTGCCGCCAAGCCTGCCGAGTAAGCGTTAGTTGTCGAGCATGTCGACGCCGTAGGCGGACCAGCGCGTGACCATCGGCAGGTCGAGCGTGGCGCCGTGGCGATCGATGTACTTCTGACCTTCGACGCCGAAGGCGAAGCTGAGGCCAAGTTTCAGCGTGTGTTCGGTGAGCGTGCGCGCTTCGGTGCTGTTGTCGTAGTAATTGCCCTGGTAGGCGACGAACACGCCCGCATCGATGCCGGGCATGGCGCGTTCGTAGCGCAGACCCCAACCCCAAACGTCCATGTCGTCGGCGTCCGTGTCCTCTTCGCCGCTGGCGTAGGAGACTTCGCCTTCGAGCTTTGCGTTGCCGTCGAAGAAATAGCGCGCGACGCCGCGGCCGAACCAGGCGTTGCGGAATGCGTCCGGCGTGCCGCCGTCCGATTCTTCGGCGTCGGTGTAGCCGGCCTGAGCGTAGAACGTCCAATCGGTGAGGTAGTATTGGCCTTCCGCGCCGATCAGATAGGTGGTTGCGGTTTCGTCGGCGGCGTTGAAGCCGTTGCCGATGCCGCCGAACGCGCCGAGCAGCCATTGCGATGGGTCGCGCCAGGACGCGTGAGCGCCGCTTAAGACCGAGCCGGTGTAGTTCTTGCTGGTGTCATCGGCGAAGGCCGATTCCGCCTGTAGATCGAGTTGCAGGCTGATGTCATTGGCCACAGGGATGCTTACACGCAGCGTGCCGCCGAGGTCGGGGTAGCTGTCGTCGACGGGCGGCGCGATGTTGTCGTCGCTGAGGAACGAGTAGCCGAACCAGAATTCGCCGACGGCGGACGTCTTGCTGTCGCTCGCCTTGCTGTTGTTTGTCACCGGTTTGCCGGCCGCGTTTGCCACAACGGGCATGGCGATGGCTGCGACGCCGAATGCGATCGCTGCAACTGTGGTCTTCATCATGGGCGCGATCCCCCTTAAACCGATCCGAGAGGAGCTGAGTTGAAGCTTCAAATCGGATTCATCATTTCTGTTGCAGGGATCATTCGTGAAGTTATCGCCATGTCGAAGCGAAATCGTAACGGCCGGTACATTTTGAAATTTACGCTTGATCGCGGTGACGTGCACACGCAACCCATGCGAAACTGCCGCGAGAAAATCATCACCTCACAATAGCGAGTCGCTGCGATGACAAGTTTTGCGATCACGGACGGCGAGATCTCTTACAGCGATCAGGGCAGCGGCGACGGTGTGATTCTCGTTCATGGATTCGCCGCGAGCGTGCAGGAGAATTGGGTCAAGGCCGGATGGATTCAGATGCTGACGCGCGCCGGGCGACGCGTTGTGGCGATCGATCTGCGCGGGCACGGGCAAAGCACCAAGTTTCATCAGCCTACGGCGTATTCGTTGCCATTGATGGCAGGCGATGTCTTGGCGATCGTCGAGCATCTGCAGATCAAGAAGCCGGATCTGATAGGATTCTCACTTGGTGCACGCGTCGTGTTGGAATTGCTCCGCATGCGTGGCGACCGGTTCTTGCTGGGCGTCGCGTGCGGTGTGGGTGAGTTGCTGCTTAACCCGCGGGAGGATCGCGATCCCGAAGCGTTCGCCAAGGCGATGGAAGCGCCGAGCGCCGATGTGATCGACGATGATATGGCGCGGCGGTTTCGCTTGTTCGCCGAGGGTCAGGGCCAGGATCTTGCGGCGCTGGCTGCGTGTTCGCGCGGGTTGGCCGCGGTGGGGCGGCCGTGGACGCGCGAGATGCTGGCTGAGATCAAGAACGAGATGCTTGTGGTCGCCGGGACCGGGGACGATCTTGCCGGTTCGCCTCAGGGGCTTGCCTCGTGCTTTCCGAACGCCAAAGCGAAACGCATTCCGGGATGCGGGCATATGGACGGCCTGACGCAGCCGATGTTCAAAGGCGCGGTGATGGATTTTCTGGCCGGGATTCCGGACTGAGGAGGCGGCGATGGATTTGTTGTTGCGCGGAAAACGCGTGTTGATCACGGGCGCCTCGAAGGGCATCGGCGCGGCCGCGGCGGAGGTGTTTGCCGAGGAGGGATGCGATCTTCACCTCGCCGCGCGCAGTAAGGATGCGCTTGAGACGCTCGCGGAGGGTTTGCGGTCTCGGCACAATGTTGCGGTGACGGCGCATGCGGTCGATCTGCGTGCGGCGGATGACCTTGCGCGGCTGGCGACAACGGCTGCCGACATCGACGTGCTGGTGAATAATGCCGGCGACATTCCAGGCGGTTCGCTCGACAAGGTCGATGACGCGGCGTGGCGCCATGGGTGGGAGCTGAAAGTTTTCGGCTACATCAATCTGACGCGGTTGATCTATGCGGCCATGAAGGCGCGGGGTGGCGGCGTTATCATCAACGATATTGGGGCCGCTGGTGAGCGGTTCGACTTCAACTACATCGCGGGGAGCGCCGGCAATGCGGCGTTGATGGCGTTCACGCGTGCGCTGGGCGGGAACAGCCTTGCGGACAAGATCCGCGTCGTCGGGATCAATCCGGGGCCGGTCGAGACCGATCGCATCGTCACGCTGATGAAGCGGCAGGCGGCGGCGCGCTTCGGCGATGAAAGCCGTTACAGCGAATTGATGCAGCGGTTTCCGCTGGGCCGGGCGGCCAAACCGCGTGAGATTGCCGATCTCATGGTGTTCTTGGCCTCTGAACGCTCAGGTTATACCAGCGGCGTCGTGTTCACCGTCGACGGTGGAATTTCTGCCCGCAACGGCTGATCAGCAACAGCCGCACGCGCCGCCGAGGAGTGCGCCGTCTTTGTGGAAGGCGGAGCCGACGGCGGCTTTCGACAGGTCTTTGCTTTTGGCGAAGTCTGCTTTCGCCGCCTGACGCAGGTCTTGGCTGGCGAAGAAGTCGAGCGTCGTCATGGCAAGCGCTTTGGCGCCGTCGATGACGGCTTTGTCGGCCTTTTCGGATTTGGCGTAGGCCGTGAATTCGGCGTTGTGAATGACGACGTTTGCCGGGGAGACGGCGATCATGGGGTGGATCGAGGGGACACGATGGCTGACGTTGCCCATATCGGTCGAGCCCGCGAGCCCCGGCGGTAGAAGGCCCGGATCCATCAATTCGCGGCCGAGGGATTTTGCATTTGCCTCGTAGGCGCCGGCGAGCGGCCAGTTGGTTTTGAGGTCGAGGCAATCGACCTTGCCCCACGTTGCCTCGAGGCGCGTGCCGGTGGCGAGTGCGCCGGCTTCGAAGCATGCTTGTACCCGCTTCTTCAGGGCTGCGAGTTCGACGCCGTCGCGGGCGCGGACGTAGAACCGGCCGGCGGCGCGTTCCGGCACGATGTTCGGTGCGAGGCCGCCTTCGACGATGATGCCGTGGATGCGTTCGGTTTGCTGAATGTGCTGGCGCAGCTGCGCGATCGACTGGTACGCGCTGACCAGTGCGTCGAGTGCGTTCAAGCCGCGGAAGGGCATTGCTGACGCGTGCGCGGCGCGGCCGTGATAGACGACCTCAACCTCCGACAGCGCGATGCAGGGCATGGTCACCATGTCGAAGCCTGCGGGGTGGACCATCATGGATGCGTCCACGCCTTCGAACGCGCCGGCTTGCGCCATGAACTCTTTGCCGCCGCCGCGTTCCTCGGCGGGCGTGCCCATGTAGCGGACGCGGCCGGTGAGTTTCGTGCCGAGCTTCGACAGGCCCAGTGCTGCGCCGAGGCCTGCGGTTGCGATGACGTTGTGGCCGCAGGCGTGGCCGATGCCTGGAAGCGCATCGTATTCGGAGAGCAAGCTCATCACCGGCGCGCCCTTCGGGCCGAACTCGGCGGCGTAGGCGGTCTCGACACCATAGGCGCCGCGTTCGACGGCGAGGCCGTGGCCTTCGACTGTTTTCGTGAGGAGGGCGGCGGCGAATTTTTCTTCGAAGGCGAGTTCGGGGTGCGCGTGGATCGCATGGCTCGCGGCGATGAGTTCGCCGCGCAGAGCGTCGATGGCGTCGCAGACCTCGCGCTTCAGGGTTTCGAGCGACATGGCGTTCCTCGCGGTGGCCGTGGATTTGGTTTAGCCTTGCGCCTTCACGCTTTCGTACTCAAGAGGCCAAATGCCGTTCCTGACCGTTCCCTCCTTCGCCAAGGCTTCGGCGGGCGAGCCCGGGCCGTTGAACCTTGCCTACGAGGTTCTGGGTGAAGGGCCGCCGATCGTTCTGATCCACGGTTTTGCCTCCAATCGGCAGACCAATTGGCGCGGTCCGAACTGGTACGACACGCTGACCAAAGCGGGCCGGCAAGTTATTGCGCTTGACGTGCGCGGGCATGGAGCGAGCGACAAGCCGCATGTGCCTGAGGCATATGACGAGGGCGAGCTTGCGGCGGACGTCATTCGGTTGCTCGACCATCTGGGGCACGCGCAGGCGGACGTGATGGGCTACTCGATGGGTGGGTTCATCACGTTGCGTGTCCTGCACGATGCACCGGATCGCGTGCGGCGCGCGATCGTTGCTGGGGTCGGCGAGAACTACTACGGGCGCGGACAGTTAGAGAGCGGCGCCATCGCCGCCGGTTTGCGCGCGCGCGATGTGGCGGAGGTCGTCGAGCCCATGCCGCGCATGTTTCGCGTGTTTGCCGAGCAGGGAAAGAACGATCTGGAGGCGTTGGCGCTGTGCATGACGCGGCAGCGACATTCGTTCACGGCGGAAGAGTTTGTGGGATTGAGCGTGCCGATGCTGATCGTCGTCGGCGAGAAGGACAAGGTCACCGGGCCACCCGGCGCGCTGGCTGAGGCGCTGCCGCATGCGCGCGTCGTCATCGTGCCCGGCCGGGATCATATGTCGAGCGTCGGCGACAAGGTGTTCAAGGCGGCGGCGTTGGCGTTTCTCAACGAGGCTTAGCGCAAATGAAAACCCCCGCGTTTAGCGCGGGGGTTTTGCAGATCTGCATTCGTTGGGGCGTTAGCCCGGCAGGTCGGCAGAGACCGAAAGAACGACGCCGCCTTCGCAGTTGTCGGCGAGCGTGCAGTCGATGTTGTCGATGTCGGTGCCGACCCAACGCACGTCCACGGAGATGATGCCCCAAGAAGCTGTCGCGCCGATGTCGTAGAAGAAGTAGTCCTGACCGACATCGACCCACTGATAGCCGGCGTGACCTGATGCTTCGAGGCCGTCCGTGAAGAACAGGAACGAGTCCATGATCGGGTACGTCACGCCGCCGGTCAGCGCGACGGAGTCGCCCGATTCAGCGAAGAAGTCGGGGCTCCAAGCGATTTCGCCCGAGATCGACGCCGGACCGAGGTCGTGCTCAACAGCGCCGATCAGTTCGAAGTAGTCGTAGTCCGGCTGGCCCGCGGGCGTGTCGGCGTCGGCGTACCAGTAGTACACGCCTTTGATCGTCGCGCCGGTCTGCTCGCTGAACATGTGATTGTAGCCGACGGTCGCGTCGATCTCGACGGACGAGTCGTAGTTGCCTGGGCCTTCATCTTGGAAGTCGATCGTCGACGCCCAGATGTTGCCGAAGAAGCCCGATGCGTGGTCGTACTGCACCCAGCCTTGAACCGCTGCTTCGCGGTCAGAATTCGAAATGCCGCGGAAGCGATAGTCGGACGTCAGCGTCGCGCCGGCCGTGAACGGGCCCCATACGCCAGGCTCATCCGCCGCTTGCGCCGCGGGAGCGATGCTCAACAAAGAGAGCGCGCCCAGGAGGCCCGCTTTCCACATATTCGTCTTCATGCCGAACCTCTTACAAAGTTTGTGAACTCGAACTCGATCACCGGACAACCGTCCGCCTGATCGGGTGGCACGAACGCAATGCGGACGTTCGCCCCGACTTTGGTTGTGTCGCGTTAAGCATTGCCGCCGTGTTGGTTGACAACGGGTTAACGCGCGCAGCGCCGCGTAGGGACTGATTCAGAAATGTCACGCCTGCAACCCCCGCGAATCACTTGCTTGCAGCAATGATGCGGGCGGCGAGGTTGTTCGTGCACTGACGAAAGTGCCCAATCGGTGGGCGGGGGCTTGCGCGACCCATAAAAAAGGCCCCCGCGCTTAGGCGCGGAGGCCACACTGCCAGGAATTTCGTACGGGTTTAGCCGCCGAACTTGAACGAGCCGGTTACGACAACCGTGTCGTCGCACCAGCCGGTGGTGCAGCTTGCGTCGTCGATGTCGGTGCCGATCCAGCGGACGTCGACCGTGAACGCGCCTGCCGATGCCGACAGACCCAGGTCGTAGAACGTGTAGTCGAGCAGGGCCGAGTCATCGAACCACTGGCCGCCGAGGTGGCCCGAGGCCGCGAGGCCGCCATCGAAGAACCAGAGCTTGTCGCATAGCGGCACGGCGATCGTGCCGGTGGCTGCGATCGCGTCGCCGACTTCGCCGAAGAAGTCAGGGCTGTACGCCACTTCGCCGCTGATCGCTGCGCCGCCGAAATCGTGCGAAAGGCTGCCGATGATTTCGTAGTAGTCGTAATCGCCGAAGCCCGGCGGCGTGTCGGAGTCCGGATACGCGTAATACACGAACTTGCCGGTCAACGAGGTCGATTCGCCGAGCGCGAACGTATAACCCGCGTAGAGGTCGAGTTCGATGTTCGAGTCATACGTTGCCGCATCGTCGAAATCGATGTTGGAGGCCCAAGCGCCAGCAAAGAAACCCGTTTCCGACGCGAAGTCGATCGAGCCTTGAACCGCGATGCCTTCGTCCGATTGGCTGATCCCGCGGAAGCGATAGTCCGACGTGACCGCCAGAGTCGCCGACCACGGGCTGGCGGCTGCTTCTTCGCCGTCGGCGAAGGCCGGTACTGTTGTGCCTGCGAGCGACAGTGCGCCGAGCAGACTTGCTGCGAGCAATTTCGTTTTCATTTCTTCAAACCCCACCTTCAACCAAATCTTTGGCACTACCCAAACCCTGTCCGGCGACTTTGCATCGCCGCACCGCCCGACCCATTCGCCGATCGCCATCGCGTTTGGCCGGTGTCGTCGCTGAAATTGATGTCCCTCAATCCCAGTTGTGACAATGGCTTACAGGTGGAATCTCGTGCTGTTTGCGCAACACAACTTGGAATATCGGGACGCGTCGGTCTGCATGCCCAAGTAGGGGGCATTTCTCTGTCGCAGCAGTGGGCAGAGAGCCCGTTTTTTGGGCCTCGTTCGCGTTACCGGCGAGTGGTGACACCAGCGATTGCAAGGTGGTGTCCGGCGTCGCTGAGCAGGGTTTCGCCGGTGATATGGCGGGCGCCCTCGCCGCAGAAGAAGGCGACCGCTTCGGCGATGTCCTCTGGCGTGCCGGCGCGGCCGAGCGGGGTCGATTGCTTGTTGTGCTCGACGATGCGGGCGTAGGTCTCGGGCCCGAAGCGCTCTGAGAACCAGCGCGTGCCGATGAAGCCGGGGCAAACGGCGTTGACGCGGATCTCAGGCGCCAGTGCGCGCGCGAGGCTGTAGGTCATTGTGTTCAGCGCGCCCTTCGATGCCGCGTAGGCGACCGAGGAGCCGACGCCGAGGACGCCAGCGATTGAGGAGATGTTTACGACGCGACCGAAGCCGCTGGCCTTCAGATGCGGTTCGGCGGCGCGGATCATTTGGAAGGCGCCGACGACGTTGGTCTTGTAGATGTTCAAGAAGTCGTCCGCGTTCAGCGCGTTCAAGTCGGCGTGGTCTGCAAACTTCGTCGTGCCGGCGTTGTTGACCAGCATGTCGACGCGGCCCCACTTGTCGACGGTCTGTTTTACGATGCGGCGGCAGTCGTCGTCGTTCGAGACGTCGCCTTGCGCGAGGAGGGCTTCGACGCCTTTCGCCTTGGCTTGGCCTAGCGTTTCTTCCGCTTCCTTGATGCTCTTCGTGTAGTTGATGACGACGCGCGCGCCGTTGTCGGCGAGGCGAAGCGCGACGGCGGCGCCGAGGCCGGTGGCCGATCCGGTGACGATCGCGACTTGATTCTTCATGTCCATCTGCAGCGTTTCCCTTGGTGTTCTTTGCGCGAGGTTCTAGACCCGTTCTAGCGGCCTTGGAAGGTTGGCTTGCGCTTTTCGAGGAAGGCCTTGCGGCCCTCGCGGTAGTCGTCGCTGGTCATGCAGGCGGTGATGTTTGCTTCCGCTGCTTCGCGTTCTGCCGGGTTGCCGGAGATGATCGCGCGGATGGCGGTCTTGGCAGCCTTGATGGTGAGGGGGGCGTTCGCGGCGAGGGAGGCGACATAGCCTTTGACGACGTTGTCGAAGTCGGCGACGGGGGCGACGGCGTGGACGATGCCCTTCATCAACGCCTCATGAGCGCTGTAGGTGCGGGCTGTGAACAACATTTCGGTTGCAAGGGCGGGACCCAGCCGTGCGACCAACGCCGCGGTGCCGTCGTAGCTGTAGCCGACGCTGAGCTTGGCGGCGGGGATGCAGAACCGGGCGTCGTCGGCGGCCAGGCGCAGGTCGCAGGCCATGGCGAGCGCCATACCGCCGCCGAAGCAGAAGCCCCTAACGGCAGCGACCACGGGCTTGTTGCAACCGGCGATGGCGGCTGTGGCCATGTGGGTTGCCAAGTCATAAACCCTCGCGCCGTCTTCTGTTGCGCGATTGCCTTCAAATTCCGATATATCGGCTCCTGCGGCGAAGGCTTCGGTGCCCGCGCCGGTCACCACGATGCAGCGGACGGCTGGGTCGGCGTCGAAGGCTGCGATGATTTCTGGGAGTCCTTGCCACATGTCGAGGCTGAGCGCGTTGCGCCGTTGCGGCGCGTTGAGTACGAGATAGCCGGCAGATGCGCGAACTTCAGCGATGAGCTTTGAGGTCATGGACGGCCCGGGTGCGAGGGTGCTGAGACGCCGCAAGCGAAAGCCGCGGCAGGATCAGGCGCTTATCAGAATCGTCTTGATCCGTCACGGCAAACCCAATGTCGAGAAGGGCCGCTGGCTCACGCACAAAAAGTTTCAGGAATACATCGCGACGTATGAGGCGGCGGGGCTTGATCCCGCTAGTCCGCCGCCGCCGGCGTGGCTGGTCGAATTGCTGCTCGATGCGCGGCGGATCTATGCCTCGGACCGGCCGCGGGCGCGTGAGAGTGCGCAGGCGTTGGCGCCGCATGCGGAGCTGTCGCTCAGTCCGCTGTTCATGGAGGCGCAGCTGAAGTCGCCGAAGCTGCCGATCGTGCGGATGAAGCCGCCGGTGTGGGCGGTCATCGCGCGGCTCGCGTGGCATGCCGGGCATCACGGCGGCATCGAAGATTTTCGCGACGCGAAGGATCGCGCGGACAAGGCCGTCGACATGCTGGCGGAGACGGCTCAGGAAGACGGTATCGCCGTGCTGGTCGCGCACGGCTATTTCAACGCGATCGTCGGGCGGACGCTGAGGAAGCGCGGCTGGCGGCGGTTCGGCGGGCGGCACCGGGCGAAGTTTTGGAACGCCGTCGTCTACGAGCGCGAGGCTTGAGGTCGAGCTTGGTGTGTGACGTCGGTTGAGAACCGTCGTTCGGTGCGGTGCAAGTAAATCGCGCGCTGTACGCAACTCAATAGATCCGGCGCGCGTTGCTACCTCTGTCGACCTGTATCGGCAGGAAGTGCTCTCATGCTGTCCGCAGAACGGACACTAGAAAGGGCCAACGGCCGCGAACGGTAGACGGCAGGGAGTTTAAGTGCCCGTCATTCTGATCGTTGAAGACGATGCGTTCATCCGCGTTATAGCCGAGATGATGATCGAAGACTGGGGCTACGAAACCCTGTCGGCGAGCGACGTCGATGAAGCTATGACGATTCTACGCTCCCCCCGGAAGATCGATGCGCTCTTTACGGATATCTATCTCAAGAAGGCCGTTCTTGGCGGGTGCGAACTGGCGCAACAGGCGATCAGGCTTCGGCCGTTCTTGCGCGTGCTCTATACGACGGGAAATTTCGTCAACGACAAGATGAAGGCTCTGTTCGTCGCGGGCACCGAGTGTCTGGTCAAACCGTATACCCAAAATCAGCTCAAAGACTCCGTCGAGCACATGCTCGCTGTGTAATCTCGTCTCATTGGAAGCGAGGCTCATGTCCGAAACCGCAATGGCCAAAAAGAAGGCCGCCTCCGATATCGCGGCGAGCGACATCGTCGAGACCGTGCCGAGCGCCCTTATCGTTCTCGACCGGCATCTCAACATCATGTCCGCCAATCGGGCGTTCTATCAAACGTTTCGCACGAGCGCGGAGGAGACCGAGGGCTGTCACATCTATGCGCTGGGCAACCGGCAATGGGATATTCCAGCGCTGCGCACGTTGCTTGAGAGCGTCATCCCGCATCGTGCGTCCGTCGAAGGGTTCGAGGTCGAGCACGTTTTTCCGACCATCGGCCGGCGCACCATGCTGGTCAACGCGCGGAAGATCTTTCGCCCCGGTGATCACGACGGTTCGATCTTGCTCGCCATCGAGGACGTCAGCGAAGAGCGCGCGGCGCGCGCCGACAGCAAGCGTGCCTGGCAACTGACGCAGAGTATCGTCGATACGATCCGCGATCCGCTGGTGGTGCTCGAGCATGACATGACGATCGTGACGGCGAGCCGGGCGTTTCTGACGATGTTCGGGATCACAGAGGCGGAGACGCGTGGACGGCGCGTCGCCGAACTCGGCCAGCATCAATGGGACGTGCCCGCTCTTCGTCATTTGATGGAGAAGGTGCTGCCCGAAAACAAGCCGATCGAAAGTTTCGAAATCGAGGACAATTTTCCGGGACTGGGCCGTCGCGTGTTCAATCTGAATGCACGCAAGATTTCCCAACCCGGCAATCACGCGCATCGCATGCTTCTCGTCTTCGAAGACATAACCGATCGCAAGCAGCGCGAGCGGGATGCGCAGAAGCTGACCAACGAAATCTCGCACCGGATCAAGAACAACCTGCAGATCGTCGTCGGGTTGATCGCCTATGAAGCAAGATGGACGGCCGCGCCCTGCGTTCAAGGTTACACGGCGATGCAAGCGCGCATCGCGGCCATTGCTCAACTCTACGATCTGATTTCGCAATCGAGCCGCGGCGGCACGATCCTGGTGGACGCCTATCTGAAGGAGATCGCCCGAAACATGTCGGCGAGTCTGCTTGGGAATAGCTCAGGCATCCGGATAGAGGTCGAGGCCGAAGCGTTGGATATCGATCCCGATCGCGCCGTGCCCTTCGGTCTTTTGGTCAATGAGTTGGCCACCAACGCCGTCAAGCACGCGTTTCCCCAGGGTCAGGGCCGCGTCGTTTTGCGGGTCGCGCAGGTGGGCGACGCGATGGAATTGACCGTCGCCGACGACGGCGTGGGCATTCAAGAAAAAGACCCGGCGAAGATTCCGGAGACGCGGGGTTCGGACTACGTCGCGATCTTCGTGCGCCAGTTGGGAGGGACGGTCGTCGCGACGCCACAGGAAGGAACGGGTACGATCATCAAGATACGGCTCCCGTTGATCCTGGCGCCGCCGAGCGGTGTCGATCGCGCGGCTGCATAGTTGTGTGTGGGCCAGAAACGTTCAGCGGCTCATGACGGTGCGTTGGATCTCGGTGCCGGACGGTACGCCGGGTCTCGCACAAAGATCGATCCAGAGCCGGCGAAGAAACTGCAAGTCCGGCGGCAGGGGCGGCCCGTTCAGCGCATAGGTCTCAGTGAATTTGAGACCGCGCGCAGGATATTTCTGCCATACGATCTTGGCCTTGTGGACGATGCCCTTTTTGACGACGATCAGGAACACGTCGGCCGGCAGCGACTGTTGCTTGCTAATTGCGATTTTCGCACCGCCGTCGGAAAGATCTTGAATTGCACAATCGAGCGTGAACAGGTTGTCGCCGTAAACCAGCAAGCCTTTGAGATATGTGCGCTTGCGGCCTTTCCACATGATCGCGCGTGACCGGACTCGATAGAGTATCCGTCGCGTCGCAGGTCGGCGTCACAGTTTCCATCTCGTTCCATCTACTCGCGCTTTAGGGCGCAGCGGCGTCATTAATGGAACGTCGGCGGAACGCTTCTAGTTGCAGAGATCGTGGCTTTCAGGGGCAGACAGTGCAAATGCGCCGTGAATGTGTCACTTCGGGACGGTGACGCACGCGATCCAGCCGCGCCATGTGAAGGCCGCGAAGATGCCATCAAAGGCCGCTCGCGGTTTGATGGTCGTTCTCACATGCCCCCTGAGCTCGACCGTTACAATCGATGGGCGACGGCGCTCTTCTTCATTCGCGCGAGCGAATTCACTAGGCTTGCGCTGTGCAAGAAAGATCTTGTCGCGCGGTATTTGGAGACTTGGAGCGGCTTCGTGAATAAACGGCTTGAGCGCGAGACTTTTGATTTGGCCGATCGCTGTGCGGACGGGCGTGTGTCGATGCAGTCGATCATCGACTCGTTTCATGCGCTGATCGGCCTTGCGGGGTATGCGCATGCGCTTGGTGGCGCCGTCATCGCCGCCGGGCACGATCCTCGCTTTTTTTTCAACACGCTGCCGCAAGCTTGGATGAAGCTGCTCGAAGCGAACGCCGATCTTCTTGCCGCGGGCCTCAACGGCAGCCGCGAGGCGGCGCGGCGCATGGAGCCGTTCGAATCCCTCGAAGTACAGCGCGGTCGCACGATGACGCCGCTCGAGAAGCGCAGCCACGCGCTGACGACGGGCTTTGGCTGGCGCTCGATCTTCGTCGTGCCCGCGCACGGCCCGATGGGTTATCGTGCCGTGGTGCTGATGAAGTCGCTGCGCAGCGTCGAGCTCAACCCGCGCGTTCGCGCCGCGCTTCGCTTGGCCTCGCTCAGCGTGCTGGACCGTTGCCGGACGGATCGCCATCTCGGCCGCACGCCGGCGCACGAACCGGCGCTGAGCGCGCGCGAACTTGCGTGCTTTCGCGAGGTGGTGTCGGGCGCGTCGGACAAGGACATCGCGCGCAAGCTCGGTCTCACGCATCACACCGTGCACGATCACATCGAGCGTGCGCGGCTGAAGCTGAAAACAAAAACGCGCGCGCAAGCGGCGGCGATGCTCGTGCTGCTTGGCCGCGTGTGACACTTGGGACTCACACCCCTGTTTGGGGGTGTGGGTTTCTCCTCTGCCTGACACTTAGCCTAACGCCATGATTCGCCCGCGCAATTTGGGAGGGGCGTGGTCAGGCGCGGGGCTTTGAACCTGCTGACCACACTTCGTGTTGCCGAAGAGGGAGCGGGACGCGTTTGCGCCCGGAGGCCAACGTGAATAATCAAATCATCAAAGCGACCGCTGCCGGGGTTTCGTTGTTTGCTGCGTTGTTCGCGGCGTCAACCGGAAGCGCCAAGCCGGTCGAATACAACTGGTCCGGCTTCTACGTCGGCATTCACGGGGGCGCCGGATTTGCCGAAGTCGATGTGACCCCCGGAAGTTTGAGTCCGCCGGGTACGGCAGGCACGAGCTTCGATGCGGACGGTGCGCTGCTCGGTGCGCTTGCCGGCTACAATTTCCAAAGCGGCAATTTCATCTACGGCGTGGAGGCCGACGTTTCGTTCGGCGGTATCGAAGGCGAAAACGTCACTCCGACCGTGCCCGACTTGGACATCGCGTGGATGGCTTCGATTCGCGCACGCGCCGGCGTCGTGCTCGACAGCTTGCTCTTGTTCGGCTCGGCGGGCTACGGCATAGCGGATGTAGAGTCCACCGAGGACCACGGCACCGGCGTGCGCGGGAGCTCGGAGACTCAAGGTGGCCTCGTCCTGGGCGTGGGTGCGGAATGGGCGGTCGAAGAGAATCTTGCCTTGCGCGCCGAGTATCAGCACGGCTTCTATGACGAGCAGCGGCACTCATTCCCGGACGACGCGCTCCATACACACGGAATCGAACTCGATACCGATGTCGCGCGCGTCGCACTGGTGTGGCAGTTCAACTAACGAAAATCTAACCGTCCCGATATTTCATCGTGGCGCCGCCGGCATGGTTGGCGCCACGGCGATGTCTGGCCGACGCGATCCTTGCGGCTAGCGCGCCTTGTTGTTGCGCCAGTGCGTGGCGACAGCATCGATCTCCGGGCGCGGCCTGTCGGCAAGTTCTGCGGCGGGGTGGCCGAGGTAGATGTAGCCGGCGATGCGTTCGCCGGATTTCATTCCTAGGGCTTCTCGCACCACGGGGTGATACGCGTACCATTCGGTGATCCAGTTGGCGACGAAGCCCATGGCGTGGGCTGCGATGCAGAGCGTCTGGCACACGGCGCCTGCGGAGAGGGTTTGCTCCCATTCGGGGATGGGGATGCCTTCGCGGACTTTACTGATCACGGCGATGACGGCAGGCGCGCGGAGGAAGCGGCTGCGTTCTTGTGTTTGCCGTTCTTCGCTGGCGTCGGGTTCGGTTGTTTTCAGGGCGCGGACCAAGACTTCGCCGAAGTCGGCGCGTGCTTCGCCGTCGAAAATCACGAAGCGCCAGGGTGCGAGTTTGCCGTGGTCGGGGACGCGGCTGGCGCAGGTGATAAGGGTGCGGATTTGGTCGGCGCTGGGGCCGGGGCCCTTCATCGCTTTTGCGGAACCGGAGCGGCGGGTGAGCAACAGTTCAAGTGTTCGCGGAACGACGACGTTGAGATTGGAGTCGGACATTGTGGCCTCTGGCGTGGGGCGCGGAGTACACGATGGGCCAAGGGTTGCGTGCAAGCCTTGCATTTGTGCGTATTTGAGCACTCGAATTTTACGCTGTGGAACGGCTAATTCGGCCAGGTGTTAACGCAGCTTCACCATTGGTTGATAGCTGACTTTCAGCTCCCATTTGTACTAGTATGGCCCTCATGGATAAGCGCCCGATGCCTGCCATTGCCGAGAAGTTTGCGGTTTGCGACCCCGTGTGGTCGGACCTGCGCGAGGAAGCTATTCGCATGGCGTCGGGTGAGCCCGCGTTGGCGAGCTTCGTTCACGCGACGATTTTGAATCATGAGCGGTTGGAAGAGGCGCTGAGTTATCATCTGGCGCAGAAGTTGGGTAACGACGACGTCGGCGCGATGCAGGTGCGTCAGGTGTTTGACCAAGCCTTCGCGGATGCGCCGGTCATCGGCGATGAGGTGCGCGCGGACTTGTCGGCGATCTATGATCGCGACCCGGCGGTGAGCACGTTCGTCGAGCCGTTCCTGTTCTTCAAAGGCTTTCATTCGCTGCAGGCCTATCGCGTGACGCATTGGCTGTGGGCGAAGAAACGCCACGCGATGGCGTCGCATTTCCAGAGCCGAATTTCGGAAGTGTTTGGCGTCGACATCAATCCGGCTGCGCGCATCGGGCGCGGGGTTATGATCGACCACGGCACAGGCGTCGTTATTGGCGAGACGGCCGTCGTTGAGGACGACGTGTCGATGCTGCAGGGTGTGACGCTCGGCGGTACGGGCAAAGAGCAGGGCGACCGGCATCCGAAGATTCGCCGCGGCGTTATGCTGGGCGCGGGCGCGAAGGTGCTTGGCAATATCGAGGTTGGCGCTTACAGCCGCGTTGGTGCGGGTAGTGTGGTGCTGAAAGATGTGCCCGCGCGCTGCACGGTGGCGGGTGTGCCGGCGAAGGTGGTCGGCTGCGCCGGGTGCGATAGGCCCGCGCAAGAGATGAACCAGATCATCGAAGACATCGCCGTCGATTATCAGATTTGATCTTCTACGATCGTCATGGCCGGGTTTGACCCGCGCTGTCAGGTTCGCGCTCACAACTCCCTTATTCGTCATGGCCGGCAAGCGAAGCGCGACCCGGCCACCCAGTGCGCGAGGAAAACGCGACGGGCATCATCAATGAATCGCGGCGTTCCAGCGAGTCTCTCGGCCGCGCAGACGCGCGGCCACTGGGTGGCCGGGTCAAGCCCGGCCATGACGTCTGAAGCGGTGACAAATGAAAAGGGCCGCTCGTGAGAGCGGCCCTTCCGTGAGATGGGCTTTGCTTAGAGCCCCGATCTTTCGATCAGAAAATTCAGGTGTTCACCAGAGGTTGCTCCGACGTCCACGTGACTTTCAGGCTCCGCAATAGCGCCAAAATCTCACTCGACATTGGATCACCTCCTTCCGTTGATTGATGAACAGATACGTAGATTTGCATGAGTCGATTTCTAGTGTCGAGCGGAAAAATTTATTAACCCAAGCGGTCGCGAAGCGCATACCAGAACAGCCCCAAGGCTTGCAGCGGCTTGCGAAACAGTGCGCCGCCGGGCAAGTGCGGGATCATCAGGCTGGCGTAAACGTCAAAGCGCGCGGCTTGGCCGGCGATGGCTTCGGCGATCAATTTACCGACCAGTGTGGCGATCGCGACGCCTTGGCCCGAGTAACCTTGAGCGAAGTATGTCGTGGGCGTGAGACGGCCGACGTGGGGCAGGCGGGGCAGGGTTATCGCCAAGCGGCCGCCCCAGGCGTAATCGATGCGCACGCCTTTGAGCTGCGGAAAGACGCGCTCGATGTGTGGGCGGACGATCTCCGACGCGTTGTCGACGTCGCGGTCGCCGTAGGTTTCACCGCCGCCGAAGAGCAATCGTCCGTCGGCTGACAATCGGTAATAGTCGAGGACGAGTTTGGTGTCGGCGATCGCTGCGCCCGACGGGATCAGCGCCTTGGCGCGTGCCTCGCCCAACGGTTCGGTTGCGGCGATGTAGTTCGAGAGCGGCATGATGGTGCGCGCGAGTTCAGCGTTCAGGCCGCCGAGGTAGCCGTTGCAGGCGTAGACGACGAAGTTTGCGGTGACCGTGCCGGATTTTGTTTCGACCCTGCCTCTTTCGCCGGGTTCGACCTTGGTGACGCGTGAGCTCTCGAAGATCGTCGCGCCGGCGTCTTCGGCGGCGCGGGCGAGACCTAGGGCGTAGTTGAGCGGGTGGAGATGATAGCCGCCCGCGTCGTATATGCCGCCTTTGTAATTCTGTGTCGCGACCTGCGCCGGCATGTCGGCCGCGGACACGTAGCGGGCTTCCTTGTAGTTGTACCGCTGCGCGAGATGCTCGACATGGGCTTCGAGGTCGCGCGCATGGCTTTCGCGAACGGCGGCGACGACATGGCCTGGCGCGACATCGCACCTTATTTTGTGCGCATCGATTAGCGACAATACCAGCGAACGTGCTTCGAGCGCGGAGTTCCATAGTTGGTGAGCGTGTGCTTCACCATATTGGCGTTCGAGATCGGGTTGATCGACGCGTTGTCCCGTGATCACCTGACCACCGTTGCGCCCCGATGCGCCGAAGCCCGCCGTCTCTGCCTCGAGCACGACGACCTTCAATCCGCTTCGTGCCAAATGAAGCGCGCACGACAGTCCCGTATAGCCCGCGCCGATCACACAGACATCGGCGTCGTGCGAGCCTTCGAGTTGTGGACGCGCGCGCCGGTCGATTGCGCTGGCCACGTAATATGAGTCAATTCGCGAAGCAGTCATGATTCTTTGAGAACCAAAGTTTGAAAAACATCAAGAGGCGGTTGCGCTCTTGCCAAGGACTTCAGAACCGTGCCTAGTCGCGATCCCATGATGGAAAAGCCGAGTGCCGTAATCGACGCGCACGCGACGCATTGGGCCTCATTATATCCCGATGCGCCGGAAGAAATCCGTGCGCGCATCAAAAGCATCGTCGCGAAGTCGTCGATCATCGCGCAGGTCGAGCTGCCGGAGACGCGCGCGATGCCGGGCGGCGGCCGCGCCGACACGCTGACCGCGATGGCGGAAGCGGACGGCGACGTGCGCCATATGGTTTTGCTTTTGACGGAGCGGCAAACGTCGTCGGGCTGCGTGCTGTCCGCGTTTCCGTTTGCGGCAGGCGCGATTACGCATCCGGTTCGGATCGAGCATGTCGCTTCGACCGGCGGCGCCGAAGGGCAGATTCGCGGGCGCACGGAAGACGGGGCGGAGATTTCGTTTTTCGACACGCTGTTCTTCAAGAACGGCGGCGACTATCAGGTCGGCGAAAGTTATCAGTTCGCGCTGTCGGCGTTTGCGTATTCGCTGAGGCCTTATGGTCTGCGCGTCGTGCGCGGGTGCGATACGGTGGCGCCTCCGGATGTGCTGAAACCGGCGCGACAGGGCGGCAACGATGATTACGAATTCCGCGCCACGGTGCAGCACGTCTATCCGATGCGGCTGGAGACGGGCACGGTCTATCGCATGCGCGTGACCGTCGCACGTACGGGGCAGAGCATGGTCGATGTCGCGCTTTATGCGGCGGAGCACGTGTTGCCCGCGGGCTACCGGCCGAAGCCCGGCGATGAAATCACCGGCCGGCTGTGGCTTCAGGGCTATTTGGTCGAAGACTAGGAATCCTCCGCGCTTTCGCTCTATTCTCCGCCGCGAAACGCCTTCCGCCCTTTCCTCAAGCGAGCACTCCCGTGGACAGAACAGAAATCCTGCGCGTCGAAAAATACCTGCGTTCGCTTTTCCGTTTGGACACGATCCGCATCGAGGCGCGGCCGACTAAGAAGGATTCGGTCGAGGTGATGGTGGGCGACGAGTTCATCGGCGTCATCTTCAAGGACACCGAAGACGGTGAGACGACCTATCATTTCGAGATGGCGATCCTGGAGATGGATCTGCCGCCGGCGCCGACGCCCGCCGTCAAGAAGCCGTAGGTCTTGCGCGTTAGCGCGATTGCGATTCAGCTTTACCACGAAGACACCAAGGCACGAAGGCGCTCATGCCTCTTCGTGTCTTGGTGTCTTTGTGGTTAGGCAGAGTTGACTGCGCACTGACGTGCGCAAGACGGTCACTTCGGGCGGAAGGAATCGATGACGCCCATGATGCCGGCTTCGATTTGTTTCCATTGCGCGAGGTGGGCGCGTTTGAATTTGTAGGTCAGGCCTACGTTGTCGGCGAGACGCGTTACGCGCATGCAGCTTGAGCCGAAGTCGGGGTTCGCCGACGCGTCGCAGCGCATCACCAATTCCGAACCGTCTTCGAGTTTGGCCGTGAACCACTCGGTGTTTTCGTAGCCGGTGCCGGGGCCGAATTTGTATTGTGTGAGACCGAAGGGGCCGGGTTCGCCGTCTTCGACTTGGGCGGCGGGTTTGATGCCGCGTTCGAATTTTTCCTGATAGGTCAGCGCCTGGCGGTCGATCGCCAGCGTGAAGTGAATCACGCGCGCGTCGGGGGCGTTGCTGGCGAAGGCGGCGGCGTCGCCGGGCGACCACGGCGACATGTTCGGCAAGAGCGCGTGCATCGGCACGTCGTCCTGATCACCGTTGTAACGCGAGCGGCTGAACTTCGTGTAGTTCGCAGGGATGCGGAAGAGCGCGCCGTCGATGCGGATGTCGGCGGCTTCCGTCGACGCGGTGGGTGAGGGCAAGTTGCCCTGGATCTCGTCGACGGTCGGGCCCGTCAGATAGAAGAACACGCCTACGGCGATGGCGATGGCGACCGCGAGCACGAAGGCTGGCAGCATCCAGCTGGAATGCGCGTGGACTTCACTGTTGCCGCCCAAGGCGGCGTCGGCATCGCGTTGGTCAATTTTCATGACCGCACTATCGTCCCGAGTGGTTTCCGGAGTCTTTGAATCGAGCTGACGTTACTTCACGGACCGGGATCGTGATCGCTTTGCCACAGTCGCCTGCCCCCTACCAGTCGACAACGTGCCGTGCCTGCGTTTGCACTGCAATAGCGTGTGTGCGAGAGCCGCACGGTTTCTGTCGCAAAATGGGACGCGGCGCAGACTGCCGCTAAGCAAAACAGCCGTTTGGCGCCTGGCATGTCCGGTGCTGTTGGTGGGGTAACCCCAAGTCCAACGGCAGTACCCCCTTCATGCTCGATGTCGCACAGACCCTCGTTTTCGGACTCGCGATCGGTTTCGTCATTTCCGGCGTTGTCTCCAATGTGTTCCAGTTGGTCACGAACGGCCAATCCATCTTCCATTTTCCGGTGACCTCGGACATTCGGCGGCTGATGGTTGTCGGCCTTCTGCTGCTCGCAGGGCCACACATCCTTTTTCGCGCGGCCAACCGGTCGCTTCAGATTGGGGATTGGCCGGCGCTTTATGTCATCGGCTGCTTTGCCCTCTGCGTGGTTTGGTCGTTCGTGTTGGGCTTCTGCGTGCTGCGCCTGTTCATTATCTGAGCCTGGACGCTGCGTTCACGAATTGGTGACGCTAACGTCACTTTTTGGCTTGAAACGCCCGTTTGAAATAGATATCTCACTTCGCAGGTGCAGCATCCCTGTCTGCGCAGAGTGAGAGAGCGTCATGCTTGGCAAGATCGTGGGCATTGTGACCGTGGGCCTGATGGCGGCGGTGCTGGTGCTTTTGCAGCTCGGACTCGTCGCTTCCGGCGACGCGTTCTTCATCGCGGCCGCGATCGTCGTCGTGTTCACCGGTCAGCAGTTGATCGCGCGCGAGCAGATGGGCTTTGCCGACGCGGCGAAGTCGATCTTCACGCGGCCGGGCACGTTCCGCAGCCGCTCGTCTTTCACAGCTTATTTTGCCTGCCTCGCGCTCGGCGCGGTGGTCACGGCGCAAGTGCTTCTCGGCGCGTAACGTTCGCGCTTCATCTCCCCAGATGGAATGAAGGGGCCGGTTCGCCGGCCCCTTCTTTGTTTTCAGAGTACCGTCAGCATCGCCGCGACGAGCGGATGGCGGACGATGTCGCGATCTTCGAGGCGGACGACCGCGATGTCGTCGAGGGTCGAGAGACGATCGGCGACTTGGCCGAGGCCGCTGATGCCCGGCAGCAGGTCCGTTTGATCCGGATCGCCCGTCATCACCATCGTCGAGTGCCAACCCAAACGCGTGAGCAGCATCTTGAGCTGACCGTAGGTGCAGTTCTGCGCCTCGTCGATGACGATGAAGGCGTTGTTCAGCGTGCGGCCGCGCATGTAGGCGACAGGCGCGATTTCGATGATGTTTTCAGCGAGCAACGTCTTCAGCCGTTTGCCGCCGAGGCGTTCGGAGAGCGCGTCGTAGAGCGGACGCAAATACGGCGCGAGTTTGTCTTCGAGAGCGCCGGGCAGGAACCCTAAGCTCTCGCCGGCTTCGACGGCGGGACGCGAGAGGATGATGCGACTTGTCTTGCCTTCTTCCAGCGCTTCGACGGCTTTGGCGATGGCGAGGAAGGTTTTGCCGGTGCCGGCCGGTCCGACGGCGACGACGAGGTTGCGTTTGTCGATCGACTCCAGAAGGCGGCGCTGATTGTCGGAGCAGGGTTTGACGTTGCGGGTGTAGCTGCGTTCCTGTTGCTGCGGTTGTGGTGGACGATGACCGTTTTCAAGCGGCGACCATGCGCCGTTCGAGGGAAACAGCGCGCGGACTTTCGAACGCTCTTGAGTATCGTCACGCATGCGTCTGCGGCTTGCCTTCTTGCCCATAGCTCAATCCCTCGTTACTCGAGCGCGCGCGTGCGTGTGCAAGCGGGCGCTCTGGCCACACAAAGTCATGATCAGTTGATGCTTGATTGCAGGCGAATAGGGCGTCGGTGCAGCTGTGCTCGCGCTCAAAACATTTGCGCAAGACTCGTGTCGGTCTTTGACTCGCCGTACTGGCACTGACGTTGTGACCCCCTTCGAATCACGCGGCTGTACCAACGGTACCGCGTGTGGGGCGTTCGAGTGTAAATCTCATGTGACACGCGCGGACATTGGTGCGCTGTGTCGGGAAAGCCGCAACCTGTTAAGGCGCGCTGCGATCAGCAAGACCGATGGCGCGGAACGCGGCTGGCGCCAGCGCCGTCACGTAGAGCGAAATTACGGCAAACTGGATCGCGAGTGCCGCCTCCTTGGGCAACACGTTTAGCGGTTTGGCGCTTATCCACATGAAGCCGAACAGGACCACGACGCCGACGACGGTCGCGAGACCGGCGACGAGCCAATTCTTGTGACGGCGGTAGTGGATGGCGCGTTGCTCGATCGTACGGCCAAGCCACCAGAAGAAGATGAACGCGACGAGCGCGTAGATCGAAACCGGCAGCGGGTCGCGTGGCCAGATGAGCCACATGAGCGGCGCGAGCGCGGCGATGCCTGCGAGCTGAACCGCCGGGTTGAGATTGTGCCATGCTTTGAAGTCGTCGGAGATCAGCACGACAAGGACGGCAATGCTCGCGAGGCCGAGAATGATGCCTGCGAGAACGTCTTCGATGTCGTGGACCGCGAGATAGAGGCGCGACGCGCAGACGCCGGCCGCGATCAATATGGCCACGACCCAAGCCCACGGGCGTTTGATCTCATAGGCGAGCCAGAGCCACATCGCGACCGCAACCTGCGCGTGGCCGGACGGCAAGCCGAAGGAATCGCCGACGCGGCCGTCGAGTGCGAGCGCTAGAGGCGGACGCGGATCCTGGAACAGATCCTTCAGGAAGGAATTCGAAAGGCCCACGATGCCCACCAGGATCGCGACGCGCGTGAACAGCGCCTTGTCCCACAGCCAATAGCCGACCGGCAGCAGCACCAGGAAAAATTCCATGTAGCCGAGCAGGGTTATGGCGCCGAAGATTCGGGTAACGGCCGGCGAGCGCAGCGGCACTACCCACGACATGTCGTGCAGAAACGAGTCCATTGGGCCGCTTATAGCACTGGAACCAAACACGAGGGCGTGTGGTGGCAGCCACGCTGGGCATAGTAAAATGCGCACCTGTCGGCTAGCCGGTCCCGGGGCGGGCGTAGCAATTCGCTCTTGCTTTCCGGCGCTTGCGGGGGAATGACCTTGGTGGTCGTCTCCGCAAGCTCCGGATTCCCATGTCACGACTGACGTCTTCGATTTCGACGCGCGACGAGCGCTTTAAGGCCAACGCGGCGGCGATGGCCAAACTGACCACCGAGCTTTCAGAGCGGATCGCGGTTGCGGCCAAGGGCGGCGATGAGCGGTCGCGCCAGCGGCATGTCGAGCGCGGCAAGCTGTTGCCGCGTGAGCGGGTGCAGCGGCTGGTCGATCCGGGGACACCGTTTTTGGAGCTCTCGCCGTTGGCTGCGAACGGCGTGTACGACGACGAGATCCATGCCGCCTCGATCATCACCGGCATCGGGCGCGTCGAGGGGCAGGAATGCGTGATCGTCTGCAACGATGCGACGATCAAGGGCGGCACGTATTATCCGATTACGGTGAAGAAGCATTTGCGCGCGCAGGAGATCGCGCGCGAAAACCGGCTGCCGTGCATCTATCTCGTCGATTCAGGCGGGGCGAATTTGCCGAACCAGGCGGACATTTTTCCCGACCGGGAGCATTTCGGGCGCATCTTCTACAATCAGGCCAACATGTCGGCGATGGGGATTCCGCAGCTCGCCGTCGTGATGGGATCGTGCACGGCAGGCGGCGCTTATGTGCCGGCGATGTCGGACGAGTCGATCATCGTGCGCAATCAGGGCACGATCTTTCTCGGCGGGCCGCCGCTGGTGAAGGCGGCGACGGGCGAGGTCGTGACGGCGGAAGAACTTGGCGGGGCGGATACGCATTCGCGAAAGAGCGGCGTCACCGATCATTACGCGCAGGACGATTCTCATGCGCTGGCGTTGGCGCGGCGGATCGTGACGACGCTCAATCGCGCGAAGCGGCCGGAGGTGGTGCTGCGGGATCCGGTGGAGCCGGCTTACGATATCGGCGAACTTGACGGGATCGTGCCGCAGTCGCTGGCCACGCAATACGACGTGCGCGAGGTGATTGCTCGGCTGGTCGACGGGTCAGTATTCGACGAGTTCAAGAAGCTCTACGGCACGACGCTGGTGACGGGGTTTGCGCATATTTGGGGGATGCCAGTTGCGATCCTCGCCAACAATGGGATTTTGTTTTCGGAATCGGCGTTGAAGGGCGCGCACTTCATCGAGCTCGCGTGTCAGCGCGGGATCCCGCTGCTGTTCCTGCAGAACATTGCCGGTTTCATGGTGGGCGCGAAGTATGAAGCGGGCGGCATCGCCAAAGACGGCGCGAAGCTTGTCACCGCGGTTGCGTGCGCGCAGGTGCCCAAGCTGACGCTCATCATCGGTGGGTCCTACGGCGCGGGGAATTACGGGATGTGCGGGCGGGCCTATAGTCCGCGCTTCATGTTCACGTGGCCGAATGCGCGCATCTCGGTCATGGGCGGCGAGCAGGCGTCGAGCGTGCTGGCGCAAGTGAAGCGCGACGGCATGGAATCGCGTGGCGAGACGTGGAGCAAGGATGAGGAAGAGGCGTTCCGCGCACCCATCCGCGCTCGCTATGAGGCGGAAGGGAATCCCTATTTCGCCACGGCACGTTTGTGGGATGATGGGATAATTGCGCCGAGCGAGACGCGGCGCGTCTTGGCGTTGGCGCTGTCGGCGACGTTGAACGCGCCGATTCCACGGACGCAGTTTGGTGTGTTCAGGATGTGAGGATGCCGAAGTTCAACGGAGTCATCTCGTATCCGATCGAGGTGCTGCTGCACTTGCTGTGGTGCTATGTGTGCTTCTCGCTTGTCTATGCGGGGTTGACTATTCCGTTCACAGCGGTGGCGGCGTTTGGTGGTCACCTCGGCGAGGCGCTGGCGGCTTGGGTTGCCCTGTTCGCCGGCAATGCGCTTTTCTTATTGGCCTGTGTGCATGCCCTCACGTGCGTGATGTTTCGGTCCTATTTCGTGCCGCGATTTCCGTATGCGCCGCCACTCCTCACCTTTGCCCTAGCGGCGTTGTTCGGATCCGTGATTGTGAGCGTCGCAGCCGGCGCCGACAGCTATGTCGCCGATGCGGCCGCGCTGTCGCAGTGGTGGGACGGCCATCGTAGTTACGTGCTGACTTGGTTTCTTGGCGCGCAGATCGGAGCGTCGGCCGTGGGATTGTTCGGGTGGCTGATCTACTCGCTCGGCGGACAGGCGGCCGTCATGTCTGGTGTCGGGCGATGGCTTGGTTGGCTCATTGTGGGGCGCACCGCCTTTGACACTTACGTCGAACGAGAAGCGTCGCAGTTGCAGAAAGAATACGACGGCTATGCGAGCAGGTTCCGACCATGAGCGGATTTGCGGGAGAGCACGTTGCCTTGGTAACCGGTGCCGCGTCAGGCATTGGTGAGTCAACCGTGAGGCGCCTGATTGCTGACGGCGTCGGCAGAATGGTGCTTGTCGATCGCGACAAGGCGAAGCTCGGTGCGCTTGCGCGGTCGATCGGATTGGACAAGGTTTTGGAGCGAGCCCATGACGTCGCGGATGAGGCCGCATGGCGTGAGACGGCGCGGTTGATTCGTGAGCGCTTTGGCCGGCTCGACTTTGCGGTGGCGAATGCCGGTATTTCGGATGCGGGGACGATTGCCGAATTTCCGTTCGAGCGGTGGCGGCGGGTCTTGTCGGTCAATCTCGATGGTGTGTTTCTGACGCTGAAGGCTTCGATGCCGTTGATCAAGGCGGGTGGACGCGGTGGGGCGATCGTCGTCGTGTCGTCGGTGTCGGGGGTGAAGGCTGAGCCGGGTGTTAGCGCTTATGGCGCTTCGAAGGCCGCGGCGGTGCAGCTTGCCAAGGTGGCGGCGAAGGAAGGGGCTGCGGATCGCGTTCGCGTCAATGCGATTTTGCCGGGTGGCGTTGAAACACCGATTTGGCGCGAGATGCCGTTCTTTCAGGACTTAATTGCGCAGCATGGGTCGGAGGCGGCGGCGTTCGCGGCGATGGCCAAGATGGCGACACCTCTCGGCCGCTATGCGAGCGCGGACGAGATTGCGGGGCAGATCGCGCATCTGTTGTCGGACGACAGTGGATTGATGACTGGCGCCGCGCTCGTGATCGACGGCGGGTATTCGCTGTGAGTGGAGGGCGGGCGTGAACAGTCAGCGGCTTCGGCAGACGGTCATCGGCGTTCTGATTCTGGTCGCGATTGCGATGTTTTGGAATCGCGGCGAGACGACCTCCGATACGGCCGCGCCGGAGACGGCGCGCATTGGCGACGCAGCGCCTGCGTCACCGGCACCGGCTGTTGAGGCGACGGCGCCTGCTGCTGGCGCCGGTGCGGCGTTCGACTACTACGTTCTCGTGTTGTCGTGGTCGCCCACGCATTGTTCGAGCGAGCAGGGGCGTGGTCGTGACGACGATATGCAGTGCCGGTCGGGGCGGCCTTATGGCTTCGTGCTGCATGGGCTTTGGCCGCAGAATGAACGCGGGTATCCGCAGGATTGTCCCAGCGACGAGCCGCGGTCGGTGGGTGGCGACCTGTTGCAGCAGGTGCTTGAGATTTCGCCGTCGGAGGCGTTGGTGCAGCATGAGTGGCGCAAGCACGGAACGTGCGCGGGATTGAGCCAGGCCGACTATTTCGCGACCGCGGAGCGCGCGTTTCGGTCGATCACTGTGCCTTCATCTTATCGCGCACCCACAAGCATTACCGACACCACGGCGGACGATGTGCGCACGGCGTTTGTAAGCGCCAATTCTTCGCTGTCGCGTGACGGCGTGGCGGCGACGTGCCGGCGGAACGATCTGGCTGAGGTTTGGGTGTGTCTCGATAAGACGCTTTCGCCGCGTGCGTGTTCGAAGGATGTGCGCAATCGTCATTGCGGTTCGCGCAACGTGCGCATGCGCGCGGTGCGCGGAGATTGGCCGCGATAGGTCGTCGATATTTTCGCTTCGTGCAACAATACGAATCGTCATCGTTGCGTTAGGTTTTTGGACTGCTTTTCAATCGACAACTGGCCTGTGATTGCGTCGCGACTCGCGTTGCGCAAACGGTGCGCTGCGTGTGATTGCAGATGATCTCCACCAACAATTGAGCCAACACTTTCGCTGCTGAACGAATTTGCGCCAACGCATGCGCGCGAAGATTCGGCGGCTGCGGTCATACGCAGCGGGCTTTGGGGGCCGCTTCGGCGGCGCGTGGTGTGGGGGCTAAAGATGACGAATCTTCGTCGCGGCTTGATCGCGACTGTCAGTGTACTGATTTTATCGAGCGGCTCTGCCGCGTTCGCGCAAGAGGCGGCGCCGCCGCCGGATCCCCCGCCGCCTGCAACCGCAGACCAACCGGCGGCCGATGCACCAAGTGGCGAGAAAGAGGTCGAACGCGTGGTCGTGACCGGCTCTCGTTTGAAGAAGAACGAGTTCACGTCGTCAGCGCCGATTCAGATCATCACGCGCGAAGACTCGACGCTTGAAGGACTGACCGACACGGCCGACATCCTGCAAGGATCGTCCACGGCGGCGGGCTCGCAGCAGATCAACAACACCTTCGGGTCGTTCGTCGTTCCGGGCGGGAACGGCGCAAACTCCATTTCGTTGCGTGGTCTGGGCGCGAACCGCACGCTTGTTCTGGTCAACGGGCGTCGGTTGGCGCCTGCAGGCTCGACCGGACAGCTGGGTTCGCCTGACTTGAACACGTTGCCGCAATCGATGATCGAGCGGTTCGAAATTCTGAAAGACGGCAGCTCGTCGATCTATGGCTCGGACGCGGTCGCCGGCGCGGTCAACGTGATCACGCGGAAGAATTTCGAGGGCTTGGAGATCGGCGGCGATACCAGCATCACGATGGAAGGCGGCGGCAACACGTACCGCCTCAACGGTATTTGGGGCACGGTGTTCGATCGCGGCTCGATCACGGTCGCCGCGGAGTATTTTAAGCGCGATGAGCTCGTCGTGGGCGACCGCGATTATCTATCGTGCGCACAAGACAACGTTTACGAAGTCGGAACGGGCCGGCTGCTCGACGTCATCGACCCGCGCACGGGTCAGTCGCAGTGCCAGAACTACTTTGCAAACGCGTGGCAGCGTCTCAGCGGTGGTACGTTCATCCCAGATCCCACAGCGGTTGCCGGCGGCGGGCCGTTGGGCCTCGACCTTGCCGGTTATCACCGGGTCGGCGTGTCCTATACCCGCACGGCGCGTGTTTTCGGTGCGCCTACGTTTTGCGGCGCCGATTTTCATCTGTGTACGGCGACCGAACAGTTTGCGGTCATGACGCCGGCGCAGAAGGCGCAAACCGAGGCGGCTTGGCGCGCGTCGCAAGCCGAACTCATTCAGGATGATCCGCGCTTCAACTCGACCGACGTTATCTCGCCGGCCGAGCGTGGTTCTCTCTACATGGAGGCGTCGTACGACGTCGGATCCGGGATCGAGCTCTATACGGAGAACGCATTCACACGGCGCAAATCCGATCAGTCGCGTTGGATTCAGTTGTTCCCCGTCGTTCCCGGGTATCACGTTACGAATCCCATTCCCGAAGACGCGCGCCCGATCATTCCTTACGAGAGAACCCAATCGCAGGAAGTGGACTTCTTCCGCACGGTTTGGGGCATGCGCGGGGATCTCGGCGATAAGGTGCCGCTGATCGGAAACTGGTCGTACGATTTGTATCTACAGCATTCGCGCTCGGACGCCTCCTATACGACGTCCTTTGCCTACTTCGACCGCGTCTTCGCGACCACGGTCGGCTTCCCTGACGCGTGCGATCCGAGTCTGATTTTCATCGGGCCGGATCCGGGCAATTGTCCGACGATCAACTGGTTCGAGCCGGCCGAACTCACCGGCAACTTTACGCCTGAACAGCGCGCATTCCTCTTCGGCGAGGAAACCGGCACGACCGTTTACACGCAGTCCGTGATCAACGGTGTCGTGACGGGCGATCTGGTGAACGTTCCGTATGGTGCGGTTTCGGCCGCAGCGGGCTTTGAAATCCGCCGCGACGAAATCGACGACACGCCCGGCGAGCAGGCCCGTCTGGACAACTATTGGGGCCAGTCGAGCGCCGGGCGCACCGCAGGTTCGGATACGGTCGCGGAAGTGTTCGGCGAGGTGGAAATTCCCATTCTTGCCGGGCTGAAGTTCGCGGAGTCGCTCACCGTCGACGCTTCGGGCCGTTACACGAACTACGACAGCTATGGTGACGGGTCGGTCTACAAGCTGGGCGTCAATTGGCAGATTACGCCGGAGTATCGCTTGCGCGGCACGACCGGTACGTCGTTCAGAGCGCCGGCTCTCTATGAAATGTTTCTGGGGAACCAAACGGGCTTCCAGAACTCGAACGACATCGATCCGTGCATCAACTGGGATCTTTCCAGCGATCCGCGGATCGTTCAGTCGTGCGGTCCGACCGGCTTGAACTTGCCGCCGGGCTTCTTGGGCGGCGCTAGCGGTACGACCATCATTTCGGGCGGTGGCGGGGTCGGCGTCTTGCGCGCCGAAACGTCCGAAGCCCGCACGGTCGGCTTCATCTGGACACCCGATTGGATCGACCTCTCGGTCGCGGTCGACTATTGGGAGTTCGAGGTGAACGATGAGGTCAGCCAACTTGGGCCGGCAAACATCGTGCTGTTCTGCCAGACGAAGGCGCCGCTGTTGACCAACGGTTATTGCGATCTGATCGACCGCAACACGGATCCGTTGTCGACAGAGTTCGGTCAAATTTACACGGTCAACGACTCGTACCTAAACATTGCCTCGCAGGTTTCCGACGGTCTCGACTTGAACGTTCGGTACTCGCACGAGTTCTCGTTCGGCAAGTTGACGGTCGACGGCGACTTCACGTGGACGTTCACGGACTCGACCGACGCCATCGGCGACGGCGCGGAAGAGTACAACGGTACGCTCTACGATCCGGACTTCGTTGGTTCGTTGAACACACGGCTTGAGCGTGGAGACTGGACCTTCTTCTGGCATACCGAGATGGCGTCGCGGACGTCGAATGACGAACTGATCGGCGGTAATCAGCTGCTCTACAACGGCACGCCGTTCCTTGGCGCCTACAAGCACTTCACCGAGTTCTCGGCGGTGCATGACGCCTCGGTTCGCTACCGCGCGGACGACTGGTCGCTTGTGGTCGGCATGAACAACTTGTTCGACGAACCGCCGCCGACCGTGTCGAGCGACGGGCCGTCGACGGGAACCTTCGGCCGCCAGGGCAATACCGTGGCGACGGGCGGGCCGTACGACCTGCTCGGCCGGCGCGTGTTCGTCAGCGTGACGAAGGAGTTCTAACGGTCTTCGGCATTGCAAAAGATTGGGGCGGCGGGGTGACCTGCCGCCCTTTTTGTCATTCGCGCGTGGGTGGTGTAGTTGCTGGACGAACGAACCCCAAGCCCACGAGAGCCCTCCCATGAGCGAAGCCGAAGACGTGGTCCTGCTAAACACGACGCGCGCGGGCGTCGCCGTCGTGACGCTGAACCGGCCGAAGGTGCACAATGCCTTCAATCCGGACGTGATCGACAGGCTATCCGACATTTTTGAGACTCTTCGGACGGCCGACGGCGTGCGGGTCGTGCTGATCGAAGGCGCGGGGCCGAGTTTCTCGGCGGGCGCCGATCTCGCCTGGATGAGGGCGGCGGCGGATTGGACGGCGCATGACAACCGCGAGGATGCGGGGGGCATGGGCGAGATGTTGCGCCGGCTTTCGACCCTACCGCAGGTGACGATCGCGCTGGTGCATGGCGCGGCGATGGCGGGCGGGTGCGGGATCCTGTCGGCTTGCGATATTGCGGTGGCGACGAAGAAGGCTTCGTTTGGGCTTTCGGAGGTTCGCCTTGGGCTTATTCCGGCGGTGATATCGCCTTATGTCATTCGCGCGATCGGGGCGCGGGCGGCGCATCGGTATTTCCTGACGGCCGAGCGGTTCGATGCGGCGACGGCGCATGCGTTGGGGTTGGTGCACGGCGTTGTCGATGATGAGCCGGCTTTGGCGCAGGAGGCCGAGCGGTTGGTGCAGCAAGTCTTCACCTGCGCGCCGGGCGCCATCCATGCGGCGAAGGATCTGATCACCGCCGTCACGGGCAGGCCGATCGACCACAGCTTGATCAACGACACGGCGCGGCGCATCGCGGAACGGCGTGCGAGCGACGAGGCGAAGGAAGGGCTTTCCGCATTCCTCGAGAAGCGCAAACCGAAGTGGGCCGAATAGCGCGCTGATGTTTTCATCTCTTTTGATCGCCAATCGCGGCGAGATTGCGTGCCGCGTCATCCGCACGGCTAAACGCCTCGGGATCAAGACGGTCGCGGTTTACTCCGACGCCGACGCGGCGTCGCCGCATGTCACGATGGCGGATGCGGCCGTTCGAATCGGGCCCTCGCCCGCGCGCGAGAGTTATCTGAACGTCGCCGCGATCCTTGAGGCTGCGCGTGTGTCGGGGGCGCAGGCTGTGCATCCGGGGTACGGCTTCTTGTCGGAGAATGCGGAGTTCGCTGAGGCGTGCGCGACGGCGGGGCTGGTGTTCGTCGGGCCGCCGCCGTCGGCGATGCGCGCGATGGGCCTGAAGGACGCAGCGAAGGCTTTGATGATCGAGGCCGGCGTGCCTGTCGTGCCCGGCTATCACGGCGACGATCAGACGGTCGCGCATCTGTCGAAAGAAGCCGAGCGTGTCGGGTTTCCGGTTTTGATCAAGGCGGTGGCGGGCGGCGGCGGCAAGGGTATGCGCCGCGTCGACAAAGCTGCCGATTTCGCGAAGGCGTTGGAAGGCGCGCAGCGCGAGGCGCAGGCGGCGTTTGGCGATGCGCGTGTGTTGGTCGAGAAGTATGTGGCGGCGCCCCGTCACGTCGAGATTCAGGTGTTCGCGGACGGGCACGGCAATGCGGTGCATCTGTTCGAGCGCGATTGTTCTTTGCAGCGACGGCACCAGAAGGTGATTGAAGAGGCGCCGGCGCCGGCGATGCCGGAGGATGTTCGCCGGGCGATGGGCGATGCGGCGGTGAAGTGCGCCAAAGCGATCGGCTATCAAGGCGCGGGGACCGTCGAGTTCATCGTCGATGGATCGCGCGGGCTCAAGGCCGACGGCTTCTATTTCATGGAGATGAACACTCGGTTGCAGGTTGAGCATCCGGTGACGGAGATGATCACGGGGCTCGATCTCGTCGAATGGCAATTGCGTGTGGCGTCGGGCGAGACGTTGCCGCGCACTCAGGAGCAGCTTGCGATCAACGGGCATGCTGTCGAGGTGCGGCTCTACGCGGAAGATCCGGTGAAAGGGTTCTTGCCGTCGATCGGGCGTCTGGTGCGGTTGAAGCTGCCGGATGCCGACGCGCATGTGCGGGTGGACTCGGGCGTCGTCGAGGGCGGCGAGGTTTCGATGTTCTATGACCCGATGATCGCGAAGGTGATCGCTTGGGATCAGACGCGCACCGCGGCGCTGTCGCGGCTTGCGAATGCGCTGGAGACGGCCGAGGTTGCCGGCGTGCGGACCAACCTTGCGTTTCTGATTTCGGCGTTGCGCCATCCGGCGTTCATCGCCGGTCAAATCGATACCGGGTTCATCGAGCGCTACAAAGCGGAGTTGATTCCGCCGGCGGGTTCTGCGCCTGACGACGCGCTGTTCTTTGCAGCGGCGTTTCTGCTGCTTGAGCGGCGCGCGCGGGCGACGTCGTCGCCGTGGTCGCTGCTCGACGGGTGGCGTGTCGGCGGCGCACGGCACGAAGAGGCGGTGCGGCTGACCGACGGCGGCAAGGACCGGACGGTCGTGGTCGGCTACCGCGCGAAGGGTTGGCGCATGACGCTTGATGCGCACAGTGTCGACGTCGATGCTTGCTTTGAAGACGACGGATCTGTGTCGGCCAGCTTGAACGGGCGGCGCGCGCAGGCACGGGTGTTGCGCGTGAGCGGCGATCTGGTCGTGCTGATTCAGGGGCGCAGTTTTGCGTTTGCGCCGCATGATCCGCTGGCGGCGGCCGAACACGCGCATGACGGGGCGGCGGAGCTTCGCGCGCCGATGCCGGGCAAAATCGTGCAGATCTTCGCCAAACCGGGCGACCGGGTGCGCCGGGGGCAGGCTCTTGCTATCATCGAGGCGATGAAGATGGAGCACACGCTGGCCGCGCCCGGCGATTTAACCGTGAAGACGGCGCCCTATCGTGCGGGCGATCAAGTCAACGAGGGTGCGATCATTGTCAGTTTCGAGGACGAAAAATGATCGGGATGAGGACGGCTCTTGTTGCCGTCGCGAGCGTTGCGATAACGGCTGGGCTGGCGTTTGCGGCAGGCGCGGATCGCGACGGCGACGGCCGGATCACGCGCGCCGAACTCGCCGCCGTGCACGCGACGTTGTTCGAGCAGCTTGACGCCAACAAGGATGGCGTCGTCACCGGCGACGAAGCGGATCCGCATTTCTTGGATCTTGCGGATCGGGATCGCGACGGCGTCGTGACGCAGGCCGAGAACGAGGTCTATGCCTCGGAAGCGGCGGAAGGCGACCTTGCGCATTGCGACGCCAACAGCGACGATGCGCTCTCAGGCGATGAGATCACTTGCATCACCTCGTCGGACAGTTCCAACGAATAACGGGGCGAACCCTGACCCTTCACATCATCAAGTTGTGCGTCGGCTGCGATTCGATCGAGGATTTGCGGGCGTGGCAGACGGAGCGTCTGCAGTCGTTCAAGAAGCGCGGGCAGAAGGCGGAGCTCAAGCATCCGACGCGCATGGTGCCGAAGCGGCGGGACGATGTTCTCGACGGCGGGTCGCTCTATTGGGTGATCAAAGGCTATGTCGCGGTGCGTCAGCAGCTGCTCGACATCCGGCCGTTCGTCGACAAGGAAGGGATTTCGCGCTGTCACCTTGTCTACGACAAGGAGCTCGTGATGGTGTCGCCCCGGCCGCGGCGGGCGTTTCAGGGCTGGCGCTATCTTGAACCAAAGGAAGCACCGCCGGATATCCGGAGTGTGCGCGGCGGGTTGCCTGAGAAATTGCAACGGGAATTGGCGGAGCTGGGGTTGCTGTGACCGTACCTGTTCTTGAGAGCGCGCGGATTCGTCTGCGGGGGCATCGGGCGGAAGATCTCGATGTGTGTGCCGAGATGTGGGCCAATCCCGATGTGACGCGGTTCATCGGTGGCAAGCCTTCGACGCGCGATGAGACGTGGAGCCGGTTGCTGCGCTACGCCGGGTCCTGGTCGTTGTTGGGGTATGGCTATTTCCTGGCCGAGGAGAAGGACACGGGGCGGCTAATCGGCGAGGTCGGGTTCGGAAATTGGCAGCGCGAGATGACGCCGAAGCTCGACGTGCCGGAGATGGGGTGGGCGTTGCAGCCTTGGGCTCGCGGCAAGGGGCTTGCGACCGAGGGTGTGATGGCGGCTCTGAAATGGTCGGATGCCACCTTCGCACCTGCAACGGTCACCTGCATCATCAGTCCCGACAATCCGCCGTCCATTCGCGTGGCGGAGAAGTGCGGGTTTCGCGAGCAGGTGCGCACGTTCTTCAAAGGCGATCCGACGATCGTTTTCCGGCGCGGCTAGGGCTCGCGAAATAATCTTGCTTGCGGCCTGCGGGCGTAGGATTGTCCGGCCCCATGAACGGCTATCCGGCGCGCGCCAACATGGCGCGGCTTTATCTGGCGGACGAGACCGCAACCGTCGACGCGCTGTTGCCGCGTGCGCGGTTGAGCGACGCCGAACGCATGGCGACGGAGTCGCTGGCGCGCGATCTGGTGCAGCGTGTGCGGGCGCAGCGGCGGCGCGGCGGGTTGGACGCCTTCCTTCACGAGTATGCGTTGTCGACGGAAGAGGGCGTGGTGCTGATGTGCCTCGCCGAGGCGCTGCTGCGCGTGCCGGACGTCGATACGCAGGACCGGCTGATCAAGGACAAGATCGGCAGCGCCAATTGGCAGAAGCATTTGGGGCAGTCGTCGTCGCTGTTCGTCAACGCGTCGACGTGGGCTTTGATGCTGACCGGCCATGTCGTGAAACTTGGCGACGGGTCGCAGGATTGGACGAACATCTTTGGCCGCGTGGTGCAGCGTTCGGGCGAGCCCGTCATTCGCCAAGCGATGAACACCGCCATGCGCATCATGGGCGGGCAGTTCGTGCTCGGGCGAACGCTTGAGGAGGCTTTGAAGAACGGACGCGATGCGGCGAAGCGTGGGTTCCGCTTCTCGTTCGACATGCTGGGCGAAGCGGCGATGACAGAGGAGGACGCGGAGCGTTACGCTAAGTCCTACGCCGACGCGATCAAGTCGATTGCGGCGCACGAGGACGCGAAGAGCGGCACCGTGTTCACGCGCAATTCGATTTCGGTGAAGTTGTCGGCCATTCATCCGCGGCTTGAGTTCGTGAAGCGCGAGCGGGTGATGAAGGAATTGCTGCCGCGATTGATGCCGCTGTGCCGTGCGTCGCGCGATGCGGGGATCGGGTTCACGATCGACGCGGAAGAGGCGGAGCGGCTTGATCTGCAGCTCGATATTTTCGAGGCGCTGAGCGGGTCGCCGGAGTTGCGGGGCTGGGAAGGGCTTGGCCTTGCGGTGCAGGCCTATCAGAAGCGTGCGCCGGCCGTCATTGCATCGCTGGCCGTGACGGCGCGGGCGCATTCGCGGCGCTTGCCGGTGCGGTTGGTCAAGGGTGCGTATTGGGACAGCGAGATCAAGCGGGCGCAGGAGTTGGGGCTCGACGGCTATCCGGTGTTTACCCGTAAGGCGTCGACGGACGTGTCGTATCTTGCTTGTGCCCGGACGTTGCTCGCGGATCGGACCGCGTTCTTTCCGATGTTTGCGACGCATAATGCGCATACGCTGGCGGCGGTGAAAACGCTGGCCGGCAATCGCGAGGACTATGAGTTTCAGCGCCTGCACGGCATGGGTGAGGAGCTTTATGACCAGGCGGTCGGCGGCGACAAGCTTGGCGTTCAGTGCCGCATTTATGCGCCGGTCGGCGCGCATGAAGATTTGCTGGCCTATCTCGTGCGCCGTTTGTTGGAGAATGGCGCCAACACGTCGTTTGTCAACCGGCTTGCCGACGACGAAGCGCCTATCGCCGCCATCATCGCCGATCCCGTGGAGCAGGTCGAAGCCATGTCTCAGAAACCGCATCCGCGAATTCCGCTGCCCCAGAATTTGTTCGGCGACCGCAAGAACTCGCAAGGGTTTTTGCTCAGCGATCCGGCGCAGGCCGAGCCTTTGATGAAGGCGATCGGGGAGGCTGTGGCGCAGGGGCTTGACGCGCGGCCGATCGTCGGCGGCGTGGTGCAGGAGGGAAAAGCGCGCGCGGTGTTCGATCCGTCGCTGCGGTCGCGCCAGATCGGGACCGTGGTCGATGCGACGGCAGCTGTCGCCGCGAGCGCTTGCGTGAAGGCGTCGGCGGCGCAACCGGGTTGGGATGCGCTGGGTGGTGAGAAGCGGGCTGAGATTCTGTCGCGCGCGGCTGATCTTTTCGAACGCGACGCTGCGACGCTGATTGGTTTGTGCGCGCGTGAGGCGGGGAAGACGGCGGGCAACGGGTTGGCCGATGTGCGCGAGGCCGTCGACTTCCTGCGTTACTACGCCGGTTTGGCGCGCGAGGATTTCTCCGCGCCGAAGGTGCTGCCGGGACCGACGGGTGAGCGCAACGAGTTGTCGATGCACGGGCGTGGCGTCTTCGCTTGCATCAGCCCTTGGAATTTTCCGGTCGCCATTTTCACCGGGCAGATTGCGGGTGCATTGGCGGCGGGCAACGCCGTCGTCGCGAAGCCGGCGGAGCAGACGCCGCTGACGGCATTTGCGGCGACGCGCTTGCTGCATGAGGCGGGCGTGCCGGGCGACGTGTTGCACCTTGTGCCGGGCGACGGGCCTGAGGTCGGCGGTACGCTGGTGCGCGATGCGCGCGTTGCCGGTGTTGCGTTCACCGGCGGTACCGATACGGCGAAGCGCATCAACAAGATGCTGGCCGATCGCGATGGGGGCATACCAACGTTCATTGCTGAGACGGGCGGTTTGAACGCGATGATCGCGGACTCGACGGCGTTGCCGGAGCAGCTCGTGCGCGATGCGGTGATCTCGGCGTTCGACAGTGCCGGGCAGCGTTGTTCGGCCTTGCGGGTGTTGTTCTTGCAGAACGACATTGCACCGCGGGTATTGAAATTGCTTGCGGGTGCGATGGCCGAGCTCAAGATCGGCGATCCGATGAAGCTGGACACCGATATCGGGCCGGTGATCGACGGCGAGGCGCTTGCCATGCTTGAAGCGCATGCGAAGAAGATGGGTCGCGAGGGGCGGTTGATCGCCGAGGCTTCATTGTCGGCGGAGACAAAAGAGGGGTTTTTCTTTGCGCCGCGCGCGTTCGAGATCGATGCGATTTCGCAGCTTGAGCGCGAAGTGTTCGGGCCGATCCTTCATGTCGTGCGGTATGAGGCGAGCGCATTGGACAAGGTTTGCGATGCGATCAATGCGACCGGCTATGGGCTGACGCTGGGGGTGCACACGCGCATTCAGGAGACGGCGGACTTCGTGCGTGGCCGGGTGCGCGTTGGCAATCTCTATGTGAACCGCAATCAGATCGGCGCGGTCGTGGGCGTGCAGCCGTTCGGCGGCGAGGGCTTGTCCGGAACGGGCCCGAAAGCGGGCGGGCCGCATTATCTGCATCGCTTTGCGGTTGAACGGACGGCGTGCACCAACACGACGGCTGCGGGCGGCAATGCGAGCTTGCTCTCACTCGGCGAATCAGCGCCGGGTTAGCGAAGCCAGTTTTCGATTTTCAGATCTTGGACATACGAGAATTCGCGCTCGTTGTCGGTCACGAGGATCAGGTCGAGCGCCAGTGCATGGCTTGCAATAAGCAGGTCGTTGCCACCGATCGGTGTTCCTGCCGCTTCGAGCCTCGCCCGCGTTCGGCCGTAGACGATGTCCGCGGGTGGTTCGAGCGACACAACGCTCAAGGCAGCAAGCACCTCCTCCAATTGGCGCGTCAGCCGCGGCGAGCGCTTTTTGGCGGCGCCGTAACGAAGCTCAGCGCCGACCACAATGCTGGTGCCGACGTTGTCTTCCCCGACGAGCGCGATCTTCGCGGCGCATTTTCCCTGAGGATTGCGAATGAGATCGGACACGATATTCGTGTCGAGCAGATAGCGCATGAGCCTAAAGTTTGACCGGCGTTGGGCGCTTATCTTCGATCGGCGGGAAGTCGTCCTTGATGGGTTTTAAGCGGGCCAACACGGATAACAGCGACTTTGGTTTTCCCGGCGTGATGATCAGCCGCGAACCTTCCTTGCGCATCGTTGCATCTTCACCCGGCAGTTCAAACTCGCGCGGGATACGGATCGCTTGGTTGCGGCCGTTTCGAAAGACCCTCACATGGCGCTCGGTCATTTGTCATGCTCCAGCATATGCCAGCGTATGCCATGCGACTTGTTAACACAATACGAAGGCCGAGCGCGAGCATGCTATTCTCAGGTCGCGTGGCGAATCAGCGCCGGCTAAGGGGTTGGCGGGATGATTCCCGTTCCTGTGATCGTGGTCGGGAATGAGAAGGGCGGGTCGGGCAAGACGACCGTCGCCATACATCTCGTTGCCGGTTTGATGTCTGCGGGTCTGCGTGTCGGGGCGGTCGATCTCGATCACCGGCAGCGGAGCTTCTCGCACTTCTTCGCCAATCGCGCGCAATGGTCCGAGCGGCTAGGGCGCGACTTTCCGTTGCCTAAGCTGGTGTCGATTGCGCCGTCGGATCATGAGGCGCGGTCGTTGGCCGAGGTCGAGGATGCGCGGCGGTTGGCCGGTGCGATCGGCGAGTTGTCACTGGAGAGCGATGTTGTCGTCATCGATTGTCCGGGCGCGGACACGGCGCTGGGGCGGGCGGCGCACGCGAATGCCTCGGTGATCGTGACGCCGCTGAACGACAGCTTTGTCGACTTCGATTTGCTGGCCAGCGTCGATCCTGAGACCTATGAGGCGAAGGCGCCTTCGATCTATGCCGAGTTCGTGTGGGAGAGCCGCAAGCGGCACATGATCGAGAAGCGCAAGACGATCGACTGGCTCGTCGTGCGCAACCGCATGTCGAGCACGGAGACGCGCAATCAACGGCGCGTGAGCGATGCGCTGACGAAGCTGTCGCAGCGGATTGGGTTTCGGTTGGCGCCGGGGTTGAGCGAGCGCGTGATCTATCGCGAGCTGTTTCCGAAGGGACTGACCGTTATCGACCTGATGGAAGGCAAGACGCGTGGGCTGACGATGTCGCAAGTCGCGGCGCGGGCCGAGGTGCGCGGGCTTGTTGCGGCGCTGCGTTTGGCGCGGCTTTCGAAAATCGCGGTGGCGAGTTAGCGGACGGCGATTGGCAGGGTGGCGCGGGCGTCGGCGGCGTCCCAGGAGCCTTCTGTTACGACGAGGCAGCTGGTGCCGCGCTTTTGCAGTTGGTCGCAGAGCGATTCTGCTTTGGCCGGCGTAAAGGCGCCGAAGCGGACGCGGTAGAAGGTTTCGCCGCGCACGTCGAGTTCGACGATCGCGCTTTTGGCGGTGCCCAACAGGTCCTTCATTTTCGACTGAACGTCGCGGAGCTGGGTTTCGGCCTTCTCACGCGCGACGTGGGCGCCGACCTGGATGCCCCACTGGCCGGTACCGGTAACCACGGGCGCGGCGCGACGCACTTGATCGGACGTGTCGCCTTGACCAAGGGCCGACGCCATCGCCGGCGCTTGCGGCGCCGGCGTGGATCCCATTGCCGGTGCGGCTGCGGCGGACGCCATGACGGGCGATGGTGCGTTAGGGCGGAAGGCGGCTGCCTGGTCGGCGGCGGCTGATTCTTCGTCGTCGAGGACGAGCGGCGACATCGCCATGATCACCGGCGTCGGACGGCCAAGGCCAAGCTTGGAGAATTCGCTTTCGAGCAATTCGGCGCTTTGGATGTCGCGGTCGCGGGCAGAGCGTCCGCCCATGACGACGGCGATCAGGCGCGTGCCTTTGCGCGTCGCGGAGCTTGCCAAGTTGAAGCCCGAGACGCGGGTGTAGCCGGTCTTCAAACCGTCAGCGCCGTCCAGGAACTTCATCAGGTTGTTGTGGCCTTCGAAGCTGCGACCGCCCCAGGTGAAGCTCTGCTGGCGGAAGTAAGGGTAGAATTGCGGGAAGTCGGTGACGAGCCGGCGGCTCAACAGGGCGAGATCCCAGGCGGTCGACTTCTGGCTTGTGTCGGGTAGCCCCGAGGCGTTGGCGAAGGTCGTGCGCGCCATGCCAAGTTCGCGCGCCTTTTGAGTCATGCGCGCGGCGAAGGCGTATTCGCTGCCGCCGAGATGTTCGGAGATCATCACGGCGACGTCGTTGGCGGAGCGCACGACGAGGGCCTTGATGGCGTCTTCGACGGTGACTTGATCGCCGGGCTTGAGCCCTAAGCGGGTGGGTTCCTGCGAGCAGGCGTATTGCGATGCGGTGAGCGGCGTCGAGAGCGTCAAAGCGCCCTTTTGCAGCTGCTCAAACAGCAAATAGAGCGTCATCATCTTGGTCAGCGACGCGGGATAGCGCGCTTCGTTCGACATGCGCTCATACAGGATGCGGCCGGAACTCGCCTCAAGGACGATGGCTGCGTATTTTTCGACGTAGGGTGCGGGCGGCGCGACGTGGCGCGTGCGCTTCTTCTTTTTGCGCGCGGCATCGGCGTCGACTGCGGACGTGAGGATCACGCCGACGACGACCAAGAACATCAGCAGCAATTTCAAAGGCTGTACGCGCCACACCATACGAAAACCCCGTCCCCTAGAGGTTCATCGTTTTGGCGAACGCGTCCGTCAGAAGCAGACCAACCATGCGGCCGTCTTCCCCCTCTCGCGTCACAAACGAAGCAGCAACTCTGTCAGATTTTTGGCGATTGGAAAGTGTTAACATCGACAGATTCCCGTAATTCGCGAAAAAGCTTGGCCAGGTTCGCGCATTTTGGCGGCCTGTGATTCGTTCGCACCCATCATGCCCGTTTGCGGTTTTACTTTTGGTTAAGAGACTCGCGGTTCCGGTCCCAATTTTATGGTGCGCTGCACAATGTTTACTTGACTTTCACCGGCCCCAGGCTCATATGCGATCATGTTGCAGTGCAGCATGACGGTGCGGCAGCCAGGTGGGCTGACCAGTCATTGTCAATGGGCACGCCAAGCCGAAAAGGAACAACCAATGGCCACGAAGCCGAAGGCCGCCGAGGCGGTTGAGCAAGTCATGAAGGATGGGAACGAAGCTATGACCAACGGAATCGAGAATTGGACGAAGGCCTATGAGCGTTTTGCCGGCTTCGGCAAGGCGAACGTCGAGGCTTACATGCAGTCCGCCACGTCGTTCGCGAAAGCGTTCGAACGTATCAACAGCGAATTTGTGACCTTCTCCAAGCAGCAGGTCGAAGACGGCGTCGCCGCGTTCAAGGCGATCTCGGGTTCGAAGAGCCTGCATGAAGCTTGGGAAGTTCAGAGCGACTTCGCGAAGTCGGCGCTTGACGCCTACGTCGCGCAAGCCACGAAGGTCAACGACCTGGTCATGGACGCGGCCAAACAGGCTGCCGAACCGCTGAGCCAGCGTTTCACGGCGTTTGCCGAAGCGGCGAAGGAAGTTCGCCCGGCCGTCGTCAACCCGTTCATGCGCGCCGCGGCTGAATAAGCCCGCTTCAAGCGTTACGGTTGTTCCGGGAGAGCCTGGAGGCGTTTCGCCTCCGGGCTCTTTTCGTTTCACATGGCCCTTATCGCCGACGAGGACATCGCATGCCGACCCACAGCCGTATCGACTTCGCAACCTTGAAAAGGCCGGGGTCCCCGAACACGTACTTGCTGGCGCCGGAAGGGCTTTGCCACGCGGCGAAGACGGATGGCGCAGCGCCGGTGTTTGGCGTGCCGGCGGCGAAGCTGCGCACAGAGTTCTTAGGCCTCGTCATTGCCGAGCCGCGGGTCTCACATACGCTGGCGGATGAGACAGGGCTGTACGATGATTTCGTGGTCCGGTCGGCGTTGCTTGGATTCCCGGATCTTGTTTCCGTCAAGTTCCTGGACGTGGGCAAGGGGCAATCGACCTTCGCGCTCTATGCACGCGCCGTCTATGGGCGGTGGGATATGGGCGTCAACCGGACGCGCGCGCAGGCGTGGCTTAATCGCCTTGGCGGTGCGGTTAAGTCTGTCAAGCCCTGAAAAAGCACGTCAGTGGCGCTTTTCATTCGGCGGGCGCAATATATGTAATGTTACGCTGGGCAACCGACAGCTGAATGGATTCACGCGCACTGCATGACGAACAAGAACGGTGATCGCGACGGGCAGGGGGGCGGCGGGCCGCCAACCGGCATCGTCACCAAGACGCGGCCCAAGACGAAGAAGCCAAGCCTGTACAAGGTTTTGATGCTGAACGACGACTACACGCCGATGGAGTTCGTCGTCCACGTGTTGGAGCGTTTTTTCAACAAAGGGCGGTCGGACGCGGAGCACATCATGCTTCAGGTCCATCGCAAAGGCGTCGGTATCTGCGGCGTCTTCACGTACGAAGTGGCGGAAACCAAGGTCGCACAAGTGATCGACTTTGCGCGCCGCCACCAGCACCCGTTGCAGTGCACTCTTGAGAAGGAATGATACACTGCCGCCCAAGGTTCGGTTGGCGGCGAGGTCGATGAAAGGCGAGAGTTAAGTGGCGAGTTTTTCGAAATCCCTGCAGAACACACTTCACCGCGCCATGGCGCTGGCGAACGAGCGCCATCACGAATACGCCACCCTCGAACATCTGCTGCTGGCGCTGATCGACGATCAGGACGCGGCGGCCGTGATGCGGGCGTGCAATGTCGATCTCGACGCGCTGCGGCGCGTGCTTTCCACCTACATCGATGCCGACTTGGCGACGCTGGTCGTCGACGACGGCGAAGATGCGAAACCGACGGCGGGTTTCCAGCGCGTTGTGCAACGCGCGGTCATTCACGTTCAGTCGTCTGGCCGCGAAGAGGTGACGGGCGCGAATATACTGGTCGCCATTTTCGCCGAGCGCGAAAGCCACGCGGCGTACTTCCTCAGTGAACAGAATATGTCGCGCTATGACGCGGTGAGTTACATCAGTCACGGCATCGCGAAGCGGCCCGGGGCGACGGAGTCGAAGCCTGTGCGCGGAGCGGACGAAGAGGAAGAAGGCGCGGACAAGACCGCGAAGCAGGGCACCGAGGCGCTCGAGGCCTATTGCGTCAATCTCAACAACAAGTCGCGTGTCGGCAAGATCGACCCGTTGATCGGGCGCGAGGCGGAGGTCGAGCGCACGATTCAGATTTTGTGCCGGCGGCAGAAGAATAATCCGCTGCTGGTCGGCGATCCGGGCGTGGGCAAGACGGCGATCGCCGAAGGTCTCGCGCGCAAGATCGTCAACGGCGAAGTGCCGGACGTGTTGAAGGACTGCACGATCTTTGCGCTCGATATGGGTGCGCTGATTGCCGGCACGCGCTACCGCGGCGACTTCGAAGAGCGGCTGAAGAACGTCGTCAAGGAATTGGAGCAGTTCAAAGGCGCCATTCTGTTCATCGACGAAATTCACACCGTCATCGGCGCCGGTGCGACGAGCGGCGGGGCAATGGACGCCTCGAACCTGCTGAAGCCGGCGTTGCAGTCGGGAACGCTGCGTTGCCTCGGCTCGACGACGTACAAGGAATTCCGCCAGCATTTCGAGAAGGACCGGGCGCTGGCGCGGCGGTTCCAGAAGATCGACGTGGGTGAGCCTTCGATCCCGGACGCGATCAAGATCTTGAAGGGGCTGAAGCCTTACTTCGAGACCTATCACAAGGTGCGCTACACGGGCGATGCGGTGAAGGCCGCGGTCGAGCTGTCGGCGAAGTACATCAACGACCGCAAGCTGCCCGACAAGGCGATCGATGTGATCGACGAGACGGGCGCGTCGCAGATGCTGTTGCCGGAAGGTAAACGCAAGAAGGTGATCGGCGTCAAAGAGATCGAAGACGTCATCGCCAAGATGGCGCGCATTCCGTCGAAGACGGTGTCGAAGAACGACTCCGAGACGCTGCGCGATCTTGAGATGAACATGAAGCACGTCGTGTTCGGTCAAGACGGCGCGATCAAGCAGTTGTCGGCGGCGATCAAGATGGCGCGCGCGGGCTTGCGCGATCCGGAGAAGCCGATCGGTTGCTACCTGTTCTCAGGCCCTACGGGCGTCGGCAAGACGGAAGTCGCGCGGCAGCTTGCGAAGATCATGGGCGTCGAGATTCTGCGCTTCGACATGTCCGAGTATATGGAACGGCATTCGGTCAGCCGTTTGATCGGCGCGCCGCCCGGGTATGTGGGGTTCGATCAGGGTGGGTTGCTCACCGACGGGGTCGATCAGCATCCGCACTGCGTGCTGCTGCTCGACGAAATCGAGAAGGCGCATCCGGATCTGTTCAACATCCTGTTGCAGGTTATGGATCACGGGAAGCTTACCGACCACAACGGCAAGAAGATCGACTTCCGCAATGTCGTTCTCATCATGACGACGAACGCGGGCGCGTCGGATGCCGCGAAGGAATCGATCGGCTTTGGTCGCGGCCGCCGCGAGGGCGAAGACACCGAGGCGATCAAGAAGCTGTTCACGCCGGAGTTCCGCAATCGTCTGGATGCTGTCATCGGCTTTGCGCCGTTGTCGCCGGTGGTTGTGGAGCGCGTCGTCGAGAAGTTCGTGCTTCAGCTTGAAGCGCAGCTGTCGGACCGCAACGTGACATTCGAGCTTTCGGTTGAGGCGACCAAGTGGCTGGCCGAGCACGGCTATGACGAAGCGTTCGGCGCGCGGCCATTGGCGCGCGTCATTCAGGACGAGATCAAGAAGCCGCTGGCGGATGAGATCTTGTTCGGCAAGCTGGCGCGCGGCGGTACCGTGCGGGTGATGTTGAAACCCGACAAAACGGGGCTGGACTTCGAGATCATCGAAGCGCCGCATTTGCCGGCGAAGGTCAAAGTCAAAGGCGACGAGTCCGACGGCGACGAAGAGACCGAGCCCAACGAGCCCGAATTGGTGAAATGACGCGTCTGATCCTCGCTCTGATTTCTTTGGTGTGCCTGGCCGGGTTGGCACAGGCGCAGCCGAAGGATGAGGACGTCACCATCCGCGGAAACTTCCCGCAGCTGTTGGCGCGCGGCGAGACCGTCGTCGAGATGGCAAACCGGATGGCGGTCAAGCTTGTCAGCCTCGACCGTCTGATTGCGCCGCCGTGCGGTATGCAGCGCGTGTTTCAGTTTGCCGGCGCGGACTACGTTGATATCAACGATGCCTCGCGGCGCGTCGATACCGGGCAGCCGGGCGTTTGGCGCATCCAGGTGCAAGGCAAAGGCTGTTGGACGCCGCGTTTGCACAACATCTTCTTGTTCCCACGCGGCGGAACGCCGGCCGAGCTTCGCGTCAGCGTGCCAGGCAGTTCGTCGGCAGGCGTGAAGCATCAGCAGGATACGACGCGCATGGTGCTGCGCGAGGCGAACAGTTTGGCCGCGCGTTCGAACTGCGATGAGCGCGCGTATCTCGTCGAAGCGTCGGTGACGAAGCCACGGCGACCGGGTCAGTCGTGGACGGAGTCCTGGTCGGCGTCGGCCTGCGACCTCGTGCGCAAATTCTCGGTCACCTTCACGCCGGAAGGCGGGAAGATGCGGATCATGATTATTCCGGCGTAGGCTATTTCACGGCTGCCGCGATTTTGGCGCCGAGCGCTTTTAGTTTTTCGAAATCGGCTTTCGCGGCGGCGTGGATCTTGAGATCGATGCCGTGATAGCGCGGCATGACGTGCATGTGGATGTGGAAGACGGTTTGGCCGGCGGCGGCGCCGTTGAGTTGGGCCAGCAGGATGCCCGGGGCCTTTGTCACTTCTTGGACGGCGGCGGCGATTTTCTTTGTTGTTTTGATCATCGCGGCGGCGCCTTCGGGGCTTAGGTCGAAGATCGACTCGGCGCCTTCCTTCGGGATCACCAATGTGTGGCCTTCGACCTGGGGCATGATGTCCATGAAGGCGAGGGTGTGGTCGTCTTCGTAGACTTTGAAGCACGGGGCTTCGCCGCGGATGATTTTGGCGAAGATGTTGTTGGGGTCGTAGGCCACGGTTGTCTCCTTCAGAGCGGGTCTGTTTTTCTGAACGGCGCGTGTTCGGTCAGTGCCTGGATGTCTTCGTCAACGGCGCGGCGTTCTTCCTTCAGGTAGCGCGCCACGGCATCGCGCAGGCCGGGGTGTGAGATCCAGTGCAGCGAGTTGGTGCGGGCGGGCAGATAGCCGCGGGCGAGCTTATGCGCGCCTTGGGCGCCGGCTTCGACGACTTTCAGGCGCTTGGTGATCGCGAACTCGATCGCTTGGTAGTAGCAGACTTCGAAATGCAGGAAGGGGTGATGTTCGATGGCGCCCCAGTTGCGGCCATAGAGCGTGTCGCCGCCGATGAAATTCAAAGCGCCGGCGATGTAGCGGCCGTTGCGTTTGGCCATCACCAGCAGAATCTGGTCGGGCATGCTTTGGCCGACCAGGCTGAAGAATTTGCGCGTGAGGTAGGGCGTGCCCCATTTGCGCGAGCCTGTGTCCATATAGAACGCGAAGAAGGCGTCCCAGTGCAGTTCCTTGATGTCGCTGCCGGTGATCCATTCGATGTCGATGCCGTTCGCAACTGCTTGGGCGCGTTCGCGGCGGAGGTTCTTGCGCTTGATCGACGATAGTGCGGCGAGGAAGGCCGCGAAGTCTGCGTAGTCTTCGTTGTGCCAATGGAATTGCTGGTCGTGGCGTTCCAGGAAACCGTGTGCGGCGAGCGCGCTTGATTCCGTTGCGGTCGGGAAGGTGATGTGGAGCGAGGAGACTTCCAGCCGTTTTGCGAACGCCATCATCGCTTGCGCCAATGCTTCGCGCGCGACGGCGTTGCCGCCGGTTAGCAGGCGCGGGCCGGTGACCGGCGTGAACGGTACGGCGACTTGGAGCTTTGGGTAGTACTCGCCGCCGGCGCGTTCGAAGGCTTGGGCCCAAGCGTGGTCGAAAACGTACTCGCCGTAGGAGTGGTTCTTCACGTACATCGGCGCGGCGCCGATGATCGCGCCTTTGTTTTCGACGATGACGTGCGCGGGTTGCCAGCCGGTCTCCGCGCTCACCGAGCCGCTTTCTTCGAGCGCCAAGAGGAACGCGTGGCTGACGAAGGGATTCGCGGGCTGACCCGGCGGGTTTGCGAGGGCGTCCCATATTTCGGGCGCGACTTCGTTTAGGCCGTCGATGAGGCGGGCGGCCGGCGAGGTGGTCATCGCGCCGGCCTCGCTCTCACGCGATCTCGAAGATGGCTTCGACTTCGACGGCGACGTTGCGCGGCAGCGAGCCTGCGCCGACGGCGGCGCGCGCGTGCTTGCCGGCGTCGCCGAAGACTTGGCCGAAGAGGTCCGATGCGCCGTTGACGACTTCCGGATGCTGGGCGAAGCCGGGGACAGCGTTGACGAAGCCCGTGACTTTTACGCAGCGCTTCACGCGGTCGAGATTGCCGCCGCAGGCTTCGCGCAGCTGTGCGATGACATTGAGCGCGCAGAGGCGTGCGGCTGCTTGGCCTTGTTCGACGGTGAAGTCCTTGCCGACGACGCCGACATACTCAAGGCCGTTCGGTCCTATCGTCACTTGGCCCGAGATGAAAACGAGGTTGCCCGTGACCACGAACGGCACATAGTTCGCCACCGGCGCGAGCGCTTTCGGCAGTGTGATGTCCAGTTCCTTGAGGCGTGCGTCGACGCGTCCGGTCATGCTTTTCCGTCCCTTTGCGAAAGGCGATCTGCCGTGCGAGAACCTTGAAACTCGCAAATCGGCCGCCTTCGCGCAACGACTGATAGACATTGGGTCCCATGACAAAACGTCTTGACGCCGACGACCGTTGTCCCGTGCGCGACGGGCTTTTCATGCCGGCCGAATGGGAGCCACACGCGCGAACCTGGATGATGTGGCCGTGCCGCCCGGAACCGTGGGGCTCCGGCGAAGGTCTGCTGCGCGCGCGGCTGGGCTATGCGGCGGTGGCGCGCGCGATCTCCGGCTTTGAGAAAGTGACCATGGCGGTGAAGCCGCGCGACATGGATGAAGCGCGGCTGATGATGGGGCGCGGGATCGAGATCTTGGAGATCGAGATCGACGATTCCTGGGCGCGTGATATCGGGCCGATCTTTGTCACCGACGGGCGTGATGGAGTCGCCGGCGTCCATTGGCGCTTCAATGCGTGGGGCAATAAATATACCGGCTTCGACAATGACGCGGCGTTCGGACGGACCGTTATCGAAGCGCTCGACATGCGCCGCTACGAGGGGCCGATGGTCTTGGAGGGCGGGGCGATCGCGGTCGACGGCGAAGGCACGCTGATGACGACGGAGCAGGTGCTGCTCAATCCCAATCGCAATCCGAATTTGGATCGGCAGCAGATCGAAGAGCGGCTCGCGCTTTATTTCGGCGTGACGAAGGTGATTTGGTTGGGCGAAGGGCTTGAGGACGACGAGACCGATGGGCACGTCGACAATATTGCCTGCTTTGCGGGGCCGGGTCGCGTGATGGTCTATGCGCCTTCCGAAAACGAAGGCCTCAACACGCGGGTGATGCGCGACAACAATGCGCGGCTGCGTGCGGCGCGCGATGCGCGGGGACGCTCGCTGGAGATCATCGAAGTTCCGCAGCCTGCGCCGAGGATGCGTCACGACGGCCGCCGGCTCGATATGAGCTATATTAATTTCTACTATGCGAATTATGGGATCGTGATGCCGTCGTTCGACGATCCGATGGATGCGGTGGCGCTTGAGTTGATGACGAAGGCGTTTCCGGACAAGCGGATCGTACAGGTGCCGTCGCTCGATATCGTCGAAGGCGGCGGTGGGATTCACTGCATCACGCAACAGCAGCCTGCCGGGCGTCCGCTACGGGCTGACGTCTAAGGTTCTGCTCAACGCTGTCATACTGGCACTTGCATTCGTAGATAGACGATCTCGCCGATGAGCGCGAACAGCAAGAGCCATGCGACGGGTGACGCCCACCGATACCAGCCGGCAAAACCGAAGAAGGCGATGAGGGGCGTGATGACGATGGTCATCGCGTCGATGATGCCGAAGTACGTTTCGCCGTGCGATGTCGCGAGTATCGAGGCGTTCACAGGCCCTTGGAGCATGGAATTCGGCATCCCGACTCCAAAAAACCAAGCTTGCCTGGCCAACTCGTTGTCGCAAAGCACAGACACCGTGGAGAAAATCGCTTGAGGCCAACAGTTGACGTCGTCTTCTACAGCAATTGCGCTGCCGGTAATGCTTCCCACCACGATGTAGGCGAGGAGCAATGCGCACGCCTTTCCGATGTCGGCATCCCCCGGCCATGTCAGCATGTGGTTTCCCTCCGAAGCGCGCGTCGATCGGCTAGCGCGCGGCCCGCTTGCCGCAGCAAGTGATTACGATCCACATCTTGGGGCCCCGGAGCAATACTGTTTGCGCTGCCGCGATCGCGCGTTTGCTATATGCTTTCGAAATGGTGCGTAATCACACGCAAGCCCCGCGGATCGGGCCGGGTTCGGTGCTAGGGATTTGGAATGAGACAGGTGACGTTGGCGGCGACGCAGATGGCGTGTGGGCCGGATCCGGCGACGAATGTCGCGAATGCCAAGCGTCTCGTGCGCGAGGCGAAGGCGAAGGGTGCGCAGGTCGTTCTCATTCAGGAACTGTTCGAGACGCCTTACTTCTGCAAGGACCAGGCGGCGAAGCATTTTGCGTTGGCGTCGGCGTTTGAGGGCAATGCGCTGATCCAAGAGTTTTCGGCGTTGGCGCGCGAGCTTGATGTGGTGCTGCCGGTCAGTTTTTTTGAACGCGCGAACAATGCGCATTTCAATTCGCTGGCGATGATCGATGCCGATGGCTCGGTGCTGGGGCTTTATCGGAAGTCGCATATTCCCGATGGGCCGGGGTATCAGGAGAAGTTCTATTTCAATCCCGGGGACACGGGGTTCAAGGTCTGGCGCACGAAGTACGGCGTCGTCGGTGCTGCGATCTGTTGGGATCAGTGGTTTCCAGAGAGCGCGCGGGCGATGGCGCTGATGGGGGCGGAGATCCTTTGTTATCCGACGGCGATCGGCAGTGAGCCGCCGCCGGCCCCTCCGGTCGATTCGTCGGCGCATTGGCGTCGCGTGATGCAGGGACATGCGGGGGCGAACTATGTGCCGCTGATCGCTTCGAACCGGATCGGGCGCGAGATCGGCGAAACGTGCGAGATCACGTTCTACGGCACGTCGTTCATTGCCGGGCCGACGGGTGAGATTCTGGCGGAAGCGGGGCGCGAGAAGGCGGCGGTGATTACCGCCACGGTCGATCTCGATGCGATCGCTGCGGCGCGCAATTCGTGGGGGTTGTTCCGCGACCGGCGGCCGGACCTTTATGCGCCGCTGATGTCGTTGGACGGCTCGCGCTGAGCGCGACGGGCGCGTTTTTCGCGGTACATGGCTTGGTCGGCCTGACGCTGTAAGACGTCGAGTGGCGATGTGCTGTCGTAGGTGACGGTGCCGACGCTGGCTTTGATCGCGATCGTGGTGTCGCCCCATTCGAGGATCGCGGTATCGAGCCTTTGCTTCAACGTCCGGATGCGCTGGGGCAGGGCGGACGGCAGGGCGCGGACCCAGAGGATCGCGAATTCGTCGCCGCTGAGGCGGGCCGCGTAGTCTGTTGCGCGCACGTTCTCGCTGAGGATGTTTCCGACAAGGCGTAGTGCTGCGTCGCCGGCGGCGTGGCCGTGGTCGTCGTTCACGCGCTTGAAGCCGTCGAGGTCGATGAGAGCCAGCACGCCGGTCTCGCGATAGCGTGTCGCGCCCGCCAACGTGCGGCGGGCGGCGGCTTCGAAGCCGCGGCGGTTCAGGAGGCCCGTGAGTTCGTCGGTTTCGAGCAGGCGTTCGAGTTCGGCGACGCGGCCGCGCAGGTCGTTGAGCGACTGTTCCTTCTCGGCGACGAAAGCCAGGATGTCCTGCACGGTCTTGGGCGTGATGGCGATGGGCTCGACGCGGATGTCGTCCGCCCGCAAGCTTGTGGGGAAGCGGTCGTCGGCGAAGGTCAGAAGTGTCGCTTGCGCGTTCATCGCATAGGCCTTGTTTGGTTCGTGAAGTCGCAAGGCGTATGCCACAGGGAACCGGCGCGGTTTTGGGCCGATGCGTTCGTTATCGCTTCGTAAAGCGCGGCAAGATTTGCCGTGTGGGCTAGAGCGAACGGCCTTTGCGGATGGCCGCGGAGCCAAATTTTTCCCTGACCTTGTCCATCGCGCGTTCGGCGGCGTCGCGGCGTGCGCCGGCTTGATCGAAGAGGTCAGAGCCGTCGCATTTCTCAGCGTCGACCAGGTCGGCGATGCCGACACCGATGAGGCGGTAGCGTTTGCCTTTGGCTTCGGCCTTTAGCAATTCGTTGGCCGTCTCGAAAAGGCGGCGCGCGAGTTGGGTCGGCTTGTCCAGCGTGTGGCGGCGGGTGATGATTTTGAAGTCTGTCGTCTTCAGTTTTAGCTGGACGACTTTGCCGCCTGTTTCTGCGGCCTTGGCGCGGGCGGAGACTTTATCGCACAGCGACCAGAGGACGTTGGCGAGTTGCTCGGCGTCGGCGACGTCGTGTTCGAAGGTGGTTTCGGCGGAGATGCCCTTCGCTTCAGTGCGTGGTTCGACGGTGCGCGTGTCGTCGGCGTTTGAGAGGCGCCAGAGCCAGAGGCCGCTGGAGCCGAAGTGTGCGCCGAGCTCTTTCGGCTTGCGGCGGCGGACGTCGCCGATGGTGAAGATGCCGTCGCGGGCCAGCGACTGTGCGAAGGCTTTGCCGACGCCGGGCAGCAGCGTGACCGGACGCTTGTCCAGGAAGTCGACGGCTTCGGCGCGTCCGATGACGGAGAAACCACGCGGTTTGTCGAGGTCGGAGGCCACTTTGGCGAGGAATTTGTTGAAGCTGAGACCGACCGAGACCGTGATCTGCAGTTCGTCTTCGATGCGTTTTGCGAGGTGCGCGAGTGTTTGCGCGGGGGTGCGTTTGTGCAGGCGTTCGGTGCCGGTGAGGTCGAGGAAGGCTTCGTCGAGCGACAGCGGTTCGACGAGTGGTGTCGTTTCCAGCATCAGCTGTTTCACGTCGCGGCTGACGACGGCGTATTTTGGGATGTTGGGCGGGATGACGACGGCCTTGGGACAGGCCTCCAGTGCCTTGTACATCGGCATCGCGGATTTCACGCCGAAGGTTCGGGCGACGTAGCAGGCGGCGGAGACCACGCCGCGCTTGCCGCCGCCGATGATCACGGGTTTGTCGGCGATGGCGGGGTTGTCGCGCTTTTCGACCGTGGCATAGAAGGCGTCGCAATCGACGTGGGCCGTCGTTAGCGTGCCGAGTTCGTCGTGGCGCAGAAGGCGCGGGCCTCTGCATGACGGGCAGCGGCGCGTCGCCGTTGCGTCGAAGAGGCTGAAGCAATCGCGGCAGAGCGTGCTCACGCGCCGCTCTCCGGCCAGAGCCAGGCGGCGCCGCGTACGCCGCTGGAGTCGCCCCAGTGGTTCTTGACGAGCGGCGTTGTGATCGTATCGGAGAAGGCGTGCTCGGCGATCTGCGGCTGGACGTTTTTGTAGAGGCGGTTGAGATTCGAGAGGCCGCCGCCTAAGACGATCACGTCGGGATCGATGAGGTTGACGACGTGGGCGAGCGCCTTCGCCAGGCGGCGGTCGTAGGTGGCAAGCAGCGTTTCGGCCGTTGCGTCGCCGTTGGCGGCGCGATCGGCGATGGCCGGGCAATCGAGTTTGTTGCCGCTTGCGCGTTCGTAGGCGGCGCTGAGCCTGGGGCCTGAGAGCCAGGTTTCGATGCAGCCGGATTTGCCGCAGTAGCAGGCTGGGCCGGATTGTTCGTCGGCTTCGGGCCAGGGCAGGGGATTGTGTCCCCACTCGCCGGCGATGGCGTTGGGGCCTGTGAGCAATTTGCCGTCGACCACGACGCCGCCGCCGACGCCGGTGCCGAGGATGACGCCGAAGACGACGCGGTTGCCTTTGCCTGCGCCGTCGGTGGCTTCGGAGAGGGCGAAGCAATTGGCGTCGTTCGCAACGCGGATCGGACGCGCCAGGGCTTCGGCGAGATCGCGGTCGAGCGGACGGCCGTTGAGCCAGGTCGAGTTGGCATTCTTGACGACGCCGGTGGCGGGTGAGATCGCGCCGGGAATGCCGATGCCAACGCTACCTTTGCGCGCGAGTTTTGTTTCCGCTGCGGCGACAGCCTCGCGAATGGCGCGCACGGTCTTGGCGTAGTCGCCGGTCGGCGAGGTGTGGCGTTCGCGCAGGAGGAACGCGCCGTCGGGGCCGAGCGCGGCCACTTCTATCTTCGTTCCGCCGAGGTCAACGCCGATGCGCATTAGGGTTTGATCACCGAGGTGATCCACGCGGCCGCTTCGGGCCAGGTGTCGATGCGGGCGTGGGCCTCTTCGGCCTTCGGGAGCAGGCGGGCCAACCTCGTGTCGGCGATGAAGTGCAGGCGGTGGACGTGCGGGGTTTCGGTGGCGACGGAGGCGATGTGCGGCGGCAGGTCGTCGATGAAGACCACCGGCTGCGTGAAGTTTTCGATCAGGCGCTTGACGATTTCGCCTTTGGGGCCTTTGCCGGCGATGACGGGGTAGTCGATGCCGTGGCCCAGCAGGTTTTCGACGCGGGCCAAGCGCGATGTCTCGGGCAGGTTTGAGAGGATGATGATTTGGGAGTGCTTGCTCAAACCTGTGAGCGCTGCCGCCGCGCCGGGTACGGCTTCGAGCTTGCCGGTTTCGCTTTCGAAGAAGGTTTTGAGGAGGCCGGTCACCGTCTCGTCCGCCACCGTGTCCCCGTTGGCGCGGTGCTTCACGTTGCCGTGTATGCGGAACGAGGTGATGTCCATGTAGCAGGCATGGCGATCGAGGAAGCGCTCTAGGCCGACCATGAACTGGAGAAGGACCTCATCGGCGTCGCTGATGATCAGGGGCCGCGTCGGGTTGATTCGGATGCCCTCTACCATGCGCTGGAACCGTGCGGGTCCAGGGTCGCGTAGGCGTGCAGCAGGGCGCCTGGTTTGAGGCCGTCTGATTCGGAGAAGTCTTTGGCGAGCGATTCTTCGCTGGCCACAAATCCGAGCACGGCGGCGAGAATCGACTTATCCTCGCTTTTCTCGAGCAAGTCGTCGGCGTCAAGTCCGCTTGCGGTTAAGAAACGCTGAAGGTCGTCCGGCCGCGTCGCCAGAAACGTTAAGGCGCGTTCAGACATTTGCTCGGCCTGCGTACGATTCATGGGCGTTTCGCCTTCAGCTTGCACGTACAGCGCGGTTGTGTTTCCGCGGGTTTCTTGCGGCAATCCGCAAAGCTTATTTAACATTATTCAGGTCAACTATGGCGCGAAAATCAGGCTACCGCGTGCGAAGGCAATCGGCGGCTTTGACACCTGAATCCCGGCCCCAAAGGCCACGTCCGGAGAGAGAAATGGACGCGAGAGCGAAAACCGTTCTGATCGTGGAGGACAACGAGCTCAATATGAAGCTCTTCCACGACCTCTTGGACGCGCATGGTTACAAGACGATCCAGACGCGCGACGGGCTGGAAGCGCTCGACCTCGCGCGCAAGCACGTGCCCGATCTGATCCTCATGGACATTCAGCTGCCGGAAGTTTCGGGGCTGGAGGTCACGAAGTGGCTCAAAGAAGATCAAGATCTGAAGCGCATCCCGGTGATCGCGGTGACCGCGTTCGCGATGAAGGGTGACGAAGAGAAGATTCGCCAAGGGGGCTGCGAAGCCTACATCTCGAAGCCGATTTCGGTGATGCACTTCCTTGAGACGATCCGCAAGTTTTTGGCCTGAGGGGGCAGTCCGTTGACCGCGCGTGTTCTGGTCGTTGACGATATTCCCGCCAACGTAAAACTGCTCGAGGCGAAACTCGGCGCGGAGTATTTCGACGTCGTGACCGCAGGGTCGGGGCCCGAAGCGCTGGCGTCGATCGAGAAAGAAAGCCCCGACATCGTTCTGCTCGACGTGATGATGCCGGGCATGGACGGGTTTGAAGTTTGCCGCCGCATCAAGGGCAACCCGCAGACCGCGCATTTGCCGGTCGTGATGGTGACCGCGCTCGATCAAGTTTCCGATCGCGTGCAGGGTCTTGAAGCCGGCGCCGACGATTTTCTGACGAAGCCTGTGAACGACGTGGCGCTGTTCGCCCGCGTGCGCAGCCTCGTGCGCCTGAAGACGATGGTCGATGAGCTTCGTCTGCGTCAGGCGACGGGCGAGAGCATGGGTTTGGTCGAAGGCAGCGAAAGTGCGCTGACAGAGCAGCCGGGGCGCGGACGCATTCTGATCGTCGAAGATCGCGAGCAGAGCGCTCAGCGTATCTCCGAGACGCTTGGTCGCGAGCATGACGTTGAGATCGTGCCGCAGACGACGGAAGCCGTCGTGCGGGCGAAGGGCGGCGACTATGATCTCGTCATCGCCAGCTTGTCGCTCGATCGTCAGGACGGGTTGCGGTTCTGTGCGACGCTGCGCAGCCTTGAGGCGACGCGGCAGACGCCGATTTTGATTATTGTCGATGAGGGCGATGTGAAGCGGCTTGTCCGCGCGCTCGACATCGGCGTGAACGATTATCTGATGCGGCCGGTGGAACGCAGCGAGCTGGTGGCGCGCGTGCGGACGCAGCTGCGCCGCAAGCGCTATTCGGACAAGCTGCGCCATTCGCTGCAGTTGTCGCTGGAGATGGCGATTACGGATCAGCTGACGGGGTTGTTCAACCGCCGTTACATGTCGCGTCACTTGGGCACGCTGATCGACAGCGCCAATACGACGGGCAAGCCGGTGTCGTTCCTGATCCTCGACATCGACTACTTCAAGCAGGTCAACGACACGCACGGCCACGATATCGGCGACGAAGTGCTGCGCGAGTTCGCCAGCCGCATTTCGGCGAACGTGCGCGGCATCGATCTCGCCTGCCGTTATGGCGGCGAAGAGTTCGTCGTCGTCATGCCGGATACGGATTTGAACTTCGCCTACATGGTCGCGGAACGCCTGCGCCAGGCGGTTGCCGATGCGCCGTTCCGCATCACGCCGGCGCCGGGGCAGTTGTCGGTTACGATCTCGATCGGCGTGACGGCCAGCGAAGGCACGCGCGATACGCCGGAAGCCTTGCTCAAGCGGGCCGACCAGGCGCTCTACCGCGCCAAGCGCGACGGCCGCAATCGCGTCGTCGCGGACGCGGCCTAAAACAAAGGGCGCCTCATGGGCGCCCTTTTTGCGTCACGGCTGTGCCGGCGCTTATTTGATTTTGCCTTCGACGTATTCGACGTGCTTGCGGATGACCGGGTCGTACTTCTTGACCTTGAACTTGTCGGTCATGGTGCGCGAGTTCTTCTTCGCGACGTAGAAGTGGCCGGTGCCGGCGGACGAATTCAGCCGGATCTTGATCGTGGTGGGTTTCGCCATGTGTCGTCGCCTTAGGTCTTGCCGCGCTGCCGTGTCGGGCGCGCTGGCGGTCAATTGGAGGGCTGGAACCTACTGATCGACGGGGGGAAGTCAAGCTAACTGCCGCCTGGCTGGGGGCGGGGAAAGGTCGCGGTCCGGTAGGCGACTACGCCTAAGAAAGCCGCGGAAATCAGCCCCACAACGGCGGCCAAACCGTGTGGGTTCCAGAGGTCGATGGCGATCCCTCCCAGCCCTGGGCCGACCAGCGTGCCGATCGCGTAGAGGATCGAGAAGGCGGCGTTGGCGGCGGCGAGGTCCGAGCCTTTGAAGTTCGAACCCAGGTGGGCCAGGCCGACCGAGTAGAGGCCGGCGATGAAGCCGCCCCAGACGAAGGCGAGGATCAGGGCGGGCCAGCCTGCGCCTTGTGTGACGGGCAGCAGGACGGCGCCTGCGAGGGCTACGGCGCCGCAGAGCAGCATGACGTGGCGGCGGTCGACCTTGTCGGAGAGCCAGCCGATGAACGGCTGGAGGATCATGTTGCCAAGGCCCCAGGCCGTAATGAGCAACGTTGCCGAGACTTCGGCGGCGCCGAGGCGGACGGCGTAGATGATCAAGAAGCTGCCCAGGCATATCTCGATGGCGCCATAGGCGAGGCCCGCGGCGGCGGCCGAGGGCGAGCGTAGGACGAAGCCGAACATGGCGCGTGCGCCCGCGTGCTCGACCGGCGGGATGAGGCGGCGGGCGATGATGAGCGGGATCATCGCGGCCATGATCATGGCGCTGCCGGCGATGAAGGGCTCCCAGCCTGTCGTGCCGAGGAATTGGATGATGATGGGGCCAAGCGCGAAGCCTGCCGAAACCAAAGATGCGTAGATGGCGACGAGGCGGCCGCGCACGGCGTCGGTCGCGATCTGGTTGATCCAGAGTTCGCTGACGAGAAAGAGGCCCTGCAGCGCGCAGTTCAGCGTGAAGCGAAGGACGAACCAGAGGGCGAGATCGTTCGTGGCGCGGAAGCCGAGCAGAGAGACTGCGGCGATGATGTAGCAGCCGATCAGAAATCTGACCGTGCCGATGCGGGCGGCGAGCGCCGGTATGAACGGCGTGAAGGCCAGCATCGCGAGCGCGCCGAAGGCGGCGTTGATGCCGTTCATGGTGCCGGAGACGCCGTTGCGCTCCATGATCAGCGACAGCAGCGGCAACGACAGGCCCATGCCGACGCCATTGGCGAAGATGCAGGCGTAGACGGCGCCGAGGCTGAGGGCGCGGTCGCGCTTGCTGAGCTTTGTCGCGTCGAAGGGTTCAGTCATCCGCCGACTTTGCGAGCGGCTTGTTGCGGCGGTAGCGGAAGAAGGGTGCGTCGCGCAGGTGGCCGCGTTCCGCGGCGGCGAGTTCTTTCAGAATGAACTGCGTGACGTCGATGGTGGGCAACGTGAGGGCGTGTTCGATCGGGTACCAGTCGAGGACGTCGAGTTCGCCGTTGCTGCGCACTTCGCCCAACACGTCTTCGCCGTCGGCGAGGAAGAAGCGGGCGTGGAAGCGGCGTGGCGCGGAGGTCGGCGTTATGGCGCGGCCGAGGAAGCGCAGGCGGTCGTGCGCGGGCGCGAGGCCTTGGGCTGCGAAGTGCGCCCACGCGCCGTCGTGCGTGCCGACGTCGCCGGGGGCTGCGATGAGCAAGCCCGTTTCTTCGAACGTTTCGCGTATTGCTGCCGTGGCAAGCGCGCGCGCTGTCACGGGCGTACAGCCGCCCCGCGTGCAGAGGTCGTTCAGCGTCTGTGCGCTGAGCGGGGCTGCCGGCGTGACCGCCGCATCTGCTTTGTCGACGCGGCCGCCCGGGAAGACGTAGGCCTCAGGGAATGCGGCCGCTCTCGATGGGCGGCGGCCCATGAGAATTTGCGTGACGCCGTCGCGCTTGCGCGTGAGCACAAGCGACGCGGCGTGACGCGGTGTAGGGGGGCGATGTTCAGGCATGCTTCAACCAATGACGTATTGTCAGAGGTTGAAGCATGCCCGATGACGTGACGCAAACTTCACCCCTCGCCCGCCCTTGGGCGGGAGAGGGGATGGGGGTGAGGGTGGGCGATCAACGAGTCGTTGCGTATGTCGGCGGGCGCAAAGGCGACTAGGACGGCGTTCAATTATTATGTCACCGAATCTCAGCTTGGCGGAGCTCCCACCCTCACCCCCGGCCCCTCTCCCGCCCAAGGGCGGGCGAGGGGTGAAGAAGGGTAACTCATGAATTCAAGACGTGGCCGCTGGGATAACCGGTTGGGCGCCTTCGTCGCTGAGCAGGACCATCATCATGTTCGACACGAGGACCGCTTTCTGGGCCGACGTCATGTCGGTGATGCCTTCGGCGTTAAAGCGATCCAGCGCCATTTTGACCATGCCGATCGCGCCGTCGACCATTTTTTCGCGGGCTTGGATGAGCGCCACGGCCTGTTGGCGGCGCAGCATGATGGATGCGATTTCCGGTGCGTAGGCGAGGTGGGTGATACGCATCTCGAGAATTTCGAGACCGGCGACGTTGATGGAGCGCTGCAGCGATTCCTTCAACAAGTCCGAGACGGCCGCAGTCGTGCCGCGCAGCGAGACATGCTCGTCTGCCGTGGCGTCATAGGGGTGGGTCGACACCACGTCGCGCAGCGCCATTTCGCATTGCGTTTTGATGTAGCCCTCGAAGTCGTCGACGTCGAAGGCGGCTTGCGCGGTGTCGCGAACGAGCCAACCGACGACAGCGGCGACGTCGATCGGGTTGCCGACTTTGTCGTTCACCTTCAGAGTCGGCGTCGTGAAGTTGCGGACGCGCAGGCTGATCTTTTGCTTGGCGTAGAACGGGTTTACCCAGTGGAAGCCGTCTTTGCGCACGGTGCCGACGTAGCGGCCGAAGAGGGTAAGGACGGCGGACTCGTTCGGCTTCAGCACCAGGAAGCCGATCATCAGGAATACGGATAGGAGGATGATCGGTACGCCGATGATCGGCATGCGGACGAGTACGACGCCGACGACGAGCATGGCGAGCAGCAGGACCAGCATCAGCCAGCCGGACGTTGTGGTCACCGGGTTTTCTTTTGAGGGCAGGGCGAGTTTGGCTTCGGACATGCGCGTCTCCTCCGCATGACGGTTGCGTGACGGGAATCGTTCCGTTCACCGCCAGTATATGGGGTTGTTAACGCCGTGCCGGGAGAGGTGGAATGCCAAAGAATTGGGCGGCTCTCACGGTATCGTGGGCATATTTCCGCCGCATACCGGTTGCAGTGTGAGAGATTGCCCGTATAGCCTGATCCGATGCAGACGGGGCTTCAGGGGTTGAGGGACTTGTTGCGCGGCGGTGGTCGCGCACGGGCTGTTGTGTCCCTGGTACTGCTCGCCTTCGTTATGCAGATCGCCGTGACGCGCAGCCACTTTCACTTTGGGCATGCGCTGGACGGCGTGGCGGCGACGACGGCGGCACAAGATGCGCCGGCCGATCATGCGGCGGGCGGTTCCAAGCCCAGCAAGCCTACGCACGACGAATCCAAGTGTCCGCTGTGGCACGCGGCGGGCGTTTGTGGTGCGGCGGCGCCTGCCGTCGCCAGCGTGCTTTTCATCGCTAAGCCCACGCCTTCGCGCGTTGCTGTCGATGAGCGGCGGGTCGTTCCCGAGCGATTCACCGCGGCGTGGCGAAGCCGCGCGCCTCCATTCGCCTGACACAAGCCTGAACGGCTGAACGACGTGGCGTCGCGCGCAAAGCGCGTGCGCGGGCGTTCGGCACTCGTCTCTCCAGTGTCAGAGGTTTCCCTATGTTTTCCAGTTTGAAGGTGCGGCTTGCGCTTGGCGCGGCTGCGATTGCTCTCCATGCCGGCGCCGCCGGCGCTCAAGACGAACCGGCGCCTGATGAGCGGATCGAGAAGGTCGTCGTTACCGCGTCGCCGATTGCGAAGTCGCGCGATCAGTTTTCGACGCTGGTCGGAACGGCGGATCGCGATCAGCTGACCCGTGAAGGCGGGCTCAATGTCGCCGACTCGCTGACCCAAATTCCAGGGGTGAGTTCGACGAGTTTCGCCGCCGGCGCGGGGCGGCCGGTGATCCGCGGTTTCGATGCGTCGCGCGTGCGGGTGCTGGAGAACGGGCTCGGTAGCTTCGACGTGTCGGATATCAGTCCCGATCACGGCGTTCCCATCGATCCCCTGGCCTTGCAGCGTGTCGAAATCGTGCGTGGGCCCGCCACGTTGCGTTATGGCAGCCAAGCGATCGGCGGGGTGGTCAACGCGATCAACAATCGTATACCGACTACCTTAGGTGAGCCTTTCGCCGGAGATTTGCACTTCGCTGTCGGGTCCGTCGACGGATCCTCGGAGATCGCGGGGTTGGCGGATGGGCACTTCGGCAACTTCGCGTGGCACGTCGACGGGTTGCGGCAGAACGCGGATGCCTACGACATTCCGATCGCGCCGGGGACACAGTCGAACAGTCAGGCCGAGGGTTTGGGCTATGCGGCGGGCGGGTCGTTCGTCGGGTCGTCCGGCTATATCGGCGCGGCCTATGTGCGGTTCGAGAGTCAGTATGGGATACCGGGCGAAGACGCTTACATCGACATGGCGCAGGACAAGGGTTTGTTCGCGGCGGAGTGGCGTGAACCGCTGCCCGGCTTCACTGCGTTTCGGGTGAACGCGGGTGTGTCGGACTATACGCATGACGAGGTGATCCCGGGCGAAGGCGCGGCATCGACGTTCAACGACAAGCAGTACGAGGTGCGCAGCGAGTTGGTGCACGGGGCGCTGGGGCCGTTTTCGGGAGCGGCTATCGGCATGCAGTTGCAGCGGCGCGATTTCCAGGCCTTGGGCGAGGGTGAAGACTTTCTGTTTCCGACGCTCACCGATTCCTTCGGCGTGTACGGGTTTGCCGAGGCGCCGATCGGCAGCCGCGTGACGTTTGAGTTTGGTGGACGGTATGAAAACACGCAGGTCGAGGGCACACCGGTCAGCGATGTGTTCACGACGCGCGAATTCGAGCCGGTGAGTACGAGCGCCGGGCTCTTGATCAACGCGACGGAGGATTTGAAGTTCGGGCTCAATGCCGCTTATTCGGAGCGGGCGCCGAACCAGGTCGAGCTTTACGCGCGCGGGCCGCATGAGGCGACGGGCACGTTCGAGATCGGCGATCCGACGATCGGGCTCGAGAAGGCGCTGAACCTGGAGGCGAATGCGCGGCTGGTGCTGCCGTGGGTGACGGCCGAGTTGACGTTCTTCCGCACGAGCTTCGAGGGCTTCGTCTACGGACAGCTGACGGGCAACTCGTATGATGAGAATGGGAATTTCTTTGCCGACGACAGCGCCGACTTTGCGGAGCTGCTTTACCTGCAACGCGACGCCACGTTCACGGGCGGCGAGTTTCAGGCGGCGGTGTTGCTTGGTACCGTGGCGGACGGCGAGGTGAACCTCGATTTGATGGCCGACACGGTGCGCGCCGAGTTCGACGGCGGCGGCAACGTTCCACGCATTCCGCCGATGCGGCTTGGCGGCGGGTTGCGGTTCGAGGGCGATGTGTTCGACGCCTATGCGCGTGCGACGCATGCGTTCGAGCAAGACGACATTGCGGCGGAAGAGACGCCGACGGACGGCTACACGCGCGTTGATGCCGGCCTTGTTTGGCATGCCGCCAAGCATGCGGATGGCGAGGTCAATGTCAGCCTGATCGGACGCAACCTAACGGACGAGGAAATCCGCAACCACATCGCGTTCAACAAGGACGAGGTCGTGTTGCCGGGGCGCGACGTGAGACTGGTCTTGAGTTTGCGGTACTAACAGCCCGCCTCAGAAAGGTTTGAAGTTTGGCGCGCGGTGCGCGAACGTAGGATCTCGCCCGACGTTTCGTCCGCGCTCGTTTTAATGAGCATTCCAGAGGATCACTCGCATGATCATCGACCGCCGGACGTTGATGCTGACCGCTGGTGTGGCTGCTGCTGCGACCACGCTGCCCCGTTTCGCCATTGCCGCTGCCAAAGAGGGACCGCCCGTGCCGCGTATTGAACCCGTCACCGAGACGTTCTTCGGTCAATCCGTGACCGACCCTTATCGCTGGATGGAAAATCCGAAGGACAAGGATTGGGAGCCGTATATGAAATCGCAGGCTGCGTATGCGCGCGGCGTGCTGGACAAGATTCCCGGGCGGGCGGCGATGGCCAAGCGCGTGGGCGAATTGTCGGGCGATCTTGAGGTGGTGGCCTCGATCCAAATCGGCGGGCCGTTTGTCGTGGTCGAGCGCCGGCCGTTGGGGGCGAACAACTTTCAACTGTTCGTACGCGACGGCATGGCGGGCAAGGATCGGCTGCTCATCGACCCGGAAGCGCGGACCAAGGGCGATGTGCACTACTCGCTGAACTACTGGTCGTTGTCGCCGAACGGGAAGTACGTCGCCTATGGCATGTCGCCGTCCGGGTCCGAGAACGCTGTCATCGAGATCATGGAGACGGCGACGGGCAAGATTCTCGCCGATCGGATCGACCGGGCGCAGTATGCGTCGCCGGGCTGGCTGGCGGATGAGAGCGGGTTCTTCTTCAACCGGCTGGCGGCGGGCGCCGTGGCGGGGAGCGAGGATTACTACAAGGACAGCGTTTGCTGGCTGCATAAGATCGGCACTGATCCGAAGACCGACGTGAAGGTTCTTTCGCGCGGTCAGTTCGGCGATGTCGCCATCCGCGATATCGAGTTTCCGTATGTCTTTTCGGAGCCGCATTCGCGCTATGCGCTGGCGATCCTGATCGCCGGCGTGCAGAACGAGATCACCGTCTTCGTCAACACGATGGAGGCGGCGGCCAAGGGGCAGGGCGGTTGGAAAAAAGTTTGCGGGCCGGAGGCGAAGGTCACCGGCTGCACGATCAAGGGCGACGATATCTTCCTGATCACCTATCAGGATGCGCCGCGCTACAAGATCGTGAGCGTGAAGGCCGACAATCCGGCGATCGCGAATGCGAAGGTGCTGGTGCCGCAAAGCGACGTCGTCGTGCAGTCGTGCGTGCCGGCGAAGGACGCGCTTTACGTGCAGGATCTCGACGGCGGGATCGGGCGCCTGCGCAAGGTGACGCCGGACGGGCGCGTCTCGTCGATTGCGCTGCCGATGGAAGGCACGATCGGTTCGCTCTATTGCGATACGTCTCGCGACGGCGCGGTGTTTTCGATGCAGAGCTGGGTTCGGCCGCCGGAGATTCTGTCGGTCGCGGCGTCGGGTGCGGTGACGGATACGAAGCTGGTCGGGAAGCCCGACATCGATGTTTCGCCTTACGCGTCGACCCGTATCTTTGCGACGGCGAAGGATGGGACGAAGGTTCCTGTGTCCGTCGTCTATCGCAAGGATATGAAGCGTGACGGATCGGCGCCGGCGTTGATTGACGCCTATGGCTCGTACGGCATCAATTCGGAAGCGTATTTCGGATCGCGCTTTATCGCGTTCTTGGAGAAGGGCGGCGTCTGGGCGACGGCGCATGTACGCGGCGGCGGCGAGTACGGGCGCGAATGGCATGAGGGCGGGCGGCTGCTCACCAAGCACAACACGTGGGGCGATATGATCGCGGCGTCGGAAGCGTTGATCGCGGACAAGTGGACGTCCGCGTCGAAGCTTGCGATCCGCGGCGGGTCGGCGGGCGGTATTACGGTTGGGCGTTCGCTGACCGAGAGGCCGGATTTGTTTGCGGCGGTGATCAGCCAGGTGGGCGTCTCGAACAATCTGCGCGCCGAATTCTCGCAGAACGGGCCGCCGAACGTGCCCGAGTTCGGGTCGGTGAAGACAGCCGACGGGTTCAAGGCGCTCTACGCGATGGACTCGTACAGCCATGTGAAGGACGGGACGAAGTATCCGGCGGTGTTGCTCACCACCGGCATGACCGATCCGCGCGTCGATCCGTGGCAGGCGGGCAAGATGGCGGCGCGGCTGCAGAAGGCTTCGGCGTCGGGCAAGCCGGTGTTGTTGCGCGTCGATTTCCAGGCGGGGCACGGTATCGGCTCAACGCGGCAGCAGCGCGACGAGGAGTTCGGCGACGTGTTCGCCTTCATCTTGTGGCAGGCGGGCGTGGCGGGATTTCAGCCCGCTTCGTAGCGAGCGATCGGGCACGGCGGCTGCAACACCTCTGGTGTTAGCAGCGCCGGCGGCTCGTTCTTGTCCCAAGCCGGCACAACGAGGCCGGTGATGGTTAAACGTGAAGTAGCCATGGTGCTGGGGGCGCTGGCCGGCGTTCTCTTGTGGTACGCCGTTGCTTGGGTTCGCTCACCAGCCGAGGAAGACGCTATCAGCATCGAGAATTGCGTGCGCGATGCGTATGTCGATTGCGTCGGTCAGGACGAAGCGCTTCCGGAAGCGCCGACAGAAGCGCCCAACGATCCTGTCGCGCAGCCCTGCAAGGATTTCTTGAGCGAAGAGGCCGGCGTCGAGGCGCTGTCGCAATGTTTGCACGAGGCACGGCGTGAGAACGGCGTCGAACGCGTTAGAGCGATCGAGCAGGCGCAGAAGATTGCAACCTCAAGCTAACTCGTGAATCAACCGGTTAGATGCACACGCTGGCGAGCGGGGGCATGCCGTTGAAGGCGATCGACGAGTAGGTCGTGGTGTAGGCGCCGGTCGAGAGGATGAGGACTTTGTCGCCGGCCTTGAGTGCGGTCGGCAGGCGGTAGTCCGTCTTCTCGTAGAGGATGTCGGCGCTGTCGCAGGTTGGGCCGGCGAGGACCACGGGGCTCGTTTCGCTGCCGTCGTGCGGGGTGAGGAGGCGGTATTTGATCGCCTCGTCCATGGTTTCGGCGAGGCCGTGGAATTTGCCGACGTCGAGATAGACCCAACGTCGTTCATCGCTGCCGCCCTTGTGCGCGACGAGGACGACTTCGCTGGTGATGACGCCAGCGTCGCCGACGATGTAGCGGCCGGGTTCGACGATGATCTCAGGCGTTTGCGTGAAGTGGCGCTTCAACGATGCACGAATCGCTTGGCCGTAGGAGATGATCGGCGGGACGTCGCTGTGGTAGCGGGACGGGAAGCCGCCGCCGACGTTGATCATGCGCAGGGTTACGCCGCGCTTTGCGACGTCGGCGAAGAGGCCGGCGGCTTGCGAGATCGCTTTGTCGAACTGCGCGAGGTCGGTTTGTTGCGAGCCGACGTGGAAGGAGATGCCGTAGGCGTCGAGGCCGAGTTCGTTGGCGCGCACGAGCAGGTCGGCGGCCATCGGGATCTCGCAGCCGAATTTGCGCGAGAGCGGCCATTCGGCGCCGGCGCAGTCGACGAGGATGCGGCAGAACACCTTCGCGCCGGGTGCGCTTTCGGCGAGCTTCACGAGTTCCGCTTCGCTGTCGAAGGCGAAGAGGCGCACGCCGCGATCGAAGGCGGCGGCGATGTCGCGCTGCTTCTTGATCGTGTTGCCGAAGGAGAGGCGCTCAGGGGCCACGCCGTGGGCCAGGGCCAGGTCGATTTCGCCGATGCTGGCGGTGTCGAAGTTGGCGCCGAGTTTGGCCAGGCGCGCGATCACTTCGTCGGCGGGGTTCGCTTTGACGGCGTAGAAGACGTGCGCTTCGGGGATCGCGCGGACGAGGTCGGCGTAGTTGTGCTCGACCATGTCGACGTCGACGATCAGGCAGGGCGAGGGCAGGTTCGATGCCGTCGCCAGGTAGCGCGCGATGCGCGGGGGCAGACCGCCGCGTTCCGCCGGCAGGTCGGCCCGGCGCGCGACTTCACGCAAGCGTGTCGTGCGCTGAGGACGATCGTGTTGCGCGCGAACTTCGGCGATGTCGGAATCAAAATGACGCTTGCGGGCTTTTACGCCCCGTTCGGTCAGCATCGTCAACACCCTTTAAGACCCGGCATTTCACCGGCGTGATCAAAAAGGACGCTTCCGTCGTTGCATAAACCAACCTAGGGCCAGCGGCACGTGCGTTACGCGTCGTAAGGACGGTGGCATGTAATGGTTCAGGAACCGTGATGCAAGGGTTTGTTTACGGATGCGGCGCTGTGACTCTGATTGTGACAGCGCTCGCGATGTGCGCTCGCCACACACACTTTGCGCTTCTCCCTCTGGGAGAAGCTGTCACGCCGTCAGGCGTGACTGATGAGGGAGTCCGGTGCGGAGCGCCTTTCTGACTCTCCGTGGCGTTGGCTAGGTCGTGCGAGGCTCTGCACCGGAGTCCCTCATCCGTCTCGCCGCCTTTGGCGGCGATCCACCTTCTCCCAGAGGGAGAAGGGCAACGCTTTATTGATTAGAAATTTTGTTAGCGGCGGCGGTTGCGGCCGCGTTTGAAGCCTTGCTTCACGTCTTTGCGCGGCGCTTGTCCGCGCATCGGTGTTCCGGGTTTGCCGCCTTCGAGGAGTTCGAAGCGCAGGCCGCCGGTGAGTGGCGTTGCTTCTTCCAGGCGCACGCGGACTTTGTCGCCTAGGCGGTAGGTGAGGCCGGACTTTTCGCCGATGAGGGCGTGGGTGCGTTCGTCGTGGTTGAAGAATTCGCGGCCCAACGTGCGCACAGGAACGAGGCCGTCGGCGCCGGTTTCGGCGAGGCGGATGAAGAGGCCGAAGCGGGTGACGCCGGAGATTTTGCCGTCGAACTCGGCGCCGACGCGGTCGGACATGAAGGCTGCGATGTAGCGGTCGGTCGAGTCGCGTTCGGCGGCCATCGCGCGGCGTTCGGCGGCGGAGATGTCTTGCGCGTCGCGTTCGAGGTGATCGATCTCGCTGTCGGTCAGCCCGCCTTGGCCGAGTTTGAAGGCGCGCACGAGCGCGCGGTGGACGATCAAGTCGGCGTAGCGGCGGATCGGTGAGGTGAAATGCGCATAACGGCGTAGCGCCAAACCGAAGTGGCCGATGTTGTTCGGGCTGTACTCGGCCTGGCTCTGCGAGCGCAGCATGATGACGTTGATCAGATCGGCGTTCGGCGTGTTGCGGGCGGCGGCGAGGATGCGGTTCAGCATCGTCGTCGTCACCGTTTGGTTCTTCGGCAGATTGATCTTCATCGAATCTAGGAAGTCGCTGAGCGCGGCTAGCTTTTCGTCCGACGGCGGGGCGTGGATGCGGAAGACGAGCGGGGTGCGCTTTTCTTCCAGTGCTTCCGCGGCGGCGACGTTGGCCTGGATCATGAATTCTTCGATCAGGCGGTGGGCGTCGTAGCGTTCGCGCACGCCGATGCTTTTGACGCGGCCCTGGTCGTCGAGTTCGATCTTGTGTTCTGGCAGGTCGAGGTCGATCGGGCTGCGCTTGTCGCGCGCTTTGGTCAGCGCGCGGTAGCAAGCTTCGAGCGGTTTCAGGATTGGCTCGACGAGCGGGCCAGTCTTGTCGTTCGGTCTGCCGTCGAGCGCGTCTTGCACTTCGTTGTAGGAGAGGCGTGCTGCCGAGCGCATGAGCGCGCGTTCGAAGCGGTGCTTCTTGACGCGGCCGCCGGCGTCGATGGTCAGGTGACAGGCAATGATCGCGCGGTCGACTTTTTCCTTCAGCGAGCAGAGATCGGCCGACAGATGTTCGGGCAGCATCGGTACGACGCGGTCGGGGAAGTAGGCGGAGTTGCCGCGCTTCAACGCTTCGCGGTCGAGCACCGAGCCGGGGCGCACGTAGTACGACACGTCGGCGATGGCGACGATGGCTTTGAAGCCGCCTTTGTTCGCCGGATCTTCGTCGGGTTCGGCCCAGACGGCGTCGTCGTGGTCGCGCGCGTCGGGCGGATCGATTGTCACCAGCGGGATTTTGCGCAAGTCGACGCGGCCGTCTTCCAGCTTCGCGGGTTTGGCGCGCGCGGCTTCGTCGATCACCGCTTGCGGGAATTGATCGGGGATGCCGTGCGTGTGGATCGCGATCAGGCTGACAGTCTTCGCCTCTGACATCTTACCGATGCGTTCGGTGATGCGCGCTTTGCGTGGGCCTAAGGCGCGGCCGGTGATCGGTTCGACGACGACGAGTTCGCCGTCGGCTGCACCGCCCGAGTCCATGTCGGCGACGGCGAATTCGTGGCGCGCCTTCTTGTCGACAGGTTCGACCTTGCCGCCGTGTTTGCCCAAGCGGCGGAAGACACCGAGCGTTTTTTGGACGTTTGCGCCGAGGCGTTTGATGATGCGCGCGTCGTAGCCTTCGTAGGTCGGCTTCAGGCGTGCGAGGATGCGTTCGCCGATGCCGAGCGCGGGGCCTTCGATCGCTTTGTCGGCACCGGGCGAGAGGATGATGCGCGGGGGTTTGCCGTCTTGGTCCCAGTTTGCGGGGCGGCAGATGAGTTCGCCGTCGGTCGTTACGTCGATGACTTCGACGACGGTGACTTCGGGGAGGTCGCCGGTGCGCAGCAGTTTCTTGCCGCGGCCGCGTTTGACGTCGCCCTCGTCCATCAGTTCGCGCAGCATGCGCTTCAGCGCGATCTTGTCGGTGCCCTTCAGATCGAAGTGGCGCGCAAGATCGCGTTTGGTGGCTTCGGGATGATCGCTGATGTAGGCAAGTACGTCGGCGCGCGTCGGTGTTGTTCCGCGTTGTGTTTGCTCACGCGGTTCGCGCTGTTTTTTATTCACGTCTCTTCAAGTTCTTTCTTTTTGGCGGGCGCTTTCTTGGCGCTCGTCGCCGGTTTGATTTTTTCTTTGGCGGGGGCCTTGGCGGCCTTTGCCGGTTTGGCGTCGGCTTTCGCTTCGCCGTTCGCCTTGGCCGCTTTTGCGGGAGCGGCCTTCGCGGCTTTCGCCGGGGCTTTCTTCTTTTTCTTTTTGCCGCCGCCGCCGGTTTCGGCGCGGATGCGCAAGAGTTCGACGGCTTCCGCCAGCGTCACGTTCTGCGGGTCGGTGCCCTTGGGCACGTTCGCGTTGATGTCGCCGTCGGTGATGTAGGGGCCGTATTTGCCGTTCATCACTTTGATGGCCGCCTTCGTATCCGGGTGTTCGCCCAGCTCCTTCAGCGGCGCTTTCGGTTGGCCGAAGCGGCTCTTCGGGTTGGCCTTCTTCTCGGCGAGCAGCGTCACCGCGTGGTTCAGACCGATGGTGAAGATGTCGTCCGGGTTTTCGAGATTGGCGTAGACGCCGTTGTGTTTGATGAAGGGGCCGAAGCGTCCGAAGTTCGCTTCGATCGGCAGGCCGTCTTCAGGATGCGCGCCCACGAGGCGCGGCAGTGCGAGGCGTTTCAGCGCGGCGGCGAGGTCGAGCGTGGCGAGGTCGACGCCTTTCGGCGCGCTGGCCGTTTTCGGTTTTGGCGCGTCCTTCTCTTTGCTGGATTCGCCCAGCTGCAGATAAGGGCCGAAGCGGCCGGGGCGCAGCGTGACCGTCAAACCCGTTTCGGGATCGACGCCCAGCACGCGTGTTTCGACCGCGTTCTCGCCGCTGTTAGCGAGCGGGCGCGTGTAACTGCACTTCTCGTCGCCTTCGGCGCCGTAGTTCGAGCAACCGATGAAGGCGCCGTTCTTGCCCAAACGCAGGCCGAGGCGGCCGGTCGCGCAGAGTTTGCACTTGCGCGGGTCGGTGCCGTCGGCGGTCGGCGGGAAGATGTGCGGTCCCAGAACTTCATCCAACGTGTCGAGGACTTCGCGGATGCGCAGTTCGGCGATGCCTTTGATCGCGGCGTGGAAATCCTTCCAGAAATCCGCGAGCAGCGTCTTCCATTTGAGCTTGCCGTCGGAAACCAGGTCGAGCTGATCTTCGAGGCCGGCGGTGAAATCGTATTCGACGTAGTGGCCGAAAAAGTTGGTCAAGAACGCCGTGACGAGCTGTCCGCGGTCTTCGGGAATGAAGCGCGACTTGTCCATGCGCACGTATTGACGATCGCGCAGCACCTGCAAGGTCGAGGCATAGGTCGACGGACGGCCGATGCCGAGTTCTTCGAGTTTCTTGACGAGCGATGCTTCCGAGAAGCGCGGCGGCGGTTCGGTGAAGTGCTGCTCGGGCTTCACTTCGGTGACGCCCATGGCGTCGCCCTTGGTTACCTTCGGCAGGCGGGTGCCGTCTTCATCGTCGCCGGCGTCGTCCTTGCCTTCTTGATAGAGGGCGAGGAAGCCGTCGAAGGTCAGCACCGATCCGTTCGCGCGCAGGCCGGTGCGGCCGTCGGCGGTTTCGATGTCGATGGTCGTGCGTTCGAATTCGGCCGCTTCCATCTGGCTTGCGACCATGCGCTTCCAGACGAGGTCGTAGAGCCGCCACATATCGGGCTCGATGCTTTTCAGCGATTCCGGCGTGCGTTCCACGTCGGCCGGGCGGATGGCTTCGTGCGCTTCTTGCGCATTGCGCGCCTTGGATTTGTAGATGCGCGGGCTGTCGGGCAGATGGCGCTGCGTGTAGCGGGTGCCGATCAGCTTGCGCGTCGCGGCGACCGCTTCGGGCGCCACGTCCACGCCGTCGGTACGCATGTAGGTGATGAGACCGACGGTTTCGCCGCCGATGTCGACGCCTTCGTAGAGGCGCTGGGCGACGCGCATCGTGTGGCTGGCCGAGAAGCCGAGCTTTCGCGCGGCCTCTTGCTGCAGAGTCGAGGTCGTGAAGGGCGGGTACGGGTTGCGGCGTGCGGGTTTGGACTCGACGCTGGTCACCGCGAACTTGCCGGCTTCGATGGCGTCGCGCGCGGCGTGGGCGGCGGCTTCGTTCGGCAGCGAGAACTTGTCGAGCTTCTCGCCGTTGAGTTTCACGAGGCGGGCGTTCAGCGCGTCGCCCGGCGGCGTCTTCAGCGATGCGTCGACGGTCCAGTATTCCTGGGCCCGGAACTTTTCGATTTCGAGTTCGCGCTCGCAAATGATGCGCAGCGCCACCGACTGCACGCGGCCGGCCGAGCGTGAGCCCGGCAGCTTGCGCCAGAGGACCGGCGAGAGGTTGTAGCCGACGAGGTAATCAAGAGCGCGGCGGGCGAGGTAGGCGTCGACCAATTGCTGATCGACCTGGCGCGGGTGCGCCATGCCTTCCTGTACGGCCGTCTTGGTGATCGCGTTAAAGACGACGCGTTCAACTTCGACGTCCTTCAGCAGCTTTTTGTCTCTGAGGACCTCGAGCAAATGCCACGAGATCGCTTCGCCTTCGCGATCAGGGTCGGTGGCGAGGATCAGTTTCTTGGCGCCTTTGACGGCGCTGACGATTTCGCCGAGGTGCTTGGCGGCCCGATCGGCCACCTCCCAGGACATTTCGAAGTCGTTTTCGGTGTCGACCGAGCCGTCTTCCTCAGCCAGGTCGCGCACGTGGCCGTAGGAGGCCAACACCTTATATGTGTTGCCCAGGTACTTGTTGATCGTCTTCGCCTTTGCGGGCGATTCCACGATCACGACGTTGCTTGCGGCCACTCTACGCTCGATCCTTTTGGGGGGTCCCAATGGGGGCGGGACACTGGTCCATATCTAGTAAAGGTGTCAACCAAAGGCCAGGGCACCCTCCAAGTAGGTGCCAGATAACGTTTTATTTTCAATGAATTAGAAGGTTAACGAGGGGCCGCCAAACTGACCTTTTGCCCCGGGTGGCGGGTTAATTGGCCGGCGAATTCAAGGTCCAAAAGGGCGGTCGAGACCTCGGCGGAGGATGCGCCGAGCAGTCGTACCAGCTCGTCGATCTCAACCGGGGCGGGTCCTAGGCGGCGTAGGATTTCGGCCTGTAGGGCATCCGTATTTTGCCGGGCGGGTGGGGGTGCTTCCGGGCGTTCTGTCACCATGATCGTTGGCGGTCCGAGCCCGTGGGGACTGAGATGCGCGAGCACGTCCTCTGCGTTTTCGGTCAGGATCGCGCCTTGGCGGAGGAGGCCATTCGTTCCCTTGGCGCGCGGGTCCAAGGGTGAACCTGGGACGGCGAAGACGTCACGGCCCTGTTCCCCTGCGAGGCGTGCGGTGATGAGCGAGCCGGAGTTCAGCGTCGCCTCCACGACGACCACGCCGCGCGCGAGGCCTGAGATGATGCGGTTGCGGCGCGGGAAGTGTTGCGCGGTCGGCTGCTGGCCAAACGGCATCTCTGACACCGCTGCGCCGTCGACGATGATGTCGCGGTAGAGCCCTTCGTTTTCCGGCGGGTAGATCACGTCGATGCCGCCCGCCATCACGGCGATCGTTCCGGTCTTAAGGCTGCCTTTGTGGGCGGCGGTGTCGATGCCGCGGGCGAGACCCGAGGCGATGGTGATGCCGTTCGCGCCGAGGTCGCGCGCGATGTCGCGGGCGAAGCGTTGGCCGAGGGCGGAGGCATTGCGTGCGCCGACAATGGCGATGGTGGTGCGGTTCAGAACGTTCGTGTTGCCCATGACGGTGAGGAGCGGCGGCGGGCTGTCCAGATTCGCGAGGGCCTCTGGGTAATCGTCTTCGCCGTGTGCGACGAGGCGCGCGCCGTATTTCGCGATGGCGTCGCGCTCGCGTTCGACGTCTTGCACGGACGGTAGTGTGATCGCGCGCGTACGCGTGGATTTTTCGCTGAGCGAGGGCAAGGCTTCGACGGCGGCGCGGGCTGTGCCGAAGCGTTGCATCAGCGCCCAGAACGTCACAGGGCCGATGGCGCCAGCGCGGATCAGGCGCAGGCGCGCCAGCCGTTCTGCGTCGGCGAGGCGAGCGTTCATTTGACCCAGATCAAAGCGTGATTGGCCGTCGCTTGCCAAGCTTTTCGGCATCAGAAATGGAGGCTTGTGTGATGGAATCCGAGGTGACGCTGGTAGTCGGCGCGGTGATTGCCGGGATGGTTCTTTTCGCTGTGACTTTGTTCACGGTGGCGTGGACGACGAACCGTCGGCCGCGGCAGTAGGTTTCTTTTCCCCGATGCGCGGCTCTTCGCCTTTCAGTAGGCGGCGGATGTTACTGCGGTGGGTGACGAAGATGAGAGCGGCGAGGATCGCGGCACCGACCGCGTAGGTCCATTGGCCGAATAGCAGCATGTAAAACGGGGACGCGGCGGCGGCCACCAAGGCTGCGAGCGATGATATGCGCCAGAGCAGGGCAACGGCGAGCCACGTGGCGAAGCCGATGAGGGCGACCGGGAGGTTGAGTGCTGCGACAATGCCGGCACCCGTCGCGAGGCCTTTGCCGCCTTTGAAGTTGAGCCAGACCGGGAAGATGTGACCGGTGAAGGCGCCGAGCCCCGCCGCCATCGCGGGGACGTCGCCGAACTGCTTCGCGATCAGGACGGCGACGACGCCTTTGCCGACGTCGCCGATCAGCGTGAGCGCCGTTGCGAGTTTATTGCCGGTGCGCAGGACGTTGGTCGTGCCGACGTTGCCGGAGCCCACTTGGCGGATGTCGCCCAGGCCGAAGAGTTTCGTGACGATGAAGGCGAACGGGATAGACCCGAGGGAATAGCCGCCTGCGAAGGCGAGGATGGCTGTGAGCGTTTCCACTGCGACACCATTTCTGTTGCGCTTCTCCCTCTGGGAGAAGCTGTCACGCCGCAGGCGTGACTGATGAGGGGCTTCGGTGCGCCGGAGTCCCTCATCCGTCTCGCCGCCTACGGCGTCGATCCACCTTCTCCCAGGGGGAGAAGGGCAAGGGCGTTATTGGGTGGCGACGAAGATCGTTTGTCCGGCCACCACTGTGCGCAATATGGCGCCTTGCATCAATCGGCCTTTGAACGGCGAGTTTTTCGAGTGCGAGCGGAAGGTCGTGGGGTCGATTTTTCGCGGCGCTGCGGGGTCGAAGAGGATCAGGTCTGCCGGGGCGCCCTTTGTTAAGCGGCCTTGCGGGAGTTTTAGGATTTTCGCCGGCCCTACTGTCAGATACCTCAACACCTCCGCGAGTTTCATGTCGGCTTCGTGGTGCAGCGTTAGGGCCGCGGGCAGCAGTGTTTCCAATCCGACCGCGCCGTAGGCGGCTTGCGCGAAGGGGAGGCGTTTTGTTTCCGGTGCTTGCGGGTCGTGGCTGGAGACGATGGCGTCGATGATGCCGGCGCGGACGCCTTCGACCATCGCTTTGCGGTCGTCTTCGGTGCGTAGCGCGGGCGAGACTTTCGCGAACGTCTTATATTCGCCGATGTCTTGTTCGTTCAGCGTCAGGTGATAGGCGGAGACTGCGCAGGTGACAGGCAGGCCGCGTGACTTCGCGCGCGCGATGATGTCGAGCGCGGCGGCGCAGGAGACTTGGCCGAGGTGGTAGCGCGCGCCGGTGAGTTCGACGAGGCGCATGTCGCGTTCGACGGCCATCGCTTCGGCCGCGGGCGGGATGCCGCCGAGCCCCATGCGCGCGGCGAAGGCGCCTTCGTTCATGCAGCCTGATGCGGCGAGCGCAGGGTCTTCGGCGTGCGCGATGACCAGCGCGTCGTAGTTCGCGGCGTAGGCCAGGCAGCGGCGCATGATCAGGCTTGAGGCGATCGTGCGGTCGGCGTCGGTGAAGGCGATCGCGCCTGCTTCTTTGAGCAGGCCGATCTCGGACATCTGCGTGCCCTTGAGGCCGTGCGTCAGTGCGCCCGTCGGGTAGACGCGCACGCGGGCGGTTGCTTCGGCGCGGCGGGCGATGAAGCTGACCAGCGCGGCATCGTCGATCACCGGTTCGGTCGTCGGCATGACGACGAACGACGTCACGCCGCCGGCTGCGGCAGATGCGCCGGCGGAGGCGAGTGTCTCGCGATGTTCGGCGCCGGGTTCGCCGGTGAAAACGCGCAGGTCGATGAGGCCGGGGCTGAGCACCTTGCCGCCGCAGTCGATGATCTCGGCGTTGGCGGGTTTGGCGTCGTTGAAGAGGCGCGCGCCCAGGTCGGCGATCTTGCCGTTTTCGACCAGCAACGCGCCGGTGGTGTCGAGGCCCGTGTCGGGGTCGATGAGGCGGGCGTTTGTGAAGGCGGTGCGCGTCATGCTTTGCGCTCCGCGTTTTGGAGTTGGCGCGCGAGGGCGTCGAGGACGGCCATGCGGACGGCGACGCCCATTTCGACTTGTTCGTGAATGAGGCTGCGTTCGACGTCGTCGGCGATGGCGCTGTCGATTTCGACGCCGCGGTTCATGGGGCCTGGATGCATCACGAGCGCGCCGGGTTTGGCGAGCGCCAGTTTCTCGCGGTCGAGGCCGTAGAAGTGGAAATACTCGCGTTGCGACGGCAGGAAGGAGCCGGTCATGCGCTCCATCTGCACGCGCAGCATCATGACGATGTCGGCGCCTTTGATGCCGGCGCGCATGTCGTGGAAGACTTCTGCGCCCCAGGTGGCCGCGCCTGCGGGCATCAGCGTGCGCGGGGCGACCAGGCGGACATGTGCGCCGAGCTTTGTCAGCAGGTGGACGTTCGAGCGGGCGACGCGGCTGTGCAGGATGTCGCCGCAGATCGCGACCGTGAGGCCTTCGATGCGCTTCATACGGCGGCGGATGGTGAGGGCGTCGAGCAGGGCCTGCGTCGGGTGCTCGTGCGCGCCGTCGCCCGCGTTCACCACCGAGCAGGAGACCTTGTCGGCGAGCAGAGCGACCGCGCCTGAATCCTGGTGGCGGATGACGATGATGTCGGGGCGCATCGCGTTCAGCGTCGTCGCCGTGTCGATCAAGGTCTCGCCCTTGCGGACGGAGGACTGCGCGACGGACATGTTCATCACGTCGGCGCCGAGGCGCTTGCCGGCGAGTTCGAACGACGACTGCGTGCGCGTCGACGGTTCGAAGAAGAGGTTGATGAGCGTGCGGCCGCGGAGCGTGTCGCGCTTTTTTTGAACCTGGCGGTTCAGATCGACGTACTCGTTGCCGAGGTCCAGCAACGATTCGATCTCTTGGCGCTGCAATGGCGCGATGGCGAGTAGATGCTGGCGGGTATACAGGCCTGTCATCGCGGGGTGGGTATAGGGGGCGGCTCGGCTCGCCGCAACCGTCTTTAGGCCAAAACCCACAACATGATTGGCATGGTAACCATCGCGGCCAGGGTTTGTGCGGTAGTGATGTTGGCCATTAGGGGGGCGTCGCCGCCGAGTTGGCGCGCGAGGATGTAAGACGACGAGGCGCCGGGAACTGCGGCGCAGATTAGGGCTGCGGTTTTCGCCGGGCCTTCGATGCCGAGCGCGATCGCGCCGGCGGCGACCAGCACGGGCATGACGAGCAGTTTTAGGACGGTCGCGGCGATGACCGGGGTTGGTCTTGCGCGGGCGTCGCCGAGGTCGAGGCTCGCGCCGACGGCGATCAGGCCCAAGGGCAGCGCCGCTTTGCCGAGGAGGTCGATGGTTGTGGCGGCGATCTTGGGGATCGGCAGGCCGACGGCTTGGACGGCGATGCCGGCGAGGCAGGCGAGGATCAGCGGGTTGCGCAGGAGTTGCTTCAGCAGCATCACGAGGCCCGCAGCGCCGTCGCCGGCGTGGCGCATGAGGACGACGACGCAGAGTGCGTTGGCGAGCGGGACCATGATGGCGACGGCAATCGCGGCGAGGGCCAGACCGCTTTGACCGAGGACGGCGGCGATGGCGCCTAAGGCCACATAGCTGTTCCAGCGGACGGCGCCTTGGAAGACGCTGGTGAAGGCGGGGCCGTTCAGGTTCATCAGCGCACGGAAGGGATAGACGATCGCGGCCATGATCAGCATCGACGCGGTCATGAGCAGCGCCATGCGGCCGACGGGTTCGTCGCCGAAGTTGGCGAAGGCGATGGCGCCGAAGAGGAAGCACGGGAACAGGACGAAGTAGGTGACGCGCTCCACCGCGCGCCAGCCGTCTTCGGGCAGGAACGTCTGCCAGCGCAACGCTGCGCCTAAGGCGATGATGGCGAAGACAGGGATGAGCGCGATAAGGACGTCGATCATGGGGCGCGTTCGGCGGCGACGTCTTCGAGCGACTTCTTCGCCGGCTCAGGCAGAAACCAGATCGGGATGATCGCGAGTGGGGCGGGCAGGATCAGCAGCGCGACGGCCGTGCCGTGGTTGCCGAACATGTCGTAGATCGGGCCTTCGAGGTAGAGCGCCAGCGAGCCCGCCATGATCCAGAAGAAGTAGCGCACGGCCGATGCGAGCGTGCGGTGCGAGGTCGGGAAGAGTTCGGCGCTGAGCGCGCCGATCAAGACGTCGCACATCAGGAATGCGAAGATGCCGGCGATCCAGATAGGCACCAGAATAGGGCCTGACGCGAAGCCATAGAAGGAGCCGAAGCAGACCACGAAGGCGAGGATCGCTGCCGACAAGACCGCGCGGCGGCCGAAGCGGTCGCTCAACGTGCCGGCTGTCGTCGCGCCTAGGATCGCGATGATGCCGCCGACCACGACCATCGTTGAGACCTGTGCTGGGTGCCAGCCGTGCTGGCTCTGCAGGAATTTGGATTGGAACGTGACGATGTTCGCTGAGGCGAAAGCAGCCGGGATGGCCATGGCGGTCAGCAGCGCCATACGGCCGGGGTAGTTAGCGAAGAGTGCGATGAGGGGGCGCAGGAATTCACGTTTGTGCTCGTTACTCTCGAAGCGTTTTGTTTCCGGCAATCGGCGGCGCAGCCACAGGAGATAGAGCAACGGGATCGCGCCGAGGAAATAGAGCGCGCGCCAGCCGTAGGGCAGAAGGTTCACCGATGCGAAGACCAACGCGGCGATACCCGCGCCGAATGCGCCCATTGCTCCCAACGCGCCAATACCCCAACCGCGCACGCGTTCATTAAACTCTTCGGCGATGACGACGATGCAGAGAAGTTCTTCGGTGTAGATGAAGGCGCGCGCCAGAAGTTGGGCGATGATGAACTCGTTTGTCGTTTGCGCGAACGAGGTCCAGACCGTCGCGATACTCGCACCGGCCAGCGTGACGAGAAGCAGTCTTCGGCGTCCGATGACGTCGGCTAAGTAAGCGAGAAGCAACGCGGGCAGGACGCCCAGGCGGAACATCGCGTTGACGTCGGCCACGGCGTTCTCGGCGATGCCGAAGGTCGTTTGGATCTGCAGCAATGCCATCCCGTAGAGGGAGACGTCGTAGTTGGCGATCAGCGTGCCGGCGCCGACGAGAAGAAGCAGCCGTTGGTGTTCGGGCGGGATCGGTTCGGGCGGGCGGACGTAGATGCGGCGGAAGGTGCGCGCGAGGGTTTGGCCGATGGTCATGCGTCGCGCGCTGGCGGCGGGGGGCCGCGTCTGATGGCGTCGAGTGCGCCTTGGAGGATGAAGGCGGCGGCCATCTTGTCGACGACCTCTTTGCGCTTTTCGCGCGAGACGTCGGCTTCGAGAAGGGTGCGGGTCACCGCCACCGTCGACAGGCGTTCGTCCCAGAAGAGGATCGGCAGCGGGTGCTTCTGTTCGAAGTTGCGGGCGAAGGCGCGGGCGGATTGAGCGGAGGGGCCCTCGGTTCCGTTCATGTTGAGCGGCAGGCCGATGACGAGGCCGCCGACTGCATGTTTCTTGATCAGAGCGATGAGGGCTTCGGCATCGAGCGTGAATTTGCGCTTGGCGATCGTCTCAACGGGTGCGGCGAACGACAGCACGGTGTCGCCAACCGCCACGCCGATCGTCTTTTCGCCCAGGTCCAGGCCGAAGAGGCGCTCACCGGGTTTGAGGGAGGCGGCCAATTCGGCCGGTGTTTTGACGATCACTGGGGTGGCGTCTCGCGCCTTGCAAGGCTTAAGCCCGGTTGGTAGCAAAGCCCCCGCTTCACCACAAGAAATCGATCCGATGTCCGTCGACAAGAATACCGTCAAACGCGTGGCCAGATTGGCGCGCATTGCCCTGCCCGAAGAGCGTCTTGAGCCGATGGCCAAGGAGCTCAATGCCATTTTGGCGTGGGTCGAGCAATTGAACGAGGTCGACACGGCTTCGGTCGAGCCGATGACGAGTGTGATCCATATGTCGCTGAAGATGCGTGAGGACGTCGTTACGGACGGCAAGGCCGCGAGCGATGTGGTGCTGAACGCGCCTTCCGGTGAAGACAACTACTTTGCCGTTCCGAAGGTGGTCGAATGAGCGATCTCACGGGATTGACCATCGCGGAAGCGCGCGACGGGTTGAAGAAGAAGGCGTTCTCCGCGAAGGAGCTCACCGAGGCGCACATCAAGGCCATGGAGAAGGGGCGGGCGCTGAACGCGTTCATCGTCGAGACGCCGGAGATTGCTTTGAAGGGCGCGGCGGAGTCTGACAAACGCATTGCGGCCGGGTCGGCGCGGGCGCTTGAAGGCATTCCGCTGGGCATCAAGGATTTGTTCTGCACCAAGGGTGTGCAGACGACAGCGGGGTCGCACATTCTTGAGGGGTTCAAGCCGCCCTATGAATCGACGGTCACGCGCAATCTGTTCGATGCTGGCGCGACGATGTTGGGCAAGCTCAACATGGACGAGTTCGCGATGGGGTCGTCGAACGAGACGAGCTATTTCAAGCCGGTGATCAATCCGTGGCGGCGGAAGGGTTCGAACACGCCGCTTGTGCCGGGCGGGTCGTCGGGTGGATCGGCGGCTTCTGTTGCGGGGCGGTTGGTGTTGGGTGCGACGGGCACCGATACCGGTGGGTCTATTCGTCAGCCTGCCGCCGTCGTTGGGATCGCTGGGATCAAGCCGACGTATGGGCGGTGTTCGCGTTGGGGCATTGTCGCGTTTGCGTCGTCGCTGGATCAGGCGGGGCCTATGGCGCGCACGGTGCGTGATTGCGCGATCATGCTGAAGTCGATGGCGAGCCACGATCCGCTGGATTCGACCAGCGTCGATCTGCCGGTGCCGGATTACGAAGCGGCGATGACCGGGAACATCAAAGGTCTGCGCGTCGGGATTCCGAAGGAGTACCGGCTCGACGGGATGCCGGCTGAGATCGAAGCGTTGTGGCAGAAGGGGATCGAGTGGCTGAAGGCTGCCGGGGCGGAGATCGTCGACGTCAGCCTGCCGCACACGAAGTACGCGCTACCGGCCTATTACATTGTGGCGCCGGCTGAGGCGTCGTCGAACCTCGCGCGCTATGACGGCGTGCGCTTTGGTCTGCGCGAGCCGGGCAAGGACATCACTTCGATGTACGAGAACACGCGCGCGGCGGGGTTCGGGCGTGAGGTTCAGCGGCGAATTTTGGTCGGCACGTATGTGCTGTCGGCCGGGTATTACGACGCCTATTACATCAAGGCACAGAAGCTGCGGACGTTGATCGCGCGCGACTTCGATGAGGCTTATAAAAAGTGCGACGTGCTGTTGACGCCGACGGCGCCGGGGCCGGCGTTCGGGATCGGCGAGAAGACCGACGATCCGATCGCGATGTATCTCAACGACGTGTTTACGGTGACAGTGAACCTGGCCGGCTTGCCTGGGATTTCGGTGCCGGCCGGTTTGAACAGCGAAGGGTTGCCGCTAGGTCTTCAGTTGATCGGCAAGGCGTTCGACGAGTCGACGCTGTTCCGCGTCGGCGAGGTGATCGAGAAGGCCGCCGGTCTGACGCCGCGGCCTGCGGCGTGGTGGGAGGTTTAGGCCATGACGGACGTTGTGATCACCACGCGCAAAGGCCACGACCCTGCCCAGTTGCTCGAAGGGGCGACGGGGAAGTGGGAAGTCGTCATCGGCATGGAAGTGCATGCGCAGGTGCTGTCGAAGGCGAAGTTGTTTTCGGGCGCGTCGGCCGAGTTTGGGGCTGAACCGAACGAGCATGTGAGCTTCGTCGATGCGGCGATGCCAGGGATGCTGCCCGTCATCAACAAATACTGCGTCGAGCAGGCGGTGAAGACGGGGCTGGGGCTCAAGGCCGCCATCAACAAGCGGTCGATCTTCGACCGGAAGAACTATTTCTATCCGGATCTGCCGGCCGGGTATCAGATCTCGCAGTACAAGCACCCGATCGTGGGCGAGGGCGTGGTCATCGTCGACATGCCGGGCGGCAAGTCGATCACGGTGGGCATCGAGCGGCTGCATTTGGAGCAGGACGCGGGTAAGTCGCTGCACGATCAGCATCCGGATCAGTCGTATGTCGACTTGAACCGGGCGGGCGTGGCGTTGATGGAGATCGTGTCCAAGCCCGATCTGCGGTCGTCGGAAGAGGCGGCGGCGTATCTGAAGAAGCTGCGCGGCATCTTGCGTTATCTCGGGACCTGCGACGGGAACATGGAAGAGGGTTCCATGCGCGCGGACGTGAACGTCTCCGTCCGTAAGCCTGGGGATAAGCTCGGCACGCGGTGCGAGATCAAGAACGTGAACTCGATGCGGTTCGTGGCGGCGGCGGTGGAGTTCGAGGCGCGGCGGCAGATCGACATCATCGAGGGCGGCGGGACGATCCATCAGGAGACGCGGCTCTACGATTCGAAGAAGAACGAGACGCGGTCGATGCGGTCGAAGGAAGAGGCGCACGACTATCGCTATTTCCCGGATCCGGACCTTCTGCCGCTGGAGTTCGACGATGCGTTCGTGGGGCGGATCAAGGCGTCGTTGCCGGAACTGCCGGACGACAAGAAGGACCGCTTCATGCGGGACTATGGGCTCTCGCTCTATGACGCGGGCGTCTTGGTCGCCGAGCGCGAGAGTGCTGAGTTCTTTGAGCAGGTGGCCAAGGGGCGTGATGCGAAACTGGCTGCGAACTGGGTGATCAACGAACTCTTTGGGCGCTTGAACAAAGAGGACAAGTCGATCGCGGAGAGCCCGGTGTCGGCGGCGGCGATGGGGTCCATCGTCTCCCTGATCGGCGACGGCACGATCTCGGGCAAGATCGCAAAGGACGTGTTCGAGATCGCGTGGACCGAGGGCGGCGATCCCGCCGAGATCGTCGAGAAGCGTGGGCTTCGTCAGGTGACCGACATGGGCGCGATCGAGGCGGCTGTGGATAAGGTGATCGCGGCCAACCCGCAGAAGGTGGAGCAGGTGAAGGCGAAGCCGTCGATGGCTGGCTGGTTCGTCGGGCAGGTCATGGCGGCGACCGGCGGCAAGGCCAATCCGCAGGCGGTGAATGAGATCTTGAAGAAGAAGCTCGGGATCTAACCCAACTTTCGCTCGTCATGGCCGGGCTTGACCCGGCCACCCAGTGCGCGCACGTCCGTGCGCGCTAGGGACGCTCTGAATCGTCAATGAATTAGCCGCTTTCGTCAGGTCTCCTGGCCGCGCAGACGCGCGGCCACTGGGTGGCCGGGTCAAGCCCGGCCATGACGAATAAGAGGGAGGTTATGACGGATGAGGAACGGTCATGACGAGACGTTTAGACAGCGATCGCGATCTCGACGCGCTTTGCGCTCGTGGAGTCAGTTTCACCACGAAGGCGCGAAGTACTCGAAGGTTCACGAAGGCGCTGCTTCTTGGTGGGACTTTGCGTGCTTCGTGTCTTCGTGGTGAAGCTGAATCGTCATCGCGCTGACGCGCGAAGGTTCTCCGTCGGGCACAGGTGATTCGCGCCGATTCGTCATTTCGCGGGGTGCGTCAAGCGCCGGGCGGCCCTCGTGACGGCAATGGTTCGTACACGGACGATGTCATGAATCCCTTTGTTTATCAGTGTTTCGTGATGCCGTGGCAATCGCGCACCAGATGCCGCACCACAAGGTGTTGCGCTTCAGGCGCAACTTGACCAATATGTTGGGCGTTCGAGAGCGCGAGGTGCGCTTCCCGGATGTACATCTAAGGAGTTACTCTCTCATGCCCGTGACACCGAAGAAGAAGGCGAAAGCCAAGAAGCCAGTGACGAAGGCCGCGGCGAAGCCGAAGGCCGCGAAGAAGACGAAGAAGAAATAGTTTAGCGAACAACGCGGCCCCTCGCGGGGTCGTGGTGACGGCGGCGACCACCTTGAGCTCAAGGTAACCGCTGCCAGGCACCGAACTCACGGCGGAGGTAGCTGGTCCGATAGGGCCGCTGCCGCCGCCGTTTTCGTTTCTGACTTCCTCTCCGGCCGCGCCAAGCCGCCGGTAGCCCTTTTGGGGCGGGTCCGTGGGCCTTTGAGGCGCGCCGGCCGTGCCGCGCGGGGGCGATTACGCCCACGCCCTGGCTGTTCCAGTGCGATGCGACGTATACGGACGGTCTCGCTTGCGGCCGGCGCCGGAACCGTGATCGAGGCGCGCATTTTTGTGATGGATTTCGTGTGACGGATACACGCCGTTAAGGTGGCCCCGTATTTCACCTTAATGCGCCAAACCTAGTGTTTTAGCGGATATTGTGCTGTCGCACGGCGTGCGCTTAACGAAAAAACACGCTGTTTTCTTAAGCAAAAACACGCATCCGCATTAACGCGGGATTCAGCTCAACTGTCCATTGTTGGGTCATCAAATTCGAATTCAAGACGAATTCGACGCTAATCATGGGAGAGAACGATGGCGGTGATCGACATGGATGTCGTCATGGACATCGAAGGCGAAGCGAAGACGGGAACGCCGCAGGCGCTCTATCAGTTGGGTCTGTGCTATTCGACAGGGCAGGGGGTGTCCTTCGACCTCGTGCGCGCCCACAAATACTTCAATCTGGCCGCCATGAAGGGCGTGGCCGAGGCCCGTCTGTGGCGCGCGGAATTGGCGCAGCAGATGTCGCCCAACGAGATTGCCGAAGCGCAGCGCCTGGCGCGCCTTTGGCTGCAGGAAACGGCGCACTAATAAAACCAACAAAAACGGGATGCGTCGGCGGGCTTGGGGATACCCTCAAGCCCGCCTTTTTTTGTCCCGAAATGGACTATAATCCTTCCCCATGAGCACCACGACGACGCGCGAAGCGCGGGACAGCGTTTTGTTGAGCGAGCGGGCGGGGCACGTGCTGACGCTCACGATCAACCGGCCGGACGCCTCGAACGCCATCGACAACATGGTGCGCGACGAACTTACGCGCGCGCTGGACGAGGTGATCGCCAACCGGCAGATCAAAGCGATCGTGCTGACCAGCACCGGCGACGATGCGTTCTCGGTCGGCATGGATATCGGCGAGCTTGTCGGGTTCGCGCCGGACGAGGTGGAGCGCGTCGCCTTGCAGGCGCGAGGCGTCTATGAGCGGCTTGCGGCGCTTGAGATCCCTGTCATCGCCGCGATCAAGGGCGCGTGCTTGGGCGCCGGGTTCGAGTTGGCGCTTCACGCCGACGTGCGGCTTGCGCGCGCCGATGCGCGGTTCGGATTGCCCGGGATCAACGTGGGCATGAATGCGAACGGTAGTGCTTTGGCGCGGCTGCAGCGTATCTCGGGCAATGGGTCGGCGGCGGCGCTGGCTTTGACGGGCGGCGTGGTGACGGCGGAGCGGGCGTTCATGCTGGGGCTCGTGTCGAACGTCGCCGGTATGACGGAGTTCGAGCCGTCGGTGCAGCAGCTCGCCGCGCATATGGCGTCGCTGTCGCCGGTGGCTGTGGCGGAGACGAAGAAGATTTTGCGCTTGGCGGCCGAACGCGGGATTGAGGCTGCGGCCGAGCAGAGCCCTAAGGGGCTGGCGCGATGCTTCGCGGAAGGCGATGCGGCGGCGCGCTTGCAGATGATGCTCGGTGGCCGCGATCCGGAGGCCACCGTTCACTAATGTCGGTTAGCCCGCGTTGGCGTCGGTGCTCGCCGTCGCGTTCGACGTGCGCTTCTTCTTTTTGGACTTCTTCACCGGCTTTTTCTTCTTCGACTTTTTCTTGACCGCTTTGGGTTCGGGCTCGTCTTCCGGGTCGTCGTAGACCGGCGTCGAGGCGACAACCATCGGCGCGCCGGGCGTGGAGGAGAACTGTGCGCCGGTGGCGAGGGCGGGGCTAGAGGCGGTGGTAACTGCCGGCGGCGTTTCTGCGACAGGGGTCGATGCGACGACCGCGGGCGTTTGGGCCGGGGCCGGCGACGACGAGAACTGGGCGGCGGCCGAGGCCATGGCGGTGTAGCCGCCGCGTTTCAGATCGCTCGCAATGACCAGCGGCGTGTCGCGGCCGGCCAAGATGTTGCGATAGACTTGCGTGTTTTCGAGCACGCGTTGGACGTAGTTGCGGGTTTCGTTGAACGGGATGCGTTCGATCCAATCCACGACGTCGGCGTTGGTCGAACGCGGGTCGCCGTATGTCGACATCCACTGATTCGCGCGGCCTGCGCCGGCGTTGTACGACGCGATCGACAGGACGTAGGACCCGCCGAAGGACTCCAGCAGATCCGACACGTGGGCCATGCCGAGCTGCATGTTCACGGACGGGGTGAGCAGTTCGCTCTTGTTGTTGAAGTTCAGGCCGTGCTTGCGCGCGGTGAGCTTCGCGGTCGCGGGCATCATTTGCATGAGGCCGCGGGCGCCCGCGCCGGACATCGCTTCCGGATCGAATTCGCTTTCTTGACGCGTGAGGCCTAGGACCAGCGCGCTTTCGGGCGCGACGCCGTTGCCGCGATAGACGGGCAGCGAGACGGTCGGGTAGGCGATGTCGTAGAGCGGGACGGCCTTTTGGATGCCGCGCTTTGCCACGCGGAGGGCCAACGCCGGTTCGTTCAGACCGCGCAGGAAGGTCGTCAGATAGACGAACTGGTCGCGCTCGGTGAAGCTATCGGCGGCGGCGATCGCGAAGGTGCGCAGCGTGCCCTGTGCGCCGACATCGGCCAGCGCCTGCATCGCTTGCATGACGCTTTGGTCCATGAAGGCTTGCTTCGACGCTGCCGTGCCGCGGTTCACCGGCAGGCTCAAGTTTCCGCGCGGGTTGGCGGCGGCGGCGGCGAGCTGGCCGTAGAACGTCATCGGATAGACGGCGGCGAGTTCGTAGTTGCGCTGCGCGTCGGCGGTGCGGCCCGCCTTCTCAGCCGAGCGGCCGGCCCAATAGTGGGCGCGTGCGACGCTGATCGGCGCGGTCACCGCGCCGCGCAGGCGCATGAAGTGGTCGAGCGCTTGATCGGGCTTGTTCAGGAAGCGCAGTGCGATCCAGCCGGAGAGGAATTCGGCCTCGGCGTAGGGAAGGCCTGCGTCCTTGGTCATGCCGTGGCCGGCGGCGACTTGGTAGGCCTGTTGCGGATTGCCGACGTCGAGAGCTTCGCGGGCCTGGTAGTTGCGTTCGATCCACCAATCTTCGGCGACCGGCGGCGGGCCGGACAGCGTCGACGTGGCGCGGATAAGCAGTTGGCGCGCTTCGGGATCGCGATCGCGCTTTCTGAGCCAGCGGGCGCGGTCCATCAGAAGACCTGCGTCCTCTTTCAGGTTCGCAGGCACGCGCGAATACGCTGCATCGGCGTCGCGGGCGGCTTGTTGCAGTTTGATGCGGGCCTGGATCATCGCGGCGTAGTTGCCGTCGATCCAATTCGTCATCGCGTTCGCTTGACCGGCTTCACCAGCCCAGGCGAGACGCGCGGCACGCTTTTGATGATCGTCAGAGGTCAGCTTCGAGCCAAAGCGGGCAGCGAAGAGCGACACGCGGTCGAGGCTGAAGTTGCCCTCGATCCAGCCCTTGCGCAGCCAGGTTTTGCCGTTCGCCTCTTGGCCCTTGCGGAAGTACGCGTCGGCCAGTTTCATCATGCCTTCGCCGGAGACCGGGTCGCGGCCCTGAAACCAGGCGATCACTTGGTCGGGCTGCATCGCTTCGCCCGGCATCGCCTCTTCGGCGCGGGCTTGGAGGCCGCGCTGATTGGGCCAATCTTTGTGCGAGGCAAGGAAGCGGTCGATGTCGCTGAAGGCGGCGCCATTGTCCTTCTTCGTGAAGGCGCGCCAGAGAACCACATCGCGTGCGGCGGGGTTCGAGATTTGCGAGGCGATCTGGCGGGCGACGTCCCACTGCGAACGATCGGCGGCGTCGAACGCGCGTTCTAAGAGAGCGGCGTCGCTTGACGACAACGTTTGCTGATGCGGGCGGACGCGCCGGCCGCTGTCGTCGTCGGAGATCGGCGACATGGTTTGCGCGAGCGCGGGGCTACCCGCCAACACACAAATCGACAACGCAGCGCCGAACAGACGCAGACTTCTAAAACCAGTGGATGACACGCGCGCTTCCCCGAAGATTCGCTTCGTACACAAGGCGTTAAAGACCTTAGCCGGTCGCCCTTAAGGGGCCAAGCCGCAACTATCACATGGGGGCGCGAAGGATCGGGTTAAATCGCTTGCCTTGTTTCGCGGCATCCAAAGGGTCTAATTGTGCATGGGTAACTAGCGATTAATTCAGCGACCATGACCTTCGACATTGCGCGCCTGCGCGGCTCAATTCCTGCCCTGATCACGCCGTTTCGCGACGGACGGGTCGATATCAAAGCCTTTGAAACCTTTGTCGAATGGCAGATCGCCGAGGGGACGAATGGGCTGGTCCCGTGCGGAACCACGGGAGAATCCCCAACTTTGAGCGAGGCGGAGTTTACCGCCGTCGTCGGCGCGGCCGTGAAGGTAGCGAAGGGGCGGGTGCCGGTGATCGCCGGGACCGGGTCGTATTCAACCGCACATGCTATCGAGACCACGCAACTCGCGCAGAAGTTGGGGGCCGATGTCGCGCTGGTCGTGACGCCTTATTACAACAAGCCGACGCAGGACGGGCTCTACCTCCACTTCGCGGCGATCGCGGAGGCTACGCGTTTGCCGATCCTGATCTACAATATTCCCGGCCGGTCGGTGGTCGATATGACGCCCGACACGATGGGGCGGCTGGCGAAGATTTCGAACATCATCGGCGTGAAGGATGCGACCGCCAACATGGCGCGGGTGACGCAGCAGAAGGCCTCGTGCGGCGCGAAATTCGTGCAGCTGTCGGGCGAAGACGGCACGGCGTTGGGCTTCAACGCGCATGGCGGCGTGGGCTGCATCTCGGTGACGGCGAATATTGCGCCGCGCTTGTGCGCCGATTTTCAGGCGGCTTGTACGAAGGGCGACTACGCCAAGGCGCGCGAGCTGCATGAGCGGTTGATGCCGCTGCACGATACGCTGTTCTGCGAGACGTCGCCGACGCCGGTGAAGTATGCGGCGAGTTTGCTCGGCAAATGTGAAGAGACTGTGCGGTTGCCTCTGGCACCGCTGTCGGAATCGTCGAAGGCGAAGGTGCGCGCGGCGATGACGAAGGCCGGTCTGTTGAACTGAACCCATCATGGCGCCCAAGAAAGACAAGGACGTCGCGGGCAAGATCGCGGCGGACAACCGCAAGGCTCGGCACAACTACTTCATCGAGGAGACGGTGGAGGCCGGTATCATGCTGACCGGCACCGAGATCAAATCGTTGCGCGGGGGCAAGGCCACGATCGGCGAGTCCTATGCGCAGTCGAAGGACGGCGAGATCTTTCTGATCAACGCCTATATCCCGGAATACACCGAGGGCAATCGCTTCAATCACGAGCCGCGGCGGATCCGGAAGCTGTTGCTGCACAAGCGGCAGATCGCGAAGTTGTCCCAGGCGATCGAGCGGGAGGGGATGACGCTCATCCCGCTCAAGATTATCTTCAACGCCAAGGGCCGGGCGAAGGTCGAACTGGGCCTTGCCAAGGGCAAGAAGCTGCACGACAAGCGCGACACCGAGAAGGCGCGCGATTGGGCCCGCGAGAAGGGCCGGCTCTTGAGGCAGAAGGGTTGACGTTCGATGAGCGACGAGAAAGACAAGCCGACGCTCAAAGAGAAACTCATCGCCACGAAAGAGAAGTGGGCGAAGGCGGGGCGGCTTCTCACCGGCAAGCACGATGACGCGCACGCCAATCGTCTGCCGCCCGGACAGAAGCTGGTCACCAATTGGCCCGTGCTCGATTTGGGTTTGCAGCCCGATGTGCCGCGCGACGAGTGGCGGCTGACCGTCGACGGGTTGGTCGAGAATCCGGTGACGCTGTCCTTCGAGGCGTTTCAGCAGTTGCCGCAAACGGAGAGCGTCTCGGACATTCACTGCGTCACGCAGTGGAGCCGGTACGACAATCATTGGCGCGGCGTCGCTTCACGCGATTTGATTGCGCATGTGCGGCCGAAGAACGAAGCCGCGCATGTCGTGTTTCATGCGCATGACGGGTACACGACGAACGTCGCGATCGACGTGTTTGCCGCCGATGACGTGATGATCGCCCATGCTTGGGAAGGCCAGCCCTTGGCCCGCGAGCATGGCGGGCCGGTTCGGATCGTCATTCCGCGCTTCTATTTTTGGAAGAGTGCGAAGTGGGTGAAGCGCATCGAGTTTTCCCGCGACGACAAGCCGGGGTTTTGGGAAGTGCGCGGCTATCACAACGTCGGCGATCCGTGGACGGAAGAACGCTACAGCTAGATCGCCGAACGCGAAAACGCCCACCCTGCCGCAAAGGGGAGGGATATTTCAGTGCCGTCAAAAGGCGTGATCCCGGCGCATCCATCTGCGCAGTTGCCTTGTCGGTCCGGTTCTGAAACGGATGCCTGGAATTTGGCGGGAGGCTTCCTTGGTTCGGGTTTTCTTTGCGTTTGTGGTGTCGGCGCTGATCGCTTGTGTCGCGTCGGCGGCGGAGCGGACTGTCGTGTTCGTGATGTTCGACGGGTTTTCGCCGGCGATGGCGGATGCCACGAAGACGCCGAATCTCGACGTCATGAAACGGGATGGGGCTTGGTCGCGGCATTTGGTGCCTGTGTATCCGACGATGTCGCTGCCCAATCATACGAGCTTCACGACCGGGTGTTGGCCGGAGCATCACGGTGTTGTGCAGAACGCGTTCATCGATCCGAAGCGCGGGGTGCCGGGTGAAGATGCCGACGCGGACTGGATGACGGGGTGTGAGGCGGTTTGGCAAGCGGCGGAGCGGCAGGGTGTGCGCGCGGCGGCGTTCAATTTTTGGAATCGCGCGTCGCGAACGAAGGCCTCGCTTGCGAGCCACGCCAACGAAATCAAGCCGTGGCCGGAGCTGCCGTCGGACGACGAGATTTTGGCGCGCGCGTTGAAGCTGCTCGCGAGCAACGATGCGAAGCGGCCGCGGTTGATCGCGCTCTATTTTCGTGGACCCGATCATGAGGCGCATGTGAACGGCGTGACGGCGCCGCAGACGCTGGCCGAGGTGCGGAAGGCGGATGCGATCGTCGGCAAGCTGATGGCGGGGATCAAAGCGCTGCCTGCCGACCGCGAGGGGACGCTGATCGTCGGCACGGATCACGGGATGATGAAGGTCGAGCAGGTCATCAATCTCGGCCGCATCATGAACCGGCATTGGATCAAGGCGCGCGCGGCGGGCGACGGCGGCAGTGCGTATCTCTATCTCGACAAGGACGAGAGCGTGGAGCGCGTGGAGAAGGTGCTGGCTCCGTATGCGCACGCGTTCACGGTGCATCGCACCGGTAAGCATCCGCCGTATGCTCATCTGGGTACGGGGCCGCGGGTCGGCGATCTGATGCTGGCGGTGAAGCCGCCATATTACGTCGCGCCGCCCGATAGTTTACCGTGGTATGCGCATCTGATGGGCGTGACCTGGCTTTGGTCTGACATCTTTACGCCGGACTTCGGCGGGCTCGCAGCGTCGCACGGGTATGATCCGGCGATCGAAGAAATGCACGGCATCTTCTATGCGTGGGGTGCGGGTGTGGCGCGGGGCCGGGAGATCCCGCGGCTGGATACCATCGACGTGCATCCGACGACGATGTCGCTGTTGGGCTTGCAGCCGGGTAATCCGGTTGACGGTAAGGTCGTGACGGATGTCTTCGCGCCTGCGCCTTAGGCCGTCTATTCTTTTCGCGCGATAGCGCGATGGGGATTCAGCTTCGCCACGAAGCCTCGAAGAGCACGAAGGTTCACGAAGCCTTTGTGAACCTTGGAGTGCTTTGCGCCTTTGTGGTGAAGCTGCTTTTGAACCGCGCTAACGCGCGAAAGATGGCTGCGATGTTGGCCAAGGTTTCGCGTTATTGCTTTGCGCGTTGGGTCAGCACGATAGCGATGCCGCCGAGGGTGGCTAGCGAGGCGAGGACGAGGCGCGTTGTCAGGTCTTCGCCGATGATGAGGACACCGCCCAAAGCTGCGATGGCGGGGACGGAGAGTTGGACCGTGGCGGCGCGGGCGGCGGTGAGGCCGCGCAGGGCTGCGTACCAGATGACGTAGCCGCAGCCGGACGCGACGGCGCCGGATGCAATCGCTAGCGCTATGCCGTTTGGCGTTAGGACCGCGCCGGCGGTGACGTCGACGGCGATGCCGACAACGAGCGTGGGGATTAGCGCGTAAAGGAATGCCCATGCGGTTGCTTCGAGCGGGTCGCGGGCGCTGCGGCCCAGAAGGGAATAGATGCCCCACGCTATTCCGGCGACTGCCATCAGCGATGCGCCGAGGGCGTCGGGTGCGGTGAGGCCCGGCGAGACGAGATAGATGAGGCCCGCGATCGCAACCGCGAGGCCTGCCCAGGCGATCGGCGCAAAGCGTTCGCCCGACCGCAGCGCGACGGCGAACATGGTGAGCTGTACCGCGCCGAAGAGGATGAGCGCGCCGGTCCCGGCGCTGAGCGAGAGATAGGCGAACGAGAAGAACACCATGTAGGTGAAGAGCGCCGCGGCCGGACGCCAATCGTTCGTGCGTGCGGCGACGAGGCGGCCGCGCCAGGCGAGGATCGCCGCCAATATTGCCGCGCCCGCGAGCACGCGGATGGCGGTGAAGCTTGCCGCGTCGATGAGGTGATGGCCGATCGCGAGGCGGCAGAGCAGCGAGTTCGCCGCGAAGGCGAACATGGCGAGCGTGGTCAATAAGATCGTTTGCGTTGCGACGCTGGTCTGTTCAGTCGGCAACGCGGGCTCCAGCGACATACGCTAGTGGAATTCTTTGATAGGCTTGCGGAAGAGCAAGTAGATGGCAATGACGAAAGACGAGAACGTGAACAGAGACGTCAAGAGCGCGGCGAAGCCGTTCGCTGGGATGCTCTGTCGAAGGACGGAGAGTTCTTCGGGGAGTCGCGTCAAGAGTTCCGTGCCGTTGGCGTAGTGCACAACGACGTAGAGCAGTGCGATGTAGCACGCCAGCATGAAGCTCAGCACTCTCGCCCATGTCGGCAGCGAATACGCGACCTCGACGATGTCGATGCTGTCGTCGTAAGGGTCGATCAGTCCTTGGTTGCGCTCGGCGCGAAGGGTGGCGTATCCGTTCGCGATCACCACAAGCGCGGCGAATACCAGAAGCAAGGGGTTGAACGGGTCGAACGAGCGGGTCGCGGTGAGCAGGTCCACCTGCACGACGATACCGAGCGCGAATGCTGTGGTCGCGATCAACCCAAAAATGCGCTGCAGGATCATCGGCGCCGGTCCGAGCTTGGCCGGCACTGATGTTAGCGAGTGGAGCGGGCGTCTGCCAGGTGGCTGTTTCAGCGCTTCGCCGGGAAGGGTGTGCCGCGGAGTTGCGCGTACACGGCGTCGAAGACGCGGAGGCTGTTGAGGCGCGCGACTTGTCCGGGTGCGATGGGCGCGTTGAGGATCAGGACTGGGCCGTCGTCGGCGGTGAAACGCGGCCATGTGGGGAGGGTGCTTGTGTTTGGGTCGCCTGTCTTCACGAAGTTGGTCCAATAGGCGGCCATGGTGTCGGCGAGCTTGCGGTCGTCTTCGGTCCACGGCCAACGTTCTTGGGTTTGGTGATCGAACATGTACCAGAGTTCGGCGAAGTGGCCGGCGCCCCATCCGGCGTGTGGGCCGTTGGGCGGAAACGGCGGGGCGCGATCGAAGCGGTAGGCGAAGACAGGCGCTTTGCCGGTGGCGGTTTGCAGGCGGGCCCAGGCCCACATGTCCCAGCCGAAGCGCAGATCGGTTTCGAAGTCGATGCGTGCTTGTTTGGCTTCTTCGTCCGTCTTGAAGGGATAGGCGGCGATGAGCGGCGGCGGGAGTTTGCCCCAGCGCTTCTCGATGCCGGCGTCGAAGTTTGCGGCGGTGACGTCGCGGACGTCTGTGAGGGAGCGAGCCTCTTGTGCGTTGACGCCGATCAAGATGCGTACGTCGCTTTGCGCGCCTTTGGCGAAGGCGTCGAACGGTGTTGCCGGCAGGATGTTGGGTTCGATCACCGGGTGAGCGCCGGAGGGGAGATCGCCCTTTAGGATCGTGGCGGCGGGTAGTTTGCGCAATGCGGCGAGTGATGGTGCACCGAGGGATTTGGCGAAGGTCTCGCCGTCGCGTTCGGCGTTGGCGAGGAGATAGTTCGGCGCGAGTTGGACGGGTTCGAAGAAGCCGCCGCTTTGGCCGATGGCGCGGTGGAACAGACCTTTCGCGCGGGGTGAGGCCATGAGGATGCTCACCGACATGGCGCCGGCGGATTGGCCGGCGATGGTGACGCGCGCGGGGTCACCGCCGAAGGCGGCGATGTTGCGCTTCACCCATTCGAGGGCCGCGATCTGATCCATCAGGCCGTAGTTGCCTGAGGTGTGGTTCGACGACTCGCGCGTGAGTTCGGGGTGGGCGAGAAAGCCTAGCGCGCCGACGCGGTAGGCGACGGTGACGACGACGATGCCGCGCTTGGCGAGGCGGTCGCCCCAGTAGAGCGGCATCGACGCCGACCCGTTTGCAAAGCCGCCGCCGTAGATCCACACGAAGACGGGCGCGCGCGACGGGGCTTCGGCTGGGGTCCAGATGTTGAGCGTGAGGCAGTCTTCGCTCGTTTGCGGCGGCGTTTCACCGGGCATCGAGACGCCGGTTTGCATGCAGGCCGGGCCGAAGGTTTTCGCTTGGCGCGTGCCGGTCCACGGTTGGACGGGCTGCGGCGGTTTCCAGCGCAGGTCGCCTGTCGGCGGGGCGGCGAAGGGGATGGCCTTGTAGATCGTGAGGCCTTGTTCGCGCACGCCGTTGACGCGGCCGCTTTCAGTGTCGGCGGCTTGAGCGGCGGCGATCGAGGCGAACAGCATCGCGGCGGCGATCGGTTTGGCGGTGGTCATGGCGGCGCCTTTCTTGTCGTGGCCTCAATCTGGGGGAGGGCCAGCGGAAGCGGTACCGACGGCGGCTGCGGTTGGTCACGCGCGAACACCGCTTCATCACAAAGGGGCGATGTGCTGGACAGCGGCGGGCGGTTCGCCGCAGATTTGCGCCATGAGCTTTCATCAAACGCGTGCGCTCTGGCAGCGTGCCGATCCGGTGGCGCGGCAGGCGGCCGTCGGGTTTTCGTATTGGTTCGTGTTCTTGGCCGCGCTCAATCCCGGCGATCTCGTCTCGCCGGCTTGGACCGCGGAGATACTGCGGCTGACGTTGGCGAGCTCGCTGGGCGCGTCGGCGGCGCCGCTCGTGTTCATGATGGTGCGGCGGTTTCGGGTCGCGGGCGCGTTGGCTGTCCGGCACGTGGGCTTTCATGCGGCGAGCAGCGTGGCGATTGCGTTTGGGTTGATCTTGGCGTCGTGCGTGCTCGCGCCGTTGTTTGGGATTGGCGACACGCGTCCCTTCGATGTGGCGTTTCCCCTTCACCTGGCGGCGAACTGGCTGTTGTTGTCGTTCACGCTGGCGGCGTTTGCGGGGATTGCGCATGCGCTGCCTTTCGCGCGTGTCGAACCGGCGTCCGAGCCCGGGTTCTTGCGCGTGGTGCCGGTCGGTGGGCGTGGGCGCGTGAGCTTGGTCGAGATGGACGCCGTGGATTGGATCGAGACGCAGGGGAATTATCTGGCGCTGCATGTTGGGACGGCGACGCATCTGATCCGCGAGACGTCCGTGGCGTTCGAGGCGAAGCTCGATCCGGCGCGGTTCGTGCGCATCCATCGGCGGACCATCGTCGCGGTTGACCGTGTTTGTGCGCTTGCGCCGCTGGCCAACGGCGACGCTGTCGTGCGGCTGACGGATGGGCGTGAACTAAAGGTAAGCCGCAGCTATCGGCCGATGGTGCGGAAGGCGCTTGAGCTACGACAGTAGACGGCGGGCTTCGGCGAAGACTGCTTCGAACATCGGGGTCGTGAGTTTGCCGGTGTTCGTGTTGTAGCGCGAGCAGTGGAAGCTATCGATCATCGTGACGCGGCCGAGGTCGTGGGTGGCGGCGTGGGCGAAGGTGTGGGCTGAGAGTTTGCGTTCGAAGGCGCGCAGCGTGGCGTCGTGGGCGATGCGGCCCAGGGCTACGATCGCCTTTAGGTTGCTCATGTTTTCGAGCGTGGCGCGCAGGAACACGCGGCAGGTTGTTGCTTCTTCCGGCGTCGGTTTGTTTTCGGGTGGGACGCAGCGGACGGCGTTGGCGATGCGCGCGTCGATCAGGGTTAGGCCGTCGTCGGGGCGGGCTTCGTATTTGCCTTTGGCGAATCCGTATTTGAGAAGCGTGCCGTAGAGCAGCTCGCCGGCGAAGTCGCCGGTGAAGGGGCGGCCGGTGCGGTTCGCGCCGCTGACGCCGGGGGCGAGGCCTACGATCAAGAGACGCGCGGTCGGTGCGCCGAAGTTGGGGACTGGGGCGTTGAACCAGTCCGGATGCTTCTGCTGGTTCTCGGCGCGGTAGGCGGCGAGGCGGGGACAGAGTGGGCAGTCGCGCGGCGGTTCTTCACTCGCGCCGAGCGCCGCGGCTTGTACGCTGCGCGGCGCTTTCATCGGATCAATCGCCGCCGTCGAGGCTGACGGGTTGGGGGATGTAGTTTTGCGGCGGCGCGCGTTCGGGGCGCTCATGATTGTTTTGGCGCGGGCTGACGCCTTCGCGCGCGATCAGCGGTTGGAGGTCGACGAGTTCGATGAAGTGGTCGGCTTGGCGGCGCAGGTCGTCGGAGACCATCGCGGGCTGCGTGCGCAAGCTTGAGACGACGCTGACGCGGCGGCCGCGGCGTTGCACCGATTCGACGAGGCGGCGGAAGTCGCCGTCGCCGGAGAAGAGGATGATGTGGTCGACCGAGGGCGCGAGTTCCATCATGTCGACGGAGATTTCGATGTCCATGTTGCCTTTGATCTTACGCCGTCCGGTCGCGTCCGTGAACTCGCGAACGTTTTTGGTGACGAGCGTATAGCCGTTGTAATCGAGCCAATCGACCAAAGGACGGAGCGGGGAGAATTCGCGGTCTTCAAGCAACGCGGTGTAATAGTACGCGCGGACCAGGATGCCTTTCTTCGAAAATTCGGTCAGAAGTTTTTTGTAGTCGATGTCGAAGCCCAGAGCGCGGGCTGCGGAGTAAAGATTTGCACCGTCGATGAATAGCGCAAGCCGCTCTTGCGGGTAGAAAAGCATCCAGTAGCTCCCCAACTATCGGTAGTTCGTGCGAATACGTGTCGCGTCAGATTACGGACCTGTAACGTAATCTCTGCGTCTTGCAATAGGGGGACACGTCGCCGTGCTGGTCGCATCGGTGGATTGCTGCGATTCGGACACGATTTTTGTTTGATTTGGCTGCAACCCGGCCGTGTTTGCGGGGACAGTTTCGTCTGAAGCTACGCGACTCGTGCGGGCCGTTTTTGCGCTACGGCAGCGGTCGGGAAGCGCATGGTGATCGTCGTGCCGGCGCCGGCGGCGCTCTTCACGGCGATCGTTCCGTTGGCGCTTTGAACGAAGTGCTGCACCGACGGCAGGCCCATGCCGGTGCCTTTGCCTTCCTTGGTCGTGAAGAAGGGTTCGAAGACGCGGTCGACGACGTCTTGTCTCATGCCGTGGCCGGTATCAGCGACGGTAACGACGACGGCGTTGTTCTCAACCGCCGTTGAAATCGTCAGCGTGCCGCCGCTGGGCATCGCGTCGCCGGCGTTGAGGCTGAGGTTCATCAGCGCGTTCTCGAACATGACGCGGTCGAGCGCTGCGAGGGCCGCGTCGCCGCTGAGCGCCGTCTGAACGGTCACGTGTTTGCCGACAGCGTTGACGAGGAGCGGGATGGCATTGCGCACGACGTCGTTGAGGTCGAGCGTTTCGGCGCCCTTCGCGCGCTGGCGCGAGTAGTCGAGGAAGTGATGCGCAAGGTCGGACGAGCGCATCGTGGCGTTGACCGCCATGTCGAGGGCGGAACGTTCGGCGCTGCCCGCGGCCATGCTGTGGTTCAGGATCTCGAGATTGCCGACCATCACGGTCAGCATGTTGTTGAAGTCGTGCACGACGCCGCTGGCGACGAGGCCGAGTTGCTGCATGCGTTCGGCGTGGGCGAGCTGCGCGCTCGCTTCGATCGCGTGGGCGGTGCGGAAGGTGACAGCGACTAGGGCAGGCGCGCCTTGGATCTTGAGCGGCGCGACGTAAACGTCGCAGCGCTTGCTGCCGCCGCCGGTACGGGCGAGAGTGAGTTGGGCGGTGAAGCTGCGCGTTTCGGCGATGGCGGTTTTGATCGCGGCGCGGGCGGCGATGTCGTCCTCGGTCGCGTTCGCTGTGAGGTGGATGTCCCAAGGGGCGCCGAGGGTGCGATCGAGCGCGTCGCCGGTCAGCGTGGCGTAAGCTTTGTTGGCGAAGACGATGCGGCGGCCGGGGTCGCTGGGATCGAGCAGCAGGACGGCGATTTCGGATTCGTCGAGGGCGCTGGTGAGCGCGTGCTTTTGGCGTTCGGCGTCTTGAATGCGTTCTTGCATGCGCGTGCGGTCGCGCATCGCGGCGGGCAACCAACGCAGCAAGAGGATGCCCAGCACCATGCTGCCGGCGATCAGGTTGATGACTTTTGGAATGGCGACGGCGTACCAGACTTCGAGCGGGGCGGCGTAGCTGGCCGGGAACAACCCTAAGACCGCGCCCCAATAAATGCCGAAGTAGATGTTCTCGACGATGTTGCGCACGGTGTCGATGCCCAGCACCAGGACCAACAAGCCCATGGTGTGCGCGACGTCGCGCGAGCGCATGACGAAGACGACGAGCGTCACCAGCACGGCAAGCCACAGCGCAACGATGACCCAGTAGAGAAGGGCGACAGCCAAGTCCATGACAGAGTCTCCCCGCAGGACGAGCTTGCCCGCGAAAGCGAATCGAGTCTGCCTCTAATGGTTTACAATACAGGAAAGGCCGTTTTGTTGGCCGAAATGCTAGCGCGCGTCGGCGCGAATGGCGGTTGAGAACGCGGGCCCGGTCAGGCCCTCGGCCATCGCCTTGCGCACGGCCGGCATCGTGTGTGCGCTTTCGCGCAACTCATCTATGGGGCGCGAGGTGTCGAGAACTTTCAGATCGTGCAGGAAGTCGGGCAAGTAACCGGAGGCGAACATGCGCCAGTCCAGTGGTTCGCCGAGTCCGAGTGCGTCGGTGAGCATCCAGACTTCGGTCGTGCAGTTCTCGGTGAGCGTGTTGTAGAACTCGGGCTTGGCCGCGAGTTCGTTCGCTGCGTCGAGCATGGTGATCAGAAGTTTGCCGGCTTCCTCCGTGGTGGCGCGGGTGCGGAAGCGTTGCAGATCTTCCGTCGGGAAGTGGATGCGCCAGCCGTAAAAGTCGCGCTCGTCGCCGGCGAGGATCGACAGTTCGTAGGCTTTGAAGAAGCCGGCGACCGGCGAATAACTCTCGTCCACCTCTTTACGGATTTCGACGGAGAGGGAGAGCGCCTCGCCGTTCGCCCAGACGAAGCTGAAATAGGTGTGCGCGATGCGCGGGCCTTTCCAATAGAGCGAGAGCACGTCCACGGATTTGAGTTCGCTCAAGGCGTAGCGGCGCGTTTCCCATTTCTCGTCGGCTTTGCCGGGGCCGGTCCAGTTGAAGTTGCGGACGTTCTTCACCGTGATCGTGTCGCCGTCGCGGGTGTAGGTGAGGAGCTGCGCCATCTCGGGCGACCAGGTGCGGTCGTTCGACGGCGCGATGAGGATGAACCAGGTCAGGATGGCGGCGAAGGGCAGGGCGAGGGCGCCGAGTGCGCGGCGATCGTTGCGGCGCGCGTAGGCCACGATGCAGGTCGTCGCGAAGGCTACCCATGCGAGGGCGAGGACGCCGTTGACCACTTTGCCGGCGGGCGTGTGATACCAGATGACGCCGGCCGCGAAGGCGCCGGCCAGCGCGAAGGCTACGATCAAGAGGATGCGGAGCGCGCGCTGCGGGAGGCTCTGCATTTCAATCGAGCAGCCAGCGGAGCAAGCGCGCGTACCACGGCGGGCCGCAGTTCGCACCCTCGGGGCAGGGCACGCGGCAGGCGGTCAGTTTGCCTTTCTGCTCACAGACGAGCGGCTTGCGTTCGGCGGCGGGCGTGCCTTTGAGCGCACCAGCCATGTCGTCGAGCACGATCTTGGCTTCGGCGAAATACGAGTGCGCGTATTGGTCGACGGCGCGTTCGGTCGCGTCGATCAGCTCGGTGTGCGGCAGGTCTTGCATGACAGTCGGCGTGACGCCGCCGCCGAGGCGGTCCCGTCCGTTGTGAGCTGCGGCCGATGCACTCATCGCGACGTCGGATGACGCCGTGTAGACGGTCAACCGCTTCACATGCGGCGCCACGTTCTGCGCCAGTTGCAGAAAGACCGCCGGATCGATGTCGGGCGCGGCGAGAAGAATGTAGCGCAGTGACGGCAACGCCGTGTCGTCGCTTGCGGCGCGCATGACCATGCGGGTGCCGAGGCTGTGCGCGATAACGTCGATCGACGGGCGGCCGGCGGCGTCCTCGCGCGTCAGGGCGACCAGCATGCGATGGAGCGCGCGCGTGGACAGTTCGGAGGCTTCGATGTCGTTGACGTAGTCGTCGAACCGGCCGCCGGCCGCGAAGGAGAACATGATCGGCAGGCCGGGGTAGCGCAGGTCCGACGCAAGCTGGGCCGTGCGCTTGATGCCGAACGCGAAGGTCGTGTTGTAGCCGTGCACAAAGACCAGGGCGCAGCGGCATGGCGTGGCCATGACGGCGCGCCGCAACTCTTCAAAATCACTATCGCAAGGCGCCGAGACGGGCGTCGTTACCGTCGTTACCGCCTTCTTGTCGCCGTCCGCGGGCGCAAAGGCGACTTCCGCCGAACCGCAGGTGACGCGCGGGTCTTCTGCCAGGCCAAAGCCCAGGCGGACGACGTCTTCGTTCTTCAACGCTGCATCCCAGCAGCGCTTGGAGAACAGCTCTTGCAGCGTGCCTGCCTGCTCGGTTGCGGGGCGGTGATTGCAGCGTGTGGTCGCGAAATGAACGGTGGTTGGCGGGGCGCCGTTGGCGGGATACAGCGTGCGGATCGAGCCGCCGTCATCGAAGTCGACAGGGGCGGCGCAAGACGCCAACAGCAGGGCGCCCACGATCGCTCGTGCCGTGTGGATGATCGTGCGCACTTGGTCGTTAGCCCCCATGTCTCTGCCGCGCCAAACTAACGTACGGCGCGCCCTTTCGATGTCGCAATTTGACCACGATGGGCCGCTCATTATGGGACCATGACGCGGTTCCCGATGATGCTTATTCTAGCTCTGCCGTTGCTTGGTGCGGGCGAGCGACCGGCCGAGCTTGGGCGGTTTGGCGATTTCACCTATGACGCCTCGGCCTATGCCGTTGAAGGCGAAGGCGGGCGTTACACGGTGCGTGCCCGAGATGACCGCGATGACGATCAGACGATGATCGCTACGGTTCGCGAGGCGGCCCCCAGCGAATGCTCTATGGCCAAGCTTCAATCCGACGCGGCGGTCTGGCGCGGCGATCGTTCCGATCAGCGGCAGCAAACGATGTCGCGCGACGGGTTCGAGGTTCATCTCGTGAGTTGGTTTTATGGTTGCCGCAACGCGCGGCCGCCGTCGGTTTTGGCGTGCACGGCCTATCGCGGGCGCGTGTACCGCTTTGAGGCGCTGTCGATCGGGTGCAAGGGCGGGCCAGGGTTTGGGTCGCGGCCGGACGGGTTCCTGGGCAGCCTCGCTCCCGCGCCCTAGATTGGGTGCATGAACAAGGCTTTCGTCAAAGACGATGACGGCGCGGGCGACGCGCTGCCCGACCGCGAGATTCCGTCTCAACCGAATTTGGTGACGGAAGGTGGACTCGCGCAGATCGAGCGGATGTTGAGCGAGGCGTCGGCAACTTTGTCTGCGGCGACGGCGGTTGAAGATCGCGCCGCCGTCGCGCGCGCGGCGCGGGACGTTCGCTATTGGGCTCATCGTCGCGCGAGTGCGCAGCTTGTGCCGCCGCCCGCCGATCATGCGCAGGTGCGCTTCGGTGCGCGCGTGACCATCGCGCGCGACGACGGGCGCGAGCAGACGTTCCGCATCGTCGGCATGGACGAAGCAGAGCCGGCGGCAGGGACGCTGTCTTACGTTTCGCCGATGGCGCAGGCGTTGATGGGGCGCGCGGTCGGCGACGCGGTGCGCGTTGCGGGCGGCGAGGTCGAGATCGTCGCGATCGGCTGAGCCGTTATTCTTTCAGGGGCACGAGTTTGAAGGAGGCGAGGAAGTGCGCGGCGTCGGCGGCATTGGCGGTTGGTGCGATCAGGTAGGCGACTTGATAGAACCAGCGGCCTCGCTGAAGAAATCTGGCGCCAACCTTAATATCGCCGCCGCAATTGGAGCCGTGGATTTCGCGCGATTGGCCTTCGTCTTGTTTTGCCGATGTGTCGCTTTCGATTTTCGCGCACTTGTACGTGTCGATCGTGCCCTTCACGCCGGCCTCGAAGCTGAACGCGCTGGCGTCCTTCAAGAGGGATGCGCCGACCAGGTAGACGTAGACGTTGCCGCCGTCCTGCATATAGCTCGTCGAGCGCGTCAGGCTCTTCAGCGTGTCGGCATCGAGATCGATCGGCTTCGCCGTCACCGTACCCGAGAAGTCGACCGCGAAGCCGTCGGTTTCGTAGTTGTGCGTTTGCCAACTCGCGGCATGCGCCGTTGCGAGGGCGGCGACAAGGGATGCGATGATTGCAAGGGTGCGCATGGCTTTTCCGGCAGAGGACGCACTGACTATAAGAGCAACCCGCGTTCGCTGATAGCGACCGCTTGGTCGGGATGCGCCCCGTCCACGGAGAAGAAAGCCGATACTATCCGCGCTTCATCCAATCCGCTTGGCGGCTCGCGAAGCCCGTTACGGTGCGCGTCAGCCAGCGTGGCGTTACTTGGGCCCAGGCGGCGGCGATTTGGTTGGGGAGGCCTGGGACTAGGATGGTTTGGCCGGACATGGTCGCTGCGTAGGCTTGCTTCGCGACGGCCTTCGGGTCGGAGATCAGGATGTTGGGCGTGGCTTGTGCGGTCGCCGATTTTTCTTTGATGGCGCCCACCATGCCGGTGTCGGTGAGGCCGGGGCAGAGGGCTGTTACCTTGACGCCGGTGCCGCGGAGTTCTTCGGAGAGGGATTCGGTCAGGGAGAGAACGTAGGCCTTCGTGGCCGCGTAGACCGCCATCGAGGGGATTGGTTGGAAGGCCGCGAGGCTCGCTACGTTCAGGATGCGGCCGAACTTGCGGCCTACCATCGCGGGCAGGAGTAGCGACGTCAGCGATGTGAGGGCGCCTACGTTGAGGGCCACCATGTTGTCGTAGACATCGGTGTCGGTGTCGGCGAAGGGGCCGACGTCGAGGACGCCTGCGTTGTTCACCAGGATGTCAATTTCGATGCCGCGGTCGGCGAGGTCGTCGACGATCGCTTGCGCGCAGCCTTTGCGCGAGAGGTCTTCGACGATGACGAGCGCTTCGGTGTCGTGGGCGGCGTTTAGTTCGCCCGCGAGCGCGGTCAGTTTGTCTTTGCTGCGGGCCACCAAGACGAGGGCGTGGCCGTGTTTGGCGAATTCGCGCGCGAGTTCTGCGCCGATGCCGGCGGACGCGCCGGTGATGAGGACCCGGCCCAGTTTACGCTCGCCGACGAGCGTGGGCTTCTTATTGGTCTTCGGTTTCTTGCGCGCAGCCATGGCATGTGCGGATCAACCCAAACGTCCCCGCGCGCGAATAACGCTCGCGCGCGGGGATGGGTTTGGACGGAGATCCAGTTCTTTAGGCGGCGCTGCGAAGCGTCGAGACGAGCTTCGTGATCGGCTTCAGGGCTTTCGTGCCGCTGGTGCCGACGATCTGGCCGACTTCACGCATCTGGCGCAGGTTGCGACGGAACATTTCCGTCATCGCCGCTTGCTGAATCTTCACCGCTTCGGCGAAGGTTTCGGCCTGCAGCGTGTCGCGCAGCGCTTCGAACGAATAGACGACGTTGTCTTGCGCGTGGTTGACGAGCGTCAGCGCGACCTTGCGGCTTTCGCCGCCCATGGCTTCGCCCGCTTCGCGGAACGCTTCGCCGGCTTCACGGAAGCCGTCTTGCACGCGCGACAGCGCATGCGTGACCTGCTTGCGCGCGCCGTTGGTGTCGAACTTCAGTTCGACCTTCTCGGCCTTCGCGTGGTGGGCCTTGGCCCGACCGTTCGTCTTCTTTGCTTTTGCCATTGTGTTCAATCTCCGTCTTCAGGTTTGTAACTATGCCGCGCGTTTGGCGGCGGTTTTCTCCGCGGCTCTTGCGTGATCGACGATCAGCGCTGAGAGACGCGGCAGAAACTTCTTCGGCAGGTCGTGTGCCATGCCTTCAATGATTTCGAGGCGCGCGTTCGGGATGTTGCGCGCGGAGTCTTTGCCGGCTTCGAGCGGCGCCAGGGGATCTTTCGATCCATGGATGATCAGGGTGGGCGCCGTAATCTTACGGATATGGGGACGCAGGTCGCCGGTCGCAATGATTGCGGCCAACTGACGCCGCACGCCGCTGGGATAGTAACTACGGTCGAAACCTTGTTCGATCTTGGCCCGGAACTCGCCGCTGTCGTCGCCTTCGGTGCGAATGAGACTGAACAGTTCCATCGTGCGGTCGATGAGGGCCTCGCGCGACTTGCCCTTCGGACGGCTTAGGAAGAGCGGGACCGTCACTTTCGTCGACGGACCCGGCAGACGCGGGTTCAACGTGCCCGACATGATCGAGGTGAGCGAGGCGACGCGGTCGGGGTGGAGCGCCGTCATCAGCTGACCGATCATGCCGCCCATCGAGACGCCGACCACATGCGCGCGCTTGATCTTCAGCGCGTCCATCAAGCCTACGGTGTCTTCGACCATGTCGTGAAGTTTGTACGGCGCCATCAAGCTGCCGAAACCGACGAAGCGGGCGGCGGCCTGCGCGATCGGGTTCGGCGCGCGCTTGCCGTGAAGTTTCGACGTCAGGCCGATGTCGCGGTTGTCGAAGCGCACGACGCGGAAGCCGGCGTCGGTGAATGCCTTCAGCATCGCGTCCGGCCAGAACGTCATCTGTGCAGCAAGGCCCATGATGAGCAGAAGCACCGGCCCGTCCTTAGGGCCGATGTCCTCGTACTCGATCGTCAGGTTGTTGGATTTGACCTGGGGCATTTGCGCTTTCGTTCGTTACTCGGCCGCCGACACAACGGTCAGCTTGGGTTTGCGTTTCGTGGGGCGGCGCTTTTTCTTCGCCGTGTCGATCGCGACGACGACTGGGGCTTCCGGAACGGGTTCGACCTTCGGCGCGGGCATCGGCTTCTTCGCCGCCGCCGCTTTCAGTTCTTCGAACGATTCCTGCAGGCACTCGGCGTAGAATTCCGGATCCGGCATGATCGAGCGGTCGGACGTGAACGAGATCGTGATGCGGCCGCAGTAGCTGAACACCGGATGGATGATGCCCATGCCTTCGAACACGGGGCCGAGGCCGTACTGCGTCACCAGACGCGCGCCGTTCATGTAGAGCGGCACCGGCGGGCCGGGGATGTTCGTGATCACCGTGTTGAACATCGGCGCGATACGGTTGGCGAGGCCGAGACGCACGTATAGGCGCGCGGCCAACCCCGAGAGCGTCGAGGGCATGAATTGCGAGTATTCCGACATCTGACGTGCGCCGGCGGCGTTCGTCAGCGCCTTGGACGCTTGTGCTTCTTCGTGGACGAATTGCAGGCGGCCGAAGGGGTCGGCGATATGCGTGCCGATCGGGATCGTCATCGCCGAGACTTGATTGCCGAGCGCATTCTTTTCGCCGGCGGCGCGGACCGAGATCGGCGCCATGCAGACCATCGACTCGCGGGGCAGTTCGCTTTTGGCCTTGAGATATTTGCGCAGGGCGCCGCCGACGATGGTCATGACGGCGTCGTTGACCGTCGCGCCGGGAAGCTTCGCGCGGATGTCTTTGATTTCGGAAAGCGAGAAGTCACGGCCGTCGACGACGCGGTGCGTCGAGACAGAGCCGTTGAAGCGCGTGCGCGGAACGCTGCCGAACGACGAGCGGAGGTTGCCGCGCGCGAGGCCGCCGACCATGCGGGCGATGCCGGGCGCGGACTTTACGATTGTGCGCGCGAGGCGGAGCGGGGTCGCGAGCGTGTTCATTTGGGCGCGGGCGAGAAGTTCAACCGAGGTGGGCGTGCGTTCGGGCACCCACGCGCGATCCGGCGGGGCAACGGTGCCGGCGACGTCGATCGAGTGAATGGCGTTCGCGATGTCGACGCCGGAGACGCCGTCGATCGCCGCGTGATGGATCTTCGAGACGATCGCGTACGAACCTTTCGGCACGCCGGGGACGTTGTTCAGGCCTTCGATGACCGTGAATTCCCAGAGCGGCTTCGAGAGATCGACCGGACGCGAATGCAGGCGCGCGGCTTGGATGCAGAGCTGACGCCAGTCGCCCGGCTGCGGCAGCGCGATGTGGCGCACGTGATATTCGAGATCGAAATCCGGATCGTCGACCCAATACGGGAAATCGAGGCTGAGCGGCACGTTGGCGAGCTTGCGGCGGAAGCTCTTCGCCAAATGCATGCGCTGCTCGATGAAGCTCAAAATGTCTTTGAAGCGCACGAAGGCGTTCGGCGCGGTCGACGGGTCATAGATCGCGATGCCGCCGATGTGCATCGGCGTACGCGGCGTCTCCAGAAAGAGGAAGGCGGAATCTAATCCTGAAAGCTGTTCCATTGTTTCCTGTCCCTATTATTCGCGTTTTGCGGTCTGTTGCCGTTTTGACTCTCTCACCCGAAGAAAATCTTCTCGCGTTCTTCCGGGTTACGCTACGGCGGCCGTTTTCTGCGGCGCACGCGACTTACTTCGCAGGTGCATATAAGAAAATGGAGTTTATATCAATGGTGCGCTGCACAATTTTAAAATGACGTTCCGTCATTGACAGATTTAAAGGGAAAAATGGCCTTAATTTGCGGCGCGAGATGACTAGAGTCGTCTCTAGCGCGGCAGTCCGTCGCGGGCCAGCAAACCTTGGAGAAATATCTCCAGCGTTTGGCGGTGGGCGTCGGTCGCCTGCTTGGTGTCGCCGGTCTTTGCCCAGCTGATGGCGATCGCGTTCCAGGCGGCGACGAGGGCCAAACCGGCGGTTTCCGGCGCTATTTTGGGGCTGAATTCGTTGGCCTTTTGGCCGTTGGCGATGATCGTGCCGACCAGACCCAGCAGGCCGGGGGAGACTTCGTTGAACGCGGCGCCCGACGCCGGCTGCGAAATGAACTCGAGCACGATCTGGCGCATCAGGTGGCGGTGCGCGCCCCATTCGCCGAGGTAGATATCGAGCAGTTTGTTCAAGCGTTCGGCGCCGGTGGCTTCGACCTCGGAGAGTTGCTCGGCGATCTTGGCGGCGACGTCGTCGTTGAAGGCGAGGACGAGGGCGGACTTGTTCGGGAAATGCAGGAAAAACGTAGCGTTTGCGACGTCGGCGGCCAGGCAAATGTCTTCGATGCGCACGTCGTCGTAGGGCTTATCCGACATCAGTTGCATCGCTGCATCCAGGATGCGGCGGCGGGTGTCGCGCTTCTTGCGTTCGCGGCGCGAGATTGTCGGATAGGCGGGATGGTTAGCGTCGTCGGTCATTGTGCGGCACCTCGCAAGCGCACAAGTTGTAGCCCATATCCATGATTGGAGCCAACTCTAGGCTGGTGCGTTATCACCCAGCAAGTACTTGATTTGGCTTCGCGCAATTAGGGTCGTGGCCTTGGCAACCGTACCCGAGGCTCCTAGCGTTACGACTGCGAGTTTGGCGAATCGGCTCAACTAGAACGAGGTATCCGGCCATGGCCGTTGTGGACGCTGCGTCCTTTGGCGTTGAGAAGATTAAGCCGCCTTCCTTGGCCCTGGCGTTGACCGAGGGCGGCCGCGCGGTCGCCGAGTTGGTCGGGCTGCAAGGCGCATCGCCGCTGCTGAGCTTTGCGCCGAAGGGCGACGGGCATCCGGTGATGGTGCTGCCCGGGTTTTTGGCCGGCGCCGTGACGACGGGTCCGCTGCGGCGGTTTTTGACGTCCAAAGGGTATGAGACGTTTTGCTGGGGCCTTGGCCGCAATCTTGGGCCCTTGGCCATTGGGCCTGAGGGCGAGTTGCTCGCACAGCGCCTTGAGACGATCCACCGGCAGATGAAGCGGAAGGTCTCGCTGGTCGGCTGGAGCCTCGGCGGGATCATGGCGCGCGAGTTGGCGAAGCGTCATCCGAATCTGGTGCGTCAGGTGATTTCGCTGGGCTCGCCGTTCGGTGAGAACCCGCGCGCGAACCACGCGTGGCGGGTCTATCAGGCGGTGACGGGTCAGCAGTTGGACCAGCAAGAGATGCGTGAAGCGTTCGGCGATCTCTCAAAGGCGCCCGCGGGCATTCCGACGACGGCGATCTTCTCGAAGAGCGATGGCGTTGCGGCTTGGCAGACGTGCATCGAAAAGCCGTCGGCTCTGACGGACAACATCGAAGTCTACGGCAGCCATTGCGGCCTCGGCGTGAATGCATCCGTGCACTTCGCCGTCGCCGATCGTCTGGCGCTGCCGGAACGCGAATGGCAACCGTTCGATCGCTCAGCTGCGACTTGGCGCCGGTTCGTCTATCCGTCGAGCGGGCACTGACCATTTCTTGAATCGTCATGGCCGGGCTTGACCCGGCCACCCAGTGGCCGCGCGTCTGCGCGGCCCTGAAACGCGATCCACTCTTCAACGCTCACTGAGTCCCCAGCGCGCACGGACGTGCGCGCACTGGGTGGCCGGGTCAAGCCCGGCCATGACGGCAGAGGGAGAGCTACTCTTTCGCCTGACGGCTTACCCAGACGTAGCTGATGATGATCAGTGCGGCGAAGAGGGCTGCGCCGATCAACGGGGCTTGGGTTGTGTCGATGCCGGGGATGGCGAGTGGCGTTGCGTTGTTGGTGGCGACGATGAGGCCGGCGTTCATGACGCCGAGTAGGCTTTCGCCGACGATGAGGCCTGAGGCGAGCAGGATGCCGAAGCGTTTCAGCATTTCGCCACTCGACGAGCGCGAGACGCCGGCGTTGTAGAGCATGCCCAGGATCGCGCCGAGGATGACGGGCGAGGTCGCGTCCATCGGCAGGTAGATGCCGATGCCGATGGCGAGCGGCGGTAAGCGCAGCAGCTTGAGTTGGCCGAGAAGTTCGTCGACCAGGATGGCGGCGACGCCGATGAGGGCGCCGATGCCGATCAGGTTCCAATCCAGCTGCGCGTTGAGGACGCCTTTGGCGAGTGTCGAGATCAGTGCGGCTTGCGGTGCGCCGAGCGGTTCGGCGGCGATGGCGGCGCGGTTCGGGTCGCCGGGGAAGCCGTAGGCCGCGTTGAGCAGATCGAGGATTGGGCCGATGACCAGCGCGCCCGCGATGACGCCGACGATGAGCGCGACCTGCTGACGCCAGGGTGAGGCGCCGACGAGTTGGCCGGTCTTCAGGTCTTGCAGGTTGTCGTTCGATATCGTCGCGACTGAGAAGACGATGGCGACGGTGAAGAGCGCGAAGGCGATGAGGGCGTTGGTGGCGCCTTCGCCCAAGGTCGGTTGAACGAACCAGGCGAGGAGCAGCGCTGCGGCGACGATCGCGAGGATGCCGATGCCGGAGACGGGGCTGTTCGAGGCGCCGATGAGGCCTGCCATGTAGCCTGCGACCGTCGCGATGAAGGCGCCGATGACGACGGTGAAGATCACACCGCCGATGACGAGCGGCCAGGTCAGCGATGCGAGTTCGCCGCCTGCGATGAAGTCGAACAGGAGCCAGCCGATTGCGGCGAGGCAGAATAGGCTCAGGAGGCCGATGATCCAGAGCGGCATGTCTTGGTCTTCGCGTGCGCTTGTGGCGGCGGCGCCCTTGGCGCGGGCGGTGTCGATCATGCCTTGCGCGACGGGACCGACCAGGCGGATGAGGCTCCAGATGGCGGCAACGCCGATGGTGCCCGCGCCGATGAAGCGGATTTGGCTGCCGCGGATGGTGTTGGCGATCTCCTCGAGATTGCCTTCCATGCCGGCGCTCAAGTACGGCATCACGATGCCCCAGGCGATGATGATGCCGGTGAGCATCGCCATGCCGACCGAGATGCCGACGAGATGGCCTGCGCCGATGAGCGCGAGCGAGTAGGACGTCGAGAAGCCGCTGATACCGTCGCCGAGGCGGAAGAAGGTCGCGAAGTTTGCTGCGGCGACGCCCGTGAAAGTCACGATCTGCATGCCGGCTGCGACGAGTGCGCCGTAGAGCACGATCAGTGGGCCGCGCGTGCGTTCGATGATGTTGGCGGGCGCTTCGTCGTTGCGCGCGCCGACCTTTAGGACTTCGGCGGCGGCGACGCCTTCGGGGAAGGGCAGGGGCGAATTGACGACCAGCGCGCGGCGCAGCGGGATCGAGAAGAGCACGCCGAGCGTGCCGCCAAGGGCGCAGGCGAGGAAGGTTTCCATGAAGGGGAAGCTGCGCCACCAGCCGATCATCACGAGGCCGGGCAACACGAAGATGATGGCCGAGAGCGTGCCGCCGGCAGAGGCGACGGTCTGGACGATGTTGTTCTCACGGATGGTGCCCGTGTTGAAGGCGCGCAGGATGCCCATTGAGATAACGGCGGCTGGGATGGAGGAGGCGATGGTGATGCCGACTTTGAGGCCGAGGTAGACGTTGGCGGCCGTGAACACGACGGCGATGAGCGCGCCCAAGATGCAGGCGCGGATGGTCAGTTCGGTCTCACGCATTCGTCTTCCCCCGAAGTCCTCTTGGCCCAGATATACCGTGTATCGCCGCGGTCTGATACCGTTGGCGGATCAACAGTTTGCGGGCTCATGATCTATATCGCGCTTGGCGCCAATATGCCGTCGCCTGTCGGGCCGCCTGAGGTCACGCTGCGGCGCGCCTTGGAGGCGATGTCGAGGCATGGGATTCGCGTGGTGGCGGTGTCGCGGTTCTATTCTTCGCCGGCTTGGCCGAGTCCGGATCAGCCGCGGTACGTGAATGCGGTCGCCGAGGTGAAGACGAAGTTGTTGCCAGGCGAGTTGATGCGGACGCTGCTGCTGATCGAGAAATCGTTCGGCCGGGTTCGCAAAACGAAGTGGGAGCCGCGGTCGTTGGACCTCGATCTGATCGACTATGGGGGCTTGGTTAGCGACGCTCCGCATCTGATGCTGCCGCATCCTTGGATGCATGAGCGGGCGTTTGTCCTGAAGCCGCTGGCCGATGTGGCGCCGGGGTGGCGACATCCTGACACGGGCTTACCGATTGGAACTTTGCTGGAAACTGTTGGGGATGACGGGGTTGAGGTGCTCGAAACGGCTTAAATAGGCGCTGTTTACCCTTGTTTTCGCAGGTGCAGCGCCTTAGTTTCGCTGTTCGCCTTACCCCTGCTCGAGGACCCTCGCGCCACATGGCTCGCGTTACCGTCGAAGATTGCGTCGATAAGATCCCGAACCGCTTTGAGCTCGTGCTGCTCGCCGCGCACCGTTCGCGCGCGCTGACGTCTGGCACCGCCCTGTTGGTCGACCGGGACAACGATAAGAACCCCGTCGTGAGCTTGCGCGAAATCGCGGCTCAGAAGGTGAAGCCCGAGGGCCTGCGCGAGGAATTCCTGCTCAGCCTGCAGCGCCACATCGAAACCGACGAGCCGGAAGCCGATAAGGCCGGGGCCAATGAAACCGTCGATGCGCCGGAATTCTCGAACATCTCCGAAGCGGATTACGCCCGTGCGATGCGCGCCGATTCCGACGTCAAGCGTCCAGAACCGGTGGAAGAGGTTGACGAAGGGGACGTTTAAGACCGCCACCTCGGCGCCCCTTGCGCCGCCCTTCGGGCGGCAGCACCAGATTATCCGCTATCACTGTACGACCTTGCCCTTCTCCCTCTGGGAGAAGGTGGCGCGGCGCTTTAGCGCCGTGACGGATGAGGGACGTCGGTGCACCGGAGTCCCTCATCCGTCTCGCCGCGTTGCGGCGATCCACCTTCTCCCAGAGGGAGAAGGGCAAGCGTTTTGGCATGGGGAGTGCGTCCTCCCATGATGCGGCAATTCGAACTTGTCGAGAAGGTGAAGTCCTACGATCCGAGTGCGGACGAGGATTTGCTGAACCGCGCCTATGTGTTCGGCGTCAAGGCACACGGCAATCAGAAGCGGGACTCGGGCGATCCGTATTTTTCGCATCCGCTTGAGGTTGCGGGGATTCTCACCGACCTGAAGCTCGATGAAGCGACGATCGTGACGGCCATGCTGCACGATACGATCGAAGACACCGACATCACGCACGACGACATCGCCAAGAATTTCGGGTCGGAGATTGCCGATCTGGTCGATGGCGTGACGAAGCTCTCGAAGCTCGAGCTGCAATCGGAAGAGACGAAGCAGGCGGAGAATTTCCGCAAGTTCATGCTGGCGATGAGCCATGACGTGCGCGTGCTGCTGGTCAAGCTCGCCGACCGTTTGCACAACATGCGCACGTTGCGCTTCGTCAAGAACCCGGAGCGGCGCAAGCGGATTGCGACGGAGACGATGGATATCTACGCGCCGCTTGCGGGGCGCATGGGTATGCAGAATTTCCGCGAGGAGTTGGAAGATCTTGCGTTTGCCGAGATCAACCCGGAAATGCGCGCGTCGATCGTGCGCCGCCTGGATACGTTGAAGAATGAAAGCGGTGAGCTGATCAATCGCATCTCCGAGACCTTAAAGCGGAAGCTCGCCGAAGGCGGCGTGGACGCTTGGGTGAACGGGCGAGCGAAGCGGCCGTATTCCATCTGGCGCAAGATGGAAGAGAAGCGCGTCACGTTCGAACAGTTGGCCGACATCTATGGTCTGCGCGTCGTCGTCGGATCGCTCGAGGGGTGTTATCAGGCACTTGGCGTCATTCATCGCTCGTGGCGGCATGTGCCTGGGCGGTTCAAAGACTACATCTCGCTGCCGAAGACGAATGGCTACCGCTCGCTGCACACGGCGGTGTTCGGGCCCGAGAACGAGCGCATCGAACTGCAAATCCGCACGTCGGAGATGCACGACATCGCCGAGCGGGGGATCGCGGCACATTGGACGTACAAGGACAAATTACACGGGCACGGTGCGCGGCCCAATACGGACGCCTATGAATCGCTGCGGTCGCTGATCGACTCGCTGAAGGTGGGGGATTCGCCGGAAGAGTTTTTGGAGCACACGCGGCTTGAGCTGTTTCAGGATCAGGTGTTCTGCTTCACGCCGAAGGGGCGGTTGATCTCGCTGCCGCGTGGGGCGACGCCGATCGACTTTGCTTATGCGGTGCATACCGACGTTGGCGACACGTGCGTGGGTGCGCGTGTCAACGGGCGGCACGTGCCGTTGGCGACGGCGCTGAAGAACGGCGACAGCGTCGAGATCATTCGCTCGCCAAAGCAGGGCCCGTCCGCCGTTTGGGAACAGATGGTCGTGACCGGCAAGGCGCGGGCTGCCATCCGGCGCTATCTGCGCAACGCCGAAAAGCTTGAGCATCAGCGCATGGGGCGCGCGATCCTGGAGAAGGCGTTCCGCGATGCGGGGCACGAGTTCTCGGAAAAGGCGTTGTCGGCGGCGCTGAAGAAATTGAAGCTCGTCAAGGCGGAAGAAATCTACGCTTTGATCGGGCAGGGCGTCGTCACGCCGATCGAGGTGATGAAGTCGATCTTCCCGGGGTTGAAGGTCGATGACGCGGCGTTGGGCTGGGCGAACTGGCAGACGAAGCGGCCCAAAGGTGAGGCGATTGCCATCCAAGGTTTGGTGCCGGGGCTTGCCTACAAGTTGGCGCCTTGCTGCACGCCGTTGGTGGGCGACCGCATCATCGGTGTGATCACGCAGGGCCAAGGCGTGCTGGTGCACACGGCCGACTGTGAGCGTTTGGAAGACGTGCAGGACCAGCCGGAGCGTTGGCTTGATCTGAAGTGGTCGCCCGAGGCCGCCACCGAGGCGCAGACCGGGCGGCTGAAGATCGAAGTGAACAACGAGATGGGAGCGCTCGCCAACGCGTGCAATGCGATTGCGCGGCATGGCGGGAACATCATCAATCTGAAGATCGTCGGGCGTACGCCGCTGGTGTTCGACATGGTCGTCGACATCGAAGTGCGCGACGCCAAGCATTTGGCCAACATCGTCTCGGGGCTGCGCGCCTCGCCTTCCATCAACGCCGTCGACCGTCCACACGGGAAAGAGGAACTGACCGAACATGACGCCTGATCAGGTGCTTGCCGAATTCGCGAAGGCCGGAGCGTTGCTCCACGGACATTTCATTCTCTCGTCCGGCCGGCATTCGGACACGTTCCTGCAGAAGGCGTTGGTGTTTCAGTATCCCAAGCGCACGGCGAAGCTGTGCAAGGCGCTGGCCGAAAAGATCAAGGCGAAGGTGAAGAAGCCGATCGACGCGATCGTCTCGCCCGCGGTGGGCGGGATCATCCCGGGCTATGAGACCGCGCGGCATCTGGGTGTGCCGGCGATGTTCGTCGAGCGGCAGGACGGCGTCTTCACGCTGCGCCGGAATTTTCAACTCGATGAGACATCGAATGTGATCGTCGTCGAAGACGTGATTTCGACAGGTTTGTCGTCGCGCGAGGCTATCGACGCCGTGCGGAAGACGGGCGCGAAGGTGTTGGCGCTGGCTTGCCTGGTCGATCGTTCGGCTGGCGCGGCGAAGTTCGACGTGCCGTTCATTCCGCTGGCGAAGATCAAGGTTCAATCGTGGGAGGCGGATAAGCTGCCGAAGCATCTCGTTGGAACGCCGGCGGTGAAGCCGGGGAGTAGAGGATTGAAATGAGCCTCGATGGGCTCAACGATTATTCGCGGGAGTTTGCTCGGTTGCTCTTCGCGGAATGGCCAGCATGGGAAGCTCATGCCACGGTGACGCGGGATGAGGCGACGGGCGAAGGCTATCTCGTCGTGAAAGTGCCGGATCCGGCGGGCTCTCGTCTTGCGCATCCGCTCACCGTGTGGACCGACAACGGCGAAGTCACGATTGGCATGGACTGGGATCACTCCCACTTCGTCTGGCCGACGGATCGCGAGGATCTGGCGAGCGACATCACCGACCCGATCGGTGCTCTTCATCTCTTGATCAATGAGGAGCGCGCGGTTCTGGCGCAGTTCGCCGGGGACACTTGGAAGGGCTCGTGTCTCCTGTCGCGGGAAGATTGCGTCGCGGGGCGTTACCGCGAACGGCCGAGCGAGGATTGGCTCTCGCCCGTCGACCGCTTTCGCGTGCGATCCTGGCGTGGCACTCTCGACGCGGACGGAGGGTACTGAGTGAGCAAGCATCTGCGCCTGGGCGTGAACATCGATCACGTCGCGACGATCCGGAACGCACGCGGTGGGCGGCATCCTGAGCCTTTGCGTGCGGCGCAGGTTGCGGTGGCGGCTGGGGCCGATGGGATCACGGCGCATTTGCGTGAGGATCGCCGGCATATCAGCGATGAGGATATCGAAGAGCTCGCGCGCAAGATCGACAAGCCGCTCAATCTGGAAATGGCGGCGACGGAGGAGATGCTGACCATCGCGCTTCGGCACAAGCCGCACGCGGTGTGTTTGGTGCCGGAGAAGCGCGAGGAGCGGACGACCGAGGGCGGGCTCGACGTCGCGTCGGGGCATAATCATTTGGCGCCGTTCGTGCGCGAGTTGGCGGCGGCGAAGATTCGCGTGTCGCTGTTCGTCGAAGCGCATCCGGTGCAGTTGGCCGTTGCTAAGGCGCTGGGTGCGCATGTGGTTGAGCTGCACACCGGGGCTTATTGCGATGCGCATGCGCATGGTGACTTTGCGAAGCGCGACAAGATTTTGGAGCAGTTGAAGGCGGGCGCGAAGGAAGCTGCGCGGTTGGGGCTTGAGTGCCATGCGGGGCATGGGCTGACGTTTGAGACGGTTGGGCCTGTTGCCGCCATTCCCGAAGTCGTTGAACTGAACATCGGGCATTTTCTTGTCGGCGAGGCGATCTTCATAGGGCTCGACGCTTCGATCCGGCGCATGCGTCAGTTGATGGATGAGGCGCGCGGTGGCGCGGGGACCTCGTTCGCGTGAGCGCTACCGTGGTTGCCCTCAAATCTTTGCCCTTCTCCCTCTGGGAGAAGGTGGATCGCCGCGTAGCGGCGAGACGGATGAGGGGCCTCGGTGCACCGAAGTCCCTCATCCGTCACGGCGCTATCGCGCCGCGCCACCTTCTCCCAGAGGGAGAAGGGCAAAGTACTAAGGCGATGCAGCGATGATTATCGGTATCGGCAGCGACCTCATCGACATCCGGCGGATCGAGAAGACGCTCGACCGGTTCGGCGGGCGGTTTGTGCAGCGGCTCTATACGGATACCGAGCAGCGGAAGTCTGAGGGGCGGAAGAATCGGGCTGCGTCCTATGCCAAGCGGTTTGCGGCTAAGGAGGCTTGTTCCAAGGCGTTGGGTACCGGATTTCGGCGGGGCGTGTTTTGGCGGGATATGGGGGTTGTGAACCTCCGGTCGGGCAAGCCCACCATGGCTTTGACCGGCGGGGCGGCGGCCCGGCTTTCTGAAATTACCCCTAAGGGGATGCGCGCGCAGATCGATCTCACCATAACTGATGATTTTCCCTTGGCCCAAGCGATCGTGATCATCTCGGCCGTGCCTGCCGATTTGCCTCAGTAGGGCCGTTTTCGGGGGGTAATATCCCGGGATTAACCCCCTGTAACGACCGGCGAATTGACAGTTGTGGGGGGAAACCTCATTTCTTGATGCGGGCGGTTGGCCCTAGGATTTGCGTATGTCGTCCGAAACCGAAAAGCGCTGGTGGCGCACCGAGTTTGCCGTCGAGACCTATAAGACGATCGGCATTGCTGCGTTCTTCTTCCTGTTCATGCCGACGCTGTTGTTCCAGCCGTTCCGCATTCCGTCGAGTTCGATGGAGGGGACGCTTGAGATCGGCGACTATCTTTTCGTCTCGAAATTCACTTACGGCTATTCGCAGTACTCGTTCCCATTCTTCACGCCGGTCGCGTTTGCCGGCCGCGTGATGGACAGCCCCGCCAAGCGCGGCGACGTCGTGGTGTTCCGCTTCCCGCCCGATCCGACGCAGGACTACATCAAGCGTGTCATCGGTTTGCCCGGCGACCGGATCCAGATGATCGACGGCGTGCTCTACATCAACGGCGAGCCCTGCAAGCAGGAGCGCATCGAAGACCGCATCGTCACGGATGCGGAAGGCAACGAGACACCCATCCCGCGTTACAACGAAACGCTGCCCGGCGGCGTGACGCATGTCGTGTTGGATGAGCGCGGGATCACGCAGTACGACAACACGGCGGAGATCACCGTGCCGCCCGGCCATTATTTCATGATGGGCGACAACCGCGACAACTCGAACGACAGCCGCGGCGACGTCGGCTTTGTGCCGGAGCAGAATTTGGTCGGCCGCGCGGAAGTGGTGTTCTTCTCGCATGACGGGTCGGCGGCGCTTTGGGAAGTTTGGAAGTGGCCGTTCGCCATTCGTTATGGCCGTCTGCTCAACCTGATCACTTGACGCGAAGGATCCGCCGGCGGCTTGCGCCGCTGCCGGCGTTAGGGGGCCATCCATGGACGGACAAGTAGAACGACGCGCCACGCGATCGTCGTTTGTCGTCGAGGTCCTGAAGACGGTCTTCTACGCGTTCCTGATTGCGGCGTTCATCCGCACCTTCCTGTTCCAGCCGTTCAACATTCCGTCGGGTTCAATGGAGGATACGCTGTTGGTCGGCGACTATCTGTTCGTGTCCAAGTTCGCCTACGGCTATTCCAACCATTCGTTTCCTTGGTCACCCGAGGTGATCAAGGGACGCGTCTGGTCGGCGCCGCCGGAGCGCGGCGATGTCGTGGTGTTCCGCCTGCCGGTTCGTCCGTGGGAGGACTATATCAAGCGTGTGGTCGGTCTGCCGGGCGATCGCGTGCAGATGATCGGCGGCGTGCTGCACATCAACGGCGAACCGTGCAAGATGGAGCGCGTTGAGGACTACGTCACCGTCGATACCTACGGCGCGGAGGTGAGGGTTCCGAAGTACCGCGAAACGCTGCCCAACGGCGTGAGCCACTATGTGCTGGACGCCAAGGCCGATGAGGACGGGGCGGACGATACGCAAGAATTCGTTGTGCCGCCCGGCCACTACTTTATGATGGGCGACAACCGCGATCACTCAAACGATAGCCGGATGGCCGATAGCGGCGTCGGTTTCGTTCCCGAAGAGAACCTCGTCGGACGGGCCGATATCATCTTTTTCTCCACCGATGGCAGTGCGCAAATCTGGGAAATCTGGAAGTGGCCGACGGCTTTCCGTTACGGCCGGTTCTTCCACTCGATCGACTGAGGCGGAAGCGGCGGCGCCCGCGCCCGCCAAGCGCAAAGCCGCGGCTCTGCAGTTCGGACATCGGTTCAAGGACCGCGCGCTGATCGAGCGGGCCTTGACGCACGCCAGCGTGGGCGGATTGGACAATGAACAGCTTGAGTTTCTGGGCGACCGGGTGCTGGGCTTTTTGATCGCGGAGATTTTGATCGCCGAGTTTCCCGACCAGAACGAAGGCGGGCTTGCGTTGAAGCTCAATGCGCTGGTGCGCATGGAAACATGTGCGCGGGTCGCCGAGGCGGCCGGCATCGGTCAGGCGTTGATCCTGGCGCCGTCGGAGGATCGTTCCGGCGGGCGGCACAAGGGCGCCATCCTGGGCGATGCGTGCGAGGCGGTGATCGCAGCGCTCTATCTCGACGGCGGGATCGATGCGGCGCGCAAGTTCGTGACGAAGTATTGGCAACCGCTGTTGAGCGAGGTCACCGGCGACCTGCGCGATCCGAAAAACGCGCTTCAGGAATGGGCGCAGGGGCGAAAATTGGGAACACCGACTTACCGGCTCGCCAAGCGCGAAGGACCGGATCATGCGCCGCGCTTCACGGTTGAGGTTTCGGTCTCGGGCCAAGAGTCTGCCGCGGGCGAGGGGGCCAGTTTGCGCGCGGCGGAACAAGCGGCGGCACGTGCTTTGATGAAGAGGATCGCAGCGTGAGCGGGCCCGACCGCCGCTGCGGGTTTGTCGCGATCATCGGTGCGCCGAATGCGGGCAAGTCGACCTTGGTCAACAAACTTGTCGGCTCGAAGGTTTCGATCGTCAGCCGCAAGGTGCAGACCACGCGCATGCGCGTGCGCGGCGTGATGATCGAGGACAAGTCGCAGATCATTCTTGTCGACACGCCGGGGATCTTTGAGCCGAAGCGCCGGTTGGACCGCGCGATGGTCAATGCGGCGTGGGCTGGCGCGGCCGACGCCGACGTCGTTTGTCTTATCGTCGATGCGCCGGAGTTGATCGCCTCGCCCGACGGCTGGTCGGCCAAGGACACGACGCGGATCATCGAGGGGTTGAGTGCTGCCAACCGTCCGGCGGTGTTGCTGCTCAACAAGATCGACGGGATGCGGCGCGACGAGTTGCTGCCGTTGATCGAGCGGTTGCGCGGGCAGGCGACGTTCGAGCGTGTGTTCATGATCTCGGCGCTGACCGGGGACGGCACGAAGGAATTGCTCGCGCATTTGGCGGCCGCCGTGCCACCGGGGCCGTGGGCCTATCCGGAAGATCAGGCGGCGGATATTCCCCTCAGGCTGCTCGCGTCGGAGATCACGCGCGAGCGGATCTATGACCGGTTGCATCAGGAGTTGCCCTATTCCACGACGGTCGTGACCGAGCAGTGGAAGGAAAACAAAGACGGCAGTGCGCGCGTCGAGCAGACGATTTTCGTCGAGCGCGACGGGCAGAAGGCGATCGTGCTGGGCAAGGGCGGGGCGACGATCAAGCTGCTCGGCTCAACGGCGCGCACGGAGATGGAGGCCCTGTTCGGGCACAAGGTGCATCTCTTTTTGCATGTGAAGGTGCGCGAAAATTGGGCCGACGATCCGGCGCATTACCGCGAGATGGGACTCGATCTCCCCAAGCGGTGACGCCGGCGCCCGTTTAGGGGCACCGGCGTTTGCTTTCGCTTACTTTGTAATCTTGTACGCCGGGTCTTTCGCGAAGCTTTCGAGGTAGCTCGTGAGGTCGGCATGTTCCGGGCCGGCCGGTAGTTTCAGGCCGACGGCCGCGGGTGCTTTTGCGGTGATGGCCGCTTTCGTTTCGGCTGCGGCCACTGCTGCGGGTTTCGCCGTCGTGAGGTTCACGGTCGCCGGTTTGCCGCTCTCGTTCGAGGCGATCGTTTGGCTGGCGAGATGGCGCGCGAAGGCTGCCGGCATGCCGGTGAAGTTCGCGATGTTGGACGCCACGTTGGCTTCGAGAACGCCGTAGTCGGAGATGACATAGCGGAACAGCACGACGGCGGTGCCGTCTTTGGCGCGATAGGCTTTGCCGAACGGCGCGCCGCCGTTGAAGCTGTTCACGATCTCGGACGAAATCGTGCTGCCTTCGACCAAGACGGGAACGCCGAGCAGCAGGCCTAAACAGTTCGGCTCCGTCTTGCAGACGAGAAGCATGCCGCGGAATTTCGCGCCACCGACCTCGAACACGATCGTGGTGATGCCGTCCGAGTCCTTGCTGGAGGTGACGTTCTGCGCACCGATTTTCGTCAGTAGCGCCGACACGTTGGTCGCCGTGAAGTGCGTCATCGGCGTCGAACTGAGTTCTTGCGCGAGCGCGGCGGGCGTCACGCCGGCGATTGCGAGCGCCATGCCCGCGGCTAGCATCAATTTACGCATGTCTGTTCCCCATCCCTGGTTCGTGTTGAGCGGCTATTTCGCGTTGAGTTTCTTGAGCGGCCGTTTGTCTGCGAGGCGGTTCAAGGTCTTGAACATCCGGGTGGCGGTTTCGGCATCGGGCTTGACCGCTTGCGGCGCAGACGCATTGCCCGCCGCCAGCGCGCTGGTCTTTCCGTCCGGGGCGACACCGGCCACGACCTGGGTCGTCAGCTTCTTGATCGCATCATGTGCTTCGGCGACGTACCAAAGGATCGCATTGGCCACGCGCGCGCGGGTCACGCCGCCGTCGACGAGTTCGACGCGCGCGATTCCAATGTAGCCGCCGCCTTCGCCTTTAAAGAGGGTGAGCGTCGTCGTATCGACGTTCAATTGGTTCAGCGTTTCGTAGGAATAGCCGCCGTCTTTCATCACCAGCAACTGAGCGAAGCCTATGCAGTTGGTGGTATTGCCTTTTTCGCACAACGTGATCGCGATGCTGAAAGGCACGCCGCCGTCACTGAAAGAGACGACCTTTTCGCCCTTGATGTCTTCGATTTGAACGTTGGCCGCGCCGAGTTCGCGCAGCATGGCGGCGAGGTCGTCAGCCTTGACGGCTTCGACCATGGCGGTCGGGTTGCTGATCACGCGTTCGGTGTCGGCCGCCTCAGCAAAGCCTGTCGCAAGCGCCAAGGCCAAAGCGGCCCAAATGAACTTTCGCATCAACGATCTCTCCCGCCGGATCCGTGACAGCCGGACTACTTCACGTTCAATTTCTTCAGGACATCCTCGTCGACGAGGCGGCTCATCGCTTGCGGCGAGAGGCGGATGGCTTTGGGCGCCGTTTCCGGCGTCGCGCTGACGGGCACGGCTTGGCCGGCTGTGCCGGTCGAGGCCACAACTTGGCCCTTGAGGTGGCGGACGAAGAGTTCGGGGCCGACGGCCACCATTTGCATGTTCGCTTTGAAGTTCTCGGCTGACATGCCGCCCATCGCCACGGCGAAGCGGCCGAAGGCGACTGTCTTGGCGTCGAGCTGCACGATGGTCACGAGAGGCACGTCGCGGTTGAAGCTGTTCAGCGTCTCAAGGCCGTAGGGCTGATCGAGCGAGACGCCGATCGCCATGAGGATGCCGGCGCAGCCCGCCTTGCCCTTCGGATCGCACAGCTGAAGCGAATAGGTGAAGGGAAGGCCGTTGAGGTCGAAATTGACGAAGGTTAGGCCTTCGGCCGTTTGGCTGGTGACGTTGGAGCCGCCGGCTTCGGTCACCATCGCTTTCACATTCTCGGCGGTGAAGCTTGCGACACTGGCAGCCATCGCGGACGGTGCGATCGCGGAGACGGCGAGTGCAAAAAACGCGGCGGCTGTCACGAAGCGCATTCGGTCGATCCTCAAAATAAACAAGAGCCCGTGCGGCGGCGCCGGTATGGCGGTCGCCCCAAGGGCTTGAGCATACGGTCAAGCACGCTAGTCGGCTTGTGCCGGTGGTGCAATCAGCGGGGGAAGAACTTCGGCCTTGTGCTGCCTTCGCGCACACACTTGACGCGCGAATTGGCGGCGGCGAATTCGCGGGAGAGGACGGCGCGCGTGCGCCATCCTCTGTGCGCTTGCCTCTAGCGGCGTCGCGGTAATGTGGTCGCGTAGTTCGCCAACATGGCCTTGGTGATGCGCGCGATGTCGGCGGGCGTCGCCAGCTCGGCGCGCGGGCGGACAGGGGCGCTTAAGTATGCGTTGCGTGATGGCGCGCTGGCGACGACCTGTTGGTCGAGCGCCTTGATCAGCGCCTGGAAGGTGACGACGAAGGAGCCGACATTGATCGCGAGGTTCTTCTTCGTGACGCCGCCGTCGACGATGTTGACGCGGCCGACGGCAAATCGATTGGCGTCGAGTTTCACCGCCGTGACGAACATGCCGGCGTTGACGCTGTTCAGCGACTCCAGCGGCGGCACGGTGGCTGTGCCCAAGTTGACGACGACGATCGTCGTCGCGGCGAGGCATTTGCCCGGACGGACATCGCACAGGCTGAAGCCGACGTTGTAGGGCACTTCGCCGTAGGAGAATGTGACGACTTTTGTGCCTTGGGCTTCGCGCACTTGAACTTGCAGGGCCCCCAACTCGCGCATCATCTCGGCGATTTTCTCGGGATCGGCCGAGTCGACGATACTCGTCGGGTTGCTGATCGGCGGCTCGGGCGGTTCGGCGGCGAAGGCGGGCGCGACGGCGGCGAGCGAGGCTGCGGCCGTCAGAGCAAGGCACAGTTTGCGCATCAGAGCGGTCTTTCTTGGGCGGATGATTGCGGGATCGGATCTCTTGTGTTGTCGACGCTAATGAAGTCCTTCGATGCTCGCAATCCAGTGCAAGAAAAAATGTGATGATAAGCGCTTCTATACTGCACGTCACGGTGGAGCGGCTTCGGGCGATACCGCTTGTGAAGCACATCGCGACTGATGCATTGCTTGGCGCATGGATTGGAGCGACGACGGCATCGTCTTGGGGTTGCGCCACTTTGGCGAGAGCAGTGCGATTTTGGAGGCGCTGACGCGCGAGCATGGGCGGCATCTGGGGCTGCTGCGCGGCGCGACGTCAAAGCGGCTCAAGGGCGCGCTTGAGCCGGGCAATGTGCTGAAGCTGCATTGGCGGGCGCGGATCGATCAGCAATTGGGCAGCTACACGATCGAGTTGGCTTCGGCGCGGGCGGCGCAGTTCTTCAGTGACGGGTTGAAGCTTGCGGGATTGAGCGCGGCGTGCGCGATGGTGGCGGCGACGTTGCCCGAGCGCGAGGCGCACACGCGCGTGTACGAGGCGCTGGATCAGATGTTGTCCACCGTGACGGAGAAGGCCTCGCCTGGGTGGATCGAGGATTATGTGCAGTTCGAGATCATGCTGCTCGAGGATCTGGGCTTTGGGCTCGATCTGACCGAATGCGCGGTGACGGGGGAGCGCGAGGGGCTGGCGTTTGTGTCTCCGAAGACGGGGCGGGCCGTTACTGAGGCGGCGGCGGCGCCGTATAAACAGCGGTTGTTGGCTTTGCCGCGGTTCCTGACGCCGGATGACGGCGTGGCGTCCGTGCAGGATCTTGTGGATGGATTGGCGCTGACGGGGTTTTTCCTGGAGCGCGTGGCCTTGGAACAGCACGGAACGCCGCTGCCCGCCGCCCGTGGCCGCCTTACCGAACGGCTTGCGGCGCAGGGGCCTGACCGTTAGTCAAACCCTCCCCCGGTACTAGTTATGAGGATTCGCGATGACGATCGAAGACGTACGCGACGTCGATCTGAAGCAGGCTTTGGGCGACCGCTATCTGGCCTATGCCCTGTCGACGATCATGCAGCGCGCCTTGCCGGATGTGCGCGACGGGTTGAAGCCCGTACATCGGCGGCTGCTGTTCGCGATGCAGCGGCTCAGGCTCGATCCTCAGTCCAGCTTCAAGAAATGCGCGCGCGTGGTCGGCGACGTGATGGGTCAGTTCCATCCGCATGGCGATCAGTCGATCTATGACGCGTTGGTTCGTTTGGCGCAGAATTTTTCGCTGCGTTATCCGCTGATCGACGGACAGGGGAACTTCGGCAATATCGACGGCGATAACCCGGCCGCGATGCGGTACACGGAAAGCCGATTGACGGAGATCGCGCAGATCCTGCTTGAGGGTTTGGACGACGACGGCGCCGATTATCGCCCAACCTATAACGGCGAAGACCGCGAGCCGGTCATCATCCCGGGTGGGTTTCCGAATTTGCTGGCGAACGGTGCGGCGGGCATCGCGGTCGGCATGGCGACGAATATTCCGCCGCATAACTTGGATGAGATCGCGCAGGCGCTGATCCATCTGATCGGTGCGCCGAATGCGCGCGACGAGACGTTGCTGCAGTACATCAAGGGGCCGGACTTTCCGACGGGCGGGACGATCGTGGAGCCGGCGGAGTCGATCGCCGAGGCCTATCGCACGGGCAAGGGCGGTTTCCGTGTTCGCGCGAAGTGGCGCAAGGAAGACGGTCAGCGGGGCACGTGGGTGATCGTCGTCACCGAGATTCCGTACCAAGTGGCGAAGTCGAAACTGGTCGAGCGCATTGCAGACCTTATCGGCGAGAAGAAGCTGCCGTTCCTCGACGACGTGCGCGACGAGTCGGCGGAGGACATTCGTCTTGTTCTCATTCCGAAGAGCCGGAACATCGAACCTGAGTTGATGATGGAGCAGCTCTATCGTCTCACCGATTTGGAGACGCGCTTTCCGCTCAACATGACGGTGCTGGATGCGAACCAGACGCCGCGGGTGATGAGCCTGAAGCAGACGCTGGTCGCATACCTCGATCATCAGCGCGGGGTGTTGATCCGCCGTGCGAGCCATCGGTTGGCGAAGATTGCCGACCGGTTGGAGATCCTCGACGGTTATCTGTCGGTGTTCCTGGACCTCGACAAGGTGATCAAGATCATCCGCACGTCGGATGAGCCGAAGCCCGAGTTGATGAAGGCGTTCAAGCTTTCGGAAGTGCAGGCCGAGGCGATCTTGAACATGCGGCTGCGCAGCTTGCGCAAGCTGGAAGAGATGGAGATCCGTCAGGAGCACGTGGCTTTGAAGGCGGAGCAGAAGGATTTGAAGGCGCTGGTCAAATCGGAAGATCTGCAGAACGATCGGTTGAAAGGCAGCCTGCAGGAGCTGCGCACGAAGTTCGGGGCGAAGACGCCGCTGGGCAAGCGCCGCTCGGCGTTCGCGGATGCGCCGACGATCGAGGACGTGCCGCTGGAGTCGCTGGTCGAGAAGGAGCCGATCACGGTGATCTGTTCCGAGAAGGGTTGGATCCGAGCGATGCGCGGGCACGTCGAGTCCAACGACGACGTGAAATACAAAGAGGGCGACAAGGCGCGGTTCTGGGTTCAGGCGCAGACGACCGACAAGCTGTTGTTGTTCGCGACGAACGGGCGGTTCTTCACGCTCGACTGCGGGCAGCTTCCGGGTGGGCGCGGAAATGGCGAGCCGGTGCGCTTGATGTGCGATCTCGAAAACGATCAAGACATCGTGGCGCTATTCGTCCATCAGCCGGGGCGCAAGCTGCTGATCGCTTCGAGTTCGGGACGCGGGTTTGTCGTGCCCGAAGACGAGGTGCTGGCCCAAAAGAAGGGTGGCAAGCAGGTGATGAACGTCGATCCGCTCGAGGAAGCGAAAGTCTGCGCGCCGGTCGACGGCGATCACGTGGCCTTCATCGGCGAGAACCGGAAGATGGTCGTGTTCAAACTTGCCGACGTGCCGGAGATGGCCAAGGGCAAGGGCGTAACCATGCAGAAGTACAAGGACGGCGGGCTCAACGACGGCACCACGTTCAGGCTTGCCGACGGCTTGCGCGACTACAACGGGCGCACGTGGGACAAGTCGGAGCTGAAGGAATACGTGGGCGAGCGCGCGCAAGCGGGCCGCCTGGTGCCCAAGGGCTGGCCGAAGAACGGCAAGTTCACGCCGGGACTTTAGTACGACGCGAGCAGCGCGGACGGACTTACTTCACCCCTCGCCCGCCCTTGGGCGGGAGAGGGGGCGGGGGTGAGGGTGGGCCTTACAATGCTCGGGCGGTTGATGCGTGGATTAGATGAACCACGAAGCCCACCAAGCTGCGTGTGGGTCGTCGCAGTTGCGTCTGAAATTGACTCATCGACCGGCGCTTCGCGCCAAGCAGTGATACCGCGCAAGTGGCTTGGTGTGCTTGGTGAGGCGGTTTCGCGCGCTCAGCTTGTGTAGCGCCCACCCTCACCTCCGGCCCCTCTCCCGCCCAAGGGCGGGCGAGGGGTGAAGAAGGTGCGCCCTAATTCTAATGCAAAACGGTTAGCGGAGGCGGCGGCCGGATTTTGTCGACAGGTATTTCATCGCGTCGAACTTGCTGGCCGTCAGCGCGGCTTCGGCGCCTAGAGTGAGTGCTTTCGGTGCGACGACGGGCTGGGCCGCGCCGGGCTTCGTGTCGACCGACGCGGTGACCTGCGATTGCATCGCCTTTTCGAATTGCGTGGGCGACGTCAGGAAGACGGCGATGTTGTACTTCAGATTGTCTTCGGTCACGCCGCCGCCGGGCACGTAGAGATCCATCAGGGCAACATTGCCGCTTGTCATCACCGCAGCTTGCGCCGTCAGGTACGTCGCGTTGAAGCTGTTGAGCGCGGTCGGCGTGAAGCGAGGGTCTTTGTCGAAGATGATGCTCATCTGCAGCGTGCCGCAACCGTCGGCCGTGCATTCCAAGAGCACGAGATTGACCGCGCCGTTGCCGTCGTTGAACGTGATCATCTCGACGCCGGCTTCGGGCTTGGTCGTCGTGATATCGGTTGCACCGGCGCCCTTGAGGAGGGTCGTGAGGCGCTCGGACGTCAGCCGCGAGAACACGTCGGCGGCGTCGGCTTGCGCCGTGGAAAATGCGATGGCGGCCGTCATTGCCGCGGTCAGTAGAGCAGTCTTGCGCACGTAAAATTCCCCTGGTTTTCTCCCATGTACTAAAGCGAATGGCATGGCGCTGTCGAGACGGTGCCGTTACGCCCGAACGCGACTGTGACTTTGCCGCGCCTCGCTTGCGCCAAAGCGAAGAGGGTTAAAGTCCCGCCATCGTCTTGCCTTGTGCGCAGGTGCTGGTAGAGCGTCGCTTGGATTTGAGGGGGGTGCGATGCGGTTTGTGCTGAGGACTGTCGGCGTCATCTTGCTGCTGTTGGTTTTAGCGGTGGGTGGGCTTGCCGGATTCTATTTATCCGTTCGCGAAGCTATTCCGGCGCTTGAGACCGACACCGTTGCCGATACGCAGACCGATCCCAGCGTCGATTTGCGGGCGCTGGCGGCGGCGCGCGCGCGGCTGACGCAGTTGCGGCGCGAGATCGGTTACCCGTCGGTGTCGGTGGCTGTTGCGGTCGGCGGCAAAGTTGTTTGGCAGGAAGCGCAAGGTTATGCGGATCTCGCTGCGAAGCGGCGGGCGACGATCACGACGCCCTATGCGATCGGTAGTGTGTCGAAGTCGCTGACGGCGGCGGGCGTGATGCGGTTGGTCGATCGCGGCGTGTTGGCGTTGGATGTCGACGTGCGCGCGTATGTGCCGTCGTTTCCGGTGAAGCCTAATGCGATCACGATGCGGCAGTTGCTGTCGCATCAAGCGGGCATTCGTCATTATCGGTTTGAGCTGTCGCCGCCGACGTTCTCCGACTTCGGATCGAATGTGCGGTATGCGAACGTGCGCGACAGTCTCGTCGTATTTCAGGACGATCCTTTGCTGTTCGAGCCGGACACGTCGTTTTCGTACAGCACGTATGGGTACACGTTGGCGAGTGCGGCGGCGGAGTCGGCGGCGGGTGTGCCGTTTCTTGACATGATGCAGGCTGAAGTGTTCGGGCCGCTCGGCATGACGGCGACGCAAGGCGACGACAAGCTGAAGCCCGTCGCGGAGCGCGCGAGCGACTATCAGAACATTGCGCGGGACGGTCATGTGATCGCGGCGCCGGAAGTGGACGTCAGCAACAAGTGGGCGGGCGGCGGTTTTCGCTCCACACCGCATGACCTGGCTGTGTTCGGCGCGGCGATGCTGGAAGGCAAGGTCGTGTCGGCGGAGAGCTTTGCGGCGATGTCCACGCCGCGCAAATTGCGCAGTGGGGCTGTGAATCCGCAGGACTATGGCCTTGGGTTTCGCGTGGATGTGCTGAAGGACCCTGCGTATCCGGGTAAGAGCTGGCGTGCGATTCATCACGGTGGCGTCGCCGTGGGGTCGCAAGCGATGCTCATCCTTTTCCCCGATAGCGGTGTGGTTGTTGCGCTGTCGGCGAACGCTACGACACAGCCGTCGGCGCGCGGCATGTTCGATGCGGCGAGCGATATGGCTGTGCTATTTATTGAAGGGCCGCCGCGCTGACTCACAGAAATTTGTGCGGCGCTTGATGCGCAAAAGCGGCGCGAGTGTGACGAGCTAACTGGCATAGCGCTGTCGTGACACCCCAGATGTGACCTCCCCGCTCGTTCGCTTTGAGGTCCCCCGATGAATATGGCCGTGCACGTGCCCGTTGTTCGACAGCTCGCCATGCCGGACATGCTCGATGTGTTCGATCTGGAAGGCAGCGTTGCCGCGCTGGCGCCGGAAGGTTTCATCCGCCGGAAGGACGACGGCGAGGTGCATGGGTATCTCGACGGATCGCTGGGCGCCGCCTATGGCGTGGTCGACGAGGCGGGATTGTCTGCGGTGTCGCTGCTGCGGCTGCCGAGCGAGGATCACGCGAATGCGGGGCTGACGCCGTTTCCACGCGTGCCGGCGAAAGACTGGCAGCACCGCGCCGCGTTTCTGGAAAACACGATGGTGCGGCGGTCGGCGCGCGGACGCGGCTATCAGCGGATGCTGCTGGACGCGCGTATCGAACATGCGGAGCGCGCGCAGATGAAGTGGGTTTGCTCCGGCGTTCATCTCGACAACGTGGTGAGCTGGACGAATTTGATGGCGAAGGGGATGGTGATCGTCGGCATTCGCTTCGATCCCGGGTATCCCATCATCGGATTGCTCAAAGGGTTCGAGGCGGGCGCTCTGCAGACCGATCCGAACGACCACGTGCTCGTGCCATTCGCCGATGCGAAGCGGCACGAGACGGTGATCGACGCCGGGTATGTCGGGGTGAGGCCCATTGGCGACACTGTCGTCTATCAGCGCCTGATCGCGGATCGTTAAGCCCGTTGCGGGGTTGCGCGGCTGCCCGGCGCTCGTGTAGGACGAAGGCATGACGACGCGCATCTGCACATCTGTACAGTTTTGGTGGCCCGCTTAGGCGGGTGGCGCGCGTTTTTTCTACGCGAGGTCGCTCCGGTTCGGATGCGGCCTTTTTTCTTGTCGTTTTCCGTGCCGGGCGTCCTTCGACAACGAAGGAGATGGACCCATGGGCGACTATTCGAACGACATTATTCTGACCGGCGACCGGCCGACGGGGCCGCTGCACCTTGGGCACTATGCCGGGTCGCTGGTGAACCGGTTGGCGTTGCAGGGGAACTGCCGGCGGCAGCTCATCTTGCTCGCCGATTTGCAGGCGCTGACGGATAACGTGAGTGATCCCGGGCGTGTGGCGCGCAATGTGCTTGAGGTGGCGTTCGACTATCTGGCGGTCGGGCTTGATCCCGAACGCTCGCCGTTTGTGCTGCAATCCGGAGTGCCGGAGTTGGCTGAGTTGACGGTGCACTATCTCAACCTCGTCACCGTGGCGCGGTTGGAGCGCAATCCGACCGTGAAGGCGGAGATTCAGCAGCGCGGGTTTGCGCGCGATATTCCGGCGGGATTCCTTTGCTATCCGGTGTCGCAGGCCGCGGACATCACGGCGTTCAAAGCGACGCTGGTCCCGGTCGGCGATGACCAGTTGCCGATGATCGAACAGACGAACGAGATTGCGATGCGGATCAACCGGCTTGCCGGGCGCGACGTATTGCCGGAAGCGAAAGCATTGCTGTCGACCACCCCGCGCTTGCCCGGCATCGACGGCAAGGCGAAGGCGTCGAAGTCGCTGGGCAATGCGATCAGCTTGTCGGCCTCGGCCGACGAGGTGACGCGTGCGGTGCAGATGATGTTCACCGATCCTGCGCATCTGCGCGTGTCGGATCCCGGGCAAACGGACGGGAACGTGGTGTTCGCGTATCTTGAGGCGTTCGATCCGGATCGTGCGGGCGTCGCGGCGTTGGCGGAGCAGTATCGGCGCGGCGGCCTTGGCGACAGCGCCGTGAAGAGGCGGCTCAACGATGTGCTGCAGGCGTTGCTTCAGCCCATTCGCGAGCGGCGCGCGCGTTACGCGCGCGATCCGGCGCTGGTGATGCGGTTCGTTGCGGAGGGCACGCTGCTGGCCCGCGAGACGGCCGCGCGGACGTTGGGTGAAGTGCGGCGGGCGTTTGGTCTGCAAAGCATCGAGCCGCGTTCCGACGCGCGGAAGCGGCTCGCTGCGACTTGGTAGCGCTTAAGGCGCGTACTTGAACGACAGGGATACGCGGGCGCGGTATTGGACGACCTTGCCGTCGTCGATGCGCATGTCGAGCTTGGTGATTTCGGCGATGCGTAGATCGTGCAGCGACTGGGCTGCCGTTTCGACGGCGGACTTCGCCGCGTCCTCCCACGAGGTCTTGCTGGTGCCGATGATTTCAGTGACGCGATAGGTACCCGTGTCGGCTGACTTCTTCGCCATGGACCTTCCTCCTTATGGCCGGCGGCCTTGAGCGGCCGACGGCGTGGAAGATCATACGCAGGTTTTGCCGGCGCTGTCGGCGGCTCTATCGGGTGAGGCCCCGGGTGGACACAATCGTGATCGTGTAGCCGGCGATGACGTCTATGAGTTGCATGAGGCCGAGCATAAAGAAGACAGAGGTCGTGAAGCCCGGGAACGAGATGAACTCGACCACGTAGACCAGAAGCGTCATCACCGCGATGCCGTGGTTGACCAAGGAGAGCATCGGTGAGCCGACGGACTTCAAAATCTCGATGAAGAGGAGCCCCATGGCGGCGGCGACGATGACGTCGGCTTGGGTCATCGACCAAGTGGCGCCGGAGAACATTGTGAGCTGAAATGCCGGTCCGGCCAGCCAGGCGTTTACCGCAGCCGGGTCCAAGCCGATGATGAAGAAGACCATGAAATTGTAGTAGAGCATCGGCAGCGCGAGCAGTGGGAAGACGTCGAATGTGGGCGACGACGAACTGAGCCGAACGCGGCGTTCACGGTAACGCGCCATTTGGTGATCCCTCGAACCAATGATTCGCCAATTATACCGCGTGTGGGGGCGGGGCAATTTGTCTGCTGCCACCGTCGTGACAGGTGACGTGTTAAACTGCCTGCGTAGGAAATGCGGCTAACCCTCTGCGGATGTTGATTCATGATTCTGGTCGGTCAGTACGACTCGCCTTATGTGCGGCGTGTTGCAATCGCGCTGCACCATTACGGTATTGCGTTTACCCGCAATCCGATCTCGGTGTTTGCGGATGCCGGGCAGATGGCGGCGATCAATCCGCTGGTGCGCATCCCCTCGCTGGTGCTCGACGACGGCGAGGTGTTGATCGACAGCGCGGCGATTCTGGACCACCTCGATGAGGTCGTCGGACCTGCGCGGGCGTTGATGCCCCGATCGGGCGGTGAGCGGCGACGCGTCATGCAACTGGTGGCGGTCGCAAATGGCGCGATCGACAAGGCGGGTGCGCAAGTTTACGAGCGGCATTTTCATACTGCGGGCGCGGTCAACGAAGAGTGGCTGGCGCGGTGCCGCGATCAAATGCGCGGCGGCCTGGCCTATCTGGAAGACCGGCTTACCGGCGACTGGCTTGCGCTTGGCCGCTTCACGCAGGCGGATCTGACGGCGGCGGCGCTGGTCGGTTACATCAAATTGCGTTTGAGCGAGATTGATGTCGCGCGCGACTATCCGCGGCTCGCGGCTTTGGCGGAGCGCTGTGAGGCTTTGCCTGCTTTTGTGGCGGCGCGGCCGGGTGCGGATGAGGTGATGCCGGCGTGAGTTTTCTTCATTTTGACGATCGAACCAACGATGATTTTTTTTAGCGTCGGTAAATCGATGTCGGACAACCGCTTGATGTACAAGCACGATTTACCGATCGAGTGCGGGCCCAGTTTCTTCAGCAGGGCTGCGCCGTCGTCGAAGCCCGGCATGATGTAGAGCGTCAGGTTCTGCTTGCGCGGCGACAGACCGATGATCGGCCAATCGCCAGTGCCGCCGCTGGCATAGGTGTACGTATATGTGCCGAAACCGATGATGCTTGTGCCCCACATGACCGGGTCGAGCTTCGTCGCGTCTTTCATCAGCGCGATCACGGCTTGTGTGTCGGCGCGTTTTTGCGGGTCGGGGATTTTCTTCACGAAATCCGTGACGCTGTCTTTGGTCGCTTTTGTTTTTGGTTCGGCCATTTCTTGCGAAGCTCGCGATCGTCATCACAATGACATAGATGCACTAAATATAACGTGTGCGACATTGTGCGTCTGCCAATTTCGGCAAAGTCGAACATAATTCCACAAGCTGAATGCGGAGAAGGACGCGTGAGGTCGCGGTCAGCCCAAAGCCTTATATTCGAAGCTATTGTTCGTCGAGCGGCGACGCCGCGCGGCGTTGCGCGGCTGCAAGCGATCGACTTTACGGCGTTGGGCGATCTGGCGCCTTGGATCTCCGTGATCGAGCCGGATCAAGGCGCATTCACCGTCAAGTTCGTGCGCGCGGGCGCGGGTGTTTGCCAGATGCTCGGGCGCGATCTCGTCGGCGCCGATTATCTCGAGTTTGTGGATCCTGCGATCAAAGGCGAAGCGTTCGACAGCGCGTTCGTCATGCTGTCTCGGCCCTGCGGCTTGTGGCAGATCACACCGGGACTGACCAAGAGCGGAACGACCGTCGAGGCGGAGTACACCGGCTTTCCGCTGTTGGATGACGAGCGCAAACGCGGGCTCTTGATCACCATGGCGCATATCGACATCGACCCGGTGCCGCAGATCGCGCAAGTTCGGCACGCGACCGAATGGACGTGGCTTGAGTTGAAGGGCGGCGGCGCGCTGCACTAACGCGCCGCCTTATGCGTTACGCCGTTGCGTTCGCGTTGCGCAGACCGAAGAATTGGAAATCGGCAAAGGCGAAGACCACGATCCCTTGGGCGGCGATAAAGGCGTAGCCGAGCATCGTCGGCGCGACGACGCCGCCGAAGATCACGAACGCGCTGGCCGCGACCCAGGCGATGTTGATCAGGATGACGGCCCACACACTGCCTTCGCTGGGCTGCTCGCGCGTTGCCAGATAGGCGACCATCGCCGTGAAGGGCATCAAAATGGCGCCAGACACCATCAGCAACTGTTCGGGTAGGCCCAGAAGACCGGACAGGAAGCCGGCGCCGGCGATCATCAAGAGACCGGTCGCGCCGCTAGCCACCGCATCGCCGATCAAAGCGTAGCGCAGCAGGTTCGGGGAACTGAGAAGGGACATGGCACTCTCCATCTTTTGAACGCGATGGCCGTCATTTTGGCGGGGTTTGCGATGTTGTCGATTATGCGGAAGGTAATGGGGCGGTCGCTTTTGCGGGCCCTTCGTGTAGGCTTTTCGAAAATATCGACGAGGAGAGAACGCCATGCATTACCGCCACGATCCCGACGGCCTGCGCCTTCCGTTCAAAGTGGACACGACGTCGAACGGCGAGTTCGTGCCGATGCCGCTTGAGCCCTATCACGAAGCGGCGATCGCGCATGCGCATGCGTGCGTCAGCGACAACGCGCGGCGGCGTGGGGTGGGGCGGCGCGATTTTCTCGTTTCGACATGCGGTGCGGCGACGGCGTTGCTGGCGATGAACGAAGCGCATGCGGCGCAAGGGCGCGTCGGCGGGTATTTCGATCTGCCCAAGGTTGCGGGCGTCGATCAGGACGTCGCAGCGGCGACGCTTGAGGGACAGGAGTTCATCTTCGACGTTCAGAACCATCACGTGAATGCGTTGGGGCGGTGGCGCAATCCGAATTCCGGCTGGATGAAAGGGTTGAAGAATTTTCCGAACTCGGCGTGCACGCATGAGATCGGGAAGGGCGAATACAATTATGTGAACTGCTTCAACGGGGAGAATTACATCAAAGACGTGTTCATGGACTCGGACACGCAGGTCGCGGTGATGTCGATGGTGCCGTCGACGTTCGAAGATGCACCGCTGACGATCGAGGAGGCGGATGCGACGCGGGCCTTGGTCGAGAAGCTGGGCAACGGGCAGCGGTTGTTCCTGCACGGGAAGGTCAATCCGAACCTGCCGGGCGACATGGAGCGGATGGAGGAGTTGAAGAACAAGTGGGGCGTGATTGCTTGGAAGAGCTACACGCAATGGGGGCCAGGCGAGTCAGGCGGGTATTATCTCGACGACGAGAAGCATGGGATTCCGTTTATCGAGAAGGCGCGGGCGCTGGGCATCAAGATCGTTTGCGTGCACAAGGGTTTGCCGTTCGGGCAGAAGTCTTACGAGCACTCGACGTGCCGCGATATCGGCGTCGTGGCGAAGCGTTATCCCGACATGATCTTCATGATCTATCACTCGGGCTATGACGCCGCGCGGCCGGAGGGGGCGTTCGATCCGGCGAACGCGAAAGCCGGCGTCGATGCTCTGGTGAAGTCGCTGGTCGACAATGGGGTGAAGCCGAACGCCAACGTCTATGCGGAGTTGGGATCGACGTGGCGCATCTTGATGACACGCGATCCGGCGCAGGGCGCGCATGTGTGGGGCAAGCTGCTGAAATATGTCGGCGAGAACAATGTGATGTGGGGGACGGACTGTATTTGGTACGGCTCGCCCCAAGATCAGATTCAGGCGTTTCGTGCATTCCAAATTTCCGACGAGCTTCAGCAGAAGCACGGCTATCCGAAATTGACGAAGGAGCTGAAAGCCAAGATCTTCGGGTTCAACGCGTCGAAGATCTATGGCGTCGATGTGCCCACGCAGCGCAAACGTGCGGCGAGCGACGGTCTTGCGCTGGAGAAGCAGGCCTATCTCGAAGAGCGGCGCGACCCAAGCTTCGTGACCTACGGACCGAAAACGCGGCGCGAGTTCTTTGCGCTGCGGCGGGAGCAGGGCGGGCGGCCCTAAGCGACCGCTTTTGCCTCGGCGTGCGGGCTAGCTGTGTCATGCGAAATTATTTAACAAAAAGTGGAAATATATGTCAATGCGCGCCGGCGAAGGCGCGCGGGTAGAAGACGCGCCACTTGAGCGCGCCAAGGATGCCGGGCTTCAGCTCCACGGCCATGAACGCCTCGCCGTGGTAAGGCGCGTCGAGGAGTTTGGCGAGAAGGCTCGAGAAGCCGAACTGCGGATAGTAGGCCGGGTGGCCCAGCACGACGACCAGTTCTTCGCCTTCGTCGCGCAGGCAGGTGTGCGCGTGGCGGATCAGTGCGCCGCCGATGCCTTGGCGTTGACGATCGGGGACGACGGCGACGGGCGCGAGAGCGATGGCGCGCAAGGCTTCCGATCCCGCCTGTACATCCAATCGTGAGAAAGCGATGTGGCCGATCACGGTGCGCGCGTCGAGCGCTACGAATTCCGCGACCATGTCGCCGTCGGTGCGCAGTTGCGCGATCAGCGCGGCCTCATTGGGGCCGCCAAAGGCCGCTGTCACGACGGCTGCGATGGCCGCGTCGTCGGTGGAGACGCGCAGGCGGATGGCGATGTTCGTTTGCGCCGGGGTCATCGATCGCGCATGTTTGGCGTCATGGGAGACAAGACACAGCTTCGGATCGGCATCATCGGCGCGGCGCGCGTTGCTGTCTACGCCATGGTGGCGCCGGCGAAAGAAAACCGGCGCGTGGAACTCGCGGGGATTGCGGCGCGCGATCCCGCGCGCGCGCAGGCTTTCGCCGCGGAACACGGCGCGGGACGCGCCTATGCGAGTTATGACGCGTTGATCGGCGATCCTTCGGTCGATCTCATCTATGTGGCGACGCCGCCTTCGGTGCATGCGGCTGTGGCAATCAGGGCGCTGGAAGCGGGCAAGCATGTGCTGGTCGAGAAGCCGTTTGCGATGAACGCGGATCAGGCGCGGGCAATCCTGACTGCTGCCCAGCGATCGGGGCGGCGCGTGTTTGAGGCGTTTCATTATCGGCATCACGAGTTGTGGCATCGGATTGTGGCGCTGGTGCGAACCGGGGGGATCGGCGACATCAAGAACATCGACGCGGTCTTTCAGGTTCCGATTGCGCGCACTGCTGATGAGTTTCGATGGAACGCGTCGCTGGGCGGTGGCGCGCTGATGGATCTGGGCTGTTATCCGTTGCAGTGGGCGCGCGTTGTGGCCGGCGGCGAGCCGACGGTTACGTCGGCGCGGATGCGCATGGTCGACGGCGTCGATGTCGAGACGACGGCTCAGCTTGCATTTCCATCGGGTGCGCTGGCGCGGGTTTCTTGCCGCATGGGCGGCGAGTCGGTTCAGGCGATGCTCGATGTTGAGGGAACTCGCGGCCGTTTGCGTGTCATCAATCCGCTCGCGCCGCAGATGGGGCATGTGCTCGAAATTCACGCAGACGGCGCGGACCGGAAAGAGGTCGTTGAAGGGCCGTCGACCTTTGCGGCGCAGCTTGAGCACGTCGTCGCCGCGTTGCTCGACGGCGCCGGGTTTCCGTTGGCCGACGACGATCCGGTGAAATCGATGACGGCGATCGATGCGGTGCGTGCCGTGGCGCTGCGCGGAACTTGACGGCGATAGCTTTTCTTCTCCCCTCGCCTGCCCTTTAGGGCGGGAGAGGGGCCGGGGGTGAGGGTGGGCTCTCCGCTGTCGTGAGAAGAAGATTGAACCACCAAGCACACCAAGCTGTCGGTGCGTTGTCGACTTGGTTGCCAGCTTTTTTCAATGGCGCTCCGCGCCAACAATCCGACAAGCTTGCGCACACACATGCGTTAAGCGAGCGGCTTGGTGGGCTTGGTGGGCTTGGTGGGCTTGGTGGTTCAATCTTTTCTTCGCTGAGTTTGTGGCGCCCACCCTCACCCCCGGCCCCTCTCCCGGCCTAAAGGGCAGGCGAGGGGAGTCTTTTGCACTTCTGACGTTTGTGGATTTAGGATTTTGCAGTCAGCTTCAGCGCGTCCGCCACGATCTTGTTGTGGTCGAAGGCCAGTTTCTTACCGCGCCAATCGGCGACGAATTCGGCGGCCTCGGCGTCGTCGCCGGCCTTTGGATTCTTTCCGGCTGTTTGTACCACAAATGCAACGGAGACCGTGTGGCGGCGGGGATCGCGCTTTGGATCGGAATAAATTCCGACGAGACGCAGCGATTTGGATTTCAATCCGGTCTCTTCCTGCAGCTCGCGCGCGACGGCCGTTTCGACCGTCTCTCCGACCTCTACAAAGCCGCCCGGTAAAGCGTACCGGCCTTTGAAAGGCGGGAATTTTCGGCGGATGAGAAGCAGCGCACCTTGTGCATCGAAAACGACCGCGTCGACGGTCAAGGCCGGGGTCATGTGCCGCATTTTTTCACCGTTGTTGATGACGGAAACGACAGTTGCTTGATTTCGCGTCAGCCCGCTTGGTTAACGCGCCATTTACTGTTGTCAATCAAAGTCTAAAGGCTGGAAGAGACGTGGCACACCCTTCCTCCGTCTACGGAATATCGCTATAGGAATGCAACGTGCATAAGTGGGCACGGGCGGGCGATTCACGCATGGGGAGAGCATGCTCGCATACGAGGAATTAAAGGGCTCTAGCGGCCGGCAAATCTTCTTTCGGCCCAAGCGTTATGAGGCCGCCGATCTGTTCGCGGGCGCGCCGCCGAAGGTGTGGCTGAAGGCGGCGATTTTCCGTCTGAGCGACATCAGTTTGACGGGCGTGAGCGTGACGGCCAACCAGAGCGTCGATGCGACGTTCGAGGTTGGGGAACTCATTCCTTTTGCGGTGAAACAAGCCGGGCTTTCGATTTTCGAAGGCAGGGCGAAGGTCGTGCGCGCCGAACGGTCGGTGTTTGGATCGAAGGTCGCGCTCAATCTCGTCGACGGCGTCGTCGATTTCCATTCGCTTCTGCGCCGCAATGCGCAAGCGCGAATCTCGCAACAGCTCGCGACGCTCGATCCGCATGTGGGTGGATTGGTCAGTCAGGAGTATCGTGCGCATTGCGCCGACGTGCTGCGTTTCCTGCGCGCCTATCGCTCGGTCGTCGAAGCCAGCGTCAAACCGTTTCCGCATCAATCGTCGGGCATGTCGATCGACGAGGCGTATGCGATGTGCGAAGAGCGCATCATTCCACAATGGCGCAGCCTGTGGCTCGCCGGCAATCAACTCGTCGTCGACGTCATGGCCGACAAGAAGCGGCTTGAGGCGATGAAGGAATATACCGAGCTCGTCGTCACGCCGGAACTCAATCATGGGCCGGTCTGGCATCGCAGCTATTACAAGCCGGCGGGTTATCCAGGCGATTTCGAGATCATGAACTACGTCTATGACTGGCAGCGCGAAGGCGCCGACGTTTATGGACAGCTGATGCACCGCATCGGGCTCGATGTCGCCGAATGCATCGGCACGCGCATGCATGTCGTGCGCAAGATTTTGGGCGACGCCGTGCGGGCGAACAAAGGCGACACGCCGGTGCGCGTTCTGAGCCTCGGTTGCGGGTCGGCGCGCGAGGTGGAGCTTTATCTGAAGGATCCGGAGGCGCCGCAGGGACCGGTGCGCTTCACGCTGATCGATCAAGAGGCGAACGCGCTTGCCTATGCTTATGAGCATGCGCATCCGCTGACGCTCAGCGCGAAGCCGCAGGCGAAGGTGCAGGCGATCAACGTGTCGTTCACCGACGTGCTGCGCGGCGGCGCGTGGCTGGACGATGTCGGGCCGCAGGATCTGATCTATTCGGTCGGGCTGATCGACTATCTGATCGACCGGCGGGCGCGGGCATTGGCCGCCAGGCTCTACGAACGTCTGGCGCCGGGCGGCATGCTGATCATCGGCAACATGAACGAGACCGAACTCAGCAACCTGTGGCCGATGGAATTCATCACGGATTGGCACCTCTTCTACCGCAGCGACAAAGATATGATGGGCTGGACCGAAGGCCTTGCCGGTGCGCGGGGCTGGACGGAACTGGAGCCTACGGGCCGCGTGCGGCTGCTATTCGTGCGCAAAGAGGGCTGACGCTTACTCGTCTTTCCTTCGCCCACGGGCCCTCCGGCGGTTTGACCTCACATCCTCGACATGCGTCGCGCGCACCCCTTTCGGGGTGATGCTGTTTCGTGCTTTTCCTTCTTCCGATTCAAGGAGCCTTCTCATGACGATCGTTTCGCGCCGTCTTGTTTTCGCCGTTCTCGGCGTGTCCGCCTTTGCCGCGCTTGGCGCCTGTTCACCCGCGCCCACCCATAGCATCACGGTCAGCGATCCATGGTCCAATGCGACGCCGTCCGGTGCGACGGTGGCTGCCGGATATTTGACGATCCGCAACGACGGCCGCACGCCGGTTAAGCTGACCGGCGGTGAAAGTGCCGTTTGCCAAAGCGTCGAGGTCCATTCGATGACCATGGACAATGGCGTCATGATCATGCGGCCGGTCGAGGGCGGACTTGAGATCCCCGTCGGCGGCGCGGTCGAACTGAAGCCGGGCGGGTTGCATCTGATGCTGGTCGGCTTGCAGAAGCCGCTGGTCGAAGGCGAAAGCGTGAAGGTGACGCTGAACTTCGACAACGGGATGCGCGTCGATGCGGCGTTTGCCGTTCGCGCCATGGGCGGCGGCCATGACCATTGAGACCCTGCGCATCATCCGCTACGGCGCGTTTGCGCTGATCGGCGTGTTGGCGTTGGGTTGGCTTGCGGCGGGACTGGGTCTCGTCGACGTCGGCGGGCGCGCGCCGGCGCCGCAGGGCAAATTCGCAATCGGCTCACCGGTCGTCGGGTCGTTCAAGCTCACCGATCAGAACGGCGTGGCGGTGAGCGAGGCTGACGTGCTGGGACGGCCGGCCGTCGTGTTCTTCGGCTTCACGTATTGTCCGGAAGTTTGCCCGACGACGATGGCGTCGCTGTCGGGAACGTTGGGAAAGATGGGAGCGGACGCCGACAAGCTTGGCGTGTACTTCGTCACCGTCGATCCGGAACGCGATACGCCGGCGGAGTTGAAGCCTTACATGGCGCAGTTCGATCCGCGCATTCGTGGGCTGACCGGTGCGGCGGATCAAATCGCGGCGATCGCCAAGCCGCTGCGCGTCTATTACGCGAAGGCCAAAATCGAAGGCGGCGCGGGGTATACGATGGATCACGACGCGACGGTTTATTTGATCGACGCGAAGGGCGGCTTTGCCGGCAGCATCGCTTACGGCGAAGACGCCGCGACGGCGTTGGCGAAGTTGGAGCGGTTGGCGAAGGGCGCGCCGTAGAGTCTCGGCGCCGTCTGACGCGACCTATTTTGCGTCCAGCAAGTTCAACGACTGACGCCTAGGCGGATTTCCCGTTCTGGGAGAGCGGAATCGAAGATCGTTCGTGCGCGCCGTGCTGTCCCCGAAATTTCAGAAGCGCCTCGCAAGCGAACTCTCCGATTGAAGCCACAAGGAGCGCGGGAAACGGCCCGGATTCGTGTTTCAATATTCGCACATGGGCAATCACAAATGGGTCTCATTGCGTAAACATCCATGCTCTCGCGCACATAATTTGGTACTCGTCGGCCCAATATCTCGTGGGGACGAAAATGCAGCTGCTTCAGAACGTGGACGTGGTTCAGTTTGAGATTTTTGCCGTCGCGGCCTTGCTGTCGGCAAGCCTGTTTGCGATCGGATTTTTGTTGGGCCGCGTGTCGGGCAAGACGAAGTCGGTGAAGGTGCCGATGGAGGTTATTCACGCGCTGGCGTCGGCGAGATTCGCCGTGCCGCTCGCCGCGCCGATGGCGAAGACAAGCGATGCCGTCCTGCACGCCATCGAAGCGGTGCTCGATCACGTGCACCACGAGAAGGACTTCAAGAAGGCGCAGGAATACGCGCTGCACGAGATCGAGAAGATCGAGCACGATCACGGCGCGACGAAGGAGCTCGAAGACCTCCACGGCAAGATCGAGCATGCGCATAACAAGGGCGAAATCGAAGCGGCGCTTAAGGCGTTTATCGATCACGCCAAGGCGCATCACTGATCGATACGAACGAGAGCGGCGCTATGCGCCGCTCTGCGTAGGTCATACGGCTTGCTGAAGTTGCGCCGGCGCCGGGACTGTATTGTCGTCGCCGGTGCGGACGCGGGCGGCGGGCAGGTCGACGCGGACGGTCGTGCCTTGGTTGACCTGGCTCGACAGCTTGAGCGTGCCGCCGTGGATCTCGATGACGCGCTTTGAATAGGGAAGGCCCAGGCCCGTGCCGCCGTGGCGGCGCGAGAGGGCGCTTTCGACTTGTTCGAACGGGCGCAGGACGCGGTCGAGATCCTTCGTGGCGATGCCGATGCCGGTGTCGGTGATCGTCAGCGTCGCGCCGGTGTCGCGTTCGACGCGCACGTCGATCGTGACGCGGCCGTTCGCCGGCGTGAACTTGACGGCGTTCGAGACGATGTTGAGCGCAACCTGACGGATCAAGCGTTCGTCGGCGAAGATGTGCAGATCGCTGCGCGCCGGGGTGAAGTCGATCTTGATGTTGTTCTCGTCGGCCTTCTGCTGACACATACGAAGAGTGGATTCGATCTCGGCGTTGAGGTCGAACACGCTCTCGGTGAGTTCGAGCTTACCGGACTCGGCTTTCGCCAGATCCAAGATGTCGTTGATGATGGCGAGCAAATGCTGGCCGCTGTCGTTGATGTCGCCGGCATATTCCAGATATTTGGGCGACCCGAGCGGACCCATCATCTGCTGCTTGAACATTTCCGAGAAGCCCAGGATGGCGTTGAGCGGCGTGCGCAGCTCGTGGCTCATCACGGCCAGGAATTCGCTCTTGGCGCGGTTGGCGGCCTCGGCTTCGTCGAGGAGACCGCGCATCACGAAGTTCTTTTGCTCGATGATCTTCTGGGCGACGTAGTTGTTGCGGATGTGGGTTTCGAGAATGTACGAGCAGAACAGGCCCACGCCCGTCGACATGCCGAGGAAGAAGTTGTTCGAGATGTAGTCGCTGGCCGGGATCGGATTGATGTAGAGGCTGACCACCTGATACGAGGCCCACAAGCCCACGGTCACCATCATCGAGTACGAGAAGCGAAGGCCCAACAAGCTGCCCGAATAGATCACCACCATGATGATGCCGGCGTAGTACTGGCTGTTGAACGGCGGGCCCAACACCGCCGTCATGAAGACGACGCCGAGGCCGCCTGCCGCCATAGCGGCCGCGAGCGCCGGCTGGACGTATTTCTCAAAGCTCTTCGTGAAGGACAGCGCCAAGACGACGAGCATCGTCGGCACGGCAAAGCCGTAGCGGATCAGCCAGAGCGAGCCGCTGTACTCGGCGCCGATCAACCCATCGAGGATGCCGAAGGCGGAATAGAGCACCACCGCCGCGACGAGATAGAGGCGGATAAAGAAGATCGATTGCGTGAACGAGTGCGAGCTGAAGTCGCGCTCGACTTCAGCGTTCTTAAAAATGAGGAGAATTCGGTTCAATGCGAACCGAGCCGCCCCCGTCTCTGGCTGCGTGACGTGCACGCTTATCCCCACCACCGGAGTCTTCGTGTATTGGGTCAAATTCTAGCGACAGGCGAGTTAAGGACACTCTTACGGAGTGGGGACGTTCAGACTTCCCTAACCTTTGCATTTCATTGATGTTTTGGACCCCGTGGGTTTGACTTGTCCTACCGGCCGTGAGACTTATCAGATCTACATGTTGTGGGGTGTGTCGCGATGCACGGCAGTGCTGGGCGCGCGGTTTTTCTAGCCGCGGTTGTGACAAGCGTGCCGATTTGGGCCGGTTCGGTCCAGGCGGCGGGCTTTGCCCTGCGCGAGTACGGCTTCGACGCCACGGCGACCGCTTTCGCGGGGGCGAGCGCCCAGGCCGATGCGCCGGGCTTCCTGGCCACCAATCCCGCAGCAAGTTCGGGCGTGGACGATTGGGATGCGCAGTTCACGTTCAACGCGATCTACCCGACGTCGGAAGCTTTGTTCACGACCGCAACGACGTCGCTCGGCGGGGCGACGGGCGGGTCGGTGAACCCGACGGACTTTATCCGCGATGCCTATGAACCGGGCATGTCGTTGCGTGTTCGGATCGACGAGCGGCTGACGGCGGGTTTTGCGCTCAGCGTGCCGTGGGGTTTGGGCACGAAATACAATCCAGGCTGGGCCGGGCGGTATTACGCGCTGGAGTCGAAGCTTGTCACGGCGAATTTGGCGCCGTCCGTTGCGTATGAAATTACGGACGATCTGGTGCTGTCGGCCGGGCTTCAGGCGCAGTGGGCGAAAGGGACGCTGTCGAACGCGATCGACTTCGGGACGATCGGGGCTGTGAACTTGGTGCCGGGGTCGTTGCCGGGACAACAGGACGGGTTTGCCGAAGTTGTGGGCAGCGACTGGGGCTTCGGTTTCATTCTGGGCGCGCAGTGGCGCCCGGTCGAAGGCGTGTCGCTGGGGGCGTTCTATCGCTCGGCGATCGAGCATGAATTGCAGGGCAAGGTCGATTTCGAGCTCGATGCGGACGGCGTCGGCGCCGTGCTGTCGGGCGTGACGGGCGCTTTCGTCGATACGCGCGGGTTCACCGATTTGACCACGCCTGCGGTTGCTCAGGTGGGCGCGCGGTTCGATTTGACGCCGGAATGGGCGGTGCTTGCGGAAGCGGGCTTTACGCAGTGGAGCGAGATCCGCGAGTTGCGCGTGCGCTTCGCCAATCCGAACCAACCGGACAATTTCCAGACCTACGACTGGAAGGACACGTGGCTGGGCGCGGTGGGCGTTCGCTATCAGCCGCAGACCGATTGGGTTTTGCGCGCGGGCGTCGCTTTCGACGAAAGCCCCACGCGCGATGGAACGCGCGATCCGCGCATTCCCGATTCTGACCGCACGTGGATCGCGTTCGGCGTGCATCACGATCTGACGGAGTCGATGGCGGTGCAGGTCGGCTATGCGCGGTTGATGTTCCCGGACGAGCCCATCTTGCTCTCGGCGGCGACGCCGGGGAACGAGGTGCGGGGCAATCTCGTCGGGCGCACGGACGCCGACGCCGACATGATCTCGCTGCAGCTGACGTTTCGCTGATCCATTAACGATTGATACAAACGCGTGCGGCGTGTGGTCTCGCGTTTGTTGTCGCGCGCTCTGCGAGCGCCTATACTTAATAGAAGGTTAACGCGCAGGACTTCTTGAATGGGGCAGATCGATATCGACCGTATGACGCTCGCGCCGTTTGCGAAGCGGTCGGCGATGTTGTCGATCACCTATTTGGTGTTGGATCTCATCATCTATGCGGCGTTCGTTTACGGCGCGATCGCGGCGGAGGCCGTTTGGCTGAAGCTTTTGTTTGCGGTCGGCGCGGGCACGATGATTTCGCTGGCGGCGATCGTGGGGCATGACGCGGGGCATCAGAGCTTTTCGAACAGCAAGGACGTGAACCGGTTCTTCGGGACGATCGCGTTCCTGCCGGCGCTGCATCCGTTTTCGTTGTGGGAGCATCACCACAACCGCGTGCATCACCGCTTCACCACGCAGCTGGGCGTCGACAATGCGTTTCCGCCGATGACGGTGGAAGATTATCGCAACGCGTCGTGGGGGCGGCGGGCCTATTACCGCTTCATCCGCAGTCTGTGGGGGCAGCCGTTCTTTTATCTGCTGGACGTTTGGTTTCCGCAGATGCTGCTGCCCTTTACGCAGAAGGATCCGCCGATGACGGCGCGGGTGTGGTTCGACCTGGTGCTGGTCTATCTCTATTTTATCGAGTTCATTTTGCTGACCACCTTGGTGGCGCTGTCCGTTGCCGGCGACGGGAATGTCGGGGCTGCGTTCTTTAATGCGTTCGTTTTCGCGTTCTTGGTGCCGTTCCTGATCTGGAACGCGTTCATTTCGTTCCTGTCCATCGTGCAGCATACGGGTCCGGATGTACGCTGGATGGCGCCGACGGGGCAGCCTTCCACCGTCGAGCAGTCGCTGGCGGGGACGGTGCACGTCGTGTTTCCGGAATGGCTCGACCGCCTGATGCACCGGATCATGCAGCATCAGGCGCACCACCTCAACGTCGGCATTCCGCTGCAGGAACTGAAGGCGGCGCAGGCTGTCGTCGAAGAGAAGAACGACCACGGGCTCGTGCGCGTGTGGACGCCCGCCTATCACTGGCAGCTGACGCGCATGTGTCAGCTCTATGATCTCAAGCACCATCGCTGGGTGCGCTTCGCGGACGCGCATGCGGCGGAGCCGTCGCACGAGTTGGCGGCTTAGCCAAAAAATATTCGTCATGGCCGGGGCTTGACCCGGCCACCCAGTCGGCGCACGTCCGTGCGCCGCGAGACTCATACGTATGAGGACGTTTCGCGGCCGCGCAGACGCGCGGCCACTGGGTGGCCGGGTCAAGCCCGGCCATGACGGATAAGGGAGAGCGAGTCGAATGTTCATCGGCATGGATGACGGGCAGCGCATTTTCTTTGATGTGGTCGGGTCGAAGCTTGCGCTTGACGGGTCGCGGATGCGGGAGAGGCCGACGCTGATCGTCATGCATGGCGGGCCGGGGTTCGATCATTCGGGGTTTCGGCCCGACTTCGATGCCTTCGCTGATATCGCGCAGGTCATCTACATCGATCATCGCGGCAATGGGCGAAGCGTACCCAGCGATCCGAAGACGTGGACGCTGGATCGTTGGGGCGACGACGTTAGGAATTTTTGCGATGCGCTGGGGATCGAGAAGCCGATCGTGCTGGGGCAGTCGTTCGGGGGGATGGTGGCGCAGTCATATGCGACGCGGCATCCTGCGCATCCCGGCGCGCTGATCCTGTCGAGCACGGCGGCGCGGATGGATTTGAAGGCCAGTCTCAAACTCTTCGAAGAGAAGGGCGGGGCCGAGGCGCGGGCCGTGGCGGAACGGTTCTGGAACTCAGGAACCGACGAAGAATTCGACACCTACATGCAGGTTTGCATGCCGCTCTATAATACGCAGCCGCGCGCCGGCGGGGCCGACGCGCAAGCGCGGGCGGTGATGCGGCGGGACGTCTACCGGCACTTTTCGTTGCCGGGGTGCGAGATCCATCGCATGGATTTTCGCGCGGCGCTGAAACGTGTGGCTTGTCCGACACTGGTGCTTGCCGGCGCGGAGGATCCGATTACGCCGCCGCATTTGGCGAAGGAAATAGTCCAATCGGTCGATGACAAGCGCGTGACGCTTCGGATATACGACCGCTGCGGTCACGGTGCGTTCCGCGACGAGCCCGCTCTGGTGCTCGGGGAGATACGCGCATTCATCGCCGGGTTGTGAGCGCAACGCTTTTGCCCGCATCGATATGCTCAATGGTTAACCCGCATGGCGGGAAGGAATTCATTCCCGCTGTGCCGACTGTCACATGGCACCTTCGCGCGATTGTGGTTTACAACTAAAGTGTCGTCTCCAATCTAATTGGAGTTAGCTCACGGCGGCGTTCTGCCCGTGGGTTTGCGAAGGAAAACGCGGCGTTTTTGGGGTCTGGCCGGTTTTTCCATCGAGTAAAAAAGCCTTGGAAGACGAACACAATGCGGGGGGCATTGGTGGATAACACGATTGTTTGGCTGATCGATGCGCATCCGCTTCTACGGTCGGGATTGCGTGCGCAGCTTGAGGGCAAAGGGTTCGCCGTCGCGGGTGAGGCGGGGACCGTTGCCGAAATTTCGCGCACGTGCGCCGAGGGGCCTGCGCCCCAACTCATTATCCTCGATTTCGCGCAGGGGTCGGAGTCGGTGGCCAGCCTCAAGATTGCGCAGCCGCAAGCGCGCACGGTGGTGTTTGCGGAGTCGGCGGAGCTTTCGCACTTGGCCGACATGTTTTCGGCAGGCGCCGACGGGTATTTGCTGAAGAGCATTTCGGCGAGCGCGTTGATCGAGTCTTTGAAGTTGGTCGCGCTGGGCGAGAAAGTTTTCCCAAGCATGCTGACCGATTTCCTGGGCGCGATGCGGGCGAACCAGACCGGGACGAGCGAGCGCGTGCGCGTGGGCGACGTCGCGCTGTCGCAGCGTGAGATCGACATCATTCGCCGCTTGGCGGACGGGCATTCGAACAAGTCGATCGCGAAGGATCTGATGATCACCGAGGCGACGGTGAAGGTTCACCTCAAGACGGTGCTGCGCAAATTGGGTGCGTCGAACCGCACGCAGGTTGCCATTTGGGCCGTGCAACACGGCCTCACAAACAATGGCAGCAACAGCCAGCGCGCTAACGGGCGGCATAAGCCGTCGGTCTAGCGCCCGGCGCTACCTCTCGAATGTGGGGTTGTCTTGCAGTTCGGGGTGAGGGCGGAATTCAGGCATAATGCTCAAGTCCGGTGCGCTGTTGCGGCGCCGTGAGGGACCGCGCACCCGCGCCAGGCCATAGGTGCCCGCGGTCCAGCTGTCGACCGCGCCGCCGTATCCCGTTTCGATGAGACCCGACACGCGATCGGTCCAGGCCGTGACAGCGTAGGCTGGTGCGAAGAGGCGATAGTAGTCGGCGGCGTAGTTTGCGAACGATTGCGAACGCAGCGCGTGCGTGAGGAAGCGATAGCCATAGGCATCACCGCTCGGTGCGAGCGCCGCGAAATGTCCGTAAGTCGGCGCGACCAACGGCATAGGCACCTTATCCATTTTCGCGACGCCCTTGAGGCCGAGCCCGCTGACGCTCGTCGACAGCGCAGCGTTGCCATCGGCGGACGGCAGCACAAAGTGAGGCATTGGTCCGATCGCAGCGCCGTTCACGCTGGGAAAGGAATATTTGTCGTCCGCCGTTGCGGGAGAGACGAAGACGCCTGCAAGCACCAGCGCCGACGCTGCCAAGAAACTCCGATTGTGTCTCATGATTAGTCCTCAGCCGAGTGAGCGGTGCCGCAGGTTCGCGACTCGCCTGGAAATCATCGCAAATGAAATAGAGGCCGGGAAGCACTCTTCAACGCCTACCCCGAAAGTGACGGTCGTCACTCATCTGGAGCCCCCACAAACGGCAAATGCACTTCTTGCGAGCGGTTGGTGTCCTTGCTCACGGTTCTGGAGACTTTCGTCCACACCCAGCGACCGTTGGAGGTACGCCGAATGGGACGCCCTTTGGAGCCCTGCGCATTTCGACGGGGGAACACACCCTTGGGGTAATTCGTATGACGCGAAAGCTGAGCCGTTGTCTCCAATGCTATCGCGTGTGAACTCGCCGTAATTTCCGCCCAACGGCGCTGGGGCGCGGCCTTCAATATTAGGGGGCGTGACCGCACGTATTTGGGGTGGGACATGAAACGCCTAACGGCCCTTGCATTGGGGCTTCTTGTATCGACGACGCTTACATCTTGTGCAGGCTTGGCTCCCGGCGACGCTTCCGGCGTGAAACCGCTGGTTGTTTATCCGGTGACGTCGAACGACACGCCGTACAGCCAGTGTCTGCGCAAGCTGCAGACTGTTCCGGCAGCGAACTTGCCGGTCTTCGCGGTCGGCGAAGTCGCGGATAAAACGGGCCAGGTTCAGTATTACGACAAGGCCGGCAATAACTTGACGCAGGGCGCCGCCGAAATGGTGATGAGCGCCCTCTACAAAACCGGCAAGGCGCATCTCGTCGAACGTTACGATCTGCGCATTCCGCTCGCGGAAGTGAAGCTTGCGGAACAGAACCGCTTGAACCGCTCGGTCGATGCGTTCGGCAAGCTTCCGTCGACGGATTTCATCATCGTAGGGGCTCTGACGGAGCTCAACTACAACATCGTGACAGGCGGCATCGGCCTACGCGTTGCGGGCGTCGGCGGAGGTGCGCGCATGGCCGTCGTCAATGTCGCGATGGATTTGCGCATCATCAATTCGAAGAACTTTGCGGTGGCGTATGTGTCGTCACTGCAAAAGCAGATTTACGGATACGAAGTCGAAGCCGACGTGTTCCGCTTCTGGGACTCGACGCTGGTCGAACTCGAAGCCGGCCACGTGCGTAATGAGCCGTTGCAGCTCGGCGTGCGTTCGGTCGCCGAGATGGCCGTCTATCAGATCATGACCGACTTCCTGAGACTCCCGAGGGACCCGAGCTGCGCCCTCGTTGAGAACGACCATATGTCGTCTTACTTAGAGCAGCTCAAACCCAATGGGGAGACCACTAAATGATAGCGCTAAAGAGTGCGAGGACCTTGGCGGCAAGCCTCGGCGTTCTCGCGTTCAGTGCGATGGCCGCCACGCCGGCCATGGCATTTGATGACGTAGACTGGGACTGGTACACCGATGTCAAAGAGAACATTGACATCGATGTTGACGTCGACATCGACGTCAATCCGACGGGCCTCGTTCAAGTCGAGAAGCTGCAAATCTTCCTCGGCAACGTGAACGCGGAATCGAAGGTCGCTCATATCGACAACGTTCAGTATGATCGGGATCAGTACTTCGACAGCAAGTTCTTCGGACCGGAAGGCGAGATTGAAGCTCTCGGTCACGGGCTGGAGTTCATCTACTGCCTGTGCAAGGGCGACAATTGCGACGTTGACGAACTTGCGTTCGACGCGCAGATCGACCTTCCGGAAGTGATCAGCGTGGCGACGGCGGTTGGAAACAACCAGTCGATCACGTCGGATGTGCCGGTGTTCCTGCACGACGGTCAGTTCGTGGCGAACACGCAGTTCAACGAATACTACGACATGGCGAGCCTGAAGGCAGCGATGCCGGCGAGCTTGAGTGGCGGCCAAGGCGGTTACAACGCCGGCAACCTCCACACGGACTTGGCGGTGCTGTTTACACTGGCGTCGGGTTTTGGTCTTTTGACGCCGGCGGAAATTTCCGCCAGCTCGAACGTCTTCGACATCAAGAACGCAACGGTTGACAGCACGGCGACCGCCGTTGCCAACAACCTGAGCGTCACCCTTGAGTCGGATGTCACCGGTGAAGCCGCTGGCCTGAAGACGACGACGACCCCGGTTCCTTGCCTCTGGAATTGCGGGCCGGGCGGCGGTCACAACGGCGGCGACACAGCAATCGTCAGCAACCACGTCGTAATCGCTGACATCACGCAGTTCGCCTACGCCAATGTCTCGGCGGTGTCGAACGTGTGTGACGTGTCGCTGAACGAGTACACGAACCTGTCGCCGACGCTCGAAGGCACAGCGGGCCTCGGTCGCCCGATCGTGAACTCGGTTGCGACGGCGGTCGGCAACAACGTCAGCATCACTGTTGGCGTGCCGACGATCGAACCGTGATTTGAAAAATGCGGGCGGGGATCATCTCCCCGCCCGGACTTCTTGCGAAACGAAGCAAAGGGATTGCCGTCATGAACAAGTTACGGTTGGGATCGGTGCTGGGGCTGGTCTGGGGTGTTGCCGCTTTCAGCGGAACGGCGTCGGCAGATCCTCTGGGTGGGAAAGAGCCGTGGAATTTCACGCCGGTGAACCGTGCCGGTTTGGCCGTGGCCATCAAGCAGGTCGAGGACCCCAATAGCGGCGTCGCGGGCGGCGGCGGAAGCGGTACGACGATCGTTTGCGGCGGCACGAGCGGCGGGCAGGGCGAAGGATCGACGGGCAGCGGTTCGTCGGCGACAGCCAACAACAACTGCGTGATCGTCAACAATTCGACGGGCGTGATCATCGATACCGATCAGGATTCGGTCGGTAATCAAAATTCGAGCAGCAATGCGTCCTCGAACTCGAATCCCGGCGGAAGCATCGACGATGTGTCGGCGATTTTGAGCGGCAACAAGCAGGGTCTGTAAGCCGGCCGGACGGCACACGCCCTTCTCGATCTGATTACGTCGCGCTCGACGGCACGGCGCCACATATGATGGGACGAGCTATGCGTTTAGCGATTTCACTTGGCATCGGATTGTTTACAGCCATGACGATTGTTGGGCCCGTGGCCGCGAAACCGGCGCCGGCAGGTTTGCAGAAGGCGGCCGATCAGTGTTTCGGCAAGCAGAAGGTCGGCTGGGCCGAAGTGGTTTTGGCGTGCGACATCGTTCTCAAGGCCAAAGTCAAGCCGGAGGTGAAAGCCGGCGCGCACTTCAATCGCGGCTCCGCCTATCTCCGGTTGGGCGGAGGCAAGAACGCATTGGCCGATTTCAACGCGGCCCTGAAGATTCAACCGACTTTCGCGCGTGCGCTTGAAGCGCGCGCCGGCATTTTGACCGCGCAGAACAAGTATGACGAGGCGATGGCGGATTTGAACAAGGCGATATCGCTCGATGCGAAGTCGTCCGTCGCCTACAACAACCGCGGCATGGTTTTTCTGGCGAAGAAGAATTTCCCCAAGGCGATCGCCGATTTGACCAAGGCGATCGAACTTGCACCGAACGATCCAGAATCTTACGCCGCGCGCGCCAGCGCGTATATCGCCAGCGGCGATGCGCCGAAGGCATTCGCCGATCTGGATAAGGCGATCTCGATGGATTCGCGATTGATCGTCGCCCTCTTCAACCGCGGAACGCTCTTCGCTGCCAAAGGCGAGAAGGATAGAGCGAAGAAGGATTTCCGCGCGGTACTCGCGATTGATCCGGACAACAAGAAGGCGACACAGCAGTTGACCGCTCTCGAGAAGGCCGGGGGCTGATCATGAAGCGGTTGCTGATTTCGCTTGTAGCGGTGCTCAGCGTCGTTGTGGCGGTGAATTTTGCGGAGGCAAAGGAAAGGCAGAAGGGCAAGCCGAAACCCGGACAGCTTACCACCGCCGACCTCGCCACTTGCATGGGCATGAACAATGCCGGGCCGCGTGAGCAGGTGCCCGCTTGCACGAAAATCATCAACTCGGGCGACGTTAAGCAGCAGTATCTCGGCGACTACTACGCGACCCGCGGTGGGGCCTATTTCGCTCTCAAGCAGATCGACAAGGCAATAGCCGATCTGAACAAGGCGTTGAGCATTCGCAAGGCGCCGGAGTTCTATTTCCAGCGCGCTCTAATCCAGATGTCGCGAGGCGAGAACGAACTTGCTAAGACGGATCTGGCCGAAGTCATGAAGCTGAAGCCTGAGTTTTCGGCGAGCTACATGATGCGCGGCTTGATCGCCTATCGAGCGGGCGACTACGCCGAGGCCGTCACTTTTTTCGACAGCGCGGTGAAGCGCGTGCCGACCTATTACCAGGCTATCTTCGCACGTGGGGTCGCCAAGAAGAAATCGGGTGACGATGCCGGCGGCGATGCCGATCTCAAGACAGCCCGCGGCATGCGGAGCGGGGTCGACGAGGATCTGAAGAAGCTCGGCATCACTCTCTGACTCTCCTTTGCCTCACGGCTATGGCCCATGTTACGAGCGTAGTGGACGCATGGGCTGCTGCGTGGATCGAGTGCGGCGCCCGATCGGGAGAGTCTCATGTTCCGTAGGGCAGCGTTTGCGCTTTGGGTAGCGCTCTTTGTTGTTTTGGCCGCAGCGCCCGCCGTGGCGCGCGAGGCGACGAAGCCCGAACCGGCGCTGTGGAAGATCGACGGCCCAAACGGAAATATCTATCTCTTCGGCTCGATCCACCTGCTTCCAAAGGGATTTGCCTGGCGGCGGCCGGAACTTGATGCTGCTCTCCTCCAAGCGCAGCAGCTCGTCTTCGAGCTGGACTTGGACGCGGCACAGGATGCGGCGGCGAAAACGGAACTCATCGCGAAACACGGCTTTCTCAAACCCGGCGAAAGCCTTCATGCAATGCTTGCGGCCGAACATGGCGAGCGACTGGATGCGGTCGCCACATCGCTTGGGCTGAACCCTGCTGCGATCGACCGGATGCGCCCGTGGCTGGCGGCGGTTACGGTGAACTCGCTCTCGATCCTCAAACAAAACAGCAAGCCGGGGCCTGGGGCCGATTCGTCGACGGCGACGAATGACGCGGCCGGCGTCGATGTTCAGCTGTGGGCTTGGTCGAAAGCGGCGGGCAAGAAGCGCCTCGTCCTGGAAACTGCCGAGGATCAAATCGGTGTTTTTGCAAACCTATCGCGCGAGCAAGAGGTCGAGTTCTTGATCGCGACGCTCCAGGACGTGAAGCGAACGCCTGAAACACTCGGCTCGATGATCGAGGCTTGGACGAAGGGCGATACGGCCCGGCTCGACAAAGCGTTCAATGCCAGCATGGATAGCTTTCCCGCGTTGCGCAAAGCGGTCTTGCATGACCGGCATGAGAGATGGCTGCCTCAGATCGAGCGCATGATGTCGGATGGCGGCACTCACGTCATCGTGGTCGGCGCGGCGCATCTTGTCGGCAGGGACAGCGTCATCGCCATGCTTCGCGCCAAGGGCGTGACGGTGGAAGGGCCGTAGAGCGGCGCGGCGTTGTCGCGCGTCCGTTTGAATCGGGTCGTCTTCGCGCTCTCTTTCTTCATCGTTGATCTGATGCGGCGGTGCGGGACGAGCGCGTATTTTGCGCTTGATTTGTTCGCTTTTTGTTCCTATACTCTCGTTGTCTCTTGGTTGGTCCAAGCATGTCGGAAAAAGCGCCGCCCCTACGTGACGAGTCTCCGCCCATCGAGGCGTTTCGAGGTATCTCGCCTGATAGGGCCGCAGTAAACGCTCGCACATCGGCGGCGTCTGCGCGGACAGGGCGGATGACGTCGGCGATCAGCCGGGCGCAGAAGCTTTGGATCGCCGAAAACAAGCCTTTCGCACTGTCAGGTCTTGCTGACCCCGAGCCTTGGCCCGAACCGGTCGCCTTGGTCGAACTGTTGGACGGGCTCATGGTTGTCATAAACCGGTATCTTCATGTCGACGATCATGGCGCGCATACGCTGGCGCTTTGGATCGTGCATGCATGGTCGGTCGAATGGGCGTCCTCTTCGCCGCGTTTGGCGATCATCAGTCCGCCATCGGCCGCCGGCAAGACAACGACCCTCCGGTTGATTGGTGGGCTCGCCCCTCGGCCCCTGATGCTTGCGCCCTCACCGTTGTCGATCCTGTTGCGCACGATCGATCTTGTGCACCCGACGCTGCTGATCGACGACGCCGATACTTGGGTACTTCCAAACCGGCGGCTGCGCGCGCTGCTCGCGACCGGTCATGCGCGCGACGCTGTGCATCTCAATCCAGCTGTTCATGCGTTCGAGTCGGTGGCTTGGTCTTGCTTCACGCCCTGCGTGCTTGCGATCAGCGGGCGGCCGCCGGCCGATTTGGCCAAGCGCTGCATCTCGGTGGCCGTTGCTCCTGCATTGCCTCAGGAAAGGCGAGAGACTCTGCTGCCCAACCAGATGCCGCCTGCATTTGCGCAATCGCGCGCCCGCGCCGTGCGGTGGGTTCAGGACCAAGGTCGCGAGGCCGCGGCGCGCGAGCCCCAATTGCCGCCCGGCCTTCACGGCTCGTCGGTCCAAAACTGGCGTCCCCTTCTCGCGATCGCCGAATGTGCCGATGTCGAGTGGGTGCAACGCGCGCGTGCTGCGGCCCAGACCCTGACGGCGGCGCATGTCGAACGAAGTGTCGATATCGATCTCTTAGCCGATGTCCGAGAGGCATTTGGCAAGGCGGACCGCATGCCCACAGATGCGCTTCTCAAATTCCTGCTCGAAGATCAGGCGCGGCCGTGGCGGCGGGCGGAACATGGTCGGCCGCTCGATGCGCGAGCGTTGGCGCAACGGCTTCGGCCCTACGGCGTACGCCCTCGCGTGATCAGGACCGAGCCGGAGGGTTTTGCGCGGGGTTACATGGCGAGCGATTTTGGGGAGGTCTTCGAGCGCTACTTGGATTCCCAGCAGGCGGACGACGCGTGTGTTCACACGTGAACGTCATTGTGACGGCAAGAACTGCAGATTTCGGCCAATGTGACGCTGTGACGGATGCATGATCAAGGCGGTCTATGGTTCTGCCTTGACGTCGCGGAGGCGGCGGCGGCCGATTTGGATTTCGACGCCTTCGGGAACTGCTTCCTGGATTTGGGCCTGGAACTGCGACCGCTTCTCGTGGATCGAGGCGATGACCGGGCCCATCGCGACGCCGACGTCGACCAACACCGCTTCCGACAGCTGAAGGCTGGCCTCGATGGTTTCGGGGACAGCGTGGCTCACGCCCATGCGGTACAGGTGGGCGGCGTGGCGGGCGTCTTTGGCGCGGGCGATGATTTGCAGATCTTTGCGTTCGGCTCTCGCCACGGCGACGACTTGGTCGACCGCGGCGCGGGAGTCCATCGTGATGACGACGGCGCGGGCGGTGTCGAGGTGGCAACGGCGCAGGAACTCGACGTTTTTCATGTCGCCGTAGTAGACGCGCTGGCCGTTCTCCCGGCCTTTGGACACGACGCGGATGTCGGAGTCGATGGCGATGTAGGGCACGCTGTGCGCATCGAGCATTGAGGCCACGACTTGGCCGACGCGGCCGAAGCCCGCGATGATCACGCGCGGCGTTTGGTCGTCGGGCACGGCGATCTGGGCGATCGGACCGTCCATGTTGGCGGGCAATTGCTGTTCCAGCATTTTGCCGAGCTTCGACAGCAGCGGGATCGAGGCCATGGTGATGGCGGCGGCGAGGAGAGCGAACTCGCCCGTTGCTGGGGGCACGAGGCCTTCGCCGACGGCGAGGTTGAGGACGACGAAGGAGAACTCGCCGCCTGCGCCGAGTAGGAGACCCGCCTGAATGCCGGTCAGCCAGCTGAGGCCGAAGAGGCGCGCGGTGGGGGCGACGATCAGCGTCTTCAGGGCGACGAGACCGGCGGCTGCGATGACGACGGCGACCGGCGTTTGGACGACTTGGACGAGGTCGAGGGTCATGCCGACCGAGATCAGGAAGACGCCGACGAGGAGGCCTTTGAACGGCTCGATCAGGACTTCGATCTGGCGGCGGTACTCGGTCTCGGCGAGCAGCAGGCCTGCGATCAAGGCGCCCATGGCGGCGGAGAGGCCGGCAATGGCGGTGATGAGGCTCGTGCCCATGATGACGAGAAGGCAGGCGGCCATGAAGAGTTCGGGGCTGCGCGTCTTCGCCACCTGACGGAACAGCGGGCGCAGCAGAAGTCTTCCGCCGGCGATGAGGGCGACGACGGCGAAGGCGGCTTGGCCGATCGCGATGCCGAAGCGGCCGAGGATGCCGCCCTCAACGTCGAGGGCCAGCATGCTGACGCCGAACAGGATGGGGACGACGGCGATATCCTGAAAGAGCAAGACCGAAAAGCTCGAGCGGCCGACGGAGGTGCCGAGACGTTTTTCCTCCGACAGGACTTGGACGACGACGGCGGTCGACGACATCGCGAGCGCCATTCCGATGATGATCGCCGGCACCAACTGCATGCCGACGAGAAGGCACAGCATGGCGATCGCCAGGCTCGAGACGATGAGTTGGATCGAGCCTAAGCCGAAGACGAAATTGCGCATGGTGCGCAAGCGTTCGAACGAGAGCTCGAGGCCGATCATGAACATCAGGAAGACGACGCCGAACTCGGCGACGAGTTCTATGTCCTCATGATTGGGAATCGTGACCCAGGATAGCGCTGGATACTGCGACGCGAACGCGCCGAGGCCGAAGGGGCCGACCGCCATGCCGACAAGAAGGAACCCCAGCACGGGGCTCAATTTGAGGCGATAGAAAACGGGGATCACCACTGCGGCGGAACCGAGGATGATCAATGCTTCTTTGAAGGTACCCGGATCAATCGCTGCAGCCATACCGAAGGGTATTCAACATCGATGCAGCGTTTGTCGATGGCGCAAAATGTCACCTTCGATCAGCTGTTCAGATCTTCGCGCGTCACGCCTTCGAAGGTCGTTACATAGTCGGCGCCGAAGGCGAGGCTGGGCGTTTGGAACCCTGGTTTCACTTCGCCATTCGCGACGCGCTTGGCGATGTCCAAGCCGGTGAGTGCGGTCAGCGAATAGCCCTCGGGCGTACGCAGGCGCGAGCGCACCGTGTCGCCCTTCGCGTTGCGGCCGACGCCAATGAGAATCGCGTGGCCCGCTTTGCGCTGATCGTCGGTCGGGCCCTCGGGACGTTTGTCGATTTGGCGTTTCAGGAACGATTGCATGAACGACAAGCCCAGGAACGCTTTCACGAGCGCGGGCATTTTCAGCATGCCCTTCATCTCGGGCGTCATTTCGAAATGGACTTCGATGTTTGGAATTTTGGTCGAATGATATGCGGTCGAGACGTCGCCCCAGCTGATCGCGATGGTGGGCTTTGGGCCGGCGCCGAAGTCGATGAGGTCTTCGTTCTGGCCTTCCAGCAATTCGATGTCGCCGTCGCGCCGGACGCTGGTGCCTTTGGCGACGCCTTCGACCATTGTCTTGGCGGTGCCGCGCGACACGCCGGACAGGCCGCCGATGTAGATCTTCAGATCTTCGGCATCCGGCAGGCGGCGTTTGATGTGGGCGGCGAGGCAGTCGGAGGGCACGACGTCGAAGCCGACGCCGGGCAGCAGCATCACGCCTTCGGCCTTCGCTTCGGCGTCGCGCGCGGCAAGTGATTCGAAGACCGAGATCTCGCCCGTGATGTCGAGATAGTGCGTTTTGGTGCGAATGCAGGCATCCGCCATCGGTTTCGACGTGGCGGAGAAGGGGCCGGCGATGTGCAACACTGTGGCAACTTCGCCAAGGGCGGCGTCGAGTTTCGTTTTATCCGCCAGGTCGAAGGCGCGCCATTCGAGGCCGAGTTCCTCGGCCAGGGGCTTCAGTTTGTCGGCGCTGCGGCCCGCCAGAATTGGCTTTAATCCTTGGGCTTTGGCGGTGCGGGCGGTCAGTTTTCCGGTGTAGCCGGTGGCGCCGTAAATGAGGATTTTGCCCGTGCGGGACATGCTGATTCTCCGTGTGCGGCGCAATGGTCGGCGGTTGCACAACCGGGCGTCAAGGGCTGTGGCCCCAGGGCGTGTGTGGTAAGAGTCGGATCAAGGGACTGGGGCATGTGACTATGATTCGATTGCCTCTTTGGGCGATGTCGATTGCCGTTGTTGCGGGCGCATCTGTTGCGCACGCCGACAGCGTGACGACGACGCGCGCCTGGACCAATTGCCAAGGGGGCGAAGGCATCTTCGCGGAGATGCGGATCTCCGGCTGCAACGACGTGATCAAGTCGGGCAAGGCCGCCGGGGCGGAACTGGCCAAGGCCTATTACAACCGCGCCAACACGCTCTTGCAGAAGAGCGAGTATCGCAAGTCGATCGAGGACTACACGCAAGCCATTGCGCTGACGCCGGAAGACGCCAATGCGCTGCACGAGCGGTGCTGGGCGCGGGCGGTGTTGAACATCGACCTGGAAGATGCGCTGTCGGATTGCAACGAGTCGCTTCGGATTCAACCGAACGATTCGGAGACGCTGGGCGGGCGGGCGTTCGTTTATCTGCGGCTTGGGTTCTTTCGCACGGCCGTCATCGATTATGACGCTGCGTTGAAGGTGAAGCCGCAGGACGCGCTGCTGTTGTTTGCGCGCGGCACCGCCAAGTCGCGGGCGGGCGACGAAGACGGCGGCAAGGCCGACCGCGGTGCGGCGCGGGCCATCGATCCTGAGGTGGACACGACCTTCGCGCGGTATGACTCCGCCGCCGACGCCGGGGGCATGTGGGCCTCTATGGTCGAGTATTGGCGTGCTGCGATGCGATGGATCTACTAGCGCGCGAATTTTGCCGCGTTTGACAGATCGGCGGAAATTGTCAAATCTGTCGGGATGGAACCCAGGGACGGAATTCTGAACGCGGCGCAGGTTGTCTTTGCGCGCCACGGCTTTCGCCAGACGGCGATGGCGATGGTGGCCGAAGAAGCCGGGCTGTCGCGGCAGGCGCTCTATCATCACTTTGCCTCCAAGGAGGCGCTGTTCGCAGGTCTCGTCGATGCGCTGCACGAAGGCGCGCTCGATGCGTCGAAGGCGGCCCTGGCAAGGAGCGCGCCGCGCGCGGCTGAGGCGATTGCCGGCGTGATGCTTGCCTATCACAAGGCATTGGTGTCGCGCGTTCAGGGATCGCCCTTTGCGGCGGAGTTGATCGAAGAGAGCGGGCGGTTGTGCGGGCCGGCGGTGTCGTCGTTCGGCAAGCGGTTCGAGAAAGAGCTTGAAGGCGTCGTCGCCGCGTTCGTTCGCGACGGGCGGTTCAAGTTGCGCGGGGGCATCAGCCCTCGCGACGTGACGGAGATGGTTCAAGTGGCGGCCAAAGGTGTGAAGGCCGCGCATGCGGGTGAGAGCGAGGCGAAGTACGCGCAATCGCTCAAGCGCATGATCGACGTGATTTGCGCGGGTGTCGAAGCGCCGGGGGGCGCGAAGCAACCGACTGCCAAAGGGACAGCGAGGAGGATCGCCAGATGACCACGATTACTGTGAACGGAACGGCGCATGAGGTGGATGTCGAAGAGGGCATGCCGCTGCTTTGGGTGTTGCGCGACGTGCTCAACATGACGGGCACGAAGTATGGCTGCGGTGTTGCAGCGTGCGGAGCCTGCACCGTGTTGATCGACGGCGTGGCGGCGCGCAGCTGTTCCATCCCGGCGTCGGCGGTTGCGGGGCAATCGGTGACGACGATCGAGGGGCTGAAGCAAGGCGATACGCTGCACAAGGTTCAGCAGGCTTGGATCGACGCGCAGGCGCCGCAGTGCGGCTTCTGTCAGTCGGGGCAGATCATGGCGGCGGTGGCGTTGCTGAAGGAGAAGCCGCAGCCGACGGACGCGGAGATCGATGAAGCGATGACCAACATCTGCCGCTGCGGCGCCTATGCGCAGATCCGCGAGGCCATTCATTTGGCCGCGAAATCGTAGGAGGCGCTCATGTCGCTCACACGCAGGTTGTTGATTATCGGCGGCGGCGTTGCCGCTGCTGGCGGGCTCGCCGTCGGGTATGCGCTGCTGCCGTGGTCGCGGCTCGATCAGGCGAAGGGGCTTATCGCGAAAGAAGGTGCGACGCCGCTGTCGGCGTGGGTCAGGATCGGGACCGACAATACGGTCACCGTGTTCGTGCCGCATGCCGAGATCGGGCAGGGCGTGCACACCTCGTTGCCGATGATGTGCGCCGAAGAACTCGATGCGGATTGGTCGCTGGTTCGCATGGAGCAGGCGCCGGCCGATCTGGCGTTCGCGAACGGCGCCATGGCGCTTGAGTATTTGCGCGGCGATACGTCGATCCCGAGCTTCCTGTTGGGCACGGCCGTGTTTACGACACGCAAGATTGCGGAGTCCATGAATCTACAGACGACCGGCGGCAGCATGTCGGTGCGCACGACCGGCATTCGCGGCATGCGTGTCGCCGGTGCGGCGGCGAAGGTGATGCTGATCAAGGCTGCTGCGGCGGCGTGGGGCGTGCCGGAGGGCGAGGTCGTCGCGAAGGCGAGCCGGCTCAGCCACGCCTCCGGCAAGTCGGCGACCTATGGCGAGATGGCAGCGGCCGCGGCGGCGTACGATCCGCCGATCGACCCGCCGCTCAAGGCCAAGAAGGATTACACGATCGTCGGCAAGCCGATCGCGCGTTTCGATATTCCCGGCAAATGTGACGGCAGCGCGGTCTACGGGCTCGATCTACGTGTGCCGGGGATGAGCTATGCAGTGATCGCTGCCTCGCCGGTGTTCGGCGGCACGCTTGCGTCGGTCGACGAAGCGCCGGCGAAGGCGATGCGCGGCGTCAAAAAGGTGGTGAAGATGCCGGCCGCCGTTGCGGTCGTTGCCGACAATACGTGGCGGGCGAAGGAAGCGCTGGCGGCGCTTAGTCCCAAGTGGGCCGAAGGCGCGAACGCTAATGTGACCCAGGCCTCGATCTTTGCCGGCATGGAGAAGGCGCTCGACAAGGGCGAGTTCGCCGAAGATCACGCGACGGGCGATGTCGATGCGGCGCTGAAAGGGGCGAAGCGCGTCGTCGAGGCGTCGTACCGCGTGCCCTATCTCGCGCATGCGACGATGGAGGTGATGAACTGTACCGCCGAGTTCAAAGGCGACAAGCTCACGATCTGGGGCGGTTTCCAAGGTGGGCTCGATGCGCGTGCACGGGCGGCGGCGACCGCGGGCCTGCCGATCGAGAATGTGACACTGAATTACACCGCCATTGGCGGCGGGTTCGGCCGGCGCTTGCCGCAGTACTACGACTATATCGACAAGGCGATTGCGGTGGCGCGCGAGGTCGAGGGGCCGGTGCAGGTCGTCTTCACGCGCGAAGAGGACATGACGCAGGGTTTCTATCGCCACGCGTCGGTTGCGCGGATGAAGGCTTCGCTGGACGAGAAGGGTCACGTGGCCGCTTGGCTGCATACGTTTACCGAGAAGCACGATCCGCCGGAGGCGCTCACCGTCAACTACGACTTCGCCAATCGTGCGTCGCGCTATGTGAACGGCACGAATCCGATTCCGTGGGGGGCGTGGCGCAGCGTCGATCATACGCAGCAAGGGTTCTTCATCGAGTGCTTCATGGATGAGCTGGCGCACGCGGCGGGACAGGATCCGTTCGCATTCCGCCGTGCGCATTTGGCCGGCGCGCCGCGGCACAAGGCCGTGCTGGAAGCTGTCGCAGAGATGTCCGGATGGGGAACGCCTGTGCCCGAAGGCCGGGCGCGCGGCATTGCGCTGCGCGAGGCGTTCGCGACCGTCGTGGCGCAAGTCGCGGAGGTCTCGATCGAAAACGGGCGCGTGCGCGTGCACAAGCTGTGGTCGGCCGCCGATCCGGGCGAGGTCGTCAATCCGGCGACCTTCACGGCGCAGATTCAAGGCGGCGCGATCTACGGTTTGACCGCGGCGCTCTACGGCGAGATCTCGATCGATAAGGGGCGCGTCGTGCAGCAGAACTTCCCGGACTACGACATGGTGCGGATGGCCGATGCGCCGGAGCAGTATGTGCGGATCATCGAGTCCGGTGCGAAGACGGGCGGCGCGGGCGAACCGGGAACGGCGCCGATTGCGGCGGCCGTCGGCAATGCGATCTTCGCGTTGACCGGCACGCGCATTCGCGAACTGCCGTTCAAGAACTTCGATCTGAAAACAGGCAACAAAGTCGCCGCGCTGAAATCGACACGCGCAGCTTAGAGGAGAGACTCGCATGGTCTCACGCAGGTTCGTGATCGTCACCGGTCTTGCGGCGGCCGGTGGGCTCGCCGTCGGCTATGCGCTGTCGCCGTTTTCGACGGTCGATCGCGCGAAGGGCATGATCGGGAAGGAAGGGGCAACGCCGCTCAGCGCGTGGGTGCGGATCGGCACGGACAATTCCGTTACCGTTATCGTGCCGCATTCCGAGATGGGGCAGGGTACGCACACGGCGATGCCGATGATGCTGGCCGAAGAGCTGGACGCCGACTGGTCGCTCGTGCGGATGGAGCAGGCGCCGGCCGATATGGCGTTCGCGAACGGGGCACTCGCACGGGAGTATCTGCGCGGGGACATCTCGATCCCGGGTTGGATGTCGGGCACTGCGGATTTTGCGACGCGCAAGATCGCGGAGTCGATGAACCTGCAGCTCACGGGCGGCAGCACCGCGGTGCGCTTTACCGGCGTGCGCGGGATGCGGGTCGCGGGTGCTGCGGCGCGCGAGATGCTGATCAAGGCTGCCGCGGCGGCGTGGGGCGTGCCTGCGGGCGAGATCGTCGCCAAGCAGAGTCGGCTGACGCATGCATCGGGCAAGAGCGCGACCTACGGCGAAATGGCGGCTGCGGCGGCGGCGTTCGAGCCGTCGATCGATCCGCTGTTGAAGGCGAAGTCGGCGTACACGATCGTCGGCACGCCTGTGGCGCGTTTCGATATTCCGGCGAAAGTCGACGGCAGTGCGACATACGGGATCGACGTGCGGTTGCCGCAGATGAGCTATGCCGTGGTGGCGGCGACGCCGGTGTTTGGCGGCACGCTGGCGTCGGTCGACGAGGCGCCGGCCAACGCGATGCGCGGCGTGAAGAAGGTTGTGAAGCTTGCCGATGCCGTCGTCGTTGTCGCGGACAATACCTGGCGCGCCAAAGAAGCGCTGGCGGCGTTGAAGCCGGTGTGGAACGAGGGCGCGAATGCCGCGCTGACTCAAGAATCGATTTTCGCGAGCATGGGTGCGGCGCTGAAAGGCGATCTGACCGAAGATCACGCGACCGGCGATGTCGATGCGGCGCTGAAGGCGGGCGGACGCGTGATCGAGGCGGATTACCGCGTGCCGTTTCTGGCTCACGCGACGATGGAGACGGTGAACTGCACGGCGCAGTTCGACAAGGGTAAGCTCATCATCTGGGGCGGGTTTCAGAACGGTTTGGGTGCGCGCGTGCAGGCGGCGCAGACGAGCGGTCTGCCCGTCGAGGACGTCACGCTGCATCACACGGTGATGGGCGGCGGGTTCGGGCGGCGCGGTTCGACGCTCGATTACCTCGACAAGGCGATTGCGGTGGCGCGCGAGGTCGAAGGGCCGGTACAGCTGGTCTACACGCGCGAAGAGGACATGACGCATGACTTTTATCGTCATGCGTCGGTCGCACGGATGAAAGCGGTCGTGAGCGATGACGGCAAGGTCACGGCGTGGCTGCACACGTTCAACGAGAAGCACGATCCGCCGGAGGCGATCCGCGTCAACTACGATTTCCCCAATCAGGCGGCGCGCTATGCGTCGGGGACGAATCCGATTCCGTGGGGGCCGTGGCGCAGCGTCGATCATACGCAGCAGGGTTTCTTCATCGAGACGTTCATGGACGAGCTCGCGCATGCGGCAGGGAAAGAGCCGCTGGCGTTCCGGCTTGCGCATCTTGCCGGTGCGCCGCGTCACAAGGCGGCGCTAGAACTTGCTGCAGAGATGGCCGGCTGGGGTGCTGCGCCGGCGGCGGGACGCGCGCGGGGCATCGCGATCCGCGAAGCTTTCGGAACGATCGTCGCGCAAGTCGCGGAGGTTTCGATCGGCGAGGACGGTCGCGTGCGCGTTCACAACGTGTGGAGCGCGGTGGATCCGGGCGAGGTCGTCAATCCGGCGACGTTCACGGCGCAGATTCAGGGCGGGGCGATCTATGGTTTGACGGCGGCGCTGTACGGCGAGATCTCCATCGATAAGGGGCGCGTCGTGCAGCAGAACTTCCCCGACTACGACATGGTTCGCATGGCGCAGGCGCCGGTGCATGAGGTTCGCATCATCGAATCCGGCGCGCGAACCGGCGGCGCGGGCGAGCCCGGCACGGCGCCGATTGCGGCGGCGGTGGGCAACGCGATCTTCGCGCTGACGGCCAAGCGCATTCGCGAACTGCCGTTCCGCAAGTTCGACCTGAGGACCGGCAACAAGGTGGCGTCTCTCTAACGACGACGGAGCAAGTCATGGCAAAAGCATTGGCGGGTAAGACCGCGATCGTCACAGGTGCGTCCAGCGGCATCGGCGGCGCCATCGCGCGTGCGCTGGCGGCTGAGGGCGCGGAGATCTATGCCGCGGGGCGGACCGAGACGTCGCTCAAAGGCTTGGTCGATGAGATCCGCAAGGCCGACGGTAAGGCGCATGCCGCCGTCATCGACGTGCGCGATCCGGTGTCGATCAACGCGTTGGTCGATCGTGCGGTGAAGGAGACGGGCCGCGTCAACATCATGGTCAACAACGCGGGCCTCTCGTATCCGGATGCCATTGCGAACGGCAAGTTCGAACATTGGAAGGAAATGTTCGAGACCAATGTGCTGGCGCTGCTCGCCGGATCGCAGGCGGCGATCAAGGCGATGCGCAAAGGCAAGTTTGAAGGGCATATCGTCAATATTTCCTCCATCGGCGGTCGACGCGAAGGCGCCGGAGTCTATGGCGCGACGAAGGCGGCGGTGAATATGATCGGCGATACGTTGCGCATGGAGCTTGAGAACGACTCCATTCGCGTGGTGCAGATCATGCCGGGCGCGGTGCTGACGAATTTCGGGCGGAATTTTCCGCCGGCTGTCGTCGAGGGACTGCTCAAGTCGATGGGTGAAAGCGCGGCGCCGGACATGTCGGGGAAACTTCCCGATGAGGTGATCGAGCGGGCGCAGGCGAAGGCGGCGCAGATGTTCGCGCATGCCGACGACGTGGCGCGCGCGGTGGTCTACGCGGTGACGCAGCCGATCACGCTCAACATCTACGAGATGGTCGTGCGACCGCAGCGCGGCTTGCCGGACGCGGTGATCCGGCCGCAGGCGAAGTAGGTCGCTCCCCTATTTTTGTCATACGGGTCGCCCGCAGCGGCACCCGGGATGACAGGACTTTTCCGGCGGCGAAGGCGCTTGACATATAGTTGTTGTTTTGGTGAAATATTATTGTTCACTGAAAGGACCTGTCATGAGCGCAGCCTCTCGCCCGTCTTTGTGTTCGGCGTTGTTTTATCGCGACCCGATGGCCGCCCTCAAATGGCTGGAGAAGGCGTTCGGGTTCGAGACCGCCATGCTGATCACGGATGCGGAAGGGAATTTGGCGCATTCGCAGCTGAGCTTTGGCAATGGGATCATCATGGTCGGGACCGAGTGGACCGCCGATCACAAGAGCCCGGCTTCCATCAACGGCAAGAACACGCAGACCGTTCATGTTCAGCTGAATGAGGATGTCGACAAGCATTGCGCGCGCGCGAAGGCCGCGGGTGCGGAGATCATTCAGGAACCGGACACGCAGTTTTATGGCGATCGCACGTATCGCGCGCGCGACCCGGAAGGGCATATCTGGACCTTCGCGCAGACCGTGCAGGTGGTGACGCGTGAAGAGGCGGAGAAGGCGTCGGGTCTGAAGATCGAAGGTTGGGTGTGACGCGCAAGGCTGCCCGACCGAAGACGCAGACCGTCGACGCGGTGCTGGCGGCGCTGGCCGATCCGCAGCGGCGCAAGGTGGTCGATGTGCTGCGGGCGGGGCCGCGCAATGCCGGCGATCTTTCGCGGCTGGTGGGCGTGTCGGCGCCGGCGATGAGCCGGCATTTGCGGATGCTCAAGGGTTCGGGGATCGTCAGCGAGACGCATCCGGACTACGACGCGCGCGTTCGCGTGTATGCGCTGCGGACCGAGTCGCTGGGGGCGCTCAAGGACTGGCTTGAGACGACGGAGCGTCTGTGGGCGGATCAATTGGCGGCGTTCAAGACGCATTTGGAGCGCTGAGTTGACCTCGCGGGTGATCGTTGCGCTGCGCGTGAAGGCCGAGCCGCTGCGGACGTTCGAGGTGTTCACGCGCGAGGTCGGTTTGTGGTGGCGGTCGAACGAGATGTTCCAGTTTACGCCGCGCAGTCCCGGGCGATTGGCCTTTGAGCCGCCGGTGGACGGGCAGGGCGGACGCTTCATCGAGACGCTGGCGAACGGCAAGGTATTCGAGATCGGGAAGATTAGCGTGTGGGCGCCCGGCGAGCGGCTGGTGTTCGGCTGGCGGCAGGCGACCTTCACGGCCGGGCAAGCGACCGAGGTCGAGGTGCGCTTCGAAGCGGTGGGCGAAGAGACGCGCGTGACCGTCGAGCATCGCGGCTGGGACAGCGTGCCAGCGGCGCACGTGGCCAAACATGGTTTCCCGGAGATGCTGTTCCAGCGGCGGCATGCGGAATGGTGGCGGGACCTGCTTGAAGCGATGGCCGGGCGGGCTCAGACTGAGGGCGGCTAGACGGGGTTTGCCCATGCGCGCGCTTTTGCTTTCGACGGCGATGTTCGTTTCGATGATGGGCGGGGTCGCCGCGGCGGCGCCTGCCGATGACTTCGGGCGATCGCTCACGGGTCCTTGGGGCCGCGTCGATTTCAACTGGCAGCCTTACACCGGCGTTCTCTCCAAGAATTCGTGCCCGGCCCTAGGTGTTCGTCAGGTCTCGACCGTTGGGATATTCGGCGATGGCGGGACGATGTGGATCGAGGCTGAGCCCGGGAAATTGTTGGTGCACGAGGGTGGGCCCTCGCCGCGGGTTCTAGCGCTTGTCCGCGCTGAGGCGGCGTCGACGGCGGTCTATCGCGACGGAGCGGTCGAGCGGCGGTTTTCGGTCGTGGGATCGGATCGGCTGGTCGAGGAGCGCGTGCCGGCGCTCCCTGGAGTGCCGGCGACCAAATACTTGCGCTGCAAGATCAAGAAATAACGCGGCCTCTTCAGGCGCAGTTCTGCAGCGTTTCGTGCAGTTTTTTCGACAGATGCGCGCGAAGGTTCTCACTGGGAATCTCGTGCACATCCTCGCTGAACGCGCGCGACAGAACCTTGTGTACCGCCATGTAGGATTCGTTGACGCCCTTGCCGTGACGTTTGGCTTCGTCACGCAACTCAGGCCCTAATTTCACCAGTTCGAAAAGCCGGTCTTTCATCACTCACTCCCATGTTCTGCGGTTCGTCCACCCTCGGCTGGAGTGCTGCAGCCGAAGATTCAACCTCCACCTTATGCCGTGATGCTGACACACGATTTGTGACTTGTCCCCCAATGTTTGGTGACAAATTGTCCAGCCCTAAAGAAGAGCTAAACGCGCGCACTAAGATTGGTTCAGTCGGCACACCAAAGGTGCGATGCAGCATTCGGCAATTGTCCAGCAAACGAGCGTGTGATGACGCACAACCGTCATCTGCTTTTTGCGCTGCAGCGAGCGACTGACGATCGCCGCCGGAACCGGGATTAACTTCAATCCCAAGTCCGGCGACGCGCTCGTTCAGTGCGTTGACGACGGCGTGTCGCGCGGTTCCACGGTCTTGGCGCGCTGAGCCGACGGCTTTTTCGGGATCACATGCGTGCCCGATTTTCCGTTCAGGGGATGGGCTTTCATTTCGGGCGGCACCTTCACTTCGCCGTTCTCGGCAAGCTGGCCGGTGAGTTTCGACATCATGTCGAACTGCGTCTGCACGTCGTCCATGATGCGCGCCATCGCGCCCGAGACCCAACGCTGCCACGCCTCGGCGCGCTTTTCGTTGTCGCGTTCGCCGCGCAACTCGTTGATCATCGTCACGGCTGCGTCGGCGCCTTCGGCGCGGCGTTCGAACCATTTGTCCAGGTTCTGATGCACGTCGTCGAGCATACGCTTCTGCATTGCAATGACGCGCTTCATCGCCTCCAGGTAGGCGACGTTCGGGAAGGGCACATTCATCAATTCACTGAGAACTTCGGAGGGGGTTTTTTCGTGCGGCATCGGTGCTGTTCCTTGCTTCGCTCTCACGGGCGAAAGGGCTGAACGTCTCGGCGGGCTTCCCCGCGGCACATAAAACGCAAGTCTGTGTTCAGTTCCGGGTGGCGATGCGCTTCTTCTATGGGTCGAGAAGCTGCCGTTCGCCGTCGCGGCCAAATCCACGCCGATGCTCGATCAAACCGGAGGTGGGCCGCTGCCCCTTCCGGCCGCGCCTACAAAAACGCGCGCGCCGAACATCGCGTACTCTTAACAAACTTCAGGGTCGATGTCCTGAAAGGTCTTCGTGTTGTGCCCAGACATGCGCCGCACCGGTGGACAACGCAAGTTGAGTTTTGTTCAGGATGATCACGCTTGCGTCGGATGCCAAGGCGTCACACGCGGGATCCAGCGCGGGACGTTGGTGCGATAGGCCCGGAATTGGTCGGGGAAGCTTTTCGCCAGTGTCGGCTCTTCGTACAAAACGACAAATGTGTGAGATACGGCCCAAATGAGCAGGCCGTAGATCAGGAGGTTCTCGTTCCCAAACAGGATTGCTTGTCCCAGGATCGCAGTGGTCACAGCGACGTACATCGGATTGCGGACGTGACGGTAATAGCCGGTGACGACAAGGCTGCGCGTGGGGTTGGTCGGCGCAGGGGTCCCTTCTCCCGTGATCGCGAAGCGGGCGAAGGAGTCGACGATGATGTCGAGGCCGGCGAAAATCAGCGCTGCGCCGACGAAGCGGGTGGTGTCGGTTCCCAAGAATGGCGGGTCGAACGTCCAGCCGGAGATCAGGAACGGCACGAGGCCTGCGACGGTACCGGGCGCCAGGAAGAAGAACAGGATCGAGCCTTGAACGGGCGTGAGTCGCATTCGGTGCTTCCAACACTCGTCGTTGTGATGCGGCCCTAGCCGGGCGGGCAGTGCGCGCCGGTCTTGACCCAGGTTTGCGCCGCGGCGAGGAAGTCTTTGTGCGTGATCGGCGGCGCGGTGCGTTTGCCGCCTGGGGTCCAGGCCCACGCGACCAGGCGGTCCGCCTCGAGATGTTCGATGATTTTGGCGCCAGTGCGGTTGCCGTTCTTCTTTGGGTCGGTGATGGCGCGGCACAGTGCGGCCGGTGTCAGGCCAGTCCAACCCTGGGACAGCGAAGCCATGTGCCAGTCCTTGGCGCCTGGGATGTTGGCGACGTTCTTGTCCTTGTGGCAGGTCACGCACTTCATGCCCGGTGCGCCTCTGTCGTCGGGGCCGCGGGCAACGTTCAAGGTGTGGCGGTGCTGGTCGTCGCCTTGTGTCGGCCAGGCGAGCGTCGTGTGGCAGTTCATGCAGCGCGGATGATTGAGCACCTGAACAACCGTTTGAAACGCGGCGATGGATTTTGCCTCATCGCCCGGCGCGGCAGACACGGCCGGCAACTCGACCTGTGCCAGCGTGAACGCGCATGCCATTGCGCCAACGGTTACCAGTACGCGCATCGATCCCCCTCGCCCGCGTGGAACCCAAGTGTGCGGGGTCGGCCACGGCGATGCAAGTTTTGCGACAAATCCCGTGGCTGGGGGTGGTAATTCGTCCGTAGGCTTCCTAACTCGGTTTGAATGGCTCTTTTGGGCCGGTCCGGAGTTCGCCTTGAAAGAGCCTGCCGCCACGATTTTGACGGACGCCCTGCGCAGCGCGCGGGTGCGGCCTGACTCGTGGCTGGTCGGGGCATTCCTGGTGCTGTTCGGCGTCGCTGTTTCCGCGGCGGTGCCTCAAATCAACAATGCGGTTCGCACGGCGGTAGCCGATGCGGCGAAGAGCGGCGCGACGGAGCGGGCACAGCGCCCGGTGGTGCGCCTGCATTTCGTCGGCGTTCGCGCGCTGCAGCCGAAGCTGCCGGGCGGACATGATTTCGTTCCGGCGCCGATCCCCTCGGTTGCCATCGTTGCGGTCAATGATCGGATTTTTGCGCGGCCCACCGATTTGGCGGCGCGCGCGGCAGAGCGCGGATTTAGCGCGCGTGCGCCCCCGGCTTAAGGGCTGAAGCCGGGCGCCGCGGCCCATCCGCGGCGCCGCCCTTTTTTTCACAACTTTGCTTCGACACGCGCGCGCGAGAGAACCCGCGAGCGTGGGCGAAGCGCAAACGTATTGGATACGACCATGCGCACATCCGCGTGGCGGCTCCTCGCCTATGCGATCATTATTCTCGCCGGCGTTGCGACCGCTCTTCCGAATTTGTTCACGCCGCAGCAGCTGAGTGCGCTGCCGGATTGGTTGCCGAAACAACAAGTCGCGTTGGGGCTCGATTTGCGCGGCGGCGCGCATTTGGTGCTGGAAGTCGACGCGAAAGCGCTGATCGCCGAGCGCGTGCAGGACGTGTTGCGCGAGACGCGGCGGACGCTGCGCGACGCCAAGGTCGATCCGGTGTCCGTGCGGCGGGACGGGGAAACGGTGCTCGTGACGCTGGCCGACGAGGCTGTGCGATCGCAGGCTTCGCAGGCGCTGAAGAAACTATCGGGTGTGGCGGCGGCGGCGTTCGGCGAGGCGGCTGAGCTTGAAGTCTCAACGTCCGGGTCCACCGAATTGCGCGTGACGCTGACGCAGGCGGGGATCGACGCGCGCGTGAATGCGGCGGCGGAACAGAGCCTTGAGATCGTTCGCAAGCGCATCGACGAGTCGGGGCTTTCCGAGCCGACCTTGCAGCGGGTGGGGCGCGACCGGATTTTGGTGCAGCTGCCCGGGGTACAGGATCCGCAGCGGATCAAGGATCTTCTGCGGACCACCGCGAAGATGACGTTCCATATGGTGCGCGAGGACGTGGACGTGACGCGTGTGGCCCCGGCCGGCGTTTCGATCCGCGACGGATCGACCCCGGGCGAGCGTTACGCGATCGAGGACCGCGTGATGCTGTCGGGCGACCGGTTGAGCGACGCGAAGTTGGGCTTCGACTCCGTCACGGGCGAGCCTGTCGTGACCTTCGCCTTCGACGGCGTCGGCGCGCGTCAGTTCGCCGAGATCACCAAGAACAATGTCGGCCGGCCGTTTGCGATCATGCTGGACGAGAAGGTGCTGACGGCGCCAGTCATTCAGCAGCCGATCCTGGGTGGCAGCGGCCAGATCAGCGGCAGCTTCACGTCGGAAAGCGCGTCTGATTTGTCGGCGTTGCTGCGGGCGGGCGCTTTGCCCGCGCCGTTGACGGTGATCGAAGAGCGCACCGTCGGGGCCGACCTTGGCGCGGACTCGATCGAGAGCGGCATCTTCACCGGGCTGTTGGGTTTTGCGTTCGTGTTCGTGTTCATGGCGCTGCTTTATGGGCGTTGGGGCATGGTCGCGAACTTGGCGCTGGCGGTGAACGTCATCCTGACGTTTGCGGCGCTGAGCGTGTTGGGCGGTACGCTCACCTTGCCCGGCATCGCGGGCATCGTGTTGTCGATCGGGCTTGCGGTTGACGCCAACGTTTTGATCAACGAGCGCATACGTGAGGAGACGCGAAAGGGGCTAGGCGCGATGGCCGCGCTCGATGCGGGCTTCCGGCGTGCGTTTGCGACCATCGTGGACTCGAACCTCACCGCGCTGATTGCGACGTTGCTGTTGTTCATGTTCGGCACCGGGCCTGTGCGCGGGTTTGCCGTGACGATGGGGCTTGGCATCGCGATCTCGATGTTTACGGCGGTCACCGTCGTGCGCGTGATCATGAACGAGATCGTGCGGCGGCGGCGGCTGAAAGAGCTGAAGATCGAGCCGATGTTCCGCATGAAGCTTATCCCCGACGGGACGTCGATCCAGTTCATGCGGGCGCGATTCTTCGGGCTCGCGTTCTCGGCGTTTTTGTCGGCGGCGTCGATTGGGCTCTTCTTCTATCCGGGTCTGAACTATGGCGTCGACTTCAAGGGTGGCATCCAGATCGAGGTCGTGACGAAGGGGCCTGCCGATTTGGCGGCGCTGCGGTCGGGGCTCGACGGGCTCAACCTGGGTGAGGTGGGTCTGCAGGAGTTCGGCAGCACCTCGCACGTTTTGGTGCGCGCGGAGCGTCAGCCGGGCGGCGAAGAGGCGCAACAATCGGCGGTCGCGCAAATGCGCACGAAGATCGCGGAGGTGGCGCCGGGATCGAAGATCGAGCGCACGGAGGTCGTCGGGCCGAAGGTGAGCAGCGAGTTGGCGGAGACCGGCATTCTTGCCGTGTTCCTCGCGAGTCTGGCGATGCTTGCCTATATCTGGGCGCGGTTCGAGTGGCCCTTCGCGGTGGGCGCGATCGCGACGTTGGTCTTGGACGTGACGAAGACGGTCGGGTTCTTTGCTTTGACGGGGCTCGACTTCAATCTTACGGCCATCGCGGCGTTGCTGACCTTGATCGGGTATTCGGTCAACGACAAGGTCGTCGTCTATGACCGAATGCGCGAGAACATGCGGCTCTACAAGAACATGGATCTGCGGGAGCTGATCGACCGCAGCATCAACGAGACGCTGGCGCGAAGTCTCTACACGTCGATGACGGCGCTGGTGTCGTTGATCCCGATGGCGATTTGGGGCGGCAGTGCGGTCGCCAGCTTTGCCATTCCGATGGTGTTCGGCATCGTCATCGCAGCGAGTTCGTCGGTGTTCATCGCGGCGCCGATCCTGCTGTTCATCGGCGACTGGCGGACGAAGCGGCGGAAGGCGCAGGCGTTGGTCACCGCAGAGGATGAAGGCGCGGCGGCGTAGGCGCAGCGATCAGCTTTCCATTTCCCCGGCCAGCGCGATGAGTTTGTTGATCGTGTTCCAGTTGCGCGCTGTGCCGGGGGTGGCGAGGGTTTTTTCGATGGTGGGGCCGGCGAATTTCGAGGTGCCGACGCCGCCGGCGTAGTGGATGTAGAGTTCGCGGCCGTCCACCTTGTGCGGGTCGGTCGCGTGTTTCCAGGCGGCGAGCGCCTTTGCCGCTTCCTTGGTTGGCGCGTCGCCTAGGAAGGTGACCAGCAGGTGGCTGGGGTCGTCCTTGGCGGCGGCGGGGAAGGGGTTGCGTTTGACGACGTCGCGCAGGTCGTCGGGTGTGCGGACGATGACGCGGATGTCAGCGCTGAAACGCTTGCGGATCATTGCTTCGAGTTTTTTCGACAGCGCCGCGGGTGTGGTGCGGCCGGTGCGGAGGACGAGGTTGCCGCTCTGCAGGAGTGTGCGCGGGTCTTTGTAGCCTTCGCTTTCGCAAAGTTCGCGCAGCGCGGCCATCGGGATCATGCCGTTGCCGCCGACATTCACGCCGCGCAGGAGTGCGATGAAGACGGGCATGGTCAGCGGGCCGTTTGTTGAAGTTTGAATTGGGCGGTGAGGGCGCGTTCGCCTGCCGGTGTGAAATCCACGACGCGTGTGCCCTTGGCGCGCTTGGCCCAACCGAGTTCGAAGATGCGGTCGAGGATGGCGGCGCCCAGCGTGCCGGCGAGGTGGCTGCGCCGGACGCTCCAATCGAGACACGTGCGGCAGAGCGGGCGGCGGACGGTTTCGAGTTCGGCGACGTCGATGCCGAAGGCGGCGAAGGCCGTGCGGCCTGCCTTTGGCACGGTGACGTCGTGGCCGTCGACGGCGATCCATTTGCCGGCGCGCATGGCGTCGAAGAGGCCGACGCCGAGATCGCCCGCGAGGTGGTCGTAACAGACCCGCGCGTGGCGAAGGGCGGGTTCGCGCGGGCCAGTCCGCACGCGCTGTGTGCCGCGTTGCGCGGCGACCCCCATCAGGCTTTCGAGCAGGTCGCCGACGTCTTCGCCGTCGAGGCGGAAGTAGCGGTGGCGGCCTTGGCTTTCGACGGCGAGGAGTTCGGCGTCGAGGAGTTTTGCGAGATGGGCGCTGGCGGTTTGTTTGGTGACGCCGGCTTCGGCGGCGAGTTCGCTGGCGGTGAGCGCCGCGCCTGACGAAAGGGCGGTCAGCATGTTGGCGCGGGCGGGATCGCCGATGAGGACGGCGATGCGGGCGATGTCGGGACCTATTTTCATGGTTCGACGGTAGACGAACCATCCGCGTCAGGCAAGTTGCTATGACGGCTTTTCAACGAGAAGAGGGCCGCATGCGCATCACCTGTTTCATCCGCTATGAGATCGATCCGTTTCAGCGGGCGGCGTTTCAGACGTATGCGGAGGCGTGGGGACGGATCATCCCGAAATGCGGCGGGGATTTGATCGGCTATTTCTTGCCGTATGAGGGGACGAACAATGTCGCGTTCGGGTTGATCGCGTTCGACAGTTTGGCCGCCTATGAAGCGTATCGCGCACGGCTTAAGGCAGATCCCGAGGGGCGGGAGAACTTCGCGTTTGCACAGGCGAAACGCTTCATTTTGAGCGAGGAGCGGACGTTCCTTGAGAATGTGGCGTAGGACTCGTAGGTTGGCCGCCTGACTTTCGGGGGCCTTTCGACATGCGCATTCTCAAGTGGTTGTTCGCGATTGTTTTGGTGTTGGCCGGCATTGCCGCGGCAATCCATTTCAGCGGCAATACCATGACAGTCATGGTGTGGTTGACGAAGCCTTCGCATGGATGGGATTTATCCAAGAAGGCGCCGGCGCCCGATTATGCGCAGGCGGAGTCTTGGGCGGCGCGTCCGGGCAAGGAGAGCTTTGCCACGTTCGTTCCGGAAGGCGTCGCGGATGATCCGGGGACGCGCGCGGTCGACGTCTTCTTCGTGCACCCGACGGGTTATCTGAACGGGGGCGATTGGAATTCGCCGCTCAATCCGAACAGCCGCACGGAAGAGAATACAAAGTGGATGATGGCCAACCAGGCGAGCGCGTTCAATTCGTGCTGCAACGTCTATGCGCCGCGGTATCGTGAGGCATCGATCTTCCGTTATCTGAATGCGCCGCCGGACATCGCGCGCGAGTCGATGGACTTTGCCTATGCCGACGTGGTGCGGGCCTTCGAACATTTCTTGGCCAACGACAATCAAGGGCGGCCGTTCATCATCGCGAGCCACAGTCAGGGCACGTCGCATGCGTTCCGGTTGATCGCTGAGAAGATCGACGGCACGGCTTTGGCGGGGCGCATGGTGGCGGCCTATTTGATCGGCAGTCAGGTGACGAACGTCGAGTCCGACGCGCTGAAGACCGTGAAGGTGTGTACGAGCGAGAGCCAAACGGGCTGCCTTATCCATTGGGCGGTGTGGGGTGAGGGGCACAGCGCGCCGGCCGATCAGCTCGACAAACTGGTCTGCGTTAACCCGCTGAACTGGACGCGCGACGGCGGGCGGGCGGCAGCCGAACTTCACAAGGGCGGCGTTCCGGCCAGTGGGCGTTTCTCGGTTCAAACGTGGGGCGATGACTCGCCGCAAGGGGTTGAATTTCTGCCGCTGAAGGCGCCGGTGAAGGCCTGGACCTGGGCGGAATGCCGGCAGGGGCTTTTGGTGGTGGCGGATCAGACCGGCGGGCCGTTCGACGGGCTGGCCTTTGGCGGCAAGAATTATCACGGCCTGGACTATCCACTCTTTCACATGGACATCCGGGAAAATGCTAAGGTGCGGGTGGGGGCCTATCTGGCCGGCGCGGGATCCGCGTCCGGGGCGGCTGCGGCAACGCCGTGAAGCACCTTGTTGAGATTAACTCTTGTCCCCGCAATGATGCGGGCGGTTAGATTGGGTAGCGAGTGACCATGCGCGCGACGATGCGAATTTTGATGCTGATGACGGTGGCGCCCTTGGCGCTTTCCGGATGCACGTTCTTTTATGCCGATACGTCCAAGCGAGACGCGCTGCTGGCCGAAAAGCCCAGCGGCAAGCTGAACACCGAATGCGCTCGGCTGCAGCCGCTGTTCGCACCCGACAGCACCGACTTGACGCGCGAGCGGATGGACGCGGCGTTGAAGCTTGCGCTTAAGAAGTGGGATACGGACAGCAGCGGCGATCTCAGCAACAGCGAGGCGCAGCCCTTGAACGAAGAGCTGCGCGCCGAGAATGTCGGCGCCTCGCCGGTCAGAGATTGGAACGCGGACGGCCGTATCGACGAAAAGGAATTCGGGTCGGGCTGGCGGACGATGTTCGAGCTGTGCGATCGCAACCGCAACGACATGGTGTCGATGCGCGAGCTTGGTCATTCGCCCAACGTGACGGCACCGCGAACGACGCCGACGGAAGCGAAGAAGAAGCCCGAGGGTTCGAGCGAACAGCAAGGCCGTCCGCAATCGCCGGGGTACTAGTTTAAGCCGCAGTCCTCACGCGGACCGGCGCGGTCGACGCGCCAGCGGGTTTGGTGGCGACGAACGGGCGGCGATCGGCCGCGCAGATCGCGTGGGCAACGTTGCGGCCCATGGCGGCCGCTCCCGACACGCCGCCGCCGCCGGCCCATTGTCCGACCATGTAGAAGTTCGCGAGGCCGGGCAGCGTCTGGCTCAACGTGCGGCCGAAGATCATGCCGAGGAACAGGGCGACGACCGACGTCTTGTAGCCTTGCGCGTTGCCGGTGAAGCGGTAGGTCGTGATGGGGGTTACGACATCGACGGCTTCGACTTGGCGGGCAAGGCCGGGAAAGCGTCTCTCAATTTGGGCGATTACCGTGTCGGCGATGCGCCGTTTCTCCGCCTGATAGGCCGCGTCGTCGGCGGCGCGCTCTTTCCAAAGGCGGTAGGAGGTCGGGAGCAGTACGCGGATTACGGACTTGCCGCCGGGCGCCAGGGCGGGGTCGAAGCCGAACAGTTGAATGTAGAAGCGATCGCGTACTTCGCCTGCGATCTCAACGGGCTTGTCGAGACGTAGGATCAGGGCGTGCGGTTCGATGGATAGGTCGCGCGCCACGCCGAGCGAGACGTGGATGCCCATCTCGATGCGGTCTTCGGGGTGGGCGTAGTAATCGCGGATGGCGGGACTTGTGAACCTGCCGCCCAGCATGTCGAAGATCGTGGTGTGGCCGTTGGCGTTGGAGACGACGATATCGGCGCGTTCCTCCGTTCCGTCTACGAGCTTCACGCCGACGGCGCGATCGTTCTCGACGATGATCGATTGGACTTTGGCGTGATAGCGGATGTCGCCACCCAAATCGTGGAAGCGTTTGGCAATGCGGTTTGCGAGTTCGCCCGATCCGCCCATCGGCCAACCGAGATCGCCCACGCTGCAGCGGCCAAGGAAGGTGAGGAGCATCAGCATCGACTGCTGCGGCCAATCGTAGACCAAGGTCGGGAAGGCGCGGCGCAGGAACGGGTCGGTGAAGCGCTTGGCGAATTCGTCCATCGTGAAGCGGCCGTACTTCACCATCAGGGGGATCGCGCTGATGAAGCTGAAGCGTTCGGTCCACGGGCGCGCGCTGAGGCCCATGATGTCGATGCGGGCGAAGCGGCGGGCGTCTGCGATGAGGGATCTGATTGCCGCGCTGTCTCCTGGAAACAGCGTCGTCATGTGGGCTTCGAGGCGATCGAGGTCGGTGTAAAGCGTCAGCGGCGGGCCGTCGGGCCGCTCCACCTGCACGATTTCGCGATAGGCGTGCAGCGGCGTCGCCGGCAACACGCCGAGTTCTTCGAACAAGCCGTGGAAGCGGCTGTCGCCGCTCGTACCGGCAAGATTGTGAATGCAGCCGTCGAAGGTGTAGCCGTGGCGCGTCCAGGCGGTGCAGAGGCCGCCGGGGCGCGCGTGAGATTCCAGGATGCGGACACTGTAGCCGTTCATCGCGGCGTAGCAGCCTGCCGACAAGCCGCCGATGCCGGCGCCGATGATGAGGATCGAGCGCGCCACCGGTTTACCTCGCGGTCGGCTTCATGCCGGCGAAGCGCGCGCGCATGGCGTCGACCGTCGCGGCGAGGGCGTCCCAGTTGGTGAGCTCGACGTCTTTGCCGGGTTCGATCTCGACGCTCTTTTCCCAGGCGATGAGTTTCAAGACCCAGCGCTTGAAGAAATCGTATTCGGTGAAGCGGAAGGCGCCCGCGATCTGATGCACCGCCGGCGTCGTCCAGTTGGTGTCGGCCTTAAAGCGTTCGGCGCAGTCGGCGATGCCTTTGAGGTCGTCCGGATCCGTGCCTGCCGCCGAGAGCGAAACCGAGATGAACGCCGACGGCATCAGGTTGAGCCAGGTGTGGTTCGTGCGCACGAACTGGGCGACGGAGCTTTGGTATTGGCCGGCGTGCACCGACGCTGCGATGATCGCGGCATCGTAGGCGCGCAGGTCGATCAGAGTCATGTCGCCAGTCGCGTCCACGAGTGTGACGGCATCGCCGATGGCCTCCAGCCGCTTGGCGATAAATTCGCAGATTTTGCGCGTTTGCCCTTCGGTCGTGCCGTAGAGAATGAGCGTTTTCATCGGTCGCCTCTCGTCGGATGCAGCCTCTTGCTACATCACGACGAAGGAACGCGGCTTGACCTAGATCAGTTGCGCAGGCCGAGGGCCGTTTCGACGTCCGCCCAGGAGACGTATTTGAAGTTCTGGGCCGCGTCGGGGAGGGTGTTGATGTCATCCTGGACGACCAGGATTCCGCGCGGAAATTCGGCGCCAAGCGGCGCGCTGGTGGCGTCGAGGCCGTCGGTCGTGGTCACCGCGTCGACTGTGCCGGCGGTGTTGCCGCCGATCGCGAAGGTGCCGCGGTAGGCGTTCGCGCCGGCGCGGTCATAGACGTTGAAGCGCGATTGGCCTTGGGCGGAGACGATGAGGTAGCCGTCGCCCTTCGGCCCGCGCCAGATGGTGACGCCTTCGACGTCGGCGGCGAGGTTGCCCTTCGGGCCGATGCCGTCGATGAGCGTTTTCTGGTCGCCCTTCGCGGGATCGAGGGCCACGCGCCAAAGGCCGACGAGTTCCTGCGAGATGAAGACAAGGCCGGCTTCGTCGTCGACGACGCAGCCTTCGGCGATCGAGCCGAGCGCGAAGCCGCGCGTGCGCGCCGCGGTGATCGTTCCGGCGTTGTTGATCAGCGTCCATTGCGCGACGTCGCCGGTCTTGCTGGTCGCGACGACGATGAAGTCCTTACCCAAGCGGCCGAGGGTGATGCCATAGACCTCGGCAAAGCCGGTTGCGATGCGGGCGCGTGCCTTTGGGTCGAGCATTTTCGTCTTTGGGTCGAAGCGGTAGAGGGCGACGGTGTTGTCGCTGCGGTCGCTGGTGGCGACGATGGGGGCTTCGCCTTCCGTCCAGGGAAACGCGTCGCGCATGTCGACATTGTTGGGCAGACCACCGGGCGCGGACTGCACCACGTTGCCGTCGAGATCGTAGACGTAGAGGCCGCCCTTCTTGTTGGTGCCGATGATACGCGTGTCGGCGGGCGTGCTGCCGACGATGATCGCCGGATCGTCAGCCGCGTCCACTTTGGTCTGGCCGGGCTCTGCGACGACTTCGACCGGTGCGGTTTCGCGCGCGGCCGGCACGATGACAGGTATCGGCGCGGCGACGCTCGCCTGCGCGGCGAATGTAACAAGCATGATACTCAAAAAAATTCGCATCGTTCTCCCCCGCATCGGCGCGTCACGTGTGCATATCGCACACGCTGCGGTGCCTTCTTCCGCGCTGTCATGCATCCCGCAAATTCCCGTCATTAAAGTTTTGTTTTTCGGCTCTACCCAACGAACCTCAATACTTGGGGGCGAGGGGAGCATGCGGTTCAATCGGAAGTCGTTGTTGTTGCAGAGCGTCGCGGCCGTGGTCGTAGCACTGTCATGTGTCGGTAATGTTGCGGCCGACGAGGCCGCCGATGCTGCAGCGGCGCAAAACGCCGAAGACGATGCGTCGAAGACGCCGACGCCGGCCGAGAAGGTGGTCGTCTATGGCACCGCCTTCCGCAATCGTTCGAGCGATACGGCGCCGGTTGTCAAATACGGCCTCGATTATTTCCAGAAATTCGAACCGCTGACCGTCGGCGACGCGCTGAAGCGCGTGCCGAGTGCGACGTTTCAGTCGGACGTGCTGGAGTATGACGGCGTGCGGTTGCGCGGTCTCGATCCCGGCTACACGCAGATCATGATCAACGGCGAAAAGGTGCCGGGGTCGGGCGTCGACCGGTCGTTCTTCGTCGACCGCATTCCGGCGGAACTTATCGAGCGCGTCGAAATCGTGCGCAGCTCGTCGGCGGATCGCAGCGGCGACGCGCTGGCGGGTGCGATCAACATCGTGCTGCGCGACGCGTATTCGCTCGACGGCGGGTACGTGAAGGCGGGCGGGCTCTACTTCGACGACGGCGACCTAAAGCCGGTTGTCGGCGGCGTTGTCGGCGCGCCGATCGGCGATGCGCGTGTGCTGTTGGGCGCCAACATCCAGGGGCGGCATAACCCGAAGGATAAGAAGAGCTTGCGTTATGAGCCGGATGCTGGCGTTCTCGCGTTCGACAATCGCGAAGATCAGTCTGACGTTCGCGACGGCACGGACTATTCGTTCAACGGATCGCTCATGCGGCCGTTCCTAGGCGGCAAGCTCGATATCTCGGGCGTCTATGTGCGGACCGATCGGACCGAGACCGAGCATTCGCTTGAGTATGGCGACGAGACAAGCGTCGACATCGGCGATCTCTCGGAAACGTCGGATCAGTTCGAAGATATCTTCCAGGAGAATTTTACGGCGCGCGCCAAGCTTGAAGTGCCCTTGCTCGGGGGCGAGGCTTTGCTGAAGGCCGGGTTTGCTTCGTTCAAGGACGAGTTCGTGTCTACGGAACTTGTCGACTCTTACGATGGCGGCGCGATCGAGGAGTCGGAGGGATCTCGCGAGTTCACCGATCAGCTGGACGAAGAGTTCTTCGCGACCTTAGCGCAGACGTTCGAATTCGAGACGTTCAAATTCAAGTTCGGCGCGGACTTCACCAACAAGACGCGCGATACAACGATCGTGGTGGCGGAGAACGCCGGCGGCACCGTGTTCCCACCGCCCGAACCGCCGGAGCCGGGCCAGGCCTACGGCATCGACGAAGTGCGCCTCGACCCTTACGCGCTGGTGCGCGGTGAGACGGGAGCGTTCCGCTGGGAAGCCGGCGTTCGGTACGAGACAACGGAAGTTGAGATCAAGGACGAGAACGGTACGTTCGAGAACGACTTCTCGTTCGTCCTGCCGTCCGCACACGCGCTCTACAACCTGACCGATGACGATCGTTTCCGGGCGTCGGTTGCGCGCACGGTGCGGCGTCCCAACTTCGATGCTTTGGCGCCGGCGTTGCTTGAGGAAGAGCCCACGGAGGACAATGACCTGATCGGCAATCCGGATCTGGATCCGGAAAATGCCTGGGGCTTCGACATCAGCTATGAGCGGCGTTTGGGCCGGCAGGGCGTGGTCGGCGTCAACTTCTTCTATCGCGACGTCAAGGATCGCATCGAACTGACCAACACCGGCGTCGTTTCGTCGACGGGCGACGGCTTCGTCTTTACGCCGGACAATATCGGCGACGGCACGGTGATGGGGATCGAATTCGATCTGTCGACGCCGCTGACGTTCGTCGGTTTGGAAGACACGGGCGTGTTCCTGAACTACTCGTGGCTCGACAGCGAGATCACCGATCCGGTGACGGGCGAGAAGCGTCGTTTCAACGATCAGGCCGAATATGTTTTCAACGTCGGTTTCATCCAAGACCTGCCGTCTTTGAATTCGGCTCTCGGCGCGTCCTATCGCAAGCAAGGCGGACAGTTCAACCGCATCTTCGGCGAGACTGTCGCGACGACCTACGGCGCCGACCTGGAAGTGTTTATCGAGCACCGGTTCGGCGAAAACTTTGTGCTGCGTTTGACGGGCAGCAACCTGCTCGATTCATCGAAGGACGAGACGTTCTTCAAGTGGGATACGCTCGCCGATCAGACGTCGGGCGATATCGACAATCTCGACGAGTTCGAGCTTGAGAGCGAGAAGTCGGGACCCGTGTTCCAGCTGGTCGGGCGGTACGCGTTTAACTAGGTGCCGGGGCGCGCCGCGGCCGATCGGTTGCGGCGCCAGGCTCCCGGTGGCACGCCGACGAGGCGTTTGAAGGCGCGGTTGAAGGCGGCTTCGGATTCGTAGCCGACTTCGGCCGCGGCTTGCGCGACGCTGGTGCCTTGGCGCTCCAGCGCGCGAGCGGCGAGTTGCAGGCGCCAGTTCCCCAGATACTGCATCGCCGGCACGCCCATGACGTCGGCGAAGCGTTCGGCGAAGGCCGAGCGGGATTGACCGACTTCCTTTGCCAGCGAGTCGAGCGTCCAGTCTTGCGCGGGGCGTCCGTGCATCAGCGACAACGCGGCGCCGACGTGGCGGTCGCGCAGGCCCGAGAGCCAGCCCTTCGACGCGTCCGTCATCGTTTCGATGTGGTCGCGGATCGCCTGCAGGAACATCAGCTCGCTGAGTTTGGAGAGGATCGTCTCGCCGCCGGCGCGGGGGCTTTGGCTTTCTTTCAACGCGGTGCGGATCAGTTCGTGGATGAGGCGGCCGCTCGAGCTTGAACTCCTGATGTGCATGATGTGCGGCAGCGCGTCGAGGATCGGGTTGAACGGCAGCGCGTCGCAGCCGAGATAGCCGCAAACGAAACGCGCCTTCTCGCCGTCGCCGCCGACTTGGTCGAACACGAAGGGCAGGGGGCGGTCGTTGGGTTTGAAATAGATGTCCATGTCGGGGCGCGAGCGGGTGCCTTGTTCGCTTGCCATGACGTGCGCTTCGCCGCGCACGAAGATCACGGCGTCGCCGGATTCGAGCTTGATCGGCGGTTCGGACTCGTCGGCAAGCTGGGCGTAGCAAACGCCGTCCAGCATGATGTGGAACGAGATCACGCGTTCAAAGTCGGGCATGACCTTGGCGCAGATCGTCGCCGTCGCAGGCGACTCGGCCACCCACGGTGCGCGCGCGTTCATGTCGAAATAGATCGCACCGGTTAAGCGGACGGCGCGCAATACGTCTGACAAAACGTCCAAACGGACCTCCTTGGACGAACGATCAAGTGGAGCGGACGATCGGTCATCTGCGAGCGTTGCTCGTGGACGGCCAGTCAAGGATCGCCGATGCGCAGTCATAGCCCAGGATTTGGGGGCGATCTACTTCTTGCGTCGACGACCGGCGGCTGTCCGTCCGGTTGAGGAGGTCCAAATGCTTAGTAATGAGAAGATTTCAACGTTTAAATCGGGTTTCCGGGGCGAAGTCATCGAGCCGAGTGACCGCGGTTACAACGAAGCGCGGGCGCTTTACAACGCCATGATCGACAAGAAGCCGCGGTTGATCGCGCGCTGTTCGGACGTCGCCGACGTGATCGCGGCGGTTACCTTCGGCCGCGAGAACAAGATGCTGATTGCGATCCGCGGTGGCGGTCACAACGGGCCGGGTCTTAGCAGCGTAAACGACGGGTTGGTCATCGACCTCAGCCGCTTGAAGGGCGTGCGGGTCGATCCGGCGACGTCGACGGTGCGCGCGGAACCCGGCTGTACGCAGGGCGACGTCGATCACGCGACGCATGCGTTCGGGCTTGCGGTGCCGGCCGGCATCGTTTCGACGACGGGTCTCGCCGGTCTGACGCTGGGCGGCGGCACGGGGTATCTATCTCGCGCTCATGGTTTGACCATCGACAATTTGATCGAGGCGGATGTCGTGCTGGCCGACGGGCGGTTCGTGACGGCGAGCGAGACGCAGAACGCCGATCTGTTCTGGGCGCTGCGCGGCGGCGGCGGGAATTTTGGCGTGGTGACGAGCTTTGCCTTTCGCGCGGTGAAGATCAGCGACGTTTTCGGCGGGCCGATTTTCTACGACATCAAGGACGCGGCGAAGGTCATGCGCGTCTATCGCGATACGCTGGCGAAGTTGCCGGAGAAGCTGGGCACGTTCTTGGGACTGAAGACTGTGCCCTCGACGGCGCCGTTTCCGGAAGAGATTTGGGGCCGCAAGATTTGTGCGCTGATTTCGTGCTTCAACGGTTCGCAGGCGGACGGCGAGGCGGCGATGAAGCCGCTGCTGGACGCATTGCCGAAGCCGATCATGAACGGCATGGGATTCATGCCGTTCACGACGCTGCAGTCGCTGTTCGATCCGCTGATGCCGAAGGGCTTGCAGTGGTATTGGAAGGGCGACTTCGTGAAGGAGCTGCCCGACGAAGCGATCGACGCGCATATCAAGGCGATCTCACAGTCGCCGAGCGCGCTGTCGCTGATGCATCTTTATCCGATCGACGGTGCGGTGCATCGCGTCGGCGCCAACGACACGGCATGGAACACGCGTGACGCGCGCTGGAACATGGTGATCGCGGCGATCGACCCGGATCCGCGCAAGGCGAACGATCTGAAGAAGTGGGGCCGCGCGTATTGGGAATCGGTGCATCCGTTCAACATGGGCGGCGCCTATGTGAACTTCATGATGGATGACGAGAATGACGGGCGCGTCGAGGCGACGTACGGCTCGAACTTCAAACGCCTGTCGGAGATCAAGAAGAAATACGATCCGCAGAATTTGTTCCGGGTGAACCAGAACATCCGGCCTGCGTGAATCACTCGGCGCCTCTCCTGCCTCCGGCGGGAGAGGGGTTGGGGTGAGGGTGGCTTTCCACCGCTCCAAGAAAGAAGGTTTCACGCAAAGCCGCAAAGACGCCAAGAGGCTTGCGGTCGTGTGGCGATGATTGTGCGGCGGCATCGATCGAATGGCGCTTCGCGCCGAAGGGCGATCTCTTCGGCGCGAAGCGCCATTCAATTTGTGAGACGCTGCTGCATTGAAAATCCGGCTGAGCGCCTTGGCGTCTTTGCGGCTTTGCGTGAATTTTTTCTTCTTTGTTTCCGCGTGCGCTGGTGTTGGTGGAGCGCCCACCCTCACCCCCGGCCCCTCTCCCGCCCGAGGGTGGGCGAGGGGAGTCTTGGTTGCTCTCGTGAGCTCGCGGTTATTTCACCGTTTCCAGATAGGCGATGATGTCGGCGCGGTCGGTTGCGTTTGAGACGCCGATCAGCATGGTCGTGCCGGGTAGCGCTTTCTTGGGGTCGGCCAGGTAGACGTCTAGTTTTGCTTTGTCCCATGTCCAGCCCGACGCCTTCATGGCCGCGGAGTATTTTGCCCCTTCGACGGATGCGGCTTTGCGGCCGATGGTGCCTTTCAAATGGGCAGCCATTTTCTTTTGTGCCGGATCGACGGCGTGGCACGTGCCGCAGAGGGGCTTGAATCGCGTCTCGCCACGCACGGCATCGGCGGCGATTGCCGCATTCGATGTCAGGATCAACACTGCGATTGCTGTGAAAATACTGCGAGTCATTCGCAACCTCCGTGATGGAATTTTTTCAAGACAATGCGCCGTCGCGTCAATTAGATTGATGTCGAAGCTGAATCACCTCCCACGTCAACATCCTTCCTTGCCGCGCGCACGCGCGCGCTCATAATTTTTCGCGGAGCTAGCCCCATGGACTTTACGTTGAACGGAAAGAAGGTCGCCTACACCGGTGACGCTGATCGACCCTTGTTGTGGGTGTTGCGCGAGGACCAGGAGCTGACCGGCACGAAGTTCGGGTGCGGCGTCGCGGCGTGCGGCGCGTGCACTGTCCTGATGGACGGATCGCCGGCGCGGGCGTGTTCGACGCCGATGTCGGCGGTGGAAGGGACTTCGGTCACCACGATCGAAGGTTTGAACGGCAAGGTGGGCGAGGCGGTTCGCACGGCCTGGCGCGAGCTTGATGTCGTGCAATGCGGTTGGTGCCAGTCGGGGCAGATCCTCACAGCGACCGCGTTCTTGACCGAGAAGCCGGCGCCGACCGAAGCCGAGATCAAGACGGCAATGGACGCCAATCTCTGCCGCTGCGCCACCTATCACCGCATCACGGCAGCCGTCGCGCGCGCCGCCGACATTGCGAAAGGCTAACTTCATGAACATCAACATTCGCGGGAAGAGTCCGGTTACGGAATATTTTGCGAAGCCGTCGCGGCGCTTGTTCCTGGGCGTGACCGCGCTCAGCGCCGCCGGGTTCTTGGTCGGCTGCGGCGAGTCGAAGCCGCCTGCCGCCGCCGGTGGCGCGGTGGCCGAGGCCGTCGAAGCGCCGATGAACTGGTTCGTGCGCGTCGGGTCGGACAACACGGTCACCGTTCTCATCAAGCATATCGAGTTCGGCCAGGGTACGGCGACGGGTTTGTCGACGCTCGTCGCGGAGGAGATGGATGCTGACCTGAGTCAGATCCGCGTCGAGCACGCGCCGTCGGATGCCTCGAAGTACGGCAATACGATCATGGGCGGTGCGCAGGGTACGGGCGGCTCGTCGGCGATGGCGGACAGCTATCTGAAGATGCAAGCGGCGGGCGCCGGCGCGCGTGCGATGCTTGTTGCCGCGGCGGCGAAGCGGTTCGGCGTCGATGCCGGGACGCTTGTCATTGAGAAGGGCGTCGTGAAGACGACGGACGGCGCGAAGACGGCGACGTTCGGTGAACTCGCCGCCGACGCTGGCAAGGAGACGCCGCCCGCTCCTGATGCGCTGAAGTTCAAGGATCCATCGAAGTATATCTATGTCGGCAAGCGCACGGCCCGGGCGGACTCGTCGTCGAAAACGGACGGCAGCGCCAAGTTCGGGCTCGACTATCGGCCGAAGGATGCGGTGACGGCGTTGATCGCGCGGCCGCCGAAGTTCGGCGGGACAGTGAAATCGTTCGACGACGCGGAAGCGAAGAAAGTGGCGGGCTTTGTCGCCGCCGTTCAGGTGCCGCAGGGCGTGGCCGTGCTGGCCAAGGACATGTGGGCGGCGATGAAGGCGCGCGAGGCGCTGAAAGTCGAGTGGGATTTGTCGAAGGCAGAGACGCGCGGGTCGGCCGAGATTATGGCGGACTACAAGAAGCTCGCCGCGACGGCGGGCAAGTCTGCGCGCAATGACGGCGATGCGGCGGCGGCGCTGAAAGGTGCCAAGAAAAAACTGTCGGCGGAGTTCGAGTTTCCGTACTTGGCGCATGCGCCGCTTGAGCCGTTGAATTGCACCGTGTTGCTCACGGCGACGAGTTGCGAGCTGTGGTTCGGGTCGCAGTTTCCGTCGATCGATCATCCGACGGCGGCGGCGATCTCCGGGCTGAAGCCTGAGCAAGTGAAGATCAACACCATGTTCGCGGGCGGTTCGTTCGGGCGGCGGGCGACGCCGACGGCGGACGTCGTGAACGAGGCTGTGCACATCGCGAAGGCGTGGGGCGGCACGGCGCCGGTGAAGCTGGTCTATACGCGCGAGGACGACATCAAGGGCGGGTATTACCGGCCGATGACGTTGCACCGCTTGAGCGCGGGGCTTGATGCGCAAGGCAAGCTCGTCGCGTGGACCAATCGGATCGTGTCGCAAGGCATTCTGGAAGGGACGCCGTTCCTGCCGCCGGGGCAGCTTGATCCGACGGCGACGGAAGGGGCGGCGACGCTGCCTTACGACGTTCCCAATCTGTCGGTCGATGTGCATTACGCCAAGACCGGCGTGCCGGTGTTGTGGTGGCGTTCGGTCGGGCACACGCATACCGGCGTCGCCACCGAAGTGTTCCTCGACGAAGTTGCGAAAGCCGCGGGCAAGGATCCGGTCGAGTTTCGCCGGTCGTTGCTGACCAAGCATCCGCGTCATCTAGGCGTGCTGAACCTGGCGGCGGAGAAGGCCGGGTGGGGGACGCCGCTCGCCGCCGGGCGGTATCGCGGTGTGGCCGTGCACGAGTCGTTCAACTCGTTCGTTGCGCAGGTCGCCGAGATCACCGTGAAGGCGGACAAGTCGTTCACGGTCGATCGCGTCGTGTGCGCGGTCGATTGCGGGATCGCCGTCAATCCGGATGTGATCGCGGCGCAGATGGAAGGCGGGATCGGCTATGGGCTTTCGGCGGCTCTGCATGAGCAGATCACGTTGACTGGGGGCGCCGTCGATCAGTCGAACTTCACCGACTACACGATCCTGAAGGCGAGCGAGATGCCGAAGGTCGAGGTCTATATCGTGCCGTCGACGGAGAAGCCGACGGGCGTCGGTGAGCCCGGCGTGCCGCCGATCGGTCCGGCCGTCGCCAACGCGATCTTCGCGGCGACGGGCAAACGGGTGCGCAAGTTGCCGATCGGCACCAGCGTTTAGTCACGCCGTATCTACCTTTTGGCGCCGCCTTTCCGATTGGAGAGGCGGCGTTTTCTTTGCGTTCTGTGTGTGCTCTGTGCACGGACGGTTGACGCCGCGGACACACCCAACGGGTCGATGAACGATTGCCTCGCGTCACAAGAACTGGGTGGCGGTGGGGACACGCTGGGCGCGAATTGGGTGCGACGCCGTTGACCACTGGAACACGCGGGCGGAGCATCCCATATCGATTTTGAGAGGTGGGGCCATGCACATGTTCCCCCGACTTGCCGTGACGGTAACGGGCGCCCATGAGCGGCCCGCCGGCGGCGTCTACGGACTTTCGGACCTCACTACCGCAAGGCACGCAAGGACTAGTTGCGAGGCCTAAGCGGGGGGAGCGGGCTCTTCGGTGTGTTCGGTCGGATCGGTGCCACCAGCGCCTTCCGGTAAAACCGGACCCCGAGGGGCCCGCAGAATTTCTAGACTATTCTTTCGAGATTGAAAGCGCGCGGGCGGGCTAATCCCCCGTGGGCTTCACAGCGATACGGCCGCCCGTTGCGAGGGCGGCCGCATCATTCGCGCGGGGGGAGAAGGGACTACTCCTGCGCGGGTTCCGGTGCGCCGGGCGCGTCGGGGCCAGGGCCGCGACCATCGGGGCCTCTGCCGTGGCGGCCGTGGCCGCGCTTCTGAAGGTCGGCGACCTGGATGTTGCCGTCGCCGTCGCGGTCGGCGCGCATGGCTTGCGCGCGGGTGCGGCTGGCGAATTCGTCCGGCGAGATGAAGCCGTCGCGATCCCAATCCATGTTCTTCATCGGATCGAAGTTGCGGCCTTGGCGATCATGCGGCGGACGTTCCTTTATGTCCCCGCCTTCGGCTTGGCGTTTGGCGCGCCAGGCTTCGATGCGCGCTTTGCGTTCGGCCTTGCGCGCGTCGTTGTACTTCTGGAACTCCAGCGCATCGAGCTTGCCGTCGGCGTTGGCATCGGCCGTCTTGAACTGCGCGTCGAGGCCCGCGGTGACTTCCGCGCGGGTGATCGTGCCGTCCTTGTTGGCGTCGAATTGAATAAGGTTCGCCGATTGGCCGCCGCGGCCGCCGTGACCGTGACCGCGCTTGCCCTTGCCGGGACCGTCCCAGCCGGCGGCGAAGGCCACCGCAACCGCGCCGGCCGCCACCACCACAACGCCCGCCGCCAGCAGGCCCCACGTTTTCGTCGACATGTTTTTCTCCGTCATTTGCTTTCCACGCCTTTGGTGCGTGGTCTTAAGGTGGCGGGATCGTGCCGTATATTTGAGGCCGCGCACGGTCCAAACTGTCATGCCGATTGTCGGTAAAGGTCTTGCGACAAAGTTTGTTACAATGTTTTGCCCTCTGGTTATCCCGTCCCCCGTGCTTGAGCCGTTACATCTTCCGTTATGACCGAACCAAGCCCCCACATACTTGTCGTCGACGATGCGCGCGAGATTCGCGATCCGCTGGTGAAGTATCTGCAGCAGAACGGCTATCGCGCGATGGGCGCGGAGAGCGCGGCCGTGGCGCGCAAACACATGCGCGCGCATGCGTTCGACCTGATCGTCCTGGACGTGATGATGCCGGGCGAAGACGGTTTGGCGTTCTGCCGTTCGGTGCGCGAGGGCAGCGACGTGCCGATCCTGTTTCTCACGGCGCGCGGGGAAGAGGTGGATCGCATCGTGGGGATCGAGCTTGGCGCCGACGATTACATGGTGAAGCCGTTCAATCCGCGCGAGCTGCTGGCGCGCATCGGCGCGATCTTGCGGCGCGTGCGCACTCTGCCGGCCAATCAGCAATCGTCCGTCGAAGGGCGGATCAAGTTCGATCGCTGGATGCTGGATACGAACAAACGCGAGTTGTTCGATGAGAATGGCGTTGGCATGGCCTTGTCGACGGGCGAGTACCGGTTGTTGGTGGTTTTGATCGAGCGGCCTAATCTGACGCTTACGCGCGACCAGCTTTTGGATTTGACGCGCGGGCGGGAGGCGCAGTTGTTCGACCGGTCGATCGACAATGCGATCATGCGGTTGCGCAAGAAGATCGAGGACGATCCGCGCAATCCGAAGATCATCAAGACGGTTTGGGGCGGCGGGTATGTGTTTACCGCCGAGCCGGTTGCGCTCGCATGACGCGCTGGCGCGTTCCGCTTTGGCTTGAGTTGTCGGCGGCGATTCTGATTGCGCTTCTGGCGTCGAATGCGGTGACGTTTGCGATCGTCGAGTCCGACCGGTCGCGCGTTATTCGCGACGAGCGGTTGACGGCGATCGAGGAGCGGCTGACCGCGGTGGCGCGGCTGTTGTTGCGGCTGCCGGAGAGCGATCGCGAGGACATTCTGAAGATCGCGTCCGTGCGGCGCGAGCGGGTGTCCATCGGCAAGGTGCCCCGGGTCGGCGCCGAGGCGACGCGCGACGCGGCGGCTGAGGCGCGGGTGCTGGCGGCGCTGGGCGATGTTTCCGTGACCGATGTGCGGATTGCCAAGCGCGGGGCGCCGTTGGTCGACTGGTTCGGTCTTACGGAGCGGCGGCGCAGCGGACATGAACGGTTGAGTGTCGCCATCGGGCTTGGGCCGGGGAAGTGGTTGAACGCCGAGTTCGTTTGGCCGCCGTCGAGTTTGCTGCCGTCGTTGGTCTTGTCGGTCGCGGTGGCGTCGTTGGCGCTGATCGCGATGGCGGTGTGGCTTGCCTATCGGCTGTCGGGACCGCTGCAGCGCCTGTCGGAGGCCTCGATTGCGATGGCGCGTGGGCGAACGGTGACGCCGGTGCCGGAGACGGGGCCGGCCGTGCTGCGCAGCGCCGCGCATGCGTTCAATACGATGTCGCGACGGTTGATGGCGACGCTGGAGAACCAGCGCGTGTTGCTCGCTTCGATCGCGCACGACTTGCGCACGCCGATCACGTCGCTGCGGATCAAGAGCGAGTTTATCGAAGACGCCGAACTGCGCGACAAGATGAACGAGAGTCTCGACGAATTGCAGACGACGACGGAAGCAGCGCTCGAGGCGGCGCGCACCGGGATGGGTGAGGAGCCGTCCCGCGAGGTGGACGTCTCGGCGCTGATCGAAAGCATGTGCGCGGATCTCTCCGATATGGGCGGCGATGTGACGTTCGAGGAAGGTCCGTCGGTGCGCGCGATGTGCCGGCCGAACGAGATCAAACGGGCGGCGCGTAACTTGGTGCAGAATGCTCTGCGCTATGGACAGCGCGCGCGCGTATCCGTCGGTGCCGCGGGCGGGGTGGTTTCGATTGTCGTGGACGACGATGGGCCGGGGTTAAGCGCGGCCGAGATCGAGAAGGTGTTCGATCCGTTCGTGCGGCTTGAATCTTCGCGCTCGCGCGATACCGGGGGGCTGGGCCTGGGCCTGACGCTCGCGCGCGCGATGGCGCGCGGGCATGGCGGCGACATCACGCTCGCCAACCGCACTGGCGGCGGGTTGCGCGCGACGCTGACGCTGAACGCCGCTTAGCGTTTTCTAACGGCGTGAAGCGGCGAGCCGCGAACTGCTTGCATTCTTTTCTGAAGTCGTAGGGCACTTCGTCGGCGCAGTCGGGCCACTTCTGCGTGGTCGTCCAGTATTGGACGAGGCCTAGGCGCGCGCAGAGCAGGATGAAGCGTGGGTCGGCGCGGAGTTCCGGGTAGGACGCGTGGAAGAGGAAATACGTGCGGTAGGCGTCGATGCCCATGACGTCGTCGTTGTTGTCCGACGGCGTGAAGCTCGCGTTGTCGGCCATGGCGTAGGCTTCGTCGCGTGCGCCGAGGTGGGCGAGGATGGTCATCAGGTTCAGCGTGAAGCCGGTGCTTTCAAATTGGCCGCGGGCGGTGGCGAGCGTATGGCGAAGCGCTGCCGGTGTCGCAGCGCGTTTGGCGGCGACGTAGTTGCGTGCGCCTTGTTCGAATTGGCGCAACGGGTGTTTCGCAAGGCGCGCTGGCGACAGCAAGGCGTCGACCGCGTCCCACTCGCCTCTGTCGGCGTGCAGCATGATGAGGTTGTTGGCGGGCGCCGGGGCGTCGGGCCAACGCGCCAAGGTTGCTTCGAAGCTGACGCGTGCTTCTTCCGTATGGCCCGCGTACCAGAGGCAGACGCCCGTGCCGTTGGCGACGAACGGGTTCAGGACGTCCAATTCGAGGGCGCGCTGCGAGACGTCCAGGGCCTCGCGCATGCGGCCGACGGATTGCAGGTGCATCGCCTGATACGCAAGCCAGTAGCCCGCGCCGTTCGTGTTGGTCGACAGGCGGTCGATGATCGCTTCGGCTTCGATGAATTGGCCCCACGGCGGCAGCAGCAAGAACTGGGCGAGAGACGCGCCGGGATTGCGGTCGTCTATTCGTTGCGCGTGTGCGGCTTCGATTGCCGCGGCCTTGGCGAGTGCATCGCGTTCCGCGTAGGGGCGAAGCAGGCGCAGCTGCGCGCGTTGCTCTGCGAGTTTGCCCCATCCGCAGACGAAGTTCGGCGCGCGGCGGGTGACCGCTTCGAGCAGCTCGATGCGCGATTGCATTTCGCTGGGCGTGATCGCCGGGCGGATGCCGTTGAGGTAGAGATCGTAGACGGCGGGATCGACCGCCTCTTTCGCTTCGCCTGAGAATGTGCGGTTCAGTGCGGCGGCGATGTTCTCAGCGATTTCGTCTTGGACCTGGAACATGTCTTCGAGGTCGCGGTCGAAGCGGTCGGACCACAGTGTCGTTTGCGTCGCGGTTTCGACCAGGTGGACCGACAGGCGCACGCGTCCGGCGGCGCGGCGGACGGAGCCGTCGAGGACGTGGGTGCATTTCAATGCGCTGGCCGCTTCGCTTTTGCGGTCGCCGCGGAATTGGAAGCTTGACGTGCGGCCTATGACTTTGAGGTTCGCGCCGCGGCTGAGGCGTTGGAGGAGTTCGTCGCTGACGCCCTCGCTGAAGAATTGCATCTCGGCGTCGTTCGACAAGTTGTCGAAGGGCAGGACGGCGAGGAGCGGTTCGGCAGGCGTGGCTTGCGGCGCTGTTGCGCCGGCGGTTTCGACGATGAGCCGCACGTTCGGCGGGATGACGAGTTGATAGCCGCGCTGGGGCACCGTCGCGATCGCGTCGGCGCCGAGTACCTTGCGCAGCGCGCTGACCTGGGCTTGCAGATTGTTGTCGTCGACAACGATGCCGGCCCACGCGGCGGCGAACAGTTCGGCCTTGGTCACGATGCTGCCCCGGCGAGTCGCGAGCGCCAGCAGGACGTCGAACGCGCGGGCGCCGAGCGCCACGACAGCGCCGTCGACGAGCAGTTGACGCTGCGTCACACGCAGTTCGATCGTCGACACAGGTTTCCCCATCGGGCGTTCACTCCGCACACATGCAGATCGTTTCAGGTGATTTCAGGTCTGTTCATTACACCGCATGTGCGAAGGCGCGTATCTCTTTCTCCGCCGACATTGACATCGCTCACACAGGTGTGAGCGCGACAGAGGAGAAAGGCTATGCCCCCAAGCATCGTTCATTCGCTGAGCACGAGTGTTGCCGGATTTGTGATCGGGGCCTATTGGCTCATGTACGTCGTGGTTATCGGATTTGAAGCGGCTTTTCCGGCGACGCTCACCGTCGCGCCGCGCGAGGCTTCGCAAATCTGCGAGCGTGACACTTCGCACAATGAGACGGCTCGCGACTTGATCGGATCTTGCGGTTCGGTCGAGAGCGGCGAAGCGGCCGCCGACGTTGAACCGCCCAAGAACGGGACGCTTTGAGTTGTGTCCCCGTTTCTTGCGGTTCAGCCGCGCTTTGGCGGCAGCGGGATGAAGCCTGATGTGCGGGCGACGTAGGCTTCGTAATCGGGGCGGCTGCGTTTGAGGTGGCCTTCGACGGTGGGGACGCCGCTGAGGCTGGTCAGCAGATACGTGATCAGCACCGGGCCGGGGAGTGTCCAGGCGCCGAAGCCGGCGTCGGCGGCGATCAGCCAGAGGCCCCACCAGACGCAGGCGTCGCCGAAATAGTTGGGGTGGCGGGTATAGCGCCAGAGGCCGGTGTCGAGGACCTTGCCTTTGTTCGCCGGGTCGGCGCGGAAGGCGGTGAGCTGCCAGTCACCGATCGACTCGAAGAGGATGCCGGTGGCGGCGAGGGCTGCGCCGGCCCAGGCGAGCGCGCCGAGCTCCAGATGCGGGGACAGTTGGCCGAGTTGGACCGGTAGGCTGACGATGAATTGCAGCGGGGCTTGGAGGGCGAAGACGAAGAGAAACGAGGCGGCTGCGAAGCTCCAGCCTTGGGCTTGCGAGCGCGCGAGGATTTTGACGTAGCGGCGGTCGGGGCCGTGTTGGCGCCAGCGCCAGAGGAGATAACCGCCCAGGCGCAGGCCCCAGATGGCGCAGAGCGATGCGAGTAGGATGGCATGCGGGCTGCCGGGCTTCGAGTTCATGAAGCTGACGCCGGCGATGACAACAAGGCCCAGCGCCCACCAGGCGTCGATGAAGCTGACGTCTTTCAGGCGCAGCGAGATGAGCCAGAGCGCGACGAAGCACAACGCCGTGACGATAGCGTTCACGGTGAGGAGGGCGGCAATGATCATGCAGTGCGCTTTGCCGTCACCCGGGGATCCGCACCATCACGTCGGTGAAGCCGTGGACGAAGTTGGATTTGACGCGGACGGGGTCGCTGACCATTTCGATTTTGGGGAAGCGTTTTAGGATTTCTTCCCAGACGATTTTCAGCTGCATCTCGGCGACGCGGTTGCCCATGCAGCGATGGATGCCGAAGCCGAACGAGAGGTGATGGCGCGGGTTGGCGCGGTCGATGATGAATTCGTTCGGGCGCTCGATCTCGGTCTCGTCGCGGTTGCCGGAGATGTACCACATGACGATCTTGTCGCCTTTCTTGATCGTCTTGCCGCCGACGATGCCGTCGGCGATCGCCGTGCGGCGCATGTGCGCGAGCGGCGTCTGATAGCGGATGATCTCCGACACCATCGAGGGGATGAGCGACGGGTCGGCGCGCAGCTTGTCGTATTCCTTGGGGTTCTGGTTGAGCGCGACGACGCCGCCGGAGATCGAGTTCCTAGTCGTGTCGTTGCCGCCGACGATGAGCAGCATCAAGGTGCCGATGAAGAGCATCGGATCCTTGTACATCTCTCGCGTCGAGGGACCGCGGGCGAGCAGCGAGATGAAGTCGAAGCCGGGCTTGTCGGCATTGACGCGTTCGTTCCAGAGCCTGGTGAAATAGGCCAGGCACTCCATCAGGATTTCCTTGCGCCGTTCCATCGGCAGGGAGTCGTTGCCGACGGTGGGCGAGGAGGTCGTGACGTCCGACCAATAGGGCAGGAGGTGGCGGTCTTCGAACGGGAAGTCGAAGAGCGTCGCCAGCATTTGCGTCGTGAGTTCGATCGAGACGCGGTCGACCCAGTTGAACGTCTCGTTGCGCGGCAGGCCGTCGAGTATCTTGCCGGCGCGTTCGCGGATGATGGGTTCGAGTTCGGCGAGACGCGCGGGGCTGACCGCCGGGTTCACCGTCTTGCGCTGGTCGTCGTGGATGGGCGGATCCATGGCGATGAACATCGGCGGACGGAAATCCTCCGGCGCGTCGCCGATGACGATTTCGGGGAAGGACGAGAAGATGTTGTGGCTGGTCTCGACCTGGACGATGTCCTTGAACTTGGTGATCGACCAATAAGGCCCGAAGTCGCTGTTAGCGCAGAAGTGGACCGGGTCGTCGCGGCGGAGCCTGGCGAAGTAGTCCCAGTGCTCGTCGCGCTCGAAGAGGTCGGCTTTGCTGACGTCGATCTGCGAGAGCGGCATGGTCCACGCGCTGGATGCGTGGGTTTGCGGTGCGGCTGACATCGATTCCTCCGGTGGCCTTGTGCGAATAACCTTGTGACTCGAAAGGCTATGCCTGTCCGGGGAGTGTGCCAAGAGGCAGGTTAGACGGCCCAGTTGGCGGCGATGCGGCCCACTTCGGCGAGGACGGCTTGGTGTTCGTCGCTGACGTCGTCGGCGGGGCCTGCGGTGTTGTAATACGATGCGACGATCAGCGGTTTCTTTCCGGGTGGCCAGGCGATGGCGATGTCGTTGACCTTGCCGCAGACGTCGTCATAGCCGGTGCCGGTCTTGTCGCCGGCGCGCCAGTCTTTCGGGAACCCGGCGCGGAGACGCTTCTTGCCCGTCTGGGTGTCGATCATCCACTGGATGAGAAGGTCGCGCGATGCGGGCGCCAGCACGTCGCCGGTGAGAAACTTGGCGAGCGTGTTCGCGGTCGCGGCCGGTGTGGTGGTGTCGCGTTCGTCGCCGGCTGTCCACCTGTTCATCTCGGGTTCGAAGCGGTCGGCGCGCGTGACGTTGTCGCCGAGGTCGCGGAAGAACTGGGTGAAACCCGCAGGGCCTCCGATCTGCTTGAGCAAAACGTTCGCGGCGGCGTTGTCGCTTTGCTTTTGCGCGGCTTCGGCGAGCGCGCGGATCGTCATGCCGCCCTTTGCCAGGTTCGCTTCGACGACGGGGGCGTGCTGAACGATGTCGGCTTTGGTGATGGGTACGACCGTGTCCAGGTTCAATTTGCCCTTGTCGGCTTCGCGCATGATCGCGGCGGCGAGCGAGAGCTTGAACGTCGAGCACATGGCGAAGCGTTCGTCTGCGCGGTGCTCAAGACTGCGGCCGGTTGCGGTGTCGAGGATGCAGACGCCGAGCCTGCCGCCGGCTTTGCGCTCGAGGTCGGTGAGCGCGCGCTTGTCCAGATCGATCTTCGTGCGCGCGGCGGCGGGGAGGATGGTCGCTGCCGCCGTTGCGGCGGCGATGAGCGTGCGGCGGGAGATGTGGTGTGTCATCCGGCGGAGGTGACCATGTCTCGCAGGATGTTGGCCAGTGACGACGATCACGGACGTTGTTCGTCTCGCGCCGGCCCAGACTTCGCGCGATAGCGCGATGGAGATTCAGCTTCACCACGAAGCCACCAAGCACTCAGCGCGCACAGACGCGCGCGGACTGGGTGGCCGGGTCAAGCCCGGCCATGACGACATTGGGGGCGCTATCGTGTCCCCGTGGGTCGGGTTAGAACGCGCGCCAGTGGCCGGCTTCGCGGAGGCGGTCGATGAAGAGTTGTTCGTAGGCTTGCTCGGGGGCTTCGCGGACGAGTTGGTCCATTGCTTCGGCGTCTTTGCCGATGAGGATGCGCCACTTTTCTTCGCGTACGCCGTTGAGGATGATCGTTGCGGCCTGCGCGGCGCTGGTCGGTGCGTTGTCTTCGAATTGGCGCGCCATCTCGCGCATCATCTGCTGAATCTGTTCGTCGGTCATCGCGTCGGTGGGTAAGCCCATCGACTTCATCGAGCGGCGGGCGTCGGCGAGTTCGGTAGCCGTCATGTCGGCGAAGCCGCGACCGGTGAGCACCTTGCGCGTGTTCTCGAAGATCGACGTGCCGATGTGGCCCGGCATGACAACCGAGCACTTCACGTGCGGGGCGTTGAGGCGCAGGTCGTTGATCAGGCCTTCGGTGAAGCCTTTTACGGCGAACTTTGCGGCTGGATACGCCGTGTGTGCACGCGTGGGGCCGAGCGAGGCCCAGAAGCCGTTGACGCTGGAGGTGTTGACGATGTGGGCTTCGCGCGCTTTGAGGATCATGTCGAAGAAAGCGCGTGTCGAATAATAGACGCCGTACCAGCAGACGTTGAACGTCTTTTCCCATTCATCGCGCGGGCTCTTCACGAAGCTGGGACCGCCGCCGATGCCGGCGTTGTTGAAGAGCAGGTGAATGTGGTCGGTGTCGAACTCGCGCGCCACGGCGTCCCTGAATCTCAGGATCTGCGCTTCGTCCGAGACGTCGGCGACGTACGTCATCACCTTCGTGCCTTGCGGGGCGGCGGATTGGCAGAGGCGCTTGGTCTCGGCCATGTTCTCTGCCGACACGTCGCACATGGCGACGTTGCAGCCTTCGGCGACGAGTTGTCTGGCCAGTTCGCGGCCCATGCCGGTGCCGCCGCCGGTGATGACGGCGGTTTTTCCTGCGAAGTCTTTCATCCGAATATCTCCTTGAGGGCGATACTAGCAGACGGTTTGGTGTGCACCGCAAGAGATGTTGCGCGATCGCGGATTGCCGCTATCGTGGCGAAAAGACAGTAGAACATCTCGGGAGGAACCATGGCGGATGCCGCAGCCGCGCCGGCGGGACAGGTTGTGATTCCGGCCGACGTGAAGCGTCACCGCACCTATGCGCTGATCATCCTGACGCTGATCTATATGTCGAGCCATATCGACCGCAGCATTGTCGGGATTCTGGCGCAGCCGATCAAAGACGAGTTGGGCGTCTCGGATACCGCCATCGGGTTCTTGGGCGGGTTTGCGTTTGCGGTGTTTTACGCGACGCTGGGCATTCCGTTGGCGTTGCTCGCGGACCGGATGAACCGGCGGAACATCATTGCCGGCGCCGTCACCGTGTGGAGTCTGATGACCGTCGCGTGCGGGCTCGCGACGAATTTTCTGCAGCTTGTTCTGGCGCGTATCGGGGTCGGCATCGGCGAGGCGGGGTCTTCGCCGCAGTCGCACTCGATGATCGCCGACATGTATGCGCCGCATGAGCGGTCGCGCGCGATGTCCGTGTACACGCTGGGCGTTACGTTCGGGGTGATGCTGGGGTTCGTGATCGGCGGGTATGTCAGTACGCATTGGGGTTGGCGTTCCGCGTTCTTCGTCGCCGGCGCGCCCGGGTTGCTGTTGGGCGTGATTTTGTACTTCACCGTGCGCGAGCCCCAGCGCGGGCTTGCCGACGGGCTCGCGCCCGGCGCACGCAAGCCGCAAAGTTTCAGCGAGGCGATGGCGGGGCTTGGACAAGCGTTTGTCTTCGTTTGGCGGTCGCGGGCGTGCCGCCATGTGGTGATCGGCCTGACCCTGACGTCGTTCGTCGGCTATGGCGGTACGATCTGGGCGGCGCCATTCCTGGAGCGCACGCATCACATTCCGCGCTCGGATATCGGCTTGATCTTGGGGCCGCTCGCGGGGCTTGCGGGCGGGTTCGGCACCGTGTTGGGCGGTTATCTGGCGGACCGGTTGGCGCGCGGCGATCTGAGGTGGAATTCATGGATCATCGCGGTCGGCAAGTTCGGCGCGGCGCCGCTGGTCTTGGCGTTCTACACAATCGACAACTTCAATATCGCGATCCTGTTCTACATGCCGGCAGCGGTGCTTGGGGCGTTCTATCTGGGGCCCAGTTTCGCGATCATACAAAGCGTCGCGCCGGTCGCGATGCGGGCGACGGCGGCGGCGATTACGCTCTTCATCTTGAACTTCATCGCGTTGGGGCTTGGGCCTTTGTTCGTGGGGATTTTGAGCGACGCGTTGAAAGCAAACTATGGGACGGAGTCTTTGCGCTATGCGCTGATGCTCACGTCGCTTGTCAACGTTTGGGCCGGCTTCCACTTCTTCCTGGCGGGGCCGGCTTATAAGCGCGAGATGGACGCGAAGGCCGCGTGACGGTGGCGTTCTAGCCTATCGGGTGCGGCGTTGCGGTTTCGCAGGCGGCGCGGAAGTCGTAGATGCCTTTTACCTCGTCGACGCAGTCGGGCCAGTTCTGGGACTCGCACCAATAATCCGCCAGGCCGACGCGGGCACAGAACGTGGCGAAGCGCGGGTCGCGTCTGAGGGCTTCGCCGACGAAGCTGAATAGGGTCGACAGGCGGAAGGCGCGGCTCATGCCGCGGCCGCCGTAGGCTGTGCCGGCTAGGGGGCGGCCGGTGTCCAGCGCTTTGAAGATCGCTTCGTAGGCGACGTCAGCGCAGTCGGCTTCGGCCGCGAAGGCGCACACTTGCAGCGGGAGTTCTTCGTCGCGCGCGAGGAGGGCGCGCAACGCCTGTTCGCGTTGCGCCTTCGGCATGGCGAAGACCATGTGGGCGAAGCGCAGGAGCTGCGTTTCTTTCTCGGTCATGCCGGGCGGCAGCGGTGCGCCTTGCGCGCACATGGCGGCGGCTTCGTCACGGCGGCCTGAGAGGAAGAAGATCGTCCAGCGGCGAATCCAAACCCAGGGCGAGTCCGGGAATTGGCGGAAGCACGCGTCGATCTTTTCCGCGGCCTCGTCTCTGCGGCCGACGGTGCAGAGGTGGTAGGCGAGCGAACTCACGAACATCGGGCCCAGCGGGTCGAGGCGGGCGGCGGACTCCAGATGCTGCATCGCTTCGCGGACGCGGCCGACGGAGATGAGGGCGCCGTCGCAGGCTGCGGCGATCAGCGGATCGTTGGGGGCGAGTTCGACGGCGCGTTCGCAGAGTACGAGCTTGTCGCCGTGTTCGGCGAAGGCGGGCTTCAACACGGCGAGCGCCACGAGGGCGTCGGCGCAATCCGGGTCGAGGGCGAGTGCGCGGTTGGCCGCCGCCTGTGCCGCGTCGTGGGCTGGGTCGCCGATGGCGTCGCTGTTGCGCGGGAGCATGATCGAGCGCGTCATGGCTAGCGCCGCCCAGGCTTGCGCAAAGTCCGGTGCGCGGGCGATCGCTTGTTGCAGCATGGGTTCGGCGCGCCGGGCGTCGTCGTCGGCCAATTCTTTCACCAGCGGGCGTGCGCGCAGATAGAGGTCGTAGGCGACGTGGTCGATCTTGGCCTTGGCGCGTTTGGGCCGGGGCAGGGCTTGCTGCAGCGCGCCGGCGACTTGCGCCGCGATCGTGTCTTGGACATTGAAAGCATCGGAGACTTCGCCTTCGTATTTGTCGCTCCACAAGAGCGTGCCGCCGTCGGTCTCCGTCAGTTGCGCGCGCACGCGCATGCGGGTGCCGGCGCGGCGGACGCTGCCGTCGAGGATGTGGGTGGCGTGGAGCGTGAGGGCGGCTTCGGCTTTGCGCTCGCCCCGGAAGTGGAACGATGAATTGCGGCCGATGACCCTGAGGCCCGGTACGCGCGAGACCGCTTCCAGGATTTCGTCCGAGACGCCGTCGGAAAAATACAGCGTTTCAGGATCGTCGTTGTCGAAGGGCAAGACGGCGAGAAGCGGTTCTTTCGTTTTTGCGGCGTCGGTGCTTGCCGCGGTGACGAAAGCGAACGCCTCGATGGTTTCGGCCATCTTGTCGAGTTTCAAGAGGCCCTTCGGTTTCAGCTGCTGCGCGACCGAGCCGTGCAGCGTGCGGCGGACGTCGATCGAGATGAGGGCGCTGCGCGGGTCGGCGCGTTGCTGCAGGCGGGCAGCGATGTTGACGCCGTGGCCGAGGAGGTCCCCGTTCGCGGTGACGAAGACGTCGCCGACGTGTACGCCGATGCGGAGCGGGAGCTTTTCGTTGGTGCAGAGTTCGCCGGCGAGCGCGAGAGCATCGGTTGCGCTCAAGAATTCCAGCATGAAGCCGTCGCCGGCGGTGTTGAAGACGCGGCCGTGTTGCTTGTGCGCGAGATCTTCGATCTTGCGGCGGAGGGCTGCGATTTCGATGGCGGTGTGGACTTGGTCGGCTTCGGTCAGCTCGGAGTAGCCCGCCACGTCGATCGACATGATGGTCGCCAGTCTTTGCGGAAGGGCATCTTCCTGCATGGCGCGCAGCCCCAGCCTTCTCATCGCTCAAGGGCGCAGGTTAGTGGAGGCGCGGGGCGCTCGCCAGAGCGTGTCCGTCGCCCGGTGGCGGCGGACACAAGATTTATCAGCTTTTGCGTCGGGCGCCGTGCTCTGCGCCTAGAAGCGGCTTTCTTTCAGATCGACGTCGGCGCGGCTCCACGCTTCGAGGAAGGCTTGCTTGGCCTCGCTCGCTTCGCGATTCTTGCCTTGGCGCTTGAGCGACTCCGACAGGCCGAAGAGCGACCAGCCGTTGCGCGTCCATTCGTCGAGGTCGGCGCGATAGACCTTCTCGGCCTGCTTCGCCTGGTTCGCCTTCAGCAGGGCGGCGCCCAGGTACTGGCGGGTCGGGAAGTCCCAATATGGCGGCTCCATGTAGGGCAGCTGATCTTGCGCCTTCACCGCGCTTTGGAGTTTCGCGATGGCGATCTTGAGCTGGCGTTGCGCGAGCGCGATGTCGGCCTCGGCGACGTAGTTGGCGATGGTCACCATCTGACGGCCGGGGACGCCGAAGTTCGAGAAGCGCGTGTCATCCTCTGCTTTGAACGACTTCAGGATTTGCGACTGTTCGGCCTTCGCTTGCTTCACGTTGCCCTTGGCCGCGAAGGCGCGGGCGCGGGCGTAGTGATGCATGGCGGTCGCGAGGTGCAACTCCGGATCGGGCGCCTTGGCCGCCAGGATGTCGTCCCATTTGCCGAAGCGAAGTTGGGCGTAGGTGAGCGTGGGTACGAAGACCTCGATGCCCGGAATCGCGCGCGCCATTTCCGGATCGGCGCGATCGACGACGGCCTTGCCGAATTCGAACGCGGTGGCGGAGCGGCCCTCGGTCATCGCGGCCGTCCAGACGAAGTGGAGATTGTGGACGTAGTACATCGCGGCGTACATGCCGCGGTCGCCGGTGGCGGCGAAGTAGGCTTCGTCCGCTTTCGCCGCCTTCTTGTTCCACTCGACCGAGTCGTCGTAGCGGCCGATGCGGTTGTAGATGTGCGAGGGCATGTGAACGAGGTGGCCTGCGCCGGGCAGCATAGTGGTCAGACGGTCCGCCGCCTTCTCGGCCTTCTTCGGGAACGGCACTTCGACGGCGTGGATGTAGAGATGGATGGCGCCGGGGTGATCGGGCGCCTTCGCAAGTACGGCTTCGAGCGTCGGCGCGAGATCTTCGAGGCCTGCGTTCGGCGTCTTCTTATCCGTCTGCCAGTAGTTCCACGGCGACGTGTCCATCAGCGATTCGGCGTAAAGCGTCTGCGCGTCCATGTCGTTCGGATATTTCTTTGCGACATCGTGCATCGCTGCGGCGAAGGCTTTATCGAGCGGGCTGCGATCTTCGGGCGGCTTTTCGGCGTAGCGTTTGGCGAGCGCGTCGATGTAGTCGCGCTCGGCGTCACTGGCGTTCGCCTTCAGACTCTGCGCCATCTGCAGGGCTTGCCACGCGGGCTGCATCGCGTCCGGCATCATCGGCATGTTTATGTTGGGGCCGTGCGCGAAGGCGATGCCCCACCAGCACATGGCGCATTTCGGGTCGCGCTTCAGCGCCTCTTGAAACGAGGCGATGGCGCCGGCGTGATTGAAGTTGAAGAGCAGACGGTAGCCTTGATTGAAGTAGGCTTGCGCTTGCGGCGACGTCGTCGTGATCTTGTGTTCGTGCGTGCCGAGATCTTTGAACAGCGGCATGACGGTTGCGCCGCCGCGGCAAACGGCGGCGGCGGTTGTCGCCGTCTCACCTTCTGCGACGGCGATATCGTCGGCGCAGCCCATGAGCGGGAGCGTCAGGCATGAGGTCAGCAACAGCGTGGATGTGAATCGGGTCAGCGTGAGCGGGCGCATCGCGTCGTTCCTTGTTTGAGCGGGTTGTACGCGCACGGGAACCGGGGTTTCAACTGCACCTCTGGTACAGTGACAGCCGTCACGTGTGCCGCTCGCGGGATTCCGCCCCGCGGACGCCGCGAAGCTGCACCGCATTCGGCGGCCACAATCCACAGGCGTGGGAGGATCGGTATGCGCGCGGCTTGCGTTCTGAGGCCGACTGCTTCTTGCGGTCGCTGCAACGAGTCTGGCGGAGCCCAGCGTTCTTGGTGTCTTCGCCATTCGGTCCCCGGCTGCGTTTTAGTCGGGGGCTGACTCTCTAACCGCCGCGCTTGCGATGGTTCCGCGCGCGGCCTTCCAGTTCGTAGAGCTCCGCAAGTTCTTGGCGGCTGTAGTTAAGGTGGGGCCAGAGCGCCATCAATGCGGTGCGGCCGATCTTGCGCTCCAGTTCGTGCAAGCGGCGGAACGCGTGCGCGTCGTCGTCGGTCACGCGTTCGACGGTTCCCGCTTCGCGGCCGAGCAGCACCTTCTCCGCGCGCAGAACGAGTTCCTGGTGCAGGCGCATGTAGGCGAAGATGTCGGCGGCGTCGGCTCCCGTGAACTTGTCGGCGACCTCGGAAACGAAGCGTCCGGCTTCGCTGTGCGCGAACTCGATGTCCATCGTCGCCAGCAGATGTTCGTGAGATTCGTAATCGTGAATCAGCCAATCGTGGATCTTGTGTTCGCTTTTCGCGAAGGCGACGAGGAGGATCGCCGGGATGAGTAGGAGGACTGCGCCGGTCGCGAGCAGCGGGTTCGATAGGATGTGGTTGAATAGCGAATGGATGACGATGGCGGCGGCGAGGCCGGGGATGTAGAGCGCGGGTTGGAACTTCGTGTGGCGTTCGGTCCAGGTTTGCGAGAGGACCGCGAAGATCGCGGTTGCGCCGCCGTGCATCATGGCCGTGCCGAAACCGCGCACGATCCAGACGCCGATGTTCGCGTCGGGAAAGATGTAGAGGTAGTAGAGGTTCTCGACTAAGGCGAAGCCGGTGCCGACGGCGAAGCCCATGATGGCGGCGTCGATCAGGAAGCCGATGCGCGCGCGGGTGAAGAAATAGATGATGACGGCGGCTTTCAGCAGCTCTTCGATGATCGGCGCGCCGTAGCGGGTGTAGTTCTTGATGTCTGCGCCGGTGACGTCCATCGCCAGCGCGTTGATGAAGTAGCTGGCCACGGCGAGCAGGCCGCCGGCGACAAGCGTGCTGACGGCGGCGCGCAGGCTGACCAGGCGGAAGCTATCGAGCTGATCGAGCACGAACAGGAAGACGAGCGCGGGCGCGAGCGCGATCGGGGCTTCGAGGAAGAAGGTCAGGGACATGCTCAGTCCGCCAATCCTTTCGTCATGGCCGGGCTTGACCCGGCCACCCAGTGCGCGCACGTCCGTGCGCGCGGAAAATTCACTCGCAACCTTCAATCCAGCACGCCCGCCCGAGTCTCTCGGCCGCGCCGACGCGCGGCCACTGGGTGGCCGGGTCAAGCCCGGCCATGACGTGCGCTTTGCTGGGTGGCGCTACATGATCTTCAGCGAGATCAACCACTCTTCGTCTTGCTTGGTCCAGTCTTCTATGCCGGCAGCGTAACCGAGCGAGAGCGTCATCGGCAGTCGGTGGGCGAGGGTAAAGTTAAAGTCGAGCTGGACGCCCGCATTGCCCAGCGTTCGTTCGGTGTCGAGGCCCGGGTCGGCTTGCAGGATGCCAGCGAAGAGGGCGGAGCGGATGGAGCCCAGATAGAGGCTTGGCGTGCCGACGTCTTCGAAGCGGATGGGGGGCAGGTTCCATTCGGCGACGGTTTTCGCGTAGCTGCGGGCGGCGATTTCGTCGATCTCGAAGCCCGGCATCGTGTGGTATTCGCGGTAACGTTTCGTCTCTTTGTCGTCGAGGTAGTTGTTCTTGAAGCCGCCGAAATAGAACGGCGTCAGCGGGTTCAAGGCGTCGCCGCCGGTGAGGCCAGCCGACGAATAGAACCAGACCGACGAATGTTCCCAGCCGACGGGGAAGCCGAAGTCGAAATCGGCGCGCGCGTGGGGGAAGAATTCCTTGTCGGCGAAGTCCGTGCCCCAGGCGAGTTCCCAGCGATAGCCCTTTTCATGATCGACAGCGCCGAGCGATTTGTCGGTGTCGGTGTAGTCGAGTTTGAAGTCGGCGGATGAGATCGTATCGGCCGTTGCGGGCACGTTCTGATTGCCGGGCAAGGTGTCGAGGCCGGTGTAGTAGGCGAGGTCGGCCGCGAAGTTCATTTGGATCGGCGGATCGTAGATCAGCGGCCATTTGTAGCCGGTGAGGATCGCATCGCCTTTGCGGCTGCGTTCCGTTGGGCCGAAGAGGTCGTAGAAATCGGCGTCGTTGTGCCAGTAGCGGATGTAGGCGTTGACGGTGCGGTATTCGACGTTGAGGTGGAAGCGTTCCGCTTCTCTCAAGGACTCCGTCGTCGAGTAGGAGGCGGTGGCGTAGAGCTTTGCGAACTGCATGCTGTCTTCGAGCATGAGGTGCCAGCCGAAGGAGCCGTAGCCTTTGTAGCCTTGGACCACCGGATAGGCGGCGCCGATTTTCATCTCCTGCGACGGGATGTACTTGCCGCGGTTGGTGATCATGCTGTCCAACGGGATTTTGGACGGGGAGCCCACGGCCCACGATTTCACGACCGGATGTTTGGTCACGACCTCGTTGCCGAGGAATTTGACGGCGCTCAAATCTTCCAGCGGCTTCGGGTCGAGTTCGACGGGGGTGAAGCCTTGGCCCGTGTATTCGAGCGCGATGAGTTTGCCGCCGCCGCTTTCGATCGGGCGGAAGAGGCCGGTTTCGGCGTTCGTGACGGCTTCGATTTTCCCGTTTGCGACTTCGAAGCGGTAGATGTTCGAGACGCCGGTGTAATACGAGCTGCCGTAGAGATAGCGGCCGTCGGCGGTGAAGACGAAGCCTTCGGGGACGGCGCTGCCGAAGTTGAAGGTCGCGACCTCGGCCGGTTTGTCGGCCTTCATATCTGCGAGGCGATAGACCTTGAGGTTCTGGTCGCCGTTGATGCGGCCGATCGACATCGAGATGTATTGGCCGTCGGCGGAGACGTCGATGTCGTACGGCACTTCGCCGTAGGGCCAAGTGTGGATCTGGGTCCATTTGTCGTAGGGCGGGTCCATGCGCACCAGCGTGACGAAGCCGTTCAGGTGGCGCAGGCCCCACATCGTGTGATCGGCGGCGTTGAGTGCGAGGTCGCCGATGCGGGCGTCCTTCTGCAGCATCTTCGTGTCGCCGGTCGCGATGTCGATCTCCATCAGATCGCGGAAGGCGTAGTTGTCGGTCGTGTACCAGGCCTTGCCGGCCTTCGGATCGTAGGTGAAGGACGCGACGCGGTAGTGCATCGGACCCTTCACGTCTTTGAGGCGGCGGACGCTGCCGTCTTTCAGTGACAGTTCGCCGATGTGGGCGATGACGCCCGGATAGCGGAAGGCGCCGACGATGCTGTTGCGGTTCTCGTCGTAGTAGATGCGCGAGACGGAGCCCAGCGCGCGCGGGGTCAGGCGTTTGAGCGGCGTGATCGGGTGTTTGTTGACCGATTGCAGGTTCGCCTTTTGGAAATCGTGCTCCCACTTGATCCATTCGTCCCACACGTCGACCAGCGGTTTGCCGAAGACGCGTTCGAATTGGTTCGAGTAGTAGCCATCGCTCTCCGGGCCGCGCTTTAGCCACTCGACGACTTGTTCGGGCGAGCGGGTCAGTGCCATGTAGCTGATGAAGCGCGTACCGTAGAGATAGGCGTTCACGCCGACTTGGAAGTCGACCGAGGAGCCTTCGGATTCGAGGCCGAGCGCCGAATAGAAGTGCGCGTCGTCGCGGACCATGGCGCGGAACACCATCTCGTCGTAGGCGCCTTGCGCGCGGCCGATGCCGCCGGCCATCCACGTGTCCATGAAGACGGCCGAGCCTTCGAGGAACCAGCGCGGCGAGTTCACGCGCGGGGTGGCGAGGTAGTTGTAGAGGATGGATTCCGGGTGCTCTTCGACGGGCATCGGCTTGCCCATGAAGACGTTGCGCCAGAAGGCGTCCTGGTCGTTCCACACGTCCATGGTCGCGACGTGGACGAGTTCGTGGTTCATGAGCGTGTAGACACGCTCGCCCGCGGTCAGGGTCTCGAACGCTTGGTTCAACGGGGCGACGTCGATGAGGAGGGCGTTGTTGGGCGATGCGCGCGCCGCGGCGTTGCCGCTATCGGTGAAGTCCTTTAGGAGAAGCGTCGTCTTCTCCCACGGCTTCCACTCGAAGATGCGCTTTTGGAATTCGATCGAATTCAGGAAGGCGCGCGCGGCGTAGGGCGTAAGGTAGGTCTGCGGCGGGTCGAAATAGAGAAGGTCGAGATCTTCCGTTTCAAGACGGTCCATCTCGATTTCGTCGGCCATGGCAGAGCCGGCGAGCGCGCATAGAACGAGGCACAGCAACGCCGCGCGCATGGATTCCCCCGAATCACTTCACAAGGAATCCTGCGTGCTGCGGGTGCAAAACAAAAGCCGCCTGCTTGGAGCAGGCGGCTTTCCGATGCCGGTTTTGATTCGGGTGTTACGGTCAGGGCCTGGGGCGGAGGGGTCTGCCCTCACCTGCGGCCGCCGCGAAGGACGGGTCGTTGAGCGCCGCCGCGAAGGACGGATGGGCCGCCACTTGCGCAAAGGCTGCGCTGTTGGCCAAAGCCGAGAGGGCTTGCGCGTGACGGCCGATCGCGTCGAGCGCCTTTTGGTTCGCGGCGAGCGAGGCGAACGCGCTGGCGTTCTTCGACATGGCGTCGAGAGCCTTGGCGTTGCCGAGGGCTTCGAGCGCCTTCGAGTCACGCGCCAGACTTTGGAAGGCGAGCGCATTCGAGGCGAGGCCTTCAAGCGCCCGAGGCTGCTTCGCGAAGGCCGCGAAAGCGGACGCGTTGTCGGCAAGCGCCGAGAAGGCAGCCGAGTCGGCTTCAAGCGCCGCCATCGCGGCCGAGTCGGCGGCCAGCGATTGGAAGGCGGCCGCTTCAGCCGACATGTGCGCGACGTTCTTCGCGTTCTTGGCGTCAGCCGCGAACTGCTTTGAGTTCTTGGCGTAGGCTGCGAACGCCGAGGCGTTCTTCGCCATGGCTTCCAGCGCCTTCGGTTGCTTCGAAAAGGCGGCGAAGGCCGAGGCGTTGTCGCCGATGGCGGCTAGCGCGCGGCTTCTGATCGCTTCGGCGTCGAAGGCGTTGCTCTTTGTCCGCGACAGCTGCGATTCAAAGCTCGCAGCATTCTTTGCCATGGCTTCGAGCGCCTTTTGGTTCGCAGCGAGCGCGGCGAAGGCTTCGGCGTTGTCGGCCAGCGCCGAGAAGGCGACCGCGTCCGCGTCGAGCGCGGCGAGCGCGTTCTTGTCGGCTGCGAGCGATTGGAATGCCGCCGCTTCAGCCGACATGTGCGAAACGTTCTTGGCGTTGGCTGCGTCGGCCGCAAACTGCTTCGAACTCTTGGCGTAGGCGGCGAAGGCCGAGGCGTTCTTCGCCATGGCTTCGAGAGCTTTCGGGTGAGCGGCAAGCGCGGAGAACAGCGCTTGGTGTTGTTTGATTGCGGCGAGCGCTTGAAGCTCTGCTGTGTCCGTCGCTTTGGCGAGGCCCGAAACCGAGTCATCGTCCATCGCCTTGGTGCGGATGGCGTCGAGCGCGTCAGCGTTGTTCGCCAGCGCTTCAAGCGCCTTCGGGTGCTTGGCGAGCGCGGCGAACGCGTCTGCGTTCTTCGCCAGCGCATCGAGTGCCTTCGGGTTGGCGGCGAGGGCCGCGAAACTCGGGTCGGTCACCAGCGAGCGGAACGACGGGTCTTTCACCATCAGTTCGAACGCGTCGGTTTGCATCAGCTGCGCGACGCCTTGGTCGCCCAGCGTGACGTCGGCATCTTGGACTTGCGCGGAGCGATAGCGTTCAGCGGGGACGATCGTGCCTGCGGTTTGGTCGCCTGCGGGCGGGTACACGCCGCCGACGTAAAGAGCACCGGCGGCGACAACGACAACAGCGGCGCCAGCCATCCAGAACTTCTTGTTCTTAAGCACGTCCTGCATTTGAATTCCCCTTAAGCCTCTCGGAATTGCGTGTAGGTGGGGCCGACCCGGCCAGTTCGTCAATGGTACGGTAATCACAGTGGACCGGGCGGGCATCCCCTTCCTAAGCTATTGGCGCAGTGCACAAAATCTGGGCGGCTCGCGAATCCGTGAATGACAGCAAGCCCTTGGGATGCCTGTTGTGTGCCTGGCGGTGATGCCAGGGGTTGGCAGTGTGACCAGCGATACAGCTATGACTTTCGTCTTCCCTGCGGTTCGCGCGCCCGGCGCGGGCCATCCATTCGGACTTTTGAGCGAGATGAGATGCGGACGATTCTTCTCCTCGGCGCGCTGGCGCTGCTTCTGACGGCTTGTGCTTCGGTGACCACCCGCGACGACGATCCCTACATCTGGCTTGAGGACGTGCACGGCGCGAAGGCGCTGTCGTGGGTGAAGGACGAGAACGCGAAGGCGACGACGCGGCTCGACGGCGATAAGCGGTTTGCGACGTATCGACGTGAAGCGCTCGCCATCCTGACGGCGAAGGATCGTTTGCCGCTGCCGCAGTTCCGGGCCGACGGCGTCGACAATGTTTGGCAGGATGATGCGCATCCGCATGGGCTGTGGCGCGCCGCGTCGCTGGCGTCGTATCGCGCGGGTCGTCCGACATGGTCGACGGTGCTGGATCTCGACGCGCTGTCGAAGGCGGAGGGCAAGAATTGGTTTTGGAAGGGCGCGGATTGTTTGGCGCCGGATGACCGGCTTTGCCTCTTGAGTTTGTCGGACGGCGGTGGCGATGCGGTCGAGATCCGCGAGTTCGATGCGCAGACGAAGACGTTTGTCGACGGCGGGTTCAAGCTGGATCGCGCGAAGCAGAACGTCGAGTGGATCGATCGCGACACGATCTTGGTGTCGCGGCCGACGTCGGACGCCGATACGACGGAGTCAGGGTATCCGTTCACGCTGAAGCTGTTGAAGCGCGGCGCCGCGTGGGCCGACGCGAAGGAAGCTTTCCGCGGCGAGCGCAAGGACGTCATGGTGACGCCGCGCGTGATGCGCGATGCGGACGGCGTCGTGCGGGCGACGATCGCCGAGCGGCGCGTCGGGTTCTTTGAGGCGGAATATTATCTGCTGGGCGACGCAGCGCCGGTGAAGCTGCCGGTGCCGTTGAAGTCGACGCTGCGCGGCTATGTCGACGGGCAGCTGGTGTTTTCGCTGCAGGAAGAGTTTCAGGGGTTCAAGCAGGGCGCGTTGGTGGCTTTGCATCTGATCGGTTCGACCGGCGGGTCGCCTGCCGGCGACATGCAGAACGACATGTTCAAGCTTGCACTGATCATGCAGCCTAAGGCGAGCCAAACGATCGACGGTGTCGAGACAACGCGTGATCACGTGGTGGTGCAGTTGCTCGACAATGTGAAGGGTGCAGTCGAGGTTTATTCGCGCCGTGGCAACGATTGGACGGGCAAGCGCCTGAGTTTGCCTTCGGACTCGCAGCTTGTCGTGCGGGCGGCGCAGAAGTCGGGGTCGCTTCTCTTCATCACGTCGGAGAGTTTTCTGGAGCCGACCAAGTTGTGGTGGGCCGATGCGGCGAGCACGCGCGATGCGCTGGTGAAGGCGTTGCCTGCGAAGTTCAAGGGTTCGACGCATGTGGTCGAGCAGCATTGGGCGACTTCGAAGGATGGGACGAAGATTCCCTACTTCCTCGTGCGGCCGAAGAAGATGAAGAGCGACGGGTCGACGCCCACGCTGCTGTTCGGCTACGGCGGGTTTCAGTTGTCGAAGCCGCCGGCTTATTTGCCGGAGATGGGCAAGCTGTGGCTGGAGCGTGGCGGCGCGTTCGTGATTGCCAACATTCGCGGCGGCGGTGAGTTCGGGCCGGCGTGGCATCAGTCGGCGTTGCGCGAGCATCGTCAGCGCGCGTTCGACGATTTCGCTGCGGTGGGTGAGGATCTCATCGCGCGCAAGGTGACGACGCCGCGAAGGCTGGGCATTTACGGGCGTTCGAACGGCGGCGTGTTGACGACGGTGCTGATGACGCAGCATCCGGAATTGTTCAACGCGGTCGTCGTCGAAAGCCCGCTGGTCGACATGCTGCGTTATCACAAGCTGTCGGCCGGCGCGTCGTGGACGGGCGAGTACGGCAATCCGGACGTCGCGGGCGACCGCGCGTTCATCGCCGAATACTCCGCGTATCAGAAGGTGAAGCCGGGGGTGAAATATCCCGAGCCCTACATCACCACGAACACCGAGGACGACCGCGTTCATCCCGGTCACGCGCGCAAGTTCTCAGCGAAGCTGTCGGAAGTCGGTGCGCCGTACATCTATTACGAGAACACATTCGGCGGCCACTCGAACGACGCCGATCCGGCAATGAACGCCGACCGCTGGGCGCGGCACTACACCTATCTGACGCAGAAGCTGATGGATTAGCCGCTATTCGGATTTGATGTCGAGCAGCATCAGGTTGCCGGCTTCGGGCAAGTGATCCATTTGCACGCAGTAGCTTGCGGCCAACTCCGCCGCGAGCGGCCACTCCGATAGAGGCTGGGTGGACGCCAGCAAGAGGCTTTCCGCCGTCCAAAGCGAATACTCGTCGGCGACGCAGCTGATCGACAGCGTGCCCTTCACGTTGTCGCTTTCGCGGTGAATGTCGATCATGACCCGGTCGCCCGACATGCCGCCGCCGATGACCATCGGGTTGAGGCGAAGGACGCGGATGGAGCTGTAGTCGACGCTCCACTCGGCGCCCGTCGGGTTTGCGGCGAAAGCGCTCGCCGCGCCGAGAAGTGTTCCAGAGAGCGCCAGGGCAAATCGTGCCTGCATGATCAACTCCTGTCCAAAGCGAACTTGATTGTAGCAGGGCGGATCCTCAGGCTTCAACGCGGGATTTCTCGGGGCAGGCTGCAGTCCGCACCAAGAGTGTCATGGTCCGCCTACGCGGACCATGACACCGTTAGTTGACTATGAGGCGTGTCACGAGTTGAGGCGCCGCGCGCGGCGTTCGAGGAGGGCTCTGATGCGGCGTTGGCGGGCTGGCGTTAGGGGGAAATTCCAGAGGCAGGCGGCTGAGGTTAGGCCGAAGGCTATTGGTACTGCGATGTAGGCGAGTTTTAGGCCCAGCAGTGCTGTTTCGTCGTTCGCGCCGTTGGGGTTGAAGTTGAAGAGCCAGAGGATCCAGAGGCCGAGGCCTACGCCCACGGCGTCCGCGCCTTTTTGGGCGATGCCCCAGAAAGCGAGAAGGAGGCCGGCGCGGGCTTCGCGGCTGCGCAGGGCATCGAGGTCGATGACGTCGGCGGCGATGGAGTCGCCGAGTGTGGCTGAGGCTGATCCGGTGAGGCCGGCGGCGATCATCACGAAAAACGTCGGCCAGAGGTGGCCGGGCGGCATGAAGAAGAGACAGGCGAAGACGACGGCGCCGATGACAGCGGCCGCGATGAGGGCGTCGTGCTTTGAGGTTTTGTGGCCGGCCCAGATCCACAGCGGCGCGCCGAGTGCGGCGGCGATGAGATAGGCAAGGATGGGGAGGCCGGCGGCTTCGCCGAGGTCTAAGCCCTTTTCGAAGAACCAGATGACGACGGCAAGGTTGGCGGCTGCGCCGATGCGGCCGATGAAGATCGAGATTAGCAGGCGCATGAAGGGGCCGTTGCGCACCGCAATCATAACGCCGCGTGTCCAGGAGACCATCCCGGTCGCGACTGCTTTCGGTTCGGGCACGACCCAGATCAGCAGTGCAGCCGAGAGCGGCGTGATGATGACGACCAGCCAGCCCAGGCCGGTCATCAACGGCGCGAAGCCGTTCGGTGAGCCGGGGCCGCCGCCGGTGAAGATGGGGGCGAGGCTTGCGATCAAGATGCCGACGAGCGCGAAGATCTGGCGGATGCCGGTGATGCGCGTGCGCTCGGCGTAGTCGGGCGACGCCTCGGCGCCCCACGCGCCGTAAGCGATCGTCGCCATCGTCCAACCGAAATAGACAATCGAGACCGAGAGCAGCAGATAGATTGGGCCCGCGCCTTGCGGCGGCATGAAGGTGAGCACCACGCCGAGGAGGGTGATCGGGATCGAGACAACGGTCCAGAAGCGGCGTCTGCCGTAGCTGTGACCATAGCGGTCGGCGAGTGCGCCGATGATGGGATCGACGACGAAGTCGGCGAGGCGCGCGATCATGAGCACGAGGCCCACGGTCGCGATGTCCATCTTCAGATCACCGCCGTAATAGCGCGTCAGATAAAGATTGAGCGGCAGGTAGGCAACAGCGAGCGGGAAGGCGAACTGCCCGAGCGCAAGGATCGTGAAGATGCTGAGTGGACGCGCCGCTTGTTGTGTCACCACTTCACGTCGATCGGACACACGGGCGGCTCGCGCGCTTCGATGATTTCGCCGGCTGCGAGGCAGAGGTCTTCGCGGAATTTGCGGCTGACGATTTGGATGCCGATCGGCAGGTTCGCGTGCGTGCCCATCGGTACGGCGAGGCTGGGCAGGCCCAACACCGGGATCGCGAGTTGGAAGCGCAAGGCGTTGAGCATGCGCGCAACGGCGTCCTTGCCTTGCGTGTCCATGCCGACGGGGATCGAGAGTTCGCCGCAGCATGGCATGAGGATCAGCGGGTGCGTGTCCATGAAGACTTGCCACTTCATCAGCAGCACTTCGCGCACGCGCAGGGCCGTTTGGTATTTGGCGAGGTCGATGCCGTCGCCGCCGCCCAAATCCCAGAGGTCTTCCATGAAGCGCGCCATGCCGTCGTCGCCGATGTTGGGGATCAGCGGGCGGAGGAGGGCGCCGATTTCGGCGAGGCCGATCTCGGACCAGAGCGCCGCGACGCGCTCGAGTTCAGGCGGCGTGATTTCTTCGACGTCGTAGCCGGCGTCTTGGAGGTGCGAGGCGGCGCGGCGCAGCGTCGCTTTGATCGGCGCGGGCAGCGTGTCGTCAATGGCGACGGCGACGCCGACGGGGGCGTTGAATGGCGGCGGGTTCAGCGGCGCAGGCACCCAGGTCGGATCGCGAGGGTCGCCTTCGGACATCAGCGCGAGGCCTAAGCGAATGTCGCGCATGGAGCGCGCCATGGGGCCGTTCACCGACATGAGCTGCGCGGCGAAGGCGCGTGGGGCTGCGGCGCTTGGGTTGTGCGCGGGGACGCGGCCGACGGTTGGGCGCAGGCCCACGACGCCGTTGCAGTACGCAGGCCAGCGGATCGAGCCGCCGATGTCGTTGCCTTGCGCGAGCGCGCCGATGCCGACGGCGAGGCTTGCGCCTGCGCCGCCGCTTGAGCCGCCGCAGGTGACGTCTTCGTTCCACGGGTTGCGCGTGAGGCCGTGCAGCGCGTTGTCCGTCGTCGCGCGCATCGCAAAGGCCGGCGAGTTGGTGCGGCCGATGACGATGGCACCGGCGGCGCGCAGGTTGGCGACCTGGGGCGAGTCTTCCTTCGCGATCAGGTCTTTCAGCATTTTGACGCCGTTGTCGGTCGGCAGGCCCGCTTGATCGACGTTGATCTTGGTCGTGATCGGCACGCCGTGCAGGGGGCCGAGCTTGTCGCCGTATTCGATCGCCTCGTCCGCGGCGGCGGCTTCGGCGCGGGCGTCGTCGTGGAGCGCGCGCACCACCGCGTTCAGCTTTGGGTTCATCGCATCGAGGCGGGCGAGGTGGGCTTCGACAACCTCGGTCGCGGAGGTTTGCTTCTTTCGGATGAGGCGTGCGGTTTCGGTGGCGTCGAGCGCCCAGAGCGGCTTGGCCATAGTCGGCGGAATCCCCAGAGTTGCGGGGCGGAGTGGAGACGATTGGCCGTCTTCGGGCAAGGGGCGTTGAACGCGCAACGGACGGTGTGCGAGGGTTCGGCTATGGCGAAATCGAAACCTGCCCCCAAAAGCAAAGCGAAGACGAAGGCGGCTGCGCCTAAGGCGTCGATGCGCGATCTGTCTAAGGACCTCGCGCGGGTGAAGAAATTGATCGCGGCGGCGAAGTTGCCGGGGGTCGAAGAGGCGCCGTCCTATGGGATGCCCAGCCTGAAGGTGATGGGGAAGTTCTTGGCGCGCGTTCGCGAGCCCGGCGTTCTGGTCGTCATGTGCAATCTTGAGGAGAAGGAATTCCTCATGGAGATGAACAGCGACATCTATTTCGAGACCGACCATTACAAAGGCTGGCCCGCAGTGTTGGTGCGGCTACCGAAGATCGACGATGCGGAGTTGACGCATCGTCTTCAAGTCGCATGGCGGCGGCAGGCGCCGAAGAAACTGCAGAAGTCCCTGGAGGCTGTGCCCGACGCCGCGCCGAAGCGTGGCCGGCGTACTTAGTCGCCACCGTAAAAGCGGGCGACGGCCATCACCACGAATGCGACGGCGGCGGTGTTCGCTGCCGCCCATGACAACCACTTGACCCGGCGAAAGTGGTTCTGAAGGCGATCCACATTCGCTTGATCCGCCGTGGCTTTGCGGCCTGCGGTGTATTGCTCAATCGTGATCATCACGGCGGCGATCGTCAGCAAAGCTGCAACGCCTAGCAGGACTAAGAATGTGGTCCCCGCGTAAGTCTCGATGAGCTTGAGGCTTATGCCCATGAGCGAACATTATCCGGTTGCCGTGTCGCCTTTGTGACGTCAGCCCTTCTGCGTTTGGCCGCGTTGGCGGATGGATTCGCGGCGGGCTTCGATGTCGGTGGAGCGGACGGCTTTGTTGGCGGCGCCGGAGAATTTTAGTTCGGTCTTGAGCGCGTCCCCGAAAGCTTCCGCGTAGCCTTGATCGATCAGTTTTTTGTAGCCGCTCAATGCGTCGGGGACGAGGGAGAGCATGTCGTTGGCGAGCGTCTTCGCGGTGGGGATCAGTTCGTCCGGCGCGACGACGCGGTTGGCGAGGCCCCAGTCGGCGGCTTGTTGGGCGGTTAGGAAGTTTCCGGTCAGCGACAATTCCTTCGCCCGGTAGATGCCGATGGTGCGCGACAGTCTTTGCGATAGGCCCCAGCCCGGCAGGATGCCGACGCGGCCGTGCGTGTCGGCGAAGCGGGCTTCGCTGGAGCAGATCAGGACATCGCAGGCGAGGGCGAGTTCGAAGCCGCCGGTGATGGCGACGCCGTTGATCGCGCCGATGATGGGGCCGGAGAATCTTCCGATCGAGGTGACGGGGTCTTTCGTTTCGACAGTGCCTTGGACGGTGTCGCGGCCTTGGCCCAGTTCCTTCAGATCGAGGCCCGCGCAGAAGGCTTTGCCGGCGCCGGTGAGGATGACGACGCGCACGGCGGGGTCGGCTTCCAGTTTTTCGAACGTCTCGGCGATCGCCGTGCGCAATTCGCGCGAGAGTGCGTTCATTGCGGTCGGGCGATTGAGCGTGACGATTGCAATTTCGTTTTCGACGTCGACTTTGATGACTGGTTCCGACATAGGCCTTGGGCTCCGGACGGTTGCGTTCGGCCGGAGTATATCGGGCGATGCGGCCGCGCGTTAGGCGCCGACGAGGCCGAGCGTTGCAGGCTGGGCCTTGCGCGGGGTGGATCGTGCTTCTTGGGCGCGGCACCAATCGTAGAGTTCGAAGTCCCCGGCGTAGAGTTTTTCGATCTTGCGATGTTCGGCCAGCGTCAGCGTCGCTTGCTCGGGCGCCGCGGTCGAGTTGAGACGGGGCACTTCGACCACTTGCCCGGTCTTTTCGCCGAGACCGCGCGCGAAGGCTGGCAGACGGTCGACCGTGCCGAAGTGGTACGCGTGCGTCGCGAAATGCGCGCCGATGTCTTCGCCGGCCTTCAAGCCGACATAGCGGCACGCGATGTCGGCGAAGGCTGCCCGATGGTCGGTCAGGAAGTCGATGTAGCCTTCGAACGTGTATCGTCCGGCGGCCTTGGCGACGAGGCTGGAATCCCATTTGGTCAGACTGTTCTTGCGGCGGTGGCCGGCTCGCGCATACGCGTATTCCGACCGCGAGCGATCGATCGGATTGCGGATAAGGGTGATGAACTTCACGGGACGCGTCACCATGCGGCGGCAGGTGTCGAAGTCGATGTGACCGCCGGTGAGGATGTCGCCGGGGTTTGCCTCCCGGTTGATGCGGTCGAAGACCTGTCCCATGCGCAGCGCGCGATGCCGGCGGAAGTTGATGCGTGTCGCATGCCGGATGTGGCGCAGCAGCTGAAGCGTCGAAATTGCTCCCTCAACGTTCAGCGTGTTGGGCAGAACAAACGCCCGGGCCGACGGTAAGCTCTGCGCCACGATTGCGGCCAAGCTTGACGATGCCGACTTTGGAGTCCTGATAACCACAATGATCGCATCGGAATTTGCCGACGCGGGACCGTCCGCTTTTCGGGTTGGCAATTGATTCGCGACTGGCGAAACGTGCGTGATGGTCATGACGTAGCAAACCCAATGGCGTGCGACGCAGCCGCCTGTCGCAACCATTAAACGCGTGAGCCGTCGCAAAACTTTGCCCGGCGGGATAACTGTGTTGTGGCGCTGTCGCAGTCCGGGCGCCTGATACAATTTGCGACAATATCAATGATGATTTCGATGAAGCCGGTATGTTGCGATCTCAAGTGCATCGCACTTCAACGCCAACCGCGACGGCGATCCGTCGATTGAACGCTGCGGAATTGGTGAAATCAGTACACGGAGAGATTTCTTAGAGTGACCGCCCAACCTCACATACTGGTGGTTGATGACAGCCGCGACATTCGCGAGCTCCTTGTCCGCTATTTGGAACAGAACGGATTTCGCGCGAGCGCCGCGCCCGGCGCCGATCAGGCGCGGCGCATGCTGAAGACCAGCGTCTTCGACCTTGCCGTGCTCGACGTCATGATGCCGGGCGAGGACGGGTTGAGCCTGTGCCGCAGCCTGCACTACGATTCCGACTTGCCGGTCATCATGCTGACGGCGCGCGGCGAAGACGTGGACCGTATTCTGGGCCTTGAGATGGGCGCCGACGACTATATCGCGAAGCCCTTTAATCCGCGCGAGCTTGTGGCGCGAATCGGGGCCGTGTTGCGGCGGACGAATTCGATGCCGAAGCGCAGTAGCGCCACACGCGGGGGGCAGATCCAGTTCGACAGATGGTCGCTCGACACGGGGCAACGCGAACTGGCGGGACCCGACGGCACCATCGTTCCGCTGAGTTCCGGCGAGTTCCGGCTGCTGCTTGCCTTCATTGAGCGGCCGAATGTGTCGCTGTCGCGCGATCAACTGCTCGATATCACGCGCGGGCGCAGCGCCGAGCCTTTCGACCGCAGCATCGACAACGCGGTCAGCCGCCTGCGCCGCAAGATCGAGGAAGATCCCAAGGCGCCGCGCCTGATCAAGACGGTGTGGGGCGGCGGCTATGTGTTCACGGCCGTCATCAGCGAGCAATGATCCGCAGCCTCAAGATTCCGCTTTGGCTGGAGAGTACGGCCGCGATCGTGCTGGCGCTCGTCGTCTCGACCGTCGTGACCGTGACGGTGTTTCAGCTTGAGGATCAGCATCGCACGGCGCAGTACCACATCGACAATCTGTACGAGCGCGTGCCCGATATCGTGGCCGCGATCGAGCGCGCGCCGCCGGAACTGCGGCCGGCGCTCCTGCAAGCTTTTTCCCGGGCCACGCGATACTTGACGCTCGGCGAGCCGCTTGTCGGAGCGGGCGACGATCGTGATCCAGCCGCGGAAGCGCGTCTTAAGGCGCTCGTGCCCGCGACCATGCGGCGGGAGGTGCGCGTGCGGCCGGTCGCGCCGGAAGAAGCAGGCCGCTTCGACGACGACAAACCCTTCTTGCCGCCGGCGCAGGCCACCGTTCCGGTGGGGCCCGTAGCGATCGTGCTCTCGATCGACACAGGGCCATCCGGCTGGCTCAATGTCCGCTATCGGCCGCCCGTGCAAGCTCCGCAATACGGACCCGCGCTTGTGTCCGGTGCGATCGCTGCGATCGTCATGGTTCTGGCGGCGTGGTGGACGTATTCGCGGTTCGCGGCGCCGCTGCAGAAATTGACGGAGGGGGCGACCGCGCTGCGGCGCGGCGAGCCTGTCCCCGAAATACCCGAGGGCGTTCCGCCGGCGGTGCGCAACGCGACGCGATCGTTCAACGCGATGTCTCAGCGGCTGACGGCGACGCTTGAGAACCAACGGTCGATTATGGCTGCCGTAGCGCACGATCTGCGGACGCCGATCGCCTCGATGCGGTTGCGCGCCGAGTTCGTCGCCGACGAGGAACAGCGGGTGCGGTTGAACGAGACGCTCGATGAAATGCAGACGATGACCGAGGCGGTACTGTCGGCGGCGCGCGCGGACCGGACGGGCGAGACGGCGCGGCCGGTCGATTTGACGGCGCTGGTCGAGAGCCTTGCGGACGACATGAAAGAGACGGGCGGCGACATTGAGTTTTCGCCGAGCGGCGCGGTGCGCTGCGTCTGCCGGACGAACGAAGTGCGGCGCGCGGTGCGCAATCTGATCGAGAATGCGCTGCGCTATGGCGAGCGGGCGCGGGTCGCCGTCTCTACGGAGCGCGAATTCGCCTTGATCAGCGTCGAAGATGACGGGCCTGGGATTCCTTCGAGCGACATCGAGCGGGTGTTCGAGCCGTTCGTGCGTCTGGAAACGTCGCGAAGTTCGCAGACCGGCGGGTACGGGCTTGGGCTCTCGATCACGCGCTGGATCGCGCGCGGGCACGGCGGCGACGTCTTCCTGCGCAATCGCGCTGACGGCGGCGGGTTGAGCGCGCTCGTGCGGTTGCCGCTGCAGGGGTAGTTCGTCTCGCGCCGTGATTCAGTTTCACCAGGAAGCCGCGAAGCACACCAAGGTTCACGACGTGGTCTGTGCTTTAGAGGGCGGCGCGGTGTTGGCGCTGTGTCGTTTCACGCCAAGACGCCAAGACGCCAAGAAGGGACAAGAGGTGCTGCGATCTTGGCGCGAAGCGCAGACGTGGCATTGAATGGCGCCTGCGGCGCCGGACTATCTTCTTGCTTGGCGTCTTGGCGTCTTGGCGTGAAACGAAGGTGTTTCCGCCGGCTCTGCGTTTGTGGCGCGCCGGGGCTGGCAAATTATGCGCCTTGGACGTCGTCGATTGGCGGGGTCGCTTTGCGGTTTTGGGCTTCGCGTTCGGTCGCGATGGTGCCGATTTTGGTGCGCAGTTCGGGATGGCGCTCGATGAAGTCGAGGAAATCGCGGCGTTCGAGCACCAGCAGTTGGCAGTAGTCGATCGCGGTGACGTCGGCGTTGCGCGGCGCACCGGAGAGCAAGCCCATTTCGCCGAAGAAATCGCCGGCGGTGAGTTTGATCTTGCGGTCGGAGACGGAGACTTCGACCGAGCCCAGCGAAATGAAGAACACTTCGTTGGCCGGGTCGCCTTTGCGGATGAGGCGGTTGCCGGGCTGTGCGGTGCGCGGCTTGAAGAGCGCGACGAGTTCGGAACGCCGCGCGTCGTCGAGTCCGGAGAAGATCGGGAATTTCGCGGCGAGTTCAGTGGGTGGCAGAGGTACCGGTGCGCGCGCGGCGCGGCGGGCTTCGAGTTCGCGCTCAAGCGTCACGAGGCGCGCATCGGTGCCGGGTTCAAGGCGTTTCGACAGCGTCGGATGTTCGGCGAACCAGCGGCCGATCGGCTTGATGAGCGCGAAGGCCGCGGGGTTTAGCGTCACTGACAGAAGGGCGCCGGCCAGGATGAGATCTCGTCCTTCCTCGGGCATGAGCCCTAAGCCGATGCCGAGGCTTGCCAAGATGAAGGAGAATTCGCCGATCTGCGCGAGGCTGGCGGAGACGATGAGGCCCGTCGAAATCGGGTAGCCCAGCAACAAGACGATGATGAAGGCCGCGATCGATTTGCCGATCAGGATGATGAAGAGGACCGCGACGACGGCCCATGGATCGCGCACGATGATCGTGGGGTCGAATAGCATGCCGACCGATACGAAGAACAGGACCGCGAAGGCGTGCTGCAGCGGCAACGATTCCGCGGCGGCGCGTTGGCTGAGGTCGGAGTTCGAGAGGACCAGGCCGGCGCAAAAGGCGCCGAGCGCGAAGGACACGCCGAAAATCTGCGCTGCGCCGAAAGCGATGCCCAGCGCGATCGCCAGGACTGAGAGCGTGAAGAGTTCGTGCGAACCGGTACGCGCCACACGCGCCAACAGCCACGGCACGACGCGGGGGCCTAAGGTCACGACGATGATGGCGAAGGCGATGATCTTGGCGATGGTGATAGCCAAGGCTAGGAAGATGTTGCCGCTGTCCGCTGCGCCGTGAGAGACGCCATGTGCGTCGGGCGGCGGCGTCGCGCCCAAGATGCCGGCGAGCGCCGGCAGCAAGACGAGCGTCAGCACCATCGCCAGGTCTTCGACGATGAGCCAGCCGATGGCGATGCGTCCGTTGGCGCTTTCGACCGTTCGCTGTTCCTCGAGCGCGCGCAAGACGACCACGGTACTCGCCACCGAGAGGCCGAGGCCCAGCACGAGGCCGCCGCCCAGGCTCCAACCCCAGCCCCAGATCGCTATGCCGGCGCCAATGGCCGTGGCGACGGCGATCTGCACGACCGCGCCGGGGATAGCGATCCAGCGGACGGCGACGAGTTCGTTGAGCGAGAAGTGGAGGCCGACGCCGAACATCAGAAGAATGATGCCGACTTCGGCGAGCTGGCTGGCGACGCCCGCGTCGGCGACGATGCCCGGCGTGAAGGGACCGATCGCGATACCGGCGACCAGGTAGCCGACCAGTGGCGGCAGGCGCAACTGGTTCGCCATGAAGCCGAATGCAAACGCGAGCACGAGGCCTAGGACGATGGTCACGAGCAGCGGTGCTTCATGCTCCATTTTTCGTCCTAGTCCCCTGACGTTTTCGCGCGTGCTTCGTTCAAGCGAGAGATGCCGCATCAACCATGGCCAATGCAAGCTCGCGCTCGCCCATGATGATTTTTGAGGCACCCAAACGGCGCAAATGTTCGGCTTCGTCGTCGGAGTGCGCGCGGGCCACGATTGTTAATGCGGGATTCAGGGCCTTCGCTTTCTGGACGATTTGGCCGGCTTCGAATCCGTTCGGGATCGCGACGAAGATGCAGCTGGCTTCGCGGATTCTTGCCGCAATGAGCGTTTCGTCGTCGGCGGCGTTGCCGGGCACGACTTCAAGCCCGTGGCGGCGGGCGAGGGCGGCGACGTTGTCTTGGTCTTCGATGACGGCGATCGTTGCGCCGTGGGTTGCGACGCCTTCCGCGATGACGCTGCCGACGCGGCCGTAGCCGATGATGATGACGCGTTTGGCCGTGGCGGGCTCCGGCGGTGGTGGCGATGCGACCGCCGGTGCGCGGCGCTTTTCGAAGGCGACGGCTGCCGCGAAGAGCGCGGGGTTCAGCATGATCGTGATGATGGCGGCGGCGAGGATTAGGTCTTGGCCTTCCTTCGGCAGCAGGCCGAGCCCGACGCCAAGTGTCGCCAGGATGAACGAGAACTCGCCGATTTGCGCGAGGCTGGTCGAGATGGTGAGCGCGGTCGACGATGGTTGGCCGAAGGCGCGCACGATCGCAAAGGCGGCGAGCGATTTGCCGATGAGGATGATCAACACCGTGGCGAGCAGCGGCCAGGGGTTGAGCCAGAGCACACTGGGGTCGACGAGCATGCCGACGGAGACGAAGAAGAGGACGGCGAAGGCGTCGCGCAGCGGCAGGGTTTCGTTGGCGGCCTGTTGGCTAAGCGCGGATTCGCTCATGACCATGCCGGCGAAGAAGGCGCCGAGCGCGAACGAGACGCCGAAGAGGAGCGCTGCGCCGAATGCTACGCCAAGTGCAATGGCCAGGACGGCGAGGCGGAAGAGTTCGCGCGAGCCTGAATGCGCGGTGTGGTGCAAGATCCACGGGATGACGCGGCGGCCGACGACCAGGATCAGCACGACGAACGCAACGACTTTGCCGATGGTGATCGCGAGTGCGGTCAGCGTTCCGGCCATGTCGAAATCACCTTCCGCATTGGCGGCGCCGGCAAGCACAGGGATGAGAACGAGGGCCAGGATCATCACCAGGTCTTCGACGATGAGCCAGCCGACGGCGATGCGGCCGCGTTCGGTTTCGACCAGGCGGTGTTCCTGCAAGGCGCGCAACAGCACGACGGTGCTCGCGACGGAGAGCGCGAAGCCGAACATGAGGCCCGCTTCGATCGGCCAGCCGAGCAGCGTGCCGAGGCCTGCGCCCAGCAGCGTCGCGACGGTGATTTGGGCGATGGCGCCGGGGATGGCGGTGGCGCGGACGGAGAGCAAATCTTTCAGCGAGAAATGGAGGCCGACGCCGAACATCAGCAGGATCACACCGATCTCGGCGAGTTCCTGCGCCAGCGCTTGATCGGCGACGTAGCCCGGCGTGAACGGACCGACGAGGACGCCTGCGAGCAGATAGCCGACGAGCGGTGACACCTTCAGGCGATGCGCGAGCGAGCCGAGGATAAATGCGAGAACCAGGCCCGCGACGATCGTGCCGATAAGCGGTGTGTGATGGGGCATGGGGCAAGGTGCCCGCTCCAGGCTCCTTTGCCAACCCGAAAAATCCCGGCGCTATTCGCGCATGTCGCAGCCGCGGTCGTAGCTCCACATCGGCGCGATGTTCGACTCCAGGATGGTTTGCTGACGTTCGGGAAGGTTGGTCAGGAAATCGATGCCGGTGAGTTCCTCGATTTCGGCGATCGATTTGCGGTAGGGATCCAGCGCACGGCCGGTATGTTTTTTGTTTTCGAGGATGAAGCCGATGGCGCGGCCGTGTGTGGGGTCGTAGACGACTTTGAAGAACGCGTCGGGGATCGCGATTTTGTTGGCGCCTAGGACTTTGTTCGTGTCCTGCGAATAGATAGGGCCCGTCATCACGTAGAGATTGTCGCGGCCGCCGCACATGACCCAGCCGCGGATGGCCTTCTCCAGATAACTCCATGCGTGGCGGTTGAAGCCGATTCCGACTTGCGGGGCCATGTTGGAGAGCAGGAACGTCTCGTTCATCGCCGTTTGGTCGAACTTGTCGTTCGCGGCGGGGGCTTGGTGGCCGCGGTCGAAGCGTTGGCCTTGCCAGTTCGCTTCGTAGTCGCTGAGCGTGGCGCGTTCGTTTTCGGCGATGACGGTGTCGGCGGCGAAAGCGGATTTGCTGCGCGTGGCCGTGCCGCGGAAGGAATCCGGCGTCAGGCGTTCGATCACCCAGTCGGGAACCTTGGTGCGCTTGTTGTAGAGCAGCGCGAAGCCCTTGAGGCAGCGGTCCTGCGTTTCGCCGACGTCGCTGTCGCCGAGGCGTTTCGGCAATCCGACTTCGCCATAGGCGGCGCGGCAGCCTTCGAACTCGGCGCGCGCGGGCGGTGCTGCCATGGATGTCGCGACAACAGCGAGGAGCGCAAACACCACTCCCCTCGCGGCCCCTCTCCCGCCGTCATGGGCGGGCGAGGGGAGTCTGTTTGCGTCTTGCGGCATTACTGCGCGGCGGATTGCTGGACTTCGGCGACGGGTTGCATCTGCACCGACTGCGGGCGCTGATGGTTTTGCTGGCGCGGTTGTTGCGGGGCCGATGCGGTTTTCTTGCCGAGGCCTTGGCCTAAGCCCTTCGAGGCGATGTAGCTGCCGCCGCTGATGCCGAGCAGGATCAAGACGCCCGGCGGCACGTCGACGAAGGTGCCGCTCTCGACGCAGATGACCAGATAGAGGCCGGCGATGACGAAGGAGAAGATCAGAAATTGAAGGCGCGAGAGGCTGGCCTTCTTCGATCCGTTCTCGTTCGACTCGACGAGGATGTCCGACAGGTCGATTTGGCCCGTCATGATCATTCCCAAAATGACGGCGCCGAATCCTAAGAGAATGATCGACAACACGATGGCGACAAGCATCGCCAGATCGAATGGCAGCATAACGAAATCCCCTTATCCCCGTGCGACGGATCGTCCGAATTTGCCAGACAAATAGAACGTGTTGCTGGCGCCCATTATCATCAGTAGTTCGTCCGGAATGTCCGGAAGCACGGTGAGTGCGGTCTTCGACGCAGCGACCGCATCCATCGTCGCGAACACATAGGCCGCGATGCCGAACACCGAGAACAGCAACAGCTGCACGCGTTCGGGGTGGAACTCATCGGCGAGGCCATCGTTGTCGATGTCCGTCGTGAAGAGTCCCGCCAACATCACCCGGCCCGTCAGCATCGAAAACACAATCATCAACGCGAGGCCCGCAAGCCAGGCGAGGATGACGATGCTCAACAGGTCGGGAATCGGTCCAGCGTTCACAACGGGGATGCTGAATCCCCACCTATAGAGGTGTCAACGCTGCCAGGTGGAGATGTGTGGTGTGTGTCTCTTCGGTGCGCCGGTGCGTTCGATATTTTGAACGGCGTTCAAACGAATTGTTTGCGCACGTTTGCTCCGGCGGAGAGCAGCGTCGTGTCGGAGAGAACGGTGACGAGGTCGAAGCCCTTCGTCAGCATCGATCGCGAGTAGGCCGGGTCGACGCAGAAGATGCCGGCCTTGATGCCGGCGTTTTTCGCGGTCTTCAGGATGCGGTCGATGGCGGCGACGACGACGGCATCGGTTTGATCCATGCGGCCTTCGCGGCCGATCGACAGCCCCAAGTCGGACGGGCCGATGTAGAGCATGTCGAGGCCTTTGACCGAGGCGATGGCTTCGACGTTCTCCAAGCCCGATGCGGTTTCGATTTGCGCGATGGCGAGGATCGTGTCGTTGGACGTCGCGGTGTAGTCGTCGCCGAGGAAGCGGGCACGGTTGGGGCCGAGGCTTCTGTAACCGAGCGGAGCGTAGCGCAGCGCGCCGACGAACTGTTCGCATTCGGCCTTGGTGTTGACCGTCGGGCAGATCACGCCCATCGCGCCGGCGTCGGCCGCGCGCATCACTTCGCCGGGATTGTTCCACGACACGCGCACGAGCGGCACGGCCGGCGTCGTCGCGATGGCGGTGAGCATCGCGACCATCTCGGTATAACCGATCGGGCCGTGCTGCGTGTCGACGGTGAGCGAGTCCCAGCCTTGATGCGCGATCACTTCGGTCGCGTAGCTCGACGGGATATGGCACCAGACGTTGGTCGCCGCCCGGCCGCTGGCCCACATGGTGCGGAGTTTGTTTTCGCGCATCGCATCGCTCCACCTTTGATCGGTGGTGCGTAGCATGGGTCAGTGCGAAATAGAAAACGCCGCCGGCTTTGTGGGCCGGCGGCGCTTTGCGTCGTTAGTGCTTACGGGCGGCCGCGGTGTTGCAGGAAGCGCGGGAGCGCGTTGCCTGCGCCGTCGCGGACTGGGGCGCCGGCGGGTTTTTGACCTTGGCCTTTGCGGTGCGGCTTCGGGCCGGTGTGCGGACGTGCGGCGTCGCGGGCTTGCGCGTGTTGGGCGCGTTCGCTCATCGGCTTGGCGTCGTGCGCCGAAGCGCCGGCGGCAACGCGACGGTCCGCGTGCTGCGGATGGCGCGGCTTGCCGGGATTGAACGGACGCTTTTCGCCATGCGGACGTTCGGCGTGGGCCGGACGGTCGCCGTGCTGTTGACGCTCGCCATGCGGCTTGCGGTCGGCGTGCGCGGGACGATCGGCGTGCGCCGGGCGTGCGCGGTGCTCGCCGTGCGGTTTGCGGTCGGCGTGCGCGTGACGTTCGCCTTGGGGCTTGCGATCACCGTGGGGTTTGCGATCACCGCCGGGTTTGCGATGCTCACCGTTGGGTTTGCGGTCGCCGTGCGGTTTGCGCTCGCCGTGGGCTTTGCGTTCGCCGTTGTTGTTGCGCGCGGGACGTTCGGTGCGCTCAGGGCGTTCGCTATCGAGCGCGCGGGCGGCGGCGTCCATCGCTTGGACTTCGCCGGGCTTGGCGCGCCATTCGCTGGACGGGATTTGCTGACGCGTCATGCGTTCGATGTCGCGCAGCAGGCCGCGTTCCTCACGGTCGCAGAAGGCGATCGCCACGCCGTCGGCGCCGGCGCGCGCGGTGCGGCCGATGCGGTGGACGTAGGATTCCGGCACGTGCGGCAAGTCGTAGTTGATGACGTGGCTGATGCCGTCGACGTCGATGCCGCGGGCGGCGATGTCGGTTGCGATCAGCACGCGTGTGCGGCCGGCGCGGAACGCGTTCAGCGTCGACACGCGTTGGCTTTGGCTCTTGTTGCCGTGGATCGCCGAGGAGACGATGCCCGCGGCCGACAAGGCACGAACCACTTTGTCCGCGCCGTGCTTGGTGCGGGTGAAGACGAGGTTGCGGTTCATGGCCGGGTCGTTGCGGAGCAGCTCGATGAGCAGCGCGCGCTTCGATGAGGTTTCGACGTGGATCACGCGCTGGGCGATACGCTCAACGGTGGTTGCTTGCGGTGTCACCGAAACGCTGACCGGGTTCTTCAAGAGGTCGGAGGCCAGGCCGCTGATTTCTTCCGGCATTGTGGCCGAGAAGAACAGGTTCTGGCGTTCGCGCGGCAGTTGGGCCACGAGACGGCGGATGTCGCGGATGAAGCCCATGTCGAGCATGCGGTCGGCTTCGTCGAGGACGAAGATTTCCGTTTTGCTGAGGTCAACGGCGCGTTGGTTGACGAGGTCGAGCAGGCGGCCCGGTGTCGCCACCAGGATGTCGATCCCTTTGCGCATCGTTTGAATCTGCGGGCCTTCGCCGACGCCACCGAAGATGGTCGTCACGCTTTGATTCATGTAGCGGCCATAGGCCTTGAAGCTGTCGGCGATCTGCGCGGAGAGTTCGCGCGTCGGCGAGAGGATCAGCGCGCGCGCGGTCTTCGGCGCGGGCGTGCGCTTGTTGGCGTCGAGACGCTGCAGGATCGGGAGCGCGAAGCCCGCGGTCTTGCCGGTGCCGGTTTGCGCGATGCCCAGAAGGTCCTTGCCTTCAAGAACGTGCGGAATGGCCTGCACTTGGATGGGGGTGGGCTTCTCGTAGCCTTCTTGCGTCAGAGCTTTCAGAAGACGCGGGTCGAGGCCCAAAGACGTAAAATCGTTCACTCAAGTTCACTTTCAATATGCGAGTCGGCGCGTGCGCATCGGGGGCGTTGGGCCCACACACAGCGCACGCGAAAATCGCGGGTTGCGTAGGACGCCCCGCGTGTTACCTGGGCAGTTCCGGAGGTTTTGAGCGCTCAAAAGGATCGATGAGATCGATTTAGATCTCGAGCCGTTCACGCGGCGAGAGCGCTTGCGAAGGGGCCCTAAGGCGCCTCAACGGTTGTGCATATGCAGGTTGCGCTGCGGGATGTCAAGAAAAACTGTGTGAATGAGCGGTAAACGTGTCCCCACGACTAGCGCTGCCAAGCGTTTCACGCGTTGCACATGATAGAATGCCGCATGCAACGCACGTGGTGAAGAACATGTGGCGAGACCGGCGACTCTTGGATCTGTTCGGTATCGAGCATCCGATCGTGCAAGCGCCGATGGCTGGGTCGCAAGGCTCGGCGATGGCGATTGCGGTTTGTGAGGCGGGCGGATTGGGATCGCTGCCGTGCGCGATGCTGTCGATCGAGCAGGTGCGAACGGAGATGCAGGTCATTCGTCAGCGTACGGATCGGCCGTTCAATGTGAACTTCTTCTGTCATCAGCCGCCGGTGCCCGATGCCGCGCGCGAGGCGAAGTGGATCGAGCGGTTGGCGCCTTATGCGCGCGAGCTTGGCGTTTCCGCACCGACGATGCCGGGTGGGCGTGCGCCGTTCGGTGACGAGGCGTGTGCGCTGGTCGAGGCATTCAAACCGCGCGTCGTGAGTTTTCACTTTGGTTTGCCGGAGAAGCGCTTGCTCGATCGCGTTCGCGCGGCGGGCTCCGTGGTGATCTCTTCGGCGACGACGGTGGCCGAGGCGCGCTGGCTGGAAGAGCGCGGGGTCGATGCCGTCATCGCGCAGGGTGCGGAGGCGGGCGGGCATCGTGGGATTTTCTTGAGCGAGGATATTGCTTCGCAGCCGGGGATTTTTGCGCTGGTACCGCAGGTCGTGGACGCCGTGCGCGTGCCGGTGATTGCGGCCGGCGCTGTCGGTGATGCGCGCGGGATTGCGGCGGCATTGATGTTGGGCGCGGCGGGTGTGCAGATTGGGACCGCTTATCTGTTGACGCCAGAGGCGACGAACTCGCCGATCCATCGTGCGGCGCTGAAGAATGCGCGTGAGGATCAGACGGTGCTGACCAACGTGTTCACGGGGCGGCCGGCGCGCGGGATCGTCAATCGTGCTGTGCGCGAGGTTGGGCCGATGAGTGTTGATGCGCCGGCGTTTCCGGGCGCGTCGAACGCGATGGCGCCGCTGCGCCAGAAGGCTGAGGCTTCTGGGTCGGGCGACTTCTCGCCGTTGTGGTCGGGGCAGGCGCCGCGGTTTGCGCGCGAGATGCCGGCTCAGGAATTGACGCGGGAGCTTGCGCGGTCGACGTTGGCACTGCTTGCAGAGATGAGGACGCCGTGAACTATCAAGAACGCTTTATCACTGTGCCGGACGCGTTGAAGGTGTTTGTGCGCGACTACGCGCCAGTTGGTGCGGTGCGTGGCTTGCCGGTGATTTGTTTGCACGGGTTGACGCGCAACTCGGCGGACTTCGAAGCGGTCGCGCCGCGGATTGCGGCGTTGGGGCGGCGGGTGCTGGCGTTCGACGTGCGCGGGCGCGGGCTTTCGGATCGCGATCCGATGCCTCAACGGTATGTGCCGCCGGTGTATGCGGCCGATGTCGTGCATGTGATGAACGAGCTGGGCGTCGATCGTGCGGTGTTCGTCGGCACGTCGATGGGCGGGCTGATCACCATGCTCGTCGCGATGATGGCGCAGGCGCGTGTCGCGGCCGTGGTGCTGAACGATATTGGACCGGTGGTGAACACCAGCGGGATCTCGCGCATTGCGACCTATGTCGGTAAGACGCCGCCGCAGGACGGGTGGGCTCATCTCATCGCGCTCATCAAAGGTACGCAAAGCGCTGCGTTTCCCGATGCGGACGAGGCGTTCTGGGAGACGATGGCGCGGCGGATGGGGCGCGAGTTGCCGGACGGGCGGATCGCGTTCGATTACGATCCGGCGATTGCGCATATCTTCGAACAGCCTGCGGCTGCGGCGGCGCCTGATCTGACGCCGATCTTCAAGATGCTCGACAACGCGCCGCTGCTGGTCGTGCACGGCGTGCTCAGCGACATCCTGCTGCCGGAGGGGATCGCCGCGATGAAGGCGTTGCGGCCGGACCTCGAAGTCGCCGACGTGCCGCGCGTTGGGCACGCGCCGACGCTTGAAGAGCCGGCGGCGTGGGATGCAATGGCGCGGTTCTTTTCGCGCGTGCCCTAACAGAAAAGGCGCGAGCGTTGCCGCCCGCGCCTCTTGGTCCTGTTCAGCAGATCAGTAGCGAACCGTGATCTTGAAGCTGACCGTCTGCGGCGCGCCGTAGTAGGCGGTGCGGATGCCGGCAACGCTTGAGAATTCCTGTGCGTCCGTTTTGTAGACTTCGTCCGACAGGTTGCGGGCGTAGAGGCCGGCGAGCAGGGTCTCGTTGTCGTTCGCCCAGACAAGCTGTGCGTCGTAGAGCCAGTAGTCGTCCTGCCACATACCCGGGAAGATCGCGCGCGAGGTGAGGTTCGCGTTATCAACGGCGAGCGCCATCTCCGAACGGAAGCGCGCGGCAGCGCCCAACGTCAGAGAGCCCATGTCGCCCAACGACCATTCATACTGGCCGCCGAAACGCATCGTCCATTCGGGCGAGAACGCGGGTGTCTGCCAGCTGCGATCGATCGTGACGGGGCCGGCGCGGACTTCGAAGAACTCCGTGTATTCCGCGTGGAGGTAGCCGATCGAGGCATCGAGTCTGAGTTCCGGAACCGGATAGGCCAAGAACTCAAGTTCGGCGCCGTAGATCTCAAGGCCGCCGGCGTTCAGCACCGCGAAGTCGATCGCGGGGATCGGCTGTGTTGGCGACGTCACGCTGCGGCTGACGCGCGCTTGGAAGTCGGTGTAGTCGTTGTAGAAGGCGGTGATGTTCGTACGCACCGTGCCGTCCGCCCAATCGGACTTCACGCCGACTTCGTAGCTGTCGAGCGTTTCGGGATCGTAGGGTTGATCTTCACCCGCCGCGTTGGCGCGGCCGTTGAAGCCGCCCGATTTGAAGCCTGTCGCATAGCGCGCGTAGAGCAGCGTGTTGTCGTTCGCCTGCCAGTCGAGCGAGACCATCGGCGAAACGTTTTCCCAACTCTCGGTGCGGTTGAACGCGAAGGTGCCGTTGAAGAGCGCCGAGTTGCTGAACGTGGAGGTCGTGCGGAAGTATTCCTTTTCTTCTTCCGTGTAGCGGATGCCGGTCGAAAGGTTGACCGTGTCCGTCAGCGCGAATACCGCGTTGGCGAACGCCGCCCAGCTTGTCGTCTGCAGATCGTCGTCGACCGTGCGCAAGAACGTGTTGCCGCCGAGGAACCCGCCGAGGAAGTCGTCGGCGTAGGCTTCTTGGTGCGAAACGACGTTCTCGCGCAGGTAATAGAGGCCCGAGACGAGCTTCCAGTTCGTGCCCGCGTAGAGCAGCTGGAGTTCTTGGCTGGTCTGGTTTTGATCGACATCGACGAGGACGTCGCCGAGTTCGAGCTGCGTGGCGTCGATGTCGACGTAGTCGCGGTTCTGAAGTTCGCGATAGGCCGTGATCGAGCGCAAGGTCCACGCGTCGTCCAAGTCCCACGTGGCGCTGGCAGAGCCACCCCAATGCGTCATCTCGGTCGAGTTCGGCAGGCCCGGCGTCGTTCGCGTCTCGAAGTTGAATTCGGGCGGGGTCGCTGGCAGCACGAGGAGCGGAACGCCAAGGATGGTCGTCAGCGTGTTGGTCGCTTGGCCGACGTTCAGCGCGGCATCTTCTTCCGCGTAGTCGAACGACACGTCGAGCTGGAAGTCTTCGCTGGGATCCCAAGCGAGCTTTACGCGGCCGGCGCCTACGCCGCGGTCGTTATACTCGGCGTCCGTCACCGGATTTTCGACGTAGCCGTCGCGCGAGCCGATGAGGAGCGAGGCGCTCGCGGCCAACGTGTCGGTCAGCCCGCCGGAAATAGTGCCGTTGCCGACGAGTTCGCCGTAGCTGCCGACCGTGAAGGAGGCGGCGCCTTTGCTTTCGGCGGTCGGGCGGCGGGTGATGACTTTGAGTGCGCCGCCGATCGTGTTCTTGCCGTAGAGCGTGCCTTGCGGGCCGCGCAGGACTTCGAGGCGTTCGATGTCCATCAGTTCGAACTGCGTGCCGCGGATGCGGCTGAGATAGACGTCGTCGACATAGACGCCGACGGCGGGGTCGAAGGTTTGCAGGGCGTCGGGCTGGCCGACGCCGCGGATGTAGATGTTCGTTGCGTTCGACGAGCCGCGGCCCTGCGCGATGTTCGCGTTCGGGATCGCGCCCTGGAGACCGGTCACATCGGTGGCGCCGATGCGGTCCAGGCTCTTCTCGCTGAACGAAGAGACGGAGGCCGGAACCTTTTGCTGATTTTCCTTGGTGCGCCGTGCGGTGACGGTGACCTTTTCGATCTTGCCGGCTTCGTCGGCGGCCGGCGGCGGCGCGGCGTCTTGCGCGAGTGCGGCGGTTGTCGTCAGCGCGAACGCGGCGCTGCCGAGCAGAATCGTTCTGTAAAGCGATGTCATAGTGCCCCCATCTTTCCCCGAGGCGCTGCTCTTTGAAGGCGCGTCCCCATACTTACGCTAGCGCAGACTGGGGGAGCCGCCCATCGAATAATTCATCATCCGGTGAATTTTCTGTGCGCCGTGATGTGACGTGTACGGATGACGCGAATCCCTTATGTTTCCACGCGTTTTGTCGCTCGCAACCGCAGCATCAACGTGCGCAATCGGTGAAGGTAGCCGGCACATTTCGCCGGTTAGGCGAGTTGCGCGTTTCCCAGGCGGCGACAGTTCGTGTGCAGAGCGCTATTGTGCGGCATCCGATTCAACCAAACGCGCGCCTCATAAGGACAACGTGGGCATGGACGTGAAGGTCGGCCGCTTACGTGCGAGCGGTCCTAAGCGAAAGCGAGGGCCTGGGCGTCCGCAGAAGTCGGCGAACGGCGACGACGCGCGCGAACGCATTCTGGATGCGGCCGAGAATCTGTTCGCGCATCACGGCCTCGATGCGGTGAGCGTGCGCGACGTCGCGCGCAAGGCGCATGTCGATACGGCGTTGGTGCATTATTACTTCGCCACCAAGCGCGGCGTGTTCGATGCTGTGTTTCAGCGGCGCGCGGCGATCTTGAACAAAGAGCGTATCGCGATGATCGACGCCTACGAGGCGGCGCCGGGCCCCGGCGGCGTCACCGTCGAAGGGCTGATCGAGGCGTTCTTGAGTCCGCTCTTCGATGCGTCGGTCAAAGGCGGGCCGAAGTGGAAGGACTACTTCGCGCTCATTGCGCAAGTGAACAACAACCCGGATTGGGGCGGCGAGACGATGGCGCGCTTCTTCGATCCGGTCATCCGGCATCTCATCGCCGCGCTTCGGCGCGCGTTGCCTTCGGCGCGCGATGAGGACTTGTTTTGGAGCTATCATTTTTTGTCCGGCGCTTTGACGCTGACCTTCGCGCAGACGGGCCGCATCGATCTGTTGTCGGACGGGCTGTGCAAGTCGACGGATTTTGCGGCGGCGAGCGCGCGGCTGTCGCGCTATATCGCGGCCGGCTTTGAAGCGGTATGCGTTTCGCGCTCGATTGTGCGAAATCGAACAAAGTAAGTGGCGCATCGAGTGCAGACCACTTTAGAAGCAATCTAGTATTTTGACGCCGGGCTTGACGCTTCCGTCAACGGCAATTGCGAATTGCCGATAGAGCCGACGCGGAGACTATGGTAGCTCTATTTATCTGCACTCGCTCACCCCTGCGCATAACGAAAAGAGATACAGGCCACCGAATGCCTGCCTGGGAAGCGTTGAAGGGCCTGACCGCGCAATTGTCCTCAGCATCAAATGTGGAGGACATAGGCCGAGCTTTGCTGAACGTCGGCGCGATGTACGGCTGGAGCAATCTTATCATCGTCGACGTGACCAAGTTGTTCAATCGAATCGGTCCTGCGCTTCTATATGCTTCGGAGAGTCGCGAACTGTTTGAGGCCTTCGACGCCGAGCGGCCGCTGCTGCAAAGGCCGGCCTTCCTGCGCGCCCAGACTTCCGATCGTCCGTTCCTGGCATCCGAGGCTCGCCGCGCGATGAGCGTGGCGGACGACCACGGTTGGTCCGTGCTGCCGGGCGGCACCGAGTTCAGAGAATCGCTCGTGGTGCCCGTGCATTTGGAGGGCACGTTTGTTTGGGGCGCCGGGTTCAGCGGCTTCGATCCGGACACCTCGCAGGCGGCGCAGTCGGTCTTGAGCGCGTCGGCTCATGAGGGCTATTTGCGATTCCGCGAATTGCTTGACTCGACGCGATCGAACAGTCCGCTTAGCCCGCGTGAATCGGAGTGTTTGAAGTGGGTGGCCGACGGCAAGACGGACTTTGAGGTCGGCAAAATACTCGGCATCAGTCCGCGCACCGTCCGCTTTCACATTCGCAACGCGAAGTCGAAGCTTGGTGTTGCGACGCGCATTCAGGCGGTCGCCAAGCGCGCCGGTGGCGGCGTCGCTTGACGCCAAAAGACCTCAGAGATCGTCACTGGCGAGTGAGTGAACAACTGCGGCGCGGGCAGGCTACGGGGTGGCATTGGGTACGCGTCTGATCTATACCTGTCACTACCGCTAGGTATTGCATCCATGACCGCGCTCGACGTGCTCAAGGAAATGACTTCCAGCTTGTCGCAAGCAAGCACGGCAGACGGCATCGGCCGCGCGCTATTTTCGGTGTCAAAGCGGTTCGGCTTTACGACGGCGCTGATCGTCGACATGTCTCGCGCCTTCAGCCGGATCGGGCCTGCCATCATCTTCTCAGCATCGGGTCGCGCGCCGGTGGAGATCTTCGATACGCAGCGGCCGTTTGCCAATCATCCGTTCACTTTGCGGGCGCAAGGGTCCGACAAGCCGTTCGTGATGTCGCGGGTGAAAGCCGAACTCGGACGCGAGGACGAGGCGTGGTGGGCGGGGCTGCCGCCGCACTTGAAAGATATGGACGGCATTGTCGTTCCTGTCCACGTCGACGGGGATTTCGTTTGGTATTCGGGCTTTGCGGGGCCGGCGCCGGATCTGTCGCAGCGCACGCTCTCGGTGATGAGCGCCGCCGTTCTCGCCGGCTATGAGCGCTTTTGCGAATTGCTGGACGACAAGGCGCCGCGCAGCCCGCTGACCGCTCGCGAGTCGGAGTGTTTGCGTTGGGTGGGCGAAGGCAAGACCGATATGGAGGTCGGCAAGATTCTCGATATCAGCCCGCGCACGGTGCGGTTTCACATCGGCAACGCGAAGGCGAAGCTCGGCGTCGCGACGCGCATTCAGGCTGTGGCGAAGCGGATCGGCGGCGCGACGTGAGGCGCCGGGGACCTTGGGTCCCCGGGCCTATGTCATGCGGTCAGAAGCGCGTGCGCAGGCCCGCGTAGGCGGCGATGCCTGGGGTCGCGTAGCCGTAGACCTCTTCGTATTTTTCGTCGAACAGGTTCTCGACCCGGCCGAAGAGTTCGACGTTGTCCGTCAGTTCATAGCTGGCGTTGAGGTTGACCAGCGTGAAGGCCTGAAGGCGGACGCGGGATTCCGGCGTGGCGGTCGCGAACTCGTTGTCGAACTGCTCGCCGTTGTAGCGGACGGTCAGTGTCGCTTGCGCGCGGTCGAGGAAGCGGTAGTTCACGTTGAGCGACGCGGTGTGCGGCGCGCGGCGGACTTCTTCCAGGCCCGCTTCGACCGCGTCTACGTACGTGTAGACGGCGTTGATCGACCAGGCTTCGTCGAGTTTGGCGTCGAGGGTGAGTTCGATGCCTTTGCGTTCGCTGTCGGTCGTGCGGTTGTCGGGCGAAGAGAAGAACGAGAAGGGCGGCACGAAGGTGAAGACGGTGAAGATTTCGTCTTCCAGCGTCGCTTCGAAATAGGTCGCGGTGAAGCGGGCGTCGCCGTCCAGGAAAATCTGGTCGAGCCCCACGTCCCAGCCCACCGACTTCTCCGGCGTCAGGTTCGGGTTGCCGATGAAGGCGCCGGGATCGACGCCGAACAGTTCGAAGTTGGTCGGGTTCTTGACGCCGGTGCCTGCGGTCGCGCGCAGGCGGGTTGTGTCGGTAACGCGCCAGCTTGCTTGCAGGCGGTAGGTGTCGGCGTCTGCGAAATAGTCGTTGGCGTCGTGACGGTAGGCGGCGCCGGCGTCGAATGCGCCGATCGAGACGTCGTAGGACGCGACGTAGCCGGTGTTGTTCATCTCGCGTTCGCCGTTGATGCCGGGGTCGAAGACGCCGACGGCGACGTTCTGGAATTTCTCGCTCTTCCAATCGACGGCGCCGGTGAGTTTGTGGTTCAGCGATCCGGTGTCGAAGGTGACGGCTGAGACGACGCTGACCTTATCGCGTGTGGCGGCGGTGAAGAACGGCGTCAGCGCGACGGGGAAGGCGAAGAAGTCGGTCGAGACGTTTTCGCGGTCGACGTCGGCGTAGGTGTAAGTCACGCGCGTTTGCCAGGCGTCGTCGAAGAGCGAGAGCTCACCTGAGACGTTGGCGAAGAGCTGCTTCGATGCGGTCGTGTCCGGGCCGTCGATGACCAGACCTTCGGTCGGCGTTGCGGGGAAGGCGAAGTCTTGCGGGTCGGTGTCGGCTTCGGTTTCGACGTAACGCACGAAGGCGCGCAGTTCGAGGTTCGATGCCGGACGGAGGCCTGCGTTGAAGAAAAGCGACGTGTCCTGTTCGCCGTCGTCTTCCGTGCCGAAGCGCGAGACGTTCGTGCCTGCGGTTTCGTGGTGGTTGGCGCTTAGGAACACGTCGGCGCTGTCGTCGCCGTAGCCGAGATTGGCGGCTGTCTGCCACGTTTCGAAGGAGCCCGCTTCGGCGAAGGCTTCGACGGCGAGGGCGCCGGCGCCGCGGCGGGGCAGGAGGTTGATCACGCCGCCGACGGCGTCGGAGCCATACAACGCGCTTTGACTGCCGCGCAGGATTTCGATGCGTTCGATGTCGGTGGCGAGCAGGCCGGCGAAATCGAACTCGCCTTGGAACGGATCGGAGATGTCGGCGCCGTCGAAGAGGACGAGCGTGTGGTTGGCTTCGCCGCCGCGCATGCGCACTTGCGTCGAGGTGCCCGCGCCGCCGGAGCGGCTGACCGCGACGCCGGGCACGTCGCGCAGAACGTCGGAGACGATGCGGGTTTGGCGTTGATCGAGTTGTTCGCGCGTGACGACCGAGACGGCGGTGCCGAGGCGGTTCTCGGGCGTGGCGCCGATGCGGCTTGCGGTGACGACGACCTTTTCGATTTTTGCTTCGTCGGCGTGTGCGGGCGCGATCGCACATGAGAGTGCGAGCGCGGATGCGGACGATAGGCATGCGATGCGAGACATGGACTTCCCCCAAAACGTTGCCGGGGCGCGCACCTATCCCTTCGAACGCGCCCGCAAGCCGCGCGTGATCACCATGATCACCACGTGCCAACGTCACCGCGCCGGAAGGATCCGTCTCGCGAGCGCCCACCGCGCCAGAGAGGGGTGACTTACGTGGGCAGGTTTCCTGGCTCACGACCCTTCACCGGCCGCCTTCCCGATCCCGTTTTCCTTGTGGGGATCAGTGGCATCTGAGGCCAGTGCATCGTCGCTTACAGTTGCGGGGGCAGCCCCGGTGTCTCACCGGAGTTCCCTAGACCAACGTAACATCGAGACGATGCGTCTCAATTCATGCGTGCGTCAAGCGGGGGCGTTTGACTTGACGCGCGCTCGCGCGGGTTTCGGCAGCATTTGTCGCGCCGGCGTCACGCTCGTTCGCGCGACGGGGGAATGCGTCACGTCGATGGGATGTAAGGGACGGCAAAAGCGAAGGCGGCGAGCATTGCGACGTGCAACGCGGTTACGACGTTGTTGCCGCGGCGGAGCGAGCGGGCTTGCGCTTTGTGTTTGTTCGCATCCGGGTCGAGACTTCGGAAGCTGTTCACCACGTCGTCGATGCCGACGGCAAAGCCGAGCCCGACGCGTATGAAGAACAGCGTCCACGCCAGCGTCCACATCGCCGCCGGATCGAGCCCGACTGTTTCAGCTAAACTGACGTATTGCATCCCCGCCGCACCCCCGATGCGCCGCCCCGTCAAGCAGGATGAAGGTTTGCCGGAGCGCATTCAAGGTGGACGCAGCGTATGATTTGGAACTCGAAGGCCCTTCAAATCGCGATTGCGCGCGCGCGAGGCCAGTCCTGTCGGCCACTGTGGCCTTCCTGAGACATTGCGTGATTCAGAGCCGCGTATCCTTTGCGGCAGAACGAATCAGCGTCCGCGCGCGTCGCGCCCGCGAAACATGTTTGGAGGGTCTAATGCGTACGAAGGCTTTGTTGCTTGGCGCGGTCGCGTCTCTTGCATGCGCCGGGGCGGCGAACGCGGCCCACTTTCAGGGCTGGTATGTCAGCTTGGAAGCGGGCGTCAATTTCGTCGACGATAGCAGCGGGGCGACCGACAGCATCGACCCCACCTTCTTGGGTGGTTGGCCGTCGGAAACGAGTTTTGATACCGGATGGGCCGGCATGCTGACGTTCGGTCATGCGTGGGGCAACTTCAGAGCCGAACTCGAATTGGCCTATCGCAAGAACGACATCGACAACTTCTTCGTGGGCAAGGGTGGCGGCGCGAACTTTGTCGGCCCCGGCTACCTCGAAGAGTTTTCGCCGATGGTGAACGCGCTCTACGACTTTCCGGTCGGCGATCGCTGGTCGTTGAGCGTCGGCGCCGGCGCGGGCGGCGACCACCAGAACTATTCGAACAACAGCGGCTTTCACACCGTGCCGATCCGCGACACGGAATGGGCCTTCGCTTGGCAGCTGATCGGCGGCGTCAATTATGCGATGAGCGAACGGTCGGCGCTGTTCGTGACCTATCGCTATTTCAACGCGGACGGATCGGACTTCGAGACGTTCGACGACCTCGCAGCGGAGCTTCACAACGACAGCTACGACGACTTCACGAAGCACAGCGTGACGTTCGGCTGGCGCTACGATCTCTATCCGGATGCGTCGCCGACGCCGCCGTCTGCGCCGGAGCCGGCCGCCCCTGCGCCTGCACCCGTGGCGGCGAAGCAGTTCATCGTGTTCTTCGGCTTCAACAAGTGCGACATCACCGTGGAAGCGGACAAGGTGTTGGGCGAAGCGGCGGATACGGCGAAGTCGTCGGGCGCGGCCGCCATCCGCGTCGTCGGGCATACGGACACCGTGGGCTCGCCGTCCTACAATCAGAAGCTTTCGGAATGCCGTGCCGGCGCGGCGAAGAGCAATCTCGTCGCCAAAGGCATCCCCGATGGCGCGATCTCAACGTCAGGCAAAGGCGAGTCCGAACTGATGGTTCAGACGGGTGACAGCGTCAAGGAACCGCAAAACCGTCGCGCGACGGTCGATCTGGAATAGCGCCAACCGCGCGTGTGCCGACAAAGGGTGGGGCGAAAGCTCCACCCTTTTCCGTTGCGCGCTATTGCTGCTTTTTCTTGCGCTTGGCTTCGTCCAGCGTTTGTTGCTGTTGCAGCGCGGCTGCGCCAAAGAGGCCGCTCTTCGTCATCTCGCTCATGATGCCGTCGACGAATTGCTTCGAACGCGTTTCCGGCGCCTCTTCGTTGTTCCACCAGATGGTGCGGGCGGTCTTTTGCTTTGTTGCCCACACCGGCTTGTCGGCGCTCACGTCGGCCAGAGACCAGGTGAGTTCGGAATCGATGTTCGCGCCCGTCGTGGTGACCATCGAGGGGAAGACCATTAGGCGGAATTTGTCGCCGTTCTTCACTTCTTCGGGGCGCTGCTCTTGGAGGTATTCCTTGAGCGGCACGCTGACCATGCTGCGGTTGACGCCCATGTAGAGCGCGTTCGGGTTCGTCTCCACGCCCTTGGCTTGATAGGGGACGATACGCGCGCTCACGCCGCGCTGTTTGAACTGCTCGACCAATTGGTTGTTCATCATGGTGAGCATCTGTTCGCCGAAATAGTCCTTGCGAACATCGAGGAACGAATAGACGACCACCGACGATCCGGAGATCTCGGTGTTCGATTGTAGTGTCGTCGTGCGCTCAAAACTCGTCGTCGCGCAGCCCGAAACCGCCAGCGCGGCGAGCAGCAAAATGCATCGTACGTGCAGCATCCCATCCCCCCAGATCGGACCTTGAGGCTAGCGAACCTCTACGACGGCCGGAAGAACACACCGGCGATTTTTGCGCTGGTGTCGGCGGTTGCCGGGCGGTCTTAACCGTAGCGGCAGATAGGTTTCATGGGATTTTGGCAGCTGGAACCAAAGATCGGCACCTTGCGTTCGCGTCTTACTGGTTGGTGCGGGTGCGGCCATCGATGGTCAAAGGACAAGAGCGGTATGCGAGGTGGTCGATAGGCGGCAGATCCTGATCGGCGGGGGCGCGCTCGCGCTCGCAGGCGTCGGTGCGACCTATGTCGGGCTCAGGCAGATGGGGTCGATGGAAGAGTACAACGCTTCCGTTGCCGCAACGCGGGCGGCGCTTGCGCAAACACCTGATGTGGCGGATTTCATTCGTTGCGCGACGCTGGCGGCGAGTGGACACAACACCCAGCCTTGGCGATTCCGCATCGGCGACGATCGCATCGACATTCTTCCGGATTTTTCCCGGCGCACGCCGGTCGTGGATCCCGACGATCACCATCTCTTCGTGAGTCTTGGCTGCACCAGCGAAAATCTGGCGCTCGCGGCCGGCGCGCGGCAACGCCCGGGAGAAGTTCAGTTCAATCCGGCGAACGACGGTTCGGTTGCGTTCACATTCGGCAGCGGATCAGGCGCGGAGTCGGCGCTGTCCGACGCGATACCGAAGCGTCAGTCGACGCGCGCCGACTATGACGGCAAACCGGTCAGCGCTTCCGATCTGCGGATGTTGGCTGCCGCTGCAGCGGCGATTCCCGGCATCGATCTCGTCCTCATCACCGATCGGCCGCAGATCGACCGCGTGCGCGATCTTATCATTACGGGCAACACCGCGCAGATGGCTGACGCCGCGTTCGTGCGCGAACTCAAGACCTGGCTGCGCTTTAGTCCGCGTGATGCTATCGCCAAAGGCGACGGCCTGTTCAGCGCATCGAGCGGTAGTCCGGCGCTTCCGTCGTGGCTGGGACCGCGTCTGTTCGACTGGGTTTTCACACCCGAGGCCGAGAACGAGAAATACGCCCGTCACCTCGCCACGTCGGCAGGCGTCGCCGTTTTCGTATCGCAGAAGGACGACCGCGAGCACTGGGTGGCGGCGGGGCGGGCCTGCCAACGTTTTGCGCTGCAGGCGACGGCGCTCGGCCTCAAACATGCGTTCGTCAATCAGCCGGTCGAGGTCGCAAGCTTGCGGCCCGCGTTGGCGAGCCTTGTCGGGCTTCCCGGTCGTCGTCCCGATCTGGTGATGCGCTTCGGCTATGGCCCAGAGCTTCCGTTCTCGGCGCGCCGTCCGGTTGAGGCGGTCTTGGCGTGACCGCGCACGCGGTGCCGGTCCACTACGTTCTCGTGTTCGCGATACCTTGGGGCGGCATCGCTGTTGTCTTTGCAACGCTGATTTGGGTCGTGGCGGCGTTGGCGGTGCGTGGGGCATCGCGACAAGCGCTCTCCAATCCCATAAAGTACGACAAACCCATCGTCGTTGGCGGCAGCAAGTGACACAGCTCGGTGCATCCCGCAGCGATGGGCGACCATCGTCTCCCCCCTTGATCATGGGGCTTAGCGATGGCGAAGCCAAACGCAGGCAGAGTTCCGAAGGGTACAACGAGCTGCCGCGGCCCGATCACCGAACGACGTTGCGGATCGTTCTCGAAGTTTTGCGCGAACCGATGCTCGCGCTCTTGCTCGGCGGTGGCCTTATCTACCTTCTGCTTGGCAATCTGAACGAAGCCATCGTCCTGCTCGCGTTTGCGACCATGTCGGTCGTCATCACGGTCGTGCAGGAGAGCCGCTCCGAGCGCGTCCTGGATGCGCTGCGAGATCTGACCAGTCCTCGGGCGCTGGTCATTCGCGATGGCGAACGCAAACGCATCGCCGGCCGCGACGTCGTGCGCGGGGATTTTGTCGTGCTGACCGAGGGCGACCGCGTTCCGGCCGATGCGGTCCTCGTTCAAAGCGACGATCTGCAAACCGATGAATCGCTTCTGACGGGAGAATCCGTGCCCGTGCGCAAGGTCGCGGCGCAATCGGGCGCATCCCGAGACTACCGCCCGGGCGGCGACGACCTGCCTTGCGTGTTTTCCGGCTCGTTGGTCGTCCGCGGGTCCGGCATAGGCGAGGTGACCGCGATCGGGCCCTTGAGCGAAATCGGCAAGATCGGTCAGTCGCTCAGCACGTTGGAGACGGAGCCTCCACGTCTGCGGGAGCAGACGCAGCGGCTGGTCAAGGTTTTTGCCGTGGTCGGGGGCGCGGTGAGCGTGCTCGCCGTTGTTCTTTACGGCACGCTACGCGGCAGCTGGCTCGATGCCGTGCTCGCCGGCATCGCGCTTGGCATGTCGATGTTGCCCGAAGAATTCCCGGTCGTGCTTGCGGTGTTCATGGCGATGGGGGCGTGGCGCATATCGCAGGCGCGCGTTCTGACACGGCGAGCGGCCGCGATCGAGACGCTCGGCGCCGCTACCGTATTGTGCACCGACAAAACCGGCACCCTGACCGAAAACCGGATGGCGATCGCTGAATTGCGGCTCATGGACGGCAAGGTTTTCCGGCCGACCGATGTGCACGACGCGAGCTTGCCGGCTGCGTTTCATGACCTTGTCGAGTTCGGTCTGCTTGCCAGCGCGCCAGAACCGTTCGATCCGATGGACAAGGCCTTTCACGAACTCAGCCGCGTTCGTCTTGCGGGGACGGAGCATCGGCGCGATCCGGCCTGGAAGCTCGCGCACGCCTTCGGACTGCGCCCCGACCTCCTCGCCGTGTCCCAGGTCTGGCGGGTTGCTCGCGACAAGCCAGAATTTGTCGTTGCATCGAAGGGTGCTCCCGAAGCCATTGCCGAGCTCTGCCGTCTCTCCGAGGCTGATCGCAAGGCGTTAGGCGCGTCCATCGACAGCATGGCTGCCGAGGGACTTCGCGTGTTGGGCGTCTGCCGCGCTTCCTTCGTCGGTGCGAATTTGCCCGACTCGCAACGCGAGTTTGCGTTTCAGTTTCTTGGACTCGTCGGCCTCTCCGACCTGTTGCGCGCGAGCGTGCCCGCGGCCGTTGCGGAATGCCGGACGGCAGGCATCAAGGTCGTCATGATCACCGGCGACTATCCGACGACGGCCAAAGCGATTGCCCGCCAAGCGGGACTCGACGCCGAGGATGTCGTGACCGGCGATGACCTCAAAGGCATGAATGATGTCGAGCTTGCGCAGCGTGTGCGCACGGCGACCGTGTTCGCCCGGATCATGCCGGAGCAGAAGCTGCGGATCGTCAACGCGCTGAAGGCCAATGGTGACGTCGTCGCCATGACGGGAGACGGCGTCAACGACGCGCCGTCGCTTAAAGCCGCGCATATCGGGATCGCGATGGGGGGACGCGGAACAGACGTGGCGCGCGAGGCATCCGGGATCGTTCTGCTCGACGATGATTTCGGATCGATCGTAAAGGCGATCCGGCTGGGCCGCCGCATCTACGACAACCTGCGCAAGGCAGTGGGATTCATCTTCGCCGTCCATGTTCCAATCGCCGGCCTGGCCTTGCTGCCGCTGTTGTTCGGCCTGCCGATCATCTTTGGGCCGATGCATATTGCGTTTCTGGAGATGGTGATCGACCCCGTGTGCTCGCTCGTCTTTGAAGCAGAGACCGAGGAAGACGATGTCATGCGCCGGCGTCCGCGGTCCCCGGATGAGCCCTTGTTCTCAACGCAATTGATCGGGTGGAGCGTGTTGCAAGGCGCGCTTGCGTTTGCTGTCGTGGCCGCGATCTTCGTCGTCGGCTACCGAGGCGGCATGCCGGAAGCAGAAGTGCGCGCGCTGGCATTCTTCTCGTTGGTCTTGACGATTGTCAGCCTTATCGTTGTCAACAGATCCTTCAGCGCCTCATTGATCGCAGCCGTCACAAGGCCGAATGCCGCGCTGGCCTGGGTTCTCGCCGCGGTATCGGCCATGCTGGCGGTGACGCTGCTGTGGCCGTTCGCCAGCGCCTTGTTCCGTTTCGGTCCGCTGCACTGGGATGATCTGGCTCTGGCCTTCGGCGTGGGCTTGCTCGTACTTTTTGTGCTGGAAATCGCAAAGCCGATTTGGCGCGCCAGGTTCGAGTCGCCAGCCGATGAGACATCGCCACCCCTCTCGACGCTTGCGCGGTGACGGTAGCGACATGAGCATTCACGTGGCTAAAGCTCTTGTTCACGCTGAGGCGCTTCGCGGTGTGGAGTGGCTTTCCGATGTCTGACGGCTCGCAAGCGCCGGCGGCGAATGAACGGCGCCGCGCCTCGCCATGGCTCTTTTTCTTCTTCGTGTTCGTTCTGTCGATCCCGTTCTATGTGCTGGGCGCGGCCGGCGGCCGGCTTCCGATCGCAACCTTCCTCCCCTTAAGCGCGATCATGGCGTTCATCCCCATGATCGCCGCGCTGGTGCTCGTCTATCGAGACGGCGGCGCCGATGGCGCTCGAGAATTTCTCGGCCGCACCTTCGATTATCGCAGGATCAAGGGCACGGAATGGCTTCTTGCCGCGCTGTTGCTCATGCCTGCTGTGTTGGTTCTGGAATATGGCGTGCATCGCCTTTCCGGCGCCGCGCCGGATGTTCAGTTCTTCTCGATTGCCGAGGTTCTGGGGTTCTCGCTCATGTTCTTCCTCGGCGCGGTTGGGGAAGAGCTTGGCTGGCAAGGATATGCGTTTCCCGGATTGAGGGCGCAGTGGAGCGCGTTAGCGGCGGCCCTGATTCTGGGCGCGGTGTGGGCGCTCTGGCACGTGATTCCGTATGCTCAGATGGGCCGCAGCGGCGCGTGGATCGTTTGGCAGTGCCTCTTCACGATTGCTCTGCGGGTCATCATCGTTTGGCTCTTTGTGAACGCCGGCCAAAGCGTGTTCATCGCCGTGCTTTTTCACCTGACGATCAATATCGTCTGGGGCTTGGTTCCAACCTACGGATCGACCTACGATCCGTTTGTCATGTTCTTGATCCTCGCCCCTATTGCCGGGATCGTCGTGATGGTTTGGGGTCCGTCGAGGTTGGAGCGGCGTCAGTGACACTCTGCGGTCAGCTGCGCGTTGGAGAACTCGCGCTTTTCAGGCGCGCCTTCACGTCCATGTAGGCGTCCTCGATCAGTGCGCCAAGCGCTTTGGCGTCAGGCGATGCGCCGGGTTTTATTTTGACGTGGCGCATGCGCACGCCGGTGCCTTCGAGCAGGTCGGCCGGGTCGTTCAACGCCGCGCCGAGGAAGAAGCCCACGCTCGCGTGCGCCTTGAACACGTTGACGTAGGCGAACGGCACGTCCTTCACGCAGGCCACCGGGCAGCCGTCGTTCATCATCTCCAACACGTCGAAGCCGCACGCGCGTATCCGCGCGAACCATTCGCGCGCGATGGCGCCCAGTTCGCCCGGCTGCTCGCTCAGCCAGGCCTCGACGGCGGGATCGCGTCTTAGGCCTAACGATAGGCGGAACAGGTTGCTCATGCCGGTAGCTTACCAATAAGCCCCATCCGGCGACATCGATCCATAAGCGATTGTTCAAATGGAGGGGCCTCTGGGATTTGCCCCGGCAAAGCGTGCGCGCAGGCCGTCGACCGTGGCGGCGAGCGCCGTCCAATCGGTAAGTTCCAGATCCTCTCCGGGGACCAGCTTCAGCTTCTTTTCCCAGGCGAGGAATCGCATCGCCCAACGCCTGAAGAAATCGTATTCGCTGACGCGGATGGCGCCCGCGACGTGATGGATCTCGGCATTGGTCCAACCCGTGTAGGCTTTGAAATTCTCCGTGATGGTCGCGAGACTCGCCCTCTCTTCGGAATCGCTGTCGACGATGGAGAGAGACACCGACACAAACGCCGATGGAATTTGGTTGAGCCGCGCATGATTGGCGCGCGCAAAGCCGACCACGGCGCTTTGATACTGGCCGACGTGAATCGAGGCGGCGAGGATCGCGCCTTGATAGTCGCGCAGATCAATCCGCGCCGCCGGCGCCGCCGCATCGACCAGCGTCACAACATCGCCGTTGGACCGCAGCCTGTCGGCGACAAACCCGCAAATCTTGCGCGTTTGGCCCTCGGTCGTGCCGTACAAGACCAGAATCTTCATGTGCCCGGACCTCTGCCTGCCTCCATCTACGACAATCTCCGGTCGTGCGACTTGATCCACGTCACAAGTGTTCACGTCGCGATGTGGCTCGCAGCATCCGTTGAACTTGGCAGTTCTGGCGGATTTCTGCCGATGTGACGGTGTGATGGACGGGATTGCGATTGTTTTGGTTGGGTTGGGGGCGACACAGGATGTGGTGTGGGTCTTCCGGCGGGTGAGGGTCGCGGGCCATGGTTCAACCGGTTCGTGATTCCGGTGAGGCGTTTTGATGGCCAAGGGTGAGACTGTCTCCGCGCGGTTGCGGCGTTTCGTTGCCGGTGTGGTGCCGCGTACCGCCGAGGCGGCGGTGGCGGAGCGGATGTTGAGTTCGTTTCACGATACAGAGCGGACGGGGTTGATGCTCGCTTGTGCCGTGCGGGCGGTGATTGTCGTGGCTCTGGTTGTCGTGTTTGCGGCGACGTCGTCGTTCGTGGGCGATGGGTCTTTGTTCCTGTTGCTGATGCCTCTTGGGATTGCTGCGATCGGGCTCTTGCAGTTCGAGCAGGAGCGGCGGTGGCCGCAGGCGCACTGGGCCAAGTATGTGTTCATGGCGGTCGACTGTGCGTATCTCGCGTTCATTCTTATTGCGCGCAATTGGTTTGCGAGTGATTTGCCGCCGGTGACGTTGGCGGTGAAGGAGGGGGCGCTGCTGTTCTTCGTCGCGTTCCTCGTGCATGGCGCGTTCAGTTATTCGCCGCGCTTCATCGTGTGGACCGGCGCGTGCATCACTGTTGCCTGGGGCGTCGTCGTCGGCGTGGCTGCCGCGCAGCCGGGGACGTTCTTTGCGATCGCGCCTGGCGGCGATGTTTGGCAGCAGTACGGCGATCCGCATTATCTGCCGGTGATCAAGGTTGTTTACGACTATGTGATCTTGGCGTTTCTGACTGGCGGGTTGGCCGTCGCTGTGTGGCGGTCGCGGCAGTTGGTGCTGGCGGCGGTGACGTCGGAGCGGGCGCGGTCGAACTTGGCGCGGCATTTCTCGCCCCGCGTCGTCGATGAGCTGAGCGAGCGCGAGCAGCCGTTCGGTGTGGTGCGGCGGCAGCCGGCGGCGGTGTTGTTCGCCGACATTCGCGGCTTTACCACGCGTTGCGAGGGCATGCAGCCTGAGGAGGCAATTTCGTTTCTGCGCGAGTTCCACGGGTTGATGGAGGGCGTGATCTTCAAGCATGGCGGCACGCTCGACAAGATTCTGGGCGACGGGTTGCTGGCCGTGTTCGGCGTGCCGGATCAGGGCCACGGCGATGCGGGCGATGCGCTCGCCTGCGGCTTCGCGATGATCGAGGCGGTGAAGCAGTGGAACGTGCAGCGCGTGCCGCGCGGGCAGTTCGAGGTGCAGATCGGCGTCGGGCTGCACTATGGGCAATTGATGCTCGGCGATTTGGGCAGCGAGCGGTCGATGACGTTCACGGTGGTCGGCGACACCGTCAACGTGGCGAGCCGGCTGCAGGCGCTGTCGAAGGAGTTGGGCACCATGCTTGTGGCGAGCGAGGCGCTGGTCACGGCGATCAGGGACGAGATGCGCAAGGAGCTGGCGCTGATCGACGATCTGACGCTGGTGGGGCCGAAGCATTTGCGCGGGCGCGAGCACGAGACGGTCGTCTACGCGTTGGAAGGCATGGCGCTGCGGGCGGCCTAGGCCTTTCTCGCACGGGAGGGCGTGCTAAAGTGCGGAATGACTTTTGGCTTTTGAGGGTGGGACCTATGCGTCGTGTCCTGTCTTATATTTGGTGGCCGCTGCTTTTCACGGTGTGCGTGGCCGTGACCTATTGGGGCGTCGTCAACGACATGACGATCGTCGTCTTCAACGTCACCTATCTGAGCCTCGCGCTGGCAATCGCGGTGCTTGAGCGGTTGATGCCGCATGAAAAGGCTTGGCTTGAGAACGACGGGCAGGTTGGGCCCGACATCGCGCATACGCTGTTGAACAAGAGCATCGCGCAGGCGCTGGTGTTGTCGCTGACGTTCTTTGGGCTGGCCGAATTGGCCTCGCCCGCGGGACATGCATGGTGGCCGGGGTCTTTGCCGTTCGTGTTGCAGGTGGCGCTGGGGCTCGTGTTCGTCGAGCTTGGGCTTTATTGGAAGCACCGGCTGGCGCATGAGTGGCCGCCGCTGTGGCGCTTCCACGCGGTGCATCACAGCGTGACGCGGCTTTGGTTCTTGAACACCGGGCGGTTTCATCTCGTCGATACGTTGAGCGGGCTGGCGTTCGGGGTGCCGTTGTTGCTGCTGCTGGGCGCGCCGTCGGATGTTATGATTATGGTCAGCGCGATTACGGCGTTCATCGGCATTCTCACGCATGCGAATGTCGAGATGCGCTGCGGGCCGCTCAACTATGTGTTCAACACACCAGAGTTGCATCGTTGGCATCACTCGAAGGTGCTGGCCGAGGGCAATAAGAATTACGGCGAGAATCTGATGCTGTTCGATCAGATTTTCGGCTCGTATTTCAACGCGGCGCGGCGGCCGCCTGTCGACATCGGGATCCGTCATCCGATGCCGACGTCGTTTTGGGGACAGCTCAAGGTTCCGTTCACGCGCGCGCCGCTTTGAGCGCGAGGCACACGCGTTAACGCACGCTGCAGTCGCAATCCGTATCGCTGCGTGTGTTAACTGACGCCTGATAGTTGCGAAGGTTTTATGCGCTTCGACCCACGGTCAGTGGTTCGGAAAGAAACGCTGTGCAAACTCACATGCGTTGCTCACCGCTCACTTCGACTACGCGCGCATGTCCAAGAAACCGACTATCGATCCCGATCCCGACGTTATCCGCACGGCCTGGACGCTCATCCGTCATCATGGCCCCAAAGCGATGCGCGAGGCGACGCGTCAGCAGAACGCGATGATCCAGCGCGGCGATGCCGGCAAGGTCAACCTGTGGTGGTCGGTCGGGCGTGCGATTCAAGAGCTGCGGCGCACAAAGCGCGCCCCGCACGAACCGCTGAACTGATTCAACCTCGACGGATCGTCGGCTCCAGCGCCGCACGCAGATCTTTGACTTCTCCACGCAATGCGGTGAGTTCGGCCATCAGCAGGCGCAGCTGATTTTCCGCCATTTGTTCTTCGACCTTGATCTCTTCCTGGTGCATCTCCTGCATCGAATTCGTCAGCACGGCGATGAAGAGATTAAGGACGGCGAAAACCGAGATCACAATAAAGGGCACGAAGAAGAGGTAGGCCTGAGGGTGGGTCGCCTGCACCTCACGCGCGATGTCGGCCCAACCTTCGAGCGTCATGATTGCAAAGAGCGTGAAAAGCGAGTCGCCCAGGGTGCCGAAGTAGACCGGATGGGCCTCGCCGAAGAGCTTGGTCGCGACGACCGCGGCGACGAAGAACACCACGCCCATCAGCATCGTGATCGAGGCCATGCCGGGCAAAGCGTGGACCAGCGCCTCGACCACGCGGCGCATCTGCGGCAGGAGAGACACGAGGCGCAGGACACGCAGGACGCGCAGCGCGCGCAGGACGGTCAGCGGGCCGGTCGCGGGAATGAGGGCGATGGTGACGATGGCAGTGTCGAACAGGTTCCAGCCGGAGCGGAAGAAATTCCAGCGATAAACGATCAGCTTCAGCGTCAGCTCGATCACGAAGATCGCGAGGACGATGCGATCGAAAGCGTAGAGGAAGGGTCCGATCTGCGCCATCACGGTCGGCGACGTTTCGAGCGCCAGGGTTACGGCGTTCATGATGATGAGCGCCATGATGAAGTTCGTGAAGACGTTGGACTCGACGATCGACTTCAGCTTTTGCATGGGCCCCCGGCTCTGCTTTGGTTTGCGCCCTCACACATGAGGCAATCGGCGGCGGAATCAAGCGCAAGCGTGTCCGCCGCTTCAATTTTTCGCGCTAATTCCGGATGCGGCCCGGGGGAAGGCGCAGCGTGAACACGATGGCGAGCGATCTGATCACCATCGTGACGGTGAGCGCGGCCGCCAAGGCCCAGCCATCGTCGAGGCCGGCGAGTTTCACCGCATAGTAGATGAGCGCGCCGAGGAGGGCCGCGGTGACGTAGAGCTCCGTCTCGCTGGAGAAGACCAGCGGCACGCGGTTCGCCAACACGTCGCGCACGATGCCGCCGCCGGAGGCGCCGATCACGGTTAGGAATACCGTCACGGCCGGATCGAGATCGAGGGACACGAGGCGCTGCGTCCCCGTCGCCGTGAAGAGCGCGAGGCCGAGCGCGTCGGCCCAGAGCAGCGTCTTCGCCGGCGGGGATGCAAACCGCACCGCCTCAAAGGTCACGATCGCCGAGGCGACGGCGACCCACAACGGTTCGGGCGAGGTCAGCCAGCGCACGTCGACCCCGATCAGAAGGTCGACGATCGTGCCGCCGCCCATGCCGGCCGCGATGGACAAGAACACGGCGCCGACGACGTCCATCTTCTGCTCCGCGGCGACCAGCGCGCCGGAAGCGGCGAAGACGGCTGTGCCGAGCAGCGACAAGATGGCGAGGGCGATGTCCATGGGCCACAGACTAGCGTGAGTCGGCGTGGCCGTGCGGGCACGGGGATTGCGAAACAGCGGGCGCTCGTGTATGTGCGCGGTCTTCAACAACTGCCTTCCCGAGGAGGCGACCGTGTTTGTTTCGAACCGCCTTCCGATTTCGATCCGCGATATCTAATCGCCGCGGCGGCATTGCGTCCCCGCGATCGTTCCATCCCATTTCCGAACGACTATTTCCGAGCGCGCGAGCGTTCCGGCCTGACGGTCTTTGTTCATGCAAATTGCTTCCCAGCACGCGGTCGCGCGTGCGGACGAGCGCGTACGCGCGCGTCCCGGACTTCTTGAGCGACGGCTCGCGCGATTTCAGCGGCGGTTCCGGCCGCAGGTGTTGGCGCTGGCGGCGCGGCATCCGCGGCTGAAGGATTTGGCGTTGAGCTTTCCGGCGCTGTTGTTCGCGCTGGCGGTGCCGCGGCCGGGTTACGACCGCGAACGGGCTTGCGCGCGCGTCATCGACGGCGCGCCGTTGCGGGAGTTGGCCGCGTTGACGCAGTTGCCGCTGTGGCTGAGACGGCTACCGCCGGAAGCGTTCAGCGCCGCCATTCCGCCGTTGCCGGATGGAGCGTTGGTGAGCCGGCAGATCGTGAATTACATTCCGCGCTCGCCGTCACTCATGCACGCGTGGCTGGAGAACATCGCCAACGCCTGGGCTTGGGCGGATGGCGCGGTGGCGGTTTGGATTGCGCGTGAGCTTCGGCTTGCGGCGCGGACGCCGGCCCAAGAGAACCTGAGACCTATCTGCCTTTGGGCTTGGTATTCGATGAACGGGCTTGTCGGTGCGCCCGATGTGGCTTGGACGCCGGCGATGAAGATCGACGCGGCACGGCCTGCGGCGCGTGCGTGGGCTCAGCGGCATGCGTTTCGTTTCATGCACTCGGGCGCGAACATTCGTGACATGTGGCTTGAGCCCGGGGTGTTCGACGGCTTTGCCTTCGTGCCGCTCGACACGTTCGAGGCCATCACGGCGGAAGGCTCGGCGATGCAGCATTGTGTGGCCTCGTATGTCGCCAAGATCTCGCGCGATCAGTGCCGCATCTGGAGCGTTCAACGCGACGGGTTGCGCGTGGCGACGGCGGAGGTTTGTTTGCCGTGGGATGGGCCAGTGCCCTATGTGATGCAGCTTAAGGCGAAGAAAAACGCGTCGTTGCCAGTCGATGTGTGGCTTGCGGTGCGCGCTTGGCTTGCGGCGCAGGAGGTCGCCCGTCTGCATCCGGATGGGCGCCGGCGCGTGCCGCCGCCTGACCGCAAACTCTGGATCGAGACGTGGCGGCCTTATTGGCTGGCCAAGCGGCGCTTTCCCGGTTGGTTGCCGCTGGCGCCGTCGCGCAGGGCTGTGACCTGCTTGTCGGCGTTGCCCAGTCGACGCGGGAATTGACTGGCGACGCGATAGGCCCGAAATAGCGCGCGACTGATGCAGGGGTTCTGGGTGACGACATTCATTCTGGTTCATGGCGCGTGGCATGGTGGGTGGTGCTGGGATGAGGTGGCGCCTTTGTTGAAGGCGGCCGGGCATCAGGTCGTGGCGCCGGATTTGCCGGGGATGGGGAAGGATAAGACGCCGCTGTCGAAGGTTGATCTGTCGCGGTGGACGCTGTCGATTTCGGATGAGGTCGTGCAGGCGTTCGATGACGTTGTGCTGGTCGGGCATAGCCGCGGCGGGATCGTGATCAGCGAAGTGGCCGAGATCGTGCCGGACCGGATCAAGACGCTGGTTTATCTCGCGGCGTTTTTGGTGCCGAATGGGAAGACGCTCGCCGACATGTTGGCCTCGGTGCCCGACAATCCGATTGCGGAGGGCGCGATCGTGATGCGTGAGGACGGCTATTCCTCCGTGATTGCGCCGGCGAAGGTGGTGCCTGTGTTCTACAACACCACGCCGCCGGAGCTGACGGCGCGCGCGGCGTCGTTGCTGTCGCCGGAGCCAATGATGAGCTTTACGACGCCGTTGCGTCTCAGCGATGCGCGGTATGGGCGCGTGAAGCGCGGCTATATCGAGTGCGCGCAGGACAACGCGATTCCGATCATGCTTCAGCGCAAGATGCAGCAGGCGTTGCCGTGCGCGCCGGTCGTGACGCTCGACACCGATCATTCGCCGTTTTTCTCGGCGCCGGAGGCTTTGTGCCGGGCGCTTATCGCCATGTCGGAGACTTGAGATGTATCAGCTCTATATCGCGAACAAGAACTACTCCTCGTGGTCGCTTCGGCCGTGGGTGTTGATGCGGACGTTGGACATTCCGTTCGAGGAGCGGTTCGAGCGGTTTGTGCCTGGTGGAAGCTGGTCGGCGTTCCGGTCGTTTTCGCCGACAGGGAAGGTGCCGACGTTGGTCGACGGCCGGACCATCGTTTGGGATTCGCTGGCGATCGCCGAGTATCTCGCCGAGCGGCATGACGGCGTTTGGCCGAAGGACGCGTCGGCGCGGGCTTGGGCGCGGTGCGTGTCGGCCGAGATGCATTCGAGCTTTCAGACGTTGCGCGAGATGTGTTCGATGACGGTCGGCCTGCGCGTGAAGTTGAATGCCGTGCCCGATGCTTTGGCTAAGGATGTCGCGCGGATCAGTGAGCTCTGGAGCGATGGCGTGGGCAAGTTCGGCGGGCCGTTTTTGACCGGCAAGTCGTTCACGGCGGCGGACGCGTTCTATGCGCCGGTGGCGTTTCGCGTGCAGACGTATGGGTTGAAGCTTGATCCGGTGGCGCAGGCTTATGGACAGCGGCTGCTCGATTTGCCTGCGATGCGCGAGTGGTATGAGGCGGGGCTCGCCGAGACGTTTCGCGACGAGCATGAGGAAGTGCCGACGAAATACGGCACCATCACGCACGATCTGCGGGCAAAGGCGCGCTGAGGTCGGCGAATTCGATTTCGGTCTCGCTGACGAAGCGGTGCAGCGGTACGCGCAGATTCGTTGGCGCGGGGCCGGTGCTGACGCGGCCGGCTAAGTCGTAGCGCGAGGCACAGCAGGGGCAGGCGAGTTCGAATTCTTCGGTTGAGGCGCGGCGGACGAGGCAATCGCCGCGCGTGCAGGTGCCGACGCAGACCATGATGTCGGGGCGGATCGAGCGGTGCCAGTTTTGCGCCCAATCTGGCTGGCGCGATTGCGTTGAGTTGGGGTCTCGCCGTTTTGCGTCGGGCGTGCGCAGGCCGATGAGTTCTTGCGGCGTGCGACGGAAGACCATCACCGGGGTTTGATTTACCTCGACGAGCGACGGCGCAACTCCGGTTAGCGTCTTGGTGTCAAAGATCGTGCGGCGGGCGATGGTGTCTTTGGCGGGCTGCATCGCGGCGATGAAGGGCCACAGTGCCAGCGCTGCGCCGACGCCGCCGACGGCGTAGGCGGTGGTGAGGAGCCAGTCTCTGCGTCGTCGTTCCACGGGTCGGCTTTCAGGCGCGCGCTTTTTTCGGCTCCTGAGTGTAGCGCGGGTCGGCCGTTGGTGCGGCTAGCGTTGTGACGCGGATGGCGTCCGCCGGAAGTTTCGCGGTGTAGGCTTCGTCGCGGGCGTAGGCGGTTTCGTGGATGTGCGCGCCGGGCGGGATTATGCGGCGGCCGGAGAGGCTGAAGCGGCGGCGTTGGATCCAGGTTTCTTTGCCGTCGACGGTCGCGCGTTCCCAACGTTTCTTTGGGAAGCATTGCGCGGCGCGCCATAGGAAGCCGGTCAGGCTGTTGTGGATCGGCGCGGTGGCGTCGGGTTTGACGTAGTTGCCGCCGGCGCGACCCATGATGCGGGCTTCGCGTTCGGGGATGGTGAGCAGGCCTTCGGCCTGGGCCTCGCGCAGCATCCATTCCAGCGTGACCTTCGCCAGGCCGCTTTCCTTTTCGGGATAGCCGCCGCCGACGTCGCCGTGGGAGCCCGGAAACCAAACCTGCTGCAGATCTTTCGGGCCGGTCGGGTTGCGATCTTTCGGGCGCCAGAGATTCTCGCGGAAGAAGGCGCGGCGTTCGTCGATGGCGAGCGCGTGGCGGCCGACTTCGATCGACGGGTTGTGCGTGGTGAAGGGCAGGCGCAGCGGGTTTTCGATCCAGCCGACGGAGTTCACCGTGTCCCACACGCCGACGAAATAGGGGCGGCAGGCGACGGAGGAGAACGTGAGTTTGAATTGCTGGGACACCATCAGCGCGCGGGTGAATTGTTTGCTGCCGCCGCTGCGGCCCGCGTTCTTCATCATGCGGATAGCGTAGGGGACGAGCGGTTCGTTGCCCGGACGGATGAGGCCCACCATGTGCAGCAGCGATGCGACGGCGCGCACCGTGTAGGCGCCGCGGCTGAACCCGAAGAGGAAGACTTTATCGCCCTTCTCGTAATTGTTCATCAGGAAGACGTAGGCGTCGCGGATGTTGTTCGCGAGGCCGTAGCCGAAGGCGAAGCCGGCGAGTTTGGTCCACCAGCGCGAGAAGGAGGTCAGTGCGCCCGCGGCCTCCATCGTGCCGAGGCCGGGGTTGTAGTACGTGACCTGGACCTTCGGGTCGTGGACAAGCATCTGGTAGAGCTTGACCACGTTGGTGCGGTCGCCGTCGAATTCGTTCGACGTGCCGTCGCAGCAGATGACGATGTTCTTCGGCATGGCCCCCGCCAGCGAATCGCGTTGAGGGCCAAGCGTGTCATGAGCAGCGGCGATCAGACAAAGACGAGGCGCGCTTCATCAGCAGTTCAGCGATTTGAACGGCGTTCAAGGCTGCGCCTTTCAGCAATTGGTCGCCGGCGACCAGCATCATCAGCGAACGGCCCGTCGGGTCGCTGGGGTCGGGGCGGAGGCGGCCGACGAGGACGTCGTCTTGGCCGGAGGCGTCGCGCGGCATTGGGAAATAGTTCTTCGCGCGGTCGTCGATGATCTTCACGCCGGGGGCCGTGCTTAGGATTTCGCGGGCGGCGTCGACCGACAGGGCGCGGTCGAATTCGACCGTCAGTGCGATCGTGTGGGCGCGCAGGACCGGCACGCGGACGCAGGTGATGGCGATGCGCAGGTCGGGTTCATTCATGATCTTGCGCAGTTCGCGCGCGACTTTGATCTCTTCGCCGTTGGCGCCGCTTTCGAGATCGACCTTGTCGTTGTGGCTGAAGACGTTGAAGGCGTAGGGGTGGGGCAGGACGCGCGGCTCGTACGTGCGGCCCTCGAGATAGGCTTCGGTGGACGCGCGCAGTTCTTCCATCGCGGATGCGCCGGCGCCCGAAGCCGCTTGATACGTCGCGGCGATAACGCGGCGGATCTTTGCTTCACGATGCAGCGGCCAGAGCGCGAGGGCGGAGATCACCGCCGTACAGTTCGGGTTCGCGATGACGCCATGGTGGTCGAACGCGGCGGCGGCGTTGATCTCCGGCACGATGAGCGGCACGTCTTCGTCCATGCGGAAGGCGGACGAGTTGTCGATGACCACGGTGCGGCGCGGTGCGGACTTGGCGAAATCCTTGGAGATCGCGCTGCCGGCGGAGAAGAGGGCGATGTCGACGTCTTCGAGGCTGGTCGCTTCCATCGCGTCGATGCGGACGTCGCGGTTCTGAAACGTCACGTGCTTGCCGGCCGAGCGCGGGGAGGCCAGCAGCTTCAACCGCGAGAGCGGGAAGTTGCGGCGTTCGAGGCAGGCGATCATCTCCGTGCCCACCGCACCGGTCGCGCCGACCACGGCGACGGAGGGCGATGGCGGCAGCGCGCGGGTGCGGCCGTTGCGATTCAGGGTTTGGACTTCAGACATCGGTCTCTCTCGTTCTCTATGCCGGAGACGGTGCCGATGTTCTCATGGCCCCGTCCGATCCCGGCGGGGCTTTTGGAAACTTGCGTTCAGCTTTCGCGCGCACGTTCCAAAGCCGCCGCCTCGGGCGTCTTGGTCGTCTTCGTGCGCTTGAACATGGGCATCATGATGGCGCGCTGATAGCGTGATTGCGGCGAGGCGGTCAAGACGCCTTCGTGCGGGCTGTGACGCGTGTCGCGCGCGTTCACTCTTCCGCTTCGGCTGGAGCTTCCAACTGTTCGAGTTTGGGATGGTTTACGACGGCGGGTGGAGGCCGCGCCGGCTTGCGGCGTGAGAGCGCGCGGAACGTTACGGCGGTGAGGAGCCCGTAGACGGCGGCGATGGGCGCCGTGATGCGAATCATCGCGAAGGCCGAGTTCGGGTCGTTCCATTGCGCGAGGCCGAAGGCGCACGCCGCGCCGATCGTCAGGCCGATGAACGCGTAGGTGAGGAACGTCGTCGTTTGGAGACGTTCGAGAATGAACGCCGTGGGCACGCCGAGCACCAGCGTCGGCAGCGCCGCGAGCGCACCGCCTTGGGCTGCGTAGAGCAGAAGCTGCGGCAGGGCCGAGAGGATCGCGAAGCTTGTGTCGCGATCGATGCCGCGCGGATCGTTGATCGTCCGCGCGATCAGTGCGGCGGCGACGACGAGCGCCAGGAACACCAGCGGCGTGACGATGAGCGTTTCTGCCCACACGCGCACCCAGGTCTTGACGGACATCTCCATAACGCGAGATCCCCCGGAGTTCGGGGCGACTATTGCATACCGGCGGCGGGCGGGCGACGCCCGCGTGACTTGCACGGCCAAGCTGCGCGCGCCATGGTTTGCGCATGGATGCGGCGGCGATTGCGCGAAGCTTGGAACTGGCGGCGGAGCGCGGCGATCCTGCCCCCTTGGTCTATGCGCGGCTGTTCGCGGCGCATCCGGACATGGAGCGGCTTTTCGTGCGCGACACCAACGGGCTGGTGCGCGGGAACATGCTGGCCGAGGCGATCAGCGCCATCCTCGATTTCATCGACCGCGATGCCTATGGCGGCAACCTGATGCGCATCGAGATCGTGAACCACGAGAACCTGGGCGTGCCGCGCGAGGTGTTCCCCGTCTTCTTCACCGCGATGCGCGACACGTTCGCGGAGATGTTGGGCTCCGCCTGGGACGGCGAGATCGACGCGGCGTGGCGCGATCTGTTGGCGCGGATCGATGCGGCGTTGGGCGGTGAGCGCTGATGTCCTATTTCGATAGCACGTCGTAACGATCGGCGTAGCGGAACATCTCGATGGCCTTGGCGCTGCCAAGGGCGTTGATGCCCTGCGCTAGTTTGGCGGCGTGCAGGCATGCATTCCGGTCTTCGTCGCCCTCTTGTTCCATGAGCACCGCGAGATCTGCGTCCGCTTTCAGTCGCGAGTATGCGTCGAGAGCATCCGCAGGCATCTTGCTCTCCGCCCAGTCGCGGTCCTCGGCTGATTTGACCATGCGTCCGAGCGCGTTCGCGAGTTCGAAGCGGATCGGCGAAATGATGCCGTCCGTCGACGCCGGATCGCCCACAAAGCCGGCGCAGTTCTCCCAATCTTCCTCGTTGATCATAGCGTCGATGGCGCGCTGGTAGATGCCGGCATAGTGAGCGACTGTTTCATCGCTTGCGGCTTGCACGGCGTCGCGGCGCAAGGAAACGACGATACTGTGAGCCACTAACGCGGCAGGCATCAGGTCGTAGCTTGTGGGTAGATCGAGTTCGCCGGCGTGTCGCGTCACTTGGTTGGGGGCCGCCTCCCGGATGGCGCGCAGGTTCTCCGCAACCGGCCAATATTCGTTCTCCAAAACAAATTCAACCGCGCGCCAGCGTGCGATTTCCGGCGGCAACGCCAACGCCACATCGTCGCCGTCGTATACGTTGTCGATGAAGCGGCGCTGCATGAGTTCGACCGATAACGCCATGCGCATTGTCTCGGCGCCCAGGCGGTTGGCCTCATCGACCATGTCGCGCGGTGCGCCGCGCGCGACGATGTACTCATCCGATTCTTTCGCCTCGTCCGCAACGAGATCGGCTTCGGACGCGATGATAGGCGCGGCGGCATGGAAGCCGAACGTCGCCCTCACGTGCGCGTAGCGCTTGGCCCCGGCGGCGAGCACGATGAGACAGGCACTGTTGCAGGATTCGCGAACGACGATTTCGATCTTGCGCGGCTCTATGGCCCGCGCGGCGGCCATCGCCTCGGCAATGAGACCGCCTTCGCTGGTGATATCGATGCGGCGCACTTCGTGCGCATCAAGCGCCTGCTCAAGTTTTGCGGCGAAGCGCGTTCCGATGACGCCGTCGATGCGAAGGGTAGCGGACTTGGCGTCGTAGGCGATCGTGTAGTTGCCGTATGCGGTCCGCGCCAGCGTGACGGCGTTCAACCTGGGTATGCCGGCAAAGCCGAATATGGCGAAGGTTCCGACGACGACGGCGATCAAGACAGCGGTCGCGCGCGCCGTACCCGGCAGCGCTGATGCGGGATTGGCGCCGGCAAGCAATGGCGCCTGCTGCCATAACACCGAGACTGCGATGCCGCCGACGATGATCGCGAGCGCGACGATGGCCGCCCAAAGGCCGGACACCTGGTCGGGCGTGCCGATGTCGAGAAGGCGGTCGAGGATGAAGAGCTGCGACGTGCTGAGCGCTACGGCCATGATCGCAAGCGTGGCGAGCGCGATGACGCGCAGCCAGGGTATCGCCGCGCGCGGATCGGCCAGTGCAAAAGCCGCGGCGGCCGGCTGCCAGTCCGAAAAGCCCGCGCGCCACACTGGCGTTGCGAGCGGCAGCGCCCCCGAGGTCAGAAGTTTCACGAGGTCGGCGCGCGCAACCGGGCCGGTCGGATTGCCAGCCGTGGCGTAATGCCAGTATTCGACGGCGTGCTCTTCGCTCATCACAGCAGCCGCAGTGTGATGTTGATGGCCATGCAACTCGCGATCGCGGTCACCAGCAGCGTCGTTTGAAGGCCGCCCTCGTCCCGGTACCTTGCGGTGAGTTTGAGGCGCTTGTCCCACCATGTGCTCGAATGCGTGTCGAGATGGGAGAAACTCGTGATCAGCGTCGCCAGGCTGACCAGCGGCACGCCGAGGCCAAGGCCTACGATCCAAACCATCGCCTCGCGCTCTAAGGCGACGAAGAGGCTAGGCGGTCTGCCGTGGGCGTCGAGAACGCGCACGCCCGCGAGCCATTTGCCCGGCGTGCCGCCCGTCATACTGATGAAGATCGCCGACCAGATCATCGAAAGCGGGATGCCGAGCATCGCTTCGAACATCATCGTAAAGCGATCGGAGTAGTTGAAGAACCGCTCGGCTCCCACCTGATCCAACGACCCGTAGACGAAACCGATCGCCATCCAACTCAGCGTGCCGAGCAGTGCGATGTCGAACATACGGCCGATGTAGCGGCGCCAAGGATGCGGCGCCGTGTCGGTCCATATGCCAAGCGGCGGCGTGTCCAGCGCCTCTGCTGTTAGCGGGGGCGGGGTGTCGCGGGCAAACGCAAAGACGTCGGCGAGCGGGCGCCACGTCTCCGCGCTGGCGCCGCCGCGAACAGGCGTTTCACGCGTGAGGACCCGCGCGGCCAACATGGCCGCCAGTTGCGCTTCAGAAAAAGGTCCAACAGGGCTGTCCCCGTGCTGGTAAAACCAAGAGGCGGCGGACACGGTCTCTTCTCAATGAGCGAACTGGACCAGTTGAGATGAGAGGATTTGATCTGACAATGTGTTTTGATTGCACTTTACTATCTTATCGACGCCGCGGGCTCAGCGGCAGGGTAGGGCGGCGAGGGCGTATTTTTCCACGAGGTCGAAGGTTTGTTGGTGCATGCCGCGGGTGTTGTAGGCGGTGCGGGTGATGACGATCGCGGCTTTGCGGGATGGGATCGAGATGACGTTGTTGCCGCCGTTGCCGGCCATGAACCAGACTTCGAGCGGACCGCAGGCCGTCGCGTAGGGGCGGTGCCAGTATTGATAGCCGTAGCTCATGGCTTCGAATGCCGGCCGGTGGATCGTTAGCGTGGTCGCGATCCAGTCGCGTGGTACGATCTGTTTGCCGCGCCAACGTCCGCCATCCGTCACCATCCAGCCGAGCTTTGCGAGATCGCGCGTGGTGAGTTCCAAGCCGCCGCCGGTCATCACTTCGCCTGTCGGCGAGCGATCCCATGCGCGCGGGCCGGCGCCGAGGGTATCGAGCAGGCGGGACTCGATGAATTTGTCGACGGGCTCGCCGGTTGCGCTTTGCAGGATTTGACCGAGCAGGAATGTGCCGACTGTGCAGTAGGCCCACGGACCGCGGCCTGAGGCGTCGCGCTGCCAGTTCGGTTTGGTGGGCAGGTCGACGACGAAGCGCGTCCACGCCTGCTTGGGGTACATGTTTTCTTCGTTGCCGGGGCTCGACTCGTTGTTGTCGTCGCAGTCGAGGGCGGAGGACATGGTGAGTAGGTCGGCGATCGTGATTTGCTGTTTCAGTGGGCCGTCGTTGGCGAACGGCGCCATGTGTTTCAGGTAGGCGAAGGCAGGGGCGTCGACGGAGGGGATTTTCTTTTCGGCGATGGCGATGCCCACGGCGAGCGCGGTCAGGGATTTTGTGGCGGAGCGGGTGTCGTTCGGTTTGTCGGGTGCGCCGTCGTTCGCGTAGTGCTCGTAAGCGAGTTCGCCGTTGAGGACGATCGCGATGCTGGTCGTCTTGGGGTAGGTCCCGGCGGCGATGGCGCGCTCCATCTCCGTGAGCTTCGCCTGATCCAGGTGCGCGGCGGCCGTCGGCGACAAGCGCCAGTCATTCGCCGGGTCGGCGGCGATGGCTGGTGCGGCGACGATGGCTAGCGCTACGGCGACGGCGAGCGTTCTCATGGCGATTACTCCGCGTGTTACCGCTGTCCAACTACCGGCGTTGGCAGGTGCCGTCTTGAACAGATGAAACATTAGCGCAGGGCGGCGCGGAATTTTGCCGGTGTGAGGCCCGCGGCGCGGACGAAGTCGCGCGTCAGGTGGCTTTGGTCGGCGTAGCCGGCGGCATGGGCCACGTCGGTCAGCGACGCGTTCGGGCGCAGCATCAGATCGGTGGCGCGTTCGAGGCGGCGTTGGCGCGCGTAGTCGCCTGGCGAGAGGCCGAGGTGGGCGCGGAAAGTTCGTGCGAGGTGCACAGGGTGGACGCCGACGGCGCGCGCCACCGCCGCGACGGAAGGCGGTTCGGTGCTGTCGGCGATCATGGCGCATGCGGTTTTGAGCCAGCGCGGGGCGGCCTTTTCCGGCACCGGCCGGCGATGGGCGATGGCGGCGAGCAACTCTAGCGACAAGGCTTCCAACATCGCCGGCGCGTCGGGGTTGTCGTGCGGGACGCGCTTGACGGCGCCGGCGGCGATGGCGAGCGCGCGCGGATGGCGCAGACGGTGCGGGCGGTCGGCGAATCCGAGGTCTTGCTCGAGTTCGTTGAGATGCTCCGCCTTGATCGATAGACCGAAGAAGCGGCCGTGTTGGTTGGCGAAGCTATCGGTATGTGTTGTGCCCGGCGGATTGTAGATCAAGGTCGCGGCGCTCGCGTCGTCGGTCGCGCCGTGTGCGGTGGAGGCGTATCTACCGCCAAGCACGAAAACGAAGTGTGCCTCAGTGTGGGTGTGGCGCTCGACATGACCGCGCGCGGTCAGAAGCGACAAGTGAAACGAGCCCGCTGCGCGGCGCGTTTCAAGCATGCCGTAGAATTGCCCGTGACCCAGTTTGACCGTTTTATCCATGTCGGACCGGCTCGCCTCGCGGTCGAGTATACACGCTTAAGCCATCTGCGATGTGCGCCGGGAAACGCGGCGGCGAGCTTGTGGCGAAGGCCGGGCGTAAACGAAAGAGGCGCGGCGCCTTTCGGCGGCCGCGCCTCTTTGATTGGGTCTAGAAGACAGGCTTAGTCGTTGTCGTAGCAGCAGTCGCCGCGGTAGCCGCCGAGCGAGCAGTCGTTTTTCTTGCAGCGGTCGTCGTAGCCGTAACCGCCGCCGCCGTGGCCTTTGCGATGGCCCTTGTCGCCGTGGTGGCGCCAGGGGCGGCTGTTCAGCGACATGGACAGGTTGTTGAATTTTTCTTGGCTCGAGACCCAGGCCTGGCGCGTTTGCGAGCAGGCTTGTTCGTTGTAGCCGTTGTTTTCCATGCAGAGGTTGTACGAGTTGCAGCTGGCCGTCACGAAGCGATAGCTCGCGTCGACTTCGGCGCGATATTGCAGCAGCTTGTCCTTCATGATGGTCCAACGGTGTTCCGTCGCCGTGCTGCCCTCTTCGGGATAGTCCTCGTTGATCGTGCTCATCATCACGTCGCGCTCTTCGGCGAGACCCGTGATCTCGCACGCTTGCTTGGCGATCGCCACGGGACTTGCAATGCGGTCCTCATAGTGACCGGTCTTGCAGCCGGCGAGGGCGAGCAAGCCCACCACCGCGCCCAAGCTCAAAGTCGTTGACATCCAGCTCATCAGGTCATTCTCCCCGCATACTCGCTCAACTTGCCTTACTGGCCGGTGGTATCGATGGTGGCAGCGCCGCCGGCGGCGGCGCCGGCTGCAGTTCTTGCGCCGACGGTGGTCCGATCGGCGCTTCGTCGCCTTCCTGTCTCGCGCAGGTCTTGCCGATCGGCGTGAGTTCGCGCGCCTTGGCGAACGTCGGATTGCTCAGCAATTCGTCCTCGATCGCGCGCCAGCGTGCTTCCGGCGATTTGTTTCCGTATTTGCGCCAAGCCGCGATCGCGTCGCCGTTGCCTTGGCTGGCCGCTTCGCGCAGGTACTGGTCGGCTTGCTCCACGTTCTGCGCGATGTCGCACAGGCGGTAGGAGTTCAGCACGATGCCGGTGCCGTAGACCACGGCCAGGTGATACGTCGACTTGTCGTAGCGGCGGCCCGAGGCCGTGCGCAGCCATTCGAGCGCGAGGTCGACGTTCAGGCGCACGCCGAGGCCTGTGGCGTACATGATGCCCAGAATGTTCTGCGACGAGGGATCGCGCGCGATCTGCGCGGCGTTGCAAATGACGTAGACGGTTTGGATCGGCGACAGCGTGTCGGTTTCGTCGAACGCCATCTCGCGCTGGAACTTGCGGATCGCAGCGCGGGTCAGCGGACCGAACGAACCGTTGGTCGGGCCGTCGTAGTGGCCGAGTGCGCTCAACGCCTGCTGGATCGCGCGCATGTCGATCAGGTCGCCCTGCAGCTGCGCGTATTCGCGGGAGATGCGCTTGAGCGCGTCGCGGCGCGGGTGGCAGGTCAGCGTGTGATTCTGAATCCGCTTTTGCGCGGTTATCGAGGCTTGCGAACCGTAACGACGGCCGGCGCTGATCGCACGCTGCCAGAGATCGCGCGCGGTGCGCGTGTCGCCGCTGTTGAGGGCTGCATCGCCCGCGTTCAGGTACCAGCGTGCTTCGGCGGCGCGTTGTTCTTCTTCGGACATGCGGCCGCGTCCGCCACGGCCGGCGCCGTCGCTGCTGCGCGAGAAATCCGGCGGCGCGAAACCCGACGAGGGGCCGGTGTCGCTTGGGGGCGGCTCTTCGTAACTGTCGTCGTCATAGCCGTCGGATCCCGAGCCTATCGGCGGTTCGTCGACGAGCTGCACGGCACAGGCTTGCGGTTCGCCGGCGAGGTAGTTCGCGGCTTCGGCCTGCATCGCGGCCTTTTGTTCGTCGGTGTAGCCTTCGTAGCCGGCGACGGCCATCAGCCAGTCGTTCGCGCGCGTCGTGCTGGCGGTGTCGCAATAGCTGGCGACGGCGAAATTCACGTAGGCCGCGCGCTTATCCTGCGACGCGAAATCGTTCGGTGCGCAGAACGGCACCATCAGATTGTTCTTCTCGGCGATCTCATACGCTTCGGTGCCGAGCTGCGTGATGCCCAGACGGATGAAGCCCAGGCGGCCGTCCTTGCGGCTGCGCTCGACGAATTGTTGGCGGGCGACGCCTTGTTCGACTTGGCTGAGGCCGATCATGCTGCGTTGATAGCGCGCGTCCTGCGCGCCGTCGGCGGCGCGGATGCTGACGTAGACGTAGTAGGCGATGCGTTCGCGCGCCGAGTTGCCGGCGGCCTGCACGGTGCTTGCGATATTCGGAATGCCGATTTGCGGTGTGATCGTCGGCGTGAACGATCCGCTGGGCGCGATCGCCGGTTCGAACCCGCCGGCGGACGGCGAGGCGGCGGTCGGCGGGCCATAGCCGGCCATGCTGCCGGGATAGCACCAGGGCGGTTGCGGGCCTGCGATTTGCGTCGGCTCGCCCTGATCGCCCTTGAGATACATGTAGGCGCCGGCGCCGATGACGGCGAGCAGGCTCAAGATGATTGCCGGGTACATAAGATAGAGAACGACGAAGAGCCGGAATCTCTTCCGGGCTTCTGCATCGGCTTCGTCATCGATTTGGCGACGCATATTCTCTTTACCCTGACAGGTGGGGCATGATGCGTTGGCCTTGCCCTCGTCGTGCGCGTGCTTGGTGCTCATGATGCCTTCGCAACGGCCCGGAGTTTGCGTCGCGGCTTCAGCATCGAGATCCCCCAACGCGCGGGCGCATGTCCTGTGACAGACGAACGCCAACGAAACCGACCGGTCCAACAGTCTTCACGGCTCAATCGAAATGCGATTGAATCCGTGCCCGAAGCCGCCCCCCGACGACTTCGACCCGGCCAGTTCACGTATTCTTCTTAGGACCGAGGTTGACGGTCAACCATCGCGTGTGTGGGCGGTACGCTTCCATCAATGGTAGTTGCCGTGTAGCAACCCAGAGTTAGTCCTCGGGAACCGTCGGAGGGCTCAAATCTCGCGTTTCCGGTGAAACCTGTTGAATCGTGGCGCGTTCGCTCTGCTGTAGATTGTGTGGGCAACATCATCCGCCGGTTGACCTGACATGGTGAGGCCATGATTGGCTGCAATCTAGAAGCGCAGGTTCGGGCAACTGGAGACCCACATGGCAGAGAAATCGGGTGGCGGCGGATTGGGCTGGTTCATCATCGGCGTCGTCGTCGGTGCGGCGGCGGTCTATTGGGGCCCAGCGCAGTATCAGCATTACGTGCAGACGACGCCCGCCGGCCAAGTGCGCATGGAGGTTGAGCCGGCTTATGTTCCCGGGCAGTGGCAGCGTATGGCGCGCTTCGACATCGAGTTCAGCGCGCGCAAAGCGAACGGGCAGAACTGGGATTGGCCCATGACGGATCCCGAACTGCAGCTTTGCATTCGCGAAGGCAGCGAGCTTCGCAAGTGTTATGGGCCGCTCGATCCGGTGCTTGCAGCGTGTAAGGCGAAATTCCGCTGCACGACGGGCGCCATTCCGGTGCCGAACGTGGCGTTCACCGTCGAACTCAACGAGTGGGACGACTACAACAAGCCCGATCCGATCGGCGTCGTGCCGTGCGACATCGGGCAGACGTGCAAGTTTCCGCTGGGCGTTGTGAGCGTGCGCGCGCCTTAGAGCCACCGGCAATAGTAAACGGCAGCCGCACTTGCGGGCGCAACGGCCTTGCGCTCGACTGCGTTCGCGCAGGCGTTGGGGGCGGGTTCATGAGGTTGGTTTTTGCGGCGGTTGTCGCCGCTTTGCTCGCGATGCCTGCGGCCGCGGGCGAGGTCGTTGCGATCAAAGCCGGGCGATTGATCGACGTGAGCGCGCAGCGCGTGCTGAACGATCAAATCATCCTGATCGAAGACAAGAAGATCACCGCGGTCGGGCGCGTGGCGATTCCGTTGGGCGCGGCGGTGATCGACCTCAGCGATGCGACAGTGTTGCCGGGCCTCATCGATGTGCACACGCATCTGACCTATGACCCGGTGTTGAAGCCGGATGAGATTTTGGCGCTCTCCTATCCGCGGCTTGCGATCTTGGCGGCGATGAATGCGCGCTCGACGCTGCTGGCTGGGTTCACCACCGTTCGCGATGCGGGCGCGGAAGGTTATGCCGACGTTGCCGCGCGCGACGGGATCGAGCGCGGGGACATTATGGGACCGCGCATGTTCGTCGCCGGTCCTTGGATCGGGCAGACGGGCGGGCATTGCGACGACAACAGTCTGGGGCCGCAATACGAACATCGCGCGTCCGGTGTTGCCGACGGCATCGACGAGATTCGCCGCATGGTGCGCCTGCACGCGAAGTACGGCGTCGATCTGATCAAGTTTTGCGCGTCGGGTGGGATTTTCACTTCGGGCGATTTGCCGGGGGCGCCGGAGTACTCGGTCGAAGAGGTCAACGTGCTGGTGCAAGAGGCGCATCGGTTGAACCGCACGGTGGCGGCGCATGCGCATGCGGCGGAGGGGATCAAGAACGCCATTCGCGCGGGTGCGGACTCGATCGAGCACGCGAGCCTGGTGGACGACGAAGGCATTCAGATGGCGCGGCGTGCGGGCACGATGTTCGTGATGGACATCTACAACACCGACTACACGCAGGCCGAGGGCAAGAAGAACGGGCTCGACGACGCGACGCTGGCGCAAGATCGCGAGTACGGCGAGATCCAGCGCGAGCGGTTTCGCCGCGCGGTCGCCGGCGGCGTGACGATGGCGTTCGGCACCGATGCCGGGCTGTTCCCGCACGGTACGAACGCGAAGCAGCTGTCCGTCATGGTGCGCTATGGCATGACGTCGATGCAGGCGATCGTGGCGGCGACGTTGAACGGCGCGAAGCTCTTGAAGCGCGAGAAGGATTTCGGCGCGATCGAGGCGGGACGCTTTGCCGACATCATTGCGGTGAAGGGCGATCCGCTGGCCGATATTGCGTTGCTGGAGCGGGTTTCGTTCGTGATGAAAGAGGGACGCGTCTATCGCGGCACGCCCGCGCAATGCGATGCGGCGCGCGCGGCGTGGGGCTGCGAGGCGCCTTAGGCATCGCGCTCGAATCGTTATTTGAACGGCGTTCAAAGCCTTAACAAATCGTTAAAGCGCGCAGGGCGGCAACAGTCCGTGTGCGGATCGTCTGGGACGTGACGGGTTCAAATTGCCCTCGCGGCCGCGGGCGCGCAGGTTCGGCGGATGAATGGGGATTCGCGGAGCAAATGGGACGTGCTCGGCCGGATGCGTGCGCTTTGCGCCGCGCCGCTGCTTGCGTTTGCGCTTGGCGGGTGTGCTTTCAGTTTTGAGGACGGCGATGGGCGGCGGCAGGTGGTCGGGTTGTTCTCCGTCGCGAACGACGTGCCTGGCGCGGCCGCGTCCGTGGGCGATGTGCATCGGTTTCAGTTCTACGGCGTGTGGGTCGATGACGCGTTTCGTGGCGCGTCGGTTGCGGTTGGCGAGGTCGAGTTGACGGTCGCCGACTTGCTCAATCAGTGGGCTGGCGCCTCTGCACTTCGCGTCAGCGACGACAAGCCGGGCGATTGTTCCACCGATGAAGGCTTCGGCTTTCGCTGGTGTTCGTTGCCGGCCGTCGATCGCGGTCGCGCGGGTGAGTTGTTCGATATTGCGGTTGCGGGTTTGTCCGTCGGAGTCGGGGCGCGCGACCGGCATTTCGGCGTCGGGTATCACCGGCAGACGCTGCTTGAAGTGACGAATGAGAATGCGTTGGTGGCTTGGCCTCACGTGCCTTCGGCGGTGGCGGTCGAGCCGGCGCAAGCGAGCGTGCAGGATCTCCTGCGCGGCTCAATTAACGGATGAGGGCGAGTTATGCGTAACAGGATCGTCGTCGTGTTGCTGAGTGCGGGCGTTCTGGCGGGTTGCGCGGATCCGAACGCCATCTTCGTCGAGACGGCGGGCGGCATTTCGATCGGCGCGGAGCCGAAAGATGCGCGCGTGCAGGTCGGCTATAAGCGGCGCGAGCGGTATGTGGCGCCGACCTATACCGACACCGGCGCCGTGCCGCCGGTGATCGCGGGCTTTGTCGCGGGCGGCAGCGTGTTTGCGCCGGAGGTGAACCAGACGCTGGCGACCGGGTCGGCGGCGATGCTGCTTGCGGGCAAGAAGAATTTGAACATGAAGGAACTGCAGGATCAGATTTGTAGCAGCGAGGTCGAGCCGCAGCGCAGCGAATGCATCAACGCCATCGCCTCGCAGTGGACGCGCGTGCGCGACAAGGCGATGTGCGAGGCCAATCTGGGCTGTTCGGGCGAGCGGCGGTTGGCGGTTGTGGGGACACAGACGGATTGGGGCTTGCGCGTCGAGTCCGGCGTCAGCACGCAGAATTGGCCGCAGCTGCATTTCGGCTATCAGCGACGCGAGATGACGTATTTCCCGGTGCAGAGCGGGACCAATCCGGACGATCCGAAGGCGGGCGATCATTTCCCCTCGGCGCTCGCGATGGTGTCGACGGGCTACAACGTGCCGACAACGCGCATGGCCGAGAACGGCGGCGCGCCGGATGTCGGCTTCGGTACGGCGCAGATGATCGCGACCGGCGCTGCTGCGGATTATCTGGCGGAGCGGGCGGAGATCGGCTCTGCGGTGCGCGGGCAGATGCAGGCGGCGGCGAATTTGAGCGAGGCGCGGTTGCGCGGCGCGGCATCGCAAGCCACGTCGGTTGCGGCGGCGCAGCAGGCGGTCGCTTCGGTTCAGGAGAAGCAGGCGGCGGATTCGCGCACGGCGGCGTCGATCGCCACCGTCGAAGCGGCGACCGCGGCGCAGAATGCGGAGCGGGCGCGCTTGGCGCTGGCCGTGTCGCAAGTCGAGATGGAAGTGGGCGCACTCATGCGTACGCTGGCGCTCGGCGATGCGACCGATGCGGTCAAGATCCGCGACCGCTCGCCGGGCGCGGTCGAACTGGTCAACACGCAAGTGATGGCGCTGAATTCCGCCGACACGATCGACGCGCATGCGACCGTCGGGCAGTTGCGCCAGCGCCTGAAGAACGACGCCGCGCTGCGCAGCGCGTTGCTCAGTAGCGCGGGCGTCGATATTTCGGGCTAAGGCACGAGGTGGGCGTTACGTCGTGCCGTCGCGCAGGGCTGGATCTGCGGGCGGTTCGTCGGTGCGCGCGGTACGGCTGAACTCTTCGCCGTAGCCGGTGTAGGCGAGCCAGGCGCCGAGGATGGCTGTGATTACGCCGGCCAGCATCACGATAGCCGGGGCCGTGCCCAAGAGATCGCGCGCAACGGCAATGGCTTGCGTGGGGATGAAGATCAGGATCGCGCCGCGCACGACAGAGATCACACCGATCACTGTGATGGCTATTTCGGTCCAGGTGCTCGATAGGCGATGGAAGGCCAGAACGATGAGGCCGAGCAGCAGCGTCATGAATCCCCACGTCAGCGGCGTCACCGCGTCGGCGGCGAACGAGTCGACGACGCCGATGAAAACGCTTGGGCGGATGGCAACGGCGAGACCCATCGCCATCAAAAGCGGGCCGATGATGCGGGCCAAGATCAGTGTCGATTGCGCAGGTGTTTGCACGGCGTCCTCAGAGCGTTAAGGAACTCATAAGTTCTCAGAACGCATCTCGAGGCGAATTGGTGCCGCGTCGGAATGGTTCCCCGCGCGGCACCGGCGATTGTCCGGCCTACGCCGCGCGTTTGGCGGCGATGTCGCGGGCGGCGGCGATCCAGGATTTTACTTTTTCGCGGCTGGGCGGCGGGGCGTCGCGCAGCGTGCGCAGGCCGTCGGCGCTTTCGCAGTATTCCTCGATCATGTTGACCAGCATGTCCGCGTCGGCGTTCGCCAGGTCGTCGGCTTCGCGCATGCCGACGGCGACCAGCAACTGTGCGGCCAAGCTTGTGATGTCGGGGACCGTGCAGGCGAGGTCGGCTTGGGCTTGCCAATCGCGGATGACGCTGGCGCTGATGTGGCGAAATTTGATTTGCGCGGCGGCGCCGTCGGGCGAGGCGGAGAGCAAGTCTTTCACCGTGTTGATGCCGATCGCGGTGAAGCGCGACGCGGTCTTGGGTCCGATCGACGGTGCCTCTTCCACCGGGGCGTCCGGGCTCAAGCGGATGCGCGAGCCCGGCGCGGGTACGATCGCGGGTTTGCCGGGCGCTGCGCCTTTCGCGGGCGGCGGCGGAGCGGCTTTCGCTTTCGCGGCGGGTGCGGGCTTGGCTTCGCGGCGCGGTTTTTCAGCTTTGGGCTTCGGCGCCTTTTTCAGCGAGCGTGCCGGTGTGCCCGTGCCGTGCGCGGTGCCGGTTTCGCGCGGCCATTGCGCGTCGAGCGTCGAGAGCGGCTTCTTCAAGACTTCGCTCGCGTGGAGTTCGCGCACGATCTTGTCGTCTTCGCTCAGTGTGTCGCGCAGTTTGCCGGTGGTGCGGAATTCTTCGTACATCTTGGCGACCAGCAGGCGTTCCTGTACGTCGCCGATCGTTTTGAGGACGGCGCGGATGGGAACGGCCATGACGGCGAAGACGGTGGCGAGCGTCAGGTTCGTCTTCGGCGGGGCGACCGCCGCTTCGGCGAAGGCGCGGTCGAGCACGCGCGCCAGCAAGATGGACGCGTAGCCCAAGAGTTTGGCGGTGATGTCCTTCAGTTCCTGGTCGAGGCCCGCCTTCGGGTCCTTCACCGATGCCTTGAAGTTGAAATGGTCGACGACCTTTTCGTAGTGCTGGTTCGCGTGTCGCGCACCGGCGCGGATCGTTTGCTCAAGCCAGTCTTGGCCCGGCGAGATTGCGACCTCGGTGTAGCCGCCGAGGTCCTGCTCCAGGATCTGTTGCAGATCGGCATAGCTCTTGGAAAAACTCCACTCGACGGCGCGGTGGATGACGTTTTCTTCCTCCGTCTGCCCGGTGTGCAGCGGTTGGATCGGATCGACGACGTAGTGGCTCATGACGCCGGCGCAGTAGGCGGCGTGCGGCCAATCCTTCTCTTGCAGCGCGCGCACGGTGCGCTTGTACCACTCGCGCGCGGCCATCGGCGCGCCGCCCCAATCGCCGTCGCGCACGTGCAGGACGTGGTTTTTGAAATCTTTGAAGACCTCATCCGGCGCTTTTGCGCCAGCGAGGTACTTGCCGTGGTTGTCGAGGAAGAGATCGCGCCAGGCTTCGGCCTGCGGGCTCTTCAAATGCCGCAATGCATCGATCGCAAGCCGGTGATGGTTGCTGCGGCAGACCGAATTCATCACCAGGCGATAAAACATACTCATTATACAGCGCCCCCAGAATCAAAGCTTAATGCTGGTTAAGCGGGGTTAACGAGTCGTTAAGGTGTGGTGCGTCCGGTCGCTCAGGGTTTGATGCCAAGTTCGGCAAATTGGCGATCGATCGTCGGGTCTTGCGCGCGTGCTTTCTTGAAGTCGATTTCGGCGCCCGCCGTATCGCCCAGGCGCTTCAACGCAACGGCGCGTCCGAAACGCGCGTCCGGATCGTCGGGCAGGCCGTAGCGCGCCGCCTCGCGCAGGACGAGATCGTAGTCGCGCAGGGCGCGTTTGTTCTCGCCGGCGCGCAGCAGGACCGGCGCGCGACGAACTTTGACTCTTGGGTCGTCGCCGGCCGCGGCGACCGCCTGATCGCAATCGGCCACTGCCGATTTGGCGTCGCCTTGCGCGGCGCGGGCTTCGCAGCGGCCGAAGAGTGCGTTGAAGGATTTCGGGTCGGCCGTCGCGGCGCGGTCGAAGGCGGCGATGGCCGCATCGTATTTGCGCTGTTCGGTCAGGTAGCCGCCGATGGCGATAAGGGCGTTGACGTTGCCGGGGTCGACGGTCAGCGCGGCGTTGTAGTCGTCGATCGCGCCGTCGCGGTCGCTCTTCATGGCTCGCCAGCGTGCGCGATTGGCATATGCCAGCGCTTTGACTTCCTTAGCGGGTTTGGCCCGCACCACGCGGGTGCAGGCGTCGATCTCGGCCGCGAAGTCGAGCGTGGCGCCGGCGGTCGGCGCGACGTCGTCGCCCCTCTGGCAGATACCGATGTCGCGCGCGCTGCCAGCCGCGTCGGCTATCGGCTCGACAAAAGTGGCGTGCTGGGCCGGCACGGGTTCGATGCCAGCGCGGGCGTAGAGCAGGTGCATGTTCCCGTTATGGTCGCGCGACGTTGCGAAGTCGTCCTTTGCGCCTTCGATGTCGCCCGCGTTGTGCTTGACGACGCCGCGGCCGTAATAAGCGACGGCGCTTCTGCTTGAGTGTTCGAGCGCCTCGGCGAAGATGGCGGCGGCTTTGCCGTCATCGCCCCGTTTGAGCGCGAGCATGCCCATATACGCGTCCGCGTCGGCGATGTTGCGGTTGTGGTCGAGCTTCTTTCGCGATGGCGCGGCCGCGAGCAGCAGGGCCGCGATGCTGCCGGATCTGCGCGCGCCGCAGAAGATGGCGCAGAATTTCTTGACGAACGCGGTTGCGCCCCGTTCGTGGCCGCGTTCGAACGCCGCCGCCTGTTTGAACGTCCTTTCCGCGCGGGTGAAGTCGTCGTCCCCGCCGCGCCGTAGATAGGCGACGCCGCGCTCGAGGTAGTCTTCGGCGTAGAGATATTTAGCAACCGCGACGATCCGTTCGGCGTCGGCGATGGCATGTGCGCTGTCGCCGACTTCGAGATAGGCGCGCCGGCGGGCGCGCAAAGCGTCCGCATCTTTCGGCTTCGCCGCCAGGATGCGGTTGAAATCCGCTATCGCGGGCGTGAACTCGGCGTGTTGGACATAGGTTTGCGCGCGCTCGCGATACGCCGGCAGAAAATCCGGATCGAGCTTGATCGCGGTCGTGAAATCGTCGAGAGCTTGCATCTTGCGAAATTGCTTGCGAAAGACGCGGCCGCGGCCGACGAAGAGCAAGGGATCGCGCGGTTCGATTTCCAGCGCACGGTCGTAGTCGTCGCGGGCGAGGGGGTCTTGGTCGAGACGCACATAGGCTTCGGCGCGCGCCGTCAAGGTCGCGACGTTCTTGGGTTCCAACAACAGCGCCTTCGTGTACTCGGCGACGGCACGCTTGTCGTCCGTCATGACCCAAACGTCGCCTCGCTGCGCGTAGAGCGCCGCGTCGGGACGGATGGCGATCGCGCGATCGAGATCCGCGATCGCGGCTTTGGCGTCTCCATAGACCGCGTGCATGGCGGCACGCAGGCTCAACGCTCTCACGTTGCGCGGGTCGAGCGTCAGTGCTTTGTCGAGATCGGCTCGCGCTTCGTCCCACTGCATCGCGTCGCGATGGGCGCCGGCGCGGTCGATGTAGGCTTGCGCCGTTGGCGACGTCTCAACGGCGTGCGTGCAGGCGGCCATGCGCATCGCTGCGGGCGCCTTGGCGTCGACGCAGCGCGATTGGTCAGAGCTCAATGCGGGCTCGACCAGCGCAAGCAGTAAGAATGCGGCGATCAGCCAGCGCATGACGGATGTCCCCCGGTGAAGGGGCGATGATAGATGCGCTAGGTATATGCCGTGTTGAGGCGGGCCTTTCGCGCTGCCGAAATTGGCGCGCCTTCGATTCAAATTGTCTCGATTGTTCGGGTCAGGCGAGGCGTTTTTCGAGAAAGACGCTGCGTTCGATCGTGTTCGGTGGCAGGGCGAGATAGTCGCCGAAGGCTTCGCAGCGTTTGAAGCCGGCGCGTTCATAGACGCGGATCGCGGCGTGCAGGACGTCGCCGGTTTCGAGCAGCAGGCGGGTGACGCCGCGGGCCTTTGCTTCGGCTTCGAGTTGGGCGATCACGGCCTGGACGACGCCCGTGCCGCGCGCGTGGGGGCGGACGTACATGCGTTTGAGTTCGGCGAAGCCGTCCTCGAACGCGATGCCGCCGCAGCCGACGGCCTTGCCGTCCACGCGGGCGATGAAGAAGGCGATGTGCGGCTGGAAGATTTTGTCGAGGCTGAGGCCGTGGCGTTGATGCGGTTCGAAGTCGCCGGAGAGGTCGGCTTCGAGTTCTTCGATCAACGCGCGGGCGTCGTCGGTGGCGTGGGTCGTGCGTTCGATGGTGATCGTCATCAGGCAGCCGTAGCCACGGTAGGGCGCGCGATCAATGCTGCAAAAGGGCGCAAACGAAAACCGGGGGCGCTACGGCCCCCGGTGCTGCATAGAATTTGGGCGTCAGAGACCGAAGCGCAGGCCGAGTGTCACGGTGTGGTTGTCGAGGTTGTCGAATTCCTCGGCGTAGACGCCTGTGATCGTCGGGCCTTCCGCCGCCAGATAGCGGTACGTAAGCGTCAAGTCGGTCTTGGGGCCAATCGCGTAGGCCGCGCCGGCGATGCCCTGATAGGCGAAGACGCTGTCCGTTTCGTCGATCACGGTGTCATCGACATTGACAATGTCGACGCCCAGGCCGCCGCCGAGCGACAGCTTAAAGTTCGAGCCGACCGGAATGTCGTAGTGCACGTTCGCCATGATCGTGAGCTGGCTGAGGTCGCCGGACTCGAACAGGTTTATTGCGGCCGCGGAGCTGAACAGATCGATGTCCTGCGCGCGGTAGCCCAGTTCAACCTCGCTGCGCCACTGCGGCGCGAAGCCGAAGCCGACGGTCGCCAAGACCGCCCAGCCGTTGTCGCTTTCCGCCGCGTTGTCGAAGTCGGTGATGGTGGGCGGCGTGGAGGCGAAGTCGAACTCCGTGTCTTGGAGCCAGTTTCCACCAGCGTCGAGACCGACGTAGAGGCCCGCGGCGTGCGCCGAACCCGCCAGCGCGAGCGATGCCGCGGCGCCGAGCAACAGTGTTTTGAGTTTCATGCAATGCCCCTTTGATGACGCGGCCGCGAATCAGTCGGCCGTCTTGCGAATCACGCTTACTGTGTTTCGCTGTGTTCGCGTGGGCACACGCGTGAGTTTTAAACCGTCCCCAAAACCTCATCGAACAGGTCGCGCATGGCGCGCCAGGATCGCTTGTCCGTCGACTCGTGGTAGGCGAAGCCGGGGATGTTCATCGTGTCGACTTCGCGGTTGGTGAAGCTGTGGCCGGCGTTGCCGTAGAGCTCCATGCGCCAATCGACGCCGCCTGCCTGCATTTCCTTCACGAAGGCTTCGCGTTGTTCGGCGGGGATGATGGGGTCTGCCGCGCCGAGGCAGACCATCACCTTGCACTTGATGTTCTTCGCGTCTTGCGGGGCGGCCGTTTGCAGACCTGAGTGGAAGCCGACGACGCAGCCGATGTGGGCGCCGCTGCGCGCGAGCTCCAGCACCGTCGTGCCGCCGAAGCAGAAGCCGATGGCGGCGGTGCGCTTCGGGTCGACGTTGGCTTGGGCTTTGACGATGTCGAGGGCGGTTTGGCCGCGCTTGCGCAGCGTGGGCAGGTCGCTCATCAGGCCCGTGATGGTGGACATGGCTTGTTCGCGGCTGGTGATTTTTTTTCGCCGAACGTATCCATCGCGAAGGCGACGTAGCCGATCTCCGCCAGCATCTTCGCGCGTTCCTTCGGGTGGCCGGTCATACCGCCGCCTTCGTGCGCGACGACGATGCCGGGCACCTTGCGACCGTTCGAGCCGTCGGCGAGGAAGCCGGTGAACGTCTTGCCGTCGATGGTGTAGGCGATCTCTTGCGTCTTCATACCACCATGCCTCCCATGCCGTAGACCGCGACGGCGATCAGCGGCGTGAACACCACGGCGATGGAGATCAACGCGATCACATATGCGTTGATCCAGCGCGTGCCCGCGAACGCCGACGGCATGCGGTAGATCAGGACGGCTGCTGCGCCGGCGATGGCGGCGAGTTGCGCGACGGCGGCGGACAACAGCAGCCAGTTCAACGGCGGCAGCGGTTCGCGCGGGACCATCCCGGGCCGCCAGGGTACCCACTCGTTGTAGAGCCACGCGAACAGCGGATCGATGGTGCCGCCGGCTGCTTCCACCGAAACGATCGAGAGCGCGTAGGCGAGGAGGGCGAGTGCGCCGGTTGCATAGAGGCGGGCGAAGGTTGACGCTTTGGGTTCTCGCTTCGCGGGGGCGCGGAGCAACACGGCCGTGAAGAGGCCACCGATGGCCGAGAGCAGCGCCAAGGGCAAGGCGATGTAGGTGAGCGCGTCGGCGACGTCGTTCGGGTTCATGCGGATGGCGGCGACGCGCGCGACGCCTTCGCCGGCGTAGATGAAGACGACGGCGCAGACGACCAAGCTGATGACGAGGCTGAGCGCGGCGGCGACGACCGCGCGCAGGAAGCCGAGGATGCCGGCATAGGGCGCGCCGAGCTGGCGCATGATCATGAGCGCGCAGCCGAGGACCGGCACGGTTTGCATGGTGGCGATCGTCGAGACGATGTCCGCGACGGATGCACCCGGCGGCGGCTCTTGGCCCTGGCCGAACAAGAGCGTCATCACCATGCTGACGCCGAGATAGACGCCGAAGCCTGCGAAGGCGGCGGGATAGCTATCGGCGTAGGTGATGTCGCGGCGGCCGAAGAGTTTGGTCAGATAGAGGATGATCATGCCGCCGACGACGGCGCCGATCGCGGCGACGACGTAGAAGAACGCGACGATCACGAGCACGGCGAGCAGCGTCATGCCCAGCACGGGGCTGGAGAGACCGCTGCGATACCGTAGTTCAAGTTCGGCCGGTGACAGAAGTTCGTCCGGTCTATCGTCTAACACGTGTGTCCCCGCGATGTTCCGCGTCAGTCGGAGATTTTCATTTTCAGCAGGGCGGCCGCGAAGCCTTTGACTTCGATGGCGCCGGGCGGTCCGTGTTTGTCTTGGCAGCCGATGCCGAAGAGAATTTTGCTGATCTGGTCGGCGTCGTTGCCGTTGACCAATGCGGCGGGCGCGGTGGGGTTGGCGGCAAGCTTGTCCACCAATGCGGCGTCTTTGTCGTAGAGCGCGATCTCTTTGATGCGCACGGTGCGTTCGGTGCAATCGAGCACGGTGGTGGTGACGGCGTAGTGATACGGCACGCCGTCGAGGATATCGCCCCTGCGCTTGAAGGTGGCGGACGTGGCGGTGATTCGGCCGAACTGCTGATTATGGCCGAGGTCGCCGGCGTCATAACCCCACGATGCGGATTGGCCTTTATAGACGATCCAATTGTCGCTCGCCCATGCGGTGTGCGCGGTGAACGTTGCGAAGGCCAGGAGGAGAAAGGCGGTACGGCGCATTACGCAATCCTCTTTGCCGCGGCGGAATGGCCGGCACCGTACTCATTCCTGTGATCGGTGGGCAACAACTATGCGATGCGACAGCCGGTACGCTCGCGTGGCCCCCGAAACGGTGGTCAAGTGCGCCGACTCAAGCGGTGAAGCGGGGACGGGATGATGTTGCGGCGGGCAGCGATTGTGGCGGCGGCGCTTTTCTTGTGCCTCTCCGCGTCGGCGGCGGAGGAGCGGTTCAGAATTTTCTTCGACCAGAAATCCGCCGCGCTAACGGATTCCGCGCGCGAGACCGTCGCGTATGTCGCTAAGGACATTCGCGACAAGGGCGTGCGGCGTGTCGTTCTGGTCGGGCACGCGGATACGGCGGATATGGCGCCGATGGCGTTGTCGCGTTTCCGCGCGCAGGCGGTCGCGGCGCAGTTGCGGCGCGGCGGCGTACCGGAGAGCGTGACGATTTCGGTGTCGGGCGTCGGCGCCGAGAAGCTTGCTGTGCGGACGGGGCCGAATGTGCACGAGCCTTACAATCGCGTCGTTGTTATTTCGTACTGAGGTCTCGCTTTGACGAACGATCCGAACTTGCCTTTCGATCCTACGCGCGAGCGGGTGCAATGGTATTACGGCGGGCTGCCGATACCGGGCGGTGGCGGCTTCATTATGCTCGCCGTCGTTTATCTCATTCTGTTGCTGTCGGTGGTCGCGGCGATTTCGGCGGCGATCGCGGGACCGGTGCTGCGCGTCGTCGGCAAGCTCTATGAGTGGGATAATCCGCCGGGGTGGGGTTATGCGTTCACCGCGGCGTTCCTGGGCTTCTTCGCGTTCTTTCTCGTTGCGATCTTTCAGGTCGAGGCGGGTGGGCGCGATATGTACCACACGACCGCTTTGCCACTGACCGCCGAGTGGTTCGAGTTCGTTCTCAACGTTTATTCGCTGCCGATCTTGGCGTGCGCGGTGGTGATGTGGTGGCGCATGCACGCCGAGTACGCGGTGTTTGCCGGCGTGTTCGGGTTCGTGCGCGCGATCTTGGTCAGCTTGCTGTGCCTTTGGATCAGCACGCAGATGATCGCGGCGAGCGCCGGGCGCATCGTCGACGGCGTGCAGGAGACGCAGCAGGGCTTCATCGAAGGCGTTCTGGGACTGTCGATGATGGCGCTGTTCTTTGCCGTCGTCGGCGGGGTGTTCGCGTTGCTGCCCGTTTTCCTGGGCACTCGATTGCTAGCGCGCGGAGGCGTGCCGCGCGCGGGACTCGGGCGGAGCTTCGTGACGGCGGTGCTGGTGTTGCTGACGTGGCTTGGCGCCAGCATGGCGGCGGAGCTTTGTTTCAATGCGCTGGACAAGGCGTATTGGTATTTCAAGGATCCGGCGGTGGCTGGCACTGTGTCACCGCTTATCTATCTGTTGCCGTCGGCGATCGGTTTTGCGCTGTGTCAGCTGACGGCGGTGGGGCTGTCGGGCAGCGTTCTGGTGTGGCGCGCGAAGGCCGGGTTCGACGGACGGGCGGGGTGGCTTCGCGCGAGCCTTGTTGCGCTCGTCGGTATCGCGGCCGCCGTCGTGCCGTTCGCGCTGCTGATCACGGCGATGATCGCATCGGGCGAGTTCAAAGAGCTGTTTCAGTACTTCTAGCGCGGGCGGTCGCCGATGATGGTCACACGTTCCATCCGGCGGACGGCGGGCCAGTAGTCCGATGCCGCGTAGTGCTGCGAGGCGCGGTTGTCCCAGAAGGCGAGCGCGTTGACGCTCCAGCGGAAGCGGCATTGATATTCCGGGATCGCGGCTTGTGCGTAGAGGTGGCGGAGCAGTTTCGCCGACTCGTCCGCGTCCATGTCCACGATGTGCTGCGTGAAGGCGGCGTTGACGTAGATCGCTTTCTTGCCGGTTTCGGGATGCGTGCGCACGACCGGGTGTTCGGCGGGCGGGTAGGCTTTGTTGTATTCCTCGATCTCCGCTTCGCTTTTGCCCAGCTTGCGCATGCGGGTGCGGAAGAAGGCGAAGTCGTGGATTGCGGTGCGGCCGTCGATGCGTTCCTTCACCTCGTCGCTCAAGCCGTCATAGGCCGCGTACATGTCGGCGAACAGCGTGTCGCCGCCGACGGGCGGAATCTCTAGCGACCGCAGGATCGAACCCAGCGACGGTTCGAGACGCCACGTGACGTCGGAGTGCCACGTGTTTTCGCGACCGCGGCTTTCGCGGTTGTGCGTGATGGCCAACACTTCAGGATAGCCGGGCTTGTGCGGCGCAAAGGGATGCACCTCGAGCTTGCCGAAGTTGGCGGCGAAGGCCAGGTGCTGATCCGTCGTGATGTCCTGATCGCGGAAGAAGAGGACCTTCCAGTCCAGCAGCGCGGCGCGCAGATCGCGCAGCGTCTGCACATCCAACGCGTGACGCAGATCGATGCCCGCGATCTCCGCGCCGATGGTGGGCGTCAGCGGTTGCAGATCGAACGACGCCGTCTCAGGCTTGCGGCGCACTTGCGTGGTCATGGGCGACTTCCCTCTGTTGCCTAAGCGTGTGACTGCGCGGTGGGTCAAGTCAATTGCATTTCGCACTCGCGAACAGCGCGTTTTGTTGCGTTGCACCGGATTTCACATCGCATAGCGATTGCTGATACTTTCGCCACCGATTTGCTTCGGGAGTCGCGGGTGAGCGTGTCTAGGAATTGCATTCTTGTCGGGGCACCGGTGGATTCCGGGCAGAAGACGCCCGGCTGTTTGATGGGGCCGACCGCTTATCGCGTCGCGGGGCTTGCCAGCACGCTCACCGATCTTGGTCATCGCGTGAGCGATTGGGGTGATGCGAAGCCCGCGCCGCTTGTCGAACGGCCGAATTCGCTGCCGCATGTTCATGGCGAGGCGGAGACCGTCGCTTGGGCGAAGGCGTTGAGCGAGGTTTCGCTGAAAGCCATGGACGCGGGGTTTCCGATTTTTCTGGGCGGCGATCATGCGATGTCGTTGGGCACCGTTGCGGGTGTGGCGGCGCATGCGAAGGCGAAGGGTAAGCCGCTGTTCGTCTTGTGGCTCGACGCGCATTCGGATGTGCATACGCCGGCGACGTCGGATACCGGGAATTATCACGGTATGCCGGTCGCCTATATCGCGGGGCGCGAGGGGTTCGATGCGTTCCCGCCGTTTCCGGCGCCCGTGCCTGCGCGGCACATTTGTCTCTTCGGCATTCGCTCGGTCGACGCGGCGGAGGGGGCGGCGTTGAAGGGCCGCGATTACGCGATAAACGACATGCGCGTGTTGGACGAGCGCGGGATCGTCGCGCCGTTGCGCGAGTTCTTGCAGCTGGTCGAGCATAAGAAGGGCATGCTGCACGTTTCGCTGGACGTCGATTTTCTCGATCCCTCGATTGCGCCGGGCGTCGGCACGACGGTGCCGGGCGGCACGACGTTTCGCGAGGCGCATCTGGTGATGGAGTTGCTGTGCGAGCAGAATCTGGTGACCTCGTTGGATCTGGCCGAACTCAATCCGTTCTTGGACGAGCGCGGGCGGACGGCGCGGCTGATGGTCGATCTGGTCGCCAGCTTGATGGGTCGCAAGGTGTTCGACCGGCCGACCCGCGGTCATCACGGATAGGATGAGCCCATGCCCGCGCCTTCAAAATTAGCGCTCGTGCCGTTCATCAGCGTCGAGAACATGATGCGCTTTGTGCTGCATGTGGGGCTCGACCGCGTGTTGATCGAGCTTGCGGCGGAGATCGAGGCAGACTTTCGCCGGTGGGAGAGCTTCGACAAGACGCCGCGCGTGGCCAGCCACTCGGACGTCGGCGTGATCGAGTTGATGCCGACGTCGGACGGCGAATTCTACGGCTTCAAATATGTGAATGGCCATCCGAAGAATATGGCGGCGGGCTTGCAGACGGTGACGGCGTTCGGCGTGCTCGCCGATGTCGCCACCGGCTATCCGCTGTTGCTGTCGGAGATGACTATCCTGACCGCGCTGCGCACCGCGGCGACGTCGGCGATGGTGGCCAAGCACCTGGCGCCGAAGGGTGCGCATACGATGGCGATGATCGGCAACGGCGCGCAGTCGGAGTTTCAAGCGGTCGCCTTTCGCGCGCTGTGCGGGATCGAGCATGTGCGGCTCTACGACATCGATGCGGCGGCCACGCAAAAGTGCGCCACGAACCTGGCCGGTAGCGGTTTGCGCGTGAGCCCGTGCAAGAGTGCGGAGGCCGCGATGGAAGGCGCGCAGATCATCACGACGTGTACGGCGGATAAACAGCTGGCCACGATCCTCACCGACAATATGGTGGGCAGCGGCGTGCACATCAACGCGATCGGCGGCGACTGTCCGGGAAAGACGGAATTGCACCGCGACATTCTTTTGCGCTCCGACATCTTCGTCGAGTACACGCCGCAGACGCGCATCGAGGGCGAGATCCAGCAGCTTGCGCCCGATCATCCGGTGACGGAGCTTTGGCAGGTGATCGCGGGTCAGGCGCCGGGTCGGACAAACGCGAAGCAGATCACGCTGTTCGACGGCGTGGGCTTTGCCATCGAAGATTTCGCGGCGCTGCGCTATGTGCACGCGCGCGTGAAGGGCACGTCGTTCGTGCAAGAACTCGACATGATCGCCGACCCGGACGATCCGCGCGACCTCTATGGGATGCTGATGCGCGCGAAGGGGTAGGGCGCTGCTCGGCGCCCCCCGCTACAGTGTGCAAAACTCATCCGTTCGATGGGGGATGTGTCGCGGTTTCATGCGCCCGTTGGGCGGGGCGTGACCGGCAGGTGAATTGCAGTTAAGGCAGGTTCGCCACGCCGTCGCTAAATGTGGCGCGGGGTGGAACCGAACATCGCGTGGTGTGTTCCCTGTTATCGACGCACAAGTCTGTTGTGCATCGGGGGTCCTATGTACAATACCAGCATTGACGATCGCATCGCCCGCCACCTTAAAGAGGCGGCGACTTTGCGGCGGATTGCTAACGTTTTGACGCTGCGCCAGGCGCGGGCGACTGTTTTGCAGGCGGCGATCGCGCATGAACAGACGGCCGAGGCCCTTGCGGCGGGCTGACGGCAGACCAGTAGTTCCCTTCCGCGAACCGGCGTCCCGCGCGCTCGCGATCCCCACAACGAGGTTCAAATGCCAGCAAACGCACGCCCGGCCGCGGAGCAGCCGGAAGCCTTTCTCATTCCCGAAGGAACGCTGCTCGTCGGTTTGGCGGCGAACATCGTCTCGGCCTATGTCGCGCGCAACCACGTTCCGGTCGCCGACATCCCGAGCGCGATGCGCAGCATTCACCAGGCGCTGGCCGAGCTGCAGGGCGGCAACGGCAAGGCGTCGAGCGGCACGCTGACGCCGGCGGTGTCGATCAAGAAGTCGATTACGGATTCGCACATCATCTGCCTGGAAGACGGCAAGCCGTTGAAGATGCTGAAGCGGTATCTGCGCTCGCACCACAACCTGACGCCGGAAGCGTATCGCGCGAAATGGAATCTGCCGCACGACTATCCCATGGTGGCGCCGGCCTATGCGCGCGTGCGCTCGGCATTCGCGAAGAGCATCGGGCTTGGCCGCGTGCCGTCGAGCGTGCCGCGCGGACGTAAGCGCAAGGCTGCCTAAGCCATCACAACTTCGTCGGTGATGACTTTGAAGCCGGCGAGCGTGCAGGGGCCGAACGACGTGACGATCGCGCAGTCGGTGGCGTCGCGGCCGCGCGCCATCAGGATGCGGCCGATGCGCGGCTTGTTGTGGCGCGCGTCGATGGTATGCCATTGGCCGCCGAGATAGACTTCGGACCAGGCGCTGAAATCCATCGCGCCGTCGACGGGCACGCCGATGTCGCCGAGATAACCGGTGCAGTAACGTGCCGGCACGTTCATGCAGCGGCAGAGCGCGATCGCCAGATGCGCGTAGTCGCGGCACACGCCGCGGCGTTCGTAGTTGGCGTCGTAGGCCGTCTTCATGGCGCTGGCGTATTGATAGCCGAAGGTGATGCGGTCGTGCGTGTAGTCCAAGATCGCCTGCACCAACGGCCAGCCTTTCGGCACGTGCCCGAACAGCGACCAGGCGATGTCGGATAGGCGATCCGTCTCGCAGTAGCGGCTGCCCAAGAGGAAAATCAGCACTTCGACCGGCAGTTCGTCGAGCGCATGTTGGCGCGCGCCGTGCGGGACGACGTCGAGTTCGCCGCTGTCTTGGATGGTGAATTCGGTCGAGACGGTGAGGCGGCCGGCGGGTGCTTCGATCACGTGGCAGAAATTGCCGAAGCTGTCGTGATAGGTGTTGGGCACGATCGGCGTCGCGGCGTCGAAGCGCAGACGATCCGAACTCAGCATGTCGGGCATGCGCGAGGGGTGCACGCTCAACGTCATGATCATCGGCGTCGGCTGCGGGCAGTCGTACGCAATTTCATGGCCCGCGCGAATTTTCATGGAATACCCTCGTGGTCCGCGCAAGCCTGCCCTGCGGGACGTAAGCTAACTTCGAGACGGCGCTAAAGTTCCGTGCGGGAACGAACTATGTCGCCGCAGGGGTAACTTTCACGGCCACCTTCATGGCCAAATGGTCGGCCGCCGTGCCGATCCATGTGCCCTGCAGCGGAATGGCTTCGCGCGCGCTGTGCACGACCGCGACGCGCACGAGGTTCTCGTTACCGGTCGAGCCGCTCGACGGATCGAAATCGACCCAGCCGGGGCCGGGCACATAGACCTGCACCCATGCGTGCGTGTTGCCGCCGGTGGTGCGGTTCTCGTCGTCGCCGATGACGTTGAGGTAGCCCGAGACGAAGCGCGCAGCGAGGCCTAAGCGGCCGAGTGCCTCGATCATGAGCACCGCCAGGTCGCGACAGCTGCCGCTGGCCAGGGTCAGCGTTTGATCGGGCGTCTGGATGCCCTTCTCGTGGCGGCCGACGTGTTTGAACGTGCGGTAGATGGTTTGCGTCAGGCGCGTGAGCAGATCGTGCGTATCGGCCGTGCCGTCGGGCCGCAGGAATTGCGCGATCCAGCTGTCGAGCTTGGGATCGTGGCGCGGCGGCGCGATGAACGGCGCGAGATGGCGGCGGTCGTCTTCGCCGTAGATGAACGGGAAGGTGCGCGCGTGGGGTTCTATCGTGGCGGCGTCGAAGGTGGTCGGCTTGTGTTCGAGTCGGACCGTGCTTTCGAAGCGTAGCTCCTTCGCGCGTTCCGCAAAGCGCGCGGTGCCGACGTGATTGCCGAACGCGTCTTGCGACCAGGCGACGACGGTCGGCGCCGGCGAGATGTCCAGCTTCAGATCGACAACCGTCTGATCGTGGTCATCGCGCGGACGCAACATCAAGCGATGCTCGCCGAACCCGACGGTGCGCTTGTAGTGATACGTGGTGACGTGCCTGATCGTGTAAACGGGCATTGCGGTCCCAACGGCGCGCCGCCAGCACGCGTCTTCTCGCGCGCCCATGGCGGAACGCGCTTGCGTGAGTACCACGGTGCTGCGTGCTTTAATTGCACCGATTGTGGGCAAGTGTGCTCATCAAAGAGGATAATCGCCGGCACGGTGGCGGTTTCGCGCGTCGTCCGGTCTCATCTACCGCACGGGGAGAGGCGATCTAGCGCTGCGTTTTGCTGGCGTTTGCTCGACATTTTGGTGCCGTTGTGCGAGGCTGCTGCATGACTACTATCAAGCGAACGATCGAGATCGATGCCGCCGTTGATGCGGCCCTCACGCGGGTGGCGGAAGCCGGCGCGCAGTCGCCGTCGCAGATCATTGAGTCGGCGCTTGTCAGCTTTCTTCACGACGCTGCCGAGACGGCGGAGGATGCGACGCGTTGGCAGTCTTACATGGCGACGCGTAAGGCCGTTCCCCTTGAGGCTCTGCAGGTTTGGGTCGATAGCTGGGATACCGACAACGAGCTGCCCACGCCGCAGCCGTGAGGGTCGTCTTCTCCGAAGATGCGGTGTTGGACGTCGTCCGGCTGCGCGCCTTCCTCGAAGCCAAGGCGCCGGGCGCGGCCAAGCGAGCCGTGTCCGCTATTCTCAAAGGCTGTGTTTCATTGTCGACGCTCTCCGAGCGTGGTGCTCTGCGTGAAGATGGTTCGCGGCAGCTGATTGTTCCGTTCGGTTCGAGCGCCTACGTCGTGCGCTATCGCGTGAATCCCGACGCAGGCGAAGTTGTCATTGTCCGCGTTCGTCACGGCAAGGAGACGCAGTAGGCGGCAGACGCGGGGACATAGTGATCACGGCCTTCCCCTCATGGTCCTCGAAGCCCGCTGTGTCTGGCAGCATGCGCGGCGTGCCGTTTTGGGGCAGATGGCGGTTGCGGGGGCTGCGGCGGTGTGAAGGATCGTCCTGCGTTTTTCGCTCGTACTGCACGCATTGGTTGAGGATTGCGCGGGGAAGTGGTTAGCGGGCGGCTGCGCCGTCAAGATTAAGAGTCGTTGGGTGGTTTGGGGTGCTTCTGCGGCGGTTCCTTCCGTGGTTATGTGGTGGGGATCTTAGGCTGGCTTGCTGGGTCGCCGGTTTAGGATTTTTGGGGTTTGGGTAGCGTGGACGTTTGGGTCGTCCTCTCACGCATCGCCGATGCGTTCGTTAGCGGGTGGAACGGACTTGCCGTGATGGCAGGACCGTCGTGGCCCGCGTATGCGATCGCGGGCGCATGCATTCTCGTCTCACTGCTGTTGTTGGTGTTCGCGCTGTTCAAGCGCGCGGCGCCGGGCGAGCGGCGCGAGGCGGGCGATGCGTTGCCGCAGCCGACGGTGTTGGTGCAGACCGCTTTCTCGGAGAGCGATGCGCGTGCGGTCGAAGCCGTCGTTGAAGCGCCGCGTGCGCCGGCGGCGCAGACCTTCGAACAGCGCTACGCCGAGCAAGAACGTGCACGGCCGCGGCCTGAGCCTCGCCGCGTCGAGCCGCGGTATGCGGATCAACCTCGCGAGCCGCGCTATCAAGATCCGCGGTATCAAGATCCGCGCTATGTGGAGCCGCGGTATGAAGAGCCGCGGTATGACGATCGCTATGACGAGCGGCGGTATGTCGAGCGTCGCGAAATCGATCCGCGCTATGAAGAACGCCGCTATGCGCCGGAGCCGCGATATGCGGATCCTCGGTATGCCGATCCGCGTGAGGTCGATCCGCGGGCGTATCAACGTCCGGTCGAACCGCGTTACGAAGAGCCACGTTACGAAGAGCCGCGTTATGTCGAGCGGCGGTTGCTGGAAGCGCCGCGCGAGATGCCGCGGCCTGCGCCGATGCCGCAGCCTTTGGCATTACCTGCGCCCGCCTCGCCCGCGCCTGTCTCGCAGTTGCCGGCGCGGCCAGTCGTTGCGCCGCCGGCGAAGCGGTGGTGGGGCCGGGGGATCTCGGCCGATGAAGGGTTCTCCGCGCATGGGCGTGGCACGTTCATCACCGAGGCGATGCCGCGGTTCGATACACGCGATATTCCATCCACGTTGGATGCGCCGGCACTGACCATGACTGGGTCGACGCGCGAGATCTTGGCGCGGCTTGAGGCCAAGCGCGGGTCGCGGGTCATCGCGATCATTCATCGCGAGCATTCGAAGCGCAATTGGCTCGACGTTCTCGATCTCGAAGATACGCTGACGGCGATCCGCAAGGCGCCGAAGGACAAGCCGCTCGACATTATTCTGCATTCGGCAGGCGGGTTGATCCGCGCCTCGCAGCAGATCGCGCGCGCGATCAAGGCGCATCGCGGCAAGACCACGGTGTTCATTCCCTACTACGCGTTGGGCTCGACCACGTTCATGGCGTTTGCGGCGGATGAGATCGTGATGAGCGCACATGCCGCGATGTCGCCGGTCGATCCGTTCGTCGGTGCGGGGCCGGCGTCGTCGGTGCTGCAGGGGATCAAGGGCAAGTCGATCGAGCGCGTCGAGGACGAGACGATCATCTCGGCCGATATCGCGAAGAAGATGTTGGATGAGGCGCGGCGGTTGACCTGCGAGCTCATGGACGACGCGCGCGATCATCAGGGCGTTTGCCGGTTGGCGGACGAGCTTGTGTCGGGCAAGTGGTCGCGTGACCGCGCGATTACCGCGCCGATCGCGAAAGAACTTGGGCTCAACGTTTCGCTGACCATGCCGAACGACGTCTATGAACTCGTTCGTTCGTGCCGTCGCGCGACCGAGAAAGAAATGTCCAGCGTCACGTATCTGGACGACAAGGATCGCGACGAGACGCGCGGCGAGAGCTATCGCGAGCGGCAGCGTTATGCGGGCCCCGTCGGCGTGCTGGACAGCGGCGTGGCGGCGATGGCAGAGCGGACGCCTGCCGTGTTTCCTCAGTATACGAAGTCGTCGTCGCGTTCCGTGTGGCTCGCGCATGCGGGCGTGCAGGTGCCGGCGCTGGCAGCCGATCGTGCGGGGGCTTTGATCCGGCGCATCGAAGAGGTGCGCGGCTCGCGCGTCGTGTGCGTGATCCATGGCGAGAACATGGAGAACGATCAGTTCAATTTCGCGGACCTCGAAGACGTGCTCTCGGCGCTGGTCGCCAGCGATCCGACGCGGCCGCTGGACATCATCTTGCATACGCAGGGCGGCAACTCGTTTGCGGGGCGTCAGATCGCGCGCGCGATCAAGGCGCATCGTGCGCGCAAGACGGTGTTCGTGCCTTACTTCGCGATGTCGGCGGGCACGCGCGTGGCGCTGGCGGCCGATCAGATCGTGATGGGCGCGCAGGCGACGTTGGGGCCGATCGATACGCAGCTCTACGGCATGCCTGCGCCGTCGATTTTACAGCTTCTCGCGTTGAAGCCGCAGGAAGCGATCAAGGATGAGTTCCTGATCCTCGCCGAAGAGGCGCGCAAGATCATGGCCGAAGGGCGCGCGACGGCGTGCGATCTTCTGCAGGGGACGTACACGCTCGACCGCAGTTGCGCGATCGCCGATGAGATGATCGGCGGCAAGTGGTCGCATGGGTTTCCGATCATGGCGAATACGGCAAAGGCGCTTGGTTTGAACGTGTCCACCGATCTGCCCGATATTTTTTACGACCTCGTGCGGTGTTTCCGGCACGCGGGCGGGGAGGATCCGAGTGTCCTCTTCATTCCAAGGTAGAAAGCAGATGGGCCGCGGTCGTGCCCGTACAATGGAACTTCCGTCGCGGAACTGTGATGTTTCGCGCGGGGTGCGCTTTCACAAATTCGTTGCGTCGCCTTCAACGCGAAAAGCGTCTCATCGGCGCATCACGCGTCAGGCTTCGCGGTTGTGGATGAAGCGAATGCCATTGCGAGGCGTTTCGTTTCAACCTAGCGTCCGCGGGCTGCTGCGCAGCGGTCAGGACACTGGGTGCTTGATCGGGGGTTTGGGTTTCGGGCTTGAGTTTATTCCTACGCCGCCCTTTTCGGCGGAGCATGCGGTTAGCAGAGCACTCGACAGCACAGCAGGCGCATGCGGCCTTGGCCGGATGAGACGCCTGCGTTTCGAATGAGCGCTCTGGACGACGTACGGTTCAGTGGGAATCTAAGGCCGGACGTTATTGGGGAGTTGGGGGTTTTATGGACTTGAACGTCATTCAGCAGGATCCGGCGATGATGGTCGCCGCGGCCGTGATCGGGATGGGGCTGCTCGGCCTTCTCGCGGAAGCCTTCTTCTCGTCGATGCGCCGTTCGCGCGTGGGCAAGTCGCCGATCATGGTGACGGGCGATGCGCCGGCGATGCCGACGTCGGCGCGCGTGGCCGCTGCCGCGGTCGACGTTGCCGAGCCGAAGGCCGAGGTGAAAGCGGCCGCGGCGCCGGAACCCGTTTCGGACATCGCGCCTGTCGCGCCGGCGCCGGTTGAACCGCCGAAGGATCCGATCGAAGAACAGCGCCGCTTCTTTGCGACGTTGGGCTCGGCGCTGAACATCGACGAGACGGCGCCTGCCGCGCTCTCGGCGTTGCATGCGAACCTGTCGTCGGACGTTTTCATGGAGCGCATGACGCTGGCCACCAAGGCTTGGAAGCCGGATGGGTTCGCCGTCGGTGCGCGCGAGTTGAAGCTGAAGGCCGACGGCACGCCCCCCGACACCGTGGCGACGAAGGTTCTCGAGGGCTATGAGCAGCTGAAGAACGGTCAGGTGAAGGCGGCGCTTGAGGCGTTCCTCGCGGCGATCGACGCGGCGAATACCGCGGCGGCGGCCGACACGGGCAATCCGTGGCCGCATGCGTGGTCGGCTTTTGCGTGGCGCGGGTTGGCGCTGATCGCGGAAGAGGCGGGCGATGTGCAGGCGACGCTGGCGGGCCTGAAGGTCGCCTACCAGTCGATGGTCAACGCGTTCGAACTGACGCTGGAAACGCCCAAGGCGGCTTGATACCGGTCAAGCCAAGCGCGCGCCGCTTCTGTAAGCTCTTCCTTTCAGGGAGGGTCGCATGGCGGCGGCGCTGAAAGCCGGTGTTCTTTATTTCGCTATCGTCTTCGCGGCGGGCTTTGTGCTCGGCGCGTTGCGCGTGACGGTGATCGCCCCATCGCTGGGCGAGACGGGCGCGGTGCTGCTCGAACTGCCGGTGATGCTGACGCTGTCTTGGATCGTTTGCGGCTGGGTCGTGCGCCGGCAGGGTGTGCCGGGGGCGGCGGCGGTGCGGGTTGCGATGGGGGTTTCGGCTTTTGCCCTGCTGATGGCGGCGGAGGCCGGGGTTTCGGTCTTCGCCTTCGGACGGTCGTGGGCGGAGCATTTCGAGGCCTATCGCGCGGCGACGGCGCAAATCGGCCTTGCGGCGCAGGTCGCCTTCGCGGCGTTCCCGTTGCTGCAGGCGTGGCTGCGGCGGGTCTGAAACGCCTGACAGGCGAAACGGGCGATGTGCTACACTCGCCCCATGAACTGGCGAGACATGATATTCGGCGAGCGGTCGCAAGTAGCGCCCGCTGCGCCTCAGGTGGAGCCGATGACGCCCTCGGGCGGCAACGGCGGCGGTGCGGAAGACAATCATGCGCGCGCGCCGGAGAAGGAGCTGCGATCGTCGGAGCAGCACAGCCGGCTCTTCGACCATGGCGTCGCGCACTGGAATCAGCATCGCAGCGCCACGCCGTTCAAAGCGAATTTCGCGGGGCTGAACTTCGTCAAAGAAGCGTCGAAGACGCGTCTCTACGGACGGCCCGCGGACATCATCGGTGAAGAGCGGGTGACGCTTTCCGGCATCGATTGGCATGAAGCGGATTTGCAGGGCTGCACGCTGAGCAAGGCCGATCTGCGCGGCGCGAAGCTGGTGGGGGCAAATTTGCGCAACGCGAATTTGTCGGGCGCGCTGCTCAACGGCGCGGATTTGACGGATGCGGATTTGCGCGGGGCCAATCTGGAAGGCGCACAGTTGGCGCGCGCGAAGCTGGCGCATGCGAATTTGTCAGGCGCGTCTTTGAAGAACGCGAATCTGGCGTGGACGGATTTGACGCACACGATCGTCGGCGCGAAAAATCTGCGCGAGGCGAATACGTTCGGCGTCGTCTATGCGGGTATGCCGAAGTTTCAGCTGCGCGTGTACGCGCCGCCGCCGATGCCCTGGCCGATGCCGTTCGGGCAACCGTTCCCGCAGCTGCCGGGTGAGACGCGGTTGGTCTAGCGATGCGCGCGATTGCCTTTCTGATTGCTTTGTTTGCGCTCATTGGTGCGCCGCTTGCGGCGGGCGCGCCGTCGTATCCCGCGCTGCTCGCGAAGGTGAAGGCGGGCGATACGAAGATCGACTATACGGCGTTGCGTCTGGCGTATGCGGCGAGCGAGGGTTACGACGGCTATGCCATGGCGTCGGGGGATGCGAAGAACGCGATGATCGCGGCGTTCAACCGAGGGGACTGCAAGAAGGCGCTGGTTCACGCGCTGGCCGTCATCGAGGCGGTCTTTATCGACGTTGATGCGCATACGGTGGCGAGCCGGTGCTATGGTAAGGCGCGCGACGCGGCCAAGTCTTCGTTTCATGGCGCGGTGGTGAGCGGGCTTGAGGCTTCGATCCTGGCGTCGGGCGACGGCAAGAGCGAGAAGACGGCTTTCGTCGCCGTGCTGATCGACGAGGAATACAACGTGCTGCGGCTGAAGAAGCTGCGGCGGGCCTCGCAGAAGATCGTCAAGGGCAAGGACGGGCGCGCCTACGACGTGATGCAGGCGAGCGACGCTTCGGGCGGCAAAGTCACTTTGTACTTCCAGATCGACGCTATTCTTAAGGGACTCGATCGGAATCTGAACGCGACCACGCCGCGCTAGAGCGGGCGTTTGCGCGGCGTTGTGGCGATGAGCGTTGCGACCACGGCGAGATTGAGCGCGGTGAGCGCCGCGAGTGTCGCCAGCGTCGCGTCGGCTCCCCCATATTCCAAGACGATCGCGCCTGCCGTCGGCGCGGCTGCGCCTGCGATCAAGGTGGGGCGGGCGAGGCGGCCCATGAGCGTTGCGTAGCCTTGCGCGCCGAAGAGGGCGAGCGGCACCGTTCCGCGGGCGATCGAGTGGATGCCGATGCCTGCGCCGTAGATCATCAAGGCGGCGGCGATGGCCGGCGCGCCCGACCACAGCACGGCGACGCCGGTCGCGATAAACCCGGCCGACGCGGCCAGCGTCCAGATCGGGTGGTGGTAGCGGCCGATGAGCATCTCGACGATGCGGGCGGTGACTTGGGCCGGACCGACGAGCGCGCCAAGCGCGACCGCGGCGGCGAGCGCGAGGTCGCGGGCTTGCAGGATGGTGAGCAGGTGGACGGAGGTCACCGACGTGATCACCGCTGTCAGCGCGAGGTTGACGGCGAGCAGGATGAACGCCATCGGCGCGACGGGCTTTGCAGGCGATCCGTTGGCCTGCGCGGTGTGAGCTTCGCGCTCAGCCTCGCGTGGCAGGAGCAGCAAGTACGTGGGGCAGGCGAGCACGAGATGGATGCCCGCGTACACGAGACATGCGCCGCGCCAGTCCAACGTCTCGGCCATGTAAGCGGTGAGGGGCCAGCAAGTGGTGCTCGCGAGGCCGCCGAAGAGCGTGATCGCGGTGATGGGGCCGCGGGCGGTGTCGCCGTAGAGGCGGCCCAAGGTCGAGAACACGGCGTCGTAAAGGCCTGCCGCCATCCCGAGGCCGATGACGATCCAGCCTGCGATGAAGACGATGAGATGCGGGGACACCGCCAATAGGGCGAGGCCGATGGCGAACAGTACCGCGCTGGCGGCTAGGACCGGGCGGCCGCCGAAGCGGTCTATCGTGCGGCCGATGCGCGGCGAGATCAGGCCTGAGGTCAGCATGCCGATCGACATCGCGCCGACGATCCACGTCAGCGACCAGCCGGTGTCAGCTGCAATCGGCGTCGCGAGTACAGCCAGCAAGTAGTAGGTCGAGCCCCAGGCTAGGATCTGGAATAGGCCCAACGCGCCCACGATCAGGCGGCGGTTCGTCGGCGTTGACGGATCGCTCACCGCGGTGTTCGTCATTCTTGTCGCTTAGACTCCGTGCGGCGATGGCCAGGATTAGACCGATCATCTGCGCGGCGACAAAGGCGGCAATTGACGCAGGCGCGGTGGGCATTCAGCGGCAGTGAAATGATGTCGTGTCCGTCTATGGGCGAACCGTCGTCATCGACTGCGGCTGGTACGCGGGGAGGAGGAACGTGATCGCGGCGCAGAGGGCCAGCATCGCGGCCGAGCCTGCGAGGCATCCCATGAGGCCTGCGAATTGATAGAGCGCGCCGGAGAGGACGATGCCCATCAGGCGGCCGGCCGCGTTGGCGGCATAGTAGAAGCCGACGTCTTCGGCCGCTTTCTCCGATCCTGCATAGGCCAAGATTAAGTAGGAGTGCAGCGACGAGTTGACGGCGAAGGGAATGCCGAAGAGGGCGAGGCCCGTCACGACGATGAGGTCGAGGCGCTCGCCGGTCCAGGTTGCGACGGTGAGGGCGAGGACTGCGGGAATGGCGGCGAGAATGAGGGCCCAGACGCGTGCGGCGGGGACTTCGCGGCTGAGGCCGTCGGTACTGCGGCTGACGAGCGAGGGCGCGATCGCTTGGATCGCGCCATAGGCGATCGTCCAGGCGGCGAGGAAGCCGCCGATGCCGAGGAAGCTCCAGCCTTGCGCATAGAGAAAGACGGGCAGGCCGACGACGAACCAGACGTCGCGCGCGCCGAACATGAAAATGCGCGCGGCGGCGAGGAGGTTTACGCCGGCGTTCTTCGAGAAGAGTTCGCGCAGCGATTTCGACGAGCCTGCCTTGCCGAGTTGGACGGGCAAGGAGAGGAGCACGCCCGCGAGTATCACGCCGAGCAGCGTCGCCATCAGCCAGAGCGCCGGCTGGAAGCCCACTGTGTCGAGAAGCAGGCCGCCGACGAAGAAGCCGAGGCCCTTCATGGCGTTCTTCGAGCCGGTGAACCAGGCGACCCAGCGAAAGAGTTGGCTGTTGCCTTCGATGGCGGTGGCCTTGATCGCCGATTTGGAGGCGGTCTTGGTGATGTCCTTGGCGACGCCGGCGATGCCTTGCGCGGCGACCACCCAGGCGACCGACGCGACCGCGCTCCACGCCGGGTCGAGTAGGGACAGCATGAGAAGGCCCGCGATCTCAAGCGTCAGGCCAACCGCCAGCATGCGCGGGATGCCGAAGCGCGAGGCGAGCCAGCCGCCGCCCAGATTGGCGAAGATGCCCGCGGTCTCGTAGAGCAGGAAGAGGAACGACAACGCGAAGGGCGAGTATCCGAGGTGGAAGAAATGCAGCAGCACCAGCATGCGCAGCGCGCCGTCGGTCAGCGTGAATCCCCAATAGGACGCCGTGACGATCGCGTAGTTGCGCAGGCCCGACATCAGACGCCTTTATCGATGACGATGTTGGCGAGGTCGATCATGCGGCAGGCATAGCCGACCTCGTTGTCGTACCAGGCGTAGACCTTGAGCAGCGTGCCGTCGGTGACCATGGTGCTGGGCGCGTCGACGATGCTGGAGCGCGTGTCGTTGGCGTAGTCGACCGACACCAGTGGGCGATACTCGATGCCCAGGATGCCGGCGAGGGCGCCGTTGGCGGCTTCGTCGAAGAGTGCGTTCACCTCGGCCTCGGTGGTTTCGCGTTTTAGTTCGAAGACGCAGTCGGTGAGGCTGGCGTTCAAGACCGGCGCCCGCACGGCGTGGCCGTTCAGTTTGCCTTTGAGTTCGGGATAGATGAGGGCGATGGCGGTGGCGCTGCCTGTCGTCGTTGGCTGCAGCGAGGTCATCGCCGATCGGGCGCGGCGCAGATCTTTGTGCGGGGCGTCGACAATGACGTTGGTGTTGGTGGGATCGTGGATCGTGGTGATCTGGCCGTGGCGGATGCCGATGTTCTCGTGCACGACCTTGACGACGGGGGCGAGGCAGTTCGTCGTGCACGATGCCGCCGTCAGCAAGCGGTGGCGCGCGGGATCGTAGAGATGGTCGTTGACGCCGACGACGATGTTGAGCGCGGCGGCGTCTTTCACGGGAGCGGCGACGATGACCCGCTTCACGCCGCGTTTGAAATAGGCTTCGAGTTGGTCGGGCTTCAGGAATTTGCCGGTGCATTCGAGAACGATGTCGCAGCCGAGGTCGCCCCACGGCACTTCGGCCGGCGCGGGTTCGGCGCTGAAGCCGATGCGTTTGCCGCCGACGGTGATTGCCTGTTCGCCCTCGACGGCGAATGACGTGCGCCAGCGGCTGTGGATGCTGTCGAATTCGAGCAGGTGCGCCGTCGTCGCCGCACCGCCTTTAACCTCGTTGATGTGGCGAACGTCGAGGCGGTTTTTTGCGCGCGGATCATCTGCTTCGCGTGCGATGCCGTCCATCGCGGCGCGCAAAGCGAGGCGGCCGATGCGGCCCATGCCGTTGATGCCGATAGCCATCAAGCTTGCTCCTTCTATCCGACTATCGGCGGGCGTTACGTTTGGAGAAAGAAAACGGGGGCGAAGCCGCCGCCGGGCGTGCGGAAGTTGGTCGTTTGACCTTGATAGAGGCGGGCGGCCGCGAGCAGCGTTTCGCCGGCGTATGTGTAGAGGCGCACGTCGAGCTTGCGTTGCGTGTTCATGCCGTCGACAGCGATGGTGCGTTCGCTGGGCGCGACGACTTCCTGCGCGACGTAGGTGCCGGCGATGATGTCCTGCCACACCGATTTGGTTAGCTTGTCGCCGCGATAGACGGCCTTGCCGCCGTGTCCGCCGGCCGGTTTGAAGAACCAGCCTTTGCGCGTCTCCCAGAGTGCGTCGGCGTTCGCGGGCGTTACGAATACCGTGTGCGGAATCCCGGCGGCGAGCGTCGTGATCGTTTCGTCGGTCGCGCCCGCGCCGCGCAGCGCCGCCGTGTCGGAGAGGATCGTGAGGTTGCGCTTGTCGGCGAAGAGGGCGTGGTTGCGTGGGTTTGGCGTTACGACGACCGCGCCGTCTAGGTAGGCCTCGCGCAGCGCGCGATGCGCGGGCTCGGCGAGCGCGAAGTCGACGAGGCGGTTGTAGACGAGATCGACCGGTTCGCCGTCCGCCCACAGGATGCCGGCGCTGTAATGCAGGTCGCGCGGGTCGACGATGACGGCGTCGATGCCGCTGCGTTCGAAGAGGCGTTGGGCTAGGACGAACTCCGGATGCAGGAACTGCGCTTGCGGATTGTCGTCGACGATGGCGATGCGGCGTAGTTTGCGGCTGGGTCGTTGTGCGCGCCACTCGGCTTCGAACATGCCGAGCACGGCATCGTCGAAGGCTGCGATCGGCGCGCCGGCGAGACCGCGTTCGACCTCGCGGCAGCAGGCGATTTGCGCGCGGGCGAGAAACGCGTTCAGGAACGCGCCGCCGGCGTTGGTGTTGATCTCGATGAGCTTCGGTCCGTCCGCGCTCAAGTGATAGTCATAGCCCATGAATGCGCCGCGCTGACCTTTGTCCGCCTTGGCGATGTCCGGCATCCACGCCTCTATGCGTTCGCGATAGGCGGGGAGGGCGGCGACGTCTTCGATCGCGCGTGCGATCCTTTGCATGGCGGCGAGGTCGGTTTGCGGCAGGAAGACCGGCGATTTGGCAAAGAGATGCGGGCGCGTTTCGAGAAGCTGCACGAGAAAGGCCGGGTCGCCGGATTCCTCGCGCAGCGCGGCGCCGAGCGATGCTTCATCCAAGGTCGCGCATTGGCACTGACGGTTGAAGCGCTGCGCCAACTCGGCTGCGCGCGTGCGTTCCAGATCCAGCGTTTGCGTATTTGGCATCGGCATCACTGTTGGAGGTCAGGCGCGGCGACGTGCACGTGCTTCATTCTTCTCTTTCAATGGTCTGCACGAGGCGGGCGCGCAGCCGGCGTCGGCGCAGCAGTTTTCGGTGAGGAAGCCGATGACGCCGCTCATGGCGTCGTAGTTGGCGACGTAGATGAGCGAGCGGCCGTCGCGCGTGACGTTGACGAGGCCCGCGTGGCGAAGCTGCGCCAGGTGGAACGAGAGCGTCGGGGCGGGCAGGTCCAGCTTTTCGCTGAGCACCGTGGGGGTGAGGCCGGGCGGGCCTGCCTTCACCAGCGCGCGGAACGCGGCGAGGCGGGATTCCTGGGCGAGAGCTTCGAGGGCTTTGATGATTTGTTGCGCTTCCATAATTCCATAATTATGGAAGTGTTGTGCCGATGTCAAGAGAGGGTTGCGTTTGGAGCCCCTGGTCGTTGGCGGCGGCGCGTGTGAGACTTTCGCTGATGTCGAACTTTCGGCCTGCCGTTGATGAGGATTGGGAGGCGATCGAACGCCTGTTACTGGCGTGCGATCTGCCGGCCGCTGGCGCGCGGGCGCATCTGCGGACATTCATGGTGGCGGTGGATGGCGATGCGATTGGCGGCTGTGTCGGTGCAGAGGTCTACGGCGATGCGGCTTTGCTGCGGTCGCTGGCGGTGCGCGAGGACCAGCGGGGACGCGGCATCGCGGATCAACTGGTGGCGCGATTGACCGCGAGCCTTAAGCGACGCGGCGTTAAGCGCGTCGTGTTGCTGACGACGACAGCGGAGCGTTTTTTCGAGCGGCGTGGGTTTGTGAGCATTGCGCGGGAGAATGTGCCGGACGGCGTGCGCGCATCTGAGGAATTCCGCGGCGTGTGTCCGGCGAGCGCGATCGCCATGATGGCCTCTCTTTAGGCCTTAGATCGCGCGGCTGAGAGCTGTGGGCGCGGCGTGGGGTCGCGCTGCGTTTTGCGCGCTGGTCTTCGGGAAGGGGGTTTGGTCGTTTGGGCCGCTCGCGCGGGGTGCGCGAGGAGGATGTCGCTAATGCGCGAGAACGCGCGAGTGCTGGCGTGGTTCTTCGGCCTTTGGGTCGCGGGTGTCGTTGCGCTTGGGATGGTCGCGGGCGCGTTGCGGTTGGCGATGAGCGCGGCGGGGTATTGATCCCTCCGATCGTCAAGCCAGACGGCTTGAAGTCGGGCGCTCGCGTTACGGCGTCGGCGCGTTGGCGGTGGGGCCGCCTTCGGTGGCGATGTTGCCTTCGAGATTGTGCGGGGTCATCGCGAGCTGCGTCGTGTAGATGCGTGAGATCGCGAAGAGCAGCGCCGCTATCGCGAGAAGCAAGACGAAGATTTGAGTTTTTTCGCGCACCATCATGAAGGTCACTTTATCACAGGCGTGCGTTTATGCGCGCACTATCTGTGCGCCCGTCGTCACTTGCCGTGAGGTTTGGTGAAGGGAACCGGAGATTGGGTGTGTGGTTAGCGTGCGCGCAGCGGTTGCGGCGCGGACGCTCAGTTTAAGCTTGTCGCGCCGCGCCGCTGCCGCGTTGCAGCACGCGACCTAGATCCGCGCTTCTTGCGTTTGCGATGGTGGCTTGGCGTGGGTGGCCGTTAGTTGTTCTTCGGCGAAGTCCCAGTTGACCAATTTCTCAAGAAACCCGCGGACGAATTTTTCGCGTTCGTTTTGGTGGTCGAGATAGTACGCGTGCTCCCACAGGTCGCAGGCGAGGAGCGGGCGCGCGCCGAGGACGAGGGGCGGCACCGCGTCGTGCGTCGTCAGGATGCTGAGGCGGGCGGATTCTTCGACCAGCCAGACGTAGCCGCTGCCGAAATGGGCGAGGGCCGCTTCGGCAAAATGATCTTCGAATTTGTCGTAGCCGTCGAACTCGGCGTCGATGCGTTTTTGCAGCGTCTTGCTCAACGTGCCTTCGCCGCCGCCCGGCATCATCGAGTGCCAGAAGAAATCGTGGTTCCAGACCTGGGCGGCGTTGTTGAAGATCGTCGTGTGGTCGGGCTTGCCCCAGGTGCGCACGATGACGTCTTCGAGCGCGGCCTGCGCGAACGGTGTCTTCGCCGTGAGCTTGTTCAGCTTATCGACGTAGCCGCGATGATGCTTCTCGTAATGGAATTCCATCGTGCGCGCCGTGATCACAGGCTCAAGCGCGTTCTTTGCGTAAGGTAACGGCTGCAGAACGAATGGCATGACACACCCTGTCTGTTGGTCGAGGAAAGCCCCGCACGTCGCTTGAGAAACGCGCCATCGGCGCGAACAGTTCCGGCACGCTCATGCCAAGATTTTGCCGCGGAAAATCAACGGTTAGCGGGCGAATTGTGTCGCCGGAACTCAGTTCGTCGTCATGCGAGGCGCTCGACGTGCGCCCTGCGCGACCGCGCGGTGCGTCATTCGCGCATGCTCAACACGTGTGCGTGGAAGTTGGGCGGGGAGCGCAAAGCTTAGGCAGTCGTTTGCATGGCTTTCGTGCACCTCATGTCACCGCCGTGCATCATCAAACTGCAATCTGTGAGCGAGCGTTTTCGATAAGGTTTTAGCGCTTTTCAGCGCCGGTCCCTCCATTAGCATTTGCAGCAATTAGACAGTGGGGGACTGGGGACATGAGTGTGATTACTTCGCTGCTCGATGGGCTGGCGTCACTGACCGAGCCGTATTGGCTCACGCTTGCCGCACTGGGACAGATGATCAGCGAAGCGGGCGCGGGCACCGCGCTTGTCGGTTCGTTCCTGCTGATTTTGTCGCTCGACCTTCTGCGTGGGAGCAAAGGCATGCTTGTGCCTGTCGCGCGCACGCTTGCCATCGGCTTTACCTTGTTTGTCATCGCCTCGTTCGTTTACGGCGACTTTTTGGCCGCGCCCGCGCGGGCCGCGTATTCAGCCATCGTCGCGCGCGCGGATGTCGTGAACGTGGCGCCGAACGTCGTCGTGCTGAGCACGCTTGGCGCGGCAAGCGCCGGTGCGTTCTTCATGACCAGCCGGCGTCAGCCGCCGCGCGCTGTCTCGCAGAGACCGGCGGCGGCGCAGATGTTCGCGTCGGTTCGTCGCGAAGCCGCGCCGATCGACACCGCCGCGCGTCTGCACATGCGCCAGCTGAACCGCAATCCGAAGAAATCCGCGAACACCGTGCGCCCCGCGCGCACGATGGCCGCGAACATGCCGGTTTCGCGTTCGGGCCGGCGCATCGCGCGGTTCGAACGAGTCTAGATTCTAACGAGAAGAGGGGCATTTCCGATGTTGGCAGTCAGTACGTATCTCAAGCGGAGCGTCGCGGCGGGGGCCGCAGTGCTTTCGTCGGTGGGGGCGGCGTTTGCGCAAGCCGCGGCGGCAGCGCCGGCGCTTCCGGCGCATGCAGTGGCCTTGAAACTGGATACCGGCGATACGGCGTGGATGCTGACGTCGACGGCGTTGGTGTTGCTCATGACCATCCCGGGCCTCGCGCTCTTCTATTCGGGCATGGTGCGCAAGAAGAATATTCTGGCGACCGCGGCGCAAAGCTTCGCGATCACCGCGGTCGTGACCATCGCGTGGGCCATCATCGGCTACTCGCTGGCGTTCACGAACGGCGGGGCGAACCAAGCCTATATCGGCGGGCTTGACCGCGTGTTCCTGCACGGCGTCGTGCCGGGGGTTGCGCACTCTCTGGCGGCGACGATCCCTGAATCGGTCTTCATGACGTTCCAGATGACGTTCGCGATCATCACGCCGGCGTTGATCACGGGCGCCTTTGCGGACCGCATGAAGTTCTCGGCCATGCTGGTGTTCATGACGCTCTGGCTCATCGCCGTTTATGCGCCGGTCGCGCATTGGGTGTGGGGCGGCGGCTTCTTGGGCAGCATGGGCGTTCTGGACTTCGCAGGCGGTACGGTCGTTCACTTGAACGCCGGCATCGCCGGTCTCGTCTGCGCGATCGTCATGGGGCCACGCAAAGCCGACGCCGAAGGCACGATGGCGCCGTACAATCTGATGTACGCGCTGATCGGCGCCTCGCTGTTGTGGGTCGGCTGGTTCGGGTTCAACGCGGGCTCCGCGGTGGCGGCGAACGACCTCGCGGGCGTGGCCATGATGAACACGCAAGTTGCGACCGCGGCTGCGGCGCTGTCTTGGATGTTCATCGAATGGATCGTGGCGCGTAAGCCGAAGGTTCTGGGCATGTTGTCGGGTGCGGTTGCGGGCCTTGTCGCGATCACGCCGGCGGCGGGCTTCGTCGGTCCGGACGGCGCGATCTATATCGGCCTTGCCGCCGGTATCGTTTGCTACATCGGCGCGACGTGGCTGAAAGCGGCGCTGGGGTATGACGACTCGCTCGACGCGTTCGGCATCCACGGCATCGGCGGCGCGCTGGGCGCCATTCTGACGGGCGTGTTCGCGCTGTCGTCGGTCAACAGCCTGGGCAAGGGTCTGATCGACGGCAATCCGGACCAGGTGACGACGCAGGCCATTGGCCTGGCGTACGCCGCGGTCTACTGCGCGTTCGTGACGACGATCATTCTTCTGATCGTGCGGGCGACCATCGGTCTGCGCGTCTCGGAGGAAGAAGAAATGGAAGGCCTGGACATCACGCAGCACGGCGAGCGCGTGCACTGATCCAGGTTTGAGTGCGGTGTGAGGGGCGGGCTTCGGATGGAGCCCGCCCTTTTTCGTTGGCGCGGCTGTGCTTGGCGGGGTGGCGGATTCCCTTACGAATTTGGGGCTGTGGGTGGGTTCGCGAATTAGGCTAATGTCCGGGCCTCGATAGTCGGGGGAGACGATGAAGCGTTGGGTTGCGGTCGCGGCGGTGCTGGCGGTTTCGGGTTTGGTTGTCGGCTGCGCGAGCCTCAATCCGTTCGGGTCATCGAAGCCGAAGCACGGGATGGCGCCGTCGGGCGGCGCTGAGGCTGCGGCCGGTACCGAGCCCGCCCGTCCGCGTAAGCCGCCGGAGAGCCTCGGCCTGGTGCGTTTCGACGCGAACGGCGACGGTGCGGTGACGCGGGCGGAGCTTGAGCAGGTGCTGGCGGCCGACTTCAAGAGGGACGACGCAAACGGGGACGAGGCGCTTGACGTCGTCGAGACGCGGGCGCTGAACGAGCGCATTCGCGCCGAGAAGGTGTCGTCGCCGGTGTTCGATTGGAACGCGGACGGACGGCTGGTCTATTCGGAATTCGCGTCGCAATGGCGCACGCTGTTCCAGCGGTCCGACATCAACACCGACGGCACCGTGGACGACGAAGAACTCCAAGGCCGCCGGCGCGAGCTCAAGCCGCGTCCGCTGCCCGCGCCCGGCTTCAGCGGCAAAGACGGCCGGCCACCGGGGACGAACTAACCTGGCCGACGCGTGAGCGTCGCCACAGGCGGCGCGTTAAGAAGGTGCAAGGAACTTCGAATTAGGGTAGCCCGTCGCCCTCGTTCCCCTTCATCGCGCCTTCGCCCCTTATGTCCACCGTCACGTTGCCTTTCCGGATCAGGCCGAGCCGCGTGCGGCTCGCCACGCTCGGCGGCGTGTTGGCGGCGATGGCGGTGCCGATGGTTGCGGCGGGGGTTGAGCAGGGCCCTCTGATTGCAGCGACACTGGCCGAGCCTTCATTCACATTGACCTTCGCGGGCGCGGTTGCGGTGTGTGCGCTTGTCGCCGGGTACGTGCTGTCGCTTGCGGGGTTCGTGCTGATCGCGCTGCCGGGCGCGCCGTTTCTGCATGTCGATGTCGACGAAGGCGGCGTGACGTATCGCAGGCTTTGGCATACGGCGCGCGTGTCGTTTCGCGAGACCGACGGCTGGGGCTATGTCAAACGCGCGCTTGTGCCGTTGAGCGCCGAGGTGCCTGCGGGGCCGTGCCTTTACACCGTGGTCGCCGGGCGCGGCGGGTTCGACGGGCACCTGGTGCGCGATGACCGGGCCTTTGCGATGCATATCAACGTGCTGCCGTTCACGCCGCTGTTGGAATCGCGCGCGTCGTTTGCGGAAGATTTCGCGTTGTGTCTGACGGCGGCGCTGCGCGGCGCACGGCAAGCGCGGCGGCCCGTCGCCATCAACGTCGCGCCGTGGATCGCGGAACTGTCCCTCAAACTCGGCCGGCGTTTCGTGCGCGAACCTCGCGCGCCGCAGCCGCGCAAGGCCGCGCCTGTGCGTCCCGGACGCGTCAGTGGATATGAAGACGCCGCCAGGGCCGATCGCGCGCGGCGGACGCAGCCTTTGCGGGCGCTGGACGGGGACGGCGGCGCTCGTCGTTGACGGGTGCGGCGGGATCGCGGCAAATGCCGCTTATGACACTGAAAAAACGAACGATCGGCGCGCTTGCCGCCGACTTGGCTTCGGGGAAAACCACGAGCCGTGCGCTGACCGAGAGCGCGCTTGAATCGATTGCGCGCGATGGAGCGGCGTTCACGCTGGTGACGGCGGAGCGTGCGCGGGCGGAGGCCGATGTGTCCGACCGGCTGCGCAAGGCCGGCGTCGTTGCGTCGCCGCTGTCGGGTGTGCCGGTGTCGGTGAAGGATTTGTTCGACGTGGCGGGCGAGGTGACGGCGGCGGGCAGCGATGCGCTGCGCGATGCGCCGCCGGCTTTGCATGACGCGCCGGTGATCGGGCGGCTGCGTGCTGCCGGCGCGGTGATCGTCGGGCGCACGCATATGAGCGAGTTCGCGTTCACGGGGCTTGGCGTCAATCCGCATTATCCGAACTGTCCCAATCCGCATGACGCGAAGCGCGTGCCGGGCGGGTCGAGTTCGGGCGCCGGCGTTTCCGTCGCGCTGGGGCAGGCGGCGATGGGGCTTGGGACGGATACGGGTGGGTCGATCCGTATTCCGGCTGCGTTTTGCGGGATCGTCGGGTTCAAGCCGACGCGCGATCGGGTGACGCGCGAGGGCGGGTTTCCGTTGTCGCCGACGTTGGACTCGTTTGGGCCGCTGGCGAATTCGGTTTCGTGCTGTGCGTTGGTCGATGCGTTGATCGCAGATGCGCCGGTGGCGAAGCATCCGCCGCTTGGCATTGCCGGCTTGCGGCTGGGCGTGCCGACGGACTTTGTGCTGGACGGCGTCGATGAGGTTGTCGGGCGTGCGTTCGAGCGGACGCTGTCGCGGTTGAGTGCGGCGGGCGCGCGGGTCGAGCGGGTGAGCCTTCCAGCGCTGAAGCGGATGCCGGAGATTACCGCGCGCGGGACGATCGCGAATGCGGAGGCGTTTGCGATTCACACGCGGCTGGGGCTGCTGAAGAAACGCGAGCGGTACGACCAGATCGTGCTGTCGCGCATCGACGTCGGCGGCAAGATGACGGCGCAGGATTATCTCGATCTGCTGTACGCGCGCGCGGCGTTGATTGCGGAGGTGGCGCCGGTCAGCGCGCGGTTCGACGCGCTGGTGCTGCCGACGTGTCCGACGGTGCCGCCGCGGTTCGACGAGGTGGCGGACGCGGCGTCGTTCGGGAAGCTGAACGCGCTGACGCTGCGCAATTCGAGCGTGTTCAATTATCTCGACCGCTGCGCGCTGAGCTTGCCCATGCAGGCGGAGGGCGAATTGCCGAGCGGGCTGATGGTGGTCGGCGAGAACATGGCGGACGCGCGGCTGCTGGCGATCGGGGCGGCGATCGAGGCGGCTTTGCGTTAAGGCTCCGCCGGGCTGACCCACGTCCGGGTCACGTTTGGCACTCCCCAATTCGTCATGGCCGGGCTTGACCCGGCCACCCAGTGCGCGCACGTCGGTGCGCGCGCGAGACGCGTTGGCATCGTCAAGGAAAACGCTGCATATCAAAGAGTCTCTAGGCCGCGCAGACGCGCGGCCACTGGGTGGCCGGGTCAAGCCCGGCCATGACGATGTATTACGCAGCGTCGGCGACTTTAACCTCTGTCGTGCTGCCGATGGGCAAGCCTGCGCCGAAGCTGAGCGTCAGGGGGAGTTGCACCGCTTTTGTCGGGCGGGAGAAGAGGGTGGCGCCTTCGCATTTGATGGTGCCGGTGCCGAAGAGTTTGCCCAGCCTTGCGAACATGATGCGGCCTTCTTGGATGCGCAGGATGGCGGCTTCGAGATTCAGGGCCACGGTGACTTCGAATTCCAGCTCTGGGCCTATCGGCGAGTTGTCGAGGATGATTTGGACGCGCGGTTTGTGCGTCGAGCGGATGTCGTGTTTGCCGAGCGCGTGGTCGACGATCTGGTCGGCGGGATATTTTGCGCGGTCGGTGTATTGCTTGAGTTCGCGGCGCGTGTTCCAGGCGGTGGCGATGATGTCGACGATGCGGATGTCGAGGGCGGCTTTCAGCGCGTCGGCCACGCCGTTGCCGACGTTGCGTTGAAGCAGCAAGGGCGCTGCCGTCAGCAGGCTTTTGACGCCGTAGAGCGCCGCGGTGCCGCCGAGGGCTGTGAGGCCGTCGTTGCGGACTTGGGCGTTGTCGAGATCGAAGAAGCTCGCCAAAGATTGCGCGGTCATGCGGTGGCTCCTTTGGGGATGAGTTCGATGTGCGTCGCCGGGCTGTTCACGTTGGCCGGCGTGCGCACGACGAAACGCAGGCTGTGGTTCGCCTCGTCCGCCAGATCGATTGTGATGACGCGGTTCGCCAGGCCGTCGGAGACGAGGCGCGTGGTGAGGCGCTGGCGGATGCGGGCGCGGTGGTTGCGGGTGTAGATGCCGGCGCCTGCCAGCATCAGCGCGATCGCGCCGAGGGCGAGCCACAACGGCAGGCCGCGTTTGCGCGCAGGCGCCGGCGTCGCGGTTTCGGCTGGAGGCGGCGTTGCGGCGACGACGGGTGGCGCTTCGGCGGCGGGTGGTTGTTCCACCGCGGGCTGCGTGAGAGGCGGGGCTTCTGCGATGAGCGGCGGTTCGATCGCGGCGGCCGGCGGCGTGATGTCGATGGGCGGTGCGGTGGGTACGGCGCGCGGCGGCATCGGGAAGTAGATGGCGACCGGCGGCAGGCGCGGCGCGGGTGGAATGATCTCGCGCGGCGGTTCGGGCTTCGTCTCCGGTGTTGTCTCCGCCGTTGGTTTTTCGGGGACAGGGTACGGGGCGATCAGCGTGCGCGCGAACGCGATGCCGTCGATGATCAGCGCCGGGCCGTCGCGGGAGACGATTTTCACCGTCGCGATGCTGTCGGTTTCGGTGGCGATGGTGACGCCGCGGTTGAAGTTGTATTTGCCGGCTTGGATCCAGGCGCCGTTTTGGGCGACGGGCTTGCCGTTCGCGCCGAAGGCTTCGACGGCGGCGAAGGTGCGGCCTTCGCTGTAATTGGCGGCGCGGATGAAGACGGTGACGCTGGCAGCCGGTGTGCGGAATTTCAGCGTCAGCGGCGTGGCGCGGACGTCGTCGCCGCTCAGCGTGACGCGGCCGGATTTTTCGCCTCCGTCGACGGTGAGCCTGCCGCCGGCGTTAGGGGAGTCGCGTGTGGGGCGCTCGTGACCCTCGACGACCGGGGACATGACGCCGAAGTTGGTCATGCGTTTCAGGTGGCAGACGCCGGTGGGTTGGTTTGCGCTGGGGCCGATGTAGGCGAAGTCGCGGCATTCGCGGTTGGCGCGGCAGGCGGCTTGGCATTGCGCGATCTCGGCGGCTTCGTTGTGGTCGCCGTCGTCGCCTTCGGGTTGGATGGCGAGGGTCAGGAAGTCGGCGAGCATGTTGACCGCGCGCGCGTTCACACCGTCGCTATCGTTGTCGCCGCGGGCGGGCACAACGGCGGTGAGCGCCAACAACGCGGCGATGCCAGCTAAGTACCAGAGGCGCAGGGCGGCCATGGGCGCGCGTCCCCCGAATCAGTTTGTCATCGACGCTAGTGCGGGCGTGGAGCCCAAGCGAGGGCGGGGCGGGTTGTATTTGATTCGGCTGTGGCGCTAGGGCATCGCGAGAAACGTGGCGAAAACGCCCGCCAAAACGATGCCGTCGAAGGTGCCCGCGCCGCCGATGGAGGCGACGCCGACCGGGCTTTTGATGAAATCGCCGATGTGAAAGAAGTCTGCGCCGACGAGCGTGCCGATGACGCCCGCGACGAAGGCCACGTTGGGCGCGTATTCGGGCGGCGCGAAGACGAGCGCTGCCAGCGCCGCGGTGACCGGTGCGACGAAACCCGGCATGACGATGCCCACGCCCGGCACCGGGGTCGCGACCATGTAGCTCACGAAGGTGACGATGGCGGTGGCGAGCGCCGCCGTCGAAAGGGCCTCGCTGCCCAGCGGCGCCAGATAAGCGAGTTGATAGAACGCGAGGCCGACGGGGATGAGGCAGCCGCCGACGTTGACGGCGATCACCGTCTCGCGCCGGTGGATGAGCCAGCTCGGCATCGCTTTGTCGAGCGCGAAGACCGCGAGCGGATGCGACCATACCGGACGCTCGCGCACGATGCGCGTGATGGGAATGTTGATGAGGCCGCCGATGACGATGGCGAGCGTCACGTTCAACGCCATCGACGGCGAGAGGTGAAGCTTCTGCAGGCTGGTGACGAAGAGCGGCCACAGCAGCAGCGGAAACAAGAGCATCCACAGCACCGACACGGCCATCGACATACGGTTCGAGACGGGCATGGCGGCGGCGTGTTCCTCGGGGCGGACCTGGGGGCAAAGCCTACCACCCGCCGTCGCGCGATGGCGAGGGCGGGTATGCTGTTGGCGCGGTGGTGTGGCCGGATTTCGGGCCTGTCACCTGTTGACAAATGTCAACAAACGTGCTAGCAAACAGGATGGCCGGGCGTCCCAAGCATCCGAGCAAAGAGATCGAGGCGGCGGTCCGGCACGCGGAAGCCAAGGGGTGGCGTTATAAGGCGGCGGGCAAGTCGGCGCATTGTTGGGGCAGGCTGTTGTGTCCCGACGCTTCGCCGCTGGGGTGTCAACTATCCGTTTGGTCGACGCCGCGCAGCGTCGAGAACCACGCGGCGCAGATCATACGAATGGTGAAACGATGTCCGCACTGCTGAAGACGCGCAAGTCGCCGCGTGAGGCTCATGTCTTCTCGATGATCGTCGAGGGGTTCGATGTGTCGGCGGGTGATGTCGAGGATCGGCTTTATGAAGCCGGTTGCGACGACGCTTTGATCGGCATCGTCAAAGGCGTCGTGGTGCTGGATTTTTCGCGCGAGGCGAAGACGTTCAAGGATGCGGTCGACAGCGCGATGCGCGACGTCCGCAAGGCCGGTGGACGTGTGATGCGGATCGAGCCGGATTCCTATGCCAGTCTCAGCGATATCGCCGAGCGTGCGGGACTGACGCGGCAGGCTGTGTCGCTGCTGGTGCAGGGCAAGCGTGGCTCAGGCGATTTTCCGGCGCCGGCCATGCGCGTCACGACGGACTCGCCGTTGTGGGACTGGGTCAGCGTGGCGTTGTGGCTGTCGCGGCACGGCAAGTTGAAAGACACGAGCTTGCTGGAGCGGGCGGCTGTGACCCGCCGTGTGAATTTGGCGCTCGAAGCGCAGCGCGAGAAGCGTGCCGCCTAGGCCAGATTCTCCGCGAAGAATTTTATAGTACGGCTCCACGCTAGTTTGTGGGCGGCTTCGTCGTAGCTGGCGCGTTCGTCGCAGCTGAAGCCGTGGTCGGCGTCGTAGACGTAGACGGGGACGTTCGGCTGGGCCTTGCGGATTTCTTCGACGCTGGTCATCGGGATGTGCGCGTCTTTGGAGCCGAAGTGCATGATGACGGGGCATTTCGGTTTGTCGTGCATCGCGCGCGCAATTTGGCCGCCGTAGTAGCAGGAGGCGGCGTCGAAGTTCAGGTGGCAGGCGCTGGCCCACGCCATCGTGCCGCCGAAGCAGAAGCCGACGATGCCGGTCTTGCCCACCGCCTTCACGTCGGCGTGCGCGGCGGCGATGTCTTTGAGCGCGTCGGCCGGTTTGATTTTCGGCACGATGGCGAACGCTTCGGCCATGCCGTCGGGGCCGTAGCTGGTTTCGAAGTCGCGCTGATAGCGGTCGAACATCGCAGGCGCGATGGCGAGGTAGCCTTCGGCGGCGAAGCGTTCGGTGATGCTACGTATGTGGTTGTTCACGCCGAAGATTTCTTGGACGACGACGAGTGCGCCTTTCGGCTTGCCCGAGGGCGCCGCGCGCCAGGCCTTCAATTTGTGTCCGTCGGATGCGGTGAGTTCGACCCAGTCGGCCATGTTGGTTGTCCGTTCGTGCGGGGTGATGCTGCTTGCGGACGATCAGACCAATTCGCGGTGTGTTGCGTCAAGCGATCAGGCGCAGTGCGGTTTCCATGATGCGGTCGCGGGCGGTTGCGATGTCTTCGATTGTCGTCGTGACTGGAATATCCGGCGTGAGGCCGGCGTCGGGTTTCGGTGTCGTGGGGAACCGGCCGATGAGGGGCAAGTCGACTTCGAGGCCCGATGCGGGAAGTTTGAGGAAGAAGAAGGCGCCGCCGTTGATGCCCCGCTGGTTGCCGCCAGTTGGTTCGCCGCAGAGGCGGCCGAAGCGGTTCGCTTGGACGATCTGCGCGAACTGGAACGTCGCCGAGCTGTTTTGCGCGTCGGTGAGGACGATGAGGTTGCCTTTGAAGCGCGGGCCTTTCGGGCGGATCAGTGTGCCGTCTTCGCCGTCGCTTTGCGGCGGCAGACGCAGAAAGCCGTTGCCGATGTCGATCGCGCCATCGCCCAGCGTTTTGAACGACGGGTCCCAGGTGTCGAGATAGGGATCGAGGTCGGCGGGCGTTTTGCGGAAGCGGACGCGGCGTTCGTAGGCTTCCAGCGCGAGGTCTTTGTCGATCAGACGCGCGATGATGTCGTTGCCGCAATCGAGGCCGCCTTCGTTGCCGCGGATGTCGACGATGAGGCCGCGCGCGTTGAGCCGCGCGATCTCGGCGAAGACGTCGTCGAGGAAAGCGCGCCAGTTCCACTTGCTGTCGTAGAGCGCCCAATCGGGCATGGTGAGTACGGCCGTGCGCGGTGCTGGGAACGTGAGCGTCCAGCGCACGCGTGTGTCGTCGCCTTCGGGCTCGCGCGGCATGGCGGCGCGGCGTTCGGCGAGGTCCAGTGCCTTGACTTCGATGGCTTGGATGGTCGTCGAACCGCGTTCGCGCAGGCGCAGTTTGAAGGCGGCGTCTTCGGGCGGGAGGAGCAGACCGAAGAAGACGTCGAAGGTTTCGAAGCGATCGAGGCCGCGTACGTCGAGGAGCGCGCGGCGCTTTGCATCGTTGCCGCCGTCGGCCCGTGCGAAGGGGATCAGGTCGGCCAGGATCCGGCTTGGCGCGCGGCCGTCGATGTCGAGGACTTCGGTGCCGGGCCGCAACCGCGCGTCGTTCGACTGGTTGCGCAGCACGATCATGCGATCGCCGAGCCAGCGGAAATGGAAGGGCAGCTTGTTGCGGCCGGCGAAGAGAGCTTCCGCGGTCTTGGCGGGTTGATTGTAGAAGTTTGCGTATGTGTGGCCGCATCGGATGGTGGCTAGAAAACGCGAGAGCGCGAGGTAGGCTTCGCGTTGGGTCAGACCGCGCGCAACGTCTCGTTCCAACATGTCAAAGCGGGCGGCGATCTCGGCCGGCGTGGCGTAGCGATAGAGGCCGGGGTGAAGCTGTGTGTAGGCGCGGCGCAGGATGGCGATGTCGTCTCTCAGTGCGTCCGCACTCCACACCGGCTGCGCCGCCATTGCTGCACCTGCCGCCGCGATGCTGGCCAAGACTCTGCGTCTGTCGAGCATGCCAAATCCCCCGCATGACAGGGCTTCTACGTCGCGGCGGGGCGATTGGATTTATCAACCCGGCGCGGGGCGGGCGCGTTGGTTGTAGAGGAGTTTGCGGATGCGGTCTTGTTCTTCTTTCGACAGTTTTGATGGGTCGATGGAGAGGTCTGCGCCCACCGCCATGCCGCGTTGGACGGCGGGGCGTTCAGCGAGTTCCTCCATCCAGCGTTTGACGTGTTTGAAGTCTTCGATGTCTTGGCCTTGGAGTTTCCAGCCGATGCACCACGGGTAGGACGCCATGTCGGCGATCGTGTAGTCGCTGCCCGAGAGGTAGCGGTGATGGTAGAGCTGGTTGTTCATCACGCCGTAGAGGCGGTTGGCTTCATCGGTGAAGCGGCGCACGGCGTAGGTTTGGTCGCCTTGCGTTTCGCCCAGGCGGCGGAAGTGGCCGACTTCGCCGAACTTCGGGCCTTGGTTGGCCATTTGCCAGATGACCCATTGTGTCACCGAAGCTTTGCCGCGGATGTCTTGGGGGAAGAATTTTCCGGCTTTCTCGGCGAGGTACATCAGGATGGCGCCGGATTCGAAGACGCTCACGGGTTCGCCGCCGCCCTTCGGGGCGTTGTCGACGATGGCCGGCATGCGGTTGTTGGGGCCGATCTTCAGGAACGTGTCGGCGAATTGATCGCCTTGGCCGATGTTGAGCGGGATCATCTTGTAGGGGATCGCCGCCTCTTCGAGCAGGATCGTGACCTTCTTGCCGTTCGGCGTCGGCCAGTAATAGAGATCGATCATGGGCGTGCCTTTCGCGAATGCGGATGCGCGCATTCTAGGCCGCGGCGCGTGGGCGCGCACATCACATCATTTCACGGCGTGCTTTGTGGAAGTCGACGCTATTCGGTTGCGATCATGTCTGCGCGCGAAATGCCGATGCGTGGGCCGATGTCGTCTTTCATCACATAGTCGAAGTCCAGGCCGACCGCGTATGTGCTTAGATTGAGCTCCGTGACAAGGTCTTGATGCCGCCGGTATTCGCGCATGTATGTGTCGGAATTTGCGCGGAGTATCCGTTCAACGTTCTGTGCCGTTCCGTGGGCGAATGTTTTGCATAGCAGAGCCGCATTGCCTCCCGTTGGGCCGCGGGGCGGGCGTTTGGAGCGCTCAAAATAGTCCGGCGCCGAGTCGTATTCGTCGATGAGGTGGCCGCTGCGATAGAGTTGATAGAAAAGAATGTCATCGTCGTGATTGGTGACCGATAGCAGCGGGCAGTCGAACTCACCGGATAGGCGCACCGCGAGCTGCGGATCCATGTCTTGGCGAAACGGTGTCTCGATAAAAACGACGACGCAGCTGTTCTGCTCGGGCGTGACGAGCGTGCGGTGCCCCTTGAGCGAGCGGGCAAGCCGTTCGCTCCTAGGTCCCTTGAGGGTGTAGTTGAAATAGAAGTTGCCCAAGATCGGCACTCCCGTCGAGGCGTCTCAATTCTATCGGCGTTTAGATCCATAGACCAGCGCGGCGGAGGTTTTCGCGGCGGGCTTGAGTGATCTCCGCGCCGGGTGGTTTGCCTTTGGATTTGCGGCGGAGTTTTCGGATCAGCACGTTTGTCTTCACGTAGGCTGCGAGCAGCGGGCTTGGCTTGCCGACGGTCGCCAGTTCTTCGGTGATGAATTTGCTTTGGACGACGCTGCGCAGTTTGCGGCGGCCTTCGACGAAGGCGCGGTCGAAGGCTTGTTCGACGGGGATGGCGGGCAGGTGTTGGGTGGCCTCGCCCTTGATCGCGGCTTCGCGGATGAGGATGGCGTTGGGGCCGGTGCAGGCGACGAGGCGGTAGCCTTTGGCTTTGCCGACGCGTTCGCAGGCTTTGGCGGAGTGACGGAAGAAGACGTCGCCGGTCACGTCGCGGTAATCGATGTGGGCCGGGATTTCGTGGTTGAATTCGATGACGACGATATCGGCGATCGTGTCGTGCAGATTCTCCAGCACTTCGAGATCGTTGGAGTCGATATCGAGGGAGAGCACGCCCAAATGCGCGGGGAAATTCGTGCGCTTGATGATGCCGTCGATCGAGTCCGCGCCCGTGGGGGTGATGTAAGCACAGACGGCGGTGACGTTCTTGTTGCCGGCGGCGCGCTTTTCGATCAGTTCAACCCCTAAGGGGACACCTTCGATCAGAAGCGCGCGCCAGCCTTTTTGCGTCCACAGCGTGTTGGTGTTGGACAGGTTCGCGCCGTCGCCTGCGCCGACTTCCAGGCAGGTCTTCGGCGTTTCCGGCAACAGCGTCAGCAGGTGCTCGATGAGCCCGTCTTCGCCGCATTGGGACGTGATATCGCGGCGGTAGCGGTCGAGTGGATTGGGCATGAGAGAGGTGGCGCGGTCGCTTTGGTTCAGCGATGACCTAGCGCGTTTCGGCCGACGGAAGCAATTCTTCGCTGAAGCCGACTTGGTCGAACACGGGTTCGGGGCCGTCTTCGTTTTCGACGACGCGCACCACGCGGCGGCCGCACGCCTGTTCGATTTTGGCCGCAAGTTTTGCGTCGGGCGGCGGGATCGTCGCCAGGCGGCAGCGGGCGCCGAGTGCGTCGGCGCGTGTTTGCGTGCCCGGCGCGCAGTAGAGGCCCGTGCCGTCCTCTTCCACAGCGAAGCGTACGCCGCGTTCGCCGAATTGTTCGGCGAGGTGGTTCAGCACACGGATGCGCGCTTCGGCGTCTTCGCCAGTCAGGCGGCGCGTGGCTTTGTGCATGTTGGTGATGGGCAGTGCTTCGATGGCGCGCAGCTTCGGCGTTTCATCGTCGACGGCGGTCAGGTGCACGCGTGCGATAAGGCCGTAGTCGCGGCAGATGTCGTGGCGGCTCATGTCCTGCGTGCCCCAATGCAGGAAGTTGCCGAGGCCGTAGAAGATGGGCGCGCCGTCGACGATCTCGATCCCGTTGACGACGTGCTGATGGTGGCCGACGACGAGGTCGGCGCCGTCGGCGACGGCTTGCGTCAGGCGGCGGCGGTCGTTGGCCGACGTCTTCACGTCGAACTCTTGGCCGTAGTGGACGGAGAGGATGCGGTAGTCGGCTTGCGTTGACGCGAGCGTGGCGACGGCTTCGTCGAGGTCGCCGGCTTCGTTGTATGACAACTGGCCGGCGCGCTTTTCGCCTTCGGCGGGCGATGCGTAGGCGTTGCCGATGATGCCGAGCGCGCCGAGCGCAAACGTCGTTTCCTTGGCCGTTATCAGGCGCGGGGTGCGTGCCTCCGCGCGGTTGCGGCCGAGGCCTGCGTGGACGACGCCGATTTCGCCCAGGTGCTTCAGCGTTTCGACGGCGCCGGCGACGCCGAAATCCATCGCGTGGTTGTTCGCGGTCGAGAAGGCGTTGAGGCCCGTCGCGACCAGGTGGCGCACGCCATCGGGATGGGTGCGGAAAGCGAAGAGTTTCAGGTTCGGCTTGATGTCGTTGCGGTCGGTGACGACGGTTTCAAGATTGGCGAAGTTGATGTCGCCGTTGATCTCAGGGGCGATGTCGGCGGTTGCTTCGGCCCATGTGAGGCGTGCGCCGTTCTTGATGCCGTGGCTGGCGTAGACGGGTTGGTAGCTGCCGTTGAGGCCTGTGTCGCCGGCGAGCACGATGGTGATTTCGACTTCGCCCGGCGCCGCCGGCATGGGGAAGGCGCCCGGCGTCGGGGTTGCGGCGATCACGGCGGCCATCGTTTGGAGCGCTGCGCCGGGCGCGAGTTTGAAGATCAGCGCCGCCGCCGCTATCGCCACCAGAAATGTCAGGCCGGCCAGCGCACGCATCGACGCCTCTTTCGAACGGCGACGATGGATGCATATCGCTCGCGCGAAAACAGCCGCCGCGGGTTCGCCTGAGGCGTGAGTGCGGAACTCCGATAGGCTGATACGTCAAACTATCTTGACGTATCAATTCAGATTGATGTAATTGTGGAGTATGAGCACACCGAACCTTCGCCCCGATGTCACGCTGCCGGCGTTCTTACAGCTGGCAGGTCATCCGCTGCGTTGGCGCATTCTGGGTGAGTTGGCCCGCAGCGACCGCATGGTCCACGAGTTGACCGGGTTGGTGAGCGAGCCTCAGAATTTGGTGTCCTACCACCTGGCCAAGCTTAGAGACGGTCGGCTGGTGTCTGCGCGGCGGAGTTCTGCCGATCGCCGGGACACGTATTACACATTGGATCTTGCGCGGGTCGGCGGCCAGTTGTCGGCGACAGGCGGGGCGCTTCATCCCGGGCTTCGTCTCACGCCGCCGCCGCGTGACGATTCACGGACGGGTGCGGCGCGCGTTTTATTCCTATGCACCGGCAACAGTGCGCGGTCGCAGATGGCCGAAGCGTTGGTCAAGGCGCGGTCGGGTGGGGTTGTGAAGGCGTACAGCGCCGGCAGCGACCCCAAGCCGTTGCATCCCAACGCCCTGCGCGTGATGCGAGAGCAGCACGGCCTCGACCTCAGCGGTCACGCGACGAAGCACTTGGACGTCTTTGCCGGTCAGCGTTTCGACTGGGTGATCAGCCTGTGCGACCGCGTGCGCGAGGTGTGTCCTGAATTTCCCGGCGCGCCTGAGACCGTTCACTGGAGCATCGCCAACCCCGTCACCGGCGATCCCGACGACGTCACCTATCCGCTGTTTCAGCAAACGGCCTCGGACCTGGCGACGCGCATCGCGTTCTTGTTTGCGGTGCTCGCCGATCGCGCACCTGCGGCCCGAAGGAGAAAGCCATGACCGACTTCGGTGAGATGGTCTGTGTTCGCTACATGGTCGATGACGTCGAGAAGGCGATTGCCTTTTATACGAAGGTCCTTGGCTTTGAGGTTTTGACGAGCTTCGTTCCCGCGTTCGCCGACGTTGCGCGCGGCAGGCTGCGCTTGCTGCTCAGCGGACCGGCGAGCTCAGCCGGACGGCCCATGCCTGACGGCGCGAAGCCCGGACCGGGCGGTTGGAATCGCATTCATCTCATCGTCGACGATATCGAGGCCGAAGTGGCGCGCCTGCGTGCGGCGGGTGCTCAGTTTCGCAACGATATTCTGGCGGGTCCGGGCGGCAAGCAGATTCTGCTGCTGGATCCATCCGGCAATGTCGTCGAACTTTTTCAACCTGCTGCAAGACGATGATGACGGAGAAGCATGATCTCGCCGTTCACGAGGACGGGCCCGATCGCGAGTTGCAGTACTGGTGGAGCGTCATCTCCGGTTTGCTTGACGTGCCGCGCGACCACGAGGTCCGCGTGAAAAGGGGGAACGAAGATGATCGTAAGCAAGCACGGCGCCGACGTTCACGTCGACGGGCCAACTGAGTCCAGCCGACCGCGGCGCGACCTGCGTCCGTGGTGGAGCGTCATCACGAGCTTGCTCGTCGCCGCTATTTTCGCCCAGGCGGTGTTCGCCGGTTTGATGTTGTCGGGCGTCGAGTGGGCACGCACGGCGCATTCGGTGGGCGCGGTCGTGCTGATTGCATCGACGCTCGGCGCAGGCCTTGCCGCGGTCATCATGCTGCGGCGTGTCGCGCACGGATTGAAATTCGGGTTCATGCTGTTGTTGTTGGCGGTGGTGATCTCGCTCCAGACCGCCATTGGCAAATCCTCGGTCGAGGGCGCAAACCTTATGTGGCTCCACATCCCGCTCGGCGTCGCCCTGGTCGGCTTCGCGACGCAAGCCTTGGCCGGGGCGCGGAAATTGGGCGGGGCATAGCTCCAGCTCTTTCGCTTGACTCATTTCGAGATTTAGCGAAATATAGAAATATGAGCGGTGTGTTCAAAGCGCTTTCGGATCCGACGCGGCGGCAGGTGCTTCAGCTTTTGCGGCGGGGGCCGATGAGTGCGGGCGAAATCTCGGAGCATTTCGATGTGGCGAAGTCGACCATGTCGGCGCACTTCGCGATTCTGCGCGAAGCCGATCTCGTGGCGTCGGAGAAGGACGGGAAGTCCGTCGTCTATCACCTCAATTTGTCGGTGCTGGAAGAAGCGCTGATGGGATTTGCGCAGACGTTTGGTTTCGGCGACGAGCGCAAACGCGCCGCCGCGCTTAAGGCAAGGAAGGCATAGATCATGAAAACGATAGGCGAAAGTCTGGCGCTCGCGGCTCTGATTGTCGCGACGTCGATCGGCATCATCGTTGCGCAGAAGACGGGGGTGGTCTCCGTCGATATGGGCACGCGCGTCGGCATGTTGCTCAATACGCTGGTGGTTGCGTATTTCGGCAATCTTATCCCGAAAGCGATCGTGCATAGCGAGCGGGCGCGCGCGGCGCGGCGCTTCGCGGGGTGGGCGTTTGCTTCGACGGGGCTTGTGTCCGCGGTGCTTTGGATATTCGCGCCGATCGATGTCGCGACGCCGGTCTCGATCGCGTTGATCGGCACGGCGGTTGTCGCCGTGTTCGGGTATTGCTTGTTCTCGCGCGGTGCGGCGACGTCTTGAGGCTACTGCTTGTACGCCGGTGGCATCGTGCCGCCGAGGTCTTTGTAGCGGCGGGCGAGGTCTTGGGCGCGGGTGTCCATCGGTTGTTCGATGCCGCCGATGATGACGGTTTGCGCTTGGGTTGAGGGTTCTAGCGGGTCGCCGGTCCAGATCACCAAGTCGCCGGACTTTCCGCGTTCGATGGAGCCCGTCGTGTTCGCTACGTTGAAGATGCGGGCGGGGTTGATCGTGAGTGCGGCGAGGGCTGCTTTGTAGGGTAGGCCGTGGGCGACGGCGTTGCCGGCGTCGTAGCGGACTTCGCGTACGCGGTGGCCGTCGCCGTTCGAGAAGGCGATCGTTACGCCGGCTTGTTGCAGGCGGGCGGCGTTTTCCATCGACGCGCCGAGGGTTTCGAAGCGGTCGGGGAGGTTGGCTTGCGGGGCGAGGAGAACCGGCACGCGCGCGCGGGCGATGTCGGAGGCGACCATCCAGGCTTCTTCGGCGCCGGTCAGGATGAGGCGCAGACGTTCTTCGCGGGCGAGTTTCAGGACGCCCCTGATGTCGGCGGCGCGGTGCACTTTCACCAGCAACGGCATCTTGCCTTGCACGACGGGGATCAAGGCTTGCAGGTCGAGGCGCGAGAGGCGCAGGTCGCGCGCGGAGCCCGCGTTGTAGTTGCCGCGGTTGCGCATGAACCAGCGCACGTCTTCGAGGTCGGCCTTGAGCGCCAAGATGGATGAGCCGCGCGCGCCGCCGGCGCGGGCCGCACCGCCTTCGCCAAGTTCCAGCATCATCGCGGCCTTGGCGCGCATGACGGGCTCGATGCCGTCGGCCAGCGAGAGCACCGCGGCTTGGCCCGCGAAGAGCAGATCGCGGGAGCCGTCACCGGCGTAGCCGGGTGTGACCAGCGCATGGGTCACGCCGGCCTGGCGGGCCACGGGTATGACGGTCGAGTTCGGGTCGACGCCGTATTGCACGTCGAAGGCGGCGGAGATGTCGGGCGACTTGGTGGCGCTGTCGTTGGTGCTGGCGACGAGGTCGATTTCGACGACGCCGATGTTGGTGCCGGTGACGAAGATGCCGGGCGTGACGAGGCTGCCCTTCGCGTCGATGACGCGGGCGTCTTTCGGGATCGGCGCGCTGGCGCCGACCGCGGTGATGCGTCCGTTCCTGATGACCACCGTGCCGTTGTCGATTTCACCGGCGGGGCCCATCGTTTGGATGTGCGCGTTGGTGACGGCGATGGTGTCGGCTTGCGCCGTTGCCGCGATGAAGGCGGCGCAGAGAGCGAATAGGACGGTGCGCATTATTCGCCTCCCTTCGGGTGGCCCAGCATGAAGTCGGACTTTGGATGATAGCGCGGGTCGGCGCGGTCGTAGGCGAGGCCGCCGTCGATGTAGACCTTCTCTGTCGTTGCGTAGACCGAGAAGGGATCGGCGTTCCAGATCACGACGTCGGCCATCTTGCCCGCTTCCAACGTGCCGGTTTTGTCGGCGACGCCGATCATCTTGGCGGCGTTGGCGGTGATCCACTTGATCGCTTCGGCTTCAGGCACGTCGATGCCGATGCGGCGGCCGGCGGCGAGGGCGGCGGCTGTTTCTTGATTCAGGCGCTGCGTCAGGTTCGGGTCGTCGGAGTGGATGACGACGCAGGCGCCGGCCTTATTGATGAGGACGGCGTTTTCTTCGATGCCGTCGAGGGCTTCGACTTTGAAGCCCCACCAGCCGGCCCATGTCGCGCTGCAGATGCCGGCTTTGGCGAGGAGGTCTGCGACTTTGTAGGACTCGGACGCGTGGTGGAAGGCGGTGATCTTGTAGCCGAACTCTTTCGCGATATCGATCATCACCGCCATTTCGTCGGCGCGGTAGCAGTGGTTCTGGACCAGGATCTCGCCGTTCAAGACGCCGGCCAGCGTTTCGAGTTTGAGGTCGCGGTCGGGGCCGGCGCCTTCGCCCTTCTCTGCGGCTTTGAGTTTCTTGTTGTAGTCGACGGCCTTAATCCACGCGGCGCGGAAGCCGGCGACGTTGGCCATGCGCGTCGAAGGCGAGCGGCCCTTTTGGCCGTAGACGCGTTTCGGGTTTTCGCCGCACGCCATCTTCAGGCCGTAGGGCGCGCCGGGGAATTTCATGCCCTGCATCGTGCGCGAGGGAACGTTCTTCAGCGTGACCGAACGGCCGCCGAAGAGGTTCGCGGAGCCTGGCAGGATTTGCAGCGTGGTGATGCCGCCGCGGCGGGCGGCGTTGAAGCCTTCGTCTTGCGGCCAGACGGAATGTTCGGCCCAGACCTCGGCCGTGTTCGGGTCGGTCGCTTCGTTGCCGTCGGAGAGCGAGTCCACGCCGGGCGAGGGATAGACGCCCAGGTGCGAGTGGACGTCGATGATGCCGGGGGTGACCCATTTGCCTTTGGCGTCGACGATTGTGTAGCCGGAAGGCGGGGACACATTGGCGCCGACGGATTCGATCTTGCCGTCCTTGAAGAGGACCGTGCCGTTCGCGATCCGCTCACCCGTGCCGGTGAGGATGGTCGCGTTGGTGATCGCGGTCGGCTCACCGGGCAGGGGAGCGTAGGTCGAGGGGAACGGGTTCTTTGGGTCGGGCTTGTCTTTGGTGTCGGCGACTTCCGTCGTCGCGCAGGCGGATAGTAGTGCGCCGGCTAGAAGCAGCGTCAGCGTCGCATGGAGTTTAGACATCGTGTCCCCTACCCAAACTCGAACATTCCCACCCATCACTGTCATCCCGGAAGTTAGGCGAACCCGTTGCGGAGCAACGGTCTTGTGAGCCTTACTGTCCGGGACCCAGGGTCCCAACATCACGCGCCGGCGCGTTGGCCCTGGGTCCCGGACAGCAGCTTCGCTACGATCGCTGTCGCGATCGAGCTTCGCTAGCTTCCGGGATGACAATGATTGATCCGGAGCACGATTGCACAACGTGAGCCTTGCACTGTGCAATGGAAAAGTGACACTGCGGTCATGGTGAATGGCCGCGTTTGGCGGCGGAGCGGGAACACGAAATGGCGACGCAGACGGCAACGGCACCCAGAGTGCCGGCTAAGGCAATCATTGCGGTCGTCATCGGCAACTGGCTCGAGTTCTACGATTTCATCGTCTTCTCGTTCTTTGCCGTCATGATCAGCAAGGCGTTCTTTCCCGTCGAGTTGATCAGCGATCCCTTCATCGGGCTGCTGGCCGTGTTGGCGACGTTTTGGGCGGGGTTTCTGACGCGGCCCATCGGCGCGGTGATCATCGGCGCCTATGCCGACCGCGCGGGACGCAAGGCGGCGATGACGCTGACGATCATGCTCATGGCGGTGGGCACGGCGGTCGTTGCGCTGACGCCCGGCTATCACACGATCGGGATCGCGGCGCCGATCCTTTTGGTGATCGGGCGGTTGATTCAAGGGTTTTCGTGCGGCGGCGAAGTGGGGCCGGCGACCAGCTATTTGCTGGAGGCGGCGCAACCGCATCAGCGGGCGGCGTTGACCTCGTGGCAGGGGACGAGCCAGCAGTTCGCGGGTATCGCGGGGACAGGGTTGGGACTGGCGCTGGCGGCGTCGCTGACCGAAGAGCAGCTCTATGATTGGGGCTGGCGGGTGCCCTTCATCATCGGGATTTTGATCGGGCCGGTCGGGCTCTATATCCGCCGCGTGCTGCCCGAGACGATCGACAAGCATGAGGCGCACGAAACCAGCGGCGCGGTGCTGTCGCATCTTTTCGCCAAATATTGGCTGACGATCATCTTGGCGGTGCTGTGCATCGTGGGGCCGACGATATCGACCTATGTGTTCGGCTATATGACCACGTATGCGATCAAGACGTTGAACCTGTCGCCCGAGATCGGGATGCTGACGACGCTCAGCGGTTATATCTCGGCCGCGATCGGCATTCCCATCGGCGCGTGGGCGTCGGACAAGTTCGGCGTCAAGGTTTCCATCCTGGTGCCGCGCGTTCTGTTTTTGCTGGTCGTGTTCCAGGGCTTCGTGCTGATGACCACGCCGGGGCAGAGCGTGGAGATGTTGCTGGCCGTCAATATCCTGCTGAACTTCCTGATGGCTCTGTCGTATGGCGGGCTTTACGTGCTGCTGACGGAAGGGTTTCCCAAGGCCGTTCGGTCGAGCGGGTTGTCGATCGCCTATGCGGTTTCGGTGACGGTGTTCGGCGGGTCGACGCAGTTGGTGATCGCGTATCTGATCGAGACATTCCAGAATCCGATGGTGCCCGCCTACTATCAGATCGCCGCCAACATTTTGTCGGTGATCGGTGTGCTGTTGATCACCATGCGTGCGCACGAAACGGTGACGGTCGAAGCGGAAGCGCCGGGCTGACGCTTTGCGTCCCGGATCGGGACTCTAATCGTTAAGGAGGCGTTTAGCGTGCGCGTGGTTTAGTTCCCGCATGATCTCAGCGCCTTACGATTTCGCCGAAACGCGAGTCGCCGGTTCGCACGGTGCGCCGTGGTTCGGGACCTACGAGCTCGATTTCGAGACGCCGCAACTGACGCGCGCGGCGGCGTTGTGGGAGGCCAAGCGTGGTTCGCGCACCATGCCGGCGCGCACGGATCTCACCATTCGCGATCTGAAGTTTGCGCTGCCGAACCTGACTTTCATGGACATCGTGCGCGGCGGCGAACAGTTGCGCTTTCGCGTTCGTATGATGGGCAGCGTGCTGGACGAGCTGGTTGCGCCGGTCACCGGGCGCTTCATCGACGAGGTGGTTCCGCCGCACTTCGCCGGCAAATGGCTCGCGCAGTGGATGCCGGCGGTCGACGGGCGCAAGTTGAGGCGGGCCGCCGGACGCGTCGAGTTCGCGGGGCGGCGCTGGTATGTCGCGGAGTCGCTTTACGCGCCGCTGGCCAGCGACGGCGAAACGCCGGACATATTAATGGTCGTCGCGTTCTATCACGCGATCGACAACGCCGACGGCGGCATGCGCGACATTGCGGCGCGTCTGAAAACAGAGATCGAAGCGCGCTGCGCGACGACGGTTTCATAGCGACATTCCAGACACGCCCGACATCCTTGCGCGTGCGCGGCCGACAGCGTTAACGCAGCGTTTACTGTGAGCGTGTCTACGCTACCCGCGAACGCCCGGACTGCCTTTTGCGCCCGGGAGCGGGAGGGCAATGCATGAAGAGAACTACCTTACTATTGAGCACGGCGGCCGCGTTGGCGCTGTGTAGTCCGGCGCAAGCCGAGGGACTGAAGGGTTGGTATGTGGGCATCGAAGCCGGCGCCAACTGGGTCAACGACACGATCACCAAATGGTCGGCACCGGGCTTCCGTCGACGACGATCCATACGCACTTCATCAACTTCGACTATGACGCGGGCTGGGCGTTCCTGGCCACCGTCGGTTACGGCGTGACAGAGAACTGGCGCGTCGAATTGGAAGGCGGCTATCGCAAGAACAACGCCGACCGTGTCGAAATCGAAGGCACGTCCTTCTCTTCGACCACGACGGTGACGACGCCGGGCGGCGAGCTGAAGGAATTTTCGCTGATGGCGAACGTTCTGTATGAACACCCGCTCAGCGAGAAGCTGTCGCTGTCGCTCGGCGCCGGCGCCGGTTTCGACCACGCCGACTTCGAAGACAAGCGTTGGGGCAGCGACGAATCCTGGAACTTCGCTTATCAGGGCATCGTCGGGTTGAACTACGCGGTGGGCGAGCGTTCGCAGGTGTTCCTGCGCTATCGCTACTTCGTCGTGCCGGATCCGGAGTTCACGTTCGTGGCGCCGGACGATCACTTCTGCTGCCAGGGCTTCGACAATATCCAGAAGCACACGGCGACCATCGGTTTCCGTTACTTCTTCTTGCCGCCGCCGGTCATCGTGCCGCCGGACGAGCCGAAGCAGCCGACTGAGACGAAGCAGTTCATCATCTTCTTCGGCTACAACAAGTGCAACATCACCGCCGAAGCCGATCGCGTGTTGAGCGAAGCGGCGTCGACGGCGAAGAGCACGGGTTCGGCTTCGCTGAAGATCGTGGGCCATACGGATACGTCGGGTTCGGCCGCCTATAACCAGCGTCTGTCCGATTGCCGCGCCAATGCGACCAAGAACAACTTGATCGACAAAGGCATCGGCGAAAATCAGATCAGCGCCAGCGGCCGCGGCGAAAGCGAACTGATGGTTCAGACCGCCGACGGCGTGAAAGAACCGCAGAACCGCCGTTCGACGATCGACATCGAATAGTCGCTGCGTTTGAATTGACTGAAACGGGCGGCCGATGTGCCGCCCGTTTTTTATCCGTACAGGCCCAGGTAGAGCAGCGTGAATCCCAGCGTGTCGATGAGGGCGTGGGCGATGATCGCGGGCCAGAGATTGCGTCCCCAGATTAGCGTCGCGCCGCCCATGAAGAGGCCGATGACGGCGGTGCCGACGATGCCGGTTAAGCCCTGATACCAATGCGCGGCGCCGAAGAGGGCGGCTTGCACGACGAGCGCCGCGATCCAGGCGGTGCGGGTTTCGCCCATGAACTGCGCGAAGCGGGTCATCAGGTAGCCGCGGTAGAAAACCTCCTCACCGAAGCCGGCGAAGAGCCAGGTGATGGGCAAGAGGAACAGGAAGAGCGTCGTGTTGCCTTCGACGTCCTTGAACACGGCGGCGGCTTTGTTGGCGCCCGCACCGGTGAGGTCGCGGATCAATTGATCGAGCGCCTGTTGCGCGATTGCGCTGTACACGACGACGGCGACGAAGAGGCCCACACCCATCGCAACGTGGCGCGGGCGTAGGTCTTTGAGGCCGATGCTTTCCCATGTGTCGCCGCGCAGCTTAAGCCACAAGAGAAGCGCCAGGGTGAGGGCGAAGAAGAGGTAGTTCTGCTTGAAGAGCGGAAGGCTGGGCAGCGTGACGTCCCACGCCGCCGCTGCCGCGTTTGCCCAGATGACGATCGTGTAGTGCGCAAAGAGCACCAAGATCGCTTCTATGAGACCGAAGTCCGTCCGCTTCATCGTTCCCCCCGTCGCGGCCAAATTAGCGCGGTTGAATCAGCATGGCCACCGCGGCGAGGACGAACCAGATGCCTTGCGCAAGAACGACCGCACCCATGCCGTGGACGTTGAGCGTGAGGGTGCCCGACACAAGCCACGCGAGAACCCCAAGGCCGACGAGGAAGCCTGTGATCTGCACCACCATCGACATGACGCCCTTCGATGACCATGCGAGAGCGTAGAAGATGAGGGCGCCGGAGAACATGCCGACGTGGATGTTGGCGAAGGCTTGGTTCATGTACCAACCGAAGCGCAAGAGATCGTGGCTTGCTTGTGAATCGATTAGGCGTGTGGCGACGAGGCCGCTCATCGATGCGGCGAGCATGACAGCGATGGCGCCGAAGGCATAACAGACGAACGCGAAGATTGCGGCGGGCGGGCTGCCCAGATAGCGCGCGACGGCGAACATGCCGAACGTCATCATCGGCGTCGCTGCGATGGCGACCGCATGGACGATGAGGGCGAGTTGGAGCGTCGCCGCCTGGCCCGGGCCCTGATGAATGCCTTCGGGGTGATGCGCCATCACGCCGATCATCGCCAGCGTTCCTGCGATCAGCGCGATGGCGCCGGCACGTTCGTTCGTCATGTGAGGCTCCGTGGTTTGTGCGTGTGTGATAGAGTGTTTTCCTGCGGCGTCAGCGGCGTGCACGGCGTTTGGAGACAGGTGGGGGCGTGGTGTCCACGAAATCAGGCAAGCGGCGGGTCAGGCCTTCGAGCGTTGACGCGCGCGCTCGTCGCACGCGGTGGGCGCTGGCGGAGGCGTTGATGACGCTGTCGCCACGCGTGGGGGCGGACCGGCTTGACGTGCGCAAGCTTGTTGCGGCTGCCGGCGTGGGGCGGTCGACGTTCTACAAGCACTACGCCGACAAGGACGATTTTCTGATCACCTCATTTGCCGGGATGGTGGCGATGTTCGACGCGCGGGCGCGCGAGACGCGCAGCGGATACGACACGATGTTGCCGGCGCGCGAAGTGTTTCGCCACGTGGAAGAGGCGCGCGCGTTTGCACTGTCGCTGGCGGCGTCGGGGCAATTCGCACGCACGCAAGCGGCGCGCGAGGACAAGCTGCGCGCGATTGCGGAGGCGAATTTGCGGCGGCGCTATCCGGCGTGGCCGCAAGTGCGGCGGCAGGAGACGGCGGTCGTGCTGGCAAGTGCGTTCGCCGGTTTGATGCGCTGGTGGATCGAGGCGGGGTTGCGTCAGAGCGCTTCGCACGTGGCGGACATCTACGAGGGCGTGGCGCGGCGGGTACTTGGCGCGTGAGCGGCTTCCTTCCGTTTACGGCGGAGCAGTTCTTTGCCACGTTCGCGGCCTATAATCAGGCGATTTGGCCGGCGCAGACGGTGGCGTATCCCCTTGGGATCGGCGCGATAGCGCTCGCCTTTGCGCGATCGACAACAGCTGCACGAGCCGTCCTTGCGGTGCTGGCCGCGATGTGGGCATGGACCGGCGTCGCGTATCACATGACCTATTTCGCCGCGATCAATCCCGCAGCGTTTGCGTTTGGCCTGCTGTTCGTGATCGAAGCGGCAATGCTGCTCCTCGCCGGCACGGTCCGGCGCGACGTATTCGCAACCGCGCCGCCAACGGATGTGGCGCTCGGCCTCGGGCTTTGCGCCTATGCGCTGATTGTCTATCCGCTGATCGGTTGGTGGACGGGGCATGTCTATCCGGCAGCACCTGCTTTCGGCGTGACGCCTTGTCCGGTGACCATCTTCACGTTCGGCGTGCTGTTGCTTTATGGACGGCGCGCGCCGTGGGCCGTTGTCGCCGTGCCGCTGCTTTGGTGCGTCATCGGCGGCAGCGCAGCGATTCTGCTTGGCGTCATTCAGGATTGGGCGTTGCCGCTCAGCGCGGCGCTTTACCTGGTCCGCCGCTGGCCACGCTCCTTGGCGTGACGACGAAACGGGCGGCGCTCTGTGCCGCCCGGTTTCGTTTTGCGCTATGGTGGGCGTGCGAAAAAGGAGACGCGCCGATGCGACACCTCGCCATGCCGATCACGTTGCTTGTCATTTTGCTGCTGTTTCAGTCGGCGCCGGTCGTCGGGCCGTCTCAGGCGCAGCCGTTCGATCCGTTCGAGCGGCAATCGCCGATCCTGAACGGGTGCGGCGAGAATTCTGTGTTTGCGATTTTGCAGACGCCGGAGGGGCGCGAGTGTTTGAAGTATCTGCCGCGCGCGTCGAATGCGCCGACCGACTACACGCTCTACTGCCGCGGGGCGGATTGGGGTTGCTGCATCAAGGGGACAGGGCTGGGCGGCAGTTGCAAGATCACCGGGCGGATTCCGTCGCAGCGCCGGCCGCGGCCGCCTGTGTCGCGCTATCCGTGAGCATGGTGAAGTTCAACCGCGCGCCAGTGTTGACGCTGGGGCATTCGCGGGCGACGGCGTTGACGCGCGAGGCGTTCGGCGTCCACGACAAATTCCACCCGGCGCGGAAGGCTGGGGGAAGGCCGGGGAAATGGATTTGGGACTGATCAGAAAGCTCGCGCGCGCATGACTTCGCTAGGCGCGATTTGGAACGACGCGTTGGCGCGGGCGCCTGTCACGTTTGAGACCGAGCTTGGCGTGGCTGAGGTTGTGCGGCGGTTGGGGGATGCTGTGGATCGTGATTGGGCGTTTTTTGGGAGGAAGGCGGTTGTCGGTAAGGTGAGTGCCGACGGGTTTCGTTTGCGGATGCGGATCAGTTATCGCAATTCGTTTCAGACCTTCATGTTCGGCACGGTGAAGGCCGGCGGGCGCGGGTCGCGGATCGTCGCGCGGACGGGCATGCATCCGGCTGCGGCGATGTTCATGCTGTTGTGGCTTTCGATTGTCGCGGTTGGCGCGGCGACGTTTGTTGCGTCGTTAATGCAATCGCCTGGAGATTTTGGCGCGGGGGACGGTGTGATCGCGTCGCTGATGCCGATCGCGATGCTCGTGTTCGGCGTCGGGCTGGTCGGGATCGGGCGGTGGATTGCGCGTGGCGAGCGGGACAGTCTGATCGCGTTTATCGAGGAAACCGCCGAGGCCGAGGTGTGCTGAGATTTGTGCGAAAAGATGCAGCCGGCGCTGATTGTACTGTTTGATCCTGCTGCGTTTCTCCTCGCGGTTGCGCGTTCCACTGCTTGTTTGACGGATTTCATTGGGTAAATAGCGAATAGCGCTTCGTGTTCCCCTGACGCTACTTCTCCCGCACTCCCAGGTGGGCGTTTAATCTCTCTCTTGCGTCGGATTTCGTGGGGGGACCGATGAACGGGGAGGCTTGGAGCTGCTTCAAGCAGTTGCCCTCCGGATTGATTGACCCGCATTCCGCGTCTTTGACGCTGAATTGGTTGCGGCCGCGGCCGACGCATGCCGGTTTCAAACTCAGCGCCGCCGACGTGGACGATGTGCGCCACGCGCGGATGGCGCGATTGCAGCGCGGGTCGTTGATCGCGCTTGCCGTGCTGCTGCCCATCGTGGGCGGGGCAGGGATCGCCGACGATCTGTCGGGGCACACGATGATCGCCGATCCGATGGTGCGCACGGCCGTCATCGCCGCGGGCGTTGCGTCGGTGGTGGCGGCGGCATTGACGCTGATTTGGACGGGGCTAGCGTTGCTGCGGTATCAGCAGGCGGCGCTGCGGCTTGAGGCGTTCCGCTTGGCTTGCGTCGAGTTTGAAGAGATCGACGCGTGGCGGGCGATGCGTTGCGACGCGGCGTTCTGGGACGGCGGCGTGGACGAAGCGGGGTTCGAGCGCGAGTGCGCGGAGTTGCTGGCCGGGCATTTCCGTACGGGGCAGGTGATGATGACGCGCGCGGCGAACGACTACGGCGTCGACGTTCTGCTCTGTGCGCCGCAAGAGAAGATCGTCGCGCAGTGCAAACCGTGGATCAACAAGGTCGGCGCGGCGCAGGTGCGGGCGCTGGCGGGATCGAAAGCGTTCTTCGGCGCCGACCGCGCGGTGCTGATGACGATCGTGGGGCCGCAAGACGACGGCGAGCAGGCGCGGGACTTTGCGCAGGCGTTGAAGCTTGAGCTGTGGGACGTGACGCGCATCGTCGCGGCGGCGACGGCGTTGCGGCACAGCGCCTAGAAGCGCAAGCTGAGATCGTACAGGTTCATCGTCCAGGCGAACCAGATGAGCGCCAGGCAGCTGAGCGCCACCGCGGTTTCCTTTAGGCGGCCGAGGAAGCCGCGCAGCGGATTCGTCCAAGCCTGGGCGGCGTTGACGATCGGGATGATCGTGGCGACAGCGCCGGCGATGCCGATGTACTGGAACAAGCGCAGGCTGCCGTCGAGCGTGCCGTCGAGCGTCCAGGGGTTGTCGAGGCGCGGCACGAAGACGGCGGCGATGCCGAAGATCATGGTGAGCAGCGCGGCGGATGTGGCCATGGTGCCGGCGCGCAAGAGGTGTGCGGGCGCGCGCCACTCGAGGCCCGTGTAATAGCGCCAGCGGATGAGCGAGGCGACGGGCCAGAGCACGAGGTTCAAGAACAGGATCAGCGCCGGGATGCCGAGCGCGCTGAGATAGAAGAGCGAGCTTTGCGCGGGTTCGACGCGCTGATAGATCGCGACGCCCGCCGACCACGGGGCCATGATAATGCGGCCCGATGCGTCGTGCACGAAGACCAGGCGGTCTTGGCCGTATACTTCGCGGAAGACGCCGTCGCCGAGGGGTTCGAAACGGCGCGGTTGGCCGTTGGGGCCGGTGATGACGCTGACCTCGATCGTGCCGTCGTCGCGCGCGCTGACCGTCGCTTGAGAGAGTTCGGTGAAGGCTTTCAGGAGCGAATTGTCGGAGCGACGGCTGGTTTGGTAGGAGCCGGCGACCTCGGCGGCGGTGAGGCCGGTCGCGGCGCTGCCTGCGATTGCGGGCGGCGTGTACGGGTAATAGCGGTCGAGGAATTTGCGCCAGAGGTTGCCGCGTGGCGTGCTGTCGCCGCGGCCGGTCGAGTTGTACGAGACGAAGAAGCCCAAGTTCTCCGTCGGGATCAGGTGCATGTCGCTGTGGAAGGCGATGGTGTCGCCGCCGTGGCTGATGATGCGCATGCCGTTGCGGCTGAGTTCGTAGAAGCCGAGCGCGATCCCGTTCTGGCGCGGGTCGACCTTGGTCACCGTGTCTTGCATCATGACGACGGTGTCGCGCTTGAGGATTTGCGCGTCGTCGAGTTTGCCGCCGTTCAGATGCATGAGCATGAACTTCGCGATGTCCGATGCGCTCGACGCCTGGCTGCCGGCCGGATAGCCGTTGACGATCTCGAAGGGCACGGGCTCGGCCGACGCGAGGCGGTAGCCCGTCGACATGTCGGCGTCGCGTTCCTTGTCCAGCGGCTGGCGGATCGAGGTGTGCAGCATGTTGAGCGGCGCGTAGATGTGTTCCTCGAGATAGGTGTCGAAGGGTACGCCCGAGACGCGCTCGACGATGTAGCCGGCGAGTGCGGTGCCGTAGTTGGAATAGGCGGGCACGGTGCCGGGTTCGAAGATCTGGTCGGGGACTTCGCGGACGTAGGTTTTGAGATCGACGATGCCCGTGTTCTGCGCGCCTAAGCCCTTGATCACTTCTTGGAAGCCGCCGCGGTGCGTCATCAGATGGCGCAGGGTGACGGGCTTGCCGAAGGTGTGGGGGACTTTGAAATCGAGATAGGTGTTCACGTCGGCGTCGAGGTCGAGCTTTCCCTGTTCCACCAGCTGCATGACGCTGGTCCAGGTGAAGAGCTTTGTGATCGAGCCGATGCGGAACATCGTGTCGGGCGTCACCGGCGTGCGCGCCTTGACGTCGGCAAAGCCGTAGCCTTTGACGAAGATGACCTGGCCGTCCTTCACGACCGCGATGGTCGCGCCGGCGATGTCGTTGGTCTCGATCTGCAGCGGCACCAGGCCGTCGAGGAAGGCCTCCAAATCGGTCGCGGTCAGATCGTGTTTGACGGGCGCCACCACCGGCGCCGTTGTCTCGGCGCGCGCGGCGCCTAGACCCAGCGTCAATGCAACGAATAGAAGCGCCGCCCGAAGCATCGGGTGCGCATAGCCCACGGTCATTCTTGTGCTGCCCCTTTAGACCCGCCCCCCGGCAGGCCTCCTTAGGCTTCATTGAACACCGGGCGGGGCCGGCGGAGCAACGGCTGCGGCGATGCAGGGGGGCCACAGCAGCGGGGTTCGGGCGGGTTTATTGACAACACTGTTGTCATTCATCATGATGACAATAGTGTTGTCATGTGGAGCGGCCGATGAACTTCGAAACCGTCGAAACCTATGTGCGGGCGTCGTTCGAGCCGTTGCAGTATGCGGCGTTCTTTGGGGTGTTTGCGGTGTTCGCGTTGCTTGAGGGCGTGGCGCCGCGCGATCCCTCGCCCGCGATGCGGCTCTGGCGATGGCCGTCGAACGTCGTGCTGACGGCGGTCAACATCGTCGTGCTGGGGGCGTTGCCGGTCGGCATCGTCGCGGCGGCGGATTGGGCGCAAAGCGCGCGGTTCGGTTTGCTGCACATGATCGATGTGGCGCCGTGGGTGGCATTCACCGTCGGATTCTTGGGGCGCGCGTTTCTGTCGTGGGGGACGCATCTTTTGAACCACAAGGTGCCGTTCTTGTGGGCTATCCATCGCGTGCATCACGCCGACACGCGGCTCGACGTGTCGACGACGGTTCGATTTCATCCGCTGGAGTTCGTGTTCACGACGCCGCTGACGTTGGCCGGTGTTGTTTTGCTGGGCGCGCCGCCGGTTGCGGTGCTGATCTATGAGGTGATGGATGCGGGGGTGACCGTGTTCAGCCATGCGAACGTGCGGTTGCCGTGGTGGGTGGACCGGCCGCTGCGCCTTTTCATCGTGACGCCGGATGTGCACCGGGTGCATCATTCGTTGCATCAGCCGGAGACGGATAGCAACTACGGCGCGGTGCTGACGATTTGGGATCGGCTGTTCGGTACGTATCGGCGAAAGAGCGCCGAGGATTTGGCGGCTCAGGAGACCGGCTTGAGCGAGACGCAGGATTCGCGCAGCCGTAATCTGCTGTGGCTGTTGATCTTGCCGTTCATTGCGCTCAAATCGCGCGCGACGGCGTTCGCGAAGGACAAGCGATGAGCAGAGTCGAGAAGATGGTGGCGCTGACGCAAGCCGTGCGGGGCGTGTTCAACCGGCTGAAGGCGTTGGGCGACGAGCTGCACGGCGATCTCGACGTCACGACCGCGATGCGGGCGGTCATGGAGACGCTGTCGGACGCGGGGCCGATGACGGTGCCGCAGATCGCAAAGCTGAAAGCCGTGACGCGGCAGCACATTCAGTTGCTGGCGGATGCGTTGGTCGAGGGCGGGCTCGCTGCGGTAAAGGAGAATCCGGCGCATCGGCGATCGTCTCTGATTGCGCTGACGGATAAGGGGCGGCGAGCGTTCGCCAAGATGCGCGCGCGCGAGGCGCCGCTGATCGAGGACTTGTCCGCGGAGTTCGAGGTGCAGGAGTTGGAGCGCGCGACGGCAGTGCTCACGCGGCTGATCGCGCGCATCGAGGCGCGGATGAAAGCCGAGGCGTCGTGAGTTTGCGCCAGATCATCGTCTCGCAGTTCGAGCGGCCGCGTGGGTGGCTGGGGCGGATCGCGGGTTGGATCTTGGCGCGCCGCGGCGCGAACGTGCGGCGCAACCGGTGGACCGTGGATCTGCTGGCGCTTGAGAGCGGCCAGCGCGTGTTGGAGATCGGGTGCGGGCCGGGCGTTGCGTTGGAATTGTGTTTGGGACGCGATGGCGTGCGGGCGGTGGGCGTCGATCACTCGGGCCTGATGATCAAACAGGCGGGCAGGCGGAACGCGCGCGCGGTGAAGGCCGGGCGGCTCAGGCTTGTCGAGGGGACGATCGACACGCTGCCCTTGGAGGCGCCGTTCGACCGCGTGTTCTCGATCAACGTGATCCAGTTCGTCGACCGGCCGGCGTTCGTGGCGCGGGCGAAGGCGTTGTTGAAGCCGGGCGGGGTGATGGCCACCACCTATCAGCCGCGCCACGCAAAGGCGACACGGGCGGACGCTCTGAAGATGGCGGCCGAATTGACGCAACTGCTGGAGGGCGCGGGCTTCACGGCTGTGCGTGTCGAGGAGCTGGAGCTGACGCCGGTGCCCGCGGTTTGCGTGTTGGCGCGCTGCTGATCAAGCGCGCGCCGCCGCCTATGACCCGCTTACGCGACGCGTTCGCCTTCGGTTGACAGTTGACCGTCGACAACCGTGATGCGCCGATCGCAAAACGCGGCGACGTGCGGGTCGTGCGTGGAAATCAGAAAGGTGGTTTTGTCCGTGCGGTTCATATCGCGCAAGAGCGCAAGAACCTGATCGGCGGTTTGACGATCCAAGTTTCCGGTCGGCTCGTCGGCGAGTACGAGCGCGGGGTGGTTCATGAGCGCGCGCGCGATGGCCACGCGCTGCTTCTGCCCGCCCGACAGTTTGGGCGTGCGGAAGTCGAGGCGGTCCGTCAAGCCGACACGCTCGAGCAACGCGCGCGCGCGATCGCGCGACTGACGCGTCTCAACGCCGGCGCTCGCTGCGGCGGGGAACAAGACGTTCTCCGTCGCGGTGAAGTCGGGCAACAAGTGGTGAAACTGGAAAACGAAGCCGATATGGCGATTGCGGAATTTCGTCAGGCGCTGTTCGTCGAGATGGACCAGGCTTTCGCCCAGCATTTCGAGCTTTCCGCTCGTCGGCGCCAACAGCGTGCCGAGGATGGACAGCAGTGTGCTCTTGCCGGACCCGCTGGGCCCCAAGAGCGCGACGAATTCCCCTTTGACCAAGTCAAAGCTCATGCCCTTGAGAACGCGCGTCCGGAGTTCGCCGGTGCCGAAGTCCTTCACGAGGTCGCCGACGCGATAGAGCAAGTCGCTCATTGGTTGAGAACCTCGACGGGGTCGACTCGCGCCGCGGCGCGCGCGGGCAGAAGGGCGGCAAGTACGCTGCCAATCGTCGTCAGTACGATGACGGCGAGATAGCCGCCTTGCGCGGGATCGATCGGGAAGGCGGTTCCGTCCATACGCTGCGACAGATCGGCGAGAAGGATGCAGAATCCATAACCGGCGATCGCGCCGATGCCGGCGCCCAACAGACCGATGAAGAGCCCCTGCAAGATGAAGATAAGAACCACAAAGGTGCGCGTGATGCCCATGGATCGCATGATCGCGATCTCGCCGCGCCGACGATATGTCGTGAGCAGCAACGCGCTTGAAACGCCGATGACGATCGTTATCAGGCTGAAGATTTGAATCAGACTTCCGGTCTGACTCTGACTGTTGAGCGCGACGAAAAGTTGGGCATTCTGTTCAACCCAGCTTGTCGCCTTCAGTCCCGTCGCAGGGCCGAGTGCGGCGGCGATTTCCGGTGCGGCGTTGACGTCGTCGGTCTTGAGTTCGATTTGCGAAATGCCCTGCGGCAGGTCCAGCAGCGTTCGCGCGAGTTGGATGTTGACGAATGCCACGCGTTCGTCCAGCGAACCCAAGCCCGTGCGATAGATCGCGCGCACGGTCAATGTGCGTTCGCGGCCGCGATCGGTGCGTGCGACGATGGGCTGGCCGACGCGCACGCCAAGATTGGCCGCGAGTTTCGCCCCGATTAGGATGCCGTCGATGTCCAGACGCGCGCTGCCGGATATGATTTTCGGCGATATCGCCGAGATGGCGTCCAAGCGATCCGGCCGCAATCCGTTTAGAAGGACCGGGGAGGTTGCCTGCCCTTTGATGAGAAAGGCGTTGCCGTTGATTTGGGGCGACGCCACCTTCACGCCCGGCGTCGTTTCCGCGACTTGAAGCATGGTTTGCCAGGCAAAGATCTGCTGGCGCTTCGTGTTCGATGCTATGAACGCGACGAGCGGGGTCCGCCGTTCATCGGAGGAAAGTACGCGCGCAACGCGCTCGGGCGGCTCCAGCGTGATATGGGCGATGTTGCCCGTCGTCTGTTGGATCAAGAACACGCGCAGGCCGCCGATGAGTGCGGTCATGAAGACGAATACGAGCACGCCGATGGCGACGCCGCCGAGCAACAGGGCGGTTTGCGTGCGGTTGCTGGTGAGATATCGCCACGCGACTTTGACCGCGAAGTTCATGGGCGCCGCCGCATCAGCGCTTGTCCGGGGCTTCGATAGGTCTCACCGTCGAGCCTTCCGTTGCGCTGAGAGGGTCAAGCGCAACTTGATCACCCGCACGAACGCCCGAGGTTACGATGACGCGATCGGCCGGCCAGTCGACGAAGACGACATTTTGCCTAGAGACTTTGTTCGATCGCACCACCATGACGTAGGACGAGCCATCGGAACGCGCGATCGCGCCCCGGGGCAGCGTCAAGGCGCCGTCGCGCGATTCCACCGTGATGTTGACGTCCACCGATAAGCCCGGCGGGATCTCTTTCGGCGCCGCGTCGATCGACAAGCGTACGGTGCGTCCGCCCGTCGTCGGTTCCACGCGCGGCGCGACGAATATGACTTTGCCTTGGAAGACTTCGTCGTTCATGCCTGTGGGAGCGAGGCGCGCCATCATTCCGACGCGGATCGCGCCGGCGACCGTTTCGTCGACATCGGTCTCGACCTCGGGCGTCCCCGCCGATACGATTTCGAAAATCTGCGTGCGCACGTCGACCACTTGTCCCGGATCGACGGGCCTCAGCAGGATGCGGCCGGTCATCGGCGCGCGGATCACGAAGTCTTCGAGCCGGCTGGCGGCTTCGTCGGTTGCGGCTTGCAGCTGCGAGAGTTCTTGTTCGTCGCGCTCCACGGCCAATCGAGCGGTCTCAAACCCGGCTCGTGTCACGAAGCCTTTGCCCAACAATTCCTGTGCGCGCGCCAGGTCGCGCCGCGACTGCGCAAGCTGGCGTCGTTGTCCGGCCACGGCCGCCGTGCGCTGCGCCAGCGCGGCTCGCGGCTGGCCGGCATCAATTTGGCCAAGCACCTCGCCCGATGCGACGAGATCGCCCTCGTCCTTTTCGAGCTTCACGACTTGTCCCGCGGCGCGCGCAAACACGGAGACCCGCTCTTCCGCTCGCACACGCCCCACCGCCGCCAGCACGCGGTCGATCGCCTCCGACTTTACGGTGACGACCGCGAGGGCGGGCGCGCGCGTGACCATATGAACCGCAAACGCCGCGGCCGCGAGGAGCGCAACGCCCACAGCAATCCAAATCAGTCTCGTACGCACACTCAACGTGGCCCGCTTTGATCAACAGCCTTTTTACGAAGAAAAAGGCTTCGTGGATGCATCCCGGGCAAGATGAGCGCGGCGCAGCGGAGAGTATAGAGGGGGGCACCGGCATGCTGAATGGATTCCAACGGCGTGCGCGCATTCACCACGATTGGCGTCTGCGCGCTTCGCGGGAATGCCGGGAACGAACGGCTTAGGCGCGCGTTTCGTTAAGGGGCGAGCTAACAAGGCTGCGCCACGAACCGGGGTGCCCCCGTTCCCGCGCAAATCGCGGCGCGGGCCGATGCGGCGTCAGGCGATGGCGTGCATGTTCGCGCGGCCGACGATCAGCGGATCGACTGCGCCGACGTTGCGCGCGTCCTTGCCGTCGTATTCAAGTTTGTTGAGCACGTAGCGCATGGCGTTGAGGCGCGCGCGCTTTTTGCAGTCCGATTTGATGACGATCCAAGGGCATTCGGACGTGTCGGTGTGGAAGAACATCGAGGCCTTCGCCTTGCTGTAATCGTCCCACTTGTCGAGCGCTTCCTTGTCGATGGGGCTGAGCTTCCATTGTTTGAGCGGGTGCAGTTCTCGCTCGCGGAAGCGGCGGCTCTGCTCCGATTGGCTGACGGAAAACCAGAATTTGAAGAGCTGAATGCCGCTTGCGGCCAGGTTGCGTTCGAGTTCGGGGGCCTGGCGCATGAAGGCCTGATACTCGGCGTCGGTGCAAAAGCCCATGACGCGTTCGACGCCCGCGCGATTGTACCAGGAGCGGTCGAACAGCACGATCTCACCCGCCGTCGGCAGATGTTCGATGTAGCGCTGGAAATACCATTGGCCGCGTTCGAATTCCGTCGGCTTGGCGAGCGCCACGACGCGCGCGCCGCGCGGGTTGAGGTGCTCCATGAAGCGCTTGATCGCGCCGCCCTTGCCGGCGGCGTCGCGGCCTTCGAAGAGGATCACCACGCGCTGGCCGGTTTCCTTGACCCAGGCTTGGAATTTCAGCAGTTCGACCTGCAGACGGTACTTGCGCTTTTCGTAGGTCTTGCGCGACAGGCGGTTCTTGTAGGGATAGACGGCGTTGCGCCAATCCTCGACCAGTTCGTCGTCGGGACTGACCGGCATTTGGGCGTCGAGTTTCTTCCAGCGCATGAGCGCCGCCTTGATGGCGGCCGCGTCGTCGGGCGAGGCGCCCTCCAAGATCGTTTGCAGCGCTTTGATGGCGGCCTCGCCGTCGACGAGCTGCTTGGCGTTGGCTATTTCTTCGGCGGCGCTGATCTGGGCGTCGCGCTTTTTCTCGGTCTGCTGGACGACGGCCGCCGCCTCCACCTGTTCGGGGGTTGCTTTGCCGAGGTTCTTCGGGTCCGACCGCTTTGAGGTGCCGTTCGCCATTCAATGTCCCAGTTGATATGACGAAAGCATGACACTGCGAGGGGCGGCGGGGCTTTGACTTGGGTCAAGGCCAGACTGGCGGGTTGCCGGGCGGGCGGTCGTGGTATGTGTCGCTTGAGTTCATGAGGTTGAAGGGATGACGCTGATGCGGATAGGTGCGACCGTCGTGATGCTTGCCGTGCTTGGCCTGGTGCCGGGAGCACAGGCGGCCGGGCCTGATGGCGCGGCTCAGCGCGCAACGGTGGGTGATCAGAGCTTGAAAAGCGCCGGCGACTATTATGCGAGCGCCAAGGCTTACGCGAAGGCGGGTAAGTTGGAGTTGGCGATAGCCGATCTCGATCAGGCGATCGCGCTCGATCCGGCGATGGGTGCGGCCTATTACGATCGCGCGTTGCTGCATTTCAAAAAGGGCGACGTCGATAAGGCGATCGACGATTATTCGAAGACGATCGGGATCTTGCCGGAATTTCCGCCGGCCTATCGCGAGCGCGGCTCGGCGCTGATCGCCAAGCGCGCGTTCAAGAAGGCGATCGCGGATTTCGATCAGGCGATCAAGCTGAAGGCGGATTACGCGGATGCGTTCGACGAGCGCGGGTATGCGTACCGGATGCTGAAGGATTTCGATCGCGCGATTGCCGACTACACGCGGGCGCTGGAGATCAATCCGAAGATGTACGTGACGCAGATGCGCCGCTGTTGGGTGCGCGCGGTCGCGAACCGGGAATTGGATCTGGCGCTCAGCGATTGCGACGCGGCGCTGAAGGCGAACGCGAAGGACAAGGAAGGTTATGAGAGCCGGGCGTTCGTCTACTTCCGCAAGAACGACATGGCCAAGGCGTTGAAGGATTGCGAGACGGCGATCGCCATGGACGGCAAGTTGCCGAAGGCGCTGTTCCTGCGCGGCACGATCAAGACGCGCAACGGCGACAAGAAAGGCGGCGACGCGGATATCGCGGCGGCGAAACTGTCCGATCCTGCGATCGTGACGAAGTTCGCGGAGTATGGGGTGAAGGGTTAGCGCGAGGCCACGCTTTGGTCGCAGCGGTCGGGTGGGGTGTCGCCTTGCTGTGCGCAGAAGCGGGAGATGTCTTTGCCGTTGAGGTAGAGTCTGCCGTTGATGGTGTTGCCGATGCGCGATCCTTCGAACACGTAGGCGATGCCGTCTTGGGATAGCTTTATCTTCTTGCCGTCGGCGGACCAGCGTCCCGTCAGTGTGGCCTGTGCGGGTTTTCCGCTTTCGCGCTCCCAGCCTTCTTCTTCGTACGTGCCGTCGGCGCTGATGCGCCAGGCGAAGACGTAACCGTCGAAGGCTTCGGGAATGATGAGCGTCCACGCGCCGGTCGGGTTGTCCGCGGGGACTTTATCGCCGGCTTGTGCGGGATATAGGACGAGCGCGGCGAGGAGGGCGATTAACTGCACCGAGCGTACGAGCATCGAAGCCTCATCTGGTCTGAGGCGCATACTCTACACGCTTCATGCGCTTTGTCTTTAGGCGGCCTGCCGTATTCGACGCTTGACGTAAACCGTGCACTTCTGGCTTGTTCGCCCTTGCTGCTGGGGGCGCGGGTGAGAGTCATTTTTGCGATCGTTATGCTTATCGTGGGATTGGCGGCACAGGCGTCAGTCGCCGAGGCTCATCCTCACCACGGCGCGGCGGCGGACGGTTCCCACCATCATGGTAACGACGCGTCCGCAGAGCACGATCCATCGACTCATTCACACCCGTTCGGCGAAGATGTTCTGCACCAGATGATGTTCCACTGGGGCGTGGATTCAGTCGAACATGTCGTCGACTTTGGGTACGAGCCTTTACCGGGTCCATTGCAGGACCGCGTGTCCCATTCGGACGACGCCTGTCGCGGTTCTGAATTCCCTCCACCTCTGCGTCCCCCGCTCGCCTAGGCCGGGCCTGACGGCTCCCGACCGGCTTCAAGACCCCGAAGCGTGGTGATCCATCGTGCGCGCCCGCGCGCGCTCCTGTCCGTGTACTCCGAGAAACAAACATGTCCCTAGAACCGGGAATACCTCCTCTGCCGGTCCGTGCCGAGCGTCTGAAACAAGCGGTCAAGATTCAGATTGGCCGCATCCTGATGACGCTCATGCCCGGATTGCGCCGCAAAGTCGAAGACCAGGGTCTTCAGAAATTTCGCTTCAACTATCGCGAGGCCCCTTTGGTTGAGCGCATCGTCTTCGCCGCCGTAACCGCCCGTCTCGACTCACAGCCGGTCCACGAGCAACTGGCTGCGGCGCATCGAACCTTTTGGTCGAGCGAACGCGCCATCGATTACCATAAGTCCCTTGCGGCACGCATCGCCAACGGCCTGTTGGGCGAGCACCTTCCGCTGGTCGAAGCGCTGGAAGAGGTCTTGGCAACGGGGCGCTTTCGTGAACTCTGCGAGATCGGCTGCGGCTCGGGATACGTGATTGACCATCTGGCCCAGCGGTGGCCAGGGCTGGAGAAGTTCACGGGGATCGATCTCAGCGCCGATCAGATTCGCCTCAATCAGGGCAACTTCACGAATCCAAAACTGAATTTTGTGGCCGGCGATGCCGCGGCTTGGATCGATGCCAACGCAACTCCCGGCACGGCGTTTCTTACCTACAGCGGTGTTCTGGAATATTTCACCGAGCCCGCGTTGGCCACCATGCTCAAACGGCTGTCCAGGAGCGGCCCCGTGTGCTTCGCGCTTCTGGAGCCCATTGCGCGCGAGCACGATCTTGATGCTGACCCTCGATCTCACCTCTACGGCAGTGAGAGGTCGTTTTCGCACAACTATCCGCGGCTTTTCAAAGAGGCAGGGTTTACGATTCGCTGGCGTCAGGAGCTCTTCACGCACCGCTTCTTGATGATGGTCGCCACCATCGACGAGCCCGGCAACGTCGTTGCCCATCCCGTCGATGCGCACGCGGCGCCGTCCGATGACGTTGCGTCTCCCAAGGACGCACCTCGTCGTGCTGTCGGTGCTGGGAGAGCATCATGAGAGCCCGGCGGGTTTAACAGGATCGGCTGAGTGAGTGGGCAGACGCGATGTGCGTCTGCCTACCTTTCTCAGACGAAGTCCTGCACGGCGTGGTCGCTTATGTTCCCAACTTGCCGCGCAGATGTTCGATCACTTGGCCCGCGTGGTTCTCCTTACGCATCGATGTCGAGGCCGAGGGCGACGCGGCCGGTGTAGCGCAGCTGTGGTTTTTCCTGCAGCGGGTGGAAGCGGGCGGCTTGGACGTCGCGGAAGGCGCGTTCCAGGCCCAGCTCGCGGTAGAAGGCGGCGCCGCCGGCGAGTTCCATCGCGCGTTCGACCGTCTTGATCGTGTTTTGCGCGACGAGCGTGCGGCGGACCATTGTGCGGCTGGTCGTTTGCGGGCCGGGTTTTTCGCGTTCGGCGATGGCGATCATGTCGGCGAGCGCGATGTCGGCGGTCGTGTGTGCGTTCTCCATCTCGCCCGCGAGATAGGCGAGGGCTTCGTCGTTCGGTTTCTTGCGCGCGGCTTCCAGCGCCTTGGCGCGTGCGCCGTCGGCCACGCCCATGTAGGCGGAATAGATGAGCGGGAAGGCCTGCTGCGAGATGATGTGGAACAAGTGGTGCCACTTGGCTTGCGGGCGGCGGCCGGCGATCGCGGCGTCGGCGACGAAGACGTCTTTGAGTTCGACGTCGTTCGAGCCGGTGCCGCGCATACCCATCACGCGCCAGTTGTCGTGGACCTTGACGCCTTCGGCTTTGAAGGGGACGCCGAAATGCAGAACCGTTGGCCCGACTTGCGGGTCTTCGGTGACGGCGCTGGTCATCAGGATGTCGCCCATGGGGCTGCCGCTTGAGAAGATCTTGCGCGCGTTGATGCGATAGCCGCCTTCGACCTTCGTCGCGGTGCCGGCGCTCTTCAGCCAGTCGCTGCCGCCGGATGAGATGAGAACCAGGTCTTCGGCGGCGACGCGCTTGAGCAATCCGTCGGTCGGGGCCTTTTCGTTGCGCCAGCGCCAGGCGGCGACGGCGACGAGGTGGCAGTGCATCGAGAAGGCGAGGCCCGTCGATCCGCAACCGGCGGCAAGGCGGCGGACAACCGTGCAGAGTTCGGCGTAGCCGGCGCCGTGCCCGCCAAGTTCGGCGGGCACGTGCGCTTTGAAGAAGCCTGCGTCTTTCAGGGCGCGAAAATTGTCGGCGACGAATGTGTCGTCGGCATCGTGCTTGGCGGCGGCTAAGGCGAATTGTTCGGCGAGGCGGGCGGCGCTTGCCGTCCAGTTGCTTTCGCTGTGGCCCAATTTCGCGATGATGGACATGGCTTCTCTCCTTCGATGCGTGCTGACGTTTGCGTTAGCTTTTGCCGCTTTGCAGTGCTTTGACGTCACCGGTCGTCAGCGGTCTGCCGCCGATCGCCCATTCGCCGCTTTCGATCTCTTGAACGCGGACCCAGGTTACGCCGCGCATCGTTTCGCCTTCAACGGAGACGATGGCGTCGGTGACTTTGGTGATCATGGTTTTCTTCTGCTCAGGGGTGAAAACGCCCCGGATCAGCTGGATATCAACGAGGGGCATTGCAGTGTTTCCTTAGGGTTGAGGGCCGCTTGAGCCCGGTTGGCATTTGCGATGGGGGGCAAGATGGCGACGGCCGGGCGCGGTCTCTAGTTCAGGAAATGAATCGCGGCGGTATAGTTTCTGAACTAGTCGCGGTTTTCGGCCGGGGTTATGGTCCTGTAATCACTGGAGACGTGCGCAATGACACAAGGCAGCTACAAACAATTCTGTCCGGTCGCGATGGCGGCGGAAGTTTTGTGCACGCGGTGGACGATCGTTCTGCTGCGCGAAATGATGGCGGGATCGACGCGGTTTAACGATCTGCGGCGCGGCGTGCGGCGGATGTCGCCGGCGCTGCTGTCACAGCGTTTGAAGGAGTTGGAGTGCGCAGGCATCGTCGAGCGCAAGAAGGGCAGCGACGGCAGCCTGTTCGAATATCATCTGACGCAGTCGGGGCGCGAGCTTGAGCCGATCGTGATGGCGTTCGGCGTTTGGGGCCAGCGTTGGATCGAAACGAAGCCGTCGCTGGAGCATTTGGACGTGGCGTTGTTGATGTGGGACATGCGGCGCAGTCTTGACACGACGCCGATGCCCAAGAAGCGCAGCACGATTCAGTTTCTGTTTACCGGCGCGCCGGCGGGGCAGCGGCAGTGGTGGGTCGTTGTGACGCCCGGCGAGCCGGTGCAGCTGTGCTCGGTCGATCCGGGACACGACGTCGATCTTTATGTTGCGACCGATCTGCGGACGATGACGGCGATTTGGATGGGCCTGGACAGCGTGCGCGCCGCGGTGCGCGACGAGCGTGTGAAGCTGACCGGCGATCGGAAGCTGGCCAGCGATATGCAGACGTGGCTGGGGCTGAGCCCGTTTGCGAAAGAGAAGAAGCTGGTGGCTTGAGGCCGCTAGCGGTTCGTGGTGACGGCTTCGGTGCCGCCTAGGCGGGAGCGGGCGCCTTGGCCTCGCAGGGTGCAGCAGGTTTCGAAGGCGTCGATGCAGCTGCCGATTTCGGCGCCGCCGCGTTTGCAGGTGTACCAGCGCTTGGTGCACATCTCGTCGAGCAGCGAGAAGCTGACGCAGTCGGCGACGCGGTTGGGCGGCAGCGATGGCGAGGCGCCTGCCGGCGTTACCGGCGGCGCGGCGACGGCCGCGATGACGGTGGTGCTGCCGTTCGTGCCGTTGGCGGCGCCGACCGTGGTGATGTGCACGGCGACGCCGACGACGAGACACAGCGTCAGAACGAGAATCTTGTCGAGCATCGAAGGCACTCCCGCACGCCGAGTGATTTGCAACTTGCGCGATTCTAGGTGTGCGCGGGCGGCGCTGTCGATGGCGAAGGGGTTAAAATCGGCGCAGGCGCGGCCACGCTGTGGCGTTCGGGCCGCTATGGAACCCCGCGCGCCCTAATGCAGCAGCTTGTCGTCCAACGCTTGGCGCAGCTTCAGCGCCAGGTCGTGGCGGCGGTACGGCTTGTTGAGCAGATGGATGCCGGGATCGAGCCTGCCGTGGTGGACGATCGCGTTTTCGGTGTAGCCCGACGTATAGAGGACGCGCAGTGCCGGATTGATCTTGCGCGCCGCAACAGCAAGTTCGGGGCCCTTCATGCCGCCCGGCATCACCACGTCGGTGAACAGCAGATCGAAGTCCGGCGTCTGCTTGATGATGGCGAGCGCTTCGTGGCCGTCGCGCGCGACGGTGACTTTGTAGCCGAGGTTTTTCAGCTGAACGAGCGCGAACTCGCGCACGTGATCGTCGTCTTCCACGAGCAGGACCTTTTCGTGACCGCCGGTGATGGGGGCATCGGCTGCAAGCGGCGCGACAAGCGCACCGTCGCGCGCGCGCGGCAGATAGAGTTTCACCGTCGTGCCGTGGCCGAGCTCTGTGTAGATCTTCACGTGACCGCCCGATTGCTTGACGAAGCCGTGCACCATCGAGAGGCCGAGGCCCGAACCCTTGCCATGGCCCTTGGTTGTGAAGAACGGTTCGAAGGCGTGGGCCACGACGTCGGGCGTCATGCCGCTGCCGGTGTCGGAGACGGCGACCATCACGTATTCGCCGGGCGTCACTTCGAGATGCTTGTCGGCGTAGTTCTCGTCGAGCGCGACGTTGGCTGTTTCGATGGTGATGTGCCCGCCCTTCGCCATCGCGTCGCGCGCGTTGATGCACAGATTCAGCACCGCGCCTTCGAGCTGCGAGGCGTCGATGAAGGCTTTGCACAGGCGGCGCGCGCCGATCCAGCGCAGTTCGACTTGTTCGCCCAGCGTGCGGCGCAGAAGCGCATCCATGTTGCCCAGAAGCAGGTTCACGTCGACGGCCTTGGGCTCCAGCGCCTGCTTGCGCGCGAAGGCGAGCAGGCGGTGCGTGAGATCCGCGCCGCGTTCGGCGGCGGCCAGCGTGAGGTCGGCGAGCGGGCGCAGCGGATCGTTATCGGGCAAGCGCAGCACCATCATCTCGGCGTTGCCGATGATGACGGTGAGCAGGTTATTGAAGTCGTGCGCGATGCCGCCGGTGAGTTGGCCGATCGCCTCCAAACGTTGCGCCTGGCGCAGGCGCGATTCCATGTCGCGCTGTTCGGTGATGTCGCGGAAGTAGACGGTGAGGCCGTCGGAGGAGGGATAGGCGCGCGTGTCCACCCAGATCTTGAGCGTCGGTGCGAATTCCTGAAACGCGACCGCGCGGCCATTGGCCATGGCGCTCTTCAATTGGCTTTCGATCATGGTGCCGGCCGTGCCGGGGAATTCCTCCCATAGCACCTTTCCGATCAGTTCGGCGCGTGGGCGGCGCAGCAGGCGTTCGGCCTCGTTGTTGACGTATAGAAAACGCCAGTCGCGATCGAGCGTGTAGAACGCGTCGGTGATGCTTTCGAGCGTCGTGGTCAATCGCGCGGCGAGAGCTTGGGCTTCTTCCTCGGCGGTCTTGCGGTCGTGGACGTCGATCGTCGCCCCGAACCATTTGATCAGCTTGCCGTTCTCATGCACCGGCATGGCGTTCGAGTAGTGCCAACGGTATTGGCCGTCGCTGAAGCGGCGGACGCGGAATTCCATCGTGAAGGCTTTTCCCGTGCGTTCGCCCTCCGCGCGCGCGGCGACGGCGGCGGGGATGTCGTCGGGGTGCAGCGCGTCGAGCCAGGCGAGGCCCAGCGCTTTCACTGAGGGGCCGGTGGTTTCGGTGAAGACGCGGTTGGCGTAGTCCAGGCCTTCGCCGGGGTTGGCCGTCCAGACGATGAAGGGCATCGCGTCCGCGAGTTGGCGGAAGCGTTCGGTCGAGGTCAGCAGCGCACGCTCAGCGGCTTTTTTTTTGGTGATGTCGCGGCAGATGACTTGGAAGTTCATCTCACCGCCGGCGACGTAGGAGCTTGGACGCACCTCGACATCGATCTGCGTGCCGTCGAGCGCTATAATCTTCCTTTCGATGGGCGGAAGTGGGCCTGGCGATTGCGAGAGCTGGGCCGTGCGCGCTTGCACGGACGCATGTGCGTCCGGTGGGACGAAGTCCGTCACCGAGCGGCCGATGATTTGATCGGGCGACGTCGCGCGCAGCAGCTTTACGCCGGCGTCGTTCACATACACGATGCGGTCGCCGCGGTAGACGAAGATGAGATCGGGCAACGCCATGACGATGTCGCGGTGGCGCAGGTCGCCGTCCGGCGCTTGGTGGGCGCCGCGCAGGGCGGCGAGGTAGTGCGGCTTGCCCTCCCACTCGATTTCGCTGATGCGCATGCCGCCTGTGCCCGCGTGCAGGCGGATGTCCGCGCCGTCGCCGGCGGCGAGCAACGTCATCAGCGTTTGGCCGGTAAGCGCGCCGGATTTCTTGTTGAAGAATTTTTCGGCTGCCGTGTCGGCGAAGACGATTTGGCCCTGGCTGTTCAGGAGCAAGAGACCGTGCGCGTGTCCGCTCGCCAATTCACGCAGACGGTCTTCTTTGGTTTGCGCGGATTCCATCGGGAGCCTTGCGATGTTGCGGCGGACTTACGGTCGTGGAACACGTGAGGAAGCAGTTCCGTTCCGGGCACTGATGGCGGGCGGATGACTGAACGGACTGCAACTGTATTGGCGCCTTGCGGTCTGAATAACACGTGTACTGCGTGGCCCAAAGGCCGTCTTGTCGTCACCAAAGTGTATCGTATCGATCAACCTGACTGTTTTGGCTACGGCCGGAGGTTCCGCGCGATGAAGTTTTACACCTCACCGCACACCTGTGCGCTGGCCACGCAGATCGTGCTGGAAGAGGCCGGCGCGCGGTACGAAACCGTTCGGGTGAATTTCGGCGACAACGAACAGCGTGGGGCCGCGTATCTGAGCGTCAATCCGAAGGGACGGGTTCCTGCGCTGGTCACGGAGCGCGGCGTGCTGACCGAGACGCCGGCCATGCTGCTCTACGTCGCGCAGACGCATCCTGCGGCGATGCTTGCGCCGCTTGATGACGCGTGGGCGCTGGCGCAGGTGCAGGCGTTCAACTCGTATTTATGTTCGACCGTGCACGTCGCGCACGCGCATCGCATGCGCGGCTATCGCTGGGCCGACGATCCGGCGGCGATCGAGGCGATGAAGAAGAAGGTGCCGGAGTCGGTGGGTGCGTGCTTCGACCTGATCGAGCGTCAGATGTTCGCAGGGCCGTTCGTGTTCGGCGACGCGTATACGATCAGCGACCCTTATCTGTTCACAATCGCGCAATGGTGGGAGCTTGACGGCTTGACCGCGTCGCGCTTCCCGAAGCTCGCCGCGCACCGCGAGCGCATGCGCGCGCGGCCGGCGGTGAAGCGGGCGGTCGCGATGGAGGCGGGGTGATGTTTTGGCTCGCGATGTCGCTGTCGTGCTTCCCCGGTTGCCATGTCGGAGGAGATATTTGGGCGGCTGAGGTCGTGCGTTGGGCTGCTCTCGCGACGTTGGTTGCGGGTGGAGTGATCATGCGGCGCTGGCGCGAGCTGCTTGTGGTTGCTTCGGTTTCCTTTCTCATCATCGTCGCGGGCGACACCGTCGCGGACAATCTGCATCTTGGCCTCTTCAACGTTCCGATCCTCGCCGCATTTCATCTTCCTGCGTTTGCTCCTTTTGTGGCGGGCTTTGTCACGTTCCTCGCGATCGCCGCGGCCGTCCACGCTTTGAAGCGCGCGGTGCTTTGGCTGACGCGATATCGCGGCGTGGCGAAGACATAGGACTCCCCTCTCCCTTCCGATTCCGGAAGGGAGAGGGGTGTCGGTTGGCGCTGTTGAAACGCCCCTTCTACGGCGGGCGAGACTCGCGTAATCTGACTGCTTCGGGGGATACGCATCGAGGGCGCTACGTTGCGCGCAGTATTTTCGGCTTTCTTGATTTGCGGGGCGGTGGCCCAGGGCTATGCCTGGTCCGCGGCGGCGGATGCGGCGTGTTCGGGCGAGGCGTGTTCGCAGGTCGCGGTCGCTTCGGACGGCTGTTCGTTCCAGAATAAGGGCGACAAGGCGGTGCGGTTTTCGCTGGTCGCTGGCGGCGCGCCGCGCGTCGTCACCATCCTTGCGCCGGGCGAGACGTTCAAAGAGGCCGACAAAAGCTTCTGCGTCGGCGGCGATGCCGGCGACAAGCGGTTGGAGGCAAGCTTTGCGGTGTTGGGCAAAGCGCCGGCGGACGACAAAGATTTCACGTTGAAGGGTGCGGCAAAGCCTGCGGGCGCGAAGCCGGCTGTCGTGGCGGTCGCGCCGGCAGCTGTTCAGGTTGCTTCGACTGCGCCTGCGATCCCGTTGCCGCGTGCGAAGCCGGCTGCGCCGCCATCGATTCCCATGCCGCGCGCGAAGCCTGAGATGGTCGAGGTGGCCATGGCTGCGCCGACCGCGCCGCCGCCTGTTGCCGCGCCGCCGGTGCCGGTTGCGCCGCCGGAAACGATTCAGCCGACCACCGCCGTGGAAGCGGCGGCGGCGATGCCGACGGCCTCATGCGGCGCTGCGTGTCCGCCGATCCTGTTCAAGGTGATCGACAATTGCCTGTGGGTGATGAATTTGAATCCGCGTGCCGTTGCGTTCGAGGCCGAGATCGCGGGCAAGCGCACGACGCTGTCGCTTGAAGCGGCCGACGGCGACAAGGCCGACGCGCATGCCGCCGTCGCCAGCGCGAAAGACGAAGGCGCGCTGCATATGCGCCTCAAAGATCCGTTCCAGTCGGCGGGCTCGGGGATTCCCGTCTACCGCGCGCGGTTGGGTGCGCCCGGCGCGTGCGTGAAAAGCCGCGCGGAGATCACGACGTTCACGGCCGCTTATGTGAAGTAGGCGCCTGCCTCGGCATCAACGCTGCTTCGGCGCGAAGGTGCGGGCGATTTTGACGACGCGGGCTTCGGCGAAGGCGTCTTCGGCGAGACTGAGCGTCGCGCCGAAGCTGGCGTCGTGGCGGGCATCGGCCAGGCTTTCGCTTAAGCTGTGCGCGGATTTGATGGCGCGGCGGGCGTGGAGTTGGACGGGCGCGCGCTCCAGACGCTGTTCCAGCAGGCGGTAGGCGCGTTCGATTTTCTTCAGCTCCGGATAGTCTTCGCCGAGTTCGCACGTCTCGCGGTCGCAGGCGAACGACGTCGCCACGTGATAGATGCGCGGGCGTTGCGGCGGCGTTTCGGTTTCGGCGGTGCGCGGGGCGGCGGGGGAGGTTTGGGACATGCGCGACTCTCTCCCTTATGATTGTGCTTATATATAAGTTATTGTGATGAGCGTGTCAAACGCGTTTGCGCCGCGATGCGTGCTTGACGGTCAGCGCATAGAAAAAGCCCGTCCCTGGGGGGAGGGACGGGCTTAGACAGTTTGGTTTTAGGCGAGCGCATTCTCGGGGGGGAGAGGTGCGCTTCGTCCACTCTTCGCGGACTGGTCATGATAACGCGGCCGGCGTTCATCCGTTCCCAAGACATTAATGCCGCCTGTGGAGCGTTAGGTGACCGCGGCTGTCGTCTCGCTGAAATTGGGCGATTGACGGTGACGCGCCGATGATGGGCTCCGAGGCGATCGAGCATGTTTCCGCCGGACATTTCTGGCTGCGCGTTTTGTGCCGTGTTTTTTGGGGAGACTACCCGGAGTCGGTTGCGTTTGTTGGGGTTGCGGCCGTTCATGTGGGGTTCAGGGCGGTTACGGCTCTATCCGCCCCGGAAGACATGGGTCGGGGCTCGCCCTTACCGAGCTTCACTGGGAGAACTTGGACATGAAGAAGATTCTGGTTTCGGCTGCGGCCGCGCTCGTGTTGACGGTCGCGACGGCAGGCTCGGCGTTCGCCGGGCAGGTCTATGGCAATTACGGGCCGTCGTACGGACCGGGATATGGGCCGCCGCCGGGGCCGCAATATGCGGGTCCGGGCTATGGCTATCAGGCGCGCGGCGATCGCCGTCGCTGCACCGGCGACCGCGTCGCGGGCACGATCGTCGGCGGCGTGATCGGCGGGATCATCGGCAACAATGTCGGCGGACGTCGTCATCGCGGCGGACGGACGGCGGCGGGCGCCATCATCGGCGGCATCGCCGGGAACGCCATCGCGGGCAGCGGCTGCCGCAATCGCCATCGCGACCGTTACGACGATCGTTATGACGACCGTTATGACCGGCGCGACGTGTACCGCGGCGGCGCGTATGACGACGACCGTTACGACCCGCGCTATGACGACCGCGGTCCGCGTTACGACGACCGGTACGAGCCGGGCTATGACGACAGCTACGGCCCCGACGACGGCTATGACGACGACGCGCCGTACGAGGATCGTCCCTACGACGGGCGGTAATCTCTCTCGACTGACGTGAATACAGCGGCCGTGCTCTTTGGGTGGAGCGCGGCCGTTTTGTTTTACCGCGGGCGCTTGGTGCGGCCCGTTTTGATGCCGAGGGTGCGATAGCGTTTGTCGGCGCCCTCGCGGCAGGCGGTGTTGATGCGGTCGTGTTCTACCGCGCCGGCCCACAGCTTCAGCGTCACGGCGTCGTCGCGGTCCATCCGCGCCAACACGTCGTTGAAGGTGAGGCAATCGCCCTTCGCGGCGACGGCCAGCGCGCGCTCCATGACGGCGGGCAGGCGGGCGCGGCCTGTGGGTTCTTTGGGTGCCATGGTTCACGATATGGCGCGGATGGGGGCGAGGGCGAGTCTTAGCTTGGCTGTGGCCGTGGAACGAGTTGGCGGCGAGCGCATTGCCTGTTCAACGGCGTGAGCGGCATGAGCGACAAACCGAAACGGCCTGAGAAGACGCAGCAAGACCCGCCGACGACGGCGCCCGCCGGTATGCCCGGCCGCCCCGGCCATCTCGATCAGCAGGACGAACGCGGCACCGGCGGCAAGCCGCGCGACAAGGACAAGATCGCGGACGGTTAGCCTGGCGTCTGAGTGGTCTGGGCTTTTTTCTGGCTGAGCGCTTGGGCGGCGGCTTCTTTGCAGGTGTAGGGAAGGTCTTTGTCGCGGCAGAAGTCGGGCCACTGGCCCGATGTCGACCAAAATTCGACAAGGCCGGAGTCGGCGATCGCAGACATGAACCGACGATCGTGGCGCACGCGCTTCATCTCGGGATAGAAGAACGCGATCGTCGCACCGTGCCAATTCATCCGTTTGGCGCTGATTGCTTCAAGTGCACCGTTCGTGTCGCCCAGCACGGCCAGCATGCGGGACAAATAGTCATCCATCAGATTCGCACACGCCTTGCGCACCGCCGCGACGTCGGGGCGATTTGCGCGGCGAGCCTCAATGAACGTTCGCCAACATTTGACGTCATCGGGCGCGATGCCCAACGTCCCGGGTTCGCGCTCAACGATGTTCAAGGCATCGTCGGCGTTTCCGTAGAACGCCAAATTGACGAACCTGTACCAGCGCGTGGCAGCGACGTTCGGCCATAACTCGACCGCCTCGTTAAACAAGAGATGCGCGCGCTCATGGTTGCCCAGCTGCATCTGCAGCACTGCGGCAAATGTCTCTGCATATGCCGAGAGAGGCAATTGCGCCAAGCACAACTCAAGCGCCCGCACCGCTTCTTCCACGCGGCCCGACGCTCGCAAGTGATGCACATGTCCATCCCAAACCGTCGAGTAGTCGGCACGCGCGCGCTGGTAATAGATTTCGCTTTCCTGCCAACTTTGCGCCGGCGGCATTGCCATCGCGTGCGCGATCAACGGCAGCGGACTTGTGGCATCGAGTTGCGATGCGCGGGATGCGGCTGAGTCCGCCCGATGTCGAAACATACGCATTTCGCTATCGGTCAGCGTTGGGTCGTGGGTCATGTAAGCGTTCACGACGGCTACAAGGCCGTGGCCGTAGGCATCGTTCGGTGCAACCTCGACCAGGCGCTGCGCGGCCGCCAGTACAGTCGCGTTATCCCAGACGAGTTCCGGGTCGCATGTCTCCAAATAGATTTTGAACGCTTCGACCGTCGGCTGTACACGCGCCAGACGGCGTTGCCGCAGAGCGCACCGGATTAGGAATGCTGTGTGCGCACCGATCGCGTCCTGCAGCTCTTTGCTTCTACCGCTCGCGCGAACAAATCGGCGGGACCAGAGCGTCTGTCCGTCCTGAACATTGTCCAGATAAAGCGTGACGCTGATTTCACCGCCGCCGCCTTCCAAGGACCCCGTGAGCGCGAATTCGGCGTTTGTCGGCCGCTCGTCCGACGCTGCGCTGACGCCGTCGACGATGGCAACTTGATGCGAAGCCAGAACCCGCTTGAGCGTGCCATGGGTCTGCTGCGCCAACCCTTCAAACGCCCCATCGAGCACGAAGAGCGGACGCAACTCGACCAAGTCGACCGTGTGTCCGGATCTCCAATCATACGAAGCGGTCACGGCGATTGCAGCGGCGCCGACTGCAGCGACCGTCGCCGCCGCAGCGATCCACCGCCATGCCGAGAATGGCGGAGCCTGTGCGGCGGGTTTATCGCGCGCCGCTTCGCCGGTTGCCGGCAGTTCGGCATGTCCGTTTGCGTGATCCTCCGCGCTGGAGCCGCCCACAAGTTCGTCGTACAGTCGGCGGGTGTCGGCCGACGGCGCTGCGTTGAATTCCGTGCGCAGTTGGCTCTCGAGGCGTTTGTAGCGCCGGCGGATGGCGGAAACGTCCTTTGCCGATTGATCGGCGTGCATCGCCAGGCGGACGATCACCTCATTCGTCGGCTCGACTTGCAGCAGCTTGTCGGCGATCGATCGCGCGCGCTCCACCTCGCCGCCGACCGGCGCGGCCTCGAGGGCCGCGACTAGGGCCGCAAACATCTTCTCCTGCTGACGCGTGCGTTCGCCCGTCAGCCACTCGTCAAAGCCGCCGTCGATCGACTCCAAATCCCCGAAGATGCGTCCGTCCCACGAGGCGAGGCATTCGTGGATCGCGGCCAAGTTTCCGCCGGCGGCCCAGGCCTGCAGTCGCGCGAGATCCGTCTCGACCCGGCCCGGCACGACGCCGACGTGCTCACGGTCGATTGTCAGGACCGCCGAGCCGTTGGAACTGAGCCCGCGCAACTCCAAGAGCGTGTTGCGCAGGCTGGCGCGCGCCTGATCCTCGCCGCGCTCGCTCCACAGGAGGCCGGCCAGGCGCTCGCGGCTGACAGGGCCGCCGTTCAGCACGAGATAGGCGATCAGCGCCCGCGCCTTGCGGCCGCGGGGGGCAAGGTCGGCGCCGTCCCCGACCGCGCACAAACGAAAGTTGCCCAGGCCATACAAGATGGCGGCCGCCTCGGCGCCCTCCTTGCTCGTCTGAGAACTCGTGCGGTCGTGCATGGGGCGATCTTGCGATGCGGGTCGGCCAAAACAATACAGCCGGGCGCCTTTGCGGCGCAAATTCGGCCCGATCGATGGCGATTTGACGATGATTGGATGACGGTCTGACGGGCGTCAGACGGGCGTTAGACGCGGATCTCCGTACGTTTGCCGATCACAGGGAGCAACGAACATGCGCGCATTCGGGATCGTCTTACTTGCCCTCATTGCGCTGGTCACGGCGGCGCAAACGGCGCCCAACACCGGATCATCGACCCCCGGCAGCCTCGACTTCAAATGCAGCGTCTTCACGCGCCAGTGCTCGTGCAGGGGTAACTGGGAAGGCGCGGACTGCAAAGCCATGAAGAAGAACTGCGACCTGTCCAAAGGGTGGGTGTGCAGCATCAATCCCCCCTACCGCTGCAGCTGCACCTTGAGCGCGTCGTATCGAAACCCGAAAAACTCGCCGAGGCCGAGCGGCCCCCCGCCGACCACGCGTGGGCTGTGACGCCTTGGCAAATCGTTTGGACCGTGATGACGTTTGTTATCGCCGTGAATTGACGATGATTGGACGACGGTCTGACGGTCATTAGACGTTTGTCAGACGATGATCCAAATAGTTTGGCTTGGGCGCCACGGCGAAAGCCATCGCCCTTTCGTTCACTACAACAAGGGTTGTCCGTTATGCGCATCGTTCTGATCGTGAGTGCAGTGCTGATTGCCGTGCCGAGTTTCGTCCAGGCAAAGGAGTACAAGGTGGCTTACCTCAGTGAACGCGCACTGAAGGCCGCGTGCGATCGCGGCAAGGGTCAAAGCGGCTCGGGGGTGAACAGCTATTCTTGCACATACCAGAACGGCAACATTAGAGAATGCAACCGCAAAACCAAGGAGTGCATTGTCGTGACGCGGCCACGGTGAATTTCGGCGCAGGCAGCGCGACGGTGACGGACTATGCGCAGAGCCTAGGATTTGCGCACTCCGTCACCGCGCTCCGGCCGCCGACATGAACGAGACCGGCGAAACTTCTGCATTGGGGGATGCCATGCCTACGTCGATCTTCAGATCACTGGCGTATGTCTATGTCGCGGCGGCGTTGGCGCCGTTGGTGTTGATTACGATCGCGCTTCTTGTGGCGTTGTCGCGCGGCGGTGATGTGCTGCTTTGGAATATGTTCAGCGCTGCGCCGCGTGAGTCCGCAGTGGAGGCGCAGGTCAGAGACGAGCAGATTACGTTTCGGACCGAACTGCTGCCCCTTTCGAAGGATCGCTTCAATCCGGCGGACTATTACGCGCTCGGCGTCGGGCACGTGGTTTCGGGCAACGCCAACGACACGGCGATGCCAAGCGGACAGCCGGGGGGCTTCGGCACCACGCAGTCGGGACAATTCAACAACGTCTTGATCCTCGACAAGCAAAGCGGACGGTTGAGCAAGGTGTTCGACCGCCGAATGTCGGTCACGTTCTTTGGCGTCGTCGAGCAGCCCGCGGGAAAAGCGCTTGTCATCTTTGCGACGGCCAACGACTCGAACAAGGATGGCGTTCTCAGCGCCCAGGATCTGCACAGCGTCTTCGTCTACACGCCCGTCGACGCTAAGCTTCACGCGGCGACCGGTTTCCAGGGCAGCGCCGTCGGACTGGACGAAGCGGCCGACCCCGGTTCGATCATCGTTCGCGCTATCATCGACCGGGACAAGGACGGATCGGCGGTCGTGAAGAGCGCATTCGGGCCCAGCGGCGTCGAGGAGGAACCGCAAGTGCTCTACAAAATAGACCTGACGTCCTTTGCCGCCGCGCCTCTGGTGCCCGCGTCGATCGCCACCGATCTGCAGCGCGCGCTTGGCGCAGGCGAGCCGAAGAACGCGCCGTGAGCGCGCCGGCAAAGCCGCTGCCGTTCTAGCGCGACGGCGCGGCCGATCTAGGTGCGCTTGCCCGACACCTTCACCCAGTTGCTGCGGCACTTGCCGCAGCGCAGGCGTGAGGCGATCTCGGGCATGCGCACGCGTTTGAGGTTTGCGAAATAGCGCGCCACAAACCGCGGCGGCCATTCGACCACGCGATGGCACGCGTCGCACTCAACGACGAGCGTCAGTCCGCTTTCCAGAATCTGCCAGCCGTAGAGCGGGGCGATGTCTTTATGGACTTGCCACGGTGCGCGGTTGGGTTCGGGCATGAAATGAGCTAAGAACAAATCAGGAACAAGAGTCAAGAGGCACGAATGGCGCGACGTCCGGATTGGCGCATAGCGGACGAACTTAAAGGGCGGACGCTCCGCGAGATCACCCAACATCAAATCTCGCTGCACTTCACCTGCGAGAGCTGCAACCGCATCGCCGTGTGGCCGTGGCCGTTCGTCCGCCACGCGCGCACCTTTCAGCCGCTGATGAACAAGAAGCTGCACGAATTCGCCAGCCGCCTGCACTGCATCGGCTGCGGTGCAAAGCGGCTGTCGATCCGGTCGTATGTGATGGAGGACTCGGCGCGGTGAGGCCCTTGAGCCGCCACCTAGTTGGCCACCGGTCCAGTTTGTTTGCGCTTGGCTCTCGGTGGCGTGATCGGGGGCGTCGGATTTTTCCAAGACCTGCAAGGATGGTGCGTAGAACTTGCACCTGAGGCCCCATGCAGATGCGGGGTTCACGGTTCGGTGTTCACCGTTTTGCGATTCAGGGCGTGCAACAGTGTCGTTTGATATGTATATACAGATTAAGAGCGGAGTGACCATGAAAACACCGGTTGCAGGCGTGGATTTGACGGGCACGGGCACGTGCGCCGCGTTCAGTTTGCGGCGCGCCTCGCGGGTCGTGACGCAGCTTTACGATGCGGGGCTTTCGCCGACCGGCTTGCGGTCGACGCAGTTCACGATCCTGGTCGCGACGGCGAAGAACCAGCCGGCCTCCGTCGGCGCGCTGGCCGAGACGACGCTCATGGATCAGACGACGATGACGCGGAATTTGAGCCTGATGGCGCGCGAGGGGCTGATCGAGATTTCGGCGCGCGGGGCGAAACGCGAGAAGCTCGTGCGCTTGACGGCGGCGGGCGAGCGGGCGCTGGCGAAGGCGGTGCCGGTGTGGCGGGCGATGCAGGAACGGTTCCTGGCGTCGTTCGGCGCGGGCAAGTGGCGCGATCTGCGTCAGGAGCTGGAACTGGCGGCGGGGCTTGCCGTCGACACGATGCGCGCGCCGAAGCGTGCGCGCATCGCACGTGTGGCTCGCACGGCTGCGGGCGGTCGTTAGATTTCGTTTTGAAGAGAGGTTCAACCTCATGTCGAAATATATGTTCGTTTTCCGCGGCGGGCCGATTATTCCAAACCGCCTGACGCCGACGGAGTTGCAGGGACACCTTCGCAAGTGGGCCGATTGGGTCGGCGTGCTGGCGAAGGAGGGCCACCACATCGGCGGCAATCCGCTGGAGAACGAGGGGCGCACCATCCGCGGATCGGGCCGTACGGTGTGCGACGGCACGCAAGCGGGCCTGCGCGACGTGGTGACGGGCAACGTGATCATCGAAGCCTCGTCGATCGAAGCGGCGACGGAATTGGCGATGGCGTGCCCGGTGTTCGACGTGGACGGTTCGGTCGAAGTATGGCCGCTGCCCGCGGGCGAACAGACGGCGAGCGAAGCGGTGCACGCAGCGCCGTCGCGCGAAGAGCCGATGCGCCGGCGCGAGATGGCTTGAGGCTATCGCTTACTCGCCGGCGGTGCGGGCAGAGTCTTGTTGACGCTTGTGGCGTTTGAAGCCGCCGGTGGCGCGGAGAAAGCGGCTGACGGCGCTGGCTTCGGAGAAGCCGAGGATCGGGGCCAGGTCGGTCAGATTTTTTCCCGGCAGATGTTCGCGCACGAGGTCTAGGCGCACGTCGTCGAGCACCTTCTGAAAATTCGTGCCGCGTTCGGCGAGCCGGCGTTGCAGCGTGCGCGGCGAAAGGCCCAATAGTTTTGCCGCGCGGGCGGCGGAGGCGTCGTCGCTGGCCAGCAGCGTGCGTAAGACGGGCGCCAGTCTTACGACGATGTCTTCGCTGCGTTCGCGTTCCTGGATGAGACGCAGCGCGTCGAGCAGATCGCGGATGTTCGGGTTGTCGCGGTCGATCGGTTGATCGAGGTCGGCGCGGCGGGCCACGAACGCGTTCATGCCTTGGGCGAAACTGACCGGCGCGCGGAAGGTGCGGCGGTAGGCGGCGGGATCGGCTTCGCGGTCGTGCTCGAACATGACGGCTTCGGGCCGCCACGCGTCGCCCATGAGAAGCGTGCCGAGGCGCACGCACAGGCCTAAGCACATCTCGATGTATTGCGCCGATGGATATTTGCCCTTCGTGCCGAGGTGCAGTCGATAGATGCAATGCGGGCCGTCGGTGGTCAGCTCGTAGTTGAGGGCGCTGTTGTGCGCGCGCAGATGCTGGGCGGTTGCGGCGAGAGCCTCGCCGGCGCTGCCGCAATGATCGACGAGCATGGCGATGGGCGAGAGCGCGCGAGCGTCGTCGCAGGTCGCAACCTTCAGGCCGAAGTCGCGTTGGCCGGTGGCGCGCGCGGCATAAGCGACGGCGTCGATCAAGGCGGCGGAGTCGATGACGGTGCTGGGGTGGCTGAGCAGCGACGGGTCGAGTTCAAGGTCGTCGAGAAGGTCGCGCGCGGGCACGCCGCATTTTTCGGCGAACTCGATGATCACCGGCAGGATTGACGTGCGCGCGAGCGGCATGGGTTCCCTTGTGGCAGTGGCGAGGCGTGGCGCAATTCGTCAACGACTCGTGTCGCGCACCTGATACATTTCGCAGGTGCTTGGCGAAAGAGATTCCGCCGGGCGCGTGAGGGTGTTGCGTGCGTGTGTGTCGGCACCGCGCCACTTTTGAGTGCAGGCGCGCTTCCAAACGTTCGTTTGATCCGCGGTGGCGTCCCCCAATTAAAGGGCTTGCCTCATGTTCTTCGTGCCGACAGTCCCGTAGCGAGATCAAACTAAGTATGAGTATCGGCAGTACACCCGAAGAGATTCTTGCGTTGTCGCAACGCGCACAGGAGTTGATGCAGCGCCACCATGTGCTGCCGTCCCCGGAAAATTACGAGCTTTGGTACGCCTATGCGGCGCAGCGGAACGAGGCGCTGGTCAGCGCGTTGGACGAGGCGGTGCGGTCAGGAAAAACCTCCGATCTCGGTCATGCGCGGGTGTTACACGCGCGCTTCTTCGCGACGGGATCGAGCGAAGTCCAGGAGGAAGTGGGCAATCAGCTGGCTGCCGAAATTGGCAAGCTGACCGAGGTGCTGCAGGGCGCAGGCGCGGACACGGCGGAGTTCGGACGCACGCTGACGCGTGCGGGCAGCGAACTTGGCGGGGCTAAGCCCGACATCAAAGCGGTGCTGGACCGGGTGACCGCGGCGACACGCACGATCGAGGCGCGCAACCGGGTGCTGGAAAATCAGCTGCAGGCCTCCGTCGGCGAAGTCGCCGCGTTGCGCGAGAAGATGGAGACGGTGCGCAAGGAGAGCTTGTCGGATTCGCTGACGGGTTTGGCGAACCGGCGTTGCTTCGACGATCGCGTGCGCGAGGCGGCGGCCGAGGCGCGGCGGTCGAAGCAGCCTTTGAGTTTGCTCATCGGCGACGTCGATCACTTCAAACGCTTCAACGACACCTACGGCCACGCGACCGGCGATCAGGTGTTGCGGCTTGTCGGGCAGTGCTTCAGGGCGAACGTGAAGGGCCGCGATACGGCGGCGCGGTTCGGCGGCGAAGAGTTCGTTGTGGTGCTGCCGGAGACAACGTTGGCGCAGGCGGCGGTGGTGGCCGATCAGATCCGCGCGAGCGTCGAGTCGAAGAAGATCGTCAAGAAGTCGACCGGCGAGACGCTGGGATCGATCACGCTGTCGCTGGGCGTCGCGCAGTTTGCGCCGGGCGAGGAGATCGCGGATCTGATCAATCGCGCGGATGCGTGCCTTTATGCGGCCAAGCGCGCGGGACGCAATCGCGTGCTGACCCAGGCGGGGCTATCGGCGGCGCCGGCGGCGCGCGCGAGCGAGAGCGCGGCGGCGGAAGGGGCTTCGGGTTCGGCGCGGTCGACCGCGAGTCTGAGTTTCGAATATGCGGTGCGCGCGTTGTGCCGGTCGGGCGAGGTGCCGCTGCGCTCGGAGATCGACCTGCGCCATTTCCACCGCTTTGCGCGCTGGATGGTGATTGCGGAGCCCGACGTTGTGACGCAGACGATTCCCATGCGGCTGGTCGGCTCGGGCTTTTTCGAATTGTTCGGGCGCGATCTGACGGACACGGACTATCTCTCGCTGGCCGAACCCTCGGTGCGCGCGAATGCGTTCCATAGCGCGGTCGAGATGGTGCGACGGCCCTGCGGCCTGTGGCAGGTGACGCCGGCGGCCGGCGAAGGCCGCGCGCCTGTCGCCTTCGAGTACACGATGTTTCCGATTTTCGACGACCGGCGCCAGAAGGGGCAGCTGCTGGTCTATGTGAACCACGGCTATAACGACACGACGGGCTTCCCCAACGCGCCACGCATCCAAACCGCGCAGGCGTGGAACTGGCTGGACCTGGGCGTCGGCGTACCGGTGGCGGCGGAGCGGGCGTCGTAGACGTTCCGCCGGCGGAATTTATCCTTCCGACGGGCCGAGAATTTCGGCGGCGTGCGTTGCGAGGGGCAGCATTGATACAATTCCTCTTACTCGAAGGCCTATCGTAGGAGGAATTGGATCACTCGCTCGTAGTCAGAAAGCCAAGTCGATCTGGTGACCCAGCATGCGGGCTGTGGCACCTTGAGCTGCGCAAGACGGAGGTGACCGTGGTGCAGGCTCTTCGATTGGTTATTGCGACGCTGCTGGCTACCGCGTGCGGGTTTTACATCCACGTGCTGTATGGGCGGGGATGGGCGAACCAGTATGTGCAAGTTCAAGCGGCTGCTGGACGTTTGAACGAGATCGCGCGTGAGCCGTATCCCTGGGATGTGTATTTGCTCGCGCTCAGCACCGCCGCCGTTCCGACGGCGTTTCAGGTGCTGCTCTACGTTTTGATCCGCGATCGGCTCCCCGGACAAAGCGGTCCGGTGAAGGGTTTGTGGTTTGGGGTATTGCTGCTGGCGATCGGCGAGAATTTGATCCGTATTCCGCTGATGAGCGTCGCCGTGGGCAATCCCGTCGACGTGATGTTGGTGCAAAGCGCGGAAGCGTGGTCGATCGGTCTCATCAAGGGTTTGCTTATCGGGCTGCTCGTCCCGCCGTTTCGCTGGCCTGCGCGCGCGGCGGAAGCGACGTAATCCGCGCCGCGTTCGGTTAGCGGCCGGCTTTCGCTTGCGGTGTGGCAGGGTGGTCGGGCCTGCTCTCTTTTGGGGAGCGGGTGGTGGACGGCGTTAGCGGGCTTGATGTTTTGACTTGGGTGTTGCGGGTGATGCCGGCGATCGTGCCGGTGGCCGCGATGCTGCTTGCCATTCATTTGTGGTTTCGGCTGCTGATCATCGGGCGGATGTTGCGCGCGCGGGGGGAGGAGCGGCTTGGCCTCTACAGCGATTTCGTCGTCAGCAGTTTTGGGTTGGTCGGCGCGTTCTTCGTCTTGGGTTGGGCCGATTGGCGGTTGGGCGGCGATACGCCGCCGTCGCAGGTGATGTGGAAGCTGCGCCTGACGACCTATACCGAGAGCGATGTTCTGATCGGCGTGTCGGCGCTTTTGCTGCTCACGTACTTTGCGATTGCGCTGATCAGCAGTTCGATCAGCGCCTATCTGGGCGAGAAGGAGTCGCCTTATGCCGTGGCGCTGCGTCCGCGCACGACGGTGGAGCGGTTCGTGTGGGTGACCGCGATGTCTCCTACCGCCGGGTTTTGCGAAGAGATTATTTTCCGCGGCGTTCTTCTGACGCTGATCGCCGGGTTGACGGACGACGTGGTGATCGCGGTTTGGATCAGCAGCTTTCTGTTCGCGCTGGGCCATGCGGTGTACGGCGTGACGTGGATGGTGGGGACGATGGTGCTGGGCATCGCGTCCGCGATCGCGGTGGTGTGGAGCGGATCGCTGTGGCCGGCGATCATAGCGCACACGATCTATGACATGACGGTGTACTACGTGTTCGAAGGGTCCGTACCGGAGCCGACGCAGCCGGTGCCGGAGCCTGCGCGGTTCAAGCGGTTTCTGCGTTCGCTGCCGCCGATGCATTAGGCGCGCCTGCGCTAGAGCGGCGCGCTCGTCTGCATCAGGAATTCGATCGTCCAGGCGACGAGGACGGCCAGCATCAACACTCCCGCAAGGCCGACGACCGCGCGATGCGCAAACGTGCGCGGGCGGCGGAAGACGCTGGCGATGAGGACGACCGTCGAGAGCGCGAAGAGGATGGTGAGCATGGGCGGCAGTTTGCCATGGCGGGTGCGGGTGGGCTAGCGGCGTGGACTCGCGCCTCTTAATGCCTTGGTGCCTTTGTGGTAAATCCAACTCTACAGTGCGCTAGCGCGACAAGAGGTGACGTTTGAGCGGAACGGTGGGAGCGATTGCGGCGGTGTTCGTGCGCTTGGGCGTGGCGCCGTTTGCTGCGGCCGATGTCGAGGAGTGGCGGCGCGGGTGGCGGATCGTCGCCGGCGCGGCCGTCGGATTGGGAACCGGCATTTCGCTTTATCTGATGGTGGCGTCGTTGTTCATCGCCGGGCTCACCGCCGAGTACGGGTGGTCGCGCGGGGATATGGGGACGGCGGGGGCACTCGCCTTCATCGTCGGCGCGGTGTCGCTGTCGATCGTCGGCAAGATCATCGACCGCATCGGATTCCGTCCCGTGGTGATGGTGTGCGTGCCGGCGCTGGCGGTGCTTTACGTCGCTATCGCGCTGCAGCCGGGGGCGTATTGGTTTTATCTGGGCCTCATGGTTTGGGGCGGCGTGTTCGGTGCGGGCACGGGGCCCATCGCCTACACGCGGCCTGTCGTCGCCGCGTTCGTGCGGCAGCGCGGGCTGGCGCTGGGCGTGGCCACGTGCGGCGTGTCGCTGACGTCGATGGTGGTCGCGCCGATGCTGTCGGAAGTGATCGATGCGCATGGGTGGCGCGCGGGGTTGTTCGCGATGGCCGTCATCGGCACGGTGATCGGCTTGCCCGTGGCGTTGATCTTGATCGCGAGCGCGCGTGAAGCGGCGGCGCGCGCCGTTGACGACGTGCCGGATGCCGAGGCTGTGCATGTGCCGGACGTGACGATCGGGCAGGCGCTGCGCATGCCGGCGTTTTGGCTGATCGTCGCCGCGTTGTTTTGCGTGAACGTGCCGGGGTCGGGGTTGGTCGGGCAGTTGTCGCCGCTGATCTCCGACAAGGGGTTCAGCGTGGCGGCGACCGGGTACGTGATGTCGATCTATGCGTTCGGGTTGTTGGCGGGGCGGCTCGCCACCGGGTTTGCGCTCGACCGGATGTCGCCGACATTGGTCGCCGGCGTGATGACGGTGGTGCCGGCGATCGGCATGGCGCTGCTGCTTATTCCCGTGCCGTCGTTTGCGGTCGCGGCGCTGGCCGTGTTGATGATCGGGCTGCAGCAGGGGTCGGAGGTGGATCTCATCGCCTATTTCGTTTCGCGGCGGTTCGGCGTTGCGAACTATGGCGCGATCTACGGGCGCGTGGCGACGTTCGGGGCGGTGGGCACGGCGATGGGGCTGGCGCTGTTCGGTTGGGTGCACACGCTGACGGGCACGTACCACCTGGCGCTCCTCATCGGCGCAGCAGCCTTCGCGACGGGCGCGGGCGCGTTCGTGGCGCTGGGGCGGGTGCGCTAAGTGCCTAGCAGTTCGCGCAGGCTTAGGACTTTGTGGATTGCTTTCACCTTCGTGAGGGCGAGGGTGAATTCTCGGGTGGGGTTGTATTGGCCTAACTTGAGTTGGGTTGGGGTTTTGCCGATGAGCAGCTTCACCATCGCGAGGCCGGGTTCGCCGTCTGGGGTGTCTTGGAGTTGGATGACGATGTGGTCGCCGATGACCGGGGGTCTTGCCGGGGAGACGTAGATGAGGTCTCCGTTTTTGTTCCAGGGGCTCATCGAATCGCCGACGAGCCATAGGCCGTAGACGTTGCGCAGGCTTGCGATGCCCGGCGGGCGGCGGACGTAGTCCACCACTTGGCCGTTGAGACGGAAGTCGCCGTCGGAGCCGCCGACGGCGACGCCCAACACCGGCACGTCGATCGGCAGCGCGGCGATCGCGGGCGGCGCGCCGGCCGGGGCCGATTGTTGCGGCTGCGGACTTTCTTCTTCGGTCAGCAGCCAGGCGACGGGCACGCGCAGAATTTGCGCGAGCTTTGCCACCTTCTTCCGGTTCGGCGCCGTGATGCCGATTTCCCACTGAGACACGGCGGGTTGCGAGACGCCGATGGCCTTGGCGAGTTCGGTGATGTCCATGCCGATCGCCTTGCGGCGTTCGCGCAGGCGTTGGCCGCGGCGCTTGTCGGCGGGGGAGGGTTCTTTTTTGGTCATCGGGGGACTGTTCATAAGGGGCGCCTGCCTGTCACTAAAAGAAAAGCTTGAAATATTAGTTAAGTGGGCTTATACAAACTTATACGGGCCGAGTCGAGCGGTTTGGCCGTGATCCCTTTCATCAGACGGAGCCGGCCGGCATGGCAGATCGCGTCCCCGCCGGTTTCGGCATAGTATTGCTTATGAACTGAGGTTTTGGAATCCGGCGAAGGCCGGATGAGCGTGCGCGGGCCGGTCCTGTTGAGGACGCAAGGCGCCGCGCGCGCGAGCGGCGGTGCGCCGCCTTGGGCTCCCCCCTTAGCCCTAAGGCGTTGTCGCCCGCCGCTCCCTTTCTTTGATTGCGGCGCGCTGAGTGCGACGTCCTGGGTCTTGATTGCGACGCACACGGAGGAACATTTGACGAACACCGGCGTTGCAGATCCCGCAGAGGCGCGGCGTTGGACGCGCGAGATGGACGGCTTCCTCACGCGCATGCATGCGCGGGGCAAGAGTTTCGGTTGGATCGGGCGGGCGCTGGGCTTGCCGCGCGAGGCGTGTGCGGCGCGCGCGGTTGCGTTGGGGCTGGTGCTGCGGCGGCGGGCGCCGCGCACGTGTCCGCCGGACGCGCCGGAGCCGAAGCCCATCGGCGCGATGAACGACGTGCTGGACGCGGGCGTCTGTCACTGGGTCGCGGGGTGTTTGAGCGCGCGCGTGTGGCGCATGTGCGGACATCCTTCCGTACACGGAACGTTGTGGTGCGCGCATCATCTGGGGCGCGTGCGGGCGGCGCGGAGGCATGAGACGTGAGCGAGCCGACGCGGCCGTTCGATTTGACGTCGGAGCAGCAGCTGCTGGGCGCGCTGTTGCTCGACAACGCGGCGGCGGAGGCGTTGATCGGGTTCTTGGAGCCGTCGCATTTCGCCGAGGCGCTGCACGGGCGCGTGTATGAGGCGATCGTGCGTGCGGTGCGCGCGGGCGAGGCGGCGTCGCCTTTCACGTTGAAGGCGCAGTTCGAGCTTGACGAGGGGATGCGCGCGGTTGGGGGGACAGTTTACTTAGCCGACCTCGCCGCGGCTGGACGCGGGTGTGCGGATGCGACGGCGTGGGCGCGCGCGCTCCATGCGCTGAGCTTCCGGCGCACGCTGATCGCGGCGGCGCGCGAGATCCAGGAGGTCGCGTTCTCGGCCGGGGTCGATGCGGATGCGGCGAAAATCGCCGACGTGGCCGAGCGGTTGCTGAGTGCCGCCACCGACGGCGCGTCGAGTGCGGGGGGTGAGCGGTTTCGATCGATCGGCGATCTCGCCGCGCAGGTGACGCGCGGGTTCGGCGAGGGTGCGCGGGCGCCCGGTGTTTCGTTCGGCTTGCGCGGGCTCGACGAGTTGACCGGCGGCGCGCATGCGAAGGAGTTGATCATCGTCGGCGCGCGACCGGGGATGGGCAAGACGGCATTTGCGGGACACCTTGCGTTGACGGCGGCGCGGGCGGGGCATGCGGTTGCATTTTTCTCCATGGAGATGGCGGCGAGTGCGGTGACGCTGCGCCTGATTGCGGCGCGCGCGTTCGCGGACGGGCGCTCTGTCGCGTACGACAGCGCGCGGCGCGGCGTCGTGACGGGCGAGCAGGCGGAGGCTTTGTTTGCGGCGGAGGCTTCGCTCTCGGCGTTGCCGCTTTACGTGCATGAGGGGCGGACGTTGACGCCCTCGGGCTTGTTGCTTTCGTCGCGGCGGATGCAGAAGCGGATGCGCGACACGCCGGCGCCGCTTGGCCTCATCATCGTCGATCATCTGCAGAAGATCAGGCCCGATCGCGATTGCCGCGGCAACAAGGTGGCCGAGATGACGGAGATTTCGGATGCGCTGCAGAAGATGGCGGGGTCGCTTGGCGTGCCGGTGGTGGCGCTTTCGCAATTGAACCGCGCGGTCGAGGGACGCGGCGGGGACCGGCTGCCGGAGCTGTCGGATCTGCGCGAGTCGGGCGCGATCGAGCAGGATGCGGACGTCGTGATGCTGCTCTACCGCGAGGCCTATTACGTGAAGAAGCGCGAGCCGCATCGCTTGGCGCCGGAGTGGTTCGATTGGCATGCGGAATGGCTGCGCTGTCAGCACGTGCTGGACGTGCATGTGGCCAAGCAACGGAACGGGCAGGAGGGGCACGTCAGGGCGTATTTCGACGGGCCGAGTTCTGGGATTAGGTGACAGGGTGAGCGAGGCGCGATGAGTGCGACGGTTTGGGCGAAGTTTTTTTGGGCGGATTGGTTGTCGGATGTGAATCTTCGGCGGTGTTCGCCGGCGGCGCGTGGGGTTTGGATGGATATGCTTTGCATTTTGGCGCAGGCCGAGCCCGTTGGTTATTTGGTGGCGAACGGGCGCGTGTTGGGTGCGGACGATGTGGCGCGCGTGGCGGGGATCGGGGCGAGCGACGCCGAAGGGTTGATGGGCGAGCTTGAGAGCGCCGGTGTGTTTTCGCGCGATCGCAAGGGGCGCATCTATTCGCGGCGCATGGTGCGCGATGCGCGTTTGCGCAAGGCGGCGCAGGTTTCGGGGCGGCGCGGGGGCAACCCAAGTCTTTGCGGGGACAGGACAAAACCTTCGACCGTTAAGGGCCGGCTTAAGGCCCCCGTTGCACCCATAAGCCAGAGTCCAGAGTCCACAAGCCAGACTCCCACGGTGAGCGGGGGCGGGTCGCCGATCGCGCGGGCGGCGCGTTTGATGGGCGTGGACGAGGCGCGGCTGCGGCGGCGGCCGGGGTGGCTTATTTTCGGGGACATGGTGGCGGGGCTTACCGCCGACGGCTGCGAGGCGGAGCGCGATGTGTGGCCGACGATCGAGCGGATCGCCCGGAACCTGCGCGAGCCGCCGGCGTCGCCGCTTTATTTTCGCGCGGCGATTCTCGATGCGCGCGACCGGCGGCTTGGCGGCGGCGGGCCGCATGCGGCGGGGCTGACCGAGTGGGCGGACCGGCTTGCCGTCTACGAGGCGCAGGGCGTGTGGTCGTCGCGCTGGGGGCCGAAGCCGGGGGAGGCGGGCTGTTTGGCGCCGGCGGTGCGGGCGGCGTGAGCGTGTGCGGCTTCAACCATTTGGCGAGGGTGCATGACATGGACGCGCGAGAGCGTGGCGTTGCGGTTGCGCGAGGCGTGGGACACGCTGCGCCGGGTGCCCGCGCATGGTGTCCCCGGATTCAAGTGCTCGTGGCCCGATGTCGTGCAGGACGCGGTCGACGCCTATGGCTACACGGCCGCGACCGTGCGTCTGGCGCGCGCGTCGCCGGCGGCGATCGACCGCATGCACGAGACGTTCGGCTGGTTCGCGTTCCTGGACGGACATCCGCATCTGGCCAAAGCGGTGTGGCTGACCAGCGCCTGCGGCATGGGCCCCAAACGCGCCGGCGCGATCCTGGGCGTCCACCGCGACACCCTGCGCGCGCGCCGCGACGACGCGCTGGACCGGATGGTGGAGGGGCTGATGCGGGCTTAGGCCACGGCCTTACGGGACGAGCACGCTCTTCGGATGCTGCGTGTGGCGGCAGGCATGCCAGTCGCGCGGCTTCTGCGTGCGGGTGGTCGCCGATTCTAACTGGCGAAAGGGCCGCCGTGCGGCTTATGAATGCAGGCATGCGCGCTTACATCGTCTTCGCAGCCCTTGCCCTTGCCACGCCGGCCCTGGCCGACGATTGCTACGTCGCCCGTGGAGAGATTCCCGGCTATCGCGAGATCGAGGCGATGCGTTCGGGCCCGCCGCCGGTGCTCCTCATCGACGACGAAACGCTCAACGATTCGGAAGACGTGCAGCTTAAGCTCGCACTCGACGAAACCGGGCGCATGACATGCGTGGAGTTCGAGTTCGGACAGGGTCGTTTGAAGGACCAGGCTCTGGCGCTTGCCAGGCAATGGCGCTTCAAACCGTATCTGGTCAACGGCAAGCCTGTCGCCGCTTGGTTCGGTCAGCGCGTCGACGTGCGCTGGCGCAATCCGCGCCCAGCACAGCGCGTGCCTTTCCCCGACGTGCGCGATTGGGCGACGCTGCGCATCCGATTGGAGATGTCGCCGGGCTATATGGGCTGCATCGCAACCGATATCGAGATCGCCGGCGACGGCGTCCTCATCTTCGAGGGCGAATACCGGCGCGGCGGCCAAAGCCTCACACAATGGGACCAGGTTCGCGAAACAGACCGCTTGCCGCCTGAGGCCCTCCGGGCGCTCGTCGAACGGTTCCGCCAGGCCGATTTCTTCTGGCTGCACGACACCTACACCGGCGACATGCAACATGCACCCTATGGCTGGATCTCCATCGCCTTCGACGGCCATAAGAAACGCATCCACGACGCGGACGGCCGCGGAGCCGGCATGCCGGCCGAGGTCACCGCGCTGCGAGAGGAGATTGAACGCCTCGCCGATCGCGACCGCCGCGCCGCAAAGGTGGGATGCGGCGACTCCTGACGCGTAGGCGCGGGCGAGATCTTTTGGTGCTGTGCCTCACAATATGCCCCTGTCGCGCGCCGTGGCGGGGCGGCGAGAACGCCGGTATGCTTGAGCCTCCGAATGGGGAGAACTGCCATGAACCGGATTGCTCTCGCCCTGTCGATGCTTGACGGCGCAGATGGCACACCTCGGGATGAGCGCTGATGGATATGATCGACCTCTACATCGTATCGGGTCTCACAGTTTGCGCACTCAGCTATCTGGTGGTCTGCGTCGCCACGGGTGCGGTGCTGAGCATTCGTCCGTTCACGGTGGTTAGACGCAGTGAGTCCCCATCAGAGTTTTGGACCCTGATCGGTATCAACGCCGTGTCGGTCATCTTGCTGGTGATTGGCGCATACAACTTGGCGACCGAGTTGCTGCTGCGCTGAACCGCGTATCAGTTCGCAAACACTGCGCGGGAACATATATCGTGTCACCCCAATCACCGCCCAACGAATAGGGCCAGGGTATACCCATGCCCCGTTTCTGGTCGGACAGGCGGGAATAGGCATGCCGTCCCCGTATTTTTGTGGCGGGTTCAGCCTCGTTTTATAGTTGGCTCCCTAACAATCTTTCGAGAACCGGTACGAGCTGCGGCCCTACCGGATGTCTAGCGTCGATCTTGTACGGGCGGAAGTTAAGCAGCTCTGGGTGTGAAGGGGGCGGCCCGCCTGAATGCAACGTGATGATCGGTTTGATACGGCCGATGCGAAGCGAATATCTCAAGAAATGCTGTACTTCTTGCGCTTGGTAGAAGGACCTGTCGAAGTGCTCGCTCAGTATGAGAATGAGAGCATCGCATCCTTCGAGTAGTTCTAGCGTCGATGAAGATACTTCTGATCTGTTGGAAACGGCCGGTTCTCGAACAACATCAACCCTAAGCTCAATCAACTTGCGCAAAACTGCTTTCGCTATCGTGTCGTCTCCTGGATCATGCGAAAGAAAAATTCGCGGCCGTCGTGGTCCTATGCGATTTTCTCGGGTCGCATTTGCTCGCGCCGATAGGACGAAATCGTCACGGCTGCTTGTCAAAAGATCTACATTGGTCAAGCGGTTGGAGATTACGGCGGCGACGGTTTCGAGAGCATAGGTGACCGGACTAGCCGAAGTTCTAATTCCGCTGCTGTTGGCTTTTTCCACTAGCGCTGCAGGCTCTTCGCCGAAACTCCATCTCGGCACATAGGGAATGGTCAGTAAATCCACCATATCAACTATGTTCGTTCCGATTGGGGTCCAGACCTGAAAGAACGAAGCCAGCGTCTCTGCGAAACGCACGCGCCATAGCTGTGCGCGGTCATACTCCTCGTTCCTCTCGAATTTGGATGGAACTGGCAAAGGTATTAGCGCTGGACGGTCGACGGCCATACCGCGCCGAGCTTTCATTGCACGGTCGACAATGTCACAGGCGCCTTCAAGACTTTGACGATTAGCGACGAAGAAGAATGCGAGGACATCGGGCAACTGCGCGGTAGTAACTCCGCTGAAATCGGTCACGCCGGTACGGCTGTCCACTAGTACGAAGTCGAAATTATCCACCCATCTACTTCTCATTTCTTCCAGCACACGGCCAAAATTCCGTTCGTTGTAAAGCGCATCCCAGTCCAAGCGTTGGACGTCGTTCACATACTCGCCATCTGTGCTTCTTGCTGCAGGCATTATGGATAGACGCCCCTCGCACTCGGGTATTTCGACTCTTGAAACGTAGCTCGACCAATCCGCGACGGTTCCTCGTGAAGCATCGTCTAGAAATCCCATTACTCCAGAGACATCATCTGCCACATGCCCGGAAAAGAAGTGGCTGAGGCCGGGAGCTTCGATGTCCCAATCGATGGTCAGTACGGTATGGCCCCACTCAGCTAGAATGATGGCGATGTTTGCAAGTGCGAAGCTCCGGCCGACGCCGCCCTTGTAAGAATAGAAGGTGACTACGGTGCCCGACATTTTAAAGAACCGGTCTTGGGAACGATGGAAGGGGTGCCATAACTGGCTCGGCTATTGGAAAATTTGTGCGCCATCTGGGCGTTGTCTCAATTTTGCGAACAAGCTCCGCAGCCATATTTTTCACAATTTCGTCGAACTCAATGTACTTCGGTGTGAGCGAGAAGCTGTCTTCGGGATAGTTGTGACCAGCAAGATCGAAGCGGCATTGGGTTTTCTTTGCGTCAGGATGAAAGTTATCTCCGTCCGCGTATCTAATAGGAAATACGAGGCTTGGCGGGCGTTTACCTGGCGACGCAATTCTTTTTTCGCGGGCCCGAAAACTCTGCCATTCCGTCATGCACCATTTTGAGCGGAAGTAGTCAGCGGACCATACACCAAATAATATTCGTGAATGGCGCAGGCGATGTTTCAGTTCATCCGGCCACCGCTGCCCGGACTCTATCTCGTAGTCGCAGGAGAGAGCGATCTCCCTCGACGATATTTCATTGAGACGATCTGTTAGGCGTGGAACCAGGTGTTTTTTGACCCATGTGCCCACAGTTTGCGTGCGTCTATAGGATACAAAAATATCGTACTCGTAAGCCATTTCCGTCGTCTTGATCGTTGTTATTAGTTAGGGCGCGCTCACTCTTGCGAGGTGTAACAACGACTGGCCGAAATAGTAAAGGCGATTAAGGGCTCGCTATGGCGGGCACTTAGTGCGCACTTCACGATAATCCAGTCACCTGGTCGTGCGGGCGGGCGCTTTGCGGATACACAATGTGCATTGCCGCACCATGGGGGGCTTGCATCGTTTGTCGGGCAGGCGGGGTACGCCTCGCGCGTGTGTTCGGGGTTCTCAGTTGTTTGCGCGACGCGTTGGGGGCTTGATGGTGGGTCGTGCCGGGGAGGCGGGCGATGCGGTTTTGGCTGGCATCTTAAGAATTGGAGTCAGGTGAATTTCTGGTACCGCGCCGGTGGCGCCCGCGGAGGCGCGGTGACGAGCGGCGCTTGTGCTTAATCTTAGGGCGGGGTTGCGTAGAGGCTTTTCGTCACCGCACAAAGCCGAGCAACCGTTTTCCGTTGAGGGCGTTGTCTGTTTCCTCTTTGCGGAAGGTGACCCATGTATACGGCTGTCGATTATATTGGCGTTCTGATGGTTGCGTTGATGACGCTTGGGCCGCTTGCGATGGCTCCGGCGTATCCGGCCCCTGAGGATGTGCGCGCGGCTTCGAGCGATTCTGCGGCGGGCTAGCGTTTGGCTTTGGGCGCGGTGCGACGTTGTTTGCGGCAACGCCGTCGCGAACGCGTTACGTGAGAGGCGGGGGCGGCACGGTCGCTGCGCGTCCGCGTAACCTCACCGTCCGCCGGCGCGATTGACGAACCAGAGGCCGGCGAATGCTGCGAGCACGGCGGCCAACAGGCCCCAGCCCTTTGCGCTCGTGCTCTCTGGGCGTGCGGGTGCCGGGGCGTCCATGTCTGCTTCGGTGGTTGGCGGTTCGGCGGTTGTGGTTGTCGGCGCGAGTTTCTCGGCTGGTGGAAACGCCGGGTCGTTCGGTGCTGGCGTCGTTTCCGGGTCGGTCGGCACGGGTTGACCCACTTGCGGCTGTGGCGTGGCTTCCGTGGCCGGCGCGGCAGGGCCTTGCGGGGTTGTTGCCGGTTGGGCGAGAGCGGAACCCACCATCAACGCTGCCACGGTTGTCGTTATCGTCAGTCGTTTCAGCATGAGGGACGCTCCGTCGTTGACCCTTCGAGGCCGCTTGTCGATCAGGGCTACCTAAACGAACGTCGTTCGATGTTGGCTCCACACGGATGCGTCTCGCGCCGCGTTAAATCGAGAAAGCGCCGGTCGTCACAGCGCAATCTCCTTAATCAACCCCGGCTCGTCCGGCGCCTTCGATGAGTTAACGGTTCGGGCGACGGGCCGGGCTTTTACGGCGTCTTCGGGGGCGGGCTTGAGCAGCTCCGATCCTTTGGCGCCGCTGAGCCAGTCGCCCATCGTTTCTTTCGTGAGCAGCACCGGCATGCGGTCGTGCAGCGTCGCCACGAACGCGTTGGGTTCGGTGATGACCATGGTGGCGGAGCGGACGGTGTCGTGCGGGGCTTCCGGGTTTTTCCATGACTCCCATAGGCCCGCGATGAGCAGGATGGGGTCGCCGTTCTTCGCCGTGAAGTACCAGGGTTGTTTGCCGTCGTCGCGCTGTTGCCATTCGTAATAGCCGGAGGCGGGGATGATGCAGCGGCGCTGTTTGAAGGCCTCGCGGAACATCGGTTTCTCGGCCACCGTTTCGGCGCGCGCGTTGAACGTCGCCGGCAGTTTCTTCAACGGCTGCTTCCACCAGAACGGGGCGAGGCCCCAGCGCACGCGCTCGAGGCTCAATCCGGTTTTCGTTTGCAGGACGGCGACGATCGGATCGGTCGGGCAGACGTGATAGCGCGGCTGCAAATTGCCCAGCGGCGCGGGCGCGTCCGTGTTCAGGAACATGCTCCAGAACTCGAAGAGCTCGGCGTAGGTGAAGTGTTGGGTGAAGCGTCCGCACATGCGTGCGTTCTAGCACGGGTTCGGCGGCGCGGGGGCTAGCCGCTCCGCCGGTGCGCAGGCTTTGTGCCCGGCAGCTACAACGGCGCGGTTACTATAGCAGTGCCCGGGACGCGCCGGTGGTTGAAGCGTTCGGCTCTGTGGTTATACTGGCTTGCATCAAGGGCGGGGGCTCATGCGACTTTTTCTGGTCTTCACTGCATTGGCGGTGGTGGTGAGCGCGGGGGTGATGGCGGCGCCGGCGACCGCGGGGTTATTCGACTCCGCCTGGGACGAGGCGCTTGAGGCGCGCGACAAGTGCAACAACGCCGTGCGCGCCGAGCCGCGGTACCAAGGCATCTTGGCCAAGATCGTCGTCGGGCGCGAGGCGCCGACATTCGCGCAGCTTTCCGACGACACAGTGCCGACCGAGGAAGAGGCGGGGCTGCTGCAGACCTTTACGACCGCCAGCGAGCCGTGCCGCGCGATCTATCGCAAGGCGGTCGAGCGCGATCACCCCTGGATGTTGAACAGCGTCGACCGATTCTATTTCCAGCAGGACGTGGTGATGATCGAATTGGTGAAGCGCCGCATCACGTGGGGCAACGCCAACCGGCTGCGGCGGGAATCGCGGCTCAGCTACGAACAGGCGTGGGATGCGTACGACAAGGCGCGGTCGGATGCCGAACGGCGGGCGATCGCGGACTCGCTGGATAAAATCGGGGACACGATCAGGAACCAACCGCCGCCGCCGGGATCAGGCCGCGTCACCTGCCGCTGGCTGGGGCCGACGCTGATCTGCGATTAAGGCCGTGCCGCTCGCGCGTCGCGCTACCCCTCGCCCGCCCTTGGGGCGGGAGAGGGGTGAAGCTTAGCCGACCTTCACCTTGTCGAAATCGCTCGCGTCGTGGCGTTCGGGGAGTTGGCTTGAGGGGTCGCCCCAGGTTCGGTTGACCATGCGGCCGCGTTTTACCGGGGGGCGTGCGCCGATTTGGTCGGCCCAGCGGTTGACGTGTTTGTATTCGTGCACGGCGAGGAATTCGGCGGACTCGTAGAGCAGGCCTTTCGCCAGGCCGCCGTACCAGGGCCAGATCGCCATATCGGCGATCGTGTATTCGTCGCCGGCGATGAATTCGTTTTTCGCCAGCTGTTGATCCAAGACGTCGAGTTGGCGTTTGACCTCCATCGCGAAGCGGTCGATGGCGTATTCGATCTTCTCCGGCGCGTAGGCGTAGAAGTGGCCGAAGCCGCCGCCGAGATACGGCGCTGAACCCATTTGCCAGAAGAGCCACGACATCGTCTCGGCGCGTTTGGCCGTGTCTTTCGGCAGGAAGGCGCCGCCGAATTTTTCGGCGAGGTGGAAGAGGATCGCGGCGGACTCGAACACGCGGATGGGCTTTGGGCCGCTGCGGTCGAGCAATGCGGGGATCTTCGAGTTCGGGTTGATCGACACGAAGCCGGAGCCGAATTGGCTGCCGTCGTTGATGTTGATTAGCCAGGCGTCGTACTCCGCGCCCTTGTGGCCGGCGGCGAGCAGTTCTTCCAACATCACCGTCACCTTCACGCCGTTGGGCGTCGCCAGCGAGTAAAGCTGCAGCGGGTGCTTGCCGACGGGCAGCTCTTTCTCTTGCTGGGCGCCGGCGGTGGGGCGGTTGATCTTGGCAAAGCGGCCGCCGGATTCTTTGTTCCAGGTCCAGACTTTGGGCGGCGTGTAGGCTTCGGTCATGGGTGAGGCTCCGTTTTGCGAATGGCGGTGAGCAGCATTTGATCCCCAACACGCGCGAAGGCAAGGGGCGCTAATCACGGCGCGCGCCGGGGATTCGTGAGAGCGGCCTTGCGCCTTAGTGCTGCGCCTTGCGGGCTTCGATGCGGGCGCGGAATTCGGCTGTGCTGTTTGTTTTTGGGAAGTCCGTTGCCGGGACGGGGACGCCTAGGAATTTGCAGAGTGGGGGCCAGCCTTGCAGGGGGTCGAAGTCTAGGCGCTGCGATGCCGGGATCGTTCGTTTTACTTCGGCGTTGTGGGCGTTGTAGGCGCGCAGGACGTTTTCTTTGCTCATGTCGCCGCCGAAGGTTTGTTCGGTAATGATGAGCTTTACCATGTCGTGCCATTCGCGCATCGGCGGCGGGGCTTCGCCGGCGATGCCTTCCTGGATGGTTTGCGAGAAGCTCTTCCACCACAGTTCGGGGTCGCGCTCAGAGTGGATGATTTTGGCGTCCGGATATTTTCGCGTGAGGTCGCGCCAGAAGTGGGTCGAGGGCCAGTCGACCGTCGCGTTGAAGCCTTCGAAGAGTTTGTCCCAGTCGACGCTTTTTCCGTTCGCGGCGTTCGTCCACTCGGGCACGTGATGCGGACGCGGGAAGACTTCCGTCATGTGATAGCAGGGGCCGAAGCCCAATTGTTCCAGCGCCGCCTTCAACGACAGCGTCCCCGTCCGGCCGAAGCCGGTGCCGATCACCTTCAAGCTCATGTGCGTTCGTCCCCTTCGTCCGCGGCGTCTGTCGCGCCGTCTAGCGGTGCGCACCATGCGTGCGGTCTGTGCGGGCGTCAATGTGATGCGCGCAGCAGAAAGGGAGAGACGCGGACGTCTCTCCCCCATTGATGCTTCGTCGGTTTAGCGGCCGGCGACGAGCGCGGCTTTGCTCTTGGTGCCGTCGGCGAGGGTGACGTCCCAGGTGTCGCCGACCTTGTGATCGGCGAAGGGGTTGCAGCCTTCTTTGCCGGCGGCGGGGCCTGCGTCGAGCGTGACGCAGAGCTTGCTGTCTTTCAGTGCCCACTTGCCGGTGACCTTTGCGCCGTCCGGTTGGATCACGGTGAGCGTGCCGTCCTTGTTGTAGTGCACCTTCGTGACCGCGCCCTTCGCGTCGGTCAGCGTGACGGTGTTCTCATAGCGGCTGGCCATCGGGTCGGCGGCGGGGGCGGCGGCGAGCGCTGCGCCCGTGAGTGCGACGGCGGCGAAGAGGCCGAGAGCTAGTTTCTTCATGTTGGATTCTCCCTAGCGCCGCGGTCGTTGTTGCGCGGCGGCGGCAGGTTCTACGACGCCGGTGCCGGTGGAGTCGATGGGGCGCGGCGCCTGCTTCGGCGGTGAGGCGATTGTGCGTTGCGGCGGCTAATGCTGCGGTTGTCGATCGTGCGTGCGTGGGTGTGCTGGACCTCGCGCGCTCGCCGTGGCATTGAATCGTGACACGCTATTCATATGGAGGAAATTTGCGATGAAGACGCGCATTACCGAGATGTTCGGCATTCAGCATCCGATCATTCAGGGCGGCATGCATTTCGTCGGCTTTGCCGAAATGGCGGCGGCCGTTTCGAATGCGGGCGGGCTTGGGATTATCACGGGGCTCACGCAGGGGACGCCGGCGAAGTTGGCGGCGGAGATTGCGCGCTGCAAGCAGATGACGTCGAAGCCGTTCGGCGTGAACCTGACCTTCCTGCCTGCGCTGACGCAGCCGGATTATCCGGGCTACATCAAGGCGATCATCGACAGCGGGGTGAAGGCGGTCGAGACGGCGGGCAACAATCCGCAGAAGTGGATGCCGGCGCTGAAAGAGGCGGGGATGAAGGTCATCCACAAATGCACGTCGGTTCGCCACTCGCTTAAAGCCGAGTCGATCGGTTGCGATGCGGTGTCGGTGGACGGGTTCGAGTGCGGCGGGCATCCGGGCGAAGACGACGTGCCGAACTTTATCCTGCTGCCGCGCGCGGCGGACGAGTTGAAGATTCCGTTCGTGGCTTCCGGCGGCATGGCGGACGGGCGGTCGCTGGTGGCGGCGCTGTCGCTGGGTGCCGAGGGCATGAATATGGGGACACGATTCATCGCCACCAAAGAAGCACCCGTGCATGAGAACGTGAAGAAGGCGCTGGTCGCGGCCAGCGAGCTGGACACGCGGCTCGTCATGCGGCCGTTGCGCAATACGGAGCGGGTGCTGAAGAACGTGGCGGTCGAGCGGTTGCTTGAGAAGGAAAAGGCGCTGGGCGCGAGCATCAAGTTCGAAGACATTATCGGCGAGGTCGCCGGCGTCTATCCGAAGGTGATGACGGAGGGCCAGATGGACGCCGGCGCGTGGTCGTGCGGGATGGTCGCGGGCCTGATCTACGACGTGCCGAGCGTGAAGGAACTGATCGACCGCATCATGGCTGATGCGGAGGAGATTATCGGCACGCGGCTGAAGCGGTTTGCGGCTTGAGGTCGCGCGGCGCGCATACTTAAGGCTGAGGTAGGGCTTAGGGAACTCGCGCCGCTGCAACCTTTGGCGGCGTGGGTCCGTTCTCCTTCTTAAGGCATTTACGCCTTTGAAGGAGTTTGCGTCTTGGCAATCGAACCTGCCGACAGCAACGGCACGATGACGATGTTGGCGATGATCGTGGGCGGCCTTGCCGTCGCGGTCGTCGGGTTGTTTGCGTTCGGCACGTTCGACAGCCGCGTGGCGCCGACGCCGCCGACCGATACTTCGATCACCATCGATGTGCCGGCTGCGCCCGCGGCTCCCGCGGCGCCTGCTGCACCGGCTGCTCCGGCAGCAGAGGCTGCTCCGGCGGCGCCAGCAGCAGAGCCTGCGGAAGCGGCGCCTGCGGCAGAACCTGCGCCGCCCGCCGAACCGTACTAAGCGTTTTGCGTTTTGGCCCTCGCCGTTTCCGATTGGAACCGGCGGGGGTTTTTATGCGCGCGGCGCGCGCCGCCAATTCGAGATGACGCGCCAGGCGGCCCAGGCGATCGCGATGAGCGCGAGCGCAGCGATTGCCAGGATCCACCAGTAGAAGCCGAGTTGGCGGGCGATGGCGTTGCTCACGACTTGGCGTTGGACGTTGTAGCCTTCGGGCAGCGGCAAGACGCCCATTTGCTCCGTGTACGTCTTATAGGCGGCGAGCATGTCCGTGAGGCGTTCGGGATCGTCCTTCGACAAGTCTTTGGTTTCGCCGGGGTCGGCGGCCAGGTTGTAGAGGCGCCATTCGTTGTCGCCGAGGGCGCCGCCGTTCTTCACGATCTTGTAGTCGCCTTTGAAGAGGGCGGCGTTGCCGGCGACTTCGACGCCGACGCCGGCGTCCGGCGCGTGGGTGCGTTCGGCCGTGCCTTCCAGCACGGGGCGCAGCGAGCGGCCGGTGATGGGGATCTCGCCTTCTTTCGGCGGGGCGGGGACGCCGGCGAAATCCAAGATCGTGGGCGTAACGTCGGTGACGAAGGCGGGGGCCTGTTTCTTTGCGGTCGCGATGCCGGGGCCTGCGATGACGAAGGGCACGTGCAGGCCGCCTTCGGTGGTATAGAACTTGAAGAGTTTGCTGGGCGATGAGACCGCCGCCGCCCATTCGGGGCCGATGAAGGCGAGGCTGCCTTTTTCGCCGAGGTTCTCGGCGCTCCAGTTGTAGCCGTTCAGCGCCATCCAGATGTTCATGCCGCCGGCGTGCACCGGGTCTGAGGGTTCGGGGCCGTTGTCGGAGGTGACGATGAAGATGGTGTTGTCGAGTTCGCCCTTCGCCTTCACGTGTTCGATGAGGCGGCCGATGGCGTTGTCCATCGCCTCCAGCATGCCGGAATAAACCGACATCGCCTTCGCGTAGATTTTCTTTTCGTCCGCGGTGAGGCTTTCCCATTTGCGCATCGTTTCCGGCATCGCGGCGAGCGGGGCGTCTTGCGGGATGAGGCCCAACGTCTTGGCGCGTTGCCAACGTGCTTCGCGCAGTTTGGTCCAGCCTTCGTCGAACCGGCCTTCGTAGCGCTGCGTGTATTCGCGCGGCGCTTGGACGGGGATGTGGACGGCTTGGAAGGCGACGTAGGCGAAGAACGGAGCCGTCGCGTCGGGCGCGCCGTCCATGTATTCGATCATGCGGTCGACGATGAGGTCGGAGGAGTAGAAATCCTTCGGCATCTCGGCGCGCTTGCCGTCTTCGAACCACGGCGCGTCGCGGTAGTAGGGCATGTAGGGTTTGGCTTCCCAATTGTCCGCGCCCGACGCGTCGAGCGCGAGCGAGCGATCGAAGCCGTGCGCGCTGGGCAAGTCCGACGGTTCGTGGCCGAGATGCCATTTGCCCGTCATATACGTGCGGTAGCCGGCGGCTTTCAGGCGCGTGGCGACCGTCGTGACGCCGGGTTCTAAGCGCAGGCTGTAGCCGGGTTTGCCCTTCTGCTCCGGCGGCAGGACTTCTTCGATCGTCGCGACGCCGGTTTTGTGGTTGTCGATGCCGGTGAGCAGCATCGAACGCGACGGCGAGCAGAGCGGCGAGGTGTGATAACTCGTGAACAACGCGCCGCGACCGGCCAGCGCATCGATGTTGGGCGTGCGCGCCTCACCGCCATACGCGCCGAAATCCATCAGCGCCGCGTCGTCGACGAGGATGAGGACGACGTTGGGACGTTTCGCCGGCGCGTCGGGCTGCGCGAAGGCGGGGGCGATGAGCGCGATGACGAGTGCGAGGACGGCGAACAGCTTTGACATGCGCGATTGCAGCTTATGGCACGGCGAATGTCAATTTATCGGCGTTCGAGCAAGCGTCTGAGCATCAGGCGTTGGTGATCCTGCCTTCCGAAGAACACGGCGAGGACACGAACGACGCGGCGGTCGTCGTCGACGTCGAAATAAAAGATGGCGCTGTCTTTGGTCACGGAGCGCAACCCCGGCTGCAACTCGGGCCGAAGCGTGCCTTGATGCGGTGCGCGGCCAAGCGCGCGCATTGCCGCTTCGATCCGTTGAAGGCGCTTTTCGGCGCCGTCGATGGCGGCTTCCGCGTCCTCGCCGAACTCTACGTAGGTCTTGATCAGGAAATCAAAGATGGCATTCAGGTCGCGGCCGGCGTTCTCGGCGCGTTCGACCGTGTAGTTCATTGCCGGCTCTTTCCGGCTCCTGTCTTTTTCAAGCTCGCCCTTCTCGCGGCGATCATTTGTTTCGTACGCTTCTCGCTCTCTTTCATACTGATGAAGGGGCCGCGGCGGCGCTCGTCCAACAGCGCGCGAAGTGCGGCGGTTTCGGCTTCGCCCAATTCGCGCTCGGCGCGCAGCAGCTCCAGCCCATGTTGCAACACGGCGCTGAGGCTGGGGTAGCGGCCTTGGGCGACGAGTTCGCGGGCGTAGGCTTCCTGCGCGTCGGTGAGGGAGATAGAGGTTTTGGCGGTCATGGATTGCACCCAGGCTGGTGCTACTGAGTAGCACCGAAGGCCGTTTGCTTCAAGGTGATGGGTGTCAGCCGGTGATCGGCTCGAATCAGGCGTGCGGAATCGGGTGTAGGGCTCGAAGAGCGAACAAAGTGTTTACGCGGGCGCGTTTGCACGGCAGCGTGTGGTCCGCTGGATGCTGGGAGAGTTCGCGCATGACGACGCCGTTGCATTATCGTTCGCTGGCCGAGGTGGCGGGCGACATTCGTTCGGGTGCGCTGACGTCGGAGGCGGTGACGCGGCATACGCTCGATCGCATTGCGCGGTTGGAGCCTTCGCTGCATGCGTTCGCGTTTGTGCGGGCGGATGAGGCGTTGGCGGAGGCGCGGGCTGCCGATGCGCGGGCCAAGCGCGGGGAGCGGCTGGGGCCGCTGCACGGCGTGCCGTTGGCGGTGAAGGATCTTTGCGCGATGGCGGGGACGCCGACGCGGGCGGGCGGGTTTTTCTCGACCGGCTTTGATGCGAACGACACCGCGACTGTCGTGACGCGGCTGCAGGCTGCGGGTGCGATCATTGTGGGCAAGCTGCAGCTGACCGAGGGGGCGTGGAGCACGCATCATCCGGATGTGGCGGTGCCGGTGAATCCGTGGGTGGCTTCGCGGTGGTCGGGGTCGTCGTCCAGCGGGTCGGGCGTTTCGGTGGCGGCGGGCTTGTGTTTCGGTGCGACGGGGACGGATACGGCCGGGTCCATCCGCTTTCCCTCGGCGTGCAATCACCTGGTGGGGTTGAAGCCGACGTGGGGGCGCGTCAGCCGGCACAATGTGTTTCCGCTGTCGGACACGTTCGATCATGTGGGGCCGATGGCGCGCACGGTGATGGACGTGGCGCTGATGTTTCAGGCGATGGCGGGAGCGGATACGCTCGACCCGACGTCGCTGAACGAGGCGCCTGACGATTGGGTGGCGGCGGCGCGGTCGGCGTCGCTGAAGGGCGTGCGCATTGGGCTCGATGCCCACTATGCCGTTGGCGATCCGGAGACGATGGCGGCGTTCGAGAAGGCGATCGCGACGTTGAAGGGTGCGGGCGCTGAGATCGTGCCGGTGCGCGTGCCGCCGGTGGACGATATCCTGCCGCGTGCCATAACGGCGTGCTTTGCGGAAGCCGTGATTGCGCATGCGCGCAGTTATCCGGCGGAGCGGGCGAAGTATGGGCCGGTGTATGTGCAGCTGCTGGAGGAGGGGCGCGCGATGCCGGCGACGGATTATGCCGCCGTGGCGATTTGGCGGCGGGAGTTTCGCGGGGCGCTCGCGCGACTGTTCGCGTCGGTCGACATGATGGTCGCGCCGGTGATGCCGGTCGTGCCGCCGACGGTTGCGGAGATGGCCGGGTTCGGCGACGCGCCACTCACCGCGGCGGCGCCGCTGACGCGCTATACGATTCCCTACAACCTCGCCGGCGTGCCGAGCCTGACGCTGCCGATGGGACAGATGGCGGACGGCGCGCCGCTTGGGTTTCAGCTGATCGGGCCTGAGCTTGGCGAAGCGGCGCTGCTGTCGGCGGGCGCGGCTTATGAGGCGGCGAGCGGTTTTGCCGCGCGGCATCCGGGGGTTTGAGCGCGGCGCGCTCTTTCATTCGTCATGGCCGGGCTTGACCCGGCCACCCAGTGCGCGCACGTCCGTGCGCGCGGGAAATGCGACGACATCGTCAGCCTTAAAGAGAGTCTCTAGGTCGCGCAGACGCGCGACCACTGGGTGGCCGGGTCAAGCCCGGCCATGACGTCATAGGGGGTAGCGCATCGTGTCCCCGATGTGCCTTGCGAAGGCGCGGGTTCTGAGATGCGGCGACGCCTGCTCCTACGACGCCGGTGGGTCGACGGGGATGACGTTGTCTTTGTCGTCGCGGTCGATCCAGATGGAGTAGGGGTCGACGGCGACGAATTTCGGGGGCTTGTCCGTTGTTAGCGTCACCGTTTGCGTGCCGGTTTTTAGGGGGCGTAGGTCGTAGGTTAGGACTTGGGTGCGGTCGAATTTGGGGTCGGTTGGGTCGCCGGTGAAGGCGCCGACGGCCACGTTCTCGGCCATGGGGGCGTCGGTTTGGACGCCTTTGCCGTCGGCGTAGAATTTTTTCGCTTCGACTTCGATGGCGACGTCGTATTTGCCGTCGGGGCGTTTCGTGACCTTGGCGGATTTCGCTTTTAGTTCGTAGAGCGTGATTTTTTCGAAGAGGTCGGAGATTAGGCTCGCGTGTTCGGGGCCTGCTTCTGTGCGCAGGATGGACAAGAAGTCTGTCGAGCGCGGGTAGGGGGCGGCTTTGAATTTGTAGCGTTCGACGAAGAGTTTCAGGGCGCGGTTCAGTTTCTCGGCGCCGATCTCCGTCTTCAGGCGATAGAGGACCATCGCGCCTTTTTGGTAGTGGATGTATTGCTGGTTCTCGACGCGCTCCAGCGGTTGTTCGCCGACGTTTTCGCCCAGGCGGCCTTGCAGGTAGCGGTCGCGTTCTTGGTTCAGGAATTTCCTGACCTGTTCGGGGCCGTAGATTTTTTCCATGACTAAGAGCGACGAATAGCTGGCGAAGGATTCGCTCAGCATCGTCGAGCCCTGCACGTCGGCGCCCAGCACTTGATGCGCCCACCATTGGTGCGCGATTTCGTGGGCGGTGACGAAGGTGACCATGTCGATCTTCGACGGGTCGGCTTTCAGCGCCTCGCCGTCTTGCAGGAAGCCGATGTCTTCGGAGAAGGCGATGGTGTTGGCGAAGGATTGCGCGAAGGTGGCGATCGCGGGGAATTCGATCATGCGCGCTTGGCGGAATTGGTAGGGGCCGAATTCGCGGCCGTAGAGGTCGAGCGATTCCTTCATCACCGACAGCATCAGGTCGATGTTGAAGGCGTGTTCGGGGTGATAATAGACGGCGAGGTCGATGCCGTTCCATTTCTCCGTCTTGATCGCGTAGCGGGCGGACTGGATCGAGTAGAAATTTTGGATCGGTGAATCCGATTTGAAGTGAACGGTGCGGCGGCCGTTCTTCGTTTCGTCGGAGACGACGTAGCCGGGGGCGATCGGCGTTTGATCGGCGACGGTTGAGACGGTGATGTCGGAGGCGACCCAGTCGGAGTCCGGCCGCAGGTAGCTGTTGCCGCCGGCTGTTGGGTCTTCGAGTTTGGGCATTCGCAGTTCGGCGGGCAGGCCTTGGCGGCGGCGCACCGTCGGGTCTTGCAGGAAGTTGTTGCGATGGATGCCGAGGACCGGCGAGACGGCGAGGTTGTTCAGGAACGTGCCGTTGTCGAGGATCGACGTTTGGTTGCCGCTGTTCTTGAAACCGATTTGCTGCAGCACGGTTTTGAAGCGGATCTGGCGGCGTTCGCCGAGGGCCATCGGCTGGTCGAATTTGTAGATGCGGTAGTCGTAATCCTTATACGTCTTCTCAAGATGCGCGCCGTCGATCTCCAGGGTTTGGATGATCAGACCTTCGGGCAGGTTGACGTGGACTTCGGTCAGCGGCGCGGTGGTGCGGTTTTCGATTTCGTATTGGCCGGTGGTGACGGCGCGCGAGTCCGAGGGGTAGAGCGCGACGTTCAGGGTGACGCCGATGATGCGGGGCTGCGGCTGGGTTTGGAATTTCAGCAGCGCGCGTTCGGAGTCGGCGGCGAGTTTTTCGTTCTGCTCGACCGTGCGGTACTCGTTCAGCACGTTCATGTTGTAGTAGATCCACGCGCCCGACGTCAGCGCGACGGCGAGTGCGAAGGCGAGCGCCGATCCCGCCGGGCCGCTGAGGCGGCGGTAGAGTTTCGCCAGGCGCGGTCGATAGCGCGCTTCGGTGCCGCGCGGCCAGATCGCGAAGGTGATCACGACGAGGATGAGGGCGATGGCGCTCCAGTACAGTTCCAGCCACGAGCGGCCGATCCAGAAATAGCCTTGGCCGTTCATGTCGGAGAGCGGCACGCCGGTGGTGCTGCCGAAGAGGTAGAGTTTGTGTTCGAAGCCCAAGCTCTGGAACACATTGCGCGCGACGATGTAGAGACCCATCAAGCCCCAGCCGACATATTTGTGCGGCGAGATCGCCTGTAGAAAAACGGCCAGGATGGCGAGCTGCAGGAAACCGATGAAGGTGGGGAGTGCGTACCAGGTGACGTATTTCTCGAACTCGAAATTCGCGTAACCTTTGAAGACCTGCACGCCGAGGCCGACGCCGATCGCGACCAAGAGGGTGAGCGCCAGGACGAAAGCGATGGCGAGGATTTTGGGCGCCACGAAGACCCAGTCCGGCGTCGGCGTCGCGCCGAACAGCTCGTGCGATTTGCGTTCGCGTTCGCGCCAGACCAGTTCGCCCGCGTAATAGGCGGCGATCAGGACCGGGGCGATGGAGAACGCGGCCGCCACGTTTTCGATCATCAGGCGCGTGACGGGCAGCAGCGTCCAGTCGTCCAGGCTGGTGCCGACCCAGACGGCGGAGATGGCGTTGGCGATGCCCAACAGAATGAGGATGAAGAAGGCGGGGCTTTTGATGACTTGCGCCATCTCGAAGCGTGTCCACTTCCATGCTTGCGTACGCAGCGAGGCGGCGTCGAAGCGCGGGGACACGTTGACGGGGACGTAGGCGCCGATGGGGGCGGCCTCTTCCGTCTTTTTCGATGAGCGGCGGACGCCGCGTTCGGCGAAGCGGTAGAGCGCGTAGGCGAGGCCGAGGAAGGCGAAGGCGACGGCGATCCAGAGCGCGCGGTTTTGCAGGATCAGGCCGTCGAGCGGCGGCAGCATCGTGTTGCGGTCGGAGGCCGTCCAGTACTTCGTCGCGAGCGAGACGGGGCCGAAGCCGAAGGGGTCGAGGAGGGCTGCGAGCTGTTCGTTCTTGAGGTCGGAGAGCCATTGGCCAGAAATGGCGTAGAGCACGAAGAGGACGATGACGCCGAGATAGGTGAGCGTCATCGAGCGCGCGACGGCGGCGATCGTGAAGAGGATGGCGGAGACGACGAAGAGCGTCGGTAGGGCGTAGACCGCGTAGGCGAACGCGTAGTGTGAGACAACGACGGGGCCTAAGCGTTCTTGGTCGAGCCACGGCATTTGGATGCCGGCGTAGAGGCCGAAGGGCACTGCGGCGAAGGCGAGCGCGCTGGCGAAGAAGGCGCCGGTGAAGCGGCCGAAGAGATAGTCGAACTTGGTGATGCGGGTCGAGCGGATGATGGGGCCGTAGCCGGTGTCGTCGTCGCGCACGACCACGTTGGCGACGAAGGCTGCCACGAGAAAGAGCGAGAAGATGCTCAGCACCAGATGCGTGATGACGATGGCGAAGGGGGCGTTGATGTTGGTGTTGCCGGCCGCGCCGATTTGGATGCGCTCGCTGGCGACCGAGCCGAAGGCCATCATGAAGAATACAAAGGCCGAGACCCAGAAGACGGGGGACTTCAGCTGATACCAGAATTCGAAGCGCGCGATTTTGCCGAACATGGGTGCGCTCAGTTCGCTTGCGTGCTGGTGAGGGCGGCGAAGTAGACGTCCTCGAGATCGGGCGTCACCGGTTCGAAGCCGGGGCCGGGGTTCGCGTCGGCGAGGACGTGGATCAGCGTGCGGCCGCCGACGAGGCGCGAGAGGATGACGCGGTGGTTGGACTTCGCCGCGTCGAGTTCGCTCTTGTCGATGAAGCTGCGCCAGACTTTGCCCTTGAGTTCGGCGGTGAGTGCTGAGGGAATTCCTTGGCGAACGATTTTGCCCTTCGAGATGATCGCCATGTCGGAGCAGAGCTGCGCGACGTCGTCGACGATGTGCGTCGAGAGGATGACGACGACGGTTTGGCTGACGTCGGCGAGGAGGTTGAGGAAGCGGTTGCGTTCTTCCGGGTCGAGGCCCGCAGTCGGTTCGTCCACGATGAGGAGTTGCGGTTTGCCGATGAGCGCTTGCGCGATGCCGTAGCGTTGGCGCATGCCGCCGGAGAAACCGGCGACGGATTTGTTGCGCACGTTCCAGAGGTTCGTTTGGCGCAGCAGCGTTTCCACCGTTTGGCGGCGCTCTCGTGCGTTGGCGATGCCTTTCAGCACCGCCATGTGATCCAGCATCGCGTAGGCCGACACGCGCGGGTAGACGCCGAAGTCTTGCGGCAGGTAGCCCAACACTTGGCGCAGGCGTTCGGGGTCTTTGATGACGTCGATGTCGCCGAAGCGGATGGCGCCTTTCGATGGCGTTTGCAGCGTCGCGATGGTGCGCATCAGCGTGGACTTGCCGGCGCCGTTCGGACCTAAGAGACCGAACAGGCCGGGTTTGATTTCGATGCTGACATTGTTCAGCGCGGTCACACCGCCACGATAGATTTGCGTGACGCCATCGACGACGAGCATAGCTTCCCCACCCAATTACGTGGGGCCGTTATAGCCTTAGGCCCGCGGGCCAGAGCATCACCATGGCGTGAAACGCGCTCTTTACCACGCGATCGTGGCGCGTTTCTGGCTCAATGCCTGGCCAGTTCTCTGGTGTTTCCCGCGTTCTTAGTTTGGCTTTTGCTTTGCCTTCTCCTGTTCGGCGTATTCGGTGGCGGCGCGGGTGGCGATGTAGGCGCGCATCGCTTCGGCGTCGGCGGCGGTGACGGCTTTGGAGAAGTTGGGCATGCCGTTTTCGAGGCGGCCGCCGTGGATGACTTCGAGCCAGGCGTCTTTGTCGGCCAGCACGGCCGAGCGGCGGAGGTCTGGCACGGCCGAGCGGCTGACGCCGCCGTAGCCGTGGCAGATGAAACAGCCGTGCGCGTGGAATTGCGCGTTGCCGTCTGCCAGGGTTTTCGCGTCGGCTTTGATCGCCGGCGGTTCGGGCATCGGGATCGGCGTCAGGTCGATCGCGGGCGCTTTTTCTTTGCCGCCGAGTTTGTAGACCAGTACGCGGCCGTTCGGCGTTTCGCCCATCGGCGGCAGCACCGCGCCCATGTAGAGGAAATATGCGCCGCCGTAGCCGGAGAGCGCGGCGACGTATTGTTCGCCGTTGACCTCATACGTCATGGGGCCGGCGGCGATGTTGGCGTTGGCTTGCGTCTCCCACAGCTTGGCGCCGGTCGCGGCGTCGTAGGCGAAGAAGCGGCCTTGCGCGTTGCCTTCGAAGACGAGGTCGCTTGCCGTCGCCAGCGCGCCGCCGTTCCACATCGTGTCGTAGGGCACGCGCCACTTCTCTTTGCGCGCGACCGGGTCCCACGCGACGAGCGCGCCGGAGAACATCGTCTTCATCGCGTTCTGGGTTGCGGCGTCGTCGGGATAGCCGCCGAACTTTGCGCCGGTGTTGTAGTAGGCGGCGATGGGGGCGAAGTTCGGATCGTCCTCATAGAGCGTGAGGTTGTTCATCACGGGGAAGTAGACGAGACCGAGGTTCGGGTTGAACGCCGCCGACGGCCAGAGGCGCGCGCCGGGCGGCGCGGGCGTGACCAGCGCGGGCGCCGTCTTGTAGCGCGCTTCCGGATTTTCGATCGGGCGGCCGAAGTTCGGCGACGCCGGGTCTTGATCGACGCCGGTGGCCCAGCTGATCGGCATGCCGGCGGGCGTGTCTTTCGCCGCGCGCATTTGGATGAGCGGATCGGCGGAGATGAGTTTTCCGGTCGCGCGATCTAGTACGTAGAAGAAGCCGTTCTTCGGCGCGTGCAATGCGACCTTCGTTTGCTTGCCGCCGATGGGTAGGTCGGCGAGCACGATCGACTGAATGGAATTGTGGTCCCAGGTTTCGCCGGGCGTCGTTTGATAGTGCCACTTGTATTTGCCGGTCTTCGCGTCGACCGCGACGATGCCGCAGAGGAAGAGATTGTCGCCGCCGCCGGGTGAGCGGTGCAATTGATTCCACGGCGAGCCGTTGCCGGTGCCGATGAGCACTTGGTCGTAGTCGGCGTCGTAGACGATGGAATCCCACGCGGTGCCGCCGCCGCCGATCTTCCACCACTCGCCGGTCCACGTCTTCGACATCATCGCCAGCACGTCGTCGCTGGCCGCGCCGTCGGGGCCTTTCGCCGGATCGCCGGGGACGAGATAGAAGCGCCAGACGAGCTTGCCCGTCTCCGCATCGTACGCGCCGACGTAGCCGCGCACGCCGAGGTCCGCGCCGCCGTTGCCGATGTAGACGAGGCCGTTCGCGACACGCGGCGCGCCGGTGATGGTGTAGGGCTGGGACTGATCGACGGTGAGCGTTTCCCACGTTTTGGTGCCGGTCTTGGCGTCGAGGGCGATGAGGCGGCCGTCGAAGGCGGCGAGGATGACTTTGCCCTTCCACATCGCAAGGCCGCGCGAGGTGACGTCGCAGCAGGCCTTCGCGCCGAAGCTGCGCGGTACTTCGGGATCGTAGCGCCACAGTTCTTTGCCGGTCGCGCCGTCGAGCGCGTGGACGACGCTCCACGACGAGACGACGTACATCACGCCGTCGGCGACGAGCGGCGTCGCGGATTGGCCGCGGTTGGTGGTGAGTTCGAAGGTCCAGGCGAGGCCAAGGTCCTTCACGTTCTCTTTATTGATCTTGGTCAGCGGGCTGAAGCGTTGTTCGGAGAAGGTGCGGCCGTAGGTGAGCCAATCGCCGGGCCGCTTGTCGGCGTTTTCGATTGCCGCTTGGTCGACGACCTGCGGCCCCTTCGGCGCTTCGCCACAGGCGGCGAGGGCAAGCATAAGGGTGAGGGCGAGCGTGCGCCGTTGGAACATCGTCATCTCCGTTGATTCAGAAAAAAGGGCGGCGAGGTTGTCGCCGCCCGGTGCCGTTAGTGACGTTGGATTTCGGCGCGGCCGACCACCATGTGGTGCACTTCATCCGGGCCGTCGGCGAAGCGGAGGTGGCGTTGGTGGGCGTACATTTCGGCCAAGGGCGTCCATTGCGAGATGCCCGTCGCGCCGTGGATTTGCATCGCTTGGTCGATGATTTGGCAGACGCGTTCCGGCACCATGGCCTTCACCATGCTGACCCAGACGCGGGCTTCGCGGTTGCCCAGCACGTCCATTGCGCGCGCGGCTTTCAGCACCATGAGGCGCATCGCTTCGATGTCGATGCGGGCGCGGGAGACGAGTTCCAGGTTCTTGCCGAGATTGATCAGCGGCTTGCCGAAGGCTTCGCGCGAGACGCCGCGTTTGACCATGAGGTCGAGCGCGCGTTCGGCCTGGCCGATGGAGCGCATGCAGTGATGGATGCGGCCCGGCCCTAAGCGCAGCTGCGAGATTTCGAAGCCGCGGCCTTCGCCGAGCAGCATGTTCTCCTGCGGCACGCGCACGTTGTCGAACTTCAGGTGCATGTGGCCGCGCGGGGCGTGGTCTTCGCCGAAGACCGACATCGCGCCCAAGATCTTCACGCCGGGCGTATCCATGGGCACGAGGATTTGCGAGTGCTGGAATTGCGCGGCGGCGTTCGGGCTCGACTTCACCATGACGATCATGATCTTGCAGCGCGGGTCGCCGGCGCCGGAGATGTAGTATTTCTCGCCGTTCAGAACCCACTCGTTGCCGACGAGTTCGGCGCGCATCGAGATGTTCTTGGCGTCGGATGAGGCGACGCCCGGCTCCGTCATCGCGTAGGCGGAGCGAATCTCGCCGTTGAGCAATGGTTTCAGCCAGCGTTCTTTCTGCGCAGGCGTGCCGACGCGTTCGATCACTTCCATGTTGCCGGTGTCGGGGGCGGAGCAGTTCAGCGACTCGGACGCCAGCGGATGCTTGCCCAGTTCCGCGGCGATGTAGGCGTAGTCGAGATTCGTCAGACCACGGCCGATCTCGGCGTGCGGCAGGAAGAAGTTCCAGAGGCCGGAGGCCTTCGCCTTGTCCTTCGCCGTTTGGAGCAATTCGAGTTGGCCCGGCGCCCAGCTCCAGCGGTCCTTGCGGCCTTCGCCCAAGCGGTGGAATTCTTCTTCGATCGGCGCGACGTTTTCCGCGATGTGTTTCTTCACCGCGTTGAAGAGCGGCAGCGACTCCGGCGACATCGCGAGGTGGTTCAGGCGCGGATCGAGATGATCGACCTCAGGCTCGGCGCGTTTGTGAGCGTGGCTCATCGTTGGATTCTCCCTTTGATGTGTAATGAGGATGACCCGGACTTTAGCGGGCGCGCGAGCGTTCGTCTCTGCTAATTCAGCAGCGCTTTGAAGCGTGCGTCGGTGCGGAGTTTGTCGAAGTCGGGGTCGAGGGTTAGGAGCTTTGGCGTGAGCGGGAAGGGCGCGGGGCGTTTCATCAGGGCTTCGATGGCGGGGATGGCGGCGTCGCGGTCGCCTAGGCGCGACCAGACGCGGGCTTGGATGTCCAGGTAGTAGGCGCCGCTGAGCGCGTCTTTCTCGATTGGGACTTCTGTTACGGCGAGCGCTGCGTATTTCACGGCGTTGGTTCTGTCGCCGAGGCCGCAATAGGCGAGCGCCAGATACGAATGGATGTCGGCGTTGTCCGGTTGTTTCGCCATCTCCAGGCGCAGTTCGTCGAGCGCTTCGGCGTAGTTGGCCTTTGCGCCTCTGGCGTCGCCGGCGAGTTGGCGCAAGTTGCCGAGGTAGAGGTTCAGGTCGATCGACGAACGTCCGGGCGATCCTGCGGCTTGATCGCGTTTGAGGAAGTCTTCGAGCAGCCGGATTGCGCTGTCCGGCTTTCGGCGCAGCAGGGCTTGGATCACAATCGGCTCGACCAGCTCGCCGTCGGGCTGTGGGTTGAGGTCGGCGAGAAGCGCGTCGGCGTCGTCCAGGCTGCCTTGCGCTTGATAGACCGTCGCCTTCTTGGCGATGAAGGGGATGTTGTCCGGCGCTTTCGGCCAGTATTGCAGCGAGGCGTCGAGTTGTTTCAACGCGCCGTCGAAGTCGCGCGTGGCGACGTAGGCCTCCGCCGCCTTTACGCGGCGGCCGGGGCGCAGCGGGTCGATCGCGACGGCGCGTTCGAAATAGATTTTGCTTTCGTCCCAGCGGCCTTGGCGGCGGGTGATGCTGGCGAGCGCCGTCAACACGTCGGCGTTGTTGGGCCATGTTGCGCTGAGTTTTTCGAAGCGGGCCCGCGCGCCTTCGTAGTCGCGCTTGACCCAGTATTCGTAATAGGCGTCGGCGAGCATCACTTCGGCGAGATCGGGCTTGCGGCGAAGGGCTTGGTCGAGTGCCTCCTTCGCGGCGGCGCGCCGGCCTTCGGTCGCGTCGGAGCGGTTGAAGTACAAATACGAATGGACGCGCGAGAGCAGCGCCCAGGCGAGGGCGAAATCGTCGTCTTGTGCGACGGCGTCGGTCAGCAAGGTTTGCGCGGCGCGCACGTTGGCTTCGGTCGTCGTGCGGTAGAGTTTCAGCGCCTTGGTGTAGGATTCGAAGGCGGCCGTGTTGGTCGTGGGGTTGAGCGCCTGCTGTTCGATCTGGCTGATCGTAACATCAAGCGCGCCGGCGACCGCGGTTGCGACTTTGCCGGCGACTTCGCTTTGCATGCTGAGCGCATTGTCGGTCGTGCGCTTGTAGGTGTTCGACCAAAGGGTGGTGTCGGTCGCGGCGTTGATCAGCTGTGCTGTGATGACAACGTCGTCGTTCTCACTGCGGACGCCGCCCTCCACCACCAGCACGACGCCGAGTTGCTTGGCGATATCGGGAAGTGCCACGGCTTTGCCTTTGAAAACGGACGCGGAGGTTTGCGAAATCACCCTGAGGTCGTTCGACTTGCCCAACAGACTGCTGATGAGTTCGGACAGCCAGTCGCCGTATCCATTTTGGCTTGGCGAGTGGTCTTCGAAGGGCAGGATGGCGATGGATCTGTCGGCGGCTTTCACCTCGGGCACGGGTGAGGTGAGCGTCATCGCGGCGAGCACGACGGCGACGCCGACAACGACTGCCGCGATCATCAGCCAATGCGCTTGGCGCAGCTTTGGCAATGCGCGGCGCGGTGCGACGGCCGCTGGCGCCGTGGCGCCGGCGAGCGCGAAGGCTTCGATGGTCTCGTTCATCTTGTCGAGATGGAAGAGGCCCTGCGAGACGAGGCGATCAGCGATCGGGCCGCGGATCGTTTGGCGAACGGCGGCCGAGACGAGCGCGCCGCCGGGATCGGACTTCGCCATCAGGCGCGCGGCGACGTTGACGCCGTGGCCGAGGAGGTCGCCGTTCGGTTGCACGACGACGTCGCCGAGGTGGACGCCGACGCGCACTTTGGGCTCGCAGGTTTCGGCGAGTTCGATCGCCGCTTCGACCGCGGCGAGGCTTGAGCCGAACTCCAGCATGAAGCCGTCGCCGGCGGTGTTGAACACGCGCCCGCCGTGGCGGGTGGCGATCTCTTCGATCACTTTGCGCAGCGCCGCGACCTCCGCCGTCGTGCGCGCCTCGTCGGCCTCGGTCCGCGCCGAGTAACCGGCGACGTCGAGGGCGACGATGGTGGCGAGTTTTCGGGTTTGGGCGTCGTCCGCCATCTTGGCTTTCGGCTAAGCGTGTGCGTTCGAGGTCATGCTACGCAAGGACGCGCGTTAACGCCACGGGATGCTTGGCGCGGCTGGGCCCGGAGGTTTAGTCTGTTCCTCTGTCCAATGGGTGGAAGTTATGAGCGACGCCGTCGGTCGTGGCGATCTGGTGCTTTGCGTCAATGTCGCCCCGAATCATGTGAATGGTCTGCCGGTGCCCCTGGTGGCCGGCGAGACCTATCGTGTCTTCGAGGTTATGGAGTTCGCCTGTCCGTGCGGGCGGTCCGATGCGCTGCTGGATGTCGGCGTCGATTTCGCGTGGTGCCAAACGCGCTTCCGGCTGCTGCCCAAGCCCAAGGCCGAGAGCAAACCTCGCCGCGTTTCGGCGCCCAAAGAGAAAGAGACGGCTCGCTAATCCGTTCGACCAATGTCAACGCGGCGCGTGGTTGGCTTTGGGCGAACGCCGAGCGGGCGCCGATCGGCCGCAACTCATTTGCTTTCCAGCGTTGATCGCATGACGGCCAAACCCTGCTTCATGATACTCGCGAAAGGCTCGGCCAGCGCATCCGGGAGAACGTCTGCGGTCCAAATGACCTCCGTGCGATTCGGGGTCAGTGTATTGAGTTCAAGCGCCCCATTGTGATGCCGCACCGTGTCACTCTGAATGGACCAGACAAGCCGTTTCATTGAATCATCGACGGTCACGATCATCTCGTCGAGGACTAAGCCGTCAGCGAATGTCACGCGGCGGACGGGCGGGTTCGACCCTGGTACGAGTTCAGTATTGGTCACGAGGCCCGGCGCAAGTTTGACGTGCAGGGCCTCATAGGCGCGCACAGCCGCCCACACGTGTGCAATGTTCCGGTCGATAACAATCGTTTCTCGCACGCTGCTCATACGTTCTCTCCTTCGAACAGCGCAGAGTGTGCATAATCCTTGGCGGCGTTGCTGGCGGAATTCGGACGTCATCATCTTGGGCAACTTGGTCGGACCCCTGGCGGCGTCGTGGACGGTACCTCCTGGCCTTAACCCGCGTCGCTGCGTAACATGCTAGCCACGTCGCGCCGCGGCACTTGGGGGGTTCTCTAGTTTGAAGTGCATCTCGTGCGGCAGCGACAATCCCGATCGCGCGAAGTTTTGCGGCGAATGCGGTGCCGCGATGGCGGCGCGCTGCAAGGCCTGCAACGTCGAGCTGCCCACCGGCGCCAAGTTCTGTTTGGAGTGCGGCGCCAAGGTCGGCGGACCGCCACCCGTCCCCCCGTCTCGCGAAACGCCGAAGCACCTTGCCGACAAGATCCGTCAGGCGAAGCCGGCCGTCGAGGGTGAGCGGAAGCAGGTGACGGTGCTCTTCGCCGATGTGAAGGGGTCGATGGAGTTGGCCGAGAGTCTCGATCCCGAGGCTTTCTCGCGCATCATGTCGAAGTTCTTTGCCATTCTCACCGAAGGCGTCGAGCGCTTCGAAGGGTTCGTCGACAAGTTCACGGGCGACGGGATCATGGCCCTCTTCGGGGCGCCGATCGCACATGAAGATCATGCCCAGCGCGCGTGCTACGCGGCGCTGCATCTGCGTGACGAGATCGCGCGTTACGCCAGCGAACTCAAACGCGCGCAGGGATTGAGCTTCTCAACCCGCATGGGCCTCAACTCCGGCGAGGTCGTGGTCGGCACGATTAGCGACGATCTGCGCATGGACTACACGGCGCAGGGTCACACCGTGGGCCTCGCGCAGCGCATGGAGAACCTGGCCGAACCAAACACCTGCTTCGTCAGCGCCAATACCGCGGCCCTCGCGCGCGGCTACTTCGACCTCGAAGACCTCGGCGAGTTTCGCGTCAAGGGCGTGGCGAACCCCATGCACGTGCATCGCCTCAACGGCATGGGCAGCTCGCGCAGCCGCTTCGACGTCTCCCGCTCGCGGGGCTTGAGCCGCTTTGTCGGTCGCGCCTCGGACCTACGCACATTGGAAGACGCGCTCGAACAGACGGCTGCCGGCAACGGCCAGGTGATCGGCGTCGTCGCGGAGGCCGGCACCGGCAAGAGCCGCCTCTGCTTCGAGTTCCTCGAGCGCTGCCGCGCCAAGGGCATGCGCGTGTTCGAGGGCAGGGCAGTGGCCCACGGGCGCAACATCCCGTTCCTGCCGATCCTCGACGTGTTTCGCTCCTACTTCGGCATCGCGGGTGAGGATGACGAACAGGCATCCCGCGCCAAGATCGCGAAGCATATGGCGGCGCTGGGACCAAAGTTCGCCGAGACGCTTCCGCTGGTTTGCGAATTTTTGGGCGTCGGCGATCCTCAAAACCCTGCGCCGCGACTTGATCCGGAAGTGCGCCAGCGTCTGCTGATAGGGGTCATTCGTCAGATCATCCGCAGCGCGAGCGCCCAGCAACCCACCGTGACGATGATTGAGGATTTGCATTGGCTTGATGCGGCAAGCGCCGAGTTTCTGGAGCATATGGTCGATGCGCGCGAAGGGTCGCACAGTTTGCTGCTGCTGAATTTCCGGCCCGAGTTTCGCGCCGAATGGATGCAGAAGTCGTGGTACCGCCAGATTCCGTTAACGCCGCTGGACGAACGCGCGTCGGGCGAGCTTCTCGCAAGCCTCTTAGGCAGCGATCCCAGCATCCAGGCGTTGACCCGGCCGATCCACCTGCGCACAAGCGGCAATCCGTTTTTCATCGAAGAGGTCGCGCAGAACCTTCTTGAGACGGGCCATCTTGTGGGCGAACCCGGCAATTACAGATTGGCGACGCCGACCGAGCGTTTGGACGTGCCGTCGAACGTGAAGTCGATACTTGCCGCGCGTATCGATCGTCTGGTGGAACGCGAGAAGCGTTTGCTGCAGACGGCGTCGGTGATCGGCAAGGATTTTTCCGAGCCGTTGCTGGCCGCGGTCGCGGCGCTTTCACGGGACGAATTGAAAGCCGCACTCGCCACCTTGTGCCGGTCCGAGTTCATTCACGAGCAGGCGCTGTATCCGACCATCGAATACGCCTTCAAGCATCCGCTGACGCAGGAAGTGGCGTTGGGAAGCCTGTTGTCGGAACGGCGGCAGAAGATTCACCGTACCTTGGCGGAGGCGGTGGAGCGGCAAGACCCTGAGCACCTTGACGAAAAGGCGGCGCTCCTCGCGCATCACTGGGAAGAGGCCGGTGAGATGCTGACCGCGGCGCAATGGCACGGCCGCGCCGCGCAGTGGGCGGGCCTGACCAACGCGACCGAAGCGCTGCGTCACTGGCAGAGCGCGCGCCGGCTGCTGCGCGATGCGCCGCAGACGACGGAGACCGTGCAGCTCGGCGTCGCCGCTTGCGCGGGCGCGCTGGGCCTCAGCTGGCGGCTGGGGACACCGGAGAAGGAAATCACCGAGGTCTTCGAGGAAGGGCTGAAGCTTGCGCGTGCCTCCAGCGACATCACGGCGCAGGCTGCGTTGAACGGCATCTATGGGTGCTTCTTGGGTCTCGTCGAAGGCTTGTCGGACGAATATTGCCGCTATGCGAAGGAGGGGATCCGGCTCGCCGAGCAGACCGACGATCAGGGCTTGCAGATCGCGCAGCGCGCGTTCTTCGGCTTCGGCACGGTTCTCGCCGGCCGGCTGAAGGAAGGGCTCGCGTCGTGCGAATGGGCGTTCGAGCACCTTCCGGCCGATCCGGAGCTGGGCAAGCCCTACTCGGGTTACAGCCCCTATCTCGGGTTGCTCGACAGTCACGCCTGGATGCTGATCAGGAGCGGGCGTATTGCGGAAGGAAGGGCGGCAATCGCGAAAGTCGCGGCGCTGGCGCGCGAATGCGGCGACTTTGAAATCCAAACCTGGCTCGGCCTGCCGAACTCGGAGATGGCCGTCGCGTGCGCAGACGCCGCCGCGGCCCGCGCCTATGTCGACATCTCGCGCGTCTCAGGGGAGAGATCGGCGACGCCGCAGTCAAGAATGATCAGCGTGATAACGCAAGGCGTCGCTTTGCGACTCGAAGGGCGATGGGACGCAGCGGTCGCGGCGTCCAGCGAAGCGGTGGAGCTGGCGCTCGCCGGCGCCAATCGCGAGTTTGAGGGATGGGTGCGCGCCGAACTCTCGCTCGCGCTGCTGGGCAAGGACGACATCGAGGGCGCCGAACAGCAGGCCCAGGCGGCCGCGGACGTCGCGCGCTCGCAGGGGTCCCGGTTCGACGAGATTCGCGGGCATCTCGCGTTCATCCGTACGCAGCTCAAGCGGGGTGGCGTGCAAGCGTTCGCGCGGGCAGACCTTGCGCTCGAACGGGCGCAAGCCCTGACCGACGAGTTCGAGATCAACGTCTATCTTCCGGAGCTGCATGAATGCCGCGCGCGCCTAGCGCTGGCGCGCGGCGACGCCGCGACAGCCCGGCGCGAGTTGGAGCAGGCGCGGCAGTGGTATGGCAATATGGGCGCGACGATCCAGCTCGACCGCCTGGCTCGCGAATTTGCCTAGAAGGATCGCGCATGACACTCGAAGAACTTGCCTACATCAGCCAGATCGTCGGCGTGGTCGCAATCATCGGCTCTCTCGTTGCGATCTACTTTCAGCAGCGACAAACCAATCAGATCGCCCGCGCTCAGGTCTCTCAGGCGGTGTCTGAAAATTATCTGGGAACGCTCCGCGAGCTTATGCGCCCGGAACTCGCGGTTATCTTTCGCAAAGTGATGTTCGAGCCGGCACCGTTGAGCCCGACGGAGGCGACACAAATTCTCGTCTACTTCAATTTGACGATTGCGCCACTTCGAGACGCCTTTAATGCCTCGCGCGACGGCCTGATCGATGCGCGTTTTCTCGACAACATGTCGCAGAACGCCTGCTGGTACCTCACCGCGCCCGTGTTCGCGGCCGAATGGCGGCGCGCGCAACGGACCGGCATCTACGGAAAAGACTTCGTCGCGTATGTGAACGGCCGCTTCAAGAAACTCCAACCCGGCCACGATGCCGCGCGCCTCACGCCCGGCGCACATGAAGCTCAACCAGCGGACCTTCCCGGCGGCGTCGCAACGGCGCGAAAAGAGAATCCGCAGAGCGAGACAGCGGACTCATGACCTTCGAAGAGATCCAATATCTCGGGCAAGTCGTCGCCGTGCTCGGCATCTTTGGGTCGCTGGTGTTCGTCGGGTTGCAGATCCGGCAGAACACGGCGATCGCGCGCGCGCAGGTGCATCAGCAATTGTCGGATACGTTCACGGTTTATCTCGAGACGCTGTCGAGCCATTCCGACGTCGTGTTTGCGGGGACCAGCGGTTCAAAGAAGCTGGAAGAATTGTCCGACGAGCAGCTGCTGCAGTTCTCGTTTCTCATGGCGGGCTTGTTCAAGATTTGGGAGAACGCCTACTACCAATACAAGAGTGGATTCCTGACCGAGCATAATTGGGACTCGAATTACAAATGGATGCTGACGTGGTTTCATATGCCGGGCGTTCAAATCTGGTGGCGCGTTCGCCGCGACCTGTTCGCCAACGAGTTTCAGGATTTTCTCGAAGCCTCGCGGCGGCCGGATAGCGGCCGTCCGCTGCCTGAGATCTTGCGGGCGGCCGCGAAGGCGGCGGCTGCATCCGAATGACGGCCGCCGACGTCAGGGTGCGGGGCGATTCACTTCGAATTTGGAATAGGTCTGATTGGCGGCGAGGACGACGTGGTCTTCCACGCCGTTCTCGCGGTCGACGTTGATCTCAGCGTATTCCGGGGACGTCATCATCGCCAGGAACGCGGCGCGCGAGGGATACCAAACGACGACAACCCAATCCCATCGGCCGTCGCCGAGATCGCCGACCACAGCGCCTTCGACGTGGCCGGCCCATAAGACCGTTCCGCCCACTTTCTTCAAGAGCGGCATGTCGCCTTTGCCGTAGCGGGAATAGGCATCCCAGCCCGTGCCGTTGCCGTCGCGCGAGCGTTCCCGGAAACGCACGAGGTTGACCATCACCACCGGACCGTTGTCGGGAAGCTCGCGAGTGAACGCTTCGTTGAGGTCTTTCGGTGTGGCCATGTGGAAGTTCCCCGTCCGTGCCAAGGCGCCGCTAGACTTAGGGCTTCGCCGAATAGTTCACCGGCACCCACGCGTAGCCCTTGCCATCTTTGCGCAGTCGGCCGATGCCGGGGAAGGCGATGTGAGGGGCGCCGATGAGCGTGCCCTGTTTGGCGAGGTCGGCGAGCGCTTTCTTGCGTTGGGCGGCGGCGGCTTTGGAATCGACGTCGAAGACGGCCGTGACGGACGGATTGGGCAGCTGTACCGCTTCGACGTGGACGAGGTCGCCCCAGAAGACGATCCGTTGCCCTTTGCTTTCGGCAACGTAGAAGGTGTGGCCCGGCGTGTGGCCGGGCATGGGGACTGCCTTTACGCCGGGGACGAGATCGGTGCCGCCTTCGAAGGGTTTGAACTTGCCCGCTTTGACGTAGGGGTTCAGCGAGGCGCGTGCGCCTTCGAAGAACGACTTCATCGCTTCGGGTGCGTTCTTGAGGTTTTCGTCGGACAGCCAGAAGTCAGCGTCGTGTTTGTCGGCGCGGACGACGGCGTTCGGGAATACGAGTTTGTCGCCGCTCATCAAGCCGCCGACGTGATCGGCGTGCATGTGGGTGATGTAGATTTCGTCCACTTGCTCAGGCTTGTAGCCGGCGGCTTCCATGTTGAGCAAAAGCTTGCCCAGCGCCGGGCCGAACAGTGCGCCCGATCCCGCGTCGACGAGCACGAGCTTTGCGCCGGTGTTGACGAGGAAGGCGTTGACCGACGATTCGGGCGGGGCCTTCAGGTAGACCTTCGCGAGCGCTTTTTCGACTTCCGCCGGTGTTGTGTTGGTCAGCCACTTGTCGGTGTCGAACGGCAACGTGCCGTCGGAGAGCGCGGTGACCTCGAAGTCGCCGACCATCACGCGATGGTAGCCGGGGTTCAGCTTTGTCTGCTGCGCCGGCGCGGCTGCGTTTGCTGCGATCGGCGTGGTGGTGCAGCCCGCGGTCGCGGCGAGCATGAGGGCGAACGCGGACAAGCGCGCTAGATTGATGGCGGACATGAGGGTTCTCTCCTTGGACGAGCCGGCGCGACAGGCGCTTGCGGCTATGGGAAGCGTTCGACGTGCGGGAGTTCGTGCGCGCGCTTCATCCAGCTCAATTCTTCGGCGGCCTGGATGTGCACGGTTGGCGGGAGCGACTCCGGCTCGTCGAACGAACCGATCGTCACTTCCACGACGCCGGGCAGGAATTCTTCGTTGCGATAGAACAGCCCCGTGCCGCACGCGGCGCAGAAACTGCGGAACGATTTGCCGGACGAATTGATGACCTTCGGCGCGCCCTTCGTCACGGTCAGCCGATCTTCAGGATAGCCCGCCCACGCCATGACCGGCGCACCGGAGCTTTTGCGGCATCCCTCACAGTGGCACAGCGCCACGTCGTTGGGTTTGCCTTCCATCTGATAGCGCACCGCGCCGCAGAGGCATCCTCCCACTCGGATCATGACGTGTCCCCCGTTGTTGTTGGGCGGCACGCTAGCTGCGCGCGTTGCCAATCTCAATAGCGTTAAGAGACGCGCTCGCGTAGCATCGCGGCCGAACGAGGTTCAGACGAGGCGATGACCGGCGACAACCGTAAACTTGCGACGATCCTGGCGTTGGACGTGGCCGGGTACTCCGCGCGGACGGAAGCCGACGAACGCAAGACCACGGCAGAGATCGCGGCGCTGCGCACGCTCATCGAAGACGTCGCCGCCGGCCATGGCGGGCGCATCTTCAACACGGCCGGCGACGGCTTCATGCTGGAATTCGGCTCGTGCCTGGCGGCGGTTCGCGCGGCGTTTCGCCTGGCCGAAACGTGCAAGCCCAAAGTGCGTATCGGCGTGCATTTGGGCGACGTCATGGTGCAGCCGAACGGCGACCTGCTGGGCCACGGCGTCAACGTTGCGGCGCGACTGATGGCCAGGAGCGATCCGGGCGGCGCGTTGATCTCGGCGGCCGTGCGTCAGACCATTCGCGATCCCATCGTCGAGCGGTTGGTGTCGCGCGGCATTCTGCAACTCGACAAGATGGCGGAGACGACGGAGGCGTTCGCGCTGGGCGGCGTGGAGACGGCAGCGCCATCGCCGGCGCGCGTTGCGGTGGCGCGAACCGAGCCGTCGCTGGCCGTGCTTCCGTTCCAGAATCTCGGCGGCGATCCCGAACAAGCGTACTTCGCCGACGGCATGATGGAGGAGATCACCACCGCGCTTTCGCGCGTCCGTTCGATCTTCGTCATCGCCAGCGCCTCCACGCAGCAATACAAGGGGAAGTCGGTCGCTCCGCAATCCGTCGGGCGGGATCTCGGCGTGCGCTACATCCTCGAAGGCAGCGTGCGCAGAGCGGGTAACCGCGTGCGCATCGCGGTGAAGTTGACGGACGCGGCCGACGGTTCGCAACTGTGGGCGCAGCAATACGAAGACACGTTGGACGACGTCTTTGCGCTGCAGGATCGTGTCGCGCTGAGTGTCGCCGGCGTCATCGAGCCGACCGTGCAGGACGTGGAGATACGCCGCGCCGCGCGTCGGCCGACGTCGAATGCGGACGCCTATGATCTCTATCTCAAAGCCCTGGCCCTGGTGGACGCTTACGAAAAGGACGGCATGTTCGAGGCCGTGCGCCTGATCGACCGCGCGCTGGCGCTCGATCCGAACTATGCGCGCGCTTTGAGTGTGGCGGGTTACGCGCATGGCCAGATCGTCGTTTCGAACTGGGCCCCCGATCTTGAACCGCATCGCAAGCTCGCCTTGGACTATGCGGGGCGGGCCGTGCGTCTGGCGCCTGAAGACGCGGACTCGCTCTCGTGGAACGCAACCACCTATATGGCGCTCGACGCGGACTATCCGCTGGCGCAGATCCTGCTCGACCGGTCGCTGGCGCTGAATCCCGGATCGTATATCGCCTGGATGATGAGCGCTTGGCTGCGCGCGGCCGAGGGTGATCCCGATACCGCGGTCGAGCATATGCAAACCTCGATGCGCTTGAACCCCAGTTCGTCCGACCGCGGACATCAGCTGAGCGGCATGGCGCTCGCCCGCTTCGATCAGCGGCGTTTCGACGACGCCGTGCGGCTTCTCAAAGAAGCGATCCCGCTGCAGCCGTCGGTGTCGTTCAACCTGGCGCTGCTCGCCGCGTGCCACGGTCATTTGGGCGACGCAACGTCGGCCGCGAGCGCGCTGGAGCACTACGGCCGCGTCAGCACAATCGACATCGACAAGCGCGTGACGCTGTTTCGCCGACCCGACCTGCGCGCGCTTTATCTGGAAGGGATCGCCTTGGCACAGCGTGGCGCTGGACTCTTGCGCCGCTGACGATCGCGAAAAAACATACGGCCGGCGCAGAGGCCGGCCGTATGCGCGTCTATCGTGACGACGACTATTGCTGCGTCGGGTCGCCCGGGGGCGGCGGCGGCGGGACGGGATCTGCCGGTGCTGCCGGCGTACCTTCGGCCGGCGCGGCGGCGGGATCAGCCGGCGCTGCGGCCGGGTCGGCCGGTGCTGCTGCCGGGTCTGCCGGAGCGGCTGCCGGATCGGCGGGCGCCGCTGCCGGATCGGTCGCGGCGGCGGCCGGATCGGTCGGCACGGTGTCGGTCGCCATGGCCGGATCGGTGGCCGTATCCGCGGGCTTCGGCCGGTTCATGTACCAATAGGCGCCGGCTCCTAAGACGACGACCGCGACAAGTAGAAAGAGGCCAGTTCTGTTCATTCGTTCTCTCCAATTTTGCTGTCTTGGGTCGCATGGCCGTGATGGCGGCGATGAGCCCCCCGTTACTCCGCTGGAGCCGCACGGCTTTCACCGGCGCTTCGGCGACGCACGGCCAGCCTAATTGGGGACGCAGTGCAGCAACAAGCGCCCGGCGGCGTCGCCGACGTGGGCCTAGTGCCGCAGCCGGTTACGCGCGGCGCGTGCGTTTGCGTTGGCGCTCGGGGTCGAGGACGGTCTTCCAAAGCTGCGTATCGTTGCGGTCCATCAGGCGCACAGTCATTTGTTCCGTGCCCCCGTCGATGTCGATGAGGCCGAAGAATTGGAGACCGGCCGAGGGCGGCAGGTTGAGTTGGCCCTTGGGCGGGGCTTTGTAGAACTTCACTTCCGGGCCAAAGGTGGCGTCGAGGTCGCCGGGGCCGAAGGTGCCGGCATGCAGCGGGCCCGAGACGAATTCCCAGAACGGATCGAAGTCCTGAAATTTTGCGCGTGAGGGATGATAGTGGTGCGCGGCGGTGTAGTGGACGTCGGCGGTCAGCCAAACGACGTTCGCGATGCGGCGGCGCTTGATGTGGGACAGCAGCTCCGCGATCTCAAGCTCGCGGCCGCGCGGGGCGCCGTGGTTGCCGTCGGCGACCGCTTCGACGCCGGTCTTCTTGACGAAGTCGTCCCACACGATGAGGGCGAGCGGCATGTCGGCGGCAATGATCTTCCACGTGGCTTTGGATTCGGCGAGTGCCCGCTTCAGCCATTCGACCTGCGTCTCGCCCAGGATGCGCGCGGCGGGAGACAGCGTGGTCTCCATCGACGCGTTGTTCGGGCCGCGGTAGCTGCGCATGTCCAGAAAGAAGACGTCCAGCAGCGGGCCGTAGGCGATCTTGCGGTAGATGCGCGAGGGCTCTGCCGGGGAGATGCGCACGGGCGTCATCTCGTGGAACGCGCGTGAGGCGTTGGCGGCGAGGCGCGCGATCGATTTCTCCGTGTACCGCGGATCGCCGTCGAGATCTTCGCCCGGCGACCAGTTGTTGACGACCTCGTGGTCGTCCCATTGGAAGAAAGTGGGCACGCGCGCGTTCAGGGCGCGGACGTGCTTGTCCAGCATGTTGTATTTCCACTGGCCGCGGAATTCGCCGAGCGTCTCGGCGACCTTGCGCTTTTCGTCGGTGATGATGCGGTTGCGCCAGGTCGCGCCACCGGGGAGTTCGACTTCCTCTTTCAGCGGGCCGTCGGCGTAGATCGTGTCTCCGGAATGCAGCAGGAAATCCGGATCGTGGCGCGCGATCGTGGCGTAGGTCAGCATGCCGTCGTCGTCGATGCCGTAGCCTTGGCCCGCGGTGTCGCCTGACCATGCGAAGCGGACGTCGCGCTGTCCTGAAGGCGCCGTGCGGAAGCGGCCGATGATGGGCTCCGACGTCAGGTTCGTGTCGGCGAGATCTTCAAGCGTCAGCCGGTAGAAATATTGCTGATCGGGTGCGAGGTCTTCGATCAGGCGCTTGACGGTGCAGTCGCTCTCCGGCAGCGCGTTCAGCGGTGCAAGCCGGCGCGCATCGGCGAAGCTTTCGCGCGTCGCCACCTCGAACAGCACGCGCGACGGCCGGTCGGCGCGCGTCCACACCATGCCGGACATTCCATCGACGTCGCCGGACTGTACGCCGTGCGTGAACTGCGGCCGCTGCGCCGCGCGCGAAATCGCTGGCATGGCGACAGGCAGCGTGGTGAGCAAGCCGGCGGCGCCGGCGCGCGCCAGAAGCTGCCGTCGTGTGATGGCTCTGCGAACTGTCACGCAATTCTCCTTGGCCGCTGATGACGCAATCCCAACACATGCGCGCGGGATGCGGCCAGAGAATTCTCGATGACGGTGCTGGAATAGGGCGGCGCTACAGGTTCGTTGGCTGAGTCCAGGCGAAGCCTAGGGCCGCGCCGATAGCGGCGCCGATGGCGAGGCCCATGATGTAGCTGCCGGTGGCGATGCCAATGGCCGCGCCGGCCAGCGTGCCGGCGAAGGTGATGAGGCCCATGCTTACGTATTGCTTCATGGTGGCGGCCCACGCTGTTCCAAACGCTGTCGCGTAGTTGGACGCGGGCGGTGCGATCAAATCAAGAATGCGTGTCGTGGCGGGGCGAACTGGTTGGGAAGCTACGGCGCGCTTGCCTTGTCGAGGGCGCTGAGTTGGGCGGGGGTGAGCGTGAGTTTCAGCGCGCCTAACAGTTCGTCGAATTGTTCCAGGCTGGTCGCGGAGGCGATGGGGGCGGCGATGGACTTGCGCGTCATCAGCCAGGCGAGGGCGATTTGCGCGAGGGTCGCTTTTGTTTGGGCTGCGGCTTCGTCCATCGCGGCCAGGATGCGTTGCCCGCGTGCGGTCAAGTAGTTGCCCATGCGCATGCCGCGGACGCTTTTCTTGAAGTCGGCTTCGGAGCGGTATTTGCCGGTCAGGAAGCCTGACGCTAAGCCGTAGTAGGGGATGACGCCGATGTCTTCCTTCACGCACAAGTCCTGCAGTGCGCCTTCGAAGCCTTCGCGGTCGGAGAGATTGTAAAGCGGCTGGAGCGTTTCGTAGCGCGGGAGGTTGTGTTTCTTGGCTGTGTCGAGCGCTTCTTGCAGACGCGCGGCGGTGAAGTTCGAGGCGCCGAGCGCGCGCACCTTGCCGGCCTTGATGAGGCCTGCGAAGGCGTCCAGCGTTTCTTCTTGCGGCGTCGTGTCGTCGTCGCGGTGCGATTGGTAAAGGTCGATGACGTCGATGCCGAGGCGCTTCAGGCTGTCGTCGCAGGCGGCGGCGATGTTGTCCTTCTTCAGGCCGTGACGCGTGCCCAGCATGCCGACTTTGGTCGCGATCAGAACCTTCGCGCGCGTCACGGGCCCGCGCGCCTTGAGCCACTCGCCGATGACGGTTTCGGACTCACCGCCTTTGTGGCCGGGCGCCCAGGCGGAATAGACGTCGGCGGTGTCGATCAAGGCGAGGCCCGTCTCGGCGAAGCGGTCGAGCACACGGTACGAATTCTCACGATCGGACGTCCAGCCGAAGACGTTGCCGCCGAGGCAGAAGGGTGCGGCTTCGAGATTGGATCGTCCCAGTCTGCGTTTCTGCATGATCGTTCTCCCAATGGCTTGGCGGACGGGACGATAGCGCCGCGGGGGCGGGCGCGATAGGCTTTCGCGCGTACTGATTTGCGAGGTTTTATGAAAACGTCCGCGGCGGTTGCAGCCTTTGTCTTTCTGTTGATCGCCGCGCCGACGGTGGCGGCGTTCGGTACGATCCACGGGTTGGGTCAGGACGCGGAGCATGAGCGGATTACGCGGCGGGCCCTCTCGTGTGCGAAGGGTGTCGCGGCCGACGATTGTTTTCAGAAGCGGACGTTGGATTCGCTTGCCGGTGCGCGCGGCAGTTTCGGCGCGGTTGGGATTGCCGATCGCGGGACGCTGGTCTTTCAGGCGCAGGCGCATTGCGACGGCGGCGATTATTTTGTGGTGAAGGGCTATCCGCAAACGAAGCGGGAAGCGCAGGCGAAGCTTGAGGCTTGCCGCGCGTGGATGGAGAAGCAGCTTGAGGCGGCGGTTGAGGCGGCCGGCGATTTGCTGGACGCGGACGGCGCGCTCGACAACAGCCAGATTCCCACGATCGTCAGCTGCAGCTATGGCGGGCGCGTGAAGGGCCGCGCGAAGTGCAATGTGCTGGAGGCGTTCGGCCTTCTGCTGCACGCGTCGCAGGATTTCTATTCGCATTCGAACTGGACCGATGTTGCGAATGCGGATGAGCCCTATTCGCCGGCGAACCCGCCGGGGTTGGGCCAGGCGGGGCCTGCGCCGTGGTTGGATCTTCGCACCACGTCCGCGTTTCCGGATGGGCTGATCTCCGGCTGCTTCGAGACGAAGTCGGCGATCTCGGAGGCCGCGAACTGCAACTACGGTCCGCGCGACACGCCGCGGGTGAAGCATCTGGCGCTGAACAAGGACAAGGGGCGGATCGATCCGACGATCGGCGAGGGTGCGACGCAGCGCGGCGCGAAGGGCAACTTCGCACGCGCCGTCAACGCGGCGGTCGCCGACACGCGCGACAAGTGGGAGACGCTGAAAGAGCAGCTCGTGCTAACCTACGGCCCGTCGCGCGGCATGCGGATGGTCTGCGCGCTGACGCGGGACAATCCGAAGAAGAGCTGTTGAGGGAGGCGCAGGCGGTACTAGGTTAGGCTTGCCTTAATGTACTTTATATAGTACATACCCTGTCGGACCGATGCGGACTGGCCGATGATCATACCTGTCGTGTTCTACCGAACCCTCGACGGGAACGAGCCGGCAAGGGAATTTCTGAAGTCGTTGTCGCGCGAGGATCGACGAGAAGTAGGCGCCGACCTGCACACGCTTCAATCGGAGTGGCCGGTCGGGATGCCGTTGGTGCGATCGATGGGCAAGGGTTTGTGGGAGTTGCGAAGCGATTTGGGCGATCGGATTGCGCGCGTACTGTTCTGCTTTCACGAGCAACAAATTGTAGCGCTGCACGGGTTCATTAAGAAGAGTCAGGCGACGCCCGTGCGCGAGTTGAATTTGGCGTTGAAACGAATGAGAGAGGTAAAGCGATGAAAAAAACCAGAGCCAAGAAGGCGGCCGGGAAGAACCCGCATGTTGGTTCGTCGCTCGATGCGTTCCTGAAGGAGGATGGCATTTATGACGAGGTCATCGCCTTGGCGGCGAAGAAAACGATTGCTCGCCAGTTGAAGGCGCGGATGGACAATCGTGACATGACGATATCGGGTCTGGCGAAGGAGTTGCACACGAGCCGTAACCAGGTTCAGCGCATTCTGGATCCGCAGGATCACAACATCACTCTGGCCACACTTGAGCGAGCCGCCGCGGCGGTCGGTTGTAAGGTCAAGCTTGAACTGGTGAAGTCGTAGATCGACAACGGAGACCCAACAAATGATCGTCACCACCACTAACGATATTCCCGGCTACAAGGTTGTGCGGGTGATCGGGTTGGTGCGCGGCATTACGGTGCGGTCGCGCAATATCATCAGCAATCTGGGTGGATCGATTCAATCGATCTTCGGCGGGCGGTTGTCGGTGTTTGTGAAGTTGGCGGAGCAGGCGCGCGCCGAGGCTTACGACGATCTGATCGCGCACGGCAAAGACGTGGGCGCGAACGCCATCATCGCCATGCGCTATGACGCGACCGAGATCACCGACGGCATCACCGAGGTGTTGGCTTACGGCACGGCGGTTGTTGTTGAGCCTTTGTGAGGGCGAAGGGCCAGGCTGAAGCCTGACCCCTTGGTCGTCTACTCGACGATATCTTCGTCCTCTCTCATCAGCAGATCCATTTCTTCCGGCGAGATTTGCCGGAGTTTCTGTCCGATGCCGTATGAGTCTCGCCGGTCGTTCGGCTCTACGCCCCGTTGGGCCTTTCTTCCGACTTGCTTCAGGTAAATTGCCATGCGCGCCGTTTTCAGCGCGCGCTTTTGCGAGGCGTTCAGGCGACGTCTTGGCTTGGGCGGCGGTGAGCCGTCCTTCGCATCCTTCGATGTCATTGTATTTGATCCGAATTTCGCAGGCGTCGGCATGAGCTGACGTGTCGTTGTCCGACGTTCAGTCATGCCTGGGTGCAAAACGTCCGCACGTGCGTGCGGGGATCAGCGAATATCGCTTGGGCCGTGAGGCGGGGTGCTGGAACTACGCATTGTCGCCTCCCTGGCAACGGTGTGGTGCGGTAGCCTTATCGTAATTGGCTCCCGCAATCAACGTTCGCAGCGTTAGCCGCGTACCCAGCGGACTTTTGGGTCGTTGAAGTTTACGACGTCGCCGAGTTCGTAGACGTTCTTGTAGCCGTAGCCGTAGAGGTTGATGAAGGTTTGGATGTTGAGGGAGAGCGGGGCGCTCTTGAGAGCCACCGGCGCGATGTTGTTCTCAAAGTTGTTGTTGCAGTAGATCAGGATGCGCGTGTTCGGGTTCTTCAGCACGGCCGCTAGCGCGGGGGCGGTGAAATCGGTCAGGCTGAGGTTGATCGCGCCGTCGATGTGGCCTTGGGCGTAGGCGTCGGCCGAGCGAGCGTCGAGGATGATCGTGTTCGGCTCGCGCGCCATCGTTTGGAATTGCGCGAGCGTGACGAGGCGCTTGGCGCGATAGGCGTGGACCTCCTGCGTCAGCGATTGGAAGCCTTGGTAGTCGATTTGCTCGCTGGTGCCGACGCGCGGGCCGTTTTGCGCTGCGGTCGCGAAGGTGATGAGGGCGGCGCTCAAGAGCGCTACGGCAAGAACGAGAATGCGGGTCATGAGTCGTCTCCTCTGGCGACGGCCATAGAGCGCGCGGGCTTGGGCGGGATTGGGGCGCGGTTGCGGCGGAAAGCAGGCAGGCAGCTAAAGGCTTTGTCATCAAGCACGTTGCGGTTCGGTCCGGATGGCTTAAGTTCGCGGATCGCTATTTTGCAAACGGGAGGCAATCATGAAAATCGACAAGACGACGGCGGCGGTGGTGACGGGCGGCGCGTCCGGCTTGGGCAAGGCGAGTGCGCAGGCTTTGGCGGCGGCGGGGGCGAAGGTTGCGATCTTCGACATCAACGTCGCGGGCGGCGAGGCGGTCGCGAAAGAGATCGGCGGCGTCTTCTGCAAAGTCGACATCATGAGCGAGGAGAGCGTCGTCGAAGGCTTTGCCAAGGCGCGCGGCGCGCATGGGCAGGAGCGGGTGCTGGTGCACTGCGCGATGGCGGCCAAGCGCGGCAAGACGCTGTCGTTCGACAAGGAGACGCACGGCTATAAAAGGACGTCTACGGAGGATTATGCGTTCGGCGTCGCGGGCATCTTGACGGCGAGCTATCGCGTGGCGTCGTTGTCGGCGTTGGGCATGGCGGGCACGCAGGCGCTGGAAGACGGCGAGCGTGGGGTGATCACGCTGACCGCTTCGGTTGCCGCGCAGGACGCGCAGATCGGGCAGGTGATCTATGGCTCGGCGAAGGCGGGGGTGAACGGTCTCGTTCTGCCGATGGCGCGCGATCTGATGGATCTGGGCATTCGGGTGAACTCGATTATGCCGGGCATCTTTGCGACGCCGTTGATGTTGGGTGCGCCGCAGAACGTGCTGGACAGTCTGGCGGCGTCGGTGCCGTTTCCCAAGCGTTTGGGCAAGCCGGAGGAGTTCGGCAGTTTGGTGCTGGAGTTGACGCGCAACACGTATTTCAACGGTCAGTGTCTGCGTCTGGACGGCGCGATCCGGATGGCGCCGCGGTAATCAATCGCCTCGCGCGATTGCTGCGGTCTCAGGAAGCGTTCGGCGTTTGACCAGCGGGTCGGCGTGGCGATGGACGACACGCCACGCGCCGGCCTCGCGGCGGTAGACTTGCGTGACCCGAAGGGACCAGGGCTGATCGGCGACGCCGCCGACCTCTCCGCTTTGCTCTTCGAGCAGGACCAGCACCAACAGATCGCCGGACACATAAGAGCGCACGAGTTGAATCTGGGCGTGGCCGTTGCGGAATTGTTTGACGCCGGCGCGGCCGACGTCGTTCCACATGCGGGTGCTATTAACGGCGGGGCCGCCGAAGGGTCCATAGATGCTGGCGTCATCGCCTTTGGTCAGCAGCGCGCCGTAGCCGCCATCGAAGTCGCCACGCATCCAGGCGTTGCCGGCCGCCTCGGTCATGGCGAGGACGGCATTCAGTTCTTCGTCGGTCATGGAAGCCTCGGGGTGGTGCGAGGCGCATATTATCATCGACGCCAAAGGACCCCAAACGCCAGCAGCGGCTTTGCAATGCGAGGCGGGTCCGCGTTAATTTCCACGATCACTCAGGAGAAACCGATGCATTCGGTTCAGCGCTTCAGCGCCGATCATCTCGAAACGTGGCGGCGCGACGGCGCTGCCGTGATCCGCGACTTCTTTACGGCTGAAGAAGTGGCGGCCGTGCGGGCGGACTTCGAGAAGGTGTTCGTGCGGACGGCCGGCGCGGACGAGCCGATGAACAAGAAGAAGGGCGATGAGGTTGGTCGCTTCAACAAGGCGCAGTTCAAGTCGATCGAGGTGGGGCCGTTCGAGTGTTCGCCGGCGTTGAACCTGATCGGCGTGCATCCGGCGTTGATCGCCTTTGCCAAGCAAGCGCTGAAGACGGACGCGGTGCATCTCTATCAGTGCCAGGCGTGGGCGAAGTTTACGGGCGATGCGGATTACGATCAGCCGTTTCATTGCGATTTTTCCAATCACACACTGACGGCGCCGTCGGAAGACGCGACGAAGAATTCGGTGACCATCCTGTGCTATTTCACCGATGTGACCGACGCGCATGGCGCGATGCATTACGTGACGCGGCCGGATAGTGCGCAGGTCGCGGGGCCGGAGGCTTCGCTGAACCTCGATCCGGTGTGGCAGGCGACGTTGCAGAACCAGCTGAAGCCTTATGGGCGTTCGAGTGCGTCGCCCGCCGGGACCGCCATTCCCTATGCGATCGACGTTTATCATCGCGGCACGAATTTGACGGCGCCGAACGGGCATCGTTATGCGGTGATGGTGTGTTTCAAGAAGGCGGGGGATGAGAGCATCAACTTCCACGCCTGGCAGTTTCATCACGAGAAGCCGTGGCGCAACATTTTCGATCATGCGAGTCCGGAGCAGTTGGCGTGCTTTGGGGTGCAGCGGCCCGGCGATCCGTACTGGACGGAGACGACGCTGGCGCGCGCGCAGATCAGGTATCCGAACTGGGACCTCACGCCTTATCGCGCGGCGATGACGTCGCGGCGCTGAATGAGCGACGTCGTCATTGGACCGGATTATGCGCCGGCGCCGGAGACGCTGGTGCGGGCGGGCGTGCCGGTGGGCGCGGTGCATGCGTTTACGATGGACTCGCGCGACAGTGCGATCTACCCGGGCATCCGGCGGCTTGAGAATGAGATCACCAAGCGGCGCGATGCGTTCGGCAACCGGATTGCGGCGGCAGAACACGAGCAATCGGAGGCTGCGCCCTACACGCGGACGGTTTGGGTTTATGTGCCCGCGCAGTATGTCCCCGGAACGCCTGCGCCGTTTGTCGTGGTGCAGGATGGGTATCACTATGTGAACCGCATCCCGCGCGTGTTGGACAATCTGATTGCGGCGAAGCGCGTGCCGGTGATGGTGGCCGTGTTGGTCGACAGCGGCGGCGGCGATGCGCAAGGGTCGCAGCGCGGGTTGGAGTACGACACGCTGTCGGGCCGTTATAGCGACTTCATCGAGACGGAGGTTTTGCCGCGTGTCGCGGCGGCGACCGGCGTGACGCTGACCGACGATCCGGACGGGCGTGCGACGATGGGTGTGAGTTCGGGCGCGGCTTGTGCGTTCACGATGGCGTGGTTTCATCCGGAGCGGTACCGGCGTGTGCTGTCGTATTCCGGCACATATGTGAATCAGCAGTCGCCGGTGAGTGCCGTCACACCGCGCGGGGCGTGGGAGTATCATGCGACGTTGATCCCTGCTGCCGCGCGTAAGCCGTTGCGGATTTGGCTGGAGGTCGGCGAGAAGGATCTGCATCACGACGATCCGGAAGAGACGTGGCACAACTGGCCGCTCGCCAATCAACGGATGGCCGCGGTGCTGGCGGCGAAGGGGTATGCGTATCGCTTCACGCTGTCGCTCGGCGGGCGGCATGCGGATCCGCGCGTGGTGGAGCAGACGTTGCCCGGCGCGCTGGAGTGGCTGTGGGGGGATTATCCGCGGTGACGGCCCTCCACGCCGTGTTTATTGCCTGTCATCCCGGAAGCTAGCGTAGCTCGATCGCTTGCGATCGTAGCGAAGCTTGCTGTCCGGGACCCAGGGCCAACGCACCAACGCCTGCTGCAGCGACCCTGGGTCCCGGACAGTAAGGTTCGCAAGGGCGTTGCTTTGCAACGCGCTCACCTAACTTCCGGGATGACAATGTGAGGTGCAAACACCTAACGTGCGGGCAACATAGGAGATGACCCATGTCCGCTATTCCTTCGACTGCGCTTCAGCTTCGTTCGACCGTGACCAAGGATGGCGAGCTGCATTTGTCGCTTGCGCGTGTGCCGGTTGTTGATCCGGGTGCGGATGAGGTTTTGGTGCGGGTTGAGGGGACGCCGATTAATCCGTCCGACCTTGGGCTTTTGATCGGTCCTGCCGACATGAAGCAGGCGCGCGTGAGCGGCAAGGGTGAGAGCGCGACCGTGGCTGCACCGATTGCGCCGCAGTTCATGCGTATGATGGCGCCGCGTGTGGATCAGGCGATGCCCGTCGGCAATGAAGGCGCCGGCGTTGTCGTGAAGGCGGGGTCGTCGCCGGCGGCGCAGGCTTTGCTGGGCAAGACGGTCGCGATGATTGGCGGGGCGATGTATGCGCAGTATCGCACGATCAAGGCCGCCGACATTTTGCTGCTGCATGCGGGCACGACGGCGGCGGAGGGGGCGTCGTGCTTCGTCAATCCGCTGACGGCGCTTGGTATGGTCGAGACGATGCGGCGCGAGAATCATACGGCGTTGGTGCATACGGCGGCGGCGTCGAACCTGGGGCAGATGTTGAACAAGATTTGTCTCGCCGACGGTGTGGGGTTGGTCAACATCGTGCGCAGTGCGGAGCAGGAGAAGCTTCTGCGCGGGATCGGCGCGAAGGCCGTCGTTGATTCGTCGTCGCCGGGCTTCATGGAATCCCTGACGAAGGCGTTGGTTGAGACCGGCGCGACGTTGGCGTTCGATGCGATCGGCGGCGGCAAGCTTGCCAATCAGATTCTCGTCGCGATGGAGGCGGCGGCGAACCAGAAGGCGTCCGGGTACAGCCGCTATGGGTCGACGACGTATAAGCAGGTTTACATTTACGGCGGTCTCGATACGGGGCCGACGGAGCTGACGCGGTCGTTTGGCATGGCGTGGGGTGTCGGCGGGTGGTTGCTGACGCCGTTTCTGATGAAGATCGGCGGGGCGGACGTGCAGCGGTTACGCAAGCGCGTGGCGGATGAAATCAAGACGACGTTCGCCAGCCATTATTCGCGCACGATCTCATTGGCCGAGGCGCTGCAGCTCGACGTGATCAACGCCTACAACAAGCGTGCGACGGGCGAGAAGTTCTTGATCAATCCGAACAAGGATGTGTGAGGCATGACGACGCTGGCGAACCGGCCGAACACGGCGTTGCTGGTCATCGACGTGCAGAACGGCGTTGTGAAGAATGCCTATGCGCGCGATGCGATTGTGGCCAACATTGCGGCGGTGGTGGAGAAAGCGCGGGCGGCGCGCGTGCCTGTGGTGTGGGTTCAGCAATTCGGCGATCACCTGAAGACCGGAAGCGAAGCGTGGCGGATCGTGCCTGAGCTTGATCCGCGCGCGGCCGAACCGGTTGTCGCCAAGGCGTGGGGCGACGCGTTCGAGGAGACGACGCTTGAGAGCGTGCTCGCAGCGTTCAAGGCCGGGCGTTTGATTGTGGCCGGCGCGCAGACGGACGAATGCGTGCGCTCGACCCTGCACGGCGCGCTGGTTCGCGGCTATGACACCGTCCTGGTCAGCGACGCGCACACGACGGAGGACTACACGTCGTATGGCGCGCCGTCGCCGGACTTGGTGATCGCACATACGAATTTGTACTGGAAATACCAGACGGCGCCGGGCCGCAAGGCGGGCACGGTGGAGACGAAAGATGTCGAGTTCGGCGGCGGCTCTTAAAAAGAGAAGTCGCGGCTCGTCTTAGCGCAACACGACGGATATGTCGGTCTTCGCGAAGTCGTTGCCCGTGCACAAAAGTGGCTCCGACAGCGTTTTCGCAAGCGCATAGGCGAAGCAATCGCCGAGGTTAAGCTTCGCGGGGTGACGGCCTTTGCCGAAATTGCGATAAGCGTCTCGTGCTTCGCGGGCGACTTTTTCATCAATGATGGCAACTTCAACGCCGGCTTTCTCGATCAGACGATCGAGTGCAAGCAATCCGGCCGCGCCTTTTCGCGTTTCGATGACGACGGATGCTTCGACAAAGTTCACCGCGGAGATCCGCATGCCGTCCTCTGCCTGCGCCATCGCCTTCGTGATGGCATCGCGCGCTGGTTCTGCCAACAGAACGGCCAATAGCGCCGACGAGTCGACGATCAACGCCACAAGCCCTTTTTGTCGTAGCCCAAGATTTCGTCTGCCGACCGCTTGTCGAGGTCCGGCAGCGCCGCGCAACGTGTACCGATGTCGTTAAGTTCTTCTGCGAGGCCGCGGCCGCGACGGTGGCGCTTCAATTTTTCCCGGCGCTCTTCGAGGGCGCGGCGGATCGCTTCCGTAATGGATTCGCCGGCCAACTCCGCGACTTCGCGCGCCAGCTTGTCCGTTTGGGCGTCTTTGATGTTGAGGCTCATTGTGTGGAACCTTTCTTTATTTTTTTATACCAATAAAGACACCACAAGTCAATTCCATCTTGTAAAATAGCGGTTTTAGGCCAAACCGAACGCGCCTTTGATGCCGTCGATGGTGAATTGGGCGGCTAGGGCGGCCAGCAAAATCCCGAACACTTTTGTGACGATGGCGGCGAGGGTCGCGCTCATCAGTTGGCTGACGCGGGCGGCGATCAGGAACACGATCAGGGTCAGGATCAGGTTCACCGCTACGCCGGCGAGGATGGCGCCGCGAAGTGTCCAATCCTGGTGCTGGGCGAAGAGCAGCATCACCGAGGCGATCGATCCTGGGCCTGCGATCAGTGGGATCGCTAGCGGGAAGACGGAGATGTCTTCGTGTTCGCCGGGGTGGGTGCGTTGGCCCTCGAGCACTTTGGCGTTGCGGGCTTGGCGGCGCTGCGTGCGCGTTTCGAAGAGCATGTCGAGCGCGATGATGAAGAGAAGCAGGCCGCCCGCGATGCGGAAGGCGTCCAAGCTGACGTGGAGTTGGGTGAGCAGCCACTGACCGCCGAGGGCGAAGCCGAAGAGGATACCGGTTGCGACGAGGATGCTCTTGTAGGCCATGCGGCGGCGCATCGCCTGCGGCATGTCTTGCGTCAGCGTCGCGAACATCGGTGTGACGCCCGGAGGGTCGATGACGACGAAGAACGTCACGAGGGCGGCGAGGAAGACTTCTAGCATTCGTTAGCGCTCATGCTGCGGGAGGCCGTCGGCGATGTCGTAGTAGTCTCCTTTGTCGGCGACGAAAATGTGTTTTTCCAGTTGCGTGCCGGTCGGGCCGTCGAACGCGCCCATGCCGATGGCGATCTTCTCGCGGCCGTCGACGTCCCAGAAGAGCGCGGCACCGCATGTCGCGCAGAAACCGCGGCGCACTTTCGCCGACGAGCGGTACCAGGTGAGTTTGTCTTCGCCGTGGATTTTCACGGCGGAGCGCGGCACGTCGCTCGAGGCCCAGAAGTGGCCCGACTGTTTGCGGCAGCGCGTGCAGTGGCAGGCGTCGGGTGGGTGTAATGGCGCCGTCACCTCGAACCTCACGGCGCCGCAGAGGCAGGATCCTTTGTGCATCGTTCAAGCCTCGCGCGTGAAGATGAAGTACGCGGCCAGGAGCAGGACGATCGAGACGCCTTCGACGGCCATGGGCTGGAAGAGTTCGGGCGAGGCGCCGGTCATTGCCAGCGAATAGGTGCGGGCGGCGAGGGCGAGGCTCAAGAAAACCAGCGGCGGTACGAGGAAGCGGGTCTCGGCGCGGTAGGCTGCCGCGAGCATGAAGAGGCCCATGCCGCCGAAGAGGGTGCCGATGTCGCCGCGGATGGTCGAGAGTCCCAAGTCGCCGAGCGGCGAGACGCCGAGTTGCGCGGGGATGGTGATGGGGTCGAGCCAGACGTTGACGGCGATGAAGAGTGCTCCCGCGCCTTGCAGCGCGAGTACGATGCGCGCGATCGTTTTCAGCATTTGATACCCCTTGTGATCGGCAGTTCGCTTTGTTCGTGTCACTGTATCCGCTTCGCCTTGGGAAGGGAAAGCGAAGGCGCGGGGCATTGCCGATCACCTCGACTCGGCGGCTAGCACCGCTTCGGCGGCGGCGACCGCTAACTCGCCCATGTCGGCTGCGTTGGTGTTTGCCAGGATGACGATGGTGATGTCCTTGTCGAGGATTCGAAACACAAGGCCGTTCGCGCCCATGATGCTGCCGTAGCGTTCGGCAGTTCTGTAGGTCTTGGCGAGGACCTTCAGCTTTCTAATCCAGAGGCCATAGCCGTAGCCGTCGAGGCCAGGGGTGAGCATGCGCTTCAACGAATCCGGTTTCAAAAGGCGGCCCGCGAAAAGCGCTTGCGCGAAGGCGGCGAGGTCATCGACGGTCGCGTACATCGAACCGGCTGCGTACCAGTTCTCGATGTAAACGGGCAGGTCGTTGACGTATTCGGTTTTGCCGGGCGGGCGGAAATAGGTGTCGGCCAGTCCGCCGAGGATCTTGCGTTGGCTGAGCGCGCCGGAATTCTGCAGCCCCAACGGACGCAAGATGCGCCGGTCGAGCGCCTCTTCGAACGTCGAGCCGGTAAGGGCCTCGATGATCTTGCCCAGGACGACATAGTCGGCGTTGTTGTAGTCGAACACCTTGCCGCTCTCGCGCACCAGCGGACCGCTTGCGTGTTTGTCGAGCAGTTGCTGTGTGGTCATCGGCGTTTGGTAGACAGGAAGGCCTTTTGCGACGGCCTCGTCATAGCTGCCCACGGTGTCGACGTTCGGCAGGCCAGATGTGTGATTGAGAAGGTATTGGACCTGCACCTTCTCTGCGCCGTTGCGGGCATAGCCGGGCAGGTATCGCGACACCGGCGCCGCGAGATCGAGGCGGCCTTCGTCGCGCAGCTGTAGGATCATCACGGCGGTAAACAGCTTTGTGATCGAGGCAATGCGATAGCGCGTGTCGGGCCGCGTGGGGACGGCGAACGGGCGGTTCGCGAGCCCGAAGCTTTGCCTGAGCACGGTCCGCCCGTCGCGTTGGACAAGCACCGTGCCGCTGAACTCGTGCGCGTTGGCGTATTGGTAAACGGCGGCCGCAACATTCGACGCGGGCTGGCCGTTGGCCGCGGCTGCGCCCAACACCAACGTCACCGTCGCAAGGAATAAGGCTGTTCTTCCGGTCATCGATATCTCCTGATTTGTTGCGTTGTCGACGGGGCCGGATGCGCACTTAGATGCAGCGGATATTTTTCGGACGGCCGCCTCCAATCGGCGCGGTCGCAACGTCTAGAGTCGATGCCCACACCTTGGAGCGAGTCCATGAATGCCGAACTTATTTCGTTTTGGGTTTTTCTGACCGTCGTCGCTGTTGCGACCACCTGGGCCGGTCACGTCGGGCGGCTGGAGGCGGAGAAGACGATCCGGCAGGCGATCGAAAAGGGTCTGGTGCTCGACGTGGCGACGATCGAGCGGTTGAAGCAAGCGAGCGGCATGGCGTGGCCGCCGCGTCTGGTCGCGTGGGGCATCGTCACGGCCTTTGCCGGCGCGGGCGTGGCGGCGTTCGGTTTGCTGCTTGCTCAGCACGAGCCGGAATCGCTGACGCCGCTGCTGGCAATTGCAATGCTGCTGGCGTTTGTCGGCGTGGGCCTTGGGGTCAGCGGCTGGTGGCTTGGAAAGGCGCTGGGCGAAACGCGGCGCTGATCGATCTTTATGTCCTCGACCGATGAGAGTGTGGATCACGAAAGCGATCGCGTTGCCGCGTTGCTCGCGATCGCGGGCGACGACGGTGCGTTCGAAAGGTTGGTGCGGCGCCATCAATCCTGGCTGCGGGCTTTCCTGCGCCGGGTTTGCGGGAACGCGGCGCAGGCCGACGACCTTGCGCAGATCGCGTTTCTCAAGGCGTGGAAGAGTATCGCTTCGTTGCGAAATGCCGACACCTTCAAGGCGTGGTTGAGACGTATCGCGCTGAACGCGGCGATGGACGCGATGCGCGGCGCCGATCCGTGGAGCGAGGCTTTGCTCGATGATGAAGAACTTGCTGCACCCTCATCGGCGATGGGTGTCGAGACGGCGGCAGAGCGGCTGGATTTGGAGCGTGCGATGATGAAGTTGAGCTTTGCGGCGCGTACCTGCGTGCTTCTTCATTTGGGCGAAGGAATGAGCCATTCCGAAATAGCGGGCGAGACCGGCATGCCGCTGGGGACTGTCAAGTCGCATATCGCGCGGGCGCTGCCGCTCTTGAGAAGCTGGTTGCAGGATTGGAGGGAAGCATGAGCGACGATGCGTGGCTGACCGAGAAGCTTCGTACGCCCGCGAACTGCGGCGACGATGCGTTTGTGGCAGCGCTGGCCGAGCGCGTGCGGAAGGCGCGGCGGTTGCGCGATCTCAGGCGTTTTGCGTTGGCCGGTGCGGCGCTGCTCATTTGCGGCGGACTTGCTACGTCCGTTGTGATGCTCGCGACGGCTGCCATGGCTTTGTTGTCGCCAGTCGGCACGTTGATCGCGTGGGCGCCGATGGTCGTGGTCGGCGGCTTGGCGGTAGGGTTGATGCGCGAAGCTGTACTGTCGATCGCCCGGCGCTAGCCCTCCGCCGGAACGAGGCGCTCAGCCGCGATACTTCCGATTCAGTTTTTGCATGCCGGCGATCCAGCGGTTGTAGTCGCCGGTTTTGCGGCGCATGTATTCGAGGACTTCGGGGTGGGGGAGGATGAGGAAGTCTTCGCGTTCGATCGCGCGAACGCAGGCTTCGGCCACGGTTTCGGGCTCCATCATGCCGTCGATCGAGGCGACGCCGTCGGGGTTGGCGGCGGTCATCGCGGTGCGCACGGCTTGCGGGCAGAGGACGGAGACTTTGATGCCTTGGTCGCCGTGAGTGATGGCGAGCCATTCGGCGAGGCCGACGGCGGCGTGCTTCGTCACCGCGTAAGGGGCCGAGCCGATTTGCGACAGCAGGCCCGCCGCCGACGACGTGTTGAGCAGATAGCCGCCGCCGCGCGCGATCATGCGCGGCACGACGTGGCGGGCGGCCCAGACATGGGCCATCACGTTGATGTCCCAGATCCGCTGCCAGGCGTCGTTGGCGGCTTCGGCGCCGCCGCCGACGCCGATGCCGGCGTTCGAGCAGAAGAGGTCGATCGGACCGTGATGCTTCTCGACGTCGTCGATGAGGTGGCGGATATCCTCTTCTTTGGCGACGTTGGTTTCGTAGCCCGCGCCGTCGACTTCGGCCGCGACGACGCGCGCGCCCGTGCCGTTCCGGTCCGCGCAGACGATGCGTTTTGCGCCTTCCTGTGCGAAGCGGTGCGCCATCGCGCGGCCGATGCCGCTGGCGGCGCCGGTGATGACGATGATTTTGTCTTTGAGCTGCATGGCGTGTCCCTCTGGGCTCGGGCGTGCGGATTATTCTGGCCGGGCTTTGCTATCGTGCGCTAGCTTGCGCGTCCATATCAACGGAGCATTGCGATGCAGGGGAAGACGGTCGTTGTAACCGGCGCGTTCGGGACGTTGGGGCGGGCAGTAGCCGGCGTCGCGGCGGCGCGGGGTGCGAAGGTCGCGATGCTGGACGTCGCGGTGCGCGACAATCCGGTCGCGGGGGCGCTGGCGATGGCGGTCGATTTGACGAAGCTTGATGCGACGACCGAGGCGATGAACAAGGTGCGCGAGGCGACGGGGCGGATCGATGCGGTGCTGAACATCGCCGGTGGGTTCGTTTGGCAGACGGTGAGCGAGGGCGATGCAGCGGCGTGGGATCGTATGTTCGCGCTGAATCTGAAGACGGCTTACAACGCCTCGCGCGCGGCGTTGCCGCATTTGGTGGAGACGTCGGGTGCGATCGTGAATGTCGGCGCGAACGCTGCGTTGAATGCCGGTGCGGGCATGGGGGCTTATGGGGCGTCGAAGGCGGGCGTGCATAAGCTGACCGAGAGTCTGGCGCAGGAGATGAAGGGGCGGGTGCGCGTGAATGCGGTGCTGCCGTCGATCATCGACACGGCGCCGAACCGCGCCGATATGCCGAAGGCCGACTTCTCCACCTGGGTGAAGGCGGAGGATTTGGCCAAGGTGATGCTGTTCCTGGCGTCCGACGATGCGCGCGACGTGACCGGCGTGTTGTTGCCGGTGATGGGGCGCGTCTAGCGGGCCGCGCGCAGCCTCTGCTATAGAACCTCCAAATGCTGCCGGTAAAAGTGCAGCCACGGAGGAACGAGATGAGCGCGCCTGACATCAGCCTGGGGAATTGGTTTTTGCAGCGCAGCCGGCGCACGCCGACGCGGCGCGCGCTGACGTTTGAAGGCAAGACGTCGACCTATGCGGAGCTGCAGGAGCGGTTCGACCGGTTGGCTGCCGCGCTGAAGGCGGGCGGCGTTTGCCGCGGCGATCGCGTGGCGTTCATCGGGCTCAATCAGCCGGCGTTCTTCGACGTGATGTTCGCGGCGGCGCGGCTCGGCGCGATCTTCGTGCCGCTGAACTTTCGTCTGACGGGGCCGGAGCTCGACTACATCATCAACGATGCGGGCGTGCATACGATCGTCGCCGACGGGCCGCATCGCGGCGTGATCGACAGCGTGCGGGCGAAGCTGCCGTGCCGGCATTATCTGTCGGCCGATCAAGACGCGGCGGATTGGCCCTCGCTGACCACGTTCGTGGGCAAGACGGCGCCGCTGCCGCAAGGCGAGCCGATCGGCGAGGATGAGGTCGCGATCATCATGTACACGTCCGGCACCACCGGGCGGCCCAAGGGCGCGATGCTGACCCACGGCAATATCTGGTGGAACAACAGCATGAGCCTGCTCACCATCGATGCGATGGAGAGCGACGTGACGCTGGTGGTGGCGCCGCTGTTCCATATCGGCGGACTGAACGTCACGACCTTGTCCGCGTTTCAGAAGGGCGCGGAGGTGGTGCTGCATCGCGGCTTCGATCCCACGAAGTGGATCGAGGACATCGCGAAGTACAAGGTGACCACGGCGTTCGCGGTGCCCGCGATGCTGCTGGCCGTCAGCGCGAACCCGGCCTTCGCCGGCGCGGATTTCGGCAGTGTACGGACGATCATTTGCGGCGGCGCGCCGGTGCCGGAGCCGTTGTTGCACCTCTATGCCAAGCGCGGGATGCCGATCAATCAAGGCTATGGCTTGACCGAGACGGCGCCAATGGTGACGTTCCTGACCAGCGATTGGGGTGCGGCGAAGTTGGGCTCGGCGGGTAAGCCCGGCTTCTTCATCGACGTGGCCCTGGTCGATGCCGACGGCAAATTCCTGCACGAGCCCGGCGCGCGCGGCGAGGTCGTGTGCCGCGGGCCGAACATCATGAAGGGCTATTGGAATAAGCCCGAGGCCACCGCCGCCGCGATCGATCCGGCGGGGTGGTTTCACACCGGCGACGTCGGCTACTTCGATGCCGACGGTTTCCTTTTCATCTGCGATCGCGTGAAGGACATGATCATCACCGGCGGCGAGAACGTCTATCCGGCGGAGGTCGAGACGGTGCTCTATGCGCATCCGGCGATCGCCGAGGTCGCGATCTTGGGCCAGCCGGACGAGAAGTGGGGCGAAGCGGTGGTCGCCGTCGCCGCGCTGAAGCCCGGACAATCACTGACGCTGGAAGCGCTGCGCGGGTGGGGGACGGAACGGCTCGCGCGCTACAAGCTGCCGTCGCGGCTGGAAGTGATCGACGCGTTGCCGCGCAACCCGGCCGGCAAGGTGCTGAAGTTCGAACTGCGCAAGCGGTTTGTGGAGAAGCGGAGCTAAACCGAGACGAGGCACGAATGCCAAGACTCAGCAAATCCTTTAGCGGTGCGCTTAGGACATTCTCGTATTGGATAGCCAACGGAACTGTCGGCCATCCGCTACTAGAAGGTGTTGACTATCGCGTTATACTCCGGGAAGAGCCGAGCGCACTTGAAGCCGTATACGCGATCTTCGCCAACGTTATCGAACTCGATGAGCAGGGCACCGTTCTCAACGCGAAGGCAGCCGAGCGTCGCGCCGCGCAATACATACTTCAATACATGACCGGTAAACCGGCGGTCCCCGCGTTTGAGGACTGGGAGACGGCTTTGTACTAAGTGGTTTGGTCATTCCCCGCCGCAGCCTTCGACCGCGTGGGGGCACCGGCCGCCGCACAGACTGCGCTGTGCGCGCTGGATGGATGCTGGAATAAATCTACTGTCCCCGCATTTTAAACTTGCCCGCAAAGCGGAGGCGCGTATTGCGACCTCTAAGCCTCCGCGAGTTCGCCTTTGTGCGTTCGGGTGGCGAGTAGGGCCACGATGCCGATCAGCGAACAGACGATCACCGCCGTCTGCATGGCGGCGAGGTAATCCGTGTGGCGCACGCTTTCTTGCATCGCCTCGAGGCTCATCATGTCGGCCCAGATCTGCGCGGTGGTCGCGCCCGCTTTGGCGTTGGCGGCGGCGTCGAGATAGCCGGTGACGAACAACAGCGAATTGTAGGCGCCGTGGAAGCCCGCGGGGCCTGCGATCGAACCGGCCTGAACCGCCCAAACGCCGAGGAACGCACCCAGCACGATCGTGCTCACGATGAAGACAGCGGCAAAACCCGGGTCGACGACAAAGCGATCGGCGTGGAACACGCCGAACGCGACCGAACTCAGCAGCACGGCCAGCGTGATCGACGTGCGCGCACTGAGGGCCGACAGCATCCAGCCGCGGAAGACGACTTCCTCCGTACCGCCCTGCACGAGCACCACGGGCACGATCATCGCGGCGAACAGCAGAACGTCAGGCCGCCACACGTCTTGCGTGCCGGCGAACATCGCCGGCATCGAGAAGCCGAACTGCATCGCGGCGACGAAGGCGGCGAGGGACACGATCAGCGCGAACAACGCGCCGTAGGCAATGCCGTTTAGGTAAAGTCCGGCCGATCCGCCGCGGAACATGCCGATGGACGTCAGTGGGCGGCGTTCCGCGACGCGCGTCCAGAGCGTGAAATGCAGCAAGATCAGCGCGAAGGAAACGCCGAGCGCCGGCAGCCCGTATTTGACCAAAAGCGCGTCGGGCGCCGTGAGGTCGGTCTTGCCGGCGGCGGCGTCCACGGAGGCCAGCACGATGCTGGGCAAGAGCGCCCACGCGTAGAAGGCGAGGAAGCTGCCGATGATGATGATGATCGGGTGCCATATGCGCGCGCGCTCGCCCGCCGGACCGTATGGCATGTCGCGCGCTTGATCGTGGTCACTCATGTCGTTGCTTTGCCCCAAAATAGGTTGTCAAGAAAGCTTCAATCTTCTGGACTTACGATGTAAGATAATTGGCATACAATGTAAGGTCAAGAGGACGCCATGCGCCGTTCCGTTCACAAACCTGCGAAGAGCCAGCGCCGGGCGGGCAGAGTCCGTGCGGCCCTGTCAGGCGACCAGATCGTGCGCGAAGCCATCGCACTGATCGACGCGGAGGGGCTCGACGCGTTATCCATGCGCGCGCTCGCGGGCCGTTTGGGCGTGGAGGCGATGTCGCTGTATCATCACTTTCCGTCGAAGGCGGCGCTCCTGACGGCGGTCAGCCGCGCGTTCTCGGAAGAGGTGGCCGGGCGTTGGGTCAATCCGCCGAAGGACTGGAAGGAAAGGATCGTCGCGCTGGGGCGCGGCGAGATCGAGACGATCCTGGCGCATCCGAACGCGGTGCTGCTCATGACCGCACGCTCGAACCCGGGCGGCGCCGGTTACATCACGATCGAAGCGATGCTTCGCGCGCTCAGCGACGCCGGCCTCGAGCCGAAGGCGTGCTTGCTGTGGTCACGCAGCATCATATCGCTGGTCAACGGGGTGGGCGCGTTCTTCGTGCCGCTGACAGCGCACGCCGACGGCGATCCGCCGCCGCCCGACCCGCGTCTCTTTCCCCTCACCGCGGAAGCACTCGCCATTCGCGGCAAGCTGTCGGTCGATCCCTACGGCGTCATGGAGCGCGGCCTGCGTCCGATGCTCGCTGCGATCGAAGCGGAAGTCGCCGCAAAGCGCGCGCGACGGTAGCTCAGAGTGGATTTAGCCGGCGCGCCAGCCGTTGCTCTCGGATCTGTCTGATTTCGCGCCCCAGGACCGTTTCGAAGTATGCGTCGCAACCCAGGCAGACGTTGCCGACGACACGCCCCTTGGGGTCAAGGACGTGGGAGGCTTCGCGAAATTGCTCCCGGCTCCAGCCCGAGGCGAGGCCCATGGATTCCGGATCGCCCGCGTTGATCGCCTCGAACGCCGGGTGACCTTTGAGACTGTCGAGGATGTCGATCAGCTTTTCCTCGGCAAGCGAACCGAGCGGGACCTTGGTCTTGAGACAGCAGGGATAGACCGAGCCGTCGGGTTCGATCGCCACTTCCGATCCGGCGTGGCCGTAGTTGAGAAAGTTCTTTCCGCCGCTCCATCGCGCGCAGAAGTTCGTCTCATAGTCGGCGTTCGACAACCCGTTCTTCCATGCACGTCCTCGCGGCCACAGTTCGCCGATCCACAGGTCGGGCTGCGCGCCGAAGAATAGGAAGAATGGCCCTCGGTCGCCATCGGCCGGCCGGGCCGACGGCGCCTTGACGCGGGGGTCGCGGGCGCCGCCCAGCCCGATCTCCCTGGCGCCAAACGGCGCCATCATGTTGCGAATGGAGTCCATCAACGCAAACTTCTTGTCGCCTTCAAGGCCCACATGGAAGTCATCGATGGAGGCGACGGCGATCGTACGCACGCCGCGCGAGAGCATGCCGTCGATATGCTCCGGCGTCAGGACGTCGCCCGTCGTCTGCACCGAGATGTGCGGGCCGTTTTCGCCCCAGCGCGCGCGAATGGCCTCCAGCGCCGGATAGAAAAGCGTCTCGCGCACGCGGTCCAACAGCAGTTCGCCGCCTGCCATCACGAGAAGCGTGCGCCGGCGTGAGGGCGTGCCGTCGGGTTGAGGGGTGCGCTGATCGAGATAGCTCATATCGTCGGGGAGGTTGTCGATGATCGCGCGGAAGGCCGCGCGTCCTTCGTCGATCACCGCCGTCAGTCCGTCGCGCACGTAAGGCCGAAACCGGTCGTCGTAGCAGTGCACGCAACGGCGATGACACGCAAAGGTCAGGACCCAGTAGAGCGCTTCCATGGATCGATCACCTAAGGCTCAGGAATGTGGAATTTCGGGGAGAAAGATTGGGATGCCATACAGGTGGCAGCGAAGCGCGCGACGGTGAGCGTGAACGGCGCGGCTCAAGCCGACGTCATCAACGCGCCACGGATTGGCGAGACCGGCAAGTCGCCCTTGCGCTCAAGCAACTCCTGCTCCGGGACGCCGGCGCGCAGCCGCGCCAGCCAGTCGTCTGGATCGTACTCGACGCCGATCGGATTCTTGGGCCAGCGCGGACCGTGCATCATGGCGTTGGCGCCATCTGCCGTCGCGAAGCAATCAACCTGGAACTCCATCTGATTGCTGTCGGGGTCGGCGTAATACATCGAGATGGTAACGCCGTGGTGAATGCACCAGTAAGGCGCGATGCCGCGTTCTTTGAGCCAGGCGTAGTTCTCAAAGAGATCGCGCAGCGAGCCGTATGTATAAGCGACGTGGTCGACGCCGACCAAGCCGCGCTGGGACTGTCCCGGCGCGTTGGGATTGATCACGTCAAGGTTCGCGAAGGCGAACCGGTGGTGTTCATCATCATAGGTCAGGAACGCCAGCGCGGGATCCTGATACTGGACCCGGGCGTCAAAAACGGTCTCGTACCAGGCGATCATCTCGGCGAAGCGGCGCGTGCGGTAGACGACGTGAACAAATTTCTGCGGCGGCACGCGCATCGAAGATCCCCTCCCAGGACATTGCCGGATCAGCCGGACCGCCCGGCCTCTCCGTGCACCGAGGTTGGCATGGATGAGCGGAGTCCGGCAAACGAACCTACGTCGCGAGGCCCGGATCGCCCTCCACCACGCGCTGTTGCAGTTGGGGCGCTTCTCCGGGGCGCCAGCGGTTGACTGTGTGGGTTACGCGATAGAGGAGGGGGCCGCCGTCGGGGGCGGAGTTGCGTTCGAGGGGGCGGGGGATGCAGACGAATTCGGTTTCGAGATTGGCGACGCTCGCGCGCACCGTCGCGTAGCCGTGGCCGCCGAGATCGGCGAAGTCGAGATGCGGCGCGACGTCGGGGTTTGAGAGGGCGAGTGCTTTCGCTTTGTCGCCGGTCTTCTGCAACTCAATGCTTGCGCGCACGCCGTGCAGCACGGTCATGTTCATGGCGGCGCCGACGCTGCCGTTGCCGCGATCGTGCAGGTAGAGCGCGCGCAGCGGGTGGTCTTTCTTCATCCCGAGTTCCGTCACCTCGAAGAGGCCCTGGGCCGAGATCGAGCCGGTGATGAACTCGACGCCCACCGGCTCGAACTTTTGCGGCGGTAGTGTCTTCGACACGCGGCCCGCCCAGAACGAATGCCTGTCGCCGGCAACGATGGCGAAGCCCGTGATGCCCCGGTCGCGCACGGTGTCCATGATCTCCGCGTGATCGACGACGAAGCCGCCGCCGTTGATTTGCGCGTAGCCTTCGCCCGGCCATGTCCGCCCCGCAAGCCCGGGCGGCAGATTCAAAGGGTCGGTGCGCCCGCTCAGCGTGCCGAATGAGTGTCCCCAGATCTTCCATGGCGTGTTCGATTGCGTCAGGCGTTCGAGGAACCACTTCTTCTGCGCGACGCCGAGATAGCTTGCCGGCGGCTCGTCCTTCATCGGATTGGGCACGTCTTTGCCGTCGAACCGGAGGGTCGCGGGCGGACGGCCGTTGTTCGCGGCGCGAGCCGCGTCGAGCGTGTCGTTGACCTCTTCCGGAAACATGTAGGGGAAGCCCTTCCCCATGTCGAAGCCCTCGCCGTTCGACGGCGGCGACATGAAGGAGCGGTTGTCGGTGATAATGAGCTCCGCGTTCTGTCCGAAGCGCAGCGCGCGATGGACGCGCAGCGAATTGATCGCTGCAAGGTTGTTGGGTTCAAGGCTGAGGCCGCGCTCGTCAAAATTGGTGAGGGGCGCGTTCGCGACGTTCGGCGGCGTGAAGCGATCGAGGCTTGTGTCGCCGCCGGGCTTCACCACGCGTGCAGGCTGATACTCGAACCAGGCTTGATTGGCGATGACCTTCAATTTTTGCGCCGGGCGCGATACGCCGGGGAAAGCCTGCTGGCTTTGGTAGCCGGCCCAGGAAAATTCGTGATTGTCCCAGATGGGCACGAAGGGAAAGCGCGCGCGGGCGTCCTGCAGATCGGGATCGGTGAGGTAGCCTTTGTAGGCTGCGCGATAATCGGCGAGCGTCGTCGGTAGGTGGAAGTCCTGTATCTTCTCGCCGTTCGGATAACGCACGGTGTCGCGCAGGCGCCGTCCGCGGTTCACACCGCCGGGGCTGTCTTCCGGATACCAAACGACCTCGTAGATGAAATCGCCGAGGTGGAGGACGAAGAGCAGACGTTCGGCCGGCGCGCGGCGTTCGTCCTCGAAGATCATGCGGCGATAGGCGTTGCAGGCGCCTTGCGTGATGTCCTGGCAACTGACGAAGGCGAAGCGCACGGGACGCGCGTCGTGGTCCGACGGCGCGGTCAGCGTGCGGCCGATGCGGCTGCCGTTACCCTGCGCGTCGGTGAAGCGGTACCAATATTCCTGCGCCGGCTTCAGGCCGGCGGCGAGAAAGCGGCACGTCCAATCCGTGTCGGGGCCGACGGTCGTTTCGCCGCGCGCTGCGATCGTCGTGAAGGCGGGCGTGTCTGAGACTTCGACGGTGAGTTTGTAACTCTCCCCCGGTGCGCTGGGCGCGCGGCGGGTCCACAAGATCACGCTGTCGGCTTGCGGATCGCCGGAGGCGACGCCTTGCGGATAAAGATCGCGCCGCTCACGCCAGGGTGCTGCGGCGATGGCTGTGCTGTGCCCCAACGCCAATGCCGCGCCGAAGGCCGCCGCCGCCTGCGCAAACTCGCGCCGGGTTGTGCGTGTGCTCATGATCTTTTCCCCCGCTGTCTCCGCTGTGAGCATAGCGGCGGGGCGATGCAACGGGCTCGGACGAATTCGACGTCCAGAGCCTGCCTGCCATCAACTCACTGTGAGCCGAATACGGCCAGGTCGCCCGTGCTCCCAGACGGGCTCTCCTAGTTCTCAGTCTATGCCGTGGCCTTGTCGTCGTGACCGAGCAGCAGGGCGACGGCGGGTCTCTTCGGGAATTTGACTTCGAGGACGAGTTCTCCACCCAACGCTTCGACGTGTTTGCGAAGCGTGGATAGGTATAGATCGCGCGAACTCTCGACCTGAGAAATGGTCGCCTGCGTAAGGCCGAGAGCTTTTGCGACATCTTGTTGGGTGAGCTTCTGCGCCTTTCGCAGCTGGGACAGCGAGACCTCTTCCATTGCAAGGGCCTTTACACGGTTCGCCACCGCTTGGCGCACACGCTTTGAAACGGTCTTCGTCACTTGATCTAGCGTCTTCGCGCCGGCATGCATTTTTTTCATTGGGACCTCCATAATTTCGGCGTCACTTCTTCTTGCCGAGCTTTGCTTTTTTCGTCTTCTTTTCCTCGGCCTTCTGCACGGCTTCTCTTTTTTCCGCTTCCTTCTGGGCCGCCTCGTAGGCGGCCATACGCTTCTCAGCTTTCGCGATTAGGCGTTTGTAGAACGTGCTTTCACTCACCCCCGCCTTGTCAGCCGCGGCAAGCACAATGCCCTGACGTTTGGCGTCGAAAGCGAATGCCACACGCCAGACACCGCCGCCCGCCGTGGAGAACCTGAACTCCTTCATGTTGCTGATCGACGAACCTTTCAGTGTGTCGACCTGCGGCCGTTTCGCTTCCGGCCCAAACGCTTCCAAATGCCGGGCCATCGCAAGCAGTTCAGTCTGCACATCCTCCGCGAACGTCGCGAATTCCGCATGGAAATCGTCTTGGAAAAGGACCGTCCAGGGCATGAGGATATATAGGTAATTACTTATTATTGGTCAAGACCGATATTTTCCGCTGGCAGGATGGCGGTCTAGCGGCGAATTTGTTTAGGAAATGAACGCCGTGGCTCGCCGCCACGACAAGCTGAACCGCCCCGGAGCAGGGGCAAAAGCCGCAGGAAATCAACGGTTTGGGGAAACGCGTTGACTTTGGCCGCCGCCCGCTCGCACGATCTGAAGTCGAGCGAGGGGCTCGACCTTTATCTTTGGTGGAGCGATCCCATGCTTGTGAAGTTGCTGGCACAGACTTGGCGCAGCGTCGTGAGCGTCATTATCGCATGGACGCTCGTCATCTTCTCGCTGCTCTACTATCCCGAGGCATTGGCCGCCGTCATCGAGAGCGCACGCGGCACGCGTCAGTGGCTGTTGGATCTTGTGGGCGCCAGGGGCAGCGATACCGTCGACATTCTCGCCGGCGCCATCATCACCGATCACACGGTGACGATGGCCTTCATGTTTCTGTTTGCCCGTATCGTCGTGCTGACAACCATCCTCTACATCATCGGGCAGATTTGGTTTGCAGTGACCGGACGCGAGCCAGCTTTCGCCCGTTAGGTGACTGCCTGTAACCGAAATTCTGGCTAAGCGCCTTCGGATTCGTGGCTGCGCGCGCGCAAACGCGACGCGCGCCTTTCGCGAGCGATCCGTTTGCGATCGCGCTTGGCGAGTTCGCCGTACAAATACGCGCGCTCCGAGGCTCTCGCCTCTTCTGGGCTGTCGTCGCTGGCCCGCGCGGCCTGCGTCGCCTCGTTACGCCAATAGTTCGCCTTGTCTTCATTGGTGGGAAACCGTCCGGGCGATCGCGCCGGCCTTTGCTTGGCCTTGGGCTGCGCCGTCGTTGCGTGCTCTGCCGCTGCCGCCGGGGCCGCACGCGCCACCAACTCGAACGCCTGCGCGGCTATTTGGGGCGGCAGTTCGAGCAGGACCGGCCGCCTCGACTGGCGCACCGCCTCGACGGCGTCGCTCAAGCAATCGGCGAAGGCCTCGGTGAAATGAATTTTATCTGCAAACAAGGGGGTGAAGAAATCGGTGTCGAACTCCAGCAACTGACCGACCGATTTGCGAACCCGCCGCGGATCTAGGCCCTGCGGCTTGGCCACGACGAAATAACTGAAGACGTAAAACCGCACGCCGTGCCGCACGATGCTGCGCCGGCGCTCCTGCGTGGTCCAGCCGTCGACGTCGCGAAGAACCTTTCGCTGCACGCTCCACAACCGACGATGCGTCACGCAGCGCTCGTCGATGTCGACATAAAGGAACGGCGCGCCGGGAAGCGCCGCAAGGGCGAACGCCGCGATCAGAAGCAAAAACACCGCAACAAACACACACGCCAACACGGCGCTTGCGAATTCCATCGTCGCTTGCGGCGACGCAAGGAGAGGTTCAACCTGATGCCAGTGATCGAGAAGAAGAAACAACGCCGGAATACCAATGGCGCTCAGGACGCAGTTGTAAAACAGAAGGCGCACACGGTTGGGCCGGATGCGTATGGGCAGGAACAGCATTGACATAGGGCGCCACCCCTTTCGCTCGGGTCGACTACGACGACGCGGGGGGCCTTAAGGTCACTTACGTTGTCAGCTGCCCGCGACGAACAGGCATAGATTAGTTCAACGATCGTTAAGATTGGTCTACCCCGCGCTTTCGAACCTGCAGCGTGGGATGGAAATGTCGCGATAGGATTCGAGTGCTGGTCGCATTTTGTCGGCCAGTGGTCTGGACCAGTCAATCTGTATCACGCTGGTGAGCGCCCACGTTCCCAGTGCGACGGCCAATACGAAAACGAAATGGGGTCAGAGTGGCATCCACCTAGGTGGATGCCGAACAAGATCTACTCTGACGCCATTTTGTCTCAGACTATTCCCTCGTCGGCTGTCTTCTTTTTCTAATTCGGGTCGTTGCATGAGACTCGCTGTGTTCCGCCTGCCGAAACTCCGCCGCAGAGGGATACTTTCCCATCTGGCGTAACTCGCCAAAACGCTGGGTGTGTCCCGTCCATGCCAGCCGCAATTATCGCGACCGCAGGAACCGGCTGCGATGGGAGCGGCGAAAGGTCCGCTTTCACGGCACCGCCAGAGACATAACCGGCGAACGTAGCCAGTACTGCAATCAGTGCGACTCGATCCTTTGTCATGGCTTATCCTCTCTTATCACTCGCGCTGATAGGGCTCATCAGCTTCTTTACACTAACATTCATAGTAGTATTTGCAACAACATACTTATAATTGTATCCAGTTCGCTTACACATTATCTAGACATTTGAAAACTACTAATGTTAGAAGCTGATTCAGCTTGCTCGCCGGTCTTTCGCTAAGGGTTGGAAAGAGCTGGGTTCTGGAGGACAGATGGAAAATGCGGCAACAGGTGATCGTGTCCCCGCGCTCCCAGACTGCGCTGGTGGGCCATGCTGTGCCGCTTTACAGGCCGTGCGAGATGCGGCCGGTTGCGCTCGTTAAAAGACGGCTACCTGCGAGAAGTGGTAGCTGCCTTCTGAAGTTTCGCCGCCGATAGTCGTTGCGCTCACCAAGAGTCTTTCGAGGGATATTGCGCTGCCCTCGCTCATTGTGAGCATGGATCCGGCCGTTCGTCGCGGCCATGAAGGTCCATTGTGACGAACCTGTTCTGCGGTTCGCGCGTGCCGGGGGGCGTTTCCACCATCAGGCGCTGGAAGCCGCAGACATGGATTACAATAGATTGGTCTGGCACGCCCTTTGTGACAAGCGACTGTTTCACGGCCGCTGCCCGCCGGTTCGACCGCTCGACTGACATCTCAAGGGTGCCGACATGCTGATCGGCGGCCGTCAAATGTAGCGTGTCATCCGGATTCGACCTTTGCGCGAATAAGGACGCGACCTCACTGATGACGGCATCGCCCTCGGCGCCGATCTTCCACTGGCCAGGATCAAGCTGCTCAGGGTTCGGATCGTGGAAGAAGACAATAAACTGCTTTATCGCAACAGCGGGTGGTGCGGCCGCAGCGGCGCAAACAACAAGCACGACGGCCATTAAGCGTTTCATTCGCGTGTCCGGTGAAGGTCATTAGGATGCATGGATTGTTCTCGACGCCCGATCACTCGAAGTCGAGATTGCGCAAGGCGCGGGCCATGCCTTCGTTGATGCGTTTGTGGATGGCGGCTTCGATCGTTGACCACTCGGCGTCGCTGTAGGCGTTGATGTCGTCTTGCCAGGGCACGGACTTCATGTCGACGCAGGGACCTTCGCCCCAGCTATAGCCGTCGGCGCGGTCGATGCCCTTCGCATCTGCCGTGCGATAGATCTGAACGTGAAAGACGGCATAGGGGCACGCGGGCCGCGGGCCGAACAGCTTGCCCCAGGCCGCGATGCCATAGCCGGGCGTGAAGACGCTCTGGTTGCCCTGATCGCGCGCGGGGCGAACGAGGATCAGCGTGTCGAAGCCAGCGTTGCGCGCGGCCTCGATCAGCGGCGCTTCGACGCCGTCTTGCTTCTCGCCCGCCGTGGCGCGGGCGCCCGCTTGCGCCAGTACGCCGACGGATTGGCCGATGCCCTTTTGTTTGAGGAGCGCGACCATGTCGCTTTCCGCTTGCTCGGCAACGTGCCAGGCCGACACGTCCTTCGACTGGAAGTCGTTGTCGAACACCGTCAGCCCGAATTTCAATTTGTGGAACGTGTTGTCGAAGAGCGCGACGACGGCGACGTTGCGTGGCGGCTGCTTTACGTCGGCGGCGAGTGCGGAGAATGCGCTCGCGAGCGATGCGAGCATGATGGCGAGAACTGGGATGCGGTTGAACATGCGTGTGCTCCCCGTGCGTGGCGGTGAGTTTAGAACGTTGGGCCATGTTGTTCGACGTTTGGCTTTCCGTTTGCAGCGGCATGTTCTATATTTGTCTCTTCGCTTGTGTAGGCGCTGCAGCGCGAATCTGTGATTGGTTTGTTGGCTGTCGCGGCCTTCCCGCGGCGCGTGCCCCGCGCTGTGCCCGCCTTCTCGTTTATCCGTCGGCTTGCCGTCACATGTGATGGCAAGGGGTGGCGATGTGACGGATACGTGGCGGCAGAAATGGCGGAAGTCTGCCGATCGGATTGCATGTGTTTTTGTGGCGTGGCGTTATCGGCCGCTTCTTATCGGGTGGAGTTTTGAGCGTGGGCTACGACGAGGTTGTTTTGGGGCGGCGGAGTATTCGTGGGTTTAAGCCGGTGGCGGTGCCGAAGGCTTTGATCCGGGAGGTGATTGAGCTCGCGATGCGCGCGCCGTCGTCGCTGAATACGCAGCCTTGGAATTTTCATGTGGTGGCTGGTGAGCCTTTGAACCGGATTCGTAAGGGTAATACCGAGCGCAATTTGGCGGGGGTGCCGGACTCGCGTGAGTTTCGCGGGCATGGCGGGTATGAGGGCGCGCATCGGGAGCGGCAGATCGAGATCGCCAAGCAGCTGTTCGGCGCGATGGGGATCGAGCGGCACGATCAGGTGGCGCGCAAGGATTGGGTGCTGCGCGGGTTCCGGCAGTTCGATGCGCCGGTGTCCGTCGTCGTGACCTATGACCGTTCGATCCATGGGGGCGACATTGCGCCGTTCGATTGCGGCGCGGTGACGAACGCTCTGGTCAACGCGGCTTGGTCGCGAGGGCTTGGGTGCGTGATCAACAGCCAGGGCATCATGCAATCGCCGGTCGTGCGCGAGCATGCGGGGATTCCCGACGATCAGGTGATCATGATTTGCGTCGCGATGGGCTTTCCCGACGACAGCTTTCCGGCGAACGCCGTCGTGTCGCGCCGCAAGTCCATCGATGAGGCGGCCACGTTTGTCGGCTTCGACGATTGATCCTAACGCTTGCGCGTTTTCTTCGGCTGCACGAAGGCGAGCAGGCGGAGGTCTTGTTCGATGTCGGTGGCTTCGACTTCGGGCGGGGTGATCAGCGTCGGTTGGGCGAAGGCTTCGACGTTGCCGGCCATCAGTATAGCGTTGCGGTTGATGCGGCCCTTCATGTCCAGCATGCGGACGCTGCGCCAGACTTTGCTTAAGCGGGCGGCGGTGTCGCGCGCGAACGGGTCGTCGTCGTTGCGGACATAGGCGTTGACGAGGAAGGCGCCGCCCGGGGCGATGCGCGTCTTCACAAGTTCGAAGAATTCCTGCTCGGCCAGGTGGGCCGGCATTTGTGCGGCGTCGTAGGCGTCGAGGACGATGGCGTCGAAGCGGCGCTCGTCGGCTTCCAGGAAGGCGCGGCCGTCGGCGACGTGGCGCTCGCAGGCGTCGGGTAGGCCGAAGTACCAGCGGGCGAGGTCGAACGAGGCGGGGTCGATGTCGATGACCGTTACCGCTGTGCCCGACTTCTGCAGCATGGTCGCGAGCGAGCCGCCGCCGCAGCCGATGACGAGCGCCGTTCGCGCGCGCGTCTGCAGGACGAGGCCGTAGAGCGCGTGGATATAGGTCGCCGTCGAGACGCCGTTGCGGTCGGCGGCCGATTGCTCGTAGCCGCCTTGGGTGTAGGTGATGAGGCCGGACGGGCCGTCGCGGTAGACTTTGATTTCGCCTGAGACGGGCGAGGTTATGGTGGCGATGGCGCGCATTGCGCTATCCGGTATCAGGGATCGCGCGGGCTGTCACACGTCGGGCGCGCCGTTCGTCTTATGCCGTGAAGGGCCGTGTCGTGCGGTCCGCGGCATCGGAGAATGGTCATGAAACAACGGTTCAATGCGTATGCGTTGGCGGGCGGTGGCGTTGCGGCCTTGGTCGGCGTCGAGAAATACGTGCACGAGAGCGGGCTTGAGCATGGGCTGTTGCACCTGATCAAGACGCGGGCGTCGCAGATGAACGGCTGCGCCTATTGCCTGCACATGCACACGTCCGATGCGCGTGCGGGCGGGGAGAGCGAGGCGCGGCTCTATCTGCTGCCGGCGTGGCGCGAGTCTGCGATGTATACGCCGCGCGAGCGGGCGGCGTTGGCGTGGACCGAGGCGGTGACGGCGATCGGCAGCGGCGATGTGAGCGACGCGGTCTATGACGAAGCGCGGGCGCAGTTCTCGGAGAAGGCGTTGTCAGACCTCACGATTGCGATCGCGATGATCAACGCGTGGAACAGGATCGCGGTCGCTTCACGCTCGCGCCATCCGCATGACAAGGCGGCGGTCGCTACTTCGGCTTCTTCTTCGTGAGCGAGGGTTCGCCCGTGTCGTAGCCTTTGGTGGCGTCGAAGACGGTGCCCCAGCCGCTGTCTTTGCCGGGTTCCAAGATGCGGGCGGAGATGTAGCTGAAGACTTCGCTGTATTCGGGGTGGGTTTTGACGAAGCCGTCGATGAGGCGCTTGTTGCGGCGTTCGGCTTTGCCGGTGTCTTTGCCGTCCCAGCTGGGGTCGCGGTGCAGGAAGGTGAGGCCGAGTTTCTTGTCGGTGCCGACGAGGGCGACGAACTCGATCGGGAATGTTGCGCCTTCGATGTCCCAGCTGAAGGGCGGTGCGCCTTTGAGTTCGGGCGGCGGCGTTTGTTTCTTCAGCGCGGCTTCGATGGTTTGCTTGAGGCCGAGGTCGATGTTGGGGCCGCGGTCGGCGAGGTTTCTGGCGACGGCGTAGAGAAGATAGGCGTTGAAGGCGTGACCCTTCTTCGCCTGTTCTTCGGCCATCGCGAAAATGCTGGGCGCGGTGTGGCCGACGATCGATTGCATCGACACGTAGAACGAATGCACGCGCCAGGTCTTGTCCTTTTGCACCATCCACGCCGTCAGCGACCAATCGTTGTTGCGCGTCTTGGCTGTGAAGAGCGTGTGGGTCTGGACCGTGTCGGGCATGGTCGACAGCGAGACCGTCGTTGCGTCGCTGTCGCCGGGGCAGGTGATGCGGCCGGGCGCGCCGGTGATTGACGGCTGATACGTGTGTTCGACGGCTAGATCGTTGTAGGGGCCGTTCGAGGCGATGGTGCGCATCATCGCGTTGAACACTTCGGGGGCGACGAGTTTCTTCGCGTCGTCCGTCAGGTCGTTGCGCGCGGTGGCGTCGTCCTTCAGCAGCTTGTCGTAGAAGGCGCGCGCGGCATCGTTGGCGGCCGTGCGAAGAGCGGGATCGATTGCGTTGTCGGCGAGGCAGGGCGCGGCGGCCGCTTCTTCAACGGTGCTAACGGCGCTGTCGAATTTGATCAGCCCACTGAAATACACGGCGATGGCGCCGAATATTACGACGCCGAGGACTATCGCGATTGTCCGCATGCGTGCCCCCTGCATTTGAAATTGGCCCACCTGTCATTTTAGTCCGGGCGGCCGGGAATGACGAGGGGTTAGTTCAGTTCGTAGTGGATGTTCAGGGCGACTGCTTCCGCCTGCCAATCGACGTCGACGTCGCCCGCGGGCGTGCCGTTCGTGCCTTGGATGTCGTAGTGGCGGTATTCGACGCCCATGCGCCAGTTTTCGGTCATCGCTTGTTCGATGCGTGCACCAAGGACGACGCCGTCATGCGTGGCGTTCGACGTGTCGAGGCCGACGGTGGCGTCGACATCGGCGACGGCATAGCCCCAGGTGCCTGCCAGCAGGATGTCGTCGAAAACGACGAAGCCCGCGGTGACTTGCGCTTCGCCGATCCAGCCGGCCTGGCCGCTGCACGGTACGCCGATGCCGCAGATCTCGGCGAACTTGATGTCGGCGTGCGAGGCGCGGACAGAGGCTTCGATGACGATGGGGCCGAGACGCACGCCGTAGCCCGCTTCGCCTCCGACGATGATGCCGCCTTCGCCTTCCGTCGCATCGGCGACCGACGGCAAGAACGTGCAGTTGCACCAGTCGCCGGACGCGCCGAAGGCGTAACCGGTGTTGAGGCCGACGAACGCGCCTGCGAAGTCGGCCGCCGGATCGGTCTCGCGCGCGGTGGCCAGCGGCGCAAACGCCACCGCCAAGAGCACGAACAGAATTGCGCGCCGCACCATCTTCCCCCAACGGCGCGAAGGCCCCCCAGCCGTCGCGCACGCCACATGCTAGCGCGGCTTCGCGTGGCCGTGCGGGCACGACCGGCTTTTGTTGCTGTGCGGCGAGACTCGCCTGGGGCGGGTTGCCGTCGCGGGAGAGATCGCGCGGTGGGGGTGGGGAGGGGCGTTTTCGGGCCGGTTTTGGGTTCTGGCCCGGTTCGCCTAGTGTCGCCGGCCATGAGCTATGTGTTTCATCTTTTGCCCCGCCAGGGCGATGGCGACATCCGCACGCGGGCGCGGGCCGAGCGGGACGACGGCGCTTTCGTCGCCGTCGATCCCGTGAAAGAGGCGATGAAGTTGCGCGTCGCCGAGGCCTTGGTCGCGCGCTATCCGACGCTGGAGGTCTCGCGCGAGGGGTACGATCGCGGGGCGCCGTCGCGGTTGCGGTGCTTTGAGATCAACGATCTGAGCGACGACAGTTTCGGCGTGCAGATTCAGGTGTTCGACAACGAGGCCACCGTCACCGTGCCCTTCTGGCATACGGGCGAGAAGGCCGCCGCGTGCTTCGCACAGGTTTGGGATTGGATGCGGTTGATCTGCGAGGTCACGGGCTATGCCGTGTTCGATAAGCAGATGGACCGCGTGCTCGAAGATGGCGAGGCCATCGATGCGGCGCTTAGCGCGTATGGCGTGGCGATGAAGCGCGTTTCGCGCGATCCGGATCTTGGCGGGCGCAAGCCGCCCAAGCCCAAGTGGAAGAAGTAGCGAGCGCTTAGTCTTCCGGCGCGCGGTACTTGTTGTGGCAGGCGCTGCAGACGGCGCGCGCGTCGGTGATGGCCTTTGTGGTGTCGGCCTTGGCGTTCTTGGCCAGCGCGGCGTCGAGTTGGGCGAAGCGGGCCGACAGCGCGTCGAGCTTGGCCTCGAAATCGCTGCGGTTGGCGAAGATGATCGAGAGCGCGCGCGATTGCGTCACGCCGCGATCGCCGAGCGCGGTGCCGCGCGGGAATAGTTGCGCCACGCGTGCGAGGCCGGCTCTGGCATCGGCGACGGACTTTCGGGCGGCGGCGGGTGTCGTCTTGCCTTGCGTCTGATTGGCCGCGGCGCCCAGTGCGGCACCGAAGGTTTTCATGATCGCGACGCGTTGATCGATGACGGCTTGCGGGTTCGCCGGCGGCTTTTCTTCCGTGAGCGTGGTGCAGGCGGCGAGGGTCAGCGTCAGGCCTGCGGCGCAGGCGAGTCGGGTCGATAAGCGCATTGGTGCAGGACCTCCTAGCGGAAGAGACGGCCGCGCCAAGCATAGCGCGCAAGCAGGGCGCCCGCGACGGTCAGCGCGGCGAGCCCCAAGAACAGCGGCAGCAAGAGAATCAGCAGGACCTCGAGCCAACCCGCGTTGGCCGGGCGCATCAACGTGTCGGCGAGATCCAATGCGAGGCGTACCGCATAATAAAGCGCGATCGTAGCCGCCAAAGCGGCACCGATGCGCAACGCACGCTCACGTAATGTCGGTGCGGGGGCTGCAGCCATGCGTATTTTCCTTCGATGTGGCCGACACTATTGCGCGACTGGCGCAACGTCACTGACGCTATCGGCATGATTCGCGGGAGCGGTTGTGGCAGCCGGTTCCTGCATTTGTTGAGCAGTGGCGCTGATGTTTGCGACGCAGCTATAGTGTTGAGAGCGGGGTGATGGCGAATCCTTCTCGTGCGAGAGGCACCATGTCTGCAAAGTTTGTAGCGTTGATTGTTGCAGCCGTCGTGCTGTCGGCGTGCGAAACGACATCGGTCACCGATGCCGGCCCTTCGCCTAAGAAACGTATCGTTGTGCGCGGCGAGGTCGTGCCCGATGACGTCGTCAAATCGAAATCCAAGAAAGCCGTCGTCAAGAAAGCTTCGCCCGTTCGTACGGCGCGCGCAGCCGCACCGGTCGTTCCGGCCGGCGAGATGGCGCCTGTGATCGATGCGACGCCGGGTGCGTCGTCCGGTTCGTCCGGCGGCACGGGTACGGGCGCGAGCACCGGTGAGGGCGCTGCGAGCGGCACAGATGCGGGCACGGCGCCGGGCGCCGATACGTCTGCGCTTGCCGATGCGAGCGCGACGGTGCCCGGCAGTGACGTAACCGCGACGCCGCTTGCGCCTGTCGAACCGACGACGCTGACGGCCGAGCCCGTTTCGACGACGACGCCCACGCCGTCGCCGTTCGCCATAGATTTTCGCGATATGCTGAACGCGACCGTTGCGGGCTTTCCGTTGTGGTTGATGGTTGTGGTCGGGATCGTACTAGCGGGCGCGTTGGTGTTCGGCACCGGCGGACGCCGCGAGCCGCGGGAAGAGCGGGACTATGAGCCGCGTCCTTATCCCGAGCGTGAGTCGCGTTATGACGAGGCACGCTATGAGGAAGAGCCTCACGACGCGGAGCCTCAACCCGCGTAACCCTTATGCGATTGGTTACGGGCGCCCCGGTTAGGGCGCCCGAACCGGCATGTTCTCTCTTGTTCCCCTTGATTTCGGGGTGCGGTTTCGGGTCATCTGCGCCCTCTTCGTCTACCCCCCCCTCGTGTTTGTCCTTGATGGAGAATTGTCGGTGACAGGTTTCCGTTGGCTGGTTTCGGCTGCGTTTGGTTTGACGTGCCTGGGTGCGCCCTCGATTGCGGCGGCCTTCGATGTGCAGGCGGCGAAGAAGACCTGCACCGAGAACTACAACGCCGAAAAGGACGCGGGTACGATTCCGGCCGGGATGCCGAAGTCCAAGTATGTGAGCCAGTGCACGAACAGCATGCGCCGCAACGCCGAGCTGGAGCAGCAGCTGGCGAACTCGCAGGCCGACGCGACACCTGCGGCCACGGCGGGCAGCAACGAAATCGCCGCCACCACCTCGACCAAGCCCACGACGAGCAGCAAGCCGTCGAGCGTCACGGCGCCGGCCTTCGCGCCGCCGCGCGGGTACTAAGCCCTCCCCGTTACTCCGGCGACTGAATACCGCGCACGATTTTCAGCAGCGTCTTGCGCGGCAGGAACGGCACGAGGCGCGCGGTCATCGCGTTCGAGAAGCCGGTGATCACGACGCGCTTGTTGCTGCGGAAGCCGGCGTAGCCTTGGCGGGCGACCTCCATCGACGTCATCACCTTGCTGTTCGACAGGCGCGTCTTGCCGGTGCCGGCGCGTTCGCGAAATTTGCTTTGCGTTGGGCCGGGGCAGAGGCATGAGACGTGGACGCCGGTGCCGTTCGCTTCTTCCCAAAGCGCTTCCGAAAACGACAGCACGAACGCCTTTGACGCGTAGTAGATGGCCATCAGGGGGCCGGGCTGGAACGCTGCGGTCGAGGCGACGTTGAGGATGCCGCCGCGTTTGTTCTTCAGCATCTGCGGCCAATAGATGTGCGTGAGTTCGACGAGCGTGCGGTCGTTCAGGTCGATCATGCCGAGTTGGTCTTCAAGCTTCGATCCGTCGAACTGGCCGGCGATGCCGTAGCCCGCGTTGTTGACGACGACGTCGACGGTGAGGCCCTGCTTCTTGATCTCAGCCGCGAGCTTCGATCCGCCGCCGTGCTCCTGAAGATCGACGGCGATGGGCGTCGCCGTCACTTTGTGCTTTGCGGCGAGGCGCGAGGCGACCTCTTTCAACGCGTCTGCCGAGCGCGCGGCGAGGATGAGGTTGTAACCATCCTGCGCAAAGCATTCCGCGAGGTCGACGCCGATGCCGGCCGACGCGCCAGTGACCAGCGCCGTCTGTCCTTCACCTCTGCGTTTGCGTGCCATGGACGTCCATCCTTGTTGTGGCGTGAGTCTAGCGCGGTTCTCGTCCGTGCGAGTTACGAGAATCCTTGTCTCTTGAAGCGCGGTTTTCTGCGGTTTTCGGTGGGTTCATTGTGGATTTACCGGCAAACCTGTATTTTGCCGGTAATGGCCCAAGACGATATTCCGCTCGCGATTCAGACCGCTTACGCCGAGTTGATCGATCAACTGCGGCTGGAGGCGGTATCCGCTTTTCCCGCGGGCTCGACATTTCGCCTGCGTAAGATCAGCGGGCAACAATATTGGTACGTGCAGGCGCCGACAACGCCGGCCGGGCGGCCCGCAGAGCGTTATCTCGGTGCGGATACGCCGGCTCTTCGTGCCGCAGTCGATGGCGCGCAGCGTACGCACCAGGACGCGAAAGTCCGGCGACAGATCGTTCGCGCGCTTGTCGCGGGCGGTTTGCCTAAGCCTGATCCGACGACGGGCGCTGTGCTTGAGGCTTTGGCGCATGCTGGCGCGTTCCGTTTGCGCGCGGTCGTGGTGGGGTCGGCTGCGTATGCGTCTTATGCGGGTTTGCTCGGCATGAAACTGACGGCAGCGTCGGTTCGCACCGGTGACGTTGATATTGCACAGGACTACGGCGTTTCGGTCGCCATCGGTGAAACGTTGGATCAGCCGCTGATCGATGTGTTGCGTAGCGTGGATCCGGCCTTCGAGCCCCGGCCTTATGCCTTTGATCCGGCGCTGGCTGCTTCGTTCGTACGTCCGGGCGGGTTTCGCGTCGACGTTCTGACGACAAGTCGCGGACGGGCGCGCGATGCGCCGTCGCGATTGCCTGCCCTGCGCGCAGACGCCACGCCGCTGCCTTTTCTTGATTTCCTACTGCGGGAGACGAGCGACGCGGCCGTTCTGCATCGCGCGGGCGTGTTGGTTCGCGTTCCGTCGGCATCGCGGTTTGCCGTTCACAAGCTGTTGGTCTCGATTCGACGTGGCAAGGATGCTCCGAAGGGGCGCAAGGACTTAGTGCAAGCGCAGTCGCTGATTGCAGCGCTCGCCTCGCGCGACGGCGACGGGTTGAGAGACGCGTTTGCCGAGGCGCGTGCGCGAGGACCGAAGTGGCGGGAGCTTCTCGATGCCGCTGTCGCTCGCCTCGATAAAGAAGCCGCAGCGCCGCTCTCACGGCAACGGAAGAAGTAGGCGCGCCGTATTTGATAAATCATCAAATTTGATGTTTCGTCAAATTATGGTGGTGCGGGTGAAACTTCCTGAGGGGGCCGGCAAGCGGGGGCGGTCGCTCGATGAGCTGCTGGTCGCGGCGCAGACATTGTTGCTGACGCGGTCGGCGGGGTCGCTTTCGATTTCGGAGATCGCGGCCAAGGCCGGCATGGTGCAGGGCAGCTTCTACAATTACTTCGACGATATCGATGCGTTGATGGACGAGCTGGGGCGGCTGTTGGTCGTGCATCAAGGGTTGATGCTGAAGGCCGTCGCGCGCGATGCGGCGGGGCCCGTCGACGTGTTCGCGATCAAGACGCGCCAGATGCTGCGCAGCGTCTCCGGCACGCCGGCGATCGGGCGGTTGTTGTTCGACGCCGGGTTGCCGGTCGATCGGTTCATCGCGGCGCTACGCGACGATCTTAACGCCGACATCGTGAAGGGCATTGCGGCCGGCGTGTTTTCGCCCTCGGGCGGGGAGTTGGCGGCGACGTTTGTTTCCGGATGTTTGATCAGCGTGGCGCTCGATCTGCATCGCGGGCGGCTGGACAAATCGGCGATCGACGGCGCGACGCAGGAGATGCTGCGGATGTTGGGCGTGCCGCCGGCCCGCGCGAAAGCGGCGGCGTATGCGAAGGCCACGTTTCAACCGCCGCTAAAACTGCCGCTGACGTGGCTGTCGCTGGCGGACGACACGAAGAAGGCGAAGGCATGAGCGAAGCGCGCGTGATCAGGGGAGGGGTCATTCTCAAAGGCGAACCGGCTTATGCCGAAGCTTTGGGCGGCGCCAGTTTCAACGCGCGCGACGTGGGGCGGTTTCCCGATGTGATCGTTTGCGCGCGTGACGCCGACGATGTGATGGCGGCCGTGCGTCTCGCGAAGGACCGCTCGATGAAGATCGGTGTCCGCTCCGGCGGGCATAATTGGGCGGCCAATCATCGGCGCGACGGCGGCATGTTGCTGGACGTGTCCGGGCTGAACGCGGTGAGCGTCGATGCGCGCGCGATGACCGCGACCGCCGGGCCGGGAACGGTGGGATCGGACTTGCTGCTGAAATTGATGCGGCAGAATTTGTTCTTTCCGGCCGGGCACTGCGAAGGCGTTTGTCTGGGCGGGTACCTGCTGCAGGGCGGGTTCGGGTGGCATAGCCGCGAGCTTGGGCCCGCATGCGAGAGCGTGATCGGTATCGACTATGTGGACGCAGATGGACAGTTGCGCCACGCGGATGCGAACGAGAATGCGGACATGTATTGGGCGGCGCGCGGGTCGGGGCCGGGGTTCTTTGGCGTCGTCACGCGCTATCACTTGCGCGTTTATCGAAAGCCTAAAGTTATTGCGGCGAAGGCGATGGCGTATCCGCTGTCGCAAGCCGAGGCCGTGTTTCGGTGGGCGCATCGTGTGGGATCTGAGATACCGCGGTCGATCGAGCTCAACATCTTGATGTCGCGGCACGTGCCGTTTCTGCGCGGGCCGGGGTTTCAGATCGTGGCGCCGGTGTTCGAAGACGATTGGGCGTCGGCGCGCAAGGCGGTTGGGTTCATGAAATCGCGGCCGAAGGGGGCGGCCTATGTTACGCCGCTGCTGCCGGTGCGGCTGTCGTGGATGTACAAGGGCGTGATGGCGCACTATCCGCATGATCATTCGTATGCGGTCGACAATATGTGGACGCGTGCGCCGATCGATCAGTTGATGCCGGGGTTGTTGCGCATCGTCGAGACGTTGCCGACGGCGCCGTCGCACATGCTTTGGATGAATTGGGCGCCGCCGCCGGTGCGGCCGGACATGGCGTTCTCGCTGGAAGACAATATCTACATTGCGCTCTATGGCATTTGGAAGGATGCGAAGCTTGCGCCGACCAACGGCACGTGGGCGGTCGACAACATGCGTGCGATGTCGGCGTTGAGCACCGGTGTGCAGTTGGCGGATGAGAATCTGGGGCAGCGGCCTGCGCCGTTTCTTGCGCCTGCGAATTTGGCGCGGCTCGATGCGCTGCGTGCGAAGCATGATCCCGCGGGGCGCTTTCATCCTTACATGGGGCGGCTATGAGACGGAGTGCGCTGAAGGCCGGGCGTCATTTGGGATGGAGCGCGGACGATCTGGCTCGCAAGCCCTATGCGCGGTTCTGGAATCCGGTGGTCGCGCCGCTGGGTGCGGCGGCGCGCGAGGCGTTGATGCAGGGGCCGATCGCGGAGGCGTTTCTGCCGCCGCTGTCGGAGGCGTCGAGCATGTTCTTCGGCGGCGGTCCGACGGTGGAGAATGGGTTCACGCTGGCGGGCGACGGATCGATGCGGCTTGCCGTTGAGACGGACATGCCGGGTGTTACGCCGGCGATGATCGACTGGTGGTTCGGGTGGCACTCCGACAGCCCCGAGCGTTACAAGCTGTGGCATCCGCAAGCGCATATGCATGCGAGCTGGCTGCGCGAGCCGCCGAAGGGATCGCGCGGGCGGGCGCGGTATCTCGGGTTTACGTCAATCGTCGATGAATATGTCGGCAGCGATTTCGTGCGCCTGGCGATCAGTTTTGTTTCGCCGGAGGCATTGGGGCTGCGGCACGCGAGTTTGTCGGCGGGCGGCGGAGCGACGGCCATCTGTGCGGATAGCACGCTGGCGGGGATGCCGCTGACGGCGGGATATTTGATCCACCTGGTTCAGCCGACCGCTACCGGCAGCGTGATGCGTTCGCGCTTTTGGATCGGTGGGTCGAATATTCGCGCACGTGGGATGATTGGCGTTCCCGCGGCCGCGATCGCGCGCACGCAATTGCGCCCGAGCGAGAACGATGCGCGCGCGCTGCTGGTGCACTGCGCGCAGGAAATGCATCACCTGGCGACGTTCTTGCCGGCGCTTTATGCGGCGTTCAAGGACAGCGACTAAACGCGGCTCTTGCGGCCTTCCCAGAAGGGTTTGCGCAGGTCGCGTTTTAGGATTTTGCCTGAGCCGGTGCGTGGGATCTCCGTCAGGTACGAGAGGCTGCGCGGGACTTTGTAGCCGGCGAGGTGTTCGCGCGCGTAGGCGGTGATTTGGTCTTTGGTCAGCGTTTGGCCGGGTCTTACGACCACGATGGCGTGGACGGCTTCGCCCCATTCGTCGTCGGGGATGCCGAAGACGGCGACGTCGATGATGTCCGGGTGCGTTTCCAAAGCGGCTTCGATTTCTGCGGGGTAGATGTTCACGCCGCCGGAGATGATCATGTCCTTCTTGCGGTCGCAGATGTAGTAGAAGCCTTCCTCGTCGTAGTAGGCGATGTCGCCGACGGTCTGCCAACCGTCCTTGCGGTCGGCCATGAATTTGTCGTGGGCCTTGTGGTAGGTCGAGAACATGTTGGCGCTCTTCACGTAGAGTTCGCCTTCGGTGTTGGGCGCCGTGACGGCGGCGCCGCTTTCGTCGAAGAGTTGGATTTCGACGCCCGGCGCGGGGCGGCCGCACGAGCCGGGCTTGGACAATTGATGTTCGGGACGCAGCACCGTGTTCACGCCGAGTTCGGTCGAGCCGTAGACTTCGAACAGCGAGAGTTTCGGGAAGCGCGAGAGATAGAGTTGCTTCAGCGCGAACGACCATGGGGCGGCGTTCGCCACCATGCGCGCCATCGAGCTTACGTTATAGCGTTTGAAGATCTCGTCGGGCAGTTGGCAGATGCGCCGGATGGGCGTTGGCGCGGCGAAGGTCGTGGTGACGCCGTAGGTTTGGACGAGGCGCAGCCAATCTTCCTCGTCGTATTTGTGTTGGAGGACGGCTGTGTTGCCTAAGCGGTGCGCGGTGGCGAGGAAGCCGCCGGGGCCCGAGTGATAGAGCGGGCCGGTCGTGATGTAGACGTCGCTTTCGACGTAGCCGATCTCGGCCCAGAGGGCGGCTGACTGTTGCGGGTTGCCGAGTGATGAGCGCACGGCGCCTTTCGGTTTTCCGGTCGTGCCCGATGTGTAGATCATCGTCATCGGTTCGCCTGCCGGTTCTTTCAACTCGGGCGGTGCGGCGGCGTGATTGGCGAGGAGTGGTTCGACGCGCGATTGGCCCTGGGCGGCGGGGCCGTCGAAGATGAGGGTCTGGCGCACCTTCGGCGTGTCCTTCGCGATCTTGGCGAAGAAGTCGGCGAACTCCGTATCGGTGAAGACCACGACGGCGTCGGAGTTGTCGACGACGTAGGTGGCTTCTTCCGGCGTCAGGCGATAGTTCAGTGGCACGCCGACGGCGCCGATTTTTCTCACAGCGTTCGACATGGCGACCAGCCAGCACGAGTTTTGTCCGCAGCTGACGATGCGGTCTTTCGGCTTCACACCCAATTCGATCAACAGGCGGGCGAGGCGGTTGGCGTTCGCCTCGAGTTCGGCAAACGTCCACTTAACCACCCGACCGCCGGGGCGGTCGTCGACCAACGCGATTTTTTGCCCGAGGCGTGCAGCCAAGTCGGTGAGTACGTCGTTCATAGTGAGTCCCGAGTTCCAGGTGTGGCAATGGCGATGGGACAGTGTCGCCGATGGATCACGCAAAAGGCAATGAGGGTTGGGCGGCGTCGGTGCTGGACGCTTGTTTCGGCCGGACGGGGGGACCACATTCCCCTCTAACCAACGAGCGGATTCTTGCCATGGGCCAGAAAGCTGTTGTGTGCGTCATCGACGATAACGACCTCGTGCGGGCGACGATTTGCAATGCGCTGCGCGACGCGGGGTTCGAGACGGTCGAGGCCGAGGACGGGATCGCCGGCCTCAAAATGATCGCCTCCTCGCATGCCAAAGTCGCCGTGATCGATATCGTGATGCCGGTGCGCGAGGGGCACGACGTGATCGTCGATGCGACGCGGCAGTTTCCGAATCTGAAGGTGCTTGCCGTTTCGGGCGGCGGCGTAGCGGGGCCGACGGAGTATCTCGAGCTTGCCCTGCAGCTCGGTGCGCATGACGCGCTGGCCAAACCGTTTCGCAATGCGGAATTGGTCAGGAAGGTGCGGGCGTTGGTTTAGGGCGAGCGGGCAAGGCTGGTCGGCGGCCAGTGCTGCTTGCGCAAGATCGACGCATATCCGCGCAGCCTGTCGCGAAGGTTCACTTTTTCGGCGATCGATGCGCGACCAGCCATTTTGTTGCACTCAAAGTGTGCGAGCACGATGTTGGCTGCTTGCCGCTTACCGTCTTCAGCGCGCGCGAGAAGGTGCTCGCACGTTACATCGCCGGCTAGTGGCTTGCCGCAGAAGAAGCAGTCGGCACCATCGCGAAGGTATGCGATTTCCATCGCCGACTTCGGGTCGCCGGGCTTGCGCTGCGGCCTGTTTGGCATCGGGCCCATGCGCGAGAAGGCTTCAACATAAGCTTTCGCAAACGGCGATGGACTCGCCATTGCGCTCGTGCCGTTTTTCTTCACCACACCGATGTGGCCGGCGTGCGCAAAGCGCAACAGATCTGTCGACTTTAAATGCTCGCGCACTTTCGCGCCGTGTACGACGAGCCAGGTCGCGAAAGCTGAGATCTCGTCCGGACGCATGCCCCAACTGTACGTGGCGCTTGTTTGATGTCCGGTAAAGTGTGCGTCGTGCGAAATTGCACCCTTCGCAGTCGCCACGCGGCACGGGATGGTGAACGGAGTCTTTCGAGCTGAGGCGAGCCCACGCCGATCATCTACGCCTATGCGGGCTCCCGTTCGTCGGCGGGGCCTTCGGTTTCGACGTCTTGCAACTGCTTCAAGGCGAGATACGCGTAGCTTAGGCACGTGACGACGACGGTGCTTATGAGAAAGCTGAGGCTGAATTCCCAGGCGATCATTTGTGGTGTCGGCGGCTGCATGAATCGATTCCAGTCGGGCAGCCACATCCAACCTAGTATGTCCGGTCGTTCCAAGAGCCTGTAGTAGGCATCGAGGTCCTCTAAGCCGAGGAGTGAGGCGAGGATCGGCGCGCCGAACGCGATACAGATGCCCGGCAATAAGACCACGAACATCAGAGATATCGCGTGTCCGTGACTGAGCAAGAATGCGTCGCGGACGGACACGCTTCCCGTCGCGACCGTTTGCGGCGGCAGGACCAACAGGCGCAGCGTCAGGAAGATGAAGAACACGTATCCCGCCAGCAGCATGACGACGATCGTTCCGCCCAGCCAAACAGCCTTTGTGACGTGGGCGAGCGCGAAGGTGGCCGCTATGGGCAATGCGGCGAGCGTGATGACGGCGATACAGCTGGCCAGATAGCGAAGTTCGGTCGCGCCGAACGCGAAGGCGAAATAGACGCCGGGTCTGCGGTCGTCGAAGTAGATAAGGCGATGCACCGCCGTCGCGACAGCCGTGAGCGGGAGCGCTTGGAGCAAGACGCCGACGGCGTTTAGGACGAAGAGGTTCCCGGGTTCGAAGCCGTCCGTCGAGGTCGCGCCGGTGGTCTGCGCGATCAGTTGGCCGGCTGCGATTTGCGTTGCGAGCAGGGCTGCGAGCGGCAGCCAGGTGAGACGGAACAACGTGAAGAGATGCGTTGCCTCGAACAGCAGCGCGCGGCCCAGCACTTTGAACACCGGCAGGCCCGGCGGGTTCAGCCCGATCGACCGCGGCAGTTTAGCGGCGGGCGCTTGCGCTTGTGGCATAGAGCATCCCCTGCTTGAGCGAGACACTTGAGGCGGACGAGCTATTGGCCCCGTCGTTGAATTCAACGCCGCACGCCGCCCCTTTGGTCGTCGTCAGTTTACTGAAGGAGATGCGGCGTTGTCTTGAGTAATTTAGAGCACATGCGCGTGCCGGCACGGAGTTCAAGGATTGTTGCGAGGGCGTCGTACTGATCACTCTTCGGACGGCGCCCGGCTTTGGCGCAATGTTGCCTGAATTGATGCCTATTCGATGGGTCTGCCGGGCGCGCGGTGCGTCGTCGGCAGAGGGGCAGTTTCATGATCGGGCGGTTGGTGTTTGCGCTCGCGGCGTTCGCCGCGGCGGTGGGGTTTGTGCGTGCGGATGACCACGAGACGTTGAAGGTATTGCGCGAGTGTCCGGCCAAGGGGTGGCATCGAGCGTGTTTGCCGATTGCCTTCCTTTTCTCGGACGACAAATCGGGGCGGCTTCGTATGAAGAAGGAGGACGATGGGTCGCTCTATCCGCTGGATATGCTCGACTACATCGTCGTCGAAGGTGCGCTGCTTGAGACGCGCGGTCGCGGCATTTTCCGGTTGGAGCTTGACTATCCACTCAGCGAGACCGGTTCGCCCAACGAACTCGGCGGCTTTGCCTTTGTGGGCCGGTCGCGGGCCGGGCGGCCGATTGTGCTGACGGACCGGGGGCCGCTTGAGATTGTGACGCCCGGTATCGATTTCGAGTCTCCGGTCGATCTCTATGTGGTGCGTGAAAAGCGCGGGCGTGTGATCCGTCGGCTGATCGGCGGGTACGGCATGCCATTCGTCGCGACGAAAACCGGCGAGATCGGCGTTTGGGATGAGAAGCGCGAGATCTGCATCACCGCGCCTGAGCGCGACACGCGCGAGCTGGCGATTATCACGACTTCGTGCAAAGCGGCCGGCGTACCGGAGCAAGGGATTATCGTGGGCGGCAACGCTGCAGAGGACATGACGGTTAGCGATGAGAGCGCGTCGCACATGATTGGCGCCGAGCCGGTGTCGATGAAAGTCTTCGAAGCGCCGGGGACTGGGTTGCTGTTGATCTGGGCGAACTGGGAATATTGCTGCTGACGGGCTTGACGCGCGCGCGTGTTGCGGGCGTCTTTGCGCCATGAGGCTCTTTCTATTTCTCATTGCTCTGGTCTTGGCTGCGCCGGTGTGGGCGGGCGAGACGTTCGATGTGCTGCACTACGAGGTGCAGCTTGAGCCCGACTTTACCGCGAACACGGTTTCGGGGACAGAGGTTGTTCGGTTTGAGAGCCTTGTCGATGGGCTCGATGCGGTTTCGTTCAGCGGGAATTCCTTGCGCGTGACGGCGTCGATCGACGGGGCGGCGATCGTGGCGGGTGCGATTGTCGACGGGCGGTGGGTGTTTCGCTTGCCGCGGGCGATGCGGCGCGGGCAGGTGGGGCGGCTGGTTCTGACGTTTGATGGGCCGGCGCCGAAGGGGCTCGTGTTCGATCGCGGTACGGTGAGCGCCACCTACTTCACTTGCGACTATATGATCTGCGATCTCGATCGGCCCGGTGATAAGGCGACGTTGGATTTTGCAGTGACGTTGCCGGACGGGTCCGAGGCGGTGGCGCCGGGGCGGCTTGTTCGCGACTGGCGTTGGCGGGAGCGGCGGGCGATGCCGGCGTATCTGTTTGGGTTTGCGGGCGGTGCGTTCGAGCGGCATCGGCTTGATGCGGGGCGGCCTTCGCTGTTTGTGCTGGCGAAGGATGTCGAAGCGGCGAAGGTGCGCGCGATGTTCGGGGAGACGCGGGCGATGCTTACGTTCTTCGAAGGCAAGGCCGGCGTGAAATTCGGCGAGCCAGCCTATACGCAAGTTCTTGTGCCCGAGAGCGCGGCGCAGGAGGCGGTTGCGCATTCGACGATTGGTTTGACGGAGATCGCGCCGATCCTGGATGACCCGCATGAGGATTGGGTGATCGCGCATGAGTTGGCGCATCAGTGGTGGGGCAATGCGATCACGTGTGCGGAATGGTCTGAGCTGTGGCTCAACGAAGGGTTCGCGGTGTTCATGACGGCGGCCTGGAAAGAAGCGCGGTGGGGGCGTGCGGACTATGAGCGCGAGCTTGCGCTGGCCAATAAGCGGTGGACGGCGGCGAAGGATGGCGGCTTCGACGTGCCGTTGAGTTGGAAGGGGACGTATCCGTCGCTGAAGCTCAAGCGCGCGATGGCTTATGCGAAGTCGGTGGTGTTTCTCGACACGCTGCGGCGCGAACTTGGCGAGCGCACGTTCTGGCGCGGTGTGCGAATTTACACGCGGGCGAATTGGGGCGGTGTCGTTACGGCGCGCGATCTTGAGCGGGCGATGACCAAGGCATCGGGCCGGGATTTGTCGGCTTTGTTTGCGACGTGGGTGTACGGGGCGTGAGCTGATCGTTGCGGTTGACCCGCGCGGTCGTTGTGAGCGGGATCACGCAGCCACGAAGGCGACATAGTGTAAATGTAAGGGGACGTCCGGTCCGATCATCCAGCGAGTCTCATCATGCCCCGGTTCGCTTCACAAACGGCCTATGCAAAAGCGTTGCGCGCACGTGGTGCGGCTGTGTTGGCGGCATCGCCGACGGGCCGCTATGCGGATGCCGAGCAATGGCTTCGCGGCGGTCTCGCGCTTTTGGTGTTCGTCGGCGTTTATGCGTTGATCCTCAGCGGCGCCGCGGGCGGCGGTGGTTTTGCTTTGGCGGCGATCGGCGGCGCGCTGGCCTATGTCGTGATTGCGACGCTGTGCCATGACGCGTCGCATTATTCGTTGGCACGGACGCGGCGCGTGAACCGGTTTGTCGTGTTCGCCGGCTTTGCGATTGCCGGGATTTCGGGCGCGCTGTGGGCGCGGCGGCATATTCGGACGCATCACATGTTCCCCAACGTTGCGGGGACGGACATCGACGCCGACAGCACCAGCCTCGTGCGGTTGACGCCGCATCATGCGTGGCGGTGGTGGCATCGGTATCAGGCGTACTATGCACCGTTCCTCTACATGCTCGTGCTGGGGCATCTCGCGCTCTACGAGGATTTCCTGCATCTGCGCGCGGCGCGGCGGGAGGCGCCGGAAACGTTTCACACATGGGCTGCGTTGGGTGAGTTCGCGGCGTCGAAGGTCATTCACATCGTGCTGGCGATCGTCGTGCCTCTTCTGGTGATCGACGCGCCGGTCGCGAACATCGTGCTGGGCTATGTGATCGCCAGTGCGGCGGCGTCGGCGATGTTCGTCATCATCAATGTGGGCACGCATATTTGCGACGTGGCGGGGTTTGTCGATCCGCGCGCGGACGGCGCGATCGCGCATGATTGGGCGACGCATCAGGCGATGACCGCCGTGGACTGGTCGCCCGAAAGCACCTTGGCGATCGCGCTGACCGGCGGGGCGAATTCGCACGCGGCGCATCATCTGTTCCCCGAGGCTGCGCATTGCCACAATGCGAAGCTCAGCCGCGTGGTGTCGGCGTGCGCGCGGGAGTTCGGCAAGCCGCATCATGTGCTGACCTTTGCGGGCATGATGCGGTCGCATTTCAATCAACTCTCCGCGCTATCGCGGCCCGAAGTGTCGGCCGTGCGCGGCGACGGGCAAGCGGCGACGGTGATTTCGGCGCGCGCGGCGTAGCTTAAGAAAAAGGCGGAGACCTTTCGGTCCCCGCCCTTTGGCTTTCCCCTTCGTTTGTGTGACGCGCGTCCTTAGAGCGAGATGTGGACGCGGCGGTTTTGCGGTTCGCGGACGCCGTCGGCGGTCGGGACCATCGGGTCGCTTTCGCCTTTGCCCGAGACCGAGATCGATCCGCCGGAGATGCCTTCAGAAACCAACGCGCCTTTCACGGCGGTGCCGCGGCGGAGCGAGAGCTTCTGATTGTAGACATCCGAGCCCGAGCGGTCGGCGTGGCCGACGACCTGGATCGAGGCGCTGCCGAATTCTTTGGCGGCATCGGCGGCTTGCTTGATGACGGTCAACGCTTCCGGCGTCAGGTTCGACTTGTTGTGGCCGAAGAAGACGATGAACTCACGCGGTGCGACGGGTTCGGCCGGCGGCGGCGGTGGCGGTGCTTCGACCATCGGCGCCGGTGCAGGCGCCGCGCCGAACGCATAGCGCAGACCGATCGTCGCCGTGTGCTTCACGTGATCGTCGCCTTCGAAAAAGCCGGGCGACACCGGGCGGAAATCGTATTCGGGATCGGTGCTGCGGAAGTAGCGGTAGTTCAAGAACAAGGACGTCTGCTGGCCGATCGCGTAGTTCAGGCCAGCGATGCCTTGATAGGCGAAAGCCCAGTTGTCGTCTTCGACGGTCGGTCCCGCGCCGTTCAGTTCGAACTGCGAGAAGTCGCCACCGGCGCCGGCGCCGAGCGTGAAGGACATGCGTTCCGTCAACGGAATGTCGTAGAGCACATTCAGCATCAGGGATGCTTCACGGAGATTGCCGTCGAGGAAGCTTGGCGCCGGGACGCCGTTCGACGTGTAGCCGTCGATGTCGTTGTCGCGATAGCCGGCTTCGAACTCCGCGCGCCAACCGCCGCCGAAGCCATAGCCGACGCTGGCGAGCACGGCCCAGCCGGTGTCGAACGACGCCGACGCGAGGTCGGTGCCCGGGGGCGCCGTTGTGAATTGCGTGTGATCCCAATCTTCGACCCAGTTGGCGCCGCCTTCGAGGCTGACATACCAACCGTTTATCGTGGTCGCATTCGCGGCTGAACCGAGCGCGAGGGACGCAGCGGCTCCGAGAAGCAGCGATCTGATTTTCATTACCGTCACCATTTGTTGTTACTCGAGGGGGCCAGTGGGCGTGATTGGCGAACTCTGCCGCCTTGGGGGGTAACGCCCGGTGAGCACGACGAAAGTAACGCGCGCGGGCAGGTGTCCTATGTCACGCATGGGACACAGGACAAAGCGTTACAGCGAGTCCGTGATCCGCTCCGGCATTTTCTGCACGGCGGGGGTGGTGGATTGCTACTTGCGATTGGCTGTGGACAAAAAGCGTGTGGACGGCGGCGACTACACGCGCGTTGGGAACCCATTCTTACGCGCCGGGTGAATCATCTGACGACTCAACGGATTCGCAGCGCGTGTTCGCTTTGAACCGCAGCGTCAGCGCAGCGCATTCTCTTTCGCGAGCCACCATTCGAGGACGGGCGCCGTGTCATTGCCGCCGTATTGTTTCGAATGATCGAGCGCGGTCCGGCCTTCTTTGTCGCGCGCGTAGACGTCCGCGCCGTGCTCCAGCAGCAAAAGTGTTAGCCAGGCAGCGTAACTGTTCATCAACGGCGTTTCGCCTCTGTTGTCCTTGGCGTTGACGTCGGCTCCGGCGCTGATGAGTTCGGATGCGGCGTGGGGTTGACTGCCTGCGCGCATGAGCGGCGTGCGACCATCTTTGTCGCGCGCGTCGACGATGGCGCCGTGCTTTAGCAGAAGCTTCACGACAGCACGCGGGTCGCTTTTCGTTCGCGACGAACGTGGCGCCCAGATGCTTCCGATTGCGTGCAGAGCGGTGCGGCCGTCCTTGTCTCGTTCGTTGACAAAAGCCTTGGCTTCTCGAGCGATGCGCTCAGCCGCTTGCGGACTCTCATCTGTGGTGCCGTACAGATACCATTCCGTCGATTTAGGATTTGATGCTGCTTCAATGAGTTCTGCGACAATTTTGGGTGAGCCTGCGGATGCGGCCGCCATCAAAGCGCTGGTGCCCTCTAGTCGCCCTTTTGCCCGCGGGTTGGCGCCTTTGTAGAGAAGGCTGACTGCACCTTGAGCGTTGCCGTTTGATGCAGCTTCGACCAGCGCGGCGCCAAGTGCTTTCTTGCCCCACTGCGTATCAAGTGACAGAAGGAAATCTAGGATCTGCGGATCGTCGCGGCTTGCGGCGGCGATGATGGGTGGTGTGATGAAGTACTGGTCCGTCAGGTCAGGGAGTACCGGTGCGCCGAGAGCCCATACATCTTGAAGCGCGCGCAGTGTGCCTCGAGCGGCGATGCCGCCGAGGAGGGATTTATTCTCGCTGGTGGCTGATTTGAAGTTCCATTTTTCGGCGACGAGGCTCGGGCCTGTCTCACTGTTTCCCCTCAACCAACGATCGGCATTGGCGACGCGCAGCACGGCGGCATAGGCGTCGCGTATGGCGTTCGGCTGATAGCCGTAGTGGTTAGGGTTGAAGCTGAGAAATTTTATGCGGCCATCAAAACGAAGAGTGGTTATCACTCTTGGCTGGTCAGTCGCGCGGCTTTGGTATTCGTCCGGCGTCCAAAGCCAGTCGGCGCGTTGAAGAGCCTCCACGATTTTTTGCACTTGTTCTTCCGACAGTTTGGCTTCGTGCTTGCCGGCGACGGCGGCGCCGTACGCATCGCTCTCGAACCGTATTGTGCCATCGCCCAAGATGGAGACTTGGTATTGCGTGCCGCCGCCGAAACCACCGGCGTATGACATCGTGAATTCGAATGTAGCCATGTCTTTGGTGGGCGGAAACGGCGTCGGGTAATCTGGCCGGTTGCCCGGCCCGCGGACGTGGATCTCGAATTCTTCGATGACGGCGGCAACGGGTTGGCCGTTGCGTCGGAACGGGATGAAGCGCACCTGACGCGCCAGGCGTTCCGCCTCCCGCTGTAGAGTTTTGGGTCCAAACCGCGCCTCCGCATAGGCAACGCGGCCTTCGACGTCGATCAGCAATCGGACCGCCGGCGTCGTGTGAGGTGCGTAACCGCCGTCGACGTTCTTTGGATCGATGCTGACGTGCGGCCCCAGGAAGTGATCAAAGCCGCCGTCGTCCCGTTTGACGCGGACGATGTTGTAGAGGTTGGGCCGTTGTGGTTCGCCGGGCGGTGCGTGGGCGATGTTGCGGATCGCTTCGCCGGGTTCGGGGTGGAACGCGAAGACGAGCGCGGTCAGCACGGCGCCGACGAGAAATGCAGCGGCCGAGCGCACCAGCGTTCTCACATCGTCTCCTGCGCTACAGCGCGCCCATCGGCATGTGCAGGGTTGGGTCGTCTTCGGTGGATTGTTTGTCGATCGCCGTGCCGTCGCGGGCTCCCTTCAGCGCCCGGTAGCTGAAGCTTAGAAGCGCGACCGCGAAGGTCGTCGACAGAAACTGCGTGATGAACTCCATGAGAAGCATGTTGGGCGTTACGTTTGCCATCTCTCCCAGCGCATCTTTGATCTGCGGGTTTGCGGCTGGGACGGGCTGCAAAAAATCATGAGGCGCGGCAAAGAAGAATGCCCCTTGGATAAGAAGGAGGACGACGATCAAGAATATGTACGCAAGAATAAACATGAGGAGCAGGCGCAGCACGTTGCCGCGCGTGGTGCGCCAAGCGTCGACGAGCGCGATACGGTTGTTGGCGACGACGGCCGCCGGCCAGACGCTGAGGCGCAAGGAAACCCACAGCACGAAGATGATCACGAGCGCGATCACGACCAGATTGATCCAGCTTGCTCCCTGCGGGGCCAGCGGCACGCTTGGCGCCGCCAGGAGCGCGACGATCGCGGCTTGGCTGACGTTCAATTTGTAAGCGTAGTAAACGTAGGCGGCGATCGCGACGGGCAGGATGATGAAGATCGAGCTCAAGATGCCCATGATGATGTATCGCACTTCCGTCCAACCGAACGGATAGACGAAGTAGTGGCCCTCTCGCCGCTCGTTGAACAACACCACCTTGTGGACTTGAACCGCCACGGCCGTGACGGCGATCGTTTGCAGGATCACGGATGTCCAGATCAGCCAGAAGAAGGCGTAGACGCCGTCGACGCTGGCGAAGGGGACTGTGCCTACTTCCTGAAGCAGCATGTAGGTCAAGCCGACACTTGCCGCGAGCAGTAGGGCGAGCGGAAACCAGGTCAGGCGAAAGAGCGTCCAAAGATTGGCGGCCTCGAACGCGATGGTCCGGCCGATCACGCCGAAGATTGGCAACTTTTCCACGATGTCCCCCAAGGCAATCCCGCAATGAACGCTTCTTTGCGCTTCTTGCACAAGACTTCACGCTGGCCTGCTCGATAAGTCAAATTCGCGTCACAGGCGAAGTTGGATTGATGCAGTTCGCCGGTATATTCAGGCGCGTTTGACGCGCGCGAGATTGCGCAGCATGGCGCTGATCGACGTGCCGCTTTTCGACGTGAATCGATGCGCCGGCGTTAACGCCTGATACGATCCGTTCCGTCGTTGCAAATAACTCACGCTGCGCCTTTACGTTGGTGGCGGGGCCTTCGCTTGGAAACGAATCAGTTATGATTCCTCCATGCTTAAATCGTTGGGGCGATCCATTTTCACGTTCTTCGCGCGTCCGGCGCCGACTTCGGTCGCGCTGATGGCCGGGCAACAGCTCGACTTGGCCGCGAACGACGATCAGTCGCAGATGTTGCGACGCGCGATGCAGGCGGCGAGCGCCGCCGAAGATGCGGGCGAAGACAACGCGCCCGAGAGCGTTCAAAGTTTTGAACCGATGGCGGTGGACGAGGTCGATGTCTCTGCGGCCGCGCAGGCGGCGGTGTTTGCGCCGGCAAGGTCGACGCCGGCTAACGATGCCGTGACGCATGACGCGGTCGAAGAGCGGGCATTCGAAGGGGAAGGCTCGGCGCCGATCGAGTTTGCGGACTGGGTCGAGGTCGAGATCGACGAGCATGCCGCGGCCGACGCGGATTTGGCGCTGGAGGTTCTTGTTGCGCCGGTCGCCGAGACGCCGGTGTTTGAGCCGCTTGCGTTTGAAGCGCCTGCTGCCGATGCGCCGGTTGAGCCGGTCGCCAACGATGTTGAGGCGACGCCGGCTGAGGCGGCGTTGGTCGAAGCGCCTGCGGTTGAGTTGCCGGCTGAAGAGAGCGTCGAGGTCTTGACCGAAGAGGCTGAGCGCGCCGAAGCGCTGCCGGTTGAGGCGGCGGCGGTCGAAGCGCCTGCGGTTGAGTTGCCGGCTGACGCGAGCGTCGAGGTCTTGACCGAAGAGGCTGAGCGCGCCGAGCCGGTTGCGGAAGAGGCTGTGGCTGAAAAGAAGCCGCGCAAGAAGCGTGCGCCGGCCAAGCGCAAGGCCGCGGCGAAGCCTCGTAAGGCGAAGGCGTCCGACGAGGCGGCTGTCGAGCCGGTGCCGGAAGACGACGTTTGGGTTTCGGATGCGGTTGCTTGGAGTTTGAGCGGCGAGTGGGCGGACGGCGCGCCGTTGTCGCCGGAGAGTTCGGAATGTCCGCGGCGGCTTGAAGAGCTGCGCGAGGCGGCGGCGGAAGGGCGGCTGACCATTTGGGGCCGCACGGGTGACGCGGGGACGTGGCAACCGATCGAGGCGGCGTACTGGAAGTCGGGCACGGTTGAGCCCGCGTCGCTGGCGGAGGGCCGCGAAAACGTCGTGGCCGAGCCGAAGACCAAGGGCAAGGCGAAGGCGGCAAAAAAATATTCCGCGCTGAAGGTCAGCCGGGCGCAGGTCGAAGAGCTTTGGCAACCGGATGCGATGCATTAGGCACGCATCGTTGCGCAACGCGCGCGTTCTCCGGAAATCGGCGGAAGAGGTCGCGCGGCATTTCCGTTTCGGGCTTACGTTCAACTGCGGCGCGCTTGCGGACTCGCAGCGGTGGTCCGCGTACGGATCGAATCACGCAACCGTAATGGCGGCCGGTCGGCGCGCCACACGAAGGCGGTGCGCACGCGGCGTGATTCATTGCGCCTGCGTCGCGCGCGGGCCGCGTAACGCGATTTCCAACTCGCGCTCATACTTTTAATCGGGACTGATTCGCGGGTGGGCGACGGCTTAAGCCGGGCGGGTTTCACGCACCATCCGCGCAACAAAAAACATATCTCGGTCATAAGTGGGTGTTTGGATGAAGACGACGCGCGCGCTCGCGGGAGCCATCGTGTCCCTGTGTCTTGTTGCGCCGGCGCATGCGGCGCCGGGCTGGTACTTGAGCATCGAGGGCGGCGGCAGCCTGGTCGGCGACTGGGAACATACGCGCACCAAGATGACGTGGTGCGGGCCGGAGGTGAAAGAGGCGCTGGCCGCGTTCGACACGGGCTATGCCGTCTTCGGGGCCGCCGGGCACGGCATCGATGCGTGGCGCGTCGAGGTGGAAGGCGGCTTTCGCCAGAACGACATCGGGTCCTACGAGAAGAGTTCGTGGAAGCGTTCGCGGATGGTGCCGGACGCGTCGGGCGAACTCAGCGAGGCGTCGGTGATGGTCAATATCATCTATGACGTGCCGCTGTTCGAACGGTTTTCGTTGAGCGTGGGGTTGGGCGCGGGTGCGGACTATGCGCATTTTCAACTCGACACGCCGTGGGCGCCGGTGGACGAGGAGGATTTTCATTTCGCGTATCAGGGGCTCGCGGGGCTCAACTATGCGCTCACCGAGATGACGGTCGTGTTCGTGAACTATCGCTTTGCGAATGTGCGCGACATTCGTTTCGATCCGACGCCGAACGTTCACTTGGAAGGCGACGATTTTCAGAAGCAGGCGGCGACCGCCGGCGTTCGCTTTGCGCTGAATGCGCCGGCCGTCATGCAGCCGGTGCCGCAGCCGGCGGCGAGTACGCCGGGGCCCGTGCCGCTGGAGCGCGAGTTCATGGTGTTCTTCGGTTTCAACAAATGGAGTCTGTCGCCGCAAGCATTGTCGACGATCCGCGAAGCCGTGGGATCGGTGCGCGAGTCCGGCTCGGCCGCGATCCGCGTCGTCGGTCACGCCGATCGCGCGGGCTCGGTCGCGTACAACAAGGTGCTGTCGCTTAAGCGGGCGAAGACCGTGCAAAAGGCGCTGGTCGCGGAAGGCATCAGCAGCGATGCCATCTCGATCTCCGGCCGCGGCGAGGGCGAACCGATGGTGCCCACCGCCGACGGCGTGCGAGAGTCGCAAAACAGGCGCGTGCATATTTCGTTTTGAGGCGATGTTCGCGAAAAGTTCTTGACTTTTTCGGCGCTTTCGGCGATATTCGGCGCTTCAAATCCATAGACGGCGAATTGTGTCCCGGGCGCGAAAGCGGCCGGGGTTTTTGTATTGGACACGAAAGAATCGCTCGCCCCTCGAACGAAACGACAAGCGGCAGCAAATCGCTCTGAGCCCCATTCTCCGCCTTAAAGAGAAAATTTATGCCGAACATTCTTCGCACATACCTACCAGTGTTTGATGGTCAGTTGCGCACTAGCGTCCTTGGCCGGGCCGCGGGTCGCAAGCTGTTGTCCCCTAAGATGTCGCCTGCGTCGGAAGATGATGCCGACGAAGGTGAAGCGGTAGCCAGGCGCTCACACACGACTGACGCACATATCCAGTCTTTTTTTGATGCATGGAATGTTGGCCATGAGAGCGGCCTTGGGGAGGCGATGAGCAGGATTGTCCAAAGCTGGCGCGCCGACAACGCCGCTGGCGGTGTGCCGGTGCATGCGCATTTGCCCCTTCCTTACGGCTTTGCAAAGGCGCTGGCGCGACTTGTGAGTGAGACGAGTGACGATGCGGCGACACCACCCATGAGTGTGAGTAGCAAACTTGATCCCGGAGAGGGCGCCCTCGTCACACAACAACTGCGCCATGCGATGAGGTCGAATGCTGTAGGGAGCTCTGATGATGGCGAAGGCCATTTGGCTGCCTGGGTGCGTAACATCGACGACGTGAACGCTTCATTCTCGACGAACACGCGATTCGATCGGAAGCGAAACGATGTTTTGCATTCGAATGGGTCGGTTCCGCACGACGCCCGTCGCTTAGCGAGCCGAGAACTAGGTGCGTTGACCGAAGGCGATAGTAGTTCGCAGCGCTCATTGGAGTACGGCGGTCGGCAGCTTGCGGCGCTGCACAGGGATGAAGAGTATGGGCGAGGTGTCCCACTGCAGGCGCCATCGCTAACGCCTTTCGGAACACCGACGGGTGCCCGTGGGCCGCTTGACGAGGACATCGGCGAAGCTAATGACGACGCCGACACTCTGAGGCCGACCAGCAAGAGCGCAACCTATGGCCCCCCTTGGTACACACCTGGGGATTGGAGGAAGCAGCGCGATCCGCGCTCCGCAGGAAACTCTCTTCTCGTCGGACCTGAGCGCTTAAGCGCGTCACAAAGAAAAAATCTTGCAGATCGGACCTGGGTGTTTCCAACTGATGGAGGGCCGGAATACGGACCGGACGGCGTGAACTATCCTTATTTTGGAGCTCGCAGGAGTGACGGCGGTCCACCGACTTATCACGGTGGCTACGACGCGCGATTTAAGAAGCCTGCCGCTGGCTCCAACCAAAAGCCGGACAAGAGGGTTGTCGCCGCCACTAAGGCAAGATTCTTGGGATTCCAACGTACGGACAAGTATGGGAACGTTATCAATAAGGTGATCTTTGACTTGGGAGATGGGTTGACGTTGGAAATGTTACACATTGAGCCCACGCCTGAAATCCTTGCCATGGACCGTCAGATTAAGGCGGATAAGGCTCGCGCCGATGCCGCACGGCGGGCCGGTCGGCCGGTCCCACCAGTGCGGTATCCGGAGCTTGACGCGGGGCATCCCTTAGGGGAGGTAGACGCGCTTCCTGGAAAGAAAGCGCACGATCACACCCACATGCAACTGATCACGACTGTCAACGGGGATCGATGGACGGTTGACTTGACGCCGTACATGGAGAGGCGCGCACGCCGGTATTGGCGATACCCGACAAATGATTGGTTGGAGCGCAGATACGACGACGCGTTTGGCCAAGACCTCCCACCCGGTCTGTAGCATTCAGGCAAAGCGATCGTTCGGGTTTGTTATCGGCGCCATTAATAACAATCATCGCAGCCTGTGGTGACGACGAGATAGTTCGTTCCTGGCAGTTGTTCGACGACGGCATATCCGTGATCGCGCTGGATGACGCTTCCTTCTTCGGAAATGGTGCCGTCGCGAAGGAATGCCAAGTTGGGCACAATGCGAAGTGCTCGATCAAGGTTTTCTGGCGTTTCGAAAAACGCCTTCGCGGGTATGCGGCCGTCATTCTTGCGGCAGGCTGTTTGACTCTGGCTGAGCGCTCCAGGTCGCAGCGTCGGCGCCGACACGCAGCTTTGATCATTCTTGAGCCATACTGATACGCGGCCATGTGTAACGGTCACTCGCGGTTCGAAGACCGTCGCGTAAGCGCCGACAGCTCGCCAGCGCTGGTGATCGATGACGTACATGTTCGGCGAGAAATCGGCGTCGAATCCCTTTGTCAGGATTTCGAGGGGGCCGCGATCCGTCAGAATTATCGGTCGATTTTGCGCAGATCTTCCGCGATAGGGAAGCGCGCCGGGATCGCTGGAGCCAATGTTTGAATCCCGTGAATCCTGAAATACGCGCAGTTTGTATTGCTTCGGTGTCCCACCGGCGAGGCGGCCTTTGATCGTGTAGCGTTTGGTCGACTTTCCTGAGTCGTCGTCGGAACGGCGTTGAAATCCGAACCTCCTAGGATCTTCGGCAAGGCGGAAAGGGAATGGCAGGCACACTCGTTCGGTGTCGGCAGGGCATGCATCGAGGGCGTCAAGAGTTGTCTCTCGCGCCTCTGCTGAGGACGTAATGATGATTGCCGCCGAGGCGATGGCCAATCCGCGGAGCAGGCGACGGCACGATGTTCTGAATTTCCGAGCGAGCATTTTTGGATCCTCCCGGCGAAAGGATGTTGTGCGGTCGTGGCGAAATATGGGCCAAACACCAAGCGACGCAATCCAAATGCTAGTCTCCGCAGTCGCTGCAGTGGCCGATGATGACGATGAGGTTTGTGTCCGGCGGTTGGTAACTCTCGACAGTCCAGCCGCTGCCGCCGAACTCTCCGGGTGCGTTGTCCCAAAGCCTGAGCGTGCGCATGTCGCGAACCGTGGCGTTGAGCTGATCGATTGTCATCGGTTCGGGCGCGAAGGTTCGTGGAATCGAGCAATCGCCTTTGCGTGGACGTACGCAGCCCGTGCCTTTAGGTAGTGCGCCATTTTCCGTAAGAGGGCGCGCGACGCATCGTGACCCGCCGTCGTCCCAAATGCCGTGCGTGCGCCTGCGCGTTAGGAATGAAAGGTCAGGGCAGTCGTCTCCTGTGTCCGTGTATTGGCGCGCGACGACGCGCCGGTAGCGCGCATCGACGACGACGAGATTTGGAATGCGCTCGGCTCGAACTTCCGGTGTTTCGATCCGAAGGGACCCTTGCTGCGTCAAGACGGTGAGTTCGGTCGGTGGCCCGTACTGCGCAATTGGGCCGCTGTGGGGTGTCGCCGCAAAATAATCCGACCGTCGCTGAACGAAGCGCAAAGCATATCGCCTGGACTTGCCACCGTTGAGGGAGCCGGTGACGAGGAATGTCTTCTCGATTCCGGCTGGCGTCGTTCGGATTCGAATGATGTGCTCGGCTTTGGACGTCACCCAAATCCCGCGCGCGATGCAGCTGAGATCGTCCTTTGGGCAATCCGCTATCGGCGTGAGGCCATGAATTGCGCTCGGCGAAGCTGCTTGTGCTGAGGCGGTAAGACCGTTCTCACGAACAGCGCCTGCCCCCGCCACGATCATGGCTGCGACCAGGGTGCGTGCGAACCAATGCATGGTGTGCTGATCCATCTTTCACGATCTATCCGCATTCTTACGCCACGGTCGTGGGATGTCGAGCGACGTTGTTCGCAGCGCTACATCACAAGTAACGACGCGGTGTCAGGCCAGAGTCGATCGCAAATTTTCTTGCCCGGGCGCTTGAGCGGCCCGGGTTTTTTGTTGGGTGGAGGCGCGATGTTGTTGTCGGTGGAGCGGCGGAAGAAGGCGGCGGAGCGATGCCGGGCTTATCGCCTGCGCGTGAAAGCGCGCAAGGCGGCGCAGGCGGCGGCGATCGCTGCGGGCGAGGATTTTGTGGTCGAGCCCAAACTGCCGCGCGGGCATCAGCTCATTCCTTTCCAATTCAAGCCGGGCCACCAGACCACGCGCAAGGGTGTGCGCAATAGGTTTGGGCAGGACTTCATCGTCGCTTTTCACCAGCATTTTCTCGAGCGCGGGTATGGCGTGTTCGACGAGTTGCTTGCCAGCCAACCCGCCATCTATGCGCGCCTGCTTGCGGCTGTCGCGTCCAAACAGGTTGAAGTTCATGCCAGCATCGCCTCCGGATTCAGCGACGAATACGTCCTTCGGATTATCGAGAGCCTCGATAAATGGGTTGCGGCACATCCTGACGCGGAGCAAGGCGCTGTTGCTCTATCGCCCGTACCCGAAGCAGAAGACGTTTCATGATTTCGGTCTGACGTGTACGGAGCGTTTGCTGCGCGCGGGCAATCAGCAGGGCAAGACGCACGCGGGCGGGATGGAGCTTGCCATGCATCTGACCGGGCGTTATCCGCCGTGGTGGGCGGGGCGGCGGTTCGATCATGCGGTGGATGCGTGGGCGTCGTGCGATACCGGCGAGACGACGCGCGACAATCCGCAGCGCGCGCTGATGGGGCCGCTGGGCGCGTGGGGGACGGGCGCCATTCCGCAGGACGCGATCGTCGAGGCCAAGCGCGGGCGCGGCGTTGCGGATCTGCTGGACACCGTTTTGGTGCGGCACGTTTCGGGCGGCACGTCGCGCCTTGGCTTCAAGCGATACGATCAGGGGCGCGAGGCGTGGCAGGGGCCGGCGAAGCACGCGATCTGGTGCGATGAAGAGCCGCCGAAGGATATCTACGGCGAGGCGCTGGCGCGGCTGACCGCGACGCGCGGCATCATCTACACGACGTTCACGCCGCTGAAAGGCATGAGCGACGTCGTCGAGCGGTTGATGCATGAGAGCGACGGCGTCACGTCGGCCGACGTCAACATGACGATCGACGATGCCGAGCATATTCCGTTGTCGGAACGAGCGCGCATCATTGCGGCGTTTCCCGCGCATGAGCGTGAGGCGCGGACGCGCGGCGTTCCCATCTTGGGCTCCGGCCGCGTGTTTCCGGTGGCGGAAGAGAGTCTGCGCGTCGAGCCGTTCGCTCTGCCTGCGCATTGGGCTTATCTCGGCGCCATGGATTTCGGGTGGGATCATCCGTTCGCGGCGGTGAAGCTGGCGTGGGATCGGGATGCGGATTGCGTCTATGTCATCAACGCGTATCGCGTGCGCGAGCAGACGCCGGTGGTGCATGCGGCGGCGTTGAAACCGTGGGGGCATTGGCTCAAGTGGGCGTGGCCGCATGATGGGTTGCAGCACGACAAGGGATCGGGGGACACGTTAGCGGCGCAGTACCGGGCGCACGGGTTGAAGATGCTGCGCGCTCACGCGACGCATGGCGACGGCGGGTTCGGGCTCGAGGCCGGGATCATGGCTATGCTGGACCGGATGAAAACGGGGCGGCTGAAAGTGTTCGCGCATCTCGCCGATTGGTTCGAGGAGCTGCGCCTTTATCACCGCAAGGACGGGCTGATCGTGAAGGAACGCGACGACCTGATCTCGGCAACGCGCGTGGGGCTCATGATGCTGCGCCAGGCGTCGAGCCCCGACGACACACTGACCGCGCCGCACACCGCGGACAACGACTATGACCCTCTTGCCGGTGCGCCGGTGGGCGGGCGGGTTGGACCGACGCGCGAGGACGTGGCGTGGGATCCGCTGCGGTAACTGGGCTCACGCCAAACAAGGAGATGGTAATGGCCCACGAGATCGGACATATCGTCAGCGACGTGATGGGTCTCGGCGACCGACTGTCGGCGTTGCCTGCCGGCGACCGGCTGCAGTTGGGACAAGAACTCACGCGGCTCTTCGAGCGGAAAAGAGGCGGGAATCCGGAGGAGTGGATCGCGGACTTCTTCGCGCTCTATTTGCTGTATCCGGAGGCCGCGAAGCGCCAAGCCCCCATTGCTGCAGCGATCATTCGCAAGTGGTGGAACGAGAATCCTGCAGTTAACCGGACGCTGATCTTTTTCACCGTGACCCAAAGCGAACGCGGCTTAGCCTGACCGCGCCCGCCTTATCGCCGCCGTATTCGGTGGTGAAAAGTAGTCGGTGCATCGGCGGATGTTCGGTATGCCGTGGCAAAGGCTTTTTCTTGCGCTGTGCACGATCGCAGCGGTCGCCTGGGTGGGGTGGGAGGCGGTGCGTTTCCACCGCGAGGAAGTCGTGCCTAACACAGGCCCCTATTGGGTGCTCGCCGGAAAAACGCACTTGGTGGTTGGCGATTACCCGGCGTCTGTCCTGATACCGCCCGGGCTTGAGTGGAGCGATTTCAATCGCGCGGTCGACGCCAAAGCCGACGAAGAGATTTCTTATCTTCTCAAGCGTTTGCGTGGATCCGAGTTCGATCCGTCGTACACGCGGTCATTACAGGATCGCGTCAGCAACGTCGCGTATCAACTGCGCCGAGAAATCCGTACCGAGCTCTATGATCTCTATCGCCAGGATGAACGGGACGACCGCGCGCAAGCGTGGTCGAAGGTGTCTGATCGCGCCATTCGGGCCTTCGCTCCGGCGGCAGCGCTGTTCGCGTTCGCCGGTGCGATGTGGTGGGCGCTTGCCGCGTTCGACGAACGCGGTCGGCGGAGAGAGCCGCGCAGGGGGTTTGTGAGACTGTGGCTGGTGCTAGTGGCGGCTTGGATGCTCAGCTATGCCGTCATCCTGCCGTTGCTGGAGCCGCCACAGTATAAACTCTCATTTATCGCGCACGGCCGAAGAGGCGCCGTGCCCGTTCAAATTGAGTCTTCGCCCTTCGGCTGGCACGATGAGCAAGCTTTTGTTTCTTGGATGATCGGGTTGTTGATTGCGCCGGTTGTTCTCATTCTTCTTCTGGGGGCGTGCGAAAACGCTCACCGTTTGTTTACAGCGTCGGCAAGGCGCAGGCCTACGCGATGATGGATTTGGTCAAGACAATCGCCGTCACCGCCGGCGCGCACGAGGGTGTCGTCGTCCGGATCTATCGCGACGTGACGGGCCGCGCGTGTTTTCCTGTTGTGTTTCGCCGGACGTATTGCCGGGTCGGGCCCGCGTTCGTGAAGACGGTGGCGGACGAAGAGGTCGAGGTTGTCGATCTTTCGTTTGCAGCTGATCGTTTCGTGCACGCGAGTGCGGGCCGTGTGCTCGACAAGGTTGTGGCGGCGTTGCGGGTTGCGAAGACCTCCCTTCGATTGGCCGAACTTGTGCAGACCGTTGAGATCGGGCCGTTTGCGTGTCCGGGTGAGGCGCCTTGGTATTTTAACGTTCGGATCTACAGGGATTTGGGGCGTGCGCGGCGGTTCTATCCGGTCGTGTTTCGGCGTGAGTTTTACACGATGACGGCGGCGTTCGCGAAGACGGCGGCGGTCGAGCAGGTGGATGTCGTGGAGAGTTCGTTCGAACCTGAGCAGTTCGTGCGGACGAGTGCGGCGGCCGCGCGGGTGGCGATCGTGCGGCACATTCGCGACTCGTTCCAGCCGAGCGGGCGCCGGCGGAAGGTGCGCGCATGAGCGAGCGCAACGTGCGGCGGCGATTGGCGGCGGGGCTTACGCCGGGTTGGCTGAGTGAGCGCGGACGTGCGGCCTTGCCCGCGCCTGCGTCGTGGGATCGGCCGCGGCTGCTTGAGGTCGTGCGTACGGTCGACGTTGGACCGTTCGCCGTGGGGCGTGAGCCGCGCGTGGTGTTCGTCGTCAAGATTTGTAAGGATTTGGAGCGGGCGAAGCGGTTCATGCCCATCGTGTATCGGCGTGCCTCGTACCTGATCACGCCGTCGTTCGGCGGTAAGGCCGCGCAACGACAGATCGAGGTTGTCGATCCGGCGTTTGGGCCGGACGCGTTTGTGCGCGGGAGTGCTGCGGCGGCGTTAAAGGATGTCGTCGCGGCGATCGAGCGCGCGCATGGCCGTGCCGGGCGGAAAACCGCGGGTTAGCGGGATGTTAACGGCGCGGTTGCGAAACTCCGCCCACGGATGAAATTCCGGGTGGGCCGAGTTTCGATGACGGGTTCTTTAGGCAACAAAGCGGACGCGGGCGATTATCGCCTGGTGCTGTTCGTCGGCGTGCTGGTCGTCGTGGCGGTGCTTGTTGTGTTCGCGGCGCTTAGGCATCGCGGGCCGGATACGGCGCTTGTGCTTGCGACCGACCAGGATTGTTTGCGCGCGTTCGATAAGGACGCGTGCGGGCAGATCGTTTCGAATGCGCTCGTTCTTCATGCGCGCACGGCGCCCAGCTTTCAGAGCCAACGGGTTTGCGAGATGAGTTTCGGCGCCGGCGGGTGCCGTCCGGTGCAGGACAGCGTGTTCGGCGGGCAAGCCTATGCGCCGAAGATCGCGGCAATTCTTGCCTCGCGCACGGGCGACCGGCGCGATCTGCTGCCGCTCTATTTCGGCAAGAGCGCGGTGAAGGAAGATTCCGCGCGGCGCGTCTATTTCCGTGGCGTTCCGATCGGCGTGCTGAGCCAGGATAAATTCGGCGGCGCTCAGATTTCGCGGATCGTCGATATCAACGGCAAGCCTATCTCGTCGGGCGCCGTGCGTAAGCTGCGCCGCAGCTAGCGATTCCCATCGTTTGCCACCCCACCGGGGCTCTGCGTAAAATCGCGCTTCACGGCGAGGTGACTTATGCGACGTTGGTTGATTGGCATCGGTGCGGCGTTGGCCGTGCTGGGCGCTGGGGCGTTGATGGCGGCGCCGGCGGCGGTCGAAGGTCAACTGAACAAGGTTGAGGCGCACGCGCCGTACAAGATCGGGGCGCGGGCGAAGGCTTTGCACGCGACGCTGAATATGGCGGATCTGCACGCGGACACATTGTTGTGGGGACGCGATGTTCTGGCGCGAGGGGCGCGGGGGCATGTCGACGTACCGCGGCTTGTCGAGGGGCGGTTTGCGCTGCAGGTGTTCTCGACGGTGACGAAGACGCCGCAGGGGCAGAACTACGACAAGAATACCGGGGACACGGATATGATCTCCATGCTCGCGAAGGTCAGCCTGTGGCCGACGCGGACGTGGGACAGTTTGCTCGAGCGGGCGCTTTATCAGGCCGAGCGGTTGAACGATGCGGCGAAGCGCGATCCCAAGGCGCTCGTCGTGGTGCGCACGAAGGGCGATCTTGCAGGCTTGATGGCGCGCCGTGCGAAGGGCGAGGCCGTCGTCGGCGGCTTGCTGGCAACCGAGGGCGCGCATCCGCTGGAAGGCGAGCTTGAGAACCTGCAGAAACTTTACGACGCAGGCTTTCGCATGATCGGGCTGCAGCACTTCTTCGACAATGAATTGGGCGGTTCGCTGCACGGCGTGAGCAAGGGCGGGCTTTCGCCGTTCGGCATCGAGGCTGTGCGGGCGATCGAAGACATGGGCATGATCGTGGACGTCGCGCATTCGTCGGAGAAGGTGGTCGACGACGTTCTGGCCTACGCGACGCGGCCGATCGTCGTGTCGCACACCGGCGTGCGCGGCGCCTGCAAGAGCGCGCGCAATATGAGCGATACGCATCTGCGGGCAATCGCGGCCAAAGGCGGGCTCATCGGCATCGGCTATTGGCCGGGCGCTGTGTGCGACTCGACACCGAATGGCGTCGCGACGTCGTTGCGCTATGCGGCGGATCTCGTGGGCGTCGATCATGTGGCCTTGGGTTCGGACTATGACGGCTCGACAACGGTACGGTTCGACGCGTCGGAGTCGGCGGCGCTGGTTCAGGCGATGGTCGACGCCGGGTTTACGGATGATGAGATCGGCAAGATCACCGGTGGGAACGTGCTCGCACTTCTTGGCGCACTGCTTCCGAACTAGTCTGCTGTTCGCGGGGACTTCTGCTATGGTCGGCGCGGGCCACAGCTGAGTGCGATATGCTCGCGCGATATTTGTGCGGCGCAATATTTCTGTTCACGGTGTTTGGGCTTGCGCCGGCGGCGGCGCGGGACGTTCGGCTTGTGCTGGCGCAGACGAAAGCTGCCGCGGGCGGCCCGGCGGTCGATGCGCTTAAGGCCATCCGGATCACCTATCGTTTGCGGCAGAGCGGGCTCGACGGCACCGGGACGACGCTGACCGATGTGGTGGGCGGGCGCGTCGTCACGCGGTTTCGCGTCGGGCCGCTGACGGGCGGCGAAGGCTTCGACGGCAAGCGCGCTTGGGTTCAAGATCAAGCGGGCATCGTGACGGTGCCCGAAGGTGGCGATGCGCCGGCGCGCAGCGTGTCGGCGCAGTACCGGCAGGCGTTGGGGTATTGGTATCCGGCGCGGGCGGCGCGCGCGAATGTCGACATCCGGCTGCAGTTGTTCCGTCAGCGGATCAAAGAGGCGCTTGAGATTGCGCCGGACGGCGGCTTGAAGTTCGAGGTGTGGTTCGACGCGCAGACGAAGATGCTGGATCGGACGATCGAAGTCGGCGCCAGCGAGACGCGGACCACGATCTATGAAGATTATCGTCCGGTCGCTGGATTGATGATCGCGCATCGCATTCGCTCGTCGAATGCGGCCGCCGCGTTCGGCGCCGAGCGGATCGTGACCAAGGTCGAGATCAATCCGGCGATTTCCGACGCCGACTTCGCGGTGCCGCCGCCGCCGCGGGCGGACTTCGCGTTTGCGCGGGGCAAACACGAGAGCGTGCTGCCGTTCCGCTTCGTCAATAATCACATCTATGTCGATGCGAAGTTGAACAAGCGAACGTTTTCCCTTCTGGTCGATACGGGGGCGGCGAACGTGATCACGCCGACGGCGATGCGGGCGCTGCGGTTGGGCAGCGTCGGCGACGCCGAGGTCAAAGGCGCCGGCGAATTTACAGAGCGTGCTGCGTTCACGCGCATCGCGCACGTGGGTCTTGGCGATGTGCGGTTGAAGAACCAGTTGTTTGCGGTGGTGGCGCTGGAGAAACTGGGCGATGTCGAGGGCGCGCCGTTTCACGGCATCTTGGGTTATGAGCTGTTCAAGCGTTTCGTCGTTCGCATCGACTATGCATCGCGGACGCTGACGCTCGGCGACGCGGCTGCTTGGCGTGCGGACGGCGCGGGCGTTGCCGTGCCCTTCGTGTTCAACGGTACGGTGCCGGAGGTGGAGGGTGAGATCGGCGGCGTCGCAGCGACCTTCGATGTCGACACGGGATCGCGCGCGTCGGTTGGGTTGAACTCGCCGTTCGTGCAGAAGCATGCGCTGCGGGCGCGGTTCAAACCGTCGATCGATGCGGTGACGGGCTGGGGGCTCGGCGGGCCGACGCGCGGGACGCTCGCGCGCGTGGGCCGCGTGCGCGTGGGGCCGCTTGCGGTGCCGAATGTGGTCGTCGACATGTCGCTTCAGCGCTTGGGCGCGCTCACCAACACGGCGCCGGCGGGCAGTATCGGCAGTGGTTTGCTGCAGCGGTTCGTCGTGACATTCGATTATCCGCGCCAACGACTTTATCTATCGGCGCAACCCGGCGCGCGTGTGCGCGATGCGTATGACCGCTCCGGCCTTTGGATCAATCAAGGTGCGGGCGGTTTTCGCATCGATGCGGTGGTCCCGGCGTCGCCCGCGGCGCGCGCGGGACTTCGCGAGGGGGATGTGATCATGGCGGTGGATGGTCGGGGGGCCGCGACGCTGATGCTCAACGACGTGCGGGATCATCTGCGCGAGGGGTTGCCGGGGACGGTCGTGCGGTTGACGGTGCGGAGCAGCGGCGCTGCGCGCGAGGTCGCGATTACGCTGCGCGATTTGATTTGAGAGCGTTGCGGAACGTGCGGTCGCGTTTTAGATGCCACTCGCGGCTCATCGCGGCGCTGCGGGTTTTGTGCGGCTCGGCGTAGAGCAGCGTCCAGGTGCGGCCGCGGGTGGAGCGAGCGCCTTTGCCGGCGTTGTGTGCGGCGAGCCGCGCGTCGAGATTGGTGGTCCAGCCGACGTAGGTTTTGAATCCGCCTTTTCCGCTTGCGCCCAGCACATAGACGAAGCACGCGGGCGGTTTCGGCTTTCGTGCGCGGCGGCGCTGCGCCATGGGCGGACTCGAATCGTTGGTGCCGCTGCACTATCGTTGCGGACGCGGCGCGCGTGTACGGCAGAATTTTCGGTTGACTTTTTCGGCGCTTTCGGCGATATTCGGCGCTTCAAATCAGTATATGTCGAACTATGCCCCGGCGCGAAAAGTGGCCGGGTTTTTGTTGTCTTCGACGGCGACAAGAGAAAGGCCGCGCACGGATCGCTCCGGCGTGGCCTACGTTACGTCTTGAGCGGCGTGCTTACTCGGCGAAGATGCGCACGGTGGCGCGGCCGACGAACCAGCTTGTTTCTTCGTATTTGAACTTGATGCTGTCGATGTTGCGGCGGCCGCCTTTGAGGTCGATCACGCGTGTGCATTCGCCGGCGTTGATGCGGGCGCGGACGGACACGTCCTGATGACCGCCGTTGCGGAAGAAAATGTCGAAGTCGTAGAAATGAACGGGGTTGCCGTAGACGCAGACTTTGACGCGGGCGAACTTTTGGGCGCCGGGCAGGCGGACAACATCGACGTCGTAGCGATCGGTCACTTCGCGCGTGGCGACCTCGTCCCAGGCCAAGGCGGGCGTGATCGCTGCGGCCATCGACAGTATGGCGGCGCAGGCAGTCGTGACTAAAGGCTTATTCATGGTTTCTCTCCTCATTTTCTTTCGTGTCCCCGTCCGGGGCGCGCGGACATTCTCATCGCACGCCTGAACGGCTGATGAAGCTTGAACGCAGACCGGGCCGATAACCGTCGTTGTGACGGCGGCTACAGCTATTGCTTGAGGACGAAAACGATTGGTTTGACGCTTTGCGGCGCGGGCGTTTGGCTTTCGATGGCGGCCCACGCAAAGGCGGCGATGGCCAAGAATGCAAACCATGCGACCGTAAGCATAAGCGGGCGCATTGCGGCGCGGTACGAGTCCGTTGTCATCAATTCCCCCAAATCGGTGACAGGGCCGCCGCGATTAGCGGAGGCGGGGAAGCTATAGCGCATCGACGTTCCCGTGGGCGAGTCAGACGATTTTGCGCATATGCAACTCCTGCACGAAGAACACAGCGTGTGGCGGATGTGCGTCGCGCGATGACGCGTGCTGCGGATGCGACGCGCGCCATGGCGACGCTGGGCCGTCGCGCACGTCATTTCACACGCGCGGCGCGAACAGGCGATTTCTGAAACGCCCTTCGATTTGCTGTTGACCGTGGCAAAGGTTGCAAAAGCGTATGCTCGACGACATTCGATCGATCTTGGCGCGGCTGCGTGCGCGCGATGCGCGCGAACTTGCGGCATACGGATTTGCGCCTGAGGCGGCGGCGTTGGCATTCGCCTCTCCGGCTATTTTGGCCCGCATTTTCGCGCATGAGGGGCGTGCGACCGCGATCGTGACCTTTCACCGGCTGACGCCCAAGGCGCTCGTCGTGTCGATGATGGCGACCGACGAGTGGCCGTATGTCGCGCGCGCCGTCGTGCGCTGGGGCTGGCGTGAGGCGCGGCCGGCGCTGATCGCAGCGGGCTTTGAACGTGCGGAGTGCCGCACGATCGAAGGCCATGTCGAGGCCATCGAACTTTTGGAGCGGCTGGGCTTCGTTCGCGAATGCCTTCTGCCGCGGTTTGGCGCGCACGGCGCGTCGTTTCTTCAATATGCATGGAGGTTGAACGATCATGTGCCTATTCAGCTCACCCAAAGCGCCGCCCCCGCCGACACCGCCGCCGACACCGGCGTCGAAGCAGGACGAGGAACTGCGTGAACGCCGCCGTATCGCGCGCCGGCGCGATCTGGCGCTGGCGTTGCGCTAAGACGACGCCGGGATCCGTTGGCGTATCACTTGAGTTTGAATTCGATCTCGACTTCGGTCTGGATCGTGCGGCCTGAGGGCTGATAGCGCCAGCGTTTGACGGCGTTGATGGCGGCGTTTTCGAACCAGCCGCGCGGTTGGGCGTTCACGACTTGCGCATCGATAACCGAACCGTCGGGGCCGATCGTGATGCGCAGGCGTACCAAGCCCTCCTTCTCAGACTCCAGCGCGCGGCGCGGGTATTCCGGTTGCGGCTGCGAGATCGGGTTCGCGACCACGTCGGCGCTCGACATGTCGGGCAGAACCGGCGCGTCCGGTATCGGCGGTGCACGCGGCGCACGCGGGACGTCGGTCGGCGCCAGCGAGGGGCCGGTTACGCCTTCGGGGAACGGATAGGGCTGAACGCGTTGGCGGGTCACGGTCGGCACGACCTCGACGCCGCTGCCGCGGAACAGCGGTTCTAGATAATAGAGTGCGATCACGAGCAGAAGCGGGATGCCGATCCAGCGGCCGAGCCAGGAAAGTGCGCTCGTATCTTCTTCACTGAGTTTCGGAAGCTTCGGCGTTTTCTGCTCGGGCTTCAGTTCGTCTTCGTCGACTGACATTGCGATCCGCTTCTTGCGCCTGCGATGTTAATCTCACCTGCGCTGCACCTACAACGGACCTTTCTCGTCTTAACCGTGTGCAAGTCGGGTTCCATCTCGACAGGCGGCCAAGCTTCCCAGGGGTGGGGGAACAATCGCTGCCGAGAAGCGTTGCGTGCGACAGGAGATCGGTCATGCTTCGTTTCGCATGTCTTGGATTGTGGTTGGCGGTTAGCGCATCGTTCGCCTTATCGGCGGGTATTGTCGGTATGCCGGCAGGGATGATCGTTTTCGAGATCCTGCGTGTGACCGTATGGATCGGTTTGGGCGCCGGGGCGTTCATGTTCGGACGCCTCCTTTTTCAAGATTGGCGCCGCGACGACAATCCGCGAGTTCCGTCTGAACCAAGCGGGCACCTTGGGCGTTGAGGTTCAACGTATACCAAGGGAGCAACGTTTATGATTCGCATCAAACATGTCTTAATGGCGGTCGTTCTTGCAGCGGGCGCGGCGTTCGGCACGGCATCGGCCGGGAATGCGGCGCCGGCAGGTGAACCGCAATACACCAAAGTTGCCGATCTCGAACTCCAGGTTCAGTACCGCGGCGACAATCGTGTGTGCTGCAAACGTGGCGGGCGCGATTGGTGGTCGACGCAGCGTCAATGCCGGCGTTCCGGCGGTTATGTGACCGCGAACCGCGCCTGCCGTGACGGCCGCGTGGGCTATCAGAATACGCGCGTTTGCTGCAAGCGTGGCCGTTCGGATTGGTGGTCGACGACGCGTCAGTGCCGCCGTTCGGGTGGGTACATCGTCGCCAACCGTGCGTGCCGCAGAGACTAAATTGCTTTGACGAAACGCAGCGGCCGCTTCGGGAAACCGGAGCGGCCGTTTTGCTTGCGCGGTCAGCGATTGCCGCGGCGCGCGGTGACTTCGATTTCGATTTTCATTTTCGGGTCCGCGAGGCCGGCGCTAAACATGGTGGCGGCCGGGCGGACATCGCCCAGGTGTTTGCGCATCGCGGGCCAGCATTGCGGAAAATCGGCTGCGTTGGGCAGGATATAGTGGACGCGCACGACGTTCGCGAGCGTGGCGCCGGCTTGCTCCAGCGCCTTGGTGATGTTGCGGAAGCATTGGTCGGCTTGCGTCGCGGGGTCGTCGGAAATCGTCATCGTCGCGTAGTCATAGCCGGTGGTGCCGGATACGAAGATCCAGTCGCCGTCGACAAGTGCGCGCGAATAGGCCATGTCGCGCTCGAACGGCGAACCGGAAGAGATCAATTGAACCATCGCTTTGCTCCTGAAGATCGCTTGTGCGGTCTGTTAGGCGAAAGCGTGTGTGCGGGTCAAATGTGAGCGCGGCTTAGCCGTGCGGCGCAGCAGGCGTCGTCGTATCCGTGTCGCAAACGCGCTCGGGTGTTTTCGGTGCCAGCGCGACCGTTTCACCCTTTGCGTCCTTTTCAGGTTCGCGCTGAGCGACTTCGACTTTGGCTGGCACGGCGGCGTCTTGCTGCGCGTGGTCGCTAGCCGGCCGAACGTCGTGAGGTACTTCGACTTGTTCGGTGCTGTCGGCCGGCGCCGGTTCGCTGCGCTTGCCGTTTTGCGAGAACAGGCAGATGCGCGGCCCCGTTGGCAGGTCTTTCTCGGCGGTGACGATGGGCTTGTCGACAGCGGCGCGTTGCGCGTCATGCGCCATCGCGGGCACAGTCCAAAGGACGAGCCCGGTTATCACGCCGGCAATGGCGAGTGACGTGCGCATTTGTTCCCCCAGCAGGCGCCAAGCGCACCTGGCTCGTCAAGAGTGGGGCGCACATGGATTGCGATTAACGCTCCTGCGGCTTGGGCCGGACACACTCTAGATAGGTTGACAGGCGGGGGCGGGTCGCGCGTGCTTACATCCGCCATGACTCACCCTTTCATGTCCCGCCCGGCGCGGAAATCCTCGATCTGGCTAGCCCTTGTTCTGGCCTGGCCGGGTGGGGCGGCGTCCGCAGAGCCGTCGTGGGAGGGTGCGGAGAAAGAGATCGCGGCGTGCTTCGCGGCCATGGACCAAGACCCGGCCCTGACTGTCGTGAACGCGAAGTTTGCCCGGCGCAATCCCACAGAGGTGCAGTTGGCCGATAGGGCGGTGCCTACGGAGGCCGAGGCCGATGCACTGCGCGCGCGGGTTCGCAAGACGCGGCCTTGCCGTGAGCTGCGCCTTGCCGCCGTGAATGCGCATCATCCCATGCTCGAACCGGCATACGCGACGCTCTACTACCAGGCCGATCAGGTGTTCGAGTATTTGCAGCAGCGCGCGATCACCTACGGGACCGCCAACCGACTGTCGGCGGATTCGCTGGATCTGTTCCGAGCGCGCGAGCGTGCGTATTTCGCGGCGCCTGAAACCGAACGCGCGGCCCTTGCCGATGTGTGGCGCGATCAGCTGCAACGCGGACATTCGAATCCGCCGCCTTACAACCCGCAGTCCAAGTGCGCGTGGAGCGATCTCAACATCGCCTGCGACTGACTGAACACGCATCCTCTACGTCGTCATGGCCGGGCTTGACCCGGCCACCCAGCGCGCGCACGTCGGTGCGCGCTTGAAACGTCTCACGTCTAAGCTCGGTCAGGACTCGTTTGAGTCTCTAGGCCGCGCAGACGCGCGGCCACTGGGTGGCCGGGTCAAGCCCGGCCATGACGATTTGGGATGACGCCAAGGAGCATCCCGAATGTGCATCGCCAAATCGCCGAAAGCTCCACCGCCACCGCCGAAACCGCCGTCGCCCGAAGATGCTGCGCTAGCCGGCGACCGTGAACGCGAACGCCGTCTGCGCGCGCGCGGCTACGCGTCGACCATTCTGACCAGCGGTCTGGGTCTGGGCGATATGGCGCCGGTCGCGCAGAAGACGCTGCTCGGCCAATAGGCTTTGACCGCGCATCGCATTGTCGACCGGTGGCACCGGTTGAAAAACGATCGCTCGACCCATGAAGCCGTATGGCAAGAGATCGCAGAGTATCTACGCCCCTTGCGTGCGGAGTTCCTGGCGCAAACGCGGACGCCTGGCGCCAAGCGCGACGCCAAGGTCTTCGACTCGACGCCGTTGATCGCCGCCGACAACTTCACCGGCGGCATCTACTCGATGATGACGAACCCGGCCAACCGTTGGTTCGCGCTGAAGCTCGAAGACGAAGATCTGAACGACTACGCGCCGGCGCGCGATTGGCTCTATGCCGTCGAGACGCGCCTGCTCAACTCCTTCGGTCCGCAGATCAGCCGCTTCTACAACGTGCTCCCGGCGCTCTATGCCGACCTCGCGTGCTTCGGCAACGCGGTGTTTTCGAGCGAAGAGGTCTATTCGGGTGAGCGGCGCATCCTGGATCGCACGCACGCGCTGGCCGATATCTGCTTTACCGAGAACGCGCTCGGCGACGTCGACACCGTCTATCGCCGCTTTACGGTCGAGGCGCGCAATGCGCGCAGCATGTTCGGCGATGGGCTCAGCCGTGACGCGCAGAAGGCCGCGGAGCGCGATCCGTTCAAGAAGGTCGAGTTCATCCATTGCGTCGAACCGGCGGAGGAGGGGGCTCGTCCGCATTCGTTCGCGTCGACCTATGTCGAAGTCGACGCCCGCATAGAGGTAGCGCGCGGCGGCTATGCCGAGATGCCGTATCAGGTGCCGCGGTGGGCGCAGGCGAGCGGCGAGGTCTACGGACGGGGCCTCGGCGAATCCGTTCTCGCCGACGTAAAGATGCTGAACCGCATGGATCGCACCACGATCCGTGCAGCGGAAAAGCTTGCCGATCCGCCGCTGCTGGCGGGCGACGAAGGCGTTGTCAGAGCGGCGCGCACGTATTCGGGCGGCGTGACCTACGGCGCGATCGATTCCGCCGGCAACCCGTTGATCAAACCGCTCTACACCGGCGCCAACGTGTCGGTCGCCTTCGACATGATGGAGGCGCGGCGCAACACGATACGCGATGGATTCTATTTCTCGCTGTTGCAGCTGGTCGGTTCGCCGAACATGACGGCGACGGAATGGTTGGGGCGTCAGGAAGAAAAGCTGCGGCTGATGGGTCCGAACCTGGGGCGCATCCAATCGGAGTTTCTCTCGCCGCTCATCCGCCGTCGCTTCGGCATTCTAGCGCGCGCGAACCAATTGCCGCCCGCGCCGCCGGAGATCGGCGGCTTTCCATTGCGCGTCGAATACGTTTCGCCGTTGGCGCGCGCGCAGGCCGCGGGCGAAGCTCATGCCGTCGTGCGCCTCTACGAAAGCGTCCTGCCGATCGCCAAGGCCGACCCCTCGGTGATGGACAACCTCGACCACGACGAAGCCGTGCAAACGCTCGCACGCGGTTGGGCCGTGCCGGCAAAGATCCTGCGCGATGCGACGCAGGTGGCGGCAATGCGTGAAGAGCGCGACCAAGCCGAGACAATCGCAAACACCGTCGCAACCGCAAGCGAAGCCGCCGACGTCTTGCACACGCTGACCGACGCGGCCGCGAAAGAGGCTTCTTCGGTTCAATAACGTTTCCGTCAAGCCCGGCCATGACGAACGAATTGGGAGTAGCTGAATGTCATCCCTCATCAAAACCATCGCCGTCCTCTGGGGCCGTCGCGCAGAGACCGTCGCCCAGGCCTACACGGCGGCGTTCGTCGGACGCCCGCTGCTCGAAACCGACCTCGCCATCTTCTGCAACGTGGGCGCGCCGATCAGCGGCGCGAGCGAATTCGAGCGCGGCGTCGAAGAGGGCAAGCGCCGCGTCTGGCTGCACATCGCGCGCATGCGCGGCTTGAAGCCCGAAGACTTCGTCAACATCGCCGATGGAGACCGAATTTGACTTTGACGGATACAACGCCGCCCGCCGACTCCGGCGCACAACCCGCCGCCGACTGGACGAGCGCTTTCAGCGACGACCTGAAGTCTTTCGTTGCGACCAAAGGCTTTCGCTCGCCGGCCGATCTTGCGGAAGCCTATGCCAAGGCCGACGGCGCCAGCGCCGATTTGCTGCCACCGCCGAAGGACGGGCAATGGGACGAGGGAGCGCGCGCAAAGCTCGGCATTCCATCAACGGCCGGCGATTACAAAATCAAACGCCCGGACCTGCCCGACGGCATTCCGTATGACGAGGCTTTGGAGAAAGCGGCGCTGCCTATTGCTCACAAACTCGGGCTGATGCCGGGGCAGGTGCAAGGCTTGATCGATTTCATATCGGCGCACCGTGTCGCCGAAACGAAAGCCGCGCTGCAGACGATGCAATCCCACATGGCCGAGGCCGAAGAGGCGCTGCGGGGCGAATGGGGTGCGGGCTATGAGCGCCAGCTGTCCCTGGCCGCGCGTACGGCCAAGCGCTTCGGCGGCGACGACCTGATTGGTGCGTTGAACGAATCCGGTTTCGGCAACAACCCGCATCTCGTCCGCGCCTTCGCCAAGATCGCGGGCCTGGTCGCGGAGGACGCGATGAAATCCGACGGCTCGCCGACGCGACCAAGCGCCGACGCCGCCCTCGCCGAAATCGCGCGCATCCAGGGCGAAGCGCTGAAAGATCCAAAGCACCCCTGGATCAACGCGCAGCACCCCGAACACGAGACGCTGCTCGAACGCATGCGCACCCTCTTCGCTGCCGCTCATCCGGCCAGCGACGAACGCAGCCGCTAGTCGAACGCACGCATCTCCTTGTCGTCATGGCCGGGCTTGACCCGGCCACCCAGTCGTCGCGCGTCCGCGCGACCGAGAGATTAGATGTCCCAACAAATCGAAACCGCCTTCGTCAAGCAATACGCCTCCACCCTCTCGCACTTGGTTCAGCAAAAGGGCTCGCGCCTGCGCGCGACCGTGCGCGCCGAACCTCTCGTCGGCCGCGAAGGCTTCTTCGATCAGATCGGCGCGACCGAAGCGGTGCCGCGTACCACCCGCCATGGTCAATCCCCGATCGTCTCGACGCCGCACGCGCGCCGCCGCGTCGCGGGACAGGATTTCGAATGGGGCGACATCGTCGACGGCCAAGACCGCGTGCGCATGTTGATCGACCCGACGTCGGCCTATCTGCAATCGGCGATGTTCGCGCTCGGCCGCAAAATCGACGACGTGATCATCCAGGCGGCCAGCGGCACGTCGTTCACCGGCGAAACGGGCACGACGCCCGTGGCCTTGCCGGCCGGTCAAAAGATCGCCGTCGCCGCCACCGGCCTCACCGTCGCCAAACTGCGCACGGCCAAACGCATGCTCGACGAGAAAGAAGTCGATCCGGAGGAGCCGCGCTATTTCGCCTGCACGGCGGAACAGATCGACAATTTGCTGGGCGACACGAACGTCACGTCGTCCGACTTCAACACCGTGAAGGCATTGGTCGAAGGCACAGTCGACACCTACATGGGCTTCAAATTCCTGCGTACGGAGCGGCTGATCAAAACGGCCAACGACCGCTTCTGTCTCGCCTATGCGCAGTCCGGTCTGTTGCTCGCCATCAACAAAGACATCCAAGGCCAAATCGCGCCGCGCGCCGACAAATCCTTCGCCATGTACGCCTACGCCTGCCTAACCTGCGGCGCCACGCGCATGGAGGAAGAGAAGGTGGTGGAGGTGGCGTGCTTGGAGACGAGCTGAGCCACAAACATCTTCGTCATGGCCGGGCAAGCGAAGCGCGACCCGGCCACCCAGTCGTCGCGCGTCCGCGCGACCGTGAGATTCACTTCTTGCGCCGCACTGCCGTGCGGCCGACTGGGTGGCCGTGTCAAGCCCGGCCATGACGGACAGTTTTGACGATCATAACAAGAAGGACGAACGCTCGTGGCCTCACGCAACATGACCAACTTCGCCAAACTCGCCGCTTCCCCCGCCGCGATCGTTGATCCCGGCGACTACGGCGGCCTTTCGCGCCACGACTACGATGAGATCACGACCGACGGCACCGAAAACACGGGCGAGCGACTGTTTTGCGGCAAGCTCATGCCCGGCGAGCGTTTTCACGAAGCGGTTGTTGTGTTCGGCGCGCTCGGCGCCGGCCGCACGCTGCAGCTCGGCGACGTAGGCGACGACGACCGCTATATGGTCGCGACCTCGGTCGCTGCCGCCGGCAACGCCGAAGGGCGTGCAGCGACTGGATTTGGTTACAAGAACACGACGCTGCAGCCGATTGATTTGTTTTTGCAGGTGGCGGGTGGGCTGTTAACCGCGGCCCAATCGATCAAGGTGGCAATCCGCAAGTCGCGTGACTAGGCCCAGTTTTGCGCGCGCTACACACGCAAGTGCGCTGTGCGGCAACAACCGGCCGCCTAGCTCTCCCCTCTAGAGGGGCTCGCCCTTTTCTCTCGCTGGTGTCGGCAGCTTGTTACGCGTGACTGTAACGATTGTCAGCCCTGAAGCACGAAGGTCAGAAAACCAATTGTTCGGCCGCTGCAAGAGTAGCAACCGTGCGTTGAATTCGCTGTCTCGTTCTTTCGTCTATGGCACTGATCACATACTCGTTTTCCGAGTTATCTGTCATGTCGAGCGCCTCTTATTCACTTGGCCTATTAGGCGAAATCTCAATGTTGCGGTCAATGGTCATTAGCAGAATTTGGAGTATTGATGGCTACGACCTCTGAACCGTCCGAGGTCGCCATCTGCAATCTCGCCCTTCAAGATCTCGGCCGCGGGTTGATGATCACCGCGTTGGATGAGAATTCCCAAGCCGCGCGTTCCTGTCGCCTGCGGTATCCGTACGCGCGTGATGCCTGCTTGCGCGCTTACGATTGGAACTTCGCAGCCGCGCGCGCGAGTCTGCCGGCGTTGGCGGCGGCTCCGGCGTTCGGGTTCGCCCACGCTTACCAATTGCCGACCGATTGCCTGTTCGTGCGCGAGGTGCTGGGCGGCGATGCGTATCCTTGGACGGTCGAAGGCGGGAAGCTTCTGACGGACATGAGTGCGCCGTTGAACGTTACCTACACGCGCGCCGAGACAAACCCCGCGTTATTCGATCCGCTCTTTGCCGAAGCCCTGGCCGCCCGGATTGCGGCGGACGTCGCCGTATCGCTGACGGAGAGTTCGGGCAAGGCCCAGGCGCTGTGGCAGGTGTATCAAGCCAAGCTCGCTGAGGCGCGGCGGCGCGACGCGCAGGAATGCGGCGAGGGAGGTCCGCCAGACGGTATTTGGCTCGAGAACCGCTGAATATTGCTCCGCCCCCACTCAGGTGTGCCCAAACCGATTTGGAGGTCTGTTTGTCGCCAATGCTGGGAAAAAGCTGGATCTTGGTTTGGTTATCGAGCTCGGCCCCTTGGGCGTAACCGCGCGATTTTTTCGCGGCCAAACATCCCAGCCCACTTGTCTGTCACTGTGCAGGCACATGCCCCTTTTTTTGGTGGGCTGGGGGCGGTGCTGCGCCCGCAGAGGTTGAATGCGGCAGCAGTCATTTGCGATAATCCGCACAAATAGAGGCTCTGGCAAATAGCGTTGGGGGGCGCGCCAAGCCAATGAGAAACGTTCAGTCCGTGCTGGCCCGCGGCGCCGCCATACTGATCGGCGCAGTTTGTCTTGTCAGTTGTACGACCGAGCTGCGCAAGTTGCCCGAGTCGAAGTGGCAGAACGAGAGTGCCACCTACCAACCCTATTATCTGCCGCAACTCGAATTAAAAGTCTCGGTGTCGCGAACACTGAAGAAGTGCGGCACCCGGTTTGAACCAGAGCCTCTGCCTACTGAGGTTGTGGCAGCGGTTGAGATGGAAGCAAGCTATAGCGCCGACGAAACGCAGCCTATCGTTGTGGACTACGAGGCGCTGGATCGGCCGGTCAGTCAGGTCTCACTGGCGTTCGAGCGTTACGACAATCGCACCCTCAAATCGATCAATGCATCGATCGAGGACAAGACCGGACAAGTTGCGTCGAACGTCATGTCCGGCATCGTCACGCTTGTCACGAAGTCCGTGCTTCCTGCCCGCCTTATGGCATCAAGAAGCTGGATGTGTAAGGACGGCATTGTAGAGGCCGTCGCACAAAGAGACCGGCTTGCTCAACGCGTGTCGGCTCTTGAGAAAAAGCTGGCCAATCTCGTTGGTGTTCCCGACGGCAGCCCTGGCGATCCCTATACGGACGCGCTGAAGCTGCAGATCAAAGACGTGAAAGGTGAGTTGAAGGAGGCCAAGGAGAACCTGGAACCAATCGCCGCACAGCTTCGGATTACCGACGTGCAGACATGGGTGCCCCGGTCGTTCAGCGACGGGACGATACGTCTTGCCCCGTCGCAAATCCTGATGGACCGTTGGTTCGTGAAGCTCGACGGCGAAAGTGCCGAGGCCGAGTTGGAGCGGCAAAACTTGGAAAAGCAACTTGCGGTCGTGGCGTCGATCGAGCCGTCCGTGCCGAACAATGGCCTTAAGAAGATCGCGCAGAACAAGACCGCCTTGGTCTATAGAGAGCCGGCCAAAGCTCGGGTGCGGGCGTGTGCCATGGATGTGTGCCCGCAAGGGCCGGTAGAGGCGCCTCGCTTGTTGCTCAGTAAGGATGTCGATTTTCCTCAAGGCGGTACGCTTGTGCCGCTTAAGTTGCGTAACGGCCCCTTCGACGACACCAGCCTTGCCGCGACGTTCGCTCCATCGGGCGCCATGGTGTCCTTTAAGTACGTCTCGGCAGCCGAACTCGTGCGGATGTCGGAAACGTTCAAGGAAGGTGCCACCGCAGCTGGAACGATCGCAACGTCGGTGAGGAACAGCGAAGTCGACCGGCTGAAGGCCGAAGCCGAACGCATCAAGGCCGAAACCGAGCTTATCAAGGCGCGAAACGAGCGCGACAAGCTCCTGACTACGCCCGCGCCCAACTAATTAGAGCGCGCCGCGCAAACCCAAAGCGAAGATTCGCGGTTGGCGCGTGTCGCGCAGCGATTACTGCGGTGCCCCTTGCTGCTCAATTCCCGAAACAGACAGGTCGACGCTAATGTCGGCATTCAGGTTGCCGCCCGGCACGACTTGGTTGGATGCATCCACCTGGCTGACCATGATTTTGAGGCGGCCATCGTTCGCGCCTGCCAGCAACGCGTCAAGTTCGGGCAGATCATCCAACTCGAATTCAATCCTGACCTTGCCATCCGAATGCAAATGAAGGAATGGGGCGAGCAGTTGCCAAACGGCCTCTTTGGCTGGACCGACGGCGGAGATTCTTAGGAAGGGCGCGCGGATGGTTGTGGCATCGACCGTCATCTTTCCAATGACGTGCAGGTGTCTCTTGAGGGTGCCGGTGTTCGCCGGGAGAAAATCGGCGGGCACTTCAAGGCTGAGCACTTCCCTTCCGGCGTCTGGTTCGGCCGGTACGCGCTCGCATTGAATTGAAAGATTTTTCTTGGGTATTCTCTGCCATCCCGGCGAGAGCTGTGCGGGCGCGAATCGAGGGTACGGATACAGTCGGTCGTATTTATACGCCATTCCGTTTGCGATGGTGGCGGTGTTCAAAACCTCTTGCGTTCGCCAGCGCGCCAAGTTCAGTCCAGGGTGCACAAACGCATTTCCAAGCAGTTCCAGCAGAAATCCGGCCGGGTACGAGACACTGCGCTGATTGAGCTCCTGCCAAGTGGCCCAGATGCGATCCATGTTTGCGTGATGCAGCCAAAAGATCGGATCGAGCGTTGCCGTTTGCGGATTCGACATGAGCCCGCCGATCAATACATGAATACGACCGTGTGTATTTGGATCGACGATCCCCGCATGGAGATTTTCGCCCCAGGGCATTCTTTCGACCGGTCCACCATGAAACCTGGGGAATTGATCGAACACCCCCGCAAGTTCGATCATTCGATTAGAGACGAGCCGGTCCCACAACGCGCCGAGATTTGTTGCGCTGGTCGCGGCCCTGTTCTCCACCCACAGCGGCGACGAACGGTCAAAGAAAACGGGTGGAATCGTTTGGTGTTCTCTAGCGTCCCAATACGGCAGCGAAAAACTAGGCGCGTTGGTCAAATGGCGCACGATCGCTTCAAATGCCGTGAGCTGGAGCCTGTGCCATGGAAAAAAACGCCATGTTCCGTGCTGATACCAATGTCCGGCATGGATGACTTGCTGCCGTTGCCAAGAAAATCTGTGGTTAGCAGCGTTCGTGCCAAGGGCGCGAATTTCGCGCGAAATCGGATGACCTGGATCGTTGCCCTTCATGATGCGGACGGCGCGCGCGAGTACGGCAAGATTTTGAGCACCTCCTTCTGAGGGCGCGGCGAACCTTGTGTATTGTGGTGCGGCAGCGTGCACCGGAAAGAATTGGGATCCGATGACGCTTTCTGCCGCTAGGGCGGCAGACGTTGCAATCATTTCGCGTCTCGTTTTCATGGCAGCTCCCCCAAAGGGGCCCAAGTATAGTGCTGCCCACTCGCAAATGGGTTTCAGCAGGGCAACAGGAGGTCGAAATCGACTCGAGACGAGCCGGGTGCGCCAAATAGTGAGGTATGGCGCCCGAAGAATTCACCGGCCGCGCTCGGCTTCCCGCCGTCGTGGAACGGACGCGAGAGATTGTCGCTAAGGGCGACTGCGTGACGTTCAACGACGTTCGCGCGCTGATGGCCGCGACAATGCAACAACGTTGGCCGGGTGGCGGCGGATGTTCTATGATGGGTGCTTCCAAGAGTGGCCGTTCTCATTCAGTCCTCCTTTGCTGGCGGAGAGATCTCGCCACGCCTTGGTGGCCGCAGCGACCTCGCGAAGTATCATTCCTCCGCGGCGGCGATCGAGAACTTGGTCGTGCGCCCAGAAGGTGGACTCATCCGTCGACCTGGCACGCGCATTGCCGGTTCGTCCAAAATCGCCGCCGCGGTGTGTCGCCTGGTGCCGTTTCAGTTTTCGACGGTGCAGACCTACATCCTTGAATTGGGCGATCTGTATCTGCGCGTGTGGAAGGATCACGGCCAGGTCGAAGCGTCGCCCGGTTTGCCGTACGAACTCGCAATGCCGTATGCGGAGTTCGATCTTGAAGGCCTAAGCTTCGCGCAATCGGCCGACATCCTCTATATCGCGTGTGAGCTTCATCAACCGCGTAAGCTTTCGCGCACCGGCCACACGTCCTGGACGCTGACGCCATATCAACCAAACGACGGGCCGTTCCTCGAACGCAACGTCGATGCGGCGAAAACGATTTCGGCGAGCGGCGAGGCGGGCGCGATCACGCTGACCGCCTCTGCCGCGATCTTCGATCCCGGCCATGTCGGCGCGCTGTTCTGGCTGCAGATGCCGGATCTCGCTGCGGTGTCGCCATGGGAATCCGACATGACGGGGCCGGTTGTCGGTTCGTATTGCCGCTACAGCGGCAACTACTACAAGGCGATGACCATCGGCGCGGCCAACAAGACGGGCACGGTGCCGCCCACGCATGACGAAGGCGCCGGCTATGACGGCATCGATGCGAAGAACGTGCGCTGGGAGTTTCAGCACAAGGGCTTCGGCGTCGTGCGCATCACCGGTTACACGAACGCAACGACGGTAACGGCGACGGTGCTCAAGAAACTGCCGCACACGCTGGTCGGCGGCGCCACGTCGAAATGGGCCGAAGGCGCGTGGTCGACGTTCCGCGGTTGGCCGTCGGCGGTGTCGTTCCACGAACAGCGTTTGATCTGGGCGAACACGCCGTCGCGGCCGCAAACGATTTGGGCGTCCGCCGCCGGCGACTACGAACGCTTCGAGCCCGGCACGCGCGACGACGACGCCTTCACCTATGGCATCGCCTCAAACCAGGTGAACGCCATCCGCTGGCTCGCCTCCGGCGCCACGTTGCTGGTCGGCACGATGGGGCAGGAGTTCGCGGCCACAGGCGCATCGCCCGGCGATCCAATCACGGCCACAGCTCCGCGCATCGTGCCGCAGTCGAGTGAGGGGTCGAACACGGCGGAGCCCGCGCGGCTGGGCTCCGAAACCCTGTTCGTCAACCGGTCGGGGCGGAAGGTGATGGCTCTCTTATACAGCGTCGACGCCGACGCCTATGTGCCGGTCGATCTGCTGCAGCTGGCCGAACACTTGACCACCACCACGGCCACCATCACCGCCATCGCCTGGGCGCGGGAGCCGTTGCGCACCCTGTGGGCCGTGCGCAGCGACGGGATGTTGCTCTCGCTCACCTACAAGCGCGAAGAGCAGGTGTATGCCTGGGCGCGCCACCCGCGCGACGGCGCGGTCGAAAGCATCGCCGTGATCCCCACGCCTGACGGCACGTCGGACGAGCTGTGGCTGGTGACGCGCCGCATCGTGAACGGTCAAACGGTCCGCCACATCGAATACATGGCGCAACCGTTCGAGCCCGTAGACGAAAACGACAAGGCGGGCATGCCGTATCTCGACGCCGCGCTGTTCTACGATGGTGCGCCGGCGACGACGTTCTCGGGTCTCGAACATCTCGAAGGACGCACGGTGAAGGTGTTGGCCGACGGCGCGCTGCATCCCGAACGCGTCGTCACCGGCGGCGCAATCACGCTCGACTATCCGGCGTCAAAGGTCTTGATCGGTCTGGGCTACACGTCGCGCCTGAAGACCTTACGCTTGGAAGGCGGCGCCATGGGCACCGCACAAGGCAAAGTGAAACGCATCGCGCGGCTGACCGTGCGCGTGCTCAACGCCATCGGCGGCAAGGCCGGCACGACGGAGACGCAGATGGAAGACCTCGTCCGCCGCGACCAATCCGACCCCATGAACGCCTCGCCCCCACTGCGCTCCGGCGACTTCGACGTCTTCCCGGCGAGCGACCACGAAAGCGACGGGCAGATCGTGATCGTGCAGCACGAACCGTTGCCGCTCGACATTCTCTGCGTGATGCCGCGCGTGACGGTGGGGGAGGGGTAGCCTTTGCGCGCAACGGCCGCCTGGATGGTGCAATTGCGGATACTCGGCCCGAGCATCAGGCTAAAGCGCCGCCCCTGTCGCTGGATTGAATGGGGTGAGGGAGGCGTGATCTTTCGGCTTCCAGCCGGCTCTTTAGTGAAGTGACGAAGGAACAAGAGCCGACAGGATGACGGCGCTCCCAGGGAACGAACAAAGCGCTCATAGCCCTCGCTTGTCTTCGCCCGCTTATGCTCCGATAACGGGCTCATCAGTGCGGAGAAAAGACTATGACGATGCCGGAACATGGCCGCCCCATAGACGATGTCATCGCGGAATTGAATGCCAAGCGGGCGCGCGACGTGCGCTGGCAGGACGGGCGCACGTTCGGCATGGTCTATGACGGCGGCCCCTCCGTGCACGAGGTCGCCGCGCGCGCTGCCATGCTTTACCTGCACGAGAACGCGCTCAACACGAAAGCCTTCCCTTCGCTGGGCGCCATTCAAGCCGACGTCGTGCGCTGGACGGCCGACCTGCTGCACGGCCCGCAAAGCGCGGCCGGCTTTATGACCAGCGGCGGCACCGAATCCATATTGTGCGCGGTCCTTGCCGCGCGGGAACGCGGGCGCAAAGAACGCGGGATCACGGCGCCCCACATGGTCGTACCGGAAAGCGCACACGCGGCGTTCCACAAGGCCGCGCATCTGTTCGACATCAAAGTCACGAAGACCAAAGTTCGCGCTGACTGGACGGCGGACACGGACGCGATGGCAAATGCCGTCGGCCGCGACACGGTGCTTGTCGTCGGATCGGCGCCCCAATATCCGCAAGGTGTGGTCGACGATGTTCCGGCGATCGCCGCCCTGGCGCGCGCGGCGGGTGCGAACTGCCACGTCGACGCCTGCATGGGCGGCTTCGTCCTGCCGTTTGCGGAACGCTTGGGCAGGCCGGTGCCGCCGTGGGATTTTCGCGTCGACGGGGTGACGTCCATCTCGGCCGACATCCACAAACTCGGCTACGCGCCCAAGGGCGCCTCGGTCGTGCTCTATCGCGACAAGGCCCTGCGTGCGTATCAGACCTTCGTGTTCGACGATTGGCTGGGCGGGTTCTATGCATCGCCCAACTTACAGGGTACGCGTTCGGGACTGCCGATGGCGGCGGCTTGGGCGGTGATGCAGCATTTGGGCATCGATGGCTATCTGCGCCTAACGGATGCGACGCTGCGCAACGCCGATCAGTTGCGCAAAGGCATCGCGGCGATCGACGGCATCCGCGTTCTGGGCGCGGGCACCTATCACCTTGTTGCGATGGCGAGCGATCCTGCCGCCGCGCGCAGCGTCGACATGTTCGCGCTGGGCGATGCGCTGCTCGAACGCGGCTGGTTCCACGATCGGCAAGGACCGCCCGACTCGCTGCATTCCACCGTCAGCAACGGCAACACTGGTGCGATGGACCAGTATCTGAAAGATCTCGTCGAGGCCGTCGAGAGCCTCGCGAACAAGCGCTCCGCCGACCGCTCAACGAACTACGCGACGCTGGAATAAGGGCCCGAGGCCGATCCGCGCAGTGGCGACTCGAATAGGGCGACAGCATACCTATTCCCCGGGCTGCCGAAATAAGTATGCGGTCCCCTAGTTTCGTCCCCTATTGGTATTACTAAGGAGGTTTTGTATGACGCGTGTGATCGTTGAAACACCGGAGGCGCCTCGTCCGAAGGCACCGATCGCTCAAGCGGTGCGCAACGGGCGCTTGGTTTTCGTCTCAGGGATTACGCCGTTCGACCTCGAGCTCAATCTGGCGAAGGGCGACTTCGACGCGCAGATGCGCCAGACCATGCACAACGTGGGCGAAATTCTGAGGGCGAGCGACAGCGGCTTCGACAAGGTTTTGAAGTGCACCGTCATTCTTGCGCGGCGCGAGGATTGGCGGCGCATGAACGAGATCTACGCGGAGTCGTGGCCGGACGGAAAATTCCCCGCGCGCACAGCGTTCGAGGCGCTGCTTCCGCATCCCGATTTCCTGGTCGAGGTCGAATGCGTGGCGGAGACCGAGAGCGCGGTGTGAGCCGGCGCGCGGCGGCGCGGTCAAGAATAGGGTGACAGAATACCTATTGCGCAGCCTTGGAATAGGTATGCCGCCCCCTAATTCGCAGGAGATCACGCCGGGCGTCGCCGCGTGCAAAGTCCACCCGTTGGAGTTCAAGGACGGCATCGTCACGTTGGTGGCCCCGACGCCGAAGATTTCAGCACGAGGCGCGAGAGACAAACCCTCCCTCGTCGACGGCATCGCGATCGGAACCAGCAACATCAAGTCATCGCTGTTGCGGCTGCCCACTGCAGACGGAAGGACGACCTTCGTGGATGAAAGCTCACGTCGAACCACCGATCAAAATGACACTGCGGCCATCTGGGTGTTGACGGTTTGGCCGAAGGGCAGCCCGGCTTTTCCCAAGCGGACGCGCGGGGTCTGGTCCGAATACAGCATCAACTGCACGCAGCATACATATGAGGCGAAAGACCGGATCGCGCTCGACAAGACCGCGAAGGTTCTGGGCGGCATGACGTCCAGTTCTCGCTCAACCGTCGCCAAGGGGACGGTTGGCGACGCCATCGCACAGGTCGCTTGCTCTTCGTCGCACAAACTCCCGTGGCCGCGCCTTCCCAACGCTGCGGCGGCAATTGCGACTGTCGCCAACACGTCGATCGCGGCGAAGGTTTCCTGCCCGGCCTTCAAGGTCACGGGTACGGTGGGTTCGGGAGACGTAGTCTTCTCCGTCAAGCCCGCGCCCGATGGCTTGACTTACAACTGGAGCGTCTCTGCCGGTACGATCATCAGCGGACAGAACTCGAAGTCGATTACCGTTTTTCCGGGCGACTTGCCAAGCGGCACGATCATCGCTGCAAGTTTGGAAATCCGAGGTCTTGACCCATCCTGCAAGTCCGTGGTGTCGGCTGAAGCGAAGCTGCCTTAGCGCGCTGCCGTTCAGTTCTTCGGTTCACATGTATCCTGTCGACGAATTGCAATTGGCGGCAAGGCCGGCACGATGGAGGCGCTGATGGAAGACCTCGTCCGCCGCGGCCAATCCGACCCGATGAACGCCTCACCGCCGCTGCGCTCCGGCGACTTCGACGTGTTTCCGGCGAGCGACTACGAAAGCGACGGCCAGATCACGATCGTGCAGGACGAACCGTTGCCGCTGGATATTCTGTGCGTGATGCCGCGTATCGCGGTCGGCGAAGGTTAGAGGCTTGAGCGTGCTTTGCTCGCTCGAATGCAGCCGGCGGACGCGACCTAAGCGGTCCGGTGCCTCGTGCCCGTGTCGGCCCCAAACGCCGCGAAGACTGTCGCCGCGAGAACAAAGCTGCCTGTGCCGTCCGCCGACGCGAACGGCAAAAACAAACTTTCGCCCTTGAACTGCCCAGCGCCGATGTGGTGTACCGATTTGGAGAACGAGCGCAGAGGCGTCTTCATCTGCGCGGTCAACCGGATCATTTCGAACGCACGAAGGAAACTGGCTGCCAGAGCCGTCGGGTAGGTGGCTGTTTGCGACAGGACAATGCCGGTTGGATTCGCACCCAAGACACGAGCTAAGCCTTCACCGACGGAGCAAACACGAAATGCGCCGGCTTCGTCTTCGTCCGCGTAGAGATGCAGAACATCCCGTATGAACGAAAGATCGTCGAGACGGCTGTCGCGCCAGTGAGGAATGCCCGTCTTCGCGGCTATGGCATACCAGTTCAGCAGCTTCTTCAATCGGTCGTCAGCGAGCGTGACTTCAGGGTCGACGAAAATCTCGGTTTGCTGGTCGTTGAATTGAAGCTCCATTACGCTCGCGCCGGAATCGCCGTTTTTGGCCGTGCCGTTCTTGTTCGCCGCCACGGCCTGCACCTGGGCGTCTGTCGGCGCTTCGCCGCACACGCGATTGCGCCCCGCGCGCTTGGCGGCGTAAAGGCAAGCGTCGGCGCGCGCCAATAAATCGGCGACGCTCTCGCCGGATCTAAGCTCGGAGGCACCGATCGACAATGTGATCGAGCCGTAGCTTTCGCCGGTCGACTTCTTGACGATCTTCCGGGATTCGACGGTGCGGCGAATCTGCTCGGCGACGACTATCGCGTGCGCCAAGCCCGTCTTGGGCAGGATAACGACTAGTTCCTCGCCGCCATAACGGGCCGCTGTGTCGCGGCCCTTGACATTGGTGCTGACGCAATGAGCGACGAGGCGGAGCACTTGATCGCCGGTGGCGTGGCCCCACGTGTCATTGAATTTCTTGAAGTGATCGACGTCGCACATCAATACCGAGAGCGGCGTGCCTTCGGCCTGCGCTTGGGCCGCCGATGCGGTCAAGGTTTCGTCGAACGAGCGTCGGTTTGCCAAACCGGTCAGCGCGTCGATCAGGCTTTGCTTGCGAACGGTCTCCATCTTGGCGCGCAAGGCTTCGACTTCCTTGGTTGACGCTTCGACCCGCGCTTCGAGCTCTTTCGTATTCTCGTTCATGAGCCGCGTTGCGGACGCGACCGAATCGATGAGAGTGCGCAATTTCGGCGAAGCGTCGGCACGGGTCAGCTGATCGGTCGCAAATGCCAGCGTGCGGCCGTAGGCCGACGAGCCCTTGCCGGCCGATTGCAGCGCGCCCGCAAGCTGCTGCAATACCACTCGCAAACCAGATGCCGAGTGGTCGACTTCGGTCTCGCTGGAACGTTGGCAGAATTTTTCGTGCAGTTCCTTGATACAGTCGGAATCGTCGATGAGATTCGCGGCGATGGCCGCGTCGAGCGCCTGCTTCAATTCGGCGTCTTCGCCCAAGATGTAGTGAAAGCAAAGCTCGTATTTGACGGGCGTTGGAGCAAGCGCGTTCGAATCCATGAACGCTGCCACTTTCGCGCGCAACTCGCGCGCGTTGTCGAGAAGTTCCCAGTAACGCATGCCGGTCAGACCATCGTGATATCGAGCGAGTCGGCGGCGCTCAGCGCATCATCCGCCGTGGCACAAGAGAAAGTCAGGATATTCGGTTCGATGCGCAAGCGCACGATCGTTCCGTTCTCCACGATCATGAGATAGCGTTCCGAACGCGTGCCGATGAAGAGTTCGCGATTGACGGCGTCGAGAGCAAGCGCGCGCGTGAACTCCAGGTTTCCATCAGACAGGAAGCGAAGCTTTCGCATCGGGTCGACTTGGCGCGACCAGGCATCGAGCACGAAGGGATCGTTCGGCGCGATGCACACGAGTCGGCGAAACCCGAGCGCTTCGAGCTTGTCGGCGTTCTTGATGAAATCCGGCACATGGCGCCGTGTGCAGACCGGCGTGTACGCACCCGGCACACCGAGTACGGCGGTGCGACCCTCGGCGAAGTACTTTGCCGCCGAAAGTGTGCGGACTTCGCCGTCGTCGAGATACGCCAGATCTACATTCGGAATTTGCGCCCCCGGGGGCGTTGTCGATTTCAGCATTGTCGATTCCGAGGATCGTTTAGCGGCAAATATGCGCACGAGCTCGTTAAGAATGCCTCCCAACGCGGCGTGCAAACCGTCAACGGCCGTTAATTTCTATCTGCAGCAGGGCGACGTTTGCCACCGTCGCAAGTGCGAGCGCGGCGGCAATAATTAGTGCCGTCTTGGTCATCAAATGCATGAGTGGGGTCCAGTCCAGATCCGCGAATTCACCGTGGCATTATGGTTTGAATTCGTTGCAAATCGGTTTGGACCCGTGCCGTGCAGCGGGTGTTAGGAGATTGTCAATCTTTGCCCTGCCGGCAGCTAAGAGCTGCACGCTGGTAGACGAGATCGAAACGGCGTTCGGAGAATACTTGAACACGGACTCCGGCAATAACGAGCATCAGCCCATGCGCCGCAGCCATCGTTTGAATCATCTCCAGGCGGCACCTACCGGCGCGACGGCAGTGCAAAGCGGCTCAACCGCGAACACGGATCAAAATAAAATAAGGGGACATGATACCTATTCCCATGGATCGTCCGCCGTCGTATTGGAAATGGATATCATGTCCTCCTACAACGTCTGCTTACGACTCCCTTACGACTATACAGTCGCAAGCCGCGATGCGCACCGAGGAGCGAAAACGACAGTTGCGGCAAAGATCATGTTGATCTCTGCGCCGTTGTCGGACAGCGGAAGGAAAATAGACTCGATTGCCGAATAATCGATCTTCGCGATCGCGGTGTTCTCGGCGCGCGCGATGAGGGGTTTGCGCCGCAGCAAGACATGATCGAAAACGGCGAGCATTCGCAGGACAAGAGGCTCATTTGATGCGCGGTCGAACACATTGCCGGTCGGGTTCTTCTCGAAGGCGCGCGCAATTTCCGTCCCGAAGAGACGCACTCGATAAGTCGCGCCGCCATCGACAACGTCGTAGAGCTGCACCGACGGCAGTATGTCCCGGATTTCAGAAGGCGTAATATCGCGGCGCGCCGGCATGGCACCCTCGCGCCGTTTTGCCTCCCAGTAGCTTAATGCGCGATTGATTTTTGGAGACGTGCTTGTGCACGTCCAATCGAGCGTCATCCCCGAAACGGGCGGCGCAATCTCAGGCGGTACTCGATCCATGTTGTAGCCTCGATTTCGAGACAAAATGCCGGTTGCCGCAGACCTCGGAAGCTGAGCAGCAAGGATCGGTGAGATGGGTTAATTTGTGGTTCGCGCGCGCACGCGGGTTATCTCTCCCGCGGGTTATCCCTAGGACGCGGGCGTTTCGGCTTGGTTCACAGCGTTGATGAAGGGGCCGCTGTCTGCCCTTAATCGAACACTTTCGGACGGTCGCCCGTTTGTCGCCGGACCGAAGCCGACAATCGCTGACTCGCTCGGCGCGGCGTTGCAGTTCGCGCGGTTCGGGAAGTTGGAGTTGCTCGGCCCTTATGAACACATCGCTGCATGAGACAGGCACTATCGCAGGCGTGACGCGGTGCGGTCAGTGTTTGTTGTTTGACGACAGGCCGACGCGCGCTCATCGAACGCGCGTCGCCTCAGTTCACTTAGCTCAATTCATATTCCCGGCGCCGGCGGCGGTGCCGCCCTTGCCGTCGGCGTTCTGTTTGCCGTGCCACGAGGCCGTGGCGACCTTGCCTTGGTTCTTGCCCGACACATAGGTCAAGCGTCCCCAGCAATCATTTTCCGTGCCTTTGTCGTTGGCCGCGCACGAGAACATCATGAATGTCTTGGCGCCATCGGCGTCCGTTCCGTCGCACACGCCTTGACTGGTGAAGCCGCTTCCCGGCGGTGCCGACCACGACATGCAGTTGCCCTTGCTTTTCATCTTCGTGCCTGAGGCCCAAACCACTTCTGCTTCGTTCGTCGCGTGCGACGCCCCAACCGGCTTGCCGGCCGGGCCGGGTCCACCGATTTGCGCAACCGTCGTTGCCTTGCTGGTGAACGTAAACGTCTCAGCGCTGGCGGCCGTCGCACTGAACGCGAACGCCACCACGGACACCAATAGCAATGCTCTCATCGCTGTCTCTCCCTTGCGTCCCGCGTCAAGCGCGGGCGTGCGGCATCGTTAGCAGAGTGGAGCAATCGCGTGCAGAAAGAATTTCGCGCAAGCATGTTGACGCGCACGTCACCCAAAGAACCGCGAGGTGGAACTTCGCGTGCTGGACGTGACGCCGAACGAACAGACAACCAAAGAATCGGAATTTCTTCACGATTGCCCCTCTCGCACGCACGCAATCGCGGCGACGAATGCCCAGACGCTCGCCCGCCACGCGAGTGAAGGTGCAGACCAGGCAGCGGGATAATCCAGGGACGCGATACATATTCCCCTATCTTGCCTCATATCTGAGAAGGTGGCCTCGTGTTGCAAAAGCGGCTTAAGGCTATTCGTCGGCGAGCTTTCGTATGCTCTCGCCTGCTTCACATCCGCGAAATTTCTTCAGCTTAAACTCACCGGCTAGACCGCCGGAGTAGGTGGCTCTTCGCCATCCGTGGTTCCTTCTGCTCGTCGCAACACGCAATGTTAGGTCTACCATGTGCCTGCAAACTGCATTCACAGTGGCGAGCATCGGCTTGAGAGTTGCGGAAGGCATCCAAGCCAACAAGGCCGCCAAGGCCGAAGCCGCCGCCAGCGAGCAACAGGCGCGTCTCACGCGCCAGACCGCGGCAATGAATGCGCAACGTCCGCTGGACGAAGGCCGCGAGCGCATCGGGCAGTATCTCGCTCAAACGGGCCAATCGAATGTCGACCTATCGCGCGGTTCGCCCGTAGATGCCGCGGCGAAAATCGCCGAGCGCGCACAGCGCGATCACCTGACGGCGCTTCACGGCGGCGAGGTCACGGCGTGGGAACACAAGGTCAGCGCCGCCAATGCTCGCGCGCGAGGGCGCACCGCCCTTCAGGGTGCGCTGATCGGCGCGGGCATGTCGCTATTGGGTGAGGCGTCCAAAGAGAACTGGTTTGGCTCATCGGCCGCGCCAAATCACCTGACTTTGCGGCGGTTCGTGGTGCCGGTGGGATAGCGGTACCTTTTCCGGCAGGCGGCCATGTGCAATGTTTCGCCGGTCAATGGGGCGGGGGCGAAATGTCGGGGCATCGGTCAGTCGTTGGGATGTTGTTGGCTGCGGCCGCGGCGACAGCTTTTATGTATGCCGATCGCGCCGCGGCCGATAGTGTGGACAGTGCCGCCGCTGTCGAACGCGTTCATCTGTCCGCGCAGGTGGCCACCGTCGGACGCGAACAAAAAGACCCGGTCCTCTTGGTTGCGGCGTCGCGCCTGTTGGCGTTGGCTGCGCCGACTCCGACGCCTATGACGGCAGAGATGACTGGCGGTCAACCCGATGCGGCCGGACCCGCGCCTGCGAAAGTCGAACACACGCCTCAGGCACTGCTTGCCGAAGCGCGCGCGCTGGCGGCCGGCAACACGAACACCTTGGCTTTGATCGACGAGACCGAGCGCACGAACTTGCGCGGCGCAGGCGGCGGGCCGAAGTTTCATCGTCAGTTGCTGGGACGCGGCGCCCACGCAAAATTCAGAGCGGACTTCCGGGAGAAAGAACTCGCGCGCGTGACGATCGTCGGTTCGCGCACCGCCAACCTCGACTTGGTCATTCTCGACGACAAGAACAACGTCGTGTGCGAGAGCAGAAGCACCTACGATTTCGAGACGTGCTCGTGGACACCGCAGCGCAACGCGTATTTCTACCTCGTCGTCGAAAACCGCGGCAATTGGACGAACCTGTTTTCGATCTACACGAATTAGCGCGGCTAGTTCGCACGCACGTCGCCGACCAGTACAAACGGCGCCCACGCGGCCGGATGGGCGAAGCGCGGCGAGCTTGTGTCGTTCATGACGGCCAGCATCGATTGGCGCAACGCTTCCCCGCGTCCCTCCGCTGGGTTCGTTTGGAAACGCTTCACCGCGATTGTGGTCAGCCTTTCGGCGACGTCGTCCCACACAGTCCAATGCGAAACGAGAAGGGATTTGGCGCCCGCCAGGAAGAACGCGCGCGCCAGGCCGGACAAGCCTTTGGCGCCCGGCGTGTCGCCTGCGGCCGTGTTGCAGGCGGACAGAATGACCCAGTCCGCACGCAGATTGAGGCGAGCCGCTTCCGACGCGGAAAGATATCCGTTGTCGCGGTCGCTCGGCGTCGTGGGCAGCGTGAACACAAGGCCGGGTTCGCCCAGACCCAATTCACCGGCCATCAAACCATGCGTGGCGAACGCGACGACGCGCTTACGCGACATGTCGACCGTCTTGATCTGCGCCTCGGTCGCACGTTCGCGTAAAAAGACATCGGTCTTCTCCGACGCGCCCAGCGTCTTGGCAAGAGCGCGTATTTCGCTGGCGGTGGCTGGCAGCGGCGCCAACAGACTTAGTTGTGTGAGATCGGGCTCCGTGCCGCGGAACACGCTTGCCACGCTTCGATCGGCTGAACGTGGAAGGGATGGTGGGCCGGCCAACACGATGGCGCCCTCGCCCGCGGACAGTTGGGTGGGACGGTCGGCGTTCAATCGGATGACCCGCAAGTTTGCATTCATGGGTAGGATCGAGCGCCACGACGAGATGGGCGACGGCATTGTCTGAAATGCCGGCCCCGTTGCGGCCGGTCCCTCGGCAATCGGTGGCGCGCGCAAGGTGATCGTGCTTGGGACTTGTGGTGCGGCGGATGGAAGGACCGGGCCAAGCGGGTTCTTCACCGCGGCTTCGCCCGCGCCGAACACAGGGTCGCCGAAGCCTACGAACGGTTCGGTCCCCGATGCCTTGTTCGCAAAACGGCGAAGCATCCTCAGGCTGGATATCGACGCCAAGGTCAACAGCGCGTGCCGTTTGATCAGCCACGGCGTATCGCGCAACGCGACCGGGTCGGCGTCGCCGGCCGCGCCACCTTGCGGCGTCTCGGTCACAAGCGTGGCCAGCGGAAAGCTGGTCAACGACCCAGTCGGCACAACGAAGACGTGCTTCTTGCCTTCGGTGGTTTTCGCGATCGGCGCCCAAAGCGCGCCGTAGAGCGAATGCGCGCGCGCACGGTCATAAGGTTCGAAGCTATCCTGCCATTTGGTAGGTTCGAGTTGCTGGCGCAATTCGCTAACCGTCTTTGCAACGGCCTGCGCCGACAACGAAGACTTGGCCCACTGCGCGCCGGTCTTTGCTGCAGCGAATAGAAAGGTCTCGCCTGTACCGGGCAACAGGAAGACGACCGCTTCGTCGTTCGACAGAAGGGCCTGTGACTCTGCCAACGATATCGGCTTGGGTTCTATGAGTTCGGCATACGCGGGATGATCGCGCCGCAGCTGCGCGTCGATGTCGTTCAATCTGGCGCTTATTCGCGCGCTCTCGTCCCGGAAAGCCGGTGCTTGCGCACGGGTGGCGGAATCCTTGCTGCCGAGTGCATTCGCATAAGACCGCGTCAAGGCCGGCAACCGCTGCAGCAAGTCTTGCTGTTCGCGCAATAGGCGCGCGAGTTCGTCGTTGCCCGCAGCGAATTTCGATGCCATCCGCGCAACCGCGCGTTCGGTTTCATCGAGAGCCTGAAGCTGTGCGGCCTCAAAGCTCTCCGTGATCAGTGCGGCTTCGCGCTCCGGCCTTTGCTGGGCGACCGCGTGGGCCGCGCGCACGAATTGGGCAAAGAAGTCGGCGTACCCAATGCGCTCGGCGCTCAATCCCTTGAGCTGTCCGGCCATGGCGCGTGCACGCCGGTCGGCAAGGACGGCGATCGAGCGGCGCGAAAGGTCTAAGGCTTCATCGGTCTTTCCGCGCTGAAGGAGAAGGAGCGACAACCGGTATCGTACGCCGCCGAGTTCAAGCGATAGTGGTAGCTCGCTCTTCTCAAGGCTGGCCAGTGCTTGGCGATAGAGACGCTCGCCTTCGGCGAGTTCGCCTTTCTGTACATAAAGGACGGCCAAGGTGCCAATCGCGCGCGCGGTGAACATGTGATTTGGGCCGAGCTTGCGCTCGGTGATGGCCATCCCGCGCTTCGCGTAAGGGATGGCTTGGTCGTACCTTCCCATGTCGGAGTACAGCGCCGCCAAATTGTTGAGCGACGCGCCCGTGAGATTGTGGTCGGGTCCAAGTACGTTCTCACGGATGCTGAGCGCACGAAGGAATAGCGGCTCCGCTTTGGCGAATTGCGTCTTGCGGATGTACAGGCTGCCCAAATTGCTGAGGCTCGTTGCCGTATCCGGATGGTTGGCGCCCTGGACCTTTTCGCTGATGGCAAGCGCCCTGACGTACAACGGCTCTGCTTCTTCGATCCAACCTTGGGCGAGATACACGCTCGCCAAGTTCGTGATCGCGCTCGCGACCAGAACATGCTCGGACCCCAGCGCTGTTTCGAGGATCGCAATCGCGCGTTTCAAATAGGTTTCGGCTTCGCCGTATCGACCGATGTCGTCGTAAATCGCGGCCAGATTGCTCATGACCAGCGCGGCATCGGGACTGTTGGGACCGCGCGCACGTTCGTCGATCGCAAGAGCCCGCTTAAACATGGACTCGGCCTCGCCGTATCGACCCTGCATGCGATAAAGTTCCGCCAAATTGTTGATGGCGGTCGCGACGTCCGGATGGTCGGCGCCTTGTGCCTTTTCGTAGATGCCGATCGATCGTTTGTAGAGCGGCTCTGCTTCGGCAAAACGTCCCTGGTCGGAATACAGGACGGCTAAGTTCTGAAGGCTGGTCGCCGTATCGACGCTGTCGGGACCATTCGTCTTTTCACTGATGGCCAGCGCGCGTTTCAGCAACGGCTCCGCCTCTGACAACCGGCCTTGGCTCAGATAGACCAAAGCGAGGTTGTTGATGTTTGTGGCGACGGACGCGCCGTCGGGGCCATAGGTGTTTTCGTTGATGGCCAATGCGCGCTTGAGCAAGGGCTCGGCTTCGGCGTAACGACCGATGGTGTCGTACAGTACGCCCAAGTTGTTCAGTACGATTGCCGTGTGCGGGTGATCTGGGCCGAGTACTTTTTCGCGGATGGCGAGCGCGCGCTTGTACGACGCTTCGGACTTTGGATAGTCGCCCAACGCAGAGTGGATCAATCCGAGGTGATTGAGCCACCATGCGACCGTGATGCCTTCTGGACCTTCGGCTTTCTCGGCAAGCGCTAACCCTTGCTCCGAAACCTTGAGGGCCTCTTGGTAACGGGCCGCCGAGTAGAGCTCTAAGGCGCTGTTGACCAGTTCGGGTGGGCTTTGCGCGCGAGCGGACGCGATTGAAAGAGGCGCTTCGATGCCGGCGGCCTGCGTCAACGCCAGCACAAGCGTCGTCGCGACCATGACTCGAACGAAGCCACGGAAAACTGAGCGCGCGCCGATCATGCGCAAAAGACGCATAGCGATGTGATCCCCCCGGAACGCTGCCAGCCTAGCAACGGCCGGTGAGATCGTCACGCATCGTTTGATCCGCCGAGAACAGCAAAAGCCCGGTTTATCAAGGGATTAGACTGACATGCCTGCTCGATCCACCCGCACGCCCGAAGGCGACGCCACGTTTTTTGCCGCGCTCGAAAACGGTCATCCCGTCCGCGCCGCATGCGCGGCAGCAAGCTATGCCCGCCGTTGCGTCTATCGCTGGCGCCGGGACGATCCGGAGTTTGCGGCTCAATGGGCCGAAGCGATGGCGATCGCGGGCGACCTGTTGGAGGAAGAAGCCGATAGGCGCGGGCGCGATGGCTATGACGAGCCGGTCTACTTTCAAGGCGAAGAACGCGGCGCGAAGCGCAAATATTCCGATGCGCTGCTGCTCGCGCGTTTGAAGGCCGTACGGCCCGACCAATATCGCGAACGAATTTCCATGCCGTCATTCGGACAACAGAACGTCACCGTCGTCATTCGCGACTTTGATTCAGAGGACGCGATGCTGCGCCTTGTTGCCGAGAAGAAGCTGACGGTTGACGAGTTGCCGCCCCGGTTGCGCGCGCGGCTCGCGGACGGCGGGAAAGACTAACGAGATATGACAGAACGCGTGATCAACGCCGGCCGGTTGGCCGGCGGGCGGTTCGCCGCGTCTCAAGAGATCGAGGCGCCGGTCCGCTGGGAGCCGCGCCGCTATCAGCGGCGTGCGTGGACCGCGCTTACCGGTGGGCACACGCGCCGCATCGTATTGGTCTGGCATCGCCGCGCGGGCAAAGATCTGCTGCTGCTGAATGCTACCGTTCTCGCGTCCATGCGGCGTACCGGCGTCTACTGGCACATCTTCCCGACCGCCAAGCAGGGACGGAAAATTCTCTGGGACGGCGTCACCAAGGAAGGACGCCCGTTTCTCGATCACTGGCCGCGCGAATTGATCTCGCACCGCAACGAAGCCGACATGCGGATCAAGCTCACCGGCGGGTCGGTGTGGCAGGTCGTCGGCTCCGACAATTTTCATGAGGCGCTGATCGGCGGCAATCCGGTCGGTATTGTCTTCTCTGAATACGCTCTGCAGAACCCGCGCTGCTGGGAATATCTGCGGCCCATCTTGGCCGAGAACGAAGGCTGGGCGGCTTTTGCCTTTACGCCGCGCGGGTCGAACCATGGCGAAGCGTTGTTCGACATGGCGCGGCGCAATCCGAATTGGTTCTGCGAGCGGCTGTCCGTCGAGGACACGCGGGCGATCCCCTTGTCGGCCATCGACGAAGAGCGCGCGGCGGGAATGCCTGACGAACTCATTCGTCAAGAGTTCTACTGCTCGTTCGCTGCGGCTCTGGTGGGGTCGTACTACGGCAAGCTGATGGAAACGGCACACAATGAGGCACGCCTTACCCTTGTGCCGCATGTGCCACATCACGGCGTCGAGACGTGGTGGGACTTGGGCGTCAGCGACGCCACGACGATCTGGTTCGTCCAGCGTGCTGGAACGGAGCTTCACTTCGTCGATTTCTACGAGGCGTCCGGCGAGGGGCTGGATCACTATGCCGAAATCCTGCGCAACAAGGGCTATCGTTACGAACGCCATATCTTGCCGCACGACATCGCGGTGCGGGAACTCGGTACCGGCCGTTCGCGCATCGAAACGCTGCGGGCGCTCGGCGTCGTTCATGCCAATGCGCGCAGTCTCATCGCGCCTCATGCGCCGCTGGCGGACGGTATCAATGCGGTGCGCACGATTCTTCCGCGCTGCTGGTTCGACCAAGCGAAATGCGAACGCGGCATTGCTGCGCTGAAACAATATCAACGGCGCTGGAACGACGAGCGCCGGATGTTCGAAGATCAACCGTTGCACGACTGGACCAGTCACGCGGCGGACGCGTTCCGCTATGGAGCGTTGACCGTGAAGGACGGTTCGCGCCGGCCTGATCCACCGCCGGGCTGGACAATGCCGCAAACGCCGATGAGCGGCACCGTCGTGTGGCCGCCGTGGGAATGGGGTGTGCCGGACTATCCGCGCACCGTCGAAATTCACGACGACCCTGACAGTCCCTATTAGCGGCTCGCGGACTATCGGAGCGTCTGCATGACATTGAGCACAACGTCCTCGCGCGTTTCGCACGCGGCGAACGGAGCGACGACGACTTTCGGCTTTGCCTTCAAGATTTGGGCGGCGACGGACCTGAAGGTCTATCTCCGCAACAACGCGACGCTGGCCGACACGCTGCAGTCCCTTGGCGGGGACTATTCGGTGAATGTCGCGCCGTATCCGAACTCAGGCAATGTCGTCTTCGGTGCGGCGCCGGCGTCGGGACAGACGGTCGTGATCCTGCGGGATATGCCGCTGACGCAGGATTTGGACCTTGTTCCTTCCGGCGCGTTCGCGGCGGAGAATATCGAAACGCAGCTCGACAAACTGGCTGCCGGGATTCAGACGCTGCGCGAATTGATCGGGCGCACGCCCCGCTTTGCCGTAGGCACGGTGTTCGTCGACGCGCCGCTGCCGGAACCGCACGCGGCGGCGGCCAACCACATCCTTGGCGTAACTGCTGCCGGTGACGCCTTCGAACTGAAGGTCCCGGTCGATCTGTCACTGCAAGCGGTGTCGCCGTTCATCGGTACGCTGCTTGACGACGATGACGCGGAGACTGCGCGTGCAACACTCGGCATTGGCGGATCAATCGATTTGAACGCGCTGACGACCGACAGTTCGGGCGGTGCGACGAACGATCTGTGTCCCTTCGTCGACGCGGATGAATCCAACGCCGGCAATAAGGTGACGTTCCAGAGTTTAATCTACAACCTTTGGAACAACTTCACGCAAGATACCGCCCCCGACCATGCCGCCGATTACATCGTCACGCGCGATGCAAGCGCCACAGCGCCCAAGAAAGTGCTCGCGGGGCATATAGGTATCGGCAAGCACACGGTCTGGATTCCCGCTGGGGCGATGACGTCGCGGACGACGAACGGGCCTGCTGCCGGCACCGTCGAGACGACCACCAACAAGGTCATGATCCGTACGCTCGATTTTGACGCGGCAACGATCGAGTACGCACAGTTTCAAATTCAAATGCCCAAAGGGTGGAACGAAGGCGCCGTGTCGGCGGTGTTCGTGTGGTCGCATGCAGCGACGGCGACGAACTTCGGTGTGGTCTGGGGCATTCATGCTGTCGCCCTCTCCGATGACGACGCCCTCGACGCCGCGTTCGGCAGCGGGCTGACGGTGACGGATGCGGGCGGCACCACCAACGATCTCTATCGATCTGCAGAAACCGGGGCTGTCGTGATCGCTGGGACGCCTGCCGAAAACGACGTCGTCGTGTTTCAGGTCTATCGCGATGCGACGAACGGGGCGGACACGATGACAATCGACGCGCGGCTCCACGGCGTCGCGCTGTTCTATACGACCAACGCCAACACCGACAATTAAACGTGCTGGCGCTCACGCAACTGATGGGCTTCGCGGTCGGCGGGCTCGGGCATAGTGAGAACCGCGTCTACACCGCGGGCACGGCTTTGACAGAGACCGTGCCTGCCGGCGCGACCAGCGTTCGCATTCGCGTTTATGGCGGCGGTGCGCCGGGCGGGCGGGATAACACCGACAACGTGCAGCAAGGCGGGGGCGGTGGCGGCTTCTGCGAAAAGGTGATCGCGGTCGTTGGCGGCAACACCTTCACGTTCACCGTCGCCGCGCTGGTGGTCGGACGATCTACCAACGGCGACGGCGCTGACGGCAATGCGTCATCCGTGTCCGGCTCTGTCGCCGGCGGCGCGGTGAGCATGACCGCGAATGGCGGCGAGGGTGGTCGCGGTTTTGGCGGCTCGAAAAACGGCGTGGGCGGTACCGCTTCGGGCGGCGACATCAACACGAGCGGCGGTTCCGGCGTGACGCCAACGGGCGGCAGCTGCTTGGGACCCAATGGCGGCACCGGCGGCGGTGCGGCGAACGCCGATGGCGTGGCACCAGGCGGCGCCGGTGCGGCTGCGGTAACCGGCATGTCGGGTGACGGCGCGCGCGGACAGATCGAATTCTCTTACACATGAGGAGAGTGAGCATGCGGTTGGACAAGCGGAGTCTCGCAAAGCTTGAGGGCGTTCATGAAGATCTCGTGCGGGTCGTGACGCGTACGGCGGCGTTGAGCGAGGTCGACTTCATCGTGACCGAAGGTTTGCGCTCGATGAAACGGCAACGCGAATTGGTGGCGGCGGGCGCTTCAAGGACGCTGAGGTCGCGTCATCTTACGGGTCATGCGATCGATTTCGCGCCGGTCGTGGGGGGTGAGGTGACGTGGAAGTGGCCGCCGTTTTTCCTGATCGCCGATGCGTTCAAGCGGGCGGCGCGCGAATTGGGCGTTGCAATCGTTTGGGGCGGTGACTGGCTGCGCTTCAAAGACGGCCCGCACATCGAGTTGGACCGCAAGGCCTATCCGGACGGTGGTGCGCCGGTGGCGAAGGGGCAGGCGGCATGAGCCATCCGTTCTTGGACGTGGCCGGCGCCGTCGCCGTCGTCGCCGCTGTCGGCGCGGGAACCATGCTGGTGCTGCCGCAGGCGCAGCCTGAACCGCCATCGCAGACTATCGTGCTCGACGTCGAGACGCCGCCCGTTGTGCGCGTCGAGCCGTTGGCGGTGAAGAGCGATGGGGAGCGTGTGGACGATCTGCAGCGGCAACTGAGCTCAATTGCGGCGGAACAGAAGCATCTGGTGGACGAACTGCGAGCGGCGATGGCCGCGCGTTCCGCGCGTAAGGATCGCGGGAGAAGCGCGCGATGAAATTCGACAAGATTTTGGGGCCGGCCACGATCGTCTATCTGATCAGCGCAACGGTGGCCGCGTTGTGGTGGGCGAGCGACCTGACGCGGCGCGTGACAACCGTCGAGGCATCGACGGTGACGGCGGAACGGATCGCGCGGCTAGAGGCAGAGGTTCGCGGGCTTGGCGAGAGTACGAAGGAGTTAAAGGGCAGTGTTCTGGAACTTGTGCGTGAGCTGCGGCAGGATTGAGAACTGCTTTGACTTGCCAACGACAGCTGACGGAGGTGATGGGTTTGCCGATTAGAAGGCCTTAACCTTCGTTGACCCATCCTCGGTGCGCTTAGTTCCCTTGTCTTGCAATCGTGTGGAGCCATCGGTGCCAGATTCCCAGGATATAGTGTTTGTCGACGCGGCAGAACCGCGACCGGCATCGCACGGTGGGTCAAAGATTCCAGCTGCGCTGCCGCAAAGTTGGCGAGTCGGCTACGGCGACATCGACGAGGAGCACCAGTTGTTGCTCGATATCATCAACAAAAGTTGGAATGTGAGCGACGACGGCGGCACTGCGGGCATTCGCCGGGGTCTGGATGTTCTCGCTTCGCTCCGAGCTAGCATGAGTGCCCACTTCGAGCACGAAGAAGCAGAGATGACCCGCCTGGGCTATCCCGGGGTCCGCGAACATGCGGCCCAGCACGCCACCGCGCTCATTCGTCTAAGTGGCGTGGAGGTTGGGATTTGCGAGATGGGGGGCATCGACCGTGCAGCGCTCTATGACATGTTTGCCGTGCTCATCGACGACATCTTGCGAGCCGATGTTCCTTTCAAGACCTTTCTTCAGCAATCGGGCCGCATTCGCTAGGGCACGGTTTACGATCCGTTAATTTCGCCGTGGCATCCGGTTAGGGCGAATTTCACGCGGTGCGGGTTAAGATTTCTGTCTGCCCATTCTCGCGGCAACGACAGGATTCGTCAGCCTCGAATGACCGAGCGGTCATCATTGTTGCGTCCTCAGTTCGGCCGAGCGATCGCGCCGGGCGAAGTTGCGCCGATTCCGACGAGCAGCGAATTGCAGATCCAGGCGGTGGCGGTGAACGCGCCGATGATCGCGCTCAGCGGCGTGGTCGTCGGATCGCTTGTCGTGGCGACATTCTGGGGCACCGTGCCGACGGGGTTGTTGCTGGCATGGGCGGCGGTCGCCGCTGCGGCGATGGCCGTCATGCCTTGGCTTTTGCAAGGTATCGGCGAGCGTGTGCTGGATCAGGGGCAGGCGCAACGGCTGATCAATCTGATCGTTGCGCTGAGCGCCTTTCGCGCTTTGACGTGGGGCATCGGGGCGGTGCTGTTTTTCGAGTACGCCTCGCCGATGCAGCTGACGCTGCTGTGCGTGCTGGCTTTGGGCAATGCGATGGGCAGCGGCTCGGCGCTCATGTCGATTCCGCCGGCGGCGATGGGCTTTGCGATATGTTCGGTCATGCCGCTGGCGATTGCGTTTTTCGCCAGCGGCAATCTCGAGCGCATCTTGGTCGGCGTATTGTTTTTAGTTTACGCCGTGGGCCTGCAGTCGGCGGCCGGGCGGATCTTCCAGTTCATCAAGAGCGAGGTCGGGCTGAGGCAGGCCTTGGTCGACAAACAGCAAGAGCTGGTCCGCGCGAAACTGGATGCGGAGACGGCAAATCGCGCGAAGTCGGATTTTCTCGCCCATATGAGTCACGAACTGCGCACGCCGCTGAACGCGATCATCGGTTTTTCGGAAGCGATTTCGGGCGAGATGTTCGGTCCGGCGGGTGAGCGCTATGTCGGGTATGCGAGAGACATCAACGAAAGCGGCCATCATCTGCTGAAGCTGATCGGCGACGTGCTCGATCTGTCCAAGATCGAAGCCGGCGCCTTGACCCTTCATGTGGTCGAGGTCGATCTGCGTGAGTGCGGCGACGTCGTGTTCCGCCTCCTGCGCGAGCGCGCGCACAAGAAACACATCGAGCTCGACGCCGCGTTCGCGCCGGATCTGCCGTGGGTGATGACGGACGAACGCGTCGTACAGCAAATTCTGATCAACCTTGCGACCAACGCGATCAAGTTTACGCCCGACGGCGGACGCGTGACGGTGGCCGCGACCTACGCACCTTCCGGCGAGGTCGTTCTTTCGGTGCGCGACACCGGCGTCGGTATGAAGCCGGACGAGATTGCAATTGCGCTCAAACCCTTTGGCCAGGTTGGGCCCAACATGGCGGCGCGGGCGGAAGGTACGGGCTTGGGGTTGCCGCTGTGTCAGCGGTTCGCCGAGGCGCTTGGCGGCGTCCTCGCGATCGAGAGCGCGCCGGGCCTAGGCACGAGCGTGACGGTGACGCTGCCCGCAAGCTGCGTCGTGCGGCGCGGCGCTGCACCGTTTCAGCGGGCCATAACCGCCTAAGATTTTCTGATTTCGTTTGTGCGTTTGCGCCGGGCTTGCGCCGTCGGCGCGCGGACGCGCTTTGCGTTGTGCATGGGGGCGTGACGGCTCTCCCCGTGTGCGATCGGCGAAAAGCCGTGTCACCCCAACATGAAGGAGAAACCTCATGAACAAGTTCTTTGTCGTGCGCCTGGACGACGACGGCGACTACGTCGACGAGTGGGAAGGCGTCGCGGATTCGTTTGCGACCATCGACGAAGCGAAGGATTTCATTCGCCAGAACGCGGGTTCGCATCCCGGCGTGAAGTATATTGCCGCGCAGGCGGTGACGGTGGGCGAGTCTCCGATTCCGGAAGTTACGTTCACCGACGTCGCCTGAGCGACGGACGGATTCGGGTGTGGGCGGGGTTGCGGCGATCGCAGCCCCGCCTTTGTTTTGCGAAAGAGGATGCAAGGACATGAACGGCACCAAGGTTTGGTGGCAGTCGAAAACCGTATGGGGTTCGATCGTCGCGCTGCTTGCGGGCGCTGCGACGCTGGCGGGTGTGAAGCTCGACGCGACGCTGCAAGATCAGTTGGCGGAATTGATCGTCGGGATTGCGAATATCGCGGGCGGGGCGATGGCTTGGTACGGCCGCGTGAAGGCCGAGGGCGCGCTGTCTTGGACACCGCCAAAAACGACGGAAGGCAAAGCGCCATGACGCCTTCGAGAACAATGGCGGGCTTGCGGTTGGTGGTGAACACCATGGCCGCGGCCTATATCGCGGCGGCGTTGGCGGCCTGTGCGCTTCTGGCGCCGCTTGGGCATGACGATCAGGCGCGGCGCGCGGCGAAGATCACGCTTGCCGCCTATGAAACGACGCAGCAGGCGATCTTGATCTACGGGCGCTTGCCGACGTGCGATGGGGATGCGGGCGTCGTGCGTCTGTGCAAAGACCGCGCCGTGTGGACGCGGATCAAGATCGTCGAGAAGGCGGCGAGTGCTGCCATCGCGGAGGCGACGCCGGTGCTGAACGGCGCTGAAGTGGACGCCGGCCAACTCGTCGCGGCGTTGATGGCCATCGAGCACGTCAAGAACGCGGTCAGCGAGGCGCAAGCCAAACTCAAAGGAGCGGGCGCATGAGTGCCACGGCTGTCATTGCATTACTGGGCGAGGTGATCGCGAACCTGCCGGCGGCGATCACCACGGGACGCGAGGTCATCCAACTCGTCAACGACGGCTATCGTCAACTGCAGGAGGCGATCGGCGACAGGGACGTCACGGCGGCCGAGATCGACGCGCTCGTGGCCAAGATCGTGGCGAACAGCGCAGCGATCCAGGCGATCGACTGACGCCGATTTTACGTCTGGATGTTCGGTGGCGGTGAGCTCGCGGGAGGGGCGGTCTTAGGCGGCTTCGGCCTTGCGCAGCAGGCGTTCGGGCGGGAATTCGACCCAGATTTTTGAGCCGGCGCCGGGCGTGCTTTCGATCTTGAGCTGGCCTTGGTGGGCTTCGATCAAGCCTTTGACGATCGGTAGGCCAAGGCCGGTGCCGTGACCTTCGACGGTATAGACGTCGGCGTCTTGCTTGAAGGGCTCGCCGGCGCGCTGTTGCATCTCGTGCGTCATGCCGATGCCGGTGTCCTTGACGCCGAAGGCGACGCGGTCGTCGGCGAGGACTTCGCAGAACAGGACGGCGATGCCGCCTGTGCGCGAGAACTTCACCGCGTTCGATAGCAGGTTAACGATTATCTGCTTCACCGCGCGCTCGTCGGCTTTGACGACGGCGTCGTGCTTGATGCTCAGCATTAAGCTGACGAGCGCGCGGTTGGCCTGCGGCTCGACGAGTTTGACGGCCTCTTGTGCAATCGATTGAAGATGGGCGGCGGCGAACTTGAACTCGCGTTTGCCGGCTTCGATCTTCGCCAGATCCAGAAGATCGTTGATCATCTTCAGAAGATGCTCGCCGCTGGCATGGATGTCTTCAACATAGACGGCATAGCGTGCCGGTGCGATTGGACCGAAGGTGCGTTGGCGGATGAGGTCGGAGTATCCCAGGATCGCGTTCAGCGGCGTGCGCAGTTCGTGGCTCATCGAAGCGAGGAAGCTGCTCTTAGCGTGGTTTGCCTTCGTCAGGTCGCGCGCGAGGATTTCGTTCTCGTATCTCAGACGGAGCGCGTTGTGATACTTTTGAGCCGCCTCGTAGGCATAGTTCGCGAGTAGGAAGCCGAAGCACGGCAGCATCACGAGAAAGACCGGCGCCAGCGCTCCGCCACCCAACGCGATCTGGATCCACGCGACGCTGGACAGCGCGCTCATCGCTGCCGCGACCGTTGGAAAGCTTGGCGCAAGGGAGGCAAGGTAGGAGACCATCACGCCGACCACGACGGTGCTCAGAATTGCTTGGTTGGCCGGGTTCGCCGGATCCCAGAACAGCATGAGCGCCATGCCCCAGTAGAATCCGTGCGCGACCCAAATTGCCGCAAGGATCGCGCGCCAGAAGCCGGTGCTGCGGGTTTCGCTGTTTCGGAAGTAGTATTGAGAAAGCGCCGACGAGGCGGCGGACCAAAGGAAGTCGACGGCGAGCCAGAGCGCGCCGATCCAGAGCGGGGTGTTGCCCAAGCCCGGCACAAAGCCGCACATCAGCAAGGTGAGCAGCACCGCGAAGACGCGGCCGTCCACGTACTGCACCCACGTGCCGTAAGCGAGCCGGATTTTCTCGCGCTCAATCAGCGCCGCCGTTGTAGGCGAATCCGGCGCTACCGTTGCGCCGACAGACATTGCGACTATTCCAGACGTAAGAGCGATTGTGCGGAATGTTACGCAGGAGGGCGTAAGGATTCTGTTAGGCGCGGCCCCTGTCACTCGGGCTTTACGGTTCGTTAAGCCTTGCACGCGGTTTCGCGCAGCCAGTGGCTTCCGCAGAGCTACTCGAAAGCGCGTCGCATGAGCGATGAGCCATGCGCACCACCATATGTTGCCAAATGTTCCACCGGCGGCCCAACTCGGTTGAGAACCTGGCCGCGGTGCTGCACCCGAACTCCGCGATAATCGCCCGAGATCCCAGCGCGTCTTGTGTTGCGCGATTGGGCTCGCACTAGCTCGAACGGATAGTCTCTGACGGACCTACGACCTTGCCGCAGGGTATCGAGACCGAGCCGAAAGTTGCGTGTTACAAAACGATACAACGCGTTGCGTCTGTTGAATGTCGCCGCGGTAGGGGGAATTTGACATGGCTAGCATTTTTGCCGGGCTTGACGCGATCTTGGCTCGCAATCCCAACGGCAGCAACAACGACGGCGACAACATTCCTGGGAACGATGTCGGCGAAGTCGGCGACACGTTTATCAGGATTACGCCGAACAGCTACACAGACGGTCTCGGCGCGCAGGCGCTACCGGTGCAGCATTCGACGCCGCCGTTCAATGGGCCTGCACTCGTCGGCAACATGCCACAGGCGCACGCCGTCTCAGACGCGGTCATGGCGTTGGGTCCGAACAACCAGAACATTCCAAGCTCTTTTGCCGTCAATGAGATGTTCGACTTTTTCGGCCAGTTCCTCACGCACGACGTGGCGGAAGCTTCCACCGGACCATCCGGCGGACCGCCGCTGTTTATCGACGGCCTGCCGTTTCCGATCGCGCGCACGCCCGGCGAAATCGACTCGAGCGGCGTTCGGCAGCAGATCAACGAGGAAACGAGCTTCCTCGATTTGAGCATGGTCTATGGCAACAGCCAGGCGCGGGAGGATCTTGCGCGTGACGACCTGGGCGGCGGCGTGCAGTCGGCCAAGCTGCTGCTCGGTGCAGGTGGGCTGCTGCCAACCATCAAGGAAGTCGGCGTCGATGCCGGCCTGACCTCGCTGCAAGTGCTTCAAACCTTCACGGAGCCCGGATTCGGCGGGCTGCCAAACCCAGCGACGAATCCCGCCGATGCCTCGTTCGAGAACTTGTTCTACGCCGGCGACAACCGGGTCAATCAGCAGGCGCCGCTGATCGTTCAGCAGACGATCTGGGCGCGCGAGCACAATTATCAGGTCGACCAGCTGACGCCCTACGCGACGTCGCAAGGTTGGTCGCAGGATCAACTTTTCGAGGCGGCACGCGCGATCAACGAGGCGGAATTCCAGCACGTTGTGTTCGAGGAGTATCTGCCGAAGCTGCAAGGTACGCACGCGGACGACCTTCTTGCTGCCTACAAGGCGTCGCATCCCGGTCAGATCGCGCCCGGCATCATCAACGAATGGACGACGGTCGCCTTCCGTTTCGGCCACGACCAGTCGAGCAACGACTACAAACTTCTCAACGCTGACGGCTCAACTTTGTTGGACATCTCGCTGGGCAACGCGTTCTCACTTGCGGCGGCGGCCCAGAACGTTCCCGGCGCCGGACATAGCGCGGCTGACATCGACGCCTGGATTCGCGGGCTCAGCGCCCAGTACTCCCAGGAGATCGATGGCTTCGTTGCGGACGGCAATCGCGCGGCGCTGTTCGGCATCAATACCGCCGACCTGGAGGCATTCGACATTCAGCGCGGGCGCGATCATGGCGTTTGGAGCTACAATATCCTGCGCGCCAGTTTGGGCCTTTCGACCTATGCCGACTTCGACGCGTTCGCGGCGGCCAACGGCTACTTGCCCGGCGACGCCAGAATCGCGGCGCTTAAGAACGTCTACGGCAACGACATCAGCAAACTCGATTCGATCGTCGGCGGCATGCTCGAGAAGAAGTATTACGACAGCCAGCTTGGCGAGACGTTCACGCTGCTCAACGCCATTCAGTTCGACGCGCTGAAGGCCGGCGATCCGTTCTATTACCAGAACAGGCTCGCGGGGAATCCGGAGTTGCTGGCCGGCATCATGGGCGTGACGGTCGCCGAGATCGTCGCGCGCAACAGCGGCGCCGACCACTTGCACCTCGACGGTTTCGGGGTGGCCAACCGCATGGAATTCGGCAACGGCAGCGACTACAAGTTCGGCGCCGATACGGCCGCGACCCTGAAGGCCGATCTGATGATCGGGAAGGACGGCAACGACTGGCTTTTCGGCAGGGACGGCAGCGACACGCTCTACGGCGACGGCGGCAACGACGTCCTCGACGGCGGAAAGGGCGATGACTTCCTGAGGGGCGGCGCCAACAACGATATCCTCAATGCCGGGGCAGGCGACGACAACGCCAGCGGCGATGACGGCAACGACATCATCAACATGGACGGCGGCGATGACTGGGCCAGCGGCGGCTTGGGCAACGACATCGTCAACGGCGGCGACGGCGACGACATCTTGCTGGGCAAGGAAGGCAACGACATCGTCAACGGCGGTCAAGGCGACGACCAGGCCTTCGGCGGCGACGGCAACGACATTGTCAACGGCGACGGCGGCAACGACAAAGTCTATGGCGGGGCCGGCAACGACACCGTCAACGGCGGCGCCGGCAACGACGAACTCTACGGCGAGGACGGCAACGATCAGCTCGCGGGCGGCGCCGGCAATGACACGCTCGACGGCGGTGCGGGCAACGACAGGCTCGACGGCGGCAGTGGCCTTGACACGTTCGTGTTCGCGGCCGACTTCGGCAGCGACCGGATCACCGGCTTCGACGCCAACCCGGCCGGCGGACAGGACCTGATCGATCTGTCCGCGTTCGGGTTCGTGGAAGCCGATTTCGCGCTCCATGTCGCCATCGCGGACGTCGGGGCAGATACGCTGGTGACCATCGACGGACAGGCGGATCAGGTCATTCGTCTGGTGGGCATCGGCAACGCGTCGCTGATCGACGCGAACGACTTCGTCTTCTTCGTGTAAGGCGCGCGGATTCCGCGTTATTCAGAGGCCGTCGCGGCTTGCGGCGGCCTTTTTCTTTGGAAAATCGAGCGGAAATTCGAACGTACCGGGAAAAATGGTCGGAGAGAGAGGATTTGAACCTCCGGCCCCTGCCTCCCGAAAGCAGTGCTCTACCAGGCTGAGCTACTCTCCGTATTCCATATGCGCCGGCGACTGCGTCAACCCGGCTCGGGAAGGGCGGTCTTATACAGGCTGGTCAGGGGTGGGGCAAGGCGGGCAAAATGTCCCCGCTCCCCTTCGCTCCAGAAGGGGCAAACGGGGGGATCGCCGTGCGCTATGTCCTGATCGGGCTTTTGGCCCTGGTTCTGATCGCCGTAGGCTATGTGGTGGCGTGGCCGACGCGCATCGAACCCGTTGCCGTGACGGTGGGGCCCAATCCCGGGTTCGTCGGCTTGTTCCAACCCAATGAAGCGCTGCGCAGCGTTCGCTGGCTCGGCGAGGCGATGGGGCAGGGTCCGGAAGACGTCACGGTCAAGGACGGCTATGCCTATACGGGCCTCGCCGACGGGCGGATTGTCCGTGTACGGATTGATGGGCCGGCGGGCGGCGCACCTGCGCCGGCTGTTCCCGGCGGCACGGGCCAAACCTCGGCCGGCTTCGAGAAAGTCGCCGAAACCGGCGGGCGGCCGCTCGGCTTGCAGCATGATCCGTTCGGGAACATCGTCGTCGCGGACGCCAAGAAGGGCCTGCTCGCGATTACGCCGGCGGGGCAGGTGATCCCGGTCGCCGACCGTTATGAGAACCGGCCGATGCTGTTCGTCGACGATCTCGATATCGCCAAGGACGGCACGATTTACTTCACCGACGCATCGACGCGGTACGGCATCGACGAGTACATGCTCGACTTCTTCGAGGGCCAAGCCACGGGGCGGTTGTTCTCGTTCGATCCGCGATCGTCGACGCTTCAGGCGCGGGTCGGCGGGCTGGCCTTCGCGAACGGCGTGGCGCTGGGGCCGGATGAGGAATACGTGCTGGTGAACGAGACCGCGGCGCACCGCATTACGCGATACTGGCTCAAAGGGACGAAGGCCGGCACGAAGGACACGTTCATCGAAAATCTGCCCGGGTATCCGGACAATCTGTCGTTTAACGGACGCGATCTGTTCTGGGTCGCGCTGGCGGGGCCGCGCAACAAGGCGCTGGAAGAGCAGCTGCCCAATCCGTTCATGCGCAAGGTGGCGTTCCGGCTGCAGTCGATCGGCCTGTTGCCGCAACCGGCGCCGGAGCATTGGGGCTGCGTCGTTGCGATCGACTTGCAGGGTCAGGTCGTGGCGACGCTTCAGGATCCAGGCGGGAAGGTGATCAAGTCGATCACCAGCGTGCACGAGAAGGACGGGGTGCTCTATTTCGGCAGTCTGGAGACCGACCGAATCGCAACCCTGCCTGTGCCGCCGCAGCTGCTGAGCCGGCCCGGTGCGCGGCCGCGGTAACCGGACGTTTTGCCGCCGGACTCTTAGGATTTGCAGGGCGTTGCCTTCGCGCGCCCGTGCCCTTATGGTCCCGCGCCTTGCGCCCGCCAGCGCGCGGGAGGCGTCGCAGGCCATTGGGGTATAGCCAAGTGGTAAGGCAGCGGATTTTGATTCCGCCATTCCTAGGTTCGAATCCTAGTACCCCAGCCAGGCTCTCGACCGCACTTCGTGGGTCAGGCAAAGCCGACCTCGGGCTGCGCACAAGGTGATTTTGGGCCCTTTGCTCACCGCTCGGTGATGGAGTCCCGTTTTTGCAAAGCACCGGCGGCCGCCAGCGCTGAAGCAGTTCATCGTGTTTTTCGGCTTCAACAAGTGCAACATCGCGGCGGAAGCCGACACGGTGTTGGGCGAAGCCGCGAACGCGGAAACCGGCCTGACGGATCCCATTTTTCTACATGTAACTGCCATATCGGGCCTGTAGAAGCGAGAGACGTGCAGCCATAGCCTTGAGGTGAGCGCTTGAGCCTACCTGATCTCTTCCCGGGATTTGCGCAATGGAAGATCGACGCGCAGCACACGGGCATCTTCGCACGCATCGGTGGCGACGGGCCACCGCTACTACTGCTGCACGGATATCCGCAAACGCATGTTTGTTGGCACAAGGTCGCGCCCGTGCTTGCGCGACATTTCAAGGTCTACGTCGCCGATCTGCGCGGCTATGGCGATTCAGACGTGCCGCCGGACGACGCACTCCACACGACCTATTCAAAGCGGTCGATGGCCGACGACATGCTGCACGCCATGCAGCGCGTGGGGCACGAGCGCTTTATGGTCGCGGGGCATGATCGCGGGGGACGCGTGGCTTATCGCCTGGCTCTCGATCACCCGCATCGCGTGACAAAGCTCGCGGTCCTCGACATCGTTCCGACGCACGCGATGTGGGAGGCGCTCACCGACACGCGGGCCGCTATGCGCGCCTATCATTGGTATTTTCTGGCGCAACCGGCGCCTTTGCCCGAGATGCTGATCGACGCCAATCCGATCGGCTTCATCGATCACACGCTGGCCAGTTGGACGAAGGCGCGCGATCTGTCGCCGTTCGATCCGAGCGCGCTCGAACACTATCGGCGGTTCTATAGCGACCCTAAGCGCGTCGCGGCGACCTGTGCCGACTATCGCGCCGGATGGCATGTCGACTCTGCACACGACCACCACGACATGCGCCACGGGCGGCGGATCAAATGCCCGACGCTGGCATTGTGGGGACGCGCTGGCTTTCCCGACGAACACGCAGCCCTTGGAGTCTGGCATCGACTGTCGTCGCACGCACGCAGCCAACGGATCGACTGCGGGCACTTTCTCCCCGAGGAGGCGCCGGAGGAGACCGCTGAGGCGCTGCTGCAGTTCTTCAGGTAAGCGTCAGCCGACGACGTTATAGCCCGCATCGATGTAGTGCACGCCGCCGGTGATGTTGCGCGCCGCGTTGCCGGCCAGGAACGCGGCAAACGCCCCAACATCCTCGATCGTCGCCAGGCGATGTTGCGGCGTGCGTGCTGCGATTTCCTCGAGGAGGGCGTCGAACCGTTCAATGCCCGATGCCGCGCGTGTTTTCAGCGGGCCAGGAGACAGGGCGTGGACGGTGATGCCTTTCGGCCCCAGCTGTACCGCCGCGTAGCGCACGGACGCCTCGAGCGCGGCCTTCACCGGTCCCATGATGTTGTAATGCTCGACTACACGTTCGGCGCCGAAGAAGGTGACCGTCATGCAGGTGCCCCCGCTGCGCATCAGCGGCACCGCACGGCGGATCATACGCAGGAACGAATGGCACGAAATGTCCATCGCGGTCAGGAAACCGTCGCGTGACGCGTCGACCACGGGCGCGTGAAGGTCTTCCTTCGGGCAATAGGCTATCGAATGAAGGATGAAATCGAGACGACCCCAACGGGCCTCGATTCCGGCGAAGACATCGTCGACTGTCCGCTCGTCGGTGACGTCCAAGGGCAGGATGAGACCGGCGTCCAGCTCATTCGCCAGGGGCCTGACATGCGGCTCTGCCTTGGCGTTGAGATACGTGATCGCAAGCTCGGCCCCCTGGTCGCGAAACGCCTTCGCGCAGCCCCAAGCGATCGAGCTATCATTGGCGACCCCAATGACGAGGCCAACCTTTCCGGCCAGCGGTAGAGGCCTCAACAAAATGGCCTCGTGTCGTGTGGACGCGGCGGCCGGGGAACGGCGGCATAAAGAACGCGACGGGCGTTGGTCGACACGCGTGGCCTCTCGGGGGAGCGTTGAAGCTGCACACAAGCAGTTTATTGTGACAGTTCAATCGACGCGCCCGAAACTGCGGATTGGAGGCGCTTGCAAGCCCCCCCAGTGCCCGCAACAGGTCTAACCGCGTCCCGTGAGCATCTCGTTTCGGCGCGACCGGCTGTTAACCAGGGGCCGAAACGGCCGCGTGCGTGAAGGCGTGCGTGAAGTCCTGCGGTTTGATGCCGTTGGTGTTGGTGATGACGATTGTCGCCAGCTTGCGGCTTGGGATGAATCGCACATCGTTGTTGATGCCCGGGTCACTGCCGCCGTGGCCCCACGAGTATTCATCGGCGATCTTTTCGTCGGCGTACCAGGTGAGGCCTTGGTTGCGGCCGTTCTGGTTTGTCATTTGCACGGTCAGCATTTCGGCGATGGTTTCGGGTTTCAGAATACGACCGCCTTGGAACGCGCCGCCGGCGAGATAAGCGCGCAGGTAGCGGGAGAGACCGTTCAGGCTGCTGCGCAGGAAGCCGTCGGGGAAGTTCGGGTGATTGTAGGGACAGTTCGGTTGGTAGCCGTTTTCGAGCTTCTGATCGAAGGTCGGTCCGCCCTCGCGAATGACGCCTTGCGGGAGGCCGCCCCATGTCGGTCCGCGCGGCTTTCCGTTTTCGACCCACGTGTAGGGCGTGAGATGACGCTTGGTGTCGATCTGTTTCAGATACCAGTTCGTTTCCGTCATCTTCAGCGGTTCGAAGATCGTTCGACGGCAGTAGGCCGCGAAGGGCTCGCCGGAGACTCGCTCGACGACATAGGCGATGACGCCGAAGGCGAGGTTGCAGTAGTCCCACTTTTCGCCCGGCTTCCACGGGTGGAAGTTCTCCGCCGCGTCGTAGAACTTTTCTCCGGGTGTGTAATAGGCCTTGAGCCATTCGGCGAGGCTGAGCGGCGGGTCGCCGCAGGCGTAGAGCTTTGCGTAGGAAATGCCGTCGCGCAATGACGCCGTGTGGGTCAGCAGCTTGCGCAGCGTGATGACGTCATCGGGATACTTCGGATTGCGGAGCGGGAAGGGCAGGTAGGTGCCGACGTCGGCATCGAGGTCGATGCGGCCGGCCTCTTTGAGCTGCATCAGCGCGGTCGTCGTGAACGTCTTCGAGATTGAGCCGATGTTCAGCAGCGCGTCCAAGCTCATGGGCACTTTGCGTTCCAGGTCGGCAAAGCCGTAGGCGTGCGACCAGGCGATGTCGCCGTCGCGGATGATGCACGCGGCGACACCGGGAATGTGACGCGCCGTCGCTTCCTTTGCGATGAACGCTTCGAGTTGCGGAAATTTGGACGACGCGGCACGTGCGTTAGACGCCAGGGTCATCGCGAGCGCTCCGGCGCCGATCAGAAACTGCCTTCGTTCCATGCTGATCCCCATCGCACGCCTCGGTACGAACCACTTAGGTTTGCGACTCCGCCCGCTTCTGGCGCGCGACGGCGAAACTTTCGAGACCGGAGACGGCTTCAGCGCCGGTCAGGGCGGCGCAAAGCGCGTCCGCTTCGGCTTCCATCTGGTCGCCCAGCGTCTTCAGATGCGACGTGCGGATCAAGCGCTTCGCCTGACCGAACGCGTTTGTGGGCCCCTGCGCGAGGCGCGCGACCAATGCATCGACGTGCGGATCGAATTCCTTGTCGGTCAGGACGTCGTTGACCAGGCCCCAGTCGCGCGCTTCGGCCGCACTGACGGGGCGGTTGTCGAGCGCGAGTTCGAGCGTGCGCTTCAGACCGATGATGCGCGGCAAGAACCACGTCGACGAGCCGTCCGGCGTCAGTCCGACCTTGGTGTAGGCCATGATGAAGCGTGCGCTGTCGATCGCGACCGTGAGGTCGCAGGCACATGCGAGCGCGAGACCGGCGCCTGCCGCGGTGCCGTTGACAGCGGCCACGACCGGCGCGCGCACGGTTGCGATGAGGTTCAATGCCTCATGCAGATAGGACAACAGTTGGCGGACATAGGCGGGCGCATCACCGCCTTGATTGCGGATGGCGACCAGGTCGCCGCCGCTGCAGAACAAGCGGCCCCGGCCGCGGATGACGATCGCGCGCACGTCGCCGTCGCGCTCGCACGATTGCAGTGCGCGCATCAAACCGCGCGCCAGTTCGAGATTGATGGCGTTGCCGCTCTCGGGCCGGTCGAGCGTGATGGTCGCAGCGCCCTTTGCTTTGACCAAGACCACGCCGTCGCCGATCTCCTGTGTCGTTTGAAGGTTGCGGGTCGGGGTCTTCGTCATCTTTGTGTTCGCATCCATCTCGCCGCCGAATCGCCTAAAGCGATCGGCCGATGATCTCTTTCATGATTTCGTTGCTGCCGCCGTAGATTTTCGAGATGCGGCTGTCGAGCCACATGCGCGCAATCGGATAGTCGAGAATGTAGCCGTAGCCGCCATGCAGTTGCACGCAGTCGTCGACGATGGCGCATTGCTTCTCGGTGGCCCACCATTTCAGCGCGGCCGCCGTCGGCGCATCGAGGCGGCCCTCCATGAAGTCGCGGATGCAGCGTTCGAGAAAGACGCGCAGCACGGCAGCCTCGGTCTTGGCTTCGGCGAGACGGAAGCGGGTGTTCTGGAAGTCGAGCACGCGTTTGCCGAAGGCTTTGCGCTCGCGCACATAAGCGGTCGTGGTTTCGATCGCGCGATCGATGAAGCCGACTGCGGCGACGGCGGTCATCAGGCGCTCTTCGACGAGGCGGTCCATCAATTGCGGGAAACCGCGACCCTCGCCGCCGAGGATGGAAGTGGCCGGCACGCGGACGTCGTCGAAGAACAACTCGGCCGTGTCCGACGCCTTCTGGCCGAGCTTGTCGAGCATGCGGCCGCGCTTGAAGCCTTTTGCGTTCGCGGTTTCGAAGAGGAAGAGGCTGATGCCGCGTCCGCCCGCCGACGCATCGGTTTTGACGGCAAGGACGATGAGGTCGGCACAATGGCCGTTGGTGATGAACGTCTTTTGGCCGCGAATGATGTAGTCGTCGCCTTCGCGCCGCGCGGTCGTCGTGATGCCTTGCAGATCGCTGCCGGCGGCGGGCTCCGACATGCCGATAGCACCGATGCACTCGCCCGTCGCCATACGCGGCAGGAACTGCGCCTTCTGCGCGCCGTTGCCGTAATGCAGGATATAGGGCGCCACGACATCGTTATGCAGCGACAGCACCGGCGCGATCACGCCGGCTCGCGCTTGTTCCTCGAGCAGGATGATGCTGTAGAGCATGTCGGCGTCGGCGCCGCCGAAAGCCGACGGCGCGCGCGCCAGCAGAAACCCGAGTTCGCCGGCGCGCCGCCAAATGGCGCGCGGCGCGATGCCGGCTTCGGACCACGCTTCTTGCTGCGGCACGCATTCTTCTTCGAAGAAGCGGCGCGCTTGGTCGCGGAAGATCTGATGCTCCGCCGTGAAGTCGATAACGGTGGGGAAGGAGAGTGCGGTCACAGCGTCCGCCCGATCAGATCTTTCATGATCTCGTTCGTGCCGCCGGCGATGCGTCCTAAGCGTCCGTCGGCGTACCGGCGCGCGATGGGATATTCGTTCATGTAGCCGTAGCCGCCGAAGAGCTGGAGGCACTCGTCAAGCACCTCACATTGTTTTTCGGTCGTCCACCATTTGACCATCGCGCCGTGCGTCGCGTCGAAATTCCCGTCGATGAAGGCGTCGATCGAGTGTTCGAGCAGCGTGCGGCCGAGCAGCGCCTTGGTCTTGCACTCAGCGAGTTTGAAGCGCGTGTTCTGGAAATCGGCGAGGCGTTGGCCGAAGGCGCGGCGGTCTTTGACGTAAGCCGCCGTCTCCTTCACCGCCTCTTCCGTATTGGCGACGGCCGACATCGCCATGATGAGGCGTTCCTCCGGCAGGCGCGTGACGAGTTGGTAGAAGCCCCGGCCTTCGACGCCGCCGAGCAGGTTCTCCGGCGGGATCGGCACGTCGTCGAAAAACAGCTCGGACGAATCCTGAGCCTTGCAGCCTATTTTCTTCAGGTTGCGCCCGCGATGAAATCCTTGCGCGCCTTCGGTTTCGAGCAGGAACAGGCTCATTCCCTTTGCGCCAGCGTCCGGGTCGGTCTTCGCGGCGACGACGATCAGGTCGGCCACCTGGCCATTCGAAATGAAGACCTTCTGTCCTTTGAGACGGTAGACATTGCCGTCGCGGCGCGCGGTCGTCTTGATCGCCTGCAAGTCGCTGCCGGCGCTGGGCTCGGTCATCGCGATTGCGGTGACGAGTTCGCCCTTGGCCATGCGCGGCAGATAGCGCCGCTTCTGATCGTCGGTGCCGTAGAGTTCGATATAGGGCGCGATGATGTCGCTGTGCAGATAGAAGGTGAGTTCGTTGAAGCAGATGCGTGTCTGCTCTTCCATGATGACGAGGCAGTGGTAGAGATTGCCACCGCCGCCGCCCCATTCGGGATTCATCTTTGTACAGAGGAAACCCGCTTCGCCCATCTTGCGCCAGACCTCGCGCGAGACCTTGCCGTCCTTCTGCCAGGCCTCACGGTGGGGCAGGCACTCACGCTCAAGAAATCGCCGCACGCTATGGCGGAAGATTTCGTGTTCTTCGGTGTAGTGCGGTGAGCGGATCATGGCCCCTTCAATGGAAGCGCGTCGGGTAGGAGTGAATCAGGTCGGGAGTATAGGTGGGGCCTGCCTCGCGCCAATTCCCCATCACGTGCTTTCCGCAGAACTTCGCAAAGCGCGGCGGGTTGGCGGCGAGGATTGCCGGCGTCACGTCCTCACGCAGCGGATGACGCGGCCAAATATACGGACGCGAGTAGATGCAACCGATCGAGAGCCTGAGGCCGGCATTCCTCCGGCGGAACGCCCCGTGCCAGGTGTTGCCGTGCCAGAAGATGATGGAACCGGCCGGCGCATCGACCGGAATCGCCAACGCGTCGCCTTCGCCCGGCAGCGGGTGACGGCAGAGAAGGTGACTGCCCGGCACCCATGCCAGCGAACCATTGTCCTTCGAATAGTCGGTGAGCGCCCAGGTGAGGTTCGCAAATTCCGCGAACGAGTGAAACGGCCCCGGCAGATGCTGGTTGTCGCTGTGAAGCGGCAGAACGAGGTCAGAGCCCGGAATGAGCTCGTCGTGCGGTCCTTTGCAGAGGGCAGAGTTCGCGTGAACGATCGAGCTTTCACCGAGTGTGTAGTCGAGGAGCGCCGTCGCCACCGGCTGGCACAGCATCTCCTGGAACACCGGGTCGTGCAGGATGAGATAGTGATAGTCGCCGAGGATCTGGTTCTTGTGCGACAGGCCCGTTTCGAGGTCGGGCGCGCGGCCGTCGTGCTCCTCGATGAACTGCAGCGTCGCTTCCTTGAGGCGCTTGATGAAGCCCGGGGGCGAGGCCTTCTCCGGCGGGATTACGGTGAGTCCGAACGTTTCAAGCTCGGTGATGTAGTGCTCGAGTTCGTGTTTGCGGATGTTTTCCCAGATGCGCTTCATCGCGTCGTCGCGGGCGGCGGGCGTCGGCGGCAACTTGGCGCCCGGCTGCGTCGACCGCTTCGCCAAATAGTCTGATGCCTTTCCCATGAGAGTTTCTCCAGAGTCGCGAGGGGGTGATGCTCATCATACGCTTAGAGACGCGTCCGGGGAGCGCTGATGCGCTCCCCGGATGAACTTGTCTGAGGTTATTCCCTCATCAGAAGTGGAACCTCACCTCAAGCCCGTAGGAGCGGCCGAAGTTGATGCTGCGGGTCTCGTAGAGACCGAGCACGCTCACGCCGCCGCCCAACACGTCCTTGTCCGTCAGGTTGCGGCCGAACACGTAGGCGCCCCAACCGCCGTCATCGTCTTCGATGCCGATGCGGCCGTTGAGGATCGTGTACCCTTCGATCTTCAGCGCTTCGAGATTGTTCGGATCGGTGTATTGGCTTGAGCGGTAGTCCGCGTCGCCGGACAGGTAGAAGTTGGTGCCGCTGATCATGTCGAACGGCGTGACGTAGTTGAAGCCCCAGCTTGACGACCACTCGCTGGCGCCCGCCAGACGGTTGCCGTCGAAGTTGATGCCGACGCCGCCGCCGTTCGGGAAGCTTTCGTAGGTCGCATCTAGGTAGCCGACGTTGCCCCACATCGTGAGGTTATCGGTCGGGTACCAGTAGAGCTCGAGTTCGGCGCCCTGCGACGTCGCGCTTGCCGCGTTGCTGACGCGGAACGAAACGCCGGTGTTCACCTGTTCCTGCTTGTTGATGAAGTCGTAGTAGAAGACTGCCATGTTCGTGGTCAGCGTGCTGTTGAACCACGACGCCTTCAGGCCGGCTTCGTATGCATCAAGCGTTTCGGGCTTGAAGGTCAGGTCCGGCGTGATGCCGGGGCCGACGGGGAAGGGCAGCGGCGGCGAGATCACATCCGACTGGAAGCCGCCGGCCTTGTAGCCGTGCGAGTACTTGATGTAACCGACGCGCTCGTTCGTGAAGGCGTAGGACAGGCTGACGTCGCCCGAAACGGCGTCGTCCGCGTAGTCGTTGATGAAGCCGTTCGGATAGACGTTCGTGAACGGGAACGCGAAGGCGGCGACGAGCCCAAGCGAGATCTGCGTCGGGCCCTGCTTGTAGAAGAGGTCCTTTTCTTCGTCGGTGTAGCGCAGGCCTGCCTGCATCCACAGCTGATCGGTGAATTTCAACTTGCCGCTGCCGAAGACGGACCAGCTGGTCGAGTCGATGATGCTTGTGGTCGCGGACGCTTCCGAAAAGCCGACCGGAAGACCTGGCTGCGGAAAGCCGCGACCGATATGGATGTGGTAGAGATTGTCGTCTGTTTCCTCGTCGAAATAGGCGCCCACGATCCAAGTGAACGAGCCTTCGTCCGGCGACGTGATGCGGACTTCCTGGCTGAAGCGGTCGATGCCTTCGGCCCGGCCCGTGTCGAAGCCGTCCGCCGGTCCGCCGTCATTGTCCGAGTTCTGATCGGACTCTTGTTTGCGCCATGCTGAAATCGACGTGAACAGGTAGCCGTCCCAATCGTATTCGGCCTTGATCGAGGTGCCTTTGACTTCGCGGTACAGGAAGTCGTTGGTGTTGTGGTTGATGATGCGGTCCAGCGGGTTCTGTGGCGGTACCGTGTTGAGCGGCGGGAAGGGAAGCGTCGCCGTCTTGACGGTTTCAAGCGCACCACCGTCTTCGTCTTGCTTGAAATAGTCGCCGCGCAATTCGATCGTGAAGTTGTCCGACGGATTGAACACCGCCATGAACCGACCACCGTAGTTGTCGATCTCGTTCACGTCCTTGCCGAGGGTGGAGTTGAAAAGGAAGCCGTCGCGCTGGCGCATGAAGCCCGTCGCGCGCACCAGAAGCACATCTTCGACGATCGGTCCGGAAATCGTGCCGCGCGCCTGGAACAGATTCTCGTTGCCGACTGAAAGATCGCCTAGGAACTCGTACTCGTTGGTCGGCCGCTTGGTTGTGATGTTGAGAATGCCGGCGATCGTGTTCTTGCCGTAGAGCGTGCCCTGGGGGCCGCGCAGAACTTCGATGCGCTCCACGTCGGCGACGCCGGTGTCGAACGAGCGGTCGCGGGCCATGAACACGTCATCGATGTTGACGCCCATGGCGGGCGCGAAGCCCGAGCCGGACGTACCCGAGGTTATGCCGCGGATCGTGAACGAGGCAGAGTAGCTGCCGCCGGCGTTGACGTTCGGCATCTTTTCGCCGAGTTCGGTCAGGTTGTACGTCGACTTGTTCTTAAGGTCGGTGCTCGTGGTCACCGAAACGGAGGCCGGCACATCGACCAAACGTTCCTTGCGTTTGTTCGCGGTGACGACGACGCGCTCGACGCGCTCATCGCCGGTTGCGGTCTTCGCGGCGTCAGCCGGTGGCTCCGGCGTTGTCGCGGGCGCCGTCGCCGCTTGCGCAACCTTGGTGTCTTCCACCTTCTTTGCATCGTTCGCAGCGACCTCGACGGGTTTCGCTGTCTTGGCTTTCGGCGCGTCGGCCGCAAGTCCAGCACCCGCCGTCAGCGCAAACAGCGACGTCGACACCAACAATCCCACCGCAATGCGGCTACCCTTACGCACACCACTCATCTCAACCCCAATTTTTTTCATTGTCGTGCCCCTCATGCCGGGCGCGTCGACTGCGCACTCCGGCCCCACGACGATGACACCCATTGCCCCGCAATCCGCCATGGTCCCGATACAAGTGTGGCCCCCTGTCGATCAGCGGCCACACCAGCCAAAAGTGGCTGTTTTTAAGGCTTCGCATCGTACTCGAGCGGGTCGGTGGGGCTGCCTCGAGCTTCGCTTGCTGGCAGAATCGCCGCTCGCGAGCGCCAGACGGGGCGCGTTCGCTTTTCGGACGAGGCTTTGGTGATGATGACGAAGGAGTCACTTTGGCGGGCGATGCCGTTCGTGCCATTCGGGAAGATGCGGAAAACCGCTATCCGTGCTTGGGCGTGAACAGCGGGACGGCGGCCATCGCGATCGCCAGTATGATCGCGAGCCAGCCCACCCAGTCTCCGAACTGAACCGCCAACGTGTCGCCCGTTCCCAGGGGCACGTCGGCGATCAGTGTTTTTGCGGGGAGCGTGCGTCCCTCGGCGATCGCCTTGGCTTGCGCCATGTCGATGTCGTTGACGTTGCGGGCCAGGATGCGGCCGTGCGGGTCGATGATCGCCGTGTCGAAGAGGCTGTCGGCCTTGGCCAGCGACAAGCGGTTCTCGATCGCGCGGAAGACGAGGTGCGTGTAGTGCGTCGTCGCGATCGCGGGCACGTCGTTCGACGGCACCGCGATGAACACCGCGCCGCGGCGCGCCATCTCGCGCGCGGTGTCGGTGAAGTCGAGGTCGTAGCAGATGATCGTGGCGATGCGGCCCAACGCGGTCTCGTAGACTTTGTACTCGCCGCCGGTGTCGCTGTGGTCGCCTGCGAAGCGGCCGGGATGATCTTTGCCGTATGGTCCGTAGGTTTCGCCGGTCGGCGCGAAGACGACGGCTTCGTTGCGGCGCAGGCCGTTGCCTTCGTTGACGCGGTAGCCGACCGCGAGATAGGCGCCGGTTTCCGCGGCGAGCGACTTCAGCATGTCGGTGCGTTCGCGCAGCGGGTCGAATTTGAGGCCGGCTTCGCGCCAGACGACGATCTTCGCGCCTTGCTTGCCGAGTTCGCGGGTGGCGGTGATGGTGCGTTGAAGCTCTTCCTCCGCATCGAGCGGCGCATTCGATTGGACGGTGCCGACGCGCAGCGTACCGGGTTGCGGCGTGAATAGGACGAGCGACAGGGCGGTCCATGCAATCGCTGCAACGGCGACACCGCCCAGCGTCATGAGCGCGCGCGGCATGGGGACCGCCGGAACGCGCTCGGCCGGCCAGGTGCGATCGAGCGCAGCGATCACGGCGGTTGCGAGCGCGAAGTTGATGACAAGGATTAACAGTTCCGCGCCGAAGATGCCGAAGATCGACAGCGGCTGAAGCAGCCACGCTTGTTCGTAGAGTGCGTAGGCGACGTTTCCCCAGGTGCCCGCTAGGACGTCGACACCGCTGAGCGCGCGGGCGGCGTCGATGGCCGTCCACGCCAGCGGGAAGGAGAGCCAAAGCCACCGGTAACCCGTGCGCGCGTGAAACTTGCGGCCAGGCCAGCAGAGCGCGGCAATGAACAGCGCGACGTAAAACGGCCAAAGCTGAATGTACCAGGCGACATTGCCGTCGGCTAAGCCGGCCGAAAGCTGGCCCGCGAAGTAGGCGCCGATGGTGACGCCGGGCGCGAGCGGCGACCAGTTGAGCGGCAGCAGGCGATGCTGTGCGATCACCATCGGAATGAAGGCGACGAAGATCAGCGGCCAAATTTCGTAGCGGGGAAAGGCAAGGGTGGCGATGCCGCCGCTGGACGCCGCGACGGCGAGGCCGATCGCGATGCGCGCAAGCAAGGGAAGACGCTCGGCCGAAGGCGTGACGCGTGCGCTAACGCTTTCGGCTTGAGCCATGGTGTCCTCCGAAGTTATTCGCCGGCGACTTTTGCTTTCGGCGCGCGGAAAGGTTCATCGCCCGCGGCGTAGTTCTTTCTGACGCCGGCGTGGATGCCTTCTGCGTAAACGGGCACGCCGCTGACCTCCATCCAATGGGCGTGGCCCATGTGATGCAGTGCAAAAGCGGTCTGGAACGCGGAGTGGCGGCCTTGTGCGTCCTGTGCGGCGTTGACGGCCATCTTCGCCATCTTGACCGCGAAGGTCGGCTGGCGCGCGATGGTACGGGCCATGTCGAGCGTCGCTTCTTCGAGTTGATCACGCGGCACGACCTTGTTGACCATGCCCATCTGGCGCGCTTCCTCGGCGTTGATCGGCGCGCCGGTCATCAGCATTTCCTTGGCCTTGCGTACGCCCATCTCCCAGGGATGCGCAAACCATTCGACCCCCGCGATGCCCATGGCGACGGTGACTTCCTGGAACTGCGCGTCGTCGCTTGCGATGATGAGATCGCATGGCCAGCAGAGGAGGAGACCGCCCGACACGCACTTGCCCTGCACGGCCGCGATCGTCGGCTTCGGTAGATTGCGCCAGCGTTCGGAGAGGCCCGTATAGAGTTCTTCCTCGCGCGACATGCGCCCTTCGGCGCCGGGCCGATGATGTTGGTTTGAATTGCCGATCGGCGTGTAGCGGTCCTGCGTCTCAAGGTGGTTGCGCTCGCGAACGTCGTGGCCGGCCGAGAAATGTTTCCCCTTGGCCGCGACGATGATCACCTTGACGTCGTCTTCTCTCGCGCCGCGATCGAGCGCGGCGCTGAGTTCATAGAGAAATTGCGTGTCTTGCGCGTTCGCCGCTTCCGCTCGGTTGAGCCAGATCCGCGCGATACCGGGCTCAGGCTTTTCGTACAGGATAGGTTGCGACGTCATGGGATGATCCTTTAGGCCGTGATTTCGGCGAGGTCGTTGTGCATGCCGTAGAAGGCCGGCGGCACCTTAGCGCGATCGCCTTGGCGTTTCAGCTTGCCCGTTCTTTCGCCCTCTGCCGTCAGCCTCTCATAGTCCTTCATGGTCGCCGGCTCGATCTTCAGGCGGGCGAGCGCCAGGATGAAGTTGTAGTCGCAGGTGGATTTGATGTCGGCTTCCGCGATCTCGCCGTCGGCGAAGTGCAGCCTGCCGTCGGCGATCCGGCAATGCCAGGCAATGACGCCGTTACCGTTTTTGTCGAGATGCTTGGGCACGCCGGTGAAGACCTCGCAGATCGAGAGCTTTACGTCGTTTCCGGCCTTGGCCATGTAGCGCAGGATCGCGGCTTTGAGCGCGTCCAGCCATTCGGGACTTGCGAATTCCACTTTCTGGGGCATGTCGAATTCCTTAGCCGTATTGCGACTGATAGGCGGGCCGGACCAACGCCATCTTCATCAGGTCGGGTCCCTGCGAGCCATAGCCCTGCCACGCCATGCGGCCGATCTGCTTGGCAAAGTCGGGGCCCCAACGTTTGACGATCTCCTCGTCCAGGTCGGCGTAGCTTTCGGGCGGGTTGAAGTAGCTGCGGCAGAAGCCGACGACGACGTGGGCGCGCAGCTTGTCGTCCGTCTTCGGGTAGGAGCCGTGCCACATGTTGCCGTGAAAGATGAGGAGCGAGCCGGGCGCTGCGTTTGCCGGCACGTAAAGATCGTCGTCGCCGACGCCGCCCATGAATTTCGGTTGGTCGAACTCGGTCGGGTGCCGGCAGAAGCGGTGGCTGCCCGGAACGAAGCAGAGCGAGCCTTTCTCTTTCGTGTAGTCGGTCAGGATCCAGCTGATGTTGCAGACGCTGCCGTATGCCGGGAGGGGCGACGGCACGCCGACGGAATCCGTGTGCACGTGCGTCGATCGGGCGGAGCCTTCCTTGACGAACGCCACCATGCTCAAGAGGCGCATGGTATTGCCCATCATGTATTTGCCCATCGCCTGGACGACGGGGTTCATCATCGCTTCGCCGTAGATCGGATCCTTGGCCAGAAGGTGAAACAGCTGCCGGCCGTAGGCGGGGCGGTTCTCGTGTTTGTTGAGCCCGACTGACGCGCGGTCTTCCTTGTCGGCGATCGCCATCGTGGTGTCGAGCAGGCGCTTGGCGAAGTCTTTGGGTGCGCCGGTCTTATCCGGTTCGATCACCGTGAAGCCAAAGGCTTCGTATTCGGCAATGTTGCTCTCAAGACCAAGCTCGCGCAGCGCGCGATAGGTTTCGCCCATACCGGCGACCGATTTCCAATTCCCGATTTCCATGTGTTCCTCCCGGCCGGGCCCGTGCCGGCCGCCTTGTTGTCTAAGACACAAGCCTAACGCCGATCCTCCACGCCTTATTTCTGGCGGGCTAGAGAGCGCAATACGAATTCAACCTCGCGTTCGGCAAGTTCGTCGACGCTGACCTCGCCGTCGGTGTGGTACCAGTAGGGAATCCAGTTCATCTGACCGAAGATGAAGCTGGCCGTTGTCTTGGGATCGCACGGCAGGATCGAGCCGTCGGCGATCCCTCGCGCGATGATGTCGCGCAGAATGTTGTCGATCTGCTTACGGCCCTTGCGCACGACGTCGCGATTTTGCGGTTCGAGCGCGATGGTTCCGGTCAACACCAGGCAGGTCCCGAAGTCGGTGACCACCATCCGGACGTAGCGTTCGATGAACTCTTTGAGTTGGGCGACGCCGTTCACGCCGTCGGGCAGCGGCTTGCCGGTTATTTGTTCGATGCCGATGCGGTGGCACTCGAACAGGATCTCGTCCTTGTTTTTGAAGTAGTGGTAGATGGTTGGCTTGGCGATGTGCAGCTCTTCGGCGATGTCGGCGAGTGTGGTCTTGTAGAAGCCCCGTTCGTTGAAGGTTCGGGCCGCGGTCTCGATCACGACCTGGCGTTTGAGCTGAAATTGCTCGCTGCGGTCCTGGATGTCCAAGCCCCACGCGCGCTTTTGCATACGACCATTTCCCTTGCGCTCAATCGTTTCCGCGCCGCGGATCGCGGCGGCGGCAGAGCGACCTCTATGGGCGTTTGGCTGACCTTCGTCCATCGGCTCTTGACAGTTGCACGACGATTGTCGACCATTGGGTCGAACGTTCGACTTGCGGGTCAGTCTATCACCGCTAGGTTGCCGTTCGCAACAGCAGATGTTTTCGGCGTGTAGAACGGCGAAGGCGTTAAAGGCTCTATAAAACAAGGGGCTGATGGGGAACGTTGGGATGTGGCTTGAGGTTGGGCCGTTAGACCAAACGCACACCGATTGGACGCCGGTAGCACCGGTTGCCGACGAGCCAGACTCTGAAAACGCCGCCTCGCTGCGGGAGCTTTTCCGTCGCGACGTTGGCGTGCTGCTGACCTTGGTGCGCCGCGTGGTACGCCGCCCCAGCGACGCCGAGGATATCGTGCAGGACGCGTTCTTGCGTGTGTGGCGGGCGATGGAGCTTGGACTCGTGCGCTCGCCGCGCGCGGTGCTGTTCAAGACCGCGCACAATCTTGCGCTCAATCATTTGCGCAATCCGCGCAACCACGTTGCCGATCCGGCGACCGGATCGGCGGAGCCGATGCACGAGGCGCCGACGGCAGAAGAACAGATGATCGTCGACGAAGATCTGGATGCCTGCCGTCAGGCGTTCGCGCAGTTGCCTCTGCGTTGCCGCGAGGCGCTGACGCTTCGCGTCGTCGACGAATTGTCGTACAAAGAGATGTCCGAACGGCTCGGCCTTTCGGTCAGCACGATCGAGAAGCACTACATCCGCGGGCGACGGTTGTGCCGCGACATGCTTCACGACGAGCGCAGGACGGCTGTTCGCCATGGTCCGCAGACTCGCGTGATGATGGCGCAGGCGGCCGAGTAGAAGTCGACCGACGTCGAGGAGATTCCTCATGACCTACGTGCCGGAGATCCATACGCTCGCCGATGCGTCGCGGTTTCATGCGAAAACGCGACCGAACGACATCGCCCTCATGTATGAGGGGCGCGAGACCAACTATCGCGATTGGGATAAGCGCGTCACGCAGGTCGCGAACGGCCTGCGCGCGTTGGGCGTCAAGCCCAAGTCGCGCATCGCTTTCTTGGACAAGAACTCGGACATCTATTTCGACGTGCTGTTCGGCGCGGCGAAGGCGGGTGCCTGTCTTGTGTCGGTCAATTGGCGCCTTGCGCCGCCGGAAGTTGCCTACATTCTGAACGATTGCGATGCGGAAATTCTGTTCGCCGGCAAGAGCCACATGGGCCTCGTCAAACAGATCCTGCCGCAGGCGAAGAAGATCAGGCAGGTCGTCGTCATCGACGGCCCCGAAGGCGATTGGCCGGATTTCATCGCGTGGCAAGCCAAGCAGTCGACCGTCGATCCGATGATCGAGGTCTCGCCGTCCGACGTCATCGTGCAAATGTACACCAGCGGTACGACGGGGCATCCCAAAGGGGTGCAGCTGTCGCACTTTGCGCTCTACGCGCACGACAAGTACCGCGCCGAACATCCGGAGGAATTCGATCCCGGCATGTTGTGGAACGACTGGGGTCCGAAGGACGTGAGCCTCGTCACCATGCCGGTCTTTCACATCAGTGGCACGGGTTGGGGGATTGTTGGGCTCTACAACGGCGCGCGGTCGATCGTGCTCTCGCAATACGATCCCGGTGAAGTGCTGTCGATCATCGAAAAGTACGGCGTGACGAAACTTGTTTTGGTGCCGACTGCGATTCATCAGTTGTTGCTGCACCCGAAGTGCAAGGACACGGACTTCTCGTCGATCGAGTCGCTGCTCTACGGCGCCTCGCCGATACCGCTTGAGCTTCTGCGTGAGGCGATCGAGACGTTCAAATGCGGTTTCGTTCAACTCTACGGCATGACCGAGACCGCAGGTGCGGTGACTTACCTCCCCGCCGCCGACCACGACCTGAAGGGGGCGCCACGCATGCGCTCAGCCGGCAAGCCCATCCCCGGCGTGAAGCTGTCGATACGCGACGGCGACGGGAAGCCGTTGCCGACGGGGGAAGTCGGAGAGATCTGGCTGCACTCGGCTTCGCGGATGAGCGGTTACTGGAACCTCGCCGACGCGACGGAGAAGACGATCACGTCGGACGGATGGGTTAAGTCGGGGGACGCGGGCTACTTGGACGCCGACGGTTATGTCTACGTGCACGACCGCGTGAAGGACATGATCGTGTCGGGCGGCGAAAACATCTATCCGGCCGAGGTCGAGAGCGCGATCTTCGGACATCCGGATGTCGCCGACGTTGCGGTCATCGGCGTGCCCGACAAGATGTGGGGTGAGGCTGTGCGGGCGGTCGTGGTGTCGAAGGCCGGTCATCCGAAGAACGCACAGAGCATCTTGGATTTCGCGCGCGAGCGGATCGCGGGCTACAAGGTGCCCAAAACTGTCGACTTCGTCAGCGAATTGCCGCGCAATGCGTCGGGCAAGATTTTGAAGCGCGAGTTGCGCAAGCCGTATTGGGAAGGCCGCGAACGTCAGGTCAACTAGGCCTGGGAGCGCCGGCTTCTAGCCGGCTCTTCTTCCGACCTGGCGTGCGATCAGCTCAGAAATGCCGGCTGGAAGCCGGCGCTCCCAGGGCGTCATTGCGCCTTACCAGCTAGCCGTTGTGCCGCAGCAACGATGTTGTCGTCGGCGCGGCGCATCACGCGGCGCAATTCGCGCGACTGAAAGCGCCAACCGTCTTTCGTCTTGACGAACGTGTCTTTGTATTCGCCGAGGGTCGTCGCCATTTCCATGGGCCGAGCACCGTGTGCGTCGGCCGGCGCGGCGCTGTTGAAGGCCATCAAATAGCACAAGCCTTGCGCATGGCTGTCGTCGACGGCATCGACGACGGTGTTCGTCATGATGTGGCGATAGATGAGGCCGAGCGCGCGCATTTGTTTGATGCCGGCGGCGATCGCTTCGTGGCCTTTGAACGGCGGTTGTTCGGGCACCTTGATCCAGGCGTCTTCGGCGAAGAGCGCGGCGAACTTTTCCTCGTCGAGTTGGTCGGCATAGATGGCGTAGAGCTTTTGCAGCTTTTCGCACGCGTGCTCGATCGTCATTTGCTGCTCAGGGGTCATCGCCGCCTCGTGTTCGTCAGTGAGCCGTTTGCGCCGTCGTGGTTTCGTTCGGCAATGCCTTCAACACGCGCTCGACGAAATCGTCCATCTTCCAGCTTGGGAATTCGCTCAAGCCTACGCGCACCACCACGGTATCCCGCGAGGGAACGATGAACACGTGCTGGCCTTGGTGGCCGTTCATGGCATAGGTGTCGGGCGGCAAGGCCGGATAGCGGTGGACGTTGGGGTTCAGACCCGTGTTCAGCCAGAACTGCGCGCCGTAGGCCCGATCGTCCGGTGCGTGCGCCACCGGCGTCCGCGTGTAGGCGACCCAGCCTTCGGGCAAGACGCGTTCGCCGTTCCAGACGCCGTCGCGCAGATAAAGCAGGCCCAGACGTGCGTAGTCCCGGACGCTGGCAAAAACGTAGCTGCCGCCGACGAAGTTGCCCGCAGCGTCGGGCTCGATCACCGTGTTGCGCATGCCGAGCTTGTCGAAGAGCGCGCGGCGCGGGAAGGCGAAGGATTCAGCCAGCGTTGGGCCTGCCGCTTGGGTGACGATGCGGCCGAGGATGTTCGACGTGCCCGTCGAGTAGCTCCAGCGTTCGCCGGGCTTGGCCACGAGCGGTTTTGCGGCGGAGAAGCCGGCAAGGTCGCCGCCGACGAATTGGAACGTCGTGTCGGATTTGATCTTCGTGTAGGTCTCCTCGAACTCGAGGCCGCTGGACATGTGGAGGAGATGGTCGAGCGTGATCGCGGCGCGCGGATCGCCCGGCCCATGCCATTCTTCGATCGGCGCCTGGTCTTCCACCTTGAGCTTGCCTTGGCCGACGAGGATGCCGACGAGCGCGCTGGTGAAGCTCTTCGCGACCGAGTTCGACAAGTGCGCCATCGATTTGTCGAAGCCCGGGGCATAACGCTCGGCCACGACGCGGCCGCGATAAACGACGAGCGCGCCACGCGTGCGCCGCGGCTCGTCCGGGTTCGGTTCGGCGAAGGCGAAGTCCATCGCCTCTTTCAGCATCGCGGCATCGATGTCCGACGGAAGATTGTCGGCGAGCGTCGCCTCGCCCTCCGGCCACTGCGCCGTCTCGTCCGGCGGCGGCAATGCGGAGGGCACGCCGCTGCCTTGCGCGCGCAACTCTTCGACTGTCTTGCCGTCGGCCACGGTGCAGCCGATGCCCTCGCGCCAAATCGCTGTCCGCGGCACCAAGCCGTAGAACCGGCCGGTCACGGACTTGTCGGCCATGTTGACCTCGGTCGTGCCGATACCGATGTACTTGCCGGGCGCGGTCCTGCGGTTGAAGTCCTCGGCGCGCACGTGTTCGGGCGTGCGTCCGCCGACGAAGACGTTCGAACACATCATCTTCGCCGTGCCGCCGGTGAAGACCGCGATCTGCTTGCCGACTTCGAGCTGCTGATACGCGACGGCGCCGGCCGCGACGATTAGGGCAAGGATGGCGATGACGACAATGCCGATACGACGCATCAGGAATTGGGTCCGATCGCTTTGAGAACATCCTCAACCAATATCGAGACATCCCAGTTATCGAATTCGGTGAGCCCCAATCGCACCACGACGACGTCGCGCGAGGGAATGCCGATGACGTTCTGGCCCTGGAAGCCCGACAGGATAAAAGCGTCGGCCGGCACGTTCGGCCAACGGTGCTGTGTGGGATCGGTGCCGGTATTGAGCCAGAAGTGCGCGCCGTACGGCTTCTTGGGTGAGGCCGATGGCGTTGGGGTCAGCGTGTATTTTGCCCAACCCTCCGGCAACACGCGCGCGCCGTTCCACATGCCGTCGCGCATGTAGAGCAGTCCGAAGCGCGCATAGTCGCGCGCGGTCGCGTAGACGAAGCTGCCGCCTTGCAGACTGCCTGCGGCGTCGACCTCCATCGTCATCGACCGTGCGCCGATCGGTTCGAAGAGTTGGCGGCGCGGCGCGGCAAAGCCGTCGCTCATGTTGGGGCCTGCGGCTTCACGTGCGATGCGGCCGAGAATGTTCGACGTGCCGGTCGAATAGTTGAACTTGGTGCCGGGCGGCGCTTCGAGCGGCAGGGCGGCCGTGTAGGAGGCGAAATCGCCGGTCGCGTATTGCCGGTTCGTGTCCGAGAACGGCGTATCGTAGCGCTCGTCGAACTTCATGCCGCTGGTCATGCGCAATAGATTGTCGAGCGTGATCGCATGGCGCGGATCCTTCGGGTCGGCCCACTCGCGCACGGGCGCCGGCGCGTCGAGTTTCAGCTTGCCTTCGCCGACCTGGATGCCGACGACGGCGCTCAAGATGCTCTTGGCCATCGACTGCGAGATCAGCGCCGTGTCCTTGGTGAAGCCCGGTGCATAGCGCTCGGCGATGATGCGGCCCTGATAGACGACGACGACCTCGCGCGACTTGCGCGGCTTTGCCGGGTCGGGTTCGGAAAAGGCCTTGTCGAGCGCGGCGCTCAGCAGCGCGGCGTCGACGTTGGCGGGTAGGGCGTTCTCGATCGTGGCGTCGCCTTCGGGCCAGGGGAGCGCCGGATCGGGGAGCGGCAGCGCCGTCTCTACACCTTCGCCTTGCGCGCGAACTTCCGCTTCCGATTTGCCGACAAGTGCTGTGCAGCCGATGCCCTTACGAAAGATGGCTTTACCCGAAACGAGGCCGCCGAGAGCCGACGATGTCACCGATTTCTCGGTGTGGTCGATCTTGAGGGTCGCGAGTTCCATGTATTTCCCCTGTGGGGAGAGACGCACGAAGTCCTGTTGCCAGACATCCTTCTCGTCCCGGCCGGCGACGAATACGCCGCTGCACATCAGTTTCGCGGTCATTGTCGTGAATGCGCGCGCCTGGCCGGGGATGTCCGTATAGACGGCATAGGCCCCGATGGCCGCCACGGCGAGCACCAGCAGAATTCCAACCGTCCGAAACACGAGTCTCAGCATGTACGTCCCCAAGCCTGCCCGCCTGTGACTCGGCGGTCCCGGACTTGAAGACACGCGAGACGATGCTTTCCGCCGCGCCGCTGAACACTGTTGTGGCCGTGGTCAAGAATACGGGATAGGGGGCTCAGAACCCTTCCGATGCGCCGCGTCTGCGCTGCAATACCAGCAATCGCGACGGTTCTACCAATGCAGCCCTTCCACATCGGCGAAGTTGACCTCGGTGCCGTCGAAGGCGGTGAGGATGCCGGCGTGAGGGGCGGCGAAGTCGAAGGCGCCGCCTGAGCCGTGGAGCAGATAGGCCTCGCCGGTGTCGAGTTCGAGCAGCCAGTCTCCGGCGCCGATGGTCACGGACGATGGGTCCGCCACCGTCTCGAGCCAGCCGCCGCTTCCGCCGCCGGTGTTGATGCTAATGATGTCCGTTCCCGTGCCGCCATAGACGGTGTCATGGCCACCGCCGGTGGAGATGTTGAATGTATCGTTGCCCGCTTGTCCCCACATCGTGTTGTCTGCGGAGCTACCGTGGAAAGTATCGCTCGCGTTCGTGCCGCTGGCGTTTTCGAAGTTCGAGATAGAGTCCGCGCCGGCTGGGTAGGCAGTGTAGTAGACGAGACCCTTACCCAGATCGATCGTCATGTTGGCGCCGCTGAAGTTGGCAAGGTCGATCGTGTCGCTGTCAGCGCCGCCGTCGATCGTGTCGATGCCGCCACTGACGTAGACACGGTCGTTGCCTTCACCGGTGCTGATGACGTTGTTGCTGTTGTTTCCATAGACCACGTCGTCGTACTGCGAGCCGGTGACGTTCTCGAAACCAGAGACTTTGTCGCCCTGCGCGTCGCCGCCCGACACCGCGTTGGTGAGAAGGTTCACCGTGACGCCTGACGATGAATTCGCATAGGACAGCGTATCGCCGGTGCCCGAGCCGCCGCTCAACGTGTCGGAACCTGCGCCGCCTTCAATTGTGTCGTTGCCAGCACCGCCATCGATCGTGTCGTTGCCCGCGCCACCTAGAACCGTGTTGGCGTTGCCGTCGCCCGTGATCGTGTCGCTGGCGGACGATCCTGTAACGTTCTCGAAGGTAGAAATCGTGTCTCCCTGAGCGTCGCCACCCGATACGGTGTTCGTCGCGAGGTTGACATTCACGCCGTTCGTTGACGACGCGTAGGACAGAGTATCAGTGCCGGTGCCGCCTGTGAGCTTGTCCGCACCCGTACCACCTTCAATCGTGTCGTTGCCTGCGCCGCCGTCGATCGTGTCGTTGCCCGCGCCACCGAGAACCGTGTTGGCGTTGCCGTCGCCCGTGATCGTGTCGCTGGCGGACGATCCTGTAACGTTCTCGAAGGCAGAAATCGTGTCTCCCTGAGCGTCGCCACCCGATACGGTGTTCGTCGCGAGGTTGACGCTTACGCCGGTCGTTGACGAAGCATAGGACAAAGTGTCAGTGCCGGTGCCGCCTGTGAGTTTGTCCGTACCCGATCCACCTTCAATCGTGTCGTTGCCTGCGCCGCCGTCGATCGTGTCGTTGTCCGCGCCGCCCGACAACGTATCGTTGCCTCCATTGCCGGTGATTTGGTCGTTGCCCTTTCCACCGTCATAGATGTCGTTGCCTTCGCCCCCCACGAACTTGTCGTCGTAGTCCGTGCCGACAGACTCGTTGGCGTCTTGAACCTCGATTGCGAACGTCTCCGAATAGGTGGCGCCGCTGTTGTCCGCCGTTGTCACCGTGAGCTTGACCGTCGGTTCTGCCTCATAGTCGAGACTGACGCCGCTCTTGAGCTTCAGCTTGCCGCTTATGACCTCGAAGCGATCGTCGGAGACGCTGTAGGTGAACGTGTTGCCCTTATCTTGATCGGTGGTCGACAGTGTGCCGATGACGGCGCCGGCCACATTCTCCGACACCGTATTGGTCGACAGCGTGATGTCCGTTGGTGCGTCGTTCGCGTTCGTGACGACGATCTTAAACGCCTGGCTCTGCGATAGCCCACCCGCGTCCGTCGCTGTGACGGTCAAGGACACGGTGGAACGGGATTCGTAGTCGAGGCTTACGCCGTCCTTGAGCTTCAGCTGGCCATCGACAACCTCGAAGCGACTGTCCGAGACGGTATAGCTGTGTTGGTCACCGGCGTCTGGATCAGTGGTGGTCACGGTGCCGACGACACCGCCGGCCAATCCTTCACTGATCGAAGTGTCCGACAATGAAACTTTCGTCGGGCCTTCGTTGACGTTCGCGGCATTGATCGTGAAATCTTCGCTGAGCGAGGCGCCGGAGGCATCCGTCGAGGTGACGGTGACGGAGACGCTGGGTTTGCTCTCGTGGTCGAGGCTGATCCCGTCTTTGAGCTTCAGCTGACCATCGACCACCTCGAAGCGGTTGTCGGAGACGGCGTAGCTGTGCGTGTCGCCGGCATCGGCGTCTGCCGTTGACAGGGTGCCCACCACCGCGCCGGCTGCATTCTCGGCGACCGTGGTGTTCGACAGGCCGATGTCGCTTGGGCCTTCGTTGACGTTGGCGACGCCGATCGTGAAGTCTTCGCTGAGCGAGGCGCCGGAGGCATCCGTCGAGGTGACGGTGACCGAGACGCTGGGCTCGGCTTCGTGATCGAGGCTGACCCCGTCCTTGAGCTTCAGCTGACCGTCGACCACCTCGAAGCGGTTGTCGGAGACGGTGTAGCTGTGCGTGTCGCCGGCATCGGCGTCTGCGGTCGACAGGGTGCCCACCACTGCGCCGGCCGCGTTCTCGGCAACCGTGGTGTTGGAGAGGCCGATATCGCTCGGACCCTCGTTGACGTTCGAGACGCTGATCGTGAAGTCTTCGCTGAGCGAGGCGCCCGAGGCATCCGTCGAGGTGACGGTGACGGAGACGCTGGGCTCGGCTTCGTGATCGAGGCTGATCCCGTCTTTGAGCTTCAGCTGACCGTCGACGACCTCGAAGCGGTTGTCGGAGACGCTGTAGCTGTGGGTGTCGCCGGCATCGGCGTCTGCGGTCGAGAGGGTGCCCACCACCGCGCCGGCCGCGTTCTCGGCGACCGTGGTGTTCGAGAGGCCGATATCGCTTGGGCCTTCGTTGACGTTCGCGACGCCGATCGTGAAGTCTTCGCTGAGCGAGGCGCCGGAGGCATCCGTCGAGGTGACGGTGACGGAGACGCTGGGCTCGGCCTCGTGATCCAGGCTGATTCCGTCTTTGAGCTTCAACTGACCGTCGACCACCTCGAAGCGGTTGTCGGAGACGCTGTAGCTATGCGTGTCGCCGGCATCGGCGTCCACTGTCGTCAGCGTGCCCACCACCGCGCCGGCTGCGTTCTCGGCGACCGTGGTGTTGGAGAGGCCGATATCGTTCGGGCCTTCGTTGACGTTCGAGACGCTGATCGTGAAGTCTTCGCTGAGCGAGGCGCCGGAGGCGTCCGTCGAGGTGACGGTGACCGAGACGCTGGGCTCGCTCTCGTGATCGAGGCTGATCCCGTCCTTGAGCTTCAACTGACCGTCGACCACCTCGAAGCGGTTGTCGGAGACACTGTAGCTGTGGGTGTCGCCGGCATCGGCGTCCGCTGTTGACAGCGTGCCGACGATTGCGCCGGCCGCGTTCTCGGCGACCGTGGTGTTCGAGAGGCCGATGTCGCTTGGGCCTTCGTTGACGTTGGCGACATTGATCGTGAAGTCTTCGCTGAGCGAAGCGCCGGAGGCGTCCGTTGAGGTGACGGTGACCGAGACGCTGGGCTCGGCCTCGTGATCGAGGCTGATCCCGTCCTTGAGCTTCAGTTGACCATCGACGACCTCGAAGCGGTTGTCGGAGACGGCGTAGCTGTGCGTGTCGCCGGCATCGGCGTCTGCGGTCGACAGGGTGCCCACCACCGCGCCGGCCGCGTTCTCGGCGACCGTGGTGTTGGAGAGCCCGATGTCGCTTGGGCCTTCGTTGACGTTCGAGACGCTGATCGTGAAGTCTTCGCTGATCGAAGCGCCCGAGGCGTCCGTCGAGGTGACGGTGACGGAGACGCTGGGTTCGCTTTCGTGATCGAGGCTGATCCCGTCCTTGAGCTTCAGCTGACCGTCGACCACCTCGAAGCGGGTGTCGGAGACGCTGTAGCTGTGCGTGTCGCCGGCATCGACGTCGGCCGTTGACAGGGTGCCCACCACCGCGCCGGCTGCGTTCTCGGCGACCGTGGTGTTCGACAGGCCGATGTCGCTCGGGCCTTCGTTGACGTTCGAGACGCTGATCGTGAAGTCTTCGCTGAGCGAGGCGCCCGAGGCGTCCGTCGAGGTGACGGTGACCGAGACGCTGGGCTCACCCTCGTGATCGAGGCTGACCCCGTCTTTGAGCTTCAGCTGACCGTCGACCACCTCGAAGCGGTTGTCGGAGACGGTGTAGCTGTGGGTGTCGCCGGCATCGACGTCCGTTGTCGACAGCGTGCCGACGATTGCGCCGGCCGCGTTCTCGGCGACCGTGGTGTTGGAGAGGCCGATGTCGCTCGGCCCCTCGTTGACGTTCGAGACATTGATCGTGAAGTCTTCGCTGAGCGAGGCGCCGGAGGCATCCGTCGAGGTGACGGTGACCGAGACGCTGGGTTCGCCCTCGTGATCGAGGCTGATCCCGTCCTTGAGCTTCAGCTGACCGTCGACCACCTCGAAGCGGTTGTCGGAGACGCTGTAGCTGTGGGTGTCGCCGGCATCGGCGTCGGCCGTCGACAGGGTGCCCACCACCGCGCCGGCCGCGTTCTCGGCGACCGTGGTGTTCGACAGGCCGATGTCGCTCGGGCCTTCGTTGACGTTCGCGACATTGATCGTGAAGTCTTCGCTGAGCGAGGCGCCGGAGGCATCCGTCGAGGTGACGGTGACGGAGACGCTGGGCTCGGCTTCGTGATCGAGGCTGATCCCGTCTTTGAGCTTCAGCTGTCCGTCGACGACCTCGAAGCGGTTGTCGGAGACACTGTAGCTATGCGTGTCGCCGGCATCGGCGTCCGCCGTCGAGAGGGTGCCCACCACCGCGCCGGCTGCGTTCTCGGCGACCGTGGTGTTGGACAGGCCGATGTCGCTTGGGCCTTCGTTGACGTTCGCGACATTGATCGTGAAGTCTTCGCTGAGCGAGGCGCCCGAGGCATCCGTCGAGGTCACGGTGACGGAGACGCTGGGTTCGCCCTCGTGGTCGAGGCTGATCCCGTCCTTGAGCTTCAGCTGACCGTCGACGACCTCGAAGCGGTTGTCGGAGACGCTGTAGCTGTGCGTGTCCCCGGCATCGGCGTCCGCGGTCGACAGCGTGCCGACCACCGCGCCGGCCGCGTTCTCGGCGACCGTGGTGTTGGAGAGGCCGATGTCGCTCGGACCCTCGTTGACGTTCGAGACGCCGATCGTGAAGTCTTCGCTGAGCGAGGCGCCCGAGGCGTCCGTCGAGGTTACGGTGACCGAGACGCTGGGCTCGGCTTCGTGATCGAGGCTGATCCCGTCCTTGAGCTTCAGCTGACCATCGACCACCTCGAAGCGGTTGTCGGAGACGGTGTAGCTGTGCGTGTCGCCGGCATCGGCGTCCGCGGTCGATAGGGTGCCGACCACCGCGCCGGCCGCGTTCTCGGCAATCGTCGTGTTCGACAGGCCGATGTCGCTCGGACCTTCGTTGACGTTCGAGACGCTGATCGTGAAGTCTTCGCTGATCGAGGCGCCGGAGGCATCCGTCGAGGTGACGGTGACCGAGACGCTGGGCTCGCTCTCGTGATCGAGGCTGATCCCGTCCTTGAGCTTCAACTGACCGTCGACCACCTCGAAGCGGTTGTCGGAGACGCTGTAGCTGTGCGTGTCGCCGGCATCGGCGTCCGCGGTCGATAGGGTGCCGACCACCGCGCCGGCCGCGTTCTCGGCAATCGTCGTGTTCGACAGGCCGATGTCGCTTGGACCTTCGTTGACGTTGGCGACATTGATCGTGAAGTCTTCGCTGAGCGAGGCGCCGGAGGCGTCCGTCGAGGTCACGGTGACCGAGACGCTGGGCTCGGCTTCGTGGTCGAGGCTGATCCCGTCCTTGAGCTTCAACTGACCGTCGACCACCTCGAAGCGGTTGTCGGAGACGCTGTAGCTGTGCGTGTCGCCGGCATCGGCGTCTGCGGTCGACAGGGTGCCGACCACCGCGCCGGCTGCGTTCTCGGCGACCGTGGTGTTCGACAGGCCGATGTCGCTCGGGCCTTCGTTGACGTTCGAGACGCTGATCGTGAAGTCTTCGCTGATCGAAGCGCCCGAGGCATCCGTTGAGGTCACGGTGACGGAGACGCTGGGTTCGGCTTCGTGATCGAGGCTGACCCCGTCCTTGAGCTTCAGCTGACCATCGACCACCTCGAAGCGGTTGTCGGAGACACTGTAGCTGTGGGTGTCGCCGGCATCGGGATCCACTGTCGTCAGCGTGCCGACCACCGCGCCGGCCGCGTTCTCGGCGACCGTGGTGTTCGAGAGGCCGATGTCGCTCGGACCCTCGTTGACGTTGGTGACGCTGATCGTGAAGTCTTCGCTGAGCGAGGCGCCGGAGGCGTCCGTCGAGGTGACGGTGACCGAGACGCTGGGTTCGCCCTCGTGATCGAGGCTGATCCCGTCTTTGAGCTTCAGCTGACCGTCGACGACCTCGAAGCGGTTGTCGGAGACGCTGTATGTGAATGTGTCGCCGGCATCGGCGTCCGCCGTCGATAGGGTGCCCACCACCGCGCCGGCCGCGTTCTCAGCAATCGTCGTGTTCGACAGCCCGATGTCGCTCGGACCTTCGTTGACGTTCGCGACATTGATCGTGAAGTCTTCGCTGAGCGAGGCGCCCGAGGCATCCGTCGAGGTGACGGTGACGGAGACGCTGGGTTCGCTTTCGTGATCGAGGCTGACCCCGTCCTTGAGCTTCAGTTGACCGTCGACGACCTCGAAGCGGTTGTCGGAGACGCTGTAGCTGTGGGTGTCGCCGGAATCGGGATCCACTGTCGTCAGCGTGCCGACCACCGCGCCGGCCGCGTTCTCGGCAATCGTCGTGTTCGACAAGGAAATATCGGCGGGCGCTTCGTTTTTGTCTTCAGCAGCGGCCGACGTTTGCGGCGGCACATCGACGTTGGCCGGCGCGGCATTAATGTTGGCTGGCGCGGCATTGACGTTGGCCGACGCGGCATTCGGCGTGGGCGTGTATCCGGTGTTGAAGGAGAACGTCTCAGTCGCTGCGGCCTGACTGTTCGTCGCGGGTGATAAACCCGCGGGTGCTTCGCCGGGTGGCGTGGGTTGGGCGGGTTGTGTGGCGGCGAGCGCCTTTGTGGTTTGCGAGGTCAGCGATGGGACGTCGGGGTGGTTCTCCAGATCGAGCGCGAGCGGCGGCGGCGCCAAATTGTCTGCGCCGGCCGAACCTTGGCCCGAGCTGGCGCCATCCGGCGTTTCAACGTCGAGCGCACCGTAGTGAGCGTTCTGCAAGTGGAGCGCGCCGTCGCCTGACGCCTGAGCGCCGGCGGGCGACGGTGAGCCTGCGGGCGTGAGGGCGCCCTCGTTCGCGGCCGCTTTGTCGAGGGCCGGATCGTGTTCGAGCGAGGAGGAGGCGGCAGCTTCCTTCGGCGGCGGTGTCTGGATTGAACTCATGGTCGTCCCACAGGCTTTCTCGGGCCTCTATCAGTTTGGGATAATGTTTAAGAGAAATGAGAGAGGCCCTAAGCCAGTTCGTTAAGGCGGCGTAATTCGAGTTCACCCTTAAAGTTCTGGAAATTTCTGATCGCGGCTTTTGAAGCAAATTCTCTCCCGCCTCTTTGCCGCCCGTTCAGCGTTCCGAAAGGCGCAAGGCGTAAATTGCGCAGGTTTTTGGGGTTTCGGGGCAGCTCTGCGCAATGGATTACGGGGACAGTACACGTGCGTTGCATCGCCTTTGGCTGCGCGCCGACGTCATGGCGGCGTCGCTGGGCATCAACGTGCTCGCGCTCGCGCTGCCGATTGCGATTCTGCAGATGTACGACCGCGTGATCCGGCATCATGCGCTGAGCACGCTTGTGGTGCTGACGATCGCGGTGTTTGTGGCGTTCGCTCTGGAGTTCGGGCTGCGCGTCTTGCGGGCACGGATCATGTCGGCCGTGGGCGCGCGTTACGATCACCACGAGAACTGCCGGATGATCGACCGCCTGCTGTCCGCCGACATCGGCGCGTTCAGGAAGGACACACCAGGGACGCATGCCGATCGCTTTCAGGCAATTCAAACCATCCGCGCTTTCTACTGCCAGGCGGGTGCGTTGCTCGCCGACGTGCCGTTCATTTTTGTCTTCGTCGCGTTGATCGGCATCATCGCGGGATGGATGGCGATCGTGCCGTTGGTTCTGTTTGCGGCCTTTGCGGCGTTGGGCTTGACGGTTGCGCGCATGCTGATGCGGGAAACGGGGCGGCGCGAACTCAGCGACGTAAAACGCCATAACTTTATGGTCGAGTGCATATCCGGCATCGCCACCGTGAAGGCGCTGGGTCTGGAAGCGCCGATGCAGCGGCGTCACGAGCGCCTGCAGGAGGAGTCCGCGGACGCGTTCGGCGCCATCGCGCGCGTGACGGCGCAAACGCAATCGATCGCCGGCGAATTGGCGCAAGCCGCTTCTGTCTTGACGGTCGCGATCGGCGCGATTGCCGTTGTCAACGGCGCGCTGACCATCGGTGGGCTGGCGGCCACGACGATCCTCACCGGGCGGCTTTTGCAACCGGTGCTGAAGGGGTTGGGGTTGTGGGCGCGCTATCCGTTCATCCGGCTCGCCGAAGAGAAGATGCGGCGCATGGAGGATCTGACGCCGCAGATGACGGGCGAGCTTGCGTTCCCGAAATCCAAGAACGGCGTTCTGAAGCTTGAGAACGTGTCGTTCCGCTATCCGAAGGCGTCGGGTAACGCGATCGACGGCGTGTCGCTGGATGTGCCGGCGCGTTCGTATATCGGTATCGTCGGTGAAACATCATCGGGGCGTTCGACGCTTCTGAAAGTGATGAACGGCCTGTTGACGCCGCACGAAGGCCGCGTGCGGTATGACGACATTCCGCTGAGCGCACTTGACCCGCAGGATTTGCGACGCCAGATCGCGTTGCTGCCGACGTCACCCACGATTTACGCGGGGACGCTGCTTGAGAATTTGACGTTGTTCGAGGACGGCCCGGCGAAGCGCCGCGCGCTGGTCTTGTGCCGCGTCCTGGGCCTTGCGGATTATGTCGGCAGCCTGAGCCGCGGTCTCGACACGCCGCTCAACGGATCGACCGACACGCCGGCCGGCATCGCGCAGCGGATCTCGATCGTTCGGTCGTTGGCACAGAATCCGCGCTTCGTACTGTTCGATACCGCGAACGCGGCGCTGGACCACGAAGCCGACCGAATGCTGCTGGCGTTTTTCGAGCGTCAGAAAGGCAAGCGCGCGGCGGTGTTCGTCACCGACCGGCCGTCTTACCTGCGCATGTGCGACACGATCTATGAAATGGTCGACGGGCGACTGAAACTGCGCGTTTCGGACACGACGACGCGCGCCGCGAGGATTGCGTCATGACCTTCATCACGCAAGCCAAGGCATTTGTTGAACGCATCGTTCCGCCAGCGTGGATGGCGCGGGGACGCGTGCGGTTTGCGGAGGCGTCCGATTTCGCGCAAGCCTATTGGGAAGCGCTCGTCGCGTTCGATCCGTCGGAGATCAAGACGTCGGCGCAAGGGCGTAATCGGTCGATCGCGACCGCGCAATGTCTTGCGCCGTTCCTCAAAACGCTGGGGTATCGGGGGACCGAACTCAATCGTGTCGAGGCGACGCCGCATTTCCAGGACGGGATGGATATCGGCGACTTGCGCACGGCGCTCGTCAATCTCGGTTACATGACGGAGCAGGTGAAGGGGCGGCCGTGCGACATCGATCCGCGGTTGATGCCGTGCCTTCATGAGGCCGACGATACGGACGATGTCGTCGTGCTGCTCGACGCGGCGCATGGTGGCATCCTCGCGTTTGTGCACGGTGGGTATCGCGCGCTGACCAGTGAGGAGGCGCAACGCGAGGGTCGCGCCTATGTCGCGTCGCCGATCCATCTCAAGTCGGCGCCGGAGCGCGGGACGTGGTCGAAGCGCCTGCTTGGACGTTTCAAATCGTTCGTTGGGCAGTTGCTGTTGATTTCCGCGGTCTCGAACGTTCTGTCGATTGCGGTGCCGTTGTTCGTGATGACGGTCTATGACCGGGTGATCGCCTCGCGCGCGCTCGACACTTTGCCGATGCTTTTCATCGGGATCGCGATCGCGATCGGCGTCGACCTCTATTTGAAGACGTTGCGCTCGCGTTTGTTGGGTGCGATGGCCGCGCGGATCGATTATCTGGTCGGCACGGCGACGTTTGCAAAGCTCCTGCGTCTGCCGCTGAGCTACACCGACGGGCCGCCGATTTCGGCGCAGATCGCGCGCCTGCGCGAGTTTCAGGCTGTGCGGGATTTGTTCGCCGGTCCCGCCGCGGGCGCGATTGTCGATTTTCCGTTCACGATCGTTTCGCTTGCGGTGATTGCGGTGATCGGCGGGTGGCTTGCGCTCGTGCCGCTTGCGGCGTGCATCGTGTTTGCGGCGGCGGGTTTCTTCGGTGCACGTTGGCTGCAGTCGTACGAGCAGGCGCAGAGTGCGAGCGCCGCGCAGCTTTTCAATCATGTCACGGACACGACGCTGCATCACGAGAGCATCAAGCGCGAGGGTGCGGAGGGCGTTTGGCTGCATCGTTTCCGTTTGATGTCTGCCGATGCCGCGACGCGCGCCGGCGATCTGCAGGACCGGTCGGCCGCGGTCGAGGCGCTCAGTCAGTTCTTGAACAGCGCGGCGGCGATGGCGGTGCTGGTGTTCGGGACGCTGATGGTGCTCGGCGGTTCGATCACGGTGGGTGCGCTGATCGCGACGATGGCGCTGACATGGCGGATCTTGAGCCCGGCGCAGCAGCTTTTCCAAACGCTGGGCCGGTTGGGGCGTCTGCGTGCGTCGATTCAATCGATGAACCAGATGCTGAGGTTGACCGACGAATACGATGCGAGCATTCCGAACCTCGCGCGCGCGCCGCGCCAGGGGCGCATTTCGCTCAACAGAGTGAGCCTGCGCTACGGCAAGGAATCCGATCCCGCGCTGTTGAACGTCAATCTGCACATTCCGGCGGGAAAGATGATCGCGCTTGCGGGTCCGAACGGGGCGGGCAAGTCGAGCATCCTTCGCCTGCTTCAGGGCCTCTATCAACCGCAAAGCGGCGTCGTGGCGATCGACGGCGCCGATGTCCGTCAGCTGTCGCCGAAGGTGTTGCGCCGCGCCATCTCGAGTGCGCCGCAGCGGATCGACTTCTTCTACGGCACGATCGCGCAGAATCTACGCCTGGCCGACGCGCCCGCGAGCGACGACGTGTTGCGCCGCGCGGCCGACGAGGCGGGGATCTTGGACAGGATCATGGCGCTGCCGGAGCAGTTCGATACGCGGATCGGCGATTTGACGACGCAGACTCTGCCGCCTGGTTTCCTCCGTCAGCTGACGATCGCGCGGGCGTTGGTGCGCAAGTCGCCCATTCTGCTGCTGGACGAACCGGAAGCCATGCTGGACGAGCAGGGCGCGAATGCGGTGCAGCGGTTGCTGGAGCGTCTGCGCGGCACGCGCACGGTCATCTTTACGAGTCACAGGCCGAGCTACATCCGCCTTGCGGACTACGCGGTGTTTCTGCGCGGCGGCAACGTCGAATTCGGCGGCAAGCCTGAAGGTGCGATCGAAAAGTTGCTCGGACAGAGCAAGAGTGGGAAAGCGGCATGAGCAACGAATTGGGCCGGAAAATCAAAGAGACAGCGGGCAAGGTCAAGCTTTTGTTCGATCCCGGCGTCGTGCCGATCAACATGGCGATCGAGCTTGAAGAGCGGCCGCCGTCGAAGAGTTGGTCTCAGCTTGTGTACGCCATTTGCGGGTTGATTGTCCTCGCCCTCGTTTGGTCCGCTTTGACGCGCGTCGACATCGTGACCGACGCGCGCGGGAGCGTGGTGCCCGCGGGCGAACTTGTCGCCATTCAGCATCTGGAAGGCGGCGTCGTGGCCGACATTCTGGTCAGCGAAGGCGAGCAGGTTCGCAAGGGGCAAACGTTGGTTCGCCTGGCGCCGCTGGACACCGAGGGCCGGCTTGAGCAAATCAAGGCGAAGCGCGCGGCGCACTTGCTGGCGATGGAGGGCGAGCGGGCGATTTTCGAAGGACGCACGCCGAGTTTCGACAAGATCGTCTCGGGCTTTCTCAAGCAGAAGGCCGAGCAGTTGTCGCTCTACAATGCGCGCATTCAGGCGCTTGAGGCGGAGCGCACGGTGCTGAGCTCGCAGATGGCACAGCGGGAGTCCGAAGTGGCCCGCTTGTCGTCGCAGTTGATCGTCCTGCGCCGGGACTCTCAGATCGCGGATGAAGAATTGCATCTGAGGTCGGATCTCTTCAATCGCAAGCTCACGACCCGCGACCGCTTCTACGGCGCGCAGCGCGATGCGGCCGATCGCCAGAAACAGCGCATGAACGCGCGCGACCAGCTGGTGACGGCCGAGCGCGAGCTGTCGGAGTACGAGCGCAAGCTCAAGGAATTCGAGGCCCGGACGCGCGCGGATGCGCAAGAGGCGATCGCCAAGCATACGGCGGAGCTGGCAGAGGTCGAGGCGGCGTTGAGCAACGAGCAAGGCCGCGAGCGCCGTCTGAATCTGACGGCGCCGGTGACGGGGTTGGTGTCCGGATTGTCAGTCAAGGCGATTAACGCGGTGATCAAGCCCGGCGAGACGCTGATGGACTTGGTGCCGACGGAAGACCCGCTGGTTGTCATGGCGCAGGTTTCTCCGCAGGACATCGGGCAGGTCGAACTCGGGCAGCGCGCCGACATCCGCGTATCGGCGTTCGACTATGCGATGTTCGGCACGCTCGAGGGCAAGGTTGAGCGCATTTCGGCGACGACGTTCGCCGACCCGGAGGGGCGCCAGTTCTACCGTGTGCGCGTGCGCCTGGCGCGCGACTATTTCGGCGATAGTCCGAAAGACGGGCGGCTGTTGCCCGGGATGGAGGTTGAGGTCGACGTCAAGACCGGTGCGCGCTCGATCCTGGGTTATATTCTGAAGCCTGTGACGCGCACCTTCGATACGGCACTTAAAGAGCCGTAACCGAACTTCAGAGGGGTGCCGTGTCAATTTGGGACAACGCCGTTTGGTCGTAACCATAGGGACGTGAGGGTCCGCCGGGCGGCAGAGGACTTGCTTCTTGCCGTACTGAGGGCGACGGATAGTGCCACCTGCGTGGTGAACGTCGCGGCCCCGAGGACGCGAACCGGATGCGGATGTTGATCGTCGAAGATGACGAAAAGACGCTTCGTTTGTTGAAGCAGGGCTTCGGCGAACACGGCTTCGTCGTGGATGGCTGCTCCGATGGCATCGACGGTCTGGAGGCCGCCGTTTCGCAGGCCTATGACCTCGTTATCCTCGACGGCATGTTGCCGCGCAAAGACGGTTGGGACGTGCTGGAGCAATTGCGCCGCAGTGACAGCAACACGCCCGTACTGATGTTGAGCGCCCGCGACGCCGTCGAATATCGCGTGAAGGGCCTGACCATGGGCGCCGACGATTACGTGGTGAAGCCCTTCGCATTTTCCGAATTGATCGCGCGCGTACGCAGCATCCTGAAGCGGCGCAAAGACGCGTTGCCGTCGACGCTTATGTTCGAAGATCTGACCATCGATCCGAAGCGTTTCGAGGTCGAACGCGCGGGGCGGCCGATCGAGCTTACGCTAAAGGAATTCCTGCTGCTTGAGCTGCTGGTGCGCCATCAGGGCGAGGTGCTTTCGCGCGCCTATATCGCCGAACAGGTCTGGGACATGTCCTTCGACTGCGACAGCAACGTTGTCGAAGTGAACATTCGCCGCCTGCGCTCGAAGGTCGACGATCCGTTCCCCAGCAAGCTTATCCATACCATCCGCGGGCGCGGCTATGTCATTCGTTGAAGACCTTCGGGGGCGATCGCTCGCCCGCAAGCTGGTCATCTGGTTCGCCGGGGCGTCCACGGCTCTCGTCGTCCTGACCGCGGCGCTGCTCTATGTAGCGCTCGTGCAAGGCGTGGCTTGGCGGGACGATCAGGTGCTCATGAAACGCGCGGCCACTGTCCGCGATCTTCTGCGCGTCGAACGGCTCGACGTCGATTATCTCGACCACGAAGTGAGCGAGGATTTGGAAGGCCCGCGCCAACTTTTCATGCGCATCTCAGGGCCGCCGGCAATCGGCCTCCACGAAACACCGCTCATGCCTGAGGGGTTGCTGCCCGACCGGTTTCCGAATGCCGCCGCCTTGAGCGCGGACGAGTTTCATTACTCGGTTATTGATGACGGCGACGGCCGGCGCTATCGCGCGGTGACGCTGCGCACGCGCGCGCCTAACGCCGCCGGTGGCGGCTGGGTTACGATTCAGATGGCGCTGGACACAAGTTTGGACTCGGAAGTTCTCACGCATTATGCCGAGCTCATCGTTTTCGTGGTTGCAGCGGGTCTTGCGCTGTCGATCTTCGTGGGGCTGTGGATCGTCCGCACGCAGCTCGCGCCGCTTAAGAAGATGTCAGCCGAGATTATGGCCGTTGGGCACTCAACACTCGACCGCCGTGTGTCGCTCGATGGATTGCCGGCCGAGTTGGGTGATGTCGCCACGCAGTTCAATCACATGCTGACGCGTCTTGAGAGCGCCTACGGCTCGCTCCGCCGCTACGCCGACGATGTGGCGCACGAACTGCGCACGCCGTTGAACCGCATCCAGCTTGAGACCGAGGTCGCTTTGCGCAGTGCGCGCACGCCGGAAGAGTATCGCGAAGCGCTGGGGTCGACGCTTGAGGAGTGCGAGCACCTAAGCACGATGGTCAAAGCGCTGCTCTTTATCGCCCGCGCCGAGAACGGCCGAACGGAAGTGTCCTACGAAACGTTGAATGTCGCCGAGCGGCTGGAAAAGATCCGCGGCTTTTTTGAGAACAGCGCGGCGGAATCGGGTGTCGACCTGACGCTGGAATGCGATCCTGCGCTGTCCCTCAACGCCGACAACACGCTGTTTCAGCGCGCCGTCAGCAACCTGGTCGCCAACTCGATCGCTCATACGCCCCAGGGCGGGGTGGTGTGTTTGCGCGCTGCGGCCGACGAGGCCGGCGTGGTCGTCGACGTGTCCGACACCGGCGAAGGCATTGCGATCGAGCATCAACCATATGTGTTCGACCGCTTCTTCCGCGGCGACGCCGCGCGCCGCACCGACAAGGACCGCGTCGGTCTTGGTCTTGCGATCACGAAGAGCATCGTCGACCTGCATCGCGGGCGCATCGCGCTGGCGAGCTCGCCGGAATCCGGCACGCGTTTCTCGCTCTATTTCCCTGCCGCTTGATCAACAAAAACGCGGCGTATTCGTGCGCTTTGCGGGCGCATTGCGCTCTGAGAAAAATATTTATCCTGAACGGGAATAAGTTCGAAAGTCACCCGCGCGTCAGGTCGCTGTAATCCTGGTGACACCTCGCCTTCCGTAGAATCCGTAGCTGTAGGGGTCTCGGTAGCCAAGGGTAGGCGCCGCCAACACACCGCTTGAGTCAGTGGCCGCGCGAACACGTCGTTCGCGCTAACGCGGACGCATGCGCCCGTACCGGGGACCCGAACAGGATCGAAGGACACCGGCACCATGACAGCGACGTTCAACAGAAGCGATCTCGAATATCTGCTCACCCAGATTGTGCAGGCCGAAGGCGGGCAGCCGCCCGTCAACGCCCATTTGGCGTTTGGTCTGCGCGAGGTTGCGGGCACGAACAACAACCAGGTGCCGGGGCAGAGCACGTTCGGCGCGGCCGATCAGGTGTTTGGGACCGCGACCACGCAGTATTTCCAGACCGTAACGGTCAACATCGACGGCACGATCTTCGATCCGAACCCGGGCACGGCCGGCGATACGATGACGACGTCGTACGCGCAGACTTCGCCGAACAATTTGGTCGTTGATACCGCGCCGCGCACGATCAGCAATCTGATCTCGGACATCAGCACGAACAACCCCGCCGCCGTCATCACGGCGCAGGAATTCGCGGCTCAACTCGGGGACGGTTACACCGCGCTCTCGACGACGCCTACGTTGGACCCGCTGAATCAGGCCTATGCGGATGGGCAGAACTTGTTCATCGGCAACATCACGCCGGACGCCGGTTTGTCCGCCCCGTTCAACGGTTGGACGACTTTCTTCGGGCAGTTTTTCGATCACGGTCTCGACCTGATCACGAAGGGCAATGCGGGTACGGTGTTCATTCCGCTTGCCGCCGACGATCCGCTGCGCCTTGTGGGGCCTGACGGCATCGCCGCCACAGGCGACGAGGTTCCGGCGGGTCAGGCGTTCATGGTGCTGACGCGCGCGACGAACGAGACCGTGACCGCCGGCGCCGACAACGTGCTTGGCACCGCCGACGACGTTCACACGAACATCAACACGACGACGCCGTTCGTCGACCAGAACCAGACCTACTCGTCTCACCCGTCGCATCAGGTGTTTCTGCGCGAGTACGTTGTGGGCGTCGACGGGGACCTGCACGCGACCGGCAAGCTGCTGCAGCACGCCGAAGGCAAAGACAACGTCCTCGGCACCGCCGACGACAATTCCGGGATGGCGACGTGGCACGATCTGAAGGCCAATGCGCTGAAGCTCGGCATCGTCCTAACGGACTACAACGTCAACGACGTGCCGCTGCTGGCGACGGACGCTTACGGCAACTTCATCGCTGGTCCGAACGGGCATGTGCAGGTGGTGGTCGCCCTCGGCGGTGGTGGGCAGGGCCTCGTCGAAATGGACCCGGCGAGCCCGCAGGTTCTCCCGACAAACACGATCTTCACCGGCCACGCCTTCATCAACGACATGGCGCACTTCGCAACGCCGTTTAACTCAAGCGGCGTCGCGTTGGCGGCCGACGGCGACAGCTCGGTCGGCAACCCGCAGGGTCCCACGACCTACGACAACGAATTGCTGGACGCGCACTACGTCGCGGGCGACGGACGTGTCAACGAGAACATCGCTCTGACCGCGGTGCACGAAATCTTCCATGACGAGCACAACCGCTTGATCGATCAGATCAAGGGGCTCATCCAGGCGGAACTCAACAACGGCGACACGGCCTTTGCGTCCAGCTGGGTGTTGCCCGGCGTGACGTTAACTGCCGGTGTCCAAATCACCGACGCGCAGTGGAACGGCGAACGCCTGTTCCAGGTCGCGAAGTTCGGCACCGAGACGCAGTACCAGCATCTCGTGTTCGAAGAGTTCGCGCGTAAGATCGCGCCGACGATCCATTTGTTCGGCAACGTCGACATTCATCTGGATCCGGCGATCACGTCGGAGTTCGCGAACGCGGTCTATCGCTTCGGCCACTCGATGCTGGACGAAAACGTCGCGCGCTTCGAACTGAACGCGGACGGCACGCCGGTGATCGGTCCCGACGGGCAGCCGGTGCTGTCGTCGATCGGGTTGATCGAAGCCTTCACCAATCCGCTTGCCTTCGCCGAGCGCGGTGCGGACGCCGCGGCCGAGATCGTGCAGGGCAGCACGCATCAGATCGGCAGCGAAATCGACGAATTCGTGACCGGCGCGTTGCGCAATAATCTCTTGGGCCTGCCGCTGGATCTCGCAGCGCTGAACATCGCGCGCGGCCGCGATACGGGCGTGGCGCCGCTCAATCTCGTGCGCGCACAGATTTACGACGCGACGCACGACCAGACGCTGAAGCCGTATGCGAACTGGACGGAGTTCGGCCAGTTCCTGAAGCACCCGGCGTCGTTGATCAACTTCGTCGCGGCTTACGGTACGCATGCGTCGATCGTTGCCGCGGTCGGGTTGGATGACAAGCGCACGGCGGCGATGAATCTCGTCACGATGGGCTTGGATCCGGCCAGTCAGACCGGCGATGCGGCGCATCAAGACGCCTATAATTTCATGCATAGTTTGGGCGCTTACGCCAACGACGTGTCGAACCCGCTTGCCGTGCATGCGCAGTGGAGCACGGGTTCGATCACCGGCATTGACAACGTCGATCTGTGGATCGGCGGCTTGGCGGAGAAGCAGAATTTGTTCGGCGGGCTGTTGGGCTCGACGTTCAACTTCATCTTCGAGACGCAGCTTGAGAGCCTTCAGGACGGCGACCGGTTGTATTACCTGCCGCGCATTGAAGGCATGCACTGGGGTGCGGAGATCGAGAACAACTCGTTCGCCGAGATGATCACGGCGAACACGGGTGCGAAGCATCTGCCTGCCAGCATCTTCCTGACGCCGGAGTACACGGTCGAAGCGTCGACGGTGACGTTCGATCCGCTGACGTGGCTGAAGAACCCGGTGACAGGCGCCTATCTGGTCGAGAAGCTTGCCGACGGCACCGTGCATTTCATCGGCGACGACAATTTCTTCGGCAACACGATGGTGTTGGGCGGCACCGAAGGCGACGACCGCCTGCAGGCCGGCCATGCCGACGACGACACCGTTTGGGGCGACGGCGGCAACGATTGGATCGACGGCGGCAACGGCAACGACTTCCTCTATGGCGGCACCGGCGACGACACGATCGTCGACAGCGGCGGCGACGACGTCATTCACGGCGACGCCGGCAACGACACCATCAACGGCGGCATCGGCGACGACATCATCTTCGGCAACGACGGCGACGACTATATCGAGACGGGCTACAGCATCCTGGGCGATGAAGCGCAGGGTGGTCTCGGCGACGACATTATCGTCGGCGGCGACGGCGACGACGCGCTGATCGGCAACGAAGGCGACGACTGGCTTGAAGGCGGCGCGGGCGGCGACGGTTTGGTGGGCGACACCGGCGCGCCGACGGGGCAGGTGCCCTTGTTCGCGGCCAACGACGTGCTCGACGGCGGCGCCAACGGCGACAAGATGGTCGGCTTCAGCGGCGACGACATCATGTTGGGCGAAGGCGGGTTCGACAAGTTCAACGGTCTGTTGGGCTTCGACTGGGCCGACTTCGAGAAGGAAACGCACGGCGTCAGCGTCGATATGGCACGGCGCGAATTCATTCCCAATCAGCAGCAGACGGCGGGCGATGCCGTGCGCGACTTCTTTGTCGAGACGGAGGCGACCAGCGGTTCGCGCTTTGACGACTTCCTGCAGGGCACGGAGGACGCAGGCGGCGCGGCGGGCGTGTTCAACGAACTCACCAACGTCGATCTGATCTTCAACCTCAAGACCTTCTTCGCCGGCGGCCAAGCCTATAATTGGGATGCGAGCGGCACGCCGATTGCCGGGGGCGTCGGTTTCAGCACGGGCAACATCCTGCTGGGCGGCGACGGCAGCGACACGTTCACCGGGCGCGGCGGCAACGACATCATCGACGGCGACGCGTGGTTGCATGTCGAATTGTCCAGCCACACGGCGGGTGCGGAGATCATCCGCGAGATCCGCTTTGACTACACCGACGGCGACATCGATACCGCGGTTTATCGCGACGTGATCGACAACTACACGATCAATATGACGCCGGACGCGGAAGGCTTCATCACAATCTCGCACAACGTCGTCGGCGGCGGCGCGGCGGGCGTCGGCAACGACGGCATCGACCGTCTTCGTAACATCGAGCGGGTGCAGTTCGCCGACACGGTCATCAACGTCGATGCCAGCCCGAACGCGAACCAGGTGCCGGTCGGCGTACCTTTGATCTTGGGGGATACCGATCCGGCGGTTGTCGGCGTCGACCCTGTGGTCGGCAGTCCGCTGACCGCCGATGTCAGCGGCGTCACCGACGCGGATGGCATTGCTCCGGGGTCGGTGCATTTCCAATGGCAGCAGCAGGTTATCGCGGCCGGCGGCCAGAACGCTTGGATCAATATCACGGGGGCGACCAACGCAACGTTCACGCCGACAAATCTACAGCTCGGCAATCCGCTGCGTGTGGTTGAGACCTTTACAGACGGTAAGGGCTTGGTGGAGACGGTCGCTTCTGCACCGACCAATCTGTTGGCGCCGAACCTGACCGTGAACACCGCGCCGTTCGTCGTGCCGCAGCAGGGTGCGATCGGTCTGCCGGACACGAATGCGCATACCGGCTTTGCGATCAGCATCTTCCTGCCGCTTGCACTTTCCTTCGGCGACAACGAGACGGCGCCGAACCTTTTGACCTTCACCGCGCGCATCGCCGGCACGAACCAGGCGCTGGACGGTAGCGCGGCCGCGCACGGCTTGACGTTCACGCTGGTGCCCGACCTCGTGAACGGCGGCTTCAGCGGTGCGACGATCACCGGCACGGTCAACGCGATCGGTCAGATCCCGATCACGATCACCGCCAAGGACGAAGGCAATCCGAATATTGCGGATCCGGAGCCTTCGCAGCTTAGCGTCACCGACACGTTCGTCATCAACGTTCAGGCCGGCAATCTGGCGCCGGTGTTGGCGCCGGGTGCGGAGAACCACGTTGCGACCGAAGACACTGTGTTCACCGGCAATCTGCTCGCAGGCAGCGACAGCGACGGTCCTGCGCCGACGCCCGTGTTCCGCCTCGTCGACGGTTCGGCGGTGCACGGCACGGTTTCGATCACCGGCGCGACGGGGGCCTTCGTCTTCACGCCGGAGGGCGATTTCGCGGGTCAGGCGTCCTTCCAGTACCGCTTGTTCGACGGTTTGAGCTTTAGTGCGCCGAAGACGGTGACGCTGGACGTCCAAGCGGCCGATGACGGTGTTGCCGATGTGGTGATCACCGGCACGGCAGCGGCCGGGGACACGATCTCGGCCGTTATCGGCAGCGATCCGGACGGTTTTTGGGTCTCGGGCTCGGATACCTATCAGTGGTTCCGTGACGGCGTGGCGATCGTCGGCGCAACGGGTATCGACCTTGCGCTCACGCACGCCGATATCGGGCACAAATTCTCGGTGCAAGCGTCGTACACGGATGGTCAGGGCTTTACGTACACCGCGGTGTCGGCGCCGTTTGCCGCACCGGTTAGCTCGGAGACCGATCCCGTCGGCATCGTCGGCGTTACCGGTATCCCGGGCGGCGGCTTGCCGCCACGGATCGCTGCGTTCAACACGCTGTCCGATCCGGACAACGGCGTCGTGTTCGGCACCGAGATTTACGCGTGGGAAGTCTCCACGAACGGGGTCAACTGGTCGCCGGCGGATCCCGCGCGCGTCAGCGCCGATACGCTGACCTTCACGCCGGCGGTCACGACCGGCGCCTTCGTACGCGTCACCCTCTTCTACATCGACGGTTTGGGCAATCTGAACTCGGCCGTCTCGGACGCGACACGCTATGTCGTGGACACGACTCAGACACATACTCTGACGGGCACTGCGGCGGGCGAGCTGATCTTCGGCAACGGTGGCAACGACACGATTACGGCCGGTGCGGGCAACGACTTCGCCCAGGGTGGTGCAGGCAACGATACGTTCTTCGCATCGATCGGCGACGGCGACGACACGTATGACGGCGGCAACGGCACCGACACCTACACGATGGTGAACACGAGCGCGGCGTCGAACGTCGATCTGACCTTGGGCATCGCGACCAGCACGCAGACGGGCAACGACAAGCTGTTCTCGATCGAAGACGTCACCGGCAGTGCCGGCAACAACGTCATCATCGGCAGCGCGGCGACGAACACGCTGCGCGGCAACGGCGGCGACGACACGTTGGACGGCGGTTCGAACGGCAACGACACGCTGATCGGCGGTCAGGGCAACGATACGTACATTGTCAGCCACAACGGCATGACGCTGACGGAAAACGCCAACCAAGGCACCGACAGCGTGTTCGCGAACCGGACCTTTGCGTTGGCGAACAATTTCGAGAACCTGACCCTGACGGGGTCGGGCAACTTCACCGGCACCGGCACCGGCGCCGCGAACGTCATCCAGGGCAACTCGGGCAATAACACACTGATCGGCCAGGGCGGCGACGACCGCTTCGTCGCCACCATCGGCGACGGCAACGACTCCTACAGCGGCGGCGGTGGGACCGATACGCTGGATCTCAGCGGCATCACCGCCGCGACGACCGTCAATCTGCAGACCGGTGCCGCGACCGGCGCGCAGATCGGCAACGACTCGCTGAGCAGCATCGAAGTGGTGATCGGCGGTTCGGGCAACGACACGATCACCGCCAACGCCGCCCCCGAACGCTTCACGGGCGGCGCCGGCGCCGACACGTTCGTCTACGGCACCAGCGCGTCGGCCGGCAATGCGGGCACGCGGTCGGTGATCACCGACTTCCAGCACGGCATCGACCACATCAGCTTCGCCGGCATCGACGCCGATACGCGCGGCGCAAGCCCGGGCGTACAGCACTTCACCTTCGATGGTCAGCTTGCGACCGGGGTGAACCCGGCTCAGGGCCACATCGGCTTCCACTATGTGACGATCGCGGGGCAAGACCACACGATCATCGACGGCAACATCCGGATCAGCAATGCGATTGAAACGAACGTCGACTTCCAGGTCGACCTGTTGGGTCACATCGCGCTGACGGGCACTGACTTCTTTCTGACGTAAGGGGCGACCGGCCGGCGCGGCTTGAAAAGGCCGTGCGGCTGGACAAAGCGAGTGGGGAATTGAAGATGACGAAATCTCACCTGAAAACAGTCGGGTATGCGGCGGCGGTGTTCGCGCTGAGCGCGGTAGCCGCAGCGCCGGTGTTCGCGCAAGCGGCGCCGGGCTTCGATATTCCGACCGGCGCGCCGCCAAGCCCGTTGTTCAACGCCCAGCCCTTTACGGTTGAGATGTTGCTGTTCGAGGAGTTCGGCACCAAGACGATACCGGGTTCGACGTGCCCGACCTGTACTTCGCTTCCTGTCCCCGCAACTTGTAGCGCGTCGCCCGCGTCGGCATCGCTCGACGCGTTCTTGGGGCAATCGCTCTGGCCGGCCGCTTCGCGCGCCGCGAACACGGCGCTGCCCAATCCCTGGGCGGCCAAGATTGCGACGTGCGTGAGGACGCTTAGCACCAGCGCCACCGAAGGCCGGCCATCCGGCGAATGGTTCGCCCATCAGCGTTGGACCGAATTCCCGGCGAAGACGTTCTTCCAGAGCGCGACCGCCGGCGCGCGTGCGAACGGGGGCTTGCGCGACACGCTGCAACGCCACCACTGGGCGGTCGGCGAGTTCAAGCCCGGCGGGCTCTATTACGGCGGCGGCACGAATAAGACCCGGCAGGTGCGCTTCCACCCGTCGTTCCCGGTGCAGGACGCGAACTCGGTTTGGACGTTCGACGGTACGATGCCGCCGAAGCTTTTGATGGCGCGTTACGGCGAGCCGATCCTGTTCCGTCACTTCAACGCCCTGCCGCTGGACGCGGCGGCGAACAACGGCTTCGGCATTCACACGCTGACCACGCACGAGCACAACGGGCATAACCCGGCCGAGAGCGACGGTTATGCGGCGGCGTTCTTCTTCCCGGGTCAGTATTACGACTATCACTGGCCGATGGCTTTGGCGGGTCACGACTCGATCAACACGGCGGCGACGGATGTACGCGCCGGCATGCCGAACGGTTCGGGCGGGATCACAAAGATCCGCGGCGACTGGCATGAGACGATGAGCACGCATTGGTTCCACGACCACATGCTCGATTTCACGGCGCAGAATGTCTACAAGGGCAGCGCCGCGATGATGAACTACTACAGCGCTATCGATCGCGGTCGCGAAGGCTTTCAGTGCAATTACGCCAACGCCGCCAATCCCAATCTCTGCCTGCCCTCAGGCACGGCGCTGGACTGGGGCAACCGCGACTATGACGTGAACCTGATGATCGCCGACAAGGCGTGGGACGCGAACGGTCAGCTGTTCTTCAACATTTTCAATAAGGACGGCTTCCTGGGCGACCGCGTGCTGGTCAACTGGACCTACAAGCCCTTCTTCAATGTGCGTGCGCGGCGTTATCGCTTCCGCATGTTGAATGCGGCCGTCTCGCGCTACTTCAAGATCGCGGTGGTGACCGAGGCCGGTCAGCGCGTGCCGTTCTACATGATCGGCAACGACGGCAACATCATGGAGAACGCGGTGCCGTTCCCCAATGCGCAATCCCAAGACCTGCCGCAGATGGGCATCGCCGAGCGCTATGACATCGTCATCGACTTCAAGGGCTTTGCGCCGGGGACGAAGATCTATCTGGTCAATTTGCTCGAGCATCGCAACGGTACGGGACCGCAGGCCGAAATTCCGCTCGCCAGCATTCTGAACAACACGTATGCGGGTGATCCGGCGGTCGGCAAGTTCTTGGAGTTCCGCGTCAACGCCTACACGGGCGTCGATCAGAGCATGAACCCCGCCGACTATATCGTTGGCCGCAAGACGATGATCCCGACGCCGACCTTCACGGCGGCAGAGCTTGCCGGCGCGCGTCAGCGCACCTTCCAGTTCAGCAAGCAGAACGGCACCGACGACAAGCCGTGGACGATCGCGGTCGACGGCGGGCAGGGCTTCAGCATGGACCCGCACCGTATCTCGGCCGCGCCGACGAAGGGCGCCGTCGAGATCTGGCATCTGCGTGGCGGTACGGGCTGGGCGCATCCCGTTCACATCCACTTCGAAGAGGGCAAAATCCTGTCGCGTGGCGGTGCGCCGGCGCCGCTGTGGGAAGCGGGTGCACGCAAGGACGTCTATCGGCTGAGCACGTTCGCGGACTCGTCGAACAACGTGGATCTTGCGATCCGCTTCCGCGAGTTCATGGGCACTTACATGGAGCACTGCCACAACACGCAGCACGAGGATAACGCGATGCTGCTGCGCTGGGACATCAAGAACCCGGGTGCCGCTGTCGCTATCCCGACGCCGGTGCAGACGTGGGAAGGCACCTTCTATGAGCCGACGTTCGGTGCACCGACGGGCAATGGTGGCGGCGGATGATCCGCGCCGCTCTAGCCCTTTTGCTTCTGTTTGCCGGCGCGGCCGCATGGCCGCCCGGCGCACAAGCGGGCCAGCCCTGGCATGACGGATACTTTCCGAACGTCGTGCTGACGGATCAAGACGGGCGCAAGCACGCGTTCTACGACGATCTGATCAAGGGCAAGGTCGTCGCGCTGAACTTCATCTACACGAAGTGCAAGGATGTCTGTCCCGCCGACACCGCGCAGATGCTGCAGGTGCAGGATTTGCTTGGCGAACGCGTCGGCCGCGACGTTTATTTCTATTCCATCTCTCTCGATCCGGAGAACGATACGCCGCGGGTGCTTAAACGCTACCGGCATATGTTCGGGATCAATTCGACGTGGCTGTTCCTAACGGGCAAGAAGTCCGACATCGTTCTCATCCAACGCAAGCTTGGGCTTATCGGCGAGCGCGTGCCGTCGCTGAAGGAGCACAACACGAGCTTGATCGTCGGCAATGAAACGACGGCACAGTGGATCAAGCGTTCGCCGTACGATCATCCGAAGCTGTTGGCGAACCTGCTCATCGATGGACTGCGGAATTATGCGGATGCCGGGGCGGCGGCGATGCAGTCGTTTGCGGCGGCCAAGCAGATCTCCGGCCAGACGCGCGGCGATTATTTGTTCCGAACGCGCTGTACCGCGTGTCACACCGTTGGCGGCGGCGACAAGCTTGGTCCCGACCTCAAGGGTGTTGTTGCGGCGCGGTCGCGGGGGTGGTTGACGCGCTGGCTGAAAGAGCCGGACAAGATGATCGCGGAGAAGGATCCCACCGCGGTGGCGCTCAAGGCGCGCTATCGCAACTTGCCGATGCCGAACCTGGGCCTGAACGACGTGGACGCCGAAGCATTGATCACGTATCTCGCGACCGCCGATACCGTCGCGGCGCAGACGTCACGTCAGGCGTCGAGCAATCCGTTGCGCGCGCAGTAGGCTAGCGCCGTTGCAAGTTGCTGCTGTGCGTTTTGAGGTTCGAACGCCGAAAGCAACGCTGCGTGGTTGCGCGAGCCGTCCATCAGCTCGACAAGCGCCGCTACCGCCGGCGGCATCCTCACCGCCATATGATGCTGACCCGTCGCCCACGGCTGCTTCGCCGCAGCTTCGGCGCGAGCCAGGGGCCACGCGCGCGGCGTAGGACTCTTCGCGCCGGCGACCTTTAGCGGATGTGTGAACGCGTTCGCCTGGCCGCGGCCCAGCATCGCGAGCAGCGCCTTCAGCGCGGGTTCGAGTTGTTCCGGGGCGGCGAGGTCGTCAATCGACAGTGTCGAGGGATATGCTGCCGCAAGCTTGCGCAGCATCTGCGCGGCGTCGGTGGTGTTGGGCGTGATCGCGCGTCCGTTCGCATCCTTGAACTTGGGCTGTTCGCTGTTGCTCGCTGCAGTGACGGTCACATCGGCGTTGAAGTGCAGGTCGCGCAAGTTCCGAGCCTCGATCTTCGCCTGCGGTTGTGTGCGGCTAGCGCGCACGAGAAGCGAGCGGCGGAACGGGCGGCCGGAGAAGAGATCCACGTACTGCTGCAGAGCGATAGGATTGCCTCCTGCGGTCGCGCGGATCTGCTTGGCGACAGCGGGGAAAAAATACTCCGGTAACGACGCCGCAAGATCGCCTTCGCAAACATAGGCAAGCTGCGCCGCGCTGACGCGCTTGGCGAAGTCGCCGAAGTAGCACGGTGTGTTGCTCTCAGCCAGGAATTCGCCCATCACATAAGCGGCTGGCGCCTGCGCCAACCGGTGCGCCTCGTTGCGCAACAACGTGGCGTAGGGGCTGGCGCCGGTCAGCGTGGCGGCGATCTCGTTTAACGCCTTGCGCGCTTTTGCGACGCGTTGGCTGGGCGTCTCCTTCGCGTCGGCGTGGAACAGGCAGATGTCGCGAATGATGCGGCGCATGTGCCAGCCTGGAAATACGTTGTAGCTGATCGACGCGACACCGTTTTCGCTCAAGCTCTCGCCGCAAATGCGAAGTATCGCGTCTTGCGCGGGCTTTGGGACCCAGCTGTAGACGCCGTGGCAAATGATGAAGTCGAACGTTCCGCGCTCGAATTTGGCTTCGGTTAGGTCCGCGCGTTTGATCGCGATGTTCGATAGGCCGAGTTGCGCGATGCGCGCGTTGGCGTCATCGACGTGGCGCTGCGACAGGTCGATGCCGACGAACGATGCGTGCGGGAAGCGCGCGGCCAAGGGAATGATGTTGCCGCCCGAGGCGCAGCCAAGTTCCAGCACGCGGGCGCGGGCAACGTCGGGTGCGTCGAGCCCAAACATGCGCAGCATCGCGCCAAGGTGGGCGGGCTGCGCGTAAGATACCGGCAGAGAGGGGTAGGGCAGCTGATCGTAGTCAGCTTGGGTTCGCGACGTTTCGCCCGCGATCGCCCGGTCAGATGTTCGCGTAGCCCTTGTCACAGACTTCCCCTGCCATGTGTCGGGAATCTTAACGGCAAGGACCAAGTAAAGTCTTAACGAGCGGGCGACGACCCGGACGGCGTTTAGCCCAAGACCACCAAAATCTTGTGCGTTGCCGCGTCGTCTTCGAGCGTGACGCGCGGGTGCTTGCTGTCGATGGTTTTGCCGTCGACTTTCAGTTCGGCCACGCCGGAGGTTACGCGCCGCGGGTTCTCGACGGTGATTTCGTATGTCGCCGATCGGTGCTTGAAGCGGATTTCGTAGCGTGGCCATTCCGGCGGGATGCAGGGCGCGATGCGCAGCGTGTCGCCTTCGATATTGAAACCGAGGATCGATTCCAGCCCTGCTCGGTAGAGCCATCCGGCGGCGCCGGTGTACCATGTCCAGCCGCCGCGACCGACGTGCGGCGGCACGGTGTAGACGTCGGCGGCGACGGCATATGGTTCGACGCGATAGCGCTGAGCGTCCGTGAAGGTGCGCGCGCGGTTGATCGGGTTGAGCAGCCAGAAGAGCCCGGCGGCCTTGTCGCCTTGACCCAGCGCGGCGAACGCCATCGCCGACCACACCGCGGCGTGTGTGTATTGACCGCCGTTCTCGCGGATGCCGGGCGGATAACCTTTGACGTAGCCGGGGTCGACGCTGGTCTTGTCGAACGGCGGGTTGAACAGCGGCGCGAGCCCGTTCTGCCGGTCGATGAGCAACGTGTCGACCGCGGCCATCGCGCGCTGTGCGCGGTCGGGTTCGGCGGCGCCGGAGAGGACGGCCCAAGACTGAGCGATCGAGTCGATGCGGCATTGTTCGTTCATGCCCGAGCCCAGCGGCGTGCCGTCGTCGAAGTACGCGCGGCGATACCAATCGCCGTCCCATCCTTCGCGCTCTAGCGCGGCCTGCAACAGATCGCGATGGAGCGACCAGCGTTCGGCGCGCGCCGCTTCGCCGCGCTGTTGCGCGATGGGAATGAACGACGTCATGGCCGAATACAGAAACCAGCCCAGCCAAACGCTCTCGCCTTTGCCGCCCACACCGACGCGGCTGAACCCGTCGTTCCAATCGCCGCTGCCCATCAGCGGCAGGCCGTGGCTTCCGACCCCGAGGCTGAGGTCGAGAGCGCGCGCGCAATGTTCGAACAGCGATCCGGTTTCTTCGGCGATCGCCGGTTCGAAGAATGCATCGTCCTCGCCGGGGGCAAGCTTTGGGCCCTGAATGAAGGGCACTGCCTCATCGAGTACGGATGCGTCCTTTGTCGTCGTGAGATAGTGCGCGGTCGCGTAGCACAGCCACACCCGGTCGTCGGAGAAACCCGTGCGCACGCCTTGGCCCGAGTGCGCCAGCCACCAATGCTGAACGTCGCCTTCGACGAACTGCCTGCTTGCGGCGCGCAAGAGATGCGCGCGCGTCAGGTCCGGCATCGTAAGCGCCATGGCCATCGCGTCCTGCAGTTGGTCGCGGAAGCCAAAGGCGCCGCCAGACTGATAGAACGCCGAGCGCGCCCACAAGCGGCAGACCAACGTTTGATAGAGCAGCCAGCGATTGAGCATGATGTCCATGCTGCGGTCCGGCGTCTTCACCTGCACCTTGTTGAGGATGCCGTCCCAGAATTCGGTGACGTCGTCCAAGACGTTGTTCAGATCCGATGCCCGGTATTTGCGGACCAGGGATTGCGCCTGCTCGGCGCTGGACGCCGCGCCGAGGAACAGCGTGACCTCGGCCACCTCGCCGGGCTTCAGCTCCATCGACCGTTGCAGGGCGGCGCAGGCGTCGAGACCCGCACCGACGTGACCCGATAGAGGCTTCCTCGTTTGCAGTGCGGCGGGCGACGCCAACGAGCCGTTGCGGCCGAGAAATTCCGTTCGATCGCCCGTCCAGGACGTGTGCTGGCCCGCGAGGTCCGCGAACGCGACTTGTGACGTAAAGGCGGTGTTCCACGGATTGCGGGCGAAGATCGCGCCGGTATGCTCATCGCGACTGGTGGCGATGATCGGCGTCGTCAACCCGCGCGGCGGTCCCATTAGCCACTCGATGTAGCCGGTCAGCGTCAGACGGCGCGTCTGACCCGACGTATTGCGGATGGTCAAGCGCGAGATTTTTATCGGATCGTCCTTCGCTACATACTGCAGCATGTAGAAGGCAAGGCCGTTGACCGTGTGTTCGAAGCGCGTGTAGCCCTGGCCGTGACGAACCAGGTAGGACGTCGCGCTTCGCCGGATGGGGGAGGGGGTGGGAGTCCAGACTTCGCCCGTCTCGTCGTCGCGGATGTAAATGACTTCCGGCGTACGATCGCAGACCGGGTCGTTCGACCATTCGGTGAGCTGATTTTCGCGGCTGCTCGTGCTCCAGGTGTAGCCGCCGCCGTCCGCGGAGACCTGAAAACCGAAATGTGGATTGGAAATGACGTTTAGCCATGGCGCCGGCGTGTTTAGGCCTTCAGCCAGCGAAACGACATACTCGCGTCCGCTCGCGCTGAAGCCGCCGATGCCATTGGCGTATTCGAGATCCAACTTCGCGGGCGCGTGTTCCCGAGCCGGCGCCGCCGGCGCGTTGCGCTTTTGCCTTACCTGTTGTGCGCCGGCGACGGCGAGGCGGTCGAGCTGTTCGCCGAGCGTCCCACGCCGGGCTACAAGATCGACGCGTCCCGCCGCCAAGAGCGCGCCGCGGCTCTCCGGCGAGATGAGGTCGCGGCGAAGGATGAACACGTTGCCCTTCAGCGACGGCCCGCTGAGGCGCCTGCGCGCATGTCCGATGCGAACCAGCGACTCCAACGCGTCTTGGACATCTTGAACGTAAGATGTCGTCTTCTCGTTCAAGATGACGAGATCGGCATCGAATTGGCGGCGCTGCCAATATTCGTGGGCCCGCAGGAGGTCGCGCACGAACGGCAGTTCGGCTTCCTCATCCAACCGCACGACGACGATGGGAAGGTCGCCGGATATGCCGTTGGCCCACAATGCGTTCGGCGGCCTGGCGCCGCTCTCGATCGTCGACGACGAGGCGCGGAGTGTCGGATTCGCGAAGAGCAAATGGCTCGACAGGCGCTGATAATTATTCGCCTGGTCCGGGGTGATGCCTATGTGATAGCGCTCGATCTGGCCTTGCGACCACGCCAGCGTCGTCACGCGATCGAACGCGTTCGGCTCGCGATGCTTGTCGGCGAGTGCGATGGCGGCGTCGCGCGTGTGGGCGGCGAATATCCAGAATGAGATGCGGACGGAGCCGCCCGGCCTGATCCGAACGCGACGGCGCGATGCGAAGGCCGGGTCAAGCACCGTTCCGGTCGTATTCGAGAGCGGCCGTTGATCCGATATCGCGAGCGGATCGCGCAAGGTGCGGCCTCGACCGATGAAGCGGGCGCGATCCGTCTCGACCTGCAGTGCGCCCAAGCTGTCGCCTTCGACCACGGAGTGCGCAGCCACCCAAACTTCGGCTTCGTGCGCGGAACGCCGGCGGCGCGTCGCAAGCAACAGTCCCTTCGCCGCCAGAAATTCCGTTTCGACGAAGAGCTTAGAGAACGCCGGGTGCGCCCATTCGGCGTTGGCTGGCGCCAGCACCAGTTCCGCATAATGCGTCACTTCGATCTCGCGGACGCGCGCCCCGTGATTGGAGATGGTGACGCGCCGGACTTCGCCGTCGCTTTCGGGTGAAACCAGAACGTCGAGCAACGTCGTCAGCGATCCGTCGCGACGCTCAAATTCAGCGCGGTCGTCGGTGAAGGCGACTTTGTATTCGTCCGGTTCGGCGCCCGTGGGCTGATACGCCGCCGACCACACGGCACTTGTGCGCACGTCGCGCAGATAGATGTGCGCGCCGAGTTCGTCGCACGTCGCGTCCTCGCGCCACCGCGTGATGGCGATGTTGTTCCAGCGGCTGTAACCGCCGCCGCCTGCGGTCAACATCACGGAGTAGCGTCCGTTCGAGAGAAGCTGCGTTTGCGGCGGTATTGCGTGCGGGGTCGTGGTGAGACGCGGACGGGTAGCTCCTTCATCGATCAGCTTGGGCGCTGCATGCACTTCCTCTGCGCGTGGATGCGCCAGTGCGACTTCGCGCGGGATGCGTTCTTGGAGCAAGAGTTCGGTGGCTTGGATGCGCGGCTCTGCGTGGAAGCGCGCTCGCATTCGCCCGTCGCCCAAGACGTTGGCTATCGCGACGATCGTCATGCCTTGGTGATGCGCCATGTAGGCGCGCACTACGGCTCGGCGTTGACCGTCCGGAATGCGGGCGGGGGTAAAGTCGACGGCTTCGTAGTACCCATACACGCCGCGCGCACCGATATCTTTGAGCTTCGTGAAATTCTTACAGGCGGCGGCGGGGTTTACCATCGCCGCGAGCGCCGTCGCATATGGCGCGACGACAGCGTTCTCGGACAGGCCGCGCTTGAGGCCGAGGCCCGGCACGCCGAAGTTCGAGTACTGATATGTGAATTCGAGGTCGCGTGTGTTGTACGCGGACTCGGATATGCCCCATGGGAGCCCGAGCTTGCGCGCGAACGAGATCTGCCGGCTGACGATGAGCCGGTTGGTGCTTGCGAGGAGACTGCCCTCCGGCGCGCGCATCACAAGGGACGGCATCAGATATTCGAACATCGATCCCGACCACGAAATCAAAGCCGCGCCCCTATCGATGGGCGTCACCAAGCGGCCCAACCGGAACCAGTGTCGCGTCGGCGCGTCGCCTTTCGCAATCGCAACGAAGCTCGCGAGGCGGGCCTCGGACGCCAACAGGTCGTAACAGCTGGGATCCAACGTTTCCGTGCTGACCAGGTATCCAATCGATAGAAGCTTCTGCTCCGGATTGATCAGGAACCGGAAGTCCATGGCGTTGGAAATACTGCGCGCCGTTTGTTCAAGGCGCGCGAGACGGGATGCCAGATCGTTCTTGCCCGCCACATCCTTGGCGTGACTTTCCACGGCGCGCTGCGCCGCTGCGCACCATGTCTGAAGGTCGTCCGAAGCCCCGTCATCCGTGCCGGCGCCGACCGCGTTGGTCAGTTCGACTAGGCGCGCGGCGTGCGTTGCGACTACGTGTATGCTTGGCGGGGTATCGCTCGTCAGAAGTGCGATCATTTCAGCGATTTGCGCTCTGACGTCGGCGAGAGCGCTTGATGTCTTCCCGCGGCGATCGACGGCTTCTCTTGCGAGCGCGAGCGCGTCCTGCACGCCGGATCGCCAGAGCGGGTCGACGGCGGTGTTTGCGGCATATTCGGCGCAGGCGTTGGCGACGGCGATCAAGTGGCCTGCCAGGTTACCGCTGTCGACCGACGAGATGTATTTGGGCTCCAGCGGCCGCAGGTCTTGCGTGTCGTACCAATTGAACAAATGGCCGCGGAAGAGCTCCATTTTCGCGATGGTTGCGAATGTTGCTTCCAGCCGGTCGACAAGCTCGGTCGTGCCGATCCATTTGTGGTCGCGGGCTGCGACGGCGGAAAGCAGGTAGAGCCCGATATTCGTCGGCGAGGTTCGGTGGGCGACGACCGGATTTGGGTCTTCCTGAAAGTTGTCCGGCGGCAGCATGTTGTCGGCCGCGGTGACGAATGTTTCGAAGAAGCGCCACGTGCGGCGAGCTATGAGTCTCAACGCGTCGCCGTCTTGCTGCGATACGGCGGCGCGGTCGACGGAGCCCGGCGGCGCGCTGGTCCAGCGCGCGATGAGTGGCGACAGAAGCCAAAGTGCGACGAACGGCATCGCCACAAGTGCAGCGATCCCACCGAACGTTCCAGCAACCAGCAGCGCGATGCCGGCGATGCCGACCGCGCCGGCCATCTGGCTGTAGGCGCTGGCAATGTCGAGTTGGGGGCGATAGGTGGCTTGCGCGGCGGTCACCCACTCGAGAAGGCGCCGGCGTGTCAAGAACAGCCGGTACAACGTGCGTGCGATCGCATCGATCATTAGCCAAGCTTGGTGGGCGAGGAAGACGATCGAGAAAGCGATTTGCGAGAGTGCGAGAACGACGTCTTTCGCCAAAGCTTGAAAGTGGCTCCGCCAAGAGATGCCTTGCCGCGGCGGCGTGGTTACGTCGGCCATGACGGGCAGGAGCGGCGGGATCGCGATGGTCGCCAGAATGAAAGCCGTCCACGTCACGGCCAGATGCAACGGCAGGGTCCAGCCGATGATCAGCGCCAGCACGCTCGCCGGCGGCGACAGTGAGCGCCGGAGGTTGTCCACCATCTTCCACAAGCCGCCGAGCGGGATCGTGGCTTGGTCCTGATCGCTGCCCGGCGCACCGCGACCGAAGATCCAAGGCAAGAGCTGCCAATCGCCCCGCGCCCAGCGATGAAGCCGCGACGCGGCGACGTCGTAGCGCGTCGGAAAGTCTTCAAAGAGTTCGATGTCCGACACCAAGCCCGCGCGGGCGAAGATGCCCTCGAAGAGATCGTGGCTGAGGAGCGTGTTCTCGGGCACGCGATCGGCAAGGGCCGCTTCGAAGAGATCGACGTCGTAGATACCCTTGCCTGCGTACGAGCCCTCACCGAACAGGTCTTGATACACGTCCGACACCGCGGCGGTGTAAGGATCCAAGCCCCCCGTCGACGAGAAGATTTTCTGAAAGAGAGATTGCTCTTTGCCCGTCGGCAGGGTCGCTGTAATGCGGGGCTGCAAGACAGCATAGCCCTCCATGACGCGTCCGGTACGCGGATCGAATCGCGGTCGGTTCAGGGGATGAGCGATCTTGCCGACGAGCCTGCGCGCGGCGTCGCGCGGCAATCTGGTGTCGGCGTCCAGCGTAATGACGTAGCGCACGTTGGCGGGCACACGCGCCGACGTCGCTCCATGGTCAATGAAGGTCGTGTCGGTGGCGCCGCGCAGCAGCCTGTTCAGTTCGTGAAGTTTTCCGCGCTTGCGCTCCCATCCCATCCAACGCTTTTGGCTTGCGTTCCAAACGCGCTTGCGATGCAGCAGGAAGAAGCGGTCACCTTTCTGTGCGTCGCCGTACCGCTGGTTCAATGCGGCAATGCCCTTGACGGCGGCGTCGAGCAGTTCGTCGTCACCAGTGGCTGTCGCGGCCGTCGCATCGATCCAGTCCGTCAGCAGGGCGAAATGAAGGTCGCCGTCTTGGCTCGCGAGGTAATGGACTTCCAAGTTCTGAACTTGCTCGGCCACGGTTCGAAGCGACGTCAACAGCGTGGGCACCACGACCAGCGTGCGAAGGTCGCCGGGCACGCCGTCGCGCAGCTCAAGTCCGGGTAGCGTGGTTGCAGCGAACCGCGTCGTCGCAAATCGATTGACGAGGGCGACCGCGGCGTCCATCGCCGGAAACAAGCCCAACACCACCAGGGCGGGCCACCACCAACCGATGAGCTGCGCGCCGATGACCGAGAGGACGACGCCGAGCAGCAGCGCCGTGACCACGCCGATGCTCGCGATATAGCCGACGAAGCCGACACGCGCCGTTGCGCGGCCAAGCCACGATTTGAACGGTGGGCGAAAGCCGATCGATCGTTCGAACGCCGGCCGTCCGCCCGAGATCAGGTAGTAGCCGGGGTCGCTCGCTCTCTTCTTTTCGGTTTCGGTCGCGAATGTCTCGCGCCGGGTGGCGGCGGTCGTTGCGGCGAGAGCACGTCTGGCGACCTCCATCTCGGTCAGCTTCGAGCCGCGCGAGAGCTGTTCGATTGCGCGCCGATATTGGTCTCGCGTGGCGAAATCCATTTCCGAGAAGGCGCTGGCGCCTCTCAGCAGTTCATCGATCGGACTGATTGCCTCGAACAGTTGCGACCAGTCGACGGTGGATACGCGCCGCATGCTGGTGATGATGTTCTGCACCGTCACGGTCATGGCCGCCTGGCGCATATGCTCGTGTTGGATTACGACGTCGGTCGACGTGGCCTGTTTGCCGAGTTTCGTCTCGAGCCAGAGCATCGCGGGGGTGAGGGCCGGATCGTGATCGCGCAGCCGCTGCGTTAGTTGAGCGGCAAATGTCGGCGTGATCGCGACATTCTCGTAGGGCTTTAGGAGGTCCTCCAGCGCGGAGGCTTGGGGCCTTTTGATTATGAGCAGTCGATCGGCCAAAGCATCGGCCAATTCGCGCTGTTGGCGGCCGGCTAAAATTCGACGCGTCGCGCGGCGAAGGTTTTCAACCAACATTATCCGCAACGTGATCGGCACCGCCCAAAGTTCGCCGATCGTCAGTGGCTGTGCGTGTTGGTAGGCATTGACGAAACGGCACAAGAGGTCGGGGTCGAAGCGGCTGTCGGTGTGCGCAACGAAGTGCCAGGCAAGATCGAAGACGCGCGGCAGGTCTTTGTGCGGGCCGTCCGCCAGTTTGGGAAGTTGGCGGTAGTAACCGGGCGGGAGGTCGAGGCGGATTTCGCGGATCTGGTCTTCGACCAAGTGGTAGTTGTCGACGAGCCACTCGGCCGCGGGGGTGATCGGTTGCCCGTCGGACAACGCCTTCGCAATCGACCGATAGCCGTCGAGCAAGATCGTCTCGTTCGACTGCAACCTGGCGTGCAATAGGCGGGCGCTGTGCCTTCGATCCGAGATGACGTGAGACGCGGCGAGACCGACGGCGCGGCGCTCAAGCAGTTCCAGGCTGAGCAACTCGTCGCGGATCAGCTCGTCGCCGCGCCAGTCGGCCGTTGCCGGCGCCGGGGGACGAGCTTCCGAGCGCACAGGGCCGGCGCCATTTGAGTGTTCGGCACGAAGCATGTGCGTTCGCAGGTGTCATTTCAGGTCGAGGGCGGGCGCGCCACCGGCGCTGGTCATTCAAACGCGCCGCCGGGACGAAGGTTCCATGCGGGACCCCGCCTAACCGTCGTGTTTTCGGTGGAGGCTGGGTCGAGGCGAAAGCCACAAGAATGCGCCGTGTTACGGGTCGCTACGTATCCGAACGCCGGTCCGCGTTGTTCCTAGCGATATCCGCATGCGCTGGCGTTCACCGCAGCGGCGCTCGCGAACGTTTGTGCCCGAGAGATAGGCGCGTGGCAATTCTCGCCTCACAGTTGTTATCACGCCGTGTCCGAATCTCGATTTGCTGTTGCGCTTGCCGACCAGTAGAAAGCTGCACGAGTTCTCGTAACGTATGTGTCTTCTTTGGTGCCGGATCGTACAGTCACGATTGACTTGAACGCGCCTGTGCGGTTGGCGGACGCGCCGGCGTTGGCTCAACGCGCGGTTACGTGGTGGCTCGACGAACTCAAGGCATTAGCGCCGGTGTGGGCGCGCCGATTGTTTCCGGAACCACCGCAGATTGCCACGTTGCTTGTGCGCGGGAGCAGTTGGCGCGTGATCCCCGGCGGCGACGCGGCGCGGGCGCTGGAGTTGGATGCTTCCGCGGACGATAAGGGGCTTGCCGATCAGATTTTGCAGGCGGCGCCGGATTTCAGCTTGTCGCGATTGACGGTTCTGTTGCCGAAAACGACGGTTCTGTGCCGACGTATTGAGATGCCGGTCATGGCCGACGGCGATTTGCGGTCGGCCGTTGAGTTGCAGATCGACCGTTTGTCGCCGTTCAGGGCCGACGCCGTTCGCTTTGGCGTGCGCGTTGTTGATCGCGACCGCGTCGAGGGGAAGACGACAGTCGATGTCGCCATAGCTCCGCTTGCTTTGGTCGAGGCTGTCGAGCAGCGCCTCAGAGCAATGTCGCTTACGCCTACGGCCGTTGACGTCGACGGCGGCAATGGCGCGCGGATGGGATTTGATCTTCGCGCGCCGAAGCTGGCTGGAACACCGCGCAAGGCGCTGCTCATCAATCTCGGCTTCGTCTGCGGTGCGGCGCTGGCTTGGTACGTGGCAGGCGTTTCGCTGGACGCGGCGCGCGGACGCGAAATCGAGGGATGGCAGGCGCGCATTGCCGAGCTGCGGCCGCTTGCGCAGCGTAGCGCGAGCCTTCGCCAGCAGTTGGAGGCGATGACGCAGCCGTTTGCGATGGCGCGCGCGCATCGGCCCGGATTGACGCTGGAGATTGTCGATGCGCTGACGAAGCTTTTGCCCGACAGCGCACGCTTGACCGAGTTGCGGTTGACGGGCGACGCCATCGAACTCACGGGTTTTGCGTCCGATGCGCCGGGGCTGATCGCGAAGGTCGAGGCGTCGAAGCTGTTCAAAGAGGTCAAATTTCGGTCGCCTGTCATGCGGCGGCCGGAGCTGAACAAGGATCGGTTCGAACTGTCGATGCGGCTTGAGGCTGCGCGATGAGACTTGAGCTTGGGCCGTATATGCAGCGGTGGATCGCGATCGGGATATTGGGTCTGATTATCGTTGTGTTGCTGAGTGCGGTCGTCGTGCCGGCGTGGTCGTCGTGGGCGCTGCACGGCGAACGGGTCGATATGTTGCGGCGTCAGGCTTCGACGATGGAGGGGCTGGCCGATGCGGCGCCGCGTTATGAAGCAGCGGCCAAGAAGCTGGCCGCGAATCCGGATGCGCAGCTTTTGACGTTCGCGGCGCCGCAAGCGACCTTGGCGGTTGCGCAGCTTCAGGGACAGTTGAGCCAACTGGCGGCGTCGGCATCAGCCGTGGTCACCAGCAGTCAAGCGCTGCCGGAGACGCGCGAGGGTGCGCTGACGAAGGTGACGGTGCAGACGATGCTGGACGCGGATGTGAAAGCGCTCATCAAGGTATTGCACGGCATCGATGCGGCGCGGCCGTTGCTGAAGATTGAGACGCTGGTGATCCGCGATCCCGATGGCGACTGGTCCGTGAATCCACAAGCCGGCGCCCCGAACAAGCTTCAGGTGGAGGTCGTCGTGTCGGCCCATATGCGTGCGCCATGAACGTGCTTGCGGATATCGGTGGAGCGCAAAAGTTTCTCGCGCTGATTGGGGCGCTGGGCTTGGCTGCAGCGGTCGTTGCATTCTTTCCGTCGCCGCTGCGCGTGTTCGATCTGTTCGATGCGCCGCAAGCGGCTGAGGTGAAGGCGCCCCCGACTTTGGTGATGGCGCCCATGCCGGCGATCGGCACGTTTGACGCGATCGCCGAGCGGCCGCTATTCAACGCCGACCGCAAGCCCGATCCTCTGCCGCCACCTCCGGAGGCGCCTAAGCCTGCGATTGTTCTCGGAGATCTCGCGCAGTACCGGCTGGTTGGGTTCACCGGCGATCGTCACACGCAGTTGGCGCTGGTGCAAAAGACGGGCGGGCAATTGCTCACGCTGAGGCCCGGTGACGCGTTCGAGGGGTGGACCGTGGTGAGGATCGGCGTCGACGGTGTTGCAATCTCCGGTGGCGATCGCAAAGAACTTCTTGCAATTCCTAAGGCACAGAACCGCGCTCAATCGCCTTAAGAGAGAACCTTCATCGATTCATTGGGATAGTTACGCTCTATTCAGCATTTCACTTGACGTGTTTCTCGTTTTTCTTTTCCTGATGCTTCCGCATTGGGGTGAGGTTTGTCGATGGCGCGTCATGTTCAGTTCGTGCGAACCCCATCCGTTGCGCCCGTGCTCTGCAGCGTTGTCTTGGCGGTTCTGCTCAGTGGCTGTGCGACGACAGACGACGTCGCGATCGCCCCAGCCAGTCCGGCCATGGATGCTTCACGCAGCGCGCCGCCGCCGGCGAGCGTGGTGTTGAACGAGCAGGCTGATGCTGGACCCGCGTTGCCGAAGACCGAGGTGTTCTCAGGCAATGACAGTTTCGTGGCGGCGCCGCCGCAGCGTCGCGGCCGGGCCAGCGAGGGCGACTTCAACCTCGACTTTGCGGATGCGGAGGTGAAGGACGTCATCCGCACGGTGCTGGGTGACGTGCTGAAGGTTCCGTACTCTATCGATCCGCAGGTGCAGGGCAAGGTTACGATCAAGACCAGCAAGCCGTTGCGCCGTGAAGATGTGATCGCGGCGCTGGAAACGGCGTTGAAAGTGAACGGCGCCGTCATTGTTCTCGCCGACAACGTCTACAATGTTGTGCCGGCGACGGAGGCGCAGCGCCGGGTCGACGGGTTTGAGGTGTCCGGGTCTGCGCGGTCGCGCTTGCCGGGCTACGGCATAGAGATTGTGCCGCTCAAGTTCGTCGCCGCGGCGGAGATGCAAAAGATTCTGCAGCCCGTGGCGCCAACAGGCGGGGTGCTTTCGGTCGACGCGGCTCGAAACCTGATCTTCCTCGCCGGCACCGGTCAAGAGCGGGCGTCGATGCTCGATACGGTACGGCTCTTCGACGTCGATTACATGAAGGGCATGTCTTACGCACTCGTCCGGCCGGAGCACATGGAGGCGGCGGCGTTGGCGGACGAGTTGAAGCGCGTGTTCGAGACGACGGTCGGCGCAAATGCGTCGCTTATTCGCTTCGTGCCGCTGGGACGGCTCAACACGCTGCTCGTCGTGTCGCCGCGGTCGGCGTATTTGAGCGAAGTGACGAAGTGGGTCGCGCGGCTCGACGTGCCGCAGAGCGGACCTGGGCGGCGCATCTACTACTACCGCATGCAGAATGCGAAGGCCGAGGATGTGGCGCGTTCGTTGGCAGCGATTTACGGCGGCTCGGTCAATGTCAGCGACGCGCCGCCCAACGGATCGAGCGATGGGTCGAGCGCGCCGCCGCCCGGCGCTGAGCCGTCTTCGCCGCCGCCCTTCGCGCCGGCAGGCGTGGGGCGAAGCAACGGCAACGGCGGCGGGCCTCAGATTGCGCTCGACCCGTCCAACAACGCGCTGATCATTCAAGCTGACGCCACGGAGTACGCCTCGCTCGAGCGCTTTTTGAAGGAGATCGACGTCGCGCCCGATCAGGTGATGGTCGAGGTTACGATCGCCGAAGTCACGTTGAACGATACGTTGAAATACGGGGTCGAGTGGTTCTTCCGGAATGGAGACCAGACCTACAATTTTTCGAAGACCGGCAATGTGTCGTCTCAGTTTCCGGGCTTTTCATTCACCTACACGGTGCCCGACATCGACGTCGCCGTGAACGCGCTGGGCGCGGTGACCGACATCAAGGTGATCTCCGCGCCGAAATTGATCACGCTCGACAATAAGGCCGCGACGCTTCAGGTCGGCGATCAGGTCCCGATCGTGACGCAGAGCGCCACCGGTATCCGAGACGCCGATGACCCAACGATCGTCAATTCCGTGCAGTTCCGCGACACTGGGATCGTGTTGAGAGTGACGCCGCGGATCGGCAAGAGCGGCACCGTCTTCGTCGATGTGAACCAGGAGGTCAGTTCGGCGATACCGACCACGTCTTCAGGCATCGACTCGCCGACGATACAGCAGCGCAAGATCTCGACTACGGTTGCCGTGCAAGACGGGGACGCCGTCGCGCTTGGCGGGCTCATTCGCGACAGCCTGTCCTACGGCGACAGCGGCGTGCCGGTGTTGAAAGACATTCCGTTGGTCGGCAAGCTCTTCTCGTCGACGACGGACACCAAGGATCGAACCGAGCTGCTCATCTTCCTGCGGCCGCAGATACTGCGCAGTCCGGCCGCGGCCCGTGAGTTGGCGGATCAGTTGCGCAAAGGGTTGAGCGGGCTCGATGCGATGATGACAGAGTCCGAAGAGCGGCGGCGCAAGGGGCGCTGAGCGGCGGTCAGTAGGCGGCGATGGCGCCGATGGCGAGGCGGTAGCGTTCGACGTCGTTGGAGAAGTCGGATGTGCCGAATTCGTACGTCGCGTCGGCGATCAGGCTGATCGTCTTGGTGAGGCTGTAGGTCGCGCCCGCGCCGATCGACGTGAAGTCGTTGGTTTGGCCGAGTTGGTCGCGCTGTTCCTGGTCGTAGCCGGCTTGCGCGTAGACCAGCAATTGTCTTAGCGGTTCCCACTCTGCGCGCAGGCCGATCAGTTCGTGGGTGACCGGCGTGGCGGAGGTGATGCCCGCGCCTGTCGTCGTTACGTCGCCGTCGAAGCGGCGTTCGGCGTTCAGCGTCAGGGAGACGAGGTCGCTCACGAACCAGTGGATGCGCGCGCCGTAGGTGAAGCCGGAGGTTTCGCCGCCGTTGGGCAGCGACAATTGGGTGAAGCCCGCGCTCGCTTCGCCGAGGAGGAGGCGCGTGAACTCGAAGCTGCTGCCTGTCGCCACTCGCCACGTGTCGCGGTCGCCTTGTGAATCGCGATAGCGGCCCCAGGTCGTTGCGGTTTCGCCGAAGAACGATAAGCCGGGATAGACCTCATAGCTGCCGCGGATGCGCAGTTCGCTTTCGGTGCCGCGGCGGAAGTCTTGCGGGACGCTTAGGCCCGACAGAGTCGTTTGCGTTTCGTAGTCGACGGCTGTGACGTTCAGTGTGCCTTTCAACTCGATGGCGGATTTGTAGTCGATGCCGAATTCGACGGGGATGCGGCGAAACTCCGGGCGTTTCTCGTAGGGTTCGAAGACGCCGTCGACGAAGATGCCGTTGTCGATCGCGCGTTCGACGCCTTGCAGGTAGGCGAGAGAGCCGTGCAGCTGGAAGGGCCTGCCGTCGAAGACGGCGGCGGCGCGCGCTTCGATTTCGGTCGCGTCGTTGTCGCGCGATTGCGGATACCACGTCTGTTCGACGGCGCCGTCGAGGCGGAGCTGATAGGGGCCGACGTCTTGAGCGGCGTCGATTGCGCCGCGGATCGCGAATTCGCTGCTGGCGGGACCGTCGCCGCGTCTTAGCGTGATGTTGTCGTCATAGCCGCCGCGCAGCAGGAGCGACGGGCGGACTTGCCAGCCTTCGATCAGCAGGCCTTGCGGTCTGTTCATGTCGCGGAATCGGTCGCCGACGTTGTTCGGTTCGTCCGCGCGCGCGGTGTGGCTGCCGCCACCGGCCCATACCAGCAGCGCCGCAGCGGGCAGCAAGACCCCGCGGATGGAACTTCGACGCGACAACGAGAAGCTTTCGCATGGAGCGGATTATCGGCCTTCATCCAAGCCCTGCGTCGTTAAGATACGCTTAAGTGAGGCGAACTATCGTGCGGGCGAACGGGGCTTGATCATGAACCACTTCCGACTTTTCGCGCGTGTCGTTGTTGTGTTGGCGTTGGGCGTCGGACTCACGGCGTGCGCCGAGCAAATGATCAGCGTTGCGCCGAAGGATCCGGCCGAGCGCGCGCTGACGAGCAACAATTTGTCGGCGGCCGCGTATCGTCTGACGCCGGGCGATCGGGTACGCGTCAGCGTGTTCGATCTTGCGGCCGAGAGCATGGAATACGTCATCGACGACACGGGTACGATTTCGATACCGGCGCTTGAGCCCGTGGTGATCAAAGGCGCGACGACGAAGGAAGCGGCCGGAACCATCGCGCAGGCGTACGGCAAAGCGGGCCTCTTCAAGAAGGCGCGCGTTTCGGTGGATGTGGTTTCGTTCGGGCCGTTTTACGTTCTCGGCGAGATCGCCAAGCCGGGGGAGTTCGCGTATCGGCCCGGAATGTCGTTGTTCGCGGCGGTGGCTTTGGCCGGCGGGCATACCTATCGCGCGAACAGAGGCCGTGTGTTCATTCGGCGTGCGAGCGATACGGTGGAGACGGAATACGACGTGACGGCTGACATCGCGATCCTGCCGGGCGACGTCGTGCGCATTCCCGAGGTTCACCTCTAAGCGGCTATTTTGTTCGATAGAGCGCGTTCGTAGATCTGCATCAAGTTCGCGTAGTTGCGATCGGCCGTGTACTGCGCTTCGTATTTGGCGCGCGCGGCTTTGCCCATGTCGGCCAGCTTGTCGGGGTGTTCGATCGCCCAGCGCGCTTTCGCACGGATATCCGCTGGATCAGCGGGTTTGAAGGCGAGGCCCGTAACGCCGTCGTCGAGCAGGCTTTTCAAACCGCCCAGATCGCTTGCCAGAACCGGTAGGCCGTTGCCGTAGGCTTCGGCGAGCGTCATGGGGAACATCTCGTAGCAGACCGACGGCAGGATCAGGAACGCGGCGCGTTGCATTTCGGCGTAGACCTGGTCGCGGCTTTGTGGGCCCAGATAGATGATGTTCTCGCCTTGCGCGGCTTCGACCAAGGGACGCAACGGGCCGTCGCCGGCGATGCGCAGCGGATAGTTTATGCCCTTCCATGCGGTGAGCAGGGAGGCGATGCCTTTTTCTTCGCTGAGGCGGCCGACGAAGAGTGCGCCGTGGCGCTTGCCCGTGTTCTGTGTGGCGCCGTTCAAGGGATCGGCGACGGCGTTGCCTTTGACGATGATGTGGTCGGGGTCGAGGCCGCCCTCGACGAATTTGGCTTTGGCGAATTCGGTGAGGGCGATGAAGATGTCGACCTTGCGCTTCCACGTGCCCAGCCATTTGTGGATGTCGACCATGACCACGAGGGGGAGCGTCGCCATCAACGACGATTTGTAGACGCGGTGCGGCAGGGCCCAGATGGCCGAGTGTTTCAGGCTGCGCTCACAGATCTCGCCGTTGTGAAACAGGATCGAGGTCGGGCACAGGATGCGGAAATTGTGAAGCGTCATGACGCAAGGGATGCCGGCCCGGCGGCAGGCGTCGAAGATCGACGGCGACAGCTTTGGGAAGAAGTTGTGCACGTGGACGACGTCCGGACGGAATTCGCGCAGCTTTGCCGCCAGCGCCGCCTTGGCCCAAGGGTTGTAGACGACCAATGCAGCGGTCAGGGCCTTCTGCGCCAGGCCCTGGATGGAATCGTTGTGCACGGCGAAGAGTTCCGCGGCGTGGCCCTTCTGCCGGAGCAGGGCCAATTCCTGCTCGACCACGACATCCTCGCCGCCGCGCTGCTGGTAGTAATTGTGAACGAGCAGAATGCGCACGGTTGGACATCAAGGCCTGGTAAAGAGGGAAGGGGGTCACAATAGTACTGCGGTACGGACTGGAAAGGCGTTCTCGGTTACGGTCGTTCGATGGATATGAAACCAGGCAAGCTCGTCGTTACGACGTCGTGGGACGACGGATACCCGGCCGACGCCAAAGTCGCGGAATTGCTGGCGAAGTATGGCGTTGCGGGCACTTTCTATATTCCTAACCGGAATTCGGAAGGCCGCCCGGTGTTGAGCGAAGCCGAGGTCAAACGGTTGGCGGGTGCGTTCGAGGTCGGCGGGCACAGCATCGACCACGTGGTGCTGACGGAATTGCCCGCGGGTGAGGCTGAGCGGCAGATCACGCAGAACAAACTTTGGCTTGAGACTCTCACGGGTCGTCCTGTCCCCGGATTCTGTTACGTGCGTGGCCGTTATTCGCCAGAGATTAAAGAAATCGTTAAGCGGGCGGGGTTCGCGTATGCGCGCACCGTCGTCAATCTCTGTCCGACGGCGGGGCGCGACGCGTTCGAAATGCCGACGACGATTCAGTTCTATCCGCACCGGAAGTCGGTCTACCTGAAAGGTTTTTTGCGCGGTGGGCCTGATGTTGAACGCGCGTCCTTGTTGTGGGCTTCGCTGACGGCGGGCGACATCGAGCATAGGGTGGAGCGGCTAATTGATCTGTGCGCGCGGGCGGGCGGCACGTTTCATCTATGGGGCCATTCGTGGGAGCTTGAGGAATTGAACCTGTGGGACACGCTGGAGGCCATTCTGCGCCGTTTGGCCGCGCGCGCGGAAACCACGGTTTTTGCAACGAATTATGAAGCTCATTGTGCCGCAATGACGCGGGCGCCGGCGTAAGGCGTTGGGGACAGACATGCGGCAGACCGATATCGCGATCGTCGGCGGCGGGCTTGCAGGCTCGATGGCGGCTATCATGCTGCAGCGGGCGGGGCGCGACTTCGTTATCGTCGATCCGGATCCGGTTTATCCGTGGGATTTTCGCTGCGAGAAACTCGACGCCTCACAGGTTTCGGTTTTGCGCCGGGCTGGGCTGGCGGACATCGTGCTGCCGTCGGCGACGTTGTTCGATCATTTGTGGATCGCGCGGTTGGGCCGCTTCGTGCAGAAGCGCGCGAATGAGCAGTACGGCATTTTTTACGACGCGCTGGTGAACAAGTTTCGCATGGAGATTCTGCCGGCGCGCTTCACGGTCGGCAAAGTCGCGTCGATTGCGACGTCGGCCGAGCGGCAGACGGTGAAGTTGTCCGACGGTGGTGAAATTTCCGCGCGGCTTGTCGTTCTGGCGACCGGGCCCAACCACGCGCTGCGCACGTCGCTGGGCATCGAGCGGCATATCTTGAGCCCGTGTCATTCGATCAGCATCGGTTTCGATATGAAGCCCGTGGGCAAGGCCAAGTTCGACTTTCCGGCGCTGACATATTTCCCTGACCGGCCCAGCGATCCGATCGCGTATCTGACGCTGTTTCCGATCGGGGACGCGATGCGGGCCAATCTGTTCGTCTATTACGAAGCGCGCGATCCGTGGCTTGCCAAGTTTCGCGAAGCGCCGCAGGCGGTGAGTTTCGCGGCGATGCCGGGGCTGCGGTCGATCCTGGGTGATTTCGAGATCACGAGCCCCATCAAGGTTAGGCCGATCGATCTTTATGAGACGTCGGGCTATCGCCAGGCGGGTGTGGTTCTGGTCGGCGACGCGTTTTCCAGTTCGTGCCCAGCGGCCGGGACCGGCGCCAACAAGGTTTTCGTCGACGTCGAGCGTCTGTGCAATGCCTATATTCCGCGCTGGCTTTCGACCGAGGGCATGGGTGCGGAGAAGATCGGCGCGTTCTATGACGATCCGGAGAAGCGTGCGTCCGACGAACAATCGATGACGAAAGCGAACTGGTTGCGATCGGTATCGATGAGCCGGACTGTTCGCTGGCGTGCGCGTCGCTTGCTGAAGCTCGTCAGCGGGTATGGACGCGGGGCGTTGGATTTGGCGAAAGAGCGGATGCGCGCCCGCTCATAGATTCACGTGCGATTGAGCCTGCGAATGAGCGGCTTGCGCAGGAACTCCGGCAGTTTGCGCGACAGGCGCTGAGCGGCAGGGAAGAGCCAGTTCACCAGGCTTAGGCCGATGCGGCCCTTCATGCTGAAAGGCATGACGAGCGTTTCGACTTGTTTGAGCTGGCCGTTCCATTCGAGTTTATCGTTGCTGACCGGGGGCATCAGCTCCAGCACCTTCATGCCGCGGCTGAAGCAAGCCTCGATGACCATTCTGTAGAGCTGCCGGCCGGGGCTGAATTCGTCGAAGTCGGGATTCTTGGACGACATGTAGGCGTAGAATTTTCCGGCGTAGGCGAAGCCGACTTGCGCGGCGATCGTGGCGGCTTTGGTCGCCAGTGCAAAGCCAATCAGATCGACGCCCTCGGCGTGGACGAGGTCGGCGAGCAGCACTTTGAACGCGTCGTCGCGGAAGGCGGGGCTGGTGCGGCCGTTGGTCTGTACCCATTGCAGGCGCGCGCTGTAGACCTCGTTTAGCAGTGGGGCCATTTGTGCGCGGTCATCGACGGCGATCTGTTCGACGTCGTGCGCTTGGCGCAGTTTCTCGGCGCGCTTTCTCAAGACCTTGCGGTTCGAACCTTTGATGGTCTGCTCAAAGGCTTGAAACGTCGCGAAGGGGCGCAGGTCGATGAAGACCGCCTGCTGGTTCGAGGTGACGGTCGCGCCGCTTTGAACCAGCGCAGCGTGAAGGGGCGAGCCCGCGATGACGCTTTCGATTTGCAGGCCGTCGGCGCGGGTGCGCAGCGCGGCGAGGATGGCGGCGATGCCCGGCGCGATATCGGACGTGTTGTGAAAGGCGACGCCGGCCAGCTGTCCGAACGGATCGTCGAGGCTGCAGGCCATCCAAAGGCCGGCGCTGCGCTTCAGGGCCAGGGGCCACAGGCCGATCAGTTCATCGTCGCGCCAGACGGTGGCGACCAGCAGCTTGAAGTGATCTGGCGAGCAACGCGCGCGCACGGCAGCGACGTGATGGTTCCAGGCGTAGGATTGGAAGAACGGGGAGTCGTGGTCGCTCTCGCGGCGATTGAGCGTTTCCCAGCGTTCGGCGAGCGGCGCGAGGTCGGCCAGGTCGGTCTTGAACTCCACGCGCAAGTCTTCGCCGGGCAGCGCCTGCAGATGTGCCTCAGCTTGGATGTTCACGTGTGGGGCTCGATTTCCGGAACGGCGCCGGTCCTTAAGAGTCGTCAAGAATAGCGCATCGGCATGTACGCAACCTGGATCATATCAAGGCTTAGTAAACCTGGCGTAGCGTCTCATTCACTCCTGCGCAGTAAGCTTGCGCGCTATAACCGCCGCGCAACAGCAGGGTCGATCTTAATATGTCTGAGGCGCAGCTGGCCCACGGCTCTCTCGGAACTGCCGGTGACTGACGGTCGAGACAGTGGCCGCACGCTGGCCGGACGGATCGCAGCGCCCTTGGGGCGGTTGCCGTCGCGCGTCCGCTGGTCGTTCGTCGATCAGGCGCTGATCAGCGGAGTTAACGCCTTGACAGGAATTATCCTGGTCCGGTCGCTGGGCCTGCATGCGTTCGGCGTGTTCTCGATGGTGCTGATCGGGATCCAGTTCCTGGGCGTGCCCCAGGCGTCGGCGATTTTCGCGCCGATGATGAGTCATTTCGATCAGCGCGGCCGTATTTCGCGCGCCAGCTATTTGGCCGCCATGCTGCTGCACCAGGGTGCGTATTCGGCGGTCGTCGTGGTGTTGGCGATCGTTGGGTTCTTTGTCGTGGGGGAGGGGAGCGGCGTCGACTTTGTGTTGGTCGCGGCGGTTACGATCATCAACCAGTTTCAGGATCTGTCGCGCCGGTTCTTTTACGTGACGGAGCGTCCGTTTCTGGCGCTCGTGTCGGACACGATCACCTACGGTGGGCGGTTTGCGGCGATTTTGACGTTTGCCTATCTGGGCAGTCTGTCGATCGATGTCGTCTGGCTCGTGATGATCTTGACCAGTTTGGCTGCGATCGTGCTTTGGATTCCTGATCTTTCGCGGATCGACCTGTCGTGGGAGCCGATCGCGGCCGTGACGCGGTCGCATCAGAAGACAGCGACCTGGCTGCTGGGTAGTTCGCTTGCCGCGGTGTTTTCGGACAACAGCTTTGTGATGCTTGTGATCGGCGCGGTGTTGGGGCCGGCGGCGTTGGGTGCCGCGCGGGCGGTGCAGACGATCGTGCAGGTCATCAATGTGCTGCATCAGTCGCTGGAGAATTTCGTGCCTTCGGCGGCGACGAATAGTTTGATGCAGGGGGGCACGCCGGCGCTGCTGCGGTATGCGACGAAGGTTTCGCTGGCCGGCGTCGCGGGGATTGCCGCGGTGATCGGGACGCTTTTGATCTTCGCCGATCCGGTGATGCACTTCGTCTACGGCAATTCGTTCGCGGATCAGCGCGCGCTTATTCTGGCCTTCGGCACCTATAGCGTGCTGGCGCATATCGGGTTTGTGATGATCGCGGGCTTACGGGCGCTGGGCGCGGCGCGTGACGTGTTTGTGCCGCAAGTCGTTCTCAGCGCCACGTCGATGGTATTCGCGATCTATACCGTCAACGTGTGGGGGATCGTCGGCGCTCTTTACGCGCTGTTGGTCTTGCGGGCGTTGTTCACGGCGTATTTGGCGATGTGCTTGCGGCGGCGGGCAAGCGCTCACGTCTAGCGTAAAGGCTTTCGCTGTCCTTGCGTGCGTGCGTGTCGCGGTACCAAAGGTTCAGGATCACGCCGTAGAAGAAGTAGTAGGGGACCGCGATAAACGGCTTCTCGAACGCGTCTTCGGCCATCGCGACAATCCAGAACATGCCGAACATCGCGCCGAGCAAATAGAGGAACTGTTCGGTGCCGACCATGCCCTTCGCCTTGTACGACAGGTATGTGCGAATGCCGGTGATCGCGAGCGCTGCATGCATCCAGCTGTAGGCGATGAGACCGACGAAGCCGGTGCGTCCCAACGCGGAGACGAGCGAATTGTGCGGCTCGCGCACGATCGGGTCGATGTAATAGTCCTTCGCGAGGCCCACGAGCGAGATGCCGTAGCCGAGGCCGAAGAGGGCGGTCGTGACCGAGCTTGTCACTTGGTCCCAGATCGCTTGCCACCAGACGAAGCGTTGGCCGACGCCGCCGGCCGCGCCTTGAATCGCTTCGCTGTCGGTGGCCGCTTTGTCGCCCAGGATGGCGAGGAAGTGTTCGAAATAGAAGCTGAGCGAGACCTCGCCGCTGAGACGGCCTGGGATCGGCACGCCGAGCGTCACGATGATGGCGAAGAGCAGGATGGCGGTGCCGAAGGGGGCGAGCAGGCGCGTGGCGCTCCCGCGCTTCGTCAGACCCACATAGGTGAGCAGGAAGAAGATCTGGAGATAGATGGCGCGCGCCTGCCAGAGGGCGGCGACGAAAATGATGATGAGGCCCGCGAGCCAGTGGGTGCGCACGCCCATGATGCGTTTGTCGATGATCAGGAACCTGATCGCACCCAGCATCGCCGTCATCGGGGTCAGCTGATAGGTGAAGAAGAGGGGGATCTCTTTCAGGTTCGCCGAGGTGATCACCGGCGAGAAGCTCAAGAGGATTTCGCGGAACGGGTAGGTCAGCGCGATCAGGACGGCGATGATCAGGATGCGGTGGAACCAGGCGATGATCGTCGTGACGGCGCCGGGAGAGGCGGCGACGACGAAGCCGATCCAGAGGAATAAGGATTCGATCAAGCTCGTCGCGTCGCGCATGGCCCAAAAGCCGTGCTCGCCGAAGCCGATGATCAGCTGCGTGCCACCGACCAGCCACCAGATCACGAACGGAATGGCAGGCGCTGCGCGGAAGAACGGCGCGATCAGGTTGATGTCGGCGACGACGGTCAGGAAGAAGAAGAGGATCAGGATCTCGGCCATCGGCACGGCGCTGACCGAACCCGGCGGCACGCGGATGAGCATGAACGCCGCCTCGAGCAGCATGTAGAGCGCCACGAGCAGCAGCGTGATGTTGAGGCGGACGCCACGGAAGGTCATGAAGTTCCCTTTGGGATATAATAGGCGAACTTCGTCAACGCCGGTGTTAACGGCGCGCCTTCCTTGCGTGAGTTGTGTCATTGCGGCACGCCTGCGTCCGGTGGTGGGGCCTGCGACCCGATCCAAGCGTTGAACGTTCAAGGGCGATGCCAACGGCGCGCTGTCCCGATCCTTGCATCGGCATGCGGATTGCCTCAAAAAATTACGGGCGTTCAGGAGTCTAGGCATGATGGCAACTGGCGACAAATCGCCAATCGTCCATTGGGACACGGCGCCCGTCGCCGCGTTCGGCAAAAGGCCGCTGCGCTTTCGCCATGCGTTGAGCGGTCACAAGCTGTTTTCGGATGACGCGCTGGCGCATCTGTTGGAGAACCTCGAGCGGCGCGATTACTACGTCAACACGATGGACGTGGAATCGCACAATCTGCGCAGCCTTCGCGAAGGCGAGATCAAAGGGCTTTCGGGCCGCGAAGCGCTGGACGCCGTTCGGAAAGGCCGTATCTGGATTCTGTTGCTCTATCCGGACAAGGTCGATCCGGCTTACCGGGCGTTGCTGAACGACATCTATGGGGAGATGGAAAGCACGGTGCCGGACATGAAGACCGGCTTCCGGAAGATGTCGATCCTGATCTCGTCGCCGAAGATTCAAGTCTATTATCACTGCGATATTCCGGGCCAAACGCTGTGGCAGGTGCGCGGCGAGAAGCGCGTTTACGTCTATCCCAATCAGCCGCCGTTCTTGGCGCAGCCGGACCTCGAGCGCATCGCGCTGGGCGAGGCGCATGAGATTTCGTTGCCGTATGACGAAGCGTTCGACGCGCAGGCGGAGGCTTTCGACCTTCGCGGCGGGGAAATGTTGCACTGGCCGTTGAACGCGCCGCACCGGGTCGTCAATGGCGATACGGTCAATGTTTCGTTCACCACCGAACACTTCACCCCGCGCGACCGGCGCAGTTTTTATGTGAACTATGCGAACGGCGTGTTGCGCCGGTGGACGGGCCGGCGGCGGCTTTCGCAGCGGGCGGCGGGGCCTGCGTATTGGGCGAAGCTGGGCGTGGCGGCGGCCTACAAATATAGCGGCGGGGAGAGCAAGCACCGCAAGGTGATGCGCGTGGACTTTGCGGTCGATCCGGCGGCGCCCAACGGCGTGCGGCCGATCCCAGCCTATGAGCTGCGCAGGTGACGGCTGACGCCGGCGCCAGCCGGCTGCGCGTCGACTTCGTGACCGACATGGCGCAGCTGCCGGCGCTCGCCGCCCAATGGGAGGCCCTGAATGTGGGGCGCGATCATGACGCGCCCTTCTTCCAATCCTACGTTTGGAACATGCATGTCGCTCGTGTTCGCACGGCCGCGTGCGGCAGCAAGTTCAAGTTGCTGGTCGCCACGGTTTGGGAGGGCGACGAACTTGTCGGCGTATGGCCCTTGTCGTTGCAGCGCACGAACGGCGTTTGGGTGGCGTGCAGTCTCGACGATCCGTTCGGCCAGTTCGCCGGCGTCGCCTTTGGCCGCGACGAACTCATCGCGCCCGGCGTTGCGGCGATCATCGCGGCGTTGCGCGGCCGTGCGGACGCGCTGCAGATCGAAGCCGTCGTCGCGGGAACTCGCCTCCATACCGCTCTCCTGAGCCACGGCGCTCAGGTCACCGGGTTCCAGGACTCCGTCGTTGCGGATTTGCGGCCCTTTCCGACGTTTGAAGCGTTCGCCAAGACCGTGAATGCGAAAACGCGAATGAACCTGCGCAACCGGCGCAACAAACTGGAAGCGCAGTACCGCGTCGAGCACGTGGTTGCGGACACCCGCGAAACGCTGGAGCCGCTGTTGCGTCAGACGTTCGAGTCGCGCGTGGGTTGGCTGCATCGCAACGGGCGCACCAGCCCCGCGTTCCGCGCGCCGGAGTTCAAGACGATCGTCGCTCAATTGCCGTACACGGACGGCATTGGCCTCGTCGGTTTTGCTTTCAACGCAGACGAAACCTGCATGTCGTCGCATTTCGGGTTCGAGTATCGCGGGAAATACTACGCCTACATGTCGGCGATGGATCCGGCGTTCGAGCCGTTCAGTCCCGGGCGGATGCATCTCGGGCTGCTGATCGAAAGCTGTTATGCGCGCGGTCTTGAGGGTGTCGAATTGATGCCGCCTGCGATCCGCTACAAACTCGAGTGGAGCGATCACACCAAGCGCATCGAAACGATGAGCTTGCCATTCACGACAAAGGGTCGTTTGGCGTTGAATATTGCGGGCTGGGTGATCCCGAAAATTCGGTCGCTTTCGCGGATGCTGCCAGAGCGTCTGCGCAAGACGCTCGTCGGGCGTATCAATCGCCAGTAGGGCGAAGGCACTTGAGCCTGTTCGTGTAACGGGCGTGATACCTTCTCGCATCGCCCAATCTCAACCCGTAGTAGGTAACTATAATCGCGGATCAACAGCTGTTGGGCGGTCTGATGAACTGTTGCTCGCGCGCATCTCTCAACCGGAGGTTTGGAAACCCTAATTGTGGAAGCAGGGAATTTCTGCGCGATAATTCGCTTATTGGGTGTGCCTCAACGCTTGAGGCCGCGGCTGTTGGGAGCCGTGCACTGGGGGAATAATGGACGTGCGTTTCGTCCGTTGGGTGGCTTGGGAACGCCACGCCGCAGCGGACTTATTGGCGATCAGTTCGCGCATATTCCTAATGCGCGCCGTCGAATTTGTGCGTGCCGCCGCGACGGCATTGCTCGGCTCGTCGCAACAGATCGGACGTGGTGCAGCGACGGCCGGCGCGATTGCAGCACTGGCTGGCGTCGCTTACGCGAACACGATGCCGGTGATGGAACGTCCGCGTCCGGACTATGACGCGAAGGGTGTGCCGCTGGGCGCGTTTCGTGCGTTTCCGTCGTTGGATACTGCGCTTCTCGTCAGCGACAACGTGTTCGAAACGACGAACGCGACGAAGAGCGATGTGAAGCTTCAGATTTCGCCCGCGATCAAGATCGTTTCGGAATGGTCGCAGCATTTGGTCGAGATCTACGGCCGGCTGAGCGCGGACCGCTATGCGGATTACAGCAGCGAAAACGTGACGGATTGGGAGGTCGGCGCGAAAGGGCGTCTCGATATCCAACGCGGCAGCGCAGCGTTCGCGGAGATTTCCGACGGTGTCGGGCACGAAGGCCGGTCGTCGCCGAACTCGCCCGGCAACATCGCGGAACTTGTGACCTATTCGCTGTTCCACGCGGGCGCGAGCATCTCGGCGCAGCCCAATCACCTGCGCATGCTGCTTGGGCTCGACCACAATCGTTACTCGTACGACGCAACACGTCTTAACGGCGGTGGGTTCCTGAACAACGGCGACCGGGACCGCGACGAGTTCCGTGTGCGGGGGCGCGTCTCGCTCGAAGTCTCGAAAGGGTACTTGGGCTTTGTCGAGGCCGTTTTTGATACACGAGATTTCGACAGAACCTTGGATCGCACCGGCGTTAACCGGGATTCCCATGGCCTGAACATTAACGTCGGCATGGAATTCGCCCTGGTGGAGTTTTTGCAGGGCGAGGCCTTCATCGGCCACCTCGAACGTCAATTTGAGACACCCTTGCGCGACTTTTCAGGCTTTAACTATGGAGCGACGCTGAAGTGGTCGGCGACACCGTTGACGACGGTTCGCTTTGACGCATCGCGCGTTCTGAACGACACGACCGTCGCCGGCGCTTCGGTGGCATCAGACCGGTCGATCGGCATCGGTATCGATCACGAGCTGCGCCGCAACGTCATCATCCAGGCGAGCCTGGCGCGCATCGACAGCGACTTCATCGGCATCCCGCGCGAAGACGAGTCCATCGAGGGTCGTCTCGGCGCGATCTACCTCATCGACAGAAATTTGAGCGCAAACGCCGGTTACGAGCGGCTTGAGCGCGAGTCGAACGTGGCGGGCGAAGATTTTTCCGAGGACCGGTTCAACGTCGGCCTTCGGGTTCAGTTTTGAGAAACGAGTATCGCACGCTGCGGCGTGCGCGAGGACTTCAGTCATGAACGTACGCGTGAAGCAGCCTTTGATCGAGACGGACGACTTCGAGCGCGGCCCGGAGTTGCCGTTCCCGAACGAGCCCTCGTCGACGGACCTAGCCGGTTTGCTGCGCATCCTGCGCGCGCGCAAGGCGATCATCGTCGGCACCGTGGTCACCGTTCTTGCCGTGACGCTGGTCTCGCTGGCGTTCATCACGCAGACCTATTCCGCCACCGCCGTCATGATGCTCGACCAGCGCAAGAACGCGGTCGCGGACGTGAATGCCGTGCTGAGCGGTCTGCCGGCCGACACCGCGTCGGTGCAGAACCAGATTCAAGTCGTGATGTCGCGCGAGTTGGCGGCGAAGGTGGTCGACAAGCTCGCGCTCGACCGCGATCCGGAATTCAACACGGCGCTGGCGTCGGGCGTTTGGGGGCTGTTCGGTTCCACGGCCTCGGCGGAAACCTCGACCGGGTTGCGGCTCGGTAATCGCGACACCGATAAGGGTCGCGAAGTGGCGATCAACCGTTTGCTGAAAACGTTGAGTGTCGATCAGGTCGGTCTCTCGACCTCGATGACGATCAGCGTGGCTTCGGTGGATGCGGAGAAGTCGGCGCGGCTGACCAATGCGGTCGCCGACGCCTATGTCGATGATCAGCTGAACACAAAGTTCGATGCGACGCGCAAGGCGACGGCGTGGCTTTCCAATCGCGTGCGCGAGATGGCGGGGCAGGTTCAAACCGACGAAGCCGCGGTTCAAGCGTACAAGGCGGAGAACGGCATCGTCGACGTCGGGCCGACCGGCGGCGGGTCCATCGTCGATCAGCAGACGGTGAGTGTGAACGTTCAAGTCATCAACGCGAAGGCCGATTTGGCGCAGAAGGAGGCGCTTTATGAGCGCGTCGCCGAGCTGCAACGCCGCGGCCGTGCGGTCGAGGCGACGCAGGTTGTCGCGTCGCCGCTGATCGCGCAGCTGCGCGCGCAGGAGGCGGACCTGGCGCGTCAGGAAGCGCAGCTGTCGTCGCGCTATCTGCCCGAACATCCGAAGATGGTCGACATTCAATCGCAGCGGCAGGATACGCGCCGCAAGATCGGCGCGGAGGTTTCGCGCGTGATCGACGGTCTGGCCAGCGACGTCGCCATCGGCCGCGCCAACGTGCAGTCGTTGCAGGGCAGCTTGGAGCAGCTGCAATCGAAGTTTCAGAACCAGGGCGGCGCGTCCGTCAAACTGAAAGCGCTGGAGTCCATCGCGTCGTCCAGCCGCTCGATCTATGAAGGTTTGCTGTCGCGCCTGAAGGAAGTGCAGGGGCAGGAGGGCATCGCCGCCGCCGACGTGCGCGTCATCTCGCGCGCCATGGTGCCGACGGTTGCGAGCCCGCGCTTTGGGACCGTGATCTCGATCGCCATTCCGGCCGCGCTCATTCTGGGCTTCCTGATCGCGTTTGCCGCCGAAGCGGTCGATCCCAGCCTGCGCACGACGGAACACGTCGACAAATATTTGGGCTTGCCGGTGCTCGCCACCGTTCCCGAGATCGCCGATCAGAACTCGACGCACAGCGCCGCCGACATGGTGGTCTATGAGCCGTCGTCTTCGTTCGCTGAGTCGATACGGGGTCTGTATCTGGGCTTGTCGCTCTCGAATGCCGAACGGGCGCCGAAGGTATTGCTGGTGACGTCGGCTGTGCCCGGCGAAGGCAAGACGGTCACCGCCGTCAGCCTCGCGCGCCTCGCCGCGCGCCATGGCCGCCGCGTGATTATCGTCGACGCCGACTTCCGCCGGCCTTCGGTCGCGAGCACGATGCGGCTTGCGTCACCTGTCGGCGGCATTGCCGATGTGTTGGATCGCCGCTTGTCGCTTGAACAGTGCATTGTCGCCGATGGCCGCTCGCAGGCGTTCGTGCTTCCCGGCTCCACGACGCCGGGCAATCCCTCGGACCTGATGACGTCGGATGCGCTTCGTCATCTGATTGCGACGCTGCGCGGCAAGTTCGATCTGGTGATCATCGACTCCGCGCCGCTGGTGCCGGTGCACGACACGCTGTTGATATCGCAGCTGAGCGACGCTGCGCTGTTCGTGACGCAGGCGGGCAAGACGCCGCGCGATGCGCTGACGGCCGCGCTGCGCTCGCTCAAGTCGACGAAGACGCCGGTTCTGGGCGTCGCCCTGACGCGCATGAAAGAAGATCCGCGCTACGCCTATCACGACTACCTCTATGGCGCGCGTCCGCGCATCGCCTCGTCGACTGCCGGTCAGCGCGCTCTTGCTGCGCCGACGGGCATCTTCGGCAAGCTTCGCGGCCTCGTGCTTCAAACTGTCGGGGCGCGCTAAGTCGGATGAACGACACGACTCCCATGGAACGGGCCTACGAAGACGACAGGATGCTCGCCGTCGCGGACAGCGTGCGCGAGAGCAACGAACCGGCGCACGAGCCGGTCGCAGAACGTAATTTGCCGCCGGGCGTGTTGGCGTTCGACACTAGCCGCTTCCGCCGGCCGGCCGGTGCGCTGCAGGCTAAGGGCGCTCGGCTGATCATCACGCTCGCTGAATCGATTGCGATCGTCGCGGCGAGCTTGGTGGCCGGCATTGCGTATCACGAGTTGGCGCTGGGGTTGCCGGCGAACCCGCTTGTGCTGCTCGCGGTCGGCCTGCTTGCCGCGGTCTTCTATTCGGGTGCGATGAGCGCCATCGAAGCCAATCAGCGGTTTCGACAGTTGGACGGGCCTGAGGCCTTCCGTGACGTGACGCTCGTTTGGATCGGCGCGATCTTGTGCGTGACGTTCTTTGCCTTTTCGCTGAAAGCGGGTGAGGCGCTGTCGCGCGGTTCGTTGCTTACGTTCCTGGTGTTCGGATACTTCGCGATTGCCGCGACGCGCACGCTCGTCACGCATCTTCTGGTCAAGCATTACAAGCCGGGCCGTCTGATAGCTCATCAGGTTATCGTCGTCGGCGCCGAGGGCGACCCTACGTTGGAAGCCCTGCGCTCTGAGTTGAGCGGCGCCGGTTATGCCGAGCCGCGCATCGTGCGCTTCAATACGCATATGGGCCCGCGCGAATGGCAGCGCGAACTGGCGAGTTCGATGGCGCGCGTTTTGGGTTTGGCGCGGACCGCCGACAATGGCGAGATTTGCATCGCGGCCGGCGGTTTCGACGAACAGCGCCTGCGCGATATCGCGACGGCGCTGCAGGTCGTTCCGCGGGCTGTTCGTATTATTCCGGCGCCCGCTTTTGAGCAGCTTTTGCATTTCCCGATCCGCAGCATCGGCAGTCTGCACGCGATCGAGCTGCAAAAGGCGCCGCTGAACGTTGCGCAGCGCGCGGTGAAGCGGGCGATAGATATCGTGTTGGCGACGGCGGCTTTGATCTTCTTCGCGCCGTTTCTGCTGTTCGTCGCCATTGCGGTGCGCCTGACGTCGCGTGGCCCCGCGCTCTTCAAGCAGACGCGGCTTGGCCATCGCGGCGTGCCGTTCGAGATTTTCAAGTTCCGCACGATGACGGTTGCCGAGAACGGCGACGAGGTGAAGCAGGCGCAGGCGAACGACCGCCGCGTGACGTGGCTGGGCCGCTTGTTGCGCAAGGCCAGCATCGACGAGCTGCCGCAGTTGTTCAACGTGCTGCGCGGCGAGATGTCGTTGGTCGGTCCGCGGCCGCACGCCGTGGCGCACGATCATCACTACACGATGTTCATCGACAACTACGACATTCGCCAGCACGTGAAGCCCGGCATTACCGGTTGGGCTCAGGTGAACGGCTATCGCGGCGAGACCTCGTCGCCGGACCTCATGCGCCGCCGTGTCGAGTTCGACATTTGGTACGCGAAGAACGCCGGCGTCCTTCTCGATTTACGCATCCTCATGCTGACCGTCGTCGAAGTTCTTCGGCAGCGAAACGCTTACTGATCAACCTCCCCCAAGGAACTCGTCCCATGAAAACAGCTCTCGTTTGCGGCGCCGGCGGCTTTATCGGCAGCCATCTTGTGAAACGCCTGAAGGCGGAAGGTTTTTGGGTTCGCGGCGTCGACCTGAAGTTTCCGGAGTTCGGCGAGACGGCGGCCGACGATTTCCTGATCGGCGATCTGCGCGATCCCGTCATCTGCCGCGAGGTCACAGACCGTCGTTTCGACGAGGTCTATCAGCTGGCCGCCGACATGGGCGGCGCGGGCTACATCTTTACGGGTGAGCACGATGCGGACGTCATGCACAACTCGGCCACGATCAATCTGAACATGGTCGAGGCGTGCCGCCGCCGGAACGTCAAGCGCGTGTTCTATTCGTCGTCGGCTTGCATGTACCCGGCCTATAATCAGGAAGATCCGAACAACCCGAACTGCGCCGAGTCGTCGGCTTATCCGGCCGCGCCCGACAGCGAGTACGGTTGGGAGAAGTTGTTCAGCGAGCGTCTCTATCTCGCCTATGGCCGCAACCACGGCATGGAATGCCGCGTCGCGCGCTTCCACAACATCTTCGGACCGGAAGGCACGTGGACGGGCGGCAAGGAAAAGTCGCCGGCCGCGCTCTGCCGCAAGGTGGCGGAAGCGAAGATTGGCGGCGAAATCGAAATGTGGGGCGATGGGCTGCAGACTCGCTCGTTCCTCTACATCGACGAGTGCATCGACGGCGTGCTGCGCTTGACGCGCTCGCCGCACACGGGTCCGTTCAACATCGGTTCGGAAGAGATGGTCTCGATCAATCAACTCGCCCACCTCGTGATGGACATCGCCGGCAAGAAGCTCTCCATCCGCCACATTTCGGGACCGGTCGGCGTGCGCGGCCGCAACTCGGACAACAAGCTGATCAAGGAGACGTTGGGTTGGGCGCCGTCGAAACCGCTGCGTGACGGTCTGGAGAAGACCTATGCGTGGATCTCGGCGCAGGTCGAAGCCAAGCGCGGCGGCGCCAAGCTGAAGCTGGCGAGCTGACCCATGACGACGGCGATCCAAGCGAGCGAGCATCCGCGCACGGTGATTTGCGGCGTGCGCTTCTCGTGCCTCGATAGGGCCGGCGCGGCGCGCTGGCTTCTGGGGTCGGCGACGAGCGGCACGGGCGGTTATGTTTGCGTGACGGGTGCGCATGGCGTCGTGGCGTCGCAAGACGATGCGAAGCTGCGCGATATTCTGAACGGTGCGAGCATGAACACGCTCGACGGTCAGCCGGTCGTTTGGATCGCGCGGTTGCGTGGGTATTTGGCGGGCCGCGTCACGGGGCGCGAGCTTGTGTGGGATGTCGTCGATAGCGACGTCTCGTCCGACGTGCGTCACGTGTTCTTCGGTGCGACGCAGGCGGTGACCGACAAGATGATCGAGCGCCTGCGCGAGCGGAATCCGAACGTGCAGGTTCAAGCTTACAACCCGCCCTTCGGTGCGATGAGCGATGAAGATTTGGACCGCGTGTGCAACGGCTTTGCGGCCGATGGCCCGATGATCATTTGGGTGGGGCTCAGCACGCCGAAGCAGGAGCAGATGACGGTTCGCCTGTCGGCGCGTTTCCCGAAGGTGCCGGTGGTGGCGATCGGCGCGGGGTTCGATTTCGTCGCGGGCTTGAAGCCGATTGCGCCGGCGTTCGTGACGTCGCTGTCGCTTGAGTGGCTGTTCCGGTTGGCGTCAGAGCCTAAGCGGTTGTTCCGCCGCTATGCCGAGATCGTGCCGCGCTTCTTGCTGCTGGTGGGACGCGAGGCGGTGTCGGGCAACTTGCTGACGCGTTCGAAAGCGGCTTAGAACCAGCGTTCGACGACGTTGATGATGTCGCCGGGCCGGAGCTTCGTCGTATCGTCGGCCGGGAATTTTTCTTCGTCGGGCGCGCCTTTGCGGCGGATGTAGACCGAGTTTTCGTTGGCCCGGTAGGTGTAGCCGCCCGCCATCGCGACGGCGTTCAGCACGCTCATGTTGACGACGAACGGGTATTCGCCCGGCTTGTTCACTTCGCCGATGATGTAGAACGGGCGGAAGGTCAGGATCTCGATGCTGACGCGCGGGTCCTTCAGATACTGCGTGCCCAATCTCGTCGCGATGTCTTCTTCCAACTGGCGCACGGTGCGGCTGGCGGCCGTAATTTGGCCGATCAACGGCAGGCGCACGAAGCCGGAATCGTCGATCACGAATTCGCCGCCCAGGTCGTCTTCGCCGAAGACGATGACGCGCAGTTTGTCGCCGCTGCCGAGGGCGTAGCTGGGGTCGACGGCGCTGGTCGAAACCGGCGGTACGGCGGCCGCTTCCTTCGCGGGTTCGGCGTGCGCAAACCACAGCTGCGCCATCGCGAATGCGATCGCGCACAGCTTGAGCAACATCAGTGCTGAAGACCGAATGGCCAAAGGAATTTCCCGGCGTTTCCTTGGACTGGATTCGATCAGGGGGCCCTCAAACAGTCAAGATGAATGACCTGACGGTTAAGCCGTGCACGACCCGCCGCCCAGGACGCAGAACTTGGCGCAGTGGGGGTGGTTGAGGGGCACTGGCGCCAGGGCGCCGGCCAGGCTTGGGCCGGTATCGAAGCGCGTGTCGTAGGGCAGGAGCGTGCAGGCCACGATGCTGGGCACGGCGGCGTCCTTGCGCTTGATGACCATCCGGCTGCTCGCGCACATCATGCTGTCGGGGTGCTTGCCCAGGATGGTCCAGCAGCCTTCCGAAATTTCGGGGACAGGGGCGGCTTCGTCCATTTCGGGAAAGAGCAACAGCGTTTCGGGATTCTGCGTGTCGATGGCGATGCCGTGGCGCGCGAAGAGCGTGGCAAAGCCGCGGCGCATGTCGGCGTCGTCGTCGCCCCAGCGGCGGCGGCCGGCGACGCTGATGCGAAAGCCGTTGGCGGCGAGCCACTTCAGGCCGCGCATGGCGATGTCGAAGCTCTTTAGCCCGCGCTCTTCGTCGTGCAGGTCGGGGCGCCAGTGATCGATGCTGACCCGCAGGGACAGGCGATCGCCGAAGCGGGCGCGCATATCTTTAAGCGCGGCCTGGACGCGCGGGCGCATCATCGGGCGCATGGCGTTCGTTAGAACCAGCACCTCGTGGCCGCGGCGCAAAACGATGTCGAGCATCTCGAACATCGCCGGATTCATGAACGGCTCGCCGCCGGTGAAGCCGACGAGTTGCGGTGTTTGGCCGATGCGTGCGGCCTCATCGAGCACACCGGTGAGGTCGGCCGCCGTCAGGTAGGTGAGGCGATCGTTGAGCGGCGAGGACTCGATGTAGCAATTCGCGCACTCGATATTGCAGAGCGTGCCGGTGTTGAACCACAGCGTTTCAAGCCGGCGCAGTTCGACCCTCGCGCGCCGTTCGCCTTTTGCGGTGATCAGCGGGTTGTCGAATTTGCGGGCGCCTTGGGCGGCGCCGGCGGTCATGGCATCCATGGTTTACTCGTGCACTCGTACGCGCGTTCGGCGAGCAGCTTGCCCCATAAACGCATATGAAGGAAGGTCGCCGCCTTGACGACTTCGCGAGCGTAAAAAATGCCGGCCAGTGTCGCGATCTTCGCCAAAGCGCCCATTCCGGGATACGCGAAGACGCGTCTTATTCCGCGGCTCGGCGAGTCGGGCGCTGCGGATCTTCAGCGGCGATTGACGGAGCATGCTGTGCGCGTGGCGCTCGAGGCCGATGTGGGGCCGGTTGCTCTGTGGTGCATGCCGGATTGCACGCATCCGTTTTTTGCGGAGCTGCAGCGGCGCTACGGCGTGGCACTTCACGCTCAGACCGGCGCGGACCTGGGCGAGCGGATGCACCGGGCCGTCGAGACGATGGCGCCGGCGGGATCGGTTCTGCTGATGGGGACGGATTGCGCCGTCATCACGGCGGCGCACGTGCGGCGTTGCGTCGACGCGCTCGCCGGTGCCGATGCGGCGGCGATTCCGGTTGAGGACGGTGGCTACTTTTTGCTGGCGCTGCGGCAACCGGCGCCGGCGTTGTTCGGAGGCGTGGCGTGGAGCACGTCGAGCGTCTTCGACGAAACGCGCGCGAAGGCCGCGGCCGAGGGACTGACGCTTCAGGTGTTCGAACCGCTGTGGGACATCGACCGGCCGGAAGACTATGAGCGTGCGGTTGCTGAGGGTGTGCTGCCGGCTGCCGCGCAAGAGACCGACCTCAGCGTCGTCATCCCGACATTGAATGCCGCCGCGAGCATCGGCGAAACGGTCGGCGCGCTCGCAGAAGCGCGGCAGACGATGCAGGTCGAGATCATTGTCGTCGACGGCGGGTCGGACGACGACACGCGCGCGCGCGCCGATGCAGCCGGCGCCACTGTCGTTACCGCGCCGCGCGGGCGCGGAGTCCAACTCGCCGCCGGTGCGCGACAGGCCACCGGACGGTGGCTCCTCTTCCTGCACGCCGACACGACACTTGCGGCAACGTGGGAGACAGCGGCGAGCGCGTTCATGCGCGCCGAGGCAAACGCCGCCAAGGCCGGATATTTCAAGCTGGCGCTGGACGACCCGGCGCCCGCCGCACGACGTATCGAGACGCTCGCCAACTGGCGCGCACGCACGCTGGGCCTGCCCTACGGCGATCAGGGACTTCTGATGTCACGCGTCACGTACGACTCCCTCGGCGGCTATCGCGAGCTACCGATCATGGAGGACGTCGACATCGTGCGCCGCATCGGCAAGGCGCGCCTCATCGAACTGCCCGCAACGGCGAAGACATCTGCGCTACGCTACCGCCGCGACGGCTACGTCCGGCGGCCGCTCAGGAATTTGAGTTTGTTGGCGCTGTATTTTCTGGGTGTATCGCCGCAGCGCCTCGTGCGGCTTTACGGATGAGCTGCTGTTTTTCGATCATTCGCCCAGCGCGAATGGTCGCGGCGGGGATGTCCGCGCCCGGGGATCAATTCACGGCACCCACGATTGTTCCGTTATTCGTGACCGTCACGGTGTTGCCGTTCTTGCGAACCGCATAACCGGCGGCTCCACCAGCTCCTCCGCTCGTGCCCCCGGCGCCGCCATTGGCGCCTGCTGTGCCGGTCGCGCCGTAGGCCCCACCAGTACCACCAGCCGTGAAGGTCGCGCCGCCGGCGCCGGGAGCGCTTGTCGTTCCCGGCGAACCGGGTTGCCCGGTCGTATCCTCAACGCCGCCAGCGCCGCCGCTGCCGTTGGGTTGTCCGCCGCCGCCGCCGCCGCCGCCGCCGTACGTCGGCTCGGGCTGCGGTGCGGTGCGCTTGGTGCCGCCGCTACCGCCGCCACCGCCGCCAGACTTGATCTCGCCACCGGCGTTGACTGTGACGCTCATCGGCAGGCTACAATAGATTCCGTCGCCACCTTGTCCGCCTGACAGTCCGCTGCCGTTCGCGCCGTTGCCGCCGCCACCGCGAACCTTTCCACTTACCTCCAAGTTCAGCGCGATCGTGTAGCTGCCCGTTGGCCACGTCCCGGTGTCGATAGCGCGACCGCCTCCAGCCCCACCGGTGATTATGACGCCGTTTGCTAGTTGGAATGTGATCGTGGCGTCTTGTGCGCCATTATATCCGGCGGCATTTGCCAGGGTGCGAAGGTTGACCGGCCCGGTGCCAGTGATCTGAATCGTCTGATTGAACCCGGCCGGCGGCACAATCGTAATCGTAACTGTCGCCGTTGCGGTGCCGCCGTAGCCGTCGCTTATGGTGTAATTGAACGCGTCGGCGCCCGTCGTCCCGGCGTTCGCGGTGTAGACCACATTGCCGCCCGAGATTTGCGCCGTACCCTTTGACGGCGTCGAGACATTGCTAACCGTCAACGTGTGGCCGTCGGCATCGCTGTCGTTGATGCGCACATTAATAGTCGCCGCGACCGTCGGCGCTACCGTCACGGCGTCCGGGCTTGCGACGGGGTCATGGTTCGGGCCGATCATCATTGTAACGGTTGCGGTGGCGGTCGCGCTGGCTGTGTCGGCAATTGTGTAGGTGAAGCTGTCGATGCCGGCTTGACCTGCGTTGGGCGTGTATATCAGCGCCCCTCCTCCAGCCACGATTGATACCGCGCCCTTCGCGCCGTCGGTTTTCGTGGTGATTGTTAGGAGATCGCCATCGGGGTCGCTGTCGTTGATGCGAGGATCGAACGTGACCGGCGTGTCTTGCGGGGTGGATTGAGCGTCGTTCACGGCCGTCGGCGGCTGATTGAGCGTGTTGGACACGAGGTGTTGCGTGCGATTGCCGGCCGGGTCGTAACTGTACGTAACTCGCTTTCCGTCATCGTAGGTGATCGACGAAACACGACCAAGGTCGTCGTAGGCGTAGGTCACATCCGCCGACGCCGGTGCATTTGACATCGACACTGCGAGCACCGCGAGCGCGAGATAGTGCCGCCAGAGTTTCATGTGGCTTGACCTCGTGTGTGGCGCTTCGCTGGTTTGTCGATGCTTACGCAGATCATTTGGTTTTGCAATGGTGTGTGAGCGACCTCGTGATCGAATGCGCACAAGCTCGCGCGCAGTTCAACCAAGCGTCTTCGTTTCTCCACACCTCAATCACACTGACTGCTCGTTCTTAAGTCCAATGTCATCTCACTGTGAAAACACAGAATGATGACATCAAATGCCGTTCAATTTTGATTGACGATCTCAAGTGATCATAAGAGTGTGAGTTCAAGTCGTGCGGCGTGGTCGCTTCCAACTAAAGAGGTATGCGCGTGCCTTCCTCGATTATCTGTCGAGCCTTGGTTGCCGCCGTTGTCATGGCGTTGCCGTTCGCGGTAGCGCACGCGGCGCCGTCATCGGTAAAGATAGGGACGGCGCCGCTCGTGTCGCCAACCGCTGCGGACACTTATTACGGCGGAGCAACTACACATACGTATGGCGCGCATTTCGGGTATGGGGTCGGGTCGGCGAATCCGCGACCGCCGGAGATCGTGGAGTTGGCGCGCGCGCTCAAGAACGACCCAGACCTCATTTACGAATACGTGCGCAACACGATCAAAGTGAACTTCTCGTACGGGCTGCAGAAAGGCGCGCTCGGCGCGATCATCGACCACTCCGGCACATCGTTCGATCAGGCGCATCTGTTCGTGGAGTTGATGCGGCAGGCGGGGTATTCGGCGAGCTATAAGCTCGGCACTATCACGTTGAATGCGCAGCAATTTTCGGATTGGACGGGGCTTACCAACGCGAAGGCCGCGTGTCAGTTCTTATCGTCGGGCGGCATCCCCGCGGCGATCAACGGATCGAGCGATGCGGCGTGCAATTACTCAGGCAGCGTGACCTCGGTTCAGATGGGGCACATCTGGGTTGAAGCGACGATCAGCGGGCAGAATTATCTCTTTGACCCCAGCTACAAGCCGCACACGTGGAAGACGGGCATCAATCTGCTTACCGCGATGTCCTACACGGCCGGCAGCGCGCTTGCGCAGGTGACCACCGGTTCGTACGCCACGGGGACGGAGCCTCAAGGCGGCTATTCCGCGAACTGGATCAAGAGCCTAGGCGCGGTCGGCATCAAGGCGCTCTCGCAGAATCTGCTCACGCATCTGCGGACGAATTTGCCGTTGGCGGAGATGGAAGACGTCATCGGCGGCGGCACGATCGATCGCGTGACCGTACCGGTCGGCGGGTTTCGCTTGACGTCATTGCCGTACACGGCGTCGGGCCCGACGACATGGTCGGGAGATATTCCGAATCAGTATCGGACCTCACTCACCGTTAGCGCGACCGATCCGTCGCATGCGAACGCCGTCACCATTCCGCAGACGGCTCTGTTCGTGGACGAGGTCTACGGCCGCCGCATGCGGATTGAGACGAATTGGGACTGGGCGACGGCGTCGCTGACCAACAATACGCTGTGGGCCGCCGACGGCTTTAAGATTTGGCTAGACATTGATGGCGTTCAGATCACCACGCCCTACAGCACGCAGATCGCGCACGTTCCGACGCGGTTCAAGCGCAAGCTCGATGTCAATCTGACGGCGGCGCACCCATACGCGGCCAACAGCGGCGCATATGCGGACCGAACGATCAGTGGCACGATCTCTGTCACGACGCCGGTTTCAATCGTTCACGGCTGGGGCGATGTCAGTCAGTCCCTGTTGTTGAAGTGGGTCAGCGAGCTCTCAGACGACCGGGTTCAGCCCCGGCAAAACGGCATTATGGTCTGCGCGAGCGGCCATCAGGCGTTGCCGGTCACAGGGTGCACGACGAATCTTCCGCCGCCGGCCGGCGATTTTCTGCGCGACAAGATGGCGGCCACGTGGCTCGGCCAATTCTCGCGCGTGTTGGATTTGAACGCGCGCGTCGCGGCGTCGAAATCGCAACATCATCACTCGATCGGGTTCGCCTATTCCGATCAGCACAGTGCGATCGTTCAAGGGACGTCGGACAACGAGGTATGTGACGACCCAAGTTGCCTCTGGGGAATCCCGGAAGAATTTCAGGTGCTCGACGTCTCAAGCTCCATCAGTTTAACGCACAGTACCGCGGACGCCGTTACCCGGCGCGCGGCGCTGCACGCGGCGGCGGCGCTGGGTGCCGCACTTGAAGGCGATGTGGCGTTGCAGCTTTTGAATACGCCGCAAGTCGTTTCGACGGCGTCGCGCTTCACTTGGCAGAACGTCGATTCGTCGACGGAGGGGTCGTTTTCCGGGCAGAGCGAGTTCCTGAACACGATCAGTTACCCGGGCTACACCGAAGATTTCGCGGCGCGGCGGTTCTACTATCTGACCAGCAGCAACAGCCCCATTTTGGGCTCAGTCGCGACGTATCACGGACGAACGGGGAATTGGCCGGGCAATCTGTCGCCGGCAACAGCCCAATTGTGGAAGGACGCCCTAGTCAGTCGCGTTGCACCGTACATTGCCGATGGCTTCACTGTCGTCGTGGGTGCTGAAGCCTATGCCGGTCCCGGCGCGGTCACCGGTCCTAAAATCCGTTTCAGTCATGTCGCCGGGGATTACTACTACGAGCCGCAGAAGACGCGCGGCGGGGCTTTCGTGGCCGTCAAGAACGACGGCAACGGCGATCCGCTCGAGATCGCGCACGTCGTCAACAATCTGAACGGACAGCGAAAAGGTGGCGGGGCGGGTGGTCCGGCGTTGGCGCTTGCTTACAACGCGGACGGCGCGGCTTCGTCACTCAAGTCGCGCTTTGTCGATCGCTCCAATGTGCTTTCGATAGATCTTAAGAGTGGCCGGGTCGGATATTCGACCGGGTCGTTGGTGACGACCGGATCCGGTTCGCTGCCGTTCCAGCTCTCGTCTCAACTCGTCTACAGCGGTCCAGGCACCAATGAGGCTTCATTGTGGAGTCCTGCGGGGCCGCTTCCGACCACGACCTTTCCGACTCCGTTCCGCGGCTTTACGACCAATTGGGACATTCGGCTTGGCCTGGTCACCGATGCGTTCGAGGCGTTGGGCGCCTCGTCGACGCAAGCGGCATCGACGTCGCTGGCAACGATGGTTGTCATGCAAGATCTCTATCGCAGCGGCGCGAGCCCCGGTACGAGCGCGTGGACCACCGCTCAGGCTGCCGGGCCGATGGCGTTTCGCACTTGGCACAAATACAACAACCATAACGTCGCGAACGTTTCGCAGGCTGGCGCCACGCGACGGTTCGTGAAGCTCGTTGACGATTCGTTTGCGCCGCCCAAGGGCGACGCGTCGACGCTAACGCAGACCGGGGCTGTGGGCACATATCTGGGTATGTGCCCCGAGCTGGTGACCGAATATTTCTCGGGCTCCTCGTACTACACGAGCCCTGCGAGCTGGTACCGCTACGAAAGCGACTTTCAAGCGCCCGCCACTTCCGGCATCACCTTTTCTCTCAAGAACGCCAACGGCGATGTTCAAACATTCCGCCGCTGGGGCTACTTCTGGGGCAATGGTTGCAGTCAGTCCGGCTTCAACTACGTCGGCGGTTGGGCGATCCAGGAGTGGGCGTTTCCGACCGGCGCCAAATTGAATTTCACGTATTGGGAAGGCGGAAAGCTCAAGACCGTCGTCAACAATGCCGCCGCGCCACGCGCGCTGGGTTTCGACCAGAGTTTGGCGCAAGCGCCGGGGTCGCCGGAGAACGGCAGTATCCTGATCCAAGCGGACGTGAACTATCAGATCCCTGGCCGCATCTATGACGAGAATTTCAATCGCACCATCCTTCTTGGCACCAACCCCGTCAACAAGATCACGCATGTCGACGGCGGGATAACGAGGTTCGAGTACAAGCCGCCCGTTGCGCGCTCCGCGACGCAGCGGCCGATTCCGTTTGCGCATTTGTGGCGGGTGTACGAGCCCATCAGCGCGACCAATGCGGCGATCGAGTACACCTACGACAGCATCGGCAACATCAAGGAGGTGCGGGACGCGGTCGCTATCGCGACGCCGGCCAACCGCGGGCCGTATAAATTCTACATCGCCGACGGTGCGCGGGGTGAGCGCGAAGACCCGATGACGCCGACGTCCGGCCGATATGCCGTCTACTACGACGACAAGGGCCGCGCGGTTCAGCACGTCGATGAACTCGGGCGCATTGTCGTCAGCGAGTATGACGGGCGTGACCGCGTGACGAAGCGGATTTATCCGGAGGGTGATGAGGAGCGCTTCGTCTACGATCTGAACAACAACGTGACCGAAATGCGCCGCAAGGCGAAGGCGGGATCCGGACTTGCCGACATCGTCGTCACGGCGACGTGGGACCAGACGTGGAACAAGCCGTTGACGGTGACGAATCCGCTCGGCAAGACGACGACGTTGACCTACTACGCGGCCGGGCAGGCTGGCGCCGGTCTCGTCAAGGATGTGAAGCGTCCGCCTGCCGCATCGGGTGGCGTGCAGCCGACATACGCGTATACCTACGCCGCCAACACCGGACTGCTGACGCAAGAAACGTCCCCGATCGGCACGTCGACCGGCGTCATCACGACGACGCACGCTTATGACGGGTACGGACAGAAAACGCAGACCATCGTCGATCAGGGATCGGGCAAGCTCAATCTGACGACGCAGTGGGCCTACAATATCTACGGCGACGTCTATCGTGTCCGTGACCCGCGCGGCTACATCACGGAGATGACCTACTACAACGGGTCGGGGGGCATGAGCGTCAACGCGGGGACGACGCGGCGCTTGGCTGAAACCAGGACGTCGTCGAACACGGCAGCAATCGGCGGCGCCGTCACAGGTTGGCTCGCCGTTTCACGCAACGTCTACGATATCAACGGCCGGGTTGTCCGGCAGGAGACGCCACAGAGCATCGCTGGCACCAGCTACAACTGGACCGCGCCGATCTTCGAGGCCACCACCACCTACTCGCCGACCAGCAAGCCGTTGACGGTGGCGGATGCGGCGAACGACACGACGACGACGGACTACGATCCGCTGGACCGTGTGTCGATCGTGACGGATCCGATCGGGCGGAAGGTGAAGACGGTCTACGATGCGGCCGGTCAGGTGACGCAGGTGATCCGCGCCTTCGGTTCGCCGCTGCAACAGGCTTATGCGACGAACACCTATTCGCCGAACGGACAGGTGCTGACCGTCACGGACGCGCGCGGGTATGTCACCAAGAACATCTATGACGGGTACGACCGGGCGATCAAGCTGCTCTATCCGGACGCGACGCCCGCGAACGACAACGACAATCTCTACGAGGAATTCACCTACGACCTCGCCTCGCGGAAGCTGACCTCGCGCACGCGGGCCGGGCAAGTGCTCACCTTCGGCTACGACGATCTCGACCGGACGATATCGCGCACGGGCGGAAGTTTGGCCGACCGCACCTTCACCTACGACGTCGGTGGCCGCGGGCTCTCGGTCAAGGACATGAACGGCGCCACGACGGTGGCCGAGACGCAGTACACCTACGACACCGCGGGCCGGTTGACGCGCGAGCGGCGGAACGATTGGGGCCTCAACGTCGACTATCTGCTCGATGCGAGCGGCAACCGCACGCGGATCACGTGGCCGGACGCGTTTTATGCGAGCTACGTCTACGACGGGTTGAACCGGGTGGGTTCGGTGGCGACGCCGTCGGTCACGCTGCGGACCTATGCCTACGACCATCGCTCGCGGCGCTCGGGGCAGGTCGCGATGCCGGGGGCGAGCCAGACGGCGACCACCTATGGCTATGAGATCGACAACGATCTCTCCGGCATCACGCACAACTACACGGGCGCGACGCTCGACCTGGCGTTCACGCACACGACGTCGGCGGCGGGGCAGTTGCTCTCGACGACGACGTCAGAGCCGCTGAACCGCTACACGCCGGGTGTGCCGCTCGGCACGCAGACCTATGCGACGGCCAATCCGCTGAACCAATACCCGAGCGTGACGCCGATCGGCGGGACGGCTGCGACGTTGACATACGACCTCAACGGCAATCTGACGGGCGACGGGTCGGGCACCTACACCTACGACGCGACGAACCGGTTGTTGTCGATCGCGGGCTTCGCGACCGCGTCCTACGGCTACGACGCGCTCGACCGGCGGACGTCGAAGACCACCGGCGGGTCGACCACGCGCTTCCTGCATGCGGGGAGCGACGAGATCGCCGAGTACACGAACGCGGGCGTGCTGCTGCGGCGCTATGTGCCGGGACCCGGCGTGGACGAGCGCGCGGCGATGATCGACTCCGGCGCGGCGAGCCCGCCCGCGACCGCGGTCAAATATCCGCACACGGATCGTCAGGGTTCGGTGATGTCGGTGACGAGCAGCACCGGCGCCGTGACCGAGCGCTTCGCCTACGACGGCTTCGGCCGCTCAAGCTCCGCGTTCAGCGGCTATCCGTTCAGGTACACAGGGCAGCGGCTCGACTTCGAATCCGGGCTGATGTTCTACAAGGCCCGCGTCTACTCGACCGCGCTCGGACGGTTCCTGCAGACAGATCCTATCGGCACGAAGGATGATCTCAACCTTTACGCCTATGTCGGTAATGACCCGATTAATAGTGTTGATCCCACGGGCATGTGGGATGAGGAGATCGCGCGTCAACAAGCCGCGTTAAAGGCTTACGCGAACGCATCGTCCGAGAGAATGGCATCGGAATCATGGGCCTGGATTGCTGAGTATCATCCGCTTGGTGCGGTTCAGACTGCCATAGATACGATCAAGAACCCGAGCGTGGAAAACGTCGGTTGGGGTGCCTTTGATGTCGCTGCAGGGAAGTTCGCTCGCGCGGGAGAAGCTGCCATCGACGGCGCCAAGGCCGCGTACAAGGCAATCACCAAAGTCTGTTGCTTCGCGGCCGGCACACTCGTCGCAACCGAGGACGGTCTGCGTCCCATCGAAGAGATCAAGGTCGGTGACAAGGTTCTGTCGCGCGACGAGAAGACGGGCGAAACGACGTACAAGCCCGTCACTGCTCTCATACCCAAACACGAGCGCGTCATTTGGGCGGTCACCCTGTCGATTCCTGGTACGAAGCCGGGTGATAGACCGAAAGAGATCGTCTATGAGACGACGGACGATCATCCTTGGCGTCTGGCCACCGGTGTCTGGGCGGAAACGGCGCAATTGGGACGCGGGATGCAAATCGTGCGCGCTGACGGTGTCGCCGCTGATATCGTGTCCGTGGTCAACACCGGCAACTCTGGTGCGGTCTACAATCTTGAGGTCGCCGATTTCCACACGTACTTCGTTGGTGAAGAGCGGCTCCTCGTACATAATTGCGGGAACTTGCCGAAAGCCAACTACTCGGTTGCCTTCGAAACTGACATCCCCAAGACTGGCGCGGGTACTAGGTCGGCGCACCGAACGGCCGCGAATAGAGCGTTGGCGGCTGAAATGAAGGATCCTGACTCGGCGAAATTCTACTCAAGCCTGGGAATTACGCCGGCAACAGGCGATGGCGTACCATCTGGCTTTAGGTGGCATCATGAAGCCAACAGACCCGGCATACTCCAACTTGTTCCGGAGAGTCAGCACTATCCGGGGTCGCCCTATTCTGACGTCTTACATCCGAACGGTGTCGGCGGTTTTGCCAGCTGGGGTAGATCGTGGTGAGAAGAGGAAGGGGTGACGACATGAATCTGCTTGAGGCAATTCAAGCCTTGGCCCGTTACCCGGAGCGGAGTGTTGTCGTAGCAAAGCGGCCCTTCGCTTGGGGATCTCCAGCAAGAATAGTGGAACTTGACGGTGATGCCAAAGTGCCATCCACCGAACGCGATGCTGGCTACGAGTATGTCCTGGAGAGAGAGGAGGTCCTTCGTCTGTCGGCATTTGCAAGCACAAAGAGGATGAGTGACCGGGCAAAGGCGGAGTTTATAGCCCACTATGCCCAGTTGGACGCCTTCCCAGCTTGGTTTGACGACATCCCCAATCTCTAGACAAAGCACGTAATCTGCGACTGACCTCGCGCACGCGGTCCGGGCAGGTCCTCACCTTCGGCTACGACGATCTCGACCGCACGGGCGGGGGCCTTTCCCGACCGCAGCTTCACCTACGACGTGGCGGGCCGGAATTGCGGGGACACGTAACGAATTGCTTCGAACGCTCGGTGAAGGACATGAACGGCGCCGTGACGGTGGCCGAGACGCGCGGGTACATCACCAAGAACGTGTATGACGGGTATGATCGGGCGATCAAGCTGCTCTATCCGGATGCGACTCCGGCGAACGATAACGACAACCTGCACGAAGAATTCACCTACGACCTCGCTTCGCGCAAGGTGACCTCGCGCACGCGGGCGGGGCAGGTGCTCACCTTCGGCTACGACGATCTCGACCGCACGATTTTTGCGCACGGGCGGGGGGCGACCGCACCTTCACCTACGACGTCGCCGGCCGCGGACTTTCGGTGAAGGAGCGGCAACCGCACGCGGATTACTTGGCCGGACGCGTTCTATGCGACCTATGTCTATGACGGGTTGAACCGCCCCACCTCGGTGGCGACGCCGTCGGTCACGCTGCGGACCTATGCCTACGACCATCGCTCGCGGCGCTCGGGGCAGGTCGCGATGCCGGGCGGAAGCCAGACGGCGACCACCTACAGCTACGAGAACGACAACGATCTGGCCGCGCTCACGCACAACTATCCCGGCGCGACGCTCGACCTGGCGTTCACGCACACGACGTCGGCGGCGGGGCAGTTGCTCTCGACGACGACGTCAGAGCCGCTGAACCGCTACACGCCGGGCGTGCCGCTCGGCACGCAGAGCTATGCGACGGCCAATCCGCTGAACCAATATCCCAGCGTGACGCCGATCGGCGGGACGGCCGCGACGTTGACCTACGACCTCAACGGCAATCTGACGGGCGACGGGTCGGGCACCTATACCTACGACGCGACGAACCGGTTGTTGTCGATCGCGGGCTTCGCGACCGCGTCCTACGGCTATGACGCGCTCGACCGGCGGATGTCGAAGACCACGGGCGGGTCGACCACGCGTTTCCTGCATGCGGGGAGCGACGAGATTGCCGAGTACACCAGCGCCGGCGTGCTGCTGCGCCGCTATGTGCCCGGCCCCGGGACCGACGAACGTGCGGCGATGATCGACTCCGGCGCGGCCAGTCCGCCCGCGACCGCGATCAAATATCCGCACACGGATCGTCAGGGCTCGGTGATGGCGGTGACGAGCAGCACCGGTGCGGTGACCGAGCGCTTCTCCTACGACGGCTTCGGCCGCTCAAGCTCCGCCTTCTCGGGTTACCCGTTCCGCTACACGGGGCAGAGGCTCGATTTCGAATCCGGGCTGATGTTCTACAAGGCGCGGGTTTATTCGACGGCGCTCGGACGGTTCCTGCAGACCGATCCCATCGGCACAAAGGATGATCTCAACCTCTATGCCTATGTCGGGAATGACCCGGTCAACAAGGTCGACCCGACGGGTGAAGAGCGAGAGCGGCACTTCACTTCAGGCAGCGTTCCCGGTGGAGACTACTGTGGCGCGTACGAGACCACGAACACAAACTGGACGCCGGTCTCTCTGCTCGGGCCGGGAGAGCAGTGGCAGCGCTTTGTCCCGGTGTACGGCTCGTACATCTGGAACAAGGAGGCCAAGCTGAACGGCGACACGACCGGTCAACTGGCAAGTACCGCTCTCGGGATGTTCGAAATCGGGACGCTTGGGGCGGGAACGCTTCTCACTGCAGAGAGCCGTGTGGTATCGGGCGGCGTTTCCATGATGGGCAAGGCTTTCGAGACAAAAATGTTGTCGCGGCATGTCGAGGGTGGAATGGACGCGGCTAAAATGCTATCGAAAGGCGAGTCTGTTCACGTCTTTAATGACATGGCGACTCTAAGTAGAGTCGAGAGTGAGATTTTTGCCCGGGGTGCGTCGACCGGAACGGTTCGTGGGTTTTCAAGGTATGGTGCTTACTTTGATCAACCGATCGGCACAAGAGTTGGCGCAGATGGCAAGGTCACTCAATTGTTCTACGGGGAGATGAAAGTGAGACCTAATGGCCTTTATCATTTGGAACCTAGAACGGGCCCGGCTCGCTGAGAGTTGTTTTCAATGACCAAGTGGTTTGAACTCTTTGCCGCGAACACAACAGATCCCCCATACGTGCTGATCCTGGTGGGGGACGAAAAGACGACACCGCCGTCGTTCAGAATCTACGACCCTAAAGAGGCTGACCGGCTGGTGGAGACGTTCGCGGACTATGTCGCGGCTCGGAACTTCTTGAATGAGGATGATTTCTATCTGGTTCAAGGCCGCGAGGACATGCTCTACTAACACGCGCGAATTGCGGGCCGAATTCGGCGGAATTGCGGGGACGCGTAACGAATTGATTCGACCGCGTGATGCGCGCGAATTCCAGTGATTAAATTCCGGGGACACGTAACGAACACGAACTAACCCGGCTCGTGCCTGAGCGTGTGATCGGCGCCGCGACGGTGGCCGAGACGCAGTTCAGCTACGACACCGCCGGCCGTTTGACGAGCGAGCGGCGCACCGATTGGACCCAGAACCAGTACTAATACGGGGACATGATACATATTCCCGTTCTGCGAACATAAGCCGCGTCGCGGCGCAGTCAGATTTCGGCTATACTGCGTCGTCATGACTTCGGCGCTGTTCGCGCCCTGCGACTTGAATCTGTTGGCTCCTATCGAAACGGCCGGGCCGGTGGTTTGAGTGCGCCAAACTCTGGGGACACGTAACGAATAAATGGGCGGGGAATATGTATCATGTCCCCTTATTACTGCGGACAGGCATCTCGATTGCGCCGACTAGGCCGAGCCGTTTGGAGATCTAAGCAAATATGTCGCCGTTTCGCTGGTTGCTACATTTGGAGACTCTGTTTTTGTGCCGCGAAACCGCAGCAAGCGTAGATGTTGGTGTGCCGGCAGAGGAATGTTGGAGGCTGGTGAGAAGTGCCTCTTGGAGGGACTCAGTTCGTTCGAGGGTGAACATCGAACTCGACGGAGACGCCGTGGTGTTGCGCTATCCGGCCGAGGTAGGAAGCTTCCGGCAGGAAGCGGGCTGGCGGAGTGATCAGATCAGTTTCCGAGGGCAATTCGCAGAGCGCGATGGACGCAGTCTATTGGTTGGACGGTTTGTCTCCTATTGGCCTTTGCGCGTTGTATGGCTCTTGGTGGCCAGTATCTTTTTTGTGGGTTCCTTTGCCATCCTTTCTATCGGCGTTTGGAAAATTACCGTCGGCGAGGCGACGCTCTCGCCAAGCAATCTTCCTCTGTTTGCAGGTGCGATTATTGGTCCGATCCTGTTTGCCGCTCTCATGCGATGGGACAGTCGTGGGTTTGAGGCGCGGAAGGTGCAATTTAGGTCGCAGTTGGATCGGCTTGCCGAATTGATTCAGACCGCAAAGGTTGCTGGATAATTCCGGAAATACCAAGAATTGCGGGGACGCGTAACGAATTGATTCGTACGCTCGGTCAAGGACATGAGCGGCGCCGCGACGGTGGCGGAGACGCAGTACACGTACGACACCGCCGGGCGGCTCCGCCAAGAGCGGCACAACGATTGGACCCAGAACGTCGACTATCTGCTCGACGCTTCGGGCAACCCGGACGCGTTCTATGCGGCTTACGTCTATGACGGCTTGAACCGGGTCGGGTCGGTGGCGACGCCGACGGTGACGCTGCGGACCTATTCTTACAACCATCGCTCGCGGCGCACGGGGCAGATCGCCATGCGGCTTTGGCTTCGGTCTTAGCGCCTTGTTCATCGGGCGGCGCCGACGTTTGCGGTTCGTGGGGCATGGCCTGTTGATGCCGGTCAAGGACGCCGCTTCGGTGTGGCTATAGTCTAAGCCTTTGCCCCACCCATGGAGTTCCGCATCAACAATGAGACAACGATCCATCCACTGTGCTGCCCTGGCCGCCGTGGCCGTGTTCCTTTCGGCTTGCGTGCAGACGGAAGAGTTGACCTACGCCGAAGCGGGCGATGTCGCGCGCGGTGCGAAGCTCGTGCAGGAGCGTTGCAGTTCGTGCCACGCGGTTGGTCGTGAGGGGGCTAGCCCTTATCCGGCCGCGCCGCAGTTGAGGACACTGCACAAGAAATATGACGTTGAAGGTCTGGCGGAAGCTTTCGCCGAGGGCATTTTGGTGCTCCACAAGGGCATGCCCGAATTCGTGCTGACGCCCGACGAGATCGACGATCTCATCGCCTATCTCAAGTCTTTCGAGGATTGAGGCGGGTTCCCGAAGGGACAATGCCGCGCTGGGCCGCTGCCAATTTCGGCTGAATTCGGCCGATGTGGCGCCGTGACGAATCGGATTGCTCGCGTGGCGCAGCTCAAAGGGTGGCGTACCTGGCGGGACGCACTTGCCCAAAATCGTAGCAAGGTGCGCCTGTGGAATGGGCGGCGACGGGGCCGGCTTAAGGGTATGGTTCGGCGGAGTCGCTCGAACTTGCGCGCGGGGCCGATGTCTATCAAAGCCAGTCTTTATCACCTCACTCATTATTCTTACGACAAGCCGGCCATCTTGGGGCCGCAGGTGGTGCGGTTGCGGCCGGCGCCGCATAGCCGGACGCGGGTGATTTCGCATTCGCTGAAGGTGTCGCCCGGCGGGCACTTTGTGAACCATCAGCAGGACCCTTACGGGAATTGGCTGGCGCGGTTTGTGTTTCCGGAGCCCGTGCGCGAGTTCAAGATCGAGGTCGATCTTGTCGCCGATATGACGGTCTATAATCCGTTCGACTTCTTCGTCGAGGAAGAGGCGGAGAATTGGCCGTTCGAGTATCCGGAAGATTTTCGCGCCGATCTGTCGATCTATCGCCAGACCGAGCCGGTGGGGCAGCGGTTGCGCGCGTTCTTGGCCTCCATTTCGCGCGAGCGGATGCGGACCATCGACTTCATCGTTGGGCTCAATGCGCGGATCGCGCGCGAGATCGCCTACATCGTACGCATGGAGCCCGGCGTGCAGACGCCGGAGCAGACGCTGGAGCGGGCCAAGGCGTCGTGCCGGGATTCGAGTTGGCTGTTGGTGCAGACGCTGCGGCATCTGGGGTTCGCGGCGCGGTTCGTGTCGGGCTATCTCATTCAGCTGAAGCCGGATTTGATTTCGCTCGATGGGCCGCCGGGGACGGATCACGATTTCACCGACCTGCACGCGTGGGTCGAGGTTTATCTGCCGGGTGCGGGGTGGATCGGGGTTGATCCGACGTCGGGGCTGCTGACGGGCGAGAGTCACATTCCGCTGGCCGCTACGCCGCATTATCGCAACGCCGCGCCGATCGCCGGCGTGACGAGCGCGCAGGCGAGCGACTTCAAGTTCGACATGCGGGTCACGCGCGTGGCGGAGCATCCGCGGATCACCAAGCCGTTTTCGGATGAGGCTTGGGGAGCGCTGGATGCGCTGGGGCGCAAGATCGATGCGGCGTTGGTCGAGGGCGACGTCCGGTTGACGATGGGCGGCGAGCCGACGTTCGTTTCCATCGACGACTTCGAGTCCGATGAGTGGAACACGGCCGCCGTTGGGCCGACGAAGCGTTCGCTGGCAGACAAGCTGATCCGTCGCTTGCAGAAGCGGTTCGCGCCGGGCGGGTTTCTGCATTACGGGCAGGGCAAATGGTATCCGGGCGAGACGTTGCCGCGGTGGACGTTCTCTCTCTATTGGCGGCGCGATGGGCAGCCGATTTGGCAGAACCCGGAGTTGATCGCGCAGGAGTCGGTGAACACCGGCGTCGGCGCGAAAGAGGCGGAGATTCTGCTGCGCACGATTGCGGTGGAGTTGGACGTTGCGCCCGATCTGGCGCTGCCGGCGTTTGAAGATCCGGCGCAGTGGATTCTGAAGGAGGCGAGCCTTCCCGAGAATGTGACACCGGAGAATTCGAAGCTGAAGGATCCGGAGGAGCGGCTTCGCATTGCGCGCGTGTTCGGACGCGGCTTGACGGAGCCGTCCGGGTTTGTGCTGCCGATACAGCCGTGGCAGGCGCGCGCGGACGGTCGACGGCGGTGGCGGTCTGAGCCTTGGCGCACGCGGCGTGGGCGTTTGTATTTGGTGCCGGGCGACAGTCCGGTTGGGTATCGCTTGCCGTTGGGGGCGCTGCCTTACATTGCGCCGGCGCGCTATCCGCATGTGTATGAGGCCGATCCGACGGAGAAGCGGGCGCCGTTGCCGAATGTCGCGCCGCTGGTTGTCTCCGGCGTACCTGCGGAGGCCATTCCGCGTGAGCAGGCGCGGGCGCGGTTTCAGGCTTCGGAAGATGTGCAGAATCGCAATGAGCAATCGTTCGTGGTCGATATCGACGGTGCGGTGCGGACGGCGATTGCGGTTGAGCCGCGCGATGGGCGGCTGTGCGTGTTCATGCCGCCGGTCGAGCGGTTGGAGGATTATCTCGATCTCGTGCGTGCGGCGGAGGCGGCGGCGCTGGCGATGAAGGTGCCGATCCACATCGAAGGCTATGCGCCGCCGAGCGATCCGCGCATCAACGTCATTCGCGTGGCGCCGGATCCCGGTGTGATCGAAGTGAACATTCATCCGGCGACGCGCTGGGAAGAATGCGTGGCGATTACGCAGGGCGTCTACGAAGACGCGCGGCAGACGCGGCTTGGCGCCGACAAGTTTATGCTTGATGGGCGGCACACCGGCACGGGCGGCGGCAATCACGTTGTCGTCGGCGGGGCAACGACGCTGGACAGTCCGTTCTTGCGGCGGCCGGATTTGTTGCGCAGTGTGATCCTGCATTGGCAGCGGCATCCGAGCCTTTCGTATTTGTTCTCCGGTTTGTTCATCGGGCCGACGTCTCAGGCGCCGCGTATCGATGAGGCGCGGCACGACAGCCTCTATGAACTTGAGATGGCGCTCTCGCAGATTCCGAATCCGGGGCAGTGGTTGCCGCCACTGCCGTGGCTGACCGATCGGTTGTTGCGCAATCTTCTGATCGACGTCACCGGCAACACGCATCGGTCGGAGATTTGTATCGACAAGCTCTACTCGCCCGATGGTCCGACAGGGCGGTTGGGGTTGGTCGAGTTCCGCGGGTTCGAGATGCCGCCCGATGCCCGCATGAGCCTGGCGCAACAGGCGCTTATTCGCGGGTTGATCGCGCGGCTGTGGCGCAACCCAGTCGGTGGCGAATTAACCAGGTGGGGCACGGTTCTCCACGACCGGTTCATGTTGCCGCACTTCGTTTGGGACGATTTCCTGGATGTGTTGCGCGACCTTTCCCAGAATGGCTTCGACTTCCGGCCCGAATGGTTCGAAGCTCAGGCCGAGTTTCGATTCCCGTTCTGCGGGGAAGTTGCGTACGAGGGCGTTCAGTTGGAGATTCGGCAAGCGCTGGAGCCGTGGCATGTGCTGGGCGAAACCGGCGCGATCGGCGGCACTGTGCGGTACACGGACAGTTCGGTCGAGCGCGTGCAGGTGAAGCTGACGGCGAGCGATCCGTCGCGCTACTCGGTGACGTGCAATCGCCGTCGGGTGCCGCTGCAGGATACGGGCAAGAACGGCGTTGCGGTTGCGGGCGTGCGCTACAAGGCATGGCAGCCGGCTTCGGCGTTGCATCCGGTGTTGCCCGTCAACGCGCCGCTGACCTTTGACATCTTTGACAATTGGACGGAGCGGGCGCTGGGCGGCTGCGTCTATCACGTGGCGCACCCGGGCGGGCGCAACTACGACACGTTTCCGGTCAACGGCAATGAGGCGGAGGCGCGGCGGCTCGCGCGGTTCGAGGCGCATGGGCATACGCCCGGCGGCTATCGGCCGACGCGTGAGGTGCCGCATCGCGAGTTTCCCATGACGCTCGATCTGCGGCGGCAGGCGGAGTTCTGACCTTGGCACAGCAACCGCGGCGCGTCGGCGATACGATCGCTGGTCTGCTCACGTCGTACCGGCCGCTGCCGGGCGTCGCCGACGAGTTGCTGGACAAGTCCGGACAGGTGCGTCCGGTGTGGCGCCAGTTCGTGAATCACTTTCTGGCGCTGTCGAAGGAAGACGTGGCGACGCGGTTCGCGCGTGGCGATCAGCATCTGCGCGATGCCGGCGTCTTCTTCCGTCAGTACGGCAAGGCGGATGCGGCGGGTGAGCGCGATTGGCCGCTGAGCCACATTCCGGTGTTGATCCACGAGAAAGAGTGGAACGAGATTTCGGACGGGTTGATTCAGCGCGCCGAGTTGCTGGAATCCGTCGTCGCCGATCTTTACGGCGAAAACAAACTGGTCGCCGGCGGTCATTTGCCGGCGTCGCTGATCGGGATGAGCAAGGAGTGGCTGCGTCCGCTGGTCGGCGTGAAGCCGCGGTCGGGGCACTATCTCAGCTTCGTCGCCTTCGAGATCGGGCGCGGGCCGGAGGGCGATTGGTGGGTGCTGGGCGATCGCACGCAGGCGCCCTCAGGTGCAGGCTTTGCGCTGGAGAACCGGATTGCGACGGCGCGCGTGTTCTCCGAGTTCTTTTCGGCGGCGAATATCTATCGGCTCGCGGGATTCTTTCAAACGTTTCGCGATGCCCTGCGTGGCTTGCGCGACGAGAACGATAGTCAGGTCGCGATTCTGACGCCGGGTTTGTGGAACGACACGTATTTCGAGCACGCGTATATCGCGCGCTATCTCGGCCTGATGTTGCTCGAGGGTGAGGATCTCACCGTCGAGAAGGGCCAGGTGATGGTGCGGACCGTGGCGGGGCTTGCGCCGGTGAGCGTGCTGTGGAGCCGGCTTGATGCGGCTTATGCCGATCCGTTGGAGCTGGAAGAGGGTTCCCGGCTTGGGACGCCGGGTCTCGTCGAGACGGTCCGGCGCGGCAATCTGACGATGGTCAATGCGTTGGGCTGCGGCATTCTGGAGACGCGGGCTTTGCTGGCGTTTCTGCCGCGCATTCAGGCTTTGCGCGGCGAGCCGTTGAAGCTTTCGAATATCGCGACGTGGTGGTGCGGGCAACAGGCCGAGCGCGAGCACGTGCGTGAGAATATCGAGAAGATGATGATCGGGCCGGCGCTGTCGACGCGGCCGCCGTTCGAGCCCGACGGGAAGACCGTGTTCGGCGGACGCTTCCAGAGCGAGACGCTGGAGACGGTGGAGTCCTACATCGACGCTGAAGGGCCTATGCTGGTTGGTCAGGAAGCCGTGACGTTGTCGACGACGCCGGCTTACGTGGACGGACAGCTGGTGCCGCGGCCGATGAGCATTCGCGTGTTCCTCGCGCGCACCGCCAGCGGCTGGCAGGTGATGCCCGGCGGTTACGCGCGCATCGGGCGGACCGAGGATGCGACGGCGATTGCGATGCAGCGCGGCGGTTCGGTCGCCGACGTGTGGGTGGTCAGCGACTATCCGGTTCAGTCGGTGACCATGCTGCCGCCGGAAGGCGCGCCGTATCGGCGTTCGGAATCCGGCGTGTTGCCATCGCGAGCGGCGGACAATCTTTATTGGCTCGGCCGTTATGTAGAGCGCGCGGAAGGTGTGATGCGGTTGCTGCGCGCGTATCACACGCGCTTGGCGGAGACGGCGAATGAGGACGCGCCTTTGTTGAAGCGGTTGCGCGAGCATCTTGAGACCTACGAGGTGGATACGAAGGAGTGCATTCCCAAAAGCCTGCGCACGACGTTGGCCTCCGCGATTCACAGCGCGAGCCAGGTGCGCGACCGGTTTTCGATCGACGGGTGGGTTGCGCTGAATGACCTCGCGAAGACCGCGCGGCAGATGGTGCAGACCGCGAAGCCCGGCGACGATGCGGCGCGGGCGATGGGTGTGTTGTTGCGGAAGATCACGGGGTTCTCAGGGCTGGTGCACGAGAATATGTACCGTTCGGTCGGCTGGCGGTTCTTGAGCATCGGGCGGTCGTTGGAGCGGGCGCTGACAACGGCGGAGGCCCTTGAGAATTTTGCCGATCCGAAGGCGCCCGAGGGTGCGCTCGATCTGAGCGTCGAGGTCGGCGATAGTTCGATGACGCATCGCAGCCGCTATGCTGTTGCGACCAATCGCAAGACCGTGGTCGATCTGTTGGTGTTCGATGCGCAGAACCCCCGGTCCATCATCTATCACCTCGTCGAGATTCGCGATCAGGCGGCGCAGTTGTCGGAGGCGGTCGGCAAAGGTCCGGCATCGGACTTCTTGCGCGCGGTGTCGAAGGTGCATGACGATCTTGCGCGGTTCACGCCGGAGACGATCGATACGGCGGCGCTCAACAAGGCGGGCGAGGCGATTGCGAAATTGTCCGACGCGCTGTCGGACGAATATTTGACGTGAAGGCCATGCTCTACGATATCGGCCTCAAGATTTCGTATGAGTACGACCGGTCGGCCAGCACGGGGCGGCACATGCTGCGCATGATGCCCGCGAATTTGCCTGGCGAGCAGCAGGTGGTGTCGGCGAAGCTGATCATCGATCCCGATGCGCAAGAGCGGTCCGAGTTGATCGACTTCTTCGGGAATACCGCCGTCGAGATTGCGTATCGCGCGTCGCACGAGAAGATCGTTTTCGATTTGAAATGTCAGGTCGATCGGCACGCGCCAGATCGCGGGTCCATCGCGTCGCCATCGCTGAAAGCGTTGGCCGACGAGATTGCGGCCTATGATTCCCTTGAGCCGTCGGCGCCGCATCATTTCGTCGGGCGGTCGCCGCGAGTGCGCGCGACGGCCGAGATGGATGCCTATGCCCGCCCGCTGGTGAAGCCGGACATGCCGGCGTTCGAAGCCATGAAGGCGATCGGCGAGGCGCTGCATCGGGACATGGTGTTCGACTCGAAGGCGACGACGGTCGATACGTCGCCGGAGGAGGCCTTCGCCGGTAGGCGCGGCGTGTGCCAGGACTTCGCGCATATCATGATCGCGTGCCTGCGCGGTATTGGCATGCCGGCCGGTTACGTCAGCGGATTCCTGCGCACCATTCCGCCGAAGGGCAAGCCGCGGCTTGCGGGTGCGGACGCCATGCATGCATGGGTGCGCGCATGGTGCGGGCGCGAGGCCGGTTGGGTCGAGTTCGATCCGACGAACGACGTGCTCGTGCAGAACGATCACATCGTGATCGGGCGCGGGCGCGATTATTCCGACGTTGCGCCGGTGAAGGGTGTGATGCGCACCGCCGGGTCGCAGACCAGCGAGCAGGCGGTGGACGTCATTCCGCTCGATTGAGTTAACGCATGTGCTCCCATAGCTCGCGTTCCTCGTCGAGGCGGTCGTGTTCGGCGCCTTTGAAGTCGCCGCGCGATACGACGCCGACCAAACGGCCATCGTTGACCACGGGAAGATGACGAAAGCCGCCGTCCCACATCAGACGCAGAGCGTCGATCGCCGTCTTGTCCGGCGCTAACACGATCGGGTTGGCGGTCATCACGTCGCCGAGTTTCGTTTTCGCCGCGTCCTTGCCGCGCGCCAGCACACGATAGACGGCGTCGCGGCCGGTGAAGATGCCCTTCAAGTGGCCGTGCGTGTCGGTCACCAAGATTGAGCCCGCACGGCGCTGGTGCATGCACTCACACGCTTCTTTGACCGTTGCCGTCGGGGGCAAGGTGAGCGGTTGTTGATTGTAAACGATGTCTGAGAGCCGCCGCATGACGAAGATTCGTCCTTTCCTTGAACCTTTTATGATAGCGAAATGTTGGGCGGCCGATTTGACCTCGATCAAGGTGTCGGCGGCCGTTTGGTGGGTTTGTCGGTGAAATGGCGATGCATCTTCAGTTTCTAGGCGCGGCCGGGACCGTGACGGGTTCGAAGTACCTGATCCGGTCGGGGGATAACCGCCTTCTGGTGGACTGCGGTTTGTTCCAAGGCTTCAAGCCGTTGCGCCTGCGCAATTGGGCGGAGCCGCCCTTCGTGGCGCACGACGTGGCTGCGGTCGTCTTGACCCATGCGCATATCGATCATTCGGGTTACCTGCCGGTTCTGGTGAAGAAAGGGTTCCGCGGACGCATCTATTGCAGCGAAGCAACGGCTGAACTGTGCCGGATCATGCTGCCCGACGCGGCGCGATTGGCGGAGGAAGATGCGGAGCGCGCGAACCGGCGCGGCTATTCCAAACACAAGCCGGCGCTGCCGCTTTACACGGAACAAGACGCCGAGGCCGCGCTGCAGCATTTAGTGACTGTGGCGTATGGTCATGAGTTCGAACCGGCTCACGGGTTGCGCGTCAGGCTCGCGCCGGCCGGCCATATTTTGGGGGCTGCGACCGTGCGGGTCTCGGACGGGCGGGTGACGTTGGCCTTCAGCGGGGATTTGGGACGTTCGCACGACAGCATCATGCGGCCGCCGGAGCCGATCGCGCGCGCGGATTTTCTGGTCGTCGAATCGACCTACGGCAACCGGCGGCACGATCCGACCGATCCCGAGACGGAGCTGGGGCATGTGATCTCACGCACCGTCGCGCGCGGGGGCACGGTTGTGGTTCCCGCGTTTGCTGTCGGACGCACGCAGTCGCTATTGCTGTCGATCGCGCGCTTGAAGGCGAAGAACAAGATTCCGCGGGATCTTCCGGTTTACCTCAACAGTCCGATGGCGACGGATGCGACGGAGATCTATCGGCGGCATCGCGCGGAGCATCGTCTGAACGACAAGGATTGCGAGGCGATGTGGAAGGTCGCCAAGATCGTCACCTCGATCGAGGAGTCGAAGAAGCTCAATCTATCGCGCGAGCCCAAGATCATCGTGGCGGGCAGCGGTATGGCGACTGGCGGGCGCGTCATCCATCACATCGCGGCCTTTGGTCCGCGGCCGGAGAACACGATCGTCTTCGCCGGTTATCAGGCGGGCGGTACGCGGGGCGCCGCGATGCTGGGTGGCGCGCGCGAGGTGAAGATCCACGGCGACTATGTGCCCATTCATGCTGAAGTCGTGGCGTTGGGCAACCTGTCGGCGCACGCGGATGCCGACGAACTGATGGCCTGGCTCAAGGCGTTCGAGAAAGCGCCGCGGCGGACGTTCGTCACGCACGGCGAACCGGCAGCCGCCGACGCGCTGCGCTTGCGGATTCAGGACGAGTTGGGCTGGGCGGTCGAGGTGCCGGAACACTCGGAAGAGGCGGAACTGGCGCGCGGCGCGTGATGCTGCGGCTGCTGCCTTCCCGCGTTTCCTTAGGATCGACGTCTGGTCTAAGCTAAGCCGCTGATTTGCGAGCGTTTATCGATGGCTGAGACCCCTGTGTGGACTCCCAAGGGCGTGGAAGAGATCGTCGCGGCGCACGCGGATCTTGAAGGGCCGCTGCTGCCGATTTTGCATGCGACGCAGAAGGCGTTCGGATTCATTCCGCGCGATGCGGTGCCGATTATCGCTCACGCTTTGAATCTGACGCGGGCCGAGGTGCATGGCGTCGTTAGTTTCTACCACGATTTTCGCGAGGCGCCTGCTGGCCGGCGCGTGGTGAAGCTGTGCCGGGCGGAGGCTTGCCAGTCGATGGGTGGTCGCGCTCTCGCCGACGCGGTGCTGAAGCATTTCCGGATCGGGTGGGGTGAGACGACGGTCGACGGCGCGGTGACGGTCGAGCCGGTTTATTGCCTGGGCTTCTGCTCGGTGGCGCCGGCGGCGTTGGTCGATGGCGAGCCGCATGGACGGGTGGAAGCGAAGCATCTGATCGCGATGGCGGAGCACGCATGACGCGCGTTTTTGTGCCCGTCGATTCCGCTGCGCTTGCCGTTGGCGCGGAGGGTGTCGTGCGCGTGCTGCGTGCGACGGCGCAGACGCGTGGGATCGATGTCGAGATCGTGCGGAACGGATCGCGCGGGCTGCATTGGTTGGAGCCTTTGGTCGAAGTTGAAACGCCCGGCGGGCGCGTTGGGTACGGTCCGGTCAAGGCTTCCGACGTGCCGGCGTTGATCGAGGCGGGGATGCTGGAGGGCAAGCCGCATGCGCTCTGCATCGGCGTTGTCGATCAGCATCCGTGGTTGACGCAACAAACACGCGTGACGTTTGCGCGTTGTGGGATCGTTGATCCGTTGTCGCTCGATGACTTCGCGATGCGTGGCGGCTTGAAGGGGCTTGCACGCGCGCGGGAGATTGGCGCTCCAGCGACGATCGATCTTGTCAGCAAATCCGGCTTGCGCGGCCGCGGCGGGGCGGGCTTTCCGGCCGGCGTGAAGTGGAAGGGCGCGGCCGACGCGAAAGGCGATGCCAAGTACATCGTCTGCAACGCGGACGAGGGCGACAGCGGGACGTTCGCCGATCGCATGGTCATGGAGGGTGACCCCTTTGGATTGATCGAGGGGATGGCGATTGCGGGATTTGCGGTCGGCGCGTCGAAGGGGTTCGTCTATTCGCGCTCTGAGTATCCGCATGCCAACGCGGTGTTCGCGCAGGCTTTGGAGTTTGCGCGCGACGGTGGGCTGATCGGCGATGCATTCGACATAGAGTTGCGCGTTGGTGCGGGCGCTTATGTTTGCGGCGAGGAGACGGCGCTGCTGGAGAGCCTTGAGGGCAAGCGTGGGCAGGTTCGGGCGAAGCCGCCTTTGCCGGTGCATGAAGGGTTGTTCGGTAAGCCGACCGTCGTCAACAACGTGTTGTCGTTGGCCACGGTGCCTTGGATTCTTTCGCATGGCGCCGATGCGTATGCCGCGATTGGGTTTGGGCGGTCGCGTGGGACGATGCCTATTCAGCTCGCCGGCAACGTGAAGCATGCGGGTTTGTTCGAGGTGCCATTTGGCATGACGCTGGGTGAGCTTGTCGATGATGTCGGCGGCGGGACGGCGAGCGGGCGACCTGTGCGGGCGGTGCAGTGCGGTGGGCCGCTTGGCGCTTATTTTCCGCGGTCGTTGTTCGATACGCCTTTCGACTACGAGGCGTTTGCGGCGCGCGATGGGTTGATCGGGCACGGCGGGATTGTCGTGTTCGACGATACGATCGACATGGCGGCGCAGGCGCGCTTTGCGATGGAGTTCTGCGCGATCGAGTCTTGCGGCAAGTGTACGCCGTGCCGGATCGGGTCGACGCGCGGGGTTGAGGTGATCGATCGCATCTTGGCGGGCGAGAAGCGCGAGATGAATTTGGCGCTGCTTGAGGATTTGTGCCGGACCCTGAAGCTGGGTTCCTTGTGTGCGCTTGGCGGATTTACGCCATTCCCTGTTCTCAGCGCGTTAAGGCATTTCCCGGAAGATTTCGCAGTTCGCCCGGGCGGAGTAGGGTAGCGCATGGCGCTGGTCGAAGAACATGATCTGGGCACGCCGCCGTCGACGGGTGAGCAACGCGTTCGCCTGACGGTCGACGGTGTCCCCGTGACTGTGCCGGAAGGCACGTCGATCCTGCGCGCCGCGCGTGAGGCTGGCATCGACGTGCCGAAGCTCTGCGCGACGGATAGCGTGAAGGCGTTTGGATCTTGCCGGCTTTGTTTGGTGGAGATCGACGGCCGCGGTGGGACGCCGGCTTCCTGCACGACGCCTGTTGCTGCCGGGATGACGGTCAAGACGCAGACACCGCTGTTGCGGGATCTTCGGCGCGGTGTGATGGAGCTTTACCTCTCAGACCACCCAGCCGATGTGACGGGTGAACTGCGCGCGATGGCGGATGCCGTGGGCGTGGGGGAGGTGCGTTATGGACGCGCGGGCGACGGTCATCTCGGTGCGGCGAAGGACGCGTCCAACCCTTACTTCGTTTTCGATCCTGCGCGGTGTGTCGTCTGTTCGCTGTGCGTGCGGGCGTGCGAGGAGACGCAGGGGACGGTCGCGCTGACCGTCGACGGGCGTGGGTTTGCGTCGAAGATTTCGGCGGGCATGGACGAGACGTTCTTCGAGTCCGAATGTGTGTCGTGCGGCGCTTGTGTGCAGGCTTGCCCGACCGGCGCCTTGATCGAAAAGTCGGTGATCGAGATTGGGCCGCCGGAGCATTCGGCGGTTACGACCTGCGCCTATTGCGGTGTCGGGTGCGCGTTCAAGGCGGAGATGCGCGGCGAGGAACTGGTGCGCATGGTGCCGTACAAGGACGGCAAGGCGAACCACGGGCATAGTTGTGTGAAGGGCCGGTTCGCTTGGGGCTATGCGACGCATCGCGAGCGCGTGCTGGAGCCGATGATCCGCCATCGGATCGACGAGCCTTGGCGTGTCGTCAGTTGGGACGAGGCGATTGCGCATACGGCGTCCGAATTCAGGCGCATTCAGGCGGCGCATGGGCGGCTTGCGGTCGGCGGGGTGACGTCGTCGCGCTGTACGAACGAAGAGACGTTCCTGGTGCAGAAGCTGGTTCGGGCGGCGTTCGGGAACAACAACGTCGATACGTGCGCGCGCGTTTGTCATTCGCCGACGGGCTATGGGCTGAAGACGACGTTCGGCACGTCGGCGGGGACGCAGGATTTCGACAGCGTCGAGCATGCTGACGTGATCGTCGTGATCGGGGCCAATCCGACGGACGGGCACCCGGTGTTTGCGTCGCGGATGAAGAAGAGGCTGCGCGAAGGGGCGAAGCTGATCGTTATCGATCCGCGTCGCATTGATCTTGTGCGTATGCCGCATGTCGAGGCTTCGTATCATTTGCAGCTGAAGCCGGGCACGAACGTCGCGGTGTTGACGGCGCTGGCGCATGTGATCGTGACGGAGGGGTTATTCGACGAGGCGTTCGTGCGCGAGCGTTGCGAGGCGGACGCGTTTGCGGCGTGGGCCGATTTTGTGGCCGATCCGGCGCACAGTCCTGAAGCGGTCGAAGCTGTTTGCGGCGTGCCGGCGGCGGCGATGCGTGGCGCGGCGCGGCTTTATGCGACGGCCAGGAATGGCGCGATCTATTACGGGTTGGGCGTGACCGAGCACAGCCAGGGCACGACGGCGGTGATGGCGATCGCCAATTTGGCGATGGCGACGGGCAATCTTGGGCGGCCGGGCGTCGGCGTGAACCCGTTGCGGGGACAGAATAACGTGCAGGGCGCGTGCGATATGGGCTCGTTCCCGCACGAGCTATCGGGCTATCGGCATGTGTCGGATGACGGCGCGCGGGCGATGTTCGAGACGCTGTGGGGTGTAGATCTGGATGCCGAGCCGGGCTTGCGAATTCCCAACATGCTGGATGCCGCCATCGAGGGACGGTTCAAGGGCGTCTATATCCAGGGCGAGGATATTCTTCAGTCGGATCCGAATACGAAGCATGTCGCCGAGGCGTTCGCGGCGATGGAATGCGTCGTCGTGCATGATCTGTTTCTGACGGAGACGGCGAACTACGCGCATGTGTTTCTGCCGGGCTCGACCTTCTTGGAGAAGAACGGGACGTTCACGAATGCGGAGCGGCGCATTCAGCCGGTGCGCAAGGTGATGAGCCCGAAGAACGGGTTTGAGGATTGGCAGATCACGCAGATGCTGGCCAATGCGCTTGGGTTCAAGATGAACTACGGGCATGCGCGCGAGATCATGGATGAGATTGCGCAGCTGACGCCGACGTTTGCCGGCGTGTCGTTCGAGAAGCTTGACGCGTTGGGTTCGATACAGTGGCCGTGCAATGCGGCGGCGCCCGAGGGTACGCCCGTCATGCATACGGACGGGTTCGTGCGCGGACGCGGGCGGTTCATGATCACCGAGTATGTGGCGACGGACGAGAAGGTGGGGCCGCGCTTTCCGCTACTGCTGACGACCGGGCGGGTGCTCTCGCAATACAACGTCGGCATTCAGACGCGGCGCACAGCGAACACGGCGTGGCATGCGGAAGATATGCTCGAGATTCATCCGCACGACGCGGAGGAGCGCGGCGTGCGCGACGGCGATTGGGTGAAGCTCGCCAGCCGCGCCGGTGTGACCGCGCTGCGTGCCAAGGTGACGGAGCGGGTGGCGCCCGGCGTGGTCTACACGACGTTCCACAATCCGGCGACGCAGGCGAACGTGGTGACGACCGAGTTTTCGGACTGGGCGACGAACTGTCCGGAATACAAGGTCACCGCCGTTCAAGTTTCGCCGTCGAACGGGCCGACGGAATGGCAGCGCGAGTATGCCGAGCAGACGCGCCGTAGCCGGCGTATCGCCGATCCGGTTCCGGGGGAATGAGCTTGAAGGCGTCGCTGCCTGTCGAGCGGTTCGTTTGGCGCGACGGTGCATCGCGCGGTGTGCGCGAGGTGGCGGCCGAGACGCCGGTGGCGTTCGTCTATGACGGCGGCACGGAAGCCGTGATGATGGCGACGCCCGCCGATCTTGAAGATTTCGCGCTGGGGTTTTCGCTGAATGACGGCGTGATCGCGTCGGCGGACGATATCGCCGACCTCGATGTTGTGGCTGCGGGGCGCGGCGTTGAGTTGCGTATGAGGTTGAAGACGCGCGACCGCGAGCGGTTGGTGACGCGGCGGCGGTTGCGTGCGGGGCCGGCTGGTTGCGGTTTGTGCGGCGTTGAAAGTATTGCGGAGGCGGTGCGGCCGTTGCCCTTGATCGAGCGCGGCGTCTCATTGACCGTCGCGGAGATCATCGGTGCGATGCGGTCGATGCGCGAGCATCAGGCGCTGAATGCGCGGACGCATGCGGTGCATGCGGCGGCGTTCTTTGTGCGTGGCGAAGGGTTGGTTGCGGTGCGCGAGGATGTCGGGCGGCACAACGCGCTGGACAAGTTGGCGGGTGCGCTGGTGCGTTCGGGGCGCCGTGCTTCTGACGGTGCTGTGTTGATGACGAGCCGCGTTTCGGTCGAGTTGGTGCAGAAGGCGGCGATGATGGGGGTGTCCGTTCTGGCGGCGGTGTCAGCGCCCACGGCGTTGGCGTTGGAAGAGGCTGACGCGGCGGGATTGACCGTTGCGGGCATCGTGCGCGACGACGGGCTTGAGGTGTTCACGCATCCGATGCGGCTTTCGGAGGCCGGATGAAGGCCGAGAAGCTCACCATGATGGCGAACCAGATCGGTGCGTTCTTCAAGGCGCAAGGCGAAGAGGCGGCGCCTGCGGCGATCGCCGATCATCTCAAGAAGTTTTGGGACCCGGGTATGCGCAAGGATATCGTCGCGCATCTCGACGCCGGGGGCGCGGGGCTTGAACCGCTTGTGCGCCGGGCGGTCGAACTGTTGCGTACGAAGCCATGATCGGTGTTGTGCTTGCGGGCGGTGAGAGCCGCCGCTTCGGCGGTGCGCCGAAAGGGCTGATGAGGTTCAGGGGGCGGCCTATGGCGTTGCACGTCGCCGATATGTTGGCGCAGGTTTGCTCGCATGTGGTGATCGAGGCGCGCCGCGGGGACGGGTATGACGCGCTGGATCTGCCGGTGATCGAGGCGGGTTATGAGGGTAAGGGGCCGCTCGCCGGGCTTGCGGCGGGGCTGGCCGCCGGGTTCGCGTTCAAGACGGGGCGCGTCGCGTTCGCGCCGTGCGATATGCCTTTGCTGACCGGGGACATCTACAAGAAATTGCTCGCGTCCGGTGGTGTCGGCGCCTATGCGCAGACGGCCGCCGGGGTGGAGCCTTTGGTCGCGGTGCTGGGCGTCGGGGCGCGGGCGGCGCTGGTTTCCGTCTTGGACGGGGCACAGGTTCCGCGGACGCATGCCGTGCTGGACGCGGTCGGCGCCGTTCCCGTGATGTTCGAGAATCAGCGCTCCTTCGCCAACGTGAACAGCCCGGACGATCTCGCCGGGTTGGGCTAGCATCGCGCCAATCCGACGATGGGGTTTCTCCGTATGAACGCTGAGGAGGCCGCGCATGAGACTTATTCCCCTTGCGATCGTTAAGGCGCGCTGGATGGAGGCCATTGGCCGTATCCAGTTTGGGCAGCTGACGTTTGTAGAACCCGACGGCGAGGTTCATGTGGTGAGGGGGCCTGAGCCCGGCCCGACGGCGCGGTTTGAGATCAAGGAATGGGGCGTGCTGGACCGGTTGGTCGCGCGCGGGGATATCGGGCTTGGCGAAGACTACATCGCCGGGGCTTGGGAAACCGACGATGTCGAGGCGTTGATATCGCTGTTCTTGCTGAATCTGGATCAGCTTGAAGGTTTTGCGCACGGCAATCTGTTCAACCGGATTTCGTTCGTGCTGCTGAACACGCTGATCCGCCGCAATAGCGAGAGCGGCAGCCGGCGGAATATCGAAGCGCATTACGACGTCGGCAATGCGTTCTATTCGCTGTGGTTGGACGAGACGATGACGTATTCGTCGGCGCTGTTTAAGCGGCCGAGCGCGATGCTTGGCGAGGCGCAGCGGTCGAAGTATCAGCGGATCGTCGAGAAGATTTCGGGGACGCGTGCAAACGTTCTTGAGGTCGGCTGCGGATGGGGCGGATTTGCGGAGGCCGCTGCCGAAGCGGATCACAACGTCACTGGCATCACGATTTCGCCGGCCCAGCATGCGTTTGCGACGTCGCGTCTGGCGGGCAAGGCCGATATCCGGCTTGAGGATTATCGCAAGATCAAGGGCGTGTTCGACGCCGTTGTCTCGATCGAGATGTTCGAGGCGGTGGGTGAGCGGTATTGGCCGCAGTATTTCCAGACGTTGTCGGAGCGGTTGAAGCGCGGCGGTCGCGCCGTGTTGCAAACCATCACCATTCGCGACGATCTGTTTCCGCTCTATCGCACGCGCAGCGATTTCATCCGCCAGTATGTGTTTCCCGGCGGCATGCTGCCGTCGCTGGCGCGCGTGACGCATGAGGCGCAGCGTGCGGGGTTCAAGGTCGTCGACGTGTTCGGGTTCGGGCAAGATTATGCGCGGACGCTGCGCGAGTGGTCGGTGCGGCAGCGGGCGGCAGCGCCCGACATTCGCAAGCTGGGGCACGACGACAAGTTTTTGCGCAACTGGCAGTTCTATTTAGGCATGTGCGCGGCGGCGTTTGCGGTGGAGCGCACCAACGTGGTCCAGGTGGAGTTGGCTCATGCGTAAGGTCAGTATCGCCGTTGCGTTTGTTGTGCTTGCCGGGCTTGCGGCGGCGGCGTCCGCGCGGCCTGGCGAGTTAAACGGAACGATCAGCGCCGAGAGGCCTTATGGAACTGCGTCGCTGACGTGGTTGTTCCTCACGGCTTACGAGGCGAGCCTTTGGACGGACGCGAAAGCATGGTCGATGGAGGCGCCGTTCGCGCTGTCGATCACGTACAGCATGTCGTTCACGCGGGAGGAGCTTGTCGAGCGGACGGTTGACGAGATGCGGAAAGTTTCACCGTCGTTATCGAAGGAAGCGGTGGCGCGCTTTGGTGCGGCCTTGGCCAAGGCCTATCCGAACGTCGAGAGCGGTGACCGGGTGACGGCGCTCCATGTGCCGGGGCAGCCCGTGCGATTCTTTCACAAAGGGCGCCCCACGACTTCTATCGATGAGGCCGGATTTGCGGAGCCGTTTTTCGGGATCTGGCTTTCGCCCAAGACATCGGAGCCCAGTGTGCGGCGCGGCTTGTTGGGCTTGTCACGCTAACGCAGGTTCCGCCTCTCGCGTTGTACCGGGCTCCCCGTCGGTCGCTGCGGTGAGCCATGGCGCAGGGGCTCCTAAGGCTTCTGCCACTGCCATCGCGCTGATCAAGCCGTCTTCGTGGAAGCCGTGGCGCATGTAGGCGCCGCAGAACCAGGTGTTGCGCTGGCCTTGCATGCGCTGGAGGCGGGCCTGGGCGGCGATGGCGGCGGTGTCGAACACCGGGTGGTGGAAGACGTGACGATCGAAGACGTTCTCTTCCGGGATTTCGGTTGCGGGGTTCAGCGTGACGAAAAGCGGATAGGCCTCGTCGATGCTCTGCAGATTGTTCATCCAGTAACTCAGTGAGACGGCCGTCTCGTCGTCCCTGCCGTCGGTGTGGTAGTTCCAGCTTGCCCAGCAGCGTTTGCGTTTGGGCATGAAGCGGGGGTCTTTGTGCAGCACAGCGTCGTTGCGTTGGTATTTGATGGCCGACAAACTCGTGCGCTCTGCCTCGCCGGCGTCGGCGAGTATGGCCAACGCTTCGTCGGAATGGCAGGCGAAGACGACGTGGTCGAAGTCTGAGGTGTCGCCCGTCGTGTCCGTCACGCGCACGCCGGTTGCGTTGCGTTCGACGCGTGTGGCGCCGCTGTTCAGGCGTATGCGGTCGCGAAACGGATGCGCGATTTTCTCGACGTAGGTTTGCGAGCCGCCGTCCACGGTCAACCATTGCGGTTGGCCGCTCATCGACAGGAGGCCGTGGTTTTCGAAGAAGGTTACGAAGACGTGCGCGGGGAACGCCAGCATTTGCTGCGGGGCGGCGCTCCAGATCGCGCCGGCCATCGGCAGCAGGTAGTAGCGTTTGAACCAGTCGCCCAGACCCATCTTGTCGATCAGCGCGCCCAGCGTGATCGCCGGTTCTCTTTTGACGCGCTCGGCGACTTGGCCGTTGAAGCGCATGACCTCACGGAAGAGGTTCAGAAATTGCGGGCGGACCAAGTTGCGCCGTTGGCCGAACATCGCGTTCAGGTCTCTTGCGCCCCATTCAAGCCAACCGTCGCGGGCGCTGAGCGCGTAGGTCATGTCGCTGTTTTTGATCTTGACCCCCAGACGGCGGAATAGCGCGGTCAGGTTCGGGTAGTTGCGTTCGTTAAAGACAATGAACCCGGTGTCGACGGGAATGATCCGGTCGCCGTGTTTGACCGTAATGGTTCGGCTGTGCCCGCCGAGGCGTGCGTCTTTCTCGTAAACGGTAATCTGGTGCTTTTGGTGAAGCAGATATGAGACGGACAGGCCGGCGATGCCGGTGCCGATGATTGCGATCTTTGCCATGCGGGGTGTACGGATAAGGACACGTCGCGGATCACCCATGGGTCGAGCATGAGCGAGCGTCTGCGGGCGTCGGTTTTGGCGGCCTATGGGGCGCCGGCGGTGGCGTTCGCGATATTGCTGCTACCGCCCTACGTGTTTTTGCCGGCGTTTTACACGCAGACGCTGGGGCTGCCGCTGGATTGGATCGGATACATCATCATTCTGTCCCGGTTGTTCGATGCGGTGACGGATCCGGCGATCGGTTATTTCAGCGACAGGACAACGGGGCGCTTTGGCCGTCGCAAGCCTTGGATCTTGGTCGGGACGCCTCTGGCGGTCGTTTCCGTGGTGGTGCTGTTTGCGCCGCCGGTGGAGGCGACGCTGACGCAGTTTGCGTTCGGCATTTTCGGGCTGACGCTGGCGTGGACGATGATGATGCTGCCCTACAGCGCGTGGGGTGCGGAGCTTTCCGGTGACTACAACGAACGTACGCGCATTGCGGGCGTTCGCGAAGGTGTGGGGCTTGCAGGGACGCTGATCGCGGCGTCCACGCCTACGGTGTTGACGCTGTTGGGCTATCCCGACCCGCGCGTGCATATGGCGGCGCTGGCGGTGCTGGTCGTCGCGTTGTTGTTGCCCAGCGTGGCTTGGTTGTTGATCGCGGTGCCGGAGCCTAAGCCGCTAACGCGGTCGCGCGTGTCGTTCGGCGCGGGCGTGGGGGCGATTTGGGCGAACGGACCGTTTCGGCGGTTGATCGTCGCCTATCTCATCAACGCGTTGGCGAATGGGTTACCTGCGACGCTGTTCTTGTTGTTCGTCAGTCACGTGATCGGCGCGCAGGATGCGTATGGGCCGTTGCTGCTGGCGTATTTTCTGGCCGGGTTGATTGCCATCCCGTTTTGGACGTGGCTTGCGCGGCGGATCGGCAAGCACCGGTCTTGGGTTTGGGCGATGGTGCTGGCGTGCGGGGCGTTTGCGTTCACGCCGTTCGTCGTCGGCGAGGGTGACGTTGTTGCGTTTCTGATCATCTCCGTCCTGTCGGGCATCGGCGTCGGCGCGGATTTGGTTTTGCCGTCGGCGATTCAGGCGGATGTCGTGGACGTCGATACGCAGGCGTCGGGCGAGCAGCGGACGGGGTTGTTCTTTGCGCTGTGGGGGATTGCGACGAAGTTGTCGTTTGCGTTGGCCGCGGTGTCGCTGCCCATTCTGCATGCGGTGGGGTTCAGCGCCGACGGGCTCGATGCGGCGGGGCACACCACCAATTCGCCGGAGGCTCTGTTTGCGCTGACGATGCTTTATGCGGCGGTGCCGATCGCGATGAAGTTGGTCGCGATGGGCTTGATGTGGAATTTCCCGCTGGACGCGGCGCGCCAGCGGGACATTCGTTCGCGCATCGAGACCGCTTAAGGCCTACTTCGCGACTTCCATTTCGTCGAGCAGGCGTTGCGCGCCGTCGACCTTGTCCATCACCCAGCGCATGTAGCGCACGTCGACGTTGATCGTGCGGTTGATCGCGGGGTCGAACCACCAGTCGGAGATCACGCCGTCGAGCGTGCCGTCGAAGGCGAGGCCGACGAGGTGGCCGTTCGCGTCCATCACAGCGGAACCCGAGTTGCCGCCGGTGATGTCGACGGTGCTCAGGAAGTTGACCGGCAGTGAGCCGAGCGCCGGGACTTTGTATGGGCCGTAGTTCTTGGCGGCGATGAGGTCGAGTTCTTTCTTCGGCGCGTCGAACGGATCGCGGCCGGTCGCCTTTTCGACGATGCCTTCGGCGGTGGTGAAGGCGTTCCACTTCACGCCGTCGCGCGAGCGGCTTTTCACGTGGCCGTAGGTGAGGCGCAGGCTGCCGTTCGCGTCTGGGAACAGCGCCTTGCCGTTCGCCTTCGCGTATTCGCGGTAGGCGGCGACGTAGGCGCTGCGGGCGGCGTGCATGCGGCCGTCGCGGTCTTTGTTGCGGTCTTCGCGCGCTTTCTCTTCGGCGTACATGGCGATGCCGAGTTTCATGAAGGGATCGTTCGAGGCTTCGAGTTCCTTCGTCGATTTGTCGAGCAGAGCCACTCGCGTTGCCGTGTCGCCGAGTTTGGTGTCGGCGTAGAGGCGGTCGAGGCCGATCTTCTGGAGCGTCGTGTCGAAGGCCTTGTTGCGCTCTGCCTCCGGCAGCTGGCGGTATTCGACCAGGGCTGCCTCGAAGAGGCGGCGGTCGACGCGCGGGTCGAAGCGACGCTCGACCGCGGTGAAGCGTTCGGTCACGAGTTTGCGGTCGCGCTCTTGGAAGCCGGGTTCGCGTTCGGCGTCCGGCTTTTGTTGCTCGAGCGACCAACGGTACGCGGTGCGCGCGGTGGCGAGCAGTTGCGCGCGCGCGAGCAAACCCAGGCGGGTTGCGTTGAGGCGTGCGGCGTTGGCCTCCGTCGTCACCGCGTCGAGAGCCGCGATCGTTTGCGTCATGCGGTCTTTACGAGAGGCGTCGGCGACAGCCCAATCGCGGAAGGCCTTTTCCTGCGCGGTCTTCTTGTCGACGAGAGAGATCGCGTCGGCGCCGGTCAACTGGCCGACGAGCTTTTTCTTGAAGTTGTCGGCGCCGCGAAGGGCGTTCGCATATTTGATCGTGGCGTCTTTGTCGCCTGCCGTCGCGGTGTTGATCTGTTCCGAATATTCGGCGAGCAAGCGCTGCTGCAGCGGGTAGAACTCGGTGTAGAAGTGCTTCGTCTCCGAGGCGGTGCGATAGCGTTCGGTGAGGCCGGGGAAGCCGGCCAGCATCACGAAATCGCCTTCGGCCACGCCTTTGCCGAGTTTCAGATAGGACTTCGGCTTGTAGGGCACGTTCTCTTTCGCGAACGGTTTGGCCGAGCCATCCGGCGCGACATAGGCGCGGTAGAAGCCGAAGTCGCCGGTGTGGCGCGGCCATTGCCAGTTGTCGACCTCGCCGCCGAAATTGCCGATGCCGTGCGCGGGCGCGTAGACCAGGCGGACGTCTTGGATCTCAAGCTGCTGCTGCAGGTAATACGTCGAACCGCCGTAGTAGGCGCGGACGTCGCAGCGGCGGCTGGGTTGTTTTTCACACGCGGCGATCAGAGCCTTTTGGTTCGCCTCGATTTTGTCGAAACGCGCTTTGCCGACGGTCGTTTCGGTGACGCCGTTCATGACGTCGGTTGTTACGTCGCGCAGGTCTTCGATGACGAAGATGCGCGTGCCGGGGGCGGCGGGGAGTTCGTCCGTCATCGCGGCGGCGAGGAAGCCGTTGGTCAGGTAGTCCTTCTCGGGCTTCGCGTTGTATTGGATCGAGCCGTAGACGCAGTGATGGTTGCTGACCAGCAGGCCTTGCGTGCTGACGAAGCTGGCCGAGCAGCCGCCGAGCGAGGCGATCGCGTTCATCGGCGCGGTCTGCAAGTTGGAAAGGGCGTTGGGGTCGAGTTTGAGGCCGGCGGCCTTCAGCTGCTTGGCGATTTCGGGGGCTTGGCTGGGCAGCCACATGCCTTCGTCCGCGGCGGCGCTTGCAGCCAAGCCCAATGCCGATGCCGCCAGCAATAGAGTGATGGACGCGCGCATGATTACCCCCTCGAAGCCAGTTTCTGGATCCATTTCTGGGCCAGTTTGCTAGCCGAGGGGGCTTGCCTTCGCAATGCGCAGGCGCGTGATCAGCCGAATTTCGCGGCGATGTGACGGAAATAGGCGCCTGAGTCGAGACCTTTTCCCGTGACGCGTGTGACCAGTTCCTCCGTCGGCAGACGATCGCCAACGACGAAGATGTTCTCGCGCAGCCAGCGGCGGAGGGGGGCAAAGTCGCCCTTCGCGATCTCAGCGTCGAGGTTGTTGTCTTGTGCGTAGCTCTCGGCGAGTTGGGCGGCGTAGAGGCTGCCCACGGTGTAGGTCGGGAAGTAACCGAACATGCCCGACGCCCAATGGCCGTCTTGCAGGACGCCTTCGTTCGCGGTCTTCGGTTTGATGCCGATGAGCGATGCGCTGCGTTCGTTCCACGCGCTCTCGAGGTCCGAGACTTTGAGGTCGCCTTTGATCATCGCGACTTCGAGTTCGTACCTGAGCAGAATGTGCAGGTGGTACGATAGTTCGTCGGCGGTCGAACGGATCAAGCTCGGCGTGACGCGGTTCGTCGCTTTGAAGAAGTCGTCGGGGTTGATCGGCGTGCCCAGGGTCTTGCCGACTTTGGGCGCGAAGTGAGTCCAGAAGGCGCGGCTGCGGCCGATGTGGTTTTCCCAAAGGCGCGCTTGCGCTTCGTGCATGCCCATCGATGGGGCTTGCGCGAGAAGCGTAGCGCGGTCTTGCGGTGCTAGGCCTTGGTCGTAGAGGCCGTGGCCGCCTTCGTGCAGCGTGGTGAGGATCGCTTCGGCCAGGTCGTCTTGGTCGGGGCGGAGCGTGAGGCGAACGTCGTCGAAGCCCAACGCCGATGTGCCGGGATGCGTCGTGCGGTCGAGGTGACCGCGGTCGAAATCGAATCCGATGGTGTGCAAGACATCGCGGCAGAGCGTCCAGAGCTTTGCGTCGTCGGTGCGTGTGCGGGCTTGCGGCCATGCGGCGGTTTTGCGCGCGGTCTCTTGCACGAGGGGCACGAGGCGTTCGCGCAGGTCGTTGAGGACGGGCTCGATACGCGCGCGGGTCATGCCGGGTTCGTATTCGTCCAGCAGAATGTCGTACGGGTCTGCATCGCCGTCGATGGCTGCGGATGTCTCGCGGGCGAGGGCGACGAGTTCGGCGAAGGCGGGGGCGAAGATTTTGAAGTCGTTGGCTTCGCGGGCGTCTTCCCAGGCGGCGGAGGCTTTGGCGCGGGCGTTGGCGTAGGCGCGAACGAGGTCTTGTGGGAGCGCGAGTTCGCTTGAGCGCAGGTCGCGTAACAGTTCGATTTCGCGGCGCCAGCGTTCGTCGCCGTCGTGTTCGCTTGCCACTTCTTCTATGAGGTCGCCGAGATTGTCGGCGGTCAGCAGGGCGTGGCGCGCGGCTTCGAGGGTTGCCAGTTGTTCGCCGCGTTCGTCGCGGCCGCCGTCGGGCAGTACGGTTTCTTCGTCCCATTCGAGGACGGCGATGGCGTTGTCGAAGTGAAGGAGGTCGGCGATCTTTGTGCGCAGCGCCTGCTCCGCGCCTTCGCCGCGGCCCGCTTGCGAGCGTTTGGCGACGCGGAGTTCTTGCGGTTTGTGCGCGACCAGAAGTGCGGCCATGCCGCCGTGTTGGGCGACGTTGACCACTTGCTTTTGGCTGACGCGGACCATGACGCCGAGGCCGTTCTCGGTCGGCGCAAAGCCCATGACGGCGTAGAATTGTTCGGCGAAGACGCGGCCGTCTTTGCCGACGACGGGGAATTCGTGGACGGGCAGGCGCGTCGCCCTTTGCACCACCCAGCTTTCGTCCGTGCTGTCGCTGGTCGCGACGGCTTCGTTGATCAGTTTTTCCCAATCGGCCGCCGGCGTGGACGCGCCGATGGTGACGCCTTCGCCGCCATAGGAGCGGTTCGGCTTCATCACCAATTCTTCGCGGTGGGTGCGCAGGTATTCCAGCAGGTCGCCTTCGACGTTGTGCGGCAGCGTCGTCTTGCGGTCGCCGACGATGCGCGTCCACAGAACGTGGCGGCGGAAGAGGCGGCATTCCTGCTGGCTGAAATAGCGTTCGGCGACGGCTGGATCGGTCAGGATTTCCCAGCAGCTTTTATGGTCGAAGTCACCGACGAGGGAGGAGACCATGCGGTTCTGCTTGAAGAGTTGGCGCATCGCGTCGAGCGGTTTGCCGAGTTCTTCTTCGAGTTCGAGGATGTCGCGGACTTCGTAGTCGCGGTAGGCGACGTCGACGCAATCGTCGCCGTAGTAGACTTGGTCGCCTTTGATGCGCAGTTCGGTCGGGTCGGCGTGGGTGATCGTGAGGTTGTGGCGCTTGCCCAGGTAGTCGCACAGCACCGCTTGTTCGTTGATGCCGTCTTCGGCGTATTTCGGTTCGATGAAGCTGAGGCGGCAGCCGTGGCAGTCGAGCGATCTGGCGTGGTCGATCAGCGTTTGGATGAAGAGGTCGCGCTGGTCGCGCGGGAGTTCGATGCGAAGCGCCGGGTCGTGGTCGAGCAGGGTCGGGACGATGTCGCGCATGACGAGCTGTTCGGCGAGCGGCGAGTAACTGATGCCGCCGACGCCGGAGAGGTTTGCCTCCATGAAGTGCAGCGTGTCTTGCCAGCCGGCCGCCGTGAAATCGCAGACCGCATCCAGGCGGCCGTAGACGGTGTTGTTGCGTTCGTGCGCCGGGGTCCAGGTGTCGCGCAGGAAGGCTTCTTCGCCCGGCGTGATGGCGATGATTTTCCGCACGATGGGATCGTTTTGGTACATCGACGGCAGGCGCTTCAACGCGTCGGTCAGGCGCTGGCATACGTGCTGGACGTAGGCCAGCTGCTCGTTCATCGCCAGCAGCGGGCGCAGCATGATCGGGATCGGCTCGAAGACGCCGTCGCGTTCGTAGGTGAATTGGTTTTTGATCGCGTCTTGGCGAAGGCGGCCCGCGATTTGCGCGAAGGTCAGGTCGTTGACGTGCCCGGCGGCCTTTCGCACGCGGCTGTCGAGGCTGGCGCCGGCCAGGCCTAGGGTTTCATTCGGACTGAGGATCGTCGGATTCGTCGCCATGCTGGTGCCCCGTTACGCGGTCGCCGGGGTTCGAGTCGCCCCCGGCCGGCGGAAGGGTTAGCACGAACCGTGGCCGCCCGCGCCAATTCGACCCGGACCGTCCCGAGGGCGGGCCTGCTAGGATTTGCGCCAATAAAGAAACAAAAGGGGAGAGCGCCATGTTCCGGATCTTGGGTTGGCTATTGCTTGTCGTGGTGATCGCGGTTGGCGTTTGGGCCTATTTCTTTGCGCAGGCGGCCGGGTTGTTTCTCGACCTGAAACCGGTGCCGCTGGCCTGCCGGACGGTGACGGGCGGGGGGATCGTCGGTGTCGAAGACCTGACGATCGATCCGGAGACGAAGCTTGCCTACCTCGCTGGTTACGATCGCCGCGCAGCGTTTGCCGGTAAGCCCGTGCGGGGTGCGATCTGGGTCTATGACATGAACGCGCCGGATGCGGCGCCGGTCGATGCGACCGCTGCCGCTCTGCCGGAAGGCTTTTGGCCGCACGGTATTTCGCTCTATCGCGGCGCGGACGGGAAGAAGACGTTGTTCGCGATTTCGCATGCGGGCGGCAAGCATTCGGTCGAGATCTTCGATGTCGACGGCGCAACGCTCACGTTCCGGCGGACAGTGAGGGATGCGGCGTTGGTGTCGCCCAACGACATCGTCGGCGTTGGGCCGGACGCGTTTTATGTCACGAACGATCACGCCTATCCGACCGGCACGATGCGTACCGTCGAGGACTATCTTCGTTTGCGCCAGACCACGGTGCAGTTCTTCGACGGGCAAAAATTCGCCTCCGCGCTCAGCGGCATCGGCGGGGCGAACGGCATCAATGTCAGCGCGGACGGGAAGTCGGTCTATCTGTCGGCGGCTTCGGAGCTGACGGTCTATGTCTATGACCGCGATCTTGCGACCAACAAGCTCACGCAGCGGGCTGCGGTTGCGGTGCCCGGCTTTGCCGACAATCTTGAAATGCTGAGCAACGGCGATCTTTTGTTGGGACTGCACTCCAAGGTGTTGGAGTTGGTGGGGCATCTTGCGGATGCGAGTAAGCCGTCGGCCAGCCACGTCATGCATCTGCGTGCGGACGGCAAAGGCAGCTTCGTGCCGCAGACCGTGTACTACAATCTCGGCGAAGAGCTTTCGGGCGTCAGCGTCGCCGCGAGCGTCGACAAGCGGTTGCTGATCGGCGCGATCTTCGAGCCTAAGATTCTGGACTGTGCGTGGGAGGCTGCACCGTAAGCTCTCGCGGCTGCCGCTTCGGTGGAATGAGAAGCGTGCGCAGCGCGTCTTCGAAACGCTGCACCGGAAGATGGGTGTGAATACGCTGCGCCAAGTCCCGGAAGGCGTTCAATTGCGTTTCGCCATTCTGCAGCGATCGCGGCGTGCTGGGCGGTTCGCCGTCCGGCGATGCACCGTTTTGATATAGGGCTTCAGTGGGTTCGTTCGGTGGTATGGTCATTCAGCGCATCCCGTATCCTGTGTGTGAGCAACCAAGCGGACTTGTAACTGATACCAAGCGTGCGCGAGAGGCGCAGCGAACTCACGGGCTTCTCGCCCGCGGTCAGCAAGAACACGGCTTGCAGCCATAGATGCAGCGGAAGGTGAGAGCCTTGCAGGACGGTGCCGACGCGCACGGTGAACTGAGCACTGCATTTGCGGCACTTCTTGAGACCGAAGCGTGTCTTCGACAGATCGTAGACGGCGCCCTTGTGCTTGCAGCGCGGACAGATCGGCGCGTCGGGCCATTCGATGCCCTCAAGCTTCACCAGTGCGTCGTCTTCGTTTTGAAAGCAGTTCTGTGCGAGCAGCGTGGCGGTGCGGTCGTCGGCTTGGGGCGTTTGCATCGGATCATCTCCCCGCGTGCATTTAATCCGCCTACAGACGAACTTGCTCATCCGCATCGGCTTGACGTGTTCTAGGCTCTCTCTGTCGCAAAATGTAACTTAGTTTGGCCGCCAGGATACTTTCCAACAGTACTGTGACTATTGCCTAGCGTGCGCATGGAAATGGAACCAATGCTCATTAATTGTGCGGTTGCGTACGATTGTGTCTGTTGCTCGTGTTGGGAACTTTTCCGATTTTATTTGGAACCTTCTCGGTTCGAGACGAATTCACCCGAATGGGGTATGCAAATATCTGCATGACCACGTTTCAAACTTCGATCGCCGTCGGCGAGTCGTCTGTGTCGGCTGTGTTGTTGAAGCCCGCGAAGGCGCGCGCCTGCTATGTTTTTGCGCACGGCGCGGGCGCCGGGATGGCGCATTCGTTCATGGAAGCGAGCGCGAGGGAACTCGATGAGCGCGGCATCGCCACGCTGCGCTATCAGTTCGTGTACATGGAGAAGGGCGGCGGGCGGCCGGATTCGCCGAAGCTTGCGCATGCCGTCGTGCGTGCCGCCGTCGCGAAAGCCGGCGAACTGTTGCCGAAGGTTCCGTTGATTGCGGGCGGAAAGTCGTTCGGCGGACGTATGACGTCGCAGGCGCAGGCGTTGTCGCCGCTAGCCGGCGTGCGCGGGTTGGCCTTTCTCGGGTTCCCTTTGCATGCGGCGGGGCAAGCGTCGGACGAGCGCGCGGCGCATCTGTTCGACGTGCGGGTGCCGATGCTGTTCGTGCAGGGGACGCGCGATGCGCTGGCCGATATGAAACTGATGAAGCCGTTGATCACGAAGCTCGGTGCGCGGGCCACGCTACATACGGTCGACGATGCGGATCATTCGTTTCATGTGCCGGCGAAGAGCGGGCGCAAGGACCCGCAAGTTCGGCGCGAATTCCTGGATGCCTTCGTCGGGTGGGTCGACGGCGTTATTGGCTGAAAACAGGCCGAATTCCCTTCAACAGTTGGTGAGGCGCGGGCCTTCGCGGCACTATTTCTCTGGCAATGCGCGGCGCGGTTTTGTCCAATCGGCGCAGACTGTTACGGGGGACTTATCTGTGCTGACGAAGAAGGTTGCGCTCGCGGTTGCGGCGGCGGCGACGGCTGTATGCGGGCTCATGATGCCGATGACGGCGCCCTTGGCGGACGATGCCGTCCAGGTTCGCGTGCCGCCTCTGACATATACGACGCGCACGCTGAAGAACGGCCTCAAGGTCTACATGCTGCAGGATCGCACCACGCCGAACGTCGCGGTGCAGATGTGGTACGAGGTCGGCTCGAAGCACGACCCGGAAGGTCGTTCGGGCTTTGCGCATATGTTCGAGCACATTCTGTCGCGCAAGACGCGCAACATGCCGCTCAATATGGTCAATCAGCTGACGGAAGATGTCGGCGGCGTGCGCAACGCATCGACGGGCGACGATCGCACGAATTACTACGAGATCGTGCCGGCCGCTTATCTCGAGACGATGTTGTGGACCCATGCGGAGCGCATGGCGCGGCCGGTCGTCGACAGTGCGGTGTTCGAGACGGAACGCGGCGTTGTGAAAGAGGAGCTGCGTCAGCGCTATCTTGCGCCGCCCTATGCGCGGCTGTTCGGTATCGTCACGCCGGAGCAGTGCTATGACACCTCGCCGGCCCGGCGGCCGGGTATCGGCAACATCGACGAGTTGAATGCTGCGACGCTGGAAGATGCGCGCTCGTTCCATGAGGCGTTTTATGGGCCGGACACGGCGTCGTTGATCGTGTCGGGGAATTTCGATCAGGCCAAGCTCGACGAACTCGTCGACAAGTATTTTGCGCCGATCGCGAAGCGGAAATATCCCTCGTCGCTGGCCATCAAGTTCAAAGAGGTCAAGCGCACGGCGGGGCGCGCGGTGACGGTTTATGCGCCGAACGTGCCGCTGCCTGCGATCGGCAACGCGTTTCCGCTGCCGTCGTTGAAGCATGCGGATGCGCCGGCGCTGATGGTGCTGGAGGCCGTGCTGTCGCACGGTGAGTCCTCGCGCTTGCAGAAGACGTTGGTCGACGGGTCGGAGGTGGCGTCGGAGGCGTTCACGTTGTTCGAGTTGTCGGAAGAGGGCGGATGCCTTGGCGCCTACGCGATCACCGCAAGCGGCAAGACGGTTGACGATAACGCCGCCGGCATGCGCGAGGTGATTGCGCGCTTCCGCGACCAGAGCATCACGCCGGAAGAACTGGCGGAGGCGAAGATCGAGCTTCTGTCCGAGGATCTGCAGCAGCGCGAGACGTTCGCGGGGCGTGCGTTCCTGCTGGGCGAGGCGCTTGTTTCGACGGGCGATCCGTCGTGGCCGGACAAACTGCAGGCGGCGATCCAGAAGGTGACGGCGGCGGACGTGCAGCGCGTGGCGCAGACTTATCTTGCCGAGACGTCGCGAGTGGAGATGCGCTATCTCGACGAGTCGAAGCGGCCGGCGGGGGAGGCAGACAACTGGAAGAACCCGGTGCCGATGCCGAAGTTCACGCCGCTGCCGACCGCGAAGGCGACGCCGAACGAGCTTTTGCCGGAGGGCCAACGAGAAGCGCCGCCGGGGCCGATGGCTGATGTGCCCGTCGTACCGCCGGCGTTGACGGAGCAAACGCTGCCGAACGGGCTGAAGGTGATTACGGCGAAGACGAGCGATGTGCCGTTCGCGGCGATCCAGCTGGTCGCCAGTGGCGGCACGTCGGCTGACCCGAAGGACAAGACGGGTGTTGCGGGGTTGACCGTGCAGCTGATGCCCAAGGGTACGACGACAAGGACAGCCGAGCAGATCGCGGCGGGCTTTGAGTCGCTCGGCGCCAACGTCGGCACGCAGACCTCGCCGGACGGCAATGTTCTCAACGTCGTGACGCCGGTCGCGACGGCGGACAAGGCGGCCGACCTGTTGGCCGACGTGGTGCAGAATCCGTCGTTCCCTGCGGTCGAGTTCGAGCGCGAGCGCAAGCGGGCGCTGGACGGTTGGTCGGTGGTGCTGAAGGACCCGGGGCAGTTGTCGGGCTTTGTGGCACAGCGAGCGATGTACGGTGCGGCGCCTTATGGCGCGACGTCGACCGACGTTTCGCTGAAGCGGATTGCGCGCGACGATCTGGTTGCCGCGCGGGCGCGGTTGTGGCGGCCGGATAACACGACGCTGGTCGTGACCGGCGGCATGAGTTCGGAGCAGGCGTTTGCGTTGGCTTCGCGTGCGTTCGGCGGCTGGAAGGCGGACGGCAAGGCGGTGAAGGTGCCCGACGCGCGCGCCGGCAAGGGTGAGCGCGTGCGGACGATCGTGATCGATCTGCCGGGCGCCGGACAGTCGGCGGTGGTGGCGTCGATGCGTGGCGTTAAGCGGTCGGATCCCGACTACTATGCGCTGGCGGCGGCGAATGCCGTTTTGGGCGCGGGCAGCAACGGCCGTCTGTTCCAGGAGATCCGCGTGAAGCGGGCGCTGAGTTACGGCGCCTATAGCAACGTCACGCAGCGCTTTGACACGGGCGTCGTCAACGCGCAGTCGCAGACGAAGAACGAGTCGGCGGCGGATGTTGCGAAGGTGATCTTGGGCGAACTCGACCGGCTGAAGAACGAGCCGTTGACCGACGTCGCGGTCGGCAAGCGCAAGACGTTCCTGGCCGGCGGCTTCAACCGCGCTGTTCAGACGGCGGGCGGTTTGGGCGGCACGATCGCAGGCTTTGTGCTGCAGGGCATGCCCGCGCAGGAGGCGGTCGCCTTCAACGGGAAGCTCGGCGCGGTGACGGCGGACGCGGCGACGGCGGCGGCACGACGGATCGTTAGCGCCGATGGCGCGACGGTCGTGATCGTGGGCGATGCGTCGAAGTTCCTCGACGCGCTGAAAGCGGTACGCAAGGACGTCGAGGTTATTCCGATCGGCGAGCTTGATCTCGAAAGCCCGACGCTGCGGAAGAAGAAGTAGTTAGAGCGGCTCGCCCGTTGCCAGGCTGAGTTTGAACGGACGCCAGTCGCCGGGTGGGTCCCACTCGGCGCTGGCGTCGATCGTGTCCCCGTCGACGCCGTGGATGATGATGCCGTCCATGGCGCAGCCGTCGCGCCGCCACATCAGCGAACCGTCCGGATTGAGGCGCAGGACTTCGCTGGCGCTTGTCGCCAGGCAATAGGCGGGCTCGACGTACAGGTGACCGAAGTAGCCGGCGAGGGCGTGCCGGTTGGTCTGCCGCGAGCGGGTGTGGACGCAGTGGAGCGCGCCGGCGTATCCGGCGACGACGAGATCGTTCCAGACCTCTACGTCTTCGAATGGATAGGCTTGCGGTTCATGCACGTAGATATCGCCACGCAACAACGGTGTGCCGTCGTGCTCGATGAGCACATAGCGGTCCGGTGTTCGGGCGGGCTTCGGCATCGCGCTCAATGCGACGGCGTCGACTGCCGGCCAGGGCGGGGCGAGCGCGGCGGCGAATTTGGCGGTGATCATGGCGGTTAGGGTGGCCTGGGCGGCGTTTTTCCTCAAGGCCTGTGACCACCGTGCGGGTTGAGCCGCCCGTTTCCGTGCCATGTTGGCCGGGCTTCACGGGATTCGCACAGGTTCATGTTTCGCGCGCTGTTGTCGGTCGGCGGGTTCACGCTGCTAAGCCGTGCCACCGGCTTTTTGCGCGACATCGTCATGGCTTCGATCCTTGGGCGAGGGTTGCTGTCGGACGCGTTCATGGTCGCGTTCCGCTTGCCGAACCATTTTCGCACCATCTTCGCCGAGGGCGCGTACAACGCCGCGTTCGTACCCTTGTACTCGAGCTTGAAGGGCGAGAGTGCGCGGACCTTTTCGCGCAACATGCTGGGTTGGCAGATTATCATCCAGGTCGTTTTGCTGATCGCGGCGCTGATCGCGATGCCTTGGGTGGTCGCCGTTCTCGCGCCCGGGTTTACCGAGCGGCCGGAACAGATGGCGCTGGCCGTCGAACTGACGCGGATCACGTTCGCCTATCTGCTTTGCGTCGCCATCGTCACGCATCTGGGCGGCATGCTGAATGCCGAGCGCAAGTTCTGGGCGGCGGCCGCCGCGCCGATTTGCTTGAACCTCGCCATGGCGGCCTCGTTGTCCGTCGCCTTCATCTATCCGACGGCAGCGCATGCTGCGGCGTGGGGCGTGTTCGCCGGCGGCGTTGCCGAGGTTGTGTTGCTTCTTATCGCGGCGCGATCCGTGGGGCTGCCGATCGTGCCTTTGTGGCCGAAGTTGACGGAGGACGTGCGCACCTTCGGCGCGCGGTTCGGGCCGGCGGCGTTGGGTGCCGCCGGCGTACAGATTTCGCTGCTGGCCGATACGATGCTGGCCAGCTTCTTGGCGGTGGGCGAGTTGACGTCGCTCTACTACGCCGATCGTGTGAACCAACTGCCGATGGGCGTCGTCGGCGTGGCGCTGGGCACCGTGTTGCTGCCGGAGATTTCGCGCTCGCTCGCCGCTGGCGATGAGGCGAAGGCCGCGCGTTCGTTCAACCGTGCGACGGAGATCGGGCTGTTGCTGACGCTGCCTTGCGTCGCGACGTTCATGGCGTTTCCCGATGTCATCATGGAGGGCCTGTTTGCGCGCGGCGCTTTCGATATCGCGGCGGCGCAGGCGGCAGCCGGCGTGCTGGTTGCGTATGGCATGGGGCTGCCGGCGTTCGTGATCTTGCGGACCGTGACGCCGCTGTTTCATGCGCGCGGCGACACGCGCACGCCGGTGATCGCGACGGTGGCATCGATCGTCGTGAATCTTGGCGTGAAGCTGGCGCTGATCGTCGGATTGTCGTTCGGCGCGATCGGGTTGGCGCTGGGCACGTCGATCGGCGCGTGGTTGAACCTCGCCATTCTGGCGGTGATCGCGGGGTCGCGGGGTTTTCTGAAACTCGATGCGCGGCTGACCGTCGGCGGGCCGCGCATTGTCGCAGCTGCTGTGTTCGCCGCGTTGGTGAGTTGGCTTGTCGCCGCGCCGTTGGGCGAGGCCTTAGCCGGCGTCACGTTCTTGCGCGCGGAGAGCTATCTGGCGCTGCTGGGCCTTACGGCGCTGGGCAGCTATGGCGTCGCGCTGCTTGGCTTCGGCTGGAAGCGCTAGAGAGCGAAACGGAAACCGACCGAAACGGATTGGGTGTCGACTTCGCCGAGCGTGAGCGCGACGGTGTTGGTCGAGTTGTACTGCATCGTGACGCCCTCCAAATCCAAGTCGGAGGCGACGGCATAGCGGTAGTCGAGGGTCAAATCGATCGTATCGGTCAGCGCGAAACTGATCTCGGCGATGCCTTGATAGGCAAGCGAACTGTCGTCCGCGTCAGTGTTGGTCTCGTGATCCCAGGAGACGAAATCAAGCCCGACGCCGCCGCCGACGGAAAGGGTGATGCTGTCGCTCACGGGAACGTCGAAGAGGCCGTTCAACATTGCCGACGTTTGCGTGAGCGTTGCGCGCTGGGTGGCATCGGCCCGGCGAAAACCGACTTCGCCTTCGATCCGAAAGTTTCCGATCCTGGTGCCAAGCGTCGCGAGCGCGCCGTAGCCGGTGGCCGAACTGCGCGTCACCTCTTCGCCGACAACGGGGCATGGTGTGAGACCAAGAATACTGCAGACGGACGTCGCGGTAATGACGCCGGTGAAGTCGTTCTCGTTGGCCTCGAATTGAACGCCGCCGTACCAGTTGCGGCGCTCGCTCGCGTTCGCCGGCGCCGTTACGACGACTGCCAAAATGGCGGCGCCAAAAGCCGCTTCAACCCAACGCATCGCCCGTCCCCGCAACCTTTCCCCCGAAGATCCGGATTGGTGCTATCACGCGATTGCGGCCTGCAACAACGGACCGCGGCTGCTTCTTACATGACGTTGCCACCAGGTCACGAAAATCGCGCGCCGGTTGTTTATCGCGTGTTAGGCGGTGGGCTTTACTTGGCGCTTAAGTATAGCGAGCTGCGGCTGCGCGGCGGCGGCTGCGCGACGTTCGGCGGTTCGGTAGGCGTCGACGATTTTGTGGCCAAGGTCGGTGAGCGTCGCGCCGCCGCCGGATTTGCCGCCGGGTGAGGCGTTGACGACGGGCTTGCCGAAGGTCAGGCCCATGTCGCGCACGAGGCCCCAGGCGCGCGCATAGCTCATTTTCAGTTCCGCGCCGGCGCGGCGGATCGAGCCGTGCTGATCGATGAGTTCGAGCAGGCGCACCTTGCCGGGCCCGATCGAGCCCTTGTCTTCCAAATCGATGCGAAGCGTGATGCGCGCCATAGCTAGATTGTGGCTGAGGCCGGCCGGTTTTGCAAAGCGGGCGCGATGCGTTATCTTTAGTGAGAGATAACGGGGCTGGTCATGTGGCGCTTTCTTGTATTTTTGTCGTTGATGGCGGCGGCCGCGCCCAGCGCGTCGAGCGCTGAGCGCGACGTCACTGTGTTTGCGGCGGCGTCTTTGACGAACGCGCTGCAAGACATCGGTAGGGAATACGAGGCGTCGGGTGGGGGGAAGGTGAAGTTTTCGTTTGCCGCTTCGTCGCTGCTGGCGCGGCAGATCGAGGCGGGGGCGGACGCGGATGTGTTCTTCTCCGCCGACGTGGAGTGGATGGACTATTTGGCCGAGCGCAAGCTGATACGGACGGCGACGCGGCGCGACGTGCTGTCCAACCGGTTGGTGCTTGTTGCGCCGTTGGGTTCGACGGTGGCGTTGACCATCGCGCCGGGGTTCGCGCTTGCCGCGGCGCTCGGCGACAGCAGGCTTGCGCTTGCCGATCCGGACACGGTGCCGGCCGGCAAGTATGCGAAGGCCGCATTGACGACGCTCGGCGTATGGGACGCGGTCGCGAACAAGATTGCGCGCGCCGAGAATGTGCGCGCGGCGCTTGCCTATGTTGCGCGCGGTGAGGCGTTGCTCGGCATCGTCTATGAGACGGACGCGAAGGCGGAGTCGAACGTGCGTACCGTTGACGTGTTTCCCGCCGATACGCATCCGCGGATCGTGTATCCGGTCGCGTTAACCGCGAGCGCCGATGGGCCCGAGGCGAAGGCGTTTCTCGCCTATATTCTGAGCGACAAGGCGGCCGTCGTGTTCAAGCGATATGGGTTTTCGGTCGGGCCGCCCTCGTGAGGTTGTCGTGGGCCTGAGTGAAGCCGAACTGCAGGCATTGTGGCTGAGCCTGACGGTGGCGCTGAGGTCGGTTGTGTTCAGTTTGCCTTTCGCTGTGCTGACCGCGTGGGTGCTGTCGCGCGGGCGGTTTTGGGGCAAGACGGTTTTCGACGGCCTGGTGCATTTGCCGTTGGTGTTGCCGCCGGTGGTCGTCGGCTATCTGCTGCTCATTGGGTTCGGCGTGCGGGGGCCGATCGGGCATTGGCTCTATGAGAATTTCGGCATCCGGTTGGCGTTCACCAGCGAGGGTGCGTCGCTTGCCACCGCGGTGATGGCGTTTCCGTTGATGGTGCGTGCGATAAGGCTGGCGCTGGATGCGGTCGACCGCGGGTTGGAAGATGCCGCGCGCACGCTGGGGGCGGGGGCGATCGATCGGTTCGTGTCGATCACCTTGCCGTTGATGCTGCCGGGGATTTTGGCGGGCGCGGTTGTCGCGTTCGCGGCGAGCCTTGGCGAATTCGGTGCGGTCATTACCTTCGCGTCGAATATTCCCGGCGAGACGCAGACGTTGCCGCTGGCGATCTATCAGGCGATCCAGACACCGGACGGCGATGCGATGGCGGCGCGGTTGGCGCTGCTGTCGATCGTCATTGCGTTGGCCGGGTTGATTATCTCCGAGATTTTGGCGCGGCGTGTGCGCGCTATGACGGGTGACGCGCGGTGATCAGCGTCGACATCGCTAAGCGGCTGGACAATTTTGCGCTGAACGTCGCGTTCGAGGCGGGCAGCGGCGTAACGGCGCTGTTCGGTCGTTCGGGCGCCGGCAAGAGCACGATCGTCAAAGCCGTCGCGGGTCTTGTTACGCCGGAGCGCGGGCGCATACAGATCGGTGATGTCGTGCTGTTCGATTCTGCGCGGCGGATCAATGTGCCGGCCCAGCGGCGGCGCGCGGGTGTAGTGTTTCAGGACGGGCGGTTGTTTCCGCACCTGAGCGTGAAGGACAACTTGCTCTACGGCTTCGCGCGCGCGAAAGGGGCGAAGGCGATCGACGCGGAGAGCGTGATCCGCATGCTTGGCATCGAGGCACTGCTGGCGCGCAAGCCGGTGACACTGTCGGGCGGCGAGCGGCAGCGTGTGGCGGTGGGGCGTGCGTTGTTGGCGCAGCCGCGCGTGTTGCTGATGGATGAGCCGCTGGCGTCGCTGGATGCGGCGCGCAAGGGTGAGGTGTTGCCTTATCTCGAAGAGCTGAACGCTCGGTTTGGGATCCCGATCATTTACGTGACGCACGACGCTGACGAGGTGCTGCGGTTGGCGAGCGACGTGGTGTTGCTGGCGAGCGGCGCGGTGGCGGCGTCCGGCGCCTTGGCCGCGGTCACGAGCCGTTTGGATTTGCCGATGGAGGCGGAGGCGTTGGGGCTTGGCGCGATCCTTGAGGGTCGCGTCGAGAGTCACGACGCGGCGCGCGGGTTGAGTGCGGTTGCGACACCTGCGGGCGCGTTCAAGCTTCCGCTGCTGGCGCGTGAGGTTGGCGCGCGGGTGGCCGTTCGCGTGGCGGCGCGCGACGTTTCGATCGCGCTGGAGCGGCCGTCGGCGATTTCGGTTCAGAACATGTTCGATGCGGTGGTGGATGACGTGCGCCCCGCTGCGCCGCATGTCGTGCGCTTAGGCTTGCGCGCGGGCGAGGGGCGGCTTGTCGCTGAGGTGACTGCGGATGCGGCGGCGCGGTTGAAGCTTGCGCCGGGCGCGAAGGTGGTGGCGCTGGTGAAGTCGGTGGCGTTGGCGCGGTAGTGTTCTTCTAAGCTTTGCCGTTGCAACCGATCGAAATTTTTCTGCGCTTCATGTGTGCAGCGAGGTTGACGATAGTGCATCCGCCGTCGTGCCAGATGGGAAACTCTTCCAGGGTATCCAATATTTGGATTGTTCCATGCTTGCCACGCCGCCCCTTGCTGCCGGCGAACTCGTTCGCAAAAAAGAGGCCGCGAACGACGCGTTCGCCGTCAATCCACGTGCCCGCGTACACGCGGTCGTATGACCTCAAAGGATTCGCGCCTTTCGGCATCACCAATCGTCGCTCTATCAATCTTATTTCGGCCAACGACGGTCGCCAGGGCGGCAGCGCAGTGTCATCGTTATCTGGTTCAATCGTCGCCGGACCGAATTCGTCGGCAGGCTTGATCAATAGCGGGCCGAATTCGTCAGCTACGTCGTCTGCCAATGCAGTTCGACCGGACTGGCCCGCAAATAGCGCCAGTGTGAAGATAAGTGCTTGGGCAAGCCAGTTCATCCTCATTGGCCGATAGTGGCAGAGTTGATGGTGCGCGGGAAGCCGTGCGTTGCCCTACGTTGCGGACCAACCGTTACATCATCGGATAGCCCGATGTTAGTGGGAGGTCGTTAGCCAGTGTTTGATTTTGGCTTCCAGCACGTCCATCGGCAGGGCGCCGGTGTCTAGGATTTGGGCGTGGAAGTTTTTTATGTTGAAGCGGGTGCCCAGCGCTTGTTCGGATTCCTTGCGGAGGCGCTTGATTGTCAATTGGCCGACTTTGTAGCCGAGGGCTTGGCCGGGGTTGACGATGTAGCGGTCGACCTCTTGCGTTGTTTCGGTGACGCTGAGGGCGGAGTTGTCGAGCATGAATTTGATGGCTTTGTCGCGGGTCCAACCCTTTGCGTGCAATCCGGTGTCGACGACGAGGCGCAGGGCGCGGAGTTGTTCGTCGTTCAGGTGGCCGAACATTTGGTACGGGTCTTTGTACATCCCAAGTTCGCGGCCGACCCATTCGGCGTAGAGCGCCCAGCCTTCGACGTAGGCCGTGTTGCCGCCGAAGCGCATGAAGTTCGGCAGGCTCTCGTTTTCTTGCGCGAGACTGATTTGGAAATGATGGCCGGGGATCGCTTCGTGCAGGAAGAGCGTCTCCATACCCCAAATTTTGCGCGACGGCAGGTCGTAGGTGTTGAAGTAGAAGACGCCGGGGCGGGAGGCGTCCGGCGTGCCTTGCTGGTAGTAACCGCCGGCTTGGCTTTGCTCTAGATAGTCGGGCACGGCGCGCAGCTCCAACGGCGTCTTCGGGATCAGTGAGAACTCGCTGGGCGTCGCGGCGACGATGCGTTTTTCGATTTCGGCGTAGCGCGTCTGTAGATCCTCGCGCGATTTCGGTTCGAATTCTTTCGCCGTGCGCAGGTGTTCGAAGAATGCGTGGAGATTGCCTTTGAAGCCCACCGTGCGGCGGACTTCGTCCATCTCGTTCTTGATGCGCGTGACTTCGGTGAGACCGATTTTGTGGATCTCATCGGCCGTCATCTTGGTCGTCGTCGATTGCTCGACGAGAAGTTTGTAGAGCTTCGGGCCGCCGGGCATCGCATTGAGGCCCACGGCCGTGCGCGCCGCGGGCAGGTATTCTTTCTTCAGAAACGTTTGCAGCCGTTTGTAGGCGGGTACGATCTTGTCGGCGATTTCGGCGCGGTAGGCGGCGGTGAGACGCGCGCGGTCTGGCTCGCCGATCTCCTTCGGCATGTTGACAATCGGTTGCCAGAACGGGCTTTTCTCGACGCCCTGTCCGACGAGATCGTCGAGTTGCGTGATCATGATGCGCGTCGTGAGTTTGGTTTCGACGACGCGGCTCTTGATGCCTTCGCGCATGCGTCCAATGACGCGGTCGATGTAGGCGGCAAAGCCGTCCATGCGCTTCAGGCCGTTGTCGTAGTCCTTCGCCGTCTTGTACTGGGCCGCGGATTTGCCGGAGCTCATATCCGGATACTGAATGTGCAAGCCGCCCATGTGGTTGATCGGACGAACGACGGTCAGTGCGATCATCTCGGGCGCGAGAGCGTCGAGCGACTGGCGCGTCTGGTATTCAAAGACGTCGTAGGCGATTTGGTCCTGGGCGTTGAGGCTGGCGCGGTCGATTTCGTGCAGGCGCTTCCATTCGTTTTCGGCGTCGGCGCGCAGTTGGGCGATGAAGGCGTCGGAGGTGTAGTCGCCGAATTGATCCGCGTAACGCTGGTCGCCGCGGAAGAGCGCGCTGATCGGACTGACCTTTAGCGAGGCCTCGTCGCTGTCGGCGAAGAGTTTGCGCAAGGCTTGCGCGCTGGGCGACGTGTCGATCTCGGCGGCGGTGGCGATGTGGGTGATCGCGACGCCGGTGGCCGCCATCGATAGGAGGGCAACGGCTAGGCCTTGCAGCAGTTTCTTCGACAGCATGTCATCCCCTGAATTGGTCGCCGAAGGGCGCGGCGGCACACTGGGAAGAATGCGGGGCGAATTCAACGTGGCGGGGCCGCGCGGGGCTTCACGAGCGCGTTATATCCCTGGAAAAGCATGCGCGGGCCCCTTGGCAAAGCCCGCGCACGCTGGAGGCGTCGAACGTAGGGGTCCGTTCGGCGGGTGGTCTTTTAGGCGCTCGGGCGGATGCCGAGGGTGCGGAGGGCCGAGCGGTAATGGGTCGCGCCGGCCTTCAGTTCGGTGACCTTGTTCGAACTGCAGTCGCGCTGGGCCATGCGTTCTTGGCGTTTGGCTTGGCCGAGGTGGCGGTTGTGTTCGTGAGTGGTGATCGCGTTCGACCACTGGCCCGACAGCGTGCTGCAGGCGGCGGCGTAGCGTGCGTGCTGATCTGCGCGGTGATGCGCATTCGCGGCGAGGGCGACGCCGCTGGCGGCGATGGTGCCCGCGAACAGGACGGCGGCAAACGTTGTGACTTTGAGGGTGTTCATGGCGTTTCATCCTTTGCGTGAGTTGACGGTTTGTCGCCGTCTGCAGGCAAAGAAATAGGCGGCCATTCTGTCAGCCGCCTGGCACGATCATGAACTCCCGGACATTCGACCGGTTAACCGGCGATGCGCACCGGCAGGCTTGTGTAGCCTTTGACGAAATTCGAATAGACGCGCTCTGGCTCGCCCACGACTTCGGGGATGATGTTGCGTTTCAAGAGTTCTTCCCAAACGATCTTCAGCTGCAGTTCCGCGAGGCGGTTGCCGACGCAGCGGTGGATGCCGAAGCCGAAGGACAGATGCTGGCGCGCGCGGGGGCGATCGATGAGGAATTCGTCCGCGCGCGGGATCGCTTCCTCGTCGCGGTTGCCCGACACGTACCACATGACGACCTTGTCGCCCTTCTTGATCTGCTTGCCGTTCAGTTCGGTGTCGGCAATGGCGGTGCGGCGCATGTGGGCGAGCGGCGTCTGCCAGCGGATGATTTCCGACACCATGTTTGGGATAAGGCCGGGATCGGCTTTCAGCTTTTTCACCTCGCCCGGGTTTTCGTTGAGCGCGAGGACGCCGCCCGAGATCGAGTTGCGTGTGGTGTCGTTGCCGCCGACGATCAGCAGGATCAGATTGCCGAGGAATTCGTTGCGCGGCATGTTCCGCGTGGATTCGCCGTGCGCCATCATCGAGATGAGGTCGTTGCCCGGTTCGGCGTTGATGCGCTGGTTCCAGAGCGTGGCGAAATAGTCCGCGCACTCCCACAGTTCCTTTTCGCGCTGTTCCATTGTTTCGACGATGCCGCCGGGCATGGGCAGCGCGGTCGCGACGTCGGACCAGTGGGTCAGCTTGCGGCGGTCGTGGAAGGGGAAGTCGAACAGCGTCGCCAGCATCTGCGTCGTGAGTTCGATCGAGACGCGGTCGACCCAGTCGAAGGTTTCGTTGCGCGGCAGCGAGTCCAAGATAGCCTGCATGCGTTCGCGGATGGTGATCTCGAGCTTCGCAAGGTTTTCCGGTGCTACGATGGGGCTGACCACCTTGCGCTGCGCGTCGTGCTTCGGCGGGTCCATGGCGATGAACATGGGCAGGCGGAAATCTTGGCGCGCGTCGCGGATAGTGATGCCGCCGAGGCCCGACTCCGACGAATAGACTTGGTGGTTGGTGTCGACGCTGAGGATGTCTTTGTACTTCGTCACCGACCAATAAGGGCCGAAGTCGCTCTCGGCGCAGTAGTGGACGGGGTCTTCCTTGCGCAGGCGTTCGAAGTAGGGCCAGTGCGTGTTCGTGACCCAGAGTTGCGGATCGCTGACGTTGATCTTGGAGAGCGGTACTCTGTAGGCGTCGTGCGATGTGCGTTCGAGGTCGATCGCTGTTTGAGCCATAGGCCACGTCCTCCAATATCTTGTTGCGTACATGTTCCGCCAACGTCGGGGTTGTGGCAAGGGCGTCGACCCCTGGGCCCCAAGTGTGGCAAGTATCGTTATCCTTCGCTTTTCAACGGATTTTACGGATCATGAAAGTTCTTCTGCATTCCGGTGCGTTGCAACGCGTCGAGAGCAGCCTCAAAGGCATGAACTTGGGGCTTGAACTTTATGTGGTGCACGCAGACGGGACGATCAGCCTCAACGGCGCTACGGTCGCGCAGGAGGTGGTGCAGCCGGAGGTCGTGTGGGCGAGCCTCGATACGTTCGTGGGCAACCAGTATGCGGTGTTCTTCGGCGTTGCGATGAGTGCGCCGTCAGTGAAGTGGGTGCAGACGTTTAACGCCGGCATCGAGGCGCCGGTGTTTCGCGACATCGTGCGTAAGGGTATTCGCCTGACCAACAGCAAGGCGCAGGCGGTCGCGATGGCCGAGTACGTCATGGGGCAGGTGGCGGCGGAGTGGTATCCGATTGCGCAATATCGGACGGCGCAGGCGGCGCGCGAATGGCGGCGCGTCGGTTTTCGCGAGCTGTCGCAGAGTCATTGGCTGATCATCGGCTATGGCAATATCGGGCGCGAGATCGCTGTGCGCGCGAAAGCGTTCGGTGCGCGCGTGACCGGCGTGCGGCGGTCGGCAAAGGCGGACGGGTTGGCCGATGAGGTGACGGTGCTCGCCGACGTGCCGCGGTTGTTGCCGGATGCGGACGTGGTGGTGCTGGCCTGTGCGCTCAACGACGAGACGCGCGATCTGGTGCGGCCGTTGTTTTTGGAGCGGATGAAGGTGGGCAGTATTCTGGTCAATGTCGGGCGCGGTGGTTTGGTCGATGAGGCGGCGCTGATCGCGGCGCTCGATCGCGGGACGCCTGCGGTTGCAGTCCTCGACGTGTTTCAGAAAGAGCCGCTGCCCGCGGACAGTCCGCTGTGGGCGCACAAGTCGGTGCGCGTCACGGCGCATACGTCGGCTACAGGCAGCGGCACGGTTGCACGCGGCGATCGTCAGTTTCTCGACAATCTTGCGCTCTATGCGGCCGGTAAGCGACTAATCAACGAGGTCGACGAATCGTTCTTCTGAAGGCGCGCGGGTGGTTCATACCTATCAAGCGGATGTTGCGGTCATCGGCGGTGGGATCGCCGGGGTCGTGTGCGCGCTTGAATTGCTGCGCGCGGGCAAGTCGGTCGTCGTTTTGGAGCGCGAGGGCCAGGCGCGGTTCGGCGGGTCGGCGCTGGAAGCGTTCGGCGGGCTGTTCTTCGTCGACAGCCCCGAACAGCGGCGGATGAAGATCGTCGATACGCCGGAGCAAGCGTATGCGGATTGGAAATCGTTCGCCGGGTTTGAGGCCGGCGAGATCTGGCCGCAGATTTGGGCGAAGCATCTGGTCGAGCGGTCGACGCCGGATGGGCACGATTGGCTGAAGACGTTCGGCATTCGCTGGTTGCCCGTGGTGTTGTGGGTCGAGCGCGGACAAGTGTGCCAGGGCAACTCGGTGCCGCGCTTTCATCTGACGTGGGGTACGAGCCGGCACCTGATCACGCGGTTGATCGCGGCGTTGCAGGAACATCTGAAGGCTGGCCGCTTGAAGCTCTGCTTCGGGCATCGCGTGGACCGGTTCGAGACGCAGAACGGGCGCGTGTGGGGTTGCAGCGGCGTTATCAACGGCAGCGAAGGGTTTCGCGCGACGGCGGAGGCCGTGGTTGTCGCTGCGGGCGGGATCGGTGGCGATATCGGCGAGATCCGGCGGTTGTGGTCGCCGGGTGAAGGACTGAAGGCGCCGGAGACGATGTTGATGGGCACGCATCCGGGGTCGGATGGGCGTGTGCTGACGGCGGCGGGGCAGGCGGGCGCGCGGGTCACGAATGTCGGGCGGATGTGGAACTACGCCGCCGGCATTCGCCATCCTCGGCCGCAGTGGGTCGGGCATGGCGTCAGTCTGGTGCCGCCCAAGTCGGCGTTGTGGACCGACGCGCACGGGAAGCGGTTGACGCCGCCAATGGTGTCGGGGTTCGATACCTATGACCTGGTGCAGCGCGTGTGTGCGGCGCCGCTGGGGTTCACGTGGCAGATTTTGAACCGGCGGATGGCGCTCAAGGAATTGGCGGCGTCGGGGGCGGATTGGAATCCGGCGTTGCGCGAGCGGAAGTTGTTGCGGTTCGTGCTCGACATGCTGGCCGGCAATCGTTGGATTGTCGATGATCTGTCGAGGAATTGTCCCGACGTGTTGGTTGCGCCGACGGTTGAAGATCTGGCGGCGAAGATGAACGCGCTCGCGCCGTCGGCTGCGATCGATGCGGCAGCGTTGAAAAGCGAGATCGAGCGGTTCGATGCGACGCTGGATAAGCCTCCCGCCGCGGATGAGCAGCGCATGCTGATCGAAGATCTGCGCGGGTATCGCGGGGACAAGATGCGGCTCGCCAAGGCGCAGCGCATTCTGGATCCCAAGGGCGGGCCGTTGATGGCGATCCGTGAGCAAATCGTGACGCGCAAGTCGCTGGGCGGGATCGTCACCGATCTGCGCAGCCGGGCTTTAAACGCCGCCGATCAGCCGATCGCCGGGCTTTATGCGGTGGGCGAAGCTGCGGGCTTTGGCGGCGGCGGCAGCCACGGCTATCGCGCGCTGGAGGGCACGTTCTTGCTGTCGTGCGTTATCACGGCGCGGCGGGCGGCGGAGTCGATCGCCAAAGGATGACGCTTATTTGTAGAGCGGCACCGTTTCGATGCGCGCGTCGATCTTTTCGATCATGGTCGTGTAGCGCGGTGTGTCGAGGTCGCCGTAGCCGGCTTTGAATTCGGACTCGGACAGGCCTTCGGGCAGGTCGCCGACCTTCGGGAAGAATTCGGATTCCGTTGCGCCATCGGCCAATGCGGCTTGCAGTTTGCGGGCGGAGGATTCTGATCGGGTGGCTATCTCGGCGAAGCGGACGCCGGCGCGGTCGGCGGCGATGTCGGTGAAGGAGAAACCGCTGGGACCGTCGGCGTCGCTGATTTCTTTGGCCTCGCCGATGAAGTTCGAGATGCCGCTGCCGGCGGCGACTTGGATGCCTGCGGTGGTCGTGAAATGTTGGACCCAATCGTGGCGGCGTTCGAGTTTCACCTCGCCGGATGAGAAGCCGCCGTCGTCGATGTCGCCGGTCTTCACGTCGCGCAGCAGGAGTTCGAAGCGGTTGTCGCCGAAATACATGGCGAGCGCCAAGATCGCAGCCCGGTTTTCATCGACGGGCGAGTTCGTGCGCGAGCGTTCCTGCGCGACGGTGAACAGCGGGCCCATATAGGAAGCGAGCGAGGTCGGCGCTTGGCGGCGGCTGACGCCGGCGATCGCCCTGTAATAGGCGCGGACGGCTTCGGCGTTGCCGAGATGGATGGCGGCGCCGGCCGCGGCTTTCATGTCGGCCACCATGTTCGCCGGCGGCTGAAAGGCGACGGTGATGAGGTCGCCGCTGACTTTGACGGAACGGATGCTGGCGTAGACCGGCTCGCCCTTGCCGTCGCCCATGAACCAGTCGAGGGCGAAGATGGTCACCGGTTTGATGATCCAGGACGGGATGGGCACGGAGCCGATCGAAAGTTCGGAGACGACGAGTTCTTCATCGGATTCGGCGATGAGCGCTTCGATGTTCAGATAGCGGCCCAGGAACGTGTCGGGGATGGGGAGCTTTGCCGTGCCGCCAAGCCAGACGCCGTCGAAGCGGGTTTCGACTTTGGTGCGGACGGTGGAGAAGCGCGCGAAGGCAGCGCCAACGGCTTTGCTGACTTCGGTGGCGGTGACGCTGACCTTTGTTTCGGCCGCCGTGTTCATCATGCGCGGGTCGAAGCGTTTCAGAACGTCCTTGGCGTCGCCGATGTCGTCGAAGATCGCGCCTTCGCTTTCGTCGACCAGCGGGTCGCGCTGGATCATCAGAAACGGCACGACGATCGGCGCCAGGAACAGCACCAACAGGATCAGACGGAACAGCTTCTTGACTACGGCCACGGCGACGCGCCCCCAATTCGCCTTCGCAAGGTCGCTAAGACCATAGGCGATGGATGCGACGATTTCCACTCGGGGGCGAATTCCGCGGATTGGCGCGGCTTCCGCGGCCCGCTATCGTCCCGCCCTCAAGAACAAATCAGGAGGACGGCCCATGAACGTCAGCGAAGCGATCCTGCATGAGCTTGTGGAGCTTGGCGTCGAGGCCTGTTTCGGCAATCCGGGCACGTCGGAGATGCACCTGGTGGCGAGTTTCGACCGCGTGGGTGGGTTGAGACCGATCCTGGGCCTGTTCGAGGGCGTGTGTACCGGCGCTGCGGATGGGTATGCGCGCATGGCGGGCAAGCCTGCGGCGACGTTGCTGCATCTGGGGCCGGGGCTCGGCAACGGGTTTGCGAATTTGCACAACGCGCGCCGTGGGCAGTCGCGGATGATCAATCTGGTCGGCGATCATGCGACCTATCACCGGAAGTATGATGCGCCGCTGCAGAGCGACATTCATTCGATCGCCAAGCCCGTTTCCGATTGGATCGGCGATCCGGTGTCGGGCGAAGACGCGATCGGCAAGACGCGCGAAGCATTCAGCGTCGCGATGCGGCCGAACGGCGGGCTTTCGACGCTGATCGTGCCGGCCGACATTGCTTGGTCGGAGATGAAGGGGGCGCCGCCCGCGCGCAAGGCACGCGCCTCGGCCAAACCGGTCGATATGGCGATGGTGCGTGACGCCGCGGCGGCTTTGAAATCGGGTGAACCTGCGGTGTTGCTGATCGGCGGGCATGCGGGGCTCGAGAAGCCGCTGGCGATTGCGGCTGCGATTGCGGAGAAGACCGGCGCGAAGCTGTTCTGCGACACGTTCATGCCGCGTTTGGCGCGTGGGGTGGGGCATGCGAGGCCGGACCGCGTGCCGTATCTGGGCGAGATGGCGGTGATGATGATGAGCGCGTTTCGTCAAGCCGTCGTCATCGGGACCAAAGCGCCGGTGGCGTTCTTTGCCTATCCGAACAAACCGTCGACCTTCCTGTCCCCGGAATGCAAGGTGCATGCGCCGTGGTCGCCGGAGTACGACGTGACCGATGTTCTGGCCGCGATCGCGGAAGAGGTTGGCGCCAAGGTGGTTCCGGTGCCCGGTACGCGCACTGAGACGGCGCTGCCGGCGGCCGGCAAGATTTCCGTCGAGAGCGTGGGCAACGCGCTGGCGGCGTTGATGCCGGAAGGCGCGATTGTTTCCGACGAAGCGATCACCAGCGGGCTGTGGGCCTATATGGCGACGCAGAACGCGGCGCCGCATGATTGGCTGTCGCTGACGGGTGGTGCGATCGGCGACGGGATTCCGATGGCGGTGGGGGCGGCGGTCGCTTGTCCAGGACGGCCTGTGATCAATCTGCAGGCCGACGGCAGCGCGATGTATACGATCCAGGGTTTATGGACGGCGGCGCGCGAGAACCTGCACGTCATCACGATCCTGCTGAACAACAAGTCCTATGCGGTGTTGAATATGGAACTCGACCGCGTCGGCGCGACGGCGCAGAGCGAGCGTTCGCGTTCGTTGCTGTCGCTCGATAAGCCGGTGATCGACTTCACGTCGATGGGGCGTGCGCTGGGTGCGAACGCCGTGCGGGCGGAAGACAACGAGACGTTCGTCAAGGCGTTGAAGCATGCGCTCGCCGAGCCGGGGCCGCATGTGATCGAAGCGATGATGCCGTGATAAGGCAAGACGGCCCCGGATTTTCGTCCGGGGCCGTTGCGGTCACTTCGGCGCGGTGACCGTTATCGTGTTGCCGAAGCATTTGGGGCCGCTGAGATAAGCGTCGATGTAGCCCAACGTCTCGCGATGCCATTCAGGCCACCACGGCAACTGGTGCCACATGTCTTTGATCTCGTAATACTCGACGTCTTTGCCGGCGCTCTTCATGGCGCTGTAGAAGTCGCGGCTGTGGATCGTATCGGCCGTGCGGTCGCGGTCGCCGTGGAAGAGCAGGATCGGGATGCTCGCCTTGTCGACTTGCGTGATCGGGTTCATGCCGGCCACGGTTGAGCCTTGTGCTTCGCGCGCGATCGAGCTGGCGCCCCACAGATTGCCGAGACGCTGAAGATCGGAAACGCCGGCGCCTGAGATCGCGCAACGATAGGGGCCGTTTGGGCGGACGGTCGCGGCGATCGCCGCATAGCCGCCGTAGGAGTAGCCGAAGATGGCGATGCGCTTTGGATCGGCGATGCCTTCGCCGACCATCCATGCGGCACCGTCGTCGTTGTCGTCCTGCATTTTCTGGCCCCATTCGCGGTCGCCCGCTTTCCACAGCGTCATGCCCCAGCCTTTGGAGCCGCGAAATTGCGGCTGCAGGACTGCGTATCCGCGCGTCGACAGGAACTGCGTCCAGCCGCTCGGATCCCAATCGATGTAGTCGCGCTGCCACGGGCCGCCGTGCGGGAGGACGACGAGCGGGATCGGGCCGTGACGTGTTTTGTCGTATCCCTTTGGCAGCGTCAGCAGACCCGGTATCGACATGCCGTCGCGTGCTTTGTATGCGACGAGCTTTGTCTCGGCGAACGTCGCCGTGTTCATTGATGGGCGAGACTTGCCGATCTGTTGCAGCTCATTACCGTCCTTGAAGAGGAAGTAGACGGGCGGCTGCGTTGGGCCTGAGACCGTGACGATGGCGCGACGGGACTTGGTGACGACATCCGATAGCTCGACGTTGAGGCCGCGAAGACGCGCTTCGAGGCCCTTTTGGATCGGCGCCCACACGTCGTCGACATATTGAATGCGCTTCGAGGGGCCTTCGACGGTGAAGGATTCCGGGCCCAGTACGGCCTTCTTCTCGAAATCCACCGACGCGCCGACGTCGGAGATGTCGTAGTTCGGCGCGGCGAACGCGGGCTCGGGATCCCAGGTGCGGGAGACGATGTCGTAAATGCGGATTTGCTGGAAGTTCGAGTTGCGGTTGGTCGAGACGTAGAGCTTGTTCGGATTGGGATCGAAGAAGCCCAGCGGGGCGATCGTGTAGCGTTGTTTGATGAGGTAGCCGAGGTCGGGGTGTTCTTCCCAGGCGCCGGTCGAGCGATTGCGAATTTCGCGCGCGACGCGCCAGCCGTCGCCGGTTGAGCGCAGCGCTTCCTTCACCATCAGCTGGCCGTCGCGGATGTCGGCCAACAGAAAGGCTTCGCTGTCGCTTGTACGGGCGACGCGTTCGATCGACATCGTCTTGGTGTCGAGCGCCAGAATCTCGACAGTGCCCAGGGTCAAGTTCTGGCGCGCGATGAGGTAGCGATCGGGATTTTGGATGCTGCCGTTCTGAAAGAGAGCGAAGTTCAGTCCGTAGGCCTCCGCGGCTTTCGCGCTGTCGGACATCGTGCCCTTGGTCGCGAACGGCCGCTCAAGCTTGCCACCCCTCCAGTCCGTCACGATCGCCTGGACGGTGAAGGTCTTGAGCGTTCCGACGGTGAAGGGTTGATCGAGGAGAATGATGATGCGGTCGTTGCCCAGGAAGTGGACCGAGCGCGGGCGCATGTCGTTAGACGCGGAGTTGACGGGCGGACGGGAGAGGTCGTCGGCCTGCCACACCGATACGATCGGCCATTTTTGGCCGGGCAAGGACACCAGCGCGGCGACGTGCTTGCCGTCGGGCGACAGCGTGGCGCCCTGTATCGCCGGATTCGGCGCGATTGCTTCGATCGGCAGCGGCGTTGTGGCGAGCGGTTCGGCGGCGAATGCCGACGTTAAGGCGTAAGCGAACGCCATGATGATTGTTGCGAATGTCGAGCGCATGCTTGCTTTCCCCCAACCGCTTTTGCGATCGAGTCAAGCCGTTCGCACAACGGTTTGTGCGTGGTCAATTCGCGATTGCGTTATTGCGTTTTTCGCAACATTCGGGCGGGAGGTTTTAGTTCTTCTGCAACGGCGGGAGACTAATATGGGGACATAATGAAATGTCCGGGCTAAATGAGAAACGGCCCCGGATTTTCATCCGGGGCCGCGGGATCATTTAGGGGCCGTGACCGTTATTTTGTTGCCGAAGCATTTTGGGCCGGCGAGATAAGACTCGATATAGCCCAGCGTTTCGCGATGCCATTCCGGCCACCACGGCAGTTGGTGCCACATGTCTTTGATCTCGTGATACTCGACGTCTTTGCCGGCGCTCTTCATGGCGGCGTAGAAGAGTTCGCTGTGCACGGTGTCGGCCTGACGGTCGCGGTCGCCGTGGTAGAGCATAATTGGGATGCTGCCCTTCGAGACGTTCTGGATCGGGTCCATGCCGGTCACCGTCCAGCCCTGAAGTTCACGTTGAATGCGGTTTGCGCCCCACAGGTTACCCAGACGCTGCAAGTCCGCGACCGGCGCGCCGGCGATGGCGCACTGGTACGGGCTGTTCGGACGAACGGATGCAGCAACGGCCGCGAAGCCGCCATAGGAATAGCCGAAGATGGCCATACGCTTCGGGTCGGCGATGCCTTGCTGGACCAGCCAGGCGGCGCCGTCGTCCTTATCGTCCTGCATCTTCTGGCCCCACTCCTTATCGCCGGCCTTCCACAGCGCCATGCCCCAACCATCGGAGCCGCGATACTGCGGTTGCAGAACGGCGTAACCGCGCGTCGTCAGGAACTGCGTCCAGCCGCTTTGGTCCCACGTGATGTAGTCACGCGCCCAGGGGCCGCCGTGCGGATGAATGATCGCCGGGATCGGACCGTGTTTGGCTTTGTCGTAGCCGGCCGGAAGTGTGAGCAGGCCCGGAATCGTCATGCCGTCGCGCGCTTTGTACGTGATGTACTTCGTATCGCCGAAGGTCTTCTCGTTCATGGTCGGCCGCGACTTGCCGAGTTGCTTCAGTTCCTTGCCGTTGAGCAGGAGGAAGTAAACCGGCGGCTGGCGCGGACCCGATACGGTGACGATGGCACGGCCGAGACGCTTGTTGCGGCTGGTGATCGTGACATTGTTGCCGCGGAACTGGTTGTCGAGCGTCTTCTGGATCGGCTGCCAGTAGTCGTCGACGAACACCACTTTGCGAGCCGGACCTTCGATCGTATAGGCGGCGGCGCCACCCATCGTCTTCGCTTCGCGGTCATAGAGACCGGCAACGTCGCTGATGTCGAAATCCGGGGACGCGAAGGCAGGTTCTGGCTCCCACGTGCGCGAGGCGATGTCGTAGATCCTGATCTGCGCGAAGTTCGTACCGCGGTTGCTGGAGACGTAGAGCTTGTTCGGATCAGAGTCGAAGAAGCCCAGCGGTTGGATCGTCAGTCGCTCTTTGATCGGATAGCTGAGCTCGGGATGTTCTTCCCATGAGTTCGAGGCGCGATTGCGTACTTCACGCACGACCGTCCAGCCCGATCCGGTCGAGCGGAGGCGCTGCTTGACCATCAGTTCGCCGTCTCGGATGTCGGCCAAGATGAAGCCTTCATCGTTTGCCGCGCGCGCCGCGCGCTCGACCTTCATCGTGTCGACGTCGAGCGCCAGCATCTCCGTCGTGCCGAGTTCGATGTTCTGGCGCTCGATCAAGTAGCGCTTGGGGCTGGCGATGCTGCCGTCTTGGAAGACGCTAAAATTGAAGCCGAAGCGTTCCACATCTTTGGCCGTGTCCGACAGCGTGCCTTTGGCCGCGAAGGGGTTGGTGATGTCCTTGCCTTGCAGGTCGGTGACCCACGCTTGGACAGTGAAGGTCTTCGTCGCACCATAGGTGAACGGCTGATCGGCGAAGAAAATGAGATGATCACTACCGAGGAACTGAACGTTGCGCGGACGCATGGTCTTCGACGGGATCCAAATCGGCGGCTTCGAGAGGTTCTCGACGTCCCAGATGGAGATGACCGGCCACTTCTGCTGGTTTGTCCCGACGAGGCCCGCCATGTGCTTGCCGTCGGGCGAAAGGACGAGCCCGTTCAGCGCCGGGTGCTCGGCGATCGGTTCGATCGGCAGCGGCGATGTTTGAAGCGGTTCGGCTTGCGCCGCTGGTGTGAAGGCGAGTGCAATTGTTGCAGCCAGTGCGAATGCAAAGCGCATTTTCGCGACCTCGATTTGCGATTGTTGAAGAATGTGTAACGGCCCCCTGAGGCGTTGACGCATTGAGTGCGCGAGGCTTCGTGCGGTCAAGACTCCAGATGCGCGAGCGGCACTCGCCCTGTGGGCGAACGCCCACGTGCTGCCGTATCGGCGGCGATGCACGCTGTGGTTAACGCGTGCCCATTGCTCACGCAGGCGTCGCATCAAGGCAACACTCGTTGTTGCATTTGTTACCGAATGGCAAGGATCGATTGATTCGGTACGGACCGCTCCGTAGGGTTGCTGTTGAGTAACCGGGCAATCCATACGTGCGGGAATCAAAAAGCGCGGATTTCTCGGGTTTTTTAGGGGTGTTTTTGGGGGACTAGTCGATGTCAGTGAAGATGAAGCGAGCCCTTTGGCTCGGCTCTGCTGTCACAGTAGCTTTTGCAGGATTTGCAACAATTGCCGCCGCGGCCGACGCCGAAAAGGTGAAAGTTACGGAGGGCGTGCAAGTCGCCCAGGCGGAAACGCCGGCTCCGGCCCCTGCGGCTGAGGAGGAAAAGAAGGTCGAACGTGTCGTCGTGACGGGTTCGCGCTTGAAGAAAAGCGAGTTCACATCTTCGGCGCCGATCCAGGTCATCACGCGTGAAGAAACGACCCTCGAAGGTCTGAACGACACCGGCGACATTCTGCAGGGATCGACCCTTGCGTCGGGTTCTCAGCAGATCAACAACACGTTCGGCGGCTTCGTGACCCAGGGCGGTCCGGGCGCGAACACGTTGTCTCTGCGCGGCCTCGGCGCTCAGCGTACGCTGGTTCTGGTCAACGGTCGTCGTATCGCTCCGGCTGGTACGCGCGGTCAGACGGGGTAGAACGTGCGTTCTTGTTCACGAAGGAAACGGGGCACACGACTTACACGCAGTCCATCGTCAACGGCGTGATGACCGGCGACGTCTGGCAAGCGCCGTACGGCATGATCGCCGGCGCTCTGGGCTTTGAAATTCGTCGCGACGAAATCGACGACACGCCTGCGTTCAACGCCCGCAACAACAACCTCTGGGGCCAAACCTCGGCTGGTCGTACGGCTGGCGACGACTCGGTTGCCGAAGTCTTCGCCGAAGTCTCGATCCCGATTCTCGCTGGTATGAAGTTCGCCGAGGATCTGTCGATCGACGCCTCGACGCGCTATACGAACTACGACAGCTACGGCGACGGCTCGACCTACAAGCTGGGCTTGAACTATCAGATCACGCCGGAGTATCGCGTCCGCGGTACGACGGGCACTTCGTTCCGCGCCCCGGCGCTGTTCGAGTTGTACCTCGCCAACCAGACAGGCTTCTTGAACCAGAACCAGATCGATCCATGCGTGAGCTGGGATACGCTGGGTTCACCGCAGATCGTTCAGTCCTGCGGTCCTTTGGGCATCAATCTGCCTGCGGGCTGGCTCGGCGGCGCCGGCGGTTCGGCGCTGATCGTCACCGGCGGTGGTGCCAACCTGACGGCGGAAACGTCGGAAGCGCGCACCGTGGGCTTCATCTGGACCCCCGACTGGGTCGATTTCAGTCTTGCGATCGACTACTGGGAGTTCGAAGTCGATAACGAAGTCGCACAGTTCGGCGCCTTCAACATCGTCAACGCCTGCCACACACAGCCGCCGTTTGTTAATCCGGCGAACCCGTTCTGCGTTCTGTTCGACCGTGACTTGACGGGGACGCCACTTACCAACGTCAACTACGGCCGCATCAATACGGTCAACAACAGCTATACCAACATCAGCAACCAAACGACTGATGGTATCGACGTGACGGCCCGCTACGAGCATGAGTTCTCGTTCGGTAAGTTGTTGGTCAACGCGCAAGCGTCTTGGACGTTCACGGACGAGATCCGTACGTTTATCTCGGTGCCTACGACCGACTTCAACGGCGAAGTGTACGATGCGGACTTCAGCTCGAACATCGACGTGCGCTTCGACTGGCAGGACTTCACGTTCTTCTGGAACATCGACATGGCGAGCCGGGCGTCGAACGACGAGAACTTCTTCCCACCCGGTTCGATCGGTGGCGGTCTGTTCGTATGGCGCGCAACGCCGTGGGTTGGCGAGTTCAAGCAGTACACCGAGTTCGTCGCGACGCATGACTTCTCGACCCGCTATCGTGCGGACGACTGGTCGATCATCGTGGGCGTGCAGAACGCCTTCGACGATCCGCCGCCGGCCGTGTCTCAGGGTGGTGCGTTCGGTAAGGTCGGTAACTCGGTCGCCATCGGTGGTCCGTACGACCTACTCGGCCGCCGCGGGTTCATCGAAATCGTGAAAGAGTTCTAATCCAGCCTTCTCGAAGGCAAAACATCAGGCGGCGGGTTCATCACCCGCCGCTTTCTTTTTGACTCCGGTACGTCACGGGCAAAAAAAAGCGGCAGGTGTCGTTGGGGGCGAACACCTGCCGCATTCGACGCCTAGGCGATGGGTATCGACGGGAACGCTTGGGTAGGGGGGCATCCCGTCACTAGGCGCGAAACAGAATCACTGCATGCAGCTAACTCTAGCAGCGGTCCGGGTTCGTCAAAGCGGGCGGCTGTGGATGTTTCGTGTCCCCGACACAGGCGCCGATGAAATCCGAGCGGCGCGTCCGGAAACGCATTGCGCTTGGTTCGGTCATGTGCCGGTGAGTCGGCGCGCGCGCAGATCTACGGTTCGCTTGTGTTGGATCAATCGGATGGCGGTTGTTGCTCGCGTGATGCGTGAGGTAGCGTGAACCCGGTTTGCCAATGCCTTTGCACCGGGCGGGCGAGAATTTCTATCGTTGGGTGCAGCACGTGGGGCGTTGCGCGCTGTACGTTTGGGGATCGATTGACGCCGCGGTGGATGGAGCGCCAAAGTTCTCCCCATGCACGTGAGCCTTCCTTCGATCGATCGGGCGTATTTCGGGCTGGTGGTCCTCTGGATCGCGGTCGCCACGGTGTCGGTCGCGGCGGTTGTCGCCGTTCCGCTCGCCGCTTTCGTCCTGATGATCAGCGCGTTCGGGCTGCCGCACGTGCTTTACGAGCTGCGCTATGTCGACGAACGATTCTCGTCGCGGGCGTCGATGCCGCTGCTGGGCATCATCGGCGGGCTGGTCGGCGCGATCGCGTTGGCGCGGATCGGCAACAGCATGCATTGGCTGGGCTCGGACTGGTTCGTGCCGATCGAGTTCGGGCTTGGCGCGGCGCTGGCGTTTACGGCGGCGGCGTTCATGCGCAAGAACCGCGCGCTGGGCGCGGTCATCGGGATCGCGTTTGCGGTCGGCGCGACGTATTGGCCGATCGAGACGTTTTTGATCTGGGCGTGGCTGCACAATCTCACGCCGATGGGTTTCGTCGCGGAGATCACGGAGGGCGAGGAGCGGCGGCGGTGGCTGTTCTGGCTTGGGCTTCCGTTCTTCGTGCTGCCGGGGTTGGTCGCGGCAGGCGTGTTTCATGAGGTGGCGGCGCTGATCTTCTCGCTGGATGCGACGCAGAGCGTGTCGATGTTCGATGCGGGCGATAGGCCGCTGTTGTCGTTCCTGCCGCCGGGATCTTCGGATTTGCATTTGTTCTCGGCCGCGGTGGTTGCGCAGGCGATGCATTATGTCGCCGTAATCGTCATGCTGCCGATGCTGCTGAAGTCGAAGCAGGGCGAGGCGCGCGCGACGACGATCGTCCCGTGGCCGAGCTGGCGCGTGTTCGCGTTCGGCGTCGCGGGGATCGCGATCGTGGCGTTCGGCATCTATGCGATCAGCTATACCGACGCGCGCGCGGGTTATGCCGTGGCGGCGGCGATCCATGCGTGGATCGAATTGCCGGTTCTGCTGCTGGCACTGGGGCAGGGGTTTGCATTTGCGGGGCCCGTGCCTACGTCAGCGCGTAAATGAGTTCGCCCGCGCCCCAGGATGCACCGTTGGCGATGAGCGAAAAGAGGGCCGCTTCGCTCCAGCGCGGCGTCGCGATTGCGCGATAGGACAGTGTCTCGACGGCGATGATTACCGCCTCCAGCGTCGGCGTGGTGAGCGTGCCGAAGACCTGATGCGCGTCGTGATAGATGGCCCACAGGATGGGATGCGTGATGCAGCTGGCCAGGATAGCCGCGCCGGCGCAGAGAAGCGGCTTGCGGGCGAGCGGGAAGGCGAGCGCCGCCGCCACCGCCGATTCGATCAGCAGGGTCAGGCCCATCGCTTCGGTTTGTGTTAGCGTCATGCGGCGTTCCGTTTTCCGTCCCTGCAGAAGGAGTTCATCATGATCTTCCGCGCCGCTGTTTCCGTTTGCGCCGTTGTGTTGATCGCTGCCGTCGCGTCGGCGAATATGGCGCCGCCCAACGATTTCTATCTGGGAATTTCCGTCGTGTCGTCGATCGATGGGCCGAAGGTCAGTGCGGTAAAGCCGATGTCGCCGGCGGCGAAGGCGGGCGTGCAGGTGGGCGACATCATTCTTGGCGCCGATAAGCGTTGGACGAAGGCGATGTCGGCCGACGAGGTGAAGGCCTATATCGACGGGCCGCATTGGTTCTCGGAGCTGATCGTCGTGCGCGGCGGGCAATCGATCGAAACGATACAGGTGCGGCGTTGATGAGAAGGATGCTGACGGTGCGCATGTTGTTGGCGATCGGAACCGTGATGGGCTTGGCCGTTGCTGCAGCGGCGGCGGCTGCTCCGCCACCTTATGACGCTGCGCTGGCGAAACGTTTGGGCGCGGACGAGCGTGGGATGAAGCCTTATGTGCTCGTGATTTTGAAACGCGGGCCGAAAGAGGCGGCGTCGCCGGCGGAGCGATCGACGCTCTTTCAAGGGCACATGGCGAACATCAAACGGTTGGCGGCCGAGGGGAAGCTGATCGTTGCGGGGCCGTTGGAAGAGAACGAGCGCGGGTATGCGGGGATCTTCGTTTTGAATGTCGCGGATGTCGCTGCGGCGGACGCTCTGATGGCAAGCGATCCGGCGGTGGCGGCGGGTGTGTTCGCCTATGAAGCCTATGGCTGGTACGGGTCGGCGGCACTGCTGGAGGTGACGGGCATTCACGCGCGGATCGACAAGACGGCGCGCTGACCCGGCGCACGAAAGGACCGGCGCCGGTGGCGGGCGTGCCGCGCGCTCAACGTAAGAAAGGTTTCACGCAAAGCCGCAAAGAGGCCAAGAGGCTGGCGCCGCCATCGCGACGTCCTGTGCGTTTGCGGGATCCTATAGCGGTTCGCGCCGACGGGATCTTGTTGACGCGTAGCGTCCGTGCTCGAGCGTGATCGGTGATGGGTGGCGAGAGAGATTGAACCACCAAGCACACCGAGCCGCTGGTGCGGTTTTATGGCTGTCGCCGTTCGACTTCTTTATGGCGCTGCGCGCCAATGCAATCGATATCGGCCGGCCACGTTGCTCACGTTGCGCAAGCGGCTTGATGTGCTTGGTGGTTCACCTTCTTTTTCGCTGGGCTTGCGGCGCGCCCATGCGAATAGATGTGGGGACACAAAAAAGCCGGCGTTTGGCGGCGCCGGCTTTTCTGGTTTCCTGGGGCGTCTTTTTAGAACGTGACGCGGGCTGCGGCCGAGACCTCTTGGTTGTCTTGGCCGTCGCGGCCGATGTCGTGTTGGTAGCGGAAGTAGAAGCTGGTCGAGTCGCTGACCCGGCCCGATAGGCCTACGCCCAGCGTCGCCCAGTCCGAACCGAGGTCTGGGCCAGGCGTCGTGAACGTGGTCGCGGGCGATCCGGCGAAGCCTGCGCTCGTCACCAGCGCGTCGTCTTCGAACTCGTGGTTCCACACCAAGCGCACAATCGGCACCAGCGAGTCGTTCTCCGGGTCGAGGCGCAGCGCGACTTCGCCGCCGAGCTGAGTCTTGAGCGAGTCGATCGTGCGGTTGGGCAGAACGGCCGACAAGGCGCCGGCGCCAGTCTCGGTGTAGCCGTCGATGTCCATGCTCAGATAGTAGAGGCCGCCGACGGCGCCGAACGACGCGGCGGCGTTCTTGTTCAGGCCGTAGCCGACGGTGATGCCGGCTTGGCTTTGGCTGGCGTCGGTCGAGCCGGTCGCGGTCGCTTTCGTGAACGGCGCCACAAGCAGCTCGCGCTCGGTCTCGAACGAGTGCCACGCGGCCGAGACGAACGCGTCGGCGTAGAATAGGTCGCGGCGCCACGTGCCGTAACCGGAGAGCGCGACGCCGTCGCTGGATGTCCGGCCGCCGAGGCCATAGTCCTGCGAGACGTTCGATTGCAGATAGCTGAGAGCGCCGCCGAGCGTAAAGCCCGAGCCGTCGCGGTGGTCGAGGCCCGCCGTCAGCGCGGCGACGTCGGCTTCGTCCACGCCCAGGCCCGCCGCCTGATCCGTATCGGTCAGCGCGACGTCGGCCGCGAAGAACATCGCAAAGCCGTTCGGCAGGTCGATGTTCGACCCGCCGCCGCCGGCGCCACCGGCATCGTCAAGGGCCGCCGCCGCCGCCGACGCCAGCATTTCGGCCGACGGCGCGAGCGAGGCAAGTTGTGACGCAGCGAGGTCGGCTTGCGCGACGTCGGTTCCGCCCAGCGTGCCGCCGGCGAGATCGTGCGTGCGGCGGCCGAACTGATTGCGCAAGAGGTCGCCGCTGGAGAGGCCGACCATCGCCTGCGCATGAGCGCGCGTCGGGTTCAGCGCTTCCAACGCCTGACCGAGAAGGGCCGGTTGGACGACGGCGAGCGCTTGGAGCCCGGCGATCGCCGATTGCATGTCGGCATCGGCTTGGACGGAGGGATCGCTGATCGCATCGCAGGTCGGATCCTGGATCGGGCCGGTTGCCGTGGTGCAGAGCGTGCGCAGCGTAACGCGAGCGAAGTTCGAGCCGTAGGTGACGACCGGGAACAACGCACCGGGCAGCAAGTCGCGCACGATGCCGAACTGTCCGGTGACCGTACCGCCCGTCTGCAAGAACACGTAGCTCTGGCCTTCAAGCGGGCTTGGGCCGAAGGGCATGAAGGCGACCGTGCCGGCAAGCGATGCGTTTCCGGTGATCGAGAGCAGGTCGCTGGCGCCGTTCGTCAGCTCGATCTCGAGCAGGCCGCCTGCGCCTTGAACGAAGTTGCCGGTGATCGTCAGTGTACCGATCGAATTGCCCGGCGCGACCGTGGCGCCGGCGTTGATGACACCCGTCACCGTCGAGATGTTGCCTGTGCCATGGACGCGGCCGCCGAAGAGGCTCAGTCCGCGCGGATTGAAGGCGCCGTTGACCGTCAGTATGCCCGCGTCGACGAAAGAGGTGATCGTCGTGTTGAGCGTCGCGCCGGCGCGGATGTTCAGGCCGGACGATGCGCCGCGCAGATTGAGGCGGTCGATCTCGACCGTCGTTCCGGTCAGGAACGTCGTGCCCGCGGCGCGCAGGTTCACTTCAAAGAAGTTCGCCGAGTTTTGGATGCCCGCGGTGCCGTTGGTGTTCTGGGGCACGAAGTTCGTCGAACCTGGGCCGGTGAGCGCGCCCGAGTTGACGGCGATCAGCGTGCCGCTCGACCAGGGCGCGGTGACTTGGGCTTCGCTGATAGGCGTGCCGGGTATTACGACCTCGTCGACGATGATCGGGTCGGCGAGCGCAATCTCACCTTCGAGCGACATCTCGCCGGGCATGATGACGTCGTCGCGCAACGGCGCGATTACGTCTGCCGGATCTCCCGAGCCCGCGCCCGGGATGCAGGTGCTCGTGAAGGCGCAAGCGGCGGGCGGCACCGGGTTGGCTGTGATCGTGCCTACGTTCGTTGCGGCGTCCGACGAACCGAGCGCCGGCGTCGTCGGCAGTGCGTTCACAAGAACGCCGCCCGAGAGGATGGCGTAGAGCGGGTCGAGTTCCTGGGTCCAGCGCGCGGCATTTGTCCATTCGCCATCGCCGGCTGCCGCCGTCACGTACTTATACGGATTGTTGACGACGATTTGGTCCCAGAACAGGAACAGCGGGTTGTATCCCGCCGTCGTTCCGTAGTTCGAGAACGCGGGTGTGCGGACGAAATTGTCGTCCGTGTTGCCGATGGAATCGTGGAAGAAGCGCGAGCCTTGACTCAGAACGCCAAGCGAGACCGCGCGGCCGAACGCCGTGGTCACGAGCGGCGAGCCGGAGTCGCCGGCGGCGGTGATCGCTTCACCTGCGACGGCGTTGCCTGGGAAAACGTCGAAGTCGAGCGTCGAGTTCGCGTTGGTGCCGGGTCCGGCGAAGAACGGCCGCGTCGCGCGCAGCGGATCGTCGAAGTCGGCCCAGTAGAGATCCTGATAGCGCAGTGCAGCTGGACTCAAGATTTCGCCGATCGTTGCCCCGTACACGGCTTGGTCGATGGTGCGTTCGTCGCCCAGAAAGCCGACGGTGTTTCTGGCGAGGCGGCGGAAGAAGCTCTCTTCTGCGGTCGATGCGGTGCGGGCGCCCGTGAGACCGTTGCCGCTTTGGCCGTAGCCGCCGATCGTGACGGGAACGAGGCCGTTGATCTGCGAAAACAGCAGCGCGACACCGGCGGACGCATCGCGTCCCAATATTTCGTTCGGTGTTCCGAAGGCGGCAATCGCAATGTCGGCGGGCAGGAACGTTCCGCTCAGCGGATCGGCAGCCGAGCCGAAGCGCGAGCGCGGGTCGTACCACACATTCACCGAACTCGCCGTGATCGTGCGGGCGTCGCCGGCAGGGACAACAAAGTCGAGACCGAACAAGAACTCGCGCAGGTTCGTGCGGCCGAAGGTCGGATCGGTGGTGTAGCCGACTTGGGCGCGGTTGCCCGGGCTTGTCGGCGTGTCATAGGCGTCCGGGTTGAAGCTGTCGACGCAGTGCGCGGCAAAGATCACGGTGCGCGGGTTGATCAGAAGGCCGGTGCAAGTGCCGCCGGAATTGCCCGCCTCGTTGCGGATCGCGACGCCGACCCAATAAGGTGCCGTATTGGTGGTGTCGACAACGGATGCCGGCGTGACCGTTTCCGGGGTTACCGTGGCGGCGGCCGGTCCGGCCAGGCCACACGCTATTGTTGCAGTTAACGCAACGCTGCTCATAAACCGAGCACGGAGCGCCCGCGCGCTCGCCGACTTTTGCATGATTTCCCCCACCAATTTGGCCATTTTCCACCTCCCCCAGGCGGAAACGACCGTCCCCAATCGTTACGAAATCATGAAACTTAAGGTTGAGCAACAGTGATTTGTGTTAAAGCTGCAACTCGATTGGACGAGTTTGCAACTCCATTGGCTTTGGCTTTACTGGACATAGGTGCGATGAGCAGAAAGCGGTCGACCGTAGCAAACATGGGTCTTGCTGTGGTTCTGGCCGCCGCCGGCGCCACCTTCGCGCAAGCCTTGCCGGTCACGCTCGATCCCAACGCGCCTCAGCCCGAGCCCCCGGCGGTCATCCGCGCGCTCGTTAAAGGCGAAACCAGCGGCAGGACTTGTCTACTACGCCTGGTGCCGAACGGTGTGGTGCAGGGCGCCGGGTCCTGCGGCTGGAGCCAGGTTTTGGCCCGCGTCAAACGCTGGCGCCGCACCACGGTCTGCATTTGCTTGCTCAACGGCGAGCGCGAGCTGCTGCTCGCCTTTCAGGCGAGTGACGGCGGCGCGTTTCGCGCTCAGGGTATCGACTCCGAGACTTTGGAAATGCGCCTGCTTCCGACGACCTCGATGCCGATGAGCCGGTGAAATCCGGCCGTCGATCCACGCTAATCGGTTGCCCTGGGAGACGATGACGGGCAGCTAGGGGCCAATCGATTCCATTTGGAGCGCAGTCTCATGTTTGGTTTCCGTTACCTCAAGTCCAAGCCCACCGACTTTGTCGTGCTCTATCGCGGCGGGCGGGTGGTGCGGCAGGGGTTGGGCCTCGCCGGCTTCGTCTATATGCCGTTCGCGACGGGGGCGGCGGTGCCGACCGATGCGCGCGATGAGATCTTCGCCGTCGAGGCGATGACGGTCGATTATCAGACGATCACCATTCAGGGACTGATTTCGTTCCGGATCAAGGACGCGTCCATCGCGGCGGCGCGCCAGGATTTCTCCATCAACCTCATGACGGGCGCGCATACGGGCGAACCGATGAAGCAGATCGTCGAGCGTCTGCGCGCGATCGCGCAGACGGCGTGTCGCGATGCGCTGGTACGTTCGACGTTGGATGCGGCGTTGAACAAGTCGGATGAGCTGTCGCAAGTCATCATGCGCGGGATCGCGGACGACAAGCGGCTGGCTGCGGATGGGATTGCGGTTGATCGCGTTCTGGTGTTGTCGCTGAAGCCGACGCCGGAGATCCGCAAGGCGCTTGAGGCGAATTTGCGCGAGCAGCTGCTCAGGCAGGCGGACGCGGCGATGTTCGAGCGGCGGCGTGCGGCGACGACGGATGAGCACGATCTGAAGCTGCGCGACGAGAAGAACAAGCGCGAGTTGGCCGAGAACGCGCTGGCTAACGAGCAGGCGTTGGAAAGCGAGCGGCGCAAGGTGGCCGAGGTGCGCGCCGAGACGTCGAAGGCGGAGGCGTCGGCGGATGCCGAGGCGTTGCGCATTCGTCTGAAGCCGTGGAGCGAAATTCCGCCGCAGCAGATCGCGGCGATGGCGTTCAAGGATTGGGCGAACCGCGAGACAGCGCTGGCGTCGCTGTCGATCGGCGGCGATGCGTTGGAGCGGCTTGCCAATCAGTTTGCGGCGAAGAGCGAGTAGCGGCTCGTGCGCCAGCGCGTCGTCATTCTGACGCGGCCGAGCGCCAAGCAGGCGTTCGTGCAGCGCTATGGCAGCGAGGGGCAGACGCGCTTTGCGATGGCTCAGTCGGCGAAAGGCATGGCCGACTTCAAGAAGGCCGAGGTGGAAGACACGGCGCAGTCTCGGGCGGTCGCGCGCATCCGCAAGGCGATGCCGTCGGACGTGAAGCTTGCCGAGATCGACCGCCAGATGGTGGCGCAGTTTCTGTTCGAGCCGCACGATCTTGTCGTCGCGGTCGGGCAAGACGGGTTGGTCGCGAATGTCGGCAAGTATCTGGAGGGGCAGCCGCTGGCCGGCGTCAATCCGGACCCGCAGACCATCGACGGCAGTTTGTTGGCTTTCGACGTCGACACGTTTATCGCCGCCTTGCCTCAGGTCTTGAGCGACCGGCGGCCGATGCGCGAGGCGACGCTGGCGGAAGCGGCGACGTCCGACCGCCAAGTGCTGCGCGGGCTGAACGAGATTTTCGTCGGCGTGCAGACACACCAGTCGGCGCGGTACCGCATCCGGCACGGCGCGAACGACGAGGTGCAATCGTCGAGCGGTCTGATCGTTTCGACCGGCACGGGATCGACGGGCTGGCTGAAATCATTGCGCGGGGCGGATGCCGTGTTCGACCCGGCGGCCGACGAACTGCACTTCGTGGTGCGGGAGGCTTGGCCGGGACGTGGGTTCGCCGCGACGCTGATCGAAGGCCGGGTGACGCGCGATCAACCGCTGCTGATTGAGTCGCGCATGGATGGCACCATCTTCGCCGACGGCATTGAGGCCGACGCCGTGCGCTTCGACGCGGGCGTCAGCGCCACCATCGCACCGGCTGAGCGGCGCGTGCGGCTCGTCGTTTAGACCCGGTCCGGCTCTGGTCCCTTCTCGGCATGGCGGGACCTTCGGGTCATGAGCATCGAGAAGAGGATGCCGCCGGCGATGAGGCCTGCGGTTACGCCGAGCGAGATGTAAGGCGGGATCTTGCCGGTGAATTGTGCGACGAAGATTTTTGCGCCGATGAAGACCAGCACGAGGGCGAGCGCGTATTTCAGATAGTGGAAACGCTCGATCACGGCGGCCAGCGTGAAGAACAGCGCGCGCAGACCCATGATGGCGAAGATGTTCGATGTGTAGACGATGAAGGGGTCGGTCGTGATCAGGAACACGGCCGGCACAGAATCGACGGCGAAGACGATGTCGGCGAACTCGATCACGCAAAGCGCCAGGAACAGCGGCGTCGCGTGCAGCGCCAGTCGGCCGGTCTTTTTGTCGGGCAGGCGGGCGAAGAAGCGGTCGCCGTGGATCTGATCCGTCACACGGATGCGCGACTTCAGGAATCTTAGGATCGGGTTGTTCGCGATGTCGGGCTTTTGATCGACGAGCCAGAGCATCTTGAGGCCGGTGAAGATCAAAAATGCGCCGAAGATGTAGAGGACCCAGTGGAACTCGGTGACGATGGCGCTGCCCAGCGAAATCATCAGCGCGCGCAGGACGATAACGCCCAGGATGCCCCAGAAAAGCACCCGATGCTGATACTCGCGCGGGATCGCGAAATAGGTGAAGACCAGCGCGATGACGAAGATGTTGTCGAGCGACAACGTGTACTCGACGAGATAGGCGGTGAAATAATTCAGGCCGCTCTCAGGCCCGTAGGACCACCATACCCAGCCGCCGAAGATGAGCGCGATCGAGACGAAGACGGCCGATTGCTGCATGCTCTCGCGGAACGAGATCGCGTGCGCCTTGCGGTGAAAGATGCCGAGGTCGAAGACGACGATGGCGAGGATGATCGAGAGGAAAAGCGCCCAGGCCCAGGCGGGCTTGCCCAGCACGTCGGAGAATAGAAATAGCGTGACTTCTTCCATCGGACCCCTGCCATGACGTTGGTGGCTATGACCACACGTCCGACATCGCAGGCGTTGGTTCGCCTGCCAGAGGGGCCCGGTACCGTGTGTGCGATTTCTTTAGCGGGAGGTCCGGCCACTTTCAAGAGTGACTTGTGGGGTGCGCGCCGCGGCGTTGAGGCGCTGCGTTAAACTTCAACCACGAAGGGATTGGCGAGGCACACCGGCTGATCGAAACGGGCGCTTTGGCATTGTACGTAGAGCGGACGGTGAATGCGCCGGGCACGCCTGCACGCCTCCGACGGGTTCAGCGTGTCGTCAGCCACAGCGCGGCGGCGATGACGTGCAGTGCGATGATGGCGATGAGTAGGGCGCGGAAGGGTTGCTTGCGCGTCTTGTGGCGCAAGAACTGCTGCGCAATGAGCGCTCCGGCGCTGCCGCCGATGAGGGCGAGCCCCAGCAACGTCAGTTCCGGCGTGCGGCGGCGTTGGTTCTCGGCTGCGACCTTGTCGAGCGCGAACGCGCCGAAGGTCGCGAGGTTTATGAGGACCAAGTAAGCCCAGAGGATGAGGGTGATGGGAAGCATCGGTCTCGCGCGGCGGAATCAGCGATCGTATCATGACGCGCTCGCCATCTTTCGGTCGCAATGGCGCTTATCCTGGGCGGTGGTCTGATAAGGGGAATCTCGATGAGCCGCGTGTTGATCGTGCTGGCGTTGGTGCTTGCGCTCTTCGTCGTCACCAATCCCTCGCGCGCCGAGTTCAATGCGTGGGCGCAGACATGGGTGGTCAAGAAAATCGAAGAAGAGGCGGTCAAGCGCGGCGAGAATCCGCGTGACGGGTCGAGCCAGTTCGGCGGCGCGCTCGCGGGGCTCATCATCCCGGCCCTGCCGATCGAGCGGCGGAATTTTCTGGCGTTCTCGATCTACAGCCTGAAGGTGCCGGAAGGAAACGGGCGAGAGAAGACGTGCAGCGTGCTCGGCGTCGTGGGGCAGTTCGTGCCGCTGGGTGAGTGTTAGCCGCCAGGCTTCGGCCGTTCGAGCGACTCTTCGCTTTTGACGTACCAAACAAAGCACATGTGGTCGATTGGATCGATGCCCGCGGCTTGCGCGTCGTCGAGATGCGTGGCGAAGCCGCGCCGACCTTCGGCCAAGAAATCAACGCCCGTCCTCAGTGTCTCCAACTGGCGCAGGGCTTCGTCGGCTGTCGCTTGAACACGCTGTGACCAGGGCAGCGTGGCCGGGACTGATTTATAGGTGTCGATGTTCACCCAATAGCACTCGCAGGTTCCTGCTGGCAGGCGAAACTGCAGCTGGCCGCCGATGTTGATCAAGTTTGCTTTGCGTGCGGCCTCGACGACGGCGGGAATGTCATGGAGCGGCCATGCGTGTTCGCGGCCTCGGAGGGATGCGCGGGCCATCAGCTCGGGCGGCAGGGGCGGGTTCATGGATGCTGGTCGCGGTTTGTGTTCAGTGGACGGCAAGCGATAAGTCTGTCGTTCGAATGATACCTTAAAATCAGAGGCGCGAGATGGATCGACTGAAGACGAAGGGTGACCGGTTCGTGGATGCGGGCGGGCGGCAGGTGATGCTGCGCGGGGTCAATCTCGGCGGGGACTGTAAGGTGCCTTATCCGAAGGGCGGCACGAATTTTCCCTCGGATTTTTCCGATCATCGCGAGGTTAGTTTTGTTGGGCGGCCGTTTCCGATCGCCGAGGCCGATGAGCATTTTTCGCGGCTGAAGGCTTGGGGGATGAATTGCTTGCGGCTGCTGACCACGTGGGAGGCGGTCGAGCACGCCGGCCCCGGGAAATATGACGAGGCGTATCTCGATTATTTCACCGAACTGACGCGGCGCGCGGGCGAGTATGGGCTCTACGTGTTCATTGATTTTCACCAGGATGTTTGGAGCCGGATGACCGGCGGTGACGGCGCGCCGGGGTGGGTGTTCGAGGCGGTGGGTCTGGACTTCACGACCTTTCACGCGTCGGGTGCGGCGCATGTGATGCAGCACAAATACGACTACGCGCGTGGCGGGCGGCAGGAAGACCGCTATCCGATGATGACGTGGGCGAACAATTATCGCATGCCGGCCAACGCGATCATGTGGACGCTGTTCTTTGCGGGCGATCTGTTCGTGCCGGATTTTAAGATCGACGGAAAGACGGCGCAGGATTTTCTGCAGAGCCATTACCTCGGCGCGATGCGCGCGATCGCCAAGCGTGTGAAGGGGATTCCGCACGTGTTGGGCTTCGATACGCTGAACGAGCCGGGGACCGGATGGACGGGGCAGGCGCTGTCTTATCGCCATACAGAGCGCACGGCGGAGCATCCCGATCCTGTGCGGCCGGGGCCGGCGTGGTCGGCGCTTGACGGGTTGCTCGTGGCGCAAGGGTTGCCACGGACCATCCCGGAACTCGCGTTCGATCCCGCGCAGATGAAGGTCGGCGTCATCGGCGAGAAGACCGTGAACGAGGGCCGCGTTTCGATTTGGCGCAAAGGTGTTTCGTGTCCGTTCGAGAAAGCGGGGGCTTATCGTGTCACCGGGAATGGGCACGAGGTGTTGCGCGAGGACTTCTTCCAGACTGTGAAAGGCCGCACGGTGCATGCGGATGCCGACGGCATGGCGCCGTTCTTCCAGCGTGTCGCGCGCGAGATTCGCGCCGTCGATGACGATTGGCTGGTGTTCGCAGAGCTTGATCCGTTTGCCGGCATCACGGGTGAGGGCTTTCCGCCGGGGACGCCGGAGCGCACCGTCAACGCCAGCCATTGGTACGATATCGTTACGCTGTCGACGAAGACGTTCATGTATCCGACGTCGCTCAATCCCTTCACGATGAAGGCGCTGAATGGGGCGGCGGAGATCGAGGATTCTTATGCGCGGCAGTTGGGCCGCATCAAGGAAGCATCTGCGTCGATCCCGGGCGGCGCGCCGACGCTGATCGGGGAGTTCGGGATACCCTTCGATCTCGATGGCGGGGCGGCCTACGCAGCCTGGGCGAAGGGAGATACCTCGGCGAAGCCGTGGGAGAAGCACGTGATCGCGCTGGATCTTATGTACAACGCGCTCGACCGGAATCTGTTGAACTGCACCCTGTGGAACTACACGGCGTCGAACCGCAACGATCAGGCCATCGGCGACGGGTGGAATCAGGAAGACCTGTCCGTGTTTTCGCGCGATCAGCAGGTGGATTTGAAAGATCCGAATTCCGGCGGGCGCGCGGTCGAGGGCTTTGTAAGGCCGTTCGTGCGCGCGTGCCAGGGTGTCCTGAAGGAGATGAAGTTCGATCGCGCGAGCGGCGACTTTTCATTCGTCTTCGACGCCGATCCCTCAATCAACGCACCGACGGAGGTCTATGTGCCGATGGTGCAGTATCCCGACGCGTTCTCGATCTCAGGGCCGGGCCTCAAGGGCGAACCCTCGGCGCAGACCGGCTGTATGCGCATGTGGGCTTCGAAGAGCGGCGAGCATCGGGTGACGATCAAGCGGGCGAGTTGAGTGACTGTGGGCATCTACTCACGTTCCATGCGCACGAGGCCCTTAGGTATGCGGCGGCGTTTCGTATTTCATCGCGCCGACGCGGTTGCCGTCGGGGTCGTCGAAGTAGATCACTTCGCCGACGGTCGGGATTTTTGATTTTTCCATCGTGACTTTGCCGCCGTGCTTCTTCACCGCTGCGGCGATGGCGTCGACGTCGTCGACGGAGATCGTGCACTCGAAGCAGTTTGGGCCGTCGCCTTGCGCGCGCGGGGTCATGCGTTTGTGCATCAGGCCTTGGACGCCGGGACTTCGCTCGTCGCCGGTGTGGATGAGGTAGAAGTCCGGCGGGCCCCAGGGTTCGAACGTCCAGCCGAAGATGGCCTCGTAGAAACGGCGGGCGCGCTGGACGTCGTCGACGTGGATGGCGAAGGCGGCGAGGTTGTTGGGCATGTGACTGGTCCCGGCTTGGCTTGGTTTCGCTCACGATAGCGGCTCGCGCGGATGGCGCAATCGCGCTATTCTGACTTTAGATGTCGAAAAAGCGTCACACCGCGGCGGACGAACCGTTCTTTGTCATCCGCACCTTGCGCACCGGCGTGCGCGACGGCGCGCGGATCGAGGCGCATTCGCACGACTGGCATCAGCTGATCTACGCGTCCGCGGGGATCATGACGGTGTCGGCGGACAAAGGGCTTTGGGTCGTGCCGCCGCAGTGGGCGATCTGGGCGCCGGCGGCGATCGAGCATGCGATCGCCTTCAGCGGCGCGTCGTCGTTCGCGACGCTCTATCTCAGGCCTTCCGATTGGGCGGCGTTGCCGTCGTCGAGCGGGGTCGTGTCGGTGTCCCCGTTATTGCGCGCGTTGATCTTGCGCGCGTGCGATGAGGGAATGCTGGACCGGCGCGATCCCGTGCAGCAGGCGCTTGCCGTCTTGATCGTCGACGCGTTTCGCACCGAGCGTGTGCCGGCGTTGGGCCTGCCGATGCCTTCAAGCGAGGTGCTGCGTCGCGTTGCAGATTATTGTTCGACGGCGTGCGGAGATGACGGCGCTTCGTTGGCGCGGCGCTTCGGGGTCAGCGTTCGCACGTTGGAGCGGCGGTTCGCGGCCGAGACTGGAATGACGTTCGGGCAGTGGCGGCGGCATGCGCGGTTCTTGGATGCGCTGCGTCTGCTGGCGGAGGGCAGGGCGGTGAAGGCCGTTGCGCGCGACGCCGGTTATCGCAGCGCTAGCGCGTTCGTCGCTGCCTTCAGCGAGACGTTCGGCACGACGCCGGGGCGGTATTTCGGGGACGCCGTTGGTGCGGGCCGTTAATCATTTACGTAGGTCGCGGCGATGATCGGTCTGCCGTCATGGGCGTGTCATCTGGGTGTCAGGTGGGTTCGCGTAGGCTTTTCTCACGGGCTGCGATTGGACCATGCGCAGTCTTTAGATGGGTGCCCCCGCGCTCATCGCTCTCTATATGCGGCGGCAGGTTGATCACCTGCCGCCGCTTTCGTTTTGGGGAGCCGAAGGATGCGGCCCCATTGAGGCCGCGGTGGTTAGCCGGGCGACGCCTTCGGCACCAGGCGCAGCAGTTCGCCGTCTTCTTCGTCGGTGAGGATGTAGATCATGCCGTCGGGGCCTTCGCGGATATCGCGGATGCGTTTCTTGTAAGCACCGAACATGCGCTCGTCCTCGACCAGTAAGCCCGTGTCTTTGCCGCGGCGGACGCGCACGATTGTTTTGGCGGCGAGGGCGCCGACGAAGAACTTGCCTTGCCAATCGGGGAACGCGTTGCCGCGATAGAACGCAAGGCCGGACGGTGCGATCGACGGTGCCCAGTAGAACATCGAGCGTTCCATGCCCGGCGCGTGCGCGCGTTCTGAGATCAGCTTGCCGTCGTAGTCGATGCCGTGCGTGACGACGGGCCAGCCGTAGTTTGCGCCGGCGCGCAGCAGGTTGATCTCGTCGCCGCCGCGCGGCCCGTGTTCGTGCAGCCAGATGTCGCCGGTCGTCGGATCGCGCGTCAGGCCCTGCGCGTTGCGATGACCGAGCGTCCAGATTTCCGGCAAGGCGCCGGCGCGGCCGATGAACGGATTATCCGCCGCCGGTGCGCCGTCGCGTGTGAGGCGCAGCGTCTTGCCGAGATGCGACCCCAGATCTTGCGCGGCGGTTTTGTAGTCGAAACCATCGCCGATGGTGAGGAGCAGCGTCTTGTCGGGCAGAAACAGCAGGCGGCCGCCGGGGTGGCTGGTGCCTTTTTTGTCCGGCTTGACGCGGAAGATGACGCGGCCTTCGCTGAGCCGATCATCGGCATAGCGCGCTTTCCAGACGGCGGTGTGGTTTGCCGCCTCGCTGCCCTCGACGAAGGCGATGTAGACGGTTCGGTTGGCGGCGAAGTCGGGGTCGAGCGCGATATCGAGGAGGCCGCTGTCTTCTTTCGCCAGCACGTTCGTTGGGCCGCCATCGAGCACGTTGGGCCGTAGTTGTCCGCTGCGCATGACGCGGACTCCGTGGTGTTTCTCCGTGATCAGCAGTTCGCCGGCGGGGGTGAAGGCGACGCACCATGGGCGGCGCAGGCCGCGCGCGATGCGTTCGAGATCGGCCGTCTCGATCGGCGCGATCTCGACCTTGTCGATGGCGACGGCGCGCTCGCGGGAGCTGGGTTCGGCATGTGCGTTCGTCGTGATGATGCTTGCGGCAAGCGCCGCGATGTAAGCTGTTCGTCTCATGCCCTTCTCCCCGCGTCGGCGGGCGATCGTGACCGGCGGGAGAGCGGCGTCCATTCACAAACGCGCGAACGGCTGGCCTGCTTAGGGTGCCGCGAAGTGGCTGCGCCAGTCGGCGCGCGTGAGTTCGTGGACGAGGCAATCGTCTTCGCCGTTGAACAGCTGGCGGCGGAGGGGTTTGAAGCCGATGCGTTGGTAGAATTTGTGCGCGCGGGTGTTTGACGCCAGCGGGTCGATGATGACGGCCGTGACTGCTTCGTCGGCGAAGCAGAGGGCGAGGGCTTGGCGCATCATTTCTTCGCCGTGGCCGTGACCCAGATCGTCGGTGCCGCCGATCCAGATGTCCACGGCGCGCAGGTTCGGTGCGATGTCGCCCCAGTAGTGCGTCGGTTCGAGATGCGGATCGATGATTTGCATCGCGCCGATCGGGCGGCCGTCCAGTTCGGCGACGTAGTAGCGCGAGACGTCGGAGCTGGCTTCGATCTCTTCTTCCCAGACAATGCCTTCGAAGGCGTTGTCGGCGTTGGGATCGTCGGTGGTGGCGGAGATGACGTGGGGCTCTTCGTCCCACGCCTTCAAGATGGGTACGTCGGCGAGCGTTGCTGGCCGCAGTTTCAACACGCGCGCGTCAGTCCTTCTTCTCGAGCTTCAGCGCGGTGCCGTTCATGCAGTAGCGCAGGCCCGTCGGCTTCGGGCCGTCGGGGAAGACGTGGCCCAGATGCGCATCGCAGCGGGCGCAGAGCACTTCCGTGCGACGCATGAAGAAGGTGTTGTCCGACTTCTCCGCCACGTTTTCTTTGTTGAGCGGTGCGTAGAAAGACGGCCAGCCGGTGCCGGAGTCGAATTTCGTGTCGGCGTCGAAGAGCGGCAGGCCGCAGCTGACGCAGGTGTACGTGCCCTTGTCCTTCGAGTCGTGATAGGGGCCGGTGAAGGCGCGTTCCGTGCCATGCTGACGCGTGACGCGGTACTGCTCCGGCGTCAGTTGCGCCCGCCATTCAGCGTCGGTTTTCTTGATCTTTTCCATGGAGTTGGTCCTTCTTGCCGCCCGCAATATAGGCGCGGGCGGCGGTACGGCCAGGTATGGGTTCGATAGGCCCTACGGATAGACCAGGCTGATCGTTTCGGCGATGCAGGCCGGGCGGTCTTGGCCTTCGATTTCGATGGTGACCTCGTTCGTCATTTGCATGCCGGGGCCCTTGGGTTCGGCGGCCAGCAGCTTTTGGCGGGCGCGGACGCGGGAGCCCGTGGGCACCATGTTGGTGAAGCGCACCTTGTTCGAGCCGTAGTTGATGCCGCGGCTGACGCCGTCGATGCGTGAGATCTGCGAGGCGAGCATCGGGATCAACGACAGCGTCAAATAACCGTGAGCGATCGTGCCGCCGGTCGGCAGTTCCTTCTTCGCGCGTTCGACGTCGACGTGGATCCACTGATGGTCGCCGGTCGCGTCGGCGAATTTGTTGACGCGGTCCTGGTCGATCTTGACCCATTCGGACACGCCCAGTTCTTCGCCGACGTGTTTGGCGATGTCGGCGTACTTGATCGTCTTCATTTGTCTTCTCCCTGCGGTGTTTGAACGAGTGCGGCGACGCGTGCGTGGATGTCGTCGATGTAAGCGTCTTTCACGCCGGCGTCGGCGAGAGCCGAGGCCGTGCGGAACAGATAGTCGCGATTGGTGCCTAGATGGCCTTCGGCGCGGGCGATGCGGCGGGCCTTTTCGTCGTGGTCGAGGTCGGGCAGATAGCGCGGGTGGTCGGTGTTCATCACGAAGGTGACGCCGCGTACGCGCTTCGCGCCTAAGTCGATGTCGACCCAGGTTGGGATGTAGGCGCCCGAGAGCATCTCGCGCATCCAGAGGATTTTGCTTTCGCTCTCCACGTGGTCGGGAGCGATGCGGTGGGCGATGCCATGGCACGCGCCGCCGGGGACGAGGCAGAGCATCAGGCCGGGGTTATCCGGCATGCCGCGGCCGAACATCAGGCGCATGCAGAAGCTGCGGTGGAAGCCTTCGACGACGCCGGGCAGGCTTTCGTTGACGTGGATCGCGGGGTTCCACATCAGTGAGCCGTAGCCGAAGACCCAGAGATCCGTTCCGGGGACATACTGGGCCATCACTTCGGCGCGCGACTTCTCCCGTTCCTCTTCGCTGAGGAATTTGCCGTCGCCGAATTGGGCGGCGAGTTGCGAATAGGCGGCGACGCGTTCGGGCGTGAAATCGTTGCGCGCCAGCAGGCCCTCAGGGCCAGACGGGCGCAGCGGCTGTGGGACCGGACTGTCCTCAGACGATTTTCGAATCACGGTTGCCCCAATAGCGGTCGCGGATCAGGCGCTTGTAGAGTTTGCCGGTCGGGTGACGCGGCAGTTCGCGCTCGAAGTCCACACTGCGCGGGCATTTGATCGCGGAGAGGTGTTCGCGGCAATAGGCGATCAGTTCGTCGCCGAAAGCGGGCGTCGCATCTTTCCAGTCGATGGGCTGGACCACGGCCTTCACTTCTTCGCCGAAATCCTCGTTCGGCACGCCGATCACCGCAACGTCGGCGACGCGCGGGTGGTTGATCAGGATGTTCTCGGCCTCTTGCGGATAGATGTTTACGCCGCCGGAGATGATCATGAAGGCCTTGCGATCGGTCAGGTACAGGTATCCGTCCTTGTCGACGTAGCCGACGTCGCCAAGTGTGGACCAGCCTTTGCCGTTGCGCGCTTCGGCCGTCTTCTTCGGGTCGTTGTGGTAGGAGAATTCGGGACCGTTCGCGAAGTAGATCGTGCCCGGTTCGCCGGTCGGCGCGTCTTCGCCGTCTTCGCCGACGATATGGAGTTCGCCGAGCAGGGCTTTGCCGACGCTGCCAGGATGGGCGAGCCACTCTTGGCTTGTGATCGCGCAGAAGCCGTTGCCTTCGGTGCCGGCGTAGTACTCGTAGATCACCGGGCCCCACCATTCGATCATCTTCTGCTTGGTCGGGATCGGGCAGGGGGCCGCGGCGTGGATCGCGACCTTCATCGCGCTGACGTCGTATTTCTTGCGCACGTCGTCGGGCAGCTTCAGCATGCGCACGAACATCGTGGGCACCCATTGGCTGTGCGTGGTTTTGTATTTGCCGATGAGGCTTAGCGCTTGCTCGGGATCGAAGTGTTCCATCACGACGGTCGTGCCGCCGAAGCCGTGGACGGTCATGTTGTAGCGCAACGGTGCTGCGTGATAGAGCGGCGCGGGCGAGAGATACGTCGTGTTCTCGTCGAACTGATAGAGCATCTTGGCCAGCATCATCAGCGGGTTTGCTTGGGCCAATGCGCCGCCGGTCAGCGCGCGCTTCACGCCTTTGGGTCTGCCCGTCGTGCCGGAGGAGTAGAGCATGTCGGCGCCGGGGGTTTCGTCGGCGACCGGCGTCGTCGGCATTTTGGCGAGCGCGTCTTCGAGGGCTTCGTAGCCGGGGATTGCGCCGTTCAGCATGTACTTCTTCACGCCGGGCATGCGGTTCGCCAACTCTTCCGCGACGCTGCCGATCGGCTTTGAGGTGATGAAGACCTTCGCGTTGCAGTCGGCGACGATGTATTCGATCTCGCCCGCGGTCAGGCGCGAGGAGATGCAGGTGAAGTAGAGCCCCGACCGCTGCGCCGCCCAGACGAGCGAGAGGTAGTGGACGTTGTTCTCCATGAAAATGGCGATGCCGTCGCCGGTCTTCAGGCCCAATTTGCGGAACAGCTGCGCGCCTTGGTTCGAGCGTTCGTCCAGCTCGCGATACGTTACGGTTTCGCCGGTTCCGGCCATGATGTAGGCGGGCTTGTCGGGCTGGGTCTTGGCATGGATCGACGGATGCATCGGCGGTTCCTCAGGCGTTTTTGGAATGGCTTGTTGGGTGAAAGGAATAGCGTGCGCACCTCTCACTGTCATCCCGGAGCTAGGCGAGCCCGAATGCGTCAGCATTCGGCGCGCGAGCCTTGCGTCCGGGACCCAGGGTTGTAGCGCGAACGTTGGCGCGTGGGCCCTGGGTCCCGGATAGCAGGCGCGTTACCCAAACGCGTTCCGCGTTTGGACGCGTCTAGCTTCCGGGATGACAGTCCTTTGATTATGGTGCCCGCATCACGACATCACACGAGGAAACACGCATGGCCTTCACCGAAATCAAATACGAAGTCGCCGACAAGATCGCGACCATCACGTTGAACCGTCCGGAGAAGTTGAACGCTTTCACCGGTGTGATGATGGCGGAGTTGATTGAGGCGTTCGGTAAGTCGGATGCGGACGACAATGTTCGCGTCGTGATCGTGACAGGTGCGGGGCGGGGGTTCTGTGCGGGGGCGGATCTTTCGGCCGGTGCGAAGACCTTCGACTATGAGGCGCGGAGCGACCGGCCGGAGAAGGCTGGTGTGCCGATTAAGAACGGCGAGGTCGAGTGGAGTCATGAGGGCGTGCGTGACGGCGGCGGGCGCGTCACCTTGCGCATCTTTGAATCGTTGAAGCCGGTGATCGCGGCGGTGAACGGGCCTGCCGTCGGTATCGGCGTCACGATGCAGTTGCCGATGGATATTCGTATCGCCAGCGAGAACGCCCGCTTTGGGTTCGTGTTCGCGCGCCGCGGCATTGTGCCGGAAGCTTGTTCCAGCTGGTTCTTGCCGCGGTTGGTGGGCATCTCGAAGGCGATCGAGTGGTGCGCCACCGGCCGCGTGTTCGACGCGCAGGAGGCGTTGGCGGCTGGGCTTGTCTCGAAGGTCGTGAAGCCTGAGGAATTGTTGCCCACGGCGCATGCGCTGGCACGCGAGATCGCCGACAACACGGCGCCGGTGTCGGTGGCGCTGACGCGGCAGATGCTGTGGAAGATGCTGGGCGCGGATCATCCGATGGAAGCGCACAAGATCGACAGCCGCGGAATCTTCGCGCGCGGGCGTCAGGCCGACGCGAAAGAGGGCGTCGTGTCGTTCCTCGAGAAGCGGCCGGCGAATTATCCGGACAAGGTGTCGAAGGACATGCCGTCCTATTTCCCGTGGTGGGATGAGCGGACGTATTCGTAAGGCTAATCCAGCGTGATGGGGGCGGTCGTTGCGGCGACCGCTTCTTCGCGTTTGAAGTGCCAGAGGTTCGTCGTCAGGCGGAAGGTTGTCCACAGGATCGCTGTGGCGATGGGCACCATCAGCAAGGCGTTTTCGATGCCGACCCATTGGGCCATGAAGCCGTAGAGCAGGGCGCCGATGGGGCCGCCGGCGACCTGGCTGAATTGCAGCACCGAGAGAACTCTGGCGCGGTAGATCGGCGGGGCGGCGGCTTGGACCATGCCGCGGTTGACCGCCATGGATGCGCCGGCGCTGAGGCCCCATAAGAACATGCACACGACGAAGACCGGGAACGAGTGGATGAAATAGACCACCGTGAAGACGAAGACGTTGTTCAGCGAGAGCAGCATCATCGCGCGGCCTTGGCGTTCAATGACCGGCAGGCGGGCCATGGCGAAGGACGATGCGGTGAGACCGACCAGGAACGTGCTGATGATGATCGAGAGCATCGGTGCGTTGCCGTGGAAGACGTCGCGCACCATCAGCGGGAAGCCCACCAGGAACATGCCGTTGAAGAGCGGGCCGGGCAGCACGAGGTAGAGGATCATCGTGCGCAGGCGTTCGCTTCGCACCACGGTCATCACGCCGTCGCGCATCTCGTGCAGCAGGCGGGCGACGCGCGTGGGGGTGGAGTCTTTGAAGGCGTCTTCGCTGATGAGCGGCACGCGCGAAGACATAATCCCGGACAAGGCGAGCAGGATGGCTTGCAACGCGAGGAGCGGGACGGGGCCGATCGTTGAGGCGCTGGCGGCGAGTGTCGTGCCGATGAGTTGTCCGCCGAAGGTGGCGGCGACGGCCATCGCTGCGGTGCGCGACAGGCCGATGTGGGGCGGGGTGATGTGCGAGAGAAGCGCGTCGCGGGCTGGCATGATGAAGGCGGCGACGATGTTAAGCGCGACCAGGCAGATGGTGGCCGAATAGAACGTCAGATTGCCGGTGGCGATGATGATCGCCAATGCGATTGCCGGGATCGCTGCGGTTAGCTGCAAGCGGGCGACATAGCCGCGGAGGTCGCGGCCGTCGGCGACGGCGCCGGCGAGGAGGATCAGCAGCATCAGCGGCAGCGTCGCCAGGAACTGCGAGAGGCCGACGCGCGCCTGCGTCTCGTGCAGTTGCTGGGCGATGATCCAGGGAAAGAGTACGGACATGAGGCCGCCGGCGGCGAAGTGCAGACCCTGGGCGATGAAATAGAGTCTGGGCAGTCCTGACGGCGGTGCGCTCACGCCGGCTTCCCGTCGTCATGTTTGAGCGCGGTGATGTGCCAGAGCTTCGTTCCGAGCAAGAGACCTGCAAGGACTAGCGCCATTAGGCCGGCCGGGACCAGGGTGGCGTGGCGTGCGCCGAGGGCTTCCACCACGAAGCCAATGAAGAGCGCGCCGATGGACATGCCGCCGGTGAAGCCCAGCTGATAGACGGACAGCACGCGTGCGCGGTGCGCGGGCGGGGCGTGTTCCTGCACGATGGTGCGCGACATCGAAATCGTGACCCCGGCGCCCAAGCCCCACACGAACACCAACGCGTCGAGGAGGAGAAGCGGGCCCTTGATGCTGATCAGGCACAGGACAAGGACGCCCACGGTCAGCGCGCCGACGATGAAGCGGCCACGGTGGACGATGTTGCCGACGCGGCTGATGGCTATCGAGGAGATGATCGAGCCGCCCCAGAAGCAGACTTGCAACGTCGCGAATTGCTCCACGCTGCCGCCGAATTCTTCGCGCAGCAAAACGGGCAAGATTACGAGGAACGCCCCTATAAAGAGGACGCCGATAGCGAGAGTGAGGATCGTCACCGGCAGGAGCGCGAAGGAGTTCGTGACCTCGCGCAAGCCGGCGCCGATGCGGGTCACCGAGCTGCCGACGTTAATATGTGCGTGGTCGCTGTGGCGGGTCGACGGGACGAGCTTATGGGCGGTGAAGGCGCCGAAGGCTTGGGCTGCGACTTGAACCATGATGATGGGGGCCGCACCCAACACGGCGGCGAATCCAGCGGCGAACATCCCGGCGATTTGCGCCAAGAACGTGATGCCGATCGTCGTCGTCACCGCGCGCTGGATGCGGCCGTGGCCGCCGTGCGGGCCGATGACGTCGCCCATCATCGCCTCGCGCGCGGGCAGGATGAAGGCTGTGATCAGGCCCATGCAAAGGCCATAGGTGATCAGCCACTCGTATCTGAGGTTGCCGGTGTAGACGATTCCGGCAAGCACCAGCGCCGGGACGATCGCCAACACGTGGCAGAAGAGGAGGAGGCGGCGCGTGTCCACCTTGTCGGCCACCGCGCCGCCGACCAGCAGTAGCAGGGTCGACATCGCCGTCAGCGACATCTGCGCGATCCCGACCCGATTCGGCGGCGCGTGCAGGACCGTCGTGACGAGATAGGCGAACATCACCGCCTGGATCCCGAAGGCGATGAACCACGACCCCGCCCCGGCGAGGTACCAGCGGAACTGCGTGTCGGGAGCGGCTGCGGCGTCGGACATTGCCTAAAGCGTTAGCAGGCGGTGAGGGCCGGCGCGAGGGCGGCGGCGTGCTGCGACGCTGTGCGCCTGGGTAAATTCGTCGAAACTTTGACCGCATGCGCGAACGTGGTAAGCGGACACAACGGTGGTGATTTCTCTTCCATCGGCGGGGGTCGAGCAGACTACAATGCACCCTCTGCCCGGCGGTTTGCCCAGGACTACATGACACCCGTCATCCTTGCCGTTCTCGGATTTGCGACGCTGCTGTTGCTGGTCAGCGTCCTTGTGCCTATTGCGAAGCGCTTTCATGTGCCGTTCACGGTGCTGTTGGCGCTGGTCGGCGGCGGCTTGGGTTTCGCGGCGGCGAGCGGCGGCGGTCACAGCGGCAATGTGATCCTGGAATCGCTGCAGTCGTTGCAGATTCCGCCTGAGGGATTCCTCTACGTCTTTCTGCCGCCCTTGTTGTTCGCGGGCGGGTTGACCGTCGACGTGCGGCGGCTGATCGACGATATCGCGCCGGTGTTGGTGCTGGCCATCATCGCCGTGCTGCTGTGCATGGTCGCGGTTGGCGTGTCGCTGAATTTCGTCACCGGCATGCCGCTGGTCTTGTGCCTGTTGCTCGGAGCAATTTGCGCGCCGACGGACACGGCGGCGGTGCTCGGCATCTTTCGCGATATCGGTGCGCCGAGCCGGCTGACCGTGATCGTCGAAGGCGAGTCGCTGTTCAACGACGCGGCCGCCATCGCCTTGTTCGTCGTGCTGTTGGAGGTGATCACCGGCAAGCACGAGGCGAGTCTGACGGCGGGTCTGATCGAGTTCGGTTGGGGTTTCGCGGGCGGCATCGTGCTCGGCTACGTCATGGCGCAGATCGCGGGGTTCGTGATCAGCCAGTTCCGCGGCGCGACGGTGACTGAAATCACCATCTCGGTCGCGTTCGCTTATCTGACCTTCGTCCTCGGCCAGGCCTATTTTCTCGTGTCCGGCATCATTGCGGTGGTGACGGCGGCGATGGTGTTCGCGTCCGATGTGCGCATGCGGTTGTCGCCGGGCACGTGGGAGACGCTGCAGATCACGTGGCGGCAGTTGGAGTTCTGGGCGACGTCGCTGATTTTCGTTCTCGCCGCCATGCTGGCCCCGCGCATGCTGGAAGATGTGCAGTGGTCGGACGGCATCGCCGTCGCCACCATCTTCTTTGCCGCCTTGGCGGCGCGCGCGACGGTGCTGTGGGGCATCTTGCCCTCGCTGTCTTGGTTTGGGCTCTCGCAGCCGATCAGCAACGAATACAAGGCCGTGCTCTGCTGGGGCAGTTTGCGTGGCGCGGTAACAGTGGCGCTGGCCCTGCTGGCGGCGACGGAGGTTGCCGGACACAATGCGCCCGAGGGCGCGGCGCTGTCGCCGGAATCGCGGTTCCTGTTCGTGATGGCGATGGGGTACGTACTCGCCAGCCTCTTCATCGCCGCGCCGACGGTGCGGCCTCTGATGAAGTTCCTCAAGCTCGACAAGCTGACGCCGGAAGAGCGGCTGGTGCGCGATCGCGTCATGGCGCTGTCGCGTGCGCGGGTGCGCGAAGGGCTTACCCATGTGGCGAAGACGTTGGGGCTTTCCGACGTGCTGGCGCCGCAGCATCCGACGGCCAACCCCGATGCCGCGAAAGCGGGCGGCGGGCTTAGCCGCGACGATTTGGTGCGCGCGGGGTTGATCGTGGTCGCAAACCGCGAGACTGAGCTGAGCCTTGAGTATCTGCAGCGCGGTTTGGTTGGGCGTCGTGTTGCTGAGCGTATGCGGGCGGACTCCGGGCGCATCCTCGACGGTGTGCGACAGGCGGGGAATATCGGTTACCTTTCGTCGGCGTTGGGCAATCAGAAACCGAGTTGGCAGTTCCGCGGGGCGTTGTGGTTGCAGCGGCGGTTCGGGCTCAGCGCGCCGCTGGCGACGGAGATCGCCGACCGGTTCGAGTTGCTTCTGGTGAAGCAATTGATGCTGCGCGAACTGCTGGAGTTCGCCGATGCGCGTGTCGCCGAACTGATCGGCCAGCACGCAGCGTTCACGGTGAAAGAGGCGCTCGAGGGACGGTCGCAGGCGATCACCGGTGCGATCGAGGCGTTGGACCTGCAGTATCCCGATTTCACCAAGGCGATGCGCGGGCGTTATCTCGAACGTTTGTCGATCGGTCTGGAAGAAGCCGAGTATCGCGGGCAGCGCGAACAATCCCTGATCTCTGAAGAGGTGTTCGAGAGCCTTGAAGAGGATCGGCATACGCGGCGTGCGGTGGCATCGGAGCGGCCGCCGCTCGACCTCGGTCTGAAGTTGACCGAAATGCTGAGCAAAGTGCCGATCTTCGCCGGTCTGAAAGAAGACCAGATCGCGCGCTTGGCGCAGTTGCTGACCCCCGAAGTTTTCACGCCGGGTGAGCGCATCATTCGCGCGGGCGACCAGGGCGACAAGATGTACTACATCGCCTCCGGCGTGGTCGACGTGATCGTCGCGCCCGATCCGGTGCGGCTGAAGACCGGCGATTTCTTCGGCGAGATGGCGCTGCTGAACGACAAGCCGCGCAACGCGGATGTGGTGTCGGCCGGCTACACAAATATGCTTGTGCTAAAGCGGCGCGATTTCGACACATTGCTGAAGTCACATGCGGGCTTGCGCGAGACGATCGAAGAAATTGCGCGCCGGCGCGAAGCGGAAAACACACGGCCGACGGTCGCGGCAGGGAAATAGCAACATGATGATGCGTGCAATGGGCGTGCTCCTGCTTGCGGGTGCAAGCGCCGGGTTCGCCGTGGCCAATGACTCCACCGCCTCGCTTGGCGCGGGCGGTTTGACGCTGACGCAGAGCGCCGACATTCGCATGGCGAGCGAGGATCTTTCGATCAGCCGCGAGAGCGTGCGCGTGCGCTATGAGTTCGTGAACGAGAGCGGCGCACCGATCACGACGCGCGTCGCGTTTCCGTTGCCCGAGGCGAACCTTGAAGAGCTTTCGGAAAGCGATGTGGGTTGGCCGACGGACAACGAGGCCAATCTTATCGACTTTAGGGTGACGGTCGACGGCAAGAAGGTTCGGCCGCAGCTTGAGGAGAAGGCGTTTCTCAAAGGCGTGGACGTCAGCGACGTCTTGCGGCGTTACAAGATTCCGTTCGCGTCGCGGCCTTGGGCTGCGGTCGAGGCGGTGAAGAAGCTGCCGCCCGCCGCCAAGAAGGACCTGGTGAAGCGCGGGCTTGCCGAAATTTCCGGCGACTACGCAACGCTGAAATGGACTGTGAAGAACACGTTCCACTGGCAGCAAACGTTTCCCGCCGTCCGGCCGTTGAAGGTCGAGCACACCTACAAGCCGGTCGTCGGCGGCACGATGATTTCGGCATCGGGGTTCTTTCAGCATCCGGAAGCGATGCATTGGGAGGAGTTCTTTGCGCGGTTTTGCGTCGATAAGCCGACGCATGCGGCTATCGCCGCGCGGCTGCGCGCGCAGCAGAAGAAGCAGGGCGAGGGCGCGATCATCCTTGCCTACTACGTCGACTACGTGCTGACGACGGGCAAGAACTGGAAGGGACCGATCGGCAAGTTCCGTCTGACCGTGGACAAGGGCCGTGCGGACAACGTGGTCTCGTTCTGTGCCGACGGCGTGAAGAAGGCGGGGCCGACCAAATTCGTCGTCGAGTACAAGGACTTCGAGCCCGAGAAGGATCTCAGCATCCTGATCGTCGGCGCGCCGCAGGACTAGGCCGATGAAACCTATCCTCGTGTCTTGGCAGTTCTGGGCGGCCTTGTCGGCTCTGTTCGCGGCGCTGACGGCCGTTTTCGCGAAGGTTGGGGTCGCGAATGTGAACCCGGACTTTGCGACCTTCATTCGAACGATCGTGATCATCGTCGCGCTCGGCGTCATTCTGACGGCGACGGGCGGCTGGCAGAGTCTCGAGTCGATTTCGACGCGGTCGATGACGTTTCTGGCGTTGTCGGGGTTGGCGACCGGCGCGTCGTGGTTTTGTTACTTCAGGGCGCTGCAGGTCGGCGATGCGGCGCGCGTCGCACCTCTTGATAAGATGAGTGTCGTTCTGGTCGCGTTGTTCGCCGTGGCGTTCTTGGGCGAGCGGCTGGCGATGCAGCACTGGATCGGGATTGCGCTGATCGCCGCCGGCGCTGCGCTGGTCGCGGTAAAGGCTTGAGCCGCTACTTCTTCTTCGGCTTCACTTCCTCCACGGCGCGGTCGGTCCAGTTGGCGAAGAGTTGGCCGACGCATTCGCCGGTCGATTGGTCGGCGATGTCGCGGCGGGCCTCGATTTCGAGGTCGCCGAATGTCTTGTCGATTTTGGTGAGAAGGCCGCCGGCGGCTTCGGCGCGCACGGCGAGTTCCTTCGCGAGTGCGCGGCAGGGATCGACTTGGCCGTAGAGGTAGAGGAGCGGGCCCAGCGTCACGAGTTGAATCGCGACGAGAAACGAGGCGAGTGCGCGCATCGCGGTCATCCCAGAAGTGATTTGATTCTCAGGCGGCGAGTCTAACGCCTAACGGCCGCCCATGTCGCGGTCCGAACCCGGAATGTCGGTGCCGCCGCGCGGCGCGCATGACGAATAGCCCGCCTTCCAGCCGGCTCGGTAGGCCTCGCTGGCGTCCCACGACACCTGGTCGCGGACGGGTTTGGACGGCGGCGTGCCCGGCGTGCGGGCGGTACCGGTGGCGCAACCGTCCTGGAATCCCGGATCGTACATCGGGTCGCTTTCGTACTTGCTGGTGCCCACGCAGGCCGTCAGCGAAAGGGCCAGAAACGTAGCGGCGAGGAACGCTGGCGTGCGCATGGGGTACTCCTACTGACGTCGGTGTGACCAGGGCCTTAACTGCCCCGTTCGGCCCCCGTCAAGCGTGGGCGGGTGGGGTTCCAACCTGAAATTAACGGTTTTGCAGTTAAGTAGCCATTCGAAAGAACGATCGAAATGGCCGAGGACGACGTGAACAGCGGGGACTTGCTCAACCTCAAAGCGCTCGCGGAGAACCGCGCGGGCTTTGCGCGCAGCGCGCTGTTCGACCGCGTCTCGCATCTGCTCTTTGAAAGCGAAGGCGAGTTGTCGCCGGAAGTGCGCATTCTGATCGATCAGATCCTCACCGGCCTGATCACGCATGTCGAAAAAGAAGTGCGCAAGAAGGTCTCGGTGCGGTTGTCGACGCTGAAGACCGCACCGCACGATCTGACCAAGCTTTTGGCCAGCGACGAGATCGAGATCGCGCGGCCCATTCTGCATCACTCGCCGGTGTTGACGGACGACGACCTCATCGAGGTCATCGACAGCCAGACGACCGATCACCGCGAGGCCATCGCCAAGCGGCCCACCGTGCCTGCCCACGTGAGCGCCGCGTTGATCGCGGCGAAGGAGCCGAAGGTGGTCGAGACGCTGCTCGCCAATATGGGCGCTGCGATCCCGCGTGCGGTGTTCGGCGACCTCGTCGCGTTGTCGGAGAAGGTGGACAGCATTCGCCGGCCGCTGGTCGCGCGCAAGGACATGCCGAAGGATCTGGCGCACAAGATGTTCTGGTTCGTGTCGGCGGCGATGCGTCACACGATCCTCGAGAAGTTCGCGATCGATCCGGCTGAGCTGGACGCCGTGCTGGCGGACGTTCTGGTCGAACAGGATGCAAAGGCCGATCAACGCGCGGCGGCGAAGGGCCGCTGGTCGATGGGCGAGGTCAATGCGCTGATCGGCAAGTTGAAAGCGGGCGACGTGCCGGGCTTCACGACGGCCTTGGCGCAAGTGGTGGGCGTTGAATTGCCGGTGGCGGCGAAGATCGTGGCAGATACAGGCGGCGAAGCTTTGGCTATCGCGTGCAAGGCCCTTGGCGCCGACCGGTCGCAGTTCACGACGATCTTTCTGCAGCTGGATTACAAGCGCTTCGGCAAGGCGCGGCCGATCGCGCACGTGCAGAATGTGTCGAAGATCTATGACCTGCTGCCGAAGGAAAAAGCCATGGCGCAGGTGTCGCTGTGGAACGCGCAGGGCGCCAGCGTCGCGCGCGCGGCTTAAGCCACCCCAACATTCGTCATGGCCGGGCTTGACCCGGCCACCCAGTGCGCGCACGTCCGTGCGCGCTCGAGACAGCCTTACATCGTCGATGAAATTTGCAGCGCTTGTTGAGTCTCGCGGCCGCGCGGCCGCGCGGCCACTGGGTGGCCGGGTCAAGCCCGGCCATGACGAGCGAGAGCGTTATTCCGCGGCCAAGGGCTCGGTGAAGACCGGGCGGGGTGGGGCGGTTTGGGCGACGGGTTGGGCTAGGCGGCTGTGCGCCAAGATTCGGTCGACGAGCAGATCTTTCTTCGAGAAGCAGCCGTGGCCTGCGAGCGGATCGTTTTCGACGCCGTCGATCAGTGCGCGGACGGACTCTTTGGTCATTGTCGATGGTGCGGCCATGCTGCTTTTCTCCCCTGCCCAGTGAGCGGAGTTTTTGCGGCATCGGCGTGCTTTGTCCACCGCGGGAATGCGTGGTGGTAAACCGGATTGGTTAGCGCGTGAGGCTCAGCGCGGTTTAACGAAGCGCAATGCCATCCTGTCGCTTTCGCCCACGGCGTCGTAAGGCGCGCGGTCGAAGTTGGGGTCGGCGGGTTGGCCTTGCGGCGCGGTGCGCTTGATCGGCGGCAGGGTCCACACGCCGAAGGGGTGATCGCGGTCGTCTTTGGGGTTCGCGTAGAGATCAGAGCGTGCGTCGAGTTTGAAGCCCGCGCGTTCGGCGGCGGCGATCACGTAGGCCTCCGTCACGTAACCTGTCCCCGCTTTTGGGTCCTGTTCCGTGCCCGGTGCGTTGCGGTGTTCTTCGATCGCGAGGATGCCGCCGGGTTTCAGCACGGCGAAGCTGTCCGCCATCACGCGGTCGAGGATGCCGGCGCCCATCCAGTTGTGAATGTTGCGGCCGTTCAAGACGAGGTCGACGGAGTTGTCCGGGCCGAGGCCCTTCGACTTCGTGCCGAAATTGATCAGTTCGACTTTGCCGTAGATTGCCTGATCGGCGAACCGCTTTTCGAACTCGGTGCGCGCGTCGCGTGCGCCTTGCGAGAGTTCGGGATTGTTCAGGTCGGCGGCGGTTGCGATATAGCGGCCCTTCGTGGCGCGTGCATAAGGCGCAAGGATTTCCGTCCACCAGCCGCCGCCGGGCGATAATTCCAGTACCGTCATGCCGGGCTTCAAGCCCCAGAACGTCAGCGCTTCGACGGGCTTGCGCCAGTTGTCACGCTCCACGTTTGCCGGCGTGCGCCATGTCCCCGCGACGGCCTTTTCTAGGGCGGCGTCGGGCTTTGCGAAGGCGTCGAGTGAAAGGGCGCCTATGGCGATGAGCGCGGCGGCCGCGAGTTTCAGAATGCGCATGAGCGTCCCCGTTTTTGGCGTTCGGCGAACCTATGCACGGGATGGCGGCGGGCGTGCAAGCCGCGCGGTTTGAGGGGCGTTGTGGCGCGGCGGCGGGGGCCAAACCAATGCTGGCATCGTTGTTAAGGCGGCGGCCGCGCCGCTCCAGGCGCGCGGAACGGGCGGGAAAGCTTGGCGCGCGGGGCAGTTGCCGTGATTTGAGGCACGCGCCAGCGACCTGTGGGGGAAGGTTCACCTATCACGCAACCCGCCGAATTCTGCGGGAATCCGGCTGGTCGCCGCGACGGGGAGCCTATAGCCTTGCTATGGGACAAGCCGCGAGCTGCCGGTTGGGACGGTTCGCTCGCGGATTGCACGTTGCGCAAAGAACGCAGCGCGTTTGGGGATTTGGGACTTGGGGATTTCGTCATGACGCATTGGGGCGTCGGAGCTCGGCTTTTGTCGTGCGCGTCGATGATTGTGCTCGGCGGCACGTTGGCCGGCTCCGCATGGGCGCATGGGGAATCGTCGAGCTGTACGTCGATCACCCATCCGACGACGATCAATCACGACAAGAAGTGCGTCACGGTCAAGAAGACGATCTACGGCGACGTCGTCAACAACGCGAAGGTCGGCAAGTCGCAATACGGCGATGAGAAGCCGGGCTTCTTCATCGGCGACGGCGGTTTGCTGAAAGGCAAGCTCGTCAACAACGGCGGCATCTATGGCGGTGAGCGCGGTGAAGGTGCGCTGACGCTCGGCGACGACGCGGATGTGCGCGGCGGCATCTTCAACAACGGCAAGATCTACTCGGAAGACGGCAGCGGCATCAGCCTGGGCTACTACGAAGACGGCCGGCATGGCGGGCCGCAAGAAGTCGAACTGACCGGCGACATCGTCAACCGCGGCTATATCGGCGGCGACGACTACGGCATCGCGGCGCGGTACGGCACGATGTCGGGCACGCTGATCAACGAGCACGGCGGCGTTATCGAAGGCGACAAGGTTGGCGTCCTCATTGCCGACAGTTTCGACTCGTGGAGCGGCGGGATCGAGAATTCCGGCCTGATCTACGGCGACAAGTCTGGCATTCAGATCGGCGGGCCCGCCGACCAGTATGGCGGCGAAGGCGGCGAGCATGGCGGCGGGTACAACGCCTTCAACATTCCTTACGACGACGGCGTGGTGTTCTCCGGCGGGATCGAGAACAAGACCGGCGGCGCGATCATCAGCAAATCGGGACCGTCGATCGCTGTCGGCGGCGCGAGCTTTTCGGGCGGCGTCACCAACAACGGGTTGATCACGCAGTATCCAGGCTATGGCGGCGAGGACCACGATTACGGCCGTGCGAGCTTTGGCGGCGAAGGATATGCCTCGCCGTACAAGGGCGTCGGCATCGTCTTCACGGCGGATGAAGTTTCGGGCGGATTGCTCAACGGCGCATACGGCCAAATCTATGGCACCAAGGGGCCGGCGGTTTGGATCACGGACAAGACTGAGAATTTTTCGGGCGGCATCACGAATTTCGGTCTGATCAAGGGTGCGAACGACGGCATCCGCATCGAAAGCGACACGTTCTCCGGCGGGCTCATCAACGGCGGCGCTATCATCGCGACCAAGGGCGACGCCGTCACGGCCAGTTCGGCATGGAGCGGCGATGTCTCGAACTATGGTCTGATCCTCGGTGCGCATGACGGGTTTGCGTATGACGGGTCGACGTTCGACGGCGATGTCTCCAACACGGGCGTAATCCTTGGCGGTTACGCGGGCGTCGCGATGAGCGGCGACGTTTTCGACGGGACGTTCGCGAATGCGGGTTTGATCGGCGGCGGCAAGACGGGCGTTTCGCTCGACTTCGACAGCGTCACGGGTGGCTTTACGAACAGCGGCAAGATCGTCGGCTACTTCGGCGACGGGGTCTCCATCATCGCGGGCACGTGGGGTGCTGCGGAGGCGCGCGCCGACATCGTCAACTCGGGCATCATTGTCGGCGGCGAGACCGGCTTCGCGTTGAATGCGGGGACGGTGTACGGCGACTTCATCAACAACGGTTCGATCACCGGCTACGGTCAGAACACCGGCGTGCATATCGTCGCCGATGCGTTCTACGGCGACATCGTGAACAACGAGTCCATTGCGTCGCCCTATGACGCGCTGGTCGCGGATATCGATTATTTCGACGGCAGCTTCGCGAATGCCGGCGACATCACCGGCGGTGCGAACGGTGCGGTGTTCGTGCTCGGCGAGATGACCGGCGATTTCACCAACAGCGGTTCGATCAGCGGCGCGTGGGCCAACGGCGTCGATATCACGGTCGACACCTGGGGTTCGACCGAAGCGCCGGTCACTGTCATCAATCAGGCAGGCGGCGTCATCTCCGGCGGCGCGACTGGCTTTGCGCTCAACGCCGGTACGCTGCATGGGTCGTTCACGAATGACGGCTTGATCCAAGGCGGGACGACGGGCGTGTCGCTTACCGCCGACACGTTCGACGCGCCGTTCGTCAATTCGGGCGATATCACCGGCGGCGTGGACGGCGTCGTCATGGTGTTGGGGTCCGCCCTGGGCGGGTTCAGCAACAGCGGCTCGATCAGCGGCGAATGGGGTGACGGCGTTTCGATCAACGCGGACGCGTGGGGCAGCGCCGATGCGCGCGCCGATATCGTCAATACTGCGACCGGCAGCATCACGGGCGGAGACACGGGCTTTGCGCTCAACGCGGGCACTGTTTACGGCGACTTCGTCAACGACGGCTTGATCAGCGGCAGCGGCGAGAACACCGGCGCTCATATCGTGGCCGGTACGTTCAACGGCGATATCGTGAACAACGAGACGATCACGTCGCCCTATGATGCGCTGGTCGCCGATATCGATGCTTTCAACGGCAGCTTCGCCAACACCGGCGACATTACCGGTGGCGCGAACGGCGCGGTGTTCTTGCTGGGCCAGATGACCGGCGATTTCACCAACAGCGGTTCGATCAGCGGCGAGAGCGCCAATGGCGTCGACATCACCGTCGATACCTGGGGTTCAGGCATCGCACCGGTCGCGATCGCCAACACCGCGGACGGCGTCATCACGGGCGGCGCGACGGGCTTCGCGCTCGACGCCGGTACCATCCACGGCACGTTCACGAACGACGGCTTGATCGACGGTGGGACGACCGGCGTTTCGATTGCGGCCGATACGTTCGATGCGCCGTTCGCCAACTCGGGCGAGACCGCGGGTGGCGTCAATGGCATCGTCATGGCGGTGGGCCAAGCGACGGGCGGCTTCAACAACAGTGGCTCTATCACCGGCGAGAGCGGCAACGGCGTCGACATTGTCGTCACCGGCTGGGGGACAGCGGACGCGCGCGCCGACATCGTCAACGCGGGCGGCGGCACGATTTCGGGCGGCGTGGACGGGTTGTCTCTCGACCTCGTCACCATGCACGGCGACGTCACGAACGACGGCTTGATCGAGGGCGGCAACATCGCCGTCTTTGTGAGCGGCGGCACGTTCGACGGCGCGTTCTCCAACACGGGCGGCATTGACGGCGGCGCGACCGGCGTTGCGCTCAATCTGACGAGCGTCAGCGGTGCCTTCACGAACAGCGGTTCCATCAACGGCGCTACCGGCGACGGCGTCGCGATCGACGTCGACAAATGGGGCGCCGCCGATGCGCGGGCCGACCTCGTCAATGCGTCCGGGGGCACGATCACGGGCGGCGATACCGGCTTTCAGCTGAATGCGGGCACGGTCTACGGCGACTTCATCAACGACGGGCAGATCACCGGCAACGGGGCGAACACCGGCGTCCACATCACCGCCGACGCGTTCTACGGCGACATCACCAATAACAAGGCGATCGATTCGCCGTACGACGCGCTCGTTGCGGATATCGATTTGCTGGACGGCGCTTTCGCCAACACCGGCACGATCGCAGGCGGCGCGAACGGTGCGGTTCTGATCGTCGGTGAGATGACGGGCGGCTTCACGAACAGCGGTTCGATTAGCGGCGAAACGGCCAACGGCGTCGATATTTCGGTGGACATTTGGGGCTCGACGATTGCGCCGGTCGCCATTGCGAACACGGTCGACGGGGTCATCTCGGGCGGTGTGACGGGCTTTGCGCTCGATGCCGGTGCGGTGCACGGCTCGTTCACGAATGACGGTTTGATCGAAGGTGGAACGACGGGGGCTTCGTTTGCGGCCGATACGTTCGACGCGCCGTTCGCGAACTCGGGCGATATCAACGGCGGCAGCAACGGCGTCGTCATGGTGCTGGGCGATGCGACGGGCGGGTTCTCGAACAGCGGCTCGATCGAGGGCACGGCGGGCAACGGCGTCGATATTGTCGTGACCAACTGGGGTACGGCGGCGGCGCGGGCTGATATCGTCAACACGACGGATGGCGTCATCACTGGAGGCGCGAACGGCTTTGCGCTGGCGCTCGTCACCATGCATGGCGACGTGACGAACGACGGGCGGGTCGAGGGCGGCAACATCGCCATGCTGATCAGCGGCGGCGCGTTCGATGGTGCCATCACCAACACCGGCGCGGTCGACGGCGGCGCGATGGGCGTTGCGCTGAATCTCGACACCGTCAGCGGCGCGTTCACGAACAGCGGGACGATCAACGGCCAGACCGGCGACGGCGTTGCCATTGAGGTGGGGACATGGGGCGCCGCCGATGCGCGCGCCGACCTTGTCAACGCGGCGACGGGTGTAATCACGGGCGGCGAGACGGGCTTTGCGCTGAGCGCTGGGACGATCTACGGCGACTTTATCAACGACGGGCAGATCACCGGCAACGGCGCGAACACCGGCGTCCACATCACCGCCGACGCGTTCTACGGCGACGTCACGAACAACAAGACGATCGACGGGGCAGGCGACGCTCTGGTCGCCGATATCGACACTTTCGACGGCAGCTTCGCCAACAGCGGGACGATCACGGGCGGCGCGAACGGCGCGGTGCTGATCGTCGGCGACATGACCGGCGACTTTACGAACAGTGGGTCGATCGGCGGCGAGACGGCGAACGGCGTCGATATTTCGGTCGACAACTGGGGCTTCGTCGAAGCGCCTGTCGATATTCTCAATACGGTCGACGGCGTCGTGTCGGGCGGGGCGACGGCTTCGCGCTGGATGCCGAGGTACTGCACGGCGCGTTCACGAACAACGGCTTGATTGAGGGTGGCACGACCGGCGCTTCGTTCGCGGCCGACACGTTTGATGCGCCGTTCGCGAACTCCGGCGATATCAACGGCGGCAGCAACGGCGTCGTGATGGTGCTGGGCGAGGCGACCGGCGGGTTCACGAACAGCGGGTCGATCGACGGCGCGACGGGGAACGGCGTCGATATCGTCGTCACGAACTGGGGCACCACCGGTGCGCGCGCCGATATCGTCAACTCGGCCAGTGGCACGATCGGCGGCGGCGCGGATGGATTTGCGCTTTCGTTGGTGACGATGCACGGCGATGTCACCAATGACGGTTTGATCGAGGGCGGCGACGTTGCGGTTCTGGTGAGCGGCGGCGCGTTCGACGGGGCTTTCACCAACACGGGCGATATCGACGGCGGGGCGACGGGTGTGTCGCTCGATCTCGTCAGCGTCGCAGGGCCGTTCTCGAACAGCGGTTCGATCACGGGCAGCAGCGATGACGGTGTTGCGATCGCAGTCGGTACCTGGGGTGCGGCGAACGCGCGGGCCGACATCGTCAACACGGCGACCGGCGTGATCACGGGCGGCGAGACGGGGTTCCTGATCGATGCAGGGACGGTCTACGGCGACTTCATCAATGACGGGCAGATCACCGGCGGCGGTGAGGAGACCGGCGTTCACATTATCGCCGACACCTTCGCCGGCGACGTCGTGAACAACAACGCAATCGACGCCACGCATGACGCGCTGGTGGTCGAGGGCGGATTGCTCGACGGCGATGTCGTCAATACGGGCTCGATCGCCGGTGGCGACAGCGGTGCGGTCTTCGATCTCGCGCAGATGAACGGCGATTTCACCAACAGCAACTCGATCGCGGGGGCGACCGTCGACGGCGTCTCCATCACCGTCGACACGTGGGGTTCGACGGTTGCGCGGGTCGATATCGCGAACACGGCTGATGCGGTTATTTCGGGCGGCGCGACGGGGTTTGTGCTCGACGCGGGTGCGGTGCATGGCGCGTTCTCGAATGCCGGGTTGATCGAAGGCGGCACGACGGGGGCTTCGTTTGCGGCTGACACGTTCGACGCGCCGTTTGCCAACTCGGGCGATATCAAGGGCGGCGCGAACGGTGTCGTCATGGCGCTGGGGCAGGCTTCTGGAGGGTTCTCGAATAGCGGGTCGATCGACGGCGCTTCGGGCACCGGCGTCAATATCGTCGTGACGACTTGGGGCACGGCGACTGCGCGGGCCGACATCGTCAACACGGCGAGCGGCGTGATCACGGGTGGCGAGACGGGCTTCCTGCTTGATGCAGGTGCGGTCTACGGCGACTTCATCAACAACGGGCAGATCAGCGGCGGCGGGCAGAACACCGGTCTCCACATCATTGCGGGGACGTATGTTGGCGATGTCGTGAACAATGACGTGCTCGATGCGCCGTCGAATGCGCTGCATCTTGAGATCGGCGCATTGGACGGCGAAGTCGTGAACACGGGCACGATCACCGCGACCGCGCCGAACGGCGTGGCGGCGGCGTTTGCGATCGGCAACGGGGCGACGTTCACGAATACGGGCGGCGGGTTTATCACCGGCGACGTCGTGTTCGGCGGCGATGCGGCCTATCACTTCATCGCCGAGGACGGCGGGATCAATGGCGACTTGATCGGCGAGGCCGGCGAGGCGAACGACGACACGATCACGGTGCAGAACGGCACGCACACCTTCAACGGCGGCACGGCCAGCAACTTCGCGTCGTTCGTGGTCGAAAGCGGCGGGACGGCGTTCATGGGCGCGCAGTTCGAAGGCGATCCTTCGGGCGGCGGCTATGCGTTCAGCAACGTCGACAACCTGACCGTCAACAATGGCGGGACGCTTTACATCGACAAGGCGACCACCTTGGTCGTCGACAACAACTTTACGCAACAGGCGGGCGGCACGCTCGAATTCTTCCTCGGCGCGCCGGGCGGGTCGGGCTTTGAGGACCTCACCGGCAACGTCGTGGCTGGCGCGGGCGATTATGGCCAGATCGTCGTCAACGGCACGGTGAGCCTGAACGGCGCGGTGGTCGGCTTCCTCGATCCGGCGTTTGCGGATGCCAATCCGGGGCTCGATCAGGTTCTGTATGAAGACGTGATTGTGGCCAATGGCGGCGTGTCGGGTGATTTCTCGACGGTGGCGTTGATTGCGGACTCTTCGCTGTTTGAGTTGGATGACATTATCGACGGCAACTCGGTCGATATGACGGTGACGCGGACGTCGCTCAACATCGGCGACCTGCCCGGCATCGTCGTCAACACCGGCGGGCCGTTCGACGCGATGGTCAGCGACCGATCGAACGGCTTGGGGTCGGGGTCTTGCGGGTTGGCCGGCGACGGCTGGTGCTTCAACAAGTTTGCGGCGAACGAGCCTGGCGCCACGCAGGTGATGACCGACGCCCCGCCGCAGGATCCGTTCGCGTGGTTGCGCACGGGCGTTCGCAAGGAAGGCGAAACCGCCGTGTGGGGCCGCGCCATCGGCGCCTTCGGTGAGACCGACGGTTATGCGGGTTCGCTTGGCACCGAGTTCCGGACCGGTGGCGCGATCGCGGGGATCGATCACGTGTTCTCGCCCACCATGATGGCGGGTCTTGCGGCGCAGTGGACGACGACGGACGTCGACTTCAACGGCCGGCCGGACAATGCGCAGGTGGATAGCTTCGAGGCCGGCGCCTACATGTCGTACGGCGATACGCGGCTTTATCTGAACGCGAATGCCAGCGTGATCTGGCACGACATCGAGGTGAGCCGCTTCACGCCGAGCGGTAATGCGTTCGGCTCATATGACGGGTTGACCTACTCGGCCTTTGCGGAAGTGGGCAAGACGTTCGAGACGCAGGACATGCGCATCCAGCCGTTCCTGGCGTTGAGCTATAGCCACCTCGAAACCAACGACTATAGCGAGACGGGGACGGGGACGAAGCTCAACATCTCGGGCTCGGAATTCGACTCGCTGAAGAGCATGGTCGGTGCGCGTGTGGGTTTCCCGATCGACTTGGACTCGGGCCGCAAGATGGTGCCGGAATTCCGGCTCGCTTGGGCGCATGAGTTCATGGACGATCAGGCGTCGTTCGTCGCGACCGTCCAGGGTCAGCCTCCGGTGCCGAGCGTCGTGCGCGGCGAGAAGTTCTCGCGCGACACCCTCGTGGTCGGTGGGGGCATCACGGTGCCGCTGTCGGACTCGACGTCGGTGTTCGTCGACTACGACGGCGGGCTCAACAACGACATCACCACCCACACGGTGTCGGCGGGGATTCGCGTTACCTGGTGAAGCGCCGGTCGCGAAATGCTGGAGCGTGTCGGCGGCCGATAGCGGCACGACGAGATAGGTGATCACCAGATAGAGGCCGGCGCGTAGAGCCGGCCCCCAAATCACCCGGCTGTACGCCGTTGAAACCTGAGCGCGGGGCGGCGTTTGGTGTCAACGCGGCGCATGCGGCTGCGCGCTCAATTCTCCGTGTCGGATGACCGCTTGACAGGGTGGTGCGGCGGTCGTATTTAACAATCGTGTTAATTGCAGAGTATGTTAAATGCAAACGCTCGATCCACTCTCCGCCACCCTGTCCGCGCTTGCCGATCCGACGCGGCGGGCGATCCTTGCGCGCCTGTCGCGCGGGGAGGCGACGGTGAATGAACTGGCCGAGCCGTTCGAGATTTCGCTGCCCGCGGTGTCGCGCCATCTGAAGGTGCTGGAGACGGCGGGGCTTATTTCGCGCGGGCGCGAGGCGCAGTGGCGGCCGTGCAAGCTGGAGGCTGACGCGTTGAAAGACGTCGACGATTGGCTGGCGCGCTACCGGCGCTTTTGGACGCAGAGCTTCGACAGAATGGACGCCTACATCGCCGAGCTCAAGGCGAAGGACGCGCCGAAACGCAAGAAAGGAAAGCGGAAATGAGCGCCACATTGGCAGACGACGAACTTCTGATCTCGCACACCTTCGACGCGCCGGCCTCGCTGGTCTTCGAGTTGTGGGCGAAGCCCGAGCACATGAGGCATTGGATGGGACCGAACGGTTACGTTTGTCCGCACGCCGAGATCGACTTTCGCGTCGGCGGCGCCTATCGCGCGATGATGAAGTCGTCCACGAACGACGAGAGCTGGTTTGGGGGTGTTTACCGCGAGATCGTGCCGAACCGCCGGTTGGTCTTCACCTTCGCGTGGGATGCGGGGCCTTCCAGCCGCATCGAGACGCTGATCACGATCACCTTCACGGAACGCAACGGCAAGACCGTTCAGATGTTCCACCAAACACCGTTCTCAAGCGCCGAAGCGCGCGATCGCCATGTCGGCGGTTGGACCAGCTGCTTCGACAAACAAATCGTCTACGCCGAACAAATCGCAAAGGAGAGCCGTACATGATCACGATTTCAGCTTTTCGTTGGGTGCCGCCGTTCGCTCAAGGCCAGGTGCGCGATCTGCGCGCACGCTGGGCGCTTGAAGAGGCGGGACTGCCGTACAAAACGCGCCTCTTGGGGCAGGGCGATCAGGACAAGCCCGAGTATCGCGCGCTGCAACCGTTCGGTCAGGTGCCGATCTTGGAAGAGGACGGCTTCGTGCTGTTCGAGACCGGCGCCATCGTGCTTTACATCGCAGAGCGCAGCGAGACGCTGCTGCCGAAGGAGCCGCGGGCGCGCGCCCGGGCGATGCAGTGGGTGATCTCCGCGCTCAACTCGATCGAGCCGTTCGTGATGAACGTTGCGCTGATCGAGCTTTTCTATGCGAACGAAGAATGGGGGAAGCTGCGCTTGCCCGGCGCGACCGAGTTCATGAACAAGCGCACCGGCGCGTTGTCGAAGGCGCTGGGCGACAAGCCCTATCTCGACGGCGACCGGTTCAGCGTCGGCGATCTCATGATGTCGACCGTGCTGCGCATCCTTCCCGAGATCACCGCGAACGACAAACGCTTGGCCGACTATGTGGCCCGCTGCACGGCGCGTCCCGCATTCAAGCGGGCGCTCGATGCGCAGATGGGGGATTTCAAGCAGGCGGCCTGAGCAAGCGGCGGCCGGGCCGATTAAGAAACCTGTCGTGGCGCCAGGCCGTTGACGCGGCCGGCGCCGCGATCTCCGCTAGTCTCGAGCGCCGAAGGGGGGGGCTGGCGACGGCAGGCGCACTTCTTCAAGCGACATCCCGCCCTTAGTTCAGGCGGCACCGGCGGTCTCAGCGAAAGGGTGGCTGAATTGGGTTGGTGTGCAATCTACTAGAGGCCGGCTTTGTCGTTCGCGCAGACCATTTTCCTACTTCGTCGTTTTGTTCCCTGGTAAGATTCGGGGTCGCGCCGATCGCAACCGTCCGCTTGGTTTGCTTCCGCAGCCTGCGACGGAAAGAGAGCGGCATGTCCGGGCGAGAATCAGGCGATGAAATCCTCATCGTCGACGACGATCCCCGAGACAGTGAGGCGTTGGCCGCGGCCTTCAGGGCCGGGGGCTTTCGTGTCACGACGTTCGAGGACGGCGATCTGTTTATCGGTGCGGCGCGTGCGCGGCCGGCGGCGTGTTTGATCGTTGACGTCAACATGCCGGAGCGTTCGGGGCTTGAAATTCTCAAGATGATCGACGCCGTCAATCACGACGGCCTTGTCGTCGTGTTGTCAGGCGTCGTTACGGTTCCCATCGCGGTGGAAGCGGTCAAGCTGGGTGCGTTCGACGTCATCGAGAAGGCCTTCGATCCGCACGTCATCGTCGAGCACACGCGCACACTGATGAGAGCGTGGAAAGTCTGGCGCGCGAATTCTCGCGCCCGCTCGATGGCGTTTCCCGGCGTCGAGCTCCTGAGTCAGCGCGAGCGCGAAGTGCTGGCCGAAATCGCGGCAGCCGCTTCCAACAAAGAGGCCGGACGCAGTCTTGGTCTGAGTCCGCGAACCGTCGAAGCGCATCGCGCGCATATCATGCAGAAACTTGGCGCCAAGAACACGGCGGATCTCGTTCGACTCGTTTTGAGAAGCCGGTCGAACTGACGACGCGAAGCGCACCGCGTGGTTCTACGTAGGTATTACTACGCAACGATAAATTAACCCTACCTGAAGGCGAGGGACACGAGGATCGCCCGTCATTTTCGCGCGCTCAATCCGTCGGAGCCTTTGTGATGAAACACTACCACCACCATTCTCTTGAGAGTGTCATTGTCTTCCTGCTGCTCGGGTTGGCGATGGCGATTTGGCTGCCGTCGGCGACGGCCCGCGAAATCGTCGTTTTGCCCGGCGTTGTCGGTGCAGAGGGCGTTACGAACGGCGTCGATACGCAAGGTCCGGGGACGCTTACCGTCGGCGCGCAGAACATCAATACGGCGAACGATTTGGGCGGCGGCATTACGACCACCGCGGCCAACACGGCGAGCGTCTTGTTCAACAATTCATCGACGGTGACCGGGTTCGTCGGCCAAGTGGGGTCGACGTTCCTCGACATCGACGCGGGCGTCAACGGCACGATCGTGACCTTCAGCGGCCCGGTGTTTTCGACCACGTTCTCGGTTGCGGGCACGGGCACCGTCAACTTCAACGGCGGCTTCATCAGCAACACTGGCTCGACGATGGACTTCGCGGGCGACGGCTTCATCAACGTCGGCGCGGGCCAGACGGTCCGCGCGGCGATCACCAACACCGCCGGCGCACGCACGGGCACGCTGACGCTGAATGCCAACAGCATCGTTGACGGCGCCGTCGGCGCGGCGAGCGGACTGAAGCAGATCACTGTCCTCGGCGGCAATGCGGCGATCACCGGCCAGGTGAATTCCGGCATCTACACGCTGGGCACCAACATGCTGAACGTCGCCGGCGCCTTCGCGATCCCGACGACGGGGATCCTCAACACAACGCTCTTCAGCGCGCTCGACTACGGGCAGATCGTGCCCGTCGGCGCGGCATCGATAGGCGCCACGGTGCAGGTCAACGTGACCGTCACGGGACTGCTCGCCGTCGGAAACAATTTCGACATCGTCGCGGCGACCAGCGGTACCGACGGCAGCGTCGTCAACGTAACCAGCAACACCGCAAACTACGCGTTCTCGGCGGCGCCGACGACCAACGGTCTGGTCCGCATTACCGTAACGGCGATCCCGCCTGTCGTTGTCCCGCCCGACGTTATTCCGCCGGATGTCATACCCGTGATCGACGACTTGCCGCCCGACGAAGTTCCCGCGGCGATTGCTCAGCTCGTGCCGGGCACGACAGGTGTGAACTCGCCGCTGGAAGGATTCCGTGCGACGCAGCGGTTGGCGAACGGTTTGCTGGCGCAACTCGACTGCGATGAAGAGCGGCACGACGAGCGGTTTGTGGCGCGCCACGAGAACGCTGCGATCTGCCAAGCCGACGACAAGCGCGCGCGTTTTTGGGCGACGACGGCCGGCTTCTTCGGCGAGCAGGACAACGCGGGCGTGCTTGAGGGATACGACTTCGACACCTATGGCGGCGTGGTCGCGCTGGATATCTCTCTCGGCGATCGGATGCATGCGGGCGTTGGATTGACCTACGTGAGCACGTCGCTCGACGCGAGCGTCTACGACAACCAGAGCGACATCGAGTCGTACCTGGCGACCGCGTTCGTGGGTTACGCGCCCGGCGATTGGTTTCTGAGAGGCTCGGTAACGTACGGGATCGACGATTATTCCGACACGCGCCACATCGTCTTTACCGGCGTCGATGCGACGGCGCGGGCCGATTACGACGGCGACCAGTTCACGGCGTTGGGCGCCACGGGCTATCACTTCCGCTTCGACGACGGGTTGACGGTTCTCACGCCCAGCGTGCGGCTTCAGTACACGGAGCTGCATGTGGACGGCCGTGCGGAAACCGGCGCCGGTGACCTCAATCTCATCGTGAACGCGCAGGACTATGAGTTCTTTCAGTCCGGCCTCGGCGTGAAACTCGCACATGACGTCCTCTACGCCGACGGCGACGTGTTGCGGCCGCAGGTGCATGTGAATTGGCTGCATTCGTTCAGCGACGAGCTGATGCAGAACACAGCGTCCTTCACGGGCGGCGGCACGGCGTTCACGATCGACGGCATGTCGTCGGGGACGGACATGTACGAAGTCGGCGCCGGCGTTACGCTCTACGACGCCAGCGCGTGGTCAATCGAAGGCGTCTACGACTATCAATGGCAGACCGACGGCTACGCGGCGCACCGGGCGCTTCTCACGCTGGCGGTACGTTTGTAGCCGCGGCTGTCGACTTTAGAATCCACCACCACCAGGCTTGCCGCCTGGTGGACCGCCTCCCGGCGGCCCATTGCCCGGCGGCTTGCCGCCCGGCGGGCCGCCGCCCGGAGGGCCACCGGGCGGTGGCGGCACATCGCGCGGCATCGGCCGCATAAGCTCGGCCTGGCTTAAGACTTTGTCGTCATTGGTATCCGCGCGCTTGAACAGCGTGCGCCACTGCGCACCGAATTCCTCCAGTTCAACGTGGCCGTTCCCGTTCCAATCGATAATGGGAGAGACTTTGGTTTCCGCGTTGAGGGTACGGTTCAACGCGGCCGTCTCGCTGTAGCCGAGGTTGCCGTCGCCGTTCGCGTCGGCGGCCAGGTAGTCGGTTTTCAGCACGGCTTCGAATTCTTCGAAGGCGATTTCCTGATCGGCATTGGCGTCGAAACGTCCAAGCGTCGCCAATAGCGCCGAGCCTTGCGGGCGAAAATCCCGAGCCGCCTCGGGCCGTGGCGGGCGAGAACCGCCGCCCAAGCCCAGACTGCTGCAACCTTGCAGGCCCAACACTGCCGCAACAATGCCGACCGCAACCCATCTCATCTCACGCACCCCTCCCGTGGCGGCTAAGACGAGCACAAACATGCTGCTCAATTTTGCCGAGCCAGCCACAATTTGGGGGTCGTTGTAGCGCGGCTCTATTCTTCCGCCTCGTCCACCAACCGCATCGCCAGGTCGCGCGCCGCGGGGGGAGCGTTTTGGACGCGGCCTCTGCGATTTTGCCATTTCAATCGGCCGCTGGTTCCTGCTGCTGGCGAGATCGACGCGAGTCCATGTCGAACCTCGCGTTCTGTTGTGTCCCCGTGATTGAAGGTCAGCTAATTTTCGATTGCAATTGCAGTGCGATAGTTCCGTATTTGTTCCTAGGGCTGGGTTGGGCCGCGTGACGCATTTTTGGCTCCAATGCGCCAATGTCAGGGAGTGACGCGTCAAATGCGTCGAGTTTTATTGGGCTTCCGATTGCGGCGGCGGCGGCGACAATTCGAGGCAAATCTTGGGTGGCCGTTTAAACGCCACGCAAGTTGAGGGGCGTAAGGTCGTCGGTGGAATTGACCTACGAAACGGCAAAACGTCGGTGACGGCGTGACGCAAAGCTTCCGGTCCACGTGCGCGGCGCATGGGGATAGCGGGGTTGCCGATGAGGAGAGTGGAATGTCGCAGAATATGCGCGTGATCGTCTTCGCGTCTCAGAAAGGCGGATCGGGCAAGACGACGCTGGCGGGCCATATCGGCGTGCAAGCGGAGTTGAGCGGGGCGGGGCCTGTGGCTCTGATCGACACCGATCCTCAGGGGTCGCTCGCCAAGTGGTGGAACTGCCGCGAGTCGCCGACGCCGGCGTTCCTGCATTCCGCCTTCACGAATCTGGTCCACGATTTGGACGAAGCGCGCGCGCAGGGGTTCAAGCTCATCATCGTCGATACGCCGCCGGCGGTGACGAAGGCGATCTCGGAGGTCGTGAGTTTCGCCGACCTCGTCGTTCTGCCGACGCGTCCGTCGCCGCACGATCTGCGCGCCGTGGGTCCCACGATCGACATCTGCGAGTCGCGCAAGAAGCCGATGATCTTTGCGCTCAACGCGGCGACGCCGCGCGCGCGCATCACGATGGAGGCGGCCGTCGCCTTGTCTCAGCACGGCACGGTGGCGCCGGTTACGGTCTATAACCGCACCGACTTCGCGGCCTCGATGATCGACGGGCGCACCGTCATGGAGATCGAGCCTGAGGGCAAGTCGGCGGAAGAGATCCGCGGGCTGTGGGAGTATTTGCAGCAGCGTTTGATGCGCCTCGACGCGGCGGAGAACGAAACGGGTGAGGTGGTGCAGGCGACGACGCTGTTCCGCAACATGAACTCGTTGGGGCGCGAGGTGCCTGTGTTCGGGCGCCGCGCGGTCTAATCGATCCTCGCACCTGAGGGTATTGCTTATGTCGAAATTTGCATCGCTGACGGCGGGGCTTCTTGCGCGCAAGGGCGAGGCCGAGCCGACGTCAACTCCCTTCGCCGACCAGTTGCTCACACGTGTGGGCTCGCCGGCGTCGGACATCCGCGCGCTCACGCCCATGCATGCTCACGTGCACGCGCATGTGGAGCCGGGTGCGCTGCCGAAGGAAGAGGGGCTGAAGCTGCATACGCCGGCCAAGCCCGTTGAAGCTTACGCGTCGGTGTTCGGTTCGTTCGGCCGGCGCGCCGTGCAGGAGTCGCAACGCCAGCAGGATGCGGAGGTGGTGGTGAAGCCGCCGGCGCCGCCCGCGCTCACCCTCGTGCCGCCGCATGAGGAGGAAGAGCACGCCGAGAGCAGCTGCGTCGCGTGCCCCGGGCCGTCGCCGGAAGAGGCGGCGAAGACATATCACGTGAACTTGCGCCTGAAACGGCTGCGCTTCGTGAAGCTGAAGCTGTCGGCGGCGCTGCTGCGGCGGCCGGTGCAGGAGATCGTGTCGGAGGCGCTCGATCAGTGGTTCGAGAAGCTGCCGCCGGACGTGATGGGCGACTGTGCTTGTCTGCGGGGCCGCAGCGAGTAGGCTTGCGAAAAGGGCGGCGCCGCCTTTCGGCAGCACCGCCCTTTCGCCATGCGCGGATGACGTCGACTCAGGCGATCGGGACGATCTGCACCTGGGCTGCCGGATAGGCGCGGCGGATGCGGGCCACTTCGATCGGGTCGGTCGTCACGCGCACGGTGCCGGCGAAGGTCACGCGATAGGCGTAGCGCGGTTGGGGGACCTGGTTCATGGAGGTTCTCCTCTCAATTCAGCGGGAGCGTGGCCCGCGCGAGTGCGCACCGTGTGCGCCCACGGATGCATATGATGCAGTTTGCCCGCTTTGAAAAGTGATAGCGCGCACGGTGTGCGCACTTGTCGCAATCACGGTGCGTGAGGATTCGAGTCTAGCGCGAGAGCCAGAGCGAGGCGCCGGCGTAGTCGACGATGACGCGGCGGTTCGACATCAGATCCATGCCGAGGAAGATGATGGGCTTGGTGCCGTAGCCGATCTGATCGAAGACGCGGATGTCGGAGATAAGGACGTTGCGGTTGTTCCAGGTGGCGGGACCTACGGTGATGCGCGTGAGATCTTCCGTCACGCCAACGTAACGCTGGCTTGCCGCGTCGCGCACCCAACTCTCGTAGTTGCGCGCCGTCGTTCCGCCCATGTTGCCGGTCACCGAGGCGAGCCATGTGTTGGCGATGGTGTTGCGGCCGCCGGAATCGAAAGCTGCCGCGACGCGCGCTTTCTCGGCCAGTGCGGGCACGATGATGATGCCGTGCTCGGTCAGCACGCCTTGGACGCGAACGAAGTCCGGCGCATAGATTTGTGCGTTGGGCGGATAGAGCGCCATGCGCCGCCGGGGCATGTCGAGGTCGACCTTGAAGTTCGACAGGAACTCGGCGCCCAGGACGCCGACCACGCCGGTCTCTTCCGGCAACGGCATGACGACGGCGCGGCCGTTTTCAACGATGACGCCGCCGAGCCCAACCTCGGCCAAGCGGTAATAGGGCGAACGGACGGAGCCTGCGGCCGATATCACGTCCACCGGGGGCCCCGGGAGCTTGGGCGGGCGCAGCCTGGCGAGCAGGCCTGGGGTCAGCACGGTGTTGGTTGTTGCCGTGTCGACGACAAATAGGAAGGGGCCGCGCTCGTTGATCACGACGAGGACGGCCGGTCGGCCACTGGAGATGCGCACGAGGGGGGCCGCGCCGAAGACTTCCGACCGTGCTTCCGCGACCCCCGCCGCGAGGCAGAGGCTGAGCAGCGCAAAGGCTGCGGCGAGAGAGCGGCGCGCGAACATAGGCAGCATGATACGTCTTATTCTCCCCAGCTTCGCGGGTCTTTTCGCCCGGACGCTCTCGCGTATTGGACACTGGTTCGCCTGGGGTCGCGAGGGCGGGGGCTTCACAACTGTGTGAGACGGCGGTTGCCCAACGGCGCGGCCAGGCACTAGCTTGGGCGCCATTCGCAATCCACGGGGCCGCTGATCCAATGACCGCCATCAACGACGTTACCGATCTTGCCATCGAGGGCGAGGTCGCCGTTCTCACTTTGAACTCGCCGCCTGTGAACGCGCTCTCGGCGCCGGTCCGGGACGGTTTGGCGCACGGTGTTGCGCAAGCGACGGCCAACGCCGCCGTCAAAGCGATCGTGCTGATCTGCGCGGGCAAGACGTTCATCGCCGGCGCCGACATCAGCGAGTTCGGCAAGCCGGCGAAGGGGGCGAGCCTGTTCGACGCGCTGAACGCGATCGAAGGTGCGTCGGTGCCCGTCGTGGCCGCGATCCACGGGACGGCGTTGGGCGGCGGGCTCGAGGTCGCGTTGACGTGCCATTACCGCGTAGCGGTGCCGTCGGCGAAGTGCGGCTTGCCGGAGGTTAAGCTTGGACTATTGCCGGGTGCCGGCGGGACGCAGCGTCTGCCGCGCATCGTCGGCGTCGAGCGGGCGCTGGAGATGGTGACGTCGGGCGAGCATGTCGGCGCGAAGCAATGCGCGGAGATGGGGCTTGTCGATGCGCTGGTCGACGAAGGGAAGCTGCGCGAGGGGGCGATTGCCTTTGCGCGCAAGATCGTGGCGGAGAAGCGGCCGCTGAAGCGCGTGCGCGATCTGAACGACAAGGTCGAGGCGGCTCGCGGGAAGCCAGAGATTTTTGCCGCCTTCCGCAAGGCGAACGCGAAGAAGTTCCGCGGCTTTCAGGCGCCGGAGTCGAACATCAAGTGCATCGAGGCGGCGGTGAACCTGCCGTTCGATGAAGGTTTGAAGGCCGAGCGCACGCTGTTCATGGAATTGATGACGGGCACGCAGTCGGCGGCGCAGCGTTATGTGTTCTTCGCCGAGCGCGCCGTCTGGAAGGTGCCGGATGTGTCGGACGACACGCCGACGATCCCTGTCGGCAAGGTTGGCGTGATCGGCGCCGGCACGATGGGCGGCGGCATTGCGATGAATTTCCTCAACGCCGGCATTCCCGTGACGATTGTGGAGACCAAACAGGACGCGCTTGATCGCGGGCTTGCGACCATTCGTAAGAATTATGAGAACACCGCCAAGCGCGGCCGCTTGACGATGGACGATGTCGAGAAGCGGATGGGGATGCTGAAAGGGACCCTGGCGCTTGAGGAACTCGCCGATCGCGATCTCGTCATCGAGGCGGTCTTCGAGAATATGGACATCAAGAAAGAGGTGTTCGGAAAGCTCGATCGGATCGTGAAGCAAGGCGCGATTCTGGCGACCAACACGTCCTATCTGAACGTCGACGAGATTGCGTCGGCGACGAGGCGGCCGGAGAGCGTGATCGGCTGGCACTTCTTCTCGCCCGCGAACGTGATGCGGTTGCTGGAGTTGGTGCGCGGCGACAAGACGTCGAAGCCGGTCATCGCGACCTCGATGCAGATGGCGCGCAAGATCGGCAAGATCGCGGCGCTGGTGGGGGTGTGTCCAGGGTTTGTCGGCAATCGCATGCTGGCGCAGCGCCAGCGCGAGGCGCAGAAGCTGATCCTGGAAGGCGCGATGCCTTGGGACGTCGATCGCGTGCTCTACGATTTCGGCTTCCCGATGGGGCCATTTGCGATGTCGGATCTCGCGGGTCTCGACATTGGGTGGTCGAAGGAAAAGTCGACGAGTTCGACGATGCGCGAGATTCTTTGCGAAATGGATCGGCGCGGGCAGAAGACCGGCGCCGGGTTCTATGACTATGACGCGGAACGCAATGCGAAGCCGTCGCCTGTCGTCGAGAAGCTGATCCTTGAGTTTGCGGCGAAGAAGGGCATCAACCGGCGCACGATTTCGGATGAGGAGATCCTGGAACGTTGCGTTTTTCCGATGATCAATGAAGGCGCGAAGATCCTCGAAGAGGGCAAAGCAATCCGTTCGTCGGACATCGATATCGTGTGGATCAACGGCTATGGCTGGCCGGTCTATCGCGGCGGGCCGATGTTCTATGGCGACACGATCGGGCTCGATAAGGTGCTGGCGAAGATGAAGCAATTCGAGGGCCAGATGGGCGCTGAGTTCGCGCCGTCGAAGCTGCTCGAAAAGTTGGCCAGCGAGGGCAAGCGGTTTCAGGATTTGAAATAGCTATTTGACGGCGTCGGTGCTTCGCACGAAGTCCACCATGTCCTCGCGCAGCGTCGTCTTCGAGCGGAAGCCCGGCATGAGGGAGAGGATGATTCCGGCGTGGCCGACGCCGGGGTAGATTTGTACGGTGACCGGACTGCCGGCGTCTCTTAGGCGCTGGGCCATGCGGTCGGTGTTGAGCGGCGAGACGGTATTGTCGTCGTCGCCCGTCGCAAGCAGCATCGGTGGGCGGACGCCGTCGATGTGGGTGATCGGTTGCGTCTCAGGCCGATTGGCGCCGCCGAAGATGTCGATCAACGTTCTGTCTCTCAGCGGCAGGATGTCGTAAGGCCCGGCGATGCCGATAGCGCCGCGCAGCCATCCGAAATCGCCGCCCGCTTTGCGCAGATATGCCGGATCGGACGCCAGCATCACCGCGATGTAAGCGCCGGCGGAGTGACCGGCCACGTAGAGGCGCGAGGGGTCGCCGCCGCGGGACTTGACCTCGCCGCGGAGGTATCTCACGGCGAGCGCGCCGTCCTCGACGAAGGCCGGAAAGCGCACCTGCGGATAGACGCGGTAGTCCGCGACCGCGACGACAAAGCCCTGACTTGCGAAGGCTTGCCCGAAGGCGCGATAGTCGCCTTTCTCACCGTTTTGCCAAGAACCGCCGTAGAAGAAAAGAATGACGGGGGCGGGACCGTTTAGATTATCCGGGACGTAGAGGTCCAGCTTTTGCCGCGGGTCGCTGCCGTAAGAATGGTCCGCTTCGATGCGATAGCCTTCGCTGGGCACGAAGGCGTTGACCATCGACAGGCAACCGGCGAGCGACAGGGCCGCCGCGGCCGCCACAGCGCCCAATACCAGCCGTGTTAAAAATTGCCTCATCGAGGTCACCAACTCTGTTGCCACGGAAACGAGCCATGAGGCGCCGGCCGATAGTAGATCAAGAACGGGCTGCAGATCACAAGGCGTGGTTGGCCGCCGTGGTCAACCCGTGGCACACTGTAGCGGTCGCAATCAGAGAAAACCAACTTACGGGAGTGAAACATGCGTGAGGCAGTGATCGTTTCTTATGCGCGTACCGGCTTGGCAAAAGCGGCGCGCGGCGGGTTCAATAATACGTCGAACATGGACATGCTTGGGCATGCGATCGAGCATGCGGTGAAGCGGTCGAAGGTCGATCCGAAGGAAGTTGAGGACGTTGTGTCCGGCTGCGTTGCGGCTTCGGGGAACGTGGCGCGCGCGGGTGCGTTGTTGGCCGGGTTGCCGATCACGACGGCGGGGGCGACGGTCAATCGCGCTTGTTCGTCGGGCCTGAACGCGATCGCCAATGCGGCGCATTACGTCGTCGAGGAAGGCGCGAACATTGTCGTCGGCGCCGGTGTCGACTCCATCAGCTATATGGGTGGCGGCGGCGGCGGGTCGTCGGACCGGTTGACGGAGATGTATCCGGACTTCTGGATGCCGATGATCGATACCGCCGACATTGTGGCCGAGCGTTACAAGGTGAGCCGCGAATACCAAGACGAGTATTCGCTTGAGTCGCAGCGCCGTATGGCGGCCGCGCAGCAGGCCGGTAAGTTCAAGGACGAGATCATCTCCGTGAAGACGAAGATGAAGGTCGTCGACAAGGTTACGAAGGCGGAGTCGATCGTCGACGCCGTTGTCGATCGCGACGAGTGCAATCGTCCGGATACGACGCTTGAAGGATTAGCGAAGCTTCAGCCGGTGAAGGGTCCGGGCAAGTACATCACCGCCGGCAATGCGAGCCAGCTGTCGGACGGCGCGGCCGCTGTCGTCATCATGGAAGCGAAAGAGGCTGAGCGTCGCGGGCTTCAGCCGATGGGCGCGTTCAAGGGTTGGGCGATTGCCGGCTGCAAGCCGGACGAGATGGGCATCGGGCCGGTGTTCGCCATTCCGCGTCTGCTGGAGCGCCATGGGTTGAAGGTCGACGACATCGATCTTTGGGAATTGAACGAGGCGTTCGCGAGCCAGTGTCTCTATAGCCGTGACAAGCTGGGCATCGATCCGGCGAAGTACAACGTCAACGGCGGTTCGATTGCGATCGGGCATCCGTTCGGCATGACGGGTACGCGTTTGACGGGCCACGTGCTCATGGAAGGTAAGCGCCGCAAGGCGAAGAAGGTCGTCGTGTCGATGTGCATCGGCGGCGGCATGGGCGCGGCGGGTTTGTTCGAGGTGTTCTAAGTTGTTGGTGATCCTGCGCCTTGTTGTAGGGCTTTTCGCGGTGGTTGCCGCGATGAGCGTTGCGCAGGCGCAGGGCACCGTTTGCACGTCTGTTACGCAGCGGGATTGCGCGCCGCTGCCGCGCGTGATGGCGAAGGGCAATCTGCGTGTCGAGATCGTGACGCAGAAGCGTGAGCTGTCGTTCGTGCCGGGTCCGGACGACGAGCCGTGTGCAGGCGGCGCATGCGTTTGCGGTGAGCTCATCGAGCATTTGGATTTCAAAGGGCCGGTGCCCGGCTTTCGCGACGTGAACGCCGCTGAGGTGCGTGCGGCGGCCGCGGCCACGAAGTGTTCGATGGAGAACTCCAGCGTGACGCGGAGCATTGACCACTATGCGGTTTCGGCGCACTTCATCAGTATCGCTGCGTTCGAGCTCGAGTATTGCCGTTCGTGCGGCGGGTCGTGTCACGGAACGACTGTGCTTTCGACCTATGATGCGACGAGCGGCCGGGCGCTGCGTGTCGGCGACGTGGTCAAGCCGGATCAGATCGAAGCGTTGCGGCGGTTTATGGCCGACGATTTTGCGGCGAAAAATTTCACTGAAGAGGGCATGGCGTCGCGCAAGGCGATGCTTGTCGAGGAACTGGCGCGACGCAACTTGAAGGACGCGGGCCTCTACGTCGAAGGGCAAACGGTGTTTGTGGACCTCGATAGTTTTGCGATGAGCTGCGCCGACGGGTCGTTCTATCCGATCGCCGTGCCAGCGACGCTCTTGACGCCGGCTATCGCGGCGCTGGTGCGCGCCGCGCCGCACTAAAGTTTTGGAGCGATTGAGCCGAGCGAAACGCGCGCCGGCTGGTCTCTGTGTCTCAAGCGATAAGACGGGCGGCGATGTTGACCACGATCATCACGCCGATGATCGACAGCGTGTAGACCACGACCTTGTCTTCCGGCGGACGCATCAGTTTCGGCAGGCCGACGTAGAGGAGGTAGAGCGAATAGAACGCCGCCGCGATCGCGATGATCTGACCCAATACGGGCACGATGTTGAAGATGGCGCCGATCCAGGCTGCCGTCGGCGCATATGCCGCGAGCTTGAAGGCTTGGCCCATGTCGGCGGTCGCACCGAAGGTGGGGGCGAGCGCGTTGATCACGAAGGCGACCACATAGACGAGGATCATGCTCAGGATCGTTTGGACGATCACGAACTGAAGAAAGCCGCCGAGACCGATCCCTGCGTAGAACATCAGCCCCAGTCCGGTGAGGACCATTGCCGCGAGAACAAGCGGGCCCACATAGTTCAGGTAGATCTTCGCAACATCGGCAGCCTCGCCGGCGATGACGTCCCATTCGCTGCCGGGCGACATGATCAGGCGCTGTGCCCGCGCGATTATCGCTGCGACGTCCATGGAGTTCTCCCCGTGATTTGTTCCCTTGCCAAGGCGCGCGGGAATCGTTCTGCCGCATCAGACCGTGATTCGTACGGTGTGGCCAGCTTTACGGCGGTGGAACCCCGACGCCGCACCTTTCGGATCGCTTGAAGAAGGCGGCGTAAGTGTCCCAATCGGGGACAGTTTACCTGGCTTTGAGAGGTGGTGGCGTAGCTTCGCACTTATGCGGGGTTGGGGTTCATCGGCTGTTTTGGTTGTCGTCGGTGCGTTGGTGCTGTGGGTCGGCATTGCGCAGTTCGAGGGCGCGTATTTGCCTGAGACGGGCGTCGTCGCGGGCAAGGTTGCGCGCGTCGTGCCGGCGGACGGGCGTCATGCGATCATGTTCGACGGGCACGACGAGCGCTTCGTGCTGACGACGCCGAATTTGCCCTATCCGACGGTGCAGGCGCTCTATGACGCGACTGAGGTCAGCGTCATCTACGATACTCGCGACTATGGGCGAGCGGCGCGGGCCGTCGTGGGCTTGAGCGTCGATGGGTATACGTATTTCTCGCCGGCGACGTATCAGATGTTTTCGGGTTTGCTGGCGCTGGTTCTGTTGATACCCGGCGCTTTGATGTTCGGGCTTGGCGCTTCGGCTTTGTCTCGGCGCGCGCAAGACGTGTCCGAGGCGGACGATTTCTCGGATGAGCCGACGCCGGCGCCGCAGCAGGCGCTGATCATTCCGTTTCCGCGGCGGGCCTTGACGGACAGCTGAGCGTGTTATCCTGTCGCCGGAATAGCGGGGCGGTTGGATGACTGGTTTCAACACGATCGGGGAGGCGTTGCGGCGGCCGGATGCGGCCTGGATTATCGCGTCGAACGCGATTCCGGTTGCGGGCGTGTTGTTCTTCGGCTGGCAGGCTTTGCCGCTGCTGGTCTTCTATTGGATCGAGAATGTCGTCATCGGCGCGGTCAACGTGCCGAAGATCGTCATTGCGGGCGCGACGAAGGCCGACTTTGTGCAGCGGATCGCCGGGTTCGCATTGCCGCTGTTCTTTGCTTTCCACTACGGCTTGTTTTGCTTCGTGCACGGCATTTTCGTGTTCGCGATGTTCACCATGAGCGATGCGCTGCATGCCGGCATCGCGCCGACGACGGAGTCGTTCGATCTCCTGGGGCGGGTGTTGGGAATGTTGCAGACCGACAGTGACTTGATGTGGAGCGTCGTGGCGCTCTGCGTCGTGCAGGCGGGAGCGTTTTTGGTACTGTGGGTAGGTGGTCGGCGCTGGCGCGAGACCGACGCCATTCGTCAGATGTTCGAGCCCTATGGGCGGATCGTGGTGCTGCACCTAACCATCTTCATCGTCACCATCCCGGTTCTATTCATCGGGCAGCCGATGCTGGCGGTGTTGGTGCTGGCGCTGTTGAAGAGCGGTCTCGAATTGGGACTTAAGCAGTTTCAGGTCGCAGCGCCTGAGTTGCCGTCGGGGCGGCTTTAGTCGTTGTCGCGACGCTGGCGGCGGCGGGCGTTGATGGTGATCACGGCGACGCTGAAAACCAGAAGTCCGATGACGATCAAACCCATGTTCAGCGCTTGGCCGCTGGCGCAACCGTAGTTGACGTCCAGAAGGCTGCTGATGTCGCTGGCGGCGGAGCAGGTCTTCGAACCGATCCAGTTGATGAGCGCGTTGTACATCGGGCTTCTCCGTCGTGCAGTGACAGGCTGATCCGCAAATTCAGGGCCAGATGCGGAAATCCCCGATTGTTTTCCTTACTTCGGCGCGGTTGTACCGAACTGGCGCAACTGCTCTTCACGGGCGGCTTGGATCGGCGCGGGCGGTGGCGTAAACCTTAACGCCAGTACCGCAACGGGAGACGATGATGAGACGGGCGATTTGGTTGGGTGTGGCGGCGTTCGCTGTGTGCGTGGCGCCTGCATTGGCTGAGGCTGTGCCGGCGAAGGATATGAGCGCGGCCGATCAGGCGGCGATCTTCAAGGCGGCCGGGTTCAAGGCCAAAGGCAGCAAGTGGGTGCGCTGCGACGACGACACCACGCAGTCGGCAATGCCGGGCTTCATCGAAGTCGAAGACCTGAACGGCGACGGCGTCAACGAGGCGTGGGTGCGCGAGAGCAGCTTGTTCTGCTACGGCAACACGGCTGAGGCGTTCGTGCTGCTGTCGAAGGACGCCAAGGGAGCTTGGAACATTCTGCTCGATCAGGTCGGCATGGCGTTGCCTCTCGACACGAAGAGCAAGAGCGGTTGGAAAGATATCGAGGTTGGCGGGCCTGGCATGGGGCCGTTCCCGCAGTATCGCTATGACGGCAAGAAGTACGTTCAAAAGAAATAGCGGCCTTGGCTCAGATTGTTTCGATGCTCGCGGCGTTTTGCGCCGCGGGCATTTTTGTTTGCGCTTGCCAGTGCGCGTGGCGCGGTTGGAGAATGGCGTGGAATTTTCGGGGGTGAGTTATGGCTGACGAGCAACGCGCGGGCGAGCGGCGTAAGCGCAATTGGATCTTCGCGGCGGCGAGCGCGGTGTCCGCGGTCGTGGCGCTGCTCGCGTTTCCGGCGCAGGTCGAGCAGGGCTACAAATGGTTCGCCGGCAAGTATGAGAGCTGGGGTTCGGTCGATTTGCCAGGCAGCTATCCGGGCGAGGTGTGGAAGGTGGCGTCGGCGGATCAGCTGACGTGGCTTGAGGACGATTGGTGCTATCCGACGATTCCCGGATTCAAGTCGCGCTTCCGCGTCGTCGACGGCGTGCTGGAGAGGCAGAATACGGGGAACATGCCAAAGCCCTTCACCACCGAATGGTGGAAGACGAAGACGTATATGTCGAACAACGGCGTGCTGCGGATTTGGTATGAGGACTCGGACCTGCCCGGCAACTATGTGTTTTTCACGCCGGGCAAGACCGCCGAGTGGCATGAGAACGAGCGCTACACCAACGACGACGGCAGCGTGCGGTCGGGGAAGAAGCGGTTGGTGTTGAGCTGCAAGCGCTGCACGACCAGCGACTATACGTATTCGTGTGAGTGAGTTTCTTCCGATCGGACTTTAGATATGAAACTGCCGTTGCTGGCTGTCGCATTTGGACTCGTCATGACGCTGACTGCTTCACCTTCGCTTGCCGCGCCGCCGTCGAAGGCGCTGACGAAACTGTTCGCGGATGAGCGCGCGTTTGTGTGGCGTGAGGATCCGCTGACGGCGACGGGCGACGGCGTGCGAACGTACGACGACCGCTTGCCGTCGGTGACACCGGCGTCGCAGGCGCGGCGGTTGAAGGCGGATGAGGCGTTCCTGAAGCGGCTGCATGCGATCAAGCGCGGGCGGCTCTCGCATCAGGAGCAGGTGAGCTACGATCTCTTCGATTTCATGGTGTCGAGCCGCGTCGCGCTGGGGCGGCACAAGGAGTGGCGCATTCCGTTCAATAGCGACAGCGGGTTCTTCGTTGATCTGCTGCAGCTTCACTCGTTGGTCGATCCGCAGACGACAAAACAATATGAGGACTACATTGCGCGGCTGAACGATGTGCCGCGGTATTTCGACGAGAACATCGCGAATTTGCGCGAAGGCATGCGCGATGGCTTCACGCTGCCGTCCGCTATTCTCGACGGTGTGGCGCGGGTGGTCGATAGCGCGCAGTACAGCGAGCCTGAGAAGATGCCGTTCTGGAAGCCGTTCGCGGCCTTTCCGGACGGCGTCCCGGAGCGCGATCGCGCGCGCTTGGCGGCGGCGGGGAAGGCGGCGCTGGGTAAGGCGGTGATCCCGGCCTATGCGGGGTTCAAGCGGTTCTTCGACGCCGAATATCGCGGCGCGGCGCGCAAGACGATCGGGGCGACGGCGCTGCCGGGCGGTCGCGCGTATTACGCGGACCTCGTGCGCTACTTCACGACGCTGCCGGATGCCACGGCGGAAGGCATTCATCGCACAGGTCTGGCCGAGGTGAAGCGCATTCGGGCGGAGATGGAAGCGATCGTGCGCGAGGTGAAGTATCGCGGCAGCTTTGCCGACTTCATCGACTTCCTGCGCACGGACTCGCAGTTCTATCCGAAGACGCCGGGCGATTTGATGCGCGAGGCCTCGTTCATCGCCAAGGAAATCGACGGAAAGCTGCCGGAGTATTTCGGCAAGCTGCCGCGCATGCCGTATGGCGTGAAGCCGGTGCCGGAGGCGATTGCGCCGAACTTTACGGCGGGGCGGTACAATCCCGGGCCGATGGGGGCGGCGGGCGAGTATTGGGTCAACACCTTTGCGCTGGAGACACGGCCGCTTTACGTGCTGCCGGCGTTGACGTTGCATGAGGCGGTGCCCGGACATCACTTGCAGGGTTCGATCGCGCGCGAGCTTGGCGCGGTGCCTGCGTTCCGCTTGAACTTTTACCCGCATTCGTTCGGGGAGGGTTGGGCGCTGTATGCGGAGAAACTGGGCGAGGAGATGGGTGTTTATCACACGCCGTATCAGCGCTTCGGACGGTTGACGTATGAGATGTGGCGCGCGTGCCGGCTTGTCGTCGACACCGGCATGCATTCGATGGATTGGACGCGCGATCAGGCGCTGGCCTACCTCGCGGACAACACAGCGCTTTCGAAGCACGAGATCCGCACCGAGGTCGATCGCTACATTTCATGGCCGGGGCAGGCGCTGGCTTACAAAATCGGCGAGCTGAAGATCATCGAGTTGCGGGCGCGCGCGAAGGCGGCGCTGGGCGACAAGTTCGACCTGCGCGCGTTTCACGATGCGGTGCTGGAGAGCGGCGGTGTGACGTTGCCGGTGCTGGAACGGCGGATCGACGCCTATATCGCGGCGGCAGGCCGCGCGCGGCGACGGTAGGCGGGATCGAAGCGCAGCTCGACATTGACACGGTCGCCCGCCTTCGTCTTCGACGCGGATCTTACCTCCCCGTCGAGGTAGAGATAGAAGCTGCCTTTGCCGGTCGGCATCATGTTGAGGCGGCACGGCGTCTTCGGCGTGCCGTTGATGCGGACGCAAACCGGCATAGGTTTGCGCCAGTCGGCCTTTAGTTCTGCCGCGCGGTCCGACGAGACCAAAACATAGTGATTTTTGCCCTGGAGCTTGATGACGGCGGTGAAACGGAGCGCTGCTGACATCGGCGTCTGCGTTACGGTTGGCTTTCGCGTTCGGTCAGCCAGCCCGCTTCGCGCAGTTCCGATGTGTAGCCGCGGCTGATCGGGACTTCGGTGTCGTTGGCGAGGACAAGAACAACGCGGCCGTTGCTGCGGCGGACGGATTTCACCGCGCTCTTTGCAGCCCACCACGAGCGGTGCGTGCGGGCGCCTGGGGTCGAGCCCATCTCGGCGATGGCGTCGGCGAGGCGGATAAGAATGAGATCGGATCCTGCCTCCGTGTGGACGCGGACGTAGTGGTCTTCGGCTTGAAGCGCGAGGATGGTGCTGCCCCTGATTTTTGCCGGAAGGCGCGCGGCGAGGGACGCTGGCGTTGGTGCCGTCTCGGTTGCCACGGGCGCTGCGGCGAATGCGATGCGGGTGCGGCGGGCGCGCAAGATGGCGCCGATCATGGCGACGACGACGGTGATGATCCAAACGTAGAAGACGAAGGTGAGGCCGAAGGTGACTTTGCCGGGGCCGAAGATCAGGTACGCCATCGCCCAGACGACGCCGGTCATCGCCGCCGTCATCGCGGTGGTGACCGCGACCGCTCGTAGGGCGGGGCGGCCGCAAAAGAATCGGATCCGCTCGCCCGCTATCGACAGGGTGGCGCCGACCACGGCGCCGATCGCCATCGTGGGCATCCAGAAGGCGAAGCGCATCCCCAGCGGGGCGCTGTAGGAGCCGAACGGGCCGAGGAGGCTGAGCACCAAGCCGGGCAGAATCGCGATGACCGCAAAGGCAAGCCAGGGGCGCTCCCACACTTGCTCCCAGATCGAGGCTGCCGCTGGCGCTTCGTGAATTGCAGCCGCCTGCCGTTCACGAAGAACGGGCGGTATTTCGCGGATTTGCGGGTGCGGTTCGTCGCCCATCGCGGCATCTATTCCGCATGCGCGCTGCCGAGGCAATGGCGTCCGACGGCGGCATCACAAGGGACCCGAAACTTTATGAGCGATCGCAACCAGCCGGCCCACAGCGAAGTCATCGGGCGTGTCTTCTGGCGCGGGTTTTTGTGGCGGTTGACGTTGGGGATCGGGGCGACGCTGGCCGTGTTCGCGGCGTGGCTTTACTCGATCCCCGAGGCGCATCGGGAGGCGATCCTCGGCTATTGGTCGAGGGTGCAAGTGCCTGCACCGTCCTTCAACATCGCGCCGTTGCTGGCGACCCCGCCTTCCTTGCAGCTGCACGTGGCGGCGGCGCTGCTGGCCCTGGTCGTCGGGGTCGTTATCTTCCTGCTGCCCAAGGGCACCGGTTTCCATCGCGCCTTGGGGTGGACGTGGGTGAGCTCGATGATCGTCGTCGCGGCCACGTCCGTCGCCATGATCTTCGACTTAAAAACGGGCGTGAACGCGCTGCACGTCTTTACGGCCGTGACGGTCGTGTCGCTGTGGTCGGGGCTGACCGGCATCCGCCGGGGCGATGTGCGCCAGCATGCGGGGTCGATGATCGGGCTCTATGTCGGCGGGCTGATCATCGCGGGCGCGTTCGCGTTCATTCCGGGGCGGGTCATGTGGAAGGTCGTATTCGGCGGCTAGCGGCGTTGAATATTTGGCATTTATTAGCTAATATCCTGATATCCAGGAATATCGGGAACAGAGACCATGTCCAAGGTTCAGCGCGTTTCGTCCAGCGAGTTCGCCGGCAAGTTCGGGCATTGGTCGTTTGCCGCGCAGTCGGCGCCGGTCATGGTAACCGACAAGAAGACCGGGGTGGTGAAGGGGTACTTCATTTCCGCCCACGAGTTCGGCGAGTTCCTTCGCCTTCGGGACCGGTTGCCCAAGGCCGGCTTCGTTTGGGACATGGACGCCGACATGGCGGCTGAGCTGGAGAAGCCACTGCCGCGCAACTATTCGGGACGGCAGATCGCGAAGAAGAAGTGACGGATGTCTGCCGCAACGCCTCGAGTCGGCGAGGTTATTCCGTATTGGTTTCTTTGGAGCAGCGAGCATGAGGTTGGCGAAGATTCCGGTCGCAAGCTCAGGCCGTGCGTTATTGTCGCCGTTCTGCAAGCAAAGTCCGGCGCGCTGCGCGTGGCGGTCCTGCCGATGACGCACACCCGGCCTGGCGCGGGCCGCAGCGCGGTTGAGGTGCCTCGTAGCGCGAAGGCTCAGTTGGGTCTTGGTTCCGCGCCGTCGTGGATCATGTGCGACGAATTCAACGAATTCACCTGGCCGGGCTTTGACGCGGGCAAAACACCTGCGGGCAAGCCGAGCTTCGGATTTCTTTCGCGCGGGACGCTCGGCGCGGTGCGAGCAGAGGCTCTGGCGGCACGAGCGCGCGGTGCATTCAAGTCCGTGTCACGCGACGATTGACGCGTTCAGACGAAGTACAGCCACGTCACTAGCGCGAAGCTGGGTAGCAGGAAGACGATCGACCAGAGCATGTAGCCGAAGAAGCTGGGCATCTTCACGCCGGCTTCTTCGGCGATGGCTTTGACCATGAAGTTCGGGGCGTTGCCGATGTAGGTGTTGGCGCCCATGAAGACAGCGCCGGCCGAGATTGCGGCGAGGGTTCCGGCTAGCGGGCCCATCAGTTCTTGTGGGTCGCCGCCGGCTGCGTTGAAGAAGACGAGATAGGTGGGCGCGTTGTCGAGGAAGCTCGAGAGGCCGCCGGTCAGCCAGAAATACATCGCGTTGTTCGGCGTGCCGTCGGCGTTCGTCACGAGTGCCAGGACTGGCGCAAAGGCGCCTGCCTCGCCGGCTTTCAGCATCGCGATGACGGGGACGATGGTGATGAAAATGCCGGCGAAGAGTTTGGCGACCTCGGCGATCGGGCCCCAGGTGAACTTGTTGCCGTCGCGATATGTCTTGGGCGTCAGCCACAACGATAGTGTCGCGAGGCCCAAGAGCGCGATGACTCGGGCGATGTTCGGGTAGTCGACGTGGACGCCGTAGACGTCGATGGCTGCGTCGGTCTTCCACATGGCCGAACCTAGGATCACGGCTATGACGGCGGCGAGCAGTAGGATGTTGCGCCAGCCGTTGAATTTGATCTGGGCGTGCGTGTCCGGCGTTGGGTCGGTTCTGCGGCGGTCGCGTGAGTAGATAAAGCTGTCGATGGCGAAAAACACCGCGAGAAGGATCACGACGAGGACAATCGTCTTTTCCAGCAAGTGGACCGTCGGCCAGAAGAAGTCGACGCCCTTGAGGAAGCCGATGTAGAGCGGCGGGTCTCCCAGCGGTGTCAATGAGCCGCCGATGTTCGACACCAGGAAGATGAAGAACACCACAACGTGGACATTGTAGCTGCGGTTGTCGTTGGCGCGCAGCAGCGGGCGGATTAACAGCACGGACGCGCCGGTGGTGCCTGCGATGCTTGCGATCAGCGTGCCGCCCGCGAGCAGGCCCGTGTTGGTCAACGGCGTGCCGTGGATGTCGCCTGCGATATAGACGCCGCCTGAGATCGTATAGAGCGCGAAGAGCAGGACGATGAACGGCACGTAGTCGAGCAGCATAACGTGCAGGAATTCGAACGTTGCGATTTCGCCGCCTTGCAACACGGCGAATGGCGCCAGGAAAGCGATTGCCCACGCCGCCGACACTTTGCCGTAGTGGTGGTGCCAGAAATGCGGCGCGACGAGCGGCATGACGGCGATCGAAAGCAACAGGCCGATAAACGGCACGGCCCAGAGAGCGCTCAGCGATGCGCCGTCGAGGTGCGGTGCGCCTGCTTCCGCTGCGGCGGCCGACGACGTGGCAGCGAGCGTGGCCGCAACTGCGAGTCCGAGAGACGTCGGCAAAATGGAAGCGCGCGTCACAACTATGCCCCGGTGTGGTTGCACACAGTGGTAGCGACCGTCTGGGTGAAGCGCAAATGTGGGCTTTGATCGACCGTCGACCTTGCGCCAATTGCGTGTACACAAGAAATGTTGCGGCTCGATTGATCGGCGATCGCGTTTCTCTGCGAATTCAAATTCAATCGGACGTTGTTTTTCGTCGCAATCATGTGACTGCGCTTGATCGTTTGGTGTGTCGTTCTTAGTTTCATTGATAGCAACGATTCAGGGCGGCGATTTTTTTATGAGCGAAGGTACAAGTCCTGTCGATGCGACGGCGCGATTGGTCGCCGCCTATGCTTCCAACAACCGCGTCATGCCGCAGGACTTGCCCGGGTTGATCCAGGCGGTGCATTCGACGCTGGTGTCGCTGTCGAACGGTGGGCATCAGGGCAATGGCGGTGGTGGTGAGCCGCAGAAGCCTGCGGTGTCGATCAAGAAATCGGTGACCGGCGACTACATCATCTGCTTAGAAGATGGTTTGCAGTTCAAATCCTTGAAGCGGCATCTGCGGTCGTCCTACCAGATGACGCCTGAGGAATACCGCTCGAAATGGGGTTTGCCCCACGACTATCCGATGGTCGCGCCCAGTTATGCGGCGCATCGCTCGCGTCTTGCGAAGCAGATCGGGCTTGGGCGCAAGCGAGCGGCGCGCCGCAAGTAGAACGCTAAGCAGCGCGGGATTTGCCTTTCGCCGTCTTCTGAGCGGCTTCGCCTGCGACGGTTTCGAGACGCGTGCGCTCTTCTTCGTTCAGCGGCGGACGGTTGGTCAGGATGAGGCGGTCGGCCAAGTCGCGGCGATCCTTGGCGTCGGCGTCGAGCTTCAGGACATGGATGTCGGTTGCGCCGGAAAGCAGCGCGTCCGCCGCGATCTCGTTGAAGGCGAGCCGGGCGCTCATGTTGGCGCTTTCGCCGATGTAGAGCGCCTGCCACTCGCCCGCGCGTTGCCGCGCGTAGATGAAGATGCCGGGCTTGCGCGGGGCGGGTTCACCCAGCCCCATGACCTGAAAAGCCAGCATTTGCGGGCCTTCCGGGCCGATAAGGCTCAACGGCCAGAGATGGGTGTCTGCACGTAGTGGTTGATGTTCAAATCTACTTCGCCTGACCGAGGCCATGAACTTGTGGAGAAAGGGCAAAGGCATCGGTCCACCACCATTTCCTGGGCCTCACGAGGGCCGCTGATGCAGTTCTGCTGGATCCACAGGTCGAATCATCTTCGCAATCTTAGCGGGTACCCGTTCTTTCGCTAGGCGATTCCCTGTGACCCACCGCATCTAGTGGGTGTGGCGAATCAGATTCATAACGACCTCAATATTTCACATCAGGGGAAATTGAAAAACGAAAGCCCTTCTGCGATGTTTATCCGCAACAAATGGGGGGTTCTCACACAGCCTTAGTTAACGGGGGGCGGTGAGGGCTGGGGCTTCGTTCCCGAGTGGGTATCACATGCGTGACGTACTCGCGGTCGCTGGGGTGATCGTTGTGGCGTTGGGACTTGGGGGAGTCGCCGCTTATATGAGCGTCGACCTATCGCCGCCCGGACTCGACTTGATCCGCCCGCAAAAGCCGGCGGTTGTCGCGCAAATCAAGAAAGTGGAACACGAACGCGCCGTGCAGGCTGAAGCCTCCGGCTGCAAATATTGCTCGGACATCGCCGATCTCGCCCAGACGTTCTCGCGCCGCGCCGAAACCGCGCGCACGCATGCGTCGGCATTGAAGGCGGCGCTGCCGCAAGTATCGGACGAGACAAACCTAGCCGCCGCGCGGCTTGACGAATTGAAACAGGCGCAGATCGCGGCGAAGCGCGCGGATGAAGCCGCCGCCGTGCTGACCGGTTGGGCCAGCCGATGCACCGCCGAAGATTTCTGCAAGGTACCCCTTCACGCGACCAACGTTGCGACGTGCTCTGCTTCGGCCGATCCACGCGCGGATGCGACGCTCGTCATTGTTGCGGCGGTGCGTAAGGCGGCGTCCGCCTGTGCAGCGTCGTCCTGCCCGTCGGTCGATTGTCAGTCATCGGCGGCGCTGCGCTCGGATCTGTCGCAGATCGAGCGGACGCTTGACGGCATCGGCGGACGGTCCAGCACGTTTGCAGGTCAAACGGCGATGGCGTCGCTTCCCGTCGGTCCTTCGACGCTGAAAGCGGAATTGAAGCGCATCAACGACGAGGCGAGCTATGTGGCGCGCATGCTGCCGCTGCTGCTCGACACGAAGCGCAAAGACAGTCAGCTGCCGAACCTTGCGCCCGCCATGATCGACGAGCGCGCGGTGTCGGCGTCGACGCTGGCGAAGGTGATGGAGCAGGCGGCGGCCGTGACGGACGGCAAGTCGGCCGATCCGCGCGTCGAGGCGGCCTGGCGGTTGAAGTCACTGGCGGCGAACTTGGCGACTCTGGGCGAGGATTCGAAGGCCGGTAAGGTCATCGACTGGCAGAAGACGGCCGACTCGCTGGGCGCTGCGTTCTTGGATTTGGCGCGGCTTGAGGCATTGTCGGATCGCGCCGGCACGGCGACGCCGACCGGTGAAGGTTGTGACACGACCGCGGCGTCGGCCGCTCAGCAACTGCGCGAGGCGAGCGCGATGCTCGACCTCTGCCGCATGCGTTCGGCTTGTGTGGGGCGTGGTGGGGCGTCGATGCGCGTGAAGAGCGCGGGGGCGGCCGAGAATGTGTTCGAACGTGCGCAGACGACGGCGGACACGCTGACCGTCGACGATCTTGGGGCGAACGATCTGGTGCAGGTGGCGGATGCTTCCCTGCGGCCTGCGATCGATGTGCTGCGCAGCGAGGGCGTTTGCCGTCGCGCCGGCCAGCTGCGCGAGGCGAAGGCTGCGGCGCCGGCGGCGGCGATCGAGGTCGCCGAGGCCGCCGTGCCGCAAGCGCTGTCGCCGTCCACAGGGCTCGTGTCGCCGCAAGAGTTGGTTTCCGGCGCGGTACAGACGGCGCTCAACGCGCCGGCTGCGAGCGAAGAGATCACGGAAGCCGTGGTCGAAGATGTCGCTCGTTATTCGAGCGCGACGCCGCGCTTCAAACCGCGCCGTATGCAAGCGGGTGATCCCGACGTCGTGCGCGTCGCCGCGCCGCCAACGCGTGCAGTGCCGGACCTGACGCCCGCTTATCAAGGCGTGGTGCTGCCGGAAGTCGGCGCGCCGGGTGCAGCTTTCGGCGGCGCCGGCGGTCCGACCAAGACGACGCCGCCCGCCGGCGAAACGCAGGAATAGGCATCCCTACTTCCGTTTGAGCAATGCTTCCCGCACGTCGGCGATGACGCTGTGCCAAGCGCCGATGGTCTTTTGACGGAAGAGGCGCGCCGTGGGGTACCACGGGCTGTCCTGGCGGCTGAGCAGCCAGCGCCAGTCCGGCGCGGATGTGATGAGGATCCAGACCGGTTTACCGAGCGCGCCAGCAACGTGGCCGACCGATGTGTCGACGGTGACCACCAGGTCGAGTTCGGCGATGAGCGCCGCCGTGTCGGCGAAGTCCGAAACATCGCTCATCCAATTGCTGATGTTGGGTTGCGCGCGAAGTTGCGCCTCGTCGGCGTCGCGTACCTCGCGCTGCAGGCTGACGAAAGACACATCCGGCACGTCGAGCGCCGGCAGGAATGTCGCAAGCGGGATCGAGCGCGCGTGATCATTGCGATGGATATGGTGGCCCGACCAGCAGATGCCGACGCGCTTGCCTTTTAGCGGTGCGAGTTTTTCGCGCCAGGCGCTGCGTTTCATCTGATCGGCGTGCAAATAGGGTACGGCCGCGGGTATTGTCTCGAGCGTCACGCCCAAGCGGTGAGCGACCGACATCAGCGGGGCGTGCACGTCGAACGGCGGCAGTGCGTCACCCGTGCTAATGATCGTCGGATTGCCGTCGAGGGAGCGCATCAGCGTGGTCAGCGCGGCCGGCGTTTCGAGGACGATACGCGCGCCTTGCGCTGCGAGTATCGGCACGAAGCGGCTAAACTGCACCACGTCGCCCAAGCCTTGCTCCGGATGCAGAAGCAGCGTCTTGCCGGCGAGGCTCTCGCCTGTCCATTCGGGTTGCGGGTAGTTGCGCTGGCCCTTGCCGATGGGGCCGTCCTTGCGACGCCACTCATAGTTCATGAAGCCGTCCGGGAGATTGCCGGACACCAACTCGGCGAAAGCGAGATTGCCGTGCGTCATCGGATTGCCGGGGTGAATGGCTGCAATCCTTTTGTATTCGACGATCGCTTCGTCCGCGTGGCCGAGGGCGACCAGTGCCATGCCCTTGCCATTTCCGGCGCGCAGCGACTGCGGGTCGAGCTCTAAACTCTTCTCGAACGACGCCAGTGCTTCGTCAAGGCGCATGAGGCTGGCCAAGGCGACGCCGTGGCAGCTCCAGTTGTCTGCATGATCGGGCGCGGTGGCGATGAGGCGTTCAAACAGCGTCAGCGCTTCGTCGAAGCGCGACAAGCACAGAAGGACGGCCCCACGGTTGTGCAGGACGTTGTCGTCATCGGGTACCAGTGCGATCGCACGGTCGTAACTCTGAAGGGCTTCCTCGTAGCGTTCGACTTTGTCCAGAAGGATGCCGCGGTTGTTCCATGCTTCCCAATTCTGCGGATCGAGCGCGACGATCTGTTCGTAGTCGGCGAATGCGTCCGATGCGCGGTCGGCGTTCATGCGCAGTTTGGCGCGTAGCGTCAGCGTTTGGATGTTATCGGTGGGGATGCGGTCGAGCACTGCGAGTGCATCGGCGTCGCGCTTCATCTCGGCAAGCATGTGGCCGCGATTTCGTTGCGCTTCGACATGATCCGGCTTGAGCGCCAACACGCGTGCGTAGGCCTGCTCCGCGTCCGACCAGCGGCCGAGCTTGCGCAAAACGTTGCCGTGGTTGAATTGCGTCGCGGCGTGGCGCGGGTTCAGCGCGAGCGCGCGCGACATGTAGCGCGCGGCCTCTTCGTTCTCGTTGCGATGGGCGTGGGCGAGGCCGGTCAATGCGAGCGCGTCTGCGTTGTTTGGTTCGCGCGCGAGCAAGTCTGCCAGCGCGCGCTTGGCCTCATCGGCTTGGCCTGCTTGCAGCAGTCGCACCGCAGATTGGAGCGTTGCGATCGTCTCGGGTGACGGCGTCATGCGACCAGAGCGGCGCGGGCGTCGGCGCGGATGCGTTCGACCATCGCGAAGAGGCCATTCGATCGTTGTTGACTTAGATGCGTGTCGAGGCCGAGTTGCGTCAGCGTTTGCTTGGCGTCGACGGCCAGGATTTCGGCGGGCGTCTTGTCATTGTAAAGCGCGAGCAGGATGGCGATAAGGCCGCGCACGATCATCGCGTCGCTGTCGCCGATGTAGTGCAGCGTGATGCGGGCGTCCTTTGTTTCGCGTGAGGAGATGAGCCAGACTTGGCTGGCGCAGCCGCGGACCTTTACATTGTCCGTGCGCTGAGCGTCGTTGAGCGGCGTCATCTTGCGGCCGAGATCGATGATGTAGCGGTAGCGCTCGTCCCAGTCGTCGATCACGCCGAAATCGTCGATGATCTGCTCGATGGTCAACGCCGTCCGTCCTCTTGCGCGCCTATTTCGCGCCGCCCGCCAGGCGTAGAAGATAGACGTGCTTTCCCTCCAGAACCAGAGCGCCCGCTTGGTTGTGAACCGTCGCCTGCATGGTGACGACGCCGGTCGTGCGCTGCGGCTTCAACTCGGTCACGGTCAGGGCCGGGTAGAGCGTGTCGCCGGCATAGACGGCCTTCAGAAACTTGGCCTGCACTTCGACGAAGCCGATCAGCGCCTCGCCGATCATGTGCGGGAAGAGGCCAGCGCCTGCGGCGGTGAAACTCAAGACCTGTAGGCCATGCGCGAGCAGACCTTCGTGCCCTTGAGCGCGGCAATATTCGACGTCGTAGTGAATCGGGTGGTTGTCGCACGATACCGTTTGGAACGCGGCGAAGTTCGCGTCGGTGATCGTGCGCGAGGGCAGGGGGAAGCGTTCGCCGACTTTAAGATCTTCGAATCCGCGCTGCGGGACGACCCGGTGTGCGGCCGGATCGAAAGCGCTCACGGTGCCATCTCGAGAAGTTTTCGCAAGCCGGTCGCGTCGAGCGTGTAGTGTAGGAGATCGTCCTGATGGACGAAGCCCATACGATCGAGCGACGTGCGCGAGGGGTTGGCATGCACCATGTTGAGCTGCAGGCCCGCACATTCGCGCTCGCGCGCGATGTTGGCGACTTCGATGACAAGGCGGAAGCCGACACCCGAGCCGCGCGCGACTTCGTCGACGAACAGATCGGTGATCTGAAGCGAGCAGGCGGCTTCCCAGATCGAGTAGTTCATCTGGAACATAGCGAGGCCCACGGGGCGGCCGTTGCTTTCGGCGATCAGGGCTTCGAAGCGCGGCTGTGGGCCGAAGCCGTCGCGGCGCAGCGTTTCAACCTTGGCCGTCACGCGATTGCCGATGCCCTGATACTGCGCGAGCGCGCGGATCATGCGAAGGATGGTTTCGCAATCTTCGGGGCGGGCGGTGCGGACGGTGACGAGGGTATTGGGCAGAGGCACAGCGGCGAGGGCCGTCATGATCGGGGAAACTCCAAACGCGTAGCAGACCGCCTGACGCCCGCGAGTGTGTGGCGATGGCAGCTTACTGAGTAACGCTGTAACCGTAGGTTTGGTTTAAAGCGGCCGGAGAATAGGTAGGCCTTCTCCGCGTGTCACTCAACGCGCGCTTGAATCTTTTTCGTGGTGGGGTGTTCGTTTTCCGCCAGTTTCACGGCCTTCGCATCTGCGTTCTTCAGGCGCGCGTTTACGTCGGCGGTAATGTTGGCTGCGGTCGATACTGTCGTGTCCCACAGATTTGTGACGGTCTTGCACAGCTCAGGGTTGGTGTCGCAGGCGCTGACGGCGTCGACGCCCAAGCCCCACACCGCATACGCGGCGTTGTGCAATTGCTGGCCGACGTCGATGTCTTGCCACGCGATCTCGCTGTCGCCGCCGGCGGCGCCGAGGCGCGCTTGCGGCGGTAGGATTACCATCGCCAAGCCAAGCCAGAAGATCGTTCGGAAGATGAAACCCATCGACGTCACTCCAACGTTGGCGGGAGTGTCGCGCGCGGCGCGTTCGAGAGTGCTCAAGAACAAAGGCAAAATTGAAACGAACTCGCGCCGAATCGTCGTGACGTTGGTTTAGCGACAACACGCGATGTGCGAACGCGCGTTGGTTTTAGTCAAACGAGAGCGGCATTTGGTGCGATGTTTCGGTGAATTTCATTCAAGTTTTCTCTGTCGCGGAACCGCTGATGCGGCGAGGTTGGTTCCCGGCCGGCGAACGTGGATTGCCGTGGTTGATCGTGGCGCGAGGCGCTTCTTCCTGCGTTGATTTGGTTGATCGGCCCCGGCGACGCGAAACGTGCCGTCGCGCGGTGAACGCGCGACGGGTTAACTGACGGAAAGCATGTTTGCCCGGCGCCGCGCGGTGAACGAGCCGTCGTCGTTCACGGGCCGCCGCAGCGGCTCGATCGGGCGCCACCGGTCCATTGCTCATTTTTTCTTGTTGACCGTTGCAGGGCGCGTTTCGCCGCCACGTGGCGGTAAACGGCCAAACATATCGGCGCAGTGCGTTGCGGATCGTATGAATAAATTCTTACGGAGCGCCGCGGTTGGTTGAGATCAATTTTAGGGTCGCTGCGGACTCTGAAGGTCGAGTTAAGACCCGTGGCGGACTCCTGGTGCTCAGTTAAGGCGCGGGGCGGTGTCCTAACGAACAATTACGCGCCGCGGCGTCTCGGTGCGGCATTTAAGATTTCGTTAACCTTTGGGGGCGAGCCTGCATTAACCAATGGGGAAGCGAGTCGGATGTCAGTCGGTTTGCGTAGGTCAGTCGGGGACTTTTTGCTGGATGCGTTCGACGGCGTCCTGGGGGCGGAGCCTGCCGGTGAGGCGGAGCGGCGGCGCTCGTTCGTATCGGCCAACTTGATGGCGGGCGGCATCGGCCTCGCGCTGTGGCCGTTGCACTGGGCGGTGTTCGGACTTGTCGATTTCGCGACGATGCTGGCGTTCTTGTTTTTGTGGATGCCGTTGCCGTTGGGCCTTTGGGTCAAGAGCGGCGGCGATCTGGCGCGCGGCGAAGGTTTGTCGGCGCTGTGTCTCGCGGGGTTCGTGACGTTTGCGGCGGTCTATACCGGCGGTCTCGCGTCGGCGGCGTTGCCGTGGCTGCTCATCGTGCCGATCGAGGCTGCGATCTCGGGCCGGCGGTCGGCGGTGACGGTGAGCGCGTTGACGGCCGGCGGCGGCTTCTTCGTCGTGTCGGTGCTGACGCTGTTCGGTTGGCTGCCGGTGTCGAGGGTCGATCCGGTTTTGTCGGGCTTTGTCTACGCGACCTCGCTGTTTGCGGCGCTGATCGTCGGTACGCTGTCGCTGCGTGCGTTTCAGCGGCGGCAGGGTCAAGAGGTGGCGCGGGCGCGGGCGAATGCAGCGCTGCACCGTTCGCTGACCGAGTCGTCGGCGGATCTGATCACGCGCCATTCGGCGGACGGCACGGTGCTCTATGCGTCGGCTGCGGCGGAAGAGATGCTGAACGTCCCGGCGCGCGAGCTTGAGGGCTTGAGCCCTGCGATGATGGTGCACATTCAAGATCTGAAGTCGGTCGAACGTGCATTCTCGCGGGCTGCGGACGGCGAGATACAAACGGTCGCGTTCCGTCTTCGCCGGCGCGACGGTTCGTATGTGCCGGTTGAAATGCGAGCGCAAGGCGCCGACGGTGAAGTTGTTGCCGTCACGCGCGATGTGTCGGAGCACACCGCCGAGGTCGTCGAGCTGTCGTCGCGGCGCGATGAGGCGGATGAGGCGTTGCGTGCGCGCACACGGTTCCTCGCTTCGATCACGCACGAATTGCGCACGCCGCTGAACGCGATCATCGGCTTCTCCGATGTGATGCGGAACGAGATTTTCGGGCCGGTCGGGCATACGAAGTATCGCGAGTATGCCGATCATATCCGCAACTCGGGCATGCATCTTGTCGACCTGGTTTCCGACCTTCTCGATATGTCGAAGATAGAAGCGGGCAAGTTCACGATCGATCGCGCGATGTGCGATATGCGGACGCTCGCCGAAGAGAGCGTCGCGATGGTGAAGGGGATCGCCGACGAGGCTGGCGTCGAGCTTCGCGTCGATGTGCCCGAGCGTTTGATGCTGTCGGCCGATGCGCGCGCGATCAAGCAGAGCCTCATCAATCTGATGTCCAATGCCGTGAAGTTCACGCCTTCGGAAGGTCGCGTAACGGTTTCGGCGCGCAGCGACGGCGGCGATATCGTCATCAAGGTCGTCGACACGGGCGTCGGTATTCCGGAGAAGGATCTCGCGCGTATCGGCAAGCCGTTCGAGCAAGTCGAAGGTGCGATGCAGCGCTTGCACAAGGGGACGGGGCTGGGCTTGTCGCTCGTGAAATCGCTGACCGAACTGCATGGCGGCACAATGTCGATCGCCAGCGCACTCGGCGACGGCACGACGGTGATGCTGCGCCTGCCAATCGTCGCGGCCGCGGCGCCGGCCGTGGACGGCACGCTTGTCTATCCGGAGAAGTTTCGCGTGCGGGCGTAAGTGCGCCGCGCTTCGCTTTCGTTTCGAGGGGAAGGCCCCCGCCACCAAATCAACGCGGATTGCGTACCCGCAGATTTGGTGGCGGGGTACCTACGCATTCAAACTCGCTTGACAGGCGAATATTGCGTCCAGCTTTATTGATCCTCGCTTGCCGCTATATTGGTCCATGCGAACAGCGGGGGCTGGTGAATGCGGTGGGGATTGGTGCGCGGCATTGCGCTAGGTGCGGCGCTTGCGGTTGGTGTTAGCGCGTGTGTTACGAAGCGGACGGGTGATCGGCCTTCTGTGCCGGTTTCTGTCGCAGCGAGTTATGGCGACTGTGCGGCCGCTCAAGATGGGCCGTCGTGTTTGCTGCTGAGGGCCATCGCAGCGGAAGGCGTCGACGCAGAGGTGCTGGTCCGCACGGTTGTCGAGTCCGGTAGCGTCGATATCGCGTTGAAGCATCGCGCGGCTCTTGCGGCGATGCGCGGGAAGCTTGAGACCATCTTCGCAAGCGAACCTGCGTCAATCCGGTATCTGAGCGCGTCGAGTGAGGACGGATTTGCGGCGGCATTGGCGGTTGCGGCGGCAGCGCAGATTGCCGACGATCCCTTCTCTCTCAAGTCGGTGAAGCCACTTGTTGCCAAGGCAGGCCGCGGCGAGACGGCGGCTTTGGCCGCAATCGTCTGGCGCGAGGTTGCGTTCGGTATCCTTTGGAATGCGCGATTGATGCGGCCGCGCGGGTGGTCCGCGATTTGGCGCGCAGTGATTGCGGGCCCGCCTAAGGACACGGTGTTGCTCGTTGCGCTGGCGAAGGATGCCAATCTGCTTGGTCTCGAGGATGAAGCTGTAGCCTTGGCGCGTGTCGCGGTCGCACGCACCGACGCGAGCGAGGCGGACCGCGCCGCCGCGCACGCCATCATTGCCCTTTCAGAATACGCGCCGACCGCAGATCTGCCCTACGACGCGGCGGGAATGAAGGAACGGCTTGAGACGTGTTGGGGATACGGGTGGTGCTCGACCTTGTTGGCGGAGGCGGCGGCAACTGGCACGACCGGTGACCTCAAGGTCTTCGGCTCCGACCTTGCGTCGCGGGCGCGGCGCGAAACGATTGCCAAAGACAAGACAATCGCTTATGGCGCGGCGAGCGAGGCTTTCCGCTTGGCTGGTGAGATACCGGCGGCGCTTGCCGTTGCGCGCGAAGGGATGCGCTTCGTTCCGGCGGCGATGGTGATCCCGGAGAAAGGTCGCATCGAAGCCGCGATGGCAGCAGGAACTTTCGCGGTGGACGACGATCCGGTTGCCCCTGCGATTGCGCTCTATCGTGCGGGTGCGCGCGATGAGGCTTTGCGGTCGGGCTATCTGAACGGATATGCTCGCTTTCGCCATGCCGCAGTTGCGGGCGAGACGCCCGATCCTCGTTGGGCGATCGCGGACAAGTCGGACTTCACCATCTGGCGGTTTATCTATGAATTGATCGAGACCCCGATGCCTGCGACCGCCACGAAATTGTACGATGGGCTGCGATGCTCGGGAACGACGCTTGCCGATGTGATCGAGCCGTACAAGCTTGAGGGTTATCTCGCCGTGCTTGCCGCGTTGACGGGACGAGCTGGTTCTATGCGCGCGCATCTGACCACGGCAGCGGTCTCATTGGACGACAAGGCGCAGATCATTCCCGCCTACTACGCGCACGGACTTGCAGGAGAATGGCGGCGGGCGCTCGTGATCGCCGAGCGAACAGGGGCAAAGGACGACGCGCTTACTGCGCCGTCGTGCGGTGCTTCGTCATGAACCGCGGCGTTGAGGTTTGGGCTGCGAGCCTTCTGCTGACGCTGATCGGCGCGGTGGTGACGTTAGGGGTTTGGTGGGTGGCGGTCTTGTTTGGCGCGCCCGCGTTGATGGCTTGGGCGATCGGTCTTGGCGTTGCGGTGTCGGTCGGGGCGTTGATCGGCGGCGTGATGTGGTGGCTCGCCGATTAATTCAACGGAAAGAGCCCCGGGGCGACGCGTCGCTCCTCGGGGCTCATCTTCACTTCCGATTTGTCCAGCTGGAGCCGGACGGGTTACGAGGTTTGTTTCACCCTCGTTGCTGATGTCAAAATTTTCGTCTTACGATCGGCTGACCGGGTTTGCGCGGATCGCACGTATGTCGTGCGCGCCGTGCGGGCGCAATGGCCCTCGGATTCAGGAGACCGTGCCTCCGCTGCATATGGCCGAGGCGGTTGGACTACCAGGTGGCGTCATGCTCCCTCCTAAAATTGTTTCGACCAAATGGCGCGTGAGCGCCTTCGACGATCGGTGTGGAAGCGCGTTGCCGGGCCGTCCCTGCTTTCAGGGCGCAGGCGGCGACACGAGGGCATCCAGCCTGCTTCCGGCGATAACGGCCTTCGGTTTCAACCGCTTCAGACCACGATCGTCATGGATTTAGTTTGGCCCTCTTATGGGGAGAGTCAAGTGCGGCCGGTGAAATGATTGTTGGCGTTTGATCGTTGCGCTGGTGTGCAATTTTCTTTCGCGTCCGGGAACTCACTATGTCACCGTATCTAATGCAAGCTCCATTTCGATTGCCGCGATCGCGTCGATGAGTTTGCGATAGCGTGCGTTCCATGCCGGATCGCCGGGCTTCTCGCCGTGCGCGCAGACGGCGCAAGTGTGTGCGGTGCAGATCGGGCGCAGATGCGGCGCGGCGGTGCAGCCGTCGTCGCCCATCAGGGGCAAGGCCGGATGCCAGGTTTCGGCTAGTTCGATCTGCCAATGGGTTTGCGCGTGGTCGATGGCGATGGCGCAGTAGCGTGCATCGCAGCATGTGCGCGGGCGCTCGCAGTGGCCCGCGCATTCTATTTCAGTCAACTGGCCGAGTTCGGCGTAGAGCGCGATCAGGCGATCGCGCAAGGCGTGGCTCATCTTGGGATTTGGATCAGTCGGGCGTTGTCTTCGTCCCAGAGACAATAGCGCATGGCCGACAGGCCCTGCCAGAGCGTCACCGTCGGCGCGGCGGCAAAGCGCTGGTCGGACCGATGGCACGCTTCGAGGCGGTAGTTCGGCACGCCGGGATCGAGATGGTGGATGTGGTGGAAGCCGATGTTGCCGGTGAACCACTGCAGTACCTTTGGCAGCACGAGATGCGAGCTGCCGGCGATGGAGGCGTCTTGTGCGCTCCACGCACCGTCACGTGCCCATAAGGCGCCCTCGAAGCGGTGTTGAAGCGAGAACATCCAGACGCCCAATACGGCGGCGACGATCGACGACGGCAGGTGGACGAGGAGGACGTTCTGCCAGCCGAAGAAGTAGACCAGTGTGGCGAAGACAATGGCAAGGCCGGCGTTGGTGATGTGGACGGAACGGCGTTCGCGCTTCCAGGCTGCGGGCGTGTCGAAGGGCACGCGGTAAAGAACGAGGAAGACAATCGGTGGCAGGAGAACCAGCGCCACAAACGGGTTCCAGACGAAGCGGTAGAAGAGCTTGCTGCGTGCGGGGAGGGCTTGGTACTCGGCGAGCGTCAGGCAGGTCGAGTAGATGTCGCTACCGCTGTGGCGGTTGTCGAGATCGTTCCAGTGCATGTGGTGGCCAGCATGCTGACGGCGCCAATTTTCATAGGGCGTCAGCGTGACGATACTGCAGGCCAAGCCGACCCAGCGGTTCGCGGTGCTCGAGCGGAAGAATGAGCCGTGGCCACAATCGTGCTGGAAGATGAAGATGCGTACGATGAAGCAGCCGGCGAGAAGCGACAGACCTGCGAGGGCCCAATAGTGCACGCCGAGAACGAGACCTGCGTACATCGCGGCGTAGATCGCAAAGAGCGGTACGAAACCGCTGGCCAGTTGCGCGATGCTCATCGCAACCGTCGGGCTTCGGAAGGCGCGGGTGGTGAGGCGCAGGTCGGCCAATGTGTTTTCGGTGGTGCTCATGACATCTCGCTTTCGCGGACGGCGCGCTCGCTGCTGTCGCGGGTGTCTTTCACGCGGTACTGGTAGTCCTGACCCTCGGCGGGCATGAGGCGAACGACCTTGAAGATGCCGGCCGGCGTGCCGCGGTGATAAGCGTCAGCTCTGAGGTTGACGGTGTCGCCGACTTTGAAGCGGCGCGGACGAAGGGTGATGTCTGTCATTGAATGACGTCTCCAAAAAAAGGCTGTGGCAGGGCACGGCGACCGAGGCGTCATCCAGCAGTAACGCACGGACGCCGACGCTCGATCGCCGCTGCGCGCGCGTTAAGGACCGGCGCCGCTCTGGCACCGGCACCAACGCCTCAAGGCCGTAAAGCCCGGGCGCCGCGCGGCAAGATTAGAAAAACACGGCTGGACGGTTCGGCGCGCCTTACCAGCGCCGGAGTTTGGGTCCGCAAATTGTGGGGTGGGTCTGGTGCGGGGCTTGTCCGCGCCCCACGCCGCAACGCGAGCAGCGAACTTAGGCCATCGGCGCCCAATTAGCCAGCGGGGCTGCGGTGCAGCTTTAACCTTGGCGCTGTGTCACCACAGGCACGCGCAACACGCTAAGGTTGTGACGGGGACTTTGGGGGAAACGCCTTGGCGGGAGCACCGCAAGGCTTGCGATGGATTGGTGCTGTGGCGGCGCTCGATGCCGCCATCGGGGCTGTGTTGCTCGTCGCGGGCGTGTATCTGATTGAGCCGGGCATCATCGATCTTGGCCTCTATCTTGAGGCGGATCGTTACGTGCTGGCGGGCGGCGTGCTCGTCTATGCGGGGTTGGTTCTCGCTTACGCCGGCGTGTTCGGATTATCGGACGCGCGAGGCGTCGCAGGCGGTCTTGCGGGCGCGGCGTTCGGTACGATCGCGCGGTTCTGCGTCGCGGCGCTGATGCTTACGTTTGCCGTCCGCGCGACGCTTGCGGGTTTGCCTGCCGCCTGGATTGTAGGTCCAGCGATACCCGGGTTGCTGGCGCTTTTCAGCTTGCGCTTCGCCGGGATCGCGAAGGCGCGCGGGTTGGACGCGACGGTCGCGGCCATCACCGCCGACAGCGGCAAGAGCGAACCGTTCGTGCTCAGCGCCTACGTCTGGGATGCGGTGCGGCTGGGTGCTGCGACGTGCGCAGGCGTGTTTCTGTTGGGAGCCGCACTCGCCGCTTATGTCCTTTTGGACCGCGCCTTTATCGCCGACCATCCGATCAATCTTGGCGTCGCGGTCAAGGCCGTTTGGCGGACGCTTGGGCCCGTGGTTCTCGTTGTCGCCGAGCTTCTGGTTGTTGTGTTCGTCTTCCTTGGCGTCGTGGTGAGCGAGCGCCGGCGTCGTCGAGGCGCGAGCGAGGTTGAGCGCGATCTCGGCGTAGACGAAGTGACCTTCGCGTCCGCTTGCGTGGCGCAGATCCGCGAACATGTGGCGGCGCGCGATCTTGCCGGTTTGGCGCAGCGCGTGTCGAGCGCGTCGCGATGGTTCGTGCTGGCGGCAGGCGCGTTGGCTATCTGGGTAATGGTTGAAGCCGAACGTCTGATCGCTGCGGTTTATGCCCCGCCGGTCGAGGGGTGGTCGCTCTATCTCATTGAATGGCCGGACGCGGCGGTTGTCGCGCTTGTTGCGATTGTTTCGGCGGCGATCGTTCCGCATGCGTTGGCGAAGCTCATCTGGCCGCGGGTGGCGGAGGCGAGCGGCGCGTTGATGCTGAGGGCCGATCGCACGGACGGCGCGTTGGAGCGCGAGATCGTCAAGCGCGTGCGCGACCGCAGCCTAGTGCCGGGCCAGGCGTTCGATGCGGCAGAGTTGATGCGGGTGTGGGGGATTACGACGGCCGTCATTGCGCTGGTCTGGAACGCGCTGATCGCAGCCGGTGTCGTGCTGTGGTGGCCGCATGATCGGGCGCGCGATACGCTGTACACGGACAATGGCATCGAGACCGGCGATTTCTGGACGATGGAGCGCGCAGTCTATCCCTACAGCGCCGTGCAGGCGGTGCATTTGACCTGCGCGTATGATGGGGCGCAGATCGGCTATGCGGTCGAATTGCCGGGCGGCGTGGAGCGCGACGTGCTGATGCTTAGACGGTTCGCGAAACGGCTCGATGATGCGGTGTTGATCGACACCAAGCTGCGCGCCGCGGGCGTGCCGTTTCACTTTGCGCTGCCGGAACAGGCGTCGTCGTCGACCGAAGGCGTCGTCAGCCGGTGGTGCGTTCTTGCCCTCACCGAAGGCGCGGATGAGGAAACAACTGCAAAGATCGAGCAGGTGTTTCATCTTGACGATTGGTTCGAACGGCGTTGGCGACTGCGCACGGGCGGACAGCCGCGGATCTCAAGCCGCTGAGGCGCGGGCGGGTTCGCCTTTTGGCGCGGCGATGCGGTTGGCCGCGAATTCCGCCCAGACTTTCGTACCAACGTTGGGCGTGCTTTCGATGCGGAAGAGGCCCAGTTGCGCTTCGATCAAGGCCTTCACGATCGGCAGACCCAAGCCTGTGCCGCGGCCCTCTACCGTCAGGTTGTCGAGCGAAGTCTGCGCATAAGGTTCGATCGCCTTTTGCAGTTCGTCAGGTGTCATGCCCTGGCCCGTGTCTTGGACGCCGAGCACGAAGTTCTCGTGCGTCACGCGTGCGAAGACGGTTGCCTGTCCGCCGGGCGTGGTGAACTTCACGGCGTTTGACAGAAGATTGCTGAGGATCTGCAAGGTCGCACGCCTGTCGGCGATGAGGATCGCGCGAGCGGTCACGTCGAGGCGCAGTGAGACGTTAGCCGACGCGGCCTGACGCTCGACGAAGCGAAACGCTTCCTTTGCTATTTCGAGGACGTCGAGCTCGTCGTCGGTGAATTCGCGCTTGCCGGCTTCGATCTTTGCGAGATCGAGGATGTCGTTGATGAGGCTCAACAGGTGCTTGCCGGCGTCGTGAATGTTGGCGGCATAGTCGAGATACTTCGGCGCGCCGTGCTGGATGAGCTCGGAGAAGCCCATGATGCCGTTTAGCGGCGTGCGCAGCTCGTGGCTCATGCTGGCGAGGAACACGCTCTTGGTTTCGTTGGCGCGCTCGGCGCGTTCGCGTGCGGCAGCCAATTCGCTCAACAGTTCTTCGTTGCGCAATTGCAGGAGCACCATGCTTCGAGCGGCCCGTTGAACGCCGACGGCGATCGCGCAGGTGACGCCGGTGAATATGAGGTAGAGGGCCGGCGTGATCCACGGCAGCCCTGCGAATTGCGTCGCGGGATAGATCATCAGGAACGGCAGAAACTTAAGAATGCCGGCGAGGGCGATCGGAAGCCATGCGCCGTAGAACACGGCGGACATCGGCAGGCTGATCAGCATGACAACGGTCAATAGGATGTTGTTCGGCACGTCGCCTTGTACCCACAGCAGCGGCACGATTGCCGGGAGCAGCAAGAAGTTTGGCATGAGGCCGGCGACTATCCTGAGTGTCCACCACCCTGCCTCTTCGGGTTTCGGCTTGGCTTTGATGAAGCGTTCGTTCGTGAAGAATATGAGGGCGATCGACGCCAAGAGAGCGAGAAACCAGATCAGCATTATCCCGAAGTCGGCCCAAATGAGCCCGACGATGGCGAGTGTGCCGCCGCTGACCGGCATGCTCAAGATCGCGCCCCGCAGCTGAAGGGCCATGGCGCGCAAGAGTTCAAGCCGCATTCGACCTTCGCACGGGTCTTGCGGCGTCAACCAACGAGCGAGGAGTTCGAGCATTCGCGATGACCTGACGAAGTGCTCGATCTTAGGCAAAGGCGATTAACAAGGAGGTCCGCGCGCGTCGCGTTCCGCCTGCTAATACCGGCGTTCTTTCCTGACTTCTGGTGCGCGAAGGTACTAAGTTCCCGTTCGGGAAGGTCTGCGGATCGGGATCCAGCGCGCTTCGCTGCGCGTGGGCGGGGAAAGTTTTCGCAGCAGGGCCCAGACGCCGCGCCAACTTGAGGCGGCGAAAAGGCGCGCGACGCCGGCGGGCTTTGCGCGCGCGTCGCAGATGTCGGCGTAGGCATCGCCTGTGCGGTGCGCAAGGCGGACGACGGTGGCGAATTCACCCACGGTGCGGCCGGTGAAGGAGAGGCCGAAGGCGCTGCGGCCTGACGAGGTCGTTTGGCGCGAGAGTTGGACGGGCAGCACCGTTGTTCCAGACGGCGTCTTCAATGTGAGTTGGCCGGTGAGCGCGCGGGCGTTCATTTCGACGACGTCTTCGGCCAGAAATCTTGCGCCGTGGACGGAGATGTCGGCGAGGCGGCCCGCGAAGGTTTCGCCGCCGAGGAGGAGCTCGGCTTGGACGCGGCGGTTCATGCGGGGCGACAGTCTGCGCTGGCGCGGTTCGGCAATGGCGCCGAGCAGGCAGGCGAAGAGGCACGCGCTGAAGATCGTGAGGCCGAGCAGAGGGGCCAGCATATGCTGATACTCGGGGCGCAAGAACCAGCCGGCGACGCCTGCCGTGGTGCCTGCGAGCGCGATCGCGAACAAGATGACGAGGAGGCCGTTCGCGTGTTCGGGATCGGGTACGCGTTCGGCCTTCTCGCGGCGGCTCATCAGGCTTGCGAGTGAAGGCGCCGAGACCAATGACTCCAGCATTTCGCTCCATGCGGCGATCAGGTTGTCGCGCATGCCGGCGTTGAGCGTGCCGGCGAGCGCCAGGGCGGTGACGGTTGCTGCGAGCGTGACGGTTGCGCCTTCGATCATGCCGATGCCGCCGAAGAGATCGATGCGGAGCAGCACGGCGAGCGGCGGGAGGGCGAAGGCGAGCGCCCAGGCGAAGGGCATGAGGCTTGCGAAGAGGGCCGGCATCCAGGACAGGCGCTCACGCATCGTCAGGCCGCGAGCCAGGAGCGGGTCGCGCGTAAGCGCGGCGTCGATGGTGCCGATGCGCGTCGTCAAGCGTTGGCGCAGATATTCTTTCACGGTGTCGGGCGCGATGATGGCGACCATCGGGCGGGTGACGATGCCGCGGCGCCAGCCGGACTCCGCACAACGAATGCGCGCGGGCGCGTCGGGGCGCATGTTCCAGCGCGAGCACGAGCCCGATGCCGTTAGCGCGGCTCGACGCCACACGGTGCGTTGGCTGAGGCCCAGATTGCCGGACGCGGCGCCGATCGTCTTCAGGCACGATTTGAAGAAGTGGCCCGGGTCGTTGGGCATGCGCTGCGTGACGTCGATGTCGGTCAGCACCGGATCGCCGTCGATTGCGAAGGCCGGCACGTCGATGAAGGCGAGGCGCGGATCGTTGTGGAAACCGGCGGCAAGGCGGCGGAAGAGATCGGGGGTTGGCGTTTCGCCAGCGTTCAGGATCAAGACCAGACTGCCGGCGGTGCGTGCGAGCGCTGCGTTGACGGCACTGCCCGCGGTCGCTTCCGGCGAGGCTGCGAGCCAGGAAGCGTTGGTGCGATCGGCGAGCGCTTGCAGCGCTTCGGCGTCAGTGGCGCGGTCGAGGCCCACGAGGTGCAGGCGCACATGATCGCGGGGATAGTCGAGTTGCGAGGCAGCAGCGAGCGAGTAGGTGGCTTTCGGGGCCTGCTTCGGGTCGGAAATCAGGATGAAGATGTCGACCGTCGGCATATCGATTTCAGGAATCGCGGCCGGTTCGATCTTGAGCGCGGCGGGTGCGATTTCGGCGAGGGCGGTCAAGGTGAGTGCGACGGCGATGAACGCCTCGACGGCGAAGAGTGCGATCGATAGCGTGAGGCCGACGATGTCGAGGTTCGTGAACGTCGCGTCGGCTCGCCACATCAGGTGGACGACGAGGAGCGCCGCACCGATGGCGAGCGTGCCTGCGCGCGCGAGCGGTACACTTTGAAAAACGAGACGATCCGAGGTATTGCGCGCGTTCGATTTCGCCGCCACAGATGGAGTCGTCACGCGCACCGCCCCTTCACATACAAGCGATTCGCCCCGAATCGCTGACTGTAAGGAATCGCAGAACGAGTCCAGCAACCAGTGGCAATTTGGACTCAGCCAACTCTATTTCCCCGGGTAAGGAATTGTTAGGAAATGACGGAGCCCAGGCTCAAAACATGGATATGGGTTTCGGCGCTGATCCGACGCGCGGAGATCGCGGGCGCCGCCGCGTTCGTCGCGCGAAAAGGAGAACCGGATTCAGGCGCGGTGGTGGTGAAGATCGCGCTGCTCGACGGCACCGCGCGCGTGTGGTCGTCGAGTTATGGGGGCGATGGGCAGCGGCGCTGGGTGAAGGCGACGGGGCCTCATCTTGTGGCTGACGCTGACGCCGAATCCTATGTCGCGCGGGCGCGTTCGCGGGACAGCGATTTGTGGATCGTGGAGATCGAAGATCGCGCGGGCCGCGATTTTCTTACGGAAGAGAAGGAATAGTCGTGGCACGGCAATCATCTCCGACACCGTCGATCGTGTTCGAGCTCGATGCCAGATGGCATGCACCGAACCCGAATAAACATCTCGTGTCGTCGCTTGACGCGCTCGACTTCGACTACAAACTGTTTCCTGCCTCCATATTTTGGGTGGCGTATGACACGCGATCGAGGATCGGTCATGGTGGTCTCGTTGGGATCATCTGCGATCTCCAGCGTTGGCGACGAGAAAAACCAAGGCCCACGGTGTTGGAATTGCCGGAGTTGGACGGCTACCGCTCAATGATGCGTTTCGAGCGGGGCGAACGAACAACCACTATCGTCGGGGACAGCCATGCTGTGATTCAGGCGCAAACGGATGTGTTCGACCAGGCGATAGATCAGTTCATCAGTGCTGCAAGAGTGTTTGCAAGCAAAACGATGCCGGGCCTTTTCGATCACCCATGGGTCAAAGGCGCCTTCAGAGATCCGTAGTTAGCACATGCCTGTCAGCGGGGCGGCGCGGGCGACTAGTTTCTGACCGGGGAGTGCTCGCGTGATTATTCGGCAGGTGCGAACGGACGGCATCGACGCTGTCGGCGGTGGCGTCATTGACGTGAAGTTGTTCGGCGCCTCTATGCCGCGTGAAGATCTCGAAACGCAGCTGAAGGGCGTGATCAGCGCAGTTGAAATTCATAGGTGCCGTCGGCGCCGAGGTCTTGCTTGAACCTTCCGTCGGTGAGGTAGGCGGTCGCGTCTTTGTTGCCCATGAGGTAGGCGTCCCAGTAGGCGAGCGATGCCTTTTGGATGAGGGCGTGGAATTTTGGGTCGTTGGGCCGGGTCTCGCCGCGCAGGCCGCGGCCGGAAAAGATCATGTGGTCGCCGCCGTTGAAGACGATCAGGAATTTGTCGGCCGTGGTGGTGCTGCGGTAGGGGATTTGGCGACTCTCGGGCGGTTCGCCTCGGTCGAAGGGCGTTTGGTCGGCTGTGCCGGTCATGTGGAAGATCGGGACTTGCATCGCTGCGAAGGCTCGTGCCGGGTCGCCCATGCGCGGCTTTGACGGGCTGTAGGCGATCGACGCTTTGATGCGTGGATCGGCGAACGAGTAGCGGCCGCCAGCGAATGCTTGCCCGGACAAGGCGAGCGTCGTGAGCGCGCCGAAGGAGTGGCCCGACATGCCGACGCGCGAGAGGTCGAGACGGCCGCGCAGCTTTGCATCGTTGGCATTCATCTGCGTGAGTTGATCGATCGCGAAGGGGATGTCGCGGAAGCGTTCGGCTGCGGTTTGCGGCGATGTGCTATCCTTGAGTTTGCCGGCGGCGTCAGCGCGGTCGAGTGCGCCGCCGTTCCTTTCCAACTCGCCAAAGACCGCAGGCGTGTCGGAGCCCGCGTGCTGAACCGCGACCGTGACGTAGCCGTTCTCGGCCAGGAAGCGCAGGAGGTATTCCGCGCCTTCGCGGTTGCCGCCGAGGCCGTGGGAGAAGATGACGATCGGGCGTGGCCCTTGCGCGTTCACCGGGTGGTAGATCTTGTAGGGCACGACGCGGTTGGCGCGGGCGGTGTCGGTCCAGTCGCCGAAGATGGTTTCGACGTCGGCTTTGTCGGCCGCGCGCACGGGGCTCAGCGCGACGAGGAACATCAGGGCGAGGGCGGCGATGACGCGCAAAGTCATGGGCTTTATGTTCCTCAAAATCCGGTAGAGTGCTTGAACGTTTGGATGAGGCTTTTTCCGTCGCATGACCAAAACTCTGCGTTCGCGCCGCTGGTTCGACAATCCCGAAAATCCTGGGATGACCGCGCTTTATCTGGAACGATACCTGAACTTTGGGCTGACGCGCGAGGAGCTGCAGTCGGGGCGGCCGATCATCGGGATCGCGCAGACGGGGTCGGACCTGTCGCCGTGCAACCGGCATCATTTGGAGCTGGCCAAGCGGGTGCGCGAGGGCGTGCGGCAGGCGGGTGGTGTGGCGCTTGAGTTTCCCGTGCATCCGATTCAGGAGACGGGGAAGCGGCCGACGGCGGCGCTCGATCGCAATCTCGCTTATTTGGGGTTGGTCGAGGTGTTGCACGGGTATCCGCTCGACGGCGTGGTGCTGACGACCGGGTGCGATAAGACGACGCCCGCTTGTTTGATGGCGGCGGCGACGGTGAACATTCCCTCGATCGTGTTGTCAGGCGGGCCGATGCTTGACGGTGTGTGGCGCGGGCAGCGCGCGGGCTCGGGCACGATCATTTGGCAAGGGCGGCAGATGCTCGCGAAGGGCGAGATCGGCTACGCCGAATTCATGGAGATGGCGGCGGCGAGTGCCCCGTCGGCCGGGCATTGCAACACGATGGGCACGGCGCTGTCGATGAATTCGATTGCCGAGGCATTGGGTATGTCCCTGCCCGGATGTGCCGCGATCCCTGCGCCTTACGCGGCGCGTGCGCAGATGGCGCACGAGACGGGTGTGCGCATCGTCGAGATGGTGCATGAGGATTTGAAGCCGTCGCAGGTGATGACGCGCGCGGCTTTCTTGAATGCGATCCGCGTCGCCGCTGCGATCGGCGCGTCGACGAATTGTCCGCCGCATCTGATCGCGATTGCGCGGCATATGGGTGTGGCGTTGTCGCTCGCCGATTGGCAGACATACGGATACGAAGTGCCGCTGCTGGTGAACTGCATGCCGGCGGGAACGCATCTGGGTGAGGGGTTTCATCGCGCGGGCGGCGTCGTTGCCGTGTTCGCGGAGCTGATCGCCGCTGGATTGATCGACGAGAGCGCGATGACGGTTTCGGGCAAGACGATCGGGGCTGCGTATCGGGGTCGGCGTACGCACGATGCCGACGTAATCCGTTCGGTCGCCGCGCCCTTGAAGGAAGCGGCCGGATTCTTGGTGTTGTCCGGGAATCTGTTCGACTCCGCGATCATGAAGACGAGCGTCATCGGTGAGGAGTTCGCGGCGCGTTATCTGAAGCGCGCCGGTGCGCCGGGTGTGTTCGAGGGGCGAGCGATCGTGTTCGAGGGGCCGGAGGATTATCATCGCCGCATCAACGACGCAGCTCTTGCGATCGACGAGAACTGCATTCTCGTCATGCGCAATTGTGGGCCGGTCGGTTATCCGGGATCGGCGGAGGTTGTGAACATGCAGCCGCCCGATGCGCTGATCAAACGCGGGATCACGGCGTTGCCGTGCATCGGCGATGGGCGGCAGAGCGGGACGAGTGCCTCACCCTCGATCCTGAATGCGTCGCCTGAGGCTGCAGTTGGCGGCGGGTTGGCGTTGCTGCAAACGGGCGACGTGATCTGCATCGATCTGAACACGCGCCGCGTCGATGCCGTTGTGCCGGAGGCCGAGTGGGAGCGCCGGCGCAAGGCTTGGACGCCGCCTGTGCTGAAATCGCAGACGCCGTGGGAGGAGATTGCGCGCGCCAACACCGGGCAGCTATCGACGGGCGCGTGCTTTGAGCCGGCCACGCTTTACATCGACATCATTGCGACGCGCGGCGAGGCGCGGGATTCGCACTGAGCGTTCAGGCGAGCGCGAGTGCGCCGATGAGGCTTGCGGTGATGACAGCGAAGACCGGCCAGCCGACGTGGCGGAAGGCTGTCATCGGGCCCGTCATGATGAGAACGACGCCGAAGGTTGCCGCGGCGACGACGTAGACCGGCATCAAGCCTTCGAAGCCCAACAGCGGTGCGAGGAGCAGGGCCGCGAAGCCCAGCCACATCACGCTTGTCGCGTGCCAGGCGAGGCGGACGATCGAGCTTCTGAATGCAGCGGTTTTGGCGCCGCCGGCCCACGTCATTTGGGATTGGATCTGAGGAATGAAAAGGCGTTCGCCCAGCACGCTGTGGGCGATGGCGGCGGCGAGGCTGCCGCTGCCGGCGACGGCTAGGAGGATTTCCGAGAGAGTGGCGGTCATGTCTTCTCCATACGCTTGCGTATGGTTCATATGCGCACGGTTTGCGTTCGTCAATACGGTGGCGTATGGTCGCAGTATGACAGTGAAGCGCGATACGCGTATCGGACGCGAGGAATGGATACGCGAGGCTTTGAAGCTGCTGCTCGCCGAAGGGATCGCGGGTGTGCGCGTGGAGCCGTTGGCGCTTCGGCTCAAAGTCACCAAGGGCAGTTTCTATTGGCATTTCAAGGATCGCGCGGCGCTGCATGCGGCGATGCTGGAGCATTGGCGGCGCATCGCGACACGTGCGATCGCCGAGCGGGTCGATCAAGCGGGCGGCACGCCGCGGGCGAAGCTGCGCCGTCTCATCGGGTTCGGGACGAGCGGCGTCGCGCCGGGGACGTTGGAGACGGCGATGCGCGGGTGGGCGCGGCACGACGCGGCGGTGGCGGCGGCTATTGCCGCGGCGGATGCCGAGCGAATTGCCTATGTGAGCGGCTTGCTGCGTGCGCTTGGTATCAAGCCCGGTGTGGCGGACGTGCGGGCGCGGATCCTCTATCTTGCGCTGATCGGCAGTTACTTTTCGCAAGTGCCGACGGGGCGCGCGCTGTGGCGCGAGATCGAAACGTTGGTCAGTTAGGGGCGTTGGCGGGTGTCGGAGTCTTACATCGATCAGGATCTGGCGATCACGATCGCTTTGGGCGTGGTCGCGGCCATCTATCTGATGCTTGCGATTTCGAATTTCAGAAGCGGCAGGGTCGGGTATGGCATCGCGCGGTTGTTCGCGGCGGTGCTATTCGGCGGCGTTGCGATTTTCTTTGCGACGTTTGAGATGCGGTTGTTCTAGTGCGGACCCGGTGCGTTCAGGACCGTTCGGAAGCCGAGATGCGTCGTGCCCAGGTCTTCTTCTTGGCGCTGGCGCGCGGCGGGGCGGTAGCGCAGGCAGTAGTTCGGCGCGCAGAGGAATGAGCCGCCTTTGATCACGCGTGCCTTTGGCGTTTCGGCGTCGTAGGCGGTCGTCGTCCATTCCCAGACGTTGCCGATCATGTCGTTGAGGCCATAGGCGTTGGGTTTGAAGCAGCCGACGGGTGCGATGCCGGTGAAGCCGTCTTCGGCGCTGTTGATGAGCGGAAAGACGCCTTGCCAGGTGTTGGCGTCTTTTGGTTGCTCGCGTTCGTCGGCTTGCGGGTTGCCGGCGCGGGCGGCCCATTCCCATTGAGCTTCGGTCGGCAGCGCGCGGCCTTTCCATTTGGCGTAGGCCGCGACGTCTTCGTAGGCGAGGGCGACGACGGGGAAGTGGTCGCGGCCTTCGATCGACGTGTCGGGGCCGCCGGGGTGTTTCCAGTTGGCGCCTTTGACGTAGCTCCACCATGCGGCGGCGGTCGAGAGGTCGGCATCGCCTGACGGCATGACGAAGACTGCGGCGCCGGGGTTGGTCGCGCGTTCTGCGACGGTGACGTAGTTCGTTTCTTTCACGAATGTGGCGAAGTCGGCGTTGGTGACTTCGGTGCGGTCCATCCAGAAGCCGTCGACGCCGACTGTGCGGCGCGGGGCCTCTTCGGGATAGACGTCGCCGCCCATCTCGAACGTGCCGCCCGGGATCCAGACCATGCCGGGATGTTGTGCGCGCTCTTCTGTTTGCAGCGGGCAGGTGAGGATTTCGGGGACGGTGTTTCGCGTGCCCAACGTGAGGTAGAGCGTCACGCCCAGGAATGCGATGGCAACGGCGACGAGAATGAGCGTGCGCGTTGCCATCCTGCTTTAAGCCTTTGCACTTAGTTGGGCCAATAGACGTACTCCTCGCCTTCCACCTCAGGTGTGTCGAGGGGGCGGTCGACGGGGACTGAGCCTTCCAAGAGAGAGGGCCAAAGCGGTTTGGATTGTTCGTCGTTGATCTTGGTCAGCAGCGCCGTCATCTCTGCGAGTTTATCGGGGTTGGTTTCGGCGGCGTTGGTTTTTTCCGTCGGATCGGTTTTGAGATCGAAGAGCCACGACTTCTTCGGGTCGCTTGAGGATTGCAGTTTCCAGTCGCCGGCGAGCACGGCCTTGTAGTGGCCGGAGCGCCAGAACATCGTTTCGTGCGGCGCGCCTTGCGTTTCGCCGGTGATGTAGGGGATGAGGTTCACGCCGTCCATTGTGCGGTCGGTAGGTATGTCGGCGCCGGCTGCAGCGGCTGCGGTCGCGAAGATGTCGACGTGGCCGGCGGCGGCGGCGAATGTCGTGCCCTTTGCGATCTTCGCCGGCCATTTGGCGAGGAAGGGGACGCGGATGCCACCTTCGAAGAACGTCATCTTCCAGCCGCGGAACGGCTTGTTGATGTCGGGCAAGCCGATGTAGTTCGCGCCGCCGTTGTCGCTGGTGAAGATGATGAGCGTGTTGTCTTCGATGCCTGCGTCTTTCACGGCTTTCAAGACCGTGCCCACGCCGCGGTCGAGCGAGCGGATCATCGCGGCGTAGATGCGCAGGCGATGGTTCTCGATGGTGCTCAGCGCGTCATAGTCGGACTTTTGCGCTTGCAACGGCGTATGCGGCGCGTTGTAGGCGAGATACATGAAGAACGGGCGGTTCTTGTTGGCGTCGATCGCTTTCGCCGCTTCGTCGGAGAGGTAATCGGTGACGTAGCCCTTTGGTGCGAAGCGGCCGGGTTTGTTGTTGTTGACGACGGCGTAGGGCAGGTTCGCCCAGAGGAACTTGTCGATGGGGTCGAAGTCTTGGTGCGCGTCGACGGCGTTCGGGTCGCCCGGCGGCAGGTAGCGCGCGGCGCCTTGGAGGAAGCCCAAGAATTCGTCGAAGCCGCGGGCTTCGGGACGCGAGGTCGCCGTTTCGCCGAGATGCCACTTGCCGAGCATCAGCGTGCGATAGCCTTTGGTCTTCAGCATTTGTGGGAGTGTGATCTCGCTGGCCGGCACCGTCATGTCCGCCATCTCGGGCACCGCGTCTTCGAGTTCGGCATGATACACGGGCGGATGGCTGGTCGTGCCGGAGTGACCGACGAGGCGCGAGAACTGCTTTGGTACGGGCGTGAACTCGAAGCCGAAGCGGGTGGCGTAACGGCCGGTCATAATCGCGGCGCGTGACGGTGCGCAGGTGGCGTTGCCGGCGTAGGACTGCGTGAGGTTCGCACCGTCCTTTGCGATCGAGTCGATGTTGGGTGTCGGCACCGCGCCGTTGGCGACGCCGCCTCCGCTCAGCGTGATGTCGTTGTAGCCGAGGTCGTCCGCAACGATGAGGATGATGTTGGGAGGGCGGTCGGCCGACGGAGTTGCGGGTGCGTCGGGGCCTTTTTCCCACACGACTTCGTGGTTGGGCTGAATGGGATCGCGGATCGCGGCCATGATGCCGGGTAGGTAGTACCAGTAGTTCTGGAACGCGATGAAGCCCGCGACGCCCAGCACGGCGACGACGGCGGCAGTTCCGATCAGCCATTTGCGCATGTGCGTGTTCCTATTTCTGGAAGAGGACGGCGCAGCCGGTGCCGCCCAGTATTTTGTCGATGCTTGCGCGATCGGACGAGTTCAAGTCGGCGTAGGCGTTGCGCAGCCATTGCAGGCATTTGGCTTGGTACGGGAAGGTTTGCTGTTTCCACGGCTTGCCGTCGATCTCGGTTTCGAATGTGTCCGCGCCTTTTGCGATAGCGGCGGCGTTGGCCAGCAATGCGGGGACATAGACGCGGCCGAATTCCTTCAGCAGGGCGATAATCGTTGTGGGGATGTTCGCCGGATCAAGCCAGTCGCTGTCTTTCGGTTCGAGGCCCGAAAGATCCTCCGTGACTTCGACCCAGGCGTAGACGCGCGGCGCTTTCGTCATAGTGAGCGCCATCGGTGTTGGATCGAAATGGGTGAGCGCGGTGAGCTGGCCGAAGACGCCGAAGTCGGACGCGCCGGGGCGGTTGCCCATCAGGAACGGATGATGTTTGAGGTGTGCGTTGAAGAGATCGAGGAAGCGTTCGTAGCTCGCTTCGATCACCGGCGTCGTCGTGTCGTTCGAGCCGACGACGTAGAGGCGCGAGATTTGGCGGTCCATGATGAACTTCTTCATCTGCGCCATGTCTTCGTCCGATGCTGCGATCCGCGACCAGCGCGGGAGGATGTCGCCGGCCTTGTCCGCGTCGGCGGCGTAGTGCCAGCGGTAATGGAACATCGCCTTCGTCAGCCACTCGTCCGCGTAGTCTTCCAGCATGAAATCGATGAAGGCGGTGACGGGATGGGGCGGCAGAACTGTGCGGCCTTCGATGTCGCGCTCCAGGCGGCGTATCAATGGTGTCGAGTCCACGACGGCCTCGAGTTCGCCGCCTTCGTTCGGGAGATAGAACGTCGGCAGCAGTTGGACCTTCGGCCTCGGCATGCCCGGCGGTGAACCCATGCCGTATTGCAGGAGCTTGTACGGGATGCGGCGGTAACGCAGCAGCGACAGCATCTTGCGGGTGTAGGGCGAGCCTGGCGCGCCGTTCAGGGTAATCGGTGTCGGGATCATGGCGTTTCCACTTTGGCGGATTGGAGTTCTTGTTCGATCGCCCACAGGCGGTCTTGGCCCCAGTGCGGGCGGTTTTGATTGACGCGGAAGGACGGTACGCCCCAAAGGCCGAGCGCGAAAAGTTCTTCGCGGTTGGCCTCGGCGACCTTGCGCCAGCTTTCGTCCTTCAGCGCGCGTTGCACGAGATCGCGGCCGAGGCCGGCCCGCGTCGCGAGTTTGGCGAGGCCGGCGTCGGACGCCGCGTCGATGCCTTCGGCGAAGACGCCGCGCAGGAAGCTCTCGACGAACTCGGGGCCTTTGCCGGATTGGATCGCGTGGTGGAGGACGGCGAGGCCTCGCTCCGCGCCCTTGCCGACGGGATCGACGGCGGTGCCGAAGGGCATGCCGAGGCGTTCGGCCTCGCGCTTGGTGTCGAGCATGATGTAGAGGCGCTTCGGCGCGGGCACCGGCAAGCCGCGCATGACCATCGGCAGCACGAAGCGCAGCCGGAGGTTTGCACCGTAGTGTTCGGCCAGGCGTCGTATGCGCGGCACGGCGAGGTAGGTGTAGGGGCTGCGGAACGAGAGGAAGTAGTCGAGCGTTGCGCCTGTCGGTTTCGTGGGTGCGAAGGTAACGTCTTTGACCGGCGCGATCGGTTTGAACGGACCCTTCGCGGTCGCGAGTCCCGCGGCGTGGAGGCGCTCTTCGAGGAAGTGCAGGCGGTCGACGCCCCAGTACCACTCGCCTTCGAAATAGAACATCGCGCCTAGATAGTGGCCGAGGCGTTTGCGCAAGGCGTCGCCATTGGGTTCGACGGCCGTTGGTTTGGCTTCGGGCGCCGGAAACTTCAAGCCGTAGGCGCGCGCAAGCAGCGCGGCGTCTTCGATGGCGAGCTTGGCGAGCCGTTCGCGCTCAGGCGCGGCGGCGTTGTCCGGCGGCGAGACGACGTACGACTTGATCTCGATACGGTACGCGCGCGCGAGTGGCCCGAGCATCTGCGCCGTGAGTTGCGAGTACGGGTCGTCGCTTTGGTGGAAGTAGTTGACGACCGCCTTGCCGCCGAAGGTGCGACCTAGCGCGTGGCGCGCGCGGCGCACGCCACGCAGCGTTCGGCTGGTCAGAATGGTGCTGAAGATTCGGCTGAGTGTCGCGCGCACGGCTTTGCCGGTTGTGAGATAGTGGCACTGTTAATGCCACTATATTGCCGGGGTGACAAGCCCCGCTTTGTGCGCCGCAGCGAAAGGCTATTTGAAGCCCATGGTCACGACGCCGGTCTTGATCAGCTCGGCCATCTGTTCGCCATCGTGGCCGGCGATCATGATGAGGCTGGGTTCGGTGTCGCGCAGGCGTTTGAACTCGGCGAGTTCGAGGATGACCGCCTCGCGATCTTCCTTCAGGTAGAAGTCGGAGACGTAGCGGGCGCGGGGGGCGACGCGTTCGACGCTTTCGATGCGCCAGGCGACGTCGCCGAGGAACAGCACTTCGCGGCCGTCGGCCAGTTTGACGTAGACGAGTTGGCTGCCGGGTGTGTGGCCCGGTGCTTTGATCAGCACGATGCCGGGCGCGAGGGCGTGATAGCGGTCGTAGATCAGCGGCTGATAATTATCGAGCGCGCCCGGCGGGAATTTCAGGCCGGCCATGCGCGCGGGATTGTCGACTTGTTCCTTGGTCAGCTGTGTGTGGCTGAGCACGGCCGCGATGTTCGGGCTGGCGACGAGGCCGCCGATGTGATCGGGATGTTCGTGCGTGATGACGATGTTCGCTGCGGTGAGCATCGCCGTTTGCATGCGCGCGTAGGCGGCGTCGTCGAACTTCGGATTGTCCTTGCTGCCGGGTTCGTCGACGCCGGTGTCGACGACGACGGCGCGGTCGGCGTAGGCGACTTGATACGAATAGACGGGCACGTCCATGTCTTCCCAGCCCGTGCCGGTGACCATCGCGGCGTGCGGGAAGGTGAAGGCGAACATTTGCTCGGCGCGGATTTCGGTCGGCTTGTCGCCCGGAACGGTGTCGGCGAGTTTGCGGACTTCGGCGATGTCGATGCTGTAGTTGCCGGCCGGGACGCGGGCGTCGATGAAGAGCCAGTAGTAGGCACCGGCCGCGACGACGGCCAAGCCGATGACGAAATAGATCAGCCAGCGTAACCAGGCCATGTTGCCCTCTCCCCAAGTGTTGTGGCGGCAGGCTAGACTGGGGGCGGCGCGGTTGCCTAGAGACTTTCGATATGAATAACGCAGAGCGGCAGGCCCATGTGGAGCGCGTCCGGCGCGACGGCTTTACTATCGTCGAGAACGCGATTGCGCCTGAACTGGTGGATGCGCTGAACGCGGCGCTCCTGCGGTTGGAGCGGGATTTGGACGCAAAGCCTGCGATGAACGGGTTTGAGGGACACAAGACCGTTCGGATCTACAACCTGCTTGCGTATGGCGCACCGTTCACCGATGTGCCGGTGCATGCGAATGTTCTGCCGGTGGTTGAGGAGATCCTCGACCCCGGTTGTTTGATCTCATCGCTGTCGTCGATTGCGATCGATCCGGGGGAGATTGCGCAGCCTATCCATGCCGACGACATGGTGATCCCTCTCGCCAAGCCGCACATTCCGATCGTCTGTAATTCGATGTGGGCGCTGACCGATTTCACGGAAGCGAATGGCGCGACGCGGTTGGTGCCGGGTTCGCACCTGAAGGACAATCCCGTCTATGGCGGCACCTATGACAGCGTGCCCGGCGAGATGAAGAAGGGCAGCGTGTTGATCTGGGACGGCTCGCTGTGGCACGGCGGCGGCGCGAACAAGACGGATAAGCGGCGGACCGGAATTGCGATGAATTACTGCGCGGGATTTGTTCGGCAGCAGGAGAACCAGCAGTTGGGGTTGAAGCCGGATCTGGTGAAGACGTTCTCGCCGCGCCTGCAGGAGTTGGTGGGGTACGGCGTCTATCGCGGCTTGATCGGGCACATCGACAAGAAGAGCCCGGCGCAGATGTTGGGTTCGCCGGATGGGTTTCGCTCGATTTGGGAGCAGACTTAAGCGCAATCATCGTCATAGCAGGGCTTGACCGCACGGCTGTCCGGTCCGCGCTCGCGCTCCCTTACCCGTCATGGCCGGCCTTGAGCCGGCCACCCAGTGGCCGCGCGTCGGCGCGGCCTAGAGACTCTCTGGAAAGCCGCGATTTGATTAGCGATGCCGTCGCGTTTCCCGCGCGCACAGACGTGCGCGCACTGGGTGGCCGGGTCAAGCCCGGCCATGACGATCCATTAATCTGCGTCCAACACGCGCTTCGGGTGCATCGAGTCCACCATGCCCATGAAGGGTGGATAGACGCTGTAGCCCATTAGGCTTTGGATCGTCGGGCGCAGCTTGCGCGTCGTTTCGCGGGGGACTTCGAGGAAGTAGTTTTCTTGGGTGCGCAGCCAGGGGGCGCAGTATTGGTTTGTGAAGGCTAGGCGGTTGCGGGTTGTGCGGTTGGTGCCGCCGCCGTGCCAGAGTGTGCCCAGGAAAACCACCATCGAACCGGCGGGCATGACGCACGGGATTGTTTGTTCGCGCGTCGGAAGCGTCTGGGCGTCCCAGGTGTGGCTGCCGGGGACGATGTCCGTTGCGCCGTTTTCGGATGTGAAGTCGTCGATGGCCCAGATCACCGATGCGGCGAGTGCGGGGCGCGGGCGCGGGATTTTGTAGAAGCTGTCGTCGAAGTGGAGTTGCTGCGCCTCTTCGCCGGGCGTGATGTTGATCGCCTGGGCTTGGCTTAGCAGGTAGTTCGGTTCGAACAGGTGGTCGAGCAGCGCCAGCAATCTCGGGTGGTCTATCAAGTCGTCGAAGACGCGCGTCTTGGCGAGGACGTTGTAGAGGCGTTGCGTCTTGAAGCCTTCGAATTGGTTCCGGCCGGGTGCGCCGAGCAAGCGCGTGCATTCGGTACGGATGGCGTCGCAGGTTTGTGCGTCGAGCAGGCGTTCTATGATCACGTAGCCGTCGCGCATGAGGGCTGTGTGGTCGCCCCGGGTTTCGGGCAGGTCGCGTGCGCCTGCGAACTCGAAGCCATAGCGTCGCTCGTGCGCGAAGGAGTGCGCGGTCGGGTACAGGTTCGCCTTCATATGATGCCTCGCGAACGGGTTCGGCCCGGATGCTGACCTAAGATTGCGGAAAACGGTGCGAAATTGAAAGCGCTTCCGTGCGTGGGCGGGGCTAGAATTGGGGCAATCTCGCGCCCGGCGACTCGGTGCGCGCTCTCACAAGGATCCGCGTTCTCATGAAAACCACCCGCTATCACAAGCGCACGATTGCCGGCCGGCCGCTGCATCCCGAGACGCAGATGCTGTCTTATGGTTACGACCCGATGCTGTCGGAAGGCGCGATCAAGCCGCCGATCTTTTTGACTTCGACCTTCGTGTTCCGGAGCGCGGAGGAGGGGAAGATTCTGTTCGACGTGATCGGCAATCGCCGTGCGGCGCCGGAGGGGCAGTCGGGCGGGCTTGTCTATTCGCGTTACAACAATCCGAATTTGGAGATGTTGGAGGACCGGTTGGCGCTGATCGACGATGCGGAGGATTCGCTCGTCTTCTCGTCCGGCATGGCCGCGATCACGACGACGTTGCTCGGCTATCTGCGGCCCGGCGATTGCGTGGCTTTCACCAAGCCGCTTTACGGTGCGACGGCGTCGGTGATCGAGAAGTTCTTGGGTGAGTTCGGCGTGACGTGGGTTGCGATCGAAGATGCAACGTCGATCGGCGCGATCCGCGCTTCTCTGGAGAAGGTTGATCCTCGGACGTTGAAAATGATCTTGGCCGAGACGCCGGCCAATCCGTCGAGTCTGCTTTGCGATATCGCGGCGCTGGCGCAGGTGGCGAAGGAGATCGGCGAGAAGTCGGGGAAGAAGCCGATCCTTGCCGTCGACAACACGCTGCTGGGGCCGGTGTTTCAAAATCCGCTGAAGCATGGCGCGGATATGAACATCTATTCGCTGACGAAGTATGTCGCGGGGCACAGTGATTTGGTGGCCGGTGCGGTGACCGGGAGCGATGCGGCGCTGGCGCCGTTGCGCACGTTGCGCGGCTGGTTCGGGTGCCAACTCGATCCGAATTCGTGCTGGATGGTGACGCGGTCGCTGGAGACGCTGGGGCTGCGCATGAATAGAGCGGCGGATAATGCGCGTGCGGTCGCCGAGTTTTTGAAGACGCATCCGAAGATCGAGGCGGTGAATTTCCCGAGCCTGCTGCCCAAGAGTGATCCGCAGCGTGTGATCTTCGACAAGCAATGTTCTGGTGCGGGATCGACGTTCAGCTTTGTCGTCAAGGGCGGCAAGGATGAGGCGTTCCGTTTGCTCGACAGTTTGCAGATCGTGAAGCTCGCAGTCAGCTTGGGTGGTACAGAGAGCCTCGCCTGCCATCCGGCGACGACGATGCATTCGAGCTTCTCCGCGGCCGATCGCGCGCGGCTGGGCATTCCGGATGGCTTGATCCGCATCTCGATCGGCGTCGAGCATCCGGAAGATCTTGTCGCCGATTTGAAGCAGGCTTTGGGCTGACGTATGGAGTCTGCCGAGCATTGGGTGACGCACGGCGATGCGCGCGTGAAGGTGCGCGTCGTCGGCAAGTGGGGTGAGCGCGACGTCGTGATGCTGCCCTCGTTGGGACGCGGCAGTACGGACTTCGACGCGCTGGCGACGCGTGTTGCCGTGCAAGGCTATCGGGTGCTGTTGCCGGAACCGCGCGGCATCGGCGGCAGCAGTGGGCCGCTCGGGGGCAAGACTCTGCACGACTTCGCCGGCGATGTTGCGGCGGTGATCCGTGAGCTTTCGAGCGGGCCGGTGGTGTTGATCGGGCATGCTTACGGCAATCGCGTCGCGCGGACTGTCGCCACAGATCATCCGCATTTGGTGCAGGAGCTGGTGCTGATCGCGGCGGGCGGGCTCGTGCCGATCCGCGAGGAGATTGTCGCGGCTATGCGTGGGTCGATGGCTCCGGGCTTGTCGCGCCAAGAGCGGCTCTCGCACTTGTCGACGGCGTTCTTTGCGCCGGGGAACGATCCTTCCGTTTGGCTGGACGGGTGGTGGCCGGAGGTTGCGCTGGCGCAATCGGCGGCGGTGCGGGCGACGAATGTCGAGGATTGGTGGGAGGCGGGCGGCAAGGCGCTCACTGTTCTGCAGGCGAGCGATGATGCGATCGCGGCGCGCGAGAACGCCGACGACTTGGCGCGGCGTCTCGGCGACCGCGTAAGGATCGTCGATATCAGCGGCGCCGGTCACGCGATGCTGCCAGAGCAGCCGGAACAGATTGCGGTGGCAGTGCTTCGCGTCGTGCGTGGGGCGCCCTGATTACTTCGCGTTGGCGCGCTGGAAGGCTTCGCGGGCGGTGACGCGGTCGAGGTAAGCACGGACGGCGGGTGGGAAGTCCTGGTCGATGCCGACTTGGGTTGCCAGATAGAGGGCGTAGCCGATGGCAATGTCGGCGGCGGTGAAGCGGTTCGCGACGAGATACTCCTGGTCCTTCACGACGGCGTCGACGGCGCGTAGGCGGCCGTAGAACCAGGCGCGGTAGTCGGCGGCGGCTTGGGGGAGGCGGCGTTCTTCTTTTTCCAGGCGCGTGTAGCGCAGGACGATCGTTTGCGGGAACGTGAGCGTCGCGTCGCTGAAGTAGAGCCAATTCAAATAACGCGCGTAGTCGGGTTCGTCGTTGCGGACGTGAAGGCCGGGCTTGCCTTGTTGGGCTGCGAATTTTTCGACGAGGTAGTGGCAGATGGCGGGCGATTCCGTCATTCGGGTTTCGCCGTCGAAGAAACACGGGATCGTGCCCAGCGGATTGATCGCCAGATATTCCTTCTGCAGCACGCGCGGGGGGAAGGGGAGGTTGTGCAGTTCGTAATCGAGGCCGAGTTCTTCGAGCGCCCAGAGCGGGCGGAGCGAGCGGGCGCCCTTGCAGTGATAGAGCTTGAGTTTGGCGTTGGTGCTCATGAGCGGTTCATCTCGGTTCGATGACGAGGGTTTGGACGGCGCGGCCGAAATAGCCTTGTTCGTCGGCGAGGCCTGCGAAGGCGACGCCCGCGCCGTTTTCGCCGATCCATGACTCCGCGTCCAGCAGGATCCATTCGCCGACGGGCATGCGCGAGAGGTTGATCGTGAGGTCGGCGTTGATGAAGGTGAACTTGTTGAAGTCGAGGACCGAGGCCGTGCCGTTGCAGAAGTCTGCGGTGACGACCGCGCGCATCAGCGGCGACGTCTCGACGCCTTCGATGAGCGGGCGGTTGGCGCGAAACCAGACGGCCGCGGGGCCTGGGATGCGGAAGCCGCCACGCGCTTCTTGGATCGAGAGGCCGGTGAGGAACGGGTTTGTACCATTCGGTATCGCCTGCGGCGCACCTTCGCGGGGCAAGGGAACCGTTACGCGTTTGGCTTCGACGGCGGCGGGCAGGTCGATGTCTTGGACGCGGATTTTCAGCACCGTCGCACGAACGACTTCGGTGCCGTTCGCCAGAAGCTGGACGCCGATGAGTTGGATCTTGCGGCCTTCGCGCAGGATTTGGGTTTTGATCTCGAGCGGCGCAACTGGGACCGGTCGCATCAGGTCGATCGTCAAGCGGGCGACGCGCATCGGCTGTGGCGACGGCATTTGCTCGACCGTGTGAGCGATCAGCGATGAGGGCGCGGAGCCGTGTTGTTGGCTCGCGTTCCACGGGCCTGCCGCCCATTGTCTGGTTTCGGCGATGTTACCCTTGAGTTTGAAGACGGCTTCCATCAGCGTCTCTTGCCTTTGGCGCGAATGGCGGCTTCGGCCCGGGCGTTGATTTGGCCGGCGCGGTTCATGACGTGGAAGATGTAGTTTTGATCGACGACGCCCTGGAAGAGATGCGCCCAGGGGCCCGAGGCGAAGATTGGAACATCTTCGCCGCCGTGCGTTTCACTGCGCATTGGGACCAGTGCTTGTTGGCGATAGTCTGGTGCCGTCGTGTCGACGTTGGTCAGGTCGGCGCGCGGTTCGCCCTTTTCGTTTGCGCCGGGGCCGTTCGCGTAGCTCAGCGTCGTGTACGGTTTGCCGTCCTTGGCCAGCGCGGGTTTGCCGTTGCCGTCGTCGACCAGACCTAAGATCGGATTCGTTCGCGATGGGTAGCCTGACATCGTCAGCACGTGGCTGTGGTCGGCCGTCACGACGATCAGCGTGTCTCGTGCGTTGGTGGCGCCGAGCGCCGCTTCGACCGCGTCGTCCATGGCGGCAGCGTCGTCGAGGGCGCGGGCCGCGTTGCCGCCGTGGTGAGCATGGTCGATCTTGCCGCCTTCGACGAGCAGGAAGAAGCCGCGCGGATTGCGCTTGAGAATGGCGATCGACTTCGCCGTCATCTCGGCGAGCGAGGGTTCGCCTGCGGGGTCCTTCGCGCGGTCCATCTCGAACTGCATGTGGTCGTATTCGAAGAGCGCCAGAACGTGGTTGGCGGTGCGCGGGTCGACGGCGTCGAAGCCTTGGCGATTCCAGATATACGTGGCGTTACCTTTGTAGCGGTCGACCCAGCTCTTCGTCAGGTCGCGACCGTCTTTGCGCGTCCCCTTCTTGTCCGGATATTCCGGATCCGTCGCTTCGGCGGGCAGGAAGCGGCTGCGGCCGCCGCCCATCACGACGTCGAGGCCGTCCCCATAACGCATCTCGACCATCTGGCGCGCGATGTCGACGCAACCGGCCTGAATGTCTTCGGGCTTCATGTCGCCGTCGCCTTCCCAGTCGCGACCGGCCGAATGCGCGTAGGTCGCGGCCGGCGTCGCATGGGTGACGCGCGTCGTGGTCACGGCGCCCGTCGACATGCCGATCATCTCGGCCATCTCCGCGATCGTAGTCACCGGGTGGGCGAGGCCTGCTTTGCAATCGTTCTCCGCCACCGAGGAGGCGACGTTGACGACGCCGTTGCGCGACTTCACCCCGGTGGTCATGGCGCTGGCCGAGGGGGCGGAGTCCGTCACTTCGGAATCGTGCGAATAGGTGCGCGAGAAGGCGGCGTAGGGCAGGGACTCGAACGCGAGCTTGTTCGACACGCCGTCGCGGCCCGCCTTTTGACCCTGGTAGATGCGCGCGGCCGTGACCGTGGTGACGCCCATACCGTCGCCGACGAACAGGATGATGTTCTTGGCGCGGCGCGTGTTGGGCGTGCGCTTGGCGACCTCGCGCAGATGTTCGGCGGCGTCGACGTAGTAGGGATCGTTCGTCTGCGTGAGCGGGCCGTCGGCGGCGTGCGCCTGAGTTAGCGCGAGTGCGGCGGCGATGATGGCGAAAAACATGCGGCGCGTCATGTGCGGTCCCCTCGTGTCGGCGGGGCCGGTTATAGCCTTGATGAGAATGCGAACAACACCCCCATCGGAAGGCGCTAGGGCGTTGATTTAATCGACATTCGTCCGCGACAAAACCGCGACGTTCCTCCCAACCTGGGTCATCGCCGCAGGCTGGGAGGTCAGCGACGGCCGGCCGTGAGCCAGCCGGGGAACGCGTTTGGTCCGTCGTCGCCGACCCATTCGTACGTCTGCGGTCGCTGATCTTGCGCCTGTGCGACTGTGACGTAGTCGAAGGGGCTTTCGATCTTCCCCGACAGGGCGGTGCAGTTGGCGTTCGATATGCCGCGAAGACTAATGCCGATCATGTGGCGGTAGAGTTTGAACGCTTTGCTGATCTCGTAACGGACCAGCGCGCGCGTGTAGGTTCGCGCGCCGATGAGCACGACCACGGCGTCGGCGGCCGTGACCTGCTTGTCGATCCAGCGCATGACGAAATCGTCGCCCACGCGTGTGAGGCGATCCCATGCGTCGGCTTGCATAAAGGGCAGCGGTTCTACGCGACCGCCGTGCAGCGTGTCGCGGATGACGGTGAATCTCTCGAAGTCGTCTTGGAAATCCATTGAGAAATGGACGCGCAGTTTCATGTTGCGTCCTGCGTCCCCGGCGATTGGCCCGTCCGGGGCGCGGCGGGCAGCGGGCTTGGCGCTTGCATTGCGGTCATCCGTTTTGTGACGGCGCGGGGCGCGGCCTTTGTCGCTGGTATCGCGTTTGGTGTGCCGGGCGATGTTCAAAATTGAACATGCCGGCATTTTTTGTTGCCGTAGATGCAATGCGGTACAGCCGCTTTGAGCGCACTTCAGTACATTGTACGCTTTGGTACAAAGGGCCGTTGGAGCGTTTCGTTGGTCAGGCAGACGAAGAAAAAAGCGGGCGCCTTCGACCCGCAGGCGTTTCTGGCGACCGCCAGCGGCGGCAGATCAATATCGAGTTATCGAAAATCGCAGACTATTTTTGAGCAAGGCGATCCGGCGGATGCCGTTTTCTACGTCCGCAAGGGCAAACTCAAAATCGTCACGACGTCGACGCAGGGCAAAGAAGCCGTCATCGCCATTCTGGATGCCGGGAGCTTTTTCGGCGAGGGGTGTCTGATTGGGCAGCCGCGGCGTCTGGCGTCGGCGGTGACGATGACCGATTGCACGATCATGCGCTTGGAGAAAACAGCGATGGTGAAAGTGCTTCATGAGGAGCCGGCGTTCGCCGAGGTGTTTACGGCGCATCTGCTGATGCGCAACAGCCGCGTCGAGGAAGACTTGGTCGACCAGTTGTTCAATTCGAGTGAGAAGCGGTTGGCGCGCATTCTGTTGCTGCTTGCGAATTTCGGCAAGCCCGGCCACCCGGAACCTGTGATTGCGAAAATCAGCCAAGAGACGCTCGCCGAGATGGTGGGTACGACGCGTCCGCGCGTCAGTTACTTTATGAATAAATTCCGCAAGCTGGGTTTTATCGAGTATAACGGGAAACTGTCTGTGCACAGTTCGCTGTTGAGCGTGATCCTGCGCGACTGATCGGCATTGCAATCGCGCCTAGGCTAGCCTTTGGGCGCGTCGGTTCCGGCGGTGCGCGCGGCTTGGATCAAGGCGCGAAGAGACGATCGCAGCGAGCGGCCTTCCATGTGGTAGTGCTCGTAGAGTTCGTCTTTGAGCTTGCGCTCGATGTCCGCGATCGATGCGCAAGTTCCCGAGCGTGCCAAATTGAATGCACGCTCTGTCGCTGTCTCGCTCAAAGTTCTCGTCCTACTCGTACTGGCGGTGCTCGCCCGAGCGGGACATGGGAGTAACCGCGTCGAAATCCAGCCTGCGGTTTCCGCGAGCATGGTGACTCACGCGGATGGGTCCGTGTTGTAGGCCGGGCCTGACGACGTCGGCGGGGCTAGAGTTGCAGCCCCGCGACATAGTCCGCCAGCCGCTGTTGTTCCGCCGCGCGCTGTTGTTGGAGGCGGGTGATGTTCTTGTTATGGGCGTCGGCTTGATCTTCGAGTTGGCCCATGGAACGCAGGTAGCGGCTTTGGAGGTCGCTGCCGGCCGGCACCGCTTTGATGTTTTCGCGGATGCGGCCTTGGTCTTCGAAGACGCGGTCGCGGGCTTCGCTTTCGTTTTCGATTTGCGTGTCCAGGGCATCGATCGAGCGTTTGTATTCGCCGATGCGCGCGAAGGCGGCGCGTTGAGCGGGGGTTAAGCCTTCGTTCGCGGCGTAGGCCAGGACAATGTCGAGATCCAGGTCGACGAGTTGCTGCTGCTCTTCACGCGGCCATTGGGTTGTTACGGTTTGCTTGATCGTTGCGCCCGCTTTGACGTCGAAGGGAATGCGGAAGGCCGTGTCGGTCATTTCCGCGTTCTTCGAGTCCGGCGTGACGAGTTCCCAGCCGGCGGCACGCGGGTGTTCGACGACGACGCGGCGGTCTTCCTTGGCGGCGCCTTTGATCGTGTAGATCGTGGTGCGCTGGTCGACGACGGAGGCTTTGAACACGCCGTTGGCGAGCGTTGCTTTCGAGATGCGCTGTTCGGCTTTGTCTTCGCGGTCGATCAGGACCTTTTGGTCGAGCGCGAAGGCCAGCATGCGTGCTTCAGCGTCGGGCAGGGTCGCGAGCTGTGCATCGCCGACATAGTCAGTGCCCGCGGCGGCCGTCTGATAGAGCGTGAGCACGCCCGGCGGCAGGCTGGTGCCCGATGCGTTCGTGAGCTTCAGCGCTGCGAGCGGGTGGCGCGGGTGTGTATCCGGTTGATAGAGCGAGACGAGATCGCCCGGCACTTCCTTGTCGATGATGGGGACCGCGAGCGATTGACCGTTCATCACGGTGACGGTGAAGGGCATGTGGAAGGTGACTTGGGTCGCGGCTTCAGTCGACTCGGCGGCGATGGGTTTGCCGGCGACGCCATCGCCGAACGTGTCGGCTTTTTTGTCGGCGCGGCCGCGCGAGGCGGTTGTCACGACTGACTCCGGACGCGGCGGCGGCGGTGGCGGCGGAGCCATCGCCGGTACGGGTGCAGCTTCTGCGAAGCCTTGGCCGCGCGCGTCGACCGAGCCTTCGTCGGGTCTCGGCAGGATGCGGCCGAGTACTTCGACGGGGATCTCCGGGCGGTCGACGTAATAGGTGGCGTAGAGGGCTTGGCGGAAGGTGACCGGGTTGCCGGTAACGACGGTGAGGTCAACGTCGACCCAATCGTTGCCGGTGACGTTCTCCAAGATCGCCCAGCCTTGCAGGTGCGCTTTGCCGCCGGTGAGGGCGGTGACGCGATAGGACGATTTCCAGAGCGGCGCTTCGACCACGTAGGCAATGGTGACCGTTCGCGAACCTTCGCCGTTGGCGCGGATCTTCAACGTGCGGCCTTGGCCTTCGCGGTGCTCGGCGACGGAGGCGAGCGCTTGGTTGATCTGTTTCGTCAGAACGGGATCGCTGAAGTTGATCGACGAGGCTTCTTCGAGGACGAATTGCTTGAGGCCGCTGGACGTCATGACGCCGACGCGGTGGTGAGTGGTGGTGGCGTCGCCGTCGGGCAGTCGCACTTCTTCCTTCACCACGCTGACCACGCGGCCGGAGATGCTGTCGCTGGCGCGTACGGTGACTTCCGAACCCTTCAGGGCATCGATGAGCGAAGCGTTGGACTCCAGCGCTGCGGGACCGAAGGGCAAGCCGCGGAAGATGTCGGAGAGCGGCGCGCGCGAAGGCAGCTGCACGAAGCCGGTGTTGCCCTTGTCGTCGAAGACCACGATGCTTTTCAGCACGTCGTCGACTTGGTCCATGCGCACGGGCAGTTGGAGTTCGGCGGTGCCCGAGACTTGAGCCTCATATTCGAAATAGCCGACGCCGCCGGTCGACAGCATCACGCGGCGCAGGCTTGGCGTGCCGGGTGGGCCAGAGACCGTGTGCGTCACGGCGCGTTGGGGCTGCCCTTCCGACGTGACCCCGGAGGCGACCGACGACGGCGCGCCGCCGGGGTGTTGCTGGTTCTGCAGCGTGTAGTAGGCGAGCGCCGCCAGACCTGCGAACGCGACGAACATGCCAAGGCCGCGCAGGATGCCGCCGACGTTGAGGCGCGCTGCGGGCGGGGTTGTCGTTTCTTCTTCGGCCATGGCGGTTACTCCCTCAACGACTACTTGCAGGTTTACTTTTTGCCGGGTGCGATGCGGCGGATGCGGGCGGGTTCGTCGACGCGCGCGGCGTAGGCATCCGAAGATGCCAAGAAGCGCGCGAGTTCTTCAGGCGAGCCCGTGAGCGTCGCCATGTCGTAGGTGCGCGGCGGCTTGATGCCCTTGACGACGCCCTTCTCGATCAGCTTGCCGACCTTGGTGGCGTCGAGCATTTGGAAGACGACCTCGTTGCCTTTGACTTCGTAGAAGCCGACGAAATAGCCGTCGGGAATTTCGCCGTCGGACTTCTCCATTGGCGTCAGAATCTTTGCGGCGAAGACGTCCTTGCCGCCGATCTTCATCGTCTGCAGTTCGTAGACCTGGTAGCTCTTGTCTTCGACCCAAACGAGGCGCAGCGGCTTGTCGTCGGACGGTTTCTGGAAGTGGAGGAAGGCGTCGTCGGCTTCCTCGCCGCTGTCACCGTCTACGCCGCGCCAGGTGCCGATCAGCCGCTCATCGTTGATGGGGCCTGCACCTTTCGGCGCATTCTTGGACACGGTGAAACAAGCCGTGAGAACGAACGCCGCGACCACAGCCGTGACGACTGCGTACGCATGCCGGAATGTCATGTCTGATCTCCCCGTGGACCCGGAACGAGCCACATTATGAGGGGGCAAGACAAGCGGCGAAGCGCGGCAAAATTGCGCCGATATGGTGTCGGTTGTGGGATGTCGCGCGCTGGTTGCGCGGAAAGACACCGGTCCTCCCCGTTCGAGCGGGAAGGACCGGATTTATTCAACTACCAGGTGGCCCGAACGCCCACGAGCGCGGTGTGCGCGTCGTAATCGTCGGCGAAGCTGTAGTTATAGCCGGCGTAGAGTTCGAGGCCTTGGCTCACCGCCAAGGTCGCGTTGGCGCCGACATGGAAGCGGTCTTCGTCGAATTCCGCGCTCGTGATTTGGAACGGCACGCCGGGTAGGCCGAGGAGGTCGGCTTGGAAGGCGTTGGTGTTGTCGGCGAACTCATGAGTCCACGAGGCGCGCAGTTCCGGCTTAAACGTCTTCGAGCCCCACTGATAGACCTTCGAGACGGCGATGCCGACCGATGAGTACAGCGACTCGGGATCGTCAGTCGTTACGGCCAGGCATGTGACAGGGCACGTCTCGACGAAGTCGTCGACGTCGGCGCTGCGATAGCCTACGCCCGCGAACGGTTGAAAGCGAACGCTGCGCTCGTCGCCGAACACGGTGCCGACTTCGCCGTAGATGCTGTAGACGTTCGAGTCATAGTCGGCGCTGATCGGCTGGCCCAAGAAGTCCAAGCGATGCGTGTCGTACGAGTTGAACGTGGCGCTGGCGATCGCATCGAGATAGACCGGGCCGAAGCCGTGGCTGAGATAGGCCGCGACCTGCCAGCTTTCGATGCCGGCGCTGGCCGGCGGTGCGAAGGCTTGGTCGAAGTCGATGTCGCTGTCGGCGAATTGGACCGCGACGCCACCGACCGTACGCCCACTGAACGCGTAGTCGACGCCGGCGCCGAAGCCGGTGAGGTCTTGGTCGAAGCCTTCTGCGTTGGCGTCGCCGTCGTACTCAGCACCCTGGAACAGCGCCTTCGACCAGAAAGACCATGGGCCTCTGCCGGTTGCGAGGCCGGGATTCGAAACGCCGGACGCCGCATCGGTCGCCGTCAGGACGGCCGATGCGTAGCGTTGGCCGTCAAGGCTGGCGCGCGACCACGACTGATCCGACAGCGTTGTGTGCACGCCGCTTAGACGCGAGCGGATGCTTTCGTCGAAGAGGTTGTTGACGTTGAACGTCGCCTGCGCGAGCTGCGCGTGCAGGTGGCCGTCGAGGCTGGACAGCGCCGCGGCGTAAGCGCCGGCGCTGGGCAGCTGGAAGAGGGCGGAGTAAAGGCCCTCGTTCGAGGTCTGCGGATTTTGCAGGCCGTTGCCGGCGGGGTCTTCCAGTGCCGTGAAGTTCGCGCCGCCGTTCACGAAGACCGTCTCCAGCGCGCTGCCTAGTGCCGCGTTGTTGGTCGACGGGGCGACGATCAGTTCGTCGAAGCCGATGCGATTGACTGTGAGATCGACCGCGACGTCCCCGAAGCGCGACGCCTGGGCCGTGAAGAAGATTGAGTTGGTGTCGACGTTGGCTTCATTGTCGAACGCGCCGACGAGATCGGCCGCGGTGATCACGTTGAGGTAGCCGAAGGATTGCTGCGCCGTGCCGGCGAAAGTGTTCCAGTCGACATAGGCAGCGAGGCGTCCGTCGAGCGTCGCCGTCGTGGCCGATCCTACCGTGCCGTGTATGCCGGTGTTGGAGGTCAGGAAGTACTCGAGCGAGCCCTCGCCGCCGAACGCCACAGCATTGGCAGCAATCGAGCTGTTATCGTCGATATAGGCGCGGCCAAACGTGGTGCTGAAGCTCGTGCTGTTCGTGACGTCGAAGCCGGTGCCTGCGCGATCGCCGCGGAAGTCGCCGCCGAAGACGCCGGTGCCACTGATTACCGATATGGGGCCAAGGGCGGTGGCAGTGCCTTCCGCAGACCAGTTGCCGTCGACGGTGAGGAGGTCGTTGTTGGCGCCGCTGCCAACCATATCGCCTTCGAACTTGCCGCCCTTGCCGACGAAGTAGCTGTCGTCGGCGGTCGAAAAGAGGACGTCGCCGAGAATGAGGCCGGCGGTTTGCGTGACGGTTTGTCCGTCGACGTTGATCATGTCGATCGCGGTCGGCGCGACGATCGTGCCCGACGTGACAATGCCGTCGGCGATCAACGTGTCGACGTGGATGCCGATGGTCGTCGACGAGATGCTGCCGCTGTTGCTGATCAGGCCGCCGAAGGTGGTCGAGCTGACGTAGAGAGCGGTGCCGCCGGTGGCGTTGATGTTGCCCTGGTTGTTGACGCCGCCCGTGAAGGCGCCGCCCGAGACGACGACGGCGCCCGCGCCGGTCGAGGTGATGTTGCCTTGGTTGCTGACGCCGCCGGTGAACGTCGTTGCGGCGATGCGGACGGCGATGTTGCCGTCGCCTTCGATCGTGCCGCCCGCGACGTTCGTGATGCCGTCTTCGAAGAGCGTGCTGTTGATGTTGATGCCGAAGCCGCCTTCGCCGCCGGAGATGTTGCCCGCGTTCCGGATGCCGCCGTCGAAGGTCGTGCCGGACGCCGCGTTGATGCCGGCCGAGCCGTTGCCGCGGATCGAGCCGCCGGTTTGATTGTCGATGCCGTCGGAGAACGTCGCATTGCCGAGCACGGTGATTCCCGTGACGCCCGCGATCGTGCCGGTGTTGACGATGCCGCCGGCGAAGATCGTGCCGCTGTCGACTTCGATGCCGGCATCGGAGAGCGTGGTAATCGTGCCGCTGTTGGTGATGCCGCCCGCCAGCGTTACCGCCTCGAGATCAATGCCGTCGCTTTGGCCGGTGATCGCGCCCGTGTTGACGATGCCGCCGAGAAGCTGACTTCCGCTTGCGTTAAAGCCGTCCTCGCCGCCGCCCGAAATGATCACACCGTCGTTGACGAACGTGCCCAGCAGCGTGGCGTTCGAGATCGTAACTGCTGCGCCGGGAGCGTTCACCGTCACGCCGTTCGCGACGACGATGCTGTTGCCGTTAGCATCGGTGAGTACGGTCGCGCCGGACTGAACGTCGATGCCGTTGGTGTTGGCGTTGATCGTGCGCGCCGCGTTGTTGCCGGCTGGAAATGTTTCGGCCGCGGTAGCGATGCCGATCGAGCCCACTGCCGAGACGACGGCAATGAGAGACACGCCGGACAGAAGCCGGCGCGAAAGTGCGTTAGACATATGTAATCCCCATCTTTGTTTGGCACCTGGACCGGCGAGGGGGCAGATCCGAAAGGTGCGCTGCTGAAGGCTCAGGCACGGTGTGGGCGTGCGCATCGGCAACCCCGCAGGCTGTCAATAGAGCGAGGTAAAATGCGGTGTCTAGATTGTTTCGACGGTTCCCGGTGGAAAGCGGATTAAATTCCCTCGCGCTCTACGCGCATAATTTTCCGGGCGAAATCTGCAGGGGAAATAGGTGCCATTTCATCCACATCTTGCGGGTCAACGTGTCGCCCTGCGGGTCCCGGGAACTCTTTGACCCGTGCGGGTTGCGGCGCTAAGTTCCGGCGCTCCATGACACAAACCGTATTGATCATCGATTTCGGCTCTCAGGTGACGCAGCTGATTGCGCGGCGCTTGAGGGAGCAAGGCACGTATTGCGAGATCGTGCCGTTCCAGTCGGCTGGGGCTTATCTGAAGAAGAACAAGCCGGCCGCCATCATCCTCTCCGGATCGCCGGCGAGCACGACGGAGGACGAAAGTCCCCGCGCGCCGCAGCAGGTGTTCGAGATGGATTTGCCGGTGCTGGGCATCTGTTACGGCGAGCAGCTGATGTGCGCGCAGCTCGGCGGCAAGGTTGAAGCCGGTCATCATCGCGAATTCGGACGTGCGACGCTTGAGGTGACGGATGTGTCGCCGCTGTTCGAGGGCGTATGGCCCAAGGGCGGCAAGGACGACGTGTGGATGAGCCACGGCGATCGTGTCACCGCATTGCCGCCGGGGTTCAAGGTGATCGCGATCTCCGGCAACGCGCCGTTCGCGGCCATCGCGGACGAGGCGCGCAAGTTCTATGGCGTGCAATTCCATCCGGAAGTCGCGCACACGCCGCGCGGCGGCGAGCTGCTCAAGAATTTCACGCAGCGCGTGGCGGGGGTGAAGCCCGACTGGACGATGCAGTCATTCCGCCGCACGCAGATCGAGCGCATCAAGACGCAGGTCGGTTCGGGCCGCGTGGTGTGCGGGCTGTCGGGCGGTGTCGATTCATCTGTTGCGGCCGTTCTGATCCATGAGGCGATCGGCGAGCAGTTGACGTGCATCTTTGTGGATACGGGTTTGATGCGCGCGGGCGAGGCGGATGAAGTCGTCACGCTGTTTCGCGAGCACTACAACATTCCGCTGGTACATGTGCATGCGGAGGATTTGTTCCTCGACCGTTTGGCCGGCGTCAGCGATCCCGAGACGAAGCGCAAGCGCATCGGCGCGGCGTTTATCGAGGTGTTCGACGAAGAGGCGAAGAAGATCGGCCAAGTCGATTTCCTGGCGCAGGGCACTCTGTATCCCGACGTGATCGAAAGCGTGTCGTTCACGGGCGGCCCGTCGGTCACGATCAAGTCGCACCACAATGTCGGCGGCTTGCCCGATCGCATGAAGTTGAAGTTGGTCGAGCCCTTGCGCGAATTGTTCAAGGACGAAGTGCGCGTGCTGGGCCGAGAGTTGGGGTTGCCGCCGGCGTTCGTCGGACGTCATCCGTTTCCAGGACCGGGCCTTGCCATTCGCATACCCGGCGAGATCACGCGCGAAAAACTCGACATCCTACGCAAGGCGGATGTCGTTTATCTCGACGAGATCCGCAAGGCCGGCCTGTACGACAAGATCTGGCAGGCGTTCGCGGTGCTGTTGCCCGTGCGCACGGTGGGTGTGATGGGTGACGGCCGCACCTATGACTACGTCTGCGCGCTGCGCGCGGTGACCTCGACCGACGGCATGACCGCCGACAGCTACCCCTTCGAACACGCGTTTCTCTCGCGCGTGGCCACTCGCATCATCAACGAAGTGAAGGGCATCAACCGCGTGGTGTACGACGTGACGTCGAAGCCGCCGGGGACGATTGAGTGGGAATGATTTGACGTCCTCCACTAACGATCGCCGACTATCGGCGATCGGTCTTAACTCCCTGACAAACAAATAGATTCCTCTCGCTGACATTCGCGACCTATCGCCTTCAAGCGAGATGATCTGTCGGCGTTGCTGACGGTCCGACTCTGTTTGTCATTTCATCCGCTCGGCGATACCGTCGAATCCATCAGTTGGTCATGACGGTATTTTTCTGAAGCTAACACGATGATGCAGCGGGAGAATTTCGAATTACGAACCCGGATTTTTCGCTGACGGTATCGTTGGAGAGGTAGGCAATCTGATGTTAACCGACGTCGCACTTAAGAACCTGAAACCAAAGGAGAAAGACTACAAGGTCAGCGACCGCGACGGCATGTATGCGCTCGTTGCGCGATCTGGCGCCGTCACCTTTCGGTATGACTACCGACTGAACGGACGGCGGGAGACGCTCACGTTAGGGCGATATGGGTTGGATGGGATTTCGTTGGGATTGGCGCGAGAGCGCTGTGTCGAAGCAAGGCGCTCCGTGGCGACGGGCGTCTCGCCCGCTCAGGAAAAGCAACGCGAAAAGCGCCGCATGAAAGAGGCGAGGAGTTTTGGGGCGTTTGGCGAGCGCTGGCTAAGCGACGCTCCAATGGCTGATAGCACTCGGTCGATGCGTCGATCCATCTTCGACAGAGATATTGCACCTACATGGAAGAACCGGCTGCTCGTAGAAATCACATCCGATGACCTTCGAGCCTTGTGCATGAAAGTGAAGGAGCGCGGAGCGCCGGCGACGGCTGTACACGTTCGCGATATCGTCAAGCAAATCTATGGATTCGCCATCCTCCACGGCGAGCGCGTTGCCAATCCAGCCGACGACGTGGGTCCGGCGTCGATCGCGACGTTCGTGCCAAAGGATCGGGCTCTCTCGCCGAAGGAAATCCGGATCGTTCTGCAGGAGCTTGAGCACGTGGCCACTTTGCCCACAATCCGGCTGGGTTTGCGGTTGATCATACTTTCGCTCGTGCGCAAGAGCGAATTGCTGGATGCAGTCTGGGATGAGGTGGACTTTGCGAACGCCGTCTGGACGATCCCGAAGGAACGCATGAAGCGGAGGAATCCGCACAATGTGTACTTGTCGCGGCAGTCGCTCGATATTCTGATTGCGCTCAAAACCTGTGCTGCCAACTCAAGGTATGTCTTGCCTTCGCGTTATGATGCCGATGGACCGATGTCACGCGCGACCTTCAACCGCATCACTATGGCAATCATTGAACGCGCAAAAAACAAAGGGCTACCGCTTCAGCCTTTTACCGTGCACGACCTCCGGCGGACCGGCTCTACGCTGCTCAATGAATTCGGGTTCAATCGCGACTGGATCGAAAAGTGCCTCGCCCACGAAGAAAGGCGCTCGTCGCGTGGCGTCTACAACAAGGCCGAGTACGAGCAGCAGCGTCGTCACATGCTGCAAGAGTGGGCTGACATTATTGACGCTTGGGTTGAAGGGCGGGCGCGCACGCCAGTGCTTTACCCGGCGTCCATGCAGCTCCTTGCGTCATAGCTACTGCTTAACCGGGCGGGTGCGGCGCTTTCGCACGTCTGGGAAATGGCCGCAAACTTCTTGCTTCTCGGATGAGACGCGGCGACGCTCATCGATCCAACTCTCGACCTCGCGGAGATCCCAAGCTGCACAGCGCGAGGTTAAGTAGAAACGTCGAGGGAATTCTCCGCGTTGCTCGAGGTCATAGATTGTGGTGTCGGATAGTGGGACGACAAGCCGAAGCTCCGCTCTGCGAATGAAGCGCTTGAGCCCCTGCGCCTTAGGCAGCGACGCTTCTGCCTTCGCACTTCCATGAGTCTGGTTTGCCTTGTCTTCGCCCAAGGCTGAAGTTCCTCGCGATGCAAATCCCCTGCATATTAGCGCGCTTCTGAACGAACCCAGATTACGCTTATGTGCGCCCATGTAGGATTTGTTGGGTTGCCTCTTGCGGGCGAGTTGCTGCCGTTGGGAGCCAGCGTGTGCGCCATGTGTGCGGCGGGAGAACGCACGCCGGGAATTTTCGTCAAAGTCGGAGTAGATTGTTCGATTGATCAAATGCGACACCGGACACAATTTCGGCGTCAATCCCGAAAGGAACCGGACCGTTGTCGCTCCAATGATGGATTTCTACGATCCGCTTTGTCTTTCAAGCACTTACAATGCTCCGTGTGCTGAATGTGTGCAGATAGAGATCGCAACGGGTCGCAAGAGAGTGCCCACAGTTCGGCGAAGCGTGTGCAGTCGATCAACTTCGACGTCCCGGGTAGACGAGCGCGTTCCGCGCTAAGCCGCTTGCCGGCTCCATTCTTCTATGGCGCATTTTCCATTTCGTGAGTGCAGGGGTCTTACGACACTGCACTATCGTCCCCGGGCTCGTCGCAAATCGTTGCATGATGAGGCACTCGTCAGCCTCGAATGCGTAGACAGTTCCCGATGGCCGAGCTTTGGTTTCGCAACGGCGGAAACCGCTCGATCCGCCGCGGCCGCTCACGCGGGTTTGAGCTGGAAATACGCTGGCCGGCCGGGGGGCCATGGGTCGCCCCAGAGTTGTTCGCCGCCGTCGACCGTCAAGACTTCTCCCGTGATGAACTTCGCGCTCGGGGCCGCGAGATAGACCACGGCCTCGGCGATGTCGTGCGCGTCGCCCACGCGCAACATCGGGTTGGATTCGGGATATGTCTTCAAACCTTCGGGCGGATAAAATGCGAAGCCGCTGGTTTCATGCACGCCCGGCGCCACGCAATTGACGCGAATGCGATGCGGCGCCCATTCGACGGCGACCGATTTCGATAGATAGGCGACGCCAGCGCGCGCCGCGCAGGTGTGCGCCATGCCGGGCATGCCGCGCCAAAAGTCGGCGATGATGTTGACGATGGCGCCTTGCGTTTTGCCGTCGATCCAATGTCGCGCCGCGCTTTGCATCATGTACCAGGTGCCGTTCAAATTGGTGTCGATGACCGCGTTCCAGCCCTTGGCCTTGAAGTCGATCGCCATTTGCGGGAATTGTCCGCCCGCATTGTTGACCAGAACGTCGAGCGCGTCGAACTCATTCCACACGGCGGCGGTGAACGCGTCAACTTGAGATGTATCGCGAATGGTCATCGATCGGCTGAAGACATTCGCGCCGAGGCTTTTGAGAAAAGCGGCGGACGCGGCAAGCTTGTCCGCGTCGCGCCCGCAAATCGCCACATTGGCGCCCAACCGCGCGAACAGGCATGCGGTCGCCTTACCGAGGCCGCTACCCGCGCCGGAGACAACGACCGTCTTTCCGGCGAACAGATCGCCGCGATAAACAGTGGGCAGGAGTTTCAATTCCGCGTCGGAGAATCCGAATTGCGTCTTTCCGGTTTCCATGTGGCCTTGCTCCGTTGCGGCGTGGCGGGACGTTCGACCAACGCGACGGCGTCGTCCTTGGCGTTTTCCTCAAGGCCGATGCCGTCAAACAGCACGAGGCTGACCTGGTCGGCGATCGCTTGGATCGATTTCTTGCCAGGCTTGTACCATTCGACCGACCAGTTGAGCGCGCCGAAGAGCAGCATACGCACAAGGGCGAGGTCGGTCTCGGCGCGCAACGCGCCTGCTTTTTGCGCCCGGCTCAACAACCGGCGCCAAAGCGCGGCGTAGGCGTCGCGCAGCCGAAGGTGGCGTTGTTGGATGTCCTCGGGCACTTGGCCGAAGATCCGGATGTTGGCCGAGGTGTAGTCGCCGTGTTTCAGCAGCGTCGTCAGATGCGCTTCGATGGCGGCGCGAATGCGTCGACGATGGGGTGTCCCGGGCGGCAGGCATGCCTGGCTTTGTTCGACCGCGTCGTGGACGCGCCGCATACCAATGTCGAGGACTTCTTCGAGCAGCTGGTCTTTGGAGTCGAAGTGGTAGAACAGGCTACCCGCCTGCATTTCGGCAGCCTTGGCGATGTTGTTCAGCGTCGTGGCGGCATAACCCTTGCGGCGAAACGTTTGAGCGGCCGCATCCAAAATTCTGCCCCGGCTGATGTCTGATTTGGCTGGTTTGGCTGGTTTGTTCTTCACCTGAGAACCCCGTACGGCAAGAATCTAGCATGAAATCTAACAGACGTTAGAATTTATTTGCAGTAGGGACAAAATCCGGCTAACGTCCTTTCTGGTCCAAAAGGCGAGAGAGGTGCGGAGACGTGCGCGAACTCGAGCACAAACCGGTGATCGTGACCGGCGGGGCCAGTGGCATCGGCAGAGCGATCACGCTCAGGCTTGGCGCTGGCGGCGCGAAACTTGCGATCTTCGATCTGAACGAAGCGGGCGCCGAGGTGGTCGCGAACGAAATTCGCGCCAAGGGCGGGCAGGCGTGGGCCTACCGCGTCGACATCACCGATTATTGCGCGGTCGCGCGCGCGGTCGATGCCTTCGAAGCGGCGGCGGGTCCCGTCTACGGGCTCGTCAACAATGCGGGCTGGGACGAGTCGAAGCCTTTCATTAAGACCGAACCCGATTTCTGGAAGAAAGTGATCGATATCAATCTGTACGGCCCCTTGAACCTGACGCACGTCGTGGCGCGGCGCTTGGCGCAAACGGGCGTAGGGCGCGTGGTAAGCATTTCTTCGGACGCAGGCCGCGTCGGCTCGTCGGGCGAGGCGGTCTATTCGGCAGCCAAGGGCGGCATTATCGCCTTCATGAAGACGATGGCGCGCGAGTTCGCCAAGCAAGGCATTACATTCAATACGATCTGTCCGGGTCCGACCGACACGCCGCTGCTAGCCTCGTTTGACGCGGGCGGCCGCTTGGTCGAGGCGCTGACAAAGTCCATTCCGATGCGCCGCCTGGCGCAGCCCGACGATTTTCCGGGTTTGGTCGCGTTCTTTCTCGGCGACGATGCGCGCTTTATCACCGGCCAGACGATCAGCGTCTCGGGCGGCCTTTCCATGCACGGATGACGGGTGTGCCCATGACCTACGAAGACATTCTTTATGACGAACGCAATCGCGTGGCGACGATCACGATCAATCGGCCGAAAGTCTACAACGCCTTCCGGCCGCGCACCTGTTTGGAGTTGATCGACGCCTTCCTGAAAGCGGGCTGGAGCGACGACGTCGGCGCCATCGTGCTCACCGGCGCGGGCAACAAGGCGTTTTGTACCGGCGGCGATCAGTCCGACCACGATGGCGCCTATGGTGGCGGGGAAACGCGCGGCACCATCGGCATGCCGGTCGAGGAATTGCATTCGGCGATCCGCGACGTGCCCAAGCCCGTGATTGCCAAGGTGCGGGGCTTCGCCATCGGCGGCGGCAACGTGCTGGCGACGCTGTGCGACATGACGATCGCGGGCGAGAGTGCGATCTTTGGACAAGTTGGTCCCAAGATGGGATCGGTCGATCCGGGCTTCGGCACGGCCTATCTTGCGCGTGTGGTCGGTGAAAAGAAAGCGCGCGAAATTTGGTACATGTGCCGGCGCTACACGGCGCGCGAGGCGCTGGCCATGGGACTTGCCAATGCGGTCGTCGCCGACGAAAAGCTCGACGAAGAGGTCGACGCCTGGTGCGCCGAACTGGTCGAGCGCAGCCCGACCGCGATCGCCATCGCCAAGCGGTCGTTCAACGCCGACAGCGACAACATTCGCGGCATCGGCGCGCTCGGCATGCAGGCGTTGCGGCTCTACTACAATACGGCGGAGTCGAAGGAGGGCGTCAATGCGCTCAAGGAAAAACGCAAGCCCGAATTTCGCAAGCATCTAAAATAGGGAGGCTCGCGCCCCGTGGATTTCGCGTTCTCAGCCGACCAAGAAGCGATCCGCGCCACTGCCCGCCTCTTTTCGCGGACGCGTCTGGCGCCAGGGTACAAGAAACGTGAAGCGGAGGGGCGAATCGACAAGGCGCTGATCCGCGAGATGGGCGGATTGGGCCTGATCGGCGTCGATCTGCCGGAGCAGGCGGGCGGGCTTGGTCTTGAAAGCGTGACCGCCGGCGTCGTCATCGAGGAAATTTGCCGCGCCGATATCAGCGTCGGCTACGTGCAGTTGCTGGGCTCGTTGATGGGCTCGATCGTGGCCGCCAACGCTCGTCCGGAGATGCAGCTAGAAATCGTTCCGAAGATTTGCTCGGGCGAAGTGGTAGTGGCGCTGGGCTTGACCGAACCGCGCGGCGGCTCGGACGCGGCCAACCTTCAGCTCAAGGCGCGGCGCGAGGGCAATTCGTCTTACGTGTTGTCGGGCGAGAAGACCTCGATCTCGATGGCCGAGCAGTCCGACTGTATTCTGGTGCTCGCGCGCACCGACGAAACGAAGCCGGGCGCGGGCGGCGTCTCGGCCTTCCTGACGCGGCTCGACGCGAAAGGCATCAGCCGGTCGCGCATCGACGATGTCGGATCAAAGGCCGTCGGGCGCGGTTCCGTTTTCTTCGACGACGTCAAGGTGGACGCCAAGGACATGGTCGGCGCCGAAGGCGGGGGCTTTCGCCAGGTGATGCAGGGCTTCGACTACAGCCGCGCCTTAATCGGCCTGCAATGCCTGGCGCCGGCCTTCGCCTCGTTGGAGGAGACCTGGAAATACGTCACCGAGCGCGTCGCCTTCGGAAATCCGTTGGCGAAATATCAAGGCGTGACCGAGCCGCTGGCCGAAGCCGAAACCTTGCTCAATGCGGCACGCTTGCTTTGCTACAAGACGTTGTGGCTGCGCGATCGCGGTCTGCCGCACACGGCAGAGGCGGCCATGTGCAAATGGTGGGCGCCCAAGACGGCGTTCGAGACCATCCATCGCTGCCTGCTGACGCATGGGCATGGCGGTTACAGCACCGATCTGCCGCATCAGCAGCGCATGCGCGACGTGCTGGGGCTGCAGATCGGCGACGGGACCGAGCAAATTCAAAAAATGATCATCGCGCGCGAAAAAATCGGGCGTGTGGCGGTGCCCTATGGTTGAAGGGCGCGCGAGATGACGGACGCGGTTCTAACTTCGATTCAGGGCGGCGTCGGCATTCTCGAACTCAACCGGCCGGACAAGTTCAACTGCCTGTCGTCCGCGATCGTTTCCGGCCTGGACGCGGGACTGACGGCGTTCGAGCGCAACGCCGCGGTGCGCGCCGTTCTGATCCGCGCCAAGGGTAAGAATTTCTGTACCGGCGCCGATCTCGACGAAGTGTTGGCGGCGCGGCGGAGCAGGGACGATCTTGCGGCATTCATCGCCGGGGGCCACCGCGTCTTGCGCCGGCTTGAGGAGAGCGGTCTGCCCGTGGTCGGCGCTGTGCAAGGCCTATGTCTGGCCGGCGGCCTTGAGCTGATAATGAGTTGCGACGTTGTGTTCGCCGAGCAATCCGCGCGGATCGGCTGTCAGCACGCGCGCTACGGCCTTGTTCCCGGTTGGGGCGGCACGCAACGCCTGCCGCGATTGGTGGGTCTCAGGCGGGCGCTCGACCTTATGTATAGCGGGCGCTGGCTCACGGCGATCGAGGCGCAGGGCTTCGGTCTCGTCAATCATCTCACCGCCGACGGCGCGGCGGCGGAAACCGCCGCAGTCTATTGCGCCGATCTCGCGCGCAAGAGCGCGGGTGGTCTTGCGACGATGAAGCGCTTGGCGCGAAGCGGCATCGACATGCCGCTTGCCGAAGGGCTTGCGCTTGAGCAGGGCGCGGTCGTCGAAGCCTTGTTGGCGCGCGACGTCTCGGAAGGCTTGGAGGCGTTTCAGGCACGCCGGGAGCCGGTATTTCAATGAAACGGTCCGCACCATGAAGCACGAAACCCAGGTCGAACAGGCGCGCAAACTGTTCCAGTTTCTCGACAGCGGCACGACGGCCGCGGGCGCTGCGGTCTATCGCAATCCGGTGACGGACTACACTTGCCCGCAGCAGGCGGAGCGCGAGCGCGACACGCTGTTTCGGCGTTTTCCGCTTCTCGTCGGCTTAAGTTGCGAGTTGCCGCGCGCGGGCGACTATGTCACCGACGATTTTTCCGGCGTGCCCATCCTTGCGGTGCGCGACGAGGGCGGGCAAGTCAACGCGTTCATCAATGTCTGCCGGCATCGCGGCGCGCGCCTCGCGCAAGGCTGCGGCGGCGGCAAAGCCTCGTTCAGTTGCCCCTATCATGGCTGGACCTACGACCGGAAAGGGTCGCTTCGTTCGATCCCCTACGAGCAAGGCTTCGAGGGTGTCGACAAGGGTGCCAACGGTTTGCGCAAGCTGCCCGCGGTCGAGAGATACGGCATGGTCTGGGCGGCGCCCGCCCCGTCGGCGGAGGTCGACATCGACCGGCATCTGGACGCGATGGCCGCCGATCTGTCGGCTTTCGGTTTGGAGACCTACAGCCATTACGAGACGCGCGTGTTGCGTGCGCGGCTGAATTGGAAGCTCGTGATCGATACGTTCTTGGAAACCTATCATCTCAGCGTGCTGCACAAAAACACGATCGCGCCGATCCTGCACAGCAATCTGGCGACGTTCGACGGCATGGGACGCAATCTACGCATGATCGGCGCGCGCCGAACCATCGCCGGCATGCGCGCGCTGCCCGAGCGCGAGTGGGATTTGGTGCGCCATTCGGCCTTGGTCTACGTGCTGTTTCCCAACACGGTGTTCATCATGCAGGGCGACCATTTGGAGACGTGGCGGGTCTATCCGGGCGAGGGCGTCGACGAGGCCAAGATGCACGTCTCGCTGTACACGCCCGCACTCGCCACGACCGATAAGGCGCGGGCCTATTGGGACCGCAACATGCAATTGCTGATGGACACGGTCGAGAAGGAGGACTTTCCGCTGGCCGCCGATATTCAGCGCGATTTTCGCTCCGGCGCGCAGGACGCCATCGTCTATGGCCGGCACGAACCGGCGCTGACGCATTTTCACCGCGCGGTCAAAGAAGCGATCGGGTCCGATGCCAGCTAAGCCGCCGTCAACCACGCGCCGCGAAGGATAGGTTCCATGCATGTCGGCATGAGCACGTTTTTTCAGAATCTCTCGGGCGGCTACACCGACCGCGAGGTTTACACGCACGAAGTCGCGATGGCCGACATGGCCGAGCCGTTGGGCTTCGATTCCATCTGGGCGGCCGAGCATCACTTCGACAACTACACCATGTGCCCGAACGTGGCACAGTTCCTGACCTTCATGGCGGGCCGGACGAAGAAGGTGCGGTTGGGTTCGATGGTGATGGTATTGCCGTGGCACGATCCGGTGCGCTTGACGGAAGAGGTGCTGGTGCTCGACCACGTCTCGAACGGGCGCACCATTTTGGGCGTCGGGCGCGGGCTCGGGCGGATCGAGTTCAACGGTTTTCGCATGAACATGGGCGAGTCGCGCGAACGCTTCGTCGAGCACGCGCAAGCGATCTTGACCGCATTGGAGACCGGATACATCGAAGCCGGCGGCCCACTCTATAAGCAACCGCGCACGGCGACGCGGCCGTTTCCGTTTCAAAGTTTTCGCGGGCGGACCTATGCGGCGGCGGTGTCCCCGGAATCCGCGCGCATTATGGCAAAGCTCGGGATCGGCTTGCTGATCATCGCGCAAAAGCCGTGGGAGACGACGGTGGCGGAGGTCGATAACTATCGCGCGATCTATCGCGAGATCAACAACGCCGAGGCACCCGATCCGATCATCGCCAGCTTCATCGCCTGCCACGACGACGAGGCGGTCGCGCGCGAGATGTACGAGAAGTACATTCGCGGCTACAGCCGTTCGGCCCTCAACCACTACGAGTTCCACAACAAGGGACTCGCCGACATCAAGGGTTATGAATATTACGGCGCGCTGGCCAAGAACATCGAGAAGCACGGCGTCGATTCGTTTGTCGATTTTCTGGCCAAGCTGCAAGTGTGGGGCACGCCCGATCAAGTTCACGACCAGATCGTGGAGAACCGGCGTCGCGTCAATGCCGCCGGGCTGATCACGATTTTCAGTTATGGAGGTATGCCGCAAGCGCTCGCCAAGCAAAACATGCAGCTCTTCGCGGCGAAGGTCTTGCCGAGACTCAAGGCTCTTCAAACGCGCGGAACGATCGGCGGGGACGCCCGCAGCGTCAAGATCGCGGCCGAGTAAGCGACCGCGCGCAAACAACGGAGAAACGAGATGAGCAACGCAGCGATCGCCGGGCGGCAAGCTTCAGCCGACATCAACGCCATTCCCTTGAACCAAATCGACGTGAGCGACCCGGCGCTTTACCAGCTGGACACGATCGGTTCCTATTTCAAGCGGCTCAGGCGCGAGGATCCGGTCCACTATTGTTCCGAAAGCACGCACGGACCCTTTTGGTCGGTGACGAAATTCAACGACATCATGCGGGTCGAAGTCGATCACCAGACGTTCTCGTCCGATTCGAAGCTGGGCGGGGTCGTCATCGACAACATCAACAACCGGGTCGAAACGCAGGATTTCGAACTGCCGATGTTCATAGCCATGGATCCCCCCAAGCACGACGAGCAACGCAAGGTCGTCAGCCCGATCGTCGCGCCGCCCAACCTGGCGCTGCTCGAGCCGGTCATCCGCGAGCGCGCGGGTCTGATCCTCGATTCGCTTCCGGTGGGCGAGGAGATCGACTGGGTCGATCTGGTGTCCATCGAGCTGACGACGATGACGTTGGCCACGCTGTTCGATTTTCCGTGGGAGGACCGGCGTAAGCTCACGCGCTGGTCCGACGTCGCGACAGCGTCGCCGGAATCCGGCATCATCGACTCCTGGGACCAGTGGAAGTCCGAGCTGTTGGAGTGCGCCCACTATTTCAAGGGGCTTTGGGACAAACGCGTCAACGAGGCGCCCAAGCCCGATTTGGTTTCTATGCTCGCCCATTCGCCTGTGACGCGGAACATGCCGTTCCAAGAATTCCTCGGCAATCTGATGCTGTTGATCGTGGGCGGAAACGATACGACTCGCAGTTCGATCAGCGGCGGCGTGGTGGCACTAGACCGCAACCCTGACCAGTATCGTAAGCTGATGGCCAATCCGGCGCTGATCGAAAAAATGGTTCCGGAGATCATCCGCTGGCAAACGCCGCTCGCGCATATGCGCCGCACCGCATTGGCCGATGCCGAGATCGGCGGCAAGAAAATCAAAGCGGGCGAGAAAGTCGTGATGTGGTACCTATCGGGCAACCGGGACGAAGAGGTCATCGATCGCCCGGATGAATTCATCATCGACCGCGCGACGCCGCGTCATCATCTGTCGTTCGGTTATGGCATCCACCGCTGCGTGGGCAACCGCCTTGCCGAGATGCAGCTGCGTATCGTCTGGGAAGAGATCGTCAAGCGCTTCCGGAAGGTGGAACTGGTCGGCGAACCGGAGCGCACGCTGTCAAACTTCATTCATGGGTTCACGCGGTTGCCGGTAAAGCTTCACGCCCACTAAGCCGCGCGGGAAACCCAACGGGACAATTTTAGACAAAAGGCGAGCAAGAAATGCCGAAAGTGATATTCGTCAAACCCGACGGCTGCGAAATCTCGGTGGTGGTCAAAAGCGGAACGTCGGCTAGGGACGCGGCCGTCGACAACAGCATACCGGGAATCGACGGTGATTGTGGTGGATGTTGCGCGTGCGCGACCTGCCACGTTTATGTGGAAGGCGCCTGGATTGAAAAGACGGGCAAGGCGGCGGCCGAGGGAATGGAGGCCAGCTTGCTGCAATTCGCCGAGGGCGCGAGCGATGCCAGCCGTCTCGCGTGCCAAATCGCGGTCACCGACGATCTCGACGGCCTCGTGCTCAGATTGCCCGCCGGACAGCACTGAAGGGTAGGCGTCGCCGCAGCTATTTGCGCCCGAATGTTGCGAGACGTTCGCGCGCGTCGGCGCAGGCGCCCGGGCTGTGCTTGAGTTCGTGGGCCAAGCCTTCGTCCATCGACATGCCGTCCGTGGCGGCGAGTAATTCCTTGTTGACTTGGTTGCTGTGTGTCGAATTTGCCGCGATCCGGTTGGCGAGCGCGAGTGTGGCTTGGTCCAACTCCGCATCGTCCACGCAGATGTCGACCAATCCCATGCGCTCGGCGGCTTTGGCGGAGTAGATGTCGGCCGTAAACATCATCATTTTCGCTGTGGACGCGCCGACGCGCCTGGGCAGCCGTTGCGACATGCCCCACAGTGGGCTCAGGCCCCATTTGCCGTGCGTGTCGCCAAACTTGGCCGAGCGCGACGCGACGATGATGTCCGCGCCGAGGGCAAGCTCCAATCCGCCAGTATAACAATGGCCCCGCACGCTTGCGATGACGGGTTGCGGCAGTCGGGCAAGCATCCGGATTGTGGTTGCCTGAAAATGAGGTTCAGGAGCGTGTTCGCCCTTTTGAATGTCCTTCAGGTCGTGTCCGGCCGAAAATGCCTTGCCGGCGCCTCTCAGCACAACGCACGCCACATCGTGCGCTTGCCGGCCGAGCGTTTCGACATGAGCGCGCAGCTCGGCGAACAGGGGCACGTTAAGGGCGTTCAAGACTTCCGGGCGGTTCAAGGTCAGCGTGCAGACGCGGCCGACGTCTTCGCGCAGTACGAAATTATCCTTCACGACGTTTGTCCTCCTCTATATCGCAATGGGCGGGCGCGACCCCTCGGGTTGGCGGCGATTCGACCGGTCCAGCTCGAAATTCGGGCCCGAAGTTGGCTCTTTTATCTAGGCCCGAAATCATTATAATGAAAGAGACGGAGCGCTTCGGCCGCTTGCACCAATTCATGACGGAGAAAGATCATGCAGAAGACATTATCCCGGCAAGAGGCGGCGACGGTCGACCCGGCCTACGATGCGGTCAAACCGGACGACTTTCCCGCCATGATGGAGGCCGAGCGCTATGGTCAAAGATCGACGGCCTTCGACAAGATCATCTCGGCGACGCACGACCATTTTTGGGATCCGCTCGACAGCAAATACGTCGACTTTTCTCTACCGTTCGATCTCGAGAACGAATATTTGATGCCGGAGAAATTCGTGCCCGACTTCGCGTCCGCGATCGTGGACAAGCTCGACTCCAAGCAGAAAATCAAATTGCTGAACGCCAATGTGCACTTCACGTTGTCCAACATCTTGCACGGCGAGCAGGGGGCGCTCAATCTGTCGGCGAGCCTGTGTCACATTCTAAGGGACCCAGGGGCGCAAGAATACGCCGCCAACCAAACACGGGAAGAAGCGCGCCACGTGCACGGATTCTCGCGCTACATCAAGGCGCGCTGGGGCAAGCCCGTGCCGGCCGGCAAGGTGTTCACCGATCTGTTGTGCGACATGGTGGGAACCGATCAGGTTTGGAAAAAGCTCGTCGGCATGCAGATGATTCTGGAAGGCTTGGCGATGGGAATTTTCGCCACGATGTACAACGATACGAGCGATCCGTTGCTGCGCCGGTTGTTGCAGCTCACGATGACGGACGAGGCGTTCCATCATAAATTCGGTAAGATTTGGGCCGACCGGACGGTGCCAAAATTGTCGGCGGACGAGCGCAACAAGGTCGAGGATTGGGCGCTTCAGGTGTTCATGACCTTGCTGCATAACGGCATGGCGGCTTCGCAGAAGAAGTACATCTACGATTCGCTCGGCATCGACTTCGAATGGGCGCAAGGCGCGCTGATGGAGGCGATGACCGACGAATACCGCCGCAAGCAGCTTCAGGAGAGCGCGAATATCTTCCGCGTCTTGATTAAGACGTTGCTCAAGGCGGGCATCGTGACCGAGCGGACGGCGCCAAGCTATGCCGCGTTCGTCGACATGGCTGAACTCCACGCCGAGGGCGACTCGATGCCCGGCGACGCCATCGCCGAGGAAGGGATCAAATACCTGCGGGCGATCAACAGCGGGGCGGCGAATTTCGGGCGGGCCATCATGGCCGCCGAATAACCGCGATACGAGGGAAGTCCGGCATGACTTACGGCGAAACACGTCCGGTGCGACCGCTCGCACCGGACGCCTATTCGATTCCGATCGAAGACATCGACGTCAGCCGGCGTACGCTGTTCAGCACGGACACGATCTGGCCCTATTTCGAAAGATTGCGGCGTGAAGACCCCGTGCACTACTGCCGCAACAGTGCCTACGGTCCGTACTGGTCGGTGACCAAGTACAACGACATCATGCAAGTGGACACCAACCATCAAGTCTTTTCCTCGGAGGCGACGTTAGGCGGCATTGCCCTGCAGGATCAGCAGCAGGATTTCATGCTGCCGATGTTCATCATGATGGACCCGCCCAAACACGACGGCCAACGGAAAGTGGTCAGTCCGATCGTGGCACCCGGCAATCTTGCCAAGCTCGAAGTTCTCATACGCGAGCGCGCGGGCCGTATCCTCGATTCGTTGCCGGTGGGAGAGACTTTCGATTGGGTCGACAAAGTTTCGATCGAATTGACGACCCAGATGCTGGCGACGTTGTTCGATTTCCCGTGGGACGACCGGCGCAAGCTGACCTATTGGTCCGACCTGGCCACGACGAGCGTCGACAAGAGCGACCCGGAAGCGATGGCGCGCCGGCGACAGGAACTCCTCGGCTGCGCCGCCTATTTCATGGAGCTGTGGAATCAGCGGGTAAACGCGCGCGAACCCGGCAACGATCTGATCTCGATGCTCGCCCACGGCGAGGCGACGCGTAATATGGGCCAGATGGAGTATCTCGGCAATCTGCTCCTGTTGATTGTCGGCGGCAACGACACCACGCGCAATTCGATTTCCGGCGGGCTTTTGGCGTTGAACCAAAATCCGGATCAGTACCGCAAGCTGCAAGCCAATCCGACGCTCGTCGAAAGCATGGTGCCGGAAATCATCCGCTGGCAGACGCCGCTGCCGCATATGCGCCGCACCGCGCTGGCCGACGTGGAGTTCCGCGGCAAGCAGATCAAGAAGGGCGACAAGGTCGTCATGTGGTACGTTTCCGGCAATCGGGACGAAGAGGTCATCGAGAATCCGATGTCCTTCATCATCGATCGCGCACGCCCGCGCCAGCATCTGTCGTTCGGCTTCGGCATTCACCGTTGCGTCGGCAACCGGCTGGCCGAGATGCAACTGCGCGTCCTGTGGCAGGAAATTCTCAAACGCTGGCCCGCGACAATAATCGAGGTCGTCGGTGAGCCGGTGCGGACGCATTCCAATTTGGTGAGAGGCTTCACCAGCCTGCCGGTTCGCATTCCCGGTTGACGGCCGCTATCCGTTGGCCGCCGGCGCGAAGCGGAACCCCTCATAACCGGCGGCGACGACCTGTTCGCATTTGGCGACATAGGTATCGAAGCCGAGATACGGCATGAACACACGCGGCTTGCCCGGAACGTTCGCGCCCAGATACCAGGAATTGCAGCCGGGATAGAGCGTCGCGCCGGCGACCTGGTTAACATGGGCGACCCAGTCGTCCTCGGCCTTGGGTTCGGCTTCGATGCGGGACATTTTTTTCCGCCGCGCATGATCGATGCAGGCGCCGATCCAGTCCACATGCTGCTCGATGGCGGGGATCATGTTGGCTAGTACCGATGGGCTACCGGGCCCGGTAATGACGAAGAGATTGGGAAATCCGGCGGTCGCGACACCGAGATAGGTGCGCGGTCCAGACGCCCATTTTTCCCGCAGCAGACGGCCGTCGGCGCCGGTGATGCGGATGCGGTTCAAGGCGCCGGTCATGGCGTCGAAGCCGGTGGCGAACACGAGCATGTCGAGATCGAAGGATTTGCCCTTGGCCACGACGCCGGCGGGCGTGATCTCTTCGATGCCGCCGTCGCGAATGTCGACGAGGGTGACGTTCGGTCGGTTGAACGCTTCGAAATATCCACTGTCGGCACAAAGCCGTTTGCAGCCGACGACCGAGTCGGGCGCCAATGCCTCGGCGGTTTGCGGATCCTTGACGATCGCGGCTATTTTCTCGCGGATGAAATCCGCGGCCGTGTCGTTGGCGGCTTTGTCGACGAGCAGATCGACGAAGGCGCTGAGAAAAGCAAGTCCGCCGGTCTCCCAGTATTCGTCGAACCGGCGCCGGCGTTCGGCGGGCGCAACCGCCAGAGCGCAAAGATTGGTTTCCGGAAATAGGATGCCCGAGCGGCGCTTCTTGGCCTCCGCCCGCAGCGCCGGATAGCGGGCTTTGACGCGGTTGCGGATCGCGGGGTCGAGCGGCGCATTGCGCGCCGGTACGGAATAGTTTGGCGTGCGCTGAAACACGTAAAGCTGGTCAGCTTCCTCGGCGATGCACGGAACCGACTGGATCGCCGAGGATCCCGTTCCGATGATACCGACGCGCTTTCCGGCGAACGATACGCCCTCATGCGGCCATCGGCCGGTGTGATAAGTCTCGCGCCGGAACGAGTTGATCCCCTTGATTTCGGGTGTATTCGTCGCAGACAGACAGCCCGTGGCCATCACGCAATAAGTCGCCTCAACCGTTTCGCCGCCAGCGATCGTGATACGCCACTTGCCCGCCGTGTCGTCGAAGGTGGCGGTTTCGACGCGCGCATTGAACTGGATGTCGCTGCGCAGGTCGAACCGGTCGGCGACGTGATTGACGTAACGCAAAATTTCAGGTTGGGGCGAATACCGCTCGCTCCAGTTCCACTCTTGCTGAAGTTCCTCCGAAAATTGGTAGGAATATTCCATGCTCTCCACATCGCAGCGCGCGCCCGGATAGCGGTTCCAATACCAAGTGCCGCCGACGCCGCCTCCGGCTTCGAAAACGCGCGCGGTCAATCCCAACATTCGCGCACGGTAGAGCATGTACATGCCCGCGAACCCGGCCCCGACGATCGCGACATCGATGCCGCGGCCATCTTTCGACGGACCTTCCATTTCTCCGATCACGTGTCTCACCCAATGCCCAGTTTCTGTTTCGCGAAGTCCATGACGGCCTTGTAGTCCGCCTTGCCGTTCGGCGCTCGCAGCGGGACGGCCGCCAGAAGCACGTGCTTGGGCGTCTTGTAACCGGCAAGGCACGTGCGGACGTGTTGGCGCAGTGCGGCTTCGTCGAATCGCGCCTTCTGCGACAGCGAAACGACGGCGGTGACGGACTGTCCCCATTTTTCGTCGGGCACGCCGACCACCAAGGCGTCTTCGACGGAGGGATGTTTCTTCAGCGCTTCCTCGACCTCCTCGGGATAAACCTTCTCGCCCGCAGTGTTGATGCAGACGCTGCCGCGGCCCAGGAGCGTCAGGGTGCCGTCCTTCTCGACGAGGCACCAATCGCCGGGAATGGAGTAACGTTTGCCGCCGATTGTCTTGAAGGTCGCCGCCGTCTTGGCAGGATCCTTGTAGTAGCCGGAGGGAATTGGTCCGCCCATGGCGATGATCCCTGGCTTGCCGCTCCCCGGTTCCACCGGATTGTCGTTTTCGTCGAAGACCTTACAGAGGTCGCCCATTTGAAAGCGCGCGGTCTTGGATTCGCCGCCGCTGGTCGTCATCGACGAGCCGAAACCGAGCGCTTCCGACGCGCCGAAAGCGTCCATGAGGATCGCCTGGGGAATGTGCCGGAGCAGACCGGCCTTCACCTCCGAACTCCACATCACGCCTGAGGACACGATCGAAACGACGCTCGATGTGTCGTAGGCGCCGGCATCCTCATCCAGGGCTTTCAGCATGGGCTTGGCGAACGCGTCGCCCACGATCGAAATCGTTTGAACCCTATGTTTCGCCACCGCGCGCCAGATTTCGCTCGCGTCCAACGATGCACCCGGCAACGTGACGATGCTTCCGCCGGACATTATGCAGCCGATTGCGGTGAGCAGCCCCGTTCCGTGCATCAGCGGGCAGGCCGGCAAAACGCGGTTGCCGGGCCCCACGGCCTTGATTGCCGCGACGAGCGCGTCCAACGTGTCCGGCACCGGTCCGAGGCGGCGCAAGGCGATCAGCTGGGCTTCGCGCAAGTCGGTGTGACGCCACATGACGCCCTTGGGCATGCCGGTGGTTCCACCGGTATAGATGAACAAGAGGTCGTCCGGCGAACGTTCGATCCCGAGCGGGGCGCCGTCACCCGAACCGGCGAGTGCGTCATAGTTCTCCGCGAACGGCGCGGTCGCGCCGTCGCCGATTTCGACGAACGTCTTCACCTTCGAAAGACGGTCCTTCAACGCCAGAATCGTCTCGCGGAACTCGGCGCCGTAGACGATCGTCCGAGCGTCGGAATCGTCGATGATGTAGTGGACTTCGTCCGCGTTGTAGCGATAGTTGATGTTGACGTGGACCAGGCGACTCTTGAAGCAGGCAGCCAAGGTTTCCATGTATTCCGGCCGATTGCGCATATAAAACGCGACCTTGTCGCCCGGCTTCGCGCCGCGCGCGATCAACGCGCGTCCGAGATTATTGCTGCGGTGCGCCGCGTCTGCCCAGGAGATGACGCGCGTGTCGTGGATGAAGGCGGGCGCCGCCGCCGGCAACACCGGCGCGATGCGGTCGAGGATGTCGCCGAAATTCCAGGCCATCGCGGTTCTCCCTTCCCGACGCATGTCGTCCGGCGAGCGCGTCTTCTGGAAAAAGTTGTCGCCGCGCCCCCTCCAAGATCATTATCATAGATTTGGGGCGCCGGGGGCAAGGCCGAACAGCGTGCGCCAGTTGATGAGAATCGCCGGGCGGGTTAGGACCGAACCGTCGCCCGCGCGGGTGCAAACATGCGCGTGAGGAAGTCGACGACGGCGTCGTTGAACACATTGTTGCTGTCGCCGGCGACCATATGGCCCGCATCGATCACGTCGAAGAACTCCGAATGAGGCACGAGTTCGGCGAACCGGCGCACCGCCTCGGCATCGACAAGCTCGCTCTTGTTGCCGCGAATAAGCAGCGTCGGCACCACGATCCGGCGCGCAGCGTGCTCCAGGCGCTCGGGTTCGCGGCTGCCCTGCGGCCTTTGCGTGCTGGTGATGAAGCGGGGATCCCAGTGCCAATAATAGCGGCCGTCGTCCTTAAGGCGGAGATTCTTGGCAAGGCCGCTCAAATTCTTGGGTCGCGGACGATGGGGCAGGTACTGACCGATGGCGTCGGCGGCCTCCTCCAGCGAGGCAAACCCGGTTTCCAGATTCGAAGACATGAACCCGAGAATTTTCTGCACGCCCTCCATGTTCATGCGCGGCGTGATGTCGACCAAGACCAGACCGGCAAATCCGCGGTGCCCGGCCTTCGCCAGCTCGCCTTGCGCGATGAGGCCCGCGATACCGCCGAGTGAAGCGCCGACCAAAACGGGCGCTTCGTCGAGTTTGCTGGCGATGAAGAGGATGTCTTCGGCGAACCGTTCGATGGCGTAATCGCCATCCGGCGCCCAATCGCTTTCGCCATGCCCGCGCAGGTCGAGGCAAAGGGCGTGGTAACCATTCGCCCCGAGTACTTTTCCGCAAGCCTGCCAGGCGTGGCGCGTCTGACCGCCGCCATGGGCGAACATAACCGGGCGGCCATGTTCGGGACCGAAGGCGTCCGCCGCGATCTTGATGTCATTGCCGACAGTGAATGAAATACGCTTCCTGCCCGGCATACGCGCGAATTCCCCATTGGAAAAAGGTGCAATTGGATTCGGATTGATTATAATGGATCAATGTGTCGGGCAATTCCATAGGGACGGGGCGCGGCGGATTGGTCGATTGAATTCGCAAGTGTCGCGCACTCACTGGATCGACCGGCATTTGAAGCGGCGGGAGCGAGCATGAAAACTTCGAGCGTTGCGTCGGCAGTGGGCAAAACCGAACCCACAGGATCGCGAAAGCGGGCGCTACGCGTGGCGCAGCAAATCGTCGACGACATCGAGCGCCGCGGCGCGTTGGTCGGCACCAGGCTGCCCGCGGAACAAGAGATGTTGCAGCGCTATGGCGTTGCGCGCGCGACGTTGCGCGAAGCACTCAGATTCCTCGAGTTGCAAGGCGTCATTTTCCTGCGGCCGGGTCCCGGCGGCGGGCCAGTCATCCAAGAACCGCGCCCGAAAGACTTTGCCAGCACGATGGCGCTGCTGCTGCAATTCTTGGGCACCACCTTCCGCTCGTTGATTGAATTGCGTCAGGCGGTCAGCCCCACCATGGCCTCGCTGGCAGCCGAGCGCGCGACTCCCGAAGACGTCGCCAAGCTCAGGCAGTCTCTAACGAACCTGCAGGCACTGTCCGGACGCGCGGGCGAACACGCGGAAGAGAACCGCCGCTTTCACGATTTGCTCGCATGGGCCTCCGGAAATCCGTTGATCGGCTTTATGGTCACGTCGCTTCACAACATCACCAGCGCGTCGGATATCCGGATCACCTACACGGACGCCGAACGCGACTATCAGCTGAAGGCCTATAGCCGGGTACTCAAGGCGATCGAGCACCGGAACCCAGAGCTCGCCTTCACCGAAATGTCGCGGTTCATCGACCGGTCCAGCAAGTATCTGTCGTCGCGCCACCCAGACGTCATGTCCAAGACGGTCCGTTGGCAGGATGCCGACGGCCTCAGTGCGCCGCGCGCGCCGCGGCGGAAGCGGTAAGGCCGGCGCGGCCCCACCCCCGCCGGTACGCGCGGCATTGATCGGCGGCTTAATTTATGATCATGGTTTGCCTGGCGGATGAACCCGCGGCGAATTGCGAGGATGGATCGTGGCACTGCGCAGCCGAATTTGCGAGATTCTGGGTATCAGATATCCCATCGTCCTGGCCGGAATGGGTGGGGCAAGCGTTCCGCGCCTGGCCGCAGCCGTGTCCAACGCCGGCGGCCTGGGCGTGCTCGGCGCGGCCGCGTGTTCGCCCGATCAATTGCGCGCCTGGATCCGCGAGACCAGGTCGCTGACCGACAAGCCGTTCGGCGTCGACACGCTGTTGCCGGCATCGGTCCGCCGGGAGGCGTATCTGGAAAAAAGCGGCCCCTCGCCGATGGAGCGGCTGCCCGAATATCAAAAATTCGCGCGGGATTTCTTGGAGAAGGAAAAGATTCCGCCCCTCAAGTCCCGCAAACCCGAAGGCGACGACGCCCATAAATCGCGCCAATCGAATGCGCCATTGTTCTCCAAGGAATTCTTCGAGGCGCAGATGGAAGTCGTGATCGAGGAAAAGGTCGCCGTCTATGCGGCCGGTCTTGGAAATCCCGGACCTTGGATCGATCGCTTGCACGCCAACGGCACCAAGGTGATGGCGGTCGTCGGGGCGGTCAAGCACGCCTTGCAAGTGGTAACTTCGGGCATCGATATGATCGTCGCGCAAGGTCATGACGGGGGCGGGCATAATTCGCCCATCGGCACGATGGCGCTCATCCCGCAAGTGGTCGATGCGATGGCCGGCCGGATTCCGGTCTTGGGCGCCGGTGGAATTTCGGACGGGCGCGGGATCGCGGCGGCGATGATGCTCGGCGCGGAAGGCGCTTGGGTCGGCACCGCGTTTCTTGCCACAGACGAGGCGGGGATTGAGGATTTTCAAAAGGACGCGATTGTCGAATCTGGCGACGGCGATACGGTCGTGTCGCGAACCGTCACCGGCAAGCCGGCGCGGATCATTCGCAACAAATGGACCGACGCCTTCATGGAAGCGGGGTTGGAGCCCTTGCCGATGCCGTTCCAGCCGATGATCGCGATGCCGGTGCTGGCTGCGGCCGCCGCCATGAAGCGAAAGGACATCGCGCCCGGTTTCGCAGGTCAAGGCATGGGCCTCATCCACAAGGTCCGCCCCGCCGCCGAAGTGATGGCCGATCTGGTCAAATCCGCGGAAGGCGCACTGGCGCGGGCGAAGTCGTTCGCGTAGATCTTGACCAAATGGAGAACGTGGCATGGCGATAACGGCGAAGTTGCCCGAATTCAACAAGGAGATCGCCCAGCGCTTCATCGATGCCAGCAATTCGATGAAGGGACTTCCGGAGTTCCTCGGCGTGCGCATTGTTCATGCGGAGCACGGCAAGATCAGGGCCGAGATGGAAGTGACCGGCCGTTTGTTGACCCCAATCGGGAACATGCATGGCGGCGTTCTGGCGGCGCTGTGCGACCATGTTTTGGGCTGCGTCTGCTATCCGCACATGAAGCCCGGACAATGGGCAGCGACCACCGAGTTCAAGCTGAATCTCTTGGCGCCGGTGAAGTCCGGCATGATTGTGGCTGAGGCCGAGCTGATCGCCATGACGAAGTCGACTGCCGTTGTTCGCATCGATGTGACGAATGAGGGCCGCGCCTGTTGCGCTGCCCAAGGAACAGTCTTGGTGATCGATCCGAAGCCGAATACCTGACGGTCGGCCGGGCATATCCGGCGACGCGAAATTTTGAGGAGGAAACATCGTGGCTCAAAGTTCAAGTCGGCGAATCCGGCCGTTCGAAGCGTGGCGCGCGATGCGGATTCTGCTCCGCGATAAGGAAGACACGGCACAGGTTTTCCGCTTCGTTCAGGCTTTGACGGGAGACAGCCAGAGAATGGGCTTCGAGCGATTCAAGCAGTCCGAAACCGGACAGCGGATATTGCGCGAGCAACGCCGGCTGTTGGATGTGCTCAGCGACCGCGCGGGGCTGGCAAAGTGCCCCGAGGGAAGTCTCGGGCGCGCCTATCTCGATTTCGTCTACGGTCACAACTTATCGGCGGATGGCTTGGTTGCCGCGAGCAAGGAAGGCTCAAGCCGCAAGTTCGAGAGCGCCGACGAGGAGCTTTACGCCAACCGCCTGCGCGACATGCACGACCTCTGGCATGTCACGACGGGATATGGGCGCGACGGGCTCGGCGAGTTGTGCTTGCTTGCCTTCTCCTATGCCCAGACGCGCAATCGGGGCGATCGTGCTGGTCGGAATCGCAAAGGTTCGTCGCGAGGCACCGCAATTGCCGATTATACGTGCGGCGTTGGAGGGCTACCGCAACGGACGAGCGTGCGCCAATCTCACCGCCGCGGATTGGGAGACGCTGCTGCAAGAGCCGCTTGAGGGTGTGCGGGCACAACTCGGGATAAGGTCGCCCATAACCTATCGCCAGGCTGAAAAAGAATCTTGGCGGATCGAGAACGAGTTCCAGGCGCGCCGCCGCGCGGAACTCGAACGGCGGGCCGCCTAAGCCGGTTCAAGCCACCTTGCGGCTGTTCTTACGCCGCAGCGCCGGCATGACGTGGGTCGCAAAAGCGCGCATGCTGCGCTCGGCCTCTTCGTAGCGCATGCCGCCGAAGCGAAAGCAGGGGTTGATGTCGAACTCCCCCAGCAGGTCGCGCCGCCGCTCGAATTTTTCGATGATTTGCTCGGGCGTGCCCCAGGCCGTTACGTCGAGATAACCCTGGCACATGCCCTCCTTGCCGATCGCCCGCAGGAAATCGACGGCGGCCCCGTAGGATTCGTAACCTTTCTTTCCTTTCAAATGGTCGTCCATCAGCTCGTAATGTTCTAGCACGCTCACCAGATAGCGGCTCACGTATTTTTCGCCGAGTTCCTTGGCGCGCGCGGGGTCGGTGTCGCAGTAGGTGAAATCGCAAATCATGATCGGCGGCGCGTCGGCGCCGTGATGCAGTTTGAAGGCGGCGCGGTACTCTTGCACCGAGACGACCTGCGCCTCCCACGGGCGCTGCGCGAAAATGACCATGCGCGCGCCCAGCTTGGCGCATTGCTGGACCGAGTCGGGCGACATCGCGACTGAATAGATTCGGTTGCCGAAGGGCTTGCCGGTCGGGCGGGGGCGGATTTCGGTGCGCTTCTGCGGATAGAACGGACCGTTGCCCTCGATCGCGCCCGTTTCCAACGCTTTGAGGACCATCGCGGCGGATTCGTCGAACCGGTCGCGCGACTCGTCCATGTCGATGCCCATGCCGGCATATTCTTTGCGCGCCAAGCCGCGCCCCATGCCGAATAGCATGCGCCCTTCGCTCAGAATATCGAGCAGGGCCACCTTCTCTGCGATGCGGACGGGCATGTTCCAAGGCATGATCACCGCGCCGGTGCCCAGCTTGATGCGCTTGGTGCGAGCGGCCATGTAGCTGAGGAACTGCGTATTGTCGGGACAGAAGGAATAGTCCTCGAAGTGATGCTCGACCGGCCACAGCGCGTCGAAACCGAGTTCCTCGGCCAAAAGCCCCAGCCGAATTTCCTCGTCGTAGACCTGAGAATCGTTGGTTTGATTTCCCCAGTTCTGGAAAACCATTTGTACGCCAAATTGCATTTGAACGCCTCGTGAAGCTGATGCGCGGCCTTAGCGGCCCATGTAGACGGGTTTGCGCTTTTCCATGAAGGCGCGCGGTCCTTCGCGGGCGTCCTCGGTCTTAAATACCGGCGCGGAGAATCGCGACTCCATCGCCAGTGCTTCGACTTCCGGGCGGCCCTGACATTCGCGCGCGGATTTGCGGATGGCCTGAACGGCGATGGGGCCGTTGGCGGCGATCTTCTCCGCCAACGCAAAGGCGGCCTCCAACACCTGGGCTCGCGGCACGACGCGGTTGAGGAACCCAAGATCGAAGGCCTCCTGGGCGGTGATCAGGTCGCCGGTCAGCAACAGTTCCATGGCGCGGGCGTAGGGAATCTGTCGCGGCAGACGGACGGTCGAGCCGCCACCTGGAAAAATCGCCCATTTGACTTCCTGCACGCCGAGCTTCGCCGTGTCGGCTGCAATGCGCATGTCAGTGCCTTGCGCGAGTTCCATGCCTCCGGCGACAGCGAAGCCGTTGATGGCGGCGATGACGGGCTTGGTGACGTCGAAGTCGCGCAGCAATCCCTTGGCGAGGATCGTGCGATCCTCGAACAATTTGCGGTCCCACTCGTCTTGCGGCTTTCGGGCGCCGCTGAACAGGGGGATGAGTTGCCCAAGGTCGGCGCCGGAGCAAAATGCCTTTTCGCCGGCCCCGGTGACGACGGCGACGCGTATCTCGGGGTCGTCGCGGATGTCCTCCCAATGGCCCGCGAGCCGGACCAGCATTTCGGGACTGAAGGCGTTGTGGGCCTCGGGACGGTTGAGCGTGACCAGGGCGATGTGCCCCTTTTTTTCCAACAAAGCGGGTTCGGTTTTCATGACTTGCCCTGCGTAACACGTATATGTGATGCGTCGCACGGATATGAATTTAGCTGGACTCCGGGCGCGGCACTAGCGAAAATCGTCCGACCGCCACCGAGAGCGACGTCACGGGAGGAGAAATAGATGTTGAAGAAACCCATCTCCGCGGATTCGCACATCACCGAACCGCCAAATTGCTATGTCGACTACATCGATCCGAAATTCCGCGATCGCGCGCCGCATATGAAGCGGCTCGACAAGGTGGGCGACGTCTTCATTATCGAGGGTCTCAACACGCCGATCCCCATGGGTTTGGTGGCGGCGGCCGGCAAGAACCCCGCGGACATCACGACGGACGGCGTGGCGTTCGAGGATTTGTGGCGCAGCGGTTGGGACGCGAAGTACCGGTTGGCCGATCAGGACAAGGACGGCGTGGCGGCCGAGTTCATCTATCCCACCGTCGGCATGATGCTCTGCAATCATCCCGACTTCGACTTTAAGAAGGCCTGTTTCGAAGCCTACAACCGCTGGCTCCAGGAATATTGCGGCGAGGCTCCGGACCGCCTCTACGGATTGGCGCAAGTGTCCATGCGCACGCCCGAGGATGGCGTGGCGGAAATCCGGCAGGCCAAGAACATGGGCTTCCGTGGCGTGATGATGCCGGGCAATCCGGCTCAGGCGGACTACGACGATCCGGTCTACGACAAGGTCTGGGCGACGGCCGTCGAGCTCGATATGCCGCTATCGTTCCATATCCTCACGGGAAAGTCGGACAGCTTGGGCAATCAGGTGCGCGGCCCGCGGATCAACGGGTTTCTGACGATCATTCGCGGCTGTCAGGACGTGATGGGCACCTTCATCTTCGGCGGCGTATTCGACCGCTTCCCGAAACTCAAGCTCGTATGCGTGGAAGCCGACGCAGGCTGGGTGCCGCACTACATGTACCGAATGGACCACGCCTACAAACGACATCGTTATTGGATGAAAGCGCCGCCGCTGAAGCGCTTGCCGAGCGAATATTTCAGCGAGAACATCTACGTGACGTTCCAGGACGACTGGGTCGCCTTCCGGATGACGGACATGTGCAACGTCCGGCGTTTGATGTGGGCGAACGATTTCCCGCATTCGGATTCGACCTGGCCGTGGTCGCAAGCCATGCTCGAGGAACATACGAAAAATCTCAGCGAACAGCAGCGGAACTGGATCTGCCACGACAACGTGGCCGAACTTTACAAGCTGGCGGTCTGACGGGCCGCGGGACGCTTTCACGGGCACTCCTCCGGCAACCGGGAAGGATGGATTTCAATGCGCTACGACTTGAAGATCGTCGGCGGACGTATCGTGGACGGCATGGGGGGCGCGGCCTACGCAGGCAATGTCGGGGTCTTGGACGGCAAGATCGTGGCGCTGGGCGGCGCGCCCGCCGAGGCGAAGGCCACCATCGACGCGCGCGGCCAAGTCGTGGCGCCCGGCATCGTCGACATACATACGCACTACGACGCGCAAATCCTTTGGGACCGCAAGCTTTCGATCTCGCCCTGGCACGGCGTGACGACGGTTGTCATAGGCAATTGCGGCTTCGGCATCGCGCCGACGCGGCCGGAGCATCGCGGCCTGATCTTGCGCACGCTCGAAAACGTCGAGGGCATGAGCGTGAAGGCGCTCGAGACCGGTCTCGGACTCGACTGGCCGTTCGAGACGTTCCCGGAATATCTCGACACGGTGGAAAAGCGCGGCTGCGTCATCAACGTCGCCGTCTTATTGGGTCACACGCCGCTGCGGCTGTTCGTGATGGGTCCAGAGGCGACCGAACGGGCGGCGACGGCGGAAGAAGTCGCGCGCATGAAGCACATCGTGCGCGAGGGATTGGAGGCAGGCGCCATCGGTTTCGCCACATCGAAGTCGGCGACGCATGTCGGCTACGAGGGGCGTCCGGTGCCCAGCCGCTTGGCGCATTTCGACGAGATGCGCGAACTGGCCTCGGCCTTGGGAGACGCAGGCGAAGGCGTGATCCAAGCGACGGTCGGAAAGGAATTGTCGTTCAACGAATTCGCGGAACTCAACCGCGTGTCCGGCCGGCACGTCAGTTGGACGGCGCTGCTCGGCGGCGGCGGCATTCTCAACGTCGGTTCGGCCGCGGAGCAACTGGTCCGCTCGCGTCAGCTGCAGGCGCAAGGCCACGCGGTGTTTCCGCAAGTCACTTGCCGGCCGCTGAACTTCGAGTTCCGGTTCGACAAGCCGTTCCTCTTTCAAAGCATGCCGGTGTTTGCTCCGGTCAACAAAGCCGATCACGCCGAAAAACTGCGCCTGTACGCCGATGCGTCGTTCCGGACGGGGTTTCAGGCGTCGGTTCGCGGACCGCTGCAACACGCTTGGGACAAGACGGTCATTTCGTATTGCCCGGGCAAACCCGAACTCGAAGAGCGGTTGATCCGCGAGGTGGCGGCCGAACGCGCCTGCAATTCGATCAATCTTGCACTGGACCTGTCGATCGGGAGCGATTTGCAGGCGCGCTTCCGCGTTCCCGTCGCCAACGCCGACGAGGACGAAGTTGCAACGTTGTTGCGCGACCCGTCGACGGTGTTGGGATTGTCGGACGCCGGCGCGCATGCCAGTCAGCTTTGCGACGCTTGTTTTTCGACCCATCTGCTCGGCCGTTGGGTTCGCGAAAAGAAGGCGTTGTCGCTGGAGGAGGCGGTGCGCATGTTGACGTCGCGGCCGGCGGATGTCTTCGGCATCAAGGATCGCGGCCGTTTGGCCTTGGGCTTGCCGGCGGACATCTTGATCTTCGATCCGGAAACGGTGGGCGCAAGCCCGTTGCGCCGCGTCCACGACCTGCCTGCGGGCGAAGACCGGCTGGTGTCGGATGCGTCGGGCATTTCGGCGGTTGTTGTCAACGGCACGCTGATCCGCAGCAACGGCGTCGACGTGCTTTCCGCCAACGAACGGCTGCCGGGCCGGCTCCTGCGGCACGGTTCCGCTTGAAGGAGTAATGCATGAGCCTGGAACAGCTTGCCGTGGTGCGCCAGTCGCTCGCCGCATTGGCGGCGCAGGAACCGCGCTCCTTGCAGGAAATTCGTGCTTCCTATGACAAGGCCGGATTGGCCTTCGGCCTGCCTGAACGCGTGACGGTTTCGCAGGTGAAGGCCGGCGGCGTGCCGGCGGAATGGGTTGCCCCGGCCTCAGCCGCCGGCGCTGGCGTCCTGCTCTATATTCATGGCGGCGGATTTGCGTTGGGTTCTCTCGACTCGCACCGCAATCTGGCCGCCAATATTGCACTGGCTTGGAAGGGGCGGGTGCTTCTGGTCGATTACAGGCGCGCGCCCGAGCATCCCTTTCCCGCAGCCGTCGACGATACGCTTTCGGCCTATCGCTGGTTGGTCGAGACGGGGAACGATCCCAAGTCGTTGGCGGTCGCGGGCGATTCGGCCGGCGGCGGTCTTACCGTTTCCACGCTCGTCGCCGCGCGCGATGCAGGGTTGGCCTTGCCCGCCGCCGCCGTCTGCATATCGCCTTGGGCCAACTTGGAGAACAAAGGTCCGTCATATGCCGCGCAGGCGGGCGCGGACCCGATCGTGCGTCACGCCGACCTCGAGCGTTGGGCCGAAGTCTATCTCGGCAAGATCACGCCGCGCAAAGCGCCGCTTGCTTCGCCGGTGCATGCCGAACTGAAAGGCTTGCCGCCGTTCCTAATTCAGACGGGTGGCGCGGAGGTTCTATTGTCCGACAGTCACCTCTTGGCCGAGCGTTTGAAGAAGGCCGGCGTAAGCGTTGATCTCGATGTGTGGCCCGATATGATCCATGTGTGGCACTGGTTCGCGCCGATTTTGAGTGAGGGCCAAGCCGCCATCAACAAGTTGGCGCGGTTCGTGAGAACCCAGGTGCGTTCGTCAGGACCGGATTGAATCTTCACCGGACAATTCGTCGTCCGGCCAACGGGATTCGTGGCGTTCGCTCGAAATGTGTTCGGCGATGGCGCGTTTCATCAATTCCGTGAAGCGCTGCTTGTTCTCCCGGAAATACTCCTTGGGCGCCGCGATGCCTAGCGCGACCGGACGCGCGGCATGCTTGGTACGAATGGGCATCGCGAGCATGGTGGCGCCGGGCGTCACAAGATCGGCATAAAGCGCCAAGCCGCGCTTTCTGATTTTTTTCAACTCCTCTCCGACTTCGCGCGCCGTCGCGCCCTCGTCCGGCGACGCCGCGACGGCCTCCGCGACGAGCTTTTTTGCTTCTGGCGGCGGCAATTCTGCGAGAAGGACACGACCCAGGGTCGAAAAGGGAAGCAGCCGCTTTGTGCTCGGCTTGACGTGAAAGCGGATCGAGGTCGTACCCTGAATCACCTTCACGTATTGGGCGTGCAGACCGACGCGGATGGCAAGGATGATCGTGCAGCCGGTTTCTTCCGACAGCAGCCGCATTAGCCGCTGGACGTTGCGGATCGGCAGAGCCTCGGCTTCCACCCAATTTCCCAGCAACGAGATTCGCACGCTCGGGAAAAAACTCTTCTTCTGTTCGTTGTATTCGAGGTAGCCGAGGCTGGCCAAACTCTTGAGCAGGGCGGCGGAGCTCGAATGCGGATAGCCCAGGGCTTGCGCCACGTCTTGAATCGTCACGGGGCGCCGGACTTCATCGAAATATTCGAAGATTTCCAGCACCCGGGTCGCCGATTTCACGGTCGCGGCCGAGGCCTGCTCTAATTTCGAATCGTTCTGCGTCACCGTTAGACTCCGGTTCTGATTGCTACAGGGAAAGCGCCAAGCGCGTTCCTTCTTCGATGGCTCTTACGGCGTCGAGCTCGTGCGGCTCGTTGGCGCCGCCGATCAACTGCATCGATTGCTTGCTGAGGTGGATCACCTCTCGATCGGGCTCCTGACCTGCGCAAACCACGATCGTGTCCACCTTCAAGCACTGGGGTTGGCCGCCGGCTTCGATGTGGAGCCCGGCGTCGTCGATCTTGCGGTAGACGACGTCGCCTGTCATCGCGACGTTGCGAAATTTGACCTCCAGCAAATTCGCCCAGCCTCTGGTCTTGCTGAGGCTGGCGCCAAGCGTCCCCGACGGTTTGCGCTGGAGCAGTCGGATGTCGCGGATGGATGGCCATTTGTGATTGGCCGCCAGCAGCGCGCCGGGCGCGGCGAAACGCACGTCGATGCCCCAATCCGCCGAAAAACTCTCGATGTCCGGGTTCTCCGGATCGCACGGTCCGCGCGGATGGGACAACAGAGCCGCCACGTCAAATCCGATTCCACCGGCGCCGATGACGGCGACCCTTTCGCCGACGCGCGCCGGTTCCATGATCGCTTGGACATAGGTCAAGACGGACCGATGATCCGCGCCGGGAATGTCGAGGGGGCGCGGACGCACGCCCGTTGCCGCGACGATTTCGTCGAAGGCGCCGGCGGCAAGATCGGCGGCGGCCACGCGCCGGCCGAGGCGCGCGTCGACACCGAGGTCTTTCAGCCGTTCGGTGTAGTAGCGCACGGTTTCGGCGTAGTCTTCCTTGCCGGGGATGCGCCGCGCCAAATTGAATTGCCCGCCGAGCACGGGCTCGGCTTCGAACAGCGTCACGTTATGGCCGCGCTCGGCCGCGATTGCCGCGCACGACAATCCGGCCGGACCGCCGCCGATGACGGCGACGCGTTTGGTTTTCCTTGCCGGCGCGACGCGAAATTCGACTTCCCGGCACGCCGCCGGATTGACCATGCACGACGTCAGACGTCCGGTGAACGCGTTGTCGAGACATGCTTGATTGCAGCCGATGCAGACGTTGATGGTCTCGGGCCGGCCGGCTGCCGCCTTGCGCACGAAGTCGGGATCGGCCAAGAGCGGGCGGGCGAGCGAGACCATGTCGGCTTGGCCGCCGGCGATGATCCGTTCGGCCTGCTGCGGATTGTTGATGCGGTTCGAAGCGACAACCGGCACCGCAATTTCGCGCTTGAGCCGGTCGACCGCCCAAACGAAAGCGCCGCGCGGCACCATGTGGGCGATGGTCGGGACGCGCGCTTCGTGCCAGCCGAATCCGGTGTTGACGAGATTGGCTCCGGCGGCTTCGACATCCTTGGCGAGCGCCGCGACATCCGGCCAAGAACTGCCCCCTTCGACAAGATCGAGCAGGGAAATTCTGTAGACGATGATGAAGTCCGCGCCGCAATTCCGGCGGACACTCTTGACGACCGCGGAAGGAAACCGCCGGCGGTTCCCGGCGGTGCCACCCCAATCGTCCTCCCGCAGGTTGGTGCGCGGTGCCGTGAATTGGTTCAGGAGATAGCCTTCCGAACCCATGATCTCCACGCCGTCGTATCCCGCCTCGCGGGCGAAGGCCGCGGCGGTGCCGAAATCCTCGACGGTCTGGACGATCTCCTGTTCCGTTAGGGCGCGCGGCGTTAGCGGGTTGATGCGCGACCTTTCGGCTGAAGGCGCGACCAGCCCGGCATGGCGGCTGTAGCGGCCGGCATGGAGAAGCTGGAGAACGATTTTGCCGTCTTCGTTGTGGACGGCCGATGTAATCTTGCGATGGCCGGCGACTACCTCCTTGGTCATTACGGACGCGCGCTCGGCGAGTTTACCCGCTTCGTTCGGCGAGATGCCTCCGGTCACCAGGATCGCTGCGCCGCCCTTGGCCCGCGCGCCGAAGAACGCCGCCTGACGCTCGAATCCGTCCGGCCGTTCCTCGAGACCGGTGTGCATCGAGCCCATGAGCACCCGGTTCTTGAGGGTCGCGAAGCCGAGGTCGAGCGGCTTAAGCAGATGAGGGAATTGGTTCGCGCCGCGCACGCTTTCCGCCGTCAAGGTTTGAACGTGGCTCTGGCTTGGGACAGCACGATGTTTCCATCTTGCGTTTCGGCCTGGATGATCGCCCCAGCATCGCCGGACTTCCACATTTTCGTGACAATCGTATCGCCGAAGTTCACCCGGTCGGCAAAGCGCGCGCTCAACGACTTGAAGCGCGCCGGATCGTTGCCGCACAGTTCGCGCAGGATCGCGCGACCGACGAAACCGTAGGTGCATAGCCCATGCACGAATGGCTTGTCGAAGCCGCCGAACTTGGCGAAGTCGGGATCGATATGGATCGGGTTGCGGTCACCCGAGAGACGGTAGATGGCGCCTTGCTCGGGACGAACCTCTTCTTTGACGATGGCGTCGGGCGCGCGGTTGGGCGGGGAATCGGCATCGCTCGCCGAGGGGCCGCGCTCGCCCCCGAAGCCGCCCGCTCCCCGCACGAACAACGTCGCATGCGTTTTGAACAGAGGGCCATCGTCGTCGGTGCCGGTGCTCTCTACGCCGAGCACGGCCGCCTTGCCCTTGTCCCAAACTTCCGAAACGCGGCCCGTGACCTTGACCTTCGCTGTCGCGGGCAGGGGGCGGAAGAGTTCGACCGACTGTTCGCCGTGCAGCAGCATTTCAAGCCGCATCTCGACGCTGCCCATCAACCCGGCCAGCCCCCGTCCGCCCGGAATGACCGCATAGGTGGGAAGAACCTTGGGGCCCCTACCTTCATAGATGAAGTCGAGGCCGTTCTCCGGCCGCGCGCCGACGCCCAGCGCGTACAGCATCGTATCCTTTTCGGTCCAACTCGCCTCGACCGGCGCGAACGCCATGCCGACAAGTTCTTTCGAAATCGCTTTTTTCTGGCTCATCTTGTTTCCGTATTACGTTGTTTCGATCGATGGGCAACGGAGATCAGGGCGCCTTACCGTCCGGCGGCCAGGCCTTGACGCCGTCCTCGAGCGGAATCTTCAAGCTTTTCAGAAGCTGAGAAAACATCGTCCAATTGCCGATGGCCACGACAAGCTCGATCCGTTCTTGCGGCGTCTTCAGATGGACCGCGCATGTCTTCCAGGTCGCGTCCGAAATCATTCCCGTGTCGAGCGTTTCATCGGTCGCGGCCAGAACCGCTCGGTCGGCGTCGGACAGGCACGACGCTTTCTTCCAGTCCCGGGTCGCAGTCAGATCCTGTTCGGGAATGTCCAGCATGCGGGCGACCCGCCAATGCTGCGTCCATTCGTAGAGCGATTTCGTTTTCCAGCCGATGCGCATGATGATGAGCTCGCGCAAACGGGCATCAAGTTTGTTGCCGGTGAAAAGAAGTGTGTTGAGGGTCGAGGCCAGCTCGCGCGCGACCGCGGGGTGCTGTAGCAAGACACGAAAGACGCTGAGCGGGGCCATCTGGTCGGGGATACCGGCCGCGGTCGCGGCGGCCTGCGCTTGGGCAAGCGGCAGTAGGGGAACCCTTGATGCTTCGTCCGGCATTGCCTCTCCTGTTGTGGCGATGACCTTGCGACGGAATTAGTCCTTCGCATTCCCAGTCTCTTCGATTACTCTAACACGTATACGTCGACAAAAATATATATGTGTTATACCTGCTCGTCCGCGCGAAGCGCGCGAATTAGAGCAAGGGACTTGATCGACGCTTGGGAAGGAATGGCCCGCCATGGTGCCGAAGAAATCAATGGCGATGGTGCAGACCGCGCCACGCAAGTTGGAGCGTCGGGACCTACCGATTCCGCCTGTCACGGACGGCAGCGCCATTTTGCGCGTCGAAGCTTGCGGCATCTGCGGCAGTGATTACGAGCAATACGAGGGCGTGCTGAAAACGCCGATGCCCGTGGTGCCCGGTCACGAACCCTTGGGCATTATCGAAGACATCGGCGACGGAGCGGCGGCGAAGTGGGGCGTCAACGTCGGAGACCGGGTTGCCGTCGAAACGATGCTTGCGTGCCATTGCTGCGATACGTGTTTGTCCGGGCGCTATCACCTGTGCGGCAGCCGCAGGATCTATTCGTATATTCCGCTGACGGAAGAGCCCGGCCTGTGGGGCGCCTATTCGCAATACATGTACATCGCGCCCAACGCGATCCTGCATAAAATGGACAAGAACCTGCCGGCGGAGTTGGCGGTCATGTTCAACCCGCTGGGCGCCGGCTTCCGTTGGGCGGTGGAAATACCTCAGACGCAGATCGGCGACACCGTTGTCATTCTGGGACCGGGACAGCGCGGTCTTGCCAGCGTCATCGCCGCGCGCCAGGCCGGGGCCGGTACGATCATCGTCACAGGACTTGCCGCCGATGCGAAAAAGCTCGAGGTCGCGCGCGCCTTCGGCGCCGATCATACAATCGACGTGCAGAACGAAAACGCGGTGCAACGCATCCGCGAGATCACCAAGGGCAGGGGGGCCGATGTCGTCGTCGAGGTTACCTCCTACGCGACGCTGCCGGTGCGCGAGGCGCTCGACTATGTGCGGCCGGGCGGGACGATCGTTCTTGCCGGCGTGAAGGGGTTCAAGCCGATCCCCGATTTCGTCTCCGATCTAATCGTTCTGAAGGAAATCACGATCAAGGGTGCGATCGGCGTGACCTCGTCGGGCTACCGCAAGGCCATCGAGTTGATCGAACTCCGCAAGCATCCGCTGGCGCTGATGCATACGCACAATTTCGAACTCGAAGAGGCAGAACTCGCGATCAAGACGCTGGCGCGCCAGGTGCCCGGACAGGAGTCCATTCATTCTTGCCTCATCCCCGTGACATAACGAATAGACGGAGAAACATCGGTGAAAACCTCCCTTTTCTATCTGCCCTCCATCGGCAGCCGCACCGAGATCGAAAAGGGAATGGCGGGCCTTTCCCGGCCGCTCTACCAAAAAATGCTGAAGGAGCTGACGCAACAAGCGCAATTGGCCGACCAACTGGGCTACGACTCGATCAGCTTCACCGAGCACCATTTCCACATCGAAGGCTTCGAGATCTCCAACAATCCGGTGTTGCTGGATCTGTTCATCGCGATGCAGACCAAACGCATCAGGGTGGGACAGCTCGGGATTGTGTTGCCGGCTAACAATCCCCTTCGCGTGGCGGAAGACATAGCGATGCTCGACCACATGTCGGGCGGACGCGCCTGCGCCGGCTTTGCCCGCGGCTATCAACGCCGCTGGGTCGACATCATGGCGCAGCAAGGGCACGGCCTGAGGGGCGTGGATGTCGGCGTGCACGATCAAGTCGATGCCGCCAATCGCGCCGCGTTCGAGGAATGTTTTCAAATCATCAAAAAGGCCTGGACGCAGGATATGCTGCAGGTCGACGGAAAATTTTGGAAAGTGCCTGCTGGACGCACGCCGTGGAACGTGGAATCGACCCAGCGTTACGGCGCGGGCGTCGAAAACGGCATCGTCAAGTCCGTCGGCAGCGTTCCCAAACCCCTTCAGGAACCTTATCCGCCGATCTTTCAACCTTTCGCGTCCTCGCCCAATAGTATCCGCTGGTGCGCGACGGAGGGCGTGACCGCGGTATTGCCGCCGCTTCATCCGTTGCTTGAGCAACGCTTGGTCGCTCTTTATGCGCAAACGTCGGGCCGGGCGCCGGGGGATGGGATCGGCCTATTGCGCGACCTGATTATCGCCGATACGGACCAAGAGGCGATGGCGCTGTGGGTCAATTCCGGCAAGTACGTCAACGAATCGTGGTTTGCGCCGTTTGGTTTCGATCAAGGCATCCTTCACCCCGATACGCGCGAGCGGCCGAGCGATGCCGAGTTGTTCGACGCCTCCTTCGTGCTGGTGGGGTCGGTCGATACGGTGACGCGCCAAATGGAAAAGCTGGCCAAGCGATTGCCCGCCAAATGGCTGTTTGCGTGGATCTACAATGGTCTCATCCCGCACGACAAACTCTGCAAATCGCTCGAGTTGTTTTCAACCAAGGTGTTGCCGCGAGTCGCGTGAGCGCGCACTGGCCGAAGCACGACGCCGGCCGAACGAATTCGAATTCACTGTCTTGAGGAACCGGCCGATATGAGCTTCAGCGACAAAGCCGCGATCGTGGGGATCGGCGAAACCGCATACGTAAAGGGCGCCGAGCATACTTCGGTGGCCATGATGCTCGACGCGGCAAGGCGCGCGATCGCGGATGCGGGGCTGAAGCCTAGAGACATCGACGGCATGGTGCCGCCGCCGGTCTATACCTCATCGGAGGAACTGGCGGCCAATCTTGGCGTGGATGTTCTGCGCTATGCCTCGACGGTTCACATGGGTGGCGCAAGCCCGACGACCGCGTTGCAGAACGCGGCAATCGCCGTCGCGTCGGGCGTGACGAACGCTGTCTTGGTCGTCTTGGGCTGGAACGGCTATTCGGCGCTGCGGCGCAAGCCCGGTTTGCCGCCAAGCCGTCCGATGAACATGAACACGCTGGCTGCGACCGTCCAAGGGTTCTACCGGCCGTTCGGCGTGACCTTGCCGGTGCAGATGTATGCCTGGCTCGCGATGCGCCATTCCCAGCTCTACGGCGTCGGCCCCGAGGCAATGGGATGGGTCGCGTTGGCTTGCCGCAAGCACGCTCAGTTGAACGAACGGGCGATGACCCACGGTCAGCCGATGATCATGGAGGACTATATGCGCTCGCGCATGATTTCCTCGCCGTTTCGCTTGTTCGATTGCTGCCTGGAGACCGATGGCGCGTGCGCCGTCGTGGTGACGAGCGCCGAGCGGGCGAAGGACTTGCCGCATCGACCCGTGTATATCACGGGCGCGGCGGAAGGCCACCCCTATCCGGCCGACGACATCCCCTCGCGTCCCGATCCGTTCAAGATCGGATTGAGCTATGCCGCGCCGAAGGCATTCGCCATGGCCGGCGTGAAGCCGCGGGACATGGATTTTCTGCAAGTGTACGACTGCTTCTCTTATGTCGTGCTGCTTCAGTTGGAGGCTATGGGCTATTTCGAGCCGGGCGGCGCGCTGGACTTCGTGAAAGACGGGGCCATCGAATTGGGCGGCGCCTTTCCGCTCAACACCCATGGCGGGCTTCTCAGCGAAGCGCATGTCTGGGGTCTCAACCACGTGCTTGAGGCGACGCGGCAATTGCGCGGCGATGCCGGCAAGCGGCAAATTCCCGGCGCGGAAATCGGATTGGTCACCGGCTGGGGCGATCTCGGCGACGGCAGTATCGCGATCTTGCGGAGGTAAAACATGGATATCGCCGAAACCAAATATCCCAAGCCCGTGACCGTCGATCCGGTCAATGCGGAATTTTGGGCTCAATGCCAGGATGGCGTGCTGCGCTTCCAACGCTGCGGCGACTGCGCGAGCTGGCGCTTTCTGCCCCGATATATGTGCGCCCATTGCGGCTCGGCGGACTACGCCTGGGCGCCGTCGAGTGGCCGGGGGCGAATATTCTCCTGGACGGTGACCTATCAACCGTTTCATCCGGCGTTTGCGCGCGACATTCCTTACATTGCGGCCCTCGTGGAACTCGAGGAGGGCGTGCGCATGGCCACGCGGCTGCTCGACTGCCAGCCCGACGCGGTAAAGTTGGACATGCCCGTGACCTTGGTCTTCAAGGAGATCGAAGACGGATTCAAGTTGCCGTGCTTTCGTCCCGCGAAAGCGTGACATCGATGACGGCGGCGCGACCCGAAGGAAAGATCGCATGGACCTAGCATACGGTCCCGAATACGAAGCGTTTCAAAAGGAAGTGCGAAGCTTCCTGGCGAAGCACAAGGACAAGGCGCCCAAGGGCTCGGGCGCGGCCGGACGACCGTCGGCTGAGGCCTGCGCTTGGCAGCAGCTGCTGATTGAAAACGGCTACGCGGCGCGCACGATCCCTGAGGAATATGGCGGCTACGGCGCGGAACCGGACATTCTCAAGTCGCGAATCATCGCCGAGGAGTTTTCGGCGGCGCGGGCGCCGGCCGGTCTTCAGAACCAGGGAATCTCGATGCTGGTGCCGACGCTGTTGGAACTCGGCACCGAAGAGCAGAAGCGGAAATGGATTTCGCCCACCCTGCGCGGCGACGTTGTGTGGTGCCAAGGCTATTCGGAGCCGGGTTCCGGTTCCGACCTTGCCAGTCTGAAGACCAAGGCGGTGGTCGATGGCTACGACTTTGTCGTGAACGGTCAAAAGATCTGGACCAGCACGGCCCATCAGGCGGACATGATCTTCTGCCTGGTGCGTACGGAATCCGAAAGTCGCAAGCACGAGGGGATCAGCTATCTGATTTTCTCGATGAAGACGCCGGGCATCGACGTTCGTCCGTTGAAGACCATGACCGGCCACGCCGAATTTAACGAAGTGTTCTTCACCGACGTGCGCGTTCCGGTCGATCAGATCGTGGGCGAGCGCGGGCAAGGATGGTTCGTCGCCAACGCGACGCTGAAACACGAGCGCGGTATGTTGGGCGACCCGGCGGCGATGGAGACGCGCTTCCAGGCGCTGGTCGATCTGATGCGCTCGGAGACGGCCGACGGGCAAAAGGCGATGGATCATCCCGTGTTCCGGGATCGTCTGATCAGGCTGCAAGCCGAGATCGCGGCGATGAAATTCAACGGCTTGCGGCTGCTGACCGCTGCAAACAAGCGCGAAGACGCGGGGATGGCGCGCCTGGTCGTCAAGCTCCAATCGTGCGAAATTTCTCACGCGGTGTCGGCGCTCGCCATCGATGTCATGGGCGAGATCGGCGTTCTGTACGACGAAAGTGCCTATCTGCGCAGCCACGGCTCCTGGCAATCGGGCTATATGTTCCAACTCGGCCTCATCATCGGCGGCGGAACGGCGCAGATTCAAAAGAACATCATTTCCGAACGCGGGCTTGGCATGCCGCGCGAACCTCGGATGGAAAAATAGAGGCGCAGATGGAATTCGGCTTATCGCAAGATCAGCGGCTGTTGCAGGACGGTGTGCGGCGGTTCCTGGAAAAGAAATCGCCGTTGGACCGGGTCCGGCGGGCCGCCGACGGCAACGAATGGGCGCCCGGCGATTTGTGGGACGGGCTATGCGAGCTCGGCGTGCCGGGACTGCTCGTGCCCGAGGCCTTCGGCGGTATGGGATTGGGAATTCTTGACGCGGCCGTCGTCTACGAGATGATGGGGCGGTACGTGACGCCAGCGCCCTTCGCGGGCGCGAGCGTCATGGCGCCGCTCGCTCTCGTTCATGCCGGAAGTCAGGCGCAAAAGGAGCTTTGGTTACCCAAGATCGCCGCGGGCAGGGTGCGCGCCGGCGTTGGCGTTTCGGAAAAAATCACCGTGCGCGAGGATGCCGGCGTCAACGCGAATGGCGGCAAGCTGAACGGCAAGGCCTTGTTCGTGATCGACCAAGCCGACGCCGGTCTGTTCGTCGTCGCCGATCGCGACGACGGTCTGCACCTTGTTAAATCGGATGCACCCGGTCTATCGAAGCGGGCGCTGCTCACGATCGACAAGACGCGGTCCACCGGCGAACTGGTCTTCGAAGGCGTGGCCGCCGAACGCCTGCCCGGCGCGAATGCCGGCGTGGTCGCGCGGATGATCGACGCCGGGCGCGTCATGCTGGCCGCCGATACGCTCGGGGCCGGTCAGATGATGATCGAGAAAGCCGTGGCCTATGCGGGCGAGCGCACGCAGTTCGGGCGGGTCATCGGGTCGTTCCAGGCGGTCAAGCATATGTGCGCGGAAATGGCCGCGCAGCTTGAACCGTGCCGGTCGTTGGTCTGGTATGCCGCGCACGCGCTGGACGAGGTGCCGGGTGACGCGCGCCTGATGGCATGTCACGCCAAGAGCCATTTGTCCGAAGTTGGGCGCTTCGTCGCGCGCACCTCGACCGAAGTCCACGGCGGCATGGGCTTCACCGACCTGCTGGGCCTGCATTATTGGTTCAAGCGCATCGGCCTCGACCGGCAATTACTTGGAGGACCGGAGCAAGTGCGCTTGGAGGCCGCGCGGCTGCAAGGCTGGGCTGCCTAAGCGGTCAATTGCCCGGGCGGACAAATCCATTATGACGAAAGAAAATCACAGCGGCCGTGACAGCGAAGGGGCGTCAAGATGGATATCGCGTTGACAAAGGACGACGAGGCCTTTCGCCGCGAGGTTCGTCAATTCATCAGGGAAAAATTGCCGAAGTCGCTTGCGGAAATGGTCACGGTTGGCGCGGCGGCCGAACGCAGCGTGCTGAGGCAGTGGCACAAGTCGCTGTACGAACGGGGCTGGATCGCCGTCAATTGGCCGGTGGAATATGGCGGCACCGGATGGACGGCGACGCAGAAATTCGTTTTCAACGAAGAAATGGCGCTGGCGAACGCGCCCCGGCTATCGCCGTTCGGGCTGTCGATGGTGGGCCCCGTTATCTATACCTTCGGCAACGAGGCGCAGAAGAAGCAGCACCTGTCCGGCATCTTGTCGGGCGACACGTGGTGGTGTCAGGGCTATTCCGAGCCCGGCGCGGGATCGGACCTCGCCAATTTGAAAACGACGGCCGTGCGCCAAGGCGATCACTATGTCGTCAACGGCCAAAAAATTTGGACCTCTTATGCCCACGAAGCCGATTGGATCTTTTGCCTGGTGCGCACGAGCGACACGGCAAAGCCGCAGGAGGGCATTTCCTTCCTGCTGATCGACATGAAGACGCCCGGCATCCAGGTGCGTCCGATCATTTCGATAGACGGACTGCATCATTTGAACGAAGTGTTCTTCACCGACGTCAAGGTGCCGGCCGGAAATCTCATCGGCGAGGAAAACCAAGGCTGGACTTACGCCAAGTTTCTGCTCGTCAACGAACGCACGGGCATCGCCGGAGTGCCTGAGTCCAAGAAGAAAATCGCCGGCATCAGGGCGATCGCGCAAAAGGAACGGCGGGGCGACGGCAATGCCTTGGCCCTCGATCACGATTTCCGGCGCAAACTCGCCGAGATCGAGATCAAGCTTGCCGGCCTCGAATACACCAATCTGCGCATACTCGCCGACGCGGCCGCCGGGCGCGCGCCCGGTCCGTCTTCGTCGATCCTCAAGATCGTGGGAAGCGAAATCCAACAATCGCTTGCCGAACTCGCGGTCGAAGTGGTCGCCTTCTATGCACTGCCGTTCCAACGCGAGCAGTTGCTGCGGTTGTCGAACGAAGAGCCGGTCGGTCCCGACTATGCCGTGGCGGTGACTAGCTCGTACAATTTCGGACGCGCGGCGTCGATCTATGGTGGCTCGAACGAAATCCAGCGCAACGTCATTGCGAAGGCGGTTCTCGGCCTTTAGGCGGCAGGCGGCACCTAACCGCGTAGTTGATCGGGCTGACGCGCCTTGGCCAGGAGACCCCTTACGACGGTGCCGAGCTCGTTCGGATCGAAGCGGCGCTTGGGATCGATGCCCGGCCCGCGGTGCCAGCGTTCGAAGACCGTCAGCCGTCCGCCCGTCGACTCGAAGATTTGACCGGTCACGTCTTTCGCTTCGCTGCTTCCAAGCCACACGACAACCGGCGCGATGTTCGCCGGATCGCGCGGGTTCCATTGGTCGGCGGGCACGTCGATGCCATAGCCCAAATCCTCGGTCATCCGCGTGAGCGCGCCGGGCGAGATCGCGTTCACCGTGATGCCATAGCGCGCAAGCTCCATCGCCGAGGTGATCGTGAAGGCGGCGATGCCCGCCTTGGCCGCGCCGTAGTTGCATTGTCCCTGGTTGCCGAGCAAGCCCGAAATGGACGTCGTGTTGATGATGCGGGCATCGACGGTCTTGCCGTCCTTCACCTGCGCTCGCCAATATTCCGCGGCATGCCGCGACGGACAGAATGTGCCGCGAAGGTGAACCTTGATGACGGCATCCCATTCCTCGATCGACATATTTGTCATCATGCGGTCGCGCAGGATGCCGGCGTTGTTGATCAGGACGTCAAAGCGACCGAACGCCGAGACCGCTTGGTCGATCATGCGTTTGGCGCCGTCCCAGTCGGACACGTCGTCGCCGTTGGCGACGGCCTGGCCGCCCATGGCTTTGATTTCGGCCACAACCTCTTCGGCCGGTTTGGTCGACCGGCCTTCGCCGTCGCGCGCACCGCCCAGATCATTGACCACGACCTTGGCGCCCTGACGCGCGAATTCCAAACAATGTTCCCGCCCGATCCCTCTAGCGCCGCCCGTGACAATCACGACGCGGCCCGCGCACAAATCAGCCATGACTTCCTCCTCGATACCGCTTAGATTTTCTTTGTGCCTTCCCAATATTTATCGCGCACCGTTCGCCGGACGATCTTGCCGGTGGTTAGGCGCGGCAAGTCGTCGGCGAAGTCGATCGAGCGCGGGCGCTTGTAGGCGGCCAAACGCGCGGCGGCGAAATCCAGAATCTCCTTCGCCAGAGCGTCGTCCGGCCTGTGGCCGTCGTTGAGTTGAACGACGGCTTTGACTTCCTCACCCCAGTCCTTGCTCGGGACGCCGACCGTCGCCACATCCTTGACCGCCGGGTGTTTTAGAATCTCCTGATCGATCTCGGCCGGGTAGATGTTGACGCCGCCCGAGATGATCACTTCGGCGCTGCGGCCGGTCAAAAACAGGAAACCCTCCGGGTCCACATAGCCCAAGTCGCCCATCGTGTAGAAATCGCCGCGATAGGCCCCGGCTGTCTTCTCCGGCGCCTTGAAGTAGGAGAAGCGCCCGACGTCCGGCGCCTTGAAGTAGACGGTGCCAATTTCGCAGGCGGGCAGTTCTTTCCCGTTCTCGTCCTGGATTTGCATGACAACGCCGGCGGTGGGCTTGCCGACGCTGCCGGGCTTGTCCAGCCATGCGCGTGGCTCGATGAAGACGCCGCCGCCCTCGGTCGCGCCGTAATACTCGAAGACCACGGGCCCCAACCAGGCAATCGTTTCCTGTTTGACGTGGACGGGGCAGGGCGCCGCCCCGTGCAGTATCCATCTCAACGACGACAGATCGTATTTTGCCCTCGCGTCTTTCGGAAGTTGCAGAATGCGGTGGAGCATCGTGGGCACGACATGGGTGTGCGTGACGCGGTGTTTGTCGACCAGGCGAAGCGTTTCCTCGGCATCCCACTTGTCCATCAAGACCACGCCGACGCCGTTGGCGAGCGGAAGCGAGAGATTGAGCGACAGAGGCGCCGCGTGATAGAGCGGTCCGGTCACCACGGCCACGTCCGCAGCACCGTCGAACCTCGCCGTTTCCATCATCTTGGCGAACAGCGAAGAAGCCACCGGCGCGGTGCCCCGGAACACGCCCTTGGGATGGCCCGTGGTGCCGGAGGTGTAGAGCATCTGGCTGCCAAGGACGGGGTCTTCGATATCCCGTCCCGCTTCGCGGGCGAGGAGGGCGTCATAAGACACAAATCCCTCGATCGCCCCACCCACGGCGAGTTTGATGCGGAGCTTGCTTGCCGCGGACGCGCCGGCAAGCGCGGACGCCGTGAACCGGTCCTCGGCGATGAACGCCGCCGCCTCGCAATTATCGACGATGTAGGCGACTTCCGGCGGCGTGAGGTGCCAGTTGACTGGGGTCAAACGAAAGCCAGCGCGCTGACAGGCCGAAACCGTTTCGACGAATTCCGGCCGGTTCGAACACAGCAACGCCACGCCGTCGCCGGCGCGCAAGCCCGCGCCGCGCAGGGCGCGGACGAGACGATTGGTCTGGGCGTTGAGATCGGAAAAGCGGCGCTCGCCCTTCTCGGACCACAGGGCCATGCGATCGGGCGCCCGCGCCGCGTGCCAGGCGAGCACCATGCCCTTCGCGGCCGCTTCCTCGAAGGAAATATTCTGCATGTCCGAAGCATCCTTTCGTGAGGTACGCAAACGGCGCGCGCCTCGACGGCCCAACCTAACGCTTATAATGGATTATTTCGGGCGCGGAAAGTCGTCGCGGCGGCACCCGGCCGGGATCAGATCACGCCGCCCGATTTCAGCGCCTCGATCTCGCCGTCGCTCAGGCCCAACAACCCGCCGTAGATCTCCCGAATGTGCTCGCCGAGCTTGGGATTGGGCGCGCTCGGCATTTGTGGTGTTCCATGGTAGCGCATGGGGCTATTCGGCACGACGACGCGCCCGAGGCTGCAATGGTCGATCCATTGCAACATGCCGCGCTCGTGCATGTGTTCGTTGTTCATCACCTCGACGAGGTCCCTGACCGGGGCGGTGGGTACGCGGTGTTTGCTCGAACGCTCGAAAATTTCCACGCGCGAAAAGCCCCTCGACCATTCCCCGACGACGGCGTCGGTTTCGTCCATGTGCCGGACGCGGGCCGTGTTGTCGGCGAAGCGTGGGTCGTTCTTCAGGTCTTCGCGCCCCATCGCCGCGAGCAGGTTGGTCCAGTGCGCCTCGACAAGGCAGATGATCGCCACATGTCCATCACGGCACGGATAGACGTTGTAGGGCGAAATCGCCAAACCGCCGTGCCTGTTGCCGGTGCGCGGCGGCGGCGTGTCGGAATTCGCTTGAATCATGCCGAGATTGGACGCCAGCGTCGGGTAGATCGTTTCCATCATCGCAACCTCGACGACCCGGCCCAACCCGGTCCGTTCGCGCTCGAACAGCGCGGTGACGATCGCGCCGTAAAGATGTGTGCCCGAGATGAAATCGGCAACGGCGGGTCCGGCCTTCACCGGCAGGCCGCCGGGATGGCCGGTGATGCTCATGATCCCCGATGCGGCCTGTACCGTCAGGTCCATCGCCAGATTGTCCTTCTCCGGCCCGCTCAAACCATAACCGGTCGCGGAAGCGTAGATGAGGCGCGGGTTGAGGGCGCGCAACTCTTCGGGCCCGACACCGTGCCGGTCCATGACGCCCGGCGCGTAGTTCTCCAGCAACACGTCGCTGCGGGCGGCCATCGCCTTGAGAAGTTCGATGCCGCGCGCGCTTTTGAGATTGAGCGTGATGGCGCGCTTGTTGGAATTGAGCATGGCCATCGGAAGCGATGCCTTGCCGCCCAGCGCCTCGCGCAGACGCACCGGCTCGCCGTGGGGCGGCTCGACCTTGATCACATCCGCGCCGGCTTTGGCCATCAGCCAAGCCGCATAAGGCCCCTGATAGACCTGGCCCAGATCGAGCACTTTGATGCCTTGCAACGGGGAGGGCAGGGTCTGCGCGTTCGCCGTCATCTCGCGCCCGCCCGGGGTCACAGCGACATGCCGAACAGGTCGCGGGCCATCACGACCCGCTGCACTTCGCTCGGCCCCTCGCCGATCCGGCGAATGCGCATCTCGCGATACCAGCGCTCGAACGGAAAGTCCTTGGTCATGCCGTAGCCGCCGTGGATCTGCATGGCGCGATCGACCACGCGGCTGGCGCCTTCGGTGGCCAGGAGTTTTGCCATCGCCGCCTCGGTGCGGAAGGGCTCGCCGCGCTTGGCTTTGCAGGCGGCGTCGAGCGTCGCCCAGCGGGCGGTGCGAATGTCGATCTCATTGTCGACCACCATCCATTGGATGGCTTGGCGCGAGGCGAGCGTGGCGCCGAACGTTTCGCGCAACTTGGCGTATTCGATGCTCATCGCTTGCGCCTTGATGGCCACGCCAATGCAGCTTGCGGCATAGGGGATGCGTTGGCGGCTCAAGCGATCGTTGGCGATGGCAAACCCCTTGTTCACCTCGCCCAAGACATTCGCCGACGGCACGCGCATGTTTTCGAATTGAAGCTCGGTCGCATAGTACGCCGATCTGAGCGTATGGACGACGCGTCGGACGTGAAAGCCCGGCGTGTTCGTATCGACGATGAAGCAGGTGATGCCGCCGCGGCCCTTGTCCTGACCTGTGCGCGCGAACACGATGCCGTATTCCGCCTTGTCGGCGCCCGAAATGAAAATCTTGGAGCCGTTGATGATCCAGTCGTCGCCGTCCTTGACCGCCCGGGTGCGAATGGCGCGTGCCGGATCGGAACCGCCGGACGGTTCGGTCAGACCGAAGAACCCATGCATTTCGCCCTTGAGCGTCGGATGGAGATATCGCTTTTTTTGGTCGTCGTTGGCCTCGTAAAGTTGGGCAAGGCCCGCGCCGCCGAACGTCCCGTAGCAGGGGCAGTAGAGGCCGGCGCGGTGCTGAGACGTTTCCATCGCGATCACGGTCATCGTCACGATATCGATATCGGGGCCGCCGAATTCCGGCGGAACGCCCAGGCCGTAGAGCCCCATGTCCTTGACCTTGCGCACTAGGCGATCTTGGTCGGCGGGATCGAGTTGACTTGCATCGGGGTCGAGCTTGTCCTCTAGAGGCGCGATTTCCTCGCGCACGAAACGCCTCACCTGCTCGATGATGAGGCGTTGCTCTTCGGTCATCTCGAAGTCCATGGCGTTCCTTCCCGGTCTCGTTGGTGTCGATTTCTGTTCAGCCGATGCTGAGCCGGCCTAGTTTACGTTTGGCCTCGTGGGAATTGCCCTCGGGAAGTCGTCCGTGATCGGCTAGGTGGACCATCAAAAGTTCTTCGTACCGGCTTGCATATTGGTGGTTGACCTCGACGCGAAAGCGCAGGCCGCGGCCCGCCGCCTCCTGTTGCGCCTTGGCCAGTTCGCCCCTGAGACCGAACAGCGAGCGCCCGCCGGCAAAACCGATGCGCAGGACGTTTCCGCTCGCGTCCGCCAGTTGGTAGACGCCAAGTTCGCCCGTCAACGCCGCGACGCTTTCGGGCGTGAGATCGATCCAGGGCTTTTGCATGCGGACGGCCATCGGTTCCTCGCTCTATTGGCCCGTGAAGCGTGGCGTTCGCCGATCGAGCAGCGCCGAAATCCCTTCGCGCGCGTCCGCGCTTTCCCCGGCCGCGCGCACCTGCGCGTCCAGATCGGCATGCGCGATACCGTCTCTGAACGTCATGGCCCGCACCAATGTCGCCTTCATCGCCCGCAACGACAGCGGCGCGTTGGCGCTCAGCCGGCTGACGATCTTTTGGACCTCCGCTTCCAGCTGTTCGCGCGGCGCCACGCGCGCGATCATGCCCAATTCGTACATGCGGCCCGCCGTCAGCAGGTCGGCAAGTAACAGCATTTCGCGTGCTGCGACCGGCCCGGCGATCTCGATGATCTTTTTCGCGAGGAACCACGTCGGGGCAAGACCGATTTTCGCCAACGACATACCGAAACGCGCCGTTTGACTCGCAATGACGAAATCGCAGTGCAGCGCCAGCTCGTTGCCGCCGGCGATCGCATCCCCCTGGACAACGGCCACGACCGGCAGAGGATAGGTTTCGATCGCATGCAGCATCGTTTCGATCGACGCCGCGCCGATGGTGCCCGCGCCGCGGACGCGCAAGTCGAGACCGGCGCAGAAGACGGTGCCGTCGGCCCGGATGACGGTCAGCCGCTCGTCGCCGGCCGGTGTTTCCCGGAATGTCGCCGTCAGAGCGTTAAGCATGTCCTCGTCGAGGGCGTTGCGTTTGTCGGCGCGCGCTAGCGTCAACGTCCTGACGCCTCCGGCCATGGCGATGCGAATCTTTTCCAACCCGGTCTCCCTCTCGGTTGACGGCGGACCACCGCCGGCGCCGTGCGAACTTGTGGTCTAGACGGCCCACCCGGTCGTGGTTTAGAGCAGTCACAAATCATGATAAGGAAATACGGATGGGTATCAACGGAAAAGCGTATATCGCGGGCATCTACGAACATCCCACCCGGTTCGCCGCCGAAAAGACTCTGCCGCAATTGCACGCGGAGATCGCCAAGGGCGCGCTCGCCGATGCGGGGCTCGGCAAGGACGATGTCGACGCCTATTTCTGCGCCGGCGATGCGCCGGGTCTGGGCGGCATCAGCATGATCGAATATCTCGGGCTGAACAATGTCCGGCACATGGACAGCACCGAGACCGGCGGGTCCTCCTATATCGTCCACGTCAATCACGCCGCCCAAGCCATCGCCGCCGGGCATTGCAATGTCGCCTTGATCACGCTGGCCGGCAGGCCTTTGGCGGACGCGAAAGAAGGCAAGCCCGGCCGCTTCAGCAGCCCGCTCGCGCCTGAGTTCGCCTTCGAGGCGCCCTACGGCGTCAATGTCGCCAATATGTACGCCATGTGCGCGATGCGCCACATGCACGAGTTCGGGACCACGAGCGAACAGCTCGCTTGGATCAAGGTCGCGGCCTCGCACCATGCCCAATACAACGAGCACGCCCGGCTGCGCGAGGTGGTGACGGTCGAGGATGTGGTCAACTCGCCCATGATCGCCGATCCGCTGCACCGGCTCGACTGCTGCGTCATCACCGACGGCGGCGGCGGGATCGTGGTCGTCGCGCCGGAGGTGGCGAAGTCGATGAAGCGGCCACGCGTCAAGATTCTCGGCGCCAGCGAAGCGCCTAAGCATATGGCGGGCGGCAAGGTCGATCTGACCTATTCGGGCGCGCGCTGGTCGGGACCCAGGGCTTTCGAAGAAGCGGGCGTGGCACCCAGGGACATCAAGTACGTGTCGATCTACGACTCGTTCACCATCACGGTACTGGAGACGATCGAGGATCTGGGTTTTTGCGACAAGGGCAAGGGCGGCAAGTTCGTATCGGACGGCAATTTGATTTCGGGAACCGGCAAACTTCCCTTCAACACCGACGGCGGCGGCTTGTGCAGCAATCATCCGGGCAATCGCGGAGGCATGACGAAGGTGCTGGAAGCCGTGCGTCAGGTGCGCGGCGAGGCCCATCCGCGCGTTCAGGTCGCCAACTGCGATGTCGCGCTCGCCCACGGCACCGGCGGCCTCCTCGGCTCGCGCATGGGTAGTGCAACCGTCATTCTAGGGAACCAAGACGCATGAGCGACGAAGAAAAAAGCAAACCGCGGCTTGCCGTCAATCAAGAGAACAAGCCCTATTGGGAAGCGGCGGGGAAGGGCCGCCTCGTGATCAAAAAATGCAACGCCTGCGCCAAGGTGCATTTTTATCCGCGCCCGATCTGCCCGCATTGCTATTCGGACGACACGCAGTTCGTGGAGGCTTCCGGCCGCGGCGTCATCTACAGCTATTCGATCACCCGTCAGGCCAAGCCGCCCTACGTGATCGCTTATGTCACGTTGGAGGAAGGCGTCTCGATGCTGACCAACATCGTCGATTGCGACGTCGAAAGTGTCCGCATCGGGCAAAAGGTCCGGGTCAAGTTCGTCGAGGCCGGCGACGGCTACGCCGTACCGATGTTCGCGCCCGCGTGAGAAACCGCATGCTTGCCGGGCCGGCGATGCGGGCGAAGGTGTGGTCCATGAACTAGGGTCCAGACTCAATTGAGCCAATAGGCGACGAGTGCGGCGATGTGAACGGCAGCGAGGAAATTTCGGGCGAGCTTGTCGTATCTGGTGGCAATTCGCCTGAAATCCTTGAGCCTGCAAAAGGTTCGCTCGATGACGTTGCGGCCTTTGTAAGCCCGTTTGTCGAAGCGGTGGAGCCTGACGCGCGTCGATTTGTTGGGAATGACGGTCTTGGCGCCGAGGTTGGTGATACGGGCGCGGAATTCATCTCCGTCGTAGCCGCGATCTGCGATGAGCGCACGCATCGGCGGCGCGAGCGCCAGTACGCACGGTCCGGCGGCGATGTCGGCGTCCTGGCCTGGTGTGAGATGGAAGGCGAGCGGTCGGCAGAGCAGATCGCTCAGCGCATGGATCTTCGTCGTGCGCCCGCCGCGTGAGCGCCCGATTGCTTGAGTACATTCCCCCCTTTTCCACCCGAGGCCGAACGATGTGCTTTGATCGACGTGCTGTCGATCGCCAGCGTCACGCTATCCTTGCCCGCCTTAGCCAATGCGGCGAAAATCGCTGACCATCGCTCACGCTTGGCCCACCGATTGAAGCGATTGTAGATCGTCGTGTAGGGGCCATACTCGCGAGGACAATCGCGCCAGCGCGCGCCCGACTGAAGCATGTGAACAATGCCGCTGATGATGCGACGATCGTCGTCCCGCTCAGGTCCCGTGAGATTGGTCGGAAGGTGCGGCTCAATCCGAGCCCACTGCCGGTCATTCAGCCAGAACAAGTTGCGCTGCATCACATCCCTCCGCCGAATCAGCTCGACGCAAGGGAATCATCAATATCTAATTAGGTACAGACCCTAATTCTGGCGTGCGCGGCATTGTTTGCCCCGTGCGCGCCCGGGGAACGATCAGTGCGCAAGCAGCCGCGACATCGCTCCAAAAACACATCGGCTCGAACGCGCGGTCTCGACTGTTACGTTTCTTAAGTTCCCAGCGCGTCAGATCGTAGTTGCGGGTAGATAAGGCGATTTCGATTGCGCGCGCCCCGTGCCACGTTGCGCGGGAAAGCTGAGCTGTGTGATCGGTTGGCCAATGAAATTGATGAGGCAGCGTATGTCGATCCGGCGAGCGTGCACGATAGGCGGGAGTGGGCGCGAAACATTGTCTTGAACTATCGGTACGCTCGTTGGTTTGCAAAGGTCACGTTATTCTTCATGAACATCGGCCTTGCAGCGGCGATCGTGCTGCCTTGGATATGGGTGCTCGACCAGCTGCAATACACTTGGTGGAGCGTGATTCTTGTGCTCTCGCTCATTCTCCCAGCAGCCTTGGATGTTTTCCTCGAGATGCTAAGCCTCATTTGGCCATCCAAGCGTTCGCCCTTATTGCTAGGTTGGTCGCGGTCGCGAGGCGACAAGTTGTCCCCGTGGGGCGTTCGTCGCGAAATGCTTTGCTCGGCCCAGGCGCGTGTCAGTTATCATGATTTCAGCGCGTGATCCGCAGATCACACGGTGCGATTTCATGATCACAGCGCGAGTGAGCGCCAGCCTCTAAGTTTCGACCGTGGTCACTCACGGTCGCAGGGCCAGGGATGATCTCCTCGACTCCCAACGACTTCGGAGGGCGCTATGATGAAGATCTGTGTCACGCTATTCTTGTTGATGGGGTTTGGCATTGGGACCCTTATCCTCGTCAAGCGCACTTGACTCAGCGAGGCGGTCTTCGGCCCTGAGGATCTCCTCATTGTGTTCGGGACGGTGATTGTTCAAGCAATCATTCTCTTCCTGTGGGCGATCCCCAAACCGAAAATCCCCTGACCGCTAAGCAGTCACAGAGGTGCGAAGGCCCGTCTCTCGCACCCCTGATTGCTAAAGACAAAGTGGCGCGTGTTGGCGCCTGCTCGAGCGTAACGCCGTCCACCTTGGTCCAATAACATATGGAACGCATCAACCAGCAGAGCCAACGGCTTGCGTCCGATGAAGCACGCTGTGTGCACGAGAGCGGCGCTGGGTGGATAGGCGAAGCCTTCCATCTCTCCCCGGGCTCTGTTTATCTACCGCCATCGGTGGCGAAGCGTCGTTAACGAAAACATCGTGGTTGACGACGTGACTCGGGTCACGTGGGAGCAATTCCGCAATGGCCCTTGGCGGTTGCATGCTTGGCGGCACGGGTCGCCGACCCTACGTTGAGTTCAACTGGGGTCTGCATTCGTGCAACGCGTCTTTCAGGACTTTGTCGAAGGCATCAGAACGAGCGAGGACGCGAACGCGCTGCGTTCCGCGACGGCAAAGGCGCTCGCGGCGCTCGATTTTCACTGTTTCGCGTATTTTATTCTTTCGAAACCAAATGCCGGTGGTGGGGAAGTCTTTTCCACCTATCCGCAAGCCTGGCTTGATCGCTACGCGGAACAGAAATACGAATGGATTGATCCCGTAGTTAATACCGTGCGCGCGTTCGACGTGCCGTTCGAATGGGATAAAGCGCCGGCCAATCCATCGTCGGCCCAGCGTCAGCTTTTCGACGAGGCCGCTCAATTCGGGATTCGCTGCGGGTTCGTCATCCCCTTCCGTGAGCCTGGCCATCCCATTGCGGCAATGTCGATCGTCGCCGGTGAACCGCCCGCCGTGTTTCAGCGATCCATCCAAGCCAATCGCCCGACGCTGCAGCTGATGGCGGTCTTCGTTCACCTGCATGCGCGACGAATTCTAACCGCTGGACGTGTCATTGCCGGTGCCAGGTTGTCCCATCGCGAGCTTGAGTGCTTGCGATGGGCCGCACGCGGCAAATCGGCTTGGGAAATCGGGTGCATCCTCGGGATAGCACGCCGCACGGCGGCGTTTCACTTGGAGAATGCGAAAGCGAAGTTGGGCGTCAGAACAATCTGCCAAGCGGTGGCGCGCATTTCTGCTGACGGCTTATGAGGAGCGACCGGCGCTGCCAACCTGTGCATTTGTACAGGCTGCGCGGTTCGCATCGACGAAGTGGGGTAGGGCACGCGAGCAAGGTGCCCCCCATGTGGTCCGAGCAGCAGCCCGATTGGCGCAACAAGGATAGTTATGCCTACACCGTGAACTTGACCCGGCTCGGCTGGGCCTGGGAGTTCCTGCGCCGCAACCCGCGGTTCCAAGCCGATGTTAGGCAAGGGCCGACGGCGCGTGAAGGCAGGCGTCGCAATGATTTGCGGCGCTGGAGTGTCCTGCGTGCCGATACGCCGTCCAAGAACGCTCTGGATGCCAAGGTGTTCTGGGATCCCAACGCTTGTCCGCACGTGCTTCCGCTTGTGGCGGCGCACGGCGCAGTCCCCGTTTCTACGGACCGGCTGATTTCAGGGCGCGTGAGCCATGTTCTAATCTGTGACGGCGGCCGTCGCCTTCAACTGTCGGTTCGAATTTGTGCCGTGCCGGAGCCGGAGAATCTCCTAACCGAAGCCATCGTTCTGCCCACCGAAGGTGCGTGCCGATGGCGTGCACTTATTTGTTTCAACGACTATCTTTACTCTGGCCATCTTTCCCGGCGTTATTTTCGATCGGAACGAACGGCGGGGCGGCTCCTGCGTGTGACGCAAGCCCTCGACGGCGCGTTATGTGAAGCGTCCCACCGTGAGATTGCGATTGCACTTTATGGCCGCGTCCGCGTGTCGAACGACTGGAACGACCCAGGCGAGTATCTTCGTGACGGCGTCCGGCGCGCGATCCGGCGCGGCCGCTTGCTGATGAACGGCGGCTACCGTCACTTTCTACGTTGACCGGCGCGCGGCTTCTTGCCCAGAAGGCCGCGGTAACCCTCATCGCTCATCCAAACGGCGCGTTTCAAATGGCTCAGCAGTGCACGCCGTGCCGCGTCGCGATTCGTGCCCGGGGCTGCATCGAGAATGATGTCGACCATCGCGTCTTCGCTCGCAGCCTTGGACTTGGCGTCCAGCAGTCTGAGATAGATTGCAAAATGGGCTTCATCATACGCTGTGATTACCGGCGATCGGGGCGCCTCTTCGGCAAAGGGCTGCGCCGCGCGCTTGGGCGCTGTGCGACGCAGGCGAGCTCTTGCCGCGACCTTGCGTTCTTCCGCCATGGCAATTGTTTCCTTGGCACGTCAGCTGTCCTTAGCACTTCCGCTGCGGCAAGAACATGATGACATGCTGCTTGCGCCTCATAGAAACGGTCCGGCTGGGGTCGGCAAGGGACGAGACGGCGGTGAACCCGTTTTGGGATAATCCGAAATGAGGATCAGCTTCGCAAGCGCCAATTGCTACGGCGTGCATGCGAAAATCCACCCACACCAGACCGTATTTGAGACTGAGAGAGGCGTTGGCGGCAGCCCGCGAGGCTGCGGGCTTGAGCCAGCACGAACTCGCCCGTCGGCTCGGCCGGCCTCAATCGTTTGTTTCGAAATGCGAGAGCGGCGAACGCCGTGTGGATGTCGTCGAGTTGCTTCACATTTTCAAAGTCCTGCGCGCCGACCCCATCGAACTGGTGAGAGTGCTTTTGCGCGAGTTTTGATCCGTCTTTGGGCGTCCGCGCGCGGCTTTCGCCCCTCGCGCCGGGTGCTCGTGAACCGAGCCGCTTTGCGTCTCGGCCCTTCGGGCGTCGCCCCCTGACGCATTCCCGCTTCGCGGCGGGCCATCGCGCTAATGCGCGATGACATCTTTTGTTGCTTTCCCCTCACGCGGGGTGGGCGGACGCGTACGTTTAGGCCCGCTGCGGCGGACCGCAACCCGCGCGAAGACGCGCGGGTCCTTCACTTTGTTACGGCCCTACGGGTGCGGACCGCCTCGTTCAGCGGGCCTGCCCGTTCGCTTTCCTCCGCCCACCCCGCCTTCGGGGAAGGGCGCGAAGGGTAGAGGAGCGTGTGGCGCGTCATGGGTCAGGTGATCGAACGGCGGACTGAGAACCGGCAAAGCCTTTACGGCCAAGTCACCGACAAGATCGTCAGCGAACTCGAAGCTGGGCGTGTGCCTTGGGTGCAGCCCTGGGGCGGCGCCAAGGCGGGTCTGGCATTGCCGCAGAACGCCACAAGCGCGCGGCGTTATTCGGGGATCAATGTCCTTATTCTATGGGGCGCGGTCATCGAGCGCGGGTTTGCGGCGCAATCCTGGCTCACGTTCCGTCAGGCGCTGGCCCTCGGCGGTCATGTCCGCAAGGGCGAAGCGGGGACGATGGTCGTCTACGCCGACCGCTTCGTGCCCAAGGATAAGGAAGGCGACGCCCGGCGCGATCGACGCGCGCCGACGCCGGGGAAGGAATCGGAGCGCGAGGGGTCGATACCGTTTCTCAAGCGCTTCACCGTCTTTAATATCGACCAGTGCGACGGGCTGCCCGAAACCCTTCACGTCAGCGCGCCAGCCGTCCCCGAAGGGCTGATCCTGCCCGAGGCCGAAGCGTTGATCCGTGCGACCGGCGCCAAATTCCGCATCGGCGGCGATGAAGCCTTTTACAGTCCTGGTGCGGACGCGGTGCATGTGCCGCCGCCGCAAGCCTTCTTTGAGCCGGTCAACTGGCACCGCACGGCATTTCATGAATTGGGCCATTGGACCGGGCACGCCTCGCGCCTCGCGCGCGATCTCTCGGGCGCATACCGCTCAAAGGCCTACGCCCGCGAAGAGCTTGTCGCCGAAATGGCGGGCGCGTTCGTCTGCGCGAGCCTCAACATCGCGCCGACCGTCCGCCACGCCGACTATCTCGGCGAGTGGCTATCGCTCTTGCGCGAGGACAGCCGCGCGATCTTCCGCGCGGCATCGGCCGCGTCGAAGGCGGCGGATCACATCCTCGCGTTTGGACGCAACGAGCAACGCGCCGCTGCCTCCGTTCCGACCGGCGACGCAATCGAGTCGGATGATGCGGCTTGCAATGCGCACCCTGACATTCACCCAGAAATTCCGTCCCCCGTGACGGAACCCCAGCGCTGAAAAGCGCCCGGCTCCGCTCAGACGCGTTGAATCGCGTTCGCGCGCGGGCCGGTCACTCAACCCAAGGAGATCTATCGTGCAACTTCAACATATCGAGATCGACAGGCTGCATGTCTCGCCTCTGAACATGCGCCACAGCAAGCGCGAGCCGGATGTTTCCGACATCCTGCCGAGCGTCAAAGCGCGAGGCATCCTGCAGCCGCTGCTCGTCCGTCCAAACGCGGACGGTTTCGAAATCGTCGCCGGGCGGCGGCGGTATTTCGCGGCGAAAGCAGTCAAGGAGGAGCGCGGCGAGATCGCGCCGCTACCCTGCGCGGTGATGGAGGCGGGCGACGACGCGGCCGCGCTCGAAGCTTCGCTCATCGAGAATGTCGCGCGCCTCGACCCCGACGAAATGTCTCAGCACGACACGTTCGTGCGCCTTGTCAAGGAAGGGAAGGCCGTCGCTGACATCGCCGCGACCTTCGGCATGACCGAAACCATGGTCAAGCGCCGCCTTGCGTTGGGCAATCTCTTGCCGAAGATCAAGGACGCCTACCGGCGCGAGGAGATCGACGCCGAAACTGTCCGCCATCTGACGATGGCGACAAAGGCCCAGCAGCAGGAATGGCTCAAGCTGTCTCAAGACGAGAAGGCGAATGTACCGTTCGGCCAACAATTGAAACAATGGCTATTCGGCGGCCAGTCGATTTCGACCAAGGTGGCGTTGTTTGCGCTCGACGATTACAAAGGCAAAATCGTCGCTGATCTCTTTGGCGAGGAGGCGTATTTCGCGGACGCGAATTTGTTCTGGAACTTGCAGAACACGGCCATCGCGGCCAAGCGCGATGCCTATCTCGCGAACGGCTGGTCCGAGGTTGTGATCCTCGAACCGGGCGAGCCGTTTCACACCTGGGAACACGAAAAGACCTCCAAGAAGAAAGGTGGTCAGGTGTTCGTTGCGGTGTCGCATCGTGGTGAGGTCCAATTCTTCGAAGGTTATCTCAGTGCAAAGGAAGCGCGGCGCGCCCGCCGCGATGAAGGGGCGGAGGAGGCGGAGCCGGTCGCAAGCGAGAGGCCTGAAGTGTCCTCCGCCTTGCAGAACTATATTGATCTGCACCGACACGCTGCCGCGAGACTGGCACTCCTCGATGCCCCGCAAGTCGCGCTCAGGCTCATGATCGCCGAAGCGATCTGCGGATCGCCGCTGTGGCAGGTGAAGGCCGAGCCGCAATCGGCGAAGTCGATGGCAATCGCCGACAGCATCGCCACAAGCCCGGCGCAAGACGAGTTCGTCCGTTGCCGTGCGGAATTCGTGACCTTGCTCGATCTTGACGACGAACGTGCGATGCTTGTGCAAGCGAGCGACGATGTGATGGCGGCAACCGTGTTCGCTGTGCTGTTGAAGCTGCCGAACGCGGATGTCATGCGTATTCTCGCCATGCTGGCCGCCGAGACATTGGCGTCGGGAAGCACCCATGTCGAAGCGGTCGGAGCGCATCTCAAGGTCGATACCGCAAAGACCTGGACGCCCGACGATGCCTTCTTCGAGCTCATCCGCGAGAAAAGCGTGGTCAACGCTATGTTGGCGGAAGTGGCGGGTAAAGCGGTCGCGGATGGCAATGTCGCCGAACGGCTCAAGACGCAGAAGCAGATCATCCGCGACTGCCTCGAGGGCACGAACGACCGGCCCAAGGTCCGGGACTGGCTGCCGGGCTGGATGTCATTTCCGCCGCGCGGTTACACAGATCGCGGCGGGCTTTCCCACGTCGATGCGTGGACGCAGATCGCTCATCTGTTCCCAAGCGCGTGATCGCACAAGGGAGCGGCGGCCCGTTCGCCGCCGCTTCAACGCAACGCAAAAAATTCATCACTCTCGCCAGGTGCGTGACCGGGATTGGTGTTGGCGAACCGCGCATCGTGGTGCGACGGCTTGCCTTCCATCGGTACTTCGTTCGACCCCGCTTGGCAATCAAACGCCCCTGTCCGTTGCGCATCGTGCCTGCGATGCCGCTTGTCGGCGCATGTGCGGGGTCGGGTACGCGTCGTGTCGCGGTTAGAGTCAGCGCGTCGAGCAGTCCCAAATCGTGCGCCGCCGGTGCTGGGTTCGTAACAAATCGAGCAGGCAGACCTCATCTCCTTGTAACGCCTGGAGACCATTCCCCTCTGGCTTTCGCGATGGACCTATGGGCGTCGCCGTCGCCTTAAAACCCTCGTCTCCAAGTTTTTTCCCCGCCGCATTGGCGGCTCCTCGCGCCCGCTTCGCTCCAAAAAACATGGGTCCTCGGGTCCTCCGCTCACGCTGCGGCCGTGCCGGTTCAAGACGCCGGGCGAAGCCCATCGACGGTCCGCTCACGCCCAAGGGGAATGGTCTCCAGGCGTTACAAGGAGATGAATACCATGCCTGCAATCGGATATGTCACGAAGCAATCGAACGGCGGCTACAAGGGTCAGCTCAAGACGCTCACGATCCGCACCGACATCGAAATCGTTCCCAACCCGTCCAAAAGCGCCGACAACCAGCCAGACTTCCGGGTCACCTCCGGCGGCGCCGACGTTGGGGCGGGATGGGTCCGCAAGGGCGAAAGCTCGGGCAAGGACTACGTGTCGCTGAGCCTGGCCGCACCTGAATTCGGTCCGCGCAAGCTCTACGCCAATCTCGGCCGCGCGCCCGGCGAGAGCGACGACAACTTCGCCGTGATCTGGAATCCGGCCGACTAGGGACGAGCGGCCTTGGCACTCATCCCGAGCGCTGAGGCCGTTTGCACGCCGGCTCGGCCCCTGTCGCGACGTTCGTGATCAAGCCGCCCGCGGATAGTGGCGCACGAGCGGGGCCGTTTGGACATCCGTCACCTAAGTCGGTGGTCCCACCATGGTCGAGCCGGCGTGACCGGCGTCTCATCGCATCCGGACGATGAGGCGCCGGCTTTTCTATCGGTTCGACTCCGGCGAAAACGCGAGCGTGAGCTTTCGCCGGTCCCCAAGCGCTTCAATCGCGACGACATTCGCCGTCATCGCGCGACGTAGCTGTCGCTTTGCTCACAGGGGCAAGACATGGACGACGAAGCCGACCGGGCCGCGAAGGCGAAGAAAGGCAGTCCGTTCTTATCGACGGATCAGGCGGCGCACTTCGTCGGGCTGTCGCGGCGGACGCTCGAAAAGATGCGTGTCCATGGCGGCGGGCCGCAATATCGCAAGCACGGCCGTTACGTGCGCTACCACATCGACGATCTCGATACCTGGTCGAAATCGCACATGAAGACGTCGACCTCCGATGTCTGAGCGCGTAGTGCTGGAGAGCGTCGGCGTGCCGCAAAGCCGGTATTGGTGGAGAGGACGCGCTCATATATTGGGCGTCGCGCTTCTCGTTTGTGTTTCACTCGCCGTCGTTCAATTCATTCAACCGCGACCTTTCCTGGTGTGGAATGCGAGCGCAAGTGTGCCAGTTGGACTTTATTGGCTCGAAGACGGTCGTGATCTCAAGCGGGGCGATCTGGTGCTTGTCTGGCTGCCCCGCGCCGCCCGAAAACTTGCCGAAGAACGTGCCTATCTGCCCTCCAACACGCCGGCATCAAAGCGCATTGCCGCACTCGCACCGGACACTGTGTGCGTCGAAAATGGCATTCTGAGCATCAATCATCGAACGCTGGCAAAGTCGCTCCCGGCCGATCATGTGGGTCGCCCGCTCGAAGCTTGGCGCGGTTGTGTTGTTCTCGGTTCCAACCAAGTTTTCCTTCTGACGGCAAGCGCAGAGGCATCGTTCGACGGGCGGTATTTTGGGCCGAGCGAGCGCCAGGACATCATCGGGAGGCTCGTTCCATTGTGGACCTTCTAACGCTCGTGACGGTTTGCTCGATTGGATTTGAGCCTCAAACCATGCACGCCCTGATCCTCGCGGAGAGCGATGGCAAGCCGTTCAGCTACCGCTCATTGGATGGGCTGTTGTGCGCATTCACGACGATGAAGGGTGCAATTGCCCCGCGCGCACCGCTCAAGGCAAAGCTCCAACCATTCGAATTGGCCTCGCAGGATTTGAGACGAACCTGTTCGGAGCGACGACCGAACCGAACGCGAAACTGTTCGAACCCTGCCCGAATGTCGCGCTGGCAAGCCTGCGTCTTCAGAAACTTCGCACCCTCTGTGGCAGACTAGAACACCATCGCGGTCACGAAACTTGGTGCGCGATAGCTCTCTGGAATGGCAGTTGGGAACACATGAACACCTCCCTTGCCGATCGCGTGATGACCTCAATCGCGGTTGGAACTCTTGCGAATCCGGAGCTGCCGACCGGGTGTAATTGTATGGAGATCGCCTCCAAGCAGAGAATTTCCGGACCCAACACCACTTCGTCGTCGATGAAATGTCGGGCTGTCAAACCACAAGTACACGTGCGCGATAGCAGTCCGACTTTTTTTCCACCGCGACGAGAACCCCGATCAGGAATCGCAGATAAGACGCGACAGTTTGTTCGTCACCTTGTCACGCGATCGGAACGAACCAGGAGGGGAAACGAACGAGAGCGCAAGTAGGACGTGTACGGAGCAAAAAGTTGGAGATGGCAAGATAAAAGCATCGGCGCCACGTGTCGCCTAAGCCATTGTCTGCACATCTTTCCGATAGTGCTAGGGCGTTTGAGTGAGCGCTACTTCGGCGCGGAACGGTTGCCACGCCTCAATCCCATAGCGCCACTTGCCCGATCAGCGCGCGCGACCAATTTGTGTGCAAGACATTTGTACGAGCACCGTGGCCATGACCGACGACGATGCGTTCGAGCCGAAGCTCGGCAAGATACGTTCACGCAGCAGCAAGCGAGGGCAACGATATCTGCAGCAGGTTCTCCGCTCGGCGTCGTTGGCTGGCGGCAGGGCGCTCTCGCGGCCGTCGCGTAAACGCCGCTTCGACGGCAGTCGCATCGGCCGCGGGGCCGGCGCCGGGCGCGTGCTGCGCGATCGCCACGCCGCCTTCAGATCCCGTCGCGTTGTCATCAAGACGCGCATTGTAAAGATCGGCGCACGCGGCTTGGCGGCGGCCAAGCTCCATCTGCGCTACATCCAGCGCGACGGCGTCACACGGGAGGGGCTGCCCGGCGAGCTCTACGATGCCGACCAAGACCGCGCCGACGGAAAGGCGTTCCTGGAACGAGCGGACGGCGACCGCCATCAGTTTCGCCTCATCGTCGCGGCAGAGGACGCGGTCGAATACGAAGACCTCAAACCGTTCACTCGCCGCCTCATGGCGCACATGGAGCAAGACCTTGGCACGAAGCTCGATTGGGTCGCGGCCGATCACTTCAACACCGGGCATCCGCACACCCACATCATCCTTCGCGGCAAAGACGACCGCGGTAAGGATCTCATCATCGCACGGGACTACATCGCCCACGGCATGCGCGAGCGTGCCGCGGAGATCGTCACGCTCGACCTCGGTCCCCGCACCGACCTCGAAATCGAACGCAAGCTGACCCGAGAGGTCGACCAAGACCGGCTCACCAACCTTGACCGTCGGCTCATCCGCGATGCAGGCGAGGGCGGTATCATCGACATCAGGCAAATGTCTCCGAGCGCACATGGGCGTTTTGATCAAACATTGCGCGCCGGGCGGCTTCAGCGGTTGAAACAGCTGGGTCTTGCGGACGAAACTTCGCCCGGCGTGTGGCGGTTTTCGAAAGACCTGGAACCGACGTTGCGGCGCATGGGCGAGCGCGACGACATCATCAAGACGATGCACCGGGCAATGACGCAGGCTCGGATCGAGCGCGCGCCCATCGATTATAGGGTCTTCGATCCGGCTGCCTTGGACGCTCGTCTCGTCGGACGCGTCGTGGAGCGCGGGCTCGGCGACGAGCACCACGACCGGCATTACCTGATTGTTGATGGCGTCGACGGGCGATCGCATTGGGTCGACGTGGGTCTGGGGGAGACAATCGAGCATATCCCGGCGGGAGCGATCGTTTCCATCAGCGTCAACCGACCCGAACCCAAGCTTGCGGATCGGACAGTCGCTGACATCGCCGACCGGCACGGAGGCCGCTATAGCCGCGAGATACACCATCAGCACGATCCGGGTGCGCGCGCTGAGTATGTCGCGGCACATGTCCGCCGCCTCGAAGCGCTACGGCGTGCAGCTGTTGTTCAGCGCATGACCGATGGGACATGGAAAATTCCGCCAGGTTTCCTCGACGCTGTTGAGAAGTATGAGCGCGCGCACGCTCGGCAGGCGCCGGTTGCCGTCGAGGTGCTTTCTTCAGTTCGTGTCGAGCAACAGGTCGCGGCGGACGCTGAGACGTGGCTCGATCATCAGCTGGTCGCGGATGAGCCTTCAAGCGTCCGAGACTCCGGCTTTGGTCGCGAGGTGAAAGGCGCGCTCGCGCAGCGTCGCCAGTGGTTGATCGAGCAAGGCCTTGCCGACGAGCGGAAGGGTCAAACCGTCTATCGCTCCAATCTGCTCAACATCCTTCGCCGGCGTGAACTCATGCGCGTTGCGGCGCAGATTTCGGGCGAGCTGAACTTGCCCTATGCGGAATTCGCAGGTGCCGGTCGGATCGAAGGAACCTACCGACGGCGGCTCGATCTCGTCAGCGGGCGGTTTGCGGTCATCGAGCGGGCGAGGGATTTCACGCTCGTGCCGTGGAGACCCGTGCTTGATCGTAGTGTGGGCAAGATGGTCGCGGGCATCGCGCGAAGTAATGTGATCACCTGGACCATCGGGCGTCGCAGGAGCGGCCCGTGGATCTTATAGCGGCGTCCGCCCCAGCGCCTGCGCCGACCAGCGTTCGACGTGCGTAACTTTAGGACGCAGCGGCCATGCGCAGGATGCCCCCCGACATGGGCAGTATGTCGAGTGCAGTCTCCACCGTCACTGCTCCATCGGGGCTGCCGCGGAGGTCATAGCGACGACCCGGCTGTGTGGCGGTGCTCCTAAGTCGGCGGCAGAGCAAGTCGGCTAAAGCCGCGTCTTCGACGGCGACGATCATCTGGCGCCCCGACCGCCGGATCGCGGCAAGTACTTCTACGAGGTTCAGCGCGCGATAGTCGTCAATGTGCTGTACCGGATCATCGAGCAGCAAAGAGCGCCATAAGCACCACGGTCGAGACAGGTGCACGGCGAGGAGAAAAGCCAAGCCCGCCGCCCGTCGTTGCCCGCTGCTGAAGAGAAATTGCGGGTTGCGGCCGTCGCCGACCGTGAAATTGAGCGAGCCGCGTATCTTGCCCCCGAAATCGGAGTTGATCTCGGTCCAATCTGTGTGTGGGCGGAGCCTCCGATAGAGCTCCTTTAGGAGCGGCATTACGGTGTCGAACTGCTCCATGCTGATCTCATTCGAGACCGTGCGCGCGGCGTTGTCGATCTGACGGGCGGTCTCAACCACCTTCTCCGCATTGGCCACTCTAGCCGCCGCGCCCTCCGTTTGCCTCCGAAGCTCCCCGATCCGAACCTCTAGGGTCGTGATACGCTCTGCGGCACCGGATGCGCCAAGAATTAGTAGCGCTCGCTCGAGGTCGACGAGTTTCTGCTGTTCATTGCGCGCCTCCTGTTCTGCGGCTTTGATATCTTCGATCTCGATGTAACCGAAGCCGGCGTCTTGATACGCCTGACGAACCGCCTCTCGGGAGAGTTTGAAACGCTCCAGGCGAGTGCTCAGCCCCGCCAAGCGGCTTCTCGCTTCGGTTTCGGCCAATTGGTGCTGCGTCAGCTCCGCCCGAGCCATCCGCAGCGTCTCGGCGGAGGCAGCAAGCCGCTTGCCTCGTTCGGCGAGGCGATTGCGTATGGCAGCGATTGCGGCCGCGAATTCAGGGTCGGACTTTGCCGAATCGCAAAGCGGACAGTGCCCGTGCTGCAGTCCCAGTGCCTCTCCGTGCTCGACCAGCGCGGCGAAGTGGGCCGCGCCTTGATCGGAAAACCGCTCGGCGTCATCCAGCTTCTCAGCGAGCCCGACCTTGTTGAGGCTGGTGGCCGTGTTCGCAATGGTCTCGCGCAATCGCGAATCTGCATCGGCGATTGCGGCCTGAGTCGCGCCGGAGGCGACGATGGCTGCTTCCTCGGCAAGGGGAGCGGCAAGAACGCGGGCGCTATTGAAGCGTGTCAGAGCAGCCTTGCGATCGGCAATGAAACCCCGAACCGTCTCCAAGCGAGTTTCTCCCGGCACGATGCGCACTGTCGCATCAATCACCCGCAACGCCTCGGCGATGTCGCTCGAGCGTTCGGCATCGGTGCGCGCCTCGGTCAGTTGTCCTAAGGCGCGCCCGAGTTCCGCCTGCATCTCCTGTGCACGGCCCTCCTCCTCTGGAAGAAGGGATCGTGCCTCCCGCAGAATGGCCTCGGTCCGATCGGAGTGATCGGGCCCTGCTATCGCGCCGATGGCGGTCCGCACCGCTGCGAAACGGGCCTGTTCCGGGAGATCCAAGCTCAGCGCTGAGATTAGTTCGTCGCGGACTAACGTCGTCTGCATCAGAGCCTCGCAGGTTGATGACTTCTCGCTGCCTGCCGCACACAGACGCGCGAGTATCTCGTTCCCCGTCAGATTGGGTCCCTTGTCTCTGGTGCGCGTGAGGACGAATCGGGTACCGGTGTCGTCGACAAAGCCTACGGACACGTGATGTTCTGCAGCTCGGCCCTCACCCACCCACCAGATATGTTCCGAAAGGCCTCCACCGCGAGCGCTGGTGACAGAGTACTTGTTGATTGTCCCTGTGAGAGCGAAGTCGACAGCGTCTAAGAGAGTGCTCTTGCCCGTGCCGTTGCGCCCGGAAATGACGATGAAGCCGCTCGGCAGTTCAAACCGAGTCTTGTCACGGAAGCCGCGGAATCCTGCAAGTTCGACGAATTCGAGCCTCATGGACGCTCCCCAAGCCGTCGCACGACTTCTTTAGCGGCGACACTCGAGTCTAAAGCAAATTCCTCCGTACCCGGAGCAATGGCGGAAATGCGACGCTGAAGCCGCTCGCTCGGATCTTCGTGGGCAAGGGCAGGCCTTGACACGATCGGGAGCAAGGGCAGAAGCGCAGTCGTCACGTCATCCCGTGTCAACAGCCCAGCAGCCGTAATCTTGCGCGTTCGCTCCAGGTTTTCTTCGATCCAACGGATCTCGCGCCGGCTATTATCGTGGGCGCGCGCCGCGGTAACGAACGCGCAGTATACGTTCCACGCCTTGTCGCCCGCGCCCCGAAGGCGCGGGGCGTGCCTACTGAGCAGAGCGGCCTCGACTGCAGGCCATTGTGTGACGAGCGCCTCAGCGGTGTCGAACACACAAACGAACCCCATCACCATGTCGTCCTCGAAAGCGACGGTCGGAACGCTCCCAGCGCTGGCGTCCCAAGTCTCGTAGCGCGCGTCCTGCAACACAATATGGATATTGGAGACCAGATCTGTCACAGAGCGAACTCAGCGCGCGCTTCGGCCAGAGTTATCCAGCGTGAGCCGCCGCCGGGCTGCGGTCGCAGCACGTTGGCACCCTGCCCCTTATCGATGATGTTGCCAGGTACCCCTTGGTCCAAAGCGCCGACACAAACGATGACATCGGCCTTCGGCCCAATTGGCGGTTCGACGAAACGATTTTGGACCGTAGAGAGTCCTTCCCCGGCTCCGTGGATGACCCGAACGGTTTTGCCGTCGAGTTCGTACCAAGATCCGCTGCGAGCACTAGCCTTGGCGGCCAACAGAAGATGGGCGTAGCCGGTTTGGGCGGCCGACTGACTGGGCTCGCGAGCGCGCGCGGCGCGGTGGCTCGGGACGCCCTCCGCGTCGCGCCGAAGATCGTAAAGCGCATCGATATCGAGGTTCGGGGCTTCGAGAAGCGCGGCCGGACAGGTACCCTTCTCTGCAACAAAGAGAGGGTTTCCCATCGCGTGGAGCTTTCTCGTCCACACCTTTGAGAAGGCATCGCGAATCCGGCCGAGCACCTCGTCGCCTGAGGCCTGCACGTGTTCGAAGTGAGGCGACGCCGAAAGCGTGGTCCAGAGTGCCGGGGCTTTTTGCTTGAGGTCAGTTGTTGCGGACGGATCGATAACCGTGATCGAGGATGTCGTTCCGCCATTCAGGGCTCCAGCGAGGACGTTGTTGAGGTATCCCCAGTCTGTCCAGAAGCCGACGATGAGCAGATCGCGACCATGAACGTTGAGGTCCATCCACGCCTTGCAGCTAGCGATTCGCTCAGCAATCGCCGGTATCTCCAACTGACCATGTGTCCAGAGCGTCATCTCGCGAGCGCGCGTCATACAGCCGTGAAACTTCAGCAAGGGGCTGCTCAACTGGGCAAAGGTAACCGCTTCGCGCCCGTCGAGCGCTCCCCGTAGTGACACTTTGTGCTGCGATGACCATTGCTCGATCATTGTATCGAAGTTGGCCGACAACGCCGCCCGCGCCGCGCCGCACACCAGCATGTCGGCGATAGCTGCATGACCAGCGTTGGGCTCTCCGGTGAGATCGTCCCAGGGGACGAGCCGATTGATGAAGAGCGGCTCAAACTGGCTATTGCCGAAGAAATGTCCTGCGAGCTGATCCACGTCATCGCGCAAGGCCGGCGGCAACACTTGAGTTGGCGCATATTTATCGTAGCAAGTGCGTGAAACGCCTACGGCGGACATTAGATTGCTCGGTGCGGGCATTGATAAGCCTGCGCCGCACAGAAACACTAGGTTCTGGGCTTCGATGCTATCCAGAATTCGCTGCAGGGTTTGTGCTGGGAGCGGCAGTCTGTTTCCTCCTCTGTTTCGGCCTCACCGGCTGACAACCAAACCCGCCGGAGGGTATCTCCTCGCGCAAGGACACGAAAGCACGCAAAGGGTAATGGCCTGACCCTGTTTTTCATCACTCAATGGTGGAGAGAGTCCAGCGTTGATTTGCGCCTTCACTAGGGTGGGGCAACGCCTGAGACGAGATGCTCCGTTGGGGTGGGAGACCAAAGACTATCTGCAATTACTCTCCCAGGCATTCATCATGCCGAATCTCGTTCGCTGAAAATTCGCTGAGCGCATAAGAGCGTGCGGGAGCGTAGATAAACGCCATTTCTGAATCCGGCGTTCCGCGCGATCACTTGCTTCGACGAGAACACACGAAGCCAAGTATCACGCGGAGCGAGGGAATGACGCCAACCCGGCTTCTTATCGGGCAGATCACGCTCGTTTTCGCCATCGTGATTGGCGGGGTCTGGGCTTCGACCCAATGGACCGCCGCGATGCTCGGTTACCAGCCGCGCCTTGGAGCGCCGTGGTTCGAGCTTCTGTCGGCACCCGTCTACTATCCGTGGCGTCTGTTCGAATGGTGGTACGCGTTTGGCGCCTATGCGCCGAAGCTGTTCGATCGCGCCGGGATATTGGCGGCCGGTAGCGGGCTTCTCGGCTGCGTCGTCGCCATCATCGGTTCACTCTGGCGCGCCCGGCAAAATCAGTTCGTCACAACATATGGATCGTCGCGCTGGGCGTCAGTCCGCGAGATCGCGCGCGCAGGTCTCTTCGAACCGGCCGGTGTTTTTTTAGGGCGGCTCAAGAGCCGCTATGTTCGCCACGATGGTCCCGAACATGTAATGGCCTTTGCGCCGACGCGCTCGGGCAAGGGCGTCGGTCTTGTCATCCCAACGTTGCTGTCTTGGACCGAAAGCGCCGTCATCCACGACATCAAGGGCGAGAATTGGCAGATCACGGCGGGTTGGCGTTCGCGCTTCTCGACCTGCCTGCTCTTCAACCCGACCGACACGCGCTCCGCTCGCTACAACCCCCTGCTCGAGGTTCGCAAGGGTGCATGCGAAGTTCGCGACGTTCAGAACATCGCCGACATTCTGGTCGATCCCGAAGGCGCTCTTGAACGCCGCAATCATTGGGAAAAGACCAGCCACGCGCTCCTCGTCGGCGTGATCCTGCACGTACTTTATGCCGAGGAAGAGAAGTCGCTGGCGCGCGTCGCGAGCTTCCTCTCCGACCCGCGCCGCTCCTTCGAACATACGCTGCGGGCGATGATGGCGACCAACCACCTTGGCACGCCAAAGCGCCCGCAAGTCCATCCGATCGTCGCGCAGGCGGCGCGCGAGGTGCTCAACAAATCCGAGAACGAGCGCTCGGGCGTGCTTTCGACAGCAATGAGTTTCTTAGGGCTTTATCGCGATCCAACCGTTGCCACGATGACCTCTGCGTGCGACTGGCGCATCGCGGACCTGGTCGACGCGGCGCGCCCGGCATCGCTCTATCTCGTCGTGCCGCCGTCGGACATCTCGCGCACCAAGCCGCTCGTCCGTCTGGTGCTCAACCAAATCGGGCGGCGGCTGACCGAGAAGCTCGAAGGCGATCCCGGTAAACGCCGCCGGCATCAGCTGCTCATGATGCTCGACGAGTTTCCGGCGCTGGGGCGGTTGGACTTCTTCGAGACCGCGCTCGCCTTCATGGCCGGATACGGTATCCGGGCCTACCTCATCGCCCAGTCGCTCAATCAGGTCTCAAAGGCCTACGGCGAGAACAATTCGATCCTCGACAATTGCCATGTGCGCATCGCGTTCTCGTCGAACGACGAGCGCACGGCAAAGCGAATTTCGGATGCGCTCGGGACCGCGACCGAACTGCGCGCGCAGCGCAACTATGCCGGACACAGGCTCGCCCCATGGCTTGCCCACGTCATGGTCAGCCGCCAGGAGACGGCGCGGCCGTTGCTGACGCCGGGCGAGGTGATGCAGCTGCCCGCGTCGGACGAACTCGTGTTGATCTCGGGCCTTCCCCCGATCCGCGCCAAGAAGCTGCGCTATTTCGAGGATCGGAACTTTACGAGCCGCGTGTTGCCGCCACCCGATCTTGCGATCGATCGCACGAGGTCCGCAAAGGCCGACGACTGGACCGGTCGCGTGCGTTTGAGCGATCCACGGCTGGCCCTCGCATTGGCGCAAGAGCTCGGCGATTCCACCGCAGATGACGATGGCGGCTTGCAACGTCACCCGGGGCTCCCCGACGCTGGGATCGCTCGGCCGACACAAGACGCAAGCGACGATCTCGCACAGATCCTCGACGACGATCTGCAGACGACCGGCATCGGCAAACCCATCCGCACGAATGCAATTCAGCGCGCGCACGCCATGAACAACGATGCCGGGGGCCGTCACGACGACCTCATGCCAAGTTTTTGAGAGCACCGATGAAGCCCCGTCTTCACGTCTATATCGACGACGAGCTCAGCGAGCGCCTCGACGCTTTGGCAAGGAAGCCCGGCTCGTCGAAGTCGGCGATCGTTTCGGACGCGCTCAAACACTTTATCTCACGCGGCGCCGCGGCCGAGATCGACGCGGTTCTCAAAGTCCGCCTTGACAAGGTCGCCCGTCATCTGGCGCGCCTCGAGCGCGACCAGCAGGTCGTCCTTGAGACGCTCGCGCTCTTCATCCGCTTCCAACTGACGGTCACGTCGCCCTTGCCGGATGGTGATCAGGCCGCGGCACGGGCGCTCGGCAACGAGCGCTTCAACAGCTTCGTCGAACAAATCGGACGCCGCCTTGCCGGCGGCAAGAGCCTGACGCGCGACGTGCTCGCGCGCATTACACCGGAAGGGTTCATCGAACGCGATGGCGAGTTGCAGGAGGTCCGGGAATGACGCCGGATCGCGACCATCAAGAGAGCCGCGACCGCCGGCGCGCGATGTTGCGCACCGCCATGGGTCCTGCCATCGGCGCGGCGCTCGCCGATCCGGCCGTCATCGAGATCATGGTCAATCCGGACGGATCGTTACGGCTCGACAAGCATGGTGTTGGGCGCGTTGACACCGGCGAGCGCCTGAGCCCCAGCGAGGTCGAGCGCATCATACGCCTGGTCGCAAGCCACATCCGCGTCGAAGCGCATGCGCTCAATCCGATCGTGAGCGCGGAACTGCCGGAGACGGGTGAGCGCTTCGAAGGTCTGCTGCCGCCAGTCTCGGTCGCGCCGTGCTTTGCTATCCGCAAGCCGATCGCCCGCGTTCTCAAGCTTGAGGAATATGTCGCCGATCGGATCATGACGCCGCTTCAGGCAGCGGTGTTGCGGAAAGCCGTCGCGGAGCGACAGACCATTCTTGTGGCGGGCGGCACGAGTTCGGGCAAGACGACGCTCGCCAACGCGCTCCTGGCCGAGATGGCCCATGCCGACGAGCGCATTATTCTCATTGAAGACACGCGCGAACTGCAATGCGCCGCGAAGGATACCGTGGCGCTTCGCACCAAAGCCGGTGTCGTCACACTCGCCGATCTCGTGCGCTCGACGATGCGCCTTCGGCCCGACCGCATTGTGGTCGGCGAGGTCAGGGGCGCCGAGGCGCTCGACATGCTCAAGGCTTGGAACACCGGCCATCCGGGCGGCATCGCGACCGTTCACGCCAATTCCGCCCATGCGGCGCTCTACCGGCTTGAGCAGCTCATTCAGGAAGCGGTCTCCACAGTCCCGCGCCAGCTCATCGCCCAGGCCATCGACATCGTTGTCTTCATCGCCGGCCGGGGCAACGGCCGCCGCGTCGAGACGGTCGCCATCGTCGATGGCTTTTCCGCCGGCGACTATCGCTTGCGCGATCTCGGTTCGCCGCAGCCATCCCTTGTCACGCTCGCAAAGGAAGCCATTCCATGAATCAAAAAGCCCTGCATCGTCTCTCAATTGTTGCCGCCGTCGGGGTCCTCGCTTTTGCAATGTCCCAACCCGCTCTCGCCGCGGGCTCGAACATGCCGTGGGAAGCGCCGCTGCAATCGATCCTCGATTCGATCCAAGGCCCAGTCGCACGCATCATCGCGGTGATCATTATTATAATCACCGGCCTTTCGCTCGCTTTCGGCGAGACCTCCGGCGGCTTCCGACGTCTGATCCAGATCGTCTTCGGTCTGACCATCGCGTTCGCCGCGACGAGCTTCTTCCTCGCCTTCTTCTCCTTCGGCGGCGGGGCGCTCGTCTGATGGCGATCCAGGGTTTTGAGATCCCGCTGCATCGATCGCTTACCCAGCCGATCTCGTTGGCCGGGGCTCCACGCGCCGTCGCAATCGTCAACGGCACGATCGCGGCGGCGCTGGGGCTGGGGCTTCGGTTGTGGATCGCGGGAATTGCGTTCGGGCTGATCGGTCATGCGATCGCGGCGTTCGCCGCGAAGCGCGATCCGCACTTTGTGGAAGTGCTCGGCCGCCATCTCCGGCAAAAGGCGCATCTCTCATGCTGAACCTTCGCGAGTATCGCCGCACCTCGAAGCTTCTGGCCGATCATCTGCCATGGGCGGCGCTTGTGGCGCCAGGGATCGTGCTCAACAAGGATGGAAGTTTTCAGAGGACGCTGAGGTTTCGCGGGCCCGATCTTGAGAGCGCGACGGAGGCCGAGCTCGTCGCCACCTGCGCGCGGCTCAACAATGTCTTTCGGCGCTTGGGCTCGGGTTGGGCCCTCTTCATCGAGGCCGAGCGGTTTGCGGCGCCCGGCTACCCGGCTTCGAATTTCCCCGATTCCGTGTCGTGGCTCGTCGACGAAGAGCGGCGTGCGGCGTTCGAGCCGGAAGCCGCAATCGCAGGTACGGACGCCAACCGTGGGGTAGTCACGGACCATCACGAAAGCGTCTATCACCTCACGCTTCTCTTCATGCCGCCGGCGGATCGGATGGGCCGGGCGGAGCAAGCTTTCCTGGAACGCCCGGCGGGCGAACGCGATTTGGCGGCCAAGGACTATCTTGCGGCGTTCGTGAGCGAGACGGAGCGCTTGCTCGATTTGCTCTCGAGCCTGATGCCCGAGATCCATGCGCTCGATGATGCCGAGACGCTGACCTATCTCCACGGCACCGTCTCGACGCGGCGCCACCCGGTCGCCGTCCCCGAAACGCCGATGTATCTCGATGCCATCCTTGCCGACGACCCGCTCGCCGGCGGGCTGGCGCCGATGCTGGGCGAGCAGCATTTGCGCACACTCACCGTCCAAGGCTTCCCCAATCTGACGCGGCCTGGCCTGCTCGACGATCTGAACCGTCTCGATTTCCCCTACCGCTGGGTCACGCGCTTTATCCCGCTCGACAAGCTGCACGCGGCCTATTTGCTTTCAAAACTGCGGCGGCAATGGTTTGCCAAGCGCAAGTCGATCTTGGCGATCTTGCGCGAAGTGATGTTCAACGAGCCGGCGTCGCTCATCGACTCCGATGCCGACAACAAAGCCGCCGACGCCAACGAGGCCCTGCAGGAGCTGGGCGGAGACGATGTCGCTTTCGGCTACCTGACGACGACGGTTACCGTCTGCGACGAAGATGCGGTTCGCGCCAACGAGAAGTTGCGCGCCGTCGAGAGGGTTATCAACGGCCGCGGCTTCACCACCATCCGCGAGAGTGTGAACGCGGTCGAAGCCTGGCTTGGCTCATTGCCGGGCCATGTCTACGCGAATGTGCGCCAGCCTCTCGTTCACACGCTGAACCTCGCTCATCTAATGCCGCTCTCGGCGGTCTGGGCGGGTCCGACGCACAACGAATATTTGAACGGCCCGCCGTTGCTCGTTGCCGCGACGCAAGGAACGCCGTTCCGGCTGTCGACCCATGTTGGCGATGTCGGCCACATGTTCATTGTCGGGCCGACGGGCGCCGGCAAGTCCGTTCTCCTCGCCCTCATGGCGTTGCAGTTTCGTCGTTATGAGGGCGCGCAAGTCTACGTCTTCGACAAAGGCTTCTCGGCGCGCGCGGCCGTGATCGCCATGGGTGGGGATCACTATGCGCTCGGCGCCCAAGGCTCTCTCGCGTTTCAACCGCTGGCCCACATCGACGATCCGGGGGTGCGCAGTTGGGCGGCGGAATGGATTCACGGCCTGCTCCTGCACGAACGGGTCGCGATCTCGCCCGAGATCAAGGAACTGGTGTGGTCGGCGCTGTCGAATCTTGCGAATGCGCCGGCAGGCCAACGCACGCTCACCGGGCTTTCGGTGCTGCTTCAATCGAACGCGCTCAAATCGGCGCTCGCCCCCTACACGCTTGAAGGCCCGTTCGGGCGCTTGCTCGATGCGAACCAAGACCGCCTCGCACTTGGGAACGTTCAGTGCTTCGAGATGGAAGAGCTGATGCACGAGCAGGGCGCCGTCAGCCCGGTCCTCACCTATCTCTTCCATCGCCTCGAAGAACGCTTCGACGGCAAACCGACGCTTCTCCTCATCGACGAAGCTTGGCTCTTCCTCGACCACCCGCTGTTCGCGGGCCGCATCCGCGAGTGGCTCAAAACGTTGCGCAAGAAGAATGTTGCGGTCGTCTTCGCCACCCAGTCCCTTGCCGATATCGCCGACAGCAAGATCGCGCCCGCCCTGATCGAAAGCTGCCCGCAGCGCATCTTTTTGGCCAACGACCACGCTCTCGAACCTCAGGCACGCTCAGCTTACGAGCGCTTCGGTCTCAACGAGCGCCAGATCGAGTTGATCGCCTCCGCGACGCCAAAGCGCGACTACTATTTGCAATCGCGCCGCGGCAACCGGCTGTTCGAGCTGGGCCTTGGACCCGTCGCGCTCGCCTTTTGCGGCACCTCGAGTGCCGCCGATCAGGCGCGCATCACGCGCACTCTCGAGGAGGTCGGCCCAGACAAGTTTGCCGAGACTTGGCTCAGATCGAAGGGGCTTGGCTGGGCCGCCGATCTGATCCTCGAACACGTCACCCACACCTCAACCACCAACACGGAGAAAGAGACATGACCCGTTTCAAGCATTTCCTTATGGCATCGGCAGTCGCGCTCACTCTCACCACGGTGCCCGCCGGCGCAATTGTCGTCTTCGATCCGTCGAATTTCGCGGAGAATGTCCTGCAGGCGGCACGCGCCCTCGAACAGGTCAACAACCAGATCAAGAGCCTGCAGAACGAAGTCCGGATGCTCGAGGATATGGCCAAACACCTCGAGAAGCTTGACTTCTCTTCGCTTCCGGCGATCGAAGCGGCGCTCAAGGACATCAATCAGCTTATGGCGAAGGCGAAAGGGATCGCCTTCGACGTCAAGGCGACCGAGACGGCGTTCAGCAAGCTCTTCCCGCAAAGCTACGGCGCCACTGTTACCTCAACGCAGCTTGGCCGCGACGCGTGGGAGCGCTGGAGCGAAGCGATGAAGGCGCTTGAGCACACGATGGTGGTGCAGGCGCAAGTGGTCGCAAATGTCGAGGCGGACGGCGCGACCTTGTCGCGACTTGTGACCGCAAGTCAGGCCGCCATCGGCAGCCTACAGGCCCAGCAAGCCTCGAACCAACTGATCGCTCTATCGGCGAAACAGCAGCTCCAGACTCAGGAACTCATGGCGGCGCAATTCCGCGCGCAAGCCGTCGAGCAAGCACGCCAGGCCCAGGCGCAGGAGCAGGCGAGGGCGCAGTTCAAACGCTTCGCCGGCGACGGCCAGGTCTACACGCCGGCCAACTGAGTCCGGAGAGCAGCGTCGAGGATTGCCTCATGAACAACGTCAACGTCATCGACCGCTTCTTGGAGACCTTTATCCGCTACATCGATTCCGGGTTCGGACTCCTTGCCGGCGAGGTGGCGTTCCTGACTACGATCCTGGTCGCGATCGACATTACGCTCGCTGGACTGTCCTGGGCGATGGACGAGGGTTCGAACGTCATTGCGCGGTTGCTCGCCAAAGTTCTCTATGTCGGCGCCTTCGCGCTCATCCTCAACAATTGGTCGGTCTTCTCGCTGCTGGTGTTCCAATCGTTCTCGGGGCTCGGGCTCGAAGCCACGAACAACAACCTCACGCCTCAAGATCTTCTGCGGCCGGGCTTTGTCGCCGGCACGGGCTTCACCGCGGCACAGCCGCTCATCGAACAGGCGGGATCCCTTCTCGGCTTCACGACCTTCTTCGACAACGCGGTCACGATTATTGTGCTGACGTTTGCCTGGATCGTCGTGGTGCTCGCATTCTTCATCCTCGCGGTGCAGCTCTTCATTACGATCATCGAATTCAAGCTGACGACCCTTGCGGGCTTCGTGCTCGTGCCCTTTGCGCTTTGGAGCAAGAGCGCATTCCTCGCCGAGCGTGTGCTCGGCAACGTCTTCTCCTCCGGCATCAAGATCATGGTTCTGGCCGTCATCATCGGTATCGGCACGACGCTGTTCACCGAGTTCACAAGCGCATTGCAAGGCCAGGAGCCGGATCTCGAACAGGCGATGACGCTCGTGCTCGCGTCGATCGCGCTTTTCGGCCTCGGCATTTTCGGACCCGGTATCGCGACGGGTCTCGTTTCCGGGGCGCCGCAGCTTGGCGCAGGTGCCGCCGTCGGAACGGTCGGCGCCGTTGCCGCCGGTGCGCTCGCCGCAGGGAGCATTGCATCGGGTGCCGCGCGCGCAGGAGCGGGCGCCATCTCAGCGGTTCGCGCCGGCGCTTTGATGCCCAACACATCTGCGAACACGGCGGCCACGGTTGGGAGTGCAGCTGGTTCGGCGACAAGCACCGCATCTGGGACGGCGGTCGCGACGACCGCTACCCCGCCTGCGCCACAAGCCGAAAAGTCAGCGCCTCCAACCGGTGGATCATCGCCAAGCGCAGGCGGTTCAAGCTCGTCATCCGGCGGCGGCATGCCGGCTTGGGCGCAACGCCTGCGCGGCGAGCAACGCTGGCACAGGCGCGTTCATGCGGTCGAACAAGCCATCCGCGAAGGCGACAGGCCGGGCTCGGCCGCCAATCCCGATTTGAAGGAGGGCCAATGATGTTCAAGCGTCCGCTCAACCGCTACGGCGACACGCCGCTTCCCGAGACGCCCTATCAAAAGGCCCAACAGGTGTGGGACGAGCGGCTTGGTTCGGCCCGGGTTCAAGCCTTCAATTGGCGGGTGATGGCGTTATCCTGCCTGGCGCTTTCGGCGGGGCTTGGCGGCGGTCTCGTTTTTCTATCGGCGCAGAACCGCGTCACGCCTTATGTCGTCGAGGTCGACAAGCTCGGCAGCGTTCGGGCGATCGCGCCGGCAAGCGATGTCTACAATCCGACCGACGCGCAGATCGCGGCCAGCGTCGCGCGCTTCATTACCGACGTGCGTTCGCTCTCCATCGATCCGATCGTGGTGCGTCAGAATTGGCTCGAAGCGTACGACTTCGCCACCGACAGGGCCGCCGAAACGCTCAACGAATTCGCGCGGGCGAACGACCCATTCAAGGCGGTCGGTCAGCGATCGGTCTCGGTCGAGGTCACGAGCGTGGTGCGCGCGTCGGAGACATCGTTCCAAGTGAAGTGGCTTGAACGGACTTTCGAGAACGCCCGCCAAGCGCAGTCCAAACACTGGACAGCCATTCTCACCATTGTCATCCGCCAGCCGCGCTCAGTGGAGAGCTTACGCAAGAACCCGCTCGGCATCTATGTCCACGGCCTCGACTGGTCGCGCGACCTCACACCCGGAGAGACGCCATGATTGGATTCAGACTCTTAGCTGCTAGCGTTTCGGCGTTCGGGCTTGCGGCCTGCGCGTCGCAAGGTGAGCCGCCGCGGATCACCTATGATAATGACGCGTTCCGCCCGGCCGTTGTGGCGCCGGAGCCAGCCAAGCCGGTCCAGATCGTCGCAATCCCGGAACCGCTTCCCTTGCCGGGCCAACTCAAGCCGATGCCTCGCGGCAAATCAAACAACAGGTTGACCGCTCCGCCCCAATCGCGCGTCGAGGCGGCCAATCTGGCGGCGCGGCAGGAACCGTCGAAGGACGGCTACATCAATGCCGTGCAGGTTTATCCCTATACGACCGGCGCCCTCTATCGCCTCTATACCTCGCCCGGGAAGGTCAGCGATATCGCGCTTGAGAAGGCGGAGAAACTGATCGCGGTCTCGGCCGGCGATACGCTGCGCTGGATTGTTGGCGATACCACCAGCGGCGCCGGCGATAGCGCCCAAGTCCACATCCTCGTGAAGCCGACGGCGGCCGGTCTGAAGACCAATCTCGTTATCGCGACCAACCGGCGCGTCTACCACCTTGAGCTTGAAAGCACCGAACGGACTTACATGGCCGCTTTGTCGTGGCGCTATCCGGCGGACGAACTTTTGGCGCTTCGCGGCGACAATGAGCGTGCGAGCGAAGTTTTGGCGCAAACCATCGACCAAGGCATAACGCTGAACCAACTCCGTTTTCGCTATGAGATCTCGGGCGATAGCCCGCCGTGGCGGCCGCTTCGCGCCTTCGACGACACGCATAAAGTCTATATCGAGTTTCCCGCACGAATCGATCAAGGCGAGGCGCCGCCGCTCTTCGTCGTGGGTCAGACCGGCGATGCCGAACTCGTCAACTACCGGGTGCGCGGCCGCTACTACATCGTCGATCGCCTGTTCGCCGCCGCCGAGCTTCGTCTCGGCGCCGACCCGCAACAGATCGTGCGGATCAAACGGACAGACGAAGTTGCGTGGGGTGTGGGAGACGCGCGTCTTGCAAGGAGCGCAAAGTGACTGACGGAACGGCACAGGGTGGGTCGCAAGCGCAAGAGAATTTTGAACCGCTGACGCTCAGAGCCCGGCCGAGGCCGGTCACGCGCTTCAACCGACGCGTCATCATCGGCGCCTCGGCGCTCGTGTGCGTCGTGATCGTCATCGCGACATTGATCGCCCTTCAACCGATCCGGTTCCGCGAACCAGGCGACGGCGAAGAACTCTTCAACACCGAGCATAAAACCACCGCCGAAGGCCTCGATACGCTGCCGCGCACCTACGGCGACTTCAAGCCGCCGGAACTCGGTCCGCCGCTTCAGGGCGACATCGGTCCGCCGGTCGTGCAGTTGGAGCAAGAGTTGGGTGTTACTAACAACACGGGCTTTCGACCGGACGCCGAGGCGGATGCCGAACGAGCGGAACGTCTGCGGCTCGCCCGACAAGCGCAACAAGCGCGCGAGGCAGGTGTGTTTTTTCAGGTGTCGGCGGTGCGCGAAGCGCCGATGAGTGCGGTTGCCGCCCGCGCGGCAACCGGCAGTTCCAACAATGTGACACTTACGCCGAACAACACGTCTCTCATTGCGCTCGATCGCGCGCGCGATCCGTCCCCGCAGGGACGGAAAGTCGATTTCCTGGAGGGACGCCCTCCGAGCGACACGACGAATCCTCACCCGCTTGTGCAACCCCAATCCCCGGACACGGTGTTCGCCGGGACTGTGATCTCCGCGAGCCTCGTGACCGGCATCAATTCGGATCTGCCTGGATTTGTCATCGCGCAAGTAACGGAAAATGTTTTCGACACGGTGACCGGCGAGCGCTTGCTGATACCGCAAGGGACAAAGCTCATCGGCAAGTACGACAGCGTCGTCGCCTTCGGTCAGCGCCGCGCGCTTGTCGTCTGGAACCGGCTCATCATGCCGAACGGCTCCTCGATTGTGATCGACAATCTGCCGGCGACGGACGCGGCCGGGTATGCGGGGCTTGAGGACGAGGTGGAGTTTCACACGTGGCAGCTGGTCAAGGGCGTGGCGCTCTCGACGCTTCTGGGCGTCGGTACGCAACTGACGTTGGGCGGCGAGGAGAGCGATTTGGTTCGCGCGCTTCGCGAGGCGACACAGCAGAACGCCAGTCGCGCCGGCCAACAGCTGACCGAGCGCAATCTCGACATTCAGCCCACCATCACGATCCGCCCCGGTTGGCCGCTGCGCGTCGTTGTGCACAAAGACTTGATCTTGAGGACATATCGCGAATGAACTCTCCTCGCCCGCTTGAACTCAAGCTCGCAAGACTGCCCGATCGCTCGCCGGTCAAGATGACGATCGCGCTCGCGCCCGCCCTTCACGGCGAGCTCCTTGCCTATGCCGAGCTCTACCATGAGGTTCAAGGTGTCGCCGAGCCGTTAGCCCACCTGGTCCCTTACATGCTTGAGAGCTTTCTTGCGAGCGACAGGGCATTTGTCCGCGCCAAGAAAAACCGATCAACCGCGCCATCCAACAAATGAATCAGAAGCCCACCCAACGGAGGAGGTAAGTTCATGTCTGTCATCGGAACATTCTCGGCGACGAAGGAGGGCGGTTGGACCGGTACGATCCGCACACTGACGATCGACGTCAAAGCTCGCTTTGTGCCCAACGACAACCGAGAGAACGAAGCCGCACCGGCGTTCCGCATCTTCGTTGGCCAGTCGGAAATCGGCGCCGCATGGTGCAAACAGAGCGGTGAGTCGCGGGACTATCTCAGTGTACGGCTCTTTGATCCATCGCTGCCGGAACCGATTTCGGCTGCGCTTTTCGAGGCAGATGACGGCAAGAGCTCGCGCTTGGTTTGGAGCAACAGACGTTGAAGGTCGGTAACGCCGCCACCGGGATAGTGTACGCGCAGCATGTGACCGCCCAGTGCCGCAAAGCTGCGCAAACGGCACGTGAGTACGATGATTTGCTGATGCCGCCCGGCGCGGGTGAGAGCGTCGAACATGCGCTGGATGCGATCATCGTCGCAATAGACCAATGCGTCGTCGAGAATGATTGGAACGACTTGTCCGCGCTCGGCCAGCATTGCACCCAACGCAAGGCGCACGAGCACAGCGATCTGCTCCTGGGTACCGTCCGAGAGCCGCGTGAATGGTTCGGACCGATGGCGCTTGATACCGGCAATCGCGAAATCGTCGCCGAGTTCCAGTTCAGATCCTGGAAATAAGTCGTCGAGAAACGGACGTAGGTGTCTGCGCACGGGTCCATAGTACTGTTCACGTCCCTCAGCCAGGCACCTTGCAATGGTGTCGCGCAGCAGCTGGAGCGATGCTACACGCGCCTGAATGCGCGCGCATTCGCGTTCTGCGAGAAGACGCTGCTCTTGCGCCAACGCAAGATTTTCCCCGACGCCGTCTCCCCCAGCCGATTGAATCTGACCGGTCAGGCGACCGATGTCGCGCTCTAGTTGCCTCAACTCATCCGCTCGATTGGCCAATGCCTGCTCCAAGCGCTTGCAACGCGTCTCCCGGCGCTCAATTTCCGCAAGATCCGGTGCCGCCTCGCGAATCGCATTCAGAGCGGTGAGCGCCGTCTGGTGGGCAGTTTCAGCGGACGTGACCGCGGCAACAAGAGTCGCCCCCCGTGCCGGCCGGTCATCTCGTGGACAGAGGGCTTCATCGTCGACGAGCCCGCGTCGGATCAGATCGAGTTTCGACCCTGCCGCGCTTCGAGCTTCGACGGCGCCTTCGAGCACTGTTTGTTGCTCCTTACGCGTCGCTTCAAAGCTGGCGCGGCGGGCCTCAAGCGATGTTCGCTCTTGGCTCAGGGCCAATCTCTCCTGTTCGAATTCCTTGATGGTCGGCATGCGGTCGCGTTGGGTGTCGGCGAGCGCCGCGGCGATAACGGCGTCGGTTTCCGCGAGGGAACGCTTGAGTTTGGCAACAGTCGGTTCCGGATCCTCATCAACCTTCAGAGTTTTGAGCTGCGCGATGATGACCTTGCGCGTTGCTTCCAAGTCGCGGCGTTTGGACAAGAGCGCGCGAGCGTCAGCGGTTGTCGTGACACCGCAACGCGAGAGGGTGGCCGAGAGGCGCTCTGCGAGTTCTTGGCATTCCTTATGACGAGGGTTGGCGGCGGGCGTTACGGTAATCTCTGCCAGAGTCCCAACTTTGATGCTGATGGGTCCGAGAACAGGCGCGCTATAGGACTCCGGCGCCAAGACGTCACCGACCCGGACGTGGCCGAGCCCTTCGGCATTGACACCAATTGCGAGGTGAGCGGCTGCGGCGGAAAGCTGAGCTTTCAACGATGCAACCTGCCGCTCCAGCTCATCGAGTTCCTCGACGGTCTTGGCCTTGACGCAAATCTGCGACAGTTGCGCGTCGGTCTCGCGCAAGGCGCCCGCTGCCCGTTCAAGAATTTCGATTTGCCGCGCAAGGTCATCCCTTCGCTGCGCACGAACAGCGGCAGCGGCGAGCTTGTCGAGGAGTTGCTCCCGCGGGGCGAGACTTTGGACCCCTTCCTCCACGCTCGTGATCTGCCCCTGCGTCTCCCCCACTGCAGTGCGAGCCTCCCGCTCCCGGGCTTCCAGGTCCGCAAGGTCTCCGGCAAGGGCGGTTTCAGCAACACGATTTGCATCGATGCGAGTCGCGACGTCACGGTGTTGCTGGAGGCGTTGTGCGGCGGTTTCGCGGCCGCGTCTGGCGCCAACCTCTTCGGCTTCAAGCCGCCGAATGTCCTGCGCAACGGATTGTGCCTCCGCCAAACTGTTCTTCGCCTCGACGAATTCTTGCGCGATTTGCTGGCTTGCTGCGGCATCGGTGAGCTCGCTGTACCGCCGTCGGTGCGCAACGAGTTCGGTGAATTGCGCATCGAGCGCCGCGAGTTTTTTCTGGCTTTCGGTTTCGGCTGCTTGCCATCTTTCAGCATTCGCGAGCGCACGATGCAAAGGGCCGTCCGCTTTCGGACGCTGTCCTGAATCGGTGAGATATCGCGTGACGGCGGCGGTAACGCCTTCGAGAACTTGTCGGGCACGTTCTCCACCGACGAGTGCTCCAACCTCCGATTCGATCACGGCGCTCAACATGGACGATGCGGTAGGGCCAGGAACCAGGCTGGTAAACGAAGCACCTTGCCCCACCCACAGAAGCCCGAATGCGCCATCGTCGAGTGATCTGCCGCTGCCCGGGCTGAGTCCCAGAATCTGCCAGACGGCTTCGTCGGCCTGCTTGGAGCGCGCGATCTCGCGCCCGTCTTCGGTCAGGCTGGCGCTCGGGGATCGCAGGAACGACTTCTTGATGACGTAGGTTCGTCCATTGTCGACAAAGGTGAGTTCGATCGTTAGCGGTAATTGACTCTCATCGGCGGCCAAGTCCCTGATTTCTTGTGCCTTGCTGTCGTGACGGCAGAAGAGGCACATGCGAATGGCTTTGAAGAGGGTCGACTTGCCGGCCTCGTTGCCGGCGGCGAGCACGTTAACACCCTCGTCAAATCCGTTGACGTGGGCTGCTGTCCCAAACCGCCCAACTCCCTCGACAGTGAGAGCCTTGATGAACATCACGCGGCCTCCTTGTCTTCCGCGCAGACAACCCGAAGATACAGTTCTGTGAGTGCTTCTTGTGCTTGGTGACGTATTTCAGCCGGTTGTGTCGGGTCGTCTGCCATGTCCTTCAGGCGATCGGCGGAGCGGCGCAGAACACCGTCGAAGTCAATCGCTTCGAGATCTACTTGCGTTGGCCGGGCAACAAGGGACGCTTGGTCAACGTCGAGATGAAAAACAGCAGCTTCAAGATCGACCAGGCGGCGTCGAAGCTCCGCGTAGCTGGCGATCGGCAGTGTGCCCTCAAGCTGCAAACGCAGGTTCAGGCACGAGAGATCAGATTCGCGTCGGAGGCGTTGCTCCAAGTCCGGAAGTTCGTTGCCATCCACAAGTCGCTCGGATCGGGTGACCCACCGGTACGTTCCGGTGACCAGCGGTGTCACTGAGACCAGCGCACTGCCACCCGCGATATCGACGAGTAGCGCTGTGCCACGCTCTTGGCCGCCTGCCCGATCGGGTTCGGGCGTTCCCGCATACCAGGTAGCCGGCCCAACCTGGAGCGTGCGATGCCAATCACCCAACGCGAAATAGTCGAGGCCAGCGCTTTTCGCTCTCGTTGGGTCGATCAGGTTGCTGGCCTCGCCTTCGTGTCCAAAATTTGTGATGGATCCGTGCGCGATCCCGATGCGCAAAGCGCCCGCCGGCGTTGGGGCGAAATCCATCCACGCCGTGATGTCATCGAGCTCCATCTTGTGCGTAAGCGGAGCCGGCAAAAGAAAGGCGTGATCACCGAGCGCAGCGACGGTGGGCGCCAGGTGGAGATGGATGTGCCCAGGCAGGCCGACGCGCGCCAGACGATCCCAAAGGCCTTCAGGACGGTGAGGATCGTGATTGCCAGGGAGCAAATGCCACTCAACGTCGGGGAATAGCTTCATGCGTTCGATTGGAGCGCGAAGCGTTACCGGACTCGGGGTTTCGTTGTCATAGACATCGCCCGCAACAAGTATGTGCTTGGCGCCGTTTTCCTTGGCGCATTCGCCAAGGCGCTGGATCGCCGCCAAACGCGCCTGCCGCAGCGATTCGTCCTTCGCTCCGAACTGCTTGAAGACTTTGCCGATCTGCCAATCCGCAGAATGAATGATTCGCATCGGAGTGTTTCCTCACCGCGCTTCAGGGCAGGTTGCCGACATCGACTGCCTTCGTTTCATTGATTGCCGTCCTATCGTCGTTCAGTGCCAGCGTCACGACGGCCAGCCAATCCGTCCACAGGCACTCAAAGTTCTTCAGAGTTCTTCGTCGTCAGCGAAGGAAACAGTCCGGGCGCTGCCACCCGGCCAGTCAGGCGCGCCTCTCGTGCATTGGAAGTCCCGATCTTGAAGGTTCCGCAACCGGAAGATGGCCGCCGGCGTAAGGCACGAAGGCGATTGGTGCCGATTCCACATCTTCGAGACTGGTCGCCGATCCCGACACGAACTCGAAACCCTCAGCGCCATGTAGGCGACGCAGAAGCTCGGAAACCGCGATTGCACCGGCTATGAGCCCGACAAACGGGACGCCCACAGTGCGCGATGCGAGTTGAGCGAGGCCGCAATCGTCGATGCCGGATTTGCGAAGCGCGACATAGGCGGGCAGGGAAGAAACATCCGCCGGTTTGCGTTGCGGTTGCTGCGACCAGATTTGATCGGGCGTGCGCGGTGATGGAAAGCTGTGCGTGGAAAAGTTGCGAAACCCGCTTGGTCCGCTTCCAAGCCCAGCCTCGACGACAAGGTCAAAGCCCGCTTTCCCAAGAGCGGCGCGCGCCAGCGCGTTGTCCACGCCGCATAGGGCGACTCCAGGCTCGTGGGCCGCGCGCTTCGTCCAGTCGCCAAAGCGGCGCTCTTCGAAGATGGTCGAGAACCCGACGCCCTCAAGCCACATTCCGATGGCGCGCGTCTTCTTGCGACCGACGAGGTTCATCGAGGAGAGCACCGATGTGCTGTCGTTGGATTCAGCGAGACGATCAAAATCTTGCAGCACGAGTTCGACCGCCGCGCGATCGCGATATGGCAGGCAGACGAGCAGCCAAGCGAATGCCTGCCCGAGATTGCCGAGTCCGATCAACCACAGGCGCGACGGCAAGTAGGACAGCGTCGGCTCGAGGCGGTCATCCACTGTCCAGTCGTGACCCGGTCGCCAAAGCGACAAACCAGTGGCGCGCCTCCCCGCCATCGCATGGTCCCCCGCGCACCATGCGAATAATTCCGCCGCGCAGATGGCGGCGGCAAGCGCCGCGGCGAGCGGGTTTCGGTTGTTCTCCAAGAGCCGTCGACTGTCACGCGCTGGGGTGACGCCGCCTCTCCAGCCTTCCCACGTTACGCGCCATGACGGCGCCGTTGTGTGCACGGGATTGCAGGTTCCGATAAGCGCTGCCGGCGTGGCCATGTCGGCGTCTTCGACACAAGCGCCGCCGAGCTGCTCCACGGCGGCGACGATCGTCTCGGCGACCGCAAGGGGCACGAGCAGCGGAGCGTTGGAGAGGCCGATCACTTCAACGCCGCCGAGGAAGGTGCGGCGCGCAAGGTTGACCAGCGTGAGTAGAGCAACTTGATGCGGCGCGGACGTTGAGACTTCAGGACCGGTGCGGACGAGAAGGCGAAATCCCCTTAACAAGTCCATGGCCTCCGCGTGGGTAGCCGCACGTCCGCTGTCCATGAAGTATTTTGCGGTGCGATGCAGCCGCGTGTGATCGATCGGTGCGTTCATGGTCAGCTCCAAAATCCGGTGTAGATGTAGCCGCGCGCGTTGGCTTTATCGGCCCAACGGTGTTCGCCCTGGTACTCGAAGATTCCGAGCTGCTCGCAGTCGACCGGCGCGGCCGCAAAGTTTGGAACGATGACTGCGATATGACCGGCGCGAGCGACCATGGGGTTCATCCGGTCGGCTTCACTCTGGAACGCAACACCTGGATGGGTGTGGATATCTGCGACGACCGTCATGTTTCGAGCGCGGCACAAAGCCCACAACTTGGAAAACGCATTGGCTTTCAAAATGCACACGCCGCTTTCGTATGCGCGCGGATCGAGGTCGTCGTAGAAGACGACGTCGAGCGCCCCGCGTCGTGCCCCGCGCTCCATGCCCAGGAGGAACGCGCCCGATTCATGGCGCTGGCCACCTCGCCGGCGCAGCTCCGCCATGATGCGTTCCCACAACGCCGTGGGGCAACTCAGTTTGTGATCAGGCGCCGCGAACGCCCGAATAATCGCTTTGATTGAGGAGATCATGGATTTGCTCGAGGTAGCAGATGATGCCGCGTGAGGGTTGCCACAAGCGGCTTGGGTGTTCGTGTATCCAGTTCGGATGGCCTTCAATCGACATCCGATCGCACGGCAGGTAGAGGCATTGCCCGCTCTTCCAGTCGGGCCGAAACACCGAAGGTATGATCGAGCGTCCGGCCGGCCATCGCCGTGGCGGAAGCGGCGCGTGGGCGGTCACGTCCCACAGTTGAGCCGTGACCGGCGCTTGTCGATAGCCGCTGCACTCGAACCGAAACCCATACTCATTTGGCGCGTCGGCTCGCTCCGCGGCGGAGACCGCAAAGACGGCGTAGGGCCATGTGATGGTGACGTGGCGCCACTTGCCCTCGATTTGGCCGCACCGGAAGTCCGGCGCCGCCAGATCAGCTTCGAGGAGCACGCGATCGGGCGGAACGATGTTCTCCATCCTCAGCCCTCGACGCGCTTCTCGGGGACAAGGTCGAAACAGACCGCGCATGTAGAGCCATCGGTGAGTTCGGCAAGCGAAGCGTCGGTCGGCGGCTGGTTCGTTGAGTTGCAGAGTTGCAGAACGTGCTCGCCGGCGTCCGTAGGGTTGATCTTGAACTCGCGAACCGCCCACAGTTTGACAGCGCGGACGCGAACGCCCGGCGCAAACCCGTGCTCGATGGTCCGGTCGAGGTAGTGCACGGCGACCTTGATCTTCCTGCACCGGGTTATGTGAATGCGCGACCCCGCCTTCAAGCGGTCCACTGGCCCGCTGTGGTCGTCCTGCAGGGGCTCATCCGATTCATCGACGAAGACGAGGGTGTCTGGATCCATCTCGATCGCCGCGAGAGTCAGGGCGTGCCGCATCTCATGCGGTGTTGCCGGTAGCCCGACTTCGAGTTCCCTAATCCCAGGTTTCCCCTGGACTTGAACAAAAACCCTTACCTTGCTCATCGCAGTTTTCCTTCATCAATGACCCGCGACCGGGTCCTGAGAAGAGAGCGATGGCTGGCCAGAAATTCCGGAGGTCCGGCTACTGAGCGCCCTGAACGTAGTCGCAGATGAAATAGCACTGGCAATTCGGGCAGCGCCGGGCGTCCTCCGGTGCGGGCGCGAACGCGCCGCGTTCGATCTCACTGATAGCATCGCTATATTCTGCGAGGCGCTGGGCATCCTTCGATGAGAGCACTGGCACAGTCTCGCGTGTCGCGAGATAGAAAGTCTCGATCACCACCGTCTGGTTTGGATAACGGGTGCGCGCCCCTTCTCGTATCAGTGCGTAGACGCGATTGTCCGGTTCTGATTTGGTCCTGCGGCCGGTGCGTATCCTTTGCACGTGGATGGTGCCATCCGGCGTTATGATGACCCGATCGGGCGTAACGGCAATTTGCTTCCCGTCGAGGTCGACCACCCACGCCGCCCGGTCGTAGACACCGGTTTCGCGCGCAATCACGTCGAACATCGAGGCGACCATCGCCTCCGCAGACGCCCGATAGTAACCCTCAAATCCGTGACCGACCGGCCCCGCAATCTCCCATTCGCGCGCGAGCTGCGCCTGCGCGTCGACCAGACGTACGGGCTGCCCGGTGGCGCGTTGCGATTCCATCCATCCGATCGCTCGATAGACGCACCGATGAAAGCGAACATAGGGGGCGTCGTCCGTCGCACCTTTCAACCCGTACAGGGCCTCGTATCGGTACCGAGCCGGACATTGAATATAGAGGCTAATTTCCCGTTCATCGTAGTGCTGGCGCTGTGCGGGCGGATCCAGCGGCTGTACGGCGTTTGGGCCTGCAACGGCACCAGCATCGTGTTGTTCCACAGGAGCCAAAGACGGCAGCGCGGATAGGAACTTCGAGGGACCGGATTTTCGCGTGGTGTAATATTCAGCCCTGCTCAGGAGGAGAAAATCTCGCGCTCGTGATAGGCCGACGAAAAACAGACATTCCTCTTCGGCGCCGTGATCCTCAGTTTGTATGGCAAGGTGCGCCAGGGTGGGCGGGGGCGGACAATGGACGGCCTGACGACTGGCGGGCATGTAACGGGTTGCGAGCGCGGGAAGGTGAACCGCCCTGAACTCCAGGCCTTTGCTTCCGTGGATGGTAAGGACCCGTACCGCATCCATGTCAGACGCTTCGGATGCAATGGCGCGGTACATACGCTCGTCGTTCAGAGCCTCGATCCGCCTCACACGCGCAAGGAAACGCTTGCGGGTCGAATGACCGCTCGCAGCCATTTCTCCACACACTTTGAGGAGTTGATAAATGGCAATGCGCTTTTGCTGCGCCTTGGCGTCGTCCGCGAGCAAGAGCGGGACCAAGTAGTTGCTCTGTTCAAAGAGCCAAGTCGTAAGGAGCGTCCAGGGCGTGGTTGCAGGACCGACACTTTCAAGATGCGTACCTAGCAGCGCGAGCCCGGCGCGCCCTTGTTCGCTCAATCCCTCGATTTCAGCCGTCTGGCGCAGCGCTTTTAAGGTCGAGACACGCTTCTCTTTGACCCACTTTATCAGAATCAGCGCATCCTGCAGGCTCGCGTTATACTCGGGGAGCTGTGCCACGCGTACCAATCCGATTCCGCCCGGCTCGACATCGATTGAAAGGAGAGAAAGAAGGTCTCGGATCTCCCGCCGCTCGAACACGTCGCCAAGGTAGAGAAGGGGCACGCCGCGCCGTTCAAGAACGCCGGTTATGCGCTCAAGCGTTAGGTGGCTCCGAGCGAGGATCGCTTGATCGCGATAAGGGATTCCCTTGGCGCGCAGATTCTCAATGTGGGTGTGGATGGCGGCAGCCTCTGCTGCGATCGATTGCGCGACGACGTGAGCGACCCCACCGATTTCCCCTCGCTTCGCTGACCACGATCCGCCAGCTGACGCCTGCATGCTCGCCGCAAATGCTTGAAACGCACGCACGACCGGGGCGCCCGAGCGATAGTTCGTTTTCAGGGATCTTCGCTGGCCTGAAAACTCGCTTTCGAAGCGGTGCACATTGGAGGGCTCGGCCCCTCTGAAACGATAGATGGATTGCCGCTCGTCGGCCACCACCCACACGTCGCCGCGAGGAGGGGAAAGTGTGCGCAGGAGTCGCGCGCTCGCGAGATTGACGTCTTGATACTCATCAACGAGGACGTGCTCAAATCGCCTTTGATATGTCGCCCGGATATCCGGATACTGCTCGAGGATATGAGCGGCGTGCAGCACAAGATCGCCGAAATCCACGGCGTCGGCCTTCTGAAGGGCACCCTCATAGATCTCATAGACAGCGGCGACCTCGAGCGCCTTCTCTGCGACCTGCCGCTGGTCATCGCTGACGGCTGCCGAGTGAGCGGCCTCAGCCTCCGCGCGATACGCTGCGGGCGTTATGAATTCGTCCTTGCATCGCGAGATGGCGCGAAGCACGTGCACCAGTTCGTAGGCGGGCTCATACAGATTCTGGAAGTGCCGCAACGGCAGCTGCGTCAGATTCTCTTCGAGCACGGCCAACGAACCGGCCTGATCGAGGACGCGAAACGCGGCTGATCGGCCCACGTGCTCATGGTATTTCGAAATGAGCTCGAGACCGAACGCGTGAAAAGTGCCCACCCACATTTCGGTGGCGGTATCCGCATTGGATGCTGATAGGCGCTCGCGCATTTCCTCGGCCGCCTTATTCGAAAATGTCAATGCGACGATAGAGGCCGGCGAGACACCTTTTTCCAAGAGGCGTTGAATGCGATGCACCAGAGTGCGGGTCTTTCCTGTTCCCGGTCCGGCATCGACCAGAAGTGGCCCGTCATCCCACGCGGCGGCCTCAAGCTGGCTTTCATCCAATTGGTATGCCGGCGCGCTCGACGTGTCCGGGGGCGGATGAATGGCCGGCAGCAAAAGGGCTCGTACTGCTTGGTTCATGACGAGCGTGGCTGGCAATCCGAGGTCCTCAGCAATTTCGGTCGGGCGACGGCGATGTGTCGTCAGCTCCTCTCGCAGCCAATCGGACGGACAAAGGAACTCACCCGCAAATATGTCGGCCTGGGTCTCCTTACGCTCTCGCGACGAATATCCCTCGACACGGCCCGCGCCTGAATCAATGGGATCGCCACTCAGCCCAACTGCGATCGTGGTAACCTCGCTTCGACCATCGTGATGCAGTTTGAAATGTCCCATCTCATGCGCGATGATCAAGGCTTCGTCTTCCGCGGATTGACCGCGCGCCACGTAGACCATCATCGATGCGCGATCGAGAAAGCCGTGTACGCCCTCGCCTACGATCGTGCCCGGCTCGTAACGTTCAAGCTCGAGATCCTCTAGCTTGAGAGCGGCAGCGACAATAGCCTCAGCCTTGCGGTTGCCTTTGCTTTCGAGCAGCGCGCGCCGATGACAATCGCGCGCCTTGAGCCGGATATCGCTCCAGGCATCCACTTCAATTGTCTCCCAACCAGTAGCGCTGCCGCTCATCCGGCATGGAACTTGCGCGAATGATTTCTTCGTAGGATCGCGTATGAATCGTCGGCGTTCGGTCAGCCTTCGCATGTCCCAACCGTGGCGCCGCGATGAGCCGCGCGACCGCTGCATTTAGCGTTGCGATTGTTACGTCGAGGGCATTGACTAGTGCTTCCGCCAATCGCTGGCCGATTGGTTGTCGCATGCGGCCAGCGGCCAATTCGGCCAAGACCATTCGGTCGATACTGATCTGCCTCGCAAGCTGCGGCACGGTAACGCCCTTCGCATCTAGCATCTGCTGCCACGTTGGTTGTGCGGCGGCATGATCAGCCTCAACGCTCTGCGCATCGGCTTCACGCCTAGCGTGGTAGATTGCATTGAGAGCGCGGCTGCGTCCTCGCGCCAGCATGGTTGCATCCGGCTCCAAATCGATTCGTTCCGAACCAGGATTCCTGTCGAGGCGAACTGCTGCATGCGCGCGGATGTCGTCCGCGAATTGCGGATAGCGCTCGGTCCATTCGATTATCTGCAACGCCGTCGGGCGCTCGCACTCCTGATGAAAAGCGAACAACACAGCGTCGCGGTCCATCGTCGTCTCTCGTTCAGCCATTGGTAACTCCTAGGTTCTTGAGGAGAGCCTGGACCTCGGCGATCCACTCTCCTGCCGTTTTGGCGCTGACCCCCAGTGTTCGTGCGATGGATTCCTTTCCCTTGCCGGGGGCGATCGGGCACCCGTCCATATGCAGGCGAAACGCTAGACATTTCCTGGGATCAGGAATCTTGCTGAGAAGATGTTCGACGTAGCTGACTTGTTCGGCGTAGTCGGACGGCGCATCAGCTGGCGGCTCGACCATTCCGCCGTCCGCGTCCGTTTCGTAGCTCGTATAGCGTTCGGCCTCCCGGATTTCCGCGACGATTGCGTCATCCGCGCGAAAGCGTACGCGGGCGTTGAATGCGATCCGCAGGCCTTGGCCATCGGCCGACATCGGCTTGAGTACGGCGACAATCAGTTGCCCATGGGCACGCTCGATGATGTCGTTCCCCTCGTTCTTGTGTTTCGTGCTCACGCTGCGGCGTAGGATTCGTAGGATCTGGTCGGAGATGTGCCCCATCAGTGTGTTGAGGAGTTTTTGGTCGCCCTTCGGGCCGATATGTTGGATGGCGGCAACGATGTCTTCATGCCGAAGGCGGTGAAGGCCGCCCGCGGCCGTGAGGTGGCGCCACGCGTCGAGATCGGAATTCGGGGGCGGTTCCTCAGTTTTCTTGATGCTGGTCTTCATCATGCTGGGCCCTATTTCTCCCGAACGTGGGTATCGAGTGAGGAAGCGATCGCAGCCGGAAAATTCCGGAACTGGGGTCGGCCAATGGGCCTCGCCGAGCGAGGTGGACTCTTTGTTCCCAAGGTAACCTATTGAATTTACATGTATAATAAGAAACTTCTTGAAAACTGTCAGAAAGTATACTATATTTCTGACACGGAGAAAAGCCATGCAGACCTTGACTCAACAGATTTTGCAGAAAGCCGCGCACTTGGAGGAGGGGACACCTCTAGGCGCCAAGGAGTTATTGCACCTCGGAAGTCGCGCTTCACTCGATCAAGCGTTTTCGCGCCTTGTTCGGCGAGGCCAACTCATGAGAGTGGGGCGAGGGGTCTACGTTCGACCTGTCGAAACTCGCTTTGGGATTCGAGCGCCCGCCACCGAAAAGTTGGTCGAAGGTCTCGCCAATGCTCGTGGCGAAGTGGTCGTCCCCCATGGCGCCGCAGCCGCGAACACACTTGGCCTCACGACACAAGTTCCCACGCGTACAGTTTACCTCACGTCCGGTGCAAGCTGCCGGCTGAAACTGGGCGCGCAAATCGTCGAGTTGAAACATGTGCCGCGATGGCAGCTTGTAAAGAAAGGCCGCCGAGCAGGTGAGGCAGTACGAGCGCTCGCATGGTTGGGACCAACCCATGTACGTTCGGCGCTCGCCGCATTAAAGCAAAGGCTTCCAGCGGGAGAGATAGCGGAGCTAGTCGCAACTCGAGCAGCGCTCCCGGAATGGCTAGCAAAAAGTATGAGCGTCGCGCTTCTTCCAAATGGCTGAAGCTTTTCTGACTCTCTCACAAAAGGATCGACTCGAGGCACTCGGCGTTGCCGCTACTGCCTCGGGTCGACCCGAACATCTCCTCGAAAAAGACATTTGGGTCGTGTGGGCCCTTTCAACCCTTTTCAAATCCGAGTTTGCCGACAAACTCGTATTCAAAGGTGGCACATCCTTATCCAAAGCATACAAGGCTATCCGACGTTTTTCTGAAGACATCGATGTGACCTACGATATTCGTGCCCTTGCGCCCGATATCGTGGGCGAAGCAAATGAGGCGCTCCCAGCCAACGCTAGTCAGGAGCAAAGGTGGACAAGGCAAATCAAAGAGCGACTGCCCATTTTTGTCGCAAACAAAATTCTGCCGATCATCCGCACGCAATTAACTCGAAGCGGAATCTCTGCCGAAGGCCGAGCAGAGGGTGAAAAAATTCACATAAGATACAACGCTTTAACCCAAGGCTCTGGGTACGTCAGTCCAGAAGTTCTGATCGAGTTCGGCGCGAGATCTACGGGCGAGCCCTTCAATGCCAGAAGCATCGTGTGTGATGCTGCTGAATATCTTCCCCAACTCACATTCCCTCGGGCATCCGTACGCGTCATGAATGCCGAGCGTACGTTTTGGGAAAAGGCGACTGCCATCCATGTATATTGCCTTCGAGGAAAATTTCGTGGAGAGCGCTTCGCTCGCCATTGGCACGATCTTACGCGCCTTGACCGCGCTGGTTTTGTTGCGCCGGCTCTGGCTGACCGGGATCTCGCGAACGCCGTCGCGCGGCACAAGGCACTATTCTTTGCCGAAAACGACTCGTTAGGCGCTCGGATTGACTATCACGCGGCCGTCAACGGCTCGCTGAAGCTCGTACCGGCAGGCAAGGCTCGTCAAGCGCTCGAGACTGACTATGAAGCTATGGCTTCTGACGGCGTACTTCTCGACGACGCCGAACCTTTCAGCGCAGTTCTCGAAGCCTGTCTCCAAATCCAAAACCGGGCGAATGCGCCTCGCCCCTCCAAATAGTTACTCCGAATTTCGGCGTCTCGTCCTGGTCGGCTGATCGAAGCAGTCGTACCGCATAATTGACCAGCGCCGACTACACGCGCGATCGGGCCAATCGGCAGCGCGTCGGAGACTCGTGCGATCTAAGAGCCGTTCCCCGGGTCCACGATTCGTGGAATATTCTTCATCCACAGAAATGGCTTCGGACACGTCGACGATATGCAACCCACGGAAGAAATCGGGTCCTCAGTTGAGAACAGCATCACGCCAGAACTGGTGGAAGTAGTGGAATAATAGCGTCCGGCGAATCAGATACGCTTTCCGCTCTCCACCAAAGGGCGCCAATTGTGGGCATTGAGCAAGAACGACTTGTGTCGCTCATTGAGTTTACTCAACAGGCGGCCCGCATGCGCGGCAAGGTGGCTTCTCACGTCACTCAGCACGGGCAAACTGTTGTGTATGAGCATGCAACCCAACATCTTCCCGGCTTTCGGTTCAACGTTGGCAATCCTCAGAGCGGCGATGAGACTTGGCTGGTCGTCGAGCGGCTTCACGAGCGCAAGCCACCCGAGGTGGTCGACGACATTTTGAAGCCGTGGCTGCGCATAGCAGCCAGCCCGACCGATGAGCCCGAATTATTGTCGTCCATCGTCGGTGAATCGCTGATTGCGGCGGGTACCCACCGTTCCTCAAAGGTGCCAGCATCGAAGCAGAAGCAGCAGCTGCCGGCAGTCGATCCAGAGCAAACGGTGCAGCTCGATCTGTACGACAATGCGGCGCACGTGCTTGCTGCGTACGAGGCGTATCTGGCAGCCGAATGGACGCCCTGGGCGAAGGAGGAACGGTCGCGCCGGCGGACCATCAGCATCTACTCCGAGCTTTTCACATTGAAACAGAAGCTCGAAGGCGGAATCGTTGAAACCCAGCTTGAGTTTGTTTGGGGCATCGGCGTTGCGGTTTGGAGTGCGCAAGGCGCGACACTCACGTACCCAATCCTAGGCCAACTCGCCGACATTTCCATTGATCCTGCGACGGCCGCCATCGAAGTCTGACCGCGAGATGTCGATGTGCAACTCCAGATCGATTGGTTCGCTTCCGTGGACAATCCCGGTGTGGCGCGCCTCGAGGCCACCGCGAAAGAGTTTTACGCGCGCGACAACACATCGTTCTCACCATTCGACAGGGGAACGTACGAAGCCGTTTTGCGTGCAGCAGCCGCTGCTCTTGATCCCAACGGCATATACTGGCCGACGGAGACCGACGCCGCAGATCGAGCCCTGCCGAAGGCGGATTCAAAACTGAGGATCACGGATACTTGGGTTCTTTTTGCTCGCCCGCGAAGCAACAATCTCTTCATCCAGGATCTCGAAAAGCTAAAGGCACAGGCCTCCGAAACGGTCGATAGCGAAGATTTGCCCAAGGCTATTCGCGCCGTTGTGCGCGACCCTTCGAACAAGAACGAGAGCGTGGCGCTGCCGATCTATCGAGGTGTTTCTGCGGCTCATCCTCCTGGGTCGAGTTCTCGGGGCGCGTCAGAAAGCGTGCGCGATCTGTATTTCCCCAAGCCCTACAACGACGAGCAAGTGCGCATCGTCCAGTTGCTCGACGTGGCTGACGGCGTTGTTGTCCAAGGGCCCCCAGGGACCGGGAAAACACACACGATTGCGAACGTCATCTGTCACTACCTGGCCCAAGGTCAGCGCGTCCTCGTCACCTCGATGAAGGATCCGGCGCTCGCAGTTTTGCAGGGCCAGATTCCGGAACAGATTCGGTCACTTGCCGTCTCGCTCCTCAGCAGCGAGCAGGAGGGAATGAAGCAGTTTGAACACGCGATCCAGAAGATCGCGTCCGAGGTTCAAACAATAGATCCCAGGACATACGCGCGAGATATTCGCTACCTTGATGAGTCGATCGACGGGTTGCACGGCACACTCGCACGCATTGATCGGGAGATTGCGAAGTGGGCGACACAAAACCTTTCTAAGCTGGCATTGGACGGCGAAGAGATTCAACCTGAGGCTGCGGCCGAGGAGGTTGCGAGTGGCGAAGGGCAATACGAGTGGCTTCCCGATGCGCTTGGCATCGAGAACCGATTTGTACCCCTCGTCTCGGATGAGGACATCATCCGCCTTCGGCAAGCGCGAAGGGAGCTCGGTCCCGACATCGATTACCTGAGAGCGTCGCTGCCTCAGGTGGTGGAATTCCCCGCGTTGGCGGCGATGCTGACGCTGCATCAGCAACTGTCGCAGTTCGAAAATCTCAGGGCGCAAATTGACGGCGGAGAAATCCACGCGTTTCGAGATGCCGCGATTGAGACGCTGACCGAAGCGGAGCGTCTTGTCCACGCACTTTCCGCGGCACGAGCGTTGCGCGGTGAAATCGACAATGCCTGCCGCGCATGGACGCACGAGATGCGTGCTCGCCTGAAGCGGTCGGATGAGATGCTCGCTATACTGGAGACACTTGGCGTCGAGCTTGAGAGAGCGGTCGCGCGCCGCAAGGAGTTCATCAGGCGGCCGGTCACGGCACCGAATGATCTCGACTCCAACGACGACATCATGAACGCCATTAGCAGGATGATTGAAGGCAAGGGTCCCTTCAGCATGATTGGGAGCTTCGGCAAATCTGAGCAGAAGCGCTTGCTCGACATGATCCGTGTGCTGACCGAGCGTCCCGCGACGCGCGAGGACTGGACGCACGTCGAGGCATACCTTTCGCTGCAAAGGGAGCTTCGAGAGCTGGGGCTGCGCTGGAACGCGATTGCCGTTGAGTTGGATATAGAGATTGTTGAAGGTTCCGGCCCGGCTTCGGGGATCAGCGCCGCGAAGGCCTACGATATCTACTCAAAAGTCAAAGCGAGCGTTCAGCTGGAGAATCAGATCGCAGCGGCCGCTCAACATGTGTTCCCTACCTGGGCCGACGTGGCTGCCATTGTCGGGGACACGACGCGTTGGGACGAGTTCGAGAGCGCGCTTCGCCAGAACCTTACCAAAATTCGGCTTGGTATCGCGTGGGGCGAACGACAACGGTTGCTGGACGTGCTGGAGGGACGGAGCGGTCGCGTAATCGACGCGATCAAGCGCTGTCTAACGGGGACGTTGGGCAACCCCAACGCAGCAACGCAGGACCTGCAGTCGGAGTGGATCGCGCTCACCAACGAGCTTTCGCGCGTCAACGGCCTGATTTCGCAGCTGGATTGCGTGCGCGAAGTCTGTTCGGTCGTCGCCGATTCAGGTGCCCCCCAATATGCCGCCGCGTTGCGGAGCCCGCTTTCCGGCGCCATCGACAGCTTCCTTCCGGACAATTGGCGGAAGGCGTGGCGCCTGCGGAGATTGGCGACGCACCTGGAAGCGGTTGACCGGCGGGAGGAGTTCAAGGGTCTTACCACGCAGCGGCGCGACGTCGAAGCCGATCTGTCGCGCGCCTATCGCGACGTCGTTGTGAAACGAACGTGGCTCAAGCTGGCTGAAAAGGCCGTGCCAAGCGTCCGTGCCGCGTTGCAGGCGTATCTCGCTGCGATCCAGAGAATTGGCAAAGGCACCGGCAAGCGCGCCAGCCGCTTTCGGCAGGACGCGCGAAATGCCGCCGCGAAGGCGAACCCAGCGGTCCCTTGCTGGATCATGCCGCATTACCGTGTGTCGGAGTCGTTGCCGCCGGAGTTCGGCTGTTTTGACCTCGTGATCATTGACGAGGCATCCCAATCCGATCTGACCGCGCTCCCCTCGCTGCTGCGGGCCAAGAAGGTATTGATTGTGGGCGATGACAAACAGGTTTCGCCCGAGGGTGTCGGACTCGAGGAAGAAAAGATACGCAACCTGATGGCGCGGTTCTTGGGCAGCCAAGTGGACACCTACAGGCCGCTGATGTCACCCGACAGGTCGATGTACGATTTGTTCAAGGTCGTGTTTGCCGCGAACACGGTGATGCTGAAGGAACACTTCAGGTGCGTTGCCCCCATCATCGAGTACTCAAAACGAGAATTCTATCAGCACGAAATCCGGCCGCTTCGGATTCCGCGCGCATCCGAGCGATTGGATCCGCCGCTTGTCGACGTCATGGTCAGCGATGGGCATCGCCATGTCGACATCAACCTTCCGGAGGCCAGGTTCATCGTCGACGAGATCAAGACGATCGTCGGCGATCCCAAGATGTCAAAGCGATCGATTGGTGTGGTGTCGCTATTGGCCGACAAGCAGGCCTTGAAGATCTGGGAAATGCTTGCCGACGAACTCGGACCCGAGGTCATTCAGAAGCATTCGATTACATGCGGCGATGCGCGTACGTTTCAGGGCAAAGAGCGCGACATCATGTTCCTGTCGATGGTGTGCACGTCGCAGGGGGAGTCAGCGGTGCTGTCTCGCGATACCTTCGCCCAGAGGTTCAACGTGGCGGCATCGCGGGCGAAGGATCGCATGTATCTCGTGCGCTCCGTCGATCTCGAAGACCTTAGTCCGAAGGACGTATACCGGCGCAGCCTCATTTCCCATTTTGCGTCGCCCTTCAATCAGGATGAGCAACGCGTGGAGGATTTGAGGAAGCTTTGCGAGTCGCCATTCGAGCGGGCTGTGTATGACGAACTTGCGCAGCACGGGTATCACGTTACGCCTCAAGTGCGCGTCGGGCAGTACCGGATCGATCTGATCGTCGAAGGCAACAATGATGCTCGCCTGGCGATTGAATGCGACGGCGACAAGTACCACGGGCCGGAGCGTTGGCACGATGACATGCAGCGCCAACGCGTGCTGGAGCGAGCGGGCTGGACGTTCTGGCGGTGCTTCGCGTCAAGCTTTGCCCGCAAGCGGTCGGAGTGCTTGGCTGATTTATTCAAAACGCTGACCGACCACGGTGTCGAGTCTTTGGGCGGGAGCCAAGCTCCGCGGAGCGTTCACACGGAGCGCCGCACCTACTGCATGTTCGATGTTGAACACGCCCGATCAACTCAGGCTCGCGCTCCGTTGCCAACATTGGGAGTGGAGGCAGCCGAGTAGCGAATTTGATACCCCATACCGCGTACCGCCGGTTTTTTCGGGCACGCAATGGGCACGCAACTAGACTCAAGCCGTTGAAATTACTTTGAGCCGGATTGAGCTGCTTGAACGCAAAACACTAGGATTTTCGCCGCTGTCTGGTTTTCTTCGCCCCGCTCATAACGGCTTGGCCGCAGTTTCGAGTCCCGTTGCGCGCTGGAACAGAACCAAGGCAATGCGCATGACTGCCGAGTGCACCACTGCGATGTTGGACACGCACTGGGCACGCAAAGGCTCCGCGCGTTGGGGCACTTCCAGGCTCCTCCGGCATAGTTGAAGCGCGCTACTGTTCGCATCATCTGTTGATGGCTGCGAGGCCGCGATGGAAATGTCGGCGAACGAGAAGGTATACGAGCGCGCACGAAGTTCGCTTTCAACCATGTGCCGCGCGAAATAGGTGACCAATCACTTCGATCTGACGGTATTTTTGACGGTCTGCGCAAATCGTCGCACGGGAACCTCGCGGAATGCAACGCGATTTTCGTGCAGGAGATGATGGAGTGGGAGTGAGGGGCGGCGGCCTTTCGCCCCGCCCGCGATGGGCAGCGCAAAAAAATGCACGCGGCCGTTTGGCGGGGTCTTGAACCGGAAAAGTCGAATTCCCACATCGGCGGCCGTCGGGTGCCGCTACGACGCGGCCCGGTTTCGTTTGGTTTCCATGTTGCTCACGGTTCGAGGATGTGGCGATGAGCGAGAGTACGGTTCTTAACCCTTCGGTCAGCGTTTTGCGGCCGCCTATCAACCCGCCGGTCCCGCCTTGCTTCAGGCGCGCGGACGAGGCGGCAACGCCCTTCCCTCGCGAGCATGTGGATCCGGACCCCGAGGCCGCCGGTGGCCGGCCCCAGCGCTGGCCGCGCGTCTTTCCGGGTCTGTGAGAGCGCGCTGCCGGCTTGGCTTCAACACCAGCTTGGAGGGTCAACAAAAATGGCTTTGTTCTATTCCAATCCGTTCGACGCAATGCTGGAGTTCCAGCGCGCGCTCGATACGCTGCGCGACAGCGCGTGGCTCGACTTTTCGCCGTCCGGACGGGGTGCGTTTCCACCCTTGAACGTCTTCAGCAAAGGCGACGACATCGTGGTCGTCGCGGAGGCGCCGGGCGTACACAAGGCCGACCTTCGGATCGAGGCAAAGGGCAACACGATCCGCATCTCGGGCGTGAAGTCCATCGAGCGCGGCGCCCGCGCCAGCGTTCATCGGCGCGAGCGCGCCGACGGCCGCTTCGATCGCACGGTCACGCTGCCCGTCGAAGTGGACGCCGACCGCGTCAAGGCGGAATACCGCGACGGGATTTTGGCGCTCTACCTGCCGCGGGCCGAAAACGCCAAGCCGCGAACCATCAACATCACCTGAACGAGGGAGGATCCAGACATGACATCAACGCAATCGCTCTCCGTGCAGGAGAAGAAAGAAGTCGCGACCAAGGCCGAGAAGACCGCGCCGGCGCGCTTCTACACACCCGCCACCGACATCTTCGAGACCGACGAAGCGTTGACGGTGGTGATGGAAATGCCGGGCGTCGAGAAGAAAGATCTCAACGTGCAGCTCGAGGACGAGGTGCTGCGCATTGAAGGGCGCGTCGACGTGTCGAAGTATGAGGGGCTTGAGCCGCTCTACAGCGAATACAATGTCGGGCACTTCGCGCGCTCGTTCGTGCTGTCGAGCAAGATCGACGCCAAGCGCATCGCGGCGGCGGTCGAGGACGGCGTCTTGACGTTGACCTTGCCCAAAGCTGAGGAGGCACGGCCGAGACGGATTCCGATCGGCTAGGCGGGGGCGCCGGACGGCGCCCGAGCAGCTGCGAAGCGCAGCAGGGCGCCGTCGGCGCGTGCCAACCACAGAGGACTCAAGTCGGGAGCGAAACATGTTAGCGCTGGCTTTGACGGGACCGAGTTGCGCGGCGTCGGCATTGCCGCCCACGGCGGTCAACAGATCGCGCGTGGCCGCACCCCTCACTCCGAAGCTAATGCTCTACCGCGAACCCAAGTATTTTGGCGGAGAGGTCTGCATGACCATACGTCGTCTTTTGAAAGACAAAGGCAGCTATGTGCCATCCATTCGTTCGGACGCGACCGTGCGCGATGTTCTTGAAAAACTCGACCTTGACGATGTCGGCGCCCTTGTGGTGACGGACGACGAGGAGAACATACTGGGCTTGATTTCGGAGCGCGACATCGTGCGCGGCTTGAAGAAGGACGGGATCGGCACCATCGATCAACCGGTTCGAAAATTGATGTCGAATGTCGTCTACGCCTGCGACGTGAGCGAGCCGCTCAACAAAGTTCTGGAATTGATGGACAAGCATCAGTTCCGGCACGTGCCGATCAAGGATGGACACCGCTTGTGCGGGATTATCAATATGCTCGACGTGGTGAAATATCGCCTGAACGAAGTGCGCAGCGAGGCGGAGGCGCTGAAGGCATACGTGTCCGGGTCTGCATAGCGGGAAGATTTGGCGAAGGCTGGCTCAAGGCGTGGGCTGGAGCCGCTGGCTAAGTTCCTGCGGCTGGAGCGGTTCGCCGAGGCGGGTTTTGTAGGCGAGGTTGTTTTCGAGGACGCGCATCACGTAGTTGCGGGTTTCGTCGAAAGGAATTGCTTCGATCCAGTCGATGACGTCGACCTTGGGGTCGCGCGGATCGCCGTGTGCGGTGGTCCATGCGAGGACGCGGGCTTTGCCTGCGTTGTAGCCGGCGATGGTCAGAACCCAGGAGCCGTTTAGCGCGTCAAGCAAGTCCTTCACGTGATAGCAGCCGATCGCCAGATTGATCTCAGGTTTGTGCAGGTCGTCCGCGCCGGCATAGGGGAGGGCGTAACGCTTTGCCACGTCCTTCGCGGTCGAGGGCAGGAGTTGAAGCAGGCCGCGTGCGTTCGCGCTGCTGACCGCGGAGGGATCGAACTCGCTCTCTTGCCGGATGAGCGCGAGGATGAGGGCGGGCGGAACGCCGGCCGTCGTGCAGGCCGCCGGCAAGTCGATTAGGGGATAGAGTTGGTCGGGCCGCGACACGCCCAGCGTTTGCGCCTTCTTGGCGCTGCGCACCGCGCCGTAATTGTTGCCCATCCGCGAGAGGCGCGCGCTTAGCGTCGTCGCGCAGGCCGTCGACTGGCAGCCATCGATTGCGGCATTGGCAAAAACGTTGGCGCGGCGGTTGTCGCCGATGCGCAGCAGCACGGCGGAGGCTTGGACGAGATCCTCGATGTCTTCGCCGGCCGTGGCCGCCGACGGATTGGGCGTGCGGCTCGCGGCGGGCGGCGCGTCCTTCAACGCCTCAAGCGCAAGCCGCCCATAGAACGTGTTCGGTGCCGCGGCGGCGTCTGCGAGCGCTTGCTGTGCCTTTGCTTCGTCGTCGAGCGCCTTCAGTGCGAGCGCTTTCCAATAGTCGGCGCGCGCGTGCGTGATCGGCGACTTCGCCGCCGCTTCCACGTTCTGGAAATGGGTCAGCGCCTTTTTCGGGTCGTCCAAATTGCGCAGCGCGATCCAGCCAGCCAGGAACTCGGCGTCCAGATACCCGGCGATGTTGTTGTCGGCGGACAGGCGGGTGCGGGATGCGAGCTTGTAGGCCGTCTCGTGTTCGCCGGCGTCAAGCGCGTTGCGGGCCTGGAGATTGTGCTCGAGCCACCAGACTTGCGAATACGCCGGCGGGAGCGCGCCGGTATCGTCGGCCTTCATCAGCAGCGACCAGGACTCCTGCGTCTTACCGGCCTTTCGTTGTTGTACCGATTGGTCGTAGATGAGGCTCGCGGCCCATGCGGGCGACGGTGCGTCGTCGACGGCGTCGTCGATATCGATCGCTGTACCCGATTGCAGTGTGGCCCTTGCGTCCACCACGGCCTGCACCTTCGGCGACAGCAGCGGCAGAAGTTCGCGAGCGCCGGAGACATTGCGATTCCACAGCGCGTCGTCCGCGCGCGCGAGGTGATCGGCTTCCGGCAGTGTCGCCTGCGTGACGCCGGTCCAATCCTGATAGTCGGCAGGGATCAGCGTGCGCGCCAACCAGCAACGTCTGATGCCGGATAACGCGTCCGGTTTCTGATCGTGCGCGAACTGAAACTTTGCCCAAGCGAGGCAGCCAGCGCTCGTACGCGGCGGTCGCGCCTTGAACCAGACGGGCCCTTTGGTGTCGATGAGCGCATTGGCGAGGAGCGTTTCCTCGCCGCGCTGTACGATCTGAAAGCGTCCGGGCCAGTTGGCGTGTGCGGTCAGGAAGGCATCGATCTCATCGAAGGTCGCGCCGGAGGTCGATGACGACACATAGCGCCATTGCACGAGATCGCGCACGATGGCCGGCTGTTTTTCCGCGAGCGCTTTCGCGCCTGCCCAGTCCTTTGCATCTTGAGCTGCAAATGCCTTGGTGAGGGATTGAAGTTCGTCGGCGCTTGGTGCCGTTTCGGCGGAGGATGGGGATAGCGCGGCACTGACGGCGAGCAGCAGAGCGGCGGCGCGCGTTGCGGCTATGGCGCGGAGGTTCGGCCCGTTTTTGATCAGATGGGTCGTGCTCATCGGGCCGTAAAACCTTAACAACCTGCGGTGCGCTTGAAGCCTAGGATGGACTGTGGATGGATGTGAGGCAAGCAGGGGCCGTCTCGAGGCCAACGACGGGCAATTAATAAGGGGACATGATGCGAACTATGGAACCGGTGAAGATAGCGAACAGATCGTTGCGGACTGTTAGCAGACTTGAGGATTTTCGATGATAACAGGAACCTGCCATTGCGGCGCGACCCAATGGACTCTTGTGGGCGATCCCGGATCGATTACATCCTGCAATTGCACGCTGTGTCGTCGCTATGGGGCTTTGTGGTCTTATGATTACGTCGACGGGCGGATCTCGGTTTCGGGGCCGACGGGAAGCTATCGTCGCGCGGGCAAAGCCGATCCTTCGCTCGAAATACTATTCTGCCGCGCATGCGCCTGTGTGCTGGCTTGGCGAGGTCTGCGTGTAGAGAGCGACGGGCGGCGGCGGATAGCGGTGAATGTCAGGCTTGCGCCGCCGGAGGCGGTCGCAGATCTGCCAATCGACCGGTTCGATGGGCTCGACACGTTCGAGGATCTTGCGAGCGACGGTCGTTGCGTGCGCGATTTGTGGTTCTAGACTGGCTGGCGCGTTCTTGCCTGCGCTGCTTCAGAGTCACGACTGACGCGTGAGTGTCGCCTCTTTCACCACGGCTTCCGCATCTAGTGGCGGTGCGCCGAGGCCGGTGTTGGGTGCGTCTTCCACTTCGAGCGCGGGCGGTCCCATTCGTGCCGTTCGCCAGCCGCCCCAGCGGTAGTAGGCGAGGGCCAGGGAGGCTGAGACGGCCATGCTGACGGGGAAGCTCCACCAGATGGCGTCTTCGCCCCACGATGGCTCGAGCAGTTTGGCAAAACCGATGCGAACGGCGAACAGCGAAACGAACAGGGTGATGAGCGGCGGCATCACGGCGCCTGTCGATCGCACCACGCCGAAGAGCACGAATGTCATGCCGAACAGAATGAAGCTCCAGCCGGCGATGTTGTTGATGTGCTCGGCGATCGCGATGGCGTTGGGTTGGCCCGGCAAGAAGAGGTCCACGATGTAGGGGTCGGCCAGATAGAGCACGACGACCAGGCTGCCCGTCAGCAGCACGTTGATGGAAACACCGGACCAGGCGCTGCCCTCCACGCGCTCCCACTTTCCGGCGCCGACGTTCTGTGCCGCCATCGCGGAGACGCTTGCGCCGATCGCCATGGCCGGCATCTGCACGTAGGTCCAGAGCTGCACGGCGACGGCGTAAGCGGCGGCTGTTTCGGTACCGTAGGCGTTGATCATCGACATCATGACCAGCGCCGACGAAGAGATCACCAGCATCTGCGCGCCCATCGGCAAGCCTTTGAACACGATGGTGCGCGTCAGGGCCGCATCGGGTTTCAGATAGTGAAGTTCGCCGCCCGTCAGCCTTAGATCCGCCTTGCGCCAGTAGATGTGGGTGAGCATCGCCGCCAGGCCGATTGCTTGCGACAGCAGCATCGAGGTGGCCGAACCGGCGATGCCCATTTGCGGGAAGGGGCCGATGCCGGTGATGAGAAGCGGATTTAGGACCACATCCAGAGCTGTCGCGAGGGTCATGAACCAGAACGGTGTTCTGGCGTCGCCCGCCCCGCGCTGTACCATCACCATGAACGCGAAGAAGGACATGAACGGAATCGAGAGGAACACGACGCGCAGGTAATCTTCCGCCAACTGCAGCGCTTCAGGCGGTGTCCCCATGAGGTGCAACACTTGCTCTGACCCGAGGAAGCCCGCGATCGCCAGCACCAGCGACGTTCCCAGGAAGAGACTGGCCCCAGTGCCGACGACTTGCTTCGCGCGCGGCAACTCTTTTGCGCCCATCGCTTGCCCGACGAGGATCGTGGCGGACATGCCGACGCCGAACATCACGCCCAGCAAGAGCAGAAGGATGAGGGTGGCGTTCGTGGTCGCCGTCAGCGCTTCCGGGCCGAGCAGGCGGCCGACCCAGATCGCATTGATCGAACCGTTGAGCGATTGCAGGACGCTCGAGCCCAGCACCGGTAGCGAAAACAGGAGAAGTGTGCGCGCAATCGGACCCTTGGTGAGGTCCATGCGCGCCTGCGGATTTTGCTGAGTGGGAGCGGATTGTTCCGGCACGGGGTTGCTCCTCAAGGGGCGTGCTTTCTATAGGAGTCGCGCGTGCGGGGTTAGTCTTGTTGCGGTTCCACCGCGTAAAAGGCTCCTCAGATCCAAAAATTAGAATTATTCTAATCTAGTTGACGACGGTCAGGCTCGGTTCTAAGGTTTGCGCCAGTGACGCCCAGGCGTTTTCGCGCGCTGACGCGTACGCGATGCAGAACACGAGCGGAGCCAAAACAATGACGGATGGAAACAAGTGTCCGGTGCCGCATTCGCGCGGCAGGATGAACAGTGACTGGTGGCCCAACCAGCTGAACATCGGCGTGCTTCATCAGAACACGCCCGATGCCGATCCGATGGGTGAGGGGTTCGATTACGCCAAAGAATTCGACAGTCTCGACCTCGATGCGCTGGTCAAGGATCTGCACGCATTGATGACGGACAGCCAGCCGTGGTGGCCGGCCGACTATGGGCACTATGGCCCGTTCTTCATCCGCATGACCTGGCACGCCGCGGGCACCTACCGCGTCGGCGATGGGCGCGGCGGTGGTGGACGCGGACAGCAGCGTTTTGCGCCGCTCAATTCTTGGCCCGACAACGGCAACCTCGACAAAGCACGACGCTTGTTGTGGCCGATCAAGCAGAAATACGGCCGCAAGATTTCGTGGGCGGACTTGCTCATTCTCACCGGCAACGTTGCGTATGAGTCCATGGGCTTCAAGACCTTCGGCTTCGGCGGCGGCCGTGTGGACACGTGGGAACCTGAGGCGCACGTGAACTGGGGCGCGGAAGATTCGTGGCTCGGCGATGCGCGCTACAGCGGCGACCGCGAGTTGGCAGCGCCCTACGGCGCGGTGCAAATGGGGCTCATCTACGTCAACCCGGAAGGTCCGAACGGCAAGCCCGATCCGGTCGCTGCGGCGCGCGACATTCGGGAAACGTTTGCGCGCATGGCGATGAACGACGAAGAAACCGTGGCGCTGATCGCCGGTGGTCACACCACGGGTAAAGCGCACGGCGCGGGTCCCACGAACCACGTCGGCAGGGAGCCGGAAGGCGCCGACATCGAGCAACAAGGCCTCGGATGGATCAGCGCGTTCGAAAGTGGCATGGCCGGTCACACGATCACAAGCGGCCTCGAAGGTGCGTGGACGCCGTCGCCGAACAAATGGAATTCCACGGCGTATTTCGACACGCTGTTCGGATTCGAGTGGGAACTGACGAAGAGCCCGGCTGGCGCCCATCAGTGGAAGCCCAAAGGGGGCGCGGGTGCTGACCTTGTGCCCGATGCGCATGATCCGAAGAAGAAGCATGCGCCGATGATGGCGACGACCGATCTGTCGCTGCGCATGGATCCGGCGTACGAGAAAATCTCGCGCCGCTTCCACAAGAACCCGAGAGAATTCGAAGAGGTGTTTGCGAAGGCTTGGTACAAGCTGACCCACCGCGACATGGGGCCGAAGTCGCTCTATCGCGGCAAGTTGGTGCCGAAGGAGACGATGATCTGGCAGGACCCGATCCCGGCAGTCAATCATCCGTTGATCGACGATAAGGACGCGACCGATCTGAAGGCGAAGATTCTCGCGTCCGGTTTGTCGGTGACGCAGCTCGCTTCGGCGGCGTGGGCGTCGGCGTCGACGTTCCGCGGTTCGGACAAGCGCGGCGGCGCCAACGGCGCACGTATTCGCCTGGCGCCGCAGAAGGATTGGGCGGTGAACAATCCGCCGGAGCTTTCGAAGGTGCTCACGAAACTCGAAGAGATCCAGAAGGCGTTCAATGCGTCGGCTTCCGGCGGCAAGAAAGTGTCGCTGGCGGATCTCATCGTGCTGGGCGGCGCGGCTGCCGTCGAGACGGCGGCGAAGGCCGGCGGTGTCGATGTGAAGGTGCCGTTTGCGCCGGGCCGCATGGATGCCACGCAAGAACAGACGGATGCGGAATCGTTTGCGCCTCTTGAGCCGCGCGCCGACGGGTTCCGCAACTATCTTACGAAGCGCAATCCGATGTCGGAAGAAGAGGCGCTGGTTGATCGCGCGCAACTGCTGACGCTGTCGGGTCCGGAGATGACCGTGCTGGTCGGCGGATTGCGCGTGCTCAACGTCGGTACGCCGAAGCATGGCGTGCTGACGAAGAAGCCGGAGACGTTGACGAACGACTATTTCGTCAACCTGCTCGACATGGGCGTGAAGTGGAAGGGGCTCGAAGGCAGCGATGGGGTGTTCGAGGGCCGCGACCGCAAGACCGATCAGGTGAAGTGGACCGGTACGCGCGCCGATCTTATCTTCGGTTCGCACTCGCAGCTTCGTGCCTTTGCGGAGGTCTACGCGAGTAACGACGCGAAGGAGAAGTTCGTGAAGGACTTCGTCGCTGCGTGGACCAAGGTGATGAACCTCGATCGCTTCGACCTGCACGCGCCGGCGAAGAAAACCGCTTAGGCGCATGCGCCAAACATCAAGGCCGCTTCGAAAGAGGCGGCCTTGATTTCGTTAGGCTTAGACTCGCGTGGGGAACGGATTGCGTTCTTTGAATTGGCGTTGATGCCAATAGGGATAAGGCAGCGTCACGGCGCTTGCTTGGTCGAGTATCTTCACTTGGTCCGCCGTCAGATTCCAGCCGACGGCGCCGAGGTTGTCCTTCAATTGCTGTTCGTTGCGCGCGCCGATGACGACTGTCGCGACCGTCGGGCGCTGCAACAACCAGTTCAGCGCCACTTGCGGAACGGTCTTGTCCGTTTGCTTCGCCACTTGATCGAGTGCGTCGACGACTTTGTAGAGATACTCGTCATCGAGCGGCGGTCCCATGTCGTTGGAGGCTTGGACATTGCGGCGGCTGACTTCGGGCAGCGGCGCACCGCGCCTGATCTTGCCGGTGAGACGGCCCCAACCGAGCGGCGACCATACCACCGCGCCGACGCCTTGATCGAGCCCCAGCGGCATCAACTCCCATTCGTAATCGCGGCCAACGAGCGAGTAGTAGGTCTGGTTGGCGACGTAGCGGGGCAGGCCGTGGCGATCGGCGACCGCGAGCGCCTTCATCAAGTGCCAGCCCGAGAAATTCGAGACGCCGATGTAGCCGATCTTGCCGGCGCGGATGAGGCTGTCGAGCGTCGAGAGCACTTCTTCGGGCGGCGTTTTCGCGTCGTAGCCGTGGAGTTGGAAGAGGTCGATGTGATCGGTGCCCAATCGCTTCAGTGAAGATTCCACCGCGCGGGTGAGATGAAAGCGCGAGGAGCCGACGTCATTCGGGCCGGGACCCGAGCGGAACGTCGCCTTGGTCGAGATTAGGACTTTGTCGCGGCGGCCTTTGATTGCCGCGCCCAAAACCTCTTCTGAGCCGCCGCCCGAATAGATGTCGGCGCTGTCGAACATCGTGAGGCCTTTGTCGAGACAGACGTCGACGAGGCGTGTCGCTTCCGCCGCGTTGGTCGCGCCCCACGCTGCGAGCCCGCCCTGTCCGCTGAACGTGCCGGTACCTAGGGTGAGAACGGGCACATTAAATCCCGATCGTCCGAGTTGACGGTACTCCATGGCTTGTCTCCATTGGTTTGATGCCCTCGATGTAGCGCGGCGGTGTGGGGAAAGCGAGCGCGGAGGCCGTCATGTTGGTGTGCATACGGTTGTGTTTTGTGCCGCGTTGTCGCTATCAAGTGTCTGCTGTTCGGACGAGGCGTCGGCTTATCCGCCTCTCGATCTTTTGGAGCATTCGGCTCATGTTGCTACCGTCTCTTCCGCCGCAACCTATCGGTACGCCTTGGCCCACGCAGGATTGGCCGGTGGGCGATCTTGCCGGTGTCGACCGCGCCGCGTTCGATGCACTGGTCGACGAGGCGTTTGCCGCGAAGGCGACGCCGACGTTGGGCGAGACGCATGCGTTGCTGATTGTGCAGGGCGGCCGGATCACGTTCGAGCGATACGGTGAAGGTTTTGACGCGGCGAGCACGCATCATTCTTGGTCGATGGCCAAGAGCATAACGCAGGCTCTGGTCGGTATCCTGGTGAAGGACGGGAAGCTGGACGTTGCAGCGCGTGCGGATGTGCCGGAGTGGTCGGGGGATGCGCGGGCTGCGATTACGCTCGATCAGCTTTTACGGATGTCGAGCGGGTTGAAGTTCAGCGAGGACTATGCGCCGGCCACCGGTACATCCGATGTGATCGCGATGTTGTTTCAGGCCGGTAAGGACGACGTTGCGGCTTATGCGGCGGCGCAGCCGTTGGAGCATGCGCCGGGGTCGTATTGGTCTTACGCCAGCGGGACGACGAACATCATCAGCCGGATCGCGTCGCGTGCATCGGGCGCCTTTGGCGAAGAGTTCAAGCCGTTCATGACGACGCGGTTGTTCGCGCCGATTGGTATTCGGTCGGCGTTGCCGCGTTTCGATAAAGCGGGCGTGTTCATCGGCTCAAGCTATTGCTTTATGAGCGCGCGCGATTTTGCGCGCTTTGGGTTGCTCTATTTGCGCGACGGCGTATGGGACGGGCGGCGGATTCTGCCTGAGGGTTGGGTGGACTATGCGCGCACGCCGACGTTCCAGCAGGACGGCGTCGCGAGCAATCGCTACGGCGCGCATTGGTGGCTGGATTTCGGCGGGCCTGGCTCGTTCTCGGCGAACGGGTATGACGGGCAGTTTACGATCCTTGCGCCCGACCGCGACCTTATCATTGTGCGGCACGGCGTGACGCCGCTTGCCCTCAAAGACAATTTGAAGGATTGGGTCGGCAAGGTTGCGGCCTGCTTCTAGGCGTCGCGAATTGCACATGCCGCGCGTTGGGGTAAGGGCCGTTACGGGCAATACTAGAGAGGTTTCGTGAGCACGCTATTTTCTCCGTTCAAGCTGCGCGGCATGACGCTGCGCAATCGCATTGTTGTGTCGCCGATGTGTCAGTACTCGGCCGAGGACGGCAGTGCCACGGCGTGGCACATGATCCATCTCGGGCAGTTGGCGCTGTCGGGCGCCGGTATGCTGTGCATCGAGGCGACGGGTGTTTCGCCTGAGGGGCGGATCACACCGGGCTGCTTGGGATTGTGGAGCGATGCGAATGAAGCGGCGCTAAAGCCCGTGCTGACCGCGATCCGGCAGTATTCGCAAATTCCGGTGACGATGCAGATCGCGCATGCGGGGCGGAAGGCGTCCAGTCATTTGCCTTGGGATGGCGGGCAGCTCATTCCGGTTTCTGAAGGTGGGTGGGAGACGGTGGCGCCTTCGGCCGTCGCTTACAAGGAGGGTGAGGCTGCGCCGCGTGCGCTCGATGCGGCGGGGCTGCAGCAGGTGCGCGATGCGTTCGTGGCGACGGCGAAGCGCGCGGCGCGCTTGGGGATCGACGGGATCGAGGTTCATGCGGCGCACGGATACTTGCTGCACGAGTTTCTGTCGCCAATCGCCAATCACCGAACGGATTCCTATGGCGGCTCGCTTGAGAACCGCATGCGGTTTCCGCTTGAGGTGTTCGATGCGGTGCGCGCGGCGTTTCCGGCGGATAAGCCGGTCGGCGTGCGCGTGTCCGCTTCCGATTGGGTAGACGGCGGTTGGGATATCGAACAGACGATCGCGTTTGCGCAGGCGTTGAAGACGCGCGGCGTGGATTGGATCGATGCGTCGTCGGGCGGGATGTCGCCGGCGCAGAAGATTGTGTTGGGGCCGGGCTATCAGCTGCCGTTTGCTGAGGCGATCAAGGCTGCGACGGGTGTTCCCACGATTGCGGTTGGTCTGATTACCGAGGCGCGGCAAGCGGAAGAGATCGTCGCGAGCGGCAAGGCCGATCTCGTCGCGTTGGCGCGTGGCATGCTCTATGACCCGCGTTGGCCTTGGCATGCCGCCGCTGAACTCGGTGCGACCGTCGAGGCGCCGCCGCAGTATTGGCGTTCGCAGCCGCGCGAGTTGAAGGCGCTGTTCGGCGAGACGGTCTCGGGCGGCCGGTAGTCCTACGGATATTCGGACGCTGCGAGTCTGCGCGCGAGTAGGCCAGTTGCGCGCGACGTGTCGACGTCGGCGATGAGGGTGTTCTCGTCGCCGGTGTGCATCTTGACGATGGTGCCGTCCGGATCGATGAGGGCGGTGCCCGCGATGCTGTTCGGTATCGCGTAGTTCACGGTCGCGAAGTAGATCGCGTTTTCGGCGGCGCGACAGACGGCGGCCTTCTCGTGGATCGTGCCGGACGCGCTTGCCCATTCGTTAGGTTCGCGCGGCGCGTCCGCCGCCGGCGAATATTGCGGATGGAATACAATCTGAGCGCCGCGTCTTGCGGCCCAGCGGACGGTCTCGGGATAGCGCCAGCCTTCGTGGCAGATCGCAACGCCGAAACGCATGCCGTCGACCTCGAAGATGTGGCGGCCGGCGCCGGGCACGTACGTGCCTTCTTCGGACGGATCAATTTGCACTTTGTCTTGATGACCGAGCAGGCGACCGTCAGGTGCGATGATCAGCGCCGAGGCGATTAGACCGGCGGGCGTCGTGCGCTCGACGCCGACGATTGCACCGACACCGGTCGCTGCGGCCGTGTCGCGGAGCGCTCGCTCGGCGCGGGCGAGGAAGGCGGCGTTGGGGGGCGGGACGTCGAACTCTACGCCGCGCAAGCCGGGCAGGTAGTTTTCGGGGGTACACAGCAGCTTTGCACCTTCGCGTGCTGCCGCTTTGAGCGCGTCCTGGACGGCGCGAAGAGCTTCGTCGGGATCGCGCCGGTATCTGAGTGTTGCGAGGGCAATGCGCACTGCGTCGTCCGCTTCGTTTGAATTTGCTTAGCGCGACGGCGTGAGCACTGTCACGGTGACGTGGCAGCGCAGAACGAAGCCCAAGGACTCATAGAGCGAGACGGCCGCGGTGTTGCTGGCGTAGGCGTGGAGGATTGGGGTCTCGCCGCGGTTCTGGATTTGCGTTGCGACGGTGCGCGAGAGCAAGCCGGCGTAGCCGCGGCCGCGGACATCTGGATGCGTGCACACGCCACTGACTTCGGTGAAGCCGTCTAGTTTCAGGCGCTCGCCGGCCATGGCGACGAGCTTGCCGTTTTCTTTGATGCCCCAAAAGCCGCCGAGCTCGTGCGTGCGTGCGTTGAAGGGACCCGGCTTCGTTAGCGTCGCCAGTTCGAGCATGGCGGCTGCGTCGGCTTCGGTGAGGCGTTCGGCCCGGTCGGGTGGTTCGAGCGGTGTGAGATTCTGCGCCACCATCTGAACACCCAACGCGGTCATCTCGGCGGTGGTGTGTGGCGGCAACGGACTCTCCCCGACTTGGAGGAGCACTGCGTTTCCGTGTTCGGCGACCAGATTGGATAATGTTTGCAGGCTTTCGGCAGTGTCATCGCGTGCGGCGGCGAGGGGACCGATATCGGGTGCGAAGCGCAGCGCGCGGGCGCTGCCCACGGCTAGGTGGGACAGGCGCGTGGAGAGTGCGTGCCAGATCGGTCGGTCGAGCGGTTGGGTCGCCATGCGTGGTCTCGTGGTGGTGCGGCAATCGAGTCGGATTACGGCAGGAAATGCAAGAGGGCGTCGCGGAGCCTCTGTGGCTTTGCGGCCGTTCCATCGGAAGGTCGACTACAAGGCGTTGCGACGCTAGTCGCTGAGCAAGAACGAGCTGCTGTCGGTTGTTTTTCGCCGCGTGAAGTCGAGTATGCGGTTGTTGAAACGATTGGCCGACGACGGCTAGCTGCTGTATCGCTTGGTGAGGCTTTCGAGATCGGGCGCGGCGGCGACTTCACACATCAGGTCGACGACGCCTTGCAGCGACGGACCGGGGCGTGCACCCATCGCAACGCGCAGATAAGGTTCGCCCATACCGTCGCCGGGGATTACCGCTTCGAAACGGTGGAAGCGGAAGCCGAAGCTGCCGCCGTGGTCGAATTGGATTCCGCGGCGGTCGGCCTCGCGCGTCAAGATGGACTCGAGTTGGCGGTAGTCGCCGACGTCCGCGTTCGGCAGTCGCGCGATGCTGTATGGCGCGTTCGCCCAGGCGCAATCGGGGCGCGCGAATTGCGGATGCAGTATTTGTGCGAACAGGCGATTGGTCTTAGCCATCGCCTGCGCTAGGAGGGCGTTGTTGTCGAATACTGCGCGGCTGTGGGCGCGCAGATGCGGCATGCTCAAGAACCACGGCACTTCGAGCGTCGATATTTCGTCGAGCGTGAGGCCTAGACCGAGCACAGTGCGCAGGTGTCTGAGCGCTACGCCGATGTCCGGCAGCAGCGATGCGCGGGTGGCGATGTGGGTGTAGACGGAGAGGATGCCGACGTTGACAAGTTCAAGGCCGGCTTGATCGAGCTTCAGACCCGATCGGATGTTGATCACTACGGGGGCCGCTTCGCCCGATAGCGGTTCGAGCAGGCGGTTCATGGGGAAGGTCGGACCGGTCAGCGTCGTGTCGAGAATGATGAGCGACGGGTTTGCCGTGAACATCGATGGCCAGGCCCGGTGAAAGGCGGCAAGATCGAAGACGTTGACCGCTTCATCGTAGAAGACCGGTTCGATCAGGATGGTGCGCGACGGGCGCTCTTGATCGGACGGCGCGGCGCCGACGCTTTTGCTGCGGCTCCAGTCGAGCGTTCGCCCGCATACCGCGTTGAGCGCATGCTGCGTCTCGAAATAATTGCCGGCGAATTTCAGGTGCGGGGATTCGCGATCCCAAAAACCGTTCGAATTCGCCCAATGGAGAACGGCGGCGAGCGCGCCTTGCGCGCTTGAGAACAGGACATGGTCGGCGGACCATCCTGGCGGCACCCGCGTCGCGGCGGCGGCGCAGCGCGCCTCGAGGCGGCGCGGTTCAATCGAACGTTCGTAGCCGTAGACGATCGGTGCGCCGGAGGGCGTCGACACCGCAGCCGTACGCAGAGGCGATTTGATTTGAGCATCGGCTGACTCGTGCGCGAAGCGTAGCCAACGGCGGCGGAGATCCCACGCTAACGAAGCGAGCGCGGCTTCGGGTGTGAAGGTGGTGCATGCAGAGTCGTTCAGTTCGCGGATGGCGGTGAGCCAGACGCGGATGGATGGTCCGATTGCCGGGAAGTTGGATTCGAGTATCTCGCCCAGTTCCTGCAACGCCAAGCGTTCGACCTCGCAGCCTGGATCCAGGAACTGTCGGAGGTGGCGTCGTGTCCTGGCCGCTCTCATCTGCAATCCGCGCACTTTCTCAGGCACCGCCGAAGCGCGTGCGTCATATCCTTAAGAGGCAAGCCAAGCTGTCCCCGTCAGGCAAAACGCGATGCGGGTGTGTGGGTTCCCAGTTGCCCTGCGGAACCGTTCCCCCTTTGTCGCGTTAGTCCAGCGTGTTGATGTCGATACGAGAGGGATTTTGCCCATGCGTTACATTTTGCTTTGGCTGATCGGCGTTCCGATTCCGATTTTGCTGCTGATCTTTCTGTTCTTTAGGTGAATCCGGTTCCTTGGCGCGTCGCGCGCGGGGCGCCTTCTTATGTGCGTGAGCACGGAAATAGGAGTGAATCATGGCTTCGTCTTTTCGGACTTTTTTGGACGGCGACGGCGTCACCACCGGTGAAGTGCATTGGAGCGCTGTTATCGCAGGTGTGATCGTTGCGTTGTCGGGTCAGGTGTTGCTGACGCTGTTGGGCGCCGGGCTCGGCGCTACGTTCGACGCGACGCGCGGCGACGTGTTGAGCGGCGAGACGGTCGCTTGGGGCGCTTACGCGTGGTGGGCCGTGTCGGGCATCGCTAGTGCGTTCGCCGGTGGTTGGACGGCCGGTTGGGTTGCGGGTTCTTACCCGTCGGTCGACCGGGTCGAGGGTAGCTTCCAAGGTTTCTTGAGTTGGGGCGTCTCGATATTGTCGGTTGGTGTGCTGGTGCTTGGACTTGCGAGCGGGTCGGTGTTTGCGGCACGCGTCGGTGGTCCGTTGGTCGGCAATCTGCCCGGACCTTCGGTCGTGGTCGCTGGTGAAGTGTTGACGCCGGCGGAGCAAGAGGCGGCGCGTGAAGCGGCGGCTCAGGCGGCGTTGTGGAGCTTCTTGGCGCTGATCGTCGGCGCGGCGGCCTCTATCGGCGGCGGCTATCTGGGCGTGGTGCACGCGAAGCGGTTGATCGCGGCGGGTGGCGTTCGTCCGGGCACGACGCGCGTGAGCGGCATGCCTGCGACGCCGGCTCGCACCTAGTTACTACGTTGCAGAATACACGACCTCGGTGGCGCTCAAGCGTTTTTGAGATCCACCGTGGTCGTGACCACCTTCAAGCAAGGCACGGTTCGTCACGAGTTCCACGGTTCAACCGCCGCGATTGGACGCGACGGACAGTGTGTCTGCACGGTTGTTTTGCGGTTACGCAAACCGGTCAATGTGTGAAGAAAGTCTCTGCCGTTTGGAACTTGTCGGTTCCGTCATGCGTTTTAGACGCCGTTGATGAAACGCTTGAGGGTTACTTGTCATGACGAACACCACCGATATCCTAATCGACCCGCGCGTTCATAAGACGCCGAGTGCCGGCGCGCCGATTCTCGTAAAGCGCGGATTTGCGGCGATGGATCGCGGCCGTCAGCGGGATATCGCCTCCAAAGGCGGATCAAGCGTGCCGGTTAGCAAGCGCAGTTTCTCACGCGATCATGAGCTCGCGGTGCGCGCCGGTCGCAAGGGCGGTCTAGCACGTATGCGCGCGGCGCAAGCGGCGAGCCCCGACGGCGAAAACGCCTCCACGCCGTAAAGCGCTAGCCAATCCCGTCGATCTGCTGGTCGAGAATTTTGTTGATGCGCGCGAAGCGTTCGTCAGCGGCGTCGGGCCATTTTAGATATTTGAGCGCGACCGGGCGGGCGGTGGAAAATGCCGACAGGCTCGAGATGAGGAGCAGTGCGTGAACGCGTGCGTCCGTTGACGTGGTGCGCTGGCCCATCGCGCGGCTGATCAGGCCCGCGGTCAGGTCGACGCCGGGGGCCCAGAGTTGTTCGTAGAGGACGGCGAAGGCGGGCCCGCGTTCCGACATTTCGCGCAGGACGAAGGCGGACCAAATTTCGGTTTCCTCCGCACCGACGAGCATGGCGGCGAGAGCGGCCATCACTAACTTTAGACGCGTGCGCGCTTCAGCGGGCTTCATCGGACGGCGTAGGTCGGCGTACGCGCCGGCGACGAGCGTCAGCATGCGCTTTTCATAGCGGCCGACGATCTCGCGGGCGCAGGCGTTGTAGAGGCCTTCCTTGCCACCGAAATAATAGGTGAGTGCGGGCAGGTTGACGCCTGCGTCCTCCGCGATTTCGCGGGTGGTTGCGGCTTTGAACCCTTTGGCGCCGAATGCTTTCAGAGCGGATTCGAGGATGCGTTGGCGCGATTCCTCGCCCTTGCGGTAGCCGAAATGTGGAACGTGTTCGTCTTGCGTTGAGGTGGCGCGCTTCACGTTGACGTCCTCTTGTCAGGAATACTATCAGGCGATACATATTAAGAAAGCTATCAGATGATACTTATTTGGAGCGCCGCGCGCCATGGATGAGATGAAGTCCTATCTGGGCTGGAAGATCGATTACAGCCAGCCGGTGGGTGAGGCCGCGTTGCAGCATCCGGCGTCTGTGCAGTGGCGGGTGTTCAAGAACCCGGTGGCGCTGGGCGTCGGCGGCGTCGCCGCGGTGCTGATGGAATTTGCCGATGCGCGCATTCGGTCGGGCGTCTGGGATCACTCGACGTACAAGGCCGATCCGATCGGACGTTCGAAGCGCACCGGTGTTGCCGCGATGGTGGGGTGCTATGGGCCGGCGAGCGCCGCGCGGCGCGTGATCCAGGGCGTGACCAATATGCACGCGAAGGTGTCGGGGGCGACGCCGAAGGGCGAGGCCTATCGCGCGCTCGATACGGACCTGTTGGATTGGGTGGCGGCGACGGCGGGCTATGGCTTCGTCAATGCGTATGACCGGTTTGTGTCGCCGCTGTCCGATGTGGAGAAGGCGCGTTTCTATCGTGACGGCGCGACGGTGGCGCGGCTTTATGGGGCGCAGGTTTGTCCGTCTTCGTCTGCGGATTTTCTGGTCATGATGGAGAAGCTTGCGGACAGATTCGAGCCTCACCCGATCGTGGAGGAATTCCTGACGATCATTCAATCGGGGCAGGCGGCGCCGGGTGCGCCGAAGTTCTTGCATCGGGCGTTGGCGCGCGCGGCGGTTTCGATATTGCCGCCGTTGATCCGGCACAAACTGAAACTCGGCAAGGAGTATGATTTGACGACCTTCGACTGGTTGGCGCTGAAGGCCGGTGGGGCGTTGGCCGACCGACGGGCGGATCCGAAGTCGCCGCCGTGCCAGGCGAGTGTTCGCTTGGGGCTGCCGTACGATTTCCTCTATCGCAACGCGGCCGAGCAGGCGCGATTGCTTCAGGCGGCCGGATTGGCCGAGCGCACGATTGCCGACGCCGCCTGAGCGCGTGGCGCGCGGTTGATCTGAGCGGCGCGGGCATGGCATCTGCGCTGCCATTGACGGATTGACAGGGATGCGTGTCCCGTGGAACGGGCGATCAGGATGGCTTTGGATATGGAGCGTGCGTAATGGCGAAGCAGGTCACGATCTATGGCATCAAGAATTGCGACACGATGAAGAAGGCGCGGGCTTGGTTGGATGAGCGCGGCGTTGCGTATTCGTTTCATGACTACAAAAGCGCGGGGATTGAGCGCGAGGTGCTTGAAGGTTGGGTCAAAGAGGCCGGTTGGGAAACGTTGCTCAACCGCGCGGGCACGACGTTTCGTTCGCTTGGCGATGATAAGAAGGAAGGGTTGAACGAGAAGAAGGCCATCGCGTTGATGATAGCGCAGCCTTCCATGATCAAGCGCCCGGTGCTGATTGCCGGCAAGAAGATGCTCGTCGGGTTTAAGCCCGACCAGTATCAGGCGCTGTTCGGCTAGAGCGCTAGCGAAGGCGCGTTCCCACTACTGCGCCAATCGCGAAGAGGTTCTTCGCTAAATCGATTTTGCATTGAGTGTTTGGCGCCAATGCGCGGTGCGTTCCTTCAGCAGCGTGTCGCGGTCGAAGGATGGTTCTTCGTCGGTCATACGCTCTAGAACTTCGAACGTGACACTGTCGGCGCCGTGCACGTTCCAGGCTTTCTGCAAGTCTTTGTGCTCGGAACTGCCCAAGCGCAGTGCGAATAAGAGGCGATTTTGGATCGCTTCGAGATTTGGCGATTGGCCCACCCATGTTTCGCCCGTGACCGTGCAGCGGACCGCATAGATGCCCAGTGGGATCTTTCGTTGCTTATAGGCGGCGAGGGCCGCTTTCTTGTTTGCGCTCTTCACGGGACGGCCTCATCTCAATTTCGGCTGCATACCAGTGGGTCGCGGTTATTGCAATATTACCCGGATAATAATTGACACGCGATGTGGCAGCCGGGTAATAATCCCGCTATGAGCGATCACCTTTCCAAGGCTTGCACGGCATTCGACGGCACGCGCCGGTTGGCGGAGGGCCCAATGATCGAGGTCGTTCTCGCGGTGAAGGCGGCGTCGGACAAGGCGGTGGGCCCGATCATCGTCTTCGATGATGCGACCGGGCGGGTGATGGATTTCGATCTGCGCGGTTCGGTGGCGGATGTGGTCGACCGGTTGACGCGGTCGCTGCCGGCGCGGCGCACGCCGCCGGACGAAGCGGCCGGCGAACCGCGCGGACGCGGGCGGCCGAAGCTGGGCGTCGTCGGGCGTGAGGTGACCTTGTTGCCGCGTCATTGGGAATGGCTTGCGACACAGCCGGGCGGCGCGTCGGTGGCGCTGCGCAAGTTGGTGGATGAGGCGCGGCGCTCCGGTGGCGCGAAGCAGAAAACGCGCGAGGCGCACGAGCGCGCCTATCGATTCATGTCGGCGATGGCGGGCAACTTGCCGGGATTTGAAGAGGCGTCGCGGGCTTTGTTTGCGAACGATCGCGAGCGGTTCGACTTGCAGATCGCGGGCTGGCCCGCAGATGTGCGCGTGTTTGCAAGCAGGCTCGCGTTTGAGGGGACACCATGACGCTGGCAGCGGGCCGTGACTAGCTGCAAGTGGTTCGCAGCATCATGTTTGTGGGCTGCCACCTTCGCGGGTTGACGGCGCCCGCGCGCTCCTTACATATCGCGACGTTCGGGGAGTAGTTGTCCGCACCACTCAAGCGGAGCCTCGCGTCAACATACTTGGCCTTTGGGCCATGGCGCAGGCGGCGGAACGGGATGTTCCGGATTGGCGAGACCGACACGGAGACCTTCGGCTTTGGGCCGACGAGGGTCGATGTGTCGTCGTTCACGCCGTGCCCCCGGGATTGCTTCTCATGTTCGACGCGTTTGGTACGTCCGCTCTCGTGGTTGCGATTGCGGAGATCGGCGACAAGACGCAGCTGCTGGCCATCGTGCTTGCCGCGAAGTATCGCAAGCCCATTCCGATCATCCTCGGCATCTTGGCGGCGACGCTGGCGAACCATGCCTTGGCGGCGGGCGCCGGGTATTACCTCGCCGCGTGGCTCACGGGGCAGGCGTTCCGTATTGCCGTCGGTGTTGCGTTCGTTGTCATGGCGGGGTGGGCGCTCATTCCCGACAAGGCGGATGAAGGGGCTGCGTCGCGCACCTATGACGGCGTGTTTCTCACCACGCTGATCGCGTTCTTCTTCGTCGAGATCGGGGACAAGACGCAGATTGCGACGTCGCTTCTCGCCGCGCGCTATCACGATGTCCTGCTGGTGGCCGCAGGGACGACGATCGGCATGATGGTCGCGAATGTGCCGGCGGTGTTTTTTGGCGAGGCGATCACCAGGATCGTGCCGCTTCACGTCGTGCGGATTGCGGCGGCGGCACTGTTTGCGGCGATCGGTGTTTGGGTGATCGTCGGCGCGGTCGGGCTTATCTGAAGAGGACGCGGAAGAAGACCGGCGGGCCGAAGAGTTTGGTCGGCGGCTCGATCATGTTCTGTACGCGCAGGAGGGTTCGCGAGACGTAGACGTCGCGCGTCGCGGTCTTCTGCATGCGTTCGGTATACCAGAGCAGAAAACGGATCAGCCAGTTCTGCGCTTTCGGATTGTTGCGGCGCGCTTCGAGATCGGGCAGGCCCCAGGCAAGGTCGACGATGGGTTTGACGCCGGCGTAGTACGACTTTGCGAAGCCCGCTGCATGCGTATCGGTTTTGGCAAGGCACTTGGCGAGCCATTCGACTTCGAGCGCGGCGACGGTCATGCCTTGGCCGAAGACGGGATTGAAGCTCGCGACCGCGTCGCCGATGGCGACGATGCCTTCGGGCAAGCGTTTGAGCGTGTGGTAGTTGCGACGGACGCTGGCGGAGAAGCGCGAGTGCGAGATCTCTGTAATGGCGCGCAACGGCTTGATAGCCTCGTACGCGTCGGGGACGGGCAGGGCCTTGAGCGCCGCGAGAAATGCCTCCTGCGTTTTCGGCATCGGCATGATGGTGTTGGCGCCGAGCGAGACTTGCACGCGGTTGTTCTCGACCGGGAAGATGAGGACGCCGAGTTTTTCCTCGAACTTCGCGACCTGATGCGCGCACGGACGCGGCGCGCCGGGCGCCGGCTCGTAGAGACAGGACGAATAAACTGAGGCGAGGGGCGAGGTTTCGTGCGGCGGGCCTTCGAGGCCCATTTGTTTCATCCAGTCGGCGAGATTGCTGGCGCGGCCGCGCGCGTCGACGATGAAGTCCGCGGCGACATCGTGTGTGCCGTTGGCGTCGCGTATGGTGATGCCGGTGGCGAGATCGGGCGTGCCGGTGAGGCCGACGGCTTCGGCGTCCTCGATGACGCTGACGTTGTTGAGCGCGCGTGCGCGTCGCGCCAGCGTCCGCTCGAAGAACGGGCGCGTCATCGCGAGTATCCGTTCCGGGTCCTCCAATTGTTTGCGCCAGCCCAGCACGTAGACGCGAACGTCTTCGATGCCGGCGAGCGTCGCGCCGCCTTCGACGAGTTCGTCGGAGATGCCCGGGTATAGTACTTCGACGATGTTGCGACCGCGCGAGAGAAGTGCGTGAGCGTGGGCGCCTTGGGGCGCTGTCTTGCGCGGCGCGAGGTCGTTCGCGAGCTTGTCTTTTTCGACGATCGTGACGCGGTCGAAGTGATCGGCGAGGACGCGCGCGGCGAGGAGACCCGAGATACTGCCGCCCAAGACGATGGCGTGACCTTTAGATTCGCTCACGGCGCTCCCCCGCGTTTGCGGGCCGAGGGATACGCCCGCTAAGCGTCGATGTCACTCGCCGCGGCGCTGTCTGCGGCTATATTGTCGGTCGCCATGTCTCAGATCGTTCTTGCCGTAGGGGCGGCTCTGCTCGCCTATTTCGCGCTTCGGGTCGTGCAGATGAAACGGCCGTCGATGCCGTTTCTGATCGCGTATCCCGTGTTTGTGGTCATCCTGGTCGGCGGCGGGTTGGCCACGTTCGTGGGGCTCGCTCATGTCGCGGCGGCGTTGGGATACAGCAGCGAGGATCCTGCGGCCTTGGCCGGTATTCTCGGCGGGACGGGGATTTGTCTTCTGTTCCTGTGGTGGGCGGCGCGGCGTGCGATCGGCTGAGCGTTACAGTTATCGCAGCGATCCTTCGGTGCCGGCATTTGCGGACGATAGGCCGATCGTGATCTTCGACGGCATGTGCGTGATGTGCTCGCGGTTCGCGCAGACGATCTTGCAGCGCGATCGGCGCGGCACGTTTCGTTTGCTGGCGGCGCAGTCGGAATTGGGCGCCGCACTCTATCGGCACTACGGCCTCGATCCCGTGACGTATGAGACGAACATTCTCATCGAGGACGGGCGCGCATGGTTCAAGTCGGAAGCTTCCATTCGCATTCTGGCGCGGTTGGGCTTGCCGTACTCACTGTCGGTCATCGGGCGCGCGTTGCCGCTGTCGTGGCGCGATAGCATGTACGAGATCGTGGCGCGCAACCGGCTTCGTTGGTTCGGCGTGCGCTCGCAGTGCTTCATGCCGCGTGCTGAAGATGCCGATCGGTTCTTGTGACGGCTTGAAACGAAAAAGGCCGCCCGAGGGCGGCCCGAACTTGGAACGTGGAGGAACGCTTAGTTCAGCAAGAAGTCGAAGCGCAGCGTGACGCTTTGATTTTCTTCTTGTTCCGGAACCGTCGTCTGCTGCAGGAAGTTCGCATCGACCGCTTCGGAGTAGCGATACTCAAGGCCCAGCGCCATCGACGGCGTGAAGGACCACGTCAGACCGGCGACGCCCTGATACGCGAAGTTGCCGTGGGGCATCGCGTCTGATAGCGGGTCTTCCGTCAGATTGAACTTGCCGAAGCCGCCGCCGACATAGCTGCCGAGCGACCAGTCGGTCGTGAACACGTAGTAGCCGTTGGCCGTGATCGAATCGACCGGCTCGCTCATGTCGAGCGGGATCGAAAGACCGGCTGCGATCGGCGACAAGCCGCTTTCCGTGCCCAGACCTTGATGGATGCCGACGAAGAAGCCGTCGCGGGTTTGCGGTTCCTGCGCTTTCGCGTTCAGGCCGAGTTCCCCGTAGACGGCGTTGATGATGCGGTCGGCGGTCGACGTCTCACCCGCATGCGCCGGCGTCGACGCTGCAAGAGCGCCTGCCGTCACTGCTATGATGGTCATCGCACGCTTCACTGTGCCAACCCCCGCTTCACCGAACCTTGCAAGGTGAATCACTAAGTGACCGACCTGGCGAGGCTTTCCGACACCCTTAGTATGGGGCTATCGTCGTTAATCGCAATTCTCGGCGGGAAAGATTGTCGAACCCTTGCAGCAAAGACACATGCCCATTGGCTGTTGCAAAACGAGCACAGCCGAGGGTAGTGCCAACCCCTGGGGACATGCCCGGCAGGGTTGAAATTCAAGGCGCTGAATCCAGGTAATCCGCCAATCGTCGCCGATCGTCACTCAGCTGTAAGTGGTACCGCGGGCGGCTCCGCGTCAAGCGATTTTGGACGATTTCGAGGACCATTTCCGGTGGTGCGACAGGGCTGCTTGCGCCGTCCGCGCGAGCGCGACCAGCCGGTGACGATAACCCTCTTGCGGGCCGGACCGGATTTAGAGGGAGCCGGGCGGTTCGTGATTCGGAGCGCCGATTCGTAGGCGCGAAACACGCAACGACCTGTCATCCCTGACGCGCGAGCGGAGCGATCGCGATCCGGGACCCAGAGACCGGACTGACACTCGCCCGCGTGGTCTCCTGGATGCCGGGTTTGCGGGGCAGTACTTCGTGCTGCACCGCGCCCGGATGACTGAGACCAGTGCGGTCGTCGGATGAACGAGCAGCATCGCCGCATGACAACGAGGTAAGGTCGCAACTGATTGCGGGGGCTGGGTAAGATGGCTAATGTCCGCGCTCATTTTTCCGGCCGCGGCTAGTTCCTGCGCCTCCTCGTCAAAGGCATTGCGTGAGCGACATTTTCCAAGAAGTGCAGGAGGAGTATCGCCGCGAGCAGATGGCGAAGCTCTGGAAGACTTATCAAGTTCCGATCATCGCCGCCGTCACCGTCGTGATCTTGGCCGTCGCCGGCTATCAGGGCTATTCCTATTGGCATGCCCAGCAGCTTGAAGCGTCGTCGCGCGAGTTCGAGAAAATCGCGGAACTGATCGCTGCTGACCCGACGAAGCAGAAAGAGGCTGCCGACCGTTTCGCGAAATTCGCGCCGACGGCGACCAGCGGATATGCGCTGGCGGCGAAGTTCCAAGAAGCCGGATTGCGCGCCGAGTTGTTGGATTTCAAGGCGGCGCTGACGCTTTATGACGAGATCAGCGCGAGCACGAGCGATCCGTTGTTCCACGACTATGCGCAGCTGCGTGCGGCGATTTTGGTTCTGGAAACCGAGTCGCTTGAAAACGTGAAAAAGCGTTTGGAGCCGATCACCAAGGGTACGAGCCCTTGGCGCGTGATGGCGCTTGAGATGTTGGCCTATGCGTCATGGCGCGGCGGCAAGAAGGATGAGGCGTTGAAGCTTTATGCCGACATCGCCGAGATTCCGAACGCGCCGAACGGCAGCCAGCGCCGTTCGAAAGAGATGATCACGCTCATCAACGCCGGCATGAAGCTTACCGATCTGAAAGCCATGCCTGGACTGTCGATACCGGGATCGGAGTCTTTGCTGTTGCAGCCGCCGGACCCTTCGACGATGCAGCCGCTGTTGCCTGACGCGACGGCGGAGGAGCCCGGCTTGCTGGGACCTGCAACGCCTGAACAGCCTTCGCCCACGCCCCCAACGCCTTAAGCGAACGAGATCGCCCCATGACTTTCCGCCTCAAACCCAAAACGCTGGCGGCCGTGAGCCTGTTGCTCGCGACCTCCGTCTCGCTCGGCGCCTGCGAAACGTTCGAACAATTTCTGTCGCCGCCGAACAAGGCCAACATTCGCGGCGAGCGCGTGTCGGTGCTGCCGACGGCGCGGACGGTGGAAGCCGATCCAAAGCTCGCCAACGAGGCGGTGAAGCTGCCGAAGCCGACGGTCAACGCCGAGTGGCCGCAGCCGGGCGGCTACGCCGACAACGTGATGCACCATTTGTCGGCGGGGGGCGAGCTTCAGCAACAGTGGAGCGTCAGCGTCGGCCAAGGTTCGAGCACCTCCTCGCGGTTGACGGCTTCGCCCGTCGTCGCGGCGGGCAAGGTGTTCGTGCTGGACAGCGAGGTTGAGGTTTCGGCGTACGACTCCAAGACGGGCGACCGCCTTTGGCAGTCGAACCTGACGCCGGAAGACGAGGACTCAGAAGACGGCTTCGGCGGTGGCGTCGCGTTCGACAACGGCAAGGTGTTCGTGTCCACGGGCTTCGGCTTTGTCGCGGCGCTCGATGCCAACACGGGTAAGGAAATTTGGCGTCGCGCCACGACGGTGCCGTTCCGGGCGGCGCCCGTGGTGAACGGCGGACGCGTGTTCGTCGCGACGCAGGAAAACCAGCTGATGGCGCTGGCCGAAGACGACGGGCGCGTGTTGTGGGATCACCGCGGCATCGCCGAGTCGGCCGGCATTCTGGGTTCGAACAGCGTTGCCGTGTCGGGCGACCTTGTCGTTGTTCCGTATACGTCGGGCGAGCTTTTCGGGTTGAACGTGCGTAACGGCCGTTCGCTGTGGAGCGACACGCTGGCGCGCACCGGCGGCCTGACGCCGTTGTCGACGCTGGCCGATATTTCCGGTCGTCCGGTGATCGACCGCGGACTCGTGTTCGCGAACAGCCACGCGGGCCGCATCGTGGCCATCGACATTCGTACGGGTGAGCGCGCGTGGACGATCGACGTCGGCGGGACGCAGCGGCCGTGGGTTGTCGGCGACTATGTCTACGTCATCACCGACGATGCGAAGGTGATGTGCGTGCGGCGCGCGGACGGGCGCGTTCGTTGGATCACGCAGCTTGACGCCTATCGCAACGCCGAGACGAAGCAGGGCACGATTTCTTGGTCGGGGCCGGTGTTGGTGTCGGACCGCCTGATCGCGCTGTCGTCGGAAGGCTATGCGGTTTCGGTTTCGCCCTACACGGGCGAGGTGCTGGGCAAGGTCGACATCCCCGACAAGGCCTTCATTGCGCCGGTGGTTGCGGACGGCATCGTCTATCTCTTGACGGATGACGGGCGGTTGACGGCGCTGAAGTAAAGCGCCGCCTTCCGAAACATGCGCCGATGGCCTTCACCCTTGCTATTGCCGGCCGCCCCAATGTGGGGAAATCGACGCTCTTCAACCGGCTGACCGGGAAACACGCGGCGATCGTCGACGATACGCCGGGTGTGACGCGCGATTGGCGCGAAGGCGAAGGCGGCATTCTCGATCTGAATTTCCGCGTGCTGGACACGGCGGGGCTCGACGACGCGAAGGCCGATGGTCTCGCCGAACGCATTCAGAAGCAGACGCGCGCGGCGATCGATCAGGCGGATGCGTTGCTGTTCCTCGTCGACGGGCGCGACGGCGTCACGGGGTTCGATCACGAGATCGCCAATCTGCTGCGGCGCGCGAACAAACCCGTGATCCTTGCCGTGAACAAGTGCGACACGCGCGAGGCGGTGCATACGATATCCGAAGCATCGCGGCTGGGCTTCGGCGAGCCGGTGGAGTTGTCGGCGGCGCATGGGCGTGGGATCGACGAGCTCTATCACGCGCTGAACGCCATTGCCCCGGCAGACGCACACGACGTCGAGGAAGACGAAGAGAGCGACGATGAGGCGGTGGTCGACAACCGGCCGCTTACCATCGCGATCACCGGCCGTCCGAACGCGGGCAAGTCGACGTTGCTGAACCGGTTGCTGGGTCAAGAGCGATCGATCACTGGCCCCGAGGCCGGCATCACGCGCGATGCGGTGGCGGCGGAGTGGCAGTGGGAAGACCGGCGCATCAAGCTGATCGACACCGCGGGGTTGCGGCGCAAGTCGCGGGTGGACGAGGGGCTTGAGAAGCTGTCGGTCGAGAATGCGATCGACGAGATCAAGATGGCCGAGGTCGTGATCCTGGTCATCGACGCGGCCATCCCGTTCGAGACTCAGGATTTGCAGATCGCCGATCTCGTCGAGCGCGAGGGGCGGGCGATGATCGTCGCCGTCAACAAGTGGGATTTGGTCGAGGACAAAGCGCAGCTCTTGAAGACGCTGAAAGCGCGGGTCGACGAATTGCTGCCGCAATGGAAGGGCGTGCCCATCGTCGCGATCTCCGCTTTGGCGGGCGAGGGCGTCGACCGGCTTATGCCCGCGATCGTCAAGCAACACGACATTTGGAACAGGCGCGTTTCCACGCACAAGCTGAACGATTGGCTGGAGATGATGCTGGAGCGGCATTCGCCGCCTGCGCCGAAAGGCCGGCGCATTCGGATTCGCTACATCACCCAAGCGCGCACGCGTCCGCCGACGTTTGCGATTTCGTCGAGCCAAGCCGGTGAACTGCCCGGCGACTATGCACGCTATCTCATCAACGGGTTACGCGAGACGTTCGGCTTCACGGGCGTGCCGATCCGGATGAAGGTGAAGACGAGCGCGAATCCGTTCGACAAGGATCGCAAGCGGTAGGAGGCCACCATGCTGGCGCGCATTCTAACGATCGCGGTTGCCGCGACGCTTGCGTTCGCTGTCGTTCCGGCGTCGGCGGACATTCCGCCACCTGACCGGCGGCACGACGTCCCAGAGCTTCCGCCGCGTCCGACGCCTGCACCGAAACCCAATACGGGACCGCCACCTTTGCCGCCACCGCCTACGCCGCAGAAGGATACGGCGGCGCCGTTTGTCGCGGTCGGATTTTTCGCTCTGTTTGCGCTTCTAGGCCTTTGGCTGTGGCGGCAGCCGCGTGAGCGGTCTCTCTAGCCGTTTACCTTGGGATGCCGCCTAAAACAGAAGTGTGTTGTTTTGCACGTTTGGCGCAGTCGGTGCGTTTTGGTGGCGATGTGTTCTTCGCCGGCATTGTTGTTCTTGCAATTGTCGTGGTGTCCAAGGTTATTCTGCTTCAATAGTGATGCGGGGAGCCAGTGTCATGGCAATTGATATGCGTGTCGTCGGGGCCGGTTTGGCGGCTTCGTTGTTGTTGGCATCGCCGGTGATGGCGGATGTGCCGCCGCCGAAAGAGCCCACTGACACCGCTGCAACGCCGGCTCCGGCCGAGCCGGAGGTAGAGGCGGTCGTACCCGACAAGGCGGTGAAAGAGGTTCTGAGCGATCCGCGCGAAGCGATCGCGGCGACGCTGGTGCAACGCGACGGGACGGTCGAATTGCCCGGCGGGCAGGCGCGAGTCACCATCGTGGAGGGTTTCGCGTTTCTCGATGCGGCGGACTCGAAGAAGCTTCTCGTCGATCTGTGGGGCAACCCGCCGCAAGCGGTTGAGGGCGTGCTTGGTACGATCGTGCCGCGCGATGTCAGCGTGCTTTCCGACGGCAGTTGGGCCGCGATCATCACCTACGCGAACGAAGGCCACGTATCCGACGAAGACGCGAGTTCGATCAACTACGACGAACTGCTGAAGTCGATGCAGGAAGATACGACCGCAGCGAACGACGAACGCGTGAAGGCCGGCTATGAGCCGATCTCGCTCGTCGGCTGGGCGCAGTCGCCGACATACGATGGCGCCGAGCACAAGCTGCATTGGGCCAAGCATCTGCAGTTCGGGACGAGTTCGCACACGCTGAACTATTCGATCCGGGCGTTGGGACGGACGGGCGTGCTTGAAGTGAACGTTGTCGGCGACATGAAGCAGCTTGCCGACATCAACGCTCAAGTGCCCAAGATGTTGACGATGGTGTCGTTCGTCGAAGGCAACCGTTATGCGGACTTCAAGGAAGGCGACGCGACCGCCGCCTACGGCATCGCGGCGCTGATTGCCGGTGGCGCGGCGGCGAAGGCCGGGTTGTTCAAGGGGCTCATCGCGCTGTTGCTTGCATCATGGAAGTTCATCGCGATCGGTGTCGCGGCTGTGGGCGGCATGATTTGGCGGATGTTCAGTAACCGCAAAGAGCCGTCGGCCTAGCGTTTTTTGAACGCGACGATTTCGCCGTTGCGCGTCTCGGTCGGTAGGCCGAGCGCCACGATTTGCGGGGCCACGTCTTCGGGCGTGGGCAGCGTCATCGGATCTTCGCCGGGGAAGGCTTTGGCGCGCATCCCTGTGCGGACGGGGCCGGGGCTGAAGAGGTTGGCGCGAACTTTTGTTGTCGCGCATTCGGCGGCATAGGTTTTGATGAGGACGTCGAGCGCGGCTTTGGTGGCGCTGTAGACGCCCCAATAGGCGCGGATGTTTGTGGCGGCACCCGAGGTCACGAAGATCGCGCGGCCGGCGTCGCTGGCTTTCAGCAGCGGGTCGAGGAATTGGATGAAGCGCAGGTTGGCGTTGACGTTCACGTCGACGGCTTCGACCCAGTCCTTCGGGTTGATGTTGGTCACCGGCGTCAGGGGGCCGCCGAGAACGCCCGCGTTGCCGATCAGGATGTCGAGTTTCTTCCAGCGTTCTGCGATGGCACCGGCGAGGCGCGGGAAGGCTGCGCCGTCTTTCAGGTCCATCGGCACCAGCGTCGCCGTGCCGCCGGCTTTGACGATTTGATTGTCGAGTTCTTCGAGCGCGCCGGTCGTGCGGGCAATCGCAATCACGTGCGCGCCTTCGCGCGCGAGTTCGAGCGCGACGGCGCGGCCGATACCGCGCGAGGCGCCGCTGACGAGCGCGACGCGATTGGCGAGGCGGCCGGTCATGCGCCCACCTTCTTGCGCTTCTCCCTTTGGGAGAAGCTGGCGCGCCGCGGGCGCGACTGATGAGGGGCCTCGGTGCACCGGGGGCCCTCATCCGTCTCGCCGCCTGCGGCGGCGATCCACCTTCTCCCCGAGGGAGAAGGGCAAGGTGTGTGCAAGAGCATGGCTACACTGCCAACAGTGAGAGCTGGCCGCCGTCGGTCTCGCTGTCGCGGTCTGTGAGGGCCGTGGGGTAGTCGCCGGTGAAGCAGGCGTCGCAGTAGCGGGTGGCCTTCGCGTCGCGGCGGGCGTGGCGCAAGGCGCGGTAGAGGCCGTTGATCGAGATGAAGTGGAGCGAGTCCGCTTCGATGAAGCGGCACATTTCGGCGACGGTGTAGTTGGCGGCGAGGAGGTTCTTCTTTTCCGGCGTGTCGACGCCGTAGAAGCAGCTGTCTGTCGTCGGCGGGCTGGCGATGCGCATATGCACTTCGGCCGCGCCGGCGTCGCGGACCATCTTGATGATCTTCTTCGACGTGGTGCCGCGAACGATGCTGTCGTCGATCAGTACCACGCGCTTACCCTTTAGCCTTGCGCGGTTGGCGTTGTGTTTGAGGCGGACGCCGAGGTGGCGGATGTGGTCGCTGGGTTCGATGAATGTGCGGCCGACATAGTGGTTGCGGATGATGCCGAGTTCGAAGGGGATGTTCGAGGCTTCGGCGAAACCGATCGCGCCGGGCACGCCGGAATCGGGGACGGGCACGACCATGTCGGCTTCGACCGGCGCCTCGCGTGCGAGTTCGGCGCCGATGTTCTTGCGGACTTCGTAGACGCCTTGGCCTTCGATCATGCTGTCGGGTCTGGCGAAGTAGACGTATTCGAAGATGCAGAAGCGCGGACGTTGCGGCGGGAACGGCTTATACGATTGTAGGCCTTCGTCGGAGATGACGACGATTTCGCCGGGTTCGACTTCGCGCACGAACTCCGCGTCGATGATGTCGAGCGCGCAGGTTTCGGAGGCGAACACGTACGCGCCGTCGACCTTGCCGATGACGAGCGGACGTACGCCTAGAGGATCGCGCACGCCGATCAATTTCTTGCGCGTGAGGGCGACGAGGGAGTAGGCGCCTTCGACTTGCTTCAGCGCGTCGACCAGGCGGTCGACGATCTGGCCGGCGCGCGAGGTGGCGACGAGGTGAACGATGCACTCCGTGTCCGACGTCGAATAGAAGATCGAGCCGTTGCGTACCAGGCGCTGACGCAATGCGTAGGCGTTGGTCAGGTTGCCGTTGTGGGCGATGGCGATGCCGCCGTTGGCAACGTCGGCGAAGAAGGGCTGGATGTTACGGTTGAGCGAGCCGCCGGTCGTGGAATATCTGACGTGGCCGATGCCGGTCGGGCCTTTCAGCTTGTCGATCGGACCGCCGACCGAGAACTGATCGCCGACGAGGCCTTCGCGGCGTTCCATGTAGAACTTGCTGTCGTCGCAAGTGACGATGCCGGAGGCTTCTTGCCCGCGGTGCTGAAGCGCGTGCAGGCCTAAGGCGACGAAGGCGGCTGCGTCGGGTTTGCCCCAAATGCCAAAGATTCCGCACTCCTCGTGGAGCTTGTCGTCCGCGAAGGGGTTCGTCGAGATCTCTTGGTCCATTCTATGGTTTCGATGCGGAGCGTACGAGCTGGTCTAACGCGCGGCGATCGCCTGCGTCATAGGCCTTACCGTTGTCCCCACCGCCCTCTTTGTTGTCGGTGTCCGTTTTTTCGACCGGCTTTTTTTGTGCCGTTGTTGCGCCTTTGACGGCGGGCTTAGGCTTGTCGCTTTCCTGGACGGGCTGTTCTTCTTCGACGGCGTCTTCGTCCGTCTTTTTCTTCTTTGCTCCGAACGACAGAATGACGTCGGCCGTTCCCTTGACGACGGGAAGCAGCCGCGCCTCACGCACCCAGTCGGGTTGCTTGGCGCTCGGCGCGAGGGATGAATACACGATGTAGCCCAGGCCTACGACCAACAATCCGCGAGCCAGACCGAAGACGAAGCCGAGCGAGCGGTCGAGAGGCCCGGCGCGCGAGCCGCGCACCATCTCCGTCAGGCGGAAGCTGACGAATGAGGCAGGGATGAGCATCAGGAAGAACACGCCGATGAGGGCCAGAATGTCGGCCAGCATGTCCGGCTGCAGCAGGGAACGGGCGAAGGGTTTGGCGGCAGGCCAGACGAAAACTGCGGCGAGGGCGGCAACGAACCAGGCGCTGACCGTCAGCGTTTCTTTCATGAAACCGCGATAGGCCGCTATCAGGCCGGAGATCAACAAAATCCCCAGCACAACGAAGTCGACGATCGTCAGCGGGATCTCCATGGGCGCCTGGTGAGCTGTACCATAGGTGTCGATCTTTTGGGTTAATGAAGCGTTTGCAACTGGGCAATCAGTGCGGCGACGGACGGTATCGGCGTGAGTTCTAATCCCTTCGGTCCCAAAACGCCCGGCGGCACAAACGCGCGCTTGAAACCCAGTTTCTGAGCTTCTTTCAAGCGTGCGTCGGTTTGGCCGACCGCGCGGATCGTCCCCGACAAGCCGATCTCGCCGAAGAAGACGCAGTCGTGCGGGATGACCTTGCCGAGATGCGACGACATCAGCGCGCTTGCCGCTGCCAAGTCCGCCGCAGGTTCACCGATGCGAAGGCCGCCCGCGACGTTGAGGTAGACGTCTTGCGCCGAAATTCCAGCGCCGGCGCGTGCGTCCAAAACGGCCAGCACCATGGCGAGCCTGGCGGAGTCCCAGCCGACGACGGCGCGGCGCGGGGCGCCGTAGCTGGCTTGTGCGACCAAGGCTTGGATTTCCACGAGCAGGGGTCGCGTACCTTCGACGCCTGCGAAGACCGCCGCGCCTGAGGCGCGCGTTTCTTTGGGGCCGAGAAAGAGGGCTGACGGATTCGCCACTTCGGTGAGGCCGCTTTCCTGCATCTCGAAGACGCCGATTTCGTCGGTCGGGCCGAAGCGGTTCTTCACCGCACGCAGGATGCGGAAATTGTGGCCGCGTTCGCCTTCGAAATAGAGGACGGCGTCGACCATGTGCTCGACGACGCGCGGGCCGGCGATTTGGCCGTCCTTGGTGACGTGGCCGATCAGGAGGAGGGCGGTGCCGCGGCGTTTGGCGAAGCGGATGAGTTCTTGGCTACAGGCGCGGACTTGGCTGACGGTGCCGGGGGCGGCTTCGATGGAGTCGGCCCAGACGGTTTGAATCGAGTCGACGACGAGGGCTGCGGGGGGCGTGCCGCTTTCCAGCGTGGTCAGAATATCGCGCAGGCTGGTTTCGGCGGCGAGCTGCACGGGCGAGTCTTCCAGCCCCAAGCGTTTCGCGCGTAGGCGGGTTTGGTCGATGCCCTCTTCGCCGGAGATATACACAGCCGGTCTACCGGTTTTGGCGAGGGCGGTGAGCGCCTGAAGCAGCAGGGTCGATTTGCCGATGCCCGGATCGCCGCCGACGAGGAGCGCCGAGCCTGCGACCAGACCGCCGCCGCAGACGCGGTCGAACTCGGCGATGCCGGTTAGAAGGCGCGGCGGGGCGGGGGAGGTGCCCTTCACCGTCTCCAGCGCGATGACGCGGCCGCCGCGGGCCGAGACCTTGGAGCCGGGGATGGCGGCGGCATCGGCCTCTTCAGACAGCGAATTCCAGGTGCCGCAGGATTCGCAGCGCCCGTTCCACTTCGGAAACGCGGCACCACAGGACTGGCAGACATATCGGATCGCGGGGCGGGCCATGGCGGCGGAACATAGGGGGACCAACCGATTCGGACAACGTCACGCAGCCTCGCGAATCCGCGCCTCGATGGCTGTAAGCCGCCGTTGTTGTATGGTCGCCACCGGATTCTCGGGGGATGAAATGAAAGCGACGAATTGGCGGTTTGTGATCACGGGTGGCGTAATGATCGGCCTGGCGGTTGGGTTTTTCATTTTCATGTTGGCGATGGCGCCGCAATCGACGGATCCGGCAGCGTTGATGTCGACCGTCGGCACGGTTTCCGGCGTCGTGGCGGCGCTTGGGATCACGCTCGGCGTGCTGGGCTTTATGGGGAAGAAATTCTAGGCCGGCGCGCGCTGTCTTACGGCCGCCAGTTTTGGCGCTCGGCGGCGGACGGGATGTCCTGCGCACGCATTTCCAGCCGGATGATCTGATTGCTGTCCGTGGAATGATCGCCGCCGACATATGACACGCGCACATATGCGCCACGCCGGATCGGGCCGCCGTGACTGGCGCTGTTGTTGAAGGCGGATGTTATTCTGAAGTCCGAGTAGCTGAATTCCACGCCGCGCACGCTGAAGGCCTCAAGCTTGTGGCCCCCCGCAGGCATAGGGTCGAAGTTCTCTACAGGACCCTCGACCACTTCAAATGCGCCCGAGCGCCGTGCGTCATTCAAAGTGACGTAGTCGCTGTAGGTGTACCAAGCAATGAACGTGGTCATCGATAGCGAGGATAGGAAGTAGAACCAACGAAAGACCACCCAGCGTTCAGCGCGCGGTCCCGTCCAAAATACCAGCATGCCAATGCCGACTAAGGTTAGAATTGCAGGGCTTATCAGTGCTTCCCGCGCTCGATAGCCGGACTGTGCAATGTCGAAAACGGTGACAAGTTCCATCGCGATGTCCGTGTATCTGATTAGTTCGGTGCGCGTTCCATTTTTGCTTCCGGGATCAGGTTGCGCATGCGGGTGGCGAAGCTCGCCAGGCAGACTTCTTTCGGGGAGAGCGGGCCCGAGGTGTAGCTCGACGACGTCATGCCGGCTTGGACGCCTTCGATGAGGCTGGTGTCTTCGGCGTTGACTTGGCGGTTGATGCGCCAGTTGAGATAGCGCGCGGCTTTGAGTTCGCGGGTGCTGTGCGGGTGGACATAGGCGATTTCGCGGATCAGCGTTTCCGTCGGTGAGACGGGGATGAACTGCATGAAGTCGACCTGGTCCGGATAGATGTCGAACGCCACGTTGGGCCAGAGCTTGTAGTAGACCCATGTGCGGCGCAGGTTCGCCGGCACGTGCGTTAGACTGCCCAGCAGGCTTTGGTAGGCGCGTTCGGACCAGTTCTCCGACGTGTTTTGCTGGAGTTCGCCGGACATTTTGTCGACCCAAGTTTGCGCTTCGATCTTGTAGGTCGAGCCGAAGAGGCGGCTTAAGCCCGGGTGCGCGACGTTGATGTGCATGCCGTCGGAATAATTATCGGCGATGTTTTTCCAGTTCACCGTGCGCGGTCTAAGCGTGACGCGGCCGTTCGGGACCAAGCTTTCGAGGGCGTAGGGTTTTAGTTCGTCCGTGTACGGCGCCATCATCTCCGCGATCGAGGGCAGGCCCTTTTCGAAACGGACGAAGATGAAGCCTTGGAAGATTTCCTGGTCGACCGGATGCAGGCCGTATTTCGATTTGTCGAGCGCGTCGAAGCCTTGCCATTTCGGGATGCCTGCCAAACCGCCTTCAAGAGTGTAGCTCCAGGCGTGGTAGGGGCACACCAGGCGATGGCCGCACGAGCCGCGCGATTGCGGCGCTAGTTTTGCGGCGCGGTGGCGGCAGACGTTGTGGAAGCTTCTCAGTTCGCCGTCTTGGCCGCGCAAGGTGACGACGCGGTCGCCGAGCACATCGAGCGTGACGTAGTCGCCGGGGTTCGGCGCGTCGGAGATGTGGCCCATGATGTGCCACGTCTGGCGGAACACCTTTTCGCGTTCCAGCTCGAAGAATTTCGGGTCGGTGTAGAGCCAACCGGGAAGGCTTGTGGCGCTCAAAGACGACAGCTCCGCTTTCGTGCGGCGGAGCTTACGCGATCGTTCGCGCCAAACAAACCCCGCCGGTTAGCGCTTGTCCGTCAGCGTGGCGAGGCCGAAGCCGGCTGCGCCGCCGCCAAGGAGGCCGGTCGACATGATGGCCCAGCGAACGATCGTTTCGGATTCGAAAGCGTAGTTGAAGGCGACGACGGCTGCGATGCCCATGCCGATGAATGCACCGACGACGGCGAAGCGGTGGGACCGCGGACGCTCACTCCATTTCGGCGCTGCCATGATGTTCTCCCTTAGCGCCGGCGACTCGGCTGAGGGCAGCGTAGGACGGCGCACCGCTCCGCTGGATGGTGTCAGGTATCGTGTCCCCGTCTGCAAGCGCGGTGCAGATGTCTTGGTGGATGCGTTCGGCTGCGGCGCCGGCGCGGGCGGGGTCGGTGGTTGCCAACAGCAGGAAGAACCCGTCGGCCGCCCAGACCATGCGGTCTTTCTTACGCATGACGCGATGGAGGCGCCGTTCGACGTTGAGACGCGCACGGTCGATATCGGCCGCCGGCAGACCTGCGGGCAGCATGAGTCTCAAATCGAAGAAAAACGATACGGCGTCTTCGCGCTGGTCTTCGGCGATGTCCTCGAAGCGGCGATGGAAGTCGGCGGGCTCAGGCGTCGAATGCTTAATTTGCGCTTCTCGCATGGGCTGACCCTTGTTTGAGATTTGCGACAAAGGCGAGCATTACGCGGTGCGCTCTAATGGTGTGCCAACGTTGGCGGCCGCATTTGATTCAACCTTGAATCTACTTGTCGGGACGCCGGAAAACCGCGCGGGAATTTGCGTCCTTTGTCAGAACGCACGCATCGCCGAGGCGTTGCGTGCATCCGGGCGCGGCTAAGCCTTCATGCGCAACTGACCCAGGTAGTCGCGTTTGCCTAGAGGCACGCCTTTGGTGCGCAGGATGTCGTACGCGGTTGTGGCGTGGAAGTGCACGTTCGGCAGCGAGAACGACAAGACGAAGTTTGCAGCGGTGAAGGGCAGTTTGAAATCGCGCATTTGGAAGACGATGTCGCGATCCTGATACGCGTTGACGTCGGCCGGCGTCATCTTCGCCAGCGTGTCGCGCGTGTCGGTGACGAGTTTCTGCAGGTCTGCAAAGTCGTGCGCGGGCGATCCCGACGGCGGTAGGAACGTGCCGTTCTTGATGCCTTCAATCGTGCCGAGCGAATGGTGACACACCGATTGCACCTGAAAGCGGAAGGGCAGCATGTCCGCGAAGAGCCGCGTTTCGACGACTTCGTTGGGGTCCACGTTGTTGGCGGTGAAGTGCTTGTGTGCGCGGTCCATGAAATGCGCGACCCCGCCCAGGGTTTGCAGGTAGCTCGCCACGCTTAGGTCATAAAGTGATGTCGCCATCGGTTTGTCCTCGTTGGGTTCGACGCGGGCGCAGGGGACAGGTCTGGCGCGCTCTGGTCAAGGGGCGCGCGCTGACGCTAGGGTTTGTAATGGCTGGGACTGTTGGCTGGGTGCGTCGAGCGCCTGGGGTGATCGATCGGATCGAGGCGTGTTTTTCGGGGACGGCTTACGCGCCGCATCGCCACGATACCTATGCGATCGGCGTGACGCTGCACGGCGTGCAGAGCTTCGACTATCGCGGGGCGACGCGGCATTCGCGGCCGGGGCAGATGGTGGTTCTGCATCCCGATGAGCTTCACGACGGGCGTGCGGGCGACGACGGCGCGTTTCAGTATCGCACGGCCTATGTTGCGCCGGCCGATATCCAAGGCGTGTTGGGTGGACGCGCGCTGCCGTTCGTTGCGGGCGGTGTGTCCAGCGACCCCAGGCTTTACGGCGCGGTTTGCGCGTTGCTGAACGACTACGACCGGCCGCTATCGGCGTCCCAGTATCAGGACGCGCTGTTCGATTTGGCGACGGTGCTTGACGGTCTTTCCGGCGGAGCGAAGGCGATCGGCCGCGGTAACCGGCGGGCTGCGATGCAGGCGCGGGATTTTATCGACGCGCGCATTGAGTGCGACGTCTCGCTTGACGAATTGGAGCGCGTGACGCGGCATGACCGGTGGCAGCTGTCGCGCGACTTTCGCGCGTTGTTCGGCACGAGTCCTTACCGGTACTTGCTGTTGCGCCGGCTCGATAGAGCGCGCGCTATGATGCTGGGCGGGCAGTCGATTGCCGACGCGGCCACGGCTTGCGGCTTTGCCGATCAGAGTCATCTCGGGCGGTCGTTCAAGAAGAGTTTTGGGCTGACGCCCAATGCTTGGCTCAGGGCCGTGCGAGGTTCGCACGATCGTTCTAGACCCGCGTGATGCCTACGGCCTTAAGTGGGCCGTATGAACACATCACTACTCAAGCCCATCGCGCTCTATTCGGCGGACCCCGCACGGGGCTGGATTCCCTGGGGCGTGCTCGCGCCGCTCTTGTGCCTTTTGCTCGTCGTTCCGCCGTCGCTGGGCGCTGACAATCTGCTCGAATATCTTGGGCTGTTAAATGCAAAGGGCGACAACGTTGGGTTCAACGGTCTCGTCGCGCTGCTGCTGTTTCCGTTTTCCATGATGGCGCTTGCCGTCGTGGCCTGGGTTCGGCTTGTCGAGCGGCGGCCGCTCGCGACCGTCGGGCTCGCGGGCGGGTGGGGCGTACTGAAGTTCTTGCTGGGTCACGCGATGGGGCTGATCACCATCTGCGGCGTTGTCTTTGCGATTTGGCTGGCGGGCGGGCTTGAAGCGGGGCAGCCGTTGAAGGCGTTTCAATCAACGGACGCGCTGGTGCGCATCGGCATACTGCTCGTGTGTTTCGCGGTGCAGTCGAGCGTCGAGGAATTCGTGTTTCGCGGTTGGTTGCTGTCGGCGATTGCGCGCAAGTTCAATGTGGTGCTCGGTGTGGTGCTGTCGTCGATGGTGTTTTCACTGCTGCACTATGGGCCGGGGCAGCCTTGGCTTGTCACGCTGGGGACATTTTTGTTCGGCGTGTTCGCGTGCGCGTGGGCGGTGAAGGCGGGCAGCATCTGGGGCGTGATGGGCTGGCACGCCGGATGGAATTGGTTGTTGGCCACGGGGTTCGAATTGCCGGTGACGGGTCTTGATGCCGACGTGCCGTCGTTACTCATCCATTTGACCGCCGTCGGTCCACGCGACTTGACGGGCGGCGCGCAGGGACCGGAGGGCAGCATTTTCTGCGTGCTCTTCTTTGCCGGCGCGATCGGGTGGCTTATGTGGCGCTTCAGGGGACACCGTGATGCGTCTCACGCTGCAGCTTAGGGTCCGGCGATCTTCGACAATCGAGCCCTTTCAGCCACTCCACTGTGCGCGGTTGGCATCGATGAATTGCTTGAACGCCGTCCAATAGGGGCGCCAGTCTTGCGTCGCATTGCAGGTGCGCACGACGGCGCGGAAGTTGTTCATGTCCGCCGATTCCACTTCGATCGTCACGCCGTAAGGGCGGGTCTCGAGGAGCAGCACGATCCACCCTCGCTTGTCGGTGGCGCTGCCCACGCCGAGCGATTTGCCGGCGGCGTAAGCGCGGACGGCGGCCAGGAATTCCTCTCGCTTCGGCGAGACGACACGAATGGCGGTGGTGTCGAGTTCGGTTTCGTCTTCTGGGCCGCGGCACTTCTCGTCGGGTTGTGCGACGGCGGCCGGTGCGAACGGGACAACGAGGGCGAGCGCGACCAGTGCGGCGATGGATCGGCGGTTCAGTTTCATTCGGGACGAACTCTCAAGCTCTCATTCTCGCCGACAGTAAGGCTCGCCAGGGCGTTACTGTGCAACGCGGCCGCTTGACCCGTGCGATGACAACCTTGTGAGGTCCGGGCTAGCGGACGACTTCCATCTTGATGGGGCCTTCGGCGCGGCCGTGGATGAATTGCTCGACGTAGGGGTTGCCGGAATTGTCGACATCTTCCTTGCGGCCGGCCCAGATGATCTTGCCCTTGTAGAGCATGGCGATTTTGTCGGCGATTTTGCGGGCGCTTGCCATATCGTGGGTGATCGACAGGGTCGTGACGCCCATGTCCTTCACGGTCGCAACGATCAGGTCGTTGATGACGTCGGCCATGATCGGGTCGAGGCCGGTCGTGGGTTCGTCGAAGAAGATGATCTCGGGTTCGGCTGCGATGGCGCGGGCGAGGCCGACGCGCTTTTGCATGCCGCCCGACAGTTCGCTGGGCGAGAGTTCGGCGACCTCGGGACCGAGGCCCACTTTCGCGAGCTTTTGCAGCGCGATCTTTTTCGCTTCAGTGCGGCCCAGGCCGCGGCCCTGGATCAACGCGAAGGCCACGTTCTCCCAGACCGTCAGGGAGTCGAATAGGGCTGCGGCTTGGAAGAGCATGCCGAATTTGCGGTTCACCTGCTCGCGCGCGCGGCCGGTGAGGCGCGTGACTTCTTGGCCATCGACTTTGATCGAGCCGCGGTCGGGCGTGATCAGCCCTAAGATGCTCTTGATCGTGACCGATTTGCCGGTGCCGGAGCCGCCGATGATGACCAGCGACTCGCCGGGTTGGATCGAGAGGTTGACGCCGTCGAGCACGACCTTCGAGCCGAAGCGTTTGTAGACGTCCTTCAGTTCGATCTTGGGCGTGGTCATCGGCTGCCCTCACCGAAGAAGAGCGAGGTCATGACGTAGTTGGCGGCCAGGATCAGGATCGCGGCGGAGACCACCGCGTTCGTCGTCGCAGCGCCGACGCCTTGTGCGCCGCCCTTGGAGTTATAGCCGTGGTAGCAGCCCATCAGCGCGATGATGAAGCCGAACACCGCCGCCTTGTAGAGGCCTGACGTGACGTCGCCGAGCTTTAGGAAGTCGACGGAGTTCTTCAGGTAGACCGACGAGTTGAAATCGAGCGAATAGACGCCGACAACCCAGCCGCCCATGACGCCGATAATGTCGGCGATGGCGACGAGGATGGGCATGGTCAGCACCGCCGCGACGAGGCGCGGGGCGACGAGGTATTTGAAGGGGTTGGTCGAGAGGGTGACGAGGGCGTCGATCTGTTCCGTCACGCGCATGGTGCCGAGTTCGGCCGCGATCGCCGCCGACACGCGGCCGGCGACCATCAGGCCCGCCATGACCGGACCAAGTTCGCGCGTGATGCCGAGGACCACGATCTGCGGCACCAGTGTTTCGGCGCCGATGTCGCTGCCGACGAAGATCTGTAGCGCTAGCGCGCCGCCGGTGAAGAAGGCGGTGAGGCCGACGACGGGAAGCGAGAAATAGCCGATGCGCATCATCTGCTGGCCGATGAGGCGGAAATAGATCGGCGGCATGACGACCGCGGGCACGGCTTTGGAGGCGAATATGGAGATGCGCCCGATCTCGCTTAAGAATGCGATGACGAAGCGGCCGACGAGGGCAAAGGGATTCATGCGTTCAACGCGCCCCTGTGTAGTGGCGCTCGATCCGGGGGCCGAGGCGCGTGTAGATTTCGTACGGCAGCGTGCCGGCGGCGCGCGCCAGGTCGTCAATCGTTTGGCTTTCGCCGATGAATTCGACCGCGGTGCCGGGGTTCGTTTCGCGCTCTGGCACCTGGGTCACATCGAGCGTGACGAGGTCCATCGATACGCGCCCGACGATGGGACATTTCACGCCTGCGATCACACCATGTCCCCTGTTCGACAGCGAACGCATCAAGCCGTCGGCATAGCCTATGGCCGCGATGCCCAAACGCCGCGGCCCGCTTGCGGAATAGGTGGCTCCGTAACCGACGGTATCCCCCCTGTCAATCGAACGTACCTGCAGCAGGGGCGCCGTCAATCTTACCGTGCCCCGCATCGGGTTTTCGTTGGATTTCCCGGGGTTCCCGCCATAAAGGGCAATGCCCGGCCGCACCAAGTCGAAGGCGAACGGAGCGCCCAAGAAACAACCACCCGATGCAGCGAGGCTGAAGCGGGTGTTGGAGAATCGGTTGGTCAGCGCGCGGAAGCGGGTGAGCTGCTCCTCGTTCTTCGCATGCTCAGGGTCATCGGCGGAGGCGAGGTGGCTCATCACCAGCGACGGGGTCGCCGCGCCTTCGACGAGCGTCAGGTCGGCTTCCGACAAGCCGAGGCGCGACATGCCGGTGTCGAGGTGTAAGCCGTGTTCGGTGCGCAATCCCGCCTTCAGCCAATCGACAAGTTGCGGCTTGCTGGAAATAACCGGCGCGAGTTTGTGTTCGGCGAAGAGGGCGCGGTGCGCCGCGTCGTAACCGTGCAGGACGAAGATGGTTGCGTTCGGGATCGTCGGGCGTAGGGCTGCGCCTTCTTCGACATGCGCGACGAAGAACGTCTTGCAGCCCGCCGTCGCGAGGGCGAGTGCGATAGGCCGTGCGCCGAGGCCGTAGCCGTCGGCCTTTACGACGGCCGCCACCTCCGCCGGCTTCACCTGGGCGATGAGGCGGCGGTAGTTCTCGACGATCGCGAGCAGGTCGATGGTCAGTGTGGGGCGCGAGAGGGCGTGCATCAGGCTCGCGGGTAGCACGGAACGTGGGGCCAAACCAAGGCGTTCCCCGCGGAAGGCGCACGTCGGGGGCTTACTGTAGCCGTGCGCAGCGCAGTAGCGGCGGCTCGGGGCCGCCGACGACGCCGGCTTCTTTCAGTTCGTCGGGCGTGACCTGAGCTTCGTATTTGAGATGCGAAACGACGATTTCTCTGACGAACGCGCTCATGTGGCCGTAACGGCCCGGCGGCCCTATCCAACCTTCGATCTCAACGCGCGCGAATTGGCGTTCGAAGCCGCTTGCGTTGTCGAAATCGAATTCACCGAAGCGCTTCTTGATCTCGGCATTGACCTCATCGTTGTCCGCGAATATCCACCAGGCTTCGCCTTTGTGTTCGAGCGGCAGGAAGGCGACCATCTCGCGATCGACGAACATGTAGCCGTGGTAGGTTTGGAGTTCGTCGCGGTAGGCGTTCATGGACTCGCGGGACTTCAACAGCCGAGAGGCGCGCACGCCGGAGAGCGTGAACTTGCGCGCGTATTTTCCAAAATATCCTTCGGTGACTTCGGCGTCGAAGTGACCGTCGAGTTCGACGTGCAGGCTGGTCCACGTGCGACGTTGAATGGGCTTTAGACCCGCGAAATCGAAGATTTGTTCGCGTTGCGCCGCCGTCGCCTCGACGGCGATAAGCGGATTGCCCGTTAGCGGCCCTCCTCCGTCCTTGATATCGAGGCTCAGCGATACGTCGCCGCAGCCCATGGTGAGGATGCCTGAGGCTCTGTCGGCTGCGTTGGCCGAGGCGGACGCAAGCGACAATACCAAGCCGATGAGGGCGGGGCGCTGGATCATCCATAAAGTCTAGCGCAGCCGTCCGCTCCGGCCTAGGTGCCGCGCCTGGCGCCGTGTTGCTGCTGTCGGATTGAAACACCAAGAACACGAAGCCGCACCGGCAGTGTCGACATTGAGCCCGCGCAAGCGCCGGCAAGTCGTGGGTGGGCCGCCTGCGCGGACCATGGCACTTGTTGGTTATGGGCCGGATTGGCCGCCTTACTTAGGGCGGTTGATTTGTAGCGTGACGGTGTCTGGGCGCCGCTCGGCGGTGCGGCTTTCGTCTGCGAGATCGTAGAATTTGGTGAAGCGCGGTTCGAAGCGGAGGGTCACTTTGTTGGTCGGGCCGTGACGATGCTTTTCGACCAAGACGTCCGCCATGAATTCGATCGCATTGAACTTTTCTTGCCATTTCTGCAGCGCCGCCGGGTCGTCGCTGGCGGTCGGCATCTTCGTTTGCATGTAGTAGGCTTCGCGATAGATGAACATCACGACGTCGGCATCCTGCTCGATCGAGCCGGACTCGCGAAGGTCGGCGAGTGTCGGACGCTTGTCATCGCGATTGTCCACGCCGCGTGAAAGCTGCGACAGCGCGACGACAGGCACTGCTAGTTCTTTCGCTAGGGTTTTTAGGCCCTTGGAAATCTCGGTCACTTCCTGCACGCGACTTTCGGCGTTGCGCTTCGATGCCGAGCCGGTCAGCAGCTGCAAATAGTCCACGACGATCAAGCCGAGGCCGCCGGAACGTGCGAGCCGCCTTGAGCGCGCCGCGACCTGTGCGATCGAGAGGCCGCCTGTGTCGTCGATGTAGAACGGCAGTCGCTCAAGTTCGGCGCCTGCGTGAATCAACGCGTGCAGGTCGCGTTCGTCCAGCTTGCCGCGGCGCATGCTGGAGCTCGATACCTCCGCCTGCTCGGCCAAGATACGTGCGGCCAATTGCTCGGCCGACATTTCGAGCGAGAAGAACGCGACGCGTCCTCCCGATTGCCCTTCGCTGCGCATGTGTTCGCGCGCGGCATGAAATGCCATGTTCGTCGCCAGCGAGGTCTTACCCATCGCGGGGCGCGCGGCGATGATGATGAGGTCAGATTTCTGGAAGCCGCCCAGCAGCGAGTCCAGGTCGGCGAAACCAGTCGACACGCCGCTGACTTTGCCTGCCGATTGATAGGCGCGTTCCGCCGCCTCGATGGCGCCGGTCACTGCCGCTTTGAACCCGCGGAAGCCGCCGCCGAAGCGGCCCTTGTCGGCGATGCGGTAGAGATTCTTTTCCGCTTCTTCGACTTGTTCGGCGGGAGAGAGGTCGATCGGCGGGTCGTAGGCGACGTTGACGATTTCTTCGCCGACCTTGATCAGGTCACGGCGCTGCGAGAGTTCGAAGATCATGCGGCCGATCTCGGCCGCGTTGATCACCGAGGGCGAGAAGCGCGTGAGTTCGGCGAGATAGTCGGCGCCGCCGACATCCTTCATCGCCGCGTCGAGCGCGAAGTAGGGGCGCAGCGTTACGGGTGACGCGAGTTGACCTTTGCGCACGACGCGCGCGATCGCTTCGAACACGCGCTGATGCAGCGGCTCGTGGAAATGTTCGGCCTCGAGGAAGCCCGCCACGCGTTCGAACGCGTCGTTGTTGACGAGGATGGCGCCGAGCAACGCCTGTTCCGCCTCAACGTCGAAGGGCGTGTGGCGGAGCGTTTCTTGAGTCTCAGGCTTGGGCGCGACGGCGAGGTTCATGGGCTTTAGAAACTGCAAAGGGGTGGTCGGTGCAATTAGCGATCGCGCGTTTTGCACAGCTCAAATTTGGCTGAAGCTTGCGCTTTTCGCGGACGCCCGTTGTCAAGCGGCGCACGGTGATTCGCTCAATAAATTTTACGACAGAACGGTTGGTGTGCGGCGCGGAATTTTTGCGCGGGCAATTTCATGCGGCGGTGCGGTGAAACTTCAGTTTCACCACGAAGGCGCGAAGCACACGAAGGTTCACGAAGAGTGTTCACCCCTCTCCCGCCCAAAGGCGGGCGAGGGGTGACGAGATGAGGCAATGAAAAAGGCCGCGAATTGCTTCGCGGCCTTGGGTCTTGAGCGTTCCTGATTTTATTCTTCGTCTTTTTTCTTCTTCTTTTTTGCGGGCTTTTCGTCCGCAGTTTCGGCTTCGGCCTCTTTCGGGGCGGCTGCCTTCTTTTCTCTTTTCGGCTTGGCTTCGGCGGGGGCGGCTTCTTCTTCGCCGTCCTCGTTGTTCAAGCGTCTGGCCGCTTCGGCGTCTTCGAACAATGCTTCGGCGTCGGCGCGGGCTTGTTCGGCTTCCGTCTTGAGCACGTTTTCACCGCGCGCCTGACGTTCGGCTTCTTCGGCCGTGCGCGCGACGTTCAGCACGATGCCGACGCGGACTTCCGGGTGCAGCACGACTTTGATGTCGTGCAGGCCCAGCGACTTGATCGGCTTGTCGAGCGTGACTTGCTCGCGCGACAGCGAGATGCCGCCGGCGGAGACCGCGTCGGCGATATCGCGCGTCGAGACCGAGCCGTAGAGCATGCCCGTTTCGCCTGCCTGACGCAGGACGACGAACTTTTGCTTGTCGAGCTTGCCGGCGACGCCTTCGGCTTCCTTCTTCAGCGTGAGGTTACGCGCCTCAAGCTGAGCTTTCTCTTTGTCGAAGCGGGCGATGTTGTCTTTCGTCGCGCGCAACGCTTTTTTGCGGGGCAGGAGGAAGTTGCGGGCGAAGCCGTCCTTCACCTTCACAACTTCGCCCATTTGGCCGAGCTTTTCGACGCGTTCGAGCAGGATTACTTGCATGATTTTATCTCCCGCTTACGAAACGACGTAGGGCAGCAGCGCGAGGAAACGCGCACGCTTGATGGCCGTCGCCAACTCGCGCTGCTTCTTGGCGGAGACCGCCGTGATGCGCGAGGGAACGATCTTGCCGCGTTCGGAAATGAAGCGCGACAGAAGCTTGCCGTCCTTGTAGTCGATCTTCGGCGCGTTGGCGCCGGAGAAGGGGCACGTCTTGCGCCGGCGGAAGAACGGACGACGTCCGCCTGCACCACCTGCGCCGCCGCCGCCACCGAAGCCGCCGCGATCACCGCCGCCGCCGAAGCCGCCGCGATCTCCACCGCCGCCGAAGCCACCACGGTCACCGCCGCCGCCGAAGCCGCCGCCACGATCTTCACCGCCGCTCATGACGCTGCTCCTTCTTCGCTACGCGGTTCGAAACCGCCGCCGCCGAATTCATCCTCGCGGCGACCCCACTTGGCGTCGCGGCGTTCCTTGGCCTGCTTGGCCAAGATCCCGGCCGACGGTTCGTTGTCGAGAACTTCGACGCGAACGGTCAGGTAGCGGATGACGTCTTCGTTCAGGCGCAGCTGACGTTCCACTTCCCCGACAGGCGCCCATGGCGAGTCGAAGTTCATGTGGACGTAGTGGCCTTTGCGGTTCTTGTTGATCTTGTAGGTCAGCGAACGCAGACCCCAGGGTTCAACCTTGGTGACCTTGCCGCCACCCTGTTCGATGATGGTTTGGACTTGCGTGGTCAATTCGTCGACCTGCGCCTGCGCCGCATCTTGGCGCGCGATAAACACATGCTCGTAAAACGGCATGGGAGCCTCTCTCTTAGCCACGGCGCCATCGGCACGGCCCCCTTGGCAGTGCGCGGTGGCGATGGACCAGCAAGGTTGTCGGACGAACTCGTCCCAAGGGTGCTTTTGGGGCACCCCACCTCGCGGCCGCGGCCGGTTTCAGAAGGCCGGGACTATACGGATTTGCCGGGCGACCTCAAGGGCCGTGGCCGCCCGGATCTGCGACCTTTAGGACTTAACGGCCCAGCCCAGCCAGACCGTCGAAGGCCGCTGTTCGTCATAGCGGGCGCTGGGCGGAAGGGCCTGGTGGAACGCCTGGAGGTCGGGGTTGTTGCTGGCGGCTACGGCGCGGTCGGTCGAGGAGATGACGCAGGGGTCGCGCTCCCTCTTGATGGAATTTGCGCCAAAGTTGTTTGTCGGGCAGCCGCGCGAGGCGTTGCGGACCATACGCAGCTGTTGGTTGTCTAGGTCGCGCAGGAACTGTTCCGTTGGCGCGGCGCTGAAGGTTGGCGAGCCTGCCGGCTGTTCGGCGACGGCGGGGACGGCCATCGCGATGGCGGTGACTGTGGCGAGTACAAGCATGCGCATGGGCGTATCTTCCTTTGCTTAAGTCGGCACGTGACCCTTCAACGTGCCGATCTGGCAGCAGGTTCCGGGTGCTTATGCATGCGAGCTCGCGTTGCATGCCCTGTCGCCAGAATTGTCCCTAACAGCGCAGAGTTCCATGCGGTGTGGATTACCGGCCGAGGGGCCTAACCGACGCCGCAACCGGTGGGTTATGTTTCCGGTTCTTCAAGGGAGACGGTCCATGGTTCGTCGGCTTTCTGCGTGCGCGGCTTTGACTTTCGCGCTGGCGCTTGGCGGTTGCGATCAGATGACGAAGTGCGATGCGCCGGTCGAGACAAAGGTTGCGGCGGTTGCGCCTGCGCCGAGCGGGCCCCAGCCGTGTGCAGACAAGGTCGAGCGCGTGGTGACGTTCACGGGCGCGGGCGCGAAGGATCGGTTGGTGGTCGAGGCGTTGGGTCCAGATTGCGCGAACCCCGCGATGTTCGCACAGCTTTATGATGCGGGCGGACGGCTGGTCTATGCCGACATGACGAGCGGCAAGTGGCTGATGAACGCGGAGATGTTTCCGCCGGCCGGCGGAACGCCGCGCGGGGTCGCCGAAAATCTCTACGACATCGGTGAGCCGAATTCGCTGACCTTGCCGGCCTGGAAGGCTGGTGCTCGCGCACCGGCGAAGGGCAACTACGGCGCGTTCGAAGCGCTTGTGCCGCAGCCTGCGTATGAGCGCCTTCGGGGTTTGAACGCGCCGACGTTGATCAAACGCGGCGGGGCGGAGAGCGGGACGTTCTACATTTACGATCCGGAAGCGGGCGCGGCGGTCGCGGTGGCGCAGTTCGCGGTGTGAGCGAAGGCGAGGTCGAACTCACGATCCTGATGCCTTGCCTCGATGAGGCGGAGACGCTCGCGCGCTGCATCGAGAAGGCGCGCGGATTTCTGAAGGCGAGCGGCGTCGTGGGCGAAGTGTTGGTCGCCGACAACGGCAGCAGCGACGGATCGCAGGCGATTGCGAAGGCGCATGGCGCGCGCGTCGTTGACGTGGCTGAGCGCGGCTACGGCGCGGCGTTGATCGGCGGGATCGCGGCGGCGCGCGGGCGGTTCGTCATCATGGGCGATGCGGACGATTCCTACGACTTCGCCGCCTTGACGGCGTTCGTCGAGCGGTTGCGTGCGGGCGCCGATGTGGTGATGGGCAATCGCTTCAAGGGTGGGATCGCGCCTGGCGCCATGCCGGCGCTGCACCGCTATCTCGGCAATCCAGGTTTGAGTTTTCTGGGGCGGTTGTTCTTCGGCGTGCGCGCGGGGGATTTTCATTGTGGCTTGCGCGGGTTCGATCGCGACCGCGTGCGCGCTCTCGATTTGCGCACGACGGGGATGGAGTTTGCGAGCGAGATGGTGGTGCGCGCGGCGCTGGCGGGTTATCGCATCGAGGAAGTGCCGACGACGCTCTCGCCGGATGGGCGGTCGCGGCCGCCGCACTTGCGGCCTTGGCGCGACGGGTGGCGGCATCTGCGCTTTCTACTGATTTATTCGCCGCGCTGGCTGTTTCTCTATCCGGGGCTTGCGATTCTGCTGGCCGGGATGATCGGGACGGCGGTGTTGTTGCCCGGCGCGGTGAATGTCGCGGGTGTGGTGTTCGATCTGCACACGTTTATCGTCTCGTGCCTCGCCATCCTGGTCGGTTTACAGAGCATCACGTTCGCCGTGATCGCGCGAAAGTATGCGGCGCAACGCGGACTGGTGCCACCGTCGGCGAATTATGGGCAGCTGCTGTCCGGCATCACGATGGAGCGGATGCTGATTGCCGCGTTGGTCGGCGGTGCGGCGGGTGTCGGCGGTTTGCTCTACTGCTTTGGCGTGTGGGCGGCGGCGGATTTCGGCGAAGCCGGTTATCACGCGCAACTGCGGACGCTGTCGTTGTCGGCGACGGCCGTTGCGGCGGGGCTTCAGCTGGCGTTCGCCGCCTTCTTGAGCGGCGTCATGGATGTGGGCACGCGCGCGCCCAAATAGATTCCGACGACGATGAAGATCAGCACGAAGGGAGCTGCGGGCGACATGTATTGCACGTTGATCGCCTCCCACGACGTGACGTCGATGGTCGCGATCAACACGGCGCGCGAGACGACGGCGGTGAAGGCGGCGACCGCTACGGCGACGAGCGCGCGGTTCAACGGCACGCTGCGATGGAATACGATCGCGACGCCGAACATCAGCATCGCGAGGGCGAAGGCGTAAGGCACCAGCAGCGCATAAATTTGGGCGAGCAGCTTCATGGCGGCGGGCGGCGGCGACTGTGGTTCGTCCGCGTTCGGCGCTATAGCACCTGTCACGTTGCGGAAAGCGGCGAGTTGTTCGGGCGTGCCCATGCTCGGCGCCATGCCGACGTCGCCGAAACCGAAGCGCAGCAGAAGTATCGTGGCGTCAAACGTGCGGCTGGGTAGGCTCGCGAGATGTGCCGGCGTGAGCGGGGGCGTCATGCCGCTGCGTGCCGGACCGCAGGGGATCTTGCCGGCGTCGCAAGACGCGTTGATTTCGGTTGCGAGCTTTTCAAAGAATGCTTGCGAGGCGGCGGCGTCGCGCATGTGGCCGGCCTCGCGCGTCGCCTCGCGCAACGCCCACATGAACCAGCCGCCGCCGAAGCCCGTAGGGCAGGGCGTGAGCGCCAGGGACTCGCAGCCGATCCTGCGCCAATTGTCGCCGCGCTCGCCGTCGAGCGAGGGCTGCAACTCGCGGGCGGCAGGGCTTGCTTCGTACGCACGGGCTGCAGCGTCGACGGTGAAGAATATTCGCGGCGCCGGGGCGTCCTCGCGAATGCGCAATAGTGCGCCGTAGGCTGAAGGCATTGCGCCTTCGCGCGTTTCGTTGGTGATGAAGGCGCCGTAGTGGGATTGGTTCAGCGTGGCGATGCCGCCTGCGATAAGCACGAACGGCAGGATAAGTGCCGCACCTTGCAGCGTGATCGGGATGATGCTTTCGCGCAGGCGCTGAAGCGGCGGGCCGTCGCGCCACCAAAGGATTGCGGCGCCGGCAGCGGGCACGACGACAAGTACGGCGAGCGAGGGATAGAGCCACACGCTTTCCTCACGCGTCAGCCAATACGCGGCGAACGACATGCCGAGGCCCGCAAGTGCGATCGTTCGAAATAGCGGCGTCGCGTCTTTCTTCAGCAATACGAGGGCCGCTAGGGCGAAGACGGCAAGGCCGAGGTTGGCGTAGAGCGGCTCGCGCGTGACGCGCACGAGGTCGGGATGCCAAGCGATCGGGCTTAACGCCAGCAGCACGAAGAGGAGCAGCGCGAGTGTTCGGGGTAGTCCCAGCCGGCGCAACGAGAGTGCGGTGACAGCGGCAACGACCAGAGCGATTGCCGTCTGCGCGATAAGCAGGGGCACACCGGCAATGTGGACGATGGCGATAAAGAGCGGATAGAGCGCGCCTTTGACAAGGGTGAAATCGTCGTAAGCGCCGAGCCACTTCCCGTCCACGAGGCTTTGTGCGAGGCGGACGAAGAGTGCGTCGTCGGCGAGTGCGAAGCCTAGCGCGCGTGGGTTCAGTGCAGATGTCAGTACAAGTGTCGCCACTGCAGCGAATGCGGCAATGACGAACGTCAGCGTTTTGGCTTGATCACGCCACCGTGTGACGAGGGTCTGCATCGAATCGTCCGCTAAACCGACTGCGCGTGTCCTTACATGGACACGCGCCATTGTCAGCTTCGTGACTCGACGTTTTGCGCAGTCTTTAGCGCCTTAGCGACGTCTGAAGAACAGACCCACAGCCGCCAACGCCGCAGCCGAGAGAGCGCCGCTCAGAAACGGATGCGACTTCACCGTCTTGCCCACGTAGCCAACGCCGTCGTCGGCCCATTCGGAGACTTGGTCGGCGGCGCCGACGGCATCGCGGCGGAGCGATTTGGCCTTGCGCTGAATGCGGGTCGATGCCTGATTCATCGTCTTTGTAGCGGCCTTGCGGACGCTGTTTAGCGTAGTTCCAGTCGCGCGCTTTGCGCGCGCTTTCCGTTTCGTTGCCATGACGCGGTCTCCTTTGAAGATGTGTACTGAGGATGTGGGAACGCAGTCGGAGACGCTGGGTTCCTTCGATGTCGTTTCATGGGCATAACGGGGCGAAATACCGGCAAACTAGCGTTCCGTTGCGCATGCAACGGACATTATCCATGTGGCCCGCAGCGCGATCGTCACCGACATTCAGCTCGCCGGCAAACTGGCGCCTAGCCGAAGAGGCGTTTAAACTCGGCCTCAGGTACGCCATAGGTGCTACCCGCCAACTTCTCAAGCGCTTTGCGATTGACGATGGTGATGATCCCGCGCACCGAGCGGATGACACCTTTGCTTTCCAGCACACCCAACGCGACCGTGACGCCTGATCGACGTACGCCCAACATGATGCCAAGAAATTCGTGCGTGAGCGTTAGCTCGTTCTTGGCGACGCGGTCGTGCGCCATCAGCAGCCAGCGAGCCAGCCGATCTTCGACCTTGCTGCGCCCGTTGACGAGCGCGGCTTGCGCCGTCTGCACCATGAATGTGTAAGCGTATTGCAGCAGGATTTTCTGCAAACTGGGGCTTTCTTCCGTCACGCTGCGCAGATTGGCAGCGCTGATGCGCAGGCCGCGGCCCGCGAGCTGCATATATGTCGCGTTCGGCGAGCGGTTCGCGCCCAAAACCACGGCAAGGCCGGTCACGCCTTCGCAGCCGATCAGGCCGACCTCGATCGCGGAGCCGTCGCTGCCGGTGGCGACGACAGAGGCAAAGCCGCGTTCGACGAAGTAGACGTAGTCGATGAGTTTGTTCGGCACCTCGAGCGACTTGCGCAGGGGCAAATCGACGGGCGATAGGTGCGGCATGATCAGGTCGAGGTCGGCACGCGAAAGGCGCGATAGAATCCGATTGCCCGAGTCGGCTGTTGCGGTCTGCATTATGCTCTTTCCCGTAAGGGCAAGAGCGCTTTGCAGTCTCTCAGCCGTTCGCGCCCTGTAACAGTGGCGAACGATGCAGCACTGTACGCGTCATGGCGGCAATCACCTAAGCAATAGATTTGTACGGTTTTGTACCTAGTTTTTTGTGCATGGGCGCAAGGTGTGCGCCCGCCGCAACGCTCAGCGTTTCGCGCCGATGGCGTCGGAGACGGCCCTCATTAGGTCATGGTTATTGAATGGTTTTTCAAACAGCAGTGCGCTGTGGAACTCAGCCGGCAAACGCGATCGGGCATGGCAGGTGGTGAATACGCAAGGAACGCCGCTGGCGATAAGGGTTTGAGCGATAGGGAATATAACCTGTCCCCGAAGTTTGACGTCCAGAACGGCCGCGTCAAACACCTGCGAGCGCACTGCCTCTTGCGTTTCGGTTAGTGTCCCCGTGACCCTGCAGAGATAGCCGCGCGACTCGAACAGATCCCGCAGCATGATGCCGATCAACGCTTCGTCTTCAGCGATCAAGAGCGCCGGCATACTTTGGTTTAGTTCCACGACCTACGGCGCGGGCACCTTAACCGTTCACGACAAGGTCGCGCTGTACGGTAGCGTACGCACGATGCGCTCGCGCGGCGCCTTATCGTGGAGAACTCGCTATGGCCGTCAGTACCCGATCGCCGCGCCGTCCTTGCGCATTTCGCTTGCGCCCCAGTACACGCCCGTTTCGGGGTCGCGCATGATGGCTTGGTAACCGCCGAAGCTGCCGTTGCCGGGGGCCAGGTCGTGGCCGCGGCGCTTGAGTTCGTTACGCACCTCTTCGCCGATCCCGGTTTCCAGCTGCAGCTTGCCGACGTCGCCGGAGTTGGCGCGCGCCCAGTCTTCGGAACCTTCGTGGTACCAGCGGGCGGCGTCGCCTGCTTCCTGCACGTTGAGGCCGAAGTCGATCATGTTGACGATGATCTGGACGTGGCCTTGCGGCTGCATGTCGCCGCCCATCAGGCCGAAGGACATGAAGGGCTTGCCGCCCTTCATCACGAAGGCGGGGATGATGGTTTGGAACGGACGCTTGCCCGGGGCGTAGACGTTGGCGTGGCCGGGTTCGAGGGCGAAGAGTTCGCCGCGATCTTGGAACATGAAGCCCAGGCCGTCGGCGACGAGGCCCGAGCCCATGCCGCGGTAGTTCGACTGAATCAGGGACACCATCATGCCGTCTTTGTCGGCGGTGGTGAGGTAGGTCGTGTCGCCTTGACCGAGCTTGATGTCGCCGGGCGGCACCTGCGGGTTGGCGCGCTTCATGTCGATGAGGGCGCGGCGCTTGCCGGCGTAGTCGCCGGATATTAGCTGCGCGACCGGCATCTTGTAAGTCGCGGGGTCGGCGTAGAACTTCGCCAGGTCTTCGAAGGCCAGGCGTTTCGCCTCCACCATCACGTGCAGCGCGTCGGGCGAATTGCGGCCCATCTTCTTGAGGTCGTAGGATTCCAGCATCTTCAGGATTTGAAGCGCCGCGACGCCTTGCGTGTTCGGCGGTAGTTCGAAGACGTCGTAGCCGCGGTAATTCACGCCGACGGGATCGACCCAATCGCCATGGTGCGCCGCGAAGTCTTCGTAGCGCAGATCGCCGCCGATGCGTTTGAAGTAGGCGTCGATGGTTTTGGCGATGGCGCCCTTGTAGTAGGCGTCGCGGCCACCTTTCGCGAGCAGGTCATATGTGCGGGCGAGGTCGGGGTTCTTGAAGATTTGGCCGTGCGCGGGCGGCCTGCCGTTGATGAGGTAGGTCGCCTTGGCGTTGGCGATCTCTTCGATGTCTTTGGCTTGGCGATCGAAGGCGCGGAAGTTGCGTTCCCAGTAGTAGGCGATGAGTTGCGAGACGGGGAAGCCTTCGCGCGCGTATTGCGTGGCGGGGGCGAGGACTTGATCCATCGGCAGCTTGCCGAAGCGATCGTGCAGCGCGAACCAGCCGTCGACGGCGCCCGGCACGGTGACGGTGAGCGAGCCGTGCGAGGGTAGCGCTTTACGGTCGCCGAGTTTCTTCTTCAAGTCTTCGAGCGAGCGACCTTTCGGCGAGCGGCCGGAGCCGTTGTAGCCGTAGAGCTTCTTCGTCTTCGGATCCCAGACGATGGCGAAGAGGTCCCCGCCGACGCCGCAGCCGACCGGCTCCATCAGGCCCAGCGCCGCGTTCGCCGCGATGGCGGCGTCGATGGCGCTGCCGCCCTTCTTCAGCACATCGATGGCGATTTGCGTCGCCAGAGGTTGCGCCGTTGCCGCCATGCCGTGCGTGCCCAGCACCGGTGCGCGCGTCGCGAAGCCCTCGCCGGTGTAACGGTCGCCGCCGCCGGGGGCCGCGGTTGCGGGCTTGTCGTCGGCGAGAGCGGTCGTGGTCATCAGCGCAAGTCCTGCGATGGCGGTGAGAAGGCGCATGTGTCGTGTCCCCCGATTTTTTCCTTAGCGCGGCGCCGTCGATTGCGGCGGACAGGGGAAGTCGCGCTCCAGTGTCTTTTGCGCGAGGGTCGTCGCGGGGAGGTCGAGAGCGGACGGATTCGCCTTGCCGAAGTTCACGATGCGGGTCGCCATGTCGCGGTAGGAAAGGAAGTCGGGCATGCGCACGCACGCTTCCTTGGACGTGAAGGGCAGGCCTTTGACCATTGCGTCCGTGCGCGCCCGTTCGCGCGCGACCAGCGACTGGAAGAAGCCGAGCAAGAAGTTGCGGCACGGATGCGGCGCGCGGGCGGCGTTGTTGTCTTGGCTCTGATCGATGGCGATGTAGGCGGTGCAGGCGGCGACAAGCTCGCGGCCCGTTTTGAGGTCGGCGGCGTTGACTGATGCGGCAAACAGCAAGAGCGCGGCGCAGGCGATCACGAAGCGGCGCATGGCGTTAGGTCCTTCCGGTGGCGTCCCCAATATCCGGCGGAGGGTAGGGCGTGATACAGCTTCAGACAACCCTTAGAGGACGCTGACGCCATGCTGGATGCCGCCATTCGCCCCCATATCGACAAGCCGCTTGCCGTGGTGGCAAAGCAGGCTGTGGCTTGGGGCGTCAGCGCCAATACGGCGACGGTGTTAGCGTTTGCGTTGGGGATTGCGGCGGCGGCTTTGGTCGCAGCGCAACTCTATTGGCCGGCGTTGGCGCTGTTGTTGGTCAGCCGGTTCTTGGACGGGTTGGACGGCGCCATCGCGCGGCAGACGCAGCTCACCGATCTGGGCGGGTATTTGGATATCACGCTCGACTTTATCGTCTATGCGGCCGTCGTGTTCGCGTTCGCGTTGGCAGACCCGGTGCGCAATGCGTTGGCAGCCGCGTTCTTGACGACGAGCTTTATGGCGCCGGCCGCCACGTTTCTAGCGTACGCGATCTTTGCGCAGAAGCACGGCATCACGACGGAGATTCGCGGAGCGAAGTCGCTCTACTATCTCGGCGGGTTGACGGAGGGGTTCGAAACGATCCTGACGCTGTGCCTGATGTGTGCGTTTCCGGATTGGTTCGCGGTGATCGCCGTCGTCTACGGCGTCATGTGCTGGATCACGGGCGGCACGCGGATTGCGGTTGCTGTGCAGACATTCGGCGCGCGCTTGCCTCGCGAGGAGGGCTGACATGTTCGAACTCACGCCGGCGCAGACGGCCATCGGGGACGGCGTCGGGCGCATTTGCGCGAAGTACGACGACGCTTATTGGCTTGCGCGCGACAACGATCATCGGTTTCCGGATGAGTTCGTGCGCGATATCGCGGCGGGTGGGTATCTGGGCATTGCCATGCCCGAGAGCGCGGGTGGTTCGGGGCTTGGCGTTACCGAAGCGGCTGTGATGATGCATCGCATCGCTTCGTCCGGCGCGGCGATGACGGGTGTCTCCGCCGTTCACATCAACATATTCGGGCCGCATCCGATTGCGGTGTTCGGCACCGACGCGCAGAAGGCGCGCATCTTGCCGCCGTTGATCAAGGGCGAGACGCGGTGTTGTTTCGGCGTGACCGAACCAGATGCGGGGCTCGATACGTCGTCGATCAAGACGCGCGCGGAACGGTCCGGCAATCAGTGGGTCGTCAATGGGCGCAAAATGTGGACGACCACGGCGCAGACAGCGACGCATATTCTGCTGCTTGCGCGCACGTCGCCCAAGGGTAAGAAACCGACGGACGGATTGAGTTTGTTCTACACGGCGCTCGACCGCGCGCATGTGGAAGTGCGCGAGATTGCCAAGATGGGGCGGCATGCGGTCGATACGAACATGCTGTTCATCGACAATTTGCCGGTGCCTGCCGACGACTTGGTGGGCGAGGAGGGCAAGGGGTTCGACTATCTGCTGCATGCGTTCAATCCCGAGCGCATTCTGATTGCGGCCGAGGCGATCGGTGTCGGGCAAGACGCGCTTCGCCGGGCAGCGACGTATGCGCGCGAGCGGGTCGTGTTTGGGCGGCCGATCGGACAGAACCAGGCGATCCAGCACCCGCTTGCGCGGTCGTGGGCGGAGCTTCAGGCGGCGTGGCTGATGACGATGAACGCGGCGGCGCTCTATGACGCTGGCAAACCGTGCGGCTTGGAGGCGAACGCTGCGAAGTATCTCGCCGCGGAGGCCGCGTTTCGCACCTGCGAGACGGCGGTGATGACGCATGGCGGGATGGGCTATGCGCGCGAGTTCCACGTCGAGCGGTTGTTCCGCGAAGTGCTGATCGCCCGTATTGCGCCGATCAGCCGCGAGATGATCTTGAGCTTCATTGCAGAGAAGGCACTGGGACTGCCGAAATCCTACTAGCCATTGACCGGTGCGACCGAGCCCCGATACGCTTTGCCTTGCAATTGCCGTTTGACGTTGCGATGCGGAGGGGTCCAGTCCGAGCGCAGCGGGCGACATCGCGAACAAGGGTGGACCCATGAGAAATTTCCTGCGCGTTGCGGCACTCGTCTTGGCTGCCGGCTTGATCGGCGGACCCGCGGCGGCCGAACCCAGCAAGACCGATCCGCAAGCGAGCGAGCCGACCACGGTGAGGAACCCGGCGCGCGCGCAGTTCTACATCCGTCAGGGCTTACCTGCCGCCTATCGCGGCAAGGCGAATCCTCTGGCGACGACCGTGCCGGTGGTGATCAAAGGCGCGGATCTCTACAACGCGCGTTGCGCGTCGTGCCACGGGTTGATGGGGTTCGGAAACGGCGCTGCCGGTGGTGCGCTGCGGCCTCGTCCCGCGGATCTTGCGTGGAGTCTTTCGAGTTCGGAGATCAAGGACGACTATCTGTTCTGGACGATCGCCGAAGGCGGCGCGCAGTTCGGCTCGAACATGCCGGCGAATAAGAACGATCTGAAAGATTATCAGATCTGGGAGATCATCACTTACATGCGCGCAGCGTTTGAAGGTCGTGAAGCGCGCGCGCCGGTAATCCGCGACACGCGCCAGGCGATGGCGACGGCGAGAGACTGAGCGGGACAGTTCCGCTATTTGGCGGCGATGGCATCGTTGAGCGTGCCGGTTAGGACAGCCGGATCGCCGTCGTTGGCTGCCGCGGGCACCTGCAGGATCCGCGCGAGCAGCGGATAGACGTGCACGTTGTCGAAGGCCGGAACGGTGATGCCGCGACGGAACGACGGTCCGCTGGCCACGAACAGTCCCGCCATCTCGGGCGCGTCTTCGTCATAACCGTGCGCGCCGCCGTTGGCGGGATAGGTGTCGGGGCGCGACTTCGACATGAAGATCCAACCTGTGTCGGCGAGACAGAAGATCGACGGGATGCGGCGATGCGTTCCGAAGCGATGGCGCGCGGGGATCTCCGCCTTGCGCCAACAGTCGTAGTTCTTGTGCCGTCCGAGCAGATCTTTCTCCGCCTTCTTGGTACGGCCGGGGAGGGGCTCCAGTCCGACAAACGGCCGGCCGAGCCACGCAAACTTCGCATCTTTCGCCGCGACGATCTTGTCGCTGTCGATGACGCGTGCGTCCGACGTTGCCGCCATCCCGTGATCGGAAACCACAACGATGTCGGTTGCCGCGTCGGCCCCACGTGCGCGCAAGCCGTCCACCAGCCGCCCCAGCGCCTTGTCGACCTCGGTCAATGCCGTATTCACCTCCGCGCTGTCGGGGCCGAAACTGTGTCCCTGGCTGTCGACGGATTCGAAATAGAGCGTGATGAAGCGCGGTCGCGTGGCGTCCTTGCGGTCGAGCCAGCCGAGCACGCGGTCGACGCGATCGGCGTACGGAAGATTCTTGTCGTACGGCGTCCAGTCACTCGGCCGGCGGCCGCGGATCTCGACTTCCGTTCCGGGCCAAAACAGCGTCGCCGTGCGCACGCCCGCGTTCTCCGCGCTCACCCAGATCGGCTCGCCCTCGTTCCACCAGCGCGGATCGGCGGCCACTTCGCGGTCGCTGAGCTTGAAGACTTTGCCCGGCATCTCGGCGTCTTCCATGTAGTTGTTGACGACGCCGTGATGATCGGGCCGCAACCCGGTTACGATCGTGTAGTGATTGGGGAAGGTCACCGACGGAAAGGAGGGCCGCATCGCCTCCGCCCGGACGCCGTCGCGCGCCAGCTGCGACAGGACAGGTGTGTGGCCACGATCGAGGTAGTCCGCGCGGAACCCGTCTATCGAGATGAGGATCAACGCGCGCGGCGGCGGCGTTTCGACAGCGGCCTTTTTGGCGACGTGCGTACACGCAGCCAGCGTCAACGCGACAAGCACGCCTGCGATTGTTCTCAATGTCATGCGTCGATCCCCCACCGATTGGGTGAGGGCTACGCTTGTTTTGTTGCACTTCTGTGAAGCGCAACCCGGACTAGGCGACCAATGCCTTGCCCAGTCTGCCGCGAATGATTTGTTCGGCTTCGGTGACGATGCGTTCGATCAGGACTTTGCAGGTTGGGATGTCGTGGATGAGGCCTTGGACCATGCCGGCGGACCAGATGCCGTGGTTGGGGTCGCCGGCCTCGTAGACGACTTTGCCGCGTTGGCCTGAGACCAAGTGGGCGATGTCTTCGATTTTGGCGCCGCCTTTTCGCTCGATCGCGACGACTTCTTGACTGACCGCGTTCTTCGCGACGCGGGCGGTGTTGTGCAGCGTGCGGAAGATGAGGTCGGTCGCGCGTTCGTCGTTGGCGACCATTTGCTCCTTCACCTTCTGGTGGATCGGGCTTTCGACGGTGCACATGAAGCGCGTGCCCATGTTGATGCCTTCGGCGCCCAGCGCGAGGGCGGCGACGAGGCCGCGGGCGTCGCCGAAGCCGCCTGAGGCGATCATCGGGATTTTCACCTTGTCGGCGGCGGCGGGGATCAGGATCAGGCCGGGGATGTCGTCTTCGCCGGGATGGCCCGCGCACTCAAAGCCGTCGATCGAGATGGCGTCGACGCCCATGCGTTCGGCCGACAGCGCGTGGCGGACCGCCGTACATTTGTGGATGACTTTGATGCCGTGCTGTTTGAAGTGGTCGACGTGTTCTTGCGGCTTGTAGCCGGCGGTTTCGACGATCTTGATGCCGCTCTCGATAATCGCTTGGCGGTACTCGGCGTACGGCGGCGGTTTGAGCGCGGGCAGGATCGTTAGGTTCACGCCGAACGGTTTGTCGGTCATGTCACGGCAGCGCGCGATTTCCTTCGTCAGTTCGTCCGGCGTCGGTTGTGTGAGCGCGGTGATGAAGCCGAGCGCGCCGGCGTTGGCGACCGCCGACACGAGTTGTGCGCGGCCGACCCACTGCATGCCGCCTTGGACGATGGGGTGCTTGACCCCGAACATTTCGGTGAAGCGTGTTTTGATCACGGGCGTCTCCCAGTTTTTGCGAATGGCTTATGGGAGGAGAGTGGCCCGGCGCGCCGCCGCCTGACAAGCGGGCTTAGCGGCGGCGGGCGATGATCTCGAGCACCATCGGCGTCACCATGCGCGTGCCGCCCTCGGATTCCGCACGGTCAAGGGCGGTCATGGCGTCGGTTGCTTGCGCTGCGGTCAGGAAGCCGTCGGCGACCAGCTTGTCGCGAAAGCCGCGCGCGAAGGCGGTTGGCCAGAGCCAGACGTGGTTGTCCGGTGTTACGACGTCGACGATGGGCGTCAGGGAGACGATGTCGAAGCTCGCCTGTTCTAGCTGGCGCGGCAGGGCGAGCGCGCTGTCGATGTTGGCGCCGGTCTTGGCGACGCTGTCGATGACGGCGGTGACGAATGTGCTGAACGCAGGCGAATGCGGCGCGAGGCCCCATGAGGCGTAATTCAGGTATTCGTGGAAGACGGCGACGCCGCCGGGTTTGAGTGCGCGCGCGATGTTAGCGACGCCGCGTTCGGGCTTTGTCAGCCACGAGAAGACCCAGCGGCACCACGCGGCGTCAGCGACGCCCTCGCCGATCGGCGTTTCGGTGATGTCGCCTTCGATCGTCGTGACATTGCCGGCGGCGGCGTGGCGCAGGACGTCGAGAAAGCGCGTCGAGCGTTCGACGGCGATGACGCGGCCGTTGGGGCCCACGATCTCGGCCAGGTCGAGGCTGGCGTAGCCGGGTCCGCTGCCGACGTCGATGACCGTCTGGCCTTGCGTAATGCCGGCGCGGCGCCACGCGTCGTACATGCGCGGACGCCAGACGCGGTGCTGCAACTGCAGCCGCGTGATTTCGGCATCGTGCGTGCCGAGGATGTAGTTGCGTTCGGTCATGCGTGTCTCCCGTCAAGTCCGAGGCGACTCTAGGAACGGCGCTTGCCGCGTTCCACCCGTTTCCTGACGGCGAAGTTGTGGTTCTAACGGGCGGTTGCTTCAAAAGGATTGAGAATCTGAACACCAAGTCCGACCACGTCACTCGTGTTCCGCGTGGCCAGTGTCAGGCGATGAACCTTGGCGGTGGCCGCTAGCAATCCGTCGATGGTTGAGACGGGTCGGATTGCGTTCATGCGACCCCACTCATCCGCGATTTCACTGGTGACCGGGAGAATGCGTCCGAAGAAAACGCTGTCCAGGCCGATGAGCCAGCTGTCCAGAGCTTGTGCGCGAACTGGATCTGTCTTTCTAGCCCGCTCAACGCCCTTGCGGATCTCGCCGGCAACAAGAACGCTGAGGTACAGGTCGGTACCGCTTACGGCAGCAAACCACGCTGCGACATTGGGGTCGCGCCGCGTTGTCTTACGGATCTCGGATATGACGTTGGTGTCGACAAGAAAGCTCAAAGATCAACGTTCCGTCCAACGTCTTTCGGGCGCGTAAGGTCAATTCCCTCCAATGGCGCAGACGCGAGGTATGCCTTCAGGTCGCTGGCGGTCGGTTTGCCGAAGCGACTCCGTAAGAGCGCCCGGGCTTCTGCTTTTCGGGTGGGGTCGGAGAGCGCATCGGCGATGCCGCGAATTAGCGCGACATCGTCCTTGTGGACCAGAACCTCAACACGCTGGACGCCGCTGCGCTTAAGTCGGCGGCGGTGGGCGGTCAACGCTTTAGCTTGTGCCTTGGTCATCGTCTCATCCTATTTCCGGAAATGTATCCGGAAATAGGATGTCAGGCAACTATCAACAAAGCCTTAGTCGCGACTTACGGGCCTTCGACCTTGATGCCCTTCGCCCGGAGCATGGCGATGACGCTGTCTTTGCCGACGAGGTGGGCGGTGCCGACGACGATGAGGTGCGTGCGGCCGTCGGCCAGCATTCTTTCGATTTGCGGTACCCATTTGACGTGACGGCCGGTCAGCATGCGCTCGTTGAGGACGGGCACGTCTTTCGTCCCTTCATTCAGGATTTTGTCGAGCGCCTTGAGGTTGCCTTTGCGCCAGGCCGCGATCATGTCGTTGAGCGTCTCCGGCGTCTTCTCGATCTGGTCGAGGCTGACGACGAGGTATTCGATTTCCTGTTCCCGCGTCAGGCCGGCGAAGACGTTGAGTTGGTCTTCGATTGTCTCGAGCGTGGCGCGTTCTTTGCCGTTGTCTTTCGCCCAGTTCCAGACTTGCTGATCGACGCCGGAACTGGGGTCGAAGCCTTTGGAAACGATCCACTGGACGCCGACGGTGATCGCGGCGAGCCATGGACGCAGCGGGTCGAGCGCTGCCGCCTGCATGCCGATCGATGCGGTTACACGTTCGAGTTTCGCGCGATGTTCGGGGGCCAGCAATTTGCGCAAGGTTGTATCCTGCGGCAGCAGGCCTAATTTGACGATGAGATCACGGGTCGACGCAGGGTCTTTGGCTTTGTCGAGGTCGATTTCGAAGGTCACGACTGCCGCTTCGTTGAGCGCGGCGTCGAGGGCCGGGGTGCGCCAGTTGACGTCCTTGGGCAGCAAGTGCACGGAGCCGAAGAGATAGACGTCGCCTTGGGCGCCATCGATCTTCCAGATCGCGGGTGCGTCGGGCGTTGTGTCGCGCGCAACTGCCGGCGAGGTCGATTCGGCGAGCGCGAGACAGGCCGCGAAGGCTGCGGCAAACAATATGCGGAAGAACGGAACGCTCGGCATTTCGGGGACCCCATCTTGTGCCGGCGGAGCTTAGCGGCGGCGTTTGGCCTTATCTATCCCACAAATGCGGTCCTGCGGTTGTGATTGTCACAAGAGTGTTTCGCGGCCAGACGCAATCGGCTACAAGGCGCGCCTTGTTTCGAGACCCTTTGTGTCATGGCTGACGTTCAAGAGATTGTCGATCGCACGCCCGCGGAAGCTGCCGCGCGGCGGCGCACGTTTGCGATCATCTCGCACCCTGACGCGGGTAAGACGACGCTGACCGAGCATTTGCTTCTGATGGGCGGCGCGATCCATCTGGCCGGCGAAGTGAAGGCCAAGCGCGACCGGCGGCGTGCGCGGTCGGACTGGATGAAGATCGAGCAGGAACGCGGCATCTCGGTCACCACCGCGGTGATGACGTTCGAATATGGCGGGTTGGTGTTCAACCTGCTCGACACACCGGGCCACGAGGATTTCTCCGAAGACACGTATCGCACGCTGACGGCGGCTGACTCCGCGATCATGGTGATCGACGCGGCGAAGGGCATCGAGGCGCAGACGCGTAAGCTGGTCGAGGTTTGCCGGCTGCGGGACATCCCGATTCTCACCTTCATCAACAAGATGGACCGCGAAGCGCGTGATCCGTTCGAGTTGATTGAGGAGATTTCGGACCAGCTGCAGCTGCATGTCGCGCCGATGATGTGGCCCGCGGGATCGGGTTTGAATTTTCGCGGCGTGATGGATTTTGCCACCGACACGTTCCTGCCATTCGGGCGTGACGGGGAGGCCGTCGGACACAACCGGCTGGCCGACGTGTTGAGCGCGGACGAGCAGCAGCGTTTGACGAGCGAGATGGAGTTGGCGCGCGGCGGGTATCCGGCGTTCGAACTCAAGACGTTTCGCGAGGGGCATCAGACGCCGGTTTATTTCGGCGCGGCGTTGAAGAATTTCGGCGTGCGTCAGTTGTTGGAAGGACTTGGCCGTTATGCGCCGGCGCCGCGCGAGCAGGCCACCGTGCAGCGGATGGTGAAGCCGTCGGACGACAAGGTCGCGGGGTTTGTGTTCAAGGTGCAGGCGAACATGGATCCGAACCATCGCGACCGCGTGGCGTTCATGCGCGTGTGCTCGGGCCACTTCAAGCGCGGCATGAAGCTGAAGCAATCCGGTTCGGGCAAGATGATCAGCATCCATAATCCGATCCTGTTCTTCGCGCAGTCGCGTGCGACGGTCGACGAGGCCTGGCCCGGCGACATTATCGGTATTCCCAATCACGGCGTGCTTCGGGTCGGCGATACGTTGACCGAAGGCGAGGATCTGACCTTCACCGGCATTCCGAACTTTGCGCCGGAAATCGTGCGCCGCGTGCGGTTGTCGGATCCGTTGAAGGCGAAGCATTTGCAGCGTGCGCTGGAGGCCTTGGCCGAAGAGGGTGTGACGCAGGTGTTCCGCGCCAAGATCGGATCGCAGTGGTTCGTGGGCGTCGTCGGGCAGTTGCAGCTGGACGTGCTGGCGAGCCGGATCAAGGCGGAGTACGGGCTTGAGGTGGCGTTCGAGCCGGGGCTGTTCGAGACGGCGCGTTGGGTGTCGAGCGACGATGCGGTCGAGCTGAAGCGCTTTCTTGATGCCCATCAGGGCAACATGGCCGACGACGGCGACGGCTCGCCCGTGTTTATGGCTAAGAGCGCGTGGGAACTGCGCTATTCGGCCGAGCGTTTCCCCAAGATCAAATTCACCGCGACGCGCGAGCGGCGGCACTGATCGGACTGCCGACATTCTCCGTATAAGCGACGGAGGAGTTTCAATGAACGCTGTCGTCGTTACAGGTGTGTCCACCGGGATCGGGTGGGGGACTGTCAAGGTTTTGACGGGCAAAGGCTTTCACGTTTTTGGAAGCGTGCGGAAGGCTGCGGACGCTTGGCGGTTGAGCCGTGAGTTTCCTGAGCGCTTCACGCCGCTTGTGTTCGACGTGACCGATGAGAGTGCCGTTCGCGCGGGGGCGGATGTCGTGCGCACCGCGCTCGGCGGGCGGACGCTAACGGGGCTGGTTAACAATGCGGGCATCGCGACGCCAGGGCCGTTGTTGCATCAGCCGCTCGCCGACTACCGCAAGCAGATCGAAGTGAACCTGATCGGCGCGTTCACCGTGAGTCAGCATTTCGCGCCTCTGTTGGGTGCGGATCGCGCGCTGCAAGGTGCGCCGGGGCGGATCGTCAACATCACGTCTCTGGGCGGAAAAATCGGGTCGCCGTTTCTTGGCGGCTATTGTTCGGCTAAGCATGGGCTTGAAGGGTTGTCCGAGAGTCTGCGGCGCGAGTTGATCCTCTACGGGATCGATGTCGTCATCGTGGGGCCAGGCGCGGTGAAAACACCCATTTGGGACAAGGCTGAGGCGTTGGACACATCGGCCTACGCGCAGACGGATTACGGTCCGGCCATGACGAAGCTGTCGGACCTTATGGCCGGCGCCTCGCGCGACGGGCTGCCTGTCGAGCGCGTGGGAGAGATTGTCTATCGTGCGTTGACCGTGAAGCGGCCGCGCGTGCGCTATGCGCTGGCGCCGAGTTTGCTGTTCGATTGGATCGTGCCGCGGACGCTGCCGCGGCGTTGGGTCGACCGGTTGTTCGCGCGGCGGTTGGGACTTCTGCCGCGCTAGTTCAGCTGGCCTTCGCGATCGGCGTTTCGGTCGCTTCCTTACGCACGCGCCAGAAACGCATGACGCGCTGCGCCGCTTCGGGTGTGACCTTGTCATAGAGGTCGAGAATGTTGTGCGCGCCCTTTTGGCCGGCCTTGGAGCGTTCTTCCAGGAAGAAGGCGATGGCGGCGAAGGTCGAGCGGTCGAAGCGCATGGCGCGGCAGACGACGGCGACGCCTTCGGTGTTGCAGGCGTTGACGATGCGGGCCGATGTTTTCACGTCAATCTCGGCCAGGCGGGCGAAGGCGTGAATGAATTCCGTCACCTGCTTGTTGCGCAGCAATTGATGCAGCAGAGCTTCGTTGAGCAATTTGCGGTGCGCCATTTCGGCGACGTAGACCATCGCCTTGCGGTCGGCGTCTTTGACCTGACGGACTTCGCCGGCGAAGTCCTTGGCGGCGTCGGCGAAGGCTTTTTCGATCACCGCCGGCGGTAGGTTGTCGAGCTGCTGCGTGATCTTGGTGCGCAGCTCCGATGAGACGAATGAGAACATGTCCTGCAACATATCCGGCGGAATGTCGGCGCGCATAACGAGTGGCGCTTGCAGGGCTTCGCTCGTTTCACTGCGTTCGACCACGCGGCGAATCGTGGACCGTGACAGTTTGGCGGCATTGTTCGAGACCAACTTCACGACGACCTGATCGTCGCCGTGTTCGACGATCGCTTCCGAGACGGCTTCCGAGACGGTGTGGCGGCCGGCGATGGCTTCGAGCCTGTCTTGCGCGGAGTGGCGCGCGATCGCGATGAGGTCGTCGTCGCGCAGGACGGTGCTTTTCAGCAGGACGTCTTTGGCGACGCTGAATTCTTCGTCGGCGGCGAGACGCTGGATCAGATTATGCGGCGCCGAGGGCACGTTGGCGAATTGCTTGGCGAGTTGGCGGCGGACGGCGGCGTCCATGTCGGTCGCGACGCGGCCCAGGATGGCGCCGAAGTGGTCGCGCTCGGTATCGGAATAGTCGGGCGCTGCGTCCAGGAAGACGTCGGTCAGCTTGCGCATGAGCTCGCGGCGCTTGTCGCTCGACGGCTCTTTGGCGAGGTCGATCAAGTCTTGGAGGTGAGAGACTTCTTGCGACATGACCCCGCCGACGCCCAATTTTGTGCCGGGCATGATGTGGTTTGGCGGGTAAATTTTCGGTCAGGAACTATGGCTAACGCGCTTCAACGATTTCGACAAAAGCGTCAGGGTAGAAGCCGTTAAAGGCGGTTCTGAGCGCGCAGGAGTAGGCGCCCAACTTCTGAAACTCGATCCAATCGCCGGCACCTATCGTTTCCGGCAGGTCGATCGGGTAGTGCAGCACATCGAGCGTGTCGCAGGTCGGACCGAATGCCTTGAACGGCGCGACGCGGCCCGTCTTCTCGATGATCTTGCCGCCGGGGCCTTCGCCGTAAACGCGCAGCGGATAACGGACCGGCCAGTTCTGTAATGCGTATTCGTTGAGGCTGCCGTAGATGCCGTCGTTGATGAAGACGGTGTAGTCGCGGCGCAGCGACACGCGGGTCACGACCGACACTCCATCCGCGACGAGCGCTCGGCCGGGCTCGCAATAGACTGGCGCGCGCTTTGGCAAATTGAGTTCGGCCAGACCTTCGCGGATGGCATCGAAGAATTCGCTCAACGGCGGGACGGTGACGTTCAGGTAGTATCCCGGAAAGCCGCCGCCGACGTCTATGGCCTCAAGCTCCACGCGCGCTTGCTGCAGGACTTCGGCGCATCGGGCGAGGGCGGTTTTGTACGACCGCGGGTGGAGGCATTGGGAGCCGACGTGAAATGTGAGCGCGGGTTTTGCACCGGCTTGCACGATCTTCCTGAGTAGTTGAGCGGCGGCTGTGGTGCCGATGCCGAACTTGCTCGACAGTTCCAGCAGCGCGCCGTCGGCGGGGACATAGAGGCGCACGAAAAGCGTCAGAGATGCTGCGATCGCCTTGTCCGTGTCGCCGCCGGTTTCGCGCAGGATCGTGTTCAGTTCATCTTCGCTGTCCAAGGCGAAATCGCGCACGCCGTATTTGTTGTGCGCCTCGCCGGCTGCGCCGCGGATGCGCACGGGCGCCATAAAATGCGCGCCGGCGTCCGGGTAGCGTTCGCGCGCAAGCTTTACCTCGGCGAGCGAGGCGACGTCGAAGTGGCGGATGCCGGCGCCGTGCACGTGATCGACGACGTGGACCGCGTGGTTCGCTTTGACGGCGTACATCGTTTCGCCGGGAAACCCGTCCAAAAAGGCCTTCGCCGCCGCTTTGAACGCGGGCGGAAACAGCGCGTAGACGGGAAGCGAGGGACGTTGCTTGTCGATGAGTTCCGCCACGGATGAGAAGCGGGGCATTCCTTCCGCGGATCGGGCCGGCACTGCGTGGGCAGAGATGGACATGTCGTTCTCTCTCGCGCCGCGGGCCGCATGCTTTTCGCGGAAGAAGCGCGGGGATAGTGGATCGCAGTCCCAAGGTCAATCAAGCGCCACCGGCGGATTATCCCGGGGCTTGGCGCACGGCGAACTGTCATGCCTTTGAAACAAATTGGAGCGGGACCGTTCACGCCGTGGTGAGACTCGGGTTGTAGCGTCCGTCACACGGGGCGGTTGCCGGTTGCTTGCGTTGTGCAGCCGGTAACTTCGCGGGGGCTTAACATTGTGAGGCTCCTGATGCGTCTTGGCGTGACGTTGGCCGGCGTGCTGATCCTCTGCGTGCTGGGCTTGGTGTCGGTGATCCATGGATCGGACGTGCTGCCGCAAGGCAGCGCGATCGTGGTTGGCGTGCTCGTCTTTTGCTCGTGTGTAACGGGCATGATGGTCGCGCACATCTACACAAGCTATGAGCGTGCGGAGCAGACGGCCGTCCAGCTGCAGAAAGCGAATATCGACCTCGAACTGCTCGTCACCGAGCGGACGCAGCGGCTGTCCGAGAAGGTCGTCGAACTCGAGAATGCGCGTGCCGAAGCGGTGGAGGCGAACGCCGCGAAGTCGCGGTTCCTTGCCAATATGAGCCATGAGTTGCGCACGCCGCTGAACGCGATCCTCGGGTTCTCGGAGATGATCCAGCACCAGATTTATGGGCCGGCCGGCGATCCGCGCTATCTCGACTATGCGGGTCACATCCACAACAGCGGCTCGCACCTCTTGTCGCTGATCCGCGAGATTCTCGATCTGTCGAAGATCGAGGCGGGCAAGATGGAGCTGAGTTGCGAGGCGTTCGACATCGATAGTCTCATCGACGAAGCGCGTAAACTCTCGCGCGGCGATGCGAAACACGAACTGACCATTCTCGTCGAAGACGATTTGCCGGCGCTGTTCGCCGACAAGCGGGCGACGTTGCAGATGATGCTCAATCTGTTGTCCAACGCGGTGAAATTTACGCCGCGCGGTGGAGCGATCGCGGCGACGGCGGTGGCGCGCGCGGACGGCGGCATTACGCTCAGCGTGCGCGATAGCGGCATCGGGATCGCGCAAGCGGATATCCCGAAGGCGCTCGCCGTCTATTCACAAGTCGATAGTGCGGAGGTGCGCAAGCACGACGGCACGGGCCTGGGGCTGCCCATTGTACAAGCTCTGATCAAACTGCACGGCGGCACGCTCGACCTCGACAGTGAGGCCGGCCGAGGGACGAGCGTGTCGCTGCATTTCCCGGCAGAGCGATCGATGCGGCGCGGTGAGGACGCGGCGATTGCGGCGTAGGTTATTCCGCGGCGGCGCGGGTGCGGGTGTGGCGCAGGTCGAGGACGGTGCGGATGCGGTCGCTTGCCGGTTGGTAGAAGACGGTTTGTTCGGCAAGCGCTTCGCGGAAATCTTCCAGGCGTGTGCCGGGGCGGACTTCGAAAGCATCGATACCGCAGCGGCTCATGAAGAGCCACTGGTCGCGCAGGACGTCGCCGACGGCGCGGATCTCGCCGGTGAAGTTTTGGCGTTGACGCAAGATGCGGGCGTAGGAATAGCCGCGGCCGTCGCGGAATTTCGGGAATTCGAGTTCGATCAGAGCGAAGTGAGACACGTCCGCGCCGAGAGTTTCCGGCGATTGGTCCGAGCTTAAGCGTATGCCGAGCGGAGCGTTGCGCGCGGCGAGGGTTTCGCGTTCGGCTTGCCAGCGTTTCAGGGACACGACTATCGCGCCATCGGGCAGCGCCTCGCCGTCGGCGACGTGTGCGAAGGTGTTCTCGACGAAGGCGTTGCCTTTAATGAGCGGCATAGAGTTTCTCGCGGAAGGGCTGAATGCCGACGCGGCGGTAGGTGTCCAGGAAGCGTTCGCCGGATTGGCGCAGGCCCAAATAGGTGTCGACGAGTTTTTCGATGGCGTCGGGGACTTCGGCTTCGCCGAACGCGGGGCCTAAGATTTCGCCGATCGACGTGGTTTCGTCGCCGGAGCCGCCGAGGGTGATTTGGTAGTACTCGACGCCCTTCTTATCGACGCCGAGGATGCCGATGTTGCCGACGTGGTGGTGGCCGCAAGCGTTGATGCAGCCCGAGATTTTCATCTTCAGTTCGCCGATGTCGCGTTGGCGGTCGAGGTCGGCGAAGCGCTTCGACACGGCTTGCGCGATGTTGATCGAGCGTGCGTTGGCGAGGTCGCAATAGTCGAGGCCGGGGCAGGCGATGATGTCGGTGATGAGGCCGTAGTTCGCGGTCGCGAGGCCGGCTTTGTCGAGTTGTTGCCAGAGGTCGAAGAGATCGCGTTGGCGGACGTGGGCGAGGACCAGGTTCTGTTCGTGGCTGACGCGGATTTCGTCGAAGCTGAGACGTTCGGCGAGGTTCGCGACCAGGTCCATCTGGTCGGCGCTGGCGTCACCGGGGATGCCGCCGATGGGTTTGAGCGAAATCGTGACGATCGCGTAGCCGGACGCCTTGTGCTGCGCGACGTTGATGTCGTGCCAGGCGGCGAAGGCTTTGCTTTGTTTCTTTTGCGCGGCCAGCAGGGCGGTTTCGTCGTGCAGGACGTCGAACGCAGGGTCGGCGAAGTAGGTTTTGATGCGGTCGATTTCGGCTTGCGGCAGGGCCAACGCGCCTTGCGTTTTGATCTCGGCGAACTCAATGGCGACTTGGCGGCGCATTTCTTCGACGCCGATTTGGTGCACGAGGATCTTGATGCGCGCTTTGTAGATGTTGTCGCGGCGGCCGTGCTGATTGTAGACGCGCATCGTCGCTTCGAGATAGGCGAGCAAGTCGCCTGCCGCGATGCCTTCGCCGATCAGGTGGCCGACATAGGGTGTGCGGCCTTGGCCGCCGCCGACATAGACGTCGAACTTCAGGGTGTTCGACGCGTCGCGGCGGATGATGATGCCGATGTCGTGGACTTTGATTGCCGCGCGGTCTTTCGGCGCGGCGGTGACTGCTATCTTGAACTTGCGCGGCAGGTACGAGAATTCCGGATGGAAGGTCGACCACTGGCGGATGATCTCGGACCAGATGCGCGGGTCGTCGACTTCATCGGCGGCGGCGCCGGCGAAGTGGTCGGACGTCACGTTGCGGATGCAGTTGCCGCTGGTTTGGATGGCGTGCATCTCGACCGTCGCGAGGTCGGCCAGGATGTCGGGCACGTCGGCGAGCTTCGGCCAATTGTACTGGAGGTTCTGGCGCGTCGTGAAATGCGCGTAGTCCTTGTCGTATTTGCGCGCGATGTGGGCCAGCATGCGCAGCTGACGCGACGACAGCGTGCCGTACGGAATGGCGACGCGCAGCATGTAGGCGTGAAGCTGAAGGTAGAGGCCGTTCATCAGGCGCAGCGGTTTGAACTGGTCTTCGGTGAGTTCGCCCGAGAGGCGGCGCGCGACTTGGCCACGAAACTGCGTGACGCGTTCGTCCACGATCTTCTGATCGAATTCGTCGTAGCGGTACATTAGATGGCGGCCTGTTTGCCTAGGTCGCGGCGGACGGTGGGGCCGGCGGCGCGGATGATCTCGCGCATCTTCACGGGCTTGGTCGCGTCGGCCGGGGTGACGTCGAAGAGATAGGCGTGGACGATGAGCTGATTGCGTTCGGCCTCGACGCCGATGGCGAGCGCGGCCTCGCCCTCAGGTTTGGTCGCGTACACCTGCGCGCCCGCGATCCGTTCGACCCATGCGCCGTCCGCGGCGAGGTACACAACCTCACCGTCGTTCAGCCGATTTGCGGTCAAAACCTGGGGCATTTCGTGCGTCCTATCTCCGCCTAGGATGGGGAGAGGGACGTATTATGTCAAGTTTCTACGTGAAATATCTTAAATTACAGACTATGACTGTTATTCTTTGGGTCGGGCGCTCTCATGCCAGCGCCTGAGCGCCTGCCATTCCAGCACGGAGAGCAGGCCGTAGATCGCAATGCCTATGGCCGACAGAAGCGCTAGCGCGGCGAAGACTTTGGCGATTTCCAGGCGATTGCCGGCTTCGATGATGCGCCAGGCGAGGCCGGTGGAGGTGCCCGACCCGGCGGCAAATTCGGCGACGACGGTGCCAATGAGGGCGAGGCCGCCGGCGATCTTCATGCCGGCCAGCAGGTAGGGAAGTGCTGCGGGGAATTGCAGGCGCATGAGGCGTTGCAGGCGGGTGGCGCGGTAGAGGTCGAAGAGTTCGTGGAGTTGGCGGTCGGCGGAGCGCAGGCCCAGCGTCGTGTTCGCGAGGATCGGGAAGAAGGCGACGATGGTGGCGAGGATCAGCACCGCGCGCTCGGCGTTGTCGAGGCCGACCCAGATCAGGATCAACGGCGCGATGGCGACGATCGGCGTGACTTGCAGCGTGACGGCGTAGGGGAAGAGCGCGCGTTCGATGGTACGGCTTTGGGCGAAGATGATCGCCATGCCGACGCCGAGGATGAGCGCGAGGATGAAGGCGGCGATGGTGATGCGCAGCGTCACCCAGGCGGAGTCCATCAGCGATTGCCAATTCGCGACGGCGGCGTCGACGATCGCTGAGGGCGCCGGCAAGACGAACGGCGAAATCTGGAGAGCGACGACCGCCCATTCCCAAATGCCGATGACCGCGACGGCGACGAGTGCGGGGAGCGTGTAGGCGAGGATGCGTTCCTGGATCACAGCGCGCCGCCTTTCTGCAGCGCCGCGCGGACGGCGCGGCAGCGTTCGCCGTAGAGCGGGCTGATGCGGAAGTCGGGGTCGCGTGTCGTGGGGTCGGGCATGGCGATGTCGGCGACGACGTGGCCGGGGCGGGGGCTCATGACCAGGATGCGGGACGAGAGGTAGACGCTCTCGTAGATCGAGTGGGTGACGAAGATGACCGTCAGGTTCTTCTTCGCCCAGAGGTCGCGCAGTTCGTCGTTCAGGCGTTCGCGCGTCAGTTCATCGAGCGCGGCGAAGGGTTCGTCCATCAGCAGCAGCGACGGTTTGGCGGCGAGCGCGCGGGCGAGCGACACGCGCATCTTCATGCCGCCGGATAGTTCGCGCGGGTAGGATTTGGCGAAGGCTTCGAGGCCGACGAGGTCGAGCGCTTCGGCAACGCGCGCGGCGGCCGTTGTCTTGTCCGTGTGCGTGAGGTCGAGCGGGAGGCGTACGTTGGCTTCGACGGTGGACCACGGCATGAGGGCTGCATCTTGGAAGACGAAGCCGAGCGTTGGTGGTTTGCCGGACCATTTGATCGCGCCGGTGCTGGGTTTTGTCAGGTCTGCGATGAGGCGGAGCGCGGTGCTCTTGCCGCAACCCGACGGGCCTACGATCGAGACGAAGTCGCCTTCGTTGACGGTGAAGGTTGCGTCGCGGAGCGCTTCGACGCCGCTGGGGAAGCGCTTCGCGATGTGGTCGAAGGATAGAAGCACAAGTCAGCGCGGTTTGGTGATTTGCGGGTTGGTGGCGGCGCGGCGTTTGTTCACGAACTGCGTCGTGTAGGCTTTCGTGACGTCGAGTTTGTCGTCGTAGACCTTGTTCGCCTTCATCAAGTCGAAGAACGTGTTCCAGCGTGCCGCCGTCATCGCGCCGATGCCGAGCACGGCTGCGTCCGCGCCTTGGACCATGCCGCGCGTTTTCATCTGCACGATGGCTTGGGCAATGATGTCGTCGGTCATTTCCGGGTTGTCGCGTTTGATCAGCGCGACGGCGGGTTTGGCGTCGCCGTTCAGGAACGTGTTCCAGCCGTCGATCGAGGCGTCGACGAAGGCTTGGACGACCTTCGGGCGTTCGCGCACGTCTTTGCCTTGCGCGAGGATGAAGTTCGCGTAGCCGGGATAGCCGGCGTCGGCGAGCAGGAAGACCTTCGGCTTGATCTTGCCTTGGGTCTCGATCGTGTACGGTTCCGACGTGACGTAGCCTTGCTGGATCGCCTTTGGGTCGACGAGAAACGGGGCCAGGTTGAACGTGTATTTGCGGATTTGTTTGTCGTCGAAGCCGTAGCGGGCCTTGGCCCAGATCCACCACGTCGAGATCGTGGCGTCGGAGATCATGATGGGTTTGCCCTTCATGTCGGCGAGCGTTTTGATGTCGTCGCGCGGGTGCGTGATCAGCACCTGCGGGTCCTTCTGGAAGATGGCGGCGACGGCCATCGCGTCGCCGCCGGCGGCGACGATGTTCAGCGGCTGAAAGTGGTTCGAGCCCATCGCGAAGTCGACCGCGCCGGCCGCGATCAACTGCGGCGTGTTCACCGCGGGGCCGCCTTGCTTGATCGTGACGTCGAGACCCGCCTTCTTGTAGAGGCCATCCGCGACCGCCTGATAGAAGCCGCCGTGTTCGGCTTGCGCTTTCCAGTCGGTGACGAAGGTGATCTTGGTCAGTTTCGCGGGTTCAGGCGTTGCGGCGAATGCTGGGCTTGCGAGCGCGGTCGCTAACGCAAGCAGGGTCGCGCGGCGGCTGAGGCGGGGCATGGCGTGGGTCTCACCATCTGTTCAGCGAAGTTTAGCCGAAAGGCAGGCGACAGGTCTAACGCTGATCGATGCACGATGTGTGCGTATAGATGAGGCAGCGCAATCCCAAACCTGTCATCCCGGAAGCTAGAAGCGTCCAAACGCGGAACGCGTTTGGGTAACGCGCCTGCTGTCCGGGACCCAGGGTCGCTGCACGAACGTTTGTGCGTTGACCCTGGGTCCCGGACAGTAAGGCTCGCAAGAGCGTTGCTTCGCAACGCGCTCGCCTAACTTCCGGGATGACAGGTCTGGTTGTTCTAGCGCAAGGGTTCGCAACTGGCGGCGCGGCGCATGCGGTCTAGTTCGGGTTCGCGGGCGTCGTCGTTGATGAGGGTGCGGAAGAGGACGACGCCTTTTTGTGACGGTGCGGCGACGGTGATCGTGCCTTCGGGTTGTGGCGGCACGGTTTGGCCTTGGCCGACGAGGATGATCGTGGCTGGTTGGCTTTTCGCTTGCGTGTCGTTCAGGACGTAGAAATTGTCGGTGTTCGACGCGTAGAGGGCGACCGACCAGTACGTGTCGGTCGGCGCGGCCGTCGTGATTTTCAGTGGTTGGCGCGACACGTCGAAGACGCAGTGCGAGTAGAGCAGGTCGGGGCTTGGCTTCACGATGGTGCGCGAGGCCGCCGTCGCGCGGTCGACATGCGAGATCGTATTGATGCCCTTGCCACCCATCGCGGACATGGCGCGCGACATGATGAAGTCGGGGGCGTTGGCGATGGCCGCGCCGTGAATCACGGCGGCGAGCGCCAGCGTGAAGAGCAGCCAACCGGCCCAGCGGATCATGAGCAGGCCTCCTTCACGATCGCGGGCAGCGCCACGGTTGCCGGATTGTCCTTCACCGACGCGTTCGGATTGTAGAGGCGCAGCGTGATCTGGAAGCCGTCGGGCGGCGTTGCGATCCAGTTGTTCGGTTCTTCGGTCGTCGAGAGGCGGACGACGAACGCGCCGTCGGCCGAGCGGACGACGCTGGTCTTGCTGACGGAGTAGCGTTTTGTCGGCGTGTCGATCAGGAAGTGGTCTTTGCCGTAGACCGTGAAGCTCCACCAGCGCGCGTCCGGGTCGCGGCCTTCGATTCGATAGGTGCAGGCGCCGTCCAGCGCTTCGCCGGCGCTGTCTTGGGTCGCGTTGTAGTAGATCGTCTCGTCCTTGTTGAGCGCGAGCAGGCCTGTCAGCGCGACATAGGTGCGGGTGTAGATGTCGGCGCCCGTGCCGCCGGCCGCGAGGTTCGCGGACCACGGACCGTTTGCGATCACCGTGTCGCCTTGCATCGCGTAGCGTGCGACCGCGTAGGCACTGCCCAGGCCCAAGGCGGCGGCCAGCACAAGTGAACCCAACAGGCGCAGCAGAAATCTCATCGCGACTCGATTCTCGAAACCAATGGCGGTGCGACTTTAGCCGCCGGCCGGCGGCGCTCACCAGTGCGGGTGGGTCACAGGGCTAGAAGGGCGACGCTTCGTCCGGGTCGGCCTGTGGCTGACGGTACGGTCCGTCGGGTTCGGCTGGCTCTGGCGGCGGTGGTGCGGGCGGCGCGCTGAGCGGGACGCTCCGGCGGTTGTCGCGGGCGACTTCCGCTGCGCGCACGGCGTCTTCTTCTGCCGCTTCTTCCGCGGCTCTCAGGTCTTCGACATCGGCCGGATCGGGTTCGGGCTCAGCCTCTACGCGAGGTCCATAGCGCGGGCCCATCGGCGGCGGCGGTGCAGGCAGTGCGGTGTCGCCGCCGAAAAGGCCGTCAAAGAAGTCTTCGATGACGCCGCGGTCGCGGCCGGGTGCGCGGCGGTCTTGCGAATCGTCATCACCGCGGTCGACCCAGGGGTTGTCTTCGTTGCCGCCCTCATTCGAGGCCGAGCTGCCGTAAGTGTCGATGCCGGGCAGGGTGTGGGGCGGAACGTTCCTATGCGCTGCCTGCATGTAGTTCTTCCAGATGCTGGCAGGCAGGCTGCCGCCGACGATCTTCTGCATCGACGTGTTGTCGTCGTTGCCGAGCCAGACGCCGGTGACGAAGTCGGCGGAGTAACCGACGAACCAGGCGTCGCGCCAATCCTGGCTGGTGCCGGTTTTCGCGGCCACCGGGCGGTCGCCCATGTCGCCGCGCTGGCCGGTGCCGGTCTGCACGACCTCGTAGAGCATCTGGTTCATCTCTTCGAGCGAACGGCGGCTCATGACCGGGATCGGCGGTGCGGCGCGGTATTGGTAGAGCACCGTGCCGTCGGTCGTTTTGACGTCGAGGATCACGTAAGGGTCGACGCGGTTGCCCTTGTTGGCGAAGGACGCGAACGCCCGCGTCATCTCGTAGAGCGTGACTTCGGATGTGCCGAGCGGGAGCGAGCGGTTCGGTTCGAGCGGCGAGGTGATGCCGAGGCGCTGCGCGACGGCGATGACTTTGCGGCGGCCGACTTCGTCGGCGATGCGCACGGCGACGGTGTTGATCGACTTCGCTAGCGCTTCGCGCAGAGTGATGGGCCCGAGATACGAGTGGTCGTAGTTGTCGGGTGACCAGCCACGGTTCTCATACGGCGCGTCGTCGCGGATGTCGTCCGGCGTCAGGCCGTGTTCGAGCGCTGCCAGATAGACGAACGGCTTGAACGACGAGCCTGGTTGGCGGCGAGCTTGGTAGGAGCGGTTGAACGTCGAGACCGTGTAGTCGCGGCCGCCGACGATGCTGCGGATGGCGCCCGACGGCTCCATCGCGACGAGCGCGCCTTGGCTGACCGCGCGGCCCTTGCCGTCTTTGTCGAGCACCGCCGTCAGCGTCTTCTGCGCGACGGTTTGCAGGCGCGTGTCGATGGTGGTGCTGACCACGAGGTCCTGGTTCGGGCGGATGTCGAGCTTGGTCAGCTGATCCATCACGAAATCGGCGAAGTAGTTGGCGCTTTCGGTGCCTTCCTTCAGGACGGGCTTCGCCGGGTTGGCTTTGGCCTTCTTCGCCTGCTCTTCGTTGATCTGACCGTCTGCGAGGAGGAGATCGACGACCATCGCGGCGCGCGTTTGGGCGACCTTCAGATTCGCGTCCGGCGAATAGCGCGACGGCGCGCGGGTGAGGGCGGCGAGCATCGCCGCTTCAGCCAGCGTCACGTCGCGGACGGATTTGTCGAAGTACTCGCGCGCGGCGGCGTCGACGCCGTAGGCGCCGGAGCCCAGGTAGATGCGGTTCAAATAGAGGGTGAGGATCTCGTCCTTCGAGTAGTGGCGTTCGAGCCAGAAGGCGAGGAAGAGTTCTTCGAGCTTGCGCGACCAAGTGCGCTCCGGTTTCAGGAACGTGTTCTTGGCCAGCTGCTGCGTGATGGTCGAGCCGCCTTGCACGACGCCGCCGGCGGTCCAGTTCGCCCACACCGCGCGCATCATGCCGCGATAGTCCACACCCCCGTGCGAGTAGAAGCGGCGGTCCTCCAAGATAATGAACGACGCCGGCAGATAGGGCGGCATCTCGTCGACCTTGACGCGATAGCCGAACGCCGCGCCGCGCGTGGCGAAGGCTTTGCCCGCGGCGTCGGTCAGCGTGATCGAGGGCGTGCGATTGAGTTCGCCCAGGCGGTCGGCTGTGATCGGCAGGTCGGGGGCGTAGAGATAGTAGAGCGCGACGAAGCACGCGGAGAAGAACAGGATGATGCCGCCAAAGCCGGTCGCCAGCCAAAACCACCAGGGGCGGCGCGTGCGTTGCGGCGGTTCCTCCCACGCGTCGCGCGGGGTCGGATTGATGGTCGGTTCGTTGTTCGAGTCGTCGGATGACATTTCGTGTCCGGTCCAGGGCTGCCCTAGGCCGATCCCCGCTGCAGTTTGCTATTCTTTCACTGCGCAAAGCGGGGGGCTAGCCTCCATTGTCACTCGCCCTCGCGTTAGGCGAAATTACGGCGGGGCGTTCGCCCGCGCGTTCTTGCCGCAAAGCCGCCGTTCGCCTGCCCGAACCGCCGGGCAATTAAGGAACTTTCATGCTTGGCGTTTGCTATTACCCGGAGCACTGGCCCGAAACGATGTGGGCGGACGATGCCCGCCGGATGGCGGAGCTGGGGCTTCGTTACGTGCGGATCGGCGAGTTCTCGTGGAGCGTCGTCGAGCCGGAACCGGGGCGATTCGATTGGGGCTGGCTGGACCGTGCGGTCGAGACGCTCGGCGCCGCGGGTCTCAAGATTGTGATGGGGACACCGACGGCGACGCCGCCGAAGTGGCTCGTCGATCGCTCCCCCGACATCTTGCCGCATGATTCGCGCGGGCGGGTGCGCGGGTTCGGATCGCGGCGTCACTACTGCTTCTCCAGCGAGACGTTTCGCGCGGAGAGCCGGCGCATCACCGAAGCGTTCGCCGTGCGCTATGGACGGCATGACGCCGTCGCCGGATGGCAGACCGACAACGAGTACGGGTGTCACGACACGGTGCGGTCATATTCGCCCTGTGCGCTTGTTGGGTTTCGCGCGTGGCTCGCGGTGCGGTACGGCGACGTCGATGCGTTGAACGAGGCGTGGGGCAATCGGTTCTGGAGCATGTCGTATCGGTCGTTCGACGAGATCGACTTGCCGATGGAGTCGGTGACCGAGCTCAATCCGATTCACCGGATGGATTTCTTTCGCTATTCGTCCGAACAGGTGGCGCGCTTCAATGCGGATCAGGTTGAGATCATCCGGCGTCATTCGCCGGGGCGGTTCGTGACGCACAATTTTATGGGCGCGTTTCTCGACTTCGATCATTGGAAGGTTGGCGAGGGGATCGATCTTGCAAGTTGGGATTCCTATCCGCTGGGTTTCACCGACAGCCTGCCGACGACGGGATTCAGCGAAGCGGAGCGTCAGCGTTATGCACAAACGGGGCATCCCGACATCTCGGCGTTTCATCACGATCTCTATCGCGGTGTCGGGCGCGGGCGGTTCTGGGTGATGGAGCAGCAGCCCGGACCCGTGAACTGGGCGCTGTGGAATCCCTCGCCGTCGGCTGGCGTGGTTCGCTTGTGGGCGTGGGAAGCGCTGGCGCATGGGGCGGAGGTCGTCAGTTTCTTTCGCTGGCGGCAGGCGCCGTTTGCGCAGGAGCAGATGCACGCCGGGTTGAACCGGCCGGACAATGTGCTCGACGTTGGTGGGCATGAAGCCGGTGCCGTCGCGCGCGAGATCGACAGCGATTGGTGGCGCGAGGCGTTGAGTGCGCCGCCGACGCCGGCCAGCGTCGCGATCGTCTTCGACTACGAAGCGGCGTGGATGCATGAGGTTCAGCCGCAAGGGCGGTCGTTCAGTTATCTGGCGCTGGTGTTCAGTTGGTACACCGCGCTCAGGCGACTTGGCGTCGATATCGACATCGTGCCGCCGGGCGCCGATCTGAAACCGTATCGCGCCGTGTTCGTACCTAGCTTGCCGCATGTGAGCGATGGGGCGGCGCAGGCGTTCGCTGCGTTCGCGGGCGTTGCCGTTTTCGGCATTCGCACCGGCGCGAAGACGGAGAGTTTCCAGATTCCGCGCGCGTTGCCGCCCGGTCCGCTGCAGGCGTTGTTGCCGATGAAGGTTGCGCGCGTCGAAAGTTTGCGGCCCGGCACGTCGCGCGACGTGGTTTGGGGAAATCGAACTTATGCGTGCGGGACGTGGAGCGAGATGATCGAGCCGCGCGCGGGATTGGACGTGCTGGCTTCGTTTGCAACCGGCGCGCCGGCGCTGATGCGCAGCGATCGCCGGTTTTATCTCGCGGTTTGGCCGACGCGGGAGCTGGCGCTTGATGTTGCACAGCACGCGCTTCACCAAGCGGGCGTTGAAACGGTGATGCTGCCGGCGGATGTGCGCGTGCGGCGGCGCGGACGAATCACTTTCAGTTTCAATTACGGAACTGATTCGCAAACCGCACTCGCGAACGCGTCAGGTAGGTACGTATTGGGCGCGCAGACGATTGGTGCGCACAACTTCTCCGCATCGATTTCCTGAGCGCCGTTCATCGATTGCTCGCGTCGCGACATTCGAATCAGTGGATGCAATTCACGACGCGGTACAAAAACATTTCAAGAGTTGACCATCACGAATGTCGCGCTCATAACCGATGAAGCAGTGTCAAGCTGCGGTTGGCGTTTCTCATCGCACTGATGTTCGGCAGGCACACTGCCCAGCGCGTTCGGAGCGAAAGGCCAACACAAAAACGGAGATCGGTAGATGGATTTGTTCGTGGCTGTGGGGGTCTTGTTTGCGATCGGTTATGCGGCCGGTTTCGGCGTTCGGACGGTGAGTGCCCACATGCACGCCATGCGTACGCGCTATCGCCCCATGTCATCCTTGCGCGACTTTGACTATCGCGAGGACCAGGTATGGACGCGCTGATCATTGCGACGATGATCCTTGGCGCAGGGTTCGTGACCGGCTTTGTGGTCCGGGACCGCGCGGTGCGGAAGCGCCGCCGGTTGGAGCGAAAGAGGCCGACGCTCTAACTTTTCCCTCGGGTGTCATGGTCGGCGCAGGCCGACCATCCACGACTTCCGTAGGTGTCGGTGACAAAGTCGTGGGTGGTCCGCCTCCGCGGACCATGACACTGAGTGCGAACATGGGCCATAGTGCGGCGCCATGGATCTCGCTCAACCCCTGCCGTTTCGATTTCAGCTCGCCACGCTTCCGCCGGAAGCGGAGCGATTGCGCCACGATATTCGCGCGTTTCTCGCCGAAGAGATCGCGGCGATCCCGCCTGAGACGAGGGCGCAGTCGTGGAGCGGGTTCAATCCCGACTTCAGCCGCCGGCTCGGCGCGAAAGGCTTCATCGGCCTGACGTGGCCGAAGAAGTATGGCGGGCACGAGCGTACGGCGCTCGAACGGTATGTCGTCAGCGAAGAGGTGCTGGCTGCCGGCGCGCCGGTCGCGGCGCATTGGGTCGCGGACCGTCAGAGCGGTCCCCTGCTTCTCAAGTTCGGCACCGAGGAACAGCGTCAGCGCGTGCTGCCGGGAATCGCGCGGGGCGAGACCTATTTCGCGATCGGGATGAGCGAGCCTGATTCGGGTTCGGACCTCGCCAGCGTGCGTGTTCGGGCCGTTCGGACGAACGACGGCTGGCGCGTCAGTGGCACAAAGCTGTGGAGTTCTTCGGCGCATCGCGCGCACTACATGATCGCGTTGTTCCGCACCGGTGAAGGCGCAGACCAGCGGCAGATGGGTTTGTCGCAATTCCTCGTCGACATGAAGACGCCTGGGATCAAGGTGCGGCCGATCGCCGATCTCACGGGGCACGAGCATTTCAACGAAGTGGTTTTCGACAACACGCTGCTGCCTCCCGATGCGATCATCGGGGCGGAGGGGCAGGGTTGGGCGCAGGTGACCGCCGAACTCGCCTATGAGCGGTCGGGGCCCGAGCGGTTTCTGTCGAGCATGATGTTGCTCAAGCATCTTGTTGCGGCGGCGGGGCCCAATCCGTCGGAGCGGGTGGCGATAGCGCTCGGAAGTTTGACGGCGCGGCTTCACGCGTTGCGGCGATTGTCGCTGTCCGTCGCGACGCAGCTTCAGGCGGGGGCGAACCCGGCATTGGAGGCGGCGTTGGTGAAGGACATCGGTGCGGTGTTCGAGCAGGATATTCCGCAGGTCGCGCATGATCTGTTAGGGCTGGAGACGTCGGCGACCGCGAGCGACGGCTTGCGCCGCGTGCAGGCTTATCTCACGCAAGTGTCGCCGTCGTTTTCGCTGCGCGGGGGTACGCGCGAGATCTTGCGCGGCATCATCGCGCGCGGCTTGGGGTTGAGGTGAGCCGATGAGCGAGACCGCACAACTGATTCACGACGCCGCGCATCGCCTGTTCGGCCAGCATGTGACGCCGGAGCTACTGCATCGCGTTGAAGGCGGCGAGTGGCCGTCGGCGTTGTGGGATGCCGTTGAAGAGGCGGGTTTTCTCGATACGCTTGCCGACCGCGATGCGAGTGCGGAGGAGCGTTCGGCGAACACGTCGGCGCTGTTGCGCGCAGCGGCGCGGCATCTGGCGCCTATTCCGCTTGGCGAGACGGTCGTGGCGCGCGGACTTCTGGCGGCGCGCAAGGTGCGTGTGCCGAAGGGGCCGCTGACGTTTGCGGTGCTCGACGGGCACACGCATACGCACGGCGATCATGCGCATGTTCAGGGGCACGCGACGCGTGTGGCGTTCGGGCGGCATGCGGCGAACGTCTTGCTCAGCGCGCTTGGCGGCGATGAAGGTGTGCTGATCGCGGTGCGCCGCGGCAAGTTGACCGAGGGCGTGAACGTTGCGGGCGAGGCGCGCGACGATCTCGTTTTCGGGGACACGGCGGGTGCCACGGTGACGGGTATCGATGGGGGCGCATTGATGTGTGCCGGCGCTGCGTTGCGGGCGATGTCGACCGCCGGCGCGTTGGAGCGCGTGCTGATGCAGACCGTCGAGTACGCCCGCACGCGCGTGCAGTTCGGCAAACCGATCGCGAGCTTCCAGGCGATCCAGCAGCAGCTTGCGGTGCTTGCCGGACATACGGCTGCGGCTGGCATGGCGGCGTCGGCGGCCATTGCCGATCTTGAGGCACCGGCGGCGCTCGGTCAGTCGGCGGCTCTTGCGAAGATTCGCTGCGGTGAGGCGGCAGGTGTCGCGGCATCGATCGCGCACCAGGTTCATGGCGCGATCGGAATCACGAAGGAGCACTCGTTGCACTTCGCGACACGGCGGCTGTGGTCGTGGCGGGCAGAGTTCGGATCAGAGTCCTATTGGGCCGAGCGGGTGGGTCGTGCGGCGTGCTCGGCCGGCGCCGACGCGTATTGGCCTTCCGTCACGGCTTGAGCCAAACAAAAACGCCGGGCGGTGAGCCCGGCGTTTGTCGTCACGCTGTGTCGATCAACTCCAGATGGGGCGCACGTCGAGAACGCGGCCGGTGTACGGATGAATGCGCAGCATCACCGGACGTCCGCGGCCCGTATAGGCGAAAGCGCGCCAAGCGCCGCTCCAGCGCGACTTGCGAAGATTGTGCACGCCGTAATAACCTTGGCGCTCAAGCCGGCGGACGAGTTGATGATAGCTCAGCGGCCTGTGATCGCGGAAATCCGACCCGAAGTCGTTGCGCCAGCCACGCTCCCACTGATCGAAGCGGCGCTCGTTGCGGTCGAAGTTGCGGTCGTCGCGGTCGCGACGCCACGTGCCTCTGTCGCCAGGGCGATCTTCGCGGTCGTAGGCGCCATCGTCGTATTTCTGATTCTGGCCGTACGAGCCGCCCGGCGTTTTGTTGCCGTAGCCATTGTCGTCGGCGAAGGAAGGCGCAGCGAAACCCATCGTCAAAGCGAGGGCCGTTGCGGCTGCGATCAATGTGTTGCGCATCTGTGTAATTCCTTTCGTTGTCCCTGGGTCACCCAACCCATGAAGCGGACAATGAAGCACGGTGCCTGAACAGGGTCTGGATGCCTCATTCACGACGCGTTCACAGACACGGCGCGCTTTGGCTGAATGGTGTGGGTCAGGTCTCAAGATCCCATTCGTAGAGCAGGAACGTCTGCGGCTTCGCGACGCCTGGGACGGATGCAAAGCAGGCTTGCCCGGGTATGTTGTCCGGTGAGGTGCCGAGCCATGCGAACACGCAACCGCGCATGCGTGCCGTCGCCAACAACGCCTCGACGAGCTTGCACCCGATGCCGCGCCGCTGATGCGCCGGCGTGACGCCGACTTCGTTCACGAACATTTGCGATGGCTTGTCGGGATGGAAGTATTCGAAGGCGCTCGCCATGCCGACGACAACGCCGGCGTGCACCGCCACGACCATGATGTCCGCGGATCGGCGAGAAAGGCCGAGAGGAACTTGGGGTCGACGGCATTGTCGAACACGTCGGGCGCAATTTTGTCCAACAGCGCGACGTTGGTTTGGCTCAGCGAAACTATGTCTGTGGTCATAAGCGGGCCCTCGTGCCAGTCCGGTGCACATGCCTACCCGGTGCGCGTCTGCCGGCAAATCCGGGCTGTTGGCGTGATGAAATGCGCGGGTTTACACGTGCCCACGATCACAAAGACACGTATTTGAGTTAACTTGCGTGTTCGCTTGGTCCGCTAAACCATTGGCGCAAATGTTGCGCGTTCGGCGGTGAATGTGGTCTGGATGGCCTATTCATGCGGGGTTCAGTGAGGCCACACTATCTATCGGCTCATGCGTGGTTTCCTCAGTTCAATGTTGGTCGTGATTTCGGTGGTGGCTTCGGCCATGCCTGCCGATGCGCGGCCGCATGCGTTGGGGGCGCGGGCGGACGACTCGTTTCTCGTCGCGGATCGCGGGCGCGGGCGGGGTGAGGATCGTGGACGGCCGGAGCAGCTGCTGCCGCTCGAAGCCGTGCTCGGGAACATTGCCCGTCAGATACCCGGCCACCATCTTGACGTGGATGGACCGTTTGAGCGTGGCGGCCGGTGGATCTACCGGATCAAGTGGCTCACGCCTGACGGTCGTGTGCTGATCATTTTTGCCGACGCGCAAACGGGTCAGATTCTTGAAACGCGCGGCGGCCGCTGAGGTGATGAAGACATGCGCATTCTTGTAGTCGAAGACGATCCCGATTTGTCGCGTTTGCTCGCGGGAGCGTTGCGCGACACGGGCTATGTCGTGGACACGGCGAAGGACGGCGAAGAGGGTCACCACCTCGGCGACACCGAACCGTACGACGCGGTCATCCTCGATCTCGGACTGCCCGAGATGGACGGCATCACCGTGCTTGAAAAGTGGCGCAAGGCGGGCCGCATGATGCCGGTTCTCATCCTCACGGCGCGCGACCGGTGGAGCGACAAGGTTGCAGGGCTCGACGCCGGCGCGGACGATTACGTGGCAAAGCCTTTCTACACCGAAGAAGTGTTGGCGCGTATTCGCACGCTGCTGCGTCGCGGCGCAGGGATCGCCTCGTCCGACATCGAGTGCGGGCCGCTGCGCATCGACACGCGTGCGGCGCGCGTGACGATCAACGGCAATCCGGTGAAGCTGACGTCGCTGGAGTATCGCTTGCTTGCCTATCTTGGGCATCACAAAGGGCGGGTCGTTTCGCGGACCGAGCTGGTCGAGCATCTTTACGATCAGGACTTCGATCGCGACTCCAACACGATCGAGGTGTTCGTCGGGCGGCTGCGCAAGAAGCTCGGCGTGAGCGTCATTCATACGATGCGTGGGCTCGGCTATAAGCTCGACGAAGGAGCCGCCGACGCCGACGCAGATGCTACGCACTAACTCACTCGCATTTCGTATCGGCGCTATCGCTGCCGGCTGGAGCCTCTTGGGGCTTCTGGTCGGCAGTTATTTCTTGTCGTCGCTGTTCCGCCAATCGGCTGAGAGCGGTTTCGACAATCGTCTGCTGGGCGACCTGGAAAGCGTCATCGCCGTCGCCGAACTCGACTGCGCGGGGACGGTCATCATGCCGGTGCCGCTGATCGCCGAGCGGTTCATGAACCCGTTCTCGGGCTGGTATTGGCAAATCGCTTCCATCGACAATCCGCCCCAGCCGCGGCCCAAGCAGATGATGCGGTCGCGCTCGCTTTGGGATCAATCGCTGACGCTGACGCCGATCGAGAAGCAAGGCGAACTCAAGCTGGATTACGCGACAGGACCGAAGCAGCAGCGCCTGCGCTATGCTCAGCGGGTGGTGTCGTTGCCGCCGGCCGAGGCCGCCGAAGGCATGCCGGCGTGCAAGGTGGGCCCGCGCGTTCGTATCGCGGTCGCGGGCGATCTCTCCGACATCGAAGCCGACATCGCGGAGTTCGACAACACGCTGTTCTGGTCGGTGACGATCTTGGGTGCGGGGTTGATCGGGTTGATGATCATGCTGGTGCGGTTGGGTTTGGCGCCGTTGAATCAGGTGTCGCAGTCGCTCGCCGCCATTCGCGAGGGGCGGGCGGATCATCTGGAAGGGAAATTCCCGGCCGAGATTCAGCCGCTGGCGGATGAACTCAATGCGCTGGTTGCGCATAATGCCGAGGTCGTGTCGCGGGCGCGGACGCACGTGGCGAACCTGGCGCATTTTTTGAAGACGCCGCTGAGCGTCATCGCGAACGAGGTGCAGGGCGCCACGGGACCGATGGCCGAGAGCGTGGCGCGGCAGGCGCAGGTGATGCGGCGTCAGGTCGATCACTACCTCACGCGCGCGCGTACCGTGGCGTCGGCCAAGGTGATCGGTGCGCGGACCGAGGCGGCGCCCATGCTCGGCGATCTGACGCGGGCACTGTCGAAGATCTATGCGCCGCGCGGCATCCGGATCGAGCGGCACTGTCCGGACGGCTTGAGCTTCCGCGGCGACCGTTCAGACTTCGAAGAGATGGTCGGCAACCTGCTCGACAACGCGTGCAAGTGGGCGGAGGGCGAGGTCAACGTCGTCGTCGCGCCGGGCAAACCTGGGCGGCTGACCGTCACCGTCAGCGACGACGGGCCGGGGCTGACCGAAGAGCAGGCCAAGCGCGTCATCGAGCGCGGCGAGCGGTTGGACGAGAGCAAGCCGGGGTCGGGTTTGGGTCTCGGCATCGTGAAGGAGATCGCCTCGCTCTACGGCGGGACGCTGACCCTTGGGCGGTCTGAGCCCGGCGGGCTGGCCGCGGTACTCGATCTGCCGGCGGTGGAGCGGGGGTAGGGAGGGCCTACTCCGCCTTGTCCTTCTTCTTCTTTTTGCTCTTGCCCTTTTTCTTCTTCTCGTCGGGCGCGGGGCGGGCTTCGTCTGATTCGCGGTCCTTGTCTTTCTTCTTTTCTTTTTCGGGGCCGTGATAGTCGGTTACGCCGATCGAAATCGCGTAGCAGGCGAGCCTCACCGTGCGCGGAATTTTCACCGGGTCGCCGTCGCGTTCGCCCTTCTCGTAGTACTGCACGACGCGACGCTTCAGGCCGAGGATCTCGGCGGCGTCTTTCTGAGAATAATCAAGGGTTTTACGCCAACGCTTGAAGTCGTGTCCCTTCATTAGGGCACCCACCAATTTGTTTGTTTTGAGCAGAGCTTTCCGCATACGGACGATAGCACGTTGTGCGGTTGCGAAGCCACCCCGGCCAGAAAAGCGCACCGAGTGCGTGTCATACACTTGTCATAATGCGCACGATGTGCATATTAACCAACAGACGCACTTCGTGCGCGCTCGTGCGGGCCACGTTCCCGTTGTTTGGTTTGATGAGGAGAAGACCCCATGAGCCAGATTTATTTCGGGGTGCCGAAGCCAAAGTACGCCTATCGGGTGACCTTTGGCGGAACCGTCCGTGTGACGACCGACCCAATCGAGGTAGCGCGCATTCGCCGGGCCTATCCTGCCGCGCGGGTGGAGATCGTTCCGATCGCTTAACCTACAGCGTGTAGCGCTGGTCATAAGCCTGCGGGCGGGCCGTTGCGGCGCAAGGTTACTGAGCCTAAATTCGCGAGTCTGTGGGGGCAGGGGCTGTGTTTTGCGGCCTCTGCCTCTTTTGCGTGAAAGGGGCTCTCCCATGCGAATGACGGTTCTGGCGCTTTTGGTTCCGGCCACGATGGGCCTTTCGGCGGTTGCCTGGGCGGAAAACGTGGGCGAGGCGACGCGGGTTCAGCGGTTCGCCTATCAAACGATGCCCCAGGCGACGAAGACGCCGATCTACCGGCTGGATCCGGTGGTCAAGAACGCCCGGCTTGAGACCGTCCCGTCGGGGGCGCTGGAGGTCAAGTTCACCGACGGCAGCCTGCTGACCTTGGGATCGGCGTCGTCGGTGGTGGTCGACAATTACGTCTTCGGCGGCGCGCAGGGCGCCGGTGGGCAGACGCTGAAGATGACCCGCGGGCTGTTCCGCTTCATCTCAGGCTCGATGCCCAAGGATCAGGTGAAGCTTCAGACGCCGTCGGTGACGATCGGCATTCGCGGCACGATCGTGAAGGTCAAGTCGGACGATAACGGCGTCGGGACGATCTTCTTCGAGCACGGCGAAGGCTACGTCGACAACGGCAAGGGCCAGACTGTGCAGATGGGCCAGGGCGACATGGTCAAGATCGGGCCGGACGGTGCGATCGGCACGCCCGAGAACAAGAGCTGGAGTGCGGGCGAGGAAGCGGTCGACTTCGGGCTCAATCCGTTCGGGCAGCGCAACCACGGGACGGAGGGCGGTACCGGCGGCGGTGACGGGGCCGGCTCGTCGGGCGGCGGCGGCAATAGCAACGACTGAACCGTCATCCGTAATTCCGCCAGGATTGGCCTGATGATGAGGCAGGAGTAGAAATTATTAAATCGCGAACGCTACGTTTTGGATTGCGGCTTTTAAGATCCGCGCCAAGGTCGTGCGGCCGGGGCGTCGGGGCATAGAACGCAACACAGATGCAGCTGCCCGTCAAAGAGCACGAGCTCAAGCAGTTTCTCGCCTCGCTGCCGTCGGACAAAGCTCTGACCTTGGCGGCGGCGGTGGAGCGCGGGCGGCTGGCGGGCGAGACGAAGCTTCCCGTCGATATGATCCTGGACGGGTTGCGGCCGCAGCTTCGGCGTATGAACGCGCGGCGGATTCCCTCGCCGCAACGATTGGCGTGTGAACCGTTCTCCGATTTCCTCGTCAACGAGCGGGACTTCAAGCAGCCGGGACGGATCGCGCGCGCCAGTGTGCGGGCGCTGTGGCGTTGGCTGGCGAAAGAAGGGCTGCGCGTCACGCTCGCCGACCTTGAGTCACAGATCGCGCGCGCCATTCTGGTTCGCGAGTCCAAGGCGCAAGGCGATCTGGTGTTGCGGCTGCAGACCGAGATCGTTGCCACGGTACGTGCGGTGACGGAGCGTGCCTCGGAGGGCAGCGCCGAGCGGCGCGGGCTTATCGCAAAATTCGGCAGTGAAGATACGCTCTCGGATATCGAAGAGATCGCGATGCTGTTGGGCGGCGCCGGCGAGTTGTCGCCGCTGCGCGGACTTCTGCCGCGGCGCATCGATATGCTGACCGAGCAGCACACGCAGTTCATTCGCGACATCTACGATCAGCTGGCGGCGCGGCGACCGGAGTTGTGTCCCTATGTCGGGTTGCTGGTGCTGGCGCGGTTGAAGCGGCCGTGGGAGGCGCTGCGTTTGGCGAGCGTCATGTCGCGGCGGACGAACGAGATTTTGTTCAGCCAGACGGACATGGGCGTCGTCGGCGATCTGCTGCTGGCGGACATGGAGAACCTCGCGCTCGACATCGCGTCGGTGCGGCCTGAGTTGCTCGATCCGGAAGTCGTGCTCAACAAGCTTGAACGCTTCGTGCAGATGTCGGGCGGGCTGGTGCGCGAGATCGGCGTGCGGCGCGACGGCAAGTGGGGGCAGCGCCTCATCAAAATCCGGCAGTTGGTTTCCGATGCGATGGATGCGTTGATCGCGCGGACGCCGCGCGAGATCACCGCGGCATTGCCGGTGCAGCGTCTTGGTGCGTTCGGCGGGCGCGGCCCGCGCCGGCCGGATCTCTCTCGCGACCCGGACAAGCAGAAGATCGAGAAGGCGTTGGTGTGGGGGCGCTTGCTGGCCGGCGCGACGCCTTATGCCGGGGGCGGTGCGTTTTATGCGGCGCACAAAGATGCATTCGAAGAGGTGTCGCAATTCTTGCGCGCCTATGCCGAGAGCATGGTCAGCGAACTGCGTGCGCTCGACTTCGACAAGCGGCCGCGTGCGCAAGAGTTTATGCAGCACGCGGAGATGCTTTCGGACACCATTCTCGGTGTCGAAGAAACGGATTTGATGCGCCGGCGCGTTGCCGCGGCGCTAGCGCGCTAGCGCGTTGTTGAACCAACCGGCGTGACGTCGCAAAGGCGCTCGACTGAAGTCGCGTTACGGGACGCGCCAGCGTTGCAAGTTCGCGTTCCCGAAACGAAACAGCGGTATCGTTCCGGCTATTTGCGATTAAATCTTCGTCATGACAAATGGTCGCGTACGTCAGAAATGCCAGCACCGCTGCGGGTTTTAGCGTGAATCTGTAAATCATAAACGGCGACCTGCAGCTTGGGGCAGGTAGCGCGCGCGGCACGACTTGCGCATATCGGTTCTCGGCGTCGCCAAACGAATTCATGCGGCGCCCATGATCGGACACGGGCTTCGCGCGGGGTGTCCGGTCCGTCGGCAACAACAACCGAAGGTCAAAAATTGATGCTCACCGCGTTCGTTCGCGTTAAACGTTTTGTTGGGCGGTCCGTTTTTTCCGCGGCCGCGGCGTTTGCTTTCACTGTGTCCCTGTCGACATTCGAAGCGGCGGCGGCGCCGGCGGACAATGTCGTTAAAGAACTTCCGTCGGGTTTGTACGTGTTCGAGTCGGGCCGCATCGGGATGAAGCCGGTGTCGGATAGTCCAGGCGATCCCGTCGCGGCCGTCGATCCGGCCATCGTTCCCGATCTTGGCGTGGACGCGGCCTCGACCGATTCCGATGCTGCGATCGTTCCCGACCTCGGTGTTGAAGTCGCTTCGAACGACGAACCTGCGACGCAAGGTGAGAAGCACTGCCTGGCGACGGCGATCTATTTCGAAGCGCGCGGCGAAAGCGCGAAGGGACAAAAGGCCGTGGCCGAAGTCGTCCTGGCGCGGACGCGTACGCCTGGGCGCCCGTCCACGATTTGCGGCGTGGTCTACGAAGGGTCAAAGCGCAAGACGGGTTGTCAGTTCTCGTTCACGTGCGATCGCACGCCGGATATCGCACGCAACGGTTCGCAATGGGCGCAGGCTCAGAAGATCGCTGCGACCGTCATGTTGACCCGCGGCAAGGCGCGGTCGGTCTCGCGTGGCGCCACGTTCTATCACGCGGACTATGTGAAGCCGCGCTGGGCGCGCGGCATGGTGCGCGTCGCGCAGATTGGTTCGCACATCTTCTATCGGCCGAAGCGCGGACGGCTTCTCTAAGCCGCTTGTGGAAAGACTGTCGTGCCCGCTTCGGCGGGCATTGACATGATGGAACAAATCACGAACCCTAAGCGCCGTTGAACGGAGTCGCTTCGGTGAGCGTGATTTCCTGGAAGGCCCTGCATCCCGAACGTTTCGCGCGCGCAGCCGAGCGGAAGAACTGGCGCATGGCGCGCAAGGTCGCGACAGGCCGCGCCGGCAAAGACGTGCTGATGCCGAAGGCGCGCGCCGTGGCGACGTCGGGCGCATGTTCAGGTTGGATCCAAGTGCTCAATGCTCTTGAAGGACTGGGCGTCGACACGGCGTTGCTGCGCATCTGGTCGACGGCAAGCGACAAGGACGAGATCGATCGTCTTTGCAGGCGCGCGCGGTCTACGACGGCGAAGAGGCGCTGAGGCGCGTTTTCCGCAGTGCGTCCGGCCGTCGAGCAACTAAGACGCGGCGGCTGAGAACCCGACGGAACTTAGTTGCCAAGGCGGCGTTTAGGTTCACCCACACAGGTGAGCCATGGCACATCAAGATGTTGTTCCGCCCGGTCGCGTGATCGATGTTATCGACGTCGACGAAGAGCTTGGGCGGGTCGAGCGGCTGGTCGAAATTCTCGACAATTGGTTCGCCATCCCCGGCACCAATGTGCGGGTGGGGTTGGATTCGATCGTGGGCCTTATCCCCGGCGTTGGTGATGCGGTGATGCTTCTCGCCAACATCCATGTCGTCGAGCGGTTGTCGCGGCTGGGCCTGCCGATGCTTGTGCGGGTGCGCATGTACGGCAATGTGCTGCTCGACCTCGTGGTTGGCGCGATTCCGGTTCTCGGCGACCTTTTCGACGTCGCGTTCAAGTCGAACGTGCGCAATTTGGCGCTGGCGCGGCGGCATCTCGAACGCGACTAGGTCGGCCTTCTGCCTCTGCCCGCGCTATGCAAAGCTTACTGCTCGTGGCGTTTGGGGGGTGGCAATGGGGCAGGGGTTGGCGACCGCGCGCGGTATCATCGGCGGATTTTGCGCTGCGTTTCTTGTTTATGTCGTCGTCGGCGGGGCGGTGGCGATCGCCGTTGCCGGGCCTTACAACGCCGATCAGAACTGCTGGCCGCATTATACCGTTCTGGGCATCGTCAGGACGGAATGCGCAAGCCCCATTGCCGATGCCGCGTGGCGCGCGAGCGTCGAGACGGCGCACTATTTCATCGTGATTCCGACGCTGTCGATTGTGCAAATGGTGCAGGTCGTTCGGACCGGCAGCACGCATTGGCTGGGCGAGGCAATGGCGTGGGGCACGGCCGCGGTGCCGATCCTTATCGCCAGCACGATCGGTTTCCTTCATCTGCGAGGGCGGACGGCGCCAGTCGCGTGGGGGTTGCTCGTGCTGTTCGTGGCCCTGATCGCATACGGCGTTGCGCCGCACGTGACGCGCGATTTGGTCGAGCCGATGGTGTTTTTGTTTCCGGCGCTAAGGCGCTCGAACCAGTATCACCGACACATTGTCGGGGGCGTTTCGCTGCAGAGCGAGAGTCAGGAGCGCGTCGGCGGCGGCGTCTAGGTCGGTCATTTTCGCGGCGTCGGCCAGTTCACTGTCCCGGATCAAATTGGATAGTCCGTCCGAGCAGAGCAGGAATGTGTCGCTCGCGCTGATCGGTCCGTCGCGGCAATCCACGGAGAGCGTTTGCTCCGCACCGACTGCGCGCGTGATGACGTGCGCTTGCGGATGGTGGACGGCCTCGGTGGGCGTGATGCGGCCCGCGTCGACGAGTTCTTGGACGGCGCTGTGGTCGTGCGTCAGCCTCATGAGGCGGTCGTCGCGCAGGAGGTAGGCGCGGCTGTCGCCGGCCCAGAAGCAGCTGAAGCGCGTCGGTTCGATGCGCAGTACGACCACCGTCGACCCGATGGCGCCGGACCTGGTTTGCGCGGCATGGGCAAGAAGGCGGCGGTTTGCGCGTTGCAGGTGCTCGGTGACGTTTGTGCCGTGCGACAGCTCTTCGATCACGACCGCGCTGGCGATCTCGCCGGCGTTGTGGCCGCCCATACCGTCGGCGACCGCCCACAGACCGATGTCCGGGCGGTCGAGAATCGCATCTTCGTTGAGCGCGCGGACGCAGCCCACGTGCGAGCGCGCCGAAGACTGAAACGCGTGGGCCGCGTTCAGCTTTTGGATTGGGGCTCGCAAAGCTTGCTCGCCTCTTCAAGTTCCTGGAGCTGACGGGCGTAGGCGGCACGGAAGGCGGTGTCGACCGAACCGCGCGGGTTGGTCAGTGTTTCCATGCGGAAGGCGGCGTAGTTCTTTTCGTATTCTTTCCAGGCAGCGCCACCCTTGCTGCCCAAGAAGAAGCTTTCGCCGCGCAGGCTTTGATCGATGCGTTCCGGACTCAGAGCGTCAAGCGCCAGGGTCAGGATGCTGCGCGAACCGGCCAACATCGAGATCAGGTGCTTCTTGATGTCGACGAACGCGGATTTCACAGCCTCCGGTCCCGTGACGAAGCCGCGCTTGTGATGGCGCAAGACGTCGGCGCCCAAACGACTCGTCGCGCTGAACTTGAACGGGTTGTTTTCGGTCTGACCGATCTTCGTCTTGTCGATGCCGAAGTCTTGCTTGTCCACCTGGCGCTGGTTCATCAGTGTCGAGAGGCCGATGACCGTTGCTTGATAGACCGCGCCGACGCGGCGCATGACATCGGCTTCGTCCTCGTCCGCAAAATCGCGCGGGTCGAGTTTGGCGCCGGCGCAGAAGGCGGCGAAGGCGGGGGACGCCGGTTTCTTTGACGCCTCCAGGGAACTGACGGCGCGGGGTTCGGTCGGCAACGGTTGCTCGGCAATCGCCGTCCAATCGTCGGGGATCGAGATCGCGTCCATGCTGAGCAGGGCGGGGCGGAAGAGGCTGGGCGGTTCGCCGATTTGAGTCTGCGACGGCGGCGCCTCGGTGCTCGGTTCGACGGTGATCATGTATGGGCCGAGGAACAGCTTTGCGTTCGCCGCCAGCACCGTCGGATCGCGATACGGCGCGCGTGTGTACTCGTCGTCGATGAAGACGCCGTTCGAGCTTAGGTCTTGCAGCGTCAGACGCCCGTCGGCGACGGCGAGGATGCAGTGCAGGCGCGAAAGCTGCGCCGTCGGATCCACGATCGTCCAGCCTGCGTTCGCGTCGCGCCCGATGGCGAGATCGCCTTGGGTGAGCGTTCGCGCATCGATCGGTTCGCCGGGGTTCTTTCGGTTATAGAGCTTTAGCGTGTGCACGACGCCTACCTCGCTTGTGTCGCTGCGACCTTCGTCGCCGCAGGTTGGGGTGGGACTATCCGGGTGGCGTCTGGGTTTTCGAGCGCGCGGACGTTAAGGCCGCGTTCGGCCTCGATGCGTTCCTGCATGGCGGCGGCGTAGCTGTTGAAGGCGTCGAACAGGTCGCCGAATTCGTCGTTGCGCAGTTGGGCGATGCGGACGTCGGCATTGCCCGACGCGCCTTCGCGCAGGGCGGCTTTCAGGCGCTCGATCGGGCGCATGAGCAAGACGGCGATGGCGTAGCTGACGGCGCACACGACGATGAGCATCAGGACGCCGAGCGCGATCAGCAGTGTGCGCGACAATGCCGCCGCCGCCTCGGACTCGCTGTTGCTGACGCTGATGTCGAGCCTGCCGAAGGTGCGGCCGGCGTAGGTGATGGGGTGGACGAAGCGGAACGCGGTGTGTCCGTCCGCGGCCGCCGGGGTTGCGGTGATCTGAAGGTTGGCGTCGCGGCGGATGAGGGTTTCGCCGGCGGGCGCGTCGTAGCGTTTGCCGATGCGCGTCGCGTCGGTCGCCGCGCGCACGATGCCTTCGTCGTCGACGAAGGTCATCTGCTCGACGTTGCGGTCTTGCGAAACGGATTTGACGAAGGCTTGCAGCGGGACCCAATCGCGCTCGGGGAGCGGGCGGGCGGCGTTGTCCACGACGTGCAGCGCCCCGTTGCTGGCCACGAATGAGGCGATGGATGAGCCCGAGGTCAGTGCCAAATGTTCGATCGCCGCGTATTGGCGGACGAGCACGGTGCCGATGGCGGCGAGCAGTACCAGCGCGACGACGCTCGTCGCAATCAGGGTGACGCGCACCTGCAGGGGCAGGTTGCGGCTGCGCCCGCGGGCGTCAAGCTGGCCGGCGTAGATGGCTTGTTCGCGGCGCAGAGCCTCGGCGGCCTGACCGCCGTCGGCGTAACGCTGATGCGGTTTTTTGGCGAGCAGCTTGTTGACGATGAGGTGCAGGCCGCGCGGGCAATCGGGTGTGAGGTCGGCGATGGGGACGGGATCTTTGAGCGCGATCTGCAATCCCAGTGTGGTCGCGTTCGAGCCTGCGAACGCCTTTTCGCCGGTGATGAGTTCGTAGAGGACGAGGCCTACCGAAAACAGATCCGAGCGTCCGTCGAGTTCTTCGCCCAGCGCCTGTTCCGGGCTCATGTAGCGCGGCGTGCCCAGCACCTGGCCGAATTGCGTTTTCAGCGCGCCGGCTTCGTCGTGTGCGCGTTCCGTATCGCTGATGCGCGCGATGCCGAAGTCGAGGATCTTGATCGACGCGCCGTCCTTGGCCAGCATGATGTTCGACGGTTTGATGTCGCGGTGAATGACGCCCAGGCCGTGCGCATAGCTCAACGCTTCCGTCAGCTGTACGCCGATCGCCATCGCGGTTTGCACCTGCAGCTTGCCGTCGACGGTGTCGAGCGGCTTGCCCTCGAGCAGTTCCATGGCGATGTAGGGGAAACCGTCCGCCTGGCCGACGTCGTAGATGGTGACGATGTTCGGGTGGGAGAGGACGCCCGCGGCGCTTGCCTCGCGCATGAAGCGGGCGGCGAGTTCTTTGTTGTCGCACAGCTCGCGCTTCAACACCTTGATGGCGAGCACGCGGTTTATCTGCGGATCGAAGGCGCGATAGACGTTCGCCATCGCACCTTCACCGATGCAATCGCGAATTTCGTATCGGCCGAGCGTCTTCATTTGGTTTGCGCCGACACCGTCGCGCGGATGCGCAGCGCACGTTCGAGATCGCGCTGAATGAGCGTGTTCGCCGGGTCGAGTTCGCGCGCGGCCTTCAGATTGGTCACCGCGCCGTCGACTTCGCCGTTGTTGAGTTGATCGAGCGCGGTCGCGCGCAAGGCGGCGGCGTGCGCCGGGCCGCGCTGTTGAACGGCTTCGGTTTGTGCCGGGTCGGCTTGTGAGCTGCGCAGAGCGACGGCGGCCGTTGCTTTCTTGCGCGGCGCCGACTGCTTCTTCGGCGCGGGCTGCGTGGCGGTCGTTTTAGAGGCCGGGCTATCAAAGCTCGGCAAATGCTCACACGCCGACAGCGCGCACGCCGCAACAAGCGCCGCGCAAAGATGCCGAACGCGACGCGCCATTGGATTTCGCTTCAACATCGCCGCCCCACTGCCTTTTGCTGACGCGGGAGTATGCGAAGCGGCGCGCTAGCGGACCGTTAAACTACATACTTAAGTATCCAAAGATCGGCGGTTCCCTGAGGGAACTTCAAGGATGAGGCGTGCGCTTGGGTGTCGTAACGCCGGGCGTGCGCCGCTTTGAGCGACGGCGTCGCCGGCGCTTTCGTTCAGGCGGCGGCGCGCTCGCGGTCAGGACCGGTATTGCAGTTTGGCGGCAGCGGTCGCAGGTGCCGCAGCGCGGTGGGTTGTCTTCGCCGAAGTATCGCCGGATGAAGACGCTTCGGCATTCCTGTGACGTGGCGTAGGCGGCGACGGTTTTGAGTTTGCGCTCGCCTTCGAACTGCGCGGTTTTCACTTTCGCGACGAGGTCGCGTGCGCCGGCGCGAAATGCCGGCAGCGAGCCCGCGATGGCGATGGCTTTGTCCTTGTTGTGCGTGATGAGGCCCGCGTCCTCGAGATCGACGAGCAACGCTTCGGCGATCCGCGCGGGCACGCCGGCGGAGAACGCGAGCGTCGCCGCCGTCGGCGTGCGGCTTTCCTCGGCCCAGGCCACGAGCGCTTTTTCGAGTCCCAAAAGGTGGCGCACGCTCGGGCGGCTCAGCGCTTGAAGGTGTTCCTGGATGTCGAGGTCGGCTTCGTCGAACAGCAGCACGCAGTCGGCAGGGTTGCCGTCGCGGCCGGCGCGCCCGGCCTCTTGCACATACTGCTCGAGCGATCCCGGCGCGTGATAGTGCACGATGTAGCGGATGTTCGGCTTGTCGATGCCCATGCCGAAGGCGCTGGTCGCCACCATGATGAGGCGGCGCGTCGGGTCCATGAAGCGGCGCTGCGCGGCGTCGCGATCGGCCGCCGACATTTTGCCGTGGTAGCGCACGACCGGAATGCCGACGCGCTTCAGCACGTTCGCGAGTTGGTCGACGGCGACCGTCGTCGCGCAATAGATGATGCCGGGCCGGCGCAGGCCCTTGATGAGTTTTCCGGCGGCCGTGTTCTTCTGCGGCCCCGGCACGACCTCGACACTGAGATGCAGCGACTTGCGGTGCGCGGGCGCGGTCAGCACCAACGCCTTGCGGAGTGATAGGCGCGCGACGATGTCATCGCGTACGCGCGGGGTCGCCGTTGCCGTCAGTGCGAGCGTCGGCGGATTGCCCAGCCGTTCGCGCGCCGCGCTCAGCCGCAAGTAGGACGGACGGAAATCGTGGCCCCACTCCGAGATGCAGTGCGCTTCGTCGACGCACAGTAGCGCCGGCCGCGCGCGCTCGATCAGCGGTGCCATCGTCTTCGACTCGATCGTCTCGGGCGTCGTGAGCACGACGAGGTGTCCGCCGCGCTCAAGCCGCTCGACGGCGGCGCGGCGCTCGGCCACGCGCAAGCGGCTGTGAAACGTGACGACGGGCACGCCGCGCGCCTGGAGCGAGCGCTCCTGATCGGCCATCAGCGCGATGAGCGGCGAGACGACGACCGTCGGCCGCTTCAAGATCATCGCCGGCACTTGATAGATGAGCGATTTGCCGAAGCCGGTGGGGAGTGCCACGAGCGCATCGCGCCCGCCAAGGATGGCGAGCATCGCCTGTTCCTGCTCCGGGCGTAGTCGTTTGATCGCAAACGTGCGCCGCGCGACGCGCCGGATATCATTGAGTGGCGAGCCTTCCTTCGTTTGTGACTTTTGGCGCATCGCACCTGCCAAGGTCGAATGTGATCGTGTTCTATTGATACAACGCAAAAGCTGACTTCAGCGGACACGCTGTCTGCAAGTTGGGCTGATTGAGTGCCTTTCGATCATGAAAGCGCCATTTGTGTTGCTATCGCGCAATTGAACATTTCCCCGCTACAGGCTTGAATGGCTCCGGGGAGCTCTTGTGATGATAGATACGGCATTGACTGCTGCCGGGGCTGCGGCTGCAAGCAACTGGTCAGCAATACTTTTCTCAGGTTTGGCAATAGCGCTCCCCTTCATATTGGGCTGGGCTGCTAACAAAATAGTCGAGCGACAGGGTCGGGTTCAACTATTGGAGTTTGCTCATCAGAGAATCCGAAGCGTGAATCTTGCGGCGTGCGGTCTTGCAGCGGACCTCGAGCAGTTGACGTTTGCTCTTGATGCTATGGTGCAGAATAGTTTTGAACTTCGCTTCGACGCGTTCTGGGAGTTTCAGGATGAGCAGGACGGCAAGGCGCGACGCGCGAAAATCCGAAGCAAAGCCGAAAGAGATATAAGAGATGCGATTGGTGCGGCCAGCCCCTCGGATCTCAACGAAACACAGCGTGCGCTCAGGGCTGCGTATCAAAGGTTTTCGATCATTCTTGGTGACCTTCCCGAGTTGTTGCGCAGTTTTGCGGAAGATCCATTTGTCACCGCGGCTACACGAATGCACTCGACACGGAACAGCAAAAACTCTCTGACGGAGAAGGTAAATGCACTGCTTGGTCGGAAGCGATATCAAGCGGACGCACTTGGGGTCGCGCGGCTAATGGCAGAGGCCAAGAATGATGCCGCTACGAGACTAAATTTTCTAATCGAAGCGTTCGACGAAACTCCTTACAGCGACCAAGACTACTTAGGGCTGATGTTCGACTACGACGTGTATCACGTGCCCAAGCAGCGACGTCTGGCGAATTTGATGCAGAAGAAAGACGGCGGTGACATCGAGATATTCTTGGTGAATAGCGGGATGATACACCTGGCTACGATGTACTCGATGCTGCCGTCGAAGGAGGTTGTTCCCAAGCTGTTCAGCGGTTTGATCGGCGACCGAAAGGGTGACAAGATCGGAAACTCTTACGCTCAGCTAACGAGTGTTGACTCGTCACAGATCGTTGATAGTGAGCACCTCCATATGCTGCAACGGTACAGCAACCGGCCTGAGGCGCTGATCGTTGTAGGTCGTCGCCCGACGAGCGCGCAAGGTGGAGGAGAAATTGAGTGGGAAGCGTATGACAAGCAAAAACATGGCTCGCTTGCTAAGCTCAATGCAATATGACAGCCGCTTAGCTCGGCAATGGGCGGTGAGCAACGGCGCTCGATTAGACCCCCGCGCGCGTCAATTGGCAGGATATATCAATTCGATGGTGCGATTTGGGGTTCCGTTGGCAGAGGTTGCGTCGATCTTGGAGATAGATAATGCGACCGTTGAGAAGCTAGCGGAGCAGTTTCCAGATGCGTTGATGAACCCAGCCGCCCTGATGATGGCGTTGGAGCGCTAGTCGTTTGTCCGGTGCCTGATATCGAATGCTCGGCAGACGGTCATCGCCATTCGCACAATCCCATTCTTCTTTTGGCCGCTGGCCGCGTGTTGTAGTCCGCGCCGAGCGAAACGCTCTGATCCGCTTGGTGAACTAAGGGGAGACTTGATGCCTATTCCCGAACCTGATCGCGCTGACGACGGCGGAGGGGAATAGGTATCAAGTCTCCTATTTGCCGATTGGGAAGAATGTATGCTGTCCCCTTATTGCTTACTGCTCTCTATTTCTCCAGCTTCTGCGGTCTGATCGAAGCTGAGCGCCGGCTGTTTTCGCGGCGAACCGCTATCAAGGCAGCCCGGGCAGGTACTTCGGCCGCGGTCTGCTGCTTAGTGTCCGTTCCCGTTGTTGCGCTGAACGGCAAGGTAATAGGTCGCGATTGCGCTAGCAGCGGGGCCGGCGACGCTCCACACCTTTAGAAGAGCGCCTTCCAGGCCAAACACGAATTCGGCGACCGCCGCAATCACAAGCCCAAACGCGATTCCGGCGATCGACGAGATTGTAAAAATGAAACGTGCGAGCGCTTCGAGCCGTCGCGAGTAGCTGACGGCAGGTTCCGGCACTGTGGGGCGAGAACGCACGAGCGACATGACAGACCCTTTTCGAGCTTCAAAAACTCGTTGTGTCTATCTGTCGGGCGGGGAGAGGAAGAAAGATGCTGGCGCACATCCGATGATGTGCACAAGGCAACCAAACGAGAACTCACCGAAGACTAAAGGTTTGAGCGCCTTTGGCCGCCCATAATTTCTCGATGTTGCTACCGTTGGTTGAGGTGCTCCGATGGTGCGCCTGCGTCATTAGTTTGACCCCGCTCGGGTTTGAAGGCTTTCGGATGGTATGCGGGTCGCATTCCAATTTCGCTCATATTGTTCTATTTTTGTTCTTGCTGCGAGCGGCAGCGCAACTGCCAAAGGCCGGCAGGATGCCGGCGCTCCCAGGTTGCCGTCACATGTGATGGCAGCGTGACGGCAATGTGATGGCAGAAATGGCTGAAGTCTGCGGATGTGACGGTGTGACGGATCGGATTGCGTATGTTTTTTCTTAGTGGTTTTGCCTCAGACGGCCCCCGACATCTTGAGGTTGGCGATTTCGGCTTTGGTCAGGCCGAGGGCGGTCAGGATCTCGTCGGTGTGTGCCCCAAGTTCGGGCGGGGCGTGGCGGACTGTGCCGGGGGTTTCGGAGAGGGTGATGGGCGTGGCCGGGATGCGGGCTTTGCCGGCGAGGCCGGGGTAGATGATTTCGGCGAAGTAGTTCGCGGCCTTCACGTGCGGGTCGTCGAGGAGTTGTTGCGGGGACAGGATGGGGCCGGCGGGGACTTTGGCGGCTTCGAGTTGGGCGAGGGCTTCGGCGACCGTGCGGGCTTCGCACCATTTGGCGCAGCGTGCGCTCAGGATCTCGCCGTTGTCGCCGCGCGCTTCGTCGGTGGCGAAGCGCGGGTCGGTGAGCCAGGCTTCTTCGCCCATCATTTTGGCGATGCGTTTGAAGAGCGGGTTGCCGTTGACGAGGATCGTGATCCAGCCATCCTTGCACTTGAAGATGTCGGAGGGGCCTGCGGTTTGGCCGCGGTTGAGCGTGGCGACGCGGTCCTTCTTCAGCACGGCTTGTTCGACCAGGGTTTGGCTCATGAAGGTGACGGCGGTTCTGAGGAGTGCGCCTTCGACGTGCTGGCCGCGGCCGGTTTTTTCGCGCGCGAAGAGCGCGGTCATCGTGCCGAAGGCGGCGAGCGAGGCGGTGCCGAAATCGACCCACGAGGCGGCGGCGCGCACGGGCTGCTCCGGCGTGCCGGCCATGTAGACGGCGCCGGACATCGCTTGCGCCACGCCGTCGAAGCCGAGGCGTTCTTCGTACGGGCCGCCGCTGCCGAAGGCGGATGCCGTGGTGAGGATCGTGCGCGGGTTGATCGCGTGGACGCTCTCCCAATCGAGGCCGAGGTGGCGCAGCGTTTGCGGCGGCAGGTTCACGACGACGACGTCGGCGGTCTTAATCAGGCGCTTGACGATGTCGCGGCCTTGTCGGTGCGCGGGATCGAGCGTCAGGCCCTTCTTGTTGCGGTTCATCTGCAGGAAGAGCGCGCCGGCGCCGGGGCTGCCGTCGGTCTCGTGCATCACGGGGATGAGCGTGCGGTCCTCAGAGCCCTCGCGCTTTTCGATGCGGATGACCTCAGCCCCCATGTCGGCGAGCAGCGCCGCGCAATAGGGGCCGGCGATGTAGCGGCCGAAGTCGAGAACGCGGATGCCTTCGAGGACGGATTTCATTTTAGTTGCTCTTGTGCGGCGTTGATGCCGGAAGGAAGATTGAACCACCAAGCACACCAAGGGCACCAAGACGCTCTGGCATTGGAGATGCTCGGTCGTGCTGACTCATTCGATAGGCGCTGCGCGCCGGGTTCACTCTCTTTGGCGCGAAGCGCCTGTCCAATAAGTTGGAATGGCCGCGGGTCGTCTCAATTGCCTGAGCGGCTTGGTGATCTTGGTGTGCTTGGTGGTTCAATCTTTCTTTCTCCACTAACGCGGGCCGCCGCGGCGGCAGCAGCCGGCGATGACGTTGTGGCCGGAGATCAGGGCGATGGCGGAGAAGGGATAGCGCGTGTCGGACATGCCGTCGCTGCACACTTCGTGGCGGACGATGAGCGACATTTCTCCGCCGGGGCGCGCGCTCGCTTTGATGTGCCAGATGTCGCTGCGATTCATCGCGTTCTCGGCGCGGTTCAGTTTGAAGAAGTAGCGCTTCTCGGCGAAGATCAGATCGGCGCGCGCGATGTTCGGCATGACGGCGATCGACCAGAACGGTTCGGTGCCGCTGCAATCCATGTAGGCGGGCAGGCCATAGCGGCCGGTGCCGAAACCCAGAAAGCGCGCGTTCACCCAGCCGCGTTTGCGGTTGTAGGTGGCCTCGACCCAATCGCCCGGCGCGGACTTGCCGGTGAGGCCGATGCCGGTTCCGTCGTGTGGGATCGTGATCACCACCGGTGCGCGCGGGTCGGGGCGGACGCGCATGTTCAACGTGTCGCCCGGGCGTACGTCGGCGACGCTGTAGACGACGTCGGCGCTTGCCGCTGCGGCGGTGAAAAGGCTGATCAGAAAGAGGATCGCGGCGCGCATCGCGTGGCTCCTATCGCATCGAAGCTGCACCTTCACCGGCACCGGCGCGTGGGTCAATGGGATGGTGTTCAAGCGCAGAGAGGCGGCCATTCTTCTCGCCTCGCCCTCCCACTTCGGGAGGGAGAGGGGCCGGGGGTGAGGGAGGGCGTTCCGCGTCTCGATCTCCGTCGTGCTATGAGCGGGTGGAGAGAGCATCCCTCACCCCCGGCCCCTCTCCCTTCCATTCGGAAGGGCGAGGGGAGGAGATCTCATGACGAACGATTTTACTCTCGATCCGCGGTTGGCGAACGATACGGCGTTCGTTTGCGACTGGGCTTTGTCGCGCGTGTTGCTGATGAACGATACGCGCTATCCGTGGCTGGTGCTGGTGCCGCGGCGGGCGGGGGCGGTGGAGGTGTTCGATCTTTCGCCGGTGGATCAGGCTTTGCTGTGGCGCGAGGTGGCGCATGCGGGGTTGTTACTGAAGGGCGCGAGCGGGTGCCGGAAGGTCAATATCGGTGCGCTCGGGAATATCGTTTCGCAGCTGCACATCCATGTCGTCGCGCGCAACGACGGCGACTTCGCTTGGCCGGGGCCGGTTTGGGGGAAGGGCGAGGCGGTGCGGTTCGACGCGGCGGCGCTGTCGGCGGAGGTTGCGCGGTGGCGCGGGTTGCTTCGTCCGCCTGCGGATTAATTTCTCGTTTACCGCTCTGGCATGCGGCTTGCGAAGTTGGCAACCGGATGCATACGAACCCGACCACTGCTGCGCCTGGCCTTCGGCCCACGATCCCGCCAAACACGGAGAACGTGCTGTCGGCTTTGCGCCGTGCGGCGGACGAGACGGGGACGGATTTCGGCTATCTTTTGACGACCGCGATGCGGGAATCCAGCCTGAATCCCAAGGCTCAGGCGGCGACGTCGTCGGCGACCGGCCTCTTTCAGTTTATCGAGCAGACCTGGCTCGGCACCATGAAGCAGCATGGGGCGGAGCATGGGTTCGGCAACTACGCCGATGCGATTACGGTAGGCAATAACGGCCGGTATACGGTCGCCGATGCCGCCATGAAGCAGGAAATTCTTGCCCTGCGCAAAGATCCGACGACCGCCGCGCTGATGGCCGGCGAGATGACCAGTCAAGTGCGCGGCGATATGGAAGCCGCGTTGGGGCGGGGGGTGTCGGCGGGGGAGCTTTATGTCGCTCATTTTCTGGGTCCGAAGGCCGCGATCTCGATGATCAAGGCCGCGGAGGCGACGCCTAAAGCTTCCGCCGCCGACATGTTTCCCGCCGCCGCCTCTGCCAACCGCAGCATCTTCTACGCGGGGGGCCAAGCGAAGTCGGTCGCCAGCGTGCTCGCTTCGCTGACGTCCAAGCACGGCGGGACGACGGTTGGGGACACGATGATGGCCGCGGCCGAACCGGTTGCTGAGCCCAAGGCTGTGGCCGATGCGCCGGCGCAGACGCGTGCGGTGACGCCGTTCAGCCATATGATGGAGCAGGCGACGATCCTGGCGCCGATCATGGTGCAGCTGCTCGCGTCGCTCGATCCGATGCCGGATCTGGCCGCGTCCGTGCTTGACGATGAGCCGCAGTTGCGTCGCACCTCGGGTGGCCTCATTTAGGGCGGATGATTCAAGTTCTCCGCCTGTGGTGGCCGCTTCTTATCGCCATCACCCTGATCCAAATCGGCAACGGCATTACCGGCACCCTCGTCAGCGTCACGAGCGAGGCGCGGGGGTTCGATCCGCTGGTCAAGGGCCTGGTGCTCTCCGCCTTCTACGCGGGCAGCCTCATCGGCGCGTGGGGCACGCCGCCGATCATCGGGCGGCTGACGCATGTGGCGAGCTTCGTCGCCTTCACCTCGTGCCTCATCGCATCGACGGCGGGCTTTGCGATCAGCGACGATCCTTACGTGTGGGCGGGCTTGCGGTTCGGTGCGGGGTTCGGGATCTCGGGCATGTTCGCGACGGTCGAGAGTTGGCTCAATCTCGGTACGAAGGATGCTTGGCGGGCGCGGGTGTTCTCGCTCTACATCATGGTGCAGTTGGGCGGGCTTGCGGCGGGGCAGTTGTTGCTGAACGCGCGCGGGGCCGGCGATCACGTGTTGTTTGTGGTGGCTGCGATGCTCGGCGTGTTTGCGCTGTCGTTCTTGCGGTTCGAGACGGTGCAGAATCCGGCGCTCGAGCCGCCGCAGCGGATTTCGTATGTGACGTTGGCGCGGCGGTCGCCGCTTGGTGTTGCTTGCGTGACGTTGGCGGGGTTTGCTTGGGCGGGGTTGATGGCGTCGGGGCCGGCGTTGGTTCAACTGGTGGGGCTCGACGACTTCGCGAAGTCCATGTTCATGGCGCTTGCCGTCACGAGTGGGATGTTGGCGCAGATGCCTGTCGGGTGGGTTGCCGATCATGTCGATCGGCGGTTCGTGCTGGCGGGGATGGGTGTCGTTGCGGGGTGCGCCGCGTTGTTCGGGTTGTCGGGTAGCGAGACGTGGGTGCTGCTGACGTTTGCGGTGTTGTTTGGGGCGTCGACGTTTCCTCTTTATGCCGTCGGGATTGCGCGCGCCAACGATAGCTTGATGCAGAACGAGCGCACGGCTGCGAGTGCGGCGATGATCGTGTTCTTCACGCTAGGCGCTATCGTGGCACCGCCGCTGCTGGCGTATGGCACCGCCATTGCGGGTGCGCCGGCTTACTTCGTCGTGATGGCGTTGCCGCATTTGGCGTTTGCCGTTGCCGCTGTGAGTGCGCTGCGGCGGGCGGTTCAGTCTTCGTAAGGCGGCCAGATGTCGCCCCAACCGGCGTCGCGTGCGTCCTTGTACGACGGGCCATCGCTGCGGGCGACGGTGACGCGGCGGAGTCCCTCCGCGGTGCAGAGGTCTAAGTGCACGTGGCCGGCGTTGCGCATCGGTTTGCGGACGATGCGGCCGGTGCTGAGGCGGTGTGGCGGTTCGCGGGTGAGGATGACGAAGCTGAATTTCTCGTCCTCGAAGCCCAACTGGGCTTGCTTGGCGCCGCGGTGGGCGGCGGAGCGGGCGACGCGTTCGGGGCGGTGGCACCAGTCGACGACACTCATCGGACAGACCGCATCGTGGGTGCAGGGGGCGGCGGCGTAGGCGGCTTGCGCGAGGAGCGCTTCGCGGGCGCTGCGGACGACGTCGAAGCCTTTCGGCGTGCCGGGTTCGATGACGATCAGCGCTGTCTTGGCCGCGCGCCATAAGGTGTCGACGACGGCGGCGCGTTCGGGTGGCGGAAGTTCGTTGAGGGCGTAGGAGGCGACGACGATGTCGTGGGAGTCGAGCTTCGTGTCGCGCGTCAGGGCTGCGTGTTTGATCTCGGGGGCGATGCCGCAGGCGGCGGCGAGGCGCTGGGCGGGGAGGAGCCAGCCTCGGTCGCGTTCGAGGTAGGTGTAACATGTCCCCGGATCGACGATCTCTTGTGCGGCTAGTGCGGCCGTGCCGGGGCCTGCGCCGACGTCGAGGACTGAGCGAATGCCGTCCGAGGGAATCACGTTCGCGAGTTCGCGCCAGACGGCTTTAGCCACTGCAAAGGTTGATGGAAACCTAACGGCGAGATAGGCGGCGCGGTCGGCGGGCGAGAGGGCGCTGCCGAGCGCGGTTTTTCCCCGATATGCGCCGCTTAGCGCCGTTGCGGCGGCGCGCAAGACGGCTGCGGGGATGCTTGCGATCTCCGCTTCAATGGCGCGCGACAGGGGTTCAGGAAGTGTTGAGATCATAACTGCACTTTAACTAACGGAACTTAGGCTCACCGTTATGTCGACGAATGATAATAACGGCAAACCGGTGGTGGGGCTGCGCTTTCAAGATGTGGAAGCGTTGCTGGCCGATCCCGCACCCGCACGGCGTGCGAAGGTTGTTCAGCAGCTTGCTGTCGAGATCAGCACCGAGCGCCTTAGCGGTCCGGAATGGACGCTGGCGCTCGACATCATGCGCACCATGGCTGCGGACGCCGAGACGATCGTGCGTCAGGCCGTCGCGACGTCGCTTCGGCATTCGGAGCATCTGCCGCGGGACGTCGCGGTCGCGCTGGCGAACGACGACGTCACGGTCGCTCAACCTATTCTCGAAAGTTCGCCGGTTCTGACCGACGAAGATTTGATGGGCGTGCTTGCCGAAGGCAACGGCACGAAGCAGGTCGCGGTCGCGAAGCGTCCTGAGGTCAGCGCTGCGCTTGCCGCCGCCGTGATCGACACCGGCAATGCCGCGGCCGTCACGACGCTGGTCGGCAACGAGGGTGCCGCGCTCAACGAAGATTTGTTTCAGCGCACGATCGAACGCTACAGCCGGTTCGAAACGGTGAAGGCCGCGATGGTTCATCGCAGCGAGCTTCCGGTGACGATTTCGGAGCGGTTGGTTGCGCTGGTCTCCGATCGTTTGAAGGTCGTATTGGCGTCGCGCCATGATCTGCCGGCGGATATGGCGGCGGACATTCTGCTCGACGCGCGCGAACGTGCGACGGTTGGTTTGCTCACCAAGGGTTCGTCGGAAGATACGCAGGCGCTGGTTTCGCAGCTGCACGCGCGCGGGCGGTTGTCGCCTTCGCTGGTGCTGCGCGGGCTGTGCCTCGGCGATGTTCGTTTCTGCGAGGACGCTATGGCGGAAATCGCCGGCATCAGCGCGGAGAAAGCCGCGATGCTGATTCACGACGGCGGCCCGTTGGGCTTGAAGGCCATCTACAAGAAGTGCGGCTTCCCGGAGTCGATGTATCCGGCGTTCCGCGTCGCGGTCGACATGGTGCATGAGACGGAGCTGGAGGGCGGGCAGAGCGATCGCGAGCGTTTCGCGAGCCGCGTGATCGAGCGCATCCTCACCAAGTACCAAGAGATCGAAGCGGCGGATCTCGACTATCTGCTGTCGAAACTCAGCAAGCTGAAAGCCGCGTAGGGCGTTTGCCCCGCGCGGCTGTTCGCGATCATCATTCTTACGTTGGACGGTTGGCCTTGTAGTCGGCGATATCGGCTTCGAGGTCTTCGAGTTCTTCGCAGCCGCCGGGGCACAGTCCCTTCAGGATGGTGAGTTGCTCTTCCGCCTTCGCGAGATCGTTCATCTGTAGATAGAGTTCGCCCAGATACTCGTGCGCACCTTTGTGCTTCGGGTCGATCGCCAGCGCCTTTTGGTAGTAGCCGAGCGCGTCTTCCTTCTTGCCGAGTTTGCGGCTGCAGAAGCCGAGGTAGTTCCAAGCGTCCGCGTCGCGGGGATTGTCGGCGACGACTTTTTGCAGAAGCGGAACGGCCTCGTCGTATTTTTCGCCTTTGATCAGATACTCGGCTTTCTGGAAATCGGTTTCGCGCGCCTCGTCCTTCTTGTTTGTCGCCGATGGGCGTGGCGTCTCGATTTTCGGAACGGACCCGCCGCCGGCGGCCGCCATCGCTTCGGCGGTGAACAGGCCGGCGACCGCAAGGGCGGCCAGGGTGAGAATCGTCTTGCGCAAAACGGTCATGAGAGCGTCTTTCTCCTCAAATTCGGGCGGAGAGTGGACCTGTTAACCCTTGGGCTGCAAGGTGGGGGTGCTCACGTTCGTGCGACTTTCGCGCGCCACGTTGACTTGCGGGCCGCGGCGTCCCAATCCTGCGGTCATGAGCCAATCCACCGCCGACGCGCCGGACGGCGCGCGCGGCGCCAAACGCAAGCAGGAAAGCCGCAAACGCCTTCTGGCGGCGGCGCGTCAATTGTTCGTGGCGCGCGGTTATCACGAGACGCGGCCGCAGGATATTTCCAAAGCCGCGGGGCTTGGGCACGGCACGTTCTATTTGCACTTCAAGGACAAGCGCGAGTGCTTTTTGGCGTTCGTTGACGAGGCGCGCGCGGAGTTGGATGCGGCCGTCATTGCGCGGACCGTCGGGGCGAAGACTCTTTCGCAGATGGTCGAAGCGGCGCTGACCGCGATCTACGACTACGCGGAAGAGAACGAGGGTGTGCTGGCCACCGCGATGACGGACGAGGCGGTGATCGCGTCGGGCGGCGAGGGCGCGGCGGATACGCTGACCGAGCGGTGGGGCGAGGAGTGGGGCGAGCTGCTGCGCGAGCAAGCCAAGGACGGTCTTGTCGCGAAGGATTATGATTTTTCGATTCTGGGGCAGGCGATCGTTGGTGCGATCCATCAGGCGTCGAGTTACAGCTTTCGGCGTGGGCGTACGCGCGCGGCGTTGGTCAAAGCGTTGACGCAGTTCTTCGTGCGGGCGCTGTCGCCGAAGGCATAATCATCAGTATACGGAGTACTTTTCGCTTTCCACCCGGCGGCGAGTTCGTCGTGTGGAAAAGCAACGGGCAGATGCGTGGATGGCACCACGCGGTGCGTGCCGGTTTGCAACGTCATGTGATTGTCACGCCGAGCTAACAAACCTGTCGCACGCGCGCGACAAATTCCAGCGGCGAAGGATCGACGGTGCGCGTTCTGCGTGTCGTCTTGGGGGACAAACATCATGACGAATAAGCGCGCCGGCGTAGGGGCCGGCCATTGGGCGTTGCTTGCGGGCGCTTTGCTCTCAAGCGTTTCTGTGCTTGCGGTTACGGCTGCCGCTGCGCCGACCACAGTTACAAGCAATCCCGCTACGCCCACAAATCTGCCTGCGCCGAACACGACCGGAGGGGTCGGGTCGGTCACGATCTCGGGCCAGACTTTCACGAACCAGGGCATGGTCGGCGCAGGCCGCTATACGGCCACGGGTCGCGACTTTAACGGCGACACGCTGGGGTCGTTTTCGGGCATGACGTTCTTGCGCGAGACATGGCGGCGCGATTCCGCGACGGGGCTGTACTCCGGCGGTATGCTGACGCTGCCCGATCGCGGACCGAATTTCGCGCTTACCGGATTTTCCGGCAATTTCTTTTCGAACTACAACGCGCGTCTGAACAGCTGGAACTTTACGTTCAACCCGTACACGGGTGCGGCCCTGCCGCAGGCGACGACGTCGCAAAGCCAGATGACGCTGACGCCGACCGGCGGGTTCTTCTTCAGCGATTTCAACGGCAACGCGTTCACAGGTCTTGAGCCCGGTTCGAACACGTTTACGCAGAACGGCTTTCTGTTCGGCGGACCGGCGGCTGGACCTGCCGCGGGAAAGATCAGCATCGACGCGGAAGCGGTGGCGCTCGCGGCCGACGGCACCTACTACGTCAGCGACGAGTATCAGGCCGGCATCTTCCACTTCGATGCGACGGGCAAGCTGATCGGCTATATTCCGGCGACCGGCTCGATCACGCCGCGCGTCGGCGGCGTCGTCAACTTCACGACGGCGGATGCGGTGGCGGGCCAAACCGGCCGGCGCCTGAACCAAGGTCTCGAAGGTCTGTCGATCACGCCCGATGGCAAGACGCTGTGGGTGATGTTGCAGAGCGCGACGCTGCAGGACTCGACGTTGGGCAACGACGCTTTACGCAACACCACGCGCCTGATCGGCTACGACATTTCCGGCAACGCGACTCCGACCACGCCGATCGCGGAATACGTGATGGAGTTGCCGGTGTTCAACCGCGGCAACACGAATGGCACGGTGACAGCGGGTCAGGCTTCGAACCGCACGGCGGCGCAGAGCGAAATCCTGGCCCTCAACGGAACGCAGTTTTTGGTGCTGTCGCGTGACGGCAACGGGCTGGGCAACGATCCCACCGCCGTGGTCGGAAACGACGGGCGGCCGCCGGTGTTCAAGTCGATCATGCTGATCGACACGGCAGGTGCTACGAACATCGCGGGCACGGCGCGGGAGACGGCGGCGAACGGCACGGTCGTGACGGCGCCCGGCGTTTTGGACACAACGATCACGCCGGTGTCGCAGGTTCAACTGGTCAACCTCATCAACGCCACCGAACTCACCCGCTTCGGCATCAGTCTGGCGACGGGCGGCGCCGGCACCAACGCGACGACGATCTCCGAAAAGTGGGAAGCGATGGGGATCCTGCCGACGCTGGAGGAAGACAAGCCGCAGGACGTCTTCCTCTTTGTCGGCAACGACAACGACTTCCAGACCACGAACGGCCAGATCAACGGCGGCATCACCAACGGCACCGATACGCTGACGAGCTACAACAGCGGCTTTGTGAACGACAATATGTTCATGGTGTTCCGCCTGACGCTGCCGACCTATGTCGATGCGCTTTATCTTGAGGCGATGACGGAGGGCGCGCCGATCACGATCGCAGCGAATGCGGAGTCCGGTCAGGCGTTCGGCAGCTATGGCGCGAAGTCGATCGACGCGCATTTGGACAGTTCGCGGCAGCTTGGGCACGTATTGGCCGAAGATCAGATCTCCGGCTGGGTCGCGGGCACGATCGTCGACATCGATCCGCCGATCAACGGCCGCTCGTATGAGGCGAGCGCGATCAACGGCACCGTCGCGATCGAGATGGGACTTCCCCACAACGTGGTCGGCGGCGTCGCGCTGAGCGCTCTCGCCGGGGATGCCGACGTCGCGGGCGGGTTCAAGAACGACACCAAGTCGATCGGACTTTCGCTTTATGCCGGCTATGCGCTTGACGGTTTCTTCGGCCAGCTCTCGTACAGCTACGCGCTGCAGGCGTTCGACGACATCGAGCGTCCGTCCGCGTATGGTCTGACGGCGCTTGCCAAGACCGACGGTACGACGCAGGGCGTGGCCGCGAAGGGCGGCTACATCTGTGATCTATGGGGCATGCAGGCGGGTCCGATCGTGGCCGCCTCGTGGTTTACAACCGACATCGACGGTTATGTCGAGCACGGGGCCTCCGGCGGCAATGCGGTGTTCCCCGACGTCTCGTTCGAACGATTGACGGTAAGCGGCGGCTTTGAGACCACGTTCGACCATCGTTTGAAGCCGTCGTTCCACGCCTACTACACGCTCGAAGACAATACGGGCGACGATACGGCGATCGTGGCGCTGGCTTCGGCGCAGAGCGCGATGGGGACGCAGTCGATCGGTATTCCTGATATCGCGGGCGATACGGTGACACTCGGGGTTTCGATCCAGGGCGACCTTGGGAGTTCGCGCTGGCACCTTGGCTACGACGCCGACGTCGGGATCGAAGAAGATGACGACCTCACACAGCGCGTGACATTCGGCGTCTCGTTCTGATCGAGTCGACGTATCCCGCAATCTCGGTGGGCGCCCTCGAAGAGGGCGCCCTTTTTGTTGCGTGTGCGAGATCGCTTGCGAGTTGACCCCGGGATCATCAAATGACAATTTGTCAGAAATCCTATGAGGAGGCTTGCCCATGCGCGTGACTTACACCCGGGACGAGATCATGGCCGAGCACGACTATGCGAAGCCGCAGATTGAGGCGGGCTATCGGCTGCATGGCGGGTTCGATGCGGCGGGTGCTTATGTTTCGCCGCGGACGTTGCACCGGTGGCCGGCTGTTGAGGCGTGGCAGGCGCAGCTGACGGCGCGGGGGTTTCCGTTGATCGATGCGTCGACGCGGTTGCTGAAGCGCGAGTCGTATCCGGGGATCGACCAGCAGAAATTCTTGCTCGGCCATGGCATGGGCGAGACGCTTTGGAATGCGCTGACCATCACTGGCGTCATCGAGGCGCGTGGACGTGCATTGTGCGATGCGACGGCGCCGGACTTTCAGGCGATCATCGAGGAAGACGTTTCGGCGACCTCGATCGGGCATTTGAACAAAGGCTTGCTCTACGCGCACGGTTTGGATGAGGGCGGCAATCCGGCGGAGGGTCAGGGAGGGCACGACGCGAGTTGGTACGCGGTGCGCGACGCGTTGTTCGGCAAGGATGCCTATCCGCTGCCTGAGGTGCCGACGAGTATTGCGCGGCCTGAGATCGGGCGGCTGATGCCGATGGTCGACAAGATCTATGAGGATTGGATCCTCTTGCTCATGAATGTCCTCATGATCGAGGTGCGGGCGGAGTCGTTCTTTTCGTTCTGCACCAACATCATGCGGTCGCCGGATGTGTTTCGCGACCGGCGTCCGGCCGCCATGCATGCGGCCGAACTCGTTGAACGCATTCGCACCGACGAGGCGATCCATGTCGCCTATCTGCAGACCTTCGTGTCGGAGATGCGCAGCTTCACGATCAAGACGCTGGACGGCGGGCGGATCAAGGGTTCGCAGATGATCGATCCGATCTGGGAGGGCATGATCCATTGGCATTCGGTGACGCAGGCCGATTTCTCGCGCGATCAAAGCCGCGAGGCGATCGTTGCGCGCATCACCAAGCTTCCCAACGGGCGCGCGTTGCTTTCGCAATTCGATTCGCTGGAACATAAGGCGGCTGCTTGAGATGAAAGAACTGCGCGAGAAGGTGGCGTTCATCACCGGCGGGGCGAGTGGGCTTGGCCTCGGTATGGCGAAGGCGTTCGGCCGCGAAGGCATGAAGGTGATGATCGCCGACATCGAAGAAGCGGCGCTGACACGCGCGGTGCAGGAATTGCGCGACTCTCAGGTTCGAGCGGAGGGCGTCTTGTGCGACGTGTCTTCGCGCGGCGCGTTGCGCGAAGCGGCGCTGAAGACCATTGCTGCGTTCGGCAAGGTTCACGTCGTTTGCAACAATGCGGGTGTTGCGGTCGGCGGACCGATCGGCACGGTTTCGGAGCGCGACTGGGACTGGATCATGGACGTGAACCTGATGGGCGTCGTCTATGGCACGGAGGTGTTTGCTCCGTTGATCGAGAGCCACGGCGAAGGCGGGCACTTCGTCAATACAGCATCGATGGCCGGCATGCTGGGCATCGCCAACGGCGAGCCGTATTGCGCGACGAAGTTTGCCGTTGTGGCGATGTCGGAAGGTTGGGCCGGACAACTGGCGGGCAAGAATATCGGCGTCTCCATACTGTGCCCGGGGTTCGTGCAGACGCGGATTCACGAGAGTGGTCGCAACAAGCCTTCGCGGTATGGCGCGCCTGATAGCGCAGCAGGCGAGGCGGAGGAGAGGCGTGCGCAAACGGCGGCGATGGTGAATGCCGGCATCCCGATTGAGCCGGTCGCTAATCGCGTTGTCGAGGCGATCAAGGACAACGACCTTTATGTCTTCACGCATCCCGAGTTTCGCATTGCGGTTCAGATGCGTTTTGCCAACATCATGGCCGGGTTCGACAAGAGCGAGAAGAGCGCGGCGCTGTCGGTGTTGCCGAAGCGCGATCTCATGTCCCTCACGCAGCAGAAGTGACGGCTATCGAGCCGTCAGCATTTCGACCTCGTTCATCGCAAGGTCGGGCAGTTGGGTCAGTATGCCCAGCTGCCAGAGGCTGACGAGGACAGCAACGACGGCGGCGGCGACGAGGCCGCGATGGGCGAGCTGCAGCGTCGTGAGCGCGCCGGCTTGCGCCTCGGCGGTCAGGCGCCATGTGCCCACTGCGCCCGCAATTATGATCAGAAATAGCGCCGGGAAGGTGGGCCAGGCCTCGATCGGGATGCCGTAGAGCGCCCATGAGTCGACGACATCGGGCGTTTCGACGATCGACGCGGCGACCGGATAAGCCCATGCGACGAGGCCGAGTGCGGTAAGCGACAGCCAGAATGACGCGCGCGTCCACCACGGCGCGAGCTGGGCGACGGGCCGACGCACGACAGCGCTGTAGGTCCACGCGGCCGGCCAAAGGACGGCGGACAATAGGCCGACGAGGAAGATCCATGAGCTGGCGGGCAAAGCGCTCGGCTGCCACCACAAGAGCTGGGCGTCGAAAGAGATGACGCTTGTGGCGAAGATGGGATCGCGGCGTGCGGCGACGCAGGTGAAATCGAGTTTCGCGTCGGGCGTCTTGAAGAACCTGGCCACGATGCTTTCGGTGCACGGGTCGTACATAGTCACGCCATGCGCGGCTTTCGGCGCGATCAAGAGTTGGGCTTTGGCGCCGAGGCGTTCGGCCGTCGCGCGCGCTTGTGCTGCCGGGGTGACGGGGTCCCAAGCACCGCCGACCACGAGCACGGGTGGCGCGACGCCTGCGGGCGTGGACCAATTCTGCGTTTGCTTGGCGGGCCAGAGCGCGCAGACCTCGAAGTAGGTTTCGACAGAGACGGCGCGGGCGATGTTCGGCCAGCGCGCGGCCTGGTTTTTGAGGTCGGCCGTGCTGTCGAACGGTGCGCGGTCGAGGCACTCGGTCGCGAGGTAGGCGCCGTTGCTGACCAGGTCGATTTCGAAGAGCATGTCGTTGAAGGCCGAGTTCAGCACGTTGGACGGTTTGCCGTCGCGCGCGTCGGCCATCATCAGCGGGACAACGGGCCAGGACCCGGTTTGCAGCGCCCGGCTTTGTACGAGGGCGAAGAGGGTCGAGCTTGAGATGTGGCGTGTCGTCACTTTGCTTGTCGACGGGTCGACGACGCGGACCGGATGCGGGGCTTTGTCCAGCGCGACGATGGCCTCGTCGAGGAGCTTGCTCAGGTCGCCGAAGCGGGCCTTGCAGCGGGGTTGGCTTTTGCAGACGCGGTTCATTGCGTCGATGGCGCTCATCCCGTCGGGGACAATACTTGAGAAGCCCGGCATCTCCGGTGGGTAGACGGAATCGATGACGGCCGCGCGGACGCGGTCGGGGTGCGCGGCGACGTAGGCGAGCGTCACCGTCGTACCGTAGGAGACGCCGTAGACGTTCCACTTCTCGATCTTCAACGCTTTGCGCAGGGCCTCCATGTCGGCGACCGTGCCCGCGCTGCCGTAGGCTGTGGGGTCGACTGCGTCTTTGGTCAGGCTGTCGACGCATTTCTTGGCGTCGCTGAGCGTGCGCGTCTTCATGTCGGCGGGCGAAAGCTTGTCGAATGTTGGGTTGTCGACATCGAGGAAGCCGCAGAGCTTGGGTTTGGACTTGCCGACCGCGCGCTGATCAAAGATGACGAGCGGGCCTTCGCCGGCAAAGTTCAGCAGCGCTACGGACCACCAGACGTCGACGACGGCGTAGCCCGGACCGCCGTGCACGAACACGGTCGGGGTGCGCTGCGCGTATTCGGGGTCTGACGGAAGCAAGACGACGACCGCGACGTCGATCGGCCGGCCGGTGCCGTCCGTATTCTCCGTCGTTCGCAGAAAGCCGCAATGGCGGACGCGCGCCTTGCTGATGTAGCCCTCATCGGACGGGCAGGGGAACGGCTTCAGCGCCGACACATCGATCGCGCTGCGCGCTTGCGCGGTCGCCGTTAGGGCGAACCACATGGCGACAAATAACGCAGCGCGGCAGACGGCAGACATCGGATACCCCCTCGGCGGTTCCGCCAGAATAGGCAAAACGGCGGCCACAGGCGGTGAATTTGTTCACAGCGGCTGGGTCTTATCGTACCTTCCGGCGCTATGGACATGTTGTTCGCTGTTGTGTTGCTGGCGGCCTGTGAGGCTTGCGATGAGTTGGCCAAGAGCGGGCCGGCTCACCCGTTTGCGATAAGCGCGGGGTGGCGGCCGAAATGCGATGCGGCCGACGCGCGGTTCGTCGAGGCCGATCCGTGGCCGCGGGTGGGTGAGATCCGGCGCGATCAGTTCACACGGGACTGCGCCGACGTTTCGCTGACGCGCGTGTTCCTGGATGCCGGCGACGGGTTTGCGGCGGATGAGATGTTCGTGGGATCGCTGATCGAGCGGAAGGTGGGACGCGGTGTGGCGGCAATCCGGCAGCAGGAGTTTGTCGGGCGGGTAGGGTCGTTCAGCTATCGCTATTCGTTTGGCGCCGACGGGCAGAAGGTTTCGGCTTCGATCGAAGCGCCTTTGATGACGTCTCATCTTGTCAATATGGCGCTGGCGCCGGCGGTGCGCGTGAACGGCGGGGCGGTGCAGAGCATCACTTGCGAGGTTTGGCGCGTGCGGTGCGAGGTGCTGACGCGGCGGGCGGCCGACGACGTAGCGATGCCGTTCTTCACCGTACAGTTCGACAAGTCGCATCCGGATGGGAACGTTTGTATTGACGTTCCGCACGGCGCGTCCGTCGTCGTGCGCGCCGGCGATACGTCGGTGGTCGATGGATTGAAGGCGCCGGCCGGCTCTTACAACGCCTGCCTCGGCGACGCATCGCGGGTGGCCCTTGATAAGATGGCGAAGGCGCGGCGCGTGAGCTATCGCGTGACGCGTGCGCCGGGTGATGAGGCGACGCCTTGGGACAGCGCAGAGCTCGCGACTGCGGGTTTGAGCGAAGCCGTCGGGCTTGCGCGTTTCCTTTTGGAACAGGCGGTTTTGGCGGATACACGCCGTGTTAAGGCTCAGAAACTGCGCGCCGAGGCCGAGGTCTTGCTCGACGGGGCTGCGATCCCCAACTAAAAGGCCCGTCAAGGGTCGCGTGTTATGGTGACACGACCCTTCGAGTCGGCAGGAGAGACAGGCCTATGGACGGTTACGGCATTTGGATTGTTCTCGCGATCATTGCGCTGATCGTGGTGTGGATCATCTCGATCTACAACGGGTTGGTGGCGATGCGTCAGCGCGCGAACCAGGCCTTCGCCGACATCGACGTACAGCTGAAGCAGCGCCACGATCTCATCCCGAATTTGGTGGAGACGGTGAAGGGCTACGCCTCGCACGAGAAGTCGACGTTGGATGCCGTCGTTCAGGCGCGCAACGCGGCCGTCTCGGCGCAGGGGCCGGCGCAGATGGCGGCGACCGAGAACGTCTTGTCAGGTGCGTTGCGGCAGTTGTTCGCCTTGTCCGAGGCTTATCCGGACTTGAAGGCGAGCGCGAACTTTCAGCAGCTGCAGCGTGATTTGGGCGACGTCGAGAACAAGCTGTCGGCGGCGCGCCGCTTCTTCAACAATGCGGTGTCGGAACTCAACGCGGCGATCGAGTCGTTCCCGGCGGTGTTGTTCTCGGGCGCGTTCGGTTTCAAGCACCGCGAATTCTTCGACGTCGGCGACGACCGCAAGACGCTCGAAGTCGCGCCGCAGGTGAAGTTCTAATCGCCGCCCTCCGGTAAAAGGCGTTCACGATCATGGGCGAGGCCTATGGGCTCTATTCGCACATCCGAGCGAACCGGTTTCGCTCGGGTGTGCTGATCGTCGGCCTGCTCGTTCTGGTCTACCTGCTCGTGTTCGCGTTCGTGCTGGCGTTCAACGGGTTTACGATCGGGGACGAACCGCTCGACACCATTCTGTCGTCATCGGTCGAGCAGTTCATCTATTTGCTGCCTTGGGCCACGCTGGCGACGGGCATCTGGACCTTCATCGGTTTTTCGTTTCATCAACGGATGATCGACGCGTCGACCGGGGCGAAGGACGTGTCGCGCGACGAGGAGCCGCGGCTCTATAATCTGCTTGAGAATTTGTGCATCTCGCGCGGCATTGCAATGCCGAAGCTGCAGATCATCGAGACGGACGTGCTCAACGCCTATGCGTCGGGTATGAGCGAGAAGCAGTACAAGGTTGCGGTGACGCGCGGGCTGGTCAACACACTGGACGACGCCGAGCTTGAGGCGGTGCTGGCGCATGAGCTTACGCATATTCGCAACGGCGACGTGCGGTTGATGGTTGTGGCCGTCATCATTGCGGGCGTCGTGACGTTCGCCGGGGAGCTTGCGTTTCGCGGTTTTTTCCGCGGCGGCACGAGCGGCACGCGCTGGCGTTCGGGTAGTTCGTCGAGCGGTGGCGGCAAGAAGGGCGGCGGCGGGGCGATCGCGATCGTGATCGCGCTCGTGATTATCGCCGTTGCTTGGTTCTTGTCGCTGGTGATCCGGTTTGCGCTGTCGCGTTCGCGCGAATATTTGGCGGACGCCGGCGCCGTTGAGCTGACCAAAAATCCGGACGCGATGATCGGCGCTTTGCGCAAGATCGAAGGGAAGTCAGAGATGCCGTCGGTGCCGTCGGGCATCATGGAAATGTGCATCGAGAACCAGAAGAACTCGATCGCCGACCTGTTCTCGACGCATCCCTCGGTTCAGAGGCGCGTCGAGAAGTTGGTGGCGGTCGCGGGCGGCCGCGACCGCGTGGCGGAGGCTACTTCTCCTTCTGCGTAAGAAGCCTGTAGGCGGCGCCGATGGCGTAAAATGCGAGGCCCAGCATCACATAGGCCGTGGTTTGGCGGTCCATCGGCAAGCCGAGGCCGCCGACCGTATTTACCCACCACTGCCAAACAATCGTCACAAGATCGGTCATCGCGGGTACTCCTCTGCTATGGCACTACGGCCCGCGTCGACGGAGTGTGATAACCTCACATGAATGCGGCGCTAAGCGAATGGATCGGATTCTATACGTCTGGCTTTTGCGTACGCCGTTTGCGCATAGCGTTAAGATTAGGCTGCCGGCATAGGCAAAAATGACAGGCGCTGTTGCGCCGTCAGGTGCCCGACACCGCGGGGCCGCTGATGCGTTTGCGCGGGGCCTTGGAACGGCCGGCCTTGCCGAGGCGTGTGACTTTGCGCAGCGCGGCGCTGGCCAAGCCCATCCATGAGCCTAGGCGTCGTTCGAGTTGTTCGACGTGCATGCGTTCGAAGCGCAGGTCGTCTTCGACGCGGTGCCCGCCGCCGGAGACGACGGCGGGCAACCCGGCCGACGATGTTTCTTCATCGGCTGTCGAGGACACGACAACGGACACAGGCTGGTGCTGCTTGCCGGCGAAGCGGCTGCCGGTCATCGACCAGGCTTCGGCGAGTTCTGCGCGTAGTTCGCTTATTTCGGCCTGTGAGGTTCGATCGTCGGCTTCGAGGGCGGCGACGCGGTTCTTGAGCGGCGCCAGCGCTTCTTGGTGGCGCTTGGCATCGGCGGCGGCTTTGATCGCCTTCGTTTCGAAGCTGTGGGCCTGTTCCTTTGCGGCGGCGAGGTCCTTGGAGAGCGCCATCGCGTTTTGCATGGCGGCCTTCAATTCGGCGCGCGTGGTTTCGAGGTCCGCCGCCGTCTTGTCGCTTTTCTTCAGCTGCGTTTTCAGCTGGCCTTCGATGAGTTCGGTGCGTTCGGTCAGGCGTTTGGCCAGCGTTTTGAGTTCGGCGGCGTCGGTCGTGACGCGCTTCATCGTTTCGTGGGCGACGCGATTCTTCTCAAGGTCGGCTACCAGCTTCGTCAGCGCGGCGGCGCGGCGTTCGGCTTCTTCCATGCGCTGCTGATAGTCGGCCGCGGCGGCGAGCTTGGTTTCGAGTTCGCTCTTTGAACGCTGCAGTTCGGTCGCCTGCGTCGTCGCCTTGGCGAGATCCTTCTCGACGGTTTGCAGGCGCGCGGTCAGTTCGTTCTTGGTCTCGCGTGTCTTCACGAGGTCGGCGCGTACGACGTCGGCCTCGTCGGCGCGTTTCTTGGCTTCGGCGGTTTCGATCTGGGCCTGCTTCAGCGCCGCGGTTTGGGCGAAGGCTTCGACGCCGAAGATCTTTGCGCTTTCGGAGAAGGCGTGGCGGACGCGATCGAGTTCGCGTTTCGGCTCGGCGCCCTTCGGTTCGTCGCAGAGTTGGGTGAGCGCGCGGTAGGCGGTCTTCACCCAGGCCGGCACTTCGGTGTGGGCTTCGAGTTCCGCTTGCGTCGCGCGGTGGTTGTGAAGTTCCAGATCGAGGAACTCGCGCACGTCGTGGGCGGCGTCGCCCGGTTGGCGCGGCCAGGTGATGCCGAGCCGGCCCGCCGTTTGGGCGGCGAGGAGCTTCCAGTCTTCGAGTAGGGCGTCGAAGGTGACGATGTTGCGGGCGAGGTGACGCGTCTCGAACTCGGCGTCCAGCATGTGGCGCAGCCAAAGAAGCATCGCCTTCTCGAACGACATGCCGTCGCGCGCGCGCAGCGACTCTGCGACTTCCAGCGGGTTGCGGACGATGATCACCGGGGCCGAGCGAATGCCCGACTTTTCCAGGATCGACATCCAGTAGGGCAGCGTGCGGCAGATGCGCGGGTCTTTGAGGACGATCAGCGAGGCGTTGCCGTATTCTTCGTCGATGGCCATGCGCAGGCGGCCGGCGAAACGGCCTGCCGCATCGCTTTCCTTCCAACGGCTGCCCGGAGTGCGCCAGTCGTCCCATGAGGAGTCGAGGGCGGCCAAGAGCTGGTCATGCAGCGCAACAAGCGGTGCGGATTCCCATTGGCCGCGCGGGTTTGCTTTGTTCGCGGGAACCAGGTGGCGGGGCATGGTCGCGCCCAGGAAGTTCGTGATGCGCGCCAGGGCCGCTGTGCCCGACCGATGCATGCCGAGAACGATTATGGCGGTGCGCAGCGTGTTTGCCGGTCTATCGGGCCTTTTCGCAATCGCCATCGCCATACACGCGTCCCTTTACATCGCGTCGTGTTTCGCAAGAACCTTCGGAAGCGTCCCCCCTTCCGCCTCGCGCACGAATCGCAACCGATGATGCAGCATCGGACCGCGCTCTGCTGCTGATAACCTCGCTTTCCGCCGCCGATGTGGTCAAGGGTCCACAGTGCGACTAACGAAAGTTTCAGCGTGCGTGATGTGCGTGTGTCTGCCGAGAGTTGAGTCATGCTCCTCGTTTGGAAGATGAAGTTCACACCGGCTACGTGCAGTTGCACGGACCGTCGCGGTTTTGACAGTTGGTGAGGGGACGCAGCGTGCTCATTCTGTCCCGCCCCGTTAGCGTGGTAGAAGCAACGCGCGATGCAGAGTGAAACCAAGATAGCTTTGGCGACGGCATGCGTGCTCGCGCTCATGTGCGCAGGGTCGATGGTGTTTCTGCCAGGTGCGGCGCCGCAGGCCGCCGTCCGGTCGATGGAGCGCGTCGCAACGCAAGGCGTGCGCGATCCGATGGGGCGGCGTGAGCTGATCGTTCCGATCAAGGGCGTCAGCGTGAGCCGTCTTGTCGACACTTGGGGCGCGCCGCGCGGCGGCGGGCGGCATCATGAAGGCATCGATATCATCGTTCCTGCGTGGACACCGGTTCGCGCGGCGGCCTCGGGCACGATCGTCAAGCTGTACTCGAGCTCGCGCGGCGGGGTTACGGTTTATCAGCGGGACTCGAGTGGGCGGCTCATCCTCTACTACGCGCATCTGAACGGGTATGTGCCGGGACTGCGCGAAGGGATGCGCGTCAAACAGGGGCAAGAGATTGCGTTCGTCGGGCAGACCGGCAACGCCACGATACCCCACCTGCACTTTGAAGTTCAGCGTGCGGGGGCTACTGGCCAATGGTGGCGGGCCGAGGCGGTCAATCCGTATCTTGCGCTGCGCGACGGGCGGGTGGGAGATCCGGCACAGGTTCAGCCGGCGCAGGCGTCACTCGGCGGGCGCAGTCACGGGCGCTAGGCCCGGCGTCTCGGCGCAGTTCGCTTGGATCACGACGGGTTCGACCAACAGCGTGCGGCCGAAGAAGGGTGCGAAGCGCGGGACGCGGACGTACCAGCCGTAGGTGCGTAGGTCGCAGCGGCCGACGAGCGGGATCTGGTTGTCTTGGGCTTGGTGTCTCGCGTTAAGGATTGGCCGTTTTAGGTTCTGCGGCGTTCTTGCCGGCATCTGCGAAGGCGGCGCGCATGAATGTCAGGATGCGCCAAATCTCGCGCTCGGTGAGGTCGTTCTTGAAGGGCGGCATGTCGGTTTTGAACTCGCCCCCGCCCTCGCTGATGCTCCAGTAGAAGAAATCGTCCTTGTAGAGCGGCTGACCCAGACTGCGGCCGAGGTCGGCGGGCTGCACGTCGAGCGTCGCGCCACCGTCACCATCGCCGACGCCCATCATGCCGTGGCAGACGGCGCAGCGTAGGTCGTAGAGTCTGGCGCCCTCCACCACGCTGGCGATCGACGGCTCCACCGGGTTTTGCTTGTCGCGATAAGGTTCGGGCGCGCCGGCGCGCATGTAGAGCTGGTGACGCTCCGGGCTTTGCGCGGTTGGGGCGGAGGGCTTGCTGCGGTCGATGGCGCAGATGGCGGGGCCGAAGAACGTCGCGCAACCGATGCCGACAAAGGCCGCGACGGCGAGGACGGCGACGATGAGGCCGGTCAGAGCTGATTTCCACATTACTCATTGCCCTTTGGTTTCGGGGTGCTGATAGTCTGCCGTTAGGTCCCGTGCTTTGCGCCAGGTCAAGAAACTTGGGCGCCGAGAGCGTGTTCGCAGCTTCAACACAGGGATTCGAGACGATGAACATCAGAGTTGCCGCGGCGGTGTTGGCGCTGTCGCTGAGCGGGTGCGTGGACGAGACGACGTCCCTGGCCGGGGACCCGAGCACGGATGCGGCTGCGCAGGCCGCGTTGGTCGAGGATGGGCTTGCCATCGCGGAGGCCAACTGCGCGTCGTGTCACGCCATCGGTGCGACAGGCGAGAGTGCCAACCGAAAGGCGCCGATCTTCCGGGCGCTGCTGGCGCGGTATTCGGCCGACACGTTGGAAACCGAATTGGCCGAGGGCATGCGCGTGGCGCATACGCCGATGCCGCAGTTCAAGTTCAAGCCCGAGGCGGCTGCGGCGCTGGTCGCGTATCTCCGCGCGGTGCAGACGCGCGATCCGGGGCAGGCCCTGGTCGAGCAACGGTGTGCGCAATGTCACGCTGTTGGCCCCGAGGGCACGAGCCCGTATCCGGGTGCCCAGCCGTTCCGCAATCTGGGGCGGCGGTGGTGGCGCGGGCAACTGCGCGACGCCTTGCGCACCGGCATCGTCGCCGAGCATGACCGTTCCGACGTCCGCCTTCCACCGATGAAGCTCAGCGACGCGGAGATCGATGTGTTTCTCGCTTATCTGAAGACGATCGCAACGCCCGCAAATCCTGCGCCGAAAGCGCCATAGGACTACGGGTAGGCGGTGTATTTGACATCGCAGGTGTAGGTGAACTCCCACTGCGGGTCGTAAATCAGGCTGCCGCCGGTGATGTCGCACTTGCGGCCTTGGCGCTCCAGGTAGGCGGCGACGGCGGCTTCGATCGTTTCGGGCGCGGTGGTGTTGTTGTAGCGGTCGAAGGTGACATTTCGGATGACCGTGTCGCTGACAGCGGTCGCGAGACTGGGCGTGACGACGAGTTTGCCGGCGCTGGGTTTGTCGAAGATGCGGTAGCTTTGGTTCTCGTACGCGAAGGTCGTGAGCGGGATGTAGCGGTATTCGTCGTTGACGTAGCTTGGGTAAGCGCAGGCCTGAAGCGTGGCGGCGAGCATTGTTGTCGCGATGATGGGGCGAAGCATTGCGAGCCTCCTCACGGGGCGAATGTGTAGCGCACGCCCAAGGTGAGCGTGTGCTTGGTGAAATCGTCGAAGCGGATAACGAAGCCCGGATCGCTTCGTTCCTCGAACTCGGGATCGAGGACGTGCAGATAGCGATAGGCGAGCGTGAGCTCGGTGCTTTCGCTGATGGCGTAGTTGATGCCGGCGATTCCTTGGTAGGCGAAGTTCAGGTCGGTGTCGTCGAGGCCTGCGATTTCCAGCATCGCGTAGTCGAGGCCCGCGCCCCCGCCGAGCGACACGCCGACACCGCCACCGAGCGGGAGTTCGTAGGTCATGTTGTACATCGCCGTCAGCCCGTCGAGGCTGCCCGTCGATGGTAGCGCCGGGGTGGTGAACTGATCCTTATCGTTGCTGCGCCAGGCGAGCTCTCCTTCGATGCGCCAGCCTTGCAGCGCGTAGCCCAATGTCGCGACGACCGCCCAGCCGTCGTCGAAGCGACCGACGGGGCTGTAAGCGAAGGTTGTGAGACCGCCGGTGGTCGAGCCGAAGTCGGCGTCAGTGTCGGCGATCGAACTCGCGCCGGCTTCCAGGCCGATGTACCAGCCCTTGGCTTGTGCTGCGCCAGTGAGGGCCAGGGCGCAAACGGCTCCGAGCAGTGTCACCTTCAGCGGCATGGATCGTCCTTTCGTAGGGTGATTCGCCGTTTGCGATTGTCGTCCGAGCGGCTGCGCAATTGTGCAACAGGCGGGGCGCAAAGCTCGGGTTCCGGCCACGTTTGCTGGGGACGGGGCGGTTGCCGTTTGCGCCATTGTAGCGCGGCGGCGGCTCCGTCTAGGTTGGCCGCTGACTCGGCGCTTTGGGATCGCGCCGTGCTGGTATGGGATCGGATCATGGCGGAACAGTCGGCGGCAGCGAATGAAGGCGGTGGGTTCCGTATTCCAGCGAGTTCCCAGGAGATCTGGGCGCTGGTGCTTTCGCTGCTCGTGGTTTTTCTGTTGGTACAGGTGGGCGCGCCCATCATCCGTGAGCTTGAGTTTTTGGATCCGAAGCTGCGCGACTATTTCATCGGCATCAGCTTCGCTGCATTTCCGCTGGTCCATCGCCAGTGCAAGCGCGGTCTGAGCGGCTTTACCACGCAAGCTGACACGCATGTCGATCTCACACCTTGGTACGTCTCGGGCGCGTTTGCCGCTGCCCTGCTTTTTGCGTGGAACCAGTTCGTGTCCGGGTGCGCGGGGTTCGCGATCGGTGTGCTGCACGCGCAAATTCCTGTCGGCCAGATCAGCGAAGCCGAATTCCTTGAAGCGTTGGGACTAAGTTTGCTCGCCATGTCGATCCCGATGAGCGCCTTTGCCTCGGTGTTCGCGGGGATCTTGCTCAACCGTTATACGCGCTCGCACGTGTTTCTGGCGCTGGGTACGGCGGCGGTTCTCTATCTGCTGTTCAACATCGCCCTGAACTATGCATCGCAGCCGGAGTTCATCGGCGCGCAAGTCGCAAATGCGTTCGCGCAAGGCGTCGCCGGCGTGGTCGGGTTCTTCGTCGGCATGGGACTCGTTGCTTTGGTGGTGTTGATCTTCGGCGCGATCGGCATTGCGATTTCGCGGTTCAATCGTGAGCGGTCGCTGGGACGGATCGTCGACGGCGCGCGGCGTTTGTCGCCGGCTGATCGCGATGTGGTCGCGGCGGAAATCTCACAACGCCTCACCGCCGCGATTCAGCATCCGCCGTCCGGTGCGCCACCGTCTGCGTCCGCGTTCGTGTCAGCGCCGGCGGTTCAACCGGGGTCGACGCAGCTGCCGACGGCGGCCGAGCCCTAAGCGCGCGGCGTAGGCGTCGTCATCGTCAGACGTTCCAATCAACGGTAAGGCCTTCGCGTTCGTTGTCCCAGATCATCGACATAATCCGCCAGTGGCCACGCTCGTCGCGGTAGAGCTGGATCGAGTTGATGCCGCGGCGTTCGGGCGTCGTGTCGTTCGGCGCGCGGCGGGCTTCGTAGATGCTCCAGGCGTGCGCGATGTTGCCGAATTGGTGGACGCGGCGCGCGACCTCGATCTCGAAGAAGTCGTTCGAGGCGAAGAAGGCCTTGGTGTCGGCGACGTAGTCGTCGAGGGTCATGATCTTGAGCCATGGCTTGCCGTCCGGCCCAAGCCCCGTACGTATCTGGCGGGCGTCAGGGTGGAAAACGGTCTTTTGCAGCGACCAGTCACGGGGACCGGCCGGGCCCGAGACCATCGCGTACATCGCGTCAATGACCGAGCCGACGGCGTTGGGATCGAATTTTCGTGTCGTCATGGTTCGAACTGCCTTGGTTTAGCGTTATCTAGCCGGATGTTCGGAGATCGGAAAGCTCTTGGGTTTCGGACGCCACAATCCCGCCATCTGGACCGGCGAGGGTGGCCGGGCTGCGATTGCTGAAAGAGGTTTAGCGATGATGTTGTCTCTCAATGCCTTCGGTAGGCTTGCCCTCTCTATCAGCGCCGTGTCGGCGTTCGCCGGCGATGCGTGGGCTCAGCAGGCACAGACGCCCTCGATATCCGGCAATTCTTGGATTGCCATCGCGATTATTCTCGGGCTCGTGGCGTTGATATTCTTCTTTATCCGCAACGCGATCCGCGTGTCGGAGATCGACGACACGACACCCGTCGAAGACGAGGGCGTCGGCATTCTGGAAGGCATCGAGGAAGACGATCCGAAGCCGACGAAGCGGAGGTAGGCTCCGCCCGGTCAGAAGAACGCTTGGATCCCCGTCTGCGCGCGGCCCAGGATGAGGGCGTGGACGTCGTGGGTGCCTTCGTAAGTGTTGACCGTCTCCAGATTCATCGCATGGCGGATGACGTGGTATTCGTCGGAGATACCGTTGCCGCCATGGATGTCGCGGGCTTGGCGCGCGATGTCGAGGGCTTTGCCGCAGTTGTTGCGCTTGAGAAGCGAGACCGCCGGTGGCGCGGCTTTACCGGCTTCTATGAGGCGGCCGAGTTGTAGGACCGCCGCGGTGCCGAGCGTAATTTCGGTTTGCATGTCGGCCAGCTTCTTTTGGATCAGCTGCGTTGCCGCAAGCGGACGGCCGAATTGTTTGCGGTCGAGCGCGTATTGCCGGGCTTGATGCCAGCAGAACTCGGCCGCGCCCATCACGCCCCAGGCAATGCCGTAGCGCGCGCGGTTCAAGCATGAGAATGGGCCGCCGAGTCCGGTGATGTTCGGCAGCAGGTTCGCTGCCGGGACGAAGACGTCTTCGAGCGCGATCTGGCCGGTGATGGACGCGCGGAGCGAGAACTTGCCTTCGATCTTGGGCGTCGAGAAGCCTTTGAAGGCCCGTTCAACGATGAAGCCGCGGATCTTGTTGTCTTCGGTTTTCGCCCAGACGATGGCGATGTCGGCGATCGGGGCGTTGGTGATCCAGTTCTTGGCGCCGTTGAGGCGGTAGCCGCCGTCCACGGCCTTCGCGCGCGTCACCATGGAGCCGGGGTCGCTGCCGTGATCGGGTTCGGTGAGGCCGAAGCATCCGATCATTTCGCCGCTGGCGAGTTTGGGCAGGAAGCGGCGGCGTTGTTCTTCGGTGCCGAAGGCGTTGATGGGGTGCATGACGAGTGAGGACTGCACGCTCATCGCCGAGCGATAGCCGGAATCCACGCGCTCGATCTCGCGTGCGGCGAGGCCGTAGGCGACATAGCCCAGTCCCGCGCCGCCGTAGGTCTCGGGGATGGTGATGCCGAGCAGGCCCATCTCGCCCATTTCGCGCATGATTTCGGGGTGGAAGTGTTCCTTGCGGTTGGCTTCCAGCACGCGGGGCATAAGTTTCGATTGTGCGTAGGACGCCGTCGACTCTCGGATGAGGCGCTCTTCCTCCGTGAGCTGATCGTTCAGCAGCAACGGGTCTTCCCAATTGAAGTTGCCGTGGTCGAGGTCGGTCTTTTGCTTCGTCGTTGTCGCCGGTTCGGCCATTGCGCAGTCTCCCGTTCGCACGGGCGCATTCTTATGGGGTGCGCTTGCGGGCGTCCAGCTTGCGCCGCGTCAGGACGCGGCGACCACTCAACGCGGCCAGCGGGAAGGGTTACGCGGGGAAGCTGCGGCGAACGCACGCGACATCTCGCGGTCGAACGCTTCGATAGCCGAGGGGCACGCGAGGCGTCGAACTTGAGTAGGCTCACAGTCGCTAATCGCACCCTCTCAGAAACGGCTCTTGAACCGCCAAATTCGCCTAATTGGGGTGCAATCGGCACTGCTCGCCGCCGATTGCCTTACGTGGCAAAGTCCGCTGTCGGAGCGGAGGAACCGGTGAACAATTTCCTATATTCGCTGTTGGGTTTCGTAGCGGTTGCGTTGGCGTTGGCCGTGATCGGGGGCGGGATCTGGTTCATGACCACCACGCTCGGAACCTACAAAGATGTTCCGCCGGAGAAGTGGACGTGCATCGACCAGTTCGGCTACGGGCATGAGGTTCGCTGGGAGTCGAAATTTCCCGGGACGGACATTCACGTGGAGTCCGACGCGAAGATTCAATTCTTCGCGCTGTCATGTCTGGCGAACCCGAAAGGCAATTGCTTCGAGAACGAAGGTTGGTCCGGTGCAAAGATCGACGTGAGCGGCGGGCCGGAGCCGGTGTCGTTCTCGTTCGTACGGGACTCGACCAACGTCGATGCGAGCTTGCGCCATCATGTGAGCGTGCACTGGGATTTGGCGCGCGGTCTCATCGCTGCGTTTCGCGCGGGCAAGGAGGCGGATATCGCAACGCTGGGTCGCAAGGGCGAAGTGCTGAAGATGACGAAGGTCAAACTCGACGGCTTCGGACCCGAGATGGACAAGTGTTTGGCGATTTGGCCGAAAGAGAAGGCGGCGAAAAAGCAGTGAGTGCATTTTTCTTGTCACGCGCGCGCTGCCGTTGTTCTGTTATTTTTTGATGCTGTCTGTTCCATTTGGTCTTAGAGGGGAATTCCAATGCGCAGAGTTATTCAGGGGTTTGCGGTCTCCGTTGTCGCGGTGTTTGCCAATCCGGCTCAGGCCGCGCCGGATACAATGGTGACGGGCTTTACGGTCGAGAATGTTAGCGCTGCACTGAAAGATCTTGGTGCGACCGACATACAGACTTACGACGCGCCGGGGGGCAACAAGGGCGTCAAGGGGACGGTGGAGGGGTATTTGCTTCACCTGAGCATTCAGCACTGCTCCGAGCCCGCCGGTTGCGAGGGGCTCTTGATCGGCGCAGCGTTCAGCACTGACGGGCGCAACGTGCCGGCGGAAGCTCTACTCAGCTTTACGCAGAAATATCCACCCACACCGGCACTCAGGCTCGGCAGCGGTGGGACCAGTGGCGTTGCTCTTGTGCGTGCGGTGGTTGCGACCGGCGGCATCAGCACGGCGAACATGCAGAGGAACATCGTGATGGTGCCGGGCACCATTCCAGCATTCACGAAGCATGTGAACGACACGACCATCGCTTCCAACATGCCGGGCACGACGGTGCTGACCGGTTCGAATGCGCGCCTGCGTCAAATTCCACTGTCGCCTGCTCAAATGCAGGAGTGGGCTCTGCCGCTGTTCAAATAGAAGGGATGGCAACGCCTTGCCGGCTCAGCCGGCGAGGCGTTTGGCGGCGGCGGTGAACGGCTTGGCGGACTTCGCGTAGTCCGCCCACGCCTTCGATTTTTTCAATAATCCGGGGACGGTGTGGACCGTGAACTTCGTCGGGTCCAGGCCGGACTTCGTCTGTGCCCAAGTGATCGGCATCGAGACCGGTGCGCCCAGCCTGGCGCGTGGTGAGAAGGCGGCGACGGCGGTTGAAATGTGATCGTTGCGCAGATAGTCGAGGAAGATGCGGCCGCTGCGGTCTTTCTTGGCCATGGTCGTGAGATACTTCGCCGGCGCATCGGCTGCGATCTGGCGGCAGAGTTCGAGCGCGAAGGCTTTTGCTTCGTCCCAGGTGACCTTCGTCTTCGATTTCGCGAACGGCGTTACGACGTGCAGGCCTTTGCCGCCCGTCGTCTTGCAGAATGCCGAGAGCCCGATCGCTTCAAGACGGTCTTTGAATTCGTGCGCGGCTTCGATCACGCGTGCGAAGGGGACGTCGGGGGCGGGGTCGAGGTCGAAGATCAGACGGCCCGGCATTTCGGGATCGCCCGGTTCGCAGTTGGTCGGATGAAATTCGATGGCCGAGATCTGGGCCGCGGCTAGGATCGCTTCGTGCGTGTCGAACTGGACGTAGGGTTGTTTGTCGCCGCGCACTTTGACGAGGGTGATCGCCTTCGATTGGCCGCGCATTTCGTGACGCTGGAAGAACTGCTGCGCGCCGATACCGTCTGGGGCGCGGATGATGGAGCACGGGCGGCCTTTGATATAGTCGAGGAGGTGGTCGCCGATCGCTTCGTGATATTTCGCGAGGTCGAGTTTGGTCACCGCCTTATCGTCGCCGGCGGCGGGCCAAAGTTCTTTTTCCGGATGGCTGATGGCGACGTTCATGACGCGTGGATCCTTCCCCGCGCTCGGTGAGACGATAACGTCTGGTAATTTGCGCGGTTCCTCGGCGCCCAAGGGGCGGACTTCTTCGACGATGACTTCGGTGGGCGGCTTGTCTTCGCGGATGCCTTTGAAGGCGCCTTGGCGGACGAGGCCGTCGCTGCTCCAGCCGGCGAATTCGATTTCGGCGACGACCGCGGGTTTGGCCCAGCGGATTTCGTTGGTCTTCTTCGGCGCGGTCGTTCCGGTGAAGGGGCTGTCGGCGGCGGCGACGGCCATCAGGCGTTTGTGCAGGCTCTGCGCCGTCTTGACGTCGAAGCCGGTGCCGACGCGGCCGAGATATTGCAGGCGGCCGTTCTTATAGGCGCCGACGAGAAGCGAGCGGAAGCGCGCGCCTTCTTCGGCCCAGCCGCCGATGACGACTTCTTGGCCGCCGCGCAGTTTCGTTTTCTGCCAGCTGTCGGTGCGGATGGACTTGTACGGTGCGTCGAGGCGCTTGGAGACGATGCCTTCGAGTTTCATTTTGCCGGCCGCTTCGAGCACGGCCTTGCCGTCATTTTCGATGTGGTCGACGTAGCGGATCATTGGACCGGCTTTGGCGATGCGTTTGCGCAGCCGTTCCTTGCGCACGGCAAGAGGTTGGGGCCGCAAGTCTTCGTTCCCGTCGATGAGCAGGTCGAAGGCGAAGTAGATGAGCTTGTCCGTCTTGTTGTTCGCGATGGCTGCTTGCAGGGCGGAGAAGTCGGGGCTGCTGTCTTGGTCGACGGCGCAGATTTCGCCGTCGATGATGCAGTTGGGCAGCTTCGATCCGACGCGGGCGAGGGCTTTGAACTTGTCGGTCCAGTTGAGGCCTTTGCGTGTGCGCAACGTCGCCTCGCCGTTTTCGACACGCATTTGGATACGATAGCCGTCGAGTTTGACCTCGTGGCCCCAGCCAGGTGAGCGCGGTGGCGACGTGACGGACTTGCAGAACTGGGGTTGGATGAATTCAGGAAGTTCGTTCAGCGGCTTTGTCGGGGCCGCGCCCGCGGGTTTCGCCGGCGGGCGTGGTTCGTTGCGGTCGATGTTGTGTTCGCGGTTGGCGCGGTCGGAATTCCAGATGGCGTCGCGGGCGGTGCGCGCTTTCAACATGAACGGTTTTGGCGCGCGGCCTTTGCCGGCGGCGATCTCGTCGAGTGTGCGGGATGAGGCGACGGATGTGTCTTCGTCTAGGATCTTTTCGCCGTGACCGTCCTTTGCGTATTCGTCGCGGTGCTTGATGAGAAGCCAGTTGTCGTGGCGTTCGCGCTCGCGGCGCTTCATGCGTACCAGCGCCCACGAGCCGTGGAGTTTTTCGCCGGTGAGGTTGAACTTGAAGTCGCCTTTGCGCAGCGCCTCTTGCGGCGTGAGGTTGCCTTCGACCTCCCAGTAGCCGCGGTCCCAGAGCATGACCGTACCGCCGCCGTATTGGCCTTTCGGAATTGTGCCCTCGAAGTCGCCGTAGTCTAGCGGGTGGTCTTCGACTTCGACCGCGAGACGTTTGTCGGCGGGGTCGAGAGACGGGCCGCGCGTGACCGCCCATGATTTGAACACGCCGCCTAGTTCGAGGCGGAAGTCGTAGTGGAGGCGCGTCGCGGCGTGCTTCTGAATGACGAAGCGCAAGCGCTTGGACGGCGCGACAGGGAGTTCGCCGGAGGGCTCGTCCGTTTTCGCGAAGTCGCGCTTGGCGTGGTAGGCGCCGAGTTTCTTCTTGGCGTCGCGGGCGGGCATCGCGCCGCTCTATCTCACCGCTTGGCGCGCTTCTTCGGCGCTGCGGCTTTGGTGGGCTTTGCGGCTTTCGCCGGCTTCTTCGCCTTGGTCGCGCCGCCGCCGCCTTTCAGGCTCGCCTTCAGCGCGTCCATCAGGTTGATGACGTTGGTGTCCTTGGGCTCTTCGGCGCGCGTGATCTTGTGGCCTTTCTGCTTGCGCTCGATGAGTTCGCGCAGGGCATCTTCGTAGCGGTCCGAAAATTCAGACGGGTCGAAGTCCGCTTCCTTCTGGCTGATGATTTTTTCGGCGATCGCGATCATTTCGGGATCGGGGCGCGCGTCGGGGATGTCCGAGAAATAATCCTTCGTCGCACGGACTTCGTCGCGCGAGCGCAGGATGGTGGCGACCAGGCCTTTGTCGCGCGGCTCGATCGCGATCAATCGTTCGCGCGACGACATCACGATGCGGCCTAAGGCGATCTGGCCCGAGCGTTCCATGGCTTCGCGGATAACGACGAAGGGCTCGGCGGCCATTTTGCCGTCGGGCACGAGGTAGTACGGGTTGTCCCAATAGAGGCGGTCGATGTCGTCGGAGGGCACGAAGGTTTCGATGTCGATCGTCTTCGTGCTTTCGAGTTTGACGGCGTCGATTTCGTCTTGCGTGACGATGACGTACTCGCCCTTGGCGATCTCGAAGCCTTTGACCAGCGATTTGCGTTCGACCGGCTGTTCCGTTCCCGCGTCGACCGTGATCATGCGGATGCGGTTGCCCGTCTCCGGGTTGATCATGTTGAAGTGCACGTCGCCGCGCGGGCTAATCGCGTTGTAAAGCGCGACCGGGCAGGTCACGAGGGACAGTTTCAAATGACCCTGCCAAGAGGGACGAGCGGCCATGGGGAGAGCACCGGTTGCGGGATGGAACGCGAATGCTTGTCCGGAGGTTGCCAGAACGCAAGCGGAAGTTGTTTAGCGCAGGCGCTCTTAAGGATCACTTCCCGGTTGATCCCGGCGCGCTACACCCCGGCTTCGGCGCGGCTTCGCGCGGTTAATAGCGCGTGAACGGCGTCACCGGATTGTGACCGCGGCCCCCAGCGCAGGCCGGTCCCTCGTGCGAATTGACCGATCCCGTGTTGCATGAGATGGCGTCTCGGCAATTCACGCAAAGGGAGACGGGAAATGGACCTCTATACGAAATCGGTGCTGACGGTGATCGCGGGCGCGCTTGTTGTGCTGTGCGCGCAAAACATGACGATGAGTGCGCAGGCGGGCGCGGAAGGCGCGGTGCAGAAAGTCACGATCTGCGTCGAGAGCGGTTCGCCGGCGACCGTCGTCTGCAACTACGGCGCGGGCGACCGGCCGTTGAAGCTGACGCACTAAATCTCAGTCGAGCGCGACGGTGAAGCAGTGGGTTACGCCCGTCTCGCAATCCGTGACGGCGATGCTTACCGCATCGCCGTCGTGCGCGGCGCATGTCTCCGCATAAACCAGCGCCGCTTGTAGGAAGTCCGACGCTTCCACCGTGTCGACACAGGCAGTGCCGTCGCTGAGCCGTGCGGTGAAGCGGCGCGTGGGAACGGGTGCGACCGGCCGGCCCTTGATGGGGCGGAGGGGTTCGTAACCGGCCTTGGGTACGGCGACGCGGCGGTCACGGGCGAGAGCGGGCATTGCACACAACCTTCAACTGAGTAGCCTGGAGGCCGACAGCAACGCGGCGGGCCTCATGGCGGACAAGCGAATCACTTCGCGAACGAAAGTCTACATTACGCGAATCGGCGTGCGCGATTGGATCGTCGCGGCCGACAGCCAGAAAGCGGCGCTGAAAGCGTGGGATGTTCATCGGAACCTGTTTGCGGAGGGTGCGGCGCGGGTGAGCGACGACCCGACCCACATTAAGATCGCGATGAAGACACCGGGCGTGGCGGTTGCCGCGCCGGGGCAGGCGACGTTGCCGCTGGAAGGCGGCAGCAAGGAGCGGAAGAAGGCCAAGGCCGCGCCGGAAAAACCCTCGAACGTCGTCGCCTTCCCGGGCCGCCGCGCGGAGCCCGAACCGCCTAAGGCACCTGCGAAACCCGTCGTTGATCGTTCCAAATTCGATGCGGCGGAGCGGGAGTTGCGCGAGTTCGAGCGTGAGGCGCCGAAGGAGCGTGCGGGGATCGAGAAGCGTCTACGTGCGGTGCAGAGCGAGCTGGAGGCCTTTGACGCCGACACAGAGCGGCGGCGTGAGCGGTTGGCCAAGCGGGTGGAGCGGGAGCGCGCGGCGCTGGACGACTGAAGGCCATTCGGTCGCAGGGGCGGTGTGCGTTGCGGCTCTTCCCTCGCGCGGTGGTTGAGGGATTAATTCCGCGCAGATTGCGCGGTTTCACGCGCGATCAGAAAAAGGATCACGAGAGATGAAACGTCTTCCCGTTGCTTTTGCCGCGGTCGTTGCCGCGTGCGTGCTGGTGCTCGCGGCGTGCGGGCCCGGCGGACATGAGGCCGATGAAGCGGCCATCCGCGAAATCAATAAGGCCTGGCAGGACAAGATCGTCGCCAAAGACGCGGCGTCGATCGCCCAGAACTATGCCGAGGATGGGCAGTTCTTGCCGCCGAACGCGCCGAAAGCGGTCGGGCGCGAAGCGATCCAGAAAGGCTGGAGCGAGATGTTCGCGATCCCCGGCGTGGCGCTGACCTTTGAATCCGAGAAGATCGTGTTCGCCAAGAGCGGCGATCTGGCCGTCGACATTGCCACCTACAAATTCTCGATGGGCGAGGGCGCTGCCGTCGTGAACGACAGCGGCAAGTCGGTCGTGACGTGGACGAAGCGCGATGGGAAGTGGCAGGTGCTGACCGACATGTTCTCAAGCGACCTGCCGGCCGCGCCGCCGCCGGCGGCGCCGGCGCCCGCGCCGGAAGCGACGCCCGCACCGGTTGACGGTGCAGCGCCGCCGGCCGCGCCGGAAGGAACGACGCCCGCGCCCGAGACTCCCGCGACGCCTGCGCCTGCAACGCCGCCCTCGACGCCTTAAGCCGTTCAGCGCCTCGTTCTCTCCCATGAGAGCGAGGCGCTTTCGTTCCGTTTGTCGCGACGTGTAACGCGCGCCTGATTTGCGCCGGCCAATTCGACGCAGTGCCCGATCGCTGTGGCACCAAACGATCGCGAGCGCGTTTAGCGCTGTGAGTTCCTTCAACAAAAATAGGCGAACGACGGATGAAACGCGTCACAGCTTTGGTTATTGCCTTGTCGCTGATGAGCGGCACGGCGGCGATTGCGCAGCCGGGTGGTCAAGGTCAGCCCGGTCAGCCGAATTGTGGGCAGCCCGGTCAGCCCGCGTGTCCTGCCGGTCAGCAGCCAGGTCAGCGACCCGACGGCGACCGCGGTGATCGCGGCGACGGGCAGCCTGGCCAGCCGGGTCAACCTACACCGCGCGTTCCGGGTGGACCGGATGCCGATCGTCCGGCTGCAGCGCCGCCTCCCGGTGCCACGTCTGAACGTCCTGGATTCAACCGTGACGGCCGCCGCTGGTCGAGGGGTGAGCGCGTGCCGGCGCAGTATCGCGACAAGCGTTATGTCGTGACGGATTGGCGCCGCAACAATTTGCGCCAGCCGCCGCGTGGCTATCAGTGGATCTGTCAGCCCGACGGGAATTGTTTCCTGGTCTCGCAGCGCAACGGCGAAATCCGCGAAACGCGCTTCCGCGACGACCGCGAGAACAACTGGCGCCGCCGTTATTCGCGTTCGTACACCTATAACGACGACGTCTATTACAGCGAATGCCGCGATCGTCCGGATCCGGCCGGCGTCATCGCGGGCGGCATCATCGGTGGGTTGCTGGGCCGCGCGGTGGGCAACGACGGCGGGTCGACCGTCGCCGGCGTGATCATCGGCGGCGCACTGGGCGCGACGCTGACGCGTGACATGGACTGCGAGGATCGCGGTTATGCCTACAAGTCGTATTACAGCGCCTTGAACAGCGGGCGGGCCGGGACGGTCTATCGCTGGAGCAATCCGCGCAACGGCCGGCGCGGCGAGTTCCGCGTGCGCAGCTACTACTACGATCAGGACGGCTTCGCGTGTGCGAACTACCAGAACGTCACGTTCTATCCGAACCGCCGTCAGGTGCGCGGTCAGGCGTGCCGTCAGCCGAACGGCGCTTGGGTGTTCATCAGCTAGCGTCTCAATGAGTGCATGTGTATGCGGCGGTCCTTGCGGGCCGCCGCATTTTTTATGTGCTCAGGCCTAGCCACAGGCGCGCAGGCGCGATGCGCTTCAGGATCAGGCGCTCGACGATGAGAACGATCGCCAGCGACGCGCCGAAGAGCGGGAAGAGGATCGCGAGCACGACGATCGTCGCGATCAATGTTGGCGCAAGGCGCGGGCGCGATGTTGCCGTGGGTGCGCCGAGGACGCCTTGGGGGCGGCGGCGGAACCAGAGGACGATGGCGCTGACGCCGAGGGTGATGAGACCGAGGGCTGCGGTGAGGCTTAGAGCCTGATTGAACCAGCCGAAGAGTTGGCCTTCGTGGGCTGAGATGCCGATGCCGATGACTTGGTCGATCGGGTGGCGTTCGCCGAAGTCGCGGCGGCCGACGACCGTGGCGGTGGCGGGATCGAGCTCTATGGTGGCGCGCAGCATGCGGTTCTGGGCGTCAGATTTCGCGATCCAATAGGGACCTGTCTTCGCCGGCGCGATCAGGACGGGCGGTGCGAGGTTCAGCGTCGCAGCGAGCGGGACGAGGCGGTCGAGCGGTGCGTAGGTCGGCGCGGCGGAAATCATCGCGCCGTGATCGTGACCGGCGTGGAGTTCGCTTTGGTCGCTTGCGCGGCGCTCTGCGATTTCGGATGAGCGGCCCGTCGTCCAATCCTGCGGGCCTTCGGCCGTGTTGGTGATGGTGCGGATTTCTTTGAGGTAGGCGCCCCAGTTCTTGGCCCACGGCAAGCCCGTGAACAGCAGGAAGAGGGCGAGGGCGCAGACCCAGATGCCGGTGACGGCGTGCAGGTCGCGCCAGAAGAGGCGCTTGCCGCTGGTGAGGCGCGGGAAGAGGACGCCCGCAAGCCCCGTCATCGTACGCGGCCACCAGAGGAAAATGCCGGTCAGGATCATCACGATCGCCCAACAGGCGGCCGTCTCGACGATCAGCGAGCCGCGGTCGCCGATGGCGAGTTCGCCGTGGAGGAACGATATCTGCTTCATCAGGCGGTCGTCTTCGTTGACGACGTTCAGCACCTGCCGCGTTTCCGGGTTGAGGTAGACGCGAAAGAGATCGTCGCCCTTGCGCAGGATTATGCGCGGTGCCGACGACGGCGTTTGCGGAAGTTCGTAGGTGCTGAAACTCGCGCCGGGGACGGCGGCGAGCGCTGCCGTCACTTGCGCTTGTGCGCTGGCGGGATGTCCGGTCAGCGCGAGGTTGTCGTAGGGCGCGTCGATCCAGGCTTCGACCTGCGGTTTGAAGACATAGATCGAGCCTGTGATCGAGAGCCAGAGGACGAACGGGATGCAGAGCAAGCCCGCGTAGAAATGCCAGCGCCAGACGGCGGCGTAGTCGGGCCAGGGTCTGCGCGCGGGGGTGAGGTCGGGCGTGCGCATCGGATCAGAAATGATACTTGAGTTCGGCGGTCGCCGTGCGCTGCGGGAAGGGGTGGAAGAGGATGTAGTCGTCCGCGCCCAGGTTCTCGACGCCGACTGCCGCCGTCCAATGTTCGTCGACGTCGTAGGCAACGCGGGCGTCGAAGACGAGGTAGTCGTCGAAGCCCTGGTATGTGTGCGTGACGACGTCAACGTTGTCGATTGTGGCATAGACGCGGTCGCTGTAGCGGCCGGCGAACGTCACGGACCATTGCTGATCGGGGCGGTAGGTGGCGACGACCGTCGCGCGCCAGTTCGGCACTTGCGGGATTTGTTTTCCTTCCGCCGCAGGGAAGGCGATGTCTTTCACGATCTCGGGATCGACGTAGGTGACGCTGCCGGAGAGCGACAGGCCTTCGATCAAGACGTCGTCGTGGGTGGCGACGAGTTCGACGCCGCGGCTGCGGACTTTGTCGATGTTCTGGACGTAGTTGAAGAGCGTGGTCGAGCCGACAACGAGCGGGGCGGTTTGCGAGATGAGCGCGTCGTCGATGTCTTCGGTGAAGAACGACAGGCGGACGTTGCCCTTTTCCAGATTGTGCTCGACGGTCCATTCCGTCGACAGCGCGCGTTCGGGGCGCAGGTTCGGGTTCGGCACGGTGAGCGTCGCGCCGGTGGTGATCGCTTGGTAGAGTTCGCCGACGGTCGGGAAGCGGTAGGCGCGGCCGATCGAGACGCGGGCGCTCCATTCCGGCGCGAAGGTCCATTGCAGCGACGCCTTCGGCGAGAAGCCTTCGTCGTCGCGTTGGGGCTGGCTGACGTTGAGCGCGGGCGAGAGTGAGTAGTTCAAGCCGTCGCGCGCTTCCCAGGATTCCCAGCGCAGGCCGGCAATCAGTTGCAGGTCTGGATCGATGCGCCAGGCCTCTTGAGCCCACAGTGCGATGGTTTGCGTTTTGCCGAGTGCTGCGCTGGCGAGTGCGCCTTCGCTGCCCGATATCCAGTTCGTCGTGTTGTAGCGGCGGTTCGCGAGTTCGTATGCGTCGCCGTGCGCGCCGAAGCTGATTTCGTGTGCGCCTTCGACGCCCGCCGGGCGGAAGATGCCCTTCGCGTCGAGCGTGCTCCAGCCGGTGCCGTCGAAGCGTGTGATCGAACCAGCGCCGCTTGTTTGCGCCGCCGGGAGTGCCGTTGAGGGAATGCGCTGGACGCTCTCGTCGTAGTCGTAGGTGCTGGCGACGATGCGCCAGTCGAACGTGTCGTCGCCTTTGTTGGTGAGGACCGCCGAGTGCATCCACTGCGTCTCGTCGTAGAGGTAGACGCCGTTCGAGAAGGCGCTGGCGGCGATGCTGGCGTAGGAATAGCCGCCGATGTTGAAGGGACCGCCGGAGAAGATCGTTTGGCCGGCGCCGTTGCGCAGGTAGCTCTCCGCGGTGGACTCCGTGTCGTTGCCGAAGCGGCCGGCCGAGTAAGCGAGCGTCGTGTCGGACGTGATGTCCCAGGCGACTTTGGCTTTGAGGTTCGTCTGCTGCTGATGCTCGAAGCCGCCGGCGCCGAGTACCACGATGGGTGCGCCGGTGCGGTTGACGTCGGCGAAGGCGCCGGTTAGCGGCGTGCCGGCGGCGCTGGGCGAGGCGGGGCGGGTTGCCGTCACGTAGGTGAGCGGCTGGCTGTCGCTGTCGGTGTAGGTGGCGCCGAGCCAGAAGGAGACATCGCCGAAGCGGTCGCCGACCGTCGCGCTGAACTGATGTGCGCCGAAGTCGTCCTTCGTACCGTATTGTTCGAAGTGCTGGAGGCTGCCGACGGCGCTGACCGCGCCTTCCAGGTCGTCTGGCATGCGGGTTTGGATCTCGACGACGGCGCCGATCGAGTTGCCGGCATAGGCGGCCGAGAAGGGGCCGTAGAGGACGTCGACGCTGGCGATTTCCTCAGGCGAGACCATGCCCCATTTGGGTGAGGCGTTGGAGTTGTTGTTGCCGATGAGCGCCGAGAGCAACACGCCGTCGGCGTAGATCAAGCTGCGCGCGCTGGCGCCGACGCCTGACGTGCGGGTGGTGATCGGGGCTTGGGTGTCGCCGACGTGGCGCTTGCGGACGAAGATGTTCGGGAAGTAACGCAGAGAGTCTTCGGCGTTGACGACGTTGGTCGTCTCCTCGATCTCCTCCGCGGTTTTTGTTTCCGTCGTGGTTGGACGTTGTTCCTGAACCTTTTCGCGTTTGCCGGTGACCGTCACCTTATCGATGAACGCGGTTTCCGTGCCTTTGACAGGGTCGGCGACGGCGTTGTTGGCGGCAAGGATCGACAGCGCCGCGAGGGCGTGTGTGGCGCTGAGCGCCCGTAACTTCTGCATTGGCCCCATCCCCTGGGAGTCATCGCGTGGACCGGCAGCCGCCCCTTCAAAGGGTGCCGCGCAGTCGTTGCGTCGATTGTTTCGGATTGCGCTCGCGATGGTCGCGAGCGGCGAGCGGCTCTTAGATGACGCTCATAGCGCGTGGGGGCGCGCGGCTTTGCCAAGCGGTACGAGTGCTTTGGCGTGGCGACGCGATGTCGGTGATCGCCGCCGATAGATAGGTCTCGCTAAGTACAAAGACGATAGGGACTGCGGATGTGGGCGGCGCCAGATTGGCGGCCGTCGCGAAGGCGCAGGGCGCACTATCCCCGGTGTCCTTTTGCTGATCGGAGAGGGGATCGCCGTTGGCGTCCAATGCGATGTGTTTTTGGCCGGAGAGCGTGCAAACCACGACCTCAAAGGCGGTGCCTTGCGCGGTGTTGGGCATCCAGCCCAGCGGCACGAACGCGCGCATGAGGATCGCGGTCAGGGCGAAAATCGCCGCATACCGCCGCCATGCCGTCATTGCCGGAAGGCTTTCCAACACGTGCGCCGCTTTGGGTTCAACTCGACGGAAGAATAGGCCCAAGGCCTACCGTTTGTCTGCTACGCGAAGGCCACAGAGACGGAAGCTGCGACGCGTTGCGCTGAAATGTCCATCTTAAGGTAAAGTCGCTCGCTAACGTTGTGCCCCGAGGAGAACCGCCATGAGCAACATCGAGACGCCGGACATCGTTGTGATCGGCGGCGGGATCGCCGGCGCGGCGTTGTCCACGGTCATGGCGCGCGCCGGGCATTCGGTGCTGATGCTCGAGATCACCGAGCAGCATCGCGACGTCGTGCGCGGCGAGTGGTTGGCGCCGTGGGGCGTGATCGAGGCGCAGCGGCTTGGCCTCTATGACCTCTATCGTACGCACGGCGCGCATCACCTGAAGCGGCACATCAGTTACGACGAGGATGTTTCGCGCGATGAGGCCGAGGCGAAGGCTCTGGCGTTCGAGGCGGTGGTCCCGGGCGGCCTTGGTCCGTTGACGATCGGACATCCGCGGCTCTGTCAGATTCTCGACGATGCCGCGGTTGCCGCGGGCGCGCGGTTTGTGCGCGGCGTGCGCAAGACACAGGTGACGCCAGGTGCGCGACCGACGGTGACGTTCGAGCATCAAGGTGTCGCGCACGAGATCAAGCCGCGTCTCGTCGTTGCCGCCGATGGACGGCACGGCAAGACGGTGCAGCAGATGGGGTTCAAGGTCGAAAGCGATCCGCCGCATCATTGGTTCTCAGGGATGCTCGTCGAGAACGCGCATGGATGGCCGGACGATCTGCAGTCGATCGGCGTTGCGGGCGACGTGAACTATTTCATCTTTCCGCAAGGCGACGGCAAGGCGCGGCTCTATCAGGGCGTGGCGTTGGACCAAAAGGCGCGCTTTATGGGTGAAGATGCGCCACAGCGGTTCGTCGAAGGGTTTCGGCTTGCGTGTTTGCCGGATGACGGCGCGGCGATCGCGGACTCGAAGCCAGCCAGCCACTGCTTCGTTTATCCGAACAACGACACGTGGATCGACGTTCCCGCCGGGCCCGGCGTCGTCGCGATCGGTGACGCGGCCGGACACAACGATCCGACGATCGGGCAGGGGCTTTCGGTTTCGCATCGCGACGTGCGCGTCTTGAGCGACATCTTGAACGGCGGCAACGATTGGTCGCCGGCGGCACTTAAGCCGTACGCGGATGAACGGCGTGAGCGGATGCGGCGTCTGCGCTTGTCCGGGCGGTTGCCGGCGGTGCGCGACTGCGAGTTCGACGCGGCGGGGCGTGTGCGGCGCGAACGTCTTCGCGGGAAGTTCATGGTCGATCCGATGATCACGGGACTTGCGCTGGCGACACTGATCGGGCCGGAGAACGTGCCTGCGGAAGTTTTTGATGCGCACGCATTGGAGGCTGCACTCCACTAAATCATCGTGTTGCCAGCTGGTTTCCGAGAGATCCGCTGAAGCTGTCCGAAGGCCGAGCGGATGCGGTGAAGCGGAACTTGGTCAGCAAGGGCGTACCCGCTGCCTTGAGCTCAGGTGTAGCGCTTGGATGTCTTCTGATCGAAGTCGTTCGGCGCGGTCTTCTGTGCGCCGGCGTATCCCGTCAAGCTGTCCGCCACGAACGGGTTGGTTTGGCGCTCACGGCCGAAAGTCGACGTCGAGCCGTGGCCGGGGACAAAGGTCATGTCGTCGCCCAACGGCCAGAGTTTGCTCGTAATCGAGTCGATCAGTTGCTGGTGGTTGCCGCGGGGGAAGTCGGTGCGGCCGATCGAGCCTGCGAAGAGCACGTCGCCGACAAAGGCGATCCTGGCCGCCCTGTTGTGGATCACGACGTGGCCGGGGGTGTGGCCCGGCGTGTGGGCGACGTCGAACTTCACGCCTTCAAGCTCCAACGTGTCCCCGTCCTCGAGGTAGCGGTCCGGCGTGACGTTGCGGCCGCCTGTGATGCCGTAGCGGCGTGAACCATCTTCGATCTGGTCCAGCCAGAATTGGTCGTCCCGGTGCGGCCCCTCGATCGCGACGCCAGTGCGTGCGCGCAGGTCGGCGGCGGCGCCGGCGTGGTCAAGGTGGCCGTGCGTGAGCCAGATGCGTTTCAGCGTGAGGCCGAAGTGACTGAGGGCGCCGAGCAACTTGTCGATGTCGCCGCCCGGATCGACGAACGCGGCGTGCTTCGTCGCCGTGTCCCAGATGAGCGAGCAATTTTGCTGCAGCGGCGTGACCGGTACGATGCGGATCTGCAGCTTTGGCTCGGGCGCGGTCTGGCTCATGCCAATTCGATGGCAATTTTCGACGGGTCGCGCAAGTGAGAACGCTTATTGCGCGGGTGGTAGCGGCGGGACTTCAAGCGGGCCGAGACCGGCAGCGGTGCGGTCGACGAAAACCGCATTTTCGGGCGATAGAGCGGGCACGGTCCACGACCCATCGTCCCCCTGCCATCGTTCGATGTTGACGATCCGGTTGTTGGTCGCCTGCAGTCTGTTCGCACCGGGCGACCACCAGTTGAACAGCGTGTTCCGCGGTGGCGGCTTCGTCGTGTCAGAGGAGACCGGACGGTGGTCGGAAACGATCCAATTGTTCTCAAGGATGGCATCACCGGGACGCATGGGCTTGCAGTTCTTCGGTTCCCCTCCGATGCCGATGAGATCGGCATTGTCGCTGAACCGGCCGTGCTGGATCACCGATGCGCGCAAGATCAGGAGACCACCGCAGGGGAGGTCGATCGATCGGCTATGCCGGCCGTCGAGCCCGAGGAGACGGCTGTGTTCCACCATCGTCTCGCGGGCCCTACTCTTGAGCAAATGGCCAAGATAACGTGACCGGCTGAGCGTCGAGTTGCGGATCACGAGCCGGTCGATCTCTCCGGCATAGACGAGGTGCGACAACGCGCTGTTTGGATGTCCTTCCTCTTCGATCAGGCTGTCTTCGATCACCAACGTACCGCCGTCGTTGCTCGTCAGGATGCCCATGACCTGATTAGCGATATGCGCGCGCCGAAGCGTTACGTGAAAATCGCGCCCCTCGACCTTGATGCCGGCGCAGTTGCGGCCGGAACAGCCGATTCCGTCGGTTGCGGTGAAGTCCTCGATGACGACGCGGCCGCCATCGACGTCGATGCTGATCACCCCTTTGCCGTCGACGTTGCCGCGGACGAAAGCGCCTTTCATGCGAAGGGTGATCGACTTGGTGATCCTGGCCCCTGCCTCATACAGGCCCGGTGGAACGGTCACCATGGTTCCCGGCTCAGCCTGGTCGATCAGCTGTTGCAGCGGGTTCGACTCCGAAGCTGCGGCGATGGGCGGCGCCAAACATAGTGCGGTCAGCATCGCGAGTCCGACGAACCGGTTGCGGATCGGTTCACCCATCTGATGCCTCACAAGCCGCCGCCGTCGCGATGTTCGGAAAAGTGGTGCCGGATGTCAGATTTGAACTACGACCTACCGCTTACAAGGCGCGGATTCAGGCTGTCAACCCAGTACTTTAGATTGCCCGCCAGTGCGCTCCAGTAAACCCGAGTGCGAAGTGGGAGGCGGGTTCTGAGGTGCGGTGAACGTGAACTCCAAAGTACTGGCGCGAACTGCGGTGAAGTAGCGCGCATCACAGGAGGTGCAAACACGGGTGCAAACACAACGAGCGAGGGCTCCGGGTCGGCTTCCAGTCCACTGCTTTTGCACAGCTGAAAATAGGCCGCAGGGGGTACGATCGACAGGAGACGGGACTATCACGGAACTCGTCAACACGCTTGGCCCCTCGCGTTGCTGATAAGCCGCTCTTTTCGACGACGACCGGTCTTTTCTCCCATTAGCGGCAGAAGCGCGCCTGCGCCATATGCGACTGCGATGAAATTGCATCTTGTCAATGCACTTGCGAGTGAGTAGCGAAAGCAACGCTTTCTTCTATTCCTCGGAGGTCTGATATGAGGCTGGTCGCTGCTGTTGGTTTTGCGATGGCGTTTGCGTTCGCACCGCTGGCGACCGCCGACGATGTCCCGGTGTTCGAGATCGTCATCAAAGACCACAAGTTCGCGCCCTCGACACTCGAGGTCCCGGCCAAAACGAAGGTCAAGCTGATCATCAAGAACCAGGATCAAACGCCGGAAGAGTTCGAGTCCTACGAACTGAACCGCGAGAAGGTGATCGCCGGAAACTCTCAAGCAACGATCTTCATCGGCCCTCTCGATCCGGGCACGTACCCGTTCTTCGGCGAATTCAATCCCAAGACGGCCCAGGGGAAGATCATCGCGAAATAGCACGCCCTCAGAAAGCTATATAACGCCCATGTTTGCATCTGCGTTGATTGTGTTTCGCGAAGTGCTTGAGGCCGCGCTCGTGCTTTCGATCGTCGCGGCCGCAACGAAGATGGTGGCCGGACGCAACCGCTGGCTTTTGCTCGGTGTCGGTGGCGGCATCGTCGGCTCTCTGATCGTGGCGGGCTTCGCCAGTCAGATTGCCGAGGCGATGGAAGGCGTCGGACAGGAGCTGTTCAATGCTGCCGTCCTGTTGCTCGCGGTCGGCATGCTGGGCTGGCATAACATCTGGATGCAGCGGCACGGACGCGAACTTGCCGCGCAAATGAGTGCGGTCGGCAATGCGGTCGCCTCCGGTGCGCGACCGCTTTACGCGGTCGCCATTGCCGTGGGCCTTGCCGTTCTGCGCGAAGGGTCAGAGGTCGTCCTCTTTCTCTATGGGATCGCCAGCGGCGGGACGAGCGCAGTCGAGCTTGCGCTTGGCAGCGCGCTTGGGTTGGCGCTTGGCGGCGCCGTCGGGCTCTTGCTCTATGCGGGCTTGCTCAAGTTGTCGACCCGGCACCTTTTCAGCGCCACGAGCTGGATGATCCTGTTGCTTGCGGCCGGCATGGCGGCGGGGGCAGCCAAGTATCTTGTGCAGGGGGATGTTCTGCCGGCGCTCGGCAATGCCGTTTGGGATACCTCGGAAGTCCTGCCCGAGGACGGCGTCATTGGTCAGTTGCTTCACGTTCTTATCGGCTATGTCGCGCGGCCTTCGGGACTTCAGCTCGCGTTTTATGGCGCAACGCTTATCGCCATAGGGGGACTCATGTATTTGCTCAATCCGCGGCGCAACGGCGCGCCTGCCGGCGCCGGTGTGGCCGTCTTTTTGGTGGCCAGCTTGTTCGGGATCACCTTGGGTGCGCGCGACGCGCATGCCGGGTTCAAGGTCTATACGCCCTATGTGGAGGTCGGCGAGCTTGAGATCGAGTACCGGCCGTCGCGTACGATCGATAGCGACGACGCCAAGGACAACGAGCAGAAGCACCTTCTCGGCATCGGTTACGGCGTGACCGAGTGGTGGTTCACCGAGATCTACGCCGAATGGGAACGCGAAGCCGGCGCCGGCGAGGAAACAGCGTTCGAAGCGTTTGAGTGGGAGAACAGGTTTCAACTGAGCAATCCCGGCGAGTATTGGGCGGACTTCGGGCTCTTGGTCGAGTACGAACGCACCGACTCCGGTAGTTCGCCGGACAAGATCGAGGTGGCGCTCCTCTTGGCCAAGGAGCTCGGCAATTTCGACGCTGCCTACAACGTCGTCTTCGAGCGCGAAGTCGGCGGCGGCGCGAGCGACGACGTCGAGTTCGCGCATGCGTTCCAGCTCAAGTACCGGCTGGACCGCGCGTTCGAACCCGGTATCGAGGTGTTCGGGGAATTCGGTGCGATCGACGACATGCCCAGCTTCGACGAACAAGAGCACTACGCCGGACCGATCGTCGAAGGCACGCTGCCACTCGGTGATTCAGGCCTGAAGCTGAAATACAATGCCGGCTATTTGTTCGGTATCAGCGATGGTGCGGAAGACGGCGTCGTGAAGGCGATCATCGAGCTTGAGGTGCCGCTCTAAGCGTGGCATTCCGATCGAGAACGCCGCCACGGACGCTCAGACGCTTGTGACATGGATGAAGGCCCTTTGACGATCTTCGCAAGGGCGTCTTGCGCTATCGCACCACACGGCACACCCGAGGCGAACTCACCGCCGCAGGTTCGATCGGATTCGAAGGCATCGACATCGGCCAAACGGAAGTATTGGCTGCCAATGACCAGGTCGTCGCATCGCGGGCGGTTGCTTCGCCCGTTGTATCGGCCAGCGCCCCCGCGGTCGACGATGCCAAGGCAATGAGGGTGAGAACGACAGAGCGCAATTGATCTCTCCTGATGTCAGGTCCGGCGGCGCTGTTCTGGATGATTGCGGCAAACGTCGGGCGTGAACGCTGCACGAACGTTGTTCCACTGAAAACTCGAATGGGACTAGGGCCGAAACTAGGGCCGCGTGTGGTTTCGCACGCCAAGCCCCTCATTTCCGGGGTTGACTAGCGGACAGAGAGGGATTCGAACGGCTCCGATTTCTCGATGCGCTGCAACATGCAAACACAGTGCAAACACACCCCATTTCGATGCCTCTGAGCGGCAGAGATTTTTGCTACCTCGATGCGGTTGGATCACCTCAGAGTCCGCGCTCTTCCGCGGCTCTCGGAATGTTCGATGAAGTGGTGCCGGATGTCAGATTTGAACTGACGACCTACCGCTTACAAGGCGGTTGCTCTACCCCTGAGCTAATCCGGCATTTTGCGGGCGATTGCAGTAGCGCAAGGCGGGCTTGAGCGCAAATTTTGGTGAATCGGCGGGTGAGGTGGCGCACAGCTTGGGCTGCGCGGGCTGTGATAGGGTTCCGGCCCATGTTCTGGGCTTGCGTACGTATGGCGCTTCGGGAGTTGCGGGCAAATTTGCTGCGTACGGGGTTGACCACGCTTGGGATCATTATCGGGGTCGCGGCCGTCGTCATCGTGGTGACGATCACGCAGGGCGTTTCCAATCAGGTGCTGGACGATATCGCGTCGCGCGGCAAGAACGCGATTCAGGTCGAGGCGCGGGCGAGCCGCACCGGGCCCGTGTCGCGCTCGCGTCCGTTCCGGATGAGCGATGTCGAGGCCATCAAGCGCGAGGTGACGGGGCTCGATGGGGTCGCGCCGCTGTCGCAATCGTATTTGTTGTTTACCGCAGGCGACCGGAATTACGAGACCGGCGTCTATGCGACCACCAATCCCTATTTCGGCATTCGGCGGTGGGAGATCGGGTCGGGCCGCGGGTTCACTGAGGGTGAGATACGGCGCGGCGCTCCCGTCTGCATCTTAGGCGAGACGGTGCGGCGGCAGTTGTTCGGGATGCAGAATCCGGTCGGCGCGACGGTGCGGTCGGGCTCGTTCTCGTGCGAGGTGATTGGGGTCTTGCGGCAGAAGGACGGTTCGGCGCTGACCAACGACGTCAACGACGGCATCTTGATGCCGATCGCGACGTTTCACCGGCGGCTCGCCGGCGGCGAGTGGGTGGGACAGATCTGGGCAAGTGCTGCGAACGGGCACGACATCGACCGGCTGAAGGAGAAGATCACGACGTTGATGCGCGAGCGGCGCGGATTGCGCGAGGGCGACCGCGATAACTTCCGCGTCAGCGATGCGCGCGAGATCGTGCAGATGGTCAGTTCCACGATGGCGCTGATGTCGATGGGAGTATCGGGCGTCGCCGGCATCAGCCTTCTGGTGGGCGGAATCGGGATCATGAACGTGATGCTCGTCGCGGTGACGGAGCGGACGCGCGAGATCGGCATACGCTTGGCTATCGGCGCGCAAGCGCGTGACGTGGCGCTGCAGTTCTTGGTTGAGGCGGTGGCGTTGTCTGCTGTTGGCGGCGTTGCGGGGGCCTTGATCGGGATCGGTGCGGCCTATGCGATCACGGGAGCGATCGGCGTGCCCTTCTCCGTCGGCGGCGAGATCGTTGCACTGGCGTTGGGCGTGCCGGCGGCGATCGGCGTGACGTTCGGGTTCTTCCCCGCGTTGCGCGCGGCCCGGCTCGATCCGATCGAGGCGTTGCGGTTCGAGTAGCCTGCTTACGCAGTTCCGTGCGGTTGGCGGGACGCGAAGGCGCTGCTGCATTCACAAAAGTGTCAGGCATCCGAACCGCGCCGAAGCTCGGTTTTCAGCGACAAATTGCGACAATAAAGGAATTGCCACTATCGGCGCGCGTGCGTTCTTTCGTTGATGGCCGTTAACGCTTGATCGCAGTGTGGCACGATTGCTTCACGTCCGCGCCGTATAGTGCGGTGGGGGCGGTCCGGCGCGAAGCGTACAGACACGCGGTTGACGTTTGGCGGTAGCGCACAAGTTTCTGGGTCGATGAGAACTCTTGGTACTCTTTTGTTTTTGACGGTGCTCGCGGCCCTCATGGGCGGCGTCGGCTACCTTTGGTATTTTGCCGGCGAAGACGGTGGCGGCGAGCGCGGTGGCGCGGGGCGTCAGCCGGCGCTCGTCACCGTTGCGCCGGTCGCAATGCGCGAATTCGTCGATGTGATCGAAGCGGTCGGCACCTCAAAAGCGAAAGAGAGTATCGACCTGACCGCAAAGGCCGCCGACACCGTCAGCGCGGTCAATTTCACGGACGGACAGAAGGTTCCCGCAGGCTTCGTCGTGGCGGAGATGACGAGCCGCGAACAGTCTGCCGATCTATCTGCGTCGCGCGCGGAACTCGCGGAAGCGACAAAGGCCTATGAGCGTATTCTCGAATTGTCGAACAAGGGTTTCGCGACGAAGGCGCAGCTTGAGGCTGCCTTGTCGGCGCGGGACAGCGCAGCGGGGCGGGTGCGTGCACTTGAATCGCGCGTGGCCGATCGGTTGATCCGCGCACCCTTCGCCGGTGTGCTCGGTTTGCGGCGCGTTAGCGTGGGCACGTTGGTCAAACCCGGTGACGTGATCACGACGCTGGATGACGTATCGATCATCAAGGTCGATTTTACGGTGCCGGAGTCGTTCCTAGCGTCGCTCTCCGTCGGCATGTCGGTGCGTGCACAGGTCGCGGCGTATGCCGGCCGAACGTTCGACGGCATTGTCGCCGGTATCGACAGCCGCGTTGATCCCGTGTCGCGCACCGTCGCGATGCGCGCGGAGATCCCGAACAAGGAAGACTTGCTGCTGCCGGGGATGTTGATGACGGTGTCGCTGCTCAAGAACCAGCGCACGGCTATGGCGGTCGCTGAGCAATCCTTGGTGCCGGTCGAGGACCGGCAGTACGTTTATGTCGTTTCCTCCGATTTGAAGGCGGAGCGGCGCGAAGTGAAAATAGGCGGGCGCCAGCCGGGCTTCGTCGAGGTTCTCAGCGGGCTGAAGGTCGGCGAGAACGTCGTCGTCGACGGCACAATCCGCCTGCGGCCAGGGGCTACCGTGCGCTTGGCGAGCCGTGAGGGCGACAAAGACAAACCGCGCGAGCGTAAGCGTGACGGCGCCGACGCGGCGGCCGCGGGCCCGCGGACATGATTTCCGATATCGCGATCAAGCGGCCGGTTTTTGCGACCGTCATCAGCTTGCTGATCATCGCGTTCGGGGTACTGTCCTTCGAAAGCTTGCCGTTGCGGGAGTTGCCGGACATCGATCCGCCCGTCGTGTCGGTGTCGACGGATTATCCAGGGGCGTCGGCCTCGGTCGTCGAGACGCGGGTGACGCAGCCTGTCGAGGACTCGATCGCAGGGATCGAAGGCATCGACACGATTTCGTCCGTGAGCCGCGACGGCTCTTCGCAGGTGACGATCACGTTCCGCCTGTCGCGCGATATCGAAGCTGCGGCGAACGACGTGCGCAACTCTGTTTCGCGCATCTTGAACAACCTGCCGGACGAGGTCGAGCCGCCGCAGGTACAAAAGGCCGAAGCGGACTCTTCGCCGATCATGTTCATCAACATGACATCGACGACGATGAGCCGGATGGACCTCACCGACTATGCCGACCGGTACATCGTCGACCGCTTGTCGACCGTGGACGGCGTGGCGCAGGTGCGCGCGTTCGGCGAGACAAAGTCGTTGCAGATCTATCTCGACCGGGTTGAGATGGCGGCGCGCGGGCTGACGGCCGCCGACGTCGAAGACGCGCTGCGGACCCAGAACGTCGAGCTTCCGGCCGGGCGGCTTGAATCGACGCAGCGCAATCTGACCGTGCGCGTCGAGCGGGGGTATTCGACGGACATCGACTTCCGCAACCTCGTCGTCAAGCGGACGCCCGACGGTCACCTTGTGCGACTGGGAGAGGTGGCGCGGGTCGAGATCGCAGCGCAAGACCGGCGCAACGACTTCCGGGGCAACGGGCAGTCTCAGGTGGGCATTGCGGTCATCAAGCAGTCGACGTCGAACCAGTTGTCGGTCGCGCGCGACGCTCGCGCCGAGGTGGAAAAGATCCAGGCAGGGTTGCCGGAAGGGACGAAACTTGTCGTCGCCGTCGACAACTCGGTCTTCATCGAAGAGTCGGTACACGAGGTCTATGTGACCTTGGGGATCACCGGCGCACTCGTTCTGATCGTCATCTATTTGTTCTTGGGCGACGCGCGCGCCGCTTTGATTCCGGCCGTGACGGTGCCGGTGTGTTTGATCGGATCGTTCGCGCTGCTCGCGGCGTTCGGGGCGTCGATCAACCTTTTGACTTTGCTGGCGCTCGTGCTCGCCATTGGTCTTGTCGTCGACGACGCGATCGTCGTGCTTGAGAACGTGCAGCGGCGTATCGATCTTGGCGAGCCCCCGTTGATCGCCGCTTACCGCGGGACGCGGCAGGTGGCGTTTGCGGTTATCACGACGACGGCTGTGTTGGTTGCGGTGTTCGTGCCGATCATCTTCTTGGAAGGCACGATCGGACGGCTGTTCTCGGAGCTCGGTATTGCGATGGGCTCGGCGGTGGCGCTGTCTGCGCTTGTAGCGCTGACGCTGTCGCCCATGATGTGCTCGAAGTTCTTGCGGCCGGTTGAGCGCGAGGGCGTGCTGTCGCGGATCATTCATACGACAACCGATGCAATGGCGCGTTCTTATCGCGCGATGCTGAATTTCACGCTCGATGCGCCGATCGGCATGTTCATTCTGTTCGGCGTCGTCATGGCGTCGACCGTGCTGCTGTTCCGCCTGGTGCCGGGCGAGTTGGCGCCGATCGAGGATCGCGGGCAGTTCGACGTCAATATTTCGATGCCGGAAGGCACGGGTTACGACGCACTGCACGCGCAGATGCTTGAGGTCGAAAAAGCGCTGCTGCCGCTTGTCGAGCAGAAGGCGGCGACGCGCATCATCATCCGCGTACCGGGGAACTTCGGCACGACGTCCGACTTCAACAGCGGGCGGGCGATCGTGGTCCTGGGGCCGTGGGGGACGCGGCCGCCACAGGACGACGTGATCAAGGATGTGAACGATAGGCTGCGCAAGTTCGCCGCGATCCGTGCGACGGCGATCGCGCGCTCGAGCTTCGGCCGCGGCGGTGGGGGCGGCAACACGCCGGTTCAGTTCGTGCTGGGCGGCCCGAGCTTTGCCGAGCTCGTGCAATGGCGCGACAGGATGCTGGCGCGGGCGGAGGAATATCCGGGGCTTGTGAACGTCGATTCCGACTACAAGGAAACCAAACCGCAGTTGAACGTCCAAATCGACGAGACGCGCGCGGCGGAGCTTGGCGTGTCGGTGGCGACGATCGGGCGGACGCTTGAGACCATGCTGGGTCAGCGGCGTCTTGGCACGTTCGTCGAGCGCGGCGAGGAATACAACATCTATGTCCAAGGCGCGGAAGCGAACCGCCGTCAGCCGAGTGATTTGACGAATATTCTCGTGCGCTCGGAAAGGACGGGCACGCTGATACCGCTGTCGAACGTGGTCAAGATGCAGGAAGGCGCAACGGCGCTGAGCTTGAACCGCTTTAATCGCCTGCGCGCGATTACGATTTCTGCGAACTTGGCGCCCGGCGCGACGTTAGGGCAGGCACTCGATTTTCTGGAGCGGGCCGCGCGCGAGGAACTGCCGTCGTCGGCGCAGATCGACTATAAGGGCCAGTCGCTTGAGTACCGGGAGTCGAGTTCGACTCTAGCCTTTACGTTCGGTCTTGCGCTCTTGGTCGTGTTCTTGGTGCTTGCGGCGCAGTTCGAGAGTTTCATCCATCCGCTTGTTATTATTCTTACGGTGCCGCTTGCGGCGGCGGGTGCGTTACTGGGTCTATTCCTCACCGGGGCGACGCTGAACATCTACAGTCAGATCGGCATGGTGATGCTCGTAGGACTTGCGGCCAAGAACGGGATTCTGATCGTCGAGTTTGCCAATCAGCTGCGCGACACCGGTAAGGATATTCGCGAGGCGTTGGTCGAAGCTTCGATCACGCGCTTCCGGCCTATTCTCATGACGTCGCTTGCGACGGCGATGGGTGCTGTGCCGCTCATGGTGTGGGAAGGCGCGGGTTCGAACAGCCGCTTTGCAATCGGCGTCGTGGTGTTCTCGGGCGTGCTCGTGTCGACAGCACTAACCCTGTTTATCGTTCCTGCGTTCTACAACTTGCTGGCTAGGTACACGCGTTCACCCGGTGCGATCGCGGCAGAGATGGAAGCGTGGGAGCGCGCGAACCCCGGCGTGGGCGCGGGCGACGAAGTGCATGCGGGCGGCGTAACGCTTCGCGAGAAGCTGCTCGGCATTAGAAGGCGCCGGCCCGGCAAATAGTGCGCATCAGGTTCCGGTGCGGGGCAGCTCGATGGGTTTCGGCTCCGGCCGATGCGAGTAAGTGATCGTGTCGGGGCCGACCACGCCGCCGGAGATGATCATCGCCATTGCCTGGTCGGCCGACATATCGACGGCGATCACGCGGTCTGAGGGCACGATTTCCAAATATCCCGATGTCGGGTTCGGGGCCGTAGGCACAAACACGGCCGTCAATTCTATTCCCGTCGTCGTTTCCGTGAATGTGCGCATAGCAAAGCCGATAGCGCGCATGTCGGCGTTCGGGAAGTCGATCAGAACGACGCGCTGGACGTTTTCGGCTTTTGGCTGCAGCGCGGCGATGACCTTTTTCGTCGACGAATAGATCATGTGCACGAACGGCACCTTCTCGAGCAACTGCTCGACGCCTTGAAGCAGTTGCTGTCCGATTACACGGGCGGCGAGCGCGCCGACGGCATAAAGTACGAGGAGCGCAAACCCGGTGCCAACGACGTAGAGGAACAACGGGTTGCCCAAGATCGCTGCAAGCGGCGCAGGCAGCATCGGGCCGAATTGCTGCGATGTCCACGCCGCCCACGGGCTGCCGAAATAAGACAGCGCGTCGAAGATCAGTTTGAGTACGAACCACACCGCCGCCAGCGGCAGAATGGTCAGTACGCCTGCAATGAGGTTTTGCTGAATGTTCAAGGCGGCGCTCCCCGCCAAATCATCGAGGAGGCTAGATTAGCGCCTGAGTCGGGTTGGGGGCAAAGGTTGGCAGTGCTTATCAACACGCATCCGCATTGCCCGACATGCGGCGGATTGCGCCCTCTTCGGCCATGACGGCGTACAGGCCGAGGGAGACCCACGCATAAGCGCGGCCGTCCTTAAAGCGCAGGTTGGCGCGGCGGACGGCGCCTTTGACCGATTCGTCCCATTCGCTGACGCTGGCATGCGACCCCGGGCAGCCGTATTTGTTGCCGATCATCTCGCGCTTGCCTTCGTGCATCTTGCTCAGCGCGGTTTGGATGGAGTCGGGCTTCTCGCCCTTTTCGGCGATCCCCTTCCTCGCCTTTTCTTCCGCCGCACGGCGGGCGAGGGCGAGGGCCAGCTGCTCGACTTGCGGCGGCGCCAAGTTCAATTGGCATTCGCGCGCGGCTTCGACAGCGGTGTTCGGGTTCGGCGCGCCGAAATGGAGGGTGAAGCCGCCATCGCCCAGCTCGACCTTGAACTCGTCGCGCAGACGGGTTTGTTCGGCGTCGGGAAGTTTTCCCCACGCACACGCCAAGGGCGAAAGATCCGGTACGCCTTCTGCGACCGCCGGCGCGGATAGTGCAATCGATGCGAGAATCAAAGTGGAAAACAGCGTAAACCCGCGCATGATCGAGCCCCCTCAAGCGTTGCGTGGTTTGCACTTATGGGACCGATCGTGGCGGTTCAATGGCAATGTAGCCAGAAACGGGCAGGGTCACGTGAGCGTGATCCGCCTCTTCCTTGTGGTGAAGGGGATCGTGTAGATTCGCCATCCACGCCGTTCTTGTGCTGGATGGGTTTGTCATGACATTGCGAGATTTCGCACACACGGTCGTTGCGGCCGTTGCTTTGATGTTGGCCTTTGTCGCCCCGGCTGCGGCGCAACCGGTCGATCTGTGGACTGTGTCGAATGTCCCGATCGACGCGACCGGCGCGAGTCCGTCCGCCGCTAAAGAGGCCGCGCTTGCCCAGGGCCGGCAGAAGGCCTGGACCGAGGTGTTCCGCCGCGTGACGCCGTCGGGCGAGTGGGCGCGCCAGCCCGCACTGACACCGCAAGAGCTTGAGACGATGGTCAAGAGCTTCGACATTTCGGGTGAGAAGCACTCGAGCACGCGCTATCTCGCGACGGTGACGTTCGTTTTCCACCCGACGCAGGTGCGCTCGGCGCTTCGGCGTTCGGGGACGCAGTTCAGCGAGTCGACGGCTAAGCCTGTGCTCGTCGTGCCGCTCAACGGTACGGCATGGTCGCCAGAGTCACCTTGGGGCCGCGCGTGGGCGCAGCAGGCGCGGCGCGGCCGTTTGGTGCCGGTCGCTGTGCCGGTCGGCGATGTGCAGGACATGGCGGCGCTGGCTACGATTTCGTCGGCGGCAGATTGGGGCATCGTGCGGACGCTCGCGGATCGCTATGGCGCGAGTTCGGTGCTGGTCGCGTCGGCCGGTAAGAGCGGCGCGGCGCTGCAAGTGACAATGACGATGATCAAGCCGGAAGGGCGCAATCAGCGCGCCAGCTCGTTCACGCCGCAGGGCGCGGAAGACGAAGCGACGCTGGCGCTGCGCGCGTCGGGCTCGGTCGCGGACGGCTTGCAGGAAGACTGGAAGCGTACCACATCGGTCGATTATGGGCAGCAGAGTTCGTTGAGCGTGACGATTCCTTTCACGGGTCTGGCCGAGTGGGTCAGCATCAGACGCCATCTCGAGAGCACGAAGCTGATCCAGGTTGTCGCGATCGAAGAAGTGAATATGAACCTGGCAAAGGTCCGGCTCGACTATGTCGGCAAGGTCGACCAATTGCAGACCGCCCTGTCGCAGACGAATTTGTTCCTCAATGCCGACGCCACCGGAAACTGGACGCTGAGCCGCAATGCAGCCGCCACCGCAGCCGCCCCGCCCGGCTGAGTCCCGGTGGCTTAGGCCGTCGCGCTATGGGCTGACGCCTGCCAACGGCGTGACGGCGATCCGTGTCGTCTTGGTGCCGTTCATCGCGATCGCGATGCTCGACAAGCGCTTCGATCATGCGTTCTGGATGATGATCGCCGCCGGTGCATCCGATGCGGTCGACGGTTATATCGCGCGTGCGTTCGGACATAAGTCGCTGGTCGGGGCCTATCTCGATCCGATGGCGGACAAGCTTCTGCTGCTCACGACGTTCGGCATTTTGACGTACGAAGGATATTTGCCGATCTGGCTGATGGGGCTGGTGTTGGCGCGCGATATCGCGATCGTGGTGACGGTCGCTGCGTTCACGTTGATGAAGCGGCCGGGTTTGCGCATGCAGCCGTTGTTCATCTCGAAGCTGACAACGTTTGCGCAGGTCGGGCTGGTGCTTGTTGTCGTCGCCAATCTGGCGTTCGCGCTTGAGTGGGGCGCTTTGGTGCGCGGGTTCATTTGGGCCGTGGCGGCGGCCACGGCTGCGTCGTGGGTCGCCTATTTCCTTGAGGGCTTGCGTGCGTTGCGCACCGCCGAGGCGCGGCCTTCGGCCTGACGCTCATGTCGCGCACACCGTCCTCTCAATTGCCGCTCGCATTTGAAGCCAAGCGCAGCTATGCGCGCGACGACTTCGTGCCGGGGATCGCCAACGAAGAGGCGCTGGCGCTGATCGAAGCGTGGCCCGCATGGCCGGCCCGCGTTTGCGCGGTGTGGGGGCCTCAAGGCAGCGGCAAAACGCACCTGGCTGAGATTTGGCGCGCGCAGGCGCAGGCGACGGCGTTGCCGGTGCGCGAGCTTAGCGTCGAGACGGTCGCCGATCTTGCAGGGGGCCAAGGTTATGTCATCGACGATGCGGATGCGGTCGAGGGCGGGGCGGCGCTGTTTCACCTGCTGAACTTCGTCAATCAATCGGGCGGGTGGCTGCTCATGACCGGGGCCGAGCCGCCGCAGCGATGGCGGACCCAGGTTCCCGATCTTCATTCCCGGTTAACGGCTGTGCCAGGCGTTGCCTTGCAGGCGCCGGACGAGGCCCTGATCGCGCGGGTGCTTTTGAAGCTATTCGGGGACCGGCAGCTTAAGCTTCCCGAAGCCCTGATCGACTATCTTGTTCCGAGGTTAAGGCGGTCGTTTGCCGACGCTGAACGGATCGTCGTTTTGATCGACACGCTAGCGCTGCAACAAAAACGTAATATTTCCGTGGAGATCGGAGCGCAGGCCCTGCGGTTTTTGGAGGCGGAGCGGGGCGCCGGTTCGGCTGACAACGGAGAGGGTTTGGTCTAGGGTCCGGGCGCGAAAATACCCGCGTTTTCACTGGGAAAAGTAAGTCACGCGTCGATGGATACCACCTCACCCAAGCGCGAAGCGGCCCCGACCGCCGCTGCCACGCCCTCATCGCCGGCGCCGCGTCAGTCGCGCGCCGCCAAGACCATCGACCCGACGTCGAAGGACCGGTTGATCAATCGCGAGCTGTCGTGGCTCGCCTTCAACACGCGCGTTCTCGAAGAAGCCAAAAACGAGCGGCATCCGTTGCTGGAACGTTTGCGCTTCCTGTCGATCTCCGCCGCCAACCTCGACGAGTTCTACATGGTGCGCGTGGCCGGCCTCAAAGGCATGGTCAACGCGCACGTGTCGACGCTCTCGGACGACGGCCTTGGGCCGCAGCAGCAGCTTGATGCGATCAACGCGACGGCGTCGGAGCTGATGTCGGAGCAGCAGCGCACTTGGCTCAATCTGAGCGCCCTGTTGCGCAAGGTGGGCGTTGCGGTGGTCGAGCCTAAGGAGCTCACCGACGCGGAGCGCCAGTGGCTCGACACCAAGTTCATGTCGGACGTGTATCCGGTGTTGACGCCGCTCGCGATCGACCCGGCGCATCCGTTTCCGTTCATCCCGAATTTGGGCCTTGCGCTGGCCTTGCATCTGAAGCGCAAGGACGGGCGCGAGATGGACGCGCTGATCCCAATCCCGGGTCAGATCCCGCGGTTCATTCGCCTGCCTCAGCCGCCGGCGAACGGCAGCGCGGTGCCGACGGCGCGCTTCATGACTCTGGAAAAGGTGATCGGCGAGTTCATGGATCGCCTGTTCCCGGGTTACGAGGTCCTGGGCAGCGGATCGTTCCGTGTGCTTCGCGACAGCGATATCGAAGTCGCCGAAGAAGCCGAAGATCTCGTGCGTTCGTTTGAAGGTGCGCTGAAACGACGCCGGCGCGGCAGCGTGATCCGCCTCAAATTCGAGGCGTCGATGCCGGACGAACTGCGCGGTTTCATCACCGATCAGATGGAGTTGATCGGGCGCGAGCCGGTGAACGTCGAAGGCATTCTGGGCCTGGCCGATACGAGCCAGCTCATCATCCAAGAACGCCGGGATTTGACATTCAAGCCATATACGGCGCGCTTTCCCGAACGCATTCGCGAATTCAACGGCGATTGTTTCGCCGCCATTCGCGCCAAGGATCTCATCGTCCACCATCCGTTTGAGACGTTCGACGTCGTCGTGCAGTTCTTGCGGCAGGCAGCGGCGGATCCGGACGTGTTGTCGATCAAGCAAACGCTCTATCGCACCGGCAACGATTCACCGGTCGTGAAAGCGCTGATCGAGGCGGCGGAGGTCGGTAAGTCGGTCACCGCCATCGTCGAGTTGAAGGCACGTTTCGACGAAGCGGCAAATATCCGCTGGGCGCGCGACATGGAACGCGCGGGCGTCCAGGTCGTGTTCGGCTTTATGCAGCTGAAGACGCACGCGAAGCTGTCGCTGGTGACGCGGCGCGAAAGCGGTGCTTTGCGCACCTACACGCATTTCGGCACCGGCAATTATCACGCGGCGACGGCGCGGATTTATACCGACTTGTCGCTGTTCACCGCGGACCCGGCGCTGGGGCGCGATGCGGGGCGCGTGTTCAATTTCATTACGGGATATGCGGAACCGTCGCATCTTGAGAAGCTGACGGTTTCGCCGCTCAATCTGCGCGCGACGCTGCTTCAGCATATCCGCGACGAGATCGCTCACGCGAAGGCGGGGCGGCCGGCACAGATTTGGGCGAAGCTGAACGCATTGGTCGACTCCAAGGTCATCGACGAACTCTACCGTGCAAGCCAAGCGGGCGTGAAAATCGAACTCGTGGTGCGCGGCATTTGCTGCTTGCGGCCGGGCGTTCCGGGCTTGTCTGAGAACATCCGTGTCAAAAGCATCGTCGGCCGGTTCCTTGAGCACGCGCGTATTGTCTGTTTCGGCAACGGCAATGGGTTGCCGCACCCGGATGCCAAAGTGTACATCTCCTCCGCCGACTGGATGCCACGCAACCTCGACCGCCGCGTCGAGGTTCTGGTGCCGGTCGAGAACCCTACGGTTCACGAGCAGGTGATGGGCCAAATCATGAATGCGAACCTGCGCGACGTTGCGCAAAGCTGGTATCTGCAGAGCGACGGCAAGTACGTTCGGGCGCCAGGTTACGATGCGCCGGACGCGCTGAGCGCGCACGACTACTTCATGACCAACCCCAGTCTGTCGGGCCGTGGTACAGGCTTGACCAAGGGCAAGGGTAAAGCGGTGCGCAGCCGCTCTAAGGGTCAGTAACGTCAAATGACAAGCGCGACCACCGAGACGGCCCGCCGACCGGCGGGGCTGTCCGTCGGCTCAGGCGAAGCGCCGTTCGCGGTCGTCGATATCGGGTCGAACTCCGTCCGTCTTGTCATCTACGACAAGCTGTCGCGCAGTCCGGTGGCGCTGTTCAATGAAAAGTCGCTGTGCGCTATTGGGCGCAACATGGTGACGTCGGGCATGCTCGACGATGAGGGTAGCGACGCTGCCATCGCCGCTATGGGTCGCTTCCGCGAGATCGCGAGTGGTGTCGGTGCGCGCATCGAAGCGGTGGCGACGGCAGCCGTGCGCGATGCGAAGAACGGCAACACGTTCGTGGCGCGCGCGCGCGACGCGCTGGGCGCGCAGATCCGTATTCTGACCGGCGAGGAAGAGGCCCGGCTGGCGAGCGAAGGTGTCTTGGCCGCCATTCCCGATGCCGACGGCGTTGCGGGAGATCTTGGCGGCGGCAGTCTGGAGCTTGCGTTCGTGTCAGGCGGCAAGCAGTCGATCGGCGTGACGTTGCCGTTCGGGCCGCTGCGTCTGATGGACATGAGCGAGGGCAAGATCGATCGTGCGCGCGCGATCGTCGATCAGGGGCTTGAGAAGATCCCGGGCCTCGACAAGCTGAAGGGCAAAGCGCTCTACGCGGTCGGCGGCGTGTGGCGCAATATCGCGCGCATCCATATGGAAGACGCGCAGCATGAGATCCGCGTGCTCCACCACTACGAGATTTCGCGCGATCGTGCGGTTGGGTTCGCGAATTTCCTCTCCGGACTGTCGCGCCGATCGCTTGAGGCGATCACATCGGTCTCGCGCCGGCGTGCGGAGGCCATTCCCTACGGCGCGGTGGTGATGGAGCGGTTGCTGAAGGCCGCAAGGCTCGATCGCGTCGTGATTTCGGCGTTCGGTTTGCGTGAGGGTGTTCTGTTCGCGCGGCTTGGCGCGGAGGAACGTGCGCGCGATCCGCTGCTGGCTTCGTGCGAGGATATGGCGACGCGGCTTGGGCGGGATCCGGGTTTGGGACGTGCGCTGGACAAGTGGACGGCGCCGTTGTTTGCCGGCCACGACAAATCGTTCGACCGTCTGCGGCGCGCGGCGTGCTATCTGGGCGATACGGGTTGGCGCGGGCATCCGGATCATCGAGCGGAGCAAACGTTCACCGATGTGCTGAACGCGCCCTTCATCGGCATCGACCACGACGGGCGGGCGTTGCTGGCGCTGACGATGTTCCATCGTTATGGCGGCGAGCACGAGAAGACGATCAAGCGCATCCAGAAATTCGTCGGCGACGACGCGGCGCGGACGGCGCGGACGCTGGGGCTGGCGCTGCGCGCTGCGCTGGTGATGGCGGGGCCGGCGCCGGATATCCTGAGTGAAACGTCCGCGAAGATCACGCCGAGTTCGCTCGTGATCACGATCCCGAAGGCGCATCAGGCGCTGGTTGCGGAGGCGATTACCAAGCGGCTGCAAGAGCTTGCGGCCGCGTTCGATCGGACGATGCGGATCGAGTTGCGCTAAGGTTTTAGCTGCCCGCGGCGACGACCACGGCTTTGCGGTCGCGGATCGATAGTGCGATGCGTCCGTGTTTGAGTTCCAACGCGGCGTCGCCGAAGATTTCCCGGCGCCAGCCTGAGAGGGCGGGGACGTCGGCTTTGTCGTCGGCTGCGATTTGATCCAGGTCAGATGACGAGGCGATCAGCTTTTGCGCGACGCCGTGGGCTTCGCATTGGATCTTGAGCAGCACGCGCATCATGTCGCCCAGTACCGGCGGGATCGCCGGCGGCGGGCCCCGGTCGATGTCGGGGATGGCGGAGGCGGGAAGGGCGAGGCCCGCTTTTACCGCTTCGATCAGGCTTGCGGCGGCGCGCGATGAGGCGAAGCCGCGTGGGATGCCGCGGAGCGAGTCCAGGTCGTCCTGCGTTTGCGGGGCTTGGGCGGCGATTTCGAAGAGGGCTTCGTCTTTGATGACGCGTGAGCGCGGGACGTCGCGTTCTTGCGCCAAGCGTTCGCGCCAGGCGGCGATTTCCATCAGCACGCCGGTGAAGCGGCGGTTGCCGCCGCGCATTTTGAGGCGGCGCCAGGATTCTTCCGGCTTTAGTTCGTATGTCTCGGCTGCGCGCAGGACGTCGAGTTCTTCTTCGAGCCAGTGCGAGCGGCCGGACTTGTCGAGTTGGCGCTTGAGCGATTCATAGACACGGCAGAGATGTGTCACGTCCGACAGCGCATAGTTCAGCTGCTTGTCGTTGAGCGGGCGGCGCGACCAATCGGTGAAGCGCGAGGACTTGTCGATTTGCGCGTGGGCGAGTTCGCGGACCAGCGTCTCGTACGCGGCGCTGTCGCCGAAGCCGCAGACCATGGCGGCCACCTGGGTGTCGAACAGCGGGGTTGGGATCAGGTGCGCCTGGTGGAAGAAGATTTCGATGTCTTGGCGCGAGGCGTGGAAGACCTTGATGACCTCAGGCTTCACCATCAGCGCATTGAAGGACGCCATGTCTAGGTCAGGGGCGAGGGGGTCGATGACCACGCCGAAACCGGGGATCGCGGCCTGAACCAGGCACAGTTTCGGCCAGTAGGTGGTGTCGCGCATGAACTCGGTGTCGATGGCGACGTAGGGGGCCTCGGCGAACTTGGCGCAGGCCTCGACGAGCTGGGCAGTCGTGGTGATGATGGTGACCATTTGTGCGGTGCTATAGCCCAAGATTCGCGCCCTTGACAGGTGGCGCGCGGCAACGCCACAAGGTTCGCCCTTAAAGCGGCGTTTGCCCGAAACATCAAGGAATTCCCATGCATCGCTATCGCACGCACACCTGCGGCGAATTGCGCGCCGCCCATGTGGGCTCGACCGTGCGCATCTCCGGCTGGGTCCATCGCCGGCGCGATCATGGCGGGCTGGTGTTTATCGACCTTCGCGACAATTACGGCCTCACGCAATGCGTTGTCGAACCCGACAGCCCGTCGTTCGCGCAGGTCGACACGTTGCGCGCCGAGTTCGTGGCGACCTTCACGGGGCGCGTCGTGGCGCGGCCCGGCGATACGGTTAACAAGGATCTGCCCACGGGGGAGATCGAGATCCGCATCGACGAGGTGACGGTGCAGTCGACGGCGGGCGAACTGCCGCTGCCGGTGTTCGGCGATCAGGAGTATCCGGAAGAGACGCGGCTGACCTACCGCTTCCTCGACCTGCGCCGCGAGCGGATTCACAAGAACATCCTCCTGCGCTCGAACGTGATCTCGAGTTTGCGCCGGCGGATGATCGCCGAGGGCTTCACCGAATTTCAGACGCCGATTTTGACCGCGTCGTCGCCTGAGGGTGCGCGCGACTTCCTCGTGCCGGCCCGCAACCATCCGGGCAAGTTCTATGCGCTGCCGCAGGCGCCGCAGCAGTTCAAGCAGCTGATCATGGTGGCGGGGTTCGACCGCTACTTCCAGATCGCGCCGTGCTTCCGCGACGAAGATGCGCGCGCGGATCGTTCGCCGGGCGAGTTCTATCAGCTCGACTTGGAGATGAGCTTCGTTACGCAGGAAGACGTGTTCGCGGCGGTGGAGCCCGTGCTGCGCGGGACGTTCGAAGAATTCGCCAATGGCCGAACGATCAACCCGGGACCGTTCCCGCGTATTCCGTATGCGGAGTCGATGCTGAAGTACGGCTCCGACAAGCCGGACCTGCGCAACCCGATCGTCATCGCTGACGTCAGCGCCGAATTTGCCGACGCGACTGTCGAGTTCAAGGCGTTCAAGAGCGTCGTCGCCGGTGGCGGGGTCGTGCGCGCGATCCCGGCGACGGGCGCCGGTTCGCAGCCGCGGTCGTTCTTCGACAAGCTGAACGACTGGGCGCGCAGCGAAATGAAGGCGCCGGGCCTTGGCTACATCACGTTCGAGGAAGAGGGCGGCAAGCTCGTCGGCAAGGGGCCGATTGCGAAGTTTATTCCTGAACCCGTGCTCGCGCGCATTGCGCAGAAGACGGGCGCGAAGGGCGGCGACGCGGTGTTCTTCTCAGCCGGCAAAGCGGACGCCGCGGCGAAGCTTGCGGGTGCGGCGCGCATTCGCATCGGCAACGAGTTGGGGCTGAAAGCCTCTCCGCATTACGATTTCCATTTCTGCTGGGTCGTCGACTTCCCGATGTACGAGTGGAACGAGGACGAGAAGAAGATCGACTTCTCGCACAACCCGTTCTCGATGCCGAACTTCGACCACGAGGCATTCCTGAAGCTCGACAAGGGCGACGACAAGACGATCCTTGGTATCACGGCGTTCCAGTACGACATCGTGTGCAACGGCATCGAGCTGTCGTCGGGTGCGATCCGGAACCACAAGCCCGAGATCATGCTCAAGGCGTTCGACATCGCGGGCTATCCGGCGGAGACGGTCGAGCACAAGTTCGGCGGCATGCTGAACGCGTTCCGTTATGGCGCGCCGCCGCACGGCGGGACGGCGCCGGGCGTCGACCGCATCGTGATGCTGATCGCTGGCGAAGAGAATCTGCGCGAGGTTACGATGTTCCCGATGAACCAGCGGGCCGAAGATCTGATGATGGGCGCGCCGTCGGAAGCGCTGGCGAAGCAACTACGCGAGCTGCACATCCGCGTGGTGTTGCCTGAGGCGGCGAAACCGCAGCCGTAGGAGGATCACATGATCGCGGATGCCGAGCTTTCGGAAATGGAGGCGCGGTGTCTTGCTGCGACCCCTGGCCCGTGGAAGTCGTCCGTCGAAGGTCGAGACCACGTCGCGGGTGACACCGTCATCTTACGCTGGGCCGGCGAGGGGTATGATGACCTCTACCTCAACGGCGGCTCCATTGCTGATTACGACTTTGTCGCCGCTGCACGCGAGGACCTTCCTCGGTTGATAGAGGAAGTTCGTCGACTGCGCGGGCTTTTGAATTCCGTCGGCGTTGAGGTCCAGCAATCGAGTCAGCGTACCCCCACCCCTACCCCTCCCCACAAGGGGGAGGGGGATTAGCGCCGCGCCTCTTCTTCTCCCTCCTCGCATGCCGTTGTGACCTGGCGGCTCCTGCTACCTTGTCCCTGTGCGGCGACTCATGCGCCGCGATGGAGGGTCGATTGGGTCACATCGCACGCGTCTTTCTTGCCGGTATTCTCGGCTTGTTGCCTGTCGTGGTCACCGCAGTCGTGATCGGTTGGCTGGTTTCGTTCGTCTACACCTATGTCGGTCCCAACAGTTGGATCGGTCGATGGTTGGTGACTTTGGGGTTGAGCGTGAGCGAGGATGCCATCGCCCCCTATGTGCTGGGCCTTCTGATCGTCTTCGGCGGTATCTTCGTTGTGGGGCTGTTGGTCGAGCATCGGATCGGGAGTTGGCTGGGTGCCGTGTTCGACGCATTGATCCGGCGCGTGCCTTTGGTCTCAAACGTCTACGATTTGTCGAAGCGCTTCACCTCGATCGTGGGGCCGAAGAGCGGCGACGAGTTGAAGGGCATGAGTCCGGTATGGTGTTTCTTCGGCGGAGAGACTGGTGCCGCCGTGCTGGCACTACTGGCGTCGGCGACGCCGGTGAAGCTGAGCGGTGAGGACTATCTCGGCGTGCTGATCCCTTCGGCGCCTGTGCCGTTCGGCGGCGCGTTGGTCTATGTGCCATCGGCGTGGATCAAGCCGGCGTCGGGCGGCGTCGAGCATCTGATGAATGTCTACGTCTCGATGGGCGTCACACCGCCGAAGAGTTTGGTTGCCGAGGCGGCGGTGAGCCGTTCGTAGGCGGAGGATCTTCCATGACGGCTTGCGTCCGTCGCAGCATTGGGAGTGGCGTGCCATAGGTGGTGCGGCGCCACAGCCATTCGAGTGGACCGAAACGGAAATGTTTGAGCCAGACCGCGGCAGTCGCGCACTGGAGTACGAACACAGCGAGCGCAAAGGCGATACAGACGGCAAGGTCGGCCGAACCGTGCAGGCCCAATCCGATCCCGTAGAAGACGAAGACGCCGACCAGTGTTTGGCTGACATAGGTCGTGAGCGCCATGCGGCCCGCGGGCGCCATGGTGCGCAGACGCGATCCGTCGTGCTTGGACCAGAGCCACGCAAAGCCGGCAGCGTACGCGAGTGTCATCAACGGGACCGCAACGGCGGCCAATGTCTGTTCGGCGACCCATATTGGGGATGGCGGGAAGGCCGGCGTCACCGGACCGAGGGCGGCGAGCAACCCGTTTCCGACGATGCCGAGAGGCGCGCAAGTGACAAAGACGCGGCCGAGCAACCCTGAATGAGTTTGCAGATCGCGACAGAGGCGACGCTTGCCGATGTAGGCGCCGAGGAGGAACATTCCAAGGATCGAGACCGCCTTTCCGTCGTACAGCATTTGTAGCGCTTTGATGCGCAACAACTCCATATTCGCGGCGAACGTCGCGATCGGATCGGCGCCTGCGAATGTTTGAGCGAGGGCGGAAAATCTGCCGGCGGGATCTGCCCCCGTTGCGAGCGGCGCGGTGTCGGCCAGAACCGCCCACATGATCAGGGGCCACACGACGCGCAAGCAAAGCACAGCTGCGGCTGCCAGCCCGACGGCGGCCGGCGTCCAGCGGGCGGTTATGATCAATGCCAGACCGATGAGCGCGTAGTCCTTCAGGATGTCGCCATACCAGATCAGCGCGTGCGTTAGGCCGATGATGAGGAGAATGGCCTGGCGACGCGCGAAATGACGCGCGAAATTGCGGCTGCCCCGCACGGCGCTCTCGAGTTGGACGGCGAATCCGATTCCAAACAGCAACGAGAACAACGAGACAAACTTGCCTTGGATGAAGAATTGGAGAGCGGCATCCAAGAGTTCGTTGGCACCGAGGCGGTCGCCGGCGGCTCGTTCGACGTCGCTCATGAACGTAAAACCGGAAAAGTCCGGAACGTGAGACAGGAAGATTCCCAGAAGAGCAAAGCCGCGTAGCGCGTCGAGAACGTCGGCGCGTTCGGCGTCCGAGATCGGCGCGCCACGAGCGGTCATGGCGCGAATGCTCCGCGGACGGCAGCGCGCAGTTCCTGCTCCCACGCGGCGCGAGCGGTGTCGAGGCCGCGTCTTGGTTCGAGCGTCTTGAGGAGATGTCCGTACGTTGCGGGCCGGACGACGATCATGCCGAACAGAATGACGAGCGCCTCAGGCGTCGCGTGGCGGCGCAGGTGTCCCGTCGCCGCCGCCTCGTCGAGGCGGTCGCGGAGAGCCCCGAGCAGCTTGCCGGGGGGGCGGGTCTTGTCGGTCGCCGGAACAGAGATCTTGTAGCCGGCACCCTCTTCGCCGGTCGCCATGATCCAGTGGATGATAAGGCGGGCGATCGAGGGCCGATCGAAGAGGTAGCGGCCGATTGCACCGCAGATGTCCTCTAGCGATTGCAGCGATAGTGGGGCCGCTGTGCTCAGAAGCGGAGCGGCGGCAGCGAGGACGTCGGCAGCGATGCGATCCAGGACGGCATCGATCAGTGCTGCCTTGCTGGGGAAGTGGCGGTAGAGGCTGCTGTTGTCGAGGCCGACGGCGTCGCCCAACAGCCGCATCGTTACGGCGTCGAATCCGTGGGCTGCGAACAGCTCCGTGGCGCGGGCAACGATCCTCTCCCGCGGGTTGCCTGGGCGCGCCTTCGTCTTTTTGGGCGACTTGATCATGCCTGGAATGAAAGCAAGCGCTTGCTTTCAAGTCAAGACCACCGGAGTCGCGCATGGTGGGCATTTTGCTTGCGCGCGGAAATGGCTTTGAGGCGGCGAAAGCTATTCCGCCGCTTCCTTGCGGCCGAGCCAGGCGTCGAGGTCGGCGAGGGCGCGGTGGGACATCAGTTGTTTCTTGGCGCGGCCGCGGTCTTTTCCTTTGACGTTTGGCGGCGGCGGTAGTTCCGGCAGGAGTCCGTAGTTGATGTTCATCGGCTGGAAGGTTTTTGCGTCGGCGTCGCCGGTGATGTGCGTAAGCAGCGCGCCGAGTGCTGTCGTGCGTGGCGGTGCCGGATGTGCGCGACCGATGCGTTGCGCGGCGGCCAAACGGCCGGCGAGGAGGCCGATGGCTGCGCTTTCGACGTAGCCTTCAACGCCCGTCATTTGGCCGGCGAAGCGCAGGCGCGGTTGGGCCTTCAGGCGCAGTTCGCTGTCCAGCAGTTTCGGCGAGTTGATGAAGGTGTTGCGGTGCAGGCCGCCGAGGCGCGCGAATTGTGCGTCTTCGAGGCCGGGGATGGTTTTGAAGATGCGGGTTTGTTCGCCGTGCTTCAGCTTCGTTTGGAAGCCGACCATGTTGTAGAGCGTGCCGAGCGCGTTGTCCTGGCGGAGCTGCACGACTGCATACGCGCGGTGGCCGGTGTGCGGGTTGGTGAGGCCGACGGGTTTCATCGGGCCGAAGCGCAGCGTCTCGGCGCCGCGTTCGGCCATGACTTCGATCGGTAGGCACGCTTCGAAATAGGGCGTGTCTTTTTCCCAATCTTTGAATGTCGTCTTGTCGCCGGTCAGCAGCGCGTCGATGAAGGCGCGGTATTGCTGTTCGTCCATCGGGCAGTTGATGTAGTCGGCGCCGTCGCCTTTGTCGTAGCGCGATTGGAACCAGGCTTTCGAGAGGTCGATCGACTCTTTGTGGACGATGGGCGCGATGGCGTCGAAGAAGGCGAGCGAGTCTTCGCCGGTCAGCGCTTGCACGGCGGTTGCGAGCGGCAGGGACGTCAGCGGGCCGGTGGCGATGACGACGTTGTCCCAGTCGGCGGGCGGCAGGCCTGCGATCTCTTCGCGGGCGATGGTGATGAGCGGGTCGGCTTCGATGGCGGCTTGGACTTCGTTCGAGAAGGCGACGCGGTCGACGGCCAGCGCGCCGCCGGCGGGCACCTTGTGGATGTCGCCCGAGCGCATGATCAGCGAACCGCAGCGGCGCATCTCCTCGTGCAACAGGCCGACGGCGTTGTTCTCCCAGTCGTCGGAGCGGAAGGAGTTCGAGCACACGAGTTCGGCAAGGCCTTCGCCGGTGTGGGCCTGCGTCATCTTTACGGGCCGCATCTCGTGCAGCACCACGGGGACGCCGGCGCGGGCGATTTGCCAGGCGGCTTCGCAGCCGGCAAGGCCGCCGCCGACGACGTGAATGGGCTTGAATTCGTGTTTCATCGCGGCGGACAATAGGGGCGCGGGCAAACGTTCTCAAGGATCAATGGGATGCGCTGGTTTTCATTGGTTTTGGCCGTGGCGTTGACCTTCGCGGCGCCTGCGTTTGCGGCGTCGAACGTTTCGGGGTGTTCGCTGAACGGCAAATCGCTCTACGGCAAGGTCGAGGTCGTGAAGAGTTTTGCCGACTTCAAAGTGCAGGTGGTCAGCAGTTTTCCGGACCTGAAAGTCATGCGCGTTAACTCGTTTCCGGATGCGTGCGGGAAATGGCAGTTCGTCACCTCATTTCCCGACTTCACGATCATGTATGTCGAGTCGTTTCCGGACCTCAAAATTCAGATGGTCGAGAGCTTTCCCGGCGAGCCGTGAACGTTGGGAACCAAATGGACGAGAAGCGGGTTCAAGGCCCAAGCCTTGAGGATCTTCCCCATGACATTTCGCTCTCTTCTCCTTCTGACGGTTGTCGGTTGTTCGGTTGCTGCGTGTGGCGATACAGCTCAGCTTGATCCGCGCGAGACGGTCGGGCCCAGCCCCAAATTGCCGCCGCCGAATGAGACGCTGATCCCGACGCTGAAGATCGCGCCGGCGGTCGGGTGGCCGAAGGGTGCGAAGCCCACGGCCGCGGCCGGTCTTGGTGTCACCGCATTTGCGCAAGGGCTCGTCCATCCGCGCTGGCTCTATGTGCTGCCGAACGGCGATGTGCTGGTCGCGGAGACCAATGCGCCGGAGCGGCCCGATGACGGCGGCGGGATCAAAGGCTTCGTGCAGGGCATTGTGCAGGAGCGCGCCGGCGCGGCCACGCCTAGCCCGAACCGGATTTCGCTGTTGCGCGATGCGGATGGCGACGGTGTGGCGGAGACGAAGACGCCGTTTCTCGAAGGGCTGAACGCGCCGTTCGGGATGGCTCTGATCGGCAATGACTTCTTTGTCGCGAATACCGATGCGATCGTGCGCTTTCCCTATGGCGACGGCGCGACGCATATCGATCAAGCCGGCGTGAAGGTTGCCGACCTGCCCGGTGGTCCGTTGAACCACCATTGGACGAAGGGGTTGGTCGCGAGCCGCGATGGGACGAAGCTCTATGCGTCCGTCGGGTCGAACAGCAACGTTGCCGAGAACGGGATTGAGAAGGAAGCGAACCGGGCTGCCATTCATGAGATCGATGTGGCGACGGGGCGCTCGCGGCTGTTCGCTTTCGGTTTGCGCAATCCGGTTGGGATGGCTTGGGAGCCGAAGACCGGCGCGCTGTGGGTTGTCGTGAATGAGCGCGATGAGTTGGGTAGCGATCTTGTGCCTGACTATCTGACGTCGGTGCGCGATGGCGGCTTCTATGGCTGGCCGTACAGTTATTACGGACGCAATGTCGATGAGCGGGTTGAGCCGCCGGCGCCGGATCTTGTCGAGAAGGCGATCGTGCCTGACTTTGCGCTTGGCAATCACGTCGCGCCGTTGGGATTGACGTTTGCCGAGGGCGCGCAGTTGGGGTCGTTCAGTGAGGGCGCGTTTGTCGGCGAGCATGGATCTTGGAATCGCGATCCGCTCGCCGGTTACAAGGTGGTGTTTATTCCGTTCGCCGATGGGCGGCCTTCGGGGAAGCCCGTCGATATTCTGACGGGCTTCGTGAATGCCGAGGGTAACGCGCAGGGGCGGCCGGTCGGTGTCGCCATCGACCGGCGAGGTGCGCTTCTGGTTGCCGATGATGTCGGCAACACGGTGTGGCGCGTGAGTGGTCCCGCGCAGTCGGCGATGCGTTAGTTCCAGACCCCGGGCTTGCGGTTGATCCACGGGTGGGCTTGTTCGAGTTGGCCCGCGAGGCGGTAGAGCGTCGCTTCGTCGGCCCATTTGGCTGTGAACATCATGCCGATGGGTAGGCCGTTCTTCGAGTGTGCGAGCGGCAATGACAGCGACGGCTGGCCCGTCATGTTGAAGGGTGGGGTGAAGCCGAAGGTTTGGGCTTGGCGTTCGTCGACTTCGCGCGGTTCCAAGCGCACCGGGTCGATGAAGCCGACCTTGGGCACCGGCGTCGACAAAACCGGTGTCAGCAGGACGTCGATGGTGGTGAAGACGCGGAAGATGTCGCGTGTCATCGACTTCAGCGTTTGCCAGCCGCGCATCGTTTCGTAGCCGGGGATGTGTTCGCCACCCTTCCAGTTGCGCCAGCTGAGCGGTTCGAGTTCTTCCTGGCGGGGTTCGCGGCCCATTTGGCGGACGCGTTCGCGCATGCTGGCGGCAAAGTTGGCGGCGAGCACGGCGCGGCTTGCGGCGTAAAGTTTGCGGTAGTTGATGCCGAGGCCGCGCTCTTCGACGTTGTGGCCGAGGGCTTCCAGCTTCTTCGCGGTGTCGCGCAGGGCGGCGGAAATTTCCGGATCGATGGGTTGGCCGCTCGGCGTTTCTTCGGTGAAGGCGATGCGCAGGCGGCCAGGAGCGGTGGTCACCTCTTGCAGATAGGGCCTCGTCTTCGGCGGCGAGGGGTAGGGCGTGTCGGCTTCGGGCATGTCGATGCAGTCGAGCATCGCGGCGCTGTCGCGCACGCTGCGCGAGACGACGTGGTGGACGCCGTAGCCGTGGCCGAGGCCGCTGTCGTGTTCGGGGCCTTGGGGGACACGATACTGCGTGACCTTCATGCCGACGAGGCCGCAGCACGCGGCGGGGATGCGGATCGAGCCCAAGCCGTCGGAGGCGTTCGCGAGCGGCACGATGCCTGCGGCGACGGCGCTTGCCGATCCGCCCGACGAGCCGCCGGTGATGTGGTCTGTGTTCCACGGGTTGCGGCAGGGGCCGAGGCGTGCGCTCTCCGTCGTGCCGGTGATACCGAACTCCGGCGTGTTGGTCTTGCCGAAGATGTTCACACCGGACGCTTTGAAGCGCTGCACGAGGAGGCCGTCGAACTTGTCCTTCTCGTTCTTGTTGAAGCTGGTGCCGTCGGTGCGCGGCATGCCGGCAACTTCGAGGCCCAGATCCTTGATCAGGAAGGGCACGCCTTTGAACGGACCGTCGGGTAGGTGTTTTGCGTTGACGCGCGCCTCGTCGTAGGCCTTGTGCACGATCGCGTTGAGTTTGCCGTTGTGGCGTTCGGCGCGTTCGATCGCCGACTCGATGAGTTCGGCGGGCGAGACGTCTTTGTTGCGTACCAGTTCGGCGAGACCTAAGCCGTCGTAGTCGGCGTATTTTGCGAAGCTCATTGATGTTTCCTCTCTCAATTCCAAATCGGCGGATGGCGGTTGGCCCATGGTTTGGCCTGTTCGAGTTGGCCGGCGAGGCGCAGCAGCGTCGTCTCGTCGCCGAAACGGCCGGCGAAGTGCAAGCCGACGGGCAAACCGTTCGCCGCCCAGTGCAAGGGCAGGGTGATCGCGGGCTGGCCCGTCGCGTTTTGCAGCGGGGTTACGGGCAGGTAGTCGATGATCGGGGCGAAGGCTTTCACCGGATCCTTCTCGTGGAAGTCGAAGGTGCCGTTGCGCACGGGAGGCGTGCCCATCGTCGTTGCCATCCACACGTCGTAGGTTTCGTGGAAGTGCGCGACCTGGCGGGCGATCGAATGCAGCATGAACCAGCACATCTGATACTGCGCCGCGGTGATCGTTTTGCCAAATTGATAGAGGCCCCAGGTCATGCCCTGGAAGTCGCTTTCGTGCGGCGGACGGTTGGTCATCATCGCGGTGCCGTCGATCAGCATCGCGAGGCCTGACGCCCAGATCGGCATGAAAGACTGCATCAGTTGGTCGACCGCGATGGTCGGGCTTGCTTCTTCGACGTGGTGGCCCAGGCTTTCGAGCAGCTTCGCCGTCGATTGAATGGCGTTGACGCATTCAGGGTCGAATTTTTTGCCGAAGATGTTCGTGGTCGAGAACGCGATCCGCAGTTTACCCGGCGCGGTCCTGCTTTCTTCGAGATAGGATTTCGGCTTCGGCGGCGCCCAGTAGGGATCGCCCTGTTCGTTGCCGGCCGTGACGTCGAGCGCGGCGGCCGTGTCGCGCACGCTGCGCGTCACGACGTGTTCGCAGACGAGGCCGCCCATGATGTCCCCGAGATCGGGGCCCAGCGGATTGCGGCCGCGCGTGGGCTTGAGGCCCACGAGACCGTTCGCCGACGCCGGTACGCGGATCGAGCCGCCGCCGTCGTTCGCGTGCGCGATGGGGACGATCCCGGCCGCGACCGCCGCGCCCGAACCGCCGGAGGAACCGCCCGAGGAATGGTCGAGCTCCCACGGGTTGTTGCAGCTACCGTAGATCGTGGGCTCCGTCGTCGGCACGAGGCCGAACTCCGGCACGTTGGTCTTGCCGATCGAGATCAGCCCCGCGGCGGTGAAGCGGCGCACGAGCGTCGCGTCGTGCGGTGCGGGCACCGGCGGCAGGAAGTTCGAGCCCTGGCGCGTGGGCACGCCCTTCTGGGTGCCCAGAATGTCTTTCAGCAGAAACGGCACGCCGGCGAACGGACCTTGCACCGGCAGCTTCGCGGCGGAGCGGGCGCGGTCGAAGGTCTTGAAGACGACGGCGTTGATCTTCGGGTTGTGCCGCTCGACGCGGGCGATCGCTTCCTCGACGAGCTCGGCCGGCGTGACGTCGCGCTTGGCGACAAGCTCCGCTAATCCCAGCGCGTCGAATTTCGCATAGTCTTGGAATGCCATTCCTGAAGTCCCTTATGGTTTGGAAGTGTTCTCACGGCAGATTAGCGCCGCTTGGTAAGCCTGTCGCGGCTTCCGCTTTCGTCCCCGCGCACAACTGGAGGTTGGCCGAAGGAGGTTGAGGCGCGCCCCGTGTCGCCGTGGCTGGCTCACGCAGCGCTCATTACGCTCGCCCACGATTCCAGGGTGCCAGCGGTCGGTACAGCGCAATGTCCGTTGCTGCATTGCGCGTGATGCGGATGAGTTGGCGTCGGGCTAGCGCTGCGACTGCTGCCTGAACGGCGCGACGCGATAGGCCGGTGCGATCGGCAAGTTCTGCGTGACTCAAGGCGGCGGCACCCTTCACGGCCGCCGCGCTGATCGCGAGGTAGACCAGGAAGGCCGAAGGCCGGCGGTCGTGGCCCACAAGATCGCGCATGAGCGTATCGACGACGTAACGATCGAGTTCGAGCTTGCCTGTGGTTGTCATTGCTATAGCAATAATTGCCTGCCTTCTGTCGCGCAAGGCAGGCACGGTAATTACACGCCTCGAAACAGCACCTTGCTCAAGGAGAGGCCTGCGTGATCAAGAAGCTCAAATTCGTCACGGTGCCGACGCGCGACCAGGACGCGGCGTTGGCGTTCTGGACCGAGAAAGTGGGCTTCAAGGTCGCCACTGATCAGCCCATGGGACCCGGCAAGCGCTGGATTGAACTGAGCATTCCTGGCGCCGAAACGGGCGTGGTGTTGTTCACGCCGGAAGGCCAGGAAGATCGCATTGGGACGTTCTTCAACGCTTCATTCGCCTGCGACGACGTCGAACACACCTATCAGCAAATGCTGAAGCGCGGCGTCAAGTTCGAGGCGCCGCCTGCGAAGGAGCCCTGGGGTACCTTCACTAAATTCAAGGATCCGGACGGAAACACGTTCGTTCTGGGAAGTCGCTGACGAGGTTCGGGCGGCACGAAATTAGCAGATGCGAATGCGCGCAGCGTCAGGGCTAGCGCAGGAGCGTGTCGCCAGGTCGCGAGCCACATTCCAGACCTTGCGCGCTCAGGGCAGGTAGTACATTGCTAAGATAACGATCGCGCCGAGGACGGCGAGAGCCATCCCAGTAATCAGCGTGGGCAGCATCGTATCGCCTACAGGGACCTCGTCTTCAGCCAATGCGCCTCTCGCGTCGTCCTGGTTGATCACGACTGGGTCATCGTTTTTCGGGTTATCCATGTTGCTGCCCTTTCCGGCGGTACCGGCAATTTGCCAAGCTCGGCTGGACCGCGCCTTAGGTAACATCGCTCTAGGGGCGCATTTGGTTGCTCGGTGCTCGCGACATCGTGCTGAATGCCGGAGGCTGCGGCGATGTAAGTCGGGAACTGACGGCGTTGGTCGGTTTTTTCGCTAGGCTCTCTCGTGATTAACTTACATGCGCGATAGGATTTTTCATGCGGCCAGTCGTTCTTGTGTTCTTGATTCTCAACGCTGCCGTTTTCGCGGCGTGGCTCTATCTGGGCCAGAGCCCGTTCATGCTCGAGAATTTTTTGGTGAGTTGGGATGCGCTCGCGGCGGGGCGGAGTTGGACGTTGTTGACGTCGGAGTTTTCGCATCTTTGGCCGCTGCACTTCTTCATCAACATGTACGTGCTGTGGAGCTTTGGGCCGATCGTCGAGAATACGATCGGGTCGCTGCGGTTCTTTTCGTTTTATATCGCCGCCGCCGTTGTGGCTTCGTTGGGACATGCCGGCGTGTCGGCGTTTGTGTTGGGGCAGCCGGGGCTTCCGGCGCTGGGGGCTTCGGGCGCCATCTCCGGCGTGATCTTGCTGTTTTCGTTTTTGTATCCGCGTGCGCGCATTCTTCTGTTCGGGATCATCCCGATGCCGGCGATGATCGGTGCGCTGATGTTCGTCGGGTTGGATATCATCGGGCTGATCGCGCAGTTCGAAGGCGGCGGGTTGCCGATCGGGCACGGCGCGCATCTGGGCGGGGCGCTGACCGGAGCGCTGTATTATTGGCTCGTGATCCGGCGGTTGCAGGTTCAGCACGCGGCGCGGGTCGACTTCGGCGATGCCGCGACGTGGCGTCGGTTGATCGAGGCGCAGCGGGATGCGGAAGACAGACGGAAGTGAGCGAGGGGCGGGGGGCTTCGATGATGCGGATTGGTTTGGTCGCGGCGCTGATGGTGCTTGGCCTTTCGGGTGGGATCGCGAAGGCTGCCGATGGCGCGAACGGGTCTAAGATCGACGCGTGCCTTGCGGCGGCGCAGACGGTTGACGCCATGCGGTCGTGCAAGCGGATCGTGTTCAAAGCGTGCGTTCAGGAGCCGGACAATCGCGATTCCACGGATGGCCTTGTCATGTGCAACGATCAGGAAGGTGGCGTATGGCGCGCCTTGCTTGATGCCTATACGGCGAAACTAAAGGCGCGCGATTCATACCGGGCAGAGGCGTTAGCTGCTGCTGATGCGGCGTGGCAAGCGTGGGTGGCGGTGGAGTGCAACTATCACCGCGTTGGCGCCATGGGCGGATCGGCCGAAGCCGTGATTACGACAGAATGTGTGTCGGATTTGACCGCTGATCGTGTGATCGGGCTGACATGGCAGCTGAAGGGAAAAGAACTTTATTAGATACCCTACTCAAACGGAAACGGCGCTTTGCCTTGGAAGGTGGGGCCGATGAGTTCTGGGGTTTGGCCGGGGGCCCAGGCGCGCAAAGTGAATTTTGCGCGGCGGAGGACGGGGGAGCCTTTGGGGCCGTGGTCCTTCTCGGGGTCTGCGACCGTGACCAGGTTAGTTTCGACGCGGCCGGCGTTGACGCTCATGATGCCGTAGCCGTTGGCGTTGGTGTCGACGTAGGTGAGGCCGGGGTTGGCTTTTTCGTTCCAGTAGAAGTCTGAAGCCCAGCTTGAGCCGGTCCATGAGCGGGCGATGGCTGCGTTCACGCCGCCGAGTAAAGCGAGGTTGAAGTTCTCGACGACTTCGCCGCCGCTTTCGTAGTTCACGATGCTGTTGAAGACGGAGTTGTCGCGCGCGGCGCGTTGGGCGCCGGGGAAGACGGGTTCGGACGAGATGCCGGCGGCGGCGAATTCGACGGCGACGGCGCTGGGTGTTGGCGCGTCCGGGTCGTCGAGCAGCAGGCCCGCCATGTGCATGTGATGATCGCCGGCGCAGGCGACCACGTTGCTGACGCCGTTGTCGCGGATGAATTCCAGCAGTTCTTTGCGTTCGGCCGGGTAGCCGTTCCAGCCGTCGATGCCGAGCGGCGCGTCGCTCATACCGGCGAACCAGATGCTGCCCATGTCGAGGCGGACGGGGAGGGCAGGGAACGGATTGCCCCAGATCTTCCAGCGCGCGGGCGATTGCTGCAGCACCTCTTTGAACCAGGCTTTTTGCGTCGGGCCTAACACCGATCCGCGCGGCGTGACGCGGCGCGGGTTCGGGACTTCGGTGTCGGGGATGGTGGCGGGCGGTTCGCCTTCGTTCGCGGTGCGGCCGAGGTCGAGCAGCTTCACGACGTCGAGCGGTTGGAGTGCCTGGCCTTCGATTTTTACGCGTGGCGGCGGGGACTTGTAGGAGCGGTTGTCGGTGAGCACGACCTCCAGCGTCTTGCCCCAGCGTAGCGTGCGATACACTGTGAGCGAGGCGAGCGCCGTGCGGTTGTCGATGTTGGGGTCGATCCAATCTTGCTGCGGACCTAGGAACGGCGTGTCGTTCACCTCCACCGCTTTGAAGTCGCGCGCGGGGTTGGCGACGCGGCCCGTCGCCGGCATGCCGGTGAGCAGCGCGGGGATGTATTCGAACCAGGCTTGGTTGGCGGCGACCTTTCGCTTCTGCGCGGGTTGGCCGCCTTTGTCGAAATAGGTGTCGTGCGTCTGCCAGGCGTCGTTGGTGAATTCGTGGTCGTCCCACATGCTCACGAACGGCCAGCGTGCGCGCGCGGCTTGCAGATAGGCGTCGCTGAGATAGAGGCGATAGAGGAAGCGGTAGTCGGCGAGCGTCACCGCGTTGGTCGCGCCTGGGTTTTTGTTCCAGTCGGTCGATGGCCACGCCTTCGAGCCGTTTGGGAAGGGCGGGAAGACGCGTTCGCGGCCGTCGGCTCCTTTCAGCCATTTGGGATTTTGCATGTTGGCGTTCCAGCGGTCGCCGCGCACCTCGTAGATGAAGTCGCCGAGGAAGAGCACGAAGTCGATCTGCTGTTCGGTCGGCGAGGCGAGGTCGTCGACGAGCATGCGTGCCCAGGCGCCGTAGAAGCCCTGCTCGTAATTCTGGCATGACGCGAAGGCGAAGCGCGTGGGGCGTTCGGTGTCCGGCAGCGGCGCGGTGCGCGTGCGCCCCAGCCTTGAGAAATCGCCGCCGGCGGCGAAGCGGTAAAAATAGATTGTGTCCGGGTCGAGGCCTTGGATGACGATGCGAAGCGTGTGGTCGGATGCTTTCGTCGCGGTCATCGGTTCGTCGAGGACGACGAGCGTGAAGTCGGGGTTGTGCGAGATTTGCACGCGCAGATCGACGGGGTCGTCGCTGCCGTCGTTGGCGGCGACGCGCGTCCACAGCACGATGCCGTCGGGCTGCGGATCGCCGGACGCGACGCCTTGCGGGAAACGAAAGCGGTTCGACGTCATCGCGCGCGGCGCGGCTGCCGCGAACGGCATGCGCGCAGTGGCGACGAAAGTGCCTGCGAGACCCGCGAGGCCTTTGAGAATCGTGCGGCGGTCGAACGAGGTCATGTGGTGCGATGACATCAATGTGAATCGGGCGGCACGCTAGCGCATTCTAGGGTCGTGGCGTGAGCGTTTGCGGTGGCGAGGGTGTGGGCTAATCTCCTGCGCGGACGGGTGCGGCGCGTGCATTCGCGTGTGGCGCGAGCGGTTTTTGAGGATTTGATGACGAAGCTTCCAGTGATGGCGACCGTGTCGCGGGCGTATGGATTTTTGCTGGGCGAGATCGGGACGATCTTGCGCCTGGTGTGGGCGCCGCTGCTGGTGGGGGCGGCGCTGTCCTATTTGTTCGGTGCACCGGGCGATCCGTCGGGTGTTCCGAAGGATGCTGCCGCGGCGCTGCAGCAGCAGGGACCGCAGTTTCTGATCGGCATGGTTTCGTTCGTCACCGGAATCATGGCGACCGTGGCGCTGCTGCGCGTGGTGGTATTCGGCGATCGGCAGCCGGGGCTTTACGTTTATCTGTGGCTGGGTGGCGCGGAGCTTCGGCTGATTGCGGTGACGTTTTTGCTACTTATCGCGTTTATCGCGGCGCTGTTCGGTGCGAGCTTGGTGTTTACGGGCGTTGCGCTGATCGCCGCCGCCGTGCCTGCGTTCAGCATCATCCTCTTGGCGGCTATGGGGGCGCTTCTTTTCGTTTGCGTCTGGGTGCCGGTGCGGTTGTCGCTGGTGTCGGCCGTCGTCGTGGCGGAGAGCAATCTCGGCGTCGAGCGGTCGTGGGCTCTGAGCAAGGGTAACGCGTGGCGCTTGTTCCTTGTCATTCTGTCGATCTATCTGCCGTATTTGATCGCCATGTGGATCGGCATCACCGTCGTTCTAGGTGCGGACTTTCCGGCGTTCCCTGCATTTCCCAGTATTACCCCCGACGCTGCGAAATCGGAGGCGGCGATGAAGGTTGCGATGGAGGCGTTTCAGAAATCGTGGATGGACTGGGAGGTCGCTTTCGTCGCCGCGATGCGCGCGCATTGGACCGGCGTTGCGGTGCTGGGCTTCATCGGCAACGTCGTCACGACGGCGCTGTGGACCGGCGCGATGGGAACGGCTTACACCACGCTGGCCGGCGAGCGGCACGCGTAGTCATGCGGCAGACAAGGTGAATCGAGATTTCGCTCTTTCTTTTTGACGGAATTGTGGCGCTGCGTTTTCGATTGTTCTGAGACTTTGGGGACACATTGAGGGGGCGCGCATACGTCTAAAATGACTTCGTGAGGCAAGCGCGCGTCGCGCCATCGCGAGGGCTTTCAGATGAACAAACTTCCGGTCTTCAAAACGGTCGGTCAGGTTTTCGGCTTTGTCGTGGAGCGGCGGTTCTTCACGCTGCTGCGGCTGATCTGGTTTCCGGCGTTGCTGTCGGTGCTCGCCGGGGCTGGGCCTGCGGTCTATCAGTTTCAGAAATTCGGCGGGCAAGACGTTCCGCCCGAGGCCGTTTGGGCGCTCTTTGCGGATCCCGTGTATCAGGCGCTCTACGTCGTGAACATCGTCGTCTCGTTCGTGTTGAGTTCGGTGATTGCGGTTTGCGTTCACCGGCTGATCTTCTTCGCCGACGTGCGGCCCGGAACCTATTTCTATCTGCGTTTCACTGCCGATGAGGGGCGCTATATCCTGGCGTTCATTCTCTATTCGCTCGTGATTTCCATTGTCGTCTTGATTCCGATTGGCGGGCACCTCGCGTGGGTGTTTACGCAAGAGCGCGCGTTTACGACATTCGATCCGGCGGTGATGCAACAGATAGTCACAGATCCGCGCACGTGGCTCGCCTACAGCCTCGGCCTTTTCTTTGCAGTGATCGTGCTGACGCGATTGGGATTGGTGTTTCCGATCATCGTTGCTGAGGGGAAGCTGTCGTTTGCCCGTTCGTGGGAGCTGACGCGCGGGAATTTCTGGCGGCTGATCGGATTTTGGATCGTCACCGGGATTCTGGCGATCCTCTTGATCATGCTGCTCGCCTTCGTCTTTGTATTCGCAGCCATTGCGATCGTCGGCGCGGTTGCCGTCGGTGGGGAGACCATCGGCGCGCTCGGCGTTTTGCTGTTCGCCGTGCCGGTGGTGATTTCGGCGATTGTCTATCTGGTCGTGGGCGTCACGCTGTTCATCGCGGCGCTGTCGTTCTCATACAAGGCGCTGGCGGGTGACGTGCCGCAGCAGACCGAGGTGTTCAGTTAGCGCCTCAGCGGAACGGGTTCGGAATATCGAACGGGAGCGGGATCGGCGATTTGGAGCGCAACTCATTGATGCCGCGTTCGATGGCGGCGTCCTTCGACTTATGGATGACGTCGCGGATGACGCCCATGACGCCGTTCGCGTCGCATGAGACGGAGTGGCCCGCGAGAATGTCCAGCGCTTCGTTGGTGATGTTCGAGATGATATTGGCGGCGCCCGAGATCGTCGAAAGTTCGGTCGAGCCGTCTTCGTAGACGTCGATCTTGAGTTCGGTGCCGCGGATGCCGATCGAGACGGTCGGCGTTTTGAGCTTCATGTTCTTCTCGGGCATTTGGCCCGAGATGAAGCGGAAGGCGCCCTTGGTCAGCGTCATGACGGAGCGGCTGGCGGCGCCCGCGAAGACGTATTCGTCGATGACGGCGTTGGCGTTGGCGCCGAGCGTTAGCTGCGAGGCGTCGATGAAGCGGACGCCGGCGGCGCTGTGGTCGCCCGTCTCGAGAAGCTGGTTGCGGAAGACGGCGGCGGCTTCAGCCATCGCCGTGCGCGTTGCGCCGACGGGCGTACCCCAGACTTCGTTCTCAAGCGTTTCGAGTTTGCCGATACCGTCGTCCGCGTACGCGACGCGGGCGGTGACGCCGGCGAGCGCGATCTGCGCGGTCGTGAGCATAAGCGCGTGACGGCGCGTGAGATGCATGGCGGTGTTCCCCGGAAACTCTATACCGGCCGCGAATATGGTCGAAGATCGAAGGGCGGTGCAATGACGGAAGGGCGCTGGTCCTGGGGGCGCGGGCGTCCCGCCCGCTCTTTGTGACCTGCCTTACACGCTGGCGTCGGTAGAGGTGCCGTGAAGAGCGGGCGGGACGCCCGCGCCCCCAGGGCTTTGGCCTTCACTCGGCGGCCCGGACCTTACGTTGTTTCGCCGCGGGTGTCGGCTCGGATCTGGCGCTGTTTTTCTTGAGCAAGGGCTTCAAGAATTGGCCGGTGTAGGAGCGGGCGACCTTCGCCACGTCTTCCGGGGTGCCGGCGGCTACGATTTCGCCGCCGCCGTCGCCGCCTTCCGGCCCTAAGTCGATGAGCCAGTCGGCGGTTTTGATGACCTCGAGGTTGTGTTCGATCACCAGGACCGTGTTGCCCTGATTGACGAGTTCGTGGAGGACGTCGAGGAGTTTGCGGACGTCGTCGAAGTGCAGGCCCGTCGTCGGTTCGTCGAGGATGTAGAGCGTGCGGCCGGTTGAGCGGCGGGCGAGTTCTTTCGACAGCTTTACGCGCTGGGCCTCGCCGCCGGAGAGCGTTGTCGCTTGCTGGCCGATCTTGATGTAGCCGAGGCCGACGCGTTCTAGCGTTTCCATTTTTTCGCGGACGGACGGGACCGCTTTGAAGAACTCGGCACCGGCTTCGACGGTCATGTCGAGGACTTCGGCGATCGACTTGTCCTTGAATTTCACCTCAAGGGTTTCGCGGTTGTAGCGCTGGCCTTTGCAAACGTCGCATTGGACGTAGACGTCGGGCAGGAAGTGCATCTCGATCTTGATGACGCCGTCGCCTTGGCAGGCTTCGCAGCGGCCGCCTTTGACGTTGAAGGAGAAGCGGCCGGGGTCGTAGCCGCGTGCTTTCGCTTCCGGCAGTCCGGCGAACCAATCGCGGATGGGTGTGAAGGCGCCGGTGTAGGTCGCCGGGTTCGAGCGCGGCGTGCGGCCGATCGGCGACTGGTCGATATCGATGACCTTGTCGAGGTGCTGCAGGCCTTCGATCTTGTCGTGAAGCGCCGGGTTCTCGCGAGCGCCGTTCAGGCGGCGGGCTGCGGCTTTGTAGAGCGTCTCGATGATGAGCGTGGATTTGCCGCCGCCGGAGACGCCGGTGACGCAGGTGAAGGTGCCGAGGGGGACTTCGCACGAGACGTTCTTGAGGTTGTTCGCGCGGGCGTTCGTGACCTTCAGGGATTTGCCGTTGCCGGGACGCCGTTTCGTCGGGACTTCGATTTGGCGCAGGCCCACCAGGTATTGGCCGGTCACGCTCTTTGGGTTCTGCATCACCTCTTCGGGTGTGCCTTCGGCGACGATTTCGCCGCCATGGATGCCGGCGCCCGGACCCATGTCGATGACGTAGTCGGCCGTGCGAATGGCGTCTTCGTCGTGTTCGACCACGATGACCGTGTTGCCGAGGTCGCGCAGGCGGCGCAGCGTCTCGAGCAGGCGTTGGTTGTCGCGCTGATGCAGGCCGATCGACGGTTCGTCGAGGACGTAGAGCACGCCTGTGAGACCCGAACCGATTTGCGAGGCCAAACGGATACGTTGGCTCTCGCCGCCCGATAGGCTGCCCGAGTTACGCGAGAGCGTCAGGTATTCGAGGCCGACGTCGTTGAGAAAGCGCAATCGGTCTCGGATTTCTTTCAAGATGCGCGCGGCGATCTCGCGCTGCTTGGCGTTGAACTTGGCGTCGACGTTTTTGAACCAATCGTCGGCGACGCGGATCGAGAGTTCAACGACTTCGCCGATGTGCTTGCCTGCGATCTTCACCGCGAGGGCTTCCGGCTTCAGGCGGTAGCCGTTGCAGGTTTCGCATTTGCTTTGGTCTTGGAAGCGCTCGAGTTCTTCGCGCATCCACGCCGAATCTGTTTCGCGGTAGCGGCGTTCCAGGTTCGGGATCACGCCTTCGAACGTCTTCTTCGTCTCATAGCGGCGCAAGCCGTCGTCGTAGACGAAGGCGATGATGTCTTCGCCGGAGCCACGCAGGACGATGTCGCGCGCTTTCTTCGGCAGGTCTTTCCACGCCGCGCTCATCGAGAATTTGTAGTGCTTGGCCAACGACTCCAGCGTTTGGCCGTAGAGCGTGGACGTCGCTTTCGACCAAGGGGCGATGGCGCCGTCTTTCAGCGACAGCGTTTCGTCCGGTACCGTCAGCGACGGGTCGAAGAACATTTGCGTGCCCAGGCCGTCGCATTTCGGGCACGCGCCGTGCGGGCTGTTGAACGAGAACAGGCGCGGTTCGATTTCCGCGATCGTGAAGCCGGAGACGGGGCAGGCGAATTTCGACGAGAAGATGATGCGTTCGAGGTCGCCGTCCTTCGTCTTCTTGTCGGCGAGTTCGACGACCGCGATGCCGTCGGCGAGTTTCAGCGCGATCTCCAAGCTGTCGGGCAGGCGGTTGCCAATGTCGGACTTCACCGCCAAGCGATCGACGACGATGTCGATGTCGTGCTTCAGCTTTTTGTCGAGCGTCGGGACTTTGTCGATTTCGTAGAACGCGCCGTCAACCTTTACGCGTTGGAAGCCGCGCTTCTGAAGGTCGGCCAAGTCCTTTTTGTATTCGCCTTTGCGGCCGCGGACGATCGGCGCGAGCAGATAGATGCGCGTGCCTTCGGGCAGATCGAGGATGCGATCGGCCATTTGGCTGACCGTTTGGCTCTCGATCGGCAGGCCCGTCGCCGGCGAGTAGGGGACGCCGACGCGGGCGAAGAGCAGGCGCAGATAGTCGTAGATTTCGGTGACGGTGCCGACGGTCGAGCGCGGGTTGCGCGAGGTCGTCTTCTGTTCGATCGAGATCGCGGGCGAGAGGCCTTCGATGTGATCGACGTCGGGCTTCTGCATCAGTTCCAGAAACTGACGCGCGTAGGCCGAGAGGCTTTCGACGTAGCGGCGTTGGCCCTCGGCATAGATCGTGTCGAAGGCGAGCGACGACTTGCCGGAGCCCGACAGGCCGGTCATCACAACCAGCTTGTCGCGCGGGATCTCGACGTCGACGTTCTTGAGATTGTGTTCCCGCGCGCCGCGGATGACGATGTTCTTCTGCATGAGCCCCAGTACTTTACCTGATCGCGCCACGACTCGGCCCCGTTCAATGCGTCGGCGGTGTTAGCCCGACGCTCGGAACATAACAAGAACTTGTGCGGCTAATCCCTGGCGAGGCCGCCATGGATTCCCGTGGTTATCCCGGCGGTCAAGCGCGAAGGCGAAGATGGATGTGATGCTGCTGACGTCAATGGGATCGGTTTGGCGCGGGAACCCGCCAATCGCGTGGCAGCAGCAATCCTGTGCAGAACCGCGGTCAGCGTGTGTGCTGTTTGAAGAAGTCCCACATGAGGCTGGTCGCGTCGACCTTCGCGTCGGGTTCGTCGGCGCCTCTGCGGCCTGAGGCGCGGCCGCCGGGCCAGGAGTGACCGCCGCCGTCGAGGGCGTAGAGGACGACGCTGGTGTTGGCTGCGCAGCGGTCGAAGCGGGTGATTGTGACGCCCGGTTGCTGCGCGACGGTTGGTGGTTGGGTGCAGCGGTTGGCTTTGGCCCAGAAGTCGAGCGCGAAGGCGGCGGGTTTGTAGTCGGCGTTGCCGACCGTCGTGCCGGCGCGGATTTTTGCCGGGCCGCCTTCGAAGGGGACGCTCTTATCCGTGCGGCTGTTGAACATGATGATCGGCATCGGCAATGCGGGCGGCGTCTCGTCACCGAACATCGCGCCGACGACGGGGGCGATGGCGGCGATTTTGTTGCTGAGTTCGCGGCCGGCGCGGAACGACATCATCGCGCCGTTCGACATGCCGGTGACGTAGACGCGCTTTGGATCGACGCGGTCGCGGCGGACGAGTTCGTCGATCAGGTCGCTGATGAAGGCGACATCGTTGACGTTTTCGCGCATCGCGTAGGCGCAGCAGTGGGTCGCGTTCCACGTGAGCAGGCGCTCGCCGAAGCGGCCGCTGCCGTTCGGGTAGACGGCGACGAAGCCCTCGGCGTCCGCCTTGGCGTTGAAGCCGGACATCGCGGCGCTGATTTTTCCATTGCCGCCACCGCCGTGCAGGACGAGAACGGCGGGGCGCATTGAGCCGGGGTACGCGCGCGCGGGTTCGTGGAGATAGAAGCTTCGTTCGCTGCCCGCGGACATGATCGTCCGGCGCGCGAGGGCGTCGGGATCGGCGCTCGCGGTTGCCGATGCCAGGAGCAGGACACAAAAGAAGAGCAGCGCGGCGCGGATCATTCGCTTCGTTGTCTTGCTTGTTTTGCCTTATCGGCTCTAACGGTGGCCGGTGTGGAATTCCGGCGGTGCCCAGGTTCCGCCTTGTGGTCCACAGATGATGGCTTGACTTCTAGAACATTTAGGGAACATTATCGCCTCATCGCCGTGGTGGGCCATCGAAATCGGTGGTTAATACCTGCGGTCAAGCGCGAAACGAGAGAGGTATGAGATGGCTGGCGTCAACAAAGTGATCCTGGTTGGAAATTTGGGTGCGGATCCGGAGGTGCGTCAGCTGCCGTCGGGTGAGCCCGTCGTGAACCTGCGTGTCGCGACGTCGGAAAGCTGGCGCGACAAGAACTCGGGCGAGCGCAAGGAAAAGACCGAGTGGCATCGCGTGGTGATCTTCAACGAGAATCTGGCGAAGGTCGCGGAGAAGTACCTGCACAAGGGATCGAAGGTTTATCTCGAGGGTCAGCTTCAGACCCGCAAGTGGACGAACAAGGACGGGCAGGAGCAGTACTCGACGGAAGTCGTGCTCCAGAAATTCCGCGGTGAACTCGTCATGCTCGACGGACGCGGCGAAGGTCAGGCGCTGGAAGGCGCGGCGGCTGGCGGCGGCGGTGCGCGTCGCGCGGTCGGCGGCGGTGGTGGCCGCGGCGAAGCGCGCGACTTCTCGTCGGACCCGAACGACGAAATTCCGTTTTGATCTCGATCTAACGAAGCCGTGCTTCGCGATCCCCTGGCTTTGGGATGATAAAGCCGATCGTCGTTCACGGACTTGATCTCTCGTATTTCACGGGAAAGCTTGAAGCGTATCTGCGAGCGAAGGGCATAGCTTATGTCCTTCGCGAAATGACCACGGCCAGTTTTCGCGATTGCGGGCGGGCGACCGGCGTTCTGCAGATGCCGCAGATCGAGTGTTCCGACGGGACCTGGCTCACCGACACGACGTTGATCATCCGGCATTTCGAGGCGACGATCCCGGAACCTGCGATCTCGCCGCGCGATCCTGTGACACGGTTCATTGCCCAGTTGATCGAGGATTTCGGCGACGAGTCTTTGTGGCGGCCGGCGCTGTACTATCGCTGGGCCTTTGCCGACGATGCGCGTTTGATGAGTGGGCGCTTGGCGCGCGGGATGCTCCGCGACGTGCCGTTGCCGTTCGCGCTGCGGCGGCAACTGATCTTGCGGCGACAGCAGGGCGTCTATCTGCGCAAGGACGGGGTTGCGCCGGCGACGCGGCATGCGATCGAGCGGCTTTACTTCGAAAGCTTGGCTGCGATGGAAGCCGTGCTCGACGCGCAACCCTTCGTGCTTGGCGATCGGCCGACCGAAGCGGATTTCGGTGTGTTCGGATCGATGTTCCGGCACTTCTTCTGCGACCCGACGCCGGCGAAGATCATGCGCGAGGTTGCGCCGCGGACCCTTTCTTGGGTCGCGCGGATGTGGGCGATCGAGCCGGACTCCTATGCCGGGGCGCGTGAGGTGAGCGGTGTGCCCGATGCATGCCGGCCGTTGTTGCGCCTCGTCACGAACACACATCTTCCTTATATGGCGGCGAACGCGATCGCGGTGGCCAGCGGGGATGGCACGGTGCGTTTCAGCGATTGCGGCGCCTCGTTCGAGACGCAGGCGAGTCCTTATCGGGCGTGGTGTCTTGATGTGCTGCGTCGCGCGTTCGCCGAACTCGACGCGGCGGGGCAGGGTGTCGTCGAGAGCCTGCTCGGCACGCAAGCGGCGCTCGTGTTGCGGCAGCGCGACCGCGTCGACTTTCAACCGCCGGTGTTGCCGATCGTCTCGCGCTCAGCGGCGCGAACGGTCGACCGAAACTGGCGTTGATCAGTCGCGGATGTTGCGCTCGCGGCTCCAATCGTAAGCGGGCATGGGGGCGCGATAGATGTCCATGCCGCCGGGGCCGTCTTTGCGGCAGCTGCTGCTGAAGTAGAGGATCGCTGGCTCTTCGCGGGAGATCGACGGGCCGAGGGTCAGGCCGGTCGGGCAGTTGATTTCGTTGCCGATCACTTGCGGTTTGACGAAGCCGCCTGGGGTGATCACCGAGAGATAGAGCTTTACGTCGTCCATCTTGATCTTGCCGGATGACATGACGATGCCGCTGTCGTCGGGCAGGAAGGTGGCGTCGAAGTCGTCGTTTGGGCCGTTGACGGGTGGCGGCACGGGCTCGGCTTTCGCCCAGCCGTCGCGTTCGCGCGCTGCGAAGAAGAGGTCGTGGCCGCCTTCGCCGCCGCGGCCGTCGGATGAGAACAGCAGAATCTGGCCGTCGTTCGACAGAGCAGGCGCCCATTCGTCGCCGGCACTGTTGACGTTGGGGCCGAGATTGATCGGCGTATCGTATCTGCCCGTCGTGTGATCGAACGCCGCGAACCAGATGTCGTCTTTGCCGAGGCCGCCTTCGCGGCTTGAGAAGAAATAGATGCCTTCGCCGTCGGGCGCGAAATACGGGTCGAAGTCGTTGTCCGTCGAATTGAACGAGACGCTGAGCGGCGGGCTCCAACCTTCCGGCGTCTTCACACTCTCATAGATGTCCCAGCCGCCGGGGCCGCCCTTCCAACCGATCGTGCCCCACAGCATGCGCTGGCCGTCGGGGCTGAAGGTGACGCGCACTTCGGTGGCCGGCGTCGAGACGTGACCCGGCAGGAAGGGCGTCGCGTCGCGGACGCCTCTGGCGAGCGCCGTGCCGACACAGATGACGGCGATCGTGGCGAGAGTGCTGAACAACAACTTGAACACGCGTGGTTCCTTGCTGGGAGCCGGGCGGGGAACTTGCCGTTCCATGATCGCGCGGGCAAGTCACCGTGCGGTTACAGTTTCGGCCGCACTTAGGGCAAATCTATCGACGTCGTTAAGCCAATCGCGGCGGGTTTCCGGGGTGGACGGTGCGGTCGGGAACGTTTGTTGGGCGGTTGCGTTTAGTTCTGCGAGATCCGCGGCGTGGAAGCCTGTCGCGGCGTTAGCAAAGGGAGCGCGGGACATGCGCTATCGGTCGTTCGTGCTGCCGGCGATATTCGTGTCGATGATGGCGGTCGCTTGTGACAGCGGCGGTGACGACCCCGCTATTCCGCGTACCGTGCCGCCGACATTGAAGAGCACCATCACCACGATCGATGCACCTGCGATTCCGGCGCCAAACGTGAAGCGGGGCCAGCGTCCCGTCGTACAGGGCACCGGGCCGGTCTACGAGACGTAGAGCCTCATCATCTGATCCATTCGCTTTCGGGCAGGCGCCAGTAGACGCCGTTCTTGCGCGCCAACATGTGGTGGCCGATCAGTTCGCGGCGAAATGTTTCGCGATCGTGATGGCGGCGCTCAATCAATTCATTCACTTCCGATTCCGGATAGTTGCGACCTTCCTCGAATTGCTTGGCGAGCCAGGCGAGGATGGGGCGGCGCTTCTTGAGCGTGGCGGGGAAAGCCTTCAAGCGGCCTTCGGGCGTCAGGTAGTTGCGCACGACCCGGTCGTCTTCGTTGATCTCGGCGCCGGCGAATGCCGCCAGCTGGTCGCGGGCGAATACGGTGCGGGAGAGGCGCGACAGCGCTTTCTGATTCAACCCGTACCAATGCGTGTTGCCGTCTTGGCGGAGCGTGACGAGACCTGCCTCGCGAAGCATGGCGAGGTGGTGTGAGACGGTCGGCTCCTTCAACGCGACGCCGGCGGCGAGTTCTTGCACGCTGTGTTCGCGCGTGGCGAGGAGGCCCAGCAAGCGCAGGCGGCTTTCGTGCGCGAGCGCTTTCAAGAATTGCAGCACCATGGCGGGATCCTGTGTCGTCATTCCAACTGTTTCGACGTTTATCTAATTAGACTCGTATCGAAATAGATCTGCGATTTCAAGTCTCGTTTCCAAGGTCCCGGCGCGTGAGGTTTCGGTGGGCCAAATCCGGTGTCGCTGAGCGAAAGTTGGGGAGGGGGATTTGACGCACGGCAGACGGGCAAAAAGCGGCTGATTTCTGCGCCTTAGAATACTGAATTTGCGTCGAAAATTCCTAGGCTTGGGCGGGGTAAGTCGCTATGGTCCGGCCTCGATTCACAGCACCCGAAAAACACCACATTGTCCGGTTCAAAAGACGATAAGCCGGCGGCCGGTAAAGGCCAGCCCGGCGGCGAAATCCATCCGATCTCCATCGAAGACGAGATGAGGCGTTCGTATCTCGATTACGCGATGAGCGTGATCGTGAGCCGCGCGCTTCCTGACGTGCGCGACGGCCTGAAGCCGGTACATCGGCGCATCCTCTACGCGATGCACGAGGCGGGCTATACGAGCAACAAACCCTATCGCAAGTCGGCGCGCGTCGTCGGCGACGTGATCGGTAAGTACCATCCGCACGGCGATCAGTCGGTGTACGATGCGCTCGTCCGCATGGCGCAAGAGTTCTCGATGCGCCTGCCGCTGATTGACGGTCAGGGCAATTTCGGTTCGGTCGACGGCGATCCGCCGGCCGCCATGCGGTACACCGAAGTGCGCATGATGAAGTCGGCCGAAGCGCTGCTTGAGGATATCGACCTCGACACCGTCGACTTCCAGCCGAACTACGACAACCAGGATCACGAGCCGGTCGTTCTGCCGGCGCGGTTTCCGAATTTGCTGGTGAACGGGTCGTCGGGCATCGCCGTCGGCATGGCGACGAATATTCCGCCGCATAATTTGGGCGAAGTTGTCGACGCATGTCTGGCCTACATCGCCGATCCCGAAATAGGGATCGAGCAGTTGGTGGATATCGTGCCGGGGCCGGACTTTCCGACCGGGGCGCAGATTCTTGGGCGTAACGCGCCGCGGTTGGCGCTGGTGCGTGGGCGCGGTGGAGTCGTCGTGCGCGCGAAGACGACGATCGAAGAAATTCGCAAGGATCGTGAAGCGATCATCGTTCACGAGCTGCCGTTCCAGGTGAACAAGGCGCAGCTGCTCGAGCGGATGTCGGAGCTCGTTCACGAGAAGCGCATTGAAGGCATCTCGGACGCGCGCGACGAGTCTGATCGTCACGGCATGCGCATGGTGATCGAGCTGAAGCGCGACGCCATGGCGGACGTCGTGTTGAACCAGCTCTATCGGCACACGGCGCTGCAGTCGTCGTTCGGCGTCAACATGCTGGCGCTCGATCGCGGGCGGCCGTTGTTGATGAACTTGAAGGACATGATCGTCGCTTTCGTCCGGTTCCGTGAGGAAGTGGTGACGCGGCGGACGAAGAAGCTGCTCAACGATGCGCGCGATAAGGCGCATGTGTTAGTCGGCCTCGCGATCGCGGTCGCCAATATCGATGAGTTCATTCGCATTATCCGGTCGAGCCCGGATGCCGCGACCGCGCGCACGCGGTTGACGGAGCGGTTCTGGCCGGCGCTTGACGTGGCGCCGCTGGTGGCTCTCGTCGACGATCCGCGCCATGCGTTGCAGCCGGACGGGACGTTGAAGCTGTCGGATGCGCAGGCGCGGGCGATCTTGGAATTGCGCCTGCAGCGATTGACGGCGCTGGGTCGCGACGAGATCGGCAATGAGTTGGCCGGCCTTGGCGCGTCGATCGAGGAGTATCTTTCGATCCTGCGTTCGCGCGAGAAGTTGATGACTGTTGTTCGCGACGAACTCGTCGCGATCCGCGAAGCGTTCGCAACGCCGCGCAGGACGGAAATTCTCGACATCGATTTCGAGGTCGAAGACGAAGACCTGATCCAGCGCGAGGACATGGTCGTTACCGTCACGCATCAGGGTTACATCAAGCGCGTGCCGCTGAACGCCTATCGCGTGCAGGGGCGTGGCGGCCGCGGCCGCGCCGCCATGGCGACGAAGGACGAAGATTGGGTGACCAGTCTGTTTGTCGCGTCGACGCATGCGCCGTTGTTGTTCTTCTCCTCCGTCGGCATGGCCTATGTGTTGAAGAACTGGCGCCTGCCGCTGGCGACGCCGCAGGGCAAGGGCAAGGCGTTGGTCAATCTGCTTCCGCTGAAGGAAGGCGAGACGATCACGCGCGTCATGCCTCTGCCGGAAGAAGAGATCGAGTGGGACAAGTATGAAGTGATGTTCGCCACGAAGTCGGGCGACATCCGGCGCAATCTTCTGTCCGATTTCACGAACGTGAAGGCGAACGGCAAGATCGCGATGAAGATCGAAGCCGGGGATGCGATCGTCGGCGTTTCGATCTCGACCAAGAACGACGACGTGCTTTTGACCACGAAGTTGGGCAAGTGCATCCGCTTTGCCGCCGAAGACGTGCGCGTCTTTAAGGGCCGCGATTCCACCGGCGTGCGGGGTATCAAGCTCGCCACCGGCGATGAGGTCGTGTCGATGGCGATCCTACGTCACGTCGATGTGACCGTGGATGAGGCACGCTCATATCTTCGGCAGTCGACGGCCATGCGCCGGGCGGCGGGCGAAGAGGCGGACGTGCCGGAGGCGGCAGCCGAGGAGGGCGAAGAAATCGCGGCGCCTGAAGCCGCGCTGTCGCCGGAGCGTTACGCGGAGCTGGGTGCGCAGGAGCAGTTCGTGCTCACGGTCTCGGAGACCGGGTTCGGCAAGCGGTCGAGCGCGTTCGAGTATCGCGTCATCGGGCGCGGCGGTTCGGGGATCGTGGCCATGGCGATGGCCAAGAAGAACTCCAGCATTACCGCCTCGTTCCCGGTCGAAGACACGGACCAGCTGATGCTGATCACCGACGCGGGGCAGACCATACGCCTCTCGGTGTCCCAGATCCGGGTCGCCGGGCGCGCCACGCAGGGCGTCACCCTGTTCCGGCTGGCGGAGGGGGAACGGGTCGTTTCGGTGGAACGGATCGGCGAAGGCCAGGAAATTGAAGGCGACGCTGCGGAAGAGCCCAAAGCTTAAGGTCGGTTAACGACAGGCGCTCGTTGCAAGCGACTCAGGCTACGCTAATGATGCGCGTGGCAGAGTAAGGCTGTGCTCACGAGGCTGGCATCAGATGGCTAAACGGACGGGGCTCTATCCCGGGACTTTCGACCCGATCACGAACGGGCATCTCGATATCATTTCGCGCGCGGTGAAGATGGTCGACCATCTGGTCATCGGCGTCGCCATCAACGAGGCGAAGGGCCCGCTGTTCTCGCTCGACGAGCGGGTGGAGATGGTGCGGCACGAGACGGCGGCGATCGTGAAGGATACCGGCGTCGAGATTTCGGTCAGGCCGTTCGACATTCTGCTGATGCATTTCGCCGAGGAAGTCGGCGCGCAGATGATCATCCGCGGTCTGCGCGCGGTGTCGGACTTCGAGTACGAGTTCCAGATGGTCGGCATGAACATGCAGCTGAACCGCGACATCGAGACCGTGTTCTTCATGGCGGGGGCGGAGCATCAGGCGATCGCCTCGCGGCTAGTGAAGGAGATTGCGGCGCTGGGCGGCGACATTTCGCATTTCGCGTCGCCGAATGTGGCGCGGCGGGTGCTGGAGAAGCTGGCCGCGAAGGGGATCAAGTTTCCGCCGCGGCGCGCTAAGGTGCTTGCGTTGAAGAAGCCGAAGTCGAAGACTTGAGCGCGTGCGCGTTTCCGAGTTCGACTTTTCTCTCCCCGAAGATTTGATTGCGATTAGACCCGTTAGCCCGCGCGACAGTGCGCGGTTGCTGATCGTGCATGAAGGCGCGAGCGCGTTCGAAGAGGCGCGCGTGCGGGATTTGCCGTCGCTGCTGAACGCGGGCGATCTGTGCGTGTTCAACGATACGAAGGTGATCCCGGCGCAGCTCTTTGGCGTTCGTCCTGCGCGCGGCGCAAGCGCGCAGGCTGCGATCGAGGTGACGCTGCATAAGCGCGAAGGCGCCGAGCGCTGGGCGGCGTTTGCGAAGCCGGGGCGTAAGCTGCAGGTTGGCGATGTCGTTCACTTTGCTTCGCTTGCCGGGACGGTTGAAGCGAAGAACGAAGGCGGCGAAGTCGTCCTGCGGTTCGATCGCGCGGGCGCCGACTTGGATCGCGCGATTGCCGAGGTTGGGGTGACGCCGCTGCCGCCTTACATCGCGGGGCGGCGGCCGGCTGATGAGCGCGACGAGGCGGACTATCAGACGATTTTTGCCGCGCGTGAGGGTGCGGTCGCCGCGCCGACGGCGGGGCTGCATTTTACGCCCGAGCTGCTGGCCGGTCTCGACGCGTGCGGCGTGCGGCGGGCTGGGGTGACATTGCATGTCGGCGCGGGAACCTTTCTGCCGGTGAAGGCTGACCATACCGGCGACCACGTGATGCACGCCGAATGGGGCGAGGTTTCCGGCGCGACGGCCGATGCGATCAATGCGGCGGCGCGTGTTGCCTGTATCGGCACGACGAGCTTGCGCATTGTCGAGAGCGCGGCCGGCGATGACGGGCGGGTGCAGGCGTTTGCGGGGGATACGCGGATTTTCATCACGCCGGGGTACCGGTTCAAGGCGGTCGATGTGCTGCTGACGAATTTCCATTTGCCGCGGTCGACGTTGTTCATGCTGGTGTCGGCATTCTGCGGGTTTGAGACGATGCGGGCGGCCTATGCGCATGCCATCGCGGAGCGCTTCCGGTTTTATTCTTATGGCGACGCGTGTTTGTTGATACGTAAGGCGGCATGAGCGACTTCAGTTTCACCGTTTCCGCGACCGACGGCGCGGCGCGCACCGGCGTCATCTCCACCGTGCGCGGCGAGATACGCACGCCGGCGTTCATGCCGGTCGGCACCGCCGGCACCGTGAAGGCGATGCTACCGGAGAGCGTGCGCGAGACGGGCGCCGATATCGTTCTGGGCAACACGTATCATCTGATGTTGCGGCCGGGGGCTGAGCGCGTGGCACGGCTTGGCGGGTTGCATAAGATGATGAATTGGCCGCGGCCGATCCTCACCGACTCCGGTGGGTTTCAGGTGATGTCGCTGGCGCAGTTGCGCAAGCTGGATGAGAACGGGGTGTCGTTTCAGTCGCATGTCGACGGGGCGACATATCAATTGACGCCTGAGCGGTCGATGGAGATTCAGGCGCTGCTGGGCTCCGACATTCATATGGTGCTGGACGAATGCACGCCGTTTCCGGCGGGCGAGGCGGATGCTGAAAGTTCGATGGCGCTGTCGATGCGGTGGGCGAAGCGGTCCAAGGCCGCGTTTCGCGCGGCGCCGGGGCGTGCGCTGTTCGGCATCGTGCAGGGCAGCGTCTATCCGCATTTGCGCGAGCGGTCGGCGGCGGCGCTGAAGGAGATCGGGTTTCCCGGTTACGCGATCGGCGGGCTCGCGGTGGGCGAGGGGCAGGCGCGGATGTTCGAGGTGCTCGACTTCACGATGCCTCATATGCCGGCGGACCGGCCGCGCTATCTGATGGGCGTCGGCAAGCCGGACGATATCATCGGCGCGGTCATGCGCGGCGTCGACATGTTCGACTGCGTGCTGCCGACGCGGTCAGGCCGCAATGGGCAGGCGTTTACGCGGCGCGGCACCGTTAACTTGCGCAATGCGCGGCATACGGATGATCCGCGGCCGCTGGACGCCTCGTGCAGGTGTCCGGCGTGCCGGCAGTATTCGCGCGCTTATCTGCATCATCTCGTGAAGTCGGACGAGATTCTGGCGTCGATGCTGATCACCTGGCACAACCTCACCCACTATCAGGATCTGACGGCGGGCTTACGCGAGGCGATCGGCGGCGGGCGCTTGAACGCTCACGCCGCCGATCTGGCGCGCGGTTATGCCGAGGGCGATATCGAGCCTATTTGACCTCGCCCAAGCGGCTGTCGATCCATGCCGCGAGTGTCTTTGCGGCGGGCGAGGGGTTGGTCGATTCCCAGTCGCCCTTCTGGTCGAGCATCACTTCGGCGTATGTGCGTGTTGCCGGGTTGTAGCTTAGGCAATATAGCGTGTGCGCGCCCATGTCGGCGCCGACGCTTTTGGGTTCGGTCGGTTTGGCTTTTGCGGCTTCGGCGATCAGCGGCAGATGTTGCGCGATTTCTTCGGCGGAGACTTTCGGGCCGCTGCTCATCGCGCCGCTGTAACGCAGCTTGAGTTCTTCCTCGCTCATGTTTGCCATGTCGTTGGGTTGCCAAGGATTGCCCATCGCCTTGGGCGCGCCATTGAAATTGTAGCGCCAGATGTTGCCGGCGGCGTCGAGCACTACTCCGCGACGTTGATAGCCCCACGCGTGGTTCACGTATTCACGACCGCAGACCCATGACTGCTGTGTGGCCGTCGTGGGTTCGGGCGGGGTTGCCGGCTTCGTCGAGCCTGCTTCACAGGCGGTCAGTGTGACGAGCGATACAGCGGCAAATAGTGCGGTGCGTGACATGGCTTTTCCTCCAGGCCGCAACAGGTGATGCTTGATTGTGGCGCAATCCTGGCATCATTGCGCGCCAATTCGCCGCGTTGTTCACGAGGTTGTGGGCTCGAAGCAAGAGGGTAGTCGGTACCCTGGGTTACGGCCGATGTGCGACGCGGATTCTATTTCGTCGCGCCGTGACGAGAGCACCCTGCACGAGCGGCGCTTCGTGCAGCGATAGGATTGCGCGGACGATGGCTAGCTGTTCGGCCGGTCTGATCTGTTCGACTCGCACGACGCCGGGGGAGTCCAAGCCGTCGTGAAATATGTGTGTGCCGAAGTCCGCGTCCTCGGTCAGGACGATACGAGACTGATCCTTTGCCAGCGCGAGGATCTCTTGATCCGTCGGATTGAATTCGGCTAGCGACAGGACGTCGTGTCCGTCGAGGCGCAAACCGAGAATTGTGTCGCGGGCTATACAGAGGTCAGCGAGCAGACGCATCTGCAAGATGCGTTGCTTTGTCGACGGCATCGCCGGACATGCGGGTCAGCGCGGTCAGGCGGCTTGCGTAGAGCAGTGCCGCACGGATGTCGTCGCCTTCGAGGAATGGGAACTGGTCTAGGAGTTCGGCCTCATTCGAACCGGCCGCAAACCAGCGAACGATTTGCTCCACCGTGATGCGCTGCCCACGTAGCACGGGCTTGCCGCCCATGATCGAGGGGTCCGTCGTTATGCGCTGCAAGAGTTCGGCGTCGGTCGGCATGAGTCCACTCCAGCACGCTACTTCATCTTCGCGTAGGTGCCGGGCGAGGGTTCGATGACCTTGAGTTTGTGGTCGCCTGGGGTGCGGGCGGGGACTTTTTTGCCGCTGAGTTTCGAGAGCCACTTGTCCCAGTGGGGCCACCAGGAGCCTGGGGTTTCGGTGGCGCCGGCGATCCAGTCTTCGACTTTCTCGGGGAGTTTGTCGTTGGTCCAGTGTTGGTATTTGTGGGCGTCGGGGTGGTTGATGACGCCGGCGATGTGGCCGGAGCCGGCCATCATGAAGGTGACCGGGCCCTTGAACAGCTTCGTCGATTTGTAGACCGAGCGGTACGGCGCGATGTGGTCTTCTTTCGCCGACTGCAGATAGATCGGGATTTTCACTTTCGACAGGTCAAGCTTTTCGCCGCCGAGCACCATCTTGCCGCGCGCGAGGTTGTTCTCTTTGTAGCATTCGCGCAGGTAGAACATGTGCATCTTGATCGGCATGCGCGTCGTGTCGGAATTCCAGTAGAGCAGGTCGAACTTCATCGGCTCTTTGCCCATGAGGTAGTTGTTGACCACGAAGCTCCAGATCAAATCGTTCGAGCGCAGCATGTTGAAGGTCGTCGCCATCTTGGCGCCGTCCAGGTAGCCGCCTTGGGCCTTCATCGTTTCTTCCATCGATTTCAGCTGTTCGTCGTCGATGAAGACCTGCAGATCGCCCGACTCGGAGAAGTCGGCTTGGGCGGCGAAGAAGGTCGCCGACTTGATGCGGTTGTCGCCTTTGGCCGCCATGTAAGCGAGCGTCGCCGAAAGCAGCGTGCCGCCGATGCAATAGCCGATCGCGTTCACTTCTTTTTCGCCGGTCGCTTTTTCGATGGCGTCGAGGGCCGCGAAGATACCTTCGCGCATGTAGTCTTCGAACGTCTTTTGCGCGAGCGCGCCGTCGGGATTGACCCATGAGGCGACGAATACCGTGTAACCCTTCGCGGTCGCCCATTTCACGAACGAGTTTTTCTCACCCAGGTCGAGGATGTAGTATTTGTTGATCCACGGCGGGAAGATCACGAGCGGGCGTTCGAATTGTTCTTCCGTGGTCGGCTCGTATTGAATGAGCTGCATCAGATCGTTTTGGAACACGATCTTGCCGGGGGTGAGCGCGAGATTGCGGCCGACCTCGAAATATTCCATGTCGGTCTGGCGGATCGCGAGTTGGCCTTTGCCGCGTTCCAGATCCTTCAGCAGGTTGTTCAGGCCTTTGACCAGGTTGTCGCCGTTCGAACTGAACGTCTCGCGCAGCACCTCGGGGTTCGTGAACAGGAAGTTCGTGGGCGAGAGCGCGTCGGCGAATTGCTTCGTGTAGAAGTCGACCTTCTTGCGCGTCTTGTCGTCGAGGCCCTTCACGTCGCCCATCGTTTGCTGGAGCCAGCGGGCGGAGAGTAGGTACGATTGCTTGATGAAATCGAAGACTTGGTTTTCGGACCAGTCTTTGTCCTTGAAGCGTTTGTCGCCGGCGGAAGGTTCGATCACCGGCGCTGCGTCTTCGCCGAGCATGCGGCGGGCGGTGTGCTGCCAGAGATTCAGATAGTCCTGCCAGAGTTTGACGTTCGCCTCGACGAAGTGAGTCGGGTTGCGCATCGCCTGGCCGAGGAAGTCGACGAAGGTCTGACCGAGATTCAGTGGATCGGATGAACCGCCGCCGTTGGGTTTGCTCTTCGCTTGGGCCTTCATGAAGTCGGTGACCAGGCGCTGACTCTGCGCCGCGACCTTGACCATGTTGCGCGAGAACTCGACCGGATTTTGGATTCGGTACTCGGCGGCTGGCGAAAGGGGCTTCTGCGGTTCGGCCATCGGTTGTCTCCCGGGTGGGCTCTTTGAGGCCCTAAGCTCTTGGACGGCAAGTGATATGGCCCGCCCCCGCCGGATGCGGCAAGTGCCGTTAACGCGTGGAACCGTTCATACAGGGTCAATAATAAAGGTGGCGTTTCCAAGCCGTTTTGCGCAAAATCCGCTCGCCTGACGGGCGTATTGTTCGCCGGGTCACCCCAGTATTGAAACGGAGCTTCGGCCCATGTACCGCCTCGTTTTCCGCGTATTTCCGCTGGTCGCCACCGCCGGTCTTCTGACCGCGTGCTCGTCCATGCCGGAATGGACAAAGCCGACGTCATGGTACGACGGCGTGACGGCGCCTGCCGAAAAGGCCGAGGCTGCAAAGCCCGCCGAGACGCCCGCCGCCAAGACCGGCGCGGCCACCGAGGTCGCCAATTCCAACCCGAACGCCCTGCCGCCGGTCGAAGACCCGCTGGCCCCGGCCGTTGTCGGTCCGCGGATCAAGCCGACGGACAAGCCGACCGAATTCCCAAACCTGGCTGCGCAGCCTGCGCCGCGTGAGCCGTCCTCGACCGAGGCGCAAAAGCGCGAGATTCGCGACAGCTTGGTGGCCGACCGCGACCGTGCGCAGTACAGCGCGGACGATCTGCGCGGCGGTGGCCAGGCGGCGGCGGCCCCTCCGGCTCCCGCTGCGGCGAAGCCGGCTGCGGCTGCGGCTGCGGAAAAGACTGAGGAGAAGTCTGGGGGCGAATGAGGGACAGCGCGTCTAAAGCGCGCCCCCACTCGAAACCGCCATAGTTCCCTGAGATGTTGTTGCCGCGGCCCGGGATACGGGCCGCGGTCATATGGAGCCCGTCTTGAATACCGACTTTCACCGCATCAAGCGCCTGCCGCCCTACGTGTTCGAAGAAGTGAACCGGCTGAAGGCGAAGGCGCGCGCCGCGGGTGACGACATCATCGACTTCGGGATGGGCAATCCCGACATGCCGACCCCCAAGCACATCGTCGAGAAGCTGGTCGAGACGGTGCGCGATCCGCGTACGAACCGGTATTCGGCCTCGCGCGGGATCGCCGGTTTGCGCAAGGCGATGGCTGCCTATTACGGGCGGCGGTTCGGGGTGAAGATCAATCCGGATACGGAAGTCGTTGCGACCCTTGGGTCGAAGGAAGGTTTCGCGAACCTCGCCCAGGCGATGACGGCGCCGGGCGATACGATTCTGGTGCCGAACCCGGCTTACCCCATTCATGCGTTCGGATTTATTCTGGCGGGCGCCGCGATACGGCACGTCGAGGCGTCGAGCCCTGAGCAATTCTTGCGCGGGCTTGAGCGGGCTGTGCGGCATGCTGTGCCGCCGCCGACGGCCGTGGTCGTGAGTTATCCGTCGAACCCGACGGCGCAGGTTGTCGATCTCGAGTTTTATAAAGACGTGGTTCGCTTTGCGAAGGCGAAGGGACTTTGGGTTTTGTCCGACCTTGCCTATGCCGAGATTTACTTCGGCGATAAGCCGCCGCCCTCGATGCTGCAAGTCGAAGGCGCGAAGGACATTGTCGTCGAGTTCAACTCGCTGTCGAAGACGTATGCGATGCCGGGTTGGCGCATGGGATTTGCCGCGGGCAATGAGCGGTTGATCCATGCGTTGGGACGTATCAAGTCGTATCTCGACTATGGTGCGTTCACGCCGATCCAGGTGGCGACGGCGGCGGCGTTGAACGGGCCGCAGGCGTGTGTCGATGAGATGCGCGCGATCTACAAAGGGCGGCGCGATGCGTTGATCGACAGCTTTGGCCGCTCTGGTTGGGATATTCCGTCGCCGGAGGCGTCGATGTTTGCTTGGGCGCCGATCCCTGAAGCGTTCCGGTCGATCGGGTCGCTGGAGTTTTCTAAGCTGCTGCTTGAGCATGCGAAGGTTGCGGTCGCGCCGGGCATCGGCTTCGGTGAGTACGGCGATGGGCATGTTCGCATTGCGCTGGTCGAGAATGAGCAGCGTATTCGGCAGGCGGCGCGCACCGTGAAGAAGTTTTTGGCGATGGGTCCTGGAATCGTTGAGGCGCGGGGCTCCCGCGACGCTGCGCAATGACAACTCTTCGTGTTGGCATAGCGGGCCTCGGCACGGTCGGCGCCGCGGTTGCTAAGATCATCGTTGAGAATGGTGCGGCGCTCGCGTCGCGAAGCGGACGTGCGTTGCAGGTGACGGCCGTGAGTGCGCGCGATAAGGCAAAGGATCGCGGCGTGTCGTTGGGCGGCGCGGAGTGGTTCACCGATCCCGTAAAGCTGGCGCAGTCGGCGCCGATCGACGTGTTCGTCGAGTTGATGGGCGGCGAGGGTGATCCGGCGAAGGCCGCGGTGGAAGCCGCGATTGCGCGTGGCGTGCCGGTGATCACGGCGAACAAGGCCTTGCTCGCGCATCACGGCGTGGCTCTGGCGAAGGCGGCGGAGGCCAAGGGGCTGGCGCTGAATTATGAGGCGGCGGTCGCGGGCGGTATTCCGATCGTAAAGGCGTTGCGCGAAGGGCTTGGCGCCAATCGTGTCGAACGCGTCTATGGGATTCTGAACGGCACTTGCAATTACATTCTCACCACGATGGAAGCGTCGGGGCGCTCCTTCGCCGATGTGCTCGCGGAAGCGCAGCGTCTTGGTTATGCGGAAGCGGATCCGACGTTCGACATCGGCGGCATGGATACGGCGCATAAGCTGTGTCTGTTGGCGGCGGTGGCGTTCGGGAATGCGCCGGCGCTGGATGAGATTCACGTGGAAGGAATCGAGCGCGTCTCGCCGATGGACATCATGTTCGCGCGCGAGTTCGGTTTCCGCATCAAGATGCTGGGCCTGGCCAGTCGCGTGAACGGCGGGATCGAGCAGCGTGTGCATCCGGCGATGGTGCCGCTGGGGACGCCGCTTGCCGACGTCGACGGCGTGTTCAACGCGGTCGTCGCGGATTGCGATTTGGCCGGCAAATCGGTTTATGAAGGGCGTGGCGCCGGCGGCGGGCCTACGGCTTCGGCCGTGATGTCGGATGTTCTGGATATTGCGCGCGGGGTTCGGTTGCCGACGTTCGGTGCGCCGGCTTCGCAGATCGGGCGGCCGAAGGTGTCGTCGATGGGTGCGCATATCGGCGCGTGCTATTTGAGATTTACGGTGATCGATCGTCCAGGTGTGATCGCGGTGTTGTCGCGGTGCCTCGCCGATCAGTCGATTTCGATCGAGAGTATGCTGCAGCGGTCACGTGCGCCTGGTGAAGCCGTGCCCGTCGTCATGATCACGCATGAAGCCAGCGAAGCATCAATGGTCAAAGCTCTGAGCGCTGTGGTCGCGACGGGCGTCGTCACGGAGCAACCGTGCATGATTAGGATGGAACGTTTCTGAGGGGACCTATGAAGGACATTCAACCGGACGCCACCGGCCTTGAGCGCATTCTGACGCTTGAGCTTGCGCGTGTGACGGAAGCCGCCGCCATTGCCGCTTATGAACAAGTGGGCCGTGGGAACGAGCATGAGGCCGACAAGGCGGCGGTCGATGCGATGCGTACCGCGCTGAACCTGTGCAACATCGACGGCACGGTCGTGATCGGCGAAGGCGAACGCGACGAAGCGCCGATGCTGTTCATCGGCGAGAAGGTCGGCACGGGCAAAGGCCCTAAAGTCGACATCGCGCTCGATCCGTTGGAAGGCACGACGCTGACCGCGAAGGCGATGGCGAATGCGCTGGCCGTCGTCGCGATCGCGGAAGGCGGCAGTCTGCTGCACGCGCCCGATACCTACATGGATAAGATTGCGGTCGGCGGCGGTTATCCGGATGGGGTCGTCGATCTGGATGCCGATCCGCGCGAAAACATCGAGCGGCTGGCGAAGGCGAAAGGTGTGAGCGCGCGCGAGATCCGGGCATGTATTCTGGACCGGCCGCGGCATGCGGAGTTGATCAGCAAGGTGCGCGGTACGGGCGCGTCGATCCATTTGATTTCGGACGGCGATATCGCCGGCGTCATTCACTGCAGCGATCCGGAGACGGGGATCGACATTTATATGGGGCAGGGCGGTGCGCCAGAAGGCGTGCTGGCGGCGGCGGCGTTGCGCTGCGTCGGCGGGCAGATCCAGACGCGGCTTGTGTTCCGCAACGACGACGAGCGCTCTCGTGCGGCGCGTATCGGCATCACCGACTTCAACAGGAAGTACAACACGCTGGACCTCGCGTCCGGCGACGTCATGTTCGCGGCGACGGGGGTGACCAACGGGTCGATGCTGGAAGGCATTCACAAGGTCGGCGAGTTTATGACCAGCCATACGATCGTGATGCGCTCCAAGACCCGCACGGTGCGGTGGATCAAAGCGCGGCACGGGATCAAGCCGACCTAGTGGCGCCGAAATCCACGGTTGTGGGATCCCTGACGCTTTTGCGATGGGGATGACGTGGGTGCTGCCCTGGGTTTCGTGAGATTTGCGGTGGCGTTTCTGCGAGACTCGCTGCCCATGAGTCTTCAGCGCGCATTCGTTTCTGTTCCTCCCGATGCGGCCGATAGCGAGCGCGCGTTTCTGGGCGTCGCGCGGTCGGCGTCGGGGCGGCGCTGGGTTGAGCGTCCGTATGATCCCTCAGTGGCGCTGGCGATTGCGCAGCGGTTGAAGACCGGCGAGATCGTGGGGCGCCTGTTGGCCTCGCGCGGCGTGACGCTGGAGGCCGCGGAGGGCTATCTCAATCCGACGCTGAAGGCCGACTTGCCGGATCCGAGCGTCATCGCCGATATGGACTTGGCGGCGCGGCGGTTGGCCGATGCGGTGCGCGCCGGCGAGGGGATTGCGATCTTCGGCGACTATGATGTCGACGGCGCGACGTCGTCGGCGTTGCTGGCGCGGTTCTTTCGCGCGGTCGGTGCGGCGCCCGTCATCTACATTCCCGATCGCTTGAGCGAGGGCTACGGGCCGAACGTTGCGGCGATGACGAAGCTGGCGCGCGACGGGGCGAAGGTGATCGTCACCGTCGATTGCGGGACGCAGGCGCATGAGGCGCTGGCCGCCGCGCGCGATGCGGGCGCGGATGTGGTCGTGTGCGATCACCATCTGCCGGGTGAGACGTTGCCGCCGGCGTTCGCGATCGTGAACCCCAACCGGCATGAAGATACGTCCGGGCTGGGTCAGCTCGCGGCGGTCGGTGTTGCGTTCATGCTATGTGTGGCGACGAACCGGGTGCTGCGCGAAAGCGGGTGGTTTGCGACGCGGGCCGCGCCGGACTTGCGGCAGTGGTTGAGCCTTGTCGCGCTGGGGACGGTGGCCGACGTCGTGCCGCTCAAGGGTCTCAACCGGACTTTCGTGACGAAGGGGCTTGAGGCGATGAATGCGACGCCGGTTGCCGGCGTTGCCGCGCTGATGGCGGTCGGAGGGTTGAGCGCGGCGGCGGAGCCGTATCACCTCGGTTTCGTGCTGGGGCCGCGGGTGAATGCCGGCGGGCGCGTCGGGCGTTGCGATCTTGGCGCGCGGCTGCTCTCGACCGACGATGTGAGCGAGGCGCAGGAGATTGCGCAGGAGCTGGACGTTCTGAACCAGCAACGGCGGCAGATCGAGCAGGCGGCGCTGGACGAAGCGATTTCGATGGTCGAGGGCGACGCTGCGCTGCGCGGCGCGCGGGTGTTGGTGGTCGCGCGCGAGGGCTGGCATCCGGGCGTGATCGGCATCGTCGCGGGCCGCTTGAAGGAGCGGTATGGCAAGCCCGCGATCGTCATCGCGATCAATGACGGCGTGGGGAAGGGGTCGGGGCGTTCGCTCAACGGCGTCGACCTGGGCAGCGCCATCGTTGCCGCGCGCGAAGCGGGTGTGCTCATCAACGGTGGTGGGCATGCGATGGCGGCGGGGTTGACGGTGTTGCCGGCGCAGGTGCCCGCGCTTGCGGACTTCTTGTCAGCGCGGCTGGAGGGCGCGTGCGACGCGTCGAGCGATGGCGCGACCTTCACCATCGACGGGGCGTTGGCCGCGGCGGGGGCGACGGTCGAGCTGTGCGATCTTATCGCGCGCTGCGGGCCTTATGGCGCCGGCAATTCAGAGCCGTTGTTCGTGTTTCCGAATTTGCGCGTCGTGAACGCCGCCGTCGTCGGCGAGAACCATGTGCGGTGCGTGTTCACGGGTTCTGACGGCGGGCGCGTGCAGGGCATTGCCTTCCGCGCGTTGCAGAGCGAACTCGGCGCGCTGCTGCTGGGCGCCAAGGGGCGGTCCCTTCACGTTGCCGCGTCGATCAAGACCGACACATGGCAGGGCAATGTGCGGGTGCAGGCGCAAATTCGCGACGCCGCCCTCGCGACCTAAGCCACAAGAAAAACCCCCGCGCGATTGCTCGCGCGAGGGTCCTGGCAGTTGGGTAGAGGGTCTGCCGATTAGAACGTGAACATCATGCGGCCTTGGATGACGTCGAAATCGGCGTCGAGGCTGGCGCCGGCCGCGTTCAGACGGTCGACTTCGACCATGTTGTACTCGGCCATCATCTTGAGGTTCGAGTTCATGTACCACGTCACGCCAAGGATGAGGTTGCTTTCTTCGCCGCCGCGGACGCCGCCGGCCGGAGTCGCCGCACCCAAGACGCCTTCGTTCCAGTTCAGGTTGAGCGTGCTGTAGCGAGCATGCAGCGACCAGGCGCCGAGGCCGCCGCCGGGCGACCACGGTGAAGTGACCGACGGACCGCGGAAGACGGCGATGTTGTTGTTCGTGCCGTTGGCGACGTAGCGCTTGTTCTCGCCGGTCACGATCCATTCGCCTTCGACGTACCAGCCGCTGAAGCTCGGGTCGGCCGCGCTCAAGTTGCGGTCGAGTTCGAACTGGTACCATTCGCCGGCCAGGTACAGGTTCTGGAAGTTCATGCCGGCTTCGAAGCCGTAGGCGTATGCCGGGTCGTCCTGCGAGAGCGGGAGCGCGCCGGTGTCGATGAAGCGTTCGCCGGTGACGCGGATTTCGGGACGTTCACGCAGCTGAAGCGTACGCGCCGTTCCCGGCACGTTGCCCTGGAGCGAGAGGATCTGCGCGCCGCTGGCGCCGACCTGCAGGTTCGAGACGCCGTCCGACCACAAGCGATAAGCCAAACGGCCCACCAACTGCGTGCGTTCGTCGTCCGGGCCGCCGGAGTGGCTGGTACCGTTCGTGGCGACGCGGTCGCCGGTGTAGGCGCCGGAGATCAGGAAGTTGTCGCCGTCGTAGAGCAGGCCTTCCTTCTGGTACGTGACTTCAATGGCCTTGCGGCCGTTGTCGCCGCCGAAGTTGCCGACCAGCGCGGTCACGACGAGTGGGCGCTCCATCGTGGTCAGTTCGGCCGACGACGTCGCGTCGTACATGGTCAGGATCGGCTGAATGGCGCCTGCCTGGATGCGCAGGCCCGGGATGCCGACATAACCGACGCGGGCGATGTTGATGATGCCGGCGCCTTCAATATCCGAACCGCCGAAGTCGAAGCGTAGTTCGTAGATGAAGTCGCGGAAGAACTTGCCTTCGACGCCGAAGCGGACGCGGCGGAACACAGCGCCCGAACCGAGGTCGCAAAGCGCGTTGGTGGCGGCGCAGCTGTTGGCTGCGCCATAGCCAAGGCCGAAGTCGCCTTGGTCTTGGTCGAACAGCGCCCAGTCGAGCTGAACGCGGCCGCGGAAGGCCATTTCGAAACGGCCGTCGCCGGAGCGGACGCTCGGGCGGCCGTCGTTGAACGTCCACTGCACCGCGTTCTGCGTTTCCTCAACCTTGTTGAGGCGCGAACCGGTCTGGATCTTGTCGTCTTCGGCTTCGCGTTCTAGGCGGTCGAGACGCGCCTTCAATTCCTGAATTTCTTGGTCGCGCGAATCTTCTTTGGTCTTGCCGCCGGCGTAGGCCGGCGCGGTCAACATCGCGGCGGCCACGATTGCCGTGGTCGCGAGCCAAAACGTCTTCGTCATCAGAACTCACCCCTGTGTTTATCAAACAAGAGAGGCTTTTGCCTCTCAGTCCCCATCGAGGCGGATATTCGTCGGCCTCCATGACAGGTCTGTGACAGGTCCAAGACAGCCTGGTATTTGGGTACGGCGCGTTGCGCGCTTACTACAGTGGCGTGCAGCACACCAAGCCTGCCGCTTCCGGTAGTCCCTCACCTCTGCCGCGCTTAAGTGTGGCGCGCGCGAGACAGGTACGGCACCGGCGGAACAACGGTGAGGCGATCAGTCGGGTGGTACTTCCACCTGATGACGCCAGAAAATATGGATCGGCTGGGCTGCGGTTCGCCGGCCAACGAACGCCAAGTAAGCGGCATAGAAGGTTACCGCGGCCGAGGCGTAGTTATGGACAGATTGCCACATGCCGCAGGGCAGGACCGTCGCCCATAGCCCGTATGCCGTCCCGGCAACGCCAAAGATCGCACCCCATACGCCGCGCGATCGGTACCAAGGTTTCGTCCAAACCCGTCTGCTCATGTTCATGGCCTCCCTGCCGCGATGAGCAGTGAAGTGGGGAGCGAAGATGACGGATCGGTGGCGACGCCGGAGCGTCGAAAAAGTGGCGCGCCCTAGGGGAGTCGAACCCCTCTTGCAAGATTGAAAATCTTGAGTCCTAACCGATAGACGAAGGGCGCTTTTCGGCGGGACGCCGCCATTTAGCGGGACCCGAGGAGGGCGCTTCATATAGCGCGAACGGGCGGGTGGCAAGTCCCGGTTGCGGCGGCCTTTGCGCCCTAACCGAAACGGCCGGTCAGGTAGTCTTCCGTGCGCTTGGCCTGGGGGTTTTCGAACATCGACTTGGTGTCGCCGTACTCGATCACCCGACCCAGATACATGAACGCCGTGTTGTCGGAGACGCGGGCCGCCTGCTGCATGTTGTGGGTCACGATGATGATCGTATAGCGGCCCTTCAGTTCGTCGATCAGCTCTTCGATTTTCGCCGTGGCGATCGGGTCGAGGGCCGAGCACGGTTCGTCCATCAGCAGAACTTCCGGGTTGCCGGCGATGGCGCGCGCGATGCACAGGCGCTGTTGCTGACCGCCCGAGAGGCCGAGCGCGCTTTCGTTGAGACGGTTTTTGACTTCTTCCCACAACGCCGCGCCGCGGAGCGCGCCTTCGGCCGCTTCCTTCAGGAGCTTGCGGTTCGTGACGCCGTCGACGCGCAGCGGATAAATTACGTTCTCGGTGATCGACATCGGGAAGGGGTTCGGTTTTTGGAACACCATGCCCATGCGTTTGCGCAACGCGATCACGTCGATGGTGGCGCCGTAGATCGGCTCGCCTTCCAGCGTCATCTGTCCGGTCGTGCGCAGGCCGTCGATGAGGTCGTTCATGCGGTTCATCGAGCGCAACAAGGTCGACTTGCCGCAGCCTGACGGGCCGATCAACGCGGTGCAAACGCCCTTCTGAAAATCAAGCGAGTTGTTCCACAGCGCGCGCGTCTGGCCGTACCACAGGCTGAAGTCTTCGACCTTCAGGCTGATGCCCTGTTCGCCTTGCTTGACGTGATAGACGGTCGGTTGGAAATCCGCCGATTGGACGTTTGCCGCCGCTGTTTTGGTCGCCGCCATTGCCATAACCCCTAGAACTGACCGACTTGATAGGCCCGCTTCAGGCGGGTGCGTACGTAGATCGCGAATGCATTCAGCACCAGCACGATGCTGATCAACAACAGCGTCGTCACGAACACCATCGGCCTACCGGCCTCGGAGTTACGGGACTGGAAGCCGGTGTCGTAGATGTGGAAGCCCAAGTGCATGAAGCTGCGTTCGAAGTGAACGAACGGGGCCGTCAGATCGATCGGGAGTTCGGGCGCGAGTTTCACCACGCCCACGATCATCAGCGGCGCGACTTCGCCGGCGCCGCGCGCCATCGCGAGGATCAGGCCGGTCATGATGCCCGGGGCGGCGCGCGGCAGCACGATGCGCGCGATGGTCTGCCACTTCGATGCGCCGCAGGCCAGTGAGCCCTCGCGCATCGAGCGCGGGACGGCGGCCAGCGCCTCTTCGGTGGCGACGATCACGACAGGCACTGTCAGCAGCGCGAGAGTGAGCGACGCCCACAGCATGCCGCCGGTGCCGAAGGTCGGGTTCGGCAGTTTCTCCGCGAAGAACAGTTGGTCGACCGAGCCGCCGACGATGTAGCAGAAGAAGCCCAGGCCGAAGACGCCGTAGACGATCGACGGGACGCCGGCCAGGTTGTTGACGCAGATGCGGATGAACGAGACGAACGCGCCTTGCGTCGCGTACTCGCGCAGATAGAGCGCGGTGATCACGCCGAACGGCGCCACCGCCAAGCTCAACAGGATCATCATCGTCAGCGTGCCGACGATCGCCGGCAAGACGCCGCCTTCGGTGTTGGCTTCGCGCGGCTGGGCGGTGATGAACTCCAGCCAGCGCGAGCCGTAGATGGACCATTTGTCTGCGGTCGTGAGATCGTTCGCCGGGTAGAAGCGCACCAGGCGCGACAGCGGCAGTGTCTTCGTCTGGCTGTCGACGGCTTCGAGCGTGATGGTCACGGCGTCGTCGGTTTGACGCAGCGCCGTAGCCTTCTGTTCAAGCACCTTGTATTGCGCTTCGAGCTTGGCCGTTTCCTTCGCGGCTTCGGCCTTCGCGGCCTCTGCGCCTGCTGTTCCAGGGCCATACTCAAGCTCGGCGCGTCGGACGCCCAATCGGATGTCGTCGATCTGGTGATTGATCTCGGAGATTTCGACTTTCTCAAGCTGCTCGATTTCGGTGCGGCGCAGTTCGGCGGCTGCATGAGCGGTGCGGATCTGCTCGAGCGTCGGCGTCGGTTGTTTGGCGCCGCTGATGTCGAGTTCTTTCACACGGCCCACGAACGGACCCCATTCCAAGCGCTCGATGAAGTACATGTCCTTGGGGTAAGCCGTAGACTTCACTTCAAAGGAGGGGATCCAAACGAAATCTTCGCCGAAGAGGTCATAGTTGCCGACGCGGTAAAGCGTGCGCTCCACGATGCCGAGGTCGGCCGTGATTTTCGCGCGCGCCTCGGGCGACGCGGATTGAAGCTGCTCTTCGCGCGGTTTGTAGGTTTCGGAGCGAAACGCTTCGCCGGCGATGACCTTGTCTTGCGTGGTCGTGATGACGGCGATGGGCTGTGGCCAGAACGTCAAGGCGCCGACGTAGATCACGAAGCCCAGGAAGCCGGTGATCATCGCGAGTCCGGCGACAAGCGCCGCGCCCATGATCCAGACGAAGGGTTCGCCGCGGGCGGCCAGATCGCTGCGCGCCATGCGGCGCACCGGAACGGGAAGCGCCGGGGCGTCGGGTGTGTTGGTGACGGTGTCGGTCATGGTGTGGTCCCCCGCCCTCTCAAAGTTGAGCCGCGCGCTTGCGATAGCGCTGACGGACCAGTTCGGCGATCGTGTTGATGACGAACGTCATGACGAACAGCACCAACGCGCAAAGGAAGAGCGTTCGGTAAAGCGTTGAGTCGCGCACCGCCTCTGGCAGTTCGACGTTGATGTTGGCGGACAGGGTGCGAAGACCGTTGAAAATGTTGACGTCCATGATCGGCGTGTTGCCGGTCGCCATGACGACGATCATGGTCTCACCCACCGCGCGGCCGAGGCCGATCATGATGGCCGAGAAGATGCCGGACGCGGCCGTCGGCAGCACGATCCAGCTTGTCGTTTGCCAGCGCGATGCGCCGCACGCGAGCGAGCCCGAGCGCAGGTATGAGGGCACCGCGTTCAACGCGTCTTCCGAGATCGTGTAGATGATCGGAATTTCGGCGAAGGCGATGGCGAAGGCGACCACCAGCGCGTTGCGCTGAACGTAGGTGTCGATGAGGCCGCCGCGGGCGTCGTAGCCGATCTGGTTCAATAGGATCGAAAGACCCCAGGCCAAACCGATCGACAGCGCAAAGATGACGAACCAGCCGAACAGCTCTCTGGCGGCGGCCAGGAATTTCGGCAGTTCGCGCAGGTTCAGGCGGTAGACCGCGTTGTAGACCGGCCGCGTTGCGAAGAACACCAGCGCGAAGGATGCAGGGATCAGGATCAGGAACAAGAACGGCTGCGCCGAACCCTCGCCCGAGGTCCACTTCTTGAAGTCACCGCCGAAGAACGTCGCTTCGACCAACGGACCTGCTTCGCGGCTGACCCAAACAGCAGCGAGGATCGCCAGGAAGTAGGCGAGCAACTTCGGGATGCCGTCCAGCAGGTTTGAGATCGGCTGGGGCAGAAGCTGCCACAGGAAGGACATCGTTATCAGCGTCAACGGTATGACGCCGAAGGCTATGACGATGGCGGCGATCCAGTTTTCGACAATGGGCGAGAGAACGAGTGCCGCCACGAAGCCGACGACGACCGACGGCAGCGTCGCCATCAATTCCATCGTCGGCTTGACGACGGAACGCGTGCGCGGCGACAAGAATTCGGACGTGTAGATCGCGGCCATGAGCGCGATCGGGATCGCGAGCATCAGCGAATAGATCGCGGCTTTGAAGGTACCGAAGATAAGGGGGATCAGAGAGAGTTTCGGTTCGACGGCGTCGGTGCCGGCTGTCGACTGCCAGACATAGACCGGCTCGCTGTAGCCTTCGTACCAGGTTTTGCCGAAGACCGACTGCAGCGTCGTTTCGGGATGCGGGATGTTTACTTTCCAGAGCAGCGCTTCGCCGTTCTTGCCGATGGCGAGGACGCCGTCGTCCTTGGGACCGAAGACGGTCGCCTGAAGACCGTTGCCGTCAGGCGTGCCCGGTAGCTCAAGCAGCGTGCGTTCCGTCGTGCCGTGGCGGATCCAGACACCGCCCTTCGCATCGGTCGTCGTGAACATGCGCGTGCGTTGGCTCACGCGGATGTCGGTGATGGCGGCCGGCTGCTTCACGAAGTCAGCGTGGACCTTCGTCATAACGATGCCGTCGGTGGTCGCCTTCGACTTGCGGTCGACACCAAACCAGATCGAGATCGACCCGTCCGAGCCGCCGACGACGATCGAGTTCTCGGCGTTGAGATAGGTCAGCGCCGTCATCTCGACGTTCGCGCCCGGCTCGACGTCTACGGTTTCGGCCAGCTGCGGGTTGGAGAAGTTCCGGGTATTGTAGCGGTAGATCGTGCCGTCGCGGGTGGCGACCAGCACGCGGTCGCCGGGCGTGTTCAGCAGAATTTTCGTGACGTCGGCGGGATTGGCTGTGAGAGGAATTTCCGCGTTCGTGATCTGCGTCGTGCCTTCACCGGTCATCATGTTGAGTTCGGTGTAGGCTTGGGTCAGCCGCAGTTTGCCTGAGGCGTCGAGTGTGACGAAGGTCCTGAGCGGACGTTCCGCCGTGCCGCCCAGACGATAGTCGGCCTTCAGGATCGCAACGCCGGGTTCGGCGATTTGGGCGGGCGGGTCGAGCGTGGTCTCGACGTTGGTCTTGCGAAACTGTCCGGGGATTTTCGAGTAGACGTTGTTGCCGTCGGTGGCGTCGCGCTCATCGAGCTTGCGCAAGTTCGCCGGGACTTGATTGGCGGGCGTTACGCGGGCCGGAAGATTCAGTTTGCCGGTGCGGATCGTCCCATCCTGGAATCCGAACAGAACGTCGTCGCCGCGCAGGGTCGAGGCGAAGGTCGTGGCGGTCATTCCGCCGAGATCATATGACGGCGCCGCGATTGGCGTGCCGGTTCCCACATGAAAAGCTTTGACGTGGCCGTCGGGCTGAAGATCGACGGCGATCGTTTGATGCTCGTCCATCTGCGCTTCGAGGAACGGCGTGTCTGTCACGCCTAGCTTGAATTTCTTTACGCCGTCGAGGCGGCCCGCGTCGAGCAGCGGGAGGCATACGTAGATGAGAAACAGCATGATCGTGAAGACGGCGATGATGACCAGCGCGCCGCCGATCGAGATGCCGTACTTGGCGATGGCGTCGGTCCACAAGACCGAAGCTTTGGTCTTCTTCTCGCGCTGATAGACAACAGATACCGGTCGCTTTTGCGCCGGTGCAGCCGATTCACTTTGGGACATTCTTGTCCACCCGTTACCACCGAGCCTTTAGAGCCCGGACCCCCCACTTCGCGCAACTGCCCCCAGACGCGCGAAACTCCGGCGCCAGCAAATAGCCGGCGCCGGAGCATTTCAAGACGTCACTTAGTTACCAAGTCCAAGCTTGTTGCGGTCTTCCGCGGCGAACACGTACGGCATCGGGAAGTACCCGTCCTTCACCGTATCGTCTTGGCCGCTCTTCGAGAGCACGAACTTGAGGAACTCACCGCGAACGGGATCAAGCGCCGCCGACGGGTTCTTGTTCACATACACGTAAAGGAAGCGCGAGATCGGGTACTTGCCCGAATAGGCGTTCGCTTGCGTCGGGTCGTTGCACTGACCGTCGCGACCGGATACCGCGATCGCCTTGACGTCGGCCGTTTTGTAGCCGATGCCCGAGTAGCCCATGGCGAACTTGTCCGACGCTACGCCTTGGACCACCGCGGACGAGCCGGGTTGTTCCTTGACGGTGCCTTTGTAGTCGCCGCTCGCGAGCGCCACTTCCTTGAAGTACGCGTAGGTGCCCGAGGCCGAGTTACGACCGAAGAGCGAGATCGCCTTGCCGGCGAATTCGCCGGTCACGCCGAGCTGGTCCCAGGTCTTGATGTCCGGCGAGCCGGTGTTGCGCGTGACGGAGAAGATGCCGTCAAGCTGACCCAGCGAAAGGCACTTCAACGGATTGTCCTTGTGGACGAACACGGCGAGCGCGTCGACTGCCACGCGAACTTCCGTCGGCTTGTAGCCGTACTTCGCTTCGAACTGATCTTTCTCAGCGGGACGCATCGGACGCGACATGGGTCCGAACTGGGCGGTGCCCGCGATCAAAGCCGGCGGGGCCGTGGACGAACCCTTGCCTTCGATTTCGATCTTTACGCCGGGATAGAGCTTCTTGAAGTCTTCGGCCCACAACGTCATCAGGTTGTTGAGGGTGTCCGAACCAATCGACTTCAGCGTTCCCGACACGCCGGAGGTCGGCGCGTAATCCTTGTAACGCGGATCGAGATCATCCGCGGCGATGGCAACGGCGCCGATCGACACTGTCGCCAGCAATGCTACCAATGTTGATTTTCTGAGCATGAGAACCCCTTGTGTGGTCGTCAATGGCGGGCCGGATCGTTTTGAAAATCCGCTTCACGCCACCGCGCAAGATGAGAACCATGCTGGGATGAAAGTTTTGTGATGGTGGGGTTACAGAGTTGCGGCGCGCACGGTTTCTGTTCCGGACCACCAACCGGATCAACGCGTTAGCGGGCGGCGCCACTTTGTCGCTACGGCATGCTCCCGAGGCAGTTCTAGCGCGCGAGTCCTGTCAAGCTTCGCACAACCGTTACACTTGTTTTCGGTGATGACGGCGCGCGTTTGCGCGGCCTGAAACAAAAAAGAGCGGGCACGAGGCCCGCTCAAGTTCTGAGGGCATTCAGGGAGGCTAGTGAGGCACTGCAAGTGTACTAAACGCACTGAAACGGGGTACCAAAAACTGGAGCCGCCGTTGGTCGCGGCGACATCGTTAAGAACTATATGCGGCCTACCCAAGTCAAATGAAAGGATTGCGACAGCTGTTCGGCGGTTGGTCCCCAACACGACAAAAGAGGCGACGTTGCCGCCGCCTCTCTTGCGCTCGATATAGTTCAGACAATTAGAACTCGTAGCGGATGCCCAGCTGCAGCTGCCATTGCGAGGCCGAGGTATTCGTCTGAAGGCCCGGACCCTGTTGGGCGGAGCCGCCCGGCGTGAACGAGTTGTAGCGGTAGGTGTTCGTCTCGGCGTCGTAGTTCGCGTTCACGACGCTCTGGAAGTTCTGGAAGACAGGGGTCTGCCACAGGCCCCACTTCTTGTTGATTATGTTGCCGAAGTTGAAGATGTTGAATTCGAACACGGCACGGTGATCACCGAAGAGGTTGATTTCCTGCTCGAAGCCCAAGTCGATGCGGGTGATGTAGGGTCCGCTGTCGAAGTTGCGCGGCGAGATCTGGCCGTTGAACTCCATCAGGCCCGTCTGCGCCAGGAACGCATTGAAGCCGGCGCAGTTGAAGGTTGGATCGAAGAACACGCCCGGGTCCGAACTTGTCGCCGCTGTGGTGCCGCAAACGACTTGGCCGGTGGCCGCGTCGGCGCGAGGCACGTAGAGCAGCGCTTTGTTGGCAGGCTGATTTTCGGCGTATTGCACGTTGGCGCCGCCCGGGTTCAGAGCGGGGTTGATGTTGTCGAGGAACGGGTTGCCGGTGAACGTGTAGCTGATGCCCTGGCCGGACAGCGATTGTCCGAACAGGAACAGGCGCGATTCAAGCATTTCGAAGAAGCGCCAGCTGGTTGAAACGCTCCCCTTGAAAACGTGCTTGCGTTCGTAGTCCGAACGACCGACTTCCGCCTCGTTCATGTTGACGCGTGCGGGAGCCGTGAAGTTCGAGCCCGCGACGCTGGACGTCAGACCGCCCATATCGTCGACGTTCGAATTCACGTAGCCGAGGTTGATGCGCATGTCGCCGTTGCCGGACTTGAAATCGAAGGTCTTGCCGACACCCAGGATCACGAACTCGCCTTCGCCTTTGTCGGCGTTCCTGAGGATCAGGTCGTTACCGGTGCGCGGGCGAACCGTATCGTCCGCGCGGATATCGTCGATGTGGTCGTAGATGATGCGACCGTCAGGGCCGCGACCGCCGCTGATCGTCGTGCCGCGGCTGTTCGAGGCCGTGCGCTGCACCATGCGAAGGTCTTGGTAGTAGAGCTGGTCGAGCGCGTCCATGTAGAGGTACTCGACGGTGGCTTGCCAGCCGTCCCATTCCATGTCAGCCGCCAGGTTCGCGCGGTAGATCGACGGCAGTTCGAAGTCGGGCGACAGCGCGTTGACCGTGCCGTTGGACGACAGTCCCGACAGCAGCGATTGCAGAAGCGGATGCACGTCCTCGAGGTTTGTCAGGCCGCCGCCCGGCGAGGTGGTGAGGAAGTTGGGGTTGATGCCGGCGAGCGGCGAGCTGCCGCCCAACGGCGAGCCCGAGAGCAGCACCTGCTGCAAGCCGTTGTTCGAGTAGTTGTTGGACACCCACACGTTTGGCGAGCCGCCGGAGTAGCGACCGACGCCGCCGCGGAAGCTGACTTCAAACGCGCTTTCTTCTTCCTCCGAGCCGGTCGGCAGGTCGTAGATGAACGACGCGCGCGGCAGGAAGATATCGAGGCCGTCGAGATCCTTCGAGTTGTTGAACCCGTAGACCGAGGTGAATTGCGGGTTGCTGGGAATATCGCCTTTGGAGTCAAAGCGATCGTAGCGAAGGCCGACCATCACGGCCAATTCCGGCGTGACGTTCCAGTCGTCTTGGGCGTAGAGCGTATCGATGTTGTAACCCCACTTCGCCGAGGCCGCCGTCGGGTCGTTCGAGGGGTTGTTGTTGTAGGTAATGCTGTTCGAGGGCGTGGTCGCGCTCGGGTTGCCGAAGCGCGTGTCGGCAAAGAGAGCGACGACGCCTTCGTCGAAGCAGTTGCCGTTGCCGGCGATGCCGTCCGAAATACAATCGAAGCGATAGAGTGCGTCGGCGCCTTGGACGAAGCTGTTGAAGATGTCGAGCGTCTTCTTTTCGTAACCGCCCTTGATGACGTGTTCGTCGAGATCGTAGGTGGCGGTAATCTTCGCAACGTTCGACGTGTATTCCAGGAAGTTGAAGTGGCGGCTGGAGTCTGGACCGAAGATCACGTAGCCGTCGTTGCTTCCGGCCGCACTGTAGGATGCGGTGCTAGGGTTGGGGGCCTGATCGGCCTGAACCAGGATGGACGGCATGTCAGCCCCGCCGAGCGGGATCTGGTTGCCGATCACGAAAACCCGGCCGAGCTTTACCTCGGTCGAGAAGCGGTCCGTCCAATCCGAGAAGAATTGGAAATTGTGCGATTTCAGATCTTCGCCATCGAAGTAGCGGCTTGAGGACAATGCAAGGCGCTGGGGACCGGTAAGAGCCGTCGTGTTGGTCGACGGGAACGTCCCGCTTTGGCTCGCCCCGCCCTCGGACGCCTGATAGGTGTACTGGAAGCGGTGATTGTCCGTGATGTTCCAGTTCACCTTGGCAATGATGTTCTTGATGTCTTCGGGCGCTGCCGAGCTCGTGCCGCCGGGATCATAGTCGTAGAGCGTCTTCGACAGATTGACGATCTGGTCGAGTTCAGCCTGCGTGACCGTGCCGACAATGTTCGCCGCGCCTGATCCCGCCGGACCGAATTCCGTCGGCGTGCCGACGGCCAGGATGCGGTTGTAACCGGCGAAGAAGAAGAGCTTGTCTTCGATGATCGGGCCCGAGATGTAGGCGCCCCAATTCTCTTCCATGAAGTCGGTCTTGGGCGGGCTCTGGCCGTTGCCGATATCCTTGCCGCGCAGATCCTGGTCCTTGAAATTGTAGTACATGCCGCCGTGGAATTCGTTCTCGCCGGTCTTGGTGATGACGTTGATGATGCCGCCGCAGAAGTCGTTGTATTCCGTGTCGTAGGGCGACACGGCGATCTGGATCTGCTTCGTCCAATTGTAGGGCAGGGGCGAGCGGGCGGTCGGATAGCCGCCGGAGTTCAGGCCGAAGCTATCGCCTTGAGCCACACCATCGACGTTGAACGAGTTGCAGCGCGGGTTGGCGCCCGCGATCGACAGCGGCTGGTTCGATTGGGTCGAGTTGTTGCCGGCAAGTTCGTGGTTGGCCAACGGCGACTGGTTGATGACTTCCTTGAAGTCGTTGTTCGCCGTCGGCATGTCACGGATGTTGCGTTCGTTGAACGAACCGCCGACGCCGCGCTTGTCGATTTTGGCATTGCCGCGCGCGCCGATGACGGTGACGCGTTCCGGTGCCGAGGCCGTCGAGGACTCAAGCGTAATCGTAAGGCGGAGGGGTTCGCCCAGGACGAGAAAGATCCCCTTGAGTTCGACGTCACGGAAGCCCGGCGCGGACACACGGATGATGTAGGGCCCGCCGACGTCAAGGCCGGGGGCGTTGAACTGACCGTTCGGCGCCGATTGGCGCGTGACGCTGTTGGTGCGCGTGTCGATGATCTCGACGGTTGCGTTCGAGACGAAGCTTCCGTCAGCCGACGACACGATGTCGCCGCGGATGCTGGACGACACGGCCTGCGTGTAGGCCGGCACCGCCATGGTGAGCAACGCCGCCGCGCAAAGCGCAGAAGTGCCTAAGAGTCTGTTGGAAAAAAACATGTCGCCCCCGCGATCAATCAAAACTACGTCGCGCAAGCACAACTTCCGCGACATCCCCGGGGACCAAATTAAGGAATGACATTTCGGTCTCGCGACTGTTGTACGACGGTTGGATGACGAAGACGGCGCGGATCGTATTGTGTTGCGCACGCGCTCCACTTGCAGAGCACAGTGAGTGCGAATGACGCGGTGCGCGTGTTCTAAGACGCATTGCGTGATGCACGTCCGCACCGTTGTCCGGGCGAGTATTTCCGTGACAATTCGCTGACGTTTTTATGATGCGGGGATGTTCGTTGCGTCGTGTCCGATGCCTGTGGTGCGTGTAGTGCCACGATTTCGGATGTGGGGACCGACGATGAGTGCATTTCATTTCAATCGCCGCGCGTTACTCGGCCGCGCGGCAGCGTTTGCGTCGGTGTCGGTTGCGAGTGCGGCGCTCAGCGCTTGCGAATGGCCCCTGGTCTCGAGGCCCAAGTTCAACGCCTATCCGTTTGCGCTGGGCGTCGCGTCGGGTGATCCGGTGGCGGACGGCTTTGTGATTTGGACGCGGATCGCGCCGGATCCTTTCGATCGCGGGTCGGTGGTCGATCAAACTGTCCCCGTGATCTGGGAAGTGGCGACCGACGCGGCGATGACGACAATCGTGCGCAAGGGCGAGGCACTGGCGCGCCGCGCGCTGGCGCATGCGGTGCATGTGGAGGTGCGCGATCTGCCGTCGGGGCGGCCGTACTGGTATCGCTTCCGCATCGCCGGCGGGGACGCCAGTCCGGTCGGGCGCGCGTGGACGGCCGCGCAAATGGGTTCGACGCTCGATAAGCTGCGCTTTGCGGTGGCATCGTGTCAGCATTACGAGCAGGGCTATTTCACCGCGTACGACTTCATGGTGAAGGACGATCCGGCGCTGGTGCTGCACCTTGGCGACTACATCTATGAATCGTCTTGGGGCGATCCGGTGCGCCGGCACGATGGGCCGGAGCCGCTCTCGCTTGAAGAATATCGCGACCGGCATGCGCTCTATAAGCTGGACTCTTCGCTGCAGCGTGCGCACGCGCATTGCCCTTGGCTGGTGACCTGGGACGATCACGAGGTCGACAACGACTATCAGGCGCTGGAGTCCGAAGACTGGCAGGATCCGGCCGCGTTCGTGAAGCGCCGCGCTGCGGCCTATCAGGCGTACTACGAGCACATGCCGCTGCGCCGCATCGCCATTCCGCGTCCGTCGGGGATGCAGCTCTATCAGCGTTCGGTGTTCGGCGATCTCGTCGACGTCGCGATGATCGACAACCGGCAGTACCGCTCACCCGCCGCGTGCCGCTCGAAGGAGAAGGGCGGCGGACAAGTCGTGACGGCCGAGTGCAAGGAGTTGTTCGACGACGGCCGGTCGCTGTTGGGCGCGGCGCAGGAGCGGTGGCTGAACGGCGTGTTCTCGCGCTCGAAGTCGATGTGGACGGTGGTCGGCAACGGCGAGATGTTTTCGCGTCTCTTCCAGAAGACGAAGGACGGCGTCGAAGGTTGGTGGACGGACGATTGGAACGGCTTTCCGACCGCACGCGAGCGGATCATTGGGGCGATGACGCGGACGAAGGTTGCGAACCCGGTGTTTGTGACGGGCGATATTCATTCCTTCTGGGTCAACGACGTGAAGGAAGATTTTCGCAATCCGACCTCCACGACCGTTGCGACGGAGTTGGTCGGCACGTCGATCTCGTCGGCCGGCGTGCCGTATGATCAATTCGCCAAGTTGTTGCCGGACAATCCGCACATCAAATTCTTCGATAGCCGCAAGCGCGGCTACATTCTTTGCGAGGCGGGACGGCAGGCGATGACGGTCGATTTGCGTGTCGTCGAGGACGTTCGCGATCCGAAAACCAAGGATGGCTCGCTGGGCAAATTCGCGATCGAGGCAGGCAAACCGGGAGCGGTGAAGGCCTAGCGTTGCACGCCAGAGTCGCTAGGCACGTCGGGGGCGCGAGCCGTCCCCGGCGCTGCACGCCGTGGCTGCACGCGTTCAGTATTCTTAAGGGCGATCGGGTTGATATTCCGGGACGGCGCGGGTAGATGCGCGCTGCGTGGCCCGATAGAGTTCCGGGCAGTCTTCTAGGGGCGCTGAATGGGTGGGCGGTTTCTGTTGCTTGGCCTGATCTGGTTTGCGTGCGTGCAGTTGGCGCTCGCGCAACCGGCCGAGGAGCCGACTCCCGCGCCGTTCGGCGATCCGGTGCTTCAGCCGCCTCCGCGCGAAGAGAGCGGGCCGCTGGGCAAGAAGATCATGCCGCGCGGGCCGTCCGATGCGCCGGACGCGGCGGAGGGCGGTTCGGTTGAGTTGGGTGCGGGCGACGACGCCACGCCTGAGGCTCCTTCCGATCAGTCGCGTTTGAAGGGCTATGTTGACGGGTTGATGACTGGGTTGATTGCTGCCGGCGAGTTTCCCGGCGCGACGATCGTCATCATTCAGGACGGCAAGGTCACGCTGAAGGCGGGCTACGGCTTCGCCGATGTTCGTGCGCGCGTTCCCGTCGATCCGGATCGCACGCGTTTTCGCGTGGCGTCGATTTCGAAGTTGTTCACTGCGACCGCCGTCATGCAGTTGGTCGAGCAGGGCAAGGCCGATCTCAACGCGGACGTGAACACGTATCTGAGCGGGTTCAAGATTGCGCCCACGTATGCCGAGCCGGTGACGCTGGCGAATATTCTCACGCACACGGCCGGGTTCGACGACAAGTATCTCGGCATGTCGGCGCCCTTGACCGGCGTGGTCGAGCCGTTGGGGCAGTATCTGGCGCAGTCGATGCCGCCGCGCGTTCTGCCGCCGGGCAAGATGTTCGCCTATTCGAACCACGGCTTTGCGCTGGCGGGACATGTGGTCGAGAATTTGAGCGGGCAAGATTTCAACGCCTATGTTCAGCAAAACATCTTTACGCCGCTGGGCATGACGTCGTCGTCGTTTGGCGTGCCGTATCCGTTGCCTCAAGACATCGCCGTGCCGTACTTCAAAGGCGGGGACGAGAACGGGTTCAAGCGGGCCGAGCTTGATCGCATGCGCATTGGGCCAGCGGGCGATCTGATCACGACCGCGGACGACATGGCGAAGTTCATGCTCGTGCATATGAACCACGGCGTCTATGGCGACGACGAGCACCTGCTCAGCGACCAATCGATCCAGCGCATGCAGGCCGAGCACTTTACGCAAGTCGAAGGGCTCGACGGTTGGGCTTATGGCTTCATGGAAGGGCGTCGCAACGGCGTGCGATGGATCGGCCATGACGGATCGTGGCTGGGCTTCTGCTCGCAGCTGGCGATGGTTCCGGAGACCAAGACTGGTTTCTTCATCGCGTATAACGGCGATTGCCGTTTCGACGCGAGCCAGCCGCTGCGCAAGGGTTTGTTCGACGTGCTGTGGCCATCGCGCGGCGAGCCTGTCGCTGAAGTGAACCCGACGGCCGAATTGCGCGCACAACAACTGGTCGGCACGTACATGGCCGTGCGGCGTGCGCGGGCGGACTTTACGGTGATCGCGGCGGCTGCGGGGCAGTTGTCGGTGTCGGCCCCGGGTGAGGGGCGGTTGGTCGTTCATTTCACGCGGTCAGGGCGCGATCTCCTGTTCCTGCCGCAAGCGAATGGCACCTGGGTCAATCCGGATTTTCAGTGGCGTGCGGCTGCGCTTGTCGACGGGCGCGGGCAGCCGACGCAGCTGGTGCTTGACTCCGACGTCTATGATCGGGTCACCGGCGCGAGCGAGTGGGCGTTGTGGTCGGTGGCGTTGGCCATCGTCGTCGCGTTCTGCGTCATGGCGCTGTGGGGTTGGACGAATGGGTTCCTGAGCCGGCAGATTCTTGGCGATCCGAAAGCGGTGATCACGTTGTTCCCGCGTCTTGCCGCGTTCTTGGCGGCGGCTTTGACGATCGGTGCGCTGGTTACGATGGCGGCGTTGATGTCGACGCCGGCGCCGCTTGATATCCTGCATGGACCCTCGCCGACGCTGATGCTGCTGCTCGCCATACCGGTGGCGCTCGCGGTGCTTGTGATCCCGATGATCTATTGGAGCATCACGGGCTTTGGCACGGACACACGCTCACGGTTGGCGCAGACGGGTTACGCGTTGCTGACGCTTGCGATCCTGGTGTTCCTTGCATTCTGCTGGCAATGGGGTTTGCATCCGATCGTTTGATCGAACGGTGCTCGGCGTGTAATCCTGCGGTGATGCTTGATCAATTGAAGGCGGTGCTGGACCGATCGCGCTTTGCGGTGGTGTTTACCGGCGCGGGGATTTCGACCGAGTCCGGGATTCCTGATTTCCGCAGTCCGGGCGGGATTTGGAGCAAGAACCGCGTCATCTATTTCGACGAGTTCGTGCGCTCGCGCGAGGCGCGGGTTGAGGCGTGGACGCGGCTGTTCGACGGTCGGCCGACGCTGAAGGCGGCGACTCCGAATGCGGGGCATCGCGCGATTGCTCGGCTGGTCGATGCCGGCAGGGTCAGCCATGTGATCACGCAGAACATCGATGGTTTGCATCAGGCGTCGGGCGTGCCGGCATCGAGGGTGATCGAGGTGCATGGGAATGCGACCTACGCGAAGTGTCTCGAGTGCGAGACGCGGCATGAGTTCGACGACATCGAACCGGCGTTTCGCGCGACGAAGGAGCCGCCGGTCTGCGTGAAGTGCGGCGGGATCGTGAAGTCGGCGACCATCTCATTCGGGCAGGCGATGCCGGAGCTTGAGATGGCGCGTGCGGCGGAGGCGGCGCTGGAGTGCGATCTGTTTCTCGCGATCGGATCGTCGCTGGTCGTCTATCCGGCTGCCGGGTTGCCGATTGCGGCGAAGAAGCATGGCGCGAAGCTCGTGATTCTGAATCGTGATCCGACGGAGCTGGATCACCTGGCTGACCTTGTCGTGAACGCCGAAATTGGCCCGACTTTGGCTAAGGTTGTTGGGGTAAATTGACAGGCTTGGCGTGGGTCCGGGCGGGGTGCTAAACCGGCCTTCGAATCCCCCATTGCAAGGAACAAAAGGCCATGGCTCCGCGCTTTCGCTTGGACGCAGAAGAAGCCCCGAAAACCCCGGAACCGGCGCCGTTCATGGCCATTCCGCAGGCGCTGTTCAAGTCGCGCACCGTGCTGATCTTCGGCGAAGTCGACATGAAGATGGCCGAGCGGGTGACGGCGAACCTGCTGGCGCTGTCGGCGGAAGACCCGAACAAAGACATCAAGGTCGTCATCCACTCACCGGGCGGGCATGTGGAATCGGGCGATACGATCCACGACATGATCAAGGCGCTGCGCCCGCAAGTGAAGATGATCGGCACGGGGTGGGTCGCCTCGGCAGGCGTGCATATCTATCTCGGCGCGGATAAGGCGAACCGGTTCTGTCTGCCGAACACGCGCTTCATGATCCACCAGCCGCTGGGCGGGATGCGCGGCACGGCCTCGGACATCGAGATTGAGGCGGAAGAGATTCTCAAGATGCACGGCCGGATCAACAAAACGATCGCGGAAGAAACCGGGCAGCCGCTCTCGAAGGTCGAGAACGACACCGACCGGAACTTCTGGATGGGGCCGGATGAGGCGAAGGCTTACGGGCTTGTCTCGCGCGTGATTGAGCGTATCGACCGGCTGTAGTTGCTGTCGCCTATCGGAATGGCGCGGCCTCGACACCACAAACTACCGCCCCCTCTGCGGGGCGGTCGATCGTTCGAGCCCGGGAGGGCGAGAAGGATCGGGTGGGGGGACTCGGAGCCGCCGGAGTCCCCCCACCCGATCCGGCGTCGCTGCGCTAGCCGTATCGACCGCCCCGCAGAGGGGGCGGTAGTCCGCATTGTTGAGGCTCGTGGGTGGGGTTCATCTCGTGAGTGCTTGCCATGACGCCGTGGTGGCAGGGCGCGGTTGTTTATCAGATTTATCCGCGGTCGTTTTGCGACAGCGATGGTGACGGCGTCGGCGATCTGAAGGGGATCGAGTCGAAGCTCGATTACATCGCGTCGCTTGGCGTGGATGCGATTTGGTTGTCGCCGATCCATCCCTCGCCCAATCGCGATTTCGGTTATGACGTCGCCGACTTCAACGGCGTCGAGCCGACGTTGGGCACGATGGCGGGGTTCGAGAAGCTGATCGCGGAAGCGCATCGGCGCGGGATGAAGGTCATCCTCGACGAGGTGCTGAGCCATACCAGCGATCAGCATGCCTGGTTTCTGGAGTCGCTGAAGTCGCGCGATAACGCAAAGTCCGATTGGTATGTGTGGGCCGATCCGCGGGAGGATGGCACGCCGCCGAACAATTGGCTGTCGGTCTTTGGCGGGCCGGCGTGGTCGTATCATCCGCTGCGGCGGCAGTATTACTTCCACAAATTCTTGAAACAGCAGCCGAAGGTCAATCTGCACAATCCGCAAGCGTTGGCTGCGGCGCTTGATGTGCTGAAGTTTTGGCTCGATCGCGGCGTCGACGGGTTTCGTCTCGACGTCGCGAACAGTTTTCTTCATGACGCCGAGCTGCGTGACAATCCCGCGGTGCCGATGGCGGAGCGCACGGCGCATCACTGGGCGCACGCGCCGAATTTGCAGCGACGTATTCGCGACAGCAATTTGCCTGAGAACCGTTCCGTGCTGGATCAAATCCGTGCGGTCGTTGATGCGTACGACAACCGCTTCGTGTTCGGCGAGTTTTCGGAAGAGCCCGGATTGCTCGGCCACTTCGCCGGCGCGAAGCATGGGCTGCACACGGGCTATACGTTCACCTTCCTCGAAGACCGCACGTTCAAGCCGGAGGTGTTCGCGAAGCACTACGCGTTCCTTGGCGAGATCGAAGGCCTGTGGCCGTGCGTGACGTTCTCGAACCACGATGTGCCGCGCACCGTCACGCGCTACGGACGCACGATGGACGCCGATCCGGCGCTGGCGAAGTTGGCGCTAACGTTGCTGATGACCCTGAAGGGGACGGTGCTGCTCTATCAGGGCGAGGAGCTTGGGCTGCCGGACGGGCCGATCGAGCGGCAGCAAATCCGCGATCCCGTCGGCGAACTCTACTTCCCCTACTCGAAGGGGCGCGATCCGTGCCGGACGCCGATGCCGTGGGTCGCGGGCAAGCCGAATTTGGGCTTCTCCTACGGCGAGCCGTGGCTGCCGATGGCGCCTGCGCATGCCGCCTTGGCGGCGAACAAGCAGGAGCAGGACAAGGGCTCGGTCCTGTGGTCTGCCCGGACTTTGGTCGGTTTGCGCAAAGCGCATCCGGCTTTGGTCTTGGGCGACATGCGGGTGCTGGCCGCCACCGACCAGGTGTTGGCGTTCGAGCGAACACATGGCGGTGATCACATCGTTTGTGTCTTCAATTTATCGAAATCCGATGCATCATTCGCCCTGAGCGGGCCGGTTCAGCCGTTGCTCGGCGTTGGAGATGTGGCGCGCCACGGCGACACGCTGACTCTATCGTCGCGCTCGGCGTGGATCGGTAAGCGCTAGCCCTGGGGGCGCGGGCGTCCCGCCCGCTCTTTCGAGCTTTGCCTTGCGCGCTCAGGTGGACGTAGACGCAGCAAGAGCGGGCGGGACGCCCGCGCCCCCAGGGCTAGAGCCATGCGGTTGATTCAGAGAGCTTTGATCGGCGTTTTGTTGGTGTACGTCGCTATCGTCGGGCTGATGTACGTCTATCAGCGCGACATGATGTATTTCCCGGAGCAGATCCGGCATGTGCAGCCGTCGTTCTATGAGATGCTCGCCGGCGTGCAGGAGGTTGAGCTTAAGACCTCCGATGGGCTCAAGGTTTATGGGTGGTATTGGCCGGCGCCTGAGGGGCGGCCGACGGTTGTCATTTTTCACGGCAACGGCGGGTCGTTGCGCAGTCAGCGTTATCGGCTGGCGCATTTCAAGGACGCAGGGATGGGCGTGTTCTTGCTCGCCTATCGCGGCTACTCGGGCAGCGACGGTGCGCCGACGGAGGATGGGCTTTATCTTGATGCGCGCGCGGCGCTGGATTGGCTGAATACGCAGGGCGTGGGGGACAATCAGATTGCGCTCTACGGCGAGTCATTGGGGACCGGCGTTGCGACAAAGATGGCGGCCGAGCGGAAGGTCGCGCTTGTGGTGTTGGAGTCGCCCTATACGTCGACCGCGGACGTCGCGGCGTTTCGCTTTCCGATCGTGCCGGTCTATTGGCTGATGAACGATCGGTATGACTCATTGGCGCGTATTGCGAAGATCAGTGCGCCGATCCTGATTATGCATGGCGACAATGACTATGCGATCCCGCAGTCGTTCGGGAGGCGGTTGTTCGAGGCGGCCAATCAGCCGAAGGAAGGGTTTTGGCCGGAAGGTATCGGGCACACCGAAATCTTTGACAACGGCGGTTTTAACACCGCGCGCGCGTTCATCGATCGGGTTTACTTGTCTGGGAGCGCGGGCGTCCCGCCCGCTCTTTCAGAGTCTCAAGCGACTGCGCCGTGACGAGTCAGCTAAGAGCGGGCGGGACGCCCGCGCTCCCAGACAAGGCCTTCTCCGCCGCTTCGAGGGGGAGCAGGACGCAGGTGTGGCGGCTTTTGTGGTCGCGGACGGGGGCGAATATTCCGTAGGCGGACCATTTTCCGGGCGGGGCGTCGGCGCCTTCTTTCAGCATCTTCGTGACCTTCGCCTTCAGGATCGCGAGCGAGTCGGCGGATTCGCCGGACGCATGCGCGGCGAGTATCGAGGCTGAGGCTTGCGTGAGGACGCAGGCTTTTGTGTCGTGGCGGCAGTCGTAGATTTCGTGCGTCGGGTCGACGGCGAATTCCATCGTGACCTTGTCGCCGCACATGGCGTTGTTCACCGTCGCGGCGCGCTTGGGGTCCGGCAGATGGCCGGCGCGGCTGGCGTCGGCGGCCCAGCGTAGGAGTTCTTTGGCGTAGAGATCGTCGCTCATGATTTGAATTGGGCCTCGATGGCGGCGAAGGCGGCTGGTGTGTCGGCGTCGGCGAGGATGCCGGCGTCTTGCATCTCGACCTCATACACGGCATCGGCGTGGGCGGAAAGCACGGCGCGTGCGCCTGCGTCGCCTTGCGCATCGCGCATCTCGTCGATGAAGCCTTGCGCGAAGAGGACGGGGTTGCCGCGCTTGCCTTGGTGGGTGGGCACGATGATGGCGCGGCCCTCGGTCGGGTTGAAGGCGGCGATGAGTTTGCTAATGTCGTTGGTCGTGACGGCGGGCATGTCGGCAAGGCATATCAGCACGCCGTCGATGTCGGCCGGCAGGGCGGCGAGGCCTGCCTTCAGCGACGTCGACATGCCTTCGGCGAAACGCGGGTTGAGCGCGAAGGTGACCGGTTGGGCTTTGAGCGCGACTTGGATGGCGTGCGCTTCGTGGCCGGTGACGACGATGATCGGCTTTGCCGGGCTCGCGGTGATGGTGGCGACGGTGCGCGCGACCATCGGCGTGCCGTGCAGGTTCATCAGCAGCTTGTTGTCGGCACCCATGCGGGTCGAGCGGCCGGCGGCGAGGACGATCGCTGCAATCGCCGGTGCGCGTTGGACCTTTGGTGTGGTGGCGTCGCGCGGTTGGGGGCGAGTTGGAATTTCTTTCAGCAGGCCGCCGACGCCCATCGCGGTGATGTCGGTGCGCGCGACCTCGACGTCCGCGCAGAGACGTTGCAGCACGAAGTCGAAGCCGTTGATCTTTGGCGAGCGCGCGCAACCGGGCAGGCCCACAACCGGCGTGCCGTTCAGGCGGCCGAGCAGGAGGAGGTTGCCGGGGTCGACCGGCATGCCGAAGTGATCGATCGCGCCGCCCGCTTGCACGAGACCTGCGGGGACGGCGTCTTGGCGGTCGGTTGTCGCCGATGCGCCGAAGATGAGGATCATGTCGGGTTTCACCGACGTCGCGTCGGCGATGGCTTTAGCGATGGCGTCGGCGTCGTGAGCGCATCGCGTTTCGGATACAACGCTGCTGCCCAGTGCTTCGACGCGCGCGGTGAGCACGGCGCGGTTCTTGTCGAGAAGCGACGTCTTCATGCCGGACAACGTCGTGGAGATCAGCGCGACGTTTTTGGGCGTGAACGGTGCGACACTAATGAACGCGCTTCCCTCCGCTCGTTTCACGGCGACTTCGGGGGCAGCGAAGGGGATGATTTTGATCGTGGCCAGCATCTGGCGCGGTTCTACGATGTCGTAGGCGGCGAGGGTGGCGACGGTGATGCTTTCGTCGATGGCGTTGACGGCGTTGACGCGGGCGGTGTCGACGAGGAGGAGGCCGCGGGCGTTGGCGTAGATGTTGGTGCGGCCAGTGTGGGCGGCTGAGAGTGTTGTGTGTTTTCCGGCGGCGGCTTTGCCGATGCGGGCGGCGGCTTCGTCTTCGGGGACGTCGCCCGGTTCCAGGCGCGCGATCATCACCGTTTCGACGTTGGCGGCGCGCAGGGCTTCGATATCGGCGGCGGTGAGGGTGCGGCCTTTGCGGAACGTCGCTGCGCCGTGCGCGAGGATGGCGCCTTCGGCTTCTGCGATGGGGATGCGGCCGAACTTCATGCGGATTTGGGGCCGCGCAGGGTTTCGATGATTTGGGCCATGATCGAGACGGCGATCTCGGCCGGCGAGACGGCGCCGATGTCGAGGCCGACGGGGCCGCGGATGCGCGCGAAGGCGGCCTCGTCGAAACCTGCGGCCTTCAGACGTGCGGCGCGGGCGGCGTGTGTTTTCTTGGAGCCGAGTGCGCCGATGTAGAAGGCTTCCGATTTTAGTGCAGCGATGAGGGCTGGGTCGTCGAGTTTCGGGTCGTGGGTCAGCGTGACCACGGCGGTGCGTCTGTCGAGCGGCAGGTCAGCGAGTGCTTCGTCGGGCCAAGCGGTGATGAGGTGGAGGTTCGGGAAGCGTTCGCTGGAGGCGAAGGCCGTGCGCGGGTCGATGACGGTGACGTCGAAGGCGGTTTGCGCTGCGATTTGGCTTAGCGGTTGTGCGATGTGGACGGCGCCGACGATGTAGAGTTTCGGGGACGGGTTGAAGACGTTGAAGAACCAGGTGTTGCCATCGATGTCGGCTGACGTGCTTTGGTCGCGTTGCGCGGCTTTTAGGGCTGCTTGTGCGAGTGGGTCTTTGGCGGCCGTCGTCGGCGTGATCAGGCGTTCTTCGCCGGTGTCGAGGCGCGTGGCGAGGACCAGGCTTTGGCCTTTGGCGCGGGCTTCGGTGACGGCTTTAAGGGTTTCGCGTTTCACGGGCGGTCAATCGATCCGTTCGACGAAGATTTCGATTTGGCCGCCGCAGGCGAGGCCCACTTGCCAGGCTTGGTCGTTGGTGACGCCGAAGGAGAGTTTGCGGGGTTTGCCGTCGGTGATGGCGTCGATGGCTTCGGTGATCACCGCGCCTTCGACACAGCCGCCGGAGACGGAGCCGACGAATGTGCCGTCTTTGCGCACGGCGAGTTGGCTGCCGGTGGGGCGCGGGGCCGAGCCCCAGGTTTTGATCACGGTGGCGAGCGCGACGGGGTGGCCTTTGGCGAGCCAGTCGGCGGCGGTTTCGAGGACTTTGTCGTGGTCGGCCGTCATGCGGCGCGGTCCTTTGTGCGTTGGAGGCGGTCTTTCAGCGGGCGGCCTGCGAGCGCGTCGGCCAGGTCCGCCATGCTGCTAAGATTGTGCACGGGGCGCAATTCGTCCACGTGGGCGAGGAGGGCGCGCACGCCTTGGGCTTTTGGCGCGAATTCATCGTAGCGGAGGAGGGGGTTGAGCCAGATCAGGCGGCGCGTCGAGCGGTGCAGGCGTTCGGCGGCGTGTGCGAGGGTGCTGACGTCGTCGCGTTCCAGGCCGTCGGTGATGAGCAGCACGACCGCGCCTTGGCCGAGGACGCGGCGGGACCAATCGCGGTTGAAGCGGAGGAGCGCGTCGGCGATGCGCGTGCCGCCGTCCCAGTCCGGCGTGAGGCTTGCGACTTTGCTGAGCGCTTCGTCGGGGTCGCGCAGGCGCAGCGCGCGCGTGACGTTGGTGAGGCGCGTGCCGAAGAGGAAGGTGTGCATTGCGTGGCCGCGCACGCGGCGTGCGTGGGTGAGGCCGTGCAGGAAGTGCAGGCACATGCGTGCGTAGCCGCTCATCGAGCCTGAGATGTCGCACAATACGACGAGCGGCGGCTCGCGTGTTTGGCGCGTGCGGCGCTCGAGGCGGATGATGTTGCCGCCGGTCTTCAACGACTTGCGCAAGGTGCGACGGAGGTCGAAGGCGTGGCCGCGTGCGGCGGCCTCTGTGCGGCGCGAGGTTTGTTCGGGGAGCGACCAGTTCATATGCGCGAGGACGGATTTGGCGCGTGCGATTTCGTCGTTGCTCATTTGCTCGAAGTCTTTAGCGGCGAGGATTTCATCGCCCGACGCTGTGTCGCGCACGTCGAGTTCGAGTTGGAGGCGGTTTTCGCCGGTGCGCGGTTCGGCTTGGCCGCGCAGAGCTTCGGCGATGCGGCGCGCGCCGGCGGTCGGCGGAAGGTCGGTGGGCGGGACGAGCGTTTGCGGCAGGAGCGCGGCCATTGCTTTTTCGAATAGGCCGGGGTCGCGCCAGAAGGCATCGAAGGCTTGGTCGAAGAGCGGGCGTTGGCCGGGGTGGCTGACGAGTGTCGCGAACAACGCACTGCGAAGGTCGTCACGGCGGGCGATGCCGATCGTCTCGACTGCCCGCATGGCCTCGTTGATCTGACCGGTGCCTAGCGGAAAGCCGGCGCGGCGGAGCGTGCGCGCGAAGTGGACGATGTTGTCGGCGAGTTCGGTCATGTCTACTCAGCCGCGGAACGTGCTTCGGCGAGGAGGCGGGTGGCTTCGTCGCCTCGGATTTTGGCGAGGTCGTCTTGGTATTTTAGGAGGACGCCTAGCGTTGACTGCACCGCTTCGGGTGAGAGGGAGATTGTGTCTAGGGCGGTTAGGGCTTGGGCCCAGTCTAGGGTTTCGGCGACGCCGGGGAGTTTGAAGAGGTCGGACTTGCGTAGCGATTGTACGAAGGCGACGACTTCTTGGGAGAGGCGGTCGCTGACGCCGGGGACTTTGTTGCGCACGATGGCGAGTTCGCGCTCAGCGTCGGGGAAGTCGACCCAGTGGTAGAGGCAGCGGCGTTTGATGGCGTCGTGGATTTCGCGCGTGCGGTTCGAGGTGATGATGACGATGGGTGGGTGGGCTGCTTTGACCACGCCCAGTTCGGGGATTGAGACTTGGAAGTCGGCGAGGACTTCCAGCAGGAAGGCTTCGAACGGTTCGTCGGCGCGGTCGAGTTCGTCGATGAGCAATACCGGCGGGCCTTCGACATGGGGTTCCAGGGCTTGCAGCAGCGGGCGTTTGATCAGGAAGCGGTCGGTGAAGATTTCGCTTTCGATGACCGCGCGGTCGCGTTGGCCTTGCACTTCGGCCAAACGGATCGCCGTCATCTGGCCGGCGTAGTTCCATTCGTACACGGCGGATGAAATATCGAGGCCTTCGTAGCACTGCAGGCGGATGAGGCGGCGGCCTAATGTCGCGCTCAAAACCTTCGCGATTTCGGTTTTGCCCGTGCCAGGTTCGCCTTCGACGAACAGCGGTCGTTCCAGCTTCAGCGCCAGGTACAGCACGGTCGCCAGATCGCGGCCGGCGACGTAGCCGCCTTGGCCGAGAAGGGCGAGGGTTTCGTCAATGGATGCGGGCAGGGGATGAGCCATCTGAGTGAAGGTAAGGCAGGCCAAGCCCCAAGGGAAGGCGTGCGCTGGTGGGCGCGCGGGCCGCTGATCGGTATGGTTTGCGTCCTGGCCGCGACGTTCCTGTTTGCGACCATGAACGCGATTATTCGCGGGTTGTCCGGGGCGGTGCCGCCGGTCGAGATTGCGTTCTTTCGCTCCGCGTTCGGCTTGATGCTGTTGTTGCCGCTCGTGTGGTGGTTCGGGCCGTCGTCGATTCGGACGGCGCGGTTTCCGCTGCATGCGACGCGCGGCGTCATTCATGCGGTGTCGATGATGATCTTCTTCGTCGCGCTGTCGATGGTGCCGCTGGCGGAGACGACGGCGCTGGAGTTTGCGGCGCCCATCATGTCGACGGTCATCGCGATCCTTTTTCTGGGCGAGGTTGTACATGTGCGGCGGCTGATTGCGCTCGCCGTCGGAATCGCGGGCGTCTTCGTCGTCGTGCGGCCGGGGTTCGAGACGGTGTCGCTGGGGCAGGTTCTCATTCTCGTGTCGGTCGTGATGTGGGCCGGGTGCCAGCTGATGATCCGCGAACTGTCGAAGACCGACACGGCGTTTGCGCAGGGATTTTACATGGTCTCGTTCTTCACGCCGATCACGTTGATCGCGTCTGTTCCCGGATGGGTGTGGCCGAGTTGGCCGCATCTGGCGGCGTTGGCCGGGTTGGCGGTGATCGCGACGACGGGCACGTGGCTCTACGGGGAAGCGTTCCGGCGCGCGGATATGTCGGCGATCCTGCCGCTTGAATCGACGAAGCTGATTTGGTCGGTGAGTTACGGGTTGATCTTCTTCTCCGAGCAGCCGGAGGTTTTGACGTTGATCGGCGGCGTCACGATCTTCGCGGCGGCGGCCTACATCACCATCCGCGAGGCGCAGATTGCGCGGCGTCCGCCGCCGCTCAGCGATACGCCGGGCGCGTGATTGCCGCGTTGCACCATCGCGCCGCTGGTGAAGCTTTCGCACAAAGCGCGAACCGCGCGCGCCGTGCGCTGGCGCGCACGCGGGAAGTGTGCTGAATCGCTGGACCCGCGCTCAACGTCGCGGGCGCTATTCAAAACCAGGAAGAGGTTCATCTATGAAGCGCATGATGTTGGCCGCCGCGGTGTTCGCCGTTAGCGCGGTTGCCGCTTTTGCTGCGGATCCCTATGCCGGCTATTACGGGAACACGGTGAACATCACCGGCCCGAGCGGCAAGACGGACAAGGCGTATGTGAACGCCGACAAGTCGTGGGAGCGCAAGAACGCCGACGGCACGTCGATGAAGGGCACGTACGAAGTGGCCGCCGACGGCAAGAGCGCCTGCTTCACGCAAAAAGAGCCACCCCCGGCGGCCGACGCGAAACCCGCGTGCTTCCCGACCGACGCGCGCAAAGCGGGCGACAAATGGGAAACGAAGGACGACAAGGGCAACGTGACGAAGTGGGAAATCACAGCCGGCCGCTAATCCAACGCCGCGCTCCCGATTGGGCCGGTCACCGATGGGTGGCCGGCCTATTTTTGTCTGAGATAGGGCTCGGCGTCGATGCCGAGTTCGGCGCACATTTCGGCGAAGGCTTTGCGTTGTTCGTCGCAGCCTTCGCCGAAGCGCAAGAAGAACGGGCGTTTGTCCCAGTCGAACGGCTCGGTGGTTTTGCCGAAGAGGTAGTAGATGAGGCCGGCGGCGTTGACCGCGACTTCCGGCGCGGGCCGCAGCGTGCAGCGGATGAGGGCTTCGATGACGCGTGGGGATTTGTGTTCGGCCGCCATGTCGAGTGCGCGGGCGAGGCCGTTCATGGGTTCTGCGGTTTGCAGCGCGTGGACGATGGCGTCTTCGCGAGCGCGGTCGCTTTCCTTGTCGCCGGCGAGCGCGTGGGCGGCGGCTAGTCGCAGTTCGCTCGGACCTTGCGTGAGGTGCTTGCGGATGTGGGCGTTGGCGGTGTCGGTGCCGAGTGTGGCGAGGGCTTCGATGTCGCGCCAGTTCGTCGTGCTGTGGATGAGTTCGGTCACGACGCTCTTGCGCTCGGCCTCGGTCATCTCGGCAAGCGCTTCCAGATCGTAGCCGACGCCGTCGTGCCAGCGCTCGTAGGTGATCACCTTCGAATTTTGGAAGCGCTGATAAGCGGTCGTCATAGGGAGGTGTGCCCAGCGCTTGAGAGCGCTCGCTTATCGGGGACGTTGACGCTGCAGGGTCCAAAGAGCTTCGCGCCTGGTGGGTAGACGCCGGTCGTCATATCGTTTTCGAGTTTTGTTATTATTTTCGTGCCCCATGAGGCATCAAAAAAGTGAACGCGTACGTGCATGCCGTCGAGCACTGAGTTCGAAAAGGCTTGGGCGCTTTCGAAGCCAGGTTCGGTTCCGAAGGCGCTTGGAACGAATCTTTCTTGCCCGACCGCAAAGGCTTGCCGGTCTTTGCCTACGCACTGCGTGTCGGTGATCGTGCCTTCTACGATCGACACAAGTCCCTGCTGGACTCTCGAGAATGTTTCGAGATGCCGCGCGACGGAGGGGATAGCAAAGAATCCAAACGCAAGAAATCCTGCCGCCCAGACGATCAGCATGCGGAGCTTCGTGGGTCGCGACGCATTGGCCAGCAAGCGCCACATCACGATGGTCACGAAAATGAACGCGAGGAAGAAAGGCCAACCCGCAACGAGGAAGGGAGAGAACTCGTATACGGTGACGAAGTGCGCGGCGGGCGGCATGACGGCTTGCTTATTGGGCGGCGACCACCGCTCGTTTTGCCATAACGGTGACGAGATGGGCGCGGTATTCGGCTGAGCCGTGGAGGTCGCTGTTCATGTTTGTCGCTGCGACTTTGATGTTGGCGACGGCGTCGGGGGTGAAGGATTTTGCGAGGGCAGCTTCCATCGCGGTTTCGCGGAAGACGCTGGAGGCGGCGCCGGTGACGGCGACGCGGACGCCGGCTTTGGTCTTCGCGACGAAGACGCCGACCATCGCGTAGCGCGAAGCGGGGTTCGGGAACTTCATATAGGCGGCTTTGTCGGGGATCGGGAACGCAACTTCGGTGACGATCTCGCCTTCTTCCAGCGCGGTTTCGAACATGCCGGTAAAGTAGTCGTCGGCGTTGATGGTGCGCGATGTCGTTTTGATCGTGGCGGCGAGGCCCAAAACCGCCGCTGGATAGTCGGCTGCCGGATCGTTGTTCGCGATCGAGCCGCCGAGGGTGCCCATGTGGCGGACGGCCGGGTCGCCGATGTGGCTGGCGAGATGGGCGAGCGCCGGGATAGCCTGTTTAACTTCGGCCGACGTCGCGACCTCGTTGTGTTTGGTGCCCGCGCCGATGGTGACGGTGCCGCCCGCGACTTTGATGCCGCTCATGGCGATAGCGCTGAGATCAATCAACGCGGTCGGCTGTGCGAGGCGCTGTTTCAGCGTGGGGATGAGCGTTTGGCCGCCGGCTAGGAACTTGGCGTCGCCGTTGTTTTCGAAAAGCTGGCGCGCTTCATCGAGAGACTTGGGGCGGAAGTATTGGAATTGGTACATGAGGTCGTTCCTTATTCGGCGGCGGCGCGCGTTGTGTGGAGCGCTTGCCAGACGCGCAGTGGTGTGGCGGGCATGTTGAATTCTTTGATGCCGATCGCGTCCGTTACCGCGTTCATCACGGCGGCGGGGGAGGCGATGGCGCCGGCTTCGCCGCAGCCCTTCACGCCTAACGGATTGGACGGGCAGGGGGTGACGGTGAGGCCGATTTTGTAGCTGGGCAGATCGTCGGCGCGGGGCATCGTGTAGTCCATGTATGAGCCGGTGAGGAGCTGGCCCGACTCCGTGTCGTAGACGCCGTGTTCGAGCAGGGCTTGGCCGATGCCTTGGGCGACGCCGCCGTGGACTTGGCCTTCGACGATCATGGGATTGATGACGTTGCCGAAGTCGTCGACGGCGACGAAGCTTACGATCTTGGTTACGCCGGTGTCGGGGTCGATTTCGACTTCGCAGATGTGGCAGCCGGCGGGGAAAGTGAAGTTCGTCGGGTCGTGGAAGACGCTTTCCTTGAGACCCGGCTCGATCTCGGACGTCGGGAATTTGTGGGCGGTGTAGGCGTTCAGCGCCAATTCGTGGAAGGCGAGTTTGCGGTCGGTGCCGGCGACTTTGAACTCGCCGTTTTCGAAGACGATGTCGGCAGCGGAGGCTTCGAGCACGTGGGCGGCGATGCGTTTGGCTTTGGCTTCGATCTTGTCGAGCGCGCGGCTAATCGCCGTCATGCCGACGGAGGTGCGTGAGCCGTAGGTGCCCATGCCGAATTGGACCGAGGCGGTGTCGCCGTGGATGATCTCCACGTTTTCGATCGGGATGCCGAGGCGGCCGGCGACGATTTGCGCGAAGGTCGTCTCGTGGCCTTGGCCGTGGCTGTGTGCGCCGGTGAAGACTTCAACGCCGCCGGTTGGGGTGACGCGGACTTCGGCGGATTCCCACAGGCCGACGCCTGCGCCGAGTGAACCCACGGCGGCGGACGGGGCGAGGCCGCAGGCTTCTATATATGTCGAGAAGCCGATGCCGCGGAGTTTGCCGCGCGACTTGGCTTCGGCTTTGCGGGCGGGGAAGCCTTCGTAGTCGGACATCTTCAATGCTTCGGTGAGCGAGGCTTCGTAGTCGCCGATGTCGTAGTTCATGATCACCGGTGTTTGGTGCGGGAAGGTGCGGACGAAATTCTTCCGGCGGAATTCGACCGGATCCATTTTCAGTTGGCGCGCGGCCTCTTCGATGATGCGCTCGACGACGTAGGTTGCTTCCGGGCGGCCGGCGCCGCGATACGCGTCGACCGGCGCGGTGTTCGTGTAGACCGCGTCGACCTCGCAGTAGATGGCGGGGATGTTGTATTGGCCGGAGAGAAGCGTGCCGTAGAGATACGTCGGCACCGACGATGAGAACGTCGACATGTAAGCGCCGAGGTTTGCGGTGGTTTTCACGCGAAACCCTAGGATGCGGGCGTCGGCGTCGAGCGCGAGTTCGGCGTGGGTGACGTGGTCGCGGCCGTGGGCGTCCGAGAGGAAGGACTCGCTGCGCTCGGCCGCCCATTTGACCGGGCGGTTCACTTTCTTGGCGGCCCAGGTGCAGACGACCTCTTCCGCGTAGATGAAGATCTTTGAGCCGAAGCCGCCGCCGACGTCCGGCGCGACCACGCGCAGCTTGTGTTCGGGGGCGATGCCGATGAAGGCGGACATCACCAGGCGCGCGACGTGCGGGTTCTGGCTCGTCACATATAAGGTGTAGCCGCCGGTGCCGTCGTCGTAGTCGCCGATCGCCGCGCGCGGTTCCATCGCGTTCGGGATCAGCCTGTTGTTGGTGAGATTCAGTTTCACCACCGTCGCGGCCTTCTTGAAGGCGGCTTCGGTCTCAGGTTTGTTGCCGATCTCCCACTGGTAGATCGTGTTTCGCGGCGCTTCAGCGTGGAGCTGCGGCGCGCCTTGCGATTGGGCTTTGGCCGGGTCGGTAACGACGGGCAGTTCTTGGTAGTCGACGTTAATAAGTTCGGACGCGTCGCGGGCTTGCGCGTGGGTTTCGGCGATGACGATGGCGACGTGGTCGCCGACGTAGCGCACGGTGTCGAGCGCGAGGGCCGGGTGCGCGCCGTTCTTCATGGCTGAGCCGTCCTTCGACGTGACCATCCAGCCGCAGATCAGGCCGCCGATCTTGTCGGCCGCGATGTCTTTGCCGGTGAAGATGGCGACGACGCCTTTCGCCTTCAGCGCGGCGGCGGTGTCGATGCCTTTGATTTTCGCGTGCGCGTGGGGGCTGCGCAGGAAATAGGCGTGCGCTTGTCCTGGGCGGTTGATGTCGTCGGTATAGCGGCCCTGTCCCGTTATGAAACGGTGGTCCTCTTTTCTTTTGACGCCGGAGCCGACGATGGGGGCGGTCACGCGTGTGCCCCCTTCATCTCTTTCGCGGCGGCGTCGATCGCTTTGACGATGTTCTGATAACCGGTGCAGCGGCAGAGGTTGCCCTCAAGCTGCTGGCGGATCGTCGTTTCGTCCAGGTTCGGGATGCGGCGGATCATGTCGACGGCGGTCATGATCATGCCCGGCGTGCAGAAGCCGCATTGGAGTCCGTGGTGTTCCTTAAAGGCCGCCTGCACCGGATGTAGTTTTCCGTCCTTCGCCAGGCCCTCAATCGTCGTCACCTGCGCGCCTTCGGCTTGTACCGCGAGCATCGTGCACGACTTTACCGCCTTGCCGTTGACGTGGACGACGCAGGCGCCGCACTGACTGGTGTCGCAGCCGACGTGGGTTCCGGTCAGGCGCAGGTTTTCGCGCAGGAATTGGACGAGGAGCGTGCGCGTTTCGACGTCGCCGCTCACGGCCTTGCCGTTCACGGTCATGGCTACGCCGGTCATGGGGTCTTCTCCCTATATATATGTGTGCGTACGTCGTGCGCGTGGGTCGCGGACAGTAGGAACGCGCGCGATTTCGAGGATTAGCGTTCCACGCCGGGGATGCACGCGTCAACCGCGCGGGGCTAGAACAGGAACACCACCACCACGGCGATGATGGCCGCGGCGATGATGGCGATGGGAAGCCATGCCGGCGGGTCAAACAGGCTGCTGCTGTGCCGATTGTCGTTCGCAGGTGCGGGCACGGGCTTCTGCGGCACGACTTTCACTTCGGGCGGCGCAATCTTGCCGCCGGCAAGGTCGGAGAATTTGTCGAAGAAATCATCGGCCATCTTCTTCGCCGCGCCGTCGACCAGACGTTGACCCAACTGCGCGAGCTTTCCGCCGATGGTCGCTTTGACCGTGTAGCGCAGCACCGTCGTTTCACCGTCAGGCGTTAACACGACCTTCGCCTCGCCTTTCGCAAAGCCTGCCGCGCCGCCGGAACCTTCCCCCGTTAGGACGTAGCTTTCGGGCGGGTTCAATTCTGACAACGTCACCTTGCCTTTGAATCTTGCACTTACCGGTCCGATCTTCGCACGCGCAGCACCTTCGAGTTCCGTATCGGAGAGTTTGTTAAGTTCTTCGCAGCCCGGAATGGCTTGGCGCAGAATTTCGGGATCGTTCAGCGCGGCCCAGACGCGTTCGCGCGGCGCCGCGATCTTGTATTCGCCTGTCATGTCCATGCTGATCAGACTCCGAACTTGTGTTATAGAACACGGACTGAAGAGGCTTTGCTCGTCAACGAATTTGGCGAGGTTGTACGTCGTGCGGTGTCGCTTGCTGCGGGTACAAACCAGTCATCCACAATCTTATGATGCCGCGCACGTGCGCAGTTCGAAAATGATTCGCCAGTCCGCTTTCGCTTGAAGACAAATTTGTGTAGATTGCAATTATGACACGTTGCAATTGCGCGAGCGAGTCAGCGAAGGCAGCACAGGAGAGCGGTCAGTTGGTCGTCCAGATGGAAGAACCGCCGGAGAGTGGGGGCATCCGCGTCAGAGGTAGAGTGAAGTGGTTCGATCCCGTTAAGGGATTCGGATTCATCGTTTCGAATGAGGTCGAAGGGGACGTTCTCATTCATCGCTCGGTGATTCAAGAGTACGGCAGCACCACGGTGCTGGCGGAAGGTGCGAAGGTCGACGTCAGCTGCGTACAAAAGGTTCGCGGGCTGCAGGCGCGGAAACTTTACAGCGTCGAACTCGATCCAAGCATGGGTAGCGGTCACACGAACGGCGCCGCAAAGCGCACGACGCGCGCCCGTGAGATTGTCATCCCGGAAGCGGTCGGGCCCGCGTTCGAGGCGGAATGCAAGTGGTTCTCGCGTCCAAAGGGTTACGGGTTTGTCGTCGCCACCACCGGCGGTGAAGACATTTTCGTACACATGGACACGCTGCGCCGCTGCAACGTTCGCGAATTGCGGCAAGGTCAGCGGGTGCTGGTCCGGGTCACGGGTTCGGAACGCGGCTTGATGGCCACCGAGATCAACATCGTGGCGGGCGTGATCCCGCCGTCGGACTTCGAACACTGAGGACCGATTACGGGCAAGCGACGCCCTTGACGTTAAGACTTCAAAACGGGGCGCCGGTGCGGCGCCCTTTTTGTTTGGGCGGATGAGAGACGGCGGCGCTGTTTCCTGCGGCGCTCGTCTTGTCCTAATCTCCGGGTCTTCGAGTGCGAGGTTCCATGCGTATACTTTTTCTGGTCGCGGTGATGCTTGTTGCGGTGGCGCCGGCGATGGCCGCCGCCGAGATCGAGCGGGTTGTGATCGAGACCTCGGCCGGCGAGCGTGTGTTCAAGGTCGAAGTCGTACGCGAAGATGCCGAGCGCAATCGCGGGCTGATGTATCGCAAGCGTCTGGCGCGCGATGCCGGCATGTTGTTCGACTATGACCCGCCGCAGGACGTCGCGTTCTGGATGAAGAATACGTATGTCTCGCTCGACATCATCTTCATCGACGTCACGGGCAAGATCATCACCATCGCCGCGAAGACCAAGCCGTTGAGTTTGGATCGCATTCCCTCGCACGGCGAAGCGCGCGGCGTGCTTGAGATCAAGGGCGGGATGGCGGAGACGCTTGGCATCAAGGTGGGCGACCGGGTTCGCCACGCGCTGTTCAAGCCGCAATGAGCGAGACACTCGCGCTGCCGCCCGGGTTTGTCGAAAGCAAAACGCGCGGCGCGTTCACTACGCATAACGGGCCGCTCTATCAAAAGGTCGAGGGCGATGCGTTCTGGCACGGGTTCTATGCTTTGCCGCGGCACTGCAACGGCGTGGGCATCGTGCACGGCGGATGGCTGAGCGCGTTTGCCGATGGCGTGCTGGCGACATCTGTGTGGCGCGCGACGGAGACGCGGTCTGTCACGCTGCGTCTCAACGTCGATTTCCTCGATATGGTGCGGCCCGGCGAATGGGTCGAAGGGACGGCGACCGTCACGCGATCCACGCGGACGCTGGCTTTCGCGCGGGCCGATGTGCGTTGCGGCGCGCGGCAGGTTCTGGCCGCCGAGGCCGTGTTCAAGCTGATGGCTAAGCGGGCCGGCGCGAAGGCCTGAGTTCACCGCGCCGGTGGTCGCCTAAATTTAGGGCCGATGCGGTCGATGCGGTTGGTCCAGATGCCGCCGCTGAAGTCGCTGGGCAGTTGCGCGATGTCTTCGTCGGAGTCGATGCCGGCCGTGCCGTGACCGTAGGCGCCGGTGACGAAGACCTGCGAGCCCACGCCGTTCATGCGTTCGAAGAAGCGGTTGGGCCAGCCCCAGAGCACGAAGCCTACATCCATCGGCGCCAGGACGATTGTGTTGCGGCAAGATTCGGGGACATAGCCGCTCCAGCCCAGCGCGAGATAGCTGCCGCCGCACGCGATGACCGATTTGCGCGACGTCGTGAGCATTGCCGGGATGCGCTTGCGCAACGCAGCGATCGGGCGGTCGCCGCCGTAGGACATGAGGCGGGCGAGCCGTTCCGGCGGCAGTTGCAGCAGCCGGTCGGCCAGAAGGTCACCTTCGCGCGGATCGTTGCTCTTGATGTTGATCAGGAAGCGCTTGTCCGGAAATGCGGCCAGCACCTCGTCGAGCGACGGCATCAGGCCGACGCCACGCCCACGGAACGGAAACGTCTTGCCGCCGTCGGCGGTGTAGCCGTAGCCGATGTCGAGCGCCTTCAGCTCAGCGAGGGTGTGCGTGCGCGTGACGCCCTTGCCTTGCGTGCGGCAGTCGACGGTCCAATCGTGGAAGACGGCGAACGCGCCGTCGGTCGTCGGGTGCACGTCGAACTCGACGATGTCGGCGCCGGCGTCGAAGGCGGCCTGCATCGAGGCGATGGTGTTTTCCAGATAGGGATGCTGCGGTGGATAGATGCGGGTCGCGGTGCAGGTCTCGTTGTCGAGATCTTCGCGGTGGTAGGTCTGGGCCAGGCCGCGATGCGCCAACAACGTGGTTGGCGCGCGATAGGACGACCAGTAGGACGCGTTGAGCGTCAGCGCGATCACGAGGGCGGCAATAAGGGCCAGGAACGCCCGGCCGACGTACTTAAGTGCGGTTCTCATCGTCGCAGCCTAGCCGCCGCCCGCGGCCTAAGCGCGTACTCCCGTCACAGACAGGGCCGGTTTGGCCTTGCCAGGCAGGCCGCAATACCTCTATGCCAGCGCCTCTTCCAAGAGATCGGGGCGTAGCGCAGCCTGGTAGCGCATCTGGTTTGGGACCAGAGGGCCGCAAGTTCAAATCTTGCCGCCCCGACCAATTTTTTTAATGGCTTAGCGGATTTTCGGAGAGGTCCCGCTGAGTGCGGAAGACCGGAAGCGGTCACTGCCAAGCGAACACCGTTTTTCCGTCGATGATCACGAACAGTTCGCCGCACTTGAGTACTTCAGGCTGCTCTTCGATCCTTGTTGGAAATGAGGGCAACCGCAGACGGGGCGGTTCGATCGTCGTTGCCGGGGAACATGCGGCCGATGCTGGCGGCCTCCAGCCCAACGGCACGGTAAACCGCATGGCCTGTGCGTTCGTGTCCAGGTCGTGGATTTCTTCGATGTCATGAGCAGAAGTCGGCATCCAGGAAGGAAGCCAGCCTCTGCGGAACGCCCCATCCTGTTCCGCGGCGGTCCGATCCGGGTAGCTTGCCCGCATCTGCATGTCATCACACCCAGCAAGGAGCGCCGCCAAGCAAAGGTACGTCGCCATTGCACGCGCCACGATTCCCTCCTCCGAACGCGAACGTTTGATCCGCTTCGCTGAGCGATGACAATTCACCGTAGTTGTCGGCGTTGAGCCGCGCCAGCGTCCACTCCATTTTGGACAGGGCACGCTTGAGCGAAATCAGTCTGCGTACTGAGGCCCCGTCTGAGAGGTTGAGTGATAGAACGGGGAATGGTGGTCATTGCGCCGTCATCGGTTTCAGTGGTCGGGTTCGGCCTGCCTTCGGATTGGGCGCTTGAAAATTGGGCAGGGTGGGCGCGTTTTGAGTCGGATTTTGTCAGAGTTGATACAATTGAGTTGTCTGTACGAAGGGTCACAGGAGCTTAATCATTGGCGACCGGTGTCATTTTTATTGCACAGTCTTGTCTGACTGCCTGATTTCGCTTAGCGCTCTCTGCCATCCACTTTGCGAATCTTCTCGGGAGCCTTCATGCGCAGCGACGTGTCGTTTCAAAGCGGCGGTTTGACGTGCCGGGGTTGGTTTTATCGCGCCGAGGGGCCGGCCGCGGAGGCCAAGCCCGCCATCGTCATGTCGCACGGGGTTACCGCGGTGAAGGAGCAGCATCTGGCGCCTTACGCGGAGCGGTTCGCGGCGGAGGGTTTCAATGTGCTGGTGTTCGACTATCGCTTTCTGGGATCCAGCGAGGGCGAGCCGCGCGGGCATATCGATCCGCAGCTGCAGCATGCCGATATTCGCGCGGCGCTGAGTTGGGTGAGCGTGCAGCCGGGCGTCGATGCGGAGCGCATCGGGCTTTGGGGGACGTCGTTCTCCGGCGGGCATGCTCTGTTCGTCGGCGCGTTCGATCCGCGGGTGAAGGTTGTCGTGGCGCAGGTGCCGGCGCTGAACCTGCCGCATTCGCTGATCAATTTGATTACGCGCGAGATTTTCAACGGGTTGCTGCGCACGCTCGTCGACGACCAGGCGGTGCGCCAGGCGGGCGGCGAGGGGGCTTCGCTGCCGGTGGTGAACGATCCGGGGAAGCCTGCGTTTCTGGGCTCCGCCGATGCGCATGCCTGGTTCACCGGCACGGCTCAGATGGCGCCCACGTGGCGGAATTCGATCTCGCTCGAATCGCTCGCGCGGGTCGCGGAATATGTACCCGATGCGGTGATCGAGTTGATCGCGCCCAAGCCGCTTTTGATGCAGGTGGCGGCGCACGACAGTCTGGTGCCGGTCAATCTGGCGCGGCAGGCGTTCTATCGCGCGGGCGAGCCGAAGACGCTCGAGGTCTATGACTGTGGGCACTTTGACCCTTATGCGAACGAGCCTTGGCACAGCCAGTTTCTGGGCAGCCAGGTCCGGTGGTTTAAGGAGCACCTCTAGGGTTGCCGCGGCCCGCGACAGCGGCGGTCTTGATTTCGGGCGGGGGTTGGGGGTACCGCTCCACCGGTCAACTTGGGTCGTGTCTCATGCTCGCGCGTATCTACAAGCCGGCCCGCAACGCCATGCAGTCGGGCCAGGCGAACACCAAGGAATGGGTGCTCGAGTTCGAGCCTGAAGAGGCGCGGCGGGTCGATCCGCTCATGGGCTGGGCGGGGTCGGGGGACATGAAGCAGCAGGTGGTGCTGTCCTTCGACACGCGCGAGGAGGCGGTCGCCTATGCCGAGCGGCACGGCATTCCGCACCAGGTTTTCGAGCCGAAAGAGGCCAAACGGCTGGTGCGCGCCTATGCCGACAATTTCAAGTATACTCGCAAGGGTCTGTGGACCCATTAGGGCCACCCGCGGACGCCCAAGGCCTCGTAGCTCAGCGGATAGAGCAACTGCCTTCTAAGCAGTGGGTCGCAGGTTCGATTCCTGCCGAGGTCGCCATTTTAGCAAACGGAGGAGCGTTGATGCGCGTCGCTGTGCTCTCGTTTCTGACCTGCGCGGCGTTGAGCGTCGAGGTCGCGCATGCTGGCTATAAAGCCGCTGCATGGGGCATGACGCCAGAACAGGTCGCGGCCGTCATCCCGGAGGCCAAGCTGGGGCGCGACCGCGGCGACGAGCGTGACGGGAAGTGGATCGGCAATACCGGCGTCCTTGTCGACGGTGCGCGGCAATACCGGTCCACATTCTACTTCGATCAGCGCGGGCTGGTTCAGGTCGCGCTCGATGCAAACTACAGCGAATGCAAAGGCGTCCTGGACGATTTGCTTAAGGCCCATGGCGACCCCTACAGAATCAACGATCAGGTTATGTTCCGGCTGTTCATCTGGCACGATGCGACGCGGAACAATCGTCTTCGGCTGATGGTTTCGACGGCAAAGATCTGCACCCTCCACTATGAACGCCTGGACGATTACAAGGCTGTCGATGATCAACAGGCTGCGCAGGGGAAATAGCGGGCCTTACCTTACTTGTGGGCATTGGGCTAAACTTTGACTCCGGGGTTTGCGGCGCAGGAGAAGGATCAGATGCAGAAGGTGCTCGTCGGGCTCGGTGTCGTCGTGTTGGTCGCGGCCGTCACGGCCGGTATTTATCTGTGGTCGGGACGAGGCGACAACGGACAGTCGTTTGCTTCGACGCCGGCCGCGGAAACGGGTGAGCCGGCCGATCCGTTCGGACGGACCATCGACAAGAAGGATCCGGGCGAGATTCACTTCCGGCAGGGACGCTATCCGGAAGCGATCGCCTATTGGACGGAACAAGCGGCGAAGGGCAATGCCTACGCGGCGTACCGGCTTGGCGTCGAATACATGGATGCCAAGCCCGGCGTCGTGCAGCGCGACTACGGCAAGGCGATGCAGTATCACCGGCAGGCGGCGGTCGCGGGCATTCCTCTGTCGATGTTCGACGTCGGCTCGATGTTCGAGTACGGGCAGGGCGTGACGAAGGATATCGCGCAATCGGCTTCGTGGTATGGGCATTCGGCGCGCTATGGGCTTGCGCAGGGACAGTATAATTTTGCGACGATGCTGGAAGCGGGCGAAGGCGTTGCGAAGGACGAAGTTGAAGCGCTGAAGTTCTTTATCTTGGCGGCGCGCAGCGGGTTCACGGGCGTGCCTTATGACAACGAGAAGCTACTCATCGATCGCGATGCGCCGACGCCGACGCAGTTGCTCGAACGCCGGTTGAGCCGCGAACAAATCGCCGAGGCGCGGCAGCGGGCGGACACTTTCAAAGTTTCAACGGGGCCGCTCAACATCGAATGAACGCGTGGGCTAACTGGTCGGGGTGGGTAAAGTCGTCGCCCCAGCAATTTTGCAAACCGACAACCGAAGCTGAACTCATCGCCGCGGTGCGCGACGGCGTCGGGCCGGTGCGTGTGGTCGGCAGCGGGCATTCGTTCACCGCTCTGGGCGAAACGAACGGAACGCTGATCTCGCTCGACGCGATGCAGGGCGTCGTTTCGACGGATTTGGCGGCGCTGACCGCGACGGTGCATGGGGGGACGAAGATCCATGCGCTCGGGCGGCCGCTGTTCGATTCGGGGCTTGCCCTCAAGAACCAGGGCGATATCGATCGGCAGGCGATTGCCGGCGCGGTCGGGACGGGGACGCACGGGACAAGCCCGCAGCTCGGTTCACTATCGGCGGAGGTGAAGGGGTTTCGGCTCGTGGCCTCTGACGGCCAGGTGCTGGATTGTTCGCCGACGGCGAATGCGGAGGTTTGGGAGGCGGGGCGCGTGTCTTTCGGCTCGCTCGGCGTGATGAGCGAGATCACGATGGGCGCGCGCAACGCCTTCAAGCTGCGCGAGCGGAATTGGGTGATGCCGCTGGCTGAGTGCTGGCGCGACCTGAGTGCGCTGCGCGACAAGCACAAGCACTTCGAGTTTTTCTGGTTTCCGTATGCCGACGGCGTTGTTGCGAAGTCGCTCGACGAGACGACGGAGGATGTCGCCGCGCCGTTGACCAGCGAGCAGATGGCGGCGCGCGGCGATCGCGTCACTGCCGATCAGCGGACGTTTGGATATGGCTGCGAGGTGGCGCGCTTCGTGCCTGCGCTGTCGGGCCGTTTGCAGCGGTTGTTCACGAGCGCGTCGATGGGGGCTTCGACGCGTGCGCGGTGGAGTCATGAGATCTTTCCCAGCCCGCGCAATGTGAAGTTCAACGAGATGGAATATGCGGTGCCGGCGGGCAACGGCGCCGACTGCATCCGCGAGATCGGCGAAGTCATCCGGAACCGGAAGATCGCCGGGGTGTTTCCGATAGAGTTCCGCTTTGTCAAAGCGGACGACATCTGGATTTCACCGTTCTACAAGCGGGACGCCGTGACGATCTCCGTGCATCAATATCACCGGCAGAGTTACGACACGCTGTTTGGGGCGGCGGAGGCGATCTTCAAGCGCTATGGCGGGCGGCCGCATTGGGGCAAGCTGCACACGCTGAAGGCCGTCGATTTCGAGCGGCTTTATCCGCGGTGGGGCGATTTCCAGGCGTTGCGGCGGCGGCTTGATCCGAACGGCAAATTGCTCAACCCTCATCTCAAGACCGTCTTTGGAGGCTGACATGGCCCCTCGCAAACGCCGCAAGAAAAGTCTCGTGCTGTGGCTCGGCGTGCCGATCGCGCTCAGCGCCGGCGGCTTCGCTTACGTGGCAAGCGATCCGGTGATGGCCGGCGCTGTGGGCGCCCTCGTCGGCTTCGTCATCGGCATCGCGCTGCTGGCGTTCCCCAACCTCGACCGCGGCGGCCCCGAGGACAGCGACGACGTGCTCTTCCACTAACTTTCGATGTGCGCGATGACGTCGCCTTCGGTGACGCTGTCGCCCTCGGCGACCACGATGTCGATGACCGTGCAAGCGATCGGCGCGGCGACCGGGATTTCCATCTTCATGCTTTCGAGGATCACGATCGGTTCGTCTTCGGCCAGGCGTTGGCCCTTCTCGGCGGTGATCTTCCAGACTTTGCCGGTGATTTCGGTTTTGACGGTGCTGCGGGCCATGGGTCTCGTTTCAGTGCGGTGGTTAGAAAGCAGGTGGCCAGTCGGCGAGGCGGTGTTGGCCGACGCCGTTGGTCATGCGGCGCGTGAGCACGTCCAGCATGTTGATCAGGAAGTGGCGCGTGTCGTTCGGGTCGATCACCATCTGCGCCATGAAGGGCGCCGCGAGTTCGTAGGCCGTCGTGCCGGATGACACCTGCTTGACGAGTTCGTCGTAGCGTTCGGGGTTTTCGCCGGGCTTGGTCGCGTAAACGACGTTGACGGCGACGGCGGGGTCCATGAAGGAGATGTCGCCGGAGAACCAAGTTGCCGTGACGTCGCTGCGGCCGCCGCCCATGTTCAGATACGCTTGGCCGTAGGACTTGCGCAGCACGAGCGCGATTTTCGGCACCGTCGCAAGTTCGAGCGCGGCCATGAAGTTCATGATCTTGCCGGGCAGGCGGCGCTTTTCACTCTCGGCGCCGACGAGGAAGCCGGGCGTGTCGGCGAGGAAGATCAGCGGGATGTTGAAGCTGTCGCACAGCACGATGAAGCTCGCGATCTTATCGCAAGAGTCTGGGTCGAGCGCGCCGCCTTTGAACATCGGGTTCGAGGCGACGATGCCGACGCTCTTGCCGTTCAAGCGGCCCAGTGCGGTGACGGCGACTTTGGCGAAGCGTTCTTTGAGCGGGAAGTACGAGTCCTTGTCGAGTATGGCGCGGATGACGGTGCGGATGTCGTACGTCTTCGCGCGGCTTTCGGGGACGAGCGTGTCGAGTTTGTGAGCGTCGGCTGCTTCGGTGACTTGCGTTGCGACGGGCGGCGCGGTGTTGGCGTTGACGGGCAGGTAGCTCAGGAAGGCTTTGAGTTGCGCGATGGCCTCGTCGTCGGTGTCGACGACGGCATGGACGATACCGGTTTGTTCGCTGTGCAGGCGCCAGCCGCCGAGGTCTTCGGGGTCTGAGTCTTCGGCGATGGCGACCGATGTGACGTTCGAGCTTGAGACGGCGAGGACTGCGCCTTTGCGCATCACGACAAAATCGGAGTTGATGCAGGTGAAGGCGCCGCCGCCGTAAGTCAGGCCCAGTACCGCCGAGGCCCACGGTGTTTCGCGTGCGTGGGTGTAGCGCGCGCCTTCGCCTGCGCGGCCGATACCGGCGGCGCCCATGATGTCAGGGATGCGGCCGCCCGCGCACTCCATCAGGTTGACCATCGGGATGCCGTTTTTGCGGCACGTTTCGCGGACGTAGTATTGTTTCTTGCCGTGCACTTCGGCCGACGATGAGCCGAGCGTCGTGAAGTCGGCGGCGTTCACGCCGACCATGCGGCCGGTGACTTTGCCGAATCCTGAGACGACGCCGTCGCCGGGCGACTTGTCGCGCATGTCGGGCTTGATCGAGGTGGCGAAGAGGCCGGCTTCGACGAAGGTGTCTTTGTCGATCAGGCGCTCGACGCGTTCGCGCGCGTTCAGGATGTTCGCGGCTTTGCGTTCGGCGAGGCGTTTGGGTGAGCCCATCGCCTTCGCACGCTTAGCGCGCGCTTCGAACTCTTCGCGCTGTTTGTCGAAGGGCATCTTAGAGTTTCGCTTGTCGGAAGAAGCAGGTGGGCTCGCCTGTATGACAAGCGGCGCCGGTTTGGTCGACCTTAAGCAGCAGCGTGTCGCCGTCGCAGTCGATCCACGCTTCGACGAGGCGCTGCGTGTGGCCCGACGTTTCGCCCTTGCGCCACAGTTCGCTGCGCGAGCGCGACCAGTAGGTGACGTCGCGCGTCGTCAGCGTGCGGGTGAGCGCGTCGCGGTTCATCCACGCGACCATGAGCACGCGGCCGTCCTTTGCGTCCTGCGCCACGGCGGTGACGAGGCCCTGCGCGTCGAACTTGACGGTGGCGATGAATTGGTCGGGAGCGAGTTGCGTCATGCGCGCTCACGTCCGTCATGGCCGGGCTTGACCCGGCCACCCAGTGGCCGCGTGTCTACGCGGCCTAAAGACTCAAAACACGCTTGCGGGTTTCCAGCGCGCGCCGACGCGCGCGCACTGGGTGGCCGGGTCAAGCCCGGCCATGACGGGCTGAAGGGGATGGTGGCTGGGGTCATGCGGCCTTCTTCAATCTCTCGAACCCCGCGTCAAGGTCGGCGATGAGGTCGTCGGCGTTTTCGAGGCCGGCGTGGATGCGGATGAGGGGGCCGGTGTGTTCGAATTTTTTGGCTGTGCGGTGCGGGTGGGCGGGGACGATGAGGCTTTCGTAGCCGCCCCAGCTCCAGCCCATGCCCATGAGCGACATGCCGTCGAGCATCGCGGCCAATGCCGCCTTCGAGCAGGGCTTCAGTTCGACGCCGAAGAGGCCGCTTGCGCCTTTGAAGTCGCGCTTCCAGATCTTGTGGCCCGGATCGCTGGGGAGCGCGGGGTAGAGGACGCGCGCGACTTCGGGACGGGTCTGCAGCCATTCGGCGATGCGCTTCGCCGTCGCCTGATGCTGGTTCAAGCGCACAGCCATGGTGCGCAGGCCGCGTTGGCCCAGATAGATGTCGTCGGGGCCGGTAGTGAGGCCTAGGTTGCCGTGCGTCTCGCGCAGTTGCTTGGCGAGTTTGTCGGTGGCGGTGACGGTGCCCAGCATCGCGTCGGAGTGACCGACGACGTACTTCGTCGCCGCGATGACGGTGAGGTCCGCGCCGTGGCCGATGGCGTCGAAGAACAGCGGCGTCGCCCAGGTGTTGTCGACGATGACGTGGATGTTCGCCGCGTGGGCTGCGGCGGCGATCGCGGGGACATCTTGGACTTCGAAGGTCAGCGACCCGGGGCTTTCGAGGAAGACGGCGCGCGTGTTCGGTTTGAAGAGGGTTTCGATGCCGGCGCCGATGAGCGGATCGAAGTACGTCGTGGTCACGCCGAAGCGGGCGAGGGTGCGGTCGCAAAAGGTTCGCGTTGGGCCGTAAACCGAATCGGTGACGAGGATGTGGTCGCCGGCACTTGCGACCGTCAGTAGGGCGAGCGTGCAGGCTTGCAGGCCGGAGGGGCAGAGAACTGTCTCTGCGCCGCCGTCGAGTTCCCGGATCGCGTGCTCCAGTGCCTCAATTGTGGGCGTCTTGCGGCGGCCGTAGCTGTAGGGCTGCGTGCGGTTCTCCAGCGCGTCCATCGTCCGGTGCAGCAGCGTCGAAGCGTGGTAGACGGGCGGGTTGACGAGGCCATGATGGTCGAACGGGGAACGGCCGGCGGTGACCACCGCTGTTTCAGGCCGTTTCGGGCGTTCTCCGGGCTTAGACATTTGGCCCCGCTCTCCTTTATGTATGGGCGCCAACCGTGCCCATTCCGGCGCTCCGCCGCAATCCTGTCGTCGAGGTGTTTCGCATGCGCTTTTCCCTGATCCGGTTCGCCGCCCTTGCCATCGTTGCGGCGCTGAGCGTCGGCGTCGCGTCCGCCGCCTCGCCGACTTTGGCGAAGGTGAAGAAGAACGGCTACCTGCGCTGCGGGGTGAGCGAGGGGTTGACCGGGTTCGCGACGCCGGATGCGAAGGGCAATTGGTCGGGGTTCGATGTCGATTTCTGCCGGGCGATTGCCGCGGCGATTTTCAACGATCCGTCGAAGGTGCGCTATTTCCCGACGTCGGCGAAGGTGCGCTTTACGGCCTTGCAGACGGGGGACTTTGACGTTCTCTCGCGCAACACGACGTGGACGATCAGCCGCGACGTGCAGATCGGTCTCGAGTTCGCGGGTGTGTCTTTCTACGACTTCCAAGGTTTCATGGTGCCGAAGAAGTTGAAGATCACCAGCGCCAAGCAGCTGGGCGGCGCGAACGTGTGTACGAACACGGGTACGACGACGGAGCTGAATCTCGCCGACTATTTCCGTTCTAACAAGCTGAAGTACAAGGTCATCGCCTACGAGAAGAATGCAGAGGTCATCTCGGCTTACGACAAGGGGCGTTGCGACGCCTTCACGACGGACGCGTCGGGATTGGCCGCGGACCGGCTGAAGATGGCGAACCCGGACGACCATATCATTCTGCCTGAGATGATCTCCAAAGAGCCGCTGGGGCCGGCGGTGAATCAGGGCGACCAGCAGTGGGGCGATCTCGTCCGCTGGACGCTGTTTGCGATGATCAACGCCGAGGAATATGGCGTGACGTCCAAGAACGTCGATCAGATGCTGAAGTCGGAGAGTCCTGAGGTTCGCCGGTTGTTGGGTGTTGAGGGTGAGTTCGGCGAGTCGTTGGGTTTGACCAAGGATTGGGCTGTGCGGATTGTGCGCAAGGTCGGCAATTACGGTGAAGTGTTCGAGCGCAATGTCGGTATGGGCTCGCCGCTGAAGATCAAGCGCGGGTTGAACGCGCTTTATACCAAGGGCGGCCTGCAGTACGCCCCGCCGATCCGCTGACCCGAGACCGTCTAGCCGGCATGGCGCAACCGAGTCCGATTCCCTGGTGGCGCACGCGGCGGACGCGTGACATTGCGTTTCAGGCGGCGCTGATTTTGGCCGTTGTCGTGGTCGCTGTGATCATGACGATGAACACGATTGCGACGCTGCAGCGGCAGCATATCGCAACAGGGTTCGGGTTTCTCGACAGCGTCGCCGGGTTCGATATCGTTCAGACGCTGGTGACGTATGACGAGACGTCGACCTATGCGCGGGTGCTGCTGGTTGGGCTTCTGAACACGCTGCTGGTGGCGGCGATCGGGATCGTGCTGGCGACGCTGTTGGGTTTTGTGATTGGCATCGGGCAGCTGTCGTCGAACTGGCTGATCGCGAAGTTGGCGCGGGGCTATGTCGAGTTGGTGCGCAACCTGCCGCTCTTGCTGCAGATTTTCTTTTGGTATTTCGCGGTGCTGGGCGCGTTGCCAGTGCCGCGGGAGAGTTGGGGTTTTGGCGAGTCCGTCTTCCTGAACAATCGCGGGCTCTATCTGCCGGCGCCGGTGGCAGAAACCGGGTTTGGGTTTGTGGTGCTTGCGTTTGTCGCGGGCATCGTGGCGTCGATTGCGATGTTCCTGCGCGCCAAAGCGGTGCGTGAGCGGACGGGGCAGGTTTCGCCCGTCGCGCCTGGGACCGCGGCGCTGCTGATCGTGCCGGTGTTGGTGGTGAGTGCGTTGACCGGCTTTCCGATGACGTTCTCGTTTCCGGCGCTTGAGGGGTTCAATTTCGACGGTGGCGTCGTCGTGTTGCCGGAGCTGATGGCACTTGTCGTTGCGCTGGCGACTTATACGGCGAGTTACATCGCTGAGATCGTGCGCGCGGGCATCGAAGGCGTGGCGCGCGGGCAGACGGAGGCCGCGCAGGCGTTGGGGCTCAATCGGGGGCAGGCGCTACGGCTGATCATCGTGCCGCAGGCGATGCGCCAGATCATTCCGCCGCTGACGTCGCAGTATTTGAACCTGACGAAGAACTCGTCGCTGGCGGTTGCGATTGCCTATCCGGATCTGGTGTCGGTGTTCGCGGGGACTAGCCTCAGCCAGACGGGGCAGGCGATCGAAATCATCGCGATTACTATGGCGGTTTATCTGACCATCAGTCTAATCACGAGCTATCTCATGAACCTCTACAACGCGCGCGTCGCGCTGACGGAGCGGTGATGGGCGCGCCGTCGACCAAGTCGCGGTTGCCGCCGCGGGTGATCTTGCCGGGGCCTATCGAGTGGCTGCGGGAGAATTTGTTTTCGTCTTGGGGGAATTCGGCGCTGACGCTTTTGGCGCTCGCGTTTCTTTATTGGACTGTTGTGCCGTTCGTGCAGTGGGCGTTGATCGACGCCGTTTGGACGGGGACGGGGCGCGATGCGTGTTTGCCTCATCCGGACGGCGCGTGTTGGCCGTTCATCACCGCTCGGATCGGGCAGATCATCTATGGCTTCTACGACGTGGCCGAGCGCTGGCGGGTCGATTTCGCGTTGATGGGGCTGGCGTTCGGGTTGCTGTGGGTGACGTTGCCGGGGATGCCGGCGAAGGGATCCGTCGGCGCGGTTATGGTGCTGGTCTATCCGTTTGTTGCGTTCGTTTTGCTCGCTGGCGGGTTCGGGCTTGAGCAGGTGCCGACGACGCGGTGGGGTGGGTTGTTGATGACGTTGGTCGTCGCAATCACCGGGATCGTCGCGTCCTTACCGATCGGGATTTTGTTGGCGCTGGGGCGGCGGTCGGAGTTGCCGGTCGTGAAGGGGTTCAGCGTCGCGTTCATCGAGTTGTGGCGCGGCGTGCCGTTGGTGACCGTGTTGTTTATGGCGGCGAACATGCTGCCGCTGTTCGTGGGTTTGTCGATCAACAAGCTGCTGGCGGCGTTGATCGCGGTGGCGCTGTTCTCGTCGGCTTATATGGCCGAGGTCGTACGTGGTGGGTTGCAGGCCATTCCGAAGGGGCAGTACGAGGCCGCGGCGGCGATGGGGCTGTCCTATTGGCAGTCGATGTTGTTCGTGATCCTGCCGCAGGCGTTGCGGCTGGCGTTGCCCAATATCGTCGGCAATTTCATCGGGTTGCTGAAGGATACGTCGCTGATTTCGATTATCGGGTTTTTCGATCTTTTGGGCATCGTGCAGGCGGGGGCGACTGATCCTGAGTGGGCGACGCCGAGTACGGCTTTGACGGGCTATGCCTTCGTCGGCGCGGTGTTTTGGGCGATGTGTTTCAGCATGTCGCGGTACGCGAAGCATATGGAAGGCGTGTTGGGCGCGGGGGAGCGGCGGTGACGAACGCAGTCGAGATTTCCGGCCTCAACAAGTGGTTCAAGAATTTTCACGTCTTGAAGGACATCAACCTGAATGTGGCGCAGGGCGAGCGCGTCGTCGTGTGCGGGCCGTCGGGGTCGGGGAAGTCGACGCTTATCCGCTGCATCAACGGGTTGGAGCGGCATCAGGAAGGGAAGCTCACCGTCGAAGGGGTCGAGCTGTCGGAAGAGATCGGGCACATCGAGGCGGTGCGCGCGAATGTCGGGATGGTGTTTCAGCAGTTCAATTTGTTTCCGCATTTGACGGTGCTTGAGAACTGCACGCTGGCGCCGATGTGGGTGAAGCGGATGCCGAAGGCGAAGGCCGAGGCGTTGGCGATGCAGTATCTCGACCGCGTGCATATTCCGGAGCAGGCGTCGAAATATCCGGGGCAGTTGTCGGGCGGGCAGCAGCAGCGTGTGGCGATCGCGCGGGCTTTGACGATGGAGCCGCGGATCATGCTGTTCGACGAGCCGACGTCGGCGCTCGATCCGGAGATGATCAAGGAAGTGCTGGAGACGATGGTCGAATTGGCGGCGACCGGCATGACGATGTTGGTCGTCACGCATGAGATGGGTTTCGCGCGGACGGTCGCGAATCGCATCGTCTTCATGGACATGGGTGAAATCGTTGAGATCGCGCCGCCGGACGAGTTCTTCACAAGCCCGAAGAGCGAGCGGACCAAGGAATTCCTGAGCCAAATCCTGCGCTAAGGGGTGCACGTTCTACGTGAGTGACCCCTTCGCTCTCGTTGTTCGATAGCGGTATCTCAACCTCTCGGTGAGCTGTTCCGCTGCCCGCACTGCGTGCGGCTGTTTGCCGTAGACATCACAGATTGTGCGGATAGTTTCGCGTCCAGAGATCGACGGCGACTGGGAGGTTTCGTCGGTTTCTTGCGGTTTGTTCTGCGAAAGCGCTGGGGAGTGCGATCGCGCGGGGGACAGGCCGTGTTGGGTGGCTATGGCCGTTCGGCCTGTGGATGTTTCGACATCCCAGGGGCGTGCGGCCGGTACTTGGGGACCGCGCGATGGGACGCTTCAGCGTCGTTAGACTCTCGTCATGTGCATTTGTGGTTGTGTTGGGTTTGGCCGGACAGGCGGCCGCCGACGACTGTTTCGATATCCACCACCCGACGACGATATCCACAGACAAGCGATGTGTGCGCGTCACCGATCCGGTGAACGGCAACGTCGTCAACAACGCGACGGTTGGGCGGTCGGATCGGGATCGGCCGGGGTTCTTCATCGGCTATGGCGGGTTGCTCACCGGTCAGTTGATCAACAACGGCACCATCCGGGGCGGCGGCGACGAGTGGGGCGCGCTGACCTTGGGCCGCAATGCGGATGTCGAGGGCGGCATCATCAACAACGGCACGATCGTTTCGACGCGCGGGAACGCGGTTCAACTCGGTTATCGCGAAAACTGGTGGGAGCTGCCGCGCGCCGCGGCGCTGACCGGGGACATCGTGAACTCGGGTTTGATCGACGGGCGCGACAATGGGATCGCAGCGCTCTACGGCACGATGTCGGGTGCGCTGATCAACGAAGCCGACGGCACGATCACGGGTGGCGACGTCGCGGTGTTGATCGCGAACAGCTTTACGAGCTGGACCGGCGGGATCGAGAACCACGGTTTGATCGCGGGCGATGAAGCGGGGATCCAGATCGGATCGCTGAGCAGCTATGGCGTGGTGTTCGCGGGCGGGATCGTCAACGCGGCGGGTGGCGAGATCACCAGCGAAGACGGACCTTCGGTCGCCATCGGCGGCGACAGCTTTTCGGGCGGCTTCTTCAACGGTGGCTTAATCACGCAGACCGGTAACGGTTGGGCGTATCAGGGCGTCGGCGTCGTATTCGCGTCGCGGACGGTTTCGGGTGGGCTGACCAACGACGTCGGCGGCGTCATCGAAGGGACGCTCGGGCCGGCTGTTTGGGTGACGAGCCGGACCACTGTGTTCAACGGCGGCATCGTCAACCGCGGCACGCTCGACGGCGCGAGCGATGGCGTTCTGCTTCAGGCGGGCAGTTTCTTGGACGGCGTCGTCAATACGGCGACCGGCCGGATCTTGGGCGGCAGCGGTGCCGCGTTGCGCGTGGCCGGCGGGTCGTTCGCCGGCGGCGTCAGCAATGCGGGCGTGATCGACGGGTCGAACGGTGTGGTCTTCGTGGCGACGACTGTCGGCGGCGGGCTGCTGAACGACGCGGGTGGTTCGATCGTTGGTCGCAACGGGGCGGCGGTTTGGCTCACGGACGGCGTCGCGGTGTTCTTGGACGCGATCATCAATCGCGGGTCGATCGATGGGTCGACCGACGGTGTCCTCATCGAGGCCGACAGTTTTCTTGGTGGCGTCGTCAATGCGGCGACCGGTGAGACTCTCGGCGGCAGCGGGGCGGGCCTCAATATCGCGGGCTTGTCGTTTGCAGGCGGTGTGCAGAACGCGGGGCTGATCGAAGGGTCGATCGGCGTCGTGTTTGCTGCGAACGAGATTGACGGCGGGTTGCTGAACGATGTCGGCGGTTCGATCGTGGGACGCAGCGGCGCGGCGGTTCAGGCTTCGGGTGGCGTCTTCGCGGGCGGGATCGTCAATCGCGGCTCGATCGAAGGCGCGAGCGACGGCGTTGTCGTCGGTGCGGGTTCGTTTGCCGGTGGGATCGCGAATGCTTCGGGTGCGACGATCACGGGCAACGGTGGCGCTGCGGTTCGAGTGACGTCGGCGACAGCGGCGTTCGCCGGCGGTCTTGCGAACGAAGGCTCCATCGAAGGGTCGCAGAACGGCGTTGTGATCGAGAGCGGTGCGTTCGCCGGCGATGTCGTCAATCACGGCGGCATCGAAGGCGGCGATGTCGCCTTCTTTATGAACACATCGTTGTTCGACGGTGCCTTCACGAATTCCGGCGACATCGCGGGCGGCACAACAGGTGTCTCGCTGGTGTTGGATCAGGCAACCGGTGGGTTCACCAACAGTGGGTCGATTTCCGGCGACGCCGCGACCGGCGTGTACATCGATGTCGGCACGTGGGGTTCGGCGGAGGCGCCGGCGGATATCGTCAACGCCTCGGGCGGTTCGATCTTTGGTGGCGAGACCGGGTTCTGGCTCTCGGCCCTGAATGTGTTCGGCGACTTCATCAATGACGGCGAGATTTCGGGCGGAGGCCTGGACACCGGCATCTACATCAGCGTGGCGAACTATGTCGGCGACATCGTGAACAACGGCGCCGTCGATGCGCCTTCGAACGCAATGAACCTTCAGATCGGCACGCTGACGGGGCAGGTGATCAACACCGGGTCGATCACGGCGACGGCGCCGAACGGCGTGGCGGTTACGCTGAACATCGGCAACGGCACGACGGTCACGAACGAAGGCGGCGGGTTGATCGTCGGCGATGTGTTGATGAGTGGTCCTGGTGCCTACACGTATGTCGGTCGCGACGGCGGGCTTGAAGGCGATCTGTCGGGGAATCCGACGGGTCCGCTCAATGACCGTCTGATCGTCGAAGGCACGCAGTACTTTGTCGACGGGCAGCTCTCCAATCTGTTGAGCTTCGACGTCAATGACGGCGGCGTGGCTGTGATGGGCGGGCGCTTTGTTGGCGATCCCGACGGACCCGGTTATGGCTCGACCCATGTCGATGCGCTGAACGTGAATGCCGGCGGGCGGCTTTATCTGGACGACGACACGATCTTGAACGTCGGTTCGTTCACGCAAACGGCGGGTGGCGAGCTTACGTATTACCTGGTGGCGCCGTCGTCGGGCGATCCGGTCGCCGGCGTCGACTATGGGCGTATCAACGCTTCGGGGCCGGTGACGCTGGGCGGCACGCTGTCGGTGATTTTGGATGCGGCGTCGTTCGGCGGGACGTTGCAGAACGAGTTCAACTACAGCGACATTATTCAAGGGCCGTCGTTCAACGGCGAGTTCGAAGATTTTCAAATTCTCGGCAGCTCGTATTTCTTCGAGCTTGAGCTGACCTATGGCGGCAGTTCGATCAATCTGGGCGTTACGCGCACGCCGTTCGACGTGATCTTGTGCGAACAATTCCAATCGCAGAACGCGGAGGATTTGGGCGCGGCGTTGGAGGCGGCGTTCTTGGCAGGCGGGTTTACGCCGGAACAGATTCAGCTGTTCAATTTCCTCGGCAATCTGGACGACGTTTGCGGGGCCTATTTCGATCTGGGCGGCGCCGTGCTCGGCGACATTAATGCGATCACCGTTGAGACGGCGGGTCCCTGGAAGAGCGCGGTCAATGATCGCTTGAACTCGACGGGCGCGACGTCGTGCGTTGTCGCCGGTGCGGGTGGGTGTTTGACCCGGTTTGCGCAGAACGAGGTCGGCGGTTCGCAGGTCATGTCGGACGCCGCGGACCCGTTTGCCTGGTTGCGAACCGGCGTTCGGCCTGACGCGCAGATGTCGGTGTGGGGGCGGCTGCTTGGCGTGCAAGGCGACAATCAAGGACGAGGTTCGTCGCTGGGGTCGGACTTCACGGTGACGGGCGGCATCGTCGGCGCGGACTATGTGTTCTCGCCGCGCTTCATCGCTGGTCTGGCGGCGCAGTGGACGACGACCGATGTCGACTTCAAGCAGCGTATCGATACGGCCGACGTGGAGAGTTTCGAGTTCGGCGGGTATTTCTCGTACGGCGATGCTGATTTCTGCGTGAACGGCAACGCCAGCATCATCCTGCATCAGTTCGACACCTATCGCTTTCCGTTTAGCGGCGGCGCGCATGGTTCGTATGAGGGCATGACGGTGTCGGGCTATGTCGAGGCGGGCAAAGTGTTCGAGATCGACTTGCTGCGCATCGAGCCGGTCGCGGCGTTGAGCTATGCGGCGCTCGATACGGACGCGTACAGCGAGACGGGGACGGCGCTCTTGAACCTTCTCAACGTCGAAGGCGCGTCGCATCGTTCGCTGAAAAGCGTCGTCGGTTTCCGCGTCGCCTATCCGCTCGATGTGCTGGAAAGCGGGCGCAAGATCGTGCCGGAGGCGCGCATCATGTGGGCGCACGAATTCCTGGACGATCAGGCGCAGTTCCGCGCGGCGTTGCAGGTGCTGCCCGACAATCCGTTCAATGTGCGCGGTCAGCGGTTTTCGCGGGACAGTCTGCTCATGGGTGTCGGCTTCAATGTGCCGCTGACGTCGCGGGTGGTGCTGTTCGTCGACTATGACGCTGCGGTCAGCCGGGATCAGTCGGTGCAGAGCCTGTCGTTGGGTGCGCGTCTGTCTTGGTGACCTGCCATTCGCGCTTGTGGCGCGGATATCACGGGGCGCGACTCTGAGTTGAGTCACCCCTAGCTGTGGTGGCGGGGGCTGTACAACGTACAGCATCCGCTATGCCTCCTCGCAGTCTACGCTCCTGCTGTGACCTGGCCAGTCGATAGTGTCCCACCCCAAGAAGAATATTTGGGGGACAGTATGTACCGCGGCGTTCGTGCCTGGCTTGGGGTAGCGGTTGCGGGGCTCTTGTTGGGTGCGGTTGCTGTGCGTGCGGAGACGCTGCAGGAGGCGTTGACCCTTACCTATCAGACCAATCCAGATTTGGCGGCGGAGCGTGCGCGTCTTCGCGAGGTGGACGAAGACGTGTCGCAGGCGAACGCGAAGTGGCGGCCGTCGCTGCAGATCGAGAGCGAGATCGAGCAAGTCTCGGAGTCGGTGAAAAAGAAGACCGGCAAGTTCGACTATCGCACGCAATCGTGGTCCGCCGATTTGGTGGCGACGCAACCGCTGTTCACCGGCGGACGGAACGGTGCGGCGAAGCGCGGCGCGCTGGCGCGCGTTTCGGGCGCGCGGGCGAGGCTGCGCGTCAGGGAGCAACGGGTGTTGCTCGACGCGGTGAAAGCGTTTGTCGACGTGGCGCGCAATGAGGCTGTGCTGGATCTTGTGCGGCAGGACCTTTTGCTGCTGCAGGATTTGTTGAAGGACGTTCGCGAGCGTCAGGAGAAGAAGCTCGCCACCGACAGTGACGTCGATCAAACCGTCGCCGCGTTGGAGGCGGCGCGTGCTCTCTGTATCGCGAACCTGGCCGACCTGCGCGACAGTTGGCGCGCGTACGAACAGGTTGTCGGCAATGTGCCGGCATTGGCGGCGGCGCCGGAGGGTGACCAGCGCATCAACGCTTGTCTCGATGCGAAGGGCGAGCGGTTGCGCTCGACGATCGTGATGCCGGAGAAATTGCCGGCCGCGCCTGCCTCGCTTGAAGAGGTCGAAGCAGCGGTGCAGGGGGATGTGCCGGAACTCGACGCGGCGCGCGCCGAAGAGGCAGAGACGCGGCATGCTGTGTCGGCCGCCTATTCTGAACTGCTGCCGTCGGCCGAACTAACGGCGCGCCTGGGCACGAGCGGTGAAGAGTTCGATCCCACGTCGATTACGCGCGAGGCGTCCGTCGGCGCCGAACTCGTCATTCCGATCTTCAACACCGGATCGGAGTGGTCTGAAATTCGTGCTGCGCGCGAGCGAAACAGCCGCGCCCTGTTGAACATCACCAGCAGTCAGCGTCAGATCACGCGCGACGCGGTGCGCGCCTGGTACGATCTGGTGTCGATCCGCGCGATCCGGGCGGTGAATAAGATGCAGGCGGCCAGCGTTCAGCGCGCGTTCGAAGGTTTGCGCAAGGAGATGGCGGATCCAAAGCTGAATCGTTCGATGACGGATCTGTTGGGCCTGCGTCAGGCGGCGTTGGGTACACGCAGTTTGCTGATCGCCAGCGATCGCGATGAGGCGGTGGCGCTATACCGGCTGCTGGCGTCCATGGGCAAGCTGAACGCGGCGTTTCTGCAGCTACCCGTGCAGTTGTACGACGCGGAGGCCAATATGAAGACGCAGGCGAAGCGCGTGATAGGCGACTCGATCCGCGGCGAGTGAGCCGTCAGACGGCAGCGGCGCTTTCCGTCAGCGCTTCGTCGGTTCTGAGACGGGCAGCGGGGCGCCGAAGAGTTTCGCGTATTCGCGGCTGAAGCGGAATGGTGCGGACGTTGGCCGGATGCGGTTAATCGTTTGCTACCGCCGCCTTCAGCCGTTCTTTAGGGCTTTGAAACCCGCACTTCTTAATCTGCCCTAACGCCCCGGACTGCGGGCTTTGGGTCAGATTAGATGCGCGAAACATCTCCGCCGGCTCTCGAGATCAAGGGGCTTCGAAAATCATTTGACCGACCCGCCGTCGAAGGGTTGGACCTCACGGTTCGGTCCGGCGAGTTCTATATGCTCCTGGGGCCGAACGGCGCCGGCAAGACGACGACGTTGCGCATGGTGAGTGGGTTGCTGCAGCCGGATGCGGGCGCGATCTCGATCTTCGGCATCGATGCGCGAGTCGAGCAGGTCGCTGCGAAGCAGATCGTGGGCTGGCTGTCGGATGAGCCGATGATCTACGACAAGCTGACGCCGACCGAATATCTGGAGTTCGTCGCGGGGCTTTGGAGCGTCGACAAGACGCTGGCCGAGGCGCGCGCTCAGGATCTCATCGGATGGCTGGGGCTCGAGAAGGTCGCTCATACGCGCTGTGAGCAATTTTCGCGCGGCATGCGTCAGAAGGTGGCGCTTGCGGGCGCGCTTGTGCATGAGCCGAAGTTGATCATCTTGGACGAACCGCTGACGGGGCTCGATGCGGGCAGCGCGCGGCTGGTCAAAAATGTGCTTACCGAGCGCGTGCGCGCGGGCGCCACGGTCATCATGACCACGCACATTCTTGAGATTGCGGAGCGTATGGCCGATCGCATCGGCGTGATTTCGGGCGGGCGGTTGATTGCGGAAGGTACGCTAAGCGAGCTGCGCGCGCGCGTCGGCAGCGGCGACACGACGCTTGAGGATATGTTCCTGGCCATCGTCGAACAGGATGCGGCCGCCGCATGAGTGCGTCCGGATCGCTGACCTGGTTTGCGCGGCACGAGACGCGGCTCGCCTGGCGCGAGACGCTGGCCATGATGACGGCCGGGCGGCCTGAACGGTTGCGCAGGGTTGCGCTGGGCGGCGTCGTCGCGTTTGTCGGGTTTATGCATTTGGTGGCGTATTTCGCGGTGGGGCATCTCGCCGCCGTGGCGCTTGAGCGGGATTTGCCGACGCTGATCGCGGTGACGGCGGGCGCGGTTCTGTCGGGTTCGGCGATTCTGTCTCAGGCGATGGAGAGCGTCACGCGCACGTTCTACACCCGATCGGACCTGGAGCTGATCTTGAGTTCGCCGGCGCGGTCGCAGCGATTGTTCGCCGTTCGCATCGGCGCGATCGCTTTGTCTGTCGGCGCGATGTCGTTGCTGCTGTTGGCGCCGTTCGTCAACGTGCTCGCCTGGCAGGGTGGGGTGCGGTGGCTTGGCGCGTATGGCGTGATCCTCGCCGTTTCGATGGTCGCCACGGCGCTTGCGGTCGTTCTTACGGTTTCGCTGTTTCAGTTCATCGGCCCGAAGCGGACGCGGATGGCGGCTCAAATCGCCGCCGCCGTCATTGGCGGGATGTTCGTCATCGGACTCCAAGTCGTCGCGATGTTCTCGACGGGGACCATCGCGCGCTTTGCGTTTCTTCAATCGGACACCGTGTTGGCGTATGCGCCCGATGTCGACAGCACGCTGTGGTGGCCTGCTCGAGCGGCGCTGGGCGACGTGCCGCTCATGATCGGCGTGGTGGCTTCAGCTGCGATTGTGTTTGTCGTGACGACGTTGGCCTATGCGCCGCGCTTTGCGGACTATGCCGTCGCGGCGTCAGGTGTTTCGCACGGTTCGAGCAGCACTCACAGCGCGCCGCGCATGTTTCGTGTCGAGTCGGCGTCGGCCGCTTTGCGGCGCAAGGAGCGGCTGCTGCTGATGCGCGATCCTTGGCTGTTGTCGCAGTCTTTGATGCAGTTGCTTTATCTGGCGCCTCCGGCGCTGCTTCTCTGGCACAGCTACGGGAGCGATGGCGGCGCAGCCGTGGTGCTGGCGCCGGTGTTGGCGATGGCGGCGGGTCAGCTTGCGGGCGGCCTGGCTTGGCTTACGATTTCGGGCGAGGACGCGCCTGACCTGGTGCTCACGGCGCCTATTGCGCAAACGCAGTTACTGCGCGCGAAGATCGCGGCGGTCATGCAGTGTATCGCCGTTGTCTTTTTTCCGTTCGTTATCGGGTTGACGTTCTATTCGCTGAACGTGGCGATCATCACCGCCTGCGCTATCGCCGCGTCGGCGGCGTCGGCCACGGCGATACAGTTCTGGTTTCGCGCGCAGGCCAAGCGCAGCCAGTTCCGCCGCCGCCATACGTCTTCGCGCATTGCGACGCTGTCGGAGGCATTTTCATCCATCGCCTGGGCCGCAACCGGCGCTATCGCCGCGTCGGGCAGTTGGGCCGCAGCGATCGTCGCGCTCGTCACCATTGGTTTTCTCGCGGGCGTGCGCGCGGTGAGCCCGGCGCGGCGCTAAACAGGGGCGGCGGGGGCTGCGATATTCCATGAAGCGGGTATGGGCGTCGCGGGGATCGAGAGCGTTTTGCCGATCACGGCCTCGCCCAACGCGGCGGCGTGTTTGAAGCCGTGTCCGGAGCAGGCGGATACGATGGTGACACGCGGGATGTCGGGATGGTGGCCCGCCCAAAAGTTGAAATCGGGCGTCGCGGTGTAGAGGCAGGTCGCGCCGCGCATGTGGGCGCCGAGTTCGGGAAAGGCCGCGCGTACACGCGGCGTCACGATGTCGATGTCGTTGCGGGTGATCTCGCGCGGCGCGTTGTCCGGATGCACGACCGCATCGAGCGTTTCTGTTGCGATCTTTACGCCGCCACCGGGCGTTGCCATGGGGAAACCGTAAAGGTCGTCCCAAATGAAGACCGGCATTCGCTGCGGTTCGTAGGCGGATGGGTTCGGCGGTGGCGCGAACCAATGCAGGGTTTGTCGCGTGACTGTGAGGCGGTTCGCTTGTGACGGCGGTAGAAAACCTGGGGTCCATGCGCCGGCGGCCAGCACGACGTGCGCGGCGTGGATCGTCTCCGTTTGTGTTTGCACGGTCACCGCGTCGCCGTCTTTGGCGATCGAGAGTACGGGGGTGTTGAGGCGGATCTGCGCGCCCAATTCCTTAGCACGCTTGATCTGAGCGGCGACGGTGCGCTCCGGATAGGCCATACCGGCGCCGGGCTCGAAGTAGGCGCGGTCGCCGTCGAATCGGGAGTAGGCGGGAAAGCGCGCACGCGTCTGCGCGCCGCTTAAGATTTCATGCGGGATCCTGTGGGCGCGGGCGGCATCGATTGTCGTTTCCATGAAGTCGACGGGCGCGTGCATCGCGTGGGGTAGCACGCCGCCGAGCAGCAGCAGGCCGCAGCGGGTGACAAGGCTCTCGCCGGTCTCGGCGCTCAGTTGATCCCACAGTTCGAACGAGCGTAGCGCAAAGGGCGTGTAGACTATGCCTTCGCCGATGGCGGCGCGAACGATGCGCGTCTCGCCATGCGTGGAGCCGAAGACGTGCGGCGGGGCAAAGCGGTCGAAGCCGATGACCTTCACGCCAGCGCGTGCGCCGGCCAGCATCGCCGCGCCGCCGACAGCGCCTAGGCCGACGACGGCAATGTCAAATGACGGCATGGCGTGTTCGCTTCATTTCGGGCCACTCTAGTTTGCCGGCGGCGGAGGGCCAAACTGTTTGATGAACGCGCCCGAGGCCTCTAGAACGTCGGGCGACCTGTGGTGGGAGAGTGGCATGAGCGTGGTGGCGGCCATTTGGTTGGCGGCGGCGGCAGCGCCTGCCGCTGTCGACACTAAAGGCTTGCCTGCGCCGCTCGCGTGCTTCGGAGGCGAGCCGTTTTGGTCGCTTGAGATTCTGGATACCTCGCGGGTCAACTACAAAGACGATCTTGGGGAAGCGAGGCTTCGCATCTCACGGGTCGACAATGCGATGATGCGGCCCGCGACGTGGCGCGTGACGTTTGAAGGCAAGAACAATCGCGCGCTAATCTACGACGAGCATCCCTCGTGCAACGACAGCGACGGCGATGAGCCGTGGCCGTACGGGCTGATGCTGGAACTCGACGGCGGGTTGCTGCGCGGATGTTGCCGGCCGAAAGAGTGAGCCCGCGCTACCAGAACGGCAAGCGCCGTGACCTGTTGGGCGTGATGGGCTCGGGCGCGCGCGATTAGGCGGCCGACCGGCACTTCGAAAACCAACCGCCACGACGATCCGCAGTAAATGATGAAAACGAGAACGATCAGTTCGAGGAGCGAGCCCGCGATCCAACGTACGGGCGCGCGGCCGACTAGCGGGTGACTAGGTAACGACGCCTGGGCGTGTTCAACGACCTGTGACCGCGCACACGCGTCACCACGCTCTGCTACTGTTCTTATTATGTTCTTGATGCGGAGTGCTTCGCGCATGCATTCTCTTGCCGGACGCAAAAAAAGGCGTATCGCCCGTTTCCCGTGCACCCGAACTGTAGCGCGCGCGCCGCTCTGTGTCCGGATTGATGCAAAAAGTGTAACAAACTGCATCGGTTCGGACCGGTTCGGTTGACCGGTGGTTGCAGCCATTATTACGATCTTTGCACAAGTTGCGGGTCTTGGGGCGCAAATGCGGTAACCGCGGGGGCGGGAGCCGGAAGCGAAAAGCACGCAACAGGTGGATTGAGGCGGACGAACCAGGGTTGGCGTCCGCGCGTCGTGCGTTTTGGGCGCCTGGCTGAGGGCGCGTGGATGGGGGCTACATGAGCAGCATTACGGAACGTGCCGGCTGGCGCGCTATTCTGATGACCAGCGTTTCGGCGGTCGCAATGTCCGTCGGGGCGTCGGTCGCGTTTGCACAGGATGCGGCGGCGCCGCCGGCTGAAGAAGCTGACAAGCCGGTCGAGAAGGTGACCGTCACCGGTACCCGCCTGAAGAAGAACGAATTTACCAGCCCCTCGCCGGTGCAGATTATCGATCCGGACAAGGCGGAAAAGCGCGGCAGCATCGACACGGCGACCACCATCCAGTCGTCGTCGGTCGCCAAGGGCTCGGCGCAGATCACGTCGGCGATTTCATCGGCGTTCGTTACAAACGGCGGTCCGGGTACGCAGACGATTTCACTGCGCGGTCTCGGCGCGGAACGTACACTCGTTCTGCTCAACGGCCGGCGCGCGGGACCAGCGGGCGCACGCGGCGCGGTCGGTCCGTTCGACTTGAACGTCATTCCGCAGTCGATGATCGAGTCCGTCGAAATCCTGAAGGATGGCGCCTCGTCGGTTTATGGCTCCGACGCTGTCGCTGGCGTTGTCAACATCATCACGAAGCGCGATACCGATGGGATCGAGGGCCAAGCGTTCTACGGCGCGCCGTTTGAATCCGGCGGCGAGGAAGAACGCTATAACGCGCTTTGGGGGATGACGTTCGACGGGGGGCACATCCAGGCTTCGGTCGACTACTACAAGCGCCATGAGCTCAAGATCGGCGATCGCGACTATCTGGACTGCGCGGAAGACAATGTCTTCAACCAAGGCGGCCAGCGCGTCGACCGGATTGATCCGCGCACGGGTAATCCTGCCTGCCGCGATCTTTTGTGGGGCCATGTCTGGCTGTACGATTACAGCTACATCTACAGCGCCAATCCGTCGAACACCGTCGCGCCCAACGGGCGGCCGATGGTGCGCATGCAGTACAACTATCCCGGCGACAATCTGCAGAATTACATTCCACCACTTGCCGCGCCGTTGGATCCCTTCCAACTGGGGACTCCTAACGGGTTCTTCCCCGTGGGCTATGACGGACCTTCTTACGGTGTCGAAAACGCGACACATCCGTTCGTGCGCGACGCGACGTTCATTCCGGAGACGGAACGCTACACCGCGTATGTAGATGGTGCTTATCAGATCACTGATGCCGTCGAGGTGTTCGCGGAGGCCCTCTACAATCGTCGCGAGACCTATCAAAATGGCGTGCGCCAGTTCTGGCAGTTCGGTTTTACGTCAGACTCGACGTTGCCGGCGATCTTCTTCGGCGATCCGTCAGCAGGCGATCCGTTCGCGCCGGGTTGGACCGGGGACTATTTGCTTAGCCCGACGGTGATCACCGATTGGTTCGATAGTGGGCAGAAAGTCGACTACTACCGCGGCATGGCCGGTGCGAAGGGGGACTTCGGCGGCTTCTTGGCCGGTTGGTCATGGGAAGCTTATGGCCAGTACAGCCGGTCAGAGGCCGACTACTACCAGCAGGTTGTTCTACAAGAAGCGATCGATAGCCAAGATTTCCGCACGTCATCGTGCGTCGGCACGTTCCTGCCGATCAGCGGCCGTCCTTGCATCGACATCAACTGGACCGATCCTGAGGTCCTGCGCGGCAACTTTACACCTCAGCAACGCGCGTTCCTGTTCGATGAAGAAACTGGGAACACGACCTATACGCAAATGTCGGCCGAAGCCACGGTCACGGGCACGCTCTTTGAAATCTGGGCAGGCCCCGTGGACGTTGCGTTGGGCGCTGCGTGGCGCAACGACGAGATCAATGACACGCCTGGTGCGATAACGTTGGCCAACAACAGCTGGGGTCTGTCCGGCGCTGGCATCACGGCGGGTGAAAGCACGACGACGGAGTTCTTCGCAGAAGGCGACATTCCGTTGTTGACCGATGCGCCGTTCGCCAAATCGTTCAACGTTCGTCTGTCGGGTCGCTATACGGAAGTCGACACGGTGGGTGATGGCGACGAGACGTATAAGATCGGCGCCAACTGGCAGGTCAACGATTGGCTGCGTTTCCGCGGCACGTACGGAACGTCGTTCCGCGCGCCGCAGCTGTTCGAGCTCTTCCTCGCGGATCAGACGAGCTTCCTGTCGCAGCGCAACGTCGATCCCTGTATCCAATGGGGTAACAACCTCGCCAACGGCACGATCTCGCAACAGTTCGCCGACAATTGTGCTGCGGACGGTATCCCTCCGGGCTACCTCGGTGGTGCGATCACCGCGACGATCGTCACCGGCGGCGGCTTGGGCGTCCTGAAGCCCGAAACGTCGGTTGCCAAGAGCGTGAGCGTTGTGCTGACGCCCAACGAGTTCCTGCCAGAGGGGACGCGGTTGAGCATCGCCCTCGACTACTTCGAAATCGAAGTCGAAGGCGAAATCGCTCAGCTCGGCGCTGGGAACATCGTCAGCGGATGCTACGCGTCGGACTTCTTCCCGAACGATCCGCTATGCGCATTGTTCACGCGCGGCACCGTCACGGATCCGTTCACGATCGACGAGGTGCGTGACAGCTTCATCAACATCAACAATCAGACAAACCGCGGCGTTGACGTCACTGTCGAGGCGCGCCAGGAACTGGGTGACGGCTGGGGCGATCTGAGGTTCCTTTCGCAAATGACGTGGCAGTTCGAGGATACGGTCGCGCTGTTCGAAGGCACGGAAGTGTCGAACAACGGCGAGGACGGCGAACCGATCTGGGTGGGCGACTTCCAGTTCGAGTGGACCAAGGGCGAATGGAGCGTGTTCTGGGCGATTGAAGCCATCCAGCACACGAGCGACATCTCCGACTTCATCGACGCTAACGGGACGACGTGTCCAAACAGCGTGATCTTCGGGGGTGCGACCTGCCGCGATCTGATCGCGGAGTCGCGGATGTATCACTCTGCGTCGGTGACGAAGGAGTTCGGCGAGGACATGCGCATTACGCTGGGCGTGGCCAACTTGTTCGACGAAGAGCCTCCAAGTGTGTCGTCTGCCAATCTCGCGGAAATTACTACGGTCGGCAAATCGCCTTTCACCTCAAACTACGACTACATCGGCCGCCGGGCATTCATCTCGGTGACGAAGAAGTTCTGAGCCTGAAGGTTCTTCTGCCTAACGAAAGGCGGCGGAGCGATCCGCCGCCTTTCTCGTTGGCGGGAACCTGGAGCACCCCTAGTATCGGGGCATCACTCCCGAGGACGAGCCATGCCAGTCATCCAAATGGCGCCGGACACGCTGAACCAAGAGAATGTCAAGTTCGCGCAGGCGCGCCTGACCACGCCGGTGTTCCTCAACAGCGTGCCGAAGAGTGGCACACACTTGCTGCGCAACATTGTGCGGATGTTCGTCCCGGTCGAGCAGCAGTACATGGATCAGGCCATTCAGTGGCCGAACCTGAAGCAGCATCTGCGTGCGTTCGATCCGCGGATGAGCTTCATGAGCTGGGGGCACTTGCTCTATTCGGACGCGTCGGTGGTGGAGCTGAAGGGGGTGCGCAAGGTCGTGCTGGTGCGCGATCCGTATAACTGGGTGCTAGCGCGGGCGCGCTTCGTGCTGTCCGACGAGTTCAAGGGGAATGTCGATCTGCTGAAGGGCGGCGCGATCTCCATGGAGGAACTGCTCAATCTGATGATTTTCGGCGTCTATCAGAAGCTGCCGCCGATGTCGGAGGTCTATACATTCAACGCCGCCGCGTGGCTGGGCACGGGGGCGGCGGTTCTCAAGTATGAGGATTTGGTCGCCAACTTGCGCAATCTCGACACGCCAGGGGCCGAAGCCTATTTCGGGAGGCTGCTTGACGCGTGCGGTATTGCGATGCCGGCGGATTGGCGGGAGCGGGTGCGGATTGGGGCTGACCGGAAATTCTCGGGGACGGCGCGGGAGAATTTGACCGGGCTGCCGTTCGAGATTCCGGACGAGTTGCCGGAGATGCAGAAACGGCTGGTCGACTACGCGGCGCCGGCGCTTCGTAGCGTCCTGGGGTATCGCTGAGCTTTTGCCAACCGGTTGCGCCGGTGCGCGGTTCCGCGCGAGAGTGGGCGCTCACAGGCGTGGGGGCGCCGATGAGCGATATGCCGTCCGCGCGCGAGCACGGGCTCTACGATCTTAGGCGCAAGCGGGCGGCGATGGCGATGCTTGTTGTCGGCGGCGCTTCTATTGCGCCGGTCTTGCTCTTGGGTGACATCGCGCTCACCGCTTTGCCGGCTGCGGCCATGTTTGCGTATCTCGCGAGGCCGTCTTGGATCGGAGCGGAGCCGCGGTTTCCGCGCGCCTCAGTGGGCAGCGCCATGTTGGAGACGTTGTCGACGTCGATCGTGCCGCTGGCTGGTATGACGCTTATGTTTTTCATGATCAACAAAGGCAGGTTGGACGTCTTGGGCTTGGCGCCGGTGCTGCTCGCCGGCGCGGTAAGCTATGGCGCGTATCGTTGGCTCTATCGGGATGTCGCGTTGGCTACCGTGCGGGGCGACCGAGCAGGGATGTCGCTTGTGGGGCGCCTGTGGCGGCATTATTTGGGCTATGCGCTCGGGCTATCGGTTGCCACGGTCGCGTTGATGATCGTGCGCCAGATCGCGCTGGACGGCGACGCCGTGGTGTTGACCGAGACGGTCTTTGTTACGGCCTTCCTGCTTACCAAGTCCGCGGTCGACGCGTCCCTGCCGCAGCCGCCCCTTGAGGCGAAAAGGCTGTCGCTCGCCGCCGCGCAGCTGGCGCTCATGAGCCCGGTCTGGTTCGGGCTGCCGTGGGGCGCCGCGATCTTGGGTTTTTTCGTGTCCTTCGACCGCTACCGGATGCCGCTGATGTGGTTGATCGAGCAAGAGGCGATCGTCATTGTCTACATGACGGTCGCGGCCGTGGTGGTGTTTACGGCGTTCGCGTTGGTCGCACTTCTTATCGAAGCGGCGACGGGCGAGGGGTAGCCCTCTATGTCTTCAGGCGGTAGCCGGTCTTGAAGATCCAGCCGACGATGGCGAGGCAGATCAGCAGGAAGGCGAATATAGCGATGAGGCTGATCTCGATGTCGACGTCGCCTTTGGAGAAGAAGCTCCAGCGGAAGCCCGAGATCAGGTAGACGACCGGGTTGAAGTAGGCGATGTCGCGCCAGATGCCGGGCAGCATATCGATCGAGTAGAACGCGCCGCCGAGGAAGGTGAGTGGGGTCACCACCAGCATCGGGACGATCTGCATCTGCTCGAAATTGTTCGAGACGATGCCGATGATGAAGCCGAAGAGACAGAAGCTGGTCGCGATCAGGACTAAGAAAGCTACCATCGCAAACGGGTGGTTTATCGGCAGATGCACGAAGAAGGAAGCTGTGGTCAGGATCACCAGGCCGAGAACCACCGATTTCGTCGCAGCCGCGCCGACATAGGCGAGCACGATTTCGAAATGCGAGACGGGGGCCGACAGGACTTCGTAGATCGTGCCGGTGAATTTCGGAAAGTAGATGCCGAAGGCGGCGTTGAAGATGCTTTCCGTGAAAAGGGTGAGCATGATGAGGCCGGGCACGATGAAGGCGCCGTATTCGACGCCGCCAACCTCGCCCATGCGCGAGCCGATCGCGGTGCCGAAGACGACGAAGTAGAGCGAGGTGGTGATGACGGGGGTGATCAGACTTTGCCAGACGGTGCGAAGTGCGCGCCCGACTTCGGACCTGTAGATCGCCCAGACGGCGTGGTGGTTGAAGGCGGGGACGATCATGGTTTTGTTCCGGTGCGGTCGGTGACCAGGCTCACGAAGATGTCTTCGAGCGAGCTTTGGCTGGTGTTGAGGTCTTTGTAGGTGATCCCTAGGTCCGACATGCGGCGGAGGAGGGCCGCGATGCCTTTGTGTTCGGCATTGGCGTCGAAGACGTAGTCGAGTTCGTGACCGTCGTCCTTGAGGGTTAGATTGTATTCGGCGAGTTCGGGCGGAATCTGCGTCATCGGTTCGGCGAGGTTCACAGTCAGCTGTTTCTTGCCGAGTTTTTTCATCAGGGTCGCTTTGTTTTCGACCAAGACGAGTTCGCCTTTGTTGATGACGCCGATGCGGTCGGCCATCTCTTCCGCCTCGTCGATGTAGTGCGTCGTGAGGATGATGGTCACGCCGCTGTCGCGTAGGCGGCGCACGAGTTGCCACATGTCGCGGCGCAGTTCGACGTCGACGCCGGCGGACGGTTCGTCCAGGAACAGGATCTTGGGTTCGTGCGCGAGCGCTTTCGCGATCATGACGCGGCGCTTCATACCGCCGGACAGCGTTTGCAGTTGTGCTTTGCGCTTGTCCCAGAGCGAGAGGTCGCGCAGGACCTTTTCGATGTAGTCGGGATTGTGCGGGCGGCCGAAGAGGCCGCGGCTGAACGTCGTCGTCGCCATCACTGTTTCCCAACGGTCGGTCGTCAGTTCTTGCGGGACGAGGCCGATCTTTGCGCGGGCCTCGCGGTAGTCGCGCTGGATGTCGTGGCCGTCGGCTATGACGCTGCCCGAACTTGGGTTGACGATGCCACAGATGATGGAGATCAGCGTCGTCTTACCCGCGCCGTTCGGGCCCAACAGAGCGAAGATCTCACCACGTTGGATGTCGAGGTTGATGGGCTTGAGAGCTTGAACGCCCGTGGCGTAGGTCTTTGCCAAATCTTTGATCGACACGATGGCGTCCGCGACGGCGGGGCGCGCGGCCGGTCCGGGCGAGGACGGCTGCGGTGCGCGGCGCAATTCGCGGACGTTGGTTCTGTCGTCGGTGGTGGTCATTTGGAATGGGTCCTGCCCGGTGTGGGCGGTGTTGTGGAGTGAACGGCGACCTAGTTCAAGCGCGGACGCGTTCAAGACACAGTGGGAAACAATCGCTGCTGCCAAATTTTTTATGGCGTTCGAATGCGGCTTGACAGCGGTTTGCGTCGCTAGTATTTCACCAAACGGTTACTTAACCTAATGGAATAATACGGAGCACGGTCATGGAACACCAAGTCGTCTCGCGGGAAGCTTGGATCGAAGCCCGCAAAGCGCTGCTTGTGAAAGAAAAGGAACTCACGCGCCGGCGCGATGCATTGAATGCCGAGCGGCGCGCGTTGCCGTGGGTGAAGGTCGAGAAAAACTACGTCTTCGACGCGCCGAACGGCAAGGTCACGCTGTCGGATTTGTTCGCCGGGCGCCGTCAGCTGTTCATCAAGCACTTCATGCTGGGGCCGGGGCAGCCCGGGCAATGCGTCGGCTGCTCCTTCGAGGTCGATCACATGAGCGGCATCCGCGTGCATCTTGAGAATCGCGGTCTGACATATGCCGTGGTTGCGCGCGCGACGCTTCCCGAAATTGAGGCCGTGCGGAAGCGCATGGGGTGGGACTTCACCTGGGTGTCTTCGTTCGGCAACGACTTCAATTACGACTTCAACGTATCGTTCAAGCCGGAGGAGGTGGCGGCGGGGCGTGCGTTCTTCAACTATCGCTATATGAACCCTGGGCTTGAGGATCTTTCTGGCGACAGCGTTTTCTACAAGAACGACGCGGGTGAGATTTTCCACACCTATTCTACGTTCTCGCGCGGCGGCGAAGAGTTCCTGGGCGCCTATCGCTACATCGACGCCACGCCGCTTGGGCGCATGGAGAATGGGCCGTATCGTTCGCTGCCCGATTGGGTGCGGCCGCACAACGCGTATCGCGAGTCCGGTACTGTTGAGGGCAACGGGCGTTATCACGCGCCGGGCTGCGGTTGCGCGGTCCATCAGGCGGCGGAGTAGGGCGATGTTGTGCTGCCTCGCCGGTATTGCTGCGGCGTCCTCGTGGGCGACGGCTGCGAGTCTTGCCGGCGGGCGGCGCTGGTTTGGCGGCGCGCTCGTGACCGGATTGTTGGTTGCGGGCCTTGCGGTGGCGGTGGACCATAGCGCTTCGGCCGGCGACGGCCGGCCATCCATTTGCACAGGAGTTACTTCATGAGCGACCGGCTTTCGGCGACGTTCTCGGCGTTGGCGGATCCTACGCGGCGGGCGATTTTGGCGCGGCTGGCGTTGGGCGAGGCGACGGTGAACGAACTCGCCGAACCGTTCGACATGACCCTGCCTGCTGTGTCGAAGCATCTGAAGGTTTTGGAGAAGGCGCAGCTCATTACGCGCGGACGTGAGGCGCAGTGGCGGCCATGCAAGCTGAAGGCCGCGCCGCTGAAAGATGCCGCGTCGTGGATCGAGAATTATCGCCGGTACTGGGAGCAGAGCTTCGACCGGTTGGAGGATTATCTGCGCGAATTGCAGGCGAAAGAGAGGGCGGCCAAGAAGGGCAAGCCCCGCAAGAGCTAGAGAATCGGAGACCCCGCATGACGATGACGCATGCCGTGCATGAACTTGTCTTGAACCGCGTGTTCGATGCGCCGCCCGCTTTGGTGTGGAAGGCGTGGACCGAGCCGCAACACCTGATGCAGTGGTGGGCGCCGAAGCCTTGGAGCACGGTCGAGTGCGACATCGATTTGCGCGCCGGCGGCGTGATGCGCACGGTGATGATGTCGCCCGAAAAGCAGAGATTTCCCAACATCGGTGTGTTTCTAGAGGTCGTGCATCAGAAGAAACTGGTGTTCACCGACGCCTATACCGACGCGTGGACGCCGTCGCCGAAGCCGTTCATGACGGCGATCATGACGCTTGAGCCGCAAGGCAAGAAGACGAAGTACACGGCGCGGGCACTGCACTGGACGCAGACCGACCGCGAAGCGCACGAGAAGATGGGTTTCCACGAGGGCTGGGGCACGGCTGCGGATCAGCTGGCCGCCGTCCTGGCAAATATGTGAGCGGGGCTGCGATGCAAGACGCACAAACACCGAAGGCCATGCTGTGGGCCGGTTATGTCATCAGCGGTCTCGTGGTTCTTTTTCTGTTGTTCGACGCGGGGATCAAACTTGTCGAGCTCGATATCGTGAAGCAGACGATGGCGGAGCTTGGATATCCGTCCGACGTTGTGTTCGGTCTTGGGGTTCTGACGTTGGTTTGCACGCTGCTTTATGTGGTGCCGCAGACGTCGGTTCTGGGCGCGATTTTGTTGACCGGATATCTGGGCGGCGCGATCGCCACGCATCTGCGCGTGGGCAGTCCGGTGTTCAGTCATCTGCTGTTTGGCGGGTATTTGGGTTTGATGATCTGGGGCGGTTTGTTTCTGCGCGACCCGAAGCTTCGCGCGCTGATTCCGTTCCGCCGGTAGAGGAGATTGGACATGCTTGAGACGATATTGATCCTTGTTGCGGTTCTGATCGTTGGCGTTGTCGTGATTGCCGCGATGCGGCCGAGCGACTTTCGGATCGAGCGTTCGACGCTGGTCAGGGCGCCGGCGGAGAAGGTGTTTCCGCTGATCAGCGATTTGCATGCGTTCAATACTTGGAATCCGTATCTGAAATTGGATCCGGAGACCAAGGGCACGTATAGCGGCGCGGCGCAGGGACCGGGTGCGGCCTATGCGTGGGAGAGCAAGAAGACCGGTGTCGGACGGATGGAGATCACCGAGACGCACGCGCCGTCGAAGGTGTTGATGCGCCTCGATTTCGTAAAGCCCTTTGCTGCCACCAACCTTGCCGAGTTCACCGTCGACGGGCGGGGTGGCGCGACGAACGTCACGTGGGCGATGACGGGGTGCAATACCTTTGTGTCCAAGCTGATGGGGCTTTTCTTCAGCATCGACAAGATGATCGGCAAGAGTTTCGAGGACGGGCTGGCCGACCTCAAAGCCAAGGTGGAGGCTTGAGAGCCATGGGACGGCGGATTCGACTCGACGAACTGGCGGAGGAATTGCAAAAGACGGGCGCTTCAACGACGGACGAAGGGCCCGCCGCGATGATCCCAGCTCAGACCCTGCCGGAAGGCGAACGCGACCTTGTCATCACGCGCGTGTTCGATGCGCCGCGCGATCTGGTTTGGAAGGTGTGGACCGATCCGTCACGTCGCATGGCGTGGTGGGGGCCGCTGGCTTATCCGGCGACGGCGATGGAGATGGACGTGCGCGTCGGCGGCAAGTGGCGCATCTGTCTGACGGGCATCGAGGACGGCCGCGAGCTGTGGCAGCACGGCGTGTTCCGCGAAGTCGATGAGCCCGAGCGGTTGGTCTTCACCTTTGTTTGGGAAGAAGAGGGCGAACGCGGCGTCGAGAATCTGGTCACCGTCGAGTTTGAAGACCGCGGCGACAAGACCTTCATGACGTTCCGCCATGCGCCGTTCCTGTCGGCGGCCGAGCGCGACGGACACAACGGCGGATGGTCGAGTACGTTCGACCGGCTCGACGATTATTTGGCGGATTAGGAGATACGTATGAGACGTTTGTTTGTGGCGTGCGCTTTGGCGGCGCTGGCGGGGGCTTGTTCGCCCTCAGGCGACGCGGAGAAGGCCGAGCAGAAGGCGGCGGCGGCTGTGCCTGCGACGCAAGAGGTGGCGGGTCCGATCGTGCCCGTCGCCACGGAAGCGCCGTCCGGCGACTACACGTTGGACAAGTCGCATGCCAGCCTGATCTTCCGCGTGAACCATATCGGCTTCTCGAGTTACACGGCGCAGTTCACCGGGCTTGATGCGCAGCTGAAGCTCGATGTGAAGGACCCGACGTTGTCGAGCCTGACCGCGACGGTCGATACGAAGTCGCTGTTGCTCAATGCGCCGCCTGCGGGATTTCTCGACAAATTGTTGAGCGAGAAATGGCTGGGCGCGGCGCCCATGACGTTCCGCTCGACGAAGATCGAGATGACGGGCGCCAATACGGCGCGTGTCACGGGCGATCTGACGTTGCGCGGCGCGACGCATCCGGTCGTGTTGGAGACGACGTTCAACGGCGGCTATGCGGGACATCCGTATGATCCGCAGGCGCGGATCGGGTTCTCGGCGCGCGGGTCGTTGAAGCGGACGCTGTTCGGCGTGTCGGAGGGCGTGCCGCCGCCGGGCTCGACGATGGGCGTCGGCGACGACGTCTCGATCGAGATCGAGACCGAATTCAATGGGCCGAAGCAGGCGACGCCCCCAGCAGCGACGACACCATGAGCGGGTTATCGAAACAGCGCCTGAACCGCATGCACGATGTGATGTCCGGCTATGTGCAGCGCGGGGAAATGCCCGGGGTGGTCACGCTGGTCAATCGGCGCGGCGAGACGCATGCCGATGCGATCGGTGCGCTGAGCTTCGGCGGCGCGCCGATGAAGCGGGACACGATTTTTCGCATCGCGTCGATGACGAAGCCGGTGGCGGCGATTGCGGCGCTGATCCTGATGGAAGACGGGAAGCTGAAGCTCGATGAGCCGGTCGACCGTCTGTTGCCTGAGCTTGCGAACCGCAAAGTTATGAGGGACGTCGAAGGTCCGCTCGACGACACGGTGCCGGCGCATCGGGCGATCACCGTGCGCGATCTGCTGACGTTCCGGTTGGGATATGGCTTCGTGATGACGTCGCCGGACGCGCCTTACGCGAAGGCGACAGCCGAGGCCGGGTTGGCGCCCGGGCCGGATGCACCGACGTTCAGTCCGGACGAGTACATGAAGCGTCTGGGTTCGTTGCCGCTGGCGTATCAACCGGGCGAGCGGTGGCTGTATCACACGGGGTCGGATGTGCTGGGCGTGCTTGTCGCGCGGGCGGCGGGGCAGACGTTCGATGCGTTCTTGCAGGAGCGCGTGTTCGGGCCGCTGGGCATGAAGGACACGGGGTTCTTTGTGCCGTCGGCCAAGGTCGAGCGGCTGGCGACCCAGTATCGGACGAACTTTGAGACGGGAAAGTTCGAGGTCTATGACGAGCCTAAGGGTGGGCGCTGGAGCAAGCCACCCGTGTTTGCGTCTGGTGGTTCCGGGTTGGTCTCGACGGTCGACGATTTTCTGGCCTTCAGCCGCATGATGCTGGGCATGGGGAAGCTGGGCGGGACGCGCATTGTCTCGCGTCCTTCGATCGAGGCGATGGTCAGCGATCAGTTGATGCCGTCGCAGAAGATTTCGAAGGGCATGGTCGAGGATTATTTCGACAGCCATGGCTGGGGTTTTGGCGTGGCTGTGGCGACGCGGCGGATCAGTCCGGCGGAGCCTGTCGGGCAGTATGGCTGGGATGGCGGGCTTGGCACCTGTTGGCGTTGCGATCCGGCCGAGGACATGGTCACAATTCTGCTCACGCAGCGCATGTGGACATCGCCCAACCCGCCCGACGTATGTGTCGACTTCTGGACGCAGGCGTACGCGGCCATCGAGGACTAAGTTATGTGCCGGAACATCAAAACGCTGTTCAATTTTGATCCGCCCGCGACGGACGAGGAGGTGCGCGCCGCGTGCCTTCAGTTCGTGCGCAAGCTGAGCGGGTTCAACGCGCCGTCGCGGTCGAACGAGGCGGCGTTCAATCACGCGGTCGATGAGGTGTTTCGGGTGTCGCGCGAGCTTGTGGACTCGCTGGTGACGACGTCGCCCTCGCGCGACCGGGCCGTTGAAGCGGCAAGGGCGAAGGCGCGCAATGCGCAACGGTTCGGGAAAGCGTCATGACTCTGGTTTTGCACGGACATCCGCTGTCGACCTTCGTGCAGAAGGTGACGATGGCGTTCTACGAGAACAAGACGCCGTTCGAGTTGCAGTTCCTGGACCTGGGCGATGCAGAGGTGCGGAAGGCGTTTCGCGAGATGTGGCCGATCGGGAAGATGCCGGTGCTGCATGACACCGCGCGCAAGCAGACGGTGCCTGAGGCCAGCATCATCATCGAGTATCTGGCGCAGCATTATCCGGGACGCCAAGAGCTTGTGCCGAAGGATCCCGATCTCGCGCGACAGACGCGGTTTCGCGACCGCTTCTTCGATCTCTATGTCGCCGTGCCGATGCAGAAGATCGTGACGGACCGGCTGAGGCCCGCAGGCAAGAACGATCCCTACGGCGTTGAAGAGGCGCGGGTGCTGTTGAAGACGGCGCTCGACATGGTGGACGGTGAGATCGGCGGCGAGGCGTGGGCGATGGGGTCGTTCTCGATGGCCGATTGTTCGGCCGCGCCGGCACTGTCCTATGCCGACCGAGTGATGCCGTTCGCCAAGTCGCACCCGAATGCGCATGCGTATTTGCAGCGGCTGCGCAAGCGCGCGTCGTTCGTGCGCGTGCTTGAGGAAGCGGCGCCGTATGAGAAGAATTTTCCGACGAAGTAGCGGTTAGACCTTGCCCGGCGTGTAGTGGACGCTGGGTTGGCGGACGTTGGTGCCGGCCAAGAGCGTGGTCAGCTCGATGACGTCGGCGGGCATGTCGGTCGAGATGTGGAGGCCGAGTTCTTTCGCCTCCGGCACGGTGATCGGATAGTCGTGAGTCCACTTGCCGCTGGCGAGCAGGTCGGACACGGCGCAGCTGCCGTCGTGGGTGTAGTTGCCCTGCATAAGTTCGCAGGCCTGTTTGCGCATTTGATCGAGCACCTTCTGGCTCATGTCGGCGAGCAGAAGCGTTTCGTCTTGCACGGCGGCAATCGGCTTTTCGCGCGCGACCTTCACCCACGATGCGGCCGGCGCACCGCCGATTTGCGGATCGATGGGCCCTAAGACCGCGTGGTCGCTCATGACGATTTCGTCGGCGGCGAGCGCGATCAGCGTGCCGCCTGACATGGCAAGGTGGGGCACGAACACCGTCTTACGCGCGGGGTGAGCTTTGATGGCGCGCGCGATCTGCAGCGCATGGAGGACGAGGCCGCCGGGCGTGTGGAGGATGATGTCGAGCGGCTTGGTCGGCGGCGTGGCGCGGATGGCGGCCAGCACGTGTTCGGCGTCGTCTTGGCGGATGAAGCCGCGGATTGGGAAGCCGATACCGGGCATCATCTCTTCGCGGTGGACGATGGCGATGACGCGCGTGCGGCGGCGCGCTTGAAGTTTCGCGAGTTTGTCGCGGCGTGCCTGTGCGGCGCGTTCGCGGGCCTTGGTGACGCGACGTGCGCCTGACAACAGCTCAAGCACGACGAAGATCGGAATCAGCGCCAGCAGCCAGAGCCAGTTCCAGCCGAACGCTACCGCGCCGTCGAGCAACGGCTGCAAAACCGTTTCCGGTGTCACCCAAATTCCCCCAACGCAAGGCATGGCCTTACACAATGGCCGCGCGCTATTGCTCAAGATGTGCAGGTTCAACGAGGCGTTGCAAGTTCAGGAATTTGAATTTGGTCGCGTGTGCGCGCTGCATGACGTTGCGTGGGGGCGGATCGTGCGTAAGCTCCCGCGAATTCAACAGATGAGGGAATCGCTCATGCGGTCGTTCGCCTATCTTTCGTTCGCTGTTTTAGTCGCTGGGTCCGTTAGCGCGCAGGCAGGGGACGCGCCTGTGTCGGTCAACGGCTCGTGGACGGGCGAGATGCGCCAGGTCGATGCCGATCGCGAGACGCGTTATCCGATGATGGTTTCGCTGAACGGCGCGAAGGGGACAACGACGTATCCGACGCTGAAGTGTACGGGCACGCTATCGCGGCTCGGTACGTCGAAGACCGGGTATGTCGTCTTTCAAGAGACGGTGAAGAACGATCCGGGCGGCAACTGCATCGACGGCGTCGTCACGGTGACGACCGATACGGGGAAGTTGTTGCTGGGCTGGTATGGCGTGTTCGAGGGCGCGCCGTCGTTGGCGTCGGCGGCGTTGGACAAGGACGCGAAGTAGCGCGTTAGAGCGGAACGATCTGCGTCTTTTCCTGCGCGTAGGGCACGAAGCCCAGCTGCTGATAGAGCGGCAGCGCGCGCGGGTGGTCGAGCGTGTTGGTGTGCACCCACAGGCGCTCGATCGGTCTCGACCAGGCGATGTCGATCGCGGTCGCCAGCAGAAAGCCGCCTAGGCCGCGGCCGATGAAATCCGGGATGAGGCCGAAATAGGCGAGCTCGGCGTTCGGCATATTGCGGAAATCGAGCTCGGCGTAGCCGGCCGGCGCGCCTTCGCAATAGAGGACGTAGATGTCGACGTTTTCGTCCTGCACGATCGTGGCGAGCGCTTCGTCTTTCATGCGCGTGCGTTCGACCCAGACGTGATCGCGGCCGACGGTTTGGTAGAGATAGCGGTAGAAGTGGACCGGCGGATGCTTGACCTTGAGCAGCATCACGCGGCCGTTGTCGTGTTCGCGGCGCAGCTGTGGGCGAAGACCGGCAGGCTTCGCCGTCATCTCCAGCTTCGTGATGGTGATCGGGATCGGCGGCTTGGTCATTTTTCGAGCGGAAGTTCGGCCTTTGAACCCCATTCGCTCCATGAGCCGTCGTAGAGCGCGCCTTCTGGTGCGTCGATCGCTTCGAGCGCCAGAAGCACGATCGCGGCGGTGACGCCCGAGCCGCAGCTTGCGGTGACCGGCTTGGTCACGTCGATGCCGGCTTCGCGAAAGGCGGCGGCGATGGCGTCGGGCTTTCGCAGCGTGCCGTCGGGATTGAGGAGCTTTTGGTAGTGCAGGTTCTTCGCGCCCGGGATGTGGCCACTGCGAACGCCGGGGCGGGGTTCGGGTTCGCTGCCCGCGAAGCGGCCGGGTGAGCGGGCGTCGACGATCTGCTCGCGCTTGGTCTTTAGGTTTTCTTTCACTTGATCGGCGTCGCGCAGGATGAGGTGGTTGGGGCGCGGGGTGAAATGGCGCGTGCGGTGGATGGGGGGCAAGTCTTCCGTCGGGCGGCCTTCGGCGCGCCACTTGGGAAAGCCGCCGTCGAGCACGAAGACGTCCCTGTGGCCCATGGCTCGGAACATCCACCAGACACGCGCGGCAGAGAACAAGCCCGCGCCGTCATAGACAACGATGCGGTGGCCGTCGCCCAAGCCCATGGCTTTCACGCGGCTCGCGAACTTTTCCGGCGCGGGCAGCATGTGCGGGTAGGGCGATGAGGTGTCGCTGATCTCGTCGATGTTGAAGTAGACGGCGCCAGGGATGTGCGCCTCGTTGTATTCGGTTTTCGCATCGCGATTGGCGTCGGGCAAGTACCACGACGCATCGACGATGCGCACGTCGGGCGCGGATAGATGTTCGGCAAGCCATTGGGTCGAGACAACGGGGCTCATCGTTTGGTCTCCAGCCATTCGGGAACAGAGAATCCCTTCGAGCGCAGGAATTCCGGATTGTAGAGTTTCGAGGCGTAGCGCGTGCCGTAGTCGCACAGCACTGTGACGATGATGTTGCCGCGGCCCAACTCTCGTGCGAGGTGGTAGGCACCCGCAACGTTTACGCCGGACGACGTGCCGAGGCAGAGGCCTTCGTCGCGCAGGAGTTCGAAGCAGAAGGGGACCGATTCCGAGTCGTGGATTTGGAATGCCTCGTCGGGCTTGAAGTCTTCGAGATTCGCGGTGACGCGGCCTTGGCCGATGCCTTCGGTGATCGATGAGCCTTCGGCTTTCAGTTCGCCGTGCTTGTAGTAGTTGAAGAGGGCCGCGCCCGGCGGGTCGGCGAGTGCGATCTTCACATTCGCATTGCGCGCGCGCAGGGCTTGGCCGACGCCGGCCAGCGTACCGCCGCTGCCAACGGCGGAGACAAAGCCCGTGACTTTGCCGTCGGTCTGCTTCCAGATTTCTGGGCCGGTGGTTTCGAAGTGGGCTTGGCGGTTGGCGACATTGTCGAACTGGTTCGCCCAGATCGCGCCGTTGGGCAGTTTCGCATTTAGTTCTTCGGCCAGGCGGCCGGAGTATTTCACGTAGTTGTTCGGGTCCTTGTAGGGAACGGCCGGCACTTCGATGAGTTCGGCCCCCATCTGGCGCAGCGTGTCCTTCTTCTCTTGGCTCTGCGTGTTCGGGATGACGATCACCGATTTGTATCCCAGCGCGCGGCCGACCATGGCGAGACCGATGCCGGTGTTGCCGGCCGTGCCTTCGACGATGGTGCCGCCGGGCTTCAGCGAGCCCTTGCGTTCAGCATCGCGGATCATGCCCAGCGCCGCGCGGTCCTTGACCGACTGGCCGGGGTTCATGAACTCCGCCTTGCCCAGGATTTCGCAGCCCGTGACGTCCGACAGGCGCTTCAACCGTATGAGCGGCGTGTTGCCGATCGCGTCGATGACGCTGTGCTTGATGTCCATAGGCCCTAGACCGGAATGTCGCTGTGTGTGTTCTATGGGTCTGACTGCGGCGCTTCAAGCGCCGTCTAACCCCTTGGAGTAGCTGGATGACTGCCCAACGACTGCTCACGACTCATGCAGGTAGCCTGCCGCGGCCGAAGACTTTGGTGGCGATGCTTGCGGCGCAGTCGGGTGGGGAGGAGGTCAATGCGGCGAACCTGGCCAAGGAGATTGAGGCGGCGACGGCGCATGTCATCGCGCGGCAGGTTGAGGCGGGGGTCGATATTCTCAACGACGGCGAAGTCGGGCGCGAAAGCTTCTTCACTTATGTGCAGCATCGCATGACCGGGTTCGGCGGGCGGGGCACGCGGATGCCGATGAAGGATCTGCTGAACTATCCCGCCTTCTTGCAGTTCATTTTGCGCGTGGCGGCGTCTAGCGAGAGCGTCAGTTTGATGGCGCCGCCGCAAGCGGTGGGCGATGTCGCTTACAAGGATTCTGCGGCGATCAAAGACGAGTGCACGCGGTTGCGGCGGCACGTTGACAGTTTGGCGCAAAAGCCTGCGGGCGCATTTATGACGGCACCGTCGCCGGGGATCATCGCGACGGCCATGGAGAACAAGCACTACGCGAGCCTGGGCGACTACGTCGATGCGCTGGGTAAGGCGTTGGCGGTCGAGTACCGGACGATCGTCGAGAGCGGCTTCACGCTGCAGATCGATGCGCCGGATTTGGCGATGGAGCGGCATACGCTGTTCGCCGACAAACCGTTGTCGGAATTTCTGTCGTTCTCGAAGGGCGTGGTCGCGGCGATCAATCGCGCGGTGCAGGGTCTGCCGCGCGAGAAGGTGCGGCTGCACGTGTGCTGGGGCAACTATAACGGCCCGCATGATTGCGATGAGCCGATCGACAATTTGTGGCCGACGATCGAAGCGGCGCATGTCGGCGGGTTCGTGATCAGCCTCGCCAACCCGCGGCATGAGCACGAGGTCGATTTCTTCAAGGGTGGCCGATTGCCCAAGAACGCGACACTGGTTGCGGGCGCGATCGATACGACGACGAACTATGTCGAGCATCCGGAGGTCGTGGCGCGGCGGTTGGTTCGTGCGGTCGAAGCGGTGGGCGATCCGTCGCGGGTGTTAGCCGGCACCGACTGCGGTTTCGAGACGTCGGCCGGCTACGTCATGATCCCCGAGGACGTCGCGTGGGCGAAGTTGCGGGCGCTGCGCGACGGGGCGCGGATTGCTTCGCAGCGGGTGTTTGGGACGGGCGTTTCGGCTTGAGTTGGACGGGGGCGGTCAGCTTCGCCTCGAGTTCGGCTTTGATGCGCATCCAGACGTCGTGGACTTTGTTCGCGGGCGTGACGCCATAGTGTTCGGTCATGACCTTGCGCGTGATCGCCAGCAGCAGCGGTTTGTCGTGCTTCTTCCAGTGGTCGAAGCTCCACGGTTCACCGGATGACATCATCGGTGTTGCCGACATGAAGACTTGCGCGGCGATGTCGGTTTCGGCGGTCGCGATGTCGATTACTTGCGCCGCGTATTCGTCGTTGTCTTCGTAGTAGGTGATGCGGTCGGCGTCGGCTTGGGTCAGGCCTTGGGTGATCACGCCGTTGACGCGGCCGGTGCGGCTTTCGACCAAGGTTGGGAAGGTGTAGCCGGCCGCTTTTTCGGCTGTGTAGCCGGTGAGCCAGCCGGGTGTGAACGCGATGCCGGATGCCCGGCGGCCGATGACGGCTTCGAGCAGGTCACGGTCCATGAGCGAACCGTAGAAGAAGAACGTGTGGCCGCTCAATTCAGGTCGAAATCCCTCGCGCGTAGGCGAGAGGTATAGCGTCGATCGCGGCTGGGAGAAAGTGCCGCCGCGTCAGGTGCGGGCGACGGCGATTTGGGTGACGTCGATGGAGCCGGCGCGGAAGCCTGCTTCGCAGTAGCTCAAATAGTAGTTCCAGAGGCGGTTGAAGCGGTCGTCGAAGCCCATGGTGCGGATGTCGCCCCAGGCGCTCTGGAAGCGGTCGCGCCAGGTGGCCAGCGTGCGGGCGTAGTCTTGGCCGAAGGTGGTGTTGTCGCGCCATTCGAGGCCTGCTTGTTCGACGTGCGCGCGCAGCACCGTCGGCGAGGGCAGCATGCCGCCGGGGAAGACGTATTTTTGGATGAAGTCGACGCTGCGGCGGTAAGCGGAGAAATAGCGTTCATCGATGGTGATGATCTGCAGGCCGGCGATGCCGCCTGGGGCGAGGAGGCCGCGCACCTTGTCGAAGAACGCGGGCCAATATTCTTCGCCGACGGCTTCGAACATCTCGATCGAGGCGATGCGGTCAAAGGTGCCTTGCGTGTCGCGGTAGTCTTGCAGACGGATTTCGGCTCGATCAGTGAGGCCCGCGCGCTGCATGCGTTGGGTGGCGAAGGCGTGTTGTTCTTGGCTGATGGTGATGCCGGTGACTTTGCAGCCGATTTCCTTCGCCGCGTATTCGGCAAACCCGCCCCAGCCGCAGCCGATTTCGAGGAGGTTGTGTTCGGGCTTCAGGCCGATGCTTTTGGCGAGAGCTGCGTATTTGTTGCGCTGTGCTTCAGTCAGCGATTGTTCGGGGCCTTCGAACTTGGCCGACGAGTAGGTCATCGACGAGTCGAGCCAGCGTTCGTAGAATTTGTTGCCGAGGTCGTAGTGCGCGTGGATGTTGCGCTTTGAGCCTGCGCGCGTATTGCGGTTCAGAAGGTGGAAGGCGCGATCGGCGAGCTTCGACCACCATTTGCCCCGGTAGAGTTCGTGCATCAGGTCGGCGTTGCGGGCGAAGACTTCGAGCACCGCTTCCAGGTCCGGCGATTCCCATTCCTTCGCGAGATAGCCCTCGGCGAACCCTAAGTTCGCCGTGCGCACGAGACGCGTTAGGCAGCGATAGTTGCGGATGATGATGACGGCGTGCTTGCCGGGCTCGGTGCCATCGATGCGGATGACGCGGCCGTCGGGCAGGGTGACGGCGACACTGCCCCAGGTGAGGCGGGCGGCGGCTGGCATGATGAGGCGCAGGAAGTATGGCAGCGCGCGCAGGTTGGGCGTCTCGCCCTGGCGCACGTGGATGACTTGCGTGTTTGCGTTGCCCGGCATCGCTCGCTCGTCTTTCTCTCAATATAGCAGACGTGGTGGCCGCCTACGCCGAAGACAACGCTTTAGGTTACTTGCCGGCTGCGTCCGAGATAGACCGGTAGGCGGCGAGCGCCCGGGTTCTGGCCAGGTCGTGGTCGACAATCGGCTTATCATACGCAAGCGCAGCAAAATTGGATGACTGCCAAGGCCGGTGAATGAGGCGCGGGTCGCAGTTTTTCAGTTCCGGCACCCATCGGCGCACATAGGCGCCGTCGGGGTCGAACTTCTCGCCCTGGATGACGGGGTTGAAGATGCGGAAGTAGGGGGCGGCGTCGGCGCCTGAGCCTGCGACCCACTGCCAACTCGCCGCGTTGTTGGCTAGATCGGCGTCGACGAGTGTGTCCCAAAACCATTCTTCGCCGCGCTGCCAGGGGATCATCAGGTGCTTGATCAGGAACGAGGCGGCGACCATGCGGACGCGGTTGTGCATCGTCCCCGTCGCCCAAAGTTCGCGCATGCCGGCGTCGACGATGGGGTAGCCGGTGCGGCCTTGCGTCCAGGCTTTGAACGCGCGTTCGTCGCTCTCCCACGGGAAGGCGTCGAACTGCTGGCGGTAGTTGCGCTCGGGCAGGGTGGGGAAGTGATAGAGCAAATGGTGCGAAAACTCGCGCCAGCCGATTTCGCTTAGGAATTTGGTGACGTGGCGTTCGAGTTTGGGGCTTTCTTCTTTCGCGGTCTGCATCGCTCGCCAGACTTGGCGGGGACCGATCTCGCCCCAGTGGAGATGCGGGGACAGTCTTGAAGTGGCGGGCTTGTCGGGGCGGTCGCGGTCGTCGGCGTAGTGGTCGAGAGACTTGTCGATGAAGGTGCTCAGGCGCTTGCGGGCGCCGGCTTCGCCCGGCGACCACAATGCGCTGAAACTTTCGGCCCAGTTGGGTTTCGACGGCAGGAGCCGCCACGCCGTCAGTTCATCCGAGCGCGGCCACTTTGCTGGTGCGTCGATGGTGCGCGGCGGTGGAAGCGGTGCGACGTCTTCGACCATCGTCGCGGCGGCGCGCCAGAATGGGGTGAAGACTTTGTAGGGGCCGTCGCTGCCGGTTTTTATCGTCCATGGTTCGACGAGCAGCGCGGCGTTGAAGCTGCGAACCTTCGTGCCGCTTTCTTCCAAGGACGCCTTGATCGCGGTGTCGCGTGCGATGGCGTGGGGTTCGTAGAGGCGGTTCCAGTGGACGGCTTGCGCGTCCGTCTCGCGGACCAGGTCGTCGATGACCCTGTCGGCCTTGCCGCGGCGGAGGATCAGCTTGCTGCCACGCTTGGCGAGATCGGCGGCTAGCGCATCCAAGCTGTGGTGCAGCCACCAGCGACCGGCGCCGCCCGTTTTCCATTTGCCCGGCGTTTCGTCGTCGAGGATGAAGACGGGGATAACCGGGCCGTCCTTGACTGCCGCGGCCAGTGCGGGGTTGTCGGCGAGGCGCAGGTCTTGGCGAAACCAGACGAGGATGGGTTTGGGGGCGTGCGCCATGCTGTCGGTCTACGCGTGGCCTCTTGCTTTGGATCAGGTCGTCTTGGCGGCTTCGGCGAAACTCTTGGCCAGACCTTCCATCGTCAGCAGGCGGCGGGTCTGCTTTAGCGGGTCCGCGGCGGTGATGTTGACGCCGCGCAGGATCTGACGCTGGAGCGTTCCGGTGTCGCGGCAAGTGTCGACGTCGATGACGTTGGTGCAGCAGGAATCTTGTTCGAACGCGCCGAACGCCTTCAGGCCGCCGCAGGTGATATCGGTCAGGATCGCGCGATTGACGCCGCCGTGGCAGACCATCAGCAGCGTCGTCCATTCCGGCTCGCACGCGATTTTCTGAAAGGCGGGCAGGACGCGGTCTTTGAACGCGGCGAAGGCTTCGCCGCCGGCGAAACACTGTCCGATGTCGGCGGCGCGGAACATCGCGTAGGCGTAGTCGGGCGGGCTGAGATTGGCGCGGGCGATGGCATCGCCGCCCCGGATTTCTTCGAGGTCGCTGACGACTTCGACCTTCAACGCGCGCGGCCCCAACACGATCGACGCGGTTTCGAGCGTGCGCTGCAAGCCCGACACGACGACGCGGTCGAATTCGATGTCGGCCATCAGCGCGGCCATGGCATTGGCCTCTTCGCGTCCGCGTTCGGTCAGCGCGACGACGCGCGAGTCCGGGGCGCGGGTGCCGTCGGGCGCGATGTAGGCGGCTTCGGCGTGGCGCATCAGGTAGATGCGGCGGCGTGTGGTGCGGTCGAAGGGAAGATCCATGGGGCTAGCCTATAGCATGCTTTGCGTGGGGTAGAGAGCGCGCTAGGAAGGGCTTGGTTCCCGAGCCCAAGGTTACAGTTCGATGATGTATGCCGCCATGTTTATCGGCGCGTTCTATGTGTTTGCGGGCTTCGTCGTCATGCGTTCCATGGCGATGGAGCGGTTGATGGACAAGGTGCTTGCAGCGCTGAACGATCCGACCGATGCGACGGATCAGATGCGGGTTGCTGTGTTGTCGGCGGGCGCGGTGCTGACTCTGGCGAGCGGCGCGGCGCTCGCGATCCTCAGCCCTTTGGCGCTGCCATTGTTTGCTGCGAATGTGGTGGTGCAGGGTGGGTATCTGCTGTGGGCAGCGCGCGCCATTCCGCCTGAAGACGCTTCTGCCGCCCTAGGGCGATCGCAGACGCGCAATGCATTCATCATCTACTGCGGGGCGACGGCTTTTGTCGTGTGGCTGTCGATGCAGGGGCACTTGCGGCCCTGGGCGATGAGCGCGTCCGATCTTCTGATCGATGTCGGTGTCGTCGTTGCGGCTGTTGTCGGTGTGTGGGGCTTCATTCATATGCCACGCAAGGGCGACGCGACGCTGCGGATTGGCGACGAGGGCGCGCCGGCAACGCCTGTTGCGGATTACGCGCCGCCGGTGAAGCCGAGGCACCTGCGTCTGGCGCCGGAATTCGCGTGCTCCCCCTTGTGGGACGATGAGACTGGCGACGCCGTGAGCGTCTTTGCGCTCGATCTTCCGACGGATCTCGCGTTCCGCATCGAGGATTGGGACGACATTTTCCAGAAGACGTTCGACCTCGACGATCCGGCATCGAGCAAATTTGCCTCGCAGGCGGAGCACGATGCTTACGTGGTGGAAGGCAACGCCATCCTCATCGAACTGCGCAAGGTTTGGCCGGGTAACGTCAAGTCGCAGCCTCAGTTCGAGTAGGCTCGGAAGCGGAGCTTGACGTCGATCTTGGCCTAGTACATAACCAAATGGTTCTAGAACTGTTAGGTTATGTCATGAACACCGCCCGTCTCGACGCCACTTTCTCCGCTCTCGCCGATCCGACGCGGCGCGCGATCCTGGCGCGTTTGGCGCTGGGGGAGGCGTCGGTCAACGAATTAGCCGAGCCGTTCGAGATGTCGCAGCCCGCGATCTCAAAGCACCTGAAGGTGTTGGAGAAGGCGGGGCTGGTGTCGCGCGGGCGTGACGCGCAACGGCGGCCCGTGCGGCTTGAGGCGCAGCCGTTGGCGGAGGCTAACGGTTGGCTTGAGGTGTATCGCGAATTTTGGGAGGCGCGGTTCCAGACGCTGGATGTTCTTCTGGAAGAGATGAAGGCGGCGCGGAAGAAGCCCGCGCGCCGGCGCACCAAGAACAAAGGAAAACACTGATGAAGAAGGTTGTGGGTCAGCTTTCGGTCGAAGCGCGCGGCGAGCGCGAGATCGTTTTCACGCGCGAGTTCAACGCGCCGCGTGTGTTGGTGTTCGAGGCGCACTCGAAGCCTGAACATGTGCAGCGGTGGCTGCTGGGACCCGCAGGGTGGACGATGCCGGTGTGCGAGATCGATTTCCGAGAGCGCGGACGCTATCGCTACGTCTGGCGGCACGCGGACGGGCGCGAGATGGCGATGGGCGGCATCTTCCGCGAGATCGTGGCGCCGGAGCGGATCGTCACCACCGAACTCTTCGACGAAGACTGGACCGGCGGCGAGGCGGTGACGACTATCGTGCTGACCGAGCGCGGGTCGAAGACGGTGATGGTCAACACCGTCGTGTACGCCACTCGAGAAGGACGCGATGGTGCGCTCGCGACGCCGATGGCGGATGGCATGGAGACCAGTTACGCGCGGCTCGACGAACTGCTGGCGTCGCTTTCGCCCGGCGCTGCGTCGGCTTAACGGATGCGTGCTTGTTTCGCCGACAGTTATCTCGCCAAACTCAGTGCGGACAAGCGCACGACGTTGGAGAAGGTGCGCACGGCGATCCGCGCCGCGGCGCCGGATGCGGAAGAGGGCGTGAGCTATGGCTTGCCGGCGTTCATTCAAGGCAAGCCGATTGCGGGGTTCGGCGCCGGCGCCAATCACTGCGCGTATTATCCGATGAGTGGGGTGATCGTTGCGAAGCTGAAGAACGACCTCAGCGGTTACGAGACGAGCAAGGGTGCGATCAAGTTTCCGATCGGGAAGCCTTTGCCGGCGGCGCTGATCAAGAAGCTCGTCAAAGCGCGGTTGGCGGAGATTGGCGGCGAGGTTAAGCCGCGCGATGTGGCGAAGGACGTGAAGGCGGCGCTCGCGTGGATCGAGCGGTCGGGCTCGGCGGCCTATCGAAACGACATGTCTGCGCGTTACGGGATCACGACGCAGGACAAGACGTTCGGCGTTCCCATGGGGGAGATTCAGAGATACGCCAAGGCGCTGGGCCGAAACCACGAACTTGCGCTCGCGCTGTGGGCAACGGGCGTCTATGAGGCGCGGATGCTCGCTGTCTATGTCGATGAGCCCGCGCGGGTCACGGCGAAGCAGATGGATGCCTATGCGCGCGACTTCGACAATTGGGCTGTCGTCGACACGATGTGCTTCAAGCTGTTCGATCAGACGCCGCATGCTTGGGCCAAGGTTGAGCAGTGGGTGAAGCGGCGCGAAGAGTTCGTGAAGCGTGCGGGGTTTGCTTTGCTCGCGAGTCTCGCGTTGCACCACAAGGGCGGTGATAGCGCGCCCTATTTTCGGGCGCTGACGTTGATCGAAAACGGCGCGTCGGATGAGCGCAACTTCGTCAAGAAGGGTGTGAGTTGGGCGTTGCGGACGATCGGCGGGCGGCGCGATCCGGCGTTGCGGTCGGCGGCGATCGAGGTGGCTGAGCGGTTGGCCACGTCCGACGATGCGACGCGCCGATGGATTGGCAAGGATGCGCTTAAGGCGCTGTCGAAGCCCATGAGGAAAAGGAAAGACGCATGAGCATACTTCGCAGTTTTGGTGCGGTGCTGGCCGGATTGATCACGGTCGTTCTGTTCTCGGAAGGGCCAGATTTCTTGCTGCGAGCGGTCGGCTTCTTTCCGCCGTTGGATGCCGGCATGACGGGGATGACGGACGAGAAACTGGCCATTGCGATGGCCTATCGTACGATCGCAGGCGTCATCGGTGGATTTGTGGCCGCAGCGCTGGCGCCGTCACGGCCGGGTCTCCATGCGGTCATCCTGGGGTTGATCGGGTTGCTGGCCGGCACGGCTGGCGCAATCGTGATGTGGGACATCGGGCATCACTGGTATCCGATCGCGCTGGCGGTGGTGGCGCTGCCGGCGTCATGGTTCGGCGGACGCCTTATTGAGATGCGCGGTGCTCGCGCGCACGGTTGAGGGAGGGGACATGATCACGATCTACAATTTTCCGCGCGGCGGGCGCGGCGTGCGGTTGTTCTGGCAGTGCGAAGAGATGGGGCTGCCCTATGAGACGAGGGCGGTGACGTTTCCTCCGAGCGCCGAGTATCGCGCGCTCAACCCGCTTGGCAGCGTGCCGTTTCTGCAAGACGGCGATGTCGCGATCAACGAGTCGGTCGCGATCATGCTTTATCTCGCGGGCAAGTACGGACCGACGCCCTTGATGCCGGCGAAGGACGATCCATCGTATGCGCGCGTGCTGCAGATGCTGGTGTTCAGCGAGGCCTCGCTTGGCGCGTCGGTGAATACGTTGCTTGCGGCGAAGTTCGGCGCGCCGGAGGCGGACAAGACGAATTGGTCGGTGCGGGTCACCGAGCAGCGGATCGAGCAGTTTCTCGACTTCGTCAGCGATCTGTTGGGCGAGCGGCCCTACTTGGCCGGCTCGAATTTCACGGTGGCCGACATCGCGATCGGTACGGCGATGGGCGTCTATCGCGGCGCGCTGGGCAAGACGATTCCGCCACGCCTGTCGGCGTATCAGGACCGTCTGCAGGCCCGGCCCGCGTATGAACGCGCGAAGGGCAAGCAGACGGCGTGATCTTGGCTTCCGGACGAGGCGGGTGTGACATGCGTCTCGGCCGGCAAGGCGGGCACCCGGCCGCGGATTGGGACTAGCCCAACTCGTCGATCGTTGATGGCTGGCTTGCAAATATATGCATGTTCGTGCATATATTGTTGGATGCAGTTAGACACTTTCCAAACACTAGCCGACCCGACGCGACGTCGCGTGGTGGACGCGCTTTGCCGCGGTGAGCGGCAGGTCAATGACATCGTCGATGAGGTTGGCATTCACCAATCCGGCGTCTCGCGGCACTTGCGGATCCTGCATGACGCCGGGTTCGTCACGATGCGGCCGGATGGGCAGCGGCGGCTTTACTCGCTGAAGCCGGCGCCGTTTCGCGAGGTCGACGACTGGCTTGCGAAGTATCGCGGACTTTGGGAAGCGCGGCTGGACCGGTTCGGGGCCGTGCTTGAGGCGCGGCAGAAACAACGCAGAACGCGACATAAGGAACGCTGAAGTATGACCGATAAGACCAAGCCCGGTATCGTTATCGAGCGCACGTACAAGGCGCGGGTCGAGGAATTGTGGGACTTGTGGACGACGAAGGAAGGCTTTGCGTCCTGGTGGGGGCCGCAGGATTTTCGCGCCGACGTGCACAAGCTTGAGCCGCGCGTGGGCGGGGCGTTGCATTACGATATGGTCGCCGATACGCCACAGATGATCGCGGCGATGAAAGAGGCGGGGCAGCCGCCGTCGCACGAAACACGCGGCACGTTCAGCGAGTTCAAACCGCATGAGCGTCTGGTCCTCACGCATGTGATCGACTTCCTGCCGGGCGTGAAGCCGTACAAAAGCGCAATCGTGGTCGAGTTCTTTCCCGTCGCCGGCGGGCGCGTGCGCATGGTGGTCACCCTGTCCCCGATGCACAGCGACGAGTTCACGGGGATGCAGAAGGAAGGCTTCACAAGCCAGCTGACGAAGCTGGACGACCGGTACGGTTGGACGCTGGATGGCCGTTGAGTTCCACTGCGTGCGGCGGGTATTGTGAGTTTCCCGCCTTCGCGCACGGCGCCGCCATGTACTACATCGTCGTCATTCTGCTTACCGTCGTTCTGCCCATCGCCTCCGCCGTTGTGGAGCGGGTGGTCTACGGCAGCACCGACCCCTGGATGATCGTGATGGGCGCGTGGATGGTGTTCTGGGCCGGCGGCGTGCGTTTGTTCATCGCGGGCGTCCGGCAAGTCGTTCAGCCGCGTTTCACCTCCGAAGAGATTTTCGGCATCAAGAGCGATGAGCCGCTTCCCATCGTCCAGGAGTTGGGCTTCGCGAATTTGGCGATGAGTGTGTTGTCGCTGCTCACGATCGCGGACAAGGGTTTGTTGTTAGGTGCGGCGCTTGTCGGTGGACTGTATTACGGCTTTGCCGGTGTGCGGCACATGACACATGGCGAGCCAAACGCGCGGCGGTTCACGGCGATGGTCACGGACTTGCTGGTGTTTGTGATGCTCGCGGCGTTCGTCGTTGCGAGCGTTTGGCCGGGTTCCGCAATTTAGCCGGGTGGCCGACTGTGGAGACCGTCCGTCTTGGCCCAGTCTTGATCTACATCAAGGTTATGGTCGGGCGGTGGTCCCAGGCTAGAGGCGGGAGATACGCAAAGGATCAAAATGGCCAGGGCTCGATCAACCTCCATAGGCGAGGCCTTCGGAGGTTTGCGCATACACGCCCCCGCGATGGACGATCCGTGGCGTTGGCTCGCCGCGGGTTGGCGCGACACCTGGCATAATCCGGCCCTGAGCCTGGGCTATGGCGCGACATTCGTCGCCATCGGGCTGATCTTTACGGCCGGTCTTTGGCTCATCGATCTGGAAGCGCTCGTGCCGACTCTGTGCGCGGGGTTCATGCTCGTTGGCCCGATCCTAGCCATCGGACTCTACGAGATGAGCCGGCGGTACGAACGGGGTGAGCGCGCGACGCTTGGCGACGTTTTGGCCGTTCGGCCGGCCGCGCCGATGCAGCTCGCATATCTCGCGTTCACGCTGATGTTCATTTACCTCGTATGGTTGCGCCTCGCGACGTTGAACTATGCCCTTTTTACATACGGCGACTACACACCGTGGTTCGAGTTCGTGCGTTTCGCACTCACCACGCCGGCCGGCCTGACGATGCTGGTGCTGGGCACCGGAATCGGCGCGGTCTTGGCGCTGATTGTGTTCGCGCTCAGCGCGTTCGCCGTGCCTATTCTGTTGCGGCACGACGTGGACGCGTTCACAGCGATGGCTATCAGCGCGCGGTTGGTTATGAAGAACCCGGGCCCTATGCTGTTGTGGGCGTGGCTGATCGCCGTCCTTGTCGCTGCAGGCATCGCGACATTGTTCTTGGGATTGCTCGTCGTGTTTCCACTTGTCGGCCACGCGACGTGGCACGCCTATCGCGCGGTTATCGAAGACGACGGCGCGTCAGCGCGCTGAATCCTCATCGTCGTCCATCAAGATGCGTTGTGCGGCGCCGTCGAGGTCGTCGTATTGGCCGCTTTTCAGCGTCCAGAAAAACAACCACACGCCAATCCCACCCAGCAGGATCGCCGCGACAGTCATGACGAAAAACGCGTCCATCGCCTATCTCCGCGCCGACAAGCGCAACGCATTCAGCATCACGATCATCGACGACGCCGACATTGCGATCGCCGCAATCAAGGGCGTGACAAGTCCCAGCGCTGCGAGTGGCACTGCCGCGAGGTTGTAGACGGCGGCGAACACAAAATTCTGGAACACAAGCCGGCGGGCGCCGCGTGCGACATCGATCGCTTCGGCGATCGGCGCCAACCCTTCGCCCTGCAAGACCATATCGGACGCCGCTTGACTGGCTTGCGCGGCGGTGCCGGGGGATATGGAGACATGCGCGAGCGATAGCGCCGCGGCATCGTTTAGTCCGTCACCCACCATGAGGGCACGCCGACCGCCGGCGCGCAGAGCCTCCAGCCGATCGGCTTTCTGTTTGGGATCGGTTGCGCCGCGCCATACGGTGATCCCGGTCGCCGCAGCAACCGTGGCCGCCGGCGCATCGCGGTCGCCCGAAAGCAACTCGACCTCGAGACCCTGCGCCCGCAGCGCTGCCACCGTGGCCGTTGCGTCGGAGCGCAGCGTATCTTCGAAATCGAACCGCACCGGCGCGCGCGTGCCACGCCGCAGCCACAAGTGACTTGCCGTATCGGTTGACACCGGGACATCGACGCCGACCCACGCCGCGCGGCCCAAGCGTACGGCGTCGCCGCCGACAAAGACTTCAAGGCCTTCACCCGCAACCTCGCGCACGTCTTGTGCCGGCGCGCCGGGGCCGGCGGCTTCGGCCAACGCTCGCGACAGCGGATGGCGGCTGACGCGCGCCAGCGATGCCGCAAGCTCTAAATCGTCACGCGCAAGCGCGGCTGCATTTGTCAACACCGGATATCCGCGTGTGAGCGTTCCGGTCTTGTCGAACACTGCGATGTCAGCTTCGGCAAGACGCTCCAACGCGTCGCCGGATTTGACCAAGAGGCCCGAGCGGAACAGGCGGCTGGTCGCGACGATCTGCACGGCGGGCACCGCTAGGCCCAAGGCGCAAGGGCAGGTGATGATCAAGAGAGCGATCGCATTCGTGATCGCGGCGTGAAACCCAAGCCCGAACGCAAGTCCGCCGCATAGCACCGCAACCGCCAGCCCGTGAACGACTGGCACGTAAAGCGCCGCCGCGCGGTCGGCCAGCCGGACATAGCGCCCCCGCGTCTGTTGCCCCGCCTCCAGCAATCGGGCCATCTCGGCGACGAGAGAATCCTGAACCCGCGCCGTCGCGCGCACCGTCAACGGTCGGCCGATGACGAGCGCGCCGCTTTTCATCTCAGCGCCCGGCGCGACGAATACCGGCAGGCTCTCGCCTGTCACCAGCGAAACGTCAACTTCGCCTGAGCCCAACTCGACGATGCAATCGACGGGCACACGCTCTCCCATGGCAAGGAGCAAGCGATTGCCCGGCACGATGTCTCGCGCCGCGACCGGCTCTGTCTGCCCGTCGGCGGCAAGACGGGTTGCCGTCCCCGTTTGCATGGCAGCGAGATCCAACGCGGCGGCCCGTGCCTTGCGACGAAGCAGGTGATCCAGATAACGCCCAATCAACAGCAGGAAGGGCAGGCTGACGGCGGCGTCGAAATACGCGTAGCGGCCGCCGGTCATCGCTTCGAACACGCTGAGCCCCAGCGCGAGCAAAATGCCGAGTGTGATCGGTACGTCCATGTTCGCTTGGCCGCGGGCCAAGCTTGCCAATGCCGAGCGGAAGAAAGGCCGGCCGGCATAAAGCGCCGACGGGATCGCGATCAGTCCGGAGATCCAATGCAGCAGCGATCGGGTGCCTTCGCCCATCTCGCCATCGAGGCCTGACCAGATACAGATCGACAGAAACATGACGTTCGACGCCGCGAATCCCGAAACAGCCAGGCAGCGCAACAGGAAGCGTCCTTCCTCATCGTCCTGCCGGATCACCGCGTCGGGGTCATACGGAAACGCCTCGAAACCCAATGCGTTGACGCACGCGACGATCGCATCCGCCGACGTGCGCCCTTCGCGCCAACGTACTGAAAGCTTTGCCGACGACAGATTGACTCGCGCTTCTTCGACGCCAGGCAGCGCGCCGACACCGCGTTCTATTTTCGCCATGCAGCCGGCGCAGCGCATGCCCTTCACCGCAAGCTCAAGGCGCGACGTCCCCTGTCGTTCCCGCCGAACGAATGGCGCCGGATCGATCCGCAAAGCTTGGCTGAAGGTGGCCGCGGTCACTTCAATATGACCCTCCGCTGCGCCTCGAACGTCGGCGTATCCTCTGTACCGACGCGCGCAAAGGCATCCCATTGCCCGGCCGCGACATCGCCGACGTGTCCGCGATACTGACCGCCGCCCATATCCTCGAGCGTCACGGTCTTGTCCCGGTTGGCGTCCGTGGGACGTTTCAGCAGCGCCGTCACCGCAACACCCGCTTGGGGGCGCCCGTCGGCGCCGGCAATCGACACCGTAACGACGGCGCCCGAGGCGCCTTCGCGCGCGACGTCGATCGAGGCCGTCCAATTGAGCTTTGCTTGAGCGCTGCGCGCTTCGATCGTTCTATTGTACGCCAGTCCGCGCAGGTAGGGCTTCGACACATCCTCGCCCGAGAACGTCGATAGCGCATAGGTCGTGAGAGCTACGTTCACGGCGATTGTAATGCCGAAGAACAGCAGCAGCATCGCAAGTACATGCCAGCCTTTCAGCTCGAACGTCATCGTTCGTCTCCATCGGAAAGAAAAACTGTCTCGGCTACCTTTGTTTCGGCGGCGCCATCGGTGACCGCAAAAGTAATCGGCATCGACTCGTCCTTCAGCGACGTCGTCGGTGCGGTCACCAAGACGCGCATGGTGCGCAAGCGGTCGCCGTCGACGGCGAACGAGATGGGCAAACGCACTTGCTCGACGCCCACAACTTTTACGTCGGAGCCTTCAGGACCCTTGATCGTGAGCGTGAACGAGCGCTGCGCGTTTGCGCGGTTCATCACTTTGACCGTGTAGGCGTTGCGCACGGATCCGTCAGACAGGCGCACGAAGGTCGGATTGCGGTCGCGCAATACGTTGAGGTCGATCGTGGCGCGTGTGTTCAACGCAAACAGCATTATTCCGCCTACCGCACACAATGCAGCTGCGTAGACGACAACGCGCGGCCGCAGGAAGCGGTACCGCGCCTTCACGCCTTGCGCCTTTTGTTCCATGTGAGCGAGCGAATCGTACCCGATCAGTCCGCGGGGCAACCCCACGCGCTTCATCACGTCGTTGCACGCATCGACGCAAAGCGCGCAGTTGATACACTCGAGCTGATCGCCGTCGCGAATGTCGATGCCCATGGGGCAGGCGGCCACGCATTGGTTGCAGTCGATGCAATGACCGCGGCCCTCCCAAGGTTGACCCTTCTTGTGCGGCCCGCGGGGTTCACCGCGGGCGCTGCGATAGGTCACCATCAGCGTATCGCGGTCGACCAGGGCCGCCTGTATGCGCGGCCAGGGACACATGTACGTGCACACTTGCTCGCGCATGTGACCGGCAAGCCAATATGTCGTGAAGGTTAGAATGCCGAAGAACAGGTACGCCGTCGTATCGGCCGTGCCTTGGAACAGAGTGGCCGCCAATGTTGGCGCGTCGTGGAAATAGAAAATCCAGGCGCCGCCGGTCGCCGCCGCGATGAGAAGCCAAACGGCGTGCTTTGCGGTCTTCTTCGCCGTCTTCTCAGCGGTCCAGGGCGACTTGTCGAGGCGTATACGCTCGTTGCGATCGCCTTCGATCAAGCGCTCGACCATGATGAAGAGATCGGTCCACACGGTCTGCGGACACGCGTAGCCGCACCACACGCGTCCGAACAGCGACGTCACGAGAAACAGCAGCAGCGAGGCTAGGATCAAGAGGCCGGTGACGTAGTAGATCTCCTGAGGCCAAATTTCGATCGGGAAGAAGTAGAATCTCTCGCGTACGAGATCGACAAGTACGGCTTGATCGGGCGCATTTGGGCCACGATCCCAGCGCAGCCAGGGCACGACGTAGTAGATGCCCAGCATGACGGCCATGCCGACCCATTTGAGGAGCCGGAAGTTGCCATGAACGAGCTTGGGATAGATCGGCACGCGCGCGACATAGTCGCGCCGAAGGGCGGCGCTGTTCGTCGCCTTCGCGTCGCTGCGCTGAACGCCGTCTCCGGCAAGCGCGTGCGTCTCCGCTGCGACGGCCTTCAAGGTTGACATTATCGGCGCACTCATGGCGCACGGGACCCTTCGGAGCGGCGCGTTTACTCGCCGCCCCCTAAACTGTGAACGTAAACCGCCAGTGCGTCGACCGTCATTGCGTCGAGGCGCGTACCCCACGTGGGCATCACGCCGCCGCGGCCTTGTTCGATTTGCATGCGAATTTCGTCCGCGCTGCCACCATAGAGCCAGTCGCGATCGGTGAGATTGGGTGCGCCGAACTCGCGCTTGCCGCGACCATCGTCGCCGTGGCAGGCCGCGCATTGTTCCTTGAACAATGGCTCGGCCCGGGCCACTGCCGCCGCGTTCGCCTTGCGGCCGGATAGCTTGAGAACATACTGTGTCAGATCGGTGATCTGTGCTTTTTCCAGCAATCCGTCGCGCCCAAAGGCCGGCATCTGCGACGCCCGCGTGTCGGGGTGCGAGGAGCGAACGCCGACTTGAATCGTGTGGCGAATGTCGTCGAGTGTTCCGCCCCACAGCCATACGTCGTCGTTGAGGTTCGGATAACCTTTGAAGCCTTGCGCGCCCGAACCGTGGCATGTCGCGCAGTTGTCGCCGAAGGCCGACTTGCCGGCCTCACGCGCGAACTGAAGAAGATTGGGATCGGCCTCGATCTGCTGCAGCGTTGCGCCCTGCAACGCCTTGCCCTGTATTGCGCGTTGCGTCTTAAGTTCCCGCACCGATTGCGCCACGTCTGCGCGTTGTGAGTGATTGAGCACGCCGTGGGTATAGCCGGCGAGCATCGGCCAGGCCGGATAGAGCACCCAGTACCCGATGGCCCAAACGATCGTCGCGTAAAACACCCACAGCCACCAGCGGGGCAAGGGCGTGTTCAATTCCTTGATCCCGTCCCACTCGTGCCCCGTGGTTTCGGTTCCGGTGGCTTGGTCGATTTCGTTACGCTTGACCATCAGCGGTCGTCCTCTTCCAAAGGAATACGCGAGGCGTGATCGAACTTATCTTTGTTGCGCGGCCAAAGGGCGTAAGCGCAAAGCGCAAGAAACAGGACGATGAGATAGACCGTGCCCCAGCTTCGCGAAAACGTGGCGATCGTGTCGTAGTCCATGGCCGCTACCGCCGGTTCTCAGGCGCATCCGCCTGATAGGTTTTGAAATCCACCAGCGTTCCCAGCATCTGCAGATACGCGATCAGCGCGTCCATCTCCGTTACTTGTTTCGGATCGCCGTCAAAGTCCCGCGCTTCGGTCTTTGGATACCGTTTCTTGAACGCTTCTTGTGCATCGTCGTCCGGCGTCGCTTGCGCGATCAGGTCGGCCTTGGCGTTTGCGACCATGTCGTCGGTGTATGGCACGCCGACCCAGCGGTTGGCCTTCAACTGATCCGCAATATCGTCGAGCGGGAGAGGCGTCGCCGCGAGGAACTTGTACGGGGGCATCACCGATTCCGGCACGACCGACCGCGGATCGACGAGATGCGCGCGATGCCATTCGTCCGAATACTTCGCGCCGACGCGTGCGAGATCCGGGCCCGTACGCTTTGATCCCCATTGGAAGGGGTGGTCGTACATGCTTTCGGCGGCCAAGCTGTAATGTCCGTAGCGCTCTACCTCGTCACGCAACGGGCGCACCATCTGGCTGTGACAGAGGTAGCAACCTTCGCGGATGTATATCTTGCGTCCGGCGAGTTCCAGCGGCGTGTAGGGCCGCATGCCTTGCACTTTTTCGATTGTGCTTTCGAGATAGAACAGCGGCGCAATTTCGACGATGCCGCCGATCGCTACCACGATCAAAATTCCGGCGACCAGCAAGAGCGAATGACGTTCGAGTGTTCCGTGATTGAGCATCTGTCGACTCCTACGCCGTCGCCAATTGCGGTTTGCCGGTTAGCGGCTCGCTCGCACGGACGTCGCCCCGCGCGGTGCGATAAAGATTGTAGGCCATGATGATTGCACCGCTGAGATAGAGCAGGCCGCCGAGCGCGCGGATGATGTAATAGGGATGCATCGCCTCGACCGTCTCAACGAATGAATATTCGAGGAAGCCGAAGTCGTTATAGGCGCGCCACATCAAGCCCTGCATGATGCCGCTGACCCACATCGCTGTGATGTAGAAGACGATTCCGATGGTTGCGATCCAGAAGTGCCATTCGACCAGCGCCAGCGAATAGAGCCGCTCGCGCCGCCAGAGCCACGGTGTCAGGCAATACAGTGCGCCGAAGGACACGAACCCGACCCAACCAAGCGCGCCCGAATGCACGTGCCCGATCGTCCAGTCCGTGTAGTGAGAAAGCGCGTTCACGGCCTTTATCGACATGACCGGGCCCTCGAACGTCGACATTCCGTAGAACGCGACCGAGACGACCAGCATGCGCAGTACCGGATCGGTCCTGAGCTTGTCCCAAGCACCGGACAGCGTCATGAGGCCGTTGATCATGCCGCCCCACGAGGGCATCCACAGCATGATCGAGAACGTCATGCCCAACGTCTGCGCCCACTCCGGCAATGCCGTGTAGTGCAAGTGGTGGGGGCCAGCCCAAATGTAGATGAAGATCAGCGACCAGAAATGGATGATCGATAGACGGTACGAATAAACCGGCCGCTGAGCCTGCTTCGGAATGAAGTAGTACATGATCGCGAGGAATCCCGCGGTCAGGAAGAACCCGACGGCGTTGTGCCCGTACCACCACTGCGTCAGTGCATCCTGCACGCCTGCGAACAGCGAATAGCTTTTGATGCCCACCCACGACACCGGCATCGCCAGGTTGTTGACGATGTGAAGCATCGCAATCGTCACGATGAACGCGAGATAGAACCAGTTCGCGACATAAATGTGCGGCTCTTTTCGCTTCCACAGCGTGCCCAGGAAGACCAACAGATATGCGACCCAAACAAGGGTGAGCCACGCATCGGCGTACCACTCAGGTTCGGCGTATTCGCGGCCTTGCGTTACGCCGATGAGATAGCCTGTGCCTGCAACCAGAATGAATATCTGATAGCCCCAGAAAACGAACCAAGGCCAAAGTCCGCCGGCGAGTCGCGCCTTGCACGTGCGCTGCACGACGTAAAACGAGGTCGCGATCAGCACGTTGCCGCCGAAGGCGAAGATCACCGCCGAAGTGTGCAGAGGCCGCAGTCGACCGAACGAACTCTCAGGGATATCCGGAAAATAGAAGATTTGCGGAAACGAAAGCTGCAGCGCGATCACGACGCCGATCAGCATTCCGGCGATGCCCCAGAACATCGATGCGATCACGCCGGCCTTGACGACGTCGTTGGCATAGGCGCCTGCATCGTCGGCCGGTATGCCCGCCGCATAGCGCTTGGCGAAAAAGAGGAGCGCAATCAGCAAGCCCGCCATAAAGGTCCACGCTTGGGTAGACATCAGCGGATCGGTGGTTTGCGACGCGACGGCAAACCCGAGAAGCAGGAAGAAGACAAAAGCGGCGGGAACAAGGAATAGGTCGAAGTGAGCCTGTCTTGGACCGGAAACTGGCTGCATTGCGTCCCTCTCGATTCGAAAATTGCCGCTTCTTGCGATGCAACATGCCGGTCCAAAGGCGCCTGGACGTTGACCTAAATCAACCCGGCGAGCCGGGCCCTTGCGGCAAAGCGCGCGGGTCGGACCGTGTTGTAATCCCCCATGCGGGCGATGGGGGACCGGTCTGCCTTGGTCTCAGTCGCTCAGTCGAAAATCCGAGTGTTGCCGAAGGGCGTTGGTCCGCCTTGTGGGCAAGAGCCGGTGACCACGCCGCCGCGTGATGTGGTCGCACGAGCGCGCAACACGCATTCGGGGCCCAATGGATGCACGGCCATGCGTGTTCGTGAGAAGGGCCGGGCTGAAACGCAACGCCGTTTGCGGTGCAAATCGCACTCGTTGCGGCGTTGCCGGGCGAAGCTATGGCCGGAGCAACAAGCTGAAACACGATGGCGAGGACCAGAAGGTTCCCGCGCCAGAGCTGAAGCTCTCGGCCAAGGGCTGTCGTTGGCAGCTTATCAACCATCGAACGATGCCCCTTCGGGAGCGCTGCCTGCTGACCAATGCGTTGGCACGCATCCTGGCGAATTTCGACCCTATAGCATTGATGTGGATCAACCGTGAGCGCGCGCTTTTGATCCGTGTCAAAGCGGTGGATCGGTCGGCACCGCAGCATGACGGCAGCAACCCTTGGAGAGCGCTGTGTCTGGAGCGGTGGAACACTTTGATGTCGTCATTGTCGGCGCCGGCATATCCGGCATCGGCAGCGCCTATCATCTAACCAAGCAATGCCCCGGCACGCGCTTCGTCGTGCTCGAGGCCCTGGAGAGCTTCGGCGGCACTTGGCTGATGCATCGCTATCCGGGCATTCGTTCGGACAGCGATCTGTACACCTTTGGTTATCGCTTCAAGCCTTGGACAGGCGCACCCATTGCGACGGCCGCGGAGATTCAGAAATACCTCGGCGAGGTTGTCGAAGAGAACGACCTGAACAAGCACATACGCTATCGGCACAAGATAAAGTCCGCCCGATGGTCAAGCGCAGATAATCTCTGGACACTTGAGGGTGTGCGCGAGGATACGGGCGAGGCAGTTCGCTTCACGGCGAACTTCCTATGGATGTGCCAAGGGTACTATCGGCACGCGAGAGGTTTCACGCCCGAATGGAAAGGTTTTGAGCGCTTCAAGGGGCGCGTCGTGCATCCCCAATCATGGCCGCAGGACTTGGAGTACGCCGGCAAGGAAGTGCTTGTTATCGGGTCCGGTGCTACGGCTGCGACAGTTGTGCCGGCGATTGCGCCTGATTGCGCACACGTAACCGTGCTTCAACGCTCGCCCACATACTTCATTCCGGCGCGCAACGAAAACGACTTGGCCAACACCCTTCGCGAACTCGATATCGACGAGTCATGGATTCACGAGATCGTCCGGCGAAAGGTCTTGCACGATCAAGCGTTGTTCACACGTCGCGCCGTCACCGCGCCGGAGGTTGTGAAAAAGGAACTGCTCGACGCCGTTCGAGCGTATCTGGGTTCCGAGTACGACATCGACACCCACTTTACGCCGAAATACCGGCCGTGGCGCCAACGTATTGCCTTTGTGCCGGACGGCGATCTGTTCAAGGGGATCGCCGCCGGCAAGGCCACGATGGTGACGGACGAAATAGAGACCTTCACCGAAGACGGCGTCTTGCTGCGCTCGGGAAAGACCATCAAGGCCGACATCATCGTCACGGCCACGGGCTTCGACCTGTGCGTGCTAGGCGACATTGCGTTCGTGATCGACGGCAAGCCGCTGGCATTCTCGGACACCGTGACCTACCGCGGCATGATGTTCACCGGGATTCCGAACATGGTGTGGGTCTTCGGCTATTTTCGCGCGAGTTGGACTTTGCGGGTCGATCTACTCGGTGATTTCGTCTGCCGGCTTCTCAAGCACATGCAGAAGACGGGCGCCCGGCGCGTAACAGTCGCCTTACGGCCGGAAGACAAGCACATGGCGTTGCGCGCGTGGATGGACCCTGAGAATTTCAATCCCGGATATCTCATGCGCTCGATGCACTTGTTGCCGAAAAGCGGCGATAAGCCGGAATGGCAGCACACGCAAGACTACTGGCGCGAGAAGGAAGAGATTCCTGCCATCGATCTTGAAGGCGCCGAGTTCAAGTACGCTTGAGTTGACTCAGATCAAGGCTCTTTCGATCCGCGATGCATACGCATGCGTGGCCTGTGTCTGTCCGAGAATCTGGAGTTTCGCGAATGAAGAATCGTTTGCTGGCCGCGACCACCCTTGGCTTCGCCTTAACGGCGTCGCTCGGGGCTTACGCCGCACAAGGTGCGCAAGCCAAGAGTCCGTGGATGGTGCGCGGGCGCATGATTGCCGTCCTGCCCGACGAAGGAGCCACTGTCAGCCTCCTCGGTGGAGACTTGAAAATCGAAGACCAATACGTACCGGAACTCGATATCTCGTATTTCTTCGACGAACATTGGGCCGCGGAATTAATTCTTGGCGTAACGCCGCACGAAATTACGCACACGCCAACGGGACTCGACATTGGGGAAGTGTGGCTTCTGCCTCCAACCTTAACGCTGCAGTACCACTTCCAGCCAGATGATCCAGACTTCCGGCCGTATGTCGGCGCCGGCGTGAATGCGACGCTGTTCTTCGGGCACTCGGGCGCGGATCCGGCGATTCTTGATGCGGATTTCGAGCCCAGCGTTGGTTTCGCCCTGCAGGCCGGCTTTGACATTCCCCTCGATGATCACTGGACGTTGAATGTCGACGTCAAAAAAGTCTGGATCAACACGGATGTCGACCTCACGACAACGCTTGGACCGGTAAACGCGGACGTCGATATCAATCCGCTGATCGTGGGAATTGGGTTGGGCTACCGCTGGTAACGCGTTGTACGCGACGGCGGTTCTGGCGGGAGTCTATGGTCCGGCGAGTTTTCTTCTAATCGGCCATGAAGACGGATATCCCGGCGTTCGCCAATAGATGTCGCGTGACACCGCCTAGAACCAGTGCGGTCAGCCGGCTGTGTCCGTAACCTCCGACGCGTTCGAGTGTGCGCGGGCGTCGCTACCCGGCGGCTGACTAGGGAAGCGCAATTCGAAATGTTCTTACGGGGATCCGCGCAATGCGCAGAAAATTGTGGCTCCCCGGGCCGGATTCGAACCAGCGACCAACCGGTTAACAGCCGGTTGCTCTACCACTGAGCTACCGGGGAACAATTGGCGTGCTCGGTACTGATGATGTGGCAGGGGCGTGCCTATATCAGAGGGCGGTTAATCCCGGAAGAACTACTTTCCAATCGGAGTTGCTCTCGATGTCTCACGTTCGCGTCGGCCAATTTCGCGTGAAACTGCCTCGATCCAAGACCGGGCGTAAGGCGTTGGGCGGGGCGCTTGTGGCGGGTAGTGCGCTTTGGTTCTTGCCGGTGCTGGGGCTTTGGATGCTGCCGGCCGGGTTGCTGGTGCTTTCCGTCGATTCGCCGCGCGTGCGCCGCTTTCGCCGCGTGAACGAGGTTCGGGTCGTGCGCTGGTGGCGCGCGCGGCAGACGGCGACCTCAGCGACCCCAGAATGAAAAAGGGGCCCGGCGAACCGGGCCCCGAAGTTGGGTAAATGGTGGGGTGTCTTCATGGGAAGACGGGATCAAATTGCCCCGATAAGGTTAATAAAGTGTTAATACCGAGGTCTCGCCGACGATTGGTTGACGAGGGGTCTGGCCCGTAACCTCAGGTTCTACCTACGATTTTCGTCTTAAGTTGTTGAGCAGCTAAGGCGTATCCGCCGTCGGCGCCGTCGATGAAGTGCACGTGGCCGCCGTCATCAGTGTTGCTCACAAAGCACGTCATGAGGGCTGCGGCGGCGCGGTGGAGACCGAAGTCGATCGCGCCATGCGTCTTGGCGAGCGTCAAAAGCTGTTCGATCGCGTCCGCTTCGCGAGTCGAACAGTCGATGACCATGCGCAGCGAGTCGGCAAACTTGCGGTAGTCGGAGTGCGAGGGTAGGGCGCGCGCGTAGTCGCGGCCGTTGAAGCCGCCGATCGTTCTGCCCGTTTTCTCGGAGACGATCGCCAGCAGCGATTGGCCGTACACCTCGAAGAGCGAGCGGCCGAAGGCGCGTTCGTGGGCGCCGCCGCGTGGTGGCCAGGTCGCTTTCAGATTCGACGCGGCGACGGGGCAGAGGTCGCGGCGTGCCGCCGCTAGGATGCCCGCGTAGAGGTCGCGATAGACGGGCGACAGCTGTGCGCCGTCCGTGGCGCGGATGATGGCGGTGAGCATCACGCCGTTGCGGGCGGTCAGCGGTTGCCAGCGGCACGACAGGCCCGAGAGATCTGCATCTTCCGTCGTCGCGTCTGCGTTGATCGCGAAGCGTTCGCCCGCCTGTGTTTTGCAGAGCGTTTCGGCGTGATCGATGCCACCTCCGCACAGCATCGCGAGTCGCCGGCTGCCGTGCAGTGTCTGGTAAGCGAGGCGCACGTCGAAGCCGTCACCGCGCACCGCGGCCACCGGAATAAGCGCGCAGCGCGTGTCGAGCGAGAGTGTGTTGCGCGCCATGCGCTGCACGCCTTTGAGCGCGGACGTTGTCGTTTCGGCGAGGTCGGGTGCGATCAGTACGGTGCCGCCGTCGCCGCCGAAGGCGAACGGCAGGTCGCGACCTTTGTTGGCGTTCTGGATTGCCGCTATCGTCGCGGCGCCCGCAAGATTCACGTCTTTGTAGCGGCCGGCGGAGATGGCGGCGGTCGAGCCGATGACGTCGCAGACGGCGATCAGCCAGTCGTCTGGGACGCTGATATAGTTGGCGGGGTCTAATGCTTGGGCGAAGTCGGCGACGACGGGGGCGTCCACGAGCATTCCGATTCTAGAGCGATCGCTGGAGGCCACGCCCGGAATTGAACCGGGGTACGAGGTTTTGCAGACCTCTGCGTAACCACTCCGCCACGTGGCCGTCCGATCGCGAGGGGCGTCGTATAGCAGAGGGGCGGGCAGGCCACAAACGCTTGTGTTATGGCCTTCGCAGGCCCCTCCGTCGTTCCGCCGTGCGGTATTTCCTGCGAAACTGGCGCCGGTCGGACGCGGGGAGATGATGCGGAAAGGCGTGATTCTTGTACTGTCGTTGGCGGTTGCGCTCGCCGGCTGCAATGAAACACCGACCGTCGCTTCGGGCGACGCCGTCGTCGCGCACCTGCCCGCAACGCTCGATCCCAAGTGCCGGCTAGGCGACGCGCGGCTTTACGATGAGTGCGGTTCGCAGGTCGCGTTGTTTGAAACGGCGCGTGCCGAGGCCGCGAAGTCGGGCAAGGTCGTGCTCGTCAGCTTCGGCGCCGAGTGGTGCATCTGGTGTCACGTCTTCGACTCGCACTTGGGTGGCGGCGCGGGGCGATTCCGCTATCCGCTCGAGGGCGACGAGGTGACGCTCGTTGAGCGGTCCGGGGATGCTGTGTTGCCTGATGCGAAGGCGTTGAATGACTTTGCCGCGAAGACGTTCGTGCTGGTGCACATCGAGGGCGACCATGCGCCTGACGGATGGCGAGTGCTGGAGGCGAGCGGTATCGATGCCGGAGCCGTGGTGGGATACCCCTACATTTTCACCGTCGACGCAGACGGCCGGTTCGCAAAGGCGCTCGATCCGAATGCCGCGGAGACGCGGCGGGACGTACCGCTCGACTGGTATCGCGGCTATGACCGGAAATCGCTGATGAAACACCTGGCCGGGATGCGCGACGCGGCGCTGAAGCCGCCCGAGTCCCAGCCCTAGAGGGTGGTTGAAGGGCGGCCTCTCAGCATTTCTATCTTTTGGCGTCGGCGGGTTTCCCGCCCAAAGCCTCGACAATCCCGTCGGCCACCGCGTCGACCGTTGCGGCCTTCTGATCATAGAACATGCCGTAGCCGCCCGGGTTGGCCGAGCGAACGACGTCGAAGTCCGCGATCTGTTTTCCGGTTCCGTCGATGAGTTTGACCGATGCGGTCATCTTGTTCGAGCCGGCCATCATTCCGACCAGGAAACGCATGCCACCGCTGACGACCTCCATGCTGGTGATGGAGACCTGTATTTTCACCGGCGTTGCGCCCTGGGGCATTTTCGCGAGGCGTTCCGCAAGAGCAGCCTTCATGCGGTCGGTAACTTCGGGTGTTGCCTCAGTTGTCGCCGACTTGACTTCGAGGTCCCCGTATTTGAGGGTCGAGATCTGCGTGGGATCCACGGCAACGCGCGTGTTGACCGTCGTACTACAGGCCGCCAGCAAAACAGTTATCAAAATAACTGGTAGAACACGTATGCCGACCATCGTCTTACTTCCCTTGCACTGGTTGTCATAAGCCTAGCATTTGGCGCATGGGTCGCGGAAGTGTAGGACCGCACGGAGACTGCCGGAATTTTGGCAGGTGCAGACGATTTCGCCACGGTTGGCGGGCGTGGCGGCGTTGTCAGCCGCAGTCCGCGCCGATATAAGCGCGCCAATAGCGATTTCTGCCGGATTCTAAGCCATGACCGATCTGTCCGCCGCCCGCGCTTTCATGGTTGAGGGGCAGGTGCGCACGAACGACGTCACCGACGCGCGCGTCACGGATACGATGGGCCGCGTCGAGCGGGAGCGGTTCGTGCCGGCGAACAAGCGTTCGCTAGCCTATGCGGATATTTGCGTTGAGGTCGCGCCGGGGCGGTTCCTGTTGGATCCGCGCAGCTTCGGTAAGCTCGTTCAGCTTGCGGAAGTGCAGGAGAGCGATCGCGTTCTCGATGTCGGATGTGCGACCGGCTACTCAACGGCGGTGTTGTGTGCGCTGTCTCGCGATGTGGTTGCGCTTGAGGAAGACGAAGAACTTGCGAAGTTTGCGGCGCCGATTTTGCGGTCGTCGCCGAAGCTTGGACGTCTTTATGGCGTCGTCGGCCCGCTGAAAGTCGGTGCGCCGGGACAGGCGCCGTTCGACGTCATTTTCGTCAACGGGGCGGTCGAAGAGGTGCCCAAAGCGTGGGTTGAGCAGTTGAAAGAGGGCGGCCGGATGGTCGTCATCATTAACGAAGGTCCGGTCGGCAAGGCCCACTTCTGCGTGAAGAAGGCGGGGGCACTCAGCCGTAGGTTTGCTTTTGATGCAACAGTGCCGGTCCTTCGCGGCTTCGAACGTTCACGAAGCTTTGTTTTCTAAGGGTTTGCCGTTGTTCAAACGGCTGTTTGACCCTAGATCTTAATTCGAAATTTACGCTCTCTTCGTTAACCTCTCGCGCGATGGCGGGAAGGAGTTCTCATGTTCGTTGGGGAAAACGGTTCGGTTTTCCGCAAGCGGGTCAGCTGGCGTTTACGCGCGGCCTTGCTTGCTTCAGTTTTTTTAGCGCCGAACGCGCACGCAGCTGATTCGCTGCTCGACGCATTGGTGAAGGCTTATCAGTCGAATCCGCAGCTGTTGGCGGAGCGGGCGAACTTGCGCGCAACGGATGAAGACGTGGCGCAGGCGATCGCGTTGTGGCGTCCGCAGGTGACGCTCAATGGCCGCTACTCGTCGATCAAGACCGAGAACAAGACCGACCCGTCGGTCGTCGGAATCGAGTCGCGTTCGCGTCCGTGGTCCGCCGACGTCACCGCGTCGCAGACCGTTTTCGCCGGCGGACGCATTCTCGCGCAGCGCCGCATCGCCGACGCCAATGTGCGCGGCGGCCGGGCCATTCTGCAGGCAACCGAGCAGCAAGTCTTCATCGACACCGTGTCGTCCTACATGAACGTCGTGCGCGACGAGTCGACGTTGAACCTCAATCAACAAAACGTCGAGCTGTTGAAGAAGCAGCTTGAGGCGGCGCAGGCGCGCTTTGAAGTCGGCGAAATTACGCGCACGGACGTGGCGCAGGCAGAGGCGCGCCTGTCGGCGGGCCGCGCGAGTCTGACGGCGGCGGAAGCAAGCTTGAAGGCGAGCCGCCTGTTCTATGAGCGCACCGTCGGCGAGGCGCCCGGAACGCTTGAGTCCAAGCCCGCAACACCGGCGCTGCCGGCCAGCGAGGAAGACGCGCGTACGACGGCGAACCAGCTGAACCCGTCGCTAACGGCGGCGCGTGAGGTCGAGTCGGCGACGTCGTACGGCATCGATCTGGCGGTCGGGCAGATGCTGCCGACTGTGTCCCTGCAGGCGAGCTATGCCCGCAACGGCCAAGAGCGTGGGTTTGAGTCCGTCGGCGACGAGACGATCGTTTCGGCGGTCGCCAGCGTTCCCATTTACCAAGGCGGCGCCGAGTGGTCGGCGATCCGCCAGGCCAAAGAGGTCAACAATCGTGCCCGGCTCGACGCGGAGGACGCACGGCGTGCGACCGACGAAGGCGTGTCGAACGCTTGGGAAAATTATCGCGCCTCGACGGCCTCTTCCGAGGCCAACCGCCAGCAGGTTAAGGCGGCGGAAATCGCGTTCGAGGGCGTCCAGCAGGAGCTGGAAGTCGGCTCGCGCACGACGCTCGACGTCTTGAACCAGCAGCAGGAATTGCTCAACGCCCGCGTCGCCCTGGTGCGCAGCGAGCGGGACGAGGTGGTGGCGAGCTATGCGCTGCTGGCCGCCGTCGGTAAGTTGACCGCCAAGGAACTGGCGCTGCCGGTTCAACTCTATGATCCGGTGGAAAATTACGAGATGCAGACCTGGCGCCCGCTGGGTGCGGCGACTTACGGAAACTAAGGTTTTCTAGGGTATTTATGTGGTTGCGGCGGGCGCCTCTCTGACGGGGGCGCCTACTGGCATTTAGCGCGACCTTGCCTTAGGTTGAAAATTCAGGGGTCGCGCGACGCTCGATAGAGGTTTTAGGAACCATGGCCACGCCCTCGGCTCAACAAGAACCGACGATGGAAGAAATTCTTGCTTCCATACGGCGGATCATTTCCGAGGATGCAGATCCGTCGGCGAAGGCCGCTCAGCCCGCCGCGGCGGCGCCGTCGCGTGACGGCGACGTACTCGAACTGACGAACATCGTTCACGACGACGGATCGATCGGTGGGCCAGCTCCCGAACCTGCGCCGGCGCCTGAACCGCCGCGCCGTCGCGCTGCGCCGCCGCCACCGCGTGAGCCTGAGCCCATTCGCGAACCCGCACCGGAGCCGCGTGTGTCGCGACGCGCGCCGCCTCCGGAACCACCTCGCCAAACGCGTCATCAATCGGACTTGGATATGGTCGAAAAGGAAGATCGCGATTCCGTACTCTCTTCGCAGGCGTCGTCGGCAATCAGCAACGCCTTCGGCGCGCTGACGCGCGAGCGTGATGTTGCGGTGGGGGGCGGCACGACGTTGGAAGAGATCGTGGCGCAGATGATGAAGCCCATGCTCGCCGCGTGGCTCGACGAACATCTGCCCGAAATCGTAGAGCGCGTCGTACAGCAGGAAGTCGAGCGCGCTGCACGCGGCGGCGGACGTCGCCGCTAAACACCAGACAGCGAAGGCTCGACAGGACCGTGCAAGCCAACCGGTTTGCGCGCGATGAGGCATGCATAAAAGGCATTGAAGTGCGATGTTAGAGAAGACCTACAATCCGAAGGACAGCGAAGAGCAGCTCTATGACGCCTGGGAGGCGTCGGGGGCTTTTCGCGCGGGCAACAAGCCGGACGCCAAACCCTTCACGATCGTCATCCCGCCGCCGAACGTCACGGGTTCGCTGCATATCGGGCATGCGCTGAACAATACGCTGCAGGACATTCTCTCGCGCTTTGAGCGGATGCGCGGGCGGGACGTGCTGTGGCAGCCGGGGATGGATCACGCCGGCATCGCGACCCAGCTCGTCGTCGAGCGGCAGTTGGCGGAGAAGCAGACGTCGCGCCAGAAACTCGGCCGCGAAGAATTTCTGCGGCGCGTGTGGGAATGGAAGGGCGAGTCCGGCGGCACGATCATGCGCCAGCTGCGGCGGCTCGGCGCGTCATGCGACTGGTCGCGCGACCGCTTCACCATGGGCGAGAGCGAAACGGATCAGATGAGCCGCGCGGTGCTCAAGGTGTTCGTCGAGCTCTATAAGCAAGGCTTGATGTACAAGGACACGCGTCTCGTGAATTGGGACCCGCGTCTGCAGACGGCGGTCAGCGATCTCGAGGTCGAGAATATCGAGGTCAAAGGCAACCTCTGGCACATCAAGTATCCGCTCGCCGACCATCCGGATCAGTTTATCGTCGTCGCGACGACGCGGCCGGAGACGATGCTGGGCGACACCGCGGTCGCGGTGCATCCGGACGACGAGCGCTATAAGGCGCTGGTCGGCAAGCAGGTGCGTCTGCCGTTGTCGGAGCGTTTGATCCCGATTGTCGCCGACGATTACGCCGATCCGGAGAAGGGGTCGGGCGCGGTGAAAATTACGCCGGCGCACGACTTCAACGACTATGAGGTCGGGCGGCGGCATAAGCTTGAGCCGCTCAACATCCTGACGCTCGACGGGAAGATCAACGACAAAGCGGCGGCGCCTTATCGCGGGCTCGACCGCTTCGATGCGCGCAAGCGCGTGGTCGCGGACCTGGAAGAGTTGGGTTTGCTCGAGAAGGTCGAGCCGGTGACGCATGCCGTGCCGCACGACGAAAAGACGAAGACCGTCGTGCTAGAGCCGATGCTGACCGAGCAGTGGTATCTGAACGTGAAGCCGCTGGCCGAGCGCGCGCTTGAGTCCGTGCGCTCAGGGCAGACGAAGTTCGTGCCGGAGCGGTTTGCCGACACCTATTACCGTTGGCTCGAAGACATTCGTCCGTGGTGCGTGTCGCGGCAGCTGTGGTGGGGTCATCAGATTCCCGCTTGGTACGACGACAAGGGCAACGTGTTCGTTGGCGAGACGGAAGCGGATGCCCTCGCGCAGGCGAAGGCGAAGCACGGGCACGATGTGGCGCTGAAGCGCGATCCGGATGTGCTCGATACGTGGTTTTCGTCGGGCTTGTGGCCGTTCTCCACGATGGGGTGGCCGGACAAGACGCCGGAGCTCGCGCGTTATTATCCGACCGACGTCGTGGTCACTATGTTCGACATCATCTTCTTCTGGGTTGCTCGGATGATGATGTTCGGGCTGCACTTCATGGATAAGGAGCCGTTCCACACGATCTATATCCACGCGCGCGTCGTCGACGAACGCGGGCAGAAGATGTCGAAGACGCGCGGGAACGTGATCGATCCGTTGACGCTGATCGACGAGTTCGGTGCGGATGCGTTGCGCTTTGCGCTGGCGATCGCGGCGGCCGCGGGCAAGGACCTGCGCATGGGTCGCTCGCGCGTCGAGGTGTATCGCAATTTCTGTACCAAGATTTGGAACGCGGCGCGCTTTTGCGAGATGAACGAATGCAAGCGCGTCGACGGGTTCGATCCGTCCGCGTTGAAAGGCACGGTCAATCGCTGGATCGTGGGCGAGCTGTTCCGTGCGCGTGACGAGGTGACGAAGGCGCTTGAGACCTATCGCTTCAACGATGCGGCGGGCGGGCTCTATGAGTTCGTGTGGAACGTCTATTGCGATTGGTATCTCGAGTTCATCAAGCCGGTGCTGAACGGCAGCGACGAAGCGCAGAAGGCAGAGACGCGCGCGACCGCCGCGTGGGTCATGGATGAGATGCTGCGCCTGATGCATCCGTTCACGCCGTTCATCACGGAAGAACTCTGGCGGCAGACGGGCGAGCAGGGACCGAAGCGCGAGAGCATGCTGATCTCGGCCGCGTGGCCGGATTATTCCAAGATCGCGCGCGACACGGCGGCGGCGTCTGAAATGAACTGGGTGAAGTCGCTCATCTCCGAAGTGCGGTCGGTGCGTGCGGAAATGAACGTGCCGCCGGCGTCGAAGCTGCCGCTGACGCTGAAGACGGCGAATGCGGATGAGCGCGCCTGGCTCGATCGGCATAACGAGTTGATCCTGCGGATGGCGCGGCTCGACGCGGCGACGACGGGTGATGCGTTCGCGAAGAGCTCTGCGCAGATCGTCGTCGGCGAAGGGACCGCGGGACTGGCGCTGGAAGGCTTCATCGATTTTGCGAAAGAGCGTGCGCGGTTGACGAAAGAGCAGCAGCGCTTGACGGGCGAGATCGGCCGCATCGACGCGAAACTCGGCAACGAGGCGTTTGTCGCTAAGGCGCCGGAAGAGGTGATCGACGAGCAGCGCGAGAAGCGCGCGGAGTACGAGGCTGCGCTGGGCAAGGTCACCGAGGCGGTGAAGCGGCTCGGGTGAGAGTCTCACGGCCGCGCAGACTTGCTGGCGCGAGCGCGTTACGGCTCGAATGCGAGGCGCACGTAGTTGCGGAAGTGGAGGATTTGGGCGGGGAGGGCTCGGTTGTCTTTGAGGACCTTGGACAGGATGATGCCGCCTTCGACCAGGGCCATCATCATGTCGGCCATTGTGTCGAGGTCGATGTCGATCTTGGGCGGGTAGCGGTCGGCGATGAGGCCGAGTTGGGTGCGGAAGCGTTTGCGCCAGGCCAGCATGCCTTCGGCGTTCATCTGGCGGATCTGTTGGTCGAAGAGCTGGTCCTGGTAGCAGACCGCCGCAGCGAGGCAACCGGGATGGATGTCGTGGACGTTCGCCATCATCTCCGCGAACAGTTTTAGGCCGATGAGGAACGAGTGCAGCGGGTCGTCGTGAAGTTCGGCGGCGCGGTTGAAGATATCGTTCAGAACGTGTTCGTCGGCTTCGAGGTAGCGCTGCATCAGCGCCTTGGCCAGATCGTTCTTGTCCTTGAAGTGGTAGAAGAAGCCGCTCTTGGTGATACCCACGCCCGCGATGAGTTCTTCGATCGAGGTCGAAGCGAATCCCTTTTGCAGAACGCGCTGCTCTGCAAGGTCGAGGAGGCGCTCCCGGTTCGACGGCGGCTTTTGGGCTACGGTTTGCGACATGACGCACTGTACCATAGGTACACTGCTGCGTGCGCGGGTGCGTGATGCCGGTCACGGCATGGCAGCCATGCGGGCTTTAAGTGATTGAATTTATTTGCCTAAACTATTCTTGAGCAAGCGCACCATAGGTCGGCTAGAGCGGCTGGGCGTATGTTCGTATTTCAGCACCCAACACGCATCGGCCGTCGCGCCGGATGCAGACGACATTGGGAGACGGCAGATGAGTAAGTTCGACAAGCGGGGCAACCCGATTTCCTATGGCTCGCAGGATGCGATCGACCGGTTCGATCGCGCGTGCGACTTGCTGCACGCGTATCAAGCGGACCCGGTTGGCGAGGTCGATGCGATCATCGCCGAGCATCCGGATTTTGCGATGGCGCATGCGTTTCGCGCCGGGGCTTTCGCTACGGCGACCGATAAGGTGTTCGAGAGCGAGGCGTTGAAGAGTTTGCGCGCCGCCGAAGCGTTGGCGGGCAAAGCGAACGAGCGCGAACGTTTGCACATCGCGGCGTGCCGCGCGTGGATCGACGGCGATTGGGATCGTGGCGTCGAATTGTGGGGACGGGCGTCGATGGCCTATCCGCGCGATTTGCTGGCGTTGCAGTACGCGCATGTCGGCGACTTTTTCCAGGGCTATTCGCACATGCTGCGCGATCGCGTGGCGCGGGTCATGCCGCACTGGACTCGCAACGTGCCGGGCTATGGCTTTGTCGAAGGGATGTATGCGTTCGGGCTTGAAGAAGCCGGCGAGTATGCGGCGGCGGAAGAGCGCGGCCGCGAAGCGATTGCGCTCAACAAGCAGGACGGCTGGGCGGTGCACGCGGTGGCCCATGTGATGGAGATGCAGGGACGCGCGAAAGAGGGAGTGCAGTTCTTGGCTGAGGGGACCGGTGATTGGGCGCCGAACAGTCTGTTTGCCTTTCACATCTTTTGGCACAAGGCGTTGTTTCACATCGACGCGAACGAAGTCGCGTCGGCGCTGACGCTTTACGACGAGAAGATTTCGGCGGGCGGCTTCGGCCAAGCGCTGGAGTTGCTGGACGGGTCGGCGTTGCTGTGGAGGCTTCAGCTCAACGGACACAATGTCGGCGACCGCTGGAAGGACTTGGCCGACAAGTGGGAGACGCGCGTCGACCATGCCTATTATGCGTTCAACGACGTGCACGCGATGATGGCCTTCGTCGCGACGGGCCGTGAGGATGCGCAGAAGCGGTTGATCGCGGCGGCTAAGCGTGCGGCGGCCGGTAAAGGCACCAACGCGATGATGTCGCGCGAAGTCGGTGTGCCGGCGTGCGAGGCGTTCGCGGCGTTCGGTCGTGGCGACTACGCGCATACGATCGAGCTGCTGTTGCCGGTGCGCGGGCGTGCGAACCGCTTCGGCGGCAGTCACGCACAGCGCGACATGTTCTCGTGGACGATGACGGAAGCCGCGGTGCGGCTCGGCGATCGTGCGTTGGCGGATGCGTTGGTCGGTGAACGGTTGCTGGCGAAGCCGGAGAGTCCGGTGAACAAAGCGTGGGCCACGCGCGCGGCGAAGCTGAAGCGGCTGCACGCCGCTTAGCGAAGCGAGCGGCTTGAGCCCCCCTCCCCGCAAGGGGGAGGGGGCTTTCGGCCTGCCGTGCGTCTCTTGCCCGCGTTGTTTGATCGTCGCTCATGTTCTATATTTGTTCGGTGCATTGCATGCCGACACATGTGATGGCACGGGGCGGCGATGTGACGGGTGGGTGATGGCAGAAACGGCGGAAATCTGCCGATGTGATGGCGTGATGGATCGGATTGAATGTATTTTTTCTGGTGAGCTCGGGCCGGCTGCCTACCAGGCATGGGAATGCTTGCCATGCACGGCGCCCAAGTCGATAGGTTCTCCATCGCCCTTCAACGATTGCAGTGAGTCATGACGTTCGACAAATCGAAATTGCCTTCTCGCCATGTCACCGAGGGTCCGGCGCGCGCGCCGCATCGGTCGTATTACTACGCCATGGGACTTACGGCGGAGGAGATCGCTCAGCCGTTTGTCGGTGTCGTCTCGTGTTGGAACGAAGCGGCGCCGTGCAATATCGCGCTGATGCGTCAGGCGCAGTCGGTGAAGGCCGGCGTCAAGGAAGCGGGTGGGACGCCGCGCGAGTTTTGCACCATCACCGTCACCGACGGTATTGCGATGGGGCATCAGGGGATGAAGTCGTCGCTGGTCAGCCGCGAGGTCATTGCCGACTCCGTCGAGCTGACCGTGCGCGGGCATTGCTATGACGCGATCGTCGGGATTGCCGGATGCGATAAGTCGCTGCCTGGGTTGATGATGGCGATGGTGCGGCTGAACGTGCCGTCCGTGTTCATGTATGGCGGCTCGATCTTGCCGGGCAAGTTCAAGGGCAAAGACGTGACCGTCGTCGATATTTTCGAGGGCGTGGGGCAGCACGCGGCGGGCAAGATGTCGGGTGCGGATTTGCACGATCTTGAGATTCACGCGTGTCCCGGTGCGGGTGCTTGCGGCGGGCAGTTCACGGCGAACACGATGGCGTGCGTGTCGGAGGCGATGGGCCTTGCTCTGCCGTTCTCGGCCGGACCGCCGGCGGAATACAAGTCGCGCGACTCCTACGGTGTCGATAGCGGCAAGGCGGTGATGGAGTTGGTTCGGCGCAATATCCGGCCGCGCGATATCGTGACGCGCAAGTCGCTGGAGAACGCGGCCGTCGTCGTCGCGGCGACCGGCGGGTCGACAAACGGGGCGCTGCATCTGCCGGCGATCGCGCATGAGTGTGGGATCGACTTCGACCTGTTCGCTGTCGCCGAGGTCTTCAAGAAGACACCGTATCTCGCCGATCTGAAGCCGGGCGGGAAATACGTTGCGAAGGATATGTATGAGGCGGGCGGCGTGCCGATGCTGCTGAAGGTGCTGCTCGATGGCGGTTATCTACACGGCGACTGCATGACGGTGACGGGTAAGACGCTGGCCGAGAATCTGAGGGACGTGAAATTCAATCCGAAGCAGGACGTGGTGCGGCCGGTTTCCAATCCGCTCTCACCGACGGGCGGCGTGGTCGGGTTGCGTGGGTCACTGGCGCCGGACGGTGCGATCGTGAAGGTCGCCGGCTTAGCGCATTTGCATCATCGCGGGCCCGCGCGCTGCTTCGACTGCGAGGAAGATGCATTTGCGGCGGTGCAAAACCGGACGCTGAAGCATGGCGACGTGATCGTCATTCGCTACGAAGGACCGAAGGGCGGGCCCGGCATGCGCGAGATGCTGTCGACGACGGCGGCGATCTATGGGCAGGGCGACAGCGAGCACTATGCGCTGATCACCGACGGACGGTTTTCGGGCGCCACACGCGGGCTTTGCATTGGGCACGTGGGGCCGGAGGCGGCCGAAGGCGGGCCGATCGGTTTGCTGCGCGACGGCGATATCATCGTCATCGATGCGGAGAAGGGGACGCTCGATGTCGAACTCTCGGCGGACGAATTGGCGAAGCGCAAAGCGGCGTGGAAGCCGCGCAAGACGATCTACACGTCCGGCGTGCTGCACAAATACGCGCAGCAGGTGGGCTCGGCGCGCGCGGGAGCGGTGACGCATCCGGGCGGCGCGGGCGAAGGGCACGTGTACGCGGATATCTGAGGGGCTATGCGCGTCGCACTAGCGTTCTTCTTTCACGAGACCAACACGTTCGCGCCGTCGAAGGCCGATTTCGATGCGTTTCGCGCGGGCGCGTTCGGAGGCCTCAAGCGCGGGGCTGATCTCATCCGCAATACAAGCGCGAATTTGCCTTTCTGCGGCTTCGTCAATGAGGCGCGGGGCTATGGGTGGGAGGTCGTGCCGCTGACCGGTGCGGGCGCGGTGCCTTCGGCGCATGTGACGCGCGAGGCTTATGAGACAATCGCCGGCATGATCATCGATGATCTGAAGGCGGCCTTGCCCGTGGATGCGGTCTATCTCGATATGCACGGCGCGATGGTGGCGGAGCATTTAGACGACGGCGAAGGTGAATTGCTTCGCCGTGTGCGCGCGGTCGTCGGGCCTTCGATGCCGGTGGTGATCAGCCTCGACTATCACGCCAATGTTTCGCGCGACATGGTCGAGTTGTCGGACGCCATGTTCATCTATCGCACCTATCCGCATGTCGACATGGGCGAGACGGGTAAGCGCGCGGCGCAGCATTTGAAGAAGATGGCGGACGGCTTGCCGCGGCAGGCGAAGGCGACGCGCGCGCTCGATTTTCTGATTCCGGCGGCGGGGCAGGCGACGTCGGCCGAGCCGATGAAATCGATCTTCGCCAAGGCAACGCAGATCGAAGGCGCGAAGGTCGGTAACGCCAAGATTTCGACGATCGCGATGGCGCCGTGCTTTCCGATCGCCGACGTCGAGTGGTGCCGGCCGACCGTTACCGTCTATGCGGATACGCAAGGTGCTGCAGACGCGGCGGCCGACGAGTTGACCGCCGTGTTCTCTGCGGCGGAGTCGCGTTTTGCGCAGGAGCTTTGGACGCCGCGCGATGCCGTCTTGGAGGCGACGCGTCTGGCGCGTGCCGGCGGGCGTGGGCCGGTGGTGCTGGCCGACACGCAGGACAATCCCGGGGGCGGCGGAAACGGGGACACGGTTGGTCTGCTGCGCGCGCTGATCGAGGCGGACGCACGCGATGCAGTGCTGGCGCATATCTGGGATCCGGAGGTTGCGCGCGCCGCGCATGAGGCGGGCGTTGGGGCGATGCTGAACGTCGGGCTCGGTGCGAAGACCGGCTGGGCGGGCGAGACTCCGGTCGAGGCGGCGTGGGTGGTGGAGCAGCTCAACGACGGCGACACGCACGGCACCGGTCCGATGGCGAGCGGGTGGCACTTCAAGATGGGGCCGTGTGCGCTGCTGCGTTTGGGCGGCGTTCGCGTCGCGGTCATTTCGGGCAAAGGGCAGTGTCTCGATCAAGCGCAGGTGCGCATCTTTGGCATCGAGCCGGCCGATGTATCGGTACTGGCGCTAAAGAGCACCGTGCATTACCGGGCGGACTTCGAGCCGATCGCGCGCAAGGTGATGGTGGTGAAATCGCCTGGGCCGGTGTTCGCCGATCACCGCGACCTGACGTATCGCAAGCTGGCGCCCGGCGTGCGTTTGATGCCTGGTGGGCGTGGCTAAGACAGTTCGGCGGCCTTCCAGACAAGCTCGGATGTGCTGATGCGTGTCAGATCGAGAGCGAGAGCCAGTTGAGACTGAAGTTCGGATGGCGTCCCAGCGTAACCGAGGATGTCGATGTTTTGAGCGGGAGATCCCAAGTACGACCTCAGCGCTACTGCGCGGCCTTCCTTCATCAGTATCAGGGCGTCGAAGTAATCAAGATCGTCGAAGGATCTTTCGAATAGGAAACCGATGCGCTTCTCGATTTCGTTCACATCGACTTTTGCGGACGCCAGTGGCTTGTCGAGTTCTTTGGGCCAATCGTTGACGCTGATCTGTTTCGAACCTTGCCGGGTCGATCCATTCACCGCTGCGCGGCGGTTGTTGACGATCACCTTCTCCTCGCCCCACCAGAGCGGGGAACGGGGCAGGTCGATGAATTTTCGTTCGTCTTCGAGGAGGGCGCGGCCGGCTTCGGCGGCGCCTGGGCTGCTCAGGTGTTTGGCGAGGTCGTCGAAGCTCTTCCACCAGAGTTGGGCGACACCGTCGTATTGCTCGGGGCCGCCGCGGGATGCGCGAATGTCGACGCTGAGTGTTGGGTCGAAGCTGTGGAGTTGGACGTAGCGTTGGATGCCGAGGATGGCTTGGTGGCTCTTCACGAGTGGGGCGTGTTTGTGGAGCCAATAATCTTGGAAGGCTTCGCGTGTGAGGTGCGGCAGGCGGACGAGGCAGAAGGTGAGTTTGATCATCCGGGCGGTTTGCCTTTCTCGAACCTTGGCAACGCGTCGGCGGTTTCGAACCAGGCGATGTGGCTCTGGTGCCAGATGTGGAATGTCGGCGGCACGCGGTTGGGGTCGTCGAGGGTGGCGGTGTTGACGCCGATGGTGGCCGTGGCGTCGTCTTCGCGGAAGAGGAGGTAAGTGCCGCAGTCGCCGCAGAATTCGCGGGCGGCGTGTGGCGAGGCGCGGAATTGTTTGGGCTTGCCTTTGAGGTAGGCGAGTTGCGCGGGCGGGATGGCGAACCAGGCGACGACGGGTGCGCCGGATTGTTGCTGGCAGGTGCGGCAATGGCAGTAGGCGGACTCTTCGACCGGGCCTTCGACGCGGTAGCGGATGTTGCCGCAGAGGCAGCCGCCTTCGCTGGGCGCGAGCGCTGTCATAGCGCGAGTTCGCACCAGATGGGGACGTGGTCGGACGGCTTGTCCCAGGCACGGGTGTGTTTGTCGATGGCGCAGGTCTTGAGTTTGTCGGCGGCTTGCGGGGACAGCATGAGGTGGTCGATGCGGATGCCGCGGTCCTTCTGCCAGGCGCCGGCTTGGTAGTCCCAGAAGGTGTACTGGAACGGGTTGGCGTTGACGGCGCGGAAGGCGTCGGTGAAGCCGAGGTTTGTGAGATGGCGGAGCTTGCGGCGGGTTTCGAGTTTGAACAGGGCATCATTGGCCCAGACGCTAGCGTCGTACACGTCGTCGGCGGTGGGGATGATGTTGTAGTCGCCGGCGAGGACCAGCGGCTCTTCGTGTTCGAGCAGCTCAGTCGCGTGGGCGATGAGGCGGTCCATGAATTTGAGCTTGTAGGGATACTTGTCGGTGTCGACGGGGTTGCCGTTTGGGGCGTAGATCGAGGCGACGCGCACGGCGCCTTCTTTGGTCACGATCGTGCCTTCGATGTAGCGGGCGTGGTCGTCGCCGTCGTCGCCGGGCAGACCGACGCGCAGGTCCTCGATCTTGTGCTTCGAGATGAGGGCGACGCCGTTGTAGGTTTTTTGGCCGACGACGGCGCAGTTGTAGCCGAGGGCTTCGAACTCAAAGGCGGGGAACGCGTTCGTTTCGCACTTGAGTTCCTGCAGGCAGGCAACGTCGGGCTGCGCCTGCTTGAACCAGGTCAGCACCGTGTCGACGCGGGCTTTGATGGAATTGACGTTGAAGGTCGCTATTTTCATGGCGCAAGGCTACCCCGGGCGGGCTGCCCGACGCCAGATCGGAACGGAGTTTGAGACACGCATGTCGACAGATAAAATTGCGCCGCGAAAGCCGATTTCCTCCGGCGATGTGGCTTGGTACGACTGGTCGGAGGTGCCTCGGCACGCGGTCCGCTTCCGGCACCTGACCAGCGCTGCGATCGACGGCGATTATCACGTCGGCGTTCAGATCGAGGAGTTGCCGCCGGGCAAACAGACCGCGCTCGCGCACTATCACATTCTCGAGGAGGAGCATGTCTACGTGCTTGAGGGCGCGATGACCGTCCGCATCGGCGCGACGTCGCATGAGATGAAGGCGGGCGGCTATGTCTGTTTTCCCGCGGGCCAGAAGGCGGGTCATTGTTTGATCAACAACAGCGGCGCGGTGTGCCGCTATGTCGTCGTCGGAGAGGACAATCCGAACGAGGTCGTGGTCTTCACGGATTCCAACAAGGTGATGGTGCGCCCGCTGGGGCGGCGCGCGATCTACGACATGGCGGCGACACGCGGCTATTGGGACGGCGAGAACACCGGGTTTGCCAATCCTGTGGATGCGCCGCGCGTGATCAGTCCGCCGCCCGAGACGGAGGCCAATCCGAAGGCGCCAATCTCATTCGATGACATTCCGTGGGAGCCGTGGAGCGAGGGCAAGCGCTTTGGCGGGCAGGTGAAGCATCTGACGATGGCGGTGATGGGGCGGGACTATCACGTGGGCATGCTCATCGAAGAGGTGGCGCCGGGCCGGCAATCGTGTCCCTTCCACTATCATCTGCTCGAGGAAGAGCAGGCGCTTGTTCTGGCCGGCCACGGAACTCTGCGACTCGGCGATGAGACGTTCGAGATGAAGCCTGGGGACTATGTGTGCTTTCCCGCGGGGCAGCGGGCCGGGCATTGCTTCATCAACAAGGGCAGTGAGCCGTTCCGCTATCTCATGATCGGCGAACGCAAGCCACACGACGTTTGCGTCTATCCGGACTCGAACAAGATCCTCGTGCGCGCGCTCGACCGGGAGCACGACATTTTCGATATGGGCGCGACCAAGAACTACTACGACGGGGAGGACACGGGTTGACCTGGGAGCGCCGGCTTCCAGCCGGCTCTTTTGTTTCGCTTCGCGAAGTGCCGGCTGGAAGCCGGCGGTCCCAGGAAGTTAGACGGAGAAGCTGGTGCCGCAGCCGCAGGACGATTTCGCCTGGGGGTTTTTGATTTCGAAGTGGGAGCCCATCAGGCCTTCGATGAAGTCGACTTCGGAGCCGCCTAGGAATTCGAGGGAGGCTTGGTCGATCAATACGCGGGCGCCGTCGCGCTCGACGAGGATGTCCTCGTCGGTTTTGGTGTCGTCGAAGCTGAAGTCGTACTGAAAACCGGAGCAGCCGCCGCCGTTGACGGCGATGCGGAACATCACGCCTTGGCCTTCGGCGGCCGTCAGGGTCACGATGCGCTTGGCGGCGCTGGCGCTGACGCGGACGGGCGCGGTATCGGTGGCTGTATCCATGTTAACTTTCGGGTAACCTTCTGGCCGCTAAACAGCCGTAGCATAGCACTCTATGTATGCGCGCGGCAGCCGGCGTCAATTGCGACCTTACTTCCGGCGCTTGAGGTGCTTGATTTGAGCGAATTCCGGGCCTTTGTCGACATTGCCCCCTATGCCGCCCGGGCGGAGCATAGTCGTGGCCGGCAGTGGCGCGAGCCCGAGAGCGCGACGCGCAGTCCTTATATGCGCGATCGGGACCGCATCATTCATTGCGGCGCCTTCCGGCGCATGAAGCACAAGACGCAGGTCTTCGTTTATCACGAGGGCGATTATTACCGGACGCGACTGACCCATTCGCTTGAGGTCTCGCAGATCGCGCGTTCGATCAGCCGGGTGCTGCGGTTGGACGAGGATTTGGCTGAGGCTTTGGCGTTGGCTCACGATTTGGGTCATGCGCCGTTCGGGCATGCGGGCGAGGATGCGCTGGCGGCGGCGATGAAGCCGTTCGGCGGCTTCGATCACAATGCGCATGCGCTGCGCTTGGTGACAAAGCTGGAAGAGCGCTACGCCGAGTTCGATGGGTTGAACCTGACGTGGGAGACGCTTGAGGGCATCGTCAAACATAACGGGCCTTTGATCGGGCCGCTGTCGAAGGGCGAGGCGTTGCCGCAGGCGATATCGGAGTTCAACACGGTCTTCGATTTGCGGCTTGATACGTTTGCGAGCGCGGAGGCGCAGGTCGCGGCGCTGGCCGACGACATCGCTTACAATAATCACGACATCGATGATGGCTTGCGGGCCGGGCTGTTCACGGTCGAGGAATTGCTGCCGCTGCCGCTGGTCGGTGGAATTTTTGCCGAGGTGCAGGCGCGCTACCCAGGGCTCGATCATTCGCGGCTGGTCAACGAGAGCGTGCGACGTTTGATCACGGCGATGATAGACGATGCCCTGCGCGAGACGCTACGTCGCGTTTCGTCGATGAAATTGAAAACGGCCGAAGACGTTCGCGTGTGCGGTCAGCCGCTGGTGGCGTTCAGCGACGAGATGCGGGCCAACGACCGGGCGCTGAAGGCGTTTCTTTTCAAGAACATGTACCGGCACTTTAAGGTCAACCGCATGCTGTCCAAGGCCAAGCGCGTGTTGGCGGATTTGTTTGGTTTGCTGCTGAGCGAGCCGGGCGTCTTGCCGCCGCGCTGGGCGCAACTTTGCGATGAGCCGGGGACGTCGCGTACAGCTCGCGTTGTGTCGGACTACATCGCGGGCATGACCGACCGCTTTGCTTTGCAAGAGCATCGCCGTCTGTTCGCGGTCGAGTTGGACGTGTAGCAATGCAGAAAGCTTTCGAATTTACAGGTTTTGTCGGTGTACTCTGCGAAGGGCACGCCACGATTCGCGTCAACGCATGAATTCGTGCTGAGGGGATACAAAGTCATGGTCAATCCTGATCGCAATTTATATGAGCCGCCGTATGACGACGCGTTGCTCTATGAAAGCGATCTTGAGCCGGAGAGGCCGCGTTCGCGTCCACTCGTCGTGCTCTTGGGTATCGTTGTGCTCGCGGCTTTTGCGGGCGTTGTTTGGGTCGCCTACAATCAAGGCGTGAAGCACGGGCAGGGCGGTGTGCCGATCCTGTCGGCTGATGCTGGGCCGACGCGCATAGAGGCTGACGGCGCGACGACCGAGCCGAAAGATGTTGCGGCCGATAAGAGCTATGACCGTTTGTTCGGGGATGCGTCGGAGCAGCAGGAGAACGTCTTGCCGCCGGCCGAACAGCCGCGCGCGGTCGCGACGACGGCGGATCCTGCGACGCCGGAGGAGACTGACGCTTCGGCGGCCGGTGGCCCTGCTGCGACGGTGGTGACCGATCTTCAGCCGCCGGGCGCTGATCCGCGTATGGATTCGAACACGGGCGTGACGGGTATAGCACCGAGTGCGCCGCAGCCGATCAGCAGCGCGCCACCGACGCCGTTGGCCTCGGGCAGCGAAGACATCACGAATTCACTGCCGCCGGTTGAGAGCGTACCGGTGCCGAGTGCGCCGACGCGCGTGGCCGAGGCTCCGGTGAAACCGGCTGGGCCGAAGATTCTGACGGCGCCTGCCGCTGCCAAGCCCGCGGTTGCAACACCCGCCGTGACGATGCCGATCAAGCCGCCACCGGCGCCAATCGTCGAGACGATCCCGACGCCTGCGCCTTCGGAAGCGCCGACCGCGCTGACGTCGCCGAGCGAATCGCCTGCGCCGGTTAGCACTGGCGGTTCCGTCATGATCCAGTTGGGTTCGTTCCCGAACGACAAGCTGGCCGCGGGGGCTTGGTCGAAGATCAAGTCGTCGAACCAGGAACTGCTCGGCGAGTACAAGCCGACCATCAAATCGGCGGAAATCGAAGGCAAAGGAACGTGGTTCCGGTTGCGCGTCGGCGGGTTCGCCGACAAGGCGACGGCCGCGAATGTGTGCGAGCAGTTGAAGGCCAACGGGCAGGCTTGCATCATCGCAGCGAAGTGATCTAAGCGCGGGGGCGCTATAGGCGCAGGGCCGTTGCCCTGCGTCGGAGGGAGTGGGCATCCCATGACCGCACGAGCGGTTATTTTTGGCTGCGACGGCCATGAGCTGACCGCGGAAGAACAATCGTTTTTCCGGGAAGCCAAGCCGTGGGGCTTCATCCTGTTCAGCCGCAACTGCGGCTCACCGGATCAGCTGCGCCGGTTGACGACGAGCTTGCGCGATAGCGTGGGCCGCGCTGACGCGCCGATCCTGATCGATCAGGAGGGCGGGCGTGTGCAGCGGCTGCGCGGCGAGCATTGGCGATCGCGGCCGCCCGCCGCGGTGTTCGGCGCGGTCAATCGGCAAGATCCGGCGTCAGCGCGTCAGCTTACCTATGACAACGCGCGGATCATGGCGGCGGAGCTGCATGATCTGGGCATCAACGTCGATTGCGTGCCGTGCATCGACGTGCCGATCGAAGGGGCGCACGACATTATCGGCGACCGGGCGTTCGGGCGTGATCCTTGGGTCGTGTCGTCGCTGGGGCAATCGGTGATCGACGGGATGTTGGACGGCGGTGTGTTGCCGGTGATCAAGCATGTGCCGGGGCACGGGCGGGCGCGCTCGGACAGCCACATGGAATTGCCGGTCGTCGAGACGCCGCGCGAGGAGCTTGAGCGGACGGACTTCGTGCCGTTTCGAGCTTTGGCACGCGCGCCGTTCGCGATGACGGCGCATGTCGTCTACACCGACATCGATCCGACGGGGCCGGCTACGACGAGCAAGACGGTGATCGACGAGGTTGTGCGCGGCTTCATCGGTTTCGATGGGGCGCTCATGACCGACGATTTGAGCATGCGGGCGTTGAAGGGGACGTATGCGGAGCGCGCGCGGGCTTCGATCGCGGCCGGGTGCGATCTTATTCTTCACTGCAACCGGAACATGGATCATATGCGCGAAGTGGCCGATGCGACGCCGATGTTGAGCGGCAAGGCGCTGGCGCGGTGCGAGCGCGCGCTTGAGATGCTGCGTCAGCCGAAGCCGTTTGCGGTGGCGCAGGCACAGTCGAAGCTCGATGCGACGCTTTCGGGGGTGGCATGAGTATGACGTTCGACACCGGCGCGCCGACGCCGGAGCCTTCACCGGAAGACGCGTTGATCATCGACGTCGACGGTTACGAAGGGCCGCTCGACGTTCTGTTGGCGTTGGCGCGCGCGCAGAAGGTTGATCTGCGCAAGATTTCGATCCTGGCGTTGGCGGAGCAGTACCTGCTGTTCATCGCGGCGGCGCGGGTGAAGCAGCTTGATCTGGCGGCCGACTATCTGGTGATGGCGTCGTGGCTCGCCTATCTGAAGTCGAAGTTGTTGTTGCCGGAGCCGGAGAGCGACGGCGAGCCTTCGGCGGATGAGTTGGCGGAGCGGTTGACGTTGCAGTTGCAGCGGCTTGAAGCGATCCGCATGGCGGCGACACGGTTGATGTCCCGCGATCGGTTGGGCACTGAGGTGTTTCTGCGCGGTGCGCCGGAAGGCATTCGGGTGATCAAGACGCCGCAGTATTCGGATACGCTGCTCGATCTTCTGAAGGCCTATTCGACGCAGCGCGTGAAGAAGATTGCGCACAGCGACTATGAGCTTCGGCGCCTGCCGCTGTTTGCGATCGAGGACGCGCGGCATCGTTTGCAGAAGATGCTGGGGGTGATTATCGATTGGTCGACCATCGACATGTTGGTGCCGACTGAGTTTTCGACCGGGCGGCCGCGGCGCACGGGTATTGCGAGCACGCTGTCGGCGAGCCTGGATATGGCGCGCGACGGCTTGGTCGAATTGCGGCAGATGGCGCCGTTCGCGCCGCTCTATGTGCGCCGACGCCCCGAACAACAATCCGAAGAAGAGGTCGCGACATGACGCCCCAGAAGGTGCACGCCATGAAGCTCGACGATGAAAGCCCCGATGACACACAGCAAGACGGTCACGGCATCGTGACGCGTTTGTTCCCGGGCGATGCCATCCCGCAAAGCGCGATACATCTGCGCATGCTTGAAGCCGTTCTTTTCGCCGCGGCCGAGCCGCTGGATGAGAGCACGATCGCCGAGCGCTTGCCGCCGGATGCGGACGTGCCGGTTCTGTTGGAAGAATTGGCGCAGGTCTATGCGAAGCGCGGCGTGAATCTGGTTCGCCTTGCTGGTCGCTGGGCGTTTCGGACGGCGCCGGATTTGGCGCATGTACTGCAGCGGAACGCGGTGGAGCAGAAGCGTCTGTCGCGCGCGGCGATGGAGACGCTGGCGATCGTCGCCTATCACCAGCCGGTGACGCGGGCGGAGATCGAAGAGATCCGCGGGGTGACCATCAACAAGGGCACGCTCGACATCCTGCTGGAACTTGGCTGGGTGAAGATGCGTGGGCGGCGGCGTGTGCCGGGGCGGCCTGTCACCTACGGCACGACCGACGAGTTCCTTTTGCACTTCGGGTTGGACAAGGTTTCGGACTTGCCGGGGCTGGACGAATTGCGGGCCGCGGGGGTTCTTGAAGGGCGTATTCCGGCCGGGTTTGGCGTTCCCTCGCCCAGCGACTCGCTGGCCATGGATGAGGACCCGCTGGACATCAACGACACGGGCGAAACGTTCGAACCTGAGACTCCGGACCCCAAAGGTGACGATGCCTAGGGCGGCGGCCCGCCGTTTTACCGCCAATTTCAGCATGCCGGGTCTGGTCGATTGCGCCCGGGGGCACCATTTGGGACAATTGGGGCGAGCGGCCGGTTAATTGCATCCGACGGCGGATGCTCCAACGGCTTTGAAGGATCAAAATATGGGTGGCATGTCGATTTGGCACTGGCTCGTCGTCGGGGTGATTGTGCTCATCCTGTTCGGCGGCCGCGGCAAGATCTCGGACATTATGGGCGACGTCGCGCGCGGCATCAAAAGCTTCCGCAAGGGTCTCGCGGAAGACGAGAAGCCGATCGAGCAAGCGCAGAAGGACGCCGCCGAGAAAGAGCGCGTCAAGAACTAGAGGCGCGTTTCGCGCATGTTCGACATCGGTTGGAGCGAGCTTCTGGTCATCGGCATCGTTGCGTTGCTGGTGATCGGACCTAAGGATTTGCCGCAAGCGTTTCGCACCGTCGGCCAGTGGGTCGGCAAGGCGCGCGCGCTTGCGCGCGAATTCCAGGGTCATGTCGATGAACTGATGCGCGAGTCCGAAGTCGAGGACATGAAGCGCGAGTTCAACCAGATGGCCCGGCCGCCTGAACTCGATGGACTGGAAGACGAGCTGATGGCGGGGCATTCGCCGAAGCCCAAGCCGAAAGTCGAAGAGCCGGTCGTGCCGCGCGACACCGACAAGCCGCTCGCCGAACCACCGCCCCCATGAGCAAGCCTGCCGACGACGAGGCGCATATCGAAGCCTCCCGCGCGCCGTTGCTCGATCATTTGATCGAGCTGCGCAAGCGGTTGATGTGGTCGTTGGTCGGTTTTGTTGTAGCGTTCGTCGGCTGTTATTTCTTTGCGGAAGAGATCTACGCGTTCTTGACGCATCCGTTGGCGGTGGCGCTTGAAGGGCAGCCGGGCCGGCGGATGATCTACACGGCGCTGTACGAGACGTTCTTCACCTACATCAAAGTTGCCGGGTTCGGCGCGCTGTGCATTTCGTTCCCCATCATCGCTTCGCAGATTTGGATGTTCGTCGCGCCGGGGCTCTATCGCGACGAGCGGCGGGCGTTTTTGCCGTTCCTCTTTGCGACGCCGATCCTTTTCATGATGGGCGCGGCGCTGGTTTATTGGGGCCTGATGCCGGTGATGATTCACTTCTTTCTGGGGTTCGAGACCCCGGGCGGCGCCGGCACGTTGCCAATTCAGCTCGAGGCGAAGGTTTCGGATTATCTCGATCTGGTGATGAGTTTCATCTTCGCCTTCGGCTTGAGCTTCCAATTGCCGGTGCTGTTGACGCTTCTCGGGCGGGTTGGCTTGGTCAGTTCGGACTTCCTCAAACGCAATCGTCGCTACGCGATCGTGTTCGCTTTTGTCGTGGCCGCGGTTCTGACGCCCCCTGACATCATCAGCCAGTTCGCCTTGGCGATTCCGCTGATCATCCTCTTCGAGGCCTCCATTTGGAGCGTCCAGCTGATCGAAAAGCAGCGGGCGGATGAGGCGAAAAGGGCGGAAAGCGCCGTTTAGCCCCGTTGTGGCCTGGAGCGTTCGCCGTTAAGAAGCGCCCTCCAACTCAGGCCGCTTCGTCATGCACGACATTCGATTCATCCGCGAAAATCCTGCCGCCTTCGATGAAGGCCTTGGCCGTCGCGGGCTGTCGGCCATGTCGCGGCAGATTCTCGACATCGATCAGGCGTGGCGCGACGCGACCAAGAAGCTGCAGGACATGCAGTCGCTGCGCAACGACGCGTCGAAGAAAATCGGGCAGGCCAAGGCGCAGAAGAATGAGGCCGAGGCGCAGCGCCTGATGGCGGACGTCGCGCGCCTGAAGGACGAGATTCCGGCGACCGAATTGCGCGTGCGCGAGTCGGAAGAGGCGCTGAACGAGTTGCTCAGCACCATTCCGAATTTGCCCGCGGCTGACGTGCCGGATGGGCCCGATGAGACGGCTAACAAAGAGGCGCGTCGCGTGGGCACGCCCCGCTCGACGAACTTTGCGGCCAAACAGCACTTCGATCTTGGCGAAGCGCTGAAGTTGATGGACTTCGATGCGGCGTCGAAGATGTCGGGCGCGCGGTTTGTGCTGCTGCGTGGGCCGTTGGCACGGCTGGAGCGCGCGATCGCCAACTTCATGCTCGATCTGCACACAGAGACGTTCGGTTATCAGGAGATTGTGCCGCCGTTTTTGGTGCGCGATCAGGCGATGTTCGGGACGGCGCAGTTGCCGAAGTTTCGCGAGGAGCAGTTCGGCACGACGAACGGCTATTGGCTGATTCCGACGTCGGAAGTGCCGCTGACCAATCAGGTGCGCGAGACGATTTTGGACGAGGCGCAATTGCCGATGCGCTTTACGGCGTGGACGCCATGTTTCCGGTCGGAGGCGGGTGCTGCGGGCAAAGACACGCGCGGCATGATCCGGCTGCATCAGTTCTCGAAGGTCGAGCTGGTGTCCATCACGACGCCGGAGAATTCCGACGCCGAGCACGAGCGCATGGTTTCTTGCGCGGAAGAGGTGCTGAAGCGCCTTGGCCTCGCGTATCGCACGATGGTGCTGTCGACCGGCGACATGGGCTTCTCCGCGCGCAAGACCTACGACATCGAAGTTTGGCTGCCGGGGCAGAACGCGTTCCGTGAGATTTCCAGCTGCTCGAACTGCGGGGACTTTCAGGCGCGGCGTATGGATGCCCGCTATCGTCCTGCCGGCGATGCGAAGGGCACGCGGTTCGTTCATACGCTGAACGGATCGGGGCTTGCGGTCGGCCGGACGTTGGTTGCCGTGCTTGAGAATTATCAGCAGGCGGATGGGTCAATCGCCATACCTGACGCTCTGAAGTCATACATGGGCGGCGTCGAGGTCATTGCAGCTCATGGTGCGTAAGAACGAAGCGAAGCTTCCGATCCGGATTTTGTTGTCGAACGACGACGGCATCAACGCGCCGGGGCTTGAGGTTTTGGAGAAGATCGCGGCGTCGATTTCGGATGACGTTTGGGTCGTGGCGCCGGAGAGCGAAGAGAGTGGGGCTTCGCGCAAGCTGACGCTGACGCAGCCGTTGCGTCTGCGCCAGGTCGGCAACCGCCGTTATGCGGTGCAGGGGACGCCGACGGACTCCGTTCTTATGGGTGTGACGCAGGTCTTGAAGGACAAGCGGCCTGATCTTGTGCTGTCGGGTGTGAACCGCGGTGCGAACATGGCTGACGACGTGACGTACTCTGGCACGATTGCGGCGGCGATGGAGGGGACGGGGCTTGGTATTCCGTCGATCGCGCTCAGCCAGACATATGGGTTTGAGGACGGACGACCGGTGACGTGGGCGTGCGCCGCGTATCACGGTCCGTGGTTGGTGCGTAAGTTGCTGGAAGTGGGTTGGCCGAAGGACGTGCTGATCAACATCAACTTCCCCGATGCTCTGCCGGAGTCGGTGGAGCGCGTTGAGGTGACCTCGCAGGGTAAGCGCGATCAGTCGCAGGCCAACATCATCGAGCGCATGGACGTGCGTGGGAACCCTTACTATTGGCTTGGGTTTACGCGGATGCGGAGCAACCCGCCGGAGGGTACGGATCTGCGTGCGATCTATGATGGTCGTATTTCAGTAACACCTTTGCATTTGAATCTAACGGAAGAGCGGGCGCGCAAGGTGCTCGCGCAGCATATTCCCGGCGCGCCGCCCAAGATCGACTAACGCGCCCAAGAGCCCCTAAGAGGCGCCGATGCATACCGATGTGCGGATGATTCAGCTTCTGATGGAGCTGCGCCGGCAAGGGATTACGGATACCGAGGTGCTGTCGGCGATGGAGACGACGCCGCGCGAGCTGTTCGTGCCGGCGGTGTTTCAGGACCGCGCGTACGACAACGTAGCGCTGCCGGTCGACGCCGGGCAGACGATCAGTCAGCCGTATGTTGTTGCCTACATGACAGCGGCGCTTGAGCTGAAGCCGTCGCTGCGCGTGCTGGAGGTTGGCACCGGCACGGGGTATCAGACGGCGATCCTGGCGAAGCTCGCGCGGCGGATCTACACGATCGAGCGGCACGCGAGTTTGGCGGAGCAGGCGCAGGAACGTCTTAAGAAACTTAAGCTCTTCAATGTCGACGTTCGGGTCAGCGACGGCATGCGTGGCTGGCCGGGGCAGGCGCCCTTCGACCGCATCATCGTGACAGCCGCTGCGCGCGAAAATCCGCCGCAAGAATTGTTAAATCAACTCAATATTAAGGGACTCATTGTTATTCCAATTGATCGAGGTGTCGATGGGCAGGTGCTAGTCCGCATAAGACGGACGGCGCAAGGTTTTCAGAGCACGGATCTGCTGCCCGTGAAGTTCGTGCCCTTGTTGGAAGGCGTGGCAAAGCGTGATGGAGCGGACGGGTGAACCGCGCAATCGTCGCTCAGACCGAAAACGTGCCGAGCAGACGGTGCAGACTCTCGTCGCGGCGTTGCTTCTTGGTACGACCAGCGGCTGTGCGACCGTCGACATGGATCATGCGCGCGCGCCGCTGACCAATATGCGGCCTGCTGCGCGGCCGGTGACGGTCGTGCTGGTGCAGCGCGGTGATACGGTCGCCAACATCGCACGCCGCTATGGCCTGTCTTCGCAATCCATCATCGACGCGAATGCTCTTCCTGAGCCCTATCGGCTGACGCGCGGACAGCGCTTGGTTCTGCCGCCATCGACCGTGCACGTTGTTGCGCCCGGTGAGACGGTGAGTTCTATCGCGCGTGCGTATGCGGTGTCGCGGCAGGCGATCGTCGATGCCAATGATATCGGCGCGCCGAATTCCCTGTATCCCGGACAGCGCATCGCCATTCCGAATGCGGGGTCGCGGGATGTGAGCGCGCGCGCGACGCGCTCCGTTGCGCAGGTGACGCCCGTGAGGGTGTCGCAACTGCAGCCGACGAAGGCTGCGCCGGTGGTGGAGAGTGGCGACCCGGATCCGCGTCTTGCGGGTGCACGCTATTACGCGATGGGCAAGCCGCGCGCGAAGCCGGTTCTCGACGGGCAGGGTGGGCCTGAGTTTTTTGAAGCGCCGCAGGCTGATCCCGTTGCGGCGGCTGATCCGATTGCGCCCAAGCCTAAGCTTGAACTCACCGACGCAGATCAGGCGACGGGCAAGTTCATCTGGCCGATCGAGGGCAAGATCATATCGCCGTTCGGGCGCCGCAATTCAGGCGTTCATAACGACGGCATCAATATCGCGGCTGAGCCGGGTTCGCCGGTGAAGGCGGCGGACAGCGGCATCGTCGTCTATGCAGGCAACGAGCTTGTCGCGTACGGCAATCTTCTGCTGGTGCGTCATTCAAGCGGCTACGTGACCGCTTACGCGCACAACAAGAAATTGATGGTGAAGCGCGGCGACAGCGTGCGGCAGGGGCAGACGATCGCTCTCGTCGGCGCGACGGGCGATGTGGACCGGCCGCAGCTGCACTTCGAAATCCGCAAAGGCGATCGGGCGATCGACCCGAACCGTCACTTGTCGCGCGCGACCGCGAGTCGCTGAGTCTTTCTGCTAGCGCAGAGAGAGCCACCACGTCACCCCTCGCCCGCCCTTGGGCGGGAGTGGGGCCGGGGGTGAGGATGGACGTTTCACGCGCTCAGAGAAGAAGGTTGAACCACCAAGCACACCAAGCCGCATGTGCGGTTGATGTTGTCGTGGGCGTGCGAATTTCTTTTCGATGGCGCTACGCGCCAGACAAGTCGTTGTTGCGTTACGCGTCGTTCGACGCTGCACAAGCAGCCTGGTGGGCTTGGTGGTTCATTCTTGTCCGCTCAGCTTGTGGAGCGCCCACCCTAACCCCCGGCCCCACTCCCGCCCGAGGTCGGGCGAGGGGAGTCTAGGCGGTGGCCTAACTCGCCCGCCAAATCTTCGATGAATTGCCAGGCGACGCGGCCGGAGCGACTGCCGCGCGTCATCGACCATTCGAGCGCGCGGCGTTCGAGGTCTGCGGGGGCGATCTTGAGGGCGAAGTGCTTCGCGTAACCTGAGACGATCGCGAGGTAGTCCGCTTGGCTCACGTTGTGGAAGCCGAGCCAGAGGCCGAAGCGGTCGGAGAGGGAGATTTTTTCTTCGATGGCTTCGTCGGGGTGGATGGCGGTCGAGCGTTCGTTCTCGATCATCTCGCGCGGCATCAGGTGGCGGCGGTTCGACGTTGCGTAGAAGACCACGTTGTCGGGCCGGCCGGCGATGCCGCCTTCGAGCACGGTCTTCAGCGGGCGGTAGGCTGCGTCGTTGGCGTCGAAGGAGAGATCGTCGCAGAACAGCACGGTGCGCACCGGCGCCGTTGCGATCAGCGAAAGGAGCTGGCCCAAGGTCGCGATGTCTTCGCGGTGGATCTCAATCAGCTTAAGCGGCGTCTTGGCTTTGGCCGCCACTGCGGCATGGACGGCTTTGACGACGGCGCTTTTGCCGGTGCCGCGTGCGCCCCAGAGGAGGGCGTTGTTGGCGGGGAGACCGCTTGCGAAGCGCTCCGTGTTGGCCATCAGTTGGTCGCGCTGGCGATCGATGCCTTTGAGGAGGGGCAGCGGCACTCGTGCGATATGTACGAGCGGCTGAAGCACTTGCCGGGCGGGGTCCCAGGCGAAGCCTTCGGCGGCTTGCCAGTCGGGTGGTTCCGCGGCTGCAGGCGACAGGCGTTCTAAAGCCCGTGCGATTCGCTCTAAAAGCGCCAAATCCGTGGTCATCGGCTTTGACTACAGGAACGGCGCGGGTAGGACCAGATGGCGCTGAGCCTTTGGTTGCATTGGCACTGTCGGCCGCTATAGTCCCGCCGCGGCTCAAGCCGCTCCCCCGATCCAAGAAAGTTAACGGACCGCCGCCTCATGTGGATTTCGCCCGCCTTCGCCCAGGCCGCCGCAGCACCTGCCGCCGGCGCCACCGACTTCCTCGTGCAGTTGGTCCCGTTGTTCTTGATCATCGGCATTATGTATTTCCTGGTGCTGCGTCCGCAGCAGCAGCGCGTGAAGGCGCATCAAGCGTTGGTCGCGGCGGTGAAGCGCGGCGATATCGTGGTGACGGGCGGCGGCATCGTCGGCAAGGTCATCAAGGTTCTTGAGAACGACGAGGTGCTGGTCGAGATCGCCGAAGACGTGCGCATCAAGGTCATCAAGGGCACCATCGCCGACGTGCGCTCGAAGGGCGAACCCACCGCCGTGTCGGACAAATCCAAAAACGACGACGACAAGAAATAGGCCGGATCCGACGCGATGCTTATCTTTCAGCCTTGGAAGATCATTCTCATTCTGGGCGTTTGCCTGTTCGGCCTGCTGACCGCGGCGCCGAATGTGATGCCGCATCCGTGGCGCACGTGGCTCGGCGCTAATCTTCCTATCATTCCGCATCGGCCGGCGACGCTGGGCCTCGATCTTCAGGGCGGCTCTTACGTTCTGTTCGAGGCGCAGATTGAGGACGGCGTGAAGGACCGGCTGCAGGGTCTGCTCGATGAGGTGCGCGCGGCTTTGCGTAAGGCGCGTATCACGTACACCGGACTGTCGGCGTCGCCCGATCACGTGTCGGTTCGCGTCGATACGGCCAAGATTGAAGAGGCGCGGACGATTTTGCGTGGGCTGGCACAGCCTGCAGGCGCGTCGTTCACGGGCGTTACGTCGTCCGACTACGACGTGCGCGTTAATCCGGACGGCACGGCGGCGCTGACCATGACGGACGCGGGGCGCGAGCAGATCCGCTCCAGCGCGATGGCGCAATCGGTTGAAATTCTGCGCAAGCGCATCGACCCGGACGGCACCAAAGAAGTCACCATCCAGCCGCAGGGCAGCGAGCGCATTATCGTGCAGGTGCCGGGCGAAAACGATCCGGCCAAGATCATCAAGCTGGGCAGCACCGCGGCGAAGCTGACGTTCCATATGGTGGACGACACCGTCTCGCCGCAGGACATCGAGGCCAAGCGTCTACCGCCGGGCACGAAGCTTTTGGAGGAGACGCTGGGCCGCGGAGCGAACGCGCGGACGTCGCCGATCGTGATCAAGGAACGCGTCGTGATCGCGGGCGACATGCTCAAGAAAGCGATGGGCTCGTTCGATTCCAGCACGCAGATGCCGATCATTCAGTTCGAATTCAATCCCGTCGGCGCGCGGCGCTTTGCCGAAATCACCAAGAACAATGTCGGCCGTCGGTTTGCGGCGGTGCTGGACAACAAGGTGATCACGGCGCCGAATATCCGCTCGCCCATTCTCGGCGGGTCGGGGCAGATCGAAGGCGACTTCACGATCGAAGAGGCGAATGAGACGGCCGTGCTGTTGAACTCGGGCGCGCTGCCTGTGGCGCTCGCCGCCGTCGAACAGCGGACGGTCGGCGCCGAACTCGGTCAGGACTCCATCGATGCCGGTCAGTATGCGGCGGCGGGCGGGTTGATTCTGGTCGCGGGGTTCATGTTGCTCCAGTACCGGCTGTTCGGCTTGCTGGCCGATATCGCGTTGCTGATAAACATGATCCTGCTGCTGGGGATCATCACGGCGATCGGCGCGACGCTGACCTTGCCGGGCATTGCGGCCTTTGTGCTGACCATGGGTATGGCGGTGGACGCCAACGTTCTGATCTACGAGCGCATCCGAGAGGAACAGGCCAACGGCAAGTCCGTTATGGCGGCGATCGACTCAGGGTTCTCGCGTGCCATGTCGACGATCATGGACGCCAACGCCACCCACGTTCTCGCTGGTCTCATCCTGCTGGCGGTGGGCAGTGGACCGGTTCGTGGGTTCGCGGTCGTGTTTGTTTTGGGCGTCATCACGTCGTTTTTCACGTCGATTTTCGTCACCCGGCTGCAGGTCGTCACTTGGCTGAAGGCTAAGCGGCGCACTGTCCTCAGCATTTGAGGGGCCTTAAGTCCCTTGCTGGATTTGGGTTTTAGCCGCAGGGCAATTGACCTGCGGACAAAATATACTCTTCACTTAACCGGCAATTGAGTCGGACTTCGAGGGGAGTTGAGGGTCATGGCGGCCTTATTGAGCAACATGCGCAATACGTTCATCGCGGGTTTCGTTCTCGCGGCGCTCGTGTTCGTGATTTTCGTGCTGGTAGGCGGATCGTCGGACGTCGTCGCGACGCTGACCGGGCCCGGGTTCTGGCAGTTCCTGTTCCGCTGGTTGCACGTGCTGTTCGGCATCCTATGGATTGGGCTTCTCTACTACTTCAACTTCGTCCAGATCCCTTCGATGCCGAAGATTCCGGACGATCAGAAGCCCGCGGTGACGAAAGTCATTGCGCCGGAAGCGCTCTGGTACTTCCGCTGGGCGGCGATGGGGACGATCCTGACCGGGTTGTTCCTTGCGTATCTGATGGACTATCTGCTGAACGCGCTGACGCTTGGCGTCATCGGCGGGTTCGATCCGTATACGACCTTGATCGGCATCGGCATGTGGCTGGGTTCGATCATGTGGTTCAACGTTTGGTTCGTGATCTGGCCGAACCAGCAGAAGGCGCTGAACATCGACAACAAGTTCCCGGACCTGACCAAGGAACAGAAGGCGGCTGCCGGGCGCACGGCGATGTTGTTCTCGCGGACGAACTTTATGCTGTCGGTGCCGATGCTGTTCTGCATGGTGGCGCGCGGGCATCTGGGTTAGGGCATCTGCGACGTTTGTTTTGTGGGGCTGTGCGTTTCGCACGGCCCCATTTTCTTTGGTGAGTTTGCGTGGACGAGGCGGTTTGGAAGCATGTCGAGGAGGTCGTTGCGGCGGGCGATCCCGACCGTTACGTGGCGACGTTCTTTGCGCCGGCCGCGCGGCGGCGGGCGTTGCTGGCGCTCTATGCATTCGATCATGAGGTCTCGCGGATTGGGCTGACCGTGCGCGAGCCAATGGCGGGGCATATCCGGTTGGCGTGGTGGCGCGAGCAAGTTGCGGCGATCTACGCCGGCGGGCCGCTGGTGGCGCCGGTGCCTGCGGCGTTGGCTGACGTCGCACGTGCGCATGGTTTGCCGCGAGAGCTGTTCGAGCGGTATCTCGATGCGCGCGGGTTCGATCTGGAAGAAGCGCCGTTCGACGATGAGGCGGCGATGAAAGCGCATGCGGCGGCGGTTGGCGGTGCGGTGGTTCAGTTGGCCGCACGGGTGTTGGACGCCGGTGAGCGCGCCGATGTTGCGGCGGGCCATGCGGGGGCTGCGATTGTATGTGCAGGGCATCTGAACGATGCGGCCGCGTTTGCGGCGCGGCGGCGGTGCCGGTTTCCGATGTCTTGGCTTGGTGAGGCCGGCGTCAACGCCGAGGATTTCTTTGCGGGCGCTGAGAGTGCGGTGAAGTTTGCGCCGGCGTTCGCGCGGATGCGGGCGTTGGTGCGCGGGGAGTTAGCCGCAGTGAACCGATTGCGATTTCCCACAGTAGCGACGCCGGCTTTGGCTGTGGCGACGCTGGCGCTGGGAGCGACTGGTGAGCCGTTTGCGGTTGCGGAGCTCTCTTCGTGGCGGCGATTGGCGCGGATCGCTTTCGCGAATCTGACGTGGCGCGTCTAGGGAAGCGTTCACTTGTTGGCATTGGTGTTGCCCTTCTCCCTTTGGGAGAAGGTGGATCGCCGCCAACGGCGGCGAGACGGATGAGGGACCCCGGTGTAGAGCGCAGCCGGACGCACTCTGCACCGGCGTCCCTCATCAGTCACACCTTCGGCGTGACAGCTTCTCCCAGAGGGAGAAGCGCAATGGTGGTGTGGCGTACCCGCGGTTGCTAGTTCCTCAGCGGGATCGGTTCGTAGTTGACTGCGATCGCTTGGAGGGCGGCGATTTCGTTGGTGAAGAGCTCGTCGAGTTTCTTGAAGCCGGTTTTGCCAAAGCGGCCGCGGACGGCGGCTTTGAGGCCTTCGGGCGCGCGCATTATGACGCCGGCTTCGGTCCAGTCTTCGGCGACGACGTCGTCACCGGAGCGATGCGCGATGTGGGTCTTCACGGCGACTTCTTCGCCCAGTTCGGCGTCGTCGAGAATGAACTCGCGATAGGTGCCGTTTCCTTCGTGCTTCGAGCAGATGATCATTGTCGTCCCTTTTTTGTTTTACCCCGCCCTGCAAAGGCCAAACGGCACGCTGCAAGGTCACCAACGAGTCGCGGGCAGAAGGAGTTCCCGAACTTTTCTGCCCGCGCCGACTTATCAACTGCAGCCTGTCGTGGTGCCGCAGCTATCGCATTTCAGGCACGTCCCATTACGCACCAGCGTGAAGTTCCCGCAGTTGCTGCAGGCGTCGCCCTCGTAGCCCTTGATGCGGGCTTCAGCCAGGCGGCGGGCGCGTGAGGCTTGCGATGAGACAGCCACTTCGCGTTCGACGATCTCGATCGCTTGCGCGACCGGGTTGCCGGCGACGCGACGCGTTTGGGTTTCGAGTGCGATCTCGCTGGTCGTTGTGCGCAGCGTGGCCGCCAGCATCGTTGTCTCAGAGCGAGCGAGTTGGCCGCCTTCGACGACGACGAGCTGTTGCGGAACTTGGCCGCGGACGAGACCGGACGAGACGATGCGCGCCGGGTTCTGCGGGGGCGGGGCGGGGCGTTTGCCTTCGCCGTCGCCGCCACCGACTTCAAGTCCGTCGCCGCCTGGCACGACGTGCGCCAGGTCGTTGCGGCCAAGATACGACACCGCCAGTTCGCGGAAGATGTAGTCGAGGATCGACGTCGCGTTCTTGATCGAGTCGTTGCCCGTGACCATGCCGGCCGGTTCGAAGCGCGTGAAGGTGAAGGCCTCCACGAATTCGTCCAGCGGCACGCCGTATTGCAGGCCGATCGAGATCGCGATGGCGAAGTTGTTCATCAAGCTGCGGAAGGCGGCGCCTTCTTTGTGCATGTCGATGAAGATTTCGCCGATGCGGCCGTCGTCGTATTCGCCGGTGCGCAGGTACACTTTGTGGCCCGCGACCGATGCCTTCTGGGTGTAGCCCTTGCGGCGGTGCGGCAGCTTTTCGCGATCGCGCTTGGTGATCTCGACGATGCGCTCGACGACGCGTTCGGCCATCGCTTGCGCGCGGGCGCCTTGCGCCATTTCGGGCAGTTGTTCGAGGAGGTCGTCCTCTTCGTCCTCGCCGACCAGGATGGACGATGCCAGCGGCTGCGAGAGCTTCGAGCCGTCGCGGTAGAGAGCGTTCGCCTTCAGCGCCAGCTTCCACGACTTCATGTAGGCGTCGGCGCAGTCTTTGACCGTCGCGTTGTTCGGCATGTTGATCGTCTTCGAGATCGCGCCCGAGATGAACGGTTGGGCGGCAGCCAGCATGAGGATGTGGCTGTCGACCGAGAGCGAGCGCTTGCCGAGTTTTCCGCACGGGTTCGCGCAATCGAACACAGGGAGGTGTTCGTCCTTCAGGTGGGGTGCGCCCTCGAGCGTCATGGCGCCGCAGCAGTAGATGTTTGCGGCGTCGATCTCGGCCTTCGTGAAGCCGACTTCTTGGAGGAGGTTGAAGTCGGGTGCATCGAGGCGTTCAGGCGCAAGGCCAAGCGTCTTCACGCAGAACTCGTCGCCGAGCGTCCAACGATTGAAGACGAAGGAGATGTCGAAGGCGGTCGCGAGCGAGGCTTCGATCGCTTCGAGTTGCTTGTCGCCGAAGCCTTTCAGCTTCAGCCATTCGTGGTTGACGCCCGGCGCGCCCTTCAGGGTGCCGCGGCCGACCGCGTAGTTGACGATCGTCTCGGATTGCACCGAGTTGTAGCCGAGGGCCTTCAGCGCTTCCGGAACGGACTGGTTGATGATCTTGAAGTAGCCGCCGCCGGCCAGCTTCTTGAACTTCACCAGCGCGAAGTCGGGTTCGATGCCCGTCGTGTCGCAGTCCATGACGAGGCCGATCGTGCCGGTCGGCGCGATGACGGTCGTCTGGGCGTTGCGGTAGCCGTAGAGCGCGCCTTGCGCCAAGGCTTCGTCCCACGAACCGCGCGCGCGGTCGACCAGACCTTCGAAGCCGGTCGCCGGCATGTCGATGGCGTTGAGCGGCACGGGCTTCGTTGACAGCTTCTCGTAACCGTCGACCGAGCCGAACGCAGCGCGGCGGTGGTTGCGGATGACGCGCAGCATGTGCTCGGCGTTCTTGGCGTAGCCTTTGAAGGCGCCGAGTTCGCGGGCCATCGCGGCCGACGTGGCGTAGGACGCGCCGGTCATCAGGGCGGCGAGGGCTGCGGCGACGGCGCGGCCTTGGTTCGAGTCGTAGGCGATGCCCGACGACATCAAGAGGCCGCCGATGTTGGCGTAGCCGAGGCCGAGCGTGCGGTACTCGTAGGAGAGCTGCGCGATTTCCTTGGAGGGGAATTGCGCCATCATCACCGAGACTTCGAGGACGATCGTCCAGAGGCGGACGGCGTGCTCATACGCGGCGACGTCGAAGTACTGCGAGCCGTCCGACAGCTGCTTGCGGAAGGCGAGCAGGTTCAGCGACGCGAGGTTGCACGCCGTGTCGTCGAGGAACATGTATTCCGAGCACGGGTTCGAGCCGCGGATCGGGCCGGACGCCGGGCAGGTGTGCCAGTCGTTGACGGTGGTGTGGAATTGGATGCCCGGGTCCGCGCACTGCCACGCGGCTTCGGCGATTTGATCCCACAGGCCGCGGGCCTTCAGCGTCTTGTGCGTCTTGCCGTCGGTGCGGCGCGTCAGCTTCCACTCGCCGTCGGTTTCGACCGCGCGCAGGAAGTCGTCGGTGACGCGGACGGTGTTGTTCGAGTTCTGGCCCGAGACGGTGTAGTACGCCTCGCCGTCCCAATCGGTGTCGTAAACCGGGATGTTCAGTTCGGTGTAGCCTTGGCGGGCGAATTGGATGGCGCGCTGGATGGCGTTGTCTTGGATCGCGGCCTTACGCGCCGCTTTGATCTCGCGCTTCAGCGCCGGGTTTTGCAACGGGTCGAAGCAGGCGTCGCCTTGGGCGCTGCAGTTCACGCAGGCTTTGATGATCAGGTTCAGGTGCTTCTGCAGGAGCTTCGAGCCGGCGACGAGGGCCGCGACTTTCTGTTCCTCGATCACCTTCCAGTCGATGAACTTCTCGATGTCCGGATGGTCGGCGTCGACGATGACCATCTTGGCCGCGCGACGCGTGGTGCCGCCCGACTTGATGGCGCCGGCCGCGCGGTCGCCGATTTTCAGGAAGCTCATCAAGCCCGACGACTTGCCGCCGCCCGACAGCTTCTCCGAGCCGCCGCGCAGCGCCGAGAAGTTCGAGCCGGTGCCCGAGCCGTACTTGAACAGACGCGCTTCACGAACCCATAGGTCCATGATGCCGCCTTCGTTCACCAGGTCGTCCTTGATGCCCTGGATGAAGCAGGCGTGCGGCTGCGGATGCTCGTAGGCGCTGGCCGAGGCGACCAGTTCGCCGGTCCAATGGTCGACGTAGTGGTGGCCTTGCGCCGGGCCGTCGATGCCGTAGGCCCAATGCAGGCCGGTGTTGAACCATTGCGGGCTGTTCGGCGCCGCCATCTGGGTCGCCAGCATGTAGCGCATTTCGTCGAAGAAGGTCTGCGCGTCGCGCTCACCGTCGAAATAGCCACCCTTCCAGCCCCAGTACGCCCAGGTACCGGCGAGTCGGTCGAAGACTTGCTTGCCGCTGTGTTCGCCGACGTTCTTCGGTTCGCCATCGAGTTTGGCGAGCGCGGCTTCGTCGGGGGCTTTGCGCCAGAGGAATTCGGGGACGTTTTCTTCGGGGACTGGCTTCAGGCGCGCGGCGAGGCCGGCTTTGCGGAAGTACTTCTGAGCCAGCACGTCAGAGGCGACTTGCGACCACCGTTCGGGGACTTCGACGTTGTCCTGCTTGAACACCACCGAGCCATCCGGATTGCGGATCTCGCTGGCGGTCGTGCGGAACGGAATGCCTTCGTATGCGGATTGCCCTTCAACGGTGAAGACGCGGTCGATGCGCATGCTGTGTAGCCCCTCTGACTATTCGTCGTGATCAACAGGTGCCTGCGAGCGACCGGAGACCGTTGGGACTGTCGTGGGACTGATGCGCGTTTCGACCCAGAAACTGCCGCGCTCGGTCCCCGACCGCGCCTCAAATTCGGTGGCGAGCAGGGACAGTTATCTAGTACCTAGATTTTGATCCGAGCAACAGGTTTTGTGTTAATCGGGGCGTGACGCCACCATATGTTGTGGCCGGATCTGTGGAAAGTGCGGGGACGCCGCTGTGCGTTTTGGACGCTTCGGCAGAGACGTTGCGACTCCACCACATGCTTCTGCGTGGGAGCGATTTTTCGTTCGCTCGGCCCGTTCTGCGAAGCTATGGGACCCAACCTGTTGGCCCCACTGACTCTTCCGATTTCAGAGCGCTTTTTTTAGCCGTCGGAGCGCCATGCGAATCAGTGCGTCTTGGAAATCATGACACCTGTGTGTGGTCGTGTGGAAAACGGATTTGGACGATCACGCGTCGGAGATCGGCCCGGAACCCGCTGACAATTCCAATTTTTGGCGGTTTTCGGAATGACGGCCTTGTATGGTGCGCCGCGCTTGCGGATGGGCATAATGTGGCCTCAAAGGCCCCGTCCGGTTGGGCCCTAAGATTTCTCACGTTCTCACCCCAAGGGGTTTTCATGCGATTGCGTTTGGTTCGTGGCTTGCCCGTGGCCGTGCTGGTCCTGGTGCTGGCGGTGCAGGCTTTTGCGCTGCTGCCCGTTGCGATTGCCGCCGCGACGCCTTGGCCTTTTGAATCCAGCGACCTCAAGCCGGATCCGACCGTCCGCTTTGGTGTGCTGGCCAACGGCATGCGCTATGCGATCAAGCCGAACGCCAATCCGGCGGGGACCGTCACCGTTCGCATTCGGATTGCTGCCGGGTCACTTCATGAGAGCGACAGCGAGATGGGCGTGGCCCATTTCCTTGAGCACATGGCCTTCAACGGGTCGGAGAATTATCCCGAGGGCGAGATGTTCAAGGCGCTGCAGCGTCTGGGCATCCAGATCGGATCGAGCGCCAATGCGTCGACCGACTTCGACAACACCACCTTTGCTTTGTCCTTGCCCAGCACGCGGCCGGACACGCTGAATACCGGATTCAAGATCCTGCGCGAGATCGTTGGCAGCCTAACCCTGTCGGCGGATGCCATCACGCGCGAGCGCGGCGTTATTCTGTCGGAGGAGCGCGCGCGGGATACGCCGGGGATGCGGGCCAACCTTGCCCAGTTGCATGCGCTGTTTGCCGGCCAGAAGTACCCGAACCGATTTCCGATCGGGAAGCTCGAGTTCATTAAGAACGCAACGCCGGCGCAGCTGCGCTCGTTCTATGAGCGACACTATCGTCCGGAGCGAGCGTTGTTGGTCGTCGCGGGCGATGTCGATCCCGCAATGATGGAAGCCAAGATCAAGGCGGTGTTCGGTGACTGGTCGCAGCCGGGACCGGCGGCGCCGCCCGAAAATTTCGGCGCGCCGGCCAAGCGCGGGCTAGTCGCTGCCTATTCGGTTCAGCCGGGGCTCGAGGAGAGCGTCACGGTCAACTGGATCCAACCGGAGGATACGCGCGGCGATAAGAAGGCGCGGCGCAATGAGATCCATCAGCGGATCGTCGGGTTCACGGTCATCAACCGTCGCTTGAGCAAACTGGCGCGGACGCCCGAAGCGCCGTTCATCGACGCGCGCGTGGCGCGCGAAGTGGTACAGGGCGGCGGCATCGTTTCCGCACTCACTGTGCGAACGCGCGCCGGCGGCTGGGCCAAGGGGTTGGCGGCGGCCGAGCAGGAATTGCGCCGGGCGCTGACTTATGGGCTGCAGCAGGAAGAGGTGAGCCGCGAGGCCTTGGAGCAGAAGTCGCCCTATCTTTTGGTCGCTGCCAACGCGAAGACGCGCTCGAACATCGAGATGGCAGACTGGTTGCTGATGACGCTGGACGCGGGGCGCGTGCCGACCGACGCGCAGACTGACTTGGCGCTTTACTCACAATCGATCGCGGGCATGAAGGCTGCTGACGTGACGAACGCGATGAAGGCGACGTTCAGCGGCAACGGGCCGGTCGTGTTCGTGACGACGACGCAGCCGATTGCGGGTGGCGAAGACGCCATCAAGCAGGCTTTCACGCAGAGCCGCGCCGTCAAGGTTGCTGCGCCGCCGAAAGACTCGATCAAGGAGTTCACCTATCGCGACTTCGGGCCCAAGGGTGTGGTCGCTGAGCGCAAGACTGTGGCGGATATCGACGCGACGCTGGTCAAGTTTGCGAACGGCGTGAAGCTAAACGTGAAGTCGACAGACTTCGAGAAGGATAAGGTCAGCGTCATCGTGCGCGTGGCCGGAGGCTATTTGGCGCTGCCCAAGAAGCGCGGCGTCGCCTGGGCTTTGCCGTTCGCGTTCGTCGAAGGCGGGTTGGGCAAGCTCACCATCGGCGAGTTGGAGCAGACGGAGCCGGGGCATTTCGCCGGCATCTTCCTGGATGTGGATGAAGACGTGTTCCAGATCGCCGGCGATACGGTCGAGCGGGATACGCTTCTACAGCTGCAAGTGCTGGCCGCGTATTTCACCGACGCCGCGTATCGGCCTGACGGGTTGAAGCGTATTCAGGCGGCGGGTGAGGGGCAGCTGCGTCAGCAGGACACGACGGCGACCGGCGTGCTGTCACGTGAGCTGCCGGGGCTGGTGCACGGCAACGATCCCCGATGGGCGTCGCCGGACATCAACGATATTCGCGCGATTACGATGGAAGACGTGAAGGCGGCGATTGCGCCGTCGCTTGCGCAAGCGCCGATCGAGGTGACGATCGTCGGCAACGTGAAAGTCGACGCCGCGATCGAAGCTGCGGCGAAGACGTTCGGTGCTTTGCCGCCGCGACAGGGTGCGTACAAAATTCCCGAGGGCGCACGGAATGTCAGCTTCCCTGCGAAGGGCGGGCGGGCGGACTTCAAGCATGAGGGGCGGCCGGATCAGGCGGCTGTCGTCGCGGCTTGGCCGGGGCCGGATCTCTTCAGCAACACGCGGCTCGATCGGGCGGTGGCGATTTTGAATGAGATCATTCAGCTGCGCCTCATCGACGAAGTGCGCGAGAAACAAGGCAGCACGTACACGCCGTTTGGATCGTACTGGTCGTCTAAGTCGGTGAAGGGCTTTGGCTATATGTTCGCGGGTGTCGAGCCGAAGCCGGAGGAGGCGGACAAGTTCTTCGAGACGCTGGCCGAGATTACGCAGGAGTTGCGTAACGGCGAGCTGTCGGCGGACTTACTGGAGCGGGCGCGCAAGCCCGTGCTCTATCAGCACTACGCGGCGGAATCGACGAATGCGTATTGGATCCAAGCGCTGAGCGATATCCAAACCGACCCGCGCAATCTGGAACGCGTGCGTTCGGCGTTGAAGGACTACGGCACGATCACCGAAGCGGAAGTGATCGCGGCGGCGAAGCTGTTCCTCGACGACAAGCGGCGGATCGATATGCGGGTGTCGCCGAAGTAGGCGTTAGTCCTCACCCGCTTCCAGATTGAGCTTGCCGTCCGTTCCCGGCACGTCGAGGACGTATGCCGGCACGGCGATACCCGAGACGCGGCGGCGGAGTTCGCGCATCAGCTGTCGGCCGTATTCGATGGTCGTGCGGAAGTGCGACGTTCCAGGCGCCATGTCGGTGTGGTGCAGGTAGTAGGGCTTGATCCGGTTCTCGACGAACGTGCGCATCAGGTCGGCGATCGTGTCGGCGTCGTCGTTGATGCCCTTGAGCAGCACCGTTTGGCTGAGCATCGGGATGCCGGCGTCGACGATGCGGGCGATGGCTTCGCGTGCGGTGGGCGTGAACTCGCGTGCGTGGTTGGCGTGGAGTGCGACGTAGGTTGCTGCGTTCGGCGACTTGAGCGCGGCGACGAAATCTGGTGTGACGCGATCGGGATCGACGACGGGGACGCGCGTGTGCCAGCGCAAGATTTTCACGTGCGGGATGGTTGCGAGGCGCTGTGTCAGATCGGCGGCGCGGCGGGCGGTGAGGACGAACGGATCGCCGCCGGTGAGGATGACCTCTGAGATCTCCGCGTGGGCCGCGATGTAGGCGATCGCGGCGTCGAGTTCGGTTGGCGACAGGCCTGGTTCGCGGCCCGGCCCCACCATCTCGCGCCGGAAGCAAAAGCGGCAATAGACTGGACAGACGTGGACGATCTTCAGCAGGACGCGATCGCGGTAGCGGTGGACGAGCCCTTCGACGGGGCTGTGCCGTTTGTCGCCGATGGGGTCCGCGTCTTCGCCGGGTGTCGTTTCCAACTCGCGGATGTCGGGGACGAATTGGCGGGCGATTGGGTCGTCTTGGGTCTCGATCAGTGCAGCGATTGCGGGCGTGATCGCTACGGCGTAGCGGTCAACGACGCGGTTGAGGTCGTCGTTGCGCGATACGAGTCCAGCGTCGTGCAAATCATCGATCGTGCGGAGCGTTCGGATGATCACGAACCACCTTGAGCGTCATGGCCGGGCTTGACCCGGCCACCCAGTGGCCGCGCGTCTGCGCGGCTTTGAAACGCAAGTGACTCTCCAGCGCGCACGGCGGTGCGCGCACTGGGTGGCCGGGTCAAGCCCGGCCATGACGGATTTAGAAGGCGGCGGGTCACGTCGCGCGTCCGGCTGGTGGGGTCCAGAGCACGTCTTCAATGCGCGGGGCCCCCGTCGCCAGCATCGCTAGACGGTCGAAGCCTAGGGCGACGCCGCTGGCCGGGGGCATTTGGGTGAGGGCTGCTAGGAAATCTTCGTCGATGGGGTAGCGGTCACCGTAGATACGTTCTTTCTCCGACATTTCGTGTTCGAAGCGCTTGCGTTGTTCGATCGGGTCGGTCAGTTCGCCGAAGCCGTTGGCGAGTTCGACGCCCAACACATAGAGTTCGAAGCGTTCGGCGACGCGTGCATCGTTAGCGCAGGTGCGGGCGAGGGCTGCTTCGACGCGTGGGTATTCGTCTAGGATCGTCGGGCCGTCGATGCCAAGGTTGGGTTCGACGCGCTCGCTAAGGATGCGGCTGAAGATGTCGGACCAGGTGTCGTCGTCGGCGATGGCGATGCCGGCGCGCTTGGCCTGCGCGGCGAGCGCGTCGCGGTCGGACGTGTCGGCGTCCAGCGTGTCGAGGAGCTCGATACCGGCAAAGTGCTTGAATGCGTTGGCGACGGTGAGGCGTTCAGGTTTGGCGTCGGGGTCGATGCTTCGGCCACGGTAGGCGAGGGTGGACGTTCCAGCGGCTTCGACGGCGAGCGACAGGAGTTTGATGCTGTCGGCGATGACGACATCGTAGGGTTCGTTGGCACGGTACCATTCCAGCATCGTGAACTCCGGCACGTTCACGGCGGCGTGTTCGCGGTTCCGGAAGACGCGGGCGAAGTCGAAGATGCGTTGTTCGCCGGCGGCCAGGAGTTTTTTCGATGCGAACTCGGGTGAGGTGTGGAGGTAGAGTTTTGAGCGCGTGCCGTCGCGGCCGATTTGTTCCGTGGCGAAGGCGTGGAGATGCGTCTCGTTGCCCGGCGAGATTTGCAGGGCGGCGCATTCGACTTCGGTGAAGCCATCGGCCTCGAAATGGCGGCGGATAGCGGCCTTTATCCGGTTGCGCGCGAGGAGGAACGGGCGGCGGTCGGCGTGGCGTTCGCGGGACCACCAGGGCGAGGGCGTCACCACCGCGGAAACCGCACGTTTGTGCCACCTTGGCGGGAAGCCCGTGCGCTGCTATCACCCCGCACAAATCCGAGCCCGGCGCGCTGGCCCTTGTAGGCCTGCCTGAACCGGGCGTCGTCATTTCTGAAGGAGTTTCGCGTGGTTTCCGTCATTGCCAGCAACGTTCGTAAGGGCAACATCATCGAGAAGGAAGGCAAGCTGTACGTCGTTCTAACAGCTGAAAACTTCCATCCTGGCAAGGGTACGCCGACGACGCAGATCGAAATGCGCCGGATCAGCGACGGCGTGAAGGTAAACGAGCGCTACAAGACCACGGATTCTTTGGAAAAGGCGTTCGTCGATATGAGCACGTATCAGTACCTGTATCAGGACGGCGAGCAGTTCGTGTTCATGGAGCCGAACAACTTCGATCAGATCCATGTGTCGAAGGACATTCTGGGCGAACAGGAAGCCTATCTTCAGGAAAACATGGAAGTGACGCTGAGCACGTTCAACGGGGTGCCGATCGCAATCGAGCTGCCGTCGCGCGTGGTGCTTGAGATCGTCGAGACCGAGCCAGTGGTGAAGGGGCAGACGGCGTCGTCGTCGTTCAAGCCGGCGAAGTTGTCGAACGGTGCGCGCACGATGGTGCCGCCGCATATCGGTGTGGGTACGAAGGTCGTCGTGAATACGGAAGACGGGTCTTACGTCGAGCGTTCGAAGGATTGAGCTGATGGCCGAGGCGCTGGACTTCACGGGGAAGACGGTTCTCGTCGTCGGCGGGTCGAGCGGCATCGGCAATGGCATTGCGCACGGGTTTCGCCGGCATGGCGCGAGTGTGCATGTGTGGGGAACGCGTGCGCATGCGTCGGACTACAGCGCGGATGAAGGGTCGGACTTGACGGGGCTGCACTACGCGCAGCTCGATGTGTCGAACTTTGTCGCGGTCGAAACGTGGCGGCCGAATTTTCGCACGCTCGATGTGCTCGTGTTGAGCCAGGGTACGGTGCTCTATAAACGCGGCGAGTTTCAGATGGACGGGTTTCAGAAGGTCATGGACCTAAACCTGAACAGCCTGATGGCGTGCGCGATCAAGTTTCACGACATGCTGGCGGCGGCGAAGGGATCGTTGATCACGGTGTCGTCGACGGCGGCGTTTCATTCGACGCGTGGCAATCCGGCCTATAACGCGTCGAAGACGGGGGCTGTCGGGTTGACGCGGACTCTCGCTGAGGCTTGGGCCGGCGACGGCATTCGCGTGAACGGGATTGCGCCGGGTCTTGTGGATACGAAGCTCACCAAAGTTACGACCGAGAATCCGGATCGCTTGCAGGCGTCGCTGCAGAGCATTCCGTTGAAGCGCCTCGGCACGCCTGACGATATGGCGGGTGTGGCGTTGTTTTTGGCGTCGCCATTGGCGGCGTATGTTGTTGGTCAGACGATCCCGGTGGACGGCGGCCTGATCCTTTAGATCGGAGGGCCATGATGGCCTCGGCTTGGATTGGATTCAAAGAACGGTTGAAGATTCCCGCGATCGCGGCGCCGATGTTTTTGGTGTCGGGGCCGAAGCTCGTCATCGCGGCGGCGAAGGCGGGGATGGCGTCGGCCTTTCCCGCACCGAACGCGCGCACGATCGAGGACCTCGATCAGTGGATGGGCGAGATCAACGACAGCCTGGCGCAGGCGGATCGGCCTTGGGCGTTGAACGTCGTCGCGCACCATTCGTATGCGCGGTTGAAGGAAGAGCTTGAGCTGATCGTCAAGCACAAGCCGCCGTTGGTGATCACGGCGCTGGGCAGCCCGCGCGGCGTGATTGAAGCTGTGCATTCGTATGGTGGGATCGTGTTCGCCGATGTGATCAGCATGCCGTTCGCGCGCAAGGCGCTGGATGCGGGCGTCGACGGGTTGGTGCTGGTCTGCGCCGGCGCGGGCGGGCATACGGGGCAACTCAGTCCGTTTGCGTTCGTGAGCGCGGTGCGCGGCATATTTCCGGGACCGCTGGTGGTGGGTGGCGCCATCGGGACGGGGCGCGCGGTACGGGCGATCGAAGTGCTGGGCGGCGACCTCGCCTATATCGGGACGCCGTTCGTGGCGGCGAAGGAGTCGCTGGCGCCGGATGCGTATAAGCAGATGCTGATTTCGTCGACGCATGAGGACCTGGTGCAAACGGCGGCGGTGACCGGCGTGCGCGCGAACTGGCTGAAGGGCAGTCTGCAGGCAGTCGGCATCGATCCGGACAAGGTGGATGCGGGCACGCCGCATTTCGGCGATCCGAATGCCGCGTTCCGGCGCTGGAAGGATACGTGGTCGGCGGGGCAGAGCGTCGACCTGGTGCAGAAGATCGAGAGCGCGGCCGATATCGTTGGGCGGTTCGTGCAGGAATACGAAGCCGCGCTGGCGCGTTAGTTCGGCATGGCGCGTTGGATGATCGCGCGTTCGTCGATGGTGGCTTCGAAGGCGCCGTAGGTTCGCCAGGGTTCTTCGCCCAGGCGCGTGGCCATGAACGCGTCGGCCACTGCGTTGGGAGTGTGGCGCGTCAGGAGTGCGCCTTGTAGGGCTAGCGCGAGATCCTCGACTAAGCGGCGGGCATGGGGTTCGGTTGTCGTCGCCACGCTAGCTTTGGCGTTGTCGATGGCGCGGTCGAGCGCTGAGTAGGCGCCTCGCGCGGTGTCGAGTTCGGTGAAGAGGGCTTCGGCCGTTTGGGGTTCGCGGGCAAGCGCGCGGAGGACGTCGAGGCAGATGACGTTGCCGGAGCCTTCCCAGATTGAGTTCAGTGGGGATTGGCGGAAGAGGCGCGGCAGCACCGACTCCTCAATGTAGCCGGCGCCGCCGTGGCATTCCATCGCTTCGTAGACGAAGTTCACGACGCGTTTGTTGAGCCAGTATTTTCCGATGGGCGTCGCGATGCGGGAGAAGAGGGCGGCGCCTTCGTTGTTCGACTCGTCGAACGATCTGGCAATGCGGAAGGCGAGGGTGGTTGCCGCTTCGCTTTCGATGGCGAGATCGGCGAGCACGCGCGACATCAAGGGTTGGTCGATCAACTTTTTCTGAAACGCGGTGCGATGTGACGTGTGCCAGAGCGCTTGGGCGAGGGCTTGGCGCATGTAGGCGGCGGGCGCGACGGTGCAGTCGAGGCGGGTGTGGTGGACCATCTCGATGATCGTTTTCACGCCGCGGCCTTCTTCGCCAAGGCGTTCGGCGTAGGCGCCGTGATATTCGATCTCGGACGACGCGTTGGCGCGATCGCCGAGTTTGTCCTTCAAGCGCATGATGTTCATCGCGTTGCGCTCGCCGTCCGGCTTCCAGCGTGGGACGAGGAAACACGTCAAGCCCTTATCGGTGTAGGCGAGCGTTAGGAACGCATCGCACATCGGTGCCGAGCAGAACCACTTGTGGCCGTTCAGCGTGTATGCCCCGTCGCCCGTCGGCGTCGCCTTTGTCGTGTTGGCGCGGACATCGGAGCCACCTTGCTTCTCCGTCATCGCCATGCCGATTGTGGCGCCGCGTTTCTGTGATGCTGGGGCGGAGGTCGCGTCGTAGACGCCGCTCTTGATGCGCGGCTCCCAATCGCGGGCGATGGCGGGTTCGTGACGCAGCGCGGGCAGGGCGGCGTAGGTCATCGTCATGGGGCAGCACACGCCCTGTTCGATCTGCGCCATCATGTAGAGGACGCTGGCGTGCGCGACATGGCCGGCGGTTTGCGCTGTCCAGGCGATGGAGGCGAAGCCGCCGGAGAGGCCGACGTCCATCAGCTTGTGATAGGCGGGGTGGAAACTCACTTCGTCTATTCGGCGGCCGTAGCGGTCGAACGTCTTCAGTTCGGGGGCATTGCGGTTGGCCTCGAAGCTCCAGCCGATGACTTCGGCCGAGCCGACGCGTGCGCCAAAGGTGGAGAGCGACGGCGCGTGCGACGCGGCGCCTTCGCGTTCGACGGCGTCGTTCAGCACGCGGTCGGTCGCGAAGATGTTCACGTCCTCAAACGGCGGCGGCTGGTTGGTGACGTCGTGGGTGGTTAGCGCGGTGCGTGGGTGGAGGGGTGCCATGGGTACTCGCTGCTGGAGCTGAGCTAACGCAGAGTGGCAAGGAACCCTGTGGTTCCACAAGCGTTCTATGTGCCGGGATCCCGATGGGTGATGGGTGCACGCGTGGCTGATCGTCGAACCAAACAACAAAAGTCCGCGGACCAGGACCAGCAGAAAACTGCGCAGGCTGCGGCAGCGACGGCTGCTGCTGCGCCGGTGGTGTCGCATATGGGCGAACGCGCGCTGGTCATCCTGGCCGTGATCGCGTGCGTGTTCGTGATGTGGGCGGCGCAGCCCGTGCTGGTGCCGACGGTCGTCGCGCTCGTGTTGGCGCTGTCGTTGAACCCGGTGGTCAGTTGGCTGGAGAAGTTGGGATTGCCGACGCCCGCGGCTGCCGTGCTGGTCGTTGCGGCGGCCGTGGCGGGGCTGATCGCCGGGGCGGTCGCCCTTGCCCCAGGAATCGGCGAATGGATCGAGAACGCGCCGCAGATTGCGCAGACGATTGAGCGCAAGACGCATGCACTTCAGGAATCGCTGCAGGGTTTCCGCGACGCGTCGAACAAGTTCGAGGAAATGGCCAATCCAGCGCCCGCGCCGGGTGGCGCGCAGCAGGTAACAGTTGTTGAGCCTGTGGCGATGAACGTTCTGCAGTCGGCGCCGGTTATTCTTAGCCAGACGGCCTATGTGATCGCGCTGTCGTTGTTCCTGATCATGGTGCGCGAACCTTATCGGCGGCGCATCATCTTGCTGCCGAAGAGCCGCGTGAACAGGCTGCGCGTGGCGCGGATCCTGAACGAGACGTTTTCGCACGTGTCGCACTATCTGTTCGTGGTGGCCTGCATCAATTTCGGACTGGGCGCGGCGACAGCATTGGCCTTCACTCTGCTGGGGGTGCCGTATGCGTTGGTGTGGGGGTTCGTGTTCGCGATCGCGAATTTCGTTCCCTACATAGGGCCGACTGGGACGATGATCCTGTGTGGCGTGGTTCAGCTGGCGACGGCCAATACATTGATCGAGGCGGCGATGGCGCCGCTGATCATGTTCGTTTTGAACCTCATCGAGTCCAATTTGGTCACGCCCTGGCTGGTGTCGCGGCGGGTGGCGGTGAGTTCCATAGCGATCTTCCTGACGGTGACGTTCTTCCTTTGGCTGTGGGGACCTTTTGCGGCGATCGTGGCGGTGCCCTTGCTCATCCTTTTCAGCGCCGTGGCACGCCACGTGCCTGGGCTGGAGCCGATAGCCGTGCTGTTGCTGGCAGAGCACGAGCATAGCAACGAAGTGACGGAGACGCCGCGTGCGCGCTTCTTCGCCGAGCAAGAGGAAGTCGAGAGAAATCGTAAGGCGGCGTGGTGGCAGGTGCCGCGCCAGCGGACGGTTCGCTCGCGTCAGGTCCCGGCGATCGTCGCCGAGAACGATCCGCCGACGTAACGTTCTCCAAGCATGCAAAAAAGAAACGCGCCGCGGTCTGGTGCCCGCGGCGCGTTGGTCCCAGCCCTCTGCCGAATTACGGCGTGGGCGGAACGATGACCACTGTCTCGTCACGACGCACATTGCGCGCCGTGTCGATTGCCTTGCGGCGGGCCATGATCGCACGCACCTCTTCCGTCTGAGCGTCAGAGACGCGCGCCGAGACGAGCGTGCCGCCCTGGCGCAGGTTTTCGACGTAGACGTGCGCTTGGTCTTTGCTGACGCCCGCACCAATCAGCGTGCCGAGCACGCCACCGGCGGACGCACCAACAGCTGCGCCGACGCTGGCGGCGAGCAACCAGCCCGCACCGATCACCGGGCCGATGCCGGGGATGGCGAAGGTGCCGAGTGCTGCCAACAGACCGGTCGCGCCGCCCAACGTTCCGCCGATCGCCGCGCCCGAAGCCGCGCCGGATTCGGCCATGTTGTTATCGATGCGTTCGGTGGTTTCGCTGTCCTGACCGCCCGGCTGGTTCGAGATCACGCTGATCTCTTCATCCGGGACGTTCGCGGCCTGCAGCTCGCGCACGGTCGCGATTGCATCCTGATAGGTTTCATAGACGCTCGTGACTGTCGTCGTCATAATGCGTTACTCCTGTGCGTGATGATCGTCGTCATTCGCTTTTCAGAACATCAGGCCCAGTCGCGTTCGACCTTGTAGTAGTCGTAGGACTTGTCGCGGATCTGGCCGTCGTGCTTCGTGAGGTCGTCGAGGTCGTAGGTCGGCGCGGCCTTGAGGACTTCTTTCGACAGCGGGACGACGTAGCCGCCCTTGTCTTCGTCGTAGTCGAGAAGCGACCAGGGAACCGGATGGTACTTTTCGCCGATACCGAGGAAGCCGCCGAAACCTAGAACGGCGAACATGATGTCGTTCGAGGTCTTGTTCAGAACGATGTCTTCGACGGTACCGATGGATTCACCGGCGGTGTTGTAGACGGACGTTCCTTTGACCTTCGATGCGCGGATGGCGCTCGTGTGACCACTGGGGGTGGGCATGGGTGATAGCTCCTGTTGGTTGGTGCGCGGCGCTTATTCCGCTGCGCTGTTTAAACGCGGCGTAGCGTCACTGGTTCCTGAACGGATCAGCTGCGCGGCTTGCGTCGTAGAGGTTGGCTTTCGCTCATGTGCTCGGCAACGCCGAGCAGGGCGGCGCATCCCACCGCGAGCAGCGGGTGGTCTTTGGCAAGTTGCGCAAGTGCTGCAACCGATGCGTTCGCGAGGTTTCCGTTCGCCATCGCCGGTAGAGGCTGAGCTTGCGTGACGGGTGTGCGCGTCCGCAGGTGATAAATAAGAAGGCCGATGACCAAAATTGAAAGAATCGCCGCGCCCGTGATAGCGGCAGCCGCCGCAACGCTCGTGAGCGGAACAAGCAGCGTGTATCCGGCAAAGGCTAGAAACGCCACCGCGGTCCACAATAGTGCGACCGCGGTAACGCCTAAGCCTGCCTTCAGCAATAGTTCCGCATCAATGCGCATGCGGTTTGCGTTAGCGCCGAAGCAACGAACCGATGAGCGCGCCGGCACCCATCGAAAGCGCAATGGCTGCGAAAGGTTGTTCGCGGATGGCGCCACGAACGGAGTCGACGCCCTGTTCGGCGTAGAGTTCCACCTGCTCGGCCGCATCGCTGGCTGCGCGTTGCGCGGAGCCTGCCATGTCCGACACGCCGTTCGTCGCCGCGTCGCCCAAGCTTTCGGCGAGCTTGCGCATATCCTTTTGCAATTCGTCGAAGTCGGCTTTCAAGGCGCGGATCCGCGCGTCGACTTCATTTCCGCCGTTACCATTCTTCCGTCGCACAACCATTTCATTAACTCCTCAATGTGAATCGCCGGCGGCCGGACGTTAGTGCCGGCCGACTTGGTTCCCGGGATTGAAACGCGCGCGCAGTGACGGCGGTTCCATGATTTGAATGGTTAGCGTGACGGTTACCAGCAACCCGATCCGGTGCTGGTCGTTTTGTGGTCGGCTACCCCGCCAAGGAGATTTTGAAATGAGCCATGTTCCCAACGATCCGACCAAAGTGCCGAACCAGAAGCCGGGCGAATCCCCGGATAAGACGAAGCAACCGGGCCAGCAGAAGGACTTTGAGAAGCACGGCGACAAACGCCCTGCCGATCAGATGAAGCCCGGCCAAGGGCAGAAGCAGAAAGATCAGAAGCAACCGGATGATCAGAACCATAAGCACTAGAGCGTTTCCAGCCTGATCCGAAGAGGGCTGCCGACCTCGGTCGGCGGCCCTCTTTGTTTGCGCTAACGCTCGGCGCTGTATGTCCAGCTTTCGCCCTCGAGCTTGCCCTTGAGCGTGCCTTCGATGCGTGCGTTCAGCGTTCCGTTTGCGCCTTTGCTGTAGATCACGCGCTGCGGAAAATCGTGGGCCTTGTTTTCGAACACGACTTTGTCGGAACAAATCTGCGTCGCTCTGAATTCGGTCGGCGGCGAGGCATTGGGGCTGGCAAAGTAACTCAACCCTGTCGGTGTCTTGGCGATGCGGAAGAACTCGAAGGATTTCGTGACATCGCCTTGCGTGGTCACGCCGACGCCGAGCAGCACGGCACCGTACGGGCCGGCCCAGCGTTCGCGCACGGTCGTGTCCTTGCCGGTTTGGACCCAGTTGCCGGCGAGCCAGGATAGCGTGGCGATGTTGGGATTTGACTTCGGTAACGCGCAGATGTCTTCAGCGTGGGCCGTCGACACAGTCATGGCCAACGCGGCGGCGAATGCTGGCAGGCGCTTCACGGCGATGTTCCCCCGAAAAGGTTTGTAGGCGCAGATTTGGCTAACTGGCCCGGCCCCGTCTTGTAACAACGCGACATGGCGTTTCTTCGTCGAGGCCGACCAGGACAGCTGAGAGGCCGCGCAATTGCGTGAGGAAGGCCGTGGGCGAGCAACCGAGAAAGCGTTGGAAGTCGCGGATCATGTGGGATTGGTCGAAATATCCCGCCCCTGCTGCGAGCGTCGCCCAGTCGGGCTTGCTGGCGCCGGTCAGGAGATCGAAGACTGAGCGGAACCGTATAACGTTCGCGTATTGGCGCGGGGCGATGCCGACTTGGGCGGCGAAGCGGCGCTCAAGCTGCCGCGGTGAGAGATCGGCTTCGCGGGCGAGATCCGCGATGCTGAGGCGGCCGTTCGCGCGTGCCAGGCGGGCAGACCAGCGCGCGACGTCGTTGTCCTGAAAGCGTGCGTTATGGTCTGCGCGTTCGGCCACGAAATTTTGCAGGATCGCCGCCCGCGCCGCCGCGCCGGGGGCACTTGCGATTTGATCGACGAGCGCTTCTGCGGCCGCCGGCGCGAGGTCCGCGACTCTCAGATGATGATCGGTGAACTCGTCCATCGACGCGCCGACCATGGCGCGCACGCCGGCCGCATGAAAGCGCACGCCCATGATGCCGGGCGCGCCTTGTGTGGAGTCGAGCGCCAACGGGCGCGTCATCTGTCCCATTACGAAGACGCGCGGTTGGCTTTCTTTACCGCGTTCGGCGGTGATTTCGGAGAACGGGTGGCCGTAGTGGACGACGAGTTCGGGGTTGCCGTCGGGGACGATGCGTTCAGGCCTGCCGTCGAGTTCGCCGGTTGCGGATTCGTAATTCCAAACGCACTTCACGATGTGCGCGAGATCCGGGCGGGGCAGGAATTCTACGTAGGGCACAGTTGCGCCTCCGCGTCGGCGGGTTCGTCAATCGTTGGACCGAACACCGTCTCGAAGGCGGCGCGCAGCGCGACGTCCACGTCCGCCATCGTGGCGGTAAGGCCGAGATCGGCGAGGCTGGTTACACCGTGTCCCTGTATTCCGCAGGGGACGATGCCGGAGAAGTGTTCGAGGTCGGGATCGACGTTCAGCGAGACGCCGTGGAAGGTGATGCCTCGGCGCACGCGGATGCCAAGGGCTGCCACCTTGTCTTCGCGGCCGCCTTTGCGCGCGACCCAGATGCCGATGCGGCCTTCACGGCGTTCGCCGCGGATGTTGAAGGCGGCGAGCGTTTGGATCAGCCACTCTTCGAGATCGCGCACAAAGCGGCGGACGTCGTTGCCGCGCTTGCGCAGGTCGATCATCACGTAACCCACGCGCTGTCCCGGGCCGTGGTAGGTGAACTGTCCGCCGCGGCCGGTTTCGAAAACCGGGAAGCGGGTGGGGGCGAGCAGGTCTTCGTTCTTGGCGCTGGTGCCGGCGGTGTAGAGTGGCGGGTGTTCGAGAAGCCAGACGAGTTCGCGCGCACGACCGTCGGCGATGCGCGCGGCGCGCGCTTCCATCCCGGCCACAGCAGCCGGGTAGGGCACGCGATCATCACTGATGCGCCAGCCTATGGTTTCCGCGGGTTTAACGAACACGAAAGGTCTCCGCTCCTAGAGTGATCGCCGGGGTTCAATGGGATCAAGGCACAATGACGTCATCGGCAGTCGGCAGCGTTAAAGTCGAAATCTCCGTCGTCCTCGGCAAGGCCAAACTGCCGATGCAGCAATTGCTGCGCATGGGCCGCGGCGCGGTCATCGAACTTGACTCCAAGCAGAGCGAGCAGGTTTGGGTGCTCGCGAACAATAAGCCCATCGCGCGCGGTGAAATCGTGCTTCAGGGCGAGAAGATCAGCGTTTCCATCACCGATCTGTTGAAGTCCGCGGGCTGACGGGGTTTTGCCCGGCTCGCGTACCGTGATTTTCCACGATTGTTATCAACATAGAATTGTGTGAAATAAAATATTTTACGTTGTATTATTGAGTATATAGCTCCGAGACGCTATTTGCATGTGAATTGCTATTGGAGGGGTGCTCTGTGCTCCCGCTCATGCTCGATATCCGTCAACGTAAGATTGTCGTGGTTGGCCGCGGGCACGCGGTGCAGCAACGCGTCGAGTTTGCACAAGGCGCCGGCGCCGAACAGTTGGCACTTTATGTAATCGACCAGGATGGGTGGGCTTGCCACCTGGAGGCCGCCGTCTATGAGCGGCTGCCGGTTCGCGCGGACCTCGAAGGCGCCTCTGTGGTGTTCGTGGCGGGCCTGCCGGCGGACGAGACGGCAAGAATCGTCGCTCATGCGCGGGCGGTTGGCGCTCTCGTGAACGCTGAAGATCAGCCCGAGTTTTGTGACTTTCATGTTCCGGCGATCGTGCGGCGAGGCGACCTGCTCCTCACCGTTTCGACAGGTGGCAAGGCGGCCGGGCTTTCGCAGCGAATTCGCGCGCATCTCGAAGTGTTGTTTGGACCTGCTTGGACGCAGCATATGCGCGCCGTCGTCGATGCGCGTGCGCAGTGGCGAGCCGAGGGTCTGCCGAAGAGTGAGGTCGTGCGGCTGACGCAGGCGATGATCGAGCGCGAAGGTTGGCTCAAGACGGGGGAACTCGTATGAGCGCCGAAGAGACGTTTCAAGCGCTTCGTCCCGCTAAGCGTAAGGCTGCGCCGCCCGCGCCGCGTATTTTCGATCATGCTGATACCGGTGTTGCGTCGGACGCGCTGAAAGCGCGGCTCGAAGCGCTTCGCGTGAAGTATGCTGATGCAGACGCGACGACGCTATTGCGCGCGATGATCAAGGATGAGTTTCCCGGCAAAATTACGACCGTGTCGTCGTTCGGGTCGGAGTCGGTGGTGCTGTTGCATCTGATTGCGCAGATCGATCCGTCGGTGCCGGTGATTTTTCTCAATACCGGAAAGCTGTTCGGCGAGACGCTTCGCTACCGCGACCGGCTGCAGGAGAAATTGGGTTTGACGGATGTGCGCGCCATCGGGCCGCATCCCGACGATACGCGCACGCTGGATAACGACGGCACGCTGTGGTCCCGCGACCCGGACTCATGCTGCAACTTTCGCAAGGTGTTGCCGTTGCGGCGCGTGATGGCGCCGTTCGATGCCGAGATCACGGGACGCAAGCGGTTTCAGACGCTGGCACGCACCGGCATGGCGCCGCTGGAATTGAACGGCACACGGTTCGTGGTCAACCCGCTGTGGAGTTGGTCGCTCGAAGACTTGAAGAACCACATTCTCGCGCACGACCTGCCGCGCCATCCGCTGGTCGAGGACGGGTTCTTGTCGATCGGCTGCATGCCTTGCACGCAGCGCGTCAAGGACGGCGAAGGCTATCGCTCGGGGCGGTGGTCGGGATCCGACAAGGACGAGTGCGGCATTCACGAAAACATCGAAGGCGACGGGATTTAGGCCGTCTCTTCGAACAACTCGCGGCCGATGAGCATGCGCCTTATCTCGCTGGTGCCTGCGCCGATTTCGTAGAGCTTTGCGTCGCGCAGGAGGCGGCCTGTTGGGTAGTCGTTGATGTAGCCGTTGCCGCCTAGGACTTGGATTGCTTCGAGGGCCATCCAGGTTGCCGTTTCGGAGGCGAACAGGATGGCGGCGGCGGCGTCTTTGCGGGTGGTTTCGCCGCGGTCGCAGGCTTTGGCTACCGTGTAGACGTAGGCGCGCGCGGCGTTCATGCGCGTGTACATGTCGGCAAGTTTGCCTTGCATCAGCTGGAACGTGCCGATGGCTTGGCCGAATTGTTTGCGCTCATGCACGTAGGGCAGGACGATGTCCATTGCGTTGCGCATAATGCCGATGGGACCGGCGGCGAGTACGGCGCGTTCATAGTCGAGGCCTGACATCAGGACGCGCACGCCTTCGTTGACGCGGCCCAGAACGTGTTCTTCTGGCACTTCGCAATCGTCGAAGATCAGTTCGCCCGTGTCGGAGCCGCGCATGCCGAGCTTGTCGAGTTTTTGCGCGGTCGTGAAACCCTTCATGCCTTTTTCGATGATGAAGGCGGTGATGCCGCGTGGGCCGGCGTCGGGATCGGTCTTGGCGTAGACGACCAGGACGTCGGCGTCGGGGCCGTTCGTGATCCACATTTTCGTGCCGTTGAGCACGTATTTCTTGCCGCGCCTGTCGGCGCGCAAACGCATGCTGACCACGTCGGAGCCCGAGCCGGATTCCGACATCGCGAGCGCGCCCAAGTGAATGCCGGAGGCGAGCTTGGGCAGGAACGCCTTCTTCTGTTCGTGACTGCCGTTGCGGCTGATCTGATTGACACACAGGTTGGAGTGCGCGCCGTAAGAGAGGCCAACCGAAGCAGAGCCGCGGCTGATTTCTTCAATCGCCACGACGTGTTCGAGATAGCCGAGGCCGCTGCCGCCGTACTCTTCTTCGACGGTGATGCCTAGCAGGCCGAGTTCGCCCAACTTTGGCCAAAGGTCGCGCGGGAATTTGTTCGTCTTGTCGATGTCGTCGGCGCGCGGCGTGATGTTGGTCGCGGTGAAGCGTTCGACCGTGTCGCGCAGTGCGTCCGCCGTTTCGCCTAAGTCGAAGTTCAGTCCGCGGAACGCGTTGGCGAGCATTTCGTCTCTTCTTATGGTTCGTAGGCTTCGACGGCGTCCGACGCAGTGAAGACGCCGAACACGCCGGCGCCGCTGCCGCCGCCGATCACCCACCAGCGGCCGGCTGCAACGCCTGAGGCCATGCCTTGGCGTGCGTTCAGCATCGGCGCGCCTTTGCTCCAGGCTTTGGATGCGATGTCGAAAACATCGTGCGTGGCGAAGGTCTTGAGGGGACGCCAGGTCGCGCCGCCGACGACGTGGACGTTGCCGTCGATCACAGCAGCTGTCAGTGCGCCGCGCGCAGTGGGCAGTGCGGGCAATGAGGTCCAGGTATTGGCGGCGGGATCGTAGGCGTCGAAGGCGGAGGAAACGCTGCCATCGCTTTTGATACCACCGGCAGCGTAGATGCGTTTGCCGTCAGTCGCGACGCCCATCGCGCGACGCGGGGCTGGTAGGGCCGCGCCCGTCGTCCATTTGTCTTCGCCCGGATCGTAGATCAGCGTCTTGTCGCTTTCCGGGCCGTTGCCGCCGATGACGTAGATGCGGCCTTTCACTTCGACCATCGCGTGCGCGGCGCGCGCGTGCGGGAGCGAGGCCTTCTTCGACCAGCCGGCGTTGTTGGTGTCGTAGGCCCAAACTTCCTTGCGCGGTTCGCCCGGCGCGTCGGCTGCGTAGCCGCCGGAGATGTACACCTGCGTGCCGCTGACGGTCATCGCAAAGCTCATCAAGCCTTTCGGCAGTGCGGGCAGTGGACGCCATGCTTCCTTCGCGGCGTCGAAGACGTCGAAGGCGGTCGACGGATCGCCCGCGGCTGCGCCGCCGCCGACGAAGATGAGGTCGCCCGTGGACGTCGCGGCAAGGCCCGCGCGCGGGGTCTCGAGACGTTCCGACGCCGTCCAGCCCGACGCTTGCGCCGTGCCTGCCCACGCGAGAGCGGTGGCGAGGAAAGCGAGGCGCGAAATTTTCACCGCAATAGAAGCCACGTTGCCAATCCTAAGAACGAGAGGAACCCGATCACGTCCGTCACCGTCGTCACGAATACGGGGGATGATACCGCCGGATCAACTCCGGCCCTACTCAGTCCCACCGGAACCAGGATTCCGGCGAGTGCAGCTGCGAGAAGGTTGATGATCATGGCGGATGCTATCACCCCGGAGAGCGCCGGGTCTTTGAACCAGACATATGTTATCCCGGCGGCGATCGCAGCGAAACCGACGCCGTTCATCGCACCCATCAAGAATTCGCGGTTCACGACCCGCCACAGATTGGCTTGATTCAGCTCTTTCGTGGCCAGCGCGCGGACGACGACGGTCAGGGTTTGGGTGCCGGCGTTGCCGCCCATCGAGGCGACGATCGGCATTAGGATCGCCAGCGCCACGACCCGCTCAAGGGAGTCTTCGAAAAAGCCGATGACGATGGAGGCCATGATGGCCGTCAGCAGGTTTACGAACAGCCAGGAAAAGCGGAGGTAGGTCGTCTTGGCGATGGGGGCGGAGAAGCTGTCTTCTTCGGCGACGCCGCCTAGCGCCAGGACTTCGGCCTTGTGCATGTCTTGCAGGACTTCGACCACGGAGCCTGCGCTCAAGACGCCGACCAGGCGGCCTTGATCGTCGGTCACCGGCGCGGAGTTCAGGTGGTAGTGCTCGAAGAGGTAGGTGAAGGCTTTTTGATCCGTTTCGGCCGGGATGGTCGTCATTTCCGTCGAGGCAATGTCGGCCAGCTTTGCCGATTGTTCGGCGCGGAGCACGCGGCTTAGTGCGACGAAGCCTGACGGTTTGCCGTCGGCGTCGATGAGAAAGATTTCCTGGAAGTCTTCCGGTGCGTCGGGCCCGGTCATGCGCGCGATCGCTTCCGCGACGGTGAGATCGCCCGACAGCGCCATGAACTCGCGGTGCATCAGGCGGCCGGCGGACTCTTCCGGGAACAGCAGCGCGTCGATGACTTCGGCGCGATCTTCCAGCGGGACTTGTGAGAGGACTTCGCGCTTCTCGGCGTCTTCGAGGTCTTCGAGGACGTAGGCGGCGTCTTCGACGTCGAGTTCTTTGACGGCCTCGGCGATCGTTTTCGAGCCCAGCTGGCGCACGATCTCGTTGCGCAGGTCTTCGTCGAGTTCGGAGAGGACTTCCGGGTCGATGTCGCTGCCGAGGGCGTCGACCAGGGCGCGGCGGTCGGCCGCCGTCATGGCGCCGATGAGCGCACCCAGGTCGGCGGCGTGGAGCGGCTCGACCAGTTCCTTCACTTTGACCGTGTCGTCGGCCTCAAGCGCCTCGAGGACCGCGCGCAGGAACGCCGGCGTCAGGACTTCGCCGGATTCGGACGCGGTTTTGAGGTCGCTTGCGGTTTCGGGCATGCGCGGCTCTTGTCGTTTGATCCCCTAATCAAACGATAATGCCTGCCGGATCAAGAAACTCTGAACGGCGCGTCGATGTGCCCGTTAGGGCGCGCATCGGACAGGGAATGGTGCGGTCAAGAAGACTCGAACTTCCACGGGTCGCCCCGCTACCACCTCAAGGTAGTGCGTCTACCAATTCCGCCATGACCGCGCCGGTAGCCCTTTAAGCAAGGGCGGCGATGTAACAGATAGGCTTTGCGTTGTGAAGGGCCGGGAGCGGCTCACGCCCAGGCCGCAGAACTGCGCCACAGAACGTATGCCGCGACGGCCAGGACGAGGCCCGCGAAGATGCGGTTGAGGGCGCCCTTGCGGGTGGAGAGTCGCTTCGCTGCGGCGATGCCGGCCAGGCCCCCTACGATACCGCCTGCGACGAACTCGGCGGCGATGCGCCAGTCGACGAGGCCGTCATAGGCGTAGGTCGAAGCGGTCGTCAGTCCGAAGGCGCCGACCGAGAAGAGCGACGATCCGACCGCGTTGAGCATGGCCATGCCGCTGCCCAGCATGATGCCCGGGACGACAAGGAAGCCGCCGCCGATGCCGAAGAAGCCGGCGAGGAGGCCGGTCAACAGGCCGATGCCGACCAGGCGCACGGCGATCGCGGGATTGATGTGGACGTTTGGGTCGCCTTCGGTCTGCCGCGGGCGAAGCATTGCGAGCGCTACGGCGACCATGACCAGACCGAAGAAGAAGACCAGCTTTTCGCCGTCGACAAGTTTGCCCAGTGTCGAACCCGCGAAGGCGCCCGCGACGCCCGACAAGCCGAACACCACGGCGCACGGCCACTTCACATTGCCGGCGCGCGAGTGGGCGATGAGGTTGGCGAAGGCGTTGGCGGAGACCGCGAGCGCGCTGGTGCCGATGGCGACGTGCGGGTTCTGGACACCGACGACGTAGAGCAAGAGCGGCACCGCTAGGATCGAGCCGCCGCCGCCGACCAGGGCCAACGTGAAGCCGACGGTGCCGCCCGAGAGGAGCGCGAGGAGATCGGCGATCGTCATATCAGGCGGTCGCCGGTGATCTGTTCCAAGGCAGATACATCAGCAGCCGCGCCATCGCGCAGGTGCCGGTCGCGCCCGCGAAGACGAGACCTGCGCCGACGAAGCCGCTCAACGCGATGAACCATGGCGAGACGAGCATAGCTAGGACCACGCCAAGCACGACGAGACTGCCCGCCGTGATTTGGACTTGGCGCTGGAGATCGATCGGCTGGCCGCGGTCGATATGGGCGGGCAGGCCCGCCTGCCGCCAGCCGTTCAGTCCGCCTTCGAGAACATAGGTTTCCTTGAAACCTGCAGCGATGAGGCGCGCGGCGTTGGCTGTGGTGCGGCGTCCGCTTTGGCAATGGAAGATTACGGCTTTGCCAGCGCGGCGTTCGCGATCGAAGTCATGCGCGTCGACGGCGGCAAGCGGTACGAGGCGCGCGCCCTGTATGTGTTCGCGGGCATATTCACCGGCGTCGCGGATGTCGATGAGGAGAGCGCTGCCGTCGTCCAGGCGGCGTTTTGCGTCGCGCGGGGCGATGGTTGCGAAGGTGCAGGTGTCGGCGTTCATTTGCGTGTCTTTCCGGGTTTGCAGAAAATGTCATGGAGTGCCGCAACCAGATCGGTCACGCGGCTGTCCGCGATGCGGTAGAAGATCGTTTGTGCTTCGCGGCGTGTGGCGACCAGTCCCTCGGCGCGCAACTTGGCGAGATGTTGAGACAGCGCCGATTGGCTCAACCCTACGAGGCTGTTCAGTTCGCCCACGGATTTTTCGCCGCGCCCGAGTTGGCAGAGGACGAGCAAACGCGTCTCGTTCGACAGTGCGCGCAAGACGTCGACGGCTTCGCCGGCGTTTGCCTGCATGGCTTTGAGTTCGGCTGGAGAGAGAGCGTTCATGGGCAGACCTTAATTGCGTAGTTGCTAATTTAGTAAGTACGCATATATAAGTCAAGGACAACACAAGGAACTGACGAATGCGTGCGGAGATCCAAGCTTTTTTCGACGACGCGACGTTTACGGTGAGCTATCTCGTCGGCGATCCGACAACGAAGCTTGCAGCGGTGATCGATCCGGTGCTCGACTACGATCCGAAGTCCGGGCGTACATCGACGGCGTCGGTGGACGCGATCCTGGCGGCTGCCAAGAGCGGCGATTGGCGGATCGCGTTTGTGCTCGAAACACACGTGCACGCAGATCACTTGTCGTCGGGCTCTCATATCCGCGCGAAAACCGGTGCGAAGATCGTTATCGGCGAACACGTAACCGATGTGCAGCGCGCGTTTGCGCCGGTCTTCAATACGATACCCGTGCCCGCGGAGAAGGATTTCGATCGGCTTGTGCGGGACGGCGAGACGTTCAAGCTGGGTGGTCTGGACGTCGAGGTGATGTTCACGCCAGGGCACACGCCGGCTTGCGTGAGCTACAAGATCGGCGACGCGGTGTTCGTGGGCGACACGCTGTTCATGCCGGATTACGGCACGGCGCGGGCGGACTTTCCAGGCGGCGACGCACGGGCGCTCTATCGCTCGATCAAACGCATTCTGGCGTTGCCCGGGGAGACGCGCCTGTTCATGTGCCACGACTATAAGGCGCCAGGCCGCGACGCGTATGCGTGGGAGACGACCGTCGCCGCGCAGCGGGCGCGCAATGTGCATGTCCATGATGGCATCAGCGAAGAGGCGTTTGTCGCCCTGCGCACCCAACGCGACAAGACGCTTCAGATGCCGGTGCTTATCCTGCCATCGATTCAGGTGAACGTGCGCGCGGGAAAGTTGCCGGAACCAGAGGGCAACGGCGTGTCTTATCTGAAGATCCCGCTGAACAAGCTCTAACGAAAAGGGGCGGGATTGCTCCCGCCCCTCGTGATCCGATTTCGGCGTGCGTCAGTTGAGCGCGAGCTTCAGGCCGATCGAGGCGCCATAGAACAGTTCGTCGTCGTCATCGCGCAGGTTCGAGTCCGTCGGATCGGCGAGGGTCTCGAAATGCGATGCCGCGCGCGAGGTCTCGTTGATCCAGAGCACGGTGCCGCCGATGGTGAGCGTGGCGGTATCGCTGAGCGCGACATCGACACGCGGATTGAACTCGGCGAACTGCGCGAAGCCCGTGTCATCGTGGCCGTTGGCGTAGATGAGGTCCGGGCCGGCATCGAGGTCGGCGAAAGAGCGGTCGCGATTGACGAAATTCGCCGCGATACCACCCTTCAAACTGCCGCCGATCGCGACGTTTGAGGTCAGCCCCCACATGCCCTGCAGGCCAATCTGAAGACCCAGCAGATCGTTGTCGACGTCGATGCGCGAGACATCGATGCCGGGACCTAAAAACACGTCGGTAGATTCGTCGAAGACGCGCGTGTTCAGCTCTTCACCGTAGTGCAGATAGCGCACACCGACGAGCAGGTCGACAGTGTTCCAGCCATAGCCGCCCAGGTTCTTCACCCAATTGAATTCCGCGCCCCAGAGGTCGGCTTCGAGGTCGAGATTGATCGCGTGAATTTCGGTCGAGTTCTCAGGGAATGTGCCGTTGGAGTAGGTGGCGTCGGTGTTGTTCCCGGGCGAATCTAGATTGGCGACGAAGAACTCCTGGTCGAAGGAGGCGACGCCGAAGCCCGATGCCTGCCAGGTGTGTCCGAACGCGTTGAACTGGGCCGTCGCGCGCGCGCCGCCCGTGCTGTCGAGTTCGATCACGTCGTCCGTGATGAGGTTGAACGCGCCCGGTGAGGTCGGCTCCGTCAGCGGAACGGTGTCGCCGCTGTCCTTCTCGAGATAGAGACCTTCGATGATGAAATACTGACCGTTGTCGCCGGCCGCGCCCCAGGCGCTGACTGCGCCCATCGATGAGACCATGCCAGCGATCGCCAGCGCGTGCGGGACGCGCCCCAAACTACCCAGTTTCATTTTGCAAACCCCAACGTTGCTCTGCCGCTTACAAGGCAAGACCTCGTCCTTAGGTGCGGGAGTTCAGAGGCGCAAGTTAAAATGCGGGCGTTTGCCCGGTTCCGTCACAGAATCCGCATTCTGCCTATGTTTCGACGTGCGTGCGGTGAAGCTTGCGGTGTGCTGCTCGGCAAAGTTGTGGCGCAAGCGTATTGGTTGTGTTGCGACGCGCTCCATTCGCGCACCTTGCGCACGAATGGAGTTTTAATAACGGGGACAGTATGAAATTCAGTGCGGCAGGCGGCTTCGGCGGCGGTCGCGGGCGACGAGGAGCTTATCGACGCGGCGGCCGTCCATGTCGACGATTTCGAAGCGCCAGCCGGCGATGGTGATGCTCTCGCCCGTTTGCGGAATATGTTTGAGGGCGGCGATGACAAGGCCCGCCGCTGTTTGCGCGGAACTGAGCTTGCCCTTGATCGCCAGGCGCTCAGTCAGTTCATCGACCGGCATTGCGCCCGAGATCAGCCATGAGCCGTCCTCGCGCTCGACGGCCATCGGGTCGTCTTCGCTTTCGTCGGAGCGGAAAGCGCCGGTGATCGACTCGAGGATATCGCCGTTGGTGATGATGCCTTCGAATTGGCCGTACTCGTCGTGGACGAGGCCCATATGAACGTTGGCCTCGCGCAGCAGCTTCATCACGTTCAGTACGTCGGCCGTGTCGGGCACGATGGGTGCCGGTTGCATCAGGGCACGCACGTCGAGCGGTTTGCCCGCCAACACCGCGTTGAGCGCGTCCTTCGCCTGAAGGACGCCCACGATCTCGTCCGGCTTGCCGTCGTAGACGGGGAAGCGGCCGTGGTGCGAGGCGAGGATGGCGCGGGTGATTTCTTCGGGCGCTGCGGCGGCGTCGATGGGTTCGACGTCGGTGCGCGGGGTCATGATCGAGCGTGCCTTGCGGTCGCCCAGGCGCAAGATGCCGGAGATCATCTGGCGCTCTTCCGGTTCGATGGCGCCCGCGGCTTCGGCTTCGGCGATGAGGGCTTTGATTTCTTCGTCGGTGATTTCGCCGTCGGTTTTGCTGCTGCCGCCGAAGAGGCGCAGCACGAGCTTGCCGGAGATGTCGAGACCCCAGACGAACGGCGCGGCGAGGCGCGAGAGGACCGCCATCGCGGGCGCGACGAGGAGGGCAACGCGTTCCGGGTTTCTGAGCGCGAGTTGCTTAGGTACCAGTTCGCCGATGACGAGCGAGAGGTATGTGATGAGTGTGACGACAACGCCGAACCCGATCGTCTCGGCCATCGGCTCGCTCAAGCCTTGGACCATCAGCCATTGCGAGAGTTGTCCGGCGAGGCTGGCACCCGATACGGCGCCGGCCAGCACGCCGACCAGCGTAATGCCGATTTGTACGGTGGACAGAAAGCGTCCGGGTTCGGACGCAAGGGCGAGGGCGCGGCGGGCGCCCGGGCGTTCGTCGTCGGCCAGCGCTTTCAGCTTGCTGCGCCGCGCGGAGACAACGGCGAGTTCGGACATCGCGAGAAGGCCGTTGAGCACGACGAGCGCCAGCAGGATCGCGATCTCGACTAAAGGCATTTTGGGATTCACCTCGGGGGTTGTTTTGCGGCGCATCATAGGGGCTTGCGCGGCGCGTTCCAGACGTTTGGACTCAATGGCGGAGAAACGCCACACTGCGTGCCGGATTCTCTAGATATTGTTGACGCCGCTCGGCATCGAGGAACAAGTTGCGCGTAAGCGTCTTCGGCTGAAGCCCAACAAGGACCGAAATCATGAGCACGCAGGACATCTTCATCACCGGCATGGCGCGCACGCCGATGGGCGGCTTTCAGGGCGAGCTGTCGAGCGTTACGGGGCCCCATCTCGGTGCGGCGGCGATCCGCGCCGCCGTGACGCGCGCGGGCATCGCGGGCGAGGCGGTCGACGAAGTCTACATGGGCTGCGTGCTGCCCGCGGGCGTGGGGCAGGCGCCGGCGCGGCAGGCTTCGATCCACGGCGGTGTGCCGAACACCGTGCCTTGCACAACGGTCAACAAGGTTTGCGGGTCGGGCATGAAGGCGTTGATGCTGGCGTCCAGTCAGCTCGCGCAGGGCGCGGCGGATGTGGTTGTGGCCGGCGGCATGGAGTCGATGTCGAACGCGCCGTATCTGCTGCCCAAGGCGCGCGGCGGATTCCGGTTGGGGCACGGCGAGATCAAGGACCATATGTTCCTTGACGGGCTTGAGGATGCGTATGAAGGCCGGTTGATGGGCACGTACGCTGAAGACGCGGCGAAGCACTATCAGTTTACGCGCGGCGAGCAGGACGCTTATGCGATCGAGTCATTAAAGCGTTCGCAGCGTGCGCAGAACGACGGTAGTTTTGAAGACGAGATCGTGGCGGTTGCGGTTCGCGGGAAGGGCGGCGATGTCGCCGTCTCGACCGATGAGCAGCCGCGTAAGGGCGATGCGGCAAAAATTCCTACGCTCAAGCCTGCGTTTGCGAAGGATGGCACGGTGACGGCGGCGAATTCGTCGTCGATTTCGGATGGTGCGGCGGCTTTGGTGTTGGCGCGCAGCGGTGTCGTCTCCAAACACGGATTGGCGCCGATCGCGCGGATCGTCGCGCAGGCGAGCAATGCGGCGGAACCGCGCTGGTTCACCACGGCGCCGGTGAAGGCGATCGAGCGGGTGTTGGAGCGCGCCGGCTGGAAGAAGAGTGACGTCGATCTCTACGAGATCAATGAGGCGTTTGCCGTGGTGGCGATGATTGCGCTGCGCGATCTTTCGCTTGCGCATGACGTTGTCAATGTGAACGGCGGCGCGTGCGCGCTGGGTCATCCGATCGGCGCATCGGGTGCGCGGATCGTCGTGACTCTCGCCAATGCTTTGAAGCGGCGCGGGATGAAACGCGGCGTCGCTTCGTTGTGTATCGGCGGTGGTGAGGCGACGGCACTCGCGGTGGAGTTGGTGAACTGAAGCGCCGGAACTCGCTGCTTTGCATGAACTCTGAGTCATCCTCACGCGCAACTTCCGCGTAAATCCTCAGGTTCCAGATGATTCGCGGTTGATAAGTTGCGGATACGCTTGTGTTGCGCGCTCTCCTTGGTGTTGGCGCGCCTAGTCGCTCGCTAGCTTGTTGTTCAGTTGATTCGACGCACGCAACCGGAACGGACGGCGTCGATGGTCACGCAACACTAGTGGGGTTGGCATGAATAGGACGGTTCTTCTCGCTTCCAGCGCGCTCGTTTCCATGTTCGTAGCGCAAGGCGCGTTCGCGGCCGAATGGACGGGCTTTTACATCGGCGCCAATGTGGGCGGTGCGTTCGGCGACGTGAATTTGACGGGTGTTTCCGACGTTACGACCTACGTGAACATCCTGCCTGGCCAAGAACTCCAGTTCGAGCCTGACGGTGTGCTCGGCGGTTTGCAGATCGGGTATAACTACCAAATGTCCGATTGGCTTTTCGGCCTGGAGGTCGAAGGGCACGGGATGGATTTTGATAGCGCGCTTGGTGTCTTTACCGAACCGGATATCGCCAGTGTTGAATCCGAGTGGGGCGCGACAGCAACGGCACGCTTGGGCTTCATCTTGAACGCGAATTCCTTGCTCTACGTGAAGGGCGGTTACGCGACGGGCAATATCAAGACGAGCTATTTGGATACGAGCGGTATCCCGAACACGACCGGGTCGTTCGAGACGGATGAAATTCATCATGGCTGGGTGGTCGGCGCCGGATTCGAGCACGCGATCGGCGAGAGCACGTCGTTCGGTGTCGAGTACAACTACATCGACCTCGGCGAGACGGATCACTCTGCTTTTGCGTCGGGCAGCGGTGGCGGGTTGGTCGTGAACAACGTCGATGCGCAGTTCCATACCGTCACGGCGCGGCTGAACTATCACTTCAATCCGTTCTGACGCGACGCGTCGCGGCGGATTGTTTCAACCCTTCGCTTTGAAAAGAGCGAGGGGTTTTTGTTTGGCTTAGCCGCGGGCGAAACGGCCGAAGATGCGCACGCCGCGCATCAGGACCATCAGGATCAGGCCCGCGAGCCACGTGATGAGGCCCCAGATGCTTTCGGCGACCCATTCGATCAGCTTGAACGACGTTTTGAACGAGCGTAGCGCGGTCTTGCCGGTGAGTTCCATGATGCCGCGGGATTTGACGCCGAAGCGTTTCGTCATGCCGGCGACATCGTCGAGATTTTCACCCGACTTGACGAAGCGCATCAGGCGAACCGTCTCGGCAGGGCCGACGGCGTTGTTGAGTTCGCCCAGTTTGCCCAGCACCGGTACGAGGCGCGAACCCTTCACGTTGCGGCCATAGGCGGTGAAAACTTCTTCGGTGCGCTTCAGATCGGTCAGGTCGGTTGAGCGCAACGTTTGGCGCAGCAGCGGCATGTTCACCGCTTCGGTCGTCAGGCGCGTGAGGGTCTGTGCGAATTCGGCTGTGAGGCGGCCGGTGCGCTTGGCCGCCTTCATCAGCGAGACGCCTGCTTTGACGACAACACCGCCGCCGCCTGTCGCGACGGTCGCCGCGGTCACGCCGATGCCGACGACGGAGAGGCCCAAGATCAAATCGCTGTAGGGTTCGCCGCGCAGCATCTTGCTGCCTTCGCCGGCGATGTCGCGGACGTCGCCCACGACGGTCAGGTCCGATGCGACGGCGCCTGCAAGACCCGCGTTGGTGTCGGCCTCACCGGTCGCGAAGCCTTCGCCGAATTGCCATGTGTTGCGCACGACGGTCGCCGAGAGCGCGTGCGCGTCGTCGAGCTTCGTCATCGTCTCGGGCGGCAGTTCGTAGTTCATGAACTTCGCGATCTCGAGATACATGTCGGCATCGTCGATGTCGTCGCGCTCCAGGGCGTCGACGATCTTTTGATTGATGAGGACGGGAGAGGTCGCCACCGAGAGGTCCGCCTGCACGGCCTTCTCGAGCGAGATCGAGAATCCAAAGCCGGTGACGTAGGCGAGGCCCAAGCCCGCCACCGTCAGAAACAACAGAACAAGGCCCAGACGCGACAGCATCCGCCCGTCACCCCGACTCTCGAAGAACAACCCAGACTTCCTATTTACGATCATCGCACGGAAGGGTGGGGGCGAAAACGGGCGGTTGCTGCCGTTTGTGGCGGCGCGCACGGCTATTCCGCGACAAAAGACAGCCGGGACGCGAAAAGGGGGCGGCGCTTTCGCTCCACCCCCGAAACTGGCTGTGACTTTGGCCTTCGCGTTCGCGCTTAGTTCAAGTCGATCGTAGCGCGGCGATTCTGCGGTTCTTTCACGCGGTCGGCGGTTTGGACCAGAAGCTGCGTCTCGCCTGCACCCGTCGCTTGGATCTGGCCGGCTGAAATGCCTTTGGAGACCAAGTTCGATTTGGCGGCGCCGGCGCGGCAGACGGAGAGCTTTTGGTTTGCACCGCTTGAACCCACCGTATCCGTGTGGCCAACAATCGAAATGCCGACCGCACCCAGCGTGCGTGAGGCTCCCGCGGCTTCCGTTAGGACGGCGTCGGCTTCGGCCGTGATGGCGCACTTGTTGAAGCCGAAATAGATCACGTATTGCCGGGCTACTTGCGCGGCCGGCGGCGGGGGCGGCGGCGGCGCGGACTTCACGACCGGCGGAACATCGGACTTATGCGAGCCGAAGCGCAGACCCATCGTGAGTGTGTGCGATTGCAGATCCTCGGTGTCGAGGTGGTTCGTGTTGCCCGGTACCAGCGCGTCGGCTTGGGCGAACTCGAAATCGGTCACGTACATGTAGCGGTAGTTCAGGACCACATCGAGCCAGCTTGTCGCCTGGAAGCTGAGCCCCGCGATGGCTTGGAACGCCAATGAGACTTGATCGTCTTCAACCGGCTGCAGGAACGAGCTGCCGTCGAAGCGCGCGTAGTCGGCGCCGACGCCGCCGCCGACCGTGAGCGTCACGCCGGAGGCCGACGGGAAGTCGTAGAGGATGTTCGCCATCAGTGTGTATTGGCCGAGGCTGCCGTCGGCCGGTGCGGCTACGCCGCCGGCGCTGATCAGCTCGTTGAATTCGTTATGGCGATAGCCGCCTTCCATTTCGACGCGCCAGCCGTTGTCGTACGCGTAACCGACCGTGGCCAACGCGGCCCAGCCGATGTCCGTGTCCAACGTCGACGTTGCCGTGACCGGCAGCGGCGTGAAGAACGTTTGAATGTCGAAGTCCTGGGTGGCGCTCGCGCCGCCCTCGAAAACGCCGTACCAGCTTGTTAGCCGACCTGCATGCGCAGGCGTGGAAATCGCGAGCACCGCCGCGGCCCCCAACAGAGCAGCTGCAACTTTCATGATGACACCCCAACCCAATTGCGGCGTCTTCGAAGGCTTCCCAACTCGCCTTCGGAGACGTCGTCTCCCAACGCGTCGAACGACCCCATGCGTCGTCCTTAGCTCGGGCGAAACACTGTCACAGCCATCGGATATGGGAACTACGCGAGTTGTTATTGGTATACGCGCTAAGGCAACTTTTGCGCGTGGCGCTCAGCGGGCGTTGAGCGCGTTCACTGTGTCCCCTTGCGCAAAAGTTGCGGGCGAGGCCTTCACCACCCGCTGCTTGCAGAGACCATGTGCGTAGTGGTTACGAGGGGCGGCGGATACTTTTGCCGGTATGGTCAAAGACGCGCGAAACGCCAGATCCCCACGAAGACATCAACCAAGTCGCTCACGCGGCCGACGTAATGATCGTGGGCAACGAGGCGCGCGCGGTCGTCTCCCAAAAGCAACAGTTCGACGGCATTCGTCAGCGCGTTCAAGCGGCGTTGGTGAAGACCGAGCGCCGATTGGATCGGATCGGTGACGATGCCCGATACCGAAGATGCGGCGGCCAGCGTTGCTGCGACGGCCGCTGTCGCTGACGCCGTCAGCGTTGCCGACGCCTGGACTGGCGCAATGCCTAAGGTAACGGCGGTGAGAGCGGCCGGCATCGACTGGGTGGTGATGCTTTGGGCGATGAGGTTGGCGAGGGCCGGGCCTAGCGTGAGGACGCCTGGCGTCGCCTGGTGGAGCAGGGCGGCGCCTGCGCCGAGGCTGACGAAAATGTTGGCGATTTCGGCGGCGGCGGCGCGGTTGCCGCTGTAGGCGCTGAGGGCGTCGGCCAGGCGGGCTTGGTAGCCGTCGGCCTTCCAGTGGCGCTTCATCGCCTCGTGCACGTTGGTCAGGCGGTTCTGCAGACGGATGTCGGCCAGCATCTCGCGCGCGAGGCCATCGCGGCGGCTGGTGCGCTTGCCGTCGCTGTAGGGGAGTTCGAGGAGTTCGGTCCAGATCAGCCACTCGATCTCGCGGGCGACGTCCGTCTTCAGGAACAGATCGCGCGAGCGCAGCCAGTCGGCGGTGCCGTGATTGCCGCGTTTGGCGGCGAGCATAGCGGCGAGGCGCAGGCCGGTGTGCGGCAGGATGAGGGCGGCGTTGAGGGGGGCGCGGTACAGGTCGCGGCCGATGCCTCTGCGGTTCAGCTTCCACGCGCCCTTCCAGCTGAAGTGTTTTTCGACGAAGGCCGGAATGCGCGCGCGGACTTTGGCGAAGTGGCGCGTGATCGCTTCGTCGAGGATGGCGCGGGCTTCGGCGCGCGTCAGAGCGGGTTCGGGGGCGTTCAGGCGACGGGTCACGCGGGGCCTCCTTCGCGCCATTTCACGAGCGCGATCGCGATCACCAAGGATAGGGTAACGCCGTTGGCCCCGACAAGCGGAAGCGACTGCTGCGCGATACCGTGAACGAGCCAAAGAGCCAATCCTGCGCCGAAACCCGCGATCCATGTCCACGAGAAGTCGCGGGCGGAACCCGAGCGCCAGGTTTTGAACACCTGCGGCAGGAACGAGAGCGTGGTCAGAATCGCAGCGAAGTAGCCGGTGAGATTGATGAAGGTTTGCACGTGTCAGTTTAGCTCTTGCTCAGTTTGGCGAAGGCTTGCCGGTCTTTGTTGTCCTGCATCAGCATCGTCAGGCCGGAGATCGTGGTTAGGCCCAGATTCGTCGGCAGCTCGGCGTAATCGTCGTAGGTAATTTTCGCGTAGCTTTCGCCCGCGACCTTTTCCCATTTGCCAGACGGCTTTTTGATTTCGATTTGCGCGACGGTCGCTTTCAGCACCATGCGCACGATGGCCTCGTTGGCGTTCTTGGGTTTCATCAGGCTCGGGTGTTCGCCGACCATCTGCCAGCCGTTCGATAGCGCCCAGGCCGTCAGTTCTTCTTTGGTCATCCGCAAATCCTCTTGCGTTCGCTTCATGGTGTCATGGTGGTGGTCCTGCGCGGACCATGACACATTGGGGCGCGAGAAAAACGGGGCTTTGGATGACGGTTTACACATTGGGCGACGCGCGGCCCGACCTGCCGGGCGAGGGAAGTTACTGGATTGCGCCGAGTGCGACGGTTCTGGGGCGGGTGCGGTTGTTGAAGGACGCCAGCGTTTGGTTTGGGGCGACGGTGCGCGGCGACAATGAGTGGATCACCATCGGCGAAGGATCGAACGTGCAGGATGGGTCGGTGTTGCATACCGATCCAGGTGCGCCTTTGACGTTGGGGAAGGGGGTCACGATCGGGCATCTTGTGATGCTGCACGGGTGCGAGATCGGGGACGGGTCTCTAGTCGGGATCGGGTCGATCATTTTGAACCGAACCAAGATCGGGAAGAACTGTCTGATCGGGGCCAATACCTTGATCACGGAGGGGAAGGAGATTCCCGATAATTCCGTCGTGATGGGTGCGCCCGGCAAAGTCGTGCGGCAGGCCGACGATTCCGTGCGGGCGATGCTGAAATATTCGGCCGAGCACTACGTCGAGAATTGGAAGCGTTACGCCAGTGACATGAAAGCGTTGTAAAGCCCTCCGGTTCATGGGGGACTTTTCGCATGCATTGGCACGATGAGGACGGCGCTGCGTCGCCGATCCGGACACTAATCACGCGCCGCCTGTTGTTGCAGAGCGCGGGCGCTGTTGCTGCGATGGCGGCTGTTGCGCCTGCCGTCGCGGCGAAGGGTGGGGCGGCGCTCGACTTCAAGAGCATCGCGCAGGACATCATCCCCGATCACCGCGTGGCCGACGGTTATGACGCTGAGGTGCTCGTGCGCTGGGGCGACGGCGTCGCGAAAGGCGCGCCAGCGTTCGAGGCCGTGAAGCTGACCGCGGCGGAGCAAGAGGCGCAGTTCGGTTTCAATTGCGATTTCGTCGGGTACTTTCCATTGCCGAAGGGATCCACGCGTTCGGATCACGGGTTGCTGTTCGTCAATCACGAATATGCCACGCATAGTGAGATGCTGCCGCCAGGCGTTACCGTGCCCGCGCCATCTGCGGAGCAAGCCGCGCTGGAGCAAGCGGCCGTCGGCGCGAGCGTCGTTGAGATCAAGCGCGAGAGTGGGCGTTGGCGCGTCGTTTCGGACAGCGCCTATGCGCGTCGTCTGACGGCGCGCACGCCGATTGATCTGGCCGGTCCGGTCGCGGGCGTGGAACGCGTGCGGACGAAGGCTGACGCTGAAGGGCGTCATGTGCTGGGCACGTTCGGCAATTGTGCGGGCGGCAAGACGCCGTGGGGCACGGCGCTGACGGCGGAGGAGAATTTCCAGAGCTATTTCATCGGCGCGGTTCCCGAAGGTCATCGCGAGACGGATGCCCTACTGTTGGCGCAGGCAGGCTTGAACAAGCTTGAGGTTGAGGCGCGAGCCGCCGGTGCGCCGTCGCAGCGGGCGATCTGGGGCCAGTTCGACACGCGCTTCGACGTGTCGGTCGAGCCGCGCGAGGCGAACCGCTTCGGGTGGATGGTCGAGGTCGATCCTTATGATCCGGCATCGACGCCGGTGAAGCGTACGGCGCTGGGCCGGTTCCGGCACGAAGCGGCGAATGTCGTCGTCAATCGCGACGGGCGGGTTGTCGTCTATCTCGGCGAGGACCGGGCTTGGGGTTTTGTGTTCCGCTTCGTGTCGAAGGGGCGCTTCGATGCATCGCAGGGCGTCGCCAACGGCAAGCTGCTGGATGAGGGGACACTGTACGCGGCGCGGTTCGACGAGACGTCGGTGACTTGGCTACCGCTGGTGTTCGGGCAGGGGCCGCTAAAGGCGCCGGACTTCACCTCGCAAGCGGACGTGCTGATCGATGCGCATCGTGCGGCGCAGGCTGTCGGCGCGACGCCGATGGACCGGCCGGAAGACATCGATACGTCGCCGGTCAGCGGGCATGTGTTCGTGAACCTGACGCGGAACAACGATCGCAAGCCGTTTCATCTGGATGCGGCCAATCCGCGGGCGGAGAATGAGGACGGGCACGTGCTCGAACTCGTGCCGCCAGCGAGAGGCGGCAAGCTCGATCATGCGGCCGATGTGTTTCAGTGGCGCGTGTTTCTGCTCGCGGGTCCTGTGGCCGAGGGCGGCAAGTATGGGTCTGCGGATTCGGCTGTGTTGTCGGGGCCTGACAATCTGGCGTTCGATCCGAAAGGGCGGCTGTGGATCGCGACGGACAACCGGCGTTGGGCTTTTCCGAAGCCGATCCCGAACGGGCTTTTCGCCTGCGAGGTCGACGGGCCGCGGCGGGCGGCGACGCGGTTCTTCTTCAACGTGCCGGCGGGCGCTGAGATGTGTGGGCCTGAGTTTACGCCTGACGGCGAGACGCTCTTCGTGGCCGTGCAGCATCCGTGTGAGGATTTGAAGCCGAAGCCCGCGAAGGGCTGGCCCGACTTTGTCGAGGGCGTTCCGGCGCGACCGTCGATCGTTGCGGTGACGCGCAAGGGCGGCGGGCCGATCGGGGGGTGATCCTCCGTTTACGGATTATTGAGCATGAGGGCTGGCGCTGACACACCAGGCGCTCGGTTTTGCGCGGTTTGGCGTGGCACGCGACTCGCTCCTTTGACCTCGAAACGGCCTGCCGGCGTTTCAGTCTGAGCCACAACGGCACAGGCGGTATCGGCGGGCCAAAACGGTCAAAGGACGATCTGCCCCATGCGTCATTCTCATACGCAGAGCTTGCTGGACCACTGGCGCCACGTTCGCGGCGAGCAGCTTGCGCCGCGCAAGTCGTCTATCGATCCGCGCGCGATCAAGGATCATCTGGCGTTCGCATTTCTGCTGAAGCGCGAGGGCGATGACACCTTCACGTTTTCGCTGGCGGGCACGGGCATGTGCGATCTGTTCGGGCAGGAATTGAAGGGGCAGAGCTTCGTCCATATGTGGGCCGACCAGTCGCGCAACGCGGGGCGCACCTCGCTGATCCGCGTGAGCAATCTGGCGGTGCCGACGGTTGCGGTGGCGGTGGGCGAGACGGCGGATCTTCGGCCGATGTCGGCCGAGATCGTTCTGCTGCCCTATGCCGACGAGCGCAACGAGACGACTTGGATTTTGGGACACTTCCAGCCGCTTGAGCCGCTGAGCCGCCTTCTGGGCCGCAAGCTGGTACGCCTGCGCATGACGGCGAATGCCATCCTGACGGGCGACGTTCACAGCCCGAATGCGGTCGAATTCGTTGACGACAAGCGCCGGTCGGGCCAGCACTTGAAGGTCGTGAGTTCACGCTAGAATTTCGTTGAAGCCTATCTTGACGGCATGCACCAACTGAAACTCAAAGGGCGCCTTACGGCGCCCTTCTTTATTCCGATGAACCATCGCCTCAGTTCGGGCGCGGGCTGTCGATCGGATCGTATTTCTGGAAGCCCGGCTGCGGTGCCTCGTCGAGCGTGTTCAGCTGATCGCGGAAGTTCACATAGTCTTCGCGTTCAACGAAGTAGCGCTCTTCGTATTTTTCCACGGCGCGCCAGTATTCCTCAAACGCCGCCACGTCTTCGGGCGTGCGTTGGTCGCAGCGTTCCTTGCTGTGCCCTTGTTCCTGACACCAGATGTCGAAGTACAGGTTCCGCGCGTTCGCCGGCGCACTCGCCAACAGTGACACGAGGGCCACACCCAGACCGGCCAGCAAAACCCCACTTTTCCGCATCTGCGGACTCCTTCTGGTTCTTAGCGACAACATAGTCGCCAAGCCATGCACTGCATAGGGCACCAGCGCCCAAATTCCCCTTAACGGGCAGCCGCAAATCGTTCGGATTTGTCTTCCGCAACCGCCCTGTGTTCCGGGGGCAACGGTGGTTTTCCGAGAATCATGTCCGCGGCCTTCTCCCCAATCATTATGGCGGGGGCGTTGGTGTTGCCACCGACGAGGGTGGGCATAATCGAGGCGTCTACAACCCTTAACGATTTGATTCCGCGTACCCTGAGTTGGGAATCCACTACCGCAAGGCGGTCGTTGCCCATCTTTGCGGTGCCCACCGGATGATAAATCGTGATCGCCGTGCGCCGGATGAACGAATCGATGTCGGCGTCGGTGGTCGCCGCAGCGCCCGGATTCAATTCCTCACCGCGATACGGGTCGAAGGCCGGTTGGGCCATGATCTTGCGCGCGATCTTCACGGAGTCGCGCAGGGTGCGCAGATCGTTTTCGGCGGCCAGCGAGTTCGGCTGGATCAGGGGGCGGTCTGCCGGGTCGGCGGACTTCAGGCCAATGTGTCCCCGGCTCTCGGGACGCAGCGCGCACATGTGGAGGCCAAAGGCGTGCATCTTGAGCTGCTTGCGGCCGTGGTCGCTGAACGGCGCGTTGATCAGATGGAGCTGAAGGTCGGGCGCGTCGAGTTCAGGACGGCTCTTGATGAACGCCCCGGCCTCCAGGCCCTGCGAGCGGCCAGGGCCTGTGCCGAGGAATACATATTGCGCACCGATTCCGGCCATCTTCAGCGGGTTTGAGACTTGTGCGTACAGCGTGACCGGTTGCGTGCACTTGTACTGGATGTTGACGTCCAGATGGTCTTGCAGGTTCTGACCCACGCCGGGCAGATCGGCATGGACCTTGATGTCGAAGCGGCGCAGATACTCGGCGTCGCCGATGCCCGACAGCATCAGCACTTGCGGCGTGCCGATGGCGCCGCATGACAGGATGACTTCGCGGCGTGCGCGGACCTGATGCAGCTGGCCGTTTTGGCGATACTCGATGCCGACCGCGCGTCCGTCTTCGATGATGACGCGCGTGATCAGCGCTTCGACTTCGACCTTCAGGTTCTGGCGCGTCAAAACGGGCTGCAGATAGGCCGTGGACGTGTTCCAGCGGCGGCCGTTCTTGATCGTGAGCTGGAAGAAGCCGAAGCCTTCTTGCTGCGCGCCGTTGAAGTCGGGCGTGACTTTGTAGCCTGCTTGTTTGCCGGCATCGATCAGCACCTGGAAGATGGGCGAGGATTTCAGCGCGTTGCTGACGTGGAGCGGACCGTCGCCACCGTGGAAATCGTCGCCGCCGGTTTCGTTGGTTTCGGAGCGTTTGAAGTAGGGCAGCACGTCGGAGAACGACCAACCCTCCATGCCGAGCTGGCGCCAATGATCGTAGTCGCGCGCGTGGCCGCGAATGTAGACCATGCCGTTGATCGATGATGAGCCACCCAGGCCCTTGCCGCGCGGCCAGAAGTCCTTCCGGTTGTTGAGCGCGGCGACGCCTTCGGTCTCGAAGCCCCAATTGTATTTGTTGGCCTTGTTCAGGAGGCTGCCGACGCCGGCCGGCATGCGGACCAGCACGCTGGTGTCCTTGGGGCCGGCCTCAAGCAGCAGCACCCGATTCGCCGGGTCGGCCGAGAGGCGGTTGGCCAGCACGCAGCCCGCGCTTCCCGCCCCGGCAATGATGAAATCGAATTCGGTCGTGGTCATTCGTCAAAATTCCGCAGAAAGGGGGGCCACTATAGGTCCCGAGGACCGCCGCGCAACAGTCAGTTCCCACAAAGCAAGGGACCATTAACCAAGGGCACCTAATCTATGAGTCACCAACCGGCAGGTAGACCTGGCGGGCGATCTTCTTGGATGCGGCATGAGACACGGCTCGAACACCTCTTCCGACGATGCGGCCAATGCCGTTACCGAGCGGCGCCGGCATCGGCGCATGCCGATGAAGCTCAATGTGCGCTTCCTGTTGGACGACGGTAGCGAACACAACGGCGTGGTCGCGGATATCTCGATTGGTGGCATGTCGATCAAAGGTGGCGCTCAGCCGCCGGAAGGGTCGAACATCATCGCCTATGTTCAGGAGCTCGGCCGGCTTGAAGGCGTCGTTTCTCGCACGAACGACGGCGGTTTCGCGGTTCGTCTGACGCTGTCGGCGATGCGGCGCGACAAACTGGAAGAGCGGCTGGGGACCGGCACGAAGCGCGGACGCGACGGCCGCCGTCATGACCGTGAGGCGACGTCGGGGGTGACCCGCATCCTGCGTGCGGACGGCCGCGAGCTGCCCTGCCGCGTCATCGATTTGTCGTTGGGCGGCGTTTCTGTCGAGACGGCCGAGTGGCCGCCGCTTGGCGAGCAAGTGATCGTCGGCAAGATGCGCGGGCGCGTTGCCCGTCACCACGAGATGGGCATCGCGATCGAGTTCACAGAGATTCCGCCGTCACGCGGCAGCTTGGCCGAACAGTTGATGTCGTCGGAGCGTTCGGCCGCTTAAGCGCCGGGTTATCGACCCTTCCATTGCGGCGGACGTTTTTGCGCAAACGCCATCGGGCCTTCGATGAGGTCTTCGCTGCGGAACATCGCGCGGACAGCGTCGTATTTGGTTTGTGCTTCTAATGCGGCTTTGACGGACGGTTCCATTAGGCCGCGGTAAACCGCTTCCTTCGACGCACGGATCGACATCGGCGAGCACTCCAAGATTTGCGCAGCGAGTTTCTTCGCGCCGGCGAGGGCTTCGCCGGGTTTGGCGACTTCGTTGACGAACCCGAGTGTTTGACCTTCCGCTGCGGTGACGCGGCGGGCGGTGAGGATCATGCCGAGGGCTTTCTTCAAACCGATCTCGCGCGGTAGGCGATGCAGGCCGCCGGCGAGGGCGGCTAGGCCCACTTTTGGTTCGGGGAGTGCAAAGACCGCTGTTTCAGCGGCAACGATGAGATCGCAGGCGAGCGCGATCTCAAAGCCGCCGCCCATCGCCAAACCATTCACGGCGGCAATGACTGGCTTGGTCAAATCATAGCGCGCGGTTAATCCGGCGAAGCCGGTTGGCGGGACTGTGATCGGGTTTCCGGCTGCTTGATACTTAAGGTCGTTGCCTGCGCTGAAAGCTTTGTCACCAGCGCCAGTAACAATCGCAACCCATTGATCCATATCCTGTGCAAATGAGTCGAACACATTAGCGAGTTCGAAATTTGCAGGCGGGTGGAGCGAGTTCATCACCTCCGGCCGGTTGATGGTGACGATCGTCAGACGGCCCTCGCGCTCGACTTTGCAGAATTCGTACTCGCTCATGTGGTTCCTCGTGTTTCAAAAAGGGATGGCACGGTTCCTGCGTAAACCTTTTGTTAACCGACGGCCACAGGTGCCTTTAATCACACCTTGTCCGTTCGTAAGGCATAACTCGAGGTGAATGGGGTCATGTCAGTTGCACCGGCCAATGTGAGCGATGGATTGAACAGTTCGTGGCGGATCAATGTAAGCGGCCAGGTTTATGGTCCTTACACCGGCCAACAGATCAAGGCATTCGCTACGGAAGGGCGTTTGGCGCCGCATTCTATTGTCCAGGCTGGCGATGGGCCGTGGATCACGGCGATCGACGATCCGGTGCTCGGCCAGCTGTTCGTTCAGAAGCAAACTCAAAAGCCCTCAGCGCCTGCTCCGGCACAAGGTTTTGGCGCGCGCGGCACTGCAGAACCTGCACCTGCGGCAGCGGTCGAGCACGCAAGTGCGAATTTCGTCGTCATCGCAGATTTGCGCTCGCGCGGGTCAGGGCCGTTCGAGGCGGCGATCTCGCGGCTCGGCGACGTCTATCGTCTCAATCCGCTTGTGTGGTTGCTGCATACGGACCGTACGGCCGGCACGATCCGCAACGAACTGATCCAGCATATGGGGCAGAACGACCAGCTCGTCATCGTCGACGCAACGCGCGGCAAGACAGCATGGTTCAACCTTGGGCCCGAGGGCGACTCCAAGATCCGTAGGGTTTGGAAGCGCACCGACAAGAGCAGCAGCTAGCCCGCTGAAATCCGGTACACAGTGGCGTGAGAAACGCGCTAGGCTTGTTCCATCGCTATTGCTGGAGCATTGCCCATGGATCTCAGAGAGTCGGCGGCGGACCGCGCGTTCCGCGATGAAGTGCGGGCGTTTGTCGCCGCGAATCTTCCCAAAGATTTGAAGGACAAGTCGGAGGCCGGCTTGCGCATGCACGTCCAAGACGGGCAGCGCTGGCATAAGATTCTCGCCGCGCACGGCTGGGGCGCGCCGGGTTGGCCGACGGCGATCGGTGGCTGCGGTTGGGAACATGGCCGGCAGTATATCTGGGAAGAAGAGATGGCGATGGCCGGCTGTCCGCCGCTGTCGCCGTTTGCGGTGAAGATGGTTGGTCCCGTCATCGCGCAGTACGGTACGCCGGAGCAGAAGGCGCGCTTCCTGCCGCCGGCGCGCAGCGGAGAGCACCTGTGGTGCCAGGGCTATTCCGAACCGAACGCAGGATCGGATCTTGCGACGCTGCGGACGATGGCGGTTCGCGAGGGCGACAACTACGTCGTGAACGGGATGAAGATTTGGAACTCCTACGGGCACGAAGCCGATTGGATGTTCGCGCTCGTGCGCACATCGACGGACGGCAAATCGCAGGAAGGCATCTCAGTTCTTCTCATTGACATGAAGACGAAGGGCATTTCGCACCGGCCGATCATCACCATCGACGGGTCGCACATCTTGAATGAGATCCGCTTCGACAACGTCGTCGTGCCGGTCAACAATCGCATCGGCGAAGAGAATAAGGGCTGGACCTATGCGAAGTTCCTGCTCGGCAATGAGCGGGCGTTGATCGCGCAGATCGCGCAGTCTACGAAGCTGGTGAAGCGTCTCAAGGAAATCGGCGCGCGTGAATTGTCGAACGGGGCCGGCTTGATCGAAGAGGCCGACTTCAGGTCGAAGCTTGCGGCGATCGAGGTCGAGCTTGAGGCACTGCGGGTGACGAACCAACGAGTGCTCTATGAGGCGAAGACGGGTACGGCGGGTAACGGCGGCGCCATTCTAAAATCGAAGGGCACGTTTATCAGCCAGGCTTTGAGCGAGCTGATGCTTGAGGCGGTCGGATACTATTCGTCGCCGTGGGTGATGGAGCAGCTGGAGACCGGTTGGAACCAGCCGCCCATCGGGCCATCCTACGCAAAGAACGCGATGCCGCTTTATGCGCGCCAGCGTGCGAACACGATCGAGGGCGGTACGGAAGAGATTCAGAAGAACGTGATTTCCAAGCAGGTGTTGGGCCTCTAGATGGGAAGACGCCTCGAGTTCTTCTTCGACTGCTCCAGCCCTTGGACGTATCTCGCGTTTTCGCGTGTGCATGACGTCATCGCGCGGACGGGGGCTGTTGTCGAGTGGAAGCCGATCTTGGTTGGCGGCGTTTTCAATGCCGTCAATCAGGATGTGTATGAGCGGCGCGCCAATCCCGATCCGCGCAAGGGCAAGTATTATGCGAAGGATCTTGCGGACTGGGCACGCTTTGCGGGGCTCAAGATCGGGCGGCCGCCGGTTTTCCCCGTCAATTCGGTGAAGGCGATGCGCGGTGCGCTGATCGCGCTCGACGACGGTAAGCTCGTGCCGTATGCGACGGCCGTGTTTCAGGCGTATTGGGGCGACCTCTTGGATATCAGCCAGCCGGATATTTTAGGGCCTGTGGTGGCGAGCGTCGGCTATGATGCGCCGTCGTTCCTCAAGCGCGTCGAAGAGCCGGCGCTGAAGGATCGTCTACGCGCCAACACAGACGAGTTGATCGCGCGCGGCGGCTTCGGGTCGCCGACGATGTTCGTCGACGGCGGCGACACGTACTTCGGCAATGACCGTCTGCCGCTTCTCGAAGCCGCGCTGGCGCGCAAGAACTGATGGGAACCTCGATCGGTCAGGGGCCGCCCTCGGATGAGGCGAACGAACCGATTTTGCGCGCACCACGGGTGGTGACGGCGTTCATCATCGCCTTCATCGTCGTGCATGTTGGTTCGCTGTTTCTGAGCGACCCGCAGTTTCAGTACTTGATCGAGAGTTTCGCGCTGACGCCGGAGCGGTTTGCTCATTACGGTTGGAACGGCGAGGGCGGTGTGGCGGATACCTTTGCCGCCTACGTTCCCTTCGTAACGTATGCGTTTCTGCACGGCGACTTCGTGCATCTGATCTTCAACTCCGTTTGGTTCCTCGTGTTTGCGACGATGGTGGCGCGCCGCGTTGGCACTGGACGCTTTCTAGCGTTGTCCTTGCTCGCGACGCTGGGTGCGGCGGTCGTCCATCTCGTGTTCCATTGGGGATCTCCGGTTCCGGTTGTCGGCGCGTCCGGTGCGGTGTCGGGACTGATGGGGGCTGCGTTCCGCTTTATTTTGATCGATCCGAACTCATCGCCGGGTTGGCCGCGCGAGCGGTTGCCGTTGTTCAGCCGGCCGGTGTTGTTAGCCTCGGCGGTCTGGGTCGTGCTTAACGTTTTGCTGGGTATCACCGGGTTTGCGCCGGGCGGCTTCGGGCGATCGATCGCGTGGGAGGCTCATCTGGGCGGGTTCTTCACGGGGCTGCTGATGTTCCCGCTGTTCGACCGGCGGCGGAGCTGGATGAGCTAACGCCAGGGTTGATCCGCCTGGCGTGCGATCCCATGTATCATCGAGTTGGCCGCCCCTGGGCCGATTCGGAGGATCATATGCCCGATACCGACGCTTCTTACGATTCCGCCTCGCCGCCGCCGCACGATGTTACGCCGGTCGAGAAGGCTCCGTTTCCGTGGCAGCGATTCTTTCTGTCGTTCGGATTCGCGGTCGTCGCTTGGTTTGCGTTTTGGTTCATGATCCTGCTTGCCGTCGGCACGTGGATCGTCATGGCGATCAACCGCGAGCCGAACGCGGATCTCAAGAACATCGTCTCGATCAGCGCGCGTTATCTCACGCATTGCTTGGGCTATGCGTTGCTGTTGCGCGACGACAAGCCGTTCCCGTTGGGGCCGCTGCCGAGCGCTGCCGACTAGAAGATTCCTTCGACGTAGAAGACCTGGCCGCCGCGGCGTAGCGCTTTGATCGCCGCGCGGCCAGAGGTGTCGACGGCGATGTCGGCGCTGAGGTCGCCCTTTTGGCGTTCTTGCTCGATCTCGCGGCCAGTGCCTTCGGGTACAAAATAGCTTTCGATGCCGTAGTGGACGGTGACCGCGGTTGCCTGGCCGGTTTCGTTGGCGTCGAAGGATTCGATCGTGCCTTGGATGGCGACGCCGCCTTGGGCCGGCACCGGTTTGCCGCGTGCGATGGCGGCGGCGGTCCAGGTGTCGCCGCTCGGCACCAGTGTCACAAGCACCTTGTCGCCATAGCCGAACGTGTTGTCGCCTTCGATCTTGGTCGGATCGAGGCGCGAGATCTCGTACGTTAGGATCACGTAGTCGCCGCGGAAGATGTCGCGTGGGTCGACGGGCACGACTTTGAGCGTGACGGTGCGCGAGGCGCTGAGCACCGCTTGGCGATCGAGGATCATGTAGGCGAGCAGGGCCGTCTGCAGGGCGACGACGATGAGAATGCGCAGGGTGGTTGCCATGATCGCCTCCTACGACGCGGCTTCGGGCTTATGCGTGCCCGCGACGAGGGTTCGTCTGAGGTTTTCGAGACCCAGCGCGAGGCCGATCAACAGGATGCCGCCGACGGTGAAGAACACCGCCTGGTCCATCAGGCCTGAGAAAAGGTCGAAGTAGACGTAGAGAACCCAGATGCCGAAAGCGACCGTCGACAGGTTGATGACGAAGCGGTCGTCCATGCGCGCGCCGCGGCTGATGCTCCAGATGATCACCACCAGCGTGCAGACGAGATAGAAGACGTCATAGGTGTCTTCGTCTTTGCCGACCAGCATCACGTAGGACATCGTGACCAAGCAGGCGAAGAGCGTGCCCGCGACGTCGATGATTGTTGAGCCTTTGCGCTGCAGCGAGGCGATAACGGCGGCGAGCGAGATGGCGCTCATCGCTGCGGCAAAGCCCATCCAGCTGGGCAAGGGGCCTCTCTCGCCGGTGTCGGGCAGGTGCAGGACCGCGAAGGCGCCGAGGAAGAAGAAGAACGCGTAGTGGCCGATGGTCATGGTCAGCGCATTGGCGCTGGACTCAAAGACTTGGCACGCGGACCAGATGGCGAGCGGGAGGAGGATGTAGATCGTCAGCACTTCGGCTTCGCTCCAGCCGAGCATCTTTTGGATACCGTCGTAGTTGATGACGAACCAGAAGATGAGCGCGAGCGCGGACAGATGGATGCCCGGCCGCCAGTTCAGGTACCATGCCAGCGTCGCAGCGAGCGCCCAGTAGGCGAGGAAGGCGAGATGGATGGGGCGTTCGAAGTCGATCGTCTCTTGCCACGTCCAGTACGCACCGATGACGAGTGCCGCAGCGAGCGCTGCGCGTGACGGCACCAGGAAGGCCGCGGCGAGTGCGCCGGCGCCCCAAAGCAGCGTGCCGTCGGGGTAGTGCGCGTTGATGTTGTAGGTCTGGGCGACGAACCAGATGTTCGAGCCGAAGAGCAATACGCCGAGGAGCACGAAGGCTTGGCCGATGAGTTCGCGGCCGCGACTGGCGAACCAGATCGCGAGGCCGTAAGCGGCCCACATCGAGCCGAAGAGGACGACGAGGCGCGTGAGCTTCGTCATCGCGGCCCAGTTGGCGCCGACGAACGAGAGGACGCCGAGGCCGACGAGGATCACGCCGAAGACGGCGAGGATGACTTCGAGGCGGCTGCCCGAGCGGCCGGCGCCGAGGCTCGCCAGAATCTCGTCGCGACTTTCTTCGGGCACGAGGCCCTTCTTGATCCACTCTTCGAGGTCGATCTTGAGTTGGCGAACGTAGAACGGGGGACGCATTGGACGATTCCCTCAGGCCGCGCGAATTTCGCGGCGGACTATGCCCGAATTGTGGCCCGGTCGCGTTGAAAAGTGGTCGTGCGTTCGCCTTGCGATGGTGGACAGCGCTAAGCGATCTCGTTCAAGGCGAGCGGCGCTGCATCACCGCGGCGAAGAAGCCGTCGGTGCGGTGTTTGGCGGGGGAGAGGCGGAGGACGTTTTCGCCTTCTGTGGGCCACGGGCGGTCGGTGACGTCTTTCCAGACGGTGCGTGCGTCGAGTTGTTCGAATTCTGGGTGCGCTTTGAGGAAGTGGGCGACGCGGTCGTCGTTTTCGCGGCGCAGGAGTGAGCACGTCGCGTAGATCATGCGGCCGCCCGTCTTCACGAAACGTGAGGCGCGTTCGAGAATGGAGTCTTGCAGCGCGGTCAGTTCGGCGATGTTGGCGGCTTGGGTCGACCAACGGGCGTCGGGGTTGCGGCGCCAGGAGCCGGTGCCGGAGCAGGGGGCGTCGACGAGCACGCGGTCGAAATGCGCGTAGCGTTTCTTCATCGCCTTGTCGTCGACTTGCGGCAGCAAGATGCGCTCGGCGTTTTCGACGTGAGCGCGTTTCAGGCGCAGCTTCGCGCGGGCGAGGCGGACGGTGCTGATATCGCAGGCGACGAGGTGGCCGCGGTTGTTCATCGCTGCGCCGAGGGCCAGCGCCTTGCCGCCTGTGCCGGAGCAGAAGTCCATCACCTGCATGCCGGCGCGGGCGTCGCACAGCGCGGCTGCGGTTTGCGAGCCTTCGTCTTGGAATTCGATGAGGCCTTCGGTGAACGCTGCGGTCGGCGAGACGTTGGAGCCGGGTTGCGCGCGCAGGCCCCACGGGCTGAACGGGGTGGGGTGGGTTGCGATGCCTTCGCTCTTCAGGCGGCGCCGCGCTTCAGCGACGGTTCCTTTGAGGATGTTGACGCGCAGGTCTACCGGCGGCGGTTCGAGGCAGGCGGCCATCTCGGCGGCGAAGGCTTTGCCCAGCGCCTCGCGCAGCGGTCGTTCGAAGGCTTCAGGGCATTCGAGGCGCACGGCCTCCGGCGTCTCGGGGTCTGCGAGGCTGCGCGTCTTCATATGTTCGATGAGGGCGCGGTCCTGTTCGGTGATGCGGATGCCGACGGGGGCTTGGCGTGATTCGAATCCGGTCCAGGCCATGAACAGGTTGTGCGGCGACAGGCGGATGCGTTCCTGCTCTAAGTGCCAGGTCAGGCGCGCGCGGTGGCGGTTGATCTCGTTCAGTTCTTTTACGACTTGGCGGCGTTGATTGGGGTCGAGTCCCGGCGTCGTTTTGAGCGCGCGCGATAGCGCTGAATCAAGCGAGGCGCCTGCTTCTTGGTCGGTCATGGCGGCCAAAACGGCCTGCGACACACGCGACGACGGCTGAAAGGCCGCTGCCGTAGGCGGTTTCGTGTGGGAACGCGTCACGGGTTGCGACGATTTCCGGGGTCTTTTTTGATTGGTCATGAGCGGGTCGTTTGCAACCCGGGGGCTCCCGCATTAAATAGCCGGTTTGGCGCGGGGCGCCCTCCCAGTCGGATTCAGCACCACAGCATGGCGAACAAACTTCTGAAGGAAGCCGCGGTCAACTCCAAATTGGTGTCGAAGCGCGGCGTCTTGGAACGGCTTTTTACGTTGATGTTCCAGGGCTTTGTCTACAACCAAATTTGGGAAGACCCCGACGTCGACATGGCCGCGATGCGGATTACGCCTACGACACGCATCATTACGATCGCGTCGGGCGGGTGCAATGTGGTCAATTATCTGGCGGCGAATCCGGCGAAAGTGATCGCGGTCGACCTCAATCCTAACCATATCGCGCTGACGCGGCTGAAGCTCGCGGCCCTGCAGCATCTGCCGACCTATGAGGATTTCTTCGCCTTCTTCGGTTATGCGAACCAGAAGGCCAATCGCGAGATGTACGACACGTTCCTGGTCGAACGGCTGGACGAGACCTCGCGCAAGTACTGGGAGAATTGGATCCCGCTGCGCGGCAAGCGCATCAATATGTTCGCGCGCAATCTCTATCGCTATGGGCTGCTGGGCCGGTTCCTCGGCGTGCTGCAGACGGTCGCGCGGGTGCACGGCAAGAAGCTGAACGAGATGCTGACGGCGCGGACGCCGGAAGAGCAGCGCGCGATTTTTGAGCGCGTCGTTGCGCCGTTGTTCGATACGAAGCTGGTGCGGGCGTTGTCGAAGTTGCCGGTGTCGTTCTACGCGCTTGGCATTCCGCCGGCGCAGTATGACGAACTCAATAAAGCTTCGGGCGGCGATCCGGCGGGGTTGATCCGCAAGCGCATCGAGAAGCTCGCGTGCGATTTCCCGATCACCGAAAACTATTTTGCCTGGCAGGCGTTCGGCCGCCGTTATGACACCGAAGATCGCGGCGCGGTGCCGGCCTATCTGCAGGAAGAGACGTACAAGGTCGTCCGTCAGCGGACGGATCGCGTGGAGACGCATCTGGCGTCGATGACGGACTTCCTTGCCGCGCGGCCGGCGCAGAGTCTCGATCGTTATGTGCTGCTCGATGCGCAGGATTGGATGAACGAGCAGCAGATCACGGACCTGTGGGTGCAGATCACGCGCACGGCGGCGCCGGATGCGCGGGTGATTTTCCGGACGGCCGGGCCCGACTCGCCGCTTGATCGTAAGCTGCCGCCCGATCTTCTCGCGCTCTGGAAGTATGAGGGCGAGGACGCGATGAAGGGTCACGATGCCGATCGCTCTTCGATCTATGGCGGCTTCCACATCTACAGCCTGAAAGCAGCGTAATGACCGCAGACGCCCGCGTGGCGATGGACGATATGTACCGCCATCAGCGGTACATCTACGACCTGACCCGCAAGTATTACCTGTTCGGCCGCGACAAGCTGATCGCGGAGTTGCCGGTGTCGAAGGACGAGCACATCTGCGAGGTCGGCTGCGGCACGGCGCGCAATCTGGTGCTGCTGGCCAAGAAGCATCCCAGCGCCACGTTCTACGGCATCGACGCGTCGTCGGAGATGTTGAAGACGGCGCAGGCCGCGGTCGATGCGGCCGGCCTTGGCTCGCGCGTGAAGTTGGCCACGGCGCTGTCGACGGACTTCACCGCCGGCATGTTCGGGCACGCCCGGCCGTTCGACCGGCTGATCTATTCCTACTCGCTGTCGATGATGGACGATTGGCGCGCGGCGCTGGAGCATGGGTTCGCGCAGATGCGGCCCCAGGGAACGGTGCACGTCGTCGATTTCGGCAATCAAGAGGGCATGCCCACCTGGTTCAAGAAGATGCTGGGCACGTGGCTCGACCAATTCCACGTGCGCTTCCGCCCGGAAGTGCGCGCGTGGTTCGAGGATGCAGAGCGCGCAGGCCGCGGGCGCATGACCTATCGCGACGTGATGCGCGGCTACGCGTACCGGCTGGATTTCCAGACAAAGGCCTGAAGGGCCGCCCCTGTTGCATCGCCGGGCGGATCAGGGCAAATAGACCGCCCCGCGAAGCCTGAAGCGGGCGGTATGGAGCTGTGGCCGAGAGGCTGAAGGCGGCGGTTTGCTAAACCAGCGCGCTCCCGAGAATTCCGCCGACAATCCGTCGAGTGACTTACAAAAAACATGACGAAAAGCGCTATTTGACGGACTCAGTTTTCCGCGCTTTTCCGCGAGCGGCTTGCACGTCGACAACGATGCCGCTCGCCTCCAACGCGTCATAGGGCGACATGCCCTGATCGGTGGCGTGCCGTGATAGGGCGCGCGCCTGCCCGCGGCTGAACCCAAGCCTCAGCGCTTCCGTGATCGCCGTTCGGCGCAAATCCCTCATCTGCAATTCACCCGGCAACCCTGCCAGCGTCCGCGCCCGCGAGAACCATTTCGCGCGCGTGCTCTCGACCCACTCAACGCCGGTTTTTTCGTTTCGGAATAGCGGCGCTTCAGGAGTAGCAGGCGAGGCCGCCAGATAGGCATCGAGCCTGGCGCGCACGTCCAGCCACAGCGGAATTGGATCGCCGCCCACGCCCGTCTTGGAGCGCGTCACGTCGATTGCGCCGGCCGCGTAGTGGTGGCGCTTGAGGGTCCAGACGTCGCACGGGTTCTGCCCGACGCACCATTCGACCAGGAAGCCGACCGCCAGCGATGGCCAGCCGAGCGCCTCGAAGGCCTCGACTTGGCGCACGATCTCGTCCTCGGACCACTTCACCCGCCGCGGCGCTGGCGTGCTGACCACGAATTCCGGCACGGCCGTGATGATCTTCTCGCCCTTGCACCACTTCAGGAACGTGCGCAGCGTCAGCCCCAGGTGATAAGCGTTCCACGGCCGCGTCTTTGCCGTCTCACGCAGCCAGAGCTTGATCGCCTTCTCATCGAGAAGCGCCGCCTCATACTTTCCCCACGTGTCGACGACGAAGCCGAGCCAGTACGAATAATCGTCTTGCGTTCGCTTCTTCAGATCGCGGTATTCTTCCGATGCCTCGTAAGCGGCGACCAGGCGCTTGATCGCTGTCGCAGGCAGGTCTTGCCCCTGCGCCGTTCGCTGCGCCGCGCGATCCTTTTCCGCTTCAATGTTAAGAAACGCCGCCCGTGCGTAGGCCTTGGCCTCATCGGTGCCGAGCGGTTCGCTCGAATACCCAAGCTTGCGCAGCGCGCGCGACGGCTCCCAGAAATGGTTGAGCAGGCCATCCGGCCGGCGCCTAACCCGAACGTGCCGCACGTGATCGCGCCCCACCTCTTGCCGCCTCCAGCATTTCGGCCCTTATGGCCTCTTGCCCTGATCCGGCGACGATTCCAAATGTCGAGTCAACCCAGGCCTCAACCGACGCGCGGTGATAGAGCCCGTCTGTCCGCGGCCGAGGGAATGACGGGTGCAGCTTTCTGAACTCCTCGGTGGACAAGTACTCTGGCCCGCGGCGGAAGAAATCGAGCGCGACTTCGTGCGCCGTCAAAACGTACGTTGACGGCCTCAGCATCCGAAGCCGCCCTCTCCCGCTCACGTGTCGCCCCCACCGCCCGGGGGCGGGACCATCAGGTATGCGCTTATGAATTGCGCGGCGACTTGCGGGACGATCGCGTTGCCGTAGGCGCGCAGCTTCCCCACGCGGTTGGAAACCCCATGAGCCAGCGGGAATGTTCCGGGCTCAATGCGCCGCGTGTTTCCGTCTGAACAGGGCACGGTGTCTGATTGTCCCCATGGCTGTCGGGGAAGCCGCGCTTGTTCGCTCGCGGTGTCGCCCAGCCCGCCGTCGCCGCATCGTGGCTCAACGCCCCGCCCGATTGGTTCGGGCCGCCGTTGCTGCCGTCCGTCGCGCGGGGTGTGTTCCATCCCGCCATCTTCGCGACTTCCTGCAAGTCCGCTCCGCCCGCTCCGCGCTCCGCCCGTTTCGAGTTGGGGCCGCCCGTTGGCGTCTTCGGCGTAGGCCAGCCCGTCACCAGCGTAACCGTCCGCCGCGAACTGTCGTTGTTGCCCGCCGCGTTGTTGCCGTTCTGCGCCGGCGTTCCCGCCATTGGCGTCGGCCACCCAGAACAATCGCTGCCTGATGTGCGGCGCGCCGACGCTCGCAGCGCACAGATCGGCGGCCCCGACTTCATATCCCAATGCTTCCAGGTCAGTTCGTACTCCGGCGAGCCATTCACGTCCGTCTTTGCTCGCAACCTGCTCTCCAAAAACTGTTGCAGGCTTGCAGGCGGTGATGAGGCGCAAGAACTCAGGCCAGAGGTGACGATCGTCAGCTGTGCCTTTGCGCTTTCCGGCGGCGCTGAATGGCTGGCAGGGACAAGAGCCGGTCCAAACAGGTCGAGTTGCCGGCCATCCTGCGAGCGCGAGCGCGTAACTCCATCCGCCGATGCCCGCGAAGAAATGGCACTGGTCATAGGCGCCCAAGTCCTTGGGTTGAACGTCACGGATGCTGCGATCATCAACCTGACCGCCCGGCACCAAGCCCTGTTCCGCCAGATTGCAGAGCCATTGGGCCGCGTACGGATCAAATTCGTTGTAGTAGATCATCACCCGCCCCCGGAAGCCAAAGGCGGGAGAGCGGCGGTCATGCGGGCGGCGTAGTCGAGCGAGCCGGTATACTCGACCTTGAATTTGTTGTGACGCGCGAAGCGGTCTAAGTCGCCTTGCTCATACGCAGCAATGAGCATCTTCTTCAGCGCATCCACCGGCACCACGGCCAGCCCGGCGCTCGCGAACGCAGCTTCTAGCGATTGCCATTCGTGCGACGGTTCGTCTGGCGGCAACTCGTCATCGCCCCAATGGTCGTGAAACCACTTCGCGAAAACTTTCCATGCCGGCTGTTCTCGTGCTTCACGCATCGCTGCCTCCGTCGGGGTGGGGGTCAATCGGCTTCGCGCAGTACGCAACGAGCGTGCTCGACCAGCAGATAAACGGCTTGTCGCATTTCGAGCATTCGCGCTCGTGCTCATCATCGTCGTTGCCGGTCATCTCGATAGGGTCGCTGTGCCGGTGTTCGCAATGCGGGCAGACCACGCCGCGATAATCGTATGTTTCGTTGTCGCTCATGCTCTCCGGTCCTCGTCCCCGGCGGCGGAAAGGGCAGGCACGCCTCGGCGGAAGCGGAACCAGCGTTTATGCGTGAATATTTCGACGACCGTCGCGGAGCGGTTCGGGCTGCGTCCATCGCGAAAAAACACGTAGGCCGTCGTCCCGATATGCAGGACGAAATCGCAGTTCTTCCATTGGCCGTGCAGGCAGTCTTTATGAACCTCAATGTCCATCGTTTAAATCCTTCTTCGCCATCATTTCGATCATCCTCGCCTCAGCCATCGGTGCGGGACGGGGGTGGGGGTTACGGCCCCCGGTGCTTTCTGTCGCGCAGCCAATGCTGACCCTCGTCGAGTTTCGTGATGGCCGTGCTGTAGCTGCGATGACGCCCGAGCGCTTCAATGCGCGCCTTGAGCCGACCTAGTTCGATGTGGATTTCGTCGATCTCGTCGTCTTGCGCGCGCGTCAGGCCGTTGTTGAATGCCACGGTAGTGCCTTGCGGTTCGTTCATGTCTTTTCCTTTTCCTGTTCAGGTTGCTGCCACTTAAAATGATTGCGCGTGTAGACGACCCACAGCGCGAGGTTCATCGGTAGAAGGCCCCAAGCCCCCACTGCGACAATCCAGATCAGCCATAGCGCCTGATTGCCGAGCCCAACGGCCCAAGCCCAGCGCGTCTTGTTGCCAGCAAGCAGCGTCATCCAGATGGTGATGACCGACAGAAGCCACGGCAGGTAATCGCGGATGATGTCGCTCATGCTCTCCGGTCCTCGTCCCCGGCGGCGGAAGTGAGAATGATGTCGTCGATTAGCGCGCACCACGCGTGATTGAAGCTCTCGAATGCGCCGTGCTTGCTGAGGTTGATCAGGTAAACGTCCCAGAAGACCTTGAACATCCGCTGCGTCATCATCGCCTTGCCATCGACGGGCGTGCGCATCGCCTTCAGAGCCGTACGAGCCGCCGTCACGAACTCAGGCCAGCATGCGTCGGCATAAGTCGCCGGGCTGTCGTGCAGCAGCGACCGCTCGTCATATTCAAGCTCGGCCAGAGCCTTCGCCATCATTTCGATCATCCTCGCCTCAGCCATCGGTCCTCGCGCGCTTCGGCATGAGATTTTGGATTGTTATCTTGACCCGCTCGCTGTCCGGGATGTTCGACCGCAACGACATCAGCGCCCAGCCGATACGCTCTTCGTATTCGCGGATGAGTGTCTTCGCGTCCTTGAAGTCGGGGCCGACCGGATACAAATCGCTTTCAGGCTGAATAAGCAGCTTGCCGCGATCCCAATCGATCCCAGAAAACGCCCCCTTGATCGGCACCGTTGGGCTACCACCGATACTGCTGTGAGGCAGCTTCACAGGGATGACCGCCTCGTTGTCCGGGTACCGCTCTAGCGCCTTGATAAGCTCAGAAACCTTCATGTCTCAGACTCCTTTGCTGTCGGGGGCGGGGCGGGCTGGGGTGGGGTGGGGGGTTTCTTTCTCGCTCATGCTGCTTCCTTCCATGTGATGCCGAGCATTTCGAGCACCTCGCTCTGCACCTGCTTGGCCGTCATGTGCGGCAGCCATTCCATCGAAATAACCTTGGCGCAGCGTTCGAAGAACTCACGGAACGCTGCTTGATCCATCGCCGCAAAGCTGATCGACCGCGGCAGATGAACCGGGCCGGTCTTGGTGTGGACCACGACGAAATGACCGGTGCGGAGCTTCAGCACGTCGCTGATATTCTCCGGCGCCACGTCCAGTGCGTTCCCGATCTTCGTACACATCGCCCAATACAAGCGATGGTGCTGGATGTTCCGGGGACGCGTTACCTCGACGGCAACCGTCTGGCCGATCTTGATCCCGCGCAAGGCTTCCGTTGCCCGTTCGTCGTCGGGCAACAGGCCGTTGATGGTTCTGACCATGAAGACCTTCATTAGACAGCCGCCAACGAGTTGACGCGATCCGCCGTCACGTTGATCTTGTCGTCGAGCGACGTGAACTCATCGGGCACAACATCCCGCAGCTTATCAACCGTCTCGCTCCACTTACCGAGCCACGCATTCAGTTCCGCCGTCGTCTTCATCTTGCCAAGCGCGGCGTGTGCGTTGTTGGCCCATTCGCGAGCCTTCTTGATTCCATCGGCTTCGGTCTTGCGCCCCTGCATCGTTTGCGTGGGCGTCGGCTCGTAGTGGGCGCCGTTGCCGTTCTGCGCCGGCCGTTCGGATGCCGCTTGCCCGTCATCATCATCCGCCACGACGCCAACCATCGCGGCAAGCGCATAGCGGCGTGCATAGCTGATCGCAGACCCGTAGCCCTGCGGCGTGGCCTGTGTCGGGCGCAACGGATACCGGCCCTTCAGCATCTCGCCTGACGAGTGCAGAAGCAGCGTTTCGATCCACACCGCATCGCCGTCGAACTCGGTCGTCTGCACGACACTGAGCCCGTTCTTCGTCAGAGCATCCCGGCACGCTTCCCAAACGCTGGTAAGGTCCGCGTACTTGCTCTTAAAGTGCGGGTTCGTGCTGTCCTTCAGCGCCGGTTTCATTGCTGCCTGGGCCTTCGCCAGGGCGGTCGCTAGTTCCTTCATGGCTCTCACCTCCGAATACGATGCTTTCAAGTTCTTCAAGTCGATGACGTTGCTGCTCGATCACGCGGGCCAGCAGCTTGTTGGCTTCCTTCACGGCGGCGGCCTTGGTTCGGAACCACTGTCCGCTCTGCAAAATCGTTCCGCGCAATCTGCCGCTAGCGACCACGCACCACTCTCTCGTGCCGGGAAATTCCCACGCCGTTGCCTCTTCGATGCCGCTCGATAGGCACCATTTCGTGCACCAGATCGGGAACGGATCAGCCACGGCGCACGACCTCCCCGCTGAATTTCTTGCTCAAGCCTTTGTCGAAGCCCTTGCCCTTCAACCGCGACGGCGGGCGGATGTACTCGCCACGCTTGGCTGCTTCGTGGATGGCTCGGGCTGCCGCCAGGCGCTTACCCTTGGCAATCTTGTGGATGTCGCCGTCCGCACAGGTCGCAGGGACACCGTTGGTCTTGCGGCCGGCGCATTCCTTGTGGACCCAGCGCAGGTTCTCAGGCGCGTCCGGTTCCTGACCGAGCGCGATCCGCGTTGCCCGAGGCACCAGATGCTCAAGGACGCGTGTCTCTTCGGGCAGCAACCATTTCAGGCACAGCGGACACGTCAGGCCACCATGCATCGACTGCCGTATCGCCACCGATACCTGAATTTTCACAGGTATGGCCGGTCTCCCCTTCCCCGCGATCCGGGCCATCAGGCGGCCTCCCCTTCGGCAATCGCGATGATGGTTGCGAGAACGGAGTCGCGCTCAACGTCTTCTTCGGCACCGCTTGTTTCATTGCGGCACTGGGTAATGATGCGCTTGAGCCGCGCCTCGGCTGTGTCTGCCCGACCGTTGGCCTTGCGGCACTCTTCGATAACGTCCGGCTCTGGTCCTTCCTGCATTATGCGGTCCCACTTGAACGCGTCGAGTTCTTCGACGACCTCGCGGAACATGTCGGCTTGGTTCATGCTGCCGAAGTAGGTGCGATCCACTTCGTCCTCGATGTCAGCTTTGATGTTGACCAGCACATCGCGCATCCGGATCAGCATCTTGCCCCTATTGATTGAGCGGGCGCGGTCGCTTTCGAGGCGGGCCAGCTTGTCTCTTTTGACCTCGACGTACATAGACTGGCCGAAGCTTTGGTTGCCTGGGTTCGCGGTATCACTCATTGTTCAAATCCTCCATCGTCGGTCCAGGATCGGCACCCTGCGCGATCAGCTTTGCGGCATCAGCGTCTAACTCTGGCGAGCCATGCGTGCCGCAGCCTTCCGCGGTGACGACGATCCGACGCTTGAGGGCGCGGATGGGTGTTGGAAATCGTTCGCGCCAAACGTCAGCCGCCTTTGATTGCGCGCACATCTCAACCCGATCGCGGTCGCTTAGGTCGGCGTCGGTCATCAAGCCTTCGTCGAGGCTCTCTATTTCATCGCTGAAGAGCGCGTCGAGTTTTTTTACCGCCACTTCGATTGCTTCATCAAAGCCGCGCGCGTAACTGTCGTCGCCAGCGCGTTCAATGCGTTCGCACCCGACACCTTCGCACTCCGGACACTCGCCAACGTCATGCTCGTAGTCCGGATCATCCGGAAACGGCTTGTGACGCATCAAGCGCCCATCGATGCAGCGATCACCCATCTACGTCGCGCTCCCCGCCGCGAGGGGCGCACCAATCGCTTTACGCCCCTCGGCGGTGACCAAGTAGATCGGGTCGCCGCCAGACAGCGGGCTACCCTTGCGCTTGGTAGCAAGGCCACGAGCGACGAGGCCTTCCCACACGATCCCATCCGGGCCTTCGGGATCGGTGACGAAATGATTGCGGTATGCCACCTTGCCCTGGTTGAGCCCGAGAGCGTGGCGCATGTGGTGAACTTCGGTTTCGGTTAGCTCTGTCATCAATCAATCTCCTCGCGCGGCGGCTAAGCTGCGGTGGCTGTGGCTGGCACATGCACTTCCGGCTTGCCGTGACCGACAGACGGACGCGCTTTGTCCGGGTGATCCTTCATCCATTGCTGAACGAACCAGAGCTGCCCGCACCCGCCGCCGATGGTGTCTTGGCCAGCAGGATCGAAGACGCGAACGTCGTAGCCGCGCTCGATTAGACGCTCGGAGAATTGCAGCGCGAGATTGCGCTGATGCTCGTTACGCGCTGGCAAGCCTTCGGAGCGTTCGCAAATGACGCTGACGGTCGCGCACCAGATGGCAGGGTTGAACATGGCGGCGAGACGATCCGCGTCGGCATCCGTTTCGTTGCCGTCGTGTGCGCAGAAGTTGAAGAACGGTTTGCGCCCGGTGAAGAGGTGCCAGTCGTTGCCCAGCGCTGCGATTTCGCGAAGCGTGTGTTTCTTCTTGAACGGGATCAGCTTGTCGCGCGCTTCGTCCGTGCTTTCGTGCAGGGAGAATTGCAGCCCAACTGTAGGCACGCGCTTGCTGACAAGGAAGATCGGCTCCCAATCCACGCGCGGCGCCGATGTCGAAATCAGCAGTGCCGCGTTGGGATATTTCGCGTGCAGTTCGTCGATGGCAGGAACAAGCGCCGCCTGAGCAAGCGCTGGCTCCCCCATCGACATGAACATGATTTGCAGGCGTCCCATCGTTGCTGGATCGGTGGCGGACTGCTCGATGCAGTGATCAGCCTGCGCAACGATTTCCTCCGTTGTCAGGCTGCGAACGAAGTAGTCGCCTGCGCCGCAGAACCGGCAGCCGACAGGGCAGCCCGATTGCGTTGAGCAGCAAATGACAGTGCGTGTCGCATAGTCCGGGTATTTGTAGAGAACCGCTTCCGCGACTGCCGTGCCATTGGCGAACACGAACTTCGCAACATTCTCGGCTGCATCGTCGATGCGTTTGATGCTTTCAAAGGTCGTCATTCTCTTCTCCGTCTGGTGGGGAGGGGCGGGGGTTTAGTGGAACGGTGTGGTGTCGAGGAACTGGGTCTCGGTCATCGCCGGCAAATCGTTCGTCGGCTCGGCGCTGATGACGCCAGGCGAATGAACGGAAACGGTGCCGATCGATCCCGCCGCAAAGACGACGATGGCCGTGAAGATGTCCCAGAGGGTGGCGATCCATCTCATGGCCACACCGCCTCTACGAACGAACACGTTGCGGCAACCATAAACGCGCCAACAACTTGCCCCATCGCGACTTCAAACGATCCGCCGCAGTACGCGATAACGACGTTTCCGATGCTCACGCCGAGAGCTACAGCCCACGTTCTCACAGGTCACCGCCAAACGTGCCCTTGAGGCCTAGCTGCGCCCACTGTGTCGGCTCGATGTACTCGGCGCGCGGGTTGTCCCGCACATCCCAAGCCGTCACGAGCGATCCCGTCGCGAAGGCCACGTAGCCCGTGAAGAACATCAGGGCCACGATCAGCCAGAGAATTGGCGTGGTGAGTTGGTCGCGGATCATTTGTTGCTCCCGAAAAGTTTGACGAACATGTGGTCGATCCCAACCTGCTCAGCGATGAGGTCGGCCAAGCCGCGAGCCTTCGGAATACGGGGACGGTTTAACTGCGCCCGCGCTTCGTCTTCAGTGCGGAGCGGGCGCGTCAGGTATTCGCTGACGAACGGCTCCGGCGCCTTCGGCTTGAACGTCTCGGCCAGATGCATGAGGGCCAACTCGGCCTCGTCGAACCAGCGTTCGGATTGCGTGTCGGGGGCCATTAGACCTTCTCCCCGCAGCAAAGCTCGGTGACGTAGGCGAGCGACGTGTCGTGCTTGAGGTCGGCAAGGCCGCTCTCCAAATCTCGGAAGCACTTGCGCGCTTGATCCGACTTCAGGTGCGGGCGGGCCGCCTCGACGCGCGCCAGCAGAAGCTGGAAGGCGCTGGCTACTGTTTCGACGTGTTCACGGTCTAACGCGAACTCCTCCCGCTCGCGCGGCGTCGAGCAGACGTCGTAGTAGTCCTTGGCGGAGTAGAGGGTGTGGACGGTGGCGGACATTATGCGGCCTCCGTCTTCGCGGTTTGAAGCGCGGGCAATTCGAGGTCGGCAGGCTCCGGGTCGCTGAGCCACGCAACGAGGCGTTCGAGTTGCCATTTTTCTTCGGCGGCCCAAGCGGCGGCCCAAGCGGCGTCCCAAGCGGTGTCCCTAGCGGCGGCCCTAGCGGCGGCCCTAGCGGCGTCCCTAGCGGCGGCCCAAGCGGCGTCCCTAGCGGCGGCCCTAGCGGCGTCCCTAGCGGCGGCCCTAGCGGCGTCCCTAGCGGCGGCCCTAGCGGCGTCCCAAGCGGCGGCCCTAGCGGCGTCCCAAGCGGTGTCCCTAGCGGCGGCCCTAGCGGCGGCCCTAGCGGCGTCCCTAGCGGCGGCCCTAGCGGCGTCCCTAGCGGCGGCCCAAGCGGCGTCCCTAGCGGCGGCCCTAGCGGCGTCCCAAGCGGCGGCCCAAGCGGCGTCCCTAGCGGCGGCCCAAGCGGCGTCCCTAGCGGCGGCCCTAGCGGCGTCCCTAGCGGCGTCGTCCACTTCACCGCGCGCGAATTGCCGGGACACGATGATGCAGTTGCGCACCCGCATGTCGGTCGGCGCTTCCTTCTCGTAGATGTGCAGGACGCGCGCCGCGCAGTCGGCCATCCAAAGCCGCAACCGGCGCTCAACATCTTTGTCGGTCAGCGCGATTGCAGATGCGACCCAGACGAGATTGCCGAACGAGACGCCAGCAGCGACAGCCTGCGCCGCCGTGATTTGCTTGCCGTTCCATTTCGTCTTGCCGCCGAGAAGTTTCTCGACGGACTTGCGGTCGTCTTCGCACGGGCGAAGCGCGATCAGTTGCGGGTAGGTTAGGGTCGGTGCGGACATGGGCTGATCTCGTCTTGTGTGAGATCAGATATAATGGGCAGACGCCCATCGTGTCAATGGGCAAAATCCCATCACGATTGAAAAGGCATTAATTCGGGGCTATAACGCAGTTCGGGGCCCGGTTTCCCGAGCCCCGACTTCTCAACTGAAGAGTATGGCCACGATCATCAGCAAACGGGTGATCGTGGCCGTGTCGACCGTTAAGTGCAGCTTCATAGGGGTTATCCCTTGGTGAAGCCCACCGGTGGGCCGGTGAAAGCCCAAAAGCGCATGCGCACAAATCTCGCCCGAGACGGCGGCGGCCCGAAACGCCCGACTTGATAGCGGCGGCCTATTGCGCGGCCAACCGGCGACGGTAAGGCCACGAAGCCACGCCAACCCGCGAGGGTCAAAGCGCGGCGCCTGCAGGCGGATCGCTCCGACTCAGTGCAATCTATCTAGCACGTTGTGGGCAGCAGCCCAATGCTAACGCCTTGGGTAAGTGTGGAATTCCACAACGGGCCCAATGATCTCGCCGGGGCGATTCGTGTCCATGATGAGCGAGGCGTAGTTCTCGTTGAGTGGCTTAAGCTCGACAATTCGGCCCTTTTTGTCGCTTCCTCGGTCGCGATACTGCTTGAAGGTCGCCACGTCTTCGTCCCTGAGCTTGGCAACCACGTAATCCCCAGGATTTGCTGCAATATCGGGGTCCACAATGATGGTGGAGCCGTCTGGGAAGATCGGCAGCATCGAATCACCCCTCACCGTGAGGGCAAAAGCGTTTGGGCCAACCGGCTTATCTGCGGCGATCTCGCTCTCGAAATCACGCTCTTTCGGCTGGACGTTTGTCCACTTGCCGGCGGCGACGAAGTCGATGAGCGGTATGCGGCCCGCTTCAGTCACGAACTCCTCGCCGCCGAGCTCAGCCACCGACTTCCCTAATTGTCGGCAGACCTTCTGAAACAGCACGAAGGAAGGGGTTCGGTTACGCTTCAAGATATCGCGAACGAAGGTGTCGCCCACGCCAGCGTCGATCGACAAATTCTTCATGTCGATCTTCCCGCGACCGTTGTTGCGGTACTTGGGGTGAGCCTCCATCGCCTCAATAAGAAGCTGCCGCCAGTCTTTCTTAGCCTTTTTCATGAGTGGGATATTGCCCACCTGTGTCGTTAATGTCACGGGGCAGTCTCCCATTGACTGATGGGCAATCGCCCATTATGTTCCCGCCCTATGACAGACGAACGCAAACAACTCCTGCGAGACATCGCCGCCGCCGCAAAGGCGAGAGGCGTATCCGAAACCACGTTTGGCCGCTTGGCCGTCGATGACGGGAAGCTGGTGAAGCGGCTTCGAAAGGGGCGGCGCGTCTGGCCCGAGACCGAGCAGAAGATTCGCGCGTTCATCGCGAAGGAATGTTCGCCAGCAGGGCAGGGGGCCACCGTCTCGTGACCGACAACGGAAAACCTTTTGGAATCGATCCTGACCCCATGAGCCCCGGGGAATGGCTGATCGTGATCGCGCTCGCGTTGGGCTTCTGCGGTCTCGCGTTCATCGGCGGGCTTGTTCTTTTCAACGTCATCGCTGGCTGAGTTTCCAAAATGAAACCGACCACGGCAAACGCATTCAACGTGTCCCCGTTTCTTTACCACGTATTTGTGACCGAGGCGTCCAGTTGTGGGCGACTCATTTCGTTCTCACCAGATTAAGGAGGCGATCAAATGCAAGTCGCGCGACTAAACCAGATGGCCGACTTCCTCGACGGGCTGAAGCTTGAAGAGGGGCAGCGGTTCGACATGAAGACTTGGGGTCGCGTCGGCACCCCAACAGAGCCGACGTTGTTGCAGCGAGTGTTCGGGCGTGCTGAGCCGGACTGCGGAACGGCGGCGTGCGCGATCGGTTGGGCCATGCATCACGGCGTATTCCCGCAACTGATCCGGCGGCGCAAGACAACCACGGAAGGCCTGAACACGGTCTATGACCACATGGTCCCGGCCTACGTGTCGCCGACCGGCGCGACGAAGATCGATTGGGAGGCCGTAGTCGAGTTCTTCGGTCTCACAGCCAGCGCGGCGACATACCTGTTCTCGCAGACATCATATAGCAACGACACCGCGACGCCGATGGAAGTCGCTGCCCGCATTCGTGAGGTCGTTGCCGCGCATCAGCCGACGCTGTCCGTCGTGCAGAGCGAGGCGGTGGCGTCATGAACATCACACTCCCCAAATTCCTCACCTTCACCGCGCCGGCCCCCCGCATGCCGGAGCCAGCGAAGCCTGTGCTTCCCGAGCGCTACGAGTACGGCGGCGGGGGGAAGATGGTGGTGCGGCTCAGTCCGGTTAAGCAAAAGGCGCTGGACGACAAGCTGAAGGCCTTACGTGTCGCGCATGACCGCAAGATCGACGACGCGGAGAACGTGCGCCGGGCGACTGTGGCGGCGGCTATGGCGGATTACGAGAAGGCCGAGCATGCGCTCTTGGCCGAGTTCGCCGCCATGTCGTCGGTGGCCGTGTCGTGAACTCGGCAGCAACCTTATACCGCGCCTTCTGCCATCCCTCGTGTGGCGATCACATGCCGCTTGTCGGTCTTGCGATTGTCTTCGTCATAGCACCGTTCGCCATTGCGTTCGGGGTGTTCGCGGATGCGATGGTGGTCGATACGTCGGCGCCGTATGTGCGGGAGCTGCGCGTCCCATGACTTTGAACCCCGCCACCAAAATATCGCTAGGCGACTCCCTGGTGCGCGGCAACTGCGGCCCTGCCTCTCCCCATGTGCGCGAGGGCAGGGCCGCTCTTTCTGATGTGACGGCGGCCATATGCGGAGATCCGCAAGTAGCGGCCCGTCGAGAGCCGACGCCGGAAGAGATCGCGCTCAACGGTCGGAACCAAGCGAAGTTCGAGCGCCAGGTCCGCAACAAGAATCCCCGCGACTTGCGCCTCCTCGATCTGAAGCCGGGCGAGTTCATCGACTACGACACCGCCACCGCAGCCACAACGGCAAAGCATTGGTTCTGGCGAAAGGGGCTCCACGCCATCTGCCGGCACGACAAGAGAACCAACACCTTCCGCGTCACGAGGCTGAGATGACACTGATCGTGGAACGCAAAACGCCTTGGAAAGCCAACAAGTTCAAAGCGCAGCCCGTGGTCGATCCCGATCACGGACGCTTTGACAGCAAGCGCGAACATCAACGCTTTCACATCCTCCGCATGATGGAGAAGGCCGGGCACATCCAAGGTTTGAAGCGACAGGTGCCCTACGAACTGAACGTCAACGGCGAGCACATCTGCAAGTACATCGCTGACTTCACCTACATGGACATGACCGAGGGCAAGGGCTTCGTGACCGAGGACTGCAAGGGTTTTCGGACGCCTGAGTACAAGCTGAAAGCGAAACTGTTCAAAGCCATCTTTGGCCGGGAAATCCTGGAAACCTGAGGGAGAATAAACCCTTTGGCCGCCATCACGACGTGATTCAGAATGAGGGACATGATGAGCAAACGAACTCCGCTTCTCAAACGCTACAAGGCAGGCGACGGCTTTCGCTGGCGCCTGACCTCGGCCAACGGCGAGAAGGTCGCTCACGGCGGGGAGTCTTTCAAGCGCAAGCCTAGCGCGGCGAAGCTCAAGTGGATGCTCATTCGCTCGATCCTGGAAGCGAGGGTCGAATGAACCGCCGCGCGCTCGTTCGTCTCACCAAGCGCCTTTCCGCAAAGCGCGCCGCCGCGAGGAAGAAAGGGATGGGGGCGTGATCTCCGAAGCCACTCAGATGCGGATGCTCGAGATCGCGCACGCTCACGGCAATCGTGAGTGTCAGCGGCTGTTCGACGTCATGCGTCAGTGGCTTGGCGCACCTATTTCGCCGATCGAGGCTTTGATGGGCGCCGCACTCGCGGCGGAAATGCCCAAGCTGGGCGGCTCGATCAAAGTGCCGGCGCTCAGCATTCTGCCGATGAAGCTCGACGACGTGACTTGGCCCGAGATCGAAGGCTTCCACGCTTTCCATCAGGTCCGCTATGAGCCCTACGTCGCGGACTTCCTAGTCAACGCCAAGATCGCAGGCATGCCGGTCCAAGCCGTGATCGAATGCGACGGTCACGACTTTCACGAACGGACCAAGGAGCAGGCGAGCCACGACAAGGCGCGTGACCGCCGCTTCCAGGCTCTAGGCCTAATGGTGCTTCGCTATACCGGCTCCGACATTCACGCGGATCCAGAGCAGTGCGCGCACGACGCGCTTTCGACAATCGCCAAGGCTGCTTACGCGAGGAAAGCGTGATCTCATCGGCACGTCACATCGTCGGCCAGCTCGAGGGCAAGTGGCGCGGCCGTTCCGGTTCGTGCCGCTGTCCGGCCCACGACGATCGCTCGCCGTCGATGAGCGTGACGGAAACTCGAGACGGGCGCCCTCTCGTCTATTGCCACGCCGGCTGCTCACAGACGGAATTGCTGTCCGCGTTACGTGCCCGCGGCCTTTGGGATGGCGACGCGAAGGTTGACCCGTCCTATCCCGGCTATCTGACTCGGCCGCATGACGGCCACCGCGATCGTGACGACCGTGAGCGCCAGCAATACGCGCGCGACCTGTGGGACCGTTCGAACCGGATCAAGGGAACGCTGGTCGCGGAATATCTCAACCGCCGCGGCATTCGCCTGCCGAACTGGCCTGACGACCTCGGCTACATGCCGCTGCTCGAGCACAAGCCGTCCGGCAAATCGTTCCCGGTCATGATCGCAGCTCTGCGTGACGGGCGGGGCCAAGTCGTTGCGGTGCAGCGCACGTGGCTCGCGAAGGACGGAAGCGCAAAGGCGCCGGTTGAGAGCCCGAAGATGACGGTCGGCCCAATGGGTAAGGCCGCCGTGAAGCTCAGCGGGGCCGGCCCAATCATTGGGCTTGCGGAAGGTGTCGAGACGGCGCTGAGCGCGCGCATGCTGTTTCAAATCCCGGTCTGGGCCACGCTCTCGGCCAATCGCTTGGGCGCCGTCGAGTTGCCGCTCGAGGTCGAATCACTTGTGATCTTCGCGGACAAGGGCAAGGTCGGTATGGATTCGGCACTTGCGGCCGCAGAGGTCTACGAGGGGCAGGGCAGGGCGGTTGACGTCATTCCGCCGAGCGTGAACTACGGCGATGCGCCGAGCGATTTCAACGATGCCGTGCGGGCGGGGGCTTAATTGGCTGACGTCATCGGCATGGACCGCACCCCACGTATTCAACCGCTTAGGGTTATCAATCCTGCGGAATGGCAGGGGCGGCCGATCCCGGAGCGCGATTGGCTCGTGCCCGGCATCTGTGTCCGTGGCGGCGCCACGCTGCTGAACGGCGACGGCGGCGTCGGGAAGTCGCTGCTCTGCATGCAGCTCCAAACCGCGCTTGCAGTTGGCAAGCCGTGGCTCGGGATCAAAACACCCGCAGGCCCGACGCGATCGCTCGCGATCTATTGCGAGGACGAGCCTGAGGAGCTGCACCGCCGACAGGCCGACATCTGCCGCTACTACGATTGCCAGATGCGCGACCTCGACGGCATTTCGCTGATGCTGAGCCGGGTCGGCGAGAGCAACACGCTCATGACGTTCAGTCGGCGCGATGGCGGGGGAGGGGTCGTTACCAACTTCTTCCGCCAGGTCGAGGCCATGATCGCCGAATACGGCATCGAGGTTGTGATCATCGACACCGCGGCCGACACCTTCGGCGGCAATGAAATCGACCGCGAAAGCGTGCGTACGTTCGTTCAACGCCTTCGCCTATGGTCGATCAAGTCGCGCGGCACGGTCATAATCACCCAACACCCGAGCGTTTCGGGCATGGCGTCTGGCGCCGGCTCGAGCGGATCCACCGGCTGGAACAACTCGGTGCGCTCGAGGGTGTATCTCACGGCGCCGAAGCGCACCGACGACGACGGCGACGAAATCCCGACCGACGAACGCTTCCTGAAGTTCATGAAGTCGAACTACGGCCCCAAGGGCTCGAAGCTGCGCCTGGTGTGGAAAGACGGCGTGTTCCGCACGGTCGAAGAGGTCGGCCCGCAATCATATGCCGAGGCATCCCGCACACGCGAACTGCTGCTCGACGAGGCCGTGAAGCTGGTCCGCAATTCGGTCGAACTCGCCGCGGATCCGAACGCCAAATCGAGCCTGATCAGCCGGGCACGCGCGGCCGCTGAACTCGGCCGGCTCCCATTCCAATACGTCGCCAAAGCACAGGAGGAACTTCTCGCGAGCGGCCAGCTCGTCAAAGTCACCGCAAGAAAGTCGAACCGCCATACCGCAGAACTCATCCGCCCATCGTGGCTGAAATACGCAGACGAGCGTGAGGGAAACCCATGAGCATCCTCACTCAAAACTCGACTGCGCTGAGGCTGCGCCGACGGTGCGCCAACCCCGCGCTAAGGCCGCGCTATCGGCGCGCTACCTGGCCCCCTCCCCCTAAGGTTTCCCCCTTAAGAAACCCCCTTCCTAACCCCCACCCCAAGTGGATTTTCGATTTCGCGTTTCTGCGAGATTTTCGAGGTTTGCGCTGATGGAAAACCCCAACACATGCGCCCCTGCGCGCACCGGAAACTGGCTCATCCTCCGCGTCTTCGCCGGCCTGCCGCTTCACGTGGAGCGCGCGATCAACGGCATGGGCATGCCCGCTTATTGCCCGGTCGAAACGATCAAGCGGCGCCATCCGAAGGGCAAGGAGATCATCACCCAGCATCGCCCGATCCTGCCCGGTTATGTGTTCGCGCCTGGTGTTCGCGAGAAGCCGGAAGGCCCGCTCTGCACCCCGTTCGAAGCCGAAGCGATCAACTCCACGCGCACCAAAGTTCGCTGGCTCCAACTCGGCGGCCGGCTCTGCTACCTGACCCAGCGCGAGATCGATGCGCTTCGGGTTTACGAGCAATCCTACCGGCCCGACGTGAGCGACATCATCCACGCGTTGAAGGAAATTGCCCGCGGCGTCCGGCCAACGAAGAACCGATTTATCCGCTTCAGTGATTTCCAGACTCTTGCAAAGCAGGGACAGTGTGTTATTTCTGCGGAAGGACGAGCAGCGTGATCCTCGGGATGACTTTGCCCCGAGACGCTTCCCCAGCTCCGCTAACGCGAGAGCAAAGGGCGGCTCGTCCCCGAAATCATCCAGGATTGTCGTTATGAGCTTCGTCGATATTGGCGCCGATGAGTTTGACATCGAGTCAGAGCAGCAAGTGCTCGCGTGCGCGATGCATCAGCCTGGGAGTTTCGCCGCGATTTCAGCGGTGCTGCTTCCGATGCACTTCCACGCCCCGATGCACAGAGAGATTTTTGCGATCATGCTGCTGTTCCTCGGGACGGGCAGATCGATGCGTTTGGTGCGTAATTCCGTGGTGAGGCGCTTCCCTGATTTCAAAGATTACATCGACGATCTGATCCCGATTCAGTGCGGGTGGCGCGAAGCCGCCGCCTCGATCCTACAGAAGGCGTCGGGCAGAGGGCTGTGTTCGTGGTGTGGCGATGAGGTTGATGGCCATGAGGCGCACGATGCCCACGGCCATGTGTTGCACGCTGAATGTGTCAGCGAGAGCGCCGCCCGAGCAAAAAAGAGCGAGCTTTTGCTGAACATGTTCGCTGACAATCTGCGTAAGTTCCCTGGGTTTGGCGGCAACGGCTTCAAGCCGTATGTCGTGACTTGAAAAACAATCAAGTTTTTTCAAGTGGCACACGGCGGTAAGCGAGGTGGCTCAGGGCGTCGGGCAGGGTTGCCCAACAAGGCCACAGCCGACATCAAAGCCCTTGCCCAGGCATACACAGCCGACGCTCTCAAAGAGCTTGCACGGCTCGCCCTGGGCGCTGAGAGCGAGACAGCCCGCGTTGCGGCCATCAAGGAGCTTCTCGACCGTGGATACGGCAAGGCCAGTCAGACCCTCGATCACGGCGGCAAGGTAGTGTTTGAGTACCGAGACCCTTGTAAGGCTGCCTAATTGGGACGCCCGCTGGTATCAGGAAAAGGTTTGGAAGTATCTGCGGTCAGGCGGCAAGCGTGCCGTTCTCGCTTGGCACCGTAGAGCAGGCAAAGACGCGCTCGCGCTGAATTGGGCCTGCACTGCCGCGAACTTCCATGCGGTCGGCGGTTACTGGCACATGTTGCCGGAGGCGGCTCAGGCCCGTAAGGCCATTTGGGCGGCTGTCAATCCGCACACCGGCAAGCGGTTGGTGGATGAGGCTTTCCCGCATGCCTGCCGAGAGACGACGCTAGAGCATGAGATGTTCATCCGCTTCAAGAACGGATCGACATGGCAGGTGCTAGGGTCCGACAACTTCAATAGCTTGGTGGGCTCACCGCCCATCGGCATCGTGTTTTCCGAGTATGCGCTAGCCAACCCAGCGGCATGGGACATTCTCCGCCCGATCTTGCTTGAGAACGGCGGCACGGCCCTGTTCATTTCGACGCCGCGCGGTGACAACCACTTCAAGCAACTCTACGACTACGCGCAGTCTCATCGTGACGGATGGTTTGCCGAGCGCCTGACGGTCGATGACACAGGAATTTTCACGCCCGAGCAGCTCGACAACGAACTCGCGGAGCTGCAAGACCGGCACGGCCCCGATGACGGCCAAGCGTTGTTCGATCAAGAGTATCGCTGTAGCTTCGTCGCGCCACTCATCGGGGCCTATTACGCCCGGCTACTAGAGCAAGCAGAGAAGCAGGGGCGGATCGGCAGTGTGCCGATCATTCCAGGCCTTCCGGTCCACACCGCGTGGGACTTGGGTGTTGGCGATCTAACGGCCATTTGGTGCTTCCAGGTCACGCGCGAGCGGTTGCGCTTCGTTGACTACATGGAAGCGAGCGGGCAGGGCATCGAATACTATTGCGATTGGTGTGACGACCGAGGGTATCACGGCACCGACCTGTTGCCCCACGACGCCAAGCAACGTGTCCCCGTAGGCAACCCGCCGCGGACCCGTATCGAGATCATGCTGGAGCGCCAGCGCAAGCCGCAGGTGGTGCCGCTGCACTCAATACCGGACGGCATCTCAGCGGTTCGCATGATGCTGCCGCTCTGTGAGTTCGACGCGGTCAAGTGTGCGCCCGGCTTGCGTGCGGCGCGAAACTACCGGCGCCAATGGCATGAGGAGCGCAAGACGTTCCTTGATGCCCCATTGCACGACTGGGCCTCGCATGGCTCCGACGCGTTACGGGCCGCAGCTATGGGATGGAACGCGCTACCTGCGCCCCCTCCACCCTCTGCGCCTCACGTCATCGACACCCGCCCCCCGACCTGGGGCGAACTCATCAACGAAGTGGAGAAGGGCGGACGCATATGAGAGACGAACGAGCCTAAATGCCCCCCGCCTACAAGCCCGCAGCCACAAAGGAAGACGGCTCCCTCGACATGGCCCAAGTCCAGCGAGACTGGATGCAGGTCATCGAGCGGCACGAGCGCAAGCGCCAGCCGTGGGTGCAACGCGCCGAGAAGTTCCTCAAGGTCTACGCCGACGCGGACAGCGCGCCCAAGCAGTCAGCCAAGCGCCGCTATTGCGTGACGTGGATGAACACGCAGACCCGCATGCCGGCGGTGTACGCACGCGAGCCCAAGTGCGTTGTGTCGCGCAGGTATCAGACGCCAGAGCAGAGCGTGCGTGATGCCGTTGTCGGCCTAGAGCGCGTGACCAACGTGCAGATCGGCGACAGCAAGCTCCACGCGGCGATCATGAACGCGCGGCTCGATCGTTTGATCCCTGGCCGCGGCACGATCTGGATCAGGTACGAGGGCCAAGACGACGGCTCGCAGATCACCGAACAGAAGATTCATTCCGAGTTCGTCGGCTTCAAGGACTTCGGCCATGGTGAGGGCCGTGTCTGGGAAGAGGTCGATTGCACATGGCGCAAGACCTACTACACCGAGGGCAAGCTCAAGGAGCGGTTCGGCGACGACGTGATGGAGCGCTGCAACGTGTCCCTCGATTTCGCCGAGAAGGACGCCCCTGACGCTGAGCGGCAAGCCACGGTCTACGAGATGTGGTGCAAGTCGCGCAACGCTTGCTATTGGCTCGCACGCACGGCGAAGGAAGCGTTAGAGGTTGGCGAGCCCCCGCTGAAGCTCAAGGGCTTCTTTCCGCATCCCAAGCCACTGTTCGCCACGCTCACCAACGCAAGCTGCATCCCGACGCCTGATCCGACCTACTACCAGGATCAAGAGCATGAGATTAACACGCTCACGAAGCGTATCGACAGCCTGACGGCATCGCTCAAGCTCGTTGGCTTCTACCCGGCTGGCCCATCGAATGACGGCTCACGCCCCGAGATCGAACGGGCGTTGCAGCCTGGCTTTGAGAACAAGATGATCCCAGTCCAGTCGTGGGCGGGCTTTGCCGAGAAGGGCGGGGCCGGGTCGATCCAATATCTGCCCGTCAAGGACGTGGCGTACATCATCGAGTCGTGCGTGAAGCTGCGTCAGCAGTTGCTGAATGACGTGGACCGCATCACCGGTCAGTCCGACATCATGCAGGGCGAGACGGACCCGAACGAGACGCTCGGCGCCCAACAGTTGAAGGCGCAGTACGGCTCTATCCGTATGCGTGACATCAAGGATGATTTCGTCAGGTTCGCCAAAGAGGCGTGCGAGATCATTGCCGAGATTGCGGCTGAGAACTTCACGGCTGAGACGCTTGGCCGGCTTGCTGCATTACCACCCTACGAGATGCAGCAGCCGCAGATGGACCCGCAGACGGGCAAGCCTCTGCCAAACCAGCCTGAACCGCAACCGGTTATGGACCCCGAGACGGGCCTGCCGATGGAAGCGGGCTGGATCAAACTCCTGCGCAACCAACTCGCGCGCGACGTGCTGATCGACGTTGAGACGGATTCCACGATCCACCCTGACGAAGACGCGGAGAAGCAGCGCCGCGTTGAGTTGCAAGAGGTCGTGACCAAGAGCTTCGAGCCCTTGATCGCCTTGCAGCAGGTCAATCCTCAGTTAGCCGCGGCGATCGTCCCGCTGTGGGGTCAGACGACACTGTTCACGCTGAGAGGCTTCCGTGCCGGTCGTGAGATCGAGGAAGTGGTTGAGGAGGCGGTGAAGCAGATCCAGGGCTTGGCGCAGCAGAACGCTCAGCAGCCGCCCAAGCCGACGCCTGAAGAGATGAAGGCCAACGAGGCCAAAGAGAAGATGGCTTCCGAGGAGAGGGTGCGAACGCAAGAAGCGCAGATCAAGGGACAGGTTGAGGCGCAGAAGGCCGCGCAGGATCACGCTCAACGGATGCGTGAGTTTGAGGTGCGCGAGCGTGAGTTGGCAGAAGAGGCGCAGCGCCATCAACGTGAACTCGCCCACAAGGAAAGCCTGCACGGCAAGGAAATGTCGTTCAAGCACGAGCAGTCCGAGAAGGATCGCCAGTCGAAAGAGAAGGACGGCCAGATGCAGCTTGATTTCAAGGAGCGCGAGCGTAAGGCCGCGAACGCGCCGACCGAGGCGCAGGAGCAAGAGAGCGCTAACGTGCAGGGCCTGACGCAAGCTGTCACCGAATTGGTGCAGGACATCAAGCAACTGACGAAGGTCGTGAAGGCCCCGCGCAAGATCGTCGGCACCGGAGCGAACAAGCGCGCGGTTCCTGACCTTGAGGATGCGGCATGAGTAAGTCCAATTCCTGGGAAAATAGCCTCCTCCTCCTGCTGTTCAACAACACGAACGTTGCCAACGTAGGCGACGCCACGGGCCTTCGCGGCTCATCGACGGCCGGCAGCCTCTACGTCTCGCTCCACACGTCCGACCCAGGCGAAGCGGGCGACCAGACGACGAACGAGACAAGCTACACCAGTTATGCGCGTGTGGCTGTTGCGCGGTCGGGCGCAGGCTTCACGGTCACGGGCAATAGCGTCTCACCGGCTGCGAATGTCGATTTCCCGGCCTGTACGGGCAGCACGGCGACGATCACGCACTTTGGTATTGGAACGGCGTCAAGCGGTGCGGGTGTCCTGCTCTACAAGGGCACTGTCACGGCGAATATCTCGGTTGCGACAGGCGTGACGCCGCGTCTGACGACCGCTAGCGCGATTACAGAGGATTAACATGGCAAAAGAATTTGACGACGTTGTCACGGCGTTCGTGGCGACAATCGACGTGCGCCAGTCCACGGCGGACAAGATCGCGAGCCTGACGAAAGAGTTTCAGTCCGCATTCAATGCGAATGAGCCTGCCAAGGCTGGTCCGATCGCGCAGAAGCTTGCGGACCTTGCCGGCGCCTATGCGGTGCTGGCGGTGAAGGACGCGGAAGCGAAGGCGGTTGCCGATGCTGAAGCGGCGGCGGCCGTCGAGGCAGAAATCAAGCCGTGAGCATCTACGGTGATCGGGTCAAGGAAACGACCACGACCACAGGCACAGGCGACATCACGTTAGGTGGCGCTGCCTCACAGTTTCAGAGCTTCAACACGAAGTTCGGAACGCAGGTGCCATTCGCCTACGCGATTGTAGGACAGTCCGGGACAGAGTGGGAAACGGGCCGAGGCTATCTGTCGGGTTCGACAACGCTGGTCCGTGAGTTTCCCGAAGATGGCAGCGCAGGCGTTGCAACGCTCGTCAACTTCTCGTCCGGGACGAAGGACGTGTTTCAAACCATCACGGCGGGCGATCTGCAAACTGACGTTATGGGCTCTGTTCTCGCTCTCTCGCTTGCAAGCTATCTGAGGTAATCGAATGCCAGCCAACATTGCACCTATCTATTCGCGCGCGCCCGATGTGCAGTGGATCGGCGCTATCGTCACCGCGAACAACACGAAGGATTTGACGAGCGGCACGAGCTATCTCGTCTATACGGCAGATGCGACGAATGGCGGGTTTGTCGAAGAGGTTCGCGTTAAGGCGGACCCTGCGAACAACACGGCCGCGACGGTCTTTCGGTTTTGGCTGAACAACGGCGCGACGACGGGTACTGCGTCGAACTCGACGTTCATTGGTGAACTGCCGGTTCCAGCGACGACCGCGAGCGCGACCGGCGCACTGCAAGATTTTGCGTACAATCTGAGCAAGGCGATTCCAGCAGGCTACAAAATATATTGCACAATCGGCACCGCTCCTGGGGGCTCTGGACAGTTCAGCGCAACTGCTTTCGGCGGCAAGTTCTAGTGCAGGATATCTTCGGGCTCCCAAGCGGCAAGACCGGCAACACGCAGTTATTTTGGGGCAGCTCAACCCCGGCGAACGCCTTGCAGAAGCATGTTTGGACTAAGCCGCGCGGGATAAGCTTTGTGTCCATTCTCTGCATCGGCTCGGGCGCCGGTGGTGCTGGTGGTGCCGGCGCGAGTGGAGGTGCGGCTAAGGGCGGCGGTGGGGGCGGCGGAAGTGCTGCACACACGCAAACACTGTTCAGTGCGTGGCTTTTGCCTGACCAGCTATTCTGTCTCGTGCCTTCTGGCGGCGTCGGCGGCGCTGGCGGTTCCGCTGGCAACGGGTCGCCTGGTGGCGACGGCGGGCTTGCGGGCGTGTTCTTGGCGCTCACAGCCACCGGAACGGGTGCGACTGCTGACACGGTTATTTTAAGTGGCGCTGCTGCTGCGGTTGGTGGGTTTGCCGGAACAACGGCGGCCGGTGGTAACGGAGGAACGGCGGGAACAGCGCTTACGTTCGCCAACACTCCTATCAGCCTAATGTCACTCTCACGCTTTGCCGTGGCTGGCGTGATTGGAACGGCAGGCGGCGCACATACAGGCGCGGCCGGGGCTGCGTTTACGTTTGGCTCGCACACTGGCTCGTTTCTCTTGTCAGGCACAGGTGGCGGCGGGTCTACGGCCGCCGACTTCGCAGGCGGTGCGCATACGGCAACAAGTATTTACCCCGCGCACCCTGGCGGCGCGGCTGGATCGAACTACGGCAGCAACGGCCATCGCTGGGGTAAATTTCCGCTGTTTTACGGCGGCACAGGCGGTGGATCGTCGAACACGACAACCGGCGGTGCTGGCGGGAATGCGGGACCGCAATGCCCCGGAACTGGCGGTGGCGGCGGTGGCGGTGGAACAACTATTGGCGGTCGTGGTGGAGGCGGAGGGCCGGGGTTAGTCATAATCTCGTGCTGGTAGCATGAGCTTAGGCGTCGCACCTCTCGCGACTCTGCCGCTTGCGACGTTGCCTGCGGCTGCGGGCGGCGGCGGAATTGAAAGCGGCGCAGGCGCATCGGCAGGCGTAGCCACTGCCACAGCGACAAGCGCCGCCACTGCCGCAAGCGCCTTCGCATCTGCCGGTGTCGCAACCGCAGCCGCGACAAGCGTTACGATCATCGGCGGGGTCTATGCCTCGGCTGGTGTCGCGACGGCAGCGGCAACGAGTGCAGCCACAGCCGCAAGCGTATTCGGCGCAAGCGGTATCGCGACCGTCAACGGCGTTAGCGAGGTTACGCTTGAGGGCGTTGGCAACGCGGCGGGGACGAGCACTGCGGCGGCGGTTGGGGCTGATGCATCTGCACAGACGAGCCTCGTCTACGGCGGCTGGTCCTGGCCCGATGAGGACGAGGACGAGCGCAAGAAGAAGCGCAAGCCTCACAAAGAACCATTCGACGGCCTACGCGATGAGATTGAGGCGATCTACCGCCGCGTAACGGGGCAGGTGGAAGCGCCGGCCGCTGTTGCGGAGGCAGCTAAAGACGTAGCCGCTGTTGTCGCGCCGTTCGTCACGAACGAGCGCATCGATTGGCGCAAGGCTCTACGGGCCAAGCAATTCGAATACCGATTGGCGATTGCTGCTGAGGCTTACGAGGCCGCGCTACGCCAAGCGATCGAGGACGAAGAGGACGAGGATTGGCTGCTTTTGGCAGCGTGAGAGGGCATCAATGAACATCTACTATACGCCAGGCAATCCCTGGTCCTACGCGGCAGCAGCATCGGGCATCGTCAACACGACAACGGCGGTGACAGTCAAAGCCGCTGTCGCCGGTCAGCGCAATTACGTCACATCGATTCAGGTCAGCCACGCCACACTTGGCGGTGCGACGGAGCTTTGCATCCGCGACGGTGCGGGCGGCACGGTCCTGTGGCGCACTGATCTGAAGACCACCGCCCTGCCTGTCGTGACGCTTGACTTCAACGTCCCGCTCAAAGGCACGGCAGGCAACCTGCTGGAAGTCGTGACGCTGACGGGTGTCACGGGGGGCGTCTACGTCAACCTCCAAGGCTTCACGGGCGACTGATGCCCCGCTCTCGCAAGTGTCGGATCTGTCCCGAATGGCACGACCTCGATGAAGCATGGCCGCAAGAGTGCATGGGCCACTATCGTCTGAACGATAAGCGATCGGACACAATTGCGGCGCCGATGCTGATCCGTGACGAGCATTGGCCCGAGGGTCGCGTGTGTGATGCGGACGGCAAGACCTACTACAACAAGTTCGACCACTACGCCGCGGTCAAGCGTGCTGGCTGCGAAATCCTGATGCAGGGCGAGAAGCTGAAGCCACGCCCGGCACCGGAAAAACCAAAACTCCCCGACGCCATGCGTCGCGAGATCAGACAGAGGGTCCAGGCCCTCGACACGCCAACAAGGAAACTCGATGAGCGTCGCCGAAGACTTAACGGTTGATACCTCTGCGCCAGTTGCGCCCGCGCCCATTCTCGACACGCCGTCACCGGCTCCCGTCGTCGAGACACCCGCGCCTGCGGCGGACAAGAAGCCCGTCACGCTGCGCGAAGGTATTGAATCGTCGCTGAAGGCCATCCGGGACCGCCCTCGCGACGAGGTTGGACGCTTTGCTCAAACTCCGGCGAAGCAGCCCGACCCGGCGGCAGTGGCGAAACAGGCTGTCCCGGCTCCTGCCCAGCCCGCCGCTGCCCCGCCCATGCGTCCGGCCGATATGCCCAAGGCGTGGAAGGCCGAGGCCGCGCAGCATTGGTCCACGCTCCCGCCTGAGGCACGCACATACATCACCGAGCGCGAAGCGCAGATGGAAGCGTTTCACGCGAAGCACGCGGGGCTCGGTCCGTGGCAGGAAGCGGCAACGCAGAACGGCACGACGCTGAACGAAGTGCTTGAGCGCGTGCATGCCGTTGAGACCGCGATGGCGAGCGATCCGAGCCAAGGTCTGATCCAAGCCTGCCAGATGGTGGGTCTCGATCGTGGATCTGCGGTGCAGGCTCTCCAAGGCGCGTTGAAAGCGTTGGGCGTCGATGGTGGTCAGCCTGCTCCACAGCCGCAACCCGGTCAGCAGCCGGCGCAGCATCCCGTCCAAGACCCGCGCTATGACGAACTCGCCCGCCGGTTCGAGACGGTCACGAACACGCTTCAACAGCAAGAGATGGCCAAGGCAGGCGAGGCCGTGAAAGCCTTCGCCGCCGACCCTGCGAACAAGCATTACAACGAAGTGGCTGACGACATCGTGCGCGAGCTGAAGGCTATGCGCGCTCTCGGTCAAACCCCCGATCTGAAATTAGCATATGAGCGCGCCTGTTGGGGCCGCACGGACATCCGCGAGAAGCTCGTCGCCGAGCAAATCGCAACCAAGGTGCCCGCTGCCGTCACCGCCAAGACGCAAGAATTGGACAAGTCGCGCTCAGCTTCGCGGTCCGTCGCCGGATCGCCTCCCGTGGCCGAAGGGCGTTCAAGCGCCGATCAGCCGAGCAAAGTGCGCGACATGATCGCTAACGGTGTTCGCACCGCTATGGGCTCTCGCGCGTAGACCCAACCCCAATCAGGACAAACCCACATGCCTATCGGTAGCATCTCCGTTACCGAGGCATCGGAAATTGTCGCGACGACTCTGCGCTCTGCCACTGGCAAACTCGCGGACAACACGTCGACGAATAACCCGGTGCTTCGGCGCCTGAAAACCCGCGGCAAAGTTAAGCCGTGGCGTGGCGGTTACGCCATCAGGCAAGAAATCCACTACAGCGGCAACACGACGTGGACCCGTTACACCAACTACGACCCGCTCAACATCACCCCGAGCGAAACCATCGGTTCGTATGAGTTCGACCCCAAGTTCGCGTCCATCGCGGTCACGATCTCGGGCCAAGAGCTTTTGCAGAACTACGGTGAGGCGCAGATCATCGATCTGTTGGAAGGCCGCACCGAGAACGCTATGGCGGAAGCGAGCAATCAGCTTGACGCCGATATGTGTTCGGCTGGTACGGCCTCGGGCGGCAAGCAGATCGGCGGGCTTCAATTGCTCGTTGCCTCTGACCCGACCACGGGCACGGTCGGCGGTGTGAACCGTGCGACGTACACGATCGCGCGAAACCAGCGCTATCGTGCACTGACGACGGGCGGCGCGATCAAGTCGGCCACCAACATCCAGCTCTATCTCAACCGCGCGTATCTGCTCACGCAGCGTGGTTCGGATGCGCCTGACATCATCCTCATGTCGAACGAAGACTATGCCTTCTACGAGGTGGCGGTGCAGACCTTGCAGCGCATCACCACGTCGAGCATGGGCGACCTCGGCTTCGAGACCTACAAGTACAAGGGCGCCGACGTTGTGCCGAACGGCCAGGGCGGGAACATCCCCGCGAACCTGACCTACGGCCTCAACACGCGTCACATCTTCTTGCGCCCGCATGAAGACCGCAACCTAGAGCCGATTGGCGGCGAGCGCGTTCCTGTGAACCAGGACGCGAGCGTCAACATCATCGGCTTCGCCGGCAACATGACCTGTGACTGGTTCCCAGGTCAGTTCGTCCTTACGAACGACTAAGGGAGGCTCAACCAATGGCTTATAGCTCTATCGAGCCCTTCATCGTCCCGCAAAAGATCGAGGACACGTCCACGGTCAAGAAGGTTGATCTCGGCACGATCATTCGTGCCGTTGATCCGACTTACGGCGTTGGAGAGTTCATCTACCTTCTCGGCGTTGCCTCAACCGCAATCGGTTCGTGGGTGACGTACAACCAAGACGACAACTCGACCACACTGCTGGCAGCGAACGCTATCGGCCCGGTTGCGGTGTCAATGTCGGCGAACGTCGCATCGCAATACGGCTGGTATCAGATCAGCGGTAAGGCGATCGGGCTTTGCTTGGCGGGCTTCGTCGACAACGCGAACGTCTACGGGACTTCGACGGCAGGCTCCGTGGATGACGCGGTGGTTGCTGGCGACCGTGTGCAGAGCTGCAAGGGCGCGTCGGCTATCGGCACGCCCTCCGGCTCGTTTGCCGAGTTCGAGATTGCCAGGCCGTTCGTCAACGACGCGCTGGCTGATTGATCAGTATGGGGGAGGTGGGCGACTGCCTCCCCTTCACCACAACGGAGAACCCAATGTCGCTTAAGCCCTACAGTTTCCGCCACGACGGCGCGACGTACACTTTCGTCACCGAGCCGGATATTGCCGAGCACCAGAGCAAGATCGCGGGCCGCAAAGTCTTCATCGATCAGGAAAAGTGCAAGGTGCAGATCCCCAGCATGGGACCGCCGAAGCAGGCGAACAGCGATACGATCACCCAGGATTGGCTCGACTATCAGGACGGGTATGGCCGTCTCGACAACCCCACCAACATCTTCCACGACCACTACGCGAAGTGGAAGGCCGGCGCTGAATCAGACGCTGTCGGCACGCCCTTGGCGAACCTCACTGAGCTGACGGCCGCTATGATCAAGACGCTGGAAGCGTCGCGCATCACGACGCTGGAAGAACTGGCGGCGATGGACCCGGCCAAGTTGGCCCCGGCCATTGGCCCCACGGCGCGCGACCTCATCGAGAAGGCCAAGGCACTCACGGCGCCGATCGATGCGAACGTGGCAGCGGTTCGTGAGGAAAACGTCAAGCTCAAGAACGAGCAGGAAGCGCAGGCGTTGCAGATGGAAGAACTGCGCAAGACCATCGCTGCGATGCAGGCCAAGGCCCCGAAGGGCAAGCAGTCCGAGGCGGCGTAGTTGACGCTTCTCTCATCCATAATCCGCGTAGCCCGCCAGTGCGGACTGACGCCACCCTCTGCCGTTCTATCGAGTGGCGATGAGACGTGGCTTCAGTTCGCAGAGTGGGCGCAAGAGGGCGTGGATGATCTCTGCCTTCGTCACGACTGGACCGGCCTGCATCAAACGCAGACGCTGACGGGCGACGGCTCCACGGTGGCTTTCACGTTGGCGGCTGACTATTCGCGGCTGTCAAAGATGCCCGCCGTGTCGCGTGACAATTCCCCGTCCGGTGTCTGGCCGGCAGGCCCGCTCACGTTCCCCAATTGGATCAGAGCAAGCACGTCTCAGGTCTTCACGGTCAACCCGTCGTTTCGGATCGAGGATGGGGTTCTGACGTTCGTCACGGCGCCGGGGAGCACGGAGACCTACACGGTCAGCTATCAAAGCTCTAAGCCGATCCTGTCGAGCGCAACGCCCGTTACTTCGTGGACGCTCGACGCTGACACGCTCATCGGCATTCCCGAGCGGTTGCTTCGTCTCTACCTCCGTTGGCAGTGGAAGGAAGCGAAGGGCCTCGACTACGCGAAGGCAGAAGACACCTACGAGCGCACGCTGGAGATCCTGAGTTCGCAGGATTGGGGCTTGATGACGCAAAGCACGGCCCCGCGCGTCTATCTCAGCGATGACATTGATGAGTTCGGCGATGTTGTGGTGACACCGTGAGAACGTCACTCAAGCGCCGGATCAAGCAGAGCGCAGCGCCGAAGCAAATCGCTGACGCGCGCATGCTCTCGTTCCAAGCCCCAACGCGCGGCTGGATCAGCAACGAGAACTTGGCAGCGAGCAAACCCGCCGGCGCATCGGTGCTGGACAATTTCTTCCCGTTATCGACTGGCATTCGCCCCCGCTTGGGCTCCGACCTCTACGCTTATGTAGGAACGGGAACGCGCATCGGGGCCATCATCCCCTACGTGTTCGGGGACACGACCAAGCTTTTTGCAGCCAACACCAACGCGATCTACAACATCTCGACCGGCAACGGGACGGACAACGACCAGTACACGAAGGTCTTGCTGCACTTTGACGGTGCGGACACGTCCACGACCATCACGGACACGAACTTCGGCGGGTCGTCCCATACGTGGACGGCCAACGGCAACGCACAGCTTGACACGGGCGTTACCAAGTTCGGCACGGCCACGCTGCTGCTGGATGGCTCTGGCGATTACGTCACGACGCCGGATCATGCGGATTTCAATCTTGCGGACAGCGACTTCACGATTGACTGCTGGTTCAACTGCACGGCAACCACCGGCACCTTTAAGGCCATCGCGGGGCAGATGGATGCGGCATCGACCTCCACGTCGATCAGCTTCTTCCTTCGCAGGCAGTCCACCAATGCAATCCGCGCTCAGGTCAACGTAGGATCGACGGCCTACAACGTCACCAGCACGACCCTGTTCACCGATGTGGTGAGCCCTGGCTGGCATCACATCGCCTTTGTCCGCACCGGGAGCACGCTAAAGCTATTCATCGACGGCGTGCAGGAGGGTGGCGACACCGCCATCACCGGATCGGTAAACGACAGCTCAAATGATTTCCGCGTGGGCATGTTGGGCGAAACGACCGGGCAGGATTGGCAAGGCTCAATAGACGAGTTCCGCCTCTCGGTCGGCATCGCGCGCTGGACCGCAGCGTTTACACCGCCCACATCTCCTTACGAAATCATCCCAGACGTTGCCAGCCTCGCGAATGGCGATTGGCAGCACGTGCAGTTTACGACCACGGGCGGGACATTCCTCCGCCTCGTGAACGGCGCCGACACGCCGCTCGTCTATGATGGCTCTACGTGGAGCACGTCCCCGGCAATCACAGGCGTCACGGCATCGACGCTAAGCCATGTGTGGGCCTTCAAAAATCGCCTCATGTTCATCGAGGACGGGACGTTCAACGCTTGGTACCTGCCGGTTGATTCTATCGGCGGGGCAGCGGTCAAGTTCCCGCTCGGTGGCGAGTTCACGCTAGGCGGCTCGCTCATGTTCGGGGCGACGTGGTCGCTTGATACCGGCGCGGGCCTGGACGAAAAATGCGTGTTCGTCTCGACCGAGGGCGAGGTCGTGATCTATGGCGGCACTGATCCGTCAAGCGCCAACACATGGGCCAAGCAGGGCAATTACCGCATCGGCCGCCCGCTGGGGCCACGCGCCATCGTCAAGGGTGGCGGTGACTTGGCGATCGCAACGGACATCGGCCTGATCCCGCTTTCCAAAGCCATCAAGATCGACAAGGCCGCGATTGGTGCTCAAGCGGTCAGCTATCAGATCGAGGAAGACTGGAAGGCCGAGGTTGCCCAGCGTGTCGGCGTGTATGACTGGCACGTGGAGATGTGGCCGACCAAGCAGATGGCCATCGTCGCCATGCCGTCCTATTCGTCACTTGCGCTGCGTTGCTTCGTTGCGAACCTTCGCACTGGCGCCTGGGCAAGGTTCACCGGCTGGGACACGCATTGTCTGGGGCTCTACCGCGACCGGCTGTTTTTTGGCACCTCGACGGGAACGATCATCGAGGCAGAGGTTGGTGGTCTGGATCAAGGCGCGGCCTATACCTGCACCTATGTGGGATTGTTCAGCGATGCAGGCGCCGGCGCACAGCCGAAGCTGCCCACGCTCATGCGCCCCGTCTACCTGTCCCCGAATCGTGTGGGCGACAAGGTGTCGGTGTGTTTCGACTACACGGTGACGCTACCGACTGCACCCGACGCAGCAGCAATCACAGGCGGGGCGAACACGTGGAACAACGGTTTGTGGAACCAGGCGACGTGGTCAGGCTCTGAGACGAACCAGACGTTCCAAGATTGGCGTTCGGTCGGGGGCATTGGTCACGCTGTAGCGCCAATCTGGATGGTGACGATCGGGCAAGAGAGTGCGCCTGACGTGCAGCTTGTGCGAATGGATATGCAATACACGCTTGGAATGACGCCGGGATGATGCAGATCGTCCAAGGCCCCGAGGTTGCGCAATTCGTGGGGACACTATGCGGCACGGAGTTCGCCCAACCCTACGAGGCCATAGGCTTCAAGATCGATGGGCAGTTCGCAGGTGGGGCGGTGTTCAACGGCTACGACGGGCGCAACTGTGATCTGTCTGTCGCGAATGGCGTCAACCGCTGGCCTCCTGCCTTCGTGCGCTACTTTGGCGATTACATCTGGCACACGCTCAAGGTCCATCGCGTCACGATGCATGTCCGCCCCGACAATTCCCGCATGTGCGCGAAGATGGGGGCGAAGATGGAAGGCGTGTTGCGTGAGTGGTACCCGGACGGGAGCCCGTGCGTGGTGTTTGGTTTGCTCAAGAGCGAGTGGAAGTTAGAGAGATGAAGACCCCCAAGGCGCCGCCCGCACCAGATCCCCTAAAGACCGCTCAAGCCCAGACGGGCATGAACATCGACACGGCAATTGCTCAGCAGCTCGTGAACATGACGGGTCAGAACACGCCGGACGGTTCTCTCAGCTACGACCAGAGCGGCTACACGAGCTTCACGGACTCGAACGGCAAGACGTATCAGATCCCGAAATACACGGCGAACCAGACGCTTTCTGCCGGCCAGCAGGAACTGTACGACATCGGCATGGGGACGCAGAAGAACTTGGCACAGATGGGCCAAGACCAGTCCGCGAAGATCGCCAGCCTGCTTTCCCAACCGCTCGACATCAACAACGAGGACACGGAGGCCCGTCTCTACGAACTCGGCTCCAAGCGCCTTGACCCGCAGTTCGCACGGGATGAGGAAGCTTTGCGCACCCGGCTCGTGAACCAAGGCGTCCGCGTCGGCTCCGATGCGTACAATGCCGAGATGGGACAGTTCGACCAACGCCGCAATGACGCGCGCAACCAGCTTCTGTTGAGTGGTCGCGGCCAAGCGGTACAGGAGCAACTGACAGAGCGAAATGCTCCAATTAACGAGATCAGTGCGTTGATGAGCGGTTCGCAAGTCAGCCAGCCCAACTTCACGGGGACACCACAAAGCGGTGTTTCGGGGACAGATTACGCTGGCCTCGTGGGGCAGAAGTACGCGGCCGACACCGCGAACTATCAGCAGAAGGTGCAGCAGCAGCAGGCGGCCCTCGGTGGTTTATTTGGACTTCTGGGCAAAGCACCTCAAGCGGCAGCGGGGTTCTTCTAAATGACGTGGATGAAAGCTCGCACTGGGCCACTGACGGCAGAGCGCGTCCGAGAATTGCTGACCTATGATCCGGCGACGGGTGTTGCTACGCGCCGTGTGGCGACGTCACCGCGCGCCCCAAAGGGCCAAGTGATCGAGGACTTGGACGGTCGTGGCTATTTTCGTGTGCGGCTGGATTGCAAGCGCTACTCACTGCATCGCGTCATCTGGCTTTACATGGCCGGCACGTGGCCGCCGAAGGAAATGGACGTTGACCACAAGAACTGCATCAAGACCGACAATCGGTGGGCCAACTTGCGCCTCGCGACGAAGGCTCAGAACCGGCACAACTCGCGCGGTCACAGCGACACCGCGCACGGTCTGAAAGGCGTCGATTTCCACAAGAGCAACGGGCGCTGGCGGGCTCGCATCATGCACAACTACAAAGACCATTTGCTCGGCTATTTCGACACCGCCCAAGAGGCTCACGCCGCCTACGCTGCTGCGGCTGTCCGTCTCAACGGCGAATTCGCGAGGGCCGCTTAATGGCGATGTTGATGGCGGCTCGGCCGCGTCCCAAGCCCGAGATGATCGAAACACTCCGCGCGCCGCCGCCCCCCGTAGCGGACGCATCCGGCATGACACCGGAGCAGGTTGCGCGTCAGAGAAAGATTGCCGCTGAGTTGGCGCAGTCAGGCGCAAGCGGTGCGCCCGTGAAACATTGGTTAGAGGGCGTCAACCGCATTGCGGACGGGGCGCTTGGCGCGTTTCAGGATTACACGGCACGTCAGGAAGAAAAAAAGGGCCGCGCGCAAGCATCCGACGCGTGGTCGAAGGTGATGGCCGAAACCGATCCGCAGAAGCGCACCGCCGCCGCCTTGGCATTGGCTAACAACCCGTGGCTTGGCGAAGCCGCACAGGCCGCGACAGGCGCAATGGTGGCGAACGAGTTCCGCCCGCCAACCGACGATCAGCGCGAGTTTGAGGCTGCGAAGCAGGGCGGGTTCCAAGGCACCTTCATGGATTACATGACGCAGCTTCGTCAGGCTGGCGCTGGGATGCCGACGCCGACACAGAAGGACTACGAATACTCCAAGGCTGACCCTGGCTTTGCCGAATATCAGAAGGACATCAAGCCGCCGCGGCCGGTCCCGGCAGGGGTGCAGTCAGCGGAAGACGACGACATCGGCGCCGTGCAGACTACGCAGTCGATCAACACCCAACTCGACACGATCTTGGAGCAGCTTAAACCGGATGCGTCCGGCGCTCGTGCTCTGGACCTTGGCCCGGTCAATAACCTTGTTGCCGGCGCTCAAAACTTCGCTGGAATGAGCACGCCATCTAGCCGCAACCTTGCAGCTTTCCAATCCACACTTGAGAAGATTCGCAACGACAGTTTGCGCCTGAACAAAGGCGTGCAGACTGAGGGAGACGCGATCCGCGCTTGGAACGAAGTCACCAAGAACATAAACGATCCCGCGGTAGTTGAGACGCAGTTGGGCCGGATCAAGGCGCTGAATGAGCGTGCCGCGGCGCAACGCCTTCAAACGATCGCCATCCGCCGTGAGCGGAATAAAATGGACCCGTTCGACCCGGCGCAAATCGCGCTACCCGGCGCTGTGCCGGCAGCCCCGCCCGCACCTCCTCCGCCCGGCCAGTTCACGCCCACGGACGGCGGTACGCTTGCGCCTCCCGCTGCGCCGCAGGGCGGGCCCCAGCCTGGCACGATCGAGGACGGCATGCAGTTCATCGGCGGCAACCCGGCTGATCCAAATAGCTGGAAGCCTGCGCCGCAAGGTGGCCCAGAGATGGCAGCTCCTCCGGGGCCGATGATGGCACCGCCACCTGCACCCGATCCATATCAGCTTCAGGACATCACGCGACGGCGCGAGGAAATGGTCAAACGTCATCGGATGCTGACGCGCCCATGAGCGGTAAGCCTTGGGAGAAATATCAAACCGCACCGGCTCAGCCTGAAGCTGTCCCCGCAACGCCTGCGGGCGGCAAGCCCTGGGAGAAGTACGCGCAGCCGCAAGTGGCCGCGCCGGTCGAAGCTTCACCCGCGCCAGAGCCGCAATCACTCAACGAGAAGGCTCGCCAAGTTGCGGCACCGGTTATGGAAGGCCCGGTCGGGCAAGTCGGCGCGGGTGTGTTGGAGGGGTTCTCAGGGCTTCCTGGTGTTCCGCTTGATCTGATGGCTGCGGGCGGCAATTTCATTCGCAGGCAACTCGATCTGCCGGAAACCCAGCTTAAGGACACGTGGGCGAAAGACTGGGGCAGCGAGGGCTTTGCGCGCGCCGCTCGCAAGCCGATCAACACCGAGGCGGCCAACCAGGCTGTCATGCCCGCTGGCATGCTGCGAATTGCCGAGATGATTGCTCGCAATCAATTTGCGGGCGGCGGGATGGGTATCCCAGAAACGCCGGAGCCTGTCGGCGAAGCGCAGCGCATCGCGCGCAAGGGTGGGATGTTCTTTGGCGGCGCGCTTCCATTCGGCCCCGCAGGCATGCTCCCGACCGCCACAGCCTATGCCGGAAGTGAAATAGGCCGTGTCGCCGATCAGATGGTGCCAGAGATCACGAAGGGTTACGGCGAGGCCGCTGGTGGTGTCGTTGGCGGCATCGTTCCTGCCGCCACCAAGTCGATGCTTCGCCGCCCCGTTGATACGAGCCCTGCGCCAGACAAGCAAAGCATTCGCGCGGAAGCAGATGCCTCCTATCAGGCGGCGGACGATGCGGGAGTTATTATCAAGCCTGACGCCATGGAGCGCATGGCGCGAGACCTGCATCAGGAGCTGTCGGATTTTGGGTATCATCCGAAGCTTCACCCCACTGGGGCTGTCGCGATTGATGAGATCAGCCAAGCGATCAAAGGCGGGAATATCACGCTTAAGGGCGTGGATCGCATTCGGCAGGTTGTGAAGGACGCCTCGCAGCCGCTGAACTGGAAGGACAAGAAGGTTGCGGGCAAGGTTGTGAAGCGGATCGACGACATGCTCGCCAAGCTCACGCCTGACGATGTTGTCGCCGGTGATCCTGCCAAGGGGGTTGCGGCCCTTACTAAAGCCCGCGCCCTTTGGGCCCGCCTCTCCAAGGCGGAGCTGGTTGACGCGACTTTTGAAAAGGCCACGCGGCAAGCTAGCGTCGCTAATTCTGGCGGGAACATCGACAATGCGATCCGACAAAAGTTCAACGCCCTTCTAAACAGCCCGACCAAACTTCGCGGCTTCAGCCCCGACGAAATAGCGATGGTTAAGCGTGTCGCCGAGGGTCGCGGTGGTACTCAAGAGCTTTTGCGTTGGGCTGGCAAGATGTCGCCTCGGAGCGGGGGCCTATTAACTCTGATTTCGCTCGCGGGCATTGGCGGCGGTGCTGCGGTCAACCCATGGCTGGCGCTCCCTGCTGCGGGGGCGGTTGCGGGTGCGATTGCCCGACCCGTCGCAGATGCCATGACGAAAGGCAATGTGCGGATGCTCTCGAGCGCCGTGCGTCGCGGAAACAGCTTTGTGCCGCGCCAGACCAAGCGGATGCTCACGCGCGCGCCAGCGTCAGTCCCCGGCACGGCACAGCAAGACCGCTAAGCCTTCCGCCGGAATAGTCTTCCGACGAAGCCAACGAGCAGCCCAACAAGTGCGAAGCCCACCATCTTGCGGCAGCCGCAAGGTAGCGTAAGGATTACAAAATTGCCCTCCGATGGATCAGGAAATTACAGTTTAGTTTCGGGATATTTGGCAACCGCCGATACCACAATCCTCGTCAGCCAACACAACCCCGTGCTGGAAGACATCGCGGCGGCGCTTTCGGCCCGTATCATGGCGTCCGGTGCCAAGGCGATGACGGGCGCGCTGACGCTCTCAGGCGATCCCTCGTCTGCGCTTCACGCCGCTCCGAAGCAATACGTGGACGCTCAGATTGCCGCCCTGCTGCAAAAGGCCAGCGCGATCGTCCGCACCACGGGCAACATTACGCTCTCGGGTGAGCAAACGCTCGACGGCGTTCTGACATCGGCAAGCCGCGTGCTGGTGATGGCACAGACCGCGCCGGCAGAGAACGGGCTCTACGTTTCAGCGGCGGGCTCTTGGTCACGTGCAACAGACATGGACGCCTGGACGGAAGTCCCTGGCGCTATCGTCGTTGTGCAGCAAGGCACGCTGTACGCGGACAGTGTGTGGTTCTGCACGGCGAATGCCGGGGGAACGCTTGGGACGACGGCGATCAACTTCGCCCGGCTGGATCTTCCGCTCAAGACGCGCAACACGCAGACCGGCACGACATACACCGTTCTAGCGTCGGACCTCGGCAAGTTCGTCACCACGTCGAACGCGGGCGCAATTGCGGTGACGGTGCCGCAAGCCACAACGGCGTTCGGCAGCGGCTTTTGGTTCATCACGCAGAACCTGGGCGCAGGGGCAGCGACGTTCACGCCGACGACTTCGACTGTCAACGGTGCGGCGACACTCATCCTACGAACGGGCGACGCCTATTTGTGGACCTCGGACGGCACCAACTACACAGCCGTTCCGCTTGGCCCCACATACGCGCACCTTCTTGCGTTGACAGCAGACGCCACAGGGGCAACGGGCGACCTCATCATCACTGGTGACGTGTCAGCCACGCAGCTCAAGCAGATGACGCTGGCGACGGTGCAGACGCTTTTTGCTGCATCGGCTGCGCAACAGGAGGCGGGCTCATCGGCGGCGGTAAACGTCACGCCTAGCGTGCAGCATCGACATCCGAGCGCGGCCAAGTGCTGGGGAAACTTCGATTTCGCGGGCGGGACGAACGCCAGCTACAATATCACGTCGATAACCGACACCGCCACGGGCCGCATCACGGTAACGATCGGCACCGACTTCAGTTCGGCCAATTGGGCTTGTCACGTTGACTCCGAATACACGGCTGGTCAGGCGCCCATCTACAACTCACAAGCAGCCGGAACGGTTGAGCTGCGCAACTACGACGTAGCGGGCTCTCTGTTCGACGTGACCGATATGTCGTTCACCGGCTTCGGAGATCACTGATGAACAAGAGCTTGGCCTATCACGACGCGGATGGCGTGTTGCGGATCATTAACCCGGTATGGTCCAACAAGCCCGAGGGTCAGTCCGATGCAGATTTCCTCGCCAGCGTTCTCGCTCGCAATATCGAAGTTGCGGCGCAGATCACCACGAAGGGCGAAGTTGCAAACCCGCACCTGACCGCTCAGACACCGGTCACAGTTATCGACGCGAGCACCATCCCGGAAGACCGGACGTTCCGAGACGCCTGGAAGCATGACGGTGCCGCAGTTGTCCACGACATGGACAAAGCCAAGGCGATCCACGTGGAGCGCATCCGCAAAGCACGCGAGCCACTGATGGCGGCTCTCGATGTTCAAGTGATCCGCGCGCTTGGCAAGGGTGAGCCCGTGACGGCAATCGAGGCTCAAAAGCAAAAGCTGCGCGACGCGCCGGCCGATCCGAAGATTGCCGAAGCGAAGACCGTCGAAGACCTCAAAGCGGCTTGGCCTCTCTGAGAGCCCGGCCCGAGCAGCCGGCGGGCCTGTCGCGCCTTCCCATCAACAACCTGCGAGCAAGACCGGTTGCCCTGCGGGACTCATTTTAGGAGGCATCATGCATTGCAACGAATGCGTCTATTGGGATGCGAACAGCTTCCGCAACGGTCGCGCACCGTGCGTGGTCGATCCTCCAAAGCTCATCACGAGCAACGACCCTGCGATTGCGACGAATGGCAATTGGCCCCGGACCTTGCCGCTGGAGTGGTGCGGCTCGTTCAAAGCCTTGGACCGCCGCGCCGTCGCCGTCGTCGCCGGACAGCCGAGCATCGAGGGTTAGATGGCTCTCTCCGAACGCAGCCTAAAGAACCTCGAAGGCGTCCACGCCGATCTCGTGAAGGTCGTGAAAGCCGCTGACGTTGCCGCTGAGGCCGATGGCATCGACTTCGTGGTCACGGAAGGTCTTAGGACGCTTGCCCGTCAGCGGAAGCTGTTGGCGGCAGGCGCTACCAAGACGCTTAAGAGTCGGCACATCACGGGGCATGCAGTTGATCTAGCGGCTTTGGTCGATGGCGAGGTGCGCTGGGATTGGCCGCTCTACGACCAGTTGGCGAAGTACATGAAAGAGGCCGCGGAGAATTGCGGCGTGCCGATTGAATGGGGCGGCGATTGGCGATCGTTCAAAGACGGTCCTCATTTTCAACTGACGCACAAAGCGTATCCATGAAGAGGCAACCGTAAGCGCATGGACGGGTTATATCACTGGTGGGACATCATGACGGCGGCTGTAGGCTCAATCATTGCCGCTTTTCTAGGTGTGGCGATGCGGTACGCGCACGAAACCCAACACGGCATGAAGTTCCAATGGTGGCGCGTTTGGCTTGAAGGGCCGACTGTCTTGGTCATGGGGATTGCGGCTTATGCCGCGCATGAGTTTTGGTCGCTCCCGGAAAGCGTCAGCTATTTCGCTGCCTCGATGCTTGGGTATCTGGGGCCTAAAGCCGTGACGCTCGCGCTGGATTACTTCCAGAAGCGCGTAGGGAATGAGAAGGACGACAAGTGATGGAAGTGCAGCGGATCATCACCGCGCCGCTGCGGCGCACGCCTCTCGACCTTGGCAACAAGCTTGCCTGGTGGGCGTTCCTTGTTGGTGCGGGCGTCGGCATTGGTTGGGCTTCCAGCCACGCTTCGTGTGCGATGTGGTTCGCCGCTTGAGAAAGCCCCCGCCGCGTGGCGTTCGGTTCACGAAGCCAGAGCAGCCACCCGCAGACGTTTGGGACCACCCGATGGCGTACCTGACGCTTCTGCTTACGTGGCAGATTCCGTTGTTTCTGCTCGTAGCGGGATAGGGCGCGAGCGATGCAGCAGTTCTTTTGGCGCTCCGCATCCGACTAGCTTTTCGTACATGAGCGACCCGACGACGAAGGGCGCAGCAGGCGTGAAGTGAGCCTTTATGAAGGCAACAACGGCCTGTTCGTCTTCGCTCATCGTGTCACCTGAATTGGGTGCTTGGCTCTCAGTACCGATGTCTCGGCAACCGCTTAGTGCGCAGGCATCCCCGCAAGGTCGCGTAGCCAAGCTGCGAATATTCTGAATCAACCCCACCCTCATTGCAACACCGCGCTCGCCGGTCGCGAGCAATCAGCATGGAGAAATCCAATGGCTTTTGAATCCCCCGTAGGAAAGCCTTGCCGCTGGCCGTTCACGGTCTTCGACAAAGACGACAAGCCCACCGACAAGGTGGACGGCACGCCCAGCGTCGTCATCACCGGCCCTGCAACCGTTCTCGAAGTTATCAAAGGAGCAGGAGTTGGCGAATGGGTGGCACGCTTCCAAGCCGACGCCCCGGGCACCGGCTCACTTTCCGGCACGCTCGATGCCGACCTTGGCGAAGGCGTCGAGGAACTTGCCTTCACGCTTGGCGACTTCACGGCCCCTGATTCTTCCAAGGCCTCGTCCGTGAAATCCGGCGACGCATCGGTCGAGTAATCGACCCCAGCCTGTGTCGGGCCGGCCGCTCCCCGACCCACTGCGCGGATTCCCCCAGCTTCCCGCGCACGGTCGGCCCGATGCTCTTTCACACATAGGAGATTCACATGGAATGGCTTGAAGGAAAACGCACGTACATCATCGCGTTCATCGCCGCTGGCGTTGGGCTTGCCCAGGCGTTCGGCGTCGAAGTCCCCGAATGGTTGGCCTACGTCCTCGGCGCTGCCGGTATCACGACCCTACGCGCTGCGGTGTCGAACGAGAAGTGACCTGGCTATCTCTCGCTCTCGCGCTCGTACAGGCCGTCAACTTCGTCTTCGGCAAACTAGATGCCAAGGCGAAGGAAGAGGCTGTGCGGGCGCTGGTGGAGCAAGAAAACCTCAAAGCGGACATGGAGGCCATTTCGATTGCGAACCGTGCTCGTGACGATGCTATCCGCATCCTTACTGACGACCCTGGCAGCCTGCGCTCTGCTGACCCCGATAGCCGCACCTAAGCACGACCCGGCCAAGGTGGCGTGCGAGAGCTTCAGGCTCATCACGTTCGACCGCCTGACTGACACCGACGAAACGATACGGCAGATCAAGGGGCACAACGCGGCCTATCGGGCGCTGTGTGCGAAGCCTATGGAGCCCATCGACTAGCCTGCCCGCGCTCTGCCGCGCTGACCTATCCGGGATTTCCGGATAGGTGGGGCGGCCCCCTTGCGCCATGAACGAAGGCAGTGCAAAAGACGGACTCTCAACTACCGCGCGACGGATTGTTGAGGGGAGCTGTGGCCGAGAGGCTGAAGGCGGCGGTTTGCTAAACCGTTATACGATCAAAAGTCGTATCGAGGGTTCGAATCCCTCCGGCTCCGCCAAGCGCATTTCGAAGCGTATGGCCCATACCTTCATCTACTTCATCCATTTCAGCGATTGACGGCAGCGCCGTGGCTTTGAAGACTTGTGCGCGTGTGATCCGGGGACGGTTTTGTGATGCGGTTTTTGTTGGTTGGGTTGGTTTGGCTCGCCGCGGCGGTGGGCGTTTGTTCGGCGGAGAGTTTGGAGGAGCTTTATGCGCGGGGTGAGGCGCTGGGGCGGGCGGGTAAGTTTGGTGAGGCGCTTCCGCTGATCCGGCAGGCGGCTGAGGGTGGGTTTGCGCAGGCGCAGTTTGCGCTGGGCACGATGTATGCGTTTGGCGACGGCGTTGCGCAGTCGAAGACCGAGGCGCGCCTTTGGTATGAGAAGGCGGCGGCGCAGAGTCATCCGGTGGCGCTCTACAATCTTGGGCTCTACTACGACAAGGGTATCGGTGTTGCTCAAGACCGGGTGCGCGCGCTCGGTTATTACAAGCGCGGCGCGGAAGCGGGTGATGGGAAGGCTGCTTATAATGCCGGTCAACTGCTGGTCACCGGCGACGGCGTGACGGCGGATGTTGTCGAAGGCGTTCGGCTGATGGAGCGGTCGGCGGCGTTGAACATTTCGCAGGCGCAGATTTCGCTGGGCTACATCTATCAAACGGGGTTGGGCGTGCCGCGCAACGCGCAGCGCGCGCTGGACTATTACGCGCGCGCTGAGGCGAAGGGGTTCAAGGTTGCGGCGGAACGCGGATTGTCGTTGGCGTCCGTCGTGCTGGAGGAAGGTCTTGCGCTGGAGCGTGACCGGCAGGGCCGTGAGGCGCTGCGCATGCTCGATCTCGCGTGCCGGTATGGGCAATTCTATGCTTGCTACAATGCGGGACGGATGCGGCTGAAGGGTGATGTGGTCCTGAAGGACTTGAACGCGGCCGCGACAAGTTTTCGAGCGGCTTGCAAATGGGATAACGCGCCGGGCTGCACCGGGTTGGGGAACGCGATCGTCCAAGGCGCCGCTGCGACGGCGGATGATTTGGTGCGTACGGTGAAGCTGGCGACGACGCTGTGCGATCAAGGCAACGTGCGCGGCTGTCATAATCTCGCGATCATGAAGGTTCAGCCGCGCTACAATATCTACGATCAGCAGGGCGCGATGAAACTGCTGGCCCAGAATTGCTTCAACAAGGGGTTTCAGCCTTCCTGTCAGCCGTACATGGATATGTACAATGCCTCGCTGCCGAAATCGTCCGGTGGTGGCGGATCGTCGGGCGGGATGAGCTGGTTGGAGCAGGGTCTGATCGACGTGCTGAGCGTCGCGGCCGGCACGATGTCGGCTATGGGTGCGGCGGGGCAGTACTCCGCTGGCTCGTATTCCGGATATTCGAGCTACGCGCCGCCGTCATCGACCGGCGCCTCATCGGGCGGTTACTCGCCGCAGGATCGCGCGGACTTCAATCAGTTCATCTCGTCGGTCAGTGCCTACGGTCAGCACGTGCAGTGCCGGGCGGGCAATCCCTATTGCTGAGGTTTGAGCCTTAAGGCAGTTGTTCGCAGACGAGGCCGTCGCGGTCGGCGTCGAGCCGGTGCGGTTCGTTGACGGTATGCGCGGCGAGGAAGGCTTGGGCTTCGGCCTGGTTGTCGAAGTCGGAGCAGTTGATCCTGGTGACCGAGGGCTGCTCGGCGTTGTGGGTCGTACGCTGCGGCGCCGCCGGGACGGCGGCCGCAAGCTGCGTCGTGCGGCCAATCGTTGAGGCCATATCGGGCGCGGCGAAGAGCGCTACCGTCGCCACCGCGAAGCCTGCGATGCCCCAGCGCACGGCGCTGTGGCGCTTACGGGCGAGGTTGAAGAGGCGGGCTTTGCGCATCGTGGAACACCTTCGGCCGACGTGACGATTCTGCTTGGCGTTCGATTGTGCGGTAAGAATTATGACTCATGTCTTAACGCGGGAACCGGGGGCAATCGGATCTGCCCGCCGCTTTCTGACGCCAATAGTGAACTCGGCGAGAGTATCGCCGAGTTCGCCGTGATTGGCTTTACGCAGCTACCTCGATGGTTGAGGTGGACGTTGGGGATTTGGTCAACTTTTCGATGTCCGAGAACTTTTCGACGAGTTGCGCGATCAGGTCCGAGAGTTTCGACGTGGTGGTCGTGGCGGATGTCTGATCATTGGTGCTGGACGGACCGTCTTCTTCGGTTTCGGCCGTCAGCTCGCTCAAGAGCGAGAGGAGCGAATTCTGGTCGTCCTGGCTCTGGCTTTCCAGCAGCGTCGACATGCTCTCGGGCGCGAATTGCGGGCGTGGGGGCTCTGCTTCGGCGGACGAAAGTTTGCCATCGCCGTTTGTGTCGAGCTTGGCAAACATGTCTTCGGCAGATGGCGCGCCGGCGGGTTTTGACCGGCCGGCAGGCATGTTTTGCCCAATCGATTTGAACTCGTCGACGGTCAAAGAACCGTCGCCGTCACTATCGGCGTCGGCGAACATGCGCTGATGCATGGCTTGCATCTGCTGCAGGGCCGCGGCGCCGCTGTTGGCTGAGACTTGCATGGGTTACCTCCTTGTTAACGCGGATGGGTTTGCGGTCCCTCCGCGTCTTTGGGGGTATCCAATTTGGACGCCATATTTCCCGATGTTGCTCTACGCCGAGACGTGAACGGGGGCGGCGAACAGATAACCTCGGTCGCGCACGGTCTTGATGTAGGTGGGATCGCGCGGGTCGGGTTCTATCTTGCGGCGCAGGCGGCAGATCAGAACATCGACACTGCGCTCCGTCGCGCCGCCGGCCTGGACGCCGGTGCGGCGCGCCAGGTCGTCGCGCGACAGGATGCTTTTGGGCATGCGCACGAGCGCGCTGAGTAGCTCGAATTCCGCTGTGGTCAGTGGTACGGAGGGGCCATTGCGGCGCGAGACCTCGCGCGTGCCGTCGTTGAGAGCGTAGGGGCCAAAAGCGAACTGCCGACCGGCGACGGGTTCTAGTGGGGTGGAACGCGTGTTCAACGCGTGCGCGATCTGGTCGGCGAAGGCGTGCGCGCGCTGTTCCGCCTCGCGCCGCGTCAGGCGCTTGCGGTCCCTTAGGTCCGGCGGCTCGCGCAGCGCGATCGACGGCAACGACCGCATCATGCCGCGCAACACGTCGTCGAGGGACTTGGCGGCTATGTCCGGCGCTATTGCAACGGCGGTGAAGCGCTGAACGGCGAGGCGGCGCTTGGCGGCGGCAGGTGCTTCTTCCCACGAGACGCAGATGTTTGCGTGCTCCAAGCGGGCGAACAGCGCCCGATCGCCCGCCCCGCGCCGCTTGACGAGAAGAATGTGCTGCATCGATCAGAAGTTCACGCTGATTTGCAGCTTGGCGCCGTGGCTGAGTTCGCCATCGCCCAGCGTCGCGTCATACGAAATGCCCGCCATCGCTCCCTCGGTCAGCACCGAGAGAGCGAAGCCGGCCGACACTTCGCTGCGCGCAAGCGGCGTCGTGTCCAGCAGGAAGGGGACGGAACCGTCGACGAACAATCCCGAGACCTGGGTGTCGGTGGCGTCGACCAATTCGCTCCAGCCCAGGCGCAGTTCCTGCGTGAACGAGCCGCGCGGATCACCCTTCGTGTAGGCAAGCGCTAGGCCCGCTTTGGCGCGTGTTACCTCGACGTCCAACGCGTCATAGGTGAGATCGAAGCCCACGAGACCGCTGTCTTCGGCGTGTGCATCTTCGCTGAGCGAGAGCCACGACATACCCGCCGACGGGCGCAGGCTGAAGCCGCCGTAGGCAACGTTGAGCCCCGCCTCGGCCGACGCCGTCGTGACCGTCGAATCCCATTCGCTCTCGATGTCGTAATCATAGGCAGCGGTCTTGAAGTTGCGGTCCGACCGGTTCGAGACGAGTCCGCTGCCGGCTTGGCCCGAGATGTAGACGGGGCCGGCGGCGAACGCCGCGTAGACGACGCCGTGTGTGGTGTCGAGACGGTTGCGCGTGGCTTCGCCATCCGACTGTTCCATCGTCGAGGCGGCAAAGGTCAGCGCTGCGCCGACCACGCCCCAGCGCGTCAGCGTGCCTTCCGCGCCGAAGGTCACGGCGGTGACGGCGCCGTCGAGGCCCTTTCCCAAATCGTCGGCGTCAACCGTGCTCCCGCGCGAGGTGCCGGACCACCAGCCGTTCAAGCCGTCGAACTTCTTGTTGCCTTTCATCATCACGACGGTGCGCTCGGCGACGGCCTTGTCCACCGCGTCGGCCAAAGCCAAGTTGGCGCGCACGGTCGCCTGCGCCGTGTCGGGCATCAGTCCGTCGAAGGCGTCCACGAAGTCCGCCTGATCCACCAACGCCAATATTGGTGCGGCGAGGTCGCTGTCGGTGAGAGCGAGCGCGTCCATGAACGCATCGTAGAATGGCGTCTGGCGGGTGTTCAGGCCCAGTTCCGCCGGCGTCTTGATGTCGAGCGTCAGGCGAATTTCATCGACCGCGTCGTCCACGAGAGAGGCGCTGCCGCTGTAGAGATAGGGGATGTTCTCGACGACGATTTCGGTACCGGTCAGCGTCGCTTCGATCAGCGGCGCGCGCACGAGGATCGCCTCGAAGTCGTCGGTGACGAAGTCGGAAAGCGTCACCTTGATCTTCGAGCCGTCGGCGAAGGTGGCGCGTTCGGCGATGTCGAGGCGCGGGGCGGTTGCGTTGTCCGGCGAAAGCTGGATCGTCAGTATGGACGCTGACGAGAAATCCGCCGTCGTCGCCGTCACCACGTCATCTCGTCCCAAGGCCAGCGTGCCTTCGGCGACGCTGACAGCCAGCGTACCGTCCGCCTTCGTTATTGCGCCGGTGAAGACGCCGGCACCTGAGATCGAGAAGACGTCGTCGCCGCCACCAAAGGCGATGGAGCCTGTCCAGACACTGGTGGTGTCTGCGTCGTCGTCGCCATCGTCGATCAGGTTCACGGCGTCATTGTGGTCGCCGAGGCGGGTCGCGCCGCTGATGTCCCCGCTGTTGGTGACGGTTGCGCCCGCGGTCGCCTGCGAGAGATCCAAGATGACGGCTTCGGCATAACCATCACCGACATCGCCGTCGACATCGTCATCGCCGGGATCGGTGACGTCGGCGGTTGACGAGACGGCGGCGGTCATCGAACCGCTGTTCGTGACCGTCAAGAGCGTGCCCGACAGGTCGATGATGCCGTAGGCATAGGCGTCGTCGCCGGCCGCGCCGAAGTTCATCGTGCCGGTGTTCTGCAATTCCGAGAGGTTGGCACCGGCGGCGATCAAGACGCCGTAAGCGGTGACGCTTTCGACACCCGTGCTTGCGCCGGCGCTTGAGGAGAGGGTCCCGGAATTGAGCAGCAACGGCGTTTGAACGTTGTCACCGATCGATATCGCAATCGTCGTGCCGTCGCCGCCGCGCGTCGCGCCCAGGCTGCCGGCGTTCAGTATGCCGCCCTCAATGAAGACCGGGGTGGACGACGTCCCTTCGATCGCCAGCGCGCGGACGGTTGGATTCGCAAGCGACATTGTCGCCCCGATCGACCCGCTATTGATGAAGCCGTAAGGCAGATCCGTCGCGTCGACGATACCCAGGGTGATGGACGAGGGCGAGGCCGCCAAGACTGCGGAGATCCAGACGCCGTTTTCGGCGTTGGTGCCGAGGACATCGCTCGCCGCCTTCAGTTGAATGCCACCGTCGATGGAAGCGCCGATGCCGAGGGCGTAGTTGGCTGTTGGGTAGACCGTCGCGTCGGTGAAGTCGAAGCCGCTTTCGAACGCGCTGGCGGTCAGTGAGCCGGCAGAGCCGAAAGCGCCGGTGAGGGGGGCGGCCAGCAGAAGGCCATGAGCGCCTTCGCCCGTCGCGGTGATGACGCCGTTGCTGGTGATCTTGAAGTTGCCGTCGACCGCGCCGTTCACGGCGATCGCGGTGGCGGCCGCGCCGTGGGCGGCGACCGTGCCATCGATGGCGATGTCGCCGACGATCGAGGTATCGATCGCGACGGCGAATGAGTTGTCCCCGCCCGCGCTTGTGGTCGAGCCGGTGTCGAGGGTGACGTTGCCGATGAAGTCGCTGCCGCCCGAAACCCACAGAGCGATATTGCCGCTGCCCAGCGCGATGTCGTCGGAGTCGACGTTGAGCGCGGTGATCGTGCCGGTACTGGTGAGCGAGCCGGTGATGCCGCCTTCGATGAGTACGGCTACGGCGTTCGTTGTGCCGGAGGCCTTGATCGTGCCGGCGTTGGTGATGTCGTTATCCGAATTCAGCGTCACTGAAGGGCCGGCCGTGGTGGTGACGGAGCCCGCTGATGTCACCGTGATGTCGCCGGCGCTCGTCCCGTCGGCGGTCGCGGTTTGCGCGGCATTCGTGCGTGCGCTCGAGATGGTGGCGTCGGCTGCGTTCGCCGCACCGGCGAATGCCGGCGCGACGATCAAAGCAAAGGCGGTGATCCGGGCGCGGCGCTTCGCCGTCCCAGCGCGTGCGGCCACGTTCATGTGTCACGTCCCCAGTCGTTTCAAAGCCCAGGGGTCGAAGTAGAACGCGCACTGGTTCCAGACTTATGGCGGGGGGAGGCTGATTTGTGCTTGTGCGGTCACAAACGACCGCATTGCCGCAATCGCGTCACAATTACTGACGTGCGGGAGCGTCCGCCTGGCGAAGCGGCTGGCTTAGGGCGATGTGGATGCGCGACGGCGCAGTTGAATAAAACCGCAGCAACGTGAGACGGGCGGCCAAAGCCGCCCGCCGAAAGGCACTTAGAAGTCAGCCGCGATGCGCACGCCGTAAGTCGCAGGTTCGCCGCGGACGGCGAAGTCGTCGTTCGTGCCGGCGACGAAGGTGTTGCGCGTTTCGTCGTAGTCCTGATCGAAGATGTTGCGGCCCCACAGTGCGATTTCCCAGTTCCAACCGTCCGGCTTGAAGGCCACGTAGGCGTTGGCCAGCCAGTAGCTGTCGAGAGTGAAGGCCGGCCCGAGCAGCGGGAAGCTCTGCTCGTCGCGGAAGCTGTAGTCGATGTGGGCGGTATAGGCGAAGCCCAGCGGCGTTTGGCGCTCGTATGTCACGCCGCCGCTGTAGCTGAGTTCGGGGAAGCCGATGTCTTGGCCGGCGCGGTCGATGGTGCCGAAGGGGACGGCCGCGTTGGCGTCGAAGAATTCCTTGAACTCGCCGTGTTTGTAGCCGAGCGCCTGCGTGATGGTTAGTTCGCGCGCGGCTTTCCAGATCAGTTCGAGTTCGCCGCCGTAGATTTCGCTCTCCGGCGCGTTCACGATCTTGCCGACCAGTGTGCTCGACGCCGGCGGGACGGGGGTCCAGATCGCGGACTGCACCTGTTGATCGGTGTAGTCGTAGTAGAATGCGGCGCCGTTCAGGCGGACCGTGTTGTCGGCCCAGTCGCTCTTGAAGCCAATTTCGTACGCCCAGAGTTGTTCGGGCGTGAACGGATCGACGGCGGCCGGGTTCAGCGTGTTGTAGGCGGTGAAGCCGCCCGATTTGATGCCGCGGCTGACGCTCGCGTAGATCAGCGCGTTTTCGGTCGCTTGGTATTCGAGCGCGGCTTTGCCCGTGACCTCGTCGCTCGACAGGCTGCGGCTCAGCAAGTCGGTGGTGCAGGTTGTCGTGTCGAAGGGCACGGTGCAGGTGCCGAGATTGAAGGTGCCGAAGGCGCCCGGCGCGTAGGTGCCGAGGTTAAAGAGGTCGCGCTCTTCTTGTTCCCAGCGCAGGCCGAATACGGCGTTCAGATCCGACGTCAGTTTGTATTCGGTCTGGCCGAAGACGCTGAACGTTTCGACTTCTTGGTTATAGGGCGTGCGGACGACTTCGAAGCCGGGGCCGAAGCTGGCCGCGAAGCCGGAGTTGTAGGCCTCAGCCAGGTCTTCGGTGCTGTAGTAGGCGCCGACGATCCATTGGAACGGACCTTCGTCGTTCGAGCGCAGGCGTAGTTCGTGCGTTTGTACGTCGGCGTCGCTGACGAAGAAGACGTCCGCGTAGCCTTCGGTCAGGCCGTCGAAGTCGTTGTATTCGCGGCGGTCAATGTGTTCGAACGCGCCGATGTAGGTCAGCGTGGCGAAGCCCAGGTCTTTGTTCGCTGTCGCGCTGAAGCCGAAGCCCTCGTTGTCGACGAAGGGCTTGTCGCCCGGCGCGATGCCCACGAATGCGGCGAAGAGCGGGCTGGTGCCCCAGCTTGTCGTGCGGCCTGTATGACGAAGGGCCGGAGCCGAGTCGTTTGCGGTGCCGGCGAAATTGCTGCCGCCAAAGTTCGTGAACAGTTGCTTGCCGACGCCATCGGACTGGTCGCTATAGCCGTGGACGTTGAGCAGCAGATCGAAGCCTTCGCCGAGGTCGAAGTCGACTTGGGCGCGGCCGGCGAGTTTGTCGGCGTCGCCGAGTTCTTCGCCGGTTTCGCGGTTGACCTGCCAGGCGCCGCCTTGCTGCGTCGCGATCGAGAGGCGGGTGCTGATGCCGTCGGTGATCGGTGCGTTGAGGTAGCCTTCGGCGCGGACTTCGTCGAAGCGGCCGTATTCCACCTGGAAGCCGCCGCCGAGTTCCGGGGACGGTTTGTTCGAGATGATGTTGATGGCGCCGCCTGTGGTGTTCCGGCCGTAGAGCGTGCCCTGCGGTCCGCGCAGGACTTCGACGCGCTGCACGTCGTAGAGCACGCCTTGCGTCATCACCGGGATGGGGTAGGCGACTTCGTCGACATAGATGCCGACGGTCGGTGTGTTGTTGGTCGCGTAGTCGCGGAAGCCGAGGCCGCGGATCGTGAACGACGGTTGGCCGGAGCCGAACTGGTTCTCGATCTCAAGGCTCGGCGTGATGTTCTCGAGGCCGTTGACGGCGTTGATGCCTTGGTCGCGCAAGGTGTCACCGGAGACCGGCGTCAGCGCGATGCCGATGCCTTGCGCCTGTTGCGGGCGGCGCTGGGCGGTGACGACGACTTTTTCGACTTTTTCAGGCGCCGCTTCGGGCTCTGCCGGCTGAGCGAAAGCGATGGTGCTCAGCGATGTGGACGCAAGTAGGCACACTACGAACGTAGCTTGGACGCGCATATGGACGCTCCCCCCGGGGGTGATGGTGAACGTGGTACTGAAGGCTTCGAAAGGGCTTGCTCTATTTCATATATGACACGATCCGTGATGCGGCGCCACGGAATCAATCACGTGCGGGGACGGGAAATTACGTCGTGTACGTCTAAATGCAGCGGCCGCCGTCAACCTCTAGCGCAACGCCGGTGATCATCGATGCCTCGTCGGAACATAAGAAACATGCGGCATTTCCGATGTCCTGCGGTGTCGAGAAGCGTCCGAGGGGAATCGTCGAAAGGAACTTCGCGCGTATGTCGGGCGTGTCTTCGCCCATGAAGGTTTTCAGCAAAGGCGTTTCGCCTGCGACGGGATTGAGTGCGTTCACGCGGATTTTCGATGGCGCAAGCTCGACCGCCATGCCGCGCGTTGCGGTGATCATCCAGCCCTTGGACGCGTTGTACCAGGTGAGACGCGGGCGCGGACTGACGCCGCCCGTTGACGCGATATTAAGAATCGCTCCGCCGCCGGATGCTTTCATCAGCGGCACGATGTGGCGCGCGGTGAGGTAGACGGACTTTGCGTTGACGGCGAAGAGGCGGTCGAATTCGTCTTCGCTGAGTTCTTCCATCGATTGCGGCAGATGGCCGATGCCGGCGTTGTTGACCAGGATGTCGATGCGGCCGAACGCTTTCGTTGCGGCCTGCGCCATCGCCTTGACGCTGTCGTTCGACGCGACGTCGACGGTGACGGCGTGTGCGCCGAGTTCTTTGGCGAGCGCCGTGGCGGCTGTGGCGTTGATATCGGCGATGAGGATGCGTGCACCTTCGGCGGCGAACTTGCGCACGATCCCTTCACCGAAGCCGGACGCGCCGCCGGTGACGATTGCGGTTTTGTTGTTCAGGCGCATGTGGGTTCACCCGTGATAGGCGGCGACGGTTTTGATGGTGGAGAAGCTGTAGAGCGCTTCGAAGCCTTTTTCGCGGCCGTGGCCGGAGTGACCGAAGCCGCCGAAGGGAAGTTCGATACCGCCGCCGGCGCCGTAGTTGTTGATGAAGATCTGGCCGGCGCGGATGGCTTTCGCCATGCGCATCTGGCGTGCGCCGTCTTTGGTCCAGATGCCGGCGACGAGGCCGTAGGCTGTGCCGTTGGCGATGGCGACTGCTTCTTCTTCGGTGTCGAAGGGGGTCACGACTTGAACGGGGCCGAAGATTTCGTGTTGGGCGAGGCTGTGTTTCGGGTCGACGCCGGCGATGAGGGCGGGGGCTGCATAGTGTCCCCCTTTCGGTGCGCCGGGGACGATCGTGCCGCGCGCGACGATGTCGAGGCTGTCGCGTTCGGCGAGGTCGAGGAACGATTGTACGACGGATTGTTGGCGCGCGGAAATGAGCGGGCCGACTTCGAGGTCTTGATCGGCGGGGCCAACCTTCAGCGCGCTATAGCGTTCGGCGAGACGCTTCAGCACATCATTGTAGACGCGGCGGTGGATCAGTAAGCGCGAGGCCGCGGAGCAGGTTTGACCTGCGTTCTGGATGCCGGCGTTGACGAGGAACGGAAGGGCGCGGTCGAGATCGGCGTCGTCGAAGACGATCTGTGGGGATTTGCCGCCGAGTTCGAGCGTCACCGGCGCGGCGCGACGCGCGGCCGCGGCCTGCACCAACGCGCCGACGGCGAAGGAGCCGGTGAACGAGACGTGGTCGACGCCGGGGTTTGCGGTCAGCGCCGCGCCGGCCTCTTCACCGAGACCGGTGACGACGTTGATGCTGCCGGGCGGGAAGCCTGCTTTGTCCGCAAGGCGCGCGAAAGCGAGCGCGGTCAGGCACGCTTCTTCTGCGGGCTTCAAGACGGTGGCGTTGCCCATCGCAAGGGCGGCGCAGATGGAGCGGCCGATGATCTGCATCGGGTAATTCCACGGAACGATGTGGCCGGTGACGCCATGCGGGACGCGCAATGTGTAGACGGTGTAGCCGTCGGCGAACGGGATGGTCTGACCATGCACCTTGTCCGCCGCGCCGCCGTAGAATTCGCAGTAGCGCGCGAGGGCGACTGCGTCGGCGCGGGCTTGGCGCACGGGCTTGCCGACGTCAATGGTTTCGAGGCGCGTGAGTTCGTCGACGTTTTCCGTCACCAGTTCGCCCAGGCGTGTGAGCAAGCGGCCGCGTTCGGTCGCCGTCAGTTTGCCCCATGCGCCTTTGACCGCGGCTTGAGCCGCATCGACGGCGGCGGTGATGTCGTCTTGCGTGCCGCGTGCGATGTGGCCGATGACCTCGCCGGTCGACGGGTTCTCGATCGGCAGCTTCGCATTGCCTTCGGCTGCGCGCCAACGGCCGGCGATAAAGACTAGGTCGGTCGTCGGAAGAAGCGTCACGGGTTTGCCTTTTCGTGTTTCGCGATTGCCGTTTCGAGATCGGGCGAGGCGGCGATCAATTCCTTCGTGTGCGGATGAACGGGGTTCGCGAATACCTTTTCCACCGCACCTTCCTCGACCACTTTGCCGTTCTGCATGACGAGCACGCGGTCGGCGAGCGCGCGAACGACGGCGAGGTCGTGGGTGATGAAGAGGTACGCTAGACCGAGGCGGTCGGACAGATCCTTCAGCAGTTCGATGATCTGTGCGCGGATCGATACGTCGAGTGCTGAGACGGCCTCGTCGAGGACGATGATTTTCGGCTCGAGGATCAGCGCGCGGGCGATGGCGATGCGTTGACGTTGGCCGCCGGAGAATTGGTGCGGGTATCTGTCGGCATCGGCCGCTGTCAGGCCCACGCGCTTCAGCATGTCTTCGACACGCGCGCGGCGTTCGATGGTCGATGGCGCGCGATCCAACAGGTTCAGGGGTTCGGCGACGATTGTTTCGACGCGGTGGCGCGGATTGAGACTGCCGTAAGGGTCCTGGAAGACGACTTGGATGCGTTGGCGGATGCTGCGCAGCGTGCCGCCGCGCGCCGTGCGGAGGATGTCGCCGCCGATGATCACATCGCCCGCTGTCAGGGGTTGGATGCCCAGCATGGCGCGCGCGAGCGTTGATTTGCCGGAGCCGGACTCGCCGACGATGCCGACGATCTCACCCGGCGCGAGTGTGAACGAGATACCGTCAACGGCGGTGACGCTGCGGCCGCGGCGGAGCGTGCCGGCGTTGTAGGTGACGTTGACGTTGCGGGCTTCGGCGACCGGCGGGGCCGGCGGCAGCGGTGTCGCGCGTTGGCGGGGCGGCAGAGTGGCTGCGGCGCGCAGGGCTTGTGCGTAGGGATGCTTGAGCGTTCGGAAAATGGCGTGGGCTGCGCCTTCTTCCACGATCTCGCCCGCTTGCATAATCGCGATCCGGTCGGCCAGTCCGGCGATGAGGGCGAGGTCGTGCGTGACGAAGACGAGGCCTGCGCCGTCGCGGCGGGCTGTGGTTTTCAGGAGATCGACGATGCCCGCCTGCGTTGTGACGTCGAGCGCGGTGGTGGGTTCGTCGGCGAGTAGGACCGGTGGGCTTAGCGCGGTTGCGATGGCGATGACGACGCGCTGGCGCTGACCGCCAGACAGTTCGTGTGGGTAGCGGTCGTGCGGCACGCGGTTAGGCGGGAGGCCTACTTTGGTGAGGTGCGCGGATGCGGCGGTCATCGCCTCGCGCGTAGAGAGTCCTCGGTGGAGCGTGAACATTTCGGCGACTTGATGGCCGATGGTTTGGACCGGATTGAGTGCGGTCATCGGCTCTTGGAAGATCATGCCCATCCGCGCGCCGCGGATCTTGCACATGTCGCGTTCCGACTTGGCCGTCAGGTCTTCGCTGTCGAGCGTGACGGTGCCGGTCGTGTCGGCGTTGCTTGGCAGCAGGCGCATCGCCGATAGCAGCGTCATTGATTTGCCGGAGCCGGACTCGCCGACGAGCCCTAGGATTTCACCGGGCGCGACGCTGAGGGAGATGCGTTTCAGGATCTGGGTGTTGCCGATGCGGACGGAGAGGTCGCTGATGTCGAGGAGCGCCATGGATCAGCGCTCCGCGTTCGTCTTGGGATCGGAGAGATCGCGCAGGCCGTCGCCGAGTAGATTCAGGCCCAGCACGGTGACGACGATGGCGCTGCCCGGGAAAATCGCGAGCCATGGCGCGAGGGCGATGAAGGTTTGCGACTCGGCCAGCATGCGGCCCCAGCTTGGGTCGGGTGGCTGCGTGCCGAGGCCGATGTAGGAGAGTGCGGCTTCGGCCAGGATGCCGAGGGCGAATTGGATTGTGCCCTGGACGATAAGCAGGTTCGCGACGTTGGGCAGGATGTGATCGCGCGAGATGGCGATGGCGCCTTTACCCGCGACGCGGGCGGCGAGGACGTAGTCGCGGCTCCAGAGCGAGAGCGCGCTGCCGCGGGTGAGGCGGGCGAAGACGGGGATGTTGAAGATGCCGATGGCGAGGATCGCGTTGGTGGCGCTGGCGCCTGCGATGGCCGTGATCAGGATTGCGAGCAATAGGGCTGGGAAGGCGAAGACGAGGTCGTTGGCGCGCGAGATGATTTCGTCGGTGAGGTGGCCTTGGCGTGCCGCGGCCCAGAGGCCTAAGGGCGCGCCGAAGATTATGCCGACGCCGACGGCGATGAGGGCGACCGCGATTGAATTGCGCGCTCCTTGCAGCACCATCGAGAAGACGTCGCGGCCGAGATGATCCGTGCCGAACCAATGCGCGAGCGACGGCGCGAGTAGGCGCTTCTCAACCACAATGGTCGTCGGGTCGTAGGGCGTCCAAACGAAGGATAGCGCTGCGGCGGCCGCGATCATGCTAGTGAGCGCGAGACCGATGATCAGGTTGGGTGAGAGTTTACGCGCCGTCATTGCCGCTGCGTCCTGACGCGCGGGTCGGCGAGCATGTAGGCGATCTCAATCAGGAACGTTACCGCGACGGCCACGGCGACGAGGACGATGACCACGCCTTGCACGACGATAAGGTCGCGTTGTGTGATTGCCTGCAGCACCAGGCGGCCAAGGCCGGGCAGGTAGAACACGTTCTCGACGATGATGGCGCCTGCGAGTAGGAACGTGAACTGAAGACCCAGGATGGTCAGGACCGGAATGAGGGCGTTACGCAAGGCGTGGCGGCGCAAGGTTTGCGCTTCGCTGAGCCCCTTGGCGCGGGCGGTGCGGATGAAGTCTTCCGACAGTGTTTCCAGCAACGACGAGCGGGTGATGCGCGTGAGGATCGCGGCTTGCGGCACGGCGAGCGCGATGGCGGGGAGGATGAGCGCTTGAAGCGCGCGCGGGCCTTCGTCCCAGCCGGGGAAGCCGCCGGCGGAGAACCAGTGCAGGGTGGTCGAGAAGATGAACACGAGCAGCAGTGCGAACCAGAAGTTCGGGATGGCGATGCCGAGCTGCGTTGCGCCGACGATCGCAGCGTCGGCGAACTTTCCGCGGCGGGCGGCTGCGACGACGCTGAGGGGGATAGCGACAATGAGCGAGAGGGCGGTCGCCATGAGAGTAAGCGGTAGGCTGACGCCGAGGCGTTCGCCGATCAGTTCGGTCACGGGGACACGATAGGTGTAGCTGATGCCGAGATCGCCGGTTGCGAGGTTGCCCAACCAGACGAAATAGCGCTGCCACGCCGGGTCGTTCAGACCCATCTCCTGGCGCAGCTGGGCTAGCGCTTGCGGGTCGGCGTTCAGGCCCATCATGTAGGACGCGGGATCGCCGGGGACGATGTTGAGGACAACGAAGATGACGAGCGTCGCGACCAGGAGTGTTAGGCCGAGCGAGAGCAAGCGTTGGAGGAGATAGGCCGCCATCCTAGTTCTTCGTCCAGTAGGCGGCGGTCAGGTCGTTCGCTTGGACGGGGGAGTTGGTCCATTGGCCATGCAGACGCTTGTTCCAGACGCCGATCTTGGGCAGCTGGAACAGGAAGGCGTTGACGGCGTCGTCGGCCAGCATGCGCTGCGCATCTTGCAGGATGCGCGTGCGGTCGTCTTCTGTTGGCGCGGCGGCGAGTGCGGTGATCAGGGCTTTGAATTCGGGTTTGGCGTAGTGAAAGTAGTAGTCGTCGCGCGCGTAGATGCCGATGTCGTTGGGCTCAGTGTGCGAAACGATGGTGAGGTCGAAGTCGCCGCGCGTGAATACTTGGTCGAGCCATTGGGCCCATTCGATGTTCTCGATCTTCACGTCGATACCGACGGCTTTCAGTTCTTGCGCGATGATTTCGCCGCCGCGGCGTGCGTAGAGGACGGGCGGCAGGCGTAAGATCGCTTGGATGTCGTTCGCGTGGCCGGCTTCGGCGAGCAGTGCGCGCGCTTTCGCGGGGTCATACGGGTAGCGGCCGGTCAGGTCGACATAGGCTTTGTTGTGTGGGGCGAAGTGGCTGCCGATCGGTGTGCCGTACCCTTCGCCGACGCCGTTGATGAGGTCGCTGCGGTTGATCGCGTGTGAGATCGCGCGGCGGACGCGGACGTCGTTGAACGGGGGCTTGGCGTTGTTGATGGCGAGGATCGTTTCGCCTTCCGTCGTGCCGACGGCAATGGTGAAGCGGGGATCGTCTTTCACCTGCGGCAGAAGTTCGACGGCGGGGAAGTTCGGGAAGCTGTCGACGTCGCCCGCGAGCAGCGCCGCGTACGCCGCCGACGGATCGGGGATCATGAGGAAGACGATCTTGTCGAGCTTCGCCGGTGTGCGCCAGTAGGCGTCGTTGCGAACGAGTTCGATCTGCGTGCCTTTAAGCCAGCGCGCGAATTTGAACGGGCCGGTGCCGGTGGGCTTTGAGGTGTTGGTCGCCGCCGACTCCGGGGCGACGATGACGGCGTCGCCTAGTCCCATGTTGAAGAGGAAGTCGCTGGTCGGCTGCGAGAGCGTTACGCGCACGGTCGTAGCGTCGGTGGCGTCGACGTTGGCGATAGGTTCGAAGAGCGCCTTCTGTGCGTTGGTGGAGGTTGGCGCGCGGGCTCTGTCGAGCGAGAACTTCACGTCTTGCGCATCGAAGGTTGTGCCGTCGTGGAAGCGGACGCCGTCGTGCAGATGGAATGTATAGGTCAGGCGGTCGGGGGAAATGTCCCACGATGCGGCGAGCGCGGGGAGGACTTCGCCGTTGGGGCCGATGCGGGTGAGGCCCTCGAACACGTTGGCGTAGACCACTTCGTCGATGGCGGCAGCGGCGCCTGCGGTGGGATCCAGGTTCGGCGGCTCGAGGGCGATGCCGAGGCGAGCTTCGTTCTTGTGCTCGCGCGGTTCGCCGCACGCGGCGAGCGTGCAAGCGAGGGCGAGCGCGAGGCAGGCTTTGATGAGCCTCATGCGCGTCCGGTCAGCAGACTGTGCGCGGCGAGCGCCATTACTTGCGACGAGCGCATCAGGTCGGCGATGACGACGTATTCGTCCGGCTGGTGGGCGAGATCGAGGATGCCGGGGCCGTAGGCGATGCAGTCTTTCAGCTTGCCGATGCGGTCGATGTGTTTTTGGTCGTAGCTGCCGGGGGAGCAGATGAAAGCCGGTTCGCGCTGCAGCACGCGGCGGATGGCGTTGGCCGTCGCGCGCGCGACCGGTGCGTCCTTGTCGGTCATGCTGGGGATCACCTCGAAGAGGTCGCGCAGGTGGTAGCGGAAGTCGGGCCGCGTGCGCGCCAGATTGTCGAGCAGCAGGCGGACTTCGTTTTTCACCGTCTCGACGTTTTCTTCGATCAGGAAGCGGCGGTCGATGATCATGCGGCACGAGTCCGCGACGATGGGGGAGGGCATGCCGCCGGCTTCGTTTTCGGCCTGGCCGCCGTGGATCGAGTTGATGTTGAGCGTGGATTCCTTTGCGCCTTCAGGCACGACGGGCATGTCGGTGCGTTTCAGTTTCAGCGCTGGGTAGAGGTCGCGCTCGAGCGCTTCCAGGACGGCGCTCATGTGGCGGATGGCGCTGTCGCCGAGAAAGGGCATCGAGCCGTGCGCGATGCGGCCTTTGGTTTCGATTTCGGCCCACCAGACGCCGCGATGGCCGACGCAGACGCGGTCGACGTTCAGGGGTTCGGGAATGATGACATGGTCGACGCGCGGTTTGGAGAACCAGCCGCGTTCGGCGAGATAGGCGACGCCGCCGAACCCACCCGACTCTTCGTCGACGGTGCCGGAGATTTCGATCGTGCCGGGAAGGTCGATGCCGGAGTCGATCAGCGCCTCGACGGCGATGATCGATGCGGCTAGACCGCCCTTCATATCGCAGGTGCCGCGGCCGTAGATCTTGCCGTCCTTCACGACCGCGTCGAACGGCGGGACGGTCCAGCCGTGGCCGGGCTCGACGACGTCGATGTGGCTGTTGAAGTGGACGCAGGGCCCGGGGCGTTTGCCTTCGCGGCGGGCGATGACGTTGATGCGCGGGTGGCGGTCGTTGTCACCCGGTGCGCCTTCGGCGCGCACGTAGCTGATGTTGAATCCGCGGGTTGCGAGGCGGGTTCCGATGAGTTCGGCGCAGGGCTGATAGGCGTCGCCCGGCGGGTTCACCGTCGGGATGCGCACGAGGTCTTGCGTCAGCGCGACGGCGTCGTCGCGCCGGCTCTCGATCAGCGCGGTAAGTCTGTCGTCGGCGGAACCGGTCATTCCTCAAGCCCTTAATGCGTGATGAATCATACACATGGCGCGCGGCATCGTCAGCAAGGCGTTAAGGCTGGTCCTGCGCATAATTTCGCTCCGTATACGGATAAAATTACCGACGTTGCCTGTTCTTTGTGCGGTGCGAAGCGAGGGCATTGCCGACCTGGCGAAATGGGCGCATCCTTTGCGTCGCAGTGGAGAGCCGTCGGCTCATTTCGTCTCGTCCTTCCGGCGTTTTCGTGACGGCCGACGGCCCTTGATGGAGGAGAGGTTGACATGACCGTTGCCGCGATTTTGAAACACAAAGGCGCGCGGGTTGAAACCGTGCGGCCCAATGCGACGGTGCAGCAAGTCTGCGATCTGCTAGCCACCCGCCAGATCGGCGCGACCGTAGTCACCGGCGCCGGCGGCGAGGTTGTGGGCGTGGTGTCGGAGCGCGACATCGTTCACGCATTGTCGAAGAACGGGCCGGGGTCGCTCACGCAGTCCGTGGACGAGATTATGACGCGTCAGGTCACGACCTGTCAGCTGACGGATTCGTCCGAGGATTTGATGGAAATGATGACGCGCGGCCGGTTCCGGCACGTGCCCGTCGTCGAAGGCGGGCGGCTGGTCGGCATCATCTCGATCGGCGACGTGGTCAAGCGGCGGATTGAGGATAGCGATCTCGAGCGGCATGCCATGCGCGATTACATCACGCAGGCAGGCTAGTTACCCAGCCGATCCAAGGCGTGGCGGATGTACGGCAACGCTTCGCGCGTCGCTTGCGCGCCGAGTTCGATCGTCTCGGCGGCGCGGTGGAATTCGACCAAGCCGATTTGCGCTATGCGCGGCGCGATCAGCACGTCCGCGGGGTCGCCCGCGAGGCGCGCGCGGGTCACGCGGTCGAGCAGGATGTTGAGTGCGCCGACCATCACCGAACTCAATGCGGGCCCATCGGGGCGGTCGGCGAAGATTCGTTCTAGGATTAGGCGATCGGGGCGGAGCCAGCGTGAGAGTGTGGATGCCTCGCTGTTGTCCGGTTCGAGCGGTTTGGTTGCCGGCGCCGGACGATCGGCGGGTGAGCCGATCATGTCGGTATGCAGGCTGACCGCGATCACGATTTGGCCGCCGAAGGCGCGCGCAACGGATGTCGGACAGGGGTTCACGAGCGCGCCGTCGACCAGCCAGCGTCCGTCTTGTTTCACCGGTGCGAATACGCCGGGCAAGGCGTAAGATGCACGCAATGCTTGGATCAGTGAGCCGTCGCGCAGCCAGACCTCGCGGCCGGTTTCCAGTTCGGTGGCCACGGCGACGAAGGGGCGATTGAGCGTTTCGATGCAAATGCCGTCGATCTGTTCTTCAAGCAATGCGGCAAGACGATTGCCGGCGAAGAGGCCTGAGCCGCCGAAGGTGAAATCGAGGAGGCTGAGCACGCGGCGCTGCGTGAGACTGCGCGCCCACAGTTCGATCGCGTCGAGTTTGCCGGCGAGATAAAGCCCGCCCACGAGGGCGCCGATCGATGTGCCGCAAACGACGTCCGGTTCGAGCCCTGCTTTGACGAGTTCTCGCACGACGCCAATATGGGCCCATCCGCGGGCTACGCCGCCGCCCAAAGCGAGAACGATTTTAGGTCTTGCCGACATGCTTCGTTATCTTAGTCGCAATGTCGCAGGCGTCACCAAAGCTAGACGTAGCTTGAGGTAAATGACGTCGGAAACGCGGGCGTGTGGATAATCTGTCGCGCTGTCGTTTTTCCCTTTGACACGCCACCGTCACATCCGTATACCCCCGCTCCTCGACGCCGCCGGGTGTCTGTCAAAAGGCAACGGCGGCGTTGTTTCGTCTAAGAGACCTCTCCCGATCGTGGAGACCGTCTTAGGCGCTGCGACTTGACAATTTATGAACCGGGAAGGGGGATGTGGGCGGCGCGGGAGCGTTGGTCATTTGACCGATAATCTTGAAGCTGTTTGACGTTCTCTTTCTTAAATTGTGCGCGGGGGTTGGCTGCCTAGGCTGATCTCCGTGGAATAGGAACCTGTTCGGTTGGATGGGTCAGGTTGACGTGAGGGTGCAAGCCTTCGCGGCGATTTGGCATGTTTGATCGGAAAGTTTGCTTGCGAACAATTGATGAAGAGAAGGTTCGGAGTTTCGAGGTTGGTTAGATGGCTTCTCAGCTATTAGCTGAACTTGAGAGTTTGATCCTGGCTCAGAACGAACGCTGGCGGCAGGCCTAACACATGCAAGTCGAGCGCCCCCGCAAGGGGGAGCGGCGGACGGGTGAGTAACGCGTGGGAATTTTCCTCAAGGTACGGAACAACTCAGGGAAACTTGGGCTAATACCGTATGATGTCTAGCGACCAAAGATTTATCGCCTTGGGATAAGCCCGCGTCAGATTAGGTAGTTGGTGGGGTAACGGCCTACCAAGCCTGCGATCTGTAGCTGGTCTGAGAGGACGATCAGCCACACTGGGACTGAGACACGGCCCAGACTCCTACGGGAGGCAGCAGTGGGGAATCTTGCGCAATGGGCGAAAGCCTGACGCAGCCATGCCGCGTGAATGATGAAGGTCTTAGGATTGTAAAGTTCTTTCGCTCGTGACGATGATGACGGTAACGAGAGAAGAAGCCCCGGCTAACTTCGTGCCAGCAGCCGCGGTAATACGAAGGGGGCTAGCGTTGTTCGGAATTACTGGGCGTAAAGCGCGCGTAGGCGGTTTTGCAAGCCAGAGGTGAAATGCCTGAGCTCAACTTAGGAATTGCCTTTGGGACTGCGAGGCTTTGAGGACTGGAGAGGTGAGTGGAATTCCCAGTGTAGAGGTGAAATTCGTAGATATTGGGAAGAACACCAGTGGCGAAGGCGGCTCACTGGCCAGTTTCTGACGCTGCAGCGCGAAAGCGTGGGGATCAAACAGGATTAGATACCCTGGTAGTCCACGCTGTAAACGATGAGTGCTAGGCGTCGGCACGCTTGCGTGTCGGTGCCGCAGCTAACGCGTGAAGCACTCCGCCTGGGGAGTACGGTCGCAAGATTAAAACTCAAAGGAATTGACGGGGGCCCGCACAAGCGGTGGAGCATGTGGTTTAATTCGACGCAACGCGCAGAACCTTACCAGCCCTTGACATGCCGTGCTATCTCCAGAGATGGGGAGTTCCAGCAATGGACGCGGACACAGGTGCTGCATGGCTGTCGTCAGCTCGTGTCGTGAGATGTTGGGTTAAGTCCCGCAACGAGCGCAACCCTTACCTTTAGTTGCCATCATTTAGTTGGGCACTCTAGAGGGACTGCCGGCGGTAAGCCGGAGGAAGGTGGGGATGACGTCAAGTCCTCATGGCCCTTACGGGCTGGGCTACACACGTGCTACAATGGTGGCGACAGAGGGCGCAAGCGAGAGCGTAAGCTTTAGCAAATCCTCAAAAGCCATCTCAGTTCAGATTGCGCTCTGCAACTCGGGCGCATGAAGGTGGAATCGCTAGTAATCGCAGAACAGCAGGCTGCGGTGAATACGTTCCCGGGCCTTGTACACACCGCCCGTCACACCATGGGAGTTGGTTTTACCTGAAGACGGTGCGCTAACCGCAAGGAGGCAGCCGGCCACGGTAAGGTCAGCGACTGGGGTGAAGTCGTAACAAGGTAGCCGTAGGGGAACCTGCGGCTGGATCACCTCCTTTCTAAGGATAGCCATCATTGTCTGACTTCATCGGCGTGAGCCGGTGGACGAA
>OZ245761.1:0-747500 GCA_965227535.1 Micropepsaceae bacterium | reverse complement strand
AGATGGCCGAGACGGCCTCGCGTTTCTCCACGGCCGCGAAATCGGCGATGCCGGGATAGAGATTGGTTTTGGTGGCACGGGCCGCGAAGAGCATCTCTTCGAGTGCGCGGCCGCTCGCCTTGATCTCAGGGTGGCTGTGAACATCGGCGACGATGCGTTCGTTGTCGTGGAGCGAGATGTCGGGCAGTTCGGCTTCGTCGGGTGAACGTTTTGCTCGCCTGGGACGATGCGATAGGAGACTTGTCCTGTGTTGCGATCGCGCGTCTCGACGATGCTGAGGGCGTGTTCGACGCGTTGGCCCGCGAGCGTTAGGGCGATCTGGATGATGAGCGGGATGTCTTCTTCGCGTTCTACGATGTCGGGTTTGCTGTCCAGGGGCTGGTGTCGTCGCGCCGTCTCTGTGGCGGTATCGCGCGGCGGCGTATGCGGAACGGCGGGCGCCACCTCGCGGTCGCGTTGTGTCATCTCTGGCGGTTGATAGGCGTCATACAGCGGGGAGTGTTTTCTGCTGCATCGGTGGGCGCGCTTACGGCTCTTGCAAATGCGCAGGGTCGTGTGGCGGGCGGCGGTCAGAGTCCCCTTTAGGCGTCGCTTGCTATGGGCCCCTTTGCGTTTTCGTTTGAGGGTCGCGCGCTTTGTGTGGCGGGCGCGGGGCTTGGCCTTCTTCGACGTGGCGCGGGCAGCCGTCAGCGCAATGCTCGCAGCTTCCGTTGCAATTGCCGTTTCCGTCGTTTGGGGCAGGGATGACGCGTTGGCTGGCGCGCACACGAGTGCACCCCAGGCGGACGCGAGCGCCAACAGTAGCAGTGCTTGATAGTGGTTCACGTCGCCCCCAGCCTGATTGCACATCGTCAGGGACGCCGTGAGGGCAGCTATCCCCTGCTTGGGGAGGTTGACCGCTGGCAACCGGGCGTAGGGCGGCGTAGCCTGATGTTGTTATTTCACGGCGCGCGTCGTTCTATCCGACATTGACACGTGTTGGCTGTGTTAATAGGGGATGCGCCCTATATGACTGTCTGTTCGGCTTAGGAATTTCGACTTGGCGACGCCCACCACACGCTCGCCGCATCTGGCGCGGCTTGAAGCGGAAAGCATCTACATCATGCGGGAAGTCGCGGCCGAGTTCGCGAACCCGGTGATGATGTATTCGATCGGCAAGGATTCGTCGGTGATGCTTCACCTGGCGATGAAGGCGTTCTATCCCGCGAAGCCCCCGTTCCCCCTGCTGCACGTCGATACGACGTGGAAATTCCGGGACATGATTGCGTTCCGCGACGAGACGGTGAAGCGGCTCGGTCTGAAGCTTCTCGTGCACATCAATCAGGACGGCGTCGAGCGGGGGATCAATCCGTTCGACTCCGGTTCTGCCGTTCACACGCAGGTGATGAAGACGGAAGGGTTGAAGCAGGCGCTCGACAAATACGGCTTCGACGCGGCGTTCGGTGGCGCGCGGCGTGACGAGGAGAAGAGCCGGGCGAAGGAGCGCATCTTCTCCTTTCGCAACGCGCAGCACGGTTGGGATCCGAAGAACCAGCGGCCGGAGCTTTGGAATTTGTTCAACGCGCGCGTTCGCAAGGGCGAGTCCATTCGCGTGTTTCCGCTGTCGAATTGGACCGAGCTTGATATCTGGCAGTACATCCTGGCGGAGCAGATTCCGATCGTGCCGCTCTACTTCGCGGCGAAACGGCCGGTCGTTGAGCGCGACGGTACGCTGATCATGCGCGACGACGAGCGGATGAAGTTGAAGCCGGGTGAGGTGGTCCAGGATCGGTTGGTCCGGTTCCGGACTCTTGGTTGTTATCCGCTGACCGGCGCGATCGAGTCGCCCGCCAACACGCTTGAAGAAATCGTCGCCGAGATGCTGACGGCGCGGACGTCCGAGCGGCAGGGGCGTCTTATCGACAGCGACGAGTCTGCCTCGATGGAGAAGAAGAAGCGCGAGGGCTATTTCTGATGAGCCCCGACGAACTGCGCGCATTTCTGGCCAAGCAGGAGGGCAAGTCCTTCCTGCGGTTTCTGACCTGCGGATCGGTCGACGACGGCAAGTCGACGTTGATCGGGCGGTTGCTCTACGACACGAAGCTGATCTTCGAGGATCAGCTGAAAACGCTTGAGAAGGACTCGCGCAAGCACGGGACGACCGGCGAGGACATCGACTTCGCGTTGTTGCTCGACGGGCTTGAGGCGGAGCGGCAGCAGGGGATTACGATCGACGTCGCGTATCGGTTCTTCACCACGGAGAAGCGCAAATTCATTGTCGCCGACACGCCCGGGCATGAGCAGTACACGCGTAACATGGCGACCGGGGCGTCGAACTCCGATCTCGCCGTTATCCTCGTCGATGCGCGCAAGGGTGTTCTGACGCAAACGCGGCGGCATGCGTATATCTGCTCGCTGCTTCGCATCCGGCATGTGGTGCTGGCGATCAACAAGATCGATCTGGTTGATTATTCCGAAGATATTTTCGATGCCATCGACAACGAGTTTCGCGATTTTGCCGACAAGCTAGGGTTTGCATCGCTTGTGTCGATACCGCTGTCCGCGCGGTTCGGCGACAACGTCATCGATCCCAGCTCGAAGCTCGGTTGGTACAAGGGACCGACGTTGATCTCTCATCTTGAGACGGTCGATGTGGATTCAGATCGCACGCATCGGCCGTTACGCATGCCGGTGCAGTGGGTCAATCGACCCAATCTCGATTTCCGCGGGTTTGCCGGGACGATTGCGACGGGGCATGTACGCGTGGGCGATCCGATCGTTGTGGCGGCCTCGGGGCGAACGTCGACTGTGGCGCGGATCGTCACCATGGACGGTGACCTGGCGGAGGCTTCGGCCGGCGCGGCGGTGACGCTAACGCTCAAAGACGAGATCGACATTTCGCGCGGCGATGTCTTGGCGTCGCCGGCGGCACGGCCGGAAGTGGCGGACCAGTTCGCGGCGCATTTGCTTTGGATGGCTGAGGATGAGCTGCTGCCGGGGCGGCAGTATCTGATCAAGATCGGCGCGAAGACGGTCCCGGCTTCGGTGACGGAGCTGAAGCATAAGATCGACGTGAACAGCCTGGATCATTTTGCGGCGAAGACGTTGCAGCTGAACGAGGTCGGGTTCTGTAATTTTTCGACGACGGCGCCGATTGCGTTCGACGCTTATGCCGACAGCCGCGAGACGGGCGGGTTCATTGTCATCGACCGGCTGACGAACGGGACCGTCGGCGCGGGTATGATCGACTTCGGCCTGCGGCGCGCGACGAACGTTCACTTGCAGGCGCTCGATATCGATAAGGACGCGCGCGCCTCGATCAAGGGACAGAAGCCCGTCATCCTCTGGTTCACGGGCCTGTCGGGTTCGGGCAAGTCCACGATCGCGAATATCGTTGAGCGGAAGCTGCACCTCGGCGGGCAGCACACCTATGTGCTCGACGGCGACAATGTGCGGCACGGGTTGAACCGCGACCTTGGCTTTACCGATGCCGACCGCGTTGAGAATATTCGGCGCGTCGCGGAGGCGGCGAAGTTGTTCGTTGACGCGGGGATGATCGTGCTGGTGTCGTTCATATCGCCGTTCCGGTCGGAGCGGCGGGTGGCGCGTGAGTTGGTCGGCACCGATGAGTTCCTGGAAGTGTTCATCGATACGCCGATCGAGGTGTGCATGGCGCGCGACCCGAAGGGGCTCTACAAGCGCGCGAAGGCCGGGGAGATCAAGAACTTCACCGGCATCGACTCGCCGTATGAACCGCCCGAGGCGGCGGAGATTCATGTGCGCACGATCAACGTGACGGCCGAGGATGCTGCTGATCAGATCGTCGCCCGGCTGCGCTCGGAGAAGATCATTCCTTAGGGACGTACCGGCGTGCGACCGACGCTGTGGTACTCGAAGCCGGCTTCGAGCATTTCGCGCGGGGTGTAGATGTTGCGCAGGTCGACCATCAGTGGGCGTTTGAGCAGTGCTTTGGTGCGCGCGAAATCTAGTGCTCGGAATTCGTTCCATTCGGTGAGGATCGCGACGCCGTCGGCGCCGGTCATCGCTTCGTAGCCGTTTTGCGTCCACTTGACGCCGGGCAGAAGTTTTTCCGCTTCGGCCATGCCTTCGGGATCGAAGGCGCGGACCGTGGCGCCGGCTTGTTGAAGCGCGGGGATAATGTCGAGCGAGGGACTGTCGCGCATGTCGTCAGTGTTCGGTTTGAACGTGACGCCGAGGATCGCGACCGTTTTGCCCTTCACGCCGCCGAAGGCGTCGATGATCTTGTCGGCCATCCGCTTTTTACGCGTGGCGTTCACGTCGATGACGGATTCGATAATGCGCGACGGTGCGCCGAATTCGGAGGCTTGGCGGACCAGGGCGAGCGTGTCTTTCGGGAAGCATGAGCCGCCGTAGCCGGGACCTGCGTTCAGAAACTTCGAACCGATGCGGCCGTCGAGGCCGATGCCGCGGGCAACGTCTTGGATGTCGGCGCCGGCGCGTTCGCAGAGGTCGGCCATCTCGTTGATGAAGGTGATCTTCATGGCGAGGAAGGCGTTGCTCGCGTATTTGATGAGTTCGGAAGCTTCGCGCGTGGTGAAGACGAACGGCGTTTTGTCGTTGAGGAAGAGCGGGCGATAAAGCGCTCGCATCACGTTGCGGGCGCGCTCGCTGTCCGTGCCGACGACGACGCGGTCGGGGCGTTGGAAGTCTTCGATGGCCGAGCCTTCGCGCAGGAATTCCGGATTGGAGGCGACGTCGAATTCGGCTGTCGGATTGCGCTCGCGGATGATGGCTTCGACCTTGCTGCACGTGCTGACCGGTACCGTCGATTTGGTGACGATGACGGTGTAGCCTTTTAGTGTGTCGGCAATTTCGGTCGCTGCGTCCCACACATAGGACAGATCGGCGAAGCCGTCGCCGCGTCGGCTGGGCGTGCCGACGGCGATGAAGACGGCTTCGGCGTCGGGCACTGCGGATTTGAGGTCGGTGGTGAAGGAGAGGCGGCCGGCCTTCACGTTGTCGGCGACGAGGGCATCGAGGCCAGGTTCGTAGATCGGGATCTCACCGCGGTTCAGCCGCGCGATCTTGCTTTCGTCTTTGTCGACGCAAACGACGTGGTGGCCGAAGTTCGAGAAGCAGGCGCCGGATACGAGTCCGACGTAGCCTGTACCGATCATCGCTACGCGCATGGCAGTCCCCCAGTCCCGTCGTCAGAGCTTTAGTTGCTTGAGAATTTCGCGCAGCGGCCCTGCGGTATCGGGGCGGCTGAGGCCGATCGCGACGTTCGCCTGCAGGAAGCCCACCTTGTCGCCGCAGTCGAAGCGTTGACCGTGGAAGCGCTGCGCGTGGAACGGCCCGTGGCCGATCAAGCGCGCGAGTGCGTCGGTGAGTTGGATCTCGTCGCCCGCGCCGCGCTCGTGGCGTTCGAGTTCGGCGAAGACCTGCGGCTGCAGGATGTATCGGCCGATGACGGCGAGGCGCGATGGTGCTTCGGACGGCTTCGGCTTTTCGACGATGCCGCGGATCGAGATGAGATCGCCCGAGGCGTCGCCGTCGGGCGTGATGATGCCGTAGCGCTTCGTCTCTTCTTGCGGGACCTCGCGGACCGCGATGACATTGCCGCCGACTTCGCTGTAGGCCGTCACCATGCCTTCGAGGCAGCCGGGTTGATCGACCAACAACTCGTCGGGCAGGAGGACCGCGAAGGGCTCATCGCCGACGAAGTGGCGTGCGCACCAGACGGCGTGGCCCAGGCCCAGCGGGCTTTGCTGGCGGGTAAAGCTGACCGAGCCTGACGGCGGCAGGGCTTCCAGAAGGCTGTTCAGCTCCGAGGTCTTGTCGCGCGCTTCGAGGAGGGCTTCGAGTTCGTAGGCGTGGTCGAAGTGATCTTCGATGATGTGCTTGCCGCGCCCGGTGACGAAGATGAACTGCTCGATGCCGGCGGCTTTGGCTTCCTCAACCGCGTATTGGATGACCGGCTTATCTACAACCGGGAGCATTTCCTTCGGCACGGCCTTGGTCGCGGGCAGAAAGCGCGTGCCCATGCCGGCGACGGGGAAGACGGCTTTGCGAACGGGTCTGATTGCTTGTTTGGTCATGGGCGGAACATAAACATCCCGAGAACATCCGCAACGTGAACACTAGATTTGGTGGGTCAAAGACTGCACTGTGAGGTAGTAACCAGATTGGCTGTGTGGACTGTGGCCGAATCACTATATCCTGGCTTTTATGGTTCGGGTGGCCCTAGTCCTTGTTGGCTTTTTGCTGTGCGCGAGTACCGCTGCCTGGGCCGGAGGTGTCGCCGACGCCGATGCTGGCCTCGCTCGGCTGAATGCCGGAGACGCCCCGGCGGCGGTTGAGTTGTTCACACGGGCGATCCAGAGCAAAGAACTGAGCCCGGAGCGCCTGGCGCTTACGTACCATCATCGTGGGATGGCTTTCCACAGGGAAGGTCAGTCGGGCCGCGCGATCCTTGATTACACCACGGCGCTTTGGAACCAGAACCTGCCGCGAGCCTTCAAGCCGCGCACTTTGAACAATCGTGGCCTGGCGTTCGAGAGCATCAACGACTTCGGTTCGGCGATGCGCGACTACAATCTCGCGTTGCGGATGAACGACGATTATGCGGAGGCCTACTGCAGCCGCGGGAACTTGCATCGGAAGTTCGGGCGGCATGATGCGGCGATCGCCGATTACGACATGGCGCTTCGCAACGGGCATCCGCAGCCGAAGTATGTGTTTCTCTGGCAGGGTATGTCACTTGAGGGACTGGGCAAGCGGCGCGAGGCGATGGATGCGTTCCGACGTGCGCTCTCGATAGATCCAGAATTCAAATTGGCGAAGTCGCATCTTAACCGTCTTGAGGCCTCGCAGGGCCTCGACAGCATGTTAGGACGGCGCAAGGTTGCGAAGACCTCCCCTAATGCTCCAGCCGTTCTAACGGCGTCGCCGACCGTGCAGACGACCGCCGTAAACAGCGAGCTTAATGCGGCGCCGTGGACGCCGCCCGGTGCGAAGGCCCCGGCGATCGTCAAGCAGGCGCCGCTTTCGCAGGCGCCGACGCCACCTGTAAGCGAGCATGGTTTGGTGCTGCGCCCGGCCTTTGACGATCAATCCAAGATCCAGGCGGCGCCAGCGGTCATGACGTCCAAAGGCGGCGTCGTTTCGACGGCGCCGGAAAAGCCGGCGATGATACAGACGATTCCTGTCGCTGCTCCGACGCCGGCGGAGCCGAAAGCACCGCCCAATGGCGAGGGCGGAAGCGATGTCGAGTTCGCGCTGCAGCTTGGATCGTTCAAGTCAGAGGCGTTGGCGAAGACCGGATGGACTTCGGTGTTGAACGTCGCGGGCGATTTGCTTGGCGGCTTGAGCCACGTGGTGGAGCCCGTCGTCTTGCCAGAGCGCGGACGGGTCTATCGATTGTTCGCTGAGGCGATGCCGGATCGCGAAGGCGCTCTCGGACTTTGCCGGACGCTACGGGACAAAGGGATTCCCTGTATCGTCGTGCGGCGTTGATCCTGCGGGCCCGCCTTCGCGAAAGCTTTGGCGGGCGTTGAGCCGCTCTTCCAAATCTGTTAGGCGGACTTGAACAGGCGCAGCGACGCGGAAGACGTGCGCGCCGAGCTTTTCGATATCTGCTCACTAGGGAAGAAACGCCATGACCCAGCCCAGCGTCGGTATCACCGCCTTTGGGGCGTACTTGCCGCGCCTGCGTCTGCAACGCAAAGCGATGGCGGTCGCCAATGCATGGGCCAACCCCGGCATCATGGGGCAGGGCAAGGGCGAGCGCACGATGGCGAACTGGGACGAGGACGCCGTCACCATGGCCGTCGAAGCCGTGCGCGATGCGCTGCCTGGCAAGACCGATCCCATCGCCGACCGGCGTGGGATTGCGGCGCTCTATTTCGCGTCGACGACAATGCCGTTTGCGGATCGCCAGAACGCGGGGATCGTTGCGGCGGCGTTGAGCTTGCCGGAAGAGATTCACACCGTGGACGTCACGGGCTCGCAGCGCGCCGGCATGTCGGCATTGATCGCGGCCGTTGAGAAGGTGAAGGCCGGCGCGAAGAATGCGCTTATCGCTGCTGGCGACCGGCGCAAAGCGCGGGCAGGGTCGACGCAGGAGTTTCAGTTCGGCGATGGCGCGGCTGCGCTTTTGATCGGTACGGAGAATGTGGCGGCGCGGTTCGTTGGCAGCCATTCGCTGTCGGTCGATTTCATCGATCACTTCCGCGGAGAGTCGGAAGAGTTTGATTATAATTGGGAAGAGCGTTGGATCCGCGACGAGGGCTACACGAAGATTGTGCCGCGCGTGGTGAAGGGGTTGTTGGAGAAGACCGGCGTTGCTGCGGCTTCGATCGATCATTTCATCCTGCCATGCACATTCGCGAAGCTAGATCAGCAGATGGCGACGAAGTCCGGGATCGACGCCTCCAAAGTGCGCGACAACCTGGCGGCCAGCGTCGGCGAATGCGGGACGGCTCATGCGCTTCTAATGCTGGCGCATGCGCTTGAGGACGCAAAACCGGGGCAGAAGATCTTGGTCGCGGGGTTCGGGCAGGGTTGCGACGCGGCGATCTTCGAGGTGACGGATGCGATCGAGAAGGTGCGGCCGCATCGCGGCGTGAAGGGTTGGCTCTCGCGGCGCAAGGAAGAAACGAACTACATGAAGTGGCTCGCGTTCAACGGGCTGGTCGAAATGGAAAAAGGCGCGCGGGCGGAGAAGGACAACAAGACGGCGCTTTCCGTCACGTATCGCAAGCGCGACATGCTGTTCGGCCTTGTCGGCGGCAAGTGCGAGAAGTGCGGCACGGCGCAATTCCCGCGCACGCGCATTTGCGTCAACCCGAATTGCCGCGCGGTCGACGAGCAGAAGCCGTTCTCGTTCGCGGAGTTGAAGGGCAAGATCTTGTCGTGGTCGGCGGACTATTTGACCTACAGCCAGGACCCGCCGTCGCACTACGGCATGGTCACGTTCGAGGAGGGCGGACGCTTCCTCTCGGACATCACCGACGTCGACATCGGCTCCATCGATACGGGGAGCGCGATGCGCATGGTGTTCCGTGTGAAGGACTTCGACGACCGGCGCGGTTTCAAGCGGTACTTCTGGAAGGCGGCACCGATCTACTGACGCTGCGGAAAGGCCGTTCGGGATCGTGTTTTGACAGGGTTTGCGGGTCGTCGTTAGATGGATTCGCTCAGGTATTTTCGGAGGACGTCATGGCTAGCGGCATCAAAGATAAAGTCGCCATTCTCGGCATGGGCTGCTCGAAGTTCGGCGAGCGCTGGGACATGGGCGCAGAGGAGTTGATGGTCGAGGCGTACCTGGAGGCGGCGAAGGATGCCGGCGTTGAGACGAGTCAGATCCAGGCGGCTTGGTTGTCGACGCATATCGACGAACAGTCGGTAGGTAAGGGCGGCACGCCGTTGTCGGTCGCGTTGCGCTTGCCGAATATCGCGGTGACGCGGGTCGAGAACTTTTGCGCGTCGGGGTCCGAGGCGTTTCGCGGTGCGGTCTATGCCGTCGCCGCGGGGGCTTGCGATATCGCGTTGGCGCTTGGCGTCGAGAAGTTGAAGGATACCGGTTACGGCGGTTTGCCGACGGGGCAGCCGGGGACGTTGCTGCCACAGTGGGGCGCGAACGGATCGGCGCCGGGGAATTTCGCGCAGCTCGCTTCCGCTTATCGCGCGAAGCATGGCGTGTCGAAGGAAGATCTGAAGCGTGCGATCGCGCATGTGTCGGTGAAGAGCCACGCGAACGGCGCGAAAAACCAGAAGGCGCATTTGCAGAAGCCGATTACGGAAGAGATGGCGTTGAACGCGCCGATGATCGCCGAGCCGCTGGGTCTCTTCGATTGTTGCGGTGTGTCGGACGGGGCTGCTGCCGCGATCGTGACGACGCCGGAGATCGCGCGCGCGATGGGGAAGACGAACATCGTGTCCGTGAAGGCGCTGCAGCTGGCGCTGTCGAACGGTCTTGAAAGCATGCACAATTCGTGGGACGGCAGTTACTTCCATACAGCGCGTATTGCGGCCAAGCGCGCGTACGACGAGGCCGGCATCAAGAAGCCGCGCGACGAAATCTCGATGTTCGAGGTGCACGACTGTTTCTCGATCACCGAGTTGGTCACGATGGAAGATCTCTTCATCAGCGATGAAGGCAAGGCCGTGCGCGACGTGATGGACGGCTTCTACGACGCCGACGGCAAGGTGCCTTGCCAAATCGACGGTGGCTTGAAGTGCTTCGGTCATCCGATCGGCGCGAGCGGCCTGCGCATGCTGTACGAGATGTACCTGCAGCTTCAGGGCCGCGCCGGCGCGCGGCAATTGAAGAACCCGAAGATCGGACTCACGCACAATCTGGGCGGCGCGCCGTCAATGAATGTGTGTTCGGTGGCGATCGTCGGCGCTTATGGCGCGTGAGGCGCGCTACTGCGAGCGGACGGTTTCGCTTTCGTTGGTTTGGGGTTTGAACGTGTCGTCTTCGGGCTCGGGCAGGCTGGCCTGGGCCGTGAAGGATTCGATGCGGCGCGCGACGTTGTCTTTGATGTCGCCGTAGAACGGGTTGATGCGTGAGGGAAACAGCTCGCGGTAGCGGGGGCCTGCCCAGAGGAAGATCGGGTCCGGCGTTACGTCGGTGAACAGCAGGCCGTTCCAGCAATCCGCGGATGTCACCGCGCGCGTGACGATCGTGCCGTTGTCGGCGAAGTCGGAGAGTTCGGCTGAGCCTAGGTTCATGTCCGAACTGCCTGCGCGCCCAGACACCGACCACGTCAGCGGATTCACGCATGCGAGTTCGCGGCCCCGCGTGGCGTCGAAGCCGACGCCCGGACGCCAGACGAGCGCGTTCTGGCGCGGCAGGTCGCTGCGGCTGTTGTGCGTCGTCGAGTGCCAGATGACCATACAGCCGATTTGATCGGGCGTTTCGCATAGCTTCGTTGCGGGCGACATTTTTGCGATCACATCTACGGGTATCGCGACCTCCAGCAGATACGCTGCCACCAGGCGGCGGCGGTCGGCCGGTTCGAGTTCTGCCACCAAACGAAAGCCGTAGAGCGCGCCTTGGCCGTAGCCTGCGATGATGAAGGGGCGGCCGGCGTTGCGCGTCTGCAGGAATGATTTGAACGCTTGCAGCACGTCGGTGTAGGCGAGGTCGCGGGCGTCGCGGCCGTCTTCGCTTGAGGTCATAAAGCTGTACGGCGCGGCCTGGCGATAGATCGGCATGAACAGGTTCGCGCCTTCGGTGAACGGCGCGGCGTAGAGCGGTTTGATCACGCGGGCGAGGCGTTCGCGCACCGCCGGATTGCCGGTCGGTGCGTTCCAATATTCGCCGGAAAAGTAGACGGTCGGGTAAATGAAGAACGTATCGATCGGCTTGGTCGCGACCGTCGGCGCGGCCGCCCAGTTTGCCGATGTCGTGTAGTCGGGCGTCGTGGCTTGTGCGCCTTCGCCGAAGCCGCGTCCGGGATTGAGCGTATAGCGGATGAGATTGTCACGCGCGGCGTACGCAAGGATGGCGCCGCCGATCGCGAGGATCAGCAACGAAATCACGCTATAGAAGATCGTGCGACCCCTGGTCGCCATAGCGTCACCGAATCGAAGCGGGATGGCTTCGTATCACGCCCGGATGTTAGCGCGGCGTGGGCGCAACATTCATCCTCAGGAACGTGCTGTCTCGGTGACAGTTAGCCCCGATCGCGATGTGGGGAGTGGAGATATCCCGAGTAGTTTGGCTGATCGATCGCAACTTTGGCGAGCGTTGCGGCGGTCAGGTGGGTGGCGAGCGCGGGGTCGTTCCAGGCGATTTGGCCGCTACGGATTTGGCGGCAGAGTTCGCGGTTGAGGGCGTCGAGCGTGCCATCCTGTTTGAGCAAGGTTTGAAGGCGTTGGCTCTCGCCTTCGGCAGCCGGGGCGGCCTGTTCGAGTTCGCGGGCCACGATGGCGAGGGCGTTGGTGGCGACGCGGGCGTGGAAGGCGGTCCGGCCCTGGAGTTCGGGCATGGCATGTTTTTCGATGAATTCGCGCACGGCGGTGACGAGTTCGAGCGCGGACGGTTGGTCCATCATGGTGTGGGGCCCTTAGGGTAGAGCAGGTTCACGAGGTCGATTTCGGTTTCGGAGGAGCGCCGGCCGATCGTCGCGCGCTCGACGCTGCGGTCGCTGCCTTGCGCGAAGGCTTGGTACATCGTCATGCACATGATGCCCCACTTCATGGTGCCGAAGATTTCCCAGAATTTGACGCGCTCGGCGGTCATGTCTTTGCCGCCGGCTTCGCTGTAGCCGGCGACGAGGTCGGCGACGTCGCCGAAGCCGCCGACGACCTTCTTCGTTTCGCCGAAGCGCCAGGAGTTGACGCAGATCCAGCCTAGATCTTCGGCAGGGTCGCCGATGTGAACGAGTTCCCAATCCAACACCGCGCGCACGCCGTCGGGGCCGATCATCAGGTTGCCGTGACGAAAATCGCCGTGGACGAGCGTCAGCTTTGGGGGCTCGGGCATGCGCTGCTCGAGCCATTTGAAGGCGACTTCGAAGACGGGGTGCGGATAGTCGTACTGGTCGTAGATCGAGCGGTATTGCTCCAGCTGCGCTTTTGCGGGGACAGTTTTGAGTTCGCTCAGGTCCGTCGTGTCGATGGCGTGGATGCCGGCGAGGATGCGGCCGCATTGGCGCGCGAGTTTTGGTCGCGCGTCGGCGAATTCCGCGTCGCGCAAGATCTTCCGCGCGATCGTTTCGCCTTCGATGCGGCCCATGATGTAACCGGGACCGAGATTGTCTTGATCTTCCAGGACGTAGGGCACGGGCGGTACAGGCACGCCGGCTGTGGCCGCCAGGCGAATGATTTTGGCTTCCGTTGCCAACGGCACGGCGGTGGCAGAGCGCGGCACGACTTTGCCGTCCGGCGCGCGGCGCAGGATCAATCCCTGCGAGCCGACCGGGCCGATGCCGTCGAAGGACCAGGTTTCCTGGCTTGCGCCGCCGGAGAGGCGTTTCAGGTTCGCGATCGACGCGACGTCTTTCATCGCGCGCGTCACAGCGGTTTGGAGAGCGGAGGTGAAGGCTGGTTCGGACATGTCGCCAGAGTGTGCCGGAGCGCCGCGCCGGGTCAATGCGGCCGGCTTTGCGCTACGTCTGCGTGGCGAGCAGCCAGACGCCCTGCGCTACCGAAATCGCACCGATGACGAGGACGATTGTCTTGGTCCATTTGCGGAAGCTTTCGTTCGACATCTTCTCCAGCAGCGGTCCGGCGAGTGTGGTGCCGATGATCGCGGCGACGATGGCCGCGCCGTACACGTCGAGCCCCAGTGGCTGGACCTGTGTGAGCAGGACGCCGTAGTAGCCGACCTTCAGTGTGTGGCTGATCGCCTGGGTTGCCGCTTTGGTGGCGACGACGGCGCGGCGGTCGATGGTGGAGCGCACGAAGAAGACGTCGAGCAGCGGGCCGGCCACGCCTGCGATCAGTTGCAGTCCGGCGACGGAGAAGCCGCAGGCGACGGCGTGCCAGGGTTTCGTGGCGTCGAGGGCGAGGCTCTTCGGCAGGGCAGCGGCGAAATAGGGAACGATGCCGAGGGTGATCAGCATGACCGGCTTATCCGGCACGTAGGCCAGGAAGATCGGGATCAAGATCGCGGGCGCTGCGCCCACGCAGTAGAGGCCGATGATTTTCCAGTCGATCCACTTGCGCCACATGACGGCGCGCCAGCCGTTGGAGAAGAACTGCGTCGCGCCGTGCAGAACCATCGCCGATTGAACGGGGAGGATCAGTCCTAACACCAGCATCAGGACGAGGCCGCCGGCCATCCCGAAGATGCCCGAGATGATCGAGGTCACGATGACGACGGCGCCGATCGAGAGGCTTAGCGGGATGGCTAACAGCATGATTCTGCCTGGTTCTGACGGCGGAAGAGTGCCACGGTTTGCGCGGGATCGAACGCACATATATCGTAGGCTTAGGCTCAGGAAAGCTGAGGCTATGACTCTTCCACCCTTGAATGGTCTCCGGGCGTTTGAGGCGGCTGCGCGCACCGGCAGTTTCGTCGGCGCGGCGCTGGAGCTTCATGTCTCGCCGTCTGCTGTCAGCCGGCTCGTGAAGCTGCTGGAGCAGCGTCTGGGTGCTCAACTGTTCGAGCGGCTGGCGAACGGGTTGACGCTGACCGAGCGCGGGAGCGCCTATCTCAGCGACGTGAGCGGCGCGTTCCAGCGGATCGCGCAAGCGACGGAGCGTCTGAAGGCGACCGGTGGGTCGGCGTTGGTGCTGGGGGCGGGGCCAACGCTCGCCATGCGCTGGCTGATCCCTCGGCTCGCGACGTTTCAGGTGCAGAACCCGGATATCGACGTGCGCTTGTCGACGGCTGTGGCGGATGCCGACCCGTTGCGGCCGGATTGGACGGCGGCGATCCGGATGGGCGATGGCGCTTGGCCGGGGCTGACGTCGCGGTACTTGTTCACGGCCGATTTGTTTCCGGTGTGTGCACCGTCGGTGGCGAAGCGGCTTGGCGAGCTTGGAGATCTTGAGGCGGCGACGATCTTGCGCGTTGCGAATGCGCCGGAAGATTGGCCGCTGTGGCTCGATGCTTGCGGTCTGCGTGACGCCAGTCTGAAGCACGCGCGCTATTTCGATTATGCGGCGTTTGCGTTGCAGGCAGCGGTCGACGGACTTGGGGTTGCGATGGCGCGGGCGCCGTTCGTCGCCGACGATCTGGCGGCAGGGCGGTTGGTGCGACCTTTCAAGCTGGTCGTGCCCAAGGGGAAGGGCTGGTATCTGGTATACCGGCCGATGCAGGAAAATAATCCGGCGCTGCGTGCGTTCAGCGATTGGCTGCTGAACGTCGCGCGCGCGTAGCTATTTGTACAGCGCGATGACTTTGGCGACGATCGCGTCGAGACGGGTTTTCAGTTCGTCGTAGCTGTTCGGCTTTACGATGTAACCGCTGATGACGCAGTCGCTGGCCTGCCTCACGTCTTTCCACAACGCGGACGTGGTGAGTAGAACCACGGGCACCTCGGCTAAGGAGGGGATCTGGCGCAACCTCTCCAAGAAACCGAAGCCGTCGATCTGCGGCATTCTGATGTCGAGCAGTACGATCGTCGGGACAAAGCGCCCGGCTTCCAGGTCTTGCAGCATCTTGATCGGCGCGTTGCAGGTGATGACTTCGCGGACGTCGCGGTTGTTTCGCAGCGCGCGGGCGATGAGCTGCGTGTCTGCCGGATCGTCGTCGACGACGAGAACGTTGACGCGCCACACATTGCGCGAGAGTGGCTGGCGCTGTGTCTCGTTCGTGACGACGATGTCGTTGTCGTCGTGTGTGTGCGCGGGCTGCATCATGTCTTGGCCACCGTTAGGGGGACAGCATGCAAGCGATGCGCTTAAAACAACGATAAAAAAAGCCGATGCCGTTTACCACGCCGTTGAAGCGTCGCGGTCGGAATTGACTGCCTGGCAAACCAAATAGCGCCGCGTCATGGCGCGTCACCCGTGATGAGTTGGCCCGCGCGGTTGTCGCGCGGGCCGTTGGTTTAGTGAGGTGCTTTGGCGGCGGCTTCCATGATGACGTTGGCGACTTCGTTCGGCTTGGACAGCATGGCGACGTGGTCGGAGTCGAGTTCGACCGTGGTCGCGTTCATGCGCTTGGCGAAGAAGCGTTCGGCGTTGGGGGCGATCGTGCCGTCGCGCTTGGCGACGACGAACCACGACGGCTTCGCCTTCCAGGCGGCGTTCGTGAGCTTCGTGTCGAACAGGGTGACGTGGGCCGGTCCTTGCGTGGCGGCGACGACCAGGCCTTCGGCTTTCGGCAGGTCCTGCACGAAGTATTTCAGAACCGCGTCGGTCGGCAGTCGGCCCCAGCCTTCTTTGTCGACTTGGAGCGCGGCGATCGCGGGCATGGGCGGTTGGCCCTTGCCGAGGCCGTTCAGCGTTTCGCCGATGTCGGGGCCGAACGCCGCGACGTAGACGAGAGCCGCGACCTTCGGGTCGTTGCCGGCTTCGGTGATGATGGCGCCGCCCCACGAATGGCCGACCAGGATGACCGGACCGTTTTGCAGCGCGAGCGCGCGCTTCGTCGCCGCGACGTCGTCGGCGAGCGTGTTCATCGGGTGCTGGATGGCGGTGACGTTGTAGCCTTTCGCCTGCAGGATCGGCACGACCTTGCCCCAGCTCGAGCCGTCGGCGAAGGCGCCGTGGACGAGGACGATGTTCTTGACCGGCGGGGCCGCGTTGGCGCTGCCGGCGAACAGCATGGCGGCGGTGGCCGCGGCTGCGATCAGAATGTTCTTCATGGACCTCAAGTCTCCCTTAAGTGGCGTTGATGAGCGCGATCATCGCGCTGCGGTGAGTGCCGGTCGGGTGACCGGCGGTTTCGATGGCGCGGTTCGCGCGGCCTCGAATTCCTGTGTGTCGTGCGAGCAGAAGATGTCGATCTCGTGCCCGTGGTTGCGTTTCAGATCGCGCAGACGCGCTTGGTTTTTGCGGCGCGCGGGGCGGTCGGTGTCCATGATGTGCTGATAGATCGCGAGGCCCGGCGTGCAGCCTGGGTGTGCGGTGTCCATTTGGCGGTGATGCAAGTACGCGTCGCCGGCGTTCAGGAGCCAGCCGCTATCGGTTTGGATGGCGACGCCGGCGTGGCCTGTCGTATGGCCGCACAGGGGGATCATCAGGATTTCGGGCGGCAGGCCGTCGAGGGCGTGGACCGCGTCGAAGCCGAACCAGGGTTCGCCGCCGGTGTTGTAGGTGCGCCAATCGCGGACCCCGTCCCATTGCTGCGGGCGGTAGCGTTGTTTGGCGACGAAGCCGCGGCGCTTGTGTTCGGCGGCGTCGCGCTCCGTCTCCATGACGTGGACGCGCGCGTTCGGGAAATCTTCCAAACCACCCGCGTGATCGAAGTCGAGATGGGTGAGGACGATGTGGCGGACGTCGTCGGCGCTGTGGCCCAGGCGTTCGATTTGGCGCAGCGCGGTGTCTTGTTCGTTCAGCTGAATGTTCAACAGTGTGCGCCACGTGTGGGGCAGGCGTGGATGCGGATGACGGACGTCTTCGACGCCGTAGCCGGTGTCGATGAGAATGAGGCCGCTGTTGGTTTCGATGAGGAGACAGTGCGTGACGATCTTCGCGAATAATCCGCGGCTGGCGCCGTCGTAGAAGGCGCCTCCCAGGGGGCAATGCGTGCCACAGTTCAGGTGATGGATGCGCACGTTTCCGCGCTCCCTTGGGTATTCGTGGGTTCTGTTGGAGGGCGAAGCCTCGCACTTAAGCGAGGCTTCGCGGGATGCTGCTATTCCAGGTCTTTGCCTTTGAAGAAGGCGTAGAGATGCGCGTTGAATTCGTCCGCATGCGTCGCCGAATAGCCGTGGGCGCCGCCCTTGATCACCTTTAACGTCGCGTTCTCAAGGATCTTCGACGACTTCATCGCGGAGGCAACGATGGGCACGATCTGGTCGTCGTCACCGTGGATGACGAGCGTCGGCACTTTGATCTTCTTCAGGTCTTCGGTGTAGTCGACCTCGGAGAATTCTTTGATGCAATCGAGCTGGCCCTTCAGGCCGCCCATCATGCCCTGCAGCCAGAACGACTCGCGTACGCCTTCAGAGACCTTCGCGCCGGGGCGGTTGTAGCCGTAGAACGGGATCGTCAGGTCTTTGTAGAACTGCGAGCGGTCGTCGTTGGTGCCTTTGCGGATTCCGTCGAAGACCGAAATGGGAAGGCCTTCGGGATTCTTGTCGGTCTTGAGCATCAGCGGCGGCACCGCGCCGAAGAGGACGGCCTTCTGCACGCGGCTGGTGCCGTGGCGGCCCATGTAGTGCGCGATCTCGCCGCCGCCGGTCGAGTGGCCGACGATGAGCATGTCCTTCAGGTTCAGGTGACTGACCAGTTCGTTCAGATCGTCCGCGTACTGATCCATGTTGTTGCCGTCCCACGTTTGCGTGGAGCGGCCGTGGCTGCGGCGGTCGTGTGCGATAACGCGATAGCCGCGCTGGCCGAAATAGACCATCTGCGCGTCCCACGCGTCGGCCGTCAGTGGCCAGCCGTGGGAGAAGAGGATCGGTTGGCCCTTGCCCCAATCCTTGTAGAAGATTTCCGTTCCGTCTTTGGTTTTGATCGTCGGCATGTGTCGGACCCTTTTCGGTTTGAGTGGTGCTCTTCAAGCGGCTTTGATGGCGGTGACGTTCGACCGGCGCGCGTTGGCGACCGCCCAGTCGAGTGCGAAGTCGGCGACCTCTTCCCAGCCACGCTCCAGGCACGTCCAGTGCGAGCGGACGGGGTAGAGTTTGAATTCTGTCTTCACGGGCGAGGCTTTGTGCTTTTCGTAGATCGCCTTCGTCATGCTGGCATCGGCGATGATGTCTTTGCCGCCGGCGATGAAGAGAAGCGGCGCGCGGTTCGGATTGGCGAAGTTCAGCTTCGGTTTGCCCAAGCCCTCCCAGTAGACCTTGCCGGATGTCGGCACGATGTAGCGGTCGTAAGCCGCGTCCGTCTCGTTCTTCGGCAGCGTCGAGGCGAAGCGGTTGGCGAAGAATTTGCGCGACATGTGATTTGCTTTGCGCCAGCTGCCCCAGGTGAGGAACACCGGCAGTGTCGAGACGAGTGCGTGACGCGCGATGCCGATGCCCGGTGTCGGCGCGGGATCGATGGCGACGCCGGCGGCGCCGAGACCCTTGTCGATGAGGGCCTGCGTGTATACGCCGCCCGCCGAGTGACCGATGATGATCGGCTGGTCCGGCAGGTTCTTGATGATGTCGACGTAGTGCTGGATGTTTTGGTCGGGACCCATCTTGGCGAGTTCCGGGTGGGGCGAGGCGCGAAGTTCGGCGGGCGTACGATCATCATACGGCCATGACGGCGCGATGACGGTGTAGCCTTTCGCTTCGTAGCGCTTCTTCCAGTGTTCCCAGCTTACTGCGTTCAGCCAGGCGCCGTGGACGAGGACGATCGTTTTTGTCATGGCGTGTTCCTTTGCAATTCGTTTTCAGATGTTACGAACGAAACTCCCGATCACGTCGGCGCTGAGTTCGGGGTGTTGATGATGCGGACCGTGGCCCGCTTGCGGGAACGTGATCAGATGCAAGGACTTCAGCTGCTGGTTCAAAGCATACCAGTTCTCGACTGGGAAGATGATGTCGTGATCGCCGCCGATGTGCAGGATTGGGACTGCTGAAGTTTTAACCGCGTTTAACACGACGTCGGCGGGGAATGCCGGGTTCTTAGGCGCTTTGCCGAGATTGGCGCGGGCGAAGTCGATGGGAACCGGGACGCTCAACCCCTCGCGGCGTAGGGCGATGCGGTCGACTGAGCGTTGTGCTGCCTTTCTGCTCATCTCGGACGCGGGTTCGAAGAAGAGCGTGACGATGTCTTCGAAGTCGTTTTCGGTTTTGCCGGCGGTGTCGAAGAAGAGTTGCTCGGCGGGCTTCACCAGCGGTCCCGGCGGATTGGTGCCGAGCAAAACGAGATGCGTGATGTTGGTCGGATAAAGCGCGAGCGTGGCTTGCGCCGTGAGACCGCCAAGCGACCAGCCGGCGAGCGCGACGTCGTTGAGGTCGAGGGCTTTGATCAGGTCGCGCGGATCGCGCGCCATCTCGATGGGGTTGTACGTTGCGGTGCCGCCCGAGAGTCCGAGGCCGCTGTAGTCGAAGGTGATGACTTGGAAGCCTTGCGCCGCGAGGCTGTCGAGGAAGAGCGGGTCCCACAAATCCATGTTGCCGCGGAAGCGCGTGCAGAGGATGAGCGGTTTGCCTTCGCCGATCGAGCGGTATGCGAGGCGGCGGCCGTTCGCTTCGACGAATTGGTTGGGGGCGGTGATTGCGGTGGGCATGGCCGTGGTCCTTTTCAGAGTTTCGACAGGGCTGCGAGGACGTCGCTTGTCTTGACGATGGCGTGGGCGAAGTTCGGGGCGTTGATGTCGTGGGCGGCGTGCATCGCTTCGTGCGTGAAGGCGGCGGTCGCGTCGCGTACCAATGTTGTGTGGTATCCGAGGTCGACGGCCGAGCGTGCTGTGCCTTCGATACAGGTGTTGGCGATGAGGCCGATCAGGATCACGTGGTTGATACCTTTCTGCTTCAAGCGCATGTCCAGGTCGGTGTTGGCAAAGCCGCTCGCGGTCCAATGTTCGTGAACTACGGTGTCACCGGGTTCAGGTGTGAAGTCCGGGTGCCATTCACCGCCCCAGCTGCCCTTCGCGAACACCTGCATCTTCGACGCGCCGAGTTGGTAGGGCGTCGGGTGCGTCCAGTTGGCGTACTCGCCGGGCTCGGCGTGGTGGTGGGGGACGATGAAGATAGCGATGCCGGCGGCGCGTGCGGCTTTCACGATGGCGCGGAGGTTTTCGCGGAGACCGACGCTCTTCGCGACGTCGGCGACCATCGGCCAGAGCTTTCCGCCGTCGGCGAGGAAATCGTTGTAGGGATCGACGAAGAGAAGCGCGGTGCGTTTCGCGGCGGCGTTCGAGAGGTCGTAGGTTGCTTGCGTCATGTCCGCCCTGTTTCTTGTGACAGGAGGATGCTTCGCGTTGGCGCGCGGGCCAATTCTACGTAGGGCTGCGCGCGTTATACGTTGGTATGAAACGGTTTCGCCGGCAGCGTGACGGTGAAGCACGCGCCGCCGTCGGCGTTGTTCGCGCCGTTGATGCGGCCGCCGTGGGTTTCGACGATGGAGCGGCAGATGGGGAGGCCCATGCCCATGCCGTCGGTCTTGGTGCTGAAGAAGCTCTTGAAGAGGCGGTCGAGATTTTCTGGGGCGATGCCCGGGCCGCTGTCGCGCACGGCGACTTTGATCGTGTCGGGGGCGGCGAGACTGGTCGCGAGATGGATCTCGCGGCGTGGGGCGGTTGCCATCGATTGGGCGGCGTTGATGATTAGATTCACTAGCAATTGCTGGAGTTGCGTTCGGTCGCCGATCACCGGCGGCAGAGCGCCGGCGAGATCGAGCGAGACGGTTGCGCCTTGCGCTTGCAGTTCGTGATGAAGGAACTGCACCGCGTCGTGGACGATGCCGTTGATGGCGATGGGGGCACGGTCGGGTTCGCGGCTTGAGGCCATGCCGCGGATGCGGGCGATGATATCGGCGGCGCGTTTGGCGTCGGCGACGATGTTCGTGGTGAGCGTACGGACCTCGGCGATATCCGGCGTTTCGCGGTTCAACCAGCGCAGGCCTGCGGACGCGTTGGTGGCGATGGCGGCCAGGGGTTGGTTGACCTCGTGCGCGATCGAGGCCGTCAGTTCGCCCAGCATCGACACGCGTGCGGCGTGCGCAAAGTCGGCTTGCAGGCGGCGCAGGCGTTCGTTGGCTTGCTTGCGTTCGGTGATGTCGATGACGCCGATGAGGAGGATGCCCTTGGCGACCGAGTCTGGTGGGAAGCAGGCGGTGAATTGTGCGTCGAGTTCGCTTCCGTCGCGGCGGCGCAGTTTGGTTTCGGCGGAATAGTTGGGCTTGCCGCTGACGGCCGCGACGACGCTGGCGGCGAAGACGGCGTTGCTGGATTCCGGCCAGAAGGGTTCGACAGTCGTGAGCAGGTCGGCTTTCGTGCCGCCGAACAGCGTCACCGTTTGCTCGTTGACGTCGAGCACGCGAGTGGCGCGCATCATGTCGCGCACGAATTCGGGGTGGCGTTCGAAATAGGCTGGGTAGTCGCTGACGCCATCCTTTCTTAGCTTGCGAAGGCTGGCACCGACGCCAGAGAAATCCAGCTCCCAGAACGAGGCGGCCATCGCTTGGAACAGGTTGCGGTAGCGGTATTCGCTTTCGCGGAGGGCTTTGTCGGTGTCCATGGCCCCAAGCCTATCGTGTCCCGCGATCAGGCGGCCAGGGCCTTTTCGAGGCAGGCGATCAGCGCCTCGGCCGCGAAAGGTTTCTGGAGGACGCAGACGGCGCCGCTGGCGAAGGCGCGGTCGCGTAGGCCTTGCTCGGTGCGGGCGGTGATCATGATGACGGGAGCGGGGTTGCCGTCTTGGTTCAGCTTCAGTTTGAGTTCGATGCCGCTGAGGCCCGGCATTTGAATGTCGGTGACGATGCATGCGCTTTGGGTCGCGTTGTCGGCGGTCAGGAATTCTTCGGCCGAGCCGAAGCCTGTCGCGCGGTAGCCAAGCGAGCGAACGAGGCCCACCAAAGCTAGGCGCAGCGAGGCGTCGTCGTCGATGATGGCGATCAAAGGGTCAGGCGTGTCCATGCGTGTGCTTCGCACGGACGCCTGTCTGGTGAAATCATACGCAGGTGTTAGCGGAAGTGTCAGGTGGGCTTGAGGTCCAGGGCTTCGGCCATGCGGACAAGGTCGGCGAGCGATTTTGCGCCCATTTTGCGCATCGCGGCGCCGCGGTGGATCTTTACCGTGATTTCACTGAGGCCCAGGTCGCCGGCGACCTGCTTGTTCATCTTGCCGGAGACGACTTGGGCCATGACTTGCTGCTCGCGCGGGGACAGGGTGGCGAATTGGGTGCGCAGCGTATCGCTCTTGCTCTCGGACGCGCGGCGTTCGCGGTCGCGCGCGATGGCGATGGCAACGGCGTCCAGCATGTCTTGATCGCGGAAGGGCTTCTGCAGGAAGTCGATGGCGCCGGCCTTCATGCCGCGGACGGACATTGGCACGTCGCCGTGGCCGGTCATCAGCACGACGGGGAGGCGGATACCTTGTTCATTCAGCTGGGCTTGGAAGTCGAGACCGTTGGTGCCCGGCAAACGGATGTCGAGGACGAGGCAGCCGGGTTCGTCGGCGGGCGGCGCTTTCAGGAATTCGGCAGCGGCGCCGTAGAGGCGCGCGTCGAGGCCGACCGAGCGAAACAAGCTACTCAACGCGCCGCGTAACGACGCGTCGTCGTCGATCACGTGGACGACCCCGGTTTCACTCATGCGGGTAGAATGGCATGGCGCGGCGGCGGCGGCCAACTCATACCAAAGTATGTGTGGTTTTCAGCCGGACTTGATGGTGCGGACGGCGTCGTCCTGCTCGAAGAGGTAGAGCAGGATTCGCAGGGCTTCGCCGCGCGGCGTCTTTAGTTCGGGGTCGCGGGAGAGGATCAGTTTGGCGTCGTCGCGGGCGGCGGGGACGAGGTCGCTGTGGATGTCCAGATCGGCGATCCGGAAGTCGGGGAGGCCGGATTGGCGTTGGCCCAAGAGTTCGCCGGCGCCGCGGAGGCGAAGGTCTTCCTCGGCGATGATGAAGCCGTCGTCGGTGTTGCGCAGGCAGTCGAGGCGCGCGCGGGCGGTTTCGCCGAGCGGGGCTTGGTAGAGCAGCAGGCATGTTGAGGGTTTGGAGCCGCGGCCGACGCGGCCCCTCAGCTGATGCAGTTGGGCGAGGCCGAAGCGTTCGGCGTGTTCGATGACGATGACCGTCGCGTCGGGGACGTCGACGCCGACTTCGATCACCGTCGTGGCGACCAGGACGTGGGCTTTGCCGGCGCGGAAGTCGGCGATGGCTTCGTCCTTCTCCGTGGATTTCATCTTGCCGTGGATGAGACGGACGCGCTCGCCGAAGATGGCTTTGAGTTCGTCGTAGCGTTGTTCGGCTGCGGTCAGGTCCAGGTCTTCGTTCTCTTCGACCAGCGGGCACACCCAGAAGACGCGTTCGTCGCGTTTGATCGCGCGTTCGACGCCGTCGATCACTTCCTCCAGACGCGTCAGGGGGATCGCGCGCGTCGTGATGGGTTTGCGGCCTACGGGTTTCTCGGTGATGCGCGACATGTCCATGTCGCCATAGGCTGTGAGGGCCAGCGTGCGCGGGATCGGCGTCGCGGTCATCACCAAGATGTCGGCGGGGACGTTGCCCTTGCCGGAGAGTGCTAGGCGTTGGTGGACGCCGAAGCGGTGTTGTTCGTCGACGACGACAAGCCCTAGATCGTCGAAGACCACGACGTCTGAGATAAGTGCGTGGGTGCCGACGAGGATTTTGAGTTCGCCGGATTTCAGGCGTTCGAGAATGGCGTCGCGTTCCTTGCCGCGTTCGCGGCCGGTTAGGAGGGCGAGGGGGACGCCGGCAGCCGCGGCCAACGGTGCGAGCGTCGCGGCGTGTTGGCGGGCGAGGACTTCGGTTGGGGCCATGAGTGCGGCTTGCGCGCCGGCTTCGATGGCGGTGAGCATGGCGCAGAGAGCGACTAAGGTTTTGCCTGAGCCGACGTCGCCTTGCAGGAGGCGCAGCATGCGATGCGGGGCGGCCATGTCGGCGTCGATTTCGCGGAGCGAGTCTTGCTGCGATTTCGTCAGCGTGAAGTGGAGCGCGGCGAGCGCCTTTGCGCGCAGTTTGCCTGTGGCCTTAAGCGTGCGGCCTTTAGTTTTGCGCATGCGCGCTCGGGCGAGGGAGAGTGCGAGTTGCGTGGCGAGGAATTCGTCGTAGGCGAGGCGGCGGCGTTCGGGGCGCGTGGGGTCTAGGTCGGCGGCGCTCTGCGGCGTGTGGAGTTTCTTTAGCGATGTGTGCCAGCCGGACCAGCCTTGCTTCTTCAGCCAGGCTTCGTCTTGCCACTCGGGCAGTTCGGGTGCGCGTTCTACGGCGGTGCCGACGGAGCGGATGAGCGTGCGTTGTGGCATGCCTTCGGTGCTGCCGTAGACGGGTTCGATGGCGGGCGCTGCGGCGAAGGCCTCTTCGGTGAGGATGCGTTCGGGATGCGTCATCTGCGGACGCTCTTGGAAGATCTCGATCTTGCCGCTGACGTAGCGCGTTTCACCCGTGGGTAGTTGCTTCGCCAGGTAGTCGCCGTAGGCGCGGAAGAAGACGAGGTCAATGAAGCCGGTGTCGTTGCTGGCGCGGACTTTATAGGGACGGCTTTTCACCTTCGACGGTATGTGTTCGGTGACGCGCAGTTTCAGCGTGACAAGTTCGTTCGGCGGTGCTTCGGCGACGGTCGACTGGCGGCGCCAATCGATGATCGAGATGGGCGTGTGCCACAGCAAGTCGACGAGGCGCGGGCCCGCCAGCTTGGCGAGCAGCTTCGCAAAGCGCGGGCCGATGCCTTGCAAACCAGCCACATCGGCGAACAGGGGAAATAGAATCTGCGGGCGCATCGGGGCGGAAATTAGGGCCCCTTGGCTTTGATTGCGAATCCGCGGAATCATGGCGTTCCACGAGGGGCGGGCGCCGCATGGCTCATGACGTTTTCATTAGCTATTCGTCGAAGGACAAGCCGATCGCGGATGCGACCTGCGCGGCGCTGGAGGCGAAGGGGCTGCGCTGTTGGATCGCGCCGCGCGATATCGTGCCGGGCGCGGACTGGGGCGAGTCCATCGTCGACGCGATCGCGGCGTCGAAGGCGTTCGTGCTGTTGCTGTCGGCGAACGCGAATTTGTCGCCGCAGATCAAGCGCGAGGTCGAGCGCGCGGTGCATGCGGCCGTGCCCGTCATCACCATGCGGATCGAGGACGTGCAGCCGTCGAAGTCGCTCTCGTATTTCTTGAGCACGCCGCATTGGTTGGACGCGATGACGCCGCCTTTGGAGCGGCATCTGACCTATCTGGCCAACGTTCTGCGCAGCATACTGGACGGAACGTCCGCGCCGCCTGCGCCACCGAAGGCCGTGCCGGCTGTGCCGGCGTGGCTGCTCGATCGGCGCGTGTTGATCGGCGGCGGGGCGGCGCTGGCGGGGGCAGCGGCGTTTGGGGCCTGGCGCGGGATCTCGGGTGCGACGCCGCCGACATTTGTCGGCAAGTGGACGGCGGAGAAGATCACCTTGAGTGCGGGCACGCTGCAAGCGAACGGCATCGCGTTTGCGACGGACGTGTTCGTTGCGGCGGCTCTGCAGGGGAATGCGCTGAGCGGCAGCTTCGAGGTCGATGCGCTCGGCCAATATATCTACCGGATCACGGGTGAGGACGCGGGCGCGGTATCGGCGACCGGCGAGAAGGTGACGTTCACGTCGGACACGACGCGTGAGGGGCATACGTTCGGTTACTTCCCGATCGATGCCGCTATGGCCGAAGGCATGGTCATCGCGTATGGCGGGAAGCCGGGCGATCAGGGGTTGGTGTTGAATCCATCCTCGCCGTTCGTACAGGTGTCGTTGGTGGGCAAGCCGGTGAGCGCGTCCGGCGGGCCGCTGAACCGCATCGCCGGCGAATGGCGGTTCAAGAACCAGGTCAACGGCATGGTGACGACGCCGCAGGTGACGCTGAACATCGGTGGCGACGGGCGCTATCGCTTTCGTGCGGATTTGGATGAACGCGGATTGTGGACCGCCGCCGACGGCAAGTGGACGCGCACACCGAATGCGGTGTCTCAGCCGGTTACGGGGACATATGCTTTCGACGGTAGCGACCGCGTCACCTGCGCAGCGGCGAATGGTTCGACGGTGTGGGTGCGTGCCTAGCCTGCCACGCGCAGGTCGCCGATGATGGCTTCGATGTAGTTGGTGACGATCGAGACGTGGCCTTCGCCTTCGGGGAAGGTGCCGCGGGCGGTCGGGATGAATTTGACGTAGTGGCGGCCAATGGAGACCGGGACTTGGCCGTCGTCGGTGCCGTGCCAGACGGTGACCGGGACGCGGATGTCGGCCAGCGCGAAGGGCCACGGTTCGCCGTAGACGCGGGCGTCCGACGTCGAGCCCTTCGCCGATGTGCGCAGGCCTTCGCGAAAACTGGATAGCAGCATCTGAACGAAATCCGGCGTCATCGCCTCCACATCGCGCGAGGCGCGCGGCATGCGGTTGCGGAGACGGTGAAACTGCTTTTCGATCTTCGGGTTGCGGATCAACGAGCGCATGACGTTCATGAGGACGGCCGACGTCATCGGGCGCTGGCCGACGTCGAGGAGGAAGCCGACGCGGCTTGCCCCCATGCCGGGCGCGTCCGGGGGGCCGAGGCCGGCGATGATCGCGACCTTGATGACGCGGTCTTTGAGGAAATGCGCGCAGGCGGCAGCGTAAGGGCCGCCGCCTGACATGCCGACAATGGCGAATTTCTTGAAGTCGAGGTGGTCGGCCAATTGCTCGATATCGCGCGGCCAGTCGGCGAGGTGGCGCTTACGGTGCGGATCGGAGAGGCCGTATCCGGGGCGGTCGACGCCGATCATCTGGACGTTGGGGACTTCGAAGAAGCCTGCCTCAAGCCGCGAGCCGGGCCAGCCGTGGAAGTAGAAGATCGGGAAGGCCGATTTCGAACCGAATTGCGCAAAGCCCAGTTTGCGGCCGTCCTTGAGCGTCAGCTGCTGCATCGTGCGCGCGATCGTGCCGTCGGGGCGTGGGCGCGAGAGGCGGAGCGGGCTTTGGTCGTTCATGCGGCAAATCACCTTCGCGGACAGCGGGGATTTATGTGGGGTGCGACATTGTCCAGGCAAGGCCGAACTGGCCGCAACTGACGGAACGGCTTATACGAAGGCGATGAGTAACTTTGATGACCGCACGCAAGACCCGCGCCGCAAGCGGATTAAGTTCCGCGCCTGGCACAGGGGCATGAAAGAGGTGGACCTTGTCTTGGGGCCATTTGCGGACATGTATGTCGATCAGCTTGACGACGCGGCGCTGGACGAGTTCGAACAGCTGCTGAGTGCCCCCGACAACGATATCTATGACTGGTTGTGCGAACGCAGCACGCCCCCCGACGGCTACCGCACCAAACTCTATGAGCAAGTATTCAATTTTAGCCGGCGCGCCGGAAGGGTATGACGCGCTTCTGATCGCCGAGGCGGTCAAGAAGTCCGGCGGTACGCACCTTCACATCGCGCGCGACGAGCAGCGTGCGGCGGCGCTTGTCGAGGCGCTGGCGTTCTTCGAGCCAACGCTCGAGGTGCTGACGTTTCCGGCGTGGGACTGTTTGCCCTACGACCGGGTGTCGCCGAAGCCGGAGATCGCGGCGGAGCGGATGACGACACTTGCCGCGTTGACGGGCCGCAAGCGTGGGCCGCGCGTTGTAGTCACAACCGTCAGCGCGGCGCTACAGCGCGTGCCGCCGCGGGCAGCGGTTGAGAGCGCGAGCTTTCGCGTACGCAAGGGTGCGACCGTCAAACTCGACGATCTGCTCTCGTTCTTGAGCCGGAACGGGTTTGCGCGCGCGAGTTCGGTGGTGGAGCCGGGCGACTTTGCTGTGCGCGGCGGTATCGTCGACGTGTTTCCGCCGGGGCTGGAGATGCCGCTCCGCCTCGATCTCTTCGGGGACACGTTGGAATCGATCCGGCAGTTCGAGGCGGAGAGTCAGAAATCCGTCGGCGAGGTCGACGCCATCGTACTGACGCCCGTCAGCGAGGTGCCGCTGGATCCGAATTCGATTGCGCGTTTCCGCTCCGGCTATATCGCGATGTTCGGTGCGGTGCTCGGCGACGACGCGCTTTACGAGGCGGTGACCGAGGGCCGTAAGCACGCGGGGATGGAACACTGGCTGCCGCTGTTTCATGAGCGGTTGGAGACGTTGTTCGACTACACGGGCGATGCGCCGGTGACGCTTGACCATCAGGTCGAGGAGTCGCATGCGGCGCGGCTGACGCTGATCGCCGACTACTACGATGCGCGCGTCGTGGCGCGGACCGAGGCGAAGGCGATCAAGGGCATGGCACCGCCCTATAAGCCGCTGAAGCCTGAGTCGTTGTATTTGGTCGACGCCGATTGGAACGCGGCGCTTGCCGCGCATGACGCGAAGCAGTTCTCGCCGTTCAAGCCGGTGGAGATGTCGGGGCAGGTCGATGCGGGCGCGGTGCGCGGGCGGGACTTTGCGCCGGAGCGGGTGGCGGCGTCGAAGAACGTGTTCGACAGCGTGGCGGCGACGATCAACGCGCTGATTGGGCAGCAGAAGCGTGTCGTGATCGCGTGCTGGTCGGCCGGGTCGGCGGATCGCATGGGCGGCGTGCTCTCCGATCATGGTGTCGTCGCGATCCGGTTGGTGCAGGCGTGGGCCGAGGTCGCGACGTTGGACCGCCAAGCGGTTGCGATCGTCGTGCTGGGACTTGAGTCCGGGTTCGAGACGCATGATCTCGCGCTGATCTCAGAGCAGGATATTTTGGGCGACCGCCTCATCCGGCGGCAGCGGCAGAAGCGGGCGGCGAATTTCATCGCCGAGGCCGCGGCGCTCAATCAGAACGACCTCGTCGTGCACGTCGATCACGGGATCGGGCGGTATCTTGGGCTGAAGACGATCGAAGCGGCCGGCGCGCCGCATGATTGTCTTGAGCTGCAGTATGACGGCGGCAAGTTGTTCCTGCCGGTCGAGAATATCGAACTGTTGTCGCGTTACGGCGCGGACGATGAAGGCGCGGTGCTGGATCGTCTCGGCGGTTCCGGATGGCAGACGCGTAAGGCGAAGCTGAAGAACCGCATCCGCGATATGGCGGAGCAGCTGATCAAAGTGGCGGCCGAGCGGCAGTTGCGCGAAGGCGTTGTGATCGATGCCCCGCACGGCGTGTACGAGGAATTCTGCGCGCGCTTTCCCTATGGCGAGACCGACGATCAGGAGAAGGCGATCGCCGACGTCATGGAGGATCTGGCGCGCGGGCGGCCGATGGACCGGCTTGTCTGCGGCGACGTCGGGTTCGGGAAGACGGAAGTCGCATTGCGCGCGGCGTTCGTCGTCGCGATGACGGGGCGGCAGGTTGCGGTCGTGGTGCCGACGACGCTGCTGGCACGGCAGCATTTCAAGACGTTCACGACGCGGTTCAGCGGCTTTCCGGTGAAGGTGCGCCAACTCTCGCGGATGGTGACGGCGAAGGAGGCGGCGGAAACGCGCGCGGCCATCGCGAACGGGCAGGTCGACATCGTCGTCGGCACGCACGCGTTGCTCGCCAAGTCGATCTCGTTTCGCGACCTCGGCATGATCGTCGTGGACGAAGAGCAGCACTTCGGCGTCGCGCATAAGGAACGCCTGAAGCAATTGCGCGCCGAGGTGCATGTGCTGACGCTGACCGCGACGCCGATCCCGCGCACGCTGCAGCTGGCGCTGTCGGGTGTGAAGGAGATGTCGATCATCGCCACGCCGCCGGTCGACCGCCTCGCCGTGCGCACCTTCGTGACGCCGTTCGACCCCGTGACGGTGCGCGAGGCGCTGTTGCGCGAGCATTATCGCGGCGGGCAGAGTTTCTATGTGTGCCCGCGCATTTCCGATCTCGCGGACGCCGAGGAGTTCCTGAAGACCACGGTGCCGGAGGTGAAGCTCGGCATCGCGCACGGCCAGATGGCGCCGACGCGTCTCGAAGACATCATGTCGGCGTTCTACGACGGCAAGTTCGACGTGCTGCTCTCGACGCCGATCGTCGAAAGCGGTCTCGACATCCCAACGGCGAACACGCTGATCGTCCACCGCGCGAATATTTTCGGGCTGGCCGCGCTCTACCAATTGCGCGGCCGCATCGGGCGATCGAAGGCGCGCGCCTACGCCTACTTCACCGTCCCCGGCGACCGCACACTGACCGACACCGCGGATCGCCGCCTGAAGGTGCTGCAAGCGCTCGACACGCTGGGCGCAGGCTTCAGCCTCGCGAGCCACGACCTCGACATCCGCGGCGCAGGCAACCTGCTCGGCGAAGAGCAATCCGGCGAAGTGCGCGAAGTCGGCATCGAACTCTACCAAGACATGCTGGAAGAAGCCGTCGCCAGCCTGCGCGGCACGACCCTAGAACGCGACGAATCCTGGTCGCCGCAGATCAACCTCGGCTCCGCCGTGCTGATCCCCGAAGGCTATGTCAGCGACCTCAACGTGCGCCTCGCCCTCTACCGCCGCCTCTCTACGTTGGACACCGACGAAGCCATCGAAAACTTCGCCATCGAACTGATCGACCGCTTCGGTCCCTTGCCGGAAGAAGCGAAGGCGCTGCTCAAGATCGTGTCTATCAAACGCCTGTGCCGTATCGCACAAGTCGAAAAGATCGACGCCGGCCCGAAAGGCGCGACCATCAGCTTCCGCAACAACGCCTTCCCACAGCCGGGCAAACTGATCGAATGGATCGCGCAGAACGCTAAGACGGCGAAGGTGAGGCCGGACCAGAAGATCGTCATCATGCGCAACTGGGCGACGGCGGAGGAGCGGTTGGTGGGTGCCGGCCAGGTCTTGACGCGATTGGCGGAGATGGCGGCGTGAAGGGCGTCATCCGACGATTTGAAAGATGAGTCTCGCGACCTGAAACACGGACAATATAGATAGTCCAAGAAGGAGTAGGGGGCTCAAAACAGGAATCCAGTCGACCCCGCCTTCAACAGCCGCAATTCCGCGGCCCGCTTCTTGCCGGTGGCAAGGATCGACGGAAACTTGATCCTGCGAGAGCTGTTGCGGATGTTCTGTCAGATCGGGCTTTAGTTCGAATGGTTCGTCCGACGCGACGAGGCAATGCCGTGAAATCTCTGGTGACACAAGCGCAGCTGCCGAGAACCCCTTAAAGGTTGAAAGCGTCATGCCCTCGACCTTCTGCCCGGGCGCGATATTGTTGGCGGGAATGACCCTGCCATGGCTTAGCAATGTAAGCCAGAGGAGTCCGATGACCAGCAAAGGGAAGACCGAAAACGCAAACAGAAAGAACCCTTGATAGCACTTCCACTCTAGTGAGTTGCCAGATGGCGCAGCGAGGCCCACAACCGGCACTTTCGCGCACCAGTTGGGCTGGGGACTTGCCGAGGCATATCGACGGGCGACCTCGGCCGCCAACGAGACGAGGCTCGCAATCAGAATAATCCCGAAGTATGCGCCTGCTATCCGACGATCGTCGATCAGCGGGGCGGCCAAGATGGTGCTTGCACCTCTATCATTTAGAAGTCCGTTCAGCGCATAGGCGGCGGTCGCCAAACCCAAGACCGTCCAGATCTGAGTGCGTGAAGCTTGATTCATTTGCTTCCAGTATGGCGCAAGGGGACTTCGGTCATTGCGTTCAGTTCATCGCTCAGAACGTTGCTTCGAGTGATAAATCTGAAATCCAACGCCCCACATCATTCCGTATCTTTTTGTTCATCTCATCTTTGTACTTGTCGACCTCATCGCCGCAAGCCAGACCTAATCCTATGCCGCACAAAGGGTTTCCCGTGATTACTGTTCCGACGATTGCGCAAATCGCGCTCGCCGTAAGGTCGCAACCGCGCTCGTCAACATCGGCGTCGAACGCGGGGCTCAAGGCAAACTCAGCGATGGAAAATTTGTTTTGTCGGCCCAAACTAAGGGTAGCCGATGCGCTGAGCATGTAGTGGCCGGTGTTCACATTCACATGGGGACTACAAACCGTGTTGTAGTCGCCCGGACGAAGATCCCCACCTCCTAACTGCACCTGGACGTTGACTAGCTCTCCTGTTGCCAAGTCAACGGATATCTCAACTGGCAGTGCCGTTTGATCTGGTATTGACCAAATACCGTTGTTGACCGACACGTCGACGTCCGAGAAGCCGAGACGTTTGTTGAGAGCGAGCTTGATGTCCCTAGGCGTAACTGAGACAACCGTCCGTCCGCCAGAAAAACCTTCCGTCTGTTTCGGGGCGCTCAAATAGTAGTAGGTTTCCAGTTTCTCGAGGTGGAAGTCCAGATTGGCATGCCCGACGCCTCGATAGAGCAGCAGGTTTCGAAGTTCGAACGTCGCCTCTCCGGCAGTGCGCTGATCGCCCCGAACGTTGATGTGCGCTACAACATTGCCATCATCGATTTTGACGTCATCGTTTTGGCGGCGTGATAGAGAGAACTCAAATTTCGAATTTGCTGCGAGAGTGGCGAATCGGCCGACTCCAGATGCCTCCAAAGAGCTCATTTCGCCTTCGATCTTGAGCGCGCCGACGGGGTGTGGATCATCTCTAATGACTGAAAGGTCCTGTGTAGTAGCGCGAAGACGTGTTGCGCCAATTTTTACGCTCTCATCGACTTTCCAATTCTGCGCTAAGAACTTGATGTCGAGCTTTTCGAGTTTCCCGGTGATCGGCGTCGTTTGATTTCGCGTGTCAAGTTGCAGTTCTCCGACTTGAATGTCGCCCCCTTCGATCTCCAACTTGTTCTGACGCGGAAATGCGATGTCGCCTCCTCGTAGGGACGTTGCGAATGGCGCAATCTTACCGATGACCTCGGCGCCGCCTGCGCTCGTCCAACGGAATGGCCGGCAAGCTGCGTCATTGCCGGGGCAAGTCAGAATGATGTTGAGGTTGGTGCCACCAAGAAGGAGATGAAGGTTGGCCGATGGCCGCAGGTCGGCACCCTTTAGCGTCGCGCTTATTTCACCAGAAGCGCCGCTTAAGCTTGCACCCGCAGGCCCGAATTCCATCATAAGACCGGTGAGCTTTGCGTTCGCATGTGCGAGAGAAAGCTGAGACTTTGTTCCGTCCGTCGCAATTGCAGATATGATTGAGCTATCCCCAAGTGCTCCGGTAAGTGTGCCGCGTGTAGCGAGCGTTACTCCTTCCGACTGTTCCAGTGATAGATCGTCGAACGAGAGTAGAGATCCATTGCCTAAGTCTAGGGTCGTAGCGCCGAAATTGAGAATGCCGGCCTGGGCGGTGAGTTTGACTGATCGCACAACTCCGGATCCGCGGCGGTTCCGCACGTCGTACTTTGCTTGAATAATATTCACCCCACTATCTTGACCGACCTGTACGTATCCGGCTGAGCGAGGAAAGTTGATGGACGCTCCGCTCCGAAGCGTGGCTGCAAATCCCGGGTGTTGGGGACCAGTCGTAAAGAGAGTAAAGTCAAGAACTGGTTCAGCAACCGGCATTGACGAAATTTCACCGTTGCATGCGACTGTGGGGCATTCATGGAAGCGTCCAGATCCGGAAAACACTTTGCCCTTGAGTGTCTTTGCTGGATCAATCTGCAATGCAAACGCATTTTCTAAGCTAAAACTGAGCTGGGAACGCGGGTGTCGGCATTCAGGGCCGGGGGGCTGTAAGAGAAAGTCACTATTTTCGTGATCAATTGCACCACCTGGAAGAACTGCGAGTTGCCTTACTTTGAATTTCGCGCAGAGTCTCTGCGATCTAATGGTAATATAATTGCCACGAGGGCCAAAGTTAATAGTTCCGCTTTGGATCGTTCCGTAGTCGTATTTGAAGTCTATTTTGAGGCGAGTGTCTTGCGGTACTGCCCAAATGAGGCGGGTGTCGTCTTCCTCAATTGCGTAGCGACCTTCGGCGGCTCTAGCGTAGCCTTGTGCCTCTATCTTCTCAATTGCGTCAGTCAGAGTGTCGTAGAGAACATCGGCGGACGCGGGAGTGCTCAGGGGCGAGGCGATCAACAGTGCTGAGATCACAATAGTTACTAGACCTGCTCGAAAGTCCATGGTTTCGTCTCGCTCTTTCTGCGATGTCGAGTTCAAATGGAACTTGTCGGCTCTTGCAAGTGACCGGTGAGCAACGGAGTCAAAAAAATGTTGATGAAATGGAAGCTCTGAGAAATACGCGGCGGCCACATCGGTTGTTCTGGCTGCACGCTGGCGGCAACGGGTCCAGGGCGGCCGCGATCGGGGATTCGAGACGGCGAAAACGCGTCGAATTAACAAGATTTCCACACGAGGCTGGTATCGTCGACCGTCTGCGAAGGGCGGATCATGTCGCACTACAATCTCGTCGTTGTCGGCAGCGGGCCCGCCGGGCGCCGGGCGGCTATTCAGGCGGCGAAGCTGAAGAAGTCCGTTCTCGTGGTCGAGAAGGGGCATCGCGTCGGTGGCGTTTGTGTTCATACCGGCACCATTCCGTCCAAGACGCTTCGCGAGACCGTGCTCAATCTGTCTGGTTGGCGCGAGCGTGGTTTCTATGGGCGCGCTTATCGGGTGAAGCAGGATATTTCGGCTGAGGATTTGAAGCGGCGGCTTTCGATTACGCTCGATCATGAGGTTGAGATTCTGGAGCATCAGTTTGCTCGGAATAAGGTCGATAAGATTGCTGGTGTGGCTCGGTTTCTTGGTGCGCATCGGATTGAGGTGACGGCAGAGCGGGGGGAGGTTGCGACCTTCTCGGCCGATCGCGTCATTCTAGCCGTCGGGACTGTGCCCTATCGGCCGGCGGACGTGCCGTTTGATGGCGAGGCCGTTCTTGATCCGGATGACGTTCTTGAGTTGAAGCGGTTGCCGCGGACGCTGGCCGTCGTTGGAGCGGGGGTAATTGGGATTGAGTATGCGACCATTTTTTCGGCGCTTGATGTGAAGGTGACGTTGATTGATCCGGCGGCGAGTGTGTTGCCGTTTGTTGATCAGGAGTTGGTTGATGAGTTCGTTCATGATTTGCGCGATCGTGGGGTGACGCTTCGGCTCAAGAGTAAGGTTTCGCGGATTGAGCGGTCGGCAGACGGGGCTTGCGTTGTGCATCTTGATGATGGGCGGCAGGTTCGCTCCGAGATGGTGCTTTATGCGGCGGGGCGGCAGGGGGCGACTTCGGCGCTTGATTTGGCGGCTGCCGGGTTAAGCGCGGATGCGCGTGGGCGGCTTTCCGTCGACAAGGCGACGTTTCAGACGGCTGTGCCGCACATCTATGCGGTGGGTGACATCATCGGGTTTCCGAGTCTCGCTTCGACGTCGATGGAGCAGGGGCGGATTGCGGCTTGTCATGCGTTTGGTGAGCCGGTGCATGCGGCGCCGGAGTTCTTTCCGTATGGGATTTATTCCGTCCCCGAAATGTCGACTATCGGCATGACGGAGGAGCAGGTTCGCGAGCGCAAGATTCCCTATGAGTGCGGGGTGGCGCGGTTTCGGGAGACGTCGCGCGGGCATATCATGGGGCTCTCGACCGGCTTCATGAAGATGATCTTTGCGCTGGAGACGCGGCGGTTGCTCGGCGTGCATATCGTCGGCGAAGGCGCGACGGAGCTGATCCACATCGGGCAAGCGGTTTTGAATTTGGGCGGGACGCTCGATTATTTTGTCGAGAATACGTTCAACTATCCGACGCTGGCCGAGGCGTACAAGATTGCGGCGCTCGATGCGTGGAACAGGATGCCGAAGGAACAGCCGAGTTCGGCCGCGATCGTCGAGCTGCAGAAGCGGGCGGCGAGCGCCTAAGCGCTCACCGCCGTCGGCGCTATTTCTTCACGAGTTCGACGCGGCGGTTCTTGGCTTTGCCGTCGTCGCTGCGGTTGTCGGCGATCGGCGTCGCTTGGCCGAGGCCTTTGGATGCGAGGCGGTCTTTGGCGATGCCGGCTTTCACTACGGCGTCCATCACGGACTTCGCTCGGGCTTCCGAGAGCTTCAGGTTCGAGGCCGGCGTACCGACGTTATCGGTGTGGCCTTCGATGCTGATCTTCAGCGTCGGTGCCGACTTCAGCATCGCGGCGATTTCCTTCACCGTCGCTTCGCCGTCGGCTTTCAGGTCGGACTTGCCGGTGTCGAAGTTGATGTAGAGGGCGATGAAGCCGTCTTTGTTCAACGCGTCGAGGAGGGCGTTGGCGCTGATGACTTGCGCCATGGCCTCGACTTCGACGATGGAGAGTTTGTAGCTTTGGGCGGGGGCGCTGAAGATGTCCGGTTCGACTTTGATCCAGATGTCTTTGCCGCCGCTGTTGACCTTCAGGGTCGTCTCGCCGCCGTCGCCTTCTTTCGGCAGGCGTTCGAAGACGACTTCGCCTTTGATCGATTTGATGGCGTTTTGGTAGTTGCGGATGATCTGCAGCGGGCTCGGCTGCTTCTGCGCGTCGCGGTAGAAATAGCGGATGAGGGTTGCTTGGCCCTCGATGTTTTGGATCTTCGGCGCGCCGTTCTCGGTGCCGACGGTGATGGGCACGCTGTTAAAGTTGTGCTCGTACTCCGTAAGGATGCTGTCGGGATAGCGTGTTAGCAGCGGGTGGTCTTTCGAGCCGGCGACGTCGTCGCTGGCGGCGATCGCTGTGGGGGTGATGAAGACCAACGCCAAGAGCGTGAGAAGCATGCGGGCCATGAGGGAATCCTTTCGCGTCGCACGAGATGACGCGAGAGCTACTCATGGCGCGGACAGGTCGCAAGGGCGCGCACGTCGGCCTGTGGCGCTGCGCACAACTTGAGCGGGGTTATTCCGCGGCTTCGCGTTCGACCATCTGGATGGTGATGGGCGTTCCGTCGGCGTTCAGGAACTGTGCACGGCCATCGTCTGCCGGCGCGTCGAGGTCCGTGCGCGTTTTGTAGAGGACCATCGCCTGTTCGAGGATGTGCCCTAAGTGCCAGAACTCGACTTGGCCCTTTTCGGCGTGGAACTCGCTCGAGCGGGATGCGGACGGCGGGTACACTGAAACGAGCAGGCCGTAGTCCGCGCTGAAGGCGTGGCGGCTGCCGGCCAGGTCGCGCACGTCGTGGGCCGTCGGGCCGCCGCCTTCGTGTTTGCACGTGACGACGGCGCTGCCTTCTTTGCCGCTGGTGAAGATGTCGACGCCGTAGTCTTGGGCGCGTTGGTTCAGGCGGACTTGCCAGCCCCAGGCGACGAAGAGCTTGCCGACCTCTTGGGCGAACACAGTGGCGGCGGGCACGCCGCGTTCGGCGGCGAGGCGCGGGATCTCGTCGGTCCAGAACCCTGCAGTGGTGCGCTTCTTCTGCTCTTCGATCCAATCGCGTTCTTTGGCGCGGAAGGACAGGCGGCGGTCGTCGAGGCTGGTCAGGTGTTCGTGTTTTTCCTTCGCGGCGCGGTGATGCAGCGTCTGCATGTAGGCGGCGATGGCGGCGATGATCAGTGAGGCGCCGAGGTAGGCGACCCACTCGAAGCGCGGCTCCAGCGTCAGGTTGCCGCCAGTCAGGACGTAATAGGCAGCGGCGACGACCGTGAGCGGCACGAGAAAGGACGAGATGACGCGGGCCGAAAGCTGGCGCAGTTCGATATCGTTCGACCTGCGGGCGGCCTCGACCATCTTGTCGTTGAGGTCGGATTTCTGCAGGCCGTGGGCCTCCAGCGTGGGACGCGGTGCGTTCCACGGATTTGGCCCTAACGCGTCGGCGCCCGATAACATCAGGCGGCCAGACACGTCGTTATCGGCCGGAAATGACGGCGAATCCCCCATGGATGTCACGCCCCCCCAAAAGCGTTGACAAACGTGGTAGCACTCTACACTTCCCGCCGCGCGTGTGGAGTGTCTTAAGAACACGCTCCGTATGTATTTTTCTTCGCTTGTCAGGGGGACGGGCGGGGGTGGTCCAAGGGTTAAAGCGCGAAAATGCACGCCGCGAGTACGTTATTAGCCGATCGGGTGCCGGGTTCTGCCCGGCCGGCCGCGCCGTTTCTGCCCATGACGCGGGCGGAGATGGACAAGCTCGGCTGGGACGAATGCGACGTCATCGTCGTGACCGGCGACGCCTATGTCGATCATCCGAGCTTTGGGATGGCGATTATCGGGCGGTTGCTGGAGGCGGCCGGGTTTCGGGTCGGGATCATCTCGCAGCCGGATTGGCAGAGCGCGGAGCCGTTCAAGGTTCTGGGGCGGCCGCGGCTGTTCTTCGGCGTCACCGGCGGCAACATGGACTCGATGGTGAACCGCTACACGTCGGATCGCCGTTTGCGTCACAACGACAATTACTCGCCGGGCGGCGAAGGCGGGAAGCGGCCGGATCGGTGTTCGATCGTCTATGCGCAGCGCTGCCGCGAAGCGTTTAGCGGTGTGCCGATCGTGCTGGGTGGGATCGAGGCGTCGCTTCGGCGGATCGCGCATTACGATTATTGGTCGGACAAGGTGCGGCGTTCGATCTTGGCGGATGCGAAGGCCGACATTCTGTTGTTCGGCAATGCCGAGCGTGCGGTTGTCGAAGTCGCCAAGCGGATGGATGCGGGGGCGAAGCCTTCGGAGCTGGACGATGTGCGCGGCGTGGCGCTGTTCAAGTCGCGCGTGCCGGACGATTGGGTTGAGGCGCATGCCGACGACGTCGACAGTCCGGATGAAGGTGCGCGGTTGGGCTCGGCGAGGACTGTCGTGCGGTTGCCGTCTTGCGAGACGGTGATTGAGGACAAGGAGGCGTATGCGCGGGCGTCGCGGGTTTTGCATCGTGAGAGCAATCCGGGCAACGCGCGGGCTTTGGTGCAGCGGCATGCGGATCGCGAATTGTGGCTGACGCCGCCGCCCATTCCGCTGACGACGCCTGAGATGGATGCGGTTTATGACTTGCCGTACGCGCGGGCGCCGCATCCTTCGTATGGCGATCAGAAGATACCGGCGTGGGAGATGATCCGGTTCTCCGTGACCATCATGCGCGGGTGTTTTGGGGGCTGCACGTTCTGTTCGATCACGGAGCATGAGGGGCGGATCATTCAGAGCCGGTCGGAAGACTCGGTGCTGAAAGAGATCGGCAACATCCGCGACAAGACCAAAGGCTTCACCGGCGTCATCTCGGATATCGGAGGACCAACGGCCAACATGTACCGGATGGCTTGTAAGGACCCGAAGATCGAGTCCGCATGCCGGCGGCCGTCATGTGTCTATCCCGGTATCTGTCCGAACTTGGATACGAGCCACGAGGCGCTGATCGGGCTTTATCGCAAAGCGCGCGCTCTGCCCGGTGTGAAGAAGGTGATGGTCGCGTCGGGCGTGCGTTACGATCTCGCGGTCGAGAGCCCGGAATATGTCGAAGAGCTCGTGACGCATCATGTCGGCGGGTATTTGAAGATTGCGCCGGAGCATACGGAAGACGGGCCGCTGGCGAAAATGATGAAGCCGGGGATCGGGACGTATGACCGGTTCAAGGTGTTGTTCGATGCGGCGGCGAAGAAGGCGGGGAAGAAGTATTTCCTCATTCCCTATTTCATCGCGGCGCATCCGGGCACGACGGACAAGGACATGCTGAACCTTGCCATCTGGCTGAAGAAGAACGGGTTCCGCGCCGATCAGGTGCAGACGTTCCTGCCGTCGCCGATGGCGAGTGCGACTGCGATGTACCACACGGGCGTAAATCCGCTGCGTGGCGTCAGGCGTGGCGCTTCTGAGCGGGTCGACAGCGTGCGCGGGTTGAAGCAGCGGCGTCTGCACAAGGCGTTCTTGCGCTATCATGATCCCGAGAACTGGCCAGACCTGCGCGAGGCGCTGAAGGCGATGGGGCGCGCGGATCTGATCGGGCCGGGCAAGCATCATCTGGTGCCGGCGACGCAGCCCGCGGGGACGGGGCTCAAGCGTCCGGCGGGGACGCAGAAGTTCACGACGAAGGGTGTGTTTCCTCGGCCGAAGAAGACGACGTCGAGGGCGTGAGGGGGTAACGGGGCATGCGGTTTCTTCAGCGGTTCTTGCTGTTTGTGATTTTCCTGGTCGCGCTGGCCTTCGGTTATGCGGCGTATATCGGGATGGAGTTCGGCGCGCGGCCGCCGGAGTCTTTGAAGGAGCTGACGCCCGCGGCGGACGTGAAGTTCATCGAGGCGAACGGCATTCGCTTTGCCTATATCGAAGAGGGGCAGGGGCCGTTGGTGCTCTTGTTCCACGGCTATCCGGAGACGGCGCGCAGTTGGGCTACGGTTCAGCATCGCATTGCGGCGGCGGGTTATCGGGTCGTGGCGCCTTACATGCGCGGGTATCCGCCGACGGCGTTTGCGGATGACTATTCGATCAAGGCGCTGGGGCAGGATGTCGTGTCGCTGATCGATGCGTTCGGCGAGCAGAGTGCGGTTGTCGTCGGGCATGATTGGGGCGCGGCTGCGGTCTATCGCGCGGCGGCTGACAATCCTTCGAAGATCAAGAAGGTCGTCGCGCTGTCGATTCCGCATTCGCGAGCGTTTGCGGGCGACCTGACCGTGTTCTGGGAGGCGCCGCATTTCGTCTACTACCAGTTTCCGTGGGCGGAGCGATTGTTGTGGAGCCGCGACTTTGCGCACGTCGACCGGATCTACAAACAATGGGCGCCGAGTTATCAGCCGACGCCGGCGGTGCTTGAGGACATCAAGGCAACGCTGCGGGTGCCGGGTGCGACCGCGAGCACGCTGAACTATTACTGGACGCTTGTGCGGACGGACTCGGCCGAGAGTGCAGCGGCGGCGGCGAAGGACATCACGATGCCGGCGCTTGTCATTACCGGCAGCGAGGATGGGCCGATGCGGACCGGGCGGTTCGATAAGGCACGGCCAGCGTTCACAGGGCCTTACAAGCTGGTCGAGATCGGCAAGGTCGGGCACTTCCCGCAGTTTGAAGCGCCGGATCAGACGGGCGAGGCGATTGTCAACTTCCTGCAGGAGCCGTAGCTTTTGCCGCGTTGTAGTTAAGAGTTATTCGCACTAGTGTCGCGGCATGAAATTGAACGAACTGCCCTTCGGCCGCATCGCGCGCGTGAGCGGGATCGACAGCGCGACGATCGAGCTTGAGGCGAAGCTTCGCGAAGTCGGCTTTGCCGAGGGCGACGAAGTCGAGATGCTGAATCATGGGCCGTTTCGCGGGCGCACGCTTGCCGTGCGGCTAAACCGCTCGATCATCGCGCTTCGCGGCAGCGAGGCGGCCTTAATCGAGGTAGACCTTCTATGACCGCGTTCCGACTGGCGCTGGTTGGTGCGCCCAACAGCGGGAAGTCGACGCTTTTCAACGGGCTAACCGGCGGGCGGGCGAAGGTCGCGAACTATGCGGGCGTCACTGTCGAACGGCGCAGCGGATCGTTCACGACGCCGCAAGGCCGTGCGGTCGAGTTGATCGATTTGCCGGGCATCTATGGCCTGTCGGCGCGGTCGCTGGATGAGCGGATCGCGGTCGACGTGATCCGGGGCGCGCAAGGTGAGGCGTTCGTGCCCGACGCGCTGCTCGTGCTGATCGACGCGGCGGACTTGCGGACGCATTTGCATTTGGCCTTACAGCTGAAGTCGCTGGGGCGGCCGATGTTGCTGGTCCTGAATATGATCGACCTCGCGGAGCGCGACGGTGTTGTCATCGACGTGCCCAAGCTTGAGACGTTGGTCGGCTTTCCGGTGGTGACCGCCTGCGCGACGCGCAAAGCGGGACGGACGGCGCTGCTGGCGCGGGTTGACGAGTTGGCCGACGTGACGGCTGCGGCGGTTGCGGACGCCGGGATAGAGGACGTGCGGTCCGCTCAGCGGGCGGCGCGGGCGATTGCGAAAGAGGTCATTCTGAAAGAGCCGGTGATGAACCGGCTTACGCGAGCAGTCGATAGCGTCGTGCTGCATCCGATCGCGGGGCCCTTTATCCTGGCTGCGCTTTTGTTCTTCATGTTCCAAGCGGTCTTCACGTGGGCCGAAGTCCCGATGACGGCGATCGAGGACGGGTTTGCTGCGCTGGGTGAATGGTTCAGCGCGACGCTGCCTGACAATTGGGTGCGCAGTTTGATCGTCGACGGGATTATCGCCGGCGTCGGCAGCGTGATCGTATTCCTGCCGCAGATCGTCATTCTGTTTGCCTTCATCCTGGCGCTGGAGGCGTCGGGGTACATGGCGCGGGCGGCGTTTCTGATGGACGAGTTGATGCTGCGCGTCGGTTTGAACGGGCGTGCGTTCATTCCGTTGTTGTCGAGCTTTGCGTGCGCCATTCCGGGCATGATGGCGGCGCGCACCATCGAGAACGAGAATGACCGGCTGACCACCATCCTGGTCGCGCCCCTGATGACGTGCTCGGCGCGCATTCCGGTTTATACGCTGATGATTGCAGCGTTCATTCCGCCGACAACGGTGGGCATTTTCAACCTGCAGGGATTGGTGTTGTTCGCGCTCTATGCGATCGGCGTTATCAGCGCGATCACCGTCGCGTTCGTGTTGAAGCAGACGCTCACGAAAGGGCGGCCGCAACCGCTTCTGATCGAGATGCCGACGTACAAGCTGCCCGACCCGATGGACTTCTTTGTCAATCTTTGGCTTAGGGCGTGGGCGTTCTTACAGCGGGCTGGGCGGTTCATTTTCGGGATTACGATCGCGCTGTGGTTCTTGGCGAGCTATCCGAGTTCGGCCAACGGCATCCGCGAGACCTATGCGGGCATGCTGGGCAGTTGGCTTGAGCCGCTGTTGAAGCCGATCGGCTTCAATCTGGAGATCGCGATCGCGCTCGTGCCGGGTTTGGCGGCGCGCGAGGTCGCGGTCGCTGCGCTTGGGACGGTCTACGCCGTACAGGCGACGGACGACAATACGGCAGGTTTGGCTCAGGCGTTGCAGGGCGCGTGGTCGTTGCCGACGGCGCTGGCGTTTCTGGCTTGGTATGTATTTGCCCCGCAGTGCCTGGCGACGCTTGCCGTGGCGCGCAGGGAGATGAACTCGTGGCGCTGGACCATTTTCATGGCCGTGTATCTGCTCGTGCTTGCGTATGTTGCGGCCGGGGCGACGTATTGGACGGCGGTTTGGGCGGGGCTTTAGACGCGCCACTCGCGAATGCGGGATTCGACACCCGGGCCCCAGTTGATCGCGATCGTGCGGCCTGTGCCCATTTCGGCGATGAAGAGGGCATCACGGGCGCCTAGATGCTGCCGGAGTTCGTTGTTGAGTGTGCCGATCGTTGTGGACTCGGCGCGCAGGAGCCAGATTTGGTCGCCCAAGCGGAAGCTCGCACCAAAGCCCGTCATTGCGGCCTCGAGAGGGCCACTTGGCTTGGTGTGAAGCTCAGCCACGATGATGAAGCGGCTGGCGGCGGGTGTTTGAGTCGAAATCTGGGTCATTGGCTGGTGAAACGCGCCAATTCGCCGAAAAGTTCCAGTGCCCGCCCTACGCGCGGGAACCTGCTATGCGGTGGCTACGGCGTCCTCAGACTCGGCGGCGACGCGGTCGAATGCGCGGGCCAGGACCTCTGCGTCCTGAGCGCCGGAGACCAGCATTTTGCCCCCGATCAGGTACGTGGGGACGCCTTCGATGCCGATTTTGCGGGCCATGGAGTCTTCGTGCTGAACCTTTTCGAGGTCGGCGTCGGAGTTGAGCAGTTCCTCAACCAACTCGGCGTCCATGCCGGCGTCGGCCCCGATTTGGATTAGCGTCGGGAGGTGGCCGATGTCGGCGCCTTCGATGAAGTAGCGGTGGAACAAGAGTTCAACCAGTTTGTCCTGGACGCCCATCGAATGGGACCAGCGGATCATGCGGTGCGAGTTGATCGTATTGGGTGTGCGCGTGATCTTTTCGAAGGCGAATTGGATGCCTTCGTCTTCACCGGCCTTGAGTAAAGCGTTGTGGATCGGCTTGATCTTGTCGGACGAGCCGAACTTTCGTTCCATGTACGCCTTGCGGTCGACGCCTTCGAGCGGCGTGGCAGGGTCGAGTTGGAACGGACGCCAGCGGACGTCGAACGTGATTTGCGAGCGCAGGCGCATTGCCCGTTCAAGGCGGCGCTTGCCGATGTAGCACCAGGGACAGACGGTGTCCGATATGACGTCGATTTGCATGGGCGAGAAGATAGGCAGGAAGCGCGCAACAGAAAAGCGGATTTCGCAGTTTCGTTTTTGGTGTCGCGACGCTTAAGGATAATTGTCCGCAACCTTTTTGGGTAGACACATGGCATCGCACGTCACGTTCGATCTTTCCGGTCAGACCGCGTTCATCACAGGGGCGACGAGCGGGTTCGGCGCGCGCTTCGCCGAGGTTCTTTCCGATGCAGGCGCGAAGGTCGTCATCACCGGGCGGCGCGTCGAGCGGTTGCAATCACTTAAGGCAAAAATCGAGAACAAAGGCGGACAAGCCATCGCCTTGCCGATCGACGTCACTAACGTTGAGGGTGTTCGCGCCTGCGTCGAAGCGGCTGAACGCGAGGCGGGGCCTATCGGAATCCTCGTTAACAATGCCGGGTTGAACGTGCAGGCGAGTGCGACTGCGCTCAGCGAGAGCGACTACGACACGATCATGGATACGAACGTGAAGGGAGCGTTCTTCGTCGCGCAGGCGGTGGGCTCTCGCATGGTGCAGCACAAAATCCAGGGGCGAATTGTTAACATCGCTTCGATCGGCGCGATGAAGGCGCTGCCGGGGTTGGTCGCTTACAGCATGTCGAAGGCGGCGATCGCGATGATGACAAAAGGTTTAGCTCGCGAGTGGGCGAAAAATCACATTGCGGTCAATGCGATGTGTCCGGGCTTCATCGAGACCGAGTTGAACAGCGCGTGGTTCGGCACCGAGGGTGGGCAGAAGCAGGTCGCGAGCTTCCCGCGGCGGCGCCTGGGGCGGGAGGAAGATCTCGACGCGACGTTGTTGCTGCTGTGTTCGCGGCACGCGGGGTTCATCACCGGATCGCTGTTTACGTTGGATGACGGACAGCTGCTCGGGTGAGTCCGACCCGCAACTGGTGTTGCCCGGTCGCCCGCGTTAAGGACGAACGTGTGACATGAGTCGGTCTTTCGGATGCGTTTCGGCTGCTGGACGAGGGCGGTGATCGGCGCTGGCGCGTTGTGCGCCGGCGATATCGCGCTTGCCGACGGCGGGGCCGGGGCCCTGATCGATGATGGAAAGATCATTTTCGACGGGCGAATGCGGGTTGAGACCGTCGAGCAAGACGGATTTGCCGATGACGCTGTTGCGCCTACGTTCCGCGCGCGTGTGGGATTTCAAACCGGGGCGTTTCTGAATCTGCAGGTGCTGGTCGAAGGCGAGGGTGTCGTCCATCTGGGCGACGACTTCAACGATACCGTCAACGGCAATAGCGGCTATCCGGTCGTGACCGATCCTGAGGGGTACGAGTTGAACCGGCTGCAGGTGGCGTACTCCGGATTGCCCGATACGCTGGTCACCGTCGGGCGGCAGCGGATCAATCTCGACAATCAGCGGTTCGTCGGCGCGGTCGGGTTTCGGCAGAACGAGCAGACGTTCGACGCGCTGCGGGTGACGAACACGAGCATGACAGGCCTCTCGCTCGACTACATGTTCGTGAACCAGGTGAACCGGTTCTTCGGCAATGAAAGTCCGCAGGGCGAGTTCGAGGGGGCGACGCATCTCTTCAACGCCTCGTACGCGTTGCCGCGGTTCGGCACGTTGTCGGGATACGCTTACCTCCTGGACCTGGAAGAGGCGCCGGCGTTGTCGACGACTACGTTCGGAGCCCGACTATCGGGCAAAGGGAAGCTCAGCGAAGAGACGTCTGTGCGGTATGCGGTCGAGTACGCGTATCAGAAGGATTATGCCGACAACCCGCTGGAGGTCGGCGTGCACTATGGGCATGGCGAGGTCGCCGTCGCTTACGAGGGGTTCAGTATTCTCGGCGGCGTCGAGACTTTGGAGGGCGATGGGTCGGTTGGGTTTTCGACGCCGCTCGGGACGCTGCACAAGTTTCAGGGATTTGCGGATGTGTTCGTGAACACGCCGGCGAACGGGATCGTCGATCTCTATTCCGGGCCGGGGTTCGAGACCACATTCGATGCGCCGTTTGGGCCGATGACCGGATTGTTCGCAGCGCTGACGTTGCACGATTTCAAGACGGAGCTTGGGCGGCAGCCTTTGGGTAGCGAGGTCGATGCGGAAGTGACCGCGCGGCTGGGCGATCACTTCTCGGTCGGCGCGAAGTATGCCGACTATGACGGCGACGGCGGGTTTGCCAGCCGTCGCAAGCTTTGGCTGCAGCTCGACGTGAGCTATTAGCGGAAGGTTTGAGCAACCTCGTTCGTTTCGCCGAGCACGCGGATGGTCTTCACATCGGCGGGCAGCGGGTCGAGCGTTGTGGTCACGCTGACCGGCGAGAGGGCTTGCGTCGATGGGCCCGACGGCGGCGTACCGACAAGCGTGAAGCTGCGCATGCCGACTTCGGCGGCGAAGGTTTGCAGCGGCTTCAACTCGATGTCTTTCCAACCGCCACTGCGTGCTGTCGCCTTCACGGTGATCGTCGCGGCAGGTTTGGCTGAGACTTGAACGTCGACGCTTAGAATTTCGTAGATCTGCTTCTTCAGCGTCGCCGCCGGTGTTGTCACAGGCGCGGGTGTTGTTGCAGCAGGTGGCGGTGACGCCGGTGTTGGAGCGGGCGCCGGTGTCGACGGCTCGACGTCGTCGGGCGGTGGCGACGCGGGTTCGGGCGCGGTAGTGACCGGCGCAGGTGCCGACTTCGGCGCAGCGAGAGGCTTTGCCGGTTTGATCGGTGCCGGTTGCGTTACGCCGGGTGCGGGCGTGCCCGGAACGGATGGGACGGGATTGTAGTTTTCGTCTTCGGGCTCGGGCATGCCATCGGCTGAGGCGAACGTCGCCGTGATCAGAAACCCTATGCACGCGGTTGTCGCCGCAACGATACGCAACGTCATCCCAAATACTCCGCCACACTATTTGCGGGCTCGTTCGCGATGAACTAAACCCTACCCAGAGGCTATTTTCCTATTTGGTTTTGGAGGAAATGTCATGGGTCCGCTTCACGGCGTAAAGGTCATCGAGTTCGCAGGCATCGGGCCAGGCCCCTTCTGCGCGATGCTGCTCAGCGATATGGGCGCAGAAGTTGTACGTATCGACCGCAAAGGCGGGCGCGGGGCCAACAAATTCGACATTACGAGCCGTGGGCGGCGGTCGATCGCGCTGGATTTGAAAAAACCCGAAGCTGTGGAAACGGCGCTCAAGCTAGTCGCCCAGGCGGACGCATTGCTCGAAGGGTTTCGACCTGGGGTTATGGAAAAGCTTGGGTTGGGGCCGGACGTCGCGCTGAAGCGGAATCCCAAGATCGTTTACGGACGCATGACGGGCTGGGGGCAAACGGGGCCGATGGCGCAAGCTGCGGGCCACGACATCAACTACATCGCGCTCACCGGCGCGCTGCATGGTATCGGGCGCAAGGGTGAGCCGCCGGTGCCGCCGCTCAATCTCGTCGGCGACTTCGGTGGCGGTGCGCTTTATCTCGCGTTCGGTATGGCGTGCGCGTTGTTCGAAGCGCGCGGATCGGGCAAAGGGCAGGTGATCGACTGCGCGATGACGGACGGCGCGGCGTCGCTGATGTCGATGTTCTATGGCTTCAAGGCGATGGGGATGTGGCAGGACGAGAAGGGTGCGAACCTTCTCGACGGCGGCGCGCATTTCTACGACACGTATGAGACGTCGGACGGGAAGTGGGTTTCGCTTGGTTCGATCGAGCCGCAGTTCTATGCGCTGTTGCTTGAGAAGGCGGGACTGACCGATCCGGAATTCAAGTCGCAGATGGATCGCGATAAGTGGCCGTCGCTGAAGCAGAAGATCGCGCATGTGATGAAAACCAAGACGCGCGATGCTTGGGACAAGATCATGGAAGGCACCGACGTGTGCTATGCGCCGGTGCTGTCATTGGCCGAAGCGCCGAACCATCCGCACAACAAAGCGCGGTCGACGTTCATCGAGATCGATGGTGTGGTGCAGCCTGCGCCTGCGCCGCGCTTCAGCCGCACGAAGCCGGAGGTGCAGGGTGCTGCGCCCACCGGTGGACAGCACAACGATCAGATCTTGAGTGATTGGGGCTTTTCGAGCGGCGACATTGCGGCGTTGAAGTCGTCCGGCGCGATTTGAGCCGATGACGGCATTACCGGGAACGACCGGCCGGCGACGCATCTACTTGATGCGGCACGGCCACGTCGACTATTTCGCGCGTGAAGTGCGCGATGCGGGGCATACGGATCTTGTGCCGCTCACACCGTTGGGGCGCGAGCAAGCGAAAGCGAGCGGGGCGGCCCTTTCGCATGTGCGGTTCGATCTCGCGTTGTCGTCGGGTTTGCCGCGCACGCGCGAGACGGCGGAGATCGTGCTCGCCGCGAATGCGGATACGGCTCATCTGACACTGGGTGTCGATGCCGGCTTGGTCGAGATCAAGGGCAGCGGAAAGGTCATGGCGAAGAGCCGTGAAGAACTTGCGGCGCGGATGGCGTTCGAGTTCGATCAGGCGGCTCAGCCCGGCGCGCGTATGATGGGCGGCGATGTGTTCGCCGACGTTCAGGAGCGGGCGACGGACGCGATCAAGCGGCTGCTGGCGCAGCCGGCGTGGCATACGGCGCTGGTGGTCGCGCATGAGGGCGTCAATCGGTTGGTCCTGAGTTGGATGACCGGCAATGCCTTGAAGGGCGTGCAGGCGTTCGAGCAGGACTTGGCTTGCATCAATATTCTCGATTTCGATTTGGTGCCGCGCGAGGACGGGAGCGTTGGCACGCAGATCGCGCGGTCGATGATCAAGGCCGTGAACATCACGCCTTACAATTTCGTGAAGCACGGCATGAATCTCACGAGCCTCGAGGCGATTTTCGCGCGCGTATGAGTTAGCGGAAGGCGCGGAAGAAGGTTCGGATGTCGTTCGCCAGCAATGCCGGCTCTTCCGCCGCGAGGAAGTGGCCGCCGGTCGGCGCGAGGCCGTACGAGAGATTGGCGTAGGAACGGGCGGCCCATTCGGGCGGGCAGCGATCGACCTCTTCACGGGTTAGGAAGAGCCGCGCCGGTGTTTCGATCTTTGCCGGCTTGGGGCGGTCGTTGTGCGCGGACTCGTAGTACATGCGCACGGACGAGCCGATCGTTTGGGTGAACCAATAGATGCTGACGTTGGTCAGCAGTTCGTCCTTAGTGAAGCGCGTTTCGACGTCGCCGTTGCAGTCGCTCCAGGCGCGCCATTTCTCGACGATCCAGGTCGCGAGGCCTGCCGGCGAGTCGTTCAGGCCGACGGCGAGGGTCTGCGGCTTCGTGCGTTGCAGATGGCCGTAGGCGCCTTCGTCCCACTCCCATTTCTTGGTGAGGGCTAGGTAGGCGTGTTCCGCGGCCGACAGCGTCGGGTCGTTTTCGTCGGTGGGGTACGGGTAGGGTGTTGCCATCGTGTGGATCGCGGGGACGCGGTCGCCGTGGAAGCGGCCGAGCGCGTTGGTCACGCCGGCCCCGATGTCGCCGCCTTGGGCGAAGAATTTTGCGTATCCCAACTCGGTCATCAGCTTTGCCCAGATGGGTGCCACGCTGAGCGACGTTGCACCGGGCGCCGTGGGGCGGCTTGAGAAGCCGTAGCCGGGCATCGACGGTACGATCACATCGAAAGCGTCGGCGGGGTCCGCGCCGTGTGCGGCCGGATCGCTGAGCAGGGGGATGATCTTTGTGAATTCGGCGAAACTGCTGGGCCAGCCGTGGGTGAGGAGCAACGGTTTGGGGGACGGGCCTTTGCCGCGGACGTGAATGAAGTGGATGTCGAGGCCGTCGATGGCCGTCTTGAATTGCGGGAAGCGGTTCAGCGCGCGCTCCTGCGCCCGCCAATCGAAACCGTCACGCCAGTAGTCGACAAGCTCTTTCATGTAGCCGAGGTCGACTCCGTAATCCCAGCGTGAGCCGGCTATTTCGTCGGGCCAGCGCGTGCCTGCCAGGCGCGCCTTTAGATCGGCGATTTCTGCTTCGGGCACGTCGATTCTAAAGGGCGTATGGGGCATCGGTGTAACCATCTATTGGCGTTAATATAGGTTACCGATATACGCGATCGCGGTAACTTGTCAATGAGCCGTTTAGTGGTTACATATGATTTGGAGGTTGCGATGGCATTCGGGTCTGAGAATTTTGTGGGTGGGGCCTTGTGCCTCGACTTTGTGAACACGGTCGGCGGGCATCGCGACGGCGAGCCCAGGGAGGGTCTGCAAACCTACGCGGACCTCGTTGAATGGGCGGTCGCGGGTAATGTCGTGACAAAATCGAGCAGTTTGCATCTCAACGAGATGGCGAAGGCTCACGAAGCCCGCGCTGTGCGCGCGCTGGCCGACGCCAAGCGGCTGCGCGAGACGATGTACGAAGTGTTTGTGGCGGTTGCCGACGGGCGCAAGGCGCCTGCGTCGGAGATTGCGGCGTTGAGTGCGGCGATGTCGGAGGCGAACGCCAATCTGGTATTGCGGGCATCGGGTTCGGGATACCAACTGGCTTGGTCGGCGCCTGCCGACTTGCGTGCGCCGCTGTGGCCGGTCGTCAAGTCGGCGGTCGATCTGCTGGTGGGCGGGGAGACGCGCTTGCGGGAGTGCGCCAGCGATACGTGCGGATGGCTGTTCGTTGACGAGAGCAAGAACCATTCGCGCCGCTGGTGCAGCATGCGCGATTGCGGCAATCGCGCGAAGGTGCGCCGGTTCAGAGCGCAAGGGGCGTAGAAAAAGCAAAAGCCCGGCGTAGGCCGGGCTCTTTTGGCAAATGCTTTGTCGGCTATCGCTGCGGCGTGCGGGGCACCTTCCTTTAAGAGAGCGTCAGTTCGTGTTGACGCCATCTAAACGGAAAATGGTAAATGTGGCGTTAATGCGCGCTCGATCTTTTTCCTATGCAGTGCCTCAGTCGTTCTATGGGTGAGGGCTAGGGTTGCTTCTCGGCCTTCAGAGGCGCGGCGGCGATTAGCGAAACGACGATGTCGTACTGCATTTTCTCGAAGGTCTCAGCGATCTCGTCTTTGCCACAATAGTGACGAGCGCCACCGATTGCGGCCATCGCCTGCCTTTCGAGACGCGCTTCGCCGGCGGCGCGGCCGTTGGAGTAGGCGAGGTCGCGGGCGCGGCCCAGTTCGTCAAACCCAGCCTTGCGCCAGAGCAGGCAGCTACGCATGTCGGCTAGGCCCTTTGCGCGGGACGCAAGGGAGTCCGCATCGACCTTCACAGCCGCCCAATGTTGACCCGGGTCGCAGGCGCGAGCGATCGGCGCCATAGCTTCCGCGACGCCGGCGACGAAGCCTTGTGCGATGTCGGGATGTTCCTTCTCGACGTTCGTGTTGATGCTCTTGGAAATTGCTCCCTGGATGACGTCGTGGGCGACACCGCAGGACGCGGCGTCCAGTTTTGCGTCGCCTTCGGTTAGTGGCCGCAGCGGCGAGGGCGCTTTGTCGGCCGGGCAGATGGCGCGGGCGACTCCGAGAAGGCCTGCCACGTTCAGATGGATCGCTATGCGCTGAGCCACCGGTTTGTTTTTCGAGAGGGCGACGCGGACGATGCCTGCAATGCTTGCGCGCTTCTCGCACTCTTCTGCGGGTAGGGGCGCCTCCGGATCGTAACCGAGCAAGATTATGACTCCGCGGCGGGGATAGGGCTTGTCGTCGGCCATCGCGGGGGCGAGCGACGCACACACGGTCAACACAAGCGCGGCAACGCACAGCAGACGACGCATGATCTTCCCCCTCAGATGTACTGCGACCTTAGCGTGCCGCGCCGCGGTGCGTTAAGACAGAACGTCGCCCCTCGCTAATGGACGTGCCATGCCCGCCAGTTTGACGCCGATTTTGATGCTCGCGATCTCGAATGTCTTTATGACGTTCGCGTGGTACGGCCACCTGAAATACAAGGACCACGCACTTTGGGTCGTCGTGCTGGTGAGTTGGGGGATCGCGTTCATCGAGTACTGTTTCGCTGTGCCGGCGAACCGGTGGGGCAGTTCGGTCTATAGCCCTGCGGAACTCAAAACGATCCAAGAAGTCATTACCCTGGTCGTGTTCGCGGCATTTTCGGTTCTGTATCTGGGCGAGGCGATCAAGTGGAACCACGCGGTCGGGTTTGCGTGTATCGGGCTTGGCGCGTTCTTCGTGTTTCAGAAGTGGTGATCGTCGTCAGCGATGCGCGAATAGGCGGTGCGGATGCGGTCGCGGATGTGCGGGGGTTGCTCGCCGACGGCTTGCGCGAGGCTGCGCAGTTCGTTCCGTAGTCCGTGGATTTGGTCGAGCAGGGACAGAATGAGCGGTAGCGTTTCGTCGTCGAACTCGGCCGTGTGCTCGAGATCGTAGAGCAGGCGAACGCGGGCGACGTCGACCTCGTGATAGAACGCCATGCCTTCTCGGCGTTCCGGGCGCACCCAGCCGAGGCGGATCCATCTGTGCAGGCGCGGGGCCGAGAGTTCGCCCATCGATTTGATAAGGGTTTGCTCGTCGAGCGTCATCGGCATTACTCCGTGCGCGGATTGTAGGCGTGGCTTTCGCGCCAGCCATGCATGAACTTCTCGAGATCTTCGTCGATGGTTTTGGGCATGACGATCTTCAAGCGGACGAGGTGGTCGCCGTATGCGCCTTTCTTGCCCTTTACGCCTTTGCCTTTGAGGCGCAGCGTTTGGCCGCTCGACGCGCCCTTCGGGATCGTCACGTTGAGGCGCCCTGAGACGGTCGCCACTTCAACCTTCGCGCCCAGGATCGCTTCGTCGATTGCGACAGGAAGTTCGCTGACAATATCGTCGCCTTTGCGTTCGAACGTCGGGTGCGGGCGCACGTGGACTTCGATCATCGCGTCTCCGGCCGGCGCGTCGCCGCGGCCGGGGTGTCCTAAGCCTTTCAAGCGTATGGTTTGTCCGTCGGCGACGCCTTCGGGGATCGCGACGCCAAGTTGCTTGCCGTCAGGCAGGGTGATGCGTTGCTGGCCGCCCGTCGCTGCGGTGATGAAGTCGACGTCGAGCTTGTAGTGGACGTTGCGTCCGCGCATGGGCGCTCCCGCACGGCTGCCGCCGGCGCCGAAGAGGTCGGAGAAAATGTCGGAGAAATCGCCGAAGTCGGCGAAGCCTTTCTGTGACTCATATTGGCGCGCGCCGCCGCGGTTGGCGTAGTCGCGGTAGAAGCGCGGGTCTTGTTGTTGCTGCGCGCCCGACGCGTCGATCTCGCCCTTGTCGAATTTCGCGCGCTTGTCGGCGTCGCCGACGATGTCGTAGGCGCTGGCCACGTCCTTGAACCGGTCGGCGGCTTTCTTGTCGCCGGGGTGCAAGTCGGGGTGCAGCTGTTTGACCAGCTTGCGGTACGCTTTCTTGATGTCGTCGGCTGAGGCCGTTTTCGCGACGCCCAGCACCTCGTATGGATCTCGGGCCACGCTGTTCTGCCGTGTTGGGGAAGCCACGCTCAGAGATAGGTGAATCCAGCGCGCACTTCCACTCCCCCGGTCGTTAGGGCTGGGCCTTAAGCTTGCGTAAACTCTGGGTTCACTGGGTGATTCGGGAACCGGGTGACTGCGCTTCGCTTGCGCGGGAGGGGACCTATGAGAATTTTGGATTGGGCCGTTGTCGGCCTTATGTCGTGCTTGCTTGCCGCGTGTGCGTCCTTGAGCGCGGAGCCTAACCGGCCGCTTGAGACGGCCATTCACGGGCCGGCTTATCGCATCACCACGATCCCTGACGGGACGTCGAAGGAGCTGTTTGTCGCGCTGGCGTTTTCGGGCGGCGGGAAGCGGTCTTCGGCGTTTGGGTATGGGGTGCTGGCGGCGCTACGCGAGATCACGGTCGATTTCGGGAGTGGGCGGCGGCGGTTGACGGATGAGATCGATGTCGTCACCGGCGTATCGGGCGGGAGTTTTACGGCGTCGGCCTTCGCGTTGAAGCGCGATGCGATGTTCGACGGCTACAAAGACGAGTTCCTGAAATACGATTTGAACGGCGAGATTTTTGGCATCTATTTGATGCCGTGGCGCTGGGACTGGTTGTTCAACCCGAATTGGGGGACGAACGACGAGATGGCGCGTGTGTATGACGAGTTGCTGTTTAAGGGTGCGGATTACGGCGACCTGGCGCAACTTGGGCGGCCGTTCTTGGGCGTGCAGGCGACGGACTTTGCGAACGAAGAGCCGTTCGTGTTCGGGCAGGACACGTTCGATTGGATCTGTTCGGATATCACGACGCTTCCTATGGCGCGGGCGGTCGCGGCGTCGAACGGATTCCCAGTATTGTTCACGCCGATCAGCCTGCGCAACTACGCGCATGACGATGAGCACGCGTGCAAGCGGCCGGCGTGGGTCGATCCGTATCTTGCCATTCCCGATGAGCTGTCGCGGCGGCGGCAGTTGGCGGTGTTGGCGAGTTCGTACTTGGACAAGCGTCAAGAGGCGTACGTGCACCTCCTCGACGGCGGCGTGTCGGACAATCTGGGACTGCGCGGGTTGATGCAGATGTTGGCGCCGACCGCGGAAGAGGCGACGCTGGACCAGGAGAGTCTGAACAAGCTCCGGCATGTCGTGATCGTGAGTGTCGATGGGCAGGCGGAGCCCGACCGGCAAATGACCGAGGTGCCGTATCTCGACAGCGTGTTCCGCGTCATCGGCGCGGTGACGTCGACGGCGATCGATCGCTATGGCTTCGAGACGCTGATCCACGCGCGGGAGATGACGCGGCGGCTGGCGCAGGGGTTGGCGCGGCGCGGTTGTCCCGCGGGCGAGGCCGGGCCGACGGCGTGCCGGATGATCGACCATCACTTTGTGCATCTATCGCTTGGCGATATCGCGGACGATGAGGGGCGCAGCGCTCTGGCTGCTATTCCGACGGGGTTGACCATTTCGGATGAGCAAGTCGAGGCGCTGATCGCGGCGGGCTATGACGCGGCGTTGTGCGACGGCGATATGCGCGACTTCTTCAAGAGCCTGCCGAACGTGCGGATGCCGGAGATTCCGAAGCGGTGCCGGACTTACCGGCCTTGGGAGCTTGAGGTCAAAGCCTCGGCGCCCAGCAACATCACGGCGCGGGAATCGCGGGCGGACAATCCTTGATCCACGCGCAGGTGGCGCCAGGATTCGAAGCTGAGCATCAGGTCGAGAGCTTCGAAGCGTAGTTTGTCGTCGATGGCCTTAGGGCCGATCGCGTGGCGTAAGGCTTCGCGCAGGGTTTTTACGATCGCGGCTTGTTCGCTGGTGAGGAAGGGCGAGCCGTAGCGGTGTGCGTCGCCCGCCAGCTTGAACGGCAGCAGGCGTTCGAAGACTTGGCCGCGGCGTTCGATAAGTTCTTCCAGGCGTTCGCGCCAGTTCTCGGATTTGAACGGGCGTTGGACGATCGGCATGATCTCCAGCGTCATGCGTTCCGAGATTTCGCGGTAGAGGCTTTCCATGTCGGCGAAGTGACGGAAGACGGTGCGCAGGCCGACGCCGGCTTCGGTCGCGACTTCGTCGGCGCTCGGCATGGCGACGCCGGATTGCACGAGTTTCAACAGCGCGTCGACGATGCGGCGGCGGTTGTCTTCGCCACGAACGCGGCGGCCGTCGACTTGGGGCTTGGGTGTCTTACGCTGCAACATCGAGCTTCCGAGAATATTCGAGAGCGGTGAAGAAGCCGATAATCACCAGCGCTGCAAGGGCGCCCCACTGGCCTGGCACGTCGTGCGGCAACGGGCGCCAGACAAAGAGCAGGAATACGGTGAGGATCTGCTGTGCCGTGTGGATCAGGAGGAGTGGGCGCACGAAAGTGCGGAACCTCACGACGGCTGCGACATCGACCAGTGCAAACGAGAGCTGTCCGGCGCCGACGGCGGCGATGAACGACAATAGGATTTGCGGCGCGGTCGAGATGTCGAGGCCTGCGATCATCTGCAGGCCGCCGTCGGGCGCGAACATGTGGATGCTGCCACGGCCCAGATTGATGAGGCCGAGGATTGCGACGACGGCGAGCGAGAGGCGCGACGGCTGCACGGTTAGATGCCGGCGCGTTGGATGGTTTGGATCAGGAGTTGGCCGGCCAGACCTGCCTCGCGGTGGACGCCGAATTTGGCGACCTCGGGCGACGTCGCGATTTTCACGAAGGCTTCCGACGACGGGTATTCGACGAGGGCGACGACGTCCCACATCTCTTCGACTTCGCCGATGACAAGCGATTTCGCTTCACCCATGAAGAGGACGCGGCCGCCGTTTTCCTGCACGTGGCGCAGCATGTCGGCGCCGTAGCGGTTGTAGGCAGTGCGGCCGTCGTCTGTCGTTGCGCGGCCGTCTTTGTATTCGGCCTTCGGTTTGAATTTGAGCAGGTTGAGCATGACGATGGGCGTGTTGACGCCTTTGGTCACGGTCTCGGTGATCTGTTCGCCTTTGGGATAGACGGCGTTTTCGACTTTCATGCTGCGGCCTTTGCGTTGGCTATGAGGGCGTGGATGTGGGCGACGAGTTCGTCCGGCGCATCTTCCTGGAGGAAGTGTCCTGCGTCTTTGATCGTCGTGTGCGGTTGGCCTTTCGTGCCGGGTACGCGTTCGTGGAAGACGCGTTCGCCGCCTTTGGTCACGGGATCGAAGTCGCCGAAGAGGGTCAGCACCGGTTTGGTGAAGCGGCCGAGGACTTCCCAGGCGGCTTTGTTCTCGGTCACTGATGCGTGCTCGGGCGTGACGGGGACGAGGGCGGGGAAGCGGCGGGCACCGGCCTTGTAGGTCTCATCGGGAAACGGCGCGACGTACGCGGCTTTGACGGTGTCGCTCAATCCCTTCTTGGTGCCCATGGCGACGATGTCACCGATCGGCAATTCGGGGACGGTTTGGCTGAAGTTCAGCCATTGCTTGAAACCGTCCGTCATGCCGGTGCCGACCGGCAGGCCGGTGTTCGCGACGATCACGCGGGCGAAGCGGTCGGGGAAGGCGGCGACGAGGCGCAGACCGATCAGGCCGCCCCAGTCTTGGCAGAAGAGCGTGATGTTGGTGAGCTTCGTGGTGGTCAGCCAATCGCTCATCCATTTTACGTGGCGTTCGAAGGTGTAGTCGTCTTGTTCCGTCGGTTTGTCGGATTTGCCGAAGCCGATGAGGTCGGGCGCGACGGCGCGGTGCCCTTTGGCCACGAGGCCTGCAATCATCTTGCGGTACAGGAACGACCACGATGGTTCGCCATGCAGCATGAGTACAGGCGCGGCGTCGCGCGGGCCTTCGTCCACGTAATGCAGGCGCATTGTCGTACCATCGGCATCGCGTATGTCGAGATAGTGGGGTGCGAACGGATAGTCCGGTATGTTGGCGAACCGGGCTTCGGGGGTGCGCAGGATCTTCATCGGCGCCTCTTTCTTCTGGATTGAAATAGTGGCATTAGTAGTGCCACTAGTTTGCGCCCCGGTCAATGGGGTGGGAGAGAACGCCATGAGACGTTTGCTTATCGGGCTTGTTGTGATCGTGGGCGTTGCGGCCGCGGTGGCTTACGCGTTTCGCGGCGAGATCGCGCTGTCGCTGATGCAGGCCGTGGTCGAAAAGAATATGGCCAACAATGCGATCAACGAATTGCCGGACGGGTTGCATGTCGGGCTTTGCGGGTCAGGCGCGCCGATGCCGGGCGAACGCGGCGGGCCGTGCGTGATTGTGATTGCCGGCAAGCGGTTGATGATCATTGATTCCGGCACTGGCGGTGTGCGGACTCTCGCGCGGATGGGCTTTGGGCCGGGTTCGATCGAGCGCGTGATGCTGACGCATTTCCACTCTGACCATATCGACGGGTTAGGTGAGATGATGTTGCAGCGTTGGGTGGGCGGCACGCACACGACGCCGCTGCCGATCCATGGGCCGGCGGGCGTTGAGCGGATCGTTGCCGGGTTCAATGAGGCGTACACGCTTGATCAAGGCTATCGCATCGCGCATCACGGGGCGGATGTTTTGCCGCCGGCCGGGTTCGGCGGCACTGCCGCGCCGTTTGCTTTGGTGGATGGCGAGGCCGTCGTCGTTGACGACGGTGGGCTGAAGATCACCGCGTTCACCGTCGACCATGCGCCGATCGAGCCGGCTGTCGGTTATCGCATCAGCTATATGGGGCGCACCGCCGTCATCAGTGGGGACACGAAGCCGAATGCCGCGGTCGAGAAGGCTGCGCAGGACGTTGATCTCTTGGTGCACGAGGCGTTGTCGCCGCAGCTCGTCGGCATACTCGAGACCGGGGCGCGGAAGGCGGGCCGCAACGCGCTCGCGAAAATCATGCACGATATCTTGGATTATCACACGACGCCGGAGCAGGCGGCGGAGATCGCGACGCGGGCGAAGGTGAAGTATCTGCTGCTCTATCACATCGTGCCGCCGCTGCCGCTGTCGGCGCTCGAAGGGCCGTTTTTGGGCAAGGCGCGGGAGATTTATTCGGGGCCACTCTCCGTCGGGCGTGATGGCGACTTCGTGAGCATGCCGGTGGGTTCGACCGAGGTCACGATTTCGAACCGGCTATAGGCAAACGAAAACCGGCGCCGCTCGGGGAGAAGCGGCGCCGGGGCAGAGCCTCAGGGACGGATTAGCGTGCGTACACGCGCACCGTCGCAGGCTGAGCGAAACGACCGATCTGGCGGAAGCCGGGGATGGTCTTGTAAGCGAACGACACCGAACGGATGTCGCGATTGCGGCCGTTCAAGTCGATGGCCCGGGTGCACTGACCCGGATTGATCACGCTACGCACGCTGACGTCTTGGCTGCGGCCGTTGCCGAAGCGGACGTCCATGTCCAAGAAGCGGACCGGCTTGTTGTAGACGCACACCATGATCTGGCGGTGACGTTCGTAACCGCGAACGCGGACCGTATCGCGCTCGGTGCGGAAGCTGACTTGCGTCGAGCCGACCAACTCCCACTGCGACTGGTGATGACCACCGCCGTACGACCCGTGGCCGCCGCCGTACGGGCCGTGGCCGCCGGGGGCTGCGAGGACCGGGGTGGCGAGGCCGAAGGTCAGCAACGCGCCGGCAACGATGAGCTTGAAGTTCATGTGAGTGTCTCCTGCGTTCAAAACCAACCGACCACAATGGCTGCGGTTGTTGTCATTCGATGCAGGGGAGAATGACGCCGGCTGCCTGAAGCCGGCCGGAACGCGGTGTTCAGAGGGCGTTCATAAGTGTAACGCGCTGTAACAAGGGCCGCCCGGAAACCCGCGGCGGCCCTTGGTAATCGTGGAACTGAGTGTGACGGGCGTTACTCGGCCGGTTGCACAGCGTCTTTCCGCTTGTCGTGCGCAAGATAGCGAAGAATCGGGGACAGGACGATCATGCCGGCGCCGAGCATCAAACCCCACAAGCCGATCATCTCGAACACGCCGACATAGGTCTGGAGTGCTTTGCCAGGGTCGAGCACTTGACCCGCCACCGTTTCGGCAGCCGTTAGTTGTGCGACGATGCCGCCTGCGTACTGCGCCCACGAGGACGCCAAGAACCATGTCGCCATGATGGTGGAGACGGTCGCCGCCGGCGACAGCTTCGTCATCTGCGAGAGGCCGACCGGCGAGAGGCAGAGTTCGCCCGTCGTGTGCAGCAGGTAGGCGAGGACCAAGAAGATCATCGGCACGCGGAAACTTTCATCCGCGAACTGAGCGCCCCACACGAGGACGAAGAAGCCGGCGCCGACCTGCACGAGGGCGAGGCCGAACTTCAGAACGGGGTTGGGATCGAGATCGAAGCGCCCAAGGTATGCCCAGATCGCCGAGAACACCGGCGCGAGCAGCAAGATGAAGCCGGCATTGAAGGATTGCGTCTGAGCGGGATTGATTGGGACGCCGCCGAGATTGAGGACCGTGTTGCGCTCAGCGAATTGATTCAACGACGAGCCTGCTTGCTCGAACAACGTCCAAAACAGCACCGATGCACCGATTAAGATCAGCGCCAAGATGATGCGCTGCGCCTCAACGAATGTGCAGCTCGTGATCATGAACACGAGCAGATAGCCGAGAACGATCACGGACCCGGCGGCGAGCATGTAGCCGACCCAGTCATGCTGCTGCACAATCACCCAGATGACGCCGACGCCGATGAGGCCGCAGAGGTAGATGAACCATTCGGTGTTGATGGGTCCGAAGATCGGCTTCTTGATCGCCTCGGGATCTGGCGGTTCGCCTTTGCCTTCCAGCAAAGGCTTGCCAAGCCAGAAGACGATCATACCGAGCAACATGCCGATGCCCGCCGCGCCGAAGCCCGCGTACCAGCCGTAGGTCGTGCCGAGGTAGCCGCATGCGATGGCCGCCCAGAAGGCGCCCAGGTTGATGCCGTAGTAGTAGAGCGTGAAGCCCGGGTCGCGGCGCGGGTCGCCGGTCGAATAGAGCTGACCGACGATCGTCGAGATGTTCGCTTTCAGGAATCCGACGCCCATGATGATAAGCGCGAGCGCGAGGTAGAAGATGTCGACGTACATCTGCTCGCGACCTTCGACCGTGAGTTGGTACGAGCCCTTCGCCAGGATGGATGGCAACGGACCGCCTGCGGCGAGGCCTTTGATTTCGAAGCCGCCGTCGCTGCTGGGGCCGAAGGCGTAGGGCTGGCCGTCGACGATCAGCTTGACGTCGCGCGTTTCCATCCGGCCGCTTACGGCGAATTCGTATTTTTGACCTTCGTAGGTCAGGATTTGCGTGGCTGGTTTGCCTTCGATGGCCATCATGCCGTGGCCCGCGACCAGCAGCAGCGCGCCGAACATGATCGCCTTGCGGGTGCCGATGTAGCGGTCGGCCAAGAAGCCGCCGATCAGCGGGACGAGATAGACCAGCGATGTGTAGGCCGCGTATTGGCCCTGGCTGAAGGTGTCGTCGAATAGGAATTGCTGCGTCAGGTAGAAAATCAGCAGGCCGCGCATGCCGTAGTAGGAGAAACGCTCCCACATCTCGGCGAAGAACAGGATGAAGAGGCCCTTAGGATGGGTGGCGAGCTGCCATACGACCGGGATGGCCGTTGCCACCGTGATGACGATGCCGGCTAGAAAGACGATATCCATTGAGTTCCCCGCGTTCGCACGCCCATAGACCTGGGCGGCAAAAGACCATGTGACGCCGCGTTTCACAAGCATGGGGCGTGACGTGGCGCGTCGAGTGTTGCGCTTAGTCCCGCGGCTTCCTTAACGCACGGAGTACGCCTGCGGGATTTCCGGCTTGCGGCGACGTGAGCCACGCGATTCCGAGGTCGAAGGCGGTTTTTATGCCGACGAGGATGGCGAGGGCCCATATGGGCGAACCCATCTCGCCGACGAGCCAGCCGCCTGCCAGCACCGTTATGTGCAGTGCAAGAACGCGCGGGTAGGGCTCGAACATCAGGGCGTCCGGCGTGCGCCCTTGGAAGCCTTGGGTTCGAATTGTGTCGAGGATCAGGAAGGCGATCTGCCAGCCGATAATCGCGAGGACTGGGGCGAGGAACCCTGGGCCGATGTCTCTGAGTCCGCCGGCCAGCACGCCGAAAAGCGTTACAACGAACACGCCATGCACCAGCGTGAACATGCCGTAGTGGAGCATGAAGAACGTGGTCGTCGAACGACCGTCCGCGACCTTGTTCGTCCGTGTACTGATCTCCATACGCAGCGCGTGGGTGACGCCGATTGCGACGTTCTCGAACCAGTAGAGGAAGAGGACCTCGAAGACGCTCCAACCGAACCACAGCACGCCGATCAGCGGGATCGCGTTGACGATAAGGATTCCGACGAGCGGCAGAATGCGGAAGAGCATGAGGTCGGGATTCGCCTGTAGGATGAATTTCACGGACGTGCGACGGCGCCACGATTTTCTGGTAAAATGCAAGATTAAACGGGGGCGGGGGTTTCTATGCGCGGCGGTATCCTGGCGTTGGGATTGATTGCGGCAATTGCAGTTGCGGCTGTCGCGATCATCTTTCTTGTGCGCGTGCCGAACATGTATGCGATCGAGGGGCGCGGGGAGGCGGTGTACACGCCTGACGCCGCCGAGATCACCTCGTCGATCTATGCCGAAAGCGATGTGTCGGTTGATGCGGTCAAAGAGGCTGCGGCGACGATGCGGCAAATTCTGGCCGCGCTCAAAGCGACGGGCGTCGCAACGGAGGACGTCATGACCGCAGCTGTGCGCAGCGGGTTGCTGGATCTCGACAATCGTCGTCAACCGACCGACAAGGTTTCCTACTACGCCGAGCAAGTGGTGGTCATCAAGGTGCGCGACATCAAGCAGATCGGCAAAATCCTGGACGCCATCGCTCGGGCGGGTTCGAACTACTGGCTGGTGAAGTACGAGCCGACCGATCGCAAGGCGATCGAGGCGGCTGCGCGGCAAGCTGCATTCGCGGACGCCGTCGCGACGGCCGATGTTTATGCGAAGGACGGTCGGTTTAAGCGCGGGCGGGTGTTGAAGATTCAGGACGACGCCGTGTCCTTCCCCGACGTTGACTATCCCTCACGCGAGTATCGGATGGGGCGGGCGGGCCGCGGCACCGGGAGCGTCGAGAAGGTGGTCGTTACGGGCAGCAGACTTCGGGAATTGCCGATTGAGACGACCTTCGATATCCCGCCGCCGCGCGAAATGACGGTTACCGCCACGACGCAGGTCCTGTTCGAGATCGAGTAGGACCGCGGGCCGGCAGCTTGCTCCGTGCGGCTGCAGCGCTTAGGTTTGCGCCATCTCGCTATTGCACAAGGAAGAGTGGGGCCATGCTCGGTCGGTTAAATCATGTCGCTATTGCCGTCCCTGACATTCGGGCGGCGGCGGAGGTCTATCGTTCGACGTTTGCCATGGGCGCGAAAGTGTCGGGGGAGGTGGCTCAGCCGGATCACGGGGTCACCACCGTTTTCATCGAACTCGACAATACGAAGATCGAGTTGTTGGAGCCGCTGGGTGACAAGTCGCCGATCGCTAATTTCTTGAAGAAGAATCCCTCGGGCGGGATTCATCACGTCTGCTATGAGGTCGACGACATCATGGCGGCGCGCGATCAGATGATTGCGAGCGGTGCCACTATCACGGGCGATGGCCAGCCGAAGATCGGCGCGCATGGGAAGCCTGTGATTTTCATGCATCCGAAGGATTTCAACGGCACGCTTATCGAACTCGAGCAGGTATAGGCGATGGGTATCGCGGGCTCGTTGATGGTGATCTCAATCGCGTGGTGGCTTGCGTTTTTCATGATGCTGCCGGTCGGCGTGCGGTCGCAGCTTGAAGATGGGGTCATCGTGCCGGGCAGTGAGCCGTCCGCGCCGACGGCGCCGCGACTTTTGCGCAAGGCGGCTTGGGCGCTGGTCATCGCCCTCGTCATTTGGGCGGCGCTGTTTTCCTTAATCGAATTTCAGCTGATCTCGCTCGACGACATTCCTGTGCCGTCGGGAATCCGCTGGTGATGTCGTTAAAATGAAAAAGCGAGGCCGCGATCGGCGCGCCTCGCTTGCCCAAATCCAGCCGGTCGGAGCGTTCGCCCTCTAACCTGCCGATTCCTCCCTTAACTTGGGCTGCCTCGACGTGAGGCAAATGACTATACTTCAGTCATGGTAACAGTGCCATCCGTTCCAGGTGCGAATTCGTACGAATGTTGCGGGCTGTCATCGAACCGTTGCATGGATGCACGAATTCGCCGGAGAGGTGTGTGCATCATGTCCCATGACCTGCGTTTTTCGCGTGAGCTTGACACGCAACCGTGGTCTCAAATGTTGTAGTGGCGCTTTGAGCGTGCCGAGGGGTCGATGGTTCTACGTTTGTTCATCGCGGTGATGGCCTTGGTTGCGGTTGCACCCGCTTGGGCAGACCCGACATGGCGCGTCACCAAAAGCGAATGGACCGAGGAAGACGAGCGCGGCTATTCCGCCTTCATCCAGAAGATCGGCGAGAGCGGCTGCGAGACGCCCGACGACTGCATCAACTCCGACGCCAACCCGTACCGGTCGTCCGACGGCAAGGGCATCAACTTCAACGCCGACTGCGCCGACCTCGTTTATATGCTGCGCGCGTACTATGCATGGAAGAACGGTTTGCCGTTCTCGTATGCGACCGGCGTTTACTCGCGGGGCGGCGGCGACTTCCGGTTTTCGTCGAAGGGCAACCGAATCTCCGGGCGCCGCAACATCACCGGCAGCGTCAACGGACGCAGCGTCATCAATGCGATCCGCGACGCAGTGTCGTCGGCGAGCTATCGCGTCGGTCCCGACATCGACGAAAATCCGCTGACCGATCTTTATCCGGTGAAGATCCAGCCGGGGTCTATCCGTCCGGGGACCGCGATCTATGACGTCAACGGTCATGTCGCGATGGTTTACAAGATCGGCGATGACGGTCGCATCCATTATATGGACGCGCATCCGGACTTTACGCTGACGCGCAGCGTTTATGGCGCGCAGTTCGGGCGCGACTTTCCGGGGATGGGAGCGGGGTTCAAGAACTTCCGTCCGATTCGCGTGCAGAAGGGCCGCATCGAGATCGCGAAGAACAATCAGATTGCGGATTACTCGATCGAGCAATTCTACGGCAACGTCGATCCGACCCCTCGGCCTGACTGGCGCGCGGGCAAGTTCGCCTATGACGGGCTTGAAGTCGGCTATTACGAGTATGTGCGCATCGCGATGGCCGGCGGCAAGCTCAGCTTCAATCCGGTTGCCGAGCTGAAGGCGACGATGAAGACGATGTGCAACGATATGTACGATCGTCAGCGATTTGTAGAGTTGGCTATCGAGGCCGGCATCGACCGTAAGCCGCATCCGGAACGATTGCCGCCCAACATTTACGGCACCGACAGCATGGAGTGGGAAATCTATTCCACGCCGTCGCGGGATGCCCGTATCAAGACCGCGCTCAAGGCGTTCCGCGAGGACGTACAACGCCTAATCGGCATGTGGATGGAGCGCGACGAGCGCATTTCCTACGACGGTTTGAACCTGAAAGAGGATCTGCAGAAGACATACGAGAAGGCCGCTGATTTGTGCACGGTCGTGTATCGCAGTTCAGGTGGGCAGCGTATCACGCTGCGCTATCCGGAACTGATCGAGCGCTTGTTCCGCATGTCGTTCGATCCGTATGACTGCATCGAGCGCCGGTGGGGTGCGTCGAGCCCTGAAGAGCTGGCTAGTTGCGCCAACACGCCGTCGAAGAACCGCTGGTATGAAGCGATGCAGCGGCTGCGCAATCAGATCGACCGCACCTATGACGCGCGGATGGACTTCACGGTCAAAGATCTTGAGGCGAAGGCGCCGGGCTCCGGCACCGACATCGCACCGGATGTCGATGTGAAGCGCGTGATCGACAACATGGGCTATCGGACGCCCGTTACAACGATGCAGCCGCCTGGGTACTGATCGGCTAGGCGGTGAATTTGCCGTAGGTCAGCAGGCGCAGGATTGCGCGCGGGCGCAGATGCCAGCTTGCCCATGTGAGCGGCGTGTCTCCATTGGCGTCGCGGGCGTCGATGATCGCGCCCTTCTCGCGTAGCAGTGCGATCGCCTTTTCGCTGCCGAAGGCGGCGGCGCGGTGCAGCGGCGTTTCGCCTTTGGTGCGGACGTCGCGCATGAAGGCGCCGGTCTCGACGTCGGGCTTCGTTGCCACGTTCGGATTGGCGCCGGCGTCGAGCAAGATCTTTAGGATGTCGTCGAATTCTGCGCGGCCGCTCTTGCACAGCGCGGCGTGAAGTGGGGTTTCGCCGGTGTCGGGCAACGGCTGATTTACGTCGGCGCCGCTGTCGATCAGGAATTGGACGAGCTGCGTGTGGCCGTGGAAGACGGCGCCGTTGAGGTCGAGGTTGTCGCCCAGGGTGCCGAGACGTTCGCCGTTCAGCACCAGGAAGCGGATTGCGGTCACGTCGCCGTGATAGGCGCACCACTGGATCAGCGACACGCCGTGCGTGTCTTTGGCGGTCGCCGGCGTCCCCGCGGCGATCATATCAATGACGAGGTCGGTGCGCCCTTCGGCGATGCGCTCGAACATGGACCCAAGGTACAGGCCATGGACAAGGAGTTCAAATTTCAATCTAACGGCGCGTCTTTCCGCGCGCGACCTTCATGACCGATCAAGCCGCCCTTCACGCCGCCAACATGCGCGGCATCATCGCCGTCTTGGTGGCGATGGCGCTGTTCGTGTTGAGCGACAGCGTCGTGAAATTGGCCGGTGAGATGATGCCGGCGACCGAGATCATGGCGGTGCGCGGCGTGATGGCGGTGCTGCTGATGGGCGGCGTGGCGGTCGCCACCATCGAACGATCGAAATGGCATATGGTCGCGCAGGTTCGCGTTGTGTCGCGAGCGGTGCTGGAAGCGATCGTGGCCGCGCTCTTTCTCATTGCGCTGCCGCATCTGCCGCTGGCGGACATCACCGCGATCCAGCAGGTGACGCCGATCGTTCTGACGGTGTTGTCGGCGGTCGTTCTGAAGGAGGCGGTCGGTTGGCGGCGATGGGTTGCGGTGCTCGCGGGGTTCGTGGGCGTTGTGCTTGTTATCCAGCCGACGGCCGAAGGTATCAATCTCTTCGCGTTGTCGGCCTTGGCCTGCGCGGCGTTGGTGGCGGTGCGGGACATCATCACGCGCGGGCTGCAACCGGGCATACCGACGGCGCTCGTCACGTTCACAACGACGCTTTCGGTTTGCATCGCTGGCTTCGCCGGTGCGCCGCTGGAGACGTGGCGGATTCCGACGCCCTACGGGTTTGCATTGCTGGTCGCCTCGGCCGTGCTGGTCAGTTCCGCGAACATATTCATTATTCGAGCGTTTCGGGGCACGGAGGTGTCTGTTGTCGCGCCATTCCGCTACGCGGGCGTGGTGTGGGCGATCGTCCTGGGCTTTGCGATTTGGGGGTATGTGCCCAACGGTCTAGCCATTGCGGGGACGGCAATCTTGGTAGCCAGCGGCCTCTACATCATGCACCGTGAGGCGCTGCGGCGGCGGGTGGCGCGGGATCTGCCCGAACCGCATGGTTGAAGCCCAAGGTTGGGTAGCCCAGGATGGCCCTTCCTAGGAATCGGAAGGAGCAACTTTTATGACGTTTGGCTTTTTGGCCCCGTGGTCGTCGCAGATACTGAGTTTGTTGCGCATCATGACCGGCCTTTTGTTCTTCGCGCACGGGTCGGCCAAGTTCTTCCAGTTTCCGCATGTGGCGATGTACGATCCGATGCAGCCTATACAGCCAATGTCGCTGGTCGGTGTGGCCGGCATCTTGGAGATCGTCGGCGGCGTGCTGATCGTTATCGGGCTGTTCACGCGGCCGGTGGCCTTCATTCTGTCCGGCATGATGGCGGTCGCTTATTTCTTGGCGCATGCGCCGAGTGGCTTTTATCCGATCTTGAACGGGGGCGAACTGGCGATCCTGTACAGTTTCATCTTCCTCTATCTGGCGGCGGCCGGTGGCGGCGCCTGGAGCGTCGACGCCCTGCGTCGCTAGCGGGCGCGTATGCAGTTTCGCGTCGCGAGTTTCAACGTCGAGAATCTTGTCGGCGAGGGCATCCGTTATTACGACCGGTACAAGGACACGACGGAGACCTATGGCGCGAAGGCGAACTGGGTTGCGTCGATACTGACGCGCGCGAAGGCCGACATTGTCGGCGTTCAGGAAGTTTGGCTGGAGGCGGCGTTGCGCGACGTCGCCAAGCGCAGTGCGTTCTTCGCGCGCGAGACTGTTTATATCGCGGCGCCTGGCGCGGGCGCCGACAATCTGAATGGACATCTCGCGAAGCGGCCGCGGGTGGGCTTGATTTCGCGCTTTCCGATACGTGAGGCGCAGTCCTTTCATGCGTTTCCGGCGACTGTTGATCTAACGATTCCCTTGCGCGTCGACGGTGGCGGCATTGTGCCGGTGGCCGTGGGCATCTCTCAGTTTCAGCGGCCCGTGTTGCGCGCAATCGTCGACGTCGATGGACTCGACGTGATCGTCTACGTGACACATCTGAAATCGAAGGGGCCGCTGATCCGGGACGGCGAGCGCGGCGATGATCCGTTTGCAGCGTCGCTAGGGCAGGCTAGGTCAACGATCGTACGCGCGGCGGAGGCGGCTGCGCTGCGCCATATCATCCTCGGAGACCTGCGCGACACGAAGAAGGCTGCGATCGTTCTCGGCGATCTCAACGACACACCGGATTCGTCGAGCACGCAAACCGTGCGCGGTCCGGGGCCTGTGCGCGATATGGACTATGGCGAGAGGCAGGCGATGTGGGACGTGGTTCTGTATTCCACGTTCAAGATCGCACTCGAGCGGTCGCCCACGCTGCACACCCACATCCATGACGGCGAGCGCGACATTCTGGACCACATCTTGGTGTCGGAGGAGTTCTTCACCCGGAACCCGAGGCGGATCGGGCAAGTGGCGCGGCATGAGGTCATCAATGATCATTTGCGCGACGACGAGGGCGACATTCGTGTACCTGGCTGTTCCGATCACGGCGTCCCGATCGCGGAAATCCAGCTGTTGACGAGCGCGCGTCACACAAACCCTTGAGTTGCCTGGCTGGGCAGGGTCCCCTAGGTTCGCGCCCCGACGTCTAAGGGAATCCCCATATGAACAAGTTCCTGTCCGCCGCGATGTCCGCGCTTGCGATTGTGTTGTGCGCCGCTTGCTCGGAAGAGCCCGCAAAACAGGCGCCCGATGCGAAAGCGCCCGAAAAAGAGATGAAGTTCCTGAAGGTCGAGCCGTTGAAGTTCAGCGAACGGACGCTCGCCAACGGTTTGCGCGTCTATGCGATGCCGGACCCCAACACCGCGAACGTGTCGGTACAGGTTTGGTACGATGTGGGGTCGAAAGACGATCCGGTCGGGCGGTCCGGGTTCGCGCATCTCTTTGAGCACATTATGTTCAAGGCGACGCGGAACATGCCGGCCGAGACACTCGACCGGTTGACGGAAGATGTCGGCGGTTTCAACAACGCGTCGACCTATGACGACTTCACGAACTACTACGAAGTGGTTCCGGCGAACCATCTTGAGCGCGTGTTGTGGGCGGAAGCGGACCGCATGGGTTCGCTCGTGGTGGACGAGTCGATCTTCAAGTCCGAACGCGACGTCGTGAAAGAAGAATACCGTCAGCGCATTCTTGCTTCGCCCTACGGCAAACTGTTCGGGCTCTATCTCGCGCAGGCGAACTTCACCGTGCATCCGTATGGGCGGCCGGGGATCGGCTCGATTGCCGATTTGGATGCTGCGACCGTCGACGACGTGCGCGCGTTTCACGCAACGTATTACCGGCCGGACAACGCTGTTCTGGTCGTCGCGGGCAATTTCGATCAGGCGCAGTTCGACAAATGGGTCGATCAGTATTTCGCACCGATCGCAAAGCCGAAGCGGGAGATCCCACGCGTGACGGCGGTCGAACCGTCGCGGTCGGCGAAGAGCTACACGGTCTACGAGCCGAACACGCCGCTGCCGGCCGTGTCGATCTCGTATCCTGGGCCCGCGGCGCTGAGCCCCGATCTGGCGGCGCTCAGCGTTCTCGACGCTATCCTGTCGAAGGGCGAGAGCTCGCGCCTCTATCAGTCGCTGGTGTACCAACAGCAGGTCGCGACGGAGGTGTTCACCTTCTTTGAACCGACGCGCGACGCGGGCGCCTTTAGCCTGATTGCGATTTTGAGCGAGGGCAAGTCGGTCGAGGACGGTGAGAAGTCGCTGTTGGCCGAGGTCGCGCGCGTGCGCGACGGTTTGGTCACCGATGCGGAACTTGACGAGGCGAAGAACGAACTCGTTTCGGAAACGCTCAACGGGCGCGAGACAGCGTTCGGGCGGGCGACCGAGTTGGCGAACGCTCTGACCCGCTTCCGCGACGGCGCGTATGCCGACAAGTTGCTGAACGCGATCCAGATGGTGACCGCCGCCGATGTCCAACGTGTGGCGCGCGGCATCCTCGATGACGGCAAGCGCGTGACGATCCGCTACCTCTCCGAAGAGACGAAGCCCAATGATGCGGTGAGCGATACGATCGCGACGGCGTCGAGCGTCCAGGCGCAACGGCTCGATATTCCTGCCGCTGAGATTCCGGCCTTTGCGTTGGCGCCGGAAGCCGCACGGGCGAAGCCGCCCACGCCTGCCGCGCCAGTGGCGGCAAAGCTACCGGCAGCAAAGGAGCGTAAGCTCGCGAACGGTTTGCGGGTAATCGTGGCGTCGAAGCGGGACGTGCCGCTCATCAGCGCCGAGCTGCGCGTGCTTTCGGGCGCGAGCGGCGATCCGGCGTCGAAGGGCGGGGTGGCCTCGCTGACGGCGGACGTGCTGACCAAGGGGACGAAGACGCGCAGCGCGACGGAGATTGCGCGGCAGATCGAGTCGCTTGGGGCATCGTTGTCGGCGTCGGCCGGCCCGGATAGTTCCGGCGTGTCGCTGGAGTCGCGCGCGGACCGCATTGCGGACGCCATGACGGTCATGGCCGATGTCGTGCGCAATCCGGCCTTCGCTGCGCCGGAGGTCGAGCGGCAACGTCAGCAGACGCTGGATGGCCTCCAGGTGGCTTTGCGCCAACCGGGAACGGTGGCGCGGTATGCAATGTCGCGGTTGCTGTTCGGTCTTGGACCGTATGGCAGCGTGGCGTCGCCGGTGAGTATCGCCGCGATCAAGCCGGACGACTTGGTGGCTTTTCACGGTGCGCATTGGCGACCTGACAATGCGTTGCTGGTCATTACGGGCGATGTTGCCGAAGCCGACGGGTTCAAGCTCGCCGAGACCTATTTCGGCGATTGGCCGCAGCCGAAGACTGCGATGGGGGCCGGTCCCGACGCGTCGATGGCGGTGAAAGGCACCAAGGCGATTGTAATCGACCTTCCAAAGTCGGGGCAGGCCGCTGTTACGTTCGGCATGCGCGGCATTGCGCGTTCGGACGGCGATTACTTTCCGGCGGTTGTGATCAACTCCTTGCTTGGGGGCGGTTACTCGTCGCGGCTCAATCAGGAGATACGGATCAAGCGCGGCCTGTCGTATGGCGCGGGCTCCAGCCTGTCGGCGCGCGTTGCGCCGGGACCGATCGTGGCGCTGGCGCAGACCCGCAACGATGCGGCGGTTCAGGTGGTCGACCTGATGGCGCTTGAACTGCAGCGGTTGGGGCAGGCTCCTGCGACGGCGGCCGAGCTTGGCGCGCGGCAGGCGAACTTGATCGGATCGTTCGGGCGTGAGGTTGAAACCGCTTCGGGCTTGTCGGACGAGCTGGCCGAATTGGCGGCATTTGGTCTGCCGCTCAGTAAGCTGTCGTCGTATGTCGCGGACGTGAGCGCGGTGACGCCCGATCAGGCGAAGGCGGCTGCGGCGCGGCTCTACAATCCCAAGAACGCAACGCTGGTCGTCGTGGGCGACGGCGCCGTGTTCTACAATGCACTGAAGAAGAAGCGGCCGGACGTGCAGCGCATCCCGATCGACAAGCTCAATCTGGACAGCGCAACGCTGCAGTAGGCCGGACGCGGGGCGCGGGGCAGGCCATAAAAACGGCGGATTTGCGCGGCAAGTCCGTCGTCGCTATGAGTGTGGCCTGAATCCCAACCGAGAATCGTTCGACCATGCGCGTTTCACGCTCTTTTCTGCCGCTTTTGCGCGAGACGCCGGCGGAGGCCCAGATTGTTTCGCACCGGTACATGCTGCGCGCTGGGCTCGTGCGGCAGGCGTCGGCGGGCATCTATTCGTGGCTGCCGCTGGGGCACCGGGTGCTGCGCAAGATCGAGCAGATCGTGCGCGAGGAGCAGGACCGGGCAGGGGCAAACGAACTCCTGATGCCGACGTTGCAGTCCGCCGATCTTTGGCGCGAGAGCGGGCGGTATGAGGCGTATGGCAAAGAGATGCTGCGCATTAAGGACCGGCACGAGCGGGATTTGCTCTATGGGCCGACGAACGAGGAGCTGATCACGGACATCTTCCGTGGCGCGGTGCGGTCGTACAAAGACTTACCGCGCATTCTTTATCACATTCAGTGGAAGTTCCGGGACGAGATCCGTCCGCGCTTTGGCGTGATGCGAGGGCGTGAGTTCTTGATGAAGGACTCGTACTCGTTCGACATCGACGCGGCCGGTGCGAAGCGGGCGTATAACAAGATGTTCGTCGCCTATCTGCGGACGTTTGCGCGGATGGGTCTGAAGTCCGTGCCGATGAAGGCGGATACGGGGCCGATCGGCGGCGATCTTTCGCATGAGTTTATTGTCTTGGCCGAGACGGGCGAGAGCCAAGTCTATTGTCACAAAGACCTGGTCGATATGCCGGTGCCGGAGAATGTCGATTTCGACGGTGATCTTGAGCCCTACATCAATCAGCGCACGTCGCTCTATGCGGCGACCGACGAGAAGCATGACGCCGAGGCGTTCGCCAAGATTCCGGCGGACAAGCAGTTGGCGGCGCGTGGGATCGAGGTCGGGCACATTTTCTATTTCGGCACCAAGTACTCGAAGCCCATGAACGCGAAGGTCGCGGGGCCGAAGGGTGAGGACGTGCTGGTCGAGATGGGATCCTACGGGATCGGCGTGTCGCGCCTGATGGGGGCGATTATCGAGGCCAGTCACGACGATGCGGGCATCATTTGGCCGGAGAGCGTGGCGCCCTATCGCGTCGGTTTGATCAGCTTGAAGGCGGATGACCCGAAGACGCGCGAAGTTTGCGAGGATCTTTACCAAAAACTTCAGGTTGCGGGCGTCGAAGTCCTGTATGATGACACCGACGAACGCGCCGGGGCGAAGTTCTCGATGTTCGATCTGATCGGCTTGCCGTGGCAGGTGCTTGTGGGGCCGCGTGGCCTTGCGAACGGTCAGGTCGAGGTCAAGAACCGTAAGACGGGTGAGCGTCAGATCGTGACGCCCGAGGCCGCGTTGAACATGCTTACAGCCAAGGCCTGATGAACCGCGTCGACATCCAACGTCCTCAACCGCGCATGGTGCGTGCGCGCCGCAACGGCGGCGGCACGTCGCCGTTCTCGTATTTCGAGTGGATGCTTGCGGGGCGTTATCTTCGTGCGCGTCGGAAGGAAGGATTCATTTCCGTCATCGCCGGATTTTCGCTCGCGGGGATCGCGCTCGGCGTGGCCACGCTCATCATCGTCATGGCGGTGATGAACGGGTTTCGCGAAGAGCTGATGGGCAAGATTCTGGGGTTCAACAGCCATCTGACGATCTATGGCGCAGGGCCTTCGCTCGATACCTGGCCGCGTGATGTCGACTTGGTTAGGAAGCTTGCCGGCGTGACACGTGCGACGCCGGTGGTGAAGGGGCAGGCGCTTGCGTCGTCCGCAGGTTCGTCGAGCGGTGTGGCGGTGCTGGGTATCCGGCCGGCGGATATGAAGACGCTGACGCTGGTTGCGAATTCACTTGAGCCCCAGGCACTTCAGAATTTCAAAGGCGACTCCAGCATCCTGGTCGGCGAGCGGCTGGCGAACGGGATGGGGCTGTTGCCTGGCATGTACATCACGCTGGTGGCGCCGCGCGGGAACGTCACGCCGTTCGGGGTGACGCCGCGGGCGAAGCGCTATCAGATCGTCGGTACGTTCAATGTCGGCATGGCCGAGTACGACAACACCGTGGTGTTCCTGCCGATGGAGGAGGCGCAGGCGTATTTCAACCTGGGTAATTCCGTCACCGGCATCGAGGTGATGGTCGACAATCCCGATCACATAACGGGTGCGCGGACGAAGATCGAAGGCCTGGTGCCGGGTGCGCGGGTGATCGACTGGCAGCAAGCGCATGCGACGTTCTTCGACGCGCTTCAGGTCGAGCGGACGGTGATGTTTCTGATCCTGTCGCTGATCATCGTGGTCGCCGGGTTCAACATCATCTCCGGCATGATCATGATGGTGAAAGACAAGACGCGGGACATCGCCATCTTGCGGACGATGGGCGCGACGTCGGGCACGATCATGCGCGTGTTCCTGATTTCCGGATCGGCGATTGGGATTTTGGGGACGTTCATCGGCTTCGTTTTGGGCGTGGTATTCTGCCTCAACATCAATTCGATTAAGGAGGCGCTGGAGGCTGTCACCGGTACGCAGGTGTTCAATCCGACGATCTATTTCTTGAGCCGCATGCCGGCGAAGATGGAAGTGGACGAAGTGGTCTACGTCGTTCTGCTGGCGCTGGCGTTGTCGATCCTGGCGACCGTCTATCCCGCGTGGCGGGCGGCGCGGCTCGATCCGGTTGAGGCGCTGCGTTATGAGTGATCCCGTCTATCGCACGCAGGAAAGTGCGGCACCTCGCGCGCAGACGACGCCGGCCCTGATGCTCAAGGATATCACGCGCCGCTTTGGTTCCGGGACTGAGACGCTCGAGATCTTTCGCAACGTGACCGGGCAGATCATGCCGGGCGAGGTGGTGGCGCTGGTTGGGCCGTCGGGGTCGGGCAAGTCGTCGCTGCTGCATATCTGCGGGCTGCTGGAAGCGCCGTCGTCGGGCACCGTCGTGATTGCCGGGCGCGATTGCTCCAAGCTCGACGATTCAGAGCGCACGCGGATCCGGCGCGAAGAGCTTGGCTTCGTTTATCAGTTTCATCATCTGCTGCCGGAGTTCTCGGCGCTCGAAAATCTCGTCGTGCCGCAGCTGATCGGCGGCAAGAACAAGCGCGAGTCGGAGGCGCTGGCGGCGCGGCTGTTGAACATGGTCGGGCTTTCGCAGCGATCGTCGCATCGGCCAGGCATGTTGTCGGGCGGCGAGCAGCAGCGTGTGGCGATTGCGCGGGCGCTTGCCAATCAGCCGCGGTTGATCCTCGCCGACGAGCCGACGGGCAATCTTGATCCGAAGACGGCCGACATGGTGTTCGGCGTTCTCGTCGAATTGTGCCGCGCGCGCGGTGTCGCGGCGTTGATCGCGACACATAATTTACAAATGGCGGTGAAGATGGACCGGACGTGGCTGTTGCACGACGGCAAGCTCATTGATGCCGGTAAGATAAAGCCGTGATGTGATGGGTGGCGAGCGCAAGCCGTTTTGGCAGTTGCCGCTCGTGACGGGCGAGGCGGCCGGCGGCTTACGGGTGTTCTGCCATGGTTTACATATGGCGCTTGTGTTCTACGGTTTGTTCGGCTGGCTGGTGCCCAACGCGTCGTGGCTGATTGCGCATCTCGTGTTCATTCCGATGCTGGTCATCGTGTGGGTCGCCAATGCCGGCGTTTGCCCGCTGAACAATCTTGAGACGCTGCTGACCAGTGGACGGTGGCGCGATCCTGACAATGCGGAGGAGGGCAGCTTCCTCGTCACAATCGTCGAGCGCTACCTTCGCATGCGTCCGACGCAGGGTCTGATGGACCGCGTGACCTATGGGCTGATGGCGTTCGTGTGGATGCTGTCGTGGCTGCATCTGGCGTTGCTGCCGAAATAGTCAGTAGGGATCGAAGCAATCGTAGGTGTGGTGGCGCGCGATCTTGCCGTTGCGCATTTCGAAAAATATCGCGAAGTGGGCCGTCATGGTTTTGCCGCGCGGCAGGTTGGGCAGGTCGATCTTGAACGTCGCGCGGAAGATCGCTTCGACGGCGACCTTGTTGCCTTGTTCGACGATGCTCACCACTTCGTAGGATTGGCGGTTGACGATCGTGCGGCCGCGTTCGCCGGCTTGCTTCAGCGCCGATAGATCGCGCGTTGCGCCGCTCGGCAAAAGCTTGTTCGGGAACTCTACTTGGACGGCGTCGAGCGTGTACCATTCCGTCTCGCGGCCGACGACGGCGTTGTTCTCGATGGCTGTCAGGTAGGCGCGAACGAAGTCGGCGTTGGCGGGCATGAGTCCTCCGGCGGCAGTGTTTGAGCGGCGGTTGCCGGTATTCGTCAACAGGCTTGATTGGGCCTGAGAACGAACGTAGAACTTCCCCAGCTAACTTGCTGATTGGCAGCGCGTAATTCGGCACGGCCGTTGCGGCAGGCGTGGGCTCGCGCGCTACATCGCGCCTTGCACTTTCAGAGCGGAGATTTGGATGTCGGCTGGTCACGCGAATTTCGTGCATCTGCGGGCGCATTCGGCGTTTTCGCTGCTGGAAGGCGCGATGCAGCCGGATGAACTGGCCAAGCTTTGCAAGAAGTTTCGCATGCCCGCGATCGCCGTGACCGACACGAACAATCTGTTCGGGCTCTACGATATCACCGAGGCGCTGGTGAAGGCGGGCGTTCAGCCGATCGTCGGTTGTCAGTTGCTGCTGGAGCTTGAGAGCGCGGATCCGAAGCGCAACGGGATGGCGGCGAAGGGGCCGAGCGGCGTGGTCGCGCTGCTCGTGCAGAGCGAGAAGGGTTACGCGAACCTTATGAAACTCGCCAGCCGCGCGCATCTTGACGGCGCGCCGGGTGAGACGCCGCACATCACGTGGGAGATGCTTGAGAAATACAACGAAGACCTCATCCTGCTCACAGGCGGGCCAAAGGGGTTGCTCAACAAGCTGATCGTCAGTGGGCAGACGGACGCTGCGACGGCGCTGGTGCAGCGGTTCAAGAGTTTATTCGGCTCGCGGCTTTACGTTGAACTGCAGCGGCACGGGATGCCGAATGAGATAACTGCCGAGCCGTCGCTTGTGGCGCTGGCGCATGAGCATGCGCTGCCGTTCGTGGCGACGAACGAGCCGTTCTTCGGGCAGCCCGACATGTTCGCCGCGCATGATGCGTTGCTGTGCATCGCCGGTGGCAACTACGTCATGCAGGACGAGCGGCCGCGTGAGAGTCCTGAGCACTACTTCAAGTCGGCGGAGGAGATGACGAAGCTCTTCGCTGACGTGCCCGAAGCGATCGAGAATACGATGGAGATCGCGCGGCGTTGCGCGTTCATTCCGAAGAAGCGCAGTCCTATCCTGCCGCAGTTCGTGCCGGTGTCAGGGTTGTCGCCGGAGGAAGAATTGCGGGCGCAGGCGGAAGCCGGGTTGAAGGCGCGCTTGGCGGCCAGCGGCACGTTCACGGACGAGAAGAACTATTGGGACCGGTTGGCGTTTGAACTCGACGTCATCATCCGGATGAAGTTTCCGGGCTACTTCCTGATCGTTTCGGACTTCATGAAATGGACGCGGCGGCAGGGCATTCCGGTCGGCGTTCGTGGCTCGGGTGCCGGTTCGATCGTTGCATGGGCGTTGCAGATCACGGCGCTGGATCCGTTGCGGTTCGGGTTGGTGTTCGAGCGGTTCTTGAATCCGGAACGCGTGTCGATGCCGGACTTCGATATCGACTTTTGTCAGGACCGGCGCGGCGAGGTTATTCGCTATGTGCAGGATACCTATGGTCGCGATCGCGTGGCGCAGATCATCACGTTCGGTACGCTGCAAGCGAAGGCGGCCATCCGCGACGTCGGGCGCGTGCTTCAGATGCCGCAAGGTCAGGTCGACCGCATCGCCAAGATGATCAAGGTGCAGCCGGGGCAGACGATCACGCTGCGCGAGGCGATCGCGCAGGAGCCGCGCCTGCAGGAGATGGAGAACCAGGAAGAATCCGTCGCGCGTCTGTTCGAGGTGGCGGGGCGGCTTGAGGGACTCTATCGGCACGCGTCGACGCATGCCGCGGGGCTGGTGATCGGCGACCGGCCGCTGGATGAGATCGTGCCGCTCTATCGCGATCCCAGTTCGGACATGCCCGTCACGCAGTTCGACTATGAGGGCGACGAGAAAGCGGGTCTGGTCAAGTTCGACTTCTTGGGTTTGAAGACGCTCACCGTCATTGCCGAGACAGAGCAATTGGTCATGGCCCGGCACGGGATCCGGGTGAAGGCGGAAGAGGTGCCGTTCGACGACAAGAAGTCGTTCGAGGCGCTGGGCAAGGGCACGTCGACCGGCATCTTCCAGTTGGAATCGTCGGGCATGCGCGATCTGTTGCGCAAGATGAAGCCTGACCGCGTCGAGGATTTGATCGCGCTTGTGGCGCTCTATCGGCCGGGCCCCATGGACAGCATCCCGGTTTACATCGCGTGTAAGTGGGGGCGGGAGAAGCCGTTCTATCTGCATCCGTCGTTGGAGCCCATTTTGTCGGGCACCTATGGCGTAATGACGTATCAGGAAGACGTCATGCTGATCGCGCGCGAACTCGGCGGGTATTCGCTGGGGCAGGCGGACGAGTTGCGCCGCGCGATGGGTAAAAAGATCAAAGAGCAGATGGCCGCGCACCGCGTGAAGTTCATCGAAGGTGCGTTCAAGCAGAAAGGCATCGACGCCGAGACGGCCGAGCAGATCTTCAATCAGGCCGAGAAGTTTGCGGGCTACGGGTTCAACAAGGCGCACGCGGCCGCCTACGCGCAGGTCGCGTATCAGACGGCTTGGCTGAAGGCGAATTATCCGATCGAGTTTTTCTGCGCGTCGATGACGTTGGATATCGGGTCACCCGAACGGTTGTCGATCTTCCGGCAAGAGGCCGAGCGGTTGGACATCGCCGTGGCGCCGCCGGACATCAATGCGTCTGGGTCGCTGTTCCTGCCGGGCAAACGGCCGGACGGCACCGAGGCGATCCTCTATGCGCTGTCTGCGGTTCGCAACGTCGGACGCGCGGCGATGGATCATGTCGTCGACGTGCGTACGAAGGGTGGGCCGTTCAAGAGTCTGTTCGATTTCGCGCGGCGTGTGGACGCGAAGTTCGTCAATCGCCGGATTCTTGAAAACCTCACGGCGGCGGGCGCGTTCGATAGTTTGAATTCGAACCGCGCACAGGTTCATGCGTCGATCGAGATGATGCTCGGCGAGGCGTCGATCACCAGCCGCGAGCGCGAGAGCACGCAGGTCAATTTGTTCGGCGAGGTGGAGGCGCAGCGCGACCCTGTCATGCCGCAAGTCGACCCTTGGATGAACACGGAGCAGCTGTCGCGTGAGTTTGCTGCGATCGGGTTTTATCTGTCGGCACATCCGTTGGACGAGTTCGCGCAGATTCTGGCGCGCTTGCGCGTGGTGCGCTACGCGGACTTGGTGGCCGACAAGCGGCACGAGGATCGCCTCGTGAAGCTGGCGGCGAGCGTCATCAGCCGCAAGGATCGTCGTACGCGCGACGACAAGCGTATGTCGCATATCGGCTTCTCGGACGCGTCAGGGATGTTCGAAGCGGTCGCGTTTTCTGAAACCTTGATCCAGGCGGGCGCGCTGCTCGATCCGGGCACGGCGGTGGTGCTGGATGTGGCTGTCCGCTGGGACGGCGATGAACTGAAGCTTCAGGTGATGGCCGCGCAGGGGCTGAATGAGGCCGCGGCGCAAACGGGCGCGGGCTTGCGCATCTTTATCGACGAGCCGAAGCCGCTGGCCAGCGTGGCCGAGCGGTTGAAGGGAAAGAGCGGCAAGGGGATCGTCACGCTGATCTTCCCGGTCGAGAAGGGCGAACGCGAGGTGGAGCTTGAGCTGCCGGGGCGCTACGCGGTGACGCCGGCGCTCAAAGGCGCGATCAAGGTGGTGCAGGGCGTGCGCGAGGTGGAAGAGGTTTGATTGCGCTTCAGTTTGCGGCCGGGATGACGGGTTTGGGAGCGCCGCGATGTTGAGCGGGTACTCAATCGTGTTTTGTGCCGGGACGGCGTTCGGCCACGTGCCAGAGAACGCCGGAGGGGTCGACGACGTAGGCGATGCGGAGGCCCCAGGGCTGTATTTTCGGCGGCTTTGGTGCGGGCACGTTGAACTTTGTAGGTAGGTCGAGGGCTTGGATGTGCGTCCACCAATCGTCGAGGTTGTCGACCATCAGCTGCATCATGAAGTTCTCGGCCCACTCTTTTTGATAGTGGCGCTGCAGGATAAAGCTGCTGGCGCCGACGCCGAAGATCGCGACTTCGCCATCGAGCAGGATTTCGAAGCCGAGCGCTTCGTAGAAACGCTTGGACCGGTCGAAGTCTTTTGCGGGTAGAAACGGACGCGCTAGTTCCGTTCTCGTCGGCACGCTCATCGGTTGGTCCCGCTAGATATGCTTGGCGATACGATCCAGCGCGTCGCTCAATCGCGTCGGGTCTTGGGCGAAACAGATGCGGATGAAGCGGTCGTTATCGCGGTCGTCTTTCGGCCCGAACGCGATCCCGGGGGCGACACCGACCTTTGCTTCCAGCAGCAAGCGTTTGGCGAAGGCGATGCTGTCGGTCATGCCTTCGACGGCGAGGAAGCCGTAGAAGGCGCCGGCGGGTTTTGACCAGCTTATGCGGTTTTGGCTCTCGATGAATTTCTCGACAATCGCGAGACCGTTGCGGCAGCGGTCCAGTTGCCATTTCACGAACGCGTCGCCCTTGGTAATGGCTTCGAGCGCGCCGTATTGGGCGAAGACGGCTGAGCCGGTGTTGTTGTAGGCCGCCATTTCGGCCATCTGGCTGTCGAGGCCCTTCGGATGGATCAGCCAGCCGACGCGCCAACCGGTCATGGCCCAGGCTTTTGAGAAGCTGTTGACCACGAAGACTTCGTCTTCTGGTTCGGCAATGGCGGCAAGGCTTGGCGCCGGGGTGTGGTAGACGATCGGGGTGTAGACTTCGTCGGAGATGATCGCGATGCCGCGTTTGCGGGTGAAGTCGAGAATGGCGCGTTGTTCGCGCTCGCTCATGATCCAGCCGGTGGGGTTCGACGGTGAGGCCCAGAAGATGGCCTTGGTGCGTTTGTCGGCGGCGGCGAAGAGGCGGTCGAGGTCGAGTGTCCAGGGTTCGCCGTTGCTGCCCCCGTTGAGACGGACGAAGCGGGGTTCGGCGCCTATGCCTCGGACGGCCTGGAAGATGTTGGGCCACATCGGCGAGATGACGATGACATTGTCGCCCGGCTCGCAGACGCATTGGAGGGCGATGTTGACGCCCATCATGGCGGCGCCGGGGACTGTTACGCGGTCCAGGTCGATCTTGCGGCCGGACTGGTTTGAGGCCCATTTGGCGATGGCTTCGCGCAGCTCGGTCAGGCCGCGGGTGAAGGTGTAGAAGGTTTTGCCCTGGTCCAAGGCCCGTTTGGCGGCGTCTCGGATGAAGTCAGGGGTGACGATGTCGCCTTCCCCGAACCAGAGGGGGATGATGTCGGTGCGGCCGAGGCCCAGGAAAGCCACCTCGCCGATGCCGTTTCGTTCGAGGTTCAGGATCGCGGGGCGGATGGCTGTCATTGGGGCAAAATGGCCTATTTGTCGCGCGGGGGCCAAGCTGCCGCCCTTGCGTGGTCTGGCGCAAGGCCTTATATCGCGGCCATTCCACACGCGGGCTTTGGGTTGCCCGGCCGCCATATGGCGGGCCGCCCTCCGGTGCTGGGTCGTAAGACCCGGTGATAGGTCCGCGGAGGCTCAACCGGTTAAGGAGACAAAAGCCAGATGGCTTTACCTGACTATTCTATGCGTCAGCTGTTAGAGGCTGGCGTGCACTTCGGACATCAGACGCACCGCTGGAATCCTCGGATGGCGCCGTTTTTGTTCGGTTCACGCAACAAAATCCACATCATCGACCTGACGCAGACGGTGCCGCTGTTGCATCAGGCGCTGAAGACGGTTCGCGATGTCGTGGCCCAAGGCGGGCGCGTGCTGTTCGTCGGCACGAAGCGTCAGGCTTCGGAGCCGGTCGCCGACGCTGCGAAGCGGTGCGCGCAGTACTACGTCAACCACCGTTGGCTCGGCGGTACGCTGACCAACTGGCAGACGATTTCGCACTCGATCAAGCGCCTGCGCACGATCGACGAAATCCTCAATGCCGGCGCGGTCGGCTTGACGAAGAAGGAAGGCCTGAACCTGTCGCGCGAGCGCGAGAAGCTCGAACGCGCGCTGGGCGGCATCAAGGACATGGGCGGCGTGCCCGATCTTCTGTTCGTGATCGACACGAACAAAGAGGCGATCGCCATTCAGGAAGCCAACAAGCTTGGCATTCCGGTCGTGGCCGTCGTGGATTCGAATTCGAACCCGGAAGGCATCACGTTCCCGATCCCGGGTAACGACGACGCTGCTCGCGCTTTGTCGCTGTATTGCGACCTCGTCGCGCGCGCGGTGATCGACGGCTTGTCGGAAGCACAAGGTTCGCATGGCGTCGACATCGGCGCTTCGGCCGAGGTGCCGCTGCAAGAGCTGCCGGCCGCCACGCATTGAAGAATCTTCGCGCGGTGCTAATTCACCGCGCGATAACCCCGAACGATTAGGAGCATCCCCATGGCTGAAGTTACAGCCACGATGGTCAAAGACCTGCGCGAGAAGACCGGCGCCGGCATGATGGACTGCAAGAAGGCGCTCGCCGAAACGAGCGGCGACATGGAAGCGTCGATCGACTGGCTGCGCAAGAAGGGCCTGTCGAAGGCTGCGAAGAAGGCGGGCAATGTCGCGAGCGAAGGCCTCGTCGCCGTCGCCACGCGCGGCAACGCAGGCGCGGTCGTCGAGGTCAACTCGCAGACCGACTTCGTCGCGCGCAACGATCAGTTTCAGGCGCTGGTTGCGAAGATTGCCGATCTCGGCCTTGGTGCGGGCGCGGACGTGCAGAAGCTTGGTTCTGCTACCGTTCCCGGAACGAGCCATTCCGTTACGGCCGCAGTGACCGAGCTTTCGGGCTCGATCGGCGAGAAGCTGGAACTGCGCCGCAGCGCCACGCTTAGCGTTTCGCCGGGCGTCGTCACGACCTACGTGCACAATCAGATCGCGCCGAACCTGGGCAAGATCGGCGTGCTGGTGGCGCTGAAGTCGTCGGGCGATGCGACGAAGCTTGCAGCGCTGGGCCGTCAGCTGGCTATGCACGTTGCGGGCACACCGTTCCCGCCGCTTGCAATGAAGCCCGAGGAACTCGATTCGGCCGTTATCGAGCGCGAGAAGGCGATCTTTGCGGATCAGGCGCGTCAGTCGGGCAAGCCTGAGAACATCATCGCGAAGATGGTCGAAGGCCGTATGCGCAAGTTCTATGAGGAAGTCGTGCTGCCGATGCAGCCGTTCATCATGGACCCGGACAAGACGATCGACGCCGTCGTGAAAGCGGCCGAAAAGGACGTTGGCGCGCCCGTTTCAATCGAAGGGTTTGTGCGCTACGCCCTTGGCGAAGGTATCCAGAAAGAGGAAACTGACTTCGCCGCCGAAGTCGCCGCCGCAGCGAAGAGCTGAGGACACCAACCAAAGGGCCGGAACCGATGACATCAGCGCCGATCTACCGCCGGGTACTTCTGAAGATTTCCGGCGAGGCGTTGATGGGTTCCGGCAGCTACGGCCTTGACCTGGTCACGGTCGACCGCATCGCCGGCGAGATCAAAGCCGCGATCGAAATCGGAACAGAAGTGTGTGCCGTTATCGGCGGCGGGAATATCTTCCGCGGGCTGCAGGCGGCCGCGTCGGGGATGGAGCGGGCCAGCGCCGATTATATGGGCATGCTGGCCACCGTCATGAATGCGCTCGCCATGCAGAATGCGCTGGAGCGCGCCGGTGTGCCGACGCGGGTGCTGTCGGCCATTCCGATGACCACGGTTTGCGAGCCCTATATTCGTCGCCGGGCGATTCGGCACATGGAGAAGGGTAGGGTCGTGATCTTTGCAGCCGGGACGGGCAATCCGTTCTTCACGACGGATACGGCGGCGGCTTTGCGCGCGGCCGAGATGGGCGTCGATGCGCTTATGAAGGGCACGCAGGTCGACGGGGTCTATACGGCCGATCCGAAGAAGAACCCGAAGGCGGAACGTTACGAGAAGCTCGGCTACATGGACGTGCTGTCGCGCGATTTGAAGGTGATGGACGCCTCGGCCGTGTCGTTGGCGCGCGAGAGCGGTATCCCGATCGTCGTGTTCAACATCCACGAAAAGATGAACTTTGTACGGGTGCTGCAGGGCCAAGGGCTCAGCACCGTGATATCGAACTGAAGAAGAGCGGGAATCAGAATTCCCCACGGAGGACGCTATGGCGCAAAGCAAACCCTTTGACATGGACGACCTGACGAAGCGCATGAAGGGCGCGGTCGCCGCGATGAAGCATGAGTTCGCGGGTCTTCGCACCGGGCGTGCTTCGGTGAGTCTGTTGGACCCGATCACCGTCGATGCCTATGGCAGCGCGATGCCGCTCAATCAGGTCGCGACGGTGAACGCGCCCGAGTCGCGCATGCTGACGGTGCAGGTCTGGGATCGCGGTCTGGCCGGCGCGGTCGATAAGGCGATCCGCAGCTCGGGTCTTGGTCTCAATCCGCAGGTCGACGGGCAGTTGTTGCGCATTCCGATCCCTCCGCTCACGGAAGATCGCCGCAAGGAACTGTCGAAAATCGGCGCAAAATATGCGGAATCTGCGCGCATCGCGGTTCGCAACATCCGTCGTGACGGGATGGAGCATCTGAAGGCTCTCGAGAAGGAGCATCAGATCAGCGAAGACGAACACAAGAAAAAGCAGGAACAAGTTCAGAAGGCGACCGACGCGCACGTCAAGGAAATCGACGACGCGCTGTCCGCTAAGGAAAAGGAGATCATGCAGGTCTAGGTCTGCGGGTCTTATTCCTCCCATGCCTTCCGATGCATCAGCAAAGCCCGAGTTAGCGCCGCCGCGCCATGTTGCGATCATTATGGATGGCAACGGGCGCTGGGCGAAGGCGCGGCATCTGCCCCGCGTCATGGGGCACCGGGCGGGCGTCGCCGCGGTTCGCACCATCGTTCGCGCGGCGCAGGATTTGGGCATCGAATATCTGACGCTCTACGGCTTCTCGTCCGAGAACTGGAAGCGCCCCGTTACCGAGGTCAGCGACCTTATGGGTTTGCTGCGGTTCTATATCCGCGACGATCTTGAAGAGCTGCACAAGCAGGGCGTCGAAGTGCGCGTGATCGGCGCCAAGTCGCGGCTTGAGGGCGACATCATTGATTTGATCGAGCATGCGCAGACGCGCACGCGCGGCAATCCGAAGCTCAAGTTTATCATCGCCTTCAATTATGGCGGACAGGATGAGATCGTCGAGGCTGCGCGACGCGTCGCGGAAGACGTGGCTGCCGGAAAACTCACGCCGGACGGCGTCACGCGCGAGGTGTTCACGTCCTATCTGGCGACGGCGGGCATTCCCGATCCGGATCTTGTCATTCGCACGAGCGGCGAGCGGCGGCTCAGCAATTTTTTGATCTGGCAGACGGCCTATTCGGAGTTCGTGTTCACCGACACGCTGTGGCCCGACTTCAATAAGGCGCACCTCACGGCGGCGGTCCGCGAATTTCAGGGACGCGATCGACGGTTCGGTGGTTTGTCCGTGGCCGCGGGACGTCGCACGTGATCGGACAGGCCGCCGGTTCAAGTCTGTGGCCACGCATCCTTGCTTCGGCGATTCTGATTCCGGCGGCGTTGGCCGCCGTTTATTTGGGCGGATGGCTGCTTGCGCTCTGGGTTGCAGCGGCCGGACTGGCGATGTCGCGCGAGTGGGTTCGCATCGTCCACCGGGAAGATTTCGGCTGGCGGTTGGCGCTGCATGCCCTGGCGCTTGTGGTTTCGCAGGCTTTGCTCGCGATCGAGCACCCGGACTGGGCGCTGGCCGCGATTCTGTTTGCGGCTTTGATCGGCAGCGTTGCCGCCCAGGCGCGCGAGGAGCGTGGCGTCTGGGTGATCCTCGGCATTCTGTTTATTGCGGTGCCGTGCCTGTCTTTCGTGTGGCTGCGCCACTTGGCGCCGCATGGGCTCGAAACCGTGATTTGGCTGCTGTGCGTCGTTTGGGCGACGGATAGCGCCGCTTATATCGCCGGTTCGATATTCGGCGGGCCCAAGCTTGCGCCCCTGATTTCGCCCAGCAAAACTTGGGCTGGTGCTGTCGCCGGACTCGCCGCGGGCACCGCCGCCAGCATAGTGTTGGCGCAGGTCGCTGGTGTTGCGCCCTCCTGGCAGTTCATCGGTGCAAGCGTGGCGTTGTCGTTCCTGACCCAGTGCGGAGACCTAGCCGAATCGTTCCTCAAGCGGACGTTCGGCGTGAAAGATGCGTCGGACCTGATCCCGGGACACGGTGGCGCGCTTGATCGATTAGACGGGTTGATCTTTGCGACGCTTGGGCTTGCCGCATTCGTGGGTTTGGCCGGGCAGTCGCCTGTCAGCTGGATTTTGCCGTGACGGCGGGCCGGCGGTTGACCGTTCTGGGATCGACGGGATCGGTCGGCGTCAACACCGTCGATCTGATCGAGCATCACAATGCTAAGGCTCCGGGCACCTTTAGCGTCGTCGCGCTGACCGCGAACGTAAACGTGCGCGAGCTTGCCGCACAGGCACGCCGGTTGAAGCCTGCATTTGCAGCGGTCGCCGATCCCTCCGCCTATGCCGACCTGAAGCAGGAGCTTGGCGGCACGTCGATCAAGTTGGGTGCCGGCGCAGCTGCGATTGAAGAAGCGGCGGCGATGGATTCGGATTGGGTGATGGCGAGCATCATGGGGGCCGCCGGTTTGCGTCCGACGCTTGCCGCGGTTTCGCGCGGTGTCACGGTGTCCTTGGCGAACAAGGAGTGCCTGGTGTGCGCGGGCGATCTCTTTATGAAAGAGGTTCGCCGCAGCGGGGCGACGCTGTTACCCGTCGATTCGGAGCACAACGCGGTGTTCCAGGTTTTCGATGCGCGGCAATCGGCGGCGATTGAGAGTATTACGCTAACGGCGTCCGGCGGGCCGTTCCGCACGTGGAGCGCGGCGCAGATGGCGAAGGTCACGCCGGCGGAGGCGTGCAAGCACCCGAACTACGTCATGGGCGCCAAGATTTCCGTCGATTCGGCGACGTTGATGAATAAGGGTCTGGAGCTGATCGAGGCCCACCATTTGTTTGGCACGGCTCCTGAACGGTTGGCTGTGGTCGTTCACCCTCAGCAAATCGTGCACTGCCTGGTCGCTTACGTTGACGGCAGTGTGCTGGCGCAGCTTGGAAGCCCGGATATGCGTACGCCGATCGCCTATGCCCTTGGCTATCCTGACAGGATCGCCGCGCCGACGGCGCGGCTAGATTTGGCTCAGCTTGGTCAACTTAGTTTTGAAAAGCCCGATCTAGAGCGGTTTCCCTGTCTCGCCTTGGCACAGCACGCCTTGCGAGGGGGCGGCGCGGCACCTACCATTCTGAACGCCGCCAACGAAGTCGCGGTGGAGGCGTTTTTGGCGCGCAAGATTGGCTTTTCTGAGATCGCGCGGGTCGTCGATTCGGTCCTAAGCGAAAGCAATTCGACGGGCCCTGCGCCCGCATCAATCGATGAAGCGCTGTGGGTCGACGCGTCGTCTAGAAAGCGCGCGACCAGTCTGCTGACCAAGTAAGGGAACGGAAACGATGGAATACCCAACGACGATTTTGGGCTGGGCGGGGCTGGTCGGGCTTGGCGGCCTTGGCTTTCTGCTCACGATCACGCTCGTCGTCTTCGTGCACGAACTGGGACACTTCCTCGCGGCGCGGTATTTCGGCGTGAAGGTCGAGAGTTTTTCCATTGGATTCGGTCGCGCGATGGCGGGCTTTCACGATCGCTACGGCACGCACTGGAAGATCGGTTGGCTGCCGCTCGGCGGATACGTGAAATTCTGGGGCGACGACAGCGTGTCGTCTACGCCCGATCACGAAAGGCTTGCGAAGGCTTCGGCCGCGGAGTTGGCGGGATCGTTCCATCATAAGAAGCTCTATCAAAAGGCGGTTATCGCGATCGCGGGACCTGTCGCAAATTTCATCTTCGCGATTTTCATCCTGACGAGCTTGTTCCTGATCGTCGGCGATTACGTGACCTCTGCGCAGATCGGTCGTTTGATACCGGGCGGGCCGGCGGAAAAGGCCGGCCTGCAAGTCGGGGACACGGTGCTGAGCATCAACGGCCAGCCGATCCGCGAGTTTCAAGACATCGTTGAGAACGTCAGCGTCGGTCGCGGCGCGGTTTTGAACTTCAAAGTGCAACGCGGTGCGGACGTCATCGAACTTCCCGTTACGCCGGGGACGATCGAGAAATCCGATCCGTTCAGCAGCCGGAAAATGAAGGATACCGGGATCGGAATCGGCCCGGTCAGCCCCGGTGAGGTGAAAAGCGTCGTGGCCGACTCGCCTGCTGGGCGAGCGGGGCTGAAGGCCGGCGATTTCATTTTTGAAGCCAACGGTAAGCCTGTCGATTCGTTCGCGGTCATCGCGACCGCGCTGATCGACGCGAACGCGAGCGGGCAGCCTGTGAAGCTGAAGGCGGGGCGCGAGGCGTCGGATCCTGCGAATTCCAAGAAGCGCGAGGTCGTCGAAATCGCATTCACGCCAAGCCCCGTCGCCAATCCGGCAGCCAGCGCGGACGAGATTGTCGGGCAAGCGGCGGGATTCGCAGCGATTGTCTCTGGTGCGCCGAAAGTGGTCGTTCAGGTGCGATTCGGGCCTATCGAAGCGTTCACGCGCGCGATCGGCACCATACGTTACATCGTAGTTAAGACGCTTGATTTCATCGGTATGCTCTTGACCGGTCGCGGCGACTATCAGCAGTTGTCCGGCCCGATAGGAATCGCCTCAGTTTCCGGCCAAGTTCTCGTGTTCTTTGGCGTCGTGCCGCTCATCAACCTGGCGGCGGTGTTGTCGGTGAGCATCGGTTTACTCAATCTTTTTCCCATACCCATGCTCGACGGGGGACATCTCCTGTACTATGGCATAGAAGCTGTACGTGGGCGCCCGTTGGGGGAGCGCGCGCAAGAGCTTGGGTTTCGGATCGGCTTCGTTTTCGTCGTCGGTCTGATGCTTTTTGCGACGTGGAATGACCTGACGAAGTTCTTCTGAATACGAACTAGACGCGACGAATGACCTGTTAGTTTTAGGCGGCCGCGGGGCGTGAACGAATGACGAGAGTACTGGGAACGGCGTTGACGCTCTGTATCGCTCTTATTTTGAGCGTCATGCCGTCTTTCGCGCAGCCTGCCGACGGTCCGTCCGTGCAACGGATCCAAGTCGAAGGCAATCAGCGTATCGAAGAATCGACCGTGCTTTCGTACATGGTCATTCGCGAAGGCCAGCCATATACGCAGGCCTTGGTTGACCAATCCTTAAAGACGCTTTTTGCGACCGGCCTTTTCGCCGACGTGCAAATCGATCAGTCGAACGGCACCGTGCTGGTGAAGGTGGTTGAGAATCCGATCATCAACCGCATCGCCTTCGAAGGTAACTCGAAGATCTCGCAGAAGACGCTCGAAGACGAAGTGCAGCTCAAGCCGCGCATGGTGTTCACGCGCGCGAAGGTGCAGTCGGACGTTCAACGCATCATCGAAGTTTATCGCCGTGGCGGCCGCTTCGCGGCGCAGGTCGAACCGAAGACGGTTCAGCTCGCGCAGAACCGCGTCGACCTCGTGTTCGAAATCAACGAAGGCCCGACGACGGGCGTCAGCCGAATCATCTTCATCGGCAACAAGGCATTCAGCGACTCGACGCTGCGCGACAAGATTGCGACCGGCGAATCGATCTGGTGGAACTTCCTGCAATCCAACGACAACTACGATCCCGATCGTCTGACGTTCGACCGTGAGCAGCTTCGCCGCTATTACCTCAGCCAGGGCTATGCGGACTTCCGCGTGATCTCCGCCGTCGCCGAACTCGCGCCCGACCGCAGCGGCTTCTACATCACCTTCACGATCGAAGAGGGCGACCTCTACAACTTCGGCAAAGTCGAAATCGATACGAAGCTGAAAGACATCCCGGTCGGAGAGCTGCAGCAGTTGATTCGCTTCGGCAACGGCGAGCAGTACAACGCCGAACTGATCGACAAGAGCGTCGACGCTTTGACACTGGCCGCCGGCACGAAGGGCTATGCCTTCGTCGACATCCGCCCGCGTGTACGCCGCAATAAGGACGACCGCACGGTTGACGTCGTCTTCAAGATGGAGGAAGGCCCGCGCGTCTACGTCGAACGCATCAACATCGTCGGCAACACGCGCACGCTGGACAAAGTCATTCGCCGCGAAGTGCGGCTGGTGGAAGGCGACGCGTTCAACCGCGTGCTGATCAACCGCTCGCGCTCGCGCATCCGCGGCCTCGGCTACTTCAAGAAAGTCGAGATCAACGAAGAGCCCGGCACGGCGCCTGACCGGACGGTCCTGAACGTCGAGGTCGAAGAGCAATCGACGGGTGAGTTCTCGGTGAGCGCCGGCTTCTCGTCGGCCGACAACATCGTCGGCGCGGTCAGCTTGACGGAAAAGAACCTGCTCGGCCGCGGCCAGTTCCTGCGCTTGCAGGTGTCGGTGTCGAGCATCCGTCAGCAAGTCGATCTGCGCTTTACGGAGCCGTACTTCCTCGACCGCAACATGTCGGCCGGTTTCGACGTCTACAACACGCACGCCGTCTACGACGAACAGAACTATGAAGCGGACATCCGCGGCATCGGCCTGCGTCTGGGCTTCCCGGTGTCGGAGTTCGGCCGCGTCGGTTTGCGCTACACGCTGCGCCAAGACGACGTGACGTATTCGATCGGCGGCGTCGCAGGCCAAACGCTTGGCACGACGACTCTGTCGCTCGTCGGCTTCACGTACGCCTATGACGAGAAAGACGATCCGATTGAGCCGAAGAACGGCTTCGACTTCTCGTTGAGCAACGACGTGTCGGGCCTCGGCGGCGACAAGAAATACATCCGCACGGAAATGACGTCGAATTGGTACAAGCGCCTTTGGACGGACGATCTTGTCCTCAATTTGGCCGCGACTGCCGGTTACGTCGTGGCCTACGGCGACGAGGTTCTTGAGGTCAACGACCGCTTCTTCAAGGGCGGCGGCTCATTCCGCGGCTTCAAGACATCGGGCCTTGGCCCGCGCGACATCGCACCGATCAACGACGGTGGCACACCTCAGTCCGTCGGCGGCGAGGCTTACGCCATCGGCACCGTCGAGTTGCGGTTCCCGAACTTCCTGCCGGAAGAACTTGGCATCAAGACCAGCCTGTTCTCGGACTTTGGTACGGTAGGTATTGTCGACGACAAGCCTGCGTGCGTCGACAACGTGCCGCCAGCTGCTATCGGGGCGAACGACGTTTGCATCGAGGACGGCCTGGCGTTGCGTGCGTCAGCTGGTCTCAGCGTCTATTGGAACTCGCCTTTTGGTCCGGTCCGGCTTGATTTCTCCCAAGTTTTGAACAAAGAAGACTACGACCAAACCGAGGCCTTCCGCTTCAGCGCAGGTACGAAGTTTTAGTCCGCTCTCCAGGAGTTAGATTGATATGAATACGACAAAGGCCCTTTGGGCCGTTGCCGCGGCTGCGGCAGCAAGCATGACCTTCGGTAGTGTTACCGCGATGGCCCAACCGGCCGCGCCTGCGAAACCGGCTGCTCCGGCCGCGGCGAAGCCGGCTGGAACGCGTGCACCGGCCGCCGTGATCTTGTTCCTCGATCGCGCGACCGTGCTGCGTCAGTCGAACGTCGGCAAGGACATGTACGTCCAAGTCGAAAATCTCGCCAAGAAGATGGAAACGGATTTCGCGCCGGAGAACAAGAAACTCCAGGCCGACGTCCAGGCGCTGCAGCAGCAGGCTTCCATCATGCAGCCCGACGCCCGCCAGGCGAAGGTGAAGGAACTTGAAGGGCGCCGTCAGGCCTTCCAGAAGAAGGTGCAGGACCGCCAGGCCGCCATCCAGGCCGGTCTCGCGAACTCGCGCACGCAGGTTGAAAAGGCTCTCGGCCCGATCCTCGAAAAGATCATGACCGAGCGCAGCGCCAACTTGCTGCTTGACCGCGGCCTCGTCGTTCTCGGCGCCACGGATCTCGACGTGACGCAGACGGTTATCGCGCGTTTGAACACGGCTCTGCCGAAGGTGACGGTGACGCCGGTTGCGCCGCCGAAGGCCGGGGCGAAGCCGGGTGCGGCGCCTGCGAAGCCCGCCGCTCCGAAGCCGGCCGGCTAGTCTGCCGTCCGACCGAGACTTCATATGTTGAAGGCCAAGGGCCGGACCCAAAAGGTTCGGTCCTTCGTCTATTGTAGGGCTCATGGCCGACCCACGATTCTACGATAACGCCGGACCGCTGACGCTCGCGCAGGTCGTGGAGCTGACGGGCGGCAAGACCGCTGCCGGCGTCGAGGCACGGATCGCCGATGTCGCGGCGCTCGATAGTGCGGGGCCAGGACAAATTTCCTATTGCGACGGGCCGAAGTTCAAGAGCGCGCTTGAGAAGACGCAGGCCAGCGTGGTGCTCGTCGCGGCTGCGCTTGCGGCGAGTGTTCCATCCGGTGCGATCGCTGTTGTGTGCGACCGGCCGCAGCTCGCGTTCGCCAAGGTTTCAACGGCGCTCTATCCGAACTCGATTCATCTGTGGCCCGTGGGCAAGCCGCCGATTCATGCGATCGCGCCGAGCGCGCGCGTCGGCGAGGGTGCCGTCATTGCGCCGGGTGTCTTCATCGGTGAAGACGTCGAGATCGGCAACGACTGCGTCATCGGTCCGGGCTCGGTCATCGCGCGGGGCGTTCGGATCGGGCACAAGGCGTGGCTTGGGGCGCAGGTTACGCTCACCCACACGCTGATCGGCGACCGCTGCACGATCCATAACGGCGCGACGATCGGGCAGGATGGATTCGGCTATGTCGCAGGCGCGGCCGGTCACTTCAAAATACCGCAGCTTGGCCGGGTTATTATCCAAGACGACGTTGAGATTGGGGCGAGTACGGCCATCGATCGCGGTGCCTTGGGCGACACCGTGATCGGCGAGGGGACCAAAATTGATAATCTGGTCCAGATCGGGCACAACATCCGCGTCGGGCGGCGGAGCCTTATTGCGGCTCAAGTGGGCTTTGCCGGCAGCACCGAGGTGGGCGACTATGTGGTCTTCGGCGGACAGGTCGGCGTTGCCGATCACCTGAAGATCGGCAACGGCGCTATCATCGCGGCCAAGGCGGGCGTGACGCGGTCGCTTGAAGGCGGCAAGGTCCACGGCGGCTTCCCCGCAAAACCGATCGAACAGTGGCGGCGCGAAGTGGCGAGCATTTCGCGCCTGGCTAAGGGAAAGCGTAAAGATGAGCGCGATGGAAGCTAAGACACAGCTTCAGACCGCCGACACGAAGCGGATTATGGAGTTGCTGCCGCATCGGCCGCCGATGCTGCTGATCGACAAGATGATCGACATCTTGCCGGACGTCAGCGCGACCGGCGTGCGCGCCATCTCGATCAGCGACCCGATTTTTCTCGGGCATTTTCCAGGCTATCCGATCATGCCCGGCGTTCTCATTGTCGAAGCGATGGCGCAGACGGCCGGTGCGCTCGTGATGTATTCGATGAATGCGAGCGCGGAAGACAAGCTTGTCTATTTCATGTCAATCGACCGCGCGCGGTTTCGTGCGCCGGTCATGCCCGGCGAGATCTTGATGATTCCCGTCAAATTACAGCGCGCGCGCAAACCAGTTTGGCGGTTTGCCGGCGAGGCCTATGTGAACGGCAAGTTGTGCGCCGAAGCTGAGTTCAGTGCGATGATCATGGATAAAAACGGAAAGCCGGCGAACGTTGATGACTAAAATCCACCCGAGTGCCGTTATCGAGCGTGGCGCGAAAGTTCACGAAAGCGTCGAGATCGGTCCGTTCTGCGTCGTCGGCGCGAACGTCGTGCTGCATGAGAACGTGCGGCTGATCAATCATGTCTGCGTCGACGGGCACACGACGATCGGAAAAGACACTGTCGTCTATCCGTTCGCGTCGCTGGGGCAACCGCCGCAGAGCCTCGCCTATAAGGGCGAACCGACAGAGCTTGTCATCGGCGCGAACAACATCATCCGCGAGCACGTGACGATGAACCCGGGCACTGCCAAAGGCGGGGCCATGACGCGTGTGGGCGACAACTGCATGTTCATGGCCGACAGCCACGTCGCGCATGACTGTAACGTCGGCAGCAACTGCGTGTTCGCCAACAACGCGATGGTCGGCGGACACGTCGTCATCGAGGATTTCGTCTGGCTAGGCGGCGGCGCCGCGGTCCATCAGTTCAGCCGCATCGGCAAGCATGCGTTCGTTGGCGGCATGGCCGGGCTTGAGGGCGACCTTATTCCGTACGGTTCGGTGATGGGCAATCGCGCCTATCTCGCGGGCCTCAATCTCGTGGGCCTGAAGCGGCGCAGCTTCACGCGCGACCAGATTCACGAATTGCGCAATGCCTACCGCCTGTTGTTTGCGCAGGAAGGCACGTTTCAAGAGCGTCTGGCCGACGTTGCCGAACTGTTTGCGAACAATCAGGAGGTCATGGATATCGTGAACTTCATCCGCTCCGGCGGAAATCGTCCGCTATGCATGCCCAATCGCGAGAGCCGCGCCGAGACGACGTGACGGTCGCACAGCGCAAGCTTGGGATTGTTGCAGGCTCCGGCGACATGCCGCGCCAGATCGTGCAGGCTTGCGAGCGCGTTGGCCGTCCCTATTTCGTCGCTGCCGTTGACGAGTTCGCGGAGACGTTCGAGGCGGCCATTCCGCATGAACGCAATCCCATCAGCAAGATCGGCACGACGTTCGCCGCTTTGCAGCGCAACGGCTGCAAGGACGTGGTGTTCGCCGGCAAACTCGCGCGGCCGGACGGCGGTAAGGTCAAGCTGCGGCCGGATTGGGGCGGTATCGTTTTTCTCGTTCGGCTGTTGGGGACCTTGGAGCGGAGCGACGATCGTTTGCATCGAACCATTGCTACGATGCTGGCGGCGCGCGGCATGACGGTCGTTTCGCCGTTGATGGTGGCGCCCGGGCTGACGGCGGCTATGGGATGTTTGACACGCACTGCGCCGAGCGATGCCGTCAAGGCGTCGTTCAAGACGGCGCTTAAGCTTGCCAAGGAGCATGGCGCGACGAAGCAGGGCCAGGCCGTCGTGGTCGAAGGCACAACCGTAATCGCTCGTGAAGCTCGGGCCGGCACCGATGCGATGCTGGCCTCGCTCGATGAAGGACCCCGGGCGAATGCGATTCTCGTCAAGGCGATGGGGCCTACTCAGCTTGTGACAATCGATCCGCCCGCGATCGGCGTGAGCACGGTGGTGAACGCGGCTAAGGCGGGCTTGGCCGGCATTCTGATCGAGGCCGGCCGAAGCGTGATCATGGACGAGGCGCGGGTGCGTGCGCGCGCCGATGAGCTTGGTCTCTTCGTGTGTGCGGATACGGTGGACGCATGACGGGCTTGGTGGTTGCTGCGACGCCTACGATCATGCTCGTGGCCGGCGAGCCCTCCGGCGATGCGCTTGGCGGACAGCTGATTGAGGGGCTGAAGCAGCTTACCGGCGGGAACGTGAACATTATCGGTGTCGGTGGGCCGATGATGCGGGCGGGCGGATTGCAGAGTCTGTTTCCGCTCGATGACACGTCGGTGATGGGTTTGCGCGAAGTGGTGCCGCGCATTCCACGCATACTCGCGCGCGTTCGTCAGGCGGCGGAGTTCGCGGCCAAGATGAAGCCGGATATTACGGTGACGATCGACAGCCCGGACTTCACGCATCGGGTGGCGCGGGCCATTCGAAAGCGGTCGCCGGATCTAAAGCTTGTCAGCTATGTGGCGCCGCAGGTGTGGGCGTCGCGGCCCGATCGGGCGAAGAAGATGGCGGCGTATTTCGATCACGTGCTGTGCCTGCTGCCGTTTGAAGTGCCGTTCTTCGCCGATGCGGGATTGAAGGCTACGTTTGTCGGACATCCCGTCGTCGAGCGCGCGCCGACGGCGGGCCTGGGCGCGACGTTCCGTGCGAAGTACGGCATCGGTGCGGATGAGCGCATTTTGGTTTTGCTGCCGGGCAGCCGGCTTAACGAGATCCGCTTTCTTTGGCCGGTGTTTCGCGGGGCCATCGAGATGACTGAAGCAAAGGCTGGTAAGCTGCGCATCGTCCTGCCCACGGTTGCGAATGTGGCGGCGAACGTAAAGGCGCGCGTGGCGCAATGGGACCATCCGGTGATCGTCGTCGAGGACGCGCAGGAGAAGTTCGCGGCGTTCGAGGCCGCCGACGTGGCGCTGGCGGCGTCCGGCACCGTGTCAACGGAATTGGCGTTGAGCGCGACGCCGATGGTGATCGGCTATAAAGTCGGACGGCTTACGGCGGCGATCGCGCGGCGGTATATCCGCGTGCCGTTCGTCACACTGGTGAATTTGATATTGAACCGGCAGGCAATTCCGGAACTTATTCAGGAAGACTGCACGCCCGAGAAGCTGTCGGCGGCGTTGATCCCGCTCATCATGAACCCGGCAACGCGCGTCGCTCAGGTTACGGCGTCGGCCGAGGCGGTGAAGGCGTTGGGGCTTGGCGATGAGAAGCCGAGCTTGCGTGCCGCGCGAGCGGTGCTTGCGATTTTGCGCGAGCCCAAAAAGGAAAAAGGGGCAGCGCCCGAAGGTGCCGCCCCTTAGAATTCGATTGCAGCCTAACGCTTGTGCAGCGGCGTGTAATCGCGATGCGGAGCGCCGACGTAGAGCTGACGCGGGCGGCCGATCTTTTGGCTCGGGTCTTCGATCATCTCGGCCCATTGCGCGATCCAACCGACCGTGCGGGCGACGGCGAAGAGCACCGTGAACATTGAGGTGGGGAAGCCCAGCGCCTTCAGCGTGATTCCCGAGTAGAAGTCGATGTTCGGGTAGAGCTTCTTCTCGACGAAATAGGGATCGCTGAGCGCGATCTTCTCGAGTTCCATGGCGACTTGCAGAAGCGGGTCGTTGCGGATGCCGAGTTCATCGAGAACCTCGTGACACGTCTGCTGCATCACCTTCGCGCGCGGGTCGTAGTTCTTGTAGACGCGATGGCCGAAGCCCATCAGGCGGAAGCCGGAGTTCTTGTCTTTCGCGCGCGCCACGTATTCCGGAATGCGCTTCACGTCGCCGATTTCTTCCAACATCTTCAGCGCCGCTTCGTTGGCGCCGCCGTGTGCGGGGCCCCAGAGGCAGGCGATGCCGGCTGCGATGCAAGCGAATGGGTTCGCTCCTGATGAACCGGCAAGACGAACCGTCGACGTCGATGCGTTCTGTTCGTGGTCGGCGTGCAGCGTGAAGATACGGTCGAGCGCGCGGGCGAGGACGGGGTTGCCTTTGTATTCTTCGGCCGGTACCGCGAAGCACATGCGCAGGAAGTTTTCGGAGTAGTTCAACTCGTTCAACGGATAGATGAACGGTTGGCCGACCGAGTATTTGTAAGCCATCGCAGCGATCGTCGGCATCTTGGCGATCATGCGGTGGCTGGCGACCGTGCGCTGTACCGGATCGTTGATGTCGGTTGAGTCGTGATAGAACGCGGAGAGCGCGCCGACGACCCCGCACATGATCGCCATAGGATGGGCGTCACGGCGGAAGCCACGGAAGAACTGGCTGATCTGCTCATGCACCATCGTGTGGCGCGTGATTTGGTTGCTGAACGTCTTCAACTGCGCGGGCGACGGCAGTTCGCCGTGGAGCAGCAGATAGCAGACTTCGATGAAGTCGCTTTGTTCGGCCAACTGATCGATCGGATAGCCGCGATAGAGAAGGACACCTTCATCGCCGTCGATGTAGGTGATCGCGCTTTCGCAGCTCGCCGTTGCCGTGAAGCCCGGGTCGTACGTGAAAACGTTGCCCTCGGAGTAGAGCTTGCGGATGTCGATGACGTCCGGGCCGACCGTGCCGTGCGAGACGGGCAAGTCGATCGACTTGTTGTTCAGCATGACGGTGGCTTTGCCGCCGGGCTTGGACGCGAAGGGGGGCTTCGGCATGGGGACCTCCAGTGATTTGGGGCGCCGGAACTGAGTCTCAGCAATTGTGCGCCGCAATATATTCGATTTCGTATACGCCGCGTGAACTCTGATTTACCACACGTTTTGGGGCGGGGTATGCCCTCTATTGGTGTGCTTGGTCAGAGATCCGGGCCAGCGATTCTGCCCTTCCTAACACCGCCAGCACGTCGAAAATGCCAGGTGAGGTGCTTCGGCCGGTGAGGGCGGCACGCAGCGGTTGTGCGATGGCGCCGAGTTTCAGGCCGTTCGCCTCTGCGAAATTGCGGGCTGCGGCGTCGAGGGATGGGCCGTCCCACGCGGTGGTTTGCTCGAACACTGTTTTGAGCCGGGCGAGGAGAGCGCGGGCTTCCGGCGTCAGGAGTTTCTGAGCCTTGTCGTCGACGTTCAGGGGACGCGTTGCGGTCAAGAATTGGGCGCTGTCGGCGAGTTCGACGAGTGTCTTGGCGCGCTCCTTCAGGCCCGGCATGGCGGCTATCAGTTTCGCGCGCAGGTCGGCGCTCGCCGCGCCTTTGAATAGAGGCAGCGTCGCGTCGGCCAAGGCTTCGTTGGATGCTTGGCGCATGTAGTGGCCGTTGACGTTGTCGAGTTTTTTGAAATCGACGCGCGCGGGGCTGCGGCCGATGTTTTCTAGACTGAACCACTCGATCGCCTGCGCGGTCGGGATGATTTCGTCGTCGCCGTGGCTCCAGCCCAGGCGCAGTAGATAGTTGCGCATCGCTTCGGGCAGGTAACCCAGGTCTTTGTATTCGTGGATGCCGAGGGCGCCGTGGCGCTTCGACAGTTTCTGACCGTCTTCGCCGTGCATCAGCGGCAGATGCGCGTAGACCGGTTCGGGCCAGCCCATGGCGTCGATGATTTGGCGCTGGCGCGCGGCGTTCGTCAGATGGTCGTCGCCGCGGATGATGTGGGTCACGCCCATGTCGTGATCGTCGACGACGACGGAGAGCATGTAGGTCGGCGTGCCATCGGAGCGCAGCAGGATGAAATCGTCCAGCACGTCATTGCCGAAGCGGACGTCGCCTTGGACCTGGTCTCGGATGATCGTCTCGCCCGTTTGCGGCGCCTTGATCCGGATTACGGGCGCGACGTTGGGGCGATGATCCGACGCAGGTTTGTCCCGCCAGCGGCCGTCGTAACGGATTGGTTTGCCTGCAGCGCGTTGCTCTTCGCGCATTTGCTCGAGTTCTTCGGGCGACGCGTAGCAGTGGTAGGCGCGGCCTTGAGCCAGAAGTTGTTTGGCAACCTCGGCGTGTCTTTCGGCGCGGGAGAATTGGTAGACGATTTCGTCGTCCCAGTTCAGGCCCAACCATTGCAGGCCTTCGATAATCGCTTCGATGGCGGCGGGGGTGGAGCGCTGGCGGTCGGTGTCTTCGATGCGCAGGCGGAAGATGCCTTTGTGGTGGCGCGAATAGAGCCAGTTGAACAGCGCGGTGCGCGCGCCGCCGATGTGGAGGTAGCCGGTGGGGGAGGGGGCGAAGCGCGTGACGATCTTCATGATTCGACTTTGAGTTCGATTTCGATTTGAGTTCCAGGCGCCGGCCGATTGGCCGAAACGCGCCCGTCCTTAGCATGAGGCCTCGTTTGAGCGAAGCCGTGAAACCCCGCGAAATGCTGCGCCGGTGGGACTGGCGCGACGTTGCGCGCTGGGCGGTTGCGTTTGTCGCGGGTCTGCCGCGCGCGATCGCCGAAGGGTGGCGCGCGGATGCCGGGCGCCGGGTGCTGTTCGTGCCGGTGCTGATGGGTGTCGGGATCGGCGGTTACTTCGCGCTGCCGTTCGAGCCTGCCGGGTGGACCATCGGGGTTGGCGTTGTTGCGATCGTTGCTTGGGTCATTGTGCGGCGGCTCGACGTTCACGTCGCCATCGTTAGTGCGGCGGCGATTGTGGCTGGAATTTGCGCCGGTTTCTCGTTGGCCGTCGTGCGGGCGCAGACGAACGACATTGTGGTGCTCGCGTCCGAGACGCGGATGCTAGCGATCACAGGGCGCGTGGCGCGACTTGAGCCGGCTGAGCGTGGGCGGACGCGCGTGTGGTTGGACATCGAGGCGACCAAGCCTTCGCTGCGACAGGCGCCGCATCGCATTCGCATTTCGATCAACAAGAAGAACGAGGTGCTGTCGCCGGGCGATTGGATTCAGGTGCGCGCGACCCTGAAGCCACTTCCTGCGCCTGTTGCGCCGGGGTCGTACGATTTCGGGCGGAAGCTTTGGTTCGACGGCATTGGGGCGGTTGGGTTTTCGCTCTCGCCCGTGGTGAAGATCGATGTACCGCGTGAGGACACGTTCGGCGAGTTCTTGGATAGCGCCGTTCAAGAAGTGCGACGCGCGGTGAGCGAGCGGATCATGGCAGCGATGTCGCCGCGCACCGGCCCGATTGCTGCCGCGTTTCTGACGGGCGAGCGCGGGCTCATCTCGGACGAAGACAATGAGGCGATGCGGGATTCTAGCCTCGCGCATCTGTTGTCGATTTCGGGTCTGCATATGGCGCTGGCCGGGTTTGGGTTCTTCATGGCGCTGCGGCTCATCTTCGCGATGATCCCAGCGATTGTCCTGAATTATCCGGTGAAGAAGTGGGCTGCGGCGGCGGCAATCGTGGCGTCGTTTGCGTATTTGCTCTTGAGCGGCGCTTCGGTGCCGACGCAACGGGCGTTTGTTATGATAACGGTCGCGCTCGTCGCCATTCTGTTCGACCGGTCGGCGTTGAACATGCGCAGTGTCGCCGTCGCGGCTGTGATTATTTTGGCGCTGACGCCGGAGGCTTGGATCGATCCGAGTTTTCAGATGTCGTTCGCCGCTGTCGTGGCGCTGATTGCGGCTTATGAGTGGTGGAACGAGCGGCGGATCGGTGATGTCGAGCCGCGCGGCGTTGTTCGAACGGCTTGGGGGATGCTGCTCGGAGCGGCGGCGACGAGTTTCATTGCCGGGTTGGCTTCGGCGCCGCTGGCCGCGTTTCACTTCAATCGGTTTGCGGACTATGGGGTTGCGGCGAACGTTATGGTGACGCCGATCGTCAGTTTTCTGATCATGCCGGCCGGCGTCTTCGCGCTGTTGCTCATGCCGTTCGGACTAGAAGCGATTCCGCTGGCCGCGATGGAGGTTGGGCTCGATGCCATGCTTTGGGTCGCGCATTGGGTGGCGTCATGGCCCGGGGCGACGGTCGCCGTTGGGGCTTGGCCGATCGAAGGGTTGTTGCTGATCGTCGCAGGCGGGCTGTGGCTGGCGATATGGATGGCGAGTTGGCGCTGGTTTGGACTTGTTGCGGTGGCCGTTGGGCTTGCGGTCCTGCCGAACGCGCGCGTGCCGGATGTGTTGATTGCAGCGGACGGCGACAATGTCGCGTTTCGCGATGCGGACGGGGCGCTGCATTTGCTGTCGTCGCGGCGCGGGCGGTTCGATGCGGAGATTTGGCTTCGGCGGGATGGCGACTCGCGCGAGGTGTCGGCTGTGACCAAGGACGATCACGGTGGGTTCGTGTGCGACGCGGTGGGCTGCGTCGCGCATGTCGGCGGCCGCTCGCCGTTGCTTGTCGCGTTCAGTGCGGAGGCGTTGGTGGAAGATTGCTCGCGCGTTGCCGTCGTTGTCGACTTGGCGCGCGGTTGGCGGCCGTCTTGCAATGGGCCGCAGGTTTTGGTCACGCGCGGCTTATTGCGGCGCGAGGGTGCGATCGAGATGCGGCTTGAGGATGGGCGCGTCGTTTGGACGTCGGTCGCGCGCGAGCGGGGCGCGCGACCGTGGGCTGGGTCCGCTCAGTAACGGCGGACGAGGCCGATGAGGCGGCCTTGGACCTTCACGCGGTCCGGGCCGAAGATGCGGGTTTCGTAAGCGGGGTTTGCGGCTTCGAGCGCGATTTGCTGACCGCGTTTGCGCAGGCGCTTCAGCGTTGCTTCGGCATTGTCGACGAGAGCGACGACGATGTCGCCGGATTGGGCGTCGTCGGCGCGCTGAATGAGGACGGTGTCGCCGTTCAGGATGCCGGCGTTGATCATCGAGTCGCCGGTAACTTCGAGTGCGTAGTGTTCGCCGGAACCCAACATCGATTCCGCGACCGGTACGTTGTCGGTCGGGTTTTGCAGTGCTTCGATCGGCGTACCGGCGGCGATCCGGCCCATCATCGGAACGTCGACCAGGCGCTTGGCGGCGCCGGCAGTGCGTCCTTGCGGGACGCGGATTGCGCCTCCGGATTCGACGACGCCGAAGGCCGGTCTTGAGGCGGCTCCCGCCGTGGGCGTGACTGTCCGCGCTCGAGGTTTGGGCATCGTTGAGTTTTCGGGAAGCTTGATCACTTCCAGCGCGCGGGCGCGGTGGGCGAGGCGGCGGAGGAACCCGCGCTCTTCAAGCGCCGTGATCAAGCGGTGGATGCCGGATTTGGATCGGAGATCGAGGGCTTCCTTCATTTCATCGAAGGAAGGTGCAACGCCGGTCTCCCGCAGACGCTCGTGGATGAACATGAGCAATTCATACTGCTTGCGGGTAAGCATGCTTCGGAGCCCCATATCTAGGAACAGAGTCGGAACAGACTGGGTTTGTTCTATTGTTGTTCCGAAGCAACGTCAACTGCCGTGTGGGGCGGCCGGGACCTTTTTTAGGTGAGATGCACGAGCGACACGACGTCACCCGCGGCTTTTGCCGGATCGCCGGGCGGGCGCACGATCAACGCGTCGGCCTGTGCGAGAGGTTTGAGCATACTGGAATCCTGCACCGGGAAGGGCTCGACAATGTCGGTGCCGTCGGGGTCGTTGCGGACATGGCAGCGTAAGTAGTCTTGTCGTTCGTCATTTGCCGGTAGTGGTGTTGCAAGTCGCGCGCGTCCCGTTCGCCACGCGGGTTCGGTCGCGCCGAGAAGCCGGTAGATGATCGGCTTGATGAAGAGCAGGGCGCAAACCATCGCCGAGACGGGATTGCCGGGCAATCCGACGAACGGCATCGACTGATAGCGGCCGAAGATGAGCGGCTTGCCGGGGCGCATCGCGATTTTCCAGAACGTGACTTTCAGTTCGGGCGAGAGCGCTTTTTGAATCAGATCGTGATCGCCGACCGACGCGCCGCCCAACGTCACCAAGAGATCGCAGCCTTCGGCTGTCGTCGCCTTGAACTTGATGTCGTCGATCTGGTCGCGCGCGATGCCGAGTTCGCGCACCGTACCGCCCCACTCGAGTACGTGCCCGAGCAAGCCTGCTGTTGATGAGCTGATGATTTGCGCTGGGCCGGGTTCGGTCCCTGGTGGCACGAGTTCGTCGCCGGTGGCGAGGATGGCGATGCGTGGGCGGCGCACGCACGGCAGGCTTGCGTGGTTCATCGCGGCGGCGAGGGCGAGATCGCGCGGCGTCAGGCGTCGGCCGGCTTTGAGCAGCTTGTCGCCTTTTTTGAAGTCGATGCCGGCGCGGCGGATGTGGCGGCCGGCGGGCGCCGCACCGTCGATGACGTGGACGGTGTCGCCTTCGCGTTTTGTGTTTTCTTGGATGACGATCGTGGTCGCGCCTTTGGGCACGACGGCGCCGGTGAAGATGCGGATAGCTTCGCCCTTGCCGAGCGCTCCTTGATGGATGGCGCCGGCGGGGATTTCGCCGATAACCTTCAGTGCTGCGGGCAGGCTCGCGACGTCTTGGGCGCGAACGGCATAGCCGTCCATCGCACTGACATCGGCGGGTGGTTGGGTTCGCGTGGAGGCGACGTCGGACGCGAGCACGCGATGCAGCGCAGCGCCGAGCGAGACTTGTTCGCTGGGCAGCGTCTTCAGGCCTTCGATGACTTTGGCTTGCGCCTCCGCGACGGAGAGCATGCTCTCACCCCGCGTACAGATCTTCCGGTGACACGCCCGCGGCGTCGGCGAGCTTGGCTTCTTCGTTCTTGGTCAGTGTGTGCGTCCGGCCGTGCAAGAAGCTGTAGATTACGCCGACCGCGACGCCCGCGTCTTTCGCCCATGAGTGCGCGGTGAGGCTGCGGCTGGACATGAAACGCCGAAGTGCGTCGCGTCTGGCGTTATGATCGATAAGCGGTTTGCGCATCGTGGCCTCGCCCATGACTTCGGCAGGCTGCGAGCGTTGGCGCGTGCGACGGACGGAGGCGTTTGCGGTGGCGGCGCTGCGGCGGATGGCGGACGAGCGCGAGGCTTCGGGTTTGTCGGCGCGGTAGGTGCCGGACTTGCCGCCTTCCTTCGAGACCAGGCGCACACTTTCGATGACGATGCCGCGTTCGGCTGCTTTCAACATGTCGTAGATCGTCAGCGCGGCGATGGTTGCTGCGGTGAGCGCTTCCATTTCGACGCCGGTCGGGCCCGTAACCTTCACGCTGGCGAGGACGCGGATCAGCGAGTCTGCTTCGTCTGGTTCGCAAGCAATGGTGACACCTGCGATTGGCAGGGGATGGCAGAGGGGGATGAGTTCGGACGTCTTCTTCGCGGCCATGATGCCGGCGATGCGGGCGGCGGCGAGCACGTCGCCCTTCGGGGCGGTGCCGTCGATGACGAGTGCGAGCGTTTCGGGCTTCATGCGCACGATTGCTTCGGCCATTGCGGTGCGCGTCGTCGGGTCCTTCGCGGACACGTCGACCATACGTGCGCTGCCCTTTTCGTCGATATGCGTCAGCTTCGTCATGCAGCTCCCTTGAGCAGTGCGCGCGTCGCGGCACTCACGTCATTTTGGCGCATAAGGCTCTCGCCGACCAGGAAGGTTCTGACGCCGGTGGCCGCTAGGCGAACCAAATCGTCGTGCGTGTTGATACCGCTTTCGGCGACGACGAGGCAGGATTTTGGCACCAGCGGTGCGAGTGTTTCCGTGACTGCCAGCGAGGTTTGAAACGTCTTCAGGTCGCGGTTGTTGATGCCGATCATGTTGGGATCGAGTTTCAGCGCGCGATCGAGTTCGGCGCGGTCGTGGACCTCGACCAGGACGTCCATGCCCCATTGCAGCGCGGTTGCGTTGAGGAGTTGCGCTTCTTGGTCGGTGACCGCCGCCATGATGATGAGGATGCAGTCGGCGCCCAGCGCGCGCGCTTCCACCACCTGATACGGATCGAACATGAAGTCTTTGCGCAAGGCGGGCAGGCGCGTCGCTTCGCGCGACTGGGTTAGATATTCGTTCGCGCCTTGGAAGGAGGGACCATCCGTCAGCACGGATAGGCACGCTGCGCCGCCCGTTTCGTAGGCGCGGGCCAGTGCCGGCGGATCGAAATTTGTGCGGATGAGGCCTTTCGACGGGCTTGCCTTCTTGATCTCGGCGATCAGCGCGTAGCGGCCTTGATCGATCGCGGCGCGCAGTGCTGCGGCAAACGGCCGAACCGGCGCCGCGCGTTTGGCGAGGGCCTCGATGTCAGCGAGCGGCTTGGCCTTTTGTGCTGCGGCGATTTCTTTCCGCTTGTAGTCGGCGATGCGATCGAGCACGCCAGCTGTCTGTTCGTTCGATGCGGCGACGAGTTTGGCGAGCGTGGCGCGGGCTTCGCCGCTGTCGATCACTTGCTGTGCACGTTGGACGCCTTCGCGCAGTGAGGAGACTTTGCCGGCGACGACGAGTGAGCCGCCTGCGTTGAGGCAGACGATGTCGCGATAGGCGCCGACGTTGCCCGCGAAGAGGCGCGTCATTGCGGCGGCGTTCTCTGCAGCGTCGCCACCAAAGAGTTCGTCGAGGCGATGCGTTGGCAGGCCCGCGTCTGCCGGTGTGACCGTGAAGCGGCGGACTTGGCCGTGGTTCAGTTCGGCGATGTGGCTTGGGCCCGTGACCGTGAGTTCGTCGAGGCCGTCGCTGCCGTGTACGACCCAGGCGCGTTCGGTGCCGAGCGAATGAAGAACATGCGCGAGCGGTTCGATCCATTTTTCGGCGAAGACGCCGACGAGCTGCTTCTTCACGCGTGCGGGATTGCAGAGGGGGCCGAGCAGATTGAAGATCGTGCGGAAGCCCAGTTGCTGGCGCACCTGCGATACGTGCTTCATCGCGCTGTGATGTGCGGGGGCGAAGAGGAAGCCGAGGCCCGCTTCGTTGATGCAATGCGAGACCTGTTGCGGTGTCAGGTCGATCTTTACCCCGAGTGCGGCGAGGACGTCGGCCGAGCCGCTTTTCGACGAGAGTGCGCGGTTGCCGTGTTTGGCGATCTTCACACCGCACGCGGCCGTCACGATCGCGGCGGCGGTTGAGATGTTGAGCGTGCCGAGGCCGTCGCCGCCGGTGCCGCAGGTGTCGATGGCGTCGGCTGGTGCGTCGACGGTGAGCGCGCGGGCGCGGAGCGCGTCGGCGGCGGCGGCGATTTCGTCGACCGTTTCGCCGCGCATGTGGAGCGCGGTCAGGAACGCTGCGACCTGAAGCTCAGGCGCGTTGCCGTCCATGATGATGTCGAAGGCTTCCGCAGCTTCGACCGTCGTGAGGGCGGAACCGGAGGCCGCCTTGCCCACCAACACTTTGAAGTGATCGGCGCTCATGCGGCGCGTGCGAGTTCTAGGAAGTTGCGAAGGAGGTCGTGGCCGTGTTCGGTCGCGATGCTCTCCGGATGGAACTGGACGCCGTGGACGGGGTGTTCGCGGTGGGCGACGCCCATGATAACGCCGTCGTCAGACTCAGCCGTGATCGTCAACGAGTTCGGCAGGCTGGCGCGGTCGACGGTGAGCGAGTGATAGCGCGTCGCTTTGAACGGGTCGGGCAGGTTCTTGAAGACGCTCAAGCCCTGATGGCGGATATTGCTGACCTTTCCGTGCATCGGCGCCGGGGCGCGCACGACTTTGCCGCCGTAGATTTGCCCGATCGCTTGATGGCCCAGGCACACGCCTAGGATGGGGATTGTTTCGCCTGCACGTGCGATGAGATCGAGGCAGATGCCGGCCTTATCCGGATCGCAAGGGCCTGGGGACAAGACGATCGCTTTCGGCTTTTTCGCCAGGGCTTCGTCGACCGTCAGTTGGTCATTGCGCTGCACTTCCACGGTGGCGCCGAGCTGGCCCAGGTAGTGGACCAGATTCCACGTAAAGCTGTCGTAATTGTCGATCAGCAGGATCATGCGCCGCGCCGTGATTTGTAGGACTTGGCCGGAGATAAACACAACCGGCGGGGGTTGGTAAGCCTTTGGCCCCTGTTGGCGGCGTTATGGACAAATCGGCCCTAAAAGTCGCATGGTCCGCCCCGAAATTGACCTTTCAAGGCTGTGGGCGTGATCGCCCTGGCGCTCGCTTCGGCGATGTCGGCTGCCTATATCCGGGCGCGACGCTGAGGCGGCGACGGCATCTTGCAAGTTCGTTTTTCTAAAGCACGCACCTCTCTCAAGGAGCATTCCCCATGAACAAGCGACTTCAGTTCTATATCGACGGCAAGTGGGTCGACCCCGTTTCGCCGAAGACGCTCGACGTCATCAACCCGGCGACGGAAGAGCCGATCGGGCAGATCAGCCTGGGCTCGAAAGCCGACGTCGATAAGGCCGTGAAGGCCGCGCGCCGCGCGTTCGAGACGTTCTCGCAGACGACGAAGGAAGAGCGTCTGGCGCTGCTGACGAAGGTGCTTGAGGTTTATCAGCGCCGGTATGGTGAGTTCGTCGAGACGATCTCGCTGGAGATGGGCGCGCCGGTTTGGCTGTCGAAGGCGGCGCAGGCCGCGACCGGCATCGCGCACTTGAATCAGACGATCAAGATCCTGAAGGAATTCGAATTCCAGCAGACCAAGGGCACGACCGGGATCGCGTATGAACCCGTCGGCGTCGTTGGCATGATCACGCCGTGGAACTGGCCGGTGAACCAGATCATGTGTAAGGCGGCGCCCGCGTTGGCGGCCGGCTGCACGATGGTGCTGAAGCCGTCGGAAATCGCACCGCTGAACGCGATGCTGATCGCCGATGTGTTCCATGAAGCGGGCGTTCCGGCGGGCGTGTTCAATCTCGTCAACGGCGACGGTCCGTCGGTCGGCGAGGCGATGTCGTCTCACCCGGGCATCGACATGATGTCGTTCACGGGTTCGACGCGCGCGGGCGTTGCGGTCGCGAAGGCCGCAGCGGACACCGTGAAGCGCGTGACGCAAGAGCTCGGCGGCAAGTCGGCCAACATCATTCTCGAAGACGCCGATATGAAGAAGGCGGTGTCGGGCGGCGTGATGGGTTGCTTCGGCAACTCCGGTCAGTCGTGCAACGCGCCGACGCGCATGTTCGTGCCGCGCAAGAAGCAGGACGAAGCTATCGCGATCGCCAAGGCGACGGCGGAGTCGGTAAAGGTCGCCGATCCGTTCTCGGAAGGCATGGTGATGGGTCCGGTCGTCAGCGAAGCGCAGTACAACAAGATCCAGGGCCTGATCAAAAAGGGAATCGATGAAGGCGCGACGCTGGTCACCGGTGGTCTCGGCCGTCCGGAAGGTTTGAACCGCGGCTATTTCGTGCGACCGACGGTGTTCGCAAACGTGACGAACGACATGACGATCGCGCGTGAAGAAATCTTCGGGCCGGTGTTGTCGATCCTGCCGTACGACACGGAAGAAGAAGCCATCCAACAGGCGAACGACACGCCGTACGGCCTGTCGGGCTACGTCCAGTCGGGCAACATCGAGCACGCGCGTAAGGTCGCCTCACGCCTGCGCACCGGCAACGTGCACTTGAACGGCGCCGGCCCCGACTTCAACGCACCGTTCGGCGGCTACAAGCAGTCCGGCACGGGCCGCGAGTGGGGCGAGCACGGCTTCAAGGAATTCCTCGAGGTGAAGGCTGTGCTGGGTTACCAGGCGGCCTAAACGCGTTGTACATTCTAGAGTACGAGGGGCTCCGCGAGGGGCCCCTTTTGCGTTTGCGATTGACCGCGCGGGTGGGGTGATTGTCGGGGTCGTGCGGTCGACGGTAAGATTTGGGGAACGGGACGGGGATGGCGCCATGAAGCGCGTGGCTAGAATTTTCGGTGTCGCGTGCGGCGTTGGGTTTGTGGTGCTGCTGTTCGTCATGATCGTCAACATCGCGCAAGGCACGCCTGGCGTGAGTTACGGCGCCATGGCGATTGTTCTCGCGCTCCTCGCACTCGGGATGCAACGTTTCGGCAGGGAATGAGTGGCGGCGGCTAGCTGATGCCGATCTTCAGCGCAACGACCGCACCGCGTACTTCCGACTCGTCGAGTTCGCGGCGGTTGGGGTTGCTGGGCCAGGGGTCGCGGACGATCAGGCTTGTGAGGCTGATCGACTCCGGACCCATGTTGCCGCCCAACGTTTGGACCCTGTAGCGCACCGCGGTCAGCAGTATGGCGTGGCCCACGCGGCCGTCGAGCGGAATCGAGCCGACGATGAGGGGCTCTTCGTTCTTGAGCGAGGTCACAATCTTCAGTGCGCCGAGATCGCGGTAGGCTTGCGTGCCGCCGGGGCCGTAGCCGCCGCGGGCGTCGCGCGAGGCGCGGGCGGCGAAGCCGGCCCAACTGACCTCATCGGCCCATGCGTTGAAGCGGCGGCCGTTGTCGTCGGTCCATTGTCCCCCGACGGCTTCAAAGACCTGAGCGGTGTTCGCGGCTTCGCAGCGCTCGTCGCCGAATAGTTTTTGCACGATGCGCTCTTGGCTCACGCGCACGCCTTTGATGGCGAAGACCGTTTCGATGCAGGCGGCCCAGCACCAGTTCTCGCAACGCTGACGCGCCGTTTCGATCGAACCGAGTTGCAGGCCGGCGATGCACTCGCGATTGCCGAACGGCGCCGAACATTCGTTCGCCGCCTTGGCCGCGGCGAGCGGAAACGTCAAGGCAGTTAAGCCTGAGAGTAGTGCCGTGCGGCGCGAAAGCATGGACCCCTCCGTTATGCCGACAAAGACGTTGTACAGAGTAGTTGGCTAGCAGCGAAATATCCACGGGGTAGACTGTGACCAGGCATACAAAGCAGCGGGCCGGGTGCTTTGTTGGAGCCGCTGCTTTCTCATCAAGGGCATCGCCGAGCGTTCGCCTGCGGCGCGCCGTAGCGGCAAGTCGCCTTCGCGGGCGCAACACGCGCAGGTCCCTGGAAGAGGGCGCGGCACTCCGCTACATACGGTGGACGCTATTCACAGGAGTTGACGATATGGGCGACGCATTCATCATCGACGCGGTGCGCACACCGCGCGGCATCGGCAAAGTGGGCAAGGGTGCGCTTGCCGAGATTCATCCGCAGCAGTTGGCGGCGACGGTTCTGAAGGCCATCGCCAAGCGCAATGATCTGAACACCGCGGAAGTCGACGACATCATTTGGGGCACGTCCACGCAGCGCGGCAAGCAGGCGATGGATATGGGGCGCATGGCGGCGCTCGATGCCGGCTATTCGGTGAAGGCCTCAGGCATGACGCTGGATCGTTTTTGCGGGTCGGGCATCACCAGCGTGAACATTGCCGCCGCTTCGATCATGACGGGGATGGAAGACGTCGTCATCGCGGGCGGGACCGAGATGATGTCCTATACCGCGTCGCTCGCCGATCCGAATTCGCCGCCGACGTTGATGGATGCGGGCAACATGCGCTTGCGCGCGCGTCATCCGCAGACGCACCAGGGTGTTTGCGCCGATGCGATTGCGACGCTGGAAAACATTCCGCGCCAGGCGCTGGATGAGTTGGCGCTGGTCAGTCAGCAGCGCGCCGACGCCGCGATCAAGGGCGGGCATTTCAAGAAGAGCGTTGTGCCGGTCTACAAGGAAGACGGTACGCTGGCGCTCGACCACGAAGAATTTCCCCGTCCCCAGACGACGCTGGACGGTTTGTCCTCGTTGAAGCCGGCGTTCGAAGCGATGGCTGAGTTTCCGTTCGACAAGGCCGGGACGACGTTGGGCGGCCTCGTGCGTCAGGTCTATCCGGATCTGAAGATCAAGCACGTGCATCACGCCGGTAATTCGTCCGGCGTCGTCGACGGCGCGGCGGCGTTGTTGCTGACGTCGGGTGCTTACGCAAAGAAGCACGGGTTGAAGCCGCGTGCGCGCGTCGTCGCGATGGCGAATATGGGCGACAGCCCGACCTTGATGCTGAACGCACCGGTGCCGGCGGCGCAAAAGGTTCTGGCGAAGGCCGGGTTGACGATCGACGACATCGACCTCTTCGAGATCAACGAAGCGTTCGCGGTCGTCGCCGAAAAATTCATCCGCGACCTGAAGCTCGACCGAGCGAAGGTCAACGTGAACGGCGGCGCGATGGCGCTGGGCCATCCGATCGGCGCGACGGGATCGATCCTCATTGGCACGATCCTCGACGAACTGGAACGCCGGAACCTGAAGCGCGGCCTGGTCACGATGTGCGCCGCGGGCGGCATGGCGCCGGCGATTATCATCGAGCGGGTCTAACGTTCGGGGTCAACGCCAACTATCTTGGGAGAGGGCCGCATTGTCGGCCCTTTTCTTTTGCGCCCGCCGCCACGATGTAGAACGCAGGAGATCCCCAACATGACAGCGAAGAACAGCCTCGAGCAGGCCGGAACGTTTCGTCTCGGCGACCGCACCGTGAAGCGTTTGGGCTATGGCGCCATGCAGTTGGCGGGGCCAGGTGTGTTTGGGCCGCCCAAGGATCGCGCGGCCGCGATTGCGGTGCTGCGCGAGGCCGTGGCTGCGGGCGTCGATCATATCGACACCAGCGATTATTACGGGCCGCACGTCACCAATCAGATCATCCGCGAGGCGCTGGCGCCTTATGGCAAGGATCTCGTGATCGTCACCAAGGTTGGCGGGCGGCGCGGCAACAACGGGTCGTGGCTACCTGCCTTTTCGAAGGACGCTTTGATCGCGGCCGTTCACGACAACCTGCGCAATCTTGGAGTCGAGGTGCTGGACGTCGTCAACCTTCGGCTGATGTTCGATCCGCACAAGCCGGCGGAGGGTCCGATCGAAGAGATGGTTCGCGTACTTGCCGATCTGCGGACGGAGGGGCTGGTGCGCCATTTGGGGCTCAGCCATGTGACGGCGGCGCAGCTCGCCGAGGGCCGCCGCATCTGCCCGATCGTCTGCGTGCAGAACCACTACAATCTCGCGCATCGCGGCGACGACGGGCTGATCGACGTCTGCGCGAAAGACGGCATCGCCTATGTGCCGTATTTCCCGCTCGGTGGTTTCAGCCCGCTGCAATCGTCGACGCTCACCGCCGTCGCCAAGGATATGAATGCCACGCCGATGCAGGTGGCGCTCGCCTGGCTTCTTCAACGCGCGCCGAACATTCTGCTTATTCCGGGAACCTCATCGTCGGGCCACCTCAAGGAGAATCTCGCGGCGGCGGCACTGACTTTGTCGAAGGATGCGATTGCGCAACTCAACAACATGACGGGTTCTGGACACGCCTGAAATGCACGTGGCGGTCGTGCGCAGTTTAGGTTTTCGCCTGCGCGCCCATTTGCTGTGCGTAGCCTGCCGCCACCATGGCGGCCATGCGGTCGAACAACGCTTCGGGGTCGGTGCGGCGGAGTTGGGCGATGGCGGCTTCCATGCCTTCAGCCAGGATGAGTTCGCGCTTGCCGCTGCTTGCCGCTTCTAGGATGCGGGTGGCGGCGATGTTGGGGTCCATCCCGGTGTCGATGGCGTTGTCGCTGACGCCTCTGGTCTTCGCGTTGGCGTCGAGGGCGTTTTTCGAGACGTTCGTTTTTACGGAGCCGGGCGCGACGACCAAGACTTGCAGGCCTAGGTGCGCGGTCTCTGAGCGGAGGCTGTCGTGGTAGCCGATCAGGCCGTGTTTGGCGGCGCAGTAGGCGCTGCGTAGCGGTACGCCGGCGATGCCGGCGACGCTGGAGATGGCGATGATGTGGCCGGCTTTCGCCGCCACCATTTTCGGCAGCAGCGCTTGCGTCAGCGCTATGGGCGCCAGGAGGTCGACGGCGACGATGCGCTGATAGACGTCGAAGACCGTGTCGACGGCCAGTGAGCGTTGCGAGATGCCGGCGTTGTTGACGAGGCCGTAGATGGCGCCGCCGTTGCGTGCGGCCCAGTCCGATGCGCGGTCGACGATCGAGGGGATGGCGGCGAAGTCTGTTGCTTCGAACGGCAGCACCAGTGACGGGGTCGCGCAACGTTTGGCGACGTCTTCGAGGGCTTCGGTGTTGCGGCCGGACAGGATGAGCTTCGCGTCCTTCTTGGCGAGCGCTTCGGCGAGGGCGGTCCCGATGCCGGAGGACGCGCCTGTGATCCACCAAATCTTGCCTGCGAACATGTGCGGTCTCCGTTGCGGATTGTTGCGCGCCGTAAGGTCAATCGGCGATCTGCGTTTACCCTTTGAAGCACAAATGGCGCGGCCAGGCGACAGGTCTGGTGCTGGCTGTTTCCAAGCGGGGAGGGCGGACGTATCGTTCGTTGAGCGGCGCAGATTCCAGCGTCGATGGGGGAGACGTATGTCGGTTGAATTGTCCATGGTGGCCGCGCTGATCGCGCTCGGCATGTTCCAGCTTGCGCTGACGGCGATCGAGTACCGGCGGGTGCACGGCGTCAAATATGCGAACACGGCGCGCGACGTGGCGTCGGAGAAGACGGATTCAAAATTGCTGGGCCGCCTGTCGCGCGCCCAAAGTAATTTGATGGAGACGGCGCCGCATTTTTTCGCGCTCGCGTTGATCATTCATTTGACGGGGCTCAGCACGGATACGACGCAACTGGCGGCGATCGCCTTCGTCGCGTTGCGCCTGATCTATCTGCCGCTCTACGCGTTCGGCGTGCCGGATATACGCGGGCTGGTGTGGACGCTGTCGTTCATCGCGCTCGGCGTCATGGCGTATGCGGTGCTGATCGCCGTGCCTTGGGTCGCGGTGCACGAGCCCGTCCTGCGCTTGGTTCATGCGTTCGGCGGTTAGGCGGTCTGCAGGCGTTCGAGGGCTGCCCTGAGGGCGTTACAGATCGGAAACTAGTCGCATACGCGCACGCAATACGTTTTGCCGTCGGCCGTGGGCTGGCAGACATCGAAGCAACTATACGGTGGCTCGCTGCGTCCTGTGTTCGAATCATCCACCCGGTCGGACGAAGATGGCCTGGGCGGTGGCTCTGCGCTCACGGTGAGAACTGGGCGAGGGAGACGCGTTGCGCTTCGCCACGAAAGCGGAGGCAAGACCTCGGAGCTTACTTTCGTCAGGCGGATGTTTCTGCAGGTCGGATGCGCGACGTACAATCCGTCCAATCGCTGACCATACGCTGAATACTGCACGACCACCGAAAACGAGTACCGCAGGCGGTGATTGTTTGGGATGTAGTGCGGCGTAACGGCGAACTTTCGGTCGGAGCTGCCGAGTTGCCAGACGCGATAGTCGGCGTCTTCACAGGCCGCGCCTTTGCAGGTGGTTTCTCTGACGTATGCGCTTGAAGGCGTCATTTTGACCGCCCACGTTACGTGCCGTTTTCCGCAGTGCTCGCCTGTCCATGTGCCGGTGACCGAACTCGGAAAGTTTTCGCTTGCGGTTGCCGCTCCCACATTCGCGAAGAGAAGAACGAGGCAGCCGAGGATCAGGCTAAGCTGTTGGAATAGGCGCCTTTGATTGCGCAGACTGTGATTGGCGCGTATGGCGGCAGGGGCCTGCATTGCGGGTGGCCTGCTCGTCGAACGTGGACACTACGCGCTCATCACTGGATTCAACAAGAAAGGTGGCTGCAAAACGTGCAGGCGAGCGCTCGTCATTTCGTGTGACAGTTAAGTGATTTGTTTTGCTTTTGGTACATCTCGATTGGAAAGTCGAACGGTTCAGCCGGTTTCTGTGCTTCAAGCGGCGCTCGGCTTTGATTGCGCGCGTATTGCAGATATGCACAATTGGATCATCTCCAAGATGGGGCAAGGTGATGGAACGAGTACACTTTCTCGGTTTTGCGGCTGTCGTGGCGTCTGCGCTGTTTGCTGGCGTTTCCGTTGCGGCGGACGATCCGGCCAAGCCAACGAACTGCGCGTTCTTGGAGCTCCTGGGCTTCTCCTATGTCGACGACCATACGGCGGTTCTGGAGTATGGTTACCGGACGCGGGCCCCGGCGCACTTGAAGCACTGGTTCAAAGTGACCTTTGGCAACAGCTGCCCGCGTCTCAAGCGGGCGCGTTTCGTGCAGATCAGTGACGGGGGCTGCCCGAAGCTCGGCGATGTTCTCAAGTTCAGCCGCTGGCCGTTTGCTGATGACGACCACGACAGGGACAGCTGCAGGATCGCCACGGCGGAAGAGATTCCGGTCGGCAGCAAGGTGCTGCCCACGCCGGCGCCGAACTAAAACTCATACGGTGGGTACGCCGATCTTTTCGGCTGGATGGAAGGCGCTCGACCGGGCCGCTTCAATACCGTCGGTCGGGATTGCTTTTCCAATGCGTGTGTTCGATATTTGTTCTTAGCAATTTGACATCGTTCAACGGTGACGAGGGGCGTGTCGCGAACCTTTCGCGATGTGTGCCCCGAATTGCGTCCGGACTACAGATCCGATGATGCGTTTGCCGTACATGTAATGGCAGCGCGACTGCAACGTGACGGCATTCTTCGCGGAAATCAGCGCGTGATGGATCGGATTGCATCGACTCTCAAGCGCGTTCGCAACTGGCGCGCAATTTCAGCGGTTGGGTTTGGACTGCGAGGCGCGCTGGGCTTCTTCGGCGGCGCGGAAGAGGGCGGCGGATTTGTAGACCGTCTCCATGAACTCGGCGTCGGGGTCGCTGTCGGCGACGACGCCGCCGCCGGCTTGGACGTACATGGTGCCGTCTTTCACGATCGCTGTGCGCAGCGCGATGCAGGTGTCCATCGATCCGTTGGCTGAGAAGTAGCCGACGGCGCCGCCGTAGACGCCGCGCTTTTCCTTTTCCAGCTCGTCGATGATTTCGAGGGCTCGGATTTTCGGCGCGCCGCTGGTGGTGCCGTTCGGGAAGCCGGCGATCAAGGCGTCGAGCGCGTCCTTGTCGGCGCGGATACGACCTTCGACGTTCGAGACGATGTGTTGGACGTGGCTGTATTTCTCGATGACGAATTGCTCCGTCACTTTGACCGTGCCGATTTGGACGACGCGTCCGACGTCGTTGCGGCCGAGGTCCAGCAACATCAGATGTTCGGCGCGTTCCTTCGGATCGGCGAGGAGGTGGTTCGCAAGTTCGGCGTCTTCAGCCGGCGTTGTTCCGCGGCGGATGGTGCCGGCGATCGGGCGGATGGTGACGACGCCGTCGCGCAAACGGACGAGAATCTCTGGGCTTGAGCCCACGGCGGCGTAGCCGGGGTAGTTCAAGAAGAACAGGAACGGCGACGGGTTCAGGCGGCGCAGCGTGCGATAGAGCTGAAACGGCGGGAGTTTGAACGGGCGACGGAAGCGTTGGCTGGGTACGACCTGAAAGATGTCGCCGGCGGCGATGTAGTCTTTCGCGCGGCGGACGATGTCCAAGTACTCCTCGCGCGTCGTGTTCGAGACGGGCGGTTCGAGGTCGAGCGGTTCGGTCGAAAGCGCTTCGTCGGGGATGCGGTTGCGGGCGAAGTCGACGGCGACGGCGGAGAGGCGTTCTTCGGCCAGGTCGTACGCCGCGCGGGCGGTGAGGCCCGTTGCGGGGAACACCGGTGTTGCGATCGTGACGTCGGCTTTCACGGCATCGAAAATCGCGACCACCGTCGGGCGCACCAGCACGGCGTCGGGCAGGCCCAGCGGATCGGGATTGGGCTGCGGCAGGCGCTCCATCAGGCGCACCATGTCGTGGCCCAGGTAACCGAAGAGGCCGGACGCCATCGGCGGGAGCGGGGCAGGGATCTCCATCCGGGTGCGGGCGAGGAGGTCACGCAGCGAGTCCAGCGGCGGCTTTGTCTCCGGCGCGAACGCGTCGGGGGTCTGGTCGGCGCGGGTGTTGAGTTCGGCTTGGCGGCCACGGCAACGCCAGATGAGATCGGGCTTCAGGCCGATGATGGAATAGCGTCCCCGGATCTCGCCGCCTTGGACGCTTTCGAGAAGGAACGAATAAGGGTCGCTGATGCCGAGTTTGAGCCAGGCCGACACGGGCGTGTCGAGATCGGCGACAAGCGAGCGCGCAACGATCTGCGGCTTGCCTGCCTCGTATGCCGGGCGAAACTCTTCGAACGAAGGAACGTGCGCGTTCATTCGCCGGTGTGGAACGCCTGGAAGCGCGTTTCGTCGATGGTGACGCCCGCTTCTTCGCGCGCGCTGTTCGCCAGAATTTGCGCGAGGTCGCCGGCGAACGCTTCGCGCAGCCGGTCGGCGTACATCTTGCGCGCGGGCGAGTCTGGCGGTTCGGGGATGTATTGGACCTCCGCGATGCGCGCGACGATGACGCTCTTGCCGTCGGCGACGGGCCCGTCGAAGACATCGCCGATCTTGCCTTCGTGCGCGGCGGTGACCGTTTCGTCGGCGAAGTCCTTGTTTTGCCCGTAGCGCTGGAAGGGTTCGCTTTTGATCGGCGCGAGGTCCATCGTGGCGGCGACGGCGGCCAGGGATTGGCCGGCCTTGACCTTCTTCACGATGTCGTCGGCGATCGTCTTGATGCGCTTGTCGAGTTCGGCGGCGCGCCAGTCGGTGAGGATGTCCGCGCGGACTTGGTCGAACGGTTTCTTCGAGGCGGGCGTGATCGTATCGACGCGGAAGTCGTAGTAGCTGCCGTCGGAGCTCTCGGTCAGTTCGGAATCGATACCGGTTTCCGACGCGAAGGCGCGGCCGAGGAATTCCCCAGCGGGCAGGTTTTCGACGGGCTTGCCGGTGGTGTCGTTGCCGCGGGAGTCGATCGTGACTTTGGTGAGGAACAGCTTGTGCTTCGTGGCCGCCTCCTCAAGCGTGCTGCCGCCGCCGCGCGTGTCTTCGAAGTCGTTGGTGAGTTCGAACAGTTTGTCGCGTGCGCGCTCGGTGACGAAGCGTTCGCGGATTTCCGGCCGCACTTCGTCGAGCGTTTTGAGCGAGCCCGGCGTTGCGGAAACCGCGCGCACGATCACCCAACCGAACGGACCCTTCAGCGGCTTGCTGGCGGTGTTCAGTGGGATCGTGAAGGCGTCGGCCGGGATGGTCGTATCACTCTTGCTTACTTCGCCGAGTTTGATGTCTTCGGGCTTGTATCCCTCGGCTTTCGCCACGTCTTCGAACGACGTGCCGGAGTCGAGTTTGGCTTTCCCGGCATTGGCGGCCGCTTCGGTCTTGAAGCGGATCTGCTCCAGGACGCGCTTTTCCGGCACCTCGTAGGTGCGCTTGTTCAGGTCGTAGACGCGCTTGATGTCCTCTTCGGATACCACGATCTGCGACGCGACGTCGGCGGGGCGGGCTTGGACGATCGTCACCACGCGGTATTCGGGGACGGAATAACGCTGGGCCGCATGTGTTTCGTAGAACTTGCGCAGGGTGGCGTCGTCAGGGTCCTTGATCTCGCCGGCTTGGCTGGGGTCGATCTTGATGTACTCGATCACGCGGCGTTCAAGGCGGTAGCGGTTGAGGGCCGCCTCGAGGCCGGCGGGCATCGCGACGCCGCTCAGCATGGTGCGGATCAACTGCTCGCGCAGCATGTCGCCGCGGACGATGTCCAGAAATTCTTCCTGGCTGAGTTGCGCCGTCTGCAAAATCTGCTGGAGGGCGGCGAAGTTGATGTTGCCTTGCGGGTCCGATAGGCCGCGGATCGACTTGATGCCCTCGATCAGCTGGCTTTCCGAGATGCTAAGTCCGGCGGCCTTGGCGCGGTCGATGAGCGCGAGGCGCGTCAGCATGCGGTCCAGCGCTTCGCGGTCGAGGTTCAGCGCCTTTGCCTGTTGGGCCGAGAGTTGGCTGTTCGACTCGCGCGACATCTGGGTCAGGAAGCGGCTGAACTCGCGCTGGAATTGGTCAGGCGTGATCTCGCGGTCGCCGACCCTGGCGATGGAGGGTGTGGTCGTCAGGTTCATCATGTCCTGGACGCCCCAGATACCAAAGCTGCCGACGAGCACGATGATAAGGACTACCGCCAGCCATCCTTTGGAGGCGTTACGAAGAGTTTCAAGCATGAGTCGAGGGCTCGTGGGGTTCTTGATTTGGGACTGCCGCTTCGCCGCAACGCAGCGTAGGCGTCCGAAGCGGGCGGATATTAGGGGGCGTACTTTGGGGGGGCAAGGCCAGCGTACTTGACCTGCGCCGGGGCCCAGGGCTTTCGTGTAGGCCCCGCGTCAAATTGCACTGCACCGGATGGATATCGTGACGACACCTCAGCTCATCGCCGGGAACTGGAAGATGAACGGCCTGCTCGCCGGGCGCGGCGAGGTCGCGGCGCTGGCCTCACGATTGAAGGGACGGGCGTCGGTGCCGGAGGTGCTGGTGTGCCCCCCGGCGACGCTGCTGCATGCGCTGACAGGGTCGGTCGCCGGTACCCCGATCAGGCTGGGCGGACAGACCTGCCATGTCGCGGCGCAGGGTGCGCATACGGGCGACATCAGCGCCGAAATGCTGAAGGACGCGGGTGCCTCGTACGTCATCGTCGGCCATTCGGAGCGGCGGACGGATCACCACGAGACGAGCGCGCTGGTCGCGGCGCAAGCGCGAGCGGCGTGGCGGGCCGGACTGTCGGCGATTATCTGCATTGGCGAAAGCGAAGCGCAGCGCACTGCAGGGCAGATGGAGAAGGTTCTCGCAGACCAGATCGCGAACAGCGTACCCAGCGAAACGACGGCCGCGAATGCCGCCGTTGCCTATGAACCCATCTGGGCGATCGGTACGGGTAAGACCGCGTCGCTGGCGGACATCGAAGGCGCGCATGCTTTTATCCGCACACGGATCGAAGCGTTGCTGGGGCCGGCTGGGCGTTCGGTTCGGTTGCTATATGGCGGGTCGGTGAAGCCGTCCAATGCTAAGGAAATCTTAAGCACGAAGGGCGTCGATGGGGTTCTTGTCGGCGGCGCGAGTTTGAAAGCGGCGGATTTTCTGGGCATCGTCGACGGCGCCCGCGTCTAAGCGTGCTGCCCGCCTAAGTGTTAGTAAACTGTTGGGGGCTAGGCTCGCGACATGGCAGTCGCGGCGGCACTCCACACAACAAAGCTTTCGTACGAGCGGGTGGACACGATTGTCTTCGATCCCGTGCCGGCGAACCGCGCGACAGCACGTACGGCGCTCAGCATGATGGGCTTTCAGAATATGATGGCCACGTCGGTGTTCAGCGAGGCGTCGGCGGCGTTCGGCGACCGTATGTTCGACCTATTCGTCGCCGATGTGACGCAAGAGCCCGTCGCAACCTGCGGCTTGGTGAAAGCGCTGCGCGACGGCAGCGTCGGACGCAACCCGTTCCTTCATATTGTTCTCATGACTTGGAAGCTTGAAAGCGATCTGGTCGAGCGCGCTCTGAACTGCGGCGCGGACGATTTGGTGACGCGGCCGTTCTCGGTCGACTTTCTAGGCGCCCGGCTCCGCACGCATGCGGAGGCGCGCAAGCCCTTCGTTATTACCGCGGATTACATCGGTCCCGACCGTCGTAAGGCGCGGCCGAACCAGCAGGTGGCGACGCTGTTCGACGTGCCCAACTTGTTGTTTGCGAAGACGCAAGACCCGCACTGGTCCGAGCAGTCGGCCAAAACGGCGAACGAGGCGATCAAGGACGCGCGGGTCAAGATCAACGTCGAACGGGTGGGCCGCAGCGCGTTTCAGCTCGCATTCCTGGTGCAGAGCCTGAAGGATTCGTTCAAGACGGTGGCGCCGCTTGAAAGCGACTTGGCGCGGCTTGAGGAGGTCGCGAAAGACCTGGGCAAGCGCGTCGAAGGCAGCCCGGTCGAAGTGGAATGTCTGAAGTTGATCTCCACGTTGCGCGGCGACGTTGCGGGTGCGCAAAACGGCGAGAACGTCGCCTCCCATTTCGATCAGATGGAAGAGACGTGCGCCACCCTGTTGGAGACGGTCAACCCGGGCCGTAAGCGGGAGGACCTGCTCCAAGAGGTTGCGGCCGCTTTTGCCGGCGCCAAGGCGCGGCGCAAGGCCTAGAAGATCGCGTAGCCGCCGTCGATCACGAACGTATCGCCGGTGTGATAGGCGGACGCGTCGCTTGCCAGATAAACCGCAATCCCTCCGAAATCCGATGGCTGTCCCCAGCGTTTGGCGGGCACGCGTGGGATCACTTTCTCGGCGAAGGCGGGTGAGGCTTGTGCGCCGGCGGTCATGTCGGTGGCGATCCAGCCGGGCAGGATCGAGTTGGCGCGAACGCCGTCGCGCGCAAATTCGACGGCGATGGAGCGCATGATCGAGATCACCGCGCCTTTGGTCGCCGCATAGTGTTGGTTACGCGCGGCGCCTTCGATGGCGGCGAGGCTGGCCACACCGATCAGCGAGCCGCCCGGATCGCCCTTCGATGCGCGGTCGCGCATGTGGCGGGCGGCTTCGCGCAGGGTGAAGAAGACGCCGTCCTCGTTGACGGCGAGAACCTGGCGATACTGCTCGGCGGTGATGTCAAGAAACGAGCGCGCCGGTCGGCCGATGCCGGCGTTGGCAATGACGGTGTCGATGCGGCCCATGTGCGCGACCGTCACCTTCATCGCTTCGGTGATCTCAGCCTCGCTGCTCACGTCGACCTTCTGCACAAAGACCTTGCCGCCGTGAGCGCGCAATGTGGTTTCGGCTGCCTTGTTCTTGGCCTCGTTCGTGCCCCAGATCGCGACGCCTGCGCCGGCCAGCGCCAGGGCTTCGGCCATGCCGAGGCCGATGCCGCCGTTGCCCCCCGTGACGAGCGCGACTTTGCCGGTGAGGTCGAAGGGTTTGTAGGTCATGGGAGTCTCGCCTTGGTTGTGTGTTGCAAGATCGAAGCGCCGCCCGCGGGCAGCGGAAACGAGGTGTGCCGAAGAGGGTAGGACCCGCGGGTTGATCGGGGTTCCACTATGTGTGACCGGCGTACGGACGGCGCTCTTGCGCGAGGCGCACGGGTCGCGCACTTTACGGCCCGAACGGTGACTTCGGAGTCGATTTTACTCTCGGCGCCGTTCGCGATTTTCAAGCTCACACTCTGCGTTCCCTCAACGACGGATGTTCATATGCGGTTTGCGTTTCCGATCCGCGCGGCGCTTGTCGGTTTGTCGATCGCGGCACTGGCTGGATGCGCCATCGACAAAGGACGCCAGGGGCAGCCCGGCGCTTATAAGGTCGGCAATCCCTACCAGATCGCCGGCGTTTGGTACTACCCGAAGGAAGACCCGTTCTACGACGAGACGGGCGTCGCCTCGTGGTACGGCGCAGACTTCCACGGCAAGTCGACCGCCAACGGCGAACGCTACGACATGGAGACCTTGACGGCCGCGCACCGGACCTTGCCGATGCCGTCGATCGTGCGGGTGACGAATTTAGAGAATGGCCGATCGATCCGTGTGCGCGTGAACGACCGCGGGCCGTATGCGCGCGGCCGTATCATCGACTTGTCCAAGCGCGCGGCGACGTTGCTGGGATTCCAGGACCGCGGCACCGCTCGGGTTCGGGTGCAGTTCGACGGCCGTGGCGAAGTCGGCGCCGCTGCGCCGCAAAGCGATAGCGACATGGTTTCGAGTCGTCCGGCGGATGTACGGGCCGCTCCGATTGCCGGGGTCGCGAGCAGTTCACTTGCGCCGCCGCCGGGTGCGACCGCGGCGCCGCCGCGGGAGACTGCGCCGCCCGTGCGGGTTGCGCAGCCTGCGTCCACGGCACAGGCCGACGCCAGCATCGAGCCGGATGGCGTCGTGACGACCGTGCCGGTGCCGTCGACGACGAGGTTGTGGGTGCAGGTCGGCGCGTTCTTGGCGCGCGGGAATGCCGATCGGCTCGCCGAAAGGTTGCTCTATGTCGGTCCGGCGCAAGTGTCGCAAACCGGCGTCAACGGCAAGCCGCTTTACCGCGTGCGCTTTGGGCCGTTCACAACCGTGGAACAAGCAGATTCCATGTTGGACAAGGTGATCAGTAAGGGCCAAAACGGGGCACAGATCGTCGTCGACTAGGGAATGCTCATGCGCTTCGTTTCGTGCTTCATCGGCGTGTTGCTGTTTGCCGTTTCGCCTGCGTTTGCTCAGCCCGAGGGTGATCCGACGACCGAGGTTCAGACCAACGCGCAGTTTGCGTTGATGATGGACTACGAGACCGGGGCCGTTCTGTTTTCGAAGGACGGCGACCAGCCGATGGCGCCCGCCTCGATGGCGAAGCTGATGACCGTCGCCATCCTCTTCGAGAAGCTGAAGCACGGCGAGTTGAAGCTCGACGACACGTTCACGGTGAGCGAGCAGGCGTGGCGCCTGTCGGTCGCGGGCAAGAACGAATCGTCGAAGATGTTCGTCAGCATCGGCTCGCAGATACGCGTCGAAGATCTGCTGCAGGGCATTATCGTGCAGTCCGGCAACGATGCTTGCACGGTGGTGGCGGAGCATTTCTCGGGCAACGAGGAGGCGTTCTCTGACCTCATGAACGCCGAAGCCAAGAAGATCGGGCTCAAGAACTCTACGTTCAAGAACGCCAGCGGTCTGCCGCATCCGGAGATGACCGTTACCGCGCATGATCTTGCGCGCTTGGCGCAGTATATCATTCGCGAGTTTCCCGACCTCTACCACTTCTTCGGCGAGAAGGAGTTCACCTGGAACGGGATCAAGCAGGCGAACCGCAATTTGCTGTTGGGCGTTTATCCAGGCGCCGACGGTCTCAAGACCGGACATACGCAGGCGTCGGGTTACGGCATGGTGGCGTCGGCGGAACAGGATGGCCGGCGGCTGATTTTGGTCGTGAACGGGCTGAAGAACGAAGCTGAACGCGCGGCCGAAACGAAGCGGCTTTTCGATTTGGCATTTCGCGAGTTTCGCTCCTACGCGCTGCTGAAGGCGGGCGAGGTGGTCGGCGAGGCGGAGGTTTGGGCCGGCGAGGTGCGCGGCGTTCCGCTGTCGGTGCGCCAGCCGGTGAAGATTTTGATGCGCCGTGCGTCGCGCGATGGTTTGAAGGTGAAGCTCGATTATGTGGAGCCGGTGATGCCGCCGATCGCGCGCGGACAGGAGTTGGGCAAACTCACCATCACCGCGCCGGGCGTGCCGGACGTTGTCGTGCCGGTCTATGCCGGTGCGGATGTAGAAGCGGGCGGCTTGATGACTCAGATCAAAGTCGGGCTCAAAGAGATGCTGTCGAGCAAACCTGAAGCAGCGCCTGCGACGGCTGACGTTCCGCTTCCCGAGAGCCAGCCCGCCGACGCGCCGGCGCAATGAGTCGCGGTCGCTTCATTACGTTTGAGGGCGGCGAGGGTACGGGCAAGTCGACGCAAGTGCGGCTGTTGACGAGCTATCTCAACCAATCGGGCATCGACGTGGTGCAGACGCGCGAGCCTGGTGGATCGCCTTCGGCGGAGGACATTCGTCCGTTGCTGGTTACGGGGTCGGCGGACCGATGGTCGCCGATGGCCGAGACGTTGCTGTTCAACGCCGCGCGCGTCGAGCATTGGCGGCAGGTGATTGATCCCGCCCTCGCGCGCGGCGCGCATGTCGTTTGCGACCGGTTCTCGGACTCGACAATGGCCTATCAGGCGTATGCGGGAGGGATCGATCCGAACGTCATCGCGGAATTGCATCGCCTTGCGCTTGCCGGTGTGGAGCCTGATCTAACGTTCGTTCTCGACATCGCGGTTGAAGACGGGCTGCGGCGAGCGGCGACGCGGCGCGATAGCGAGACTCGCTTCGAGCGCAAGGGGCGCGAGTTTCATGAGCGGCTGCGGCAGGGGTTTCTGGAAATTGCACAGCGCGCGCCGACGCGGTGCTTGGTGATCGACGCCGGTCTACCGATCGAGCGCGTGCATTCGGCCGTGCTTGACGGGTTGAAGTCGCGCTTGGGGCTGGCCTGATGGCGCCGCGCGCGCGGGCGGCAGATGCCGAACCGGTCCCGGAGAGCGATCGCGCCGGCGAGTTACCGCATCCGCGCGAGCGGCAGGAGCTTTTCGGACATGCGGCCGCCGCGCAGGCGTTGGCGAGCGCAGCGCGCTCAGGCCGGCTTCATCATGCGTGGATCATTGCGGGACCGAAGGGGGTGGGCAAGGCGACGCTCGCGTGGCGGTTCGCGCGCGCGCTGCTGGCTTACGGGCCTTCTGCGTGTCCGGATGATTTGGCTGTGCCGCCGGATCACACCGTCAGCCGGCTCATCTCGGCGCTGACGCACCCTGACGTACTGTTGATTCGGCGGCCGTGGGATCCTGAACGTAAGCGTGTGCGGACCGTCGTTGTTGTCGACGAGGTGCGACGGTTGCGGTCGTTTTTCTCGCAGCATGCGTCGTCGAACGGTGGGTACCGGATCGCGATCGTCGATTCCGCAGACGACATGAACATTCAGGCGCAGAACTCGCTGCTGAAAATTCTCGAAGAGCCGCCCGCGCGAGGCCTGCTGCTACTGATCTCGCAGGTGCCAGGAGCGTTGCTGCCTACGACACGGTCGCGTTGCCGGCTTCTGACGCTGCGCCCGTTGGAGCCAGAGCCGATGCGCGAGGCGATGGCGGTGCTCGCGCCGAACGTCGAAGGGGGACAGCGTGACTTGCTAGCCGCGCTTGCGAACGGGGCTCCGGGGCGCGCGGCGGAGCTGGCGGAGACGGATGCGCTGACGCTTTATCGCGAGATCGGCGATTTGCTGCATGCTTTGCCGCGGCTGAACGGGGCCAAGCTGTTTGCGATGGCCGAGCGCGTGGCGCGGGCGCAGCCGGAGCGTGGGATCTTTCAATTTGTCGCGCTTCTGTCGCAAATCGAGGAGCGGTTGATACGCGGCGCTTACACCGCCCAACCGCCTGTGCCGGGTGAGGACGCGCTGCTGCGTCATCTGCGCGCAGCGGTGCCGTTGGACCGCTGGTCAGACCTGCGGGACGAGCTGAGAGAGAAGGCGGCGCAGGCGGAGGAGCTGAATCTGGACAAGAAGCAGCTGATCCTGAACACGTTCTACGCCATCGAGGCGGCTGCGCGTCGTTAATTGCGGCGGCGCAGGTTGATCCGAAGCGACCGGCCGACATATTGAAGCTTCACAGTCTGGCGGTCCGAAAATCATGCTCGTCGATAGTCATTGCCATCTCGATTTTCCCGACTTCGGGCCGGAGCTCGAAGATGTCGTCGTGCGCGCGCGGGCGGCGGGCGTCGGCACGATGCTGACGATTGGCACGAAGCTGAAAGCGTTCGAAGGCGTACGGCGGATCGCCGAGCGGTTCGACGATGTGTGGTGCTCCGTCGGTGTACATCCACACGAGGCGGCGGAAGAGCCCATCGAAGAAGCATCGGCGCTGATCGCTCACGCAGCGCATCCGCGCGTAGTGGGGATCGGCGAGGCGGGGCTCGACTATTATTACGAGCACAGCCCGAAGGACGATCAGATCCGCAATTTCCGCGCGCACATAGCGGCGGCGCGCGAGACCGGGCTGCCGCTGATCGTTCATGCGCGCGATGCCGACGACGATCTTTGCCAGATCATGCAGGAAGAGAGCGAGCGCGGTGCGTTTCCAGGGTTGATCCACTGCTTCTCGTCCACGGCCAAGCTTGCGCGGACGGCGCTGGATCTCGGGATGATGATTTCGATCTCTGGGATCGTGACCTTCAAGAAGGCCGAAGAGTTGCGCGGGATCGTCGCGGAAGTTCCGTTGGACCGGCTGCTGGTCGAGACGGATGCGCCTTATCTGGCGCCGGTGCCGAAGCGCGGGAAACGCAATGAGCCGGCGTTCGTAACGCATACGGCGGATGCCGTTGCGCGCATCAAAAATGTGACGTCCCAGCAACTCGCGGACGCAACAACGGACAATTTCTTCCGGCTGTTCAGCAAGGTGCGGCGGCCGGGATGAGCGGGCTGAAAGCTACGATCCTGGGCAGCGGTTCGTCGGGCGGCGTGCCGCGCATCGGCGGGGCCGGCGGGCGAGGGGATTGGGGTGCCTGCGATCCTAACGAGCCGCGCAATCGGCGCCGGCGCTGTTCGCTGTTGGTCGAGCGCGGGGCAACGCAGGTGCTCGTCGACACCTCGCCGGATATTCGCGAGCAGTTGATCAGTGCGGGCGTCGGGCGATTGGACGGCGTGTTGATCACGCATGAGCACGCGGATCAACTTCACGGCATCGACGATCTTCGCATGATCGCGCAGAACATGATGAAGCGCGTCGACGTCCACGCGGCGGAGGATACGCTCCGTGTGCTGACGAACCGCTTCGGCTATTGCTTTAAGGGCACCGATGCATACCCGGCGGTGCTTGAGAGTCATTTGATTCCGCGGCCGTTTCGGGAGTTCTCGATCGCGGGGCAGGGCGGCAGCATTCCTGTGCTCGCCTTCGATCAAGACCACGGCACGATGATCAGTCAGGGGTTCCGCTTTGGACCTCTCGCTTATTCGTCGGACGTTTTCGATCTCGACGACGCGGCGTTCGCGGCGCTTGAGGGCGTCGAGTGTTGGATCGTCGATGCGCTGCGCTATCGTCCGCATCCCACGCATGCGCATGTCGACAAGGCTTTGGGTTGGATCCGCCGCGTGAAACCGAAACGCGCCATTCTCACGAATTTGCACATCGACTTGGACTACCAGACGTTGCGCGATGCGTTGCCGGCCGGCGTCGAACCCGCTTATGACGGCCTGGCGATCAGCTTATGACGCGGGAACCGCGGCGCGTTTTCCTGCGTTCATTCAGGGTCGCGATTTTGGCAGATTCCGGCTGTTTGTCGTCGTGGTTAGCAAGCGGGTGTGACCGTTTTTCGGTTTGATTGTGCTCTTAATGTCTGAGATAAACTGGTGGTTGGGGATGTGTGCGGGCAATCCGTACGCATAGTAACGAATTCGAGTGGGGGATCATCGGGCGGTCGGGCCTGAGGCTGGTAACCTGTTGTATCCAACAGGCTGGCCTTCACGGGTCGCGGCGAGTATTTCCATAAATCCGCAACCATTAGTCGGCGTTTGCCCTCCAGATTGAGGGTTCGCTTGGGCTTAGGTTAAGTGTTTTATGGGAACTGGCCGCTAAGATCGTCGCGGTGCGCTTTGAGTCTACGAGGCACGCGTGGCCTCGAATGAGAAGGCAAGTGGTTATGAGAAGTGTAACGGTCAATAGGGGTAATCGGATGACGATCGCGCGCGTAGCCGCCGCGGCGGGTTTGATGCTTGGGGTCACCATGATGGTGGCAACGGCTTGGGCACAGCCAGCAACGCAACCTTCTCCTCAACCTGCGCCGGGCGCCGAAGCGCCCGCGACGCCGCCGGCGACTGATCCGGCTGCTGCTCCGGGCACCGAGGCGGCGCCTCCTGAAATTGGACCCGACGGTTTGCCTGTCGCGCCTGCGACCGATCCGGCTGCGGCGCCTGCCGCGGCGGCGGCTGAAGAGCCTGCGAAGGTAGAAGACATTACGCCGGTCACGATGTTCCTTCAGGCGTCGATCGTCGTGCAGGTCGTGATGGTCCTTCTGATGGCCTGGTCGGTCGTCACCTGGGCGCTGATGTTCTCGAAGCTGGCCTTCTTCTCGGGCCTCAACGGAACAACCAATCGCTTCCTCACGGCTTTCCGCAGCGCTGGTTCACTGACCGACGCCGCGAAGAGCGCCGGTAAGAACTTCCGCAACAACGCGCTCGCCAAGATGCTGATCGCTGCTGCGGATGAAATCGGCACCGGTAAGAAAGCCGGTCTGACGAGCCGCGTGGCTCAGCGTATGGGCATCGTTCAAGCCGAAGTCGGCGAAGAACTGTCCAGCGGCATGGGCATCTTCGCCACCGTCGGTTCGATCGCCGCGTTCGTCGGTCTGTTCGGCACCGTCTGGGGCATCATGAACTCGTTCATCGGCATCGCGCAGACGCAGACGACCAACCTTGCGGTCGTGGCGCCTGGTATCGCCGAAGCTCTGTTCGCCACCGGCATCGGCCTGTTCGCCGCTGTTCCGGCGGTTATCTTCTACAACATGTTCGCTCGTCGTATCGGCTCGTATCAAACGCGCATGGATAACTTCGCGAGTGAAGTTCTGGTGCGTGTGGCCCGCGAACTCGAGTAGGCACTATGGCCGGAAGTATCGGTGGCGGGTCAAAGCGCGGCAAACGCTATGACGACAACAGTCAGATCAACGTAACGCCCTTCGTGGACGTGATGTTGGTGCTGTTGATCATCTTCATGGTCGCCGCGCCGCTAGCCAGCGTGAATGTTAAGGTCGACTTGCCGCCGTCGGTTTCGAAGCCGGCGAAGGTGAAGGACCCGGTTTATGTGTCGCTTCAGAAAGGCAATAAGCTTTTCATCGGCGACGTGCAGGTGACCTACCGCGAGTTTCCAGAGAGACTCGTGCAGGCCTCCGGCAACAACTACAACCGGCGAATCTTCATCCGTGCGGACAAGACGGTTCAGTACAAAGAAGTCATGCGGGTCATGAACATGATCCAGGACACAGGGTTCTATCAGATCGCCTTGGTGGCTGAAGATCGTGCCTTGGGTCCGTCGGTTCCGTAGTTCAAGAGATCGGGTAATGGGCCGCCATGGATAGGCGCACGGTCTACATAACGATCATAGTCTCCGTGCTACTGCACATCGGGGTCCTGTATTACGTCGCCGTGACGTGGGGCATTATTCCGAACGTGTTGGAAGAGCCGGAAGAGCAGGTTTTGGCTGTGGCGCCGCCACCGCCGCCGCCGCCTCCTCCGCCTCCGCCGCCGGAGCAGGTGATCCAAGAAAAGCCGCGCTTCCGTCCGCGCCCCGTCCCGCCGCCGCCGGCGCCGGTGAAGGTGCCGCCGGTACCGCTGAAGCCACAACCGCCGGCCGAAACGACGGCCGACGCCACGACCATCCTTTCGGACAAGCAGATCATCGACAATCCGGTGTCGCGTCCGCCGATCCGCTATCCGCGCCGTGCGGAAGAGCAGGAGAAGGAAGGCGTTGTCCGCGTCCGCGTCACCATTCAAGCGGATGGTTCCGTGACCGATGTCGTCGTCGTCTCGGCGCGTCCGCCGGGCTGGTTCGAGCAGGCCGCGATCGATGGCGTGAAGCGTTGGCGTTACAAGGCGCCAGGCCGCGTGGTGGTCGCCGAAGTCGACGTCGAATTTAAGCTGAACTAGGTCCGGGCGTTAGGAGCCACTCATGGCAGGTACAGTCGGAACGGGTGAAAGCGCAGGCGGGAAGCGCGGTCGCTATGGCGACAACGCCGAAATCAACGTCACGCCGTTCGTCGACGTCATGTTGGTGCTGCTCATCATCTTCATGGTGTCGGCGCCGCTTGCCACGATCAGCATTCCTCTGGACCTGCCGCCGCCGAACGATACGGCGCCGCCGGATCCGATCGAGCCGATTTTCGTCAGCTTGCAGGAAACGGGTGTCATCAACGTAGGCACGCCCAACACCGGCGAAATCCAGGCCGATTGGACGACGCTTGGCCCGGCTCTGAAGCAAAAGACGAACGGCGACCTGACGCGCAAGATCTTCATCCGCGCGGACCAGAAGGTCATCTACAACGACGTGATGCGTCTGATGGATGCGATCGACAAGGACGGCTACAAGAATAAGGCGCTCGTCGCCGAAGACGTGGTCGACTAGCTCGCGATAAACAACCGAGACACGAAACGGGGCCGGCAATCCGGCCCTTTTTCGTTGAGGCTTGCTCTTGCTGGAATTGCCCGTAACGTTTCCGTTCCCTCACAGGAGTCTGGAACGATGGCTGCGAGCATCGAAAGCGGATCGGCCGGCAAAGGCCGTCACACGACCAATGCGGAAGTGAACGTCACGCCGTTCGTCGACGTGATGCTGGTGCTGCTGATCGTGTTCATGGTCGCGGCGCCGATTGCGACGATCGCGGTGCCGCTGGATCTCTCTCCGAATCGGCCAGCGACGCCTTTGCCGTTGCCGCCGGTCTTTGTCAGCCTGCAAGACAACGGTGTGATCAATGTCGGCAATCCGGAGAGCGGCGAAGTGGCGGCCAATTGGTCGAACTTCTTGGCGGTGATCGATCAAAAGACCGGTGGGGATCGCAATCGGCAGATCCTCATCCGGGCGGATCAGAAGGTGCCGTATGCCGCCGTCATGCGGTTGATGGATGAGCTGCACCGGCGCGGCTATCGCAACAAGATGCTCGTGACCGAAGACGTGGTGGGCTAATAGGCACCAAAAGCAACCGGCAGGCGAAATGCGGCGCCGTGGCAGTCTTGTTCGATTGTTACAAGTCTGCCTATGCTTGCATTATTGAATCGAATGCATGATCGGAGGCTTGGCTATGAATGTTGCTCAAGACCGTCCGCGTAGCTGGACGCCGCATATCATTCTGTTCTCAATCGTTCTGCACGCCGTGGTGATCTATTACATCGCGGTCGCGTTCCACATCGTGCCGCCGCTTATCGACACGCGCGATCCGCCGGTGATTAAGACGGTGACGTTTTCACCGCCACCACCGCCACTTGAGCAGACGCCGGAACCCATCAAAAAGCGGCCCCTCTTCCAGCAGCGTCCGACGAACCCGCCGCCAATTACTAACCAAGTTCCGCAATCCCCGTTTCAGCCGACGACCGCTCCGGCAACCGGCCCCGCGTCAATTGACGTTCTCGCCCCCATTCCGGAGCAGCCGATTTCCCAAGCTCTGCCGGCGTATCCGCCGGGACCGCTGGCACGCGGCATCGAGGGCCGGGTGCGCATGTCGATTACGATCATGCCTGACGGCAGCGTTCGCGATGTCAAAGTGATCGACGCGCGTCCGCGGGGACAGTTTGACGCCGCCGCCGTGCGCGCGGTTCAGAACTGGCGCTACCGTCCGTCGGGCGTCATCCGCACGAACGTCATCGTTGACATGGATTTCGAACTTCGGGACGGCTAGGCCTTCTCGGCGGTGGCGCGCATCAAGCGCCACAGGTTCATCACATCGGCGCGTTCGGTTGAGGGCGCGCCGATTGATATTCTCACCATCCATTTTCCGTTTAGCAGCGCTGGCGTGAGGTAGGCTTCGCCCGAGCGGTTGATTTTGTCGACCCAAGCGAGCGTGTGGCGGTCGAGCGCTTCGCCGGTGAGACCCGGCGGTTCGTGACGCACGCAGAGCGTTTGCAGCGGCACGGGCGCCAAGACTTTCCAATCCGGCGCCTTGGCGATTTTGTCAGCTAAGGCTTGCGCGTTGGCGATGTCGCGGCGGAGACGGGATTGTAGACCGGCGACGCCTTGCTCGCGGATCAAGAACCAGAGTTTGAGCGCGCGGAAACGGCGGCCGAGGGGCAGGCCCCAATCGCGCAGGTTCTTCACTTGCGCATCTGCGGCGGTTTGCAGGTAGCTGGGGTTCGTCGACATCACTTGGATCAGGTGCTGCGGATCGCGCACGTAGTAGAGCGAGCAGTCGAAAGCGGCGCCCAGCCACTTGTGCGCGTTGATGACGATGGAGTCTGCGCCTTCAACGCCTGACCACATCCAGCGGCATTCGGGCAGGATCATCGCCGAGCCCGCCATTGCGGCGTCGACGTGAAGCCAGACGTCGTGTTCGCGTGCGATGGCGGCGATCGGCTCGATCGGATCGAGCGCGGTGGTCGTGGTCGTACCTGTTGTCGCGACGATCGCGCAGGGTTTGGCGCCGGCTGCGCGGTCGGCTTCGATCATGCGCTTCAGTTCGTCGGGCCGCATCGCGAAGGCGTCATCGTGGGGCACGTGGCGGATGTTGGCGCGGCCGAATCCCGCGAGGAGTGCTGCCTTGTCGATCGAACTGTGCGCGTGCGCCGTCGCGTAGACCGTCAGCGGCCGTGGCTCTGCCTGCAAGCCGCCTCGCGTTGCCGCGTGGGTGCTGGTGCGTTCGCGGGCGCAGAGGAGGGCGACCAGCGTGGATGTCGATGCGGTGTCTTGGATGACGCCGCTCCATGCGTCGCTCAGGCCCAGCATTTGCCGCAGCCAATCGGCGACGACTTCTTCGACTTCGGTTAGCGCGGGGCTGGACTGCCAGGCGAGGCCCAGCGTGCCGAGGCCGGTGCTCAAGAGGTCGCCAAGGATGCTCGCCTCCAGGCCGTTGGCCGGGAAGTAGGCGAAGAAGTTTGGGTGCTGCCAGTGCGAGACGCCGGGTACGACGATGCGGTCGACGTCGGCCATAATGGCGTCGAAGGATTCCGCGAGGTCGGGCGGTGATGCCGGCAGCTGCGCTTTGATCGAACCCGGCGCGACTTGCGACATGACGGGCCGGGACGCGATGCCGGCGCGGTGGTCGGCGAGCCAGTCGACCAGGCGGTGGCCGGCGGCGCGGAATTCGTCGGGTGTCATGCGCGCACCGCGTGGAAGCGGCGGATGAGGCCGTTCTCGATTTCGTAGATCGCCACCATCTCGTAGACGCCCGGCGCGCCGAGGCGGCCTTCGATCCGTTCGTGATCGACGACCACGCGGGCATAGGCGATGCGGTTGACGAGATGGGCATGCAGGTTCGGTGAGCGCGCGAAGAGGTCGGCGTAACGGGCGCGGATGGCGGGCTTGCCGTTCATCGTGGGTTCGGGGTTCGAGAATTCGAAGCCTTGGGCGTCGTCGGCGAAGAGCGCCACGTACGCTTTGAGGTCGCGCGCGTTGTAGGCGTCGAGCTGACGCTGGACGATCGTTTCGGGTGTTGCGGTCATAGATCGATGATCGTTTTGAACCCGCCGAAGAACAGGCGCATGCCGTCGAAGGGCATGTCCTTGTTGTCGTGCTGCATGCGCTTGTCTTTCATGACGAGGTCGTTGATGCGGTCGCGATCCTTGCGCGACTTGTAGACGATCCAGGCGAAGATCACCGTTTCGCCGTCCTTCAATTTCACGGCCTGCGGGAAGGACGTGACCTTGCCGGGCTTCACATCGTCGGCGACGGCCTCGTGATAGGAAAGCGCGCCGTGATCCATCCAGACTTTGCCGGCCTTGCGCGCCATGCGGCGGTAGTCGGCGAGGTTCTTGATCGGCACGGGCAGAACGAATCCATCGACATAGAAGGGCATGCGGGTCTCCTTAAAGGCGGGCTGGATCAAGCACAGAATTAGGATTTCAGGCCGAAACTGGCGCAAAATCGTGCTGACTGTAAACGGTGCGGAACCGGTTGGAACAAGTGAGCGTTTAGTACCGCACTGCAACACGGGAGAACCTCTCATGCCGACAGAACAGAACAACGTTCAACCTCTTGAGCCGTTCTTCATTTCGACCTTCCACCGGCCCGCCGACGCTCGTGGTGCGTCGAGCCCAGCCGGATTGCCGACGCCGCTTCTCGATCCATCTTCGCTAAAGACGGCGCGCGAGGCTTATGACAGCGCGCTCGACGAACTGCGGACGCGCAACAAGGCGGGCTTGCGCCCTGCTACCTGCCATGTGCTGGCGAATAAGATTCTGGGCTTTGCGATTTTCGGCGAGCGCGATCCGCGTTCTCTTGCCGATCGCGCGCTTGCGCATTTCCCGTAAGGCTCGACGAGGCGCTACCGCCTCGCGCGCGGCCTAATGCAGGCGCGGCATCGGTGCGCGGCGAGGTGCGTCGCCGCGATCGACGAACGGCGCCATGACTTCAAACGGTTCGAGCTTGATGTCGTCGCTGGCGCCGCTGCGGCCGCACATCGAACAGCGGAAGCGGCGCTTGAATTCCAGAATGCGCGTTTCCGGATGCGCCATCGCCGTGATCTGCTCCGGCAGCAACGCGGTGCGATGTCCGCATTTGCATTGCAGATTGATGCCCTTGCCGCCTTCGATGAGCGAGCCAAGCGTGAGCGGGCGACGTGTGCGCGAGGGAGCGACCATGCGGCGAGTTTAGCCCAGACATTGACGCGCGGTAAATCGGCGCGTGCGGGGTAGGGGAGGGGCCCCTTTTCGCGTAAGGGAAGGGCACCGAAACGGGGTTCTACCAGTGCGTGGTCCCCGCCCCCACATTGCACAACCGGCCAGCGTGCTAGTGTCCTCCCATTCAACATTAGGAGGAAACAATATGGCGATCGATTTCGTAATTCCGGCCGAGGCAAAGGCGCTGCGCGAGCGGGTGCGCAAGTGGGTGCACGACGAATGCGTGCCGGCGGAGAAGCGGCTGATCGATGGGGCGGACTATAAGACCGTGCTGAAAGAGCTGCGCACGAAGGCGCGGGCGCAGGGGCTGTGGTGTCCTTTTATTCCTAAGGAGCATGGCGGCATGGGGTTGGGGCCGCTGGCCAACGCGCTCGTGCAGATGGAGTTGGGCGAAAGCTATCTCGGCGCGTTGTCGATGAACACGCAAGGGCCCGACGATGCCACGATGCTCACCCTGTTGGAGCATGGCACGCCATATCAAAAGGAAAAGTTTCTAAAGCCGCTGCTCAACGGCGAAAAACGCATTTGCTATTCGATGACGGAGAAAGCGTCGGGCGCCGACGCCACCGGCATGCAGACGCGCGCGGAGAAACGCGGCAACGATAAATACGTGCTGAACGGCGAGAAGTGGTTTTCGAGCGCGGCGAGCGTGGCCGACATTGCGCTGGTCATGGCGAAGACGGATCCGGACGCGCCGCGGCATCAGCAGTTCTCGACGTTCCTGGTCGAGTTGCCGAACCCCGGCTACAAGATCAAGCGGGACATTCCGACGATGGCGATCGAGGGGCCGCTGTCGCACATCCTGGGCGGCGGGCATTCGGAGATCGAGATCAAGGATCTTGAGATCCCGGCTGAGAACCTGCTTGGCGGTGAGGGCAAGGGCTTTGCGATGGGCCAGCATCGCCTTGCTTATGGCCGCTTGCGTCACGGCATGCACAATGTGGCGATGGCGCAGCGTGCGCTGGACATGGCGGCCAAGCACGTGACGACGCGCTCGACGTTCGGCAAGAAGCTGGACGAGCGGCAGGCGGTGCAGTTCATGCTGGCCGATTGCGCGAGCGAGCTTTACATCGCGCGCCTGATGCTGATGCACATCGCTTATAAGGCCGAGAACAAGCTCGACCTGCGGCAGGAGAACGGCATCGCGAAGGTGTTCCTGGCCAACATGGTCCATAAGGTCGTCGACACGGCGATCCAGCTGCACGGCGCGCTGGGCTACAGCCGCGATCTGCCGCTGGCCGCTTGGTACACGCACATCCGTTCGCAGCGCCTGGTCGACGGCCCGGACGAGGTGCATCGCTGGACCACCGGCCGCAACGTGATCAAGGCTTATAAGGAGCACGGCACGACGGCGTCGGCGTGCGGCGGCGATTTGCTCTGACACCGGCCTTGGGTGGCAGCGGCTACGCTGCTGCCACCTATCGGCTTGCGCGCTAGTCAGGGGCAGGTCTGGCCGGTAAACTCTCAGCGCTGGTCACGGAGGCGAGCATGGGACAAGCGATTGGACTGGGAATGACGCTCGGTACCGCCTTGGGCGCGGCCGTCGGAAGTTCGATGGGCGCGGCCTTTGGAAATGTTCCCATGGGTATCGTGTTCGGCATGGCCTTGGGGCCGAGCTTGGGCATGGTCTGTGGCGTGCTGTTCCATATGGCGAGAGAGAAAGACGCGAAGCGGCAAGCCTGAGGGCGTGTCGTTAGGAGGCTCGCGTCGTTGAGTAGGCGGCTGCGGCGGCCGTCTGGGCCGGATGCATCACCTCAGGCAGCCTCGTATTTCCCATAATACATATTATGCGATAATCGGATGCCCGGATTTGGCTCTAATCTGCGGAAATCTTGGGCTGCCCCGCCGTTCTGCTGTTCGGCGTTGAGGGGGTTCTGTTAGTCAGGCCGGACGCTGCTTTCCACGCGAGATGAGCCCTATGGATGCGCCTGACGACATTCGACGGATTGATGCGTTGCTGGCGATCATGGCGCGGCTGCGCGACCGTGAGCGCGGGTGTCCGTGGGATGTCGAGCAGACGTTTGCGTCGATTGCCCCCTACACTCTCGAGGAGGCCTATGAGGTTGCGGACGCGATCGAGCGTGGGCATCTCAGCGACCTGAAGGACGAGCTGGGCGATCTGCTGCTGCAGGTCGTGTTCCATAGCCAGATGGCGGCTGAGGCGCGCGCGTTCTCGTTCGCGGACGTCGTCGAGGCGATTTGTTCCAAAATGATCCGGCGGCATCCGCATGTGTTCGGCGACGCCACCGTTGCGTCCGCAGACGCGCAGACGACGGCTTGGGAAGAGCATAAGCGGCGTGAGCGCGCGGAACGAGGGCCGGCTGCCGGCGGCTTGCTTGGCGACGTGCCGCTCGCCCTGCCCGCCCTCGTTCGCGCGTTGAAGCTTCAGAAGCGCGCGGCGAGCGTGGGGTTCGATTGGCGCGAGCGTGGCGCGATCATGGCGAAGCTGGCTGAGGAGATCGGCGAGTTGAACGAGGCGATCGACGCCGGCGCGCCGCGGGCGAAACTGACCGACGAACTCGGGGACATATTGTTTGTGGTGGCGAACTTAGGCCGGCATCTGGGGGTGGATCCGGAAGAGGCGCTGCGCGGGACGAACGCGAAGTTCGTGCGGCGATTTGCGCATGTGGAGGCGGCCGTCGCGGCCAGCGGGCGGAAACTCGGCGAGGCGTCGCTTGAGGAGATGGACGCAGCCTGGGACGACGCCAAGCGGCTTGAGCCGAAGTAAGGATGCATTAACGGGAAAGCCGCTGTTTTGGCCGCTTTGGCGCGTCCGGGTATGGTCAATTGTGACGACTAGAGGGACGAATGCTTAACTGGGGCGGGGGAGAATGGCGTCTGAATTTTGATGGATTTGGGGCGCGCGTTGGGCGCCCGTGGTGGGACATTGCGTATGGCGCGTGCGGCTCAAATCGGCAAGCGGTTGGTCGCGCGTGCGAACGACGCGGGCGACGATATCGTCGCGAACGAACCGCGCACGTTTGCGATCGACCTCCTGCCCCTGCTCGCACCGCATAAGAAGCACGGCAAGCTGACGCTGCGCGTCGAGCGTTTGCCGCAGCAGACGCGGCTGTCGGCCGGCACGCGCAACAGCGACGGATCATGGTCGTTGACGCGCGACGATCTGGAGGATCTCGAATATATCGTGCCGGATGGCGTCGAGGGCGCCACGTCGCTTTCGGTGCGCGTCGTCAGTTTGACGGCGGGCAGCACGCTGGCCGTGCTCGACTATCCGCTCGATGTTGACGACGCACCGGCGCCGATCGTCGAGGGACGATCCGACGTCGCGGGTGCAGATGTTCAAGTTGCGCGGTTGCGCGATGAGCTGGCGAAGCTGAAAGCGACGCTCGCCGAGCGTGATAAGGCGCTGGCGGCGATGCCGCGCGCGGAGGCGTCGCTCGCCGCGGCTGAGGCGCGCTGGGCGGCCGAGACGGAGGCGCGGCTGGAGGATGCGGCGGCGAAAGCTTCGGCGCATGTCGAGACGGCGCGGCGCGCGTGGGAGATCGAGCAGAGCGCGCGGCTGGCGAAGCTTGAAGCGCGCGCTCAAGAGATGGCCGCCGACGCGCGTGCGCGGGCGCTAGATGAAGCAAACGAGATCGCCCTGAAAGCGGAGCGTGAACGCGAGGCCGAGCTGCGTGCGGTGCGCGAGCAGCTGGCCGCTTTGCAGAGCGCGATCGCTGAGCGCGATGCGGCGCTGGCGCAGGCGAATGAGGCGGCGGCGCGCGCCGTCCGCGATGCGCAGGACGCGTTGGCGCAGGCGGAGCGGTCTTGGAAGGCGGATGAGGCGGCGCGGCTTGCTGCTGCCGAAGCGCGGTGGCGCGAAACGTCGGCGAAGGCCGTGGCCGAGGCGCGTGCTCAGGTCGACGCCGTTCGCGGCGATCAGGGCGACGTGGTGCGGGGGTTGCGCGAAGAGTTGGCTGCGATGCAGTCGACGCTCGCTGCTCGCGACGCGGCGGTTGTGGCGGCTCAGAAAGAGGCGGCGCGGCTTGCGGCTGCCGAAGCGCAGTGGCGCGAGACGTCGGCGAAGGCCGTGGCCGAAGCGCGTGCTCAGGCCGATGCCGTTCGCGGCGATCAGGGCGATGTGGTGCGGGGCTTGCGCGAAGAGTTGGCTGCGATGCAGTCGACGCTCGCCGTGCGCGACGCAGCGCTTGCGGCGGCGCAGAACGAGGCGGCGCGGTTTGCTGCTGCCGAGGTGCAGTGGCGCGAGACGTCGGCGAAGGCCGTGGCCGAAGCGCGTGCCCAGGCCGACGCGGTTCGCGGCGATCAGGGCGACGTGGTGCGGGGCTTGCGCGAGCAACTGGCGGCGCTGCAGGCCGCCGTCGACGAGCGCGATGCGGCGTTGAAGCGTGCGGAGGAGATCGCTGCCGAGACGCGCGCTCGTGAGGCGCGCGCGACGCAGGAGGCGCTGAGCAGGGCTGAGGCGGTTTGGCGGGCCGAGGCGGCGGCGCGGGCGGCGGCTGCGGATGAGCAGGCGCGTGAGGTGATGCCGGCGGCGGCGGAGAGCGACCGGGAGGCGGAGCTTCGCCGGTTGCGCGAGAAGGCGGCGACGCTGGAGGCGAAGCTGATCAAGGCGAACAAGTTTGCCGAAGAGGAGCAGCTGCGGTGGCAGCGGGATGCGCAGGATGCGATTTCGCGGGCGACCAAGGAATGGACGGCCAAGGAGAGTGCGCGGCGGGCGACGACCGAGGCGCAGGTTCGCAAGGAGATTGGCGGGCAGTTGTCGCTGGCGACGTCGCGGTATGAGGCGGCGGAGGCGGCCTTGGCTCAGCTTCGCATTCGGGCTTCGTCGCGCGACGAAGGGCGGATGGAGGTTGAGTTGGCCGGGGCGCGGGCTTCGCTTATCGCGCGCGAGGCGGAGTTGGCGCGGCTGCGCGAGCTGCTGGAAAGCACGCGGTCGGCGACCGACGCCGCCGAGGCGTCTGTTGCCGCGGCCGCGCCGGCCAATCGGTATGTGCGCGACGTGAGCATTGCGGCGGCGATCGGCGTGGCTGTCGTTATCGCTTATCCGTTTGTCAGCGGGTTGATGGCGCCGCCGCCGCCGGCGCCGGTTGTGGCGCCGGTGGTTGAGGCCCCTGCTCCGCCGCCGCCCGTGGTCGTGCGGACGGCGGTGTTGTCGCTGGATGCGCGGCTGCGGGCCGGGCCTTCGACGAAGGTTGGCGTTGTTGCGCCGCTGGAGCGCGGCGTGAGCGTGACCGTGCTGGAAGAGCGTGGCGAATGGATCCGCGTTCGCGCGGCGGCGGCGCAAGGCAAGCCGCTGCGCGAAGGTTGGGTCAAAATTTCGCAGCTCAAGGACATCACGCCTTCCGCTGCTCCAGTCCCTTGAACGTGCCGTCGGCGCGCCATTCTTCCAGCACCTTCACGAACGCCACCGGGCCTGCGCCGTAGAAGCCGTCTTGTTCGGCGCGCTTGGCGATTTGGCCTTCGTTGTTGTAGTAGCCCGGCGTGCATTCCTCGAGGAATTTGCGGCGTTGGACGGCGAGTTTCTTGATCGTCTCCACCCACTCTTCTTCCGCTTCCGGCGTCGCTTCGATCACGCGCACTTGGTTGTCGGTGCAGTGCTTGACGATGTGGGCGACGTGGATCGCCTGTTCGGCCAGCATGTGCGGGAAGTTCGCGGTGAAGCCCGATTGCGCGTTCGAGATAAAGAACGCGTTCGGGAAGCCTTCGACGTGGAAGCCCTGGAACGTGCGCGTGCCCTTCGCCCATTTGTCGGACAGCTTTTGCCCGCCGCGGCCGTAGAGTTCGAAGCCCGAGCGGCGGGTGTAGCCGGTGCCGACCTCGAACCCCGTCGCGTAGATCAGGCAGTCGATCTTGTATTCCTGCCCGTTCGCGACGATGCCGTCTTCGGTGATGCGCTCAACCCCCTCGCCCTTCGTGTCGACGAGCGTCACGTTGGGGCGGTTGAAGGTGTCGAGATATTCGTCGTGGAAGCACGGGCGTTTGCAGAACTGGCGGTAATAGGGTTTCAGCGCCTCTGCCGTCTGTTGGTCCTTCACGACCTGGTCGACGCGGTTGCGCACCTGCTCCATCTTTTCGAAGTCGGCGAGTTCGACGAGTTCTTCGATGGAGAGCTTGCCCCCCTGCCCCGCCACGCCCGCGTATTTCGCGGCGCCCTGCCCTAGGATCAGATTGCGGATGATTTCCGTCCAGCCGTCGGAGACCAGATCCTCAGGCTGATAGCCGCCGGAAAGCAGAATGTTGAAATTGTCCATCCGCTTTTTCTGCCAGCCGGGCGTGAGCGTTTCGACCCACTTGGGATCCGTTGGGCGGTTGGCGCGCACGTCGATGGAGGACGGCGTGCGCTGGAACACGTAGAGATGTTTCGCCGCGGCACCCAAATGGGGGACACATTGAACGGCGGTGGCGCCGGTGCCGATGATGCCGACCACCTTGTCCTTCAGCTTCGTCAGGCCGCCGTTCGAATCGCCGCCCGTGTAGCCGTAGTCCCAGCGCGAGGTGTGGAACGAATGGCCCTTGAAGGTTTCGACGCCCGGAATGCCGGGCAGCTTTGGCCGGTGCAGCGGGCCTGAGGCCAGCGCCACGAAGCGCGTCTTGATCGCATCGCCTTGGGTAGTCTTCACGATCCAGCGCGCGGACGGCTCGTCCCAGTGCATGGACGTGATTTCGGTTTGGAAGAGCGCGTCCTTGTAGAGGCCGAATTTTTCGCCGATGGCGCGCGAGTGGGCGAGGATTTCGGGCGCGCGCGAATACTTCTCCTTCGGGATGTAGCCCACCTCTTCCAGGAGCGGCAGGTAGATGTAGGATTCGATATCGCAGGCCGCGCCCGGATAGCGGTTCCAGTACCAGGTGCCGCCGAAGTCGCCGCCCTTTTCGATGATGCGCACGCGATCGACGCCGGCCTCTTTCAGGCGCGCGCCGGTGAGCAGCCCGCCGAAGCCGCCGCCGACCACGACGACGTCGACCTCGTCGGCGAGCGCGGCGCGGCTGATCGGTTTGACGTACGGGTCGTCGGCGTAGTGCGCGAAGCGGCCTTTGATCTCCTGATATTGCTCGTTGCCGTCGTCGCGCAGACGCCGGTCGCGCTCAGCGCGGTATTTGTCGCGTAGGGCGTTGGGGTCGAAGGCGAGGCTTGGGGTGGCGTCAGCGGACATGCGTGGTGGCTCCGGTGTGTCGAATGGCGTGATGCCGCGATTTTGCCGGGGTTGGGCCGGGGTGCGCTAGTGCAAATCCGCGGGTGGCGGGCCGCAGCTACGGAATGCGCGGGCTTGGGGGGTCGGGTACCCCCTCCGTTTCACTTGCGCCGGTGCGCCGGTCGGCGCCGGGTGACGCACCGACGCAAGTGAAACGGAGACCATCCACGACCCCCTCCCCCTTCGGCTTGCGCCATTGCCATGGCGGGATCGGGTTTTCGGTGCGCCACAAGCCGACCTTCTTGGACCTTGCCCAGGCTTCAAGCTGGTTGAGTTTGGCTTGCCGCTCTTTCGGCAGGTGGCCGTAGTACGCGCGCATGACCCACGCGTGACCGAGCATCACCATGCGCTCGTTGACGTTCAGCCATTCCGTTCCGTTCGCACTTCGCACATAGACCGTCGCGAGCGTTCGCCCGTGAGTATCCAGCCCAAATTCCTCGAGCCGCACCGTTCGCCCGCCGACCAGCTTGATCATGCCGTAGCCGGCAGTCTTCCCCCAAGGCTGGTCACCTTCCGGGCAGTCGACAGAACAAAGCCGGATCCTGACCTCGCTCCACCCTTTGGCGACGTCCAACGTGTCGCCGTCCAGTACGCGAACGACCTTGGCTTCCGGTAAGTGCTCGACCGCGAGGGCACGCGTGTCGGCGGTGCTGCGTGGTTCTCGCCTGGCGACGTCACGGCTCTCAACGGGAGCGGGTTCAACGAGGCGAAGCTGCGGCCTCGCCCGAAGCGGACGGAGTATTCTGAGAACAAATCGAAAGATGCCGCGCATGGAACAAGTCTACCACGGACGTTTTGCGGGTACGTAGCTTAAGGAAATCGCGGGCGGGAGAGGTCCTTTACCCCCTCCCCCTTCCAGGTTCACACTGGTTCCTACTTTGCGAATGCTTTCACGGTCGCCGCGCTTTGCTTGAGCACCAACTCTTCTGCAAGCTTCGACGCCGATGCCGCGCGCTCGACGGCCGCCGCGTCCTGCCCCTTCCCTTCGATGACATTTCGTAGCTCGTGCAAAATCCGGGTGCGCAACAAATCGGCGAGTTCTTGGTGCTTCTGAGGTCCGAGCCTTATCATCGCCGCGTGCTCGGGCAGTGCTGCAAGCAACACACCGTCAATACCCTGAGGAGTGAGAAACTTTCGGGCATCGACACCGTTGGCCAGCACATACACCTTCGAATACGCCGTGACGAAGATGGCTCGATACGCCGAGAAGAGTGCCCAGCATACGTCAGATATATAGGGTCGTTCGTTTTCGCCGGCGTTGGTCAACGAAGCGAACTTCTGCGGTGCATCCTGCATTATCATCTTGAAGACTTCGCGCAGTTTGGGCTCCTTTTCGATGTTTGCGGAGCTTGCTTCGAAGTCGAGCGTACCCATCGCCATCACGAGGCTCATGAGCCCGTGCCACTCGTTTGTGATACTCCAGAGCTTGTCGGCCGCTTCCATTGTTCGGCGAGCGATGGCTGTGCGCGTTGCAGTCATCTCGGAGAGCACGCCACTACGGAGGGCCTCGAGATCGGCCGCCTTCGAACGGAGTTCGGAGCGTAGCTGTTCCAACTTTGCGTCAAAGTCGAATCGCACGGCAGAGGCAACTAGTTGAACCAAGAAGTTTTTCGCCAGCCACGCAATGACAAGAGCGATGATCGCCGCCAAGCCGCTTTGGAGTATAAATTCTAGCGCGCTCATTTGTGCCAGACCCCGCTTTCACGTCGTCGTATTGCTGCTCTCATCCTCGATCTCTGGCTTTATGGCGAAGATGCCCGCGGTTAGGGAGACAAGCAGAAGGACATTCCAGAAGAGGATCACCAGTGCGACGCCGTTGAAGAGACTTTGCGACCACGTTTCGGATGCCAGCACTGGCTTGGCAACAACCAAGATTACCGCGGCGACGAAAAGGACTACTAGTGTGTAGGTCGCCTGTCTGACACTGCGTCGCGTTCGATGGAAACCGGCGCGCTTTTTCTTCTCTTCGATCTGATTCAGCGTTAGGTGGAGTTGTCCAGACGCTGCCAATGTGATGGCGAGTATCACGCCAAGGACATCTAACAGCTCCCCCGTCACAAAATTCAGTAAGAATTCATTTCCATCGCCCAACACCCTCGGCGTAGCTGAGGACATGACACAAACCACGGCAAATGCCGTGATCAAGAGGCACCATGAAACCGTTTTGCTCATACTCCGAATATGCGCCGCACGATTTTTTTGATCAAATCATTCCATGTAATATCCTCAGTCTTGTCTTCGGTCTGGACTGTCTGTATGGCGGAGTCTGACGTGTATTTTGTGCCGTCGCGGGCGCGCGCCTTCACCCTGCCCGTACCTTTTCCCGCTTGCTCCACTCCCTTCCTTATTCTCGGAGTCCTTACGTTCAGTCCGTCCTTACTCTCCAGCTGAAGTTTGGTCTTGTCAGCATTCTCCTGCAGTTTCAGGTCCCGCCTGTCTGCATCCCAATCGTCATGGATGCCGAACATGTTCGGCGCGATCAATTCGAATGAGATCATTGTGATTTCTGGGTGATGCTCGACGAAGACCCAGAAGGTCTCCGCTTGTGCGATGGGCTGGAACTCGACAACATAGAATAGTGGTGGCGATCGTCGGTTTAGCGCGCCGAGAAACGAAGACAGCACGGCTGCAGGCGTGGCAACTGAGATGTCGCGCTCGATGGCGACCTTTTGTCCGTCGCCGTGCGCAGTGGGATCGATGACGAGCAGGCATGCGTGCCAGACGTCGCGTTCGGTTTCCTTCAGCCCGCTGTCGGGTGGCTCATGTTCTTTAGATGTGCGTCGGCGACCCACGCGACCAACGATAAGGCCGGATTCTCTCTGGAGTTCGGGGTCCGGAACGTAGTGAAATGCCTGATTCCGATGTCGAAACTCAATCCTCTCGGCTAAGACTGCGCGGAGAAAAGCCTCACGCGGGTTGGGCGCAGCTGTCAAAGGGTCTGGTTGGTCAAAAAGAGTTCGCTGCCTCCCCAATAGAGACAGCCGAAACAACTCGAATAGCATTGCGACTCCACAGACGGTTACGACCATAATTGAAGCAGCTTGCAATTGCGGTCAAACCAGAACAACCGCTCGTAGAGTGCCCGGACTCGACATTTTTATAATAACTGCTTATATTGTGTACCGTCCCGAGGCGCGTGCGTGGCACATACCGCCTGCGGTTCGCTCCCTTTGTTGCTGGAGCCTGCCCCATGCACGACGCACCCGCGTCCGATGTGCGGCGATCTGTGTTTCGCCGCGCTCCTCACGTCAAACCCTATCGTCAATTCAAACGTTTTTTGCGCGGTGATAGCCGGTCGCTGGCGACCTCTATCGCTGCGCAGCTGGCGCCGCGTGTCGATGCGCTTGCGCGCGATCTGCTCGGTGAGCCGCGTGCCCGGAACGGGCGCACGTGGCGCTATGGGCATCGCGGTTCGCTGGTGCTGCATGTTGCCGGCGAACGCGTCGGCCGCTGGTTTTCGTTCGAAGAGAACAAAGGCGGCGATGCCCTAGACCTTATTGCGTTTGCGCGGCGCGAGAGTCTTCGCGATGCGCTGGCCTTCGCGCGCGGTTGGCTGGGAGGTCGGCAATGAACCTCACCCTTGCCGAGTATGCCGCCGCCAAGCGGCTTGATCGCGATCGGTTGATCACATGGGGCGTTCGCGATCAAAGCGACGCGCGCGGGCGCTATGTCCGCATCGCCTATTGCGCCGAGAACGGTGAAGAGCTGGCCGTGCGCCAGCGCTTTGCGCTCGATGGGATGAACCGCTTTCGCTGGCGGTCGGGGGCCAAGCCCTGCCTCTATGGTCTCGACCGGCTCGCATTGGCGCGGACGGCGGGTTACGTCGTGCTCGTCGAGGGCGAGAGCGATTGCCACACGCTGTGGCAGCACGACATTCCGGCGGTGGGTCTGCCCGGCGCCGGCCTTTGGCGCGAGGCGCGCGATGCGGCGCATCTGAAGGACATCGCGACCATCTATGTCGTCGCCGAAGACGACCAGGGTGGGCAGACGATGCTGGACTGGTTGGCTACGTCGTCGATCCGCCATCGCGCGCGGGTGATGCGGTTTGCGATGCCGGCGAAGGATCCGAGTGCGCTCTATCTCGGCGATCCGGAGGGCTTTGCCGATGCGTTCGCCGCGAAGCGCGACGAGGCCGAGCCGTGGAGCGTCGTCGAAGCGGCGCGCGCCGGCGCCGACGAGCGCGAGGCTTATGAGACGGCGCGCGAGGTGGCGCAGCGCGACGACATTCTCGCTGCGTTTCGCGAGGGACTGACCGCGGCGGGTCTTGTGGGCGAGGACCGCAACGCGTCCGTGCTTTATCTGGCGCTGACGTCGCGTCTGCTGAAGAAGCCGGTGAGCGTTGCGTATAAGGGGCCGTCGTCGGGCGGCAAGTCTTATGCGGTCGAGCGGGTGCTGGCGCATTTTCCGAAGAGCGCGGTCGTGCCGATCACGTCGATGAGCGAGAAGGCGCTGATCTTTATCGACGACGATCTGGCGCATAAGCATCTGATCATCGCCGAGGCCGACGGTGCGGCGGGCGAGTTTCAGGATTATCTGGTGCGCACGCTGCTGTCCGAAGGGCGGCTTGAGCATCGGATGGCGGAGAAGACGGATCAGGGCATCGTCGGCCGCCATATCGTGAAGGAAGGGCCGACGGGGCTTATCATCACGACGACGCGCGTGCGCCTGCATCCGGAAAACGAGACGCGGCTGATTTCGCTTTGCGCCAACGACACGCGCGAGCAGACGCGTCAGGTACTGCGCGCGATTGCGCGGCGCGACCTGACGTCGGGGGGCATCGCGCCGTCGTGGCCGGCGCTGCAGGTGTGGCTTTCGTTCGGCGAGCGGCGGGTCGATGTGCCGTATGCGGAGGCGCTGGCCACACTGGTCGCCGATGATGCGGTGCGCATGCGGCGCGACTTCGGCGCGGTGTTGTCGCTGGTCGAGGCGCACGCCCTGCTCCACCGCGCCACGCGTGAGCGGGACGGTGACGGCCGTATCGTGGCCACGCTCGCGGACTATGCGGCGGTGCGTGCGCTGGTGGTCGATCTGGTTGCCGAGGGAATTACGGCGAAGGTGGCGCCTCAGGTGCGCGAGACGGTTTGCGTGGTGGCCGATCTCGGCGGCGATACGCACGCGGTGAAGGGCCATGCGATTGCGCAACGCCTCAGGCTCGACAAGACGTCGGCGAACAGGCGCTGCGCCACCGCGCGGCACTTGGGCTACCTCGTCAACGAGGAGGTCACGCGCGGACGCGAAGCGCGGTGGCGGCTTGGCGAGCCGATGCCGGCGGATAAGCAGGTGTTACCGCCGGTCGAGTTGCTGGCCCGTGCGGTCGGCAGCGGCGCCCACAGGGGGGAGGGGGTCGTGGACCCTCTCCGTTTCGCGTGCGCCGGTGCGCCACCCCGGCGCAGTGACGCAAGTGAAACGGAGGAGGTGGACACCCCCCTCCCCTCTCATTGGCGCGACCTGTTTCAGGAACGGGCGGCGGCGCTGGAATTTGAGGGCGGCCTCGCGCGGGCGGCGGCCGAGCAACAGGCGCTGGTGGAGTGCCTGCAGCGATTCACGAACGGGCACGCGTCGTGAGCCGGAAGGGCGACATCACAGCTTCCCAGGCCAGCATCGCGAGCGCCTTCGCCGAGGCGCTCGCGGCCGACTTCAGGGAACACGGCGTTGGCGCGATCGCCAAGCTGCGCGAGAAAGATGTGGCTGCGTATCTACGCTTGGTCGCCGCGGTCGAGCCCAAGGAGGTGAGCGCGACGCCGTTCTCGGATCTATCGGACGAGGAGACCCGCCACTACCTCGACATCCTGGAGCGGCTTAGCAAAGAGCACCCACAGGAATTTTGAAGCGGGAGCAATTGCGGACACCGGTCGCAATCTTTAAGGGCGATCGAGCGCTCCGGATGTGTTGCGGGTCTTCCACAGCGAGTAGAGAATGCCGGCGGCGAGCAAGCCAACGGTGACGGCGAGCGACCATTCGGCGGGCACCTTTCCGCCCGGGAAGAGATCGCCCGCGAAGATCTTCGCACCGATGAAGATGAGCGTCGCGGCCAGTGCGTATTTGAGATAGTGGAAGCGATGGATCATCGCCGCGAGCGCGAAATAAAGCGCGCGCAGGCCCAGGATGGCGAAGATGTTCGACGTGTAGACGATGAACGGATCGGACGTGATCGCGAAGATTGCGGGCACCGAATCGATCGCAAACACAAGATCGGCCAGTTCGATCATGACCAACGCGAGGAACAAGGGTGTCGCCCAGAGAACGACTTTTCCCGTCGACGTGTCGGGCTTGCGGACAAAAAAATTGTGCCCCTCCGGCGCCTCGGTGACGCGCAGCCAGCGTCTGAGAAAGCCGACGACGGGGTTCTTGGACAGATCTGGTGCGTGCTGTTTGCGCAGCATCATCACGCCCGTCCAAATCAGGAAGAGCGAAAAGACGTAGAGGATCCAGCTGAACTGCGCGACGAGGACCGCACCGACGCCGATCATCAACGCGCGCAGAACGATGACGCCGATGATGCCCCAGAACAGAACGCGATGCTGATAGAGGCGCGGGATCGCAAAGTAAGTGAAAATGAGTGAAATGACGAAGATGTTGTCGAGGGCCAGCGTCTTCTCGAGAATGAATCCGGTCAAGTACAGCTCGGTCGCAAGCCAAGCGCGCTTGGCGTCGTCGGCGATCATCAGCTGAGGATCGAGACCGTTGGCGGGTGCGGATTGACCGTAGAGCCAATACACGACGCCCGCAAACGCAACACCCACGCCGATGTAGAGCGCCGACGTCAGAAGCGATTCGGCGACGCCGATCTCATGCTCTTTGCGGTGAAGCACGCCGAGATCGAACGCCAGAAGGGCAATCACAAGGCCCACAAATGCCAGCCACAGCCAAACGGGCCAGCCCAGAAAATCAGCGACGACGAATTCCATGCGCGACGGCCCCCTGTTGGTCGGCGGTGCTTAACAAAGGCGAGATCCGACATCGCGACGGTACAACCGCCGCCAGAGGGGCCCGGATCGGTGACGTAGGTTGGGCGCGCGCCGAGCGGTTTCAAGTACACGCTGCGAGAATTTGCCTTTTCATTCGCACACCCCACTTGGGGAGCATGACCAAGCCGAAAACCCGCCTCGTCAATCTCGATCTCGATCTGCTGCGCGCGTTCCTGGCCGTCGGCGAGGCCAAGAGCTTCACGCACGCCGGCGCCCGGCTCGGCCGCACGCAATCGGCGATAAGTCTGAAGATTCAGCGCCTGGAACAACAGATCGGCGCCGAATTGTTCGTTCGCGATCAACGCCGCGTCGTGCTGACCGCATACGGTGAAGCCCTGCAGCTTAAGGCGCGCAAGCTCCTGCGCATCAACGATGAGATCGTGGGCGAGATGGTCGACGACGCGGTCGCGGGAGAGGTGCGTTTCGGCGCGCCGGAAGATTTTGCGACTGTGCATCTGCCGGGCATCCTCGGGGACTACACGCGCACTTACCCGGGTGTGGCGCTCTCCATGACCTGCGACTTGACACTGCATCTTCTTGAGAAGATCAGCCGGGGCGAACTCGATCTTGCGCTCATCAAACGCGAGCCTCAGGGTCCGGATCTGGGCGTGCGGGTTTGGCGTGAACCGCTTGTTTGGGTCGCGGCGCGCGCGGACATCGTCGACAGAACCGCGCGGCTGCCCTTGATTGCCGCTCCCGCGCCTTGCGTTTATCGCAAACGAGCGACCTCCGCGCTCGACGCGCATGGTCAGGCGTGGCGCATCGCTTACACAAGCCAGTCGCTCGCGGGCAAACTCGCGGCCCTGCGGGCGGGTCTCGGCGTCATGGTGTTGCCGCGCGAAATGGTGCCGGCCGACATGATCGAGCTTGATGCGCGCGCTGGTCTGCCGCCGCTCGCCGAAACGGAGATCGCGCTGGTTCGGGCCGGACGCGTGCTTCCCGTAGCCGCGGAACGGCTCGCGGCTTTTGTTTTGGCGGCGCTGGACCGCGAGGCGGACGGTCCGACGTCGCGCTTATGACGGTCATTCCAAGTGCTCATCACCGCGGGCATTGCGCGCAGCAGGCCCCGTTCTGATCTCTGCGACGCGGGGGCGGAGGAAATGCCCCCGGTGGAGATAGCGAATGCCTGTCTTGATGTGCCCGAACTGTGAAGCGTCGATGCAAACCGTCACGCGGTCGGGCGTGGAATTCGACATGTGCTCCAAGTGTCGCGGCGTCTGGCTCGATCGGGGCGAACTTGAGAAGCTCGTAACGCTTGGGCGTGACGAACCGTATGCGGACGAGGCGGGCGCGGCCCGGCACAGCTTTCAAGATCGGCGTCGCGTACGAGATGACGACGATGACCACATGCCTGAACGCGGGCGCGGCAGGCGAGGCTTCAACATCTTCGATATTTTCGATTGAGCCCCGGCAGGTGCGCGCCGCCTCGCCATCCAGACTCGACTCTCGATAATCCCAACGAACAGGAGAAGACGATGAAGATCAGTCTCGAAGCACTGCGTCGACGTCACGCGGAGATCGACAGTGCGGTGCGGGAAGAGTCCAAGCGGATTGCGCCGGACAGCGTCGCGATCCGGGTTCTCAAGAAATTGAGACTTCGACTGAAGGACCAGATTGAAGGTTTGACGCGCAGGGTCGGGTCTAGAACTTCGCTTGCGAGTCCACCGCGCATGGCGGGCCGCGCGCTTAGCGGAAACGCCGGCCGGTCGCACTGATCAGGCGTTCGACAAGCGGATTTGGAAACCGGCGCGTGGGGGTGATCGCGTAGAAATGCTCCCTGAGTTTGGGCAGTTTTTTCAATTCGACCAGCGTACCCGCGCGCAACTCGTCCTGGACCACGATAGGGGGAACGACGGCAAGCCCCACGCCCTCGCGCGTCAGCAGGCGCAGCATCGCCATGTCGTCGACCTCCGCGACAATGCGCGGCTTTGCGCCGGTGCGCGCGACGAGGGAATCGAATTCCGCGCGCAGGCTGCTTTCCATCGTCGGCAGTATGAGCGGCGCCCCGTCGAGCACTTGTTTCAAGCTTAAGCCGTTCGCGCCCTTCGCCGGAAGGCCAACAAGGCTCACCGGTTGGTGGGAAATCGCATGCGGCACCCAGGGCGTCGACGCGTCGCGCGGCGGAACGGTGTTCGACAGCAGAATGTCGATGTGGTGCGTGTCCAGCATCAACAGCAGTTCGCGCATCGATCCCGACCGAAGCACAAGCTTCACGTCATCCTTCGCGAAAAGCGGGCGCAAAAACTCGGTCTGGAAGTTTCGCGACAACGTGGCCAGCGCGCCGACGCGTATCACGTCGCGCGCCCGCCCGCCCTGCCCGCGCAAAGCGTCCACGAGTTCTTCGCCCTCGGCGAAAATCGTCTCGGCCCGCGCCAAGGCGATGCGGCCCGCCTCGGTCAGCGCCAGCTGCCGCCCGCGTCTTTCGAAGAGCGGATGACCCAGCTGATCCTCAAGCTGCCGCAGCTGTACCGACAGCGCCGACGGCGACACGCGCAACCGCTCCGCCGCTTTGGTCAAACCGCCCGCGGACACGATCGCATGGAAATAGCGCAGGTGATGAAAGTTGAGGCCGCTCATGCACTTAGTTCTATTAAAACGAACAATGGGTTGCAATCTTTGAATTGGATATAATGAACGCGCGTCCCTAAGGTCCGCCCGAACCGACGAACGAGGGATCGTCTTGACGTCCAACTTGCCGTGGCTTCTGACGCTGGGCCCGCTCCTCCTTGCTGCTGTCGCGCTGGCGCCACGCGGAATCACGACGCCGCGCAGGCTCGCCGCGTTCGGATTTGCCGCCGCCCTCGTCACTGTGGCGCTCGCCGCCGGCGCCGGGGTGTCCGTCGCCGTTTGGGGGGCGCTGGCCACGCCCACGATTGGACTCGCGGGCGGCGGCTTGGGTCTGCGCGTTGATGCGCTGAGCGCGACGATGTTCACACTCGTCGCCTTCGTTGGCGCGGCGGTGATCGGATACAGCCGCAACTACCTCGACGGCGATCCCAACCATGCGTCGTTTCTCAAACGTCTCTGCCTGACCGTCGCCTGCGTGCTCATGCTTGTCGTGTCCGGGAATCTGGTTCAGCTGATCGTCGCTTGGATCGCCACGAGCGTCGGCCTGAACGCCCTGTTGACCTTCTATGCCGAGCGCCGGCCCGCGCAACTCGCGGCGCGTAAGAAATTCGTCATCAGCAGGATGGGCGATGCGTGCCTGATCGCTGCTTCCATTTTGCTCTGGTCGACGTTCGGCGCTTTCGACTTCCAGACGATATTCGCCGGCGCCAAGGCAATAGCCGCGGGAAGCGGCGCGACGGGCGCCATACAAGCGGCGGCGCTGCTTATCGCTGCCGCCGCCCTGCTCAAATCGGCGCAGTTCCCGCTGCACGGCTGGATTTTGGAAGTGATGGAAACGCCCACGCCGGTCTCGGCGCTGCTGCACGCGGGTATCATCAATGCCGGCGGGTTTCTCGTTCTACGCCTTTCGGACGTTATGGTCATGTCGACGGCGGCGCTCGACATGCTGGCCGTCTTCGGCGGCGTCACGGCACTCTTTGGCTCGTTGGCGATGTTGAGCCAGACATCGGTGAAGGTTGGTCTTGCCTACTCGACGATCGCGCAAATGGGATTCATGCTGCTGCAGTGCGGCCTGGGCGCGTTTTCCGCGGCGCTGCTTCATATCGTGGCGCACTCGCTCTACAAGGCGCACGCTTTTCTGTCCTCTGGCGGCGTGATCGATCTGCTGCGCGCGTCCTGGTCGCCCAGCCCCGGCGGTCAGCCGCACCCTGCGCGCATGGCGATCGCCGTGACTATCGTTCTGGGTTTGGCGCTTGCCTTCAGCTGGCTGTTCGGTGCGACACCGGTGGAAAAGCCCGGCGTCTTCGCTCTCGGCGCGGTGATGCTGATGGGACTGACGATCCTGCTCGCGAACGCGATCGACGAACGGCCGAACGGCTACGTGGTCGGCCGCGCGGTGCTGACCGCCGGGGTCGTCGCCTGCCTTTACTTCGCCCTACAACGCGGCGCGGAATATCTGCTCCATGACGCTTTGCCGCCGACCCTGGCGCTGCGCGGTCCCTTTGACCTCGCCATCGTCGTGTGCGTTGTCGCCGCCTTTGCGCTGATCGCGGTCCTGCAAGGCGAGTTCGCACGCCAGGCCGCAAGACCCTTTTGGCAAGCCGCCTACGTCCACATGTGGAACGGCCTTTACGTCAACACGCTGGCCAATCGTATGGCGCTGAAACTGTGGCCCGCCACCCGCTCCGGCAAACAAGGCTCGGTATGATGCAAGCTCAACGCGCAACCGCGATCCAGCACGACGCAACCGAAACGATTGCACCCGACGCCGGCCTCGACACGGCGATCGATACCGCTTGCGCCCGGATCGCGCCGCTGTGGCCGCTGAAGCATTTCGTTGCCGTCAACCCGTTTCTCGGTTTCGCGGAACAGACGTTCGCGCAAACCTGTTCCACGATGCGGCGCATCGTGAAGGCGGACATGCTGATGCCCCGCGCGTTCTACCGCGCAAGGATTGAAGCCGGATACATTGAAGACGTCGACCTGAGAGCCGCCATTGCAGGAGCACCGGCCGGCATGGCCGTCCCGCCCGGTGCCGCCAGCCTGCGCGCTGAAGCCTTCGCAGCGCCGTCGAAAGCATCGCCCCCGGGTGCGGTCGTGGCGACGGTGGCGGACATACTCGACGGACTTTCCGACGGCGACCGGGAAGCGTCTCGCACGGCCTTCATGGTCGACGAGATTTCGAAATGGTGCGCCGCCTACTTCGACGAGGGTCAGGCGGCTTGGAAGATGCCGTGGCGTGGCTTGAAGCCCTACGCGGCGTGGCGCGAATCAGCGCGTCACGATCGCAATCCCGAAGTCATGGGCGTGAATAACTTCCGGGCCACCGTTGCGCGACTCCCGTCGGATGCGCGCGACACGATCGCTTACGTCGTCGCCGCACTTGGCATCCCCGCTCAATCGCGCGCTGACTACCTGTACCGGTCGCTCTTCGACATTCAGGGATGGGCAGCCTACGCGCGCTATCGCGTGTGGGACAACGAACTTTACGGCAGGCCGGACGACACGTTGGTGGAGTTGCTGGCGATCCGCGTCGCCTGGGGCTTTGCGCTCTTCAAGCAGCGATCGGACGAGAGGTTTACGTCGGCCTGGGCGGCAGCAATGGCGCAGGCCGCAGCCCCGCCCGGCGGACAAGCGACCGGTGGCGAAGGCGACAAAGATCTCGAGATCGACCTTCTTCTGCACAACGCCTATGAAGCGGCCTACCAACGCCGGTTGTTCGCAAACATCGCCGGCGTGCATGGGCACGGCGCGCGCGCCGGCGCGCGCAAATCGCTGCAGGCCGCCTTCTGCATCGACGTTCGCTCCGAAGTGTTTCGGCGCGCGCTCGAAGCGGTTGCGCCCGAGTGCGAAACGCTGGGCTTCGCCGGCTTCTTCGGCTTCCCGATCGAATACATACCGATCGGCAACGTGCGCGGCGGCGCGCAATGCCCCGTTCTGCTCACCCCGAAAATGATCGTGTGCGAACAAGTCGCCGGCGCATCTGAAGAAGAAGAGGTCGAGGTGTTGGGCGTGCGCCTCTTGCGCCGCCGCGCGCACAAGGCGTGGAAGGCCTTCAAACTGTCGGCCGTATCGTCCTTCACCTTCGTCGAAACGTTTGGTCTGTGGTTCGCCGCGAAGATCGTCGGGGACAGCCTAGGCCTGAGCAGACCCGTACCTCACCCAAGCTACGAGGGTCTCGATGCGGATGTGGCAGCGCGAGTAGGTCCCAGGCTGGACCTGCGCCTGGTGGGCGGCCGCGCCACAGGCTTCGATGCCGAAAGCCGGCCCGCGATGGCCGAAGCGGTGCTGCGCGCGATGTCGCTTACCGGAAATTTTGCGCGCCTCGTCATGTTGACCGGCCATGGCAGCACGACGGTGAACAATCCGCACGCGAGCGGCTTGGACTGCGGTGCGTGCGGCGGACACACCGGCGAAGCCAACGCGCGTGTGGCGGCGGCGATCCTCAATGATCGCGGCGTGCGGATTGCACTGAAGGCGCGCGGAATCGACATCCCGTCCGACACCGTCTTCCTCGGGTGTCTGCACGACACCACGACGGACGATGTGCGCATTTTCGACGAGGCCTCCATTCCGGCTTCGCATGCCGCCGATCTCAAGTGGCTCAAGGAGCGCCTGGCGCGCGCCGGCGAACTGGCGCGCCGCGAGCGAGGGTTACGCCTCGGACTCGGGAAAGGCGAGAGCGCAAACGCAAACGTCAAGGCGCGCAGCCGCGATTGGTCGCAGGTGCGCCCCGAGTGGGGACTGGCGGGTAACGCGGCCTTCATCGCCGCGCCGCGCGAGCGCACGGCGGGCCTCGATCTTCAGGGCCGCGCATTCCTGCACAACTACGACTGGACCAAGGACGACGGCTTCGGCGTACTCGAGTTGATTATGACCGCGCCGATGGTGGTCGCCAGTTGGATCAACCTTCAATACTTCGGATCGACGGTGAACAATCGTCTCTTCGGCAGCGGCAATAAAACACTGCATAACGTCGTCGGTGCGCTCGGCGTTCTTGAGGGCAACGCGGGTGATCTTAGGCCGGGTTTGCCGTGGCAGTCCGTCCACGACGGCCGCGATCTCGTGCATGAGCCGTTGCGCTTGAACGTGGTCATCGAGGCGCCGGAGTCTGAGATGAACCGCATCATCGCCAAACACGAAGGCGTCCGCCGCCTTGTCGACAACGGCTGGGTGCATCTCTTCGCACTCGGCGGCGATCGCACGATCCGCCGCTATCGCGGCAAGCAAACGTGGGAAACCGTCGAGATCGCAGGCGCGTGACCATGCTGCCGCGCCACCTTGCGATGTTGGAGGCCGAGGCTATTCACATCCTGCGCGAAGGCGTGGCGGAAGCGTCGAACCCCGTCTTGCTGTTCTCGGGCGGCAAGGATTCGACCGTGCTGGCGCACCTCGCGGCACGTGCTTTCTTTCCCGCCCGCTTGCCCCTGCCGCTTTTACACATCGACTCCACCTGGGAGTTCGACGAGACGATCGTTTTTCGCGACCGCTTTGTGAGCGATCTGAACGCACGCCTGATCGTTCACGCCAACGAAGAAGGACGCTCGCAAGGCATCTCGCCCTTCGTTCATGGAGCCGCGCTCTACACGGAAATCATGCGGACCGTACCGCTCAAAGCCGCGCTCGACGCGCATCGTTTCGACGTCGTGTTCGGCGGCGCCCGGCGGGACGAGGAGCGCTCGCGCGCCAAGGAGCGCATATTCTCGCTTCGCGGCGAGGGGCATTCGTGGGAGCCGCGTGCCCAACGTCCAGAACTGTGGAACATCTTTAACACGCGGCTAAACCGTGGACAGACGGTGCGCGTGTTCCCGCTGTCAAATTGGACCGAAGCGGACATTTGGACTTACGTAAAGGCACGCGCGCTTCGGCTGGCCCCGCTCTATTTCGCCAGGCCTCGCCGCGTCGTCGAACGCGACGGCGCTTTGATCGCGGCGCATGACGATCGCATCCCGCTGCATGAGGGTGAAACGCCACGCGAAGAGCTTGTGCGGTTTCGAACGGTTGGATGCTGGCCCGTCACAGGCGCGGTTCGCTCACAGGCGCGGACTTTGGACGCCGTCGTGATCGAAACACTGGAAGCCCAAGCTTCGGAGCGCCAGGGGCGCGTTATAGACCGCGACGATGGCGGCTCACTGGAGCGCAAGAAGCGTGATGGATACTTCTGATCCCGCGGAGCCGAAGCACCGGCATCCTTATGCCGGCATCACGGCCGTATTGGCCACGATGCACGGCAAGGAACGCGTCATAGCGCCGGCCTTTGAGGATGTGTTGGGCATGCGGATCGTCGTACCGCCCGGTATCGACACCGATGCCTTGGGAACCTTTACCGGTGAGGTCCCACGCGACGGCACGATGCTTGAGGTCGCGATACGTAAAGCTCGCATGGGCATGAAGATCGCAGGTCACTCCATAGGTATCGCAAGTGAAGGAACCTTCGCGCGGCATCCGCAAATGCCGGTCTTGCCGGCGGGAATCGAATTGATGGTTCTGGTGGACGACGAACGCGGCATTGTGGTGAGCGAGAGTCTGATCTCGCTATCGACGAATTTCTCTCATGTCGCGGTGTCGGCCGTTTCGGAGGCCGAAGATTTCATCGCCGCGGCCGGTTTTCCCGACCACGCCATGGTCGTCAAGACCAACAGCGAGCCTGGCACGTGCACCGGCAAGGGTATTGTGGAAATCGATAGCCTGCGCCTCGCCATCGACGCCGCGGCCGCGCTCTCGATGGACGGTCTGGCGCGTCTCGAAACGGATATGCGCGCGCACTGCAATCCGACGCGGATGTCGGCGATCGGCGAACTTGCCGGTAGGCTCGCGCGGCGCGTCATCAAACTGTGCCCCCGCTGCAAAGCCCCTGGATACGACGTGATTGAGGTCCGCCGCGGTCTGCCGTGCGGGACGTGCGGAACGCCGACCGAACTGGTGGCCGCCGAGATCCTGCGCTGCACCGCCTGCGCGTTCGAAGAACGCTCATCGCCCGGTCACGGACTGACGTTCGCGTCCACGCTCCACTGCCCCGAGTGCAATCCATGAGGCGAGCGCAACACTGTCCCCCCGGTGCACCGCGGATGCGCAATGATCCCATTTGGAAGTGAAGCGGCCAGGAGCCTCCGTCGTCCTTGATTTGATCAAGCGGGGCGAACTCCGGCAAGCCGCTTCGCGAAACGATAGAGCGGAGCCGTCATCCAATGCCGCCACAGGTCGCCGGCAGGAAGGCGGACACCCCTCAGTTCCTCCGCCTGCGGCGTCGCCAGAGCCAGTCGCTGACAAAGCCACGCCGTGCGATCGCTTAGTGCAGTGGGTGACAAGCGATGATCAGCTTCATACCAACCCACGTGCGCTTGGGGTGCGGCCGCGCAAAGCCGCTGAGCTGTCGCAAAGTCAACCCATGGGTCGTGTCGGGCAAACTGAAAGAATAGAGCGGCATGCGCACCGCCAATGACGTTTGTACCGTCGAGCGGCGCCATAAGCTCGCGATACCGTCGATCTGGCGCGAGCGCCCAACCGCCACGCGACAGGTCACCAAGTGGCGTCATCAGGACTGCTGCCGCGAGTCTATCCTCCGCGCCGGCAAAGGGCACTCCCACGGCGGCACCAAGACTGTGCCCGACATAGCCGATCCGCTCTGATGCTGCTCCCCGCTGTAACAAAAGATCGACGCCACGCCGAAGGTCTGTCACGCACTGGATGAGAAAGGCGCGCGCCGAGTCAGCCTGGTCGATCCGCGGCAGCCGGCTTCCGCGCCCGCCCATACCCGGTGCATCGATCAGCAGCACCACGGCGCCCGCCCGGGCGTAGACCGCCGCTTCGGACAAAAAGCTCAACCGATCGCCGAAACCCCAATGCAGCATCAAAACGCCTGCAGGCGGTGATCCTGTCGTTTGGGCGGACTGTAGAAATGTCCCGGTGACGTTCCCGCCCTTAGGACTCTGGTATGCGATGTCTTCACCGGCGACGACGCCATCAATGCGTCGCTCGCCCAACCGGATTTCCTCAATGACCGGATCGCAGTGATAGTTGAACATCATTGCACGCCTCCTTCAGCGCTCGGCAAAGCCCTCAAGCATGTGGTTGGCAACCCGCAATGCGGCAGCGACATCCGCGCGGGAAAGTCCGGCTGCTACACGACGCGTCACTGCCATCTCCTGCCGGCGAATCTTCGTAAACGCCGCCCGCCCCTTCTCCGTCAAATCGAAGAGCGGTGAACGGCGATGTGCTGGGTTGTCCTCGCTGCGTACGAGTCCCGAAGCCGCCGCTTCATCGATGAGGCGCTGAACGAACTGCCGTCCGACCCCATGCGCGCGCGCGATCTGCGGTACCGCCTGCGGACCGTCGTCGGCGAGAACCTCAAGCACGCCGCGAAGTGCAACCGAAACACCCGTGCCTTTGAGGCGATCCTCCACCGCTGCGACTAGCGTCCGGTAGAGCGGCCGCACCCGCCGGATAAGCTCGAACAGTTGCGCCTCATCTGACAGCGGCCCACTTTGGATTCTCAAACTCATATTGACACCTCAGTCGTCAATTTGACACCTTAAGCGTCAATGTCAAGAATAAAGCTCGATTGTCACGACGAGGGACTACACACGTCGAAGGAAGACTTCAGGGGTGCGCGAGCGGTGCTTTCGCACGTGGGCGAACCACATACGCTGGACACGCCGTCCGGCGGAAACGATCACGGTCCGCTCCCCTTCCCCGCTTAAGTGGGGGCGGATGAGCGGCGTTTGGTGCTACTCAGGCACGCACTGCGCCCGGCATTGCGCGCCTTGGCGCACGCATTGCGAGGCGAAGCCGCCGGCGGCGTTTGTGACGCCCGTCGCCTTGCGCGCGTTTGTGCTCCACGGCGGCAGGTTCTACGCTCCGGCTGCAGGAGCCCCGCATGGAATCGGCAGCAGTCCCCGGAAACATCACCGTCAACACGGTCGGTATCGACGCTCCGTTTCGCTGGCTCGCCGGTGCGTGGCGCGATTTGGGCAAGGCGCCGGGGCCGTGCCTCGCCTATGGGCTTGCGCTCGCTTTCGTTTCGATCGCGGGTTCGGCGATGTTCATCGCCTCGAACGCGGCCTTCTGGGTGCTGGCGCTGAGCTGCGGCTTCGTCTTGATCGCGCCGGTTCTGGCCATGGGGCTTTACGAGGCCGGGCGCGAAATCGAGCAGGGACAAAAGCCGACGCTCGCGCGGATGATCTTCGTGCGCGCGGCGGTGCGCCAGGACGTCGCCTATCTCGGTTTCGCGCTGTTGATGATCTATCTGTTGTGGGGCCGCATCGCGCAGGTCGTCTATGGCCTATCGACGTACTCGTATCACACGACGATCGAGTCGTTCGTGACCTTTGCGCTGTTCACCGTCGATGGCTGGTCGATGCTCGCCACGGGGACGCTCGTGGGCGGCATCATCGCGTTCTTCACCTTCTGTCTTGTCGTCGTCTCGGCGCCCATGCTGCTCGACCACAAAACGAACGTGTGGAGCGCGACGGCCGCGAGCTTCACTGCCGTCGCCACGAATCCCGGGCCCATGCTTTTGTGGGCGGCGCTCATCGTCGTGCTGCTCTTGATCTCCGCCGCAACCGCGTTCCTGGGGCTTATCGTGATCTTCCCGTGGCTTGGCCTCGCCAGCTGGCGCGCCTATCGCGATCTGGTGCGCACGGCCTGACGGGGCGGTCATCGCCCGAGGGACGCGCAAGACTTTCTTGCAAGACAGAGTTTTGTCTTGGAAGATTTTCTTGGCTTGCCGCCCGCGGCGCTCGACGTCGACGCTGGCCAGATGTTTCCAATTTGTTCTGGACAAATTCGGCGATTTCGGCGATAGTCGGCGCTGTTCAATTCCAGACTGGCGAATTGCGCGGTGGCGCTAAGCGCAACGTTCTCCTGCCGATGGTGAGCGCGAAGGAGCGGCCGCACGCGGGCGCGGCGGACATCCCGGACAACTATGCGGGACACCCGACCCTTGTCTCATATGTCCCGCATCGGTTCCCAAGGTGTTGATGTCGGTCAAGGTTGTCGCCGGCCTCTCGGCGTAAGCGTGGTCCACCGTTTCGCCGACTCGGCGAATGAAAGCACCCCATGTCCGTCATGCAGCAACTGCGCATCGTCCATGCGTTTCTGGCCGTTCTGGTCATCGCCAGCTACATCAGCGCGGAATGGGGCATCGTGCATGCCTGGCTGGGATACGGCGTCGCGGCGGTGACCGCGGTGCGTCTTGCGATGGTGTTCACCGGCGCACGGCAGCTGGGGTTGATGCGGTTCTATCCGCATTTTCAGGGACTGAAACTCGATAACGCGTTCACGCATCCCGCGATCAGCCATACGCTGCTCGCGGGTATCGCCGTGTGCCAGGTCGGGACGATGGGGACTGGCATTGCGCTCGACAAGGGACGCGCATTGGGATTGTCGCCGTCCATCGCGGTTTCGACGGCGTCACCTCCGGCGACTGAAGCATCCGAGGACGAGCGGCATGGCGAGCGCGAGGAGAGCGGTGTCGGAGAGGCGCACGATCTGCTCGGCACTCTGCTGATCCTGCTCGTCGCGGTTCACGTCATCTATCTGCTCACGTTCAAGCGGCCGCTGGCGCGGTTCATGCTGTTTCTCGCAGACAAGTAAGTCTTGAAGCGTGACTCAGACTGGCGCGCGCGGTCCACGCGCACGCCTGTGGCACAACGACGAGTCACACCGGACCCTTGTGCAACATGTGCCACATCATCCGATCGGACCTGCGGCAAGACTTCAGGCGCCGGCGCTATTTCTTGCGCGGGGGTTCGGGTTTTGTGGCGAAGGGTTGGTTGGCCGCGGGGCTCTTTTTGTCTTTGGCGGTTGCCTTCGGTTTCTTCTTTTCGCGGTTGCTGCGTAGTTGGCCTTTGGCCATGGCGGGGTTCTCCGTGGGTTGAGTCGGCACTTGGTGACGGGCCTGAGCTTACGGGGTTGGTGGTTGGGCGTCGATGGTTTGACTTTGCGAGGGGGCGGAGGTCAGGTCGGGGCTTGTGGAGGATCGGCTATGAATTCAGCGGACAGTTTCAGCGCCAGCTATGACGAGGCGCGGGCCAAATTTTTGGCGGCAGCGAAGGATGCGCGTGGGAGCCTGGAGCGCGTCGTGCATCCTGAGCGTGGGCCGGGCGGCGAAGAGCTTTCCACCGATGTGGCTTGGTTTGGGGCGCGGGATGCGGAGCGCGTGCTTGTCATGATCTCCGGCACGCATGGGGTTGAGGGGTATTGCGGGTCGGGGGCGCAGGTCGATTGGCTCAAGCGCGGGGAGTTGGCGCGCGTGCCGGCCGGCGTGGGCGTGCTGATGATCCATGCGATGAACCCGTACGGCTTTGCGTGGAACAGGCGCGTGACGCATGAGAACGTGGATCTCAACCGCAATTGGATCGACTTCGAGAAGCCCCTGCCCCGCAACGCCGGCTACGCTGAGCTGCACGAGTTGATGTGTCCTGAGGAATGGACGGCGGCGTCGCAGCAGCGGACGCTTGGCGCGCTCATGCAATGGGTGCAGACGCACGGGATGGTCGCCATGCAGGCGGCGGTGAGCGGCGGGCAGTACACGCATCCGAAGGGGCTGTTCTATGGCGGCACGGGGCCGACGTGGTCGCGCCGGACGCAGACGCAGATTTTTGGCTCGTATTTGGGCGGCGCGCGTCGCGTGGGGATCATCGACTATCACACGGGCCTGGGGCCTTGGGGGTATGGCGAGCAGATCATCCCCGTCGCGCGCGAGAGCGAGCAGTTCGTGCGCGCGGCGCGGTGGTATGGCGGGGCGGTGACGTCGCCCGCCTCCGGCAACTCGACGTCGGCGGATGTGTCGGGCGACGGGCTGTCGGCGGCGGCGGCGTTGTTGCCGCACGCGGAGGTGACGGGTATGGCGCTGGAGATCGGCACGGTCGAGACGATGGTCGTGCTGCAGGCGTTGCGCGCGGACAACTGGCTGCATGCGTATGGGGATGTGCGCTCTGCCGAGGCGGCGCCGATCAAGAAGCAGATCCGCGATGCGTTTTATGGCGACGCGGATGACTGGAAGGGCATGGTGGCGGGGCAGTCGTTGCTCGCCACGCGTCAGGCGTTGGCCGGGTTGGCGGGTTAGAGAGCGGACGGTTCGCCCGCTCTCTTTGCGTGCCTAGTTGCAGTCTCCGGGTTGGCGGGCCGCCGTCGACGGCAGGGCGCAGCGCGTGGACGGTGCGTCGATCTTGCCGTCCTTGTCTTCGGGGCGGCCCGGACCTTCGATGTCGATCGCGTTCTCGTGCGTCGAGAGCGAGCCCTGGATATGTTCGAACACGCCGTCGCCGGCCAGGTCGCCCTCTTTCAGCAGCTGCGTCAGGTTGATGCCGGTCAGCGCGCTGAAGTTCGGCGCGATGAGCAGCGCGGTCGCGTTGCCCGGGTCCTGCGCGAAGACGTAGTTGCCGTTGTTCGCGGTGAGGCCTGAGCCCGTGATCGCGTAGCTGCCCGGGAACGTCGTCTCGCTCGCCGCCGTCGTCCAGGTGAGCGTGCCAGTGGTGGCGGTCGCTTGCGTCTCGCCGTTCTTGAAGCCGGTCACCACGCCGGTCAGCGTCGGGTTCTCTTCGCCATAGAGGCGGGCCTGCGAGTCGGCGTCGTAGAGCAGCGTCGCCGGGTTGATGTGCAGCGCCGTTGCGTTGCCCGCCGCCTGCGTCAACACGTAGTTCGCGTTGGTGAGCGTCAGGCCCGAGCCGGTGATGGCGTAGTTTCCGACGTTCGACGTGTTGGTCGCCGTGGTGCTCCACGTCAGTGTGCCGGTGGTGGTGGTCGCTACCGTGTCGCCGTTCTTGAAGCCGCCCACCGTGCCGGTCAGCGCCGGGTTGGCGTCGCCGTAGAGGCGCGTCTTGGTGTCGGCGATGTAGGTCAGGCTCGCCGGATTGATGGTCAGCGCCGTCGCGTTCGACACGTCTTGGACGAAGACGTAGTTGCCGTTGTTCGCCGTGAGGCCGGAGCCGTTGATGGCGTAGGTACCCACGTTCGACGTGTTGTTGGCGGCCGTCGTGAAGGTGAGCGCGCCGGTTGTCGCGGTCCCCACGGTCTCACCGTTCTTGAAGCCGGTGACGCTGCCGGTGAGCGCCGGGTTGGCGTCGCCGTAGCCGCGGCTCTTGGGGTCGGCGATGTAGGTGAGCGTCGCGGCGTTGATGGTCAGCGCCGTGGCGTTCGCTGCGTCTTGGACGAAGACGTAGTTGCCGTTGTTGGCCGTCAGCCCTGAGCCGTTGATCGCGTAGCTGCCGACGTTCGACGTCGCCGTCGCGGGGCTGGTGAAGCCCAGCGTGCCGGTGGTCGCGGTCGCTTCGGTTTCGCCGTTCTTGAAGCCCGTCACCGTGCCGGTGAACGTCGGGTTCGCATCGCCGTAGAGGCGCGCGCTGGCGTCGGCGATGTAGGTCAATGTCGCCGGGTTGATGGTCAGCGCCGTCGCGTTCGAGCCCGCTTGGACGAAGACGTAGTTGCCGTTGTTCGCCGTCAGGCCCGAACCGTCGATCGCGTAGCCGCCGACGTTCGAGGTGTTGGTGGCGGTGGTCGAGAAGGCCAGGGCGCCGGTGGTCGCCGTCGCTTCGGTTTCGCCGTTCTTGAAGCCCGTCACCGTGCCGGTGAGCGTGGGGTTGGCGTCGCCGTAGATGCGGCTCTTGGCGTCGGCGACGTAGGTCAGCGTCGACGGGTTGATCGTAAGCGCGGTCGCGTTGCCCGCGGCCTGGGCGAAGACGTAATTGCCGTTGTTCGCCGTCAGGCCCGAGCCGTCGATGGCGTAGCTGCCGACGTTTGTCGTGTTCGTGGCCGTCGTCGTGAAGGTGAGGCTGCCGGTCGTCGCGGTCGCCACCGTCTCGCCGTTCTTGAAGCCGCCGACCGTACCGGTGAGCGCCGGATTGGCGTCGCCGTAGAGGCGCGTCTTCGTGTCGGCGATATAGGTCAGCGTCGCCGGGTTGATCGTGAGCGCGGTCGCGTTGCCCGGATCTTGGACGAAGACGTAGTTGCCGTTGTTGGCCGTCAGCCCTGAGCCGTTGATGGCGTAGGCGCCGACGTTTGACGTCGCGGTCGCGGGGCTGGTGAACGTGAGCGTGCCTGTGGTCGCCGTGCCGATCGTCTCGCTGTTCTTGAATCCGCTTACCGTGCCGGTGAAGGTCGGGTTGGCGTCGCCATAGAGGCGCGTGCCGGGATCGGCGACGTAGGTCAGCGTCGCCGGATTGATGGTCAGCGCTGTCGCGTTCGATGCGGCTTGGACGAAGACGTAGTTGCCGTTGTTGGCCGTTAGACCCGAACCGTCGATCGCGTAGCTGCCGACGTTTGTCGTATTGGTGGCTGCCGTGTTGAAGGCGAGCGTGCCGGTTGTCGCGGTGCCTTGCGTTTCGCCGTTCTTGAAGCCGCTCACGTTGCCGGTCAACGCCGGATTGGCGTCGCCGTAGATGCGCGACTTGCCGTCGGCGGTATACGTCAACGTCGCGGGGTTGATCGTGAGCGCGGTGGCGTTCGATGCCGCTTGCACCAGCACGTAGTTGGCGTTGGTGAGTGTCAGGCCCGAACCGTTGATCGCGTAGCTGCCGACGTTCGACGCCGTCGTCGCCGCGGTCGTGAACGTTGCGGTGCCCGTCGTGGTCGTGGCCAGCGTGTCGCTGTTCTTGAAGCCGGTCACCGTGCCGGTGAGCGCCGGGTTGGCGTCGCCGTAGATGCGGTTCTTGGGATCGGCGAGATAGGCGAGCTGTGCCGGGTTGATCGTCAGCGCGGTCGCGTTGGCGCCGTCTTGGACGAAGACGTAGTTGCCGTTGTTGGCCGTCAAACCGGAGCCGTTGATCGCATACGTGCCCACGTTCGAGGTCAGCGTCGCGGGGCTCGTCCAGGTGAGCGTGCCGCTGGTCGCGGTGCCGACGGTTTCGCCGTTCTTGAAGCCGTTGACGACGCCGGTGAAGGCCGGGTTCGCATCGCCGTAGCCGCGCGAGCTTGGCGTCGCGAGGTACGTGAGCGTCGACGGGTTGATCGTGAGCGCCGTGGCATTCGATGCGGCTTGGGCGAAGACGTAGTTGCCGTTGTTGGCCGTCAAGCCCGAGCCGTCGATGGCATAGCTGCCGACGTTCGTCGTTCCGTTTGCCGTGGTCGTGAACGCGAGCGCGCCCGTGGTGGCTGTGCCTTGCGTCTCGCCGTTCTTGAAGCCCGAGACCGTTCCGGTGAGCGCCGGGTTGGCGTCGCCGTACAGGCGCGTCTTGCCGTCGGCCGTGTAGATGAGCGTTGCCGGGTTGATCGTCAGCGCCGTCGCGTTCGATGCCGCTTGCACGAGCACGTAGTTGGCGTTGGTGAGCGTCAGGCCGGAGCCGTTGATCGCGTAGCTGCCGACGTTCGATGCCGTCGTCGCAGCCGTCGTGAACGTTGCGGTGCCGGTCGTCGTCGTCCCCAGCGTGTCGGTGTTCTTGAAGCCTGTCACGGTGCCGGTCAGCGCCGGGTTGGCGTCGCCGTAGAGGCGGGTCTTGGCGTCGGCGGTGTAGGCGAGCTGCGCCTGGTTGATGGTCAGAGCCGTCGCGTTGCCAGCGGCTTGGACGAAGACGTAGTTGCCGCTGTTGGCGGTCAAGCCCGAGCCGTTGATCGCGTAGCTGCCAACGTTCGACGTGTTTGTTGCCGGCGTGTTCCAAGCGAGCGCACCGGTCGTTGCGGTCGCGACCGTTTCGCCGTTCTTGAAGCCCGTCACCGTGCCGGTCAGCGCAGGATTGGCGTCGCCGTAGAAGCGCGACTTCGGATCGGCGACGTATGTGAGCGTCGCCGCGTTGATGGTTAGCGCGGCCGAGCCGAACGCGAAGCCGTAATTGAAGTCCGACGCCAGAGAACCAAGCGCGGCGTTGATCGCATACGGACCTCCGGCGACTGTGCTCGAAGCCGTTGCCGTCGAGGTGATGAGCGGCGCGCCGCTGACGGCTGACGCCAACAGATCGCCGTTGATCAAACCTGTGATGCCGTAGGTGAATGCCGGATCGGCATCGCCGTAGACGCGCGCCGCGTTGTTCGGCGTCACCGTCAGCACGGGTGCAACCGTGTAGGCGAAGCGATTGCCTGCCCCTGCGACGCCGGTAGGGTTCAAAGGATTGTACGGGGTGTTGTAGTACGGGTTCGCCGCGAGGCCGCCCAGGGTGTTGGCGGCCGGGTTCTGTGAATAGACAAGCCAGCGGCCGTTCGGTGCGGAGAGCGCACCTGCGCCGGCGTTGTTGATGAAGTTGCCGCCTTGCGCCGCAACGACGAGGGGAGAGCCCGTGCCGTTTGCGGTCAGAGCGCCCGAAGCCAGAACGACATTGCCGTTCGTCGGGCCCATGTTCTCGGCGATGATGGTGCCGCCGGTGACGTTGCGCAGCGTCATGTCGCCGCTTGTCGCGTTCGTCTTGCCCGCGCCGGAGGCGAGGGTGAGGCGCACGTTGCCGGTGCCGGCGTTGATGTCGGCGCCCACACCCATGTTCAGAACGGCCGCGCCCGCGTCGCGCTGCGCGTTGATGACGCCGGCCGACAGAAGTTCGTTGGCCACGATCGTCAGGTTGCCGCCATCGGTCGTGATGTCGGCATTGATGAGAACACTGCGTCCCGCCTGCAAGGTCAGCGCGCCGCCATTGCCCAGCGGATTGTTGGCGATGACGTCGGCCCCAACTGTCAGGTCGTTTGACGCCTGTAGCACGACGGCGGTGCCGGTGTTCAGCGTGTTGGTGATGAAGTTGGCGCCGACGGTCAGCGTATCGCCGGCCGCGCGCGCGAACGTGAACTGACTTGGATCGGTCAAGCCGACGAGAACGAGCGGCGCGTCGATGCCGACAGCGACGATTTCACCGAACGGCGAGGCAGCGGAAAATGCGAGTTCGGCGTCCAGTGTGCCGATCAACGAATTGGCGGTGGTGACAGTGCCGACCGTGCCGCCCAAGCCGATGCCGACAGTGACGGCGCCGGCGTCGGTGGTGGCGCCGTTGTCCCACAGTTCGCTGGATACGACATAATTGCCGTTCGCGAGCGCGACGATGCCGCCGCTGCCGATCCGATCGCTCGCGACGGTGCCGACGAGCGAGTTGCCTGCGTTGATCGTTCCTGTGAGGCCGGTTGCACCGTTTGCCCAGGTGGCCGCGCCGCCGTCGGCTATCGCGCCGTTGTTCCAGAAGGGCGAAGCGACGGCGTAGTTGCCATTCGTCAAGGCAGCGACGCCTGCGCTGCCGACCTGATCGCTTACCGTTGAACCGACCAGCGAGTTCGCCGCCGAGATGGAGCCGACAATGCCTGTCGCGCCGTTGCCCCACGTGACCGCACCGGCGCTGCCGATGGCGCCGTTGTCCCAGAAGGGGCTGACAACGACGTAGTTGCCGTTCGTCAGTGCGATGATTCCGTTGCTGCTGACGTTGTCGCTCGTGGACGAACCGACGAGCGAGTTCGCCGCGGTGATGGCGCCTGAGACGCCGGTTGTGCCGTTGCCCCACGTGGCAGCGCCGGAGTCGGAGATTGCCGCGCTGAGATCCCAGTTCGGGCTCGAGACGACATAATTGCCGTTGGTCAGCGCGGTGACGCCGCCGATACCGACGTTGTCGTTCGCGCGCGAGCCTACCAGCGAGTTCGCGGCCGCGACCGTTCCGCTCGATGCCGCCGAGCCGTTGCGCCACGTGACGGCGCCGACGTCGGTGAGCGCGGCCGTATCCCAGTTCGGGCTGATGACGACGTAGTTGCCGTTCGTGAGCGCCGTAACGCCGCCACTGCCGACGTTGTTGTTGGCTAAGGTGCCGATGAGCGAGTTGGCTGCGCCGACCGAGCCGACGGTGCCGGTTGCGCCGTTGCCCCAGGTGACCGCGCCGACATTGGCGGTCGCGCCGTTGTCCCAATTCGAGCTGATCGCGACGTAGTTGCCGTTCGACAAGGCAGTGACGCCGCCGTTGCCAACTTCGTTGCCGGCGGCCGTGCCAACCAACGAGTTCGCCGCCGAGACGGTACCTACCGTACCGCCGCTGCCGTTCGCCCATGTCACGGCGCCGGCATCCGCCGCCGCGCCGTTATTCCACAAGGAAGATGCGACGACGTAGTTGCCGTTGTTCAAGGCCGTCACGCCGCTGCTGCCGACCTGATCGCCTGCCGTAACGCCGATCAGCGAGTTGGCGGCTGACACCGAGCCCGCCGTTCCGCCGCTGCCGTTGCCCCACGTGACGGCGCCGACGTCGGCCGTCGCGCCGTTGTCCCACAGATTGCTGCGCACGACGTAGTTGCCGTTCGTCAGCGCGACGATGCCGCCGCTGCCCAGGTTGTCGCCGGCTGTCGAGCCGATGAGGGAGTTGGCCGCCGAAACGGCACCGAACGTGCCCGACGTTCCGTTGCCCCAGGTCACCGCACCGACATCGGCTGTGGCGCCGTTATCCCAATTCGTACTGGTGACGACGTAGTTGCCGTTGCTGAGCGCGGTCACGCCGCCGTTGCCGACCTGATTGCCCGAGGCTCCACCGACCAACGAGTTCGCAGCGGACACAACGCCTGCGACGCCGGTCGTGCCGCTGCCGAACGTTACAGCGCCCGCGTCGACGAGGGCCGCGCCGTTGTCCCAGTTTGAACTGGCGACCACGAAGTTGCCGTTCGATAAGACGGTGATGCCGCCGCTGCCGACCGCGTCGCCCGCGCGCGAGCCGGTGATCATGCTGATGAGCGCGCCGGTCGCGGTGTTGAACACGAAGAACGCACCTGCACCGGTCGCCGCGGTGTCGTCGCCCGATGCAGTTACGACGGTGTTGCCGGTCGAAAGCATGGCGACCGCTGCGCCGAAGGTCGTACTGCCCGAACCGGGATCGACAAGCTGGTAGCCGGGCAAGTTGCTGCCGCCGGCGGCGATGATGAGGTTCTTCGGGTCGAGAGATAGCGAACCGGCCAGGCCGTTCGCCGCAGATGCGTCGCCCAAGCCCCAGAAGCCGATGTCGCCTTTTGACGAGACTTCCAAGAAGCCGCCGTTGCCGCCGAGCGAGCCGCCCTTGGCGGTGATGGTGCCCATGAAGTCGCTGGTCAGGTTCGACCAGAAGATCACACTGCCGCCGTTGCCGTTTTGCGTGGCGTCGGCATGGAAGGTCGAGCTGGGCGAGACGAGGACGTTGTCCGCGTTGATCGCTCGGCCCGCACCTTCGCCGGTGAAGCCGACCGCGATCTTGCCACCGCCTGTCGTGCCGGAGACATCGACCGTCGAGTCGATCATCTTGATCGTGCGGCCGGCCACGTTGACGGTGCCGCCGGTGCCGTTCGACGCGGTCGCGGTGTAGGTGCCCGACGTGAACAGGCTTTGGTTCACGCCTGTGCCGCCGGCAACGTCGATGGTGCCGCCCTTTGTGGCGCCGTTCGCCGACACATGGGTGGAGCTTGTTGCAATCTGCTGGTTGGCCGCCACGAGAGCGACCGAGCCGCCCGCGCCGCCTGCGCCGTTCGCTTCGACGGTGCCGGAGGAGATGAGATTCCGAGCGCCGACGACGACCGAGCCGCCGGACGCGCCGTTCGCGGAGATGGTTCCTGAGACGGTGCCGAAGCTGGCCGCCGCCATCGAGACGCGTCCCCCTGCCCCGGTCGTACCGTTGGCGTTTAGGACGCCTGTTGCGTGGACGTTGTCGCCGGTCAAGGCGATCGAACCACCGGTGGCGCCCGAGACGTCGAGCGTGCCGCCTGCAGTGACCGTACCGCCTGCGCTGCCTTGGACCGACATCCACGGCTGCGGTGCGGTCAGCCAGACGCTGTCGCCGTCGCGTTTGATGTTGTTCGCGATGCTGTCGCCGGGCAGTTTCAGGACGTTGTCGATGACGCTTCGGGCGGCGTTTGACGACAGGACGACCGATGCGCCGTCGAGATCGCCTTGGGCGACGCCGGTCAGTTGACGTGCGAGTTCCTCGCTGATGGGGAAGCTGACGAGATCGTGGCCCTGGAGGTCGAGCACAAACGTGCTGCCGGCGCCGAGGCCGATGCGGCCTAGTTTGGCGGTGATGAGGCCCGAGTTTTCGACGGTTGGCGCGACGATGGCGACGAGGCCGCCGGGCTTGGCCGTGATCGTACCCGCATTGACGATCTGCGCGTTGGCGCTGCCGGGTTGGTCGAACTGATAGCGGCCGGCGAGGAAGTTCGAGTCGCTGATGTCGGCGGTGGTGGCGACGAGGCCTGCGGTGTCGATCACCGAGCCGCGCTCGAAGACCATGCCGTTGCGATTGACCAGAATGAGACGGCCATTCGCGGTGACCAAACCTGCGATGACGGAGGGGTTTGCATCAAAGATGCGGTTGAGGGTGATCGACGACGCGTTGGGTTGAACGAAGACGGTGGATTCGTCAGGCGCAATGTTGAAGCTGCGCCAATTGATGATCGCCGTGTCGCTTTGCTGGGTGATCGTCGTGTTCGTCGGCGTCGGCGTCGAGATCGTTGCGTCGCCCGCGACGACTTCGCCGCCTTGCGGGTTCGCGTACGCCGTGGCGGTGAGCGCGATCACGCTCACGCTCGCCCAGAGCGCGACCTTAAAGACATTTCCTTGCAGGTTGCGCCGCGTCGGCGTCAACCGCTTGGGCTTTGTTGCCCACCCCATCTGTGCCCCCACACATTCCACGCCGGCTGTCCCCACAGACGGCGCCTAACTCATTTCAGAACGTACGCATCAGTAACTTGCAGATAGTCCAAAGAAGAACCGCGGATCGCGCGAGCCGTTTTCGAACGACACGCCACGATCGAGCGGCACCGCCACCTCGGCGAAACCAGACAAGAACTTGTGCGCTCGCGCGCGAACGCCGAAGCCAACCGATTCACCGTTTTCGGAACGCGATTCACCCGGCAGCAGCGACCCGCTTTTGATCATCACGCCGAAGTCGCCCATCGCGTACAGTTGCAGTGCGGCAAGCGGCGAGGCCAAGTCCAAGCGAAACTCCGCGCGGCCCTTGATGCAGTGGTCCCCGGTGATTTCGAACGGATCAAAGGCGCGGCCGAAATGAGCGCCGCCGTAACCGCACTGCTCGGACACGAGAAGCGGGCCGTCGGCAACTTGGCCGGCCAGTTCGGCATAGAACGACGTGTTGGACGAGACCTGTACGAAGCGGGATACGGACGCTTCCAAGCGAACGAACTCGCCCGATGCGCCCATGCGGCTGCCGAGAGGATCGCCCTCTTCGGTCGCATCAAGCGCGGGCAAACCCACGAACAGCGTGCTGACGGCGTGCCAGAAATGTCCTCTGTGATCGACGACGTCGTAGTCGATGCCGAGCGCAATGGCGGTGAGGCGATCGTGCGAGTTGTCGGTGCTGAGCATGCGGCTCTTCAAGCTTTTGTAGAGCACGCCGCCGGTGAGGTATAAATTTTCATCCAGCGACCGCAGGAAGGGATACGTGACGTTGGCGGAGCCCGTCCAACCTTCGCCCTCATAGTCGATCGCCGTCAGCGCATCGGTCCCCGGATCCGTTTCCGAGCGCGCGGCTTCGATCGCGATGACCGTTCCTTGACCGCCGACCGGCATGCCGATGCTGGCGCCGATGTAAGCTAGTTCGTTGCCGTCAAGTGCGCCGACGCCGAAGATGCTGATGCGTTCGTCATAGCCCAGCACGCCGTTGATGCTGACGTTGACGGATTCACGGATCGGGCCGATAGCCTTCGAGCCGCGATTGTTGATGTCGAGGGTTGCGTCGACGGTCTTGCGGTCGATCTGCATGAGCAAGCGCATCGCGCCGGGATCGCCGCCCGGCATGCGTTCGAACATGCTTTTGACGCGCACGCCCGGCAGATCGTTCGCCAACAGAAGGTAGCGCTCTAGAACCGCCGACGTGAGCGGCTTTGAGGCTTTCAGCTTTTGCGAATAGGCGTTCAAGGGGCCGTTGCGCGCGGCGTTCGGGTCGCTGAATTTCACTTCGCCGACGTAGCCTTCGACGATGCGCACCAGCAAGGCGCCGTCGCGGATCTCTTGTGCGGGCACGTACGCCAAGGAGACGGCGTAGCCGGCGGCGTCGTAGATGCGCGTGACTTCTTCAGCGGCCGAGAAGACCTGCGTGAACGAGACTTCCTTGCCAAGCAGAGGTTCGAAGGGACGGCTTAGTTCCGAATCCGGGATGGCGGTGTTGCCGTCGATGTTGACGCTCTTCAGCACAAACTTGATCGACTGCGCTTCGCCCCACGCCTTCGGTTTGTCGACGGAGGGGATCGTGATTTTGTCGGTCGGCTTCAGCGGCGCGTTTTCATCGTACTGACGTTCGATGGCGCCGGGCTGAACGCCGGCGGGTTGCGCCACGGCAGTCGCCGCGCTCGCGAGCGATACTGCGAGCGCCAGGATTGTTCCCAGAACGCGCGAAATGCCGCGAATTTGCTTGGCTTTATGTCCGTTGTGATCGACCGAAACATCGGTCGCCACACGGCCGCGCCCCACACGCGTGCCTCTCATGTCTTTCCCCCAGCTTGTCCACGATCCGATGGATCGTCCCCAAACCGGTGCCCCCGCACCGGCGACAAGCGCTTCTACGCGTGATGATTGAGCGGCGTGCTGGGTCTCACTTCAATCTATCTTAGGTTGAATGGTGTATTTCGGTTTTTGCGGTGCTGTGGGAGCACAGGTCGTTAAGGTTGGCACCAGCGTTAGTGGCATGATTACGCGTCTCGACTTGCGCTGGTGAGAGATGTGAACGTTAGGTGTCCCCGATATGCGACGCGAAGGGCCTAACGTTAATGGTCCATGCAGATGCAGCGGCGCGCCACTACTTGTACGTGCATGAATATGGCTGTGCGGACACACATTGTCCTCGCTACGCAGCGTCGTCGTCCGCCTTTTCGTCCTTGAAGACGGGCAAGAGCTTCAGCGTGAGGAATGTGAAGACGCAGATGGTGATGGCGACGTCGTAACTGCCCACGCCGACCGACAAACCCAAGGCGCCTGTGGCCCAAAGGCTGGCTGCGGTGGCGGTCCCGGTGACTTTGCCGCTGTGTTTCAGGATCGCGCCCCCGCCGATGAACCCCATGCCGACGATCACGCCCTCCACAATGCTGGCAAGCGCTTCCGGCGAATGGGCGACGGCTCGCTCTGTCGCTTGAATGAAGGCGCACGTGGCGAGTGCGACCATGGGGAACGTGCGTAGACCGGCGCTGCGTGCGTTCTTCTCTCGATCCCAGCCTATCGGGAGCGCCAGGACGTAGGCCGCGGTCAGCGCCACGACGTGCGGAATGAAAGGCAGCTGATCCAACGGCTTTAGCCTTGCGAAGGGGCGAGGTTGCGCCGATGAAATGATCGACGCGGGTCCTCGGTTCCCTTTGCAGCTATTCGAATTCCAGGATCACGGCGTCGACCGGCAAGCTGTCCCCGGCTTTGGCGGCGACGCGTTTGATTTTGCCGTCGCGTTCGGCGCGCAGGACGTTTTCCATCTTCATCGCTTCGACGACGGCCAGTGGCTCGCCCGCCTTGACCTCCTGCCCTACCGTGGTCGTGATCGAGACGACGAGGCCGGGCATGGGGCAGAGCAGCAGCTTGGACGTGTCGGGCGGGGCTTTGAAGAGCATGTAGGTGGCCAGCGCGGCGATGCGCGGGCGGCGCACCGTGATGGCCGCGTTCGCGCCGCGGTGGACGATGTTGTAGGTGTCGGACTTGCGCTTCACCTGCATCGCGACCGCTTGGCCCGCGACTTCGCCAACGAACGTCGGCTCGCCCGGGCGCCAGGTGCTCTCGACTTCGATCATGCGCGAGCTCTTGCCGTCGCCGAGGCGGACGGCAACGACGTCGCGGCCCTCCGTCATCGTGCGCGCGGAGTAGACGTCGGCGCTGTTGAGCGTGACGGTCCATTCCTTCGACACTGCCGTGGTGCCGTTCAGCTGTCCCGAGATCTTGCGGCGGCGTTCTTCTTCGCGCAGCTGCATGAAGACGGCGGCGGCGGACATGCGGTCTTTCAGGTCCGCCGTCAGATCGGCGCCGTGGAAGCCGCCCTTGAACTCATCGGCGATGAAGTTGGTCGACAACTTGCCGGCGCGGAAGCGCGGGTGCGTCATCACCGCCTGTAGGAACGGGATGTTGTGGGCGATGCCGTCGATGCCGAAATGGTCCAACGCGTCGGACATCAGGTCGATCGCCTGCTCGCGGGTCGCCGCGTGCGTGCAGAGTTTGGCGATCATCGGGTCGTAGAAGATCGAGATTTCGCCGCCTTCGAAGACGCCGGTATCGTTGCGGATGGTCTTGCCGCCGGTGCTGTTTTCAGCCGGCGGGCGATAGCGCACCAGGCGTCCGGTCGAGGGCAGGAAGTTGCGGTACGGGTCTTCGGCGTAGATGCGGCTTTCGACCGCCCAGCCTTTGAGTTTCACGTCTTCCTGCTTGAGCGTGAGCTTCTCGCCGGCGGCGACGCGGATCATTTGTTCTACGAGGTCGAGGCCGGTGACGAGTTCGGTCACGGGGTGTTCGACCTGCAGGCGCGTGTTCATCTCGAGGAAGTAGAAATTGCGGTCCTTGTCGACGATGAATTCGACGGTGCCTGCGCTTTCGTATTGCACGGCTTTCGCCAGTGCGACCGCTTGTGCGCCCATGGCGGCGCGGGTCTTTTCGTCGAGGAAGGGGGACGGGGCTTCTTCGATCACCTTTTGGTGGCGGCGCTGGATGGAGCATTCGCGCTCACCCAGATGGATGACGTTGCCGTGTTTGTCGCCCAGGACTTGGATTTCGATGTGGCGCGGTTCGGTGATGTATTTTTCGATGAAGAGGCGGTCGTCGCCGAAAGAGGCCTTGGCCTCATGCTGCGAGGATTGGATCGCTTGCGCGAGTTCGTTCTCGGCCCAAACAATGCGCAGGCCCTTGCCGCCGCCGCCGGCCGAGGCTTTGACCATCACGGGATAGCCGATTTCGCCGGCGATTTTGGCGGCCTCTTTCAGGTCGTGGATTTCACCGATGAAGCCCGGGACGCAGGAGACCTTTGCCTTCGCGGCCAGCTTCTTCGACTCGATCTTGTCGCCCATCGCAGCGATCGCGTGTGCGTTGGGACCGATGAAGGCGACGCCTTCCTTCGCCAACGCTTCGGCGAACGCCGTGCGCTCTGACAGGAAGCCGTAGCCGGGGTGGACGGCTTCGGCGCCGGTTTGTTTGCAGGCGGCGACGATCTTTTCGATCGACAGATACGACTGCGCGGACGCGGGCGGGCCGATGAGCACGCGCTCATCCGCCATCTCGACGTGCAACGCCGCGGCATCGGCTTCGGAATACACCGCGACCGTCTTGATGCCCATCTTGCGGGCCGTCTTGATGACCCGGCAGGCGATCTCGCCGCGATTGGCGATGAGGATTTTTTTGAACATCCGTGTCAGCGGCTAGCCTTCATGCTTTTTTGGCGGACGGAATAGAATTCGTTGTTCTTGTACCAGGTGGGCCAATCGCTGGAATTCGCGACGTCGGCGCCGACTTGATAGAGGACTTGCATCGTTTCGACGGGGCCGCGCAGGTCCCAGTCGGCTTTGAATTCGTCAGACGGCTGGTGATAGCGGTTCGTGCGGTAGTCGTCGCGCAGTTTCATGCCGGCTTCCTTGCCGCCTTCGCGCAGGTCAATGCCGCCGCCGGCGTAGAGCATCGGCACGCCGACCTTCGCCAAGCTGATGTGGTCCGAGCGGTAGAACGAGCCCTTCTCGGGTTCGGGGTCGGGCGCGACGACGCGATCCTGTTTCTTCAGTTCCTTCGCGAGGATGTCTTCGAGTTGCGATGCGCCGGAGCCGACGACCGTCATGTCGCGCGCGGGCGGCGCGGCGCCGACGCCGTCGAAGTTCAAGCCGGCTACGATCTTGTTCAGCGGCACCGGCGGGTATTTGGCGAGGAATTCGGAGCCTAGAAGCCCCTGCTCTTCCAGCGTCACGAACGCGAACATCACCGAGCGGCGCGGCGGCTTTGGGCCTTTCGCGAAGGCTTCGGCGATTTCGAGGATCGCGGCGCAGCCGCTGGCGTTGTCGAGGGCACCGTTGTGGATCTTGTCGGGGCCGGGGACTGTCGGCTTTACGCCGAGGTGGTCCCAGTGGGCGGTGTAGAGGACGTATTCGTCGGGCTTCTCAGCCCCGTCGACGACGCCGATGACGTTGCGTGTCTTCAGGCGCGCGACGGCGGAGTTTGTGATGGCGTTTAGCTTCAAGCCCTTCATCGGCACGGCTTTGAAGCCGCGCTTATTCGCCGCCAGACGTAGCTTGTCGTAGTTGAGGCCGGCGCGGGCGAAGAGGTCTTTCGCGACTTCGGTCGTGATCCAGGAATGGACCATGGCGTAGTCTGCGTTGCCGTTCGGTTTGTCGAGGTAATATTTCGCGCCTTGGTTCGAGTTGCGCACCACCTGCCAGCCGTAGGCGGCGGGTTCGGTTTCGTGGACGATGATGACGGCGGCGGCGCCGCGGCGCGCTGCCTCTTCGAACTTGTAGGTCCAGCGGCCGTAGTAGGTCATGGCCCGGCCTTTGAACATTTTCTTGTCGCGGGTGATGAAGCCCGGGTCGTTGATGAGCAGGACGATCGTCTTGCCCTTCACGTCGATGCCTTTGAAGTCGTCCCATTTTTCGGACGGCGCGGTAACGCCGTAGCCGACGAAGACGAGGTCGGAGTTTTCGACCTTCTGTTCGGTCTTGTCGAAACGCGGGCTCCAGAAGGCGACTTCGTCGGCGAACTTCAGTTGCTTGGCGCCGTCGGGGCCGGTGATCTCGAACGACGATTTCGCGGGGTCGAGCGTGATCGATGCGGCGGGTACGTCTTGGAAATAGCTGCCGTTCACGCCGGGTTTGAGGCCGAGGCGCTTCATCTCATCGGCGATCCAGTCGGCGGCAGCCTCGCCCTTCGCCGTGCCGGGACCGCGGCCTTCGAAGGCGTCGTCGGCCAGGATTTTGGTGCGCGAGGCGAAGTCGGCGCCGTCGATCTCCGCCTTCGTCGGCGGATGATCGCCGGGGACCGGGCCGGTCGCGTCGATGCCCGCGCAGGCCGCGAGGGCCAGCGTAGCGGTGGCGGCGAGGAGAGACGCCTTCAGGGTACGGATCATTTGCGATTGCTTTCGTCGGTGGTGCGCGTTGAGGCGGTGGTACCCCCACCCCTACCCCTCCCCGCAAGGGGGAGGGGGGAGGTTTGTTCGGCGCTGAGTGTTGGTGTTGGCGTTTTGGGTCGTGGGCGACTTTTGTTCGGACGCAGCGTGCGCGGTTTTCTTTCCCCCTCCCCCTTGCGGGGAGGGGTAGGGGTGGGGGTCGCTGACTCGCCGCCGCTTAGTTGTTTGCGGATGAAGTCGCCGACCCAATCGGGATCGTCTTTGACCCACCAGTTTGGGATTCTGACCGTGCGATATCCGTGTCCTAAGAGAAAACGATCGCGTTGTGCGTCGCGCTTTTCGTTCTCTGGATTGCCGTGCTGCGAGCCGTCGAGTTCGACCACGATCTTTTGGTCGTGGCAGACAAAGTCGAGCACATAGCGTTCGAACGGCGATTGGCGGCGGAAGTGGTAGCCGTCTTTGCGCAGGTGGCGCAGGCGGTACCAGAGCCTGCGTTCTTCTTCGGTGGCGTTGTTTCGGAGATCGCGTGCGCGCGCGAGCATGTGCTCGCTGGCGTGGTGCGCGTGGGGTGTTGCGTCAGCGGTACCCCCACCCCTACCCCTCCCCGCAAGGGGGAGGGGGGAGACTTTGCGTGTCTGTTTGGGGGGCGGCATCAGCATTAGAGCGGAATGTTGTCGTGTTTTTTCCAGGGCATCTCGACGCGCTTGTTTCTTAGGCTGCGTAGGCCGCGGGCGATGCGGCGGCGGGTGCCGTGGGGCATGATGACTTCGTCGATGTAGCCGCGTTGGGCGGCAACGAACGGGTTTAGGAAGCGGTCTTCGTATTCTTTGGTGCGTTCGGCGATTTTCGCGGGGTCGTTGATGTCGGCGCGGAAGATGATTTCGACGGCGCCTTTTGCGCCCATCACCGCGATCTGAGCTGTCGGCCAGGCGTAGTTGATGTCGGCGCGCATGTGCTTTGAGGCCATGACGTCGTAGGCGCCGCCGAAGGCTTTGCGCGTGATGCAGGTGATTTTTGGGACTGTTGCTTCGGTGAAGGCGAACAACAGCTTTGCCCCGTGTTTGATGAGGCCGCCGTATTCTTGCGCGGTTCCGGGCAGGAAGCCTGGGACGTCGACGAAGGTGACCAGGGGTATGTTGAAGCAGTCGCAGAAGCGCACGAAACGTGCGGCTTTACGGCTGGCATCGCTGTCGAGGACGCCCGCGAGGACCATCGGTTGGTTGGCGACGAAGCCGACTGTGGCGCCTTCGATGCGGCCGAAGCCGGTGATGATGTTCTTGGCGAAGTTTTCCTGGATCTCGAAGAAGTCGCCCTCGTCGGCGACCTTTAGGATCAGTTCCTTCATGTCATACGGCTTGTTCGGGTTCGGCGGGACCAGCGTGTCGAGCGAGATGTCGTCGCCTTCGATCTCCTGGAAGGTGGGCCAGCGCGGCGCGGGTTCGCGATTGGATGACGGCAGGAAATCGACCAGGCGGCGCATCTGCATCAAGCATTCGACGTCGTTTTCGTAAGCGCCGTCGGCGATCGAGGACTTTGTCGTGTGGACTTTGGCGCCGCCGAGCTCTTCCGCCGAGACGACTTCGTTCGTCACCGTCTTCACGACGTCGGGGCCGGTCACGAACATGTAGCTGGTGTCGCGGACCATGAAGATGAAGTCGGTCATCGCGGGCGAATAGACGTCGCCGCCCGCGCAGGGGCCCATGATCACGCTGATCTGCGGAATGACGCCGGACGACAGTACGTTGCGGGCGAAGACTTCGCCGTAGCCGGCGAGTGCGTCGACGCCTTCTTGGATGCGCGCGCCGCCGGCATCAAAGACGCCGATGACCGGTGCGCCGTTGCGCAGGGCCATGTCTTGGATCTTGACGATCTTTTGCGCGTGCGCCGCTGAGAGCGAGCCGCCGAAGACGGTGAAATCCTTCACGAACAGGTAGACCAGGCGGCCGTTGATGGTGCCCCAGCCGGTGACGACGCCGTCGCCGGGTACGCGCGTGTTCTCCATGCCGAAGTCGGTCGAGCGGTGTTCGACGAAGGTGTCGAATTCTTCGAAGCTGCCCTCGTCCAGCAGGATGTCCAGGCGTTCGCGGGCGGTCAGTTTTCCACGGGCGTGTTGGGCCTCAATGCGCTTCTGCCCGCCCCCCTGGTAGGCCGCTTCGCGGCGGCGTTCGAGTTCGCGGATAATGTCGTGCATCGGCCCATTGCCCCTGGCGGTCGCTAACCCCTTCCCGGGGCTTCGAGTCTGGGGGCAAATCTGCACAGTTTGGGGGGGTGCGCAACCGCGGGGTGGGACCCGGCCAAGACGTAGCTGCGCACAAAACCGGCAGAGGGGCTCTGCCGCTTGACCTGGTTTGGCGCGCACGATCATCTGGCCGCTGGTTTCGCGGAGGTAGCGGCGTGCGTAGCGTATTCATGATTGCGGCTGGCTTGGCCGCGGCGTTCGCCTTCGTGCCGTCGGCGCAGGCCGGGTGGTTGATGTACGAATCGCCAGACTACGGATTTTCCGCGTTATTTCCGCGGACGCCGTCACGTCAGGAGCAGACCTCGAATGAGGTCGTTTTCACGAGCTTTAAGGCGGGCAACGATGCTGCGTCGTGCTTCGTCATGGTCATGCAGTATCCACGCGCCGTCGACGCGAACAATGAGCTGCTGGCGATACGCGAGGCGTCCTCAAAAGGCATGAAGGCGACAGTCTCCGGCAGCAAGAGCCGGATGATCGCGCGGGGCGAGGAGCAGTTTGCGGCGCTTGAGTTCGAAGGCGACAGCGAAGGGCGGGCGTTCCGGTCCCTTATCGTGATCGACGGTCAGCGCGGCTATCAGGTGCTGGCGGCGGTATCGAAAGTCGACGGCGACACGGCGGAGCTTGAGGCCTGCATCGGCGGGTTCGTTCTGACGCCGAGGGTCTAATTCTCAAGCAGATTGAGATAGGCTTCCGCCGCCTTCAGGTCGGCGAGGCGATTGGCGCGCGCCTTTTCAGCTTCGGCATCGAGGCCCCAGAGTTCGGCTTGGTAGGTCTCCTCGATCTGCGATGCGGTGAAGGCTTCCTCGGCCGTGAGCGCCTTGGACGCGAAGGCCAGCCCTAAGATCACAGACGCTGTGATGGTGATACCCGTGTGGAGTCCGACCAGTTGGTGGTCGCCATGCGCGACGATCACCTCGCGCAAGCGCGTCAGTGCTTCCGGGGGTTGGGTGATGTGCGTGATGCCGGTCGTCGCGATGAGGCGTGCGCCGTGGCGTTCAGCTGCCCAATCCAGCCACGGGTCCCAGGCCGCGGCTTGGCGGCGTACGAGTTCGATCGGTGAGCCGGCGCGATAGCACAGGGCGTCCGTTGCCGCGTAGTTGGCAAGGTCGGCGATGATGGCCTCGCGGTTCGGGGCGATGCGGTCGAGCGTGGTGTTCAGCGATTTTGTCAGCGGCATGGTGTCGGGGAGGATCATGTCGCCCTGCCCTTGCCACTCGGCGGCGATGGCCTCCGCCAGTGCGCGTGTCGGCGCGCGGAGCGGTTTGCCAGCGGGGGTTTTGATCGGACGGGTGTCGAGACGGATCGCGAAGCCCATCGCTTCCTCGTGCGTGTCGACGGATTTGTAGAAGCGTTTGATGTTGGGTTTCAGCATGCGAGCCTACTTGCGCGCCTTCTTCTTGCGCTTCTTCAGCCATTCACGCCGCATATCGGACAGGCCGTCGTGGGGCCCGAGTTTCATCTTCGGTGCGTCTTTCCAGAGGCCCTCGCCGATTTCTTTGTTTCGCTTGGGGTGCAGCGGATAGATGCATTTGGAGCGGCGGCGGCTGGCCTCGCCGACTGTGATGAGGCGGACGGGCGTGTCGGTGTTGTTGATGAAGCAGTGGGAGATGCCCGTGCGGTCGGGGAAGCCGACGCCGTCGCCTGGCTTCAGGCGATAGAGGTGGCCGTCGATCCAGACGTCCGGTTCGCCTTCGACCACGTAGACGAATTCTTCTTCGTCGAATTCCGCATGCGGATAAGACGTGCGGCGGCCCGGCGGCAGGTAGTCGTGACCGACACCAATGCGGGTGATGCCGAGCGCGACCGTCAGGTGCGACCAATCGGCCATTGGTTCGTCGTCGTTCGGATACGGCGTGCCGGGCTTTTGGATTTTCTTCCAGTCGACGAGGCAGGAGGGCTTTGTCTTGGCCTTCCAGCCTTTCGGCGTCGCGCGGCCGCGTTTCGCGTCAGGCAAGCCGTCGTGCGGACCCAATTTGCGCTTCGGGACGTCGGTCCAGTGCTTGTGGTTTTCCTCAAGCCATTCGTCCATTTCGCGGGTCAGCGGGAAATGGATGTGCGAGCTGTAGCGCGAGGCCTCGCCAATGGTCAGTATACGGACGGGTTTGTCGGTGTTGTTGATCAAACAGTGGGCTTGGCCGTCGCGGCCGGGCCAGCCTGCGGTGTCGTCGGGCTTAAGGCGATACGTGTAGCCGTCGACCCAAAGATCCGGCGTGCCTTCGAGGACGAAGATCAGTTCTTCCTCGTCGCGCTCGGCATGCGGTTGCGACGAGCGCCAGCCGGGCATGATCGTGTCGTGACGGATGCCGAGACGGCGCAGTTCGAACACCATCGAGAACGGCGCGGGCCGCACCATCGGTTCCTGCGTGTGCGGATGGAGGAACGGTTCGAGCCGTTCGATCTCCTTCCAATGGTGGATGCACGACGGCCGCGCCGACGTCACGCGTTGCTGCATTGATTGATCCTTAGGCAGTCGCTCATGATTTTATCTCGTGCACGGGATCGTTTCCTCTACGTCGTTCGTCGGCGGGCGATGGCGAAGAGGCCACAACTTCGCAACAGCGAAACGGCCTCCGATAATTTGTCATCTATCCGTCTCTAATCCTTGGCACTTGCGTGTTCAACCTCAGGTGCGGGGCTTTGTCGAGCCCAACTTTGGGTATGGGGATTTTATGACTTTTGCTAAGAAACGCGCGCTTTTCAGCGCCGCGAGCCTGCTAGTGCTTTCCGCTGTCGCGACCGCGCAGGACGCCGCGCCGCCGGCGGCCGACGCAAGACCGCAGACGATCGAGAAAGTCACGGTTACCGCCCAGAAGCGGTCCGAGCGCGACGTCGATGTCCCGATCAACATCACCGCTTATTCCGGCAAATTCCTGGAGGATCAGGGCATCAGCGAATTCGAGTCGTTGTCGGGACGTGTCCCCGGGTTGGTCGTTCAGGAACAGAGCCCCAACAATCCGGGATTCGTGATCCGCGGTCTGACGTCGGACTCGGGCGAGGCGAATATCGAGCCGCGCGTGTCGATCTATCAGGACGGCGTTTCGATTTCGCGCTCGCGCGGGTCGATCGTCGAGCTGTTCGACATCGAGCGCATCGAGGTCTTGAAGGGGCCGCAGTCCACGTTGTTCGGACGCGCGGCGCTGATCGGGGCGATCAACGTCATTCAGAACAAAGCGACGAACGATCATTACGGCTCGCTGACCGCCGGCTTTGGCGACGAGGGGCAATTCCTGGCGCGCGGCATGTTCAACACGCCGATCGTCGAGGATACGCTGTTTCTGCGCGTCGCCGCGACGACGCGCGTAAAGGACGGTATCGTCGAGAACCGTCTGCCCGCCAACGTTTCAGGACCCACGGAGTTGAGCGGCACGGACATGTGGGCCGGCCGCGCGGCCATGCGCTATGAAGCGCCGGGCGCGACGTTTGACCTGATCGCCAACTATCAGGAAAACGACAATCCGGGGACAGCGTTCAAGTCGGGCGTGATACCGGCGTTCGGCGGAACGACCAACCCGTTCACGTTCGCGTCGCTGAACCGCTTCGGCGCGTTCGAGGAAGGCCGGGATCTTTCGACCAACCGAGAAGTCTATGGCGCGACGCTGATCGGCAGTATCGACCTGGCCGAAGGTTGGACGTTGGCGACGATCACGGCGGCGCGGCGTTTCGAGTCGCTTGAGGTTTTCGACGCCGACGGCTCGGCGTTCAACCTGCTGCTTGCGTCGGAAGATGCGGAAGGCAGCGATGTGAGCCAGGAGCTGCGCGTCAACTACGACGGCGAGCGGATCCAGGCGTTCGTCGGTGTCAATCTGGCGAAGGAAGAGGGCACGCAGCGTGCGGGGCTCGCCACCGATGAGCGGCAGTTCGCAGCGTGGAACCGGGGCGCGCCGGGCGCGCTGGCGTTTGCGTTCAACTCGGGCGATCCGAACCAGCTGACGCCGTTCTTGGCCGCCTTTCCGTTCAAATCGTTCCACGCCGAAGAGTTCGAGAACGGCGGCGATACGACGGCGATCGACATCTTCGGCGACGTCACGTTCAACGTCACCGAGGCCTTCTCGGTCACGGGCGGGTTGCGCTGGAGCAATGAAGACAAGACCACGAGCTATTACGGCCGCGCGCTCAACGGGCCGAGCACGCTTGCGCAGTTTCTCTCGGGCGGGTTGGTGTCGACGCTAGCGGTCGCCAACACCGGCGGCGCCGTGGTCAGCGACTCCGATACCTTCGACGGCGCGACATGGCGCTTGATCGCGGAGTATCAGCCGGACGAGAGCGCGAACTTCTATGCGAGCTACGCGCGCGGTCGGCGGCCGGAGATCATCGACGTCGCCGACGTGAACTCGGTCGGCACGTTCGCCGGGTTTGCGCGGCTGCCGGCGGAAACGGTCGACAGCTTCGAGGTCGGCGCGAAGAGCCTGTTGATGGACGGACGGCTTAGTCTGCAAGGGTCGGCGTTCTATTATCTCTACGACAATTTCCAGACGACGCAGAACAACGCTTTGACGTTGTTTCCGGAGTTCGTGAATGCGGGCGGCGCGACGTCCTACGGCGTCGAGGCGCAGTTCCAGGTGGTGCTCAGCGAGTGGTTGAGCGCGTTCGGCACGTACGGGTGGAATCGCGGACGGTTCGACAGCGATAGCGTGTTCGCGGACAATCAGTTCCGTCTGGCGCCCGACCATGCGGCGTCGTTGGGGCTAAACGCCGTGTTCGACATCGACGACGTCTCGCTCTTCGTGCGGCCGTCGTGGACGTGGAAGTCGGAAGTGTTCTTCGAGGAAGATAACGACGCGCGCTTCGTGCAGGAGGCGTTTGGTCTCGTGAACGTGCGCGCGGGGGCGGAATTCGCCGGGGGGAAGTATGTCGCGACGTTCTTTGCGACCAACCTGCTCGACGAAGAGTTCCTGGTGGACGCCGGCAACACAGGCGACACGATCGGATCGCCCACGTTCATCCGCGGCAATCCGCGGCTGTTGGGTGCGGAATTGACGGCGCGCTTCTAGCGCCGTCCCTTCCGTTTTGTGCCGTGCACTTTGCCGCGCCGGTCTTCCTTGGCGTCTTTGGTGGGTCGCGGTTCTCTGATCCGCTTTGGCGCGAGCTCTTCTTGGAAGAGTTCGCGCGTGTCGTCTTTGTCGAAGCCGAACAGGTCCCAGGCTTTCGCCATATGCGGGGGCAGCGGCGCGCTGACGAACAGCCAGTGGCCCTTCGGGTGGCGGATGCGCAGACTGCGCGCGTGCAGCATCATCTTGTTCGGGATTTCGCCGTGGCTGCGCGCGGGTTCGACGCCGTATTTGCCGTCGCCGCTGATGGGCACGCCGATCGCGGCGCAGTGGGCGCGCAGCTGGTGGGTGCGGCCGGTGAGCGGCATGAGCGCGAGCCACGCCATGGTCGTCGCGGTGTCCATGGTTTCGAAGAGCGTGACCGCGGCCTTGACGTCTTCCTCTTCGTCTTCGAAGGCGACGCGGACGCGTTCGCGGCCGTCTTCGGCGACGGCCTTGATCAGTGCGGCGTCGATCTTGCCGGCGCGCGGGATCGGCAGGCCGTTCGTAAGGGCCCAGTAGATCTTCTGCGTGTCGCGGCCGCGGAAAGCGAGCGCGAGCGATGCTGCCGCGCGTGCGTTGGCGGCGATGACGAGGACGCCTGAGGTGTCGCGGTCGAGGCGGTGGACGAGGCGCGGGCGTTCGGCGCCTTTGTCGACGAGGCCCGGCAACAGGCCGTCGATGTGACGCTCTGTGTTCGTGCCGCCTTGCACGGCGAGGCCCGCCGGCTTGTTCAGGACGATGACGTCTTTGTCGCGGTGTAGGACGAGGCCTTCGATGAACGCGCGGTCCTTTGCCGTCATCGTCGGCGCCGCCTTCTTTTCTTGCTCGGCCGTCGGTGCGGGTAGCGGCGGTATGCGGACGGTCGTGCCGCCGACGATGCGGTGGTTTGCTTTCACACGCGCGCCGTCGACGCGCACTTGCCCCGTGCGCAGCAGCTTCTCGAGGCGGCCGTGGGTCAGGTGCGGGAAGTGGCGCGCGAACCAGCGGTCGAGGCGCAGGCCGTCTTCGTCGGGCTTGATCTTGCGTTGGGTGACGGCGGTCATGGGGTGAGCACTCTTACGACGTAGAGGCCCAGAAAGAGCGCCATCACCGAACCGCCGACCGAGCCTCCGGCATAGAGGAGCGCGTTGGTCATGTCGCCCTTCTGCGTCAGCACCGCGGTGTCGAGCGCGAAGGCCGAGAAGGTCGTGAAGCCGCCGAGGATGCCGGTGGTGAGGAACGCGCGCATCTCCGGCGACATGTTCCAGGTCAGCGCCGCGAGTTCGGCGACGACGCCCATGATGAAGCAGCCAAGGATGTTGACGATCAGGATGCCCCACGGGAATCCCGGTCCCATCCAGTGTGTGATTTGGCTGGAGAGTGCGTATCGCCCGAGCGAGCCGATGGCGCCGCCGAGTGCTATTGAAAGGATCATGCCCATGGCGCGGGGTATCGCATGCCCTGGGTTTGGCTTCAAAGAGGGATCTCTTCGGGGCCTTTCGTGCCGTGTTTCAGGTATCGGTCGACCCAGTAACCAAGCCGGGGTGGGAAGATCGTCTCCTGAGCCGCGAGGAGTTCGGGCACCGTCCACCACCTATGGGTGCGCATGATCTGCTTTTCGATGTCGGTCCAGTTGGTTTGGCCGAGGTCGGCGGTCGGGCTGCGGACGGCGAAGAAGCGTTCGAGTGTTTTGGTGGGCTCGCCCTTGAAGGTGAGCTGGTTCGAGCCGAACCAGAGTTCGGGGCCGACGTCGATATTTTGGATCCCGGTTTCTTCGATGACCTCGCTCGCGACGGCGGCGCGGACGTCTTCGTTCGGCTCGATCTCACCGCCGGGTGTCGCCCAGAAATGCTGCAGCCCGCCGCTGAAGTACTCCTTCGGCACGACGAATTCGAAGAGGAGCACGCGGTCGCCGGGGTCGAGCAGGACGGCGCGGGCGGTGTTGCGTGTTTTCACTTTTGCTTCTTGGCGCGCAGTTGGGCCCAGTGGTCGAGGCGGGTTTTGATCTTCTCTTCGAGGCCGTAGTCGGTGGGGTGGTAGTACTGCTCGCGGGGCATGTCGTCGGGGAAGTAGTTTTGGCCGGAGAAGCCTTGCGGCGTGTCGGGGTCGTAGACGTAGCCTTTGCCGTAGCCGAGGTCTTTCATCAATCGCGTGGGTGCGTTGAGGATGTGCATCGGCGGGCTGAGTGAGCCGGTGCGGCCCGCGGCTTCCTTTGCGCCGCCGAAGGCTGTGTAGGCGGCATTCGATTTCGGGGCGATGGCGACGTAGAGCACCGCTTGCGCGATGGCGAGTTCGCCTTCGGGGGAGCCCATGAAATCGAAGGCTTCTTTGGCGGCCAACGTTTGGACCAGCGCGTTCGGGTCGGCGAGGCCGATGTCTTCAACGGCCATGCGCACGACGCGGCGCGCGATGTAGAGAGGGTCTTCGCCGCCGGCCAACATGCGGGCGAGCCAATAGAGGGCTGCGTCGGGGTCGGAACCGCGCACGGATTTGTGCAAGGCGCTGATGAGGTTGTAGTGGCCTTCCCTGCCCTTGTCGTAGATCGGGGCGCGCTTCAGGACCGTGCGTGCGAGGTCGGCGGTTGAGAGCGGCTTGATCGCTTTGAGAGCGTATATTTCTTCGACGAGGTTCAAGATGAAGCGGCCGTCGCCGTCGGCCATTGCCTTCAACGCGTCGCGTGCGTCGGGTTCGAGGGGGAGCTTGTCGCCGGTGTGGTTCTCGGCGCGCTGCAGCAGTTGTTCCAGGTGGTCGGCGGTGAGGCGGTTCAGAACCAGAACCTGCGCGCGGGAGAGGACGGCGGCGTTCAGTTCGAAACTTGGGTTTTCGGTCGTTGCGCCGACGAGGATGACGGTGCCGTCTTCCATCACCGGCAGGAACGAGTCCTGCTGCGCGCGGTTGAAGCGATGGATTTCGTCGACGAAGAGCAGCGTCGACTTGCCTTGCGCGCGGCGGGCGCGCGCCATGTCGAAGACTTTGCGCAGTTCGGCGACGCCCGAGAAAATTGCCGAGAGCTGTTCGAAGTGGAGGTTGAGGCCCTGGCTGAGCAGGCGCGCGATTGTGGTCTTGCCGGTGCCGGGTGGGCCCCAAAGGATAAGGGACGATAGGCGCTTGGCGGCCAGCATGCGGCCGACCGGGCCTTCGGGGCCCAAGATGTGATCCTGACCGATGACGTCTTTCAGGGATTTTGGGCGCAGGCGGTCGGCGAGCGGGCGTGGGCCCGCGCCTTCGTCCATGCCGGCGGCTTCGAAGAGGTTGCTCATGCCGCCAGCTTACGACAGGCCGACGTGGGCGTGCGACCTCAGAGTTGAATCGACAGCTTGAGCGTTTGGCCGTTGCGATTCACCGTCACCGCCCAAGCGCTGGCCTTGCCGCTTAGCGCGGATTTCAGCGACTCGACGGTGGTGATCTTGCGGCCGTTGACCGAGACGATGATGTCGCCAGGGCGGAACCCAAGGCGCGCCGCGAATGAGCGGCGGTCCATCTCGGTGATCATGACGCCGCTGGTCGCGTCGATCTGCAGCTCTTCGGCGAAAGCCGGCGAGAGGTTTGCGACCTTCACGCCTTGCAGCGGGTTCTTGCCGTCGATTTCGGAGATGTCGCGTGGCGTGGTCTCCGGCGCTTTGATCAAGCGGACGGCAGCGGTGCGCGGTGCGCCGTCGCGCAGGTAGGTGACGTTGACGCTGTTGCCGACGCCCTTGGTCGCGACGCGGAAGTTCAGCGATTGCGGATCGTTCACCTCGAAGTCGTCGACCTTGGTCACGACGTCGCCGCTCTTGATGCCGGCTTGCGCGGCGGGGCTTCCCGGCGAGACTTCGCTGACGAGGAGACCTACGGGACGGTCGAGGCCGATGGAGCCGGCGATGTCTGCCGTGACCGTCTGGCCTGTGAAGCCGAGCCAGGGTCTGGCGATCGACTTCGCGCCGCCGATGGCCGTCGTCACGACGGTCTTGACCATATTGGCGGGGATTGCGAAGCCGATGCCGATGCTGCCGCCGCTGCGTGAGTAGATCGCGGAGTTAATGCCGATAAGCTGGCCGTTCACCGTCACCAACGCGCCGCCGGAGTTGCCGGGGTTGATGGCGGCGTCGGTCTGGATGAAGAAGCCGAAGTCGGAAATGCCGGCCTGCGTGCGCGCGAGGGCGGAGATGATGCCGCTGGTCACCGTTTGACCGACGCCGAAGGGGTTGCCGATCGCGAGGACGATGTCGCCGACCTCGGCGTCGTCGCTGTCGTGGAAGGCGAGCGTGGGCAGCGGTTTGCCGCCGGTGTTGATGCGCAGGACCGCGATGTCGGTGCGTTCATCGGCGAGGAGAACTTTGGCCTCGAACTCGCGGCGGTCGGCGAGCGCGACGACGATCTCGTCAGCGTCATCGACGACGTGGTGATTGGTGACGACGATGCCGTCGGCGCGCACGATGACGCCGGAGCCCAGGGCGCTGGTCGTGCGGTCGCGGCCCATACGCTCGCCGAAGAAGCGGCCGAAGAACGGATCGTCGAGGAGCGGGTTGCGGACCTTGCGCTTGGAATAGATGTTCACGACCGCGGGCGCGGTTTTCTTCACGACGTCGGCGAACGACAGTTGCAGCTGTTGGGTCGACGTCGGGACGACGCGGGTTGTGTCGCCGGGTGCGGCGATCGCGGTTTGCGCGGCAAACGCGGCCATGGCGGCGACGGCGGACAGTGACAGCATGGTGTGGCGCATCTTTAGTACCCTCAATCGAGCGGTGTGTCGGGGGCCGCTCTACCCCCTGCCCTCGGGCGCTGTTTCAGCCAACAAATGGGGCTTTGGCAAGGCGGTGAAAGGCACAAAATCGTCACCCGCCTTACAAAAGTTTAGGGGATCAGTGTACGCGCCGGATGGTTATCCGTGCCACGCGAAGCGAAAGCCTGATGTTCTCTTATCCGGATCGCTGTCAGTATCGGCGCTGATTTGGCGGCGGCGGAATGACCACGAAGAAACTGCCCGTGTGGGCGATCGTTCGGGACACTTATCGATCAGTGAGAGAGCATGCGGACGCGCTGGGGGCACTGTCCCGCGGGACGGCCACCGCCGCAACGATCGCGCTCGTCTTGAGCTTCGCGGCGGTTCAGTTGATCCTCAGCGACGAACGGCGCGGCGCCGCCTTCCTTGAGCTGCCGGCCGGGGAGCGTGTGGCGGCCTACACGTCGCTGGCCATGCTGATGGTGTTCATCGGGCTCTTTGTTATCATCGTTCGCTGGCATCGGATGATCGTGCGAGATCTTGCGCCGCGCGCCACGCGCGCTGGTGCGACGCGCGCCGCACTTCTTTATTTCGCGCGCAGTCTCCTTTTGGGTTCGCTGGGCGTGTCGATCGGCGTGGTGTGCGCGCTGCTGCCCGTGACGCTGACGCGTGGGTTGCCGCTGAGCGAGGACGTCAGATGGTGGATCACCGTCGCGTTCGTCATCGGTGGGATCGTTGCGGCGCTGGTGACGGTTGGACGACTTAGCCTGATCCTGCCCGCGGGCGCGGTCGGCGACTATCATGTGACGATGGGGCGGGCATGGCACATGTCGCGCGGCAATGCGTGGCGCATTCTCGCGGGCAGCGTGCTGGCGTCGGGGCCGGTGTTCTTTGCCAACGTCGTGTTCAACGGTTTCATCGAGGCCATGCCTTCGATGTCCGGGAATGTCGCGTCGTTGCTGGCTATGTTGACGCTTTCGCTTCTGTTGTTCGTGCTCACGGCGGTTGTCCAGGCGAGCTTCCTGTCCTACGCGTACAGGTTTCTGAGCAAAGCAAACGATGGCGGGTGAGGTGCCGAAATTCCCGGCGTTGGCGGCCGCGGCCGGCGCGTGGAAAACATCGCGGCGGAATTCAGTTGAGAGACGGCCAGGATGACTGACAGTCCCGCGTTCAACACGTTTGGCGCCGTGCGAGCGGCTTACTGGGCCTTGTTCACGCGGTTCGACCGGCTTTTGTATTTCGTCGTGATTTGGCTCGCGGCCGGCGCGGTCTTCGTCTTGGGCCTGCCGGAGCTTTTGGAGCGGAGCACCGACGGCCGGAGCGGGTTTGAGCGGATGCCTCCGCGCGAACTTGTGTCGGCGCTGGGTGAGGGCGCGGTGATGATCGCGGCCTCGATCAGCACCAGCATTGCTTGGCACCGTTGGATTATACTGGGCGAGCCGATGGATCGCATTTGGCCAGAGCGCACCGACATCATCGCCGCGTATACGTGGCGCAGCCTGGTCTTCATCTTGGTCCCGATCTTGGTGACCGTCGTGGTTCTGGTCGCGATGGCGCCCTACAACGGCGGTCTCGTCGATGACGGCCGGTGGATTGAGGACTATTCCTCGGTTGCGACTCTTGCGAGTTTGGCCGCGATCGCGCGGTGTCAGTTGGCGTTTGCAGCGAGTGCGGTCGCCGACTGGGAGTTGACGTTCAGGGCCTCCTGGCGCCTAACCGCCGGATATTGGTGGCCGCTTTTCTGGGGCTATGTCGCGGCCGTTCTGCCTTTCACCGCGATTGTGGTGGTCCTCCGCACGATCAGCTTCGATCTCGACGCCGATCCGGTCGCGCAATCGACGATCGACAATTTGGCGTCGGTGATCGGCGTCATGGGTGGCATCGTCTGCGCGGCGTTCCTGTCGTACGCCTATCTGCATTTCACGACCGGGCGCCCGAGCGCGCGGGCGCCAGCCGGGTATTTCAGTTGAGGCTCACGTCGTCCAGACGCCGCTGACGTTCGAGCGGTAGCCGAGGGCTTTGTATGTTGCGTCGACCAGGCTTTGGCCACGGTCGTTGAGCAGCAGGCCTAAGCCCATTTGGTTCATCGTGTATCCGAAGGCCAGCTTGGCTTCCGGATCGGCGAACCCGATCGAGCCGCCGGCGCCGACATGGCCGAAGGCCGAGTCGGAGAGAAGGCAGCTTGCGCTGTCGACGGCCGGCAGGTGGCGGTTGTCCATCGACTTCATGTAGCCCAGGGCAAAGCGCGTCGGGATCGCCAGCGTGCCGTCTTCGTGGGTCGCCATAGCGACGCGTCCCATGCGGGCGAGCGTGTCGGGGCCGACCAGGCGCACGCCATTCAGGCTGCCGCCGTTGGCGAGCGCGGCGTACATGCCGGCGAGGTTGCGCGCGTTCGTGATGCCGTTGGCGGCGCCGATTTCAGCGGCGTGGCCTTCGCGTGCGTTGGCGTTGAAGGCCATGAAGTCGCGCAGGAAGAAGTGCGACGCCGACGACGGGTCGCCCATCGCTTTCTTGAAGAAGCGCGATTCCATCGTTTCGGCGGTGGGCACGGCCTGGATCATCGGCGCGACGCGGCGCTCCTGTTCCTCCGGTAGACCGATCCAGAATTCCAGACCCAAAGGTTTGGCCACTTCATCCTGGAAGAATTTTCCCATGCGCTTCTTGGCGGCGCGGTGGACGAGTTCGCCGACCGTCCAGGACATCGTCACCGCGTGATAGCCGTTGCGCGTACCGGGCGTCCAGAACGGGGCTTCTTTCGCAACCGTGTCCACCATGTGGTCGTAATCGTAGAAGGCGCCGGCCTTCGGAACGGCGCGGACGTGCGGCACGCCGACGGAGTGATCGAGCGTCATCGCGACGGTGGCAGCTTCCTTGCCGTTCTGGCCGAACTCAGGCCAGTACTTGACGATCGGTGCGTCGAGGTCGAGTTGGCCGCGGTCGGCGAGCATATGGGCGCAGAGCGCCATCGCGCCCTTGGTCGACGAGAAGATGATCGAGATCGTGTCGCGATCCCAAGGTTCGCCGTCCGGCGCCTTCTTGCCGCCCCATAGGTCGACCAGCGTCTTGCCGGCGTGGTTGACCGTGCAGCTGGCCCCGACTTCGCCGCGTGCTTCGAAATTGGTCACGAAGGCGTCGAGGACGCCGGAGAATTTCGGATCGCAGGTGCCTTCGACGAGGCCGGCTTTGGTCTTGATCGATATGGATGTCATGACGCGCGATGCTCAACGTTGGTGCCGATATGGCACCAACGTCTCACGCGCGCGGATGTGGCTGCAAGGGCGGTTATTGGTCGCCGGCGATCTCGGGGAAGCGGACGACAACGCGGGCTTGGCCGGTGGCCGGTGCCGTCAGTTTGGCCGTCTTGCTGATGCCTTCGTAGGTGCCGGTTACGGTGTATTTGCCGGCCGGCAGCTTGGCGAGGAGCCATGGCGTTTCGCAGCGGACGTGGAAGAGCGCCTTACCGGCGCTGTCCGCGACCGAGACGTCGATGTCGCTGAGGTACTCGGCGTCGCGATTGGCGAACTCGACCTTTACGGCGAATGCAGGCCAGCGCGGGTCGACGCGCGCCTCATCGCCGACGCCCGAGCAGGCGATCTCGTAACCGTTGACGTCGGTCGGTTGATCGGCCGGGATCGTGTTTGCGTCGTCGGCGCGGGCCGTGGCGCATGCCGTGACCGTCGCTATCGCGACGCAACTCCAGAACAGATACGGATTCATTAGAGCTCCTCCTCAAGAGAGTACGGGTGCCCCAACCGAATCAAATCTATCAGAAATTCACGCGTTGGGTGATCGCCCCGTCCACCACCCAGTTTGCGCCCGTCGTGAACGACGATACGGGGCTTGCCAGGACTACGGCGGCGTTGGCGATTTCTTGCGGGGTTCCCATGCGTCCGGTTGGGTTCGCCTTTAACGCGGCGTTGTAGCGTTCGGTTGCGTGCTGTTCCATGAGATGCCAAACGCCGCCCTTGAAATAGACGGTTCCCGGGGACACGACGTTAACGCGGATGTTCTTCTTGGCCGTCTCGCGCGCGAGGCCCTTGGCGTAGTGGATGAGAGCCGCCTTGATCGCGCCATAGGCTTGCGCGTTCTGCGTCTCGGCGGCGGAGACCGACGAGATGAAGACGGCCGACGCGTCGCCATGCTCCTCAGCTGATTTTTCGAGATGCGGGCGGGCGGCTTCGAAGGCGTTCGCGGCGCCCAGAATGTCCACTTTGAGAAGCTGTTCCCACGCCTCGGCATGAGCGCCCATCGTGAGCGCGCTGGCGTTCGAGACGAGGACGTCGATGCCGCCGAAGGTTTTCGCCACGCTTTCGACCCAAGCCTTCAACTCATCGCCCTTGGCGATGTCGACCGAGGCGCCGGTCGCACGGACGCCCTTCTTGGTCAGTGCGGCGACGGCTTCTTCGACCTGATCGTGATTGCGCGCGCAGATGGCGACGTTCGCGCCTTCGGCGGCTAGCGTCTCGGCGATGGCTCGGCCGATGCCGCGCGTGCCGCCCAGAACGATCGCGCGCTTGCCTTTGAGGTGAAGGTCCATGTAGCAGGCTCCCGTTGATTTGCGTTGTCGCTTTTAGCAGGTCCGCGCCGCGGCGATAACATTACTCCGGCGTCGGGTTCCACATTAACCGCTGCGCCGTTCCCCGTCCCTGGACCATTGTACGAGGGAGGGCGGGCGTTCTACGCTCCCGCATGACTTCATCCTCAGACCAGAGCGGGCCTCCTGTCATCGAGTCGAGCCCGGCGGGTGCGGTCGATAACGTCAGCGAGCGGTCGCTTCGACTGCGGATACGCCAGCAGGAATTGCTTGCCGAACTTGGCGTGTTGGCGCTGCAGGGCACCGGCTTCGTCGATCTGCTCAATCACGCGGCGCGGCTGACCGCGGAGGGTCTTCAAGCCGACTACTGCAAGGTTCTCGAATATCTCCCGGGCGAGAAGATGCTTCTGGTGCGCGCAGGCATCGGCTGGGGCGAAGGTGTTGTCGGCAAGGCGCGCGTCGGCGCCGACTTGGCCTCACCTGCGGGTTTTGCGCTGCAGACGGGCAAGTCCGTGATCTCGAACCATCTTGAGAACGAGGAGCGGTTCAGGACGCCCGAATTGTTGGTCCAGCACGGCATTCGCCGCGCGATGAACGTGATCCTCCAAGGCGACGGGTCCCCGTTCGGCGTGCTTGAGGTCGACAGCAAGTCGGAAGGCGAGTTCAGCGAGCACGATCTGGCCTTCCTTCAAGGGGCGGCGAACATCTTGGGGATGGCGATCGAACAGCAGCGCTATCAGCGTCAACTGCAGGCGGCACTCGACCGGCATCAGGTGCTGTTGAAAGAGGTCAATCATCGGGTGAAGAACAGCATGCAGCTGGTCGGCAGCATGTTGCACTTGCAGGCCGTGTCGGTGGGCGATCCGGAACTCAGCGAACGGTTGAGCGAGGCGTCGATCCGCATTTCAACCGTCGGGCGGGCGTACGACCGCCTGGCCTACAACGCCGACTACGAGAAGATCGATCTGGTCGGCTATCTGCGCGAGGTTCTGAAGGATTTGGAACCCAGCGTGTCGCCGTCGATCATCCATTTCGAGGCAACGCCCGGTGCGATTCAGTTTGCGGCGGACCGTGCAATCCTGGTCGCGCTCATCGCCAACGAACTTGTTTCGAATGCCGGCAAGTATGCTTATCCCAAGCGACCCGGCGAAACGATTTGGGTGGAGGTGGCGCAACCGGACGAGAACAACGTTTCGGTCAGCGTGCGCGACGGCGGCGTTGGTTTGCCGCCCGGGTTTGATCCGCTGAAGAGCAAACGGCTTGGCGCGCGGCTTGTTACGGCGCTCTCGTCACAGCTGGATGCGCAACTCAAGTGGCCTTCCGCCGACGAGGCCGGCGCAACGTTCGTTCTGGTCGTTCCGCTGGATCGGAACCCGGCAGGCTGACACGGTCAGTCGACCTTCGGCGCCAGCGCGTTGAAGTTCAACAGTTTGGCGGGCTCGAGCGTGATGCTGGGGGCGCTGTAGCCGAAGCCGACCTTCGAGGGTTCGACCGGCGTGCCGCGCTTGAAGGCCGGCATCATGAAGTCGGTCAGGCGGAGCGTTTCGAGCGGGCCGGAAAACGTGAACGAGTAGGCGATCTGCTGAACGAGTTCGTCGGTGGGCTTTTCAGCCTTCGAGATCAGGAGCTCGCGGTTGTCCGGCGCGCTGTCGGGCAACGCAGGCCACTCGCCGTCCGTTTGGCGCGGGATGCGCACGTAGAAGCCGCGGCGGGCGTGGAAACGGCCAAGCTGCGGCGTCGTGAAGTTGCCGAACATGATGAGGTCGAAGCCGTCGGTGCGCATCTGCTTGCGGTCCATGCGCGCCCAGAGCGCCTTGATCTCCTGATACTTGCGCTGTGTGTCGATGAGCGATGTCTTGGTGACGAAATCGATTTCGGCGGCGCGCTTGAAGCCTGCGGGCGGGTCGATCTCGATCGCTGCCTCGACGGCGAAGGTTCCGAACTTGTCGACGTTGATCTTTTCGCTGGGCGGGCCGACCCAGGTCTTGGGGTCTTGTGCGACCTTCCACGACTCTTTGCCGGCTTGGCGCAGCCAAACTTCATTCTCGCCGCGCACATAGAGGAAGTCCTCGAAGGTCGCGGTGCCGGGGCGGCGGACGTTCACGGTCGCACGCTTGTAGTAGCCCTTCTCGGCTGCGCCCATCAGGACGGACTCGAACATGCGGTCCGACGCCTCGATCAGGCGCTTGTGGTCGGCGGCGATCTTCTCGTCGGTCACGGCGACGTTGAGGAAGATGACCTTTGGATTGCCGACGCGGGCTTGCGTGTCGCCTGCGCCCAGCAGTTCGAACTTGTATCCGTCGGCGAGGTCGAGGGTTTTGGCAGGGGCGGCTTGCGCCGTTGCGGCTAGCGCCAACGCGCCGGCAAACGCCATTCCCGATACGAACTTACGCACGAAAGCCCCCACACCCTTACTTGGGCCTAAGCCTAGGGCCGTGCTGGCGCGGGTGGCAAGCCCGGCTTGTTGGTTAGCGGATGGCGTGGGAGGCTGTGGCCCATGCGTGGCTTGGCGTTGGTTTTGTTCTTGGCGTTGGCTTTCGTGCCACCGGCCTTTGCCGGCGGCGCGCGGCTGGATCGTATCGAACAGGCGCCTAAGGGTTGGCATGGGGCGGTGTTTCAGCCGCGGTTCGACTATCCCGTGTCACCGGCGGCCGACGTGTACACGTGGCAGGCGGTCAGTTTTCGCAAGGAGCCGGAGCGGTATTTGCGGGCGCTGCTGGCGTATGCGCTCTCGGGTCAGGATCGTGAGCATTGGCGGTTGGCGGCGAACGGGCTTCGGCGTTGGTATCACGTGCCGTGGTTGGGGCCTGGCGCGAACGGGCGCGAGTTCATTCACGGGCTGACGCGAGCGCGGGATTTGGCGCCGGGCGAGCTTGGGGCTGCGCAGACGTCGTGCCGGCAGAATTGGGTGCTGGCGTTTTACAACGACGTGGGCGGTGCTGCGCTGGGCCGGATGTGGGGACATGGTGGGCGCGATCCGGATTTGAGCGCCCTGCCCTTTCCGCCCGGCACGGTTGCCGTGAAGCTGGTGTTCACGGAGGCGACTGCTGCGGACGATCCGCGGTTGGCTGGCGCGCCTGAGCTTGAGGCGAACATTCATGCCGATGCGTCTCCCGACGATGCCGCTTGCGCGCGTTCGATCGGTGCGGATGGCAAACCTGCTCCGCGCGCGCCGCGTATGTTGCGGCTGATCCAGGTTGATGTCGCCGCGCGTGAAGAACGTGCGAGCTACAAGACCGGCTGGGTGTTCGGCAGTTTCATCTATGACGGGCGTTTGAAGGGCGGCGATCCGTGGGCGAAGTTGGTGCCGATGGGGTTGATGTGGGGCAATGATCCTCAATTGACCGATGAGGCTGCCGCCGGTGGTGCGAAGCCTCGCCAGAGTGTTGTGTTCGAGGCTGCGGTTGGGTTTGGACGCGGCGGGCGGATGAACGGCGTCGTCGATGAGCGCGCGTCGGCTTGTTCGTCTTGTCATATGGCGGCGCAGTGGCCGACGGTCGCGCCAATGATCGCGCCCGCGGATTGGGCCGAGGGGCGGTGTTGGTTCCGCAATTTGGATGTGCGGTATCCGTTCGGGTTTGCGCCGGGGCATGCGCGTGGGTGCGCGGATCCGGCGGCGTTGGGCAAGACGTGGTCGTTGGATTTTTCGCTGCAGTTGGCGGTGGCGTTGCGCAATTGGAGTCTTGAGCGGGCGCGCGGTGCGAAGCCGGTGCCTACCGCCGTCGGCGTTCTACGGCGCGGGCGTGGTGATGCGCTAAAGGTCGATGGGCTGGAGGTCGTGCCGCTTCAGCGCTGACTATTTCTTTTTCTTCTTGGCGGGCAGCAGCGGCAGGTCGCTGGGCAGTTTGCCCCTGGAGACCGCGCGCTTGCGGGTGCGCGGGACGGTGGCTACGTCGTGGGCTTGGCGGACCCAGCGTCCGAGTTCGTTGGTGTCGTCGTGCAGGCGCGCGGGGAGTTCGTAGTAGGAGATCGCGACCGTCTCGCCCTTGGCGTTCTCGAACGTGAAAGGTTCGGCGCCTTCGGCTTCGTAGGCGGGGCGCGTTTCGTCGTTCGTCTTCAAGTAGACCCGGTCTCGCATGATGAAACCGAAGAGGCGCTCTTTGTGGTAGAGGCCGGTGCCGCCGAAAAAACGTTTGAACGTCACCGCGCCGTACGGATTGAAGAGATCGGCGATGTGGTCGCGGAATGCGGCGTTGACCGCCACGGCGCTTATTGCACCGCGGCCTTTAGGGCGACCGACTCGCCGCAACCGCAGGCGCTCGTCTGGTTCGGGTTGTTGAAGACGAAGCGCGCCTGCAGCTTGTCGCGGACGAAATCCATTTCGGTGCCGAGGAGGAAGAGGATCGCCTTTGGTTCGATCAGGATTTTGACGCCCTTGTCTTCGACGACCTCGTCGAGGGGGTTCTGCTTTTCGGCGTAGTCCATCGTGTAGGACATGCCGGCGCAGCCTGCATTCTTCAGGCCGATGCGGATGCCGACGTACGGTTTCTCCGCCTTCTCCATGGCCGCTTTCACCTGTTCGGCGGCGGCGTCGGTTAGGCGCAGCGCCTTGGGGCGTTCGCGGCGGGGTTTTGCGGGCTGTTGAACGTCAGTCATGGCACACCGGAATCTGGTTCAAAACATGTTGAGTTCAAGTTTGGCTTCTTCGGACATGCGTTCGGGCGTCCATGGCGGGTCGAAAACCATGTTTACCGTCACTTCGCGCACGCCCGGCACGCGGGCGACCGCGTCCTTGACCCAACCCGGCATCTCACCGGCGACGGGGCATGCGGGTGCGGTTAGGGTCATGTCGATGACGATGTCTTTGTCGTCGGAGACGTCGATTTTGTAGATCAGGCCGAGTTCGTAGACGTCGACCGGGATTTCCGGGTCGAAGACGGTTTTGAGCTCGCGGATCAGCGACTGCGTGATCTCTTCCAATTGCTCGGGCGTCAGGGCCGTTGGCTTTGCTTCGGTCGCGCTCATGCGAAAATTCCGTGCGCTTTGTGCAAGGCGTCGACAAAGACGTCGACCTCTGCGCGCGTGTTGTAGAAGGCGAACGAGGCACGCGCCGTCGCGGTGACGCCGAGGCGTTCCATCAACGGCTGCGCGCAGTGGTGACCGGCGCGTACGGCGACGCCTTGGCGATCGATCACGGTCGCGATGTCGTGCGCGTGCGCGCCGTCCATCGTGAAGGAGAGGATCGAGCCTTTGTCCGGCGTCGTGCCCTGCAGGTGGATCCAGTTCAGGCCTTGCAGACGCTCCGTCGCGTAGGTCAGCAGATCGTGTTCCTGGCGCATGAGATCGGCGCGGTCGAAGGACGTGATGTAGTCGATCGCCGCGCCGAGGCCGACGGCTTCGACGATCGGCGGCGTGCCGGCTTCGAAGCGTTGGGGCGAGCGGCCGTAGGTGACGCGGTCTTTGTGCACTTCGTCGATCATCTCGCCGCCGCCACGGAACGGTGGCAGACGTTCGGCCCATTCCTTCTTCATGTACAGCACGCCGATGCCGGTTGGGCCGTAGAGTTTGTGGCCGGTCGCGACGTAGAAGTCGCAGTCGATGTCCTGCACGTCGATGGGCATATGCACGCTGGCCTGGCAGCCGTCGAACAGGACGGGCACGCCGCGCGCGTGGGCGATGCGGACGACGTCCTTCACCGGCGTCACGGTGCCGAGCACGTTCGACATGTGCGTGATCGCGACGAGTTTGGTGCGGGGGCTGAGCAATGCTTCGAACGCGGCGAAGTCGAAGGCGCCGTCGTCTTTGATCGGCGCCCAGCGCAGGACCGCGCCTTTGCGTTCGCGCAGGAAGTGCCAGGGGACGATGTTAGAGTGGTGTTCCATCTCCGACAGGATGATCTCGTCGCCTTCCTTGATCGACGCGCCCAGGCTGTTGGCGACGAGGTTGATCGAGTCCGTGCCGCCGCCGGTGAAGATCACCTGATCGAGCGACGGGGCGTTGATGAAGGCGCGGACTTTTTCGCGCGCGTGCTCGTAGCCGTCAGTCGCGGCGTTCGACAGCGCGTGCAGGCCGCGGTGGACGTTGGCGTAGGACGTTTCCATCATACGCGTCATCGCGCCGATCACGGCCGTCGGTTTTTGCGCGGAGGCGGCGTTGTCGAAATAGACGAGCGGCTTGTCGTTGACGCGGGTCGAAAGGATCGGGAAGTCCTCACGCACGCGGGCGACGTCGAAGGCGCGTTTTTGGTGTTTCACTTTGGCGGCGAGGGCGGTCATGGCGGGGCAGCTCCGACGGTCGCCATACGGGCGGTCAGCCAGGCGTCGACGGCGTTGCGGAACATGCCGGGGACGCGTTCGGTCACTTCACCCAGGAAGGCGGCGACGAGCATGTTGCGCGCTTGGACTTCTGGGATGCCGCGGGCGCGGAGGTAGAACATCTGGTTCGGATCGACCGCGCCGATGGCGGCGCCGTGGCCGCACTTCACGTCGTCGGCGAAGATTTCGAGTTCGGGCTTTTGGTCGATCTCGGCGTGCGGCGAGAGCAGCAGAGCGCGCGACATCTGATGGCTGTCGGTCTTTTGCGCTTCGGGCTTCACGATCACGCGGCCTTGGACGGCGGCGTGGCCGTCGCCTGAGGCGACGCCCTTTGCGAGCAGGCGGCTCTTCGTGTGGGGCGCGTTGTGGCTGATCTCAAGCGTGTAGTCGGCGTGTTCGCCCTCGCCGGTTGCGTAAGCGCAGGCGAGACTAAAATCCGCGCCCGCGCCGGTGAGACGTACCGACATTTGCTGGCGGGCCAACGCTGCGCCGGACGACAGGACTACACCCTCGTACGCCGCGTTGCGCGCCAGGTCGAGGTCGTGGTTGCGGATGACAACCCCTGCCCCACTGGTTGCCGTGAGACGGAGATGCGTCAGGCGTGCGCCGGGTTCGAGCACGATCGATGTCATCGCGTTGGTGAGGCTTTGCGTTTCCGCGGAGCCGTCGTCGAGTTCGATCAACGTGAGTTCGGCGTTCTCTTCCAGATAGACGACGGAGCGCGTGTTGGTCATCACGCCCGCTTCGGCGAGCGTCGAGCGGATAAGGATGGGGCGCTGGATCTGCAGGCCGCGGCCGACGCGGATGAGCGCGCCGTCGGTCGCGAAGGCGAGGTTCAGGTTCTGGAGGACGTCGCTGCCAGGTTCGAACCATTGACGCAGCCAGGCGGCCGGCGTCGTCAGCGCATCGGCGAGGCTGATGACTTCCAGGCCGTCGGGTAGTTCGTCGCCGCGCGGGGTTGCCGTGACTTTGCCACCGATAATGTCGATGTGGTGCGCGCCGATGCCTTCGAAGAGCGACGGCGGCGATGTGCCTGCGCCGGTCGCCAGCGCGAGGTCCGTCGACAGCTTGTTGCGGAGGTCGGTGTATTTCCACGCTTCGACGCGGCGGTGCGGAAGGCCGTCGCGCGACACGCGGGCGAGCGCCTCGGCGCGTAGTGGCTGCAGCCAGGCGGGGCTTGGAAGGCTTGCGCGCGCTTCCGCGAAGAGCGCGGCGATGGCGCTTTCGTGCGTGCGTTCCGTTTTGACGTCGAGTGCCGACATTAGGCTGCTTTCACGATTTCATCGTAGCCCTTGGCTTCGAGTTCGCGCGCGAGATCGGGGCCGCCTGTTTTGGCGATGCGGCCTGCGGCGAGCACGTGGACTTTGTCGGGCACGATGTAGTCGAGCAGGCGTTGGTAGTGCGTGATGACGAGGAAGCTACGGGTCGGGGCGCGCATGGCGTTGACGCCTTCGGCGACCAGCTTCAGTGCGTCGATGTCGAGGCCGGAGTCGGTTTCGTCGAGAATGGCGAGCGAGGGTTTCAGCATCGCCATTTGCAGGACTTCGTTGCGTTTCTTTTCTCCGCCGGAGAAGCCGACGTTGACGGCGCGTTTAACCATCTCGTCGGACATCGACAGGTCTTCGCGTTCTTGCTTCAGGCGTTTCAGAAACGACACGGCGTCGAGTTCAACTTCGCCGCGGGCTTTCGCTTGCGCGTTCAGTGCGGTGCGGAGGAAGTTGATCGTGGTGACGCCGGGGATTTCGACCGGGTATTGCAGGGCGAGGAAGATGCCGGCGGCGGCGCGCTCTTCCGTTTTCATCGCGAGCAGGTCTTGGCCGCGGAAGGTGACCGTGCCTGACGTGACTTCGTAGCCGGGACGGCCTGCCAGCACGTAGGACAGCGTCGACTTGCCGGAACCGTTCGGGCCCATGATGGCGTGGACTTCGCCGCTGCCGAGCGACAGCGTTAGGCCGTTTAGGATTTTCTTGCCGTCAACGGTGGCGTGGAGATCCTTGATCTCAAGCATCGGTGTTGCCTCTGTACGGGCCTACGTCACGGCCTTTGCGGTTGCCGCGGAACAGGTTGCCGATGAACCACGCCGCCGCCGCGCCTGCGCCGACGACGAGCGCGATGACGAAGAGCGTCGAGGCGACAATCGCGATCAACGCTAAGACGGCGATCCCGACCGCGAGGAAGCCGACGGCGGCGACCCAGCCGCGCCAGCCGGCCGGGCGGACGCGCTCCCAGTTCACGTAGACGCGGGGGCGTTCATAGGGGTTCGTCATCCGACACTCTCCTTGCGGCATGCTTTTGACTGGTACTCAGCGCGCGTTTGCGTCGAGTCCAAACGCGCTCGAACCAGAAATAGGAACGGCACGAAAATCAGGAAGGGGATCACCAAGCTTAGCGCCCCCAGACCATGAAGGCCGGTCGCTTCTGCCACCACAAACGGCCCCACGGCCGCCGCAAGCAAAGTGGCGAAAAAGACGGCGATCGTCAGCCTGCCCTGCCAGCAAACGGGGCTGACCGCACCGCTTCCATCGTCGGCGAGGACGAACCAAATCGGTCGCACGTCGCTCATCCGACGCTTCCTTCCAGGCTCACGCCTATGAGCTTTTGGGCTTCGACGGCGAATTCCATGGGGAGCTTTTGCAGCACTTCGCGGCAGAAGCCGTTGACGATGAGCGTCACCGCCTCTTCCGCGGGGATGCCGCGCGAGAGGCAGTAGAACAGCTGGTCGTCGCTGATCTTCGACGTCGTCGCTTCGTGTTCGAATTGGGCAGAGGGGTTGCGGCTTTCAATGTAGGGCACGGTGTGAGCGCCGCATTTCGCGCCGATGAGCAGCGAGTCGCATTGCGTGTAGTTGCGCGCGTTGTCGGCCTTCGCGTGGGCGCTGACCAGGCCGCGATAGGTGTTTTGCGCGACGCCGGCGCTGATGCCCTTCGAGATGATGCGCGAGCGGGTGTTTTTGCCGAGGTGAACCATCTTGGTGCCGGTGTCGGCTTGCTGATGGTTGTTGGCGATGGCGATCGAGAAGAATTCGCCGACCGAGTTGTCGCCGCGCAGGATGCAGCTTGGGTATTTCCACGTGATCGCGGAGCCGGTTTCGACTTGCGTCCAGCTGATCTTCGAGCGCGGGCCGCGGCAGTCGCCGCGCTTGGTCACGAAGTTGTAGATGCCGCCCTTGCCGTTCTCGTCGCCGGGGTACCAGTTTTGGACGGTCGAGTATTTGATCTCGGCGTCGTCGAGGGCGATCAGTTCGACGACCGCGGCGTGCAACTGGTTCTCGTCGCGCATCGGAGCGGTGCAGCCCTCCAAGTACGAGACGTAGGAGCCCTTGTCGGCGATGATCAGCGTGCGTTCGAACTGGCCGGTTTGGGCTTCGTTGATGCGAAAGTAGGTCGACAGCTCCATCGGGCAGCGCACGCCCGGCGGGATGTAGACGAACGAGCCGTCGCTGAAGACGGCGGCGTTCAGCGTCGCAAAGAAGTTGTCGGTGATCGGGACGACCGAGCCCAGATATTTGCGCACGAGGTCGGGGTGCGTTTGCAGGGCTTCGGAGATCGGGCAGAAGACTACGCCGACTTCCTTCAGCTTTCCCTTGAAGGTGGTCGCGACCGAGACGCTGTCGAACACGGCGTCGACGGCGACGCCGGCCAGCATCTTTTGTTCGGTGATCGGGATGCCGAGTTTCTTGTAGGTCTCGAGCAGTTTCGGGTCGACCTGATCGAGGCTTTCGAGCTTCGGCTTCGATTTCGGCGCGGAATAGTAATACGCGTCCTGATAATCGATCTTCGGGTAGTTCAGTTTCGCCCAGCGCGGTTCGCGCATCGAGAGCCAGCGTTCGAACGCCGACAGACGCCATTCGAGCATCCAGTCGGGTTCGTTCTTCTTGGCCGAGATGTAGCGGACGGTGTCGGCGTTCAGGCCCTTTGGGGCCTTCTCGCTCTCGATGTCCGTGACGAAGCCGTACTTATAGCGGTCGACGGTGCGGGCCGCGACGGTGTCGATGGTTGCTTGTTCGGCCATCTTGGTTCCCTAAGCGGCGCGCGCTTGGGCGCGCTTGACGATGCGCGACCAGGCGTCGGCGAACGCCGACAGTTCTGGTTCTTGTGTGTTCCAGCCGAAGCTGACGCGGATGGCGCTCGCCGCCAGTTGGGGCGCGACGCCCATGGCTATGAGCACGTGGCTCTGCGTGACTTTGCCCGACGAGCAGGCGGCACCTGCGCTGACGGCGAAGCCATCGAGGTCGAGCGCGATCACCATCGTCTCGGCCGGCACGGACGGTGCGGCGATACAGATTGTGTTCGCGAGGCGGTTTTCGGTTTCGCCGAAGATCACGGCGTCAGCGTTTGCTGCTTTCAGACGGCTTTCGAGTCCGGTGCGCAGTGCATTTTCAGGCAGTGCGCGCGTCGCGGCTTCGACGGCTGCGCCGAAGGCCGCGATGGCGGCGACGTTGTGCGTACCGGCGCGGCGGCCGAATTCTTGTCCGCCGCCCAGATTTTGAGGTGCGAGCGGCGCGCCTTGGCGGACGACGAGAGCGCCCACGCCTTGCGGGCCGCCGATCTTGTGCGCGCTGAGCGAGACGTAATCCGCGCCCAGGTTTGCGACGCTCACCGGTGTCTTGCCGAGCGCTTGGACGGCGTCGCAATGAACGAGCGCGTGGTGCGCCTTGGCGATCGCGGCGGCCTCAGCGACGGGTTGGATGACGCCCGTTTCGTTGTTCGCAGCCATGAGACTGACAAGCGTGCGGCCTTTGCCTTCGTCGAGCAGGCGCTTGAACTCGGCAAGATCGAGCGAGCCATTCGGCGTCACGGGGGCGGTGAGTACGCGCAGGCCGGCGGTTGTTTCTTCGCAGGCGGCGGCGGTGGCGCGGATAGAGTCGTGTTCGATGGCGGAGACGATCAGCCGCGTGATGCGTTCGCCGGCGGCTGATGCTGCTTGGAGCGCGCCGCGTAACGCTAACGTGTTCGCTTCGGTGCCGCCGCCGGTGAAGATCACGTCATCGGGTTGCGCGCCGACGGCGGTGGCGAGTTGGCGGCGGGCTTTCTCCACCAACGCGCGCGCGGCGCGGCCTTGCGCGTGGACCGACAACGCGTTGCCGGGCGCGTCGAGCGCGGCCAGCATTGCCGCCCGCGCTTGCGGGCGCAGGGGAGCGGTTGCGTTGTAGTCGAGGTAGACGTGCATGTCGCTGGTGCTGCTTCTTCTAAGCGGCTGCGTTCTCGTGCTGCGGCTCGGTGTGTTCGACGCGGCTTTTGCCGAGAATGCGTTTGTTGACGACGTCCGCCACCGTGACCGAACTCAAGAAGATATGGATCTGGTGACCGAGTTCTTCCCACAGATCATGCGTGATGCAGCGGCCCTGCTGACCCGTGCAGCCGCGCGGGGAACCGAGATCGCAACGCGTGGCTTTCAGCGGTTCGTCGACGGCCAGCATGATGTCGGAGATGCGCGTGTCTTCTGCCGCGCGCGCGAGGCGGTAGCCGCCACCCGGTCCGCGCGCGCTGACAACCAAGCCGCCGCGTCGCAGGCGCGCGAACAACTGTTCCAGGTAGGAGAGCGAGATTTCTTGGCGCTGGGCGATTTCGTTGAGGGCCACCGGCTTGCCGTTGCCGTGGCGCGCCAGGTCGACCATCGCCATCACGGCGTAGCGGCCTTTGGTGCTTAAATTCATCAGCCGAACTCCTTATATGACAGGTCAGAAACTGGGCCGCGCGGTTTGGCGCGCTCGAATTTCTTGATTTCGCGCCCCTAACCCGTGGTAGAAAGCGCGCCCCGTTTGCTTTCGGATGGGCGATATAGATTTCCCGAGTGGTGTAGTCAAGTATTAGGCGGAGCGCAACCTCCGACTCTTGGCAACCTGTTGACTGCAAACAGATATTTCAACGGGTCTGAGGTGTTGAACCCCGGACCTCAAGAATCAAGAAACGCTGCTGACAAGGTGATCGAACGGCATGCCTGACGTGATCTTCGCCGGCCCCTCGGGGCGGCTAGAAGGAAAGTACCAGCACCAGAAGCACAAGTCGGCGCCGATTGCGCTGATCTTGCACCCGCATCCGCAGCACGGCGGGACGATGAACAATCGGGTGGCTTACGAGCTGTTCTATTGCTTCCAGCGGCGGGGCTGTTCGGTTCTGCGGTTCAATTTCCGCGGCGTCGGTCGTAGCCAGGGAATTTTCGACGGCGGCATCGGCGAACTGTCGGATGCGGCGGCGGCGCTCGATTGGCTGCAGATGATGAACCCGGGTGCGCAGACGTGCTGGGTCGCCGGGTTCTCGTTCGGTGCTTGGATCGGGATGCAGCTTTTGATGCGGCGGCCTGAGATTCACGCGTTCATTTCCGTCGCGCCGCCGGCGAACATCTATGACTTCACGTTCCTGGCCCCCTGCCCCGCCTCGGGCCTAATCGTGCACGGGCGCAATGACCAGGTTTCGCCGGAAGCGGACGTGCAGAAGCTCGTCGATCGTTTGAACGCGCAGCGCGGGATCAAGATCACGCAGGTGAAGATCGAAGGCGCGAACCACTTCTTCGATCAGAACGTCACGGATCTGGTGAAGTCGGTCGAAGATTATCTCGATATGCGGATGCCGCCGGTCGCGGAGGCCGGGTAGCCTTTAGCCTGCTTGGAACATGTAGCGGAGCACCGTTTCGGCGTCTTCCGGCGGTAGCGCCACGATGTCGACGAATAGAGCCGTCGAGAATCCGCAGGCGGCAAGGGCTTCCTCGCGGCTCGTGTGTAGGCGAGACCCCGTCGCGACTTCAGCGGACTTTTCTGTCAGCAGCCCGGCATGGCGTTGCGCGACTTCGGTGGTCAGGGCCTCGCCGCGCGCCTTGTCGAATTCGACCGGAACCTCGCCAGCGTTAGCGACGACGTCGTTGTTGATGGCGAGCATGCTTTTCATGCCGTGGTCGCCGATCGCTGCTGTCAGGCGGGACGTCGGGAGGGTCTGGCCGTGCTTCGTGCCGAAAAGCATGAGGACGCAGGCTTCGGGATCTTTGTCCCTGAGGTTTTCCAGGATCGAGGCCATCGCCTTCGTGTAGCCCAGAAGATCTTCGCTGCGGGCGCGCGGCATGTAGCGAATGAAGGTGTCGCCGAGCGTTCGCGCGCCGATGCCAGCGGCGGCTTCGAACGCGCCTTTCGCGCCGCCCGCTTGATACGCTTTGCGCAGTTCGCCTTTGAACGCCTCTTCGATGTTGGGATCGTCTTTGAAGATGCGGGCGAGTGACGCTTGCTTCACGATGTCGGGGCGAATTTCAGTCTCGTAGATCGCGTCGAACTGAACGGTTCTGACCTGCGGCCCAACGGCCCTCTCGAGTTCCGGTTGGATGAAAGTTGGCCCGAGGCGCGCGCCGAAGACGACCGGTGCGAGGATCAGCATCGCCTTGATGACGCCCGACCTTGAATAGCTCGCGATCAACGCGCCGAGCGCGCCGCCCACGGCGCCGCCGACGCTTGCTGCGATGATGGCTATCCAGTCGAGCCCAAACATCTGTGCCCCGCACGTTCCTTGGGGGGCATCATTTCATCTTCGGCGGACACGGTGGAACAGAAAACGACCTGGGGACAGGCCCTATCCTTAACGCCGGCCATGGTGAAGCGCGCCGCCTGTCATGGGACGGGCGACGCCCGTGGTCAGGGGGAAACTGATCGGCAAGCCGCGGATTGAGCGGACGGCGAGGTAGGCGGTGGCTTCGGCTTCGACGTAGTCGCCGTGCCAGCCGGCGTCTTCGGCGGTCAGAACGGTTGCGCAGTCCAGCGCCGTTCGGAGTTCGCGCATCAACATCGGGTTCAGGCGGCCGCCGCCGCAGACGATCCATGTCAGCGGCGCTTGCGGTAGATGTGCGCGGGCTTTTGCGATTGCGCGTGCGGTGAAGGCCGTCAGCGTCGCTGCGCCGTCTTCGGGCGTGAGGTTGCGCGCCATGTCGAGCGCGAAGTCCATGCGGTCGAGCGATTTTGGCGCGGGTCTTGCGAAGTAAGCGTGTTCCAGCAGATGCGCAACGACGTTCTCGTTGACGCGGCCTTTGGCGGCGAGCGCGCCGTCTTTGTCGATGGGTTGGCCGGTGTATTTCAGCGCCCAGTCGTCGATGGGTGCGTTGCCCGGGCCGGTGTCGAAGGCGATGAGTTCTCCGCCGCGGCCGATGAACGTGACGTTCGCGACGCCGCCGATGTTGAGTACGGCGACGGGTGCGCGATCTGCGGCGAGTGCCGCGTGATAGATCGGCACGAGCGGTGCGCCCTGCCCGCCTGCGCGTACGTCGGCGGTGCGGAAGTCGTTCACGACGTCGATGCCGGTGGCTTGCGCGAGGCGCGGGCCGGAACCGATCTGCAGCGTCACGCGCTGGTGCGGGCGATGGACCAGCGTCTGGCCGTGGAAGCCGATGACGTCGATTTCGTGGGGCTTGAGAGCGGCTTCTCTGAGCAGCGTCGTCACTGCGTGGACGTGCGCCTGCGTCAATTCGCGCTCCAACGCTTCGATGTCGGCGGGCAATGGACCGCTGAGCGGCATCGTGGCGGCGCGGTCGAGTGCTTCGCGCAGGCGCGCGCGCATATCGGCGCTGTATGGCTCAAAGCGCGCGGGGCCGAAGGCGGCGATGTGCTCACCGTCCGTGTCGAGGATGGCGGCGTCGATGCCGTCCATCGACGTGCCGCTCATCAGTCCTATAGCCTTCAGGACGCGCGCCATTTCGTGCTACACACCCGGCCCCATTAGGTCGAATCCACAAGGATCTATATAGACGATGAGCGCGTTTCGCTCTCCCTTCCTGACAGAGTTCGCCGCGCGCGGACATTTTCATCAATGCACGAACCCGGATGGGCTCGACGCGTTGCTGTCGGCGGGACCTGTCGTCGGCTATATCGGCTTCGATTGTACCGCGCCGTCGATGCATATCGGCAACCTGACGCAGATCATGCGCCTGCGCGTTCTGCAGCGCATGGGGCACCGGCCGATCGTCGTGGTCGGCGGCGGCACGACGAAGATCGGCGATCCTTCCGGCAAAGATGAATCGCGCCAGTTGCTGGACGACGCGAAGATCGAAGCGAACAAGGAGCGGTTCAAGGAAATCTTCCGCCGTTACCTCACCTTCGGCGACGGGCCGACGGACGCGATCATGGTCGACAATGCGGAGTGGCTCGACAAGCTGGAATACATTCCATTCCTGCGCGAAGTCGGGCGGCACTTCACGATCAATCGCATGGTGGCGATGGACAGCGTGAAGCTTAGGCTCGATCGCGAGCAGCCGCTGACCTTCCTCGAATTCAACTACATGATTTTGCAATCGTACGATTTCGTCGAACTGTTCCGCCGTTATGGCTGCCGCTTGCAGATGGGCGGGTCGGACCAGTGGGGCAATATCGTCTCCGGCATGGATCTCGCGCGTCGTACCGACGGTGTCGAGCTGTTCGGCTTGACGTCGCCGCTGATCACGACGTCGTCTGGCGCGAAGATGGGCAAGAGCGTGTCGGGCGCGATTTGGCTTTCGGCCGACATGCTGAGCCCGTACGATTTCTGGCAGTACTGGCGCAATTCGGAAGACGCCGACGTCGGGCGCTTCTTGCGCATCTTCACCGACTTGCCTGTCGCGGAGATCGAACGGCTTGAGGCGCTGAAGGGTGCCGAGGTCAACGACGCGAAGAAGGTGTTGGCGAACGAAGTCACCGCGCTGTGTCACGGGCGGGCCGAGGCAGAACGTGCGGCTGAAACGTCGCGGCAGACGTTCGAAGGCGGCGGGATGTCGGCGGATTTGCCGACGGTTGAGATTGCGAACAGCGATCTCGCGAACGGTCTCGGCGTTCTGGGCGCGTTTACGCGCGCCGGGCTTACGTCATCGAACGGCGATGCGCGGCGGCAGATTGCCGGCGGCGGGTTGCGCGTGAACGATGAGGCGGTGGCGGATGAGAAGCTGCTGCTGCGCGCGGAGCATTTGCGCGAGGGCGTGATCAAGCTGTCGCTGGGCAAGAAGAAGCACGTGCTGCTGAAGCCGGTTTAGTTCGTCTTCGTCGGCTGGAGCGCGGGCTGGACCGCGTTTTGCGCGGCGGGCTTCTGGTCCGGCATCGGCGCGGGCATGGGTGCGGCAGCCTGGGGTGTCGGGCCCATCTGGAACAGTTTGCGCAAGAAGCCCGGGGCCAGCATCGACACCGGGTTCACGGCGACCCGCAGTTCGTCGATTTCGCCGGTGATGCCGTAGGTCACGCCAAAGATGCCTTCACCCTTGCGCGAATTCAGAATGTCGCCGAGCAGCGGTATGTCCTCGAACATGCTGTTGAGGCCGTAGAGCGGGACGATCGTACCGTTGAGTTCGAGGCGGTCGTTGCTGCGGTTGATGAGGCCCTGCGTCGTCAAGCCGATCGCCGGACCCGCCGCGCGGCCGTTCGTGAGCGTGATGACGTCGCCACGGCCTTGGAACACCTGCTCCATGCGGGTGAACGTGATGCCTTCGCCGCGCAGGAGATCGTCGAGGCCGGTGAAGGAGCCCGCCGACAAGAGGCGCGCGAAGAACGGTTGGTCGACGATCTTGAAGTTATCGATTTTGAGCGTGCCGTCGAAGGTGGATTCCGCTTTGGACGCCGCGGCGCCGGCCGGCGGCAGCGGCGAGAGATCGACGCTTAACGACATGTCGCCGCCGATGAGACTTCTGAAGCCTGTTGCTGCGCGCAAGAGACGACCGGCATCGGCGGTTTGCAGTCTGAGTTTGCGCGAGTTGTCCGAGGCGCGGATCATTTCGCCGCGCACGTTGGCGGCGTCGGCCGACGCGTCGATCTTGAACACCGTCAAACGCTGGCCGTCGTCGGCATACGCGAAGTTCACGCCGGTAAACCACACATCACCCTGCAGATAGGCGAGGTCGAGATCGGCTTTGATCGCGATCGGCGTTTTGCGTTCCTTCTGCTTTGGCTTCACGCCTTCTTCGCCGTCCTCTTTGCCCAGGAAGCCACCGGCGTCCATCACGCGGCCCTTCACGTCGATGGTCTCGCTGCCGTCGGGCGCGATCTTGTGAAGAATGGCGAAGTCGTTGCGTTCGCCGAGCTGCAGGCGTTTGAAATCGGCTTCGCGAATTCGGCCTCCGGCCACGACCAAGCGGCCCTGCGCTTTCAGGCCCTGTCCAACCGCATCGATGTCGTTGATCTCGACCGAGCCGTCGGGTTTGAAGACGACCATCGCCTTCATCGACGCTTTGGCGTCTTCGGGCTTGGCCCAATCGAGTTCGGGCGAGGAAAGCCGTGCGCTGGTCAGATTGGCGTCGATTTTGGCGTTTTGAATTTTACCGCCGTTGCCGGTGAAGGCGGCGACGACAGTGCTCTTGCCTTCGATGTAGGGGCGCAGGTCCACGCCGAGCCGCGCGCGCTGGTCCTCGTTCAAGGTGGCCGTCACGTCGAGGCGCGTGCTGATCTTCGTCGCGTTGGTGAAATCTTCGGTCCAGGTGAATCCCATCGGGGCGGTGTTCACCTGCACGGCGCCGTGCGCCTTCATGCCCTTCATGTTGAGATTCAAAAGGAACGTGCCGCCGGTGATCTTCAGCGTGTCGTTGATCGGTAGGCGCACGTCTTTCAGTTCGGCCTCGACGTCGATGCTGAGGTCTTCGGTTTTGACGTCGCGCAGCATGGGGATGACGAACGTGAACTTGCCTTCGGCTTTGCCGCCTGTTTCCGACGGCTTGATCCCATAGCGCGTGGGATAGCCAAGGCGCGGCTTGTCGAGGAGCGTCATGATGTCTTGCGTCGGGCCGCTGAACGATCCGGCGACGGTGCCGGGCGCGCCGCGGATATGGAATTGCTCGATCGTGAACGAACCGTCCTTCATCGTGACGGTGCCGATCGTGCCGGTCGCGATTTGCACTTTGAACGTATCGCCCAGAACGGTCGCCGAGCCCTTGACCTTGGTCATGTCGGGCATACCGTCGAGATAGGTCAGACGCATCCCGTCCATCGCGAAGGAGATGTTCATCATCTCGTCGGGGATGCGGTCGCCGGTGATGGCGCCGGGCGGAATGTTGATCGCGACCGTGCCGTCGTTGATCAGACCTTCATGCGCGTTGGCCATGACCCAATCGCGTGCGCCGGGCGCCGCGCCTTGGGGCCACAAACGTTTCAAGTCGGCGATCGACAGATCTTTGAAGCCGCCGTTCAAGATCACGCCGGTCGACTGCGGGTTGTCCTGAAGTTCGCCGGCGAGCGTCAGTTGGAACGCGCCGCGATGGGCTAGGATTTCGTCGATCGTCAGGTGGCCTGCGGCGGCGTCGAAGGTGCCGCGGAATTTCGCTTTCTCCAGCGCGAGGCCGCCGCCGTCGAACATGATCGGCGCGTCGATGAAGACGTTCTCGGCGGTCCAATCCGCGGTCAGATTGGCGAGCGCGCCATCGGGCGCGAACGCAAACGCGCCGCCGCCCGAGATGTTGCCGCGGAGCGTGTCGCCCTTCCAGTTCAGTTCGTCGATCGTGTAGCGCTTGCCGGGTACGTCGAGGTCGACGGTCAGCGCCGCGCTTTTTACGTGGATCGGATCTTTCTTCAGCGCGGGCAGCTGCAGAAGACCGTCGCCGGCGCTCAGCACCAGCTTGCACGCCCCAAGCAGGCCTGCCATCGACAGATTGCACGACGCGTTCCCTTGGACGGGAATGTCGATGCCTTTGAGCGCCTTTAATCCTGCGCCACTGGCCGCGAGGACGCTCAGGCGGACAGGTTTGAACGCGGCTTGGAGCGCGACGTTGTCGCTGCCGTTTGTGTAGTTGGCCGATGCCGTGAAGAGCCACGACGATTTGTCGGCGAGGCGAAGGGGGGCGGCGACGGAAACGACCACGCCATCGGTCTTGCGGTCGAACGTCAGCGCCGCCTTCTCGGCATTCCAATAGGAGCGCGTGTCCTCGTCGAAGATCGTGAGTTTCGCATCGCTGACGGCGAAGCGCGTCAAGTAGCGCGACAACATATCGTCCGGCTTCGGCGTCAGCATCGCTTCGAGCACGGCCTTGATCACGCCTTCGGACGGTGCGTCGGGTTTGTCTTTGCCGGGCTTTTGGTCGGCGACTTGGAAGCCAAGCTGGACGCCGCCGTCGGCCCGGCGCACCAGAAGTGCGTTGACGCCGACCAGTTCGACGCGCGTCGGCGCGACGTCGCCGCGTAACAGAGCGGGGCCTGAGAGAGACAACTTTGCGCGCGGTATGCGTGCGATGACGTTACCGTTAAGGTCGAGCGCTTCGACGTCGACGAATTGGAGATAGGCGAGGTTCTTGCCCTCGGACCATTCGATCACGCTGTCGCCGAAGCGAACTTGCATGTCCTTGAGGCCGGAATTGATCATTGCCTCGAGGCGCGGTGTCAGCAGCCCGAGCGAGACCGGGCCGTTCATCGCCTGCCAGACGAAGATCGCGCTAACGACCACGAGCGCCACCAACGCGACCGCGGCAACACGCACAGCGACCTTTGCGGAACGCCTGATCAAACCAACACCCTCGCGACCGCCAAAAGCCCCGAACCTGAGTCAGGCTCAGGCAGTCGGGGAAAATAACATGACATGCCCCCGCGCGTGCGAGGGGAAAGAGGGCGAGCTCTTGGATTTCGTATCGAAAACTGCTTCAAGCCGCTAACCAACGCCGGGAACTTCGCCATGACCAAGACAATCGCTGAAGGGGACAAGGCGCCCAGTTTCACACTGGAGACCGACGGCGGCGGGAAGGTCTCGCTGAAGGACTTCGCGGGCAAGCCGCTGGTCCTCTATTTTTACCCTAAGGACGATACCCCAGGTTGCACGACCGAGGCGATTGATTTCTCGGCCGCGGCCGCCGCTTTCAAGAAGCTGGGCGTGCCGGTCATCGGGGTTTCAAAGGACAGTGTGGCCGCCCACGACCGCTTTAAGGTGAAGCACAAGCTGAAAGTGACGCTGGGATCTGACCCGGAAGGTAAAGCCATCGAATCGTATGGGTCTTGGGTCGAGAAAAGCATGTATGGCCGCAAGTACATGGGAATCGACCGTTCGACTTTTCTGATCGATAGCAAGGGAAAGATCGCCAAAATCTGGCGGAAAGTGCGCGTTCCTGGACACGTGGAAGACGTGCTGGCCGCCATCCGGTCGCTGTGATGGAAAACCTTAAAAAGTTGTAAGAATTTTGCAATTTCTGCGGCTTGGCGAAAAGCTTCAAATCCGTAACAATTGCGGTAGGGTCTAGTTAGGCAAGGGGCTCAGGCACCGTTTCACATCCCGACGGCGTCTGTGGATATCCCAGCTTCACATCAGTTGAGGTAGTTGCATGTCCACCTCGCCCCTCGGCGGCGTCATGGTGCTCGCGCACCGGTTGTTCCCGCATCGCCAGTTCTATCTGCGTAGCCGGGGCTCCGTTCAGTTCTTCGAATTCAGTCCGACATTTCAGATGACCGTCGCGGTCACGACCTTGCTGATCATGCTGTGGGTCGCCTACGCCTCCGTCGTCGTCATCTTCAAAGAACAGATCATCACGGCGAAGGACCAGCGCTACGCCAGCATGCAGGCGGCCTATGAGGGCCGCGTATCACAGATGCAGCTGGCCTATGACGAGCTGAACGGCCTTCTGGTTCTGGCCGAAGAGCGTTTCCAAAACGCGACGCGCGATCTCGAACAAAAGCACCGTCAGCTGACCGCCCTGCTCATGCAGAAGCAGGCGATGGACAAGCAGGTGCGCGAAGTTCGCCGCCAGATGGCGTACATGGACGGCTATGCAGGCAAATCCTATGCGCGCGCCGGCGCGCGGGATGGCGCCAACACGCTGATGATGCAGCTCGCGTCGGCAGAGCCTGCCGTCCGGCAGAGCCGGGTCGCGCAGGCGATCAACGACAGCACGATCGGTGTGGTCGCAGCGTCGACCGCCTCGACGGGTGATGCGGGCGCCGGCAAGAGCGCGCTGGCTCAGAATTCCGTGGTGAAGAAGATCGCCAACCTCGAAGACCGGCTCGGCGATATTCAAAAGCAGCAAGTTGCGCTTTTGGGTGAATTGCGTGACGGGGCGACGTCGCAGATCGACCGCTATCAGCGGATTCTGGCGATGACGGATTTGCCCGTCGATCAGGTCGCCAACCAGGTCGGCATGAACAGCAAGAACGGCATGGGCGGTCCGCTGCTGCCTGAAATTCGGGCTGCGGCGATCGACGGCGTAACCGACGAGTTCGAGAAGCAATTCGCCGAGATCGCGCAGACCTACAGCCGTCTCGACAATTTAACGACGGCGTTGTCCCGCCTGCCCCTCGTGACGCCTATTGCGACAGGTTTCTATCGCTCAACCAGTGGTTTTGGTTACCGCGTTGACCCCTTCACAGGTCGCGTCGCGTTCCACGCGGGTGCCGATATGGCAGGCGATTTCGGCACGGCGGTGCTTGCTTCTGCGGCAGGTCGTGTGGTTGCCGCCGAGAAGCGCGGTCCTTATGGCAACATGGTCGAGATCGATCATGGCCGCGGCATCCGCACGCGTTATGGCCATTTGCAAACAATTATCGTGAAGCCCGGAGACATGGTGCAATTCCGTCAGAAGATCGCTACGATGGGATCGACCGGCCGCAGCACGGGACCGCATCTCCACTATGAGATCTGGTTCAACAATGTGGTCCGTGATCCCACCAAGTTCTTCGATGCGGGGCGAAATGTTTTCAAGGGGTAGCAAGGGTAACTCGAATCCACCGAACGGCAATCTGCCGCTGCCAACGCCAGCTCGGCGTCCCGGCAGGTCGGCGCCGTCGATCATCTCGGATGATCTTGTGGTGATCGGGACTCTGACGTCGACGGGCGACATTCAAATCGACGGACGCGTCGACGGCGACATTCGGTCGGCTTCGGTCACCATCGGCGAGAAGGCGAATTTCCAAGGCGAGATCGTCGCCGAGGAATGCACCATCCGCGGGCGCGTCCAAGGTATCGTCCGTGCACGGAAGGTTCAGCTTTCCGGCACGTGCCATATGGAAGGCACGATCCTTCACGAAGCGCTGGCCGTTGAAGTCGGCGCGTTCTTCGAGGGCAACTGCCGCCACTGCGCCGATCCGTTGTCGGAAGTGGCGGGCAAGCCTGAACCGCGCACGACGTTCGAACCGAAGCGCGATCTCGGGATTGCCGCTGCACCTCAGCCGCAGCTCGCCGCGCCTGCGCCCGTTGCCGCCGCGCCGCAACCGCAGCAGCAGTATTCCGCGCCGCCGCTCTCTGCGCCGCAGCCGCAACAACCCGCTCCTGCTCCGACGCCGACGAATATCTTCGGCCGGCCGCAGGTGACGCGGACGACGAGCACGGGAAGTCTGCTCGGCGCGATCAAGTCGGGCCAGTAAGGTCCGACGATTTAGTCGATATCTTCGACAGGGGCGGCGTCTGCGCCGCCCTTTAATTTTTGCGCCAACGACGCCTGCATGAAGGCGTCGAGGTCGCCGTCCAAAATATCTTGCGGCGAGTAGCTTTGCGCACCGGTGCGCAGATCCTTCACCAGCTGATACGGCTGCAAGACATAAGAGCGGATCTGGTGGCCCCAGCCGATATCCGACTTGGTCGCGTTCAGCGCGTCGACCTTCGCTTCGCGCCGTTCAAGCTCTGCCTCGTAGAGGCGCGAGCGCAGCATCGCAAAGGCCGTCGCGCGGTTCTTGTGCTGTGAGCGGTCATTTTGGCACGAGACCACAATGCCGCTTGGAATATGCGTGATGCGGATCGCGCTTTCGGTCTTGTTGACGTGCTGACCGCCGGCGCCGCTGGCGCGGTAGGTGTCAATGCGCAGGTCCTTGTCGACGATGTCGACTGCGATCGTGTCGTCGACGACCGGGTAGACCCAGACGCTGGCAAAGCTGGTGTGACGACGCGCATTCGAGTCATAGGGCGAAATGCGCACCAAGCGGTGAACGCCGGATTCCGTTTTGGCCCAACCGAATGCGTTGTCGCCTTTGACGAGAATGGTTGCGGATTTTAGGCCCGCCTCTTCTCCGGCGCTTTCTTCGATCAGCTCCCACTTGAAGCCGCGACGTTCAGCCCAGCGCGTGTACATGCGAAAGAGCATCGAGGCCCAGTCTTGGCTTTCGGTGCCGCCTGCCCCGGCGTGAATTTCGATAAAGGTGTCGTTGCTGTCTGCTTCGCCCGAGAGCAGCGACTGCATCTCCAGATCGCCGGCGCGCTTGGCGACGGCGCGCAGCGAGTCCTCAGCTTCCTTGATCATCGCCGCGTCGCCCTCGCCGCTCGCGAGTTCGATCATTTCGACGGCGTCGTTGAAGTCGGCTTCGAGACGTTTGAATTCGGTGAGGGAGGTGTCGAGCTTGTTGCGCTCGCGCATGGCTTTTTGCGCGGCGGCAGAGTCGTTCCAGAATTTTGGATCTTCGGCCTTCGCGTTCAGTTCATCGAGACGTCGGCGTGCGGCGTCCGGGTCAAAGATGCCTCCTCAGCAAGGCCAGCGATTGCTGGACCTGCTCGGCGATGGCTTGCATTTCGGCGCGCATGTTCGGTTCCGGGCACGTGTGAAGGGCGCGACTTATAGCGTCGCGCCGCCGTTCGTCTCAAGGCTAATTCAGTAAAGGCCCCAGCCGCCCGAGTTTTCGGTCTGGCCGGTGGCCGCGGCGTCGGGATCCTCTTCAGCGCCGCCGACGCCCGCGCCGAACGCGTCACCGCGTGCAGCGTAGCCGGAGCCCGGTTCGGTACCGGCCTTGAACGCTTCAAGCACGGCCCCGGTGCTCGACGGACGGCCGCTCTTTAGATCGACGCGCACGAGGCGGATGCCTGGCGGGACACGGAACGGAATCGGCGGCTCGTTGCCCACGGCTTCTTTCATGAAGTCGCGGAAGATGGGCGCGGAGTTGGCGCCGCCGGTTTCGCCGTGTCCCAGCGATGTCGGCTGGTCGAAGCCGATATAGATACCGACCGTCAGGTTCGGCGAGAAGCCGACGAACCACGCGTCCTTATAGTCGTTCGTCGTGCCGGTCTTGCCGGCGAGCGGCACACCGACGTCGCGCGCGACTACAGCCGTGCCACGCTCAATCACGCCTTCAAGCATATGCACGATCTGATAGGCGGTGCGGGCGTCGAGGATGTTTTCCGCGTCGCTTGCGATGAGCGGCTCTTCCTGACCTTCCCAGGTTTCGGCGTTGCAGCCTTCGCAGACGCGCTTGTCGGCGCGGTCGATCGTCTTGCCGTGCCGGTCCTGAATGCGGTCGACCAATGTCGGAACGACGCGCTTGCCGCCGTTGACGAAGGTGGAATACGCCGACGCCATGCGCACCAGCGTCGACTCGGTCGAGCCGAGAGCGTTGGCGAGCACCGGCAACATCTTGTCGGAGCTGCCCAGTTTGCGCGCGTATTCGACGACCTTGTCCATGCCGATGTCGGCGGCGATACGGACCGTCATGAGGTTGCGTGATTTCTCAAGACCTTCACGCAGCGTGGAGGGACCCGCGAAGCTTTGGCCGTAGTTTTCCGGACGCCACAGCGGCAGACCTTCGCCTTGGCTCGCAACGAAAGGCACGTCGAGCACGATGCTTGAGGGCGTGTAGCCGCTGTCGAGCGCGGCCGCGTAGACCAGCGGTTTGAAGGCCGAGCCGGTTTGGCGTTGCGCCTGCCAGGCGCGGTCGAATTCGCTGGCGTAGAAGGAGAAGCCGCCGACGAGCGCCAGAACGCGGCCCGTATGCGGATCCATCGCGATCAAGCCGCCGTTGGCTTTCGGAACTTGGCGCAACGTGAACAGGCCGGCGTTGTCGGCCTCAGGTGTTTTCGGCATCGCCTCGACGTAGACGACGTCGCCAGGCGTCACCACTTCAGACGACTTTTTGGGCTCGGGGCCCATCTTCTCGTCGGTGATGAACTTCCTGGCCCATTTCAATTCGCTGAAGGGAATCTTGCCGTCGGTACCGTCGGCGAAACCAATCTTTACCGCATCGCCTGCGGAGCCCGTGACAGCGGCTAACCGCCATTCTGTCACGTCAAGCAACGCCGGCATGTCGGCGAGCGTCTTGCGCCACTCCGTCGAGAGGTCGACGCGCGTGACCGGTCCACGCCAGCCGTGGCGGCGATCGTAGCCGATCAAACCTTTGCGCAGGGCCGTTGTTCCGAAATGCTGGAGCTTCGGATCGAAGGTCGAGCGTACAGCGAGACCGCCGTCATAGAGAGCTTGGTCGCCGTAGTTCTGTTGAATCCAGCGGCGGATTTCTTCGGCGAAATATTGCGCTTCCGGCGACTGCGCGCCGGCGGGACGGAAGTGCGGAACGAGAGCTTCGCCGACCGCCTTTTTTGCGTCTTCATCGCCGATGAACTGGTTCTCGGCCATACGCTCGATGACCCAGTTGCGACGCTCGATCGCTTTGCGGGCTTGGCGGATCGGGTGGTAGTTCGACGGCGCTTTCGGCAGACCGGCGAGATACGCCGTTTCAGCGATCGTCAGCTGGTCGAGCGATTTATCGAAATAGTTGTAGGCCGCGGCGGCGACGCCGTAGGAGCCGGAGCCCAAGAAGATTTCGTTGAGGTATAGCTCAAGGATCTTGTCTTTGCTGTAGGCGTCCTCAAGGCGGAAGGCGAGCATCCATTCCTTGATTTTGCGCTCAAGCGTCGCTTCGCTGGTCAGCAAGAAGTTCTTCGCGACCTGCTGCGTGATCGTCGATGCGCCTTCGGGGCGGCGGTTGGCGCCCGACATGTAGTTCTGCGCGTTTGTGATCACGGCGCGCGTCACGCCGTTGATGTCGACACCGGGGTGCGAATAGAAATCTTTGTCTTCGGCCGAAAGGAACGCGTCGATCACGCGGCGCGGAATGGATTCGATCGGCACGAACAGGCGGCGCTCACGCGCGTATTCGGCGATGAGCGAGCCATCGTTCGCGTAGACGCGCGTGGTGATCGGCGGCTGATAGTTCGCAAGCTTGCCGTAGTCGGGAAGGTCCTGGCTGAGCTTGTACAAGTACAGCGCCACCCCGGCGAAGACCGAGATGGTCAGGACCGCGATCCCACCAAGCGTGTACGCGATGAACCGATACATGAACGTGAGCTATCCTGCGCTAAACCCGCGGCTCGGGCCGGGTTATACCACGGCGGCCGCCGGGGCCACTGTTAAAAACCTGTTCGATACGTACAGAACGTCGCAATTTCGTTCCATTTCCGGACACCTCCCGGCCCCGCCGGCCTTACGGTTCCGCCTCGGCTTTATGGTCGCCACGGTTATTCCGGAAGTACCGATCCACGGCGCGCGCGATCGAATCCGCCATGCGCTTGCGCCAACGGTTGGTGTTCATCACCGACTCGTCCTCGCGGCTTGAAAGATAGCCGACCTCGATTAGAACGGAAGGCACATCGGGGGCCTTTAGGACGACGAATCCGGCAAAGCGGTGGCTCTTCTGGGTGACTTCGCCGGCCCGCTGCAACTCTGGCACGAGGACCTGGGCGAATTTCACCGCGCTGTTTTTGGTTTCGCGCTGGGCGAGGTCGATCAGGATGCTCGTGACGACGTCGGCCTCGTTGGTTAGGTCGACGCCGGCGATGATGTCGGATTGGTTTTCGGCCTTGGCGAGGGCTTCGGCCTCTTTGTCCGAGGCCCTTTCGGACAGGGTGTAGACGGACGCGCCTCGCGCCTGCGATCCCGGCGCGGAATCGGCGTGCAAGGAGATGAAGAGATCAGCTCGAGCCCTTCGACCGACGGCCACGCGCGCCTTTAGCGACAGGAAGATGTCGCTATCGCGGCTCATCACCACGACGTATTTGCCGGTTTTCTCCAGCGCGTCGCGCAAGGACTTCGCGAGCGCCAGTACGAGGTCTTTCTCGTGTGTGCCGTCGATTCCGGTCGCTCCGGGGTCTACGCCGCCATGGCCTGCGTCGATGACGACGACGCGCTTGGCAGCTGGGGCGCGGGCCGCCCTTTCGACGTCGGGATCGGTCTCGGACGGTGCGGCGGACTCCGCGTGGGTATCGGTGGGCCAACCTGAAGTTGTGAGATACTGGGCTCGCTCGGCCTGGCTCAGATCCAAGACCAGGCGATAACGGCGCGCGCCCTCCGGGGGTAGCAGGAATTTGTTCATGATGGTGACCGGCGAGGTCAGGTCGATGACCATCCGCGAGCGACCGGGCTTGAAGAGGCCAAAGCGGAAGCCCTTGACTAGGCCGGCCGACGCCTGGGTTGCGGCGGGGTCTAACCGCCACGCGACTTCAGGGAAGTCGATGACGATCCGGTAGGGATCGGCCAGGGTGAAGATCTCGAAATCGACCTTTTCCGAAAGGTTCAGGACGAATCGAGTGTGCTTGCCGTTTTGGCCGACGCGTACGTCGCTGACCACGGGTTGAGGCGCCGCGACCGCCGGGGCGGCCAACGCCAATGCCAAGGCAAGGATCAGGCTTTGCCAGTTCCAGCGCATCAATCGGTGTCTTAAGACTTTTGTTCGACCGGCCACGATCGTCGCGCACACCCCGTTGACGAGCCGTTAGCCAAGAATCGCCTACGATATGCCCGTTCGTTCGGGTGATCGCTAGTCCTAGCCTGAGAATGCGGCAGATTTCAGCCGTGCTTTCATTTGTTGCGGTGCCCGACCAACACGTCTAAAACTTTTTCCCGGCCCTGAGCGGGACTCGAATCGTAGCGGTTTAGGTCTTCAGGGTCGGAAATTCGGTGTTTCGCTGCCGGCCGTGCCTCGGCACCCCAAGGTCCGCGAGACGCCACATCGCCGCCGTGCCCTACCCCGGGCATGCGGTGGAGGGGCTGAATACACCCATGTCGTTTTTCGCCACATCACCAGCAACGAGCGGGCGAGTTCTCGGATTCGTCCCTGACTGTTCCGGCTGGCTGAGCGGCGTTTCTCAAACTTCAAACCCAGAGGCAGCCAGTGTGCGCGGTCTGCGAGGCATGGCCTCGCGATCAGACGACCTGTCGCGCGCGGCTCCCGGAGATTTCCTTAATGTCGAAGAAAATGCTGGTGGACGCGAGCCACCCGGAAGAAACACGCGTCGTCGTACTTGATGGAAACAGAGTCGAAGAATTTGACTACGAGTCTGCGTCACGCCGTCCCCTTAAAGGGAACATCTATCTCGCCAAGGTAACGAGGGTCGAACCTTCGCTGCAGGCGTGCTTTGTGGACTACGGCGGCAATCGCCACGGGTTCCTGGCGTTCTCGGAAATCCATCCCGATTATTATCAAATCCCGACCGCGGATCGTCAGGCGCTGCTTGATGCGACCCGTGCCGCGCAACGGCGCGGCGACGACGATGATGACGACGATGAGATTGCGGAAACACCGGCGATCGAATCCACGAACGAGCAGGACGACAATGCACCTTCGGCGCTGAGTTCCGGTGACATGACGACGTCGCCGTCGGAGCCGACGTTGAACGGGGGCGACGAAGCGGGCGAGATCGTCGAAGTCGCGATGACGGGCGTCGACGAGGTTTGGGTTCACGATCCGGAAACGGACGAGAGCGCCGCGCCGGTCGACGAAGCGCCCGCGATCGAGGCGCACGATCACCCGCATGAAGACGGCGAGTCTCATGAGCACGCCTCTGACGAGGACGACGGCGCGTTGTCCAATGGCGATGGCGACGATGCGGTGCACGTCGATCTCACGCTGGCTGATGCGACGGCGGTGGCGGAGCAGAACGCAGCGCCGGAATCCGCGGGCGCCGATGACGCTATGGAAGAGCTGCCGCGGCGCGACCATCGCTCGCTGAAGCGGTACAAGATTCAAGAAGTGATCAAACGCCGTCAGGTGTTGTTGGTCCAGGTCGTGAAAGAAGAGCGCGGCAACAAGGGCGCGGCGCTGACCACGTATATGTCGCTGGCCGGGCGCTATTGCGTTTTGATGCCCAACACGGATCGCGGCGGCGGCATTTCGCGCAAGATCAATAACGTATCGGACCGCCGGAAACTCAAGGAAGTCGCGGGCGAGCTGGAGGTTCCGGAAGGCATGGGCGTGATTATCCGCACGGCCGGCGCCAACCGGACGAAGCAGGAAATCAATCGCGACTTCGAATATTTGATGCGCCAGTGGGACGCGGTGCGCGAGCTAACGTTGCGTTCAACCGCGCCGACGGTCGTCTACGAAGAAGGCAATCTGATCAAGCGGACGATCCGCGATCTCTATTCCAAAGATGTCACCGAGATTCAGGTCGAAGGCGAGGACGGCTATAACGAAGCGCACAGCTTCATGAATATGCTGATGCCCAGCCACGCCGACGCGGTGAAGCACTATCGCGACACGGTGCCGCTGTTTCAGCGCTACGGCGTCGAAGTGGCGCTCGACAGCATGTTCAATCCGATCGTGCGTTTGCGCTCGGGCGGGTACATCGTCATCAACCAGACGGAAGCGTTGGTTGCGATCGACGTGAACTCGGGCAAGTCGACGCGCGAGCATCACATCGAAGACACGGCGCTGAAGACCAATCTCGAAGCGTCCGACGAAGTGGCGCGGCAGTTGCGGTTGCGCGACTTGGCCGGTTTGGTCGTCATCGACTACATCGACATGGAAGAGCACCGGAACAACCGGGCGGTCGAGAAGCGGTTGAAGGACGCGTTGCGGCACGATCGCGCGCGTATTCAGCTGGGCCGCATCAGTCCGTTCGGTTTGCTGGAAATGTCTCGCCAGCGGTTGCGCGCCGGCATGGTCGAAGGCGCGACGATCCCCTGCCCTCACTGCGAAGGCCGGGGTGTTATCCGGTCCGTGGGTTCGATGGCTTTGCGCGTGCTTCGCGCGGTCGAGGAATATTGTCAGCGCGAGAAGATGCAGGCGATCACGCTGCGCGTGCCGTCGGAAATCGCGATCTACATTCTCAATCACAAGCGCGCGCAGTTGACGGCGATCGAAGACCGGCGTGGCGTTTACATCTTCATCGAAGCGAAATCTTCGCTGGCCGCTTCGGCCTACGAAATCGAACGCGGCGCGAACGTGCCCTTCGAACCGCGCAAGCCGGTCGCGGCGGCGGTAACCGTCGAAAGCGAGATGGAGGTCAACGACGACGTCCATGAGGTCGTGGACGACGATGTCTCGGGCGGCGATGTCTCGGTTGTCGAGGACGATCGCGAAGACGTCGAGCAGCCCGCTCAAGCTGCGCGTGGTGGCGAGGATGACGGCAAACGCCGAAAGCGCCGCCGGCGTCGCGGTGGACGCGACCGTGGCGATCGCGAGCGCGGGCCTGCGCAAGGACAGCCGCCGGGCGTCGGACCGCAGCCTGTTGCTCCGTACGCGGAGGACCGTCCGTTGGCGGCGGTCGAGGCCGGTAACGAAAGTGATGACGATGAGGACGGCGACGCCGAAGGCGATGCCGAGGGCAACCTGGAAGGCGGCCAGCAGCCTGCCGCCACCGGCGAGAACGGCGTGGATGGCCCGCGCCGCAAGCGTCGGCGCGGACGTCGCGGCCGTCGTGGCCGTCGTCCGGAAGACGGCAGTGGCAGCGTGCCCTACCAGGACCGGCCCGCGCCCTCGCCCCTAGGACATTTGCCGACACCTGCCCAGGCGCTCGACGCGCCCGATTGGCCGGGCACGGGCGGCTTCGATACGACGCCGGGCGCCGTTCCGCGCAGCTACGATGCGCCGCGTTTCGATCCGCCGCCGCCGCCGCGCCGCGAGCCGGCGCCGGTTCAACGCGAGACAGCTTTTGCCGACGCGCCGAAACCTGAAGCGCCGCGCGCCGTCGAGGAGCCTCGGGCCGAGCGGTCGAGCATCGCGTCGTTCTTTGGCTTCGGCGGACCGAAGGCGGAGGAGCCGAGCGAGGATGCCGCGGCCGATCCGAAGCAGCCTCAGCGCAAGGGTTGGTGGCAGCGCAAGCCGGACGCTTAGGACTTTACGTTCTCGGCAGTGCGCGGCACCACGCGACGAGCGCGGTTGCCGCGTTGTCGATTTCGCTCTGCGCGCCGGCGTAGGAGAATCTGATCCAACGGTCGCCGTCGAAGGGGTCGAAGTCGTGGCCTGGCGTGACGGCGACGCCCGTTTCTTCCAGCAGGCGGTTGGCGAGCGTGGCTGCGTCGATATTGAACGGGGACACGTTGGCGTAGAGGTAGAACGCGCCGTCGGCTGGTGCGACCGCGCCGAAGCCTGCGTCTTTCAACGCGGCTAGCAAGCGCGCGCGGTTTGCGGCGTAGGTTCGCACATGGGCATCGACTTCGCTGGCGGCATCGAGAGCGGCGAGAGCTGCGACCTGCGAGATCGTCGGCGGCGAGATGTAGAAGTTCTGCGTCAGGCGTTCGATCGTGCGCACCATGTGGTCGGGCACGACCATCCAGCCGATGCGCCAGCCCGTCATCGAGAAGTATTTCGAGAAGCTGTTGATCACGATGGCATTCGGTGAGAAGGCAAGCGCCGTCTGAGCGCGTTCGCCGTAGGTGATGCCGTGATAGATCTCATCGGAAATGAGTTTCAGGCCGCGCGTGTCGCAGACGTCAGCGATTGCCGCTAGTTCGTCTGCAGGGATCATCGTCCCGCTTGGGTTGCCGGGACTAGCGATCAGCACACCGTCGATGTCAGGCGTGGCGGCGATCGCCTTGGCGTTGAGACGGAAGTGTTCGGCTTCGCGGCACGGGATGAAGTGGGGCCGTAAGCCTAGCGCGAGGGCGATGTTGCGGTAGGCGGGATAGCCCGGCACGGCCATCGCGAGCGACTGGCCCGATTCGAATAACGCGATGAAGGCGAGGAGGAACCCGGCCGACGAACCCGTCGTGATAACGATGCGCTCAGGTGCGACTTCAGCTGAATAGGTGTCGCGATAGAAGCGGGAGATGCGTTCGCGCAGCGCTGGGCGGCCGACGGCCTCGGTATAGCCAAGCTTGTCGTCGGCCAGCGCCCGTTGCGCCGCCTCCAGCGCGGCTTTTGGCGCGCGGGTGCCGGGCTGTCCGGCCTCGAGGTGGAATACGGTGCGTCCTGCGCGGGCGAGGGCGTTGGCGCGGTCGAGGACGTCCATTGCCAGGAACGGATCGACGCGGCTGCGGCTCGATGAGGTCACGGATGAAACTGCCTTAATCTTGCTTCGTCGGTCATGCAGATTAGCTTGGAATCGGCGCGGAAATGCCGCGTTTCACTCGTCCCGTTGTCGCGGTTGCGTAACAAGCATTTGATTGACGCAAAACCGTGACACCCGTACCGTTCCGGGACCTGGGGAACGGACGGGCACCCGCCCTGCCCGGCTGGTGTTTTCGAGCCCGATTCGGCTGAGTTCGTTTTGTTGGAGACCGACGTCGTGACCACCCAACCCTCGATGCTTTCCAAGAGCTTTCGTGCGCTGACCTTGGGCCTTGTGGCGACCGGCGCGCTGATGGCCAGTCAGAGCGAGGCCTCGGCGCGCGCGGGCATTCGCGACGCGGAGATCGAACGCATTCTTCGCGGCTACAGCGATCCGTTGTTCCGCGCGGCCGGTCTCGATGAGAAGGCCGTCACGATGTACGTCATCAACGATCCGTCGTTGAACGCGTTCGTCGCGGGCGGCCAGAACGTCTTCATCCATACCGGCATGATCATGACGCTCGATACGCCGAACGAGCTGAAAGGCGTGATCGCGCACGAAACCGGCCACATCTCCGGCGGCCATCTCGCGCGCGGGCCTGAAGCCGCCGGCAAGGCGCAGGTCCCGATGCTGATCGGCATGCTGGCCGGAATCGCGGCGATCGCGGCCGGTGCGCCGGATCTCGGCATGGGCCTGCTGATCGGTTCGCAGTCGGTCGCGCAGCGCGAAATTCTCGCCTACAGCCGCACGCAGGAATCGGCGGCCGACCAAGCGGGCGCCAAATTCTTGAGCGCCACCGGCCAGTCGCCGCGCGGCATGGCCTCGACATTCGACCGCTTCGCGGATCAGGAAGCGTTGAGCGGTTATCGCCAAGATCCGTTCATCCGCTCACATCCCTTGTCGCGCGAACGCGTGTCGTCGCTGCAGGATCTGGTCGAGAATTCGCCGTACAAAGATAAGACCGACACGCCGCGCGAGATCGCCGACTATGCGTTGATGCGCGCGAAGCTGCGCGGCTTCATCGAAAAGCCCGAGACAGTGCTGCGCCGCTATCCGCCGTCGGACAGAAGCCAAGCCGGGCGCTATGCCCGCGCTGTCGCTTTTTTCCGTGCGGCCGATATGGAGCGCGCGCTGCCTGAAGTCGACAGCTTGATCGCCGAGCGGCCGGACTATGCGTATTTCTGGGAATTGAAAGGTCAGATGCTTGTCGAATCGAGCCGGCCGAAGGAGGGCGTGCCCGCCTATCGCAAGGCCGTGGAACTCGCGCCGAATGAGCCTCTGATCCAAGCGAGCTTCGGCGCCGCACTGTTGGCGATGGAAGACCCCGCCGTCATTCCGGAAGCGATGAAGCACTTGAAAATGGCAATCAAGGATGAGCCCGAGAACGGGATGGCTTGGTACTACCTGGCCGACGCCTATGCGCGCAGCGGCGACGATGCGCGGGCCGCGCTTGCAACCGCCGAACGCTACTACGCGTTGAAGGCCTATCCGCAAGCGATGCAGTTCTCGCAGCGCGCGCAGAAGAAGCTCGCCGAAGGTTCGAACGATTGGCAGCGCGCCAACGACATTCTCTCCATCTCGCAAAGCGAAGCGCGCAACGCCAGAGACCGCTAAGCTTCTCAACACTCATTCGATCGAAGGACGCATGACCAACCAACGCTCTATTCTCTTGCTCTTGATCGGCGCCGTCGTGATGGTGGTCGCCGTGGTGGCAGCGCTGCGGTTCGCTGGCACCGGCAGCGACGACGCGCCGCTGTCGGCCATGAGCAAGTCGGACGTCGAGAAAATCGTTCGCAACTATTTGCTCGAAAATCCGGAAGTGATCTTCGAGGCCGTCGATCGCATGAAAGCCAAGGAAGAAGGCGACCGGCTGGTCAACCTTCAGGACAACGCCAAGAAGCACTCGGCGGCGCTGTTCCAAGAGGCTGAGCCGATCGTGGCCGGCAATCCCAAGGGCGACGTTACGATCGTCGAGTTCTTCGATTACCGCTGCCCGTACTGCAAGAAGGGCAAACAGAACGTGTCGGACCTCCTGAAACAGGACGGCAACGTGCGACTGGTCATGAAGGAATATCCAATCCTCTCGGCGGAGTCGGAACTGGCCGCGCGCGCGGCGGTCGCCTCGGTCGCGCAGGGTAAGTATTGGGACTTCCATCTCGCGCTGATGGGCGCGGAAGAGCTGAGCGAAGAGAGCATCTTCGCCATCGCTAAGGACGTCGGCATCGACGTGACGAAGCTCAAGGCCGATATGACGACCGCCAAAGTCGACACGCGCCTCAAGGACGTTCAGGCTCTCGGCAAGGCGGTCGGCGTCGACGCTACGCCGACGTTCTTCATCGGCGACAAGCCCTTCACCGGCGTTATGACGCTGGACGAATTGAAGGAAGCGGTCGCGGCGGCGCGCAAGGCGAAGCCGAGCTAGAGCGGCGCACGTTTCGGAGCGGCAACTCTGTCAGCGCGCCCTTTTCGGGCGCGTTTTGATTTGCGCTAGAGGCGACGGTACGCTTCGCGTTGGCGGGTGACGGGAGATTCGACATGGAATGGATGCTGCTTCCGTATCAGCGTTATTTCGAATTCACGGGCAGATCGCGGCGGAAAGAGTATTGGATGTTCACGCTGCTCCAAGTCCTGATCGTCGCCGCGATCGTGGTCGTCGCGTTGAGTTTCTCCAGCGCAGGCGAAGACACCGTGATGACCATGGCCTACGGCGCATTCGGCATTTGGTTTCTCGTGACGTTCATCCCGAATTTGGCGGTGCAGGTTCGCCGCTTCCACGACCAGGATTTGACAGGCTGGCTCTCGCTCATGGGATTCATTCCCTATCTCGGCGGGTTCATCATCCTGGTCTTCATGTGCATCGACGGAACGCGCGGTCCGAACAAATACGGCCCGGACCCGAAGGGCGGCGTCGATCCCAGCGTCTTTGCGTGATGATGAGCGGGCCGCGCGCCGGAGAGAGGCTCGACTGCCCTACGAGCGTCCGGCCTTCTTTACGCATTCGACGACCGCATCGACGAGCTTGCCGATGTTCACTGGTTTCTGAAAGTACGGCGCATCGGCGAACTCAGGCGGAATGACCGCGTCCGTGTAACCGGTCGTGAAAACATGAGGGATGCCCAGCGCTTTGACCTCCCGCGCCAGCGCGAAGACCGCGACGCCCCGGATGTTGACGTCAAGGATCGCAGCGGTAATCTCTTCGCTCTTTAGAATCTTGAGTGCGCCATCCAGCGTGCTGGCGTACCGGCAATCGAGGCCACGCTCGGTCAGAGCCTGCTCGATCGGCAGTCGAAGAAGCGCTTCGTCTTCGACCAGGAGAATTTTCGTCGTGCCCACGGGCTCACCAAGGTGGTCCGCGCCACGCCTTTCGCTTCAAGTAGAGGTCCGAAGGCGTGCACGGTCAAGTGCGCTAAGGCATGGAACCCGGCGTCTTGACCTCACGGTTTCAGCGCCGCGTCACCGTCACAGAGAGGTCCGCGCCCCGACCCCGATATTCGTTAAGCTTGTAGTGGAACTTGCCGACGCGGCTGCCCTGAGTCGTCATCGTGTATGTCTCTGGAATTATTGTCCGCCGCCGTAGCCGCCGTCTGCGCAAGCCGGCGGAGAGCGACGAGCCAACCGAGCCTGTTGGAGCGGGGTCGTGTACTGGGCGCGCGGGGACGGGGAAACATGTATGCTGTCCCCATATTTCCCATATTTACTACATCAGCGAAGAAATATGCCCCATGTCCCTGTATCTTACCTACTTCCTTCTTGCCAGGAGTTTCAGGTCGGGCTCCACCGTTTCTGAATAGTGAACCAGGCCACGCGTCGGGAAATTGATCAGCACGCCCGTCTTCAAGTAACTCCATTCGGCCTCCGGATAGGCCGCGCTGTATTCCCCAAGATTAATCACGCACACCACTTCACCGGCGGAATCGCTGCCTAAGCTCACGTTATCTCCCAGCTGCACGAGTTCACCGGTTGCGTAATTCATGTTCTGCCCTGCCTTGGTCAATCTGCAAACGGCTCGATTGGTATTGCGCCCGCTGGTAAAGCCGCTTGCGGAACTGCCCCGATCGACTGCCAGAAACACTTTCAGTTATGGAAATACGGGGGCATGATACCTATTCCCCATCGCCTGAACGCGCGCGCCGGCCCCGGGCCAGCCAAACCTGCTATAGTGCGGCAGTGGTGAGGGGGGATAGGTATCATGTCCCCGTATTTTGTATTTTTACCACCGTATTTCCTTATCCTTTCCCTTTGTTCCCAGCCAGCGCACGCACCGTCGCGAGCTGAACGGGAGAGATGTCTTGTCGAATTGAGTACATCCGCATCGCGTCCCATACGAAGGGTTTGAGAAGCTGGTCGGAAGAAAACGTTGAGAGTCTGTTCAGAATGTCGAGGGCGAATGCGGGAGTCGGCACCTTGACAAGAAACTCCATCGTTGACACCAAGTCGGCCTCGTCCTTCAGCTTTGGCAAAGCAAATAACAAGGCATCGCTCAGCCGCTGTATCGACGCTCCGCCCAGCTTGTCTCTGTAGAGAAAGATGGACGTTGTGAATCCGTGAAGCTTCCGGCTCTCTGCGAATGACGTTTGCGACAACATCTCCGCGAGCCAGTCGGCCTGGGCGCTTGCGTCGTAGCCTGGTTGGAGCGAGCAGTCATCAAATGCCGTGGCAATGGATGCGAGTTCTTCGTTATCCCCGGTTTTCAGAGCATGCAGGGCCAACAGCCTCAATGTCTCAAGATGCTGCTGGAACTCGCGGGTCATCGCTTCTGTACTCCGTTACTGGAATACGGGGACATGATATCTATTCCCTCCACCATCGTGTCTGCCGGTCGTGTGGCATTGGTCGAAGGCCGGGTGAGTCCCAGATTTTGCTCGCATATTCCTAACCCGGGGCAAATGTCTTGACGTGGATTCGTCTTGCGGTTCGTACAGCGCCGTGAGGGGTAACCTTTCACTGGATTTTTCGTGCCGCTCGTTCTATGTTTGTTCGGTTCAGCACCGCGTCCTTTTGGCGGTGTTGCTGCGACTTGAGTCTTAGGATCCGACAAAGCGCGCGTTGTTGCGCGGCACGCCGGCTCGTGCCGTCACATGTGATGGCAGCGTGACGGATGCGTGACGGTATTTTTCGCGCAAATCAGCCGATGTGACGGTGTGATGGCAAAGATTGCGTTTGTTTTTTTTCGGGCGCGAAAGCGGCGCTAGATCAGGCCTGCCAGCGGTGAGGATGGGTCGGCGTACATCTTCTTTTTCATGCGGCCGGCTCGGTAGGCTAGGCGGCCGGATTCGACCGCTAGCTTCATCGCGCGGGCCATAAGCACCGGGTCTTTGGCTTCGGCGATGGCGGTGTTCATGAGAACACCGTCGCAGCCTAGCTCCATTGCTATGGCGGCGTCTGAGGCCGTGCCGACGCCGGCGTCGACCAGGACGGGGACGCGGGCGGCTTCGATGATGAGGCGGATGTTGATCGGGTTTTGGATGCCGAGGCCTGAGCCGATCGGGGCGGCGAGCGGCATGATGGCGGCGCAGCCTAGGTCTTCCAGGCGTTTGCACATCAGCGGGTCGTCGCTGCAGTAGACCATGACCTCGAAGCCTTCCTTGATCAGCACCTCTGCCGCACGGAGGGTTTCGATCATGTCGGGGTAGAGCGTCTTGCGGTCGCCCAGCACTTCGAGCTTCACCAGCGACCAGCCGCCCGCTTCACGCGCGAGCCGCAGGGTGCGCACCGCCTCTTCGGCCGTGTAGCAGCCGGCGGTGTTGGGCAGGTAGGTGAACTTCTTCGGGTCGATGTGGTCGATGAGTTTGGGGCTGCCTGGGTCGGCGACGTTCACGCGGCGCAGCGCCACGGTCACGATCTCGGCGCCCGAGGCTTCGAGCGCGGCGGCGTTTTCGGCGTAGTCCTTGTACTTGCCCGTGCCCACGATGAGGCGCGAGCGGAAGGTCCGGCCGGCCACGGTCCAGGTGTCGTGCGTCATGCTGCTATCCGCCTCCGACGAAGTTCACGATTTCCAGCCGGTCGCCTTCGTTAAGTTCGGTCGCGGCATAGGCCGAACGGGGGACGATCTCAAGATTGCGCTCGACCGCGATCTTGCGCATGTCGAAGCCCAGCCGCTCGACCAGGGTCGCGAGCGACATCGGGCCAGGCAGAACGTGGTCTTGTCCGTTGAGCTGAATGCGCATGAGGGCGGCGATTCCGGCTGTCCAATTCCTTGCGGTTCGTCAATGAGATAGCGCGTTCGGGGGCTGCTAACCACCCCGATTACTCGGCGCTTTCGCGGGTGCGAGGGAGTGGTTATAAGGGCGGTGCAACTGCACTCCTGCCGCCTTCTCCCGAGCCTCATGGCCAAGCCCCTATTTGTACTCAATGGGCCGAATCTCAATCTCCTGGGCTCCCGCGAGCCGGAGATATACGGGCATACCACGCTTGCCGACATCGAGGCCCAGACGCGGGCGCGGGCCGGACAGGCGGGCCTTGCCGTCGAATTCCGGCAGTCGAACCATGAGGGCGTGCTCGTCGACTGGATCCAGGAGGCGCGGACGGCGGCCTCCGGCGTGATCCTCAATGCCGGCGCTTATACGCATACGTCGGTCGCTTTGCATGACGCGCTGAAGGCGGTCGAGGTGCCGGTAATCGAGGTGCATATCTCTAACCCGCATCGGCGCGAGCCGTTCCGGCATACCTCCTACGTCTCGTCCGTTGCGACGGGTGTGATTTGCGGCGTCGGTGCGCAAGGCTATGGCCTCGCCGTCGAAGCGCTGGCGACACTGATCTCCGCTAAGACCAAGGCCCCGGCCTCCACAAAGGGTCAATAATGAGCAAAGACGAAAAACCGGCGGGCGATCCGTTGGAAGGCAAACTTATCCGCGACTTGGCGGCCATTCTGGAAGAGACGGGCTTAAGCGAGATCGAGGTCGAGAAGGCGGGCTTGCGCATTCGCGTGGCGCGCAATCTTCAGGTCGTGGCTGCGGCGGCTGCACCTGTTGCGGCGGCGGTTGCCGGCGCGGGTCCGGCGCGCGCAGGCGGTGCGAAGGGTACCGACGTGTCCGGTCATCCGGGCTTGCTGACGTCGCCGATGGTGGGCACGGCTTATGTTGCGCCGTCACCGGGGGCTGCGGCTTTCGTGAAAGTCGGGGACATGGTGACCGAGGGGCAGACGCTGCTCATCATCGAAGCGATGAAGACCATGAACCAGATCGCCGCCACGCGCGCGGGACGGGTCACGCAAATCATCATCAGCGACGGGCAGCCGGTGGAATTCGGCGAACCGTTGATGGTCATCGAATGACGAGCGGGCACGGCCCCGATGTTTGACAAGGTCCTCATCGCCAATCGCGGCGAGATCGCGATGCGCATCGTTCGCGCCTGTCACGAGATGGGCATCCGGACGGTCGCGATCCACTCGACCGCGGACGCGAACGCCATGCATGTGCGCATGGCGGACGAGAGCGTCTGCGTCGGACCGGCGCCGGCGCGCGACAGCTATCTGAACATCCCCGCGATCGTGACGGCGTGCGAGATCACGGGCGCGCAGGCGGTGCATCCGGGCTATGGCTTCTTGTCCGAGAACGCGCGGTTTGCGGAGATCGTCGAAGAGCACAATCTGATCTTCATCGGCCCCCGCCCCGACCATATCCGCTTGATGGGCGACAAGATTCAGGCGAAGGCGGCGGTGAAGCGGCTGGGCATTCCGGTCGTGCCGGGCTCCGACGGCGGTATCACCGACGACGACGAGGCGAAGAAGGTGGCCTCATCGATTGGCTATCCGGTCTTGGTCAAGGCGGCGGCCGGCGGCGGCGGGCGCGGCATGAAGGTCGCGCGCAGCGAGAGCGAATTGTCGATGGCGCTGTCGACGGCGCGGTCGGAGGCGAAGGCGGCGTTCGGCGACGATGCGGTCTATCTCGAGAAGTATCTCGAGCTGCCGCGGCACATCGAGATTCAGGTGCTGGCCGATGCGCAGGGCAGCGTCATTCATTTGGGCGAGCGCGATTGTTCGCTGCAGCGGCGGCATCAGAAGGTTTGGGAAGAAGCGGGTTCGCCCGCGCTCAACGCCGAAGGGCGCGACAAGATCGGCGCGGTCGTTACGAACGCGCTCTCGAAGCTCGGCTATCTGGGCGTGGGCACCGTCGAGTTCTTGTACGAGAACGGCGAGTTCTACTTCATCGAGATGAACACGCGGCTTCAGGTCGAGCATCCGGTGACGGAGATGATTACGGGCATCGATCTCGTGCGCGAGCAGTTGCGCGTTGCGCACGGCAGTTCGATCGGCTTTGGGCAGAGCGACGTCACCTTCGCCGGACACGCGATCGAGTGCCGTATCAACGCCGAAAACCCGGCGACGTTCCGCCCCTCCCCCGGCCTCATCAAAGACTTCCACGTGCCGGGCGGTCTTGGCGTGCGCGTCGATTCAGCGGCCTACTCCGGCTATCGGATCCCGCCGCACTACGACAGCTTGATCGGCAAGCTCATCGTGCATGGCCGTTCGCGGACGGAATGTTTGATGCGGCTGCGGCGCAGCCTGGCTGAGTTCGTGATCGACGGGATCGAGACCACGATCCCTCTGTTCCAGGCGCTGGTGAATGAGCCGGATATCATCAACGGCGACTACTCCATCCATTGGCTTGAGAATTTTCTGAAGCGGCGGGCGGCCTAGGGCTGCGCGATGGCGAGGGCAAAGCGACCGGCGCCTGAGATCCTCGATCCGGAGATGCTGCTCGGCGCGTACGCGCAAGGCTATTTTCCGATGGCCGAGGAGCGCACCGACAAGGACGTCTTCTGGCTCAATCCGGACAAGCGCGGGATCCTGCCGCTCGATGCGTTTCATATGCCGAAGCGACTGGCGCGGCGGTTGCGTTCAACGGACTGGCGGCTGACGGTCGACACGGCGTTCGCGCGCGTGATCACCGCGTGCGCGGAGGCCGATCGTCAGGGCGGCAAGACGTGGATCAATCCGCTGATCGAGCGGTCTTATGCTCAACTGCACGCGCTGCGGCACGCGCACAGCGTCGAGGTTTGGGACGGCGACAATTTGATCGGCGGGCTCTACGGCGTGTCGCTGGGTGCGGCGTTTTTCGGCGAGAGCATGTTCAGCCTCACCACCGATGCCAGCAAGGTGGCGCTCGCGCATCTCGTGGCGCGCATGCGGGCGGGAGGGTTTAAGCTGCTCGACACGCAGTTCGTGACTGATCACTTGAAGCAGTTCGGCGCGGTCGAGATCGGCCGCGCGGCGTATCAGGAGTTGCTGCGCGAGGCCGTGGATGCCGACGGCGACTTCTACGTGTTGGGCGGTGCGGGGGCTGCGGTCTTGGCGGGGACTGTTTTGCAGTTCACGACCCAGACGTCGTAGACGGGATGTTCCAGCGCGTTCAGCGCGGGGCTTGAGGCGAACATCCAGCCTGAGAATATTTTCTGCACCGTACCGTCGGATTTGCGTTCCTGGATTTCGAGGAAGGCAGCGGACTCGGGCGGTTCTTCCGGCGGGCGCGTTTTGCAGGCGAGCGCGGTGACGATCAGCGTGTTGTAGAAGACCTTTTGCTTCAGGTTCACTTCGAACTTCGCGGTGCGCGCGGCGACTTTGTCGAGGCCGCCCAGGATGACGCCGATGGCGACCGGCGCTTCGCCGGACGGCGGCGCGGGGACGATGACTTCGGGCGGCGGCGGGGTCACTTCTTCCGACGGTAGTTCGGTCGGCGGGACGGGGACCGTTTCGACCGGCGGTCCGGGTTCGGGCGGCGCCGGTGGCGGTCCCGGCGTTTCGACAGGCGGCAGCGGCGTCGACTCGACGGGCGGTTCCGACGGGTCGGGCTGCGCGGTCGCGAGCCCTGCGAAGGAGGCAGCGGCGAGCAGCGCGGCGGCGGAGATCAACGCGAACTGACTTTTCATCTAACGCTCACTTCCCACGTTCCGGCGCTCTTGGACGCCCAAACGGTGACGGTATCAAGGCGTTACAGACGCGGGCGCCGGTGACGGCGCGGCCGGTGCGGGGGCCGGTGCCGATGCCGCAGGCTTTTCTTCGCTGCCGCTACTGGCGCCGGAGAAGATGGCTTGTCCGAGCAGGCCGACAAGGTCGATCGAACCCTGCGTCGTTTCAAACTCTGCGCCGGCAACCATCATCGTATCGCTGCCGCCCGGTGCGACGGCGAGGTACGCGCCGCCGAGAAGGCCTTCGCTGGCGACTTTGATCGACGAGTCTTCCGGCAGCTTGATGTCGTTGCGGACGTTCATGCGGACGAGCGCGCGATAGGTTTTCTGATCGAGTTCTTGCGACGTCACGGTACCGATTTTGATGCCCGACATCTTCACGTCGGTGCCGGCGCTGATGCCGTCGACGCGATCGAAGCGAGCGACGACTTCGTAGCCGGCGACCGCGCCGGACCCCGTCGTGTTGTAGCCGTAATAGAAAAATCCGACTGCCACGACGATCACCGCGGCGCCGATCAGTGTTTCGACAAATCCGTTCTGCATCGAACTCCCCTACTCCGGCCGCCAGGCCTCGTAATCGCCCGTCGCGTGAGCGCGTTCGCCAGTGCCCAACAGGCTGCCAGGCGGACGATACGCGAGCGGCGTGCCGGTCAGATTGGGCACGTGTTCCTTCTCCCACGCCTTCACTTTGGGTGGCGTCACCGTCGGCGGCTGGTCGACCGTGTGGTGCATCCAACCGTGCCAGTCCGGCGGCACAAGCGAGGCCTCAGCCACGTTCTTGTAAAGCACCCAGCGGCGCGCGCCATCCCGGGTCTGATAGTACGAATTCCCGAGCACGTCCTCGCCGACAAAGTTGCCGTTCCGCTTGGTGTAGATCCACGTGCCGAGCGTGTTGCCGTTCCACCAGGTCAGTAGCCAATTCAAGAACTTAAACATCGATTCTGGGATTCCCGTGACTCAGGGCGGCGCGGCGGACTATGGCGCGAGACCGGCCGTGGCGTAAAGCGGCCGAAGTCGCAGAATCCCTAGTCCTGAAGCGCCAATTCCCGCGCCTTGTCCCTTGACGGTTGTCGCGTGTCAAGACTGCTCGCCTTGGTTGATTTGGGTAGGACCCGGATTTCGATGCGGCGCTTGTTGTCCAGGTAGGTTTTGGCGGCAGCGACGATCTCGTCCTTGGTGATGCCTTCGAAGTCCGAGAGTTGGCTGCGGATGGTCCCCAAGGCGTGCGGGGCCGTCTGGATGTCTTCGAGGGCGCCGGTCCAGAAGCCGTTCGAGCGGCGGTCGGTTTCGATCGACTTGATCAACGGCGTGCGGGCGCGCTCGACGACGTCATCGTCGAATTTGCCCGCTTTCAGTTCGGCGATGATTTCGTTGATCGTCGTGTAGAAGCCGTCGACCAGTTCGGGGCGCGTTTCGGCGCTGGCCGCGATGTAACCGAAGTCGGGCAGCGCACCCGAGTACCACGTCGAGACCGACGGCGAGTAGGTGGCGCCTTGTTTCTCGCGGAATTCTTCGGTGAGACGGACCTTCATGATTTCGCGCAGGAGCGAGATCGTGCGGGCGCGGCGCGGGTTCGAGAAGAAGTCGGGCGCAGGCCAAGCGACGTAAGCCGAGGCTTGGTCGGGGCGGCCTTCGTGTTCGAACTTCTTCGATGCGGCCGTGGCGGGGAAGCGTACGGTTCGTGCGTCAGGACGTTCGGCGAGTTTCTCCGCGCGCGGCTTGAGAGCGCCGAAGGTGGTGCCGACAGCGGCGATGGCCTTCTCGATGTCAACGTCGCCAACGATCGTGATTTCGATCGGGGCGGTTTCGAGAACTGGCTTTAACGTGTACTCGACGTCGGTGATTTTCAGCGCCTGCATTTGCTTCAACGTCGGGAAGGCCCAGCGCGGGTCGCCAGAGCGCAAGAGCATCGGCGTTTCACGCGAGAGCACGCGGCCGGGGCTCGACGAGTATTGCTTGATGTAGTTCTCGGCGGCGGCTTGCAGGCGCTCGATACCGTTGGTGCGGTAGGCCGGATCGGTCGCGAAGGCGGCCATCAGTTGCATTTGGAGCTGAAGGTCGTTGGTGTTTGTGCGGCCGCCAAATTCGAAGGCCTCTTCGTCGAGGCCGACGCCCGTTGAAACGATCCTGCCGGTGAGGGCTTCTTCGAGTTCGTCTGGCGTGAGGCGTTTCAGGCCACCTTCCATGAAGCCGAACGGCAGCGCCCAATCGAGACCGACCTTGTCGCGCGGCATCTGGATGTAGCCGCCGGCGAAGCGGACGCCGACGTAGATCGTGTCCTTCTCAAATTCGGTTCTCTTGAGGTTGAGGCGAACGCCATTCGCGAAGCGCGCGGTGGTGACTTCGAGATCGGCGATTTCGTTGCGCTCGGTTACTTTGCCCGGCGCGCCGAAGTCGGCGTACGGGAACGTTTTCGATTCCAATTTGGCCGGAGCTGCCACGTCCGTCTTTTGGCTTTCCGCGTAGGCGCCGGCGATGGCTGCGTCGCCGCCTTCGATTGTCTGACCGGCGGAAACGAAAATGACCGGCCCCTGCCCGCCTATCATCCGGCGAAGTTCGGCTTGCGCGGCCTCAGCCGTCAGCGTCGGCGCGGATTGCTTGAACAGGTCGCGGTCGACGGTCGGGTGCGAGAAGACGCCGCGGCCCGAGAACTCGTTGACGATGTTGTTGGCGAGGCCGGAGGTGTGGCGCGTGCCGGCTTTGGCGACGGCATCGTCGAGGCCTGCGTGCCATTCCTTCACCTCGCGGTCGATTTCGCTCTGGTGGAAACCGTATTGCAGCGCGCGGCGGACTTCTTGCTCGGCGATCGAGAGGGCGCGGCGCCATTGACCTGGGCGCGCGGAGATCGAGAGCGTGACGGAGCTCGACAGGCCGCGGGTGACGGAGCGGCCGATGTTGGCGCTGACGAACGGCGCATTCGATTCGCGCTCGATGCGCGAGAAGCGGCGGTTGATGACTTCGAAGGCGACGGAGCGTTTGGCGCCGAGTTCGCGTTCCTTCGTCGTGTCGACGAGATAGTCGGGCGGCTGGAACCAGGTGACGGTGATTGCCTCCGGCGCGTTGGCTTCGACCCGCGAGGCGGCGACGATGCCGCGTTGCTTGACCGGGCCTTGCTCGGGATCGGTTGTGGGCCCGCCTTCGGCCTTCCAGTCGCTGAATTTGGCTTTGATCTTGGCTTCCATTTCGGCGACGTCGAAGTCGCCCGTCGCGACCAGCAACGTGCGTTCGGGGCGGTAGAAGCGGCTGTAGTAATCGGCAAGCAGTTCGCGCGTTGCGCCCTGGATCGTTTCGGCGGTGCCGATGGGCATGCGGTTGGCTTGGCGCTGACCGTCGTACCAGAGCTTCCAGCGTGCTTCGAAGGCGCGGTATTCGGGCGTGTTGCGCGTGCGCAGTTCGGAGAGGACGACGCCCTTCTCGCGGTCGATCGCTTTCGGGTCGAGCGTCAGACGGTCGCCGATTTCGCGGAAGAGCATAAGGCCGGTGTCGATGATGTCGGCGTCGTTCTTCGGCAGCTCGAGCATGTAAACGGTTTCGTCGGTCGACGTGTAGGCGTTGGTGTGCGCGCCGAAGGCGAGGCCCTTGCGCTGTAGGAGTTTGACGTAGTCGCCTTCGGGGACGTTCTTCGAGCCGTTGAACGCCATGTGTTCCATGAAGTGCGCGAGGCCGCGTTGCGGATCTGTTTCCTGCAGCGAGCCTGACGCGATGCGAAGGCGCAGCGAGATGTTCTTCGCGGGCTGCGTGTTGCGCATCAGTGCGTAGCGCAAGCCGTTCGGCAACACGCCGTAGCGAACTGACGGATCGGGTTTCACGTCGCTGATGTCTTGCGGCCAGTAACTGTAGTCGGGTCGTGAGTCCTTGGCTGCCGCTGTCGTTTGTGCGCCGGGAGCGCCCGGGGTCACGCACGACGTGAGCGCGAGGGACAGGCCGATCAGAACGAACGCGGCAAGCTGGCGGGCGATCATCATTTTTGGGGACACTCTTTTGACCCGAACGAACGGCCTTTGTGGCGTGCCGGGTGCGCCCAAGTCCAGTTACAGATGCGCGAGAGGGGCCGAAATCTCAACGATTCCCGTAATCGGGGTAATTGGCGTCGCGGTCTGAGATCACTGCGGGTGGCGCCGGCCACTTGATGGCGAAGGCGGGGTCGTTCCAGCGGACGCCTTGGCCGTGGCCGTCCACGAACGGTTTGCCCATTTGGTAGAGGATGTCGGTGTCGTCCTCGAGCGTCAGGAAACCGTGCGCGCAGCCCTCGGGCACGAATAAGGCGTTCATGGCGCGGGCGTCGAGGGTGAGCGAGATCCATTGGCGCTCGGTCGGGCTTCCCTTGCGCAGGTCGACGACGACGTCGAAGGCGCTGCCACGGACGGCGCGGACGAATTTGGCTTCGGCGTGCGGCGAGTTTTGAAAGTGTAAGCCGCGCAGCGTGTGGCGTTTGGCATTGCCGGAAAGATTGATTTGCGGCGAAGTGAAGCTGATTCCGGCTTTGGCGAATTCCTCCGTGCAGAAGATGCGCGCGAAGGAGCCGCGCTCGTCGCGGTGCGGATCGGCTTCGATCACGAATACGCCTGCGATCTTTTGTGGGATGAAACGCATCAGAAGATCGTGAGGCTTGGGATCGCGATGGCGAACTTTCCGCCCCAAGCGCGGATCGGCGCCAGCTGCGTCGCGATTTCGGCTCTGAGATTCCACGGCAGGATGACGACGTAGTCCGGCTTTTGCGCGAGCAACGCTGCCGGACTTACGATCGGGATGTGGCTGCCGGGTAAGAGCTTGCCCTGCTTCGCGACGTTTGCGTCGGCGACGACTGTCAGGTCGTTGGGGCCGGCCGCGCAGAAATTCAGGAATGTGTTGCCCTTTGCGGCCGCGCCGTAGGCGGCGACCGTCTTTCGTTCGGCGCGAGCTTTCGCGAGGAAGGCGCGGAATTCGTCGCGGACTTTGCCGACGCGGGGGGCGAGGACGTCGTAGCCCGCCGTCGTGTGCAGCTTCGCGGCGCGTTCTTGGTTGCGCAGGCGTGCGACGGCGTTCGTCGCAGGATGATTGGCGGTGCGGTGTGTGGCGTAGACGCGGAGCGAGCCGCCATGCGTCGGGAGTTCTTCGACGTCGAAGACGCGCAGGTTGGCGGCGGCGAAGATCGTCTCGACAGCGTGGAGCGACAGGTACGAGTAATGTTCGTGATAGATCGTGTCGAATTGCAGACCTTCGATCAGCCGCTGAACATGCGGGAATTCGAAGGTGGCAACGCCCTCCGGCTTTAGGATTGCTGCAAAGCCTCGCGTGAAGTCGGCGATGTCTGGGACGTGCGCGAGGACGTTGTTGGCGGCGGTTAGGTCTGCCCCGCCGGTTTCGGCTTTCAGTTCGCGGCCTAAACGCTCTCCAAAGAAGTCGATGCGGGTTTTGATGCCCTTCGCGATCGCGGCTTCCGCGGTGCCCCGGGTCGGCTCAACGCCGAGGACGGGAATGCCGTCGGCGAGGAAGTGTTGCAACAGATAGCCATCGTTGCTCGCTACCTCGACGACTTGTGATTTTTGGTCGAGTGCGAAACGCGCGGTCATTTGCTTGGCGTAGCGGCGTGCGTGCTCAACCCACGACGTCGAGTATGACGAGAAGTACGCGTAGTCGGCGGAGAAGATTTCGTCCGCCGGCGCATCGAAGTCGGTTTGAACCAACAGGCAGCGGTCGCAGACCCAAACGCTGAGGCGATACCGTTTCTCGTTCTTTTCGTGGCCGGGCGCGACGTACGAATTCGAGAACGGTTGTTCGCCGAGGTCGAGCACCGGGTGGGTGAGTTTTTCGCGGCAGAAGCGGCAGTTGCTCATACGCCAGTGTATCGCTTGATTTGGTCGAGCGTGATGCGCCCGGCGTCTTCTCCCTTGGCGAAGGCTTTGTACCAGTCTGCGGTCCAGTCGATGGTTTGGCGCGCGTCGAGGCGCGAACGCCAACCAAGCGTCCGCTCGGCCTTCTCGCACGATAATGCCAGCGCAGGCATTTCTTTGGGTTGCGGACCTGCCGCCTGCGTCCAGCCTTCGCGTGCACCGATCGCGGCTTGCATCGCGGCGACGAGTTCGCGGACAGCCAAGCCTTTCTTTTCCATGGGACCGAAGTTCATCGCAGGCTCGCCGATGTCGCCCTTGGCCAATCGCTCCGCATAGACGAGGTAGCCGCATAGGCAGTCCAGCACGTGTTGCCACGGGCGCGTGGCGCCGGGGTAGCGGAGAACCACCGCTTCGTGCGCCTGATGCGCCCGCCAGATGTCCGGGACGATGCGGTCTTCGCTAAAATCGCCGCCGCCGATGACGTTGCCGCCGCGTGCCGTCGCCGGTTTCGCTTTCTGGTCGCCGAAGAATGAGCTGCGATAGGAGGCGACGGCGATCTCCGTCGCGGCTTTCGACGCCGAGTACGGATCGTGGCCTCCGAGGGGGGCATTTTCTTTGAACGCCTCTCCCGCACCGTCGTTTTCGTAGACCTTGTCGGACGTGATGACGAGGCACGCATCGAGCCCGTTGGTGACGCGCGCGGCGTCGAGCACGTTGACGGTCCCCATCACGTTGGTCGCGAAGGTATCCGCGGGTTCGCGGTAACTTCGACGAACCAAGGCTTGGGCTGCCATGTGAATGATGATCCGAGGGGCGGTCTTGTTCGTGATCTCCTGGACCAGCGTGGCGTCGCGTATGTCGCCGATATGCGATTGGACGCGCTTTGAGACGTTCGCAAGGTCAAAGAGATTAGGCTGTGTGTCGGGCGCGAGGGATAAGCCGGTGACACGCGCGCCCATTTCCGACAGCCAGAGCGCGAGCCATGCGCCTTTGAAGCCCGTGTGTCCGGTGAGGAGCACGCGGCGGTCTCTCCAAAACGTCGGGTCGGGCAAACCCTTCGTCATTTGTCCCAGACCTTCCACGGAGCGGCGCCGCTATCCCAAAGCTGCTCCAGGCGATTCTTGTCGCGCAGCGTATCCATGGGTTGCCAGAAGCCCGAGTGCGTGAACGCCATCAGCTGGCCGTCAGATGCGAGTGCCTGAAGCGGTCCGGCCTCCCATGCGGTTTCATCGCCGGCGATGCGGTCGATGACGCGGGGGTGCAGAATGAAGAAGCCGCCGTTGATCAGTGCGTTATCGCCCGGCGGTTTTTCCGTGAAGCTGGTGACGCTCTTGCCCTTGATCTCCAGTGCGCCGTACCGGCCCGGTGGTACGACGGCGGCAATCGTGGCGTCCTTGCCGTGGCTTTTGTGGAAAGCGATTTCCGCCTTGATGTCGAGGTCGGTGACGCCATCACCGTAGGTCAGGCAGAAGGGCTCGTCGGGTTTCAGGTAATCCTTCACGCGACGGACGCGGCCGCCGGTCATGGTGTCCTCGCCGGTGTCGACGATGGTCACCTTCCAGGGCTCAGCGCTGGTCGCGTGATAGGTGATGTTGCCGTTCGACAGGTCGACGCTGACGTCGGAGCGATGGAGGCGGTAGTTGGCGAAGTACTCTTTGATCACGTAGCCGCGGTAGCCGGCGCAGATGATGAAGTCGGTCAGGCCGTGGGCCGTGTAGATCTTCATGATGTGCCAGAGAATCGGCCGCCCGCCGATTTCGATCATCGGTTTGGGACGCAAATGCGTCTCTTCGGAGATCCGGGTGCCGAGGCCGCCCGCCAAAATCACGACCTTCATGGCACCGCCCTTGACATGAGCATTTCGATTACTTCACGCGTGTGTTCTAGATCAGCGCCGCAGCAGCGGCTCTCTTAGGACCGATCCATGCCACGGGTAACCATTGGAGTTCCGGTCTATAACGCCGAGAGTCTACTGGAACAATGTCTGGAGAATCTAGCGGCGCAAACGTTCAGGGACTTCAAGGTTATCGTCCTGGACAACGCCTCGACGGATGGCACCGGGGCGATCGCTGAGCGCTTCGCTGCGCGCGATCCACGCTTTACCTACCGCCGCCAGCCTCAGAATAAGGGGGCGCTCGCCAACTTCGTCGACGTGTTGGGCATGGCTGACACGCCCTATTTCATGTGGCGCGCCGACGACGACCTCAGCGACGTTAACTTTGTCGAGGCGCTGGTCGGGCTTCTGGACCGCAACGCGGGGGCGGCGCTCGCCGTCGGACTGACCGTGATGGACAAGCGCGGCCGGAGGCGGCGGAAGCCGTTCCCTCTGCGGTGGCCGGGCGAACCGGATGCCAGTTATCGCGTTCGTCTGCTACTGGGTTCGCGCGCGCAGTGGATGTTCGGCTTGTTCCGCACGGAGGACGCGCGCGACAGCCTAGCCCGCGTGCTGAGCGCCTATCCGCATATCAATGCGTTTGATCACTTGGTGCTGTTTCCGTTTCTGGTGAGCTTGCAGATCGCCGGCACGAATGAGACCTCGTTCGTCACGGGTTTCGTCGAGCGTGCCAGGTCGACCAAGGGCCGTCAGCTTCTGGATCCGGCCAAGATGCGGCAAGAGCGTGCAGATTTCATCGCGTTTTGCCGCAATGCTCTGCGCCGGTTGAAGGTCGGGGGCGGTGTCGACGCGGTATTGCCGCTATATGCGGAGCGGTCGCAACGCCTGACGAAGATATGGCGATCGCAGCTGCGCGTTATGCGCGGCGAGACGCCGACGGGCGCGACGAAGAAGTACGACTAGGCGCGCATACCGTGGATTGATGTCATCCCGGACGGCCAACGCCCGGCCGGGATGACGAACTTCGCGTTACCGATCATCGTACTGGCGCGTGCAGTATCTCTGGTGAACGACACGGCCGCCGTACTTCCGGCAGGTCTTGGGCGTCGAATTGTAGTATCGACCGTTATTATAGCAGCACGGTTTTTCCGCGTTCGGCGCGTAGTTGTCGTCGCCCCATTGCTGGTCATAATAACGATTGCAGCGCTCCTGCGACGCGACGCGACCGCCGTAACGCCGGCAGGTCTTCGGCGTCGCATTGAAGAACTGTCCGTTGTTGTAGCAGCAAGGTTTGCCGCTGTAGGAAGGACCACCGTCGTCGTAGCCATAATCGCCATAGTACTGGCGCTCGCAATAGTCTTGCGGGACGACTCGTCCGCCGAATTTTCGGCATGTGGAGGACGAGGAGTAGAAGTACTCGCCGTCGTTGTAACAGCATGGCTTTGACGCCACCCGTTGGAAGAACGCGTCGGCCGCTCCCGGCGCCGCGACGTATGTCGCGTTCGACACGCGACTAGCTTCGCCGGCGTGTGTTGCCGTGACGAGAAGCAATGACGCGCAAATCAGCGATAGAATTCTGAGCATGTCTTCCCCGTTGGTCCTTGCTCTTTAGGTAGCGATAGCGACCCGCGCATGAACATAGCCTGAATGCGCCCCAACGGTCACTGACGGCTGAACGCCGCCGACTTTGTCAGAGTATCGACCACGTGTTTGCTGCCGCGCTCGGTGAGATGGCCGCTGTCCCAGAACATCAGTTCGGCGCCCTGCCGATAGCGGCAATGCGCCGAAGGCGTGCAAAAGAGCGGATAAACCGGGAAGTAGTCGATCACGCCTTGCTTCGCCAGTTCTTGAAAATAGAGGTCGAACTTGCGACTGAAACTCGCCTTGGCGGAGTCACCGGCGCCTTCCTTTTCCCCTGCCGCGATCTGGGGAACCGGTGCTGGGAAGACGGGTGATGGCCCGATGACAAGAATGCGGCTGCCGCCGGCGCGGAGTTTGGCGATCGTGGCCGACAGTAGCGCGAACTTGTCTTCGAACATCTCGGCCGCCGTCTTCTTCTTCTCGTAGACCATCCAATCGGCGGACAGAATGACGAGCGGCGGACGCTCGGTTTGAAGGAGCGCAAGCGCGCCTTTGTTGAACGATGCGCAGCCGGGGCGATTGGGCAGCGACAGGCCCTCGATCGGCGGACAACTGCTTTCGGCGATGAGGATCACCGGCCGATCGCTTTCGCGGCCATAGCGACGGAACGCGTCAAAATAATGGGCGGCGAAGGAGTCGCCCCAGACGGCGATCGCAGCGCCCTTGCCGTCTTGCTTGCACTTGGCCGCCGGCCAGTCTGCAAACGGCTGCGTGTCGCGCAGCATGCAGGGCTCGGCGAGGGCGCGCGCCTTTTCAGCTTCAATGAATTTCTCGCCGGTGCTGAATCTGCCACGCTGCCACTCGGCGGAAGCTATGCCGGCGACGCCAACAGCAAGCATCAGCGAAATGGCGCCGGCAAACAGGCGGTGACGCGGTACCGGCGTGGCGGGCTTGCGGAACGGGGTCTCGACAAATCGCCACGACAACCAGGCGGCAGCGAATGCGAGGGCGAGCGCGGCCGATGTTTGTGCGATCGAAAGGTCGCCCTGAATCCAGTATTTCGCGAACACGAAGATCGGCCAGTGCAGCAGGTAGAGCGAGTACGAGATCAGGCCGACGAAAACGAGGGGCTGCCATGAGAGCCAGCGGTTAACTGGCGAGCCGCCGCAGGCGCCGGCCCAGATGATCGCGACGGTGCCGAGGCATGCCGGGAGCGCGTATGCGCCCGGGAACGGCGTGTCGACGGTGAGGAGAACAAGACTTCCGGCAATCGCCAACAGGCCCACGAATGCGACGGCGGATCTGATCGCCATGCTGCGCAGATGAGGATAGAGGCCGACGGCTGCTAGGGCGCCAACCATCAATTCCCAAACGCGTCCCAGCGTCGAGAAGAAAGCCGGACGCGCGTCGCGATCAACGAGGTAGATGCTGACCGCCAACGACAACAGCGCGAGGGCGAGGATCACCCATTTGACGTTCACGCGCCGCTGCTTGTGCAAAAGCGCCAGCAAGAGAGGGAAGACGAGGTAGAATTGCTCTTCGATAGCGAGCGACCAAGTTTGAAGGATCGCATTCTGGTCCGCGGCGGCGTCGAAATAGCCGCTGTTGTCGGCGAAGTAGAAGTTCGATGCGAAGAGGGCGAGCCACGCCAGCGACTCGAAGAAGCGCTCGAGATCGACCGCGGCGAACAGCGCCAAGGCGCCGGCGGTTGTCAGCGCAATGGTGAGATAGAGCGCTGGAAAGATGCGGCGCACGCGGCGCTCATAGAACGTCGCGATGCTGAAACGGCCTTTGCCGATATCGGCGAGAATGATGCCGGTGATCAGGTAGCCCGAAATCACGAAGAAGATGTCGACGCCGACGAAGCCGCCGGAGAACGGCGGCAAACCCGCATGGAAGAAGAGGACGGACAAGACCGCGACGGCGCGCAGTCCGTCGATGTCCGGCCGGTAGGCGGTGGATGGCTTGTCGCCGTGCGTCTGAGAGGCAGCCGGCGCGGGCGGCATCATCATGCGAATCCGACGATGTTGGCGTTGATGCCGCGCGCGGTGCAGAGGGCGCGGACCTCCGCCTCATAGTTCGGATTCATGACGATGATGGTCGCGCTATCGGCGGGGATCGCGCCCGGACCGACGATCGCGCAGCCCGTCATCGCCGCATAGGTGCGTTGCTTGTTGGGATTGATGTCGACGAGACCGGCCAGCCGTTTCGCGTCGGGATCAAAGATGCAGGCGAAGGTGATGCCCTTGGCGCCGGCGCCCCAGACGTAAGTCGGCCCAGCGCCGGCCGATTTGTCCAGGAAGGCGCGCCAACGCGCGAGCATCTCGTCCTTGCGCTTCGACCACGCGACGAAGTCGGCTTTGCGGGAATTGTTCCAATCGGCGTTGCCGCGCGCCGGCGTCGTGCGGGCTTCGGCCCAGAGGTATTGACCGCCGAAGACGTGCGCGACGGACAGAGGTTCGAAGCCCGCGTGTTTAAGTGCGAGCCCCAGCGTGTCGGCGGTGAAGAGCGAGCAGTGCTCATAGAAGAAATCCTGGATCGCCCAATTATCGAAGATCCATTGGACGCAGGGCGTCTCGACGGCAATGCGAATGGTTGCGTTCAACGGCATCGCATTCCGGATGGCGTTCAGGAATTTCACCGGCTGTTGGACGTGCTCGATGGTGTGGCGAGAGACGATCACGTTCGGCGTGTGCGGCAGGCGCGCGGCGGTGTTTGCGTCGAAGAGATCGGCGTAGAGATGCGCCGGCGCCGGGCCTGCGCCGGGCTTTCCCCGCCAGGCAGGGTCGAAGCCGGTGGCGCTGCCCAGCTTTGGGCCTGCCGCGTCGGCGAGGGTTTTGAGGAAGACGCCCTGCCCTGCCCCGACTTCTACGACATGCAGGGGTTCGCCCTGTGGAACGGCCTTCATCACGCGTGCGGCCATGTCGTTCATGTGGTCGCGGAACACGCCGGAGTGGGCTTGGTCGTTTTCGTAATCGCCGTCATAGACGATGGCGTTTTCGTCGAACGCGGCGTTCCAGACGAAGCCGCAGTTCGTGCAGCCGGTGATGGCCAGCGCGCCGGTTGCGGCCGCGCGGGCGTCGGCCGCCGTCTTGTAAGTGCGATTGAGCAGGATCGGCGTGCGGTCGCGACGGTCAAAGCAGATGCCGCCGCCGGCGTTGCAGAGCGGGCACTGATTCATACTTGCGCCTCCGCGCGCCAGTGCGCGAGCGCGTCGGCGAGGCCCTGTTCCAGCGTGATGCGTGGGCGGAAGTTCGCTTCGCGCGTCAGACGGGTCACGTCCATCACGAGGCTCGCCGGTTCGTTCGGACGATCGGAGAGCGCGCCAGGTTTAAGGAGGTCGGGATGACCGGCGAGGCGTGCGAGTGTCTGGCCGACTTGCAGCAACGTCGTTGGCTGGCCGGATCCTATGTTGATCGCGCCTGTGACCGGCGACATGGCGACGGCGGCGATGGCGGCGCCGACGTCGCGCGCGTCCAGGAAGTCGCGTGTCAGTTTACCGGACGACATCTTGGCCGGTTCACCGCGAACCAGCGCGCGGGCCAACGAGGCGACGAAGCGGTTTTCGAATTCGCCGGCGCCGTAGAGCATCGCGACGCGCGTCCATGCGAAGGAGAGGTCCGATGTTTCGCTATAGGCTTCGAGGACGCGGCGCGTGGCGTCTTTCGAAACGCCGTAGAGCGTTTCCGGTTCGAGCGGAGTCGTCGCCTCCGAGAGCGGTTCGGCACCGCCCCAGGCGTATTCGGCGCAGGTGCCGACGCCGACGAAGCGTTTGGCGCCACGCTCGTGCCCCTCACGTGCAAGCGCAATGGCTGCCGAGGCCCAGTCGAGATTCTCGGGCGCGGTCCAGTAAGCGCCGTGGTCGGTGACCCAGGCGCAGTGGATGATCGTTTGCGGTTCGGCGGAGTCGAGGAGTTGGATGCGTTGGCGGTGGTCGAGCAAGTCGACTTTGTGCCAGCGAATTTCACCGTTCTTCGTCTCGTGCGCGAGCGAGCGCGTGGCGGCGTGGATCTCCACACCGCCACGCTGCGTCAGCGCATTGACGACGTGACGGCCGATGAGGCCGGCTGCGCCGGTGACGAGGACTTTTGCGTCAGGCATCAAACATGATGACGGAGCGGGCGAGTTCGCCGCGCTTCAGTTCGTCGAGGGCCTCGTTGACTTGCGCGAGCTTGATGCGGCGCGAGATCATCTCGTCCAGCTTCAGCTTGCCGGACATGTAGAAGTCCACCAAACGCGGCATGTCGATGGGGAAGCGGTTCGAGCCCATCAGCGAGCCTTGGATACGCTTTTCGCCGAGGAAGTCGGCGCCGTGGAGTTCGATGTTCACGCCGACCGGGATCATGCCGATGATGTTGGCCGTGCCGCCGCGCGCGAGCATTCGGAACGATTGTTCCGCCGTCGCCTTGAGACCGATCGCTTCGAAGGAGTGATGCACGCCGCCGCCGGTCAGTTCCATGACCTGGTTCACCGGGTCGCCGTCTTTCGGATTGATCACGTCGGTCGCGCCGAAGTGTTTCGCGAGGTTCAGCTTCGAGCCTTGCATGTCGATAGCGATGATGCGGCCCGCGCCTGCAATCGCCGCGCCGTTGACGGCGGCGAGGCCGACGCCGCCGCAGCCGATGACCGCGACCGTCTCACCCGCACGCACGTTCGACGTATGGACCACGGCGCCGACGCCGGTCATCACCGAGCAGCCGATCAAGGCGGCGCGGTCCAGCGGCATGTCCTTACGGATCTTCACGCACGCGTGCTCGTGGATCAGCATCTGTTCCGCGAACGACGACAGGTTCAGGAATTGGTTCATCGGGTCGGCGTCTTTGGCCAGACGCGGCGAGTCGCCCTTTTGACGCTTCGTCTCCGGGCTGACGCAGCGCGACATGTGGCCGGTGAGGCAGTGGTCGCAGTGTCCGCAGAAGGCCGACAGGCAGGTGATGACGTGGTCGCCCGGTTTCACCGTGCGGACTTCTGAGCCGACCTGCTCAACCACGCCGGCCGACTCGTGACCCAGCACGGCGGGAAGCGGATAGGGGTAAAGGCCGTCGACAAAATGCAGGTCCGAGTGACAGACGCCGGCCGCGGCGGTGCGGATCAGAACCTCGTGCGGGCCGGGTTTGCTGATTTGCACGTCTTCGATGACGAGCGGCTTCTTCACTTCGCGAAGGACGGCGGCTTTCATGGGGATTCTCCGGGCGGTTCGATAGCGTTTCGCGCGGCAAACTAGCCGCCCGCCTGCCCCGTGTCATCTGTCCGATTTTTGTCGCCTGAAAGGCCTAAACCGCGCAGTGCGGCCTCAAGTTGTTCGATTTGGTACGGCTTGCCCAAGACCGCCGTCAGTTTGTCGCCTGCGAAGCGCGCGCGGAGCGCTACCTCGTCCTGGCCGCTGACGATGACCACCGGCATCGAGGGGCGAAGGGCGCGGATTTCACTCAAAAGGACGTCGCCTTTGCGGTCCGGAAGGCCGATGTCGATCAGCGCGCCGTCGAAACCGTCAGGTAAGAGGCGAAGCTTGTTGAGCGCGGCCGTCGCCGATCCCGCCGTCTGGGCGGTGAACCCGATCTCTTCCAGTGAGTCGACCGCGAGCATTTGCAGCAGCACTTCGTCCTCGACGACCAGGATGCGGTTCGACGATGGGGCGGCGTCGATGACGTCGCGCAACTTGGCTGCCAGTGCAACGTAGGTGAAGGGCTTGGTGATGAGTTGAACGCCGGGATCGAGCCTGCCGTCGTGCACGATGGCGTTGCGCGCGTAACCGGTCGTGAACAGGACCCTGAGGTCGGGGCGGCGGCGGCGGGCCTCGTCGGCGAGTTGGCGGCCGTTCATGCCGCCCGGCAAGCCGACGTCGGTGAAGAGGACTTTGATCTCGGGATCCGCTTGAAGCACGGCCAGCGCCGATTTTGCGTCGGGCGCCTCGACGACGCGGTAGCCGAGTTCGCGCAGGATACCGGTGGTGTAAGCGCGAACGTCGTCGTCGTCTTCGACCACAAGGACGGATTCGGTGCGCGTTGCACCGGGCGCTTGGATCTGTTGTTCGGGTTCGACAGCCGCCACCGACGAGAGGACGCGAGGCAGGTAGATCTTGACCGTCGTTCCATGGCCAAGTTCGCTATAGAGCTTCACGTGACCGCCGGACTGCTTCACGAAGCCGTAAACTTGCGACAGGCCGAGACCGGTGCCGTGGCCGACGTCCTTGGTCGTGAAGAACGGTTCGAAGGCGCGGGCGAGCGTGTCCTTGCTCATGCCGATGCCGTTGTCGGTGATCGCGACGACCACGTACTGACCCGGCACAACTTCGGTTTGCGAGGCGGCGTAACCTTCGTCCAGGTAAGCGTTCGCGGTTTCGATGGTGAGCTTGCCGCCATCCGGCATGGCGTCGCGGGCGTTCACGGCCAAGTTCAAGATCGCGACTTCGAGCTGATTGGGATCGGCGTGGACGACCCACAATCCGCCCGCCAGCACCGTCTCGACGGCAACCTGCTCGCCGATGGTTCTGCGCATCAAATCCGACATGCCGCCGACGAGGCGATTGACGTCGATGGTCTTGGGATCGAGCGGCTGTTGGCGCGAGAAGGCAAGCAGGCGCTGCGTGAGAGACGCCGCGCGCTGGGCGCCGCGCATCGCCTGTTGGGCCGAGCGTTCGAGGGCTGCCACCGGACGCTGGGGATCGCGCAGCTGCCGCTGCACGGATTCCAGGTTGCCGATGATGATGGTGAGCAGGTTGTTGAAGTCGTGCGCGACGCCGCCGGTCAGTTGGCCGATGCCTTCCATCTTCTGGGCTTGGCGCAGCGCAAACTCGGCGCGTTCGCGTTCGTGGGCTTCGGCGCGCAGGCGTTCGTTGGCGGTCGAGAGTTCGGCGGTGCGTTCGACGACTTTGTTCTCCAGCACCGCTTCGCTTTCGCGGAGCGCCGTTTCGACCACCTTGCGGCGTTCGATTTCGTTCTGAGCGGAGCGGTAAAGGCGCGCCTTGTCGATGCCTATGGCGGCTTGGATCGCGATGCCGGCAACCAGACGCTCTGCGCGTTCATCGAATACGTCGATGTCGGGATGGCCAAAGAACAGACCTCCCAACACTTCACCGGCGCTCGATACGACCGGGGCCGCGAGATAGCTGCGCACCGGCAGATGGCCTTCGTGCGTGCTGTCGTATTGCGCATTGTGGCCGAAGCGAGGGTCCTTGGTGATGTCGGGCGAACGGAGGAGGCCTTCGCCGTCGAAGGTCGGGTCAAAGACGGGCGTGTTGCGCGGCATTGGAAACGTCTCGAACGCTTCGCGCGGCGCGCCGGAGAGTGCGTAGAGGGTGTAGGTTTCGCCCTGCTCGGTGGCGACGTTGTAGAAGAAGGCGCCGTAAGCGGCGCCCGAAAGTTCGGTTGCGGCGTCGGTGACGACTTGGACGCTGCGCTCAAGTTCGAGTTCGGCGGCGATGGCTGTGCCGACCTTGTTCAGGCGTTCGAGCAGGTTTGCTTCTTCGCGTAGGGCGCGGGCGCTTTCGCGGCGGATTTCGGCGAGGCGCAGGTTCACTTCGACGCGCGCGATCAACTCGCGGGCGGCGAACGGCTTCGTCAGATAATCGTCGGCGCCGAAGCTTAGGCCCTCGACCTTCGCTTCGTCGCCGGCGCGGGCGGAGAGCAGCAGGATCGGCAGGTCGCGCAAGTCCGGTTCGCTGCGCAGAGCTGCGAGCAAGCCGAAGCCGTCGAGGTTCGGCATCATCACGTCGGAGAGCACCAGGTCCGGCTTGTGCTTGCGGATGGCGGCGAGTGCTTCCGCGCCGTCCGGATACGCGGCGACGCGATAGCCCGCCGCCTGCAGCAGCCGGCGCACGTAGTTGCGCATGTCGGCGTTGTCGTCGGCGAGTACGACGAGCTGCCCTTGTGCGTCCGCGCCGGTGGCCGAGACATCGATGTCTTCGGCGGCAGATGACGGCAGGCGTTCGGCGGCGGATCTTTCATCTTCGCTGAGCCAGCCGAGCGCTTCGTCGAGGTAGACTTGCGCGCGCACGTTCGTCGACGACTGGCCGCTGCGCGGTCCGCCGATGCTTTCCGTCGGCAAATGCCGCGTGCCGAATGGCAGGGACACTGTAAAGGCGCTGCCCTCGCCCACCTTGCTGTCCACGCGGATCGTGCCGCCGTGCAGTTTGACGAGTTCTTGGACCAGCGCGAGGCCGATGCCGCTGCCTTCGATGGAGCGTCCGCGTGCGCCTTCGACGCGGCGGAAGCGTTCGAAGAGGTGCGGGAGTTCTGCGTGCGGAATCCCGATGCCGGTGTCGCGGATGGTGACCTCGGCCGCCTTGCCGTCCGACGAGGGCTTCGTGTGGACCGCTATCTCGCCCTCGAACGTGAATTTGAAGGCGTTCGAAAGCAGGTTCAGGACGACCTTCTCCCACATGTCACGATCGACATGGACGTGTTCGGGTAGACCGTCGCCGTCGAATGTGAGGCGTAGGCCGGCCTTGTCGATGGCGGAGCGGAAGTTCGACGCCAATTCCGCGGTCAGATGAGCGAGATCGACCGGTTCGAATTTCGCTTGAAACCTGCCCGCCTCGACGCGCGAGAAGTCGAGCAGTGCGTTGACGAGACGCAGCAAGCGCAGGCCGTTGCGTTGCATGAGCGCGAGGTCGTTGCGCCAGGCTCCGATCTCGCCGTCGGGTCGGGACAGGATTTCTTCCAGCGGCCCCAGCATCAGCGTCAGCGGCGTTCGGAATTCATGCGAGACGTTGGAGAAGAACAGCGTTTTGGCACGATCGATTTCGGCCAGAGCTTCCGCGCGGCGGCGCTCGGCTTCGAAGGATTGCGCGCCGGCGAGGGCGCTGGCGACTTGGGCGACGAAGAGATTGATGAAGCCGACATAATCCTCGTCCAATGAGCGGAACGGATTGAGCCCCGCAATAAAAACGCCGGAGGCGCGCGACTGTCCTTGCTGCGCGATCGGCACGATGAAGGCGTCTGTCGGCGGTCGCTCCCACGGGCCGCCGATCAGCGGCGGGTCCAGCGTACCCAGGGCGACTTCGTGCGGCACGCCGGTCGCGATCACTTCGCCAGCGGGCCAGCGACCGGCCGGATCCGCCGAGTCGATCGCCGGGGGTGCAAGCGGATGGTGTTTCGGTAGGCCGACGACAGATGAGCGCGCCAGGCGTTCATGGCGTTCGTCGAACAAATACGTCAGCGCGAAGGGAAGATCGCGGCCCTCCGTCGCCAAGCAAGCATCGACGCCGGCCAAGACTTCGTCAACCGAGCGGGCGCCGGCCAGTCGGACGCCGAGGTCGCGCAAGGTGCCGAGGCGGCGTTCGCCCACGACACGTTCGGTGACTTCGGTGACGACGCACAGCATGCCCGTGATCGAGCCACTGTCGTCGGCGAGGGGGCTGTAGGAGAACGTGTGGTACGTCTCTTCAGTAAAGCCGCTGCGTTCTAGGAATAGAAGCAGACCCTCATCCCAGGTCGCCTCGCCCGTCGTGAGCACGTGTTCGATGCGAGGGCCGATGTCGGGCCAGATTTCTTCCCACACTTTGTCGGAGCGGCTGCCCAGCACCCAGTCGCGTTTGATGCCGACGGTGGGCAGATAGGCGTCGTTGCAGAAGAAGGTGAGTTCGGGCCCCCATGCCATCCACATCGCATACCGCGACGTCAGCATGATGCGGACCACCGTGCAGAGGCTCTGCGGCCACGACTCGATGGGGCCTAAGGGGGTCGATGCCCAGTCGTGGTTGCGGATGCGGGCACGCATACCATCGCCTTCGGCCAGGAAGGCGGGGAGGCTCGACTGCGAACGTTCGCGCACATCACCCCTGCCCATGCCGGCGCTGCCTCCCGATTCCGTGGCTGTCGTTAAGGCAAGTTTGCATTGTCGTCCCCCAAGTCCGACGCAGGGCACACCGGACCGTAAGGCGATAAACGTGTCGGGAACCGTTCGGTTCCCGGTCAGATTGTCGGTTTTCGTACGAAGCCGGCGGGCGGTGGGGCGGCTTCTTTGTGTATGTCGATGTTGTGAACCTGCGCCAGCGGCGGCGCCTGGGTCAGGGCGCGCAGCATGTCCTGGACGTTCTCATCCGTACCCGCAACGAGCAATTCAACCGAGCCGTCGCTGCGGTTTCTGATCCAGCCGTCGAGCTTGCGCGACGTGGCTTCGTCGCTTGCCCAATCGCGGAAGCCGACGCCCTGGACGCGCCCTTTGATGCGCAGGCGGAATATCGTGGGCTCGGTCATGGATCAGGGCTCCAGCGTGCAGCCGTAGGCTTCGCTGTATGTAGCGCGGCGCGTGATGACGCCGAGCAGGCGGCCGACGGCGGCTTTACCCTTCTCGTCGATCTCGACGGCGACTTGCTCGAATCCAGGCGGATCGTCGGCACGGCATGATTCAAGCGTTCGGCCGTCGACGAAGACGCACGAGCAACTGACCTTCGCCATCGCGGCCGCTGCCACGCCGGCTTGGTCGGCCACGTGCACCGCGTAAGCGCCGCCCACGATCAACAGCCCTACGAACAAGACCAAAATCCGCGTCTCCATCGCGCCCTCCCGGCGGTATAGTGATGGTTGGCGGGGAGGCGATGCAATGAAAGAGTTCGCGGCGTTCGTGCTGGTGTGTGTGTTGGCGGTGGGCGTGCGCGCGGCCGATATGGTGCCGTTGCCCGCGGGACAGGACAAGACGCCCTACCCCACGGACGGCTGGGCGGAATACGCGACGGGCGATCCCCTTCGCACGGCGGTCGAGGGCATTATTGGACGGGCCTTCGATGGGTCCCGGCCGGCGTCCTTGATGAGGACGCGCGCGATGGTGGTCATTGTGCACGGCCGCTTGGCGGCGGAGCGGTATTCGCAAGGCGTCACTGCGGAGACGCGGCTGCAGTCATGGTCCGTGTCCAAGAGCTTGCTGCATGCTGCGCTGGGGATCGCGATCGGTGACGGCAAGCTCAAACCAGATGCGCCCGCGCCTGTGCCGGAATGGCAAGGCGCCGACGATCCGCGACGCGCGATCACCTTGCGGCAGCTGGCTCAGATGACGGACGGCCTGTCCTTCCGTGAGGATTATGGGGACACCACGTCAGAGGCGATGCAGATGTTGTTCGGCGCCGGGCGTGGCGATGTCGGCGCCTCGGCCGCACGTGCATCGCTTGCGCATGCGCCCGGTAACGTATGGGCGTACTCCAGTGGTTCGGCAAATATTCTATCGCGAGTTCTGCGCGATGCCCTGGGCGGGCGAGAAGCGTATGGCGCGTTCGTGCGCGATCGCTTGTTCAAGCCTCTTGGCATGACGAGCGCGGTTGCCGAGTTCGATGCATCGGGGACGTGGATCGCGAGTTCGTACGTTCATGCGACGGCACGGGATTACGCTAAGTTTGGCCTGCTCTACCTGAACAGCGGCTTGTGGGAGATGCGCCAACTCGTGCCGCGCGACTGGGCCCGCGGCGCGGCGCAGACCACGGCAGCCTCTCAGGGGCAATACGGCGCGCTCTTTTGGCTGAACGCGCGCAATCCTCAGACGGGCAAGTACCCCGTGTCGGACAAGCTGCCGGAAGACGTGTTTTTCGCGCGCGGGTTTGGCGGGCAGCTGATCGTCATTGCACCGTCGCAGGATGCGGTGATCGTTATGCTCAATTCTTTCTACGGAGAGGAGAGCGGCCCCATCGTCGATCTCATCGCCGACGTTTTCGGCGCGATCAAATCGCGTTAGTGCTTGACCAGCCGTGGGCCGAAGCGGCGCTCGAATTTCGGGAGCGCGGCGGCGGCGATGGCGACGCGGAGTTTGACGCGGCCCTTGGTGTCGCTCGTGCGCTTGAGCACGTCGGCGTTTTCGTAGGTCCAGGCGATGTCGGCGCCGTCGTGGGGTTCGAGGCGCAGTTCGGCTTCGATCGCGGTCAGCGATAGGGCGTCGTCGATCATGGTGAGGAGGCGGTTCAGGTTTTCACCGGTGACGGCGGAGACCGAGACGCTTTTCGGTTCGCGTTTGCCGTTGACCGCGACGGGGCGTTCGTCCTTCGGCACGAGATCGATCTTGTTCCAGACTTCGATCATTTCGCTCTGTGCTTGATCGCCGACGCCGAGTTCGGTGAGCACGGAGAGAACGTCGTCACGCTGGGCCATCCAGTCAGGGTGGCTGACGTCACGGACGTGGAGGAGCACATCGGCCTCAAGCACCTCTTCCAGGGTGGCGCGGAAGGCAGCGACGAGTTGGGTCGGCAGCTCGGAGATGAAACCCACCGTGTCGGAGAGGATGATGCGGCGCTTCGATGGCAAGACGAGCCCGCGCATCGTCGGATCCAATGTCGCGAAGAGCTGGTCCTTTGCTAGAACCTCGGCGCGGGTCATGCGGTTGAACAGCGTCGACTTGCCGGCGTTCGTGTAACCGACGAGGGCGACCACCGGGAACGGCACGCGGCGGCGCGCGTCGCGGTGGAGTTGGCGCGTGCGTTTGACGTCTTCGAGTTCGCGCTTGAGTTTGGCGATGCGGTCGCTGATGGCGCGACGGTCGGCTTCGATCTGCGTTTCACCGGGGCCGCCCAAGAAGCCGAAGCCGCCGCGCTGGCGTTCCAAGTGGGTCCAGGAGCGGACCAGGCGGCCCTTCTGGTACGTCAGATGCGCGAGTTCGACCTGCAGGCGGCCCTCCGCGGTGCGGGCGCGTTCGCCGAAGATTTCGAGGATGAGACCGGTGCGGTCGAGGACTTTCGTGTCCCAGGCCTTTTCCAGATTGCGTTGCTGTACCGGCGAGAGCTGGCCGTCGACGATGACGAGTTCCGGTTTCTCGGCTTCGCACAGCGCCTTCAGTTCGTCGACCTTGCCTTTGCCCATGAGGGTCGCGGGGCGGACCTCGGAGATCGGCGCGGGAACGGCGGCGATGACTTCGAGGTCGATCGCCATCGCGAGACCCGTGGCCTCTTCCAGGCGCGCCTCTAGGCTGCGCGGGGAACCGCGGTCGCTGCTGCGTTTCATGTAGGGGTGAACGACGATCGCCCGGCGATTGACGCCGGACGTGTGTCCGTTGGCTTTTTTCAAATCTCAGGCCGCTTTCAAATTTATTCGGCGGCGACGTCCGTTTCCTGTTCGAACAACTGGACGGGCACCGAAGGCATCACGGTGGATATAGCGTGCTTATAGACGAGCTGCGAGTGGCCGTCGCGGCGCAGCAGCACGCAGAAATTATCGAACCACGAGATGATCCCTTGGAGCTTGACGCCGTTGACCAGAAAAATGGTCAGAGGGGCTTTGTTCTTGCGACAGGCGTTGAGGAACGTGTCTTGAAGGTTTTGCTGTCGTTCATTCATGGGTTGGGCCCCATTTGTTAGATGTACGCGCTCTTATGAGCTGGAACTGTGTCAGGCATACGACGGCGCGACTCAAAACGCTCCGTACACCCGCCATAGGAGAAGATGGCGGACGCTGGCCCGCCGGGCAAGTGACAACTGGCACTGATACAATTCGGGTACGAACGACGAGCGGTTAACCATCGCCCCTGCTGTTCCAGTAGGTCTTGCCGAGGGCAGTTGCCACGGGGCCGGGCATGCCTCTGCCTATTTTGCTCTCATCGATCGTCGTGATCGGCATGACACCGATGGACGCGGCGGTCAGGAATGCCTCCCGGCCCGTCTTTGCCTCGTCGACAGTGAACGGACGCTCATCAAATTCGATGCCCAGTTGGCGGCAGAGCGGCAGGATCTCGCCGCGCGTGACGCCCGGCAAAATCTGGTTGCTCAGCGGACGTGTGCGCAACACGCCCTTCGCGTCAACGATCCAGGCGTTGGTCGACGCGCCTTCGGTGACGAGGCCGTCACGATCGACGAACCACGCCTCGAACGCCCCCTTCTCCCGCGCTTGCTGTTTGGCGAGGACGTTGGCGAGGAGGCCGGTCGACTTGATATCGCAGCGCGCCCACCGTGCTTCGGGCAGCGTGATGACGGCGACGCCCTTCTCGGCCCACCGGTCGTATTTCTCCGTCGCAATCGTGCGCGCGGTGACGACGAGCGTGGGCTTCGTGCCTGCAGCCGGAAAGCCGTGGTCACGCTGGGCGACGCCGCGCGAGATCTGTACGTAGACCAGACCATTGGTGACGCGGTTGCGTTGCACCGTCTCGCGCATGATGTGGCGCAGCGCCGGTTCGCCGACGGGCCAAGCCATCTTGAGCTCGCGCAGCGAGCGATCGAGCCGCCTCATGTGCGGCTCTTCGTCGATCAGGCGGCCGTCACGGACGGCACAAACTTCGTAGACGCCGTCCGCAAATTGGAAGCCGCGGTCTTCGATATGCACGGACGCGCCAGTGTGCGGCAGGTAGCGGCCGTTGACGTAGGCGACGCGCGACATCAGCCGATCACCGGGTTTTGCTCATTGCAGGGACATATCGAATTCCACCGCCTTGTCAGGTGGGGCGGCGACGCATGCTTGAGCATCTCAAGAACGCGCCGCTCGCGTCAAGATCGCGGCGTCCCATTCAGCGGTCTGTTATTCGTCTTCTCGTTCTTGGTAGCGCTCGCGCAAGCCTTCCATGAAGCGCTCCTCCTTCTCGGTGAGGCCGGAGTCGTTGGTGTCCTCGTTCTCGTGGTCGCTTTTCCACTGCTCCTGAAAACGGCCGTCGGCTAGATCGTCGGCGACGACTGAGAAGCAGCTGGGCGGGCCGCCTTTCTCGTCGAGCACGGTGCGCACATTGCGGCATTTGACCGATGCGTTGCCCGACACGACCTCTTCATCGGGTGCGAGGCTGAAAAGGAACGGCGCGACCCAATGCGCGGCCCAGCCTGAGGCCAGACCCAGCAGGATGACGCCTAACAGCAATGTGCGAAATATCATCTGGCCCTCCGCCCGTTTGTTCTCAAGTCAGTCCTGCTCCGCTTCGTCGCGGTCCCATGCTTGTCCGGCTTCGATTTCTTTGAAATGCTTGTCCAGGTCATCGACCGTGCTCTTGAAGCACATCGGCACCCCAGCGGTCGGTTCCTTGAGCGATAGTGTCCGCCGCTTGCACTCGCGGACGTCGAAGCCGCTCTTCTCCCACGACGAGACGATGTCGTCTTTCTTGTAGATCAGGACCAGGCCCGGAATGCCGCCCACGACGAACCAGCCCGCCACCACGACCAGGATCAGCGTGCCGGCGACAAACTTCAGCGTACCAATGATGATCCTGCGCGATCCCATGTGCCCGTCCCTCGCGCCACGACAGCGAGAAACGTTACGCGACACGCGTAAACGACGGGTTTTCGGGCACAGTTAATCGGCGCGTGAGCGACCGTCGCGCGGCGTCTGTATGACCTTCAGATGTGCGACAACGCACATCTTCCGGGCTCAACCAATCAAGTCGTCCCCTCGCCCGCCGGTGTTGATGCCGAGCGACTTGAGTTTGCGGTGGAGCGCCGAGCGTTCCATGCCGATGAAGGCTGCGGTGCGGGAGATGTTGCCGCCGAAGCGGTTGATCTGGGCCAGCAGGTATTCCTTCTCGAACATTTCGCGGGCGTCGCGCAGCGGGAGCGCGATGATGCGTTCGCTGCCTGCGCCTTGGCTGACGGCCGGCGTCGAGTTGCCGACGTCGGTGGGCAGCATATCCGCCGTGATGACGCTCTCGGGATCGTCGGCGGCGAGGATGAGCAGACGTTCCACGTTGTTACGCAGCTGGCGGACGTTGCCGGGCCAGGTGTGCGCTTGGAGGGCCGCCATCGCGTCTTCGCCGATCTTGCGCGGCTGTAGGCCGGTCGCGGCCGAGATGCGTTGCATGAAGTGATCGACGAGCAGCGGGATGTCTTCGCGGCGTTCGGTCAGCGGGGGCACGCGGATGCCGACCACGTTGAGGCGGTGGTAGAGGTCTTCGCGAAGGCGGCCGTCGCCGATTTCGGTGCGCGGGTCGGCCGAGCAGGACGAGACGACGCGGACGTCGACTTGCACCTTCGGACCGCCGCCGACGCGCTGGAAGTTTTGTTCGACGAGGACGCGCAGGATCTTGCCTTGCGTTTCGAGCGGCATGTCGGCGATTTCGTCGAGGAAGAGCGTGCCGCCATGGGATTGCTCGAAGAGGCCGACCTTGCGGCCGCCTTCGCTGGCGCCTTCGACACCAAACAGTTCGATTTCCATGCGCTCGGGCGCGATGGTGGCGCAGTTGATGGCGATGAACGGATTACGCTGACGGCGCGACTTGGCGTGGACGAGGCGCGCGACGATTTCTTTGCCGGAGCCGGGGTTGCCGGAGATCAAAACGCGGCTGTTCGTCGGCGCGATCTTGTCGATCATCTGGCGCAGCTGGCTGATCGCGTGGCTTTGGCCGACGAGATCGAAGTCGTCCCAGAGGCGTTCCTTCAGAGACTCGTTTTCTTTTCGAAGGCGTTGCGCCTCCAGGGCGCGTTCGACCGTGAGCAAAATGCGGTCTGCTTTGAAGGGCTTTTCGACGAAGTCATAAGCGCCCTTCTTGATGGCGGTGACGGCGGTTTCGATGTTGCCGTGGCCCGAGATGACGAGAACCGGAAGATCTGCGTGGTCCTTCTTGATCTCGTCGAGGACCTGCAAACCGTCGAGGCGGCTGCCTTGCAGCCAGATGTCGAGAATGATCAGGGACGGGCGGCGCGAACGGATTTCACGCAGCGCGCTGTCGCTGTCGCCGGCGGTGCGGGTGTTATAGCCCTCGTCCGACAAAATGCCTGCGACGAGTTCGCGGATGTCCGCTTCGTCGTCCACGATCAAGATGTCGAGCGGTTGGAGTGGTCCGCTTTTGCTCATTGTCTATTCACCTGCGAGTTTGACCGCACCCAAGCGGCGCGGAAATGTGAGCCTGACCAGCGCGCCGCTTTCGCGGGTGGCACCGGTTTCGTCGGTCTTCGGCGCGTCCTCGAGCGAGAGCACGCCTTTGTGGTCTTCCATGATCTTCTTGACGATCGCGAGGCCGAGGCCGGTGCCTTTGGCGCGCTTCGTCACGTAAGGTTCGGTCAGGCGGTTGCGATCCTCGGTCGGCAGGCCCACGCCGTTGTCGATCACTTCGATCGATACGCGCGTTGCATCTTCAACCAAGCGGATTTCAATCCGTCCACCTTCCCTGAGTTGTCCTTCTTCGCCTTCGGTGCCGAAGCGTGCGCGTACAGCCTCGCTGGCGTTCTTCAGCACGTTCGTCATCGCCTGACTGACCAAGCGTCCGTCGCATTCGACGGTGAGCGGCGTGTCGGGCGTCAGCAGCGCGAACGTCACCTGCGGCAGCGCGACGCGCTGGAGGAACACGGAGTGTTTGATGAGTTCGCAGATGTCTTCGTCGCGCATGACCGGTTGGGGCATGCGGGCGAAGGAGGAGAACTCGTCGACCATGCGCCCGATGTCGCCCACTTGGCGGATGATCGTTTGGGTGCATTGCTCGAAAATCTCGGGATCGGTCGCGATTTCCTTTTTGTATTTGCGGCGCAGGCGTTCGGCCGAGAGCTGAATGGGCGTGAGCGGGTTCTTGATCTCATGCGCGATGCGGCGGGCGACGTCGGCCCAGGCGGATGTGCGCTGGGCGGAGATCAGGTCGGTGATGTCGTCGAAGGTGACGACGTAACCGCTTTCGTCCTCTGCCGAGCGTTCGCGCGTCACGGTGACGTTGAGGTTGCGCGCCTTGCCATTGCGGGTGACGTCGATGTGCGATTGCGCCCGACCGTCGGGGCTGGCCATCGCTTGTTGGACGAGGGCCGCGACCTCGGGAACGGCCGTGCCCAGGTCGTGGCCGATGATGTCGTCGCGGGTGGTGCTGAGGAGGGTGACAGCTGAGCGGTTGGCTACGTCGGCGACGCCTTGGCCGTCCAAGCCGATTACGCCCGCCGAAACACCGGACAGTACGGCCTCGGTAAAGCGGCGACGTTGTTCGGCTTGGCGATGCGATTCTACGAGCTCGTTGCGCTGGCTTTGCAGCTGGCCCGTCATGCGGTTGAACGCCTTGCCTAGTGAAGCCAACTCGTCGTCGTCGGCCGCCAGCATGACGCGGGCGGAGAGATCCCCTTCGGAGATACGTTCGGCCGCGCCGATGAGGCGGCCGATCGGCGTGACGATGCGGTTGGCGGTGCCGAGGCCGATCCAGATCGCGGCGAACAAGATCACGAACGCAATCAAGCCGTACACGAGCATAAAGTTTGCTTGCACGGTACCGCGCGCCGCCATCAGGCTCTTGTACTCGCGGACGGTTTCCTCAGTGCGCTGCTGGTATTCGATGATCTGCGGGTTCACATCGCGTTGGACAACGAGGAAATACTCCTTTCCAAGCTCGAACTGGATGTCGAGCTTTGCGACGCCGCGGATCTGGCCGTTTTCGACCGTCGGCCTCATATCGCGGTCGGGATCTCGCGCGTCGTCCATTTCAACGCCGCGCGGCGCGCTGATGCGATTGAGCGGATCGGGGTTCGCGCGCGCAAACTCGTTCTTTTCGGAATCGAAGATTGCTACATCCGCACGCAAGCGCTTGGCAATTTCGTTCAGCGTTTCCTGAAAGCGCGGCGGGTTCGCTTCGATGGCAAGAGGGCTGAGGCTGTTGATGTTGAGCTGCGCGAATAGGATTTCGTTGCGGAGCTTGTCCGTGTGCTCCGCGAGGTAGCTGTTCGCGATGGCGGTGGAGTTGTCGACGACTTGGTCGACGCCGCGCGAGAACCAAGCGTCCATCGCGAGTCCCGTGGTGATCGTCGACGCCGCGACGGTGAGCACGACAGGGATGACGGCGATGAGACTGAAGATCGTGACCAGGCGGCCGTGCAGCCTTGCGCCGGCGCCGCCGGACCGACGCGCCATCCAGACCTGGACCAGGCGGCCGATAACAAGCGAGCCCAACGCCAAGAGCAGGATCGAGTCGAACCAGATGAGGTAGGTCTGCACCTCGGGCGTTGGATCGAGTTCGGTGGAACTGGTGAGGATCAGATACGTGCCGACAGCGGCGATGAGCGACAGCGCGACCAGGACGTACGAAAGGGTCGACGTGCGAGCGACCCAGAAGAGGTTACGCTGCAGCCAATCCGGGCCTGGTTCGGGTGTCACCGACACGGTCATGCTTTGGGCTCGACCTACCCCGTGGGAAATCTGCAACGCTGGTTTCCGGCAACAGACTCGTGTTATTCGAGCCGCATTGTTCCCGAATGATTACAGTGTTGCTGATTTTCGTTGCTCTGTTACATCACTTGAACCCACGGAGCACGGGAATGTCAAGGCTGCGAATCTTCGCCCGGAGTGTATTCCGGTTAACCCCGAGGATTTCGGCGGCCTTGATTTGGTTGCCCCGGGTCGCCCCGAGGCACATCGAAATGAGCGGACGCTCCACGTCGCGCAGGACGCGATCGTAAAGACCGGGCTGCGGCAGGCGGCCGTTCAAGTCGGCAAAGTGGCGGGTCAGGTATTTTTCGACGACCGCGCTGAGGCTTTGGTCGACGTCGTCGGCGGGCTGCGCGACCGACGCTAGCGGTTCGCGCAATTCGTTCTCGACGATCTCGGACGTGATGACGGTGTCGGTGTAGAGCGCGATCAGGCGGCGAACGAGGTTTTCCAACTCGCGGACGTTGCCGGGCCAGCGGTGGCGCTTCATCGTTTCGAACGCGGCGGCATCGACGGACTTGCGCGGCATGCCCTGGCGTTCGGCTTGGGCCAGGAAATGATGGACGAGGTCCGGGACGTCTTCGAGGCGCTCGCGCAACGGCGGCAAGCGCATGGGCACGACATTCAAGCGGAAGAACAGATCTTCGCGGAAGAGGCCCTGGTGGATCAATTGGCGCAGGTCGCGATGCGTTGCGGCGATGATGCGGACGTTGGCTTTGGTCGGCTGGCGGCCGCCGACGGGGGTGTACTCTCCCTCCTGCAGCACGCGAAGTAGACGCGTTTGCGCTTCGAGCGGCATGTCGCCGATTTCGTCGAGGAAGAGCGTGCCGCCTTCGGCTTGCTCGAATTTACCGATGCCGCGGGCGTTGGCGCCGGTGAAGGCGCCGCGTTCGTGGCCGAAGAGTTCGCTCTCGATCAACTCGCGCGGGATCGCCGCCATGTTGACGGCGACGAAGGGACCGTTGCGGCGTTTGCCATATTCGTGGAGCGCGCGGGCGACGAGTTCTTTGCCGGTGCCGGACTCGCCGGAGATCATTACCGTGAGGTCGGTCTGCATCAAGCGGGCGATGACGCGGTAGATGTCTTGCATCGCCGGCGAGCGGCCGATGAGCGGCAGGTCGTCGGGGCGGGCGGCTTCGGGGATGGCGGCTTTCTTTTCGCCTTTGGCTGCGAGTGCGCGTTGAACGAGGCCTGTGAGTTCGTTCAGGTCGAAGGGCTTTGGCAAATATTCATACGCGCCGCGTTCGGCGGCGGTGATCGCGGTCATCAGCGTGTTCTGCGCGCTCATGACGATGATGGGCAGGTCGGGGCGCAGCTTCTTCAGGCGCGGGATGAGTTCGAAAGCGTTTTCGTCGGGCATGATGACGTCGGTGATGACGAGATCGCCCTCGCCCGCCGAGGCCCAGCGCCACAGCGTCGCGGCGTTGCCCGTCGTGCGTACGAGGTAGCCTGCCCTACCCAACGCCTGGTTCAGCACGGTTCGGATGGCGGCGTCGTCGTCGGCGACAATGATGGTTCCGGAGTTCACGAGAGATTCCTTGAGTAGCTATCCCTAGACTCCCCTCGCCCGCCTGGGCGGGAGAGGGGTTGGGGGTGAGGGTGGGCCTCTACGCTGTACACGGACGAATTCGGATGGCGGGCGATTTCTTCAATCTCTTGCGTCATGGAGAGTCCCACCCTCACCCCCGGCCCCTCTCCCGCCCAGGCGGGCGAGGGGTGAAGTTGGGCGGACTGGATTTTGGTTTGTGTGCTCATCGGTGCATCGGCAGGCGGACTCGGAACACGGTGCGTTTGGGTTCAGACTCGCACTCGATGGTGCCCCCATGGTCGCTGATGATTTTGGCGACGATGGCGAGGCCCAGGCCCTGCCCTTTTGGTTTTGAGGTGACGAAGGGTTCGAACATCGACGACAGCATGTCCGCGGGAACGCCCGCGCCGTTGTCGCGGATGCTGACTTCGAGCGGCAGCGCGAGGCGATCGCGTGTGCCGCCGACGGTCAGATGGACGCCGGGGCGGTAGGCGGTTTGCAGGACGATCTCGCCGTCGGGGCGGCCGCAGAGGGCGTCGGCTGCGTTCTTCACCAGATTGATCAGGACTTGGATCAGGCGGTCGCGTTCGCCCATCACGTCCGGCAGCGACGGGTCGTAGCTTTCGACGAACGTCACCTCGCGCGCAAAGCCCGACTTTGCCAGGTGTTTCACGTGGTCGAGGACCTCGTGGATGTTCACCGGCTTGCGGTCGAGCGGGCGGCGGTCGGTGAAGACTTCCATGCGGTCGACGAGTTTGCGGATGCGGTCGGTCTCTTCGCAGATCAGGCGCGTGAGGACGCGGTCGCCTTCGCCGGCGTTTTGTTCGATCAGTTGCGCCGCGCCGCGGATGCCGGCGAGCGGGTTCTTGATTTCGTGCGCCAGGATGGCGGCCATGCTGGTGACGGAGCGCGTCGCATGGCGTTGCGTCATTTGGCGGTCCATCTTTTGCGCGATGGAGCGTTCTTGAAACATGATCAGGACGCCGCCGTTCACGTCAGCGATCGGCGAGAGGTGGACGTCCACCGCGCGGGGGCTGAGGCGCGGGGTTGCGATTTCGATGCCGTATTCGCTGACGGTTACGCTGTGGTCGCGGACTTGTTCCATCAGCGCCAGCACCGGGCTTCCGAACGGAAGCATTCCGGGGAGCGATTGGCGCTTCAGCATCGAAGCGCTCATATCGAGGAACTGTTCGGCGGGCGGGTTCGCGTAGATAATCATGCCCTTCGCGTCGACGCCGACGAGCGGATGCGGCATCGCCGCCAGCAGCGCGTCGTTGAGCGCCAGCGGCGGCGCGGGCGGCACGATCTCTTTGGCTTTGCTGCGCACCTTTGTCGTCATGCGGCCTCCGCTAGCGCTTCACCGGCGAGGCGGGCGAGCAAGGGTTCGGCATCGGCGGCGCGAACGAGCGCATCACGTAGCGCTTTGTCGGACGCGATGGCGTCGGCGTACCAGCCAAGGTGTTTGCGCACGACGCGGCGGCCGAGGTCTGGGCCATAGTGTGCGAGCGAGGCGCGGTATTGTTGAAGCGCGGTGCGCCATTTCTCCGTGTCCGGAGGATCGGACGGGATTGGCGTGCCATCGACGGCGGCTTGCATCTGACGGATGATCCACGGTTTGCCGAATGCGCCGCGGCCGACAAGGATGCCGTCGGCGCCGGAGTCTTTCAGGATGGCGAGCGCGTCGTCCGTCGAGCAGACGTCGCCGTTGGCGAAGACCGGGATCGACACGGCTTGCTTGACGTTGGCGATGAAGCGCCAGTCAGCCTCGCCTTCGTAGAACTGTGCGCGCGTGCGGCCGTGGACCGAGATGGCTTGCACGCCTTCGCCTTCCAATTGGCGCGCGAGGTCGGGGGCGTTGCGGTCGGTGTCGTCCCAACCGAGACGCATTTTCACTGTCACCGGAATCTTGACCGTTTCGACGACGGCGCGGACGAGTGCGCGGGCAAGATCGGGTTCGCGCATAAGCGCAGAGCCGCAGAGGCCGCCCACAACTTTCTTCGCGGGGCAGCCCATGTTGATGTCGATGAGGATTGCGCCTTCGGCCTCGGCGATGCGCGCGGCTTCGGCGAGCGCGGCGGGTTCTCGGCCGGCAAGTTGGATCGCGATGGGTCCGTCTTCGTGATCAAGCTTCAAGCGGAGCGCGGCGCTGCGGCGGTCGCGCAGGAGTTCCGCGCTCGCCACCATTTCCGAATAGACGAGTGCCACGCCATATTGGCGTACGGCCGCGCGGAACGGCGCGTCGGTGACGCCCGCCATTGGCGCGAGTGCGACCGGCCTCGATCTTAGGGTTGCGAAGATGTTGCCCATATTCTGTGCAGCGACGTGAGATGCATAATTTACAGTCAGCCTATTCATTAGAACGAGTCGAAGCAAGGTGCATTTCGCACTTGCAGCATTTGTCCCGGCTTGACGTTGCAAGAGGGTAAACGTCCATCTCGCACATGACCAAACGTCCTCATTGCGCCGCCCTGATCGTTGCCGCGGGGCATGGCGTGCGCGCCGGCGAGGGGTTGCCCAAGCAATACCGGCCGCTTGCCGCCGTGCCTGTGCTGCGGCGGTCCATCGAGGCGTTCGCGCGCCACCCTGCCATCGACCGCGTGCAAGTCGTGATTAGTCCCGAACATCGTCAGTTTTATGACTCGGTTGTCGAAGGGCTTGCGCTGCAAGCGGCGATTCATGGCGGGGATACGCGGCAAGATTCTGTGCGCTTGGGTCTCGAAGGTCTGACGGACGCGAAACCTTCGCTGGTTTTGATACACGATGCGGCGCGGCCTTTGATTGCGGCGGAGACGATTGCGGCGACAGTGGCGGCGCTTGAGACGGCGGATGGCGCCCTGCCCGTTCTGCCCGCGTCGGATACGTTGAAGCGCGTGCATGAGGCGCGTGTCGAGGCGACGCTGTCGCGTGACGGCGTCGGCTTGGCGCAGACGCCGCAAGGGTTTCGGTTCGAGAAGATCTTGCACGCGCATCGCGCGGTGCATGGTACGAGCTTTACCGATGACGCTTCGATCGCCGAACATGGCGGCCTCAATGTCGTTGCGGTCGCAGGATCGCGGCTCAACTTCAAACTTACGACGCCTGAGGATTTCTTGATGGCTGAGGCGCTGTTGGCGCAGGCGGGCAGCGTGCGCACGGGGCAAGGTTTTGACGTGCATCGGCTTGGGCCCGGCGATCACGTGTGGCTGTGTGGTTTGCGGATCGAACATACGCACGGATTGATCGGGCATTCGGATGCGGATGTTGGTTTGCATGCGCTGACCGATGCGTTGCTGGGAGCGGTGGCGCTCGGCGATATCGGGCAGCATTTTCCGCCGACGGACGAACGCTGGCGCGGGGCGGCGTCGCATTTGTTCCTGACGCATGCGACGCAGTTGATCGCCGAACGGCGCGGGCGGATCGAGCATGTCGACGTGACGCTGATCTGCGAACGGCCGAAAATTTCGCCGCATCGCGAGGCCATGGTCGCGCGTATCGCCGAACTGCTGTCGATCGACCGCACGCGCGTCAGCGTGAAGGCGACGACGACGGAAGGATTGGGCTTCACCGGCCGCGGCGAAGGCATCGCCGCGCAGGCCATTGCGACGGTGCGGCTGCCATGATCACACCGATGCGCATCGCCAGCCTGCCGCCGGGACGCAGCCTACGCGAGCCTATGACAGCGATCGCGACGTTCTTCGGCGTGGGTTTGTTGCCGATCGCGCCGGGCAGCTGGGGCTCACTCGCCGCGATGCCGCTCGGCTGGTTGCTCGCAATGACGGGTGGATGGGTCGCGCTGCTCATCGGCGCGATCATCGCGACGGTTGCCGGCTGGATCGCCGCAGATTGGTACGTGAAGGCGACGGGCCGCGAAGATCCGCCGGAGATCGTCATCGACGAAGTCGCGGCGCAGTGGCTCGCGCTTACTGTCGTGCCGATGACGCTGACGGGTTATGTGGTCGCGTACTTCGTCTTTCGCCTGTTCGACACACTCAAGCCATGGCCCGCCAGTTGGGCCGACGGCGAAGTCGAAGGCGGCGCGGGCGTGATGCTCGATGATTTGTTCGCGGGCGGGTACGCACTGCTCGTTCTTTACGCGTTGGTGTGGTTCGACGTGATCTGACCCTGGGAGAGCCGGCTTCCAGCCGGCTCTTCTTAGTCGACGCTCAAAAAGAGCCGGCTGGAAGCCGGCGCTCCCAGGAGGGATTGCATGTTTGAACCGCGCATTCTCGAACTCGCCGAAACCGTTCTCGCCGAGGCACGGGCCAAAGGGCTAAAGATCGCGACGGCGGAGAGTTGCACCGGTGGGCTTGTTGCCGGAGCGTTGACAGAGATTGCCGGGTCTTCGGATGTGTTCGTTGAGGGGTTCATCACCTATTCGAACGACGCGAAGATGGCGACGCTTGGGGTCATCGTGGACACGCTGGACAAGTTTGGGGCCGTCAGTGCGCCGACGGCGGTGGCGATGGCGGAAGGCGCGATTGCGAATTCGCGGGCTGATCGGACGGTCGCAGTCACGGGCGTCGCGGGGCCTGGTGGGGGCACGGCTTCGAAGCCTGTCGGGCTTGTTCACTTCGCGGCGGCGCGGCGTGGGGGCAAGACAGAGTTCGAGCATAAGAATTTTGGCGACATCGGGCGTGCGCAGGTGCGCATGGCGGCCGTTGTGCATGCGTTGGAGCTGCTACGCCGGGTGCTTTGATGCTTCGCCGTAGAGTTTGTGGGCGCGGTCGTCGAAGGCTGCGGTCATTTTCTCTACGGCGCGCGTGAAGAGGCCGCCGATCAGCGACTCGAGCATTTTGCTTTTCAGGGCGAAGTCGATGTCGAAGTCGACGTCGCATCCACCTTCGCGCGGGGTGAAGTGCCAGCGGTTCTTCAGGTGGTGAAACGGGCCGTCGATGTATTCGGCGACGATCGTTTTTGTTTCGCGGTCTAGCGTCACGCGGCTGGTGAACTTTTCGCGGAAGGCGCCGAAGGCGGCGATGACGTCGGCGGTGAAGGTGGTTTCTTCGCGGCTGCGGATGCGGAGCGCGGCGACCCAGGGCAGGAATTCGGGGTAGCGTTCGACGTCGGCCACGAGCGTGAACATTTGCTCGTCCGTGTAGGGTACGAAGCGTTTCTCGCTATGCCGGGGCAAGGCTCGACTTGTTGAGTTGGGCGTTGCGTGCGTTGCGCAGGCGTTCGAAGTCGTCGCCCGCCAGGTACGACGAGCGGGTTAGCGGCGAGGCGGAGACCATCAGGAAGCCTTTCGCGCGGGCGATCTCTGCCAGCTGTGCGAACTCTTCCGGTGTCCAGAAGCGGTCGATGGCGGCGTGGCGCTGCGACGGCTGGAGGTACTGGCCGATGGTGATGAAGTCGACGTTGGCGGCGCGCAGGTCGTCCATCACCTGCATGACCTCTTCGCGCGTTTCGCCGAGGCCGACCATCATGCCGGACTTCGTGAAGGTGGCCGGGTCGATCTCCTTCGCTTGTTGCAGCAGACGAAGGCTCGCGAAGTAGCGCGCGCCGGGGCGGATCTTGAGATAGAGGCGCGGGACGGTTTCGAGGTTGTGGTTGAAGACGTCGGGCTTCGCGTCGATCACCACGTCGAGCGCGCCGGGTTTGCGCAGGAAGTCCGGCGTCAGGACTTCGACCGTCGTGTTCGGCGATGCGGCGCGGATCGCGCGGATCGTTTGGGCGAAGTGTTCGGCGCCGCCGTCGTCGAGGTCGTCGCGGTCGACCGACGTGACCACCACATGTTCGAGACCGAGTTGGGCAACGGCGTGGGCGACCTTCGCCGGTTCGGCGCTGTCGAGTGCACCGGGGAGACCGGTCTTCACATCGCAGAAGGCGCAGGCGCGCGTGCAAGTGTCGCCCATGATCATGAAGGTGGCGTGCTTCTTCGACCAGCACTCGCCGATGTTGGGGCAGCCGGCCTCTTCGCAGACCGTGACGAGGCCATGTTCGCGGACGATGGCCTTTGTCTCGGTGAAGACCTTTGAGCCCGGCGCTTTGACCCGGATCCAGTCCGGTTTGCGCGGGACAGGGTTAATCGGGCGCTCACGCTTTTCGGGGTGGCGGAGCGCGCGCAAATCCTTGTTCGACTGGTCGAAGACGGTGGCCATGGTCACAGATATAGCGTGAACGAGCGGGAATCACACCGGATGCTAAGCACGGCCCCGTATCATCCCCCGAAATTCAAGTGGCTGATTCCGTTGTTATTTCAGCGGTGATAACCAAGCGCTTGCTTGAGGGATCACTGGTGTTACCCTATCTGAAACAAATTGTGAGCGGCTTAAAGCCGCATCACTCGGGAGGACTTGGTCGTGTCGCTGCCTGCTGCTCAGGCCTCAACGCGCGTGCCGTTCGATATCAAGCGGACGCAACGTTCCCTCATGTCGGCCCTGCTCGAGGCGCGCAAGCGTTTCGGGGGGAAGACCATTGCTCTGTGGGACGCCGACGATCGTCAGCTGTCGTATGACGAGGTCGTGCGGGCTTCGTTCGCGCTGGGCAGTGCGATGCGCAAGCACGCGAAGGCGAAGGAGAAGGTCGGCATCATGCTGCCGACGGGCGTCGGCGCGGTGTTGGCTTTCTTTGCGATTCACGCGTTCGGCCGAGTGCCCGCGATGTTGAACTTCACGTCGGGCGCGCGGAACCTGAAGGCGGCGTGCGCGGCGGGCGAGGTCAAGGTGATCGCGACGGCGAAGAAGTTCGTCGAGATCGCGAAGCTTGAGGATTTGATCGAGGAGCTGTCGACGGTTGCGAAGATCGTCTACCTCGAAGATGTGCGCGAGAACCTGTCGTTGGTCGATAAGGTCGCGGCGGTGGTCGGGTCGTATATTCCGCACTGGGCGCTGAAGGCTTGGCCGAATCACCAGGAGACGGCTGTCGTCCTTTTCACCTCGGGGACCGAGGGCGATCCGAAGGGCGTCGTACTTAGCCACCAGAATATTTTGGCCAACGTCGAGCAGGTGCGGGCCCATATCGACCTCTATCCGGGTCAAGACGTGCTGTTTAACCCGCTGCCCACGTTCCACTGCTTTGGGCTGACCGTCGGGGCCATTTTGCCTTTGATGATTGGCGTGAAGGCGGTGTGCCATCCTTCGCCGCTGCAGGTGAAGGACATCACCAAGCGGATCCGCCGGACGAAGGCGACGATCTTGCTCGCGACCGATACGTTTATTTCGCAGTATGCGCGCGCCAGCGACGAGGGCGACTTGGCGTCGTTGCGCCTGGCCGTTTGCGGGGCGGAGCGCGTGCGCGACGAGACGCGGCAGTTGCTGCGCCGCCGGTGCAATATGGAAATCCTCGAAGGCTACGGTGTCACGGAGGCGGCGCCGGTTGTCGCTGCGAACCAGCCGGGGGCGAACCGTCTGGGCTCGGTCGGCAAGATCATGGCCGGTATGGAAACGCGGCTTGAGCCGGTCGAAGGTATCCCGAATGCGGGGCGCCTGTTCGTGCGCGGGCCGAACGTCATGAAGGGCTACCTGAAACCGGATCAGCCTGGGGTGCTGCATACGCTTGAAGGCGGCTGGCACGATACGGGCGACGTGGTCGCGATCGACGACGAAGGCTTCATTGCCATTCGCGGGCGCGTGAAGCGGTTCGCCAAGATCGGCGGCGAGATGGTGTCGCTGGCGGTGGTCGAGAACTGCGCGTCGGCGATTTGGCCCGACAGCATGCACGCCGCTGTTGCGATGCCTGATGGGCGCAAGGGCGAGCAGATTGTGCTCGTCACGTCGGCCAAGGAAGCAAACCGGAGCGAGATCGTGGCCTGGGCGCAGAACCACGGCGTGCCGGAGCTGGCCGTACCACGGAAGATTGTTCACGTGGATCAAGTGCCGGTGCTGGGGACGGGTAAGACGGACTACGGCAGCGTGACGAAAGTTGCGGTGGAGCGCGTCGCGGCGCTTGAGGCGAAGGCGGCGGAGTAAGGGCGCTCGGGCAGCGTCGGCCCTCATCCGTCGTGCCGCTGCGCGGCCCGCCACCTTCTCCCCGAGGGAGAAGGACTAGACTTTACTTTGGAACTGCTTTGCCCTTCTCCCTCGGGGAGAAGGTGGATCGACGCCGTCAGGCGGCGAGACGGATGAGGGCCGACGCTGCGCCTATGCTCGCAGGCTGTCGATGAAGAGGTCGAGCGCCGTGCCCATCGCGACCTCTGGCTTCTCAGTAGGTTTCTTCCAGTCGCGCAGGTGGCCGTCGATCAGCATGCGTGCGAGGCCGTAGATCAGGGCGCGGGCAGCTAGTTTCACCGGTGCGCTCACGGCAGGCTTTCGCAGCAGGCCTTTGTCGGCAGCTTCTTGCAGCAGCGCGTCCATCTGAGCGCGGAGGTCGTCGTTGTCGGGGCCTAGGGTTTCCGAGGCGTCGTAGTCGATAAGGCTGCGGGTCGAGACGACCAGGAACATCGCCTTGTTGCGGTTGACCCACCGGAAGTAGCCGGTGCCGAAGGCGCGGAAGCGGGTGAGCGGGTCGGCTTTGGCGACGGCGGCGACCGCGCTTGCGATTTCGGTTTTGAGGCGTGTGGTTGCTTCTTCTGCGACCGCCGTCATCAGCGCCGTGCGCGTGGGAAAATGACGGAAGGGGGCGCCGGCGGAGACCCCTGCCCGCTTGGCCGCCTCGCGCACCGAAACGGCGTCGGGGCCGCCCTCTTCCAGGAGCTCAAGCGTCGCGGTCATCAGTGCGTTGCGCAGGTTGCCGTGGTGGTAGCTGTCGCGCGGCGCGGCGACCTTGCGCGGGCGGGGTTTTGGCGTGCGGCGGGGCGTTGCGGTCATGGGGAGGCCTTAGCACGGCGATCACGTTGGCGTCATCTTATGTGATCAGCGATTACTTTTTCCCTGCCCTCATGTATGCATTGCTTACATATAGGGAGAACCAGGATGGCGAATGTTCAATCCATCGGTGCGGCGCGGCCGACCATGTTCGGCGGGTGGCCGTTGTTCGGCCTTATCGCCCTGGCGCTGACCGCCATGTGTCTCGTCTTGGCGGCGCAGCACGATTTTCGTATCGAAGGTGTGCGCGTCGCCGTGCGGACCACGGCGCAGACATCGCTCTTACTCTTCTGTACGGCGTTCGTGGCGTCTTCGCTTCATGGGTTGGCGCCGTTTGGGTTGACGCGGTGGCTGCTCGCGAACCGGCGGTACATCGGCGTGTCGTTCGCCTATTCGCATTTTCTGCACGCGATTGGGCTCTATGCTTTTGCTACGATGGATCCGGCTGCTTTCGCCGAGCACGCGACGACCGTGATGTTCGTGTTCGGCGGCGCGGCTTATGTGTTCATCGCGTTGATGGCGTTGACGTCGTTCGATTGGACGGCGGCGTTGCTGGGACCGTGGGCGTGGCAGAAGCTGCACACGACCGGCGCGTACTATATTTGGTTTGTGTTTCTCATCTCCGAAGGCCGTCGGGCGGTGTACGACACGTACTATTGGCCGTTCGTCGGGGTGTTGTTCGCGGTGATGGCGCTTCGGCTGCTCGCGGGCCGGTCGAAGCGATCCTATCAGACGAACTAGGCGCGCTTGATGGCCGGATTGATGGACAGGGATGCGCCTGCTGCACCGCCGGCGTCGTAGGCGTCCATCGAGACCATGCGGCTTGAGCCGCGGCGCGATCGCAGGTTCAGATCGAGTTTGCCGAATTCGGTATCGACAATTGCGGTCTTGACGACGACCAAGGCGCGGCCTGTCTCTTCATTCGCGTGGTCGCGCTTTTCTTTCATCGCCGTCAGTTTATCGGCGATGGAGGAGACCATGCCCAGTGCGAACGAGGCGTTGGCGAGGTGGCGTTCGTTGTGACGGAATTTGGCGTAGGCAGCGGTCGTCTTGTAGCGGCCGAGTTCGGCTCTCACCGCACCGTCGATCAGTTCGGCGAGGTAGTGCGCGACTTCGATGTCGGAGCGCAGGCCGAAGAAGATGTAGCGCGCTTCGCCGGCTGCGTTCTTTTCGCGCCAGACGCGACAGTCGCAGAAGTGAGCGATTGCGCCGATGCAGCCCTCGAGCGGGATGCGCTTCTTGCGGTTGGTTTCATAGGCGCGTTGTTCGCACGGGGCTTCGCGCAGTTCGATGTCGCTGAGCGATAGGTCGTAGCGGTCGAGCAATTCGGCCACTTTGGCCGCGGCGGACAAGGCCTCGTCTTCCGTGCAGCCGTTGTCGATCGTCTTGGCGCGCAGTGCCTGGATGCGCGTCTTGAGACCGTCGAGGTGATTGTTCACGCGTTCGCTCGTTCGCCCTTGGGTGGCCGAGCAGTAGACGGCGGCGTTGGCGCGCACAAGGTCCGGGCTCCCGTCAGAACGGCGCAACGTGTATGGTGCGGCACTCTTGCGTGGAGCGATGCATGGATATCAGCAAAATTTCGGCAGGGCACAACCCGCCCCACGACATCAACGTCGTCATCGAGATTCCGCAAGGCGGCGAGCCGGTGAAGTACGAGCTCGACAAAGCGTCGGGCGCGATGTTCGTCGACCGGTTTCTGCATACGGCGATGTTCTACCCCGGGAATTACGGGTTCATCCCGAACACGCTGTCGGGCGACGGCGATCCGTGCGACGTGCTCGTCGTCGGACAGGTCCCTGTTGTGCCGGGGGCCGTGATCAGGTGCCGACCGATCGGCGCGATCTTGATGCAGGACGAAGCGGGGCCGGACGAGAAGATCGTCGCCGTGCCGGTCGACAAGCTGCACCCGTTCTACAGCGGCGTCGCGTCGTACAAGGATCTGCCGCCGATCCTCACCGAGCAGATCGCGCACTTTTTCCAGCACTACAAGGATCTGGAGAAGGGCAAGTGGGTGACAATCGTCCGCTGGTTGGACCCTACGGAAGCCGGCGCGCTGATCACGGCGGCAATTGAACGCGCGCGCGAATAGGGCGCGTCAGCCCATTCGATCGCTTGAACCCAGAATCCCGTCCTTGGTGATTTGGTCGAAGCCGATGACTCGGCCGCCTGCGCGGCGAAATCGAACGCGCACGTTGGGCGAATTGGCGAGGCCGAAAAGATCGTTGCCCATCGGGATCATCACCGTGGGGTCACGTTGCTCGCGTTGGAACATCAGCGTTGTGCCTTCGCGCCAGATGCGGCGGATGCCGTAGGTGCCGACGTAGGCGTCGAGTGCGGCCGGCGGCATCGGGACCGGGCGCAGCTTTGCCTGCAGGCCCGCGATGTCCCACTCGTAGTCGCGGCGGTTCTGCGGGCTCGCGCGGTCGGCAAGCGTTTGCAGCGCCAGCATATGCGCTTGATCGAGGGCGGCGGGCGACGGCGTCTCGACGGCGGGTGCGACGCCCTTGCCTTCCCAATTCGTGCGGCTGACGGGATGCTCCGGACGGCCGACGGAGATGCTGGCAACGAAGAACGGCGGTACGGGATAGAGCTGGTTGTTGTTCGCGCCGCCGGCCGTCGTCTTTCCGACGAGCGTGCCGAGTTTGAACTGCTGGATGTGATAGGCGAATTCCTCGGCGGCCGAGGCGGCGCCGCCGTCGATGAGGACGTAGAGCGGTTTGCCGGCGAGGCGCGGGCTGGGCAAATCGGTGAGTACGCGATTGACGCGCGTTTCGCCGCTGAGGCCGTCGTGGAAGCGGATCAGCTCCTGGCCGCCGCGCGGGAAGAAGTAGCTGATGATCCGTTGAACCGCCTCGGCATGGCCGCCCCCGTTTCCCCGGAGGTCGATGATGATGGCGTCGCCGTCGGCGAGGAAGCGTGCGGCGGCGTCGATGATGCGCGGGGTTTGGTCGGACCACATGAACGCGGTGATGCGCACGTAGCGCACGTTGCCCGGCAGCACGCGCATTTCCTCGTAGCCGTCGTTGCGGCGGCGCTGGTTCTCGGCGGAGAACGGTGACGGCTCCGGGCCGCGGCGTGGTCGCTGGATGTCTTGGAATTGATCGGGATCGAACTTGAAATTCAGGTGACCGTCGTTGCTGGCGGCGAACAGGTCTTCTGTGACACGCTCGGCGAGGTCTTGCGGTGTCGTCACGTCGTAGCGGCCGGTGTCGCGCGATTTCTTCAGTGCGCCGGCGATGGCCGCGCGCTTTTCCGGGAAGACGTAGTGCGCTTCCACCAGGCGGATGACCTCCTGCACGGCCGCGTTCGCTTGGTCGCGCGTGAGCTGCGGCGGTGCGGCGATGGCTGAGGCGGCGAGCGCCAACGCGACGGCGGCGATCAGGCTAAGACGAAGCATAAGCTTTTTCCTTCTTGGCGCGAGGCGGTCCTTGCTTTCGCGCAGTGATGTCGGTGACGCGGTCGAGCAGCGAGCGCTGGTCGAGCGCGGTGTCGATGGCGGTGAGTTGCGCCAACAGTCGCGGTGCGCTTTCGCGGCAGAGTTGTTCGGTCGCTTGCGTGATCGTGGCCCAAAGCGGGCGCAGGCGGTTGACGAGCGCCCTGCCCTTCTCGGTCAGCTGCAGCATCTGGCGGCGTTGGTCGGCCGCATCGGCGCGGACGCGCACGAGGCCTGCCTTCAGCAACTTTGCGCGGATCTGGCTGACGGCCGCGTGGGTGATGCGCATGCGGGTGGCGAGGTCGCCGACGCTCATCGGCCCTAAGTCCGACAGAGCGACGAAAACAGGAAACCAACTGGGCTCGAAGTCGACGTCGTTGAGGCGATAGAGTTCGCGCACGTCGCGGTCCATCCGTTCGGACAGACGCCGTAGGCGCGTTCCGAAGGCGGCCGATCCCTTATCGATGACGTAGTCGCGCATAATGTGTAAGGCCTTACATAATCGGACCGGCAAAATCAACGGCCCGCGCCGGTGATCGCGCGAGCCGTTGGGCCGTTCGGTTTTCACAAATGCGTGTGCGGTGGTTAGAGCACCACGGCCGCTTCGTCGAATTCGAGGCGCGGTTGGCGGGGGAAGAGTTTTTCGTGGTCGCCGTAGCCGAGGTTGACGATGAAGTTCACCTTCCACTTTCCGTCGGGGAAGAATTCGGCGTTGACCTTGTCGGCGTCGAAGCCGGACATCGCGCCGACGTCGAGGCCCAACGCGCGGGCGGCGATGATCAGGTACGCGCCTTGCAGCGACGAGTTGCGGAAGGCGGTCTCGTGGATCAGCGCGTCGTTGCCGTGGAAATAGTCGCGGAAGTTGGCGTAGGGCATCAGCTTCGGCAGCTGTTCGTGGAATTCCGTGTCCCAGGCGATGAGAACCGTCACGGGCGCGGCGCGGGTTTTTTCGACGTTCTGCGGCGCGAGCGTCGGGATAAGGCGTTCGGTCGCCTCTTTGCTTTCCAGGAAGACGAAGCGCGCGGGCGAGGCGTTGGCGCTGGTCGGGGCCATGCGGGTCAGGCGGTAGAGTTCTTCCAGCGTGGCGCGCGGGATGGGCTCGGGGCGCCAGGCGGCGTGGGTGCGGGCTTCGAGGAAGAGCTGGTTTACGGCGTCCTTTGCGAGCGGCTTTGCTTTGGCTGGGAGGGTGGCGGTGTGGGGCATTTGCAGGCTCCTTGGGTAGGGACGATCGGTAACCGTGGTTCTGGATCGATCCCTGGTTATTTTCTGTAACCACCCCTATATTGGAACCTCGTCGAACCCAGCAAGACGGCACATTCATGTCACCCAGTCACACCGAGAGAACCACCGCCGTGCCGCCCGGACACGACGCGAACGCGTGTCCCGCCGTGCGCGAGGTGCTGAACCGCGTCGGCGATAAGTGGAGCGTGTTGGTGGTCAGCATGCTGGGTGAGGGGCCGAAGCGCTTCGGCGAACTGCGGCGTGCGACGGAAGGCATTTCGCAGCGGATGCTGACGCTGACGTTGCGCGGGTTGGAGCGCGATGGGTTGGTCACACGCACGGTGGAAGCGACGATCCCGCCCAAGGTGGAATACGAGCTGACGGAGTTGGGTCGCACGCTGCTGGTGCCGGTGAATGCGCTGGCCCAATGGGCGATCGAACATCGCATGCGCATTCATGAGGCGCAGCAAGTGTATGATGCGGAGAATGTGCGTGGGGAGAGCGCGGCTTAGCGTTGGTGCGCGCGTCGTCCCTCATCCGTCTCGCCGCCGTTGGCGGCGATCCACCTTCTCCCAAAGGGAGAAGGGTAAAGCTCACTGAAAACTGATGTTGCCCTTCTCCCTCGGGGAGAAGGTGGCGCGCCGCGTAGCGGCGTGACGGATGAGGGCCTTCGCGCGCTCAGTCTTTGAGGCGTGCCTTTGCTGCGGCGGCGATTGTTGCAAAGACCTCGGCCGGGTATTTCAGGATCGTGCGGTTGTCGAAGCGGATCACGCGGTAGCCTTCGCTCTCAAGCCATTTGGTGCGGTGATAGTCGTACCACTTATCGTCTTCGTCCCAGTGCTGGCTGCCGTCGGCTTCGACGATGAGGGTTGCTTCGAAGCAGAAGAAGTCGACGTAGTACGAACCAATCGGTTGTTGGCGGCGGAATTTCAGACCTTCGAGTCGGCGGTCGCGGAGGCCCGCCCACAGGCGGCGCTCTGCATCTGTCATGGAACGGCGGAGTTTGCGGGCACGGTCTGTGTCCACTGGATGTCCCTCATCCGTCTCGCCGCGTTCCGCGGCGATCCACCTTCTCCCAGAGGGAGAAGGGCAACTGAAACATAGCATAGTTCTAGCCCTTCTCCCTCGGGGAGAAGGTGGCGCGGCGCGTAGCGCCGTGACGGATGAGGGCCTTCGCTCGTTAGACGTGCATCACCTTGCCGTACGCGTCGAGGACGGCCTCGTGCATCGTTTCCGACAATGTGGGGTGCGGGAAGATGGTGTGCATGAGTTCGGCTTCGGTCGACTCCAGGTTCTTGGCGATTGTGTAGCCTTGGATGAGTTCGGTGACTTCGGCGCCGATCATGTGGGCGCCTAAGAGTTCTCCGGTTTTAGCGTCGAAGATGGTTTTGATGAGGCCTTCGGTTTCGCCGAGCGCGATCGCTTTGCCGTTGCCGATGTAGGGGAAGCGGCCGATTTTTAGTTCGCGGCCGGTGGCTTTGGCTTTGGCTTCGGTTAGGCCGACGGAGGCCACTTGTGGCCAGCAGTAGGTGCAGCCGGGGACTTTTGTGACGTCGAGCGGGTGCAGGCCTTTGATGCCGGCGATGCGTTCGACGCAGACGACGCCTTCGTGCATCGCTTTGTGCGCGAGCCATGGGGGGCCGGCGACGTCGCCGATGGCGTAGAGGCCCGCGACGTTTGTCTCGGACCATTCGTTGATGACGATGTGGCCGCGGTCGGTTTTCACGCCCGTGGCTTCCAGGCCGATGTTTTCGATGTTGCCCGTGATGCCGACGGCGAGGATTGCGCGGTCTGCGGTGATCGATTGCGACTTGCCGTCTTTGGTTTTGATCGAGGCGGTGACGTTGTCGGCGCCCTTGGTTAGTTTCTCGACGGTGGCACCGGTGAGGATTTTCATGCCTTGGCGCGTGAAGGCCTTCAGCGCGAAGGCGGAGACTTCTTCGTCTTCCACCGGGAGGACGCGGTCCATGACTTCGACGACTGTCACCTCGCAGCCCAGCGTGCGGTAGAAGCTTGCGAACTCGATGCCGATCGCGCCCGAGCCGATGACGAGGAGCGACTTCGGCATCGCGGGCGGGATCATCGCTTCCTTGTAGGTCCAGATCAGTTTGCCGTCGGGCTCGAGGCCGGGGAGCGCGCGGGCGCGGGCTCCGGTCGCGATGATGATGTTTTTCGCGCCGTACTCCCCTGCCCCTTTGCCGGTGACGGCGATTTTGTTTTTCGCGATGAGTTTGGCTTCGCCGTCGATGACCGTGATCTTGTGTTTCTTCATCAGGAATTTGACGCCGTTCGATAGTTGGCTCGCGACCTTGCGGCTGCGGTCGACGATCTTGGCGAGGTCGAATTTGATGTTGTCTGCGCTGAAGCCGAATTCGTTCAGCCGGTGCAGCAGGTGAAATATCTCCGACGAGCGCAGCAACGCCTTGGTCGGGATGCAGCCCCAGTTGAGGCAGATGCCGCCCAGATGCTCGCGCTCGACGATCGCGGTCTTGAGGCCCAGTTGGCCGGCGCGGATGGCGGCGACGTAGCCGCCGGGGCCTGAGCCGATGATGATCAGATCGAACTGCGTGTCGGCCATTTTTCGCCCCTCTGCGGTGGTGGCAGTGGGTCGCCTTTTGGCCCTGCGGTGTCAACCAAGGCGGCGGGCTACTCCCTTGTGGGTTAGCCGAAATCGTTCTTGCTTTGTTCGACGGTTTGGATAAGGTCCGCGCCACGCAACGGGAGAGGGACAACACATGATGATTGGATACGTGACGATCGGCGCGACGGACGAGCCGAAGGCGCAGAAATTCTATGACGCGCTGTTCGGGGAGATGGGCTGCGAACGCAAATTCACCGACGGTGGTTGGACCGGCTATGGCGCGCGCGGACAGGATGGGCACGACGTCTACATCGTGTCGAAGACCGCGAACGGCGAACCCGCGCACGCCGGCAACGGGATCATGATCTCGTTCAAGGCGAAGACGAAAGCGGAAGTCGACGGCGCGTATAAGGCCGGCATGAATCACGGCGGCAAGGACGAGGGTGCGCCTGGCCCGCGGCCAGCGGATTCGAAGACGTTCTACGGCGCGTATTTGCGTGATCCGACCGGGAATAAGATCTGCGTGTACTGCAAACCGTAGGCTTTACGCGATCGCACCACACTGGACGTCATGGCCGGGCTCGACCCGGCCACCCAGTCCGCGCACGGCAGTGCGCGTTGATATTTCTTTTCACCACGAAGGCACAAAGCACACGAAGTTTCACGAAGGCTTCGTGGCTCTTGGTGATCTTGGTGCCTTCGTGGTGAGGCTGATTTTCAATCGCGCTACCACGCGAAAGTCTGGGTGGCCGGGTCAAGCCCGGCCATGACGGAAATGTTGAGCTCGCCTACACCAACATCGTTACCGGGTCTTCGATGTAGCCTTTGAAGGCTTCGAGCCATGTCGCGCCGAGGGCGCCGTCGATGACGCGGTGGTCGCAGGACATTTGGACCGTCATCACGTTGGCGATGGCGATGGCGCCCTTCTTGACGACGGCGCGTGGTTCGCCGGCACCCACCGCCAGGATCGCGGATTGCGGCGGGTTGATCACCGCGGTGAAGTCGCGGATGCCGTACATGCCGAGGTTTGAGATCGAGAAGGTGCCGCCTTCGAATTCGTTCGGCTTCAGTTTTTTAGCTTTGGCGCGGGCGGCTAGGTCTTTGGCTTCGCGGGAGATGGCGGCGAGGCTTTTTGTTTCGGCTTTGAAGATGATCGGTGTGATGAGACCGAACTCAAGCGCCACTGCGATGCCGACGTCGGCGCTCTTGTGTTTGAGGAGCGCGGTTTCGGTCCAGCTGGCGTTGACGCCCGGCACGCGGATGAGCGCTAGGGCCGCCGCTTTGATAATGAAATCGTTGACCGAGAGTTTGTAGATGCCGGCGCCTTCGGTCGGCGCCTTGTCGTTCATCTGCTTGCGCACGTCGAGCAGCGTGTCGATCGTGCAGTCGATCTTCAGGTAGTAGTGCGGGATGTCGCGCTTCGACGTCGTGAGGCGCTTCGCGATCGTCTTGCGCATCGAGTCGTGCGGGACTTCTTCGTAGCTGTCCTTCGGGTAGAAGAGGCGCGCGTCGGGCATGGACGATGGCGCCGCCGGGGCGGTGGCGGGCGCCGGCGCAGTGATTGGCCGTTGTGCGGGCGCGGCAGCGGGGGCTTTCGCGACGCCGCCTTTCAACGCGGCATCGACGTCCGATTTGACGATGCGGCCGTGCGGGCCTGAGCCCTGGATCAGCGTCAGCTGCACGTTGCCTTGCGACGCGATGCGGCGTGCTAGCGGCGAGGCAAATACGCGTTGTCCTGCGGGTGCCGGTTCGGCTGCGCGCGGTGCCGCAGCGGGAGCGGATGACGGCGCGGGCTTCGGTGCGGCAGCGGCGGGCGCAGGCGCTTGCGGCGCAGCGACGGGCTTCGCTTCCGCTTTTGGCGCTGCAGCGGGTTTCGGCGCAGGCGCGGCGGGCGTGTATTTTTCGCCTTCTTCGCTCAGCTGCGCGATGACCGCGTTGACCTTTACGCCTTCGGTGCCTTCGGCGACCAGGAGTTCGGCGACGACGCCTTCGTCCACCGCTTCGACTTCCATCGTCGCTTTGTCGGTTTCGATTTCGGCGATGACGTCGCCTGACTTCACCTTATCGCCGACTTTGACATGCCACTTGGCGAGTGTGCCCTCTTCCATCGTGGGCGAGAGCGCGGGCATGAGGATGGGGGTGGACACGGCGCTCAGCTCCGGTACAGCACGGCTTTGGCCGCTGCGATCACTTCGTCGACTGTCGGCAGCGCGAGTTTTTCGAGGTTCGCGGCGTAGGGCATCGGTACGTCCTTGCCGGTGACGCGCGCGGGCGGGGCGTCGAGGTAGTCGAAGGCTTGCTCCGTCACTTGCGTGCCAACTTCGGAGGCGATGCCGCAGATGGGCCAGCCTTCTTCGACGATAACGATGCGGTTTGTCTTTTTAACCGAAGCGATGACAGTTTCGGTGTCGAGCGGGCGTAGCGAGCGCAGGTCGATGATCTCGGCGGAGATGCCTTCCTTTGCGAGCGCGTCGGCGGCCTGGATGATCAGCGCCATCGTGATCGAGTAGGAGACCAGCGTGACGTCGCTGCCTTCGCGCACGACGCGGGCTTTGCCGATGGGGAGCACGAAGTCGTCGCCCTTCGGCACATCGAACGAGCGGCCGTAGGCGATTTCGTTTTCGAGAAAGATCACCGGGTTGGGGTCGCGGATCGCGGCTTTGAGCAGGCCCTTGGCGTCGGCGGCGAAGTATGGGGCCACGACTTTCAGGCCGGGCACGTGCGCGTACCAGGCGGCGTAGTTTTGGCTGTGCTGCGCGGCGACGCGGGCGGCGGCGCCGTTGGGTCCGCGGAAGACGATGGGGCAACCCATCTGGCCGCCGGACATGTAGAGCGTTTTGCCGGCCGAGTTGATGATCTGGTCGATCGCTTGCATCGCGAAATTCCAGGTCATGAATTCGACGATCGGACGCAGGCCGCCGAAGGCCGCGCCGACGCCGAGACCGGCGAAGCCGTGCTCGGTGATTGGCGTATCGATCACGCGTTTGGGGCCGAATTCGTCGAGTAGGCCTTGGCTGATCTTGTACGCGCCTTGGTATTCGCCGACCTCTTCGCCCATCAGGAACACGTTGGGGTCGCGGCGCATTTCTTCGGCCATCGCTTCACGCAATGCTTCGCGCACGGTGATCGTGTGCATCGGGGTGTCGGCCGCGATGTCGGGATCGGCGAGTGGGGCTGCCGGCGGTTGGGCCACGGCCGGCTGTGCTTCTGATGCTTTTGCTTTGGGAGCCGCCGCCGGCGCAGGTTGCGCTGCCGGCTTCGGTGCGGGCGCGGCGTTGCCGTTCGCGGCTTTCGCTTTCGGCTCGTCTTCGCCTTGGAGGAGCGCGATGGGGGCGTTGACCTTCACGCCTTCGGTGCCCTCCTCCACCAGCAGTTTAGAGACAATGCCTTCGTCGACGGCTTCAACTTCCATTGTCGCCTTGTCGGTTTCGATTTCGGCGATGACGTCGCCCGACGAAACCTTGTCGCCTTCCTTCACGTGCCATCTGGCAAGCTTGCCCTCTTCCATCGTGGGCGAAAGTGCCGGCATCAAGATTTCGGTGGGCATCGATTCAGTCCGCTTAGGCGCCGATTCCGAAGAGCGCGAGGAAGATCATCACCGTGCCCGCGATGCCGACGGCCCAGAACAACGGGCGGATCATCGGTATACCGGCGAGGTAGACGACGGCATGGGCGACGCGCGAGTAGAAGAAGAGCTGCGCGCCCCAAACCGTCATCCAGGTGTGCACGTCAAGCTGCGCCGCGATCAGTACGAGCGGCGCGAACAGGATCAAGCCTTCGCGATGATTGTCGACGCAGCGCTTGGTGCGCGCTTGCCAGACGGACATCGGTCCCAGATTGTCGCGGCTGTTGGCCATGTTCATCAGGCCCTGCGCGGATGTTCCTGCAGACGCCTGGATGAGAATGAGCACGAACAACAACCCGACGCTCAGTGCGAGCATCAGCAACTCAATGGGCATCACCACGGAAATAGGCACTGCGTCCTCCTGAGGTTACGGCACACCCATGACGGTGCCGCCGCTGTTATCGCCTTCGTTTGTTTCGGCCACCGCGCCGCCGGCGTCGGCGACCACGGTGAATTCGTAATTGCCCGACGGCCAGACGAGGCCGTCCCAGAAGCTGATCTTGTGGTTGAACACATGGCCGGGTGCGAGGCCCGGCACGGTCACGGTCAACTTGTTCGGGAAGGCTGCATCTTCATACGGCGCGACGGCATCTTCCGGCGGATCGACGCAACTGCCTTTGCCCAGGTTCTTGCACTCGACGGTGACTTTGAACGGCCCCGCCGCGATCGTGCCGGTGTTGCGCACCGAGATGGTGCCCTTCGTCATGCGCGAGGCGATCGGCACCAGGTTCGATGCCTTCACGACGATGACCGGTGGAATGCCCGGCTTGGTCGGCGGCACAGCTTCGGGCGGCGCCGCGTTGGCGATGCCCGTGCTTGCGATGCAGGCGAGAGCGATGATCGGCAGTCTCATGGTCTTCCTCCAGCCCCCAACCCGCATGTCAATGAACGATGTCGGTCCAGAGCTCCGACGGTTCGGGCTCCGGCGACGTTTGTGCGAATTCGGCGGCGTGGTTGACCACGGCGCGGATTTCTTTGTCGATTTCCTTCAGCTCTTCCTCGGTCACGAATTTCGCGTCGAGCATGAGTTTGCGCACGTGCTCGATCGGATCGGACGTTTCGCGGACGTGGTCGACTTCCTCGCGCGTGCGATACTTCGCCGGGTCGGACATCGAGTGGCCGCGATAGCGATACGTTTTCATCTCGAGGATGATCGGGCCGTTGCCGTCGCGGCACCATTTCACGGCTTTGTCGCCGGCCGCTTTCACGGCTTGGATGTCCATGCCGTCGACTTGTTCGCCCGGGATGTTGAACGACGCGCCGCGCTTGTGAAGGTGGGTCTCGGCGCTTGATCGCTGGACCGAGGTGCCCATCGCGTATTGGTTGTTCTCGATGATGTAGATGACCGGCAGCTTCCAGAGCTCGGCCATGTTGAAGCTCTCGTAGACTTGGCCCTGGTTCGCCGCGCCGTCGCCGAAGTAGGTCAGGCAGACGCGATCGTTGCCGCGGTACTTGTTCGAGAACGCGAGACCGGTGCCGAGGGGCACTTGCGCGCCGACGATGCCGTGGCCGCCGAAGAAGTTTTTCTCGCGGCTGAACATGTGCATCGAGCCGCCTTTGCCGCGTGAGTAGCCGCCTGCCCTGCCCGTCAGTTCGGCCATGACGCCGGCGGGGTCCATGCCGCAGGCCAGCATGTGGCCGTGGTCGCGGTAGGCGGTGATGACTTGGTCGCCCTCACCGATCGCGGCCTGCATGCCGACGACGACGGCTTCCTGGCCGATATAGAGGTGGCAAAAGCCGCCGATCAGGCCCATGCCGTAGAGCTGGCCGGCCTTCTCTTCAAACCGGCGAATGAGGAGCATGTCCCGGTAGTAGCGGAGCAGCTCGTCCTTATTGGGTTTGCCCTTTGCGGGCGACGAGGCGCGGCTTGCCGCTTCGGCCTTGGCCATGTGTTTCGTGTTCGCGCAATAAAATGAGGACTGTCGGCTGTTCGTGTACCGTCCGCCGCAGGGGGGCGCAAGTCGCGCGGCGGGGGTTGTTGCAGCGCAGCAGCGCCTAGCGCTTGTCTTTCAGGATCACGACCTCATCCGGCTCGCTCAAACCGAGGCGGGCGCGTGCCTGTTCTTCCAGCAGATCGGGGTCCACGCTTTCGGGACGCAGCATGCGCACGCGATGTTCGAGCGCGAGTCGTTCGGCCTGCACACGGTCAAGGTCGGCTTGCTTCAGCTCGATCTCGTGGTTCAGCCGGATCCAGTTGACCAGGCCGTGGTTCCCGTAAATCGCGAAGTAGCCGAAGTAGAGAACGAGCGCCATCACGACGAGCGTGAAGCCCAAGCCCCGCGTGGCCCGTGTGAGTGTCGCTTGTTCTTCCATGGGCTGAACCGAATCATATGCCATGGGCGTGAGGCAAGCAGAGTTTCGTTAAGCCGCGTTAACTGGTTGATCAGTAGACGAACGGTTTTTCGCGATACCACTTCGACAGGAGCCATTTCTGTCCGCTGGTGACGGAAAGTCCTGCGTGCAGCGATGACTTGTCCGGCGCGCCTGTGGCGTCGCAATTGTGGAAGAGAACCGCGTCGCCGACGTTGCCTTTGATTTTCATTCCCGCCGTCAAGAAATGCGTCTCACCGCCGTCGTAGCCGGCGTTGAGGTAGACGAGCAGCGTACGGATGCGCTGACCGCTCGCGTCGGCCTTCGCGGCTTCGTGCGGGAAGAAGTCGTAGTGCGGGCGGTATTCTTCGCCGGGGCGGTACATCAGGACGTTGATCATCTCGCCGTTTTGCGGCGGGAGTCCTGCAGCGGTGGCGAGGCGCAGGTTGAGTGCGTGCAGGACAAGGTCCTGCTGCACGGGCCACATCACGGCGACGTGGTTCGTGCGGACGCGGCTTTGCAGCGGTTGGCCGCTCGATTGATCGACGATTTCGGCGGGGCGCAGGTGGCGCGCCGAGAGGCCCATCAGGTATTCGCATTCTTCGACGGTGAGCAGTTTGTCGAAGCGGTGGATGAGTGGGCGCTCGGATGCGCTTTGCGCTCTTGCGATCGTTGTGCCTGGCGGTGTCGCGAGGCGCTCGGCGATCGTAGCCCAAGCGGGTTCGCGTTCGGGAAGCGGCGGTTGTGCGTCCGGCTGCACGACGGCGTTCGCGACGGTGCTCGCCAGCGGATGGTTCACGCGCTGCATGCCGTTGCGCCATTGCACGCAGATTTCCTCACGTGCGAGCGCGCGGCCCGTCTGCATTTGACGGCGCAGAATGGCGAAGGCTGCAAGGCCGTCGCCTTTGAGGCCGGCGCGCAGGAGTAGATCTTGCGCGACGGGCGAACCTGGCTCGGCCATTTCCAGCAGCAACGCGATGTCGCGGAGCGCTTCCCAATCACCGGCCTTGGCCGCGTCGATGACGAGCGCGACGCCTGTGGTCCAATCCGGCGGAGACACGATGCCGATGGCGGTGAGGCTGCCCAGCATGCGGCGCGCTTGCGAGCTGCCTGCGGCGGCGGCGCGTTCTAAGCGTGCGGTGGCGCTCTGCGGACTGCGCGGACGTTCCAGACCTTGCAGGTCGGTGACGGCGAGGAGGGTGAGCGCCATCGGGTGGCCGCCCTCGCCTGCCCGTTCCAGCCACTGCGAGGCTTCGGCGCGTTTGCCGGCGCGGTCAAGGGTGACCGCCATTTGGAATTGCGCGCCGACGTCGCCGGCGCGCGCTTTGGCTTCCAACGCTTGCGCGTCGGCGGACATCAATCGAGCTTTGCGTACTTGGCCGATGAGCCAAGGGCTTCTTCGATGCGCAGAAGCTGATTGTATTTCGCGAGGCGATCGGAGCGGGACAGCGAGCCCGTCTTGATGCGTCCGCAATTCGTGGCGACGGCGAGGTCGGCTATCGTCGTATCTTCGGTTTCGCCGGAGCGGTGGGACATCACGGCGCGATAGCCGGCCTTGTGTGCGATCTCGACGGCTTCGAGCGTTTCGGTGAGCGTGCCGATTTGGTTGACCTTGATCAGGATCGCGTTGGCGACGCCCTTAGCTATGCCCTCGCGCAGGCGCTTGGGGTTGGTGACGAAGAGGTCGTCGCCGACGAGTTGGACCTTTTTGCCGATGGCGTCGGTCAGCGTTTTCCAACCGGCCCAATCGTCTTCGGCCATGCCGTCTTCGATCGAGACGATCGGGTAGCGGCGGCAGAGGTCTTCGTAGAAACGGGACATGGCGCCGGAGTCGAGTTTCTTGCCCTCGCCTGCCAGGTCATAGATGCCGTCTTTGAAGAATTCGGTCGACGCGGGATCGAGCGCGAGTTTGACGTGGTCGCCGGGCTTGTAGCCCGCGGCTTCGATCGCGCGCATGACGAACGACAGCGCTTCGTCGGCCGACTTCAGGTTCGGCGCGAAGCCGCCTTCGTCGCCGACGTTGGTGTTGTGGCCAGCGTCCTTCAACGCCTTGCGCAGTGCGTGGAAGACTTCGGCGCCGATGCGCAGCGCTTCGCGGAACGTCGGCGCGCCGACCGGCAGGATCATGAATTCCTGGAAGTCGATCGGATTGTCCGCGTGCGCGCCGCCATTGATGATGTTCATGAACGGCACCGGCAGCACATGCGCCTGCGTGCCGCCGACATAGCGGTAGAGCTTTTGGCCGCGTGCGGCTGCGGCGGCGTGCGCGACGGCGAGTGAGACGCCGAGGGTTGCGTTGGCGCCGACGCGGCTTTTGTTAGGCGTGCCGTCGAGATCGATGAGCGTGCGGTCGATGCGCATCTGCTCTTCGGCTTCCATGCCGGAGAGGGCTTCGAAGAGTTCGCCGTTGACCGAGGCGACCGCCTTCTCGACGCCCTTGCCGCCGTAGCGCTTGCCGCCGTCGCGTTTCTCAACCGCTTCGTGTGCGCCCGTGGAGGCGCCCGACGGGACGGCGGCGCGGCCAAAGCTGCCGTCCTCCAGCTCCACCTCGACCTCGACCGTCGGATTTCCGCGGCTGTCCAGGATTTCGCGTCCACGAATGTCGATGATGGCGGTCATTGCTTCCGGGCCCTTTGTCGTTCGTTGGGCGGTTCATAACCAATGGGGGGCGGCTGCGGAAGCCGCGAAACGCCGCCCCGCACGGGAATTAACCGCTGGCTTGCACAATTTGCGGGCGACGGATCGGCGCGGGCGGGCCGTTGAACCTTCCATCGATGACGTTGGTTCGCGGGTGCCGGCGGCGTCGTTCCACCCTTGTATTCGAGTTTATGGAGAGACCGATGAGATTGTTGGGTACCGCCGTCTCCGTCACGGCAGTTGTGATGACGCTGTTCCTGGCCACCAGCGACGATGCCGACGCCCGCGAGCGTTCGCGTCAAGGCAGTTGGTCGAAAGCGAACGGTGCGTCGGGCACTTGGAATTCGCAGACCACGCGTGAGCGCGGGCGCTTCAAGCGCGACCGCGCCTGGACCGGGCCGAATGGCGGCGGCAATTCCTCCGTCGAGCGGCAATGGGACCGCGAGGCGGGCACTGCCAGCGGAAGCCGCTCGCGCACCACAGCGCGCGGGACATCGACGTCGGAAACGACGGCTCAGCGCACCGCGCCGGGACAATGGTCGTCGGAAACGACGAAGACGGGTCCAAAGGGCAACAGCGCCACCATCACGCGCAACGTGACGCGCGAGAACGGCGGTCTGACCGTCGACAAGTCGTACACGGACAGCAAGGGCCACTCGGTCGACTCGACGGCCGCGGTCGCGCGTACGCCGAATGGTTGGACCCGCGCGGGCACCTACACAACCGGCAACGGCGGATCCGGCACCTTCTCGTCGAGCGCGGCGAAAACCGAGAACGGCTTTTCGCGCGACAAGGCGGTCACCACGGCGAGCGGAAAGACCTACGGCAAGGCGGTCGACGTCACGCGCGACGGCAACACGTGGACGCGCGATGTGGTGGTGACTGGGCCGAACGGCGGAACGCGCAGCGGTCAGCAGACCGTGACAGTCGAGCCGGCCAACTGAACCCGCAAGAAGAAACTGTCCCTCAAACTTGCGGCGCAGGCTTTCGCGGCCTGCGCCTTTTTTTCGTTATTCGCCGGTCGCGAGCCTGATGAAGCCGAGGTTGACGATGAAGAGGATCGCGATCGCGGCGGGGCAGACGACGCCCAGCAGGAAGCGAAGCAGTTGCCAGCGCGGGCCATCCTCGATGCCGAGTTCTTCGAGCACGGCTTTCTTCGACATCACCCAGCCGACGAAGAGACCCAGGAAGATGCCACCGAGGGGCAGCATGATGTTGGAGGTGAGGTGATCGAGTGCGTCGAAGAAGCTCTTGGACTCGAAGCTCGGCACGGCGGCGAGCGGATACCAGGTGCTCCAGTTGTTGAAAGATAGCACTGTGCCTAGGCCCACCGCCCAGCAGACAAGGGCGCTTGTGTAGGCCGCGGTCGGGCGGCTGATACCAAAGCGCTCCGTCGCCCATGCCACAACAAGCTCAAGCAGCGAAATCGCCGAGGCGAGCGCCGACACGACCAACAGCAAGAAGAACGCCGCGCCCACGAAGGCGCCGCCCGGCATTTGTCCGAAAGCGATGGGCAACGTTGTGAACATCAGGCCCGCGCCGCCAGCGGGATTGAGCTCGTAGGCGAAGACCAGCGGGAAGATGGCAAATGCGGCGAGGAACGACGCGAACGTGTCGGCTGCGATCGTCCATATCGCGGCTTCCCCCAGTCTGATTTCGCGCGGCGCGTAGGCTGCGTAGGTGATCATGGCGCCGATGCCCGTGCCGATCGAGAAGAAGCCGAGACCCACCGCACTCAGCACGACGTCCGGTGTGAGCTTCGAGAAATCGGGCGTGAAGAAGAAGGTCGCTGCGGCACCAAAGTCCGCCGTGGCGTAGGCGTAGCCGACGAGGCCGATCAGGATCACGAACATCAGCGGCATCAGGAAGGTGACCGCGCGCTCCAAACCGTCGCTGACGCCGCGCGCGACGATCACCGCCGTCATGGCCATGAAGATCGCATGGTGAAACGTCAGACCGATCGGATCGGCCAGCATGGCGTTGAACTGCTGTCCGACCTGTTCCGCCGTTCGGCCTGCGAAGGCGTCGCTTAGCGCGTGCGGGATGTAGGCCACCGTCCAGCCGCCGATGACGGCGTAGAAGCTTAAGATCAGAAATCCGGTGAGGACGCCCCATCCGCCGACCGCCGCCCACCACGGCGTCGCGCCATTGTCGCGGGCGACCTTGGCGATGCTGCCGACGGCGCTTTTTCCGCCGCGGCGGCCGATGACGAACTCGCCGATCATGAGCGGCAGGATGAGGACGACTAGGCCCGCGAGATACGCGAAGAGGAAGACGCTGCCGCCGTTGGCGCCGACCATGTAGGGGAATTTCCAGATGCTTCCCAAGCCGACGGCCGAACCGACAGTGGCCATTAAGAATGCGAAGCGGCCCGACCAGGCCTGCTTTTCCGGTGCTGCGGACATTGTTCCCCCTTAGACGCGCGTCTATGCGAGCTTTAGCGCATCGAAGATCGAGTCGCCACCGGCGAGGGGCCTTGTGCGGCTGCGAGATTGAGGGAGGGACACAATGTCAGGCTGGATCGTACTCGTGACCGTGGTGGCGTTGCTGCTGTACGTCTACATGGGTGTTGCCGTGAGTCAGGCGCGCGTAAAACACGGCATCGCCGCGCCCGCGATGACCGGCAACCCGGACTTCGAGCGTGTGGTCCGTGTACAGATGAACACGCTGGAGTGGCTGCCCGTGTTCATCGCGGCGTTCTGGATGTGCGCGTCGTTTTGGGATCCGCGGATCGTGGCGCTGGGCGGCGTCGCCTGGATCGTCGGGCGGGTGCTCTACATGCAGAGCTACAGCAAAGGGCAGAATCGGTCGCTTGGGTTTTCGATCCAGGGGCTGGCGGTGCTTGCGCTGGTGATCGGTGCGGTTGTGGGCGCGATTATGCAGCTTGCCGGCGGCGCCTGAGCGCCTAGGTAAAGCCCGATCTAGCGTCAACCGCGCGACCGGTGCTAGGCATGCGGCGCGCGCGGTCTTAAGGCGCGTTGTGACGTGGGAGAACCGCGATGTCGGCCGTTCAGTTGAAGCGTTGGAATATGTCGATCGGGGCGGGCCAGCCGCTGTTCGTCATCGCCGGCATCAATGTGCTCGAAAGTTTGGACCTGGCACTTACCGTCGGGCGCGAACTGAAGGCCATCACCGCGAAGCTGGGCCTGCCCTTTGTGTTCAAGGCGAGCTTCGATAAGGCGAACCGGTCGTCGATCAAGAGCTTTCGCGGGCCTGGGCTCACCGAGGGGCTGGCAATGCTGGCCGAGGTGAAGCGTACGCTGAACGTGCCGATCGCGACGGACATCCACGAAGTGCCGCATGCGTTGCCTGCTGCCGCGGTGGCCGACGTGGTGCAGATCCCGGCCTTCCTTTGCCGGCAGACAGATTTGATCGTCGCTGCGGCGCGCGCGACGAGCGCCGCCGACGGTTGGCTGCATGTCAAGAAGGCGCAATTCATCGCGCCGTGGGACTGCAAGAACATCATTTCGAAGGCGCGCGAGGCGGCGCCCAATCTCGACATCGTGCTGTGCGAGCGTGGCAGTTCGTTCGGCTACAATAACCTTGTCGTCGACATGCTGGCCATCGGTGAGATGCAGCGGTTGGGCGTGCCCGTGACCGTCGATGCGACGCATGCGGTGCAGCTGCCGGGCGCCGATCCGCGCACGAGCGGCGCTTCCACGGGCGGGCGACGCGAGGGCGTGCCAATTATCGCTAAGGCCGCCGTGGCGGCGGGTGCGGATGGCGTGTTTTTGGAATTCCACCCTGACCCTGACAAGGCGCTGTGCGATGGGCCGAGTTGTTTGGCGCTCGATGGCGCGGCGCAGTTGCTCGCGACGCTCAAGGGCGTCCATCAGGCCGTGCGCGCTTAGCTACCTGCGCTGACTGTCGTCCGGCTGCGGCGGTTGGCCTGCGCCGGCGTCCGAGCCCTGCTGATCGTCGGGGACCTGTCCGCGTAGATCCTGCGGCGGATATTGCTGGGGCTCGTTTTGCTCTTGCTGCGGGGATTGCTGATCGTTTGGTTGTGAGTACGCAGGCTGTTGCGAGTACGTAGGTGCCTGCGTGCTTGGCGTCTGCGCGGGCGCAGGCGTCGCGTCGTTAGACTGCCAACTTGGCCATGCGATGTTCGTGTCCGGCACGATACCGTCGCGACGCGGGATCACGTCATAGGCATAGAGACCGACGACCGCTGCGATCGTCATGCCTGTGAGGATGATCATTCCGACTGCGCTGGGCTCGTTCGCCATGGTGGGTCTCCGTGTGCTGATGGAAGAACCCTAAACCGCTGCAAGAGGTTCCGGACATTAACGCCATGCAATGTGTACGCAGGCACGAGTGAAATGCAGACGTGCGTGTACCGTCAGGTCGAACTGACGGCCCACGGCAACGGCGACAGCTGACGCTATGGCGTGGGCGGTTCAGCGGGCGTCGGAGTCGGTTCGGACGGCATCGGTTCGGCGGGTGCCGGGTCTGACGGCGTCGGCGGCGTGGTCGTCGGCGCTTCGGGCGTCGCCGGCACACTCGGCGTGTCGATGGTCACGGTCGCGGTGTCTTGGCGCGGTCCGAAAGAGCCGGTCGCGTACAAACCGATGACGAGCACCAACAGCGCGCCGACGACGAGCGCGATCATTGTCGTGCCGCCGCCGCCATTATCGTTTGCCATGTTCCATCTCCGCTTGGCAGTTCCGCTTAGAACCCGTGCGCGAGGAAATGGTTCCCGTCTTGCAATCTATTCGGGCGCCAGCGCGATGCCGAGCGAGGTGGTGAAGTCGAAGGCGCGCTGGCCCCAGGCGAGAACGCGGCCTTCCATCGCTTTCCACTCCGTGTCGGGCGCGCATTCGCCGTTCTTGAGCACCAGATCCATCATTTCCCGGCGGGCTTGTCCGTATTCCACGCTGAGGCCGAGGAGGGCGACGCTATAGTCGCGGAAGTAAACTTTCGCGGTGGCCGACGCGTCGATGTCCAGGACTTGCTGTACCTCGTCTTCCCTTTTCCAATCGCCGCGGATGCGTTGGTCCATTTCTTCGTGCGTGGCCTTCATCGCGCGGATGCGCATTAGAAGCGGTTCGCGAAGCGGGTTGGACGGTTCGGCGCTTTGGATAAGTTCATCGAGCGTCGCCAAGGTCTGCGCCAGCGTTCCGTAGAATTTCGGCACCTCGCGTATTTTGGCCAGGTCGGTTTTGAGCGTGGCAAGGTCGCCAGCCAGTCCGCAATAGGTTTTGGCAGATAGGCGACCTGTCAGCAGTGTCGCCTGCAATGCGGCATCGGCGCGCGTGAGCGCTTTGCTGATCTCAAGCGTGTGTTCGGCACGCAGCTTGTCGTACTCGAGGACGAGCATGCGCTTTTGATCTTCGTGACCGAAATAATATCCGAGCAGCGCCGAGATGACCGACGACAGGATCGTGAAGGTGCCGATCAGCACGGCGTGCAGATTTTGCGCGAACGCCTGCGCGATCGGGCGCGCAGGTGGCGGAGGCGGAGGCTTTGGCGGTTCGGGCGTGGCGGGCGGCGTTTGCGAGGCTTCTTCCGTCACGTCAGTGTTGCCCTCTAGACCAACCGGCTTTGCGTTACCGCGGCTTCGATGAAGCTCGCGAAGAGCGGGTGCGGTTCGAAGGGGCGCGACTTCAGTTCTGGATGATACTGCACGCCGATGAACCACGGGTGGTCTCTGCGTTCGCAGATCTCCGGCAGCAAGCCGTCGGGCGACATGCCGGTGAAGAAGAAGCCCGCCTTTTCCAACACGTCACGATATTCGAGGTTCACCTCGTAGCGATGACGATGTCGTTCTTCGATTTCCTGCTTGCCGTAGATCTGGGCGACCTTACTGCCCGGTGCTAAAGCGGCGACGTATTTGCCCACGCGCATCGTGCCTCCGATGTCGCCGTCCTTTTGGCGACGCTCGATCTGGTTGCCGCGCATCCATTCGGTCATCAGGCCCACAACGGTGTGCTTGCACGGACCGAATTCGGATGAACTTGCGCCTTCGAGGTGCGCGAGGTTGCGCGCGGCTTCGATGACGGCCATCTGCAGGCCGAAGCAGATGCCGAAGTATGGGACCTTTCGCGTGCGGGCGAATTTTGCCGCTTCGATTTTACCCTTCGTGCCGCGTTCGCCGAAGCCGCCGGGGACGAGGATCGCGTGGACGTCTTCGAGCGCCTGAATGTGGCCGGCCTCTTCGAAGATTTCGGATTCAATCCATTCGGCTTTGACGCGGACGTTGTTGGCGATGCCGCCGTGAGCCAGGGCCTCGTTCAGCGATTTGTACGCGTCCTTGAGGCCCGTGTATTTGCCGACGATGGCGACTTTGACTTCGCCTTCCGGTTCTTTGATCCGCTTCACCACCGTCTGCCAACGCGTGAGCGTCGGGGCGACCGGGTCCTTGATGCCGAAGATCGACAGGACTTCGTCGTCCAGACCCTGCGCGTGATAGCTGAGCGGGACTTCGTAGATCGTCGAGACATCCAGCGCCTGGATCACGCTTGACGGGCGGACGTTGCAGAACAGAGCGATTTTGCGGCGTTCGTCGGCGGGGACCTCGCGGTCCGAACGGCAGAGGACGATGTCGGGCTGAATACCGATCGAGCGCAGTTCTTTGACGGAGTGCTGCGTGGGCTTGGTTTTGAGTTCGCCGGAGGCGGCGATGTACGGCACCAACGTTACGTGAATGAACAAGCTGCGCTCGCGGCCCAGGTCGTTGCCGAGTTGGCGGATCGCTTCGAAGAACGGCAGGCCTTCGATGTCGCCGACCGTGCCGCCGATCTCGCAGAGGACGAAGTCGACGTCGTCGGTTGAATCCAAAACGAAGGATTTGATCGCGTCGGTGACGTGCGGGATGACCTGGATCGTCGCGCCGAGGTAGTCGCCCTTGCGCTCGCGCGTCAGAATATCGAGGTAGAGACGACCCGTCGTGATGTTGTCGCCCTTGGTCGCCGATACGCCGGTGAAGCGTTCGTAGTGACCAAGGTCCAAATCCGTCTCGGCGCCGTCGTCGGTGACGAACACCTCGCCGTGCTGATACGGGGACATAGTCCCTGGATCCACATTCAAATATGGATCGAGTTTACGGAGTCGGACTTTGAACCCGCGCGCTTGTAAGAGCGCGCCGAGAGCTGCCGATGCGAGACCTTTGCCGAGGGATGAAACCACGCCGCCGGTAATGAAGATGAACCGCGCCATGGGTGATCACCCTAAGCAACTTGAAGGTGTCGGAACAAGGAAGAAATTTCTGCTGTCGTGAAACGACGTTCCACGACAGGGGATGAGGCTAATTTCCGCCGCCGGCGGGTTCCGCTGGTGCGGGCGCAGGCTGTGCGCCTGACGGATTTGCCGGTGCCGCGGGGGCAGGCGTCGACGGCGCTGGCGTTGCGGGGACAGGCGTCGGCGACGGACCCGAGGGTTGTGATTCGCCTTCGGCCGGCGTCGTCTTCGGCAACAACGTCGTGCCGCCAGGCGGCAACGTCGACGACGGCAGGGTCGCGCCCGAGTTCGCGGGCGCGAGCGGATTGCTTCTGTCGCCGCGTTTGGCGACGAGGGCGAGCGCGATCGAGGTCGAGATGAAGATGGCCGCAAAGATTACGGTGGTGCGCGTCAGCGCGTTCGCCGCGCCGCGGCCGGTCATTAGACCGCCGACGCCGCCCCCAGTACCAAGGCCCAAACCGCCACCCTCCGAGCGCTGCAACAGAATCACGCCGATCATGGCGATGCAGACGAGGACGTGGATGGTCAGAAGGACAGCTACCATGGTGCGGCGTTCGTTTCGTTTTCTAGCCTGGAAAGCGGCGGGTTGTAGCCCAGGAAAGCCCTGGTTGCTACCCCTGCCTTCCGCGGCATATGTGGGTCGCGGGGCTCCCAAAACAAGCAACACTGCGTCAAGCTTCCGCCACGAAGCGCCGCCAGAGTCGCGAAACTTGGCCGGAGACCCCGTCGTTGCGCCCTGTCATCACCGCCGCCCTCATCTCATTAATCCTCGTGGCCTGCGAGCGGACCGTGCCGACCATCGCGCCGCCCTCCCCGCCCCCGGCCGTCACGCTCGACATGAACCGGCCAGCAGCTGAGTTGTTCGCGGCCGTGAGGACCGGCAGCGGCGGCGCGCCGCAGGTGATCGGTTCGTACACGCGCGGATGCATTGCGGGTGCTGAGGAGTTGCCGGCGGATGCTGCGCGCTGGCAGGTGATGCGGCCGTCGCGGCATCGGTCCTGGGGACATCCGGCGCTGATCCGCTTCGTGCGCGGGCTTGCCGACGACGTGGCGAAGGACGGCGTGCGTGGGTTGCTCGTCGGCGATCTGGGTCAGGCGCGCGGTGGACCCTCGCCGTCGGATCATAATTCGCATCAGGTGGGACTCGATGCCGACATTTGGTTGACCCCGATGCCGGCATCAAAAGTGCCGTCCGGCCAGCTTGAGACGTTCGCGCCGGTGTCGATGGTCGACTTCAGTACGCTGCGCGTGACTTCGGCGTTTGGCCCTGCGCAGGTCGCGATGTTGTCGCGCGCGGCGCAAGCGGATGAGGTTGAGCGGATTTTTGTTTCGCCGCCCATCAAGCGGGCGCTCTGTCAGCGCGTGAAGGGCGATCGCAGTTGGCTGCGCAAGGTGCGGCCTTGGCCGGGGCACTATTGGCACATGCATGTGCGGCTAGGCTGTCCGTCCGGCAGTCCGGATTGCAAGGCACAGGAAGCGCCGCCGCCGGGTGACGGATGCGGCGGCGAGCTGCAATCTTGGTTCGACAAGCCGGATTGGGCGCATCCGTCCGAAGGGACGTATGAGCCGGACAAGGCGATAAGGCTTGATGCGTTGCCGGATGCTTGCCGGCGCGTGTTGGTCGAACGCGGCTAGGGCGTCAGCACGACTTTCAACGTTCCGTCGATCTTGCCGTCGAACAGACGATAGGCTTCCGCACCTTCCGTCAGCGCCATGCGGTGCGTGATGAAGCGTTCCGGCTTCAGGCGTTTGTTGCGCACGAGCGGGATGAGTTCCGGCCAGTGGCTCTGCACGAGGCAGCCAGCGACGCGGAACGTCAGCATTTTGTTGAACGCCGTCCACACGGGATATTTAAACGCCTGGTTCTGGTTGACGCCAAAGGACGAGATCGTCGCGCCGCGTCCGGCGAGCGCAATTGCTAGTTCGAGCGTCTTGTCGCCGCCGACCGCTTCGACCACGCAGTCGACCATCGCGCCGCCGGTCAATGACTTGATCTCTTCGACAGCGTTCGCGGGGTCGACCGGCGTCGCGCCCAGCGTCGCAGCGAGCACGCGGCGCTCCGGCACGAGATCGAGCGCAAAGACGCGTGACGCGCCGAGGACGAAGGCGCACTCGACCGCCATCAATCCGATTGGCCCAAGGCCCACGACCGCGACCGTCTTGCCGGGGCCGATATCGGCGTTCTTGCAGCCCATGTACGCGGTCGGCAAATTGTCGGTGAGCAGCAATGCCTGATCCGCCGTGACGCCCTCAGGGATGTGACTCAGATTGTTGTCGGCAGCGGGCACTGCGATCGCCTCGGCTTGACATCCTTCGAGGGCGTGGCTGAGGCCGTAGCAGCCCCATTGCTGCTTCGCGCATTTGACGGGCGATCCGCCGACGCACGCGGGGCACACGCCACAGCCGCCGTAACGAACGGAGGCGGCGAGCATGACTTGATCGCCCGCCCTAAACGATTTCACGCCGCTGCCGACCTCGACGATTTCGCCGACCGCTTCGTGGCCGACGCAATAGCCCTCGTCTTTCGAGAAGCCCTGGCCGTGATAGATGTGCAGGTCGCTGCCGCAAATCCCGCAGGCCTTCATCTTGACCACGGCGCCGGAAACATCGCGCGGCGTGGGGGCCGGCATTTCTTCACAACGAATGTCGCGTTCGCCGCGGTAACAAAGCGCTTTCATCGACCGTCCCTGAAATAGCATTGACGCGGGAGACTACCCGCAGCGGTACGCGAAACGAGAGCGAAAAATGAGCGTGACCCATTCCACAGACGCTACGAAAACCCGTGTTGGATGATCCCCTCGGGACGTGTTTCGTGCCATGATGTGGTGCGTCGGAGGATGGTTGGGGCCAAGGCATGGACGGACAGGCTGCGAGCTGGAATGAGCGAGGGGTTGGCGATGCCGTGTTGGTATCCGCATCCGGGCGTATTGATTTATCCAATGCCGAAGCCTTCAAGGACGCGTTATCGGCGTCGATGGCGAAGGCGAAGGCCGCGCTGATTCTCGATCTGTCCGGCGTTGACTACATCAGCAGCGCCGGCCTTCGCGCGCTCATGATTGCGTTCAAGGCCGGTAAAGCGGACGGTAAAGGCTTCGGGATCGCGGCGCTTCAGCCGCTGCTTCTTGAGATCTTCACGATCAGCCGGTTCAACCTCGTGTTTCCGCTGTTCGAAACGGTTCGTCAGGCGGTCGATAAGCTCGCGCCCGGTTCTCAGTCATCCTGAAGGAGGTCGCGCCATGAGAGTGATCTTTTGGGGAACACGCGGGTCGCTGCCGGCGCCGATCAATGGCCGCGCCGTGCGACGCAAAATCGTGAACGCGCTGGTGAAGGGTGCGGATGCCGGGCTCGACACGGTTGCGAAGGCGCAGGCGTTTTGCGAGCGGGAATTGAGCTTCGCCGAGGCCAGCACGTATGGCGGCAATTCGGCATGTGTGCAGATCGAGACCGGCGGGCCGGAGTATTTGATCTGCGATTTAGGTTCGGGCGTGCGGGAGTTCTCGATCTCGGCGCTTGCCAAGCACGGGCCGGGCAAGCCGCAGACCTATCATGTGCTCGTATCCCATGTGCATTGGGATCACATCATGGGATTTCCGTTTTTCGTTCCGGCGTTCATTCCCGGCAATCTCATTCGTCTGTACAGCTGTCACCCGAAACTCGAGCAGGCCATTCGCGCGCAGAATAGGGAGCCGTGTTTCCCGGTGGAGTTCGAGGCGCTTGCGGCAAGCATCGAGTTCGTCGCGCTGGAGCCGGGTAAACAGTATGAGATCGCGGGTGCGACCGTCACCGGCATGCTTCAACTTCACGGCAACGATTCCTACGGCTATCGCATCGAGAAGGGCGGCAAGACTGTGGTCTACACGACCGACTCCGAGCACAAGCCGGAGGACACCGCGGAGATGGAACGTGCGGCGGCGTTCTTCCGCGACGCCGATCTCGTGATCTTCGACGCGATGTATTCCCTCGCCGATTCTATTTCCGTAAAGGAGGACTGGGGGCACTCCAGCAACGTGCTGGGTGTGGAGTTGTGTCAGATGGCGGGCGCCAAACAACTGTGTCTGTTTCATCATGAGCCGGTCAACGACGACGCGCGGATCGACGACATCCTGGCGGAGACTGTTCGCTTCGAGGAGATCACGCGAACGGGTGCGCCGCTGAAAGTCTGCGCCGCGTATGACGGCCTCGTGCTCGACGTTTGATGGAGCGGCTGCGTCGATACTTGTTCGATGGTTGGGGGCGGCGCGCAGCTTGGGCGATGCTTGGCGTATTCCTGTTGCTGCAGGCTGCGGCGCCTTCCCTCTTCTATTCGCCGCAGCTTTCGCTCTTCGATCTTTATCAGTACACGGCGCCGCGGCTTGAGCATGCCAATCCCGTTGTAATCGTCGCGATCGACGAGGCCAGCCTCGATGCGTACGGTCAGTGGCCGTGGCCGCGTCAGATCAATGCGCAGTTGGTCTCGAAAATTCTGAGCGGCAAGCCGGCGTCGGTCGGCATCGACATGATCTTGCCTGAGGCGGATCGGCAGTCGCCGGAGGAATGGCTGCGCTACGCGGGTGATATGCCGCCGACACTGCGCGACGGGGTGCGCGGTTTGCCCAGCCATGATGCGATGTTCGGTCAGGCCATTGCCGCAGGACCGGTGATGCTCGGTATCGGCGGCTTGCGCGTCGTCGAGGGGCAGAAAGATGACGGCCCTCTTGCGCCGTTTCGTTTGATCGGCGGGGCTTCGACGCTGCCGGCGGGCTTGCCGCGCTTCAACGCGACGGTGCGCAGCATTGCGGTGCTCGACAACGCTGCGACCGGGCATGGTGTGTTGTCGGTGGATCCGGATCTTGACGGCGTCTTTCGTCGTCTGCCGCTCGTTTCAGTGATGTCGGATCGGCTCGCACCGTCGATGGCGCTTGAGGTGCTGCGACTGACGGCGCAAGCCTCTTGGTTCGATCTGTATGTGAACGACGGCAACGTTAAGGGCGTGGGCGTCGGACCAATCAGGATTCCGACGCAGCCCGACGGCACCGTTTGGATTCACTACTCGCCGCATGACGGGCGCCGGTTTGTATCGGCCGCGGATATACTTTCCGGACGGATCGATGCGAAGATTTTCGAGCAGAAGATCGTGCTTGTCGGTGTGACGGGTCTTGGCACGCAGGACATGCGCATGACACCGGTGGGCTACATGCAGGGCACCGAGATTAGCGCGCAGTTGCTTGAGAATGTTCTCGACGGGCGGATGGTTCAGCGTCCCGGTTGGACGCGGTTTGCCGAACTTGCCCTGACGTTTTTGTTCGGCGTGTTTCTGATCGTGTCGCTGCCGTTCGTGCGGGCGCGCTGGCAGGGCCTGCTCGGACTGCTGCCGCTGCTGGTGTTGGGGATCGTGGGATTTGAGTTCTGGAAGCAATCGCTACTGCTTGTCGACGTCGCGACGCCCGCGATCGGCACAGCGCTGGTGTTCGTTTCTCTATTGGCCGCCAGCTTTGCCGAAGCGGACATGCATCGGCGGCATTTGCGGCGCGAAGTCGAAGCGAGCCGGATCGCCACAGCGAAGACCGAAGGCGAGATGGAGGCGGGGCGGCGCATTCAGACGGGCATGTTGCCGAGTGCCGACAGCGTCGCTGGCGATGCGCGGTTCGATCTCGGCGCGCTGATGGTCCCTGCCCGGCAGATTGGCGGCGATCTCTACGACTTCTTCAAGATCGATTCCGACCGATTGTTCTTTACCGTCGGCGACGTCAGCGGCAAGGGCGTGCCCGCGGCGCTGTTCATGGCGCTCGGCAAATCGCTTTGTAAGAGCTATGCGCTGCGCGGCGATATAGATGTGGGCGCGATCGTCAATCGCGCGAACGCGGAGATCTCGCGCGATAATCCGGAGATGCTCTTCATCACGATGTTCGCGGGCATTTTGAACCTCAACACCGGCGAACTTCAGTTCTGCAACGCCGGGCACGATGCGCCGTTCGTACTGCGCAAGGGGGCTGCGCCCGAGAGCGTCGTTTCGGTCGGCGGACCGCCGCTTTGTGTGGTGGAGGATTTCACCTATCCGACCGAGACGTTGCAGCTTCATCCCGGCGATTTGCTCTGCGTCACGACGGACGGCGTCGCCGAGGCGATGGACGGATCGGGTGCACTCCTGGGCATCGCGCGAACAAAGCGCATTCTCACCGAGATATCGCCTGAGGCCGACGCGAAGACGGTCGTCAGCGAACTTTATGCGGCGGTCGGACGGTTCGTTGCCGGGGCTGAAGCGTCCGACGATCTGACCGTGCTTGCGATACGCTGGACCGGCCCTTAGCGAACCGTGATTTCGACGCGGCGGTTGCGCGGCTCGGCCGTTTGATCCGGCGTCTTTACGAGCAACTCGCGTTCGCCTCGGCCCACTGCCGTGACGGAGTCGGAGTGGACGCCTTTGGCCGCAAGTGTGTCTTTGAGTTGCGTTTGGATGGCGCGCGCGCGATCGAGCGAGAGGCGGTCGTTGTCGCCCGACGGGCCGATCGTGTCGGTATGTCCGGTGATAACGACTTCCACCGCTTTGCGTTCGGACATTTCGGCGAGCATCGTATCGAGTGCGGCCCGGGATTCCGGGACGATCTCGTCGCCGCCGCTCACGAAATAGAGCGTGTAGCTCTTGGGCGGAATCGGGCGCGCGGAGAGGGCTTTCGCGAACACGCGCTCAACCTCGTACGCGCCGACTTCGACGGGTTCGGATGCGCCGGAGCCTGGCCTCGCACCAGCGTAGGCTTTGTCGAGGACGACTTTGCTGCCGCTGGCTTCGACCACGACGCCGCCGATGTGGCCGTCGGCGGCAGGGAGCACAACGATCAAGTCCTTCGGCCCGCAACACGCGGAGAGCGCGAGAGCGAGCGGCGCGATGATGTGAAGCGCGCGGCTCATCCGGCTGTACCGTCTGCGCGGACGACGAATTCCGTTCCGCGAACGCCGAGCAGCGCGGCGGGCGTGCGGATGCGCATGGCTTCGGGCGTCTGGCGGACGATCTGACCGGACTTTACCGACAGCGTGCCCGTTTGCAGCGAACTGTTGAAGACGCCGTTGTGCGTCGTCGCGTCGAATTTGAATTGGTCGAGCGAGAGGCGGCTGTTTGGGCCCAGCGACATCATGCTGTTGTCGACGAAGGTGATGCCGACGGCGCCGCTTGTGGTGATGATGGTGTCGGACTCGAAGACGCGGTCGCCGATGGTGAGCGGTTTCGAGGCGCCGGCGCGTTGGACCGTGACGTTGCCCGATTGCGTTTTGACTTGGCCGATCGGCTCGCCCGCCAGTGCCGCTTGCGATATGAAGAGCGCGGCGGCGGCGATGGCGCGCCGTGCGTTCTTTGCTGTCATAATGGCCATGGATTTGGATTCCCGCGATGCCGGCCGATGTTGACTTGAGTTTTCCTGCGACGACAAGAGGCTTGCGGGCGGCGCTGCAGGCTTTGGGGGCGGTTTGTCGCGACGGTCACTTGCTTTCGCGCGGCCGGATTGTGGTCGAGGAGCTGTTTACCAACACGATCAAGTATGGCTATGGCGGCGAGTGTGAGCGGCCGGTTCGGGTCAGCTATCGGGTCGAGGTCGGGTTGACCGTCATTCTAGAAGATGAGGCGCCATTGTTTGATCCGACGGCTTGGGTGGCTGTTGCGCCGCCGGAGCGGGTCGGTCAGGCGGGGATTGCGATGGTCCTGGGGTTGAGCGAGCGGGTTGAGTATTCGGCTTTGGCGAACGGCAATCGTGTCACCGTTTTCATTCGTTAGGGCGCTTCGGGTTCTTCGCCGACCAGGCGCGATTTGATTTCGGCGGCGACGACGTTGGCGTCGGGGGCGGCTTCGCCTTTGACCCAAAGATATTCGATGTTGAGCGTGCCTTCGCTGATGTAGATGATCGGATCGGCGGCGCCGTAGGCTTGGGTGAGGACCACCTTTTTGATTTGCGTGGCCATCGCGGCTTTTACCGTCGGCTCTTTGCAGACGGTTTTGAAGGCCGTTGTGAGGAACGTTAGGCCGCTGCTCACCAACGCCTGAGCGCCGGCGTCGTCTTCGCCGAAGGCTTTCCAGCGGACTTGCAGGTTCGGCCGCGTGCCGCAGGCGGCGGCGATGTCGGATTGGGCCTTCGGGATCACTTCGGCGTCGAAGGCGGCTGTCGCGGCGGCGAAGATGAGTGCTTCGAGCATTTTATTCTGTCCCCATAATCATGCGGCGTTCTTTGGCGTCGTGGCCGTCGCGCGCGGCGGTTTCCGGTTTGAGCAGGCTGACCGCTATGCCGATCGCGAAGCCGAGCGGTATCGTGATGATCGCCGGGTTCTTGAGCGGGAAGATCGCGGTTTCGTAGCCGGCGAGGTCGACCATGATCGTCGGCGAGATGGCGATCAGGATGAGGCTTGCGGCGGTGCCGGTGATGATCGACGCGACTGCGCCTGCTGTTGTGAAGCGGCGCCAGAAGATCGAGAGGACCAGCGCTGGGAAATTGCCGGACGCGGCGACGGCGAAGGCGAGGCCCACCATGAAGGCGACGTTTTGGCCTTTGAAGAGGATGCCGAGGAGGATCGCGACGATGCCGAGGACGACCGTGGCGATGCGCGCGACGAGCAGTTGTTCTTCGCGCGGCGCGTCGCCTTTGCGGTGGACGGAGACCCAGAGGTCGTGGCTGAGCGCGGCTGCGCCGGACAGCGTTAGGCCGGCGACGACGGCGAGGATGGTGGCGAACGCCACCGCTGCGATGAAGCCTAAGAGGCCTGTGCCGCCCAGCACTTCGGCGAGCAGTGGCGCGGCCATGTTGCCGCCCTTGTCGACGGCGATGATGGCTTCGCGGCCGACGAGAACCATCGCGCCGAAGCCTAGGATGAACGTCATCAGGTAGAACGCGCCGATGAGGCCTGTCGCCCAGAAGACGGATTGGCGCGCGGCTTTGGCATCGGGGACAGTGTAGAAGCGCATCAGGATATGCGGCAGGCCCGCGGTGCCGAACATGAGGGCGAGGCCGAGGGAAATGGCGTCCCAGGGGTTGGCGACTTGTTTGCCGGGGGCGAGGACTTCGCGGCCGTATTCTTCGGCGGCTTTGTTGAAGAGCGTTGCGGGGTTGAAGTCGAATTGCGCGAGCGTCAATACGCAGAGCAGCGCTGCGCCGCCGAGGAGCAGGACCGCTTTGACGATCTGCACCCATGTCGTTGCGATCATGCCGCCGAAGAGGACGTAGGCGAGCATCACGAAGCCGACGATGACCACGGCGAGTTCGTAGCTGATGCCGAACATCAGTTTGATCAGGTTTCCGGCGCCGACCATTTGCGCAATCAGGTAGAACGCGACGACGGCGAGTGTGCCGATGGCGGCGGCGACGCGGACGGGTGTTTGGCGCAGGCGGAAGCTGACGACGTCGGCGAAGGTGTATTTGCCGAGGTTGCGCAGGGGTTCGGCGATCAGGAACAAAACGACGGGCCAGCCGACGAGCCAGCCGGTTGAGTAGATCAGGCCGTCGAAGCCCGAGAGCGAGACCAGGCCGGCGATCCCGAGGAAGCTGGCGGCGCTCATGTAGTCGCCGGCCAGGGCGAAGCCGTTTTGGCGGCCGGAGATCGAGCGGCCGGCGGCGAAGAATTCTTCCGTCGTTTTTGTCTTGCTGGCGGCCCAGTACGTTATGGCTAGCGTTATCGCGATGAAGGCGAAGAAAAACGCGATCGCCGTTATGTTTGGTTCGCCCAGGCTGGTGTTCATTTGCCCTTCCGGTGCAGGTCGGCAAGCCGGGCGTCGAAGTGCTTGTTGGCCCAGCTGGTGTAGATCCAGGTCGTGACCCAGGCCCCGACGATCACCAGGGCGCCGAGGAAGATGCCGAGGCTGAGGCCGGGGACGATTTCGCTCGCCATAGCTTCCTTGGCGAAAGCGACGGCCAGGATGAAGCCGAAATAGAGGATAACGACGACGGCGCTGAGCGCGATGGCGACACGCCATCGGGCGTTTGCGAGGGCGCGTAGTTCACTCACTTGGGTCTGCACCTGCCTTAGGGTTGCGGGAACTTATAGCGGTTGCGCCCGCAAATTGCACGTTGGCGTCGGCGAGACAATTCGCGACACATTCGTTCATTTAGGTCCGGTTCATGTGGGCGCTGTCATTGATGCCCCGGGTTCCGCCGCAACGCGCGCGTGACAGCCGCTGCTTGCGAGAGGGTCGCTACGTCGTGGTAAAGGGTTGCGCCGGGACCGGCTTTACAATTCCGCAGGCAAACAAAACGAATGTGGGAGAACGATTGAATGCGTAACGCACTTTTTGCAGGGGCGCTGTCTCTCGTCTCGATGCTCTTCTTGATGATGCCGGTTTCATCGCCGGTGATGGGCACGACCGAGGCCAGTGCAGCGACCATTTGTTGTAAGGTTGGACGCGACGAATTTTTTACCGGACGCACCGGCTGCCGCATCAACGGCGGGCGTGAGGTTTCCGATCGCTACTGCCGCGGCTATCGCCCGGTTGAAGGCGCACGCGTTTGCTGTAAGCGTGGCCGCCATGACTGGTTCACCACGTGGCGTGAATGCGGCGAAGAAGGCGGCCGCGTCGTTCAGCGTCAAGAATGCCGCGACGACACCGCCAACATCTGCTGCAAGAAGGGCCGCCGCGACTGGTTGTCGACGTGGCGCGAATGCCGCCGCGCCGATGGCGACGTGGTCGATCGCCGCTACTGCCGCGACGACCGTGGCGAAGGCGGCTGGGACGGCGACGGCGACGGCAACCGCCGCGTCTGCTGCAAGCGTAACGGCCGCGACTGGTGGTCCACGGCGCGCGACTGCCGCCGCGCCAACGGCTTCCCCGTGGCAAACAGAGAATGCCGCCGCGATTAACGCGCGCCGTATCTGAATGAGGGAACCGCCGGGGAAGAAATTCCCCGGCGTTTTCGTTTTGTGGGAGCGAGAGGCGTCTCTCTGCTCCCCTCGCCCTTCCAGTTTTGGAAGGGAGAGGGGGGGCAGAATGGTGCGCGGCTGGCTAAATGGCTCCCTTTGCGCTATATCTTGGGGGCTCTGGAGCGGGGCCCGTAGGCCCGCAGTTCAATGACAATTTGCGCAGGTGGCGCGTGCGGACCGGTTTGGTCTTGCGCGGGTGATGTTGCGTCTTCGCTGCCAGGGCATCTTTAATGGGAAGAACGCACATGGAAAAAAAACAGCTGCCGCAGGCAGAGGTGCCGAGATTGTTCAGCACCGTCGCCGCCATCTTTTTGGCCGTGATCGCGATCGCGCAAGGGCTGCGCGCGTTTTACGGGCTTGAGTTAACCGTGGGCGAATACCACGTGCCGGTGATGATGAGCTGGGTCGCCGCCGGCATCACGGGGGTTGTCGCGATCTTCGCTTTCAGAGAAGCTTGAGGCTCAGGGCGGGGGCCCTGAACTGAGCGTTGGGGAGTTTGATGTCGTCGCCGAACGAACTGCCGGGCATTGCCTATAAGGCGTACTCGACGGGAGAGATGCGCGCGGATATCGCGGCGCATGTCGTCGGCGTGCTGTGCGGGGTCGCGGGCGCACTGGTTCTGATGCTGCAGGCGAGCAATGGGCCGCTGCCCTTGGTGTTGGGCGCGACGCTCTATGCGATTGGACTGCTCGCGATGCTGGGATTTTCGGCGGCGTATAATCTTTGGCCGCCTTCGCCGGTGAAGGAACTGCTGCGGCGGTTCGATCACGCGGCGATCTTTGTGATGATCGCGGGGACGTTCACGCCGTTTCTGTTGGCGCGCGTCGGTGGGACCGCCGGGCTTGGGCTGTTGAGCTTTGCGTGGGCGGTGGCGATCGCCGGCGTTTGGATGAAGCTGGTTTATCCCAGGCGGTGGGAGCGCTTGACGGTCGCGCTTTACATCGGGCTGGGGTTGTCGATCGTCGTCGTCGCGGATCAACTCTCGCAGTCGCTGCTGCCGATCAGCGGCTATCTGCTGATCGCCGGCGCCGTGGTGTACATCCTGGGCGTGGTGTTTCACCTGTGGGAACGGCTGCCGTATCAAAACGCGATCTGGCACTGGATGGTGCTGCTCGCCGCGTTCTTGCACTACTCCGCAGTCTTCACCGAAGTCGCCGCCGCGACAGCGCGGTAGCACGTGTTGTCCTGGGGGGCGCGTAGCGCCAGCAAGGATTTGAAACACGAAGCACACGAAGAACACCAAGACGCTCGAACCCCGTTGGCAGCTTCGTGTTCTTCGTGTGCTTCGTGTTTCCATTATTATGCCGCGCCGAAGCGCGGCGATGGTCAGTGATCAGCTTTGGGACATTTGGTTCGAACTAAACCGCGCATTACTGCCGTTTCTTGGAAATTCATTGCTATTTTGGGCGCGGAGGATTATGTATCCGCTTGTGACGGCTGCACAGTTGTGAAGTGCGGACCAAAGGTTTCGCGGATTTGACCCCGCGCGCAAAACGGTTCCCACCCCTCGCTTAGCTTTTCACGACGTCCCGGTATTTCGCCAGGGCGGAACCTAAATGCATACAAGGAATAGCTTACAATGGCTTCGATGACAGGAATGGTGAAGTTCTTCAACGCGACAAAAGGCTTCGGCTTTATCTCGCCGGACGGCGGCGGCAAGGACGTGTTCGTCCATGCTACGGCCGTCGAACGCGCCGGGATGGGCACGCTTTCGGAAGGTCAGCGCGTGTCGTTCGACACCGAGCAAGATCAACGCGGCGCCAAGGCCGTGAATCTTCGCGCAGCGTAAAATTGTTGAGGGGGCGCTTCGCCCCTTCGCAGTTCGAATCGGATCGGCGGCGAAGCGAGCGACGCTTCGCCGCCTTTCTCTTTTAAGGGCTTAAAACCATGAACCGAGAAACCGAAAAGGAAGCACGCGCGCAGACCGGCGCGGGGCCTCAAATCACCGATATGCGCACGCGGGTGCCGGGCATGGAGGATTCCGCTCTGCTGTCGCTGCGCGTGAACGCCACGCGCCTGATGGCCGACGGCAACGCCAAGCAAAAGGTCGCCGCCAGCGAGCTGTTGCCCGTGGTGGAAGCCGAGATCCTGGCGCGCAAGGAATTGAAAAAGGCCAGCGCGCCGCCAAAAGCGCCGCGCGTGAAGAAGGCGAAGGCCAAGAAGGAAGAGGTTGAAGAGTCGGAAGAGGCTGAAGCGCTGGAATAGCGCTTGGGCGTTGTCGCGGGCGCAATTCAGGCGCCAAGCCGACACGAAGAACACCGGATTCAGAAGTATGGGGCGGCGCAGCTAAGCCGCCCCTTTTTTTGTGTCCAGCACGGGCAATCTCAGCCTTTTCAAGGACGGCCACGTCTTCTCCCCGCCCTCGCCCTTCCGAAGTGGAAGGGCGAGGGGTGAAGGAGCGATGCCGCGACGTCAAAACGGAGCGCGGCGCGATTCGAATCGATCACTTCTGTTGCGACGGTTTTGAAACGTGGGTGTGTTTGCGCACGGTGGATTGCAACTCCTGCGAGTCGATTGCGCACCCGCACGGTTCGTCTCGAAATGTCGGAATATAATCCTTGCGCGGAAACCCGCTAGATTCCTGCGATTCAGAGTGTTGCGAAGTATAGAATCGCGCGCGCGCTGGTTGGCGTTACCGAAATCACGCACCGATCCAATAACGCTCAAGCAATGATCAAACGCACTGCTTCACATCACGCGAATCACCGATAGTCCCTCCCGTCACGAGCGATTCCGACAGGGTGTCTCCCACCCGGCCGCTCCTGAAACAGAGACGTGCCTCAAACTTCCTCCGGCTAACGGTTTGGATTTTCGCGCAGCCACTCAACGAGCGGCGCGAGGTACTAAGGGGATGGACAGCGTGAGTTCTAACGAAAATCTCTACCGCTTCACGTCCGCCATCGGCGCAGCAGCCGCCGGCATCGTGCTGTCGACTTCGCTGGCGCTCGCCACGGGCAGCGGCGGCGAGGGTGGAGAAGGCGGCGAAGGTGGTGAGGGCGGCGAAGGCTCCTCGTGGGGCTACGGCGACAGCGCGCAGATCGAGATCACCGGTTCGATCCCGCCGACATGCGAATTCACCACCCTGCCCGATCAAACCTCGTTCGGCCAAATGGTGACGGACCAGGAGGAAGACCTGGGCGACCTCGGCTTCACCTGCAACATCGCGACGTCGAGCGCGGTGAACCTGACGGTGAAGTCCCAGAACGGTGCGCTGAAGCGCGTCGGCGGGACCGAGACCGTGCCCTATCAGATCAATTGGGAAATTCAGGGACCGGGCGCGTACGCGACCATCCCGACGAGCCCCACCGGCTTCAACCTGCTTTCGGGCTTGAGCGGCATTCAGCAGCTCGGCGCCTACAAACTCAAAGTGACCGGTTCGACCGCGGGCGTCGTCGCCGGCAATTACAAAGACCTCATCACCTACACGATTTCACCTTGAACGAATTTCGAATCCGGACGCCGCACAGCGTCCGGGAGACCTCCAGCGGGGGGACTGCCAAAGAGCAGCGAACCGGATTGAAGGTCAGACGTGCCTCCTCAATGAACCAAAAAGATGAATGGAGATCTTCATGCGTAGAATTCTCTTGGCAGCCTCGGCCTTTGTCCTAGTGGGCGCTGGTGCCGCTTTCGCGGCCGACGATGCCCAAATCGAGATCAATGCCGAGCAGGCGCCGGAGTGCATCATCACCGACGTCTCGGAGAGCATCACGCTCACCGGGTTGGATGTGCCGGTGCCTGGGACCTTCAAGTACAAGTGCAACTTCGAAGGCGATCCCGAACTCAACTTTATCAGCACCAACGGTGGTGTTGTGACGGGCGAGAACGGCGGCGGCTCGGCTACATACGGCATTTGGTTGAACACCGCGGCCCCCGGCGGCCCGCCGTCGAGCTGGTTGCAGTCGAGCAACACGCCGCAGAACTACGTTGGCATCACAACGTCATTCCCGGCGAACGCGGAAATTACGCCTGTGTTTCAGGTTGGTCTGACACAGGCGCTGCCGGTTGCCGGCGTCTACACCGACACGCTCACGATCGAAATTTCTCCGTAAGCGGACGAATTGCGGTCGAGGCGTTCGCGCCTCGACCGCCCTGAAATTCCGGGCTGGGTTCCGATGAGGGGACGGACCGGAATCACCTCCAAACCGGCTGCGTTATGACTCCTTAGGACGGAGGCAACCGGTTCGGAGAGTGCGAAGTGCCTGGCATTTCAACCCAAGATGATTGGAGAGCATCATGCGTACACTTCTTCTGGCGTCGACCGCGCTCGTCGCCTTCTATTCCCCCGCCATGGCGGCCGACGTGTTGATCACTTCCACTGTCGACGAAGCCTGTGAAATTTCGGCGGATACGAATGCGACACTACCGTCCACGGGCGCAATCTCGGCTCCGGTCGACTTCACCTGGTCATGCAACTATGGCGGCGAAGGCAGCGCGACCATTACGTTCGATAGCGCCAAGGGCGGCGTTCAGGTCGGAAACACTGGCCCAGTTTACGTTTATGACATCGTTCCGACGACGGGCGGCCCAGGCGACTCGGCGCTGGCGTTTGACAACGTTGCAGCAGTTGACCCCGTCCCGAACACGGACGTGAACTCGTCGTTCACGCTGCAACTCGACGGTGGTTTGCCGATCGAAGTGGCTGGCGTTTACACGGACACACTGTCCGTCACGATCGCCCCGTAATTCGAAACCGCAGAGGCGAGGGAATGTATCTCTCGCCAACTGGTCCAGTAACCCGAAAGGGAAAACAATGAAAACAATACTGCGTCTGGGCTACCTGGCACTCGCTCTCGCTGCGACGGGCGGAGCAACTGCGAGTGACGTTCTCGTCACAAGCGTTGTTGGCCCCCACTGTGAGATTCTTGCTGGCACGTCGAGCAACATCGACCTGTCCGGCACGGCTGTAAACGTAGGCGTCGAAGGCGACTTCGTTTACAAGTGCAATTTCGTTGGCGGCAATACGATCGTCAATATCAAGAGCGCGAACGGCGGCTTATTGAACGGCTCCGATCTCGTCAACTACGGCATATTCCTCAATGATCAAACTCCAGCCGCATTGGGTGCGCCCAACCCGCTGGATTGGTTCAGGGCTAGCAATGCTACTGGCGGGGGCGTTCCGTTCCCGAACATTGTTGTGCCTGCCGCTGCAAATTCAGCGCAGACACCACACTTCCTGGTTGGGTTGCGAGCTCCGCTCACCGTTGCGGGTACGTATACCGATACGCTGACATTCACGATCAGTCCTTAAGGGATAAGTGGGGCGCGAGCGTTGCTCGCGCCCTGCGAATCAATTCATGAAGGGCAAAATACGACATCAAAATGCATGTCACCCGCGGAATGACGGCTCGGTCTCGCTTGTCGCTCGCGGTTCCTTCGATTCACGCAACGAGACCGGTGGGAGATTTCGCATGCTGAATAAATTCACACTCGCCGCAGCCGCCGCCGTGGCCTTGGGGCTCGCCGGGATCGCGCACGCCTATCAAGTGTCGCCGATGATCTATGACATGACGCCGTCGGGCAAAGGCGCATCGACCGTCATTCGCGTCAACAATACCAACAAGTCGCCGATCACCGTCGAGCTTCAGGCCGAGAAGAGGCTGTTCGATGCGAACGGTAAGGAATCGCGCGAAGCGGCCGACAAGGATTTCGTTCTGTTCCCGCCGCAGGCCGTGATCGCGGCCGGCGCGACGCAGGCTGTGCGCGTGCAGTATGTCGGGCCGCAGACGCTGACCAAGTCCGAGACCTACACCATCACGGTCAAGCAGGTGCCGGTGAAGCTGCCCAGCGACGGGAAGTCGGGCGTGCAGTTCGTGTTCAACTTCTCGACCGTCGCCAACATCGTGCCGGACGGCGCGAAGCCTGCGATCGAAGTTGCCTCGGTTGAGCCTGCGGGCAAGAACCTGAAAGTGACGCTGAAGAACGCGGGCAACAAATACGCGAACCTGGCGCTGTCGAACGTCGAGCTGTCGGGCGGCACGTTCAAGAGCGTCGTCAAGGACGAAGCGTGGCGCAAGGCTCTCGGCACCAGCTGGATCCTGCCCGGCGGCACGCGCGTCGTCGAAGTGCCGAAACCCGAGAAAGCACCGGCGGACTTGAACGCGAAGTTCAACCTCGTCGAAGCGACGCCGTAAGCGACGGCGGGCGGGCCAGGTGGTGTTCCGCGTCATGGCAGCGCCCGCCCTCTCCGGCAGCAACTCTGTCATCCCGGAAGCTAGCGGAGCTCGATCGCTTGCGATCGTAGCGAAGCTTGCTGTCCGGGACCCAGGGTCGCTGTCTCGGGCGACGGTGCGGTGGCCCTGGGTCCCGGACAGTAAGGCTCGCAAGAGCGTTGCTTCGCAACGCGCTCGCCTAACTTCCGGGATGACAGTTCTCCTTTTGCTCGCCGCCTCCCCTGCCCTTGCCGATCCTGCTTTGCGTGGGCCGGTGGCGGAGGTTCGCGGGTCGACGGCGCCGGATGAGGTGCAGATCGCGCAGACGGTGCGGACGTATAACCTCACCTTGCCGTTGATTTTTCAGGGCGCGTATCTGGGTGACGTGCCGGTGGCGGCTTCGCCCGATGGGAATATTGCCGTCAACGTCGAGCGGTTTATCGGCTTGCTCGGCGAACGTTTGTCGCCGGAGATGACGGCGGCGTTGAAGTTGCTGTCGGGCGGGCAGCAGGTTGTTGCGATCGAGCAGTTTCAGCCGGCGGGCATCGTCATCACCTATGACACCGCGAAGCTGGAACTGCGTGTCACCATTCCGGTCGACCAGCAAGGCGGGCAGTCGCTCTCCGCCGTCGACGAGACGGAGCGTGGGCGGCCGACGTTGGTGACCATCGATCCCGCGGTTGTCGCGGCGTCGCTGACGCTGACGGCGCGGCAGGCTTATGTGTGGTCGCCGTCGTCCTCGCAGGGGTGGGATCCGTTCCGCGTGTCGGCGGACTTTGCCGGGAATATTTTCGGGCACGAGGGTTTGTACTTCTTCGCGCAGGGCGAATACGACGAGGCGGCGAGCGATCCGTTTCACCGCGGCAACGCCGTTCTCATGTACGACGATACGGACAATGCGCTGCGTTATTCCGCGGGCGACGTGACGCCGGTGCCTGCGGGGTTTCAGTCGTCGCCGATTTTGGGTGGGCTGTCGTTCCAGCGGCAGTACGGCGAGCTGCAGCCGTTTCGCAATGTGCGGCCGTCGGGGCTGTTCCGCTTTTCGCTGGATCGCTCGGCGACGGTGGATGTGGTCGTGAACGGCACCGTGATCCGCACGTTGCGGCTTGAGGCGGGGCAGTACGATCTCAAAGACTTTCCGCTGTTCAACGGGTTGAACGACGTGGAGCTTTACGTCGTCGACGAATACGGGCGGCGGTTGATTGCGTCGTTCTCGCAGTTCTTCTCCGCGAAGTTGCTGTCGCCGGGGATTTGGGAATTCGGCGCGACCGCGGGCTTGCCGCAAGTGCGCGACGAGACCGGCGACGGGCTGCAATACGACGACAACAACGCGACGTTCTCGGCCTATGCGCGGTACGGCTTGCTCGACGACATCACCGTCGGCGGCAATTTCCAGATGGATCAGCTGCAGTGGCTGGCGGGCGCCGAGCTCGGTTGGGCGACGCCGATCGGGACCTTGGGCGTCGTCACGGGGTGGAGCGATATCGACGGCGCGCTCTCGGGCCATTCGTATTTGGTGAGCTATGAGGCGTCGGCGGAGGAGATCGGGTTCTTCAAGAACCCGCAGGTGAACCTCTCCTACCTCTACACCAGCGAGAGTTTCGCCAGCGTGGGCACGCCGGTGCCGGATGAGCCGGTCGAGTATGAGCTGCGCGGGCGGTTCTCGACGCAGTTGCCGTATGACTTCGGTTTGGGCGTGTCGGCGTCGTTCACGCAGGGGCGCGATCTGGAGCCGAACGAGGCGCGCTATGGCATTTCGGTGAGCCGGAATTTGGGCTTTGCCGACGTGACCGCGTCGAACGAACGGACGGAGCGCAACGGCGAGTTGGACGACAACCGGTTTCTGCTGTCGCTGTCGATCCCGCTTTCGGACCGCGAGAATGTGCGCGCGTCGTATGACTCCCAGAACGATCAGTATTCGGCCGAGTACTCGCGCTTTCAGCGGAACGAGCTTGGCGATTACGGCGTGCGCGCCAGCGTGTTGCGCGACAACGACCGGCTGACCGGTACGGGCGAGTTTGCCTACAACGCCAACCGCTTTGCGGCGCTGCTGCAGCATGACGCGATCGCGGACAATGCGATGAGCGAGATTCAGTCGCAGCGCACCTCTTACACCGTGGGCACGCAGCTGGCGTTTGCGGACGGCGACATTGCGGTGGGGCGTCCTGTCGGGCAGCGCTTCGCCATCGTGCGCGCGCATGAGACGCTGGAAGGCTCGGCCGTCGGCGTGACGCAGAACAAGGGTTCGAAATCGCGCGAGGCGGAGACGGATTTCTTCGGGCCCGCGTTGGTGAGCGCCGGCGGTTCGTATCAGCCGCAGAGCGTCTACGTGGACGTCGAGGATCTGCCGGCCGGCTACAACGTCGGCACGGGCCAATACGATTTGTTCCCCGGCCCCGCCTCCGGCTACGCGGTGACCGTGGGGTCGGACGCCTCGCACGTGGTGATGGGCAATCTGCTCGGCGCGGACGGGAAGCCTCTGTCGCTGCTGGGCGGCGAGGTGCGGGCGGTCGGGCGCGAAGGCGTCAAGCCGGTGCTGGTGTTCACGAACAGCGCCGGGCGGTTCTTCGCCGAGGGCCTCGCGCCCGGCAAATACCAGATGGTGCTGGGCCCCGCGCTCGACATCGTCGTCGACATCGAAGTGCCGGACGGCAGCAAAGGCGTGATCGACGTCGGAACGATCACGGTCAAAGAAAAAGGACAATGAGGATGCGCAACCCTCTCTCGCCGTCATCGCCGCTTACGCCCGATCGGGGACACGATGGCATCATCCCCACCGTCGTCATGGCCGGGCTTGACCCGGCCACCCAGTGCGCGCACGTCCGTGCGCGCTCGAGACTCGCTATGATCGTCAATCAATTCGCCAGGTTTGTTGCATTCCAAGGCCGCGCAGACGCGCGGCCACTGGGTGGCCGGGTCAAGCCCGGCCATGACGGATATGTTTGCGCTTCCGGGATGACAGTGTTGTTGGCGGCTCTGTCGCTCCTGTTCACGGCGCCTGCTTTTGCGACCGGTGGCGGCGGCGGGTCGTCGTGCAATGCCAAGATCGGCACCATCTCCGCCGTGCCGACGGTCGTCTACGATCCGTTCGACGGCGTGTCGGCGAGCGTGGTGTTTACGGTCGAGGCGGTGAACCTGTCGTCCGAACCGTGTTCGTTGTCGCTGGCCATCGCGAGCGCCGGATCGTCGAGTACGCGCTATTTCAAGATGGGCGGCGAGAACTTGCGGTACGTCGTCGAGAACACCGACGGCGACGACTACGAGAACGATATCGACGAACCGCGCGGTTATCATGCGCTGGCCGGCGGCGTGAACAAGACGAAGATCATCACGGTGAAGGTCAAGGTGCCGTCGGGCCTGATCGCGCCTGCCGGCAACTACAGCAACATGCTGAGCCTGAAACTCTATCGCGCGGGCGGCGGCGGGCTCGGAACGGTGCGCACCGCAAATGCCAACGCCATCGTCGAGAAGCGCGCGCAGGTGAACATCGCGGGCGCTTCCGGTTCGTTCGGCGCCTGGAGCGTCGATGAGCTCGACTTCAACACGCTGACCAACGGCGAGACGCGGTCGGCCAAGGTTCAGGTGCGCGCGACAACCGGCGTCACCATCACCGTCGCCTCGCAGAACCTGAGCAAGCTCAAGCACAAGATTTTGCTCAGCGATCCGGGCGTGCTCTACGGGTTGAAGCTCAACAACGTGCTGCTGTCCCTGACCGGCGGGTCGGCCGTGCTGAACGTGCCGCCGCCGGTGTCGCTGGACGGCGCGAGCTATCCGATGCTGGTCACGATCGGCGACGTCAGCGGGCGGCCGTCGGGCGCCTACAAAGATCTGCTCACCATCACCGTCACGCCGCAATGAGGGGAAACATCATGCCGCGCAAGGAAGCGTTAGCACTTTCCTCCGACTCTGGCGGCGGACGATCGCGGAGCGCAGGGATGAAGCATGTGACGAAGGCGGCTGCGGTCGCGCTGTGCCTCGCCGTAGTGCCGGCATCGGCGGATAGCGCCCGCGTCGAAGTGCGCGCGAACGTGCCTGCGTCGTGCAGTTTCTCGCCGGGGGCGGCTGACGTGGTGACGTTCAGACCGCTTCTTATCCGGATGCCGCTCACGCGCGACTGCAACACCACGCATACGGTGACCGTGACCTACGATCCCGACGTGTTGAGCAACCCGAACCTTCTCGTCATGGCGCTGGGCGCGATCACACCGACGTCCAAAGAGCCGGGCGTGGTCACCTTCGCCAACCTGCCCTACACCAACTCGACCCGGATCTTGCGCATCGGCTATGCCGGGCCGGAGGTCGAGCGCGAGGGGATCAGGGACTCGGTCGGGATTGCCGTGACGCCGGATTGAGGGATGCCGGTTCGCTTGGGCGCCCAGTCGCTCGAGATCGGCACGTGTCCCTAATTCTATCGCGCTTCCCGCCAAGCGGCAGACTTGCTCCAAACCGGTCACTCGAGGTGATGCAGCCATGCGGCTCCAATTCGCCGCTTTCGCGACATTGGCTTCTCGGAATCGCTCGACTCAAGCGTCAGCGACCTGCCGCGCATAGTCGTCGGCGTCGAACCAACCGCGCGACGCCGTGATTTTGAGATTTCCGTCGACGTCCCATTCCTCCCAGCCGTTGACGCTCAGACGCTTCTTCGTGGCGGCGTGGGTTCCCGTGAACGTCCACAGATAAATGACGTGATCACCCGCACAACGCACACCGTCGCACACAAGCGACAGGTCAGGCACGTCGGCAAAGAAACCCGCCGCCATTTGGGCGACCCCGGCGCGACCTGCCCAAGGCGCTCCGCGGTTTATGACAATGCCGCCGTCCGAAGCGTAGAACGTCGCGACGGCTTCAGGTGAACCGGTGTTCCAAGCTGCCGTGTAGCCCTCTGCGAGCCTCGTCGCTTGGTCGATGCTGATCACCATCTGCCGGCTCCGCGATTTTCACCGTGAATAGGACGTCCCGTTCGGTTGAGTTGCAAGTACCGCAGAGCTTCTAGGCACCGATCACGTTAGGGCGCGCGTGGCCCGCTTGGCGACAGCCGGCGAGGTAAAGTTCCAGCACCGTTCCGGCATCCACCACGGATTCGACGTTTCCATGATCGTCAAGATTGAGGTTGGCGCCGCGGATCGCGAACCAGACATCGGTGACGATCTTGTTGGTCTTGGGAACATGCAACGTATGAATCGAACCAGCGGGTTCGAAGAGATAAGACCCGGCGACATTGACCTCAGGATACTCGAGATACTTCCACGCGCCCTGGATCGTGAAAGCAAAGACCTCGCCAGTGTGCCTGTGGCGCTGGATGGTCACATCCGGTTCGGCGCGCAGGCGAACGACCCAAAGGCCGGAATCGATATCGACTTGGAGAAGCTGGAACGTGGCGCGCTCCTGATAAGGCACGAATGGCAAGTCTTTTTCACCGCGGTGCAGCGCAAGCGGCGTCGGCATAGGTTTTGGTTCGGCGCTCATGAGGGGACCCCATCTTTGACGGCTGTACGCTCTGTCGAGCGCAAAGATAGACGCAGTGTCAACTTCAATCTATCGACGGGGTAGTTGGCTCAATCGACAACCGACTTTCAATTGGCTGGAAAGGGCCATCTCAAGACATTCGATTTGGACGCCACTAGTGTCTCGAATTCGCCGAGGACGGTCGTTGATAAGGTTCGCAATTGGGCCGCCGAATAGCCTTTATCGCAGATAATTCGGCAAAGAGCACTCACGAGACAAATGACCTCTAGGATCTCTCCCGTTCCTGGGCGTCGCGCTGTGAGTTCGATTTTCTGGATGGCGAGCGCTAGGCAGCGACTCGATCGGAAACGGCATGCTTAACCGTCACTACGACATTTCCTCTCTTGCGGCCCGTGTCGACGTAGGCGTGCGCTTCGGCGGCGTGTTCGAGTGGATAACTGCGGTCAATTACCGGTTTGAACTCCTTGGCCTCAGCCAGCTTGGCGAGAAACTGCAGGTCTTCCACGCGTGGTGTCACGACTCCAGCGATGACTTTCTTGCCGCCCGCCTTTGATGGCCGACCGATCCCCAGCGCTTGGGCCAACGTTCCCTGAACCGCGACCAAGCGGCCGCCCGGCTTCAACGCAGGTTCACATCGCGCAAACGGGACAGTACCCGTCGTATCGAAGATGATGTCATAGGTCTCGCCGCGCTTGGCGAAATCCTCCTTGGTGTAGTCGATCACCTTATTCGCACCAATCGAGCGCACGAGCTCGATATTGGCTGTGCTGCAGACCCCAGTTACTTCGGCGCCGAAGTGCCTTGCGATCTGGACCGCGGCCGTGCCAACGCCACCGGACGCGCCGACGATCAGAACCTTGTCGCCCTGTTTGATGGCGGCCTTGTCGCGCAGGAACTTCAACGCATTCGTCCCGCCAAACGACAGGGCTGCGGCCTCTTCAAAAGACAGGTTCGCGGGCTTGATGGCGATCAGACCGTCTTCTGCCATCGTTCGGTATTGCGCATGGGAGCCATAGCTCGCGCCGGGGAAAGCAAAGACCTCATCGCCCACATTGAAGCGCTTCACCGCTTTGCCGACTGTCTCGACGATACCGGCCAACTCCGTTCCAAGGATCGGCTGCCGCGGTCCGAAGACTCCGAAGACGAGACGGCCCATGAACCCGAACCCGCCGGGCAGATGGAGACTTCGCGCTCTCCAATCGCCGGTCGTCACCGTGGTCGCGTGAATCCGGATCAGAACTTCGTTGTCTTTGGGTGTTGGCTTTGGCACCTCGGCAAGTGCGACGACGTTGGGCGGGCCGTACCTATGATAAACAATCGCTTTCATCCGACATTCTCCGTATGGCGGGTCGCTTCAGCCAGTTCTGTGAAATGAGTTCGCGCGAACGCTGCCTCACCGGTCAATCCTCGCTGCGTCCTCGCGCACGCAACACGCGGTCGAGCGGATGTTCCGCGACCCAATGTGCGGGCGAATAATCAGCCATCCGCGAGATCGGCCCGTGGTGGGATCGATTCCCTCCATCGCCCGCCAAAGACGCTCGGCCGACACCCAGTGTGGCGGATATTTGAAACGAGCGACATCGAGAATGAGCGCCAGGTCCCTGGTCGAGTGATAACCGCCGATCGGCGAGAAGTGGCCGCTCCCGGTTTGTCCGATCGCGGCGCGATCGTACGCCGCCACAACCACGGCCTCCCCGCTTGCCGCTATTGCGAGTGCGGCGCGCCACTTTTCAAGACTGGAAACGTCGCCGCGGTGGACTTCAACATCGGCGCCATTGCAGCGCGCGAGGCAGGCAAATTCATCGACGTCCACGCCGCGCTCGCGCACGTCCGTGAGCGGGACGCAGCAGTCGAGCAATTCCTCCGAGAACCATCGCCACGGCCCCTTCCACTGCCGTCCAGGGTCGATCGACAACGCATTGAGCGCTACGACCAGCGATCCAAGTCCGCAGAAAGCCGGATCCGACTGCGTGTGGAACTGCTCCGCGAGCGGAAAATATCCGTTCAGCCCTTCAGTCGCCATGGCTTCGGTGAACACGCCTCTGCCTTCCGGCGAGGAGAAGGCGATCGCGTTGTCTGGCAGCGGGCGCCGGTGAAACGTTTGGTCCATAGCTCGCCCTACCGGTTAGAGTTTGCAGCTGGAGAGCGCGCCGCAGCGATTAGACCGGCGAGGTCACTAGGAATCGCCATGGATTTGAACCCACTGACGTTGGAACCGCCGGTATTGCCGTGCGGCACGAGACCTAGCCAAGTCATCGTGGCGGCGCCGATCACGCGTAAGCTCTGACCGATGACTTCACGTAGGTCGTGGCGGCGAATCCCCCGCATCAGCATGTGCAGGTGCACGCGGACGTGTTGCACCGTCGATCGCTGGCCCAATACATGCGCGCGCTCCAAGTGACGGAATCCCCTTGACGGATCGCCCGCAAACTCAGCGGCTTTAGCAGCGGCAAGCTCCGCGTCGACATAAGAGCGGATCCGACTGCCGAAGCTCGAATTGTTTGTCGCGTCGATCTTTTTTGAAAGGAGCCGCCAGGCGAGATACCCCCCAGCCGCCGCGTCATAGCTAAGGCAGAACATCGGCCACCAAGCCGGCACGCCCGGATTCGCGATCAATCGACTATGCATCAGGTCAAGGAAACCGTGCCCCACCAAAGCGACAACGACGATCCAGAGATTCGATCTGAATCCGACAATCGCGGCGACCAGAAAGCCGGCAAAGATGCCGGTTTCCCAACCTAGAGCCGACCCGCCACCCATGACTGCGAACAGGTCGTAGTACGATGCGACCACGATCAGGATTACCGGGTAGAGCGAGCGATCTCGGTCGAATCCTGCGACGGTCGTAAAGAGCCCGACGCCCAGGGCGAGCGCGACACCAACAATATATTCCATGGGAATGTCCTTCCAAGCGAACGCGTTTGTTCATGCGAAATATCTACGGCTGCCCGACTGGGGCCGCTTGAACGGAGGGGCTACGAGGTCGCCTACGGCCGCTGCTCAAGGTCGGCGTATTCCGCAGTTTGGCGTGTCCGGGCGAGCTAATGGGTTTGCTGTGAAGGTGCGCTCGCGATGACCTGTCGGACCGATTCCTGCCACGGCGTCTGCAAAGACCGGAGTTCAGCGGTCATGGTCATTCGAGCTCACCGAGAGGCTCATCGTCTTTCCACCGCGAACGCCTTTTGCGTTGCGAGCACGAGGAAGCCAGCGAGCACGGCGAAACCAGCGCCGGCCAGGAACGTCGCTGCTGATCCGAAGCGATCCCAGACCAGCCCCGCGACGACGCTCGCAAACAGCAGCGCCACGCCGGTCACCAGATTGAACAGACCAAAGGCGGAGCCGCGCAAGGTTTCCGGCGCGTGTTCGGCCACGAGCTTGGCGAACAGGCCCTGGGTCAGCGCCATATGCAGACCCCAAAGCGCGATCCCCAAAAAGGCACCGCCAAGCCCCGGCAGCAAGGCGAGCGCGAGATCGGCACCGATCAGTGCAACCAATCCCGACAGCAACAGGCTGCCAGCTGGTAGCCGATCAGACAATGCGCCTGCAGGATATGCGCCCAGCGAATAGACGATATTCATCACGACCAGAACCAGCGGCGTCAGCGCGAGCGGCAGGCCTTCGGCGTTCGCTTTCAACACGAGAAACGCTTCACTGAACCGCGCGAGCGTGAAGACGACCCCGATCGCGACAACAATCCAGAATGGCCTTCCAATTTCTGCGAGGTCTCTCAACCGGATCGGCGGTCGCGCCTTGGTCTCGTTCGCCGGCACCGCGCGGTCCTCTACTCCGACCAAGACGCACACAACGGCAAGAATTGCCGGAATGATCGCGACCCAGAACACCGCGCGCATGTTGTTTGCGAATAGCGCCATCAGCGCGATGGCGAGCAGCGGTCCGGTGAACGCGCCCGCGGTATCGAGTGCCTGGCGCAATCCAAACGCCTTGCCTCGAATTTCCAATGGCGTGACGTCCGCGATCAACGCATCGCGAGGCGCGCCGCGCAGGCCCTTGCCAATGCGATCTGCAAACCGGGCGGCCAACACCGCGAGCGGACCGACCGCGAGCGCGAAGAGTGGCTTGCTCAATGCGCCGAGACCATAGCCAAGGAGGATAAGCGGCTTGCGGCGTCCCATTCTATCCGAAACGTATCCGGAGAATATCTTAGAAATCGCCGCCGTGGATTCCGCAACGCCGTCGATAAGGCCCACGAACGCGACGCTCGCGCCGAGGGTTGTTGTCAGGAAGAGCGGCAGCAGGGAATGGATCATCTCTGACGAAACATCCATCAGAAAGCTTACCAGACCGATTGCCCAGACCGTGCGGGGGATGGCGCTGATTGGTGGAGACCTCATAAGACCCTCATAGCGGGTAGAAACCCCATCTGGCGGCGTCGACAGGAGGCGATAGCAACGATGATTTCATTTTCCCGGACGCGACGCACGAACTAGCGAGTATGGGCACCCCGGCCGTTAGCGCCGGTAGTCTCGTGCGCCGGGAGATCGCCGATACAGGCGGTGGGCGTGAAGCAGACAACGCTGCGTACAGGGGCGGGTTAGACACCTCGGGTGCGATCATCCTTTTCCCCGGCGCCTGCTTTCGCGAGCATCTGCGTCGCGGCGCGGGCTTCATCTTCGCTGATGCCGCTGAACAGAGCGCGCGCGATTCTCTTCTTCAGTCGCGAAACCGCAGCCGCTGTGGCTGTCTTGGCGAAAGCTGGGGCGGCCGTGGCCACGAGTGTCATGGCGATGATGAATGCGCGCATGCCGGTCTCTCCGTTGGACGTCACGGCGTCGTCGGTGCCGGCGCTCGTCGGTTCGGCCTACGACTAGACCAGCCAGCCATCGTCGCGCGAGTTCCCCTTCGGCGGCGGCGACTGATGCTAGACCCCGCGCGCCCTGAATTATGGTCTCCTGTGGAAACGTCCGTTCGGCACCGAGGGTCGATTGGACCCTCACACTGCAACTAAAGCCGCTGCTTGGTGTTTCACCAATGCAAGCAGGCGACAGCATGGCGCAGAACATCGGAATGGATAACGGCGCTTCTAGAGCGGTTCTGACACGTCGTCTGCCCTTCGTCGTCGGGCTTGCAACGGTCTGTTTTCTCGCCCCCCTGATGGCTGGCACCTGGCACAGCATCGTGAGCGTTCCCGTGCGTGCGGTCGCCTCGTATGACGCGGCGGAAGTGGCGCATTGTTCGCAGTTTGTCGATCTCGCGCGAGCAAAATTTGGCCCCGAGTGGAAGCGCCGGCTCGACCCCGGCAACACGGCATGCGCTCAGCAGATTCAACAGGCATGGGAGCGTGACTGGAATCCGCGAGAGGTACTGCCCGAACCGGTTCTTCAACCGAAGATCCTCGCAAGCACGGACCGCCCGCCGAAGATCGCGCCCCCGGAAGCGGGACCTGCGCACACCTCGAAGGATTATTCGCTGGCCGCTGTTACGGGAGCAGACGCGGAACCCGCCGACGTCGCGGGTCAAGAGGGCGCCAGTAGTGAATATGGCCATCCCAGCGACGCCGCGCTCGAAGACGGCGAAGAAGGCGGGATGAGTGCTGACGAGCAAGGGCACGAAGCGCGCTCCTTCTCACCGAGCGACGATGGCGCGGATGATGACCAAGCCGACGACGCGACGCGCGCGCTCAATAATGCGCAATTGGACGGCGAGTGAGGCGGCATAGCGCGTGAAACTTGGCCCAACAGCGGGCTGCAATTCTGGGCCTATGTGACAACCGTCCCGCTGACACTTCTCACATTGGCGAGCCTGTTGGCGGCGTGGCAAAGCACCGGCCCCGAGCGTGCCTGGTGGCTCGCGGCAATGGTCATCATCGTGGCGGAGCGGATCGCGACCTTTGCGTATTTCATTCCTGCTATGGTCTCGATGCAAAGCGGCGTCCAGGTGCCGGATGCTCAGTTTAAAACGGGACTCACGCAATGGAGATACGGGGACACGTAAAACGCTCACGACCAGTCGCTCGAGATTGTCACCTGTCCCCGTAATTCCTTGCTTTGAAGGCTGCGCAACGGCCTTCGCGTGATTATGATACGTCACGCCTTTCAGCATCAGCCTGATCGCCTGCCGGTGGATTAGGGCGATCACTTTCGGCGATTGATCCGGCCCCTTAAGGACGGGCGCGGCTTGGGTTTCGTTTCCGATTTCGGCAACGCCTGCGGCGATGCGCGATCGAGGCGATGTGCCGGCAGAGCGATCACTGAAGTGATTTTTATCACACGGCGCGCGCCACCGTTCGCGAAACAGCAGGCGTCACCGCGCGGCGATGTCGGCACGCTAGCGGGGCTGACAGTTCCCTTCTTTACCGTGCGTTCTCTTATTTGGTTCGATAAATCGCGCTTCGTTTGCGCACCCACCGGACTTCGCACGATGGACAGTCAATCGCCGTTCCCGCCAAGCGAATTGGACGCGCCGATCACTTCGGTGCGGACGACCGTGTGCGTTGTCGACGATGATCCGACTGTTCGGCAAACGATCTGCAGCATGCTCGAGAGCGCAGGCTATCAGACCTCGCAGGCGCACGACGGGAAGGCCGGTCTTAGGGAAATCGAGCGATCGGCGGCGGCTGTTGCGGTGCTCGACATTATCATGCCGGACCACGAAGGCATTGAGACTATCGCGCTTGTAAAGGAACGTTTTCCCAACGTGCAGATTCTTGCGATAAGCGGCGGGGGAACCGTGGGGCCCGAAACCTACCTCACGATGGCGCGCGGCATGGGAGCGGACGCCACACTTGCAAAGCCATTTCGTGCCGACAAAGTGTTGCCGATCGTCGCGGATCTGATACGACGCGCGAAGGCTCCTGGGTCGTAGGCTGGTCGAGCAATTGCCCCGCGCGGATCCGTCGATCCAACGCGTATGCATGAATGATCAGGGCGCAACGCTTCGTTGCACCCATGCAAGGCGACGACGAAAACCGCGCCGGGCACTCCCGCCATCGACTGGCAAACCCAAACCGTAGCCCTGCTCATCCGCTACGAACTGCACAACTAGCCGCCCCCCCCAACGGAACTGCGCGCGCGTTCTGCAACATGAACGGCGGCTGACGGCCACCTTCAGTATGAGTTCAACCCCGCTGCCTCAGAAAGGCGGCGTCGCTGCTTTTGGCGATTGAATCGAGGAGATACCGACATGAGTAGACGTTTGGCCGCTTTGGCCGCTCTCGGCGCATTGGCTATTGCCGCGCCCGCGAGCGCAGATGACATCGCTTTGGGAATTCCGGGCTACGGCGGTTCGGGTTGTCCCGCGGGCAGCGTTTCAACCACGCTGAGCCCCGACGCGAAATCGCTGAGCTTGCTGTTCGACCAGTACGAGGTTTCGGCTGGCGGCACGACGGGCAGATCCTTCGACCGCAAGAGTTGCAACGTCGCGATCCCGGTTTCGGTGCCGAACGGGTATAGCGTCGCCATCCTCGCGATCGACTACCGCGGTTTCAATCGCTTGCCGCGCCGGGCGACGTCGCAGTTCAACGTCGAATATTTCTTCGCGGGCGGCCGCGGACCTGCCTTCAGAAGGACGTTCTACGGCGAACTCGATTCCGATTACACGATCACCAACGAACTTGTGGCGGAATCTCTGGTCTGGTCGGCCTGCGGTGCGGACGTCAATCTGCGCACGAACACCAGCATGCGCATCCAGACGGCCAACAACGCGGAAGCGCAAGCGACCGTGGACAGCGAAGACATCAACGCCGCCATCATCTATCATCTTAAATTCCGTCCGTGCCGTTAATCGCCTGAAACCAAAAGGCAGCCGGCCGGTGCCGGCCTGAACCTAGGAGTGCGTCACATGCTACGGTCGGCTGCCTTTTTCGTATCTACTTTCCTCGTCCTCATAGCATCTCAGGCCGAGGCGCGCGGCTGGCGCGACAAGGGAACCATCGTCTCGAACGGCTGCGCGGCGGGAACATATTCCGCCGTCACCTCGCCCGACGGCATCGCAATCAGCATTCTCTTCGACAACTTCTCGATCACGGCCCCGGCCGGCGCGGACCGTGGGATCGAGCGGCGTACGTGCAACGTCGCGGTCGAACTCGATATTCCGCAGGACCATTCCTTGGGCGTCTACCGCGTCGACTACAGAGGATTCGCGCGCCTGTCCGCCGGACAACGCTCGCACTTGAACGTGGAATACAGCGTCGGCTCTTCCGACAAGCGCCGGCGTCATAGCGGCAAGCTCCAGGGCGAATACGACGGCGAATTCCTCTTCACCGAAAAGATCGGCCGCGGACTGATGAAGCGCCTGGGCTGCGGCGGCGACACGGTCTTGAACGTCGCGGCCGTGCTCGAACTGCAAACGCGCCGCGAGCCGGCGGACTCCATGGTCGCCCTCGACTCGATCGACGGCGCGTCCGAGCGAGGCCTCACCTATCACTTCGATCTAAGAAAGTGCGGCAAGAAGGGCGTCCCCGATCCCGTCGGCCCATAAATGTACTCTTTCTCACCCGCTTCAGCGTGTGAGGAAACCAATATCGTGCTACCATCAGACATCGACAGGGGCGCGCATGCGGACGGTCGCGATATTTTTGTGAGCCGTGGCGCTCGCCGCCGCCGCCTTATTCTTCAGTGGACTGATGAATCGCGACGCTGGCGTCGATGCGCCCGTGTGCCTTGCGGATGAGGACATCGAGGCCACCGCCCGCGAGGGCGCGAACGCTGCGGCGCGCGCGTTCTTCGACAAGCTTCTGAAGGGCGATGATACCCCACGCAACGCGATGGCGAGCCCGCGCCGCAAATATTCGACTATTGGATGGGCACCGTCATACACGCTGGCGCGCAAAACTCGGCCTCGCGTTTCTTCATCACGACATCAGCTGGGACTGCCGCGACACCGGCAAGGCCGAGCGCCACAACAAGCGCCTGATCGACGGCTTCGTGAAGATTCGCGTCATCCGTTATCAGCACGGGCGCATCACGATCCTTAACCGTACCGGGCTTCGAGGATGCGCCGTGCGAGTGCTATGAGGCGGTGACTGGCGAATATCGTAGGCTGTTCGGCGCGTACCGCCCGGGCTTGATTCCCGCCGTTTAGCCGGCTTTCCGAGGGCGCGGCTGGGGCGCTATGGCATCCCGAAGTGCGCGGTAGCGTACGGTTTTCGTGTGTCCGACGTGGTTCAGTCGGGAAGGGCTGTAAGATGTAGGAGAGTATGTCTTGAACCAATTAGCACTCGAAGCGTCCAACGTTCTTGCCTTCGAACAAGCGAAATCATCCGGTCACCGCGTTCTCATCGTCGAGGACGAGATGCTCATCGCGCTTGGCCTCACCGACATGGTTGATGCGCTCGGCGCGTCCTGGGTGGCCGCCTCACGCGTCGGGACCGCGTTGGCCCTTGTCGCCAGCGATACGTTCGACGCCGCCATCGTCGACCTGAACTTGGCCGGAGAACCGGCCGACGCCTTGATGGACGCGCTCAGCGCGCGCGACATACCGTTCATCATCACGACCGGATACGGCCCGGAAGTCATCGCCGAGAGATACCGGAGTTTACCACGGTTCACTAAGCCTTACATGTCGGCGCATGTCGAAACCGCTCTGCTTAGCGTTCTTACACCGGGCAAAGCGGGCGCGGGATCGGTTTGAAAATTCCCCCGCTGCCTTGCGGCAACGGGGGATCAGAACGACCTTTACCTAGTCACGGTCGTAACCGTTTGAGCGCCAGTCGTTGCGCCGGCCTTCGCGCCAATCGCGGCGATCGCGGTCACCGTCCCGGTCACGCCTCATGTGATGGTAGGACTGCCGGCGGTTCTGCTGATACCAGCGGCGCTCATTGTCATTGCGCCAGCTGTGCCAGCGGCGGCCATTGTCGTAGTAGCCGTCCTCATATCCGAACACGACGTTGCCGAGCGAAATGGAGAAGTCCACGTCGCCGCCGCCGCGCCAGTCAGCGCGCCTGCCGTAGCGCCAATCGCGGCGATAGCGATCGCGATCCCGGTAACGGCTCATGTGATAATAGGAATCGCGGCGGTTTTGCTGGTACCAGCGGCGTTCGTTGTCGCTTCGCCAACCGTGCCAGCGGCGGCCGTTGTCGTAGTAGCCGTCTTCGTATCCGAACACGACGTTGCCCAGCGAGATGGAGAAGTCTGCGTCGCCGCTGCGCCAGTCCGCGCGCCGGCCTTCGCGCCAATCGCGGCGATAGCGATCGCTATCGCGGTAACGGCTCATGTGATGATAGGAATCGCGGCGGTTTTGCTGATACCAGCGGCGTTCGTTGTCGCTTCGCCAACCGTGCCAGCGCCGGCCGTTGTCGTAGTAGCCGTCTTCGTATCCGAACACGACGTTGCCCAGCGAGATGGAGAAGTCTGCGTCGCCGCTGCGCCAATCCGCACGCCGGCCTTCGCGCCAATCGCGCCGATAGTCATCGCGGTCGTCATAGCGGCTCATCCCGTAATAGGTCGGGCCGTAATTTTCTTGGTACCAGGCGCGTTCGTCGTCGTCACGCCATTCGTGCCAGCGACGGTCGTTGTCGTAGTAGCCGTCTTGATAGCCAAAAGCCGCGCCGCCGAACGAGACGGAGACGGATACGTTGTCTCTGTCACGTGCCGCAGCGGGCATCGACACCGCCACCGTGCCAACCGCGCACAAGGCGCTGGCGGCAAGGAGGCTCATGGTGAGTTTATTCATCACGGGTTTCCTTTCGTTACGTCAAAGGTAAACCCGCGCCGCCCCCGCTTCGTTGCGTGGCGAAAACGTCAAGCTACGGAGTAATGCCGACAATTGGCTCTCTCCATGCCCAATTGGTGGCACAACACGAAGACGTGCGCGCGGCGCTGGGAACTGTTCATGCAACCGGGCCGCATGGACGGGATAAGGGGGCTTTGTTGCGTTGCCGTTCTCGACGAACGGATAGGACGCTGCCGCTTGCCAGAGTCGTGGAACGTGCGATCTTCAATGATGGTTACTGCTGCGGCGAGCGCTCGGCCAATGACGCACTTCGGCGAATTCAAGCCGTACCGCAGTTGTTCGACGAGCGGCAGGTTTCGAGGCGATCCGGCCGTTCCCGAGCTGAAGCGGTTGACAGCGACGTACGGCCGGATTGTGTGGGAGAAAACTCGGCCGACGCGAGGTGGCTTCGACGGTGTTTCTTCTGGACTTTTTCTGCGCTTTCTGCGATATTCGGCGCTCTTCAAACGTATCGTGAGAAGTTGCGTCCGGGTGTCGTACCACCCGGTTTTTTTGCGCCTTCTGCGATGGGCGCGTGACCGTGACACGCGCGCACCGGTCCGCGAGGCCTCGACCGCCTGAGACCGGATTTGTGGGACAATGTGGGACAGCGAAGTGGGACACGCGACGCCTGTGCCGCATGTCAACCTTCAATCCGCATAACTCCGCCAGTTCCAACCGTTTCGAATGCCGCTTAGGAGCGACAAAGATGCCCGCACATCGCAAAGTGTCCGGCGAAGCGATGAGCGCTTTTTTCGCCGCGCTTGAACAGGGCGAGCCGGTGTCCCGCGCGTGCCGCACCGCCGGTTGCTCGCGGCAGGCACTCTACCGCCGCCGTGTCAAAGACTTGGCTTTCGACCAGCGCTGGCGAGAAGCGGAGACCGCGCTGCGCACGAAGAAGGCCAAGGAGCAACCGCGCTCGCGCAAAGGCTTCACCTTGCCGATCTTCTCGCCGCGGGGTCGCGCCGGCCACAAGAAGGCCCTGTCAGACGGTATGCTGCTGGGGCGCCTTAAGACTCTTCGGCCTGCCTATCGCGATTGAAGGTGTAGGGGTTTGACTCAGGCGGCGGCACGGCGGGCCATGCGCGCGCGTTCAAAATGGAACACGATCACACCGCTGGCGGCGGCGGCGAAGAAGCACCACACCGAGATGAACGCGTTCCAATAGAAGAAATGCGCCGTCACGGAGCCGACAATGACGATCGCTCCCAGCAGCGCCACCGCGCGGTGGGACGAGATGGCAAGGGCAACGCCGGTCGCGAGCAAATAGAGAAGCCCCAACGACAGCGGCGATCCAGTCTCTACCGAATAGAGGATATGTCCGCCGCTGATGCAGGACGTGTGCTGCACGGTCAGCACCGTGGTCGTGAGGTAAATCGCCAGCGCCGCGCCCAGGACCATGCAGACGGCGATCGCGGTGCGTCGCCGCGGCGCTGTTTCGATCGACCATGCCGCGAACGGTGCGAAGACGGGCCAGAACGCCAGCCCGTAAACAAGGAACGCCTGGGTCAGGAACGACGACAAGCCTCCTGCGGGCGCGACCGGAAGGGTCAGCCACAAACCGCCCTCCATCAGCTGCTGCGTCGCGAAGGCGAGCGGAATGAGAGCGAGCGGTACTTCTCTCGCCTTGCTAACCCTAGTTAGCGCCACGACGCCGGCGGCGCCCGTGACCGCCGCTGCGAGGAAACTGGCTTCGGCCGAAAAGCACATGAGCCCCTAGTCGACCGAGCGAAACTTGGACCTGCTTTCGGCGTCCCGGTGAAACGCACGCAATTCCGTTAGCACGTATTGATCCGGAGAGCTGACTGAAATCGGCATCGAACTCGCCGACGCCGCGAAAATCGTCGGTAATCGCGCTACGGCGTCGCGGGCATGAGCCCTGCCGCGGTCAGGCGCTCGATGATGATGGGCCACAACGGTGCGGGAATGTCGGGCATCGGCGGATGGCTCGTGAAGACGCGCGAGTCGCTCAGCACGCGGTCGCCTTGGCGTATGACAAAGCCCTCATACTCTTTCGCAGCGACTTGGCGGCAGATTTCCGTGTATTTGTTGAGGCCGCCCGCATAAGGCATGAACATGCGCGGCTTGCCCGGCACGTTTGCACCCATGTACCAGCTGTTCGCTTGAGGCAACAACGTGGGGGTCACCGCTTCGGCCACGTGTCGGCACCATGCGGCTTCGGCCTCGGCGCTCGCCTCGATGCTCGTTTGTTGGCGCCGGCTCAGCGACACCAGACAATCGGCGATCCATTCGACGTGCTGCTCGATGGAGTTGATCATGTTGGTCAGGACCGAAGGACTTCCCGGTCCGGTGATCGTGAACATGTTCGGGAAGCCCGCAACCATAAGACCCAGGTAGGTGCGCGGTCCCTCGGCCCAATGATCCTTGATCCGCCGCCCGCCCACGCCGCGTAGATCGATGCGGTCAATAGCGCCGGTCATCGCATCGAAGCCCGTGGCGAGCACGACGGCGTCGAAATCGTACTGCCGCGCGCTGGTCGCGATGCCTTTCGCGTTGAAAGCCTTCAACGGCGTCGCGCGCAGGTCGACCAACTCCACATTGGGCCGGTTGAAGGTCGCGTAGTATCCCGTGTCGACGCACGGCCGCTTGGTGCCGAAGGGATGATCCTTGGGCGTCAGCAGATCGGCGACAGCCGGATCGACAACCTGCGCGCGGATCTTTTCGGCGATGAAGTCTTGGACGATGCGATTGGCGGCCGGGTCGATCCCGGTGTCGGCGAACGCGCTGAGTATGCGAAATCCGCCCCACGCCCAACGGCGTTCAAGTTCGGCACGAACCTCGTCCGGCGCCGTTTCGGTGACGAGCGTGGTCGTGTTGGCTTCGTTCTGAAAGCCACCGCCCGTGTCTTTCGAGGCCGCGCGATACGCGCGCGGGTCCTTGGACCAAGCTTCGAAATCGGCTTGCGGGATGGGGCCGTTGTGGGCCGGCATCGAATAATTGGGCGTGCGCTGGAATACCGTCAGATGCGCGGCCTCGGCGGCGATCACCGGAATCGACTGGATCGCCGAGGAGCCGGTGCCGATGATCCCCACGCGCTGCCCCGAGAAGTCGACGCCCTCATGCGGCCAGCGCGAGGTGCGGTAGATCGGCCCCTTGAATGTGTCCAAGCCCGGGAACGTTACGTCGGTCGGAATCGACAAGCATCCGGTCGCGAGGATCAAATGACGGCAGTCGGTGCGTCCTCCCTTGTCCGTCTCGACCCGCCACACTTGCGCCGCCTCGTCCCAATGGGCCGCCGTGACGCGCGTGTCGAAGCGGATGTCGCGCTTTAGGTCGAAGCGGTCGGCCACGTGCTCGGCATAGCGCAGCAATTCGGCCTGCGGCGCATAGCGCTCCGACCAGCGCCATTCCGCCTCCAAGCGCTCATCGAAGCCGAAACTGTATTCCAGGCTCTGAATATCGACCCGCGCGCCCGGATAGCGGTTCCAATACCACGTGCCGCCAACACCACTGCCGGCTTCGACCACCTTCGCGTTCATGCCCAGCCCGCGAAGCTTGTGCAGCATATACATGCCCGCAAAGCCGGCCCCGACGATGAGGGCGTCGATCGGGTGGGTGTCCGAAGACCTATGCGCGGCGGAATTGACCATTGGTTTTCCGTTCAATGAGTTGCTCTGCACTTCGGACGCACGGCATAGACCCACGTCAAGCACTTTCCGCAGTAGTCAAGCAGGTCTTGGTCAGTGTCTGCAACGGGCCAAGATCGTCAATTCGTAGTGTGCGGTGCGCGTGTCGGAGTCAGGGACACACCGCGAAGCCGGGGGATCGCGCAAGGCGTGGGAATACCTTAGAAAAGACGGCGACGGTCGGGAGGCGAGGAATGACGGCGGCGGGCATCGTAGATTTCGGCGTACGTAGCGACGATCGCGGATTTTTCCGTACGCTCGCCACCATCATGGCGATCGTTCAGGTTTCCGGGTTCGTCTTCAATTTGGCCATGGGGCGCTCGAGCTTCGACGCACCGGTCGTTGTGCATCTCCACGCTGTGGCGTTCATGGGGTGGGTCGCGATTTTCGCCGTCCAACCCTGGCTTGCGAACGCGGGTGCGATGAAGCAGCACCGGCTGCTGGGTTGGCTCGCAGTTGTTTGGGCGTGCGCGCTGCTCGTGCTCGGCGTGGCGGTCACGTGGGCAATCGTACACGCAGGAAAAACACCCTTCTTCTTCCAGCCGCAGCATTTTCTCATCGCCAACGTGATCGGTCTGGTCGCGGCCCTTGGTCTTTTCGCCGCAGCGGTCGCGCTGCGCCGGCGAACCGACTGGCATGCACGCCTGCAGATCGGCAGTTTCGTCCTTCTCATGGGGCCAAGTTTTGGGCGACTGCTGCCGATGCCGTTTCTGATGCCTTATGCGTTCGAGACCGCTGAGTTGGCGTCGCTGGCGTTCGTGGCGTTTGCGGCAGTGCGGGACGCGCGGGTGCATAAAGCTGTGCATTCTGCTTGGATTTGGACGACCGGCGCCATGCTGGGCGCGCTGGTACTGGCGCGGCTTGTCGCGGATTCCCCGGTGGGCGCCGCCGTTTACGCGGCTGCGGTTGCCGGCGCCAGCGCTGCTGGGGGTGACGGTATGGCGTTTCCGCCTTCGCCGCCTGGCTTCTAGAACACGGCACTTGAAGTTCACGCGCACTGCGCTCGAGCCACCGTGATCGCGCCGGCATCACAGGGTGATCTAGAAGAAAAGACTGAGTCCGCGCCATCCAAAGGTCTCCATCGGGCCAGTTGACCTGAAGCTCCGATTTCGGCGACCGGCCTGAGCTCTCGAAAGCTGCCGCTCAGCCGTCGGACCAGCAGGCGGTATGAAATCGCCGCAAGACAAGCATTGGTAGTGGTCGTCAGTGAGCCTCCCAACGCGCTTTTGAGCGCTGCTTGGCATTAACCGTCGTCTCTGCTTAGCCTGATGCCCGACACACTCGCTTTGACCGAAAGCCTCGATGGCCGACGACGCGCAAACCCGCAAGCTCGCCACCATCGTCGCCCTCGACGTCGCCGGTTACTCCGCGCGCACGGAGGCCGATGAGGCGCGCACGACGGCGGAGGTGGCGGCGCTGCGCAAGGTGATCGAAGCGATCGCCGCACGTCACGGCGGACGCGTGTTCAACACGGCCGGCGACGGCTTCATGCTGGAGTTCGTCTCAAGCCTCGCCGCCGTAGAAGCGGCCGGTGAACTCGCCGAAACCTGCGAACCAAAAGTGCGCGTCGGCGTACATCTGGGCGACGTCGCGGTGCAGGCGAACGGCGATCTCCTGGGTCACGGCGTCAACGTCGCGGCGCGGTTGATGGCCAAGAGCGAGCCAGGCGGTGCGCTCATATCTGCCGACGTACGTCGCACGGTCCGCGGACCGCTGGCCGAGCGCTTGCACTCGCGCGGCATGCTGAAACTCGACAAGATGGCCGAGACGATTGAGGCGTTTGCCTTCAACGTCGCACCCGTCGTGCCGGCCGTGCCCGACGTTTTTTTGTCCTATGCCCGCGAAGACCAAGCCGTCGCGTTCATATTCGCCAAGGCGCTCGAACGCGAAGGTCTGCGCGTGTGGTGGGACATCGCACTGCGTTCGGGCGATGCCTACGACGAGACCATGGAAGCCGCTCTGAAGGCAGCGAAAGCGGTCGTCGTGTTGTGGTCGAAGACGTCGGTCAACTCACGTTGGGTTCGCTCCGAGGCAACGCTGGCGGATCGCAACGGGACGCTGGTCCCCGCCATGATCGAGCCCTGCGAGCGGCCCATCATGTTCGAACTGACGCAGACGGCGGAGTTGAACCATTGGCAGGGCGCCGCGAATGACCCAAGCTGGCTCGCCTTCGTCGCGGATGTGAGGGTCAAGCTCGGCGGCGACGTAAAGCCGGTCGATACGCAGCGCGTGGAACACGCGAAGGCGGCGCTCCGAAGCAACCTCACGACCGGCCGCGCAAAACTCTTTGGACGTGCAAGCGACATTGAAGCGCTTCGTTCCGCCTTGGCGTCGCATCGTTTGGTGACGATTGCGGGGCCCGGCGGCGTCGGCAAAAGCAGCGTGGCTCATGCGGTGGCCTCCGCCGCCAAGGCGGATTTTCCTGACGGCGTGTGGTGGGTCGAGTTGGCGCCGGTCGCCGATGGCGCGCTCGTGGCCGATGCGATTGCGCGGGCGGCCGGTCTTACGCTGCGCAACGGACTGCCCGATCTCGTCGAGCAGATCAGGGATCGGCGCATGCTGCTGGTCCTCGACAATTGCGAGCACCTGATCGCGACCGCCGCGGAGGCGGCTGAAGCGATCATGCACGGCGCAGAGCACGTGCGCGTTCTGACAACGAGCCAAGAGCGGTTGCGCTGCGGTCTCGAGCACACCCACCGGCTTCAACCTCTGGCGACGCCGGCCGTCGGCGTCGAACGCGACGGACAGGACGCGTTGGACCTCTTTGCGGCGCGCGCGCGGGCCGTCAGCCCGGGGTTTGCGCTTGGCCCCACAAACATCGAGGCGGTGGCGCAGATCTGCCGGCAGCTTGACGGCTTGCCGCTGGCGATCGAATTGGCGGCGGCGCGCTTGCCGCTCTTGGGTCTCGATGGCCTGCGTCAGCGGCTGGAAGATCGCTTCCGCGTTCTGGGCAATGCTTCGCGCACCGCGCCCAACCGGCAACGCACATTGCGGGGCGCGTTGGAGTGGAGCCATGCGCTGCTCACCGCAACCGAGCAAACATTGTTTGCACGACTTGGCGTCTTCGTCGGCTGGTTCGACCTGGAAGCCTTGGAGCGCGTTTGCAGCGACGCTGCAATCGAAAGCTGGGAAGTGATCGATCTGGCGGCGAGCCTCCTCGACAAGTCGCTTCTAACGCTCGATCAGCAGGATCCGCCACGCTATCGGCTCCTGGAAACACCGCGCACCTTTGCCGTCGAACAACTGGCCAAATCCGAGGACGCGCGCGCCGTGCGCGGGCGTCATGCCGGATTGATGCGCTCCCGCCTTTTGCAGGCGCAAGAGGCGCAATGGACGCCCCATGCTTCCGCCGCCGTCGACAGGGTCGTTCAAGATATCGCCAATCTGAGAGCCGCATTGCATTGGGCGGCGAGCAAAGACGGCGACGGCGAGATGCTGATTGCGCTCGCCGGGACGGGATCGGTCGTTTGGAGCCAGGCCGGTGCGGAAGCCGAGGGCATGACCTGGTGCGAGACCGCTTTGCGGGCGGTATCGGACAATACCCAACCCGCGCTCGAGGCCGAGCTGTTGGTCGCGTTTGCAAAACTCAGTCATCAAGCCGACGCGGCGCGCGAAGTGGCCGCGTTGGAGCGCGCCGCCGCGCTTTTCGCATCGCAGTTTCAACGGCAAGGTCAATACATCGCCCTTGGCGCTCTGGCCAAGAAGCTCGTCTGGCGTCGCGATCTGGAGGGTGCGGAGCGCACGCTCGAAGCGGCGCAGGCGATCTTCGATCCGACCTGGCCCGCCGCTATACAAACAAACGTACTACAGGCAAAAACCTACCTGTTGGAATTGCAGGGGCGCGCGCAAGAGGGCGAGCGCTACATGCTCGAACTTCTGGCGATCATGCGCGCCCTGGGCGATCCTGAGAAGATCGACGCGGCAATGATCGATCTCGCGGAAAGCTACATGGTGCAGGGCAGGCTGCAAGAGGCCGCCGCCATGCGCCAAGCGGTGCACGATCGACCGGAGCGCAAGACACCCGACACGTACAATCTCGCCAACCTTTCCGCCACCTATACGCAAATGGACCGGTTGGACGAGGCACTCAACTGCGCGCGGGAGTCCGCGGCCAGGTTGATACACAGCAGCAAGGTCCATGTGTTTCTGGAGCATTTCGGCCTTCTGTGTTGCAAGCGCGGGCGATTCATCGAAGGCGCCCATCTCATCGGCCTCTCCGACGCGCACTACCGCGAGAGCGGCTTCGACCGCGAAATGAGCGAAGCGCGTGCTCGCGCACAGGCGGAAACCTTGCTGCGCGGCGCGTTCGACGAGGAGCGGTTGCAACAGCTCTATGCCGAAGGTTGCCGGATCAAGGTCTCCGACGCCGTCAACGCGGGACTCGGCGCGTAAAAAAGGCCGGCGCACCGTCCCTCAGGTCCGGTCCATGACGATCCTCGCGATCAGACATTCAGAGCGCGTGGCGCCAACGGCTGAATTTCGCCGCTTTCGCGACATTGGCTTCTCGGAATCGCTCGACTCAAGCGTCAGCGACCTGCCGTGCATAGTCGTCGGCGTCGAACCAACCGCGCGACGCCGTGATTTTGAGATTTCCGTCGACGTCCCATTCTTCCCAGCCGTTGACGCTCAGACGCTTCTTCGTGGCGGCGTGGGTTCCCGTGAACGTCCACAGATAAATGACGTGATCACCCGCACAACGCACACCGTCGCACACAAGCGACAGGTCAGGCACGTCGGCAAAGAAACCCGCCGCCATTTGGGCGACCCCGGCGCGACCTGCCCAAGGCGCTCCGCGGTTTATGACAATGCCGCCGTCCGAAGCGTAGAACGTCGCGACGGCTTCAGGTGAACCGGTGTTCCAAGCTGCCGTGTAGCCCTCTGCGAGCCTCGTCGCTTGGTCGATGCTGATCACCATCTGCCGGCTCCGCGATTTTCACCGTGAATAGGAGGTCTCGTTCGGTTGAGTTGCAAGTACCGCAGAGTTTCTAGGCACCGATCACGTTAGGGCGCGCGTGGCCCGCTTGGCGACAGCCGGCGAGGTAAAGTTCCAGCACCGTTCCGGCATCCACCACGGATTCGACGTTTCCATGATCGTCAAGATTGAGGTTGGCGCCGCGGATCGCGAACCAGACATCGGTGACGATCTTGTTGGTCTTGGGAACATGCAACGTATGAATCGAACCAGCGGGTTCGAAGAGATAAGACCCGGCGACATTGACCTCAGGATACTCGAGATACTTCCACGCGCCCTGGATCGTGAAAGCAAAGACCTCGCCAGTGTGCCTGTGGCGCTGGATGGTCACATCCGGTTCGGCGCGCAGGCGAACGACCCAAAGGCCGGAATCGATATCGACTTGGAGAAGCTGGAACGTGGCGCGCTCCTGATAAGGCACGAATGGCAAGTCTTTTTCACCGCGGTGCAGCGCAAGCGGCGTCGGCATAGGTTTTGGTTCGGCGCTCATGAGGGGACCCCATCTTTGAAGGCTGTACGCTCTGTCGAGCGCAAAGATAGACGCAGTGTCAACTTCAATCTATCGACGGGGTAGTTGGCTCAATCGACAACCGACTTTTAATTGGCTGGAAAGGGCCACCACCAGCCGTTCCGCGGACCTTTGTCCGAACGGCCGGATCTCGCCGAGAGCGGACGTCCGGCCGCCGGGTCAGCGCGCTTGCCTCGTCATCATCTTGTGAGCCCGGCTCACCCGCTTCAATCTTGAGCGCGGAGCCAATGCTGATCGCTCCTCTCGAAGTTTGTCACTTCGTTACTCGTGAGATATCAACGGTCAGGTTTCCGAGGCGATCCCTGAACGCTACGTTGTGCGAAGCAAAACGGACGAGTGATGGCTGAGATTGTGCCGAGCGAGGAGTTGCGGGCGTTCTTGCTGCGGCTCTACGCGGCCATGAGCGACAACGATGTCGATGCTGTGCGCGAGATGTACTCGACGAGCGCGTGTCTGCTGAACATCGGTACCGATCCCGACGAGTGGTGGACAGGACCTGAGGGCACCGAGGTCATGCTCCGGCAAAATGCGGAGTTGGGCGGAATCCAATTATTGCCGGGCGCCCCTGTTGCCTACTGCATCGGAAACGTCGGCTGGATCGCCGACCGGCCGCGCTTGGTATTGCCGACGGGCGCCGAGGTCAGTGTGCGCATCACGCTCGTGCTGGCCATCGAGCGGGGACATTGGCGGATCGTGCAGTGGCATGGCTCCATCGGCCAGAAAGACGAATTGGCGTTCGGACGATCGCTGACCAAGAACATCGACCATATCGAGAGGAGCGTCCGGGACGAACGGACGGACGTGCGGCCGGCTTCAGCGCCGGACGGCACGGTGACCGTTGCGTTCACCGATATCGAGTCGTCATCGGTCTTGCTCGATCGGTTGGGCGATGCTGCGTTCATGCGTGTGCTCGACTGGCACGATCGCATTGTGCGCGAGGCGGCCGAGCAACAAAGCGGCTTCGTTGTGAAGTCGCAGGGTGACGGCTTCATGCTGGCGTTTCCTTCGGCGTCTTTGGCTTTGCGGGCGAGCCTTGTGATGCGCGAACGGATCGAAGCAGGGTTCGAAGGACTGCCGGTTCGCATTCGTGTGGGCCTGCACTCCGGCGAGGCGATCAAGCGCAGTGACGACTTCTATGGGCGAACGGTCGTCATCGCCGCGCGCGTGGGGGGGCTGGCTCTGGGCGGCGAGATTTTGGCGTCCGATCTCGTTTACGCGCTGGCGCGAGGGCTCGGCACCTTCACGTTCGGTCCGCCGCGGTCCGCCGCGTTGAAAGGACTCGACGGCTCCTTCGACTTGTATCCGGTGCTGGCCTGATCTGCGCGAAGGGGCGCGCAGCGCAATGGTGAGGACGATTGGGCCGCCGTGCGCAGGCCGTGCCGTCTAATCGGCGCACACCGCGCCAGATGACAGAAAGCGCGCCATGGCAACCGTGCTGCTCCACTTGGCGCGCGCTAGAGCCCCCGGGTGCGGTAATCCTTTTCCTCGGCGCCTGCTTTCGTGAGCACCTGCGTCGCGGCGCGGGCTTCTTCTTCGCTGATGCCGCTGAACAAGGCGCGCGCGATTTTTTTCTTCAATCTGGAAACCACGGCCGCTGCTTCGCGGCCTTTTGGCGTGATGCGCACGAGGTTCGCGCGCTTGTCGTCCTCGCCCCGCCGTTTTGAGATGTAGCCGTCCTGCTCGAGGCGCTTGAGAGCGCGCCCGGCGTTGGTTCGGTCCACATGCAGCATGTCCGAAAGTGCGTCTTGAGCGGCGGTGCCACCTTCCTGATGCAGCAAGGTCAGCAGCCGCGCCTCGGTGTGATTGAGCCCGAGTTCCGAGAAGAACCGTTCCGCCGTTTGATATCTGCGGCGGGCGAGAGCCCCGATGGCGTCGAAAAGTTCAATGAATCCGTCCATTTCCGGCACCTCTTGACATTATATGCGTGCACACGCATCTATATGGGCAACGCTACCTCATAAGACTTGAAAATGAAACAAGAAACGTCCCAAGGATCGCACGCGGAACGCAACGGCGGGCACGCATTGCCCTGGTCGCCGGGATGGGCGCTGGCGGCACTTTCGCTCTGTATGTTGATGTCTTCGCTCGGCACCAGCGTTGCGAATGTGGCTCTACCGACATTGGCGCAGACGTTTGCGGCTTCATTCCAGGTGACCCAATGGGTCGTTCTGGCTTATCTGCTCACCATAACGGCGCTCATCGTCGGCGTCGGGCGCCTCGGCGACATCGTCGGCCGGCGGCGGTTACTTCTCATCGGCGTGACTGTTTTCACCATCAGTTCGATCGTTTGCGCCTTGGCGCCCGCGCTTTGGGTTTTGATCGCCGCTCGGGCGGTGCAAGGGCTGGGCGCAGCCGTCATGATGACGCTTGCGTTGGCGATGGTCAGCGAGACCGTGCCGAAGGAGACAATCGGTGGCGCGATGGGGCTTCTTGGGACCATGTCGGCGGTCGGTACGGCCCTCGGTCCGGTGCTCGGGGGCTTTCTCATCGCCGGTTTCGGTTGGCAGGCGATGTTCCTCGTGAATGCGCCGCTGGGGCTTCTCGCCCTCTTCTTGGCCTACCGGTCTTTGCCTACTGATGGCGCGATGCCTACGGCGTCTGACGCCCGGTTCGACGCTTTGGGCACGCTGTTGTTGGCTTTGGCTCTATCCGCCTACGCTCTCGCGATGACGGTCGGCGGCGGACGTTTCAGCGCGCTGAACCTCGCCCTCCTCGTCGCCGCGGTGTTGGGAGGCGCGCTTTTCGTGTTCGCGGAAGCGAGAGCAGCATCGCCGTTGATCCGATTGACGGTCTTCCACGACATGCGCCTGAACGTCGGACTTAGCGCCAGCGCCATCGCCTCGACGGTGGTGATGACGACGCTCATCGTCGGTCCCTTCTATCTGTCGCGCACATTGGGTCTCGACCCCGCAAGCGTCGGCATGGTGATGACAGCTGGCCCGCTCGTCGCCGCCGCGGCCGGCATACCTGCCGGGCGTCTTGTGGACCGCTTTGGTGTTCAAGGGATGACGCTCGTTGGCCTTGTCGGCATGGGCATCGCTTGTGCCGCCCTCGCGCTTATTCCGTCGTCGCTTGGGGTTCCCGGTTATGTCGTTCCGCTGACGGTCCTCACGGCCGGCTACGCTCTGTTCCAGGCTGCAAACAATGCGGCGATCATGAGGGAGGTTGGCGGCGATCGGCGGGGCGTCGTCTCCGGCATGCTCAACCTGTCGCGCAATCTCGGTCTGATCACGGGCGCATCTTTGATGGGCGCGGTCCTCGCCTTCGGCGCCGGGGCCGGAGACCTCGCGGCGGCGTCGTCCGGGGCCGTTGCCGTTGGCATGCACTTCACCTTCGGCTTTGCTGCAGCGCTGGTTCTCGCGGCCATCGCCGCCGTGGCGCACAACGTTCGCACAGGCATTGCGTTGCGCAGCGGCGGCGGCGTTCCCGTGGACGGCCCGCCTCGGACGCCCTAGGCCAAGCTCTCGATCACTTTGCGCAGCTTTGCTTGCACCTCGCCGGCGGCTTCCTTCAGCCGCGGGTTGTCGATCGCCTGCATCGATGCGACAGGATCTATTGCGGCAACCTCGATCTTGTTGGGGGCCAGCTCCTGAACGATGACGTTGCAGGGCAGCATCGTTCCGACCTTGTCCTCGAGTTCCAGCGCCTTGTGCGCGAGGCCCGGATTGCAGGCGCCGAGAATGCGATAGTTCCGGAAGTCGACATCGATCTTCTTCTTCAACGTGTCCCGTACATCGATCGACGTGAGGATGCCAAAGCCCTCGCGCTTGAGAGCCTCGGTGACTTTGACGATCGCTTCCTCGAAGCCGACCGACAACTGTCGTGCGAAGTAGTAAGTCATGGGCGATGCTCCTGCCGGCAGGCCGCCTGATAGTGCGAGACCAAAACGGTCGGGTGTGGTCACCCTGCGTTATGTCCGGACCACTCTTATAAGGCGGAAAGGCCGCACCGTGGTTGAGGTGGATCAAGCTCTTCGAACTGAGACGCGATCGATTTGCGACCCCTTTGCGGCGGCGCGGCCATCCCTATGCGGGCAAGTTTGCCGGCGTCGCCAATTCCGACTTCGTTCAATAGGGGAACATTTTCCTGCGCTTCGTCGGGCAGTAAGCTTGTTGCTCGTCCGCCGTACAACTCGCGATTAGCGCCAATATTTGTCCACTCCAATTGTATAGTATCTGCTTGTAATTTGGAACTTTGCCGCCTTATTGGACGAGGTGATCGGGCTTTCCTTGGGGAATATCTATGCAGAAGCTGGTTGCGTGCGGCGCGTTCATGGCGCTGTCCTTAGCGGCATCGCAAGCGTTTGCCGGTTTCGAGAGTCCTTCGGCCGGCGCCAACTTGGGCGATCCTTCCGATCCGTTCGATGCATTCGACGCCGTGATCCGCGTTGGCTATGGCTTGGACGATAACGTTGAACTTTGGGCGGATGAGTTGTCGTTCGTGGTCCCGGACGACCGAACGCGCGAGAGCACGTTTCTGACCGGAACGCTCGACGCGACGTTCCGCCAGCAAATCACCCCGCTATTCACCATAGGCGCTGCGCTGCGCGTCGATGGCACGATGTTTCTGGACGACATTCCGGCGGCTCTGCAGCCCGATTACGGCAACTTTGACGACTTCGATTTGATCATCGTCAATCCCTCGGTCTTTGCAAGCGCGGTTGTCGACGGCGTCGATGTGCGCGTTTCGTACGGTTTCCGTTTTGAGGACGGCCGCGACGTTCACGCTATGGGTCTCAACGGACACCAGGTCGGTGTCGAACTCTCGCGTGATGTCAGTCCTTCGTGGCGAGTGCGCGGAGGCGTGACCCATTCCTGGAACGACTTTCACATCGTGTTTCCCGATGCGGTGAACGATCGCGACGGCACGCTCACGTCGCTCAACGCGGGAGCGGATTACTATATCGACGGCGGCTATACGGTGTTGAGCGCGACTGTCAAATTCGCTGTCAACGACTCCGACGGGCGCAATTGGCGATACTCCTCTTACGGCGCATCGCTCGGCGCACGGACCGTGATTATGCCGGGCCTGTTCGCGTCGGGCGAGGTCGGTTACGAACGTCGCGACTATCGCGGTTTCGATGCCGGCTTCATTCCGCCCCCTGGCCGCGAGGAACAGGAGATTTTTACGGCCAAAGCAAAGTTGGTGTACGCCATCGACGAGCGCTTCAGCGCCGACATTCACGTCAACTACAGCACTTACGACTCCAATCTGCCGCAATTCGAAGGCGATCAAACGATCGTCGGCGTTGGCTTGACCGCGAAACTGTTCTGAGGAGCGCCCAGCGATGATCACGAGATCCTCTCTCTTCCGTGTACTGACGCTCTCGGCGGGCGGTGTCGTTCTTACCGCATGTGTGTACTTGCCGGCCGATAACCCGCTGCCGCCGACGGAGGACGTCGGCACGTCCGCGCAAGGTTTGACAGCCGGCGCGGGATACACCTCAGCCGATGTGCAAACCGCGTACAATCGCGCGCAACGCATTCGCGACTTACTCGACAATTGCTCAGGCGCCGCATCGCCGGGCGCTGCCATGCGTGCCGAAGGCATGAAGCTCGCCCAAAAAGGCCTGGGCGATATACTCGCGGGCATTGCGCCGAACACCGCGGCTAGTCGCGATCAGGCGATTGGCGCGATGCTGGATGCGCAAGCCGAGGCTTACAACTCTGCGGTCGCATGCGGGCTCGTCGCGCCGGGCGTTCCGGATCCTGGCGGCTGGAACGCCACGTGGGACGACATTTCGTCTTAGTCTTCCCGAGCAGGAGGACATTCATTGCGATCGCCGTCGATCTCAAGAACGCGGTCCAAACTCGGCCGACGCGAGGTGGCTTCGACGGTGTTTCTTCTGGACTTTTTCGGCGCTTTCTGCGATATTCGGCGCTCTTCAAATGTATCGTGAGAAGTTGCGCCCGGGTGTCCTACCCCCCCCCCGGTATTTTCGCGCTATCTGCGATGGGCACGTGACCGTGACACGCGCGGCGGTGCGCGAAGCATCGACCGCCTGAGACCGCTTTGTGGGACAATGTGGGACAGTGATGTGGGACACGCGACGCCTGTGCCGCATGTCAACCTTCAAACCGCATAACTCCGCCAGTTCCAGCCTTTTCGAAAGCCGCTTAAGAGGAGGACAGGATGCCCGCGCATCGCAAAGTGTCCGCCGAAGCGGTCAGCGCTTTTTTCGCAGCGCTTGAACACGGCGAGCCCGTGTCCCGCGCGTGCCGCGCCGCCGGTTGCTCGCGGCAGGCACTCTACCGCCGCCGTGTCAAAGACTTGGCTTTCGACCAACGCTGGCGGGAGGCGGAGACCGCGCTGCGCACGAAGAAGGTCGAGGAGCAACCGCGCTCGCGCAAAGGCTTTACCTTGCCGATCTTCTCGCCGCGGGGGCGCGCCGGCCACAAGAAGGCCTTGTCAGACGGTATGCTGTTGGGGCGCCTTAAAACTCTTCGGCCTGCCTATCGCGATTGAACGCAAGGTCGACGGAGGCTCGCTTTGAGTGCGCCCCATTCCTTGAGGTCGTAAGGCATTCGGGATCGCCGAAGACGTTGGGTCAATGGCTGGGGGAGTGTGCGAGAGGTGCAATCGCCTGATCCATTTGAGGCGGCCGCGCGTAGCTGATGCAGACGGGGGAGATCCTTTATGCGCATGTCCGCACTGGTTATAGCGTTGGCTTTAGCCGCTTTTGCGGAGCCGGCTCAATCTGAGAGCGCCGCGCCTGTGGGGCCACCACCTGCCGCGGCGGACTTGAGCGGTGCCTGGGTCGTCGATCTGTCCGCCGATCCGGCGGTGCCTTATACGCGTCCCCTCGTTCTCAGTCTTGGCGCGGACGGTTCGGTGACGGGGTCGTTTTATGACAGCGCCATCGACGCGGGCCGTTGGAAAACCGATCGCGGTCGGACATGCGTCAGTTTCCGCACCACCGACGGCAAGGGCCCCTATCACACCGCCGCATGCCTCGTGGGTAGCGAGGTGCAAGGCCAAACGTGGGCCGAGCATCGGAATTTTCTGTTCAACTGGAACGCTAGAAGAAAGTGACGGAGCGCTTTGTTCAGCGATCGCCGGATTGGCCAGCTTGGACGGCGTGATCGTTGTATTTCACGCCCTTCATCATCAGCCTGATCGCTTGCCAGTGGATGAGCGCGATCACCTTCAACGGCATCAGCGGATTCAAAAGGAAGGCGCGGACTAGGCGTGCGGAGGTCAACGGTTCGCGCTTGCCCGACATGCCGGTCGTGAGGCGCAGGCCCTCGTTGTCGTGGTGGTTGATCGCCATGGCGAAGCGGTCGGCTTCCACGTCGAAGCGGAATTTGTATTCGCCTTCGATGGTGAGGAACGGCGAGACGTAGAAAGCTTTGCGTTCGGTCAGCCAGTCCGGTTTTGCGATCGGGCGGTGGTCGTCGTGGTGGCAGATGTAGATGTGACGTTCGCCGAAGGTGTTGTTGACCTCCGCGATCACGGCGCGCAGGCGTCCTTCGCGATCGTGGCAAAGCCAGAAGCTGACCGGATTGAAGACGTAGCCCAGTATGCGCGGCAGCGTCATCAACACGATCTCGCCGTCGGCTTCGGTGATGGTGTGGTGAGCAAGTTGTTGGCGGGCCCACGTTTCGAGGTCCGTCTTGCCGTCGCCGTGGTCGCGATTGTGGAAGCTGAAGAGGCTGAAGCGGTTGAAGGCGAAGAATGGGCGCGGGTCGCGGCCCAGCGTGCTGAGCGGCAGGATCAGATAGAGCGCGCGGTAGGCGAAGGCATTCTTGCGCGGGCCGCGGCGGCTGTGGGTGATACGGACGTCGGCGATTTCGTTCATGCGCGCGCCCAGGGCGGGTGCGCGCCGAGGCGGGCCGCGACGTTGACGGCGCTCGCCAGGCCGTCTTCGTGGAAGCCGTGGCGCAGGTAGGCGCCGCAGAACCACGTGTTGCGGATGCCTTGGACGGTTTCGATTTTGCTTTGGGCCTCGATGGCGCGGGCGTCGAAGATGGGGTGACGGAAGTTGTATTCGTCGAAGATCATGTCCGGCGCGATTTGCATCGTCGGGTTCAGCGTGACGAAGAGCGGGTAGCGGCGGTCGATGCCTTGAAGGCTGTTCATCCAATAGCTGACTGTGATGGCGTGTTCGTCGTCGATGCCGTCGGCGCGATAGACCCAGCTTGCCCATGCGGCCTCGCGCTTGGGCATGACGGCGCGGTCGCGGTGCAAGACGGCCCGGTTGTCCTGAAAGCGGAAGCTTTCCAGAAAGTCGGTCTCTTCGGTGCTTTGGTCGGAGAGCAATGTTTTGGCGATGTCGGCGTGGCAGGCCATGATCACATGGTCGAATGTTTCCGTGGCGCCTTGCGTGTCCGTAATCGTGACGCCACCGCCCTGGCGCACAACGCGCGCGGCGCCACAACCGGTTCTGACTTTGTGGGCGAAGGACTGCGTCAAGCGGCGCACGTATTCTTGCGAGCCGCCCGTCACCGTGTACCACTGCGGCTGACCGCGCACGGTGAGCAGACCGTGGTTGGCGAAGAAGCGCGTGAAGGTCAGCGCGGGGAAGCTCAAGATGCGGCTGGGCGCGCAGCTCCAGATCGCGCCGCCCATCGGCAGGATGTAGTAATCCTGGAACCAGCGGCCGAGCTTTAAGCGGTCGATCAAGCCCGCAAGGGTCAGGCCGGGCGAGGCTTCAGCCGTCGCCAAGGCGAGCGCGTTGAAGCGCCTCACGTCACGAATGAATCGGTAGAAGGCGGGTCGAACAAGATTGCGCCGCTGCGCGAAGATGCTCGTCAGGTGCTGCGAGCCCCATTCGAGCCATCCGTTGAGGATGGTGGCGGCAAAGCCCATCGTGCTCGGCTGAACCTGGACGCCCAGGTGCCGGAACAGGCCGGTCAGGTTTGGGTAGTTCCGCTCGTTGAAGACGATGAAGCCGGTGTCGACCGGGATCGTGCGGTCGCCGTAGTTCACGGTGACTGTTCGACTGTGGCCCCCGATGCGGGTGTCGCTCTCGTAAACCACGATATCGTGGCGGGGGTGCAGAAGGTAAGCGGCGCCAAGGCCGGAAATGCCGCTGCCCACTATCGCGATCTTTGCCATGGCGGTAATACGTACCCCTAAAGGCGGCGGATCACACGCTTAGCCTCTTGGTTTCCCCCTGTTGGGTCGGCTACCTTCCGGCGCTATGCACCTTTACGACCCCCGGCGAGGCGTGATCCGACGGCGCCCACCTTGCGTATCGGTGGCATGCGTCACAAACCTCTCTTGGATGACCTTGCAGGCTTCGGGCGCCGCCCCCTGGTCAACAGGTCCTGGCGCGTGACGCCACGTTCACCCGACCTGTCAATGACGACACCCGATGTTCACGCGCAGCACATCAGCAATGTGGCGACCTCGCGCGACCGCGACAGCTTTGCGGCGCTTTTCGCGCATTTCGCACCGCGCGTGAAGTCCTATCTGATGCGGGTGGGAACGCCTGCCGGGCTTGCCGAGGATTTGGCGCAGGAGACCTTGCTGTCCGTTTGGCGCAAGGCGGAATTGTTCGATGCGGACCGCGCCAGCGCTTCGACTTGGATTTTCACGATCGCGCGAAATCTGCGCATCGATGCGGCGCGGCGTACGCGCAATCCGATGACGCTGGTCGGTGAGATAGAGCCCGACGCGCCGGAAGAGCCGTTCGCGATCGTTGCGCGGCAGCAGTCGCAGACGGTCGTTCGCGATGCGTTGAAGAAATTGCCGCCGGAGCAACGGCAGGTGCTGACGCTGTCGTTCTTCGAAGAATGTCCGCATAGCGAGATCGCGACGAAATTGGGTATTCCGCTGGGCACGGTGAAGTCGCGCGTGAGGCTTGCCATCAGCAAGTTGCGCGAATTGGTGGAGGGCGTGACATGACGATCGCCTATCACCCCTCTGAAGAATTATTGATGCAGTTTGCGTCGGGCGCGGTGAAGGCCCCGTTCCACATTCCGCTGCGGGCGCATGTCGATGTGTGCGTGCTGTGCCGCAAGGAAGCGGCGCTGTGGGAGGGCGTCGGCGGCGCGTTGCTTGAGGCCGAGCCACCGGCGGCGATGGCGGATGGCGCGCTCGAAAGCGTGCTGGGCCGGATCGAGCGTGAGCGCGATCGCCCCCGCCGCAGCAGCAGGCTGCGCGCCTCTGCGTTGCCGGCGGCGTTGCGGCGGCTTCGTCCGGGGCTCGAGTTTCCGATTGGGCCTGGGATCTATAAGCGCAATCTTTGGAAGGCGCCGCGCGGCACGGGACGGGCGTTTCTGCTGCGTGCGAAGCCTGGTCTCGCCCTGCCCCACCACGGTCACAGCGGCGTCGAAGTGACGTATGTGGTCAGCGGTGGCTATTCGGATCAGCACGGGCATTACACGCCAGGCGATTTCTTCACCGCCGACGATAGCGTGTCGCATCAGCCGCGCGTCGACGACGACGGCGAATGCACGTTGCTGATCGCGACGGACGGTTTGCCGCAAGCGCCCGGCTGGATCGGGATGCTGATGCGCCTGCTGATGTAACCCAGCCAACGACGGAAGCACGACAATGCGAGAATGGATTATTGGCTACGCCGCCGCCGGCGTGGCGTTCCTTGTGCTCGACATGATTTGGTTGGGCACGGTCGGGCGCGCGCTGTACTTGCCGACGATCGGACCGATCATGGCCGAGCGGACGAATATTGCTGCAGCGGCGGCGTTCTATGTGCTGTACATCGCGGGGATCATGTTCCTGGCCGTTCAGCCGGGTTTGAAGGCGCACTCATTGCTGGTCGCGTGCGGTACCGGCGCGCTGCTGGGCCTTGTCGCTTACGGCACCTATGACCTCACCAATCTGTCGACGCTGAAATCGTGGACACTGAAACTCGCGCTGGTCGATATGGCGTGGGGCAGCGTGCTGACGGCCATCGGCGCGGGCGCGGCTTACCTCGCGATGACGATGTGGCGGACGGGGTGAGATTCGAACTCACGGAGGGTCGCCCCTCGCCGGTTTTCAAGACCGGTGCCTTAAACCACTCGACCACCCGTCCGCGGCAGGAAGGTCAACGGGTTAGCACGCGCCCGCCGGCCGGTTCAACCGCCTTTGGTCACCGATTGGTCACGCGATTGTCGGGCCTTGGGCTTTGTTTGTTGCAAAGCCGTTCTCATCGCCAGATCGACAACCTTCGCCGTGTCCTCCTGCAAGCCGGGCAGCACGTGCGAATAGAGGTCGAGCGTAATAGCGACCGATGCGTGCCCAAGTCGCTCCGACACGATCTTGGGGTTGGTGTCGCGCTTCAACAGGTGCGAGGCGTGCTCGTGCCGCAGGCCATGGAGCGAGACCTTGGTCCCCGGCTTCGCCTTGCCCAAAATCCGCTCGAACGATTTCGTCATGCTTGAAGGTTTTAGGGTCGCGCCGTCCGCGTCCGCAAACACTAGGGCGTTGTCATCACGGGGCAGTTCCATCGCCAACCGGTTCTTGGCCTGAGCCGTCCGGTGACGCTTCAACGCTTCAACGGGAACGCTCGGCAGGGTGACTGCGCGCCGGCTCTTGTCCGTCTTCGGCTCTTTGAACGATGGCGCCGGTCCCGAGAGCGAGTGAACTGCCGCGCGGCCTTCGCGTCGGGAACCACTAGACCCACCTGCATCAATGCTTGACACGCGTCTTCGCTGCCTCGGCAAACGCCGCGCGCGCGACCGTCGTGCAGTCGTACGGCATATCCCGCGCTTTGCAGAACGAGGGCGGCCAGATGTCGGGTGTGTCGGGCCACTGAGGTCCGGGCGGGGTTATCGCCTCCCGGTCGAAGCGCGCGACATAAGTCCAGTAACGTTTGTCGCGATGAAGGCGCGCCCAGCCGACATACATACTGCTTGCAAACCACGCAGCCACGTCATCGACGTGCGCGCCGCCCGTCTCATCGTATGGCGGCAAACTGTCGATGCGGCGCCCCCAAGCGTCGAACGCCCGATCCGCGCCGGCGAGCATTGCGATCGCCGGCACGTCGTTGATGTACCCGACGATGCGCTCGTCATAGTTGGCGGTGACGGGCACGACCACCCGCTTGACCAAGCGCTCCGCGAGCGCCTCGCGCTCTGCAGCACCGGCTTGCAACGCGGCATACACATCGCGTCCATCTTGCAGACGCGCGCGAAACCAAGCGTGGGTAGGACGCGCTGGCTCGTTTCGTTCGATTTCGGCGAGCGCGGCGGCGAACGCGTCCGTCGCGGCTTTGGCGCGATCGAAATCCCCGCGGCTCAGCCAAGACATCACGATCGGGTGCCAGAGTTTAACACTGTTCATACGCCGGGCAACGGCCTCCGCGCGGGGCAGATCGCCGGTGATGAGCGCGCTAAAGCCCGCGTGCTCAAGAAAACTCGCGTTCAACGGATTGAATGTCAGCGCCCGCTCCACAAGCGCGGTCGCCTCTTCCCCTCGGCCCAGCACGACCATATAGCTGAGCTGGGTTTCCACTACCTTTGGATGGCTCGGATCGATCGCGCGCGCCTTCTCCATCAAGACGTCCAGCTCCCTGGGGTCTTCGGTAAACATCAACGCAGCCACCCAAGTTTCGGCCTCGTTCGGCGCCAGCGCGTGAAGCTGGCCTAACGCCGCCTTGCCCGTTGCCTCGGCGCGCACGCGCGCTTCTTTAGTTGGCGCAAATTGGGAGTAGTACTGACAAGCCTCGGCAAGTTTGATCCATGCTCGCACGAAGGTCGGCTCGATTCGAACCACCTCTTGCAACGCCTCGATGGCAGCACGCTGCTGGTCGACGTAAGCCGAACAGCAGACGACGCGGGCGTTGAAGTAGAGGTCAAGCGCGCGTGGGTCGAGCGGTCGTGCTACGAACGTGCCCTTCTCGGTCAGCTTCAGTACCTCGCCGGCGCGTTCCGAAATGCGCGCCAGCAAATGCTCCGTGCGGCCCGCCGCGTCCGACATGCGATCACGCCAGATTTGCAGGTTCGTTGTCGTGTCGATCAATTCGACCGTCGCCACCACCTTGTCGTTTTCTCGCGTGACCGACCCGGCCAGAACATGGGTGGCGTGGAGCATCTCGCGCGCCTGTACAGCGTTCTTTTTGTCGCCGCTCAGCGTGAAACTCGACGCGCGACCGATGAGCTGCAGCCTCGGCGCGACGCGCGAGACCACATAGTGTAATTCGGCGGAAAACGACTCCGCGAACGCAGCACTCGTCCCGCCCGCGCCGTCGAATTGCAGAACGGCCAACGTCGGCACCGCGGCCTCGGCCGGCGGCGCGAGCAAGCGCCAAGCGCCAAAGAGCCCAACCACCGCGACGAGCATTCCCGCCGCCATCGTCGCATACCGGGTAGCACGGCGGCGCCTGATCTTCTCGAACGCAGGCACCACGCCGGGACTGATCAAGAAGACCTCGATCCGTTCGTCCATCTTGTCGAGCTGAACACGTCCGCGCGGCTGAAACGCATGCTGCGTCGCGCGCAATTGCGCACGCACCGCGCCACTGACCGCCGCGGTGCCCGGCTCAGCCAGCGCCTGCAAACGGGCCGCGACGTTGACCCCGTGGCCCAGCAAATCGCCGTTCGCCTCGACGAAAACATCGCCGAGGTGAAGGCCGATACGGATGCGCGGAAGACCGCGGTCGCCCGACAAACTCTCGGCCAAGAGCGCCATCGCCGCGTCGACCGCCGCGGCTGCCGACGCGAACTCGACCATGAAGCCATCGCCGGCAGTGTTGAACACGCGTCCGCCGAACGGCGTCACGATGTCGCCGATTGCGCCGCGCACCGCACGCACCGCCTGCGCCGCCGCCGCGTCGTCCATCTCGGCCGCGTGCGAATAACCGGCCACGTCGAGCGACAGAATGGTGACGAGCTTGCGCGATTCGGCCATGCCCCCTCCCGTGCGCGCTAGGCTATCGGAGAACGTCCAGGCGGTCCAAGCCGTGGTGCGGCACACACCCACGACTTACAGAAGCGCCGGCAGGAAATCTGGCGAAGGCTTCCATGGTGGGCGTGTAGTCTAAGTACAGCAAGCTGGAGCCCTTAGATTGGTCACCGATCGGTCACGAACGTGACGGCATGACGGAATGCCAGACCGCACCTGCCATCGCCCCGCAGTCCGGAATCGCTCGGTTTCGCGGTCTAACGCATTTCAAGACCGGTGCCTTAAACCACTCGACCACCCGTCCGCGGCAGGAAGTGGGAGGGGGTAGCATCGGCGGGGCTTCGGGCTCAAGGGCGGATTGACGCGCCGGGTTTTGGGCTGGCCGTTGAGCCTCGGACAACTGCGTCGCCGGGCGTCAAGCTCTTATTATTTTTTCATGTTTGAGGGTCGGCTTGGCTGCCTCCCTTCGTCGGCCACGGCCAACAGTTGTTGGCTTGTTGCGCCGCGGGGGCGGCGGACGGCTGGAAAGCTGCGCGCGGCCGAGTCGTGTTCGCGTTTGCGGAATGAAAACAGTGTGAATCAGTTTGCCGCAGCGAGCATTCGATCTATCGAAACGGCCGTCACACATTCGACGCCGCGGGGTTGATTTGTGAACGCGGCTTCAACATTTCGGGTGTAAGTTTAGGCAAATCAGAGTCGGCGGAAGACGTCGGCCGTTCACAAGAAGCAGACCTCAGATCTGCGCTTGTCCATGGGAGAAACGCATGTCGCATACCGATATCACCTCGTTCAACGTTCTTGAGCCGCGCGTGGTCCGTACGATTCGCGAAGCGTTCGACGACGTCGTGCAAGAGATTCAGAAACGTCGCGGCATCGATGTTTCGGAAGCTACGCGCGCGAAGGTGGCGCGTCAGTTGGTAGACTTGGCGCGGCGCGGCGAGTGCGATCGTCAGCGGTTGAGCAGCGCGGCGCTGACCACCCTGCCCTACTAGCGCGGCGGAATTCCGCGCGTATTTGCGGTCTTTTTGACGCCGTGCAATTCCGCTAGTTTGCGGGTCATGCAACGCGTTCTTTTCCTTCTTCTGGCGGCGGGCGTTTGTTTTGCGCCCGCTTCGGCTTTCGCGCATCCGCATGTTTGGATCGACATGCGGTCGTCGGTGAATTTCGACGCCGGCGGTTCCGTCGATGCGTTGGGCGTGTCGTGGACGTTCGACGAATTTTATACGCAGTTCGCGACGGACGGCATCGACAAGAACAAGAACGGCAAGTTCGATGCGAACGAGCTTCAGGATCTCGCGAACACATACGCGAAGAACTTGAAGGAGTACCGGTACTTCATGTTCGTCGAGACCGACGGCAAGCTGATCGACACCGGCGCTCCGACGAACGCTAAGGCGTCGGTCGACAAGGGCCAGTTGACGTTTGCGTTCCGGTTGCCGTTGACGAAGGCGGTCGATCCGGCGGCGATCAAGCTGAGCTATTCGAGTTTCGATCCCACCTATTACATCGACATCGCGCCCGTCGCGACGAATAGCGTCGTGTTCACGGGAGCCGCACCTAAGGCTTGCAGCTTTGCCTTGCGCAAGGTCGATACGACGAAGCCCGGGGCGCTGAGCATATCGCAATCGGTGAAAATGACGGCGCCGGTGAACGACGTGCTCAATGCGACGTCGGCGGCGGTGGTCGACATCACGTGCCCGGTCGTCAAAGCGAAATGATCCGAGCCATCTTGGTGATCGTGTTGGCGCTCGCCGTTTTCGGCGTGGCGCACGCGCAGCCGCTTCCGATGCCGCCGACGCAAGAGGTACCCGCCGACACGTCGTGGCGGGGCGACGTCTGGGCTTATGTGAACCAGGTGCAGGGCGATTTGTGGCGCGGGCTGGCAAAGGCCGTGCGCGCCGTCAAAGACGAGGGTTCGATCGGCGCGTTGGCGTGGCTGCTGGGGCTCGCGTTCTTCTACGGCGTGATCCATGCGGCGGGGCCAGGGCACGGCAAGGCGGTCATCGCGGCCTATCTGGTGGGGACCGAGAGCGCCGTTCGGCGCGGCATCGTTTTGTCGTTTCTTTCCGCGGCTGCACAAGGTGTCACCGCGATCTGTGCCGTCGGTCTCTTGGCGGCACTTCTGGGCTTTGTCAGCCGGGAGGTCGCGGACCTGACGCGGCCGCTCGAGCTTCTCGGCGCTGCCATGATCGCCGGGGTTGGTCTCTATATCTTGTTCGTGACCGTGCGCGGCATCATCAGCGGGCGAGATGCGCACGATCATGACCATGCGCATCATAATCATGATCATGCTCATCACGATCATGGGCACGCGCACACGCATATCGCGCCAGCGGAGGTTCGCGATTGGCGGGGCGGCGTTGCCGTCGTCGCTGCGGTCGGATTACGGCCTTGCATGGGCGCGATTTTGGTTTTGTTGTTCGCGTTGTCGTACGGCGTGTTTTTCGTCGGCGTGCTGGCGACGGCGGCAATGTCGCTTGGGACCGGGATCACCGTCGCCGCATTGGCGCTGCTTTCGTCGGGTGCACGGCACGTCGCGTTGCGCGTTGCGGGAACGATGGACGGTTGGTTGCTGTGGACGTATTGGGGTTTGAGTCTGCTCGGCGGTTTCGCTTTGGTCGTCATCGGCGCATCGCTTCTGCTTGCGCCGTCAACACCGATTTTTCCCGGCGCCGGTTAAATTTTGTTCAGCATACAGATGAAAATTGCGCATACCCCGTCTCGGTTTGCGCGCGGTCGAGAACACGCGATCCGCTCAAGTCAAGGGCCCTTATCGGTGGTCACAGAAACGCACATTTGTACTTGCGCGTCTAAACGCGCTTCGCCATGTTTCGTGCGCGACTGGCTTTGACGAAAGACGAGTGCATGAAGACGTGCCGCAGCTTGCCGATGGTTCCACACGGTATCTCAGCGTCCCGCCGACGCCTCCCACCTGGATAAGTCATGCGCAGTGGTACGCCCGCAGGTAGTCTGCGGCGCGGCCGTGTATCTCGTGAAGGAATGGGACTGAAAATGACGAATGGCGTTGTCAAATTCTTCAACACCGCGAAGGGTTATGGCTTCATCGCTCCCGATGGCGGCGGCAAGGATGTGTTCGTCCACATCACGGCGCTCCAGCGTTCGGGGATTCAGGATCTCGCGGAAGGCCAGAAGGTCACCTTTGAGGTGGCTCCGGGCCGCGACGGCCGCATTTCGGCCGACAGGCTGAAGGTCATTCAATAAACAACGCATCATTGGCGGCGTGGCCCTTGCGGGCCGCGCGGGACTTTCGGCGGCGTGTGGGTTCCACACGCCGTTTTGTTTTCAGTGGGGCAACCACGCATAGGCGATGCCGGCGCCGATCAGGGCCGCGACGCCCGAACTAATCAGAACTGCCATTGCTGGCAAGGCGAGTTGCCGCGTGCCGAGCGAATAGGCGATGCCGGATTTCACAAAACTGTTTGCGGCAATCGCGACCGCGATGCTGGCCGCGCCGGCGGCGGCGGACGCCTCTTGCACCTGGGAGCCCGACAGGCGGCTTGCCGACACGGTCGCCGCGTCGACGTCGATGGCGCCGGACAGCAGGCCCGAAAGAATGAGACCGGTTTCGCCGGCATAGACTTGCGCGTAGTGCGCAAGCAACAGCATGAGCGCGACGATCACCACGAACTTTAGCGCTGCGCCGAGCGCGTCGGGCGAGCCTGCGTCGAAGGCTTCGGACTGCGTCGACTTGCGTGCGCGGTAGGCGACGATCAGCGCGCCGACGACCGCTGTGATGGCGCCAAAGGTCAGGGGCAGGATCGCGAACTCGAGAAGCGATGCGTTCATCGCGGAGATCAATACGCCGGTGCGTACGAACATGACCGCCTGCGCGGTCGCAATCGCACTGGCGAGCGGCAGTGCCGCAGCCTTCGCGCCTTGCGATGCGCGGGAGGCGCTGACCGTGACGCCGGTCGACGAAAGCAGACCACCGAGGACACCCATCAGAAGCGCGCCGCGTTGCGTGCCGGCAATCTTGATCGCGGTATAACCGAGTAGGCCCAGCGTCGCGATGATGACGACGGCCCACCACAGTTCATAGGGGTTGAGGACGCCGCCGGGGCCGTAGCCTTCGTTCGGCAACACCGGGAGCAGCACGACCGAGATCAGCAGGAGCTTCACCACGGCGTTGAGTTCGAGTTTCTGCAAGCGCTGGACGAAAGCGTGCAGAAGATCCTTCTGGTCGAGCAATGCGATAGCGATGACCCCGGTGATGGCGGCCGGCAGGATCGCGCCGACGGCGCAGAGTGCGCCGAGGACAAACGTTAGAAGGGCTGCGACTTCCGTCGTCATGCCGCGATCGGCGTCGTCGCGCATGAGGTCGCTGATGTAGCCGACGGTTACGAGCGAGAGGATGCCGATGGCGATGATGGCGACGAAGACGTGGCCTAACGGCTCGGAAGCGCTGCCCGCCGCGAAGCCGGTCAGCGCGAAGAGCGTGAAGGTGCGGATGCCCGCTTCGCGTTCGCCGGATTTTTCGAGGCGCTGTTTCCAACCACGCTCGATGCCCATCGCAAGGCCGATCGCGAGCGCGGTGAAGAAGCGGAGGTAGAGTTCCTGGGAGTCCATGGCTGCACCCTTAGCGCGATTGGGTGATCAGCCACAAATCGCGCGGGTGTTAACCGAAGAGAAGCTTGTGGCGCGCCTCGATCTTCGGCCAAAGTTCGCGCGCTTCGGGCAGGCTCAAGCCGAAGACGCGGTTTAAGGTGTCCACGTAATCGTCGGGCGATGCGATTTCGCGAGTCGTGATGTCGCCGGTCATGGTCTTGAGTATGCGGCCGCGCATCATGGCCAGGCTGTCGGGCAAGTGGCGCTGGAGAACCGCGTTCAGGACAAAGGGCGACGACGGGTCGGATTGGAGCCACGCGCATTTTTCGTCGAGTAGCGCTTCGGCAGCCGGTTCCATCCTAAAATCGAAGGACGCAGCGCCACCGTTCGGGTCGTTGTGAAAGCGCCACCAGCCCTGCCCCATCTCTTCGAGCGCAAAGGTCAGGAATTTCTGCCTGTAGGAGCCCGGCGTGATCGGGATGGGCTCGATCAGGCCGTCGCCGAAGCCGACGTCGGCGAGATAAGGGCGATCGAGGTCGACCTTGAGGATGAGATGATTGCCGACCGCACCGTCACCGACCGCCGCACGCATCACGCCGCCGGCCATGCGCGTGACCTTGAAGCCGATCTCGCGCAGCGCCCAATCCATTAGGCCGTTCATCTCGTAGCACCAGCCGCCGCGGCGGCGCGTCACGATCTTGTCGAAGATCGCCGCGGGCTCGCGGGTGACTTTGCGTTCGAACTGAACGTCGAGATTTTCGTACGGGATGTTCTCGACGTGGCCGCGGTGGACGCGACTCAGCGTGTCGAGGTCGGGCTTCGGCCTGCCCTCGAAGTTGATGCGGTCGAGATAGGCTTGGAGCTTCAGCCGAGCGTCCTCATGTGGCGTTCGAGTTCGGTCACGAATGTCGGCGGCAGCTTCAGGCGTTCGGCGAGCGTCGCGAGGTAGCGGTGCTCGGCGTCGTTCTTGTCGTCGATGACGATCGCGGAAGCTGTGTAGAGTTGCGCCGCCACTTCGGGTGTGGCCGCGTGTTTGACCACGTCGTCGATGTTGAGGGGTTTGGCCAGTTCGCCGAGGAGGAAGGATTTTTCTTCCGACGACAGGCCGGCTTGATCCATTTGGCCGAGGATGCGCTGGCTTTCCGCGCGGTCCACCTCGCCGTCGGCTTTGGCGGCCGAGATCATGGCGGTGAGAAGTACGACGCCGAGTTGGTTTTGCTGTGCGGCGGGGGCTGCGTTCGAGCCGAAGCCTTGGCGTGCGGCGTCGCGGTCGTTCTCGGCCTGGCCGAGGAAGTCGCCGACGCCCGGCAGGTTCGAGAGGACGCCGCCGAGCGTGTCGCGGATGCCGGAGCTGCGCTGATCCGGGGCGAGGCCCGCTTGCTGGTCCTTGTGGCGCTGCCAGGCCTGGTAGGCGAGCGTGCCGACGAGGGCGAGGCCGCCGATTCTGGCAATGCCGCCGAGGCCCGCGCCACGCGCGAGCGACCCGCCCAGCATGCCGGCGACGACGCCGGTCGCCATGCCGCTGTTGAGGAATTGGTCCAGCATTTTCTTTGCGTCGATCATGGGTGCGCGGCCTTTTGTTGCGTCCCCTTAGATTGGGATTTTTGCGCGCGCTTCAAGCGGTTAGCCGGCCCAGCGTTCGAGGCATTTCAGCCATTCCGCGTCGATGCCGGCCTGATCCGTCGTGTCTTTGTACTCGTAGCGCGCGTATTCGACGTCGGCGGCGGCTTGGTCGCGCGTCTTGCCGCGCGCGATTTCCTTCTCGATTTCGGCGTCAATCAGTTTCAGCACCGCCTTGCTGCGCCCGTCGGCCGCGTTCGCCGCAATGAGCGACAGGCCCTTGCAGACGACGGCGGTCTCGTACGTTCGGCCGGGCGGCAGCGCTGCGAGGGCCGTGACGGCGCTTGCCGTGAAGACGATGATGGTCGCGACAGGGCGCATTAGGCACCGAACCTTTCGAGAATCCAGGGGACGACGACGTCCATCACCTTCTCGACGTCCGGGGCTTCGCGCTTGCCGAATTCGGGTTCGAAATAGTGACGGGCGGTTGGGAAGTCGACGTAGGTTTTGTCCTTCGCGGCGATGGCGTTGAACATGGGGATCGCGTCGGTCTTGGGGAAGATTTCCTGGTCCTTGCCGGCGTTGATGAAGAGCGAGGGCTCGGTGATTTGCGGCAGGTCGTGCATTTGGTTCGCTTGGCTTGAGACGCCGGACCATGTGGAGAGCCAGGCGTGCGGCGTCGATTGGCGGCCGAAGCCGAAGAACTTCCAGTTCATCAGATCCGGACGCGGGGAGAAGATCGAGCCGTAGTCGCGCGCGGATGGGTCGATGTGGTTGTCGACGTAATGTGGGTTCGCCATCGTGCGGTAGATCGTGAGCACCGGTTCGAAGGCTTCGCGGCGTAGGACGTCGCGTTGTCTTCCGGGCGCCAGTTTTGCGAAATCGGGATCGTTGTGCAGCGTTTCGGCGCGCTCGTTTTCGGCGATCATGGCGCGGGCGATGGCGTCGATGCGCTTCACCCGTTCGATTTGCGCGGCGCGGTGGCGCTTCAGGAAAGCTTCGTCGTATCGCGACCACTGAGCGTCCGAGCCGTCGATCTTCGACGGCGTCTTGAAGCCGTTGCGTTCGTCGTACATGTCGAGCGCCGGATCTGTGAGGTGCGGTTGCGTCTCGTCGACGACCGACGGGTCTATGATCTCGTTCATGATCATGCCCTCGCCGCGGTGGGTCGAGATGTAGACCATGCCGTCGGCAGGGATCATCTCGGCGTCGTTCAGGTGGGTGCGGCGGCCGCCTGGGGTTTTGGCGATGCGCTCGCCTTTCGGCTTCTTCGCTTGCGATTGATAGAAGCCGTTGAGTGCGCCGCCGCCGGAATTGCCGACGAGGATGACGTTTTGGATGCCGCGCTTCCTCAAGAACGAGACGGCGGAGGCGACGTCCAGGATGATCTCTTCGTGGATCGTCGTAACGTCGTTGTTCGGGTTGCGTGAGTTCGCAGCCAGGCATGCAATGCCTGCGTCGACCAGGCGCGGGATCACGTAGTGGTGCGTGAAGTCGGCGCGCGGGTGCATGACGACGATGCCGGTTTTCGGCTTCGGGTTTTTCTTCGGCGTCCAGTAGAGCGCGCGGTGTTCGCGGAAGTCGGGCGCTTTCAGGATCAGACTTTCGAGGTCGAACGCGTCCGGCAGGCGGCGCATGTTCATCGGCGCGCCGCCCCAGTAGGTCTTCGAAATCAGCTGCATCGCAACTCCCTAGAAGGCGATGGTGGCGCGGCGGTTGTTCGGGTGGCGAGTTTTCGGGCCTGTTTTTACGGCGAGCTGGGCGGCGCCCATGCCACTGAATTCAATCACGACGTTTGGCGGAATGCCCTTGGCGCGCACGATGTCGGCGATGCCTTTGGCACGGTAGCGCGAGAGGAGCGTCGGTGCCTTATCGGCCGTGTCGCAGTGACCGACTATGATGATCTTGGTTGCGCCCTCTCTGATCGCGTCGTCGGCGAGGTCGGAGATTATCTCCTTAGCCACGACGCCGATCGTGACGGTGTCGGGATCGAAGTAGATCGTGTTGCGTACCCACGGCTCTTTGGCTTGGGCGGTAGTCACCGTCAGAAGCGACGCGACGGCGACGACAAGTAAACCGGGTATCCGCATTCTCACTCGTTCTCCCCTAGGGCAACGCTTTCAGCACATCGGCGGCGAACTTGTCGATGGCGAAACGCGCGCCATCGCCGTCGAACCCTCGGCGCACGATGACGATGCCGCGTGACGGGACGACGATCACATACTGCCCGCGATTGCCTTGCGCCGCCAAGGTGCCTTCGGGGAGGCCGTGGCGCTTGCCGAACAGCCATATTTGCGCACCGTAACCGGGGAGTTGGTCGCCGTTGGCGCGTTCGAGCGGCGGCTGTGCGGGGGCGGGCGTTCCCATGTATTTCACCCACCCTGCGGGCAGCACCTCCTGCCCCGCCCATTTGCCGTCATTCAGCAGCAGGAGTCCGAAGCGGGTGAGGTCGCGCGCGGTCGTCCAGACTTGGCTTGAGAGGATGAACGTGCCGCCCCAATCGGTTTCGGCCGTCGTGTGGCGCATGCCGATGCGGCGGAAGAGCTTCTCGTACGGATAGGCGAGATAGACGCGGTCGTCGCGAATGCGTTCGCGCAGACCGTAGGACAGCAACAGCGTGTCGTTGTTGGCGTAGTTCCAGCGCATGCCTGGGGCCGCCGCGAGTTCGCGGGTCATTGCGTGCTCTTCCACCAAGCCGCCGCCGAAATAGACCTCGTCGGTGCGGTTGCCTGCAGAACCCGCGTCGAGGCCGCTTGCCATGCTTAGAAGATGGCGGAACGTGATCTTGCCGCGCGGGTCGCCTGGCGCCGCCCAGGACCGGAAGGCGACGGGTTCGTCGATGTTGATGAGGTGTTCCTTCACCGCGACGCCGATGACGGCGCCGGCCAGCGACTTCGCCACACTCCATGTGCGCTGTGGAACGTAGACGCCTGCGTCAGGCGAGTATGCTTCGGCCAGAAGTTTTGCGCGCGAGGCGACGATGACGGCGCTGGTGCGCGAGTCCTCGCCGTAGGTCTTGGCATCGAACGCCGCCTTCAGGACCGGCGCAAGTTTATGGCGCGTGTTGACGCCGATGGGCGTGTCTGCCATGCGATCGCCGCTGGGCCACGCGATGTCACGCGCTTTGGCGCGTTCGTCCGGCAGCGCGACGCCGACCAAGCGCAAGGTCGAACCGGCGCCCGACGGCAGGAGAACGCAGCCCAACGTGCCGCGATAGGTCGCCGTACGCGGCGGCATGAGTGGATCGTATGCGACAGTGACCCAACCGCGGCGACGGTCTATCTGCGCGGCGGCCAGCTTCTTTATCGGTGCCGCGTATTCCGGATAGATGCCCGTCAGCTCGTTGCGTTCGATCTGATCGGCCGAGCGGCTGGCCAGGAACGTGGCGCTGCACGTGAAGAGCGCCTTGTAGCCGGCGGCGAGATAGGCTGGCGCGTCGTCCGCGGCCGCGGGTTGCGCGAGCCCGACAACAACCGTTGCTGCAATGAAGAGAGCGCGCATCCGATGTCCCCTGCCCGCGCGAAAGCAGGCACGATCATACGCCCGTGTGCGCGTTTGGCCAGTGGGGCGCGCCATCGCAGGCGCGCCCTACGACCGCCGGATTAGCGGCGGCGGTCTTTCGACAGGTTTCGCAAGGTCTCGGCGGTTTGAGCGGCGACGCCGCTTGCCAGCAGACCGATCGCGTTGCGCGGATCGTTCGCGACCGCAATGCGGCGGGCGGAACCGATGCGCAGCGGTCGGTAGTTCGGGCCGGCGGCGGCGCTTGCTGCACCAGAGAGGAGGCGGCAATTGCCACGGTAGTTCATGCCGTCACAGACTTCCCATAAGCCGTAACCTTGAAGCGCGAAGCTCGCAGTGGGCACGCCCCAGCCGGCCTGAAACAGGTTCGGGATGTCTTGCGCCAGTGCCTTGCGGGCGCCGTCGAAGCGCGGACCCGCGAACAACAAAAGCGTTCCGGCCTCAGATGGCGCAAGAGGCCGCTGGGCGACGACCTGTGAGCCGAGGGCGTCGAACGAGTCTAGCACGACGGCGATATCGGCTTCTTCGGCGGCGATGTGCTCCGCCCACGCGCCACACGTCGCCATCGCGATCTGATCCGGCGCGATTTGGAGGGTCGCCTTCATCTTTGCTGTCCGGTCCACGCCGTCGACCTTGCCTGTCAGGCTCATCGTCGCGGCGAAGACGCGTTTGCCGTTGCGCAATTCGCTGCTCGCATTTTCGACGACGACCTGCATCGCGCCACCTGCGCTCAAGGCGCCTTGCCAGAAGGCGGCGTTGATATGCGGCTCCATCTCGTCGTTGATCTGCTTTTGCGACATGCCACGCGTCGCGACGAACGGATCGGCCGCGAGCGCGCAGACGCCTTTGGTGACTTCTGCACGAGGCGATCGCAGCACCGCATCGACCTTGTCCGCCGCTTCGGCGACCGTTTTTTGCCAGCCGTCGGGGACGAGAACTTTGAAGCCATTGTTGCGATCAAAATATTCAGTGCCGGCGGCGAATGCCTGACCGCAAGCTAGCGCGTATAGCGCGGAGACGACGAGAACCGACCGGCACAACATGGTGCGCTCCTTCGTGGGTTACCATCGACAGGCTTAAAGGTGGACCTTTGGTTTGACCAGTGAAACTGAGCGCTCGGAAGCAAGAAGCCTCAGACTATGAGATAAGTCACAGTTGGTCCGGCGCCGCTTCTGCGACCGGCAGGTGTGGTTGCGCACTGAGGCCCTTGCGATTAGCGCGGTTTGCCCATCCGGCTGATCATGTCCTTGGCGCCGGCGGCTAGCGCTTCGGTGAGGGTGTTCGACAACTTTGCGTGTGTGCCGTGATTGTGGGGGTCGGCTGACGCGACGACGCCGGCACCCGTCGAATTGTAGCTGCTGATCACGGTTTGGATGTCGGCCTTTTCGAGGTCCAGCTGCGCGATCTCGACGCCGCATTGGCCCATCATCGCTTTGCCGGGCATGAGGTGGAGGACCATGTCGGTTTGAAGGTTCACCTCTTTGCCTTCGAACGTGCTGGTAACGCCGACGGTCCCGAAGAAGACGCGACGGCCGTTCTTCATTTCGCTTTTGGACGCGACGGAGGTCACCTTGGTGTCCTTGTCCGTCATGATTGCCCGCCAGAAATCGTCGGTGATTTCCTTGCCGGCTTCTTCGTTGATCTTGGCTTGGCTGTCTTTGCGCGTATCGGCGATATCGCGGCTGATCAAGACGCAGAGACCCATCGTCTCCTTGACGCGCGGCGAGGCCAGGACGAGGTCGATCGCCCCGCCGTCGCCGGCCGCGTGGGTCCAACCGGTCGGGATCGTGACTTCGAATTGCTTGGCTTCATTGACGTAGGCGTCGGCGCTTACCACCGGGCTTAGCGCTAGTGCAGTGAGGAGCGCGGTCGTCGTGAAGAGGCGGCGCATGAGCGCTCCTAGCGTTTGCGGTTGCGGATGAATTGGCGGCGGTCGACTTTCAGCATCTCGGCGATCTTATCGCTGGCGACACCGATCAGGTTTCGCGGATCGCGCGGGTCGACGACGCGGCGGGCGGAGCCGATGCGGACAGCGCGGTCGCCCAGCGCTGCGCTTTCCGCGCCAGCCACGACGCGGCAATTGCCCTGATAATTGACCCCGTCGCAGATCTGCCAGAGGCCGTAGCCGCGCAAGTTGAAGCTTGCCGTTACCGCGTTCCAACCGGCGGCGGGCAGGTTTGGCATATCTTGCGTGAGGGCCTGGCTGGGGCCGTCGAATTGCGGGCCGCCATGCAACACGAGCTGCGCGGTTTGCGGCGTTTGGGCGTCGCGCGGGTCAAGCTTTGAGATCATTCCGCCCGAACCGGTGGGTTCGAACGACGTGACGATCGTTTTCATGTCCGGCTCTTCGACCGACACCTGGGCGATGTCGACGCTGCATTGGCCGAGGAACATCCGGCCTGGCACCATGAAAAGCACGTGCCACTGCTGCTCGGGGTAATCTTTGCCCTCGACGATCGACGTGGAACGGACGGTGGCGTAGAAGCCGCGCCGGCCATTCTTGAGTTCGCTGCTCGTCTCGACGATCGAGATGTCTTTGACGGTCTTGTCTGCGATCGTCGAGCGCCAGAACGCGTCGTCGACTTTTTCGGCCATGCCTTCGTTCAGCGCCTCCTGCGAGACGCTTGCCGAGCCTGGAATGCCCAACGACGCGATCAAGCACATGCCCGACGTGCTGTCGAAGCGCGGCGATATCAGACCGAAGATAGAGACTTCCTGACCCTTGGACTCGCCCTTCACCGCCTGCCAGCCGTCCGGAACGGTGAGACGATATTGGAACGTGCGGTCGACGTAGTCTTCGGCCGTCGCCGCTTGCGCGCCAATCAGTGTGGCGGCTAGTGCAATGGCGCAGAGCGTGGGGCGCATGCGGGCTCCGAAGGGTTTGGGGTTGATCAGCGTTTGGCGGCCTGCTTTGTCGTTTGCGGAGCGGCTTGGAAGGCGGCCGTCGTCGTCGCGGCGATCATGGCAGCGGCGTCGGTCATGTCGTGTCCAATGTAGCGGCGAACGGAACCGATGCGCAGCGGTTGCGTGGTTTCGCCGGACATGACGTTGCACGTGCCGGTGTAGTTCACGCCGTCGCAGATCTCCCAGCGGCCTGAACCCGCGATCGCGACGCCGGCGGTGACGCCACCGTTGAGCGCGGGAACGTTAGCGGTGTCTTGCGCGATGACGCGGGTCGTGCCGCCTTCGGTGGCGGCGAGCGTGAGCACCGACGGCGTCGCCTTTGTGGGCGCCAGGACGATCAGCTGGTTCGGCTTGGGTTCGAACGAGGCGAAGATCGCGTTGAAGGCGGGCTCCATCTGCTTGTAGATGCCCTTCGTCGCAACGCATTGGACGAATTGGAGGCTGCCCGGAACCGGGTGAACTTCTTGCCGGCCGGTCGCGAGTTCAGGGGGCGTGCCGGTTTCTTGCGTCGTTACGGTGGCCACCACGTAGAAGACCTTGCGGCCCTTTTGCATGCGGTTGCCGCTGGTTTCGATTTTCGCGTCCTTGATGCCGGAGGCGGCGAAGACCGACTGCCAGAACTTGTCGGTCATGACCTCACCGAAGGCTTCGTCGAGATCGGATTGGCTGGCGTCGCGGGTGTTGGTCATCTGCTTGACGGCGACGAAGCACGCGCCGCCTTTGACCTTTTCGTCCGCCGAGGAGGACATCATCAGGGCGATTTCGCTATCGCTGCCGGCAGCGGGAGTTGTGGTCGTCCAGCCGACGGGGACATTGACGATGAAGCGACCGTCGACGTCGCGGTAAAGCTTGGGCTCGGCCGCCGTTGCGGCAATGGAACCCAAGAGGAGAAGCGAAAGAACTGAAAACGCCACGCGTACCATCGACCCTGCCCCATTGTTCTTCTTTGCTGTTAACACGAGGGGCGACTTGCAGCTAGTGACGCGGGCACACGCCGCGGATGAATCCCGCGTTTTGGCCCGGCCGATCATGGTTACGCTGGGTGTTAGTAGACCACCACGCTGCGGATGGATTCGCCCTTCGTCATTAGGTCGAAGCCCTCATTGATGCGATCCAGCGGCAGCTTGTGGGTGATCAGGTCGTCGATGTTGATCTTCTTGTCCATGTACCAGTCGACGATTTTCGGCACGTCGGTGCGGCCTCTGGCGCCGCCGAAGGCCGAGCCTTTCCAGACGCGGCCCGTGACAAGTTGGAACGGGCGCGTCGAGATTTCCTGGCCTGCCCCCGCCACGCCGATGACGGTCGAGACGCCCCAGCCCTTGTGGCAGCACTCCAGCGCCTGGCGCATGAGGGTCGTGTTGCCGACGCATTCGAAGCTGTAGTCGGCGCCGCCCTTCGTCAGTTCGACAAGGTGGGGGACGATATCGCCCTTCACTTCCTTCGGGTTGACGAAGTGGGTCATGCCGAACTTGCGACCTAAGGCTTCGCGCTTTGGGTTCACGTCGACGCCGACGATCATGTCGGCGCCGGCGAGCTTTGCGCCTTGGATGACGTTGAGGCCGATGCCGCCTAAGCCAAACACGACAACGTTCGCGCCAGGTTCGACCTTCGCGGTGAAGATCACCGCGCCGATGCCGGTCGTTACGCCGCAGCCGATGTAGCAGATGGTTTCGAACGGCGCGTCCTTGCGCACCTTGGCCAGCGAGATTTCCGGCAGCACCGTGAAGTTCGAGAACGTCGAGCAGCCCATGTAGTGGAGCACCGGCTTTCCGTTCAGCGAGAAGCGGCTGGTGCCGTCGGGCATCTGGCCGCGGCCTTGGGTGATGCGGATCTTTTGGCAGAGGTTCGTCTTGCGGCTGAGGCAGTAGTCGCACTCGCGGCATTCGGGCGTGTAGAGCGGGATGACGTGATCGCCCGGCTGCAAGGAGGTTACGCCCTTGCCGACCTCGCGCACGATGCCCGCGCCTTCGTGGCCCAGGATCGCCGGGAACATGCCTTCCGGATCTTCGCCGGACAGCGTGAACTTGTCGGTGTGGCAGATGCCGGTGGCCTTGAGCTCGACCAACACCTCGCCGGCGCGCGGGCCCTCGAGTTGGACGGTCTCAATCGTGAGCGGTTTTCCGGCTGCGTGGGCAACGGCGGCGCGGACGTCCATGGGCGATCACTCCCTTGAGTTCTAAGTGGGCGAACCAATAGGCGAGAGTGATGGGCGCTGACAATCCGGTCCCTGGAACTACCACTCCTCCACAAGCTTGAACGTCGCGCCCGGCGCGCCCTCGACGCGCAGGATGCACGGGCCGGCCTTGGTGGGGACATCCCAGAGGGTTTCGGTGTCGACCGGCGCCTCGTGGGCAGTGCCGACGCAGGCCAAGCGATAGGATTTCACTTCGCCTTTGATTTCGGCGAACCAGAATTTCGAGCGCAGCAGGCGGTGGCGCCAAACGGCCGGGGCGTCGTCCACTAGCGGGTGTTTGGCGAGGCGGGCGTCAACGCCCATGGGTTCTTTGCCCTTCATCGCAGCGTCTATGCGCGCCATTATTCCGCCGAGTTGCGAGTCCGGCGCGGTCAATTTGGCGTCGAGCTTTTTCAGACCTTCGAAGCCACAGACGGCCTCGCGGAAGTTGCCAGTGCGCGCGTTGAGTTCGACCTCGAGCGCTTGGGCGTGCGAGACGATGGGCTTCTCAAGGTATTTCCCTTGCCCGATGTTGGCGTGGCGCGCGTGGTAAAGCGCGCGCTCCCAATCTTCTTTGTGTGCGTAGGCGACCGCGAGAATGAACGAGCCCATCGCTGCCTCGTACGTATTTAGCCGACCGCGAAAGGCGCGTTCCAATTCGGCGATGGCTTCGTCAGGGCGGTTGTCGCGAATGTGGCCGCGGGCGCGATTGTATTTGACGATGAATTCCCGGTGGTCGGCGCCGTTCCCGGAGTCCATGAACAGAAACTGCACTTCGACGGCGTAGAGCGATTGCTCGACCGGCGCGCCGTCGCGCGTGGCAGGTTTGTACCGCCATCGGCTCACGCCTTGAGTAGCGACCCTCACGAAGTCCTTCGGGCCCATCGCATCGACTACCGCCATGTTGGTTGGCACACCTTGCGCACTGACGGCGAATTCGAGGCGCACCCATCCCTCGCTCCACGAGTCGAGGCCGCTTTGCGGATAGCGCATCCTCGGCTGATCGACGGGCGCGGCTTCGGTGAAGCCGGGCATGTTGAGCTTTAAATCTAGGCAATCTTCTTCAACAGGCTGCGCTTGCGCCGCGTAAGTGGCCATCACCCCTGCGGCGCAAAACAGAGCGCGCAGAGTCGTGTGCACAAGACTTTGTGTCATGGCATCCCCTCAAGATTGAGGGCAGATTGACGCGCGATTATAGAACTGACAAGACCGTCAGTGCTCTTTGAGTTGCGACAGCTGGTTGACTTGGGTTGATCGCGACGTCTACACGCGCGCCCAAGGACCCACGCGGAACCAAGATCACAATCGATTCAAGTCGAGACGTTCCCTTAAGTTCGCACAAGCAATGTGCCGCGATGTGATGATCCCCACAGCTGCGGCGTGCATCGGTGGGTTGAGATTCTCGTCTTTGAGCTCATATACCGGTAGCTGATCGCCGAATGTGATCGGCAGTTGCCCGAATGGGGCGTCGCAACAGACGCGCCCCGAGGGCGGTGCGGGCTGGGCGTTTGTCGTTCCCCGCGGATGGAACTTAGAACCTCAAGGACGTTTTCGGAATGAAGCAAAGAGCTGGTCTAGCGCGTGCGCCGCGCGGCGCGACGCCGTATGTGGTCGGGGTTTTTGCATTGGTGCTGGGTTGCGCCGCTATCGTGCAAGCTGCGAACGCGGCGGCGAAGGCCGGGCAGACCACCATATATGCCGTGGATTTTACGGATTATCGGTCGGGCTCGATCCAAGCTTGGCTCAAGTCGAAAGGGTTTGCCTTCGAGCGCGATGCGAATGACGCGGCCTCGATTACGCTTAGCGCAGGCGCGCAGGGGCTTCAGCTTGCGGCGTTGAAACAGGCGCAGGGTTTGCTGATCAATAGGGCGATCGGGGCGAACGCCTATTCGGCGGTCGAGATCGAGTGGGGCGTCGGGAAGCATCCGCCGGGCGCTTCATATGAGAACAAGGTGAACAACGAGGCCATCATGGTCCACGTGTTCTTCGGGTCGGAGAAGAAGGCGTCGGGGTCGGTGTTCGCGCCGGACATTCCGTATTTCATCGGCTTCTTCTTGTGCAACGGCGACCGCATCGGTCATCCGTATGAGGGCCGTTACTATCAAGAGGGCGGGCGCTATGTGTGCCTTGCCGCGCCGCAGCCGGGGCAGACGATCGTGTCGCGCTTCAATTTGACGGAAGGCGTGCGCGCCATCTTCGGGAATAAGGCGGCGGAGTCCGTGACTGGCTATTCGATCCAGGTCGACACGTCATCTTCAGCCGGCGACGGGAAGTCGAGCGCGTTCATCAAGCGCATCCGGTTCGTCTCTTAGGCGTTCCGCCGGTTTTCAAGGACAACGCCGCGCTCGCCGAGCGCGGCGTTTTCGCGTTCAGTGGTCTTTGAACTGCGGCGGGCGCTTTTGCATTTGCGACATCACGGCTTCGACCTGGTTCGGTTTGCCGGCGATTGCCGTTTGCTCGCGAGACTCGGTCATCAATGCGTCGGCGATCGGCGCGAGCGGCGCTGCGTTGAGCATGCGCTTGGCGGCGCGGATGGCCTCCGGGTTCTTCTGCGTAATCTCGCGGGCCGTCGCTAACGCGTCGGCGCGCGGGTCGTTCGTTAGGCGGGTGATGACGCCGAGTTTGGCACCCTCCTCCGCCGTAAAGATCCTGCCGGTGTAGGTGAGTTCGCGGATGACGTCGTCGCGCATGATGTGGCGCATCAGGACGGTGCCGGCCATGTCGGGGACGAGGCCCCATTTGATTTCCATCACCGAGAGCTTCGTGTCGGGCGTCGCGTAGCGCATGTCGGCGCCGAGCATGACTTGGAAGCCGCCGCCAAAGGCCACGCCATGGACCGCGGCGATCACCGGCACGGGAACTTCGCGCCAGACCCAGGCTGCGTATTGCGGACGGTTGGCGATGCCGTTGGTGCGCGCCATCAGGCGGCCCTCGGGGCGTGGGTCTGAGCCCGCGTCCGCCGTACGTTGGAAGTTACCCATATCGAGGCCTGCGCAGAAGGCTTTGCCTTCGCCGGAGATGACCACGGCGCGGACGGCTTTGTCGGCCTTTAGCCGTTCGCCGGCTGCGATGATCGCGTCGAACATCTTGTCGTCGAGAGCGTTCATTTTGTCGGTGCGCACGAGGCGCACGTCGGCGAGGCCGTCTTCGATGGTGATCGTCACGCGGTCGTTCATGGGCGTTGTCCTTTGTGGTTCTTTGGCGTGTTTCTTTGTTGCCGCAGCATCACGAAGAACGCACGCGCTCGCAAGCGGTGGTGGGCGGTTTTCACGCGCTGGTATTGATTCGGGGCCTCGACACCCGCGCACGCGGGCGGGTCCAATGGGTGCTCTGATTCCTGTACGGTCGGTTATGCGCGCTTCCAGCCTCTTTGTTTTGTTCCTGATTCTGCTTGGCTTTGCGCCTGTGGCTGCAGCCGATGGCGCGCCGCCTGTGGGCGGGTTCGATTGGACCGGCTGGGTGAGCCAGGGCGGCGTGGCCGTGTCGGCGCCGGAGTGCGTGAGCGCAGCCGACAAACGCATCGATTGCTTCACGCGGGGGCAAGACGGGCAGCTGTGGCGGCGCGCGTTCGACGGTTCTTCGTGGAAGGCTTGGGCGAAGTTCGGTGGGGTTGCCAACGCTTCGCTTTATTCGGCACGGCCGGAATGCGTTGCGTCGGCAGGCGCGCAGATCGACTGCTTCGTGCGGCGTCATGGCGACGGGGCGATGTTCCGACGAACGTGGCATGGCGACTATGTGCATTCGTGGGAGAACCTTGGCGGGACGCTGGCGTCGGATCCGGATTGCGTGACGCAGAAGGCGGGGCGCATCGATTGTTTTGCGCGCGGCGAAGACGGTGCGTTGTGGCACGACAGCTTCGACGGCGATGCGTGGAGCGGTTGGGTTTCGCGCGGCGGCGATATCGCCGAGGGGACGAAGCCTGCTTGTGCTTTGCGGTCTGCGGGGAACATCGAGTGTCTTGTCGTTTGGGACGACAAGCGCTTGCGGCATATGTCAGTCGGCTCGGATGATTGGGATGAGGTTGGCGAGGTGACGGCGGCTTTGCCGTCGACGGAGAATTTGCTGCCGAGTCCGAAGTGTTATGGCGCGCCGGATGACGCGCGCGTCGATTGCTTTATGCCGGTCGCGGATGATGGACGTCGGGCGTTGATGTATCTCAGGTACGACGGCAGCTGGACGCTGGACGATTTGTCGAGCGACTTCGGACGTGAGGCGGCGGGGCCCGACCGCGAGTTGGCGCAGTATGATTTCGACTGCGTCGTGCGGACGGATGCGCGGTTCGATTGCATGGAGCTCGCGTCGTGGCGCGGGTACAAAGGCGCGGCGGCGGAGGACGGTAAGGCTGTACGGTTTCGGCATTACGCCTATGCGCTGGGCGGGCCGCCTGCGCAGTGGCGGAATGTGCCGCTGACTGTGCCGGTGCAGACGGGGAATGTATCGTTCCTAAAGTGTCTGAGCGTCGATGGTGCGCGGATGGACTGCTTTACCGGCGGCAGCTGGCTTGGCAATTCGACGTTGAACCAGGCTTCGTTCGTGTATCAGGAACGGATCGTGTTCAAGCCCATGAAACCGGTGCGCTGACTTTTCCAGCCGCCTCGCCTAGTCTCCGGCCCAACATGTAAGGACCGGAGAACGCCCATGATCAAAGTGCATCACTTGAACAATTCGCGTTCGCATCGCGTGCTGTGGCTTTTAGAGGAGCTCGGCACGCCGTACGAGATCGTGCATTACAAGCGCGATGCGGTGACGCGGTTGGCGCCGCCGGAGCTGAAGAAGATCCATCCGCTGGGCAAGTCGCCGGTCATTTCGGACGGCACTCTTGTCGTGGCGGAGTCGGGTGCGATCATCGAGTATCTCACCAAGACTTACGGCAAGGGGAAGTTCTGGCCGGCGGACGGATCACCCGGTTGGATCGAGCATTCGCATTGGATGCACTTTGCGGAAGGGTCGGCGATGTTGCCGTTCCTGCTTGGGCTTTATGTCGGCATGTTGGGCGAGGCCGGTGCTGCGTTGCGGCCGCGGATCGAGAGCGAGATCACGAACCATCTTGCCTATATGGAAGGCGCGCTTGCCAAGCATGATTACCTTGCGGGTAAGGAAATCACGGCGGCGGATATTCAGATGTCGTTCGTGCTTGAGGTTGCCGATACCAGCGGGCGGCTTAAGGATTTTCCGCGGTTGGCAGGGTTGATCAAGCGTCTGCGGGAACGGCCCGCGTATAAGCGCGCTATCGAGAAGGGCGGGCCACTGGAATTGATCCGGCGTTGATCTATGTCCCTGAAATATATCTTGAGAGGATAGGCAATGGCAAAAACGCATGAGGGCGGGGTCGATATCGGCATATCGGCCGGCGACCGCAAAGAGATAGCGGCGGGGTTGTCTCGCGTATTGGCGGACACCTACACGCTTTATCTGAAGACGCACAATTATCACTGGAACGTCACGGGGCCGCAGTTCAACGACCTGCACGCGATGTTCATGACGCAGTACACGGAGCTTTGGAACGCGGTCGATTTGATCGCCGAGCGGATTCGGTCGCTCGGACATTTCGCGCCGGGGTCGTACAAATCGTTCGCAGAACTTTCTTCGATCAAGGAAGAGGAAGGCGTGCCGGCGTCGGGGCAGATGTTGGAGAACTTGCTCTCCGGGCACGAGACGGTGGCGCGGACGTGCCGCGGGTCGTTCCCAGCGGCCGAGAAGGCGCATGATCAGCCGACGATGGATTTGTTGACCCAGCGGCTGCAGGTGCATGAGAAGACGGCGTGGATGTTGCGGAGCATTCTCGGGCGTTAGGCAGGCGTGGCGTCAGCTTCACCACAAAGCCTCGAAGGACACCAAGGTACACGAAGGCTGTCTTCGAGGATTGATGGTTCAAATATTGAGGGGCGCGTGGCGCCCCTTTTTTTCTTTGCGAACCTTCGCGTTCTTCGAGGCTTTGTGGTGAAGCTGTCTCGACCCCTACTCCGCCGCCACCGGTTTGCGTTCGCGCACCGCATAGTCTTCCCACTTCACGTTTTCGACCGCCTTCGCGTAGTCGCGGGTGTGGGACGAGTAGTTTTGCGTGATGTGGCCCTTGGCGTTTTTGTACCAGGAGCGGCATTGAGGATCGGCCCAGGTTGTTTTGGCGAGGCCTGCTTGGAGTTCGCGGTTGAAGGCGTCTTGGGCCGATTGCTTCACTTCCATCGCGGCGATGCCGCGCTTTTGCATTTCGGTGATGGCCTTCACGGTATATTCGACCTGGCGTTCGAGCATAAAGGTGATCGAGTTGTGGCCGAGGTTCGTGTTCGGGCCGTAGAGGATGAACATGTTCGGGAATTTCGCGGCGGTGATGCCGAAATAGGCCTCGGGGGATTCGGCCCAGGCTTCGCGCAGGTGGATGCCGCCCTTCCCCACCACGTCGGCCGACCATTGCCAGCCCGTCGTTTCGAACCCTGTCGCGTAGACGATGATGTCGACGTCGTGCTTCGTGCCTGTCTTGGTTTCGATGCCGGTCGGCGTGATGCGCGCGATGCCGTCGGTCTCGAGCGTGACGTTGTCGCGCATGAGTGCGGGGTAAAAATCGTCGGCGAAGAGGATGCGTTTGCAGCCGATTGGATAGTCGGGGGTCAGCTTCTTGCGCAGTTCCGGGTCAGCGACTTGTTCGGCGAGGTGATTGAGCGCGATGCGCGTGTAGGCGTTGCGGCCTTCCTTCGTCCAGCTGAAGGCCTGCCAGAACAGGTGGTCCGAATTCTGGTAGATCAGTTCGCGGCCCATGGCGGCGATTTCCGGCGCGGTCATCATCAGCGCCTTTTCTTCGTCCGTGATCGGACGGTCGAGGCGCGGCACGACCCAGTTCGGCGTGCGCTGGAAGACGACGAGGTGTTTTGTTTCCTTGGCGATCTCCGGAATGATTTGAACGGCGCTGGCGGCCGAGCCGATGATGGCGACGCGTTTGCCGGCGAGCTTGATCGAGTGGTCCCAACGGGCGGAGTGGAATGTCGGGCCTTTGAAGCTATCGCGGCCTTCGATCTCGGGGATCAGCGGGCGGTTGAGTTGGCCGAGTGCGGCGATGAGGGCGTTGGCTTCGTAGGTCTTGCCGGTCGAGGTCGTGACCTTCCAAACGGCGCGGGCGTCGTCCCAGACGGCGGACTTCGTTTCCTCATTCATTTTCAGGTGCGAGCGCAGGCCGAAATTGTCGGCGAGGTCTTCCGCGTATTTTTGAACTTGGTTGTAGCGCGGGAAAAGATGGTCCCACAGCAGCGACGGCGCGAAGGAGTATTGGTAGAGCGCGACGGGCACGTCGCAGCAGCAGCCGGGATAGGAGTTGTCGCGCCACGTGCCGCCGACCTTGTCCGCCTTCTCCAGGATGGTGAAATCGGTGATGCCAGCCTCTTTGAGCTTGATGCCGGCGCAAAGTCCGCCGAGCCCAGCGCCCATGATCGCGACCGATGGCTTGCCAGTCATTATATCCTCCCGGTTTCGAATTTCGTTGTTGGGCGGGATGTTGGGTCAGACCGGGGGCCAGGCGCAACCGGTATGTTGTTCGAGGGCTAGTTCACGCGCAGACCTAGTGTGTTGAGCGCCGCCGCGATGCCTTCGGTGCGCGGGCGCATGTCGTCGGCGAGGTGGGCGTGGGTCGGGATGTAGAAGAGACCGTGGTCCATGCCGGCGAGCGCGATTTCGGCGCAGCGCTCGGATGAGATGAGGCCGAGGGCGGGCGGCGCCTTCGATGGGTCCGGGATCTTTGCGGCGATGAGCGGCGTGTAGACGGCGCCCGGCATCAGGACGTGGACGTCGATCGGTGCGTTGGCGAGTTCGTCGCGGAGCCATTCGGCGGCGATGAGGAGCGCGTGCTTCGTCGCCGCGTAGAGGCCAAGGCCCGCACCTTTGACGGCGGCGGGCACGCTGAGCGAATTCTCGGAGGCCGTGAACATTATGCGGCTGCGCGTTGGCGCGCCCTCCAGCGTCGGCACGTAGGCTTGCGCCAGTCTGAGGCCCGCGAAGAAATTGACGTTGAAGAGGCGCGCGACCGCGTCGTCTTCGAGTGCCTCTTTCACGAGGCGCTTGTTGCGGCCGATGCCGGCGTTCGAGCACACGAGGTCGAGGCGGCCGTGGAGCGCGTGGCTTTCCGCGATGAGCTTTGCCGGTGCGTCGGGGCGGGCAAGATCGGTGACGATCGCTTGGCCCTTCGCGCCGAGTTCGGTGGCCGCCGCTTTCACGTTCGCTTCGCCGATGTCGGCGAGGATCACGCGCGCGCCGCGGGCGACGAGTGCGGTGGCGATCGATTTGCCGATGCCGGAGCCCGCGCCCGTTACCAGCGCGACTTTGCCGTCGTAGTTGATCATGCGTGTATCCTCAGCGCGGCTTGGCCCAAAAGTCTTCGAGTTCATGCGCGACGATGTCGGGCTTTTGGATTTGGTACCAGTGGCCGGCGCCTTCGATGAGTTTGTATTTGCCGTTTGTGTTGGCGGCGAGGCGTTCGCCGAATTTTGGCGCCGCGTAGGGGTCGTTCTCGCCCCATAGGACGAGACCGGGGGCTTTGACGTTCTTCAGGTCTGGGAACCAGTCGTCGGCGACTTTGGTGGCCGAGCGGTAGAGGGTGAGTATGGACGCCTTCATCTCATCGTCGATGAGGCGGGCTGTTTCGCGTGCTTCTTCCAGCGGAATGCCTTGTGTGCTGAGGCCCATGGCGAGCGGTTCGCCGGTGAACATGCTCATCAGCTCTTCGCCCTTGCCCGGCGTTTGCCAGACCTGCGCGGTGTCGTGCCAGACGTAGTCGGGATCGAGCGGTGCGCCGCCTGCGGTCCAGGTGCGGATGAGGTCCGGTGCGATCGAGACGACGCGCGTGACGAGGAGCGAGCCCCAGTCGTGGCCCACGAGGTCGATCGGGCCGTCGACGGTCTTGAGCTGGCCGATGATCCAGGCGGCGTAGCTGTCTTTGTCCGGCGTGAAATCTGCGGGGCGTTTGTTGCCGAAGCCTGGGAGCGCGAGGCAGACGGTGTCTTTGCGTTTGAGATGTTTCAGCAGCGGGTGCCAGACGCGCGCGGTGTCGGGGACGCCGTGGACGAAGACTGCGGGCATGGGTGTGCTCCTCGTAGGGCGCGTGCACTTTACTGCTTCATCATACATCGAAGCGCGCACTATCTACTCCCCTCGCCCGCCCTTGGGCGGGAGAGGGGCTGGGGGTGAGGGTGGGCGCGCCGTCAGCGCCGTGCGCGAAATGCTTGATCGAAAGCTTGTGAAGATGCGTGCCGAGTTTTGAGTCGTTGGACTTTTTCAGCTCTGAGCTTGCGTCGCGCCCACCCTCACCCCCGGCCCCTCTCCCGCCCAAGGGCGGGCGAGGGGTGCAAGATGTGCGCGGCCCGCGTTAGTTCGTGTAGAGGCGATAGTTGCTGGCGCCGGTGCCTTGGTTTTGGACGTTGACTTTGAATTGGCCCTTCCAGCGCGGGAACCAGCTGCAGTATTCGCGGTCGCGGTTGCCTTTGCTTTGGCAGATGACGTTGCCGTTCTCGTCGGTGACCGTGAGGTCTAGGTCGCCGGCGCCGTCGCCGCGGACGGTCGCCTCGGCGAATTCCTGGCTGTAGAATTCGAACGTGTACGTTGCTTTGCCTTTCGACGAGATCGTGTCGCGGACGAATTTGGCGCCGCCGCTGTTTCCTTTGAGGCTCATCCCTCCCATCGTGTCGATGAGCGCGATCATCTCGTCCCAGCCTTGCGCATAGGTCCGCGCGAGGTCGAGCAGGTCCTTCGCTGTGGCGAGTTTTCCCTTGGCGGTCTTGTCGCCCTCGCCGCCTGTGCGTTCGACCGTGACCTTCGTCTCTTTGCCGGTGGCGTCCATGTAGAGACGCGCGGCGTTGAGGAGCAAGACCGGGTCCTTTTTCTGTCGGCCCAGGTCTTCCAATTCGGCGGCGAGGAAGATGAGGCGGGCGTTCGATTCCGTCGGGGCGGCTTTGCCGGTGGCGACGTTGGCTCCGGATTTGTCTTCGGCGGCGATGGCGGCGGTCGCGAAGGACGCGGCGATGAGGGCGATCAACAGGCGGGTCATTTGGACTCCACGGGTTTGCATTTGGGCATGGTCGCCTTCGGCATGCTGCGCACGAAGTCGGTGATCCCGGGGTAGGCGCCTTCGTTGCGTTGGGCTTGTACGCCGGTCGACTGCAGGCACGCGGCGGCGTCGAATCCGGACTCGATCGTGTCGGCGATGTGGCCTTCGAGAAGGCCGAGGCTGGTGCTGATGGACTGCAGGGTTTCCCGGCGCGTTTGGTTCGGGTCGTCGGCAAGGTTCAGGTGCGAGAAGTAGACTTCGGGGCGTTGGCTTTGGAACACCTTGTCCTTTGCGCAGTCGATGTCGAGCGACATGCAGCGCGCGGTGCGGATGTTGTCGGCGAGACGCGCGATTTCGGAGAGCGCGACTTGCATCGTTTCTACGTTGTAGCGGTCGATTGTCGTGTTTAGCACCGCACCCAAAACGGGAAGCGCGCCGGGGCCTTCCAGCGACAAGGCGAGGTGCGGGTCTTTGGCGGCTTGGCCGTCGATGCTGATGAGTAGGATTTTTCGCGTGCCGATCAGTTGGTCGAGATATTCGGGCGTGCGGTGGGCGATCGACCAGTTGGTGAGGCCGCGGAGCGCGAGGTTGTCGCTGACGCCGCCGTCAACGAGGTGGGCGTATTGTGTGCGCTTGGGATCCATGTATTCGCGCGCGAGTTCGGCCAGGAGCGCGCGGGCTTCGTAATGGGCGGCGGCGACTTGGCTTTGCGCGGTTTGGTCGCGCAGCCATGGCGGGGTGACGTCGCAGTTCGTCTCCGCGCGATAGCTCTTCAACGTGACCGGTGAGAACAATCCTGGGAAGCCGTTCGAGGCCGCGACGGCCCAGGCGACGGGGAACGTGCTCATGTCGGAGCAGAGCAAATCGAACTGGTCTTGGCTGAAGGTGAAGAACGTGCCCTTCGCGACGTCGGTGGCGCCGACCATCAGCATCGGTGCGCCTTTGGCATAAAGGTCGGAGTAGAGTGCGCCGTTCGGGCGGTCGGCGCGTGGCGCGTTGCAATCGGGCTGGAACAGGCGTTCGGCGTAGAGGCGCGCCATGTTGTCGTTGGTGCCGGACTCGCCGCTCATCATCCAGCCCCAGTTCCAGGGGGCGAGGTACATGCCCATGATGTCGGCGTCGTAGTCGGTGAAGAGGAAGTCGCGTTCGAAGCCGCAGCCTTTGTCTTTCGGTACGAACATCGCTTCGCGGTGGAGCGTATAGTACGAGGCGGTGAACGTGCCGCCGGAGACGCCGGAGATAAGGTCAACTTCTTCGAGCAGCGAGCGGTTTCGGCCGCCGATGTAGAAGTGGGCGTCGTTGAGCGCTTTCAGCACGCCATACGAAAACGCGGACGAGCGTTTGCCGCCGCCGGATATCGAGACCAGGATCAGGAGTTCGTCGGAATTGTCGCCCTTCAGCGCGCCGAGGCGATAGTCGACTTGGGGAGCGGGTTTGCCGCCTGACCGCGCGGTCAGCGGGTCGTTGATCGGCGGACGCGCGGTGACGCAAGCGCTGAGCGTGAGCGCCAACAGGGCCACCCAGAAATGCCGTATTCGGGTGGTCAAAGCTCCGCCCATCGATGTTCCCTAAGCCCCTGTTTGCCCGGTGATTTTGGCGAAGGCGAGGCGAAGAAGCCACGGCCTTGCCGCAGTCGGTGGGCCCGCTGTGACGCCAAATACACAAGGGGTCGGGCGGCGTGGTAGGCGTTGGTCTGAAAGTTCCACGATTGTCATGGGGGGAATGCGGGCATGGGTTGGCGCCGCGTGGTTGCTTTGGCCTGTTTCGTGGTGAGTGCGTGCGTGGCTGTGTCGGCGCTGGCGGCGTCGGCGCAGGACGATGCGCTGGCGCATATCGAGAATTTGCGGGCGCAGGGGAAGGTTGCTGAAGCGCTCGCCGCCTATGACGCGGCTATGGTCGCTGCCGAAACGGCAGGCGATCGCGCGCGGGTGTCGAAGCTTGCTCATGACGCTGCCATCTTTGCCATGCTGCTGGAGCGGTATGACGACGCGGAGAAGCGGGCGCGGAAGGCGTTGGCTGTCGAGACGGCGCTGAGTGGCGCCAAGAGCGGGAACATTGCGGCGATCTCGAACACGCTGGCGCAGATACTTGAGTCTCAGGGACGTTATCCGGACGCCGTTGGCGAAGCCACGAAGGCGGTGGCGATTGCGCGCGAGGCGTTCGGCGTGGCGCATCCGAATGTCGGCGCGACGTTGAGTACGCTCGGCAAGCTGCAGGGCGCGAACGACGATGTGGCGGCGGCTGAGAAGACGCTGCTTGAGGCGATCAAGATCGAGGAGAAAGGGCTTGGGCCCGATCATCTGGCTGTTGCGGGGTCGCTGAACGATCTTGCTGCGCTGTATCGCGGACAGTATCGGCTCGAAAAAGCGGAGGGGTTGCAGAAGCGCGTCATCGGTATCGCGCTCAAGGCTTACGGCGAAAATCATCCGAACCATGCGACGGCGTTGTCGGCGCTGGGACGGAACTATCTGGATCAAGCGCGCTGGGAGGATGCGAACGCGGTGTTGGCACGTGCACTCGCCATTCGCCGCAAGGTGTTGGGCGACAAGCACAACGACACGGCCGACACATGGAATGACATCGCTTGGGCCGACATGGGGCGCGGCGATCTGAAGGCGGCGCAGGAGAAGTTTGCGCGGTCGCTTCAGGTGCGCGAGGCGGCGACGGCGCGGAACGACGAGGCGATCGCGAAGGGTTTGAGCAGTCTGGCGCGCGCGTTGCGCGCCACGGCCGAGGAGTCGCGCGGCGGCCGGCTGCAGTTGATGGCTGAGGCGGAGAAGCAGTCGCGTCGCGCAATCGCGGTAGCCGAGAAGGCGGGACTTGCGAAGCGGCCGTGGATGGCGACCGTGTTGCTGGGACTTGGTGAAGCCGTGCTCGCACAAGGCCGTGCCGCGGAGGCCGAGAAGCTCGCCGAACGGGCGCTCGGTTTGACGCAGCTCGGCAACTTGACGCGTGCGGCGGCACTTCGGTTGCGGGCGCAGGCGCGGTTACAGCAAAGCAAGACCGATCTCGCTTTGACCGATGCCGATCTTTCGGCGGACATTTTCGAGGATCTACGCACGCGCGCTGGCCTTGCCGGCATGCGCGGTGAGGCGGCGTTGGCGATTAAAGATCGCGACGCCTATGAGGTCGGGTTGCGCGCCGCCTCAGCGGTGCACGCGCGGAACCAAACGGCGGGATACGCGCCCGAGCGCGAGAAGGGATTTGAGTTCGCACAACGCGCCGCCAGCGGCGTGACGGCGCATGCGGTGTGGCGGATGGCTGCGCGGTTTGCGGCGAAGAACGATGGGATATCGACGCTATTGCGCCAGCAGCAGGCGCTCATCTTGCGATTGCCGGAGGTGGAAGCGCAGTACGTGCGGCTCATCAGTTCGAGCGACGCGACCGCTCGCCGTGAAGCGGGAAAGCGCTTGGCGGAAAGCACTGGGATTCGTGAGCGTCTCCGGCAGTTGGATACCGACTTGAGCGGCGGCTTTGAGCCTTACGCGTCGTTGGCCGATCCGCAGCCCGTCACCATCGGCGAATTGCAGGGCGGCGTGTCGTCAGAGGGCGAAGGACCGGATGCGCCCCCGCTGCTGCAGGCGGACGAGGCCGTCGTACAGTTCGTCGTGACCGAGCAAGACGGCTACGTCTTCGCGGTCAGTCGCGAAAAGGTCGCCTTCGAGAAACTGCAGATCGTCGACGCGATCATGCGCGAGGACATCGCGAAATTGCGGCAGCAACTCGATCCGTCGTACTGGAACGTGCTGCCACCGAACATTTCTACTTTCGATCGCGCGCTGGCGTACCGGCTCTATCAGCAGATTTGGAAACCGGTAGAAGGCCTGGTCGCGGGCAAGGCAAAAGTGTTTGTTGTCGCGGATGGGCCTTTGACGAGTTTGCCACTCACCGTGTTGGTGACAGCGCCTCCTACCGGAGGGGCCGAGGGTGATCGCAATCCGCAGGTGTTGCGCGATACGCCTTGGCTTCTGAAGAAGCATGCGTTGATCACTCTGCCGTCTCTTTCGAGCCTGAAAGCGCTTCGGCGTTATGCGGCGTCGAGCGGGGCGACTGAGCCGTTCTCCGGCTTTGGCGATCCGGCGCTTGGCGCGCCTGATGATTTGCGCGGCAGCCGCCGGCCGGTGGCTGCGTTCTTCCGTGGCGGGTCGCCGGAGCGTCAGCGGCTCGAGGAGTTGGGGTCGTTGCCGCGGACGGCAATCGAGCTTGAGGCGCTGGCGGTGGCGTCGGGTGGCGATGCGGCGACGGATCTGTGGCTCGGCACGCGGGCGACGGAGACGGCGGTGAAGCGTGCGTCTCTATCGCGCAAGCGGGTCGTGGCATTCTCGACGCACGGGTTGATGGCGGGTGAGATCGGTCAGGGTGAGCCCGGGCTTGTGATGACATTGCCGGAGATGCCGTCGCCGAACGACGACGGTTTTTTGGCGGCGTCGGAGATTGCGGAACTGAATCTAGGCGCCGAGTGGGTGGTCTTGTCGGCTTGCAACACGGCTGCCGGTGATAAGCCGGGGGCGGCGGGGTTGTCCGGCTTGTCGCGTGCGTTCTTCTTGGCCGGTGCGAAGTCGATGCTGGTTTCGCATTGGTCGGTGTGGGACGACGCGTCGGCGGCTTTGACGACGGGGACGCTGGCGCGGTTGAAGGCGAAGCAAGCGCCGGATCGAGCTGCTGCTTTGCAGCAGGCGCAGCTGGCGTTGATGGCGGACAAGAAGCAGCCGCGGTTTGCTCATCCGGCTGCTTGGGCGCCGTTCGTGCTGGTCGGCGAGTCGACGGAGAAGTAGTCTTTGCTGATCCGCATGTGCCGTTGAGACTCAGCTTCACCACGAAGCCTCGAAGCACTCAAAGGTTCACAAAGACGTCTGGCGCCGCAGGCAATCTAATTGGCGCTACGCGCCGATAGAACCTTCGTGAAACTTAGAGTGCTTCGAGGCTTTGTGGTGAAACTGACTCGACGCTCGTCAAACGGTGACAGATGAGCCCTAGGCCTTCTGAGCCCTAGGCCTTCGGCATTCGTTCGGCGCGTAGGGCGGCGCGGCGGACTTTGCCGGCTTCGTCGCGTAGGAAGTCGGTGACGAATTCGTACGTCGACGGCGCTTTGTAGCTGACCAAGTTCTCCTTCAGGAACGCGCGCAGGGATGCTTCGCCTTCGCGCGCGTTCTCCCCGGGTTTGAGTTGGACGATGGCGTGGACCGATGCGCCGAGGTCGGGGTGTGGTAGGCCGATGACGACCGACGATGAGACTGATGGGTGTTGGTCGATCGCGGCTTCGACTTCGGCGGGGTAGATGTTGGCGCCGCCGCGGAGGATAAGGTCGGTGCGGCGGTCGGCGAGGTAGAGATAGCCTTCGGCGTCGAGGTAGCCCATGTCGCCCAGGCTTTCCCATTCGCCGTCGGTGCGCGCTTCGGCGCCGACGTAGTGGTAGGTCGAGCCGGGTCCGCCTGCGGCCTTGATGAAGACTTCGCCGATTTCGCCGGGTGGGAGTTCGTGACCTGCGGCGTCGACGATTTTGACCTTTGCGTCGCCGATGAAGCGGCCGACGGAACCGCGGTGGGTCAACCACTCTGTCCCCGAGATCAAGGTGAAGCCTTGGGCTTCGGTGCCGCCGTAGAGTTCCCACACGACATCGGCGCCGAGCCAGTGGATCCACGCCTCCTTCAGCCATGGCGGGCATGGCGCGGCGAGGTGGAGGACGCGTTTCAGGCTGGCGACGTCGTAGCGTTTGCGAACGTCCTCGGGCAGCGCCCAGATGCGGTGCATCATCGTGGGCACCTGATACATCCAATTCGCTTTGTACCGTTCGATGAGGCGGAGGGACTCTTCGGGGTCGAAGCGCGGCATGCCGATGGTGGTGCGGCCGGCGTTGATCGACATCATCGAGGTTGAGAATGGACCGTTGTGGTAGAGCGGTCCGGGCACGAGCGTGCAATCAAGGCCGGTGGCGCCGAGATCGATCAAGGGACTTGGCGCGCCGAGTTCGACGACGCCTTCCTGATGCGCGACGATCAATTTCGGGCGGCCGGTCGAGCCGCCGCTGGTCATGGCCTTCCAGTGTTTGGCGATGCGGTTTGGGAGCGGTGCGTCGGAGTCTTCGCCCTTCCACGAGGCGTCGACGGCGCGCCAGCCGGTAATGTCGGGCGGCAGGTTGCCGACGACGACTTTGGGTTTGGCGAGTTCGAGGATGCCTTTGAGTTCGACCGGCGGTAGTTTTGCCGGGACAGGGTTTGGTGTCGCGCCGAGGCGGAGGGCTGCGAAGGTCGTTTCCACGAATGCGGCGCCGTTGGGCAGCGCGATGGTGACCATGTTGCCGGGTTCGACGCCGAGCGCCATGAGGCCGTGTGCTCGGCGGGCGACGCGGGCGGCGAACTCGCTCCACGTGAGGGTGTCGTCGCCTTGGACGAGCGCGAGTTTGGTGGGCGTCTCGCGCGCGAAGTGTTCGGGGATTTGCCCCATCGGAATTTGCGTCATGACCTCAACCTAGCGCGCGCGCGGGTACGCTTAAAGAGCGCGTTAGCCGACGTGGGCGACCTCGACGCGGACCAATGCCTTCTTGCCCCAGACGTCTTGGATTTCGCGGCGGACGGCGCGGCGGATTTCTTCGGCGGTTCGTTTGTCGTCGTCGAATTTGCGGCCGAAGCGGTCTTGGGCGTCGCTGGCGGCTTGGCGTGCGGCTTCGACTGCGTTTTCGGGGAGGCCTAGGCAGATGACCACCGGGTCGGCGGCGGGGCGGCCTCTGGCGTCGAGGATGATCGTCACGGCGACGGAACCGGCGAAGGACAGTGCGCGGCGCTCTTTCATCGCACTGTCGTTGTCGTCGGTGAGGATGCTGCCGTCTAGATGCAGGCGGCCGTGGGGGGCTTCGTCGATGATCGTCGCCGGGCCTGGGGCGAGACGCACGACGGAGCCGTTGGGGGCGTGGATGGCTTCGGGGATCTGGAGGCTTTTTGCCAGGCGCACGTGTTCCATCAGGTGTCGCTCTTCGCCGTGGACGGGGACGGCGATTTGCGGTCTGAGCCAGGAATACATGTCGGCGAGTTCGTCGCGCGCGGGGTGGCCCGAGACGTGGACGTCGTGGTCTTCGGCCGAGATCACTTCGACGCCGCGCATGGCAAAATCGTTTTGCAGCGAGTGGATGAGGCGTTCGTTGCCGGGGATCACGCGCGAGGAGAAAATTACCGTGTCACCGGGACCGAGGTGAACGTGCGGGTGTTCGCCGGTGGCGATGCGCGAGAGGGCGGCGCGGGTTTCGCCTTGGCTGCCGGTGCAGAGGTAGAGCACCTTGCTGGGCGGGAGGTCGGCGGCGCTCTCTTCGTCGATGAGGGGCGGGATGCCTTTGAGGTAACCGGTTTCGATCGCGGCGCGCGAGATTTTGTGCATCGAGCGGCCGACGAGGGCGACGTGGCGGCCTGCTCTGGCGCCCGCCATGATGATCGACTGCATGCGCGCGACGTTGGAGGCGAAGGCGGTGACGGCCACCCTGCCCTTGCACATGTTGATCACGGCCTCGAGGCTGGTTGCGACGTCGGCTTCGCTGCCCGAGCGGCCGGGAACGAAGACGTTCGTCGAGTCGCAGATGGTGGCTAGGACACCTTCTTCGCCGATGCGGCGGAAGGCTTCGATGTCTGTCTTGCGCCCCACGACGGGGTTCGGGTCGATCTTCCAATCGCCGGTGTGAAGCACCAGACCGAGCGGCGTGCGGATGGCGATGCAGTTCGGCTCTGGGATCGAGTGCGTGATGTCGATGAATTCGAGTTCGAAGGGACCGAGTTTCAGTTCGCCGCCGAGCGGGATGACGTGCAGCGGGACTTCGTCGAGGATGCCTTCCTCTTCCAGCTTGCCGCGGACGAGGACGGCGGTGAAAGGCGTCGCATAGACGGGGCATTTGAAGCGCGACCAGAGGTGGCCGACGGCACCGATATGGTCTTCGTGCGCGTGCGTGAGCACGATGCCAAGCAGATTGCGTTTGTGTTCTTCGATGAAGCCGGGGTCCGGCATGATGACGTCGATGCCGGGCGTGTCGTCGCCGCCGAACATCACGCCGAGGTCGATCATGATCCACTTACGGCCTGCCTCGGGGCCGTAGCCGTAGAGGTTGAGGTTCATGCCGATCTCGCCCGCGCCGCCGAGGGGCACGAAGATGAGCTCGTCTTTGGGGTGCGGCTGCGCTTTGGGTTTGTTCATTCGACCGGCTTGGACGCGAGCGTTTTGTTGCGCTCATAGATGTACTGCAGGCCCCGGATCGTCAGGTCGTGGTCGACGTGTTCGATCGTTTGGGTGCTGTGACGGAACAGATGGGCTAGGCCGCCGGTTCCGACAACCTTCATCGGTTTTCCGTATTCGGCCTTGATACGCTTCACTAGGCCTTCGATGAGGGCGATGTAACCCCAGAAGATGCCGGATTGCATGGCCGGGATCGTATCTTTGCCGATGATCATTTGCGGGCGCTCGATGGCGATGCGCGGGAGCTGCGCGGCGGCCAAGTGCAGGGCTTCCATCGATAGGTTCACGCCGGGGGCGATGATGCCGCCTTCGTAGCTGCCCTTTGAGCCCACGATGTCAAAGGTCGTCGCGGTGCCGAAATCGATAAGGATCAGGTCGCCGCCATAGTCCTTGTAGCCGGCTACGGCGTTGACGATGCGGTCGGCGCCGACGGCGCGCGGGCGGTCGGTGTTGATGTCGAGGCCGAGATCGACTTCCGGGTCGCCGATGACGAGGGCTGCGCGTTTGAAGTATTTGGCGCAGAGGCGGCGCAGGTTGAAGACGGCTTGCGGCACGACGCTGGCGATGATGGCGGCTTCAATGTCTTGCGGGCCGATGCCTTCGAGCTGCATCAGCTGGGTCAGCCAGACGTAGTATTCGTCGGCGGTGCGGCTGTCCTTCGTCGAGGCGCGGAATTGGGCACGGATCGTTTTGCCGTCGTGGACGGCGAAGACGATGTTGGTGTTGCCCGCGTCGATCGCGAGAAGCATCGCATTCTCCTCAAACAGCGGCGAAGAAAACTTCACCGGCGGTGATCGCCCGTCTGGTGCCGTTGGGCAGTAGCAGACTGAGCGCACCGTCAGGCATTAGCGTTTCGAACCGTCCGCGCAGCGTCTCGGCGGGTAAGCGTACTTCGATCTCTGTTCCCAATCCGGCAGCAACGGCGAGCCAGCCTTCACGGATCGCCGCGAAACCGCTGACGCGCCAGGCACGAAATCGTGTTTCCCAGGCTTCCGCAAGCTCTGCGAGGGCCTCCTCGGGGCTGGGTGGCTGTCCGTGTTCGCCGAGGAAGGTTGCGGGGTATGCCGCTTCCGCCGGGGCGTGCGCCAGATTGATGCCGATACCGACTGCTAACCATGGCAGCAGATCGACCCCTTCTTGGCCGGATGACTCCAAGAGGATGCCGGCGATCTTCTTGCCATCGACCAACACGTCGTTCGGCCACTTCACGCGAACCGGCGCGCGCGTGTGTGCGGCGATGAGATCGTGGACGGCGAGTGCTGCGACGAACGATAGGCGTGCGGCTTCGGGTGCGGTGACGCCTGGGGCAATGAGCAGCGTCGCCATCAGGTTGCCATCGGGCGAGTCCCATGCCCTGCCCCTTCGACCGCGACCTGCCGTTTGGCGGCGCGCGGTGATCCAGAGGGGGCCGCGTTCGCCGATGGCGGCGCGGCGGCGCGCTTCTTCGTTGGTCGAGTCGATTTCGTCGAAGGTCGCGACCGAATAGCCTGCCGGTACGCGGGGGTTCATCGCTTTACGGGAAGAGACTCTTCGCCGCCGCCGAGGCCGCATCAACGAGCGGCATGGGCAGCACGACGAAGAGAGCCACGAAGGCACCGGAGCCTGCGAGCAAGGCGGCGTTGACGTTGCCGAGCGGTTTTTCGAACGGGGCCGCGGGCTTGTCGAAGAACATCACCTTGATGATGCGCAGGTAGTAATACGCCCCGACGACGCTGGTGATGAAGCCGATGATGGCGAGGTAATAGAGCTTCGCATCGATTGCGGCGAGGAAGACGAACCACTTGCCGAAGAAGCCGGCGAGCGGCGGGATGCCGGCGAGGCTGAACAGAATGATGGCGAAGAGATAGGCGGTCGTCTTGTCGTGCTGCGACAGGCCGGCGAGATCTTCGACGTTTTCGACGGCCTTGCCGTTGCGGCGCATGATCAAGAGACAGATGAAGGCGCCGATGGTCGTGATCATGTAGATCACGAGGTAGATCAGCACGCCCGCCACGCCCTGCTCGCTGCCCGCGGCGAAGCCGATGAGGGCGTAGCCCATGTGGCCGATCGACGAGTAGGCCATCAGTCGCTTGATGTTGGATTGGCCGATGGCGGCGAGTGCACCCAGGATCATCGAGGCGATCGAGAGGAAGACGACGATCTGCATCCACTGCGGCTCGGCCCCGGCGAAGGGGCCGAAGACGACGCGGAGGAAGAGCGCCATGGCGGCGATCTTCGGCGCGGCGGCAAAAAAGGCGGTGACCGGGGTCGGCGAGCCTTCATAGACGTCGGGCGTCCACATGTGGAACGGGACCGCGGAGACTTTGAAGGCGAGGCCCGCGAGGACGAATACTAAGCCGATCATGGTGCCGGTGGAGACACCGTCTTGGCTGATCACCTGCGCGATGCCGGGGAACGTCGTCGTGCCGGTGAAGCCGTATACGAGGCTGGCACCGTAGAGCAGCATGCCGGACGAGAGCGCGCCGAGGACGAAGTATTTTAGGCCGGCCTCGGTGGAGCGCTGGTTGTCGCGCGCGAAGGACGCGAGGACGTAGAGCGCGAGGCTTTGTAGTTCGAGGCCGACGTAGAGGACGATGAGGTCGTTGGCCGAGATCATGGTCAGCATGCCGAGCGTCGCTAGCGCGACGAGCAGCGGGTATTCGAAGCGGGTTAGCTTTTCGTCTTTCAGGTAGTCGATCGACATCAGCATCGCGGCGCCCGAGCCGGCGAGGACGAGCAGTTTTGCGAACCGCGCGAAGGGGTCCACGATCATCGTGCCGCCGAAGGCGAGCACGGTGCCTTCGCTGGTGGTGGCGACGAGGACGGCGACGACGGCCAGGACCATGACGCAGCCCCAGGTAACGAGGGTCGTGCGCTTTTCGGCGAAGACGCCGATGAGGAGCAGCAGCATCGCGCCGACGGCGAGCGCCACTTCCGGCATCGTGACCGCTAGGTCGGTGTTGAACTGCGCGGTGTCGGCGGGGTTCATGGCGCAGGCTCCGCTTCGGCGGTCTTGAGTTTGCCGTCGATGCCGTCAAGCGTCGCTTGGACGGCCGTGCCGGTCATGTCGAAAATGGGTTTGGTGTAGAAGCCGAAGAACAGGGTCGCGATGACCAGCGGGACCAAGACCACGATCTCGCGCAGGTTCATGTCTTCGATGCCGGCCAGCGATTTCTTCTCGAGTTCGCCGAAGACGACGCGGCGATAGAGCCAGAGTGCGTAGGCGGCGCTCAAGATCACGCCCAAGGTCGCGAAGATCGCGACGGTGGTGTTGGCCTTGTACGCGCCAACCAGGGTCAGGAATTCGCCGACGAAGCCGCTGGTGCCAGGCAGGCCGACGTTGCCCATGGTGAAGACCATGAAGACGGCGGCGAAGATCGGCATGCGGTTGACGAGGCCGCCATAGGCTTTGATCTCGCGCGTGTGCATCCGGTCGTAGATGACGCCGACGCAGAGGAAGAGCGCGGAGGAGATGAAGCCGTGGCTGATCATCTGGTACACGGCGCCGTCGACGCCTTGGCGGTTCAGCGCGAAGAGGCCCATGGTCACGAAGCCCATGTGGGCGACAGACGAGTAAGCGATGAGCTTCTTGATGTCTTCTTGCATCAGGGCGACAAGCGAGGTGTAGACGATCGCGATGACGCTGAGGGTGAAGATCATCGGCGCGAAGTAGACCGAGGCGTCGGGGAACATGGGCAGCGAGAAGCGCAGGAAGCCGTAGCCGCCCATCTTCAAGAGGATGCCGGCCAGGATGACGGAGCCTGCGGTCGGGGCTTCGACGTGGGCGTCGGGCAGCCAGGTGTGGACCGGCCACATCGGCATCTTCACGGCGAACGACGCGAAGAACGCTAGGAACAGCAGGTACTGCATGCTGATCGGGAATTCGTAGGCCATCAGGGCCACGATGTCAGTCGTGCCGGCGGTCATGTACATCGCCATGATGGCGACGAGCATCAGGACCGAGCCTAAGAGCGTGTAGAGGAAGAACTTGAACGACGCGTAGACGCGCCGTGCGCCGCCCCAGATCCCGATGATCAGGAACATCGGGATCAGGCCGCCTTCGAAGAAGATATAGAAGAGCACGATGTCGAGCGCCGCGAAGACGCCGATCATCAGCGTTTCCAGCACCAGAAACGCGATCATGTATTCCTTCACGCGCGTCTCGATGGACGACCAGCTGGCCAGAATGCACAGCGGCATCAAGAAGGCGGTGAGGATGATGAAGGGCAGCGAGATGCCGTCGACACCGAGGTGGTAGCGGATCGTGCCGCCCATCCACGCGAAGTCTTCTACGAACTGGAAGCCGGCCTTCGTCGGGTCGAACGTGGCCCAGGCATAGAGCGCGAGCGCGAAGGTCACGAGCGTCGCGAAGAGCGTGGTTTGGCGCGCGAGTTGGTCGCCCTGCTTGCCGGTGCGCGCGAACAGCAGAATGATCGCGACGCCGAGCAGCGGGAAAAAGGTGATGAGCGAGAGCAAGCCCGTCACTGGACGCTCCCCGCGATGAACCAGGTGGCCAGGATCGCGACGCCGATCAGCATCGCAAAGGCGTAGTGGTAGAGATAGCCGGTCTGCAGGCGCACGACTTGGCGCGTCCAGTCGACGATGCCGGCCGACACGCCGTCGGGGCCTATGCCGTCGATGATCTTGCCGTCACCGGTCTTCCAGAGGAAATAGCCGAGGCGCTTGGCCGGACGTACGAAGAGGAAGTCGTATAGTTCGTCGAAGTACCACTTGTTGTAGAGGAAGAGGTACAGCGGGCCGCGCCGTGCGGCCATCTTCGGCGGCAGGTCGGGGTGGTCGATGTAGTAGTACCAGGCGATCGTGTAGCCCAAGAGCATGACGACAGCCGGCGCGAACCAGACCCAGTCGGGCACATGGTGGCGTGCTTCGAGCGCGGTGTGTTCCTGCAGGTTCACGATCGCGCCGCGCCAAAATTCGGCCTGTTCGTGGCCGATGAACTGAGGTTCGAATACGCCACCCGCCAGCACCGCACCGACCGCCAGGATCACGAGCGGCACCATCATCACCGGCGGCGACTCGTGGATGTGGTCGAGGACGTGGTGGTCGCCGCGGAATTTGCCGTGAAAGGTCATGAAGATCAGGCGCCACGAATAGAACGACGTCATAGCCGCCGCGAAGATGCCCATCGTGAAGGCGAAGTTGCCGACGCCGGTGTGCGCGGCGAAGGCGCTTTCGATGATGGCGTCCTTGGACCAGAAGCCGGCAAGGAATGGGAAGCCCGTCAGCGCCAGCGTGCCGATGACCATCAGCAGATAGGTGTAGGGGATCATTTTGTAGATCCCGCCCATCTTGCGCATGTCTTGCTCGCCCTGGAGGGCGTGGATGACGGAGCCCGAGCCTAGGAACAGCAGCGCCTTGAAGAAGGCGTGGGTGAAGAGATGGAACATCGCCGCCTGATACGCGCCGACGCCGGCGGCGAAGAACATGTAGCCGAGCTGCGAACACGTCGAGTAGGCGACCACGCGCTTGATGTCGTTTTGGAAGAGGCCGACGGTGGCGGCGAAGAACGCCGTCGTCGCGCCGACGATGGTTACGACCTGGAGGGCGACCGGCGAGAGCTCGAAGAGCGGCGAGCAGCGGCAGACGAGGAAGACGCCCGCGGTCACCATGGTGGCGGCGTGGATGAGGGCCGAGACCGGCGTCGGGCCTTCCATGGCGTCCGGCAGCCAGGTGTGAAGCAGGAACTGCGCCGACTTGCCCATCGCGCCCATGAACAGCAGCAGGCAGATCGTGGTCATCACGTCGAGCTGAAGGCCGGCGAATTCGAAGGTCTTGCCGGCCTGGCCTTTGGCGGCCTCGAACACGGTCGAGAAGTCGAGCGAACCAAAGACGAAGAAGATGGCCATGATGCCGAGGGCAAAGCCGACGTCGCCGACGCGGTTGACGACGAAGGCTTTGATGGCGGCGGCGTTGGCGGACGGTTTCTTGTACCAGAAGCCGATCAGCAGATAGGACGCGAGGCCCACGCCTTCCCAGCCGAAGAAGAGCTGGACGAAGCTGTCGGACGTCACCAGCGCGAGCATCGCGAAAGTGAAGAGCGAGAGGTAGGCGAAGAATCGTGGCCGCTGCGGGTCGTCGTGCATGTAGCCGATGGAATAGACGTGCACGAGCGAGGAGACGCCCGTCACCACGACCAGCATGACGGCCGTCAGCGTGTCGACGCGGATCGACCAATCGACCTGCAGCGTGCCGGAGTCGATGAACTGGAACAGCGGGATGATCTTCGCCGTTTCCAGGTGCGGCAGTTCGACGAAAAAGACCCAGAGCGACAGCAGCGCGGTCAGGCACAGGAGGCCTGTCGATAGATACTCGGCGAGGTGTTCGCCAAGCCGCTTGCCGAACGCTCCGGCCAGGATGGCGCCGAAGAGCGGGAGGAGGAGGATCGCCTGATAGATCACGGTGCCTCAGCCCCTCATCGTGTTGACGTCTTCGACCGCGATCGAGCCGCGGTTGCGGAAGTAGACGACGAGGATGGCAAGGCCGATGGCGGCTTCCGCGGCCGCTACGGTGAGGACGAGAAGCGCGAAGACTTGGCCGGTGAGGTCGCCCAGGAAGGACGAGAACGCGACCAGGTTGATGTTGACCGCGAGCAGGATGAGCTCGACCGACATCAGGATGATAATGACGTTCTTGCGGTTCAGGAAGATGCCGAAGATGCCGATCGTGAACAGGCCGGCAGCCAGGATCAGGTAGTGGCTCAAGCCGATCTCAGCCATGATTAGAGCCCCTCTCCCGGCCGGACTTTGCGCAGTTCGACGGCCTCTTCGCGGCGGCGGCCGACTTGTTGGTGAGCGCTCTGGCGCTTCACGCCTTCGCGGTAGCGGTGGGTCAGCACGATCGCGCCGATCATAGCGACCAGAAGGACCATGCCGGCGCCTTGGAAGACGTGGACGTATTTGGTGTAGAGCACGAGGCCGAGCGCCTCGGTGTTCGTCGTGTCGGGCGAAATCGGGTTGGCGGCGACGGCGCCGGCTTCCGGCGAGATTACCCAGCCGAAGCCCACGATCGCGAGTTCGGCGAGGAGGACGCCGCCCACGACCAAGCCGTAGGGCACGTAGTTCAAGAAGCCTTGACGCAGCTCGACGAAGTCGATGTCGAGCATCATCACAACGAACAAGAACAACACCGCGACGGCGCCGACGTAGACGATGATGAGGACCATCGCCAGGAATTCCGCTCCCAGCAGCACGAAGAGCGCGGCGGCGTTGAAAAAGGCCAGGATCAGGAACAGGACCGAGTGCACGGGGTTGCGCGCGCTCACGACCATCAGCGCCGCGACGATGAGCACGGTCGAGAACAGGTAGAAGGCGAGCGTCGCCAGCAGCACGGTCAAAATCCCTCAAACTTCTTTGCGGCGGCCGGCAGACTCAGACGGCCAAAGGACGTTACTCATAAAGGCGGCCCCTTCTAGCGATAGGGGGCATCCAACTCCAGGTTCTTGGCGATCTCGCGTTCCCAACGGTCACCGTTGGCGAGCAGCTTTGCCTTGTCGTAGAGCAGCTCTTCACGGGTTTCGGTGGCGAATTCGAAATTCGGGCCTTCGACGATGGCGTCCACCGGGCAGGCTTCTTGGCAGAAGCCGCAGTAGATGCATTTGACCATGTCGATGTCGTAGCGGGTCGTGCGGCGGGAGCCGTCGTCGCGCGGTTCGGCCTCGATCGTGATCGCCTGCGCGGGGCAGATCGCCTCGCACAGCTTGCAGGCGATGCAGCGTTCCTCACCGTTCGCATAGCGGCGCAGCGCGTGTTCGCCGCGGAAGCGCGGGGACAGCGGGCCTTTCTCGAACGGGTAGTTCAGCGTCGTCTTCGGCTTGAACAGGTAGCGCATGCCCAGCACGAAGCCGGATAGGAAGTCGACCATGAAGAGGGTGCGGAACCATTGGGGCATCTATTTGCCTCCCGGAAGCATGTCGAAGGCGAGCAGATAGCCGGCGGTGAACACCACCCAGAAGAGCGAGATGGGCAGGAAGAACTTCCAGCCGATGCGCATCAGCTGATCGTAGCGGTAGCGCGGCACGATCGCCTTCACCATCGCGAAGAGGAAGAAGATCACCCAGATTTTGAGGATGAACCACAGGACGCCCGGGACCCAGGTGAAGGGCACGACGTCCAACGGCGGGTGCCAGCCGCCGAGGAATAGGATCGTCATCATGGCGCACATGAGGACGATCGAGACGTACTCCGACAGCATGAAGAGGAGGTACGGCGTCGACGAGTATTCGACCATGAAGCCGGCGACGAGTTCGGACTCGGCTTCCGGCAGGTCGAAGGGCGGGCGGTTCGTTTCGGCCAGCGCCGAGATGAAGAAGACGACGGCCATCGGCAGCAGCGGGCTGAATAGGTACCAGTGATGGATGCCGCCGGCTTGGGCGTTGACGATGGCGGAGAGGTTCAGCGAGCCCGCGGTCAGCAGCACCGTGATGATCACGAAGCCGATCGAGACTTCGTAGGAGACCATTTGCGCGGCCGAGCGCAAGGCGCCGAGGAACGGATACTTCGAGTTCGAAGCCCAGCCGCCCATGATGATGCCGTATACGCCGAGCGAGGAGATCGCGAAGATATAAAGGATGCCGACATTGATATCGGAGAAGACCCAGCGGTCGGCGACCGGCACAACGACCCAGGCGCCGAGCGCCAACGTGGTGGTCACGAGCGGCGCGAGAAGGAAGACGCCTTTGTTGGCGCCGGCGGGGATGACCACTTCCTTAAAGACGAATTTGAAGAGGTCGGCGAAGGATTGCAGCAGACCGTAGGGGCCTACGACGTTGGGACCCCGTCTCAGCTGCACTGCCGCCCAGACCTTGCGGTCGAAGAGGAGGATGAAGGCGATCATGACCAGCAGAACGATGATGAAGAGCAGCATCATCGCGATCATGCCGACGGGATCGAGCCACCAGGCGTTCGGCCAGTAGAAGTCGCTCCACGTGTTTTGGAGATAGGTCATTGCCTGGCTCCGGCATAGATCTTCGTCATGGCCGGGCTTGACCCAGCCATGACGGATAAGGTGGTGGCTTCGGGTTGGTTCATCGCCCTACTCCGCCGCCTGCGCGACGCGCGGTTTGACGAACAAGGTGCTGCACTCGGCCATGACGTGGCTGGCGCGGGCGATTGGGTTCGTCAGGTAGAAGTCCTTGATCGCCGGTTCGAACGCGGTTTTCGCGATCGTGCCGGCCGCGCCGATGTTGGTCCAGATCGCGGCGTCGGCACCGGGGTTCGCCGGCGCGGTGTCGAGGTTTGCGAGATGCGGCGCGTCGGCGAGCATCGCTTTGCGGAGCGTCGCCATGTCGTCGTACGGCAAGCGCTTGCCCAGCACATCGGAGAGGGCGCGTAGGATCGTCCAGTCTTCGCGGGCGTCGCCGGGTGGGAACGTGGCGCGCTTGGCTTGCTGGACGCGGCCTTCGGTGTTCACGTAAGTCGCGTTCTGTTCGGTGTAGGCGGCGCCGGGGAGGATCACGTCGGCGCGGTGCGCGCCGGCGTCGCCATGCGAGCCTTGGTAGACGACGAAGGCTTTGCCGAGCTTCTTGGTGTCGAGTTCGTCGGCGCCCAACAGGTAAACGAAATCGATGTCGCCGCGTGTGGCGGCGTCGAGGATCGCGACCGTGTCGCGGCCGCCTTTTTGCGGCAGGAAGCCGATGTCGAGTGCGCCGACGCGGCCCGCCGCGGTGTGCAGGACGTTGAAGCCGTTCCAGCCGCCCTCGCCCGCCGGTCCGATCATGCCGGAGTTGCGCGCGATCTGTGCTGCCGCGGCGAGGATCGCCGCGCCGTCGGCGCGTGTGAGCGCGCCTTGGCCGACGATGAGCATCGGGTGCTTGGCGTTCTTCAGGGCGTCGAAGGCGCTGTGTTTTCCCGCGGCCATGTCGGTGAGGTCGGCCGGGTTGTTGTCGAGGTCTTGGACTTGGTAGCTGAGATCGGCGCGGGCGCCGATGCGCATGATCTTCAGATCGCCGCGCAGCCAGGTCTTGCGAATGCGGGCGTTGACGAGCGGCGCTTCCCAACGTGGGTTCGTGCCAATGAGGAGCAGCGCGTCGGCGTGTTCGATGCCGGCGATCGTGGTGTTGAAGAGATAGCCCTGGCGTGAGCCGTGGCCGATCTTCGCGCCGTCTTGGCGGCAGTCGATCGAAGCCGCGCCGAGCGCGATCATCAGATCTTTGAGCGCCTTGACGGGTTCGACACCGACGAGGTCGCCTGCGATGGCGGCCATGCGTTCGGGCTTCGTCGCGCGGACGCGGTCGGCGATGGCGGCGAAAGCTTCAGCCCATGACGCGGGTTGGAGTTTGCCGTTCTTGCGGATGTAGGGCGTGTCGAGGCGTTGGCGGCGCAGGCCGTCCCAGACGAAGCGCGTTTTGTCGGAGATCCATTCTTCGTTGATCTCTTCGTTCACGCGCGGGAGGAAGCGCATCACTTCAGACCCGCGCGAGTCCACGCGGATTGCGGAGCCGACCGCGTCCATCACGTCGACGGATTCGGTTTTGGTCAGCTCCCACGGGCGGGCGTTGAACTTGTAAGGCTTCGAGGTCAGCGCGCCGACCGGGCAGAGGTCGATGACGTTGCCCGACATTTCCGACGACACGGCGTGTTCGAGATACGTCGTGATCTCCATATCCTCGCCGCGACCGGTCGCGCCGATCTCATCGACGCCGGCGACTTCGGCCGCGAAGCGGATGCAGCGCGTGCAGTGGATGCAGCGCGTCATGATCGTGTTGACCAAGGGCCCCATGTATTTGTCGGTGACGGCGCGCTTGTTTTCTTCGAAGCGGTTGAACTTGGCGTGGCCGTACGCCATCGCCTGGTCCTGCAGGTCGCATTCGCCGCCTTGGTCGCAGATCGGGCAATCAAGCGGGTGATTGATGAGAAGGAATTCCATCACGCCTTCGCGTGCCTTCTTCACCATCGGCGTCTTGGTGTTGACGACCGGCGGTTCGCCGTTCGGACCAGGACGGCAATCGCGCACGCCCCACGCGCACGAGGCGACGGGCTTCGGAGAGCCCTTCAGCTCAACGAGGCACATGCGACAATTGCCGGCGATCGACAGACGCTCGTGGTAGCAGAAGCGCGGGATCTCGGCGCCTGCCGCTTCGCAGGCTTGCAGCAGCGTGTAGTCCGCGGGGACATCGACTTCTTTGCCGTCGACGATGAGTTTTGTCATGAGCCTACTCCGCCGCGATCGGCGCTGGTTTCCCGGCGCGTTTGGCGTTGATGCGGCGTTCGATTTCGCTGCGGAAGTGGCGGATGAGGCCTTGGATCGGCCATGCGGCGGCGTCGCCGAGCGCGCAGATCGTGTGGCCTTCGACTTGGTAGGTGACTTCGAGCAGGAGGTCGATTTCCTTTGGCTCCGCGTCGCCGGTGACGAGGCGTTCCATCACGCGCCACATCCAGCCGGTGCCTTCGCGGCACGGTGTGCACTGACCGCAAGATTCGTGTTTGTAGAAACGCGCGAGGCGGGCGATCGCTTTCACGACGTCGGTCGAGCGGTCCATGACGATGACGGCCGCGGTGCCCAGGCCCGACTTCACGTCGCGCAGGCTGTCGAAGTCCATCAGGATCGTGTCGCAGGTCGCCTTCGGCATCAGCGGCACGGATGAGCCGCCGGGAATGACGGCCAGCAGATTGTCCCAGCCGCCGCGCACGCCGCCGGCATGCTTCTCAAGAAGCTCGCGCAGCGGGATGCCCATTTCTTCTTCGACGTTGCAGGGCTTGTTCACGTGGCCCGAGATGCAGAACAGCTTCGTGCCGGTGTTGTTCGGACGGCCGAGGGCGGAGAACCATGCCGCGCCGCGGCGCAGGATGGTTGGCGCGACCGCGATCGACTCGACGTTGTTCACCGTTGTGGGGCAGCCGTAGAGGCCGACGTTCGCGGGGAACGGCGGCTTTAGGCGCGGCATGCCCTTCTTGCCTTCGAGGCTTTCGAGGAGCGCGGTTTCTTCACCGCAGATGTAGGCGCCGGCGCCGTGATGGACATAGCAGTCGAAATCCCATCCAGAGCCTGCCGCGTTCTTGCCGAAGAGCCCGGCGTCGTAACATTCCTGGATTGCCGCATCGAGACGCTTGAACTCGTGACGGAATTCGCCGCGCACGTAGATGTAGCAAGCGTGCGCGTTCATCGCGAAGCTGGCGATCAGGCAGCCTTCGAGCAGCGTGTGCGGATCGTGCCGCATGATGTCGCGGTCTTTGCACGTGCCGGGTTCGGACTCGTCGGCGTTGACGACGAGGTACGACGGACGGCCGTCGGACTGCTTCGGCATGAACGACCACTTAAGGCCCGTCGGAAAGCCCGCGCCGCCGCGACCGCGCAGGCCGGACTTCTTCATCTCATCGATGATCCAATCGCGGCCTTTTTCGATCAGCGCTTTCGTGTTGTCCCAGTTGCCGCGCTTGCGCGCGCCGGCGAGGCGCCAGTCGTGGACGCCGTAGAGGTTCGTGAAGATGCGGTCTTGGTCGGATAGCATCAGCCACCCTTCGTGTAGAGCGAGGGATCGGTCAGCGTCAGCGGGCCGCCGTCGGGCGCCGACGTTTGGCGGCCAATGGCTGAGCCTGGCTTCGTCGGGCGGCCGGTGCGCAGATCGTTGATCAGCTGTTCCGTGCGCGGGCCGTCGAGGTCTTCGTAGAAGTCGTCGCGCAGCTGGACCACCGGCGCGTTCACGCAGGCGCCCAGGCATTCGACTTCCATCCACGAAAGCTTGCCGTCGGCGGAGACGGTTTCGGCGTGCGGGTGGATGTGTTTCTTGCAGGCGGCGACGACCGCGTCGGAGCCGCGCAGCCAGCACGGCGTCGTCGTGCAGACTTGCAGCAAGTGCTCACCGACCGGCTTCAGGTTGAACATCGTGTAGAACGTCGCGATCTCGAGCACCCGGATCGGCGATAGGCCCAGCATCTCGCCGATGACGCGCATCATCGGCTCAGTGACGTGGCCGCCGTTCTGTTCCTGTGCGCGCCACAGCAGCGGCACGATCGCGGAGGCTTGGCGGCCTTCCGGATATTTTTTGATTTGCTTCTGCGCCCATGCCTGGTTCTCCGGCGTGAAGGCGAATGATTCTGGCTGCTCGGGTGCGAGGCGGCGGAGGCTCAACGGTCGATCTCCCCGAAGACGATGTCGAGGGAGCCTAGGATGGCGGAGACGTCGGCGATCATGTGGCCCTTGCAGAGGAAGTCCATCGCCTGCAGATGCGGGAAGCCCGGCGCGCGGATCTTGCAGCGATAGGGTTTGTTGGAGCCGTCGCTCACCAGATAGACGCCGAACTCGCCCTTCGGCGCCTCGACGCAGGCGTACACTTCACCTTCGGGGACATGATAGCCCTCGGTGTAGAGCTTAAAGTGATGGATGAGCGCTTCCATCGAGTGCTTCATGTCGGCGCGCTTGGGCGGAATGACTTTGCCCGAGCCTTCATGCACCGGACCCTTCGGCATCTTTTCAAGGCACTGCTTCATGATCTTGGTCGATTCACGCATCTCTTCGATGCGGATCAGATAGCGGTCCCAGCAGTCGCCGTTCTTGCCGACGGGGATGTTGAAGTCGAGCTCGGAGTAGCACTCGTAGGGCTGCGAACGGCGCAGGTCCCACGCCATGCCTGAGCCGCGCACCATGACGCCCGAGAAGCCAAGCGCCAGAGCATCGGCGGCGGAGACGACGCCGATGTCGACGTTGCGCTGTTTGAAGATGCGATTTTCGGTGATCAGGCTTTCGATGTCGTCGATGGCGCGCGGGAATTGCTCGCACCATTTGTAGATGTCGTCGAGAAGCGCTTGCGGGCAATCCTGATGCACGCCGCCCGGGCGGACGTAGGCTGCGTGCATGCGGCTGCCGCTGGCGCGTTCGTAGAACACCATCAGCTTTTCGCGCTCTTCGAAGCCCCAGAGCGGCGGCGTGAGCGCGCCGACATCCAGCGCCTGCGTCGTCGTGTTCAGAAGATGCGAGAGGATGCGGCCGATTTCGCTGTAGATGACGCGGATGTACTGCGCGCGCGGCGGCACCGTAATGCCGCAAAGTTTTTCGACGGCGAGCGCGAAGGCGTGTTCCTGGTTCATCGGCGCGACGTAGTCGAGACGATCGAAGTACGGCACGGCCTGAAGGTACGTTTTGTTCTCGATCAGCTTTTCGGTGCCGCGGTGAAGCAGGCCGATATGCGGGTCGACGCGCTCGACGATTTCGCCGTCGAGTTCGAGGACGAGGCGCAACACACCATGGGCCGCGGGATGCTGCGGCCCGAAGTTCAGGTTCATGTTGCGGATTTTGGGCTCTGTCACCGCGGTCATGGCTTCGTCGCCTTGTCGTCCGCGGGCTTCGTCGCCTTTTCGTCACCGGGCAGAATGTATTTCGCGCCTTCCCACGGCGACATGAAGTCGAACTTGCGGAAGTCTTGGATCAGTTTCACCGGCTCGTAGACGACCTTCTTCTGTTCGTCGTCGTAGCGCACTTCGACGAAGCCGGTGAGCGGGAAGTCTTTGCGCAGCGGGTAACCGGAGAAGCCGTAGTCGGTGAGGATGCGGCGGAGGTCCGGGTGGTCCGAGAATTGGATCCCATACATGTCGAAGGCTTCGCGCTCGAACCAGTTGGCGGCGGGCCAAACGGGACACGCGGACGGTACGGGTGTGCTCTCGTCGGTTTGGATTTTCACCCGGATGCGTTGGTTCCGGTGCAGGCTGAGCAGGTGGTAGACCACGTCGAAGCGCTTTTCGCGGCTGGGATAGTCGGCGCCGCAGATGTCGACGAGTTGCGTGAAGCGGCACATCGCGTCATCGCGCAGGAACATCAAGAGGCCGATGACCGTGTCGGCCGGCGCGCTTAAGGTTAGTTCATCGTAGGCGATTTTCGACGTGACGCCGAATCCGCTGCGGCGTTCGAGAACGTGTTCGCTGAGGGCTGTGAGATTGTCGGTCATCGCGCTCAACGAATAATATTGCCGGTACGGCGGATTTTTTTCTGCAGCAACATCACACCGTAGACCAGCGCCTCAGCCGTCGGCGGGCAGCCGGGAATGTAGATGTCGACCGGCACGACGCGATCGCAGCCGCGCACCACCGCGTAGGAATAGTGGTAGTAGCCGCCGCCGTTGGCGCAGGAGCCCATCGAGATGACGTAACGCGGCTCCGGCATCTGGTCGTAGACCTTGCGAAGCGCGGGGGCCATCTTGTTGGTGAGCGTGCCGGCGACAATCATGACGTCGGACTGGCGTGGGCTGGCGCGCGGGGCGAAGCCGAAGCGTTCGAGATCGTAGCGCGGCATCGAGGCCTGCATCATCTCGACCGCGCAGCACGCCAAGCCAAACGTCATCCACATCAGCGAGCCGGTGCGGGCCCAGGTGATGAGATCGTCAGCGCGGGCGACGAGGAAGCCCTTGTCGTCGAGTTCTTCGCGGGCTTTCAGGAAGAACGGATCGCTGGGGTCGACGTTGCGTGCGATACCTTCGATGCCGGCCCGGGCCACGGGGGATGCAGGGCCTACTCCCATTCGAGGGCCCCCTTCTTCCATTCGTAGATGAAGCCGACGGTCAGGATCCCGAGGAAACTGATCATGGACCAGAAGCCGAAGAGGCCGATCTGGCCCAGCGTGATCGCCCAGGGGAACAGGAACGTCACTTCAAGGTCGAAGATGATGAAAAGGATGGCGACCAAATAGAAGCGCACGTCGAACTTCATGCGGGCATCATCGAAGGCGTTGAAGCCGCATTCGTAGGCCGAGGTCTTTTCCGGGTCGGGATTGCTGGGCGCGATGATCATCGGCAGCACCATCAGCACCAGCGCCAGAACGCCCGATATCCCTAAAAAGATGATGATCGGGAGGTATTCGACGAGGAGGTCAGTCATTGGTGCCCGCAGGACCCGCGCCGGCGAAGCGTGCCGGAAGCGCTAAACCCTGCCCCTTTTTTGAAGCGTGGGTCGCGAAGTGTTCCGCACCCAACTCGGTGCAGCGCCCGCCCGTCGCGAATCCACGCAGATCAGTCGAATTCCGGGCGGAAACTAAAGATTGTGCATCGCAAAGCAAGCGCTTTGGCGTGGAGCGCGTGCGACAGTTTCGGAGAAAAAAATTCGGACGCCGCGTGCTGGCGTTGGCGACAGTGTGCGCTCGATCTGCGAACCGTTCGCAAGTGAGGCTGGATTCCGTATGGCAACGGAAAGCAAGACGGCGAACCGATGAAGAACGTCTATGTGCGTTGCTGTCGCCTAGAGAGCGGGGGCGGGTCCGGCCATATCTTGAAAAGACATGGCCGGAGCGACGGGGCTCGGACCCGCGCCACCTTTGCCCCTTCTCGGACACCGAGCGCTCTAGCGCCACAATCCTCGTTTGAAGTGGCGTTCTCCAATGACGAAGGTCAACCGGCCGCAGACTCCTGCGCGCATCACGCCAGCGGCCGGATGTTCTGATTCATCCGAAAGACATTCGTCGGGTCGTATTTGGCCTTGATCTGCTGGAGCCGCCGGTAATTGGGCCCGTACGCAGCCGCAACCGGATCGCCGGTTTCGTCGTCGTCCAGATAATTGACATAGCGTCCCGCGGCGAAGAACGGTCGCATCAACTTGGCCGTTTCGCGCGCCCATTCGATACATGCGCTTGTGTCCGCGTGATTTGTCCATTGGGCCAGGATCAGGAGGTTGTAACCTTCTTTCCGGTGCGGGAACGCCGTTTCGCTGATACCGACTCGCGTGACCGCGCCGTGCAAGTGCTCGATGAGCAGCTGGCCCATGGGCGTTGGGCAACGCGCGAAACAATCGATCATCGTCTCGATCGCAGCATCGCTGAGATCGGTCAGGAAATTCGACTTCCAATAGTTGAGAGCGCCTTTCGGAAAACCGGCGTCGAGGATGGTATTGAGCTGGTCGTAGGCAATCGGCCCGATCCCGTCCACCATCGGCGTTCCGAATTGCTTCAGCGGTTGCACCGCTCTCTCGGCCTCTGCAGGCGGGCCGCAATGGCAGGTGACCATCGCGGCGACCGGCGTGCCGGAGCCGTCGGGCGCATGTGTCAGGGCTGCGAACAGAATGTGTTCGTCGGCTAGAGATCGCGTTGCGTCTCGGAAGAAATTCAACGTGTCGCGTGCGCGCGCAATGGGGTGAACAATCGGGCCGCCGACGACGGTGGGGCCCACCGCGTGTAGATCATAGTCAAAGCTGGTCGCGATGCCGAAATTTCCGCCGCCACCGCGAAGGGCCCAGAAAAGATCGGGCTCCGACTGCTTGCCGACCTGCAAGACTTTGCCATCCGCGGTGACGAGTTCGACGGCGCGGAGATTGTCGAGCGCCAGACTGTGCTTGCCCATCAGCCAGCCGATCCCTCCGCCGAGCGTAAGCCCGCCGATGCCGGTTGAGGAAACCACGCCGCCGGTGACAGCGAGATTGTGCTTTTGTGTTGTGCGGTTGAGGTCGGCCCACGTCGCGCCACCTTGCGCACGTGCGGTTCTTCCCTTTGGGTCGACAACGACACCCTTCATCGGCGACAGGTCGATCATGACCCCGCCGTCAATGGTCGCCCGACCAGCAACGTTGTGACCGCCGCCGCGGACCGCGACTTCAAGGCCGAGTTTGCGGGCAAGATCGAGTGCGGCGACCACATCGGAGACGCCGTGGCATCGTGCGATCAGGGCCGGTCGCTTATCTACCAGGCCATTGTGCACCTTCCGCGCTTCCTCGTAGCCGATGTCCGCGGGCCGTAGGACTTGTCCCTTGAAGCCAGCTGCAAGCTTGGCTGCGGCTTCGGCAACGAACGAGGTCGATCCCATAACGCTCCTGCTCCCTAAATCTGCCGCCAATGTCTCCGGCGAACTTTGCGCCCACGCAAACGCGAAGTTTTCAGCTGCAGATGAATTAAGTTCAGCTACACTGGTCCCATGAAGTCGTTGCCCCCTCTTGTGGAATTGCGTGCGTTCGACGCTGCCGCTCGCCATATGAGTTTTAAGAAGGCCGCGTTAGAGCTGGGCGTGACGCCGACCGCGGTTAGCCATCAGATCAAACTGCTCGAACGCTATTGCGGACACGCGCTGTTTCGCCGTCGACCGCGGCCGTTGACGTTGACCGACGCCGGCGCGCGTATGTTCCCAGCCATTCGCAGTGGTCTTGAAACGTTTGAAGGCGCGATCGTCGCCGTCAGACGTCTTAGCGAGGAGCTCCCTCTGCGCGTGACGACCACGAATGCCTTCGCCAGCCGCTGGCTTGTGCCGCGGTTGCCTGCGTGGCGGAAGCTGCGCGCCAGTGTACCTCTGGAAGTGATTGGAACAGACAGCGTGCTCGACCTTGACGCCGGCGACGGCGATGTCGCCATTCGCTATGCCACCAGTCGCACCGGCGATCCGGCAGGCGTGGCCGAGGTGCTGCTGACCGACACGTTCTGGCCCGTCTACAATCCAAAACTGCTCGCGCCAGCGGGACTGAAGCGGCCGGCCGATCTCGCGAAGTATCTTCTCATCCACGCCTATTGGGCGCCGGGCGACCGCGACCCGCCGACGTGGCGGCGGTGGCTAAACGCAGCCCGGCACAAGTGGTCCGATGTGCCTGACTACAAGGACATGCAGCATCTGAGCTTTCGCGAGGAATTGCACGCCATCGAAGCGGTCATCGGCGGGCAGGGTATTGGGCTGTTCAGCGACGTGCTGGTGGCGAAGGAGCTCGCCGCCGGCACGCTCGTAAAGGCGTTCGATCTTAGCCTGCCGGGCTATCGCTTCTACGTGGTCCGGCGTCGGGATCATCCTCGCGAAAAGCAAATCCGTGCCTTCGTCACCTGGATAAAATCGGCGACCTAGAACGCCTTGGACAAGCCGGACGACTTCTAACCGCTGTAAATGCGCTCTCGTTGGCGAACGGCGTGCGGTCCGCCGAAATAAGGCTAGGCGGATCGGGGGACCGCTGACGGAACCATCAGTACAGTCTTGTCGCGTCGCCGCCGCCGATGAGCAGCGCGACGCCATTGACGAATGAGGACTCGCCGGAGAGGAGCCAGGCGACCGCATCGGCGACCTCGTCGGATTCGCCTATTCGGTTCATCGCGGAGTGCCGGCTGATCGTGCGGCGTATCAGTTCGGGTGCAGCCTCGACGTAAGGGTCCACCATTTCAGAGTGCGTGTGGCCCGGACATACTGCGTTCACGCGCAGGCCCCTGTCGCCATAGTCGATCGCCGCGGTCTTCGTCAGGCCGACCACGCCGAACTTGCTCGCGCAATAGGCGGCGTGTCCGAGGTCGCTCGGCGTCAGTCCGTACATAGACGACATGTTGACAATACCGCCGCCGCCGCGCGCGAGAAGTGCGGGGATTTGATACTTCATACACACGAACACGGCGCGAAGGTTGGTGTTGATGGCGGCGTCCCAACCAGCCTCTTCGATGTCGGCGATCGGCGTCAAGGTTGGCCCCGTGATGCCGGCGTTGTTGAAGGCGCCATCAAGACCGCCGAAGCGCTCGATCGTGGCCGCGATCAAGGCCTTGATGTCGTCTGTGCGGGTCACGTCCGTCTGCACGAAAAGGCCTTCGCCACCCGCGGCTTCGATCTCGCGCAGCACGCTCTCGCCTTTGTCGCGCCGCCTGGCGGCGAGAACAACTTTCGCACCTTCTGCCGCTAGCCGCAGCGCGGTCGCAGCGCCGAGCCCCGAGCTCGCCCCCGTCACGATCATGACCTTGTTCTTAAGACCCCTCATGCCGTGCCTCTCTGTTGCCACCGGAAGCTCGCAGCCTCGCGGGCCATTGCCTATACAACTAGACAAGGGGCCCGCAACTGGCTGCGCGTCCCCTGCCTGCTGAGCGCTTCGTTGGGATGCTGTGTGCCAAACACACTATCGACGTCCGCTTTCGGCGTTTCAGCCGTTCCAAGACGTGCTGACCCACTGGCGCAATTCGCGCCAAAGAGACTTCCCATCTGCACGCCGGGCCGAAGAGTTGGATTGCTGCGGGGATTCCTGCCAAGTCCTTGAAAGGACTGGCGGGAGCGACGGGGCTCGAACCCGCGACCTCCGGCGTGACAGGCCGGCGCTCTAACCAACTGAGCTACGCCCCCCGCAAAGGGGCACGGGCCCTGACGGCCCGAAGAGCGGGGTGTGTAAGGCAGCCTGGGCTTAAGTGTCAAGGAAAGGCGGGTGTGGCTTGTCGCTTTGCCGGCGCGGCTAATAGGTTGCGACTCAACGGATTGGCTCAAGGAACGGCATATGGCGGGCAAGACGAAGAAATATGGCGAACCTGAGCGTGGCCAGAAATGGTCGGCCGGGGTTGAGGCCAATCTTGAGAAGGCGACCGGCAAGACGCTGGCGGAATGGGTGAAGATCGCCAAGACCTGCCCGGAAGATAAGCCGATGCCGCGGCTGAGATGGTTCAAGCAGGAGCATGGCTTGAGCGTGGCGCGCGCCGCGGTCGTGATCGGGAAGGCGTTCGGGGAGGATGCGTTCGGTCGCAACGATCCGGCAACGCTCGTCAAAGATTTGTTCTCGTCCAAGACATTTGCGCCGCAACGGGCGATCTACGACGCGGTCGAGAAGTATGTTCAGAAGCTGAATGGCGCGATCTTGAGCCCGCGCAAAGGTTATGTCGCGCTCTATCGGTTGAAGCAGTTCGGCGCGATCAAGCCTAGCAAGGATGGTTTGCTGGTCGGGCTTGCGATGAAGAAGTATCCGAAGAGCTCGAAGTTCGTCGACGTGACGAATCTCGGCGGCGGCGATCGGACGAAGAAAGCCGTGCTGCTGGCGTCGGCGAAGGCGTTCGACGGCGAGGCCAAGGACTTGATCAAGGCCGCTTGGGCTGAGAGCTGAGATGACCGCGCGGCTGTTCCACGACAGCCAGTACGATTGGTCGCGTACGGTCGATAGTTTTTGGGAGACGGGGCGCGGTGCGCTTGCGCCCGTCGACGCCCCTGCCCTTTCCACCGATGAGACGGCGGACGTCGCGATTATCGGCGGCGGTTATTGCGGGCTGTCGGCGGCTTATCACCTTGCGCGCGCCGGCATTGATGCGTGCGTCTTGGAGGCGGGCGATATCGGTTGGGGTGCGTCGGGACGCAACGGCGGGTTCTGCTGCATCGGCGCGTCCTGGCTGGGGCCTGAAGAGCTTATCGACGCGTACGGCGAGAGCGAGATGCTCGCTTTCTATCGCGCGCAGATCGATGCGGTGCGATTGGTCGGCGATCTCGCCAGCGAAGAGCGGATCGATGTCGCGCGGCAGGGCGATGGCATTTGGGCTTTCGCGCACAAGCCCAAGCGGTTTGCGGATTTCGCTTCTCATGTCGCTGTGCTAGCGCGGCTGGGCGTGCCGGCTAGGACGCTGTCGGCGCGCGAGTTTGAAGCGGTTGCTTTTGCGTGCAGCGAGCAGTTCGGCGCGCAGTTCGAGCCGACTGGGTTTGGGCTCAATCCCCTCGCTTACTGCCTGGGCCTAGCGCGGGCGGCGCGGGTGCGGGGCGCGCGATTGCATGCACGGTCGCGGGTGACGGCTTGGCACACTGATGGTGGCGTTCACCGGTTGGTGTCCCCTGGCGGGACGGTTCGGGCGAAGCGTGTCGTTGTCGCTGCGAATGGGTGGTTGCCCGAGGATCTGCATCCCGCCTTCGTCGGGCGCGTTCTGCCGCTTCTGTCCAACATCATCACAACGCGGCCGTTGAGGGACGATGAACTGCGCGCGCAGTCGTGGAAGACGGAGGCGCCGGCTTCGAACACGCGCAATCGTCTCGCCTATTTGCGGATGCTGCCGGACCGGCGGCTGTTGTTCGGCGGGCGTGGCGACACGTCCGGACGGCCCTCCGGCGGCGCCGCGATGAAGGCGCTGCTGGTGCGGCGGATGGGTGAGATGTTTCCGGCGTTCCGCGATGTCGAGGTTACGCATTCGTGGCGCGGGTTCATTGCCGCGACGACGCGGCTGACGCCTGCGGTCGGCGAGTTGCCGGACGATTCCAGCGTGTCGTTCGCGTTCGGCTGTCACGGCAACGGCGTGGCGTTTATGACGTGGGCTGGGCGCGAGCTCGCGTCGCGGATTGCGGGAACGGCTGGCGCGTTACCGGCGCCGCTTCGCGGGCTGCCGGATCCGTTTCCCCTGCCCTCGCTTCGCTTGTGGCAGCTGCGCGCGTTGTTGCTGCGCGCTTGGTTCGAGGACGAGTTCCGCTAGGGCTTCCCGGTGGCGGCGAACTTCGCGTAGCGGGCGAACTGTTCGGCGATGACGCCGTCGACGCCTTTCGAGATGTCCTCGAAATTCTTGTCGTCGCGGCCGCCCACGTCGTAGCGCAGCGTCACGGTGGTCGTGCCCTTGCCTGGTTTGAAGCTGACCGTCATTGAGCCGGCGACGCCCATGAATTGCAGCGGGCCTAGGCCGCCTGAGAAGACGAGCATGCTGCCCGGCGCGGCGTGGATGACTTCCAGGTGTTTAACGAAACCGCCGTCCGGCAGGGCCTCGCACCAGCAGCCGCCGGGCTTGGTTTCGATCGTCAGGTTTTTTGCGTCGCCCGAGAACGAGTGGGAACTCGACCACCACGAGCCGACCTTGATGAAGGCGTCGTAGGCCGCTTTTGCGTCCGCCTTCACCTCGACTTTATGCTCGACGACGAAGCCGGTCGCGCTTTGCGCGGCGACCTTGGCCTCAGCTATTGACGGAATTGCCAGGATTGCCGCGAGCGCGATGGCGGTCAGCCGTTTCATGTGTTTTCTCCCGATTGCGCGATTGCGTCCGCGCTTGGCTTGAATTCGGCGGAAATCCAGGGCGACGTCAAGTTGTGCGGGTGGCTTCGCTTTGTGGGCCGGGTCTGCTATGTCGGCGGCCCCGGGCGATTAGCTCAGTTGGTAGAGCGCATCGTTTACACCGATGATGTCGGCGGTTCGAGCCCGTCATCGCCCACCACGCTTCGCCCTTACGGGCTTCGCGTGGCGCAGCCACCGAAGTCCATTAGGGCAGAGCGTGTCCGGCGCAGCCGGAGCACAGCGGAGGCGAAGACGGACGGCCAGCCCCAAGAATCAAAAAAGGCGCGGGCTTTCGGCCGCGCCTTTTGGAATTCTGCCGTTGATTAGACGTTGACGGCGTCTTTGAGCTGCTTGCCGGCGCGGAATTTCGGCTGCTTGGACGCCGGGATTTTGATTTCTTCGCCCGTGCGCGGGTTGCGGCCCGTGCCGGCCTTGCGGGTCGTCACGACAAAGGTGCCGAAGCCGACGAGACGTACTTCGTCGCCGCCTTTCAGCGTGCCCGTCACGGTGTCGAGCGTAGCGTCGATGATCTTTTCGGCCTCAGCCTTCGGCACGCCGGTTTTTTCGGCGACAGCCGCGACCAAATCGTTCTTGTTCATAGGGTCCTCGCGGGGTTCGGTGGAAACTGCAGAAATGGGCGGTTTCGCCCTGATTTCGGGGCCGGAATGTAAGCGGTGGTGCGGCCCTGTCAAAGGTTTTTCGCAGTTTTTCGCGGTTTTCTGCGACAAATTGCGTCGGATAACGCAATTAGGCCCCCGAAATCTCTTTCGAGGGCCCGTTTGTTGCTCAATTCTAAGGCGTGCCTAGTGGGCGACCACACCTTCGTGGTCTTCGCCTTTCGCCGGGTGGCGGTGATCATCCGGCGGCTCTTCCCAGTGAATCGCGACAGGCGGACGAACCAGAGCCTTGGCCAACACTTCGTCGACGTTCGAGACGGGTATGATTTCCAGCGCCTTGCGAACGTTGTCCGGAATGTCCGCGAGGTCCTTTTCGTTTTCCGCTGGGATCAACACGGTCTTGATGCCGGCGCGTAGCGCCGCCAACAGCTTTTCCTTGAGGCCGCCGATCGGAAGCACGCGGCCACGTAGTGTGACCTCGCCCGTCATCGCAACGTCACGCTTGATCGGGATGCCGGTCAGAACCGACACGATCGCCGTCGTCATCGCGATGCCTGCGGACGGTCCGTCCTTGGGCGTCGCACCTTCGGGCACGTGCACGTGGATGTCCCGCTTGTCGAACGTGGGCGGCGTGACGCCCAACGACGCCGCGCGTGAGCGAACGAAAGAACGGGCTGCGTCGATGGATTCCTTCATCACCTCGCCAAGCTTGCCGGTCGTCTGCATGCGGCCCTTGCCGGGCAGCATGACAGCTTCGATCGTCAGCGTTTCGCCGCCGACTTCCGTCCAGGCGAGGCCAGTGACGACGCCGACGGCGTCTTCGCCCTCGATCACGCCGTAGCGGTACTTGGTGATGCCCGCGTATTTCTCGAGATTCTTGGGCGTGACCTGAACCGACTTCGCCTTCTTTGACACGATCTCGCGCACGGCCTTGCGGACGAGGTTGGCGAGTTCGCGCTCCAGATTACGCACGCCGGACTCGCGCGTGTAGTGGCGGATCAGGTCTTTCAGGGCGGCGTCGGTGATCGACCATTCGCCTTCCTTCAACGCGTGAGCCTCGATCTGCTTCGAGATCAAGTGGCGCTTCGAGATTTCGACCTTCTCATCCTCAGTGTAGCCGGGGATGCGAATGATCTCCATGCGGTCCATCAGCGGCTGCGGCATGCGCAGGCTGTTCGCCGTCGTGATGAACATGACGTCGGAGAGGTCGAAGTCGACTTCCAGATAGTGGTCCTGGAACGTCGCGTTCTGTTCGGGGTCCAAGACCTCGAGCAGGGCCGACGACGGGTCGCCGCGCCAATCGGCGCCGAGCTTGTCGATCTCGTCGAGCAAGAAGAGCGGATTGGCGGACTTCGCCTTCTTCATGCCCTGAATGACCTTGCCGGGCATCGAGCCGATATAGGTGCGGCGGTGTCCCCGGATCTCGGCTTCGTCACGTACGCCGCCCAACGACATGCGCACGAACTCACGGCCCGTGGCGCGCGCCACAGACTTGCCGAGCGACGTCTTACCGACGCCCGGCGGGCCGACGAGGCACAGGATCGGGCCACGCAGACGGCCCGCGCGTTGTTGCACGGCGAGGTATTCGAGGATGCGTTCTTTGACCTTCTCCAAGCCAAAGTGATCTTCGTCGAGCACCTTTTCGGCTTCGGCGATGTCTTTCTTGACGCGGCTTTTCTTGCCCCACGGGAGCGAGAGGATCCAGTCGAGGTAGTTGCGCACGACGGTCGCTTCCGCCGACATCGGCGACATCTGGCGCAGCTTCTTCAGCTCGGCCATCGCCTTGTCGTTGGCTTCCTTCGACAGCTTCGTCTTCTTGATGCGGTCTTCGAGTTCGCCCAGTTCGTCGCGCTGTTCTTCGCCTTCGCCGAGTTCCTTCTGGATCGCCTTCAGCTGTTCGTTCAGGTAGTACTCGCGCTGCGTCTTCTCCATCTGGCGCTTTACGCGCGTGCGGATTTTGCGCTCGACCTGGAGGACGCTCATCTCGCCTTCCATCAAGCCGAAGACCTTCTCGAGACGTTCGGCAACGCCGGTCGTTTCGAGCAAAGCCTGCTTGTCTGGAATCTTGACCGTAATATGCGAGGCAATCACGTCCGCCAACTTCGACGGGTCGGCGATCTGCTGCACTTCGGCCTGCGATTCCGGCGGGATCTTCTTGTTGAGCTTCAGGTAGTTTTCGAACTGCGTCGACACCGAACGCGTGAGCGCTTCGAGTTCTTTGTCGTCACCCACTTCGTCGGGCAGCAGTTCAGCTTCGACCTGGAAGAAATTCTGGTTCGGCAGGAAGCGCTTGATGCGCGCGCGTTGCTTGCCTTCGACGAGGACGCGGACGGTTTGGTCGGGCAGCTTCAGCAGCTGCACCACCGACGCCAGCGTGCCGATCATGTAGATGTCGCCCTCGCCCGGTTCGTCCTGGGCCGGGTTCTTCTGCGTGACGAGGAGAATTTGCTTTTCTTCTAGGCCCACATCTTCGAGCGCGCGCACCGATTTTTCGCGGCCGACAAAGAGCGGAACGATCTTGTGCGGGAAAACGACGATATCGCGCAGCGGCAAGACGGGAAACACGAGAGGCGTTTTGGCGCCGGCGTCGTTGGGGGTCTGCATAGTCAACCTGCCTTTCGATAGTAGCGTCCGGCGCTCACTTCGAAATCGCAGACCCCGGGCGTCGGTTGCGCCGATGGCTTACGAATCCGATGTTGTGCCGTAATCATAACGAGTGTGAGAAGTGGAGGCGATGGATCCTCCCTTCAAGGGAACTGTCACAAGCGCCTGCTTCGGCCGCCGGGAACCGCTCAGGATGCCGCCGAGGTCGCTTCACCACGCTTGTCAGCGTAGATGAACAGCGGGCGGGCACGACCTTCGGCAACTTCACCGTTGATCACGACTTCGGTCACGCCACGCATGCCGGGCAGATCGAACATCGTGTCGAGCAGGATGCCTTCCATGATGGAGCGCAACCCACGGGCGCCGGTCTTACGCGAAATCGCCTTGCGCGAGATCGTCTTCAGCGCGTCGTCAGAGAAGGACAGCGAGATGCCTTCCATGTCGAACAGACGCTGATACTGCTTGACCAGAGCGTTCTTCGGTTTGGTCAGGATCGACATCAAGGCATCGATGTCGAGGTCTTCGAGCGTCGCCAGGACGGGCAGACGGCCGACGAATTCGGGAATGAGGCCGAACTTCAGAAGATCTTCCGGTTCGATCTCACGCAAGATGGCGCCCGTGCCGCGATCGTCAGCGGACTGAACATTGGCGCCGAAGCCGATCGACGAACCCTTACCGCGGGCGGCGATGATGCGCTCAAGGCCTGCGAATGCGCCGCCGCAGATGAAGAGGATGTTCGTCGTGTCGACCTGCAGGAATTCCTGCTGCGGGTGCTTGCGGCCGCCTTGGGGCGGAACGCTGGCGACCGTGCCTTCCATGATCTTCAGCAGGGCCTGCTGCACGCCTTCGCCCGACACGTCGCGTGTGATGGACGGGTTGTCGGACTTGCGGCTGATCTTGTCGACTTCGTCGATGTAGACGATGCCGCGCTGAGCCCGCTCGACGTTGTAGTCGGCGGACTGAAGCAGCTTGAGGATAATATTCTCAACGTCTTCGCCGACATAGCCCGCTTCGGTGAGCGTCGTGGCGTCGGCCATCGTGAAGGGAACGTCCAGGATGCGCGCCAGCGTTTGGGCCAGCAGCGTCTTGCCGCAACCCGTCGGGCCGATCAGCAGGATGTTCGACTTCGCGATTTCAATATCGTTGGCGTTCTTGGTCTGATGGTTCAGGCGCTTGTAGTGGTTGTGCACCGCGACCGAGAGAACCTTCTTCGCGTGGTCTTGCCCGATGACGTAGTCATCGAGGACCTTGCGAATGTCGGATGGGGTCGGAACGCCGTCGCGGGATTTGACCAGCGAGGTCTTGTTCTCTTCACGGATGATATCCATGCAGAGTTCGACGCACTCATCGCAGATAAAGACAGTGGGGCCTGCGATAAGTTTGCGGACCTCGTGCTGGCTCTTGCCGCAGAACGAGCAGTACAGAGTGTTCTTGGAGTCACTGCCGCTCTTGCTCATTCTCACGTCCCTCTAGCAGCACCGATAATCATAAACCCAGGCCCGTGCCGTTTCCGGCCAAAAGCCCGGGGTACACCCTTCTAAGCCAAACGCGTGCCGAATCCCCTACGCGCCCGCCTCCCGGGGCAATTCGAGCATGCTAAGCGGCCACGGATCAAGAATTCATTAATCGCGGGTGTGGCCTGGTTGATGCGCAATCTGCCCGGGAATCAGTCAGATTTGGCAGGGTCCATGCCACTCGGGCGCTTGGTGAAGACCTGATCAATGAGGCCGAAGGTTCTGGCTTCTTCGGCGGTCAGGAAGTAGTCGCGGTCCAAAGCCTTTTCAATTGCCTCTACGGGTTGGCCCGTGTGCTTCGAATAGATCTCGTTCAAGCGACGCTTAAGCTTGATGATTTCCTGAGCATGGCGCGCGATATCGGTGGCTTGGCCTTGGGCGCCGCCGGAGGGCTGATGCAGCATGACGCGCGAATTCGGCAGGGCGAAGCGTTGACCTTTTTCCCCAGAGCAAAGGAGGAGGGAGGCCGCCGATGCCGCTTGACCGATGCAAAGCGTAGCCAAAGCGGGACGGATGTATTGCATCGTATCGTAAATGGCGAGACCCGCCGTCACCAACCCGCCCGGCGAGTTGATGTACATCGAGATCTCTTTCTTGGGGTTTTCCGCTTCAAGGAACAGCAACTGAGCGGTCACCAAGGTCGCGACCGTGTCGTCGATCGGTCCCGAGACGAAAATGATCCGCTCCTTCAGGAGGCGCGAATAGATATCGTATGAGCGCTCGCCCCGCGATGTCTGCTCCACCACGTACGGCATGTAGTAGTTCGCGTAGGTTTCGCGCGGGTCTTTCATCACAGTGCCTCTGGCGGCTTTCGTGCCGCGTTCGATGAGTTAGTTCGCCTTCAGGATTTTGGCCAGGTCGTCAGGGTCCTTGAAGAGATCCTCGCGACTCACCTGCTTGTCCTCGATCTTGACCTGCCCGGTGAGAAAGTCGACGACCTTGTCTTCGAAGATCGGTGCACGAAGTTGGGCAACCGCATCGGGATTGTTGCGGTAGATCTCGAAAATCCGCTGTTCCTGGCCCGGGTATTGACGGGCCTGGGCGACGACGGCGCGGTTCAGTTCGTCCTGCGTGACTTCGACTTTGTTCACGCGGCCGAACTCCGACAACACCAGACCCAGACGCACGCGACGCTCGGCGATCTTGCGGAATTCTGCCTTCAGCTCGTCTTCGGACTTCGACTTGTCTTCCTCTGCCATGTTGCCGGATTTGATGTCCTGCTCGACCTGAGCCCATATCTGCTTGAACTCGGCTTCCACCATGCCCGGCGGAAGCTCGAAGCTGTGGGCAACGTCGAGTGCGTCGAGCAGCGCGCGTTTCAGGTGCGCGCGGCTGGCGCGGCCGAACTCGGCAGCGAGCTGGGCTTGCGCGGCGTCGCGGAGTTTATCGAGGCTTTCAAGACCGAGCTTGGTCGCGAGGCTTTCGTCCACTTCGGCTTCGATGCCGCGGCGGACTTCTTTCACGGTGACATCGAACTCAGCGAACTTGCCGGCGAGGTTCGCCGACGGATAGTCGGCCGGGAACGTGACGGTGACGACTTTTGCGTCGCCCGCCTTCGCGCCCTTCAGTTGGTCTTCAAACCCCGGGATGAACGAGCCGGAGCCGATGACCAGTTCCGCGTTTTCGGCGGTGCCGCCTTCGAACGGGATGCCGTCGATCTTGCCGACGAAGTCGATCACGAGCTGGTCGCTGTCTTGCGCCGCTGCGTCGTCGCCCTTGGGCTCGAACGTGCGCTGCTGAGCGGCGAGGCGCTTCAGTGAGTCGTTGACGTTCTCGTCGCTGACGTCCGATGTGGGACGTACGAGTGAAATCGACGACAGCTCAGCGAGTTTGAAGTCGGGCATCAGGTCGATGCCCATCGTGAAGATCAGGTCTTCGCCGCCGTTGATGACCTGTTCGAACTGGCTGACCATCTGGATCTGCGGCGACATCGCCGGGCGGAGCGAACGCTCCTCCACGGCCTTTTGGCTGGTCTCAGCGACGGCCTCTTGGACGATTTCGCCCATCATGGATTTGCCGAAGGTCTTGCGCAGATGCGAGACCGGGACCTTGCCGGGACGGAAGCCCTTCAGGTTCACTTGGTCTTTCATGCCTTGCAGGCGCGTCATCAGCTTGTCGTCCAGATCGCGCACGCCGACGGTGATGCGGAATTCGCGGCGGAGCGGTTCGTGAACGGTTTCGGTAATTTCCATGGCCTTCAGAGTCCTGCCTTCGTTCGTCGTGTTGCCGGAACTCGACCTTTAAGGGGAAAGCGCGCGTTGGTGCGGGCGGAGGGACTTGAACCCCCACGACTTGCGCCGCTGGAACCTAAATCCAGTGCGTCTACCAGTTCCGCCACGCCCGCCTAACCGCTGGCGTGCCTACCCAATAAAGACAGCCGGCACTGTGTTCCTGCCGGTGTTCCTGTCGGTGAATGAGGGCCGTGTCTATAACAGGCGACCTCAGAAACTCAAAGCCCGCTTAATCGCTGGTTTTGGGCGGAAATCAATGCTCGCGGCAGGAGATCGGCTAGGTCTTCCGCAATCAGTCCGGGGCCTGCGATTCTGCCGCAGACGCCGTGCAAGTACGCGCCGGTTTTTGCCGCGTCGAACGCGTCCATGCCCTGCGCCATGAGGCCTGCGATAATTCCGGCCAAGACGTCGCCCGAGCCTGCCGTTGCGAGATCTGGTGGCGCGTTGGTGTTGACTACGCTTTCGCCGTTGGGCTTGGCGATGACGGTGTCGGGGCCTTTAAGCAGAACAACCGCATTCGCCTTTTGCGACGCTGCGCGTGCGGCGTCGATGCGGTTGGTCGACTCGGCGAGCAGACCTGGAAACAGGCGCTCGAATTCCCCTTCGTGTGGGGTGAGAACGCAGCGTGCGCTGAGTTGTTCGAACAATTTGTCCGGCGCGCCTTGGAAGGCCGTCAACGCATCTGCATCGACAACTACCGCAGCGCCAGAGCGAAGCGCGACCGTCACACGCTCTTGTGCTGCTGGGTCTATGCCGTTGCCCGGACCGACGACGACGGCGTTGAGGCGTTTGTCTTGCAGCAGCGTTTGCAGCGCGGTGGCGTTGTCGATTTGGCGAACCATGATCGCGGTCAGCGACGCGCTTAGCGTTGCGACGGCACCGGCATCGCCGGCGACGGTGACGAGGCCTGCGCCTGCGCGCAGGGCCGCGCGCGCGGCGAGGCGGGCCGCGCCTGTTGCGGTGGCTGGGCCACTTACCACCAAGCAATGGCCACGGCGGTATTTGTGCGTCGCCGATTGAAGCGGCGGCGGAAGCGGCGGCTCGGTGTTCTCGGAGCAGTTCAGACGTGGTCCTGCGAAGCCTTGCGACTCTCCAAGCGCCAGCAACATGCCGTCGGGAATGCCGATGTCGACGCAAACGACCTCGCCGCAATATTTTCGCGATGGGTTGAGAACGTGCGCCGGCTTCTTACGGAAGAACGTGACCGTGAGTGCTGCATCCCATGGCTGGCTTTCGTCGAGGAAGCGCGCGCGGTCGCCGCTGATGCCTGTCGGTACATCGACCGCGACGACTGGAATATCGGCGAGCGCGACATCTTCGAACAGCTGACTGAGTTCGGGCGACAGGCCGCGGCTGAGCCCCGCGCCGAATATCGCGTCGACATAGAGTTCGCCCTTCACGACGTGCTTTGGATCGAACGCGCGGATCGGACCATCCCACAGGCGCGCCATCTGTGCGGCGTCCGCCTTTAGGGCCTTGTGGTCGCCGACTGTGACGACTTCCACTTCGTAGCCGCGCGCTTGCAGATGGCGCGCGACGACGTAACCGTCGCCGCCGTTGTTGCCGGGACCGCAAAGCACGGTTGTCTTGGAGGCAGGCCATCGTTTGGCGATTTCGTTGGCGACCTGACGGCCCGCATTTTCCATGAGCACCATCGTCGGCACGCCCGACGCAGCGGTCAGCCGATCGACCTCGCTCATTTCAGCGACAGTCAGAATCTCCGGGCCGGGTGTCCACATTCAACTGCCGCCGATCTCTACAAGCTGTTCGCCGCTCTCGATCAGACGAAGCGCTTCGGCCAGCTGTTCGCGAAGGGTGGCACGGACGTGCGCGGTGCTCGTGTTGCCGAAAGACAGAAGGATGATGCCGGGCGGCGGACCGAGGCGCGCCACCAATTCCACGAAGTCTCTATCCTTTGTCACGAACGCGCGGGCAGCAGACTTTGCCGCGGCAAATATCTCTGCATCGGATGCGCGGGCCAGACCCAGGTCTCTGACTTGGATGCAAGGCTCGCCGAACTCCTCACCGATCCAGCGTGCGAGGGCCGGCGACAGATGATTGTCCAACCAAATCGTCACTCAGCAGCGATCAGCGGATGATCGACGCGTTGCGACGCGTAGGCGAGCGCGGCCTTGATGTCATCCGGTTCGAGGTCGGGCAACTCTTCGACGATCTGCGCGTGCGACAAGCCCGCCGCCAGAAGGTCGAGCACGTCGGTGACGCGAATGCGCAGCCCGCGGATGCACGGGCGACCGCCGAGCTTTCCCGGTTCAGACGTGATGCGTTCAAGCAAGGTGCTCATGACTCGAAGGGTATCATATCTGCCTGCCCCGCGAAAACTGGGCGGGTTCCGCCACATTAACGCAAACGACGCTTAGACATTTGGCGGACAGCGCTCGGCTAGACCCAGCAGCTTCTCCAATGCGTGAGACGCTTGCAGTACGCGCGCGTCTTCGCCCATGCGGCCGATGATTTGAATGCCGATGGGGAGGCCGTCTTTGGTGAAGCCGCAGGGGATGCTGGCTGCGGGTTGGGTGGTGGCGTTGAAGGGATAGGTGAAGGGCGTCCAGTCGGTCCAGAGTTTGCCGTTTGGATCGAAGGGCGTGACGAGTGGGGTGTCGAAGGCGGCGACGGCCGTCGATGGCGTCACCAGGAAATCGTAGTTCGACATGAAGGCTTTTATGCCGGCGCCGTAGGCGGCGCGGTCTGCTGTGGCTTGCTGGAAGTCTTTGCGCGTGATCGAGCGGGAGGCTTCGACGAGGGCGCGGAGATTGGGATCGAGGAGCGCTAGTTTTTCTTCCGGGTAGTCGGCGAGCAGGAACCCGGCGCCTGCGGTGTAGAGCGTCATGAAGAACGATGTCGGGTCGCCGCCGGGCGGGTCGGCTTCGATGACGTGTGCGCCGAGTTCGGTGAAGCGCTTCACGGTCGCCGCGACGGTTGCTTCCACTTCTGAGTCGACGTGTTTCACCCATCCTAAGCGCGGGCTGAAGGCGATCTTGGCGCCTCTGATGCCTTTGGCGAGGTCCCAGGTGTAGTCCACTTGCGGGAACGGTTGCTGGAACCAGTCGCGCGCGTCGGGTTCGCTGATGACGTTGAGGAAGATTGCGCTGTCGGCGACGGTGCGCGACATCGGCCCCAAGTGCGCGAGCGTGCCGAACGGGCTTGCCGGCCACATCGCGACGCGGCCTGCGGTGGGCTTCAGGCCGAAGACGCCGCTGAAACTCGCGGGGATGCGGATTGAGCCGCCGGCGTCGGTGCCGATCGCGAGGGGGCAATAGCCTGCGGCTAGTGCGGCCCCTGCCCCGCCGCTGCTGCCGCCGGGGGTCTTCGAGAGATTCCACGGATTGCGCGTGGTGCCGGTGAGCGGGCTGTCGTTCGTTCCCTTCCAGCCGAATTCGGGGGTCGTCGTTTTGCCGATGAAGACGGCGCCGTTTTCGCGCAGGCGCGCGACGGACGGCGCGTCGTGTTCCGCTGGTTGGTTTCGATCGACGGTCTTCGAGCCGCGCAACGTCGGCCAGCCCTTCGACACCACCAGGTCTTTGATCGCGACCGGTACGCCGTCGAGGACGCCTTGCGGTTCGCCGGACATCCAGCGGTCTTCCGACGCGCGCGCCATGGCCAGCGTCGTTTCAGGATCGACGAGGCAGAACGCGTTGATTTGTGCGTCGAGGGCGTCGATGCGGCCGAGCTGATATTCGGCGACGTCGACGGGCGAGAGGTCTTTGTCACGATAGGCCGACACCAACTGCGTTGCGGTCATCCAATGCAGGTCGGTCATGGCGTTTGCCTATCTGACGGTGGTGTCTGCCGTCTGTCCGAGTTCGATCAGCGAGATCACGCGGCCTTTGGTTTCGACGATGGTGATCGACGCGTGCGCCGGTTTGAAGCAAATCACCCGGTCGTCGCCAATCGATGCGCCCAGCACGACGTTGATGGCAACAAAGTGGGAGTAGACCGCCGTGTCGGTCTGCAACCGCGTCAGGTGATCGATCACGCCGTCGCGCCAGCGGCGGAGGTTGGCGTCGACGTTACTCCAGTTGCGTGTCATCACGCCGCGAAGCCAGTCGCCGCGATGTGCGAGGTCGACGTTGCCGGGCGTTGGGATTTCGCCGACGGCTTCAGCGACGATCGGTTGGAGCGAGAGCATTTGCGCGAGCGGCAAAGATGTTTCGAACGCGCGGCGTAGCGGGCTTGAGACAATTTGCTTCGGCGTCAGTAGGCGCAGGCGGTCAGCCGCCTGGCGCGCTTGGCTGTGGCCGAGTTCGGTCAGGCCTGGGTCGGCGTCGCCGTCGCCCCAGGTGCCGGATGGTTCGCCGTGTCTGATGAGGAAGAGGCGCGGCATCGTCTTATTGCGGCACGAAGAGGTTGGTCTTTTCGCCGGTCGTCACGCGGCCGCGGCGGCCGAGCGTTTCGCGCTCCATCAAATCGTTCAGCGTTGCGGCGTCATGCGGCGTGTGCGCGAGGAAGCGCTTTCCGTTGCCGAGGCGGCCGATGATGATGCCCATCTTGGGGCCACCGCGGTCGTGCATGACCGTATAGGTCTCGACCGTGCCCTCGCCTTCCGGTTTGGCTTCGACTTCCGGATGCGCCATCGCGTCGATGTCTTTTTGGTACGACTTCGGGTCTTCGCGGCGCCAAGCGCCCTTCGTCGGCGTCGTCGAGTAGATGCCAAGCGCGTGTTTGGTCACATACCAACCGTTCGCGGTGACAAGGCCGAACGAGCCGGGCTTGCCGCGGACCTTTTCCATCATCGTGACGATCGAGTGCATGACGTAGTTGTTCCCTGCCCCGCCGAAATACGGCAAGCCGCCCGTGACCGTCAGGCCGCGCGGATCATCTTCGGCGATGCCCAATTCCGCGCAGCCGATTTCGACGGCCGAGGGGAAGCAGGAATAGAGGTCGATGAACTGCATGTCGGCGACGGTTTTGCCGGCCATCGCGAAGGCCTTCTGCCCCATCGTTCGAATCGCCGGTGAGGAATAGTAATTCACACGTTCGCTGACGTGCCAGATGTCCGTCGCGTCCGCGCAGCCATGGAGATAGACCCACTTCGATTCCGGGATGCCGAGTTCGCGCGCGGTCTTCACGTTGGTCATCACGACTGCGGCGGCCATGTCCACTTGGATGATGGCGTTCATGTACTTCGTGTACGGGAAGCCGACGTAGCGGTTGTTGTCGGACGGGGTCGCAATTTCTTCGGGTGAGCGCGCCTTCGGAAACCACGCGTGCGGGTTGGCGGCGGCGACTTTCGAGAACGGTGCGAACAGTTTGCCGAGCGCAAGTTGATGGTCGCGCACGCTGCGGCCTTTGTGACCCCGGATGCCGTTTTCGAAGAGCGGGTACGCGTTTACCGGGAAGTAGAGCGCGTGTGCGCGTTCGATGTCGTTGACGCCGCGACGGTTCTCGCCGATTTGGATTGGCTCACCACCGGGATCGTCGCCCCAGTTGGCGAGGCTGATGCCTTTGTTGAGTGCGCCGAGCATCGTGGCGAGATCTTCGGAGCCCGCGAGCAGTGCGACGGTCGTTTCACCGTTGGCGATTTCTTCGGCGGTGCGGTTGACGAGGTATTGCGGCGTGTTGCCGCCGGCTGCGGTGTAGTACTCGCGCTTTGCTTTCGCGCCGATGCGGTTGCCCAGCGAACGTGGGGCGTTGGTGTATTGGCCGATCGGCAAGCGACCGGCTTCGGACGAGTCCGCCGTGAAGCGCACGACCGAGATGTTGTCGATCAGCGGTTTCAGTTTGTCGGCGGCGCCAGTGTCGTTGAGGGCGCGCGTTGCGGCTTCGGTGAGTAGTTGAAGCGGGTCGAGGCTGTCTTCGAACTTGTTCGTTTGCGCGGTGCGCTGCGTGAGCTGGCCGCAGCCGATCAATATCGGCGTTCTATCGTCGGTCATGTCAGTCCTTGGTGCTGTGATTGCAGGTCGCGCGCGTTGGTCGGCGCTGCGGGTAATCGGTTTCTGTGGCGGAGAGTCCCACCCTCACCCCCGGCCCCTCTCCCGCCCAGGCGGGCGAGGGGTGAAGTGGGTGTGGTTCTCATTTGGTGAAATGCGTTCTGAGGCGCTTCACGGCTTCTTCCAACACGTGGCGTTGTTTGCAGAAGGCGAAGCGCACGAGGGTTTGGGGGGCTTCGCCGGTGAAGAAAACGGAGAGGGGGATGGCGGCGACGCGGGCTTGTTCGGTCATGTGTTTGCAGAAGTCGACGTCGCTGCCGTTGAACCGCAGGCCGCTGATGTCGGTGGTGAGGAAGTAGGTACCTTGGGCGGGGAGCGGGTTGAAGCCGATGTCTTTGAGCTCGCGGGCGAGGTAGTTGCGGTTGCCTTCGAGTTCTTTCGCGAGGTTCAGGAAGAAATCTTCGGCGGTTTCGATGCCGTGTGCGACGGCGATTTGCAGCGCGTTCGGCGTGGTGAAGGTGATGAACTGGTGGGCTTTTGCGACTGCGCCGACGAGGGCTCCGGGGCCTTCGACCCAACCCACCTTCCAGCCGGTGAGCGAAAACATCTTGCCGGCTGAGCCGACTCGGACGCAGCGGTCGCGCATGCCGGGGTATGTGGCGAGCGGTTTGTGCTTTAGGCTATCGAAGGTCAGGTGTTCGTAGACTTCGTCGCAGATGGCGAGGGCGTCGAACTTGATCAGGAATTTTGCGATCAGGACGAGTTCGGCCTCGGTGAATACCTTGCCCGCCGGGTTCATCGGCGAGTTCAGCATGATGGCCTTCGTCTTATCCGAGAAGACGGCGGCGAGGGCTTGTTCGGTCAACTCCCAGCCGGGCGCCGACAAGCGGATCGGTTTGGCGATGCCGCCGACGGCTTCGACGATGGGGCGGTAGGAGTCGTAGGCCGGCTCTATAAGGACGACTTCGTCGCCAGGTTTCACAAGGCCCATGATTGAGGCGGTCAAAGCCTCTGTGCCGCCCGACGTCACCACGATTTCACTACGCCAGTCGTAGTTCAGGTCGTAGAAGCGTTCGGCGTGCCGGGCCAACGCCTGGCGGAGTGATTCTACGCCCATCATCGGCGGATATTGATTTGGGCCCTCAATCAGCGCTTGCGCGGCGCGTTCGCGCAACGCGAGGGGGCCGTCGGTGTCGGGAAAGCCCTGCCCCAAATTGACCGCACCGTGTTGATTGGCGAGCGCGGACATGACCGAAAAGATCGTGGTTCCGGTGCCTGCGAATGTCGGGTTCAGCGGCTTCATCTCGGGGCCTTCGGTTCGGGGGCGGCACCTTGGCGCAGCGAGTACAGCGTCGCAAGGCGCGGTGCGGTTGCCCACAGATTGTGCATCGCTGCCTATCAGGTCGGCAGATTCATGGATGTTCCGGCCAAATACACCGCGCTATGGTCGCTCGCAAATCCCCGGGGAACATTGTTGAACCTTGGGCATGACCTGATGGGCATGGGCTATGCTGCAGCTGCGTAACCGCACGTGCAGCGGGCCCAATCGGCGGAGCCGGCAATGAAAAAAATCGAAGCCATCATCAAACCGTTCAAGCTGGATGAAGTGAAGGAAGCGCTGCAGGAAGTCGGCGTGCAAGGCATCACCGTGACCGAGGCCAAAGGCTTTGGCCGGCAGAAGGGTCACACCGAACTCTATCGCGGCGCGGAATACGTCGTCGACTTTCTGCCCAAGGTGAAAATCGAAATCGTGCTGCCCGACGATCAGGTCGAGCGCGCGGTCGATGCGATCCAAAAGGCGGCGCGCACGGGACGCATCGGCGACGGCAAAATCTTTATCTCGACCATTGAAGAAGTGATCCGCATCCGCACCGGCGAAACCGGCCAGGATGCAATTTGAATCTGGGTTCTAACAGCCCGCGCGGGGAGCGTGGGGCTCACGAAAGGCAAGGAACAGACACATGGCTAATGCAGATACCGTCCTGAAGAAGATCAAGGACGAGGAGGTCAAGTTCGTCGACCTCCGCTTCACCGATCCGCGCGGCAAATGGCAACATGTGACGTTCGATCTGTCGCTCGTCGACAAGGAGATGTTCGAGACCGGCACGATGTTCGACGGCTCGTCGATCGCGGGCTGGAAGGCGATCAACGAATCCGACATGACGTTGCTGCCCGATCCGAACAGCGCGCTGATCGATCCGTTTTTCGCGCAGAAGACGATGGTTTTGTTCTGCGACGTGCTTGAGCCGACGACGCATCAGCCCTATGGCCGTTGCCCGCGCTCGATCGCGAAGGCGGCCGAGAATTACATGAAGTCGGCAGGCATCGGCGATACGGCGATGTTTGGTCCGGAAGCGGAGTTCTTCATTTTCGACGACGTCCGCCACAGCGTGTCGATGAACAAGGTCGGCTATGAGATCGACTCCGGCGAAGGTCCGTACAACACGGGCACGGAGTATGAGCAGGGCAATTTGGGTCACCGTCCGCCGATCAAAGGCGGGTACTTCCCTGTTCCGCCGGTCGACAGCTCGCAAGACATCCGCTCCGAGATGCTCTCGATCATGGGCGATCTCGGCATTGAGCCGGAAAAGCATCACCACGAAGTTGCGCCGTCCCAGCACGAACTCGGGTTCAAGTACTCGACGTTGGTGAAGACCGCCGACCGCATGCAGATCTACAAATATGTCGTGCATCAGGTTGCGGCGGCCTACGGCAAGACGGCGACGTTCATGCCGAAGCCGATCAAGGGCGACAACGGTTCGGGCATGCACGTCCACCAGTCGATCTGGAAGGCGGGTCAACCGCTGTTCGCAGGTTCGGGTTATGCCGATCTGTCGGAGATGTGCCTCTACTACATCGGCGGCATCATCAAGCACGCGAAGGCGATCAACGCGCTGACCAATCCGCTGACGAACTCGTACAAGCGTTTGATCCCGGGCTTTGAAGCGCCGGTGTTGCTTGCTTATTCGTCGCGCAACCGTTCGGCGTCGGTCCGCATTCCGTTCGGCGCGGGCCCGAAGGCGAAGCGTATCGAAGTGCGCTTCCCGGATCCGGGTGCAAACCCGTATCTCGCATATGCGGCGATGTTGATGGCCGGTCTCGACGGCATTCAGAACAAGATCCATCCGGGCCAGCCGATGGATAAGGATCTGTACTCGCTGCCGCCGGAAGAACTGAAAGACGTGCCGCAAGTTTGCGGTTCGCTGCGCGAGGCGCTTGAGAACCTCGACAAGAACCGCGCGTTCTTGAAGCGCGGCAACGTCTTCAGTGACGACTTCATCGACAGCTACATCGAACTCAAGATGCAGGACGTGTACACGCTTGAGCACACGCCGCATCCGGTCGAATTCCAGATGTATTATTCGGTCTAGGCGTCTGCGCCATATTGGTTCGAGGGCCGGGAGCGATCCCGGCCCTTTCGTTTTTAGAAGCCGACGTCGCCTTCGAACGTCGATGCCAAATACGTGTTGAGATCGCGTTCGCTACGTGGTGACTTGAGGAAGCGGATCCATTCCTTCTGTTCATGAATCACCGGACCGAGCTCCCAGACGCAGAATGTGCCTTTGTGCGGACTCGGTTGGGGCATTGGTGCGAAGGCGGTCATTTCCTTGTCGCGGTAGTAGACCGACTCCCACAACTCGTTCGCATTGCGCCAGCTGCACGCGGCGAGGAAGTAGAAGTCGTTGCCGGCGCCGCAGCGGTGCAGGACGACGAAGCCGATGTCGCGGTCGAATTTCGTTTCTGCGGTTAGATACCGACGCGCGTTCTCCGCGACGTCGTGCGGGACCGGGGTGTCGGCGCGCCCCACGTCGTACCATTTGAGGCGCGAGGTCCCGATGGTCAGCAGCGGGCCGGGCGATGAGATTTTGGCGACGTGCCGATAGGCATCGTCGACGGCGATGATGTTCAGCATGGCGCGACGCTAGCACGTGTTCCGGCCAGCTTTGGCAGCAGCTTGGCCGCCGCCTCGGGCGATCGCGACAGTTTGCAAAGGAATTCGCCTGAGAGGCGAGCGGGTTGATGAGCAAATTGTGAGGGAAGCGGCGCGGGCCCTTTGCTATGGTCCCGCCAGTTTTTGAACGGGGATTCCATGCTCAAGGTCGTTCTTGCCGGTGCCGCTCTGACGGCCGGGTTGTTGCTTGTGCCAGCCGCTAACGCCGAGACGAAGCCTGCCACTGCCGCGCAGTTGGCGAAGATGGTCGACATTCCTTATGAGCGGTTCACGCTCGACAACGGTTTGCGCGTGATCGTGCACACGGATCGCAAGGCGCCGGTGGTGGCAGTGTCGATCTGGTACGGCGTCGGCTCGAAGCACGAACCGAAGGGCAAGACGGGGTTCGCGCATCTCTTTGAACATTTGATGTTCAACGGGTCGGAGAATTCGCCCGGCGATTACTTCGAACCGCTGCAGCAGGTGGGTGCGACGGACTTCAACGGCACGACGTGGCTGGACCGTACGAATTATTTCCAGACGGTTCCGACGGGTGCGTTGGAGCGCGCTCTGTTTCTTGAGAGCGACCGTATGGGGCATCTGCTCGGCGCGGTCACGCAGGAGAAGCTCGATAACCAACGCGGCGTCGTGCAGAACGAAAAGCGCCAGGGCGACAATCAACCCTACGGGCTCGTCGACTATCTGGTTTACGAGAACCTGTTCCCGAAGGGTCACCCCTACCACCACTCAACCATCGGCTCGATGGCCGACCTTGACGCGGCGAGCCTTGCCGACGTGAAGAAGTGGTTCACCGACAATTACGGCCCGAACAACGCGGTGCTCGTGCTGGCGGGCGATATCGATCTTTCGACGGCAAAGACGCTGGTCGACAAATATTTCGGGGACATCAAGCGCGGGCCGGCGGTGAAGCCTGTGAACGCGCCGGTGCCGACGCTGCCTGCTTCCAAGACGGAGGTGTCGAAGGATCGCGTCGCCACGACTCGTATCTATCGGCACTGGACGATTCCGGGTTTGAACGACAAGGAAGCGGTGACGCTCGATGTCGCGGCTTCGATCTTGGGCGGGCTTGCAAGTTCGCGCCTGGACAATGCGTTGGTGCGCGACGAGAAAATCGCGGTCGCGGTCGCGGCGTTCACCGAAGTGTTCCAGCACGCGAGTGTCTTTGCCGTGCAGGCAGACGTGAAGCCGGGCGGCGACCCGGCGAAGGTCGCCGCGCGGCTCGACGCGGTGATCGCCGACTTTCTGCGTGACGGACCGACAGCGGACGAAGTGAGCCGCGCGCAAGTCACCGCCATTTCGGGACGCATTCGCGGACTGGATCAAGTGGGCGGTTTCAGCGGCAAGGCGACGGCGCTGGCGGAAGGCGAGCTCTATTCGAACGATGCCGGGTTCTATAAAAAGAAGCTGGCGGACTTGGGCGCCGTCACGCCGGCGGCCGTGAAGGCGAGCGCGAAGAAATGGCTTTCGCGGCCGGTCTATGCGTTGACCATCGAACCGGGCGAGCGCACGGAAAGCGGTGCTGAACGCGGCGGGGCGGTTGAGGGCGAGAAGGCCACGTCGCTGTCGAAGCCCGCCCATTACCTCGATCCGGACGAGCAGCCGTACGGACCCACGCATGCGGTCGATCGTTCGAAGCTGCCGGATATGGGGTCGCTGGCGCCTCTGGATTTTCCGGCGATCGAGCGCGGCAAGCTTTCGAACGGCATCCCGGTCCTGTTTGCGCGGCGCTCCGCGGTGCCCACGGTCAACGTGTCCGTCAGCTTCGATGTCGGCTATGCGGCGGATCCGAAGGCGGCGTTGGGTACGCAATCGTTGATGTTGAGCCTGATGAGCGAAGGCACGACGTCGCGGAACAGCATTCAGATCGCTGAGGAACGCGAACGTCTGGGCGCGACGATCACCAGCGCGGCGTCGCTCGATCGGACGGGCTTCACGCTGAGCGGGCTTACGCCCAATCTGTCGCCGTCGCTCGATCTGATGGCTGATATCGTTCGCAATCCGAAGTTTGATCCGTCGGAAGTCGAGCGTCTGCGCGGTCAGCAGTTGGCGGCGATCTCGGCGGAGTTCAACAACCCGAACGCCATTGCCAGCCGCACGTTGTGGCCGGCGCTGTTTGGTGTCTCCCACCCTTACGGCATTCCGCCGAGCGGGTTGGGCGATCCGGCGGCAGTCGGCAAGGTGTCGCGCGACGAACTTGCGGCGTTCCACGCGAAGTGGCTACGCCCCGACAATGCGCGCATCATCGTGGTCGGCGATACGACGCTGGCCGAGGTGACGCCGATGCTGGAGAAATCGTTCGGCGACTGGAAAGCGCCGGCCTCGCCGCTGCCGACCAAGACGTTCGACGTGAAGGTGCCGGCGGCGAAGTCGCGCATCATTTTGGTCGATCGTCCGAAGTCCCCGCAGTCGGTGATCTATGCCGGCGAAATCATCGACGCGAAGGGGCGCGATGATCTCGTCACGCTGCGTGCGGCGAATGAGGTGTTCGGCGGCAACTTCCTCTCGCGCCTCAACATGAACTTGCGCGAGACGAAAGGTTGGTCGTACGGCGTGCGCAGCGGCGTTCTCGAATATCTGGAGAGCGCGCCGTTCTTTGTCGCGGCGCCGGTTCAAGCCGATCGCACGGGTGACTCGGTGAAGGAGATCATCGCGGAGTTGACCGGGTATCTAAAGACGAAGGGCACGACGGACGATGAGTTGACGCGCGTGGTCAACGGGAACGTTCGCCGCCTGCCGGGCAGCTTTGAGACCACGGGCGCGGTGTTCGGTGGGGTCATTGCGATCGCCAACTTCAACCGGCCGGATGACTATTTCGAACGCCTGCCGGATCGCTACGCGAAGATGACGACTTCCGATATCGACGCGGCCGGTCGGGCGAAGATCGACGTGTCGAAGCTGACGTTCGTCATCGTCGGCGATGCTTCGGTGGTGAAGCCTCAGCTGGATCAGCTGAAGCTTCCCGTCGAAGTGGTGCCTGCGCCGGCGATGGGTAAGTGAGGAGCTAGAAGCGGCCCGACTGGAAGTCGGCAAACGCTTGGCGGAGTTCGGCCTGGGTGTTCATGACGAACGGGCCGTACTTCGCGATTGGTTCGCGTAACGGTTTGGCGGCGACGATAAGGATGCGTGCATCCTTCGTCGCCGTCGCCGTTAGTGCACCCCGGTCGCTAAGGACCGCGAGATCGCCTTTCACCAGTTCGCGCGGCATCGTTTGCTGGCCGAGTTTGGCTGCGCCTTGAAACACAAACGCGAAGGCGTTGTGGCCCGACGGGATCGGTATGTCGGTCGTCGCGCCGGCTTTGAGATCGATGTCGACGATGAAGGGGTCGGTCGGACGGTCGGGCCCTGCACCCTTCGTGTCGTTCCATGAGCCGGCGATCAGTTTGGCGACGGCGCCCTCACCAACCGTGATATTGGGAATCTGCTCCGCCGGAAGGTCGGCGTACCAGGGTGTGCGCATCTTCTCGACCGCCGGCAGGTTTAGCCAGAGCTGGAAGCCGTACATCATGCCGCTGGTTTGCGCGGGCATTTCCGAGTGCACGACGCCGCGGCCGGCCGTCATCCACTGGACGCCGCCGTCGGTGATGATGCCTTCGCCGCCCTTGTTGTCCTTATGCTTCAGGCTGCCCTGGATCATGTAGGACACGGTTTCGAAGCCGCGATGCGGGTGCGCGGGGAAGCCTGCGATGTAGGCCTTCGGATCGTCGGAGCCGAAGTTGTCGAGCATCAGGATCGGGTCGAGGTCCGGGATTTCCGGGGTGCCGATGAGGCGTGTGAGCTTCACGCCCGCGCCGTCTTCGGCGGGCATGCCCCGGGTGACTTTAACCACGCGGCGCGTTGCGTCGGTCATTTTGGCTGCTCCTTATGTCCTTTGGCCAATCATGTAGAATGTCGGCAGGCGGCTGCAAGGCACACGCATGTTCCTACGTCCTGCCGTATTGAGCGATGCAAACGCCATCGCGGAGGTCCACGTCCGCGCTTGGCGCGAGACCTATCGCGGCATCATGCCGGACAAGGTGTTGGACGAGTTGGTTGTCGAGCATCGCGCCGAGCGCTGGTTGGCGACGATCGCGGGCCTATCCGAAAAGCGGCAGATTCTGACGGTCGCTGTTGACGATTCGGACACCATTGTCGGCTTCGCGGGCGGCGGCGCGGCGCGTGAGCCAGCGCTGACCACGGGCGGCGAAGTCTATGCGATCAATCTCGTCATGCAGGCGACGCGCAAAGGTTTGGGGACGCGTCTCATGTTGGCGATGGCCGATGGGTTGATCGCCAACGGGTTTGCCGATGCGGGGCTGTGGGTGTTGGAAAAGAACATCGGCGCGCGCTGGTTCTATGAGAGTCTCGGTGGGACGATTGCCGCGCGGCGGCAGGAGGATTTCGACGGTACGCTGCTGACCGAGCTGGGTTACGTCTGGCGCGACGTGCGCGGTCTCAAGAGGGCGGCCGAGGGGTTGATCGCTAGTTGACGCCGCTGGTGAGCGCCGCCATCGGCGCGCGGCTTATCCATTTGGCTACCATGTGCTGCAGCGAGGCGATGGTGGCTTGGGGCGCTGGCTCGGGCGCGCGCGGCTTTGGCGTGCCGATGTAGTCGGAGACCAGGACGAAGCGGTAGCCGTCGGCTTCCAGCTGTTCGACGATGCGGGGCAGCGCTTCGGCGGTGTGCACACCACGGCCGTTGATGTGGAAGATCACGATGTCGCCGGGCTGCACCTTCGTGGTGACGCGGTTGAAGAGTGCGTTGGCGCTTTCGTGCGGGTCGGGGTCGCCCGTCGCCCAGCGCCAGTGGATGACCTTTAGGCCGCGATCTTCCAGCGCCTTGAGACCCGCCTTGTTGTAGTTGCCGGCCGGGAAGCGGAAGAATTGCGGCGCCCTGCCCGTTACCTCTTCAATGGCGACTTGCGCGCGTTCCACCTGACTGACCACGGCGTCCGCCGTGAAGTGGTTCATTGTGTTGGGGTGGCTCCACGAGTGGTTCTCGATGTCGACGAAGTCGAGCTTCGACAGTTCTTCGACGTCGGCGCGGTTTGTCTCGACGAAGCGGCCCGTCGCAAAGACCGTGAATGGGATTTTGCGTTCGAGCAGGTAATCGAGGATGCCGCGATCGAATGACACCGGTTGGCCGGCTTCGCAGGCATCGAACGTGAGCGCGATGACCTTGTCGTTCGTCGGTAGGTTCTCGATGACGTCGGCACGCGCCGTTGTCATGGCGGCAAGCGCGCACAAGATTCCAACGACGATGAAACGCCTTCCCCGCATGTGCGGTGAGTGCCTGAGTCGCGTGTTACACAGCAAGCCGAATTCGGCTTCGCGTTGTGCGTGAAAAATGTGATGAGCGCACGTAGAAAAAAAGGGCGGTCCCACCCTCGAAACGCGAGGGTGGGAGCCGCTTTCGGAGCCGCCCGCAGGACCTTGAGGAGAGACCGCGGCTCCGACGCGCCGAACCTTCTTTAGAAGAAGGAACGCCGGCGCATCTTGAGAAATGGGAAACGTGATGCTCCCTTTCCAAACAACAAAATTATATCCGCGTCTGAACATGCGTTCATTCGCGTGCCTTCAATTCGACGAATTGTTTTGGTTATTGCTGCCGCCATCAACTGGCGTTTGCGACGGCTGTCACACCGCAATGTAGGCCCATATCTAACGCTTCAGCGCCTTTGCGGCTGCCGTTTCGTTTGCAGCATATTTTCGGAACGCTTGAAGCACCGTCATGCGGAGGTTGGGCTCCAAGCCGTCGCCCATGCGTAGCAGCTGCAAGCAGTACCAGCCTTGCGCGCCCCAACCGTTGATCATCTTCAAGAGCGTGATCGGTGAATTGGGGCCGAGCCAGCCGGGGCCGACGCGCAGCTTTTTCTCGTATACCGGCAATGACGGCGCTTCGCCGGCGAGCAGGCGCTTGGCGGACATCGGGTCGCCGCAGACGGGGCGACCTATGCCGATCGTGTGCGTGGCGCCGGCGGCGATCGCCTCTTCCATGCCGGCGCGGGTGCGGAAGCCGCCGGTCACCATCAAAGGCATGCGCGCGACTTTTGCAACGGCGGCGGCGTAGTCGATGAAGTAGGCTTCGCGGGCGCGGGTGCTTTCCCGAACGCGTTCTTCGAAGACGGGTTCGAGGCCGGAGACGCCTGCCATTTTCGGCTGCTCGTAACTGCCGCCGGATATCTCGAGCAGGTCGATGCCGGCGTCGTTGAGCCAGCCGACGACCTTCAGACATTCGTCGCTGGTGAAGCCGCCTTTCTGGAAGTCGGCGGAGTTGAGTTTCACCGAGACAGCGAAGTCCGCACCGGTTTTGGCGCGGACCGCTTTGACGGATTCCAAGAGCAGGCGCGCGCGGTTTTCGAGTGAACCGCCCCACTCGTCCGTGCGCTGATTGACGCGCGGGCTCAAGAATTCGGAGAGGAGATAGCCGTGCGCCGCGTGGATCTGCACGCCGGTGAAGCCGCCTTCGCGTGCCATCGCCGCGGTGTGTGCGAAGCGTTTGATCGTGTCCTTCACCTCGTCGGCCGTCATCGCGCGCGGATCGCCGAATTGGCCGCCCGGGAGCGCGAGTTTCACAGCGGATGGACCGGAGGGGTTGGGATTGACCGCTTTCGGGGTTTGCCGTCCGGAGTGAGAGATTTGCGCCCAGACTTGCGCGCCGCCGGATCTTGCGGCGGTGGTCCAGGCCTTCAGCGCTGCGAGTTGTTCGGGCGATTGTGGACCGTCGATGACGACGTTGCCGGCGCGTTCGAGGTGCTTGCGGTCGATTTGGACATTCCCGGTGATGAGGAGGCCCATGCCAGCGTCGGCCCACCGCTTGTAGAGGCGCACGTGGCGTTCCGTAGCGCGGTTCAGCGGGTCGCCGAGGCCTTCGGTCATGGCGGCTTTGATGAGGCGATTCGGCAGCACCTGGCCGCACGGCAGGCGCAGGGGGTCGGATAGTGGGCCGGGCATTTTCGACTCCGATGGCAATAGCGTGTTCGGTTGCAGGTTGCGCGGTGGCGGTTTCGTGCGCAATGGGGCTGCGGATTTCTCTGGATAGGCGCTGATTTCGCGGAATTCCGGGCAGGCGTGCCTTAGAATGCAGCGCTTCTTGGCCCTTGTTCGCCGGGCGAAGCCGCTATATTCCCCCGCGATTCCTATCAGTTAGCGAGTGTGTCGATGGCCAAACCTGCCGCCAAATCCGATCTCTTTGACGCCGAAGGCGCGGACGCTACGTCGCGCAGCTATTCCGCGAAGGATATCGAGGTTCTTGAGGGGCTTGAGCCCGTCCGGCGGCGGCCGGGTATGTATATCGGCGGCACGGACGAACGCGCGCTGCACCACCTTGCGTCCGAAATTATCGACAACGCGATGGACGAAGCGGTCGCGGGGCACGCGAACTGGATCGAGATCGTTCTTGAGGCCGACAACATTTTGACCGTGCGCGACAACGGCCGCGGCATTCCGGTCGATCCGCATCCGAAGTTCAAACCGAAGTCGGCGCTGGAGATCATCTTTACGACGCTGCACTCGGGCGGCAAGTTTCAGCAGGGCGCGTATGAGACCAGCGGCGGTTTGCACGGCGTCGGTTCGTCCGTCGTGAACGCGCTGTCGGAATGGCTTGAGGTCGAGGTTGCGCGCGACCGTAACCTTTGGGGTCAGCGCTATGAGCGCGGCAACCCGGTGACCAAGCTCAAGGACTTGGGCTCGGTGCATAACCGTCGTGGGACGACGATACGCTTCAAGCCGGACGTGAAGATTTTCGGGCCGGATGCGCACTTCAAGCCGGCGCGGCTTTATCGGGCGGCGCGGTCGAAGGCTTATCTGTTCCGCGGTGTTGAGATTCGCTGGTCGTGCGCGCCGGAACTGATCCATAGCAACGACACGACGCCGGCGCAGGACACGCTGCACTTCCCGGGCGGGCTTTCGGATTATCTTGAGAGCACGATCGGCAAGGCGTCAACCGTGACGCCGCGGCCGTTCGCAGGGCGTATCGACTCCAAGGACAAGGGCATCGTCGAATGGGCGGTGACGTGGTCGCCCTCGCTCGATCCGTTCATGAATTCGTATTGCAATACGATCCCGACGCCGCAGGGCGGGACGCACGACAACGGCTTCCGGTCGGCTTTGGCGAAATCGCTGCGCGCGTATGGCGAGCTGACGAACAATCGCAAGGCGCCGCAGATCACCGCCGAAGACGTGATGTCTCAGGCGCAGGCGATGCTGTCGGTCTTCATTCGCGAGCCGCAGTTTCAGGGACAGACGAAGGACAAACTGTCGAATCCCGAAGCTCAGCGCTTGGTCGAAGGTGTGATCAAGGATCACCTTGATCATTGGCTGGCGGACTCGCCGAACGATGCGAACAAGCTGCTCACCTTCACGATCGAGCAAGCTGAAGATCGTATTCGCCGCCGGCAGGAGAAGGAAGTCAGCCGGCAGAGCGCGACGCGAAAACTGCGCTTGCCGGGCAAGCTTGCCGATTGTTCGTCGGGATCGCCGGAAGACACCGAGCTGTTCCTCGTTGAAGGCGACTCGGCGGGTGGTTCGGCAAAGCAGGCGCGCGATCGCAACACGCAGGCGGTGTTGCCATTGCGGGGCAAGATTTTGAACGTGGCGAGTGCAGCCGCGGGCAAGCTGGCGCAGAACCAGGAACTGTCCGACCTGATGCAAGCGATCGGCTGCGGCACCGGTGACAAATTCCGCGAGGAAGACCTGCGCTACGGCAAGATCATCATCATGACCGACGCCGACGTGGACGGCGCGCATATCGCGTCGTTGTTGGTCACGTTCTTCTATCGCGAACTTCGTGGTGCGATTGAGCGTGGGCGCATCTATTTAGCGATGCCGCCGCTCTACAAGTTGACGCACGGCAGCAAGACGATCTATGCGCGCGACGACGTTCAACGCGACGAGATCATCAAGAAGGAATTCAAGGCGAACGCGAAGGTCGAGATCAGCCGCTTTAAGGGCCTGGGCGAAATGAACCCGTCGCAGTTGAAAGAGACGACGATGAAGCCGGGGATGCGGACGCTGCTGAAGGTCGTGATCGCGGAGGACGACAAGATCGAAACGGAAGACCTCGTCGAGCGCCTGATGGGCAAGAAGCCGGAACTGCGGTTCCAGTACATTCAGGAACACGCGCAGTTCGCGAAGGACATCGACGTCTAAGCGTCGGCCCTCTTGGTGTCGTGGTACGCGAAGGCGTACCATCTACGACTTTCTCCGCCGCAAGGCGTGGGTGGTCCGCCTTCGCGGACCATGACACCGTGGGATGTGTGTCGCCATGAGCGATCTTTCTTTGCGCATCTCCGTTGTTCGAGCGGATATCACGACGCTTGACGTCGATGCGATCGTTAACGCTGCGAACAGCCGGTTGATCCCGGGCGGCGGGGTCGATGGTGCGATCAACAAGGCTGCAGGCCCGGAGCTTGGTCGCGCGATGATGGCGATCGGGCGTTGTCCGACGGGTGAGGCGGTGATCACACCGGGGTTCAAGCTCAAGGCACGGCATGTCATTCACACCGTCGCGCCGGTGTTCTCGCAGCACAAGGAAGCGGACGTTTGGCGGTTGCTGACGCATTGCTATCGCAACAGCCTGGCGCTGGCGGCTGAGCATGGCGCGGCGGCGATCGCGTTTCCGAGTTTGGGGACGGGTGTTTACGGAATCCCGATCAACCAAGCGGCGGGCGTCGCCGTCGACGCCGCGTTTGAGCGTGCCGACGGGCATGACACGCCTTCGCGCATTGTATTTTGCTGCTTCTCGGACGGCGATGCGGAGCACTATCGAACTGCCTTGGCGGCGAGGCGAAGCGCGTGAGCCGTTTGCAGAAGTTCATTCTCTCATGGATGCCGGCGGCGTGGGCTAAGTCGGCGGAGGCGGACTCGCGTGCCTGGACGCTCACCTGCATCGCGTGCGGTCACGACCAGTCGGTGTGGGATGCGGGCGGCATTCGCTGGAAGGCTGTCGGGAATTCGCGCAACTATCGCCGCTGCGTAAAGTGCCGGAAGCTCAGCTGGCAGAAGATGTGGCGCAAGGCCTAAGCGCGCGCTTTGGCGCGTTCTTCGCGCATGGCGGCTAGGGCGATGATGGTGCAGGTGGGGACGAAGGCGTCGAATTGTTCGGTGGGGTCGATCGCCTCAAGCAAATAGAACAGGCCCTTCCAGCCGAACAGGATGACCGACACCGTCGTGCCGACGAGTTCGCCGGCGTAGGGGAACGGGAAGAGGAAGCGGCCGATCGTGAAGTCGAAGCCGTCGACGGCAATCGCTATCAGCAGTTTCCACCACATGAGTTGTGTCCCGTTTCGTGCGCTCGATGAGCGTCACAGGGAATTGTGGCTGCTTTTGGATATCGCGGGCTGGCGGTTACGACACTTCGCCGCTTCGGCGGCGGAATGGATAGATCAGTTGGCCGATGATGCCTTTCGGCACCGGGTCAGCCGTGCCGAACTCTTCCGGTTGACGGCCCTTCGGCATGTAGAATGTTCCGAAGATCAGATCCCAAATGGGAAAGAAGCCGGCGAAATTTTTGTCTTGGCCTTCAGCTTCGCTGGTGTGGTGCCAGCGGTGGAACGCGGGGCTTGCGATCACATAGCGGAAGGGGCCGTAGGTCCAGTTCAGGTTCGCGTGCAGCGTGATGGCGTAGATGGTCGTGAAGACCGTGAAGAGTGCGACCGCGCCGACGTTGTAGCCTAAGGCCACGATCGGGACGGCTTGCACGATGCGGGCGATGATGTCGTTCACCGGGTGGAGGCGGACGCTGGAGAGCCAGTCGAGTTCTTCGGATGAGTGATGGACGGCGTGGAAATTCCAGCGCCAGCCCCCGTGGAACCAGCGGTGCTGCCAGTAGCCGATGAAATCGCCGAGGATGAAAATTTGGATCGCCTGCATCCAAAGCGGTTGGGCGGCGAGTTGACCCCTGCCCTCGGCCAGCGTCTTCAGGTCCTTCAGTTCGATGCCGTTTGCGATGGCGATCGGGATCAGGGCGATGCCGACGGCGACGGGCGTGATCACGCGTGTCACCAGCGGCGTGAAACCCCAATAGAAGACGTCCGTGAGGAAGCCTCGACGAAACGTCTTTTGGCCCTTCACCGACGGCCAGATCTTCTGAAGGACAAAGAAGACCACCGACAGGATGACGAAGGCGATCGCTATGCCTTGGAGGGTTGGGGTCATGCCTTTGGAGCTTGGCGCAACCGGCGCTCAGTGATCAACGGGCTGAGCGCGGCTGATCCGTCGCGGCGGCTATTTTTTCTTCGTGTAGATCAGGTCGAAGGAGGGGGCGAAGGTCTTGCCGCCGTCCATCGAGAGCGTGCCGGACTGGCGGATGGTGCCGTCGGGGCGGGGCTCGAAGGTCATCGTCATGATCGCCCTCTGCTTCTGGGGCGTTGCGATGTCGTCGGCGCGGAATTCCATCTTCGCGCCGGTCCAGGCGCCGATGTAATGGACCTGGTCGCCAGTCGCGTCGATCCAGGTTTGGTGCCACTTGCCGTCGGCTTGATCGTAGACATTCAGCGAGTGGCCCGAGCCGCCCGACTTGCTGGCCCAGTTCTCGAAGATGACGCAGCCTTGGTCGAGCAGCTCGATCTTGCTGTCGCCCGCCGGGGCGCCGTTCTTGGTCTGCGTCACGGCCCATTCGCCGATCCAGAACTTGAACTGCCCATACTCAGGGGCAGGGCAGCCGAAGTTTGGGGGCGGTTGCGCGGCGGCAGGTGTCGGGGCCGGGGTGTCAGCAAAGGCGGTCGAAACCAACGTTGTCCCTACAATTGCGACAATAATGTTGCGCATCTCATTCCCCTTTTTGTTGGTGTTCACACTAACCGGCCTTTGGCGGACTGTGGGGTCACCTTTCATTGACATTCTGGCGTTGTGCATTATGTTGCGACGCAATAGCTGATCGCGCGCGAGTCGCGCGGAGCGGACCGTTATGCGGTTGGTTTGTCCTCGCGAGAGAGGCGTTCCGGCCTTGGAAACAAAGCCCTCTCGCCGGAGTTGATTGAAGTCTGATGTCGTTTGAAAGTCTCGGCCTTTCGGCCGATTTGCTCCGCGCTATCGCGGAGGCCGGTTATACGACCCCTACCCCCATCCAAGAGAAAGCGATCCCAGTCGTTCTGGCCGGTCGCGACGTGATGGGGATCGCACAAACTGGCACGGGCAAGACGGCAGGGTTCACCCTGCCCATGATACAAAAGCTCGCTGCGGGGCGCGCGAAGGCGCGCATGCCGCGCTCGCTGATCCTGGAGCCGACGCGCGAACTCGCGGCGCAAGTCGCCGAGAGCTTCGAGAAGTACGGCAAGTATCACAAGCTATCGATGGCCTTGCTGATCGGCGGCGTGTCCTACGAAGAGCAGGACATGAAGATCACGCGCGGCGTCGATGTGTTGATCGCGACGCCGGGGCGCATGCTCGACCACTTCGAGCGCGGCAAGTTGCTGCTGACGGGCGTCACGACGCTGGTCATCGACGAAGCAGACCGGATGTTGGACATGGGGTTCATTCCGGACATCGAACGCATTTGTAAGCTGCTGCCGTTTACGCGGCAGACGTTGTTCTTCTCGGCGACGATGCCGCCGGAAATTACGCGGTTGGCCGATCAGTTCTTGAGCAATCCGGAGCGCATCGAGGCGTCGCGGCCGGCGACGGCGGCGACGACGATCGTTCAGAAGATCATCGGCGTGCCGGCGAACGACGCGAAGTTGAAGCGCGAGGCGCTGCGCCGGATCATTCGCGGCGAGACGATCACCAACGGCATCATCTTCTGCAACCGCAAGACCGACGTCGACATCGTCTACAAATCGCTGACCAAGCACGGGTTCTCGGTCGCGGCTTTGCATGGCGACCTGCCGCAGCCGGTGCGCACCAAGACGCTTGAGAATTTCCGCGGCGGCACGATTCAGCTGCTGTGCGCCAGCGACGTTGCGGCGCGCGGGCTCGACATTCCGGCGGTCAGTCACGTGTTCAATTTCGACGTGCCGATCCATGCCGACGACTACATCCATCGCATCGGCCGGACGGGTCGTGCGGGCCGCGAAGGGCATGCGTTCATGCTCGCCGGGCCGCAGGACTTTAAGGCCGTGGCCGCGATCGAGAAGCTCACGGGCTTCAAACTTCTCCGCGAAGAGATGACCGACATCGAAGTGACGCCCGACACGCGTTCGCGCGGCGAGCGCGATCGTGGTGGTCGCGACGGACGCCGCGGTGGACGCGGTCGTGAGCGCGATCGCAGCCGTCATCGCGGCGACGCGCCGTATCACGATCAAGTGGCGTCAATGGCGCCGATCGATGCGTCTCAGGTTCCGGTGGCTGCACCTGTCGCGGCGGTTGAGCCCGTTGCGGCTGCGCCTGTGCAGCAGCGCCAAGAGCGTCAACCGCGCCGAGATCAACAGCCGCGGCCGCCGCGCCGGGACAACGCGCCGAGAGGCGACCGCCCTGCTCGTCCGCCGCAAGAGGCGCGCCCCGAACGGGCGGCTGCGCCTGCGGGCGAACGGCCTGCTGCAAAGCGGGACCAGCATCGTCATCAGCGCGGCGATCGTCCGAAGGGCGAGCAACGTCATCGTCGCAACGAAGCGCCGGAGCAAGACGACGGCGCGGCTTCGCACCTGCCGGCGTTCCTGCTGCGGCCGGTGCCGCTGCACCTCATCAAGCGGAAGAAGGAAAGCGAACCGGTTTAGACGGTTCGCTCTAATCGCTTAGCGCTTTATCGAACTCACCAGCTGCTTTTGCAGTCCGTCGCCGTAGGGCGCGCGGATGTTGGCGAGTTGTTTTTCGACGAAGTTCGACGTCGGCTGCTGGTAGATCGCCTTGCGATGGCTGAATTGGCGGAAGCCGTCGATGCCGTGATAGGCGCCCATGCCCGACGGGCCCACGCCGCCGAACGGCAGGTCTTCCATCGCCACATGCATGATCGTGTCGTTGACGGTGACGCCGCCTGACGTCGTGCGCGTTAGGACCTTTTCCTTCTCCGCGCCTTCTTCGCCGAAGTAATAGAGGCCCAAGGGACGCGCGTGCGCGTTGACGTAGGCAATCGCTTCGTCGACGGACTTGTAGGTTTTGACCGGCAGTACGGGGCCGAAGATTTCGTCCTGCATCACCTTCATGTCGTCGCCTGGATCGAGGATCAAGGTCGGCGCGATCTTGTGATGCGGTTGCTGGCGCAGATCTTCCTTCGCCGGGTTGATCTCGACGACCTTGGCGCCTTTCGATTTGGCTTCGTCGATGTAACCGCGCAGGCGGTCGAAGTGGCGCTGGTTGATCACCGAGGTGTAGTCGGGATTGTCCTTCAGCGTCGGGTACATGCGTGTGACGGCGCTGGTCGCCTTGGCGACGAATTCGTCGCGCTTGCCTTCCGGCACGAAGACGTAATCGGGGGCGAGACAGATTTGGCCGGCGTTCAACGTCTTACCGGTCATCACGCGCGTGGCGCTGAGTTCGATGTTGGCGTTCTCGCCGATGATCACCGGCGACTTGCCGCCGAGTTCGAGCGTCACGGGCACCAGGTTCTCCGCCGCCGCGCGCATCACGTGACGCGCGACCGACGTCGCGCCGGTGAAGAGCAGGTGGTCGAAGGCGAGGCGGCTGAAGGCTTCGCCCGTGTCGGCGCCACCGATACACACCGCGATCTCGGCCTCGTTGAAGGCCTTCTTGAACATGCGCGCCATCAGGTCCGACGTCGCCGGCGTAAACTCCGACGGCTTAATCATGCAGCGGTTGCCGGCGGCGAGGATCCCGGCGAGCGGCGTGAAGGTCAGGTTGACCGGAAAGTTCCACGGCGAGATGACGCCGACGACACCCAGCGGCTGATAGTGGATCTCGGCTTTGGCGCCGAACCAGCCCAGGATCGCGGGCGTGGGTTTTCGCTTTTCCATGCGCATCCATTTGCGCAGGTTGTCCTTCGCGTGCTTCAGCGGCCCGATCGAGCCGGAGACGTCGGTGAACTTGCTCATCTGCGGCGAGCGGCTGCCGAAGTCGCGATTCAGCGCGTCGGCGATTTCGTCTTGGTTGTCGACGAGGATGGCGATGCAGCGGTCCAGGCGGTCGATCCGAACCTCTGCGGATGGCGGGCCGTCCTTCAGGTAGGCCGCGCGCTGCTTATCCAATAGAGCGCCCATTTCTTGCGCCGTCATCGACTTTGTCTTGGTGTCCGCGAGGCCCATGGCCGTGTCTCCCGTGTCTATGTCGTTGTCTTGATGGCTCGTTATAGACGAAAACCCCGGATCCCTGAAAAGGCGATGTGCGGGCGGCCTGATGGGTCGCGGTCCTGAGAATCGATCATTCATGCGAGTGTCTGCACGTCGCCAGCGGCCCCACGCGCTCCCCGTTTCTGCACTTCGCTCAACCGGCGGGTTCCCCGTTAACGCGTGCCTTTGGTGAACTGCGGCATCGGGAGACGGCCGTTTACCGTATTCGAATGAATACGCGCTAAAGGCGAAATTTAATCGAATTTTTGGCCCTCGATGACACGATGCACGACCACGCGAATAGGGGTCCGCTCTCGCGTTCTTGAGTGGCGGTGTGCTGGAGGGAGTTCGAAAGGTGCATTACTGGGAAATGCCGGATCACGCACGTGCTTTGAGTGACCGCGCCGTCGAGCTCATGCGCCAGTACAAAGCGCCGCCGACGCCGCCGCTGTATGAGCTTTGGTTCAACTACGCGGCCGGTCTCAATCAAGAGCTCATCGACGCTCTGGACACCGCCGTGCAGGACGGGTACGCGACCGACGCGGCGCGCATGCGCGACCTTCATATGCGCTTCTTCGGCGGCAATGTGACGGCCGCAGTCGACGACATGGGCGCAAAACTGCAGGAGGAAATGCAGAAGTTCGCGCATGTCCTGGAGAGCACCGGTCAAGATACCGCGACCTACGGTAAGACATTGACCGTCGCCACGCAGCAGCTGCATCACGGTGACATGACGCAGTTCAAGCTCATCATCGAGGGCGTCGTCGCCGCAACGCGCGCGATGGAGACCAAGCACAAGGTGCTTGAGAACGAGCTCAAGACCTCGAGCAGCGAGATCAAGTCGCTGCGCCAACGACTGGAGAGCATTCGCGAGGAGAGCCGCGTCGACTCGTTGACCGGCCTGCTAAACCGTCGCGGCTTCGATGAGGGGATTACGCTTGCCGCGCGCAGCGCAGCCGACGGCCATGAGCAGCTTTGCTTGCTGATCGGCGACGTCGATCACTTCAAGAAATTCAACGACACGTGGGGGCATGCGACCGGCGACCAGGTGCTTCGCCTGGTGGCGCAGTGCTTCAAGTCGAACACCAAGGGACGCGACACGGCCGCCCGTTACGGCGGCGAGGAATTCGTCGTCGCGCTGCCGCAGACCTCGCTTGAGAGCGCGACCACCGTCGCCGAACATATTCGCGCCGCGGTCGAGTCGAAGAAGATCGTGAAGCGATCAACGGGCGAAACGCTGGGGTCGATCACGCTGTCGATCGGCGTCGCGAAGTACGTGGCGGGCGAACCGATCGCGGAGACGCTGAGCCGCGCGGATGCATGCCTCTATGCGGCCAAACGTTCGGGGCGTAATCGCGTGATCGCCGAGACGGCGCTTAACGCTACGGAACTTAAGATGAAGACCAGCAACTAGGCGAGCGCCGCTCGCCTTGCGCCTGGCGTGAGCCTATGCTGGCCTGAAGCGAAATTGCTTCGGGTCTGCGCTCATGGCTTACGAAAATATTCTCGTCGAAACGAAGGACGGCGTTGCGACACTCACGCTCAACCGTCCGCAATCACTGAATAGTCTGAACAAGGGTTTGATCGACGACGTCCGCACGGCGCTGAGGCTGCTTGCGCCGGATGCGTCCGTGAAGGTGCTTGTGATCACCGGTGCGGGGCGGGGCTTTTGCGCGGGCGCCGATCTCGCCAATGCCGGCTTCGGCGACGGCGTGCAGCGGTCGGTCGGTGAAGGCATCTCGCACTCGATGGAGATCGGGTACAACCCGCTCGTGCGCGATCTGACCGGGTTTCCGAAGCCCGTGATCGTTGCCGTCAACGGCGTGGCCGCGGGCGGCGGTGTTGGGTTGGCGCTGTCGGGTGACATCGTACTGGCCGCGAAGTCGTCGTATTTCGTTCAGGTGTTCGGGCCGAAGTTGGGGCTCGTGCCCGATATGGGGTGCACGTGGCTTTTGCCGCAGCTGTTGGGCCGCGCGAGGGCTCGCGCACTTGCGCTGCTGGGCGATCGGCTGCCGGCCGACAAGGCGGCTGAATGGGGCCTCATTTGGGCATCCGTCGCCGACGATCAGTTGCTCACTGAGGCGTATGCGTTGGCGCACCGGTTGGCCAAGGGGCCGACGAAGGCGTTCGGCGAGATCAAGCGTGTGTTGGATGCGGCGGCGCTGAATACGCTGGACGAGCAGCTGGAGCTTGAGCGGCGCACGCAGCAAACGCTGGGCGACACAGAGGATTTTCGCGAGGGCGTGACTGCGTTCCTCACCAAGCGCGAAGCACAATTCAAAGGCAAATAAGGGAGACGTTTTCATGGAATTCGAACGGGTGAAGGTCGATGTGCATGGCCGCGTCGGAGTTCTGACGCTCAACCATCCTGAGGTGATGAACGCCGTCAGTCCGGAGATGCTCAAAGGATTGATGGGCGCGCTGGCCTATGTCGAGAAGCCGGAGACCGGCCTGCGCGCGCTCGTCATGACGGGCGTGGGTCGCGGGTTTTGCGCCGGCGCCAATCTGGGCGGCGGCGCGGGTTCGAACGATTTCGGTGCGAAGGAGCGGGATGCGGGGGCAGCGCTGGAGACGGCCTATCATCCCTTCCTGCGGCGGCTGCGCAATTTGAAGATGCCGTTCGTGACCGCGGTCAACGGTGCGGCTGCCGGCGTCGGCATGAGCTTCGCCATGATGGGCGATATGATCTTGGCGTCGAAGTCTGCGTATTTCCTGCAGGCGTTCCGGCGCATCGGTCTTGTGCCCGACGGCGGATCGACGTGGCTGCTGCCGCGGTTGGTTGGCTTGGCGCGTGCGAAAGAGCTGTCGCTGATGGGCGAGAAGCTGAGCGCGGAACGCGCGCTCGAGTGGGGTCTCATCAACCGCGTCTATGACGACGCGTCGTTGATGCCGGAGGCGATGAAGCTTGCGGAGGAATTGGCGGCGGGGCCGACGGTCGCGCTTAGCTTGATCCGCAAGCTCTATTGGGACAGCCCGAATAACACGTACGAAGAGCAGCTCGACGCCGAGCGCCAGGCGCAGAAAGAGGCCGGGCGCGCGGAAGACTTCGCGGAAGGCGTCGGCGCGTTCCTGCAGAAGCGTAAGGCGGAGTTCAAGGGGCGCTAGGACGCGCGCCGCGCAAACAAAAAGGGCGACCCGCGGGTCGCCCTTTTTTTGGCTTTCGCCGAATTGGTTTAGGCGGTCGCTTCTTCTTGCGTCGCCTGGACGGGGCCGGAGTCTTTGCCCTTTGCTTCCACGTCGCGATCGATGAATTCGATCACTGCCATGTCGGCCGCGTCGCCGTGACGGAAGCCGGCCTTGAGGACGCGGGTGTAGCCGCCCTTGCGGGTCGCGTAGCGCGGGGCCAGCACGTCGAACAGCTTCTGCACCATCACGTTGTCGTTGCGCAGGTGCGAGAGCGCCTGGCGACGGGCGTGGAGGTCGGTCTTGCCGCGCTTGCCGAGCGTGATCAGACGCTCGACCACCGGGCGAAGTTCCTTCGCCTTGGGCAACGTCGTGGTGATCTGCTCGTGCTTGATCAGCGCCGACGCGAGATTGACGAACAGCGCCTTGCGGTGGCTGCTGGTGCGGTTGAGTTTGCGGCCCGCTGAACCGTGACGCATGGCAGTCGTTCCCTATTTCCTGGGAGCGCCGGCATCCTGCCGGCATCCCTATTCGAATTGCGTTTGAAAGAGCCGGCTGGAAGCCGGCGCTCCCAACCTAGTACTGATCTTCAAACTTGCGCGCTAGTTCTTCGATGTTTTCAGGCGGCCAGCCCGGCACTTCCATGCCGAGGTGGAGACCCATCGAAGCCAGCACTTCTTTGATCTCGTTCAGCGACTTGCGGCCGAAGTTCGGCGTGCGAAGCATTTCGGCTTCGGTCTTCTGGATGAGATCGCCGATGTAGACGATGTTGTCGTTCTTCAAGCAGTTGGCCGAACGCACCGAGAGTTCGAGTTCGTCGACCTTCTTGAGGAGCGCCGGGTTGAACGGCAGATCCGTTTTCTGCTCTTCGGTCTTCTTCTCGCGCGGCTCTTCGAAATTGATGAAGATCGAGAGCTGGTCCTGAAGAATGCGCGCCGCGTAAGCGACCGCGTTCTCCGGCGTGATGGCGCCGTTGGTTTCGAGCGTGAGCGTCAGCTTGTCGTAGTCCAGGATCTGACCTTCACGTGTGTTCTCGACGCGGTAGGAGACCTTGCGGACCGGCGAGAAGAGCGAGTCGACCGGGATCAACCCGATCGGTGCGTCTTCGGGACGATTGCGTTCGGCGGCGACGTAGCCTTTGCCGGAGTTGATCGTCAGTTCCATGCGGATGCGCGCGCCGTGATCCAGGTTGCAGATCACGAGATCCGGATTGAGAATGTCGACGTCGGAGACGGCCGTGATCTGGCTCGCCTTCACTTCGCCCGGACCTTCGGCCTTGAGCACCAGACGCTTCGGGCCTTCGCTGTGAAGCTTGAGCGCGAGCTGTTTGATGTTGAGGACGATGTCGGTCACGTCCTCGCGGACGCCGGGGATCGACGAGAATTCATGCAGCACGCCGTCGATCTGGATCGACGTGACGGCCGCGCCCTGAAGCGACGACAGAAGCACGCGGCGCAGCGAGTTGCCGAGCGTCAAACCAAAGCCGCGCTCAAGCGGTTCGGCCACGACCACTGCCTGGGTCCGGGCCGAGGCGCCGGGCTCCACTTGCAGCTTTTGCGGCTTGATCAGTTCTTGCCAGTTCTTCTCGATCACGGGGTCTTCCTTCGGCGAAAGCAAATCGGGGGATGCTTTATGCGTTAGACGCGGCGGCGCTTGGGGGGGCGGCAGCCATTGTGCGGGATCGGCGTCACGTCGCGGATCGTGGTGACGGTGAAGCCCGCGGCCTGCAACGCGCGCAACGCGCTTTCGCGGCCAGAGCCCGGACCCATCACTTCGACTTCCAGCGTGCGCACACCGTGCTCCATCGCCTTTTTGCCGGCGTCTTCGGCGGCGACCTGGGCCGCATAGGGCGTCGACTTGCGCGAACCCTTGAAGCCCATCGTCCCCGACGACGACCAGGCGATCGTGTTGCCCTGCGCGTCGGTGATTGTGATCATCGTGTTGTTGAACGTCGCGTTCACGTGGGCCACGCCCGACGTGATGTTCTTGCGCTCTTTCTTGCGCACGCGCGCTTTCTTTTCCGTCACCATTTTTCTGCTCTTGTCCTTTGTGCCGGTGGGCCGGCGAATTGATTACTTCGTCGCCTGCTTCTTGCCGGCGATCGGTTTCGCGGGGCCTTTGCGCGTGCGCGCGTTCGTGTGCGTACGTTGACCGCGGACCGGCAGGCCCTTGCGGTGACGCAGGCCGCGGTAGCAGCCAAGGTCCATCAGGCGCTTGATGTTCATCGCGACTTCGCGGCGAAGGTCGCCTTCGACGACGAATTCGCGGTCGATGATTTCACGGATCTGAATCACTTCAGCGTCCGACAGCTGGTTCACGCGGCGGTTCTCCGCGATGCCGACCTTCTTACAGATCTCAACCGCATTGACCGGGCCAATGCCGTGGATGTAGCGCAGCGAAATATGGACGCGCTTGTTGGTCGGAATGTTAACGCCTGCGATGCGAGCCACGAAATCTCTCCTGAATTCCTGTCAGTTCATTCTTGCAATGACGAAAGACGCCCAGCCCCGGTTGCCCGGTGGCAGCGTCCGCGCCCGACTGATACGGAAGGCGCGGAATATAGGCGGTTTTTCTAGCCGGTCAACCATTTGCCCAGCCAGCTTTTCCCCTGTTTTCCACCGCCGAGGACCGCGTCAATTTGGGCCGTTACCTCGTCGATGGGCTTCATGCCGTCGACCGGTCGGATTTTACCCTGGTTCTGGTAGTACGGCAGGATCGGGGCGGTTTCGGCCTTGTAGACGGCCAGGCGCTTCTTGAAGGTTTCCGGGTCGTCGTCGGCTCGGACGGGCTCACCCTTGCGTCGGGCTTCCTCAGCCCGGTTCTCGACCCGCTTGATGAGTTCGGCCTCGTTGACCTCCATGACGATCACGTGGTCGACGCTCAGGTTCTTGCCCTTGAGCATCTCGTCCAGGGCCTTGGCCTGGTTCACCGTGCGGGGGAAACCGTCGAGGACGAAGCCCTTGGCGCAGTCGGGTGCGACGATACGCTCAGCAATGATGCCGACCACGATTTCATCCGGGACAAGGCCGCCCTTGTCCATGATGGCCTTGGCCTTCTTGCCGACCTCAGTCCCCTGCGCGATGGCGGCGCGCAGCATGTCGCCCGTCGAGAGATGGGCAATGCCATACTTCTCGTGGATGCGTTTGGCCTGCGTGCCTTTGCCAGACGCCGGCGGACCGAAAAGGACAACGATCATCGGCCGGTCGGACCCTTGAAGCGCGACTTCTTGATCAGGCCTTCGTATTGGTGCGCGAGCAGGTGGCTGTGCACTTGGGCCACGGTGTCCATGGTCACCGACACGATGATCAGGAACGACGTGCCGCCGAGCAGCAGCAAGTTGCCGCCGTACTGCGCGAGGATAAACTCAGGGATCAAACAGACGCCGACCAGATAGAGCGCGCCGATCGCGGTGAGGCGCGTCAGGACGTAGTCGATGTAGTCGGCCGTCTTCTTGCCAGGACGGATGCCCGGGATGAAACCGCCGTACTTCTTCAAGTTGTCCGCGGTGTCGGCAGGATTGAAGACGACGGCCGTGTAGAAGAACGCGAAGAAGACGATCAGGAGCCCGTACATCACCATATAGAGCGGCTGCCCGTGCTGGATGAGACGAACGATCTCAGACAGCCAGTCCGGCGTGTTCTGGGCGTTGAACTGAGCGATCGTGATCGGCAGTACAAGGAGCGACGAGGCGAAGATCGGCGGGATGACGCCCGACGTGTTGAGCTTCAGCGGCAAGTGGGAGCTGTCGCCCCCGAACATGCGGTTGCCGACTTGTCGCTTGGGGTATTGCACCAAGAGACGCCGCTGCGCGCGCTCGACGAAGACGATCACGGTTATGACACCGACGACGAGCGCATAGAGCGCGATGGCCGAGAACCAGCTGATCGAGCCGGTGCGCGCCATTTCAAGCGTGCCGACGAAGCCTTGCAGGAGGTTCGCGACGATGCCCGCGAAAATGATCAGCGAGACGCCGTTACCGATGCCGCGCGAGGTGATCTGCTCACCCAGCCACATCAGGAACATCACGCCGCCGGTCAGCGTAACCACGGTCGTGACTTCGAAGAAGATGCCGGGGTTGATGACGAGGCCCGGTTGCGATTCCAGGCCGCGCGCGATCGCCCACGACTGGACGATGGCGAGCGCCACGGTCAGGTAGCGCGTGTATTGGTTGATGGTCTTGCGTCCCGCCTCGCCTTCCTTCTTGAGCTTTTCAAGCGTGGGGCTGACGGTCGTCATCACCTGCAGGATGATCGACGCCGAGATGTAGGGCATGACGTTGAGGGCGAAGATCGCCATGCGCTCAACCGCGCCGCCGGAGAGCATGTTGAACATGCCGAGCAGGCCCTGGGTCTGCTGCTCCATGATGCGGGCGAGCGAGACCGGGTCGATGCCGGGGAGCGGGATAAAGGTGCCGAGGCGATAAATAACGAGCGCACCTAGCGTGAACCAGATGCGCTTTTGAAGCTCTTCGGCTTTGGAGAACGCCGACCAATTGACGTTGGCGGCTAATTGTTCGGCGGCTGACGCCATTCAAGATACTCCTTGGGTTGCCCGGCGGCCCTTGTTGCCCTGCCTGCTGAGGGCCGCCCGGCGAACCGCCCCTATGCCTGTTTCGCCTGATTGGCGGCCGCTGCGCGATCGGACCGCTTCTTGGCGGAGTCGACGCGACGCTGAGCGCGCTTGCCGGGGGCGCGATCCTTGCGCGTGACGTGCTTGGCCTTCACGCCCAGCACTTTCACGTGGCCGCCCGCCTTTTTCACCGCTTCGATCGCCGAGCCGGAGGCGTGAGCGACTTCGAGTTTCAATTGGGTCTTCAGCTCGCCTTTTCCAAGGAGGCGGATGCCGTCCTTGGCGCTGCGGGCGATGCCCTGTGTCGCCAGCGTCTCAGCCGTGACCGTGTCGCCGGCCTTCAGCTTGCCGCTTTCGACCGCCTTCTGGAGCGTGCCGAGGTTCACGATGGCGAATTTACGCGCGAAAATGTTGTTAAAGCCGCGCTTGGGGATACGCATGTGAAGGGGCATCTGGCCGCCTTCGAAGCCGAACATGCCGTGGTGGCCGGTGCGGGCCTTTTGCCCCTTCACGCCGCGGCCGGCCGTCTTGCCCTTGCCGGAGCCCGAGCCGCGGCCAATGCGCTTGAAGCGCTTGTGAGCGCCTTCGTTGTCGCGGATTTCGTTGAGTTTCATAACTAGCCTGCTTTGCGTGCGGGTTTCGCGTCGTCGACGACGCGCACCATGTGGCGGACTTTACAGATCGCGCCCCAGACCGAGTCGGTGTTCTCGAGCGTCTTGCGGCGGTTCATCTTGTCGAGGCCGAGACCGATCAACGTCTGACGCTGACCCTCTTCGCGGCGCGCGGGGCTTGCGACCTGTTGGATCGTGATCGTCTTCGTCTTCGGGCGACCTTCGGAGGTGCGGATCGTCATGTGCGTTACTCGGCCGAGATTTCGGCGTTGGGACGGCGCGCCGCGAGAATGTCGGCGACCGACTTGCCACGCTTGTTCGCGATCATCTTCGGGCTGTATTCGGCCTTCAATGCATCGAACGTCGCGCGGACCATGTTGTAGGGGTTCGAGGTGCCGACCGACTTCGCGACCACGTCGTGTACGCCGAGTGCGTCGAACACGGCGCGGAGCGGACCGCCGGCGATGATGCCCGTACCTTGCGGCGCCGGACGCAGAACCACTTTGCCCGCGCCCCAATGGCCGGTGACGTCATGGTGCAGCGTGCGGCCTTCGCGCAGCGGAACGCGGATCAGCGATTTCTTCGCGGCCTCAGTCGCCTTACGGATGGCTTCCGGCACTTCGCGCGCCTTGCCGTGACCAAAGCCGACGCGGCCCTTTTGATCACCGACGACGACGAGTGCCGCAAAGCCGAAGCGCTTGCCGCCCTTCACCACCTTCGCGACGCGATTGATGTGGACCAGCTTGTCGACCAACTCGCCGCGGTCACGGTCACCGCCGCGATCGCCACCGCGATCACGGTCGCCGCCACCGCGCTTGCGACGTTGTTCTCTTTCTTCCGCGACCATTGCCTAATCTTCCTTCAAAAGTTCAGACCGCCCTCGCGGGCAGCGTCGCCGAGCGCTTTGACTCGGCCGTGATAGATGTAACCGCCGCGATCGAAGACGACATCCTTGATGCCGACCTTCTGCGCGCGTTCGGCGACGAGCTTGCCGACGATCGCAGCCGCAGCCGTGTCGGCGCCGTTGCCCTTCGTCAGCGTCTTCTTCGCTTCCTCGTCGAGCGTCGAGGCGCAAGCCACCGTCACGCCCTTCGTGTCGTCGATGATCTGCGCGTAGATGTGCTTCGACGAGCGAAACACGGACAGGCGCGGACGCAGGCCGGACACCTTGCGCAGTTTGATGCGGGTGCGCCGTTGGCGGCGCGCAAAAAGATCTTCCCGTGAAAATGCCATGGCTGTCCCTTACTTCTTCTTGCCTTCTTTGCGACGGACCTTCTCTTCCGCGTACTTGATGCCCTTGCCCTTGTAGGGCTCCGGCTTGCGGAATTGACGGATCTCAGCCGCAACTTGGCCGACCTTCTGCTTGTCGATGCCGGACACCAAGATCAGCGTCGGCTTTTCACACTTGATGTCGATGCCGGGCGGGATCGGATAGACCACGTCGTGGCTGTAGCCGAGCTGCAGTTGCAGGTTTTTGCCCTGCACCGCGGCGCGGAAGCCGACGCCCGCGATTTCCAATTGCTGCGCAAAGCCCTTCGACACACCCTGAACCAGATTGTTCACGAGCGTGCGCTGCAGGCCCCACTGTGCGCGGGCCTTGTCCGTCGTTTCGACCGGCTTCAGCACGACGCCCGTCTTGTCGACCGACACGTCGATGCCTTCGACCACGCGCAGCGAAAGTTCGCCCTTGGGGCCTTTCACTTTCACTTCGCGGTCTTTGACCGTGGCGGTCACGCCTTGAGGCAGTGCCACCGGATGCTTACCAATTCGCGACATCGTTTCTTATCCTTCGCTGTGCCCGTTTGTCCGGCTTAGAACACCTGGCACAGAACTTCGCCGCCCACGTTTTGCTCACGAGCAAGCGCGTCCGACATGACGCCCTTGGGCGTCGACAAAATCGAAATACCGAGGCCGTTACGCACCGGCTTGAGTTCCTTGATCGACGAGTAGACGCGGCGGCCCGGCGTGGACACGCGTTGAATCTCTTTGATCACCGGCTTGCCGTCGAAATACTTGAGTTCGATTTCGAACTCCGGCTTCGCTTGCGCGACCGTGACTTCGGCGTAACCGCGGATGTAGCCCTCGCCCACCAGCACGTCGAGGACGCGCTTGCGCAGGCTGGAGGCCGGCGTTGCGACTTTCGACTGGCCCCGCATCTGCGCGTTGCGGATCCGGGTCAGCATGTCACCTAAGGGATCGTTGATCGACATTGTTTTTGCTCCCTTACCAGCTCGACTTGACCATGCCGGGGATCAGCCCGTACGAGGCCAATTCGCGCAGCTTGATGCGGCACATTTTCACTTTGCGATAGTTACCGCGCGGACGACCCGTCAACTCGCAACGAAGGCGAATGCGCGTCGGCGACGAATTGCGCGGAAGTTCCGCGAGCTTCAGGCGCGCCGCAAAGCGGTCTTCCGGAGGAAGCGCCATGTTGTTCGCCAGCTCCTTCAGCGCCACGCGCTTTTTCGCGTAGCGTTTGACCAAGCCAACGCGACGCTTGTTCTTCTCGGTCGAGCTTTTCTTCGCCATTTGTCCTTACGTCCTAAATTCGCGCATCACTTCACAAACGGAACTTGGAAGGCCGCCAACAGGGCTTGCGCTTCTTCGTTCGTGTTCGCGGTGGTGCAAATCGTGATGTCCATGCCCCAGACGGTGTCGATCTTGTCGTAGTCGATTTCCGGGAACACGATGTGTTCTTTCAGGCCCATCGAGTAGTTGCCGCGGCCATCGAAGCTCTTGGGCGACACGCCGCGGAAGTCGCGAACGCGAGGCAGAGCGATCGTGACCAGGCGATCGATGAAATCGTACATGCGGTCCTTGCGCAGCGTGACCTTCGCGCCCAAGGGCATATTCTCACGAACCTTGAAGTTCGAGATCGCCTTGCGGGCCTTGGTGATGATCGGCTTTTGGCCGGCGATCAGGCTAAGGTCGCGTACCGCGGACTGGATCTTCTTCGTGTCGGCCGTCGTTTCGCCGACGCCCATGTTGATGACGATCTTGTCGAGCTTGGGAACCTGCATCGGGTTCTTGTAGCCGAACTTTTCGACCAGCTCTTTGCGGATGATTTCGTCGTAGCGCTTCTTGGCGCGCGGGACGTACTTCTCGCCTTCCTTCAGCGCAATGCCCTTCGAACGCTGAGCTTCGCTCTGCGTCGTGGTCGCGGGACCGGTCGAGACGTCGCCCTTGCCGCCCTTCGCGTTTTTCGCGGCGCGCTTTTCTTCGGTCTTGGACGGCGGCGGACCCTTTGGACCCGAGGCCGCGGGAGCCGCGGCCTTGCCCTTTTTGCCCTTGTCTTTTTTGTCGTCAGACATCGATCACTTCCCCGGACTTCTTCGCAAAGCGGACTTTGCGGCCGTCCTGCAACGTCTTGAATCCAATGCGCGTCGGCCCGCCCGATTTCGGGTCGATATGCGCGATGTTCGCAACCGAGATCGGCGCCTCTTTCGAGATGATGCCGCCTTGGCTGCGCTGGCTTTGCTTCGTGTGGCGCTTGACCATGTTCACGCCCGAGACCAGCACGCGATCCTCTTCCGGATAGACCTTGAGGATTTCACCCGTGCGAGCCACGCCGCCCTTACGCTTGCGTTCTTCACCGGCGATCACGACCACGCGGTCGCCTTTTTTGAATTTGACGGCCATGGACTACAGAACCTCCGGCGCCAGCGAGACGATCTTCATGTGGTTCTTCGCGCGAAGCTCACGGGTCACCGGCCCGAAGATGCGCGTGCCCACAGGCTCGCCTTGGTTGTTGATCAGAACGGCGGCATTGCGATCGAAGCGGATGCAGCTGCCATCGGCGCGGCGCACTTCTTTGGCCGTGCGAACGACGACCGCCTTCATGACGTCGCCCTTCTTCACCTTGCCGCGCGGGATCGCTTCCTTGATCGACACGACGATGATGTCGCCGACGGTCGCATAGCGACGCTGAGCGCCGCCCAAGACCTTAATGCACATGACGCGCCGCGCACCCGAGTTGTCGGCAACGTCCAAGTTTGTCGTACTTTGAATCATGGGCGTAGCGCCTTCGTTTCCATCAAGACTTCGAAGCGGCTGCTTCGTAGAGTACTTCCCAACGCTTCAACTTCGACATCGGCCGGCATTCTTGAATGCGTACCGTGTCGCCGGATTTGAAGCGGTCTTGCGCGTCGTGGGCGTGGTAACGCTTCGAACGGCGGACCGTCTTGCCCAGCAGCGGATGCGTGAAGCGGCGTTCCACTTCGACGATGATCGTCTGCTTGTTCTTGTCGCTGACCACGACGCCCTGCAAAATTCTCTTCGGCATTTTGTTCTCTCTCGCGCCCTATGCCTTCGCCTTGGTGCGAGTCTTCTCGCCCAGGACGGTGTTGATCTTGGCGATCGTGCGGCGCACGACACGCACGCGCGCAGTCTTCTCAAGCTGACCCGTCGCCTTTTGGAAGCGCAGGTTGAACTGTTCCTTCTTCAGCTTGACCAGTTCATCGGTCAGCTGGTCCGGCGTCATGGCGCGGAGGTCGGAGGCGGCGGCGCTCTTCATCTTTCAATGCCCTATTCGACGTGGCCCAAGCGGGTCACGAATTTCGTCTTGATCGGCAGCTTCGCGGCCGCCAAGCCCAACGCTTCTTTCGCGGTCACGGAGCTGACGCCGTCGACTTCGAACATCACGCGGCCCGGCTTCACGCGGCAGGCCCAGAATTCCGGCGCGCCCTTACCGGCGCCCATGCGGACTTCGGCCGGCTTCTTCGACACCGGAATGTCGGGGAAGAGGCGGATCCACACGCGGCCCTGACGCTTCATGGCGCGGGTGATCGCGCGGCGTGCCGCTTCGATCTGGCGCGCGGTGATGCGGTCGGGCTCCATCGCCTTCAGGCCGTACTCGCCGTAGTCAAGCGTGTTCGCAGACGTCGCTTTGCCGCGAATGCGTCCCTTGAACTGCTTGCGGAATTTTGTGCGCTTTGGTTGCAGCATGGTTCGTTATTCCAGTTCTCAGGGCGCCGGCGCGGGGGTTGGCGAGCGTTTCTGACCGCCACCGCCGCCGCCTTCGTTGGCTTCGGCCATGCGCCTGTCTTGTGCGCTCGGATCGTGTTCGAGGATCTCGCCCTTGAACACCCAGACCTTCACGCCGCAGGTGCCGTACGCCGTCTTCGCCGTCGCAACGCCGAAGTCGATGTCGGCGCGCAGCGTGTGAAGCGGCACGCGGCCTTCGCGATACCATTCAACGCGCGCGATTTCCGCACCGCCCAAACGACCCGCACAGTTGATACGAATGCCGAGCGCGCCGAGCTTTAGCGCCGACTGCACCGCGCGCTTCATGGCGCGACGGAACGAGACGCGGCGTTCGAGCTGCTGGGCAATGCTTTCGGCGATCAGATGCGCGTCGACTTCCGGCTTGCGGATTTCGACGATGTTCAGGTGGATCTCGCTCTTCGTGTACTTGCCGAGATCGGCCTTCAGCTTTTCGATGTCGGCACCCTTCTTGCCGATGACCACGCCCGGACGCGCCGAGTGAATGGTCACGCGGCACTTCTTGTGCGGGCGCTCGATCGTGATGCGCGCGACGCCGGCCTGCTTCAATTTCTCGAGCAGGTAGTCGCGGATCTTCAGATCCTCATGAAGGAGCTGGCTGTACTCGTGACGGTCCGCATACCAGCGCGAATCCCACGTGCGATTGATCCCGAGCCGAAGCCCGATCGGATTGACCTTTTGACCCATTACGCGGCCTCCTTCTTCGCCGCTGCCGGCTTGCGTGCAGCAGGTTTGCCCTTGCCGCCCTTGGCCTTGGCTTTCGCCTTCTTTTCTTCCTTGGCCTGTTCGCGAACGATGATCGTCAGTTCGCTGAACGGCTTCAGGATGCTGGCGCCGCGACCGCGACCGCGGGCGTGGAAGCGCTTCAGCACCATGTCCTTGCCGGTCCAAGCCTGCGCGACGACCAGATCGTCGACGTCGAGGTTATGGTTGTTTTCGGCGTTGGCGACCGCTGACTTCAGAACCTTGAGCACTTCGATCGCGATGCGCTTTTTCGAGAACGTGAGGTCGGCCAGAGCCTGGTCCACACGCTTGCCACGGATCAGCCCCGCCACGACGTTCAGCTTGTACTGAGACGTGCGGATCATGCGGCCGATGGCTTGCGCCTCGTTGTCGGCCAGACTGCGTTCTCTTTCAGGCTTACCCATTAGGCACCCGCCCTTTTGACTTTCTTGTCCCCGGAGTGGCCGTGGAAGGTGCGCGTCGGCGAGAACTCGCCGAACTTGTGCCCTACCATTTCCTCGGTCACGACGACGGGGATGTGTTTCTGGCCGTTGTAGACGCCGAACGTGAGGCCCACGAACTGCGGCAGGATCGTGGAACGACGGCTCCAGATCTTGATCACTTCGCGACGGCCGGACTTCTGCGTGGCTTCCGCCTTTTTCAGCAGATAGCCGTCGACGAACGGTCCCTTCCAGACTGAACGTGCCATGCGTCTTAAACCTTCTTCTTGTGACGGCTCGTCACGATCAGCTTGGTGGTGCGCTTGTTCGAACGCGTCCGATTGCCCTTCGTGCCCTTGCCCCACGGCGTGACCGGATGACGGCCGCCTTTGGTGCGGCCTTCGCCGCCGCCGTGCGGATGGTCGATCGGGTTCATCGCGGTGCCGCGCACCGAAGGACGCTTGCCCTTCCACACGTTGCGACCGGCCTTGCCGATCACTTCGTTCATGTGGTCCGGATTCGAGACCGCGCCGACCGTGGCCATGCACTCCAAGCGAACCTTGCGGGTTTCGCCCGAGTTCAGACGGAGGATGCCGTAGCCTTGATCGCGGCCGACGAACTGCACATACGTGCCGGCCGAGCGTGCGATCTTGCCGCCGGCGCCAGCCTTGAACTCGACGTTATGGACGATCGTACCGACCGGCATCGCGGCGAGCGGCATGGCGTTGCCAGGCTTCACGTCCGCCTTCGGGCTGGAGATCACCTTGTCGCCGACGCTGATGCGTTGGGGGGCGAGAATGTAGACCTGCTCACCATCCGGATAGCTGACCAGGGCGATGAAGGCCGAGCGATTGGGGTCGTATTCCAGACGCTCGATCGTGCCTTCGACGTCGAACTTGCGACGCTTGAAGTCGATGACGCGGTAGAGCTTTTTGTGCCCGCCGCCCCGCCAGCGCGTGGTGATGCGACCGGTGTTGTTGCGCCCGCCGTATTCCTTCTGCGGCTCAGTCAGATGCTTCGCCGGCCGACCCTTGTGAAGGTGGCTGCGGTCGATCAGCACCAACTGGCGCGTCGAAGGCGTGGTGGGACGGAAAGTTTTCAGTGCCATCGTCTTAGAGCCCCGTCGTCACGTCGATGGTCGAACCTTCGTGCAAGGTTACGACCGCTTTCTTGACGTCGCTGCGCTCGCCCTTGCGACCGCGGAACATCTTTTTCTTACCCTTGGTCACGAGCGTGTTCACGCCTTTGACCTTCACCTTGAAGAGCTCCTCGACCGCCTTTTTGATTTGCGGCTTCGTCGCTTCGTGCGGCACGCGGAAAACAACCTGATTGTGTTCCGAGAGCTTCGTCGTCTTTTCGGTGATCACCGGCGACAGGATCGCCGCGTAAGCTGCGAGTTTGGTGTTGCTCATTTGAAGCGCTCCTCGATGGCGCTCAGCGCGGCCTTCGTCAGCACGAGCTTCTTGCGGCGCAGAACGTCGAGGACGTTGATGCCCTGAACCTGCAGAAGATCTATGTGCTTGATGTTGCGGGCGGCGCGTTGAAAGCCGGTATCGAATTCGGGGCCGTCGACGATAACTGCGGAGGTGAGGCCCAATTTGCCGAACGAGGCGGCGACTTGTTTCGTTTTTGCTTCGGTGCTCTTGGCGCCGTCGAGGACGATGAGATCGCCGTCTTGATGTTTCGAAGAGAGGGCCATCTTAAGGCCGAGTGCGCGAACCTTTTTCGGGAGATCGGTTTCGCGCGACCGAAGAACCGGACCCATCGCCTTGGCGCCGCCTCGGAACTGACCGACTGCGGCCGCGCCGTGACGGGCTTGGCCTGTACCCTTTTGCTTGTAAATCTTCTTCGTCGTGCGGTCGATTTCGCGACGCGTCAGCACGCGATGCTGGCCCTTGTGGCGGCGATTTTCCTGCCACTGAATCACGCGCGCGAGAATGTCCGCGCGCGGTGTAATGCCGAACACGTCTTCGGAGAGCGTGACTTCACCGGCAGCGCCGGCGTCGAGGGTGAGGACTTTGAGTTTCATCGTTTTGGTCCTCAAGCCGATTGCTGTTCAGCGGCGGGAGCGGCTGCGCCCGGCTTCTTCACCGCGGCAGGCTTCGGCGCGTCTTTGTGCAACGGCTGTTTCACTGCGTCACGGATCGTGACCCAGCTGCCCTTCGAACCGGGCACGCCGCCTTTGATCATGATCAGACCGCGTTCGACGTCGACCTTGGCGATTTCGACGTTTTGCGTCGTGACCAGCACTTGGCCCATGTGGCCCGACATCTTCTTGCCTTTGAACGTGCGGCCCGGATCCTGACGGTTGCCGGTCGAACCCGGCGAACGGTGTGAGATCGAGACGCCGTGCGAGGCTTCCAAACCGGCGTAGTTGTGGCGTTTCATCGTACCGGCAAAGCCCTTGCCGATCGTGATGCCCGAGACATCGACGATCTGACCGGGAACAAAATGGTCTGCCGTGATGAACGAGCCGACGTCGACCATGTTGTCCGGCGAGACGCGGAACTCAGCCACTTTGCGCTTGGGCTCGACCTGAGCCTTCGCGAAGTGGCCGCGTTCGGCCTTCGACACGCGTTTCACCTTGGCGAGGCCGGAGCCCAGCTGAACGGCGGTGTAGCCGTCTTTTTCCTTCGTGCGTTGAGCCACGACCTGACAGCCGTCGAGCTTCAACACGGTCACAGGCACGTGCCGACCGTCGTCTGTGAACAGACGGGTCATGCCGAGCTTCTGCGTGATCACCCCTGTGCGCATGGCGAGCGCCACCTTCTCTTTTTCGCTTACTGCAACTTGATTTCGACACTGACCCCGGCCGCGAGGTCGAGCTTCATAAGAGCGTCGACCGTTTGCGGCGTGGGATCGATGATGTCGAGCAAGCGCTTGTGCGTGCGGATCTCGAACTGCTCACGGCTCTTCTTGTCGACGTGCGGCGAGCGGTTCACGGTGAACTTTTCAATCCGGTTCGGAAGCGGGATCGGTCCACGCACGCGCGCACCGGTACGCTTGGCCGTCTGAACGATCTCCTTGGTCGACACGTCGAGCACGCGGTGATCGTAGGCCTTGAGCCTGATGCGAATGTTTTGGCTTTGCATATGCCGTTCCGTTTCTTCTTTCCGACTTCGGATCTTCTAGTTCGCTTATTTTACAATCTTGGCGACGACGCCGGCGCCAACGGTGCGACCGCCTTCACGGATGGCGAAGCGAAGCTTCTCTTCCATCGCGATCGGAACGATCAGTTCAACTTCCATCGACACGTTGTCGCCGGGCATCACCATCTCGGTGCCTTCCGGCAGCTTCACCACACCCGTCACGTCCGTCGTGCGGAAGTAGAATTGCGGACGATAGTTGGTGAAGAACGGCGTGTGACGGCCGCCTTCATCCTTCGTCAAAATATAGGCTTCGGCCATGAAGTGCGTGTGCGGCGTCACCGAACCCGGCTTCGCCAAGATCTGACCACGCTCGACACCGTCGCGCTCAACGCCGCGCAGCAACGCGCCTGCGTTGTCGCCGGCTTCGGCTTGATCGAGCAGCTTGCGGAACATTTCAATGCCGGTGACGACGGTCTTCGTCGTCGGACGGATGCCGATAATCTCGACCTCCTCGCCGACCTTGACCGCTCCGCGCTCGACGCGACCCGTGACGACCGTGCCGCGACCGGAGATCGAGAACACGTCTTCGACCGGCATCAGGAAGGGCTGGTCCTTCGGACGCTGCGGCTGCGGGATGCTGGCATCCACGGCCTTCATCAGTTCGAGGATCGCTTGTTCACCGATCTTCGGCTCTTTGTCTTCCAACGCCATCAGGGCCGAGCCTCTGATGATCGGGATCGTGTCGCCGGGGAATTGGTACTTCGACAGAAGCTCACGAACTTCGAGTTCGACGAGGTCGAGCAATTCCGGATCGTCGACCATGTCGACCTTGTTCATGAACACAACCAGCGCCGGCACGCCGACCTGACGGGCGAGCAGAATGTGCTCGCGCGTTTGCGGCATCGGGCCGTCGGCTGCGCTCACGACCAGGATCGCGCCGTCCATCTGCGCGGCGCCGGTGATCATGTTCTTCACGTAGTCGGCGTGGCCCGGACAGTCGACGTGCGCGTAGTGGCGGTTCGCGGTTTCGTACTCGACGTGCGCCGTCGAGATCGTGATGCCGCGCGCCTTCTCTTCCGGCGCCTTGTCGATCTGGTCGTAGGCCGTATACGAAGCGCCGCCGGTCTTCGCCAAGACTTTCGTGATCGCGGCCGTCAACGACGTCTTGCCGTGGTCGACGTGGCCGATCGTTCCGACGTTGCAGTGCGGCTTGTTCCGCTCAAACTTTGCTTTGGCCATAGCCCTTTATCTCCGTCGTCTAGTGCAATTTGTTTAAGAAGCGAACTTCGCGATCACTTCGTCGGCGATCGCGCGCGGCACGTCTTCGTAATGATCGAACTGCATCGAGTAGCTGGCGCGACCCTGGCTCATCGAGCGCAGGTTGTTCACGTAGCCGAACATGTTGGCGAGCGGCACCATCGCGGTGATGACCTGCGCGTTGCCGCGTTGGTCCGTGCCCTGCACCTGGCCGCGACGTGCGTTCAAGTCGCCGATCACGCCGCCCATGAATTCGTCGGGCGTCACGACTTCGACCTTCATCATCGGCTCAAGCAGCTTGACGGCCTTGCGTTCCTTCAGTTCGCGGAACGCGGCGCGCGAGGCGATTTCGAACGTCAGTACGTTCGAGTCGACTTCGTGGTAGGCGCCGTCAACCAGCGTCGCCTTGAAGTCGATGAGCGGGAAGCCGGCGAGCACGCCGTTGTCGCGCGACGCGTTCAGACCTTTTTCGACGCCCGGAACGTATTCCTTCGGCACCGAACCGCCGACGACTTCGTTCTCGAAGATGAAGCCCGAACCTGCGGGAAGCGGTTCGAACTCGATGCGCACGCGCGCGAACTGGCCCGAACCGCCGGTTTGCTTTTTGTGCGTGTAGTCGATGTCGACCTTCTTGGTTAGCGTTTCGCGATAGGCCACCTGCGGCGCGCCGATGTTGGCGTCGACCTTGTAGGTGCGGCGAAGGATGTCGACCTTAATGTCGAGATGGAGTTCGCCCATGCCCTTCAGGATGGTCTGACCGGATTCCTGATCGACGCTGACGCGGAACGAGGGATCTTCCTGCGCGAGACGCGCGAGGGCGACGCCCATCTTTTCCTGGTCGGCCTTCGTCTTCGGTTCGATCGCGACTTCGATGACGGGTTCCGGGAATTCCATCTTTTCAAGGATGACCGGATGCTGCGGATCGCACAGCGTGTCGCCGGTGCGCGTTTCCTTCAGCGCCGCCAGAGCCACGATGTCGCCCGTGTAGGCTTCCTTCACGTCTTCGCGGCTGTTGGCATGCATCAGCAACATACGGCCGACGCGTTCCTTGCGGTCGCGGGTCGAGTTGATGAGCGTCGAGCCTGACTCGAGCTTGCCCGAATAGATGCGGCAGAAGGTGATCGAACCGACGAACGGGTCGTCCATGATCTTGAAGGCGAGCAGCGACAGCGGCGCACTGTCGTCGGCCTTGCGCTCAACTTCGGTTTCTTCTTTGCCGGGCTTGATGCCTTTGATCGCGGGGACGTCGAGCGGCGACGGCAGGAAGTCGACGACGGCGTCGAGCAGCGTTTGCACGCCCTTGTTCTTGAAGGCGGCGCCGCAGGTCACCGGCACGAACGCGAAGCTGATCGTTCCTTTGCGGATCAAGCGCTTCAGCGTTGCGGCGTCCGGCTCTTTGCCGTCCAGGTAGTTCTGCATGACCTCGTCGTCCATTTCGACGACGAGTTCCAGCAGCTTGTGGCGCCATTCGGCAGCTTTCGCCTTGTAGTCGGCAGGGATTTCTTCGATCTCGAATTTCGCGCCCAGGCTCTCGTCACGCCAGACGACGGCCTTCATTTCGATCAGGTCGATGATGCCTTTGTGATCGGCTTCGGCGCCGTAGGGCAGCTGGACGACGCAGGGCTTCGTGCCCAGGCGGTCGATCATCATCTGGACGCAGCGATAGAAGTCCGCGCCGGTACGGTCCATCTTGTTGACGAAGCAGATGCGCGGCACGTGGTATTTGTCGGCCTGGCGCCAGACGGTTTCGGATTGCGGCTCTACGCCCGCGACCGAGTCAAACACCGCAACCGCGCCATCGAGCACGCGCATCGAGCGTTCGACTTCAATCGTGAAGTCGACGTGGCCGGGCGTGTCGATGATGTTGACGCGGTAGTCCTTCCAATAAGCGGTCGTCGCGGCGGAGGTGATGGTGATGCCGCGCTCTTGCTCCTGCTCCATGAAGTCCATGGTCGCGGCGCCGTCGTGGACTTCGCCGATCTTATGGCTCTTGCCCGTGTAATAGAGAATGCGCTCGGTCGTCGTCGTTTTGCCGGCATCGATGTGCGCGGCAATGCCGATGTTGCGGTATTTCTCGAGGGGCGTCGTGCGGGGCATGATACGGATCCGGGAACTCTTGGGCCTTTACCAGCGATAATGCGAGAAGGCGCGATTTGCTTCGGCCATCTTGTGCGTGTCTTCGCGCTTCTTCACCGCGGTGCCGCGGTTGTTAGCGGCGTCGAACAATTCGGCCGACAAGCGCTGCTCCATCGTCTGTTCGTTGCGCGCGCGGGCGGCGGTGATGATCCAGCGGATCGCCAAAGCCTGACGGCGTTCGATGCGAACTTCGACCGGCACCTGATACGTCGCGCCACCGACGCGGCGCGAGCGGACTTCGATCGCCGGCGCGACGTTTTCTAGCGCAGCGTGGAAGAGCTTCAGCGGGTCGGATTTCGACTTCGATTCGATCGACGTGAGCGCGCCATAGACGATGTGTTCGGCGGCCGACTTCTTGCCGTCGTACATCAGGCAGTTCATGAACTTCGCGATGATGAGGTCGCTGTATTTTGCGTCGGGAAGAATGACGCGCTTTTGGGGACGACGACGACGTGACATGTTTTTCCTCTCCCCTTATTTCGGGCGCTTGGCGCCGTAATGCGAGCGCGCTTGTTTGCGGTCTTTCACGCCTTGCGTGTCGAGCACGCCGCGCAGGATGTGATAGCGGACGCCGGGCAAGTCCTTCACGCGGCCGCCACGGATCAGCACCACGGAGTGTTCTTGAAGATTGTGACCTTCGCCCGGGATGTAGCTGATCACTTCCTGCTGGTTCGTCAGACGGACGCGGGCGACCTTGCGAAGCGCCGAGTTCGGCTTCTTCGGCGTGGTCGTGTAAACGCGGGTGCAGACGCCGCGTTTTTGCGGCGAGGCCTGCAGCGCGGGCGTCTTCGTGCGCGCGATGTTCGGGCGGCGCGGCTTGCGGATCAGCTGGTTGATCGTGGGCATGCGGTCAGCTTCACTCATCGTTCGGGCGCACAAACGTCAAAAAACAAAGCGCTCTCGGAGGGTTGTGCGTGCCCCCGGTTGCGCTTGGTCAAATGCAGAGGACCGTCCGGGGTGCGCCCAGAGGGTCGTGCGTTCAAACCTGACTCATTGGACTCAAGCGGAGCGTCTAGGGACGAGCCCTACTGCCAGCCGTCAAATGAGGCGCGGGTTGTACGCGCCGCGTTTAACCTAGTCAACCTGACTCGCGAAATATTCTGTCGCAGGCGTAAAGGCTAGGTATTTGGCTCAAAGACGACGGGCGCGGTGGTGTCCCGCGCCCGTCTTTTTACTCTGAAATGCCCTGCCCTACTCCGCCGCGGCATCCGTCGGCGTTGGTGGGGTCACGGGCAAAGACGCCTGGCGGGCGTCGAGGATCGCTTTGTCGCGGTCCAGGGCGATGTTCTTCATCTTGGTCATCATGCGGCCGGTACCGGCCGGGATGAGACGTCCGACGATGATGTTCTCCTTGAGACCCTCAAGCATATCGACCTTGCCGGAGACGGCCGCTTCCGTGAGGACGCGGGTCGTTTCCTGGAACGAGGCGGCCGAGAAGAACGACCGGGTTTGCAGCGAGGCCTTGGTGATACCCAAGAGCACCGGCTTACCGGACGCAACCTTCAGGCCTTCGTTCTTGGCCTTGGCGTTGATCTCTTCGAACTCAATGAGATCGAGCTGTTCGCCGGCGACCAACGTCGTTTCGCCGCCGTCCTCGACCTCCACCTTTTGGAGCATCTGACGGACGATGACTTCGATGTGCTTGTCGTTAATCTTCACGCCCTGCAGGCGATAGACCTCTTGGATTTCGTTGACGAGGTAGGCAGCCAGCGCCTCGACACCCCGAATACGCAGGATGTCATGCGGCGCGGGATTGCCGTCCAAGATGAAGTCGCCCTTCTCGACGAAGTCGCCTTCGGCCACCGCGATGTGCTTGCCCTTCGGGATCAAGTACTCGATGGGTTCGGCTTTCTCGTCCTTCTGCTTCAGGATCACGCGGCGCTTGTTCTTGTAGTCCTTGCCGAATTCGATCCAGCCGTCGGCTTCCGCGATGATCGCGTGGTCCTTGGGCTTGCGGGCTTCGAACAGTTCCGCAACACGCGGCAGACCGCCGGTGATGTCGCGGGTCTTGGCGCCTTCGGTCGAGATACGGGCGACGATATCGCCTTCGCGGACCTCACCACCGTCTTCCACCGAGAGAATGGCGTCGACGGCGAGGAGGTAGCGCGCCTCGGACTTATTCGCGAGCTTGATGATTTCGCCCTTCTTGTCGCGGATCGAAATCGCCGGACGCAGATCGCTGCCGCGCGTATTCGACCGCCAGTCGAGGACCACCTTGCTGGAAATGCCGGTCGATTCGTCCGTCACTTCCTTCAAGCTGATGCCTTCGACCAGGCCTTCGTACTTCACGTAGCCCGCTTTTTCCGTGAGGATCGGGATCGTGTACGGGTCCCATTCGATGAGACGTTCGCCGCGCTTTACCTTATCGCCTTCGTCGAACTTCATGTGAGCGCCGAATGGCACCTTGTAGCTCGCGCGTTCCTGACCGTTGTCATCCAGAATGACGATCTGGCTGTTACGGCCCATGACGCGGAGCATGCCCGTCGAGTCTTTCACGGCGTTCTTGTTGAGGATCTTGACCTTGCCCTCATGGCTCGCGTCCAGGAACGACGTTTCGGCCACCTGGGCCGCACCGCCGATGTGGAACGTGCGCATCGTGAGCTGAGTGCCAGGCTCGCCGATCGACTGCGCCGCAATGACGCCCACAGCTTCGCCGGAGTTCACCGACGTGCCGCGCGCGAGATCGCGTCCGTAGCACTTTGCGCAGACGCCTTGCTTGAGGTCGCAGGTCAGGACCGAACGGATCTTGACCTTCGACACGTGCGCCTGCTCAAGGATTTCCGCCTTGTCCTCGGTGATTTCCTCACCACGCTTAACGAGCGTCTTGTTCGAGGCAGGGTCCTTGATGTCTTCCGCGGACGTACGGCCCAACGTGCGTTCCGTGAGGGTCGCCACGACGTTACCGGCGTCGAGAACGGCCGCGACCGTGATGCCCAACTTCGTGCCGCAGTCATCGATCGTGATGATGCAGTCCTGCGCCACGTCGACGAGACGACGCGTCAGGTAGCCCGAGTTGGCGGTCTTCAATGCCGTGTCGGCCAAGCCTTTACGCGCGCCGTGGGTCGAGTTGAAGTACTCGAGCACCGACAGACCTTCTTTGAAGTTCGAGATGATCGGTGTTTCGATGATCTCGCCCGACGGTTTGGTCATGAGTCCGCGCATACCGGCCAGCTGCTTCATCTGGGTCGGCGAACCGCGCGCGCCTGAATGCGACATCATGTAGATCGAGTTGATCTCCTGGACGCGCTTGGTCACGGGATCGCGTTTTTGCGACGAAATCTCGCGCATCATTTCTTCGGCGACGCGGTCGGTACACTTCGACCACGCGTCGACGACCTTGTTGTATTTTTCGCCTTCGGTGATGAAGCCGTCTTGGTACTGCTTCTCGTAGTCCTTGATCAGCTTGCGCGTTTCTTCGACCAGCTTTTCCTTCGTGTGCGGAACGACCATGTCGTCCTTACCGAAGGAAATGCCCGCCTTGAATGCTTCGCGGAAGCCCAGCGCCATGATCGCGTCGGCGAACAGCACGGTCTCCTTCTGACCGCAGTGACGGTAGACGATATCGATCAGCGCGGAGATTTCGGCCTTACGCAGAATGCGGTTGACCATCGTGAACGGCACCGCCGGGTGGCGCGGCAGATGTTCGGCGATCATCAGGCGGCCCGGCGTCGTGTTGACGCGAACCGTCGTCGGCTTGCCGTCGGCGTCGACCGTCTTGTAGCGGACGTTGACCTTCGAGTGCAGCGTGATGATGCCTTGCGCGAGCGCGTGTTCGACCTCGCCCATGTCGACGAACGACTTGCCTTCGCCCGGTTCGCCGTCGCGATCGAGCGAGCAGTAGTAGAGGCCCAGAACGATATCTTGGCTCGGCACGATGATCGGCTTGCCGTTCGCGGGGCTCAAGATGTTGTTCGTCGACATCATGAGGACGCGCGCTTCCAGCTGCGCTTCGAGCGACAGCGGGACGTGCACGGCCATCTGGTCGCCGTCGAAGTCGGCGTTGAACGCGGTGCAAACCAGCGGGTGAAGCTGGATTGCCTTGCCTTCGATCAACACCGGCTCGAACGCCTGAATCCCTAAGCGGTGAAGCGTGGGGGCGCGGTTGAGCAGGATGGGATGTTCGCGAATGACTTCGGCCAGGATGTCCCAAACTTCGGGACGTTCCTTTTCGACCATCTTCTTCGACTGTTTGACGGTCGCAGACAGGCCCTTCGCTTCAAGCCGGTTGTAGATGAACGGCTTGAAGAGCTCGAGCGCCATCTTCTTCGGCAAGCCGCACTGATGCAGCTTGAGTTCGGGACCGACGACGATCACCGAACGGCCGGAGTAGTCGACGCGTTTGCCGAGCAGGTTCTGACGGAAGCGGCCTTGCTTGCCCTTCAACATGTCGGCGAGCGACTTCAGCGGACGCTTGTTCGCGCCCGTGATGACGCGGCCGCGGCGGCCGTTGTCGAACAACGCGTCGACCGATTCCTGCAACATGCGCTTTTCGTTGCGAATGATGATGTCCGGCGCGCGGAGCTCGATCAGACGCTTCAAGCGGTTGTTGCGGTTGATGACGCGGCGATAGAGATCGTTCAAGTCCGACGTCGCAAAGCGGCCGCCATCGAGCGGCACCAGCGGACGCAGTTCCGGCGGGATGACCGGCACGACCTGCAGGATCATCCATTCCGGACGGTTGCCGGATTCGAGGAACGACTCGACGAGCTTCAAACGCTTGACGAGCTTCTTCGGCTTCAGCTCCGACGTCGTCGTCGCGATTTCCTTGCGCAAGTCTTCCTTGAGCTGCTTCAGGTCGAGACGCATCAGGAGTTCGCGGATGGCTTCGGCGCCGATGAGGGCGGTGAAGCTGTCCTCGCCGTATTCTTCGCCGGCCTTGAGGAATTCATCCTCAGTCAGCAGGGTGCGTTCCTTGAGCGGGGTGAGGCCCGGCTCAATGACGATGTAGCCTTCGAAATACAGAATGCGCTCAAGATCCTTGAGCGTCATGTCGAGCAACATGCCGATGCGCGACGGCAGCGACTTCATGAACCAGATGTGCGCGACGGGCGAGGCCAGTTCGATGTGGCCCATACGCTCGCGACGGACCTTCGAGAGCGTGACTTCGACGCCGCATTTTTCGCAGACGATGCCGCGATACTTCATGCGCTTGTACTTACCGCACAGGCATTCGTAGTCCTTGATCGGACCAAAAATGCGCGCGCAGAACAGACCGTCACGTTCCGGTTTGAACGTACGGTAGTTGATCGTCTCCGGCTTTTTGATTTCGCCGTAGGACCAGGATTGAATCTTCTCCGGGCTTGCGATCGCGATACGGATGCGATCGAAGGCCGGGGCCGGGGCTACCGGATTGAAGACGTTGAGGACTTCTTGATTCATGGAGTTCGGTTCTCCTTAATTTCTTCGGGCCGGTGTGCAGCTTTCGCCTTCACGCACCGGGCACATGTTTCTTTGGTCGCGGCGGCTCAAGTTGTCGGCGTCTCCGTGACCAGTTCGACGTTGAGGCTCAGCGAGCGCATTTCCTTGACGAGCACGTTGAAGCTTTCCGGGATACCCGCTTCGAAATTCTCGTCGCCGCGAACGATCGCTTCGTAGACCTTGGTGCGGCCTGCGACGTCGTCCGATTTGACGGTCAGAATTTCCTGCAGCGTGTAAGCCGCGCCATAAGCTTCGAGCGCCCAGACTTCCATTTCGCCGAAGCGCTGTCCGCCGAATTGGGCCTTGCCGCCCAACGGCTGCTGCGTGACGAGGCTGTACGGCCCGATCGAGCGTGCGTGGATCTTGTCGTCGACCAAATGGTGCAGCTTGAGCATGTAGATGTAGCCCACCGTGACCAAGCGCTTGAACGGTTCGCCCGTGCGGCCGTCGTTCAGCACCACCTGACCCGACATCGAGAGCCCGGCGAGTTCGAGCATCTTGTTGATGTCGACCTCGTGCGCGCCGTCGAATACCGGCGTCGCGATGTGGACGCCCTTGGTCATGCCTTCGGCGAGTTCCGCGATTTGATCGTCGGTCTGGTCGCCGAACTGCATATCGTTGCCGAACACCGTCTTCAGATGCTTGCGCAGCGGTTCGCCTTTGCCGTCGCGGTAGAACTTGAGCAGCAGGTCGCCGATCTGGCGGCCGATGCCGTTGCAAGCCCAACCGAGATGCGTCTCAAGAATCTGACCGACGTTCATGCGGCTCGGCACTCCGAGCGGGTTCAGCACGATGTCGACGGGCGTTCCGTCTTCCAGATGCGGCATGTCTTCGATCGGGACGATCTTGGAGATGACGCCCTTGTTGCCGTGACGGCCGGCCATCTTGTCGCCCGGCTGAAGCTTGCGCTTCACGGCCACGAAGACCTTGACCATTTTCATCACGCCCGGCGGCAGTTCGTCGCCGCGACGCAGCTTGTCGACCTTGTCCGCGAAACGCGCTTCGAGGCGGTTCTTGGCTTCGTCGTAGAGCTTGCGCAGCGATTCAACTTCGCTCTGCGCCTTGTCGTTGCGCAGCGCGAGTTGCCACCAGTGAACCTTCGGCAGCGATTCCAGCATCGAAGGGGTCACCTTCGCATCCGGCGCGATGCCTTTGGGCCCGTGAGCGACTTGCTTGTGCAGCAGCAGTTCTTCGAGGCGCGAGTAGATGTTGCGTTCCAGAATCGCGAGTTCGTCGTCGCGGTCCTTGGCGAAGCGTTCGATTTCTTCACGCTCGATCGCTTGCGCGCGCTGGTCCTTATCGACGCCGTGACGGTTGAAGACGCGCACTTCGACGATGGTGCCCGACGCGCCCGGCGGCAGACGTAGCGACGTATCGCGCACGTCGGAGGCCTTTTCGCCGAAGATCGCGCGCAGCAGCTTTTCTTCCGGCGTCATCGGGCTTTCGCCCTTCGGCGTGATCTTGCCGACGAGGATGTCGCCAGGATTCACTTCGGCGCCGATGTAGACGATGCCGGCTTCGTCGAGGTTCTTCAGCGCTTCTTCACCGACGTTCGGGATGTCGCGCGTGATTTCCTCCGGCCCCAGCTTCGTATCGCGGGCCATCGTCTCGAATTCCTCGATGTGGATCGAGGTGAAGACGTCGTCGCGAACGATGCGTTCGGAGATGAGGATGGAGTCTTCGAAGTTGTAGCCGTTCCACGGCATGAACGCGACGAGCACGTTCCGGCCGAGTGCGAGTTCGCCCATTTCGGTCGACGGACCGTCGGCTACGATGTCGCCGGCTTGAACGCGGTCGCCCACCTTCACCAACGGACGCTGCGTGATGCAGGTCGATTGGTTCGAGCGCTGGAACTTCTGCAGACGGTAGATGTCGACGCCGGATTTCGTGGCGTCGGTTTCTTCCGCGGCGCGTACGACGATACGGGTTGCGTCGACTTGGTCGACGATGCCCGAGCGGCGTGCGGCGATCGCGGCGCCGGAGTCGCGTGCGACGACGCCTTCAAGACCTGTGCCGACGAACGGCGCTTCGGACTGAAGGAGCGGCACGGCTTGGCGCTGCATGTTCGAGCCCATGAGCGCGCGGTTGGCGTCGTCGTTCTCAAGGAACGGGATGAGCGCCGCGGCCACCGACACCAACTGCTTCGGCGAAACGTCCATGAATTCGATGCGATCGGGCGGCAGCAACACGAAGTCGCCACCCTTCCGGCAGGAGATGATTTCGTCGGTGAAGCGGCCGCGCGCGTCGAGCGCCACGTTCGCCTGAGCGATCGCGTACTTGGCCTCTTCCATCGCCGATTGGTAGACGACTTCGTTCGTGACCTTGCCGTCCTTGACGCGGCGATACGGGCTTTCGATGAAGCCGTATTTGTTCACGCGCGCGTAGGTGGCGAGCGAGTTGATCAGACCGATGTTCGGGCCTTCCGGCGTTTCAATCGGGCAGATGCGGCCGTAGTGCGTGGGATGGACGTCGCGGACTTCGAAGCCCGCGCGTTCACGGGTCAGACCGCCCGGCCCAAGGGCCGAGAGGCGGCGCTTATGGGTGATTTCCGAGAGCGGGTTCGTTTGGTCCATGAACTGCGACAGCTGCGAGGAGCCGAAGAATTCACGCACCGCGGCCGCCGCCGGCTTGGCGTTGATCAGGTCGTGCGGCATGACGGTGTCGATTTCGACCGACGACATGCGTTCCTTGATCGCGCGTTCCATGCGCAGCAGGCCGACTCGGTATTGGTTCTCCATCAACTCGCCGACCGAACGCACGCGCCGGTTGGCGAGGTTGTCGATGTCGTCGACTTCGCCTTTGCCGTCGCGCAGATCGTGCAGGATCTTTACGACCGCGAGCAGGTCTTCGCGGCGCAGGATGCGCATCGTGTCCGGCGCGTCCAGGCTGAGGCGTGAGTTCATCTTCACGCGGCCGACGGCCGAGAGATCGTAGCGTTCCGAGTCGAAGAAGAGGCCGTTGAACAACGTCTCGGCCGTGTCGAGCGTCGGCGGTTCGCCGGGGCGCATGACGCGGTAGATGTCGATCAGCGCCTGCTCGCGCGACTGGTTCTTGTCGACCAGCAGCGTGTTGCGGATGTAGCTGCCGACGTTGACGTGGTCGATGTCGAGCAACGCGATTTCGTCGAAGCCCGCGTCGGTCAGGTCTTCGAGCACCTTCTCGTTCACTTCGTCGCCGGCTTCGGCGTAGATCTCGCCCGTTTCGGCGTTGACCATGTCGAGCGCGAGGTAGCGGCCGTAGAGCTCTTCGTTGGGCACGAGGAGCTGCTTCAGGCCGTCTTCGGCGAGCTTGCGCGCGCCGCGCGGCGTGAGCTTGCGGCCTGCTTCGATGACGACGTCGCCGGTCTTGGCGTTCTTCAGGTCGTGCGCGGACTTGAAGCTGCGCATGCGTTCGGCGTCGAACGGCGTCGTCCAGCCGTCCTTGGCTTCCTTGTAGTGAACCTGGCGATAGAAGTGCTCCAGGATTTGTTCGCCCGTGAGGCCGAGCGCGTAGAGCAGCGACGTCGCCGGGAGCTTACGGCGGCGGTCGATCCGGACGTAGATGATGTCTTTCGCGTCGAACTCGAAGTCGAGCCACGAGCCGCGATAGGGAATGACGCGCGCGCCAAACAGCAGCTTGCCGCTGGCGTGGGTTTTGCCCTTGTCGTGGTCGAAGAAGACGCCCGGCGAGCGGTGCATCTGGCTGACAATCACGCGCTCGGTGCCGTTGATGATAAACGTACCGTGCTCCGTCATCAGGGGCATGTCGCCCATGTAGACGTCTTGTTCTTTGATGTCCTTGACGGACTTGGCCTGCGTTTCGGGATCGACCTCGAACACGATCAGGCGCAGCTTCACCTTCAACGGCGCGGCGAAGTTCATGCCGCGCTGACGGCATTCGTCGACGTCGTATTTCGGGTCTTCGAATTCGTAGTGCACGTATTCCAGACGCGAGGTCTCGGCGAAGTCGGTGATCGGGAACACCGACCGGAACACCGCTTCGAGACCTGCATTTTCACGCGCATCGGGTTTGACGTGCATTTGGAGGAAATGCGCGTAAGATTCGCGCTGAACCTCGATGAGGTTCGGCAATTGCGCGACTTCTGCAATCCGTCCGAATGTCTTGCGTACCCGTTTGCGGTCCGTGAACGATAGCGCCATGATCGATCCTTAAATCCGTCTCTTCTTTTCGCTCTCTCGGTCGCATGCCACCCGGTCGGGAGCGGCCCACGTCTTCAAATCCCCACCGCGGCCCAGCCGGAAAGCAATCCGGGCAACGATGAAACGACCTCACCGCCCGCAGGAAAATTCCCGCGGGCGGTGAAATCATGCGTACTTTGTTGAGGAGCGCAGCTTCATGCCGCCCCTCACAATTACTTCAGCGAAACCTTCGCGCCTTCGGCTTCCAGCTTCTTCTTCATTTCTTCCGCGGCCGTCTTCGGCACGTCGGCCTTCACTTCCTTCGGTGCGCCTTCGACCAGATCCTTGGCTTCTTTCAGCCCGAGACCGGTGATTTCGCGCACCACCTTGATGACGTTGATCTTCTTGTCGCCGGCGCTGTCGAGGACGACGGAGAATTCCGTCTTCGCTTCAGCCACCGCCGCGACCGGACCCGCCGCTGCCGCAACGGCGACAGGTGCGGCCGCCGAAACGCCCCACTTCTCTTCGAGAAGCTTCGACAGTTCAGCAGCTTCCATCACCGTCAGCGTGGAGAGTTCTTCAACGATTTTTTCGAGTTTGGACATGATATGTACGTTCCTGCCTATGTTTCAACCTTGGGACTTCATTCCAATCACGTAGTTCCCTTGCGGGATTACGCCGCTTCGCCTTTCTTGGCATGGGCGCTGATGACACGGGCGAGCTGCCCGGCCGGCGCTTGCAGAATTCCCGCGATTTTCGTCGCGTTCTGTTTCAGCATGCCTGCAAGACGCGCCCGGAGTTCGTTCAGCGACGGCAACGAGGCGAGAGCCTCAACGCCTTTCGCGTCTAAGAACTGCGTCCCGACGACACCGCCCAGAATGACGAACTTGGGGTTCGTCTTGGCGTAGTCGTGGGCCGCTTTGGGCGCCGCAATCGGATCGAGCGAAAACGCGATACCCGTCGGACCCTTCAACAGGTCCTGCATGGGTTGCGCCATCGTTCCTTCCGCAGCACGCTTTGCGAGACGGTTCTTCGAGACTTTAAAGCTCGCTCCCGCCGCCCGCATCTGCGACCGTAGCTTCGACATGTCGGCCACGGTCATGCCTTGATAGCGCGCAACGACGACCACGCCGGCTTTGCCGAACTCTTCGTTCAGCGAACCGATGACTTCGGCCTTTTGCGTTCTATCCACTGTGGGCTCCTTTGCCTGGTTTCATCTCAGTGGCCGGAATTGTCGCTCCGCCCGATGAGCCTTCGTCAAAAACCCTGTCCCAAGGGCACCGGCACTTCGCTTTCGCGTTTAAGCGAGAGCGTCACGCACTACCCCCGTCTATGCAGGCTTCCTTGATTATGCCGTCCCCGGAAAACCGGATGGGCGCCTGCAGTCTCGGACAGGAAAGGATCGATTTCTCGATCCCATCCACCGGCGTTGCCGCCGGGAATTCTTCAAATTCCTACGCGCCCATCACCGTCGAGGGCTCGATCGTCACGCCCGGGCCTTGCGTCGAGGAGATCGCTATCTTCTTCAGATAGTTGCCCTTCGCCGCGTTCGGCTTGGCCTTCATGACGCTGTCGAACAGCGCGCGGATGTTTTCGATCAGCGCGGTTTCGCTGAAGCTCGCCTTGCCCACGCCGGCGTGAATGATGCCGGCCTTCTCGGCGCGGAATTCAACGGCGCCGCCTTTGGCGTCTTTGACCGCCTTCGACACATCCATCGTCACGGTGCCGACCTTCGGGTTCGGCATCAGGCCGCGCGGGCCCAACACTTTGCCGAGACGGCCCACGAGGCCCATCATGTCGGGCGTCGCGATCAGGCGGTCGAAATCGATCTTGCCGCCGTTGATGACGTCGAAGAGATCCTGTTCGCCCACGATGTCGGCGCCGGCTTTCTTCGCTTCATCGGCCTTCCCGCCTTTAGCGAACACGGCGACGCGCAGCGTCTTGCCCGTGCCGTTCGGCAGGTTGACGACGCCGCGGACCATCTGGTCGGCATGGCGCGGGTCGACGCCGAGGTTCATCGCGACCTCGATTGTTTCGTCGAACTTCGCCTTGGCGCGTTCCTTGACCATCTTTACGGCTTCGGCGAGCGCGTATTGCTTGCGCGAGTCGACGCCCTTGCGGGCTGCGGCCAGGCGCTTGCCTTCTTTCGGTGCTTTTTTCTTGTCAGCCATGGCGCTTATCCTTTGACCTCGAGGCCCATCGAACGCGCGGAGCCGGCGATGATTTTCATCGCGGCGTCGATGTCGTTCGCGTTCAGGTCCTTCATTTTCAATTCAGCGATCTTCTTGAGGTCGGCTTGCGTCACCGAACCCTTCGGTTCGAGGCCAGGCTTCTTCGAGCCGCCGTCGATCTTCGCCGCCTTCTTGAGAAGGAACGAGGCCGGGGGCGTCTTCATTTCCAGCGAAAAGGATTTGTCCTGGTAATACGTAATGATTACCGGGATCGGCATCCCCTTTTCCATTTCCTGCGTGCGAGCGTTGAAGGTCTTGCAGAACTCCATGATGTTGAGTCCGCGTTGACCGAGCGCAGGCCCGATCGGCGGCGACGGATTGGCCGCCCCTGCCGGTACTTGGAGCTTGATCTGCCCCATCACTTTCTTCGCCACGAGTATCTCCTCTTCTTATGGCTTAGCGGTCCAAACGGTCTGGAGCTTTCGCCCCTCGCCTTCCGCAACAAACGCACATTCGATCGGCTGGTTAGAGCTTCTCGACTTGAGCGAAATCCAATTCCACCGGCGTTGCACGACCGAAAATCGACACAGCGACCTTGAGCCGCGAGCGACCTTCGTCGATTTCCTCGACGCTGCCGTTGAACGAGGTGAACGGGCCGTCGGCCACGCGCACTTGTTCGCCGATTTCGAAGGTGACGGCAGGCTTCGGATGTTCGACGCCTTCCTTCACCTGATTCAAAATGCGATCGACCTCGGCCTGGCTGACCGGGATCGGCTTGTTGCCGGTGCCCAGAAAGCCCGTGACCTTCGGCGTGTTCTTCACGAGGTGATAGGCCTCGTCCGTCAGGTGCGCCTTCACGAGCACATAGCCCGGGAAGAACTTGCGTTCGGCATTCACCTTCTGGCCGCGGCGGACCTCGACCACTTCTTCGGTCGGGACCAGCACCTCTTCGAACAGATCCGACAGGCCGTGCTGAAGGGCCTGTTTCTTAATTTCGTCGGCCACCTTCTTCTCGAAATTCGAGTAGGCGTGGACGATGTACCAGCGCGCCGGCGTGTTGGCTTGGGTTTGGACCATCAGCGTTACACCAAGCCCAAAACAAATTTCACGAGCGTCGAAAGCCCAAAGTCCACCAGCGCGAAGAAGAAGATCGACATCACGATCATGATGAAGACCGCGATGGTCGTGACACGCGTTTCGGCGAGCGTCGGCCAAGTGACCTTCGCACCCTCTTGGCGCACTTGCGCAAAGAACTCCGGCGCCTTGGTGATCCACGAGAAGAATCCCGCGCGCGGGGGCGCCGGTTCGACGGCTTTCCCGCCACCACCACCACTCACGTTCTTCTTCTCATCCGCCATCGTATTCATTCGCCTTCGTCGCTTTCTTCCGCGTTCGTCTCTGCTTCTTCACGTCTCGGCTTCTTCACGTCGTGGCAGGGGCGGAGGGACTCGAACCCACGACCCTCGGTTTTGGAGACCGATGCTCTACCAGCTGAGCTACACCCCTATTCGACCTGGTCCTTACTTCACGATCTTTGCGACGACGCCCGAGCCGACGGTGCGACCGCCTTCACGGATGGCGAAGCGAAGCTTTTCTTCCATCGCGATCGGAACGATCAGTTCGACCTCGATCGAGACGTTATCGCCCGGCATTACCATCTCGGTACCCTCGGGCAACTTCACAATCCCCGTCACGTCGGTCGTGCGGAAATAGAATTGCGGACGATAGTTCGTGAAGAACGGCGTGTGACGGCCGCCCTCTTCCTTCGTCAGAATGTAAGCCTCAGCCTTGAAGTGCGTGTGCGGCGTCACCGAACCCGGCTTCGCCAGAACCTGGCCACGCTCAACGCCTTCGCGCTCAACGCCGCGCAGGAGGCAACCGACGTTGTCGCCGGCTTCACCCGAATCGAGCAGCTTGCGGAACATTTCGACGCCGGTGACCGTCGTCTTCGTCGTCGGACGGATGCCGATGATTTCGATTTCCTCGCCGACCTTCACGATGCCGCGTTCGATGCGGCCCGTGACGACCGTGCCGCGACCGGAGATCGAGAACACGTCTTCGACCGGCATCAGGAACGGCTGATCCTTCGGACGATGCGGCTGCGGGATGCTGGCATCCACGGCCTTCATCAGCTCGAGAATCGCCTGTTCACCCAGCTTCGGGTCCTTGTCTTCTAGCGCCATCAGGGCAGAGCCCTTGATGATCGGGATCGTGTCGCCGGGGAATTCGTACTTCGAGAGAAGCTCACGAACTTCGAGTTCGACAAGGTCGAGCAATTCCGGATCGTCGACCATGTCGACCTTGTTCATAAACACGACCAGCGCCGGCACGCCGACCTGACGGGCGAGCAGAATGTGCTCGCGCGTTTGCGGCATCGGGCCGTCGGCTGCGCTCACGACCAGGATCGCGCCGTCCATCTGCGCGGCGCCCGTGATCATGTTCTTCACGTAGTCGGCGTGGCCGGGGCAGTCGACGTGGGCGTAATGGCGGTTCGCGGTTTCGTACTCGACGTGCGCCGTCGAGATCGTGATGCCGCGCGCCTTCTCTTCCGGCGCCTTGTCGATCTGGTCGTAGGCCGTGTAGTTCGCACCACCGGTCTTCGCCAAAATCTTCGTGATCGCAGCCGTCAGAGACGTCTTCCCGTGGTCGACGTGGCCGATCGTTCCGATGTTGCAGTGCGGCTTGTTCCGCTCAAACTTTGCTTTGCCCATACGTCAGTTCCTTGAATTCTTGTCCTTGTGTCTCTGTTCAACTTCGCCCTCCTTCGCTAAAGCTTCGGAGGGCAACCTTCGCCGTCTATTCGTTTATGGCTTGCCAACCGAAGCCTGTGGCGAAGGTTGGAGCGGGTGAAGGGAATCGAACCCTCGTCGTAAGCTTGGAAGGCTTCTGCTCTACCATTGAGCTACACCCGCCTATCTCCTTCGCCCTTGCGGGCCTCAATTCCGTTTTCTGCACCGTGCTTCGGCTTGCCGAGCGACCGCTCTTGCCCTCCGTCCCTGCCGCCGAAACGGCGGGCAAAGGATGGTGGGGGAGGTAGGACTCGAACCTACGAAGGCGTAAGCCAGCGGATTTACAATCCGCCCCCTTTGCCACTCGGGACACTCCCCCAAAATGGGCATGCGTCGGCTCGCTCGCTCCAGCCGGTTTGTGAATTTTGTCCTATCTTTTGGGATCGGGTCTGCGTGTGCCCACAACCGTCAGAGCACGGGAACGGGGCTTATGGCTAAAACAAATGGGATTTGTCAACAGCTTAGGCTAGGTCCTCCCCTGAGAAAAACGATGGTTGCGACATGAGGCGTGGACGACACCGGGGGCAAGGCCCCCATGACCAGAAAAGGGGCTCCGACGGCCTTTGGCTGTGGGGAATTCACGCCGTGAAGGCGGCGCTGGCCAACCCAGCCCGGCGGAGCCGGAAGCTGCTGGTTTCGGCAGGCGCGGACCCCTTGTTCCAGGCGCTGGCGGCGAAGGCCAAGATTCCGGTCGATACGGTCGATAATGACGGGATCGATCGTGCCCTGCCCCGCGAGGCCGTTCATCAAGGGGTGGCACTGATGACGGATGCCCTTGAGGAACTCGACATCCACGACGCCATGGAAGGCATGCCCGAGCCGCGGCGCATGGTGCTTCTCGATCAGGTGACCGATCCGCACAATCTTGGCGCAATCCTGCGCTCAGCGGCGGCGTTTGGGGCTTGCGGCGTGATCGTGCACGAACGCGGGACGCCGCCCGCCGGCGGCGTTCTGGCAAAGGCGGCGAGCGGTGCACTCGAGGTCGTGCCGATCGTTCGGGTGGTCAATATTGCGCGGACGTTGGACGAGTTGGGTGAGCTGGGGTTCTTGCGCTTGGCGTTCGCGGAAGAGGCGGCGCAGTCGCTGGAGACGATGGATCTGAGCCGCGACGTCGTTCTGGTTCTAGGTGCCGAGGGCGAGGGCTTGCGGCGGTTGACGCGCGAGAAGTGCGACGTCGAGGTTCGCCTGCCTACCGGCCCCAAACTGGGCAGCCTTAACGTGTCGAATGCAGCGGCTATTGGGCTCTATGCTTGCGCGGTGGCGCTGCGTCAGTAGAGCGCGGCGACCGTGTCGGCTGACGGGCCGCCGTAATCTTCGATGAACACTAGGACTTTGTAGCCGTTGGTCGTCTTCACGCGGCCATTCTCGTCGCGGACGAGCGCGCCGGTCGTGCTCATCGTTCCAGTTTCCTGGTTGATCTGGAACACCGGGACTTTGCCGCGGTAGTTGTCGCGGACCAAGTAAAACAGCGTCTTGGCGTTCTCCGTCGCGAGACGAATGCAGCCGTGTGAGGCGCGCGTGCCGAGTTCTTTCTCGCCCTCAGCGTCGGTGCCGTGAATCGCTAGTCCCGACGGACGGCCATCGATGCGCCAGTCGAAGAACATCACGAACGGCATCGGCGATTGCCACTGACGCGACGTGTAGTCCGCGTATGAACGGCCGCGATCGAGCTTGAACATGCCGGGCGGCGTTTCAGTGCCAAGCATTTTGCCAGACGGCGAAGGCATTGCTTCTTCGCGGCCGGTCGACACTTTCCAGTGGTGCATAAGCCCATAGGTTTGGTCTTGCTGCTTGGCGAGGACGAACATGCGTTGCGCCCATTCACCGCGATCGGGCGTCGCCTTGCTGACGTAAAGGAACAAATCGAAGTACTGCGCGACCTCGGCCGGCACGCGCGCGCGGATGCGCGCTTCAACCGGGTTAAGGTCGAGACCGCTGTTGCCGGCGCTGAGCCTTAGCTCTGCCGGCTGCTGGGGCGCGGGCGTTGCCTGCGCGAGTTGCGCCGACGGTTTCGTCTGGAGCGACGGGAGGCGGATCGTCGGCGCCGCAAAGTCTCGCGGCTCGATCACGATGAAGGGCAACTTTGCACGCTGCGTCACATGCTCGGCGGCGGCCTGACGCTTTTCGGCTGAGTCGATGAGCTCACGGAGTGCGATTTGGCCCTGGTCGACGAATTCGTTGAACGCTGGGCGAATTTTGGCCGCGTCGGCACTGAGACGCGCGGCGTCCTTGCCGTGAAGCGCCACGAACGTAGCGCCCGCAGCCCCGGCCACAACGAAGGCAACGCTCAAGCGTTTGAGCCAAGATGCCATGCCGATCCCCAAATCCCCGGTAAGCAGTTTAGTGTTAGCAGCGAAATGCTCAATATGGCGTAGTAAGAACGCTGCTTAACCCTCGCTGGTTGCAGCCTTTTTGCAACGCCCGGTTTCACCTCGATACGCCTGCTAGTTCGTGTAGGCGACAACCGGGTTCAGGAGGTCGTCCCGGCCGTCGTAGTTCTCGACGAAAACCAGGGCGCGGTAACCATCCTGCAGCAGCATCGTGCCGTTTTCGTCGTGCTGCACCCTGCCCCACCGGTCGGTCGAACCGCGGTCGTTGAGGGCGAGCACCGGCACCCGGCCTTGGGTGGTGTTCTTCACCTTGTAGAAAAGTTCCTTGGCGTTCTTCGGCGACAACCGGACGCACCCGGCCGAGTCACGGCGGCCGAGCTTGCGAACCTTGTCGGCGCCGATGGCGGCGTGGATGGCCAGGCCCGACTGCCGGCCGTTGTTCATCAAGTCGTAGAACATCGCGTAGTGCATCGGCGCGCCGTCGTACGACGTCGACCAGTAGCGGGCGTGAAATCGCTTCGGGTTCAAGGCGAAGATGCCTTCGGGCGTGATGCTGCGAACCTTGCGGTCGTGATGCATCTCGACCTTCTCGCGGCCGGTCGAGACCGGCCACTCCGCGTAGGGAATGATCCGGCCGTCGGCGTCGCGCTGGAAGACGTACATGTGTTGCGCGAGGGGGCCGCGGTTCGATTTGCTGACATACATGAACAGGTCGAAGTAGGGCTGGATCTCTTCCGGCACCGTCGCGAACAAGCGGCGCTGCGCGACAGCGAACGGTGTCGTTTCGACTGGCGCCGTCAGGTCCGACGTCACCAGATGTTCCGGCAAGAACGTTCTCACCGCATGCGCGGCGGGCGCGATCGCCATCTCCGACGTCGGCGTCGCGATCTTGTTGGACGGTTGCGCGGTGTCGGTCTTGAGCGCGAGTGCGAGTGACTCCGCCGCGAGCTGCGCCGTGTGCGCGTCGCTTAGCGGAATGGATGCTTGCGGTTGCGGCGCCGGCGGCTCTACGACGGGCGGCGGCGGCGGTTCGTTCCCAACGATTGGCGTCGCGTCGGCGAGGTGGGGCGTAATCGATCGCGGCGCGTGAACGGCTACGCCATCGGCCGCGACATACGGATTGAATGATGGATCCGACGGATCGGGGGCGGAGATCGGAAGCGCGGACTCTGCAGATTCAGCCTCTGCACGAGCCCGCAACGGATCCTGGCTACCTACTGTCCCAGCGGAGATCAGAACGCCCAACAGGGCCAAAGCGGAAAGCGCTTTGAAACGCGGCATGAAGCACCCAACACTGCTTCCCCGCGTCGGTTCTGATCCCCATCAGCCCGACCCCTTCCATGTTTCAAACCTGAAACAAATCGAGTCAGGTTGCAATCATCCAAACGGATAAAAATCAAAAAAACTGTGTATGCATAATCAGTTCGTCGATGAAGCTACCATCGACGTTTAACTCACGTTGAAGTTGTCCGCACACGCTGAAGCCGAACTGCGCATACAACTTTTGCGCGGCGGTGTTGTCGGCACTCACGGTCAGGGTTGCGTTTCGCACTTTTGCCGTGGCGAGGTACCCCATCGCTGATTGCATGAGTGCAAACGCGACTCCCCGGCGGCGAAAATTTTCACCGACATAGACGGCGCCGATGTCGGCGCAGTGCGCGTGTTTCATCCGGAGATTGAGGGACACAACAGTCAGACCTGCCAACTCGTTGCCGATCTCGGCACCGAACCATCGTGCGGGACCCTCTAAGCGCGCCTTCCACCAGGCGAGTGGATGTGGTGCTTCTTCTTCCCACGCGCTTCCGAACGCTTCCGGCGTGAGGCGCAAACCTTCGAGACGCAATCGGCGTACTTCGATCGCGTCCGCCGGCGTTAACAGGCGAACTGAAGTTCCGCTCACGGACTCGCGCCACCGAAGCGTTCTTCCCACGCCGCGATCTGCTCCGGTGCGATCTTGGCGAAGAGCACCGGTGGGATCGTGAAGGTGTGGCCGGGTTTTAGGACCGCGATCTCGTCGGCGATTTTGCCCTTTGGCCAATGCAGCGTCTTGATGTCGAGACCCAGCGCTTTCGCCATGGCGTCGGAGGCGAACGGGATCACCGGCGCGGACAGGATGGCGAACAGGCGGATCAGGTTGATCGCCGTACGAACGCTGACGGCGGCCGCGTCCTTGTCGGTGCGGATCGTCGTCCACGGCGCGGCGTCGGCCAGGTACTCGTTGCCCAAGACCCAGATCGCGCGGAGTTCTTGCGCGGCTTTGCGCAGCTGAATCTCTTCGAGGAAGACCGTGTAGATGCCGAAGCGGCGCTCGAGCTCTTCGGTGAGTTTCGTTTCCTTGGGGCCTGGCTTGCCGCCTTCGGGCACCTGCGCGCCGAATTTGCCTTCGGTGAATTTCAGCGTGCGGTTGATGAAGTTCCCCAGCACGTCGGCGAGATCTTTGTTCACCGTGTCGGCGAAATGCTGCCAGGTGAACGAGGAGTCGGCGCTCTCCGGCGCGTTTGCCGTCAGGTACCAACGCCAAAAGTCCGGCGGCAGGATCTCCAGCGCCGCGTCCATGAAGATGCCGCGCTTCTGGCTCGTCGAGAATTTCCCGCCGTAGTAGTTGAGCCAGTTGAAGCCTTTGATTTGGTCGACGAGTTTCCACTTCTCGCCGGAGCCTAAGATCGTCACCGGGAAGCCGACGGTGTGGAACGGCACGTTGTCTTTGCCCATGAATTCGACGTAGCGGACGTTCTTCTGCGCGTCGTCGCCGACCCACCAGGACTTCCAATCGCGGGAGTTGGTGCCGGCAGGTGCGCTGTCGGCCCATTCCTTCGTTGAGCCGATGTATTCGATCGGCGCGTCGAACCAGACGTAGAAGACTTTGCCTTTGAGGCCCTCGACATCGGGGCGTTTGCCGTCCGGGTTTGGGCCCCAGGTTTCCGCGTTGACGGGCACGCCCCAGGCCAGGTCGCGCGTGATGCCGCGGTCTTGCAGGCCTTCGTCGAGCCACTTCAGTGCAATGGATGACACCAACGGCGACCATTCGTGCCGCTCGCCGATCCATTTGCGCAGTTCGTCGGAGAATTTCGCCTGCAGCAGGAAGAGATGCTTGCTGTCGCGCAGTTCGATGTCGGTCGAGCCCGAGAGCGCCGAGCGCGGTTGAATCAGATCGGCGGGATCGAGGACGCGGGTGCAGTTCTCGCACTGGTCGCCGCGAGCGCGATCGTAGCCGCAATGCGGGCAGGTGCCGATCACGTAGCGGTCGGGCAGGAAGCGGCCATCGGCTTTCGAATAGACTTGGCGCGTGGTGCGTTCTTCGATATGGCCGCGTTCCCAGAGCACCTTTGCGAAGTGCTGGGTCAGTTCGCGGTTCTGGACGCTGGACGAGCGGCCGAAATAGTCGAACGACAGGCCGAAGCCCTCGCCCAGCTCTTTCTGGATCGCCCACCATTTCGTGCAGTATTCCGCGATGGGGAGATTTTCCTCGATCGCAGCGAGTTCGGCCGGGGTGCCGTGTTCGTCGGTGGCGCAGATGTAGAGCGTCTCGCGGCCGCGCGAACGCTGAAAGCGCGCGTAGACGTCGGCCGGCAACATAGAGCCGGCCAGGTTGCCCAGATGCTTGATGCCGTTGATGTACGGCAGGGCGCTGGTGATCAGGACTCGCTTCTGGGTGGTCATGGGGGTCGCTCGCTTTCCCCGCCAGATAGATGAATCCGGCTCCAAGGGGAGCGGGAACATATAGAAAGCCCCCTGCCCGGCCAATGGTGGCCCGTTTGGGCACACAATCGTGCTTTGACAGGCTTGCCCGCCCGGCGCGAGAAGGCGCGATCAATCAAGGGACTGACCTTTTCATGCGCACGATCAATTGGGTTCGAATGGTGGCCGTCGCCACGGTGTTCGGTGGGTTGGCAGCGGCCTATGCCGCTGGCGTCGACAAGTCGGCAATGGATACGACGGTCGCGCCGGGTGCCGACTTTTGGAGCTATGCGAACGGCACGTTCGTGAAAACGCATCCTATCCCGGCGGACCGCGGCACCTATGGGCACGGCGCGATCCTGACCGAGGAAGCGAACAAGCGGACGGTCGATCTCATTCAGACGGCGGCGAAGTCGGCGAAGCCGGGGTCGGAGGCGCAGAAGGTCGGCGACTACTACGCGACATTCATGGATGAGGCGGGGATCGAGGCGAAGGGCGTCACGCCGTTGAAGCCTTCGTTCGACAAGATCGCGGCGGTCGGTGATCGCAAGGCATTGGCGACGTATCTCGGTGCGCAGTTGCGCGCGGACGTCGATGTGATGAATGCGACGGATCTCTACACGGACAATCTCTTCGGGCTTTGGGTGGCGGCGTCGTTCGATGATCCGACGCGCTATGTGCCGTTCATCCTGCAGGGCGGTTTAGGGATGCCCGACCGCGATTATTATCTCTCGAGCGACGCGGAGATGACGAAGACCCGCGCGGCGTACTTGGCTTATGTCGCGGCGCAGCTGTCGCATGCGGGTGTTGCCGATGCGCAGGCGAAGGCGGCGCGGGTGTTGGCGCTGGAGACGAAGATCGCGCAGGCGCATGGAAGCCGCGTGGATACGAACGACGCGACGAAGGGGAACAATCCTTGGGGCCGGGCGGACTTCGCCAAGAAGGCGCCGGGGATGGATTGGGACGCGTATTTTTCGGCGGCGTCGCTTGGCGGGCAGAAGCAGTTCGTCGTTTGGCAGCCGTCGGCGGTGATCGGCGTGTCGAAGCTTGTCGCCAGCGAGTCCGTTGACGATTGGAAGGCCTATCTGACGTTCCAAACGATCAATCATCACGCGAGCTTCCTATCGAAGGCGTTCGCCGAGCAGCGTTTCCATTTCTACGGCAAGACGCTTTCGGGCACGCCGCAGATGAGCGAGCGTTGGAAGCGTGCGGTGAACACGACGAACGCGGTGTTGGGCGAGGCGGTCGGCAAGCTCTATGTCGCGAAGTATTTTCCGCCGGAAGCGAAGGCGTTGCTGCAGACGATGGTGGCGAACGAGATCGCTGCGTTCTCGAAGCGCATCGACGCGTTGTCGTGGATGGCGGCGGCCACGAAGGCCGAGGCGAAGCGCAAGCTTTCCGTTCTCAAGGTGGGCATCGCGTATCCGGATAAGTGGCGCGACTATTCGGACTTGCAGATCGTGCGCGGCGATGCCGTCGGTAACGTGCAGCGCGCCGAGGCGTTCGAGTATCGCTATCGCGTTGGATTACTCGGTACGCCGGTGGATCGCAGCGAATGGGTGATGACGCCGCAGACGGTGAATGCGGTGAACCTGCCGATCCTGAACGCGATGAACTTCCCGGCGGCGATCTTGCAGGCGCCTTACTTCGATCCGAAGGCGCCGGCGGCGGTGAACTATGGCGCGATCGGCGCGGTGATCGGGCACGAGATCAGCCACAGCTTTGACGATCAGGGCGCGCTGTTCGACTCCACCGGGCGGATGCGCAATTGGTGGACGGCCGAGGATATGAAGAAGTTTCAGGCCGCCGGTGTGGCGCTTGCCAAGCAATACGACGGCTACAAGCCGTTTCCGGATTTGGGCGTGAACGGCAAGCTGACGCTAGGTGAGAACATCGCGGATCTTGCAGGGCTTGGGGCTGCCTACGACGCCTATCGCGCGTCGCTGGGCGGCAAGCCTGCGCCGGTCGTCGATGGGCTTTCGGGAGATCAGCAGTTCTTCCTGGCCTACGCGCAAAGCTGGGCCGACTACGAGCGGCCGGAGGCGTTGCGCCAGAACTTGATCAACGATGGGCACTCGCCCGCACGCTATCGCGCATTGACGGTGCGAAACATCGACGCTTGGTACGACGCGTTTCCGGTGAAGCCGACGGACACGCTGTTCCTGAAGCCGGAAGAGCGTGTGCGGGTTTGGTAGCTACGTCCGAATGAGGCCCGACAGTGGCGCGGTGTTGCCGCTGTCGGGGAAGATGCCTTCGACCTCGTTGCGGGCGAGGCGCAGGTGGTCGGCGAGGACGCCTTTGAAGACGGCGCGCAGGTCCGTTGTCGGCGCGAGGTCGCGGCCTTCGTAAAGCGATGACGGCTTTAGGCCGGGCCAGTTGCCGAGGACGCGGCCGCCGTTGACCGCGCCGCCGGCGATGAAGGCAACGCTGGCGGTGCCGTGGTCGGTGCCGAGCGACCCGTTAGGGGCGACGGTGCGGCCGAATTCGGTGAAGAAGAGGATTGTGGTGCGATCCCAGACCGTCCCGAGGGTGTCTTTGATTGCCTTCACGCCGTTGTCGAGATTGTCGAGGAGGAAGGCGAGGATGCCTTGCGTCGTTCCTTGGCCTTGGTGCGTGTCCCAGCCGCCGACTTCCATGACGGCGATGCGTGGGCCGTCTTGGGCGGCGATGATGTTGGCGGCCATCTTCGCCAGCGGTTCGAAGCGGTAGCCGCGTGCGCCGCGCATTTGCTGCACGTTTGACTGCATGTCGCCGTTGCCTGCCGCGCCTGCGACGGCGCCGACTTCCAGCGCGCGGTCGAGCGCCGAGCGCAGCATGGGATCGCGCGCGTACATCGCCTTGAGCCGCATGATGAAGTCGTCGTCGACCGAGGGCAGCTGCGGCGGCATCCATGACGTCACCGGCCGCTGGCCTTGCAGGATTACGGGGATCGACTGTGCGACGGCGAGAGCGCGTTTTGGGTCGGTCACGCCGGCGGGGCCGAGTGCGCGGTTGAGCCAGCCGTCGCTGGTCGGCATAACGCGCGCGGTGCCGGTTTCGATGACGTTCTGGCCGTCGAAGTGCGAGCGTTCGCGATAGGGCGACGCGACGGCGTGGACGATGGCGAGCTGCTTTTGGTCGTAGAGCGCTTTGAACGTCGGCAGTTTGGCGTTGAGGCCGTAGGAACCGTCGAGGTTCAGGATCGCGTCCTTGGGCAACGCTAGAGCGCCGCGCGCGCGTGCGTAGTCCGGATCGCCGTGCGGCGGGACGGCGGCGAGGCCGTCGAGGGCGCCGCGCATCACGATGACGATGAGGCGGCGGTCGCCCGGCGTTGCCGCGAACGAGAAGCGCGGCGCGGCGGCGGTGAGCGCCGCAGCGCCGATGGCGGAGTGGATGAGGGTTCGCCGGTCGAGTGTCATCGTCTTTGAAACTCCGGTGAGGCGAGCAGAAGGGCGAGGCCCTGGGTCGGATCGGCGGCAAGCTTTAGAGCTTCGCGCGTCGGCGGGGAGAGAAGCGGGCCCATGGTCATGTCGGCGAGGATCGCCGGATCCGGCTTCTTCTGGATGCGTTCGGCGAGCGCGTGGGCCCACTGCACGCGTTCCATGATGGCGGCGGGGCCTGCCCAAGCCGAGGCGACGTCGGGCCACCCCTTCGGCGACTGCGCGGTGAAAGGGATTTGACCCATCACGCGCAGGGATTCCGCGAGGCCTTGGAAGCGTTGGTCGCCGAGCGTGTCTTGGATGCCGCCCAAAAGCCGCACCGCCGCGACCACGTATTCGATCGGCGTGCGCATTTTGCTGAGCGTCGGTTGCCAGGCCGAAGGTTCGTCGACGAGAGCGGCGGCGAGCGCGCGCAGGTCGCCGCCGGTGTCGCGGAAGACGCGTTCGAGTTTGGCGACCGCTTGCGGCGGTGGTTCGTCGGCGATGAAGTGGCGTGCGAGTTTGGTGGCGACATGGCGCGCGGTCGACGGGTGGCGTGCGAGGTCGCGCAGGGCGTCCTCACCTTCGCGTTCGCCGTTTTCGCTGTAGGTCTTGCCCAGCAGCGTTTTGGCGCCGGCCTGGTGGCGGTTCTGGAAGAATTTGAAACCGGTGCCGGTGCCGGATTCGCGGTCGACGCTCCAGCCGGTCAGAATTTTTGCGAGTTCGATGACGTCGGCTTGGGTGTAGCCGCCGTTCACGCCCAGCGTATGCAACTCCAGGATTTCGCGGGCGTGGTTTTCGTTTAGGCCCTTGCCGGTGTAACGGCCTGCGGGCGAGTCCGGGCCGATCGAATAGGCGTTGTCGAGATAGATGAGCATCGCCGGGTGGCGGACGGTCGAGATGAGCAGGTCTTCGAATTTGCCGAGGACCGCCGGGCGGATCGCCTCGCGCTCATACGAGCCGGCGAAGAACGTCATGCGCTGCTTCAGGACTGAGATCGTGAAATGGTTCGACCAGAACCAGGTGTAGCGTTCCAGGAACGGCACCGGCGTCTCGAAGGCGTTGCGCATCCACGGGCGCATTTCGGCGATGAACATGTCGCGGCCCATCTTGGCGAGCTTGACCATGTCGTCGGGCGACTTGTTGGCGGCCTCGCGCATGCTGGGCAGGTCGCGCAGCACCTCGGCTGTGGATTTCTGTCCGGCGAAGGGGCGGACGATGGGTTCGACGCTGGCGAGTTGCGACTTCAGCCAACCGCGCGGATCGCCGCGCATCGCATCGAGATCGCGCTTGCCCGCGCCAAGGCCGAAGCGATGGGTCGCCAGGACCGCTTCCAGATTCATGCGTCAAACCCCTGCCTTGGACGTCGGCTCTCGCCAGCCTTGAACGCGCGTGCCCCGGCCAATCCGTCGCCGCAGTTTCGCTACGGCTACGCGCCCCTGTCTACATTGCCGCGCAGGCGCGCCGCTTGGGCGGGGTTGAGCATGTGCAAATAGGCGAGTTTTCCTTCCAGGCGGGCGCGTGCGGGTTCGTCAGCCTTGGCGCTTTGGTGCAGCGCGGCACGCAGCTTGCGCCGTGTTTTGCGCGAGAGGCCCATGTCCTTGTTCACGATCACACCGGTGACCGCTTGGCGACCGCTTTGGCGCATCAGACGCGTCTTGGCGAAGTTGAGCGGGAAGCCTTCTTCGGCGGCGATCTTCGGAACGATGCCGAGCAAGGCTTTGATCTCGGTTTCCGGGCCGGAGAAGGTCATGTCGTCGGCGTAGCGCGTGTAGGCGAGGCCGCGCTTTTTCGCGAGCCCCGCGAGACGGCGGTCGAGGCGCAGCAGGATCGCGTTGCAAAGACCCGGGCTGGTCGGCGCGCCTTGCACGCAGACACGCGGGCCGATCGGCGTTTGATAGAGCTTGCCCTCGGCCTCGACCGGTTGGCGCGGCGGCTCGGTCATCAGCACGGCGAGTGCGGCGGCGACCGGATAGCTGTAGCCCATCGCGAGTAGCAAACCGCGCACGCGCCCGAAGTGGAGCGTGGGGAAGCAGTCCTTGATGTCGAACTTCACGACCATCGGTTGGCCGACATGCGGCCGTGCATTGGTGACGATCGAGCGGCCTTTGACGAAGCCGTGCGCGTGTTCGCTGACCGGAAGTTTGGAGACCAGAAGTTTGTCGAGCGTGCGCAGGATTGCCTTCAGCTTCGTCTTCGGCGCGTGAATGATGCGTTCGCCGCCGGCGCGTTTTGGAATGGCGAAGGCGACGTAGTGCGAGACGTGCTCGCGGTAACGGTGCTGCGCGAAGTGACGGAACTGGCCCGGCTTTAGGCCGAGCGCGGCGGCGACGTCGGCTTCCGTCTTCCACAGCGGCAGGCCGTAGCGCTTCAGCTGTTCTTCGTCGGTTGCGAGGTCCATGACATCGCGGCTTGCGGTGCGCAGCGACGGACCGAAGAGCCGGTTCGCTTCGTCCTTCTTTAGATAGCGCGGCCGGGGTGGTCGCGGCCATTTCGAGTAGTAGTCGGGGCCGAGCGGCGGTTTTGGCAGCAAGCGATTGTCGCGCAGGGCCAGGCGCCGATGGTCCGCTTTCAGCGGGCCGCCGAGTTTGATTGTTTCCGCCTTGAATTCGGCAGCGCCTGTGCCGGACACGGTCGACACGTCGCGGACAGGTGCCTTTTGGAATTCAGCGACGACGCGTTTGTGCTTCCAACGCGCGTAGGCCTTTCGTCCGAAGTGGATGGTGGCCATCGCAACAAGCAAGACGACGAGCGGCAGGATACCCGTCATCGGCGCAACTCACTGAGGTGAGCGCTGGCGTTTGCAGGCCCGGATCGGGCGGCCATCCACCTACGAGGCTTTGGACCCGTGGCCTCCCGGCGTTTCGTACGCTGGGAACCGTGGCGATGTAATGGGATCAAGGACCAACCACGGCGAAACACCGTGGCGTTGGAAGCTGGAAAGCTTCGCCTCGATCCGGGCGCTGCAAAACTGTTGGCCATGTCACTCGCCTCCCGGCGCGCTGTCAACTTCCCAGCGGGAGGGTTGCTTGCGCGTCATCGGAGCGTCGGCGGCTTCGGCGGGTTGTGAGACGGGTTGATCGGTGCGTTGGCTGTCGCTGGCCTTGAAGAGCGCGACCATGTGTTCGCAGGGACCTTGGTTCAGCAGATGCTCGGCGAAGAATGCGCACGAGCAGCGGCCGAAGATGATGCGGCCTGTGTCGTTGACGGCGATCTCGACGGGCTTTTGGTCGGCCACCTCGCCGAGGATGCGCCAGTCGCGGTAGACGACTTCGCGCGCGATCTTTTCCTTGGCGTCGCCGGTGTTCGGGTCCTTGTACGTGCGCACCTTGCGTGTCTCTTCGACGGTGCAGGAGGTGACCTTGACCTGGTTCTTGGCGATGAAGCCGAGCGCCAGTTCTTGGCGTAGATCGGGTGGAAAGTACGTCGCCTCGTCGGCCGGTTTTTCGAACAGTTCGCGGTGGCGGTAGTCGCGTGCTTCCACGTCGAACATCGCCCTGCCCTGCCGGCACAGGCGCACGAGGATGCGCGACGCGGCGGTCTTGTCGATGCTAAGCGCCGCGGCGAGATCGTCGATGGAGATGTGATAGCGCTTGCGCAGCAACTCTAAGGCCGCCGGCAGGTTCGCGTCGTCCTCGGCGGCGCTTGTCGCCAGCAGATCGAAGCCGCCGGTGTTTGTGAAGGCTGCGCCGGACCATCCGGTGATGCCGACTAGGAACGTCATGCCGGGCAGCTTCACCGCGTAGAAACTGGGCAGCGCGCGGCCTTTCAAATAGATGTCCACGTGTTCGGCGAAGGGCAGCAGGCCCTCGATCAGCTTCAGGCGGCGCCGGCCCCAGACGCGCGTCGTCTTGCGTTCGGTATAGTTGTGCGTGGCGCCTTCGAAGGTGACGGCGTGTTCCCACGGTTCGAGAACAAGCCTCACGTCTTGGCCGGGTTCGAACTCGTAGCGTAGGCCGCGCGGCGAGACCTTTGCCTTGGTGAGGCGCAGCATCCGCAGAGCGCTGAGAAGGTCGATCGGTTTCACGCCGATGCGCGTGCCGGGCAGGCCCATGGCGGCTTGCACTTGCAGGAAGCCGCGCACCCAGCTGTCCGGCAGGTCGACCTTACGTTCGAAGCGGCCGCCGGCGCCGGATGTCTTCACCTCGAAGCCTTCGGGGCCGATGCGGAAGGTGGTCGAGCGGCTTGTGCGCATTTCGCCGAGCGCGCCCCACAGCCAGGCGGAGAAGTCGATGTTGGTCGTGCCGGTGACGACCTCGCCCATCGTGTCGAACAGCTTCGGATCGACGATCAGCGCGCCGTAGACGGATTGGTCTTGGCTGAAGGCCTCGAAGAAGACGCGGTCCGGATGCACCGTGATGACGGGATCGAGGATGGCGGCTTGATCGAGCCAGGTGTCATCGGACCAGATGAGCTCGCCCAGCGCGCGCAAGGCGATGCGCAGGATGAAGCCGTTCTCGCGTACGTGGCCGTGGAAGCGGACGGGGCGGCGCAGGTTGGTCGACATCGAGACGTTGGTCGCGCCGGCGGTGGAGTCGAGCAGCGATGGCGACGCGTAGTTGACGAGAATGATCATGCCGCGGTCCTCTGCGCGGCGCGACGGTAGACGATAGGTTGCTCGCGCGCGCTTGCCAGTTCGGGGCACGCGTTGAGCACTGCGGCGATGAGGCCGATCAGTTCGGCCTTCGGGTACTTCTTGTCCGGCAATTTCTGCGCGTCCTTCGCGCGCGCCAGCACCCGCTTCGCCGCTTCGGGGCCTGAGCGTGCGGCATTGGCGAGAGCCGCGAAGGCCGCGATGCGCGTCTTGCGGTGAATGGGCCTGAGCAACGTGCCGAGCAAGATGTCGAGGTTTGCGCCGGCGAGCGCTACGGCGCGGGCATCCGGCAGCGCGAGTACGCGATAGGCCAGCGACATGACCTGGATGTCGGAGCCCTCGATCAGGTCTTGCACGGCAACCGGCGAGGCCAAGAACATTGGTAGCGAGCGCGAGAACAGCAGCCGCGCAAGGTCGTTGTGCCTCAGAAGCGCTTGGAAATTGTACATCGTGTAGGCCGGAACGCGGGTCAGTACGCTGGCGGCACGGCGCGCGAACTCTTCCTCGCCGCGGTCGCGGATGGCCTGATAGTATCTCGCGAGCTCCGATGCCGTGACTTCCTGCGGGCTGATCTTGTCGGGGCGGTCGGCACGGTGGCGCCACGACACCTGCGTCGCGTAGCGGGCCGCAAGCGTGTCGAGCAGTTCGATGTCATTCGCCGCCAGAGCGCGCGCGACGAGCTTTGGGAAACCTTGGCCCCACCAGCGCGGCGTCACGTGCGAACGATAGGGTCCGCGGACCAAGTCGGGGTAGCGGTCGTAGAGAAGCTCCGCAACTTTGTCGTCCAAGTTGTGGATGCGCGCAAAACCCATGCCGGCCCAATTCCACTCTTGGCTGACGCCGGCGAGCGCCTTGAGCCGCTCGCGCTTCATGCTGTCGGAGAGCGCATTGTCGACCAGTACCTTCGCGACGGATGGCGCGAACAGATTCTCCGGACCGGATCGCACGGTCGCCGTCCAGAGGTCCCACCATTCGCGCGACTGAGCGAGGTCGGTTAGGCGCTTCGCTTCCTTGTCGCGGCCCCATCCGCCGACGAGGTCGTTGAGCTTGCTGCGCACATACGGAAACACATCGCGGCCGCGCTTTTCCAGCAGCTCGACGATCGTCGGCATGAGATCGATGCGATAGCCTTCGGGATGGCGTTCGGTCAGCGCAGCGTTCAACTTAGCGGCGTCGGTCTCGGACGTCGCGAGCGCCAGGGCATCGTTGCGCCAGCGCGCGATGGGGACCAGGCGGCGATAGAGAGCGAAGGCGAGCGCGTCATCGCCCTTGGCGCGGGCGAGGTTCGCGAGCTTGTCCCACATGGTCCGCTTATCGGCCATCCAATAGCCGCGGGGCGCGTGATCTTGGATGAACTTCGCCGCGTTGCGGTCGACCTCGTAGAGGGCGATGGCCGTGGCTTCATCGAGATCAAACCATTCGTTGAATTCGTCGAGGACGATCGCGCGCTGCGCCGGGCCGGGCGCCGTTCGATAGCCTTCGATCAGCGCGGCGCGGAAGCGCGCCTCATCAATGCCCCATCCTTTGACCTTGGCGTATTTCCAGCGGATGAGGCGGCGGACGAGTTGCGAGTCCCGCGATTGACGGGTGGCGGCGAGCCAGCCTTCAAGTTCCGTCGTGTGGTCCGTCCACAGAACGCGCTTCCAGCGTTTGCCGTCCGTCGTCCAATCGGAAAACTGGTTGAGGATCAGCGGCCGGAATGTCGCGCGGCTGCGGGCATAGAGCTTTGGTCCCCAATGCCATGTGAGCCCGGGGAACGCGGGGTCACGCGTCAGACCTTCCAAATGGTCGCGCAACCGCTTGTTGTCCGGCTGGTCAGCCATCAGTGATTCGATGGCGCGAATGAGCGCTTTCGGTTCCATCGACGGCCCGGTGATTTGCCCCTGCGCGTACACTCATCAGCGCGCGGGGGGCGCGTCAAGACGGCGGGGAATGTGACGATGGGGCTGTGCCTTCTCTCACCCACCGCTTTCGCGGGAGCCTCAGTTCTGCTTAAACGCGCGCGCGCCCTCACTGCGCCGGAACACGCTCGCACATGACTGAACGGAAAAACGGCCTCACCTATGCCCAGGCGGGCGTCGATATCGATGCGGGCGATGCGCTGGTTGAGGCGATCAAGCCGCTGGCCAAGTCCACCGCGCGGCCTGGGGCGGATGCGAGCCTGGGCGGATTCGGCGGATTGTTCGATTTGAAGGCGGCGGGGTTCAAGGACCCTCTGCTGGTGGCGGGCACCGACGGCGTAGGGACGAAGCTCAAGGTCGCGATCGAGTCCGGCATTCATGACACGGTCGGGATCGATCTTGTGGCGATGTCGGTGAACGACATTGTCGTGCAGGGGGCGGAGCCTCTGTTGTTTCTCGACTATTTCGCGACGGGAAAGCTTGAGGTCGCGATGGCGACCGATGTCGTGAAGGGGATTGCTGAGGGTTGCCGGCAGGCGGGCTGCGCGCTCGTCGGCGGCGAGACGGCCGAGATGCCGGGGATGTATGCGCGCGGCGACTATGACCTTGCGGGGTTTGCGATCGGCGCGGTCGAGCGCGATCAGGTTTTGCCGCGGCGCGATATGGCCGTGGGCGATGTGGTGTTGGGGCTGACGTCGTCGGGGGTTCATTCCAACGGGTTTTCGCTCGTGCGGCGGATCGTGGCGGAGAGCGGGCTTTCGTATGAGTCGCCGGCGCCGTTCGCGACGGGTGAGAATTTGGGGCGGGCGTTGCTGGCGCCGACGCGGATTTACGTGAAGAGCGCGCTGGCGCTGATCCGCCAGGGCGACGTGAAGGGCTTTGCGCATATCACCGGCGGCGGTTTGACGGAGAACGCGCCGCGCGTTGTGCCGGATGATTTCGACATCGAGATCGATCTCGGCGCGTGGCCCTTGCCGCCGCTGTTTCAGTGGCTGTCGCGTTTGGGCGGCGTCGAAGAGCGCGAGATGCTGCGGACGTTCAATTGCGGTATCGGCATGATCGCGATTGTGCCGGCCGACAAGGCCGACGACGCGATCGGCATACTGACCGCGGCGGGCGAGCACGTGTATGCGATCGGCAAGCTGATCGCGGGCAAAGGCGAGCCGACCGTGCGCTATCGCGGTCGCACGGGCCTCTAAACGTGGCACGCAAGCGCGTCGCCGTTCTGATTTCCGGGCGCGGCAGCAATATGCAGGCGCTCATCAATGCGGCGCAGGCGGCCGATTATCCGGGCGAGATTGCGCTGGTTGTTTCCAATCGTGCAGATGCCGATGGTTTGCGCGTCGCGATAGACGCGGGCGTCGCCACCGCGGTGATCGATCACAAAGCGCACGCCGATCGCGCGTCGTTTGATGCTGCAATCGACGTTGTGTTGCGGGCGGCGCGGATTGAGTTTGTTTGCTTGGCCGGGTTCATGCGCATTTTGTCCGACGAGTTCGTGCGCGGGTGGGAGCGGCGGATTGTGAATATCCACCCTTCCCTTCTGCCGGCGTTTCGCGGGTTGAAGCCTCAGGCGCAGGCTTTGGCTGCCGGGGTCGCGGTGTCGGGATGCACGGTGCATTACGTCGTGCCGGAGCTTGATGCGGGGCCGTCGATTGCGCAGGCCGAGGTGCCGGTATTGCCGGGCGACACCGAGGCGACGTTGAGCGCGCGCATTCTCGAAGCCGAGCACACGCTTTATCCGTTGGCGCTGAAGACCGCGCTTCACCATCTCTAACGTTCGGGGTTTCATGCCGCTTGCCGCCCGCCGCAATTTGCTTCGCATGCGTGAAGGTCACGAGCATGGGCGCGTGACCTACATCGAGCTGTTCTTCGATCTCGTGTTCGTGTTTGCGGTGACGCAGCTGTCGCACGGGTTGCTTGAGCATCTGTCGGTGTTGGGTGCGCTTGAGACAGCGCTGCTGCTGGTCGCGGTCTGGTGGGTTTGGATCGATACGTCTTGGGTGACGAATTGGCTGGACCCCGAGAAGACGCCGGTTCGCTGTTTGCTGTTCGGATTGATGTTGAGCGGACTTGTTCTATCGAGTTCGATCCCGACGGCATTCGGGCCTGCGGGCTTTGTGTTCGCGTTCGCTTATGCCTGCAGCCAGATGGGGCGCAGCCTTTTCATGCTGTGGAGCATGCAGGGGCATAATCCGAGCAACTATCGCAACTTCGAGCGCATCATTATTTGGCAGATGTTGTGTTCGATCCTGTGGCTCGCGGGCGGCTTGGCCGACGGCGAGATGCGATTGTTGCTGTGGGCGGTTGCTGTCGCCATCGAGACGGTTGCGCCGTCGGTATTCTTCTGGGTGCCGGGGCTCGGCGCATCGACGATCGAGGATTGGGATGTCGACGGCGGGCATATGGCGGAGCGATGCGCGCTGTTCGTCATCATCGCGCTCGGTGAATCGATCCTGGTGACCGGCGCGACGTTTTCCAAATTGGCGGCGACGCCGGAGACGGTCGCTGCGTTCGTGAGCGCATTCCTCGGGTCGGTCGCGATGTTGTGGATCTACTTCGATACGGGCGCCGGGCGTGCGAGCCAACAGATCGCGGGCGCGAGCGACCCCGGACGATTGGCGCGGCTGGCCTATACCTACATCCACATTCTGCTGATCGCCGGGATCATCGTTTGCGCGGTGTCGGACGAGTTGGTCATGGCGCATCCGGCCGGGCATTTGGAGCTTCGCGCGGCGGCGGTGATCATCGGCGGACCGGCGCTCTATCTCATCGGCAATTTGCTGTTCAAGTGGGCGACTGTCGGGCGTGCGCCGCTGTCGCACATGATCGGGCTTGGGTTGCTCGCCCTGTCGACGCTCGCCGTGCCGTATGCGTCGCCGCTGATGCTCGGCATGGCGACCACGTTGGTGTTTGTCGTTGTGGCGGCCTGGGAGACGATTTCGCTAAGGCGCTAGGGTCCCTGCCCTTCGGCCGCGGCAATTGGTTCTCCAAGCAGATGTTCGACGACGCCTGCGCCATCGAGCTGTCGCACTAGGCTACTCGCACTTGTTGTACCACTGCGTTTCCGTGCCGTTGTACTTGCCGTCGGCAACGTAGACCTGGCCGCCGGCGAACGGCATGATTGCTTCGGACGACCAGAGGCGATAGCGTTGTGGTTCGACGAGAAATTCGACTGTCAGGACGCCGAAGCTACCGGACGTGTTGTAGAACGGCTTGCCGTCCTTGCTTAGGCCGAAGTTCGCGACCTGGGACGGTTTCGCGTCGGCCTTCCCGCTTTCGGACAAGCGCGTGACTTTGCCGTCGGCGATCGACCACGTTTCCACGTAGTTTTTGTCTGACGCTGGCTTTGCGCAATCGTAGGCCCATTTTCCGGCAAGGCCCGATTTCTCGAAGGCTTCGGTGTCGGCGCTTGCGAGTGCGGGACTAGCGGCGAGGATCGCGCCGATCGTCGCCATGAGGGTCTTGTGCATTGCTGTCTCCCTTAGCGTCTGCCCGGATTCTTGTCACTTCGCTTTCAGTATCGCGCGGGCGGCGTTGCGGCCGCTGGCGCCGCTGATGCCGGCGCCGCCGTGGATGCCGTTGCCGCAGAGGTAGAGGCCGTCGATCGGTGTCTTGTGGTTCGACCAGCCGGGGATCGGGCGCATGAAGAACATTTGGTCGAGGATCAGCTGGCCGTGGTTCATGTCGCCTTCGGTCAGGCCGTAGGTTTTCTCGAGGTCGAGGGGCGTTAGCGATTTGGTTTCGCGGATGCTCGCCTTCAGTTGCGGGAACGCGGTCGCGGCTGTGTCGACGGCGGAGCGTTCGAGCACGGGGCGCAGTTGTTCCCAATTGCCCTGGCGCAGCGTGTACGGCGCGAATTGGACGTGCAGCGAGACCACGCGGCCGGACGTCGTGATCTCAAGATACGGCGCTTTGGACATTTCGCCGTACTTCGCGGCGTCGTAGGCGCGCTCTGCGTAGCGGACGGTGGGGGCGATAACGAGCGTGCCTTTCGGCAGGCCGTGGTTGCCGTCCGTTAGGAGATGCACCTTGGCGACCGCGCCGCGCATCTTGATCGATTGCGTGGCCCAGACGAACTCCGGCGGCAGTTCGGGCGCGCCTACGAGGTCGAGCAAGGTGTGGCGCGGGTCGGCGGCAGAGACCACTGTCGTTGCCGTGATCTCTTCGCCGTTCGTCAGGCGCACGCCGCTGACAGTTTGATTTTCGACAAGCATGTTCTTCACGCCGGCGGATAGGCGCAGTTCGCCGCTGCGCGCTTTCAGTGCGGTGACCAGCGCGTCGGCGATGCGGCCGGTGCCGCCTTCGACGCGTTGGTGGCCGGGGCCGCCGCGGTTCAGCCAATTGTGCATCAGCGTGTAGCCGGTGCCGGCCGACATGGGGCCGAGTGTGCTGCCGTGGATGGCGACGGCGCCGATCGCGGCGCGGAGCGCATCGGACTCGAACCACTCTTCGGTGAGTTCGAGCGACGACATCGGCATCGCGCGGATCACGCGGAACATGTCCTTCGGACCCAAGCGGCGCAGTTTCAGCGCGAGCTGCGCGAGCGGCCAGCCTTCCGATAGCGTGACGTGCGGCAGGCGCGGCATCGGCGTGCGGTAGGCGGCATCGAGGAAGGCGGCGGCTTCCTTCATGAAGGCGACGAAGTCGGGCCAGCGTTCGGCGTCTTGTTTCGAGACGTTGCGGATGGAGGCGAGCGTTTCGTCGCTCGAGTCCGCGGTCAGGCGGAGTTGGCGGCCGTCGGGTAGGAATGAAATCAGCGGCTCGCTCACCGATGCGGGCAAGCCGTGTTGCGCGAGGTCGAGATCGCTCACGATGTCGGGGCGGAGTTGGCCGCCGGCGTGCAGTGCGTCGGCTTGGAAATCTTTGCCGAAGTATTCGGTGGCGGCTTGGCCGCCGGCGATGGCGCGGCGTTCGAGGACGAGCACCTTCTTGCCAGCCTTCGCCAGGTAGTTTGCCGCGACCAAACCGTTGAGGCCCGCGCCAATGACGATGATGTCGACGTTCGCCATTAGCGCCAGTCCTTCAGCGCGGCGTCGGCGGCCATTTTGCCGGCTGCGCCCATCACGCCGCCGCCGGGATGTGCGCCGGATGCGCCGAAATAATAGCCGGGCAGCGGCGTGCGGAAGTCGGCCCATTGCGGCGCAGGGCGAAGGAAGAACAACTGATGCAACAGCAGTTCGCCGTGGAAGATGTTGCCGCCGGTGATGCCGGCGATGCGCTCGATGTCCTTCGGCGTGATCACTTGTTTGCCGACGATCGCGCGGCGGATGTTGGGTGCGTAACGTTCGATCGTGGAGATGACCGTTTCGCCGAAGGCGTCGCGCTTTGCGTCGTCCCAGCCGCCGTCGATGTCGTAGGGCGCGTATTGGACGAAGCATGACATGACGTGGTGTCCGGGCGGGGCCATGTCGCGGTCGATCATCGATGGGATGATCATGTCGATGTAGGGTTGCTTCGAGAATTGGCCGTACTTCGCTTCGTCGTAAGCGCGTTCGATGTATTCGATTGACGGGCTGATCGAGATCGCGCCTCGGTGAAGCGGGCTTTCGCCGGGCAGGCATTTGAAGTCGGGCAGCTCGCTGAGCGCGATGTTGACCTTGCCGGAGGAGCCGCGGACGCGGAAGTTTCGGATTTGCTGTGTGAACTCGTCGGGGAAATGTTTGCTTTCGACGAATTGCAGGAAGCTGCGTTTCGGGTCGGCGGCGGACATCACGACCTTGGCGTGGAGTTCGTCGCCGTTCTCAAGTGCCACGCCTGCGGCACGGCCGCCTTTGACGATGACTTGCTTCACGGATGCGCCGGTGCGGATTTCAACGCCCAACGCGCGGGCGGACGACGCGATCGCCGCGGTCACGCCGCCGGTGCCGTTCTTGGCGAAGCCCCAGGCGCGGAAGGCGCCGTCGATCTCGCCCATGTAGTGATGCAAGAGAACGTAGGCGGTGCCGGGCGAATGCGGACCTAAGAACGTGCCGATGATGCCGCTGGCTGACTTGGTGCCTTTGAGCGGGTCGAACTCGAACCATTCGTTCAGCAGATCGGCCGACGATTGCGTGACGAGTTTGGCGATGCGGTAGAGTTCTTTTTCGCTCAGGCTTTTTGCGTATTGGCCGAGTTTGAGGAGGCCCATCAGATCGCGCGGGCTCATCGACGATGGGTCGGGCGGCACGAGGCCGATCACCGGTTTGATCGCCTTGGCGGCGCGCGCCATGACGCGGCTGTATTCGTCGGCGGCTTCGGCGTCGCGCGGCGAGTGGCGGTAAATTTCGCGGCGTGTCTGGTCGTGATCTTCCCACGCGGCAAGGTAGTCGCCGCTGTCCATCGGCGTCACGGTGCTTGGCAGCGGCAGGATTTTCAGGCCGTGGCGCGGGAGTTCGAGATCGCGGATGATTTCGGGACGCAGCAGGCTCACCACGTATGAGAATTCGGTGAAGCGGTAGCCTTTGAAGATTTCTTCCGTCACCGCCGCGCCGCCGACGACCTCGCGGCGTTCCAGCACGACCACCTTCTTACCCGCGCGCGCGAGGTAGGCGCCGGCGATAAGGCCGTTGTGGCCCGCGCCGATGACGATCGCGTCGTATTGGTTGACTGACATGCGCCCTACTTCTTCTTCCACTCGGGTTCGTAGAACGGCAGCTTGACGACCGTGGCGGGGGCTTGGCGGCGGTGGTGTTCGACTGTCACTTCCATCGTCAGCGACGTGCCGGGTTCGTAGTGCGGGCGTTGGACGTGTACGAGCGCGATGTACTTCTTCAGTACCGGCGACCAGGTGCTGGTCGAGGCGTAGCCGACTTGTTTGCCTTGGTGCATCACCGGCAGGCTTCCGCGCATCGCCATGCCCGGGATTTGCGGCGGCATGCCGACGTCGGCGAAGAGGCGTTCGAGGCCGACCCAGTCGATTTCGAGGCCGACCATCTTCCACGCGGGACCTTCGCGCTTTTCTTGTTCGAGCGCGCGGCGGCCTACGAAGTAGCCCTTCTTGTCGAGGTTCACGGCCCAGTCGAGGCCCATCTCGAACGGTGTCGACTTTTGGCCGCCGATCCAGGCGTGCGTCGCCGATGTGTAGTCAACGTCGAGCATGAAGAGGCCCGCTTCGACGCGTGCCATGTCCATCGCGAGGATGCCGCATGGCGCGATGCCGTAGTCGTCGCCGGCCTGCATCAGCGCGTCCCACACGGGAAGCGCTTGGTCGGCGTCCATCCAGATTTCGTAGCCGAGGTCGCCGGTGTAGCCGGTGCGCGAGACGCTGACCGAAACATTGCCGATGCTGGTGTTGGTCAGGCGGAAGTATTTGAGTTTGTCGAGCGGGTCTTTGCAGACGCGGTTCAGGATCGCGCGCGACTTTGGGCCTTGCAGGCTGAGCGCGGCCATCTGGTCGGTGACTTCGCTGATCGTGACGTTCATGCCGACGGCGTTCATCTTCAGCCAGCGCAGCGACGGTTCGGCCGAGGTCATGCGGAAGCGCCGGTCGTCTAGGCGCGCGACTGTGCCGTCGTCGAGCAGCTTGCCTTCGTCGTCGCACCAGCCGGTGTAATAGACTTGCCCGATCTGGAGCTTGAAGATGTCGCGCGTGGTGACGCGGTGGAGCAGACGCGCGGCGTCCGGACCTTCGATCACATATTTCATCAGCGGCGAGACGTCGATCAGCGCCGCGGAATCGCGGATGGCCCAGTACTCGCGATCGAGTGAGAGTTCATACGAACCGGCCACGATATGGCCCGCCCAGCGGCGCCAATTTTGCGGCGTGCACAGACGCGAGGTGCGTTCGTGGAAGGGCGTGCGTTTGAGTTGAAGCGTTTCAAGCATTCGATGCCGCTCATGTCCCCGGGAGATCGCGCGAACGAATTCGTCCGGGTTCTATCACGGAAAACCGGCCCTGCCAGTCGGCGCGCGCCAATACCCGGTCCGCAACAGCAACTGCATCAGCGACGCTCTTGGGCATCCGCAGCCGAAACAGAACGATCCCGCAGGTCACGGGCAGCCCCGAACGAAAGGCCAGCTCGCCAAAGTCTTTGTCGAATGTCAGCAAGACCCGCTCTTCGCGCCGGCCGCGGTCGAGAACTTCCTCGTCGCTTGCGCCCCGCATGTCTTCCTTTGCCCAGACGACATCCGTGCCGCGTCTACGCAGTGCGTCAACGGTCGAGCTTGCGACATTCTCGTTCGCCAGGAAGCGGAGTTTACTCGGCGGCAATAACGCGCTCGCTGCTCAACAGGTCGCGCGCATATTCGAGGCAGGCGATGATGTCTTCCTCGACCACACCGTATTCATCGATGATCTCGGCGTGGGTCCAGCCGTCCGCGAGAAGGCCCACCACGAACTCCACCGACAAGCGGGTGCCTTTGATGACGGGTTTGCCAACCAGCACCTTTGGATCGAGCGATATACGTGGGTGGTCAGTCATGCCTTCTCTCGCGATTTGCTCGCGCGAGAGTAGTACAAATGCCAAGGTTTCTCCACCCGCGCCTTCGCGTCGTTAATCCATCAGTTTCTGCGAGAGGTAGGTGAACTCTAGCGCGATGCGTTTGGCGCGTTCGCGTTGATTCGCGGCGGCGGCGTGGCCGCCGTCGATGTTTTCGTAATAGAGGAACGGCAGCTTCATCGATTCCATCTTGGCCGCCATTTTGCGGGCGTGGCCGGGGTGGACGCGGTCGTCCTTCGACGAGGTGACGAAGAAGGGTTCGGGGTATTTCACGCCGGGCTTCAGGTTGTGATACGGCGAGATCTTGCGCAGGAAGGCGCCTTCGACCGGATCATCCGGGTCGCCGTATTCGCCCATCCACGACGCGCCGGCCAGCAGCTTGTGATAGCGCAGCATGTCGAGCAGCGGCACTTGGATCACGACCGCGTTCCACATGTCGGGATGCTGGATGAGTTCGACGCCCATCAAGAGTCCGCCGTTCGAGCCGCCCTGGATGCCGAGGCGCCGGGTGCTCGTGATCTTGCGCGCGATCAGGTCTTTGCCGACGGCGGCGAAGTCGTCGTAGATGATTTGGCGCTTGGTCTTCAGGCCCGCTTGATGCCAGGCGGGGCCGAACTCGCCGCCGCCGCGGATGTTGGCGAGGACGTACACGCCGCCGCGCTCGACCCACATCTTGCCGACGGTCGCCGAGTAGCTGGGCGTCATCGAAACCTGGAAACCACCATAGGCATAGAGCAGCGTCGGGTTCTGGCCGTCGAGTTTGATGTCCTTCTTGTGCATCACGAAGTACGGGATCATCGTGCCGTCGGTGGACTTGGCTTCGTATTGTTCGACCTGCATTCCTGAGGCATCGAAGCGCGGTGGCAGCGACTTCACCTTCTCGAATTTGCCGGTCGCGGCGTCACCTTGATAGAGCGCGTCGGGTTCGAGGAAGCCTGCGACGTTGACGAAGGCGAGATCGTCTTCGTCGCGCGTCGAGACCACGCCGATCGAGGCGTTGGCCGGCAGGTCCACCTTCGTGCGGGTCCAGGCGCCGTTCGCGAAGGCGTAGGAATAGAGGCCGCCCTTCACGTTCTCATACACGGCGACGAGCAGGCGGTTGCGCGTGCCTGAGACTTGCTCGATCGATTCGCGCGGGCCTGGCGTGTAGATAACCGTCGCCTTGGCGCTTTTCAGGTTAGCCTTCAGTTCGGCGAGATCGAAGGAGAGCAGCGTGCCTTTCGGCAGCTTCACGCCGTTCCACGTCCAATCGTCGTCGATCGTGATGACAAGCTGGCCGGCGACGAATCCCTGCAGGTTCGACTTCAGCGGGAACGGGAGCTGCACCGGACCGTTGTCGGTCGACAGGTAGTATTCCGTTTCGAAGAAGGACGGATTGCGCGTGAACAGCACACCTTTGACCACGCCGTCCTGGTCGCGCAGGACGCCGGCGCCGGCGGCCACGTCGGTTTGCTTGCCGCGATAGACTTCCGGTGCGTCTTCGAGCTTCGTGCCGCGCTTCCAGAGTTTGACGATGAAGGGATAGCCTGACTCGGTCAGCGTGTTCGGGCCCCACTCGCGCGCGACGTAGAGCGTGTCTTTGTCGAGCCAGTCGGCGCTTTGCTTGCCGGCGGGGAGTTTGAATCCGCCGTCGACGAATTTTTTCGCCGTGTTGTCGAACTCGCGGATTTCGACGGCGTCTTTGCCGCCGTCCGAGAGCTGCATCAGGCAGAGGCGTTCTTCAGGGGCAAGGCAGCCTGAGCCTTTGTAGACCCAGTTTGCGCCTTCGGCCTTCGACAGCGCGTCGATGTCGATGACCGTTTCCCACGACGGCGTCGCGTCGCGGTAGCCGTTCGTCGTCGTGCGGCGCAGGAGGCCGCGCACGTTCACGTCGTCTTGCCAGAAATTGTAGACTTGGCCGCCGCGCAGGCCCGGCATCGGGATGCGGTCTTTGGCTTCGAGGATCGTCAGCGCCTTGGCGTGGAGATCTTCGTAGCGTGCGTCGGCTTGCAGCAGTTTCAGCGAGCGCTCGTTTTGCGCGCGCACCCAGGCGAGCGGCTTTTCGCCCTCAACCTCTTCGAGCCACTGGAATGGATCGGTTTCATCTTTTGCGAAGGACATGCCCACCGTTACGAAAGCTAGCGCTGAGACCAGCGGAAGAATGAATTTGCGCACGAATGCCCCCACGTCTTGGTGCGGCCAGGATTAGCGAACTGGCCGCCCCAGGGAAACGCCAAATCTTCGTGATGGCAGGTCGTTATGCACTCTTTCGGTCGACGTCGCGCGCTTGTTGCGCACGCGCGAGGCGAGTAATCGGCAGCGGCGTCGAATAGGCCTGCGGCGATGCGGCAATCACGGCCGGCTTTGCATCCGGTTTGACAGCGGGTAACGGCGCGGGCGGCGGGCCGAACTGCAGGTGCAGGGCATCCGCTGCGTAGCCGACGTCGAAGGCGAAGCCGAGTTCGGTGGCGCGTGTGGGGACCACGCGTTGGGAGTAGAGGAAGATGGTGCTCATCTCCCCCAGCATCGTTTTCAGCGCCCATGCGGGTGCGGTGAGGAACAGCGGGCGGTGGAACGTGCGGGCGAGTGCGCGTTGGAAGTCGGCGTTGCGCAGAGGTTCGGGGGCGACGGCGTTGATGGGGCCGCTCCAGCGTTTGTCGTCGATCGCGCCTAAGATCATGCGGATCATGTCTTCGCGCGTGATCCAGCTCATCCATTGGCGGCCGCTGCCGAAGATGGCGCCGAGGCCGAAGCGTGCGGGCAGCGCCATCATCGGGAGCGCGCCGCCGCTCTTGTCGAAGACGATGCCGATGCGCAGGCAGACGACGCGGATGTCGAGGGCGGTCGCGCGCTGAGCTGCAGACTCCCACGCGCGGCAGAGGTCGGCCGCGAAGCCCTGCCCTGCCCCGGCGGTTTCGTGCAGCACGGTTTCGTTGCCTTCGCCGTAGATGCCGATGGCGGAGCCGGAGACGAGTACGGCTGGTCTTGTTTCCAGCGTCGTCATCCACTCGACGAGCGCGTTGGTGAGGTCGACGCGCGAGCGCCAGATTTGTGCGCGGCGGCTGCGCGTCCACGGCAGGCCGAGGATCGGTGCGCCGGCGAGGTTCACGACGGCGTCGATGCGGGTTTCGGGCGGCTGGGCGTTGAAGCTGTCGATGTGGTGGACGTTGTCGCCGAGCAGCGCGCGCGACTGGCGCTTGTCGCGGGCAAGCGCGAAGACGCGGTCGCCTCGGGCGAGCAGACGTTTCACCAGTGCGCTGCCGATGAAGCCGGTCGCGCCGGTGACGAGGACCGTGCGGCCGTTGGGTTCGACGGCGGGTGTGGCTTGCGGCTTCATGCGACCGAGCGTGACGACGGCGATGGCGTCGCGGATCGAGAACCCGAGCACGCCGATGGCGGCCAGGGTGAAGAACCAGGATAGGAGGCCGTGCGATGTCGCGGCGAGCGCGGTTGGCGCGCTAACGTTTGCGATCAGGTGTGGGACGGCGAAGGCGAGGAAGAGGCCGAAGCTGACCGCTAGGATCGTGTGCAGGACGCGTTCGAACGGCGGCAGGTTGCGCGTGCGGTCTTCTTCGACGAAGTCGGTGATGGTGATGATCACCTCGGCGATCAGGAGCGCGATCACGGCGATGGCGAAAATGCCTTGCGGGTTTGTCCAGGCGAAGATGAGGAAGAGGATGGCGTAGATGCCTTCGCGCGCGCTGTGCAACGCGAGTTCGAAGCGGGCCGACGGCTTGCTGGGCAGCCGCTCGGTCAGTTCGTGGTGCAGCACGTTGTCCAGTGCGCCAAAGATGGTTTGGAACGCGAGGATGTAGAGAGCGATGGTCATGGGAGCGACCTCACATTCGTGATGTGCACAAAACTATCCGTCATGGCCGGGCTTGACCCGGCCGCCCAGTGGCCGCGCGTCTGCGCGGCCGTGAAACGAATGGAAGCGGCGATGATTAAAGAGAGTCTTTCGCGCGCACCGACGTGCGCGCACTGTGTGGCCGGGTCAAGCCCGGCCATGACGACGTTTGGGTTGGTTGCCATCGCGTTACGCCTTCGGATCGGCGAAGACGCCGTCTTGGTAGATCGTGCGGCCGAACCATGGGTGGTCGAAGCTGAGCGTGAAGCGGAAGGTGCCGTCACCTAAGTCCGTGTGGCGGACTTCGGCGATGCCGGGGGTGATCGCCACGGGCAAGGGCACGCTGACGGCGCCTAGCCGCCAGAAAAATTGGCGCGAGCGGAAGACGAGACTGCCTCGGTCGGCGGACAAGTCCAGCAGCATCGTCCATCCGCCCGCGCAGCATTCGAGCAGTCGGCCGTCTTCCGACGGACGCTTGATCGAACGCACTTGGAACGCCAAACCGAACGGCCCGCGGTATATACGCGTCCATGACATGCCGCCGTCTTTGACGCTCACTTTCACCAACGCGTCGCACTCGCCCGCGATGACGGGCAGCGGCGCGCCGAACGGAAACAAGAAGTATGCGAAGAGTCGCCCGAGCAGCGTGAGCTTTGTGTCGGTGCGGCCTTCGTAAGTCGCGGGCGTGACGCGTTCGAAGCGCGCGCGCACGCTTTCAGGCAATGACAGCCAGGCGCGCGCGCCCAGGATACGTTCGACGGTGTCGTTGCGTTCGATGTGGTCGGGCTCGGCGAGCGAGCGCGGGCCGCTCCACATCAGACCTGTCAGCGCGCGGGCCATGTTCAGGCTCTCTATTTGACGGCGACGAGACGGGCGACGCCCGCACCTAGTTTGATCAACCGCTGCAAGGCGGGACGCGGTACGCGCTTCATCTGGTCGTACCAGCCCATCAGGCGTTCGACGAAGGTCAGCATCTCACTCACGCGGCGGCGTACGTCGGGCGGCGTTGTCGGGTCGCTTTCGGCGAGGTCGCGGGCGGCGCGCAGGACTTCGAGCGTCGGGTCGATCTCGCGCTTCTTGCGTTCGTCGACGATCGTCTCGACGACATCCCAGGGGTCGCCTTTCGCCTCATAGTAATTGCGGCGGTCGCCGATCATGTGGATCAGCGTCACGAGGCGGTAGCCCTGTAGGTCGTCGAGGGAGGTCGAGACGTTCGAGCGGGCGATTCCCAAAACCTCCGCGATTTCATCGGCGGGCATCGGTCGGCCTTGCAGCCAGAGCAACGCGTGGATCTGGGCGACGGAGCGGTTGACGCCCCAGCGGGCGCCCATTTCGCCCCAGTGCAGGACGATCTTCTCCATGACGGGTGAAAGCGGCATGACGGTCTCCTATGCCTGTTCTTTCTGTCACGACAGAAATTACTGACGATGGAGGCCGGATTCAAGCCCTAGGGGCGCGTCCAGGCGCCGCATGGGGATGCGAGGGAACCGGAACGGATGCACACAGTTACCTTCGCCGGTTCCCGTACCGGTGTCTTGAGCGCGACATGTTTGCGGCCCACGGTGGCGATCCGGAGGACTCATCAACAGGAGGGATAATCCTATGGGACGGTTTTTGTTGTTCTTGCTCGTGTTCGTTGTCGGCGGCGTGATCGGCTTTGCGGTCGGCGGATTCGGCGGCGCGGCGGCCGGCAGTTATCTTGGCGCGTGCAAGGTGATCGACAGTTCGGTCGCGTCCGGCGCCATGACGCAGGAAGAAGCGAACACAACGATCCGCGCGATCGCGGCAGATCTGGGCGTGAAGCCGGAAGACAAGCAGCGCATCATCGACGCGCTGAAGCGTTCGGATCAGCCGGAGACGCCGTGCTCGACGGCGGTGAAGGCGCTCTAGCGCCTCGACGACATTGCGGCGGCGCCTTCGGCGTCGCCGTGCCATTCATCCATACTCTAACTATTCCTCATGGCGACTCGCGACGGCTCGATCGCGCTCGTAACTTCTCTTGAGCGGGAACGGCGGCAGCCAAGACTCGCGGCGGACGGTCCAGAGTTCGTAGGTTGGCGTCAGTTGGTCGGGCGCGTCCAGGGATCCGAGGTTCACTTCGATTTCGTCGGCGCTGCGCGAGAACACGGACGAGCCGCAGCGGGGACAGAAAAAACGCCCGGCATAGTCGCGCGTTTCGCCCTCGATCGTCACCGCCGACTCCGGGAAGATCGCGGAAGCGTGAAAAAGCGCGCCATGATGCTTGCGGCAGTCGAGACAGTGACAAAGGCCGACCCGGTACGGGCGTCCGGACGCCACAATTCGGACGTCGCCGCACAGGCAACCGCCGGTGAATCGGTCCATGGCAAGTGTCTCCTCGTGAGGTCGCAACAGGGGCCTTGCAGTCCTCAAGGTTGCGCGTGGGCGGCGCCGCTTGTCATCGCGCCTTTACGTCTTAGGTCACAACGCCGATAGCAGATTGGCAAATTTGGCGGTTACGAGTTTAAAGCCTTTGTCGGTCGGGTGGGTTTCGTTGTCCCAGTATTTCTTGTAGGTGCCGTCCGTCAGCAGCGTCTCGCGCAGATTGAGGTGGCGGACGTGGGGGAACGCCTGCGCGATGCCGGCGAGCACATCGTTGAAACCGTCGATCAGCTCCCTGACCATTGCCTTGCGCCGCTCCATGTCGTCGTAGCCCTTTGCTTTGAACGCGGGCTCGAGCCAGGGGCCGACCCAGAGAAAACCGCGGCCGTCGGGGACACAATAGTCGTAACCGTGAACGATGATCGGGATCGTGCGGTTGAGCCTCTCGGTGCAGACCTTGGTGATGGCGCCGATGATGACCTTATAGGCGTCGGTGACGCGCTCCCTGACCAGGCCTTCGACGATCTTGGCGTTGAAGTCGGGGAGAAGCGACTTCGAGTGATTGAGGACGACGCCGAACTGATCGCCGATGACGTCGTTGCCGCCGCCCGACAGCAGGATCGCTTTCGGCGTCCTGCCTTGAGCGATCAATTTGTCGAGCAGGCGGGTGAATGCGTCGAGCTGGTTCTTGGAAAAAGCCATGTCCTCAATCGTGTCGCCGCGATTGGCTACAGTCTCGACGTCGTAGCCGTGATCGTCGTCGAGCTTGTCCAAGATGTCGCCCCACGGATAGTCGAACCACGAGTCGCCCTCGGCGATGAGGACGCCGGCGCTTGGCGCGGCAGCGCGTAGCGCGGGCGCCGCCGCGGCCGTCGCTTCGCCGCGCCTTCGCGATGCGCCCCTCTGCGGCGCAGACTTCTTCAGCGCCTTCAGCCTTCGGCCAGCCGCCTTCTCGCGGCGCGCCAGGGATTCGAGCGCCATGGCTTCACCGACGGCCTCGGGCGTGGGCTTTGCGGCGGGTTTGGCTTTGGGTTTGGCTTGCGGCATCGGCTCGTCTCCGGCGTTGAGTGGCTTGAAGTGTAGTTGGCAGTGCGAGCGGCGCAATACAGTCGAACGACAATCGTGACGGGCAACTTCTCGCGCACGCCACGCACTGTAGACCGCTTTTTCGCCACAAAGCCTGCGCAATCCGCCCTTGTTCTTGCGGCACGTTCGGTGTCCTGCCCCAACTTGAGGATGACGCATGACGTTGGATACTTCGAAGGCCGTGGTGATTTTGGGTTTGTTGCTCGCGCTTGGGATGTCGTCGGCGGCGTTTATTTTTGGCATTCAGGCGAAGCAGATCGGTGCGGCCAAGCAGAGCATCTCCGTGAAAGGGTTGGCGGAGAAGCCGATTGCGGCGGATTACGCCGAATGGACCGTCGGCTTGCGCGTGCAGGGCGGTACGTTCGCTGATGCGCTGGCCGTGTTGCGCAAGGAGCGGCCGGCGCTGGATGCGTTTCTCGGCGCGCAGGGCTTTGCGGCGGATGCGCTCAAGAGCGAGCGCGAGAGCGTGACGCCGAACATCGTCATGGAAGAGCTGCCGGGCGGCCGCACGCGTCAGGTGCAGCGTGGCTTCAATGCGGCGCAAGACGTCGTCATCACCAGCAAGAATTTGGCCGCCGTCGAAACCGCGCACAAGGCGATCCTGCAGTTCGTCGGCGAAGGTCATCCGGCGCACTATGAGGATCCGTCGTTCCTGGTCTCGAATCTGGAGGACATCAAGATGTCGTTGATCGGCGCCGCGACGCAGAACGCCGAACGGCGCGCGTTGGAGTTCGCGAAGAACGGCAACGCCACGTTGGGGGCGATGCGGTCAGCCTCGCAAGGCGCGTTCTACATCTTGCCGGTGGGCGCCAGCGTCGACTCCAGCGATTACGGGTATGGCGGCACCTACGACAAGACCACGGTCGCGAAGACCGCGCGCGTGGTGGTCACGATCGACTACAACATCGAGCACTAGTCAGGCGGGTTTTGGTGTTCCGTCGCCGCGCCGTCCGCTTCGGGCCGGCGTGACTCCCAAAATGCCAAGATCGGCTCCGACTTAAATATTGCCCATGCCGCGAGCACGTAGAATCCAGCCAGCAACGCCAAGAAGGCCGAGCCTTCAATGTCGAGTTTTGGGAGCGACACGACGAGCAACGTGTACAGCATAGTCAGTGCCGCCAGCCCGCTCAGAAAAGCGAGTAGTACGCGCGCCGCGAGCGCGCCTTGATAGACAAAATAGGCCAACAGCAAGGTAAGGCTGAAGCGTACGATTGGTACGAAGGCGGGCTTTGAACCCGATAAAATCTGGTGCGTGCATACAATAACACTGATTGCGCATAAGACGTAAAAGATGCCTAGCAGAAGTGTTCGGCCTCGGTCGGCCTGGTCGTGTCGACTCATATCGCCATTGCTTGGCATTGTCTTTTCCCCGTGCCCGCCGTTGCCGACATTAGCCGAAGAGCCGCTCGCTATGAACGACTTCTTGTTCTGTCTGTGCTCTATTCGTGCGGCGCGCTCAGGCTTGGGCGGTGCGCTGCGACTTGAACGGTATGAACGATCGGCGCGCTTGCCGTCACATGTGACGGCAAGAGGGATCGATGTGGCGGATGCGTGATGGCAGAAATATCTGAAATCTGCCGATGTGACGCCGTGATGGATCGGATTGAATGTGTCTTTGCGGCCGCGGAGAAGGAGGGCCGGCAGGATGCCGGCGCTCCCAAGGGTTCCGCTCCCAGATCAGCCGACGATTTCGGTGCCGGCGACAGAACAATACGGGGACATGATACCTGATCGCTTCGCCATCGTAGCCACCGTTCGTCTGGCTTTGGTCGATAGGCCGGAGCGCTTCTAGCAAGATCCTCTAGTGGAATGTGCCGCACTATTCGGCCGATTGTCTTCTGCGGCGCCGAGGTATGGGATTTGGTGATTTGGTCCGTGCGTATCAGCGTGCCTGTTGCCGACGCATCTTTTCTTTGAAGTCGGGCGGCAGCTCGAACGCCATATCCAACGTGAACGTGACTTCGCGGCCGGCGGGTTTGTATTTCCACTTTTTGACGGCGGCGAGCGCGGCAGCTCCAAAGCCCCAATTGGGCGGATCTTCCTTGAGCACGCGCGCCTTCGCGACGCTGCCGTCCAGGCCGATCACAACTTCAAGCGTCACGACGCCTTCGACGAGCGCGTCAACGGCAGCGCTGGGATAATTCGGGGCACCCTTCGCAATTGGATTGTCGATCACCTCCTTGTCGGTCGGGGATTGCGGCGACTCTGACGCCGCAGATGGCCCCATCCCTCCGGCTATCAGGCCGACAACAAGCAGACCTAGTTTTAGCACCATCTTGCCCCCTCGTTTCGCGACAGTCCAAGGCGTGACCGCGTCGATAGTACAATAGTAAAAGTGCGGTTGCTCTCTCTAAGCTACTGCGGCTCAACCGAACACGTTAGACCGTCGCGTCGTTCGCGCGCTGCCGACTTGCATTTGCGCAGCAACTGTTCTATTTTTGTTCTATCGTGCGCGAGCCAACACGGTTCGGCACGCTGCGACTTGAAAGGAATGAGCCGTGGACCGAGTGCTGTCACATGTGATGGCAACGTGATGGCTGTGTGATGGCAGAAACGGCTGAAATAAGCCGATGTGACGGCGTGACGGATCGGATTGCATGCGTTTTTCGCGCGCGCAAAAAGGGCCGCAATCCGGCTGGCGGAAGCGGCCCTGTTTGATCGCGGATCAGCCGACGATTTCGGTGTCGGCGAAGAAGAATTTGATTTCGATGGCGGCGTTTTCGGCGCTGTCGGAGCCGTGGACGGAGTTGGCTTCGATCGACTCGGCGAAGTCTTTGCGGATCGTGCCGGGGTTGGCCTTCTTCGGGTCGGTTGCGCCCATCACTTCGCGGTACTTCGCGACGGCGTTGGCGCCTTCCAGGACTTGGACCACGACTGGCCCTGATGTCATGAACTTCACGAGGTCATGGAAGAAGGGGCGTTCCTTGTGGACGCCGTAGAAGGCTTCGGCTTGCTTCTGCGAGAGCCACAGGCGCTTTTGGGCGACGATGCGAAGGCCGGACGTTTCCAGGCGGTCGATGATCTTGCCGGTCAGGTTGCGGCGTGTGGCGTCGGGCTTGATGATCGAAAATGTGCGTTCGGTCGCCATGGGGCAAATCCTTCGAAATCGGCTGAAAATCGGACGGTCTTCATACAGACCGGCCTCCGGGGTCGCAAGGCTCCCGGGGTTTGCGCTGTTGTCGCGCCTTCCCCTTTTGCCGAAACACCTTTAGAGACCGCGCCCCATGCTGCGCATCATCAACCTCACCTACCGGATCGAAGGCCGCCCGCTTTTTGAGCAGGCGACGGCCAATATTCCGACCGGCCATAAGGTCGGGCTCGTCGGCCGCAACGGCACGGGCAAGTCCACTCTCTTCCGCCTTCTGACCGGCGAGACCGACGTCGACGGCGGCGAGATCACGATGCCGCGCAATTGGCGCATCGGCGGCGTCGCGCAGGAAGTGCCGGGCGGACCGACCTCGTTGCTGGACACCGTGCTTGAGGCGGATACCGAGCGCGCGTCGCTGATGGCGGAGTCGGAGACGGCGACCGATCCTTTGCGCATCGCGGAGATCGAAACCCGGTTGGTCGATATCGGCGCGCATCGAGCCCCTGCCCGTGCGGCGGAAATTTTGGCCGGCCTTGGGTTTGATGCCGAAGCGCAGCTGCGGGCTTGTTCGGAATTTTCCGGCGGCTGGCGCATGCGGGTCGCGTTGGCGGCGGTGTTGTTCTCGGATCCGGATTTGTTGCTGCTCGACGAGCCGACGAACTATCTCGACCTTGAAGGGTCGTTATGGCTTGAGCAGTATCTGAAGCGGTTTCAGGGGACGATGATCTTGATCAGCCATGATCGCGATCTTCTGAATACGGCGGTGGGTTCGATCCTGCATCTCGAGGAGAAGAAGCTTACCTTCTACACCGGCACCTACGACGTGTTCGAACGGACGCGGTCGGAGCGGTTGGCGGTGGCGGACGCGGCGCGGACGAAGCAGGATCTGCAGCGCAAGCATATGCAGGCGTTCGTCGATCGCTTCCGCTACAAGGCCTCGAAGGCGCGGCAGGCGCAGAGCCGGTTGAAGGCAATCGCGAAGCTGCAGCCGATTGCGGAGATGAACAGCGAGCGCGTGGCGCCGTTCCGGCTGGGTGAGCCCGAAGAGCTGTCGCCGCCGCTTCTGGCGCTCGACCAGGTGAGCGTCGGGTACGACAAGCGGACGATCCTTTCGAACATGGATTTGCGCGTCGATCCTGACGACCGGATCGCGCTGCTCGGCGCGAACGGCAACGGCAAGTCGACTTTTGCGAAGCTGATCTCGAACCGGCTTCAGGCGATGAGCGGGACGATCACCAAGTCGCGCAAGCTGCGCATCGGCTATTTCGCGCAGCATCAGCTGGACGAGATGGATCCCAACCAGACGCCGGTCACGCATTTGATGCGGTTGATGCCGAAGCTCAATGAACGTGAAGCGCGGACACGGCTGGGCGCCGCGGGCTTTCCGGATTTCAAGGTGGGCACTGCGATCGGCGACTTGTCGGGCGGTGAGCGGGCGCGGTTGCTGATCATGATTGCGGCGCTTGATACGCCGCATCTTTTGATCCTCGACGAACCGACGAACCATTTGGATATCGATAGCCGCGAGGCATTGGTGCTCGCGCTCAACGATTATCCAGGCGCTGTTCTGCTCATCAGCCACGATCCGCATCTGATTGAGACCTGCGCGGACCGGCTGTGGCTGGTCGCTAAAGGCCAAGTGCATCCGTTCGACGGCGATATGGACGATTATCGCAAGCTGTTGATGGACGAGCGGCGGCCGCCGGGGTCGAAGGCGAAGGTCTCGAAGCTGACCAAGGCGGAAGAGCGCAAAGCGTCTGCTGATCGGCGAGCGCGCGTCACGCCGTTGAAGAAGGCGGCGGATGATTTGGAAAAACGCGTCGCGAAGCTGCAGGGCGAAGTGGCGAAGTTCGATGCAGCCTTGAACGCGCCCGATCTCTACGAGAAAGATCCGGGTCATGTGACGGCCGTGACGAAGCAACGTGCGGACGTGCAGAAACAGCTTGATGCCGCCGAGACGGCTTGGCTCGCAGCGACGGAAGCGTATGAGGCGGCGCGCGCTGAGCTGTCGGCAGACGCGTGAGCTTCGCATTAAGTGGCGATTAACCCGGCCGGGCCACCCTAATCGCTCGCTGATTCGCGACGAAGCCTGTTTGCTTCTAAGCTTGCGGCGGTCAGGTCACTTGTTGGGGCTATTCGGGTAGGACTTATGAAATCGGCTACTACGACGCCGGAAGCGCAAATGCGTGCGCTGAAGGAATGGGCTGTCGACCGCATGACGAAGGGCACGCAAACGCCCTACGCGTGGTTTCAGTTCATGAAGCTGCTTGAAGTGTTGGACGCGTTTCTTGAGGCAGGCGACGACGCCGGCTTGCGCGATCCGATGCCGGCGAAGCCTCCAGCGGCGACGAAGCGTTCGCGTAAGACGCCGCCGTTGCCGTCGAACGTCGTCCGGCTCGATCCGGAAATGCGTCGCCGCGCAGCCGAGTAATCAGCGCGGCTTTCCAGTCGTGCCGGGTTTTGGCGACAAAGCCTTCGTGACCTGTTGCTTGACGCTCTGCCACCAGGGCGCCGGCTTGGGCGCGTTGGGATCGGCTTCCACCGATGGCGAGATATCGAGGCGCAGCAACGCGTTCGACACTTGGCGCAGCAAGTCGGGCTCACCGCCCGTCATGTTTTCACCGGCGGACTCTTGCAGCCGTACGGCGTCGTAGTGCCATTCGCGCAAAATCTCGATCTTCTGCTCGCGCGTCAGCGTTTGATCCGTGAGCACTTGCTCAGGATGCTGATACGAGGCGCGCGGATTCAGCTTCTTGTCCTCGAAGTCTTTGCTGCCAGACATGTTTACCCTCCGCCTAAGCCGACACGCGTATGCGCGTCGGGCTTGGTGTGCGTTCTTCCCCTCTAAAACGCAGAGGGTTCCAGGAAGGTTCCCGTCAGGCTTCGAGATTGCGGCGGGCCACGGTGTACCAGTCGCGGTTCAGCGCCTGGGCATGGCGCGGTTGCCGATTGTATGCCTGCACGACGCCGTCCAGGAGCTCGCGGGCCCTGATGACGCTGCCCTGCTTTTGCAGCATCAGCGCGTAGCGGACTTTTGCTTCGAAGCCGGCGAAGTATCCGATCAGGCTTTCATATTCGGTCGTCGCCGCCTCGGTCTTGTTTTGGCCTTCGAGGGCGCGGGCGTACATGAGGTGGCCCTCTTGAGACGAGAAATCCGGGTTCGTCGCGCGCAAGTGATCGAGCGTCCGTTCGCACTCGGCGAAGTCGCCCTTCTCGATCAGGACGCGCGCGTAGCCCATCAAGAATGTGGCGTCGTCGGTGAAGGGGTCGGTGAGCGCGTCGCGATAGAGAATGACCGCTTCATCGAACATGCCTTTGCGCGCGCATTCATCCGCGAGCGCAGCCTTAGCGGCCGGCGTACCCGTCAATTCGACTTGCGCTTTGCGTTCGCGAAATTCGCGGTCGGGGTCGATCAGCGTCGTGACGTCGGTGAAGACTTTGCGCGAGCGGCGATTGTTGGCCAACGACGGCAGGATTTCGACGAAGAAGTAGGCGGCGCATCCGACCGCCGGCAAGAAGACGATGATGTAGATCCAGGGCTGCGTCCGTCCCGTGCGGACGGCGTGCACGACGCACAGCACTTGCATCGCGATGGAGGCGACAAAGAGAATGGGCATGGCGCGAGCGATCCGACAAGCAAACCTCTGTGCCGATATTTTCGGGAATTGTCGAGTGACAGTCGAGTGTCAAAGGAGACTCAGGCTCTCTTTTCCCATTTTCCGGTTGCGGCTTGCTGCCAGTAGGTCACTTCGTGACCGCCGGCTTTTGCCTGCTTCCAGTTTTCGCGGGCGGCTTCCAGGGCCGACGCATCCCGGCCGTCGAAGATGAGGACGACGCGGGCAGCTGATCCCACTTCGGGGCCGGACCAGTCTTCGGCCGAGGTGCCGTCGACGAAGAAGAGGACTTCGGCGCCGTTCGGATTGCCGGACACCGACGTCAGCAGGATGGGTTGTTCGGTGGGGTGCGGGTCGCGCAGGAGGCCGTGCGGTAGGAAGCTTTCTTCGCGGTACGTCCAAAGGTGGGAGTCGAGCGTGGCGACGCGTTCGTCGGAGCCGGCGCGGACGAGGGCTTTCCATCCGCGTTCGCGCGTCTTCTCCAAGAGGCCGGGCAGCACATCTTCGAGTGCTGCCCGTTCGAGATGATAGAAAAGAATTTCTGTCATGCGCATCTGCTCCCCTCGCCCGCCCACGAGGGCGGGAGAGGGGTTGGGGGTGAGGGTGGGCGTTGAGCGCCGCTGAGGTCTGAGGACGTCATGCTCCGAGGTGCGATGGCGGGCGAGGGATTATCGTTGGCAATCATTTGCTCATCGACTCGTTGAACGCCCACCCTCACCCCCGGCCCCTCTCCCGCCCAAGGGCGGGCGAGGGGTGATTAGGATTCGTAGTTGTCCGCTACCAAGCGGTTCAACAAACGGATGCCGAAGCCGCTCGCGCCTTTTGGCGTGGAGCCCCGCGCTTCTTCGGCCCACGCGGTGCCGGCGATGTCGAGGTGGGCCCAAGGCAACTTGTTGACGAAGCGCTGGATGAATTGCGCGGCGGTGATCGAGCCGCCGAATTGGCCGCCGATGTTCTTCATATCGGCAATGGGGCTGTCGATCATGCGGTCGTAGCGTTCGCCCATCGGCATCCGCCAGAGTTCTTCACCTTCGGCTTTGCCGGCTGCTGTCAGGCGTTCGGCGAGTTCGTCGTTGTTCGAGAACAAGCCCGCGATGTCGAGGCCGAGCGAGATGCGGATCGCGCCCGTCAGCGTCGCGAGGTCGACCATGAACTTCGGCTTGAAGCGGTTCTGGCAATACCAGAGCGCGTCGGCCAAGACGAGGCGGCCTTCAGCGTCAGTGTTCAGGACTTCGATCGTTTGGCCGGACATCGATCTCACGACGTCGCCCGGACGCTGCGCGTTGCCGTCGGGCATGTTTTCGACCAGACCGCAGATGCCGACAACGTTCGCCTTCGCCTTGCGACCGGCGAGCGCGTGCATGAGGCCGGTCACGGCGGCGGCGCCGCCCATGTCGTACTTCATCGCGTCCATGCCGGCAGCCGGCTTGATCGAGATGCCGCCGGTGTCGAAGGTGACGCCCTTGCCGACGAAGGCGATGGGCTGCGCGTTGCGGTCGCGGGCGCCTTTCCATTGCATGACGAGAAGCTGTGTCTCGCGTTCGGAGCCTTGGCCGACGCCGAGGAGGGCGCCCATGCCGAGCTTCGTCATTTCCTTTTCGCCGAGGACTTCGATTTCGACGCCGAGGTCTTCGAGCTTGCGAGCGCGCTTCACGAACTCTTCGGGGTAAAGGACGTTGGGCGGCTCGGTCACGAGGTCGCGGGCGAAGCTGACGGCGTTGGCGACGGCTTCCGGCGCGCGCCAGGCTTTCTTGGCCGCGCCTGTGTCGCTGGTGGCGATGTTCACTTTGGCGAGCGTCGGTTTGTCCGTCTTCTTCTGGGTCGTGCGATAGTGGTCGAAGCGATAGCTACGCAGCGACGCGCCCTGTGCGACGCGCGCGGCAGCCTCAGCCTCGTCGACGGTTGACCCTTTCGGCAGCTGCAACAGAAGTGTCACGGTCTTTTCGCCGCTGGTCAGCAGGCGGGCGACGGCAGATGAGCCCAATGTCTCAGCCGTTTCGACCTTGAAGTCGTCGGCTTTGCCCAGGCCGACAACCAAGAGGCGGTCGAGGTCGAGGCCGCCTGGGGCCAGGATTTCCACAACCTGGCCTTTGGCACCGGTAAAGCGGGCGGTTTTCAGCGCGCGGGCGACCGAGCCTTTGGTCTTCTTGTCCAATTGTTCGAGGTGGCCGCCCAAGTCTTCGCTCTCGGTCGTGCCGATGGCGAGCGAGCCTTCGTCGGGGATTTCGGACTTCACAAAGTTGATTTGCATGACCCTGTTATCTCTTAACGGAAGCGAAGACCCCGGATAAGCTCGAAGATCGTTGCGTGGACGGCGCGGCTGGCTTATGCGGTTGTCCGCTGCAAACGCTGATTCAGCTTGGAATTTCGCACGCTGGCCGGCGGCCAGGGCATCGCGGTTTTACCGGGCCGGAACAGTGTTGTGAAGCGGCCGGACGGTCCGGCCTGACCCCAAGGCGGCGCACGTAGGGCCTATGTCCGGAATTTCGAGTTACATCTTCCGGCAAATCGGCGGTCCGCTGCTGTTTTTCACCTTCGTTTTGACGGGCGTCGTCTGGCTGTCGCAGTCGCTGCGCATGCTCGATCTTGTGATCAATCAGAGCCAGTCGGCGCTGACTTACCTCTACCTGACGATGCTGGCCCTGCCCCAGCTGATGGCGCTGATCCTGCCGTTCGCGCTGTTCTGTGCGGTGCTCTATTCGCTGAACCGGCTCTATGTGGAAAGCGAATTGGTCGTGATTTGGGCGGCCGGGTTCAGCAGGTGGGCCGTCGCCGGGCCGGTGCTGGTGATCGCCGTCGCCGCGACTCTCGTGGGGTATCTCTTCAGTCTCGTGATCATGCCGGCCGGTATGCGCGAGATGAAGGATCGCGTGTTCGAGATCCGCGCCGACCTTGTAAACACGTTCGTGCGCGAAGGTGCGTTCACGAATCCGATCAGCGGCCTGACCGTTTACGTCAGTCAGAATTCGGGCGGCGACATTCGCGGCATCCTGGTGCACGACGCGCGCAATCCGAAGGGCATTGCGACCTACATGGCCGAGCGCGGCGTGCTGGCGAACACGCCAGCGGGCCCGCGCCTGATTATGTACAAAGGCAACGCGCAGTGGGTTGAAGGCGGTGAAGGCCGGCTGAAGATTCTCGACTTCGAGAAGCACACGTTCGATCTCGGGCAGTTCGACAAGCAGCGCGATCCTTTGGCGCGCGAGGCGAGCGAGCAGTATATCAGCGAGCTTTTGAACCCACCCAAGTCCGTCAACGACAAACAGCGGCGAAAGTATTTTTCGGAAGCGCATAATCGGCTGACCGGACCGCTCTATTGCATGGTCTTCGCCTTGATCGGCGTGGTGGCGCTTATCGGCGGCAATTTCAACCGGCGCGGCTATGCCGGGCGCATTGCGATGGCGATGGGTGCGGTGCTCGCGGCCCGATTGCCCGGTTTCGCCTTTCAGCAGCTGACCAATTCATCGCCCGACGCAGTGCCATTGATGTACATCTGGCCCCTGCTCTGGATCGTCGGCCTAATCCTGTTCTTGTCGTTCCCGCAGATGTTGCGGCGAGGAACGATGGCTACAGGACTGCCGGCAGGCGCTCAGCAATGACGCTTAGTTGGACGTTGTCGCGGTATCTCGCCCTGCAGTTCCTGATGAGCGTCGGGATCGTGTTCGGTCTCTGCGTCACGTTGGGCTTCGTGATCGACATCGTCGAGTTGCTGAACCGGACAGCGGGTCGCGAGGCAGTACCGCTTGCGAGCATCATCGGCATGGCGCTGCTGAAGCTGCCGAACCTGACCGAAAAGATGATGCCGTTTGCGATTCTGTTCGGCGCGATCTGGAATTTCGCGCGGCTGACGCGGTCGCAGGAGCTGGTGATCGCGCGGGCGTCGGGGGTGTCGGCTTGGCTGTTCCTTGCCCCTGCCCTGGCCGTCTCGTTCGTCGTCGGGGTCTTTATGACGACCGCCTACAACCCCTTCGCGGCCCAGTTGGTATCGCGCTACGAGGAGTTGGAGGCCCGGTACATTCGGGGCCGGACGTCCCTGCTGGCGGTGTCGAGCAACGGGCTGTGGTTGCGGCAGGGTGACGAGAAGGGTCAGACCGTCATTCATGCCCTCGGCGTCTCGGACAGCGGTCTGAAACTGCGCGACGTGATCCTGTTCATCTACGAGGGCAAAGACCAGTTTCGGGGCCGAATCGACGCCAAGGTTGCGACCCTGGAACGCGAGAAGTGGAGGCTCGAAAAGGCCTGGGTTACCGGCCCGGACCGTCCAGCTGTGTTCTATCCGACACTCGATGTGAAAACGTCGTTAACTCCCAACCAAATTCAAGAAAGCTTTGCAACCCCTGATACTATCGCGTTTTGGGACCTCCCGCAGTTCATTTCCCAGGCGGAGTCAGCCGGTTTTTCGGCGACAAAACATAGGCTTCACTACCACGCCTTGCTTGCGGGTCCGCTGCTGTTATGCGCTATGATATTCGTGGCGGCGGCATTCTCGCTTCGGCTGGCGCGTCTAGGGGGAGCTGCGAGGCTCATTCTTTCAGGCGTACTGACTGGGTTCCTGTTGTATTTCTTCACGGACGTGACACACGCCCTGGGGATATCCGGCATTGTACCCGTCGCGCTAGCTGCGTGGGCGCCTGCTACGACTGCGTTGTTGTTGGGTATGGCGTCTTTGTTTAACCAGGAGGATGGATGAAGGTCGCGTATCGCCTCATCACAGTTCTCCTTGCCTCGTGTTCGACTGTCTCGCTTGCAGCAGCCGCCGGGCACGCGCCGATTCTCATTCCGCTCGCCTCGCGCGTCGCGGCCGACGATCCGTCTGAGACGCCAGGAAGTGGGACCGCGAAGGAGGCCGAGAAGCCTACCGAGGTGCTGATCCGCGCCGACAAAATGATCTACGACGCGAACACAAGCGTCGTGACGGCGGAAGGCAACGTCGAGGTCATCTATGGACCGCGCACGCTGTCGGCCGAGAAGCTCACCTACGACCAGAAAACGCGCGTCGTCATCGCCGAGGGCAACGCGACGATCCGCGAGGCCAACGGCACGTCGCTGTCGGGCAGCCGCATCGAAGTCACCGACGATATGCGCGACGGCGTCATCGACAGCCTGAACGTGATGATCGCCGGCCGCGGGCATCTGGCAGCTGCGCGCGCGACGCGCTCGGACGGCTCGGTGCTGACGCTTGAGAAGGCCGCTTACACGACCTGCAAGCCTTGCAAGGAAGAACCGACGAAGGCGCCGACGTGGCAGATCAAGGCGTTCAAGGTCATCTACAATCAGGAGAAGGCGCGCGTTGAATACGAAGACGCGTTCTTCGAAGTGTTCGGCGTGCCCGTCGCCTACCTGCCCTACTTCTCGCATTCGGATCCGCAGGCGCCGCGTCAGTCGGGCTTTCTTGTGCCCGGCGTCGGGCATTCCACCGATCTCGGCTACTTCCTTGAGGTGCCGTATTATTTCGCGCTCGACCCGAGCTACGACTTGCTGCTCGCGCCGATGTACACGGAGAACGACGGGCCGCTGCTCAAGGGCGAGTGGCGCCAACGGACCGAGACCGGCACTTACAACATCCAGGGCAGCGCGCGTTATGGCGAGGCGCGCGACCGCTTCGGTAACGAGCAGGGCGACGAGACGCTGCAAGGGCACGTTTTTGGCCGCGGGCGCTTCCAGATCGATGAGACTTGGCGCTGGGGTTACGACGCGCAGCTGACGTCCAACGACACTTACCTGAAGCGCTACGACATCTCGTCGCTCGACCGGCTCGAGAATAATCTCTTCGTCGAAGGCATCGACGGGCGTTCGTACGCGGCCGTCAATGGCTGGTACTTCCAGGGCCTGCGCGAGACTGACGATCCCGGGTTGACGCCGCTGGTGTTGCCGCTCGTCGAGCTCGAATATGTGCCGGACGAGACAGTCTTGGGCGGGCGGTTCTCACTCGCCGGCAATATGCTTTATCTGCATCGCGGCGAGGGCCAAGACACCGCGCGGGTGTCGTCGACCGCGTCATGGAAACTGCCGCTGACGACGTCGGGCGGTCATTTGCTCACGTTCTTCGCGAACCTTCGTGCAGACGCCTATCAGGTGACGGACACGGGTGTTAGCGGCACGGACGACGAGACCGTCGCGCGCGTGTTGCCGTGGGCGGGCGCGGAGTGGCGCTATCCGCTGGTGCGGACCGACTGGGGTTGGAAGCAGATCATCGAACCGATCGTGCAGTTCATCGCCGCGCCCTACGGCGGCAATCCGGACGAAATTCCAAACGAAGACAGCGCGGCGTTTGAGTTCGATGAAACGAACCTGTTCTCGTTCAACAAATTCCCAGGTCTCGACCGCTGGGAAACAGGACCGCGCGTGAATGCCGGTGTGCGCGCGGCGGCCTATTTCGACGAGGGCTTCGTCGAGGCCATTCTCGGGCAGAGCTATCGCTTCCATGAGGATAATGCCTTCACGGAAGAATCCGGTCTGCGCAATCAGCAGTCGGACTATGTCGGCCGATTGACGGTGCAGCCGGACGGGAACATCCGCCTCGTGCACCGTTTCCGCATCGATCAGTCAGCAGCGCGGTTCGAGCGGAACGAGGTTTATGCCGAAGCGTTCGATCCGGATTGGTATTCGTTCCGGGCGGGCTATGTGCTCCTCGAGCCCGACCCTTTGCTTCCTGATCAGCGCGAAGAGGTCAACGTCGCGGGCAGCATTCAGGCGCTCGACAATATCTGGCTGCGCGGTTCCGGCCGGCGCGACCTTGCGGACGACCAGATGATCGAGAGCAAGTTCGGCATTTCCTACGAAGACGATTGCGCGGAATTCGGCATCGATTTCCGCCGGCGCTTCACCCGCGACCGCGATATCGAGCCCGCGAGTTCCTTTCTGTTCACATTTCGCCTGAAAGGCGTCAATTAGAGCCAAAAGGCGCGCACTCTGCAGGTTGCAGCGCGGCCGGAACTGGCTATTCTCCCGGCGTTAACAGCGTCCGCCCCCGAGTCACACCCCGGGGGGAGAGGCTGGCGTTCAGACACCCCTCGCTCTCGGTAACTGCGATGTATGCTCGTCGTTCGGTTTCGTCGTTCCGTTTCTCGATGCTGGCAGGCGCCGCGGCGATCGCCGCCCTTGCCCTTGTCGGGCAGCACTCCGCGATCGGCGCCACGAAAGAACCCGTCTCGATGCGGGCGGCGGCGATCGTCAACGACGCGATCATATCGACCTACGATCTCGATCAACGCATCAAGCTCGTGATGGTGACGTCGGGCGCGCAAGGCGCGGACGCTATAAAGCGCTTGCGGCCGCAGGTGCTGCGCCAGCTCGTCGACGAAACGCTGCAGCTTCAGGAAGCGATCAAGTACAACGTCAAGATCACCCAAGAGGATCTGGACAAGAACTTCAAGCGCATCGCCTCGCAGAACAATATCGGCGTCGATGCCATCTACAAAATGCTCGACGAAAACGGCATCGCGCGCAACACGCTGCAGAACCAGATCAAGGCCGACCTTGCCTGGCAGAAGCTCGTGCAGCAGCGCCTGTCGCCGCGCGTGACGGTTTCGGACGACGAGGTCGACGAGATCTACAGGCAGATGCAAGCGTCGGCGAAGCAGACGCAGTATGCGGTTTCGGAAATTTTCCTCGCCGTCGACACGCCTGAAGCGGAAGATGCGACCCGCCAGAACATCCAGAGCATCCTTGGTCAGCTTCGCGGCGGCGCAAATTTCTCGGCGATCGCGCGTCAGTTCAGTCAAGCGCCGTCGGCCAGCAATGGCGGCGACCTCGGTGCGATCAGTGAGAGCGATATGCAGCCCGCCATCGCCGCCGCGGTGATGAAGATGCAGCCGGGCGGCGTCTCTGATCCGATCCGCGGACCTGGCGGCTATTACATCATGGGTCTGCGCGAGAAGCGGCTGCCATCGGGATCGAAGGTCGAGGCTCAGCCGAAGGCGGCGCCGGCGGCGCCACAGGCCGCGCAGAAGATGAGAACCGTCATCGAAATCGCCCAGGTCGTTATCCCCATGGCGCAAGGCGCGTCGAAAGCGAAGCAGGAGGCCGTGCGCGCCAAGTCGATCGAGATCTATCGCTCGATCAACGGCTGCGGGAGCGCGGCGCAGGTCGCCAAGGCGCACGGCGCGCGCTATCAGCGCTTCGGCAGCATGAACACGAAAGAGATGGCGCCTCAGTTCGTGAAGATTCTGTCGCAGACGCCGAACGGCCGCTCGACACCGCCGCTCGTGGGCGCGCAGGGCGTCGAGATGTACATCATCTGCTCCGGCGGCATGGTGCCCGCCGCGGGCGCGATGCAGGAAGATTCACGTCCGAAGATCGTCGCCCAGGGCGAAGTGACGAAGGAAGAAGTCGAGAGCCGCCTCTATAACCAGGAGCTTTCGATGTTGGCCCGCCGCTATCTGCGCGACTTGCGGCGCGACGCCACGATCGAGATGCGGGACAACTAAGCCCGGCATGGCGGATCGGCCACGACTGAGGCCGCTCGCGCTCACCATGGGCGAGCCCGCCGGTATCGGGGGCGAGATCGTCGTCAAGGTTTGGCATGCGCCTGACGGACGGCCCGTGCCGCCGTTTGCGGTGATCGGCGATCCCGATTGGCTGCGCGCGGAGGCGCATCGGATCAAGAGCCACTCGCATGTCGTTGAGGTCTCGTCGATGGACGAGGCCGGTGCTCGTTTCCATGAGGGCGTGCCCGTGCTGGCGTTGCGGCTCGCGACGAAGGCCGTGCCCGGCAAGCCGGATGGGCGCAATGCGCAAGCAGTGATCGGCGCGATAGAGAAGGCCGTAGCGCTCTCGCGCACCGGCGATGCGTCGGGCGTCGTGACCAATCCCATTCACAAGGCGACGCTTTACGGTGCGGGGTTCAAGTTTCCCGGGCACACGGAATATCTGGCATCACTATGCGGCGGGCCTGCGCCGGTCATGATGCTGGCGATCGAGGGGCTGCGCGTGGTGCCGGTGACCGTTCATCTGTCGCTGGCGCGGGCAGTGCGCGAGCTGTCGAGCGAGGCAATCGTGGCGGCGGCGGCGATCACGCATCAGGCGTTGCTTAGGGATTTCGGCATCGCTTCGCCGCGGCTAGCGGTTGCGGCGTTGAATCCGCATGCGGGCGAGGACGGTGCGATGGGAGACGAAGAGAAGACGGTCATCGGCCCTGCTCTGGCGACCTTGCGCGCGCGCGGCATCGACGCGACGGGCCCCCTGCCCGCCGACACGCTCTTCCACGCCGGCGCGCGAAAGAGGTTCGACGCGGCGATCTGCATGTATCACGATCAGGCTTTGATCCCGCTCAAGACACTGGATTTTTCGGGCGGTGTGAACGTAACGCTGGGCCTGCCGATCGTGCGCACGTCGCCGGATCATGGCACGGCGTTCGATATCGCGGGCCACGATCGCGCGGACCCCATGAGCTTGCTTGCAGCGCTGCGGATGGCCGAGCGCATCGCGACGCACCGCGCGACGACGGCATGAGCAGCGACGACGGCTTGCCGCCGCTGCGCGAGGTGATCGCGCAATTGGGTTTGAGCGCGCGCAAGGCGCTGGGGCAGAATTTTCTCTTCGATCTGAACCTCACGCGGCGGATCGCGCGCGAGGGGCTGTTGGACGGCGTCACGGTCGTCGAAATCGGGCCGGGACCAGGCGGGCTGACGCGCGCGTTGTTGGCCGAAGGCGCCCCGCGGGTCGTGGCGATCGAGCGCGACGAGCGGTGTTTGCCGGCGCTTGAGGCCATCGCGCGCGCTTACCCGGGTCGTCTGACGATCGTGAACGCCGATGCCCTTAGGGTGGACGAGCGTGATCTCGTGGGTCCCGGCGAGCGGGCGGTCGTGGTGGCCAACCTGCCCTACAACGTGGCGACGCCGTTGCTGGTCAGATGGTTGACGGCGGGAAGCTGGCCCCCTTGGTACGAGCGATTGACGCTGATGTTTCAGCGCGAGGTGGCGGAACGCATCGTCGCCACGCCGCGGACGCCGGCGTATGGGCGGCTTTCGATCATCGCTCAGTGGCGGACCGCGCCGAGGATTCTGTTCGACGTGCATCGCAGCGCGTTCACGCCGTCGCCGAACGTGACGTCGACGATCGTGCGGTTCGACATTCTGAAGCAGCCGCGCGGCGCGGCGGACGTCGCCATGCTGGAACGCGTGACGGCGGCCGGGTTCGGGCAGCGGCGGAAGATGCTGCGGTCGAGTTTGAAATCGCTGGGGCCCTTCAGCGACGAACTGATCGCCGAGGCCGGGCTTGAGCCGACGGCGCGAGCCGAGGAGATTTCGGTCGAAGGATTTGCGGCGCTGGCGCGGGCGCTCGCGAAACGGTCGGCTTAGGCCATCAACGTTCGAACGAAATCCGAGAGGCCGGTTTGGCGGGCGCGTTTGTGGCGTTCGGCTTCGACGATGTGGGCGATTTTGGATTCGGCCGAGGCCATGCTGTCGTTGACGATGACGTAGTCGTATTCGGCCCAGTGGCTGAGTTCGTCGTTGGCTTTGGCCATGCGTTGGGCCACGACGTCGGGGGCGTCTTGCGCGCGGCCGCGTAGGCGGCGTTCGAGTTCGGGGCGCGAGGGCGGCAGGATGAAGACGGAGACGACGTCTTCGCGGGCCTTTTCCTTCAGCTGCTGCGTGCCTTGCCAGTCGATGTCGAAGAGGATGTCGAGGCCTTCGGTCAGCGCGTCTTGCACCGCCGCGCGCGGGGTGCCGTACGAATTACCGAAGACGGTGGCGTGTTCGAGAAGTTCGCCGCGTTTGATCTTGTCGGCGAAGACGGCCGGCGCAACGAAGAAGTAGTCGCGGCCGTGGACCTCGGAGGGGCGCTTCGCACGCGTCGTGACCGAAACCGACATGGTGAAGTTGCGGTCGGTTTCGAGGAGGCGCTTGGCCAGCGTCGTCTTGCCCGCGCCGGACGGCGAAGACAGAACGAGCATCATGCCGCGGCGCTTGATGTTCGCGATCGGCGTCATTCGACGTTTTGGACCTGTTCGCGCATTTGATCGATCACGGCCTTGAGGTCGAGGCCGACGCGCGTGAGGACGATATCCGACGACTTCGAGCAAAGCGTGTTGGCTTCGCGGTTCAGCTCCTGCGCCAGGAAGTCGAGGCGGCGGCCTTGCGCGCCGGCTGCCGTAAAAAGCGTGTGCGCCTGCGTCAGGTGCGACTTCAGGCGATCGATCTCCTCGCGCACGTCGGCTTTGACGAGAAGCAGCGCGACCTCTGCGGCCAGGCGGTCCTCGTTGACGCCGGCGCGCAGTTTCATCACCTCGTCGATCGAGGCTTTGAGGCGCGCGCGCAGTTGTTCAGGCTGCTGCGTTGCCAGGCGCTCGGCTTCGGCGACCAGTACTGTCATGCGCTCGGCTTGCTGGTGCAGGATGGCGTCGAGACGGGCGCCCTCTTCCTTGCGCGCCGTAGCCAGAGCATCGAAAGCCGAGGCAAGGCTGGTCAAGACGGCGGCGTCGCGCGCGGCGAGTTCGGCTTCGCCCATCGTCGGCTGCTGTGTGTCGATTACCCCGCGCAGCGCCAGGATACCGTCGAGGCGCGGTGGGTCGGCTTTGATCGTGCCGGCGATGGTGCTTTCGAGCTGCCTGAGCGCGGTCAGGACTTGGTTCAGCGCCTCCGCGTTGACGCGGATTGAGCCGCGCGCCGGGTCTGCGTCCAACGTCAGCGTGGCGTTGATGCCGCCGCGGGAGAAGCGGTCGTTCGCCAGGACGCGGGCGGGTTGCTCCAGGCCCTCGAAGCCTTCGGGGACGCGGACGCGGACGTCGAGGCCGCGAGCGTTCACGCTGCGCACTTCCCAGTGCCAACGCCATTGGCCCTGCGCACCTTGGGTGCGGGAGAAGCCGGTCATGCTGGAAAGCGGCATAGATTCCTTGGCGCCCCGTTTGGAGGGACTCTGTCAGCCGATTCTAAAGCGTGCGGCGCGTAGGCTCAACGCCGCAGGTTGGATGCGGCGGCGCGTTTGCGTTCGATCTCGCGCCATTTGCGGACATTGGCTTCGTGTTCCGCCAACGTGGCCGCGAATGCGTGGCCGCCGGTTCCATCGGCCACGAAGTAGAGGTCCTCGGTCTGCGCCGGGTTCATGACGGCCGCGAGCGAGGCCTTGCCGGGGTTGGCGATCGGCGTCGGCGGCAGGCCCGGGATCACGTAGGTATTGTAGGGCGTCGCCTTGTCGAGTTCGCTTTGGCGGATGCCGCGGCCCAGGGGCACGCCTTTCGTCAGGCCGTAGATGATGGTCGGGTCCGACTGCAGCTTCATGCCTTTGCGCAGGCGGTTGACGAAGACGGCCGCGACGCGCGGGCGTTCGCTGGCGACGCCGGTTTCCTTTTCGACGATGGAGGCGAGCGTGACGGCCTCGTTCTTCGTCGTGAACGGCAGGTCCTGCGCGCGACCCGCCCAGAGTTCGTCAAGCACGCGGGTGTGGTCGGCCTGCATGCGGGCCACCAGGTCTTTGCGATTGGTGCCGCGGTCGAAGACGTAGGTTTCCGGGAGCAGCGAGCCTTCCGCCGGGATTTCGGTCACCTCACCGACCAAGATCGGGTGGCCGCGTACGAGATCGATGATCGTTGCGCTGGTCAGGCCTTCGGCGAGCGTCAGCTTGTAGACGATCGATTTGCCTTCGATCAGGATTTGCATGATTTGCGAGGGCGACGATCCGGATGGGATGCCGTATTCGCCGGCCTTCAAGGCGGCGGCCTTGCGGTTGACGATGACGCCGATGCGGAAGACTAGGCCGCTGCGCACGACGCGGTTTTGTTCGAGGATCGTGGCCACTTGATTGAGGCCGGTGCCCATTGGAATGGATACGATGGTCTCGGTGCCTGACGGGGCCTGGGGGCCAGGCGCATCGAACTCTTTGAAGACGTACCAGGTGCCGGCGGCGCCCGCGGCTACGACCAAGAAAACCAATAGCAAGAAGACGCGTAGAAACGTGCGCAAGTGACGCTCCGCATGCGGGGGATGATCTGCCTTTGAGTTTTAACTATTGCGGCGGCGCGGTCAAAACCAGCGTCGCGTTGGTGCCGCCGAAGCCGAACGAGTTCGACAGCGCCGCGCGAATTTGCCGCTTTTTGGCTTTGTGCGGCACGAGATCGAGCTTCGATTCAACCGATGGGTTGTCGAGATTCAACGTGGGCGGGCAAATTTGATCGCGCATCGCCAGCAGGCAGAAAATCGCTTCCACCGCGCCGGCCGCGCCCAGCAAGTGACCGATCGACGATTTGGTCGACGACATGGCGACGTTCTCAGCCGCGTTGCCAAAGAGGCGTTCGACGGCCTTCAGTTCGATTTCGTCGCCGACCGGCGTCGAGGTGCCGTGTGCGTTGACGTAGTCGATGTCGGCCGGCATCAGGCCTGCGCGCTTCAACGCCATTTGCATGGAGCGGAAGCCGCCTGAGCCGTCGTCGGCCGGCGAGGTGATGTGGAAGGCGTCGCCCGATAGACCGTAGCCTTTGACTTCGCCGTATATCTTGGCGCCGCGGCGTTTGGCGTGTTCGAGTTCTTCGAGGATCACAACGCCTGCACCCTCACCCATCACGAAGCCGTCGCGGTCCTTGTCGTACGGACGCGAGCCGCGCTCGGGCTGGTCGTTGAAGGCGGTCGAGAGCGCGCGGCAGGCGTTGAAGCCTGCGATGCCGAGACGCGAGATTGCGGCCTCTGCGCCGCCAGCCATCATCACGTCGGCGTCGTCGAGTGCGATCATGCGCGCGGCGTCGCCGATCGCGTGTGCGCCGGTCGAGCAGGCCGTGACGACGGCGCTGTTCGGGCCTTTGAGGCCGAAGCGGATCGAGGCCTGGCCCGAGACCAGATTGATCAAGCGGCCCGTGATGAAGAACGGGCTGATCTTGCGCGGGCCTTTTTCGTGCAGCGTTACGGCTGCGTCGGCGATGCCCGGCAGGCCGCCGATGCCGGAGCCGATGAGGACGCCGGCCCGGTATTTCTTTTCTTCGGTGTCGAGGACGATCTTCGCGTCGTCCCACGCCTGCTGCGCCGCCGTCAGGCCGAAGATGATGAAGTCGTCGACGCGGCGTTGTTCTTTGGAGTCGACCCATTGATCGGGATTGAACGTCCCGTCGCTGCCGTCGCCGCGGGGGACGTTGGCTGCGATTTTGGTCGGCAGGTCTTCGACGTTGAAGTGGGTGATCTTGCTCGCGCCCGACTTGCCGTCGAGCAGGCGCGACCATGTTTGTTCAACACCGCAAGCGAGCGGCGTGACCATTCCCAAACCGGTGACAACGACCCGCCGCATCTTCACCTGCGATGAAAGGCGGCTTTGCGAAGCGCGAGGTGCTTCAAGCCGCGGCTTTTTCTTTGATGAACTTCACGGCGTCGCCGACCGTCACGATGGACTCGGCCGCGTCGTCGGGAATCTCGACGTTGAACTCTTCCTCGAACGCCATCACGAGTTCGACCGTGTCGAGTGAGTCCGCGCCCAGATCGTCAATGAAGCTGGCGTTTTCGGTGACTTTTTCAGCTTCAACATTCAGATGTTCGACGACGATCTTTTTAACGCGGTCCGCGATATCGCTCATTTTTGGTCCCTTGAGAGAAACAGGCTGATTTGAGTACCCCAAAAGGCCTTTCGGAGAATCCGGCCCAAGGGAGGTTTGGCGGTTCGTAACATACCTGGCTCGCGGTTGCCAACTGCGACACGAGCACGGTTAAGCCCTTCAAATCATGGCCATTCCGCCGTTCACATGCAGCGTCTGACCGGTGATGTAGGCGGCCTCTTCACTTGCGAGATAGGCAACGGCGGCGCCGATGTCCATGCCGCTGCCCAAACGGCCCGCGGGGATTTTGCCCATAATGGCTTCGCGTTGCTTGTCATCGAGCACGTCGGTCATGGGCGATTTGATGAAGCCTGGGGCTACGCAATTGACCGTGATGTTTCGCGATGCAACTTCCTGCGCCAGCGACTTGGCCATGCCGATGATGCCGGCCTTGGTGGCTGCGTAGTTCCCCTGCCCCGGGTTGCCGGTGACGCCGACCACGGACGTGATCGAGATGATGCGGCCCCACTTCTTCTTCATCATGGGACGCAGCACAGCGCGCGAAAGGCGGAAGGTCGCCGTCAGGTTGACGCGGATGACCTCATCCCACTGCTCATCCTTCATGCGCATGAAGAGGTTGTCTTTGGTGATGCCGGCGTTGGCGACCAAGATGTCGAGGCCGCCCATCAGGCCCTCCGCCGTCTTGGGCAGCTCATCGACTTGCGCGCCGTCGCCGAGGTTGCAGACGGCGACGTGGGCGCGGTCGCCCAACTCGTCTTTCAGTTTGTCGAGCGCTTCCTGGCGAGTGCCGGAGAGCGTGACGGTTGCGCCCTGTTTGTGAAGCGCGCGGGCGATGTCGCTGCCGATGCCGCCGCTGGCGCCGGTGACGAGCGCGGTCTTTCCGTTGAGGCTGAACATGCGCTTGTCCTTATCTAGAGCGTCTTCATGAACGCTTCGACTTCCTGCGGCGTCTCGATCGACGTTGCAGGCAGGTCTTTGTCGATGCGCTTCGCCATCGTCGTCAGCACCTTGCCGGCGCCGACTTCGACGGCGGAGGTGATGCCGCGGTCGCGCAGGCCGGCGATCGTTTCGCGCCAACGCACACGGCCGGTCACTTGTTCGACGAGCAGGCGGCGGATGGTGTCGGGATCGCTTTCCGGGTTCACACTGACGTTCGAGATCACCGGCACGCGCGGCGGCGTGATGCTTTCGCGGGCGAGCAGGTCTTCCATCTCGCGCGCGGCCGGCGCCATCAGCGGTGAGTGGAAGGCGGCGGCGACGGGCAGCATCATCAGGCGCTTGATGCCTTTGGTCTTGGCGATTTCGGCGGCGCGTTCGAGAGCAGCCTTGTGACCGGAGATCACGATCTGGCCGGGGGCGTTGTCGTTGGCGATGACGCAGACTTCGCTGCCCTTCGACGCTTCCTTGGTCACTTCTTCAGCTTGCGCGAAATCTGCGCCGAGGAGCGCTGCCATGCCGCTGATGCCCGGAGGTGCTGCATTGCGCATCGCCATGCCGCGCGCTTTGAGCAGCCGGGCGGTTTGTGCGACCGAGAATGCGCCGGCGGCGGCCAGCGCGGAGTACTCACCCAGCGAGTGGCCGGCGACGAACATGGCGTGTTTGGCCCAGTCGAATTTGCCGTCGCGTTCGAGCACGCGCATCACGGCGAGGCTGACCGCCATCAGCGCGGGCTGCGCGTTTTCGGTTTGGGTGAGTTCTGCTTCGGGACCGTTCCACATGAGGCGCGAGAGGTGCTGGTCCAGCGCGTCGTCGACTTCGCGGAACAGTTCCTTCGCCGCCGGGAATGCCTCGGCCAGGGCTTGGCCCATGCCGACGGCTTGGCTGCCTTGGCCGGGGAACGTCAGTGCGCGGCCCATATGACCCTCATCTCAAATGCTTAGGGCGCGGAGAGACACCGCCCTGCCCCCCTTCGTCAAGATGAGCCGGTCAGCGCACCGCGTCCATGTTCGTGCGCCAGGACTGCGCGACGCCGACGCCCAGCAATGCGGCATATGTAACGGCGACGGCGGGGATTTGGAGGCTGAACTCCACCAGCGCGTGGACTGCGACGGCGATCGATACGGCGAAGCCGATTGCGGGGAATAGGCGGTCGCGGCGGCGGCGAACGCAGCCGGCGAAGCACATCCCCGCGAGAACAATGGGGGCGGCGATGAAGGCCAAACCTGCGGGCAGCCCCAAATCGGCGAGCGTTTCGAGGAGATCGTTGTTGGCCTCTTCCACTGTGCCCGCGACCGAGCCGTCGGCGAAGAGCGGATAGTAGCGTTCGAAAGCGCCGAAGCCGTTGCCAACAAGCGGCGCGGCGGCGATCGCCTTCATCGACGAGTCGGTAATCGCCGCGCGTGTCGTGTCGCTTGGGCCTTGTTCGGGCACACGGCCGGTGAGCGGATCGATGCTGAGGGCGGCGGCGATGCCTAGCACCGCGATGAGGGCGGCCGTCATCGCGCGCTGGCCGGACTCCTCGCTTGCCGTCATGCTGCGGCCGGCGGCAAGCGCGACGACAAGAGCGAGCGATCCGATCAAGAATGCTATGACGCCACTGCGCGACTGCGCGACCAGCAATGCAGCGATGATGACGGCGACGGCGATCAGCCAGAGTCCGTTTGCACCGCCGAGTGACCTAACGCCGGTTCGCAAAGCTGCTCGCACGCCGCGATCCCACACGGTCGACTGGCGCAGCGTTTCGACCAAGAGGCCCATGCCGGCGATCGCGCCCAAGGACATGAACGTCGCGAAGTGGTTTGAGCTAAGGAACGGCCCGCTGAGGCGGCCCGATCCGGCGGGTGGATCCGGGATGAAGAGCGCTTGCACGTCGAACTGCGTGTGGAGGCTGGCGAGCGCCGCGACGGCGTAAGCGAAAGCGACGACGACGATGCCGCCCAGAAGCGCTCGCGCGCGCTCGCGGTCGCGCCCGAGCTCGAAGGCGACCAGGAATGCGCCGACGCTCAGCGCGCTTACGAAGACGGCGTGGCGCGTGGTTTCGGGGTCGATGGAGATGTATCGGCCCGCCTCTCGGCCGAGCGCCGCCGACGTCATGGCCCAGATGGGATGAGCGAGCGCCGTGAGGTCGATGCCGGTGAGGTTTGCGACGGTTTGCAGGTCTACGGACTGCACGAAGGCCCAGCCCAGCGCCAGCGCGACGCAGACCGCGGGGATGAGAATGCGGCGGACCGCGAGGGCGGCGGCCGCGAAACCTGTGAGCGCCAGGCCCGACCACGCGAAGAGGATGCCGCCGACGCCGAGGCCTAAGCCTAACTCAGCCCATGTGCGGGTCGACCCGTATGGAAAAGGCGCTAGCGCCAGCACGGCGATGAAGGCTGCCAGCAGCAGGTTTTCCGGCCTTACGAGGTCGAGAAATCCATCGTCCCGGTCCATGCGTTAGGCGCCCTGGTCTGCTTGACAGACGCGCGCGCCCCCGCCCCTATGCCCGCCCAACGAAGCGGCTGCGAAACCCAGAATGGACTTCAGCGCATGAGCGAGCGAATTGCTGTCATCGGCCTCGGCTATGTGGGGTTGCCCGTCGCATTGGGGTTTGCCGAGAAGTTTCCCGGCACGATCGGCTTCGACATCGATGTGGCGCGCGTCGAGGCGTTGACGCGCGGCGAAGATTGGACCGGTGAAACGTCGCGCGAAGAACTGAAAGCCGTCCAACTCAACTTTACGCATCGCGAAGACGACCTCAAAGGCGCGGATGTGTTTATCGTCTGCGTGCCGACGCCGATCGACGATCAGAAGCGGCCCGATCTTCGCCCGTTGCGCGGCGCCTCGGAAACCGTGGGACGCGCGCTGAAACGCGGAACAATCATCTGCTACGAATCGACCGTCTATCCCGGTCTAACAGAAGACTTTTGCGGACCGATACTCGCGCAGGTTTCGGGTCTCACTCAGGGTAGTGACTTTCGTCTCGGCTATTCGCCGGAGCGGATCAATCCTGGGGACAAAGAACATACTTTGCAACGCATCGTTAAAGTTGTCGCCGGCGAGGACAAAGAAACCACCGCAACTCTTGCGCGACTGTACGGCGCGATCGTGCCCGCCGGCATTCACACGACGCCGTCGATCAAGGTCGCCGAAGCTGCGAAGGTGCTTGAGAACACGCAGCGCGATTTGAACATCGCGCTGATGAACGAACTGGCGTTGATTTGCGACCGGCTCGACATCCGCACGGCGGATGTTCTGAAGGCGGCGAAGACCAAGTGGAACTTCCTGCCGTTTTCGCCGGGGCTGGTCGGTGGGCACTGCATTGGTGTGGATCCGTACTACCTAACGACGAAGGCGGAGACGATGGGCTATCACCCGGACGTCATCCTTGCCGGGCGGCGCATCAATGACGGCGTCGGTGCGTTTATCGCGCAGCGGTTGGTGCGCTTCCTCAGCCGCAACACGACGCCGCTGAACGATGCGCGGGTGGCGATCTTGGGTCTTACGTTCAAGGAGAATGTTTCCGATACGCGCAACAGCCGCGTGCCGGACATCGTGCGGGAGCTTGAGAACTTCGGCGTGCGCGCGACCGTGACCGATCCGAAGGCGCGGGCCGAGGATGCCGTCCACGAATACGACATCGCGCTGACCGATCTCGGTCAGATCAAAAATCTCGACGCTATGGTGCTGGCCGTGCCGCATCGCGAGTTCATGGCCGACCCGTCGAAGCTCTTCGCGCGGTTGAAGCCGCAAGGCGTGCTGATCGACGTGAAGTCGGTGATCGATCCCGCGATTGTGCCCAAGGGCATTACGTATTGGAGCCTTTAAGCGGTTCCGCCGCAGACCGTTGCCGGGCCAAGACGCTTTCGCAGGTTGGCGCACAGGATTTCGGCGCCTGTGGCGTCGCCGGACTCGCGTAGCAGTGTCGCGAGGCGGTCCGTGGCGTCACGGTGAAGCGGCGCTTCGGCGAGGACGGTTCGATACCAGCTCTCGGCGGCTTCGTTGTCGCCGTGACTCTTGTAGCGATCGCCAATGACGACGCCGAGCGCGGCGTGCCATGGCCTGACGCGCGCGGATTGGCTGTCGTAGACGCGCGCCATCGCGGCGTAGGCGGCTTCAAAATACGGTACTGCGTCGGGCGCGCGGCCTGAGATTTCGAGGACGTCGCCGATGTTGATCATCGGGCCCCAGGCATCTTTGTCGACGGCGATTGCCGTCTTGTAGGTCGCGATGGCCGCCGCGAAGTCGCCCTGCGCGCTTTGCACGAAGCCCAACGCCTTCAGTGCCGCCGGATCGTTCGGCGCGACGCGTAGTGCGCGTTCGGCGTAGATACGGGCGCGGGCTAGCAGCCGCGTTGCATTGTCAGTTCTTGTGCGTCCTGCGTTGATGGCGTCGCCGAGTTTTGTCATCTCGGCCGCGCCGGGTTCGTCGGGCCAGCGGATGACCTTTTGGACGAAAGCGTTCGCGAGGCCGGCCAGCGCCGGCGCGTGGTCGGGATTGTCGGCGAGGATGCGGTTGAAGAGGTCGATTGCGGCTTCGTTGTCGGCGCGCGTGTATTGAAAATAGAAATCGTTCGCGCGCTCCACCAATTCGTTTGAGCGCGCGCCAGCGGGGCCTGACGGGTAGCCGATGATCGACGCGACCGCGAGGGTTATGACGACGGCACATGCAGCGGCTCCGCTCGTCCAAACGGAAGGCGACCAGTGCGCTGGCGGCGCTTTCGACGCGACAGTGTCAGGCGTCGCCGCGCTGTCTGATGTGACGGGGGCGATGAGGCGGTAGCCACGCTTCGGCAGGGTCTCGATGAAACGGGGCGCTTTCGAGTCGTCGCCTAAGGCCTTGCGCAGGCGCGATACAGCGCGGGCCAGCGTGTCGTCACCCACGATTACGTTGGGCCAGACCCGGTCCATGATCTCGTCCTTGGAGAACGTGTGCCCCGGGCGCGACGCCAACAATAACAGCAGATCCATCACCTTCGGCTCAAGCCGCTCTGTACCGGCAGGGCCTGTCAACTCGCCGGTCGCGCGGGTTGCTCGCCAGTCGCCGAGCACGATGGTGTCCACTGCGGTGTCCGGTTTTTCGCTCAAATCCGCGACCTCAGGATTTCGTCAGGAAAATTGGAGGTGTTCGTCCTTACATAAGGGGTGGGGTCGGCTACCGCTAGACGCAACCACCGAGGATAGAAAATGATGCGTCGTTTCACGTTTGCCGCCGTAGCGTTAGCCATCACGTTGGCGCTGCCTTGCGCCGCCGCCGACGAGCCGCAGATTGGCGCCGCCGACATCAAGGCCGACTTTCAGGAACTCTATGGCCGCCTTCGAGCCTCGCACTTCAACCTCTATGTGCGGCGGTCGCAGGGCGAATACGACGCTCTACACCGTTCGATGCTCGCATCGTTCGACCGACGGATGTCGCTGCGCGATGTGCGCGTGCAGTTTCAGAAGTTTATGGCGTTCGGGAGAGTCGCGCATTCGCGGGTCGATTTCCCGAGCGACGCTTACGGCGCCTATCGCGACGCGGGCGGCAAGACCTTCCCGCTCTCCGTGCGCTTGACCGGCGGTCGCGTTACCGTTGCCGAGAACAACAGCGGGGCGCGCGCCATTCTTGTCGGCAATGAGATCCTGGCGTTGAACGGCGTTGCGATGGCGCAGTGGCTCGACCGCCTTGGCGCGCATGTGTCAGCGGACAGTCCGTACATGCTGCATACCTTGCTGGAGAACCGCCTGCCTGCCCTTTTGTGGCTTGAGCTTGGCGCGGTGGACAGTTTTTCGTTGCAGCTGCGCGGTGCGAACGGCGCCTTTAGCGCTGTCGTTCCTGCACGCACGCGCGAGGAGATGAAAGCGAACGCGCAGCCGTCGCAAACGCTTGCGCTCGATTGGGATCGCCGCGATTTCAAGATTCTCGACAACGGCGTCGGCTATATGCGGCCGGGTCCGTTTTATAACAACGATCCCGCCGCGACGAACATCTGGGATGTGAGTGCGTTCCGGCAGTTCATCGATGCATCGTTCGAGGCGCTGCTGAAGGCGCGGACGCGCACGCTCGTCATCGACTTGCGAGACAATCCGGGCGGCGACAATTCGTTCAGCGATCTGATGGTGGGTTGGTTTGCGACAAAGCCATTCCGCTTTGCTTCGGCGTTTCAGATCAAGGTGAGCGAGGCAGCTATTGCCTCGAACGCGAAGCGGCTGACGCCGAACGACACCGATGGCATATCGCCGAAGTTTGCGGCCGCCTACGCCCAAGCAAAGATCGGCGACATCATCTCGTTCGACATTCCTATGGTAGAGCCGCGTGCCGGCGCGCGCTTCGGCGGCCGCGTTTACATTCTGGTCAATCGGCATTCCTATTCGAACACCGTAATGGTCGCCGCGTTGGCGCAGGACTATAAGTTCGCGACGATTTTGGGCGAGGAGACGTCGGACCTTGCGTCGACATACGGGGCGATGGAGCAGTTCACCCTGCCCCGCACCAGGATCGACGTCGGATTTCCGAAGGCGCATATCATCCGTCCTAACGGCGACACGTCGGCGCGGGGCGTGGTCCCGGATATCGCGATTGCGACGCCGGTTATCGAAAACAAGGACGATCCGGTGTTGAGGCGCGCGGTCGAGATTGCCGCCGGCGGGCGCTGAGGGGTCCGGCGGCCTTGCTCTGGGCGGCGCGGTAGGTCACAAACCGGCCGACGAACGTTCCCAAGGATCGCGTGATGCAAGTGCTTTTGACCGGCGCCGCCGGGTTTATCGGGTATCACGTGTCGCAGGCGTTGCTGGCGCGTGGTGATCAGGTGGTCGGGATCGACAATCTGAACTCGTATTATGAGGTGAGCCTGAAGGAAGCGCGCCTCGCGCAACTAAAGGCGAAGCCGGGGTTTCAGTTCGAGAAGCTCGACATCTCCGACCGCGACGCGATGTTGGCACTGGGCGCGAAGTATCCGGGCGTCACACATGTCGTGCATCTGGCGGCGCAGGCCGGCGTTCGGCACTCGCTGACCGATCCCTACACCTACATCACATCGAACGTGATGGGTCAGGTGATCATGCTGGAGCTGGCGCGGAAGTTCTCGAAGCTCGAGCATTTCGTCTACGCGAGTTCGTCGTCGGTGTATGGCGGGAACACCAAGCTTCCGTTTTCGGTTGACGATGAGACCGAGCAGCCGAATTCGCTCTACGCCGCGACGAAGAAAGCGGATGAGCTGATCGGGCATACCTACGCGCATCTGTACGGCGTGCCGTCGACCGGTTTGCGGTTCTTCACTGTCTATGGGCCGTGGGGTCGTCCGGACATGGCGGCGTTCTTGTTTACGCGCGCGATCTTAGCGGGCGAGCCGATTTCCGTTTTCAATCACGGCGAGATGTGGCGCGACTTTACGTATGTCGACGACATCGTCGCCGGGATTTTGGCGGCGGTCGCGCGGCGTCCATCCGGCAAGCCGCCGCACGCGGTTTACAATCTGGGCAATCACAAGTCGGAAAAACTCACCGACTTCATCGGGCTCATCGAAAGCGCGTTGGGGCGTAAGGCGACCTACAAGCTTGAGCCGATGCAGCCCGGCGATGTTGCGCGCACGTATGCGGACATCGAGGCGTCACGGCGCGATCTTGGGTTTGAGCCGAAGACGCCGATCGCCGAAGGCATTCCACGCTTCATCAAGTGGTACACGGACTATTATCGCGTGTGGCCAAAAAACTAGGGCCGGTGTTTCCACCGGCCCCGTTGCAATCGTCTTACCAGCAGAAGCGCCAGCGGTAGTTCGACCAACTCCGCGGCCAGTAGCGGTCGCGCCAGCCGTAGCCGCCCCAGCGCGGATTGCCTTCGCGCCAGCACATATCGCGATCGTCCCAGGCCCACCACGTATCGTCGTAGTACCACCAGTACGCGTCGTCGAAGTAGCGCAGCGAGATGTACCAGCGCCAGCTGTCGTCCCAACCGTCGTTGTACCAATGCGGGTACCAATAATTGTTGGAATAGAAGTGGTGTGAGCGCCAACGATGGTGATGCCTCACGCCCGGCCAACGACGGCTGTTGTCGCGCCAGCCGGAACGGTTGTTCCACCGGCCATCTCGCCAACCGTCTCTGCCGCCGCGACGACCATCGCGCCAGTTGTCGTTGCCACCGCGCCGACCGTCACGCCAGTCGTCGCGGCCGCCACGGCGACCGTCACGCCAGTCGTCGCGGTCGCCACGGCGACCATCGCCGCGCCAATTGTCGTCACCGCGACGTCCATCGCGCCAATCGCCACGACCACGCCGATCGGGCGACGTGCCGGGCCCACCACGAGGTCCGGGCGGATTTTCCCAGTTGGTCCCCGGACCACCGCGCCAACCCGGCGGGTTGTTATCGCGATCACGCCAGCGGCGATCGGGCGACGTGCCGGGGCCGCCGCGCGGTCCGGGTGGATTTTCCCAGTTTGTGCCGGGGCCGCCGCGCGGACCTGGCGGGTTATTGTCACGATCACGCCAGCGCCGATCGGGCGACGCGCCAGGACCGCCGCGCGGACCGGGAGGGTTTTCCCAGTTCGTGCCGCGTCCGCCGCGAGGGCCGGGCGGGTTGTTGTCGCGGTCGCGCCAACGCGGTCCCGCGCCTGGACCACCAGCGGGTCCCGGCGGATTGCCGCGAACGTTGGGGCCCGGGCCATCCGGACCGCGATGCCTGCCGTTGTTGTTGTTTCGCCAATTGCCGCCACCGTTGTTCTGGCCGCGCGCTTGATCGCCGCCACGGTCGCCGCGGTCGCCCCGGTCCCCGCGATCAGCGAAGGCTGGTGCGGCAAGCAGGCTCAAGCTCGCGACTGCCGCCAGCGGCAGAGCGAGTGTTCTCAGTTTCATGTGCGTCCCTTCACGTGGAGTCCTCGACAAGTCCCCTTTTTCGCTTTTGCCCTCCCGGGGCTGAATGGTGCATGAACGGTGCGTTTAGATAGTTGTCGCAAGAGCGAGACGGGTTTCGGATGCGGATACTTTTGGTTGGCGGCGCCGGATACATCGGATCGGCCATCGCACATCATCTTGCGGATCGCGGCCACGAACCGGCCGTTCTCGACAATCTCTCCACGGGTTCGCGTGATGCGATACCCGCGGGAGTTCAATTCGTGCAGGCGGATTGCGGCGATAGCGACGCCCTGGCGAAAGCGCTAGTGAGCACACGGGCCGAAGGGGTGATCCAGCTCGCGGCGGCTGTGCGCGTCGAGGAGTCGGTCGCGGACCCGGCGAAGTACTATTTCAACAACACCGTGAAGTCGCTGAACGTGTTCGATACGTGTGCGCGGAACGGCGTGAAGGATTTTGTGTTTTCGTCGACGGCTGCGGTCTATGGCGCACCTGCGAAGACGCTGATCGCAGAGGACACGGCGACCGAGCCCGTCAATCCTTACGGACACTCGAAGCTGGCGTCGGAGTTCATGCTCAAAGATATCGCACGCGTTTACGGCATGCGCGCGACGATCTTTCGCTATTTCAACGTGGCGGGGGCGGATCCGCAGTTGCGCACGGGGCAGCGCACGCCTGAGGCCACGCATTTGATCAAGGTGGCGGCGGAGGTGGCGACGGGAGCACGGGCTTCGCTCGACATCTTCGGTACGGACTATCCGACGCCAGACGGCACGTGCGTGCGCGACTACATTCACGTGATGGATTTGGCGCTGGCGCACGAGCTGGCGCTGACGAAACCGGGGACCGCGGGCGAGACGCGCACCTATAACTGCGGGTACGGCACCGGGCATTCGGTACGCCAAGTGGTCGACGCGTTCGGCAAAGTGTTGAACCACCCCCTGCCCTCCCGCGACCGCCCGCGCCGACCGGGCGATCCGCCGGCGCTCGTCTGCGATTCCGCGAAGCTGAAGCGCGAGCTCGGCTGGGCACCGCAGCATGCCTCGATCGCGACGATCGTCGAGACGGCGCTCAATTGGGAGCGCAAGTTGAACGCGGCGCGGCGCGGCTGAGCCACAGACAAAAAAATGCGCCCGACGTCGCGGGTGGTTCGCGGCGGCGGGCGCTTCAATATTCCCTGGCCTTCATTCTTGACTTATGGAGCGTCATAAACGCCCGAACCGAAATGCGTGCAACGGGAATTCTCCGGTCATGCACAGGCGTTTGTCGTCCGTTCGCGTTGTGCGCGTGGTCGACGTGTTGATCGAGTTGCACGTGCGTTAATTTCACCAACGACGCGACAAGTTTTACGCGTTCGCGTTCTCGTCCGCGATGAAGCGCGCGGTCAACTCAGGTTCTTGCATCGGAACGAAGTGCGTGAGGTGCGGTAGCGGGACGTCGCGACCTTGCGCGAACGAGCGCGCAACGCCTTCCCAGGTCGGTGAAGCCGCAAAGTCTGTGAGATCGCGCGGGCCCGGCTCGCGCGGTTTCGCGCGCAAGACGGTGACGGGGACTTTGACGCGCGCTGCAAGCGCATAGATATCGCTGCCGGCATGGCCCATGTAGATCGATGCTTCAATCGCCGGTGGACACGCGAGTTCGAACCCCTGCCCGCTTGCGGCCGGCACGAGGCCGTAGCGGCAGTAGTCTTCCAGAACTTCCTTCCGCCACAGCGAATAAGGATGGCGCGCCTTGAACGCGTCGAACATCTCTTGCCATGAGGCCCAGGCGTTGCGGCGGCGTGCCACCGGGTGGACGGCGCCTTCGGGCAACGCGGTGAGATGCGGATTCGCGTAGGCCTCCGGCGGCAGCATCACGGGGTCTATGAGGACGAGGCGCTTGAACGCGGTCTGGTGCGTGGCGGCGACTTGGACCAGCAGGTGTCCGCCCATCGAATGGCCGGCGCCGATGGCGTCTCTCAGACCGAGGTGTTCGATCAGTTCGGCGATGTCTTGGGCGGGAACGGTCCAGTCGCGAATCGGGCCGGTCTTTTCGCTGCGGCCGTGGCCGCGTGTGTCGACGGCGATCACACGAACGCCGGGCGGCAGCGCCTTGACGGTTTGATCCCAGCAACGCGCGTGGAAACCAGTGGCATGAATGAGCAGGATAGCGGGGGCGCCCGGCTTTCCCCACTCGGCATAAGCGATGCGGGCGCCGGTGGCCTGAAAGGACTTTTCGGTCGGTGCTGGGTGCATGGCGGGATGACGCCATTTTTCGACGCCGTTTGTCTATCCGCGACTGCGGCTTGCTGACGCTACGGTTGCTTGATCGCGGCTTGCTTGGTCGCGACGGCGCGGTCGTGCCTAAGGCCGACGAACGGGAAGTTGAATGCGTCCGCCTTGCTTGAGCGGTGGAGCATCACGCGCGGGTGCAGGTAGTCGTCGCGTGAGGCGGCGAGCGTGCCGTTGATGGTCGAGAAGGCGGCGTCGAAGCCGGCGTTGCGCACCGTCTCGAGCGCCTGCGGGCCGACGTGGGCGACGTTGCCGACAGGAAACGCGAAGTAGCGGCAACGGCCGATGCGGTCTTCGATCATCGTCTTGGACGTCAGCACCTGATGGTCGATCTCCGCCTTCGGTTGGCCGCGGTGGAGGATCGCGTGGTCGTGGGCGTGGGCGCCGATTTCTACGCCGGCGTCGTGCATCGCCTTCACCTGCGCCCAGGTCATCGGCTGGTCCGAGTGGAATTTCGCGTCGAGGTCGGCCTGGCGGTTCGGGCCCATCGTTTCGATCAGTGCGTCGCACAGTTTGCGCACGCCGGCCTGATCGTTGCGGTAGACGGCGGCGCCCAGCGCCGACGAAGCCGCGTTGCGGGCGGCATCATCGTCCGCAATCGTCAGCGGCGCGTCCAGACCAGGCAGCGTGTAGTCGCCCGGCGGCGCATAGTAGGCGAAGCAGCGCGTCAGGTAGGTCGGGAAGCGCGCGCCGGTTTCGATATGACGTGTGCTGACGAATACCGCGAGCGGCACACCCATCTCGCGCGCAACAGGCATCAGCAGGTCGTGGTTGTCCACGTAACCGTCGTCGGAGGTGAGTACCGCGACAGGCTTGTGGGTTTCGCCCATCTGATAGAGGCGCATCGCTTCTTCGATCGAGACGAAGCTGACCCAATCCTTCAGCGCCGTGATGGTGGCGCGGAATTCATCGACGGTTAGATGCAGGCGCTGCACGCGTTCGTCTTCGTGCTTGCGGACAAGGCCGTGCATGTAAAGCACCGTCAGCCCGGCCAGCGTGCGAAAGTTGCGCGGCGGGATGCGGTAAAGCACCGACTTGGCGAGCGATAGGAGCATCGACGTTTTTAGTACGCTTCCCGCCCTGCCCGCCAGCCTTATGCCGCGGCCAAGTCGCGATCGCCGCCGTCGCGAAGGCTTGCGGCCAGGTCTTGAAGGAGTTCGACGGCCACTTGGCTGCCGCGCTCCTGCGCTGCGACCACGCCGTGGACGCACAAGCATTGCTCGATCAGGGCCAGACGAGCACCCAAAATCTCGAAGTCCACGCGCACATTCTGGAGATATTCGACGAACGGCTTTGCGTCGCTCTTCGAGATCAGCGCGTCATACGACGAACTGTAGCGGTCGAAGACGCTGCCTGCTTGAGACCAGGCCCAGCGAAGGCTGTCGCGCACCTGGCCGCGATCGGCCACAACTTGGCGCGCCTTCTCGTCGCGAAGTTCGCCCAACTGCGGTTTGCCGCCGAGCCATTCGGCGAGCTCGCGCAACTTTGGCTGGCGCTTGGCGAACTCGCGCTGGAAGAAGGAGACGCCGATCCAAGCGTAGAGGACTTCGATCGTTTGTCCCTCCGGGATCTTCAATGCTTGGCCGAAGGCGCCGAGGAAGCTTGGATCGTCGAGTTCCCAGAGTTTGCGCGCAAGCATATCAAGCCGGGTGTCGCCGACCGAGTTGGCGGGCAACGCCAACGCCATCGCGGCGAGCGGTTTCAATTTGGACTTCAGCGTGTCGCGCATCGCGTCGGCTTCCGCGTCGCTGACGCGGAAGTGACGCTGGTCGACGGTGAGGCCCGCGCGTTCGAACGCATCGCGCAGGAGGAATGGCGAGAAGCTGGGCAGCTTCGCCATGACATGAATCTTGCGCAGATCATCCTGGATGCGCGCCGGATCGATCTTGCCGGACATGAATTTTTCGACGGCCGCCAACGTCAGTTCGCCGTCGCAACACATCGATACGCCGCCGTTGCCCGGGTACTTGGGATCGAACGGGAAGTACGCGCGCGTTTGGACCACGTTCGCCGGCATGTCGGCCGCCGTCCGGCCGATCGTCTTCAGCAGCATCGCGTTCTTGAACAAGGAGTGTTCGAAGAACGGCAGAAGCGTCTTCGGTTCGCTTTGCGGGTCTGCGTCCTCGACGAGCATTTGACGACCGCGCGCGTCAAACACGATCGACGGCGGGCAAGTTCCCAGGAGAGCCTTGAGGCGAAGCCTGCGCATGGCCGCTACCCGAACACATCTTCAAGAGGCTTCACGTCGGCGCGAACGTCAAAGGCGGCAAGCGTCGCGTCCCATTCGGGATCGTCGATGAAGTAGTCGATGACGACGACACGGCCACGCTCGTAAAGGCGGCGCATGTTTGGGATGTGGCGGTTCAAACCTTCCGCCTTCTCGCTCGCGAAGCGGAACGGCGGCTTCAATGCCGCGTAGTCGACGCCGGGTCTGATCACGACTGCGACCGCGCGCACGGAAATGTCGACGGTTTCGTGGACGACGCCCGCGAGATCGACCATCAGACCGTCAATGACATAGCGTTTGTGGGCTCGCCGCTCGGTGACCATTTTTTCCAAAATTCGTGGCTCGTAATTGTCCGAGTATTGCGAGCGCCAGTTACGGTGACGTTAGGGAACCGCACATTTCCTCGGGCCGCACGGCTGCAAACCGGCGATTTTAGGACACCCTTAATCATGCTCCCTCAATTGCTGCAGACAGCGAACCTTCGCGCGGGACGCAGAATGTCGATGCCAGAACTGGCATGCGGTGTGGGCGAGTCTCGTTCGACTGACGTTTTCATTCGAACGAATTCACGCCGCCCGGGGGATCGGTGTTTGGCGCATTCGCCTGCGCGGGGAAAACGCGACACAAATTGTGCGTCGCTCAGGTCACAGTTTGAGATTCTCGCGCAACAAGGAGCCCTGACGCATAGAAAATCACACATTACGCGCACAAACTCTACCTGTCCGGGCAGCCGACCCATTCTTCCTGCTGTGGTTGACACCCAATAACCCACAGCGCTCTCGGTTTCCTGGCTGCTACGTGAGATCCCAGCTCACGAAAGCCCCTGCTGAGGGATGGAGCCTCAGCGGGGGCTTTTGCTTTTGGGACCCCCTTACGGACTGCCGCGTTCGGAGGCGAAGTAACGCCGCAAGGTGGCGGCCGCCTTGTCTTGCGCAATGTCCGCACGTCCTTGCGCCCAGGTCAGGCGCCGTTCGACCGCGGCCTTCGCGTCGGCGCTGAGTTGCGGCCAGAGCTTGACGGCGAGATCGAATTGCGTTGCGGCAAGTGTCGGCTCGGTGAGGCCGACATGGCAAGCGAGCGCCAGCGCCGCTGCCGCGCGCTGGTGGTGGCCGAGGCGCAGTTCTGTCATGGCGAGGCGCGTCCACGCGAAGGCATCCGTCGGCGTCGCCGAAAGGCCAAGGCGCAAGTCGCGGCGCGCTACGCTCAGGCGGGAAATTGCACGTAGTGAGGCGACGTCGATTTGCTCCGCAGCCACGATCTGCACCAGCGCGGCGCGGCTTAGATCGTGCTGCGCGGGCGACGCGCGCAGGGCTTGGGTCAGCGCGTCGAGTTCGACAATTGTCTGCGGCTTGCCGTTTGCGACGTCGCGATAGCGCGCTTCGGCATGAGCGAAACTCCATGCCGCGTTGCCGTACAGCGCCGCATAGACGATCAGCGCGGCAGCGATCGCGCCGGTCACCAAACCGGCGGCGACGGCGTCACTGCGCGTGGTATCTCGCGTATTTCTTGTCGTAGCCATACGAGGCGGTACCGTAACTGTAGATCGCGTGACGCCGCATGTCGGCTTGGTTGAGCACCGTGCCGGCGATGTCGGCGTTGGCGTCATGCAGAAGTCTAAGGCCGGTGATCACGGCTTCGCGCGGCGTCGTATTCCAACCGACCACGTAGACCATCTTGTCAGCGACGCGCGACAGGAGCCGCGTATCGGCGACCGGCAGCACAGGCGCCGCGTCAATGATGACCAGGTCGTAGTGCTGGCGCAAGATATCGATCATGTTCTTCATGGCGTTCGACGCCAAGAGTTCCGACGGGTTCTGCGGCGGCGCGGCCGTTGGAATGAATTCGAGCGGCGATATCGGATCGCGGTGCAATACGTCGCGCAGTTTGCATTTCCCGGTGAGCACTTCGACGAGCCCGGCCTCCGGTCGGCGTGGCGAGAACGCGCTGCCGACGCTTGGGTGACGCAGGTCGGCGTCTATGAGAATCACGCGCGCGCCACCCTTCGAGGCCATGCGGCCCAAACTGACGGCGAGCGATGTCTTGCCCTCGTTCGCAAGCGACGACGTCATCACCACCACCTTGGGCGGGTGGTCGCCGTTCGACAGTTGGAGACCGGAGTAGAGCGTTCGAACGGCTTCGCTGAAGGACGACGACGGCTTCTGCATGACGAGGTCGGCGATGTGCTTGGCGCCTTTCAGACGCGGCACGACGGCGAGATTGCCCACCTGCCCCATGCGTTCGATTTCGTTGCCTGTTCGGAAGCCCTTGCCGAGGCTTTCCGCAACGAGCGCAAAGAACATGCCGAACAATGCGGAGCCCAAGAGCGTGCCGCCCATGATCAGCGGCGTGTCGGGGAAGCTGGGCTCGCCGGGTACGGCTGCTTTGTCGATAACCCTCTTGTCGTTGATTTGCGGTGCTGTTAGCGCCGGGCGTACTGCCGATTGATATTGCTGAAGCGCCGCACGACGTGTCGCGAGTTCGTCTTCGAGCTGGCGCAGGTCCGCCTGATCGCTGCCTTCGGCAGGTGACGCGGCCGGCGTGCTCGACGCGGCTTGCATTTCGCTGAGCGACGTTTCGAGTGACGCCAAGCGCGTCTTAGCGATGGTGACGGCGCTCGCGAGGCTCTTGACGACAATCTTGAGTTCGTCGTCGATCTTGGCTTGCAGATTGCTACGCTCTTCGCGGAGCGCAATCATCTGCGGGTGGCGGTCGCCGTATTTTGTGGAGAGCTCCGCTTCTTTGCGCGTGAGTTCGGTTTGCTTGTCGCGCAGCTTCACGATCACCGGCGCGCTGGTGATGGACGTGATCGTGGCGGGATCGTCGCCTGATGTCAGGAGCGCGCTTGCGCGGCGGTGTTTCGCCTCGCGCTCGGCGAGGTTCGAACGTGCGGTCGCAATCTGCGCGTTGAGTTCCGAGAGTTGTTCGGTCGCCAGCGAATTACCGTCTTTGACTTCGACCGCGGCGCCTTGCGTCTTGCGACGCTCGATGGCGGCTTCGGCTTCGCGTACCTGCTCGGTCAAGCGGACGAGTTGTTCGTCGGGCGCGGCAGATGTCGGTTTCGCCGTATCGGCCTGTGTTTGCAGATACACGGCGACAACGGTGTTCGCGATCAACGCGGCTTTCGCGGCATTGGTCGAGGCGAAGGTGACGCGCGCGACGGACGATCGGCCTTCGGCGGCGACGGTGAGATGGGATGCGAAGCGGCTCAGCGTGGCGGAGTCGACCGCCGACGGACTTTGCGAGGCAGCGCCGGCGCGAATCTTGGACTTCGGCGCCGCGAACGGATTGAGGCGATCGAGCGGTGAGCGCGATTCGCGGCTGAACTCGGGATCCCGGGCGAGGTTCAGCGTGGCAATCACGCGCTCTGCGAGCCATGTGGACTGCAGGATGCGGAGTTGCGTTTCGACGGCGGCGTCTTCTTTCGGGTCAGTCGCCAGCGGATCGATGACGCCCGCCCTTTCGGTGGGCTGCTGTCCGACCACGACGAGTGCGGAGGCGCTGTAAAGCGGCGTCAGTTGGGAGAGGACGATCGCAGCCACGGCTGTGCAGAAAAGGATTATCGCCAGAATCGTGAAGCGACGGACGCGGAACACGCGAAACGCCGCGCCGATGCCGAAACGCGACGGCGCAACCTCAGGCCGTCGCGGCACGCGGACCGGCGGGAGCGGATCGGGCTCGTCGATCCTGTGATTCTGGCGCAGGTGATAAACATTCATGCGGCGTTCCGACATACCCATGGCGACTTATCGAACGGTTGGGCGCGTCACGACGCGCGCGTTGCCAATCCACTGCACGTCACAGTTTCCCGTCGGGAGCATCGACTTGAAGGCGGGAGCGTTCTCGGCACGCGACTGCCGCCCTCTCGGCAGGCGTTAACGATTCGATAACGAATCTAGCTGGCGCGCAGATTCGCACCAGCGGAATTTGCCAACGGTGCGGTGCTATCAACATGTTGCTGCAAACGACGTGCGCGAGCACGTCGTTGCACGTTGAGCGGGTGGCGTTGGAGAATCAGAATATGCGCGAGGGGACGCGCACTTCGTCGCCCGGCAGGACAACCGTCTCGGCCGTGAAATCGAGCGTCACTTTCGTGCCGCCGCGTGTGATCTCGACGGTGTTTTCGCTGGCGAGATACGTGTAGCCCTCAGCGAGTGCGACGGCCTTTTGAACGGTCATGCCGTTGACGAAGGCGTATTGGCCGGGCCTTTTCACTTCGCCCAGCACATAGATGGGGCGCAGATTCGTCACCTCGGCGGAGACGCGCGGGTCGCGCAGGATTTCGCCCTCGCGCAGCTTGGTCGCGTAGACCGACTCGAACTGGCGGAGCGTCAGGCCTGCCGCCTGGACCTCGCCGACCACAGGCCCCTTCAACGCGCCTGCCTTGTCGACCGGGAATTCGCCCGAAAGATCGGCCTCGCCGGCGACCGTCACCTTGATCTTGTCGTTCGCGACGATGCGATAATCGCCCGCAACAGCGGCGGGGAACGCCGTCGCCGACGATGTCGAGCCGGATGACGGGCCGCGGGCATGCGGCGATTGCTCATCCCAATGACCGGCGCACGCGGTCAGAGCGAACACAAAGGCGCACAGCGTAAACAGGCGATGCAGCATCGTTCTCGCGATTCCCAGGTTTACGAATCTTGATATGCCCCGGCCGTGTAGCGATCAAGCCGGTCGCCGCATTCAAGCTGTCGACAAGAATCTGCGCGTGCGCTCTTCGAGGATGACCGCCGTCAGGTTGTTGGTGATGTAAGCGCCGGTGTCGATGCCGATTCTATTGGGGCGGATGACGGGAGCGTCCGCCGGCGAGTGGCCGTGAATGACGACCCGGCCGAAATTGACAGAGCTGTCGAGAAACTCCTCGCGGATCCACAGGAGGTCGGTTTCACTCTGCTCTTCCAACCGTACGCGCGGTTTAAGGCCGGCGTGTACGAAGATGTAATCGCCGATCGTGACGTAGAGTTTGAGGTTCTTGAAGAACTCCAGATGCTCGCGCGGCAGCGCGGCCGCGAATTCGCTGCGCGTTTGGGACCAGTTCTTGTCCTGCGCGTGCGTGACGCCGTAGCTGTTCAGTGTCTCGATACCGCCGAAGTTGCGCCAGGCGTCGCCGATCGTGGGGTCGGTCAGAAACTGCAGCAGCGTGTCGTCGTGATTGCCCTTGAGGTAGACGGTTTCGAAACCCGTGAAACCCTTGAGCAACCGATCGATCAGTTCGCGCGATTGCGGGCCGCGGTCGATGTAGTCTCCTACGAAGATCAGCGTGCGGCGGCGCGCCGACGATAGACGCGAGGCGGCATCGATTTGCGCCCACAGATTCTCCACCAGATCCAATCGTCCGTGCACGTCGCCGATCGCAACCACGAAGTGGCCCGGCGGCACGCTTGAGCGACCGACGCCGTCGTCGCCGCGTTTGGGCTTGCCGAAGAGTGAACCGAGGAAGTCACGCACCAATTTGGTCACAGCGAAATCCATCGATGAGAATTCGAACAGCGTTCAAAAATATGACCCTCCGTATCGCATCCGAAAACTGTGGCGAGAGCGCAACGAGCATACAAGAACACCAATGAAAACCGTGTTGCGAGAGAGTTTTCCCGTGTCGCACACGAACGCTTTTGTACCCTCGCGCTGAAGTGATTCACGAATCATTTCTCTTAGGCTTCACCCCTGTGTCGCCCGAGGAACAGGTTCGATCTCGCAGACACTCAGGAGAAAAGTGAGATGCACGTAAAAACAATTTTGCTTGGGACGGCACTCGGCCTGGGCTTGGCGAGCGGCGTAGCCGGCGCTGCCGAACGGCATGGTTGGTACTTCGGCCTGGAAGCCGGTTGGGTCAATGTTCAGGACAGCGAGCTGCAGACCTGGGGTTATAGCGACATCGAGTTTGATAATCGCTGGGGCGGCTTGGGCACCGTCGGCTTCGCGTTCGACAACAAGTTGCGGCTTGAGTTCGAGGCCGGCTATCGCAACAACGACATCGACCGCATCGATACCGTCGCGATCACCGACGGCGAGTTGAACGAGTGGAGCGGGTTCTTCAACGCGCATTACGATCAACCGATCGGCTCGCGCTGGAACATCAGCTTCGGCGCCGGCGTCGGCGCAGACAGCGTCCGCTTCGACGATCAGTTCAGCGAAGACACCGACACGGTGTTTGCGGCTCAGGGCATCGTCGGGCTCGTCTACCAGGTGGGTCCGCACTGGGACATCATGCTGAACTACCGTTATCTGTGGGCGGATGACCCCGAGTTCACGAGCGTGTTCGGCGATACCGACACGATGGAAATCGCCAAACACACGGTGACGCTCGGCTTCCGCTACGGATACGATTCGCCGGCCGCTCCGCCGCCGGCCCCGGCGGCCGCTCCACCCCCGGCGCCTGAGCCCTCCAAGCCGAAGCAGTTCATTATCTTCTTCGGCTTCGACCGTTGTGACATCACCACGGAAGCCGACAAGGTGCTGGCCGAGGCCGCCGATACCGCCAAGTCGTCGGGTTCGGCCGCGGTCCGGATCGTCGGTCACACCGACACCTCGGGCTCGCCGGCCTACAACCAGCGCTTGTCCGAGTGCCGCTCCGGCGCGGCAAAATCCAATATGGTCAGCAAAGGAATCCCCGAGGGGGCGATCTCGACCTCCGGCAAAGGCGAGAGCGACCTTATGGTGCAAACTGGAGACGGGGTGAAGGAGCCTCAGAACCGCCGCGCGACGGTCGATCTCGAGTAGATTCGCTAGATAATTCCTCGCATTCCTAGTAGAGCGGGTTCCCAGCGATGGGGACCCGCTTTTGTTCGTGGCGGTTCTGCAACAGACGGTTGAGAACCTGCACGGTACGTATCATTAATAGCCTTCTTTCCCTGTACCCGTGGCCGAACCCAGTTGTAGTGTTTGATGAAGCCCTGACGGCAAGTCCGCGAAACTAGGGCTTAATTAGGGTTGCGTTGGGGGCATTTTCGCGCGACGCGGAAATCTTGGAGAGGGTGCAATGGGTTTTAAGAAACTTCTGGTGGGGACGGTCGCCGCGTCCGCGTTGCTCGCAGTAGCGACGACGGCAAATGCGGCCCCCGAGCGCCATGGTTGGTATACCAACTTTGAAGCCGGCTGGGTTCACGTGAATGACACCGGCCTGCCGGGCGTGGCGGGGTTCCAAGCGATTGAGTATCAATCGGGCTGGGGCGCTCTGCTCGGATTCGGGCATTCGTTCGACAATCACCTTCGCCTTGAATTCGAAGGCGGCTATCGCAACAACGACGCCGACGAGACGAACAACGCTCCGGCGATCGATGGCGAGCTGACCGAATATACGGCGATGCTCAACATGATCTACGACGCGCCGATCGCGTCGCGCTGGCTGTTGAACCTGGGCGCTGGCGCCGGTGTCGACATCGCGCGCTATGACGATCGTTTCGCTCGCGAAGACACAGACACGCAGTTGGCCATTCAAGGCATCGTCGGCTTGACGCATCGCCTTTCGGACCATTGGGACCTGGCGGTCACGTACCGCTATCTCTGGGCCGAAGACATGGAATACACGATCGGTGGCGTCCGCTCGGAATTCGAAGTGGCGAAGCACAACGTCATGATCGGCTTCCGTTATGGCTACGACGATCCGCCGGCAGCGCCGGCTCCGGTTGCCGACGTGCCGCCGCCCGCGCCCGTTCAGCCGAAGCAATTCATCGTCTTCTTCGGTTTCAACAAGTGCAACATCACGGCTGAAGCCGATGCGGTGTTGAGCGAAGCGGCTTCGGCTGCGAAATCGTCGGGTTCGGCGTCGGTCCGCATCGTGGGCCATACGGATACGGTCGGTTCTTCGGCTTACAACCAGAAGCTCTCCGAGTGCCGCGCCGATGCCGCGAAGGCCAATCTGGTCGGCAAGGGCGTCTCGGATGGTGCGATCAGCACCTCGGGCAAGGGTGAAGCTGAGCTCATGGTTCAGACGGGTGACGGCGTAAAAGAGCCGCAAAACCGTCGCGCCACGGTTGACCTTCAGTAAGCACTGAGTCGACTTCGAGGGGACTACAGCAAGGGCGGGCCGGGGGGCCCGCCCTTCGCTTTTGGCGCGGTGTGGTTCGACTAATCGCGCACAAGTTGAGAATGTTGTAGCGCCGACACAACATATAGAACCGCAACCGCTACATATTGGGTCGAATTAACCACTTGTTAACCATTTCCCTTCATCGCTTGTAGACCACGCGAGGAGGGAGTTGTTTTCATGAAGTTCAGAAGCTTGTTGCTAGGCACGGCGGTTGCGCTGGGCTCGGCTGGTGCGGCCCATGCCGACGTCACGACGCCGACCGGTTGGTATCTAAGCCTTGCCGGCGGCGCCAATTGGATTGAAGACGGGAATATCGACGAGTCGACGTCGGGCATCCTAGCTACGCAGAACGAATTTAGCTGGGACACCGGGTTCTTGGTATCCGGCGCCGTCGGCTATGACTTCGGTCGCTGGCGCGTCGAGTTTGAGAATACGTACCGCCACAACGACGCCGACGGTTTCTGTTCGACCACGGCATGCTTTGCGGCTCCCAACGGTGAAGTCTGGGAACTGTCCCAGATGGTCAACGCCCTTTATGACGTCGAACTCAGCGGCCGCTTCTCGGCCTCGGTTGGCGCGGGTATCGGCGGCAACCTTGTTGTGTTCACGCCTGACACGGCTGGAAACTTTGACGGCTCGGCGGCTGGGCTTGAAACGGACGACTACGTCCTGGCCGGTCAGTTAATCGCGCAGGTTGCCTATGACCTGACCGAGCGGTGGAAGGTCTATCTCGACTACCGCTACACGATTATGGAAGACGCCGAGATCGAAGATCCGACGGACAACGAAACCTGGGAAATGGAAAAGACCGAGCATTCGGTGCTCGTCGGCTTCCGCTTTGACCTGCAGCGTGACGGCGCTCCGCCGCCGCCGAAGGCCGAAGTTCCGCCGCCGGTGAAGGGCCCGAAGCAGTTCATCGTGTTCTTCGGTTTCAACAAGTCGAACCTGACGCCGGAAGCGGCGCGTGTCGTGGCTGATGCCGCGGCGGCCGCGAAGGAATACGGATCAGCTTCAATCCTCGTCGTCGGCCATACGGATACCGTCGGCTCACCGCGCTACAACAACGCTCTGTCGATGCGTCGTTCGCAGTCGGTGAAAGACGGCCTGACGGCTAACGGCATCCCCGGCAATGCGATCTCGACCGCAGGCAAGGGCGAAAGCGAACTGATGGTGCAGACCGGCGACTCGGTGAAGGAACCGCAGAACCGCCGCGCGACCATCGACCTGAACTAACGAGTCTTACTGAGCGGACTAAAACTATCCTCCGTGTGGTGACGAAGGGCGGCCTAACAGCCGCCCTTCGTTTTGCCGCGCGTGGAGCGATCGCAAATAGGAACGCTTTCTCTTGCGCATGATTCGCCGGCGAATCAGTTCGATTCCGACAACCCTTAGTCGAGCGGCGGTTCGGCGAGAGCTCGTCGTGTTTACGATTTGTTAAGGAATTCCGCGCCTTCCAGCGCATCCGAATCCTTGTGTTTGACTTCGACCCCCAACGAAGGCACCCACGATCCAACTGGGTCTGGCCGGCGTTTGCGCATTTGCGGTCAGCAAAAAAACAGAAAGGGGTGCCTCATGAGTGTGAGATCGGCGTTACTTGGCACGGCGTTGGCCGTGGCGTTCGGCGGGGCAGCAGCACAGGCAGCTGCGATCGAAGGTTGGTACGTGAGCCTTGAAGGCGGCGCGAACTGGATCGACGAGTGGAACCACGACTTCAATGCGGTTCCTGCACAAGCAACCTTTGACACCGGCTGGGCCGTTCTTGCGTCCGTCGGCTACGGATGGAACGGGTTACGTCTGGAATTCGAGAGCGGCTACCGCGACAACGATATCGATGTCTACTCGATCGGGGTGGTGCCGATCACGACCGTCGAAGCGGATGTTTGGGAAGCCTCGTTCATGGGCAACCTGCTCTACGACATCGGGCTGACCGACAACCTCTCGCTCACCGTTGGTGCGGGCGCCGGCGGCGACTTCTCGAACGTGACCTTCTCGCTCGGCGGGCCGTCGTTCGAAGACGATAGTTGGAGCTTCGCCTATCAGGGCATCGCCGGCATCAACTATGCGGTCGGCCGTCAGACCTCTTTGTTCCTGAACTATCGTTACATGCGCATCATGGATGCGGAGTTCGACTTCACGCCGGCGGCCGGCGTGATCTTGGACAACGCCGACGATGCGGTGAAGCATACGGCGACATTCGGGATCCGCTATGCGCTGCAGTCACCGGCGGCTGCAATGACGGACATGGCGCCGACCGAGCCGCCGCCGGAGCCGATGTCTTCAGCAGCGCCGCGGCAGTTCATCGTGTTCTTCGGCTTCAACAAATACAATCTGACGTCCGAAGCGTTGCGCGTGATCTCTGAAGCCGTCGTCGCGGCGAAAGATACGGGATCGGCGACGCTCGTCATTACGGGACACACGGACACGGTTGGTTCCGGAGACTACAATCAGCGCCTCTCGATGCGCCGGTCGAACGCCGTGAAAGCCGAGATGGTGCGTCAAGGCATTCCGACATCGGCGATTTCGTCGAACGGAAAAGGCGAAACCGAGCTTCTGGTTCAGACCGCCGACGGCGTGAAGGAACCCCAGAACCGGCGGGCGACGATCGATCTTAACTAAACGATCGGCGGACATCGCAACCGATAGTACGTAGATCGCAACTGCTGAGCGGCCCTTTTGGGGCCGCTCTTTGCCGTTATGGCACAGTCGCTTGGGAAGTTAAGGGAAAGCACCGCTTTTGTTTGACCCGGACGCCTTCATTTGGTGATTCGTTGGCGGGTTACGGCTGCACGACGCAAGCGAAATCGCACTGTCGGCGCCGATTGGGGAATGGGGTGTTTCCATGTTGAAGAACGCTTTGCTGGCGTCGGCGCTGGGTCTGTCCATCTATGCCTTGTCTGCGGGCGCGAATGCGGGCCAACGCTCGACGGGTTGGTATGTCGGCGCCGAAGGCGGTGCCAACTGGATCGACAACGCGGACGTCGCGTTCAACACCGGCTTCGGCGACTTCGAAGCTGAGTTCGAGTCGGGCTGGGCGGTGTTCGCCGAAGTCGGCTATCGCTGGGAGAACAACTGGCGCCTCGAACTTGAAGCCGGCTGGCGCGAGAACGACGTCGACTGCGTCGATTTCGGCGGCGGCTGCTTCCCCGGCAATTTCGGTGACGTCTCGCAGTTTACGCAGATGATCAACGTCATCCACGACATTCCGATCAGCGACACGACCGCGTTCTCGATCGGCCTCGGCTTCGGCGGCAACTTCGTCGACGTCGACGTGCCGGGCTTGTGGGACAACGACGACTTCGTGATCGCAGGCCAGGCGCTGTTCCAGCTTTCGCACAAGCTGACGGAGCGGCTCGATTTCGTCATGACCTATCGCTACATGACGAGCGACGATCCGGAATTCCGCGTGTTCGGGCCGGTGAAGGTCGATTACGAGAACGAGAATCACACGGTCAGCGTCGGTTTGCGCTTCGATCTGCAAGACGATCCCGCGCCGGTGATGGAGCCGGTGACAACGATGGAGCCGCCTCCCCCGCCGCCGAGCGAGCCGAAGCAGTTCATCGTCTACTTCGGCTTCAACAAAGCCGCGCTGGATAAGAAGGCGATGGAAGTCATCGAAGAAGCCGCGGCGACCGCCATGCGCGTCGGCTACGTTTCCATCCTGGTGACGGGCCACACGGATACGATCGGTTCGAGCGCCTACAACCAACGTCTGTCGACGCAGCGCGCCAAGGCGGTGTCGAAGGCGCTTGTCGGCGAAGGCATCCCGGCCAAAGGCATCACGGCCGTCGGCAAGGGCGAGACCGAACTCATGGTGCAGACCGGCGATCGCGAGATCGAACCGCGCAACCGCCGCGCCACGATCGATATCGAATAATCGGACGCATCGCGTCTAACGAAAAAGGGCGGACCGCAGGGTCCGCCCTTTTTGTTTGCCGTAGTGGCGAAAGCTATTGCTGAGCGGTAGACGGCGCCGTCGAGGTGTCCGACGCCACTTCCGGCTTCGGGGTCGGCATTGCGGCCGGGATGACCGACGCCATGCCCGCGATCTCAGGTTTCTGGCGCGGCATGGGCACGATCTTACCGCTGGCGGTCGAGGCCGTGATCAGCTCGGGCGAGCCGCAAGCGTTCTGACCGTGGTGGTTGGCGACGCGCTCAGAGCCGACAAAAGCCGCGAGCTTCGGACGCTCCGGCCCGAGCAGCTTGTCGTACAGGGCAGAGGTGTAGAGGCAGAATTCGGTGATGTTGGCCAGGCTGCGCTGCGAGGCTTCGTTGGCCGTCTTGGACTTGTAATCCTCAAGCTTCGATTCGCGCGCGAAGTACTTCATCAGGACCCGGTGGGCGCCCATCAGTTCGTCGCGGTAAGCGGTGACAAATTCGTTGTAGCGCGGCGTCATCTTGCAGGAGAGCGCGCCGACCACGAGTTCGGTCTGGAGCATGCGCATCTGGAACGAGGCCAAGACCTTGTCCTTGATGCAGGCCGGCTCAGCCTTCTTCTTCGCGGCGATCGCCGGACCAACGAACAGGGCCGCGGCGGCGACCAACACGACTGCACGAGCGATTTTCATGGAACGGACCTTCCCCCGACTCACTTTCAACATCTTACCCACGGGCCAGGGCGCGGCGAAAGAGCCGGGCGCTGGCATTGATCAGAAAGCCTGCGACTGCAGGTAGTTGGGCAGCCCCATGCTTTCTATCAGGTCCAGCTGCGTCTCGAGGTAGTCGATGTGGCTCTCCGTGTCGCTCAAAATGTGGCGCAGGATGTCGCGAGAGACGTAATCCTTTTTCGTCTCGCAGGTGTCGATGCCCTTGATCAGGCACTCCCTGCCCTTGCGTTCCACATTGAGGTCCGCTTGCAACGCCTCGGGAACCGACTCGCCGATCTGAAGTTTGTTCAGATCCTGCAGGTTCGGCAGGCCCTCAAGCAGGAAGATCCGCTTGATGAGCTGGTCGGCGTGTTTCATTTCCTCGATGGATTCGTCGTACGTCTTCTTTCCGAGCTTTTCGAAGCCCCAGTTGTCGTACATACGTGCGTGCAGGAAATACTGATTTATGGCCGTGAGTTCGTTGGTCAGCGCGCGGTTGAGTTCCGCGACGACGTCCTTCGCGCCCTTCATAGTGAGGTCCCCGAGGTGAGGCGGACCCTAGGCGGCCTCTGTTTCGCGCGCTTCGTCGAGCATTTCGCGAACCTCCGGCACGCAGCGTCCGCATTGCGGCTGGCACTGATGGTAATGATACACGGCCTCGACGCTATGCGGGCGATTTTTGATCGCTTCGCGAACTTGTTTCTGTGTCAGGCCGTTGCAGTTGCAGACGTACATGTGTGCGGCTCATCGGGTTGTGCGGGAGAGGCTTTGCTTCGCCCGGCGAGCTACATGTAATGCTCTTGCGACTTGCTTGCAAGTTTAACGTGACGGTCTGGATTGGCGGATTTCCGCCATCAGGCCTCTTCATCCCGGGGGGCGAGAAGCAGGTACATGACCGGCGTCACGAGGCGGGACAGCACCGTCGAGGAGATCAGGCCGCCGATGATCACGATCGCCAGCGGCGAATAGAGGCCCGAGCTTTCAAGGGCCAGGGGCATGAGGCCGCCGATCGCCGTGGCGCTGGTCAGCAGAACCGGCAGGAAGCGGATCTCGCCTGCCCGCTCGATCGCCTCGCGTAGCGGCACGCCCTCGGCCCGAAGCTGTTGCGTGAAATCGACGAGCAGGATCGAGTTTTTGATCTCGATACCGATGAGGGCGATGAAGCCGATGACCGCCGTAAAGGCCAGCGGGTAGCCGGTGACCCAAAGGCCGACCAGGCCGCCGATGATGCCGAGGGGGATTACGCCGGCGACCACGCCCGAGGTCTTGAAGGAGCGGAACTCCAAAATCAGTACCGCCATGATGCCGAACAGTGCGAGCAAGACAGCGTTGCCAAGGCTGCCGAAGCTGCGCGCCTGTGCCTCGGCTTGGCCGCCGGCCGTCAGGCGATAGCCCGGGGGCAGCGGCAACGCCTTGAGTTTCTCAAGCACCGCAGTCGTCACGCTGGACGTCAAATAGCCGCTGGCCGTGCGGCCGGTGATCGTGACGGTGCGTTCGCGTTTGAAGCGGTCGATGCGCGCGGGTTCGCTTTGCAACTTGAACGCCGCGACGTGGCTGAGCGGGATGCCCGGCCCTTGCGTTACGGGGACATAGATGCGGTCGAGATCGGTGATTTCGTGGCGATCGCCGAACGGCATGCGCAGGGTGATGTCGAATTCGTCACCGTCGGCTTGGCGGAAGCGTCCGACTTTTTCTCCGGCAACGGCGATGCGTACCGTTTGATCCAGCGCGCCGGCCGGGACACCGAGCGTGGCGGCCTTCTCAACGTTGAGCCCTAGGTTTAGATCCGTGCGCTCAAGCCGCAGCGGATTGACGACGTCGATGGTCCCGGGCACGGCCTCAATGATGGAGGTCGCGCGCGCGGCAAGGTCTTTGAGCGTGCCCATTTCCTTGCCGGAGATGCGCACGGCGATCGGCGCTTCGAGCGGCGGGCCGTTCTCGAACACGACGATAATGATTTGCGCGCCGGGGATTTTGGCGAACTCGGCGCGCCACTCGTCGAGCATCTTCGGCGTCTTGTTCGAGTCCCATTTATCCAGGCCGACGAAGACCGATGCGTAGTTCGCTTTCTCTTGCTCGGGGAAGATGTTGTAGAAAATGCGCGGGTTGCCGTGGCCGAGGTTCGACATGTACCACGCCACCGACGGCGACTTTGCCAACAAGGCTTCGACGCGGCGCAGGGGTTTGTCGCTTTCGCTCATCGCCGCGCCGTCGGGCAGTTCAATGTTGATCAGCACCTGCGGGATTTCGGCGGGCGGGAACAGGCTGAAGCCCAGGCGCGGGATCAGCAGAAGCGACAGGCCGAACAGCACGGCCGCAATTATCACAGTCAGCCGCGGCACGGCCAACGCGATGTGCAGAAGTGGGCGATAGAAAGCGTGGATGCCCGCCATCACGACGCGCAGGAGCCAATTGCCTTCGGGATGCTCATGCTCGGACAGCATGCGGCTGGCCAGGAACGGGATGATGGTCAGCGAAACGAAGAGCGACGCGGCGACGGTGTAGAGAACGGCGGCCGGCAGCGAGCGGATGAACGAGCCCGCGCCTTCCGGCAGGAACAACAACGGCGTGAATGCCAGCATCAGCGTGGCGGTGCAGCCGACGACGGCGACGCCGATCTGACGGGCACCCTCGATTGCGGCTTCGCGCCGTGACAGGCCTTCGCGTAAGCGGCGGGCGATGTTTTCAGCGACGACGATGGAGTCGTCGACGAGCAAGCCCAGCGACAGCACGAAGCCCGCGATCGAGAGCTGGTTCAGCGTGAAGCCGGTCGCCTTCAAGATCGCGACGCCGATGGCGAGTGACAGGGGGATCGAAATCATCACCACCAGCGAAGCACGGATGCCAAGCGGCAGCAGTGTTATGAGCACCAGGGCAAGAGCGATGGCGAAGTCGCGGGCTAGGCCGCTGAGCCTGTGGTCCACGTTGCGGGATTGGTCGAAGCCGCGCTCGATGCGCATGCCGTCCGGCAGATCGGGCGTGAAGTCGTCGACCGCTTTGTAGATGCCGTCGCGCACGGCGAAGACGTTTTCGCCGGGCTTTTGGTTGACGGTCAGGAAGACCGCCGGTTTGCCGTTCCAACGCGACACGTGGCGTTGCTCGTCGTAGGCCCACGAGACCTCGGCGACGTCGCCGACGCGCAGGGTTCGCCCTCCGGTGGAAAGCAGGACCGTTTGCTTGATCTCGTCGAGGGAGTCGAAGGCGCCGGTGGCTTTGATGTTGAACCGTCTGTCGCCGGCATAGACCACGCCTGGCGGCGCATCGACACCCTCGGCCTTGAGTGCGTTCGCCACGACGGTGACGGGAATCCCTAAGGCCGACAGCTTGCCCATGTCGACGGCGACGCGGACTTCGGATTTTGGCGCGCCCCAGATGCGCGCTTCCTTGACGCCGGGTACGCGGTCGACGATGTCGCGCAGGTCGTCGGCGGCATCTTCGAGTTCGCGGTAGCTGAGCTTTTCGCCGACGAAGGCCATCTGCACGATGTTGGTGAGCGCGGTCGACGCCTTCTCGATTTCGACGCGGATGACGCCGTCGGGCAAGCTCGGCCGCAGGACGTTCACTTCGCGCACGACCTCGTCGAACTTGCGGTCGACGTCGATGTTCCAAGAGAATTCGGACTGGATGACGGTCACGCCGTCCTGGCTGACGGAGCGGATTTCCTTGACGTCATCGAGCGCGTCGATCGCGTCCTCGATGGGTTTGGCCACAAGTTTTTCCATTTCCGTCGGGCTCGCACCCGGCAGAACGACCCGCACGATGTAGATCGGGATCGGGAAGGTCGGGTCTTCGGCGCGCGGAATGGTAAGAAGCGAATTCGCGCCCCAGACCGCCAGCCCCGCAAACACCACGAGCGTGAATTGCCAGTTCCGGACGAAGAACGCGCTGAGTTCACTCACGACTGGGGCGGGTCGCTGACGATCGTGACGGCTTGGCCGTTGCGCAGATAGGGCGCGCCGGAGGTGACGACGCGGTCACCCTTCACCAGGCCCTCGGCGATGAGGACGAGGTCGTCGAGGAAGCCGCCGACCCGGACGCTGCGACGCTGCGCCTTACCTGCCTTGTCCACGATAAACACGGCCGCTTGGTCGCCGCGGCCTTCGAGGAGCGCGATCGTCGGGATGGCGAGGTAGGTCGAGAATAGGTCTTTGATCGTCGGGATGATGCGCGCTTCGCCGACTAGCCCTGAGCGCAGGCCGGGCGCGATTTCGTTGAGTTTCAACTCGACATCGAATGCGCCGGTGCGCTGGTCCGCCTTGGCTGCGAGGCGTGCGACCGTCGCCTTGATCGGGGGCAGGCCTGCGAAGCGGACGGTGGCCATGTCGCCGCCCCGCACGCGCGTGATCTGCGTATCGGAGACGGGCGTCACGAGGACGAGGCCGCCGGACGCGTCGCCGAAAAGCAGGATCGGCGCGCCAGGGGCGATGACTTCGTTCGTTTCGGCGAGGCGGGCGAGTACGACCCCGTCGCCGGGCGCGCGTAGCTCGGCCTTTGCGCTGTCGAAGGCCGTGGAGTCGCGGGCGGCGCGGGCGCGTTCGACTGCGGTTCTGGCGTCGTCGACTTTGGCTTGTGAGGCGAAGCCTTTCTTGAAGAGATCTTCGGTGCGTTTGAGGTTGGCTTCGGCGTTGTCGAGGGTCGCTTGCGTGTCCCGGCTGCGTGCGCCGACGTCGGTCGAGTCCAGGCGCGCGAGGACGTCGCCGGCTTTGGCTGCGTCGCCCGCGTCGACGTTGAAGCTTTTGACGATGCCGGAGACTTTGAAGGAAAGCGTGATTTCGCGCTTGAAGAGCAGCGTGCCGGTTGCCCGGATTTCACCGGCCCGGCTGGCCGGTGCGGCGATGGCGACGCGGACGGGTACCGGCTTTGCTTCGGGCGCCGCAGCCTGCGGGGCCATCAGCGTCGACAACATCGCTACTGCCCCGGCTGCCACCAGGGAGAGCATCGTCGCTCTCACGCCCATCCGCATTTGGACCCAGCCCCTCGCGCCCACAGACAGAGTGAACGCTGTACACTTTATTTAGGCGTGCAAGTGTACAGTGTCAACTTAATCCTCGGTTCAGGGGATGGTGCTAGACCGGCTGACCTCGTTCTGTGGTAAACCGGGCACTAAGATGACGGTTCGACAACTACGGCCTCCCCTGCCCCGCAAACGCATCGGCGCCCCGGCGCGCCGCGCACAAATTCTGCGCGTCGCAGGCGACATGTTTGCGAAGGACGGGATCGACGCCACGTCGATGCGGCGGATCGCTGCGAAAGCCGGCGTGACGGCCACTCTTTTGTACAAGCATTTCGCGGACAAAGAGGCGCTGCTGTTCGCGATCGGCGAAGGCTTCTTTGCAAAGCTTGGTGCGGCGATGGAGGCGGCAGTCGAGGGGATCACCGATCCGTTGCAGCGGATGCGGGCGGAGATGCGCTGCTATGTGCGCTGCGGGATCGATAATCCGCGCGAGTATCACCTGACCTTCATGACCGCCCTGCCCCGCCTGAAACGCGGCGCGAAGATGAAAGCGTTTCGCGAGAGGCGGTTGCGCGGCGAGACCATCCCGGTTGAGGAGATGACGCTGGGCATGAAGTGCTTCGGGCGCCTGGAGCAATCGGTCGCCGATCTCGTCGCCGCGAAGGTGACACGGTCGAAGGACGTGTCGGCGATGGCCGAGGCCGTGTGGGCCGTCGGGCACGGGCTCGTGTCGCTGATCATTACCCATGACGACTTTGGGTTCACGCCGCCGGAGCGGCTGGTCGAGCAGTCGATCGACATGATGCTGCACGGATTGTTGAAGCGTTAGGCGACGGTCGCGCTATGCTTGGCCCCCGCATTGAGGAGGGGTCCCATGTCCGCGAACGATGTCGAGTTGGCCCGGCGCGATGCCGGCGATTTTCGCTCTGTGCGCTTGCAGCTGCAAGCCGACGGCAGTTTGCGCCTGCACACCTACGACATGGGGCCGAAGACGCCGAGCGCGGACGGGCGCGAGCAGAGCGAGTTCTGGGTCACCGTGCCACCGGAGGAGGTGGGCAAGCTCGCCTTCGTGCTGATGAAGGAACGGTTCGCGGGGAGGCTTCAGGCGGTCACCGAATTCCGGGACTTCTGCAAGGACAACGAAGTGGTGAACGCGTTCAAAACGTCGCCCTGAGGGCCTGTGGCCTCCGGCCTCTGTGTCACTATAATAGGCCCCAAGACTAAGGGGGTTCGTATGCGGTTGCTGTCTGTCGTTTCGGTTGGGTTGGTGCTGGCTTTGTCGGGGCCGGCGATCGCCGATGATGAAACTTGGCGCGAGGTCGATCCTGAAGATCTGGTCGTGATGGATCTAAGCTATGGGCGCGTTCTGATGGAGCTTGCGCCGGACTTTGCGCCGAAGCACGCGGAACGGTTTCGGGCGCTCGTGCGGGCCAAGTTCTATGACGGGCAATCGTTCTATCGCGTGATCGACGGGTTCGTGGCGCAAGGCGGCATCGGCGAGGGCGATGACAAGAAAACGCCGGAGTGGCCGGCGCTGAAGGCCGAGTTCGATCGGCCGATCGACGATGACGTGACGTTCACGAAGCTGGGTTCGCCCGATTTGTTCGCGAACGAAGTGGGACATGTCGATGGGTTTCCAGTCGGGCGCGACTGGAAGGAAGGGCGCATGTGGATTCTCCACTGCCCCGGTACGCTGGCGATGGCGCGCGACAACGATCCCGATACCGGCGGCACCGAGTTCTACGTGCCGATCGGGCATGGGCCGCGGCGGTTGGACCGCAACCTTACCGCGTTCGGGCGCGCGCTCGACGGGATGCAATATTTGCAGAAGCTCAATCGCGGCGACCCGAAGGTCGAGAGCGGCGTGATCCAGGATGCGTCGAAACGCGATCCGATCGTGCGCATGCAGATGGCGGCCGACATGCCCAAAGGCGAACGGCCGCGGATCCAGGTGGTCGACACCGCGTCGAAAGGATTTGCCGCGTTCAAGGATCAGCGGCGGAACCCCGCGCCCGACTTCTATAAGAAAGTTTCGCCCAACCTCGACATTTGCGCCTTCAATGCGCAGGTTCAGGTTCCGAGCGGCGAACCCACAAAAAAGTCGCGGCGGCGCTAAGACCGACAAACTCGATTACATTGTTTGCCGTGCGTCGCGTCTCGCGAGGGGTTAGTCATCCACGTGGAGGTCATCGATGAGCGGTTCGGAGAGCGGATTGTTTTCGCGGCGGTCGCTGCTGCTCGGCGGCGGCGCGATGGTTGCCGCGGGCGCAGGGGCGTACGGCTTGGTACGCGTTCTAACGTCTGCAAATAACGCGGGCTTCAAGCCGGTCAGTTACAGTTTCGAAGACACCGGACAATGCGTGCTGACCGCGTCGATGACGGAAGGTCCCTACTACGTCGACGAGGCTCTGGTGCGGCGCGACATTCGCGACGGGCGGCCGGGGGTTGAGACTCTGCTGCGCCTGAAAATCGCCGACAGCAAAACATGCGAGGCGGTGCCGGGTGCGTTGGTCGACATTTGGCATTGCGATGCCGAAGGAAATTACAGCGCCTCGCCGGCTCTGGGCACCGATCAACGGACAAGCGATGGGCATCTCAAGCCCATCAACGACGATCGCTTTCTGCGTGGACGTCAGGTGGCGAATGTCGACGGCATCGTCGAGTTCGTGACGATCTATCCCGGCTGGTATCGCGGGCGCACGCCGCACATTCATATGAAGGTCCAGGTGGGTGAGCGCGAAGTCGCTACCAGCCAGATGTTCTTCGCCAAAGAATTGTCGGCGGAGATTTACGCAGCGCCGCCTTACGTCACGAAGGGTGCGGCTGACACGACGAACGACAACGATCACGTGCTCTATTCCGCGCGCGGCGGCGATGGGGCTTGGCCCAAGATGGTGCGCGAGGGTGAGCGCCTTGTTGGAACTCTGACGGTTGGCGTCGCGCGAGCGACGGATTTGGCCGCCCTGCACCGTTAGTTCCTGAAATATAGTACAAGGAGATTGCGAACATGCGGCTTCTCACGAGCGTGTTAGCCATATCGATCCTCACCCTTCCGGCTCTGGCCGCCGACAACCCGCCGCCTGGCGGCGGCGCCCTACGCGAGGCCTGCAAAGCTGATATCGCGAGGCTCTGCGCGGGGATTGAGCCCGGCGGCGGACGCATCAAAGAGTGTTTGAAAACAAACCGCGACAAGCTCTCGGACGGATGCAAAACGGCCATCGCAGCAGCGCGGCAGGCGCGCATGGATCGAAAGGCGTCCGAAGCGGCAGACCCCGCGCAGATGCGGCCGACGACGCCGCCTTGACCGAGCATCTACCGCCGAGTGTGCGCGAGGGTCCGCCTTTCGCGCGCTCTATTTCTTTGCGGCCGGCGGGTCCGGCGGCAGCGGAATGAATTCCTGATTGTCGAGGTCGGGCAACTTCATGCGGCCGGCGCGCCAGTCGGCTTTCGCCTGTTCGAGACGCTCTTTCGACGACGAGACGAAATTCCATTCGATGAAGCGCGGGCCGACAGGCTCGCCGCCCAAGGCCATCAGCTTGGTGCGCGCCGTCGCCGTGACTTCGGCGGGAGCGTTGGCGGCGAAGACAGCCATTTGGCCGTCGTGCAACGTTGTGCCGCCCGACTCGATTGCGCCAGTGACGACATAGATCGCCCGCTCGGTGTATTCGTCGGGCAGTTTCAGTTTTGCGCCCGGCTCCAACTCACAGTGCAGGTAGAAGATGGGCGAGTGCGTTTTCGCCTTCGCCGTCGCGCCATAGGCGCTGCCGACGATCAAGCGCCACCAGAGGCCCTTGTCCTGATGCTCGGGCAGGTCGGCGCGCGGGTGGTGCCAGAAGCCGGGGTCCGTTTCCTCCAGCTCTTTCGGCAGCGCGACCCAGGCCTGAATGCCGTGCATCGTGTCGCCTTCGGCGCGCGCCTTCTCGAAGCGTTCGGAATGCGTGACGCCGCGGCCGGCGGTCATCCAATTCACTTCGCCGGGACGGATCGCCTGCTCAGACCCCACGCTGTCGCGGTGCATGATCTCGCCATCGTAGAGGTAGGTGACGGTCGAGAGGCCGATATGCGGATGCGGCCGCACGTCGAGCGAGCGCGGTGCGCCGGCGGCGATTGTCATCGGGCCCATGTGGTCGAAGAACACAAACGGGCCCACCATGCGCCGCTGCGCAAACGGTAAGACGCGGCCAACTGCAAAACCGCCGCCGATATCGCGGCGGCGCTGGTCTATGACGAGTTCGATCATGCGCGTGTTTTAAGCTCACGCGCGGCCGGGGGCAAATGCGGCGCTGTTAGGCGCCGCATTGACCGTTGTGAGGCCTAGTTGCCCTTTTCTTTCTTCTTCGGCTTCTCCGGATCGGCGACCGGTGCCATCGCGGCCGGCGCCATCGCAGGCGGCGCGGTATCGGCCACATCAAGCTTGGTCATGGGAACCTGGAACGCGTTTGGATAGTCGTTCATCGCGCCCGTGGACGCGTCAACGACGACGCCGACAACGCCGCCTAGGATGAGGTTACCCAAAGTCCAGCCTTCGAACGACGACGGGATTACAGCCGCCGCCTCTTGGTAGCCTTCCTTCGTGCAGCGCACTTGGACGTCGTGCTTGCTGCGCGGAATGGTGATCGATGCGGGCGACGTGAGTTGCCACGTGCCCTCGGGCGAACTCAGCGCGCAGGTCGCGCCTTGAACGGGCGGCGTGGTCACTGCGACGCTGGCGGATGAGCCTTTGACGATTGAGGCGCACGCAGACAGTTGGAATGCCGCGAGCGCGACAAGCGAGAGCGCAATAAATCTCGATGTCATGATTTTTCCTCTGAAAGAGGAGGCACAGTTGCACAAAGTTCCCGCCCGAAAATAGAGCTTTGGACAACCACTGATCATGCAATAGGCGATGCCGTGCGCCAAAAGCACAGTCAGTTGTGCGTTCGCACACAAGAGTCCGCGGACTAACGCGCTTTGGGCTGGCCTGCGCCGAGTTGGAGCATTTTTTTGAAGATGGCGGCCATTTCGGCGACCCGTTGTTGGGCGTCGACGACGGGGTTGATGCCCGTGCGGGTGGCGACCTTGCGTCTGATGGTGTTGCCGCGCCAGCCGCCGCCTTTGCGGGCGCTGACGAAGCCGCTGCGCCAGTCGCGGATCGTCTCGACGGAGATGGGGCTTCCGTTCGCTTGGCTGAGTTTGAGCGACGCATAGAGGTCGTAGACGTGTGACTCGGCGCTGTTTGCGGGCATGCCCGCGTTGGTAAGCCGGTCGACGATGAGCGCCGTCCCGATTTGCAGCCATGCGTCGGAGGGGGCCGGATCTTGCCGGCCCGGCGACGCGGCCGCGGGTGTCATGGCCGGCTGTGGCGGTGGCGTAGGCGGATCGGGTTCGACTTCGGGCTCGGGCTCGGGTGTGTCCTCGATGGCCGCGTTTGGCTCCGGCGCGGGGTCTTCGCGCACGGCGTCGAGCAGGACGTCGATGGGCTCCACCAGGCCGCTGAGATGGGGGATGCTGACCAAGAATTCGCGGATTGCCGTCTGCGATTCAAGGATCGCGTTCAATCTGGCCTGCTCCGGATCGCCGGATTTGAGGTGGTTGTTGGCCAGCACGAGGCGGCGCCTGAGCTGCTCCAGCTTGGGCGCTACGACATTGAGGAAGGCGTAGGCCTCGTCGGCCGCCAATTCGTCGCTGTTGGACACCACGCCCCTCCTCAGACGTCGGCAGGGTGCCGATCTGAAGGCGCGGACTGTAGGCGGGCCGCCAGGCTCGCGGGAGATAAAACCTTCGACGGCGCGACGGAATCATCGGCCGCGGCGTCGGCTATCACGTTGGCCGGTCGCTCGCCGCCAGCGGGCAGACCTGGCGAAGTTGGCGATCCGAAAACGCGCGTTCGCTCGGCCATTAAGCGATTGATTGCACAAATCTTTTGCTGCGACGGCCTGTCGCGCGGCCGAATGGGGTTCCTGGCACGTTGTGGCATCTGGCCGCCACGATTTCCTCACAATCGGCGCTATGTTGCGGCGCAACAATTGTAGCAGTGCCTACGGTATGGGCCTGGCGACGTGATAGGCACGTCCGCGGCCAGTTATGGGTCGGATTATTCGATGCGTCGAGTTTTTGCTGCGCTTGCCCTTGTGTCTCTCGCCACGCTGGCGACCTGGTTCTCACTCGATTGGCCGATCTCAGCCCCGGACTGGACGGGCAAGGCGCGCGGGCTCTCCTACAATCCCAGCCGCCTCTACAACTGGGTACCCGGCGACAAGGTCGACCGCGAGCATATCAAGCGGGACCTGACAGAGTTGTCGCGCATCACGACGCGCGTGCGCACCTATTCCGTCTCGCAAGGTCTCGATCAGGTGCCGTCGGTCGCTGCAGAGGTCGGGCTCAAAGCCGTGACCATCACGATCTGGCTTGGCCCGAATCTGATGGCGAACGAGGACGAGATCGCGCTGGCGCTGAAGGTCGTGGCGAAGAATCCGAACATCATCGACGCCGTGCTGGTCGGCAACGAAGCTGTGCTGCGCGGCGATCTCTCGGCGCCGCAGGTCGAGCTCTACATGCGTCGCGTGCGCGAGGCTGTGCCGAAGGCGATCGAAGTGTCCACGGCGGAGTCTTGGCTGGGCTGGGTTGAGCATCCGATCTTGGCGAAGTCGGCCGACTTCATCGGCGCGCACTTCTTGCCGTTCTGGGAAGGCGTTCCCGCGGGTGAAGCGCTTCTGCAAGTTAAGACGTATATGGGCGAGCTGAAGAAGGCTTATCCGACGAAGCGCGTGGTCATTTCGGAAGTCGGTTGGCCGTCTGAAGGCCGGCGCTTCAAAGAGGCGATCGCTGATGGACCGCATGCGGCGGCGTTCTTGCGCGGCTTCTTCGCGATGGCCAAGGAGAACAAGTGGGACTACAACATTATCGAAGCCTACGACCAACCTTGGAAGGTGCGGTTGGAAGGACCCGTCGGTGCGTTCTGGGGCGTGTATGACGCCGAGGGCAATCCGAAGTTCGACTTCAAGGGCACGCTGTCGTCGCTGCCCGAATGGCCGTGGATCGCGCTTGCTGCGATCATGCTATCGGTGTTGTTCGGCGGCGCGTTGTTGAGCCAGACGCCGCATCTGCGCTTTGCGGGCGTGTTGTTCCTGGCGTCCAGCATCGCGGTGATCGCCTCCGGCGTGATCTCCATCTTCTGGGGCGCGGCGTTGCAGTACGCGACGATCGGGCAGCTGCTGGCGTTCGGCGCCATCGTCTTGATCGGCTCGCTTGCGGGCGCGGTGATGGTGACCGAAGGCGTCGAGATGGCGCACGCGTTGTGGCGTTCGCGGCGGCGGCCGCTGGTCGTCACCAACAACGGGGCGAAGCCGTTCGTTTCGATCCACGTGCCTTGCTACAACGAGCCCGCGGACATGATGTGCGAGACGCTGGATGCCCTGGCGCGGCTCGACTATCCGGATTTCGAAGTGATCGTGTTGGACAACAACACGAAGGACGAGGCGGTGTGGCGTCCGGTCGAGGCGCATTGCAAAACATTGGGACCGCGTTTCCGCTTCTTCCATTACGACAACGTCAAAGGGTTTAAGGCCGGTGCGCTGAACATCGCGCTGGAGTTAACCGACGAGCGGGCGGAGATCGTCGCCGTCATCGACAGCGACTATCAGGTCGATCCGAACTGGCTGACCGACGCGACATGCTATTTCGACGACCGCAAGGTGGGCCTTGTGCAGGCGCCGCAAGATTACCGCGACGCGAACGAGAGCCTGTTCAAGCGGATGACGTATGAGGAGTATTCGGGCTTCTTCCGCATCGGCATGGTGGAACGTCACGAAGACAACGCGATCATTCAGCACGGCACGATGACGATGATGCGCAAGCAGGCGCTGAGCGACGTCGGCGGCTGGGCGCAGTGGTGCATCACGGAAGACACCGAGTTGGGTCTCAGGCTGTTCGAGGCCGGGTGGCACTCGGTTTACATCGACCGCAGCCTCGGCCGCGGCGTGATGCCCGATACGCTGGGCGCCTACAAAGTGCAGCGTCATCGCTGGGTCTACGGCGCGATGCAGATCTTGAAGCGGCACATGGGCGCGCTCATGGGCAACACCACGCAGCTCTCGCGTGCGCAGAAGTATCACTTCGTGTCGGGCTGGCTGCCGTGGGTCGCGGACGCGCTGTCGTTCTTCTTCACGATCGGCGGCGTGGTGTGGTCGATGTTGATGATCATCGATCCGTTCCGCTACGAGGTGCCGCTGCCGGCGCTGACCATGGTTGCGATTTCGCTGTTCGTCGTGAAGGTCGCGAAGACGCTGTCGCTTTATCCGCATCGTGTGAAGACGGGCTTCAGCGGCGCGATCGCGGCTTCGGTTGCGGGGCTTGCGCTGTCGCATACCGTGGCGCGCGCGGTGATCTCGGGCCTGCTGACATCGGGCAAGCCGTTCATGCGCACGCCGAAGCTTGAGTCTACGGCTCTTGTGCGCGGCGTGATCGCGGTAGCGTGGGAAGAGATCGTGCTTCTCTCGGCGTTGATCGTGGCCATCATCGGCACCTGGCAGGTGCGCGGCGGATGGGACGATCAGGCGGGTCTTGTGTGGATCGCGATGCTCGGCATTCAGGCGCTGCCCTACACGGCGACGCTTGTCATGGCGATCATCAGCGTGCTTCCGCACACGACGCCGGCGCCCAAGATCGCAGCGAAGCCAGAGCCCGACGTGGAGCCGCTGCGCAAGGCCGCCTAGCGGTAGCTGGCGGCCTGCAGTTCGAAGAGTTCGGCGTAGCGGCCGGACTGTTCGATCAGTTCGTCGTGCGTGCCTTGGGCTTCGACGTGGCCATCGGCGAGGACGAGGATGCGGTCGGCCATGCGTACGCTTGAGAAGCGGTGCGAGATGAGGACGGCCGTGCGGCCTTCGCTCACTTCTTTGAAGCGCTGGAAGACTTCGAATTCGGCGCGTGCGTCGAGGGCGGCCGTGGGTTCATCCAGGATCAGGACCTGCGCGTCACGCATGTAGGCGCGGGCGATGGCCACCTTCTGCCATTCGCCGCCCGAGAGTTCGACGCCGTTGCGGAAGCGTTTGCCGATCATCTGATCGTAGCCGCCGGGGAGTTTGGCGATGACGTCGCTGGCGCGGCTGCGCTCGGCGGCTTCTTCGATGCGGACCTTGTCGTCGCGGGCGTCAATGCGGCCGACGGCGATGTTGTCGGCGGCGGTGAAGTTGAAGCGCACGAAATCCTGGAAGATCACGCCGATATTGCCGCGCAGCTGTTCGAGGTCGTACTGGCGCAGGTCGCGGCCGTCCAACAGAATGCGGCCTTCGTCGGGGTCGTAAAGCCGCGCGAGGAGTTTCACCAAGGTCGTCTTGCCGGCGCCGTTTTCGCCCACGAGGGCGAGCACCTCGCCGGCGTGCAGCGTGAAGCTCATGTTGCGAACGGCCCAACGTTCGGCGCCGGGATAGCGGAAGCCGACGTTCTCGAACGTGAAGCCCTGGCGGATCGGCTGCGGGAACGGGAGCGGGTTTTCAGGCGAATGGATTTCGGGCTGAACGTCGAAGAACGAGAAGAGGTCGTCGAGATAGAGCGCCTGCCCTGCCGTCGACGAGAAGCCCGTGAGCAGACCTTCAAGCAGATTGCGCAGGCGGCGGAACGAGCCCGCAAGGAACGTGAGGTCGCCGATGGTGAACTCGCCGGCCACCGTGCGCCAGGCGATGTAGGCGTAGGCGAGGTAGTAGCCTCCTGTTCCTAGCGCGGTGAATACGCCGCCCCATGACGCGCGGCGGATCGCGAGTTTGCGGTTGGCGGCGTAGAGATCCTTGGCGAGCTTTTGGTAGCGGTCGATGAGGAAGCGGTTGAGGCCGAAGATCTTCACTTCCTTGGCCGTTTCGACGCTGGCCGCGGTTTGGCGCAGGTAGTCGAGCTCGCGGCGCTCCGGTGTGCGGAAGTAGGCGAGCGTGTAGCTTTGCGCGTTGAAATGCGCTTCGCCGAGGAACGCGGGCACCAGTGCGACGATCAACAGCACGATCAGCCACGGCGCATAAACGACGAGGCCCGCCGCGAAGGTCACTACCGTGACGATGTCTTGCGCTTGGCCGAAGAGTTGGCCCATCAGCGCCATGCGGCCGCTGGTCTGGCGGCGCGCGCGTTCGAGTTTGTCTTGGAATTCGGCGTCTTCGAAATCTTCGAGGTCGAGCGTTGCGGCATGTTCCATCAGGCGCACGCTGCTGTCGTTCGAGACGCGTTCGCCGAGCAGGCTGTCGATGAGGGACACGATGCGGCCCAGGACGTCGGCCAGCACGGCGAGCGTGAACTCGGCGATCAGGAGGATCATCAGCCAATTGGCGAGTCCGCTCGACCACCAGTCTTGCAGCGTCGCCGGACGGTCCGGTCTTTGGACGAGGAGAACGACCTCGTCGATGATGAGCTTGCCGATGTAGAGCGTCACGATCGGCACCAACGCTCTCACCAGGCGCAAGGCGAGCGACGATGTCGTGAGGAACGGGCTGGTGCGCCAGATCATGGCGATGAACGCGGGCAAGTTTTTCAGCGCGCTGACGCGCTCTTTCAGCGATCTGGCGTTCGGTGGGAGGGGGCCTCCGGGGGGCGGTCCGGGTGTGTCTTTGGGAACCCGGCCGCCGCTGCTGTACTGCCGCGGCATGGCTCAGTCCTAACATGCGCGATGCGCGCGGGCCAGCGGCTCCGGCGGTTTCGGCATATCATCGGCGAGGAGGCGAATCACATGAGTCTTGCGCACAAAATCTCGACCACGGCCAAGCCGATCTTCATCGACGCGCCGAAGTGCTACATGCGCACGCTGACCGAGGCCGATGCGTCGGCGCGGTGGGCGTCGTGGTTCGATCAGCGTGAGGTGCAGGAGTCGCTGAACCTTGCGCCGCGCAAGAACACCAAGGCGACCGTCATCGCCTACATCCGCAAATACGATAACGACACGAAAATTCTGCTCGGCATCTTCGACAAGGCCGACGATGTGATGGTCGGGATCATCACCGTGCAGATCGACTGGACGCAGCGGACGTATCTCGCCAACACCGTCGTCGGCGAGGCCGACCGGCGGCATAAGGGGTTCATGCTGGATCTGACGCCGCCGTTCCGCGACTACTTCTTCGATGAGCGAGGGTTGGACCGGATGATAGCGACGGCGCTTGCCTCGAATACCGCGATCCGCAATTACCTGCACAAGACGGGGTGGACGCTGGACAAGACGTTGAAAGGGCACGTCAAGTCGCACGCCGACGGATCGATGCTGGATCTCTGCCTCTACAGCATCACGCGCGACGCGTGGCACGCGTGGCGGGCGGCGAACCTGGGTCCGCGGTGACATGATAAACGCACGATATTCGCCAGGCGGTCGTGCTTAAGGCTGGCGGATTTGCAGGCCTTTCGCGTGTCGCAGGCGAATTCGTTCGTCATTCGGCTCTTGCGCACCCATATACGTACAATGACCAATCCTCCCGAAGCTCAAACGGTTCGCGGCAATGCAACGGCGGCGACGCCGGGCACGTCGCTCGTTCCGCCGATTCTGGTTCCGATCTTGCTGACGCTCATGATCGCCGCGCGCGCCGTCTACCTGGTCTATTTCTCCTAGATGGCGGACCTCATCGGAACCACCCGCTGGCGCGCAGATCGCCCAGCGCCCGAACGTGAAGTTGCTCCCATCGATCCGGTGGCGGCGCGAGAGGCGGCTGCCGCTAAACTCGAACAGCGCGCAGCGCTCGCCGTCGATCGCCAGGCCGCGATGGTCGAGTACGAAGCGAACAGGCTCGCGCTGATCGCGAACACCGAGCGTCTGCGCGCATTGCGCCTTGAGCGAGACGAGGCTGCGGCCCTGGCGAAGGCCACGCCGAAGAAAGCCAAGCGCGTCGCCAAGGTAGAGGCGCCGCAGACTTAAGGCGTACCTGCCGCGTCGCCGCCTAAATCACGCTCACTCGAAACGGCGAAGGCCACACTGGTTTTTCTCCAGCGTGGCCTTCAGCGCGTATTCCGCCGGCATAATTTGGTGAGCCCAGATGGGATCGAACCATCGACCCTCTGATTAAAAGTCAGATGCTCTACCGCTGAGCTATGGGCCCTATGCCAAGGGAGGGCGGAAACTACGGATATGGGCGGTGGGGGTCAATCCGCCCTGCCCCTTAGGGGCGCGGCAATTTGTAGTACCTCAGGACGCGGTCGTAGAGGTAGCGGGTGTCTTGGTAGCGGAAGCCTGCTTTTTCGGCGACGCGGCGGGAGGCTGTGTTGTCGGGGCGGAGATAGCAGTCCAGGGCGTCTAGGTTTGAGTTGGCGAAGGCGTGCTTGATCGCGGCCTCTGCAGCCTCGGTTGCGTAACCCTTGCCGTGGGCGGCCGTGACCGTTGACCAGGCGACTTCGATGCGGCCGACGCCGGGTGTCGGCATGGCGCCGACGCGGGCGACGAAGCGGCCTGTGGCCTTCTCCAGTGCGCAGAAGAGGCCGTAGCCGTTCTCACGCCAGAATTGCTCGGTGGCGGCGATGCGGGCGGCGAGTTGGTCGCGCGTCGGCGGGCCGGTGAGGAAGAGCCAGTCGATCACCACCGGCTCGTTGAACATCGCGAACAGATCGTCGAGGTAGCGCGCCGAAACGGGCACGAGGGTCAGTCGTGCCGTTTCGACGCGCGTTTCGCTCATCGTTCGTTAGAGACCCGGGACCGGGAAGCGCGAGCAGAGGATGCGCGTTTCTTGGCGCAGGCCCTCCAGGCGCTTCGGGTCGGCGTGGTTCTTCATCGCTTCCATCATGATGCGGGCGAGTTGTTTCATCTCGCCTTCCTTCATGCCGCGCGTGGTCGCCGCCGGGGTGCCCATGCGGATGCCGGACGGCCGCAGCGGCGGGTTCGGGTCGTCGGGGATCACTTGCTTGTTCGTCGTGATGCCGGCGTGGTCGAGCGCCTTTTCGGCGACCGCGCCGTTGATGTCGAAGCTCTTCACCACGTCGACAACGAGCAGGTGGTTGTCGGTGCCGCCGGTTGCGAGATAAGCGCCAGCGTTGGTGAGTTCCATGGCCAGCGCTTTCGCGTTCTTCAACACTTGCGCGGCGTATGCCTTGAACGCGGGTTGGGCGGCGAGTTTCAGCGTCACCGCCGTTGCCGCGACCTGGTTCATGTGCGGGCCGCCTTGCAGGCCCGGGAACACCGATTGGTCGATGCCCTTGGCGTGATCCTTCTTGCAGACGATGAGGCCGCCGCGCGGACCGCGCAACGACTTGTGCGTCGTCGTCGTCATGAAGTCGAAGCCGGCGTCCATCGGGTTGCGCATCACGCCGCCCGCAATCAGGCCGCCGATGTGGCTGACGTCGGCCATGGTGAGCGCGCCCACTTCATCGGCGACTTGTTTGAACAGCGCGTAGTCGTAGTCGCGCGGATAGGACGAGTAGCCGCAAACCACAAGTTTCGGCTTTTCTTTGCGGGCGACGTCGCGCAGTTGGTCGAAGTCGATCGCGCCGTTTTCCGGATTGGTTTTGTAGCGGACGAATTTGTAGATCTTGCCCATATGCGAGACGGGCGCGCCGTGCGTGAGATGGCCGCCGTGACTCAAGTCCATGGCCAGGATCGTCGAGCCGGGTTCGATGAAGCCCAGGTACACCGCCTGGTTCATCGGCGAGCCGGAGAGCGGCTGGACGTTTGCGTGTTCGGCGCGGAAGAGCGCCTTCGCGCGATCGCGTGCCAGGTTCTCCATCACGTCGACGAATTCGGTGCCGCCGTAGTAGCGGCGGCCGGGATAGCCTTCGGCGTATTTGTTCGTGAAGGCCGATCCCAGCGCGGCGTAGACTTCCGGGAACGTGTAGTTCTCGGACGGGATCATTTCGACGCCTTCGCGCTGGCGTTTTTCTTCGCCGATCAAGGTGTCGTAGATTTCGGGGTCGGTGGCTTTTAGGGCTGCGCGGTAGTCGGACATGGGTCGCCTCCTCGTGTTGCGGTTGACGCAAGCGGATCGGCCCAGGCGCGCGGCACTCCCAAGACCCCGCCCTCGCGCTTCCCCGTGGTTCAAATCCCACGCGATACGCCAGTTACACAAAGGCGGCTTGCAGGCGGTCTTGTGGGGCAAGAGGTCGCGCGGCGGGGCCTCTCAAGTCAAGTGGCGAAAGCACGTGCAACCCGCGGCAAATGCTATTTCCGGCGCATTCGCCAGACATCGTTGCTGTAGACAAAGATGGTTTCACCGTTCTTTTCGGTCGAGTATTTACCGCCGGTGATGAAGAGGTCGGGGCCGTTGGTCCAGGCGGCGACGCCGCCGCGCGGGGACCAGGGGGCGGATTGCTTGCGCCAGGTTTTGCCGTCGTCGGAGACGGCCATGCCGCTTTCGAAGGTGCCGGAGCGGTTGGCGCCGACGAGCCAGAGCTTGTCGTCGTAGACGACGGGGGTGCCCATCGGTTTTTCGGGCGCGATCTCAGCGGCTTCGCGCGTCCAGGTGAGCCCGTCGGCGCTGGACCAGACGTCGTTGGCTTGCGGGCCGTCGATGACGCCGCCGCCGAGCAAGAACATGCGGTCGCGGAAGACGACGATATCGCCGCCCGAACGGGCAGACCACGGCGCCTTCTCGACGACGCGGGTCCAGACGAGGCCGTCTTGCGACTTCCATATCTCGGACGTCGCCTTGTCGCCGTTGTAGCCGCCGACGATCCAGAGCGAGCCCTTGAAGCTCGCGGCGGCGTAGAAGATGACGTGGGGCAGCGATGACGATGCGCCGAGTTGCTCCCACTTTTCGTAGTCGCGGGTGCGTTGGACGACGGGCTCGATCTGGAAGTCGAGATAGTTGCCTTTGAGCTTGCCGAGCGCGTAGGTCGCGCCGTTGTGTTCGACGTAAGACAGGTACGCCGAGTTCATGCCGCTAAACGGCAGCCCGGTCTTTGTCCACCTCGCGCCGTCGCGCGAGGCCCATGTGCCGTCGGGATGGAGCGCGATGAAGCGGCCATCGGGCGCCACGTGGACCGGATAGTTGTAGCTGGGCGCGTAAGGCGCGTGTTCGGTGAGGCGATCCCACCGGTAGGCGCCGGGGTCGGCGGCTGCGAACAGCGCGACCGCGATTGCGGCGGCAACGCTGACGATCAGCGCGGCCAGCCACCTCGTCATGGGAACATCGGCAGCATGTCGATGCCGGTGGCTTCGGGATAGCCGAACATCAGGTTGAAGTTTTGGACGCCCTGCCCGCTTGCGCCTTTGGTTAGGTTGTCGATGGCGGAGATCAGGGTGGCGCGGCCCTTCTTCTTGTCGGCGACGACGCCGATGAAGCAGTGGTTGCTCCCACGCACGTGGCGCGTTTGCGGCGTCTGGCCGAGGGGCATGACGTGCACGAAGGTCTCGCCGCCGTAGCGCTGCGTGAGCGCGCCGTGCATACGTTCGGCGGTGGCGCCGTTCAGTGCGCGGACGTAGATGGTGTCGAGCATGCCGCGGTTCATGGGCATGAGATGGGGCGTGAAGGTGACTTGCACCGGCTTGCCCGCGGCCTTCGTCAGTTCTTGCTCGATCTCGGGCATGTGGCGGTGGTTGGCGACGCCGTAGGCGTGGATGCCTTCGGAGACTTCCGTGTGCAGGTTCGCCTGCTTCTCGCTGCGGCCGGCGCCCGAGACGCCGGACTTTGCGTCGATGATGATTTCGTCCGGATCGATCAGCTTCTGTTCGAGCAGCGGCAACAGCGGCAGCAGCGCCGCGGTCGGATAGCAGCCGGGGCATGCGACGAGGCGCGCTTTCTTAATGCGCTCGCGGTTGAATTCGGTGAGGCCGTAGACCGCCTCTTTCTGCAGGTCCAGCGCTTGGTGTTCGTGCGCGTACCACTGGCGATACGTCTCGGGGTTATCGAGCCGGAAGTCGGCGGAGATGTCGATGACGCGCACGTGGTCCGGCAACTCGCTCACGACGGATTGCGTGGTCGCGTGCGGCAGCGCGCAGAAGGCGGCGTCGACGTTCGACCAATCCACCTCTTTGATCGTCTGCAGGCGCGGCAGGTTCAGCATCAGGAACTGGCCGAAGACGTCGCTCATCGCTTCGCCGGCTTTGCGGTCGCCGGTCAGAGCCACGATCTCGACATGCGGATGACGCGCGAGCAGGCGCACGAGTTCGGCGCCGGTGTAGCCGGATGCTCCGAGGATCGCGACGCGCGTCTTGGCTTTGGTCATGGCACTTTCTTGGTCCCGCCGATTTGGATTGAGGGGAAGAAAGGCCGGACGGGGCCGCGTGTCAAGTTTGCGCAGTTTTTCGATGATAAGTAATCGTCAGCGCGAGCATATGCGCACGCTTCCGCGACCGGCCGTGAAACATCGTCATGTTTCGTTCGTAGAGGCTATCCATCTCAGTGGCGACTACAGAGAGGAGAGAAGATCACATGGTCACGAACGTCGCGTTGTGGAGCAGGATCGCTTGTTTCACGCCGGATGATCCGCAGGCGGACTTTCAGTTCACGGATCGGCTGGCGCGCGAGAACGGATGGTCGAAGGCGTTCGCCGCGGGCGCCGTCGAAGAGTACAAGAAGTTCGTCTATCTGGCGGCGGTGAGCGAACGCCACGTCACGCCCTCGGACATCGTCGATCAGGTTTGGCATCTGCACCTGACCTTCACGCGCTCGTACTGGGACGATCTGTGCGGTGCGGTTTTGCAGAAGCCCTTGCACCACAATCCGACGCTGGGCGGGCCCGCTGAACGGGCGCGTTATCGGACGCAGTATGCGCAGACGCTGGCGCTGTATCAGCGCGAGTTCGGATGTGCCGCGCCGAGCGCCTTCTGGCCTGACGCCGATGTGCGTTTCTCCGGTACGGCGCATCAGTCGTGGGTCGACCGGCGAACGCACTGGGTTGTCGCCAAGCCTGACTGGCGCGGGTTGACGGCGGTCGCGCTTGCCTTCGTCGCGGTTGCGACGGCGGGCAACGCGTATGCCGCCGGCGGGCCGGTGTTGGCCGGGTTGGATGCCGATGACTTGTCGCTCTTAGTGGCCGCGGTCGCGGTGCTGGTCGTGCTGTCGGCGATCGGGAGTACGCTCGAAAACGGCGGTCGAAAGAAGAAGCGCGACGACGGTGGCGACAGCGGTGTCGTCTTCAGCGCGGGCGACGGCGGCTCGCGCAAGGGCGGCAAGTCCGACAAGGACGACGGCGGCGAAGGTGGTGAAGGCGGCGAAGGCAGCGGCGGGGACGGTGGCGGAGGCTGCGGCGGCGGTTGCGGCGGCGACTGACGCCGAAGACTTACTGCTGCAGGGCGTGGAAGAAGTTCCAGATTTCGGCTGTCGCGTTCACTTCCTGGCTCGTCTTGCCCAGCAGCATGTCGGCGATCACGCCTGTGCGCGAGCCGGGCCAGGTGTGGCCGCCGCCTTCGATGACGATTTGTTTGAGCGGGGCGTTCTTGCAGGCGTAGTCGGTGACGATGGCTTTGGTTTCGTCGCGGAAGACTTTGTCCAGCGTTACCGTTTCCTTCACGCCGTCGCACGCATTGATGCGTTTGAAGGCGGCGATCGTTTCGTCGACGCTGCGCACGGAGCCTAAGTTCTGGCGCGTCTTGGTCGGCGCGATTTGGCCGCCGGCGAAGGGCATGTATTCGTCGGCCGTGCCGTGAATGAAAAGTGCGGCCAGGCGATTGGCCTTGCATTGCCAATCGACGGGCTGGTTCGCAATCACGGGCGCGATGCCCGCGATGCGGTCGCCGAGTTCGCAGCCCGCGCGCATCGCCATCATGCCGCCGTTGGACGCGCCGGTGAGATAGACGCGGTTGCGATCGACGACCCGTTCGGCTTCAAGCTGTGCGATGATCTGCGCCGTGAAGTCGACGTCGTCGACGTTGGCGGCGGCGCGCTGCATGAGGTCTTCGGAGTTGCGGCCGTCGTTCCAGTTGTTGTCGAGGCCTTGCGGATAGACGACGGCGACGTTCTCCTTCGCTGCGAATTCGTCGAAGCGGGTGTAGCGCCGCGCCGCGTCCGCATTCTGCCGGCCGCCATGATAGACGATGATGAGCGGGATCGGGTTCGGCACGTTCGCCGGCGTGATGAGCGTGTATTTGCGGCTCACGCCGCCCACGACGACCGCGCGGTCGCGTTCGGCGGCGTGCAACGGCGCGAGCGTGGCGATGACGCAGGCGAACGCGAAGACGAGGCGCATGGCGCTAGTTCGATGCATTGCGCACGCGTTCGTAGTCGGCGGGTTTCGGCTTGGCCGGCATGCCGAGTTCGGCGAGCAGCGCTTCAAGGCCCTTCCAGTCGACGGGCGCATCGGCCGGCGGCATGTCGAACGTGGCGCGGAGCTTATCGACTTCCGCCTGTTGCTTGCGCTCGAGCTTTGGATTCCAGTCGCCCAGCTTCGCGTAGCGGTCGTAGATCGGCTGGACTTGTTCGTTGTAGCCCGGCGCGTTGACGGAATAGTTGGTGCACTCGAAGCAGACGTCGAGCGTGCCGATCACCTGCCCTTGCGCGTCTTCGAATACGAAGCCGTGGCGCGGCACGAAGCAGCCGCCGAGCGCCTGATCGCCGCTGGCCACGGTGAAGGTGCGCTTCACGCGCGCGATCTGTTTGGCGTCTAGCGTAATGCCGCTGCCCGGTACGGCCGTGGGATCGACCGTGCGAAACTCGCGCAGGATGCTGGGCCGCTTCTCCGGATCGGCGTCGTACATGTAGACCTTCACCGTCGTCGCCTTGGCGAACAACGCCGGCGCGCCGGCATTTGCCGGGGCGCACAGGATGAGCATCAGCGCGATGAAAGCGGATAGGCGCATGGAGGTTCTCCCGAGTCGGCCGAGCGTCAGGATATCAAAACGGCGCGTCCAGGGCTTTGCAGACGAAGGCCATCAGCGGTTTGGCGGCGCGGAAGGATTGCTCGACGTCGTCGAGTAACGCTTCCGATTGCGCCTTTTTTGGGGTTGCTTCGTGAGTCGCGAAGAAGCTCTTCCGTTTGATGTCGGCGATGTAATGATGGTCCGGGTCGAAGCCCTTTGGCGGGCGGGCCAGGCTTTCGCCGTCAATGCCTTTGAACGTCTTCGCGAACGTTTTGTCCTCCACGACCTTCTTCCACGCTTTCGGATCGTCGGCGATGGCGCGGCGGACTTTGTTCAGCGCGTCGGGTTCCGGCATCCAGATGCCGCCGCCGAAGAACACTTCGTCGGGCGCGAAGTGCATGTAGTAGCCGGGCACGTGCGCGTTCTTGCCGAGCGCGTGGCGGAAGTGGACGCCGGCGTGCGTCTTGTACGGGCTCTTGTCCTTGGCGAAGCGCACATCGCGATAGATGCGGAACATCGAGCCGCCGTTCGGGCGCGGGTCGGCGACCATGTGCTTCGAAATTTTCGCAAGGCGCGGGGACATGGCGGTGATGAAGTCGCTGAGCGGGGCGACGACGGAATCCTTGTAGCGCTGCTTGTTCTCCTCGAACCACGCGCGTTCGTTGTTCTGCGCGAGCTCCTTGAAGAAGGCGAAGAAATCCTTGGGCAGGCCTTTGAAGGTCGACATGCGTGGGTCCCGTTAGTTCGGTTTTGGGGCGGCTTGGCGAACGCGGTCGAGCGTCGCCTGCAGGTCATCGACCAGCTTCTGATCAAGTACGGGCGTCGCCGCGAATGTGCGCAGGTCGACCCGATAGAGACGCTGAGGCTCCGGCCCGGCGCCGCCGCTGTAGACGCGTCCTACCACGTTGCCGTCGTGGTCGGTGTCCAACGTCGTCGGAACGATTAGGTAATCGACGTCGTGCACGTCCACAGCAATGCCGGCGCTGCCTTCAAGGCCGGTTACCTGATGCAGTTGCCCATCGTCGAAGGTGTAGACGTAGAGCTGCTGGATGTCTCGATTGTCCACGGCACCGTCGCGGTCGCTGTCCTCGCCCGTGGCGGTCAAAACGAGAGCACGCCGTGTCGTGCGATTCATCAGCTTGAACACGGATACAGCGATGCGCTTGTCGAAGACCTTTTTCAGCGAGCCGTCGGTCTTGTCGTAGATGATGATATTGTTGAACTTTCCGACGACCGTCAGGTCTTCGCTGCCCCCGCGCCATTGCCAGTTCCCGTTTCCGGCATAGCCGTATGACTTATCCGAAGAACTGGACGACGAGAATGCTTGCGGCTTGGCGAGTGTGATTTGACCGATCGGTATCGCGAACAGCCGGGTCGATTGCTCTTTTCCTTCGACAGCTCGTTCGGGCAGTGGGAACACGTCGTCGCCGAAGGTGATGATCTGCTCCCGCTTGCCTTCGCGCGCCAGTTCCTGCGCGCGTTCGGCGGAGGCCATGGGGCCTTCGGTGCGTGAACCCGGGAGGATTATGTTCGCAAGCGCCAGACCCAAGAGGACGACGAGCACCGCAAGGGCTGCGATGATCAGGTTGCGGTAGAAATTACTCATCTTCATGGCTCCTGCCGTCGCGGTGCTCCGACAGCCTAGCACTAGCCTTTGAACTGGGGCAGCATGCGCCGTCACTGCGCGTCGAGGGCGATAGGTAATGGTGCTTCCGGAGAAGCTGATTTGGCCGGCGGTTCGTATCGTGGCGACGGTTTGCGATCCTTCGCGTGTGGCGCTCGGGCAGTCGCGGTTCGGCGGGTTGCCTGATGTGCCGCCGTCGTTCGCGTGGCCGCAGTGGCAGGACCGCCCGCTCGCGTTTCTCGCGCAGATCAATCTTGCGGATGTCGCGCGGTTCGAAAATTCGGTGAAGCTGCCGCGCACGGGGTGGCTGTTGTTCTTCTACGATCCGGAGCAGGAGGCGTGGGGTTTCGATCCGGCGGATCGCGGTTGTTCGCATGTGGCGTATCTCGAAGAGACCGCCGCGCTTGTGCGCCGTCCCCTTCCCGACGACATGCCGGACGGCGGGCGGTTCAGCGTGGCCGCGCTGACGTTCAAGCCGAGCCGGACGCATCCGGATTTGCATTCGCTTTGGGTGGATGCGTTGGACCTGAACGAGCGGCAGGAAAAGAAGTTGTTCGACGACTATGATGCTTATGCGAGCGGGCTAGGCCCCACGGTTCATCAACTCGGCGGGCATCCGTTGCCTGTGCAGAATCCCATGGAACTTGAGTGCCAGTTGGTCACGCACGGCATCTCCTGCGGCGACGCGGAGGGTTACGATTCCAGGGAAGCGGCCGCGCTTGAACCCGGCGCGGTCGATTGGCGCTGCGTTCTGCAACTCGACAGCGACGAGGCCATCGGCTGGATGTGGGGCGACGTCGGGCGTTTGTATTTCTGGATGACCGAGACGGATATCGCCGAGCGGCGCTTTGAGAACGCGTGGCTGATCTTCCAGTGCAGTTGATCAGGGCTTAGGGGGCGCTGCCGTGTCTAAGGCCTTTTGAAGTTCATCGATCGTCGCCGGCGCGACGAGGGGTGTTGCTTCCAGCGTCTTGAGGTCGATCCGATACACGCGCTGCGGCTCTTCAGGGAACACGCTGTATGGGACGGGATAACCCTTCAACGCCGATCCGTCGCCGTTGGTGTCCAACACCGCGCGCACGATGATCGCTCCGGGCTGAGACAGCGTATCAACGGCCGTGACGTTTCCAGCCACTCCGGCGATCCCGCGCGGCGCGCCGCCGTCAAGCGGGTGGACGTAGATGTCGTGCATGTCTTTGGAATCTAATTTGCCGTCCTTGTTCGTGTCTTTGTCCGTCGCAAGGATGACGAGCGCCGGGCCGTTCGGCGTCTCGACGCCGGCGAAAAGCTTCACCGACACGCGGTTGTCGAACACCTTGCTGAGCGCCGCCCCCGTCTTTTGCTGCAGCAGAATATTGTTGAATTGGCCCGCCTGCGATGCGGTGCCGCCCACATAGTCCACGTCCGTGGCCACGACGTAGTAGGTGTCGACGAGGTTTCTCGGCGCGACGACTGCCTGGGGCTGCGTCGGGCTTGAGGCTTGCCCGACACCGATGGCATAGCGTGCCGTTCCGGCGCTCAAGTCGCCCGCGACCTGCAAGGGTCCCGTTCGAAAAGTGATTTGTTCCTTGACGGGTTGGGACGCGTCAATCTCGGCCGCGCCGTAGGGCAGGAACGGCCAGAACGATCTGCCGCCCGCCAAACTGACGCCCAGTGCGATCGCAAGTATCACCAGCGGGGCGAGCGCGATGGCGACATAGAGATAGGCCAATGATTTGAAAAAAGTCTTCAACACAGCGTCCCCCAAAACGCAGTCCAGGGGACAGTCTATACTGAGTTGGCGCGAGACCTGTGAGCCCACAGCGCATCAGCATAAGCAAAAAGGGCGCTCCGTTGCCGGAACGCCCTTTCCTTCCGCACCTTCTGGGGCGCGAATTCTGTCGTTTTAGCGCTTCGAGAACTGGAAGCTGCGGCGGGCTTTTGCGCGGCCGAACTTTTTGCGTTCCACCATGCGGCTGTCGCGGGTCATGAAGCCGTGCTTTTTCAGGACGGGCTTCAGGTCGGGCTCGTAGTTGACGAGCGCGCGCGAGATGCCGTGGCGCACGGCGCCGGCTTGGCCCGAGAGACCGCCGCCGAGAACGGTGGCGACCACGTCGAACTGCGTTTCGCGGCCGGACACGACCAGCGGCTGGCGCAGGATCATGCGCAGAACGGCGCGCGCGAAGTAGACGGTTTCGTCTTTCGCGTTGATCGTGACCTTGCCGGAGCCCGGCTTGATCCAGACGCGGGCGACCGCGTTCTTGCGGCGGCCGGTCGCGTAGGCGCGGCCTTGCGCGTCGATCTTCTTGGTGGCGTCCGGCGTCTGTTGCGCGTCGCCGGTCGGGCGCTTGATCAGCGTCGCCTTGACGTCGCTGAATGAACGAACTTCATCGGCCATCGTTTAGCGCCTCACGTTCTTCGAATTCATGGATTTGACGTCCAGCGTCTTGGGCTGCTGCGCCGTTTGCTTGTGCTCAGGGCCTGCGTAGACGAACAGGTGACCGAGCTGCGCGCGGCCGAGCACGCCGCCGGGCAGCATGCGTTCGACGGCTTTCTGAAGAACCCGTTCCGGGTGCTTGCCGGTCAGGATCTTGCCCACCACGCGGTCTTTAATGCCGCCCGGATAACCGGTGTGATAGTGAAAGACCTTGCCCTTCATCTTGTTGCCGGTGAGGACAACCTTGTCCGCATTGACGACGACGACGTTGTCACCGCAGTCCATGTGGGGCGTGTAGGTCGGCTTGTGTTTGCCGCGCAGGCGGGTCGCGATCACAGCGGCGAGGCGGCCGACGACGAGCCCATTGGCGTCGATCAGCACCCAGTCCTTCGTGATTTCCGACGCCTTGGCCGAATAGGTCGACATGACGTTATGCAAGTCCATCTGGTTCGATTGGAGGCGCGTGGATAGAGGCGGCCACCCGCATTGTCAATGCGAATGGCCCTAAGTGCGGCAGAAAAGCTCGCTAAATTTGATGTGGTAATATGATACCTGTCGCCGCGGTTGCTAGCGCCGTGGCGGCAGGCCGTCCTCCGCCGTAGACGACTGCGCCGGCGGCGCATCGGAGAGTGTGGGCGATATCGGAAGCGGCGGCGGCACTTCCGGGGCGACCGCAGGGGGCGCTGCAAGCGGCACGGCGGATGACCGTGGCTCGCCCGTCGGCTGAGGCGCGTCTTGTGTCAGTGCGGGTTCGGCCGAGAGTTCGCGCGTGGACGGCTGACCCGCAGACGCCGGGCGAAGTGGCGATGATGAAGCTGCTGAGCAGCGCTGGCCCGCTTGGATTTGGCGAAGGCGGCTTTCGTATTCGGAAACCGATCTGTTCCTTCCCGCCTCCCTCAAGCGATCGATCGCAAATCTTTCGAGTTGGATCGCAAGCGAGCGCTCGCCCGTCGCAGCAAAAGCGCATGCAACCGTGTCGGCAGTGGCGGGGTCGGTAGGCGTCGCCGCCCATGCCGACAACGCATACTGCACCGCCAAGCGTGCGTAGCCGCGCCCGAGACCGGGCTCGGTCGCATAGAGCCATGCCAGGCCGTTTTGCACCTGCTCGTGCGTGGGATCGGTCGCCATCGCCAGCTCCAGCACCTTTCGCTTGCCGGCGCCGTTTACGTGCCGCGCTAGGAGGTAGAGGAACTGCGCGTGCGCATAGGTCGACGTGAGGCCTTTGAGATAGCGCTGACGCGCGGGCCAATCCCGATAATAGGCGCCCTCGTCGGTGGAATAGTCTTCGTTCCGGGTGGGACCGCCCGCGGTCCAGTCCCAATTGACCGCCAGCTTCGGCGTTAGATACCAGCGTACGAAGTAGTGGTCGTCGACCCAGACGAGACGGATGTCCCAGCCCATCCGCTGGCCGACGCTGATGATGAGTTGAGAGCCGATGTCGTCGTCGATGTAGTAGAGCGGCTTGTCGGGATCGATGTAGCGCGCGCGAAAGCCGTTTACTTCGCCGGGCGACAACAGCCGTCTACGTTCTTCGCGCGATAGCGCGAGCGGCTCGAGAGCGTCGCCGATCGTATCCGTCCAATCCTCGCGCGACGTCGGCTGGATGAAGTTGTGCTTTGCAAGCGCGATCTGAATGGCGTCGAGCACTTCGATCGCCTCTCGGCGCGTGTCAGGCCGCGTATGTTGAGAGGCCGCGTCATAGCGGGCGCGCTCCAACGCCGATCGCAGGAGGTCGAACTTCGCCTTCGGCACGCGCCGGACGCTGCCTTCCATCTGCAGCATTTGATAGGACAGCGTCGATTCAAGCGGACGTGGGACATCGGCCGACGCCGTCCCCGCGCTCGCGAATACGGCGATGCCGATCGCCGCGATCGCGGCGATACGCTTTGAACCAAACATGTCCCCCACTCCCCCAAGCGACGGCCGTTAGGCCGCCTTCGTCATTGTCCTCAAGCGCCCTCGGGCTTTGTACAAACCTTTGCGCCGGAAGCGTCCGTCGAGACGACGCCGCATGTGTCTTGGCACCGCTTCGCCGCCGCCGCGTCGTTCGCGTCGATCCTGCTGCTGCGCGTCGCGCCGCCCGGCGCCGGACAGCTGCGCGGCATGGTGCAAACTTTGTAACCGTCTTGATCGGTCGAGACGGCACCGCCTTTGTCTCTGCACGCCTTCTCAGCCGCCGGATCGTCGGCGAGGCGGAAGAAGCTCAGTCCCTTTTGACTCGACTCACCTGGCGCCGCCTGCGCACCGGTCCAAACCAACGACGTCGCGAGAACCGCGACAGACGCACATAAGAATAGCGAAGCCTTCATGGCTACCTCCGTTTGTTCGCGCCGCGTGTCGCACACCATGGGGGCGAAATCGTGGCGAAGCAGCGCGCCAACAAAGACCATAAGAGCACAAGCCGGTGCGCTTCGCATCAACGCTGATACAAACGCACTAGCGCCTCACGCGACCGAACGGCACTGAATCTCGCCTGTAGGTAGATTGCGTTAAAGAAGAATTTGCGCGCTTCAGCGAAAAAGGGCCTTACGGCGCGGACGGCGGCTGCTCGGCGCGTCCTTCCAGGATCCGCTGCAGGTTGGCTGCGACGTCGGTCGGAACGAACGGCTTTACGGCAAATGTCTTCAAGTCCACGCGCATGATTGTCGTGGGTTCTTCTTCGTCGCGGCCGCGGCTGCCTTGGATTTGGCCATCCTTGTCGCGATCGACCCGATACTGGACAAGCAGATAGTCCGCGTTCGGTATGCCGATGACGCTGTCCGCATGCATGTTGTCAAGCGGTATGCGGTGAAGGGTCTTGTCGTCGAGCGCGTAGACGTAGAGCACCTCCATGTCGCTGTCCGAGAGGGCGCCATCGCCGTCGGTGTCGACTTCCGCCACGAAGATCGCGAGCACGGGGCGCGATGTCCGCCAGCCGACCTGGAAGCTCGAGATGGCGGCGCGCTTTTCGAAGACAGTGGTGAAGGCGTCCTTCTTTTTCTCGAACAAGACGATGTTATTGAACCGGCCGTAGATCGGATACGGCGGCGTGTCGCCGTCTTCGCCGACCACCGTCACGGGCGCGCTCGATGTGAAATTGCTTGTGGACTGCCTACTACCCGTCACCGTCACGCCGGGAATGTTCTCAGGCTCACTCAAGTTCACTTGTCCGACGCCGATCGCGTAGAGTTCTGCGCTCTGCTGGCCAATGCCCCTGAGAGCGTCGCGGAAAGAAATCAGTTGCTCGCGCTGACCCTTGGCGGCCAGTTCCTCCACACGCTTCGGCGCGATGACATCGTCGCCGCGCCACCATGTGGAGTCGTCGCCCACGAGCCATGATTGCGCGGTCCTGTACGCACCAGGTCCGGCGCTGATCAGGAAAACGATTCCGATGAGCGCAATGAACGCCCTCGATATAAATGCCATAGAAACCCCCGTCCCCGTGTCGCCAGACTAGCGCGAATGAATCGCGCCAGGAACTGGTACGGCGATAAGGGAGGTGGTGCGAATTCTCACACGCGCGAGGAGAAAATGCGGCGCTTCGTCTATCGAAGCGCCGCCAGTTGCGCGGCCGTGGGAGGAACGAGTTCTACGGTCGCGGAAACGGAGAGGCCGGGGCGTAGGCGGTTGAAGACTGCGGCCTTCGAGAGCTTGATGCGTACGGGGACGCGTTGGACGATTTTGGTGAAGTTGCCCGTGCCGGGTTCGAAGGGGAGCAGCGCGAATTCGGAGCCGGACGCGGGGGCCAGGCTTTCGACGGTGCCTTCGAGCGGGTCGCCTGAGAGCGCGTCGACGTAGATCTCCGCCTTTTGGCCGGGGAGCATGCGGTCGGTTTGGGTCTCTTTGAAGTTGGCGACGACGTAGAGATTGTCGATGGCCACGACCGCCATCAGGCGCGTGCCGGCTTGGACGTATTCACCGGTTTCGATTTTGCGGTCGCCGATGATGCCGTCGACCGGGGCACGGATCACCGTGTCACCGAGATCTTGGCGCGCGAGGGCGAGCGTTGCTTCGGCCTTTGCCTTTTGGGCTTCGGCTTGTTTGACGGCGGCTTCAAGTTCGGCGCGGCGACGCAGACTGACTTCGACCTGGTTCTGCGCGACCGACGATGACGCGCGCGCTTTGTCGACGTTGGCGTCGGCGGTCGTCGCGGCGGCCGACGCGGTCTCGAAGCGTTGGCGGGCGACGTAGCCTTTGTCGACCAGCGCGGCGTAGCGCGTGCGGTCGTCGCGGGCGCGGTTGCGTTCGGCTTCGGCTGCGGCGATTGACGTGCGCGCTTCCTGCAAGTTCGCGCGGGCCAGCGATTGTTCGGCGGCGAGGCGTTCGAGTGCGGCGCGGGCGGCGGCGACGTTCGCTTCGCCTTCGCCGACGTCGGCTTCGGCGGAGCGGACGCGCGAGGCGTATTCGGTGTCGTCGAGGCGGACGAGCGGGTCGCCGGCGCGGACGACTTGGTTGTCTTTGACGAGGATCGCGGCGACGAGGCCGCGCACGCGCGGGGCGACGAAGCTGATGTCGGCCTTCAGATACGCGTTGTCGGTGGATACGCTGCTTGGCGCCGCGTTCAGCCACCAGATGCCGCCGGTGCCGGCCATGATCGCCAGCGCGAAGACGATCCAGGCGCGGCGCGGGAGTTGGCGGACGCGGCGGAGGATCGTGCTCATTTGTCGAACACCAAGCACGTTGTCGTCGCTGTCGCGTAGACGCGGCCTTGCGCGTCCTTGATTTCACCCTCGGCGAAGGCGGCGCGGCGGCCGGTTTGGATCACCCTGCCCTCTGCTTTCACCGGGCCGGTCGCGGCGGTCATGGCGCGCAGGTAGCTGACCTTCAACTCCAGTGTCGTGTAGGCGAGGCCCGCCTTCAGGCTCGAGTGGACGGCGCAACCCAACGCGCTATCCAGCAATGTCGCGAGGTAGCCGCCGTGGACGGTGCCGAGCGGATTGTATGAATCTTCGCCGGGAGTCGCTTCGAAGACGACGCGGCCTTTTTCCACCGTGTCGACGCTGAAGCCCAGTTTGTGGCCGATGCCTTTGTAGTTCAAACCGCCGGCGGCGAAGAATTGCATCTGCTGCAAGCCGGTAAGTTCAGCGGTGTCGATGTCTTTGCCGTGTCCCATGTGTTTCGTTCCTCAGTGCTTCAATTCGGGGAGGCCGGCGCGGGCACGCAGCGAGCGGCGGGCGCTGGACAGAATTTCTTCGGAGAGCGCCTGGTCGCTGACCGCGCGGGCGGCGGCGACGGCGCCGGTCATTTCGGCGAGCATCGAGAGCGCGAGCGCGCGGCGCTTCGCGGCGTCTTCGATGGGCAAGAGCGTTCCGATGGCGTTGGCGAGACCCATGATGCCAGCGTCGAAGGCGGCGCGCGCTTTCGATCCTTGACGGCCGATGTCACTGGAGAGCGCGGCGACGGCGCAACCGCTTTCCGGTTTGTCGCGATGGGCTTTGGAGACGTAGGCGTTGATGTAGGCGCGCAGGGCGTCGGGCTGATCCTTGCCTTCGGTCCACTCGCGGAAGCGGGCGCGCGATTCTTCGAACATGCGGCCGATGGCGGCGGCGATGAGGTCGTCCTTTGACTCAAAATGTGCGTAGAAGCCGCCGTGGGTGAGGCCCGCGCGGCTCATCACGTCGGCGACGCCGACGTTGTCGGGGCCGCGCTTGCGCATTTGGGCGGCCGCGATTTTCACCACGCGGTTCTTGGTTTTCTCGCTGTGACCTTCGCCGTAACGCATCGGAAGGATCGCCCCTGGCTTTTTATATGACGATTATCATATAATGACCTGCGAACTTAAGGCAAGTCCCCATGTCCGTCGCGGATATCGGCGCTGATGCGGCGCCGCCCCTGCCCCTCCCGCCGCATGCGCGGATCAGTGAGGGGCATAAGCTTTTGCTGTTCGGCGTCATGGCGTTCGGGCAGTTCATGGCGCTGCTCGACATTCAGATTGTCGCGGGGTCGCTGAATTCGATTCAGGCGGGGTTGTCGGCCGGGCCCGACGAGATCGCCTGGGTGCAGACGGCTTATCTGATGGCTGAGATCGTGATGATCCCGCTGTCGGGGTTCTTGTCGCAGGCGTTGTCGACGCGGTGGTTGTTTGCGTTGTCGGCGGGGTTGTTCACGCTCGCCAGTCTCGCGTGCGGGTTCGCGTGGGACATCAACTCGATGATTTTCTTCCGCGCCATCCAGGGGTTCGTCGGCGGCGCGATGATCCCGACCGTGTTCGCGACGGGCTTTGCGATCTTCTCCGGTCCGCGTCAGGCGATGATCCCGGCGATCTTGGGCATGGTGTCGACGCTGGCGCCGACGTTGGGGCCCAGCGTCGGCGGGTGGATTACCGATTCCGTCGGATGGCAGTGGCTGTTCTTCATGAACGTGATCCCCGGCATCTTCATCACGGTGCTGGTGATTAGGCTCGGCAAGATCGACGATGCGAAGCCTTCCATGTTGCGCCGGATCGATTGGCTGCATCTGGCGGGGCTCGCGGTGTTTCTCGGCGCGCTTCAGTACATGCTGGAGGAAGGGCCGCGGCACGAGTGGTTCACCGATACCGCCGTCGCCGGCGCGGCGTGGTTGTCGTTCGTCGGCGCGGTCGTGTTCTTCGAGCGGTCGTATTTTTCGACCTCGCCGATCGTGCAGCTGTCGCCGTTCCGGCGGCCGACGTTCGCGCTGGCGTGTCTGTTGAATTTCGTCATCGGGTTCGGGCTTTACGGCGCGACGTATCTCGTGCCGGTGTTCCTGGGCCGCGTGCGCGACTATTCCAGTCTGGATATCGGCACGACGGTGTTCGTCACCGGGTGCTTCATGTTCTTCGGTGCGCCGCTGGCGGCGCGGCTTTCGACGCTGATCGATCAGCGCTATGTGATCGGCGTCGGGTTCAGCTTCTTTGCGCTGGGGCTTTATTTGCTGTCGGGCGTGTCCTCGACTTGGGGCTTCGACGAGTTGTTCATCCCGCAGGCGATGCGCGGCTTTGCGATTTTGCTTTGCATCGTGCCGGCGGTCGGGCTCTCGCTTTCCAGCGTGCCGCAGTCGGAACTGAAGTCGGCGAGCGGGCTTTTCAATCTGTGCCGCAATCTGGGCGGCGCGGTCGGGATAGCGCTCGTCAATACCTGGCTGCAAGATTTTACCCGCATTCACTTGCTGCGGCTGAGCGAGTCGATGGGGAATGATTCGGCGGCGGCTGAGAGCGCGCTGTCGCAGATCACCGCCATGATCGCGCGCAGCGGCGTCACCGACGAGGCGCTCGCACAGTTGATGGCGCAGTCGGAGATGGCGCGCGTCGTGATCCGCGAGGCGCTGACCTTGGCGTTCGCGGACGTGTTCATGCTGATGGCGGGGTTATTCGTGTGTGCGCTGGTCTTGGTTCCGTTTGCGCGCTCGCCGAAGCCGAGGTCGGTGCCGCTCGAAAGCCATTAGCGCCGATTGCGGCTTCGGCTAAACTCGGGCGAGCGATAGGATTCACGCGATGCCCGACAAACCTAGCGACGACGCCTTGGTCTTGACCACGCGCGATGAGGCGGTGCTGACGCTCACGCTCAACCGGCCGCAGGCGCGCAATGCCTTGTCGGAGGGGTTGATGGCGGCGTTGCAGGCGGCCCTTGATACGGCGGGGCATGATCCGACCGTGCGCGTCGTGATCATCGCGGCGAATGGGCCTGCGTTCTCGGCCGGGCATGACTTGAAAGAAATCACGCCGCATTGGAAGGACGGCGATCGCGGGCGGCATTACTTCGAGCGGCTGATGAAGCAGTGCGCGCGGCTGATGCAGACGATCGTACGGTTGCCGAAGCCGGTGATCGCGCAGGTGCATGGTGTGGCGACCGCGGCGGGGTGTCAGTTGGTGGCGAGTTGCGATCTGGCCATCGCGGCCGACGACGCGAAATTTGCGACGCCGGGGGTGAACATCGGGCTCTTTTGTTCGACGCCGATGGTGGCCCTGTCGCGCAATGTTTCGCGCAAGGAGGCGATGGAGATGTTGCTGACCGGCGAGATGATCACGGCCCCCCGCGCGCAGGAGATCGGGCTTATCAACCGCGTTGTAGCGGCGGACGCATTGCGCGTCGAAACGCTGAAGCTTGCGGAACTTATTGCCGCCAAGTCGCGTACTGTCGTTGCGATCGGTAAAGAGGCGTTCTACCGGCAGCTCGAACTGGGGCTGTCGTCCGCCTACGATTATGCCGGCGAAGTGATGACGCGCAACTTGATGGAGGCCGACGCCGAGGAAGGCATCATCGCTTTCATCGACAAGCGCCCACCGACATGGGGGGCTTGAGGCGAGTCTCTCATCTACGCGTGCGTCCCTTCGCTCACCAGGAGTACACCCATGGCCAAGATACTCGTCGTCGACGACAACGCGCAGGTTCGCGCGACCACGTGCAATATCTTGGAGACCGCGGGGCACGACGCGCGTGAGGGCGACGCGCGCACCGCGGTCGAGACGATGGAGAGCATGGCGCCCGATCTCGTTCTCACCGACCTCGTGATGCCGGATAAAATGGGGACCGACCTCATCCAAGATCTGCGGCGCGCGGGCTATGACGGCGCGATCATCGCCATGTCGGGCGGCGGCGGCGCGATGGGGCCGGGCGATCTGTTGGAGAAGGCGCGCGCGTTGGGTGCGGACGAGTGCGTGTCGAAGCCGTTTCATCGCGCGGATCTGCTGGCGAAGGTCGCGGCCGTGCTTGAGCAGCGCCGCGCGTCTTAGGCCGCGCCGCTCATGCGCTTGGCCACGGCTTGGATGCGCGTGGCGACGCCCAGCTTGTCTTTCGCGTTGTTGATGTGAAATCGCACGGTGCGCGGGCTGATGCCTAAGATCTTGCCGGCCTCGCCATCCGTCTTGCCGTCGGCGACCCAGCGCAGGCATTCGGACTCGCGGGCGGTGAGCGGGCTGCGCGGGGCCTGCGCGTCCATCAGTTGCAGGAACAGCGCGTGGCCCGCGTAGACGGCGGCGCTGAGAATCGACTGGGCGCGCTGACCCAGATCTGGTTCGCGGCCTGAGAACGCGCCGTACCACGCGAGTGCGCCGTCGACATGCACCGGCACGATCAGGCCGTTGGTGTGGCGCATGTGCGCGGGAAGGCCCTGCCACCAGCCTTCATCGCCGTCGGCGACGCTGTCCTCACGCACCTGCGACATGACGGCGATCTTGTCGGTCAGGCGCGCGTGCGCCATGAACGGGTGGTTGGCGAAGGGCCGCGCGGCGTCGAAGACCGCCAACGCGGCGCGGTCGGTCGACGAGAACACGATCGCCGGGCCGATGCGGTTGAAGAGCTTGGTCATGTCGACGATCAGCACTGTCGTCATGCCGAAGCGGCGAGCCGCCGCCATCAGGGCATGGCCGATATCCTCGCCATTGCTGGCCATCGACAGCTGCGACGTGAGGTCTTTGATGACTTCGAGCGCAGCCATGGTGACGTGTGCCGTTTCTTTTCGCTGATTTCGTGCAGTTCATCATCGCAGGCCATGCAACTCAACCGTCAATCGGCGGCTGCGAATCGTGGATTGCGCGGTTTTGACTGAGGCTTGGTGTGCGCGGCATCATCCTTACGGTGATTCTCTGCGGGCAGGATTGCGAACGTGAGCTTCGTCGGACGTTTCAGCATGCTTGTGATCGCCGTCGCGATGCCGTCGGCGGCGCTCGCGCAGGCGGTCAACACTGCGCCGCCGCCGGTAACGCCGCCGCCCGTGGTCATGCCCTCCCTGCCCGTCACGACGTGCGCGCCGAACAGCAGCAACACGGGCACGCCGTGCGCCATGCCGGCGACGACTGTGCCGGCGCCGGTTCCGCTGCCTGTGCCGGTTCCGGTTCCGCCGCCGCGACGCACGTTCGGCACTGCACTGGTCGGTGGTGCGCCAAGTGCAGGCATGGTCGGGGCGGAGAAGGTGCTGAGCTATTTCCAGCGTGGGTCGACGACGGTCGATGCGCGGAAGGCGTTCGGGTTCGTCATCATGCCGAAGTCGGCGGTGACGGCGCAGGAGAAGGATGTCCAGACTCAGTTTTGCCGGATCATGCTGGCGTCGTTGGATTTCGTGAGTGCGGAGGAAGCGGCGCGCACGGCGGCGCTGGTGACGTACTGGCCGCTGGTGGCGGAGCCCTCGCGCATCCAGATCGAAGCGGCGTTTGCGACGCGCGACTGTCCGCGACTGATCGGTTGGTACGATCACAGGCTGGCGCGTCAGATTGCGACGCGTGCGGACGTCGCGGCGTTGGGCGGGCCGTTTCTGATCACGTGGCCGTCGGAAGGCGACAGCGCGCGGGATCGCGATCCGCTGATCGTCGACTTCGCGGTCGCCGATTACACGCGCGCGACGAAGGCGCTCAGCTATTGGTTCGGACAGCTGCGCAACAAGCCTGAGCTTTGGACGAGCCGCATCCGCGAAGGCACCATTCGCGCGGAGCTTGCCGATGCGATCAACGACACCGCCGGCGTCATGGTCGCGGTGCTCGCGGGCAAATGGGAGAGCGTCACGGTGGTGAGCGCGACGCCTTAGCTACACCGGCGGCAGGAAGGGCAAGAAGTCCTTGCGCCACATGATGGTGACCGTGCCGAAGACGCCGAGCGCCGTCACGGCGGTGAGCGCGATGAGGCCCAAGGCCATTGCGAGCTTCGGGCTCGCGCGGGTGCTATCTTGCGCACGCAGGTAAAGTTCCAGCACCACGAGGGGCAGCGAGAAGCTCGCAAGCGCCACGAAGGTGTCGAAGGGGCCGTCCAGGTTATCGGTCATGCCGGCGGGGCCTTGGTTCACGATGATCCACGACGCGTAGCCGATGCGGATAAACCAGACGCCACTCACCGCCAGGAACAGGCGTAGCGCCCAGCGGCGGTGGGTGTCGATGTCACGCGCGATGGCGTTCTTCACGGCATAGAAGGCGAACGTGAGGATAAGGAGCGCATTCACCGAGATGCCGATGTGGTTCGCAGGACCGCCGAGCACACCGCGCGTCCACACCATGTGCAGGCCGCCCAGCGCCATGACGAGAGCCGCCAAGAGGTAGATGCGACCGTTCCAGTGGTGGAAGGTGGGCGCGTTGTTGCGGATCTGCGGGATGAGCTGCAACGGGCCGCCGATCGTGATGACAAACGCAAACACGAGGTGGAGCACGAGGACGAAGTTGCCGAGCGGATCGCCCTCGATGATGCCGTTGATCAAGCGCTTGTTGAGGACCTCTATGTTTCCGTCGGCCGCCCTGGCGCCGTAGAACAGAAGCACATGTCCTGCGAACATGATTTGGCCCGCGACCGCGACCAAGAACCAGAGCACGCCCGTCGCTTGCAGCACTTTGCCGGCCGCGAAAGCCGCGGCAGAGGGGCCAGGCCTTTCGTCGCCGATATCGACGGTCGTCAGTCGTGAATCCAAGCAGCCGTCCTCGCCTATGCCTTATCGCGGTCAAAATTCTAGCTAGCATCGCGTGACGCGGACATTGCCGCAGGGGGCGAAAACTTGGCTTCAGGTCCCACGAGGAAGGCGAAGGTCGCGGGGCCTACGGTTGGCGCGGGCTATGCGAAGGCATTGTTCGATCTGGCCGTCGCGAAGGGTGCGGACCCCGCCCTGCTGCTCGCGCGCGCGGGGATCGGACCCCAAGACTTCGCCGATGCGGACAACCGCATTGCGCTGGCGAACCACATCGCGTTGATGCGCGGGGGCCAAGCGCTTTCCGGCGATGCAGCGCTGGCGCTGCATTTCGGCGAGACGTATCTCGGCGAGTATTCCGTCGTCGGCCTTATCGCCGATGCGTCGAAGACGATGGGGCATGCACTCGTTCAGCTTAATCGCTATGGGCGGTTGGTGATCGAGGTCGATGTCGGCGATGAGGGCGAGCGCTTTTGCGTCGAGCGTACGGGCGGCGAAGCCTGGTTCATCGACACGCGGCGCGATCCGAACAGTTTTCCGGAGCTGACCGAGAGCACCTTTGCACGGATGGCGAGCCACACGCGCCAGTTCGGCACCGACGACAAGCCGTGGGTGAAGCGCGTGCATGTCACACATGCCGAGCCACCTTACCGCGCCGAGTACGACCGCGTCTTTCGCGTGCCGGTGGTCTTCAACTGCGATCGCAACGCGCTGCTCATCGACGACGATTGGACGACGTACAAGGTGGCGCGCACGACGGGCTATGCGTTCGGCGTGCTCAGCGAACACGCGAAGGCGCTGCTCGAAAGGCTGGAGACGGCGAGGACGACGCGCGGCCGGGTCGAGAGCCTTCTCATTCCCATCCTGCACACGGGCGAGCCCAACGTCGAACGCATCGCCGAAAAAATGGGCCAGAGCCGCAAGACGCTCTATCGCAAGCTGAAGGCCGAAGGCACGACGTTCGCCGAGCTGCTCGACGAACTGCGCCATAAGATGGCGCTGCACTACCTCGACGGCAAAAAGGTGTCGGTGAACGAGACCGCCTACCTCGTCGGCTTCTCGGACCCCAGCACGTTTTCGCGCGCGTTCCGGCGGTGGACGGGGGTTAGTCCGCGCAAGCGCGTGGTGTAGCGATCGGATGCGCGTGTGCTAAGACGCATCTCTGGGAGAGCTTCATGACCAAAACGACCGGCGAACGGGTGACCGGGTACAGGCTGCTTCGCGATCCGCGGCTGAACAAGGGGACCGCGTTCACGCAGGCGGAGCGGCGCGCCCTTGGGCTTGAGGGGTTGTTGCCGCCGATGGTGTCGACCATGGCGCTGCAGGTGGCGCGGCGGCATGAGGAGATTGCTGCGCTTGGCGATGATTTGCAGAAGTATCTGGTGCTCTCGGATCTGCAGGGACGGAACGAGACGTTGTTCTATGCCGTGTTGATGTCGGATCCGGCGCGGTACATGCCGCTGGTCTATACGCCGACGGTCGGCGAGGCGTGTCAGAAGTTCGCGCATATTTTTCGCGAGTCGCGCGGCATCTATTTGCCGTACAGCGCGCGCGGGCGGTTGAAGGATTTGCTCGCCAATTGGCCGGAGAAGGATTTGCGCTTCATCGTCGTGACCGATGGCGAGCGCATCTTGGGGCTGGGTGATCTCGGCGCGGGCGGCATGGGGATTCCGATTGGCAAGCTTGCGCTTTACACGGCGTGCGCCGGCGTGCCGCCGCAGCACTGCTTGCCGGTCGTGCTCGACGTCGGCACGAATAACAAGGCGCTGCTTGACGATCCGCTGTATCTCGGTTTGCGGCAAGAGCGGGTGCGTGGGGACGATTATACCGCCTTCGTGGATGAGTTCGTGGCGGCGGTTCAGGCGTTGCATCCGAAATGCTGCATTCAGTGGGAGGACTTCGCGAACGTCAACGCGATCCCCATTCTGGAGCGCTATCGCGACAAGATCTGCACCTTCAACGACGACGTTCAGGGCACGGCGGGCGTGGCGCTTGCGGGCATTCTGGCGGCGCTGCGCATTTCGAAGGGGAAGCTGACCGAGCAGCGGTTCCTCTTTCTCGGCGGCGGGTCGGCGGCGACCGGTATCGCGGGGCTGATCGCGCAGGCGATGGCGATGGAGGGGATGGATATCGCAGCCGCGCGGGCGCGTACGGCGCTGTTCGATGTCAACGGGCTGTTGGTGAAATCGCGCAATGATCTTGCCGAGTTTCAACGGCCGTTCGCGATCGATCATGCGCCGGTCGCGCATTTCGTCGACGCGGTGAAGGCGTTGAAGCCAACGGCCATCATCGGCGTGAGTACGGTGCCGAAGCTGTTCACGCAGCAGGTGATTGAGGCGATGGCCGAGATCAACGCGCGGCCGATCATCTTCCCCTACTCCAACCCGACCTCACATTCGGAATGCACGGCGGCGGAGGCGTATCGCTGGTCGAAGGGCCGCGCGATCTTTGCCAGCGGCAGTCCCTTCCCGCACGTGGAGCACGAAGGCCAGGTCTTCACGCCGGGCCAGGGCAATAACGTCTATATCTTCCCGGCGATGGGCATGGCGGTGCTGGCGACGGAGGCGACGCGCGTGACCGACGAGATGTTCATCGTCGCGGCGCGGGCTGTGGCCGAACAGGTGACAGAGGCCAATCTCGCGAACGGCCTCATCTATCCGCCGATCAGCAATATCCTCGACGCCTCGCTGCACGTCGCCGAGCGCGTCGCCGCGCACATCTTCGACAAGGGCCTCGCGCGCGTGGCACGACCGAAAGACATCGGCGCCTTCATTCGCGCGCGGGCGTACCGGCCTGTCTATCCGGAGTTGATTTGATCAGCCCAGGTGCTTGCCAGTGAAGACCGCCAATTGGCGACGCCCGGACGCTTTATACAGTGTTCTGTTGTTTTATTACGTTACTTTTGTTTTATAATACTGTTTCATTTCTCTTAGTTATTGTATTTCGCACTTTTCTTAGTGTTTCTGGTGCATCAACTTTTATAAATGTATCAGTTGTCGAGAAACTCGGTTGCTCGTCTGCCTTACGGGAGCATCCTTTTTCTGGCGCGCATGTTGGCGCGAGCAGCAAGGAGGGGTGTTATGAATAGAATCGCTCTGCGGGCCACTACGTCCGCGGCACTATTGTGCGGCTTGGCTATCGGCGCGGCGGCGGAGGAAACGACGGCGGAAAAGCGAGCTGCGACGGCTGAGCGTGCCGCCGCGGCCGCGGCCGATATAACGCTTGCACCGCCTACAGATCGTGGGCGGAGATTTTTTGTACGAAGCTCAATCCACGGCCGCCGCATCGTCGGGGAACTGGGGGCTCCTGGCTCGACCGAACTGGCCTGCGTTGACGGCGGGTCACAATTGGTGGGGACAACGCAACCCGTTGTCGTCAGCGAGGCCACCGGAGAGGACAAGACCTATCAAATTTTTTACGTCCAGACCGTGAAGACAGACCCGGGCTGGTTTGATGGATTGTTGTCGCCGCCGCATCGGGAGTGCGCGCTCAACACCGGGGAAGGACGCGTTGCAGCCGGAGATCGTTTTCTGGCGCGAACAGGAGAAGTCGCTTCGGCGGTGCCAATAAGTGCGGGGCCGACTTGGGGCCTATTTGCGGCACCGTTCAAGTACCAGCTCTCGGGCAAACAGCGGCTCGAAGGCGGAGCGACAGCGGGGGCATACCTGGGCTACGAACTTGGCGACCAATTGTTCGCATTCGAAGTAGCGCCCATCGTATTTTTCGGCGCGTCCAACATTGACGTCACGCAAATCGTTGACGGTCAGGAGAAGAAACAAAATCTGTTCGCAATGAGCTATGGCGGCGGTATTAAGTTTAGTCTCAGTGATACCTTCGATATCGGCCTGGTTGTCGGCTGGGACCACACCAACGATGAGTCTAATTACGAGTACAATGATAAGCCGTGGGTAGCGGCGCAGTTTGGAATCGCGGTAGACAAGATGTTCAAGTAGCGCAAGGCTTAGCGGTCGAATCCGGGCATATTGCCGATGGTCACATCGACATAGCCCGGATCGGCCAGTTTCCGAGTCCCGAGTTGCTACGATTTGTTACCGGTGAACACCGCCAATTGCGCGGCGAAGGCGCGCTGGTAGGCGGGGCGGGCTGCGGCGCGGGCGAGGTAGGCGGCGACGGTTGGGTGTTCTTCCAGCAGACCTGATCCTTCCAGCCGGCGGACGGCGTGGACCATCATGATGTCGGCGGCGCTGAAGGCGCCGTCGAGCCAGTCGGCGGCGCCGAGATGGTTCGATAGTTCCTTCAGCCGTACGCGGACGCGGTCGTCGAGCATCTTGAGGCGCTCCGCGTGCCAGGGCTTGTGGCGCTCGACGAGCGTGGCCATGGAGCGTTCGACGATCGGTGCTTCGACCGTGCTCACCGCGGCGAACATCCAGGCGATCGCGCGTGCGCGGGCCATCGCTTCGACCGGCAGCAGCCACGCATGGCGCTCCGCGATATGGAAGACGATCGCGCCGGACTCGAAGAGGGCGAGATCGCCTTCCTCATAGGTCGGGATCTGGCCGAAGGGATTGAGCCGCAGATGCGCGGGCTCCTTCATCGCCTTGAACGACACGAGGCGCACGTCGTAAGGCTGGCCCACCTCTTCCAGCGCCCAGCGTACGCGCATGTCGCGCGCGAGACCACGGCCGCGGTCGGGGGAGCTTTCGAAGGCGGTGATGGTGGGGGTCATGGCTGCGCTCCTGCTGACGTCGCGAAGCATAGCTGCTGCGTCGGGCCACCGCATCTCCCTCACCCTTCCATCGAAAGGGAGAGGGGCCGTTGGAAATAGAGGCGGCTCGCACGCTTGGAGCTTGGGCCCAAGCGCGCCTCAAAGCTCCAGGTCGTCGCTGTCGTTTTTGTGCATCCCTCTGTTATCGGCGAGCAGCTGTTCGAATTTTTCGCGTTGCGCGGGCGTTAGCACGGCACGGATTTCGTCGTTTTCCTGCTTGCGCATGACGCGCAGATCTTCGCGCAGTTTCGCCGTGATCTTTTCCTGGCGCGCGACGCCGGCGCTGTCGTTGGCTATATTTGCGCGGCGCAGCGCGCGCATCTCCTTCATGTATTCCGTGCGCTTGGCGGCGAAGGGCTTGCGGTACTTCTTCTGGATGTCGTCGACCTGCTTGGCCTGTTCCATGCTCAACGACAGCTTTGCCTTGAGCGTCGGGTCGGCGTGCGCCACGCCGCTGCCTAAGAACAAGGCGCCGACGACAAGCAAAAGATACTTCACACTCATGTTGGTTCTCCTGGGTTTCATGGTCTCACCGGCCGGGCCGAGCGCGACCGCCCGCCGTCCGTTGCGGGTGACAGGTGAGGTAGACGGCGTGGTGATTCAAATGATATGATTTCACCAATGTGCTGAATGAAACTAACCTCGCCCGCGCCGACCTGAACTTGCTGCTGCTTTTCGAGGTGGTGCTCGAGGCGCGGCATGTCGGCCGGGCGGCCAAACACCTGAACGTGACGTCCTCAGCGGTCAGCCACGGCTTGAACCGCCTGCGTCAGCTGCTCAACGACCCTCTGTTTCTGAAGACGCCGAAGGGTGTCGTTCCGACCGAGCGCGCGCTGGCCTTGGCCGAGCCCATCGCCGACATTCTGGCGCGTGCGCGGCGCGTCGTGGCCACAGCGCAGCCCTTCGATCCGCGCAAGTCCACGCGCCGGTTCACGATCGGCATGCCCGACTCCATGGCCGCGGTCTTCCTGTCCCCGTTACTGGCCGAGATCCGCCGTGCCGCGCCCAACATCGACGTCAATGTGCGCCAGCTTCTGCACGAACAGGCGGTCGCCGAACTGGACGCGCGCGGCGTCGATATCGCCATCGTGCTTTCGCGCGAGATCCCAAAGCGGTTTGTCGATCATGTGCTCTTGGAAGGCGAATTCCTCATCGCGACGCGGGCGAAGCATCCCTTCGTGCGCGATCCGTCGTTGGACCGCTTCTGCGCGACCCCGCAGGTGGTGATTTCGCCGACCGGCGACGCGCACACGTTCATCGACGATACGCTGGCCGCCATGGGCCGGTCGCGCCGCGTCGCCGCGACGGTGCCGAACTTCATGCTGGCCTGCGCGCTCGTTGCCGAGACCGACCTGATTACGACGCTGTCGAAAGCCTTCCTCGACCGCCATGGCAAACGTTTCGGCGTCGTCGGCACGTCCTCGCCGGTGCCGATGCGCCCGTTTCAGGCGCGCGCGGTGATGCCGAAGGCGGCGCTGATGGACGCGGGGTTGGCGTGGTTGTTTGAGCTGATCAAGACGCGGCTTGGCGCCTAACGCACTGCCACCCTATGCGCCGCGCTGGATGTTGCGTCCGTAGAAGATTTCGCTGATTTCGTGATTGACGCGGCCGCGGATGAGTTTGGCTTCGCGGGCCGTCAGGTCCGCCTCGCCGGCGCCGAAGAGATACGTGTCGAGGTCCAACTCTTTCAGCCGCATCTTCGTGTGGAAGATGCTCTCTTGGTAGACGTTGACGTCGACCATGTCGTAGCGGTCCTGGATGCCGGGCGAGATGAAATTCTGGATCGAGTCGATCGAGTGGTCGATGAAGTGCTTCATGCCGCGCACGTTGCGGGTGAAGCCGCGCACGCGGTAGTCCATCACCACGATGTCGGACTCGAAACTTTCGATGAGAAAGTTCAGCGCCTTCAGCGGCGAGATCCGGCCGCAGGTCGAGACGTCGATGTCGGCGCGGAAGGTGCTGATGCCGGCATCCGGGTGCGTCTCAGGATAGGTGTGCACGGTGATGTGGCTCTTGTCCAAGTGGCCGACGACGGACGCCTTCTTCGGCGTGGTGAGGCCGTCGTGGTGGCCCTCGGAGATCAGCATGGTGACGCTGGCGCCTTGAGGATCGTAATCCTGCTTGGCCACGTTCAGGATGTGCGCGCCGATGATGTCGGCGACTTCGGTCAGGATCGCGGTCAGGCGCTTGGCGTTGTAGACCTCGTCGACGTACTCGATGTACTCGCCGTTCTCTTTCTTCGTACGCGCGTAGCAGATGTCGTAGATGTTGAACGACAGCGACTTGGTCAGATTGTTGAACCCGTGAAGCTTGAGCTTCGTATTGCTGGTCGGCTTTACCTTCGCCACTGCGACTGTCCCTCTGAAGTGCGGGCGTAGGGATATAGGTTTGGGGGGCCAAGTTCCAGCCGGCTTGCGGGCCTTTCGAGGGGCCGGATAATGTCAGTTTAACAACGGTGGAGGGGACGCGTGGCTTCGACAGCACCTATGCTTTTGCTGACGCTCGGCGTCAGCGCATCGGCGGCTTGGGCGGCGACCTATGGAACGCTGGCGCCCGGCGCCATCAGCACGGCGGAACAGTCGGGTGTGCGTGCCGAACTTTGTCGCGATCACTTTGTCGGTCCGGCGCACGCCCCGATGAAGCTGCCGCCGAACTATGCCCTGCTCAGCGCGTCGCGGCTCGCCGCCGATGATCCGGCCCTCGCGGCCTTTCTGAAGGGCCATCCGCAATACGCGTCGTATTTCGTCGGGAGCCTTTGCTTCATGCTCAGCGACAAGTTCGACGTCGACGGCGCGCGCGCCATAACGAGCGGCCGCCCCGCACCGATGGCGTTTTGGTGGGCGCACGCGGAACGGACGGGAGACGCCGATCCGCGCATGCGCGGCAAGGCGCAATGGGTGCAGCTCGCCAGCTGGTATCCGAATGACGGTGTGGATCGCGCGCTCATCACGAAGACGGACCCGATGGCTCAGTTTGTCGAGCTGACTGTCACCGAAGCAAAGCCCGCGACCTGGCGTGCGCAGTTGAAGCTTGCCGGTGAGACGGTGGAAGCGTCGATCGTCCTCAGCGGCGAACCCGTCAAGCGCAAGAGTGCCGAGCCCGGTTTCATGACCGTCGCCTTCTCGGGCGACGCAGCCGACACCTTCACCGTTTTCACCTATTTCGGCCATCACCATCAGCAAGCGCAGGGAACGTGGACCGCCGAGGGCGATGGCGTTTTCACCAGCGCGTTCAATATCGGCGAGGAAGCATCTGCCTTCGAGACGTTCGCCCAAAGCCGCTGGCAGGCTCGTTCGGGGCTCTACAAATCAGCGAGTGCCGTCCCGTCGCGCTAGTGAGCGAATGGGTATCATGTCACCTTATTTGCGCGCTTTTTCCGCCACCGCACGATCATGTCGTAGATCGGTCCGAAGCCCAGCAATGCTGCGCCTACGAAGGGCGCCGCGACCACCGGCAGGCGAATGCCCAAACTGTTGTCGGGGCTTGTTATCGTCACCCCTGCGGTCGCGGCCAGCCCCACGCAGATCAGAGCCACGCCCGCCACCACCCGCGCCTTGGGCACTGTCCGCCCGCCCCTGATCGGGCCGAAGCTGCGCTCGTGCCGCGCGAACACCGCGATCATCGGCAGCAGTGCTGCGATGTAGATCGCGAACCACAGCGGGCGCGAGACCCACCACGCGGGCGATCCGGGGACCTGATCCAAGCCCCATCCGCCGAGCAGGACCCAGCACACCGTCATCACCAGCACGAAGGCGGTGAGGTGCCACAGATAGACGGTCATGATCATCCCGTTCATCAGCACCGTCGCGGTCCAGATGTTGAGATTGTCGAGCATCCTGCGGCCCAAAGGCTCGAGCGCGAGCACCAGCCCGACCTGCGCTAACCCCAACGCAAACAGCGCCAGCGTCGGCGGCAGCGAGTTGGACAACTCCCCCGGCGCGGCCACCATCGCCACCGGGTAGAAGCCGTAGACCGTGATCGAAACCAGCACGACGAGCCCGACCACGAACCAGCCGAGCGCAAACAACCGGTTGTCGAACTTGCCGTCGCGCCAGGCAAAGCCAAGCTGATGGATTCCTAAGAACACCCACAGGAAGTTGGTGAAATTGACGTAGGGCACTTGTGCCGAGAAGGTCAGCCAGTCGGTCAGGATGGCCGCCGGGATGAACCACGCGAAGCTCACCCAACCGAAACGCTTCCACGCCCAGTAGGTCAGCGGGGTGCAGCCGGTCACCAGCAGATAGACCGCCAGGAACCAGACCGGGATCAGCGCGGCTTCGGTCGCCATGCGGATCTGTTCGCGCGGCAGGCCGACCTGCGTCAGTATCACCGCGAGAACCGCCCACAGCATCAGCAGCGGAAAGATCGGGGTGATGAGGCGCTGCACCCGGCTCGCAAACCAGTCGCGGTATTTGCCGATCTGTCCGGGCTCAGCCTTGCGCAGCGTCGCGTCCCAGCTGACCCCGTTCGAATAGCCGCCAACGAGGAAGAAGACCGGCATCACCTGGAAGATCCAGGTCAGCCAGGCCGCCGATTGCGAAACGCTGAGCAGGTCGCCGCGTTGCAGCTGGCCCGCCGCATCGACATAGACCCCGGCCATCAGCCAGTGGCCGCAGACCACCGCCAAGATCGAGACCGCGCGCAGGAAATCGACCCAGCGGTTGCGTTCAGGCGGCGCCATCTGCGCCAGCTCGCGCGCCTTACGCCACATCGGCGTTCCACATCGTCAGCATTGCGATTCCTATAGCGGTTAGGATGATGCGAAGATCGGGTGCATGTTGCCTCGGCGCAAGGTCCTTGCGCGCGAAACCTGTCACAACAAGAACGATGTGGAGACAGGCGCGATACAGAATTGTTGATCCCGAATGACTGTCGGCTTATGGCTTCTCAATCACGCTATTACCTCGCTCCGGAGCAGCAATGACGTCTCTAAGAACCAATCTCGTTAAACGCATCGACAGACTGCCAAAGCCGACAAACGTTGCTGGCGCCTTACAGCCTCTATTTGAGGCTATTAGCAATTCTATACACGCCACTCAGTCACGATTTGGCGAAAAGGTCGGCGACCTTGGTCGGATAACAGTTACGGTAATGACGGATCGGAAGAAGGAGGCCGTGTCGGCGGAGGTCGAAGACAATGGCTCGGGCCTAAATGCGGCAAACTGGGAAGCGTTCACAACAACCGATACGGACCACAAGCTCGCCATCGGCGGGAAGGGAGTCGGCCGGCTCCTTTGGTTAGACTGCTTCAAGGACGTGTCGGTTACCACGGTCTTTGAGGACAAGGGACGTCTACGGCAGCGGTCATTCAAGTTCGTCCTAGCGCGAGAGGACCAAATTCGAGAGCTATCCGAGCAAGACGCTGAAAAAGGCGCATCGACCGGATTGCACGTCGTTTTCACAGGCCTGCGCGATAATGGATATCTCTCAAGATTTCCCGGTCGGAAGGAGTACGTCTTCCAACACATAACCTCGCATTTCTTGCCGGTTTTTATCGGAGGGCGATGCCCTAAAATTCAGGTGAATGTGGTTGATGAAGCGAGATTGTATCCCGACGCAATCGGCGACATTGTTCACCGTTCAGAGCCGGAGATTGTGATCCCGACCGAGGAGTTCGGAACGCTTCGCTTCACGATGATGGAGTGCGACAAGGTCGCGAGTGCTGACCTAAAGGGATCACATTTTGTACATTTCATTGCGCACGACCGAACAGTGCATTCGCAGTGTATTGATGGTCGCTTGGGCCTTAAATATTTTGGCGAGACACAAGACCGGGTTTTTCACGCGATCCTAACCGGTGAATTCCTGGACAAAAACGTCAATCAGGAACGAACCGCTTTTCTTTTCGAAGATGCCGTCATAGAGCGCATAGTGAACGAGACGTGTTTCACTCACGTCGAGCGCTTTTTGGCGACCCCTCTCGCGGCCCTTAGCGGGGAGCAGCGGCGGAGGATCGAGGCCATTACCGAGTCCTATCCATCGGTCTCGTTTGGAACGACTGACGAGCTTCAGGACAAACTTCCATCGGGTGAGCTCAACGATGACGCCATATACGGTCATTTGGCGCGGGAGCGCTTTCGCAGAGATCGTCGGCAAGCTGACAGAATTCGTTCAGTCCTTACACGGCTAAAAGAGGGAGAGGTCACGGCCGCGTCGTTTGCCGAAGCCGTAGCGCAGGCGGGAGCCGCGTTGGAGGATGCTGAACAGCGAAGCCTTGCGGAGTACGTCGTTAGGCGAAAAGTGGTTCTTGATTTTGTAGAGACACTGCTGGCGAAAGTCCGAGACGACAACGCTGACGCGTCGTACCAGCGCGAAGATATTTTGCACTCATTTATCTGCCCTGTTCGCGTGACGACGCTCGGCGAAAGCGGGGCCAAAGTATCGGCGGCGACCTCTCACGATCTCTGGATCATCGACGAGCGGTTAACATTTGCGCAGTACTTCAGCTCCGACGTGGCGTTCAACGAGCTATCAGCTGCGGCGACGAGCGAAGATAGGCCTGATGTGCTCATCTTTGACTACGTCCACGGCCTACGGCAGACCGAGCATCCATCAAAAGTGCTCCTGGTAGAATTCAAACGGCCCGGGCGAAAAACGTACCGCGAGGACGAGAACCCGCACCTGCAAATTGAGCGCTATGTCCGGCGCCTTTTGGACGGACAACTGCCGGACGTCAAAGGTCGGCCTATAAAATTGGGACCCGACACGGTGTTCTACTGTTTCATCGTCGCCGACATCGTTGGCAAGCTGGACGAATGGACGTTTTCCTGGCAGCGAACTGTGGATGGTCGCGGACGAATGTACCAGCCCAAGGACGGATTCAAGGGATCAATAGAGCTAATAGGTTGGGACGCGCTTCTCGCTGATGCTCGCGGACGGAACCAGGCATTTTTTGATAAAGCGGGCATATCGGGACGAAGCTTTTTTAGCGTAGATTGACGTCTACGGGTGGATTTGCATTCCGCACACTCGGAATGGTCCGGTGGGCAACGTCGCACCCTGTGCCGCGAGAAGCTTGAACCACGCGCCGATTGCAGTCGGCACGTCACCGAGAAATTTGTAGCTGACTCCGTTGTGTTCCTGAACGAGCACCTCGACTCCGCCTGGCTTTCCGACACCCCAACCGTCTAGGCCAAATCCCAAACCAATTGCGAGAACGTCGTTCTGTGACGCTATCGGCAGCGCCGGATCTCGGAGGTTCTGATGCTTGTACGCATTGGCAACACCACGAACTCTGTCATGCGCACCCAGTCTCGGGATTTGGGAACCTGGCCACAAGCAAAGTGACGAAACGTTGGTCCGAATGCTGGTCTTGGCCAAACCGGTCTCTTCAAATAGTCGGTCCGTCAATCCGTCAATAGCAATCGCGACTTCGGCGGCACGCCGCTTCGCTCTTCTGGCGGCGTCCTCCCAGGCAGCCTGTGCGTTATTCGCATTGTATGCAGCGGCTAACTCGTGCTCGGCCTGATCATAGTCAGCCGCAGCTGGCAGGACATTGTGGACCAGATGCTCCAGTGTTTGCGGCGGCATGCGTCACGCTCCAAGAAGGTCAAGCTTCCCAACACGTATCAACTGCTTCCTGAGCCATACGCGATACTCGTTGCTCGCTCCCTTCAAGCACTCCTCAACGTCAATCTCGCTCAGATCAAAATCCTTCGGCAACGTGAACTTTAGCTCTGCATCGAGCAAGCGCCCGACGACATAGTCGTAGCCCACGCTATGGTCTTCATGAAACTCGATTGCGCACAAGTTGAACGTTTCAGCGATCAGCGGGTCGATTATCGTGTAGATGAACTCCAGTGAGAGCGCTTGAAAATCCTCCTTGTCTGGAGCGCAGAAGTGTTGGATCGCATTTCGCGCGCGACGCAATCGGTCAAAACACTTCATGTTAGGCACGCGCTTACCAGTTGTGACCCAAAGGACCTGCGGCAACTTTTCGAAATCGTGAGTTTTGCCCCTTTCGATCAAACTTCTGATGTCAATGACTGCGCTCCCTCCACCATCAAGGACAAACAGATCCTTGAAGATCAGCAACGGATGCTCCCTTGCGATAATCGCTTTGAGGAAGAGTTCGCCGGCATGGGCGGCGTTTAGCACACACATATGCTCCCAGTGCTCATAGCCGGCGTCCTTGAACACGGAGTGCATGTTCGCCTGGGTGAGGGCGCCTTTCGCAAGGTGAAGTATCCTTTGGGGTATCTGTTTGAGCTCGGAGCTTCGCGTTCCGGACATCCTCATTTTCATTCCTCCGAGCGAGAATACGGCGACAGGTAATCGTGTCCCGGTGAACATTTAGGGAGAACGGAGCGGGACACCATTACCTGTCGCCGAATTTTGGATAGTCAAACACCCGTGCACTCTTGTAAGCCGTGATAGGAAAACAAGCCAAGAAGAGGATGCCATGGCAAAAGGGGACAGTGAAAAGACCGAAAAAAAAGATAGCGAAAAAACTGAACCGGAAGTCCTGCTGACCAGACTATGGAAGCTGATCGTAGAGAACAGTGTGGCAAGCGTTGCGACCGGAGTTGTCGCTCTGCTTGCCATTCTCATCGCCAGTTTTTGGAGCTTTCTGACGCAGGGCGGGTTAATTGCCGCTTTAGGCGGAACAACCGCAACGTCATCGCTTCCTCGCGAGGCAATCCTGATTGTCAAATCAAGCACATGTCCGTTTGGTTGGCGTCCTTACGAAAGATCAATGGGCCGGTTCGTGATCGGTGCAGGGACGCCATCCACACCTTCAACTCCTCCTGTAAGGCCTCGACAACTCCTCGACGTTGGAGGATCGGACACACATTCGATCACAACGGAGGAGTTGCCCGCGCATACTCACGGTGGAAGTACAGCGCCTGCGGCGTTGGATTCGGCGACAAATGTGGCGTTGGTCGAGGATGACGGCACCGGCACATCGGTGGTGGTTGCGTTTGCAGACCCGGACACAACAAACCTGATAAGACTAAAGATAACTTTGCAGCGGCCCCCTATCGCGCACTCGCACACCTTTTCGACGGATGGAGGGACGCAGTTAGCCGGCCAACCGGTGACCGACAACAACATGCCGCCGTGGCTGGCGCTGACAATCTGCGAGCGGGATTGAACTGTTGGTGACTTGGAGATGGGTGATGTGCATTTGCATGATTTTTCTGGAGTATGTTCACTTTTTGTTCTACACTCGGGTGGCAGCTAGGTGAGGGTCCAATGCGCCAGAAATTGCCGGTACTCGCGACACGATTGAGGCCTTTGCTCGCGATCGCGATTGAGAGCGGTTCACTTCATCGCTTTGAGAAACGCTGTCTGTCAGAACGCGATGAAGACGACCTATACACGTTGGCCGGCCGCAATGTTGTGATTTGGTCCGCGACCGATGAAGTCGCTGTCGCGCGTGCTCTGCGCGATGCGCACGCGATCGCCGATGCCGGTGCTTCGGCTGTGGGGTTGGCGCTCGGCACTGGTGGCGACGTGTTGCACGCGGTTGAGCGTGGATTGCGGGCTGGGCTAGCGCGGGCGTTGCCGTTGGCGGATGGGTCGCGGCGGGCTGTTGTGCCTCATGTTGGGGTTGTTGATGGGGCGGCGCTTTGGCGGCGCTTGCGTTCGTTTGTCGGGCGGGTTTTGGTGGAGCCTTCGGTTTCGCTCGACGTGATGGCGCTTTGGGTTTTGCATTGTTGGTTCGTCGAGGTGGCGCGGCCGTTCTTTGTGTCCCCGCGTCTCGTGTTGCGTGGGGTGGATGCGCGGGCGGATCATGCGCGGGCTTTGCGGGTGTTGTCGTGGCTCGTGCCGATGCCGTTGATCGCTTCGCGGGCGATTGCGCGGCATGTGCTGGAGGCCGTGGCGGCCGAGCGCCCTACCCTTCTCATCGAGGACAATGACGGGGGCACGCTCTACCGGCGCGATATGCGGGCGGCGTTGGCGGCCGGGGCGCTTTGCGACGGGCAGTTCCTCAGTGCACGGACGAAGCGCAATCCCACCGGGCGCAGCCCCTGCTTTACGCCGGCGGCGATCGCGACGACGATGACGCTGCCGGAGGATTTGCGGTTGCGCTCGATCGTCGTGCCGATGGCGGTGGCGGCCTCGGCCGCGCGGCGCGGACCGGTGCTGGGGGCGCCGGATGAGGAGGTGTTCGCCTTGCGGGCGGAGCTTGCGGCTTATGCGGATCAGGCGGCCGCGGGGTTGCGCGATGCGACGGGCGCCCTGCCGCGTCATGTCGCGGGGCCTGCGCTCGACAATTGGGCGGCGCTGCTCTCGATTGCGGCGCAGCTTCAGGGCGATGTGTTGGCGCGGGCGGCGCTGGCCGCGGTGACGTTCGCTGAAGCCGATGTCGCGCCGACGTCGAACTTGGCGCTGCTCGCCGATATTCGCGCGCTGGTTCCGCTCGGCGATGGCGATGCCGGCGGCGTGGCGAGCGCGCAGGTGATCGAGCGGCTGATCGGCGATGCGGAACTGCCGTGGGCGACGGTCGTGCGCGGGCGGCGGTTGGACCCGCGTGCGCTGGCCGAGCGGCTGCGCGTGTTCGGCGTGCGGCCGGTGACGTTGAGGCTCGGCGACGAGAGTTTCGCGCGCGGCTATCGGAACGCGGACCTGCGCGCGGCGTTCGAACGGTATCTGGCCGAGCCCGCCGTCACATGTGACGCCGACGTGACGGCAGCGTGACGGATGGAATGGCTGAATTGCGCCAATGTGACGGTGTGACGGATGGGATTGAGTTGTGTTTTTTCTTTGATGATTTTCGCCAGAGACACACAAGGCGTGGTGCCTTCGCCAACCGTTATCCTCCCCCGCAAGCGGGGGAGGATAAACGGTGGTGAGTCGGTGTGATGCCGGAATATTCGGATGATTTGATCAAGGAGGTGATGGGGTCGGTGAACTCCATTGCCGTTGTTGGGATTTCGGCGAATGAGGTGCGGCCTTCGTTCTTCGTTTCGAAGTATATGCAGGGGAAGGGGTATCGGATCATTCCGGTGAACCCGGGGCTCGCGGGGCAGGTGCTTCTTGGGGAAAAGGTTTATCCGGACCTCAAATCCATTCCCGAACCTGTCGACATGGTCGATATCTTTCGTAATTCCGAAGCGGCGGGCGCTGTGACGGACGAGGCGATCGCCATCGGCGCGAAAGTGGTTTGGATGCAGCTTGGGGTTATCAACGAGGCTGCCGCCATGCGGGCCGAGGATGCCGGCCTCATCGTCATCATGGATCGCTGTCCGAAGATGGAATATTCGCGGTTTTCCGGGGAATTCGGCTGGGTCGGCAGAAACTCGCGAATCATCGACAATAGACGCAAGCCATTGGGTGCCGGCCGCGCTGCCGTCGCGCGCGATGCCATCGGCAAAGGAAAGGGTACGCTATGAACATTCACACGAAGCTTTCGGACTACGGCTTCAACACCTTGTCCGTCCACGCGGGCGCGGCCCCCGACCCCACGACCGGCGCGCGCGCGACGCCGATCTATCAGACGACCTCGTATGTGTTCGATGACGTCGATCATGCGGCGTCGCTGTTCGGGCTGCAGCAGTTCGGCAATATCTACACGCGCATCGGCAATCCGACTCAAGCGGTGCTCGAAGAACGCATCGCGGCGCTTGAGGGCGGCACGGCGGCGTTGGCCACGGCGTCGGGGCATTCGGCGCAGCTGCTCGCGTTTCAAACCATCATGCAGCCGGGCGACGAGTTCATCGCCGCGCGTCAGCTCTACGGCGGCTCGGTCAACCAGTTCGGTCAGGCGTTCAAGAGCTTCGGCTGGAACGTGAAGTGGGCGGACGGGCGTGATCCGGAGTCGTTCCGCCGGCAGCTCGGGCCGAAGACGAAGGCGATCTTCATCGAGAGCATCGCCAACCCCGGCGGCGTCGTGATCGACATCGAAGCGATCGGCGCGGTGGCGAAGGAAGCGGGCTTGCCGTTCATCGTCGACAACACGCTGGCGACGCCGTATCTGATCCGCCCGATCGAATGGGGGGCGGATATCGTCATCCATTCGCTGACGAAGTTTTTGGGCGGGCACGGCAACTCGATCGGCGGCGCGATCGTCGACGCCGGCTCGTTCGACTGGTCGCGGACGAAGAAGTTTCCGGTGCTGTCGGAGCCCTGCCCGTCCTATCACGGCATCAAGCTGCACGAGACGTTCGGCGATATGGCGTTCGCCATCGCCTGCCGCGTGTTGGGCTTGCGGGATCTGGGGCCGGCGATTTCACCGTTCAACGCGTTCCTGCTGCTGACGGGCATGGAGACGTTGCCGCTGCGCATGCAGAAGCATTGCGAGAACGCGAAGGCGGTGGCGCAGCACTTGAGCCGGCACGCGCGCGTGTCGTGGGTGTCGTACGCCAACTTGCCGAACGATCCGTGCTACGGCCTCGCGCAGACATACTGTCCGAAGGGCGCGGGCGCGGTGTTCACGTTCGGCGTGCGCGGCGGGTATGAGGCGGGCGTGAAGCTCGTCAACAACGTGAAGCTGCTGTCGCATCTGGCGAATGTCGGCGACACGCGGTCGCTGATCATTCACCCGGCCTCGACGACGCATCGCCAATTGTCGGACGAACAGAAGAGCGCGGCAGGCGCCGGCCCCGAAGTCGTGCGCATCTCCGTCGGCATCGAAGACGTGTCCGACATCATCGCCGATCTGGATCAGGCCTTGGCGGCCTGATCCAGGTTTAAGCGGCCGGCGTTATTTCGCCGGCTTCTTGAACTTGAAGATGAATTGATCCGTCGTGCCGCGGATGCCTTTGTCGAAGACGTTCAGCGAATGATCGTCCTTCGGGTTGCGCAGCAGGTCGCTTTCGGCTTCGAGCACGAAGCCGGCGGCGAGGACTTCCTTCTTCACCGCTTCGGGATCGATGCGGTGAAGTTTGTCGATCTGTTCGACGGTGGTGACGCCGGGGCCGACGTGGTCGATGATGAAGTAGACGCCGCCGGGCTTCAGCGCGTCGAAGATCGCCTTGTTCATCTTGGCGACGTCGACCTTCTGCCAGGTTTGGTCGTGATACAGCTGGCTGATGAAGACGAGGTCGAGCGGTTGGTCGAACTTGATGTCCGCCATCGGTTGGATGGACGCCTCGACGTTCGGATAGCCGGAGGCGATGAACTTCGCGAGCGAGTCCGGAATGTTCGCCTTCGGGTTCAGGTCGATAACCCAGGTCGGGTAGTACGCGTAGACCTTGCCCTTAGGGCCGACGACGCGGCTCATGATGCGGGTGTAGTAGCCGGTCTTGCCGGGACCGATGTCGACGGCGCGGTCGCCGGGCGTCAAGCCGGTGAGCGCGATGATGTCAGCGGGCTTGCGGACGGCGTCGCGGTCGGTGTCTTCCTTCGGCCGGTCCTTATCGGCGACGGCGGCGGCGATGTAGTCGGGCACTTTGGCGATGGCCGGCGCGATGCTGAGCGCGAGTGCCGCAACGGCAAGCGAAATGGTGAAACGGCGCATGGGTGTCTCCCCCTTTGTTATGCCGGCGCACTCTATGAGTTTGGCGAGGCGGCCCCAAGGGGCCTCACGGGCGTGTGAAGTGCACTACAGCTTGTTGCGCGCCGCGACTTTCTTGCAGACGGGATGGGCCTTCATGGCGGTGCCGATCTTGAAGAGTTTGGGACACTCTTTTTCGAACCAGTCGCGGCCCGGACGCCAGAACGTCATGGGCCACATGTAGAGGTCGAGGGCGCTGAGGGTTTTTCCGAGGAACCAGGGGCCGTCGATCTGCTTCTCGACGTGCCGCCAGAGTTTCTTGCGGTGCTCTTCGGTGGTTTCGCGCAGCGCTTTGCCGGCGCCGTGTTTCTCGTCGGCGCCGACCCAGCGCTTGGTGTCGTCCCCGAAGGTGAAGGTCGGGTAGACGGCGGCGACCAGGAAGACGAGCCAGTGCAGGAATTGGGCTCGATCGGGATGGCTGGGTCCGGGGACGAGTTCGAATCCGGGGACAGTGTCGGCGAGGTGGAGGATGATCGCGGCGCTTTCGGTCATCACCTTGCCGTCGGGCATGATGAGAGTCGGGACTTGGCCGAGCGGGTTCAGCTTCTTCAGCGCCTTGCTGTTCCAGCCGGTGTCTTTCCACGGGATGTCGACGAATTCGACGGGTAGTTTGGTGAAGCCGAAAGCCGCTTCGACAATCATCGAGCCGCAGCCCGACGCGCCGTAGAGTTTGTACGGCTTCGACTTCTTCGCCCTGCCCTTCGGGATGTGCGCGTCGTGATCGGTGGCGGGGATCGCGGTCGATGTCATCGACACCGGATCGCTCGCCGGGAAGCTTGAAGCGAGTGCGTCGTCCAGCGACTTGTCGCGGCGATCTTTGATGGGTCTGACGGTTTTGGGCATCAGTTTTCCCCCTTTAACGATGCGGCGTCCGTAGGGCGTGAGCGTGCAGCAGGCCTGCCGTGAGCAAGGCGACGGCGCCGGCTTGATGGAGTGCTCCCAAGGCGACGGGCACGACTTCGAGCAACGTCCAGATGCCGAGCAGGACTTGCACGGCGACGGCGGCGACCAAGAGATGCGCGGTGGCCGCGGCTTGGCCTCTCAACTTGTCGCGGTAGCCGGCGAACCAGAGCGCGGCGATTGCGGCGGTCACGACGTAGGCCATGATGCGGTGGTTGAACTGGACCGTGGTCACGTCCTCGAACGGCGCGAGCCATGTGGGGAACAAGCCGTCCGGGATGAGCTTGCCGTCCATCAACGGCCACGTGTTGTACGTGAGGCCGGCGTCGAGGCCGGCAACGAAGCCGCCGAGCAGGATCTGAGCGAAGATCAGCCCGAGTACGGCGAGCGACCAGCGGTACAACGCGTGCGGCGCAGTGGCGGCGGGCCACTCGCCGCGCCAGAGCGGCAGTGCGGTCCAGAAGATCGCAGCGTAAATGACGAGCGCGAGGCCCAAATGCGCGACGAGGCGATATTGGCTGACGTCGACGCGGTCCTTGAGGCCGCTCATCACCATGAACCAGCCGAGTGCGCCTTGCAGGCCACCCAAGATGAAGAGACCGATCAGACGCGGGAGCAGCGCGCGTTCGACCCGGCCGAGCGCGAGGAAGACGAGGAACGGGATCAGGAACGCTATGCCGATCAAGCGGCCCAGATTGCGGTGCGCCCATTCCCACCAGAAGATCGACTTGAACTCGTCGACCGTCATGCCTTTGTTGACCTGGTGGTATTGGGGGATTGCTTTGTAGGCGTCGAATTCCTCTTGCCACTCGGCGTCGGACAGCGGCGGCAGCGCGCCGTGGATGGGCTTCCACTCGGTGATCGACAAGCCCGAACCGGTAAGGCGTGTCAGGCCGCCCAGCACGACCATGGCTGCGATCATGCCGGCGACGACGAACAGCCACAGGGCGATCGAGCGCCGCGACGCAACTTGGCGCGGCGTTGCCGGGGTGGATGTCCAAGGGAGCGCGATGCTCATGCTTAGGCTGATATGGGGCCCGTTTCTTTTGGGCAAGACGGATCGGTGCGGCACGTTGGCCAGCGGCTTAGCGGAACCGCGGTTAGGCTCAAGCCAAGGCGAAATCCACGGCCGCTTTGGCGTGCAGGGCCGTCGTGTCGAAGCACGGCAAGGCAACATCGCTCTGCGAGAGGAGCATGCCGATTTCGGTGCAGCCGAAAATGACGCTGTCGGCGCCGGCTTTCGCGCCCTGCTCCACCACGGCCAGGTAGCGCGCGCGGGAGGCCGGCAAGACAATGCCGCGGACGAGTTCGTTGTAGATGACGTCGTGCACCGTCGCGCGGCCCCCGGCGTCGGGCACCATGGCTTCGATACCGTGGCGGGAAGAGAGGTGACCTTTGTAGAAATCTTGCTCCATCGTGTAACGCGTGGCCAGGAGCAGCGGGCGCTGACAGCCTGCGGCCTTGAGGGCAACGGCGGTGGCGTCGGCGATGTGCAGGAATGGAATCCTGACGGCCGCGGCAATGGCGGGGGCGACGACGTGCATCGTATTTGTGCAAAGGACGATGGCCTTGGCCCCCACGGTCTCGAGTTTGCGGGCAGCGGCGGCCAACTCGGCGCCGGCCTTGTCCCAATCGCCTGCGCGCTGGAGGGATTCGATGGCTGCAAAATCGACCGACCACAGCACCAGTTCCGCCGAATGATGTCCCTGCAAACGGTCGCGCACGCCCTCGTTGATCAGGCGGTAGTAGATCGATGTGCTTTCCGCACTCATCCCGCCGATCAGGCCGATGGTCCGCATGGCTGGTTTGTCCTCGATTTCGGGCGCAATCGTGGCAGTTTGCTCAGGGCCCCTGCAATTGCTAATCAGACGCCATCATGAGCATGCGTTGGAAAAAACTGATCGGGACGTTCATCCTGTTGGCCGTCATCGCCATCTATGCGCTGCTTGTCATGCGCGCGGCGGTGGCGATCCTGCCGGACGCCGGGCCTGTGCTTGAGTTCCTGTTCTACGCCGTGGCCGGTATGGCTTGGGTCATACCCGTCCGGTATCTCATTCTTTGGATGAACAGGCCCGGGCGTAGCGACCGGGAACACGGCGAACATGTCTGACAAGGTCAAGGCATTCTTCAATCACGCGGCGTCGAACCCGATGGGCCTTATTCAAACGATCGTCGAGCGGATCATTCTCTATAGCCGCTACATCCTGGTCGTCTTCTATGTCGGCCTGGCGGTGGCGTTGGGCATCTATGCGATCACCTTCATCTTCGAGGTGATCCACGTGGCGGAATTGGCATTCAGCCCGCCGCATAGCGAAGACGGCACGTTCAATATGGTGATGCCGATCCTGGAGCTGATCGACGGCGCGCTGGTCTCAGGGCTCATCGTCATGGTGATGCTGAGTTCGTATGAGAACTTTGTCGGTCGGTTCGGAGACGAAGCGCTGGACGATTCACCGGAGTGGCTGCGGCGGCTGGATCCCGGATCTCTGAAGGTGAAGGTGGCGACCGCGCTCCTGACAATTTCGGCGGTGAAGCTGCTTCAGGTGTTCATGGACCGAGAGAAGTTTACGGACAGCGATATATTCTGGAAGGTTGTGATCCACGTCGTCTTCATCGCATCGGCCGTATTTTTGGCACTGCTCGACCGGATTACCGCGCATACAAAGGTCCCGCCGGCGACCAAAAAAGACGACGCGCATTGATGCGCTGAGGCCGAAACGGGCATATTCGATTCGACGACCCCTCTCACATAGGACGGCGGCTCATGGCTGACGGCGGTTCGATTTTTCTGGGCAAGGGCGAGGCGCCGCAGAGCTTGAAGCTTTCGGTCGCGAACCGGCACGGGCTGATCGCCGGCGCTACCGGCACGGGCAAGACCGCGACCTTACGCGTGATGGCCGAAGGGTTCAGCCGCGCCGGCGTGCCCGTGTTCGTCGCCGACATCAAGGGCGACCTCGCGGGCTTGTGCCAACCCGCGGAGGTGAAGCCGTTCATCACCGAGCGGATTGAGAAGATCGGGATGACGGACTGGAAGCCGACGGCGCATCCGGTTGTCTTCTGGGACCTGTTCGGCGAGCTTGGACATCAGTTGCGCGCCACCGTGTCGGAGATGGGGCCGACGTTGCTGTCGCGCATGTTGGGGCTCAACGACACGCAGGAAGGCGTGCTCAACATCGTCTTCCGCATCGCAGACGAGCAAGGGTTGTTGTTGCTCGATCTGAAGGATCTGCGCGCAATGCTCGTCAACGTGGGCGAGAATGCGGCACAGCACACGATGAAGTTCGGCAACATCGCGCCGGCATCGATCGGCGCGATCCAACGCGCGTTGCTGACGCTTGAGAACCAAGGCGCCGACGCATTCTTCGGCGAACCCGCGCTGAAGCTCAGCGATCTCATCTTCACCGACGAGCGGGGTCGAGGCGCAATCCATGTGCTGGCGGCGGAGAAGCTGTTCGGCAGTCCGCAGCTGTATGCGACGTTCCTGCTGTGGCTGCTGTCGGAACTGTACGAGCAGATGACGGAGGTCGGCGATCTCGACAAGCCGCGGTTCGTCTTCTTCTTCGACGAGGCGCATTTGCTGTTCGACGAAACACCGAAGGCGCTGGTCGACAAGGTCGAGCAGGTCGTGCGGTTGATTCGCTCCAAGGGCGTTGGCGTTTATTTCATCACGCAGTCGCCGCTGGACGTTCCGGACGATGTGCTGGGCCAGCTGGGAAACAAGGTGCAGCATGCGTTGCGCGCCTTCACGCCGAAGGATCGCAAGTCGGTGAAGGCCGTCGCCGACAATTTCCGTGAGAATCCCAACTTCTCGTCGTCGGACGCTGTGCAAGAACTCGCCGTCGGTGAGGCGTTGGTATCGACGCTGGACGCCAAGGGTATTCCATCGATCGTCGATCGCGTTTTGATCGCGCCGCCGACTTGCCGGATGGGGCCGATTACGCCGGACGAGCGCGCCGCCGTGATGGCGGTCAGTCCACTGAAGGGCGTTTACGACGAAACGATCGATCGCGAATCCGCGTATGAGATTTTGGTCGGTCGGGCCGAGAGCAAGAGCGTAGGGACAGCGCCTTCGACCACCTCGGGGCCGGAGCCCGCGCGCCGCACTTGGGGTTCGGGGGACAAGGCCGCGCCTCGCACGCCGCAAGCGCCGCGCCCTGCCCCGCAACCGCGCAGCAGCGGCGGCGGGTATCAGCGGCAGACCATGGGCGAGGCCGCGGCGAAGAGCGCCGTGCGCTCCGTGACCTCGGCCATCGGCAGCAGTTTGGGCCGCGCGTTGGTGCGCGGCGTGCTAGGCTCTTTGCTGAAGCGTTAGGGAGGCGATCGTGAGGCGTATTGCATCGACGGCGATTGTTTTGGTTCTGGCGATTGGGCTTGCGGGATGCGAGAGCGCGGTGTCGGACGACAGCGGCCCAGACGATGCGCGGCTGACGCAAGACGATTGGGTTGCTCAGACGATTGCGGGAAAGCCCGTCGTTCACGTCGGACGCGTGACGCTGTCGTTCGCCGAGGGGCGCGTGTCGGGGCGCGGCGGCTGTAATCTCTATTCGGGGCCGGTCGAGTACGGCAAAGGCGCGATCAAGGTCGGGCCGCTGATCTCGACCAAGATGGCATGCATGGAAGATGGCCTGATGCAGCAGGAGAGCGCCTATCTGACGACGCTGCAGGGGGCGGAACGTTATGCGGTCGGCGCGGATGGAAAGCTGACCATTGCCACGAAGACCGGCGCCATCGTCTATGACAGCGCGCCGCGTCAGACGCGGCCTGAGAACTAAGCGGCCCACCGCAGCGCCTTGCGGCGGCAACGGCGGGCCGGCCCAACCATCATGGGGAGACCATGTTGATAAAGGCGGCAGCATCCTAGCACGGGTGCGGCCTTGGAACCCACACGTTTGCGTTAATGCTGAAACGCCGGTGGCTCGAATCTGACATTTGCATTCATCGCGGGTTCAGTGCGGCGGGCAAAAATGCCTTCACCGCAGTGACGTTTTGGGGAGGAAACAGTCACCGTGAATGGAGGTAGTCATGCATTTCACGCGTTCCTTGCTTCTTGCGGCGTTGGTGGCCACGAGCGCCAGTTTCGCCGCTGCCCTGCCCGCGGCCGCCGATAGTGGCGCCGCCACGCGCGCGGATCTGACGGTTCAGATCCGGCACGGCGACCGCGATTGGTACCGCGATCGTCACCATCGCCGATCCGATCATCGTTGGCGCCATCAGCGCCGGTGTTACACCGACGTCGATTACCGTCACCGGTATGGGCATCGCGTTCGTGTCGTCGAGCGCATCTGTTTCCGTAACGGGCGACGGTATGTGGCCAGCCGGCGCATCGTGCGCGTCGGACGCCACTGGTAGTTCTGCAACGCGAGGCGTGCGGCCGACGCGCCTCGCCCCTTTCTTCACGCTTTTTTCACTATGGTAGGCTGCGGCTGAACGGTGAGCGGCCCGTTCAGCCTCGATATTAGCCGCAAGTTTACGCCCCCCGGTCACGATGCCCGCTTACGTGTGGGGGCGCATGTCACATTGGGCGCAAGAACTGCGAAAGCCGAGCGATTTCCGATCGCTTGAAGGTCTCGCCGACGTGCGTTCGAACGGGCGCGTTCTGAACCTGGGCGCGATTACGCGCGACCTTGCGGCGGCGAAATCGGACGAGCCGCCACCCCAGTTCTTTTCGTCATCTGCGTTGAACCAGTGCATCATCGTCAAGCACAATATTCGCGACAATGAACGGTATCTGTTTGCGCGCGCGCAACCGGTTGCGACGAAGCTGATCCTGCCCATCGATCCGGAGAACCTGGCGATCGGCGGCGTGACGTTCATGCTGGGCGAACGGCAGGCCGGACGCATCCTGCGCGACAAGCTGGGCCTCAATCGCGCGACCGGCGATGCGCGGGCGCAGCGGGACCTGAAAATTCTCGACCTTCTGGATTCGTTGGCCACGCTCGATCCGTTTATCGTGCGCGAGCGTTTTGCCGTGGACGGCGTCACTTTGCCGGAAGCCTTTTCCGCGTTTCACCTGCACGGCGATAACGCGCTTTATGAGTACATGAAGACGCAGCTATTGCCGCTGGTGCGTCTGGCGATGGCGGGTGCGCCGCCTTCGCAGGCGAACGACCGAGCGCTTGATCGTTTGCTTGATGAGATCTTTGTCGAGTCGCACAACAGTAAGGCGGAGTTTCTGCGCGAGGCTTTGCGCATCGATGCCGATAAGTGGCCGGCGGCGCTTTACGTTTGGAAGGCGGCGCTGTTCTACGAGTACCGGGCGCGGGCGTTCGAACCGCGCTGGCGGCGGTTCATCGAAAGTGTGCAGACCGCCAAGCTCTACGGGTTCTCGACCTTGGCGCCGGCGGAAGTCGTGTTGCGGCTGCGGGTCGATTTGATGGATCGTGCTCTGCGGACCAAGGGGCATCTCGATCGTTTGCTGGAGTCGTTCAATCAGGTGTTCCGGCAGGATTTGATCGGGCAAGGGACGCCGGATTCGTTTCGCGAATATCTGATGACGTTGAACGACAAGCTCTACAATTTCGGCGTCGCTTACGGCGTGTTGGAGCAGATCGTCGGGTACTGGGAATATTGGTTCATCGCGCGCGGGGCGACGGCCATTCCGGCCGAGTTCTTTATGGATATCTGTCGCGACCTCCTGAATGTCGTCGGGCCGACGCAGTTGGGGCGGACGGCGGCGCCGATGCAGGCTTTCGCTAAGGTGTGACTTTTTGCGCGCGCGGCGTTTGCACCGCGCGGGCGATGGCTCTTTCGAGTTCTATCGACTGAAACGGTTTTTGCAGCGTGGGCACGCCGGCCCAGCGTTTGTCTAGGGCTGCCGCGCCGTAGCCGGTCGCGAAGACGATGGCGATGCCGCGCTCGGCGAGGGCTTCGGCGACGCCGTCGGTGCGATGGCCGTTGAGGTTCAAGTCGACGATCGCGAGATCCAGGTCCAACGTCGTCGCCAGCTGGGTTGCGCTGTCGACGCGGCCTGCGGTCGCGACGACCTCGTAGCCGAGTTCGGTCAGCGTGTCTTCGAGATGCAAGGCGACGATCGCCTCGTCCTCTACGATCAGCACTTTCAGCTTGCGATCGGTCATGGCCAGTTGAACGGGTTGAACGAAGCGGTTTCGATTGGCGTCTTGATCACGGAGATAACGCCTTGCGGGCGGTATTCGATGCTGGTCGCGCCGCCCAAATCATGCGCGAGGGTGCGTTGGATCAGGCGCGAGCCAAAGCCCGTGCGGGTTGGTTGGACGACAGGCGGGCCGCCGCTTTCGGCCCAGGTCAGCTGGAGTTCGGCGCCGCTGTCAAGCGCGACGCGCCATGCGACATTGATGCGGCCGGCATCGTTCGACAGTGCGCCGTACTTCGCCGCGTTCGTCGCCAGCTCGTGCAGCGCCATCGACAAGGCAAGCGCCTGCTTGGGCGACAGACGGACGTCGACGCCGTCGAGACCGATGCGGCCGCTCGCGGTTTGAAAGGGCTCCAGCGCGCGGTCGACGACTTCGCGCAGGCTAGCGCCCTGCCAGCTCTGACGCGTCAGTATGTCGTGAGCGCGCGAGAGGGCTAGCAGGCGGGCTTCGAACATCGGACGGGCGTCGGCGCTGCGTTCGGTATTGCGCAGCGTTTGCGACGCCAGCGATTGAACGGTCGCGAGTGTGTTTTTGACGCGGTGGTTCAATTCGTTGATGAGCAGCGTGCGCTGCTCCTCGGCATGCTTGCGCTCCGTGATGTCGACGTTCACGCCGATCATGCCGAGAAATTCGCCGTGCGGCCCCATGCGCGGGCGCGCTTGCGTGCTCAAGATCCGGTACTCGCCGTCCGTGCGGCGATAGCGGGACTCGACGGTGAAGGGCGTGTGGTTCTCCATGGCGTGCTTGAACGGGCCGAACAATCCCGCGCGGTCGTCGGGATGCACGGTCGATGTCCAATCGAACGTCGTCATCTGCTCAAACGGGACGCCCCAGAAATCGCGCTGCGCCTTGTTCAGATACGTGCATTTACCGTGCTCGTCGCCCTTCCACAGCATCACCGGTGCGCTTTCCGCCACCAGGCGGAAACGTTCCTCGCTTTCGCGGAGACGTTGTTCGCTGGCGCGCAACGCTTCTTCGTCGCGCTTGCGTTCGGTAATGTCGGAGACAACGGCGACGAAGCCTGTGACCTCGCCTGCGGCGTCGAACTCAGGCTCGTAGCGGCCGTGCATGACGCGCGGGCCTTGGACATAGACCGCCTCGACCTCGAACTCCACGGACTGGCCGGCGAGCGCTGCATCGATGTGAGGCCGGAAAGCCTCCATCGCGTCGACGCCTGCGACTTCGGTCATGTGGCGCCCAACGCATTCGTCTGGCGTCAGGTCGAAGCGTTTGGCGTAGGCCTTGTTGACGAGCTTGTAGCGCAGGTTGTTATCAACATAGGCGATCGGCACCGGCGCGGCGTTCATCACCAATGCAACCTGACTGGCGCTTTGGCGCACGCGTTCGTCGGCGCGTTTGCGGGCATCGATGTCTTCGACCACCGCCAGAAGCTGACCGCGTTCGCCGTTCGACAGCATGAAGCGCGCCCAGACGTGGCGTCCCCATTTGGTGACGTAGCGCTTTTCGAACGCGACAGGGTTTCCCGTCCGCGTCAGTTCTTCGAGTGCGGCATCGTTCTTATCGGTGTCGTCGGGATGCGTGAGATCCAGGCACGAGCGGCCGATCAGGTCGTCGATCGAATGTCCGCAAATCGCGGCGAACGCTTCGTTCGCGCTTGAGATGACATAGTTGCGGTCCATCGCGACGATGCCCAAGCCGGCATGGTCGAATACGGAGCGCGAGTGTTCCTCGCTGCGGCGCAGTTGGGCCTCGGCAGCGTGCCGCGCGTCCCGCGCGCGGGTGCGGGCAACGCTGAAACCGAGCTGGCGGGCGATGGTGACGCCCAGGTTGAGTTCGTCTTCGGTGAAGGTGTGCGGCTCGTCATGGTAGGCCATGAACTTGCCTATGATGACGCCGTTCTCGGCCAGCGGGATGAAGGCGAGCGAGCGGATGCCCTCGGCCTTGACGGTCGCCTTCAGCGATTCCGGCTGATCGGATGTGTCGATGTCGGCGATGCAAATCGGCTGCGGATCGCGATCGGCGGGCTTCCACGGCGAGTGGCCTTCGACCGCCTTGCAATACGACGACGACAGGCCGCGAGAGGCGACGAAGCGCATCATGCTTTCGTCGTCGAACAACAGAATCGACGCGCGTTTGCAGCGCAGGCCGCTTTGAATGGCGTCGAGGGCCGCGGCGTATACACCGTCCGCGTTTTCCGCGCGGTAGAGTTCATCGGTGAAGCGGTACAGCGTCTCCTGATCGTCCGCGTGCTGGGCGACCGACGCATGTTCGCCCAGATTGCGGGATGCGTGATCGTGGAAGCAGGCGGTGAAGCCCTGGATCCGACCTTGGGCGTCGCGCAGTTGTTCGATGTCGGCGATACCGGTCGCGCGCGCGCCGTCCGGACCTTCCAGCGTTACGGTTGAGCCCGCCGGAAATGTCCTGTCGGCGAGGGCTGCGCCATCGGCAGCGAGAAGCCGGACGGGGCGCGCGCCGCTGCGATGGAAGAACGCGGTTGCGCGGGAGTTGGCGCGAAGGATAGCGCCGTCGGAGGTGCAGATGGTGAGTGCTGCGGGAACGGCATCGAACAGCACCTGGTCCACCGCGGACACAGCCTCCCAGGCCGATACGGCACGCGCGAGGACTTCCGCATTCATCATTTGGATCCCATCCCCCCGGACGGTTCGATGCTCAAGGGGTTGTAAACGTTCGACGAAAGCCCGGGTTCCATCGGTTTCAAAAAACACATGCAATCTGATCCGTCACGCCATCACATTGGCTGACTTCTGCGGAAAATGGCGTCACGCTGCCGTCACATTGCCATCACGTGGCGTCACACCGGCATGAACAAATATAGAACATTCCGCCGGAAAATTCGAGCTGAATTCCGGCGCCGCGGCGTGACACGTTGCAGGCTGGAGGACTGATCACCATGGGCGACGTCGCGGTTATTGGACCTGGGGCTATCGGCTGCGCGTTTGCCGCGGCGGCGCTCCAGGCGGGGCGCAGGGTGTTTGTCGCGGGCCGCACGCCGTTTGCGACGCTCGATGTGACCTATCCCGGTGGACGCGTGCAGGGGCCGGTGCAGACGCTGAGCCCGGGCACAGCGCGGGTGTTCGAGATCGTGCTGCTGGCGACGAAGGCGCATCAAACCCATGACGCCGACGTCTGGCTGCGTTCGCTGTGCGGGTCGGGCACGGCGCTCGTCGTGTTGCAGAACGGCGTCGAGCATGAGGCGCGGGTTCGACCGCTTGTCGGGCCCGAGGTTTCGATCGTGCCGGCGATGGTCGCTTGTCCGAGCGATCGCGATGCGCCTGGACGCGCGCATGTCACGGGACCGGCGCGGCTGGACGTTCCGCGCGGGGACGCGAGCGAGCGGTTTCAGCGGGCGCTCGCCCATTCGTTTGCCGAAGTTCGCATCGTCGACGATTGGTTGAGCTCGGCGTGGATGAAGCTTGTTCTCAACGCTGTCGGCGGCGCGATTGGCGTGCTGACGCGGCGGGGCAACGACGTGCTGGCGGATGAGGGCATCGCGCGCGTCTATCGCGCGCTTGCGGCCGAGGTGATCGCGGTTGGCCGCGCGGAAGGTGCGAGGTTGCCCGAGGATCTGGCCGATCGTTTGCTTGCCATGTTCGGAAAGGGGCCGCATTTGCACGTGCCCTCCATTGTCGCCGATCGCTTGGCCGGGCGCGCGACCGAGTGGCAGGCGCGCAACGAGGTCGTGGTGCGGCTTGCGGCGAAGCATGGCATCGCCGTGCCCCTCAACGATCTCGTGTGCAATCTGATCCGTGCGGGTGAGCCGCAGCCGTGCGCGGAATAGACCCGTGCAGCGGCCGGCAAAAGCCCACTCTTGACGGCTCCGGGGACCAAGTGGCTTGCTCTGGTATGCGTTTGCTCATCGCCCTCGTCCTTGTTCTTGCCGGGTTCGTGATCCTGGCAGGCGCGGCGTATGCGCATCCCGTCCATGACCATGCTTCTGCGAGTGATGAAGCCACGCTGCCGCCGGATGACGGCGACGCGCACCACGGCGTCGGTCACGATTCAAGCGATCACTCGCATCCGCTGGGAGAAGACCCGTTTCACGAAAAGTCGTCGCACAGTTCGCTGGATGTGGCGCATGAACTCCGCCCGAGCGAACTGAAGTTCGCGACCTTCGCACGCGATGCTTCGCCGCCTATCGCGGAGCGTCCGGGCGGCATCGACCTCGTACCGCCGGTTCCTCCACCGCTCGGCTGAAAGGCGGCCTCGCGCGAGGCACGCCGCTCAACCCTCCACGTCATGTCATTCAGCGTCGGCACGGGGCCTTCTTCAAGGGGCCGGTGCGACGGTGCTCATTGGGGATTCAACACACGTGCAAATTCGAACATCGATTGCGTGGGCAACGATCGCGATTGCGGTCTTCACGCTTAGCTGCGGCGTCGCGTCGGCGCACGGCGTCCAAGGTAAGGACGCCGCATTTGTCGCAGCCAACACGGGACCACAGATCATCCCGTTCCTTTACCTCGGCGCCAAACACATGGTGACGGGGTACGATCACCTGCTGTTCCTGTTCGGCGTGATCTTCTTTCTCTATCGCCTGACCGATGTCGCGATCTATGTGACGCTGTTCAGCGTCGGCCACAGCATTACGATGCTGGGCGGCGTCTTCGGCGATATCCAGGTCAACGCTCACCTGATCGACGCGGTGATCGGACTGTCGGTCGTCTACAAAGCGTTCGACAATATCGGCGGGTTTCAAACGCTGTTGGGCTTTCAGCCCGACACACGCGCTGCGGTTCTTGGCTTCGGTCTCATTCACGGCTTCGGGCTTGCGACCAAACTTCAGGACCTGCATCTGTCGCCCGACGGCCTGTTGCCCAACATGATCGCCTTCAATGTCGGCGTTGAGCTGGGCCAGCTCGTCGCGCTCACCTTCATGCTGCTCGCCATCGTTTGGCTGCGGACCAGCGGTGCGTTTCAGCGCAACGCCATTGTTGCCAACGTCGTGCTGATGGGCCTCGGCTTTGCGCTAACGCAGTACCAGCTCGCCGGCTATCTCCTCGATCAAGGATTCTGACCATGACCAATCAAGCGAACGCCAACGTGTCTTTGAAATCGCTCGTCGCCTTCACGCTGGGCTCAGCCCTTGTGGCGACTCTGCTGACGCTTTTCGTCGTGCTGCCCGCCGAATTCGGCCGCGATCCGACCGGCTTTGGCCAACTGACCGGTTTGATCAAGCTGTCGCAATACGAAGCGGCGTGCGAGTAACACGCAGCCAACGTCATAAGAGGCCGGCCGTGCGGCGCGCGGCCGGCCCAGATCGTATCAACCTGAGAGCTAGTGTTTCAGCGGCCGATCGATAAGGACCGCGAGAAACAGTGCCGGACCGCCGTGCGCTTGCCAGGCGTGATTTGTTCCGCGCTGGATGACGACTTGGCCCGGCTTCAAGCGCGTTTCGCTGCCTTCGAGGATCAGCGTCGCGTCGCCCTGCAGCAGGCAGATGATGTCGATCGAATGCGTTTCGTGCATCGCAGGGTGGCGCGTTTGGTCAATGATGTGCTTTTCGCCATCGAAATCGGCGAAGCGTGCGCGGACGGCGGCGTCGAGTTGCGCTTTGGGGACGCCGTCGGGTTGGGGCGTGATCACGAACCAGCGGACTTGCACGTTGCCACTGCGCGGACCCAGGACGGGTCGCTTTGTGCCGAGATCTTTGTGGTCGCGCGGATCGAGCGGGCCGGAGGCCGCGTCTTCCCAGATTTCGAACAGGCCGCCGAGGTTCGGGTCGCCGATTGTCGACGACGGGCCGCCGTCGATGATGACGACCGACTTGCCTTGCGCGTCGTCGCCGGTGATGACACGGCGCATCGCTTCTTGGAACGCACTCATTTTTGATCCTCCCTAAGATGTTGGCGCGGGAGGATAGCGGCGCTGCGGCGTCAGAGCGAGAAGAGCTTCGCGTCCGGGTCTTCGATGCCGACGATGGCGCGCTGGATGAGCTGCGCCGCGACGGCGCCGAAGGTGATGCCGTTGCCGCCGAAGCCCAGGACCGCGAAGCAGCGCGGCGCGTTCGGGACGGGGCCGATCGTGGGCAGGCCATCGGGGCTGTCGCCGAACATGCCGGCCCAACGGAATTCGGGGGTCGGGTCGATCATTGGTAATAGCGCGCCGACCTTCTTCGCGATCTTGTTGGTCTTGACGGTGATGAGGCGGTCGCGCGTTTCCTCGTCGGAGAAATCTTCGTCTTCGCCGCCGACGACCACGCGGCCGTCAGCCGTGGTGCGGATGTAGAGGTAGGGGTCGGCGGCTTCCCAGATGAGGCAGCGCGAGCGCCACAGCGCGTCCGGCTGCGGCTTTGTTGCGATGGCCCAGGTCGAGGTGATCTTTTGTCCGCGTAAGCCCACGAACTTTGCGACTTCGTAGCCGGTCGCGAAGATGACGTGGCGCGCCTTTACTTCGAAAGCGTTGTCGGTCGTGAGTGTGACCGCGTCGCGGCCGTGTTCCATGTCCGTGATTTCGGTTGGCGCATAAAGCGCTGCGCCGCGCTTAAGCGCAGAGCGCCACATCGATGCGGTGAAGCGCACGGGATCGATTTCGCCGGAGCCCGCGGACCAGATGGCGGCCGGCGCGTCGATGTCCATCAGCGTTTTGACTTCGTCGCGTTCGATGAAGCGCGAACGCAGGCCGATGCACGTGCGTGCGTCGGCCTCGCGTTTCAGGTCGGCGACGTCGAGGACGTTGCCGGGCAGATAGAGCGCGTGACGTTCGGCGAAGGCGGCGCGCAGGCCCAAATCCATCACGCGGCCGCGCAGATGATTGAGTGCGTCGGCGGAGCGCCAATAGGCGCGCGACGCTTTTTCACGACCGATTTTCTCTTGCAGATGGATAAGCGGCTTGTCGATTTCGAATTGCAGCAATGCGGTACTGGCGCATGTCGAGCCGGTGACGAAGCCTCTGCGATCGAAGACTGCAAGTGAGCGACCAGTCTGGAGAATGCCGTCGGCGACCAGTGCGCCGGTGATGCCGCCGCCGACGATGGCCACGTCAACCTCAATGCTTTCGCTCAAAGGCGATGCGGCGATATTGGGTTTTCCGCCGTCCAACCAAACGGGGCCGCCCGTGCGCAAGTCGCGCTCTGCCGTCAAGCCTGCCGGTTCTGTCGTCATGATCTTGGGGTCCCTCTGCACGACAAAACGCGCCTGGCCTCTGAGGGATGCCTGTGTTTGCGATTGTTCGAACCGGTGCGGAACCAATGCAGTGTGGACGGGTTCTAACCTGCGCAGAGATACCCCCCTTCCGGAAACGAGCCCCATCGATGTCAAAATCTCCGAAATTCAGCACGGACGCGGGAAACGCGGGTGAGTTGCACCAACGCGTGCCAGCCAAAGGTCCGCATACCGCCGACGGTCATCTCACGACAAACCAAGGCATCCGGATTTCGGACAATCAGAATCAATTGAAGGCGGGTGCGCGCGGGCCGGTGCTGCTGGAAGATTTTGCGCTGCGCGAGAAGATTTTCCACTTTGACCACGAGCGCATTCCTGAGCGGATCGTTCATGCGCGCGGCACGGCGGCGCATGGTTACTTCGAAGTCTACAAATCGCTGTCGTCGATCACGAAGGCGGATCTGTTTCAACGTCCGGGCGAGAAGACGCCGGTGTTCGTGCGCTTCTCGACCGTCGCGGGCGGTGCTGGGTCTGTCGACACGCCGCGCGACGTGCGCGGGTTTGCGGTCAAGTTCTATACGCAGGAGGGCAACTGGGATTTGGTCGGTAACAATATCCCGGTGTTCTTCATTCAGGATGCGATCAAATTTCCGGACCTTATCCATTCGGTGAAGATGGAGGCCGATCGCGGCTTTCCGCAGGCGGCGTCGGCGCACGATACGTTCTGGGATTTCATTTCGCTGATGCCTGAGAGCACTCACATGATCATGTGGGCGATGTCGGATCGCACCCTGCCCCGTTCCTTCGCGACGATGGAGGGGTTCGGCGTGCATACGTTCCGGCTCGTCAATGCGAAAGGCAAGTCGACGTTCGTCAAGTTTCACTGGAAGCCCAAGCTTGGGCTGCAGTCGACGATCTGGGATGAAGCGGTGAAGATCGCCGGCGCCGATCCGGATTTTCAGCGGCGCGATCTCTTCGAACGGATTGAGCGCGGCGATTACCCGGAATGGGAATTGGGACTGCAGTTGTTCGACGAGGAATTTGCCGAGAAGTTCGAGTTCGACGTTCTCGATCCGACGAAGCTGATCCCGGAAGAAGTGTTGCCGGTGCGGATTGTCGGTCGCATGGTGCTCGATCGGATGCCGGACAATTTCTTTGCGGAGACTGAGCAGGTTGCGTTCTGCCCGGCGAACATCGTGCCGGGCGTCGACTTCACGAACGATCCGCTGTTGCAAGGGCGTTTGTTCTCGTACCTCGATACGCAGAAGAGCCGGCTTGGGACGGCGAACTTTCATCAGCTGCCGATCAACGCGCCGAAGTGCCCGATGGCAAACTTTCAGCGCGACGGGATGATGCAGACGCAGGTGCCCAAGGGCCGCGCGAACTATGAGCCGAACAGTCTGGCGCAGGCCGGAGAAGAGACTGGGCCGCGCGAATGTCCGGTGACGGGGTTCACGCCCTTTGCCGATATCGATGTCGCGAGCGACACGGGCGGCAAGGTGCGCATCCGGCCGGAGAGTTTTGCCGATCACTATAGTCAGGCGCGGTTGTTCTTCCGCTCGCTGCATGAAGCGGAGCAAGCGCATTTGGCGTCTGCGATGGTGTTCGAGTTGTCGAAGGTGCAGTTGGAGCATGTGCGGGTGCGCGTGTTGTCGAACCTCGTGAACGTCGATCCGGCGTTGGCGCAGCGCGTAGCGGCCGGGCTTGGCGCGGCGGTGCCTAAGGCGTCGGCCGCGGCGGCGAAGCCGATTGATCTAGAGCTGTCGCCGGCGTTGCGCATCATCGAAGGACCGATGCAGCGCGAGACGTTTGAGGGCCGGTCGGTCGGAATCCTGATCGCGGACGGATCGGATCCGGCTGAGATCGAGGCGGTCGGCAAGGCCGTTACGGCGGCAAAAGGGCGGCCGGTTCTTGTGGCGCCGAAAGTCGGCGGTGTGAAGGCCAAAGGCGGCAAGCACATTCCGGCCGATGGGCAGCTTGCGGGGACACCATCCATCATGTTCGACGCGGTGGCGTTGGTGCTTTCGCCGGAGGGTGCGCAAGCGCTGACGAAGGATGCGGCGGCCGTTCAGTTCGTGATGGACGCCTTCGGACATCTCAAGGCGATCGGCGCCAGCGCGGGCGCGAAGGCTTTGCTCGACAAGGCAGGCGTAACGCCGGACGAGGGTGTGACGGGATTGGGCAAGGACTTCGTGCGCGCGGCGGCACGGCGGTTCTTCAAACGGGAGCCTTCGGTGCGAACGCTGGCGTAGCCGGACTTCGCTGCCGAGGCGACGGCGGCGCGGGCGTTTCGCCTGAGGCGCGAGTTGGCCGTCGCTTGCTTACCACTCTTGCCGCGGTGCTCCGCCGCGCAGAAGCTTCGCAGGTGCATTTCCAGCCGGATCGTACTTTAGTTCCCTCGTGGGATCGGGGGACGCGCGGCGTGGAGTGGATTTTTGAAACGCTGAAGGGCGTGGCGCTGTTCGGTCAGCTGCAAACGGCCTCTGTCGCGGTAGTTCTCGTTGGCTTGGCCGCAGTGACGTGGCGGTGGATGGTGCGCGCCGCGCCGTCGGCTCCCGGGGACGTCCCGACATCGCAAGCGTTCCAGCGCGTTGTTCTTGCGGCGGATCAACCGCCCTCGCCCTCTCCGACCGTCGTCCGCGACGCACCGACGACGCCGTGGGGCGATGCGATCCAGCGGTTGGAAGCGAAGCGGAAGTCCCATGTCGTGGGGTTCGTTCATTATCGCGGCGCGCGCCACCAGGGCATCGGCGAAGAACACCTTCAGGATTTTCTGTGGTCGTTGCGCAACGTTCCGGCCGACGCGCCGCTCGACATCGTTTTGCATTCGCTCGGCGGGTACCCGTCTTCGATTCAGCAGATCGCGCGCGCCATCAAAGCGCACAAAGGACCGACCACGGTCTTTGTGCCGTATTACGCGTTCGGGCTTAGCGCGCTGATCGCGCTTGCGGCGGATCGCGTGGTGATGGGACCGCAGGCGGGGTTTTCGTTTCCGCAGCCCATGGACGCTTCACTCGAGACGCTGGTCAGGCGCAAAGGCGTGCGTCACGTTGAAGACGAGACGCTGGTGCGGTTGCACTACGCGCGCAATATGTGGCGCGAACTGCGCGCGTTCGTTCTGGAGGCGGCCTCGCCCGCCGCGGCGCCGTTCGCGCGGCATCTGTTCAATCCCTCGCGCATGGATACCACGCCGATCGGTCCCGCGGCCGCCGGCCGGCTGGGCCTTGCCGTTGCGACCGACATGCCCGACGAAATCTTTGAGATCATTGAGGCGTGTCAGTGCTATCCGAGCGACGATGTCGAGGTGAAGCTCGGCAATCAGGTGCTCACGCGCGGCGGCGATGCCTCGGACACCGCGGTCTCGCAGCGGCGCACGAGCGCAAGCGACAGCTACGGGTGGTGTGAGCCCAGTTGCCATCTTGGCGTCGCGCCGTTTCTTCGCCGGATGCAGGAGCGGCGCGGATCGTCGGTCATTTGCGTCGTTCACTCCGCGAGCATGCACAGCGAACTGGTCGACATGACGACCGCAAAGGACGTTTTGCGCGCGCTGTCGACGGTCGATCCCGACGCGCCGCTGGACATCGTTTTGCATACGCCGGGCGGGGTCAGCTTTCACGGCTGGCAGATTGCGCAGGCGCTTAAGGCGCATCGTGGGCGCAAGACCGTCTTTGTACCGTACTTCGCTTGGTCGGCGGGCACGATCATCGCGCTCGCCGCCGACGAGATCGTCATGGGCCATCACGCGGCGTTGGGGCCCATCGACACGCAGTATAACGGCGTACCGGTCAGCGCCTGGGTGTCGGTGCTCAAGCAAAAGCCGCGCAAGAAGATCGACGACGCGACGCTGTTCCTGGGCGAGCGCAGCGAGCGGCTGATGCGGGACGATCATGCGAAGGCGCTGGAGCTGATGAAGGGCGTGTATGCGCCCGGCGTCGCCGAACGGATTGCGCGTACGCTGAACGACGGGACGTTGACGCACGGCTATCCGGTGACGTTCCAGGAAGCGCGCAAGCTCGGCCTCAAAGTCACGAACGCGATGCCGGACGAGCCGCTGCAGATCGTCCACGAATTCCGCGATCCGGATAACGGGTATCGCAGCGTGATTTTTTGTTCGGGATAGGCGCCGGGACCTCAGGCCGTCCGCCAGCCGAAGGTTGACATGGTGCACAGGGGTGAAGTGTCCCGCGACGGCGCGGCGATCAAGCAGGCCATTACCGCACTCAAGGACGCTTTGCATTGAACATCGCAGGGGGGCCCGTGGGTCACTCTCCCCTTCAGCACTCGTCAGCGGCTCGCTGCCTATTTTCTCTTCCAGAGACGGATCGTTGCGATCGATGCTTGGGTGTACCCGGGTGGGTCGGTGTCGCCGCCGAAGCTTACTTTGCTTGTGATCGTGTTGGTCGTCAGCACGCCGCCGACGTATGGCGCGGGCAAGCCGCTCAAAACGAGCTGGCAGCGGACGGGGAAGAGGCCGGGTTCGGGGAAGTCGACGTTGAGGGCGAGGCACTCGCCTTTGCCCTTGAACGACAACTCGCCCCGCTTGATCTCGGCGTAGAAATTTTGGCGCGGGCGTTCGTTAGTCGGCCCGAAGCAGCCGCGCAGTTCGGCGACGCGCGCGACTTTTGCATCGGTGACTTTGCCGGTCGCGGGCTCCTGCCGCAGACTCCAGAATGAGAAGAAGCGTTCGGGGTCGGTCGCGAAGGGCTCGAAGCCTGTTTTGGGCGAGGCGCACCAGTTTGGGGTGGGCTTCTGTCGCTCGTGGATGCTGCGGAGGACGTAGATGTCCTCCGCCGCGATGGCGGGCGTGACGGCGCCGATGAACGCGGCGGTGATCAGTGCGATGGACTTGTTCATTGGCTTGCTCCTCTCGGCAGCCAGCCGATGCCGCGGGCGTGCAGGCTGTGAATGTAGAGGCGGTCCGCGGTTTCGGTGGCGCCTGTCGTTTCGGGATAGGCGGCCGCGGGGTCTTGCAGGTCTTCGGTGACGTTGCCGTCTTCGTCGATGGCGAAGACGTGGCCGTACGAGTTGCCCAGCGGCAGCATGGCGCGCGGGAGGCGGATCAGGATCTTGCGGAAGAAGGGACGCTCGGCGAGCGAATCCGCGGCCGGGTTGCGTGGCTTGAAGAGGCCGACCCAGATGCGGCCACCCTGCCCCCGCATCAGGTTGTCGGGATAGCCCGGCAGATTGTCCAGCAGGATCTTCGCTTTGGGCGCGCCGCTCTGGACGTCGACGTTGCGGGCGCGGCCGTCGACCTTCCAGATGCGGTAGCGGCCGGTTTCGTTGACGAACAGGCTGTGGCCGTCGGCGGACAACGCGAGGCCGTTCGCGAAGGAGAAGCCGTGCGCGACGACGCGCGTCTCCTTCGTCGCGGGATCGTAGGCGAGGACACGGCCGGTGGCCGACTGCTCCAGGATGTCGAGGACGCTGGCCTCTAGCGTCGAGCCCCACACCGCCGGAGCGAAACGCGTCGAGGCGTCGGTGAAATAGATCGTGCCGTCCGGCGCGACGACGACGGCGTCGGCGTAGCAGATAGGGTCGTCGGGGCTGACGCGGTCGGTCAGCACCGTCGCTTGCCGGTCGGCGCCGATGGCGAGCAGTCCCCTTATCGCGTCGGCCACGATCATGCGGCCTTCGGCGTCGAAGGCGAAGCCGAGGACGCGGCCGCCGGTGTTGGCGAAGACCTCTTGATTGGCGCCGTCGGGGTTCATGCGCAGCAGGTTGCCGCTCTCCATCGCGGCGTAGAGCTTGCCGTCCGGACCGATCGCGATGTGTTCGGGACCGAACTCGCTTCCGGTGTCGATCGTGCGCAGACCCGCGAGGCGCGTGTTCGGGGCGTAGGCGCCGGTGTAGCCGGGCGGCGTTTGCGCCTTCCACGACACGGGCTCGATGGGGACGGGCCAGAAGCAGAGATAGGCGATCGCCACGACCAAGACGGCGCCGACGCCGACGGCGACGTTGCGAACAACGGACATGCTTACATCTCCTCTATCGCGTTACCGCGCGACGTAACGGGCCACAGTCGCCGGAAAGAAAACGTTGAGCCCAAAGAGCAACTTGAAGACAGCAGGCTTGATGATCTCGCGTTGCTGACGCTCTATGCCGCGGACGATCGCGTCGGCCACTTGCTGCTGCGTCAGCACGATCCGCGCGGCGCCGGTCTTGGGCATGTGCGTCCGGCTGCCGGGATTGTTTTTCCAATACGGCGTCTCGACCGGGCCGAATGTGGCGAGCATCACGGCGACGCCCGAGCGCTCGACGTCGGCGCGCAGGGCGTTCGTGAAGCCCTCCATCGCGGCGCGCGCGGCGCTGTAGCCTACCGCGCCCGGCCAGGCGAGGCGGCTGGCCACCGATGTGATGTTGACGATCTGGCCGGAGCCTCGCTCCAGCATGCAGGGCAACAGTTCGCGCGTCAGGTTGAACGCCGCGAGATACGGCAGCGCCATCATCGCGGCGGCTTCCTCCGCCGATGTTTCGAGCAACGGCAGCCAACGGCCGGCGCCGGCGCAGTTGAAAAGGATGTCGGGGCTGCCCTGCTCCGCGATGATGCGGGCGGCCGTTTCTGCGATGGCTTTGGCGTCGGCAAGGTCGACGACGTAAGCGTTCGCGTTGCCCCCATCGTTTCGGATGTCGGCCTCGACTTTGTGCAAGCCCGGTGCGTCGCGCGCGAGGAGGATGACATGGCTGCCCTTCTCTGCGAGGAGCCGCGCCGTCGCTTCGCCAATACCGCTCGACGAGCCCGAGATGACCGACAGCGATCCGGATATTCTCATGGCGCCGGTTTGTTGGTGTCTGTCTTCGGCACCCAATTGCCGTGGAAGCCCGGCGGAATGATGTGGGGCACGCGGATGCTGGCTTGCGGTGTGCCTTCGAAATTGCGCGCGTCGAGGATGACGAGGTCCGTCGTCTTCGCCTTCGCATCGATGACGAAGCCGAAGAGCCAGCCTTCGTCTTCGGCCGCGTCGGCGTGCGCGGGCACGAACATGAACTCGCACGGATGGCGGTTCGGTCCGAAGTCGTGCGACTGACGCGTGCCGGTCTGCAGATCGTGCTTGTAAAGGCCCGTGCCAAGGAACGGCGCGGTCAGCGCCATCGTGTAGGCGTAGCGATAGGAGAGACTGTAGCGCCGCGGGTCGCAGCGTGGGAATTCCTGCGGAGCGGGATCGAGCGTGGCGCGCGAAACGGTTCGGGTGGCGGGATCGATGGTCCAACGTTCGAGGCTCGTCTTCTGCGAGTCCGGGCCGGCGTGGGTGCGCCAGAACATCTTGTCGTGGACGACGACGTCGATGATCACGTTCCCGTCCGGTGCGTCGTAGGCGTTAACGGCGTGGAAGATGTAGCAGGGATCGACCGGGCACCAGATGACGTCGCCCGCATTACCTTCGCGCGCCAACAGGCCGATGCGCGCCGCGTGCGATGGGTTCCAGCGATAGGGGAAATTGAATCCGCCCATCGCGGCGTCCATGGAGAAGGTTACGGGAAGATCAAGGATGATGGCGAAGCGCTGCGTGATGGCGCAGTCATGGATCATCGGGCCGTGTTCGACCGGGATCTCGATGTCGCGCCGGGCGCGGCCTTCCGGTGTGACCACAACGTAGCGGACCGCGATTGGATTGCTGGCGTCGTAGCAGACGGCGTGCATCTCGCCGCTGACCGGATCGATATGCGGGTGAGCGCTGAAGCTGCCGCGCAGCGTGCCCTCGAAGTCGGTGTAGCGCAGGGTCTCCAGCTTTTCGCCGACTTCGATCGGCGTGCTTCCCGCCTCGACCATCCCAAACGTCTTGCCGCCGAAGCCCATGACGTTGGTGTTGACAGTGTCGAAGACATGGCGCGGGCCCTCGGTGCGCTTTTCGCCCAGCGTTTTGGTCACCTCATCGGAGCGCACCCAGCGATTGCGGTACCAGAGCGCGCGGCCGTTCTCGATGCGGAAGCCGTGGAGCATCCCGTCGCCGGCGAACCAGTGATACCTCGCCGGGTCGGCGTCCATCGGGTTCGGTCCCAGCCGCAGATAGCGTCCATCAAGCGCCGCGGGAATCGTACCCGTGACGGCCAGCTGCTCAATCGTCAGTTCCTCTTTCATCGGTGCGTGAACGCCGGTCATGTAGGGATTGACGGCAATGGTCTGGTCGACCGCTTTGGCGTTGCTCATCATTTCTCGCCTTCTCGTGTCTCGCCCTGCGAAGCGCCGGCGGACACGATAGGGATGCTTCAGCGATGAACCGCTGGCGAGTTAAGCGCGGTTAAACGACGTGACGTGCAACGGGGTTGTGCGCCTCCGATGCCCGTCGCGCGGCGATAGGCATCATTGGTACATCGGCCACTCGTTCTAGAAATGAGGCCTCGAATGCCGAGGTAACGACAGCGGCGGGGCTTCGTCGTGCGGTGTCGCGGCGACGAAGTGCTTGACGCTTGGCGCGTCGGGCCCGAGGTGAAACGTGTTGACTGCCGCCTGCACGCCTTCGTCTGCCTTCGTGACACGCTCGTGCTGGCGTAGATGATCGAGCCAGCTCGGGGTGAAGAAGACTTCGACGAAGCGCTCCGGCGCTTCGGCGTCCTCGAAGATCTGCCAACCGGTCGCGCCATCCCGCTTGCGCACGCGGGCCAGGTCCTCGATCGCGTTCAGGAAAGCGTGGCGATTGACCGGATCGATTCGATAGGTGATCTCCACCATCACCGGCCCGCGCTCACCCGGTATTGGCGCCGCTGTCGCAGGCTCTGGCCAATGCAGCGATGGCGTGAGGTCGGCGTCGCCCTTTGGCAACTTCACTGCCATTGCCAAGACACCGGCAACGGCCGCGCCGCCAGCGGCAATCAGCAGTGCCGTGGGCACGTCCGTGGCGCCCGCGATCTGTCCCCAGATCGTCGAGCCCAATGTCACGGCGCCAAAGAAAACGGTGATGTAGACGGCAAGGCCCCGCGCCCGCACCCAGTTGGGGAGGACAGTCTGCGCAATGACATTCAAGGTGGTCAGCACCGCGATCCACGCGACGCCGGCGACAAAAAGAGCGGCGGCAGCAACGAAAGCACTCGGTGCAAGGGCCAGCGTCGCCATCGCAGCGGCGGTCAACAATGTGCCGGTCAGCACGATCACATCAGGCGAACGGTCGCGCGCGACCCAGGGCAGCAGAAGAGCGCCCGTCACGGCGCCTGCCCCGATGCTCGTGAGAAGCACGCCGTAGAGCGTCGCGTCGCCCGCAAGCACCTGGCGCGCGACGAGCGGAAGGAGCGCCCAATAGGCCGATGCGAACATGAAGAAGACAGCGGCGCGTATCAGCGTGCGCTGGATGTCAGGACTCCTCACGACATAGCGTGCGCCCGTCGCCATCGACGGCCAGAACCGCTCGGGTCCCAGCGTCGATACCGGGGCCGTTCGCTTCCACAGCGCGAGCGTTGCGATGATGAAGACGTAGCTCAACGCATCCAAGGCGTATGCGAGAGCGACGCCCGAGACGGCGAGAATCCAGCCGCCGATCGCGGGGCCGATGGCGCGGGCGACGTTGATTCCCATCGAGTTCAGCGCGATGGCGGCGCGCAGCTGCGGCCGGGAGACGACCTCGGGCACGATCGACTGCCACGCCGGGCCTGTGAGCGCCTGACCGATGCCGCCCGCAAGGGTCAGCGCAAGCAGAAGCACGGGGGTCATGATCCCCGTCCACACTGCGGCGACGAGACAAAGGCTGACGCAGGCCAAATAGAGCTGAACCCCGATCAGCAATTTCCGCCGATCAAAGGCGTCGGCAAGAGCACCCGCGGGGAGCGACAACAGGAACACAGGCAGAGACGCTGCGGCCTGCACAAGCGCCACCATCACCGGCGACGGCGCAAGTTCGGTCATCATCCAACCGTTGGCCACGTCGCGAAACCACGTTCCGATGTTTGCGATCAATGCAGACGTCCACAGCATCGCGAAGACGCGTTGTCTAAATGGCGCGAACGGCGACGTCGCGGTACCGACCTCTGGTGCTTTAGTCATAGAACTCCTCGCGCGGCCACTAGACCTAGCCCCCCGAGAATGGCGACGTTGGCCAAGAAGTGATCGAGCTTTGCCTTGCGCGCGTCCGGCGCACCGTCCCAGAACCGGTGCGCGAGCGCGGTTGCCGGAGCGAGAAAGGCCATCAAGAGAACAGCGCCAAAGGCCGCAAGCGGGGGGATGATCAGCATGATCGCCCCTGCAGCTTGGGCCGCGACGACCGCGGGCAGCACGAGGCCCGCCGGCATCGATACACGCGCCTCGCGCTGAAGCGAGACAATCTCGGCGAGGGCTGCCCTAGGTCGCAACGTCTTTTCGATCGCGCTTACGGCGAACGGCGCGGCGAGCGCTAGATGCGCTGCGATTTCTATGACGGTCCCGAACATCGGTCTAGAACGCAAAGCAGGAGCAGCCGAGCGCGCCCCAGAATGCGATCGGGTCGCTGGCGGGCGCGGCGTGCGGATGGTTGTGGCCGTGCACGCTGCAGGCGGAGGCGCAACACCGCGCGGCGTCGATCTGCGCGCGTTTAGCACTGAAGAGACTGGCGCGTTCCTTTTTGTGTTCGAGGGCGAACTTCGCCGTGGGCGCCCAATCCGGGCTCACCTTCAAGGGCGGCGGCGCTAGAGATGCGAACTCGTCAGCCGCGAAGACAACGCGGCCGCCCACAACGGTGAGGACGCTTTCGAGTCCGGCGATCGCATCGTCCGCGATCGAGAAGTAGTCCGACGACAGCGTCGCGAAATCCGCGAGTTCGCCGACCTTGATCCGCCCTTTCTTTCCGGCCTCGTTCGAAAACCACGCGGAGCCTTCGGTCCACAGCCGCAGCGCCGTCTCGCGATCGACGCAGTTGGCCGTCGGATAAAGGCGCGTGCCACCGATCGTCTTGCCGGTCACGAGCCACGCGAGAGAGACCCACGGGTTATATGAGGCGACGCGAGTCGCGTCGGTGCCTGCGCCGACAGGGATGCCAGCCTGCAGCATGCGCGAGACCGGCGGCGTCGATTCCGCGGCACGCTCACCATAGCGCTCGACGAATGCCTCGCCCTGGAACGCCATGCGGTGCTGAATCGCGATGCCGCCTCCCAAGGTCTTGATACGGTCAATGTTACGCGGCGTGACCGTCTCCGCGTGGTCGAAGAACCAATTCAGACCGGCGAACGGAATGTCCGCGTTCACGCGCTCGAATACGTCGAGTGCGCGCGAAATACTTTGGTCGTATGTTGCGTGCAGGCGGAACGGCCAACGGTTCGCGGCCAGTACGCGGACGACCTGCTCGAGCTCGTCTTCCATCTTTTCGGGCAAGTCGGGGCGCGGCTGGAAGAAATCTTCGAAGTCAGCGGCGGAAAACACGAGCATCTCACCCGCACCGTTGTGCCGAAGCCAATCCGACCCGTCGCCCGGCTTTACGAGCTTCGCCCAGTTGATGAAGTCCTCCTTCTCGGCGCCGGCTCGTTGTGTGAAGAGGTTGTAGGCGATGCGCACGGTCAGCTGACCGTCGGCCGCCAGGCGCTCGATGACGCGATAGTCGTCGGGGTAGTTCTGAAACCCGCCACCCGCGTCGATCACGCTCGTGATGCCCAGTCGGTTCAACTCGCGCATGAAGTGGCGGGTCGAGTTGACCTGGTCGTCCGGGTCAAGCTTCGGTCCCTTGGCGAGTGTCGCGTAGAGAATCGCCGCGTTTGGCTTGGCGAGCAGCAGACCGGTGGGCTCGCCGTTCGCATCGCGCTCGATCTTACCACCGCTTGGTTCGGGCGTTTCGCGCGTGTAACCCACGGCGCGCAAGGCCGCGCGGTTGAGCAGCGCGCGATCGTAGAGGTGGAGAATGAAGACAGGCGTGTCCGGCGCGGCCGCGTTGATTTCCTCGAGCGTCGGCAGGCGCTTCTCGCGAAACTGGAACATCGAGAACGATCCGACCACCCGCACCCATTGCGGGGGCGGCGTGCGGGCGGCCTGCGCTTTCAGCAGCGCCAGTGCATCGTGGATACTGTCGATGCCCTCCCAGCGCAGTTCCATGTTGTAGTTGAGTCCTCCACGGATGAGGTGGGTGTGACTGTCGTTGAGACCCGGAATGGTCCTGCGGCCGCCGGCATCGATGACGCGCGTCTTGTCTCCAACTGTCGCCATTACGTCGCGGTCGTCTCCGACGGCAATAAACCGTCCATCCTTGACCGCAAGCGCGCCTGCTTGCGGCTGCCCCTGATCCAGCGTCGTGATGCGCGCATTTCGTACGATGAGATCCGGCGCGTTCGTCATCACTCTTTTCCCTTCAGCGGCGCCAAGCGCGATCACCCGGCGAACGACAGACTTATCTGGCCGAGCCGGCTTCCTTCGCCCTTTGGTAGCTCTCCATGACCGCGCGATAGTTTGGCGCGACGATGGTGTAGATGTCCGCGATTTCAGCCGCTTCCGGCCTGTTCCAGGTTCTGTGAAACTCGCAGATCAGCGCGTTCGCGGTGGTCGGGACAATGCCCGCCTGGACAAAGCGCGCAAGGGTCGTGCGTGACACCAAGTCGCTTGGATCGCCCGACGCGTCGATGACGGCGTAAACGTTGAACCCGGCGGCCTTCGCGTCCAGTGCCGGAAACATGACGCACACGCTGGTCCAGACGCCCGCGATCACCAGAGTCTTCTTGCCCGTTTCGCGAACGGTCTTGACGAAGAGCTCGTTATCCCAGGCGTTGACTTCGCCCTTGCGCGGCACATAGACGGCGTGCGGAGCGAACTTGTTGATTTCGGGCATGAGCGGCCCGTTGGGGCCGTTCGGCTCCGATGCCGATGTAATCACGGGTATCTTGAGCAGCGCCGCGATCTTGGCCAGTGCAGTGGTGTTTGCGCGCAACTCGGCCACGGAGATGTCCTTCACGGTCTGAAAGAGACCGGTTTGGTGATCGAGCAGCAGCAGCGCCGTGTCGTCCACATTCAGCAGCGCCTTGCCGCCACCAGTGCTGAGTACGTGTGTCATGATCGATTTCCTATCTGCCATGCCGGCATGCGAGACCGGCAGTCGACGTTGTTCCAACCAGTAGGCGCCGTCTATCGTACTTTGGTTTAGGTCGAGGCATGCGCGGGTTAGGGATCGGCTTACTTCAACGACCGGCCAACGAATTCTGTCAAGGCGAATGGATGCTCCAGCGGCCGGCGATTGACCAGTTAAGCGTGGTTAAGCGACGTGCAGCGCAGGCGCGCGGTTGCGGGTCTCTAATCTCGTAATCTCTGTTTCGCGCGACGAGCAACATCTTTGTGCAGCGTCTTACGCCGTTTAACCGCACTTGACGCGTGGTGCGCAGCGAACGCGCGTAGCTTCGTGAGAGTGCCTAAGCAAGCAGGCCATCGGACGAGCGTCGCAGATCTTGTTTCGGCGTGCCGGCCGATGCTCGTCAGAATCGCAGTCACGCACAGAACTCCGAAAGGAATTACACGATGAAAGTTCTTAATGTCATTGCGGCCGGGTTGGCCGCACTTATTGCCATCTCAGTGAGTGCCGCAGCGCCGGTGGATGTCGCCAAGAGTCGATCATCTACGTCGGCAACTGCGGCAACGACCGTGCGGTATCGGACGGCACAGGTAGATGGCGTAAGGCTTTTCTATCGCGAAGCAGGTCCGGCCAACGGCCCCGTCGTTCTGCTTCTGCATGGGTTTCCGACGTCGTCGCACATGTTTCGGAACCTGATCCCGACGCTCGCCGATCGGTATCGGGTGATTGCACCCGATTATCCGGGTTTTGGTCAGAGCGACGCGCCCGATCGCGGGAAGTTCGCTTACACCTTCGGCCGCTACGCCGATTTGATGGACGGGCTCATGCGAAAAATCGGCGCCAAACGTTACGCCATGTACGTGATGGACTACGGCGCACCGGTCGGCTATCGGCTCGCGCTCAAGCGTCCGGAACGCGTCAGCGCCCTCATCATTCAGAACGGCAACGCTTACGACGAGGGTCTGCGCGAGTTCTGGGATCCGGTCAAAGTCTATTGGGCGGACGGATCGACAGAACACCGTGAAGCGCTTTCAAGCCTCGTTACGCTTGAGATAACCAAATTTCAGTACACGGATGGCGTTAAAGATCTCTCACGCATTAGCCCGGATAACTGGGTCCACGACCAGGCACTTCTCGATCGGCCGGGCAACAAGGACATTCAGCTCGACTTGTTCTACGACTATCGAACGAATGTTCCTCTTTATCCCGCATTTCAGAAGTTTTTCCGCGAGCGCAAGCCGCCCGCGCTGATCGTCTGGGGCAAGAACGACAAGATCTTTCCCGAACCCGGCGCGCATCCTTATTTGCGCGATCTGCCCCATGCGGAGCTCCACATCCTCGATACCGGACACTTCGCCCTTGAAGACAAACTTGACGAGATGGCGCCGCTCATTCGCAGCTTTCTCGACCGCAATGTGACCGTGCGCTGACGCCCGGGAGTGCCGGCGACGTGCTTAGGCGCGTCGCCGACCTGCGCCGTCCTGGCATCAAGCGCGTGGCGTGGCGGGGCACCCTTGCCCGCAGGCCGATTCCGCGTGTAATCGGGTTATGGCTAAAGGGTTCTGGTCGGTTCTGATTGTGTGTTTGGCGGTGGTTCTAGCGTGTCCCCCGATCCAGGCGCGGGACCGCGACCGCTCGATCCGGCAATTCCACCATACGGCTTGGACGGCGAAGGACGGCGCGCCGCCGGAGATATGGGCGCTGGACGAAGGACCGGACGGTCTTTTGTGGTTGGGCACCGGCACAGGCCTTTTCCGGTTCGACGGTGTTCGCTTTGAGCGTCTTCAGCCGGCTTCGGGCGAACGCCTCTTCTCGATCGACATCACCTCGATCAAAGTCGTTGCAACGAACGAGATATGGATCGGCTATTCAGACGGTGGCGTCTCTCATCTGAAAGACGGGCATGTCACGACGTACTTGGAGAAGGACGGCATAGCGCCGGGCATGGTCGTCAACCTTCGTCGGGACAATGACGGTGCGCTGTGGGCGGTCTCGCACGGTGGTCTCTCGCGATTTGAAGGTGGCCGCTGGCGCAGAGCCGGTGCAGACTGGAACGTTCCACCCGGCATGGTTATCGGCCTGTTCCAGGCGCGCGACGGCACGTTGTGGCTCAGCACCGAGGGGAGCATCTATTTTTCACGGCCGGGTGCGCGACGATTCGAGCCGACCGGCGCGGTGACATTGCACGCGACGTTTACACAAACGCCCGACGGGCGAATGTGGGTCGCTGATGGATTTCACGGGTTGCGCCCCCTGCCGAATTATCCCGCCGGCGAAACGCGGAGCACCTGGACGCTGAAGGCCGCCTCGCCTCGCGACGCACTATCGGCGTCCAATTACGCAATCGACCGGGATGGCGCCATTTGGGCAACGGACACAGCGAACGGCGGCATCTTCAGATTCAATCCGCGCCAAGCGAACCAACCCACCCATAGTCTGCTGGCTTCAGGCGTAGACGTTTTCCGCCGCGCCGATGGTCTTACCGCTGATCGAAGCGGCCCCATTTTGTGCGACCGGGAGGGAAACATTTGGGTCGGTACGAATGCCGGGCTCAATCGCTTCCGCAACGCACGAGTCATTCACGAAACGGCTGTACCTGGATGGGGTGGCCGCGGCTACAGCATCGCCGCAACCCCGGACGGGACCTACATTAGCGATGGTGTCTCGCTCTACCGCGCGGCGCCGAACGAACCGGCGCGCGCGGTTGCGCGTTTGTCCATATCGGCACCCACTCTTCTCCTTGCGACCAGAGACGGCGCGCTCTGGTACGGCAGCAACGGTTTTGTGCATCGTCTTCGGGACAGCAAAGACGCGCAGATCCCGATGCCCAAAGGCGTGGCCCGCGAAGCCATCAGAACGATGGTCGAAGACGGCAGCGGAACGCTCTGGGTCGCGTTCCGGTCGAGCGTCTACAAGCTGAAGGACGGCGCCTGGAGCGACGAGCTCGATCTTGGTGGGTTGCCGGTGCCCGAAGTTTCGGAGTCGGATCCCGCGGGGTCTGTTTGGTTTGGATATAACGACAGCCGCATTTCCCGACACGATGCGACGGGCACGCGGGTATTTTCGGCCAGCGAAGGCCTCACAGTCGGTCGCATGGATGATATCGCCGTGCGCGACGGCGCCGTGTGGGTCAGCGGCTCGTTTGGCGTCGCTCTTCTGGACAAGGGACGTTTCCGCACTGTCGGTCCGGATCGCATGGCTCCGTTCTACGGTGTGTCCGGCATTGGCTGGACGACCGGCGGCGATTTTCTGTTCAACGGATTGCTGGGCGTCGTGCGGATGAAGGCTGAAGAGGTAAGGAAGCTGTTTGCCGATCCCTCGCATGTTCCGACATATGAGCTCTACGACAGGACTGATGGTCTGCCTGGCGTCGCGCAGCAGGGGTGGCACACGCCGAGCATCGTGACCGGCGTCGACGGCCGCGCCTGGGTCATCAGCAATACCGGCGTCTCGTATTTCAACGCGGCGCCTCCGGCGCGAAACCAGCTACCGCCGCCTGTCACGATCTTGTCGGCAACCGCCGACGGCGTCAGCTATCCGCTCCTGACGCCACCAACGTTCCGCGAGGGTACGTCGTCGTTGGCATTTACCTATACAGCCGGCAGTTTGACAAAGCCGGACAGCGTTCGCTTTCGTTACAGGCTCGAAGGTCTGAATCCAGACTGGATAGAGGCGGGAACGCACCGTGAGGCGGTGTTCAACAATTTGGGACCGGGCACGTATCGCTTTCAGGTGATTGCGGCGAATGAGGACGGCGTGTGGAACACCGACGGCGCGACGCTGGCGTTCGATATTCCGCCCACGTTCTTCCAGAGTTTGCCCTTCAAGGTGTTCGTCGCGCTCACGCTCGCTGGCTTGCTGTGGTTCGCTTATTCGCTGCGGCTGCGGGCTGTCGTCAACCGCATGCGTATGCGCATGGCCGAGCGGATGGAGGAGCGCGAACGCATTGCGCGCGAGCTGCACGACACGCTGCTGCAGTCGGTGCAGGGTTTGACGCTGCGCTTCCAGCTGGCGGTGGACGATCTGCCGGCAGCGGCGCCGGCGCGGCCCGTGCTGGAGGAGGCGATCGATCGCGCGGACCAGGTCATTGCGGAAGGGCGCGACCGCGTCCGTGATCTGCGCTCGCTGCAGGACGCCCCTGTGGAAGAGATCATCGCCGATATCGTGAAGCGGCAGGCGTTCGATCCCGGCGTCGAGGTCGCAGTCACGACCACGCGCACGCCGCGCGCGCTCGATCCGCTGATCCTGGACGAGGTCACCCGGATAGCCAGCGAGGCAGTGTTCAACATCTGGCGCCACGCGAACGCCAAGCGGGTGGCGATCGACATCGGATACGGCACAAATTTCAGTTTGTGCTTCACCGACAACGGCGTCGGCATCGCGTCCGACGTCGCCGACAAGGGGGAGAAGGATGGTCATTTCGGCTTGTCGGGCATGCGCGAGCGCGCGAAGAAGCTCCGTGGCTGGCTTGCCGCGCGCCGCTTGCCGGAAGGCGGCACCGAGGTGATGCTGGTCGTGCCCGGTTCGATCGCGTACAAGGCGGCGAAGCGCCGCTTGAGCTTTTGGTCATGATCCGCGTTCTTATCGTCGACGACCATCCCGTGGTGCGTGAAGGCATCGCCGCGCTGCTGTCGCGGCAGGACGACATGGAAGCGGTCGGCGAAGCCTCCGACGGGTCCGAAGCGGTCGACTTGTTCGGCAAGCTTACGCCCGACGTCACGCTGATGGACATGCAGATGGACGGCATGGGCGGGGTTGAGGCGATCGAGAAGATTCGCCGCCTCGCGCCGCACGCCAGAATTCTCGTGCTGACCACCTATCCCGGCGATGCGCAGGTGGTCCGCGCGATGCGGGCGGGCGCGGCGGGATACTTGCTCAAAAATTCCATCCGCAAGGAATTGCTCGATGCAATTCGTTCGGTCCACGCCGGGCGGCGCGTGATGAGCGCGGACGTCGCGCATGATCTGGTCGTGCATGCGCTAGATGAGTCTTTGACGGAGCGCGAGTTGGCTGTCCTGCGTCTTGTGGCGGATGGTCATCCCAACAAGCAGATCGGCGCGCAGCTCAATCTTTCCACCGACACGATCAAAGCGCATCTGAAAAGCATCTTCGCCAAATTGGGCGTCAATGACCGCACTCAAGCCGTGACCGTGGCAGCGCGGCGCGGTTACATCGAGCGCTAAAGCGGCACCAAGCTGAGCGGATAGGATGGGCGAGCGTCGACTGAGGCGACGAAGCGATAGCCCCGGCCCACGACCGTTGCGATGAAGTGGGGAACGGCGGGGGACTCGCCAAGGGCGCGTCGCAGGCCCGCTATGTTGACCTTCAAGTTGCCCTCTTCCACGAACGTGTCCGGCCATGCCCGCAACATCAGCTCCTGCTTGCTCACAAGTTCGCCCGCACGCTCGACCAAAAGCGTCAGCAGATCGAGCGCGCGGCCGCCGATCCGGACCGGCGCATCAAATTTCTGGAGTAGCTGCCGCTCGGGCTGCAACAGGAACGGGCCAAAGCGGAAGGACCGGTGCTGCCTTCGCGGGGCCTGGCCGAAATGAACATCGTGGCCCGGCGGCTGAGCTTGAGACAAAGAGAGCGGAAAGATCGACATCTTGAACGTCCTCGATAGGTCTGGCGGCATGCCGGAGATGCGACCGGCCGCCAGACCATCGAAGAGATACATTGCGCAACACCTCCACACATCGCCCGCTAGGGGCGCCGAAACTACCCAATCGGGTAGTGCACTCAGGTCAGCGCGCGGCGGCCTTCGCGTTCGAAGCGGCGTCGACGATAACGCTCACCACCTGTTTGCTTTGCGAAAGCATCGGTACGTGACTTGTGTCCAGCTCGGTGGTCTTTGCATTCATACGCTTTGCGAAGAAGCGTTCGAGATCCGGCGCGATAACGTTGTCCCGCTTTGCAACGATGTACCAGGACGGCTTGGTCTTCCACGCCGCGCTGGCGAATTTCACGCCGAACACTGCGCCTGAGATCGGTCCCTGCGTTGCAGCATGAACACGCGCCTCCGCCGTCGGCACGTCCGGCATAAAGTGGTCGACGTAGGAATCGACGGGCAGACTCAAGAAGCCCTGTTTGTCGACGACCGGATGCGAAAGCGCAGGCGGCGTTGGATAGGCGCTGGCGTGCTGATTGAGGGTTTCGCCGACATCAGGAGCGAACCCCGCGACGTAGACGAGCCCTACGACTTTGTCATCCATGCCGGCTTCGCTGATGACCGCGCCGCCCCAGGAATGGCCGACCAGGATCACAGGACCGTTTTGCGCCGCCAACGCGCGCTTTGTCGTCGCAACATCGTCGGCAAGGCTCGTCATCGGGTTCTGAACGGCGGTCACGTTGAAACCCTTGGCCTGCAAGTGCGCAACGACTTTGCCCCAGCTCGAACCGTCGGCGAAGGCGCCGTGCACGAGCACGATGTTCTTGACCGGCGGACCGGCATGCGCGAGGGCCGCGAAAAACATGGCGGCGGAAGCTGCAAGTGCGATCGATATCATCTTCATTGGTCACTCTCCATTTGACGCCCTGACGCTGTGCGAAGGACTGGACATGCATGCTCGAGTGGGGGGACACTGACGAGTTAAACGCGGTAAACGAATTGAAATGCGCTACGGTTTGCGCGCTCGCGCCTTCGAAGTGCCCGGGCATTTCATCTTCTACGAGGTCTATTCCACCCGCGCCGCTCACGACGCCCACGTCGTACTGCCTCACGCGCAGGCGCGGTTCGCGAGACTTCCCGAACTCATCGACGGCGGTTTAAAGTGGCGCACATGGACCTTCGCCGCCGAAGCGGTTCATCAGGCGCCTTATCATCGATGTCGGATCCCGGTCGCGCCGAGTGAGCGCCCGAGTTCGCCTAACTTTGTTGAGATGATTGGTCGGAGCGACAGGATTTGAACCTGCGACCCCCAGTCCCCCAGACTGATGCGCTACCAGGCTGCGCTACGCTCCGACACTATTTCGTCGAACCCGCGAATGTTTGGGGGCGGGTTCGTTTGGGGGGCGCACTATAGGCAGACGGGGGACTTAGAAGCAATTGGGCGCGGGAGATTGGTTTCCCGCGCGTTTACCCCGTGTGACGACGCACCGCTTACTCGGCGGCGGCGATTTTCTTTTGTGGGATGGCCGGGACTGCGGGGCCTTTGTGGATGAGGTCGCGCAGGCTGAGGAGGTCGTCGAGGACGCCTTCTAAGCGTTCGCGCTGTTCGGCCAGTAGTTTTTCGCTGGGGTTGTCGGAGGCCATGTTGACGTGTTCGACCGACGGCGTCGCGCCTCTGCCGAACAAGGGTTCGGGCATGGGTGCGACATCCTCGGGCGCTAGGTCGCGTTTGGCGTTGGCGGCCTTGGCGCCGAGACGGCCGATTTCGGCGACGTGTTTGGCGCCTTGTTCGCGGAGGACCTTCTGCACGCCTTTGATCGTGAAGCCTTCGGCGTAGAGCAGCGAGCGTACGCCCTTCAGCAAATCGATATCTTCGGGGCGGTAGTAGCGGCGGCCGCCGGCGCGCTTCAGGGGTTTCACCTGATTGAACTTGGCTTCCCAGAAGCGGAGCACATGTTGCGGCACGTCGAGCGCTTCCGAGACTTCGGAAATCGTGCGGAATGCATCTGGGGCTTTTTCGATGCGGTGGGGTTCGGTCATTTCTTCTCGCCGTTGGTTGCGCCGCCGCCGGTTCCCGACAGGCCGTCGTTGATCATCGCCTTCAGCACGTGACTTGCGCGGAACACCAGCACACGTCGCGGACTGATCGGCACTTCTTGGCCCGTCTTCGGATTCCGTCCGATTCGCCCACCCTTCGATCGTACGGCAAAGGTTCCGAAAGACGACAACTTCACTGTTTCGCCGCGTATCAAACGCGCGGAGACCTCTTCAAGCACCCGGTCGACGAGTTCCGCCGATTCGTTTCGCGAGAGTCCGACTTGCGCGTAAACCGCCTCGGCCAAGTGCTGCCGGGTCAAGGTTTCGCTCATATCGGCTCCCCGTTCGGGTGCGCGCCGTCACATCGGCGGCGCGACTCATTTCATGTCACGGTAGGTCCGTGGCGAAATGCCGTCAATATCAGAGGGATAGATGACGCTGCTACCAGCGGATGAGTGCGGAGCCCCAGGTGAAGCCTCCGCCCATGGCCTCAAGAAGCACTAGGTTCTCGCGCTTGATGCGACCATCGTTAACGGCTGCAACCAGTGCCAGAGGAACTGACGCGGCAGAGGTATTTGCGTGTTGTGCAACCGTCGAGACCACACGCGACGGATGAACGCCGACCTTGCGGGCCGTCGCATCCAGGATGCGTTGGTTGGCTTGATGGGGCACGAACCAGTCGACGTCCGCTGCAGAAAAATTGTTGGTTCGGAGGGCGAGGTCGATCGCGTCGGCCATGTTCGCCACTGCGTGACGGAAGACTTCGCGGCCTTCCATGCGCAGGAAGCCCGTCGTCATCGTCTTCGACGGGCCACCGTCGACGTAGAGCAGATCGTGGTGGCGGCCGTCGGAGAACAAATGTGTGGATAGGACGCCGCGATCCTTCGTGTCGCCCTGCCCTTGCGCGGCCGTGAGGATCATCGCGCCTGCGCCGTCGCCGAAGAGGACGGCCGTCGTGCGGTCGTTCCAATCGATGATGCGCGAGAAGGTTTCGGCGCCGATGACGAGGACGTTCTTCGCCTGGCCGGCCTTGATGAAATTGTCCGCCGTCGCGACGGCGTAGACGAAGCCTGAGCAGACGGCCTGAATGTCGAACGCCGCGCCGCGCGTGATGCCGAGGCGCGCTTGCACCGTCGTTGCCGTTGCCGGGAAGGTTTCGTCGGGTGTCGCGGTCGCAAGGACGATGAGGTCGATGGCGCTCGCGTTCATGCCCGCGGCGCGCAACGCTTCTTGCGAGGCGGCGATGGCGAGGTCTGAGGTGCACTCGCCGTCGGCGGCGATGCGGCGTTCGCGGATGCCGGTGCGTTCGCGGATCCACTCGTCGCTGGTCTCAAGTTTTTTCGCGAGCTCGGCGTTGCTGACGACGCGGGCCGGGAGATACGCGCCAACTCCGGCGACTTGGGACCGGAGAACACTCATCAGGAGACCGCCGCCTCGACCGGCGCGGTTGCCTCTGCCGGCGGCGCGTCGGGGGCGACTGTGCCTAGCGCCTTGAAGGATGCGGGCAGATGAGACATCGCATCGGCGATGCGCGCGGTGAAATCGCTTTCGCCCATTTCGATGGCCAGTTCGAGCGCGGTGGCGAAGCCTACGCCGTCGGTGCCGCCGTGGCTTTTCACGACGACGCCGTTCAGGCCTAAGAACACGCCGCCGTTGACGGCGCGCGGATCCATCTTTTGGCGCAGCACGTCGAAGCCTGGTTTCGCAAACGCATAGCCCAGGCGCGAGAGCATGGAGCGCTGCATTGCGGAGCGGATGTAGTGGCCGATGAGGCGCGCGGTGCCTTCGGCGGCCTTCAGCGCGATGTTGCCGGTGAAGCCGTCGGTGACGACGACGTCGACGGTGCCGGCGGAGATGTCATCGCCTTCGACGAAGCCGTGAAAGCGGAGCGGTAGGCCGGAATCGCGCAAGGCGGCGGCGGCGGCTTTGAGTTCATCGTGGCCCTTCATTTCCTCAGCGCCCAGATTCAGCAAGCCGATGCTGGGGTGGTCGAGGCCGAAGACGACGCGGGCGTAGGCCTCGCCCATGATCGCGAAGTCGACGAGCTGACGTGCGTCGGAGTCCACGTTGGCGCCGACGTCGAGGACGACCGTCTGTCCACGGATGGTCGGCCAGAGTGCTGCGATTGCGGGACGCGAGAGGCCGGCGACCGTTCGCAATCGGACTTTGGCGATCGCCATGAGGGCGCCGGTGTTGCCGGCGCTGATCGCGACTTGCGCTTCGTTCGCGCCGACGGATTCGATCGCGCGGCCCATCGAGGTGTTGCGGCTGCGGCGAAGGGCTTGGCTCGGCTTCTCGTCCATCGCCACGACGCTGTCGCAGTGCATGACTTGCGCAACGTTCTTCAGCGTGGGTTTGCCGAGAAGGATCGGCTGCAGCTGCGCGTGGTCGCCGTGCAGCAGGAACTTGACCTTGGGGTGACGCAGATGGGCGATCGCGACGCCATCGATGATGGCTTGCGGGGCGTTGTCGCCGCCCATCGCGTCAACCGAAACGACGATTTCGCGGTTCACGCCAGCCCTATCCTTTGAGGCGGTCGCCGATTGGACATCGGACAACTATGCGCCCGGAGCGGGGCCAAGCGCTAGGTCGCCTTTTTCTCTTTCAAGACTTCGCGGCCGTCATAGTGTTTGCACTTGGGGCAAACGTTATGGGGGGCCTTGAGCTCGCCGCAGTTTCCGCACTCGTTATAGGCGGGGCGCGACAGAGCGTGGTGCGAGCGGCGCATGTTGCGACGCGACGGGCTTACTTTTCTTTTTGGGACCGCCATGGGCCGCCTCTCCTGCAGTTTGGGCGTCAACCAAGGCGCCTTTTGGCCCAGGCCGCGAATTAGGGCGCGGATATGATAGGAAACCGCCCCCGAGTTCAACCCCCGGGATGCCGCGCCCCGGCTGCCGCCGTTAACGCTGGTTGCCGCAGGGGAACGGTTGGGCTTTCATAGCTCCTTCGGAGGCTGGCCGCATGCGCATTTTCCCTGGTTGCCGCGTTCCTGATCCTGAGTGCCTGCGCGCCCTCCGGGGCTCCCCAGAGCGACCTGCCGCGGGACGTATCGACGGTCCCTGGCGGCGGCGAGGCCTCGGCCGGCGAGGCGAAGGCCTGCACCGACCGCGGCGACTCGTGGCGGCGCGTCTGCATGATGGGCAAGTGGTCGTGTGTGAAGAACTACGCGGACGCGGGCAGGGTCTGCAAAGACAAGAAGGACTGTCAGGGACAGTGCCGGTACCAGGGTGACCGGGACCTGGCGCCCGGATCGCCCGCGACCGGTGTTTGTCAGCGCGACAGCGATCCTTGCGGCTGCTTTGCCGAAGTGCGCGACGGCAAACTGCAGCATGCGCTTTGCGTTGATTGATCAGCCGTTCTTGTCGACAAGCTTCGGCCTGAGCTTCGCGAGTTTGGCGAAGGGGTTTTCGCGCGGCGTGGCTGCGGCGTCTTCTTTGAATTCGACGCCGGGCTTGCGCGGATAGGGATCGAGATTCAGCGACAGTTCTTCGACGAGAATTTCGCCGAGGTCGAGTTCGCGGCCCAAAGGTTCCGGCGGGTCATCGCTTTCCAGGTCGACGAAGACCTCGTGTTCGCCGCCCTGCTCGGGTTCCGGTTTCTCCTCCGGCAGGAAGCGGCGTTCGAAATCGGCTTCGACTTTGGCTTCCACCGGATCGAGCGTGACGACGCAGCTTTGCGTCACGTCGGCCGTCAACTTTCCGGTGACGCGAAGACCTTTGTGGCGCCAGCGGTGAATCTGGATATGGGCCTTCAGGTTCTGAACGGCGACGAGGTCGAGGTATTCGGCGATCTTTTCGTATTCCTCCGGCTTCGCCTCGATGGCCTGCGCAATGCCGCTCTCGCCTACTTTCGCGACGGTCACAAGGCGGCGGAAGCCGTGAGGTGCGGGAGGGGGCTTTGTCACGGCGCCGGCCAGGCGAAGGTGCCGGCGACGATGTCGGTGTCGTTCGCGGCCTTCAATGCTTCCGAAGCCGCGCGGACATAGGTCGCTAGTGCGTCGAGTTTCGGATGGCCGATCTCGGTGCCGCGATAGACGTTGCGGTGCAACGCGGCGCGCAGCGCGTCGGCGTCGCCACCCTTGAGCGCGGCGTCGTAGGCCGAGGCCCTGCCGTAGAAGGCCGAGACCATGCTCTGGATCTTCTTAGGCACCGTCGTGTCGCCGGCGCCGAGTTCCCGCAGGTTATGGTCGAGGTTGGTCATCATCTGGTCGAACGCCGCCTGTGCAAGGCCCTTGCCCTCATTGGGCACGGCCTTCAGGCGCGGGAGATAGAGGCCCGCGTGCAGGACGATCAGGTCGAACCGGCCGTCAATTGTGTCAGGAACGTCAAACGATTCGTAGAACTGGGGCCTGCGGGCCTGTTCGACGATGGCGGTGTAGATCCAGGCCCCATGGCGCGATCTGTCGCGCGCGCGGGTGAAGAATGACAAGAGTGCGCGCAAGGGCCTAGGCTTTCCGAGGGCTTGGAGGCTTCCGCTTGAAATTATGCGTACGCGGCGGTACGTCAACAAGCCTGTTTCCGCCCGTGTTCGGCGTTTGGAGCGTCCCCTCATGAAATCGCGCCTGTTTCTTTCCGCCACCGCCTTGGTTTTGGCCGGAGTTGCGGCCTGCGCCCCGATCCGGGACGTGCGCGGCTATGTTCCCGATGACGAAAAGGTCGCATCGGTTCGCGTCGGCGCCGACAGCCGCGAGACCGTGCAGGAGAAGCTGGGCACGCCGTCGAGCACGGCGACCTTCGGCGATCCGACCTGGTACTACATTTCGACCGAGCAGGAGCGCTATGCGTTCTTCAAGCCGGAAGTGACCAAGCGCCAGATCCTGGCGGTGCAGTTCACGGAAGACGGCAAGGTCGCCGACCTGCGCACCTATGGCATCGAAGACGGCCAGGTGATTTCGCTTGCCGATCGCGAGACGCCGAGCCGCGGCAAGGAGATGTCCTTCCTGCAGCAGATGTTCGGCAACATGGGCGCGATGCCGCCGAGCGCGCCGGGTGCGAAGGATAGCCCAACCCGTCCGGGCGGCAGCGGCGAATAGATTTCGTTTCATCTGCTGGAACAAAAAAAGGCCCCGTCTCCGGGGCCTTTCTTTTTGGCTGATGCCTCAGCGCCTTACATGTGCGCGAGAGCGGCCAGCAGCAGCAGCGCCACGATGTTCGTGATCTTGATCATCGGGTTGATGGCGGGGCCGGCCGTGTCCTTGTACGGGTCGCCGACGGTGTCACCGGTCACCGCAGCCTTATGGGCCTCAGAGCCTTTGCCGCCGAAGTGGCCGTCTTCGATGTACTTCTTCGCGTTGTCCCAGGCGCCGCCGCCCGAGGTCATCGAGATGGCGACGAACAGGCCCGTGAGGATCACGCCCATCAGCATCGCGCCGACCGCGGCCAGCGCTGCGCCCTTGCCTGCGATCAGCAGGACGACGAAGAACAGCACGATCGGCGACAGCACCGGCAACATGGACGGCAGCACCATCTCGCGGATGGCGGCTTTGGTCAGCATGTCGACGGCGCGGCCGTAGTCGGGCTTTTCCGTGCCCTTCATGATGCCGGGTTTTTCCTTGAACTGACGGCGGACTTCTTCGACCACCGCGCTCGCCGCGCGGCCGACGGCCGTCATACCCATCGAAGCGAACAGGTACGGCAGCATGCCGCCGAGGAAGAGACCGACCACCACCCATGGGTTCGCGAGGCTGAACGAGACGACGACGTTCGCGCCGTTCGATTCCGTGGCGAAGAAGGGATACTCGGCCGCGTTCTGCATGAAGTGACGCAGATCTTCCGTGTACGCCGCGAAGAGCACGAGTGCGCCAAGGCCAGCCGAACCGATGGCGTAGCCTTTGGTGACCGCTTTCGTGGTGTTGCCGACGGCGTCGAGCGCGTCGGTGGTCTTGCGCACTTCCTTATCCAGACCCGCCATTTCGGCGATGCCGCCGGCGTTGTCGGTGACCGGACCGAAGGCGTCGAGGGCGATGATCATGCCGGCAAGGGCCAACATGGTCGTCGTTGCGATGGCGATGCCGAAGAGGCCCGCCAGTGTGTAGGTCACAACAATGCCCCAGACGATGACGAGCGCGGGCAACGCCGTCGATTCCATCGAGACCGCGAGGCCTTGGATGACGTTCGTGCCGTGGCCCGTGACCGACGCCTTGGCGACTTCACGAACCGGACGGTAGCCGGTGCCGGTGTAGTACTCCGTGATCCAGACCAGAAGGCCGGTCACGGCGAGGCCTGCGATACCGCACAAGAACAGCGTGAAGCCGTTGAACGAGACTTGGTTCGGCTGTCCCGGGAAGGCGGTCAGAACGCGATCGAAGCCGACGGCCCAATAGGTCACGCCAGCCACGAGAATGAGCGACAACACCGCCGTCGCGATGAGGCCCTTGTAGAGGGCGCCCATGATGTTCTTCGACTGGCCGAGGCGCACGAAGAACGCGCCGGCGATCGAAGCCAAGATGCACACGCCCGCGATCAAGAGCGGGTAGAGCATCATCAGGCTTCTGTCGGTGGTGAAGAAGATCGAGGCCAGAACCATGGTCGCGCCAATGGTGACCACGTAGGTTTCGAACAAGTCGGCCGCCATACCGGCGCAGTCGCCGACGTTGTCGCCCACGTTGTCGGCGATCGTGGCGGGGTTGCGGGGGTCATCTTCGGGAATGCCTGCCTCGACCTTGCCGACCATGTCGCCGCCGACGTCCGCACCCTTGGTGAAGATGCCGCCGCCGAGACGGGCGAAGATGGAGATGGCCGATGCGCCGAGGGCCAGCGAGACGAGGGCCTCAACGATGACGCGGATTTGCTTGGGGTCGTTGACGTCGTAGATCGTCGACAGAAGGCCGTAGTAGCCGGCGATGGCGATGAGGGCGAGACCGACGACGAGCATGCCGGTCGAGGCGCCGGACTTGAATGCGATCGCGAGACCCTGAGCGAGGCCTTTGCGGGAAGCCTCAGCGGTGCGGACGTTGGCGCGCACCGACACGTTCATACCGATGAAACCGGCCGCGCCGGAGAGGAAGGCGCCGATGACGAAGCCCAGCGGCTGAACCCAGTTTTGGAACGCAAGGGCGATGATGACCATCACGCCGACGCTGACGTAACCGATGGTCCAGTACTGACGGCTGAGATACGCGGCCGCGCCCTCTTGAATGGCGGCGGCGATTTCTTGCATCCGCGCGTTGCCGGCGGGCGCCGCGAGCACCGAGCGGATGGCCCATCCGCCATATACCAGCGCGGCAACCGCGCACGCCAAAACGATCCAGAGTCCAGTCGCCGTATCCATATGCCTTAAGACCTTATGATTGATGTGTCCGATATCCGGGGGACGGATGTCGGGCTTGGATCCGAGGGATTGCGTGGCTCAAGCCGGCTTGAACACAGCCGACTCGATTGGCCCCCCGGCCAAAATGAGGCCGGAACATGCCAAACGGTCTGGGGGCTTGCAATACTCGAAAGGCGCGGAATTGCTGGAAAATTTGCCGCGTCGGGCCACTGCGACGTTAACGATCACCCTGCACGACGTTACGCAGCGCAACAGCTTTGACGATGTTGGACCCGACAACGGTCGTGCTGACGCTCAGCAGGCGGCCCTTGAGGCCCTCCTCGTCGAGCACCGTTGGGTCGTTATCCTTGGCGACGGTAGCGCGGTGAACCTCGCGCAGGAAGGCATCCTGAAGGTAGGGGATCTTCTCGAGCATCATGTTCTTGTGCTCGTCGCCGGTGAGTTCCAGCGTGATGCTCAGGAAGACGTAGTGGTGGAGTTCGCCGTTGACGATGACCGGCGTGACGAGCGCGGGCATCTGAATGGTCGGGATACGCGGGCCGGCAAAGCCGCTGCCCTTTTCGCGTTCGGCTTCAGGCTTCTTCGGTGCGTGGCTGGATGCGGAGGCGAGCCCCGCGAAGAGGCACGTCAGCAGCATCAGCGCGGCGGCGATGCGCACTTGGATCCAAGCCTCCGAATTCAAACTACTTCGCGGGCTGTTCCGCGTTCCGGGCTTTCTTCTCACGCTCTGCGTAAGAACCCAGAACGATCATCAGCAAAATCATCGCTATGAAAAATCGCATGTCGGTCGGCTCCCCGTCCCCGACCACGATCTTGCACGCCGGCCTTTAATATGCGGTGAAGTGTTAATTCATTACCAATTCAGAAATGGGTGAAGCCGGAGCGGTCGAGCGACAGTTGCGCGCCGTCGTGGGCGGTGACCCGGACGCCCTTGCCCTTCACAACTTTGCCGATTCGCGTGAAACGGATTTTGAGTTTGGCTGCAAGGGCCGTGAGGCGCGCGCGGTCGGCGGGTGCAGCCGTAAACGCGAGTTCATAATCGTCGCCCGCCGTTAAGAGATCGGCAAGATTTGCGCGCTCGTTGGCGATGGCCGCTTGCGTCGCCGCGGCGAGGGGGATGTCGGCGGCGCGGAGTTCGATGCCGACCTTGGAGGCCTTGGCCATGTGGCCGCAGTCGGCGACGAGGCCGTCCGATACATCGAGGCAGGCGTGTGCGATCGCCAGGATCCCCTGCCCCGCCGCGACGCGTGGTTCGGGGACACGATAGCGCGCGACTAAGCTCGTACGGTGTCTTTCGCTCAAGCCGAGGTCGTCGCCCCTAAGGATGCGCAGGCCCAGCGCGGCGTCGCCGATGGTGCCCGTGACCCAGACATCGTCGCCGGCTTTGGCGTGGGCGCGGCGCAGCATGCGGCCTTGCGCAACCTCGCCGATGGCGACGACGCTGAGCGTGAGCGGACCAGGCGTCGCCACTGTGTCCCCGCCGATCAGCGTCAGGTCGAACTTTTTTTGGTCGTGTTTCAGGCCTTCGGCGAAAGCCTTCAGCCAAGTGTCGTCGGTGGTGTCGGGAAAGGCCGCGGTGAGCATATAGGCGCGTGGTTTGGCGCCTTTCGCGGCGATGTCCGAGAGATTCACCCGCAGCGCCTTTTGCGCGATCGTGGCGGGCGGATCGTCGGGCAGAAAGTGGACGCCGGCGACGATGGCGTCGGTCGTCAGCACGATGTCGTGGCCGGGCTTCGGTTTCAGGGCGGCGGCGTCGTCGGTGAGCGCAAAGGCGCCGGGTTCGCCTTTGGAGAGCGGCGCGAAGAGCTCGGCGATGAGTTCGAACTCGCCGCGGCGTTTGGCGGGGGTCATGCGCCGGACGCGGGCGCGTGCTCTTCGGGCCGGCGCTCGCGGGCCATGCGATTGATCACGCCGCTCATGAAGGCGATCTCTTCGCCCTCTTCGAAGAATGCCGTCGCGACATTCAGATACTCGTGCACGATCACGCGGCCGGGCACCGCCGGGCGCGCGATCAGTTCGAAGGCGGCGGCGCGCAGGACGGCGCGCATCGTCGCGTCGAGGCGGTCGAACTTCCATTCCTTGAGGTATCCGGCGAGCGCGTTGTCGATCTCGACTTGCTGCTCGACGACGCCGCGGATGAGTTCGGCGAAGTATTTCTCGTCGGCTTCCGCGACCTGATCGCCGTCGATTTCTTCGCCGAAGCGGTGGTCGATGAATTCGCGCAGCGCGGTCTCAGAGTCTTGGTCGGCGAGTTCCATTTGGTAGAGCGCTTGGACGACGGCGAGGCGCGAGGCGCTGCGCGAGCGGCCGTCGGAACGGCGTTTGGGTCGTCGTGGGGGGCGGCCGGTCATCTCAGCGGCGGCCTAGGTTGAAGCGTCTGCGGAGCGCGACCATCGCGAGTGCGGCTTTGGCCGCGTTGCCGCCTTTGTCTTCCACGCGGTCGGCGCGGGTGCGAGCGAAGGCTTGGTCTTCGTTCTCGACGGTCAGGATGCCGTTTCCGATAGCGATGCGGTCGTAGATGGTGAGGTCCATCAGGCCGCGTGCGGACTCGTTGGCGACGGTGTCGTAATGCGTGGTCTCGCCGCGGATGACGCAGCCGAGCGCGACGAAGCCGTCGAAGGCTGCGCCTGCGGCGTGACCCGAGGCATAGGCCATAGCGATGGCGCCGGGGATTTCGAGCGCGCCGGGGACGGTTATCACTTCGTATTCCGCGCCAGCAGCTTTCAGCGCCGCGGTCGCGCCGCCAAGCAGTGCGTCGGCGATGCCGTCATAGTAGCGCGCTTCGACGATGAGAATGCGCGGCGTCTCTTTGTTAGTCACCATGGCTCGACCCTACGACGCGTGTTCCGACGATGCGCAGGCCGTAGCCTTCGAGGCCGACGACCGTCTTCGATGCGGAATTGGTGAGCAGGACCATGTCGCGCACGCCGAGGTCCAGTAGAATCTGCGCACCGACACCGTATTCCTTCAAGCGGCGCGGGCCTGTCTCGGTTTTGGGGTCTTGGCGCAGGAGTAAATCGGAGATGTAGGTCGAGCGGCTTTCGCGGATGAGGACCACGACCCCCCTGCCCTCTTTCGCGATGAGTTCCATCGAGCGGGAGAGAACGTCGTCCTTGCCGCCGCGGACGGCGAGCAGATCGTCGAGCAAGTTCACGGCGTGCATGCGCACGAGGACTGGGCCTGGGGCTTTGATGTCGCCTTTCACCAGCGCGATGTGTTCGGCGTACTCTACCGTGTTGATGTAGAGCATCATCTTGAACTTGCCACCGTGGTGGCTCTCGATGTCCGTCTCGACCGAGCGCGTGATGAAGTGGTCGTGGCGGCGGCGGTAGGCGATCAAGTCGGCGATGGTGCCGACTTTCAACCCATGGAGTTGGGCGAACTTCACGAGGTCCGGCAGGCGCGCCATCGTGCCGTCGTCGTTCATCACTTCGCAGATCACGCCGGCGGGCACGAGGCCTGCGAGTCGCGAGATGTCGACGGCGGCTTCGGTGTGGCCGGCGCGGATGAGGACGCCGCCGCGGCGCGCGACCAGCGGGAAGACGTGGCCGGGGGTGACGATGTCGGCCTGGCCCTTGTTCGCGTCGATGGCGACGGAGATGGTGCGCGCGCGATCGTGGGCCGAGATGCCGGTGGTGACGCCTTCTTTCGCTTCGATCGAGACGGTGAAGGCGGTTTGATGCTGCGTGCCGTTTTCGCGCGACATCATCGGCAGGTTCAGTTGCTGCGCACGTTCCTGCGTGAGCGCGAGGCAGACGAGGCCGCGCGCGTGCTTGGCCATGAAGTTGATCGTCTCAGGCGTCGCCATCTGGGCGGGAATGATGACGTCGCCTTCGTTCTCGCGATCCTCGGCGTCGACGAGGATGTACATGCGGCCGTTGCGTGCGTCTTCGATGATCTCCTCGGGCGTGGAGATGAAGTCGTGGAATTCGCCCTTGGTCATGCGAACTCCTTGAGGCGCGCCAGATAGCGCGCGAGCATGTCGATTTCGATGTTGATTTTGCTGCCGACCTTCACGTCACCCCAGGTCGTCACCTTCATCGTGTGCGGGATGAGGTTGACGCCGAATGTCGTGCCGTCGACTTCGTTGACCGTCAGCGACGTGCCGTCGAGGCAGATCGAGCCTTTGGCTGCGATGAATTTCGCGAGTTGTTTCGGCGCGCGGATTTTTACGCGCGTCGAGTCGCCCTCGGGGTCGACCGCAATGACGTCGCCCACTCCATCGACGTGGCCGCTCACGATGTGGCCGCCGATCTCTTCGCCAACCTTCAGCGAACGTTCGAGATTGACCTTCGTGCCGACGATCCAGGCGCCCATGTTGGTCTTCGACAGCGTCTCGGCCGAGGCTTCGACGGAGAACCAGGCGTCGCCTTCTTTGCCGCCCTTGGCGATGACGGTGAGGCACGGGCCTGAGCACGCGATCGATGCGCCGATGGCGATCGACGCGGGATCGTACGTGGTCGCGATCTTGAGCGTCGTGTCGCCGCGCTTTGCGATCAGCTGAACGGCGCCGACGTCGGTGATAATTCCGGTGAACATGACGTGAGTATTAGTGGGCGCGGGCGTAAGTTTCCAGCACGTCCTCGCCGAGGCGTATTGTCTCTTCGCGCCGGAAACGCGGTAAAGACGCGAGTTCTCCCAAACTCAATGACCCCAGGGCGCTTATGCCTTCGCCCATGATGGCGGGTGCGCGGTACCAAAGAAGGTTGTCGACGAGATCGGCTTTGACGAGCGATGCCGCTAGGGTCGCGCCGCCTTCGACGAAGATTCTGGTGAGGCCACGTTGCGCGAGTATCTTCAGTGCGGCTGAAAGGTCGATGCCGTTTTCCGCCGCCGGCACCGGCAAAATCTCGACGGCTTTTCCTGCGAGTGAAGCGGGAGCCTTTGTATTGGGCGCGGTCAACATCCAGACAGGGTGCTTGTGCGCGGTCGTCGCCAGTTTGGATGTGGGGGACAGGCGTGCGTTGGTGTCGACGACAATACGCACGATGCGGCCGGCGTTCATGCCCTGCAGGCGCGAGGTCAGTTCAGGATCGTCGGCGACGGCCGTGCCTGCACCGATCATGACCGCGTCAAATTGCGCGCGGAGGAGATGGACGTGCGCGCGGGCGCGTTCGCCGGTGATCCAGCGGCTTGTGCCGTCGGGGAGCGCGATCTTGCCGTCCAGCGTGGTCGCGAGTTTGAGCGCGACCGTCGGGCGTTCTTTGGTGATGCGCGAGAGGAAGCCTGCGTTCACGGCGCGTGCTTCGCTGGCGCGGGAGCCGACGTCGACCGTGATGTTGGCGGCGCGCAGCATCGCGTGGCCTTTGCCGGCGACGCGCGGATCGGGATCTTCAAGCGCGCTTACGACGCGCGAGACGCCAGCGGCGATGAGAGCTTCGGCGCAGGGCGGTGTTTTGCCATGGTGGGCGCAGGGTTCGAGCGTGACGTAGGCGGTGGCGCCGCGTGCCGACGTGCCGGCGCGGCGGAGGGCTTCTGTTTCGGCGTGGGGGCGGCCGCCGTCTTGGGTCCAGCCGCGGCCGACGATGTTGCCGTCTTTGACGATCACGCAGCCGACCGCCGGGTTCGGCCAGACGCGGCCTAGGCCCCTGCGCGCCAAGTTGAGCGCGAGGGCCATGAAGCGGTCGTCATGTGCTTGCGTGCTGCGCGTGGCGTTATCCGCCCTTGCCGTCGCCGTCGTTCAGTTGGCCGATGATGTTCTCGAAGTCTTTCGCTTCGCGGAAGTTCTTGTAGACCGAAGCGAAGCGGACATAGGCGACCGTATCGAGATTGCCCAGACCTTGCATCACCAACTCGCCGATGGTCGACGACGGGATTTCGGTTTCGCCGGAGCTTTCCAGGCGGCGCACGATGCCGTTGACCATGCGTTCCACGCGTTCGGGTTCCACCGGACGTTTGCGGATCGCGTGTTGAATGGAACGCATCAGCTTGTCTCTGTCGAAGGGCAGACGGCGTCCGCTCTTCTTGATGACAATCAAATCGCGCAATTGAACGCGTTCGAACGTGGTGAAGCGCGCGCCGCAGGCTGGGCAGACGCGGCGGCGGCGGATGGCGGCGTTGTCTTCAGTCGGACGCGAGTCCTTAACTTGCGTATCGTCGTGTTGACAGAACGGGCATCTCATCGCTGCTAGTTCCCCATCGCCCCTACCCGGGCTTGTATCCACAGGCACCACAACCCACGACGGAACACAAGCATTTGCGCGCGTGGCGTTCAATCCCGCTATTACTATTGTTGGGCGATTTCACCCTACTTTGGCTGGCTGTTTCGTCAGGTAGCGTTAATGCCAACGGCTATTCGAAACGCCATTTCGCGGTACCCAGAGCAGTCTGAGTATTCGAGGAGCATCGATCCCGTTCAGTGTTGCGTCGCCCTCCGATCCGAGGGTCGGACGTTGGTTTGCCTTCGCCATTCGTCTCCTACGCGGCTCTTTTCAACAACTCTCCAATGCTCGAGCCGTCTTGAAGGGTACTTTTCTTGAGTTGTGGTGATGACCTCAAGCAAAACATCGATTGATTCCTGTGTGAACTGGCACAATATGGTCAAGAGATTCGGCGCGCATGGGTCGAACACAGCAATGCCCGCGCGGCCACCCTTCGTTCTTGTATGCTGTAACTTGAGGGCCCCCACATGACCGACACCAAGCAAGACAACGGAAAGGGCACGGACAACCTGCTCCAACTGGCGACGGGGATCGTGTCTTCGTATGTGAGCCACAACCAAGTGCCGATGAGCGAGGTGCCCAGCATCTTGAAGAGCATCCACTCGGTTCTGGCGGGCCTGACAAGCGGCGCGCCGGTGGACGGCTTGTCGTCGTCGAAGCCCGCAGTCCCGGTGAAGAAGTCGATCGGCGACGATTACATCATCTGCTTGGAAGACGGGAAAAAGCTCAAGATGTTGAAGCGGTATTTGCGCTCCAACTACAACATGAGCCCGGAGGAATACCGTGCGAAGTGGGGCCTGCCGCCGGACTATCCGATGGTGGCGCCGGCGTATGCCCGCCAGCGTTCTGACTTTGCGAAGAAAATCGGGCTTGGCCGCGTGCCGTCGAGTTCGGGCCGCGGACGGCGCAAGAAGGTCGCGTAACGCGTCTTCGATTTTGGATTTCGGCGGCGGTGCTTCTTAAGCGCCGCCGTTTTTCTTTTGCAGGACGTAGTTCAGCTTCGAGCGCGCCAGACGCTCGATGTCGGCGCGGGCGGCGGATGCCGGCGCGACGAAGCTGACCTCGACGCCGGTTTGTTCGTCGATGACCGTGACTTTTTGCGACGACCCGACGGTCGTCATTTCCAAGATGATGCGGCGCGGATCAGGCGGCACGTTTGATGTTGAGCCGTGACCAGGCGTCATCCAGGGCCGAGACCAGCGCACGCATTTTGTCGTCGTCGTGGAACGGCGACGGCGTGAGGCGCAGGCGTTCCGTGCCGCGCGGCACGGTCGGGTAATTGATCGGCTGAACGTAGATCGCGTGTTCTTGCAGGAGATAATCCGTGACCTCTTTGCAGGACACGGGATTGCCGACGAGCAGCGGCACGATGTGGCTGACCGACGGCATCACCGGCAGACCGGCTTCGCGCAAGAGGCCCTTGAGTTTTTCGGCGCGTTCTTGGTGGCGTTCGCGTTCGACCTGGCTCGACTTCAGGTGACGGACGCTGGCCAGCGCGCCGGCGGCGAGAACTGGCGGGATCGAGGTCGTGAAGATGAAGCCCGGCGCGAATGAGCGGACGACGTCGATGAACTTCGACGAGCCGGCGATGTAGCCGCCCATGATGCCGAAGGCCTTGGCGAGCGTGCCGTTGATGATGTCGACGTTGTGCATGACGCCGTCGCGTTCGGCGACGCCGGCACCGCGTTGGCCGTAGAGCCCGACGGCGTGGACCTCATCGAGATAGGTCAGGGCGCCGAACCGTTTGGCGAGCGCGCAAATGTCGCCGATCGGCGAGATATCGCCGTCCATGGAATAGACGGACTCAAACGCGATGACCTTTGGCGCACTCGGGTCGGCGCGCAGGAGAAGTTCTTCGAGATGTTTGATGTCGTTGTGACGCCAGATCTGGCGCTGCGCCTTGCTGCGGCGCATGCCCTCGATCATCGAGGCGTGGTTCAGTTCGTCCGAGAAGATGATGCAGCCCGGCAGTACGCTGCCCAGCGTCGACAGCGCCGCATCGTTGGCGATGTAGCCGGACGTGAACAGCAGGGCTGCTTCCTTGCTGTGAAGGTCGGCGAGTTCGCGTTCGAGTTCGACGTGGAAGTGCGTCGTGCCGGCGATGTTGCGTGTGCCGCCTGAGCCGGCACCGGCGACGTCGAGCGCCGCGTGCATGGCGGCGATGACGACGGGGCTTTGGCCCATGCCGAGGTAGTCGTTCGAGCACCAGACGGTGATCGGTTTTGCGCCGTGCGTGGTGTGATGGGTCGCTTCCGGAAACGCGCCGCAGCGCCGCACGATATCGGCAAAGATCCGATAGCGCCCTTCCCGCTTAACCTGCGCCAGCGTTTGAGAAAATTGGCTCTCGTAGTCCATCTGGAACCCAAGCGCCGAGCCGGTCATCGGCTCGGCTGTTGATCACTTGGGTAGTAAAGCTTCGCAGACCAAGAGAAGCCAGTGCGTTTTGTCGCACGAGTTAATTGCGAATAGGTCGCAACCTCGTTTCAGAGACGGTAGCGAACTTGATCGAGCCAGAAGCGCTCGAGTCGTTGCAGCGCTTTGTTGAGCACGGCGAATTCCGACGTCTGCAACCCACCTGCCGGTTCAACGAGGTGGACGTGACGGTCGAAGAGACCGGCGACGATCTTGCGGATGTCCTTGCCCTTGTCGGTCAGGCTGACGCGCACCGAGCGGCGGTCGGCTTCCGAGCGAACGTGGTTGATGTAGCCGCCTTCGACGAGCTTCTTCAAATTGTACGACACGTTCGAGCCGAGATAGTGGCCGCGCGTGCGCAGTTCGCCGGCGGTGAGTTCCTGCTCGCCGATGTTGAACAGCAGCAACGCCTGGACGCTGTTCACGTCGGGTTGGCCCACGCGTTCCAGTTCGTCCTTGATGACGTCGAGCAGCTGACGATGCAGACGCTCAACCAAATTCAGGCACTCAAGATAGCGCTGCTTGACGCCTTCTTGCTCGTGCGCTTCCGCCGCAACGCGTGCGGTTGCCGATACGCTCATGACGCGATCCTGCTTTCTACCCAGTTTCCCAAGGGCGAAGGTTAGAGGCGCGGCGCTAAAATTCGCTTAAATACAAAGGCAAACGCGAGGTTAAGCCTGCGGGGAACCCCGCAAGAGCTGAATGATTCCGGAGAAATCGCGTCCGCCCGCACCTGCCGACTCGAACAGGGTGTAGAGCGCGGTCGCCTGGGCGCCCAGCGGGGTCGCTGCGCCAGCGGCCTGAGCGGCGGACTGCGCGAGCTTCAAATCCTTCAGCATCATCGCGGCGGTGAAGCCCGCTTGGTAATCGCGATTGGCCGGCGATGCGGGGACAGGACCAGGCACCGGGCAATAGCTCGTGAGGCTCCAGCATTGGCCGGATGCGGTGGATGAGATTTTGAACAACGTTTCGTGATCGAGGCCCAGTTTTTCGGCGAGCACGAATGCTTCGCATGTGCCGATCATCGAGATGGCGAGCAGCATGTTGTTGCAGATCTTCGCCGCCTGGCCGTTGCCGGCGCCGCCGGCGTGGAAAATGTTCTTGCCCATTTTTTCGAGGATGGGCTTTGCACGCTGAAACGCTGCGTCTTCGCCGCCGACCATGAACGTCAGCGTGCCGGCCGTCGCGCCGCCGACACCGCCGGATACCGGTGCGTCCAGAAAATCGATGCGCGCGGACTTCGCTGCGGCGTGGACGTCGCGCGCTGTCGCTACGTCAATCGTCGATGAGTCGATGATCAGCGTTCCCGGCTTCGCGGCTTTCAGCAGACCTTGGTCGCAGAGATAGACCTCCCGCACATGCTGACCCGCCGGCAGCATTGTCACGATCGCTTCGGCATCCGTTGCGGCGGCGTTCGCGGAGGCCGCGCTTTCACCACCGGCCGCAACGATGCGATCCACTGCGGGTTTGGACATATCGAACGCGGCGACGCTGTGCCCGGCCTTCACGAGATTTGCGGCCATCGGGCCACCCATATTTCCTAGACCGATGAATGCGATGCGCATGCGCGGATCCTCCTGTCTCTTTTATCAGGTCGTGCCTAAGTGCGGGAACTCGTATGGCGTTTGACGCGCTGCAGCAAGCCCCGGTTCCTCAGTCGAACGCGAGTTCAATGATCAACGCCATAGCACCGAACGCGACGAACCGCACCGGCGGGAATCGTCCATGAAACTTCACCTCACGGCAGAGCGACTGTTCGAACAGCTTGAGCAAGTTTGGCGGGATGCGTGCGCCGGGCGGGCGATGCCGCGGCGCATCGACATCAGCCCCGCTAAGCTCAAGACGTCCCTGCCGCATGTGTCGCTTATCGACGTGGTGCAGGGCGACCGGATCGACTTCCGCTATCGCCTGCTTGGTCAAAAATTGATCGACGGGTTCGGCGCGAACCTGACCGGCGAGCTGCACACGGGGCACGCCGACCGCGACAATCCGACGTGGCCGTTCTACGACGCGTATTGCCGTTGTGTTGAGACCCAGCAAGCGCAAAGCCTCGAGCATCAGTTCCGGAACGGCAACAAAACGGTCGTGCGCTTGCAGGCGCGCGTGTGGCCGCTGTCCGACGACGGCGAGAAGGTAACCGGGCTTCTGGGTGGGGGTATGTTCGTCGAACCGGCGTTTCTTTAGCCGAGTTCGAGGTCGCCTTCCGGCAGCGGGTCGAAATAGGCGGCGACGTCGCGGTCCGTTACGCCCTCCAGCGTGGGCGGATTCCATTTCGGGGCATTGTCCTTTTCCACGATCACCGCGCGCACGCCTTCGTAGAAATCATGACCGCGCATGAAACGATTGGTCAGGCGGAATTCGAGGCGCATGCAGTCCTCGAAGCCCATGCGGCGGCCTTCGCGGATTTGGCGGAACGTGATTTTGAGGCTGGTCGGGGACTTTGTCTTCAGGCTCTTCAGCGTTTCGGCTGCGAAGAGCGACGTGCCGCTTTCGAGCGAGCCGACAATGGCTTCGACGGAGTCGTGCACGAAGTGGCCGTCGATCCATTGTTGGAGACCGGCGATCTTCGATTTGTTGTCGGGCGCGACGGCGAAGCGCGCGAGGGTGCGTTCGTAGGTGTGATCACCTTCCGCTAGTTCTTTGATCAGTTCTTCGTGCTTGGCGGCCGGCACGACGTGCGTGGCGATGCCGGCGTGCTTTGCGTCGACGACGTCGAGGCGCGTGCCGGTCAGACCCAGATACATGCCGAGTTCGCCGCCTAAGCGCGGCAAGAAGAACGTGCCGCCGACGTCGGGGAAGAGGCCGATGCCTGTTTCGGGCATCGCGAACATCGTGCCCTCGCCGCAGACGCGAGCAACGCCGTGGACGGATACGCCGACGCCCCCGCCCATCACGATGCCGTTGATGAGCGCGATGTAGGGCTTCGGGTAGCGCTTGATCAGCGTGTTGAGGCGGTATTCGTGGGCGTAGAAGTCGATCACGTAGGGCGTGCCGGCCTTGCCTGAGTCATGCAAGGCGCGGATGTCGCCGCCGGCACAGAAGGCGCGCTCGCCTGCGCCTTTGACGATGACGATTTCGACCTGATCGTCGGTGCGCCACGCTTCGAGTTGCGGGTGCATCGCATCGACCATCGCGAGCGTCAGCGCGTTCAGCGCCTTCGGGCGGTTCAGCGTGATGATGCCGGCGCGACCGCGTTTTTCGAACAGGACTTCGTCCATCGTCGATCCTTAGTTCTCGGGGACACGGATGAGGCGCGAGGGCCAAACGCCGCTGAGCAGGCCAAGCCCGTAGGCCCACGGCACCCATCCTGCGAACAGGCGCGCCTGTGCTTCCGTCATGGCGGGGAAGACGTCGTCAATCCAGAGGACGACCAACGCGTCGGCGATGAGGCCCGCGGCGCAGATGAGCACAGCTGCCGCAGCACGCGCGCCGGGTGGCGTCTGGAACGTGGCGAAGAAGAACCAGCCGATGGCGTAGACGAGCGGCGCGGTCAGAACGAAAACGCTGACCGTCCAGATCGTGCTTTCCGGGACGAAGACGAGGTCGCCGGCCCAGCGGATGATGAGCGTGGCTTCCAGCCAGATGAAAAGACCGTACGCGATCGCCCACGCAGCGGTGTGGTGGCGGATCGTCATCGTCTATTGCCGTGCCAGCTCGCGCGCGATAATGACGCGCATGATTTCGTTGGTGCCTTCGAGGATCTGATGGACGCGCAGGTCGCGAACGTGGCGCTCGAGCGGGAAGTCTTTCAGGTATCCGTAGCCGCCGTGGAGTTGGAGCGCATCGTTCGCAATCTTCGAGGCGTTGTCGCTGGCGAAGCGTTTGGCCATCGCGCAGAGCATCGTTGCGCGCGGGTCGCGTCGGTCGAGAGCGGCGGCGGCGTTCCAGATCATGAGGCGTGAGGCTTCGAGGTCGGTCGCCATGTCGGCGATTTTGAACTGCGTGGTTTGGAAGTCGCCGATGGTTTGGCCGAATTGTTTGCGTTCGGTGACGTAGCGTTGGGCTTGTTCGAGTGCGGCGCGGGCGGTGCCGATTGAGCAGGCGCCGATGTTGATGCGGCCGCCGTCGAGGCCCATCATCGCGATACGGAAGCCATCACCTTCCGCACCGATGCGGTTGGCGACCGGCACGCGGCAGTCTTCGAAGATCACCTGCGCGGTCGGTTGGCTGCGCCAGCCCATCTTGCGTTCGTTCTTGCCGAAGGAGAGGCCCTTGGTGCCCTTCTCGACGACGATGCAGGAGATGCCCTTGGGGCCATCGACGCCGGTGCGCACCATGCAGACATAGACGTCGGAGACGCCGGCGCCGGAGATGAACGCTTTGCCGCCGTTCAGGACGTAGTGGTCGCCGTCGCGCACGGCTTTCGTTTTCAGGTTCGCCGCATCGGAGCCTGCGCCGGTTTCGGTCAGGCAGTAGCTCGCGATCAATTGCATCGGCGTGAGTTTGGGCAGCCACTTGCGGCGCTGTTCATCCGTGCCGAAGCGGTCGATCATCCACGAGGCCATGTTGTGGATCGAGATGTACGCCGCGGTCGATGTGCAGCCGGCCGACAGTTCTTCGAAGATCAGGGCTGCGTCGAGGCGCGTAAGTTCCGAGCCGCCGACGTCGCCCTTCACGTAGATGCCGGCAAAGCCCAGTTCGGCGGCTTCGCGCATGGCCGGGATCGGAAAGATTTCGTCCTCGTCCCACTTGGCGGCAAACGGCGCAAACTTGCTTGCGGCGAAATCGCGCGCGGTCTTTTGGATGAGACGCTGGTCTTCCGAGAGTTCGAACGGCATGGCCGCCTTTTCCTTAACCTGCGGGCGGTGATACGTAGAGGCTCCCCTGCTGTCAACGAAGCGGCGAGCACCATGGCTGCATCCTCGGATTCCCGGTTTCCTGCGACACGCATGCGCCGGTTGCGCCGCACCGAATGGTCGCGGCGGCTGGTCTCCGAGAGCACGCTGACGAGCGCGGATTTGATCTGGCCGCTGTTCCTGGTCGACGGGACGAACAAGCGTGAGCCGGTGGCTTCGATGCCGGGGGTCGATCGTATCTCGGTTGATCTGGTGCCGGCGGCGGCGGAGCAGGCGCACAAGCTCGGCATCCCTGTGCTGGCGTTGTTTCCCAACACCGATCCGGCGCGCAAGACAGAAGATGGGCGCGAGGCGCTCAATCCGGACAATCTGGTTTGCCGTGCGACCCGGGCGGTGAAGGCGACGGGGCTTGAGGTTGGCGTGCTGTGCGACGTGGCGCTCGATCCGTTCACGACGCACGGGCATGACGGGTTGATCAAGGACGGCACGATCTTGAACGACGAGACCGTCGAGGTGCTGGTCGCGCAGGCGCTGAACCAGGTGCAGGCGGGGTGCGATATCATTGCGCCGTCCGACATGATGGACGGGCGCATCGGCGCAATCCGTTCGGCGCTGGAACGCGAAGGGCATCGCGATACGCTGATCATGGCGTATGCGGCGAAGTATGCGTCGGCCTTCTATGGGCCCTTCCGCGATGCGGTCGGATCGGCCAAGGCGCTGAAGGGCGACAAGCGGACCTATCAGATGGATCCGGCGAACGGCGACGAGGCGCTGCGCGAAGTGGCGCTCGACATCGCGGAAGGCGCCGACATGGTGATGGTGAAGCCGGGGATGCCGTATCTCGATATCGTGCGGCGCGTGAAAGACGCGTTCGGGATGCCGACGTTCGCGTATCAAGTGTCGGGTGAGTATTCTATGATCATGGCGGCGGCGGAGCGCGGGTGGATCGATGGCGACCGCGCGATGGTCGAAAGCCTGACCGCGTTCAAGCGGGCTGGCGCTGATGGCGTGCTGACCTACTTCGCGCCGCGTGCGGCCAAGTTGATCGCCAGCGCGCGTTGATCTTCAAGTCACTGGAGCGCCGCGACCGCGGCATTGGCGAACGACAAACGGTCGGCGAGTGTGCGCGCGACCATGCGGTGGATGGCGTCGCACAGTTCGGGGTCTTCGCTCTTGAGGTTCATGAAGGTCGCTTCGGTCAGGCGTAAGACCGATGACGGCTCCAGCGCCGAGACGGTCGCCGTGCGCTTCAAGCTCCGGTAGAGGCCCATTTCGCCAAGGACGGTGTGTTTCGCCATGCTGCGTAGGCGGATCTGTTCGCCGTCGGCCGTCGTCATAACCACGGCGAGGCGGCCGGTTTCGATCAGGTAGAGCGAGTCCGATGGATCGTCTTGGCGAAACAGCGCCTCGTCTTTCCGAAGAGCGACGCGGGTGACGGCGGCGAGAAGGCGGGTCGCGAGCGCGGGGCTGCCCAGTTCTTCCGCGAGCCACGTTTCGACCGGTTCTTCGGCGGCCTGCGCCTTGTTGTGCGCGGCCAGCATGCGGTCTTCGCTCCACTCGAGGCCTTGATCGAGCGTCGCGAACGACCGTACTGCGCGGTCGCTGGCGTGAAGCAGACCTTCGCCGCGGAAGGCAGCGATTGCTTTCGGCGACAGCGCGCAGAAGGCGATCGTCGCGTTGTTGTCGCGGGCGAGATGCGCGAGCTTCACGAAGCTGAAGACGGCGGAGGAGTCGATTCCGCTCACGCGGCTGAAGTCGAGCGCCAGGTGGCGCAGGATGTGGCCGTCGGTCGCCAGCATGCGTTTTTCGATCGTGGCGTAGAGGCGGTTTGCGGTGCCGAAGAAGAGATAGCCGCGCAGCCACATGATGTGCATCTCGCCGCCGTTGCCGCGCAGCAGTTCCGCTTCGCTGCGCGGGCGGTCGACGGTGCTGCCGAAAGCGGCGCGCGTCAGGTCGTGGCGCACGACGTCGACGCGGCTGTAGCGCACGACGAAGAAGATGCAGGAGACGACGATGCCGGCGGCAATGCCTTCGAAGTAACCCCAGCGCACGATGAGGACGACGAGTACGGCAAGGAACACGTAGTCGGCGAAGCTGAACATGTGCCGGGCGCGCGCGAAGGTGTCAATGAGAACGCTCAGGCCCAAGTAGACGAGAAGGCCGCCCAAGACCGGCGTCGGCACGATGGCGACGATGCCGGGTCCGACGGCGACGAGTCCAATCAGAACGGCGCCTGAGATCAGGCCGGCGCGACGTCCGGTGGCGCCACTGCGCGTGTTCAGGATCGAGCGGTTGAACGAGATGTTGCCGGCGAGACCGCCCGCGGCGCCGGCTGCGATGTTGGCTAGACCGTTGATGGAAAGTTCGCGGTTGAGGTCAAGACTGCGGCGGGACCACAGTTCAAGGCTTGTCGCGTTCAGCAGAATGTTGATGGCGACGATGGCGGCGCCGGCTGCGATTTCGTTGGCGCCGCCGAGGAGCGCCGGCCAATCGACAGCCTCGAGATGCGCCCACGGCCAATAGAGCCCACCTGCATCGGGCGGCGTCATCAGCCACAGATTCGCGCGCGCCGTTGCGACGTCAACGTCGGCGACCATCAACGCCGCATAGCAAAGGATCGACGCGCTGACGAGTATGATCGGCAACGCGAGATGCGACCGGGTCAGGAATTGCGCCGCGACGGCGGCGGCGGCGAAGGCTAGCCCCACGCCGATATGCGCGCCGTTCTCGATCGTCGCCAGGGTTTCGAGCTCGGCGAATGCCAGCCGGTGTCCGGTGAGCACGGCGACGCCGCCGGAAGCGAGTTGCCACCCAACCGCTGCGACGAAACCTGCGAGCACGGGATACGGGATGTAGCGCATCCAGGCCGCGAGACGGAATGACCCAAGCGCCAGCAGGAACACGCCGGTGGTGACCGCGGCAATGGCGAGCGCCGCCATGACCGTCGGCAACGCCGCGTCAGGCGCGGCGACACCGGCTGCAACGACGGCGGCAAGGCCGCTCATGATCGCCATCGGCGCGGCGTCGGGGCCACCGATCGCGCGCGCGAAGGAACTGCCGGTCGCAACGATGAGCGAGCAGATGCCAGCGCTGACCAGCGCCGCAGAGATGCCGAACGAAAGTCCTTGAGCGAGGGGTCCCGCGAAAATCAGCAGAGCGAATGACAGACAGTAGGCGAGGCTCACGAGCGACACGACCGTGCCGCTGACGATATCGCGACCCCATCCGTCCGCGTCACTCTTGGCGCGCGGCTTCGCTTCTTGCTGCAACTAAAGAGCCCCCTACAGGCCCGCAACGCGGGACGGCCTTCTTAGGGCCCGCCCCTTCGCGCGTCACCTGAGGCATATCGCGGCGGAAAAGCGCGCCTGCCGACATGAAACTGTCACAATGGTGCGCAGTTATCGCGACAGACGCGCGATCAGACTGGATGTGTCCCAGCGTTTGCCGCCCATGCGCTCGACGTCGGCGTAGAATTGGTCGATCAGGGCGGTGATCGGGAGTTGGGTGCCGTTCTTGCGGGCTTCCGCTAACGCGATGCGTAGGTCTTTGCGCATCCATTCGACGGCGAAGCCGAAGTCGAACTTGCGCTGGTGCATCGTCGCGGCGCGGTTTTCCATTTGCCAGCTTTGGGCTGCGCCTTTCGAGATCACGTCGACGACGGCGTTGGGGGCTAGGCCTGCGGCTTCGGCGAAGGTGATGCCTTCGGCGAGGGCTTGGACGAGGCCTGCGATGCAGATTTGGTTGACCATCTTTGTTTTCTGTCCTGCGCCGGCCGGTCCCATGAGGCGGCACATTTTTGCGTAGGCGGCGATGGCTGGTTCTGCTTTGGCGTAGGCCGCTTCGTCGCCGCCGCACATGACGGTGAGTTGGCCTTTCTGCGCGCCGGCTTCGCCGCCTGACACCGGCGCGTCGATGAAGGAGAGGCCCTTCGCGGATGCTTCGCGTGCAAGAGTTTCGGCCAGCGTTGCCGAGCCGGTCGTGTGGTCGACGAGGATGGCGCCTTTCTTCATGGCGGCGAAGGCAGTGTGGGCTACGGCTTCGATGTCGGGGTCGTCGCCGACGCACATGAAGGCGATGTCGGCTTCTTTCGCGGCTTCGGCGATCGTTTTCGCGATCGTTCCTTTGTTTGCGCTCTTCCATTCGTCGGCGCGGGCGGAGTTGCGGTTGAAGACAGTGACGTCGTGGCCTTTGCTTGCCAGGTGGCCGGCCATGGGGAAGCCCATGCGGCCTAGGCCGATGAACGCGACTTTGGTCATGTCTTGATCCTTACGTGTCGCCGTCGGCGAGGACGCGATAGCGGCCGCGGTAATAGACAAGCGGGCGGCCGTGCGATGTGTGCGAGAAATCCAGAACGCGGCCGACGAAGATGACGTGGTCGCCGCCTTCATGGCGGTGTTCGATGCGGCATTCGAAGCTGGCGATGGCGCAGGTGAGCATCGGGGCGCCGTGCGGGCCGGTGCGGACGGGTTCGCCTTCCAGCGTGAATTCGCCCTTGCGCGAGAGGCGGTGGGAGAGCGTTTGGTTCGCGTCGCCCAGGATGTTCACGGCGTAGTGCTCGGCCTGCATGAAGGCGGTGAAGCGGTCGGAGGCGCGGTCGAGACTCCACAGCACCAGTGGGGGATCCAGGGACACGGAGGCGAACGAGTTGACGGTGAGGCCGATCGGCACGCCGTTCGGGCCTTTGGTCGTGATGATGGCGACCCCTGTCGCAAAATGGCCCAGGGCGTCGCGAAAATTGCGGAGGTGTTCGCTCATTTGCGCCCTTTCGCGCACTCAAGGCCACGTTAACGGCTTCGCAGCAATACTACGCTTTCGACCGACGTAACGGCGCAGCCTGCCGAAGGCAAGGCCTTGGGAAAACGGCCGGGCTTGGGGATCATGAAGAACAACGAACGCCCGATCATTGTCAAAAAGATCAAAAAGGGCGGCCACGGGCATCATGGCGGCGCCTGGAAGGTCGCTTACGCCGACTTCGTGACGGCCATGATGGCGTTCTTCCTTTTGATGTGGCTGATCAACACGACGACGCCGGAACAGAAGCGCGGCATCGCGGACTACTTCGCGCCGGAGTCGGTGAGCCGCAGTGAGTCCGGTACGGGCGCTCTGTTGGGCGGAACGTCGGCGGCGAACGACGGGGCTGCCGGCCAGGGTTCGTTGGCGGTGAAGACGCAAATGCGGCCGCCGGCGACCGAGGACCAGTCCGAGATAAATTCCAAGGGCAAGGACAACGAGGATGCCAGCGCCTCGTCCGGCCAGAGCGCCGCGCAGAATGCGGCGCTTGAACAAGCGGCTGCGCGCCTGCGCCAAGCGATGCAGGACAAGCCGGATCTCGCCGAGCTGTCCAAGCACGTGCTGATCGACGATACGCCCGAGGGCGTGCGCATTCAGCTTGTCGATCAGGACGGGCGGTCGATGTTCGAGGCGGGCAAGGCGGAGCCTAAGCCCTATGCGCAGCTGCTATTGCAGGAAGTGGCAAAGACCGTCGCCAGTCTGCCCAACCGCATTTCCATCGTCGGGCACACCGATGGTGCTTCCTTCCAAGGACCTGGCGGGTACTCGAACTGGGACTTGTCGGCGGCACGGGCGAACGCGAGTTTGAAGGTGCTGCTGGATTCCGGCCTTGGCCAGGATCACATCGCCGAAGTCGGGGGCAAGGCGGGGTCGGACCCGCTTTATCCCGACAATCCCTATGCCTCCGGCAATCGGCGGATCAGCATCGTGCTGCTGCGCGAGGCGCCGGTTCTGCCGCCGCACGATTAACCGCGACGGTCTTCGAAAGAAATGCGCCGGGTGCGTGATTGGGCTTTGCAGGGGCGCGGGTCTCGTGTGAATCTATCCGCCGATGAACCTGCTTCGCGTGCCGCGAACAGGCGCTTTTCGGCGGAGTTGTGCGCTTTGACTGAGCAGTTGGGCACTCGGGTCCCGCAGTTCTACCTGACCTCGCCCGCGCCCTGCCCGTATTTGCCTGGGCGAATGGAGCGCAAAGTCTTCACCCGCCTGTCCGGGGAAGTTGCGCGGCCGCTCAACGACACGCTGACCCACGCCGGTTTCCGTCGCAGCCAAAACATCGCCTATCGACCCTCGTGCGAAGCGTGTCAGGCGTGCATTTCGGTGCGCGTCGTGGTGGATGCCTTCGAGCCCTCGCGTTCGTTCCAGCGGGTGCAGGCGCGTAGCGCGGACATCGCGGGCGAAGTTGTCGATCCGTGGGCGACGGAAGAGCAGTTCGCGCTGCTGCGCCGTTATCTCGACGAGCGCCATGTCGGCGGCGGCATGTCGGATATGACGATGTTCGACTATGTGGCGATGGTCGAGGATTCGGCGGTCGAGACCCACCTGGTCGAGTATCGCTACAAGAGCGGGCCGAAGACGGGCGACCTGATCGCGGTGGCGTTGACCGACCTGCTCAGCGACGGTTTGTCGATGGTCTACAGCTACTACGACCCCGATGAATCGGCGCGCAGTCTGGGCACCTATATCGTTCTGGACCACATAGAACAGGCGCGGTCGCGCGCCCTGCCCTACGTTTATCTGGGCTATTGGATCGATGGCTGCCGCAAGATGTCCTACAAAATGCGGTTTGGGCCGCTTGAGGCGCGATTGGCCTCAGGCTGGGTCCCCTTGAAGCGCCCGTAATCCCAACGCAATCTGTCCCCCGTCGCCGCGCTTCGGTCTGAGGGGGCTTTCGCGCGCGTTTCAAACACAACAACACCCTCGCGCATGGGGAAGCGTTCGCGATGTCGAACAACGTTCGTCTGGCCATTCTTGTGTCCGCGCTCGGCTATTTCGTCGACGTCTACGATCTGATCCTGTTTTCGATTTTGCGGACGTCGAGTTTGACGGACCTTGGCGTACCGGCGAACGAACTGCTGACGACCGGCGGGTATCTGTTCAATATGCAGATGTTCGGGTTTCTGGTCGGCGGCGTGTTGTGGGGCGTGATCGGCGACAAGGTCGGACGGATCGAACTGCTGTTCGGGTCGATCCTGCTCTACTCAATCGGCAACATTTTGAACGGGTTCGTCGGCCAGTTCGGGCCGGGGGTCGATTCCGTCATTTCACCGATCGACCAGTATGCTTGGCTGCGCTTGATCACCGGCATCGGACTTGCCGGGGAGATCGGCGGCGGCATCACGCTTGTTTCCGAGCTGCTGCCTAAGAACTCGCGCGGAATAGGCACCACCATCGTCGTGGCGACAGGTGTGGCAGGCGCCGTGGTCGCGGGCGCGGTTTACGAATTTTTCTCGTGGCGCATGGCGTATGTCGTCGGCGGCGTCATGGGGCTTGGCCTCTTGATGTTGCGATTGTCCGTTGCGGAGTCCGGCATCTTCAAAGCGCTCGCGGACAAGGAACACATCGCGCGTGGCAATTTCTTCATGCTGTTCACGTCGTGGGACAGGTTCAGCCGTTACATAAACTGCATCCTAGTCGGACTGCCGATTTGGTATTCGCTGGGCGTCGTGGTGACGTTCTCGCCTGAGCTGGCAAAAGCGCTGGGGATAACGGACAAGGTCGTCGCGGGATCGTCGGTGTTCTGGTTCTATTGCGGCATCACGACCGGCAGCGTCGCCAACGGACTTGTGAGTCAGTGGCTGCAGAGCCGCAAGCTTGCGATCGGCATCTTCTTGTTCCTGACGCTTGCCTCGCTTGCCGCGATTTTCCGTGTGCCACTGTCAACGGCGAACGAGTTCTACACGCTGGTCACCGTTCTCGGGTTTTTTACCGCGTATTGGGCGATGATGGTCACGATCTCGGCCGAGCAGTTCGGCACCAATCTGCGCGCCACCGTCGCGACGTCGGTTCCCAACTTTGTGCGCGGCGCGTCGGTGCCTGCGGTGATGCTGTTCACATACTTCACGCCTGAGATCGGTGTCGTGGGTTCAGCGGAGGTCGTCGGCATTCTGGTTGCCGCGCTTGCTTTGCTGGCGTTCTTCTCCTTGCGCGAAACGTTTCACGTCGATCTCGACTATGTCGAGACCGATGCGAAGCCGACGCAGCGGACCGGCTGAACGCGATGGGACAGCAGCTGCCCCGTTCGCCCGCGCCGGATTGGCGGCGGTATGTGCTTTGGATGCTGATCTGGGTCGCGTTTATCGCGTCGCTGGGTTACGCGGCGTCGTATGGCGAGTTGGGGTTTCTCGAGAATTCGGTGAGCGTTACGGCCGAGCCCAACCGTGAGGGCGTGCCGCTGCAGAGCGATCCCGTCATCCAAGTGAAGGTCACCGTGCGCAACAACACGCGCGATACGGTGACTCTGAAAGCGCCGTCGGCTTGCAAGATGTTCCGTTGGCAGGTTTTCAGCCGCGACGGGAACATGGTGCAGAGCAAGGTCACCGACGAAGACGCCTGTCCCAAGACGGAAGTGACCGCGATCCTGCCGTCGGGCGAGAAGCTGGAAGAGTTTTATTCGATTGATCTCGTGCCCACTCGCTATCAAACGGGCAACGATTACCTCGTGCAGTATTGGTACTGGGGCTACGAGGGCGAGTTTCAGTTCAAGGCTGAATAGCTCAGGCCGTGTCGCGCTTTGCCTTTGTGCGCAGCGGATCGGGATCGAGTTGGCGGCCTTCGGTCGCCGCGGACAACCAATCGAGTCCTGCGCGCAGGCGCACAGCCTCACCCACGACGATCAGTGCGGGTGCTGGAATGCCGCTTGATAGGGCATCGTCGGCGGCGCGCGACAGCGTCGTCTCCAATACTTTCTGACGTGCGGTTGTCGCTTGGCTGATGATCGCCACGGGTTCATCTGCGCTGCGGCCTGCGCCTATCAACTCAGCGGCGATGCGGGGCAGATGTTTGAGGCCCATGTAGATCACGATAACCGGTGAGCCTTCGGCCAACGCGCACCAGTTGATGGTGTCGGGCACGTCGCCGCCGGCCATGTGACCGGTCACGAATGTCACGGCGTGATTGATGTCGCGATGGGTCGCGGGGATGCCGGCGTAGGCTAAGCCGCCGACGCCGGAGGTCACGCCAGGCACGACGCGGAACGGAATCTGCGCGGCGACGAGCGCGAGCGCTTCTTCGCCGCCGCGTCCGAAGAGGAACGGGTCGCCGCCCTTGAGGCGGAGCACGCGCTTGCCCTTGCGCGCCCATTCGATAAGGCGCAGCGAGATGTCGCGCTGCTTTGGACTGGGTTTGCCGCCGCGCTTGCCGGCGTATTCGATATCGGCGCCGGGGCGTGCGAGTTTGAGGATGCTCTCGTCGACCAAGGCGTCGTAGACAACGATGTCGGCCTGCTGAAGCGCGTTCACGGCGTGCAAGGTGAGCAAGCCCGCGTCGCCAGGGCCCGCGCCGACGAGCCAGACCCAGCCGGGCTCGAACGCCGGCAAGTCCGCGGCGGCGCGCACGGAATTCCAAGCGAACGGAAGCGCTGCGGGGTTCGTCATCCGGCTTATTTACGCGCCTCTCTGTTGTATTTCAATTTAAACATTCTTATGCGTTTAATTCGTTCATCGAGGGTTTGTCCCAGGTCGGTTAAGCTTGTGCGCATGAACAGAGTCATCATCCTCGTCGTCGTTCTGGTTCTCGTGACCGCGCTCATCGTGTGGGTCTCAGGCGGCACCACCGGCGCTCTTGGCAATCAGGGATCGGCGGCACTGACCTCCAACGTCGTGATCCTCGTGCTGCTGTTGAGTTCTCTGGTGCTTGGCTGGCGCGGCACGGCGAGTCAGGCCTTGCGCTACATGTTCATCTGGATTGCGATCGGGCTTGGACTGGTGCTCGCCTATTCCTATCGCAATGATGTCAAACCGCTCTATGAGCGCGTCGCGGGTGAGATGAACCCTGCCCGTCCACAGAAACGCAATGCGGGCGAAGTCGTCTTGCGCAAAGCGCAGGATGGACACTTCTATGCCGACGTCGACCTCAACGGCACCAGCATTCGCATGCTGGCCGACACAGGCGCGAGCACGATCGCGCTTAGCGTCGAAGACGCAGAAAGCGCAGGCATCAACGTCGAAGCCCTCGACTTTATGTATACGGTGTCGACGGCGAACGGTGAGGCGGCTGCCGCGCGGATCACACTCGAAGAGGTTCGCGTCGGGTCGATCGAGCGTAAAGATGTGAAAGCGATGGTGACGCGCGGTTTGTCGACGTCGCTTTTGGGCATGACGTTTTTCAGTTCGCTTTCGAGCGTCGCCATACGCTCGGACGAACTTGTGCTTGAGGATTGAGGCCGGTTGCGCGGCACGCTGTTCTTGGTCGTCGGCCCTTCCGGCGCCGGCAAAGATAGTTTGATCGCCGCCGCGCGCGCCGTGCTTTCTGAGCGGTTCGCGTTTCCTCGCCGCGTCATCACGCGGCCATCGAACTCCAGCGAAAACCACGAAGCGATCAGCGACGACGAATTTGCGCGGCGCGACGCGCTCGGCGAATTCGGGCTGAGCTGGCGGGCGCATGGCCTTCAGTACAGCGTCCCTGCGTTCGAGGCCGTGTTGGCCGCCGGACGGCATGTCGTTGTCAACGTGTCGCGCGACATCGTCGAGACAGCGCGGGCGCGCTTCGATCCGGTGCGGGTGATCGAGGTCACGGCGCCCGCCGAGGTTCTGGCGGCGCGGCTCAAGACCCGCGGGCGGGAGGATGAGGCGGCCATCGAGGAACGGGTGGCGCGCACGCGGGCCGTCAGGGCAGATGCAACCGTTCTGAACGACGGCGCGTTGGAAGCGGCTGTGGCCGCGTTCGTTCGAGCGCTTCAAGGTTGATATTCGCGGCCTGCCCTTCTAAAGCCTGACCAACCAATCAGAGGCTTTCCATGTTTCCTATCCCGCGCGCCGATTTGCGTCCCAATACGGCCGAGTTCGAGACCGTTCCGCTGATCTCGCCCAACGGGTTTCGCGAGTACGACGCGCGGTGGCTCTATCCGAAAGAGATCAACCTCATCGGCGTGCAGGCGCTGGGCTTAAGCCTTGCGACGCTGATCCACGAGATGGGCGTGAAGCCGCGCATCGTCGTCGGGCACGATTATCGTTCGTATTCGCTGAGCGTGAAGCAGGCCTTGGCGCTGGGCCTCGTCAGCGGCGGGGCGGAGGTTCTGGACATCGGGTTGGCGCTATCGCCGACCGCCTACTTTGCGCAGTTCGCACTGGATGCGCCGTGCGTGGCGATGGTCACCGCCAGTCATAACGAGAACGGTTGGACGGGCGTGAAGATGGGTGCGGCGCGGCCGTTGACGTTCGGGCCCGACGAGATGACGGCGCTGAAGAATATCACGCTGGAAGGCCGCGTGCGTGGACGCAGCGGCGGCAGCTATCTTGCGGTCGCGGGCGTGCGCGAAAAATATCTCGACGACTTGACGTCGAAGTCGAAGCTGACGCGGCGCATCAAGGTCGTGGCGGCTTGCGGCAACGGCACGGCCGGCGCCTTCGCGCCCGAAGCGTTGCGGCGCATGGGGGCGGAGGTCATCCCGCTCGACGCCGAGCTCGACTACACGTTCCCGCGTTACAACCCGAACCCCGAAGACATGAAGATGCTTCATGCGCTCGCCGATGCGGTGAAGGAGCATAAAGCGGACCTCGGGCTTGCCTTCGACGGCGACGGCGACCGCTGCGGCGTGGTCGACGACCAGGGGCGCGAGATTTTTGCCGACAAGGTCGGCGTGCTGATCGCGCGCGATATTTCTTCGCGGCAGAAGGATGCGCAGTTCGTCGTCGACGTGAAGTCGACGGGCCTGTTCATGACCGATCCGGTGCTGATCGCGAACGGCGTCAAGACCGACTACTGGAAAACGGGACATTCCTACATCAAGCGGCGCGCACACGAACTGAAGGCGCAGGCGGGGTTTGAGAAGAGCGGGCACTATTTCTTCAATGCACCGATCGGGCGCGGCTATGACGACGGGATCGTGTCGGCCGCGGCGGTGCTGGGCGTTCTTGATCGTGCGAAGGGGCAGACGATGTCGGCGCTCTACGACAGTTTGCCCAAGACCTATGGCTCGCCGACGATGGCGCCGCATTGCGCGGACGAGAAGAAGTATGGCGTGGTCGACGAGATGATCGCTGCCTACACGCAGGCGAAAGCGCGCGGCGACAAGATCATGGGGCTGGCGATCCGCGACCTGGTCACCGTAAACGGCGTGCGTGTGACGCTGGAAGACGGGACGTGGGGCCTCGTGCGCGCGTCGTCGAACAAGCCGAGCCTCGTCGTGGTGGTCGAGAGCCCGGTGTCGGAAGAGCGCATGCGCGGGATCTTCGCCGATATCGACGGGCGGCTGTCGAAGAACGCGAACGTCGGTGCGTACGACCAGAAAATCTAGACGCCCCAGTACGCCCAGCCCATGCGCAGGGCCGTCGCGCATAGGAAGAAGCCGAACGCTAGGCGCAGCGTGCGGCGCGAGAGGCGGTGGGCGATGGCGACGCCCCAGGGCGCTGCGACGATCGTGGCGGGGACGATGAGGGCTAGGCCGATCAGGTTCACGTAGCCCAGTGAGAATGGGATGAGGCCCGGCGCGTTCCACCCGTTGATGATCATGCCGATGGTGCCGGGTATGGCGATGACGAGGCCGAAGCCGGCGGCGGTCGCGACGGCGCGGTGGATCGTCGTACCGAAGAGGGTCATCACCGTGACGCCGAAGGTGCCGCCGCCGATGCCCATCATCACCGAGAGGCAGCCGTTGGCGAGGCCGAGCGGCCAGCTCCAAACGCCGTCGGGTACTCTGTCCCCGAGACGCCAATCTTCGCGAGCGACGACCATGTAGAGGCCGAGCGTGCCGGCGCCGACGGCGAAGACCGCGGTCAGGCCCTTCCCGCCGACGATCGCGATGAGCCATGAGCCGATGATGACGCCGATCACGGTCGGCGCGGCCCACGCTCTCAGCACGTGCCAGTCGACGGCGCCCATCTTGTTGTGGCTCAGCGTCGAGCGGATGGAGGTTGGGATGATGGTGGCGAGCGAGGTGCCGACCGCGAGCGGCATGCGCACGCTGTCGTCGACGCCGAGGAAGCCCAGCGTTTGATAGAGCACGGGCACGAGGACGATGCCGCCGCCGACGCCGAGGAGGCCCGCCACCGTTCCTGCGATCAAACCCGCGACGCTGACGCCGACGGCCAGGGCTATGAGTTCTTCGGGCGATGCGGCGGCGAAGGTGTCGACGCTCACGCGGCCGCGCGCTCTTCGGCGTCGTCGCCGATGAAGCCGAGTGCGGTTTCGACGACGGTGACGTCGGCGCCGGGTTTCACGGCGTTCTCACTCAAGTGGCGACGGAAGGCGCGCGCGCCGGGCAGGCCATTGAAGAGGCCAAGCAGATGCTTTGTCATCGCGTTGAGCGGCGCTCCCGCGTTCAGTTCGCGCGCGATGTGGGGCAGAAAAGCCGCGACGGCTTCGCGACGCGTGCGCACCGGCGGCTCTTCGCCGAAGAGCGCGCGGTCGATGTCGCCCAAGACCCATGGCGTTTGATACGCGGCGCGGCCCATCATAACGCCATCGACGTGTTCGAGATGCGCCTTCGTTTGTTCGATCGTCGTGATGCCGCCGTTGATGATGATCATGAGGTTGGGTTGCTCCCGCTTCAGCTCGTACACGAGATCGTAGTCGAGCGGTGGGATGTCACGGTTGTCCTTCGGTGACAGGCCCTTGAGCCACGCTTTGCGCGCGTGCACGACGAACGTCTCGCAGCCGGCGCGCGATACGGCATCGACGAAACCGAACAACGCGTCTCGCGGATCCTGATCGTCGACGCCGATGCGGCACTTGACCGTCACCGGAATGCGCACCGCGGCCCGCATCGCGGCGACGCACGCGCCGACCAGGTCAGGCTCGCGCATCAGGCAGGCGCCGAATGCGCCCTTCTGCACGCGCTCCGACGGGCAACCGATGTTGAGGTTGACCTCGTCATAGCCAAGGTCTTCGGCGATACGCGCGCACGTGGCGAGGTCACCAGGTTCGCTCCCGCCGAGCTGTAGCGCGACGGGGTGCTCTGCGGGATCGAACGCCAGCAGACGCGCGCGCGGACCATGAATGATCGCGCCCGTGGTCACCATCTCCGTATAGACCCGCGCGCGGCGCGTAAGGACGCGATGGAAAAACCGGCAGTGCCGGTCCGTCCAGTCCATCATGGGAGCGACAGAAAATATTTTCTCTTGAAATTTCAACGACTTATCCTATGTTTGTAACAGGTTACTGTACGCGTGTGCACGACGAGTGTGCACTCAAATACGCCCAAATTTTCCCTTTTTGTACCTCTCACTGCACACTGAGCGCACACGAAGTTGGCCACGTTCAAACAGCTCCCTTCCGGCAATTGGCGGGTCCAGATCCGCCGGAAGGGCCGATATATCGGCGAGAGCTTCCGCCGGCGCAAGGACGCCGAGGAATGGGCCCTAGATAACGAACGACGCATCGACCGAGGCGAAACCCCGCTATCGCGAGCGCGCATCGACCCTACCCGTCTCGAGGACCTCATCGATCTTCACCTTCTGGACATGAAAGAAGTGGGCAAGTGCCCGCGCCGATCGAAGGCCTTCAGTCTGGAGTCCCTCAAAAAGAAGCTGGGTTCGGTGAAGCTCGCAGGTCTTACGCGGGAGCGCTTGATCCAGTTTGGGCGCGACAGAGCGAAGGAGGGCGCAGGGCCGGTCACCGTGGCCATGGATCTTACGTATTTGAAGACGGTGATTGCACACGCGGCCGCCGTCCACGGTCTCAAAGTGTCCGGCGAGCAGGTGGACCTCGCTCGGCTGGCGCTCAAGCGACTGGGCATCGTCGGCAAAGGGCGTGTCCGCGATCGCCGACCATGGCCGGACGAGATCACCCAGCTCATCGACTACTTTGAGAGCAATGAGCGCCAGCTTATTCCCGTTGGTCGCCTGATCCGTTTCGCAATTGCTACGGCAATGCGCCAAGACGAAATCTGTCGCATTCGGTGGGACGACGTCGATCCCCGCGGCAAGACAGTGCTCATTCGAGATCGGAAGGATCCCCGCGAAAAGGACGGCAACAATCAGAAGGTGCCGCTGCTCAGCGCCACTGGATACGACGCTTGGGAGATCGTCCAGGAGCAAAGAGCGATCAGCGGGCGCATGGAACGCATCTTTCCCTATAGCGGGAAGTCAGTGGGCACCGCGTTTCGGCGAGCTTGCGTGGAGCTCAAGATCGAAGACTTGCATTTTCACGATCTACGGCATGAAGCCGCGAGTAGGTTGTTTGAGGCGGGCTTCACGATTGAGCAGGTTGCGCTCGTAACAGGCCACCGCGATTGGAAGATGTTGAAGCGGTACACCAACCTGCGGCCGGAAGATTTGCACCGCCTGAAGGTCTCGAAGCCGCTCGCCGAGCGAGCCGATCAAGAACCGGCGCCAAGCGCCACCAACAAGAAAACAATTCTCGCGGCGGAATAGTACCGCGCCGTAGTCGGATCACGCTGAGGAAGGCTCTGGTTTCCAGCGCCGCGGACATCCATAGTCTTCAGGCACTTAGATCGGCAAACCTGCCCTATGTGCACCGTGAACGAACGTGGAGAATGGCAAACCTCTGGGAGCTAACTCTTCACGGGAGTCTTCCGTTTTCGTCCGGAAATGCCGAAGTCAGCCGAGCGTATGACATTCGGCGCCGTTCTTCGAGCCATTGCTCGACTTCGCCGAGATACCAGCAAACACTGCGGGAAGTGAGATAAAACCTTCTAGGAAACGCACCCCGCTTTTCCTTTCGTATATCGTCGTGTCGGACAGTGGCCACGATATCGCGCAAGGGAAGCGAACCCGCCCTCTCTCCATTCCGGACTGATGCATCGACACCATGAAAGCAGCGGACACAGAGAGTGCCTGTCATCTCGGGGAGTGCAGACACAAGATGTCTGGTAGAGTATAGGACGAGATGTAACTTCTCGACACACACTGCGCAGGTACACCGACGTGGACGCCGGATTTATCGATCTCGATATATTGCTCACGAGGATTCGACATCCGCAATCGAAGCGGTACTTTCTTGACGCTGTGAAAGCCTACAAGGCGGGCGCGTTGCGGGGCGCACTCACCTCCGCCTGGGTCGCCCTCGTCTATGATCTGATCGCCAAGCATCGCCAGCTGAGCGCTATGGGTGATGCGGCCGCGACCGCATTTCTTCTGTCCTGGGACAATGCGACTGCCGCAGGCGACATCGCCAAGCTGCTTCAGCTTGAGGGAGGCATTCTCGAAAATGCCACGGCCAACACCCAGGTCGTCAATCGCATCGCCCGAATGCATCTGGAGCGCCTTCGCGAAGATCGGCATCTCTGCGCCCACCCGGCCTTCTCGGCCGAGGCTGATCTTTTCGAGCCGTCGCCTGAACTGGTGCGGCTACACCTCGTCAATGCGGTCGACCTCGTGCTGTCACAGCAACCCCTGCAGGGCAAAGCGATCTTCGTCCTCTTTGACGTCGATGTGCAGTCGACAGGCTTTCCGACGGCGTATGAGCGCATCCTCGACTATGTCGAGCAACGTTACCTCGCGCGCGTCCGCGCCCAGAACGTCCGCAATTTCGGCACGGTCCTCGCGAAATCCCTTCTCAAGGGTGTGCCCGCGCAATGGGAAGCGCTCCATCGCAAGATCATCCCCTCGCTGGTCGCCGTGCGCGACCGCGGCGCTTTCGCCTGGCCGGACGTCGCTCAGGCAATCGTCGGACTGATCGACAATCTTGAGCCAGCGAACCGGCCTCGCGCCATCGCCTTTATCGCCGCCTTTCCGGATTTCTGGCCACAGCTTCAGGAGCCGACGCGGACCGCCCTGCAGGCGACGATCGACAATGCCGACCCCGCGGCGCTTACCGACTATCGCATTCTGGCGGGCGTGACCGTCCCGCAATTCCGCACCGTGCTATTGCGTGTCATTGGCGGCCTCAGCCGGGAGCACTTGGCAGCCGCTATCGCCTCTCAGCCGCTCGCTGACCTGTGGTCCCGGGCAGTCGAAGAATATCAGGGTTCCGGTAGCTGGCGGGGATCCGAGGCGAATTTCAGCGACCTCATCACTCCGTTCGCCGGGCGCCTCGGCAGCCAACAGCTCGACCAGCTCCTCGACGCCATCATCGGCAACGGGCAGAACTGGGATGCGGCCGAGACGGATACGCTGTTGCTCGGGGTACTCCGCAACACGACGCGCGCTAACCGGCCGACCCATGACGCGCGGAATCGCTTCTATCAACACATTCGTCGTATGCACCGTACCGACAAATACGAAGACGTTCTCACCTTCCTCCGGTCCGACGGCTGGGTGCTCCCGCCGCCGGAGCCGCCGCCTGCTGACTGATACATCGCAGAACAGGACGCTCATCGGCATCCGCGTCGTCAAAGCGTAAAGATGGGCAAAAACCGACAGGCGCTGGACCGACCAACCACTGCCATGTGGGACCAATCATCAACAGCGGTACGCCTAACTACGCCTGACTGCTACGCTCGAATACGCTCCACGTACGATCATCAACGACGAACTGCGCCCGCTCCCACTCAATCATTCATTCGCGCGATCGGCACCCGGTGGTTGACGAGGTCCCGTTAGTGTTTGATTGCACCGGGACGACAATACCTAGGCACGAGCTCGTCATCCGTCAGGCTCCTGCTCCCGCGGACGCGACTTGCGTTCTGTGCCACTCGGACCAAAAAACGACACTGCTGCTCGCGCATCCACCGCCAACGCAACATGTTGGGATGCGTCACCCTTTCTTCTTTCCACGCCGCAACGCGCCCCAGCTTACAAAGCGAGTTGAGTTCGTCCGTCGGGCGATTGTCACCCGATGAAATGCACCCGACGCGGGAGTATTGCGACCCCGCGCGCGCGATGCGCGACTCGAACTTGTCTCCTGCCTACAACGGCGCGGTTGGGCAAAGTTGGATAAGATCCGGCTTGGGAGTTCGCGCACGCACGCTCCACCACAACACTTGGGGCACGGTCGCATTTCGGGGGCATTTGACGGATGGAGCGGTTTCTTCGCTTTCGCCGCGTTGTCGTGGCGGCGCTTGCTTGCGCCGGCCTGCTACTCGGCTGCGGCCCCAGCGAACCAGATGCCGCCGCAGTCGCTCGCCTGACACACGCCTGCGCGCGGAATTTGGGCGCGACGCTGACCAGGGCCGACGCCGACTGCCTCGAGCAACTGCTCACAGCGGTGGCGCGCCTCACGCCGGAGACGCGCCAAGAAATTCCTGCAGATGTCCAAGTCCGGATATCTCGACCGGAGCTGTTCAAGCTCCGCCTCGTGCTGGCTCGCTATCACATCGGCCGCGGCGCGACGGACGAGGCGCAAGAGGTTCTGAGGCCGCTCGTTGATGCGCCGGACCACGTCGATGTTTATGCGCCAAGCTACGTCGATGTTGATGCGCCGGATCTCATCGATATCGAAGACTCTGTCGAACTGGTGTCTCTCATGGCGCAGGCGGGTGGCGGCTATGCGGCGGCACGCGCGGCCGAGGATCTCTGGCTCGACGCAGCCGTGACGTTTGGCATCGACAGCGAGCAGTCCAAGCGCATCGGCGAATGGTATTTGGAACTGACCGGCGCCTCCGCTTCGGCTGCAGGTGACCCCGCACCAACCAAGGGGCACGGGCTTCGCGCAGCCGCTTTGCTGGCGCTCGCCGCCCTGAAGGCAGAGCAGTACGACGTCGCTGCGAGTTACTACGAGCGCATCATCGACGCCTGCACAGCAGAGCTCCGTTCATACCCTGGAATGGGCACCCCCTGCTCCGAGGCGGGCCTGGTGATCGGCCATGCACTCCACGTTCTAATCCTTGTGTCACCCGCTCACGCACAACGAATGCTGCAATTCGCCGAGGCGAAGAACGTTCGGCTTGTCGGCTACGAGAACTACCTCAAGACATACCCCGACGCGGCCAGCCTGCCTGCGGAACTTCTCAGCGCGATCGAAAACGGGACTGCCGAGCGCTCGCTGATCGCTCTTGCTGCGCAATCCAAGCCGGTCTCGAAGGACGATTGGAAGCGGATTCTCGACGTCGTTTTGCGAACGCCGATGCAACGCCTGGCCTCCGCTTCCCGGCAGGGTGACAGTACGCAAATGTTTGCGGCCGCCGCGACCCTCGAACTAGCAGCCTCGCAGCTCGAGCACCTGACGTTCGACAAGGACGTATCGCTCCTTCGGCCGGAGGATCACCGAAACCCGCCCCCGACCCAGGCCGAACGGCAACTTGTCGATCGCATGGCGGTCGCAAGCCGCAACCTTTCCGGAGCGATCGCGACGATCAGTACACCAGCCGCGCAAGTCCGCGTCGCCGCCTGGATGGCGCGGCTGCGCGATGTGAAACTGACGCGGCCCGAGGACATCGCGGAATGGGCCTGGCAAGAGGCCCTAAGCGACATCAACAGCATCGAGGACGGGATGCGCGATGCGGCCGTCTTTGCCGCCGCCGCCCATGACACACCGCAACGCGTCGTCGAAAAGCTCGCCCGGGCAATAGCCGACGCGGAGGGGACAGGCGGCCCCGGTGTCACTTTAGGTCAAGCGACGATGGAGCTAGGCGGCATCCGCAGCAGATCCATCCTTCCAGAGCAAATCTACGAACACGCCACGACACGTGCGGTGTTGTACGCCACGTCGCGCGCGCCGGTGCCGTCGTCGAAGCGCCCATTGATCCCGGGAACGGAGTTTGGAACGCAACGCGCGCGCGGCTTGTCCTACGGCGCAGCCTCCGTCTCGATCCCGAAGAATCGGCGTTCGGAGTACCCGGGCGTCGACGATACGTGGGATATCGTGACGCTGAACTACGCCTTCGACCCGAAGCGCGACATTTCGGTCGTCTCGACCAAGCGCGAAGATGCGCGCGCGTTCTTCGCCTCGGTTCGCGACATCGGTGCGGCCGACCGCTCGCGGATCATCGTCTATGTGCACGGCTTCGGCACGACCTTTGCCGGCGCGCTTCGCCGCGCCGGGCAGCTTACGCATGACATGCGCCTGCAGGGCGCCGTCATCGCCTATTCGTGGCCTTCGAACGGCAGCGTCACGATGTACGGGCCGGACTATCGCGCCATGGATGTCGAGATCGCGTCCGGCCACTTCGTCGAATTTCTCAACCGCTTGCGGACCGAAGTCGGCGCATCGAAAATATCGATCATCGCGCACTCCATGGGATCGCGGCTCGTCACGGCAGCGCTCACCGATCTCGCCGAGCGCAGGATCGGCACGGTCGCCGCCGGCGGAAAGCAGCCGCAGCCGTTCATGAACGCCATCTTCGCCGCGGCCGACATCGGCAAGATCGAGTTTCGCGCCGGCATCGATCGCTGGCGGCCGCTGGTCGATCGCGCCACGCTTTACGCCTCCTCGCGCGACCTCGCACTCAACGCCGCCGACGACTTCATGCATTGGGACGGCCGTGCCGGCGACGCGACGACGCTCTTGGTGTCGCCGGGCCTCGATTCCATCGATGCCACACGCGCGGAAACGGCCGACCCGTGGTTCCGGCACGGCTATTTTGCCGAAGGCGCACTGCCCGATATCGCGGCGCTGGTCCAATTCGACGCCAAGCCGCATCGGCGATGCGTGCTCGGCGGACGAAAATGGCAGACCTACGACATCTGGACATTCGGCCAGGGCAACTGCTCACCGCACACGCTGATGGATGCCATTGCGCGCGTCGCCGAAGCGGGTGGCGACGGCGCGCGCGCCTTGGTGAAACTCCGCGCCGACATTGCCGGCGTTGGCGATCGTCAAAAAGCAGATCGGCTGCGCGAAATCGAAAAGGCGCTCATCGGCTTGCTTGCGACCGAGTCCCAATAGTGAAGACGAATTGGGGTTCTCTAATCGCGTCACACCTGTCAACTCCATCCTCGCGTTGTCGCGACCGGGTCCATGGTTCTCTTCGTGATCGGAGCTTTTCGTCCGTCACATCATGCCGTTCGGTTGACGTGGGCGGTATTATGGGGACACGTCAAACATTCTGCGGCGATAGCTATGCATACGATACGCGGAGATGAGACGTATCTGGGACCAATCATCAACCAACTCGGATTCCGACTTATCATCCGTCGACCGAGCTACGCGGCAGCCGCTGCGATACCGTCATTGGTACCGTCAAATTTCTGAGCTGGAGAAATTCGGCCTTCAAGTCACAATCAGTCACGATTGCTTGTTTTCGATCACGCTCGATCACGTTGCTGCACAACCATCCGACTCGCGCTCGACCGAGCACGTTCGATCACGCTGTAGCCCGCTAGATCACTTGCATTTCGACCGGACTGGGTGGGTACTGTCAGTATGATCAGCTCCGTCGTACCGAACGTTAGGGCGCTGTTGGATCCAAGTCGCGTTCGTCAGGCAGCATAAGTCGCGATGTGGCGATCTCTTATGATCGAGAAAACCGTATCAACGGTGCGAAGTCATGCCTGTCGGCGGCGCGCAGTGCATCAAGGTAGGCGCTCCGCGCTTCGCCCAAGCCGTGGACCGTCTTTCGTCCCCAGCTGAAAGGCACTCGCCCGAGCGCGACGGCGGTTGCGTCGCCGACGAGCCGCGACCAGCGAGCGTTGCCGTTGGGAAATGGGTGCACCCACACAAGCGCATGATGATACCGCACCGCGATTTCATCCGGCATGTACGTCGAATGGGACGCCCAGCCTTTCGCATCGGCAATGACGCGTTCGAGTTCTGGCGCGATCCTCAAAGGCGCGACGCCAACGTCGCTTGGCGTCGTTCTGAATTCCCCCGCCCAACGCCAAACCTTATCGAACATGCGTCGGTGCAGCGCGCGCAAAAACGATTCATCGAAGACGTCGCGCTTGCGCGCAAAAACCCAGGTCGCGGCTACGAGGATGTTGGCCTGCTCTGCTTCGTTGAGTTCACGAGCGAGGGTGACGTGGGGCGAGATTAACCCTTCACGCTCTTGCGGCGTGAGAAGTGTTGCGTCCTTTCGATTGTCGGCGCCGCTCACACCTCGTCCCAGAGCCGGGCTGGAGTTTTGAGGAGATCGGCCGCCAGCTGGCGGCGTATCTTTTCACGAATTTTTCCGTCGTCCACGGACTGGTCGGTGAGCGACATCGTCTGCTCGACCGCGCCGATCCTGAGATCGGCGATCTCCAGCGCCTTGCGTTCAATCCGCTCGGTCAAGGGCCGTTCGGGCACAAGTGCGTAGACAAGCCGGCATCCCAGGGCATCGGCCGCCCGCTCAAGGGTTTTGAGCGTGATCGAGCCGTCGGCCTCGGCTTTCTCAATCTCGATAACGCGGGGCTGGGACACGGACAGCCGGCGACCGAGCTGGGCGGTCGTCATCCCAAGGGCATGCCGAATTGCGCGAACCCAGCCGCCCTGCGGCTTTGACGCGGAAGAGAGGGGCCTCAGACCGGCGATACGCCGATCAAACTGTTCCGACGCGATACTCATATGACGGGTATGTGTCGTTATCCACAGGCAAGTCAATAGGACATACCCTATTGGCGTTGCGCTTTGCCATAACCTATGACTTATGATACACACTCACGTTCCGGCGCAGGAACTCGCCCGCAGAGGGATCGAGAACCACAGATAGGCGGTTCGCCGACAGTTCCTACGCCGTATATAGTTGAGATGCGTTGGGTCGACCCGTTTTGGGTCGCAATATTGGAACATCAGATGAACAGACATGTTGGGCGCGCCGAGGGCGCGCCGCAAGCCTATAGCCTTCCGCCCGATCAAAAGGGCGTCATCAACGCGCGCACATTGCCGTCGCCCGAGTTCAACGGGCTGTGGGATGCAATCGTCCTGCCCGACGGCGTAAAGGATCAGCTCCTGTCGCAGGGCGTGCTCAACTTCACCGCGCGCGCAAAGCTTCAAGCGCAGTCTCTGCCGTTCCACGGCGTGATCTTGCTCGTGGGTTTGCCGGGCACAGGGAAAACGTCGGTCGCGCGCGGCCTGGCATCGCGCGTCGCCGCGGCATTGGGCGGCGGCTTCACGTACCTGGAGATCGATCCGCACGCGCTATCGAGCGCGTCGCTCGGAAAGAGCCAGCAGGCGGTTTCCCATGTGCTGGGTAGCGTTGTCCGCGAAGCTGCGCAAAGCGGCCCGACGATCGTCTTGCTCGATGAAGTCGAAGCGCTTGCCGCCGATCGCACCAAGATGTCGATGGACGCCAATCCCATCGACGTGCATCGGGCGACCAACGCGGTGCTGACCCAGCTCGATCAACTCGCCGCGCAGATCCCGAACCTGTTGTTCATCGCCACGAGCAATTTCGTCGGCGCGATCGACGAGGCGTTCCTGTCGCGTGCGGACCTCATCCTCACCGTGGAGTTGCCGTCGGCCGAAGGCTGCAAGGCGATCCTCATCGACACGATCGAGCGCATTGCCGCCGCCTATCCGAAGGTGAGCGCGCTCAAGTCCGACGCGTTGATCGCGAAAGCTGCGAAGGAAGCTGTCGGTCTGGACGGCCGCCGCATCCGCAAAGCGGTCTTGTCTGCTCTCGCGCACAACAAGCAAACCGCGACGAATCCCGAAACGGTCACGGCGCAGGCGGTGCTCGAAGCCGTCGCACAGGCCAAGCGCGAAGCGCAGAAGGCGGAGGCGTCGAAGAAGAAGCTATGAGTACGGTCATCGCACGTCGCGTCGCATCAAGCCCGGCCCGAACGGCCGGCGAAACCTGGCGCAAGATCGTCGAGATGCTGGGCGCCGACGACACTGCTCAGCAGGAATTGGCGTTTGCCGCCGGCGTCGCCTGCTCGGCGATCGCATCGGACGCGACGAAGGACGACGCCATCGTGATTTGGGGCGGCGGTTCGCGGGTACGCGTTTACACGCTTTTCGGTGATGACGCGATCACGGGCGACGGAGTGAACGAGGATGCGCTGGTGACCTCGCCGTGCAAGGGCGATTGGCAAATGTCGATCCCCTGTCCCGCCGAGGATCTGGCGTGGAGCAAGGCCAAACTCTCCACATCAAAACGCATCAGGGTGCGCGCCCAGGGTGCGGACGTGGACGACGATAGCAAAGAGGCGACGCAGAAGGTCGCGCCGCTGGCGATCAATCTCGAGGAATTTTTGAAAGCATGAGCGTCTCAACATTCACAATCACCTTCACGCACACCGTCACGCATGTCGCGAACAAGATGATGCAGACGCTGAAGGAGATCATTCGCGAAGTCGGCCTCGACCCCAGCGCCTTCATCGCCGATTGGAACCTCTATGAGACCGCGCTCGTCACTTGGCTCGGCAGCCGCCATCTAAAGCGCGTGACGCTGGAGGTATACGACCCGCAAAATAGCGCCCTGGTCACGCGGTGGGACATCGACGTGGCCTACGACACCGTAGGCGAAGGAACGCTGTGGGTGAACGTCGCCGCGGTGCGGTACGCGATCCTCAAGGCCGGGCTCGTGCCGTCATCGTGCCGGTACGATCTCATTTTCAGCAACGCGCCTGGCAAGCCCGCCGTGCCGGGCATGTCGGGGTGCAATTACCGTGCGACAGATGGGCTAAAGCGCCACGCGATCGGCTCGACGATCGGCGGCAACGGGATCACCGCAGACACCGCTTACTGGAGCCGCGCATGCTGACGCCGAACGAAGCCTTCCGGAAATTTCGCAGCAACCTGGAACTGACCGACAAGGAACAGAACGACGCCTCAAAGCGTCAGAAGGAAATCCGCGGCGTGATGGACGAGTCGTTCAAGGTCGCCACCGACTTCCTCACGGGCTCGTACAAGCGCTGGACCAAAACGAAGCCGCTCAAAGACGTCGACATTTTCTGCGTGCTCCACGACGACGAGCGCGGCAAGTACCGCAACGGCAAGCACCCATCTGTGATCTTGAACGAGGTCGAGCGTGTGCTGGCGAAGAAGTACGGCGCGAAAAACGTGAAGAAACAGCGCCGCTCCGTGAGCATCGAGTTTCCCGACGGCACTGATCCCGAGCGCGTCATGAGCTTCGACGTGGTGCCCGCCTTCACCAAGTCCACGCATTACGAAATCCCGGACACGGCAACGACGTCGGGCTGGACGGAAACGAACCCGAAGACCCACGAGGAAAAGGCCACCGCGGCGAACAAGGCGTTCGACGGCGAGTGGAAGGGGATGGTGCGGATGGCGAAAAGCTGGAACCGTCACAACGACAAGCCGGTGAAGCCGTCATTCCTCATCGAGGTCATGGCCCTGGAGTTGTTGCGCCCGCCGTTCGGCGGCGATTTTCCCATGGAGTTTCAGCACTTCTTCGCGTCGATGGCCGACCGCATCGACGATACGTGGCCTGACCCAGCGGGCCTCGGCCCGGCCGTAAGCGACTCCATGACGCCGACCGAGCGCGCGGCCGCGAAACAGGCGCTTACGCGCGCGCAACGCATGATCGCGGAAGCCATGCAGCTCTCGATTGCGGGGCGCAACGGCGACGCGTTGCGCAAATACCGCGACCTGTTCGGCGACTACTTTCCTTTGTCGTAAACGCTATGACCCAACCGACCGGTCGCACGTTCCTGAGTTACCGCCGTGCACGGGCGCTCGAGGCCGCGCGGATCATCCAAGCCCTGCACGACCACGGCATCCCCACCTGGCAGGACGTGACAAACCTGGCGTCGGCGCCGACTGAGGACGAACTTCGTCGCGCCCTTGGGAGTCCTGAGATCGGCAGCGCCGTTATCTTCGCGACGCCGGAGGTCGAGGATTCGGCCGTCATCCGCAAGGTGGAGATTCCGCTCATCATCAAGCGGTATGAGGCGGGTGATGCGTTCTTCGCCATTCCGGTTGCTGCCGGCGGCCTGGACTACAAGAAGGCCGCCGAGGTCACGAGCACGCACTTAAGCGCCGAGAACTTCATCGACTGGAACATGATGAAAATCGCTGGCGCAGCGGTTGAAGACGACGACGCCGCGCTCATTGCCGATCGGGTTTTGGCGGCCCGGCTCAAGGCGATCCACAAGGCGGCCGCCGCCGGCCCCCTGAGCGTCGGACTTTTCGTGCGCGCTGAGCCGCCCTACTCCGCGGACGTGGCGCTCGCGCTCAACTGGAAGAAGCGGTTCGACGACCGAGAAGCGACAGCCGAAACATGGCGGAACATTTTGCTGCCGGCGCTTGCGCGCATCGCCGCGGCCCTTCGCGCCCACGCGCCTGGGCGATCGATCGAGACGTTCGGGTTTCCCACTCTGCCGGCAGCGTTTGCTTTGGGGTGTCAGTTCGTATCGACGAGCGGACAGAAGCTTGCGTGGCGGCAGGTGATGCGCGGGGGGGGCCCCGAGCAAATTTGGACGCTGGATGCGTCGCGCGAAGCGAGCGGGTTTGCGGCTCGGATGGTGAGCAAAGATGCATCCGCCAGTGATCTTGCCATCCTCATCTCGATCACCGACGATGTAGAGCCGGTCTTTGCCGGCTTGCAAAAGGAGCTGCCGCCTTTACGAGCCTTGGTTCATATCCGCAAGGATGGCGCCTACCCGCACGCGATCGCTAACGCAGGACAGGCGGGAGATGTGGCTTACGTCGTGGAAGGCGCGATGCGAGAGGCGCGGCGTCAGTATGGCAATATCGGAACCGTGCATGTCGTGATGGCCGGTCCTGCCGGCCTTGCCGTCCTTATCGGACAGACCTTCAACACGTTTGGAAACGTGCGGACGTACGAACTAGTCGGCACTGACGGAAGCGGACGCTATCGGCCCGCTGCTCTTCTGCATCCATCTTCGTAAAATGAGATCACTCAAACGCACACACGCGAACCCGCGTCGCCCGAAAGATGCTCCTCTGCAGTCCGTGCCGCCCTTCGGTTCGGGTTTGGAGAGTTGTTGCCGTCGGCTAAGCAGCCGATCCAAACTGGCGGCCGACGCGATAAGGACAGCGGCGAAGAACGAACTCCTTGTGCTTTCGCAAGGCGAATACTTGGCGAAGAAGGGCGAGTCAGCAACCGCCGCATGGATCATTGAAAGCGGCGAAATCGACGTCGGCAAGCCTCGGCTAAGGGTGCGTCGGCAAGGCGAGATCGTTGGCGAAGGCGGCCTGCTGAACAAAGCTACTCGATCCACGGACTTGATCGCGGCAGGTCCGGCGCGGGTTTGGTGCATAAGCCGTGAGGCCGTCGAGAAGCTCTCTGCCGAGGAGCGAGCTGCGGTCTACGAAGCTCTGGCTGCGAGCCTTCTTGAAAAGCTCGAACAGACTGTTGGTCAGCGGCACTCTCAGATGTCGGATCTGGAGGAGAGAGAAAAGCTTCTAAAAGCGTTCGTTCCAAGAAGCGGACTCAGCTTGGTTCGCGCTCGGCTCTTCAATGATCCCAGCGCAATCCACATCCACAGAAGCGCCAACGCAGTAGTGTGGTTTTCCGACATTGCCGGCTTTTCGGCTCTCTGCAAGTCCATGTCACCGGAAGAAGCTGGAACGGCCACAATCGATCTTCAGACACCGATTATCGGCGCGATCGAAGATCACAAGGGAGAGCTCGACAAGTTGATGGGCGATGGCGCGATGGCGTTTTGGCTGGCGCCAGGCGACGACATCTCGCAAGAGATGGCCGCAAACGCGGTCGACGGGGCGCTCGCGGCGGCGCGCAATCTGCGCAGCCTTGCCGTGGAGCGTGGATGGCCACAGGTCCGGGTGCGGATCGGCATTCATTGCGGCAAGGTGCTGATTGGCGACTTCGGCGCCGCCGGTCGTCGGTCGTTCACATCGATCGGACCCGTGGTGAACACGGCCGCTCGTTACGAGCAGGCACGCGAAACAAACACCGGCAAGCCGCTGGGCCCAGTGCGTATCAGCCCTGAGATGTGGGCACGCCTTCCGCTCGCGCAGCAACGGCTCTTTGAGCCGAAGGCAAGTCAATTCAAAGAGAAGACGCCACCGATGCTTCAGGTGCACCGGCTGCGCAGCAACATCATCGGAGAATTAGAATGAGCTGGTCAGAAGCCGAGTCACGTCGGCGCGTCAAAGAGTTTTTGCAACAAACGCCCGAGATCAAAGGCGATCTCCCCACATACGCAGGTGGCGATCTTTATGCGCGGCAGCGAGTCTTGCGCGAATACGCTCGCGAGACGAAGTCGGGCGGACCGCTCGACAGACTGTCTCCGTCGACAGCCCTCGTCGTCGACGCGGTCCATGTTTACGTGCGGCTGCTCGGTTTCGACGACTACCTGCTCGAGCTCAACCGCGAAACGGAAGCATCTCACAGACGCGCCCTAACACTGCTGCACTTCTACTACGTCCTGTTGGACCTTCTCGTTCGCGAAGGCGGTGGCGTCCGGGTCGATTTCCATGCCGCCCGCCTGCACTTCATTGTTGCCGAACCGGTTGGAGCGAACGCAGCCGACAGAGTCGCACGCGCTCTTGCAATTATCGAAGGTCTCGAGCAGGCGGCGGCAAGCCTGCCGGCGCAGCTCGGGCTCAATGTGAAGCGCATGCCGCTTCGCGTCGGGATCGATCAAGGACCGTGCATTGCCATCGCTAATGACAGCGGGCACGACACGGACGTGGTGTTCCTTGGAACGCCGGCCAACATCGCTGCAAAATTGGCGAACGGCGATGAAGCCGGGGTGTATGCATCTCCCGGGGCGCGACAGGTGTTGGGCCTTCCAGCGCTTGCGACCTGGCAGGAGCATCAAAGAACGGCGGTTCCAGACCTGGTTCGCGGACGCGCCAGAAAAAATGCGAGCTTGCTCGTTGAGCGGGCAGTCAAGGATATCCAGGGCCGAGCTCAGGATATCACTCCGCCCCAATTCACGTTCCAGCGGACCGAGCTACCCCTGGCCAGGCTAAAGTTCTCCGAGCTGTCGCCAAGCCGTACGGTGCGTATGGAGATGGCGGCGTTGTTCGCGGATGTTGATCAGTTCACGAACTATGTCGACCAGTCCTTGCGGTCCGGCGCGGGACGACAGGTTGTGCGCACCATGTTCGTGCTTCGCGAGGAACAGCGTGCGGTGTTGCGCAAGGACTATCGGGCCAAGCGCCTTCGCTTCGTCGGAGATTGCGTGATCGGGTTGAGTGCCAGCGGAGACGGCGTTGATGTCAGCCCAGCGAAGACAGTTGAAGACGCTGTGCAATGTGCCGCGGCACTGCACGGTTCACTTCAAGTCTGCCGCGAAGAGATCGTTGGCGCCGAGCCCTTGGGTTTGCAGATCGGCGTTGCCTACGGCGTTTCACCCATCACGCGTCTCGGCATTCGCGGCGACATGTCCGTACGCTGCGCGGCGAGCCGCTCGATTATGGAAGCTGAGCGTCATCAAGGCATCGCCGAGCGCGGGGAAACGATCGTAGCGGAATCCGCGCTTTCCGTGTCAACGCGGGTTTCAAAGCTTGCGAGCACGAATGGTGCTGTCAGTGGCAATCTCGCTGCCATCGAGTCGGTTTTGTCCGCGGCACCGTTGCAGCTCTTGCCTTCAGCCACCGTTCGCAGCAGCAGTCCACCGGCGCCGGCGTTTCGCGCGCACAGCCGTGAGTGATGCACTGGGCTTGCTCACCTCGGCGCGTCCGGCGTGGGCCAGGTTCATCTTGTCCCCCTCATGGGACCTATGGTTCGACGTCTCCCCGCCGCCTCACAATGGCATGGGGCTCGGCGTCACTCGATTGAGGCTCTTCCGCAAGGGAGATGGTGTAGGCGTTGCCGAGCGTGCTGAGCATCGCCGGTTTCCAGCCTACTGCCCCGAACGGCACATCGTTTTAGGATCATCGTTCTGCTTGGGACTGAACATTCGCGTGATCGAAAACAGTCAGGACGCCGGCCACTGGTGGTCTGACCTGCACCACTTCCTCGTCTTGCAAGTGATTGCCGAACAAACGGGCCGATGGCCGGTAACGCATGCCTTGTCGCACGGCAAAGGCGCGGCGGAAGACGAAATCGCTGCGCGCCGCCTGGCACAACGGCTCGGCATTCAAGATATCTATGATCGCATGCTTGAGGGCGAAGAAAACTGGCTGTCGAAACGTGTCGCGGCAACGAATGACATACACGATAAGGGGATGCGCAACCTCGTCCGGCTTGAAAGACGGAGGCGCAGCGGCGTGGAAGCGTTTTGGCGTCAGCAATTTGCGCGGGGCTTGCGCTGCTGCGGGACCATGAAAGCCTGCCGCCTCCGCGAATTGGCGGACGAAGAAGCCCAGCAAGCTGTTACGGCCTGAAGCGCGTACCACTTGAGCGCGACGCACTGCTGTTCAGTTATCCTTCCGCGAGATCAGTCTGTCGCTTCTGCAGGGACAAGCCTACGACGGTTCCAAACGAGATGTGCTTCGGTCGGGCTGGAGTCGAATAGCGCTGCCGCGACTGGTTGGGACCACGCTGGATCGTCGAGACTTACGCTGAGGTATTCGCGCGGCTGCTCGCCCGCGCTCTGCCTCCGCCATGCGGCGCCGACTTCGGAATCGCCGGCGAAAATGCGAAAGGCTGGCGCGGCCTCGGTCGCTCTGTTGTCGTTCGGCACGAAGCGCAGTCGGGCCTCAAGCGATAAGGTTCGCAGCGTTCCAGCCCAACCACCCTCCTTCGTCGGATGAAAAACGCCGATTGTTGTCATGATCCCTCCTGATCGGGCCTTAGGGGCCGTTTACGTTTCGCGAATGATCTATCGTCGTCGATGAACTTCCGAATGATGTATGGGACGAGTTCTGCAACGGGCTCGTCCTGCCCGTACACTTCGGCATAGCGTCTTGCGTACTCGTTGAGGCGATCGTTCAGGTCCGGCGAGAGCGCAATCGCGATTTTGACCACCGCTCGCTCGGGCAATTTCGGGAGCCGAAGACGGGGCGACGCATCGCTCACATCTTGTACTCCCGCAAAACAAGATCCTTGTGCACGATCACGCGGAGCGGCCATCCGGCGCGAATGGTGATGGTCGGCTGGACATCCAGACTTCGTTCCGTGAACTGCTGACCGATGCGCGCAGCATTCTGCTGCACGGATTCCCGCGCGGCGCTCAGGGAGTCATCATCGCCGTCGCCGCCCGCACCAACCTCGGCGCCAATACCCAGCAAGGTCGACAATGCGGCGCCCTTGATGAGCTGCCATGTATGAAAATCCACCTCGTCCTCGAGTCCCGCGTAACCGGCGGCATCCGTCGCCGGTAGATTATCGACCACGATCGATGATCCATCCGGCAAAATAAGACGCTTCCAAACGACAAGCGCGCGCCGCTGTCCGAACGAGATCACGCTGTCATACTTGCCGATGAGCTTTGTTCCTTGAGGAATAAGAAGCCGCCCGCCGCTGACGGTGTCGAAAACATTCTCGGTGACCTGAGCAACAACGAACCCGGGCAAGTCCGAATTGATGCCGGTCACAAGACTTGCCGCGATCACGGTCCCCGCGAGCACGGTATCGGCTGACACCGGATATTGCAGGGCGTGTCGATTGAGAACATCTGTGTCCGCGCGAGACTCCAGAAAGTTGATTTTGCGGCCCTGCGAGAGAGGACCGCGTTCGCCATCGAGCGTTAGCCCCTGACTTGTCGTTGCGGCTTGGGGCGTCGGCCCTGAAGCAACGGTGCGCGGCGAGGCAACAACTGATGCATCGTCCCGCCTCGCCGTGATTTGAAAGAATACACTTGCCGCTCGGGCTTGCTGAGCCTGACGTGCAACCCGAAGCCGTTCGGCGCGTTCCGCGTCGGCTTCCGCGTCGGGTCGCAAATCACCTTGAACGACACCGAGTTCACGTTCCAGCCGGACGACCGGCGGGCCGATGTCGCCCTGGAGCGGCGGGCCGAGTTCGGGCGGTTTCACATCGGCATAGGTTCGAGGGAGGGTATCGAGTCCTTCCGCCCTCGCCTTCCGCTCGGTGTTGATTAGTTCTTCGCCCTGCCCCGGCGCGCGAAACCGAAACGGTTCGAGCGCGATCAGCGTTGCGGCCAGGATCACGACGCAAATGACCGCAGCAACGCTGATCAGGACTTTGCGATTGAAGCGCGTGACCGGCCGCGGCCTCGAGCGCAGCGCGAGCGGTTCCTCGTCCGCGCGACCGGACTCGCGTTCACCCGTTGTCACGGCCGCGCCTCCGTCTGAAGATCGGCCAGGCGATCGGTTCTGCTGACACGCACGACTTGCTGTGGATCCGCGCCAAGCCGCAGTTCGGCGGCGGCGAAAAGGCGGTCGACGATGTAGTAACGGCCGCGGACCCGGTAGTTGACGAGTTCGGCGTTTCCTTCCGCTCCGACCACAAACAATGGCGGCGCCTCGCCCTGATCGATGCGTGCTGGAAACTCGATATAGACCTTGTGCGTATCGTCGAACGCGCGCAAAGGCCGCCACGGCGGACTGTCGCCGGAGATTTCATAGCGGAAACGCAGCTGCTCCAGCGTCACGCCCTGATCGACGACCAGCGCAGTAGACTCCGTCGCTTGCTCGTTTCGGCCGCGTAGCGCGATCAGCTGGTCCGCGGGATAACGCCAGGACACGGCGGCCATGTAGCTGCGTTCGGTGCTCTCAAGCTCCAGGTGATAGACACGGCGGTTTGTGGTGATCACCAGATTCGTTTTGAGGTCAGCCGCCGCCGGCTTCACCAGGATATGGACCTGCGCGCTGTCGCCGGCGCCGCTCGTCGTGTCGCCGACGATCCACCGGACCGTGTCGCCGGCCGACACGGCCGTCAGCTTCTCGCCCGGCTCGAGCGTGATGTCGCTGACCTTCTCGGGCGCTGCGTACATCCGATAGAGCGCACCCGGTGTGAAGGGATAGACCTGCACCGCGTTCACGTAGCCATCGCGCGTCGGTTCTTGGCTCGCGGCCAGGTTGGCCGAATCGACTCGTTCTTGCGGCGGAACGAACGCCTTCGGTGGCCCTGCCCTTCGCGGAAGAGGCTTGAGTTGGCCGGGCAACGGCAAAGGTTCGGGAAGCGTGACGATCTCGACGGGTTTGACCGGCTCCGGTGCAACGACCGCTACCTTGAACGCTTCGTTGTCGTAGGCGATTGCCGGCGGCGGCTCACCGGTCGAGGCGCAAGCGGATAGAAGCAGAGCGCACGCGCTCAGAACGGCAGACTTCAGTCTCATTGTGTCTCTCCCGGAGTAATTTCACGCGACCAATCGAGTCCGTGTACGTAAATCCCGAGCGGGTTCTTGCGCAGGATTTCGACGGAGGTCGGTTGGCGGATGACGATGGTGAGGATTCCCGTCCAGCGCTCTGACTTCGCGGGGCGGCCGTTCTGGAAGCTGCGTTCGAGCCATTTCACCTGGAACGACGAGTCCGATGCCCTGACGACGCTCGTCACTTCCACGGACACCGAACGTTGCCCCACGGCTTTGAACGGATCATTCGCGCGGGCAAACGCGTTGAGGGTTTCGGCAGCGCGATCCGTCGCGAAGTCGTAGGCCTCAAGCCAGTTCTTGCGGACAACGATGGGATCTATCGAGAGCGAGCGCACCCCGGCGATGAACCGGGCAAGGGCCGAGGCGATTTGCGCGTCGGTCGGATCGTAGACTTGGGTCGCCGGCGCGATGGCTTGCACCGTGCCCTGCTTGTCGATTTCGACCACGTAGGGCGTGATCCGGCTTTGCGCCGATAGCCAGATCAGCGCCGCGGCCATCGCCGCCGAAAGACCAAGGCAAGAGAGCGCCATCAGCCGCCAGTTCATGGCCTGCACGCGCGCCGAGCCGATCCGCTCGTCCCACATCTGTTTTGCCCGTTGGTAAGGCGTCTCCACCTCGGGCGTGTCGCCATAGCGATTGAGCGGCCGTCGAAACATCATCTCTCTTCCTTCAAGTCAGGGTTGGCAGAGGCGCCAGGCCTGTCGCCCTCCTTCACCGCTTGCTCCACGGTGTGAACCCGCCGCTGCCAGCGCTGCTCGGCACGCAAGCGTCGCGCCCATGTCGGTGCGCCACCTCCGCCTGCGGTCGGCGTCGAAGAACCGGCCGAGGGGAGCGAACGCGCGCCGGTCGTCGCGCCTTGTTGCGCTGCCGGTCTGATCGGTGGTGTGGAAGCCGTTGGACCCGCAGTCGTAGCGGGGCTCGAACCACCTGCGGGAGTGTCCGGCGCTGGATGGTCCGGTGATCCGGTGTTCGGAATCATCGCGCCCGCACGGACCGCGGAAACAGCGGACGCGCCAGCGCGTGCGGCCCCCACGGCGACGCTGCCGGCCGCCATCGTGCCTGCCGCGATCGCGCCAACCGTACCGACGGCGGCGCCGGCGCCAAGCTGCGGCGCGCCGGAGACGAGGCCCGTCGCGATACTTGGACCGAAGATGCCGAGACCGAAGAGCGCGATGGCGGCAAGCACCAAGGTCATAGCCTGCTCGAGATCGGGCTCTTGCCCGTTGAGCGCCGTCGTGAACTCGTTGAAGAGCGTGGTCCCGATGCCGATGATCACGGCGAGGACCATGACCTTGATGCCGGAAGCGAAGACATTGCCGAGCACGCGCTCGGCGAGGAAGGCGCTCTTGCCCCACAGGGCGAAGGGGACCAGGACGAAACCGGCGAGCGTGGTCAGTTTGAACTCGATGATGGTGATGAAGAGCTGGACGGCGAGGATGAAGAACGCGAGGACGACGACGAGCCAGGCAAACACCAGCACCAGGATCGTGACCGCATTGTCGAAGAAGGTCGTGAAACCGAGGAGGGATCCAGCCTGCTCCATCAAGGGATGAGCGGCTGCGAACCCTGTGCCGGCGACGTATCCGGGGCGCAGGAGATCTTGGGGCGTCAAGGTGTTGTTCGTCGCTTCCAACCCGAGTCCGGAGAACGACTGGAAGATGAGTACCGAGAAGGCGGCCCAATTGTTCAGGATGAGCGCGAAGACGCCGATGTAGAGCACTTTGGCAAGCAGCCGGGCGATGACGTTGGAACCTTCGTCCATCGCCCACGAGAGGCCCGCGAGCGTGATGTCGATCGCGACCAGGATCGATGTCAGAAACGCCACCTCGCCCGCGAGCAACCCAAATCCGGAATCGATGTACCGGATGAAGGTATCGAGGAAGCGATCGATGACGTTGACGTTGTTCATCGGGGGACCGGCGCTTTCGGCTTGATCAGTTGTTCGGCGTATAAACCTGGCCGTCGCCGACGAAGCGCTTGAATTGCGCCCTCGCCTGCTCCTGTGCTTGCGCCTGCCGCGCCTGCTCCAGAGCCTCCGCCCGGTACTGCGCGGCCATGAGCTCCTGCGTCTGGAGTTGCTGCTTCGCGGACAACGCGATCAGCTGGTTGGAGGCCTGCTGTGCCTGAAGGCTGCCGACGGCGGCCTGGCTCTCGGTCACGAGCCGCGACAGAGTCGCGCCGTCCGCGTCCACATTGGCGACGACTTGCGCTTGCACCGTCATCGTGTGTTCGAGCGCCTTCATCGCCTCGCTCCAGCGTTCGAGCGCGCCCTGACCAAGCTCACTCGACGTGACGCTGGCGGAATACTGTTCCGGGAAGAGCCGCTTGAAGGCGCTTTCGGTCGCCTTCACGTCGAAGGCGATACCTTTGGCTTTCGCCATCAGCTGGTTGATGTCCTTGAGCGTCGCCTCGATGTCTCCCAAGGACGAGAACCCGAGCTTCTCGAGGTGCTTCGCCATGTTCTCGAGCATCACCACTTCGTTCTGCAGGCTCTTGATCTGGTTGTTGATCTGCTCGAGCGCGCGCGCCGCCTGCAAAACGTTCTCCGCGAAATTCGAAGGATCAAAGACCACCATGGCCTGCGCGGGCGAGCCCGCGAGCACCAACGCCGTGGCCGTCGCAAGAAGAAGCTGCTTGAGAATGTTCATGTCTGATCCTCTCTCGGTTGAAGCGTGGAGGCAGCGCGGTCACGCATGAGCTGCGCCGCCCATTCCAGTCCCTTGGTCCTGAGCCAGACCTCGGCAAATCGTTCGGTGCCGAATTCCTCGATCGCGCGCCCGATGCGGGCTTGGTCGGCGGCGCTCGATGTGGCGCACACGGCCAGCGCAATCGGTCCAAGCCCAAGCTCGAACAGCCGATTGCCGCGGCGCGATTGCAGGTAGTAGTCGCGCTTCGGGATCGAGGCGGCGATCAGATTGATCTGGCGCTCGTTGAGGCCGAAGCGTTCGTAAGCCGCGCGCGCCTGGGGCTCGAGCGCGCGATCGTTCGGCAGGAAGATTCGCTGCGGACAGCTTTCGATCAGAACAGGTGCGATCTTGCTGTCGGCGATGTCCGCCAACGACTGCGTGGCGAAGGCGACCGCGACGTTCTTCTTGCGCAAGGTCTTGAGCCACTCGCGGATGCGGCCCGCGAAGAGTGGGTCGTCGAGAAAGAGCCAAGCTTCGTCGATGAGGAGCAGCGTCGGCTTGCCATCGAACCGCTCCTCCAGCCGGTGAAACAGATAGGTGAGCACCGGTGCGACGGCAGCCTGCTGGTGCATGAGCTCTTCCATCTCGAAGCACTGCACCCGGTCTATCGCGAGATGGTCCTCCGAAGCGTCCAGCAAGCGCCCGAAGGGGCCTTCCAGCGTGTAAGGCGAGAGCGCCGCCTTGAGCGCGTTTGACTGCAGAAGAACCGATAGTCCCGTCAGCGTTCGCTCCGCCGCCGGCGCGCTTGAGAGGTTTGTGAGTGCCGACCAGAGCGTCTCCTTGATCTCCGGGGTGAGTGCGACCCGCTCGTGCAGGAAAAGCGCCTGGATCCACTCTGCCGCCCAGCTGCGAACGGCGGGATCATCGATGCGCAGCAAGGGTTGGAACGCCAACGAACCCACGGCGCCAAGCGCAAAGTGGTCGCCCCCCATGCCGAGCACGGCGGCGCGTGCCGAGAAGCCCTTGTCGAAGATGTAGACCTGGGCGCCCGCATAGCGTCGAAACTGCAACGCCATCAGCGCGAGAAGCACGGACTTGCCGGCACCCGTCGGCCCGACGATGAACATGTGCCCAACGTCGCCCACATGCGTTGAAAGGCGGAACGGCGTTGAGCCCTGGGTCGCAGCGAGAAGCAAGGGCGGTCCGCCAAGCTGTTCGTTTGACTGAGGACCGGCCCAAACCGCCGACAGCGGCATTAGGTGCGCAAGGTTCAGGGTGTGGACCAAGGGTTGGCGCACGTTGGCGTACACGTGTCCGGGCAGCGACCCGAGCCATGCCTCCACCGCGTTCACGGTCTCGCGGATTGTCGTGAAGCCGCGGCTGTTGATCACGCGCTCGACGGCGCGGAGCTTTTCGTCGGCGCCGATGGACGTGGCGTCGAACACCGTGACCGACGTTGTGAGATATCCGAACGCGACGTCGTCGCCGCCCAGTTCCTGGAGCGCTGCGTCGGCGTCTGCCGCTTTGTTGTCGGCGTCCGAGTCGATGAGCGACGTCGGTTCGTTGAACATGACCTCGCGTAAGATCGCGAGGATGGACTTGCGCTTGGCGAACCACTGACGCCGGAGCTTCGAGAGCACCTGCGTCGCCGTTGTCTTGTCGAGCGGAATGAAGCGCGTGACCCAGCGATACGGAAAGTGCAGATCGTTGAGTTCGTCGAGGAGGCCCGGGCGCGTGAGATTGGCGAATCCCTTGATGCTCAACGTCCGGAGATGCTGATCGCCCAGCATCGGGTCGAGTCCGCCAAGAAGCGGCTCGTCGACCAGCACCGCGTCGAGGTACATCGGCGTTTCCGGCACCGCGACCGGATGCCGGCGGGTCGAGATCGTTCCGTGGAGATAGGTCAACGTCTCCCCGTCATCGAGCGGCCGCATCTCGGGCATCAACCCTGAGAGAAGGTCGTGAATGCGGTTGGTCTCGGCGGCGAACGCGGCAAGGTAGTCGCGCGCCTTCAAGCCCTGGTGGCGCGTGGAGCGTTCGAGCAACACCTGCTCCGCGCGGCTCACCCGGTCCTCGGGCGGCATATATAAGAGTGTGAGGTGGTAGGCGCTTTCGTGGTGAGGCCGCGCATTTTGGCGCTTTTCCGCCACCTCTCCCGTTTCGGGCTCAAAGAGGGCCCGCCGCTCCTCGTCGACGAGGGCCGACAGAGGGTCGGGAAAGGTCGACGAGGGATAACCCGGCGCCGGAAAGCGCTCGGCTTCGATGAAGAGCGCCCAGCCTGAGCCGAAACGCCGGAACACGTTGTTCAGTCTCGCGCAGGTGGCGACGAGTTCGGCTTCGGTGGCGCTCTCCAGGTCCGGCCCGCGAAAACGAAACGTTCGCTGAAAACTTCCATCCTTGTTGAGAACGATCCCCGGCGCGATGAGAGCCGCCCAAGGCAGATAGTCCGCGAGCAGCTTCGACGTCCGGCGATACTCGCGCAGGTTCAGCATGAGAGATACGCCTTGTGCCGGAGGTGACGGCCCAGCACCTCGACGAAGCGCGGATCCCGTTTGGCGGCGAACACCGCGATCGCGTGACCGATCAAGCCGAAGGCAATTCCCGCGATCCATAGGCGCAGGCCCAACCCCAGCGCCGCCGCGATCGTGCCGTTCACGATCGCGACGGCGCGTGGGGCCCCCGCCAAGAGGATTGGCTCGGTGAGCGAGCGATGGAGCGGCACCTCGAAGCCCGGGATCGCCATCAAACGAGCGCTCCGCCGCCGAACGAGAAGAAGGTCATGAAGAAACTGGTCGCGGCGAACGCGATCGAGAGGCCGAACACGATTTGTACGAGCCGTCGGAAGCCGCCCGAGGTCTCGCCGAAGGCGAGAGAGAGACCCGTGATGATAATGATGATGACGGCAACGATGCGCGCGACCGGTCCTTCGATGGATTCCAGGATCGATTGAAGCGGCGCCTCCCACGGCATGTTCGAACCGGCCGCCAAGGCCGGCGCACTGAGAGCAACGGCGACCGCGGTCGCCATCAGCGAGACAAGAAGAAGGCGGGTCGTCGGTGTGGTCATCTGGGAGCTTCCTTGGCGAGCGTGAGTGCGGCGGCGTGGGAATCGATGTTGCGAAGCCGGTACTCGCCGCCCGCGAGACCCTCGACGACGGCAACCGTCTCGACCCGACGGCCGCTGCCTCGGCCGGCGATGAAGACGATGAGGTCGATGGCTTGGGCGATGAGCTGACGCGGGACTGTGGTGACGGCCTCTTGAATGAGTTGCTCCAGGCGGTAGAGCGCGGAGAGTGCCGAGTTGGCGTGCAGGGTCGCGATCCCGCCCGGATGGCCCGTGTTCCAGGCCTTGAGCATTTCGAGGGCCTCGGCGCCTCGCACTTCGCCCACGATGATCCGGTCCGGCCGCAGGCGCATCGTCGATCGCACAAGGTCGGCGAGCGTCACGACGCCGGGTTTGGTGCGAAGAGCCACAGTGTCCTTCGCCGCGCACTGGAGTTCGCGGGTATCTTCGATCAGCACGATGCGTTCGTCGGCCGCGGCCATCTCCGCGAGCAACGCGTTCGCAAGGGTCGTCTTGCCGGAGCTGGTGCCGCCGGCGATCAAGACCGTTTGACGGTCGGCGACAGCCTTCCGCAGGATGGCGGCGTGAAGCGGCGTCAGAATCTGATCGGCGACGTAGTCCTCGAGGGTCAGAACGTGACCGATGGGTTTGCGGATCGCAAAGCACGGCGCCATCGCGACTGGTGGAAGCACGCCTTCGAAGCGCTCGCCGGTCTCGGGCAACTCCGCGCTGACGATCGGCGTGCCAGCGTTCGCCTCCAAACGGATATGACTTGCGACAAGCCGGATGATGCGCTCGACCTCAGCTGCCGCGAGGCGGTGTCCGGTATCGACACGCCCCTGCCCTTGCCGGTCCAGCCACAAGCGGCCATCCGGATTGACCATGACCTCGATGACCGCTGGATCAGAAAGCGCCGCGCCGATGATCGGGCCCATTGCCGTGCGCAGCATTGCGCGACGACGGTCCCGGCTCTCGCTCTTGGGATCGAGCGGCGTCATGGCTGCACCTCGTGCAATTCGCCATCGCTCTCGACCACTGCATCGGGCGTGATGCACGCGAGCACATCGCGCGTCAGGCTCTTGCCGCCCGCGAGCCTGCGGCCCACTTGTTCGACGAAGCTATTGAAGCGCTCCGCGCCGAGCGCCTTCGCGGCACCCTGGTCCCCTTCCGGCAGCGGCGAGGTCACCGTGAGTTCGAAGCGAATGAAGAGCGCGAGGGTCTCCAACACCACCTGCTGGTCGCGCTCGAGCCGCGCGAGATGGCGCCCCACCTTATCGAGCCGCACCTTCAGAACGGCGTCGATCTCCGCGGTCGCGCCGCGCGTGAGGTAGTGCCTGAGCGCATCGGCGACGATCGCGGACTTCGAGGAGCCCGGCTTTTCCGCGAGCGCGTCGAGCCGATCGTTGAGTTCGTCGTCGAGATAGACGTGCAGACGGGGTTTCATCGTCACCCTCAGAAGTTCGGGACCAAATCGTCGTCGGTGCGGCCCGGATCGCCGTTCATGGCGTGAGCGCGCTGAAGCGGTGTCGTTCGGATCGGCTTGCCGATGCCGGCGGTCTGCAGGTCATCGTCGAGCAGTTGAACGAGGTCGTCCGTGGGGACGCGCGCGGGATGCGTCGCCGCTTCGGCAAGTTCCGGGTGACGGTGGACGCCGCCTTCTTCTTCTCCGTCCTGATCGCCACTCTCGCGTGCGAGTGCCGCGGCGAGTCTCGCGTCCGTTGCTCTGACTTGGCCCGTCCAATCATCCGCTTTCGGTGCAGCCGTTTGGGTTTCGAAAGCGGGTGGCGGAAGGACGCGACCGGTGAAATTGCGATCTTCGAAGTAGCGCAATTTTTTGGCGCGGATCGGCGGCACTCCCGAGATCAGAACTATTTCTTCGCTCGCCGGCAGCTGCATCACCTCGCCTGGTGTGAGCAGCGGGCGCGCCGTTTCCTGCCGGCTGACCATGACGTGTGCGAGCCAAGGCGCGAGGCGATGGCCCGCGTAGTTGCGCTGCGCGCGCAATTCCGTCGCCGTGCCGAGCGCGTCCGAAATGCGCTTCGCCGTTCGCTCATCGTTCGAAGAGAACGCGATGCGGACGTGACAATTGTCGAGGATCGCGTTGTTTTCGCCGTAGGCTTTCGTGACTTGATTCAGTGATTGCGCGATGAGGTACGCCCGAATGCCGTACCCGGCCATGAACGCCAGCGCTGTTTCGAAGAAGTCGAGACGTCCCAGCGCCGGAAACTCATCCAGCATCATGAGCACCTGATGCCGGCAGCGCTTACCGGGATCGCCTTCGAGCTTCTCGGTCAGGCGGCGCCCGATTTGATTCAGGACCAGGCGAACGAGCGGCTTCGTGCGCGAGATGTCGGACGGCGGCACGACGAGGTAAAGCGATGCGGGATGCTTTGCATCAACGAGGTCGGCGATGCGCCAGTCGCAGGCTGCGGTGACCGCCATCACCGTCGGATCGCGGTACAGTCCAAGGAAGCTCATCGCCGTCGACAGGACGCCTGAACGTTCGTTCTCGGACTTGTTCAGAACTTCGCGCGCGGCTTGCGCGACGATCGGATGTACTTGCGGGCTCTTCGGCGTCCCCAGATGGTTCGTCGCCATCATGGCGCGCAACGTGTGCTCGAACGAGCGCCGCGGATCGGAGAGGAAGCTCGCGACGCGCGCGAGCGTCTTTTCCTCTTCAGCGTAGAGAACGTGCAGGATCACGCCGACAAGAAGTGCGTGGCTCGTCTTTTCCCAATGGTTGCGGCGTTCGAGCGCCCCCTCCGGATCAACCAGGATGTCCGCGATGTTCTGCACATCGCGCACTTCACATGCGCCCTTGCGGACCTCGAGCAGCGGGTTGTAGCGCGCGGAACGCGCGTCCGTCGGATTGAAGAGAAGACAGGTGGAGAAACGTGCGCGCCAGCCGGCCGTTATCTGCCAGTTCTCACCCTTGATATCGTGGATGATCGCGCTCGCGGGCCATGAGAGCAGCGTCGGGATGACGAGACCGACGCCCTTGCCCGACCGCGTCGGCGCGAAAGCCATGACATGCTCGGGCCCGTCGTGGCGCAAATAGCGATTGTTGAGAGCGCCGAGAAAGACACCGCGCGGTTCAAACAAGCCCGCGCTGGCCACCTCGCGGGCGAGAGCCCAGCGCGACGATCCATATGTCGTGACGAACTGATTTTGGCGGGCGCGCCAGAGCGAACCGATGACGGCGACCGCGCAGCCGAGCAAGCCGCTGCCGGCGGCAAGCATGCCCGCCCGATCAAACAGGTCTGGCGCGTAGGCTCCGTACGCGTACCACCACTCGAAAAGCCGCCACGGGTAGTAGACCGGTAGCGACAGTGCCTCAAACCACGGGGCCCCCAAGCGCGGCTGATAGCCGAGCATTGCCGCCGCCCACTGAGTCGACGTCCAAACGCCTCCGATCACGATAGCGAAAACGAGTGTGATCTGCCCGATCAAGAGCCGGGTGGGCGTCATTTCATGTGCTCCGGTGAGACTTGGCGTGGCGTCGTCGGAGCAAGTGATCGCGCGAAACGCGTGATTCAGAAATCGCGTTTATGTACGCCCTACTACGCTCGTTAGAGCGGGCGCGAGCTTCAGCTCACGGACTAATACCGTCGTGGACGCGAGCCGAAACGCGAATGGCCGCGAAACTCCTGATTAATCCGGAAGGTGCAGCGATGGGCGCCTTGCTAGGACGCTTTGCGCTTGCGGCCCCGCGTTGCGCCGGTTGGAATTTTGCCGAGGCCGATCTTCTTTGCGAACGCAGACCGCGTGCGCGCATAGGCCGGTGCCACCATGGGGTAGTCGTGCGGCAGCCCCCATTTCGTGCGGTACTGTTCTGGCGTCATGTTGTGGTGCGTGCGCAGGTAGCGCTTCAACATCTTCAACCGCTTCCCGTCTTCCAGACAGATCAGGTATTCGTCCGTCACCGACTTTTTGACAGACACGGCCGGCGCTGTTGTGGTGCCGCCGGGTTCGCCAGCGCCGCTCGCTAACGCAGCAAGCGCTTGGTAGACGCCTCGAATTGCCGCCGGCACATCGGCCATTAGCACTTGGTTGCGGCTTAAGTACGCGGAAATGATTCCGGCGGTCATGTTGACCAAGCGCGTATCGTCGCGCGCCTCGCCGTCGTCCTTCTGTTCGCTGCGTGCCATGAACCCAAACCCCGCGTGGTGAACTAGGTGCCATATCCGCTCGCATCCCGCGGAAATGCAAATCAGGCCCGTTTTCGCCGTGTTCGCGTAGCCGCCGCAGCGCGCAATGCGAGCTGGCGCTGACTAGCAACGTGCCGCTCACGCCGCGCCTGGTAGGTCATTTCCTCGCGCGTGGCTGACCTAGGTAGTGGTCGGGAGATCCGGTTTTAAGAAAGGTTGGGCGAACGCGTTTTGAATCTGCGGCCACTCCTGCCGGACCATGTCCCATTGCGATGACTCGTTCGTGATCGTTTCAATGAGCGTCGCGTCGCGACTGTCGACCTGCGCGACATTTGTTTTCATGCTGGGAAGCACGCCACGCCCGTATTCGGCCATGGACATGAGCGCTTGCGCAGTCGTCGCCACCGGCAGCGGTTGTATGCTGTCAGGCGTGCGGTCGTGCAGAAGCTTTTGGATGCCTGCACGCACCAATTCTAGCTGGCTATAGAAGATGGCCACGTCCATGGCCTGCGGCCCCAACATCCCAACCTTGTCCGCGCACGCCCGAAAGATGACCGGCTCCGGCAAGTGCACCAGCCGCTCGATCATTCGCGAAGTTATTGGCGTACCTTTCGACTGCGCCAGTCCGCGCAACGCGCGATGTGCCGTCAGCGCGAAAGTCGTGCATTGACGAAGTTCGACGCCCAGTGATCGGCGTAGCGCCTCAAGCTCTTCCTTCGCCCTGCGTCGTTCGCTGCGAAGCGTGCATAGCACAGCTAAGATCGCCGCACCGAATCCCAGAACGCCCGTCAGCCCGGTTTGCCAATCGTACAAGAACTGCCCAACCCATTGCATGCCGGCGATCCCTTCTAGTGCTGACTGTCGCACTTCAACAATGCCGCCCTAGGGCGCGTCGGCGTGGTAGGCAGCTGCAACATCCGGCGCAGCTGCAAGCATCGCCTCAAGCACAACAATGGAAGCCTGTAACAGATTTTCGTCGCGCTCCGAACCCGCACGTCCCTTGTCGCCGTGGAAGAGATTGTTGCGGGTTCGCTTCAGCATTCCGCATAGGTCGATCATGCTCTTCGGGCGCTCAGGTGGTCCTGACCAGCCCAGCCGGTCGTTGGCAACTACCCGTTTCCATGGCGGGTGTTCGATGATGTACGCCGCTGTTGGATGCGTCACGAAGTCGGGAAACAGTTCTGCAATGTGCTTCTGCCGCGCGAATTCTGTCCAGCGCGCTTTGGGCTGGCCAAATTTGTCGACTTCAAGAAACGGCGGCACGCTCTTGAGCGGCAACTCGAAGCGCGCAAACTTTGCAAAGAACGTGAACGCAAGCGGGTTCATCTCTGGCTGTGACATCAGGCCGGCTCCACGTTCCTTTCAAAATGGCCAAAGAACTTTGACGCGAGGGCTGCGTGGGTCCGTGCCAGCCTATCGCGTAACTGGGCGGCGCTGTTGGGGCTGCGAGTGAACGCTTCCGCGATCTGCGGAAACAGCGTGTCGAACATTTCGCCGCCATCGACGTGCACAGACCGCAACAAGGCGTCTATGCCCGCGTCAGGCATTCCGAGACGGAGCTGGCTCAAGGCGAGGTCGACCAGAACCCAGGCCGCGGAATCCTTGTCATCGTCGAATAGCTGAATCGCCCGCTCGAACAGCGGCACCGCGTCCTGGTCGTTGCCCGCGTGGGCGTATTCACGGCCAAGGCGTGCGAGTGCTGGCGCATTCGCAGGATCGATTTCGAGAGTGGCTTGGAACGCAGCGACCGCGCCCGCAGTGTCGCGGCACGCTACACACGCGTCGCCAAGCCCAATCAACGTCGCTGGGTTGCGCCGCAACTGCACGGCGGCGGTGTAGGCACTCCGCGACGCTTCGTAGCGCGACAGAGCATATTCGCGTTGGCCCAACACGACCCAAGCGTCAGCGTTCAATGGGTCATCCTTTGCAGCAAAGCGTGCGACCCCGTGCCAGTGTTTCAATGTGTCCCCGCTTTCAAAGGCAGGATTGGACGCAGCTCGCGCGACAACGCGTTCCCTGATCGTCGCCCGCGGCCACGACCAGTACGCCGGCACGATTGCTGAAATTCCCGGTACGGCCGCTAGAAATCGCAAGGGGCCTGCGTTCGCTGATGTCGCACCAAGCACCGCGGATCCTGCCGCTGAAAATGCCGACAACGCGGCGAAGGATGCACCGATCATGTTCATGCGCGCGGCTTCCTGCATGGCGTCGACAAATGGCGCGCTGGCCGGCATTGCGCCCCAGTAAGTAGTCAGCGCGGGAATGTCGCCGGACGCGGACAGGTACCAAAAGAAAGCGGCAATCGCCGCGAACACCGCCGTCGCAGAGTCAAAAGCTACCTTCCACATGGTCAGCCGCCAGCGTTCGAGGTTGCTGATCTTATTCTAGCGATGCGGTCGATGTGGGACTCCGTTAGAATTCGTCGCTCACCCTCTTGACGGGGCGCGCGCTGCCTCGCACATTCCAACAGTGATTCGTCCCCAGAGATGGGACGGCTGTCTAAGCCAAGAAGAAGCCAGTCCGGCAGCGCTGAAGCAAACGGCACCGCGGACCCCCGCCCGCCAGCATGCGGGCCAAGCCAAACATTACAGACATCCAGAGTCGCTTTGTGCCCGAGCTGCGCTCGCACGCAAAGCGGACCGACAACACGCCGCGCAATGGTGTGCGGTGCGAACGCTTCAGGAGAAAACTGACATGGCGATTCTTGAAATCGCGGGTTTGTCGATCTCGGCAATTGGGCTGTTCAACGACCTGCTGCAGACATACCGCGACCTTTCAAAATGGGACGAGGGTGATGTGGAAGTGGACAACGCGTTTCTCGGGCTAGCCTTGGAAAAAGGGGAACTTACGGGGACGCTCGCGGACTACTCTTGGATGAACATCAGACGCGTGCCAACGGCCGAGCTGGCGGGAACGCACAGCGTGGTCATTGCGATCAACAAGGACAAACGACTCAAGTACCGCATCGTCCGGGGATCGGCGGCGCGTGGTGAAGGCGTGAACGTCTTGGTGCGCAAGATCGGCACTGGTCATTAAACGTCTTGCGCCGGCAACGGGGCGGGTCCATAAGCCCGCCCCGTTCGGTCCGGCGCCGGAAAGGAAACCGCATGAGCGTTCGCCCTACAGGTCAAGTCTGCGCCTACTGCGGCATCGCGCCAGCGACGACGGCCGATCACGTGCTCGCGCGAAAGTTTTTTCTGGAGCCCCATCGCGACAACCTTCCCCAAGTACCGGCGTGCTCGCCCTGTAACAACGCGAAGGCGGCGCTTGAACAATACGTCATGTCGAGTGCAGCATTCGGCGCAACGCACGCGGACAGTTTGGAGAATCTGCAAACGCTGGTGCCGCCGCGGTTGGACAACAACTTGCGCCTGAAACGTGAGCTGACCGCGAGCCAAAAGTTCGAATGGGTCAAGGGTGATGATGCGCTCTGGCGCCAGACCATGACCTTGGCGTTTGATGGCCAAAAGTACGCCGATCTTTGCACGTACATCGCCCGCGGGCTTGTGCTGCACCATTGGGTGCGTGTCGCTGCCGGCGACCCACACTGCGGTCTCTTTCTGCATCACAACTGACGGCGAAGAGGCGCTCAGACGGTTCATGCCAAGAAACACTCGCGCGCACGTCGATGTGGATGTTGGGGAAGGTGCATTCGTCTACGAAGGCGGTCAAGCGACGGACGATCCGGCCCTGACAGTTTGGCGCTTCGCGTTGTATGGCATGACGATTGGCGGCGACCCTGAAGCACCGGGTGCGGTAGTCCGTTCGGTCATCGCTGCGACCGGTCGCAAAGAAGTCATGGCGACGTTCATGAAGATGGCGGCGTGATGGTGTCCCCGCCGCGGCACGTCCGCACACATGGTGAACGGAGTCTGGTGTACCTGACGGCGGCCCGGCGAAGCGAGCCAGGTTTGTTCTGCAGCGCGATTTCGCCGTAAGTGATTTGGTGACCCGACACGATTTGAACGTGCGACCTGCAGACTAGGAGACTGACGGTCCCGACCGCTTGCGGCCGATGCTCCACGAAATCGTATTGCCTCGAACAACGCCGGCCACGACTTGGCCAGGGGCACGGTCCAGAACCGGGCGCCACGGCACCAACGTGAAGTCCTTCGCCCGCTCGATGAGCGCGTATCGACCGCTCGCCAGGTCCAGCCGACGTCGGTATATGCCCTCGACGCGTTTCTCCCCTCCGAATTCGGCGTAGGGCAAGTTCAACGCCGCTGAGACCTGCGTCGCGACGCGGGAGAGTTCGCGTCGGCGTAGCAGCGTGAGTAGATTGGACCGATAGACGACCTGGTCCTGACGCTCTTCCGCGAGGCCTTGCTCAATGAGCCATTGTCGGCGCTGTGCGAGCGCGCCTTTTACCTCGCGGCCAAACCCAGAGCTGCGAGCGCCCGCAGCCTCATCGCCGACCAGCTGCCGATCGAGCCACGTCGCGCCATCGGCTGCCACCTGCTTTTCGAGGGGCGTCGTCGACAGGACTTCGACGACGACCGGCGCGTCGCGAGACCGATGCCTTTCGTGCGTCTCGACGGCCTCGACGAAATTTGGCGGCACGTGCCAGCTCCCGTCCGTTTCGCGTTCGACAAGCCCGACACGGCGGAGGGCCTCAAGTCGTCGCACGTGCGCTGCGACGAACTCCGCGCCCGCGGCCCGATCGGCGTTCTGGTGGATCTCTGCGCTGTAACGTCCCTCGTGCCGCCGGGCGATGTCGGCGATCGTGTGATCGGCGGGTTTCGGGTTGGCGTGATGTGATCGGACGGAAATGATCGCGCCGTGCGGGACGTGCTCGATGGCATCTCCACCACCGATGTCGACCCAGTGCGACCGCCCATCGATCCCGTCGACCACGAGGTACTGGCCCTCGTTTGCATCGTTGAGCCCTCGCTCCATAAGCCTCCCGATGACGGGACTGTGCGAGGCTCCCGCATCGTGGACCGCGTAGTCGACAGGCGCCCGATCGAGCTTGGCCTGCTTCATTGCCCGATGCAGCGTCTTGATGATGTCGTTGCGTTCGCCCATCCGGCGGAGCGTAGACTCCACGTCTGCGGCGAGCTGCCAGCTGCCCGGCGCAACCTCCTCTGCAAGGCCCAGGCGCCGGAGGTGCTGCAGGCGACCTGCCCGCAGCGTTTGTTGGAAGCGCTCTGCGCTGCCCGCCGACGAACCCACGCGAACCTTGCCCCGGTCGTCGGCCTCTCGCAGCAGGCGCCGGTCGATGTTGGTCAGACGGTTCTGGTCCACTTCTTGAGTAAGCTTGCGCTCGATCTCCAGGCGTGTTCGCAGCCCGAGGTCCAACGTCACAATCTCGGAGGCGCGCTCGCGCATGCCGTGGGCGATGTATTCCCGCGCGATGATGAGGTCGCGCCCGTCGTCGTCCTTGCCGCGCAGGATGACGTGGGTGTGGGGATGGCCGGTGTTGAAATGGTCGACCGCGACCCAGTCGAGCTTCGTGTCCAGATCCTGCTCCATGCGCGCCAGCAACCGACGAGTCACGGGCTTCAGATCCTCGTATTCGACGGCATCCTCGACGGCGACAATGAAGCGGAACTGATGGCGGTCGTCCTCCGCGCGGTCGAGGAAGGCCTTTCCGTCAGCGCGATCCTTCTCAGCGTCGTAGAGCTCGCCGGGCAGGCCCTCGCGCGTCACGCCGTCCCGCTGGACGTAACGCAGGTGAAGCCGTGCCGCCTTGAAACCGCGGGCGCCGATCTTCACGAGGCGGGTCTTTATAACGACGCGCCGCGCTCTGAACGCAACGTGACGGTCCGCCAGCGTGCGGCCAACCCCGGCGCCGCGTCCTATTCGGCTGCCGTCGAAGCGGCTTCTTCGTTCGAGTGCCGTTAAGGCTCTGCCGCTTGCGGACGAAACGGCGCGCAGGACTTGGCGAAGGTAGCGTTCGCCACGCTTCCCACCGCGCGACCGGATCCTGCCAAGCTTTGGTTCGAAGCGGTCGTCGAGAGTCATAACCTTCGCGTCAGCGGAACCGCCGCATCGTCAAAGTTGTGCTTGCCAGCGCGGGGTTCAAGTCGCGTCGACGGTGCGAGCTCACTGCTGCAATGCGCGCTGCGTTAGCGCCACTTGGTCGACGATAGCGCCATGGAAGAGATGTGCAGACAGCGACTTAGGCGACACTTGGCGCCAGTGCTTTTATCTTGCCCTACCAACTCTTTCCGAACCTCCACCGCCTCACTTACGCTCTGCTTCGCCGCGACATCGAAAACAATTTCGCAGGCGGTTTTCGAATTTTCAGAGGGTCCACAAAGGAACAAGCTTGCCGACGATGTCGCGCGCGCGGCTCGGACCGAAATACCGACCATCGAACGACGCGGCAGACCCATCGTTGAGCAGAAGGATCTCACCGGGTTCGAGCGCACGACAACCCCACCATGGCGTGAGCTCGCGGCCATTGCGATCGACGTTCAAGGCGCGCGCCGCAAGTCCTTCGTTGATCAAAACGAAGCCGTTTCGTACGCACACGACGTCGCCGGCAAGGGCAGCCACCCGCTTCACCCCGGGCGTGTTCAGGGGCAAATAGGAGCGCTGCGCTGCCAGGACACGAGCCTCGTCGGGAAGCCAGGCCAGGACCAAATCTCCGACCTCGAGCCGGTCGACGTGGCGCACCCAATATAGCCCCACCGGCGCGCTTTCGGTCGCGTTCCATATCAATCTGGGCGTCGGATTGAGCACATGGATCGTGGCCAGCGAGACGCACGCCAGCAGCATAACGCCGATCACGGAGAGCCGTCCCTCCGGCGTAAACGGCCGCTCGGGCGCGCCTATACTCTCCCATAATGAACGCCAGTCATGCATCGGACGTACTCCGTTTGGTACGCGCCTTCGACCACGCTTCAAGGTCGTCGATGTGGTAGCGGACGTATCTGCCGTGCTTGCGATAGTCGGGACCGCCGCCATGGACGCGCATTTTTTCGAGCGTGCGGCGCGAGAGGCCGATGAAGTGCGCGGCTTGATCCGTCGATAGAAACGGACTGCCCTTCTTCGCCTTCGCCGCGCGTTCCTCTGCGTCGTCCATTGCATCCGGTCGTCAAAGCAAGCGACGGCATACGTCGCGTGGATGACGGCGAGCATCGTCGCGATTGGAGCGGCTGGGGACCGGCGAAAACGCGCCTACCACTTTTCGCCGGAGTCGTAGGACACAAAGCCGACGCCTCATCGTCCGGATGCGATGAGGCGCCGGTCACGCCGGGCTCGACCATGGTGGGACCACCGACTTAGGTGACGGATGTCCAGACGGCCCCGCTCGTGCGCCACACTCCGTAGGCGGCTTGATCACGAACGTCGCGACAGGAGTCGGACCGGCGTGCAAGCGGCCCCGCGCTCGGTGAAGAACGTGGGGCCGCTCGTCCCTAGTCGGCCGGATTCCAGATCACGGCGAAGGTGTCGTCGTTCTCGCCGGGCGCGCGGCCGAGATTGGCGTAGAGCTTGCGCGGACCGAATTCGGGCGCGGCAAGGCTCAGCGACACGTAGTCCTTGCCCGAGGTTTCGCCGCGACGAAGCCATCCGGCACCGACGTCGGCGCCGCCTGAGGTGACCCGGAAGTCGGGCTGGTTATCGGCGCTTTTCGTGGTGTTTGGAACGACTTCGATGCCGGCGCGGATCGTCAGCGTCTTGAGCTGACCCTTGTAGCTGCCGTCTGCTTGCTTCGTGACATAACCGATTGCAGGCATGGTACTCATCTCCTCTTCGCACCCGGAGACCATTCCCCTTGGGCGTGAGCGGACCGTCCATGGGCGTCGCCGGCGCTTTGAACCGGCACGGCCGCAGCGCAGCGGAGGACCCGAGGGCTCACGTTTTTTGGAGCGAAGCGGGCGCGAGGAGCCGCCTTTTGGCGGCGGGGAAAAAACGTGGGGCCGAAGGTTTCAAAGCGACGACAACGCCCATAGGTCCAACGCGAAGCCCAAGGGGAATGGTCTCCGGGCGCAAGAGGAGATGAGTTCTGCGCGCTCGCGCCGTCTCGAAGGGGGCCTTGGAGGCACAAGGATAAGGTCGATGGAGTCGATCCCACCGGCAGCTCGATACGTTCCAAATACGACGCAGAGCGCCGACAAAACCGCCGAGCGACACTGATGCGCGACAAACCTTGGCGCTGTATGGACGAAGCCGAAGCGAACGGAAGACTATCGGAGCGGGCCGTCCGCCTGAAAAAGTGCCGCTCACCACCGCCAATCTTCGCGGCGCGCCCAGCGACAGCGACGACACGTTCGCCGTGAATCTGGAGCGACGGCCCGACGAGCCGCCGCTCCTCGTACCGTCACGCGCGCGGGAACAGATGAGCGATCGCCTTCCACGCATCGACGTGGCGCAGCCCGCCGCGATCCGTGTAGCCACGCGGCGCGAATGACAACCAGCCTGGCAGCCAGTCCTTGATTTTAGGCCGGTCGTTCGCGCCGTCGAGGCAGTCGCGGATGATCTGCTTCTGCGTCTTGAGGCGCTCCGCGACATTGCCGTCGGCGACCGCCTTGCCCGCGACCTCCGCCAGCATGGCGTTGACCACGCATTTGTCGCGGATGAGGTCGAAGAAGGCGTCGTCGGGCGTCCACGTCTTCCTGGTATCGACCGCAAGATGCGCGCCGACTGCTTCGACAAACACGCTTCCGGCCGCCAACGTCTCAGCCGCGAGCATGGCGAGAACGCGCATGACCTCTGCATCGGGCAGCTTCAGCAGCGCCGCGAATACCGTTGCAGCGGCCACATCGTCGCTCGCCTGAACCAGCGTGCCGCATTCGTCATCGAGCCCGAGCAATGTCACGAACTCCGAGCGGCGGCGGAGAAATTCGTCCTGCGCCGGACTCGCGGCGATGCTTTCGCCGATGGCCTTCGAATTCGCCGATTGCGGTTCGGCTTTCACTTGCCAGAGCGGAGAGCCGCAGATGGCCTCGGTGATGATGAGCCGGAGAGCGACCTGCGGATCGCGTAGGAGGGCGAGCCGCACCGCCGCATGGCGGTGCAGGTCGATGTAGTTCTGCTGCCCGGATGAAACCTCCGAGCGTTCGGAAGCAACCGGTTCAGCGTCATCCGCCGCGTCATTCTGCCGGGTACGCCGCGCGCCTTTCGCGGTGAGATAGCCCTCGAAAAATTGCGCGTCGCCGCGCTCTGAGACCGCGACGAACACCTGGCCGCCCTTCTTCTTGGCGGTCTTTTCGTGCTCCCACGTATGGAACGGCGCGCCCAGTTCGAGGATCACAACCTCGGACCAGCCGTTGGCGAGGTAGTCGTCTCGCTTGGCGGCGATGACGGTGTTCTGCAATTCCCAGAACTGATCCGGATCGGCGAAATACGCCTCGTCGCCGAACAAATCGGCCGCGATTTTGCCCTTGTACTCGTCGAGCGGGAACAGCGCGGCCTTCGTCGAAATCGAGTGCCCGCCGAACAGCCAATGCTTCACCTGCTGGCCGAACGGCACGTGCGCGGTCTCGTCCTGGAGCAGCTTGAGCCATTCCTGCTGCTGCGCCTTCGTCGCCATTGTCAGGTGCCGCACGGTCTCGGCGTCGATCTCTTCGCGCCGGTAGGCGTCCTTGATCTTCGGCAACAGATTGCCGAGTGCAAGCCGCCGCTTGACCATCGTCTCGGTCATGCCGAAGGTCGCAGCGATGTCCGCGACGCCCTTCCCTTCCTTGATCAAGCGGACGAAGGTGTCGTGCTGGGACATTTCGTCGGGATCGAGCCGCGCAACGTTCTCGATGAGCGAGGCTTCGAGCGCAGCCGCGTCATCGCCAGCATCCATCACCGCGCACGGCAGCGGCGCGATCTCGCCCTGCTCCTTCTCAACGGCCTTCGCCGCGAAATACCGCCGCCGACCGGCCACGATTTCAAAGCCCTCCGCATTGGGCCGGACGAGCAGCGGCTGCAGGATGCCGCGCGCTTTGACGCTTGGCAGGATGTCGGACACGTCCGGCTCGCGCTTGGCGTGGCGCATGTTCAGTGGCGAGACGTGAAGTCTCCCGATATCGATATGTTGAAGTTGCATCGGTCGTTCTCCGTTGGTTGAGTGACCGGCTCGGCCGCGAACGCGTTCAAGGCATGCGAGCGGAACCGGGCGCTTCTCAGCGCTGGTGCTCCGCCGCATGCGGCGAAATTTCGGTGCGAACGTTTGCGGGCGCATTAGCCTCGCTTGCGTCGTCGCTCGACTCGGAAGCGGCGGCGGGTTGCTCGCCACGCCGGAACGCCAGGAGATAGTCCGCCGCTTTCGACGCAGCCGATGCGGCGCGGAATATCGCGCGGCTGTCTTCGCGCAAGAGCGAAAGCCATTCGCCGAGATAGTCGGCATGGCGAACGGTCGGCGCGATATTGAGGCTCGCACATACGAACGCGCCCGCCATTTCCGCGACAAGTTCCTCGCGGGCATAGGACTTTGAGCGATATGCGCCAGCCTGGTCACGCGCGAGGCGCGAGGAATGCCCTGTCCAGTGACCGAGTTCGTGAAATGCGGTGCGGTGCCAGTTGATCGGCTCGAAGAACGCTTGCGGCGGCGGAACGTGAACCGTGTCCGCGCCAGGGCTGTAGAATGCTTCACCGCCGCCGATGCGGAATTTCGCGCCTGTTGCGCGGATCAGCGCTTCGGCTTCCGGCAGGATGAGCCCCTCGGGCGTGGGCGGTGCGCTGGCGCTTTCCGGCAAGCCGTCGCATTGTTCGATATTGAAAACGGTGAAGCGCTTGAGGAAAGGAATCGGCTTGTTGCGCTCGGACGATTCCGCGCGGGCATCCCTGCTCCCTTCCTTGTCCTTGGGCACGAAGCGGTCGGCAAAGACCACCATCGTCCCGGCCTCGCCCTTGCGAACGTGGCCGCCGAGGGCCAACGCTTGCCGGAACGTGAGCCAGGACTGCGCAACGAATCCGCGCTCGATCACTGCGCCCCACAGAATAAGGACGTTGATCCCCGAATAGCGCCGCTCGGTCGCGGCGTTCTGCGGCAATCCAAGGCCCGCCTTTGCCCGCCCCCAAGGCTGCACCCAAGGCACGCGCCCAGCTTCGAGTTCGCCGACGATTTTGTCGGTCACTTGCTTGTAGAGGCCCCCACGATCCTCGTTCCGCCGCTCGACAACCTGCCGCATGACTCGCCTCCGCTCATGCCGCCCCTTCGCGTCTTTCCCCGGAAGCGGGGTGGGCGGCGCGACCGGGTAGGCCCGCTGAATGAGGCGGGCTGCACCCGAAGGGCCGGAACGAAGTGGAGGACCCGCGCGTCAGCGCGGGTTGCGGTCCGCCGCAGCGGGCCTAGACGGGGAGTGCCGCCCACCACGCGTAAGGGGAAAGCAAACAAAGAACGTCATCGCGGAACGCGATGGCCCGCCCCGAAGGGGGAAGCGTCAGCGGGCGAAGCCCGAAGGGCCGAGACGCCGAACGGCGGCTCGGTTCACGAGCACGCGGTGCGCGGGACGGAGGACCGGCAGGCGCCCAACATGGCTCGCTCAGATTTTGGATGATGATGGCCGCACGATATCCATATGGCTGACGCCCAACGCCTTGGAGAGTTCATAGATCGTCACGATGGAGGGATTGCGCCGGCCATTTTCAAGGCCGCTGATGTACTGCTGGCTGAAGCCTGAGATTTCGGCGAATCGCTCTTGGGTCAGGCCCTTCTTCTCCCTGATCCGCTTCACGTTGCGACCGACGAGTGCGCGCATGTCCATGCGCGGGAGGTCAGCCGATTACATACTTTAAGTTTATCAACTATAGTATGTAGTCGGTGCCGACGAGGCGGTAACGTCCACTCAAGCCCTAGGGGTGTGTGCCTTGAAGTTGGTATGAAGCATCGCCCCAGAAGGCGACTACCCGTGCCTTGCGTCGTGCAGAAGACATGCGAATTGTAAGGGTTGAGAATGAGCAAAATGGCGCCTCTGGCGGACGAAGTGCCCTGGTCGACGAAGCTCACCGAGTACGACGAGGCACACTTCCTCGTCTATCTGCGATTGCTCGACGCCCGCTCCAAGGGTGCTAGCGACGAGGAGATGGTCCAAATTATCGTTGAGACCGACCCCGCCAAGAGGCCCGAGAACGCTGTCCAATCGATGCGGAGCCATCTCGAGCGGGCGCGTTGGATGACCGAAGAGGGCTATCGCGGCCTCCTCAACGATTGATTCAACGCAAGAGTCTCAAGTAGCCACCATTCATCAGCGAGCGGCCTCGGCCGGCGGCTCGGCGGACCGTGTCACGCATATTCTCCCGGGGGTCGCCCCAATCGGCGTCAACGCGTTTTGAACCGTATAGCGCGACCGCAATGTCGCGATGCGGCGCGCCCTCTAGCGCGGCGTCTAAGCAGCGAAGGACCGCGGTTAGTCGATGCTGTCGGGGTTCAGGCGGAAAATGTCGTCCAAGCAGGCGCCCTCCACACAACAAGTCGTTGAAGCACGCCAGCGATCTCAGCCGCGGTATGAACGCCGACGTGGTCAGCACGGCATCTGTCAAAATCTGACGGTCGTCGAGACGAGGCTCGAGGCGAGCCCATATCTGGAGCCGCCAGGCTCTCTCACAGAAGAGGACGTGGCAACCCTGCGCAGTCCGCACCGCCGCCGCCGGCCTCGCTGCTGTGAGTGCCAACAGCGCGGAGTATGCCGAGTCACTGAGCGTAAGCGGCAGAACATGGGCACATTGTTGTGGATCCCAGAACACCCTTGTCTCTGATGCCGGGTGCGCCGCGGAAGCCGCAAAAGCAAATGCCCCAGCGCTTCAAATCGCTGCGCTCGGACACCTCCTCGCTCGATGGAGCCGGACGGCTGTTGAGATCGGCCTGAAACGCAGGATTGCGCCGCAGGAACTCCCATGCCCAGCCGACGCGCGTGAGCATCTCCGTATAGACATATGTCTCGCCGCGGCGCCAGTCGGGCACCTCCTCGCGGTCAGATTCTTGAGACATTGGTGTCGGTCAGGCCGCGAGAGGCGTTAGCGGCACCGGCGCCCAAAGGATTGGACCCTTTAGACCGCCGGCGGCACAAACGCGCTGCAAGCTCGCGTGCGATACATCGAGATAGCCGGCGATCGCCACAGTATTGCCGAGCTGCCTTGGCTCGCAGATGCGTTCCAAAGGCCACAACGCACGGCGCAGAATGCGTTCGATGCGCACGTCGGTGACGGTCACGATTTCCGACAGACCGCGCGACAGGCCGAACTCGATCATGCCGGCAAAGAGCTCATACGTCGCTCTGGCGATGCCGCCCGCGCCTTTCGGCGCGCTGGACGGCACATCGAGCGCAAACCGGCTGCTTTCCCATACGCTCGGCAACTCCGGAATGGGATGATCATCGACGAGATCCGAGAACTTCATCCGCAGCATGGTCGGACCGGTCGTCGGGAGCATTCGAACGCAGCCTCGCACTTGGCCGTCGGGATCACGCTGCAGCAAGTAGACCGGGCTCAGGGCGTCGAACTCGTCGACTTCCTTGTCGTCCGTCGTCTGGACGTTCCACTCCAGACGTTCCTTGAACACGCGCAAACGCAGCCGATGCATCTCGTCGAGTTCATCGACGAAGTCCGCGTAACGGTCTGGTGCAATGAGATGCATCATGAATTGCCTCGCAGCCAATGAGCGCTGCATAGGAGGCAATTGCGGTGGACGAGGCAGCCTCTACAGCTGTAGAGGTTGATCGCAGCCGGTCATTCTCCGGCAACGAAGCGCGCTACAGCCTGAGCAAGTGTGCGCACACCAAGCTTGAATTTGGCGTTCTCGAGATGGAACGAGACAGTCGAACGTCGGATGGCAAGAATGCATCCAATATCGCCAGCCGACTTGCCTTGCGCGGTCCAGTGAAGGCACTCCATCTCTCGCTGCGTCAGCGCAACGCCGTCGACTAGGCCTGTCAGCCAGCGCTTCCGGCGGACCGCCACGTGCAGCGCGATCGCCATGAATTGAAGAAGGCGTTTGGTCTTGTCGACCTTGCGCTGGAACGCGGACGGCTTCTCGTCGGCCACGATCGTCATCGCCGCAAAGGATGCGCTCCCGCAGGCAAGCGGAAATGTGAGGCCGTTGCGGATGCCGAACGACGCCGCCTCATCGAACATCCGCTTCTGCGGACTCGCGAGATCGACGGCCGCCACGTCCTTGCCCCAGTGGAACGGTTGCTGCGTCGCGTGCGCGATGCTGAAGACTGGATCGATGCCGTCGTATCCCTGAGCGAAGTAGTGATCCGTCCAGGACGTCGGGTAAGTCGAGATGAAGATGCTTGAGTTCCGCGAGCCGTGTGGAGAGAAATAGGTAAACGTGCGCAGTTCGAACGCGGCAATGGCCTGGCTCACGACCGCCCGCAAGGCGTCCGGGTCTGAGCTCTCGCGGATTCCTTCAATGTAGCTCCGAAACACTCGATGCACGGACGCACACTGGCCCGTTTCAGTTTACCTGGTCCTTGGGCCATCGGGCCAAGCTGGTTCCGACGGGAACGCCAATGCTTCGACGCACCGATATGCTTAATCCTTAGGGTGGACCAGAGACTAGGTTTCGGCCAAGCGAGCGACGATTTTGTTAGCATTTCCGAAAATGGCGTACTCGTGGAGAGTTAAGGTCGACAATACCACGGGGCGCCGTCGCCTTTGATAGAGTCGCATTGCCTCAGGCGTAGAGCGCGCCAGCGCACGTATTGCGCAGCTTTTGCAGGCGCCGGGTCCTCGACGCGGCGCAGCCAGAAATCCAGCCAATCGAGATTTCTCGCATAAACGGCGCGCCGCATGCTTGGACGCGCTTTGATGTGGTGTTCGCCGGGATAAATGTACGTCTCAACCGGTCGACCAAGATCCGACAGGCTCGCATGCAGTGGCGCGCCGGCGAGTGCTTCGCTTTCCCCTAGATTCATGAGCAGCGGCACGTTGAAGCGGTCAAGGTGATATCTAGCCGAACTTCTGTGCCACCAGGCTCTACCGAAGGGCTCGCGAGGATCGTTTGGAGACCGCACTCCACTTCCTCTCAAACGTTGCCGCATCGTCGCTGAAGCCAACTCCCAGTTGAGCGGGTCTACCGGCGGCGAACTGACGGCGGCGCAGGCAAATCGCTTTGAGTAGGTCAGACCCCAAAACACGGTTTCCGCGCCGTCGCTTAGTCCCGTTATGCCGATCCTCCTCGTATCAACGAGACCACGCGCGCTCAGACGGTCTATGAGGATCTCAAGGGCGACCTGCTTAGATGTCTGTTCTGTGTAATCCGACTCAGTGCGCCGTTGCACTTCCTCGGAAGGAAGCCGCGCTTCAAGAGCCCGATGCTCGGGCCTGTCGACACTAAGAACGAAGAACCCGTGCTGCGCAAGAACGTGAACGGGGTACTCATCTCCGGTACCACCGATCAGGAAACCGTTCGATCGATACTGAACGATCGCCAGAGGATACTTTGTATTTTCCCTGAAGCCGGCCGGATAGACGAGATGGGCGAACGACTCGTGCCCTGACTTATCCCGCACATCGAGCCTTTCGATCGGCGTAAAGCTGATATCGCGAAACTCTGGATTTGCGTCGAACAGAGTTTCCATATTTGCGGTCCGAAGGTCGAGCGCCACAATTCTTCGGGGTTGAATCACCGTTTCGTGAAGGCATGCGAGTGTTAGCCCACGCATGATCGAACAGTCGAGCAGGGCATCCTCCGACCTGTACAACGCCTGCACGGCTCCGGTCGCAATGTTCCAAGCATAAAAGCCACGTACCGAATCGGCGTGCCCTTCGCGACGCACAAACAAGACCGTGTCATTAGCCGACCACCAGATGCGCTCGATCTGACCAATGCAGGAGGGAGAGGGGCAACGCAGTGTCTCTAGAGCGCCCTTCTTTCGTGTCGCTAGTACGTGTAGAGGCGGACGCTCTGCTTGGCGGACGTCGAGCGGCGGCTCACCCCACGCAACAGCGCCACTGGACGGCGAAGAAACGACCAACTTGGCAAAGTCGTGGCCCGGCACCCGAGCGGGTGCCTTAGCGTCCTGAAAAATCAGCCCCTCATCGGCGTCAGCGGGTCTAAGCTGACCCGTGACAACATCTACTTGCCAGATTTCGTTGCTGGGGCTTTTCGGCGACAATGGCGCCAACACAGTGAGTGGGCTGACGTGCTCATCAAGTCTGAACCCCTCAACGAGCGCCCGAGCACGCGCTTCGCGAACAAGACGCCGAGTTGCATCGAAGGTCACTAGAACCGATTTGCCGTCAGGCGACCAAGCAAAGTCATTAACGTCGTCTGCGGTTGCCACGAGTGGCCGAGCGGTCGCTCCTACTAGGTCCGACACCCAAAGCTGAATGATGCCGCCATGTTGTGCCAGATACGCAAATTGCGCTCCGTCTGGGGACCACGCGGCAACCGGATCCTCCGGGTGACCGTTGATCGAACCCGCCGACGACGGCCGTTGAACAGGCTCGCCTCCCTCGCCAACCATCAGCGGTCTCGCACCACCGCCGAGCGACACCACGAGCCACGAATAAGAGTAAGTGTCGCTTTCAGGCCTTACTTCCGACCGTCTAATAGCCGCGCGTGCTGCATCAGGGGATAAGAGGAGACCGCCTCTATATCCACCGATTCGTCGCATCGCCAGTAGATCATCAACCGTGATTGTGCGCGTTGGTCCGACGGCATTCGAGGCCTGGTTCGCGGACGCTTCGTCGGCGGAAGAGTGTGGGGCGAGCAGTAGCACAAGCGCCATGCTCGCCACGCCGAGGCAGGTAGAGAGCCCGCGAAGCATGCGCCTTACCAATTTTGCGTGAGTGTGATCGACGCAAAACGTCCGAGGACGGAGGAATTTCCTGGATCGTAGCCGCCGCCGAGGAAATTGTTGACGAACGGCGGATCTTCGTCTGCCACATTTATCACTGACAATGTGAGTCGCGTTCCATCACCACGCTCCGTGGAGCGTCCGAAGGCATCAAAAGCGTAACTTACATTCAGATCGAGCGTGGTCCAAGACGCCACGATGCGATTGGGGGTGCTTTCGGTATCGCGATAGTCGTCCACATAGTTCACCGTGCCGACAACGTTCCAACCGTCCGACTGCCATCCGACGCTTCCCCGAACCCGAAGGTCCGTCGGGTTGTACACGGTATCGACCAGCTGAAACGGAGATCCGCCAAGGCCCAGGTCTTTCTTAAAGCCGTACAGATAGCTGGCGTTCATATTGAGGCTGATTTCACCAAATTCCGTCGTTGTGGCATAGCTGGCCTGCAAGTCGAGCCCGCTCACCACGACCGAGGATAGATTTTTGAGTCGCTCATCGAAAATGACTTCGACGCCGTCCGGACCTGCCGAACCCCCGACGGAGTCAAGCAGGGCAATAGCGGCGCTGACCTGAGCTGGCGTCGGATTCCGTATGAAGATTCCCGGAAAATTCTGCTCCTGCTGAAATGCAACAAGGATATTTGGAGGCGTATCAATGCGATTGCGGTAGTCGACATCAAAATACGTGGCCGACACGCGCAGGCCGTCGAGCCAACTAGGCACGATGTCCATTCCTACGGTCCATGCCGTCGCCTCCTCGGGCTGAAGAGCTGGATTTCCGCCGCTCATGATCAGGACGCCGGTCGAGCCGTTCGTGGCATTCGGATCAAGGAAGCCCGGGGCGACGGCCAGAGTGCCGCCACTTCCTCCCAACAATTGCTTGAACTGGGGCACCTTGAAGGACGTGCCCCATGTTCCGCGGAGGAACAGATCATCCATCGGAGACCAGCGTACGCCGAATTTCGAGTTGGTCGACTCACCAGCCCCTTCGTAGCTGTCGTAGCGGACCGAAGCGGATAGATCGAAAAGCTGGGCTCCTGTGAAGCGGTTCGCCTCACCCACGATTGGCACATAGACTTCAACAAACACGGCGGTCGCGTCGCGGCTTCCAGGCTTTGGAAGGCCTTCAATCGGTGTCACGACTCCGGTCGCCGAAACGTCGGAGGCGTCTCTTTGAAACTCTTCCTGACGGTAGTCGGCACCGACCGCCAGCCGCGCTTCACCAGCCGGCAGCGCAAGAAATGGACCATCGGCTTTGGCGTTGAACGACCACAAGCGTGAGTCGTTGGCTTGAGCCTGACTGTAGACCAGACCAGACAGAACGTCGGCCGGCGTGTTCGATCCGTCGGAGAATGGATTAAATGCAGAGGACAGGTTGCTGCTGGCGACTGCAGCATCCAATTTTGCCCGATCTGGAAGGTTCTTCGTCAGTCCGCTCTCTTGCAATCGCGCAAGCTGGCCGTAGACCTCCATTTTCCAATCGCTCGACAAGTCAATCGACGCGCCGACGACACTATTCAATGCGCTGCTATCGGTGTCATAGACAATTGGGCCAAGGTCTTGAGCGAGGGAATAAGACATTATGATATCGCCCTGGCCGGCAAAGAGACCACTCAATTGCCTATAGGCGTTTGTCTCCGGGACAAACAGCGTCGTGCCGAGCTGCTGGTCACGCCCAAGCGCGCTGCGATCCGAATACATGAACTCCGCAAAAACTTCGGCTCCGGAGAATAGCTCCTGGCGTGCTGTCAGAAAGTACGAGCTACGCTTCTGCTCGGGCAAAAGATCAAGCTGCTCTTGCTGGTTCTCATAGTTGATGACACCTGCAAGCAGATCGGTAGATTGGAGTGTCGTGCCATTCTGCCCCGACGGAATTGCAAGCGTGACGAACGTTGGCCCAACGAAAATGATGTTGCCGGGACTGCTTTGGGTCGAGCTGAAATTGTTCCCGCCGAATCTGCGGAGATCACTCGTCGCGGCGAAGTCGCGGTCCACTGCTCTTAACGCATCGCGCTGATAGTACTCGTAAGCCGCGAGCAGGTTTCCACCGTTCCAGCTCGCGCCAAACAGCTGACCAATCTGGTACTCGGCAGGATCGCCGCTGGTGCCGTTGCCATAGCGTAATGTGGTTTGCGCACCGTCGAAATCTTTCCTTAGAATGAAGTTGACCACGCCGCCGACGGCATCTGACCCGTACGTCGCCGAAGCACCGTCGGCCAAGATCTCGATCCGCTGCACTGCCGAAAGGGGAATGGCAGAAATATCAACGTAGTCGCCTGCACCTGCGGGCGCCAGCCGTCGACCATTCACAAGAGTGAGCGTTGCGTCGGCACCAAGTCCGCGGAGATTCGCCGACGCACCGAAAGCGATGTCCGGACTGACGCGCGAATTTAGTCGAAGAGCCTCGTTCGTCGAGCCTCCGTAATTCTGCGGTAGCGTTTGAATGATACCGGGCACCGTTGCAGCCCCAGATTCATCGATGGCTTTCCGGTCGACCGTGATGATATTCGCACCTGCCGGCGCCTTTCCGCGGATGCGCGTGCCAGTTACCGTGACTTTCTCGACGGAACTCTCTTCGTCAGTCTTCTTGTCCTTGTTCGTCGTCTCGTCCTGTGCGGCATCCACCGGTGCGCTTGGCGCTTGCGCTTGTGCCGTAATCTGAGGTGCCGAGGCTGCGGCCGCCGTTGCGGATTTGATGAGGAAGACACTTTCGGCACTCTGGTCGATGCGAAGGCCGGTGCCGCGAGTTAGAAGCGCTAACGCCTCGCGCGGCGTGAAGACGCCTTTGACCTGCACGCTCGTGCGGCCCAAAACAACGTCTTTAGCAAAGAGAACCTGGCTGTCGGTTTCGACGCCGAATTCCTTGAGCGCGGCTTCGAGGGATTGCGCGGGGATGTCGAGCCAGGCTTTGTATTCCTTCGCCTCGGCGCTCGCGAACATGACGCATGCCGACAGCGCCGCGATGCTTGCGGTTCGTGCCATGAGGCTCGCTCTGAAGGCGCGCATCTTCGTCAGTCGATCCATCTTTGCCCCCGCCCATTTGCGCGGGCTTCATGCACGCGCTTGTTGGTGTCGTTCATTCCGACGCGCGAGGGTCGAACCTCCCTAGTTGTAAAGATGTCACGTTTATGACTTACGGCGTAGCAGCCGGATATTGCCGGCACCGTCGCGAACGATGTCGATCGGAAAATACGTCTCTAGAGCGCCCACGAAGGCCGTCATGTCGCCGGCGTTAAACACGCCGCTGACACGAAGAGAAGCGAGCGCGGGATCGGCAACGACAATCTCGGTTCGCGAATAGCGTCGCATCCGAACCAGAGCGTCGCCGAGTGGCTCGTCGTCGAAGATGAGCTTGCCCTGGCGCCACGACGTCGCGGTGGCAAGGTTGCTTGGGCGGGCGATGCGTGCGGGTGCGGCCGCCGACACTGTCAACTGATCGCCCGGCGACAGTTCAGCAGGGGCGATCGCGGGTTGTTGCGGAGAAGATGACGATTTGGCCACCGGCCGAACGAAGACGTGCCCCTCGACCAGTGTGACGCGAACTTCGCCGTCTATGAGCTCGACGTTGAAGGCCGTGCCGGTCGCCACGACGCGACGATCGTTCGCCTCGACAATGAAAGCGCGGCCCGGATCTTTCTCGACCTCGAAATAGGCTTGCCCGCGAAGGAGGCGAACCAGGCGCGTGTCATCGGTGAACTCGACCGAAATCTCGGAATCCGCGTCGACATTCACGCGGCTGTTGTCCGACAAGGTGACAGCACGACGTTCGCCGATCTTGGTCGCGTAGACTTCGCCTTGCGCGAACTGGGGTAGAATGAAAACCGCAGCCGCGCCCACGATCGCAACGGCGACCGACGCGGCGATCCCCCACTGCCGGAATCGGCCGGGCGAATACCAGCGCGCCCGAGCCGAATCGCGCGCATCCTCAAGAGCAGCATGCCTGAGCGTGACCATCTCTGGCGACACCGCGTGATCGCCCACGGCATCCCAGGCCGACGAGACGGCGGCGAAAGCCTCCGCATGCCTCGGATCGGCGGCGACCCAGGCTTGGAACCCGCGCTCGATGTCTCGGCGCTTCTCCCCCTCGGCTTCTGAAAGCCTCGAAAACCAGAGTGCCGCCTCCGAGACGATGCGGTCGTCAGTGGGAAATTCGTGAATGTTGCTCATCTAAGGCCGCCCGAACGTTTTCGTCAGGTGAGCTAGAGCTCGGGTGATGTGGCGCTCAACCGCGCTGATCGAGATGCCGTAGAAGGACGCAATCTCCTCGCACTTCATTTGCTCGAACCGGCGCAAAATGAAGATGTTGCGCGTCTTCTCGCCCAGGGTATCGAGCGCCGCCATAACCAGTTTCAACTCTGCCTTTGCCTGTAAGACGCGCTCAGGGCCTGGCTCCCCAGGCCCTATTTCCAGTTCCGCCTGCGAAACATCGACCGTCTCGCCGTGGGACTGTGTCCTGCGTCCCCGGTCGCGCAGGAGATTGGCGGCGGTCTGGAAAATGAAGGCCTCAGCGTTGTGCAATTCGGCGGTCGGGTCCAGGCGCGTCAGCCTCACGAACACATCGTGGGTCAGATCTTCCGCATCGGCCTTGTTGCGCGTGCGGCGAAGGAAATAGGCGTAGAGCGGGGTGCGATAGCGGTCGAACAGATTGCGGATGACAGCCTGATCGAGCCCGCGAACGACCCTCGCAGCGCTTGCTTCATCCATACCCGTTGGAACTTTACCCATACACAAGCCTAGTTCATGCGCGGTTGTCTGACCAGATTCGGCGGCACGCTTGTTTTGTCGTGGTGAACAGTCGCCATGATAATATTTTCGAGCGCGATGTGGGGAGTCGACGGCGTGCCGCGTCTACTTCAGATGGGGTCTTGGCGACATCGTGCCCGTGTCTCTGTAAGGCGCCCGTTTCCCTCTTCGCTCAACCACCGCCTGATGGGGCGACGCCCCAACTTTCGATTGCCGCGGCGGCGTCAGCGCAAGAGCAACACCAGGTCATGAAATAATGGTTACGCACTGGGGGAGTTCGCCTGCTTTGCGTCTTACCCATTGAAGTGGCGGGGCGCGTCGCGCCGCCCCACTTTCACGACTGAAGTCCCCACCTACCAATCCTTGGCCGCTGTCCCAGTTGGGTAGCGGCCACTTTTTTCGCGGCAGGCGCAAACGCAGCAGGTAACAGGTATGAAAGCGCATCAGTGTTTTCGCATTGTCGTCGAGGTCACGCGCAAGCCATCCTTGATCTGTTTCGGCCCATTCGTGGAGGCAGGGCATACCCTCGAGCTTCTCAGGATGCGCCCGCAGGAGAACCTTCTCGTGGTCAGCGCAACCTTCAACGGCGTCGATGACCTGGCCGCGGATCAGCTCGTGCGGGATCTCGTTCGAATTCCCCGCGTCCGATCGGCAACCGTCGAAGGCATCGTTCACGACTAGCGGCGCACATGCTCAGCGCACACGCCAGGCGACAACTCATTGGAGTCGCTGGTTCAGCGCGCCTATATGCTATTGGCGCGACAGAGTATCCTCCTGTAGTCAAGAGTGCATACTGCTTCGTATTTGCTTGAACTAGATTGTTGCAGTTGACTACGATTCAATCGATGCTGCCAAAACCGTGGCTAGGCGTGCGATCACCTGCATCCGAAGGCCAGGCAGTAGACTATGGAGAGGCGCCGTGCCCGCGTCTGCGACTGATCTATCGGATGTGCTGATAGGATGCGCGATCGCCGACGACGCGCATCTGCAAGAGAGTTCCAGGCGAATTTGTCGATGGCTCATCCGCTTCTTCGGTGCGGATGTCGTTTCGCTTTATCAACTGGTGCCGACAGCGAACGGAGCCATGGTTGGCTTTCTGACGAAGCTTGGACACGCCGTCAGTCACGAGCCCGATGGCAACAAACTGTCGGACGAAATTCAGCTGTCGATGCGCATACTTGAGAGGGAGCCACGTGATAGGTGGAATTCTATCTCGTACCGCGCACTTCACTCTTTAGAGCTCGAGGTTGTGCGAGATTGGGATGGTCGAAGCGGCCTTGCAGGAATATGGGAGTTGGGACCTGACAACCCAATAGCCGCTCGTGGTCGAACTGGCGTGGCGGCGCCTATCAAGGTGTTTGGTCGAGCGTGGGGCGTCATCGAGATGGCGGGTTTCACACCGTATCAGTTCGATCACATTGATCCAATTTGGCTTAAGGAGGTGAGCGCACTGGTTGGTGAGCGGTTCCACAATGTCGGCATGCTCGCTCAAATCTCCTCTCTAAACCACGCAATCCTATGGAAGAGAGGCGGTGATGCACCAAGCGGCTCCTACAGCGATTTGATGGACACGATTTGCGAGCGAGTTGCGCGAGTCTTTCTTGCGGATGGCGCCGCGCTATGGCTCGAGGATGACCTCTGGCCAGGCCAATTCGAACTGCAGGGCCTGTTTGGCGTCATCGATGATCCGTACAGAAGAGAATTTGCGTCGGATCGACCAGACGGATGGATGCCGCCCGTGTTTGGTCGCGACGATCAGGATTCCCTAAGCATTCGCGCCATCAACGAGGCAACCCTCCAACGTCAAATCGAAACCGAAGGTCCAACGGCGCCGAGCGTCACTTCATCGTCAGCCACGCAACAAGTAATTCAAGAGGTCATCAGCTTACCCCCAGAGGCCTCCAAGCGCGGTACGGCCCGCCTAGCGTACCATCAGCGTCAATGGGATAGTCACGTTCGACATCACGCCGTTATCCCGTTACTCGCCCCTGGGGAGGATCGCGAAGAGCAAGTTGCCATTGGAACCATTGTTCTGTTCACAAAGGAGCTTGGATCGGTCCGCCTGCCGGAGGACAGGTCACCGGGCGCAATACCCGGCTATTCGAATTCTTGGATCCCGCTGATCGAGTTTGCCGGGAGCCAAGTGGCGATGTTGGTTCGAACGTTGCGGCTCGAGACCCTCCGCCAGAACCAAATCGAACTAATGTTGAGCCACGAGGTCGTGAGCAAAACGAACCGAATTCTCGACCAGTTCTCATACCTTGACAGAAACGTTCTACAAAAACTTTTCAACTTCGACAGTGACCGCCTTAGATCATTGGATCTGGATCCGGCCCTGCTCGCACGAAGCAAGATGGCCTCGGATCGCGTGCGCATCGAAGCAGAGATGTTGACCTCTAGCCTGCAGTCAATGAGAGAGCATGGGTTCGAATTGCCGCGCCAACCAAATCTGAGAATGAGGAGTGGAAGGGACGCGCCGGCGAAGCTATTTGATCTGCTGCGCGATGCTTTTAATTCGCGCCATGGCCTGGTTCGCACGCGCAACCTTCCAAATCCGATATTTACCGGGGGCGCGCTGAACCATCACCTACGCTTTCAAGACTTTTCTCGGAGCGACATCGCAAAGATCCTGGAGAATCTGGCGGACAACGCGCTGAAGTATTGCGCGCCGGAGAGGGCCATACGGGTCAACGCCGATCTCGTTGCCGAGACCTTGGAGATATCGATCTCGAGCGCGGGAAGTCAATTTACGATGGAAGAACGGACGAAGCTCTTCAAGAGCGGCTTCAGGGGCGCGGCAGCACGCTCATCGCGCCAGTCCGGGACGGGGAACGGACTGTATATTGCTCGGACACTCGCTCAACAAATCGGGGCGGATCTTCTTTACGAGGAAACTCCCGGACAACGGTGGAGTTTTGAGCACTCCAATCCGGTTTGGCACAATTTTCGGCTCTTGATCAGCGCCACCGAGGTGATCCGCGATGGCCGATAGCGCGCGCGAAGTTCGACAAACGGTCGTATGGTTGGAGGATGACCCTGATGAGGACCGAGTAACGGCCAGAAAGGAAGAGATCGAGGCGCTCGGCTACAACGTCGTCGTTGCTCGCGGCTTCCGGGAGTTGGAAAAATCCCTTCGTGCCCGGTTGCCTGGAGGGGAGCACCGCGACATGGTTTGTCTGTTGGTAATCGACATCATGATCGATGGGGTGAACAATCTCAGCGCTTACTTTCCGTGGGTCGAGGATGCGCGGACCGCGAACGGCTTCGCCGCGGGTCTGGTATTCTTAGATCGTGTACTGGCTCCCGAGCATAGATCATCGCGCGACACAGTGTTTGGCCATTTCGACGCGATACCAGTTATCGTCTATTCAAATCGCGCCATGCCAAAAACCGAAACTAGACGACTGGATTCTGTAAAGTCTCGCAGAGCGGGACCAATTGTTGTGCTCGAAAAAGGTGCTTTGGACAAATTTGTTCAATCGGTGAACAGCTTGGTTTCGGCGCAACAGACGAACGAGTAGCTGCCGGCGCCGCAGGGAGGGGATATCTTGACGCCAGCCTTGGACGTACGCGCGCTGCCGGTCGTTGCTATGGTGGTGCTGCTCGCAAATAGCGCAAGCTCCGCTCCGCTTGATCCGCAGCAATCGACTGCTGCGTCCGGAAATTGCGCGCAGATTGGATATTTGTCATTGGAAGCGCAGGCGGAAACAACGCCCGCGAAGGACAAGGTCCGAGGGCGCAACCGGGTAAACGAAAAATTGGCCATTCCGGTGTTCGCCGGCGCAGGATGCGGTGGTTTGATCCTGATCAATACTGCACCGACCGCTCCCGAAAATCGAACTGAGCCGAAGGCAGACAGAACGGAAGAGCTCTCGAATCGCGTTGAGACTCTTGTGCAGACATGGGGGCGCAATGACGAGAAAATTGCGAACCTCATTCAGCTAATGATGCTCGGCGTTCTGGCACTCACGGTAGCCCTCGGTGTCGGCGTTTTTTGGACCGTGCGAGTGCTTCAGGACTACATGAAGCAATGGGCGACACATCACCTCATGCATAGTTTCGTAGAGACACAGTCGGTCACCTCGAACGCCAACGCACATTTTGTTTCTGCGCTCGAGGCGTTTTCTTCACGCCAACTCGGCAACAAGATCGAGCAACTGAGAGAATCGACGCGCAACGGCGTGACGCCCACTCTGGACCAAGTCCTAGAGGCGGTCGTGGAACTCACCGTGTATCCAGTGGGTTTGCGGGACGACATTCAAGCCATCGCATACCGCCTAGAGCCCGTACCAAGACAGATTCAGAGAATCTACAGCTTGTGGGCCGAGGTAAAGTCTGAAGCCATCGACGTGCGCACGGCGCACCGTCTAGTTGTGGCGCTGATTCCGCTTGTGGAGGCCAAGCCGGACTCTGCTCGCGTTGCTAAGGCCTTGGCGGCGTTTGCGCAGCAACTCGCTGCGGCGCCTTCGGGATCAAATTCCCTCCCGGACGAACCAGGTTTCTAACGATGTTCTAGCGCATACTTTTGTCCTCACCGCTCGAAATGGGAATTGTTCCCAGAGGAAGCGCTCGTCTTGGCGACTACCGGTTATTCTTCTGTCGGTTGTTTTTTTTGATCGGCGTAGGACTGAAATGCGGTCTGCGCGAGTCCACCAAACCGTTGCGGCGATAGAGCATACATTGTGGTGTATCGACTAACGGCAAGCATGACCATCAACGGCCGGTCTATGTGTAGGCTTGCAGATGGCGGACGCGTCATCAAGAAAGCTATTCGAGAGCAATTCGGTTCATGCAGCTTGCGGCAGGGAGCCATGAAGCAGCAATACGTCTCGATTGCGTGTCGCCCCCTCGGATCGACTCATTCCGGGGACCATGCTAGTTACGTATGGACCCAGTCAAACTTCAGCAGAAATACGCACAGTCGGAGCAATGTTCTGATCGATGCTTCCTTCTCTAAGCGTTTGGGCAATAATTGTCTTAGCGGCGGCCGCGATCGCTGGGTTCACAGGAAGATGGTTTTTTGCGCGCCTGTTCAACTATTACTACTCGGATCACATCGACAGCTTCTTCAGCAAGGTGTGGCGGAAGCGACGCCCGAGCGAAGGCATTAACGGCCTGTGGTACTCAGTCTACTGGAGGTACACGCGTTCAAATCACGTTCGTTACTATTCCCACGTGGTCGTCGTTAGGAAGCGAGGAAGTATGTTTCTCGCAACGGCCTTGCTGGGACCACCTAAACGATGCGTGCTCGAGGGGCGGATCGATAGCAAAGGGTTCATTTCGGGCACCTGGATGAACGAGGATCAAAACGTTCAGTACCACGGTGCTTTTCAGTTTCGTCGACACGCCGGCGATGATGTAATCGCCGGAAAGTGGCTTGGATGGAACGCTGAAAACCGCATCAACAGCGGAGTTTGGGTGTTTTGCAGGATATCCGACAAAACGGACAGGAAGGCGCAATTGGAAGTGCGCCAACGCTATGGTGCTTTGGATGACCCGACGAAGCTAATCTATGACGAACAATACGAGCGAAAAATCGCACAGCTCATCGAGGCCGAGAAGGACAGGGACATCAACCTTTCGTACGGTGAAGTCAGCACAAAGTGGGTTCCGACTACTCCGCTGCATCCACGGCAAAGCTAATCCGCCGCATCGGAGATGATCAAAGGTGCCTCTCCGCTTCCAGCGTCAATTGCGAGACGCTTGCGCTCGCATCCAATATGTAAACGGGGATGCCTTGTGCGGCGGCGTACGCCATCGCCAAATTTATCAACGCATTGGTGTGAAGATCGGCCTCAAAAGGCGTGGGCAGGCGTCGGCCCTTTGGGTCGGTCGAAATGCGCCGGATGGCTTCTTGTGCGTCAATCGCAAGGATCCAGATCTCATCCGGTCGCAAGCGGCTCAACCTATTTTCCGTGAAGGGTGCAACGCGAAAGCCGTAGGACTCGAGTGTCACTTGATGACTGTCGACGAGAGCCGTCTTCGTCTGACGGTTCTCTTGAACCCAGGAGATCATGAGCTCATCGACCTCAGCAATGTCATGGGCCGAAACGAAGGGCTCAGTGCCGGCTCTCAGATCAAGAGCCGTTCGGTGATTGTGGTACTTCCTTGAAAGATGCTCTGCCATCGCTTGACCGTACTCGAACAAAGCCACGTCCGGCCGGCGCTCAATTAGGGCGTTAGCTAGGGTCGTCTTTCCGGACGCGGGTGCGCCAGTGAGGTATATAGCCTTGGGCAGCGTGCGACCCCTCGTTTTGCAGCGGGCTTTTCAAACGAATACTATTATAGTTAGGGAATGCAGCGGAACATTTTTCTCCACTTCATGAACCGAGACGCCCAGGAAATCGTCGGCTTCGACAACCTCCCTGCAGAGCGACAGCTAAGCGTGCTTCGACGGGCACTAACCACATCGGTGCTGCTTACTCGGGACACGTGCTTGCTTCCGCCGGGCTTCTTTTTGGAAAGCGATCTTTCGCACCAAGTCGTGACCAAGCAGATTGCGTTTCTCGACAGCGCACTCATAGAACTCCCGAAGCGCGAGCTAAGCATTGGGAGCTTAATTGAAAAAAAGCGATCAGAATATAGCTCAGTGCGTGACAAGTTCGAGGGTTTGTTTGACGACGGTCGAGCTTCGATTTTCGACAAAACAGACGCATATTTTGTTCCGCGGACTACTAAGATTGGGGCTACAGCCGCAGCTGCATGGCAGGCTGGCCCCGATACGAAAACGGCATGGCAGAATTTGAAGCAGCGGCTTCCCGCTACCAGCATCGCAAGGCTTCGAGACGCGCCGAGCAACCTTGTGAGGACAGGTCAGGCACTGACTTGGCCAGGATTGGTGCCCCAGCTAGGACAGGAAGTATTAGCGTCAGCAGAAGACGTGCGATTTGAGCTTCAGCGAAACTACTTCGAACTGTATCGCCAGGAGTACGGAGCGGCCCTTCTTTCCGGGCTCCCCCATTCGCTAAGCGCCTTCTGCAACAACGCGGAAGACCGCCCCTACTCATTTAAGAATTTGCTGAGATTGCTTCAGCGCATGGGACTGACATGGATTCTCGACGCCAGCGCGCAGTTCATCGTAGAACTAAGAGCAACGGCGGGCTGGAGCGCGTTCGCACATACGTATTTCAGCCTGCAAGGTCACCCAGCAGGATCGCACGACCGACAGAACGCGATTGATAACGCGATAATGAAAGTCCGTCCATCATCGCTCGACGGAAATCATGCCAAGAGGGCGGCGCGGCCTCGGTATGCGGCCGAAATTGCGAAGGAAGTCGCAGGTGTTTTGGGCGCTATTTCTGGCGAGGTGAACCGAGGTATCGGCTTGGACGTGTTGGACAAGGTGGCTACGGCATCTTCAGGTTCGAAGATTGACGTGGGAGCAAGCGCGCGAAACCGTGCAGTTCGACAGAACCAGTTCGACGGAGCAGGATTAGAGATGCGTTACGTATTTGTTGCGACTTCAAATAGGCGCGAAGCCAAGGCCGTGCACGAAGTAGTCGACAGCTTCAAGAAGAGTGGAGATCCGGATCGCACGTTCAATGGGCGCGACACCGAAGTGCCTCGGTACAGCTATGTGATCACGACGCGAAACGGCCCCATCCAGATTGACGTAGGCCAGGCAAACGAAACGGGAGGCGATGAAGCCGCTGACTTGGTGCGTCGCATCGATGGCGAGTTGCGACCGGATGCTGTGTTTTTTGTCGGTTGCGCTGGCTACCTTGACGAAAAGGGCGCTGCCGAACGGGGAACAGTGTTCGTGTTCAAAAGCGCCAGAGATGGTGACACAGTTCAAATCAACCCAGGCGGAAAGCTCTACGACCTCGAGCAACGGCACGGTAGCGGCCGCTTGATCAGCAAGTTCGTCAACTTCGCGGTTGGCGGCGGGTTTGATCCGATTCGCGTCGTAACAAATCGAGAGGCAGTGTCGACAGCCGCCTTTCACGCCGACAAGGACTCTGCTGATCGACGTGATCTGCTCACCAAATTTCCGTCAGACGCGGTGCTCATCGAGATGGAGGCGTATCTTGCGTATAAGGAGGCTGAGCGCCTACGCGACCGCGGACGAGGCTTCCCGCTATTGATGATAAAGGGCATCAGTGACTACGGTGATGCGGGCGCCTTGGAGTCGAAGGCGATCACGCAAGAGCTTGCCACACGCAACGCCGCAACGGTTCTGATGCGGCTCTTAAACGAAGTTGCGGGCTAGCCGCGTTCGTAAGTGTGAAACGCGGTGCTGTCGTAGCGGGCATGTCCAACCAAGATGCCGTTCTCGAAGTAGCACTTTGATCTGCCCCAAAATGCGATCTGCAATGCGTAGCCGTCCCTTCGCATGAGCAGCGACATCTGCTTGCCGGCGGCTGCAAATTCGTGAATTGAGTCCTCGGCGCCGAGATCGCGTCTCAATACCGCCAGAGTGGAGATGTTGAGCGGATCTGAGCTCAGGTACTGCTCCAGTACCGCCTGGTCAGGTCGTGAGCGCAATTTCATCGCTGTGCTTTTGATCGGAGCGGATGCAACCGATGTCGCGTTGCAAAATACGAGTTTGTCAATTGAGTGGACGTGGTATTCGTTGTTCAGGTGATAGTCTCTCTTCACATAGGTTTCGTGAGCAAGGCAGGTCCAGTCTCGATAGGCGTCGAGAAGGTCCGCAGCTGATATCGAGTTGAGATGCCCTTGGTGCGCGAGAGCGCCGCCGCCCGGTTCGTGCGCGATCGTAATCAAATGCACGCCACCCGTTGCGGTTGCTGACTTCATCCGCTCTACCAGTGCCAACGCCTGATCGGATGGCACGAAGTGCAATATTCCGAGAGCGATGCAGAGAGCCACTCCAGGATCCGGTGAAAACTCAGACGCGTCGAGTTCAACAACTCGAAACCTTGTTCCGAGGCTGCTCTGGTTTCGCCTGGCTTGATCTGCAAGGGCGTTCGATCTCTCGACTGCCGTAACGTCGGCGCCGATGCCGGACATGAACACTGAGTTTCGTCCAGCGCCCGCACCAAGATCGACAACACGGCAATGCCTGAATTTGTCTATCAGCAGCGGTCCGATCTGGATCACCTCCTGGCTTGGGCCGCCCATAGACCAAATCGTCATTGACTTTCCCTGTTCAGGCCGACGCCAGCCCATTGGTATTGAGCGCCGATTGGACTTCGGCACTCGCCAACGCTTCGCCAAGCTGTGCAACTTGAACCGCGCCTGCGTCCGTCAATACAAACTGCTCCGGTCGCTCTTCTAGCCATCCCGCCCGCGTAAATCGTTCGATCGATTGGACCAACTGTCCGCGAAGCCCAGGGTGATTTACCCGATCGAGGGCAACACGCGCGATCGACCCGTGATGGAGTTGCAGTATCAGCAGGCGACGAGCCTGTTCTTCGGCGCTCACGTGAGCAATAGACAACGCTGGAATTTTCCCGCTGCGTACCGCATCGAAATATCGACTGAGCACTTGGCCAAACGCCATCTTGTGCTGATAGGGCACGGTCGATAGGTGAGCGCCGGGGAAATATGACCGCGAACCAGCCCCGAAGCCAATTGTTGTTATCCCTTGCGCTTCGGCGTGCTCTATCGGGTTGGGGCTGCCGCTGATAGACACGGAGATTGCGCTGGTTCTCCTCCAACCAGCTGCTTGGAAAGCCGAGAGTGCGTACGAGTGCATGCTCAGCGTCTTGTTGGGACTCTGCTTGGAGGTTATGGATTTTCGTTCAAACTCTGTTTTCGATGCCGAGGAAAGCGGATGAAACGTGCAGCTCGTCGCCCCCGATCCAAGCACCTCGGCAACATCGCGCATCCACATTCGCTCGGTTTGTGCTTCGTGCCCAAAGATTAGATCAACATTGATTTCACGATACCCGGCTCCTTGCAGACGCCTTATGGCTTCGCGAGCGTCTTGCGCCGAATGCCGGCGCCGAAACACACGTAGTAGCTGATCATCGAACGTTTGCACGCCAATGCTCGCACGATCAAAGTCGGCTTCACGCCAAGCCTTGACGGTCTGTGCATCGGTGGTATCCGGAGAGAATTCTACGGTATTGCCCCTGCTCGCTCGTAGATCGCCGACAGCACTAAGAGATGAGAGGATTTTCGACAGGTTGTCCCGAGGAAAAAGAGCGGGTGTTCCTCCCCCAAAATACAAAGTTTGAATCACCAAATTTGTGTCGCCCTGCCGTCGAACGAAGCTCGCGATCTCGGTGGTGAGTGCATCGGTGTATTCATTGACAGCGCGCTCGCTATACCCCGCGGACGTGTATAGTGAGCAGAACGAGCACTTCATGTTGCAGAAAGGAATGTGAACATAAAGGCTGGCTTTGCCCCCGGCCTTGACACGAGTGAGGTCGATCAGGTCGTCATTCGAAGTAACGTCGCGATAAGTATTCTTGGGCGGATAGGTATACCAGTGCGGCACGACCGTGGCGCGGCTACTGATGGCACTGGTTGTCATGACGATCCATGTGTGGCTCGGCTCTCGCTCAGCCGCAACGGGCTGCGGACGCCTTTTCAACATTGAAAATAGTGTGTGCGGGGCCGACTGCCAAGAAGAGCTTTAGGTCGGGCTGGTACGCATGCAAGCCGTATTTCAGCCAGTGCCGCAGCTGCGAGTGCCCATCACCTCATCGAACATGGTTACATCGAGGAAGCCGCTCTTTGGACATTGTCACCCAACATCTGGACCGACCGAATCCGTGGTCGTCCATCGTCGCCGATTGGCCGATCATCGACCACGCGTTCTTCAATTGCCTTAGCCGAAAATGCGGTCCTCGCCTTGGACACGTCGCTCTCTGCCAATTTAAAGGTGACAGCCGGTGCGCGCTTGTTCGTCGGCGGTCGGTCCGGCCCAACGAAGCAATTCAAGCTCCCCTACCCAGAAATCGCGCAACGTACGAACAGTCCAGCAACGACTCTCAAAAGCGGCTGCGCACGCGCCGCCGTCGGTATCCGTTGGCAGGAAACTCGCCACGCGGTCCTGGTCCAACCGGTCGCACGGGCAGAACGGGATTTATCGCTATGCCTGCGGGTCGCCCTCCGGTCCGTAGCGCTTCGATCAATTGCTCTCTGTCCACGGGGGAGAGATAGATTGGGCCGTTCTGCGCTAGCCGGCCGAGGCGCCACAAGATCAATCCTCGAAAGCGAAGCCCTCCGACCTCAGTGATGTCACCAAGGTCGAAATACACGCGCGAAGCGCTTTGAACCCATTGCTGAATGAGGTTGCATTTTTCTCCAGACACCAACCAAGCAAGCGGCGCCGCGGACGCGCATTGACCTTGCGCCAACGCGCGGAAGAACTGGGCTTGGTCTCGCTTACGTCTGGTACCGTCCACAATCCAAACCAATCTCCTGTAGAACGCTTCGCGAGCGCGTACTTCGAGGGGCGGCAGATAGGAATGTTGGAATTCGACGACCCAGCCGTGCTCGGTCTTCACGTCGGCAATGTGGCGTTCTCCGTTCGGCGCGTGTTGCACAAACTCCTGCCACTCACGCGGAAACTCATTCTTCCACCGGCGGTGCCACTCGGTCTCCGGCTCCCACCATCGGTCGCAATCGCGTTGTGAACGATGAGCCCAATGGTGATGTCGCCGCTCACCGCACTTTGCGATCATCGCGGCGCCACACGTCGGGCAAACTGCAGAAACACCGGGAACGGCTTCACAGCGCTCCGTACCGACACGAGCAAATTTCATAGGTATCTCCCAAGCCAAACGCCGTAAGCGGTTGGCAGTGCTTGATGGATCTTAGATCTGCGATGGGAGGCGCGGTTGGTTCACCGCTTGTCTGTTCTTGATGGGCGCGCCGGTAGGCCGACGGTTCTTTCTTATTTGCCATCTTGCGGAAGAGTAGCCGACGGTGGTTCGCAGTCAAGCACCACGCTAATACCTGCCGCGGACTCCTTAGTGATGGCCGGCAGGCGACGCGTTGTAATGCATAGGCGAACGAGGGCGTAGGACAACGTCATTTGCCACGCAGGTGCATTGAGGCAGTGTGGTTGCGTGTGGACGCGAGTTGCTCATGTCCGAGAGAGTGTTCTTGACGCCTGAAGAGGTAGCAGAGCGATACCGAGGAACGCTCTCGATCGGCATATTGCGAAACTGGCGCTCGATGCGATTGGGACCCTCATTCCTCAAGGTCGGTAAGGCTGTGCTCTATCCACTCAGCGAACTCGAAGCGTGGGACCGAAGAAATTTGATGAGCTGCCGCGCTGCCGATCGACGCGTCGTGAGCGATCGTGATTGTGAGTGAAATTGACGCGCCTTCGACGTGCAACAGCCCCCAAGAGCAGCACCCAATCTCGCTTCAACTCAGGAAAAAATGATTGCGCATCAATGCCGTAGTGTCTGCCGGTGCGCTAGTGCACAAGCATCCGTTGGTGGGGACTGTTGGTGCGGTAGAACTCGGGTTGGGGCCGGGATCAGACCCCTTTCGCCGCACCCGACAAGTCCACAGCATTTGGAAGTCGAAATGCCAAGTCTGACCGACGGCACGATCCGCCATGCTAGCGCAAGGAGGAGGCGAAAATCTGGAAAACAGAAATCGCTGACCGATGGCGAAGGTGGCGGCACGGCTTGCGTTGGTCCAAATTCGGGATGGTATCCAGAACCACACGTTGCAGGACGTGAGCCGAGGAGCTACGACCGGTGACGCCCGAGAGGCGATGGTGAGGTGTAACGTCTTCGTTGCGGCGCTCTTGTGTGCAGCCAAATTAGGCTGGCGGCCTAACCAGCAGCGCTCCGGGGCGAGTCGCAATCCTTCATCACAACCGCAAGGCGCTCGGAGCGATTAACCGTTTTTTGGGCTAGTCGACCTAGGCGCACGTGGTGCATTGGGACCCGGTCAGCTTTGCTGTGGGATTACACCATCGCGCCTTTACTGGGGGACTCACGTGGCGGAACCTTCCGAACACTTTTTCGAGCAGTGGTCGCGCACCCCTGTCCCCTCCGCCATGATGCCGCCAGATCACTCTGGCGGCATTGCAGGCTGAGGGGGAGGAGCGTCGAATGGCTTACCCCTTAACAGTCAATCGCGTCATGGGACTTTGCGCGTTCGAGCAGAGCGCGGATCGGGATGCGTCGGAATCGCTTCGCGACACAAAAGAGGTGGCGAAGGATTTCTACCGGCAGATGGAAGAGATTTGTCGGACACAGCTGGAACAGATTTACGGAGCCATCAAAAGACGCGCGGAAGGAATGCAAATTCGTCTGGCGGACCAAGAGATTGACACCGACGACCTCGAAGTCACGATTATCCAGGACAACGGTCAGGACAGAGATTTTGTCCAGCTCTTTCCCACCCCAAAGGACCAATCGAATGTCGAACCGCCCCGTGATCCGATCATCGGTTTGTTTCGGTCGCGCCGATTTGTCATGACCGTCGGAGAGAGGGCGTGGGATCTTCGGGTCCGGCCGTCTGTCACCGCCTGTGTGTTGGAACGCAGGGACCGATTGTCGAAGTTGTGGTGGACGTTTGAGGGCGTACCTGTTGACGCCTCAGATGCGCCCAATGAGAAGGACTCTGTGCAATTTGTGGAAGTCACAACACGGCTAGCCGAGGATAGTTTGCCCGATCTGCGCGCCGCCTATACAGCAACGCTCGAAAGTGTCACGGGTGAATCGCACGGCGCACATCGAATGTCGCACAGCCAGTTGCGGGTTAGTTTCGCGGACAACACTGATTCTCGATTTTCGCGCCTGGTCGACGCCATGAACTTGTCCGGCGTTACCTTCAAGGATGCGATTGCTGAAACCGGGACAGATCTCCGCGCCGGCGCCGATGAAGTCGCCAATTTCGTTGCGAAGACCAGTGGGCAAGCGGCAGACCCAAGCGAGATATTGCTTTCAACGGCACATGGCGGCCTTGCAGCTATCTACACGAGGCCCGTTCTCGAACTAGATGCGCCTGCCGACAAGCCAAAATACATCATCTCCGGCCTAGCGAGCTCAATCGGCATGATTTCAAACAGCCAGTCGATCGATCCTGCGTGGACTCGCATTACATCGACACCGGACCTTGTTCGCTCCATCTCGGCGGCGAGACCCTTAAGCGCACGTATCGCGGATATCGGCGCGCGCCAGCTGGAGCCGCAGTCGCAGCACGGCTAGATCTCACGATCTCGCATTGTAACGGATCCCTGAATAACGCTACAATTTTGTGTCAGTCATCGCCCTGGGTAACCTGCGGCCGGGTGAATCATTGTTCCTCGGGGTATCGTCTCCAAGCTGAAGACAAGGAAACCGCGCTTCGCGGCAAAGGAAACGTGTCTCAAGATATCTTTCAAAAGGACCATTCCTGCTCAAAGGCGAAAGCCAGAAGGAATACGGTCGCGCGTTGCTCAAGAATGTTCTAGTTCGACGGACATCAATGTCCGCCAGGACTTGTATAGTCGATTTGTTTGACAAAACGTCGCGCCCCGCACGAGGTCCAACGCCCCTGCCCCCGGCAGTGCCCACGGATCTGGCAAACAAATATCTGAAAAGCCGTATCGCGCGTGAGGGCATCCTAACCTCGGAAGAACGCGAAGCGTTGATGCGCGTGACGATGTTATGCCGAAGTGAACTCACAGGACGCCGACTCCGCGATGTAAGCGACCCGCAAGCCAACGTCACGAAGAAGAAAATCATGACGCACGATGCGGCGCAGGACGATCTCGCGAAAAAAGGCGTCGACATCGATCGCCGCCTTCGCATTGCGACGGTCGGCGTGCGCGTCAAGGTCAGCAAGCTCCCTAACACAACACACCTCAACGAGGATCTTTGCGTACTAGAGCGGCTTCCGCGGCCGCAAAAAATTCCCGGCATGCCGGACAAAACCGGCATCTCTGAACTTGGCCGCACGACGAAGGTGAAAGACCCTGGAAATCGGCGATGGAAACGATGGGCGGATACGGTATGCGATCACGTCCAGGCTGCCGTCGCAAGCGGGAGTCAGGTGGTGGTATTGCCCGAATTCTCGCTTCCTCCAGATGTCGGCCGACCCAATCTCGAAGGCCGAATTCGCCAACGCTTTAGTGCGAAAGCAGGCACGAAGCACTCGTCCCATTTCATCTTTGCCGGTACGCGCCACGAAGGCGGGGTGAATCGCGGCCTGGTTCTCCATGTCAAGAACGGAACG